>OZ240210.1:2562500-7362500 GCA_965197495.1 Candidatus Marinacidobacterales bacterium
TGGAGACGCTCTGACAGCCAGGAGGTTGGCTTAGAAGCAGCCATCCTTTAAAGAAAGCGTAATAGCTCACTGGTCAAGTGGCTCCGGGCCGATAATGTAACGGGGCTCAAGCATGTTACCGAAGCTGCGGACTTCGTGATCCCCTGACGGGGATCTCGGAGTGGTAGAGGAGCGTTCCATATTGGTTGAAGCTAGACCGACGAGGACTAGTAGACGATATGGAAGTGACCCTGCCGGCATAAGTAGCGATAATCCGGGTGAGAACCCTGGACGCCGAAAGCCTAAGGTTTCCTGAGGAAGGTCAGTCCGCTCAGGGTTAGTCGGTACCTAAGGTGAGGCCGAAAGGCGTAGCCGATGGACAGCAGGTCAATATTCCTGCACCACGTCAAAGACGTTTGAGCAATGGGGTGACGCAGAAGGGTAGGTCTACGCACGATTGGACGTGTGCGGCCGTGACCGTAGGTGGAAGCTCAGGCAAATCCGGGCTTCATATACATCGAGAGTCGCGGGGAAGTGCGCCTTCGGGCAAACCAACTGATCGAACCCACGCTGCCGAGAAAAACCTCTAGTGAGTCTTTACGTGACCGTACCGCAAACCGACACAGGTAGGCGAGGAGAGAATCCAAAGGCGCAAGTGAGAACTCTCGTTTAGGAACTCGGCAAATTAACCCCGTAACTTCGGGAGAAGGGGTGCCTCGTTAGGGTGATGGGACTTGCTCCCTGAGCTCGAGGAGGTCGCAGAGAAATGGCCCAGGCGACTGTTTACTAAAAACACAGGACTCTGCAAAGTCGAAAACGACGTATAGGGTCTGACGCCTGCCCGGTGCCGGAAGGTTAAAAGGAGGGGTTAGCTTCGGCGAAGCTCTGAATTGAAGCCCCGGTAAACGGCGGCCGTAACTATGAAGAAGGTCTGTTAGGACAACCGTTGTAGTTACGAGATCAAAATCTGGCTATATGCTGGGACATCCGAGTATCTTCCACTACTCCCCGATTCACTGGGGAGTGACAATGTGTGAAGTGCGGACAATCAGCAGGAAACCCAAACCATCGGGGATCCTCAGAGACTGTACGCCAGACCACCCTCATAAATTCCATTGAGATTGAACATGGTGGATGAGACAGTCCGATCTTCATGGCGACATGGAGAGCGCGGCAGAAATGACCGTGCCCCGCGGAACGACTCTTCAAGTACTACATCAGGGTTTCACGGAGTAACAAAGAATGAACGGTCCTAAGGTTGTTAACGCAGCCCCCGGCGGCCGCGAGGTCGACGGTGCATCTGGCTATATGCTGGAAAGTCTGAGTATCTGGTGGTACTCCCGCCTCCGCCAAGGCTACGGCGTGGCGAGCGCTTGTCTCGCCGAAGCCGCTAGCGGCGAAGGTGGAGTGAAAACCCATCCAGTGCAGATAATCAGCAGGGAAGTTCAGCTGTGAGCCTTGCAGCTGTAACCCCTCAGAGACTGCACGCCGGACATCCTGGAACTCGCAGGATGAAGATACAGTCCGTACCTCATGGCGACATGGGGAGGTCGGCAGAAATGACCGACCCGCTTCATCAGTAGCCTGATGAAGAGGTAACAGAATAGAGCGAAATTCCTTGTCGGGTAAACAGAAAATTGCCCCGGGCGGGAGTGATCCCGTCCAGCAAACCGGCTCAAATCGGTGAAACCCTACCGGCGCTTTAGCAGGTGCGCCGCGGGCAATACCGAGGGTAAGATCGCAGCGATCCAAACGGGTCGCGGCGTTCCCCGTAACGACTCAGGGATTGAGACCCCTGGATGGTTTCTTCTTTCGGAAGATTCCATAATACGCCGGCCCTGGTCCTTTTCTGATGAATGATGAAAATGAATTCATCAGGAAAGCGGAAGTATTCCGGCAGTGAGATACTCAGCTCACTGGCGATCAGGTGAAGGTATAGTCTACGCCACGGGAAACCGTGGAATCACGTGAAGTTCCGACCTGCACGAATGGCGCAACGATCTGGGCGCTGTCTCGACGAGAGGCACTGCGAATTTGTAGTACCGGTGAAGATGCCGGTTACCCGCGACAAGACGGAAAGACCCCGTGCACCTTTACTATACCCTAGCAGTGAATTTTGGTGCGTTGTGCGCAGGATAGGTGGGAGGCTTTGAACCTAGAGCTCTGGCTTTGGGGGAGCCAATGGTGAGATACCACCCTCATCGTTCTGAAATTCTAACCTAGGCCCGTTATCCGGGTCAGGGACACTGTTAGGCGGGTAGTTTGACTGGGGCGGTCGCCTCCCAAAATGTAACGGAGGCGCCCGAAGGTTCGCTCAGGCTGATTGGAAACCAGCCGTGGAGTGTAAAGGCACAAGCGAGCTTGACTGCGAGACTTACTAGTCGAGCAGGTGGGAAACCAGGGCTTAGTGATCCGGCGGTTCCGCATGGAAGGGCCGTCGCTCAACGGATAAAAGGTACGCCGGGGATAACAGGCTTATCGCGCCCAAGAGTTCATATCGACGGCGCGGTTTGGCACCTCGATGTCGGCTCATCGCATCCTGGAGCTGTAGCAGGTTCCAAGGGTTGGGCTGTTCGCCCATTAAAGCGGTACGTGAGCTGGGTTTAGAACGTCGTGAGACAGTTCGGTCCCTATCTGTCGTGGGCGCAGGAGATTTGAGGAGAGCTGGCCTTAGTACGAGAGGACCGGGCTGGACGAACCTCTGGTTTACGAGTTGTTCCGCCAGGAGCATCGCTCGGTAGTTACGTTCGGAAGGGATAAGCGCTGAAAGCATATAAGCGCGAAGCCCACTCCAAGATGAGATCTCCCGGACCATAAGGTCCCTAAAGGCCCCTGGAAGACCACCAGGTTGATAGGCCCGGTGTGTAAGGCGAGTTAATTGCTTCAGCTAACGGGTACTAATCGGCCGTGAGGCTTGACCATAAAATTTACCCAGAGCAAAGTTTCGTTCGCACCGCATTTCGAGCCCAAAGTGGTTGCCACCCGCCGTCGCTGCCTTCGGCAGCTATGGCGAGGTTCCCGCCAAGGCTATTTGCCGCGGCGGGAAGATATTCTGAAGAGTTTCCGGTGACTGTAGCGGAGGGGCCACACCCGTTCCCATTCCGAACACGGAAGTTAAGCCCTCCAGCGCCGATGGTACTGCAAGGGTGACTTTGTGGGAGAGTAGGACGTTGCCGGGAATGTAATCCAATCGCCCGACCTCCTCTGAAGGGGAGGCCGGGCGTTTAAATTGAAGTCACTCCAAGAGTTTGATAGCCTATGGCAGTCCGCGGCCTTCGAGCTCGCGGGAGGAGGTAGAGGCTAACATCTGTTAGCCGTTTGTATGCAGCCATTCACCTAGCGTCCGTAAGGCTTTCTGGTTGTACTCGGATGGCCTTCGGCGAATGGAGGATCGCCTGGGCAAAATGACCAAAGCTCTGGGTAAGCACCTAATCGCAGAACTCTGGGTTCGAGAACGACATCTCTTAAACGACCACGAGCTCGTCCGGGACACTCTCCTTGCTGCATCCGAGCGCGGCGGCTTTACCGTCCTCGACCTGAGCAGCCACACCTTTTCACCAAACGGCGTGACCGCCGTCGTGCTCTTGTCGGAATCGCATATGTCCATCCACACTTGGCCCGAGCACGGCTACGCCGCGGTGGACATCTTCACTTGTGGCGGCTCGCCCCGTAAAGCACTCGAGGAGATCGAACGGAGGCTCGATGTCGACCGCATGGAAGTACGGGAATTGGATCGCGGGCTCCTGGGAAAGGCTCCAGCGCGGCCGCCACATTCTGCTCGGGATCGAAGAGTGGATCTTTCGCGAGCGTTCTGAATATCAAGAAGTCGCGATCGCGACCGTTCCCGATTACGGCCGCGGACTCTTTCTCGACGCCGTGGTCGAGTTCCTCGCTCTCGACGAGTTCGTCTATCACGAGTCCTTTGCGCTGCCGCCGCTCCTGTTCCACCCTTCACCCAAACGCGTTTTGATCGCGGGCGGCGGCGATGGCCTCGCGCTTCGCGAGGTCTTGCGCGATCCGCGCGTCGACGAAGTCGTGATGGTCGAGCTCGACGGTCTCGTCATCGACGCGTGCAAGGCCCATCTCGCCGAGCTCCACCGCGGGAGCTTCAACGACGAGCGCGCCACAATCCTCATCCAGGACATCTTCCCCTATCTGGAAGCTGACCCGCAGCCCTTCGACGTGATTCTTGTCGACCTTCTCGACGCTTATGACGAGCTCGCCGTCGGCTTGTACGACAAAGTCCTTCGTCTCCTGAGAAACGCGCTCAACCCTGATGGCATCGTCGGGGGGTTCGGCGATGTGGCGCGGCCCCACATGACGATCCGTGTGCCCTATCAAGGCCTCCGCCGCTTTTTCGAGAACGTCGCTATGCACCAGGCGCCCATCAACACCTTCGGCGGCGGTTATGGGTTCCTTCTTGCTTCCAATGCTGTCGCGTTCCACCGCACCGCCGCAGAAGTCGTCACCGCCCGGGCCGCCGCGCTCGCAGGCGATCTGCGCGCTCTCGTTCCCGAGCACTTCCCCCATTGTTTCGCGATGCCGCGTTACGTTCGCCGTGCGCTCGACGACGAGTTTGCCCCGCCGACCCAGGGCGTTACCGACGCGTTCTCCTGGATCTATCCGGACGAATCGCCCTGAAAGATGACACCCGCATCCGCCTTACGAGGCGAACGGTCCAGATCGCCACATAGCTCATATACACTGCGAGAAGCCACAGAAACGCGTTGCTGATCTGCCCGCTCGTGAGATCGGCATTGAAGACAAGATGCATCACTGCCGCGGAGAACGCCAAAGACGCAATGAAAAACCACCCGGCGCTGTCGCGAAACCAAAGCTCCGTCGCGACGTCGACCGCGCGCACGGAGCGAGCCGCAAGCCGCGGCATGGCTAGCCCATGTTTCCCTTTTAGGTGTCTAAGTCATTGAGAACAAAGGATCGAGATCGGCGGTTTGTCTCTACGCTGACAGCACCTCCTCGGAGAAGGCTGGCGGGTCGCGTTCAACGATGCCGAGTGCAGTCAGGATCGAGTTGGCGCGAGCGGTGCCGCGCGTGACGACGCGCTTAGTCCGCCCAGAACCCAGCTGTAAGTCGACGACCCGGACCGAGCGTAGCGCTTGTAGTGCCTCGGTTGCGGACAGGTCGAGTTCGGCGACCTTGAGCTTTTTCTCAAGAGCCCGATGCACAAGGAAGGCCAGCGTAGCTACGAAAAGATGTGCCTCCACACGCTCATCGGTCTGGTGGTAAACGGGACGCATCTCAATGACATCCTTAAGGCATGAGAAGGCTCGCTCGACCTCGTTTAGGTCCTTGTAAAGGCGCACGGCGTCGACCGGAGAGAGGTTTTGCTCCTCGGTTTGAATAACGTACTTACCCTCGTAGGCTTGCTCGCGCTTGAGGTTGACGGGGTGCTCGAAGAAGCGGAAGCGACCGTTTTTGTACTCCCAGTCGTAGTAACGGTGACCGTGGTGGCGTGCCTGTATGCGCGCGGCGGCGGCACCGATTTTCTCGGGGGCTTTCAATCGTCCGTCGCGCACGCGGCGCTCGAGGGCCTCGAATGCCGCACGGGCACGTCCCATGGCCCGCAGCCTCTGCCCGCGCTCGTAGGCGAGCCTTTCGTCGCTGTGAACGACGAAGATGCGCACCCCAGACTGCTCGGAGCGGACTTCTTGCACACGAGTCTTAGGTGGCTCGGCTTTTTCGCTCACCGTGATGCCACCAGGGCAGTCGATCCACTCTCCGCTGGCGCGCTCGATGTAACGATAGACCTCCTCGCGCCGTCGTCTTTGCAGCCCGACGAGATAGCCCTGCTTGCGCGAGCGCACCACTGCCAGGCTGTCGCTCGTTACCATCCCTCGGTCGCCGACAAAAACCACGCGGTGCAAACCGAATCGTTCGTTGAGATCGTTGAGCACCTGCGGCACCGTTTTCGCGTCACGCCAGTTGCCGGCGAAAACATGGTGGGCGATCGGCCAACCGTCCACCATCACCAGACCGATAAGCACTTGCCGGTTACGCGGTCTGCGGTCGCGACTGTAGCCGTGGGCGCCGAGCCCCGGAGGGCCTTGACCTTCGAAGTACGTCGACGTCAGGTCGTAAAACACCATGTCAACCTCAAGCGAAAACAGATCCCGCAAGCGCAAAAACAGCTCCTTCTCGATCTGTTCTTTGCGGGCATGCAGCTGGTCGAGCGTTCGGTACCATTGCTTGAGTTGGCGAAACTCCACGCGAACCCGCGGGGAGCGACTCGCTCGCCGTTCCCCATCATCGCGCCACTGCGGCACCCACCGCCGCCCCTGCCGGTCGCAGACGAAGTCGGTCTCGAGCCAGCGCGCCAGACCGTGCTCGCTTGACGGAGCACATAGCCGGTTGGCGACCAGCACCAAAGCTCGCTCGCTTAGCGCCACTCCGTCCCGCTTGCCGCGGCCCCCGAGCCGGTCGAGAATCTGCTCCAGCCCGAGTTCGCGCCACAGCGTCGCCGTCACCAGCATCGGACCCCAATCCCACGCGTCTGCCCCCGCGACCTGCTCGGCTGCTCGCTCGGTGTCGGCCGGTTCACCGGCCCCAAGCAACCGATTGAGGGAGTCGAGATTGGCAACTAGGAGATCCTTGCGCCCCAAGTTGCACACTACGCGTTGCTTCGGCTTGCCGTGCTCCCGATACGACTCGACCAGGCGGACATACTCATGTTGAACCCCTTTGCCGCCTGCGGCCCGAACGATGCGGAAGAACATAACCTGTCCTCACGCATACTACATGTCATTGCCCACGATTACAACGTATTAATGGCGCTCAAAGCACAATCTCTGTCTCTATGTTTTGGGCGAAATTCAACCCCCGTTCCTTTGAATTCAGTCACTTACGAGCGTTAGGATGCTCATAAAGGGTAAACATGGGCTAGTGCCCGAACCCGCTAATCCTGCCGTGAATTCCTGGCCCTTTTCGGCGCTGACTGCGTTGTTCCTCCTCGACATATCTAGATATTACGTCGTCGGCTCGCCTTGTCAGCGCCAAAAATGGCCTAGGACTTCACCGACAGGATTAGCGGGTTCGAGCACTAGAAGCATCCCGAACCAAAACGCCATCGAAACGGCTGCGATCGTCATGAACATCGCTTTCGAGGACCAACCGCCGGTCGCGCCGTCCCCTCCGAAATTTGTGGCCATAGGATCTGGCAGTCGCGGGTACACGTCGATGCATTCGAGCGCGCTCACGAAGACGACCCCGAAAGCGACGCCCAATTGGCTGTAGTTGGGTTTCATCGGCCTTTCTCGAACGCCGTCTCCACGATTTGAGAGATGAGCCCCTCGTAAGAGAGCCCGCCTTTCTCGGCAGATTCCGCGAAGTCCTCGCCGTAGGCGAGTTGAGGGTTGGGGTTCGCCTCGAGAAAGTACACGGCGCCGTCGTCCCGCATGCGGAAATCAATCCGGCCGTACCCGCTCAGTTCTAGTAGACGATAGATCTGCCCCGCGAGATCGCTAATCTCCTTCGCCTTTGCCTCTGGCAGCTTTGCCTTGGCCGTCCGCACCCCGAGGCGCTTTTGATACTTGTCGCTCCACTTGACGCGCTCAGTCGCGATCAATCGCGTAGACGGCGGCCGTTTCTTGAAGGCAAGCTCCCAGACAGGAAAGCTTCTCAGACGCTTGCGCCCGAGAATGCCGACATAGAGCTCCCGTCCTTCGATGTAGTGCTCGGCAATCGCGTCGGTCCCAATCTCTTGATGTATGTATCGCACGCGATCGCGAAGTTTGGCCTCCGTTTTCACCACTGAAGCTTGTGAGATACCCACCGAGCCGTCGAAGATCAACGATTTTACGATCGCAGGAAAGGGCACGCGCTCCGCGGCGGAGACCTTCTCCCCTTGCCGAAAGACTGCAAAGCTCGGCACGGCAATGCCCTCAAAGGCGAGGATCTTCTTGGAGATCGCTTTGTCGCGCGCGAGCAAGAGTCCGCGCGCGTTGCATCCCGTATAGGGGATGCCCAATAGCTCGAGGTGCGAAACCAGGTGCTGGTCGTTGACGGCCACGCCGTGAAAATCTTCGAGCAAGTTGAAGAGCACCTGAGGCCGGAATCGATCGATGGCGGCTGCGAGCACACGGAGATTTGCGTGAAGCCCGACGACCTCGACCTCGTGTCCCAACCGCTCGAGCGTCTCGATAACGTCATATTCCATCTTCCACTCGACGTTCGTGTGGTATCGGGCAGGATCCTTCGGCGGCATCAGTTCCTGATGTAAGAGAGCGAGAACACGCAGCTTCTTCATACGGGAATCCGGTAGTGCCCCTGACGCACGTAACGAGCGACATGCACCCGCAACGCCGCCGCGATATCCGCGTGCGTTCTTTTCTCGCTCCGGCACAAGCGAAGCTCGAGGGCGCGGGCGCGCGTGATCCAATCCGCGAGTACGCGGTTGACCATATATCGCCGCGGTCCCGTACGCTGAGCCACCTCGCTCCGGAGCGACCCGCGATGTCGACGCAGAAACGCTGCTCCGGGTGCTCTCCCGCGCGTTCCCGCTGTTCCCACCGTTCCCGCCGTTCCAAAGACGCGGCGAAGGTCTCGATCGTAGCGACGCGCGAAGTTCACCTTGTGCTTCTTCCTTCGCTCACGATAGTGCTCACCGAGCGTCGCCGACAACGTCGAGAGAGCGCCCGGTTTTCGCCGGGTCGTCACTTTCGGCCAAGTCTTCAACTCCTCCGCCATCAACCCGTCCATATAGACAAGCTTTTCGAGAGCCGGCCACCGAGCGTAGCGCTCGCGCCAGCGTGAGGCCGGGTCGAGCCAAACGGCAAACGTCTCCGCGAAGTCGTCGTCCGGATGGCACTGAGCATATCCGAGCTCGAGATGACGCACGAATTTCCGGCTGTACGGATGGGGAGCATAGGAGTCCGGATAGTCGGTCTCCGAGCTCCCGAAGAGCTCGACGCGACGCTCCCGGCCTCGGAGGCGATACGCATTGTCGATGGCGTGTCCCGTCTCGTGTCGCACAAGCCGCAGACAGCTTCGCCGCGTTCCTCCTTCGACTTCCTGCATTCGTCTTCGCTCGAGCGCGTGCAACCGGTCGTGGGCAAGATAGAAGGGTATCGCGAAGCCCGGCACGCCGTCGGGGCAAAACCACTCGTCCGAAAGCCATACATGCGGTTCGAAGTCGAACCCGCGGGCCCCGAGCTCGCCGCGGACCACCGCCAGACACTCGAGCAGCAACTCTCCTTCTACATCCAGTTCGAGGTCTTGGAGCCGAACCCTCATGAGCTCTCGGTCGGAGAGCGCGAGCCAATGCTTCATGTTCCGGAGCACGCATTCTAACGCACGTCTGTTACAATCGCGCTCCCGTGGAGGTTCGAGACTACCTGGAGCGCATCAATATCAATGCCACCGTCGACGCGGCAGACTCCATCGAAACGTTGACCCATCTCCAGGAACAACACCTGTTCTCCGTGCCCTTCGAGAACCTCGAAAGCTACTTCGGCCTCGTGCAGGAGCCGCCTTCATGAAGCGATCGTTTCTCCTTCTCACACTCTCAATCCTGCCAGCGCTCGCCTCCGCGCAGAGTGAGCTACGCTTCGAGGTTCCGAGCGTCGTTCTGGCCGGCGTGCCGTTCACGATCACGGTCCAGCCCGTCACTGCGGAAGGCAACGTCGTCCCGGGCTATGACGGGCAGCTCACCGTGACCGGTTTGTCCGAGGGGAGTTTCGATGGTCTTTCGATCGCGCGTGCCGTCCTCGGCACGACCGGTCGTCACACCGTCCGCGTTCAGGACGGAACGCTCTCCGCCGAGGTGGAGCTCCGCGCGATCCCAGCTTTTTTCAGCATTCTGCCGCCGCTTTTCGCCATCACTTTCGCCCTGTTCTTCCGTCAAGTGATCGTGTCGCTGATCGCCGGCATCTGGCTCGCCGCTACTTTTGTAGCTGACTACAACGTCGTCGCCGGATTTCTCGACGTCCTCACGAAATACGTCATCAATGCCGTTACCACGACGAGCCAGGCCCAAATTCTTGTCTTTAGTCTTCTGTTCGGTGGCATGGTCGGGGTCATCACGAGAAACGGCGGCGCGCGGGGCATCGCGGATTTGATCACGCAATACGCGAAGGGAGCCAAAGGAGGCCAGCTCTCCGTCATGGTCATGGCGCTCGTCATGTTCTTCGACGACTATGCCAACGTGCTCGTCCGCGGCAACTTGATGCGGCCCATTACCGACAAGCTCCGCATCTCCCGCGAGAAACTCTCGTTTCTCGTCGATACGGGCGCCGCCTCTGTCGCGAGCACCGCGATCGTCTCGACGTGGATCGGCTACGAGCTCGGTCTCATTGCGCCGGGGCTCGAGCTCATCGGCTCGTCCGAAGACGCGTTCAGCATGTTCATCCGGACGATCCCCTACCGTTTCTATCCCCTCCTCGCGCTCGTTTTCGCCTTCATGATTTCCGCGACCGACCGTGACTTCGGCCCCATGCTCAAGGCCGAGAGGCGAGCTCGGCTCGAAGGCAAAGTGATGCGCGACGGGGCGGAGCCCGCGACCGAGACCCTCGAAGACGAAGAGGACGCTACGCGTCCGTCGAGCTGGCTGAACGGCCTTGCCCCCATCGTCAGTATCCTCGTCGTCGCCCTATCCGGTATCTACATCACCGGCGTTCGGGCGCTCGATGGGGCTTCTGGCGCGAGTCTCAAAGACATCGTCGGCGCTTCCGATTCCTACGTCGCTCTTCTCTGGGCCTCGCTTTCGGGCTGCAGCGTCGCGATCGTTCTTGCCGTCGGGCGACGCGTGCTCACCTGGAGCCAGGCCTTTGCCGCTTGGATCCAAGGCATGAAGTCTATGATGATGGCCATCGTCATTCTCGTACTGGCGTGGTGTATCGGCGCGGCGACGACCGAGCTTCAAGCCGCCAGCTACCTCGTACAGGTTCTGGAAGGCGCTCTCCATCCCGCGTGGCTTCCCGTCCTGACCTTCGTCATCGCCGCGTCGATGGCATTCGCGACCGGGTCGAGCTGGACCACGATGGCGATCATGATGCCGCTCGTCATCCCACTCGCCGACGCCTTGAGCCGAAGCGCTGGGCTCGGTCCCGAGCGCGTCGACACCCTCCTCGTCGGCGTTATCAGCTCCGTCCTCGCGGGAGCTGTTTTCGGCGACCACTGCTCGCCCATCTCGGACACGACGATTCTGAGCTCGATGGCCTCCGCCGCTGACCACATCGATCACGTGCGGACGCAGCTCCCCTACGCGCTCTTCGTCGCGATCGTCGGCATGCTCATCGGCGATATACCTACCGCCTATGGTCTCTCTCCTTGGATCTCGATCGTTCTCGGGAGCGGCATTCTGTTGGCGGTCTTGTTCTTCTACGGCAAGCCGGTCGGGTCACCGCCACAAGGAGAGGCCGTATGAAAACCACGCGACTCGGGAAGACGGGACTAGAGGTCTCTCGACTCTGTCTTGGCTGCATGACCTACGGTGACCCGAACTGGAGGCCTTGGATCCTCGGCGAAGACGAGGCTCGCACGCACTTCAAGCGTGCGCTCGAGCTCGGCTTCAATTTTTGCCTCTCCTGCCATTTCAGTGGATCCTCTCGAGGGTGAGACCGCCACAGTTTAGGTAGACGAGACTGATGAGAGCTTCGGCAGAGTGGAGTCCAAAGCTGCGGTGGCTCAGCAGCCGGATTTTGTTGTTCATTCCTACGAGTCGGCCGTTGCTGAGTCTCCACGTGACCCACGCGATGACGCCATCGAAGTGGCTGCGGATCATCTTCGCCGCGCGTTTGACGGGCTCTATCCTCGAGCTCATAGCGCGCCGCAGCCATCCTCGGAGAAACTTCTTGGCCCATGTCTCGGTTTTGTAGGTGTAGAGGTCCATGAAGTCGTCGCGCAGAAGCATGGCGCGGTAGAGGCGACGATTAGCTCGCACCTGCTCGCGGAGCACCCGTTTGTCTTTCGCGCTGCGGTTGTGTTTGGCCTTGAGAAGGGGAAACTTGGTGTTCTTGAGGTTGCGTCGGGCAGTCCCTTTGAGCTCGCGCACCAGCTCGCGCGGGGTCTTATCCACGGCCTCGTTCAGATGCTTGACGATGTGGAAGCGGTCAAAGATCACCCGTGCCTGAGGAGCCTTTTTGCCGACGACAGTTATGTACGGCTCCCACATGTCCATGCTGACCGCTTCGAGCTCCGCGGCTCTTTGTGGTCCGAGCTTGCGGAAAAACCGCAGCAGCGTCTTGGCCTTGCGCTCCTTTCCCGCCCAGACGACCCGGCCGCTGAGATGGTCTATCACCACTGTTAAGTACTTGTGGCGTTTGCGGTAGCTGATCTCGTCCATCCCAATCACCCGCAATCCATCGAGCTCGCGCCGCTCATCCCGCTGCTCGGCAACCACTCGCTGGATGATCCGTCGCACCGAACGCCACGTCACTCGGAAATAGTTCGCTACGGCGCTGACGTCCGTCCTCTGTGCCAGCCACGCTACCTCTTGTTCGAAGCTTTTGGTAAAGCGGCTTCCCTTGTCGGCCCAAGGCACCTTTTCTCTGACCACTCCACACCGCCGACATACCACTCGTCGGATCGAGTAGCGAAGATAGGTCCGGACACCGAACAGGTCCAAGTGCCGCCAGTAGCGATTGTAGCGATCTTTGTTCTTGCGGACCTTTCGTCCGCAAATCCCGCACAGAGGCTTCCTCCTCCGTGGTACTACATCCACCACCACTCTGGCTTTGTCCGCCTGGAAGTAGAAACCTCGGACCCACAGGCCTTGCAATCCGATGAGCTTGTTGACTAACGTAGTAACGCGCATCGCGGGAACGCTCTTTTCTCTTTCGGAAAAAAAGATTCTAGCGTTCTCGCCGATGCGCATCTACACATGGCTTACCCTCTCAACCCACGGGCCTCACCAAATGCCACTGCCCCTCAGCGGGAGACGAGGCTGTGGGAAACGCCCCCACGGTTCTAGTCGTTCAGACCTTGCTCACGACTGAGTTCTCTTCGAAGCCTGGAAGGGCGTTTTCCATAGCCTCCACTAATCGAGCCCCCCCTTCCTTATTCCATATGAATTAATGTCCCACTCGGGGATGGTTGAAATCCCACGCCTTTAGGCGAAGCCTTTAGGAGGCTTGGGGTACGATCCCCAGGTGAAAGGATATCGTAAATCATCGCACACGACGTACCAGTTAAACTATCACTTCGTATTTATCACGAAGTACCGCAAGCCGGCCTTGAGAGGGGATGTAGCGGTTCGTCTCCGGGATCTCATCCGGGAGATCTGTGCTCGGAACCAGATAGAAATACTGAAGGGTCATGTGCGGCCTGAGCACGTGCACCTGTTGCTGAGCGTGCCGCCGAATTTGTCGCCGAGTCGAGTGATGCAGTTGATCAAGGGTAAGACGTCGAATCGTCTGATGCGCGACTTACGGACGATGCGGAAGGAGTTCTGGGGTCGGCACCTACGGGCACGGGGTTACTTCGTGGTGACAACGGGCAACGTGACGGATGAGGTGATAGCGAAGTATATAGAGTTGCAGGGTGCCGTGCCCCAGGACGACGATTCTTTCAAGGTCAGTGAGTAGTGAAACGAGGCAAGGACAAGCCGACTTTAGTCGGCGACGTGAACCCATCGCCTTTAGGCGATGGAGCGCACGCGCTCAGTCTTTCTTGTATATATATCAGGAGGGGCCTGTGGGCGCTCGTGGGAAACGCGAAGCATTTTCCAAGCGATTGTGGAAAACGCCGCTCCACGTTTGTACGTGCTCACAACCTTTCCCTAAACGCCTCTCTCGCCCGGAGTTTCCGGCGTTTTCCACAATCGCGGCAGCGTCCATAGGCCATGCCCTCCAACACAAATCAGATCCCCCGAAACGACAGGAGAACCCAATTTTTTTTGGACACCGCGGATATGTACTCGAAAGGTGTCAGTGAAGAAGTCACGGGCAAGATTCTAAAAGAGCTCGCCCACCGCGAGGACTATGTTCTCGCCTCGAAGTGCTTCTTCCCGCTCACCAAAGGTCCCAATCGCAGCGGCCTTTCCCGCAAGCACATTCTCGCGGCTTGTGACGCTTCTTTGAAGCGGCTCGGCCACGACTACATCGATCTCTATCAGATCCACCGCCTCGACCATCACACTCCGATGGAAGAACTCTCGAGGCGCTCGACTCGCTCGTTCGTGCCGGCAAAGTGCGCTATCTGGGTGCGAGCAGCATGGCGGCTTGGGAGTTCGCGACGATGCTGTTCCTCGCCGATGTCAACGGTTATCACCGCTTCGCCACCATGCAGAACCACTTGAACCTCGTCTACCGCGAAGAGGAGCGCGAGATGATCCCCCTTTGCCTCGAGCAAGGCGTGGGCCTGATCCCATGGAGCCCGCTCGCCCGCGGATTTCTCTCCGGCAACCGGCGGCGTGAGGGAAAGGCGGAGACGGCGCGCGGTAAAGACGATCCTTTCGCAGAGGACATGTATTATCGCGACGAGGATTTCGACGTCATCGACGCCGTGGTCGACGTGGCCAAGGAGATTGGAAAAAAGCCGGCTCAAGTTGCGCTCGCTTGGGCGCTCTCCGTTCCGGGCGTGGACGCTCCCATCATCGGCAGCACCAAGATCCCGCAGCTCGAAGAGCTCGTCGAGGCCGTCGCGATCGAGCTCGATGATGAGCTCATCGAGCGCCTCGAGAAACCCTACCGGCCCCACCCCGTGCTCGGCCACAAACAACGGGGACCGAGAGAGCTTTGAACGGCGCGGCGGCGCTTGTCATTCTGGAGGTTGGCTGCAAATCTAACGCGGTGTTAACGCGAGAGGAGCTGTTCAGGTCTCGGGCGGCACGGCCGTGATGGCGCCGACAGAGCGTTCGTCGGCTTAGAGTGTCGTGGGCGCCGCAGATGGGCGCGTCTCGAGTTTTTGGCCCACGTCGTCCGGATCCGCTGCATCGAGAATGGCGCGCACGAATTGCAACAAGCGCGCTCCAGTAAACGGCTTCTCCAACAGGTGCGTACGATCTACGGGCATCTTGTTGTGCGAGAACGCGTCGTTGACGTAGCCCGAGATGAACAGGACTTTCAAGGACTTGTTGAAGGGCGTCATGCGCTCCACGAGCTTGGGGCCGCTCACATCGGGCATCACGACGTCTGTGACGAGAAGGTCGATTGTGTGCGTCTCGGCAATCTCGAGCGCGGTGGCCGCGCGGCTCGCTTCGAGCACCTGATAACCCGCGGATTCCAGGATCGTTCGGGCTAGCTCTCGCACCCCGTCGTCGTCTTCTACGAGCAAGATCGTCTCTCGCCCGTCGAGCATCGGCGTCGCGACCGCCGCCTCGTCTGAAAGCTCCGCGACCGGATGTTCCACGTGCGGCAAGCGCACGCGAAACGTCGAGCCTGCAAGCGGTTGACTCGACGCGACGACTTCGCCCCCGCTCTGAGTCACGATGCCGTATACCGTCGAAAGGCCCAATCCCGTGCCCGCTCCCGGTGCCTTCGTCGTGAAGAACGGGTCGAAGATTTTCTGTAGGGTTTCGGCATCCATGCCGTCCCCGGTATCACTCACCGCGATCTCCGCCGAGGTCTGCACACTGGTCGGCGACGCGTTCTCTCCGTCGACATCCACGCTGCGTGTTGCGATCTTCAACCGTCCGCCGCGCGGCATGGCATCGCGCGCGTTGACGACCAGGTTCATGATGACTTGTTCGATCTGCCCCGGGTCCGCCTTGACGGGCTTCAGGTCCGAGGCGAGATCGATGACGAGCGTGACATCTTCCGAGATGAGGCGTTCGAGCATGCCTCTCATTTCGGCGATGACCACGTTCAGGTCGATGACCCTCGGTTGCAGCACTTGCTTGCGGCTGAAAGCAAGGAGCTGGCTCGTGAGCGAGGCGGCGCGCCGGCCAGCTTTGACGATTTGCTCGATCTGGCGTTCGGCTCCCCCCTTTCCTTTTCGCGCCGCCAAGAGCTCGCAATAGCCGAGAATGGTGGTCAAGAGATTGTTAAAATCATGGGCGATACCGCCGGCGAGCTGCCCGATTGCCTCCGTTCGCTGGGATTGTCGCAAGTGATCTTCGTTTTCACGAAGCGCGATCTCCGCCTTTTCTCGTGCGATCTGGTGCTCGCGGCGGCGGTGCTCGGCCTCACGCAAGTCCGCCGAAAAGGCGGCCACCTCGACCGCGAGCTCACCGAGTTCGTCCCGACGCTCGAGCGGCAGTGACGTCGAGAGCTCGCGTCCCTCTCGCAGATCGACGACCGCGTGGCGCAACTGTACGAGCGGCCGAACGAGAGCACGATCGGTGGCGACACCGATGAGAACCAGCCCTACCGCCATTGCGAGCAAGAAAAAGACGGAGAGCGCCAGGAAAGCGCGATTCGAAGTATCGGTGATATCGCTGTCTTGAGTCAGCCGGAAACTTGCGACCTGGTCTCCTTCGAGATTCGTGAGTCGCGCGATGGTGGCCGCGCGCGTCTGCGGCCGCGGCTCGGCCGACCGGTCCTCCCTTTCGAAAACGAGCTCGACTTTGCCGCCGGGCGCGGCCGTCGCGTCCTGGAGGAACGCATCCGTGATCCGCCATCCAAGGATCAGCGCGCCGTGGCCTGGCGGTACGAAACGTCCTCCCAACCGGGCTCTGGATGCTCGACGTAATCCACGAACTCGTCCCATAGGGTGTAGTTGACGAGCCAAACGCTGAGCATCGAGCGCCGCTCGCTCAGCCGCTCCTGCGCACGCTGGACTTGGCTCGTCCAGATCGCGTCGGATTGACGAGAAATGGCGCGGCTCGCCAACGCCACGAGCATGACGGCGCACCCTGTGACGACCACTAAGCCGGACGATTGTCCCTCGGGTAGGGAAAAGCTTCGTCGCCGGCAAACGCGTAGAACTTGCCCGTCGACTGGCTCTTGTAGGGAAAGGCCGCATGATTCCAGCCGCTCGGATACGCGTAGCTTCCGAGCTTCACGGGACTGTTGGGCGCGCCTCCCTGGCCACCGCCGCCGACGTCCACGGCCACGACGCCATCGTACCAGTTTGACGAATAGGCAATACCATCGACGACCCAAACGTCATGGACCCCGTGTCCCGGCGTGTCGAGCTCGAAACGTCCCACACGGTAGGGATTCGTCGGATCCTCGATGCTGATGATGTCGTAGCGACGTCCGTTCGAGAGCGCGTAAACGTGCCCTTCATGGATGAAGACATTGTGTACGCCGCCGTTCAACTGGTCGTCGTAGCGCGCGATGACGCGCACGCCGTCGGTCGGGTTGCTGACGTCGAGGATAACGAGACCGTTCTTGCGATTGGACGCACCCTCGCGGCTGATGATGGCGGTGGCGCCGTCTTCAGTGATCTTGACGTCGTTGACCGTGCGCGCATCCACGCGTACGGTGTCCACGAGCTGAATAGTGTTGGGCTCGGTGACGTCCCAGAAATAGGCGTGGCCGTCGGCACCCCAAGTCCCTGTCATGGCGTAGTCGCGCCCGTCCGGCGCCTCCCAGACCCATAGGTCTGAGGTGTGACGATCGCGCACCGGCCCCTGGCCCAACACTTCGATCTCCTTGCGCACGTTCCGCGTCCGAGCCTTGATGGCCTTGCGAGCGATGTGGTTGCCCGCGACAGCGACGATCGTATGTAGTCCGGAACGCTCGGCGACGAAAGCGCCCTCTTCGTCGATCTGTCCCGTGGCGCCAGCGGCGATGATGCTCGCTTCAGGCCGTGCATAGGTCGCGAACTGCACAGGATAGTCCGGAACGTCTTTGCCGTTCGCATCGAGAGCTTTCGCTTCGAAGAAGACGACATCACCGGTGCGAACGTCGTCGCTGCTCGCGCTGAGCTCGAACGACGTGACCGGGTCCGCCGCGACGTCGATGTCGATGTGGCCGCTCACGGATTCCGCGTGCGCCGTGATCCGCACCATCCCCGCTTTCTTGAAGGAGAGCGAGCCGAGCTCATCGAGGCTCGCGACGCTCTCGTCACTGGTCTCGAGCCTTACTTCGACGTCGGGGCGATTAGCTTCCGCCGTGTCGGTCACCCCGGGTCTCGATAGGCGCGACGGTTCCGGCGTAAAACGCTGATGGAAGCTCGACGAACTCGACGGAGGCTGCGGGTGGGTTCGGGATGGTGACGGGAATCTCGACCGTCAGCAGTGCGTCGGCGCGCCGATGGAGATCCTCGGGATCCTTTGGGAGCATCGCGATGAGCACATGCTCCCCCGGCCGGTAAGCCTCGACGATCCCCGCGGGATTTATGCTTACGGAACGCCGGCGTCGCGAAAAGAAAACGACGGGGCGCTCGACAATATTGCCATCTGCGTCGAGCACAGTGGCCACGAGCGTGGCTTTCTCGCCGACCTTCAGGTTGAGCTCGCTCGGCTCGACCTCGAGTGTCAATTTCAATGTCGGCTCCTCTGGCTCTTCTTGCGCCCAAACGGCGACGGAGACGAATATAAATGTCAGTACGATCGCGGCCTGTTTCATTGTGCTCCCTTCCAAAAAATAATCCCGCCCGCCTGTTTGCCGACATCGGCGACGGCGACGCGTTCCTTTGATGCGAGGTCGTAGACCTCGACGGTACCCGGCTCACCGCCGACGCCTTCGAGCGTCACGAAAGCATATTTGTCGTCGTCCGAAACGGCGACCCCGTGCGGGATGCGGCGTGTCGTCTTGATGCGGGCGATCTCCTCGCCCGTCGTGAGATCCTAGATCGCAACATACGCGCCCGACTTGTAAGTGGCAATCAATAACTTGCCGTCGGAGGTCACCTCGAGGTTGTACGGGCCCATGCCGTCGCCGGCATCGAGCTTGCGCGCGACTTTCCACGCCTCGAGATCGATCTCGTAAATCACGTTGTCGCCGTTGCCCGCGACGTAGATGCGGTTTTAGGGCGTCGGGGCCGTCTCCCAGGTCGGCTTCACTTTCATCGACACGCGTCCGAGTAGGTCCTCATCTGTCGCTGAATCCGGGAGCGACAACGTCCGCGCCACTTCGAACTTGAACGTGTCGAGCTCGACGAGGCTGTCGCTCATCATGTTCACGGAGTAGAGGTGGGTGCCTTTCGCGTTCATCCGGGAGCCATGGGGCATGATACCGACGTCGACGCGCTCGACCTCGGTCATCGTGCTTGTCTCGACGACCGAGATGCTGCTCGGCTTCATATCGCCGTGCAGGTCGAAGTTGACTGCGAAGAGAAGCCCTGTAGAGGGCGAGATGGATATCGTTGCGGGAAACATTCCCACCGTGACGTCGCCGAGCCATTCGTCGTGAGCCGTATCGAACTTGTGGATGGAACCAAAGGGCATGCCGTGCGCGATCGACAAGAACCAGTACCGCCCGTTGGGCGAAACGTTGATTCCGTGGGGCCCCTCGGTCTCGGCAGGAAAGGCCCCAACAGAGATCGATTTGACCTCCTCGAAGCCGCCGGGACCATAACGTAATTTGTGAACGGTGTCGTCCGACTCGGCGCAGACATAGACGAAGTAGTTTCGCTCAGGCCGGTCGGCTGCGCTCGCACTCATCGCGACGGCGAATCCAAGAACGATGGCAAGCGTGGTGCTCTTCAATGCGCTTCCTCCAATGCCTATTAGTGTCACAGCCGAAACACCGTCGCAATCGGACGATCCGCTGCGCTATCCTGCGCCCAGTGCTTCCCGATTACCTGGCCTCCGGGCTGGACGTGATCCTCGTTGGCATCAACCCGGGGCTTCGTTCCGCCGAAAAAGGCCATCACTTCGCCGGCCCAGGCAACAAGTTCTGGGACCTGCTCAAAGACTCCGGCCTGACGCCCCTGACGTTAAAGCCGCTCCATTATACCTTCTTGGGTACGGAATAGGTCTCACGAATATCGTCCCCCGCCCCTCGAGCTCGAGCTCAGATTTGGGCCCGGAAGACTACCAAGCCGGCCGCCGTACCCTCCGAACAAAAATAGAACGCTACCACCCGAAAGTCGCCGCCTGTGTAGGGATCACGGTCTTCAGAGAGTTGTGGCCCGAAATCTCGACAAACCCAAAGCCCAAAAAAGTGGCGTGCGGCCACCGCCCCGAAACAATAGGAAAAACCGCACTCTTCGTGCTACCAAACCCAAGTGGCCGAAACGCCCACTACTCGTACACCGAAATGCTCAACTGCTGGAAAAAACGCCTCTCCAGCCATTTCAGTGGATCCTCTCGAGGGTGAGACCGCCACAGTTTAGGTAGACGAGACTGATGAGAGCTTCGGCAGAGTGGAGTCCAAAGCTGCGGTGGCTCAGCAGCCGGATTTTGTTGTTCATTCCTTCGAGTCGGCCGTTGCTGAGTCTCCACGTGACCCACGCGATGACGCCATCGAAGTGGCTGCGGATCATCTTCGCCGCGCGTTTGACGGGCTCTATTCTTGAGCTCATAGCGCGCCGCAGCCATCCTCGGAGAAACTTCTTGGCCCAGGTCTCGGTTTTATAGGTGTAGAGGTCCATGAAGTCGTCGCGCAGAAGCATGGCGCGGTAGAGGCGACGATTAGCTCGCACCTGCTCGCGGAGCACCCGTTTGTCTTTCGCGCTGCGGTTGTGCTTCGCCTTGAGAAGGGGAAACTTGGTGTTTTTGAGGTTCCGCCGGGCAGTCCCTTTGAGCTCGCGCACCAGCTCGCGCCGGGTCTTATCCACGGCCTCGTTCAGGTGCTTGACGATGTGGAAGCGGTCAAAGATCACCCGTGCCTGAGGCGCCTTCTTGCCGACGACAGTTATGTACGGCTCCCACATGTCCATGCTGACCGCTTCGAGCTCCGCGGCTCTTTGTGGTCCGAGCTTGCGGAAAAACCGCAGCAGCGTCTTGGCCTTGCGCTCCTTTCCCGCCCAGACGACCCGGCCGCTGAGATGGTCTATCACCACTGTCAAGTACTTGTGGCGTTTGCGGTAGCTGATCTCGTCCATCCCAATCACCCGCAATCCATCGAGCTCGCGCCGCTCATCCCATTGCTCGGCAACCACCCGCTGGATGATCCGTCGCACCGAACGCCACGTCACTCGGAAATAGTTCGCTACGGCGCTGACGTCCGTCCTCTGTGCCAGCCACGCTACCTCTTGTTCGAAGCTTTTGGTAAAGCGGCTTCCCTTGTCGGCCCAAGGCACCTTTTCTTTGACCACGCCACAACGCCGACAAACCACTCGCCGGATCGAGTAGCGAAGATAGCTCCGGACACCGAACAGGTCCAAGTGCCGCCAGTAACGATTGTAGCGATCTTTGTTCTTGCGGACCTTTCGACCGCAAACCCCGCACAGAGGCTTCCCCCTCCGTGGTACGACATCCACCACCACTCTGGCTTTGTCCGCCTGGAAGTGGAAATTTCGGACCCACAGGCCTTGCAATCCGATGAGCTTGTTGACTAACGTGGTAACGCGCATCGCGAGAACGCTCCTTTTTCTTGCCGAAAAAGGATTCTAGCGTTCTCGCCGATGCGCATCTAAACATGGCTTACCCTCTCAACCCACAGGCCTCACCAAATGCCACTGCCCCGCAGCGCGAAACGAGGCTGTGGGAAACGCCCCCACGGTCCGGATCGTTCAAGGCCTTGCTCACGACTGAGCTCTCTTCGAAGCCTGGAAGGGCGTTTTCCATAGCCTCCACTGATCGATGCCTCCCCTTCCTTATTCCAAATGAATGAATCCTTCTTGTATATATCAGGAGGGGCCTGTGGGCGCTTGCGGGAAACGCGAAGCGTTTTCCAAGCGATTGTGGAAAACGCCGCTGCTACGTTTGTACCTGCTCACAACCCATCCCTAACGCCTCTCTCTCCAGGAGTTTCCGGTGTTTTCCACAATCGCGGCAGCGTCCATAGGCCATACCCTCGCGCCCAAATCAGATCCCCAGAAACGACAGGAGAACCGAAAAAACTAACGAAGTACCTAAAAGAAGTGAGAGACCAGAATTAATGTCCCACTCGGGGATGGTTGAAATCCCACGCCTTTAGGCGAAGCCTTTAGGAGGCTTGGGGTACGATCCCCAGGTGAAAGGATATCGTAAATCATCGCACACGACGTATCAGTTAAACTATCACTTCGTATTTATCACGAAGTACCGCAAGCCGGCCTTGAGAGGGGATGTAGCGGTTCGTCTCCGGGATCTCATCCGGGAGATCTGTGCTCGGAACCAGATAGAAATACTGAAGGGTCATGTGCGGCCTGAGCACGTGCACCTGTTGCTGAGCGTGCCGCCGAATTTGTCGCCGAGTCGAGTGATGCAGTTGATCAAGGGTAAGACGTCGAATCGTCTGATGCGCGACTTACGGACGATGCGGAAGGAGTTCTGGGGTCGGCACCTACGGGCACGGGGTTACTTCGTGGTGACAACGGGCAACGTGACGGGTGAGGTGATAGCGAAGTATATAGAGTTGCAGGGTGCCGTGCCCCAGGACGACGATTCTTTCAGGGTCAGTGAGTAGTGAAACGAGGCAAGGACAAGCCGACTTTAGTCGGCGACGTGAACCCATCGCCTTTAGGCGATGGAGCGCACGCGCTCAGTATTCCTGAATGCTGAATGCTGACCCATGCCTGAACTTCCCGAAGTAGAAATCTGGCGCGAAAACCTGGAGCGCTGGATTGTCGGCCGCCGCATCCTTGGCGCAAGCGTTTTTGACGCGCTCCTCCGCGGCTCCCAGCCACGCCGTAAGGTTGAGGCCGCCCTCGCCGGGGCGACGATCCGGAATATCTCCCGACGAGGCAAATTTCTGCTGTTCGACCTCGGTGCCCGTCGCCCCGAGCTCTTCGTCCACCTCGGGATGACGGGCACCTTCGAGCGCGTTCCCCGAAAGGCCCGCCTTCCCAAGTTTACGCGGGTCGTCCTGGATCTTTCCCGCGGTGAGCGGCTCGCTTTCCTGGATGCGCGCCGGCTCGGCGAGTTCCGTCTCGTCGACGAAAAAGAGCAAAAGCGGCTCGACGCGCTCGGCGTCGAGCCTTTGAGCCAGGAATTCACCGCAAAGCGTCTGCGCGAGCTCACGGAAAAATCGTCACGTCCCATCAAATTGCTCTTGATGGATCAGAAGCGCATCGCCGGCATCGGCAACATCCAGGCCGCGGAAGCGCTCTTTCGCGCGCGCATTCATCCGGAGCAAGCCGCGAATACGCTCGCCCGAGCCGAAGTCGCCCGCCTCACGCGCTCCATCCGCGGCTCGCTCAGAAGTGAGATCGAACGCTCCCGCTCCGAGACACTCACCTATCTTCAGGCCGGTGGCGAGAACCTTTTCGTCGTCTACGGCCGTGGGGGAAAACCGTGCTCACGCTGCAAGACACCCATCGCAAAGCTCGTCCAGGGCGGACGTTCGACTTACTATTGCCCGTCCTGCCAGCCTAACCCTAACCCCAAGAGGAAGTGACATGAAACGCGACGATCTCAGCCCGTCGACCCGGGCCATTCACACCAATGAAGAAGGACCGCGAACGAACCAGCCCGTGGCGCCGCCGATCTATCTCTCTGCGACCTTCGAGTCCAAAGATATCGACGAGCAGGTCGCGCTCGAAGAAGCGAAAGCTGACACGTTCTACACACGATACGGGAACCCGACGCTTTCGCTCGCGGAGCGCGTCGTGGCGGAGCTCGAGGGAGCGGAGGAGGCGGCCGTCTTCGGCTCGGGAATGGCCGCCATTACGACGTCGCTGCTCGCGCACCTGAAGCAGGGCGACCACGCGATCGTGCAACGCGAAGTCTATGGCGGCGCGCATCGATTCGCTCTCGAGCTTCTTCCCCGATATGGCGTCGACGTGAGCTGGTTCGGCGCGACGGAGCCCGACGGTTTCGAGAAGGCCATTCGGGACCATACTCGAGTCGTGTACCTGGAATCGCCGACGAACCCGACGTTGAAGCTCGTCGACATCGAACGTATCGTGAGCGTTGCTCGAGCGCGCAGCATCGTATCGTTCATCGACTCGACCTTTGCGACCCCGCTGAATACCCGCCCGCACGAGCTCGGCGTCGACGGGGTCTTGCACTCGGCGACGAAATATCTCGGCGGGCACTCCGATTTGCTGGCGGGTGTCGTGGCCGGCTCGCGCGAGCTGATCGATCGGGTGAAGTCTTTTCAGCGCGTGCTCGGCGGCAACCTGGACCCTCATGCCGCCTACCTCCTCATCCGGGGAATGAAGACTCTGGGCCTTCGGGTGCGCCAGCACAATGACACCACCCTCGCGATCGCCCACTTTCTGAAGGAGCACTACAAAGTGGAGGCTGTACACTATCCGCTTCTTCCATCGCACCCGCAATGCGAGCTGGCCAAGCGTCAGATGCGCGGCGGCGGGGGCGTTTTGAGCTTCGAAGTTCAGGGCGGGCTCGAAGGAGCCAAACGCTTCTCGAACGCGGTTTCGCTCGTCCGGGTGGCGCCTAGCCTCGGCGGCGTCGAGTCCTTGCTCTCCATCCCCTGTTTGACATCGCATGCGATGCTGACCCCCGAGGAGCGGGAGAGAGCCGGCATCGCGGACGGTCTCGTGCGGCTGGCCGTCGGGACGGAAGAGGCCGGCGATTTGCGGGCCGATCTCGAGGAGGCCCTCGGCGCCGTGTAGATGATGGAATTTACTTGACAGAACTGCTATCTTGAGGTTGACTTCAGTTCCGTAGTGAATGCCTCGGGGTCGCGTGCCAGGCTCTCCCCCCTGAAGGAAGTCATCTCTCTAAGTCCCACGACCGCTCGGGCTATAAGCTCATGCTGTTCGAGGAGGAACCTTAATGAAATACCGCCAAAGAGGCTACCGGGAAGACGAACATAGTCGCGACCGCGAGCAACAGCGCCGGTCGGAACGTCCTCCCGACCTCGGTAACCGGGAGCAAACCCGGTCACTGAGACATGCCATCGATCGGGAAACGATCATCGTGACCCGATGTGCGAAATGCGGGCATCAGGTCCCGACGAGCCAGCTCGAGGTGGATCACACCTCTTCTTGCGCGAAATGCGGGACGCCTCTGCACTCGTGCCGGCATTGCAAGCAGTTCGATCCCGACGCGAGGTTTCAGTGTCGTGAGAAGATCGAAGTGCGGATCGCCGACAAAGGCGCGGCGAACGAATGCGAGCTTTTCAAGCCCGTGCAGTCGCTCGACGCTACCGGGCGTCGGGCCAATACCGTCGAAGACGCGCGCAGTGCTTTTCACGATCTGTTCAAATCCTGAGCGGAGTTTCGCCGGTGCTCAATCGGGTGCTCGTCCCCGAAGGGGCCTTTCTCATGGGCTCGGCGGGGCGATTCGACAACGAGGAGCCGCAGCACCAAGTCTTCGTCGCTGCCGTCGAGATGGCGACGACACCCGTCACGAACGCGGACTATCGCGCCTATCTGAAGGAAACGGCCTTGGACCCAGCCTTGGACAATTTCGCGCCAGCTTGGCTCGACACGCCAGGTTTCGACCACCCGGACCAACCCGTCGTCGGCGTCAACTGGCACGAAGCTCGCGCCTATTGCGACTGGCTCGCCGAGAAGAGCGGCTTCGCGATTCGCCTCCCCACCGAAGCCGAACGTGAGAAAGCTTCGCGAGGTGGTGTCGAGGACCAGCTATTCCCGTGGGGCGACGCGATCGAAGGTGGCGGTCACGCTTGTCTCGAAGGACCGCTCGAAGCTCCGGAGCGCGTTGCCACGACCCCGCCCAACGAATATGGCTTGTACAACGTCGCCGACACCGTTCACGAATGGTGTCTCGACGCCTATCATGCCGACTTCTACCAGGTCTCGCCGTCCACGAACCCGTGCGCGTTTGGCGGCCCGCGGCGCGCCGCCCGCGGCGGCTCCTGGCGGCATCAAATCGTCGTCACCGCTTGCGCGGCGCGCAGCAGCCTGCCGCCCGATTTCCACTATGCCGATTTCGGCTTTCGCTGGGTGAAAGACCTGACGTGATCTACGCGGGCTGCTCCCGCTACAGCTTCAAGGAATGGGTCGGCTATTTCTATCCGCCGAAGACAAAGTCGAAAGACTATCTCGAGCACTATGCAACGAAGCTCAACAGCGTCGAGATCAACCACACGTTTCGCCGCTTTCCGAGACTCGAGGTCATCGACGCGTGGGCGGAGAAAACGCCGGAGCATTTTCGCTTCTCGTTCAAGATGCATCAGAGCGTGACGCACATGGCGCGCCTCAAAGATGTCGGCCGCTCGGTCTCGGACTTCCTCGACGCGCTCATGCCGCTCGGCAATCGCCTCGGCGTCGTGCTCTTTCAACTCCCGCCTTTCTTCAAGCTCAACCACGAGCGTCTCGACAGCTTTCTAGGCGAGCTCCCGCCGGGTTTTAGCTACGCGATGGAATTTCGTCACGCGTCCTGGAACGAGCCTGCAGTCGTCGAAAAATTGAAAGCCGCGGGCGTCGCGCTCTGTGCCGCCGAGCTCGAGATCGACGCCACCGAGATCGTGCAGACCGCCCCGTTCATCTATTTGCGTCTCAGAAAACCGCCTCCGTATACGGACGCGGAGATCGAAACCCTGCGCTCGCTCGTGCGGGAAGCGGCCGGTCACGCGGAAGACATATACGTTTATGCGAAACACGACGATGTGGGCGTCGCTCCGGAACAGGTGGAGCGCATCGTTAACCTGAAGCCCGGGCATCGTCATCCCTGAAGGCCGAGCATCGTCATACCTGAAGGCCGGTTTTGAGTTAGACTCCCATCGAGAGCTGCCTTCATACGAAATTTACAGCCGAAGGAGGGTCCCATGTATCCTGAACAATCCATGACCATGCCGGTCGCGGCGCTCGACACCGACCGCCGGGCGACGTTTCTGACCCGCACTTATACGAATTTGCTGGGCGCGATTCTCGGGTTCACCGTGCTCGAAGTCATGCTGTTCACGAGCGGCTTGGCCGAGCCAATTGCCCGTACCATGCTCGGCGGGAGCTGGCTCGTCGTTCTAGGGGCCTTCATGCTTGTGGGCTGGCTCGCGAGCCGCGCCGCGATGTCGGCCACCTCGTTGGGCACGCAGTACGCAGCACTCGCTGGTTTCGTTGTCGCGGAGGCCATCATCTTCGTGCCGCTTCTCTATATCGCGAACACCACGGCTCCTGGCACCGTCCAGAGCGCGGCCCTCGTGACGATGATGGGCTTCGTCGGCTTGACCGCAGTCGCGTTCTCGACACGGAAAGATTTCAGCTTCCTCGGCGGCATGCTGCGCTGGCTCGGCATAATGGCGCTCGTGCTCATCGTCGCCTCCGTGATCTTCGGCTTCGAGCTCGGCACGTGGTTTTCGATCGCGATGGTAACCTTTGCCGGTGCGGCCGTGCTCTACGACACGTCCAACGTGCTGCATCACTTCCCTGAGGACCGCTACGTGGGCGCCGCGATGCAGCTATTCGCTTCTATCGCGCTGATGTTCTGGTATGTGTTGAGGATTTTTCTGGGGAGCCGCGATTAGCCTCTTACCCGTCAGAATCGCTTTTGGTCACGTCTTTCTTATCCCCACCTCTCCTCCTATCCCCATCTCTCCTTGCCTTCGAACGGGCTTGTCCTGTTTAAAGGCAGGGGGATGTGGGGATAAAACGGAGAATCGTTAGCGCAAAGGCGCAAGAAGAAGAAAGGACCTAGAAGATACAGCGCGGTCTAAGAGCGCGGATCGAGGGATCTCCTACAACCTGATTTTGATTTGATCGAGGAGGTCCTTGTTGCTCTTTGTTTTTTTCATCTTGTCGAGGAGGAGTGACATAGCTTCGGTTGGTTTGAGGCCGGCTAGAGCGCGGCGTAATAGATGGACCTTCGGGAGCTCTTCTGCGTCGAGAAGAAGCTCTTCCTTACGTGTGCCGGAGCCTGAGATGTCGATCGCTGGGAAGATGCGGGACTCGGCGAGCTTGCGGTCGAGCACGAGCTCCATGTTGCCCGTGCCCTTGAACTCCTGAAAGATCACTTCGTCCATCTGGCTTCCGGTATCGACGAGAGCGGTGCCGAGAATGGTGAGGCTGCCGCCATTCTCGACGTTGCGCGCAGCGCCGAAGAACTGGCGCGGGAACTCGAGCGCTCGGGAGTCGATGCCGCCGCTCATCGTTTTGCCTCGGCCCTTTTGCTCGCGGTTCGAGGCGCGTCCGAGTCGGGTGATCGAGTCGAGCAGGATCACAACGTCGGCGCCCATCTCGACTAGACGCCGCGCGCGCTCGAGCACGAGGCGCGCGATCCGTAAGTGGTTGACGCTCGTGCTGTCCGAGGTCGAGGCGATGACTTGCCCGTTGACCGAGCGGCGCATATGCGTGACTTCTTCAGGGCGCTCGTCGATGAGGAGTATGTAGAGATGGCTCTCGGGGTAGTACTCGGCGATGGCACGGCCGATCTGTTCGAGAAGGATCGTCTTGCCGGTCTTGGGGGACGCCACGATAAGCCCGCGCTGGCCGCGGCCGATGGGCGTGATGAGATCCACCACCCGCATCGAGATCGGGTCTTCCTGCTTCTGGGAGAGCCGCAGCCGGTCGTCTGGATGCTCGCTCACGAGCTCCGAATATGGGCGCACTTCGGGGAGTTCCCTCAGCTTGAAGCCGTTGACACTGTCGACGGCCGTGAGCTCGCGATGCGGTGGACCGCCGCGGCGGTTGTTCCGCCGGCGGGCCATTCCCGATGGGCCCTGGATGAACTGGCCCTCTTTTAGGAAGTACTTATTGACCAGGCGGGTAGGGACGCGAACGTCCTGGGGGCCAGGGAGAAAATTCTTTTCCAATTGCCGGAGATGGCCGTTTCCTTGCGGTTCCAGCTCCAGCACACCTTCAGCTTCCATAGGAGGCGCACTTTGACGAGTCATAGACCTTTTTTTCTTACTTTTGGCTCGTTGCGGCCAACAGCGTCTATCATTAGGAAGCTATTTGCGTCGCAACTATCGTCCCGCCAGAACAGCCGGGACGTGGAGTTCCAAAGGAAACTCCCGCCGCGTATGCTAGCAGATTCCGAGCGCAAGTGAAAGTACGAAGTCCGAACATTCTCAAACGGCCGAATGGGGTAGGGGGTGCCACACATGACACGAGCCCGAGTAACCAAGTCCAGAAAACCTTCATCGTCTACTGCGAAACAAAAACTCCGCGCCTACGTTCTCATTCAGACCGTGCCGGGACGCGTCGAGGCGATCATCCGCTCACTCGAGCGAATGCCCGCCGTCGGGGCAGTCGACCCAGTCACGGGCCCTTACGACATCGTCGCGCTACTCGAGGTCGACGACATCCGTGAGATCTCCCACCTCGTCGCCGGTACCATCGGTGGCATGCGGGGCGTGACCCGCACGACTACGCTGATTTGTACCTGAGCGCATCCGTGCATCTTCGAGGTACGTCTTCGTCAAACGTGGCCGGCGCCTGGGCCATAGGCGGTTCGCCAAGTGGACCGCGGCTGCGAAGCTCATCATACCCGATTTCGAGAGCAAACCGATCTCGGAAAATGGCAAATTCAGAATTCCCAGCCGTTTCAGCCGAAGCTCAGTTGTTCGGTGAACGTGGCGCAGAAAGTCCGGGAACTGCCTCAGCACGGGATGCTCGTCGGTCGCGCGACGTTCGACCGCCCGAGCCAGAAGGTCTATGGCAACGAGTGACCAAAGTGAGAGTCCGAGAAGACGGCTGCGGTCGCGCGGTTTCTCCTGAAGCGCCTTGATCGTCTCCGATTCTCCGAAGGCGACGTGGCGTTCTTCCTGCCGCGTGGCCCGCTGCAGAATCGATCGGATCTCCTCATGCTCGAGCGTATCGATGAGCCCGTAGAGCACCGGGAGCACATAACCTTCGCCGAGCGCCATCTCGAGGCACACATGCTCGTTCCAGTCATCAGACATCATCCCCGTCGAAAGAAAGCGAACCGCGGGATGAGCAGGTCCAGGTGTGGCGGAGAGAATCTTGAAGATCTCGAGAAACCGATCTACGTGCTGCAGCTCTTCCACCGCCTGGCGCGCAAGAAAATTCGCCGCATCGAGACTGGGCGCCCGATAAAGCCAATGCCCAACTTGGATCCCCGTCACCTCACCGTAAAGAAACTGGTCGAAAATCCAGATGAGAAGCTCCCGATCCCGCTCCACATCAAACCGCGCCCCCCAAAAATCAAAAGACATCTCCCGTCGCGTAAGAACCATAGGCGGAGATGCACTCATAAGGGGATTGTCCCGAAGCAAGAGAACCCGGTCAAGCCCGAGCCCTGAACGCTGAATGCTGCTACGATACGCGGACAATGCCCAACCTCAACGGCACCATGGTGGAGTTGGCCGCCAATGGCGGCACCGCAAGCGGCTATTTGACGAAACCCGAGAGCGGCGAGGGTCCCGGCATCGTCGTGATTCAAGAGTGGTGGGGCCTCATCGGCCACATCAAGACGGTGGCAGACCGGTTCGCGTCGGCGGGCTATGTCGCGCTCGCTCCGGACATGTATCACGGTGAAGCGACGAAGTCCCCGGACGACGCCGGAAAGCTCATAATGGCTTTGAACATCGACGGCGCGGAGAAGGACTTACGCGGCGCGGTGGACTACCTCGCGAGCGCATCCACCGGCGAAAAGGTCGGCGTCATAGGCTTTTGCATGGGCGGTCAGCTCGCGCTCTTTGCGGCCAGCAAGAACGACCGCATCGGCGCCTGCGTCGACTTCTACGGCATCCACCCGAACGTGCAGCCGGATTACGCGCAGATGAAAGCGCCCGTGCTCGGCCTATTTGCGGAGAATGACGGCTTCGTCAACCCGGATGTCGTGAAGGAGCTCGAAGGGAAGCTTAAGGCTTTCGATGTGTCCACCGATTTTCACATCTATCCGGGTGTCGACCACGCGTTCTACAATGACGAGCGAGAGGTCTACAACCTTCCGGCGGCGACGGACGCGTGGAACCGCGTCCAGGACTTCTTCGGCAAGCACCTCAAGGCTTCTTAGATTCCTGCGTCATCTGACCGAGGTTTCGCACTTTGCGCGCGAGCGCGAGAACGAGCTTTACCTCACGGGGCGTCAGCCCGGCGCGTCCGAAGAGCTCGCGCCATTCCGCGAAACGTGGTCCCACGTTGTCTGGCGTAAAGAAGTTGACGTCGAGGAGCGCTTCTTCGAGCTTCGCGAGCGCTGGCTCGACGTCTTCGAAGGGAGCTCGGTGCGGCGCTGTTTGTTCGGGTGCTTGCACCTGATAGACCTCATAGCACGTGACCATCACGGAATGGGCCAGGTTGAGCGAAGGCTGCCGTGGATCACACGGGATTCCGACTCGGCGCTGGCAGTGCCTGAGATCGTTCTCCGTGAGACCCTGGGACTCGCATCCGAAGACGAGCGCGACGGGCGCGCTACCATCGAGCGCGGCGATCTCGGCCGCCATCGCACGAGGCGTTATCGGCTTCACGCGCATCCCGGAACGTCCGGACAAGCCCGCGACATAGACCGCGCCCTCGAGCGCTTCGTCGAGGCTCGTGAACTCGCGCGTCGCCTCCAAGATACCTTCGGAGCGCCACGCCATGCGCCAGGCTTCGACGGTGCGCCAATCGCACGGGGCGACGAGGTCGATGCCTTCGAGGCCGGTATTCGCGACAACACGCGCGACCGCGCCGACGTTGGCGGCGTTTTCGGGGCGAACTAGAACGACGCGGACTTTTGGCATATATGGAGGCTCTATTATGGTGGATGAGCGACCGTTCGAGAACGTGAAGCGTCGAGCGGGCGCTTTTTGGCTTCCTCGGCGCAAGTGGCGCGAGCTCGTTTTCATCGGAGCTCTCGTTCCCGACGGAGATTTCTTCGTACGAGAGCCCACCCGGCCCATGCCGGCCTTTCGCGACCCCGATCTCTTTCCCGAAGGCGTCCGGTTTCGCGTGCTTCTCGAAGACGATGAGCAAGTACGGATCGAGCGGGTGGATTAGTTCGCTAGATCAATATTAAGAAAAGCGTAACGCAAAGGCGCAAAGTCGCAAAGGCGCAAAGAAAAGAGGCCTCTCCTGCCATTTCAGTGGATCCTCTCGAGGGTGAGACCGCCACAGTTTAGGTAGACGAGACTGATGAGAGCTTCGGCAGAGTGGAGTCCAAAGCTGCGGTGGCTCAGCAGCCGGATTTTGTTGTTCATTCCTTCGAGTCGGCCGTTGCTGAGTCTCCACGTGACCCACGCGATGACGCCATCGAAGTGGCTGCGGGTCATCTTCGCCGCGCGTTTGACGGGCTCTATCCTCGAGCTCATAGCGCGCCGCAGCCATCCTCGGAGAAACTTCTTGGCCCATGTCTCGGTTTTGTAGGTGTAGAGGTCCATGAAGTCGTCGCGCAGAAGCATGGCGCGGTAGAGGCGACGATTAGCTCGCACCTGCTCGCGGAGCACCCGTTTGTCTTTCGCGCTGCGGTTGTGTTTGGCCTTGAGAAGGGGAAACTTGGTGTTCTTGAGGTTGCGCCGGGCAGTCCCTTTGAGCTCGCGCACCAGCTCGCGCCGGGTCTTATCCACGGCCTCGTTCAGATGCTTGACGATGTGGAAGCGGTCAAAGATCACCCGTGCCTGAGGAGCCTTTTTGCCGACGACAGTTATGTACGGCTCCCACATGTCCATGCTGACCGCTTCGAGCTCCGCGGCTCTTTGTGGTCCGAGCTTGCGGAAAAACCGCAGCAGCGTCTTGGCCTTGCGCTCCTTTCCCGCCCAGACGACCCGGCCGCTGAGATGGTCTATTACCACTGTTAAGTACTTATGGCGTTTGCGGTAGCTGATCTCGTCCATCCCAATCACCCGCAATCCATCGAGCTCGCGCCGCTCATCCCGTTGCTCGGCAACCACCCGCTGGATGATCCGTCGCACCGAACGCCACGTCACTCGGAAATAGTTCGCTACGGCGCTGACGTCTGTCCTCTGTGCCAGCCACGCTACCTCTTGTTCGAAGCTCTTGGTAAAGCGGCTCCCCTTGTCGGCCCAAGGCACCTTTTCTTTGACCACGCCACAACGCCGACAAACCACTCGCCGGATCGAGTAGCGAAGATAGCTCCGGACACCGAACAGGTCCAAGTGCCGCCAGTAACGATTGTAGCGATCTTTGTTCTTGCGGACCTTTCGACCGCAAACCCCGCACAGAGGCTTCCTCCTCCGTGGTACGACATCCACCACCACTCTGGCTTTGTCCGCCTGGAAGTGGAAATTTCGGACCCACAGGCCTTGCAATCCGATGAGCTTGTTGACTAACGTGGTAACGCGCATCGCGAGAACGCTCCTTTTTCTTGCCGAAAAAGGATTCTAGCGTTCTCGCCGATGCGCATCTAAACATGGCTTACCCTCTCAACCCACAGGCCTCACCAAATGCCACTGCCCCGCAGCGCGAAACGAGGCTGTGGGAAACGCCCCCACGGTCCGGATCGTTCAAGGCCTTGCTCACGACTGAGCTCTCTTCGAAGCCTGGAAGGGCGTTTTCCATAGCCTCCACTGATCGATGCCTCCCCTTCCTTATTCCAAATGAATGAATCCTTCTTGTATATATCAGGAGGGGCCTGTGGGCGCTTGTGGGAAACGCGAAGCGTTTTCCAAGCGATTGTGGAAAACGCCGCTGCTACGTTTGTACCTGCTCACAACCATCCCTAACGCCTCTCTCTCCAGGAGTTTCCGGTGTTTTCCACAATCGCGGCAGCGTCCATAGGCCATACCCTCGCGCCCAAATCAGATCCCCAGAAACGACAGGAGAACCGAAAAGAGAAGAAAAGAAGATGAGAGGAAACGCTCTTGTCGCTAAATTTTCGGCCCCTTAACCAGGGCGGCGTCAGAACGTCACTGAGAGCGATGGAGAAAAATGGACCTCCCTGTGTCAGGGGGGTGGCGCGCCAGCAACCTAGCCAGCGCCTTCGAGGTGAGAAAGGCGCGCAAGCGGACTTTTCTTTCTTTCTTTCTTTTCCTTTGCGCCTTTGCGTTACGCTTTCTTAATGTCCCACTCGGGGATGGTTGAAATCCCACGCCTTTAGGCGAAGCCTTTAGGAGGCTTGGGGTACGATCCCCAGGTGAAAGGATATCGTAAATCATCGCACACGACGTATCAGTTAAACTATCACTTCGTATTTATCACGAAGTACCGCAAGCCGGCCTTGAGAGGGGATGTAGCGGTTCGTCTCCGGGATCTCATCCGGGAGATCTGTGCTCGGAACCAGATAGAAATACTGAAGGGTCATGTGCGGCCTGAGCACGTGCACCTGTTGCTGAGCGTGCCGCCGAATTTGTCGCCGAGTCGAGTGATGCAGTTGATCAAGGGTAAGACGTCGAATCGTCTGATGCGCGACTTACGGACGATGCGGAAGGAGTTCTGGGGTCGGCACCTACGGGCACGGGGTTACTTCGTGGTGACAACGGGCAACGTGACGGATGAGGTGATAGCGAAGTATATAGAGTTGCAGGGTGCCGTGCCCCAGGACGACGATTCTTTCAAGGTCAGTGAGTAGTGAAACGAGGCAAGGACAAGCCGACTTTAGTCGGCGACGTGAACCCATCGCCTTTAGGCGATGGAGCGCACGCGCTCAGTATTGATCTTGCTCCGGAACTAAATTTCGATCTTGGCGGCGAGCGCGTCGAGCGGGACGCGGGCTTGTTCGCCCGTGCGCAAGTCCTTCAAGTTGACTTCGTGGGCGGCCCACTCCTCCGGGCCCACGATGACGGCGTAGGGGATGGCGCGTTGGCTCGCGGCTTTCAGATCCTTGCCGACCCCCATCGGGGAGTACGGTGTCTCGGCGTGCTTGCCCGCGCGGCGAAGCTGGGTCGTGATCTGGCGCGCGGCAGCGGCAAGCTCGGCGCCTACGGGGATGACGACAACGTCCGCGCGTGGCGGCGCCTTCGGCATCAGGCCACGATCGCGCAGCATGAGGCTCAGCACGACATCGCCCATCCCGAATCCGAGAGCGGGCAAATCGGGCCCGCCGAGCGATTGGATGAGGTCGTCGTAGCGGCCGCCGCCGCAGATTGCACGCTCCTTGCCTTTCGGGTCGTAGAGCTCAAAAACGATTCCTGTGTAATAGGCGAGCCCGCGCACGATTGAAAAATCCATTTCCACGAAGTCTTCGAATCCCGCTTCGGTCATCCGCGCGAGATACGTCTCGAGATCCGAGACCGCCTTTCGCGTCGTCTCGTCGGTGTCGTCGAGCCTAGGCGCGAACCACTCGGAAACGCTCACGCTGCCGCCTGCGAGCTTTCGAATTTCCGCGATACCGCTCTCGGAGACCCCGGCATCCGAGAGAAGCTTTGTAAAGGTTTCGTCGGGCACTTTTCGGTACTTGTCGATGGCGGTATAACTGGCAGCGATGCTGTCTTGCGACACATCGAGAAGTCGGAGCGCCCCGGTGACGATCCGGCGATCGTTGACGCGGGCGACGACATCTTCCTTGGTGAGCCCGAGCTCGCGCTGGACGTCGAGTCCTACCGCGAGGAGCTCGGCATCGGCTTCGACCTCGCGGGCGCCGATGATATCGACGTTGAGCTGGAAGTGCTCGCGGAGGCGACCTCTTTGGTTTCTTTCGTAGCGGAACAGCTGGGGGATTGAGAACCACTTGATCGGCTTTTGAAGAGAGGGCGCGCGCGCCGCCACCATGCGCGCCAAAGTGGGCGTCATCTCCGGCCGGAGCGCAACGTCGCGGCCGCCTTTGTCCTGGAAGTTATAGAGCTGAGCCACGATCTCGTCGCCGGATTTCTTCCTGTAGAGCTCGAGGCTCTCTAGCGGCGGGCCGTCATATTCCACAAAACCGTAGCGTTTCGCGACCCGGCGCATCGCGTCGAACACGTGCGCCCGCTCCGCCATCTCCTCGGGGAAGAAATCTCGAAAACCTTTCAAATTCTGCAAATCTGTGAATCCCTTGACTCAAATTTGTCGAGCGGTTGTTCAGGCTCGTGCCCAGAACCTATAATCTTCGATTCGAAAGGGAGGGTCGAATGAGCCCTATCGTAGCAGCGATTGGCTGCTTCGTCGCCTATCTTCTTGGGTATCACTTCTGCGCGAAGCGGATCGCGCGCAATCTCTTCGAGCTGACGGGCAAAAGCGAGACCCCCGCGCACACGCTGAACGACGGGCACGACTACGTTCCTTCCAAACGCTACGTTCTTTTCGGGCATCATTATGCGTCCATCGCCGGGCTCGCGCCGATGCTCGGCCCCGCGATCGCGGTGATGTGGGGCTGGGTTCCGGCGATGATTTGGGTCGTTTTGGGAACGATCTTCATTGGCGCCGTGCACGATTTTAGCGCTTTGGCGGTGAGCTTGCGCGCCAAGGGCAAATCGATTGGAAAGGTGGCCGAGAACATCATCGGGCACCGGGCGAAGAGCCTCTTTCACGTCATCATTATCTTTCTCATCACGCTTGCGATGGGTGTCTTCGTCCAGGTCGTCTCTCAGCTCTTTTCCTCGGATTTCTATCCCGAGGCTGTGTTCCCGAGCTTCTCTTTGATGGTACTGGCCGTAGCGATGGGGGTGCTCTTCTACAAGAAAGGCGTGCCGCTCGGACGTTTGACCCTCGTCGGCTTCGTGCTCACGCTCGTCGCCGTCTACATGGGCCGTGTTCTCCCCACGCCGGATTTGAGCGTGTCCTCTTGGAGCTACGTGCTGCTCGCCTACGCCTTTGCCGCGTCCGTGCTGCCCGTGTGGCTCTTGCTCCAGCCGCGAGACTTCTTGAACTCGCTGCTTCTTTATCTGGGGCTCATCGCGATCTTTCTCGGCTTTGTCATTCTGCGTCCGAGCTTCGTCGCTCCCGCCTTCGACCCGACGCCGCCGGGTGCTCCACCCCTCTATCCTTTCGTGTTCATCGTGATCGCCTGTGGTGCCGTTTCGGGCTTCCATGCGCTCGTCTCTTCAGGAACGACCGCGAAGCAGCTCGACAAGGAGCAGGACGCCGTCTTCATCGGCTATGGAGGCATGGTCTGCGAGAGTGTTCTGGGTCTCGCGGCCGTTCTTGCCTGCACCGCGGGTTTCGCGAGCACGACAGCGTGGCGCGACCATTACTCGAATTGGGAATCGGCGGACGGTCTCGCTTCGAACTTGGACGCGTTCGTCTCCGGCTCCGCGACTTTTCTCGCAAGTCTGGGAATCGATCCCGCCTTAGGCAAGGCGTTCATCGCGCTCGTGGCCGTCTCCTTCGCGCTCACGACGCTCGATTCGGCCACGCGGCTTCTGCGCTACAACATCGAGGAGGTCGCCGAGACGGTCAAGATGCCCGTGCTCGCGAATCGCTATGTCGCGACGGTGTTGTCGGTCGCGGCCATTGGTTTCTTCGCGCTGCTAAAGGTCGATGGCCGGCCCGCCGGCGTCGTGCTCTGGGCGGTCTTCGGCACAACGAACCAAGTCATGGCCGGGCTGACGCTTTTGACCGTGACGCTCTACCTTTACTTCCGGAAGAAGAACTATCTCTATACCGCCATCCCGATGGTCTTCATGCTCGTGACGACCATCGCTGCGATGGTCATCAACGTCCGGAGCTTCTTCAACCAAGGCAGCTACTTGCTCCTGGCCGTGGGCGGTGTCGTGCTGTTCCTGGCGATCTGGCTCATCGTCGAAGGTGTTCTCCGCTTCACCCGCGGCCGTGAAGAGGCGGTTGCGAGTCTGCAAGAAGCGGTCAATTAATGCTTAATGCTCGCTCTCTCTTCGTTCGCTCGCCCGGCGTGTCGTCGGCCCATTCGGGACGGGCTCGCTCCGCTCGCGCAGGCGACCGTATTTCTTTTAGCCTGCTAGCGCGCGCAGGTCAGGTGGCGCCCGCCGTCGATATTGACGGTGTCGCCGGTGATCCACCCGGCTTCGTCCGAAGCTAGAAACGTGATCAGCGCAGCGAGGTCCTCGACTTTCCCGACGCGCCCGATCGGGTGGGTCGTCTTGCTTCTTTCCAGAAACGCCGCGTACTTCGCTTCATCGAGGCCTGCCTGACGGTGGAGCTCGGTGACGACGACGCCAGGATTGACGTTGTTCACGCGGATCCCCTTCGACGCCAGCTCGAGCGCCGAGCAGCGCGTGAGCTGATCGAGCGCTGACTTGCTCGAGTTATAAGCGAGCACACCCGGGAACGACCGCATGCCGTTCACACTCGACACGTTCACGATGTTGCCTTTCCGCGGGATGATGTGCGGGAGAGCGAGCTGCATGAGATGGAAGACGGAGACGACGTTGATGTCGAACATCTTGTGCCAGTCTTCGAGGGAGGTGTCCTCGATGGTTCCGAAGGCGATGATCCCGGCCGCGTTGACAAGAATATCTAGACCTTCATATTGAGCCACGGTCTCGTCGACGAGCCGCTTACGGTCTGACGCGCTCGTGAGGTCGCCGGGGATGGTGTGGGCTGAGCCGCCCGCGCCTTCAATCTCGAGGACGAGCTCGTTGAGCTTCTCTTCGCGTCGCGCGGTCACCGCTACTTTGGCGCCTTCACTTGCGAGCCGCACCGCCGTGGCTTTTCCGATGCCGCTCGTTGTTCCCGTCACGAGCGCGACCTTGCCTTCGAACCGATTATCTGCCATTCAGAACCTCCTTCGAGCCGACAGCCTAACGCGTTCGGCGCTCGTGAGACAATGCCCTCGTGCCAGAGCTACCGGATATCGAGATTTATCTCGAAGCGCTCGACGCGCGTATCGGAGGTCAAATTTTCAAAAAGCTCCAGCTAAAAAGCCCGTTTCTTCTCAGGTCGATAGAACCGAGTCCGAGTGAGCTCGAAGGCAAACGGGTCGTTGCGCTGCGCCGGCTCGGCAAGCGTGTCGTCATTGGTCCCGAGGACGAGCTCTTCACGGTGATCCACCTGATGGTTGCGGGCCGGCTTCATTGGAAAGAAGGTGCCGCTCGCCCAAAGCTCCAAAAGCGTCGCGGTCTCGCACGCTTCGATTTCTCCTCGGGCTCGCTGACCTTGACCGAGGCCGGCACCAAGAAACGCGCTTCGCTCCGGCTTGTACGGGGCGACAAAGAGCTCTCGCTTCTCGATCCGGGCGGTCTCGAGGTCCTCGAGGCTGACGTCGAAGCGTTTACGCGAGCCCTCCGTTTCGAGAACCACACGCTGAAACGATCGCTCACTGACCCCCATCTTTTCAGCGGGATCGGAAACGCCTATTCCGACGAAATCCTGCATCGCGCGAAGCTCTCGCCGGTGAAGTGGACGTCGCGTCTGAGTGACGAGGAGATCGGGCGTCTCTATGTCGCGACGCGCGAAACGCTCGTGGCGTGGACGGAAGAGCTTCGCGCGGAACAAAAAGGCAAGTTTCCGGAAAAGGTCACCGCCTTCCGGCCGAAGATGGTCGTTCATGGCCGCTACGGCAAGCCGTGCCCCGATTGCGACGGGCCGATCCAACGCATCCGCTACGCCGACAACGAGACCAACTACTGCCCCGCGTGTCAGACCGAAGGCAAGCTTCTGGCGGATCGTGGCCTCTCGCGCCTACTGAAGGGCGACTGGCCGAAAACATTGGAAGCGCTCGAAGAGCGAGCACCGCGAGAATCTCGGTGCGAAGACATAACGCGCCCGACCCTTATGGCCCCTTACTGTCTGGTTCTGGGCATGCTAAATTAGAAGAACGAGACATGAAGTTTGCTGCAGGGTTACTGTTTGGCACCGTGGTGGGGGCGGCGGCCGCGATATTGGTCGCGCCGATGCCGGGGCACCGTCTTCGTGGCTCGCTCACCAAAGAGGCGAAAAAGCTCGCGGTGCGGGCGACCGAGCTCATCCCCGACGAATGGGCTGAAATGGCGGAAGAGGAAGTCACGCGAGAAATTCTCGAGAACGTAACCAACCTCCGCGCCGCCGGCTTGTAGCCGAGACTCCTATTCGTTTTCTGGAGTCACTACCGGAGAACGTCGTCGAGCGTCTCGACGACTTGCTCCAACTCCTCCTCGGTGATTACGAGAGGCGACAGCAAACGCAGCACTTTCGGGCCGGCCGTGAGCGCAAGCACACCTTGCTCCGCGAGTGCTTCGAGGTAGGGGCGGGCCTTTTGCTTCATGGCAATGCCAACCATGAGCCCTCGACCGCGCACGTCGAGGATCGCCTCCGAATCGATCGCCCTGAGTCGCTCTTTCAGATAGCGCCCCTTCTCGGCGATGGATCCTAGGAAGCCTTCGCTCTCGAGCACGTCGAAAACCGCATTGGCGACGGCGCACGCGAGCGGGTTGCCGCCAAAGGTCGAGCCGTGCATGCCGACGTCAACCTGAACTTTGTCGTTCACGACGGCCGCCCCCATGGGGAAGCCGCCCGCGATCCCTTTGGCGAGGCACAAGATGTCGGGCGAGAGTCCGTAGCGCGAGCAGGCGAACCAGTCGCCCGTACGCCCGAAGCCGGTTTGCACTTCGTCGATCACGAGCAGAACGCCCCGTTCGCGGCAAAGCTCTTGCGCGCGCAATATGAAAGACGGCTCGGCGACGTGCACTCCGCCTTCGCCCTGCACGAGCTCGAGCAGTAGCATCGAAACGTCGTCCTCGAGTGCGTCCTCGAGGGCCGCGGCGTCATTGAAAGCGATGAAGCGCGTACCGGGGACGACCGGCGCATAGAGCTCGTGATGCTTGGGGTTGAAGCTCGCGCTCATCGCGCCGAAGGTTCTTCCATGAAACCCGCGCTTCGTCGCCACGATGCCTGGCCGTCCGGTACTCGCGCGTGCGAACTTGATGGCGGCCTCCACCGCTTCGGTTCCGGAGTTGCAGAGAAAGACCCGGTCGAGCCCGCTTGGGCAGCGTTCGGCGAGACGCTCGATGAGTTTCTCTTTGCCGGGATGGTAAAAGGAGCCGGGGCAGCTCGTGAGCGTGCGTGCTTGCCGCTCGAGCGCCTCCGCGATACGAGGGTGCGCGTGGCCGAGAATCGCCGCGCCGTGTGCGCTCATGCAATCGATATATTCGCGGCCCGTGTCGTCCCAAAGGCGCGCGCCGCGTCCGCGGACGAGGGTGATGCCGCGTTTCCCATAGACGTCGAGCTCGTGGCTCGAGCGGGTGGCGGTTGGGCTCATCGGGGTCATCGTATCAGTGTTCCTTTGCCGGAAAGCGTCTCGCGGAGCGGGTGCTCGACACGGCCGTCTCCGATGAAAACAGCCTCGCATCCGCTCGACGCCATGGCCGAAAGCGCCATGAGCTTCCGCCCAAAGCGCCCACCCGAGCCCTCTTGCCACGCTTCGAGCGCGCTGAAGCTCATTTCGTGCACGAGGCTTTGGGGCTCGGACGCATCGCGAAGGAGCCCGCGTGCTTCGATGAGCTGCACGACGCGTTTCACGCAGAGGCTCTTTTGCAGAAGAGCGACGACGGAGTCATTCTCGGTATTCACCGCGCGTCCATCCTCGTCGAGAATGGGCACCGTCACAACGGGCGTGTAGCCGGCGCCGAGAAGAAGGCCGATGAGCTCGGTGTTGATGACTTTGGGCTTTCCCGACGCGTCGTGGACGAGGCGCTTACGTCCGTTTTCGACGACGCGGATGCCGCGGTTGCGCCGGCCGCGCACGAGCGCGCCGTCGATCCCGCTCAAGCCGATCGCGTTCACACCGTGTTGCTGGCAAAGACTCACGAAACGCTTGTTGACGAGCCCGGCATAGGCCATCGTCAGGATGTCGAGCGCGGCCTCGTCCGTCAGAACACTCTCGACGCCCGAGGCGGACGTGATGGTGCGCGTCGGGCTTTTTAGTCGCGCGGCCAAGTCGTCCCGCGCCGCGTTCCCTCCGTGCACGACGACGCACGGCGCAGCGAGCTCAGGCTCACTCAGATCGGAAGCGATACCAGCCAGGTTGATCGTGGCCCCGCCGCCGACTTTGATAATCGTCAGGTCGATCAGAGCGTCACCGTTTGCCCGTTCTGCATCGCATGGTACGACGCATCGAGCGGCTCCGAGCACACCGAGCGGATCTCGTCGTCTCGGTAGTGGAGCGTGAAGTAGTCCGGCGATTCGTTGAACCGGCAGCGGGCGTAGATCCGATCGCCGTCCGCGACCGCGACGTTCAACGCGCGGACGTAGTCGCTTTTCGAAAGAAGCAACTGTTCCGTGGCTGCGAGTGCTTTGGACAGATCGCCGTCAACTTGATTCACGGCGCGCTCGATGAGATGAAACACCTTCTCGGCGCCAATACGTCCAGGGACGCGAAGCCGGACGCCGCGGAGCTCTCCGTTGAAGACGAAGGCCCGCTCGTCACGATAAAACGGCATGTTGTTCTCAATCGTGATGCCGGTATCTTTGAAAGCGCTACGGGCATGTACGATGAGAAAGCCGACTTCTTTAGGTATCTCGAACCTGTCTTCCCAGATTGGCGTCAAGCTCTTATGGCGAAACCAGATGCCCGCCGCCCGCCACGCTGCGCCCCAGCCGTGTCCTTGATACTCGACGCTCTCGCGGCACTTGCGGCGAAACGTTGCGAGGACCTCGGCGGTCTCGAACGGCGCGTCCGAGCGCATCATCAAAAAGCGGCACATAGACTAGGGCTCAAAGAGGATGGAGCCCCGGAAAGGACAATCCCGTCGTCTCGTCGAGCCCGAGCATCAAGTTCATGCATTGCACCGCTTGCCCGGCGGAGCCTTTCATGAGGTTGTCGACAGCGCTGATCACGACGACACGCGAGCTATCGGGGTCGCGCTCGAAGCCGACATCGCAGAAGTTCGTTCCCGCGAGAAGCTTGGGGTCGGGATAGCGGTAGCTTCCCTGACGCTCTTTGATCAAGCGCATGAAGGGCTCGTCCCGATAAGCGGCGCGAAAAACGCCCCAGAGCTCGCGCTCGCTCATCTCGCGATTGAGAAAGACGTGGCTCGTCGCGACGGCGCCGCGCACCATCTCGACGGAGGTCACCGTGAGATGCACGTCGATGGGGACGCCGTTCTCGAGGGATTGCACGATCTCCGCGGTGTGGCGGTGTCCCGTTGGCGCGAAGGCGCGGACCGAGCCGCTGCGTTCAGGGTGATGGCTCGAGCTTGTCGCGCGGCGTCCCGCTTCGCTCGAGCCCGCTTTGACCTCGATGACGGTGCGATCGAGCTCGACGAGATTCTCGCGATAAAGCGGGTAGAGTCCGAGGATGGACGCCGTGGCGTTACAGCCGCCGCAGGCGACCCACCGTGCGTGGCGGATTCTGTCGCGATGGATCTCGGGGATGCCATAGACGAACTCGCGAAGCTCCTGCGGCCTAGGGTGGTCTTTCCCGTAATACTTGGCGTAGAGAGACAACGTCTGCAGTCGAAAATCGGCGCTCGAGTCGATGATGCGCTCGGCGAGCGGCGAGAACTGCTCCCAGCGCTCGACCGCTTCGCCGTGAGGCAAGCAGAGAAAGAGAACGTCGCAAGGCTCGAGGCTCTCGAGCGAAGAGAATTGAAGCGATGTGACACCACGCAGATTCGGGTGCGCCCGGCCCACGTTCTTGCCGGCGAGCCGCTCGGAAGTGACTTGGGCGATCTCGATTTTGGGATGAGCGAGAAGAAGCCGAACAAGCTCGCCGCCTGCATAGCCCGAGGCCCCGGCGATGCTCGCGCGGATCACGCCGCCCTTCTTCCCCGCAGCTCTTCGACCACGTGCTCGGCCATCGCAAGGGGGATGTCGACCCCGGTCGTCTCGATACTGTTTTTGAACTCCATGGTGTCGTTTACTTCGTTCACGATATAGCCGTCGCCGCCGTCGGCGTCCTTAGTCTCGAACAGATCGATGGCGAGCATGCCGCCGCCGACGGCGCGAGTGGCTTGGAGCGAGATCGAGGCGAGCTCATCGGAAACCGGACAGTTCGACGCGGTCGCGCCGCGCGCGGTGTTCGTGCGCCAATGCGCGCTCGTGCGCGCGATGGCCGCGATGCAGCGCCCGCCGACGACGAAGCTTCGAATGTCGCGGCCACCTTTATCCCCACCTTTATCAACGTAGCGCTGCAAGTAATAAATCTGATGTTGGTAGTTCCCGAGCGCTGCTTTGTGCTCGAGCAAGCTCTCCGCCGCATCGGCGTCGTCGGCGCGCGCGATGAGCCTGCCCCACGATCCTACGACCGGCTTCATCACAACGGGATAACCCATCGCGTTCGCTGCTTCGAGAGCAGAGTCTTGTGTGAACGCTATGCGCAAATCGGGGTGCGGGACTCCGGCCTCGAGAAGCGCGAGCGACATACGGAGCTTGTCACCGCAGAGCGCCGCCACTGCCGCTTCGTTGAAGCAGCGAAGGCCGCGCGATTCGAAGAGATAGCGCGCGTAGAGCCCGCGCGAGAAGCTCACGCTGCGCGCTAGCACCGCGTCGTAGGGCAGAGGCGGCGCGTCGCCAGCCGGATCGAACCCGAGCTTGCGATCGTCCAGACAGGTGACCTCGACGCCGCCGAGGCGCGTGAACGCGTCGAGCAGGAGCTTTTCCTCCCGGCGTATCACCGAGTGGAGAAGTGCGACACGGAGCTGGCTACTCACCCCAGTCTTCGGCCTCGAGCGGCGCTTCTACAAACCGTACCGGTTGAAGAGAAATGACTTCGAGCTCGGAGCTGCATTCACCGCAGTCCAAGAGCTCACTGAGCACGGCATTCGTCGGCAAGTTGACGCCGCCGCCACAGACAGGACAAGCGTTCATGATGGAACCTCCTCAACTGGCTCAACTGAGTCCCTAATAGTGTCGACTGCAGAGTAGGGGTCCGCGTGGGATCCACCAAAGAAGTTGAAGAATTTGTTTCAACAACAGAATAATTGTTATATTTGTAACATGAAGAAGATCTCGGAAGCCGTGGAGACCTTGATCGAAGGCCATCAAGGACTTCGATTCGGCTTCCACCATCGCCTGCTCAACTTGAGTCAGCTCGCGCGCTTCCTGCGGCCGAGCATCGAGGCGCAGACCCACAAGGAAGTCACGGAGTCCGCCGTGCTGATGAACCTCTCGCGGCTCTCGAGACGCGCCGCGCCGATGCCCGGGTCGCATGAAGACGAGCTCGTTCTCGACAAGGTCAGCGTCCAATCCGGCTTGTGCTCGGCGACCCTATTGAAAACGCCGGAGAGCCATCGTGAGCTGAACCGCGTCTTCCAGCGCATCCAATCCCGCAACGACTTCATCACCGTCACCGAAGGCATCCGCGAGATTACGGTGATCGTCGAGGCCGAGAATCTCGAGCTACTTCTCGGAGCACTCAGTGCCGCGCCTCGTATCGTGCATCGGGACCTCGCTTCGGTTGGCATGACTTTCGACTCGCGCTATTTGAAAGTAAAGGGCATTCTCCATCAGCTTCTGGAGGAGGTCGCGCTTCAAAACATCAACGTCATCGAAGTGACGTCGACCGCCACCGAGTTCTGTGTCTTCCTCGAGCAGGCCGACGTGCAGCTGGCCTTCGACGCTATCTTCAACCGCTTCGGCCGACGCGGCTGACATTGAGGATGCAGACGCACACTTTCGGAAATACGGATGCTCTTCTATTGATATTCCGTCCCACAGAACGTTCGATACCCTATGACCGCCGAGTCCTGGCTGCGACAGATGAGGGAGCATGTACGCGCTTCCGCCGTCGTGATCCCTGCTGACGTGAACGTCATCGAGCTCGGCGCGCGCACCCTTCTCTGGGCGGTCTTGATCTTCCTCGGTTGGAGCTATGTTGCCTCGCCGCTCATGCGCTCACAGCTATCTCCGAGCTTCGTGCACTTTCTGCTCGCGCGGATCGATCTCGTTTTTCACGAGGCCGGGCACATTCTCTTCCTGCCCTTCGGAAGATTCTTGAGTGTGCTTGGCGGGTCCCTCCTTCAGATTCTCATCCCGCTCGTCTGTACCTATACATTTCTTCTGCGCCACCAAAACGCCTTTGGCGCCTCCGTCACGCTCTGGTGGACCGGGCAAAGCTTCATCGAGCTCGCGCCTTACGTTGCTGATGCAAGCTCGCAAGGGGAGCCGTACATAACTGTCGTCGGCAAAAAGGCTCCTCAGGCACGGGTGATCTTTGACCGCTTCCACATCGTCAAGCATCTGAACGAGGCCGTGGATAAGACCCGGCGCGAGCTGGTGCGCGAGCTCAAAGGGACTGCCCGGCGCAACCTCAAGAACACCAAGTTTCCCCTTCTCAAGGCCAAACACAACCGCAGCGCGAAAGACAAACGGGTGCTCCGCGAGCAGGTGCGAGCTAATCGTCGCCTCTACCGCGCCATGCTTCTGCGCGACGACTTCATGGACCTCTACACCTACAAAACCGAGACATGGGCCAAGAAGTTTCTCCGAGGATGGCTGCGGCGCGCTATGAGCTCGAGGATAGAGCCCGTCAAACGCGCGGCGAAGATGACCGCAGCCACTTCGATGGCGTCATCGCGTGGGTCACGTGGAGACTCAGCAACGGCCGACTCGAAGGAATGAACAACAAAATCCGGCTGCTGAGCCACCGCAGCTTTGGACTCCACTCTGCCGAAGCTCTCATCAGTCTCGTCTACCTAAACTGTGGCGGTCTCACCCTCGAGAGGATCCACTGAAATGGCAGGAGAGGCATTATTACAAACTCACTCCACGGGACCTCGACACCGCGCTCTCGTACTTCGAACTCGCCCTGGAAAAAGATCCGAATTACGCCCTGGCCTACGTGGGCATCGCCAGTGTCTGGGGTGGACGCAAGCAACAGGGGTACGTGCCGGCCAGTGAGGCGACGCCAATCCAGAAGGTAGCCGTTCTCAAAGCCCTGGAGCTGGACCAGTCCCTCGCCGAAGCTCATCGCGCGTTAGCGGGACTGAAGACGTGGGGTGAGTGGGATTGGCCTTCAGCCGAGCGGGCCTACGAACGGGCCATCGAGCTCAACCCCAATGACGGGGATGCGCGGCGCAATTACTCGCTCTTCTTGAACTCCATGGGACGACCGGATGAAGCGATGGCGCAGATCGAGCGAGCGCTCGAACTGGATCCTTTGAACGCTTTCTACCATGCGTTCTACGGTAAAAATTTGATTTTCGTGCGCCGGTATGACGACGCCATCGCCCAGCTCCGTGACGCGCTTAGAGCATCGCCAGGGCTTCCGTTCGCGGCGAATTCGCTCGTCAACGCCCTCCATCTCAAGGGAATGTATGAGGAGGCTCTCGACGCTCAGAGGTCGTTCCTGGTGGCGATCGGAGATCGAGAAAGTGAAGAAGCCCTGACCCGGGGATACGCGGAGGGTGGTTACGCAGGGGCGATGCGCCGGCTGGCCGACACGGCGGCGCGCTCGCTCACGACCCATACGAGCGCTTTCTGGGTTGCGGATTTTTATATTCGCGCTGGGGAGAGCGAGCGTGCCCTCGAATGGCTGGAGAGGGCCTTTGTGGACCGCGATCCCCAAACGACATATCTCGGTTGGCCGATTTTTGATAACGTACGGGACGATCCCCTCTTTCGAGATTTGCTGCGCCGTATGAACCTCCCGCAGTGACAACGTGAAGAGAAAAACGTTTGGCCACTACGAGGTACTCGACAAGCTTGGCTCGGGCGGCATGGGAGAAGTGTACCGGGCGAAGGATCTCGAGTTCGGACGCGAGGTCGCTATCAAAGTACTCCGCAAAGAGATCGCTTCGGAGCCGGAGGGGCTGAAGCGCTTCGAACGGGAAGCACGCACCGCATCTGCGCTGAACCATCCGAACATCGCGACCATCTACCACATCGGCGAGCACGAGGGCACGCGCTACATCGTGATGGAGCTCGTCGAGGGGCAGACGCTGCGCGAGCTACTGAGTGAAGGTCCCCTCTCCACAAAGAAGACGCTCGCCCTCGCCAAGCAGATTATCGCGGGCCTGGCGAAGGCCCACGGGGCAGGCATCGTTCATCGGGATCTGAAGCCCGAGAACTTTATGGTCACAGAAGACGGGCTGATAAAGATCCTGGACTTTGGTCTGGCTAAGCTGATCCCGCAGGGTTCCGCTATCGACCCCGAGATGGCGACGGTGACGAAAGCCACCCGGCAAGGAACGCTTCTCGGTACGGTGCAGTACATGTCGTCCGAACAAGCTGCCGGCCGTGCGGTCGACTATCGCTCGGACCAGTTCGCTTTCGGCTCGATCCTCTACGAGATGCTGACGGGCCGACTTGCCTTCGGGAAGGAAACGGTTCCACAAACACTGGCGGCCATTATCGAGGAGCCCGAGCCCATCAGTAAGCTCAACGACGAGGCTCCGGACCAGCTTCTCGCGGTCGTGGAACATTGCTTGAAGAAAGAGCCCGAGAGGCGATATGACGAAACGAAAGAGTTGGCCGCGGAGCTCGAGAGCGTTCCGGACACAACGTCGCTATCGCGATGGACGCGCAGGAGAGTGCTGTGGATGGCGGCCGCGGCTCTCAGCGCCTTTGTCGTGTCGGCTCTTGGGCTGAACGTCCTTGGATTGCGGGATTGGGTGTCGTCGAGGTTGACGCCTGCGCCCATCGACTCCATCGCTGTGCTTCCTCTGCAGAACCTTTCGGGCGACCCGGAGCAAGAGTATTTTGCGGACGGCATGACGGAAGCCTTGATGACCGACCTGGCGAAGATCGGGGCTTTGAAAGTGATCTCCCGCCGTTCCGTCATGAGGTACAAGGGATCGGACAAACCGCTTGTGGAAATTGCGGAGGAGTTGGACGTCGATGCGATCGTCGAGGGTTCTGTTCTCCGGATCGGCGAGCGCGTGCGGATTGCGGCGCAGCTCATCGACCCGGAGACCAACCAGGCGCTTTGGGCGGACAGCTACGAACGGGACCTGCAGGACGTACTGTTGTTGCAGAGTGAGGTTGCTCAGGCCATTGCCGCTGAGATTCAGGTGGCGGTGACACCAGAGGAGTCCGAGCGTTTGGCGAGTGCCCGCCCCGTCAATCCCGAGGCTCACGAGGCCTATCTCAAGGGCATGTTTCACTGGCAAAGACTCACCCCAGCGGACCTCGAGGCTGCGCTCGCGTACTTCGACCTCGCCTTGGAGAAAGATCCAGACTACGCCCTGGCCTATGCGGGTATCGGCCAAGTCTGGGGCGGACGCCGGCAGAGGGGGGACGTGCCGTCCGGTGAGGCGACGCCAATGGAAAAGGCGGCGGTTCTCAAAGCCTTGGAGTTGGATGACTCCCTTGCCGAAGCTCATCACGCGTTGGCGCTACACGAAACCGGCGAAGGCGCTCAACCAGGTCCGAGCGTAGGGCGCAAGCGTGGGCCAGCGAGCCTCAATGTCGGCGAGCACCTCTTTCGCTTTTTCTGGCTTGCCCATCAGCGCGTACGTGTAGGCCTGTTCTTCGGAGAAAGCAAAACTGTGGTACCCGAGCGCGAACAGCCGCTCCCGGAATGCCACCGCGCGTTCGGGATCGTTATCGCGGGATGAGTGGGCGTACCATTCAGCGAGGAAAGCGAGCGCGTCAACGTTCGAGGGATCGCGCTCGAGCGCCGCCGCAAACAACGGTAACCTGTCCGTGGACGTTGCGGGCAGTGCCCGTGCCTTAGCCACATCCCGATAAGAGGCCGGGAGCCTGTCGACGAGTGCGAGAGCGTGCCGGATCGCCTCTTTAGATTCCCGAACGGTTGCCCGCAACGCCTGCCGCGCGGGTCAGTCGGTAGTACCCGAGCGCAAATTGTGGATCGAGCCGCACCGCTTCCCGGAACTCGGCAGCGGCACCCGCGTAGTCCGCTCGCTCTTGGCGCGCTTCTCCTCGGACGTACGCGCGATAGGCGTCGACCGACTGGGTGAGCGCGCGCGCGACATCCGCCGTCGCCGCTTCTGCAGGCGCCGCTAGCCGAAGGTCGCGACGCAGATCCTCCCCGAGCGCTTCGGCCACCGCAAAGATGTCATCGACGGTCGTCATTTCGGTGCGGTGGGATCCGAGCAGCCGACGGGTCTCCACCTCCACCAGCTCCGCCGTCACCATCAGCCACCCGGCCGCGCGCGCGATTTGGCCGACCACCATGCTGCCAGCTTCAGCGCGACGCGCCACCTCGGTTGCCGACGAGCGGTCGACGGTACCGTCAGCGCGACCGAAGTTGCAGCGCGACGTCGTACAGGCGCTGGCTGCCGAGGACCTGCAGGCCTGGCGACCGTGAGAGCTCTGTCGTCAGTAGGCTGGTGAGCATTCGGCCCAGATTGTCCCTGTCACTGGGGTCGGCAAGGTTTTCGAAATACATCACAGCGACCGAGCCGGACGCCGGCGTTGTCGCTCCGGAGTCCCGCCAGCGATCCGCGAGAAACACCGAGAGCAGAATCACGACCGCCCCCACCGCTCCTGCTGCCAGAACGCGCATGCGGGCTCGGATTCGGTACAGCCGGCCCCATGACTGGCGCGGGCAGCGTCCCCTGCCCGCCGCTCTGGCGCTTCAGGTGTCGCACGTCGGCGGCCAGATCCGCGACGTCTTGATACCGCTCGTTCGGATCCTTTCTCAGCGTCTTCTCGACGACGTGCACGAGTTCGGGTTGCACGTCCGGTCGCACCTGCCTCAGCGGTACCGGCTCTGAGCTCAACACCGCGTCGCTGAAAGCCCGTTGCCCCGTGACGAGCTCGTAGAGCAGCGCGCCGAACGAAAAGATGTCGCTCCGCGCATCCGCCGGCTCCCCACGCAACTGCTCCGGCGCCATATACGGCAGCGTTCCGACTATCGCACCCGCTTCTGTCACCGACGCCATCGGCGCGGTCGTCACCTGCGAGAGGGCGTCCGCACTCAGACGCTTTGCCAAGCCGAAGTCGAGAATCTTCGGAATCCCCAAGTTCGACACCATGACGTTGGCTGGCTTCAGGTCCCTATGGACGACACCCCTCTTGTGCGCGTAGTCGAGGCCTTCGGCAAGTGGCAGCGCGATTGCGAGCAACTGGTCGAGCGGCGGTGCACCGCGCGCGATCACAGCGCTGAGGGTCTCGCCCTCGATGTACTCGAACGCGATGTAGTCCACGCCATCCTGCTCTCCCACGTCATACAAGGTGCAGATGTGCGGGTGGTTGAGTTGTGAAATCGCCTTGGCCTCGCGCTCGAAGCGCCGCTTGCGCTCCGGGCTCCCGGCGAGATGCTCGGGGAGGACCTTGATGGCCACCATCCGGTCGAGCCGGGTGTCCTCGGCTTTGTAGACTTCGCCCGGTATAGTCAATGACATGGATTAGAAACTCTATGCCCCCCTTGCCAATCGGCGAGAGGACTTCGTACGGGCCTAGGCGTGTTCCCGAGGCGAGGGGCATAGGGGAAATCTAGCGGCCTCGGAGGTGGGAATCAAGTGACAGGGAGGTTTCGTGGTCCCAAATTTGTCTCTACTCTCCAGGAGGTGAAACATGCGACTAGACTAGACTAGTTCCTGTCCAGAAACACCATAACTTGTGGTGTGCGAGAGACCTATCGAAGATGTGGGTATTATACGTTTTCGGAAGGGGCTTCGTGGGGTTGAGAGCGAATGAAAATCTTGGACGAAACGAGAGGCGAATTGTTAGCAATCCATGGCTATAAGGGGCGGAAGAGTAATAGTTGTTATCGTAATAAGTGTCTTGCCATCATCAGTAGGTTGCAGGTGATGATGGAACTCCATACGTACGATTTAAAAGAAGGCAATGAGCGCCATGTGCATCGGTCGAGACCAAAGACTCGTTTCAAGAACGAAATGACGCCTTCGATTCCGCAGCGAAATCGCCGCAGGCGTTGATAGACCCAGGAACTCTTGACCATATCGGTCACCGCGAAATGAGCCTTGGTAAAGGCAACATCTTCAACTCCCTTGCCTTTGATGGCTTCCAAGTTTGCCTTTGAAGAAAACGCGCCATCGTAGGCAACCTGGCGCGGGGCCCGTTCGTAGAGTTCGACTTGACGGTCGATCATGGTTTCCGCGAGAGTTGAATCGGACGGATTCCCATCCAAGATCACGCAATCCAAAATCATCGAGGACGAGCCACCAGTCATACACACCTTGTGGCCGTAGAGAGTCTCGCGCCGGTCTTTGCGAATAATGTCGGTGTGTTCTTCGAAGATAGAAACGACCTTTTCCTCCGCAGGCACACGCTCTTCGTCGATCACTCGGCGTTGGGTTTGGTTGATGACTTTCTTGGTGAGGACGAGAAAGTGCTCAAAATCCGCGGCGATCCTCTCCGCGCTCGCTCGCTTCACCGGCTCGGTCAAGCCCGACTCTTCCAACTGTTCTGCAACGCGTTGAGCGGAGCGATAGGTTTCTTCCGTCACCTTCAGTAGATCTCGATAGACGCGACGCCTTTGTTGCTTATCCTTCGCGTTCAGAACTCCTAGTCGACGTCTCTTCGCTCGACGCGTTCGATTGCCGAAGACCACTACTGTACCCAGCAGTTCGCGAGCTCCGCACATCAGGCGAGTGAGAACCCGAACACAGTCATAAAGAAGCTCGGAGTCTGTAGGCGGATGAATGTTTGATTCCACTACCGTGCAGTCCACTCGTACTTTTCTTCCCTTTTCGATCCCAGCATCCTCGGCAACGCTCACCAGCTCTCGGTTGATCTGCTCCAGCGTTTCGAACTTCACGGCTTTGATGTTTGCTGCTAGGGTCGACTTCGACGGGGTCGGCTCTATGATGCCGAGCTGGCAAAACGTCCGATAGCTTCGAGAGTCTGCCAAGTGAAACGCCAGCTCCCGATAGGTGAACTGATTCAGCTGCTTCACCAGTAACGCCCGGAGAACCTGCTCCGCGCTCATTCCCCCACGACCAACATCGCTCCCTGCCGATGGGGTGACCGACTTCAGGTCTTGCAGTACCAGCTCATTGAGTTTAGGATGGGCGTCGAGCAGCGACGAGATCGTTTCGAGCTCGCGTGCGTGCTCCAGCTCCAGCCAGGGCTCACGTAGATTTGGCTGTGGGTTGATCGTTTTTCGCATTTAGGGCTGGTCTCCTTTGGAGTTAAGTCATTTAGAATCGGATGTTTTCAACGACACGATCCTAATCGACACCCCCTCAGAAGACTAGCCCTAAATTTGCGATTTCTCCTTTTTTCTCAATCCCTTACAGGCTTCAGGACGGGTACTAGACTAGTTCCTGTCCAGAAACACCATAACTTGTGGTGTGCGAGAGACCTATCGAAGATGTGGGTATTGTACGTTTTCGAAAGGGGCTTCGTGGGGTTGAGAGCGAATGAAAATCTTGGACGAAACGAGAGGCGAATTGTTAGCAATCCATGGCTATAAGGGGCGGAAGAGTAATAGTTGTTATCGTAATAAGTGTCTTGCCATCATCAGTAGGTTGCAGGTGATGATGGAACTCCATACGTACGATTTAAAAGAAGGCAATGAGCGCCATGTGCATCGGTCGAGACCAAAGACTCGTTTCAAGAACGAAATGACGCCTTCGATTCCGCAGCGAAATCACCGCAGGCGTTGATAGACCCAGGAACTCTTGACCATATCGGTCACCACGAAATGAGCCTTGGTAAAGGCAACATCTTCAACTCCCTTGCCTTTGATGGCTTCCAAGTTTGCCTTTGAAGAAAACGCGCCATCGTAGGCAACCTGGCGCGGGGCCCGTTCGTAGAGTTCGACTTGACGGTCGATCATGGTTTCCGCGAGAGTTGAATCGGACGGATTCCCATCCAAGATCATGCAATCCAAAATCATCGAGGACGAGCCACCAGTCATACACACCTTGTGGCCGTAGAGAGTCTCGCGCCGGTCTTTGCGAATAATGTCGGTGTGTTCTTCGAAGATAGAAACGACCTTTTCCTCCGCAGGCACACGCTCTTCGTCGATCACTCGGCGTTGGGTTTGGTTGATGACTTTCTTGGTGAGGACGAGAAAGTGCTCAAAATCCGCGGCGATCCTCTCCGCGCTCGCTCGCTTCACCGGCTCGGTCAAGCCCGACTCTTCCAACTGTGCTGCAACGCGTTGAGCGGAGCGATAGGTTTCTTCCGTCACCTTCAGTAGATCTCGATAGACGCGACGCCTTTGTTGCTTATCCTTCGCGTTCAGAACTCCCAGTCGACGTCTCTTCGCTCGACGCGTTCGATTGCCGAAGACCACTACTGTACCCAGCAGTTCGCGAGCTCGGCACATCACGCGAGTGAGAACCCGAACACAGTCATAAAGAAGCTCGGAGTCTGTAGGCGGATGAATGTTTGATTCCACTACCGTGCAGTCCACTCGTACTTTTCTTCCCTTTTCGATCCCAGCATCCTCGGCAACGCTCACCAGCTCTCGGTTGATCTGCTCCAGCGTTTCGAACTTCACGGCTTTGATGTTTGCTGCTAGGGTCGACTTCGACGGGGTCGGCTCTATGATGCCGAGCTGGCAAAACTTCCGATAGCTTCGAGAGTCTGCCAAGTGAAACGCCAGCTCCCGATAGGTGAACTGATTCAGCTGCTTCACCAACAACGCCCGGAGAACCTGCTCCGCGCTCATTCCCCCACGACCAACATCGCTCCCTGCCGGTGGGGTGACCGACCTTAGGTCTTGCAGTACCAGCTCATTGAGCTTAGGATGGGCATCGAGTAGCGACGAGATCGTTTCGAGTTCGCGTGCGTGCTCCAGCTCCAGCCAGGGCTCACGTAGATTTGGCTGTGGGTTGATCGTTTTTCGCATTTAGGGCTGGTCTCCTTTGGAGTTAAGTCATTTAGAATCGGATGTTTTCAACGACACGATCCTAATCGACACCCCCTCAGAAGACTAGCCCTAAATTTGCGATTTCTCCTTTTTTCTCAATCCCTTACAGGCTTCAGGACGGGTACTAGACTAGACAACATCGGTAGGCCCGATCGATCGTCGAACGCCTCGCGATGGAGGTGTGATGATGAGTGTCAGTTGGACCGGTTGGCAGGCGAGACGCGTTGAAGAAGCTGGACGAGCTCTTGGCCTTCCACCGGGACGGTCTTATGTTCGAGCACGATCTCGCTCGCGGTGATCTTTCGATTGTAGAGTTTCTTGTTGGCGCCGCTATCCGGCCGTAGCGTCGAGCCCTCGAGGGACACGCCGGCGAACAAACCTTTGGCGCGCGAATAAGTGAGGATCTCGGCCTTCATGTAGGCGTCGGTGGAGGCGCCGGTCGCACGGCCTTTGGGTCCGGCCGCGGCGGAGGCATCTGCGCCGAGCTTCACTTTGCTCTTCAGCAAGGAATCGACGCCCGTCGAGTTCATGACGAGGAAGATGTAGTCCGTCGCTTGTCCGCCGAGCTGAAAGCCGATATTCCCGCCTTCGAGGCGGTACATCGCGGGCGCACCCCACGGTCCGGTGAAATTCTTGCCGCTCCGGCAGATCATCGCCCCCCGTCCGTAGCTCCCGCCAATGCCGATGGCGAATTTCTTGACCGAAGGCAACACGACGATACATTCGGCTTTGTCGAGAAGCTCCTGGGGGATCCCGTCCGGCATTTCGAGGATTTCGCCGACGACGGACGTGGCCTTCTCGAGACGGTCGGCCACCTTGTCGAGGCCGAAACCAGGCGCGGCGCAGATGGTGAGCACCGCGACGAACGTTCCAAGCTTTTTCAAGATATTCCTCCTCTTCCACCTTTGGCGAGTAGGCGCGCTACGCCGTGCATCGATCGCGGCACTCTGGCGGCGTCCTTGAAGCGGCCAACGTGGGACCAACGCATCCAACCCATGATACGCCAGCAGGCCTCGGGCGCAAGGCCAACATCGCACTAGCAGGGATATTTTTTGAGAGTAATCGTCGTTACAGCAAGCCAATTGTATTCTCTATTCGTTCAAGCTATACACGGTCGAGCGTGCGGGATTATGGGGAGATCCGGGGTTCGTGATGGAGGCACTTACCTCGGCCGGCTTCACGGATGTCGCGTTGGAGGAGCGAAACCTGGACATCGACCTGCCGGCCGACACCGATATTCCTGCGTCGCTGCTGACGGGTGTCGTGGATGAAGCCCACCGAGATGCGGTGCAGGAGGCGTGGCAGCGCCACCGGGCCAGCCTGATTGACGGCGACATCATGCGCTTCGACCTCAAGATGAACCTCATCACCGCGACGACACGGTCGGGCCCCGGTTAGTCACCGGGAGATTAGACGCGCGTCTTTTGGCCGTCGGCGGACCCTTCGCCGCCCGCGAGCCGCGCGAGCTCACCGATCACGTAGCCCATCACACAAGCCGACCAGAAAAAGGCCGGAAAGATGCCGATGCAGAAGACGATGAAACCGAACTGCGCGATGAAACTAGCCAGCAGGATGGCGAGAAGCGCCGTGAGATAGGCCGCACTATGGTCGCGGATGAAGGCGATGTTCTCCATGACGTCGAACGCGGCGCCGAGCCGATTGGTCCGGATGAAACGCACGAACGCGGCGGGCACGTAGACGAGAATGGCGAACGAAAGCACGACGACGATGAGCCATCCCGCCAAAAGGACCGGAAGGCCGAAATAAAGGAACTCTTCCGGAACAGTGCGTTCACCGCTGTGGAGAAAAATCCCGCTGAAGAGCGCGAGACACGTCATGAAGATCAAAAGGAGTACCGGAAGCTTGTGCGCGAGCGAGATCGCGACGCCCTTCAGGCCGTCGATGAAGATTTCTTTTAGATCGTCCCACTCCGGGAGCAAAGGCGTCGCGCCGCGCATCGTGTTGCGGGCGAGTGCGACAGCATAGCCGGCGATGAACACCGTCCCGATGAGAAGCGGCGAGAGCAGGGCAAAGAGAGATCCCACGAGAAGCTTCTGCACCCAGTCGGGATCTTCGAAGAAAAAGGTGAGCGTCCGGGACAAATCCAATCCTGCCGCGGAGGTGTGCTTAGGGGCGCTTGGCATGGCTCGTCTTTATCAAAATCAAGGTTATAGCAGCAAAGATTTATTATAGCCAACAAGATACAGTGACCCGGGCGTCGCGCGTCGATTCTTGATAAAGTTAAGCGTTCAAGGGTTCGATTTCTTCGTAAGGAGCGCCGATGACCGAATCCACACACAACCCACTAGGTACTCGCACGACGCTCGAGACCCCCGAGGGCGCCGCGCACGCCTATGCTCTCGAGCCGCTTGAAAAAGCTGGCCTGGGGAGCATCTCGAGGATGCCCTTCAGCATGAAGGTGCTCTTGGAGGCCGTGGTCCGCAATTGTGACGGTGAGATCGTCACCGAAGACGATATCAAGACCCTCGCCGGCTGGCAGGCAAGCGATCCCGGCGACAGCGAAGTGCCCTTCTTGCCCGCGCGCGTCATCCTTCAAGATTTCACGGGCGTTCCCGCCGTGGTCGATCTCGCGGCCATGCGATCGACGCTTCAGCGTCTAGGCGGCGACCCGGCACGCATCAACCCCGCCGTCCCTGTGGATCTAGTCATCGACCACTCGGTGCAGGTCGATGTGTTCGGAACGCCGCTTGCGCTCAGCCGGAACGCGGAAATCGAGTTCGAGCGCAACCGCGAGCGATACGAGTTTCTGCGCTGGGGAAAAAACGCCTTCGACGGCTTCCGCGTCGTGCCCCCGGCGACCGGGATCGTGCACCAGGTAAATCTCGAATTTCTTGCCACCGTCGTCATGAAGGGCGAGAAGAACGGCGAGACGTTTCTCTTCCCCGACAGCCTGGTGGGGACGGACTCGCATACGACGATGATCAACGGCCTCGGCGTGCTCGGATGGGGCGTGGGCGGCATCGAAGCCGAAGCGGGCATGCTCGGCCAGCCGTCCTATCTCATCATGCCGCAGGTCATCGGCTTCAAGCTGCATGGGCAACTGCGCGAGGGTGTTACCGCCACCGACTTGGTGCTCGTCGTGACCCAGATGCTTCGTGAAAAGGGCGTCGTCGAGAAGTTCGTCGAGTTCTACGGACAAGGCCTGTCTCAAATGTCACTTCCCGATCGCGCAACGGTAGCGAACATGGCTCCAGAATATGGCGCGACGATGGGCTTTTTTCCGGTGGACGAGGAAACCCTTCGTTATCTTCGGCGAACGGGCCGAAGCGACGACCAAGTCGCGCGGGTCGAAGCCTATACGAAGATGCAGGGACTCTTCCGCACCGACGAGGCAGCGGACCCCGAATTCACCGATACGCTCGAGCTCGATCTGGCCACTGTCGAGCCCAGTCTTGCAGGTCCCAAACGCCCGCAAGACCGCATCGCGCTTTCCGGCATGAAGGACGCGTTCCGATCGGCGCTCACCACCTCGCCAAAAGAGCGCGGCTTCGGGTTGTCGTCCGACGAGCTTTCGCGGACCGCGACCGTGGCCTTCAACGGCACCCGTGAAAACGTCGGCCACGGCGCCGTGGTCATTGCCGCGATTACCTCTTGCACGAACACTTCGAATCCCTCGGTCATGTTGGCCGCAGGGCTGCTCGCCAAGAAAGCGACGGAGCGCGGGCTCAAAGTGCCGCCTTACGTGAAGACGTCGCTCGCGCCGGGCTCGAAAGTCGTGACCGAGTATTTGCGCGAAGCCGGCCTTCTCGCTTCGCTGGCCGATCTCGGGTTTCACCTCGTCGGTTATGGCTGCACGACCTGCATCGGCAATAGCGGTCCGCTTCCGGAGCCCGTCGAGAAGGCGGTCTCCGAAGGAGAGCTCGTCGCGGCCGCGGTGTTGTCGGGCAACCGTAATTTCGAAGGGCGCGTCCACCCGCTCGTGCGCGCGAACTATCTGGCATCGCCGCCTCTCGTCGTGGCCTATGCGCTCGCGGGCACGGTGGATCTCGACCTCGCGAGCGAGCCGCTCGGAAAAGACGTCGAAGGACAGCCTGTCTATCTCGAGGACATTTGGCCCGGCCAAAAAGAAGTCAACGATATGCTGGACAAAGCGATCCACCCGGCCATGTTCCAGAAGATGTACGGAAATGTCTGGGACGGGAACGCAGAGTGGAACAAGATCCCCGTCTCCGGCGGGAAGCTCTACGAGTGGAGCGAAGCGTCGACTTATATTCAGGAGCCACCGTTTTTCGAAGGCTTGACGCTCGAGCTCAGTCGGCTCCAGAACATTTCGGGCGCGCGTGTGCTCGTGCTTCTCGGGGACTCGGTCACAACGGATCACATCTCTCCCGCCGCCGACATCCCGAACGACTCGTCCGCGGGACAGTACCTGCGCGAGCGCGGGCTCGAGAAGAAAGACTTCAACTCCTATGGCTCACGTCGTGGCAACGATCGGGTGATGCTCCGCGGCACCTTCGCGAATATCCGCATCAAGAACCAGCTCGTGCCCGGCGTCGAAGGCGGCTATACCGTGCACATCCCGAGCGGCGAGCAGATGTTCATCTACGACGCCGCGATGCGCTATCAGGAGGAGGGGACACCGCTCGTTGTTGTCGCCGGCAAAGAATATGGCACCGGCTCCTCGCGCGACTGGGCGGCGAAAGGCACGCTCCTCATGGGGGTAAGGGCCGTCCTCGCGGAAAGCTACGAGCGCATTCATCGGAGTAATCTCGTGGGGATGGGCGTCCTCCCGCTTCAGTTCAAGGAAGGCGACGGTGCTGCGAGCCTTGGCATCACGGGTCAAGAGACGTTCGACATCACGGGGATCGGCGACGGCATCGAGCCGCGGCAAGAGCTCGCCGTCACCGCGACCCGTGCCGATGGTACGTCGTTCGCGTTCGACGTCATCGCCCGGCTCGACTCGAACGTGGATGTCACGTACTACAAGAATGGCGGGATTCTGCACACGGTGCTTCGAAACCTGGCGAAGTAGTTCAAGATCTGTCGGCGTGCAAGGATTCGTCTTCGCGTCTCGTTCTGGCACTAGAGGGCGGGACCGTGAATTTCTTTCCGGCTTTGGCCGCACAGTTCAAGACGCGAAAAAACTCAAAACCGCACACATGTGCGGTTTTGACGAGGCAGGGTGGTTTTGGTGGCGCCTCTGAGGAGATCAGGCTGCAAGAATGAATATGGCGCCGGATCGACTGGAGAATGGGGAAAAGCGCTTCAAGAGGCAGACCGGTATCGTCGGTCGAGTCCCCCTAGGGTTGCTGCGGAGCAGGATCCAGGTATCGGTCGTTTTCGGACCCGCGCGCGTTTCGAGAGAGCACTCGCGCACGTCTAGCTCGCCGAGCCAAATGCTCGGGCGGTCGCGACGGCGGTCCAACACCGCCTGCATCAATTTCGGAAAAGTCCATACAAGGTCATTCGGTGCGCGTCCTTTCACGCCGAGGCCCGTCTTGTGGATCAGAGCGTGATGGAAGGTGCAGACGGTGGTCAAATTCCAAGGCGAGTGGCAGACGCCGCGGCTGCGATACTGAATGTGATGAACGGTTAATTGCGAGCGGGCACTGCAAAAGGGAACGGTACATTTCCAGCCGTCCCTTTCTAGAACGAGATCGCGCATCCGTTTGTATTCCGGGTCGTCCTCGTAGTCCGCCTCGGCCGCGGCCGCTCTTTCGAACAGGCTCGGTTGCATGACTTGGTCGGTGTCGATTTTTTCCGCCCAGGGAAAGACGGGACCCGTTTCAGTTTCGCTTTCTGCCGGCAGGGCGGCTTCCGGCGCGTCGTCTTCCTCGGGAGCTGTCGCGTCGTCTTTGAGTGTTTCTGGTTCGGGTGTTTCTACTTCGGGCGTTTCCGGCGTTTTGTCGGGGGCAAGGTAATGGCCCCATTCCGTGACTTTCTCAGCGAGCAGGTATTCGAAGACGGCGAGGGGCGATATCTCGGCGCCCGCCCGGCGGCGGAAAATCTCGAGCGTGTCCTCCCACAAAATACGCATGTCCGCCGACAACGGGAAGTGAAGTATCGTCGCGAGCGTGTCCGTGCCGTCCTTGATGCGTTGCTCGAGTTGCTGCACCGACGAGGACAACGCGGATTCGAGCCACATCACCTCGTTCTCGGGAAGGACGAAGTCGGCGAGCCGGCGTGCCTTGCACCAGCCGATTTTTCCGTTCGCCATTGCTTCGCGGAGCTTCGGAAGATGCTTGATCCTCTTGCCGAGACGCACCAGATAGTGGGTCTTGCGCTCCTTGAATCCGAAGCGGGCGAACGTGTAGTCGGAGATGTTCGCGTAGCCAAAGTCTACAAAGAGCCGCCTCTCGCGCACCTCGGCCAGGTAGCAGCACACGAGCATCTCGGCCTTCTCGCTCTGGATGACGGCTTCCTCCAGTTTTAGGTCCACCTCCTCGTCCGTGAGGTCGGGCATTTGGGTAACGACATCATTGTAAATAGACACGGTCATGAGACACACCTCCCCTGAATTATGTTGTTCGAGAACAAAAACCCCACACCGAGCTGCTCGAGGTGAAGTAGAGTGTAGGTGATCAATGGGAGGATGTCAAATCACCACGACGATAAGTGATTATATAACAATAAGATACAGGCGAGTTTCGGGTGGAATCGCTAAAAGGGCTTGATTCGTAACTCTTTTTTGGACAAGTACTTACGGATGTGCCCCTTTTTCAATTTTCCACCTTTTTTAAAAGAATTTTGGGTGCGAGTCTTTTTGCTACGTGTTTATCTAATCTGCGGAGGTCACGACGGACATCAGCGCAAAAACGATGTTGCTAGTTGGCAGTTAGTCGTAGTCAAAAGGATGTGGCGGCGGGGAGTCGTCCTTTTCGGCTTTCTCGAAGGCTTCTCGGAACTTTTTTTCGAGAAGCTCTTCTTTGTGCTCCTCCTCGCGGACCGCTTGCGCGAAAGTGTCCTCCGCGTCGGTCTTGCGTTTCTTATTACGCTCCACCGCTTGCTCGAACGTGACCTTGCCACCGCGCGGCGGCTCTTCGTGCGACACAACAGCGCCGGTCTTGTGGTCGATGAGGAGCTTGGTCTCGCAGCACGGGCAAAGGACTTTGAAATCTTCATCGAGCATCGCCAACTCCTATAGGCGCATGATAGGCTAGCCGCCCATCGGATTTCAAAGCCATCGACGCGGGGGAGCCATGAGCGAGTACGAGGACGCGCAACTCATTCTCCAGTTCTACAGCCTGCGGCGCGAGTCCCGCCTTCGGGAGGCCCGCTCTTTCGTGCTCGGCCGATTGAAAGCGAAGAACGTCGATGAGCTCAATGACCTCTGCCCTCCGGGCTCGGAGGAGAACGCGTCGTTTCGGCAAGTCCTGAGCTACTGGGACATGATCTCCGCGATCGTAAAACGCGACACCTTGGAAAAAGAGCTCTTCTTCGAGACCAACAGTGAGATCACCGTGGTTTGGGAGAAGGTGAAGCACCTCGTCCCCGAGCTCCGCGTGCAGTTTGGGAACACTGCTTTTCTCGAGAGTCTCGAGCAGATTGCGAAGGAGCGCGAGGCTTACCTGAACACCAAAGTCCCCGGCTATCTCGAGGCGCTGCGCGAGCGGCTAGGCACCTAAAGGCCCGGACCCTCGGGACGCTTCGGCGACCTGTTCCGACGTCACTCCGTAGATCGGGGGCGTCTCGATCCCGAGAAAGCCAGCATAGGTATAGATCTGGCCGCGATGATGGATCTCGTGCTCGGGTAGGAGCCGAAGCCACTTCCATGTCGTAATGGGTGTGCCCGCGGGAGTGACACACTTGCCGCTCAAGTTCTCCGGCGTTAGCGTCGCGAAGATCGCCGTCGACTCTTCGTGGCATTGATCGAAGAAGCGAAGAACGGCCTCTCGCCCGTCCGCGAGCTCCTTGCCGCACCTTGCATAGCGGCTCGGTTTCCCCTGAACGTTCTCGGCATACATGAAGCGCTCGATCGCCGCGAGATGGCGGATGAGGTCGGCGAACGTGAACTTGCCTTCGATGGGCGTCCAGTCCATCTTGTCGTCCGGGATGACGTCGATGACTCGCTTCGTACGCTGCCGCACCTTGCCGTAATACTCGAGAAACACGTCGATCTGAGTGAACTCCATGCTCAGCGCTCCAAGATCTTCAACAGAACTTCCGTATCGATATTACCCCCCGAAACGATGCAGACGATCTTCTCGCCTTCGACTTTGTCGCCGAGCGCCACAGCTACGGGCGTCGCGCCCGCGCCTTCGGCCACGACGCGATTGCGCTCGACGAGGAGCCGAAGGGCTCTTTCCACCTCCGCGACACTCGCCGTGAAGGCTCCTTTCAAGAGCTCCTGCGCGAGTGGCCACATCTTCGGGAGCAGGCCTCCGCTTCCGATCCCATCCACGAACGAAGGTTGCCGCTCGACCTCCGTCATTTTCCCGGCAGAGAAAGAAGCACTCAAAGGCGCAGCGGTCTCCACCTCGACGCCGTAGACGCGCGTTTCAGGCCGCAACTCGGCGAGCCCGCTCGCGATGCCGCTCGAGAGGCCGCCGCCGCCCCAGGGGACCAACACGACGTCTGGGTCCGGCAAGTCCTCGAGAAGCTCGAGTGCGATCGTTCCATTCCCCGCCATGACGGGCTCGTCTTCGACCGGATGCAAGAAAAAGCCCTCGACTCCATCGAAGCGCCGCTCCGTCATGCACTGCCACCAAGCATCGTAAGGCACGTCGATGTGACGCGCTCCGAGTCTATCGATCGCCGCGAGCTTCGTTTTCGGCGCGTGGTCGGGAACGAGGATGGTGCACGGAACGTTCTTCTCGCGCGCCACCCATGCGACGCCTTGCGCCCAATTGCCGGCGCTCGCAGTGACGACGCCTTTTGCGATTTCTTCGGGAGGCGCGAGCCGGAACGCGTTGATCGCGCCCCGCAGCTTGAACGAAGCGATGGGTTGGAGGTTCTCGAGCTTGAGATAAATCTCACGTGAGCTCTCGGGGTAGTTCAAGCGTACGAGCGGCGTTCGCAATGCCCGACCTTCGATCGCTTTTCTTGCGGCTCGTATTTCTGCGATGGGTATCACGGACGAGTTGTACCACGTTCGGACTTCGAGGCGTGGTGTTACAATGCCGTCGTGCTTCTCGCGCTCGATGTCGGCAATACGAAGACCGCCATCGGTGTGTATCACGACGGCGGCTGGAAGACCGACTGGCGCGTCACGACGCATCTCGACCACCTCGCGGACGAGTACTACGTTCTTTTGAAATCACTCCTCGAGGACAAGGGGCTTTCCTGGAAGGACATCTCCGGCGCCGTGATCGCGAGCGTCGTGCCGCCTTTGACCGCGACGTTTCAGGAGCTCATGGAGCGCGTGCTCGGACGCCCTCCGGTTATCGTGGCGCACGGCATCGAGACCGGGATCGGCATCAAGATCGACAACCCGGAAGAAGTCGGCGCCGATCGCGTCGCCAATACAGCTGCGGTGCACAAGCTCTACGGCGGCCCGGCCATCGTGGCCGATCTAGGAACGGCGACGACCTTCGATGTGGTCTCGAAAGAGGGCGACTATCTCGGCGGCGCTATCGCTCCCGGGCTCGGGATCACGGCGGACGCGCTCGTGCGGCGTACCTCGAAGCTCCCGAGAGTCGAGCTCACGCTTCCGGAGAAGGCGATCGGCACCACTACCGTGAGCGCGATGCGGTCCGGGCTCGTGCTCGGCTATCTAGGACTCGTGAAGGAGCTCGTCGTGCGCCTCAAATTGGAAGTGCCGGGCGAGCCGAAAGTGATTGCGACGGGCGGCATGGCCGAGATCGTCGCCGAATGGACCCAAGTGATCGACATCGTGAACCCTCGGCTGACGCTCGAGGGCCTGAGGATCATCTACGAGCTAAATCAGTAGCTGTTGTAGCTACCGAATCAGCTCGAACTCGGGGGCTTTGTCGACGATCCCCGCCGCCTCCGCCCGCGCGAAGAGCTCGCGCAAAGCTTTCTCGCCGGCGTCGCCCATGTCCTTCGTGATGTCCGACACGTACATCTTCACGAAGCGCCGGCCGAGCTCGCGCTCGAGTCCGCGACCGAACTGGAGCGAATAAGTGAGCGCCTCTTCTTCGTTCTCATAGGCCCAGTCGATGCTCGCGCGCATCGCACGGTTGATCTCCTCCGCGAGCTCGCGCCCGAGATCGCGCCGTACGACGTCGAGGCCGAGCGGCAGAGGAAGTCCCGTTTCTTTTTCCCACCGCTCTCCAAAGTCCAGGATCTTGTGATAGCCCTTGTCGGCATAGGTCAGCTGGCCTTCATGGATGATGACGCCGGCATCCGCATCGCCTTTGTCGACAGCGTCGAAGATCGCGTCGAAGGGCCGAACGACCGCGTCGAACTTTGGAAGGAAGATACGCGAGATAAGCGCCGCTGTCGTGATCTCACCGGGAATGGCGATGCGCTTGCCTTCGAGCTCGTCGATCGTAAGCGCTTCTTTCGAGATGACGACCGGGCCGTAGCCCTCGCCCATGCTCGCGCCGGTGGCCATGATCCAATATTTGTCGGCGACGGAGAGAAAGGCATGCGCCGAGATCGCTGTGACCTCGAGATCGCCGTTCAGCGCCCGCTCGTTGAGCGTCTGGATATCCTGGAGCACATGGTCGATCTCGAAATCGCGAATTTTGACGGCGCCGTGCGAGAGCGCACAAAACATGAACGCGTCATCAGGGTCCGGGCTATGCCCGATTTGCAAAACGTTTGACATCGGTGTCCTTTCTTGAATCGATTTGATGCAAATAGGCGCGCGGCACGTCGATGGCCAAGGCTTTCTTGCTCGGCTTCAAGCTCGCGTGGATGAAGCAGACATGCGTGCACCAGCAGCCATCTCGCTCGATGGCGGCAATTTCTTCGCTACGCTCCCGCGACTGCCAGAAGCGGCTCCAATCGCAATCATAGTCACGACCGAGCCGCTCGCGAAGCTCGCAAGAGCGGATATCACCATTCGCGTCCAAGACCGCAATGTTCTGCGCGGCGGTACATGGCATGGGCCATCGATGATGGCGTTCGAGGTTCGCGGCTTGAATCTCGTGGTACAAGCCGAGCACGCCGAGATAGGTGGCCTTGCCCAACCAGCTTTTGCGGGCGCCGACCTTGGAAGCGTAGTGCTCATAGATGGGCTTCAGATCCTGATGGAGCTGCTCGAGAGTGTCCTTGTGGACTTCGAGAAGCGCGGGATCCATCGGCTCGCCTCGGATGATTTGAAAATAATGCCCGTCGAGATCGAAGCGCTCGCGCATGATCTTTCCGAGCTCCAGCATCTCGTCGACGTTCTCGCTGCAGATGACGGAGTTCACGTGAAGTCTCAGCCGGGCATCGCGATGTCGGAGCTCTTCGAGAAGCTCCAGGCTATCGAGAGCGCGGTCGTAATTGCCTGGAACACCTCGGATGCGATCATGGGTCTCGCCAATCCCGTCGAGCGCGAGGTTCAGGTTGATGCGGAGCTCGGGACAACGCTCGAACGTCGCTTCGAGCACCGCGAGAAGTTTTTCGGGAAGGACCCCATTGGCGGGCAGGTTGATCGAGCGGACTCCGTTCGCGCGGTAGAAAAGCTCGAGAATTTCGACGAGCTCGGCGCGCAAGGTGGGCTCACCGCCCGAGAGCCAGATTTCGTTGAAGCGCGGCATCGTGGCCGAGAGCCGCTCAATCTCCTCGAAGCTCAAATCACTGTTCTGGTTGAGCTCCTCCCAGTAGAAACACGTACGGCACCTAGAGTTACAGCGCGACGTGACAAAGAAGATCAGCGTGTCCAGCGCGAGTGCGGCCATCCCGCTGGAATTATAGCGTCATCGTGCCGGCATCAGCCACGTCAGCGACTGCTCCTCCAGGCTGATATATGCTCCCTCTCGGCGGCAATGAAGCCGCAGCGAGGAGGACGTCATGGGAAGACCGATAACCGCAGGCGTTCATATCGAACTATGCCCACGTCGCATTCGAGCGGTGTTCCACGGAAAGACCATCGCCGACAGCAGCCGAGCGAGCCTGGTTTGGCGAACGGGATGGCCGCCGGTCCCTTGGTACTATTTTCCAAAAGATGATGTCGACTCCCAGTTCCTGGCGGCTACTGATCACACCGACAGCCACGAGGCGATGGGCGAGGCGCGTTACTGGTCGGTGAATGTTGGCGACCGCGTTGCTGAGAACGCTGCCTTCGGCTATCCCGATTCGCCCGTTATCGAAGCGCGCGATCTTCGGAGTTTGACCTTCGGCCAAATGGATGCATGGTTCGAAGAGGACGAAGAGATCTTTGTTCACCCGCGCGATCCGTACCACCGCATCGACGTGCTATACAGTTCGCGGCACATTGAGGTTTCGGTCAATGGGGTCAAGGTGGCCGATTCACGCCGTCCGCGACTGTTGTTCGAAACCAATCTGCCCACGCGATACCATCTTCCGAAACTTGATGTTCGGATGGATATGTTGGAAGCGTCTGACACATCGTCGGCGTGCCCGTACAAAGGCGTGGCGAGCTATTGGTCCTTGACCTCCGGGGAAGTACCCGCCAAAGATGTTGCCTGGGGCTATGGCACACCTCTGTTGGCGGCCTCGAAGGTGACGGGCCTCGTCTGTTTCTACAACGAGAAGGTGGACATCACCGTTGACGGTGTGGCGCAGAAGCGGCCAAGAACTGGCTTCGCCTAGACCACGGCGTTGGTGTGTGAATCAGTTGGAGGCGCGCGCGGAACTTTTTGGCGGCCCAACTTACTCCCCGACGATCGCTTGGGATTCAGGCTTGCTCAGCTCAGCCATCCGGTTCAATACATTGCACCCGATCCTTGCGTCCCGCTTCTGCGATTCGCAGCCGCGGGCGAGAAGGCTGTTTCCGAGCGTCCGCTTGTACCTGAAGAAAATGGCGGTACCCGACATCGAGGGCTTCACGAACCGATCGGACGCAGTCCGCGCCCGGCAAGTCCCACGTGCCGAGACCCAATAACGAGATGGGTGGTCTAGGCGAAGGCACGGTAGACTGTATCGATACGTGAGGCGCCGCGATCAGGTCTCAGGGGGCTGTAATGGACGCTACATTCAGAACGGCCAAGCCGGAAGATGCGGAGGCGTGCGGACAAATCTGCTACCAGGCCTTCACCAGGATCTCCGAGGAACACAACTTCCCTCCCGATTGGCCGTCGCCGGAAGTTGCCACCGGGTTCTTGACGGCCATGCTTTCTCATCCCGGCTTCTATGGAGTCGTCGCCGAAATCGACGGCCGCATCGTCGGAAGCAATTTCTCGACGAGCGCGCGAGCGTCGTAGGTCTCGGCCCGATCACCGTCGACCCGGAAGTTCAGGGTTCGAAGATCGGACGTAAGCTCATGGAACATGCACTCGATCGGTCTCGCTCCCAAGGGCGACCGAGCGTCCGACTCGTCCAAGCCGCGTTCCACAACCGATTCGAAAGAGGTGGTCAGCGATATCCGCCCGTTTTGCGAAGAGAACCCGAGCATGGTTTGCTCTGGGGGACGTCCCGGCGACTTGCGTAGCTATCTCCCTCTTCTTCCTATCCTATGATCTCAAGTAGCGGAGGAGTTTTGAGGGCGCGAGAACTCCGTGTAAATCTTTGATTTTGCGGGCGGACGGGTATTGACGAGAGACAGGCAGCTTGACCGCGAAAACGAGCCGAAGATTAGGATAGTCCTGTTGTGCCAGGGCCTTCAGATTGGTCGCCAAACCTTCTTCGTCACCGCAGCACGGGACGAAGAGCGTGACGGAAGGTGTCTCGCGTTCCATCGAAGTGCGCTCGTCGACCTCGCTGTGCCGTCCAGCGAAAAGAGAGGACAGCGCGATGAGCAGCTGCGCGAGGCCCAGAATCACGACGAAGCTAGTCACGTGTAAGCCCGAAGCGACGGCGGGAATGTTGACATTCCTTATTTTTACCCGATATATTCAAGACGTAAGTTGCTCCTAAACGTGAAAACAAAACGACTTCTCTCAATGCCCACGCCGGAACGACCCCTCCCGAGCTCGAGCAGCGGTCGACGCCTGTCGATCCAAGAATCATGAAGCTGCGAGTCCTGGGTTGTTCCGGGGGGAGCGTTCACGGGCGCTTCCTTTCCTGCTTTCTTCTCGAAGATCGTGTGTCGCTCGACGCCGGCGGTCTCACCAATGCGCTCACGCTCGAAGAGCAGCAAAGGATTGGCCATGTGATCGTGAGTCACGCCCATCTCGATCACAACTGCGGTCTTCCGTTTTTTCTGGACAACGTGTTTGTTCATCTGAGCGAGCCCGTGATCGTGTACGGGACGCGCTATGTCGTCGAGAGTCTAAAGGCTCACATGTTCAACGGCGACCTCTGGCCCGACTTCACGAAGCTACCGTCGCCCGACGCACCGGCGATGCGTTTTCAAGAGATCGAAGCCGAAAAGCCGTTCGTGATCGAAGAGCTGACTTTCACCCCCATCGAAGTCGAGCACCTCACGCCGACCGTGGGCTTTCTCGTCGAAGACAAAGACAGCGCCATTATCTATACCAGCGATACCGGTCCGACCGATCGCATCTGGCAGCGCGCGAAGTCGCAAGACAACCTCAAAGCGGTCATTACGGAAATCTCTTTCTCAAACGCCGGAGCAACGCTCGCGCACGCGAGCGGCCATATGACGCCGGACATCCTAGCCGGAGAGCTCAAGAAACTCAGTAAGGACGTGCGGGTTTTCGTCACGCATACCAAACCCGGCCACTTGCCTCTCATTGAGCAAGAGCTCGAAAAGATGAACCTTGCGCGCGTCGAGTTGATCGAGCAAAGCAAGATATATAACTTCTGAGCGTCGCCCTAATCTGGTGCTCACGCGGTAGAATACAACCCCGAGGATGCGATTCGTTCGGGCTATCGCTTACTGCGTCGAGGAGGCTTTCGTCGAGCTCTGGCGAAACCGTCTCGTCAACCTCGTTTCGGTCGGTACCATCGCGGTCTCTCTATTCATCCTGGGCGTCTTCCTGACCGTATCGGCCAGCTTGAACCAACTGCTTCAGGGTTGGGCCGGAAGGGTTCAGCTCACGCTCTACCTCGAAGAAGGTTTGAGCGCGTCGGATCGCGAACAGCTCCAGCTAGTGCTCGAAAACAGCCCCGAGCTCGAGTCTTTCGCGTTCGTCTCCAAAGAGGATGCGCTCGAGCGTTTCCGGTCCTACTTTCCCGAGCTCGACACCTTGTCCGATCTTCTCGAGTCGAACCCTCTTCCGGCTTCGTTCGAAGTCGGCGTAGCAGAGGAGTTCAGAGAGCCGGATCAAGTGCGCGTGGTGGCGGGCCGCCTCGCAGGCCTCGGCGGCGTCTCCGAAGTCGACTACGACCTGCTGTGGATCGAGCGGTTGACGGGCATCATCGAGCTCGTGCAGATGATCGGTCTCGCGATCGGGAGCGCTCTCGCCGTCGCTTCGGTCTTTACCATCTTCAACGTCATCAAGCTCACCGTCTATGGGCGGCAGGAAGAGATCAGCATCATGCGTCTCGTTGGCGCGACCCACGCTTACATCCGCGGCCCCTTCCTAGTGGAGGGCATTCTTCAGGGCGGGCTCGGCGGCGGGCTCGCGCTTGGACTGCTCTATGTCGCGCATCAATATCTGCTCCGAGAGGCGCTGCGCTCTGTTCAGCTCTTGCCGTCGGCTGATTGGCTGCAATTCGTCCCACCGCCGGCCTGGGCGGCTCTCATTCTCGGGGGGATGTTCGTCGGCCTCCTCGGGAGCCTGCTATCCGTGCGGAAGTTCCTTGCCAGCCCAGTGTGATCGGAGTCCAATTTTCGCCGGGTCAACCTGAAAGCGTTTTGAACCGCAGAGGCGATTCTGACTGGTTAGGAGCTAGATCAATATTAAGAAAAGCGTAACGCAAGGCGCAAAGACGCAAAGAAAAGACAAGAAAAGAAAAGAAGATGAGAGGAAACGCTTTGGTCGCTAAATTTTTGGCGCCTAACCTATCCTTAATCTGAAGTTCTGCCCAGTAAGTCCTCCCACGCTTCGGTAAAGTACCTTTAGTCGCATGGAGTTACAGCGCTAGAGGTGTGATTTTTGCCTGCAATTGGTAGCCATGTTGTATTGTATTTGTTGTTGTTATATATGCTTATATAGTGTATATAGTAGCCATGCATATCGATATCGTGCCCAACCGCAACTCCAAACCCGCCGTTTTGCTCCGTGAGTCCTATCGGGATGCCAAGAGCAAGAAACCGCGCAAGCGCACACTTGCCAACCTGTCCAAACTGCCGAGCGAGCAGGTCGATGCCATCCGACGCATACTCAAGGGGCAAAAGCTCGTTTCGCTCGAAGACGCCTTCGAAATCGTCGAGAACGGCTCCCGGCACCATGGCCACGTCGACGCGGTGCTCAGTGCCATGAGACAGCTCGGTTTCGAAAAACTCGTTGGCTCTCGACACTCACCAGAGCGGGATTTGGTCGTGGCCATGGTAGTCGCCCGGATCCTCGAACCGCAGTCGAAGCTGGCGACTAGCCCATGTTTACCCTTTAGGAGCACCCTAACGCTCGTAAGTGACTGAATTCAAAGGAACGGGGGTTGAATTTCGCCCAAAACGTAGAGACAGAGATTGTGCTTTGAGCGCCATTAATACGTTGTAATCGTGGACAATGACATGTAGTATGCGTGAGGACAGGTTATGTTCTTCCGCATCGTTCGGGCCGCAGGCGGCAAAGGGGTTCAACATGGGTATGTCCGCCTGGTCGAGTCGTATCGGGAGCACGGCAAGCCGAAGCAACGCGTAGTGTGCAACTTGGGGCGCAAGGATCTCCTAGTTGCCAATCTCGACTCCCTCAATCGGTTGCTTGGGGCCGGTGAACCGGCCGACACCGAGCGAGCAGCCGAGCAGGTCGCGGGGGCAGACGCGTGGGATTGGGGTCCGATGCTGGTGACGGCGACGCTGTGGCGCGAGTTCGGGCTGGAGCAGATTCTCGACCGGCTCGGGGGCCGCGGCAAGCGGGACGGAGTGGCGCTAAGCGAGCGAGCTTTGGTGCTGGTCGCCAACCGGCTATGTGCTCCGTCAAGCGAGCACGGTCTGGCGCGCTGGCTCGAGACCGACTTCGTCTGCGACCGGCAGGGGCGGCGGTGGGTGCCGCAGTGGCGCGATGATGGGGAACGGCGAGCGAGTCGCTCCCCGCGGGTTCGCGTGGAGTTTCGCCAACTCAAGCAATGGTACCGAACGCTCGACCAGCTGCATGCCCGCAAAGAACAGATCGAGAAGGAGCTGTTTTTGTGCTTGCGGGATCTGTTTTCGCTTGAGGTTGACATGGTGTTTTACGACCTGACGTCGACGTACTTCGAAGGTCAAGGCCCTCCGGGGCTCGGCGCCCACGGCTACAGTCGCGACCGCAGACCGCGTAACCGGCAAGTGCTTATCGGTCTGGTGATGGTGGACGGTTGGCCGATCGCCCACCATGTTTTCGCCGGCAACTGGCGTGACGCGAAAACGGTGCCGCAGGTGCTCAACGATCTCAACGAACGATTCGGTTTGCACCGCGTGGTTTTTGTCGGCGACCGAGGGATGGTAACGAGCGACAGCCTGGCAGTGGTGCGCTCGCGCAAGCAGGGCTATCTCGTCGGGCTGCAAAGACGACGGCGCGAGGAGGTCTATCGTTACATCGAGCGCGCCAGCGGAGAGTGGATCGACTGCCCTGGTGGCATCACGGTGAGCGAAAAAGCCGAGCCACCTAAGACTCGTGTGCAAGAAGTCCGCTCCGAGCAGTCTGGGGTGCGCATCTTCGTCGTTCACAGCGACGAAAGGCTCGCCTACGAGCGCGGGCAGAGGCTGCGGGCCATGGGACGTGCCCGTGCGGCATTCGAGGCCCTCGAGCGCCGCGTGCACGACGGACGATTGAAAGCCCCCGAGAAAATCGGTGCCGCCGCCGCGCGCATACAGGCACGCCACCACGGTCACCGTTACTACGACTGGGAGTACAAAAACGGTCGCTTCCGCTTCTTCGAGCACCCCGTCAACCTCAAGCGCGAGCAAGCCTACGAGGGTAAGTACGTTATTCAAACCGAGGAGCAAAACCTCTCTCCGGTCGACGCCGTGCGCCTTTACAAGGACCTAAACGAGGTCGAGCGAGCCTTCTCATGCCTTAAGGATGTCATTGAGATGCGTCCCGTTTACCACCAGACCGATGAGCGTGTGGAGGCACATCTTTTCGTAGCTACGCTGGCCTTCCTTGTGCATCGGGCTCTTGAGAAAAAGCTCAAGGTCGCCGAACTCGACCTGTCCGCAACCGAGGCACTACAAGCGCTACGCTCGGTCCGGGTCGTCGACTTACAGCTGGGTTCTGGGCGGACTAAGCGCGTCGTCACGCGCGGCACCGCTCGCGCCAACTCGATCCTGACTGCACTCGGCATCGTTGAACGCGACCCGCCAGCCTTCTCCGAGGAGGTGCTGTCAGCGTAGAGACAAACCGCCGATCTCGATCCTTTGTTTTCGATGACTTAGACACCTAAAAGGGAAACATGGGCTAGCCTGTGGTGGCACACAACCACACTGCCCGAAATCCTGGGGGTGAGCGATGCCGACGAAGACGATCTCTATGCCACCATGGACTGGGTTCTCAAACGCCAGGAGGTCATCGAAAAGAAACTCGCGGCGCGCCATCTCCAAAACGACGGCCTCGCGCTCTATGACCTAACCTCAAGCTACTTCGAGGGGGTGAGTTGTCCGCTGGCCAGGCTCGGATACAACCGTGACGGCAAGAAAGGTAAGCTGCAGGTCAACTACGGCCTGCTGACCAACGAACGCGGCATCCCCGTGTCGGTATCGGTCTTTGAGGGCAACACGGGCGATCCCAAAACGCTGTTGCCTCAGGTAGAAAATGCGCAAGAGCGGTTCGGCATCGAGCAGTTTGTGATGGTGGGCGACCGCGGAATGATCACCCAGACCCAGATCGACGAGTTACGGGAGATGGACGGTATCGACTGGATTACCGCTCTGCGTCCCGAACCGATTCGCAAGCTCATTAACGATGGGGTGATCCAGATGGGGCTATTCGACAGGCGGAACCTGTTTGAGTTGACGCACCCGGATTTTCCCAACGAGAGGCTGGTCGCTTGCCGCAATCCGGAGCTGGCCGAGAGGCGGCGTCACAAGCGTCGTGCTCTGCTCGAAGCAACCTGCAAGGAGCTGGAGAAGGTTTGTCGGATGGTCGAGCGGCGCCGTTTGCAGGGCAAGGAGGACATCCGTGCTACGGTGAAAAAGCTCCTCAACAAGTACAAGGTCGGCAAGTACTATAGGCTCGACATCCGTGACGACGGTTTCGACTTCGAGCTAGACGAGACAACGATGGCTGCCGACGCCTCGCGCCTCGCCAACGGCAACTCTGAGCTCGCCAACAAACGGCTCCAGCGGTGGAAGCGACACATGGGGACGATCGTTAAGCAGTTGGAACGGATTCGCCAACGGATCGGGCGAGGCCAGCTGCATGGTAAAGATAAAATCGGTGTGCGGGTAGGCAAAGTTCTCAACAAGTACAAAGTCGGCAAGCACTTCAAGCTGGACATTCGCGACGACCGCTTTAGCTTCGAAATCGACGACACAAAGGTCACTACGGAAGCTGCCCTTGACGGCATCTACGTGATCCGCACCAGTCTTGCTGAGCAGCGGATGAAAACCGACGACACAGTGCGCAGCTACAAGTTGCTGACCCAGGTCGAGAGGGCGTTTCGTTCCTTCAAGAGCATGGACCTAAAGGTGCGGCCGATTCGTCACCGGCGCGAAAACCGAGTCCGGGCGCACATCTTCTTGTGCATGCTGGCCTACTACGTCCTGTGGCACATGATGGAGGTTTGGCGCCCGCTAGTATTCTCTGACGAGGAGCAGCAGGCGAAGGCCGAGCGTGACCCCGTCGCTCCGGCGCAACGCTCCGACGCAGCCCTGCGCAAGATACACACCAAGAAGCTTGACGATGGGAGACCAGCTTCCAGCTTCCGCACGCTGCTGCGCCTTCTCAGCAACATCGTCCGAAACAAATGTCGGCGACCGGAAGCCGGACCCGACGAGCCCACCTTCGATGTCACGACAACTCCGGACTCGAAACAGCAGAGAGCCTACGACTTGCTCAAAGGTATCACCGTGTAGACAGAAGCCAGCACCATTGATTCCATCTATCTTATTGGATCAACACCGGATCTTGGTTTTTTCAGCAAGGAACTTCAGCTTAATCGGCGACGAGCTCGGCAATGCGGGCGGCGACGAAGTCGAGCGCGATCTCGTTTCGAGCCCCCCTCGGGACGATGAGGTCGGCGTAGCGTTTCGAAGGCTCGGTGAAATCTACGTGCATCGGACGCACCGACTCGAGATACTGATTCGTGGCCGATTCGATGGTTCGGCCCCGATCCTGAACGTCACGCGCCAAACGTCTCAGAATGCGGATATCGGCGTCGGTATCGATGAACAGCTTGATGTCGAATCGCTCACGAAGCCGGGCGTCGACGAGGACCATGATTCCCTCGACGAGGACCACGGGTCGTGGCTCCACGTTCTCGCCGGTGACGACGCGCGCGTGCTCGACATAGTCGTAGGCGAGCCGCGATACGGCCTTGCCCGCTTTGAGCGTGTCGAGATGTTCTACGAGTAGCTCGGTCTCGTAAGCGTCCGGGTGGTCGTAGTTGATTTTCGCGCGCTCCTCGAACGGAAGAGGGGAGGGGTCGACGTAGTAGGCGTCCTGGGACAGCACCACGACTTTGTCCGGCCCCATCCGATTCGCGATCTCTTTCGCGAAGCTCGTTTTTCCCGAGTTCGTCCCTCCTGCGATTCCGATGACGGTGGGCGTCACGATTTCGCCACGCGTCCTTTCTCGAGAAGAATGACGCGCTTGCCCAAGCGCGCGATCAAATCGCGATCATGTGTGGCGACGAGCACGGTCGTCCCGCGCGCATTGATCTCCTGAAAGAGCGACATGATCTCGAATGCGAGCTCGGGATCGAGATTGCCCGTCGGCTCGTCGGCGAGCAAGAGCACGGGCTCGTTGATGAGAGCGCGCGCGATCGCGACGCGCTGCTGCTCGCCGCCGGAGAGTTGCATCGGATAGCTGTTCATTTTGTGGTGCAACCCGACCTGTTTCAGGATTTGGAAAGCGCGGCGCTTACGCTCGAGCTTCGCGATTCCCATGACCCGCAGCACGAAGGCGACGTTCTCGAAAACCGTCTTGCGCGGAAGCAGCTTGAAGTCCTGGAAGACGACGCCGATATTGCGCCTGAGAAAAGGGATCTTGGCTTCGGGGATCGCAGAGACGTTTCTGCCATTGACGAGGATCTGGCCCTGCGACGGGATCTCCTCGCGGAAGATGAGCTTCAGGAAAGTCGTTTTGCCCGCACCGCTCGGACCGGTGAGGAAAACGAACTCGCCTCGGTCGATCTCGAGCGTCACGTCACTAAGGGCGGTGTTGTCCCGCCCATAATTCATGTGGACGTGGAACGTCTGAATCACGATTCTTCGAGGAGCCGCACGAGCGTGTCGCGGGCGAGTTTGGGGTTGGCCTGGCCGCGCGATGCTTTCATTATCTGACCGACCATCCAACCGATGACTTTGTCTTTGCCCGCCTTGAGCTCGGCGACCTGTTCCGGGTTTTTCGCGATGACCGTCCGGACGAGCTCTTCGATGGCCGAGGCGTCGGAGATTTGACCGAGACCTTCACGCTCGACGATGGCCGCCGGCCCATCTCCGGACGAGAACATCTTCTCGAAGACATCTTTGCCCATCTTGCCGCTGATCGTCCCTTTCTCCACGAGCTCGATGAGCTCGCCGAAAGATTCCGGTGTGACGGGGAGCTCTTCGATGGCCACACCCGACTCTTTCAATTTGCGTAGAAGCTCAGACATCATCCAGTTGCTCGTGGCTTTGCCGTTTTTGGAGCGCTTCGCGGCAGCCTCGAAGTAATCGGCGCGCGCGCGCGTGCTCGTCAAGACTTCGGCGTCGTAGGCGGGGATGCCGTAATCCGATTGGAGCCGCTCACGCCTGGCTTCCGGAAGCTCAGGGAGTTTTCGCTTCTGCTCGTCGAGCCACGTGGACTCGAGATCGAGCGGCGGGAGGTCGGGCTCGGGGAAATAACGGTAGTCGTGAGCGTCTTCCTTGCTGCGCATCGAGACGGTGCGGTCAGCGTCCGGATCGTAGAGGCGCGTTTCCTGAACGATGCGCTCGCCAGATTCGTAAGCAGCGATCTGCCGTTTGACCTCGTAGGCGAGGGCGCGGCCGAGAAACCGGAAGGAGTTGATGTTCTTGAGCTCGACTTTGGTACCGAGCTCGGTCGTACCCGCCGGACGCACGGACACATTGCCGTCGCAACGGAAATTGCCTTTTTCCATGTCGGCGTCGGACACTTCGGCATATTCCAAGATCTCTTTCAGGGCTTGCGCATATTGGGTCGCTTCTTCGGGGCTCGACAGGTCGGGATGGCTCACGATCTCGATCAGCGGAACGCCGCTTCGGTTGAGATCGACGCCGCTTTTCGCGCTCGAGCCCTCGAAGCCGTCATGCAGGAGCTTCCCGGCATCCTCTTCCATGTGGATGCGCTCGATCCGGATGCGCTTCTCGGCTTCCTCGAGCTGGATGCACACCGCACCATCCTCGGCGAGCGGGCGGTCGTATTGCGAAATCTGATATCCCTTGGGAAGGTCGAGGTAGAAATAGTTCTTGCGCGCAAAGATCGACGTCTCGTTGACCCGGCACCCAACAGCGAAAGCCATCCTCGCGGCGAGCTCCACCGCGCGGCCGTTGAGAACAGGAAGAGCCCCGGGAAGCCCGATGCAGACCGGACATATGTTCGTGTTCGGGGGCGCGCCGAAGCGGGCGCGACAGCCGCAGAAAAGCTTCGTCTCCGTCAGTAGTTGCGCATGGCACTCGAGCCCGATGACGGTTTCGTATTCGGTCATGCGGGAGCGTACATCTCGTTGATCAAGTCTTCGTAGCGAGACTCGATCACTCTGCGCTTGACCTTCATCGTAGGGGTGAGCTCTCCGTCCTCGATCGTGAACTCCTTCGCGAGAACCGTGATCTTCTTGATGCGCTCGTACTGGGCGAAACCGCCGCTCAAACTCTCGATCTCCGCGAGAATGAACTCTGTGACCCTGGGGTGGGCCGCCATGGTGTCGGGGCTTTCTGCCGTGATCGACTGCCGAGCGCACCAAACGGTGAGCTTCTCGAAATCGGGCACGACGAGTGCTGAGGCAAACTTGCGTTTGTTGCCGACGACCACGATCTCCGCGATATAGGCGTTCGTCTTCAAACGGCCCTCGATCGGTTGAGGAGCGATGTTCTTACCACCCGCGGTGACGATGATGTCTTTCTTGCGGTCGGTGATTTTCAAGAAGCCATCGCCATCGAGCTCGCCGATATCTCCCGTGTGAAAGAAGCCGTCCGAGTCGATGGCTTCAGCGGTGGCGGCCTCCTTTTTGTAATAGCCTTTCATGACGTTGGGCCCGCGAACGTAAATCTCGCCGTCCCCGGCGATCTTCACTTCGACCCCGGGAATGAGCCGACCGACCGTGCCGAACTTCAGGCTTCCGGGCCGGTTCACGGAAATGACGGGCGACGTCTCGGTTAAACCATAGCCCTCGACAATCGTGATACCCGCCGCCCAGAAGAAATCGGCGATCTCCTTGGCGAGCGGCGCAGCGCCGGAGACGAAAAAGCGCAGCCGGCCGCCGATGCGGGCCTGGAGTTTCTTGAAGACGAGGGCGTTCGCGATCTTGTATTTGAGCTCGAGCCCGAAGGAAGCGGACTTCCCCGCGAGACGATACTTGCCGTGCTCGCCGCCCACACCGATGGCCCAATGGAAGATTTTCTTTTTGCCCTGGCTTCCCTTGTCCACCGATTCGTTCACTCGCGCGTAGAGCTTTTCGTAGAAACGCGGGACCATCGTCATGACGGTCGGCCGGATCTCGCCGAGGTTCTGCGCCACTTCGTCGAGACTCCCCGCGATAGCGATGCTGACGCCGGCGGCCGGATAGAGGTAGTGAGCGACCATCCGCTCGAACACATGACTGTAGGGAAGCGCCGAGAGCGCGATGTCGGTTTCGTCGAGGGGAAGCACTTTCAAGCCAGCCTTGACGTTCGAGACTAGGTTGTCCTGCGTGAGCATGACGCCTTTCGGATCGCCGGTGGTGCCGGACGTATAGACGATGCTGGCCAGGTCTTCCGGCGTGACCGCCTCCGCGAGCTTCTGCACGAGATCGGGTTCCGCTGCCGCTCTGGCTTTGCCTTTCTTTTCGACGTCCTCGAGCATCACACCTTCGAGCTCGGCGCTCGTATCGAGCTTCACGAAATGCTCGACGGTCGTGAGCTCGTTCCGTATCTCGGCGACCTTTTTCTGTTGGTCGCTACCTGCGACGACGAAGGCTTTCGCTTCCGAGTCGTTCACGATGTAGGTGATTTGGGACGGCATCAGATTCGCGTAGAGCGGGACGTTGACAGCGCCGAGGATCTGGAGCGCTGAATCCACGAGAAACCACTCCGCTCGATTGCCGGACAACAAAGCGACGCGATCCCCGTGGGCGATTCCGAGTTCGTGAAGCCCCAAGGCGATGTGGCGCGCGCGGCGGAGCCACTCTTCCGAAGAAATCGACTGCCAGGTACCGTCCTTCTTGAACCGAAGCGCATCCTCTTTTTTGTGCTTGGCGACGGCGCCGGCGAGAAGTTGATTGAGTGTCCCGAACTCCATGAGTTACCTCGATTTGCGCGAGATATTAGCACATGGAGCCGGTCGCCGGCACCGCGTCTTGATTAACGTATAATCGCGCCGTGGACGGGTATATCGGACTGGGTTCGAACCTGGGCGAGCCCGTCTCCGAGCTCCGCGCGGGGACGTCCGAGCTCCTCGATCGAGGTGTCACGATCACGCGTCGCTCGAGTTTCTATCGCACCGAGCCAGTTGACGCGGAAAGTGAAGCCTGGTTCATCAACGCGGTTTTCGAGATTCGCTTCGCCGGGGGTGCACGCGAGCTACTGGATGTCTGCCGCGCCATCGAAAACGCGCGAGGGCGTGAGCGCAGGGTCGAAAACGGTCCCCGGACCCTCGATCTGGACCTGTTGCTGGCCGGCGAGCTCGTGGTCTCGAGCGAAGATCTCACCATCCCGCATCCGCGGCTTCACTTACGACGTTTCGTCCTCGTACCCATGGTCGAGATCGCCCCCGATGTGATCCACCCCTTGAAAAAGTGCACGATGCAGGAGCTCCTGGCGGCGTGCGGTGACGAGAGCGCCGTTTTGCCGCTCGAAGACGTCGCCTTTTAGCGTCATGGACTTTCGCTACATTGCCGTCGAAGGCCCACCCGGGGTAGGTAAAACTGGGCTCGCCGAGCGGCTTGCCACGAACCTGGAAGGCAGGACGTTGCTCGAGCAGAAGAACAATCCTTTTCTCGGCAACTTTTTCTCCGGGGAGCCGGGCGCTGCATTCCAGACGCAAATTTTCTTCCTGCTCAACCGTTACCGGGAGCTCGCGGCGCTCGCGCAGAGAGAGCTTTTTTCTCAGACGCAGATTTCCGACTTCATTCTCGCAAAAGACAAGATCTACGCCTATCTCGGCCTTGATGACAAGGAGCTCATGCTCTACGAGAAAATCTACGGCCCACTCGCGAGGGAAGTGCCGGCCCCGGAGCTCATCGTCTATCTCCAAGCTCCCGCAGAAGTCCTTTCGCGGCGACTCCGCGCCCGCTCGGAAGCGAGGTTCCCCGAGGAGGAGGACCTCCGCGACATCGTCCGGGCGTATGACTACTTCTTCTTCCACTACACGGCGACGCCGCTTCTCGTCGTGAGCTCCGCGGAGGTCGACTTCTCCGAACCCAATGCCGATCTCGAGGATCTTCTCCAAGAGATTCGGCTCATGCCGGGTGGGACCCGCTTCTACGTGCCGGCGAAAGTCAGCCCGGAATAGGTTCTCTTCGCTGGTTGCCGCCGGCGCGAGCGCCGTGCTACTCTTAGTTTTAAGCCTCTCCTGCCATTTCAGTGGATCCTCTCGAGGGTGAGACCGCCACAGTTTAGGTAGACGAGACTGATGAGAGCTTCGGCAGAGTGGAGTCCAAAGCTGCGGTGGCTCAGCAGCCGGATTTTGTTGTTCATTCCTTCGAGTCGGCTGTTGCTGGGTCTCCACGTGACCCACGCGATGACGCCATCGAAGTGGCTGCGGATCATCTTCGCCGCGCGTTTGACGGGCTCTATCCTCGAGCTCATAGCGCGCCGCAGCCATCCTCGGAGAAACTTCTTGGCCCATGTCTCGGTTTTGTAGGTGTAGAGGTCCATGAAGTCGTCGCGCAGAAGCATGGCGCGGTAGAGGCGACGATTAGCTCGCACCTGCTCGCGGAGCACCCGTTTGTCTTTCGCGCTGCGGTTGTGTTTGGCCTTGAGAAGGGGAAACTTGGTGTTCTTGAGGTTGCGTCGGGCAGTCCCTTTGAGCTCGCGCACCAGCTCGCGCCGGGTCTTATCCACGGCCTCGTTCAGATGCTTGACGATGTGGAAGCGGTCAAAGATCACCCGTGCCTGAGGAGCCTTTTTGCCGACGACAGTTATGTACGGCTCCCACATGTCCATGCTGACCGCTTCGAGCTCCGCGGCTCTTTGTGGTCCGAGCTTGCGGAAAAACCGCAGCAGCGTCTTGGCCTTGCGCTCCTTTCCCGCCCAGACGACCCGGCCGCTGAGATGGTCTATTACCACTGTTAAGTACTTGTGGCGTTTGCGGTAGCTGATCTCGTCCATCCCAATCACCCGCAATCCATCGAGCTCGCGCCGCTCATCCCGCTGCTCGGCAACCACTCGCTGGATGATCCGTCGCACCGAACGCCACGTCACTCGGAAATAGTTTGCTACGGCGCTGACGTCCGTCCTCTGTGCCAGCCACGCTACCTCTTGTTCGAAGCTTTTGGTAAAGCGGCTTCCCTTGTCGGCCCAAGGCACCTTTTCTCTGACCACTCCACACCGCCGACATACCACTCGTCGGATCGAGTAGCGAAGATAGGTCCGGACCGAAGAGGAGTCTGCAATCTTCGAAAGGCGCCTGGAAATGGCGCGGAGTCAGCTCGACGATATCGACGCTCAGATCGAGCGTGAGCTCGCCGACGTGCGGGAGCGCATCGGGGTGCTGCAGGAAAAACGAGCCGCCTCACTAAAGGTATACGACGCCGCGTGCACGATGCTCGGCATCGAGAACGAGCGCGAAACCGAGCCCGCAGCCGCCAGTTGACCCGCCTACGCCCTTCGGGCTACGGCGGGCGAGGCCCCCCGTTTCGACGAAGCCGGGCGAAGCCCGACGAAGCCTTGGCGAAGTCGGCCTTGACCCCCCTTAGACGCGGTTGCTAGGATCCCCGGCTGACGTTATGAGCTGGTTCAAGAAGGAAAAGACTCCGCTGGCACCGATCCAGCAAAGCCGGATGCCCGAGGGGCTCTGGACCAAGTGCCGCGAATGTTCGGAAATCCTTTACACGAAGGAGATCGTTCGAAACCTGAGTGTCTGTCCTAAGTGCAACTACCACATAGGCCTCAGCTCGGTGGAGCGCGCGAAATCGATTCTTGATGATGAGAGATTCGAAGAGATAGAGACTGGTCTCTTTTCGAACGACCCGCTCTCCTTCTCCGACACCAAGAATTACGCCGACCGGCTCAGCCGTAGCAAGAAATCGACCGGCCTTGATGATGCCGTTCTCATCGCTCGCGGGTGCATCGATGGAATTCCCGTTGTGCTCGCGGCCATGGAATATGGCTTCATCGGCGGCAGCATGGGCGTCGTGGTCGGCGAAAAGATCACGAGAGCCGTTGAGCACGCTCTCGAAGAGCGCTCGCCGCTCATCATCGTGTCGCGGTCCGGAGGAGCGCGCATGCAAGAAGGCGCGATCTCCCTCATGCAGATGGCCAAGATCAGCGCGGCGCTCGCGCGTCTCGACGATGCGAAGGTCCCTTACATCTCCATCCTCACCGATCCCACCACCGGAGGCGTGACGGCGAGCTTCGCGATGCTCGGGGATGTCAACATCGCCGAGCCCAAAGCCTTGATTGGATTTGCCGGCCCACGCGTGATCGAGCAAACCATCCGCCAGGCTCTGCCTCCGGGTTTTCAGCGCTCCGAATATCTGCTCGAGCACGGCATGCTCGACATGATCGTCGAGCGCAAGGACATGAAGGAAACGCTCGGAAGAATGCTACGCTTCTTCACACAATCGGCGAAGCCCGCCACCGGTAGCGGCTCGGCCACCGCGACGTCCAGGGTCCGCAAGGAAGAGTCCGTTTCTTGACGCGGACCTACGACGAGGCTGTCGCCTACTTGAGCAGCCGCGAGAAATTCGGCATCAAGTTCGGGCTCTCGAATATCAACCAGCTCGCGGAGGCTTTGGGTCGCCCCGAACGCCGCTTCCAGTCGATCCTCATCGCGGGCACGAACGGCAAAGGTTCGACAGCCGCGCTTATGACCTCCGTTCTGCACGCGGCTGGTTTTCGCGCCGGCCGCTACACGTCGCCTCATATCCGTCGCCTCACGGAGCGGATCCAGGTGGATGGTGAGCCCATCTCGGCCGATGCGATGACCGCGGTCGTGAGCCGTGTCGCCGAAGTGTCGTTACGGGTGGGGGAGCCGACATTTTTCGAAGCCGTCACGGCTTGCGCCTTCGCCTATTTCGCCGAACAGTCGGTCGACATGGCCGTTCTCGAGGTTGGGATGGGCGGGCGCTGGGACGCCACCAATATTGTGCCCGCGGCCATTTCGGTTATCACGCCCATTGGTTTCGACCACGAAAAATTTCTCGGTGACACGTTGGGCGCCATCGCGGCGGAGAAGGCTGCGATCATCAAAGAAGAACGGCCGGTCGTCGTGTCCAAGCTCGACGGCGAAGCGCTCGACGTCGTTCGCAAGGAGGCCCGACGAAAGCGCGCGGAGCTCGTTCTCGCGCACGAGGGTGTTCAGATTTCCGCGCGAGCGACGGAAACCGGCCAGCTCGTGACCTTGAAAACAGCCAAGATGGACTATGGCGAGCTCGAATTTCCCCTTCTCGGCCTGCATCAGCTCGACAATCTCGTTCTCGCCGTCCGCGTCGCCGAGATCGCGCATCCTGGTCTCGAGGCTCGTCATGTCCAAGATGGCGTCGCCCGAACGACTTGGCCTGGACGCCTCGAGCGAATATCGGGAAGCCCTTCTCTTCTACTCGACGCCGCGCACAACGTGATGGCGGCCGAGCAGCTCGGCCGGTTCCTTTCGGCGCGTCCGCGCGAGAATCGCGTGCTGCTCTTCGGTGTCATGAAGGACAAACGCGTGCATGAGATGCTGTCCCATCTGCTGCCGCACGTATCTCGCTTCGTGGCCACGTGTCCCGAAATGTCACGGGCGCGCGGGCCTGTGCCGCTCGCCGAGTGGGCACAGGAGCAAGGCACACCATCGGAAGCGGTGCTTTCATCCCCTCTAGCCCTCGCCCGCGCGCGCGAGATGGCGGGCCCGTCGGGAGAAATCGTCGTCGCTGGCTCGATCTTCCTGCTCGGCGAGATTGTCGAGGCTCTCGAAGGTGCGGCTAACGCACTTCACATAACCGCGCAAACTCCAGCGTGAAGTAGAGAAAGTCGTCGTCGCCCCGAACGATGCCCACGCCGAGCGTCTCGAATTTCGTGTCCAGTAGGTTTTCGCGGTGGCCAACGCTTGCCATCATGTCGCCGATGGAGTACTCGATGTTCGTACGGACACGTTCTCCCCAAACATGCAGCTATTGGGGAGGGCGTCCTTGATCCGCTCCTCCACCGGCCGATCCAGATTGTGATTCACGTTTCCCGTAGTGGCCATCCGGCGCCTATACGCGCGCGCGACGGCGGTGAGCTCGCTCTTGCGCTTGAGCGGTGGGATCCCGCGCCTCTCGCTCCAGCCTCTCGTTCCAGCCTCTCGTTCCATGTTGAGCTCGACCATCTGGAGCTCCACGGCCAGATCCTCGACCGGGGGCCGGCCAAAAACTGTGGAAGGAGCACCATGAACCACGTTACGACCGCCGTCGCTCTATCGTAGCGTGGTAAAATTGAGGGTTGCTATGAAGCATCTTTTGAATCTCAGCGTCAATGGAGAGCCGGTGGAGATCGCGGTGCCGCTCCACCATACGCTTTTGGAAGTGTTACGGGAGGACCTGCGCCTGACGGGCACCAAGCACGGCTGTGAGCTTGGTGAATGCGGTACCTGTACCGTTCTCGTCGACGGCGAGCCCGTTCTGTCCTGCCTCGCGCTGCCAATCGAGCTCGAAGGTGCGGAGATTACGACGGTGGAGGGGTTGACCGAAGACGGACAAGCCCACCCGCTCCAGATTGCCTTTGCGGAGACCGGGGCCGCTCAATGCGGCTATTGCACGCCCGGAATCTTGATGGCGGCCAAATCGCTCCTCGCGAGGAACCCGCGACCTTCGCGCCGGGAGATCCAGGAGGCGTTAGCGGGGAATCTTTGCCGCTGCACGGGCTATATTCAGATCCTTCAAGCCGTCGAGCGCGCCGCCGCCGGTGACCCCGCTGACCCGGCTGATTATGCCAAGCCGATTTCTGTCTGAGAAGCCGATGCCGACCAAGACGGACGTAACGCCCGAAGAATCCACACCGGCCCAGGAGGCGGAGCCTCTTTCGATCATCGGCAAGCCGCTGATGAAAGTGGACGCGATGGCGAAAGTTGCAGGGGAGACTCTGTTCGCCGACGACCTCGCCTTTCCGCGGATGGTCTTTTGCAAAATTAAGCGCAGCTCGCATCCGCATGCGCGCATCGTGAACGTGGACACGAGCAAAGCGGAAGCCCTGCCGGGTGTTCTCGCGGTGCTCGTGGGTAAAGAGCTCCCCATTCCGTTCGGGATACTCCCCGTGTCGCGGGACGAGCACGCGCTTTGTATCGACAAAGTGCGCTTCGTCGGTGACCCCGTGGCGGCGGTTGCCGCGGTCGATGAAGAGACGGCGGAAGCGGCGCTCGAGCTCATTGATGTCGAGTACGAGGTGCTTCAGCCCATCATGAGCATCGAGGAGGCTCTCGCGGACACGGCCGACCCGATCCACGCGAGCGAGCGCATCGACGGTAACGTTCACAAAGCCGTGACGCTTCAGTTCGGGGACATTGAGGAAGGCTTCGCCGAGGCCGACATCGTCCGGGAAGAATCGTTCTTCTTCCAAGGCAATACCCATCTTCCCATGGAGCAACACGCGGCGATCGCCTCTTACGGCGCGGACGGGAAGTTGACCGTGTGGTCTTCGACGCAGACGCCGCACTACGTGCATCGCGCGATGGCGAAGGTCCTCGAAATGCCGCCATCCCGCGTGCGCATCATCGCCTGCCCCAATGGCGGCGGGTTCGGAGGCAAGAGCGACCCGTTCAACCACGAGATGATCGTCGCAAAGCTTTCGATGAAAACGCGGCGGCCGGTGAAAGTTACGCTGACGCGCGAGGAGGTCTTCTATTGCCATCGCGGCCGGCATCCCGTGAAGATGTGGGTGAAGACCGGTATCAAGAAAGACGGCTCGATCACCGCCATGCACTTCCGTTCGTTTCTCGACGGCGGCGCCTATGGCAGCTACGGTGTGGCGAGTCTCTACTACACGGGTGCGCTTCAGACCGTTACTTACAAAATCCACGTTACAAGTTCGAAGGCTTGCGTGTGTTCACCAACAAGCCGCCTTGCGGCCCCAAGCGCGGCCACGGTACGGTGCAGCCGCGCTTCGCGATCGAGTGCCATCTCGACAAGCTCGCGGAGGAGATCCAGAAGAGCCCGCTCGACATCCGGCTCGAGAAAGTGGTCGAACCGTTCTCGATCACTGCGAACCAGCTCAAGATCCGCACGGTCGGATTGAAAGAATGCCTCGAGCGCGTCGCCGAACGATCCGACTTCCGCAAGAAGCACGGCAATCTCCCTCGGGGACGGGGCATCGCTATTACGGCGTCGAGCTATCTCACCGGCGCGGGGCTTCCCATCTATTGGAACAAACTCCCGCATAGCGGCGTGCAGCTTCAGCTCGACCGCGGCGGCGGTGTCACGGCGTTTTGTGGCTCGACGGATATCGGACAAGACTCCGACTCGGTGCTCGCATATATCGTGGCCGAAGAGCTCGGGGTCGACGTCAAGGACGTCCATGTCGTGACGGCGGATACGAGCTTCACGCCCGTCGATCTCGGAAGCTACGCGAGCCGTGTGACGTTAATGACCGGAAACGCTGCCATCGAAGCTGCGAGACGGCTCAAGCCGCTTTTGCTCGACCAGGCGTCGGAGAAATTGCAAGTTCCCGTCGAACGCCTCGCGATGGCGCACGGGAAGATCTTCGACCGTCAGCATCCCGACGTGTCGATGGACTTCGCCGAAGCCGTCGTGCTCACGGAAGCCCGGCACGGGACACTCGGCTCGACCGGAAGCTACACGCCGCCCCGCTCTCCCGGACGCTATAAGGGCGCGGGCGTCGGACCGAGCGCCACCTATAGCTATTCGGCCTGCGTTCTCGAGCTCGAAGTCGACGAAGATACCGGGTGGGTGAAGATCGAGCAAATCTGGATTGCCCACGACGTCGGAAAGCCCATCAACCCACTGCTCGCGATTGGGCAGATCGAAGGCAGTGTCTATATGGGGCTCGGCGAGGCGCTCATGGAAGAGCAAGTCTTCCGCAAAGGTGTCCACAAGATCCCTTCGATGCTCGAATACAAGAGCCCGACCTTCGTGGACATGCCGCCGGTGGAGTCGATCCTCGTCGAAACGCTGGACCCGCAAGGTCCCTACGGCGCGAAAGAATGCGGCCAAGGTCCGCTCCTACCTGTCATCCCCGCGGTGCCGATTACGATCTATGACGCGGTGGGCGTGCGCATCGATGAGAGCCCCGTGACCCCGGACAAGATTCTAAGCGCGCTCGGAGGTCGGCTTCCGAAATCGACCGTTCCCGAATACGATTTCCCGCCGCCTGCCGAGGTGCCCCCGATGCGTGAAGACTCATGATGAGACTTCCGCCATTCCGGTATTTCGCGCCCAAGACAGCGCGCGAAGCGGCGAAAATGATTGCCGACCACGCGGCCGACGAAGCGATGCCGGTCGCGGGCGGCACCGACCTCTATCCCAACATGAAACGGCGGCAGTTCGAGCCCAAGGTCCTTATCGGCCTTCGCCGGCTTGAGGAAAGCCGCGGCATCGAAGGGAGCCGTGAGGAGGGCGTCACGATTCGCGGGATGACGACGCTCACCCACGTCGAGAACAACGAGATGCTATAGGCGGACTATCCCGCCATCGCGACCGCCGCGCGCCTCGTGAGCGCACCGACCCTGCGCAACATGGGAACGATTGGCGGAAACCTGTGCGTCGACACCCGCTGCAACTACTACAACCAGAGCTACGAGTGGCGGAAGGCGATCAACTTCTGCATGAAGAAAGACGGCGAGATTTGCTGGGTTGCGCCTTCTAGCCTGAAGTTCTGCCCAGTAAGCCCTCCCACGCTTCGGTAAAGTACCTTTAGTCGCATGGAGTTACAGCGCTAGAGGTGTGATTTTTGCCTGCAATTAGTAGCCATGTTTTATTGTATTTGTTGTTGTTATATATGCCTATATAGTGTATATAGTAGCCATGCATATCGATATCGTGCCCAACCGCAACTCCAAACCCGCCGTTTTGCTCCGTGAGTCCTATCGGGATGCCAAGAGCAAGAAACCGCGCAAGCGCACACTTGCCAACCTGTCCAAACTGCCGAGCGAGCAGGTCGATGCCATCCGACGCATACTCAAGGGGCAAAAGCTCGTTTCGCTCGAAGACGCCTTCGAAATCGTCGAGAACGGCTCCCGGCACCATGGCCACGTCGACGCGGTGCTCAGTGCCATGAGACAGCTCGGTTTCGAAAAGCTCGTTGGCTCTCGACACTCACCAGAGCGGGATTTGGTCGTGGCCATGGTAGTCGCCCGGATCCTCGAACCGCAGTCGAAGCTGGCGACTAGCCTGTGGTGGCACACAACCACACTGCCCGAAATCCTGGGGGTGAGCGATGCCGACGAAGACGATCTCTATGCCGCTATGGACTGGGTTCTCAAACGCCAGGAGGTCATCGAAAAGAAACTCGCGGCGCGCCATCTCCAAAACGACGGCCTCGCGCTCTATGACCTAACCTCAAGCTACTTCGAGGGGGTGAGTTGTCCGCTGGCCAGGCTCGGATACAACCGTGACGGCAAGAAAGGCAAGCTGCAGGTCAACTACGGCCTGCTGACCAACGAACGCGGTATCCCCGTGTCGGTATCCGTCTTTGAGGGCAACACGGGCGATCCCAAAACGCTGTTGCCTCAGGTAGAAAATGCGCAAGAGCGGTTCGGCATCGAGCAGTTTGTGATGGTGGGCGACCGCGGAATGATCACCCAGACCCAGATCGACGAGTTACGGGAGATGGACGGTATCGACTGGATTACCGCTCTGCGTCCCGAACCGATTCGCAAGCTCATTAACGATGGGGTGATCCAGATGGGGCTATTCGACAGGCGGAACCTGTTTGAGTTGACGCACCCGGATTTTCCCAACGAGAGGCTGGTCGCTTGCCGCAATCCGGAGCTGGCCGAGAGGCGGCGTCACAAGCGTCGTGCTCTGCTCGAAGCAACCTGCAAGGAGCTGGAGAAGGTTTGTCGGATGGTCGAGCGGCGCCGTTTGCAGGGCAAGGAGGACATCCGTGCTACGGTGAAAAAGCTCCTCAACAAGTACAAGGTCGGCAAGTACTATAGGCTCGACATCCGTGACGACGGTTTCGACTTCGAGCTAGACGAGACAACGATGGCTGCCGACGCCTCGCGCCTCGCCAACGGCAACTCTGAGCTCGCCAACAAACGGCTCCAGCGGTGGAAGCGACACATGGGGACGATCGTTAAGCAGTTGGAACGGATTCGCCAACGGATCGGGCGAGGCCAGCTGCATGGTAAAGATAAAATCGGTGTGCGGGTAGGCAAAGTTCTCAACAAGTACAAAGTCGGCAAGCACTTCAAGCTGGACATTCGCGACGACCGCTTTAGCTTCGAAATCGACGACACAAAGGTCACTACGGAAGCTGCCCTTGACGGCATCTACGTGATCCGCACCAGTCTTGCTGAGCAGCGGATGAAAACCGACGACACAGTGCGCAGCTACAAGTTGCTGACCCAGGTCGAGAGGGCGTTTCGTTCCTTCAAGAGCATGGACCTAAAGGTGCGGCCGATTCGTCACCGGCGCGAAAACCGAGTCCGGGCGCACATCTTCTTGTGCATGCTGGCCTACTACGTCCTGTGGCACATGATGGAGGTTTGGCGCCCGCTAGTATTCTCTGACGAGGAGCAGCAGGCGAAGGCCGAGCGTGACCCCGTCGCTCCGGCGCAACGCTCCGACGCAGCCCTGCGCAAGATACACACCAAGAAGCTTGACGATGGGAGACCAGCTTCCAGCTTCCGCACGCTGCTGCGCCTTCTCAGCAACATCGTCCGAAACAAATGTCGGCGACCGGAAGCCGGACCCGACGAGCCCACCTTCGATGTCACGACAACTCCGGACTCGAAACAGCAGAGAGCCTACGACTTGCTCAAAGGTATCACCGTGTAGACAGAAGCCAGCACCATTGATTCCATCTATCTTATTGGATCAACACCGGATCTTGGTTTTTTCAGCAAGGAACTTCAGTCTAGCCCCCGCTGCTGGGCGGTGAGCTCTTCGGATACCGCACCCGTGTTCATGGCGCTCGACGCCGAGTGCACGCTCGTCGGACCCAAAGGCGCGCGCCGTGTTCCCGTGAAGAGCTTGTACCACCTCGACGGTATCGACTTTCTGAAAAAGGAGCGCGACGAGATCTTGACCGAGATCCACGTGCCCAAGATTAACGGGATTCGCGCGACTTACTTAAAGCTTCGTCGGCGCGACAGCATCGACTTTCCGATTCTCGGCGTCGCGGCAGCGCTCGAGACCGCGAAAGACGGTACCGTCGAGAAGGCGCGCATTGTTTTGACCGCGGTCGAGTCCGCGCCGGTGCAAGCGGAAAAAGCGGAAGCGCTTCTCGTCGGCAAAAAACTCACCGAGGAACGGATCGACGAAGCGGCTGCTGTCGCCTATCGTCCAGCAAAGCCTCTCGACAACACCGACCTCACGCACGCCTATCGAAAAAAGATGGCCCGCGTCTACGTGGCCCGGGCGCTGAGGGAATTGTCGCGCGCGTAACCGCGAAATGTTCGACCGCAGACAATTCCTGAGCCTTGTGCCTTGTGACTTGTGCCTTGAGGTCGTACCGATGATAGAACGTCTCGAACAACGCCACCCAATCCTCTCGACGATCGAGCCGGTCGTCGCTTTTGCGCGGCACGTGCGCGTGCACGACGAGCGTGTCGAAGCCGTCGCGGAGTGGATGGCCTACGAAACACTCGGTGGCCCGACTTTCGGTTTCCGATGATTCCGGACGGGAACGATGCCGACACGATGAATTTCGTTTTCCTCACGGCGTCCACTAACTTCGCGTTTACCGATTTCGAGAAGCACATTATCTTCACGACCGAGCTCGACGGCGCCGAGCTCTCGGACTCCGATGCGATGATGGCTTGTCTGAAGCGCGCTTACGATCGCGGCACACCGATTCTCGAAGGAAGCTACCTCCAGACGGTCACGCGCGCCGAGCTCGAAAAGGTCTTCCGCGGCAATATCGAGATGCCGATGCTCGATGAGCGCGCCGCGATCTTCCGGGAGATCGGCGGCGCTCTCGAAAAAAACGGTTCTCCTGTCGTTTCGGGGGATCTGATTTGTGTTGGAGGGCATGGCCTATGGACGCTGCCGCGATTGTGGAAAACGCCGGAAACTCCGGGCGAGAGAGGCGTTTAGGCGGAAGCTGCCCTTGACGGCATCTACGTGATCCGCACCAGTCTTGCTGAGCAGCGGATGAAAACCGACGACACAGTGCGCAGCTACAAGTTGCTGACCCAGGTCGAGAGGGCGTTTCGTTCCTTCAAGAGCATGGACCTAAAGGTGCGGCCGATTCGTCACCGGCGCGAAAACCAAGTCCGGGCGCACGTCTTCTTGTGCATGCTGGCCTACTACGTCCTGTGGCACATGATGGAGGCTTGGCGGCCGCTGCTATTCTCTGACGAGGACCAGCAGGCGAAGGCCAGGCGTGACCCGGTTGCTCCGGCGAAGCGCTCCGAGGCCGCCCTGCGCAAGATACACACCAAGAAGCTTGACGATGGGAGTCGAGCTTCCAGCTTCCGCACGCTGCTGCGCCTTCTCAGCAACATCGTCCGAAACAAATGTCGGCGACCGGAAGCCGGACCCGACGAGCCCACCTTCGATGTCACGACAACTCCGGACTCGAAACAGCAGAGAGCCTACGACCTGCTCAAAGGTATCACCGTGTAGACAGAAGCCAGCACCATTGATTCCAACTATCTCATTGGATCAACACCGGATCTTGGCTTTTTCAGCCAGGAACTTCAGTTTAGGGAAAGGTTGTGAGCACGTACAAACGTGGAGCGGCGTTTTCCACAATCGCTTGGAAAACGCTTCGCGTTTCCCACGAGCGCCCACAGGCCCCTCCTGATATATATACAAGAAAGATTAATTCATATGGAATAAGGAAGGGGGGGCTCGATTAGTGGAGGCTATGGAAAACGCCCTTCCAGGCTTCGAAGAGAACTCAGTCGTGAGCAAGGTCTGAACGACCAGAACCGTGGGGGCGTTTCCCACAGCCTCGTCTCCCGCTGAGGGGCAGTGGCATTTGGTGAGGCCCGTGGGTTGAGAGGGTAAGCCATGTGCAGATGCGCATCGGCGAGAACGCTAGAATCTTTTTTTCCGAAAGAGAAAAGAGCGTTCCCGCGATGCGCGTTACTACGTTAGTCAACAAGCTCATCGGATTGCAAGGCCTGTGGGTCCGAGGTTTCCACTTCCAGGCGGACAAAGCCAGAGTGGTGGTGGATGTAGTACCACGGAGGAGGAAGCCTCTGTGCGGGATTTGCGGACGAAAGGTCCGCAAGACAATCCGAGCTTGACGACACCCGGATCGATGGGCTCCACAAAATCGATGTAGGGCTTCTGTATCCCTCGGGCACGGGCCCGCTTCACGATGTCGACCAAATCTGCGGTCTAACTACGATTTGCCCGCCGTCGTCCTCCACGATGAACCTATCGGATCGCCCCCTGATGGTGTGACGGAAACTGAGTCGTCCCTTCGCGTCTTTCCAGCCATATTTACGGACCATGTAGCGCATGATGGCTTCGGGTCCGTCCGCTTCTTTATGGAACAGGGTTAAGAGATTCGTCTTATCGCTGTGCCATTTCAACTCCCATCCCCGGGCGTCTGGTATGTCGGCGCTGCCAGCGGTAAGACCCAGCAGATCCTCCAGGAACATTCCTGGAGCTCCGGAGCCTTGGTAACGAGAGTCGGTGGGCATGTCGTACCAGCCGTGAGAGATCACGGCCCGCACTTGGTCGAAGAGAACGCGGTCCGCCTTCAACGGATCATCCGTTGAACGACTTTGACTCGCTCCCTGGCGACCTTGCAATAGTCCTCGGAGATATCAATGCCGATCCAGTCTCGCCGGGCCGTGGTCGCGGCCATCGCCGTTGTTCCCGAACCTACGAAAGGATCCAACACGATGTGCCCGGTCGTCGCCTCGATACACCGCTGCGCAAGTTCGACAGGAAACGGTGCTGGGTGAGGATTCTTTGCTTCTTGTGGGATACGCCATACGTCGCCGACAGCGTTCGCCTTCGGTGCTAACCGGAAGTCTGGTTTCGCGATCAGGTACAAAACCTCATAGGTTGGCAGGAAGTAGCCGGGATTGAAGTTGATACCGCCGTTGCGCTGCCAGATGATGATCTGTCTAACGGGGAACCCCTCCAAAATGTCCGCTCGGTCCTGTAGCAAGCCAGCTTGAATCCTCCACTTGTGGTTGTAAAAGATGGCTCCGTCTTCTCGCAGTACGCGCATCATCGACCGAAGGCATTTGCGCTGCCACTCAACATACTCTTCGTGAGGCATCGCGTCGCCGTGACTGGCGTAGCCTTTGATCAAGGCTGCCCTGGGCCACTTACCTCCGCTTCCGTTTCTCAATCCGTTGCCCGTGCTGTTCTTGATGTTGTAGGGCGGCGAAGTGACGATGAGATCAACAGAACCAACGGGCATCCGACCCATCACCTCGATGCAGTCTCCCTGGTGCACCTTGCCTAGCCATGGTTCAATCGTTGCGCGTGGGGTGCGGGTTGCAGCCTCGGTTAGAAGTTGCTCGAAGTTCAACGGACCAACTCTTTGTAGGTAAGGCGTAGGCCGGAGGAAGAGCCGAGGACTTTATCGAGCCTGTCTGCTCCACCAAGGTCGTACAGATTCCACCTAGCCTCGAACTCGTTGATGTAGCGATGCAGGTGTTTCTTGCTGAAGTGGTGGAAGACCCCTACGTATCCACGTTTGAGCAAAGCCCAAAACGACTCGATCCCATTCGTGTGAGCCATTCCTCGGACGTACTCGCCGACAGAATGGTTAACGCTTTCATGCGCGTAGTCGCTCTCAAGTCCTTGATATGAGCGGTGATCATCAGTGTAGAGGGTGGAGCCGGAAGCCACATTAGATCGCACGAAGGCATGCACGTCTTTCTTCTCGGTGGTCTTTACAACTTTGGCCTTGACTCGCCCTTTACGCTCGCGGACGCCTACTACAGGCGACTTACCAATTGGGCCGCGTCCCTTGATGACTTGCTCGCGTTTGTACGCGTGCATGTTCTTGGACTTTCCGCCGATGTACGTTTCGTCAGTTCCACGACCCCCGATACCGATCCTCCAAGACCGTTCATTTGAGCAGAGACCTCGCGTAATCGCCCAAGCATGAACCAAGCAGTCGGCTGCGTTACACCGATCTCGCGGGCCAGCTCCGTAGACGGAATTCCTTTCCGGTGAGAAGACATGAGCCAAGCAGCGATAAACCACTTGCGCAATGGTAGGCGGCTCTCTTCGAAGATCGTTCCCTTCCGAACGCTGAATTCCTTCTTGCAATCGGCGCACTTATACTTGACGCTTCGGACGGTATAGAACTGGCGGCTCTCGCCGCAAAGAGGGCAGATTACCCCTCGGGGCCATCGCAACCGCGCAAGGTGCTCGATACAGGACTTCTCAGTAGGGAACGCTTCCGTCAACTCAAGTAGGCTACCGTAACGCTTCATGACACCATTATACACAATTTATTGGTGGTGTCAACTGGATGATTCCCTTTGAAAACTCCTTTCCCGCAAAAGAACGCTAGACGAGCACGAGAGCATGCTCGCTCAAGGATCATGCGTCGGCGGGAAGAAATTCGCCAGTGAATTTATGAAGAAGATTTGGCTTCGGCCGGGAAAAGAGCGCTCACATCGATCTCGAAATCGGGCCACGACACCGGCGCGATGCGCGAGCCTGGCGAGCCTGGCTCCAATGTTTCGCGCGTCTCATAAACGCCGTTTCGCGGGTCGCGGAAAACGATGAGAACCCGGTGTACGAGATCGACCACCCAGTAATCGGGGATCTGGCCTTCGGCGTAAAGGGCGGCTTTCTCGGTGAGATCGTAGCGTAGCGAAGAATCCGAGACCTCCACAACCAGAAGCGGCTCACTGGCATCGGTACCGAAGAGCTCTCCGTCCGGATGCGACATCACGGCGATATCCGGTTCGGGTTTGGAGTCGAGCGCCTCGAGAGCGACCGGAGCCTCCGAGAACGTGGCGGCGCGGTCCCGCAATCCGTCATCGAGCACACATCTGATTTTCCAGATCACGATGGAGTGTGGGCTATTCTTTGGGCTCATCTCGCGGATGACCCCTCGGACGAGCTCCACCCGATCGTCTTCGGCGAGGATCCCAGCCTCCACCATACGGTCGTATTCCTCCACCGTGAAGAGCCTCTGCTCGAGGGCCTCGGTCGTTCTGTCCATGTCCTCATTCTACCTCCTGCCTATGGACGAGAAAAAACGACACCGGACCTCCTTCCAAGATCTGGGTTAAACTCGGGCGATGTATTCGGTGATGGTTACCGCCTGCTGTGCCGTTCTCGAGCTCTTCGCGGCCTCGGCTGGGCCGGCCAAGATAGAGAGCTTTTCCTACCGGACTCTGAGCGTCGTCCAGACGCCCAGCGGCGAGCTCACCGCCGTGTCGCAGGGCTACTTCGTGGCGCCCGATGCTTATCGCGAGGACGCGTCGATGTCTTTTGGAAAGATCGTGACGGTACGCCGCGGCGACGAGGCTTGGGCTGCGACCCCGCGCGGCGTCTCGGATCTCACACCGGATCAACGAAAGCGCACCATCGAGCGGCTCTACCGAAACTATGTCGGTCTTCTGTGGGCGGTCAGAGGCGGGCGCGTCGAAGCGGAGGAGACTCCGGACGGTCCGCTTCTTCTTCGAGTGGAAGGCCTAGAGCTTCGCGCCTCCTTCGACGAAGCGACAGGACGACTGCTCGAGCTCTCGACGCCTGGCACGAACATCATGGGGGCTCCGGTGACGGAAAAGCGCGTCTTCTCCGACTTCGACGCCGAGACGAACCTTCCGAAGCGGATATCGGTCTTTCACGACGAAGAGCCAGCCGCCGAGATCACGATCAAATCCTGGACGCTCAACGATTCGCCGGCGCCCGAGCTCTTCGAGCGTCCAGATGTTCCCGAAGAAAAGGAGCGCGACCCGTGAGCGGTGAAGTGAAATCGGTTTCCGAGCTCGTGTCTCGGTTGAAAGAGCTGTCCGCCGACGCGCAAGCGTCCGGGGCCGACCTGGTCGCGGCGTTTCGAAGCGATGTCCCGCACCTTCTCGAGTTCTTGGAGAAGACGATGGAGGTCGGCGAAAAAGCTCAGGAAATGCTCGTCAAGGCCTATTCGCTCCCGGACGATGGCGGCCACGGCATCCGCATCCAGTCGGAGGACGCGGTCAAGCTTCAGTGGGCGCTTCGCGCCATCGGGATCGGCGACGACGCGGGCGAGCCCCGCTTTACGGTTTGAGCGTCTAACTTCGACGTCCACGTTCCATACACAGCGGATCGAGATCGCGTTTCTCGATGACGACCATGTTGATCTAATGTTGACGGTGCGACAAGACGGCCAAGAGAGTGTCGAGCACTTGAAGCTCGTGCGGCGCAACTGAGGGCTGACGGCTGATGGATTTCGAGCTACAGCAAGCGATCGAGATATTGGAGCGGGCCCCGAAGACGCTATCTGCTCTTCTGGCCGGACTCTCGGAAGATTGGATTCTTCTGCCCCATTAACCTGAAGTTCCTTGCTGAAAAAACCAAGATCCGGTGTTGATCCAATAAGATAGATGGAATCAATGGTGCTGGCTTCTGTCTACACGGTGATACCTTTGAGCAAGTCGTAGGCTCTCTGCTGTTTCGAGTCCGGAGTTGTCGTGACATCGAAGGTGGGCTCGTCGGGTCCGGCTTCCGGTCGCCGACATTTGTTTCGGACGATGTTGCTGAGAAGGCGCAGCAGCGTGCGGAAGCTGGAAGCTGGTCTCCCATCGTCAAGCTTCTTGGTTTGTATCTTGCGCAGGGCGGCCTCGGAGCGCTTCGCCGGAGCAACCGGGTCACGCCTGGCCTTCGCCTGCTGGTCCTCGTCAGAGAATAGCAGCGGCCGCCAAGCCTCCATCATGTGCCACAGGACGTAGTAGGCCAGCATGCACAAGAAGACGTGCGCCCGGACTCGGTTTTCGCGCCGGTGACGAATCGGCCGCACCTTTAGGTCCATGCTCTTGAAGGAACGAAACGCCCTCTCGACCTGGGTCAGCAACTTGTAGCTGCGCACTGTGTCGTCGGTTTTCATCCGCTGCTCAGCAAGACTGGTGCGGATCACGTAGATGCCGTCAAGGGCAGCTTCCGTAGTGACCTTTGTGTCGTCGATTTCGAAGCTAAAGCTGTCGTCGCGAATGTCCAGCTTGAAGTGCTTGCCGACTTTGTACTTGTTGAGAACTTTGCCTACCCGCACACCGATTTTATCTTTACCATGCAGCTGACCCCGCCCGATCCGTTGGCGAATCTCTTCGAACTGCTTAGCGATCGTCCCCATGTGTCGCTTCCACCGCTGGAGCCGTTTGTTGGCGAGCTCAGAGTTGCCGTTGGCGAGGCGCGAGGCGTCGGCATCCATCGTTGTCTCGTCTAGCTCGAAGTCGAAACCGTCGTCACGGATGTCGAGCCTGTAGTACCTGCCGACCTTGTACTTGTTGAGGAGCTTTTTCACTGCAGCACGGATGTCCTCCTTGCCCTGCAAACGGCGCCGCTCGACCATCCGACAAACTTTCTCCAGCTCCTTGCAGGTCGCTTCGAGCAGAGCACGGCGCTTGTGACGCCGCCTCTCGGCCAGCTCCGGATTGCGGCAAGCGACCAGCCTCTCGTTGGGGAAATCCGGGTGCGTCACCTCAAACAGATTCCGCTCGTCGAATAGCCCCATCTGGAGCACCCCATCGTTAATGAGCTTGCGAATCGGTTCGGGACGCAGAGCGGTAATCCAGTCGATACCGTCCATCTCCCGTAACTCGTCGATCTGGGTCTGGGTGATCATTCCGCGGTCGCCCACCATCACAAACTGCTCGATGCCGAAGCGCTCTTGCACCTTTTCTACCTGAGGCAACAGCGTTTTGGGATCGCCCGTGTTGCCCTCAAAGACCGATACCGACACGGGGATGCCGCGTTTGTTGGTCAGCAGGCCGTAGTTGACCTGCAGCTTGCCTTTCTTGCCGTCACGGTTGTATCCGAGCCTGGCCAGCGGACAACTCACCCCCTCGAAGTAGCTTGAGGTTAGGTCATAGAGCGCGAGGCCGTCGTTTTGGAGATGGCGCGCCGCGAGTTTCTTTTCGATGACCTCCTGGCGTTTGAGAACCCAGTCCATGGCGGCATAGAGATCGTCTTCGTCGGCATCGCTCACCCCCAGGATTTCGGGCAGTGTGGTTGTGTGCCACCACTGGCTAGTCGCCAGCTTCGACTGCGGTTCGAGGATCCGGGCGACTACCATGGCCACGACCAAATCCCGCTCTGGTGAGTGTCGAGAGCCAACGAGCTTTTCGAAACCGAGCTGTCTCATGGCACTGAGCACCGCGTCGACGTGGCCATGGTGCCGGGAGCCGTTCTCGACGATTTCGAAGGCGTCTTCGAGCGAAACGAGCTTTTGCCCCTTGAGTATGCGTCGGATGGCATCGACCTGCTCGCTCGGCAGTTTGGACAGGTTGGCAAGTGTGCGCTTGCGCGGTTTCTTGCTCTTGGCATCCCGATAGGACTCACGGAGCAAAACGGCGTGTTTGGAGTTGCGGTTGGGCACGATATCGATATGCATGGCTACCAATTGCAGGCAAAAATCACATCTCTAGCGCTGTAACTCCATGCGACTAAAGGTACTTTACCGAAGCGTGGGAGGGCTTACTGGGCAGAACTTCAGATTAACCGCAAGTAAGCTTCGTTCACAAGGGCTGTCGCCTGCAGCGTGTGGTCTGGGCGCTCGTTCCGCAAATAGCTTCGCGCGAGCTTTCGCAGCTCTTGATAGACGAACGGTATCAGCTCGTCGACCGCGCCCTGCCGGCCTTCTTGCCAGGCGTTGAGAAGCTCGGTGACTTGCGATGGAGGTTCGTTCTCGTCCGATTCGTCTCGGTTCAATTCTCCTCGCTCGTCGTATTGCGCGGGGGAGCGTTCTTGACGTACTTGTCGAGCCACACGTTCATCTCCCAGAGCGTATGCATGACGGATTCTCTCGCCTGATAGCCGTGGCTCTCGTGCGGGAGCATCACGAGCCGCGCCGTCGCGCCGTGTCCTTTGAGCGCGTGATAGAGACGGCGGCTTTGAATGGGGAACGTTCCCGAGTTGTTGTCGGCGACACCGTGAATGAGCAAGATGGGCTCGTCGATCTTCTGCGCGTGCATGAAGGGCGACATGGCAAAATAGATCTCCGGCGCTTCCCAGTACGTACGCTGCTCGGATTGGAAGCCGAAGGGCGTGAGGGTACGGTTATAGGCGCCGCTTCGCGCGATGCCGGCGCGAAACGTGTCGGAGTGAGCGAGAAGATTCGCGGTCATGAACGCGCCATAGGAGTGACCGGCGATCCCGACGCGCTCGCGATCGGCGATACCGCGCCGCACCGCTTCGTCCACCGCCGCGCGACCGCTCGCGACGAGCTGCTCGACGTAAGTGTCGTTCGGCTCCACGTCACCTTCGCCGATGATGGGCATCGTCGCGCCTTCCATGACGGCGTAACCTTGGGTCAGCCAGTAGAGCGGTGATCCCCAGCTCACGCGCGAGAAACGATACGGTGAGTCTCGGACTTGTGCGGCTGCGCTCGCGCTCTTGTACTCACGCGGATAAGCCCATACGAGCATGGGAAGCGGGCCATCCTCGGAGGTGTAGCCAGCGGGCGTGTACAGGGTTGCGGTCAGCTTCACGCCGTCCTCGCGGTCGTAACGCACGAGCTCCCGCCCAACGCCTTCGAGCCCGGGATAAGGATTCGAAAAGTGCGTCACCGCCCGCACATCCCCCGACGCGTGCACGAAATAATTCGGCGGCTCGTCGCGAGATTCGCGCCGCGTTAGAAGGTGTCCCGCCTCGGCGTCGATCCACGTGATCGGCATCTCGTAATACGGGGCTTCGGAGTGGAAGAGGCGCGTTTTGGCGCCGCTTTCCAAATCGAGCGCATCGATGAAAGGACGGTTGCCTTCGGGTGAGGCACCCTCGCCTCTCAAATAGATCGATTGGCCGTCCGCCGAAGTCGCGAGAACGAGCGAGCCGCGCGCGGTGCGCGTCATGAGCGGTGAGCCGGGCGCGTTGTAGCGATCTTCGTAGGAATAGTCGAAGACCATCTTCGGGGGCTCGTCGCTCGTTCCCGGCTTCACACGAAACACGCGCCGCGTCCGCGTCGCCCACCACCACTCCTCCACGAGAGCGACGGCGTCGCTTCCCCAATAGACGTCGGCGAAGCGCAGCCCGAGCGAGATGAGCGGCTTGGGCTCGCCGTCGAACGGCGCGCGCCACGTGTACACCGCGTCTCGAAACTTGGCTTCGGCGCGTGGGTCGCCTCCATCTGTAGCTTCGATCCAATAGAGCGTTGCGTCCGCATCTGCGCGCCAGCCGAAATCGCGCCGCCCCGTCCGGACGGCGTTGCGTCCAATCGCGACGTCTTCCGCGAGCGGTAAACGCGCGACCTCGCTTACGAGCGCGCCCGACATGTCCAGAACTTCGACGCGGTGGCCGAACCGGTAATACGGCACGAGGTAGGAGAACGGGCGCTCTAGCCGCTCGACGAGGATGTGTTCCCCTTCGGGAGACGGCTCCGCGCGCGCCACGAGCCCCGGCGCTCCGAGCTTATGGACCGCTCCCTCGACGCTCACGCGCACGACTTGCGCCTTACCGTAATGCTCGAAGAGTGCTTCGTCGTGATGGCTCGTCAAGAGGTCTTGATAAGTGCGGGCCGCAGATTTTGTTCCCCTCGCTTCTTGCACGATGGGTCCCGACGGGACAGAAGGAGCTTCTGGCGGAGGACCGCGGCCTTCCGGCACGACTTTCGCGACGAGGCTCCGGCTGTCCGATAGCCACGCGTAAGGCCGTCCGCGAAACACACCGTTGAGATCTTCCAGCACGCGCTTCGCGGCGCCCGAGGCGACGTCGAGGATCCAGAGCTCCATCCCCGCGGCCGTCGTCAGCGAGAACGCTGCAAGACGGCCGTCGGGGGAAAAGCTCGCGTCGTCGATCTGAACGATCCGGCCTCCACTCGGAAGTCCGGTGACGGAGCGCGTCGACCCATCGGCGATGGCGACGAGCTCCACATGCGTGGCGACCCGCCGCCGGCTGCGCGCGTTGGTCGCCGGCTGGATCCGGAGACCCGCGAGCCGAAGCTCGGGATCGGCGAGCTCGCGTATCGAAGACAAGCTCCGTCTTTCGAGCACGAGAAGCCACGTCTTGGTCGGGTCGACTACGATCCCGGGCGTGGGCGCGGCATCGGCGATATCGACCATCGCCTGAGGCGGCATCTGATAGTCGACGGTTTCCTGAGCGCTTGCAGCGCCCGCCAAGAGCGCCAAGAAGACCAGACCAAAAACACGGTGGGACAGGGCCATGACGAACCTCCTAGAAGGAGCGAATGGCCTCGAATCTTATCACGCGTCTTCGAGCGTTGTGGCGGGAGTGCGCTCTCCAGCAATGTAGCGCCCGACGTCGACGGCGTCGATGACGAGCGAGATACCGTCGATGACGATGACGGCCAGGATCCATTGCCCGAATAGCGTGTCGGTCCCAATCTCCCCCGACCGGCTTGCGAGCCACAGCACGACGGGAAGCCATGGAAGATGGCCGGCCCCGAGAAGGCGCACGAACCCTTTGGCTTTGAAAATGACCATCTGGATAATCGCGGCGAGCATCGTCGCCGCGAGCACGGCTTGTGCTTCGCGCTGTCCGAGGAAGAAAAGCGGCACGACCGCGTTCACGAACAAGAGCGTCCCTAGCCAAATGAGCCACGGTATGGGCAGAACGGTCAGCATCGCTTTGGAGAAACCGATCATGACTTTGAACATAAGACCTCCAGCGTGGCCTCCGAGGCCGCGGCTAGTTATGATGCGCGACATGCATCGCTGGAATTCCTTGCTCATCGTACTCGGGCTCGTTGCACTGGCGCCAGCGCGCGCGAGCGGCCAGCCCGCGCTCGTCCCCCTCGTTATCGAGAACGTCACCGTCATTGATGGTACCGGGACCGGGGCGCCCCCCGCGACGGGCGTGAACATCGTCATCGATGGCGGCCGCTTCGTCGCTGTTGGAAAGGACGTCGACGCGCCACCGGGCGCCGAGCGCCTCGACGGATCGGGCCAATTCGCAATACCGGGCCTCATGGACATGCACGTGCATCTCAGAGGCGGCCGCGCTTCTAGCTCGCCGAGCGACGGGCTGCGAGCGCTTCACGGCTATCTGTATAGCGGCGTAACGTCGATCTACGACGCGGGGAACAACCCCGATTTCATCTTCGCGCTGCGTGCTCAGGAACGAAGCGGCGAAATTGTAGCGCCGCGCATTTTCGCAACGGGGAGCGTTGTGACCGCCCCAGGCGGCCATGGGGGACGCGGCGCCGTCACGGTCGAAGACTTCGTGCGCGATCGGGCCAAGCTCGATGAACATATCGCGAGAAAGCCCGACATCCTCAAGATTACCCAGGACGAGCACGGCTGGGGCACACGTCCGCTCATCCGCCACATGCCCGTTGATCTGCTCGAGCAAGTGATCCGCTACTATCACGAGCACGGCATCCGTACGACGATCCACACCTCGAACGAGCTTCGAGCTTGGGATGCGATCTATGCCGGCGTCGATACGCTCGCCCATCCCGTGATCCAGGCGCCCGTCAGCGAGCGCTATCTCAACATGATGAAGGTCAAGCGCGTTCCGCAAGTCTCGACGCTCACGATAGGAGACGGCTATGGCCGCCTCGTCGACCATCCGGAGTTTCTCGATGAGCCTCTCTACCGCGCGACGCTTTTACCGAGCGCGATCGAGCGATTGCGAGGGGCGACGCGAAGCGAATGGGAAGAGCGCCGCTGGACGCAATGGATGAAGGTCATGACCCCTGTCGCGCAAGAGAACCTGCGCCTCTTGAACGAAGCCGGCGGCATCGTCGTTCTCGGCACCGACCAGAGCCTCGGCCCCGCCGTTCATCGTGAGCTCGAGCTTCTCGTGGGAGGCGGCATCTCACCGCTCGACGCCATCCGGATGGCGACGCTTCATGGAGCGATTTTTCTGGGAATGGAAGACGAGCTCGGGACGATCGAGGCCGGCAAGCGCGCCGATCTCGTGCTACTCGACGCGGACCCCACCGCCGACATCAAAAACGCCAAGAAAATTCGCATGGTGATCAAAGGCGGGGCCGTCATCGATAGATCGAAGCTCGCGCTTCCCGTCAACGGAGTCACGGACTAACATGACACGCTATCTTCTCGCCATCGTTTTGCCCGCGGCCACCGCAAGTGGTCAAGACGTGCCGCTTTTCACCCAAGATTTCTCGCCTGAGGAATTTCGAGCAAGACGTGACAAAGTCTTCGACGCGATTGGCCCGAACGCGGTAGCACTCGTGCAAGGCGCGCCGAGCCCCGTCGGCTACGTTCGATTCCGGCAGTCGAACTCGTTTTTCTACCTCTCGGGCATCGAGACGCCGCACGCCTATCTTCTGCTCGACGGCACCGAACGCAAGACCCGTCTCTACCTGCTGCACCGGAACCCGCGCCGCGAGTCGAGCGAAGGCAAGCTTCTCTCCGCCGAAGACGACGAGCTCACCCGCGAGCTATCCGGTGTCGACGCTGTCCACCGCGTGGATCTGTTGAGTGAGCATCTCGCGCGTTTCGCCTGGGGCGGGCGTGTCCCGACGCTGTACGCAGCGTTCAAGCCCGCCGAAGGTGCGGCGACGAGCCGCGATCTCACAACCCGCGCGGCCGCAGACGTTGCGAACGATCCGTGGGACGGCCGACCCTCGCGCGGGGCGTACTTTTTCGCGCGCCTCAGAGAGACGTTCCCGCAATTCAAGATCGAGGATCTCTCTTCGATCCTCGACCAGCTCCGCCTCGTCAAGAGCCCCCGAGAGATCGAGCTGATCCGCAAAGCGACGCGCCTTTCCGGGCTTGCGCTCATGGAAGCGATGCGATCGAGCCGGCCCGGAATGATGGAGTACGAGCTCGACGCGCTCGCCAAGTTCATCTTCTTCAAAGAAGGGGCGCAGTCGGACGCTTATTACTCGCTCATCGCGGGCGGGCCGAACGCCTGGTACCCGCATTACCACCGCGGCAAGCGCGAGCTCAAAGACGGCGAGCTGCTTCTGATGGACTACGCTCCTGATGTCGGCTACTACTCGAGTGACGTGACTCGCCAGTGGCCCGTGAACGGCCGCTTCAACGCCTGGCAGCGCGATCTCTACGGGTTCTATTTGGCCTACTACAACGCCATCCTCGATTCGATCCATCCGGACGACGTGAACGCGAACATGAACGACGCCGCAGACAAGATGGACCGCATTCTCGAAACGTGGCCGTTCACGAAGCCGATTTATCGGGAAGCCGCAGAGCGTTTCGTCGCCGCCTATCGGGAGCGCGCGAGCCGGCGTCCCGCGAGCCTCGGGCATGGTGTGGGCATGGCGGTCCACGACGTCGGCGTCCATGACGCCAGCCTCGTCCCCGGCATGGTCTTCACGATCGAACCGCAATTTTGCGTCTCCGAGGAACAAATTTATATTCGTCTCGAAGACGTCATCCTTATTAAGGAGGACGGAGCATTAAGGAGGACGGAGCGGAAAATCTATCAGGGTTCGTCCCGATGGAAATAGACGCGATCGAAGCATTGATGAAGGAGGACGGCCTCCTCCAAACCTATTCGAGGTAAGACGCATGCACCCATCGGTTCTACCACTCGAGCGTACGCTCGACATGAACACGCGACTGTTACTGAACTGTCTCGACGGCGTCGACGACACGATGGCCCTCGAACGACCGAAAGAGGGAACGAATCACGTCGCCTTTCTCGCGCTTCACATGCTCGACGCGCGCTACTTTCTTTTGCGCACGGCGGGCGTCGAGCTCGACTGTCCTTTCAAAGATCTTCTCGAAGGCAAAAAGGGTGTCGACGACTTCGAAGCTTATCCAGCACTCGCCGAGGTCCGTGACGCGTGGGCGGTCGTGTCGAAGAAACTCTCGAAGCGACTCGAAGAGCTGCGCGAGCAGGATCTCGAGGCAAAGCCATCGTTCGAGTTCCCCATAGAAGGCGGCGAAACCGTGCTCGGCGCGATTGCCTTTTTGACGCAGCACGACGGCTACCACTTAGGTCAGATCGCGATGCATCGGCGCTACCTGGGACTGGGCGCGATGGCGTACAAGTAAGAAGACCGGTGGTACTCCCACTCAACCCACGAGCCTTCGCCGGATGCACACGTGTGCACGGACTTCAAGTAATACTTGAGCTTAGTCTTAGTGAACACGTGTGCGCAGCCGCTCGGACGCTTGTCCCTTTCCTCTCCGTTCTCCTTCACGTTTGCTGTTTTCTTTCTCCAAAACTGTGGAAAAGAGCGTCCGACAACAGAGGCCTTGTGTCAATCAAGGGGGCCGAAATAGAAATCGTTGGTCTGGGGGTCGACGGCAAAGCGGATACGTTCCAGAAAGCCACAATATCCGATGAAATTTCCTTGTTCCCAGTCCTGGGAAACGAATAACGTAGCCTCCACGCGGAGAGAATCCCCTTCGTCAGCTAGGATGGTCATCGGTACGCGAACCAGACGACCATTCACCGTCCCCCTTCGAGTCGACAGACTTATCGGTGGGCCGCTTTCGTCGAGAAGACCGAGCCCCTCCGCAATATCCCGCTCCAGAATGGACCACGCCGCACCAGTATCCACTTGCGCAAGGATCGGTACTTCCACGTCGCGGGGAAACAGTCGGATGTAGATCTTAGAGATGGTGTCGGGACCACCTAGGGTGTCGAAGAAACTTGCGCGACCAACGGAAAAGTCGTGGAGGGTAAGCACTCCTGCCTACCCGAAGTGATGAACTAGAGGGGTTTCGCCTTTGAGATCCTTTATCCGCAGCTGAAGGTCTCTAAACGAAGCCGCGTCCGCAACGAGCTTACCCCCTGAAACGGCAACCCAGCGGCCTCGGTAAGCCTCACGATTCGCAACAATCCACTCCACTTCCTGGGTTCGATCCGCGTCCTGAATCTTCCGCGGCGCGGCCTTAGGGGGCGCCAGAACAACCTTCCACTGTAACAATTCTGGCTCGCCACCCTGTTCCTCGAGAGCTTCGGCAAGCAGCTCTCTTGCCTCGGTAATCCGCTCCTCTTCAACCAGCGCTCGAAGTTCCGTAGCTGCAGAGTCTCTTTTCACCGGCATCCAAGGCTGCTCCTATAATCTAGAGCTTACCTGATTTCGCTTGGATCTGCTGCTTGGCCGGTCCGAGTTCGCAAAGCGCTTTCCTAAAAATAGGCCCCACCCTATTCCTCACCTATCCCACCCATCTCCTTCCAGACGTAGTTGGCGAGGGGTTGCCGGCGATCCACCAACGTCGTAACATCGTCTCGCCATGTCCCTCGCAATCGGCCACAAACTCACCCACTACGAGATCCTCGAGCCCATCGGCAAAGGCGGTATGGGGGAGGTCTATCGAGCCCGGGACACGAAACTCGGTCGTGACGTGGCCATCAAAGTTCTCCACGAGGAGTTCTTGCAGGACAAGGAGCGACTGGACCGCTTCGAGCGGGAGGCTCGTATTCTTGCCCAGCTCAACCACGCGAACATCGCCACCCTTCACGGGCTCGAAGAATCGGACGGGCAACAGTTCCTCGTGATGGAGCTGGTCGAAGGTGAGACGCTAGCCGAGCGCATCGCGAAGGGTCCGATGCCGGTTGATGAAGCTGTCCCGTTGATGAAGGTCCCCGTGGGCGGCGGGCCGGCCATGCACCTCTACCCGCAGAGCGAACCCCTCGGCGCATCTTGGGGCGACGACGGGTTCATCTACTTCGCGGAGACCGACAGCGGCGAGCGGAACGGGATCTACCGGATCCCAGAAGCCGGTGGCACGCCGGAGCGCGTCACGGTTCCCGACCAAGCGTCGGGAGAGGTGGCCCACTGGTGGCCCGAAGTGTTGCCCGGCGGCAGCGCAATCCTGTTCAGGGCACAATCGGGGGCCGGGCGCTCCGGGATCAGCGCGGTCTCGCTCCAGAATGGAGAGCGCCGTGAGGTGATCGCGCCTGGCAACCGTCCACTCTACGCGCCTACCGGGCACTTGCTGTATCACAGCGGCCTCGTGGGCTACGCCATCCCTTTCGACCCCGTTCGCCTCGAGACCAGCGGAGCGAGCGTGCCGTTGACCGAGATCGCCGGGAGCATCGACGTCTCCGCTACGGGCACGCTGGCTTACACGACCAGATCGACTGCGATTCTCCGGTCGGGTGAGCTCGTGTGGGTGAATCGCGACGGCCAGCAGCAACTCGTCACGGAAGGCCGTCGCGGCTACCAGCCGCACCCGCGCATCGCTCCCGACGGCCGTCGCATCGCCGTGACGAGCGCGCCCGAGGGAGAAATCCCAGTCGACATCTGGACGCTCGACGTCGACCGCGGCGTCTTTTCGAGGATCACGATCTCGATGGGAACCAACGCCGCCATCCGACCGGTGTGGTCGGGGGACGGGAGCCGCATCTTTTTTGCGTCGAATCGGAACGGGCAATGGGAGATTTTCTCGAAGTCGTCCGACGGGACCGGGGAAGAGACGCAGGTCACGTTCGGGGCTCGCCGGTTCCCCGCATCGATCTCCGCCGACGGCAGTCTCTTGTTCTACCGCGAGAGCGGGGTGGACTCCGGTTTGAACATCGGCGTCCTGCGACTGGATGTGGAGTCCGTGCCGGAGCTTATCTTCGACTCGAAGTTCAACGAAACGACCGCGACGTTGTCGGCCCGATGGGAAGTGGCTCGCCTATGTGTCCGACGAATCGGGTCAGCTCGAGGTCTACGTCGTGTCGTTTCCAGAGCTGGGGCAGAGACAGCAAGTCTCGAGAGACGGCGGCGCGGAGCCTCTATGGGCGCCGCACGGCGGAGAGCTCTTCTATCGGCGCAGTGACAGCATGATGGCCGTTCCTGTCGTATTGGGCGCTCGCTTCGATGCCGGCGCACCCGTCGAGCTCTTCAGTGGACCGTTCCAGAGAGGCGGCGAGTCGAGCACCAACACGAACTACGATGTCTCCCCGGACGGCCAGCGATTCCTCATGATCCGGGAACCCGAGGACTCAGCCATCGGGGACCAAATTCATCTCGTCTTCAACTGGTTTGAAGAGCTCAAACGCCTCGTCCCGACCGACCGCTAGGCTCCTCTCAAACCGGAATCAAGCTCGGTTGAGCCTCGCCACGCCCTTCGACGCGGTTTCGCTCAAAGCGCTTCTGGCCTCATCCAGCTCGGCGCGCGTGCTGTCCTCGGCGGCCAGTTCCAACAGCTTCTCGTAATAGCTGTGAGCGACCTCGGGCTCGCCGGCAGCCTTCGCCGCTCGGGCCGCTCCGAGGTAGCTATTGATGCGACGCGGAGCTTGGCTGAGCGAAGCTTCGTATGCGGTCACCGCCTCTTGCGGGCGGCCCAGTTCGGCCAGCATGTCGCCCAGTTGCTCGTGAGCAGGGAGGACCCGGCCCGGGCTCGGGGCGCTCTTATCGGTCTCGCTCTCCAGCTCGGCCGCGGATCGCAACAGCTCCAAGGCTCGCTCCGGGTCTTCCTTTGCCAGAGCCAGCCATCCCGCCGCCTGACGTCGCAAGACCTCGCTCGTGTTGCGCGCCCAGACCGTCTGAGCGGTTTGCATCTCTCTCGAAAGCCTCTCGAGCACGACGAGCTCGCGCTCTGCCTGTTCGATCTGCCCGCTGCGAGCCGCGCCCACGATGCGCGCCCAGTAACGCAAAATGACCGCATTCCTGACCTCGTAATTTCCGCCCGCCTTCTCGGCGGCCTCGAGCGGCTTCAGGGAAGCGGCCGCTTCCCAATCGCGTCTTTCCATCGCATAGCGCGCAGGGGCGGCGCCTGCGTTGAAGCTCACGACGCCGTTGCGCCAGTTCAGATCGTTTCGCGAGTCAATGTCCTCGACGACTCGCCCCGCGTTCTCGTCCTGGCCCCGTTGCAAGTAGGCGTACACAAGATAGTCCAGGGCATGCAACTCGTTGACTTGGGCCTGTCCCATCACGCCGAAGCGCTCCCTGCGCTCTCGGGCTGCCTTTGCCGAGCGGGTGTTCGCGTCAATCGAGTCCTCCCACATCCCCACTTGAGTGAAGATATGTCCCGACATGTGTAGTGCGTGGGGCATCGAGGCCGCGATGTCGAGATAGCGGTGGGCGGCCTCGACGGCACGCTCGGCCAGCAGGGGGACGTCGTAGCTGTGGATGATGTAGTGCGCTAATCCCGGATGGTTCGGCATCTCCAGAAATAGCGGCTCGAGCATGCCGCCCGTTCGCTTCTGCGTCGCGTAGGTTTTGTCTGTCGGGTGGGCATTGCTCAGGGCGGCGAGGGCGTAGAAAATCTCGGCTTCCCAGTCGTCTGAGTTTTGGCCGTGCACCTCTGCCATCGCGGCCTCGTAGCGAACGGCGCGCTCTCGATGGCCGAGACTCTCGGCATCGTCGAAGAAAGCTCCAATGGCCGTGATGTAGAGTGTCTCTCGCTCTGTCGCTTCGAGGCTTCTCGCTCTCTCTACCGCTTTCCGCGCCCAATCTCAGCTCGTCCTCCGTCGGCGGCGCCCACAGGGGGTGGTAGTACGTCATGGCCACACCCCAGTGAGCCATCGCGCAATCGGCGTCCTCTGCAATCGCCTCGAACATTCCGCGGGCCTCTTCGAACTCGAAGGAGTGGAGCATGGCGACGGCATTGTCGAAGGCACCCTGGACGTCTTCGGCGCAGGATGTCTCGAACCGAACATTTCCCACGACGTCAGCGATCTCCGCGGTGTCGCTGGGCTTTTCAACGTCGCCGGTATCCATGCACGCCAGAAACGCCAGCGGAAGGACACACAGACCGATGAGCAGTAAACGGCTTTTTGCAGACATCCTACTTCTCTTTGAAAATGACCAAGCTTCCCGCATCGGCCGATTATATGGAAATGCAATCCGCAGTGGCAAGCGACGTGAGCTTCGACGTAGCGGATGCGGGCATCTAACCGCGATCGGGCGCGGGCTTCTGCTCCTCGAGCTCCATCCACCGCTCGAGCGCTCGCTCGAGGGACGTCTTGGCCGCCTCGAGCTGCTCGAGCACAGGCTCGACCTCTTCAAAAGGTTGTGCGTAGAAGTCCGGCGCGCCCGTGCGCGCCTCGAGCGCCGCGACTTCTTCTTCCAACGCTTCGATCTTCTCCGGGAGAGCCTCGAGCTCGAGCTTGAGCTTGTAGCTCAGCTTGGTCGCTGCCCGAGGCGGCTCGTGGCGCGGCTGCTGCTTCGCCCCGTCGCGAGGCGCTCGCGTGGGCCCTTCCTTCACCGCCAGCGCACGGCCTTGCCGCGCCCAATCGCTATAACCACCGACGTAGTGTTCGAGCAAGCCGCCCTCCTCGAAGACGAGTGTGCTCGTTACCACGTTGTCGAGGAAGGTGCGGTCGTGGCTGACGAGGATCAAAGTCCCTTTGTAGTCCATGAGCTGCTGTTCCAGGACCTCCAGCGTCTCGAGATCCAAATCGTTCGTCGGCTCGTCGAGAACGAGCAGATTGGACGCGCGGGCAAACAAGCGCGCGAGGATGAGACGGTTGCGCTCCCCTCCCGAAAGCGCGGCGACTTTGGATTGCGTTCGCTTGGGACTGAACAAGAAAGCGCCGAGATAGCTGATGACGTGGCGATCGTTCCCGTCGATGCGCACGAGCTCGCCGCCGCCGCTGACGGTCTCGGCCACGGTCTTGTCGGGGACGAGCTCGCGTCTCAGTTGATCGAAATAGGCGATTTCGAGCTTCGTCCCTAGCTTTACCGTGCCGGATTCGGGCTCGAGCTCTCCGAGCATGATGCGCAAGAGCGTGGTCTTCCCGACGCCGTTATTTCCGATGAGCCCGAGCCGGCCACCGCGAAGGAGCTCGAGCGAGAGGTCCTCGAACAATCGGTCCTCTCCATAGCCGTGAGTGACATTCTCGAGCTCGATCACTCGGCGCCCGGAGGCCCCCGCACGCTCGACACGCATCCGAGCCGTCCCCTCACGTTGCGCACGCTCCCCATGAACCTTCCGCATCGCTTCGAGCGCACGCACGCGCCCTTCATTTCTCGTGCGCCTCGCCTTGATGCCCTGCCGGACCCACGTCTCTTCCTCCGCTAGGCGTTTGTCGAACAAAGCCTCGGCGCGCATTTCGGCCTCGAGCGCTGCCTCTTTCCGGCGAAGAAAGTTCTGATAATCCCCCGGCCAGCTCGTGAGCGACGCCCGATCGAGCTCGACGATTCGGGTCGCGATCCGCTCGAGAAGCGTGCGGTCGTGGGTCACGAAGAGCAAGCTGCCCGAGAACCCTCGCACCCGTTCCTCGAGCCACTCGATCGTGTCGAGATCGAGATGGTTCGTCGGCTCGTCGAGCAGCAAAAGCTCGGGACGGGAGACCAGCGCGCGCGCGAGGGCCACTCGGCGGCGCCAACCTCCCGACAGCGCTTTCATCTCTCGATCCGCGGGCAAGCCCATCTCGAGCATCAAGCTCTCCGCGCGCCTATCGAGATCCCATCCAGACTCGGCGTCGATACGGTGCTGAAGCTTTTCGAGCTCGAGAAGTCCCGCGGCGTCCAGGCTCTCTGCCGTAAGGCGGTGATATTCGTCGACCAGAACCTGCAGCGAGTGCAATCCGCCGGTGACGTGATCGCGAACCGTGGCGTCGCCGGCTTCGGGGAGCGTCTGCGCGAGGTGGCTTATGCGGAGGCCCGCTTTGTGCTTGATTTGGCCGGCATCGGGCTTCTCGTCTCCGGCGATGAGGCGGAGCAAGCTTGTTTTACCGGCGCCGTTGCGCCCGATGAGGCATACCCGTTCGCCCGGTTCGAGCACGAGAGAGGCCTCGCGCAATATGGTGTGGTCGCTGATCTCGTAGGTCACGGCGTCGACGGTCAGAAGCGGCATCAGCGCCGGGATTATAGACATTTCGGTGCGATTAGGGTCCACGGGGAGCAACGTCGTCTTTGCCAATGTGCCCGATGTCACACCATCGGCTTTCGCGTGGACGGCGAACGAAGCGCGGCCGGCTAGATCTCGTCTTACATCACTTCAGGATCGGTTTCGCGTTTTTTCGGAACTAACCGAGAGAAGTACACTTAGATCGGAACCAAAGGCTGGCTCACGCATTTCTACGCTTATGGATACGATCTGCATGGATTTGAGGCATTCATCTCGCCGTATCCTTTGGGCTGAGTCGCTACCTTCAGAGCGTGTTGTTCGAGGTCGAGCCTTTCGATCCGCCGACGTTCATCGTTGTGGCGGTGCTCCTCGGTGCGGCGGTGCTCTTGGCAAGCGCCGTCCCGACGCGCCAGGCGGCGAAGACCGACGCGATGAAAGCGCTCCGCTACGAACAACTCGGTGACGTTTTTGGCTTGACGGGAGCGCTGCTCCCGCGAAGCTCCGCGCGGAGTTTCCCGATCGTCTTGTTCACGACATGCTCGCGCGGCAGCAACGGAACGATGTCGTGCCTTCGCGGGCTCACGCGGTTGATCTCGGCGAGAAGCCTTGGATTCCCCGGGTCTTGCCGAAGCCCTTCGCGCAGCACCTTGGCGGCCTGCGACCTCCATCCGGTTTGCTCGTGGAACCGGGCGAGGTTGATGTACATCTGCACGTCGTAGAAAGCGATTTCGACCGCACGCTCACACCAGGCAAGACCGGATTTCACATCTCCCTCTTCGGTCGCGATGAGAAGGCCGCCATAGGACAAAACTTTGGCCTCGCGGCAACCGTTGTCGATGAGCTCACGAAATAAGGCTGCGGCCTGCGTCCGGCGGCCGTCTTGAAAGAGCTCTATAGCTCTTTGCTCGAGCGAGAGTTGGTCATGACGGTACATGCACTCCCCAATCTCCACGAGGCAGGAGGTGGGGAAACCGCCCGGGGAAAAGTCCAGGTTTCGTAATGCAAAAAAACTGCCAAACGGAGCGCGCCCGTAACACGTTGATAGCTAGCAACTTTCGATCGAACGCACAATCGAAGATTGTGGGAAAAACCCAACGCTAAGAGTTTAAGAATTAAACGCGCCGGGCTGCAATCGCGTGAAGGCGCCGTCCCTCACGCCGGTACTTGCGCTCGAAGTTCGAGCCGACGATCTCCCGCTCCAAGGCGGAAGCGGGCATATCGAAGTCGACGATCGTCAAAGAAGAGCCCTTGACGACCTCCTGAATCTGCTCGAAATAGTCTGCGTGATCCGTGACGACCTGGAGCCGGGCGCCCGGCTTCAGTTTCCGAGCAAGAAGCTCGATGCGATCGGGCTGGACGAAGCGGCGTTTACGATGGCGGGTCTTGGGCCAAGGGTCCGGGAAATAGACATGAGCGGCGTGCAAGCTCTCGTCTTCGAGATAATCGCGGATGAAAGTAACCGCGTGCGCGAGCACGACGCGCACGTTTTCGCAGGCGTTGCGCCGGCGCCGGTCCTCGGCGAAGCGCCAATAGAGGCGCGCATATTCGACGCCGAGGAAGTTGACTTCGGGCCTCCTCTTCGATTCAGATACGAGGAAGGTGCCTTTCCCCGAACCGACCTCGAGCTCGAGGGGAGCCTCGTTCCCGAAGAGTGTCGCGCTCGTGGCGGGCTTTTCGACGTCCTCGAGTTCGAGTCCCAAGACATCGGGAAGGATGGCGCGTCCTCGACTCGACTCGCCGCGCCCCGCCATGAGTCTAATTCTAGTCGACCCTCTCGACTTTGGGCCCATGAGCTTTCCATGCTAGGCTAGTAGCCGTGTTCCTGTATCATTGGCCGGTCCCGGCGGTCGTGAGCCTGTTTTCCCACGGAGGAAGGCTCCTCGTTTAACCCCTAATTCCCCATCCTTAGAGGAGAGCTAAGTGAGTACGCAAGCATCCGACATACGCACCGTGCGTCCCGACGGCGGTATTTCCTGGATTTCCACCATTCCCTTTGCCGCGGTTCATGTCGTGGCCCTCGGCGTGTTTTGGGTGGGCGCGAGCTGGATAGCCGTGGCCGTGTGTCTCGCCCTTTACGCGGCGAGGATGTTCGCGATTACCGGTTTCTATCACCGCTATCTTTCCCATCGAAGCTACAAGACCTCGCGCTGGTTTCAGTTTCTTTTCGCGATGGTCGGAAACGCTTCTGTTCAGAAAGGCCCTCTCTGGTGGGCGGCCCATCACCGGCGTCATCATCAGTACTCGGACCAGGAAGAAGACGTGCACTCGCCCATCCGCCGGGGCTTCTTCTACTCCCATGTCGGTTGGGTCTTCGCCCGCGCCAACTCAGCGACTCGCTTCCGGCTCGTGCCCGACCTCGCCAAGTTTCCGGAGCTTCGCATTCTCGATCGCATCGACGTGCTCGTTCCTATCCTTCTGGGCACCGCTTGCTTCGGCTTAGGTGTGCTGCTCCAGACCTACGCGCCGGGTCTCGGCACTTCGGGCTCGCAAATGCTGATCTGGGGTTTCTTCGTCTCGACCGTGCTTCTCGGCCATTCGACGTTCACGATCAACTCGTTGTCGCATCTGTTCGGAAAACGCCGCTACGTGACGGGTGACGACAGCCGCAATAATTGGTTTCTGGCCCTTTTGACCTTTGGCGAAGGCTGGCACAACAACCACCACCACTACCCCACCGCGACGCGCCAAGGCTTTTACTGGTGGGAGATCGACATCACGTATTACGGTCTCTTCTTTCTGTCGAAGCTCGGATTGATCTGGGATTTGAAACGCGTTCCCGACCACATCCTCGACAAGGGGCGCGTGTCGACGGACGCAGCGGCGGCAGCCTAGTGTCCTGTATCAGTAGTTCGTTGCCTAAAGCTCGAGGCCATTTTGTGTGCTGGCGAGGCGTGGCGACGACGTCATATCTAGATATTTCGAGGAGCCGCAACGAAGCCAGCGCGCAAAAGGGCCCGAGATTTAGGTGACGAATTACTGATACAGGGCACTAGCTTTCGCGGAAGGCTTTCACGATCTCCTCCGGCGCGGGCGTCTTGAGATGGACGTCCCGTTGTGGGAAGGGGATCTCGATGTCGTGCTCGCGGAAAGCCTTGTCGATCGCGTAGTTCAGTTGGCTTCGTAGCCGGTGATAGTTCGGCGGCTCGTCGGACCAGACGAGGAGCTCGAAGTTCAGCGACGAATCGCCGAACTCGAGAAAACGCACTTCGGCGTCCGGAAGGTTCAACGCACCTTTGGCCTCACGCGCCACGTCGAGCAGGGTTTGGGTCACGAGTTCGACATCCGAGCCATAAGCCACTCCCACGGGAACGTGGACGCGGATGCGCGGATCGCCATGCGACCAGTTCACGACGGTTTGGTTCACGAATTGCGAGTTGGGCACGATGATGGAGATGTTGTCATTGGTCAGAATGGTGGTGGCGCGAAAGTTGATGTTCTCTACTTGTCCTTCGATATTCTCCACCGTGACGCGATCGCGGTAGCGTACCGGCTGTTCGAACAGCAGCACGATACCCGAGACCAAGTTGTTGACGACGTTTTGCAGGCCGAAACCGATACCGATGCCGAGTGCCCCCGCGACGACGGTGAGAGCGGTCAAGTCGACGTTGAGTAGCTCGAGTGCTATCGCAATGCCGACGACCCAAACGAGATATTGGGTGAAGCGGACGATGACGTAGCGTGGCGCGTCGTCGAGCTCTTTGAGAAGGTAGCGGTGCAAGACCTTCCTGACGGAACGGGCGAGGAAGTGCGTGGTGACGAGCGCGATGCAGAACATCACGACGTGCAGCACCGTGATGGGGTTGCCGCCTAGCTGAAACAACGTGAAGTCGAGAATCTGCGACGCGCGCTCGAGCCAAGTCATTCGAGGATCTCCCAGATGGCTTTCTTTACTTGCTGCCACGCCGCCGTCGAGGGTGCGATGAGCTCGAAATGTCCCGCGTCCGGGATGACGGTCAGCGCCGCCTCATCGCCGGCTTCGCGTGCGGCTGCGCTATAGTCGCGCCCGAAAGCTTCGGGCACTACGGGATCGCGGGCGCCGTTGATGAGATGTTGCGGCACGCCGAGCGGCAAGAGCTCGATGGGTGAGGCGACGGCGTAGCGCTCGGGAACCTCCTCCGGAGTGCCTCCGAGAAGCTCGGCCGCCATGTTGTCGCAGACGCCTTCGTGGATCGCCCGACGAAGATTGTCGACCCCTGCCAGCGAGACGACGCCTTTGGGTGCGAGCGGTTCCGCGGCTCGAAGCGTCGCGTCCGTGAGCTTTGGGCGCGCTCCCGCCCAAAGCGCCAGATGCCCGCCGGCGGAGTGGCCGGCCACGACGACGCGGCCGAGATCGAGCGCGTGCTCCTCGCGAAGCCGGCGAAGATGGTCGACTGCCGTGCCTACGTCCAGGAACGTTCCCGGCCAACCACCGCCGGGATCGCCGACCCGGCGATACTCGATGGTCCAAGTCGCGAGGCCGTCCCGGGTGAGCGCGTCGCTGAAGCTTCCGATGTGGTCGATGGTGTATTGCGAGCGCCAGCAGCCGCCGTGAATGACGACGACGACGGCGACGGGGTGAGATCCCTCGGTTTTGGGAAGCCTCAGATCCCCGAACTGCAGCGGGTCGCTGCCATAGGGGATCCGCGCATCGGGAGCCGGATTGGGTAGCTTCAATACTTCGTCGACGCTGATGAGTGGAGTTTGCAAGGACCTAAGCATGGCTCAGCCTGCGAGCGCGCGCAACGTGTCATCGTCCAAACGGTGGCCGCCTTCGAAGCTCAGCTCGTCGAAAACGATTCCGAGCGCGCGCAGGCGCGTGCGCTCATCCGCCCAGACTTTCTCTGTGAAAAACTCGTCCCTCAACCCTCCGACGAACGTCAGGCGCATTTCGCGAAGCGCGGCTTCGTCTCCCAGCTCCGGCGGTAGGGGAGAGCCCCAAAGCACGAGGTGGTCGATCTTCGCCCGGCCGCGCACCGCCCATCGCGCGGCGGTGGCGGCCCCTTGAGAATAGCCGAGCAGCCGAAGCTCGAGCCGCTCACGCTCGACGATCTCGAATAGCTGGTCGTGCAGCAGATCCAGATAGCGGACGTAGTCCTCCATCTCGACGTCCCGATCTTCGCGCGTCATCCACGAGGCCCCGATTCTATTGTGATCTTCGTGATAGAAGCGGGACAGGGCCTCGGGCGCCACGAGCAAGCGTTGTGGGTGCTCGAGGGCGCGGGCGAAGCCGAGAAACTCCGAAGCGAGCTGGCCGTAGCCGTGGCACAGGATCCAGACGTCGTCGAGCGGCCCGTCGATCGAGCCGGCCGTGACGTAGCGCGCCGCGCGGGGCACGACGAGCCGGTGAGTTTGGTTGGCCATAGACGGAGCCTATTCTAGACCACCCTATCGGCGGGGAGAACGACCAAACTCTATTTTCCTCGTGTGGAATTTCTGCGCTTTCACCGTCTAACAGAATCGGGTGTAAGGGCGTTTCACAGGAGATAGCCATGAGCTCTCGCCATACCGCCCCCGTTCCCCCGCCGACCATTCGACAGGCGCTTTCGGAGTACCTTGAGACGCGTGCCGCGACGCTCGAGCAGCGCGAGGTCTCCGCCTACCGGCGGATCCTCTTTTTCCTCGAGCTTTGCATCAACAATTACGGTCACCGGAACTTGCCTGAAGACGAGCGTGCTCTGTGCGAGCGGCACTATCGCGCGCCCGGCTGCGAGCGGCATTTTTTCGAAGTCTTCGGGCCGGAAAAGCTTCTCCCTGAGCTCGACTTCTTCGCTGAACTCTACGTCCGACGGGACGTCTTCACTTCGGAGCGCATCGAGGAGAAGGCTTCCTACGTCGTGGACGACCTGCGCTGCTGGCTCGTCGAGCGAGGCTATGTGAGCCGCAGCGAGGTGGAGGCTTCGAAGGCATTGACTCGCGAGCGCAACAAGCTCGGGCGCCGGGCCCGGGCCGCAGCGCGTCTTCTCGCTCAGAGCGCTGTCCGAGTGGACCCGTTGTTTTTCACCGATCGGGACTATATCGACACGGACGATCACCCCATCACGCGAATCGGGCCTGGCCGGTTTTGGCTTCGCGTTTACCGAAACGCCGAGCCGGAGGATATCGGCCCACTTCTCGCGCCGGAGGCGGCGACGAAGTCGCTTCGTGTGGGGTGGAACCTCAGCTGTGCGCTCGCGCGCGTGCAGGGACGCTGGCGTATCGTCGGCGTCGACGAGGTCTATCCGAACCTGGCGACAACCGTACTGGCGCGCGACGGGGCCGATGGCTAGAGTCTAAAGGCTAGAATCTAAAGGCTAGAATAAAGGGCCCGTTTTCGAAGGAGGCGACAGATGAGTATCGCAGAAGCGATGATCGGCGAGTTTACCCATGAATCCGTGGGGACGAGGAAGATGTTGGAGCGCATTCCGGAAGACAAGCTCTCATGGAAGCCTCACGAGAAGTCCATGACTATGGGGCGGCTTGCGGGACACCTCGCCGAGATCCCGGAATGGGCAGCGACGGTCGTGAACGACGAGGTCTTCGACATGGCCGCCGCCGATTACGAGCCGAAGGAGTTCTCGAGCAAGAAGGACATCCTCGACTATTTCGACAAGAACGTCGAGGCGTTCAAAGAGGTTCTCAGCGGACAATCCGGCGAGCATCTCTTCAAGAATTGGAAGCTCAAACAAGGTGACCACGTGGCTGTCGACATGGCTCGTGTCGCCTGTTTGCGCAACTTCATCTTGAGCCACACCATCCACCACCGCGGGCAGCTATGCGTCTATCTGCGCGAGAACGACGTCCCGCTTCCCGCTCTCTACGGTCCGAGCGCGGACGAAGACATGTAGTCACCGCCGCCGCGACAAGATCAAACCGTCGAAGCCGTGTCGCGTCGGAGTCACGTCCAAGAAGTCCGCGGCGTCTCTGTCGTCTTTCATGGTGTCGCTCAAAAAGCTCTCCACGTAGCGGCACACCAGCGCGTAGCGTCTGAGAACATCTGGTGAGCTCGCGTTTGGGAGCACGGCGTGGGGCACGACCCCGGTGAGCGACACGAGCTCCGCGTGGGCCGCGTCTTCGACCGTGAGGAACATCGAAGGTCCGCGAAGCATCGTGTCGTAATAGTCGAAACGCTTCGCCGCGCGGTGCGTCTGATCGCGAGAATCCGTCACGTGGAAAAAAGGCGCCGTCGCGCGCGCCGGCTCGAAGTAGAGAGAAGTTGGCAGAAGCTCCGATCCGTAGGCGTAGCCCGTCGCGCCGTCGAGGCTCACGACCGCGCCGACATCGGCGTTTTTCATCTGCAAGAGCGCTTGCGCGACGCCACCGAACCCCCAGGCGACGAGGCCGAGGCGCTCGATCGGTTTCCGGGTAGTCGTGCATCCAATGGATCACGAACTCCATGTCCCGCAGCTGGGTCTCGACGGCCAAAGCGTCGAAATCAGGGCGCACATCCTCACGCGCCGGGATGGAGGGGATCGCGACCACGACAAATCCGTGGCTCGCGAGATATTCGGCGAGCACAGTGTTGAGATAGGCGGGTGCTGTGAGCCCGGTGCCAAACACAAGGAGAGGGAAAGGACCGGGCATATGAGATGCGTTCTCGAAAGCACCCGTCGGTGTCGAGATGATGCGCTCTAGGTCTGTCTCGGAGAGGCTGTGGCCACTCGCTCCAAGACGCAGCACGAGCGCTTCGCGCTCGCTGCCCTCCACGTAGCGGCGGTAGGGAAGAGGCTCGGCATCCTCGCGCGCGCGCGCCGGATACCAAATCGAAAGCTCGATAGGGCGCGCTCTATCCTCGCCCTGCACTCGGAACGGCCGGGCGTAGTCACGGAGCGCTGCGTGCTCGTAGCCGACATCGAAATCTCCCGGCTCGAGCCCCGCCCAAAACGGAGACAGCGCCACAAACAGCACGGCCCATGTTGCCAATGAGAGAATCTCCCTTCCGTCGTCATCTTAGGGTGGAGGAAGGCGCGGACGCAAAAGGCCGACGGGATCGATTATGATCGCGCGATCGATGGAACGGACCATGTCCCTGAACGCAGGCGCCCGGTGGAAGCGGTCAAGGGGCTCGACCTGCAGGTCGAGGAACGTGAGTGTTTCGGTCTTCTAGGACCGAACGGCGGGGAAGACCACGACCATCGAGATCCTCGAGGGTCTGCTTCCAACGAGCTCGGGTGAGGTCAAAGTGCTCGGCATGCGTTGGGCCGAGGCCTTCGCCGGGCTTCCCGGCGTCCAAGGGCGGCTCGGGAAGGAGAGACGATTCGGCTCACGGTGGCGGAGCCCCACGTCTCGCTGCCCGCCCTCCTGAAAGACCTTCAGGACCGGCAAGCGGAGCTCACCAGCCTCTCCACCCGGCACGCGAGCCTCGAGGACGTCTTCGTCTCGCTCACCTGTCGCCGCTTGCGGGATGAAACATGAGCGGTTCGAGCCCCCTCGCCCAGCTCGTTCTCAGTCGCCTGTGTGAGTTCTACCGGGAGCCCGAGGTCATCTTCTGGGTCTACGGTTTCCCGCTGCTTCTCGCCATGGGACTCGGTATCGCCTTTCGGGAGCGTCCGGCCGAGCAGCTGACGGTGGACGTCCAGAGCGCGCTTCTGCCGCGGAGCTTCTCGCGAGTCTCAACGCTCACGGACAGATAGGCATTTCTATCCCGAGGAACAATCCGCGGGAGGGCTAGATTGAAGCAAATTCCTCGCACGCGAGGCGGTTGGAACTTAAATCAAACGCGTTGCGAGAGAAAAAGGCATCGCGCCCGGGACGGCATCGCGGCGTCGATGGTCGTTCGCCGGGCGTAGATTTTGTAGATTAAGCTCGGCCCATCGTTTTCGTAAGCGCGCGGGGAGGGGAAGGTTCATCCTCTCCCTGTTTTTGCGCAGAGTCGCCACAATGCGGTGTCGACGAACGAACGCGGTTGGCATAGGCACCATAGAAATGATTGAACTAGCCTGAAGTTCTGCCCAGTAAGCCTTCCCACGCTTCGGTAAAGTACCTTTAGTCGCATGGAGTTACAGCGCTAGAGGTGTGATTTTTGCCTGCAATTGGTAGCCATGTTGTATTGTATTTGTTGTTGTTATATATGCCTATATAGTGTATATAGTAGCCATGCACATCGATATCGTGCCCAACCGCAACTCCAAACCCGCCGTTTTGCTCCGTGAGTCCTATCGGGATGCCAAGAGCAAGAAACCGCGCAAGCGCACACTTGCCAACCTGTCCAAACTGCCGAGCGAGCAGGTCGATGCCATCCGACGCATACTCAAGGGGCAAAAGCTCGTTTCGCTCGAAGACGCCTTCGAAATCGTCGAGAACGGCTCCCGGCACCATGGCCACGTCGACGCGGTGCTCAGTGCCATGAGACAGCTCGGTTTCGAAAAACTCGTTGGCTCTCGACACTCACCAGAGCGGGATTTGGTCGTGGCCATGGTAGTCGCCCGGATCCTCGAACCGCAGTCGAAGCTGGCGACTAGCCTGTGGTGGCACACAACCACACCGCCCGAAATCCTGGGGGTGAGCGATGCCGACGAAGACGATCTCTATGCCGCCATGGACTGGGTTCTCAAACGCCAGGAGGTCATCGAAAAGAAACTCGCGGCGCGCCATCTCCAAAACGACGGCCTCGCGCTCTATGACCTAACCTCAAGCTACTTCGAGGGGGTGAGTTGTCCGCTGGCCAGGCACCCGGATTTCCCCAACGAGAGGCTGGTCGCTTGCCGCAATCCGGAGCTGGCCGAGAGGCGGCGTCACAAGAGTCGTGCTCTGCTCGAAGCAACCTGCAAGGAGCTGGAGAAGGTTTGTCGGATGGTCGAGCGGCGCCGTTTGCACGGCAAGGAGGACATCCGTGCTACGGTGAAAAAGCTCCTCAACAAGTACAAGGTCGGCAAGTACTATAGGCTCGACATCCGTGACGACGGTTTCGACTTCGAGCTAGACGAGACAACGATGGATGCCGACGCCTCGCGCCTCGCCAACGGCAACTCTGAGCTCGCCAACAAACGGCTCCAGCGGTGGAAGCGACACATGGGGACGATCGTTAAGCAGTTGGAACGGATTCGCCAACGGATCGGGCGAGGTCAGCTGCATGGTAAAGATAAAATCGGTGTGCGGGTAGGCAAAGTTCTCGGTTCTCCTGTCGTTTCGGGGGATCTGATTTGTGTTGGAGGGCATGGCCTATGGACGCTGCCGCGATTGTGGAAAACGCCGGAAACTCCGGGAAAACTGCTTTACCTGGGTTGAGGATGCCCACGCGGCACAGCAGCTTCTCGATGAGCAGCTCAAAACCAACTGGCCTCGCATCCTGAATCGCCTGAGTCGATTCGTCAATCCATTGCAAGACAAATTATTCCCGCCGAGTGGCCTCGACTACTACTGGAGTGTCTACAGCAGCGAATGGGCCACCGACGTCACGTTTCGTAACAGCTCTAGCCTCGCGGAGATCTATCCCGCTCTTGTACATCATGCGATCACAAACTTTTCGAGCCCCGACGTGATGCGCTTTCTCGGAAAACGGATTCGAACCGACTTTTCAGGGGAAGTCGTCAGCCGATTTCGCCACCGGCCCGAGGGTCTGCGTATCAAACATGCCCTCGACCTCAATTCCGTCAAACTCTACGACAAACAAGGTTCCGTGCTCCGTGTGGAGACAACCATCCAGCGTGCCGAGGGTATGCGCTGCTACCGGCCAAAGGAAGGCGACCCCAACGGCCCTCTCGAGTGGCGTCCGCTCCGTCGTGGCATCGCAGACCTGCATCGTCGTGCCCAGCTCTCCCAGGACTCCAATGAGCGCTACCTCGACGCTCTCGCCGCTTGTGATACCTCAACCCCACTCGGTCGACTCCTCGCTCGCGTCAGCCAAAAAACTCAATGGAATGGCTCCACCCTCCGAGCTCTTCGCCCTTGGGACGCTCTGGACGCCCGACTCCTCGCCGCTATTTCCCGTGGAGAGTTTCATCTGCGAGGCTTTCGCAACAGGGAACTCCGTGCCTTGCTCTTTCCCAAGACTTCGGACGACCCTCTCGAAACCAGGCGGCTAAGCGGACGCGTCACCCGGCTCATTCGCATCCTCCGAGCCCACCGTCTTGTCAAAAAAGTTCCCAAAACTTTCGCTACAGACTCACAAAGCGCGGTCAGCAACTTTGCTCCGCATTACTTACCGCAAACTCTCTCTCCCTCGATAAACTCCACGCTGCTGCCGCATGATTTTTCTTCTTCTCAAAACAAGCTTTTCAGGGTTAGTAGTACAGAGCCGCGGCACGCATCACGTTGTTCAACACGGTAAGGTCCCCTTTCGGAAATTCCCGAGGTTCACTTGGTGCGGTTTTGTCTATTGTCCCTGTTTTCGACGTAAACGCAAGCCCGCACTGGAATTGCGTCCGCGCTAGGAGCGGTCTAGCATGCAAGGAACGAGTTCAATCGGAGTGGCGTCATGGCCGACTGGGACGATCGAGACTTCCTTAGTGCGGACGAGAACGGCGAGCCCGAGCCGCGTGAAGCGGTCCCACCGCCCGATGAAGATTGGAGCTCTTCGAGCTCTTCGAGCTTACCAGTGTCGTGGCCGCTTTTCGTCGCCGCCGCCCTGGCGCTCGTGGCCGGGCTCGGCCTTTACTGGCTGTTCTCCGAACGCGGGGTGAGCGTGCCGCCGACTAGCTCCGCGCCCTCTGAAGAGGCGCTCGCCGAAGTGGCGCCTGAACCCGCTCAGCCTTCGATCGAGCCCGGGGAGCCCGAGGTCGACCTCCCCCAGTTATCCCAAAGCGATGCTTTCGTCCGAGAGCTTCTGGCGGGGCTCTCGCGGCACCCGGCGATGACCTCATTATTATTGAGCGATGAGCTCGTGCGGAAAATCGTCACCGCGATCGTCAACGTTGCCGAGGGCGACTATCCCGCGCGGCACTTTCCGTATCTCGCGCCTGACGGGCCCTACGAAGTTGTCCATCGCCCGCCGGAGGTTTTCGTCGACCCCGGGAGCTACCACCGCTACGATGTGCTCGTTGCCGGGCTCGAATCCCTGGACCCGGCGGGCGTCGCGGATCTCTATCAGATGACGAAGCCGCTTGCCCTCGAGGCCTATAGGGAGCTCGGGTATCTCGACCAGCCTTTCGAGGCGACCTTCGCCAAAGCCATCGACGTGCTGCTACGCACACCTGTGGTGCAAGGCCGGATCGGGCTCAACGCCGATAGCGTGAACTACACATATGTCGAACGCCGTCTCGAAGCCCTGGCACCCGCCCAAAAGCAGCTCCTCCGGATGGGCCCGCAAAACACGCAAAAGGTACAAGACAAACTTCGAGAGCTCGCCCGGGCGATGAAGCTTCCCATCGACAGCTGAAGGTGTCACGAGATACGATGGCGCCCTTGTCTGCGCTTCGGCTCTATATTTTCGACTACGGCCTCTTTCAAGTTCATGAGAACGGCCGCATTATCGGCATCCACTTCCTCGACATGCCGACCGGCGAGAAGATCCTGATCGACGCCGGCTTCCCGCCCTGGTATGAAGAGGATCCCGAGCGAGCCACGCAAGCAGACGGCCTCGACGCGTTCGGCCGCCTTCTGAAGCTCACGTCCGAAAACTTTCCCAAAGCGCAGCTCGCGACGATCGGCTACGAGCCGAAAGAAGTGACGCATTTGGTGTTGACGCATGGGGATATCGACCACATCGGCCGCATGCACGAGTTTCCCGATGCCACCGTCGTGATTGGAAAAGCCGAGCGCGCGATGGGAAGGCCGCGCTACTTTGGAGGCAAGCCGCGGATGGCGTGGCCCGAGAACGCTTCCTATATCGAGGTCGATGATGACACCGAGCTCTGGCCGGGCGTCACGATCCTCCTGACCCCCGGCCATTCTCCGGGACACCTCGCCTTTCTGCTAGAGCTCGACCATAGGGGCCCCGTCGTGCTCGCGGGCGACGCGATCAACCGCGCTGAGGAGATCGAGCAAGATCGTTTCACGGGCGCGTGGGACGAAAAACTCGTTCGCGCAAGCGCGCAACGCCTGTTGGAAATCACGGCCTCGAAGAACGGTTGGCTCGTTTACGGACACGACCCGGCGCAGTGGAGCTCCTTGCGGAAAGCGCCGGAGTACTACGACTAGAAGCGGGGACGGACGCGACAGAGTTCCTGCAAAGAAGTCAAAATACGACTCGGTGACCCGGAGCTCTACGTTGAAATCGCCTACCAATCACAAGACACCGTCGTCACCGCGAGCGAGACAGATCTCTACCGCGCTCTCGAATCTGCCATCGTCCGGCACCATCCCGACGCCGTCGTTGTTCCGACGCTCATCCCTTACGGCACCGACTCCAACGCCTTCCGGCACAAGGGCGCGAAGAGCTACGGCATCATACCCATGGAGCTCTCGGCGGAGATTGTCGCGTCGATGCATAGCGACGCGGAGCGCGTTCCCGTCGCCGAAATCGAAACGGCCATCCGTATCTTCTACGAGGCCCTCGTCGGAGTAGCAGGCTCCCTAGTTGACTAATTATGCAGTATAGAGTAATAATTATGCATCGAGCCCCGCATTCGCGGGGGAGATGTCATGAGACGCGTGGTCGCGGACAAGATCGCCTCTGTCGCCCAGAGCTGTGGGCTGACACCAGAGCTCCGTTTGAGCGACGAGGTTCCCTGCGAAGAAGGTGTCGTTCTCGCCGTCGAGATCCTCAACGATAAGTACACTTACAACGAGCTCGAGCTCGCGGGCGGCCGTATGGCCACCGTCCTGCACCAACAGTTGCAAGTCCGAGCGGTGGTGGGCACATGAGTCGAGGGATCGACACCATCGTGCTCGGTGGCTCCGGCTACGTCGCCGGGGAGCTCTTGCGTCTCATCAGCGCGCATCCCGAGCTCGAGCTCAAAGCCGCCATTTCGGGAAGTCAGGCGAACGAGACGCTCGAGAGCGTGTTCCCGCAACTTCACGCGAGCTTCGAAGGTCATCGGTTTCAACCGATAGAAGCCATAGCGCGGCTTATCGAAGAAGCTAGTGGACCTGTGGCCGTATTTTCCGCCGCCGCGCATGGAGCTTCGGCCGCGCTCGTGAACGACGTTCTCGGAGCGGCGAAGGGACCTGCCGCCGTAGATGCCGCGGTACATGTCGTCGACATGTCTGCGGACTTTCGCTACGCGAGTGCCAAAGCCTATGAAGCTGTCTACGGTCAGCCGCACGGCGCTCCCGATCTATTGTCGCAGTTCACCTGCGCGCTTCCCGAGCATACTGACGCCACGCCGCGACAAGTCGGGCATCCCGGCTGTTTCGCGACGGCGCTTCTTCTTGCGATCGTGCCGCTTTTGAAGCTCGGTATGGTGGAGCCCGATCTCTACGCGGTCGGCATCACGGGAAGCACGGGATCCGGCGGCTCGCCGAAATCGACGACGCACCATCCGTTTCGCCACAGCAACCTCTTTGCCTATAAACCGCTCGCGCACCGTCACGTTCCCGAAGTCACGGTGCTCTCCGAGCGCGCCTCGGGCATACGACCCGCCGTTCATTTCGTCCCGCATTCTGGGCCGTTCGCGCGCGGCATCCACGTGACCGTGCAAGGCACGCTACGCACCGAGCTCACCGGCGCTGACATCGCGGCCGAGATCGACGCATTCTATGCGGAAGCCCCTTTCGTGCGCGTCGTCGATGGAACACCGCGCGTGAAAGACATCGTCGGCAGCAACTACGCACAGCTCGGCGTCGCCTCCGACGGGGAGACCGTCGCCGTGATGTCCGTCATCGACAATCTCACCAAGGGCGCCGCAGGCGGCGCGGTGCAGTGGATGAACCGACTTCTCGGCCTTCCGGAAACGACCGGCCTCACACTCACCGGCGCCGGTTGGGTCTAGGCATGCTTGCGGCTACCTCACCCCTTTTCGACGTCTATGCGCAGCTGCCGTTCGAGCCGGTCTCCGCCGAGGGCGTGCACCTTCTGACGGCCGAGGGCCGAAAGATTCTCGACCTTTACGGAGGCCATGCGGTGGCGTGTCTCGGCTTCGGCCATCCTCGCGTCGTCGAGACGCTGGCGCGGCAAGCGAAAGAGCTGACGTTCCAGACGAACGCCGTGCCGCTCGAAGTGCGTGAGCGCGCCGCCGCACGTCTTTTGTCGTTCGCGCCCGAAGGCTTCGAGCGTGTCTTCTTCGTCAACAGTGGCGCCGAGGCGAACGAGAACGCGCTCCGCCTCGCGTTCATCGGCTCCGATCGCCAGAAAGTCGTTGCCGTCGAGCACGGGTTCCACGGACGAAGCTCGGCCGCCGCGGCGGTGAGCTGGGGCGCGCGTGAGAAATGGTACGCCTTCCCGCAAACGCCGTTCGAGGTGCGTTTCGTTCCGCGCAACGACGCCACCACTCTAGCGAGCGCCATCGACGCCGAGACGGCCGCCGTGATCGTCGAGCCCGTGCAGGGCATGGCCGGTGCTTTCGAATTCGAGCCTCGCTTTCTAAAGGCGATGCGCGAGGCGTGCACCGCCACGGGAGCGCTTCTCATCTTCGACGAAGTACAGTGCGGCGTCGGCCGCACGGGTTTTGGCTTCGCCGCGGAGCGTTACGACGTGCTCCCCGACATTCTGACGACCGCCAAGTCTCTCGCGGCAGGATTTCCGGTCGGCGCGGTGATGGCGACCGAGGCGGTGGCGAGCCGTGCCGGACGCGGCAGCTTGGGCACGACCTTCGGCGGCGGGCCGATGGCCTGTGCGCTCGTCGAGACGGTCATCGACACGATCGAGACGGAGAACCTTCTAAAAAACGTCCAGACGCTCTCGGAACGGATCCGCTCGACATGCCGCGTTGGCCCGGTGAAGCACATCCGCGGTGCCGGTTTTCTCCTGGGTCTCGAATGCGACCGGCCCGCCGCCGAAGTGCGCGACGCGCTTCTCGCTCGGGACATTCTCGTTGGCACGAGCACTGATACTGGCGGAAACGTCGTGCGCTTGATGCCGCCTCTGACGCTCGAAGCCGAGCACGTCGCCGCTCTCGCGGGCGCTCTCGCGGAGCTCTAGATTGATGGACGGCTTCAACGACCTCGGCGACTTTGCGCCCGCGGCCATCGACGAGCTTCTCGTCCTTGCGAAGCGACTCGAAACCCACCCCGAGCCGCGCGCGCTCGAAGGCAAAGTCTTGGCGCTCTTGTTCCTGAGCCCTTCGCTTCGAACGCAGACGTCGTTTCAAGCTGCGATGGCCCGCCTCGGTGGAAGCTCTTTCATCGTCTCACCCGACCGCGGTATCCACGGCTTGGAGATGCGATCCGGGGTCGTGATGGATGGCGACGCCGCCGAGCACATCCGGGAAGCCCTCCCCGTGCTCGCCTCCTACGGTGATGCCTTCGGCATCCGCGCTTTCGCGAGCAAAGCATCGCTCGAGGCCGATATCGAAGATCGCGACTTCGAAATGCTTCGTAAGCTTTCAACAGTTCCCGTCATCAATATGGAGTCCGCCATTCGGCATCCTTGCCAGAGCCTTGCGGACTGGAAGACGATGGACGAGATCGGCGTGCCTCGTGCGGGCGGCAAGTTCGTGCTCAGCTGGGCCAACCATCCCAAAGCGCTCCCGCTCGCCGTACCGGCGTCCACGGTGCAGATGGCGGCGATGCGGGGTATGAACGTAACCGTGCTGCGGCCGGAAGGCTTCGCGCTCCCCGATGCCGTCATGGCTCGCGCGCGCACGGCCGCGGACGCGAGCGGCGGGTCCGTGCGGGAGAGCGATGACCCCCGCGAGGCGCTCTCGGGCGCCCACGTCGTCTACGCCAAAGCTTGGTCGTCAGCCTTGACCTATGGGGATGCGAAGGCGGAAGCGGAGCTCAAGAAAGATCTGGGAAGCTGGTGCGTCGATGACGGCTGGTTCGACGGGGCCGCGGACGACTGCCGCTTCATGCACTGCCTTCCGGTCCGGCGCGGCGTCGTCGTCACCGAACAAGTGCTCGAAGGGCCGCGTAGCGTCGTCATCCAACAGGCCGGCAATCGGATGCGCGTCCAGATGGCCGTGCTCTGCGAAATCCTCGCCGGACAGGAGGCCCTTTGAGAAATGTGAAGTCTGCGACGGAACGGGCCATCGTCGTCACGGCGCTCAAGCAAGCGACGCCCTATATCCGAATGTACAAGGGGAAGACTTTCGTCCTCAAAGCCGGTGGTGCGATCTTCGCGAGCCACGCGTCGACGCGGGCGTTCATCGAGCAAGTCGCGCTCTTGCACCAACTCGGCGTGCGCATCGTCTTCGTGCACGGAGGCGGCCCGCAATCGACCGAGCTCGCCAAAGCGCTCGGCCTCGACACGCAGATAGTGGACGGCCGCCGCGTCACCGACGAGCAGTCGCTCGAAGTGATGACGATGGTCTTGAACGGGCTCATCAATACGCGCGTTCTCGCCGCCTGCCGCGATCTCGACGTGCCCGCGATCGGTGTCAGCGGCGTCGATGCCGGCCTCATCCGCGCGTCGAAGCGACCTCCCGTCGTGATGAACGAAAGCGAAGAAGCGGTCGACTTCGGTTTCGTGGGCGATATCGAAGATGTTGACGTCGACGTGCTCGAAAAGCAGATCGATCTCGGCTTTCTGCCTGTCGTGAGCCCGCTTTCGGCGGACAGCTCGGGAACGCTCCTCAACATCAACGCCGACACGGTGGCCGCGGCGATCGCGGTGGGCTTGAAGGCTGAGAAGCTGGTCCTCGCGACGGGGGCCCCCGGAATCCTCGAGGACGCCAAGGACCCCGACTCACTCGTCTCCTATCTCGACCTCGCCGGCTTGAGGCGCTTGCGCGACACCGGGAGCCTCTCGGAAGGCATGATGCCTAAAGCGAGCGCTATCGAGTCTGCGCTCGAAGGCGGTGTCAACCGCGTGCACATCATCTCGTTCAACGAGCCCGACAGCTTGCTCCTCGAAGTCTTCACGAACCAGGGCAGGGGCACGATGGTGGTCGAGCGTACTGAAAGCCTCAAACCGGAAGAGCGCCTGATACCCACTACGCTTTAACCGCCAGAATCGCGAATTCCGGTCACGCTTCGGGAGAGATCAATATGATCAATATCAAAAAAGGCGATCAATATTAAAAAAAGCGTAACGCAAAGGCGCAAAGTCGCAAAGGCGCAAAGAAAAAAACAAGAAAAAAAGCCTCCTCAGCAAAATCTGTGGGTCATCTCTGGTTCCGGTAGATCTCCAAGTGTGTGAAAAAGAGCAACTTCGGCAGCTTTGAAGGTCCGGAATCCGAAGGATTTTCTGGTAGTGAGTTTGGCTTTGTTGTTGAAGCCCTCAACAACACCGGCGGAGATGGTGCCTTTGGCGCGGAACCAGTTGAGGAGAAGGACACGATGTTTACGCAGCGAGCGAGCCACCTTCTTCATCGGTTCGATTTGCGAACGCATGACTCGAGTGCACCACCGGTCGAGGAAGCGACTTACCCAGTAAGGAGAGACGTATTTCCAGAAGAACTGAAAGTCTTCCTTCAAGAGATAGCTCCGAACGGAGCGGAGGTTGTATTGGAGCAGCTCGGCCAGTTTGACGTCCTGGGAATCCGTGAGGTTTTCCGGCCGCTTGAGTAGCAACCAGCGCGAGCCCTTGAGCATTGGGTCATAGCCACGAGCGTGGAGCTGTTTTGCTTCCTCGGCCCGGACTTTGTCGATGGCTCTGCTCATCATCGACATGATGTGGAACCGGTCCAGGACGTGCACGGCGTGGGAGGTTTTCTTGGCGATGACCTTCAGGTAAGGCCGCCACATATCAGAGCAAATGAACTCAAGCGCACCACTTCGTTGCTTACCGAACCAGCGAAAGAACTTGAGCAACGTTTTAACTCGACGCTCGTCGCCCAGCCACAAAAGCCGCTTGCGGTGCTCGTCAATCTGATAAACCACAGTGAGGTATTGATGGCCTTTGTGCCATAGGATTTCGTCAACGCCGATAGCCTTGATGTCGTCGAGATCCATATGCTTGCGGCCCCACTGAACGGCCATCTCAACCGAGCGGAACACGTTTTCCCAGCTGGTATGGAAGGTTTGGGCGACCTCTGTCCAGCTCATTCGCTTTGCCCACGTCGCCAAAAACCAAGCATAGGCCTGGGTGAGCCGACGTTGGCCCTGGGCCCAAGGCAGATGCTCGACCTTCACGCCACAACGTGGGCACTGAAGTCGTCGCCGAGCATAAACGAGGAAAACCTTCAGGTTCCACAAGGGAACGAACTCGAAGCGACGTGGAACTAGGGTATCGTAGCCTGGGGCCGGCCGAACGCAGACGGAGCAAAGGGCCTTGCTGTTTTTTCGAGCTCGCACTTCGACCTCGATACATTCGTCAACGAAACGTATCGACTCGTAAACGAACCCCCGATGTTTTTGAATGCGATTCAGTATAGTCTTGAGCTGCATCCCGTGGCCGTCTCCTTGAAAGATGGTTTGCTTTTGACAGCTTCATCTTCTCAGAGCCGGCAACGGGATATCAGCCTCCCCGCGGTGAGACCGAGCGGGTTAGGGTAGGACTAGATTAAGCAGGCGAGGCTGTGGGAAACGCCCCCACCGCCACTGAGCGTCCCAAGCCTTGCTCAACAACTCAGCGGTCTTCGAAGCCTGTGTGGGCGTTTTCCATAGCCTCCATTAAATCAATGCCCCCCTTCCTTATTCCAAATTAACCACACTTTCTTTTAAAGGTTCTCCTGTCGTTTCGGGGGATCTGATTTGTGTTGGAGGGCATGGCCTATGGACGCTGCCGCGATTGTGGAAAACGCCGGAAACTCCGGGCGAGAGAGGCGTTTAGGGAAAGGTTGTGAGCACGTACAAACGTGGAGCGGCGTTTTCCACAATCGCTTGGAAAACGCTTCGCGTTTCCCACGAGCGCCCACAGGCCCCTCCTGATATATATACAAGAAAGGTTAATTCATATGGAATAAGGAAGGGGGGCTCGATTAGTGGAGGCTATGGAAAACGCCCTTCCAGGCTTCGAAGAGAACTCAGTCGTGAGCAAGGTCTGAACGACCAGAACCGTGGGGGCGTTTCCCACAGCCTCGTCTCCCGCTGAGGGGCAGTGGCATTTGGTGAGGCCCGTGGGTTGAGAGGGTAAGCCATGTGTAGATGCGCATCGGCGAGAACGCTAGAATCTTTTTTTCCGAAAGAGAAAAGAGCGTTCCCGCGATGCGCGTTACTACGTTAGTCAACAAGCTCATCGGATTGCAAGGCCTGTGGGTCCGAGGTTTTCACTTCCAGGCGGACAAAGCCAGAGTGGTGGTGGATGTAGTACCACGGAGGAGGAAGCCTCTGTGCGGGATTTGCGGACGAAAGGTCCGCAAGAACAAAGATCGCTACAATCGCTACTGGCGGCACTTGGACCTGTTCGGAGTCCGGACCTATCTTCGCTACTCGATCCGACGAGTGGTATGTCGGCGGTGTGGAGTGGTCAGAGAAAAGGTGCCTTGGGCCGACAAGGGACGGCCGACTCGAAGGAATGAACAACAAAATCCGGCTGCTGAGCCACCGCAGCTTTGGACTCCACTCTGCCGAAGCTCTCATCAGTCTCGTCTACCTAAACTGTGGCGGTCTCACCCTTGAGAGGATCCACTGAAATGGCAGGAGAGGCCTTTTATATATCAGCAGGGGCCTGTGGGCGCTGTGGTAAACGCGTAGCGTTTTCCAAGCGATTGTGGAAAACGCCGCGCCTGCCTTTGTAACCAGCTTACAACCCATCCCTAACCTAAACCTAGCCGCTAGCGCGCGTGCTTCCCGTGTTTTCCACAATCGCGGCAGCGTCCATAGGCCACATTGTCGCGACAGCGGCGAGCGCGTTGGTTTGAAGGGGCGATGTCAGACGGTTTCTACTCACAGATTTGGCCGAAGACCCAAAAATATCGAGAAAAGACTTGACAGGTTTCGCACGACAAAATATGTCGCGGGGCCATCGTGTCTAGAAACGGCGCTCACATTCGCACTGTAGGGCGCTGCTGCGCTCCTATCAGACATTTTGACTTTCGTTTCGATTCGCTCCGTTCGTAACGGCTCGGAGCCGTCTCAGGGCGTACAAAAAGACCGGAGTATAATTCATTACTGCGGAAGAGATGATGATCGAAAAATTCAAGTCCTACTTCACCAAGCTCGAACGACTTTCTCACGACGAGCTCGATCGGTCCGCCCAGACGCTGGTCAAGAGCGAGAATAGGAGCGTCGCCAAGATCATTGCGCATCTCGCCGAGATGTCCGAGCGAAAGACGGCGCTCGAGCTTGGGTACAAGAGTCTGTACGACTATGCCGCCAGGCGGCTCAACTTGAGCGAAGGGGCCGTGCCCGCGCGCATTCATGTCGCAAACGTGTCGCGGCGTTTCCCTCAGCTACTCGCCGCGCTGGCCGAGAGTCGTATCAGCCTCACGGTCGCGTGCCTTCTCGCACCCCACCTTACTGAGGACAACATCGAAATGCTCATTTCCGACTGCGCCGGGATGAGGCGCCGGGAGACAGAGGAGTACCTCGTGGCGCTTAAGCCAAAGCCTGTCTTCGAGCCGTCGATCCGCAAGCGCCCCGTGCGAGCCGAGTCCAGTCGACCCACTTCGACGCCGCCGCCATCGCCGCCATCAACCCCTCCGCCCGCGGACCCGCCGAAGAGCTCTCCACCCATCCTGCAGCCCGCAACTCCGGAGTTGTACAACTTTCGCTTCTCGGCGACACGGGATTTCAAAGACAAGTTCGAGCGACTGGCCGAGGTCGTGGGGGTCGACAACGCCCAGAAGAACATGGCCGAGATCTTGGAGAAAGCGCTCGACATCGCGCTCGACAAAAAGGACCCGAAGAAGAAACTCGAGCGGCGGAGGAAGAGGCGGGAAGCAGCCTCTGAGCCATCTCGTTCAGAACGAGATGGCGAAAAAGACGAGCGCGCCGAGAGTCGCTACGTCGCCTCGGAGGTTTCCGAGCGGGTTCACGAACGTGATGGCTATCAATGTTTATATTTTGCTCCAGATGGGACGCGGTGTACGTCGCGCGTGGGACTGCACCTCGACCATAGGTCTCCTTTTGGCATCTTTCATAACAACGGTGAGCAAGTTCTCAGACTCTTGTGCCCAGCACACAATTTGCTGATGGCGGAGCGGGTCTACGGGGTGGACTTCCTCCAGCAGAAATTAGTGAAAGGCGCAAATCCCGCTCCCCGTGACGCCCGTGGAATCAGCTCACAATCGATCCCTAACCGCCGCTCGCGGACGTGCTTCTGGCGTTTTCCACAATCCCGGCAGCCTCCAATAGGCCATACGTGCCCGCAACGTCGGCGAGCGCCATGGTCTGATGAAGGGGCGCTCGCAAACGGTTTCTACCCACAAATTTGGCAAAAAACAAGAAAAAAAGGGTTCTCCTGTCGTTTCTGGGGATCTGATTTGGGCGCGAGGGTATGGCCTATGGACGCTGCCGCGATTGTGGAAAACACCGGAAACTCCTGGAGAGAGAGGCGTTAGGGATGGGTTGTGAGCAGGTACAAACGTAGCAGCGGCGTTTTCCACAATCGCTTGGAAAACGCTTCGCGTTTCCCACAAGCGCCCACAGGCCCCTCCTGATATATACAAGAAGGATTCATTCATTTGGAATAAGGAAGGGGAGGCATCGATCAGTGGAGGCTATGGAAAACGCCCTTCCAGGCTTCGAAGAGAGCTCAGTCGTGAGCAAGGCCTTGAACGATCCGGACCGTGGGGGCGTTTCCCACAGCCTCGTTTCGCGCTGCGGGGCAGTGGCATTTGGTGAGGCCTGTGGGTTGAGAGGGTAAGCCATGTTTAGATGCGCATCGGCGAGAACGCTAGAATCCTTTTTCGGCAAGAAAAAGGAGCGTTCTCGCGATGCGCGTTACCACGTTAGTCAACAAGCTCATCGGATTGCAAGGCCTGTGGGTCCGAAATTTCCACTTCCAGGCGGACAAAGCCAGAGTGGTGGTGGATGTCGTACCACGGAGGAGGAAGCCTCTGTGCGGGGTTTGCGGTCGAAAGGTCCGCAAGAACAAAGATCGCTACAATCGTTACTGGCGGCACTTGGACCTGTTCGGTGTCCGGAGCTATCTTCGCTACTCGATCCGGCGAGTGGTTTGTCGGCGTTGTGGCGTGGTCAAAGAAAAGGTGCCTTGGGCCGACAAGGGGAGCCGCTTTACCAAGAGCTTCGAACAAGAGGTAGCGTGGCTGGCACAGAGGACAGACGTCAGCGCCGTAGCGAACTATTTCCGAGTGACGTGGCGTTCGGTGCGACGGATCATCCAGCGGGTGGTTGCCGAGCAACGGGATGAGCGGCGCGAGCTCGATGGATTGCGGGTGATTGGGATGGACGAGATCAGCTACCGCAAACGCCATAAGTACTTAACAGTGGTAATAGACCATCTCAGCGGCCGGGTCGTCTGGGCGGGAAAGGAGCGCAAGGCCAAGACGCTGCTGCGGTTTTTCCGCAAGCTCGGACCACAAAGAGCCGCGGAGCTCGAAGCGGTCAGCATGGACATGTGGGAGCCGTACATAACTGTCGTCGGCAAAAAGGCTCCTCAGGCACGGGTGATCTTTGACCGCTTCCACATCGTCAAGCATCTGAACGAGGCCGTGGATAAGACCCGGCGCGAGCTGGTGCGCGAGCTCAAAGGGACTGCCCGGCGCAACCTCAAGAACACCAAGTTTCCCCTTCTCAAGGCCAAACACAACCGCAGCGCGAAAGACAAACGGGTGCTCCGCGAGCAGGTGCGAGCTAATCGTCGCCTCTACCGCGCCATGCTTCTGCGCGACGACTTCATGGACCTCTACACCTACAAAACCGAGACATGGGCCAAGAAGTTTCTCCGAGGATGGCTGCGGCGCGCTATGAGCTCGAGGATAGAGCCCGTCAAACGCGCGGCGAAGATGATCCGCAGCCACTTCGATGGCGTCATCGCGTGGGTCACGTGGAGACTCAGCAACGGCCGACTCGAAGGAATGAACAACAAAATCCGGCTGCTGAGCCACCGCAGCTTTGGACTCCACTCTGCCGAAGCTCTCATCAGTCTCGTCTACCTAAACTGTGGCGGTCTCACCCTCGAGAGGATCCACTGAAACGGCAGGAGAGGCAATCTTTCTTGTATATATACCAGGAGGGGCCTGTGGGCGCTCGTGGGAAACGCGAAGCGTTTTCCAAGCGATTGTGGAAAACGCCGCTCCACGTTGGTACGTGCTCACAACCTTTCCCTAAACGCCTCTCTCGCCCGGAGTTTCCGGCGTTTTCCACAATCGCGGCAGCGTCCATAGGCCATGCCCTCCAACACAAATCAGATCCCCCGAAACGACAGGAGAACCAAAAAAAGAAGATGAGAGAAAATGCTCCTGTCGCCGCCTTTGCGTTACGCTTTTCTTGATATTGATCTCGCGGGTTCAGTCGACACAGAGCGGTGGGGCCGCCTTGCCGTTTTCGACATAGCTCAAGCAAGTCCCGCGCAGGATGGTAAAGCCGTAGCACGTGGCGCCGGCGTCGGTATCTCGAATACACAAGCGCTCACACATTCCGTCGAGTGGAGACAAGCACGTCCCGCATCCGGCGTCGGCATGTTGCACTCCGAGACTTCGTAGAGACCAAAGCGCGCCCAAATACCTCCCGCCGCGGCGCAATCGTCTTCGTTCTCGAGCGCGTCCACACCGAGCGTCGGCTTCGATGCGCGCTGTCGCAACCTCTCGATACGGAAGAGCCCTTCCTCTGCATAGCGTCTCGTCGACGCATCGCTCGAGTGGGTCGCGGTCTCGAGCGCGGATGCCGCGAGTCCGTCGAAAGGATCGGCGAGCCGCGCCAGCACCGATGTCGCGACACGTGAAACCCCGGGGTGCGGATCGAACATCGCTTCTGCGAGCGGTGTCGCTAGTATCGGGTCGCCGACATCGAAGCGCTCGATCACGCGCAAGGCCTGAAGCCGGACCGCCAGCTCGCCGTCGTGGAGCCGATCGAGGATCTCAGGAAGAAGCGCGCGCTTCGCGTCTTCGTCGAGCGCGTCGGCTTCCTTCTCCGCAGTGAGTCGAATGGAAGGCTGCACCGACGTCAAGCGCTCGACGAGCGGTGCCGTCGCCGCGCGTTTCAAGGCGGCGCGGGCTTCCTCGCCGCAAGCACCTGGATCGAGACACCAAATCTTTTCGAACGCGAAGTGATGCTTGTGGCTCACGCCGCCCCGAACCGTGATCTCGAAACCGTCCGAGAGATAGAACTCAGGTGCTTCCTGGCTTCGCCCGACAGTGATGACGGCGCGGTGCGTTCCCGGCTCGAGCTTCGCGGGCCGATAGGCCCACTGTCCGGTCGAGCTCCCGGTGAACGTCGTGATGGCTCCCGCGAGTGTTTCTTTGCGAACGCCCGTCAGGATGTAGGTGAGCTCGAGCTCGACTTCGTCATGCGATTCGCGAACAACCGAGACCGACAGAATCGTCACCTCGGCTTCTGCGATCGGACGAAGCGTGATGGCTACGAGCAGTAGAGCGCGCCACATTTTGCTTGGTCTTCGAGTGTAGCACGCCCCAAAGCGCGTTCACTAGTAGTCGAAGATTGCTGAAGCTCCGTCGGATCCTTGGTGCGCGTCATCGCGAGCATCAAGAGAATGCGCGCTTTTTGAGGGCTCAAGTTGTCGGCGAGCACCGCGCCAATCTCCCGGAGCGCGACCCCGCGACCTTTTCCGGCGTAGAGCGCCATCAAGCGTCCGGTATAGACCCGGGTACTGATGACGACGGGGATCCCGCGCTCGCGCACTTCGGCGATCGCGTCGAACATCGGGACGCTCACATGGCCGAGCCCAGTGCCCGCGATGACGAGCCCGTCGAGGCCGCCTGGATCCCGAAGAAGTGCTCGGATCAGGCGCCCGTCGGCGCCTGCGTAATGGGCGACGATCTCGACACGGCCGAGACGCACGTCGTCATCCTCACCGTCGCCGTCATCGTAGATGCCGATGGCGATGGTCTGGCGCCGGAGCGGTGCGCGGTAGAATTTGACCCCGCCTAGATTTGCGACACCGAGTGCGCCGAACTCGAGGGTCTTGAACGTCTCTCTCGCGATCGTGTTGGTCTTTACGACCTCACGCGCCGCGTGGATCTGCCCGTTCATGACGACGAATGTGCCCTTCCCCGTGGCCTCGGGTGACACGGCGACGCGGACGGCGTTCAGCAGATTCCTCGGCCCGTCGGTGTCGAAGAAAGAGGGCGCTCTTTGGGCGCCGACCATGATCACGGGCTTGTCACTCGTAACGGTGAGATCGAGAAAATAGGCCGTCTCTTCGAGGGTATCGGTGCCATGGGTGATGACGATGCCGGCGACCTCGTCTCCTGCTAGAAGCTCGTTCGCGCGGCGCGCGAGTTTCTGCCAGATCTCGGGGGTCATGTCGGGGCTTCCGATATTGGCGATCTGCTCGACGCTGACGGTCGCCACTTCATCGAGCCCGGGAACCGCCGCGACGAGCTCGGCGCCGGTGAGTGCTGGGACGAGGCCGCCTCGGGCCTCGTCATATTGGCTGGCTATGGTGCCGCCGGTCGAGAGGATCGTCACGTGCGGGAGCGCGAGAGCGAGGGCTAAGAGCACGCTCACGATGGCAACCCGAACGCAATGAGCTTCGGCGCCGTGCCATCCGATTGCGAAGTGGCGATGACGATGAGCTGCTTTCCTGACTTCGTCCGATAGGTGATCGGGTTGCCGAAGCCGCCGCCGCCGAGCTCCGCCTGCCACACGAGCTCGCCGGTCTTTTTGTCATAAGCGTAGAGAAACGGGCTCGACGCGCTGATGAAGACGAGGCCGCCCGCGGTGACGAGAGGACCGGATTGGCCGTGCTGCGGCGGCCCGACACCGAGCGGCGGCAGGTCGAGCTCTCTCAATAAAGGATGCTCTCGCAGCGAGGGCATGTCGCCGAGCGGGATCTGCCAGATTTGGTCGCCCGCGTTGAGATCGATAGCGGTGAGCGTGGAATATGGAGGCTTGTGGATAGGGATCCCGTCTTCGATCGACACCGTGGTGAAACCGGCGCCGGTATAGTCGGCCTCGTGGGTGCCGGGCTCGGGCTTCTTGACTTTGAAGACGAAAGGCCAGTTGGTCGCCTTCACGTAGAGGAACGCGGTGTCTGGATCGAACGCGGCGCCGCCCCAATTTGCCGCGCCCCAAACCCCCGGCATGAGGAGCGTCCCCCCGAGCGTCGGCGGTGTGAAGATATCGCCGAGGCGTAAATCTTTCACCGCTTCGAGCGCCTTTGCCTTGATCTCAGGCGTGAAGTCGACGAGATCGGCCTCCGTGAACCCCTGCCGGCCGAACGGCGGCGGCTTGGTAGGGAAGGGTTGCGTTTCCGCGAGGCGCTCACCGGGCACCTCACTCGGTGGGACCGGACGCTCCTCGATGGGCCAAACCGGATCGCCCGTCACCCGGTCGAAGACGTAGGTAAAGCCCGTCTTGGCGACGACAGCGACGGCGTCGATGGTCTTCCCATCGACCTCGATGGTCACGAGGTTCGGTGGCGATGCAAGGTCGTAGTCCCAAACGCCGTGATGGACGGTTTGGAAATGCCATACGCGTTTTCCCGTCTTCGCGTCGAGACAGACGATCGACTCCGCGTAGAGGTTGTCCCCTTTGCGGTGGCCACCATAGAAATCGTTATTGGGCGTCGACACGGGCAAATAGACGAGACCGCGCTCCGCGTCGATGGTGAACGGCGCCCACACGTTGTTCGAGCCCGTGTACGACCATGACTCGTCTTCCCACGTGTCGTTGCCGAGCTCGCCCCGTTGCGGGATCGTGTGAAAACTCCACACCCGCTCTCCGGTGCGCACGTCGAAAGCTTGGACGTCGCCGGGAGGGTTGCGCTTGTAGATGCGGCTATCCGGCATGCCGCTTCCGACGATCACGAGGTTCTCGTAGATCATTGGAGGCGAGGTGTTCGTGTAGTGGAGCTTGTTGACTTCCCATATGAGACCTTCGGTGAGGTCGACCTCACCCCGCTCGCCGAACGATCCAATCGGCTCGCCCGTCAGGCCGTCGAGCGCGATCAAGCGCCAGCGCGTATTGATGAAAACACGGACTTCGCGGCCGTCGGTCCACACAGCGACCCCGCGATGGCAAAACCCGCAGCCGCGAGGCAACATGCCCCACTCGTATACTTTGGGATCGAAACGCCAAAGCTCTTTCCCCGTCTCGGGGTCGAGCGCGGCGACTTGGGTGTAGGACGTCGCGATGAAGAGCGTCCCGTCCACGACGACAGGCGTCCCCTGGAACTTGCCGGGCTTGATTTCCCGACCGGCAAAGGGCACGCGCGCCGCGGGGATCGGCGCGTCGCCCGTCTCCCACGTCCACACGGGCGCGAGTTGATGAACGTTCTCGCGCCGGATTTGATCGAGCGTCGAGTGCTTCGTCCCGCCAAGGTCTCCGCCATGCGTCGGCCAATCGTCCTGGCTGAATCCACCTGTCGCAAGAGCGAAGCTGAACGCCCCCGCCATCCATATACGCATTCGTTCCTCCCGCCTTAGCCCGAAGACCAAGGCGGGCCTGTCCACCGTAGCCCGAAGGGCGTAGGCGGAAAGGATAAATCGCCGGTTGACGCAGTGCAAATCCTTCTCTACGCTAGAAAGTAAGCCAATCGAAAAACTTCCCTCTTCATTGGAGGACGCGATGAAAATCGTCCGTCTGATCCCTATTCTTTGCTTGCTTGCGCTCGCATCGGGCTGTCTGATGTCCGAGCAAATCGGTGAGCCCCTCGGTCAAGGCCGCTCGAGTCGGCCTAATGACGACGTGACCATCCACTTCGATACCACGTTCAACCGCATGGTGATCTTCGGCCGCTCGGCGCTCATTGTGGCCTTCGCGGCTTGGGTGTTCTCAACCTGGGGCGCCAAGCCCGGCTCGATCCTCGTTGGCGGCGCGGCTATGGCCGCTGCAGGGTGGCTGTTCATCCAAGACTATCGTGCGCTAGACGGGTACTCGCTGGAAGTGGCAGCGCCAGGATTGACCCTCAGGGTACCGGGAGAGCTGGACGAGCAGATCCCTTGGCAATCGGTGGAAGGGATCGAGCTCGAAGGCTTCAGCTATGCCAGGATCAGTGGCGGTATGCAATTCAGCCCGACGGGCGGTATGACCCGGAGCGCGGGGCTCGAGCTTCCCGACTGGAAGACGATGCGTGTCATGGTCGCCGGCGGCGATACCCATACGATCAAGCTCGAGGAGCTCAGCATCGAGCACCGACAGATTTTCGCGAAGGCGCTCATCAAACGCGCCAACCTCGTCGAAGAGTAATCATCGCGTCGAAAAGGACGCGTTTGCGCCGTGATAGGAACGTGAACCTTTTATGACGGAATCCGGGAACGCGATTCTTACAGTGTCCTCAGAACAATACTTAAGGAGGACACATAATGGTTCGTCATTACCGGTTTCTTCAGATATCGCTCACGGCGGTCGTGAGTGCGTTTCTTATTGTTTCCACGGCTTCCGCGGCCGGCAAAAGTAAGAAAGAGCGCGTCTATCACGTCGCGATCACGAACGTTACCAACGCCCAGGTCTTCAGCCCCCCCGTTCTCGCGACGCACGAAGCCGGCTTCCGGGTCCTTGTGGCAGGCACACCGGCAAGCGCCGAGCTCGTGAAAGTCGCCGAAGACGGTGCGAACGGCGACCTCGCCACCATGCTCGGTGCGTCCCCCGTCGTTTTCGACGTGGTAAAGGTGGGCGCTACCATCATGCCCGGCAAAACGGCGCACTACGAGATTCGCTCGAGAGGCAAGGCCGAATACCTCAGCATCGTGGGAATGCTCGTCAGCACGAACGACGCTTTTCTTGGCGTCACCGCGCGGAAGCATGAGCTTCTCGGCGGTCGCTTACGACTCCGGTAGTGAAGTCAACAACGAAGACTGTGACTTCATCCCGGGCCCTTGTGCCATGGTGACCGGCAACCTCCGCGACGAGATAGGCGCCGAGGGTTACGTCTACGTCCACAACGGTATCCACGGAATAGGAATGGGAACGGTCAATCTGGTCCCGAGTGTCCACGATTGGCGCAACCCGGTGGCGCGCGTCAAGGTCATGCGGACCCACTGAGCCTGAACCGAAACGCACGCCAAGGGCGGATGCGGGGGATGGACCATAGACCGCTTCCTGCAACCCCGTATCCGCCCCCGCGTCAAGTTTGTGATGAAATCGTGATCATTTCGTTCTATAAATGGGGTATGACGCGAGCGTACGGGGGGGATTCGCGCCGTGTTCTGGTCGTCGAGGACGACCGGGATATTGCGCATCTCGTGGAGCTTCACCTTTCGGAGGAGGGCCTTCACGTCACCTTGGCCCATGACGGCTCGGAAGGCCTGATGAAGGCGCTTTCCGAGCGCTATGATTTGGTTATTCTCGATCTGATGTTGCCAGGAACTGACGGAATTGAAATCTGCCGGCGTATGCGCTCGCGACCGGACTACACCCCGATTCTCATGCTCACCGCCAAATCCGCGGAGACGGATCGCGTGATCGGGCTCGAGATGGGAGCAGACGACTACCTCACGAAGCCTTTCAGTATTCGCGAGCTTCTCGCGCGCGTCAAAGCCATCCTGCGCCGTGTCGCGGCGATGGCGAAGAGCCCCGACGACGTGGCGGACAGCCGCATCTCGGTGAAGGGACTCACGATCACCCTCGACAAACGTCGCGTCGAGCTCGAAGGCCGCGTCGTCGATCTAACTGCGAAAGAGTTCGACTTGCTCGTCCAGTTCGCCAGCGGGTAGGGTGGAGGAGTTACCTCCACCCCCCCCTCGTCGCCTGTCGAACCACCATGAAGGGTCCGACATTGTGCAGCGTGCTGCGTTACGGCACTAGGCGACCCCGCGTGGGTTCCCCATGTCAAGGAGCCGACCTTGCTCTCAAAAGGTACATTGCACGAAACGTAGGAAAGACGAAGCTCGGGCCTACATTCCTGTAGGGAGAGCAAACCCCACTTCTTCAACCGCCGAGAGGGTAGACGCCAGTTATCGTTTGCGTTACGATGCTTTGTTTTAAAAGCACGTAGTCGCATACGAATCCAGCTATCAAGGTTACGAAACAAGTACGCAACCTGAGCTACCCCGACGTAGTTGGCCCATCCTCGAATAACTGGATTCAGGTCTTCGAGGATGGCCTCGACGTTTCTCCCTTGGTGGCGTTTTGTCAGCGTTCGGACGCGGTCTTTGAACCTATCTGTGGACTTATCTCGGATTCCAAGACGGTAGTTCCGAAAGTGAAACCCGAGAAACTCGAAACCCTCATTGAAGTCCGAGACCTTTGTTTTGGTCTCGCTCAGGGAGAGTTTTAGTTTCCCGAGTACCTCCGTCACGTATGCCAAGGCGTCCTGAGCTTCTTCAAGGCTGCGGCAGAGAACCACAAAGTCGTCAGCGTATCTCACATGGCGCAACTGCTTGGACTCGAGGGCCTTATCCAGGTCGTCGAGAACCAAGTTGCTCAACCACGGTGAGATGACACCGCCCTGAGGAGTTCCCTCGGTGGGAACGGTGATGACGTTGTTTTCGCTGATTCCAGCCTTGAGGAATGCCTCGAACAGATCCAGCACGCGACCGTCCGCGATGGGCGCTCGAACCCGGGACATCATCACTTCATGGTCCAGTGTGTCGAAAAAGGAAGCAATGTCGGCATCTAGGACGACACGGAATCCCTCTTTCGCATCCTGGATAATAGTGGCGATGGCATCGTGCGCCTTGCGACTTTACTATAGCCGTAGCTCCTCGTTGACATCTGAGCGTCAAAGAGAGGCTCGACTACTTGCACGATCGCTTGTTGCACGATACGGTCGGTCACAACGGGGATACCAAGCGGACGACGCTTCTTCGGGTCGGCCGGCTTTGGAATGTAGACCTATAGTTTCTCCGGTCTTTCCAGGTGGGAAACAGTGACGCTTCTTCGGGTCGGCCGGCTTTGGAATGTAGACCCTGAGTACGGGTTGTGGCTCAAAGCGATGCTCTTTGAGTTTGCGTTGGATCTCTCGCAGGTGAGTATCCAAGTCCGTTTCGAACATGCGGATCGTCACCCGGTCGAGGCCATGCGTACCCTTGTTTGCACGCACTTTGCGCCACGCCCGATACAGGTTCATCTCGTTGTAGACCTTGTCGATAAGAGAGTGAGCTTTATGCTTGCCTTTCCTTGGGCTTGCCGTCTCGGCACGGCCAGGAAGACGTATCAGAGGAATCGTCGGTTCCCATCCCCCGTAATCTCGTTCCGGCCGTGTTTCTGCTCCAGTCTTCGTCGACCTCTCTGCCGCCTGGTGTCTAGGCGACACGACGTCTCCGACCGCGGTGTGACCCACGGGAGTTGAGCTCCGTTCTGGAGAAGAGCGTGCCTTTCGAGTCGAGTTGTCAGATGATTTCCGTTTCCTCATCCATGTCTTCCTTCCACTCTTAACGGTTACTCCCCTCGGCCTCCGACTTGACTCCGAAGCGAGGCTCCTACTCGCCCCGGCCATGGGTCGGGCCTTAACTGGGAGATGCTGAGCCCTCTGAAGAACGCGGAAAAGCCTACCGCGCCACCGCCGCATCAAAACCCGATTTCGGACGACTTATACGGATACCTTACCTCCTCGGTCCAACGCCGATTTCGGACGACGTGAGGGTTCCCGCGGTCATCGTCGGTTGCAATCTTGCTCCCCGACTCCGGTAAGCACGTTCAGGGACCACTCGGCCTACCTGTCTATATCCGAGTGGCGACGCCTTTCGGCTACACGTTACCCGCGATGGGAGGGCGGGTTCGCCTCTCTGCACGCCACCGATCGGAACCTAAGGAGCTGTCTCTGCCGGACCACTTCGTGACTACTCTTTGGGAGTAGCCCTGGTTCTGCCCCAGCGACCCGTTGCCTATCGCAGAGCTGACAGAGACTTCCGCACGGGAAATTCAGGCCCGCACGGGTGGGCCTTTCACCTCTTACAAGAATAGTGACTAATCTGGAGCGTCACCTCCTTTCACTTAGCAACCGCGACTTCGCGGCACGCGCCCATCCCGGCCGCGTCTACACGCGTTCCGAGCTTCTCGACCTCGTATGGGGCTACGGCCAGGACAACTACCAGCACACGGTGAACTCCCACATCAATCGCCTCCGGGGGAAGATCGAGCGCGATCCCGCCGAGCCGTGCTACATCCAGACAGTCTGGGGTGTCGGCTACAAATTTTACGATCCGAGCTACGAGCACTAAGCACTAAGCACTAAGCAATGACATGACGCGCACACTCTACGCCAAGCTCGCCCTTGTCTCGCTGGTGCTTTTTTGCGCCCTCGGCGTCGTCTATGTCGTCTTGTCGATCTACACGACCGAGCGACATTTCCAGGAAGTGCAGCAGAAGCTAAACCAGGATCTCGCCGAGCACCTCGTGAACGAGAAGATATTGCTCGTGGACGGCCAAGTGAACCAGACAGCACTCGAAGACGTCTTCCACATGCTCATGGTCATCAACCCGAGCATCGAGCTCTACCTGCTCGATCCCGCGGGCGCGATCCTGGCGTTCTCGGCGCCGGAAGGAAGCGTCGTGCGTGAGAGCGTCTCGCTCGCGCCAGTTGAAAGATTCGCCTCTCCTGCCATTTCAGTGGATCCTCTTGAGGGTGAGACCGCCACAGTTTAGGTAGACGAGACTGATGAGAGCTTCGGCAGAGTGGAGTCCAAAGCTGCGGTGGCTCAGCAGCCGGATTTTGTTGTTCATTCCTTCGAGTCGGCCGTTGCTGAGTCTCCACGTGACCCACGCGATGACGCCATCGAAGTGGCTGCGGATCATCTTCGCCGCGCGTTTGACGGGCTCTATCCTCGAGCTCATAGCGCGCCGCAGCCATCCTCGGAGAAACTTCTTGGCCCATGTCTCGGTTTTGTAGGTGTAGAGGTCCATGAAGTCGTCGCGCAGAAGCATGGCGCGGTAGAGGCGACGATTAGCTCGCACCTGCTCGCGGAGCACCCGTTTGTCTTTCGCGCTGCGGTTGTGTTTGGCCTTGAGAACGGTACGTGTCAACAACTTTGAGACACTCGCGAGCTGCATTTAGTGAGCCTCGATTAGCGTCGGGAGGCTCGTGGCGCCGGTGCGGTCCACATCTGCATCGATCGAGATCTCGTTTCGTGGAGCAGAAAAAGGGGGTACCCCAGGTATAGACGCCGCCGCGAGAGTGGCTTGTGCGGCATTCAGGAGCGTCGTTTTCTCCGTCGGCGGGTTGATCCAAGCCTGAGGAGGCAAAACGGGAGGTTGTGGCGTTCCGCGAACGAAGCGTTCGGGATGAGTCCGATGAGCTTCGAGAAGGATCTGGCGCCGAGCGGTGGTGAGCTGTTCGGCGCGACCATAGTGAACGTCGGCCGGCGTCATGAAGCCGATTCCTGAGTGCCGGTGCTCGTAGTTGTAGTAGTCGAAGAAACCGCCGCAGAACAGCCGGCCGTCTTCGGCGGAACCAAAACGGCTCGGAAACTGAGGACAGTACTTCATCGTCTTGAACTGGGACTCGGAGTAGGGATTGTCGTTCGAGACGTAAGGTCTGGAGTGGGTCTTGGTAACTCCGAGGTCAGCCAGGAGCAGAGCCACGGGCTTGCTTCTCATCGAGCTGCCACGGTCCGCGTGAAGGGTGAGCTGGTCGGGTTCAATGTCCTGCTTGCGACAGCTCTCGGCGATGAGGCGTTGCGCGAGCGCCGCACTTTCTCGGTGAGCCAGCATCCAGCCAACCACGTAGCGGGAGAAGATGTCGAGGATGACGTAGAGGTAGTAGTAGGTCCACTTGACGGGGCCACGAAGCTTCGTAATATCCCACGACCAAACCTGGTTGGGCGCTTCGGCCAGCAGCTCCGGCTTCGTGTAGTTCGGATGGCGCCGTTGGTTCCGGCGCTCTCGGACCTCGCCGTGCTCCTCCAAAATCCGATACATCGTGCGAATCGAGCAGAGGTAGGTTCCCTCGTCCAGAAGCGTGGCCCACACCTGGGCGGGCGCCTTGTCGACGAACCTCTCACAGTGCGAGGCCCCGAGGACTTCCTCGCGCTCAGTCTCGTCGAGGGCTCGGTGCGGCCGAGGACGCCGCTTCGGTTCGGGCGTCACCTGGCGCCTGCGATACAGCGTGGAACGAGCCACACCCAGAGCCTCGCAGGCTTCCGTCGTCTGCCCAATCTGCCCCGCCAGCTCCTCGGCCGCCACCATCAGTCGTTCTCGTAGCTGTCGAGTGGATTCAGGGGGATCCCCAGTAATTCGGAGGTTTTTTTTGGATCTCCAACATCGTCTCCACCCGAGCCAGGCGACGTTGGAGCCGGGCGTTCTCGCGCTCGAGCTCCTTGACCCGTGGATCCTCGGCCTTTGCCTTCCGGCCTCGCTTTCTCGACGCCAACCCCGCTTTGGCGACCTCGTCACGTTGGCGGCGCCAACTCGATAAATGCGACGAGTACAGGCCCTCTCGACGCAGAAGAGCAGCAACGTCACCGTCACCCTTGCAGGCATCGGCCTCACGCACTATCCGCAGCTTGTACTCCGCGGTAAAGCGTCGACGCTTCGCTTGCTCGCTCACTTCGGGATCCGGGACCCCCGCCGCATCGCGGCCGGCGGGATCTCCAGTCGCCCTACGGGCTCCCTCCGATCCCGCCGAGGTCTCTCTCTCAATCAACATACTCATGCATTGATCCTCCTCCGCCCTCTACACTAATTTCAAGGGGCAAAGTGTCTCAGCGATGTTGGCACAGAGGGCCCGGAGTTTCCGGCGTTTTCCACAATCGCGGCAGCGTCCATAGGCCATGCCCTCCAACACAAATCAGATCCCCCGAAACGACAGGAGAACCAAAGATTCTTGAGCCAGAAAACGCTCCCGATCCTCGGCGACGACCCGCGCCATGCGAGCCGGCAGAAAGTATTCTCGGTGGCGCCCGTGCGCACACCGGATTTACAAGGCTACATTTACGTCATCCTCGCGAGCGAGGAATATGATTCGGCGGCGCAGATGGTGTTCGGGAGCTACGTCCTGCGCTTGAGCACCGGGCTCGGCGTTTTTGCGCTCCTCTTCGTCGTCGTTGTAGCGCTCGTCTCGTTTCATCTTCTGACACGGCGCCTGCGGCGATTGTCGGAAGACATGGACCGGTTCCGTCGCGGCAAGGGGCGGCCGCAGGTGCTGTCCGAGGAGCCGGGCGTAGGCTATAGGGGCGATGAGGGCGATGAGATCGATCGGCTTGCCGAGTCCTTCGTGCGGATGTCGCGGGTCATCGACGAGCAAGTCGAAAAGCTCGAGCGCACCGACGCCCACCGCCGGGAGCTCGTCGCAAACGTATCGCACGATTTGCGGACGCCGCTCGCTTCGCTGCATGGCTATCTCGAAACGGTGGCGCTCAAGGGTCCGGAGCTCTCCGACGAGGAGCGTCAGAAATATCTCACGGTGGCCCTCCGGAACAGCGAGCGGATACGCAAGCTCGTCGCGGAGCTTTTCGAGCTTGCCAAGCTCGACGCGCACGAGATCCTACCCGAGCTCGAGTCGTTCTCGCTGCCCGAGCTCGTCCAAGACGTCGTCCAGGACTTCCAGCTGAGCGCCGAGGAGAAAGGCGTCCAGCTGCGCGCGCGCGTGAGCGAGCGGGTGCCCTTTGTGCGCGCGGATATACGCCTCATCGAGCGCGTGCTGCAAAACCTCATCGAGAACGCTTTGCGCTACACGCCGGAAGGCGGCCTCGTGGAAATCAGCTTACACCACGAAGAAGGCCGCGTGCGCGTGGCCATCCATGATAGCGGCTGCGGCATCCCCGCCGACGAGCTGCCGCACATCTTCGAGCGGTTTCGTCGCGTGCCGCAAAAAGGCGGTGAGGAGAAGGCCGGGAGCGGCCTCGGGCTCGCCATCTCGAAGAGGATCCTCGAGCTTCACGAGAGTATGATCGAGGCCTCGATCCGCCTCGACGAAGGCACGACCTTCACGTTCCACTTGGCCCCCGCCGCGCTATATTAATAAAGTGTAATGTAACGAATACCGGCCTGTCGGCAAATAGATAGATAGAAGTCAACACGGAGGATTCGTGATGAAACGAAGAGAATTCTTGGGAGTTGCGGGGCTCGCCCTCGTGATTCCAGAGACGATTTGGGGGAAAACGATGAATACATCGGAAAAAGACATAGCTCCGCTCGAGAAGTCCGACGACGAGTGGCGTGCGCTCTTGGAGCCGGACCGCTATCAGATCCTTTTCGAAGACGGGACGGAGCGGTCCGGGACGAGCGACCTCTTAGACGAGAAAAGGACAGGCACCTACATATGTGCCGCGTGCTATCTCCCGCTCTTCAGCTCGGAGACGAAATTCGAGAGCGGTACAGGCTGGCCGAGCTTTTTTCAGGGGATCGAAGGGCATGTCGGCACGAAGCGGGACTTCAAGCTCATCTTCCCTCGCAAGGAATATCACTGCATTCGCTGCGGCGGCCATCAGGGCCACGTCTTCAATGACGGTCCCCGCCCAACCGGCGAGCGGTGGTGTAACAATGGGCTCGCGCTTCTCTTCGTTCCCGAAGGCCCTGACGGCGAAGACTTGCCTCCTCTCAGAACCTAGGTGAGATGATGAAGCTAACGACACTCGCATTGAGTTTCATGCTGCTGGGTTTGGCGCCGCAAGACGAGCCCGAGCTCGAAAAAGCGACGTTCGCCGGCGGTTGTTTCTGGTGCATGGAGCCGCCTTTCGACAAGCTTGACGGTGTCCTCTCGACGACGTCGGGCTATACCGCCGGGCAACTCGACAACCCGAGCTATGAGCAAGTTTCGTCCGGCGGCACCGGACACACCGAAGCGGTCCAGGTCGTCTACGATCCCGCCAAGGTCAGCTACCAGGAGCTTCTCGACGTATTCTGGGTGAACGTCGACCCGACCGACAGGGCGGGGCAGTTCTGCGACCGCGGCTCGCAATATCGACCCGGCATCTACTATCACGACGAAGAGCAGAAAAAACTCGCCGAAGCGTCGAAGCGTGAGCTCGGAGTCTCGGGGCGGCTGCCGAAGCCGGTCGTGGTCGAGGTCGAGGCCGCGACGACGTTCTATCGTGCTGAGGAATATCATCAGGACTACTACAAGAGGCACGCTTACCGCTACAAGCTCTATCGGTATGGATGCGGGCGCGACCGTGTCTTGAAGCGCCTTTGGGGCAACACCGACTAACAGAACATGACACGTCCCGGCACGAGCGAGTACGCGTCGTGAGGGCTACGTCAGCAAAGTGCCCGAGGGCGACATCCTTGCGGTCATGCGCTCGGAATCCGAGCGCATGGCCGAGCTTCTATCCGCATTGAGCCCCGAGCAAGCGGACCACCGCTACGAGGAAGGGAAGTGGAGCGTCAAAGAAGTGGTCGGGCACATCATCGATACCGAGCGGATGTTCGGCTACCGTGCCCACTGCTTCGCGCGCGAAGACCCGGCGCCGCTTCCAGGATTCGAGCAGGACGACTACGCAAGAAGCTCGAATGCGGGAAGCCGTTCCATGCAAGAGCTCGTGGAAGAGCTACGCGCGGTGCGCCAATCGAACCTCGCGTTTTTCCACGGCCTCGACGATGCGATGTGGTCGCGTCGCGGGGTGGGGAGTGGATGCGCGTTCACGGTGCGCGCGCTCGCTTATATCATCGTGGGCCATGAGCTGCACCACCGCGGCGTTCTCGAAAGCCGCTACCTCTGACTCGGGTCATTCGCGAGGTTCAAGAACTTCGACCAGTCGACGAGCCGGATTGGATCTTGGAGCTCGAACTTGAATTTCTTCTTGCGGGTCGTTTCGATCTAACTCTGCGAACGGCCACGACCACGAGTGACTGTCCGAAGTGAAGCCGATCCCATCGGCGTTGAGCGTGAGAACACCCTGATAGCCTCCGAATATGTGGCCGTGTTTCCCTGAATAGGAGAGAGGTAGTTTGGCCATCCACCGCGCATGCGCGAGCTCTCCGACAAGCTTGGCCGCCTGTGCATAGCGCGGGTCGAGGACGCGGAGCTCTTCGAGCTTGGCCTCCGCCGTCTCGATGTCGCCTTGCTCGAATGCGAGCTGCGCCTCGGCAAAGATCTCGGCGAGATTGGGGCCGGTGGGATCGACCGGCCGTGGCGGAGGGGGCTTGCGCGCGGTCGGCTTGGGCGTTCGCTTCGGCTTAGGTTTCGGTGCCGGTGCTGCCTCCGGCGGCTCGAGCTCTAGTCTCACTTTCTCCAGCAGGAGCTGCGCGGCCGTGAAATCCGGCTTCAACTCCAGAACCGCTTCGAGCTCGATCTTCGCTTCCTCGTAATCCTCTTCACCGAAGGCGACGCTCGCTCGGTAAAAGAGATCGGCTTCGAGGAAGTCGGACGTAACCTCCGGCGCCGGTGGTGGCTCGTTAGTCGAGGCGGAGACGACCGGATCAGGCTCGGTGTCGCGGGCTCCACTCCACACGAACCAGATCGCAACGATGGCGGCCAGGCCGACGGCGACGGACGCCGTAATGACGCGACCTTTGCCCTTTGGCAGCAGTGCTCCGAGTCGTTCCGACAACGGTACTTTCGGCGCCGCGGGCTTACGCACGCGACTCCGGGGCCGCAGCGAGGTCTTCGGGAGCGGCTTTTCATCTATTTCGACCGGCGGCGGAGCCGGTTCGGAGACTTGTGGAGGCTCGGGTTCGAACCCGAGTGGCGAAGGAGCTTCGGGCATCGTCGGGAAATCTGGTTCGTCGACGTGGGGATCGTGCGTCGGGGGCGGATCGGGCGCCGTCGGTGTAGGCGCGGGATTCGGAGACGGCAACGGATTCAGCGATGTCGCACGGTGCCGGCCGGTCTCCTCCGCTCGCTTGTTCTCATAAGCATCGAGGAGCTTCTCGACATCGGGATCTGGCGCTGGAGGATCTGGCATCGGCGATGCGGCCGCGTGTGGGAACTGGACCGGGTCGGGACTCCACTCCGCTGGTGCGTCCGAAGCGGGGATATCTGCATCGGGGACCGGGTCGGGACGCCACGGCGCCGGTGCGGCTTGTGACATGGGAGCGGCCGGCTCGGAGGTGGCCGGCTCGGAGGTGGCCGGCACGACCTGTGCGAGCGAGGGCGTTGGCTCTGGCTCCGGAAGCGGCTCCTACATCGGCGGCGGCTCCTGCACCGGTGGCGGCTCCGGCTCCGGAAGTGCAACGGCGCCGGTGCCTTTTCCGGCGTTGTTGCGGAAGTGCAACCTTTTCCGGCGTTGTTGCACCCGGAGCAAATCGCTGACCTCCCTGTGCCGGTTGCAGAGTCACCCGGCGCAGTACGTATCGGGCATCCCGAGCGCAGCCATCTTGTTGAGTATCTCGCACCCAATTCGGTGTTCAACTCGTTGCCTCGCCAACGTTCGAGCCCGCATCTCCGGCCCGATGATCGCCTTGTAACGATAGACCGCGTTCTCCACCATGCTTCGCTTGGTGTAGCCTGAGAGCTTGTACCATTCACGTCGGCCGTGTCTTTCGATTGCGCGAATATGGCGATCGCGCTCCTGCATGGCGGTGTTCGAATTCTGACTGAGCGTCGCGTTTCGTTGCGGCGGAATCACCACGCGCGTCCTTCGTCCAGGACTGTGCGCTTCGATGGCTTCGTAGACCGCTTCCTTGTCGTATGCACTGTCCGCCGCCGCCGACACTAGAGGTGCTTGAATCTGTGTTAGCAAAGCGGGGACTCGGGTTGCGTCGCGAGCTCGTGACGCCGTCAGTTCGGACGCAACAATGTTGCCGGTCTCGCGATCAACGGCGATGTGCAACTTGCGCCATGCGCGCTGCTTTGGCGGTTTGCGAGCGTTTCCAACATGAATCCTCAAGCCCGTGCTATCGATCATCAGGTGGATGGGTTGAGTGCTCGCGGCTTTCAGAATCCGCAGCTTCTTGCGGAGCAACCTCGAGCGCCGACACAACGTCGAGTAGTCCGGGATCTCGATACCGAGCCCGAGAAGCGAGGCGATCGAGTGCAAGAAGCCTTCGGTTTGTCGGTAGGCGAGCTTGTACACCATCCGGACAACCAGGCCCGTTTCAATCGCCATGTCTGAATAGACCCGTTGACCGCCAGGCTCACCGGTCTTGTCGGCCTTCCAGTTCGCGATTGCCTCCTCGTCAAACCAGACTGTCAAATCGCCCCGGCGGCGCAGCCCTTCGTTGTATTCCGCCCAGTTGCGAACGTGGTACTTCTTCTGCTTCGCGTGCTTGTACTGGCAGCGCTTGGGATACTTCATGCTCGAACATACCTCGGCCACCACCATAGGCGGATTTCGCTCTCAGCCAGAGCGGTGCAACAACGCCGCTATTACAGGAGAAGCCCCTCGTATTGAGATTGAGGTGACCATCGCGGAACTGACCGATGAGCAGAAGGGTAGGTTTGGCGACTACATCGAGTTTTGGGATTCCACCACCGACACCTTCTACGACGAGCCGAATGTGGCGGGTGTCGACGCCGCGACGATCACCGAGGCGCTGCGCGTTACTTTCCATGGGTGGTACAACCCGGACGAGGATGACTTCGAGGACAAGACCTACTTCACCCGCAGCCTTACCGAGAGCGACAACCCTGTTTGGTTCTCGAAGAAAGACAAGCAGGTGTGCGGCTTCCTGTATCTGCGATCGCTGCGCACGGGCTCGCGCGCCCTGAGCCTGGAGCGGGGCAGCCTACTGGACGTCATCCTGCGCCTGAAAGAGGTCAGGCCGCAGATGTGGGAAGGCACGATCAGCACGCTCGCCGACTACTCAGTCGCGAGCGATCCGGATCTCGGTATCTCCGGCGTGCTGGAGAGCATCAACACCGCCCTCAAGAAGTACGTCCCGAAAGAGTGGGGGATTGAACCCCACCTCAAGGTGTCCAACCTCACCCGTGAACACCTGCGGAAGGTTATCACCGCCTTCATCGCCACCGGCGAGGAGAGCCATGCCGCGCCGTTCTATCGGCAGGGCAGGGGGGTGCTTCCGCCATTAAGTGTTGGTGAGATGACGCTAAGCTTCACGTTGCATTAAAGTACAGCCAAAATAGCGCTCTCGACCTTCGCCGCACGCTAAATGGAGCGGAAGCTCTTTTTTGCAAAGGGATACGTACACATCACCAACAGCAAACAGCGCAAGCACCCGCGAGATAATAGAATGAGCCATGACACGTATCGCCATCGTCGGAGGCGGCATCAACGGTCTCGTGGCCGCGAACTATCTCGCGCGCGGCGGAGCCGACGTCACCCTCCACGAACGACGCCCGCACGTCGGCGGCGCGTGCGTTTCCGAAGCGGTCACCGTCGACGGTGTCGACTACGAGTTTCCGCTCGGGGCCACCGTGCTCGGGTTCATGCAGGACTTCGTGCTCGAAGAGACCGGCCTTTCGAGTCGGCTCAAGACGTGGGCGCCCCCGCACCCGAAGCTTGTTCACTTCCCGGGCGTTCCCGAGCCCGTGTACATCCACCGCGACCCCCAAGCACTAGAGCAAGAGCTTCGCGACAAGTGCGGCGAGCAAGGGAACGTCGCCGACTTCCGCTCGGACGAAGCACGCGTAGTCGCGTTTCTACGAGACGGTTATCGCGCGGCCCGCGCACCGAGCCTTGAAGACGCGCGTCGAGACCTCGGAGAAGAGCTGACCGAGCGCTTCATCGAAGGCTCCGCGCGCGCGCTCCTCGATCACTCCTTCACTTCGGATCTCACCAAGTTGTATATGGCGATGACCGTCATCGAGAGCGGTCCGGTATCGCTGGACGCGCCGTTGTCGGCTTTCAACGTGCCGCTCCTCGATTCGGGCTCGGTGTTCGGTGGCTACTACGGATTCGTCAAGGGTGGCATCTGGAAGATCACCGAGGAGCTCGCGCGGCTCAACGTCGCGCTCGGCGTGAGCATGAAGACGTCGTCACCGATCGCGAGCGTCGATGACTTGGACGCGGACATCGTCGTCCTCGCCACCGACCCCGTGACCGCGGCGAAGCTCTGCGGACAGCCGGCGCCCGAGCGGCACTACCTGGGAACATCCGGCAAGCTCACGCTGTTGTTCCGCGAGCCGGTGCGCTGGAAAGATTCGCCGGAAACGGACACCGCATTCCGCTTCATCTTTTCGAACGATTCGCTCGACTCTATGGAGAACGGCGCGCAACGCGTCGTGACCGAGTCCGATTTCGAGCCCGGCTACATCCAGCTCTATTGCGACGGTGCTGGCATGCGCCACATGGGAGTCGACGAGCCCTACGAGCGCGTGATCGCGTTTTTCAAGAACGTGCGCTTCGCCAAGCGCGGAGACGAGTTGCCCGACGTCGCTCACTTCATCCGAGAAACCGTGCTCGCAAATATCGACAACCCCGGCGATCTCGCATGGTCACGCATGTTGTCCCCGCTCGATCTCAAAGAGCGGTTCCTGTTCCCCGAAGGAAACATCGATCACACGATGATGACTGAAGGGCAGAACTTCTGTCACCGACATTTCTCGACCGATCCGGACGCGAGCTTCTACCGATTCGGCGCGAACGACGACATCTACTATTGTGGCGCCGCGGGCTACCCCGGAGGCTCGGTAGCGGGGACCACGGGCTACATGTGCGCCCAGCAGATCCTGAGATCACATAGTCCGAACAGGTGATGCTCGACGGCTGCCCGGTCTTCCGGGGTCGCGAAGTAGGCTCCGCTTGACGCATCTGAGGGGCACCGGTAACCTGGCGCCGCCAGACAGGGAGGTTAGAATGAAAAGCTCAACTACCGCGTCCTGTGCCAAAACTCGGCCCAGCCGGCATCGACGAAAGAACTGCGCCTCTTGAAATCAGGCTCAAACTCTAGCACGCGAACGGGTTACACGGCAGGCGCCAACATTTGACTGCGGAAGCACCCGAGTTCCATCCTTCGCCGCTGTACGCTACTGGGTGGAGGACCGCGATATGCGTCTCCATCGCGCGCAATCGACCGAGAGAACGACGGCATAGCCTGTGAGAGGTAAGACTAAGATGCGACACTTTCTCATTCCCGTATGGATCGCTGTGCTCGCCACGGGCTCGTGGCACAACCCCGCCACGGCCCAGACGTCGTGGCGGGGCTTGGTGGTTGCCCCCGAATCCCGTTGCTCCCCGTCCTGTGCCAAAACTCGGCCCTTTTGAAATAGGCCATAAATCAGCAGCTTAGTGTCTGTGTTTGCGCCGGGGCCAAGGGCCGTAGGCTTTACAATCGTCTGGCCCGAGGGTGTTATCTTCAGATCCATGATGACGTACCACGTGCACTTCCTACTGCTCGTTCTAGCCTGAAGTTCCTTGCTGAAAAAACCAAGATCCGGTGTTGATCCAATAAGATAGATGGAATCAATGGTGCTGGCGTCTGTCTACACGGTGATACCTTTGAGCAAGTCGTAGGCTCTCTGCTGTTTCGAGTCCGGAGTTGTCGTGACATCGAAGGTGGGCTCGTCGGGTCCGGCTTCCGGTCGCCGACATTTGTTTCGGACGATGTTGCTGAGAAGGCGCAGCAGCGTGCGGAAGCTGGAAGCTGGTCTCCCATCGTCAAGCTTCTTGGTGTGTATCTTGCGCAGGGCTGCGTCGGAGCGTTGCGCCGGAGCGACGGGGTCACGCTCGGCCTTCGCCTGCTGCTCCTCGTCAGAGAATGCTAGCGGGCGCCAAACCTCCATCATGTGCCACAGGACGTAGTAGGCCAGCATGCACAAGAAGATGTGCGCCCGGACTCGGTTTTCGCGCCGGTGACGAATCGGCCGCACCTTTAGGTCCATGCTCTTGAAGGAACGAAACGCCCTCTCGACCTGGGTCAGCAACTTGTAGCTGCGCACTGTGTCGTCGGTTTTCATCCGCTGCTCAGCAAGACTGGTGCGGATCACGTAGATGCCGTCAAGGGCAGCTTCCGTAGTGACCTTTGTGTCGTCGATTTCGAAGCTAAAGCTGTCGTCGCGAATGTCCAGCTTGAAGTGCTTGCCGACTTTGTACTTGTTGAGAACTTTGCCTACCCGCACACCGATTTTATCTTTACCATGCAGCTGGCCTCGCCCGATCCGTTGGCGAATCCGTTCCAACTGCTTAACGATCGTCCCCATGTGTCGCTTCCACCGCTGGAGCCGTTTGTTGGCGAGCTCAGAGTTGCCGTTGGCGAGGCGCGAGGCGTCGGCAGCCATCGTTGTCTCGTCTAGCTCGAAGTCGAAACCGTCGTCACGGATGTCGAGCCTATAGTACTTGCCGACCTTGTACTTGTTGAGGAGCTTTTTCACCGTAGCACGGCGTTGTTGCACCGCTCTGGCTGAGAGCGAAATCCGCCTATGGTGGTGGCCGAGGTATGTTCGAGCATGAAGTATCCCAAGCGCTGCCAGTACAAGCACGCGAAGCAGAAGAAGTACCACGTTCGCAACTGGGCGGAATACAACGAAGGGCTGCGCCGCCGGGGCGATTTGACAGTCTGGTTTGACGAGGAGGCAATCGCGAACTGGAAGGCCGACAAGACCGGTGAGCCTGGCGGTCAACGGGTCTATTCAGACATGGCGATTGAAACGGGCCTGGTTGTCCGGATGGTGTACAAGCTCGCCTACCGACAAACCGAAGGCTTCTTGCACTCGATCGCCTCGCTTCTCGGGCTCGGTATCGAGATCCCGGACTACTCGACGTTGTGTCGGCGCTCGAGGTTGCTCCGCAAGAAGCTGCGGATTCTGAAAGCCGCGAGCACTCAACCCATCCACCTGATGATCGATAGCACGGGCTTGAGGATTCATGTTGGAAACGCTCGCAAACCGCCAAAGCAGCGCGCATGGCGCAAGTTGCACATCGCCGTTGATCGCGAGACCGGCAACATTGTTGCGTCCGAACTGACGGCGTCACGAGCTCGCGACGCAACCCGAGTCCCCGCTTTGCTAACACAGATTCAAGCACCTCTAGTGTCGGTGGCGGCGGACAGTGCATACGACAAGGAAGCGGTCTACGAAGCCATCGAAGCGCACAGTCCTGGACGAAGGACGCGCGTGGTGATTCCGCCGCAACGAAACGCGACGCTCAGTCAGAATTCGAACACCGCCATGCAGGAGCGCGATCGCCATATTCGCGCAATCGAAAGACACGGCCGACGTGAATGGTACAAGCTCTCAGGCTACACCAAGCGAAGCATGGTGGAGAACGCGGTCTATCGTTACAAGGCGATCATCGGGCCGGAGATGCGGGCTCGAACGTTGGCGAGGCAACGAGTTGAACACCGAATTGGGTGCGAGATACTCAACAAGATGGCTGCGCTCGGGATGCCCGATACGTACTGCGCCGGGTGACTCTGCAACCGGCACAGGGAGGTCAGCGATTTGCTCCGGGCCGTGCAACAACGCCACCGCCACGCCAGCAGCTTCGACGTCTTCGGCAAGGTAATTGCCTCGGAAGAAGTCGTGCTCGTCGATGGGAGGCTGACGGTTCAGGCGATCCGGCCCGAGCACGAGGTCAAGGGCCTCAAGGAGGGTCGTCTTGCCCGTGTTGTTGTCGCCGATCAACACCGCATGCCTGGGCAGCAGCACGGTGGCCATCTTGATCCCCCGAAAGTTTTTAATGTTGAGGCGGCAAACCTTCAATTTTGGATTTCCATTTTAGCCGACCCCGTCCTGTGCCAAAACTCGGCCCTTTTGAACTAGACCATAAATCAGCAGCTTGGTGTCTGTGTTTGAGATTCTTGAGTGCGCCCCGCAGGCGCGTATATCCCCGCGTCGGGTTTTCCTGCGCCACGCGTACAATGAGCTCACGGATGTCCTTCGCCGTCGGAGGTCGGCCTAGGCTACCGAGGATTCTGGCTTCCATTGGCTAACCAAGCCTAGACATGTCTAATCCGAAACGTCCCGGCGCGCGGGTCTTGAGTTCGTTTGTGTTTTTGGACACGACGCGGTTTGCCGGGCTCGATGAATCGAAGCTCGACGCCTTTTTCGTAAGCCCAGGTGTCATGCGCGAACGCTGGCCGCCCGTCGTCGAAGGTTGCCAATCCCGCTCCTCGGCGTTCTCGTTCCTGTCAGCACTGGCGATGTTGAACTACATGCATGTGACAGTGTTAGTCTCTTACGTTGAGTCCAGGAAGGCTTGAGAGAGCTCGTTTCACTCATGAAAAAAACACCCGCACCGACCGAAGGGCTTCTTCCGTCTTCTCCCTTTTGAGCGCGCAGACCCTCTTCACGATGAGCGACGAGTGCATTGTGAACAGCTTAGTCGTCTTGACGATCGACTTCTTTGGAAGTCGGCCTTGGGCAAAGTCGGTGTCGGAGAGTTGGATTGCGTTCGGGTCATCCGTGATATGTGAGGTTATTGCCGCCAGTACGAGGTCTTCCCCGGCAGCATTGAAGGAATCAGGGGAAAGGATCAGCGCGGGGCGTCTCTTGGACGACGTGAGGTCGGTGAAGGGGAAGGAGACCAGTACGATGTCGCCCTGTCTATAAACTGTCGTAGACGGCATCCTCCTTGTTCTCCCAGAACTCGAAGCTCCGCTCCGAGGCCTTCAGCCACGGCAGGTCCTCGGTGAGCCGCTTCAGCTCATCCTCTGAAAAGACTCGGTAGACCTTTCCCGAAGCGGCGTCGCCCACTTCCTCCAGCGGCCTGAAGACCCCATCCCTGTACTCGACCTTAATGCTCATTATCCAGATTATATCAGGCAAAGCTTAAACGTGTTTCCCGGTCGTGCGTCGGGGCATGACGGGATGATCCTCGCATCACAGCAAGGGGTCTGCTTCGCAGGACGCCCGCGCCCGCGCTTCGATTTAACGGCAGACCGCTTTCCCTTCATCGACTTCTCCTTCTCGGCTGACAGGCTACCAGCCCTATGCCGACCAATCAAGTCCGGCTTGACAGCCCCCCTAGGGTGGTAACACTCCGTCTCGCCAAACACCGATCCGTCGTACCAAGCGTCGGGTTGCCTACTCAATACAAGACCTCTCTTGAGGGAATAGGTAGGACCCAGCAATTGACGGATGGGTGTTTGGCGACTAGCCCGGCGACCAATTTCGGCCGGCGGGGATCTTCGAGAGAAGGAGAAGTCGCCGATGAGAAGTTTGGCAATTTTAATGCTCCTGTCGATAGTGGCCTGCGGAGACAATTCGACACCAACCTGTGCCTTCTATTTATTCATCCGCGCGCACTGAACTTGATTAGTCTTCGGTCTGCCGGCACCATGCCGGCATGATTTCGTCGTTTGTTCGCGCTCTCGTCTCTAGAGGATCTAGAATCGAGGCCGGAGCTACCGCGGCGCAACGGGCTAGCACGTTTTGGTCCAGGTGCGGCCCGGGCCTGGACCCAGGTTTCCGCTCGGGAGCGTGGCATCCCGTTGCTGGACGGTGTTTTCCCTGCGCGTACGGGGAACTCGAATCGCCGACATCGCCTCCGACCCCCAGCTCTGGGGCTCACCACGGGTTGATGACGATCGAAACGGCCCCGGCGCGCCGATCTTGAGTTCGTTTGTGTTTTTGGACACGACGCGGAAGCACCGGTTTTCGTCTCTAATCTCGATTTCCGAGGGACACGTTTGCGCCAAATAGAGGAGTGGGCGCTGACCGGGCCATGCGGGCGGCGGGAAAAGAGGCCACCCGAGAGGCCCAGAATCGAGGCCGGGGTACCTGTGCCTTCTATTTATTCATCCGCGCGCATCGAACTGGATTAGTCTCCAGTCTGCCGGCATCATGCCTGCATGATTTCGTCGTTTGTTCGCGCTCTCATCGCAGCCCTCAAGGCTCGGCCCGAGCTAGCTCTCGGGAAAGTCGCTCTTCGCGCGTCTGGAGATTCAGGGTTTAGTCCGGCATCTGCTGGTAGCCTGTGATCCGCAAAAAAGAAGATCGCGCACCTCTGGATCGACTTTTTGCGGAGCACACCTGCACCCAATCCTGAATCTCCAGACGCGCCCACTGGTATTGTCAAGTTGAGGCATTCAAGGCCGATCCGACCTCAAGATGTTGGCAACGCGGTGCGCTCAAGCCCCATTATCTAGTGGCCCGCTCCGAGCTCGAGACCTCAACTTGACAGTACCTCCCAAAGGCTTCAGGAAAGGCTCGCTCGCGTGGAAGTGCCGCAACTCGCCGACAGCGCCCTCAAGGCTCGCAGCTACCGGTTCCCCGGCCATCGTCATGGCGGCTGCATCGAGATGAAGGCCGAATCCCTTCGAGGCTACCCTTCGTACAAGAGTGATAGCTTCGGCCGAAGTCGTAACGAAGTCACATCCGTAATCTAGGGGGTTGGGTTCAATGCACAAAACAACTCCCTCCTTGTGAGCCTCGGCACCAGCATCCGAAAAGAACGAAACGGCGATTTCATCGATTTCTTCTTTCGATCTCCCATCGGTACGGCGGTTTCCAGGAGCACCGAAGACCAGCACCGCCGCGCCGAGCGTGGAGGCGACGCGCATCATGTCGCGAAGATGTGACAAGGTTCTACGGCGTACGGCCTCCTCCCCGAATATCGTGAGTTCGGGTCTACCGAATAGAAGTGCCTGTAAAGCAACGACATCGATGCCCCGACGATTCCAAAACCTGCGATAGCCCATTAACTTATGCTCTGGTATCTCGAATGGCCTGTCCCAGCAGATCGTGGGAGCGAGCTCCACGCCGCGGATCCCATGCTCGCACATCAGTTCAGCTGCAAGTGCGTCATCGTCGCGGGGCCAGGCGATATTCGAGATCGCTAACTTCAAGCTCGCGTCCCCTACGGAAGCAACGTACTCGTGCAGACAGTGCAGGACCTCTCCCCTTTCTAGGATATAGTCGCCACGCATGCCCAGCGAAGCCGCGAAAGCAGTTTTCATGTCGTACCGAACTGGTTGCTCCGCCCGTACCTGTGCTCCGGACAGCTCAAGCCCGAACACTTCTACCGCAATGGAGCCGATGCTGGCCGGCTCCGTAGCGAGGTTCATCAGAGGGAGCTTGCACTCACGAATCGACTCGATATCCTTCCAAAGCCGGGCCGTGGGATAGAACTGAAACTCGCTTGCAGGATGAATCCATTCGACGCGGTGGCCGTGCAGAATGTCGTAAATCGCATTCTTGTTCAGACCCGGACCGAATAACGCTGGAAGTCGTACTATGGTATTTTCGAAACGCTCAGTGATCGCTAGCTCTAGTTGACGTCGGTGTCTTCCGTAGGGATCGCTTTCTCCGTCCACTATAATAGTGCTCTCATCGACGTCAACTGGACGCCGATAAACGTCCACTGTAGATATGAGCACGACGTGATTGGCAACGACCCGATCCAGGCACTCCGTCAGACGATCGATGCTCTCGCGGTCCTTCTGCGGATCGCGATTCGCGAGCCACTTGGCACCCGGCGCACCAGCGCAGCAACGGGTATTCGGGATTCTTTCGGTGAGGTGGAGGTCCGTCTACCCTCTCGTGAAGTACGACAGTAGGCTCGTCCGCAAGAAAGAAATCAGTGTGAACCTTGCTATCGTGCCCCGGCATGCGGAGCTGGTCGCCCTTGCGAGGACGCATCGCAACGCGCCGGTCGACTAGGCCGTTGCGATCGTAGACGTGCAGGCCGGAGTAGTACCCGATTATCCCGATCTTCCCGAGAACGATACCGTCGCTCGGCGTGAAGTGAGCTTTCAGTGCTAGAGCTTCTTCCCTTCGGTCACCAAAATGATTGGGTGGGACTTTCCACAACTCGTACTCGGTGAGGAAGGGACTGAGGTAACGAAAATGAAAGGCGCGGCGCACAGATTCGGGAACTAGATGTACATCCCAAGCGGGAAGCAGACCGACCGCAATTGTGGAGCCAACAAGCACCACTAACAGAACGTGCTTGACGAGCCTAGCCACGGTCGCCGTCTCGACCATGGATGAGAGGTGTTCTGACAGCCTAGTCATCAACCATCCCATCAAGAGTGATCCGAAGGCGACACCGGGAATTAGAAACCGGCCCATAGGCATCGAGTCCCCGCCGACGACCACAGCGTAGGCAGGAAATACGAGGCTCAAGGTTCCAAGAGTAAGCGATACCGGCTTCGGTGCCTCCCGCCAAGCCACGTAGCCAGCCGCCGGCAATAAAAGAAGCGGTGTCACAAATGTGAGAGCGAAGGAGGCCACATAGCGGAAGCCTCGCAGTGCAACTTCAGGACTGAAACCAACCTTAGCGTAGACTGGATTGGGGAAAAGAACTTGGTAATAGGAATATCGCCATGCGAAATAGACTGAAAAAGCGGTGCCTACGATCGCGACATAGACGGCGACCGGTTGCCAGGCTGCTTCCCCTCTCATCCGTCGGGTGACGATTCCCAGCAGGGCAATGAGCAAAGCCCAGGCAATGCCTTCGGTACGCAACAACGCCATGGCTACGCCGGCGAGCGCACCGCGGTAAGGCGCAACTCCCGCCGGGCGCAGAACAAGAAAGTAGGCCGTCACGAAGGTGGAGAGGGCGAACGCCATGGTTTCAAGACCGCCGGTCGACCACAGAGCGTAGGGCGGAAACAGACCAAGGCCGAGCGCTATGGGGAAAGCCACGCCGAGTTCCATGCCGAAATCTTGCCTTAGCGTTCGAAAAACGAGGTACAAGAGCAAAGAGCCACAGGCGAAACCGAGCATCGGTGCACAGAAAGTAATGTCGAGTTCCAGGTATTCGATAAACGTACACACGACTACCCATAGGAAGTTGCTGTACCCCTCTTCCGGTTGCTGAGGCCCCAGGTTGTAGCGAGGTCCGTACCCCGTCCTATGCCAAAACTCGGCCCAGCCGGCATCAACGCAAGAACTGCGCCCGGCGTCAGGAGCCGCCACGCCTAACCTTCAACTACCGGTGGGGTTTCTCCGTTCTATCCAAGTCTTGCCGATGGGTTGGTTCTTGACACAGCACCGGAACCACTCTGAGATATGCCACCCGGCAAGGGCATGCCCTTCGTTGTTGAGGTGTGTATCTCCTTTGACGTAGATATTCTCGTTGGTACGTGAGACGTGCTCTCGAAAGATGGGAAGCAAATCCAAGTATGGGATGCCCTGCTCCCGCGCAAAGAGCTGGAGATAAGCCTGGGGAAAGTCGATGTCGAAACCGGGACCATAGGGCTCACCGCTGTAGACTTGCTCCCGCGTGGGCAGGGCCACCAGGGCGAGCCCTACCCCTCTGTCATCGAGGATCCTCGCCATCCGTTCCAGCGTCTCGAGAGAGACGTCCTTGGCCTCGACGGCAACGGGGGGATAGGGAACTTGCGACCAGAACGAGTAGGCAATGAAGTGTTGGTTCACCCGGAAATCGATGGCAAGGTGCTCCATATCGAGAAACGGCGCGAGCAGACGGAAAAGGGAGAAGCTCTGTAGGCTTTTTCGGAGTGTCGAGGTTTCGAAGCTCGGCTGTGACGTCGTGCGGTCTTTTCGAAGAAAGAGCGCCGGCACTTTCTCTTCCAGGACATCGTCGTCCAGGACAGCAGTCCCATGGAGGATACGGTCCTTTCCGATGCCAAGGTAGGTATCTCGAAAGTCGTTTCCGTTGAAAGAGACCAAGATGGCATACGAAAGGTCGAACTCGAGAGCCTCCTCCCTAAGCTGGAGCTCGATGTCCGCGAAGCCGTAGCCCCCGACGCCGAAGTTCAAGACCTCCCACCGCTCGAGCGAAACGCTCTTTTCGAAAACCCCCACGAGAGAGTGCTCGATGTCCTCGGCCCAGCAGCCGAAGGTGAAAGAGTCGCCCAAGAAGCCCACGCGCTGCCGTGCGTCCGTCTTTTCCTTGGAAACCTCACGCCAACGCATGCCGTGGCGGTTCGTCTGGATGCGAACCTGGTAAGGCCCCACGGCAGTCGCCACGTCCAGGTTTGGCTTCAGGCGATAAGAGCCGATCCCCCTTCGGCTGGGATGGAGAAGGTCCAGCTCCTCTGGCGGGTGCCTGCGCTCGCTCGCCCACCCCTCGTAGACGCGAAGGCCCATCTCGGAAGCCGCAAGAGCGAGGGACAACCCCAGGAGGAGGGCGAGAGCAGCAAACAGAAGGTGCTTTCGCGTCGGCGAGCCGGGGACGGGACCATCGTCTTCACGCATGCGTTTCACGACCAAAAAGCGAAAGGAGTGTACCCCCCCTTGCGCTAGGCGTGCAAAGTTCTCACCCCCCGCGCGAGAAATACCCTCGCGTACGCATGCTCATCGACGCATTCTTCCGCTTCGAGCAACGCGTTCCCGAGCCCTTGATGGTTACGCTCTCCGTGATAATGATGGATGCACTCAGCGACGGCACGGCGCAGCGATGGCTCACTGAAAAAGATCATCCGCTCCAAGCACTCGCTCTTGATCGACAAAACAAACCTTTCGACGGTACTGTCAAGTTGGGCCTCTAACTGACAGAATGAGCCAATGAACAGCAAGTCGCCGAGCTACCGCGGATATCGATTTCCACCGGAGATCATCAGCCACGCCGTTTGGCTCTACCATCGCTTTTGTTTGAGCTTTCGAGATGTCGAGGACCTCCTTGCCCAGCGGGGGATCACCGTCTCGTATGGAGCGATCCGACTTTGGTGCATCAAGTTCGGTCCAGAATACGCTCGCGGGCTGAAGCGACGGCAAGGTCGCCTCGGCGATACGTGGCACCTGGACGAGGTGTTTGTAACCATCCAGGGTCAACGGCAGTATCTCTGGCGTGCGGTGGACCAAGATGGCGACGTCATCGATATCCTCGTCCAGCCTCGTCACCGACAAGCTGAGAAGCTACAGCGCCGCTCACCGCGAGGTCATGCCATCCGTCGTCCACTGCACCGACCAGTACCAAAACAATAGAGCCGAGGTCTCGCACGAGCCGACGCGGCAACGTGAACGGCAAATGCGACGGTTCAAATCTCCGGGTCAAGCCCAGCGATTCTTGTCCGTTCATGGACTTGTCCAAAACCTCTTCCGCGTCGGACGACACCTGTTGCAAGCGCGTCATCACCGACAGCTTCGAGGTCGCGCATTCCTCGCTTGGGACGCAGTAACGTGGGCGGCATGACTCGAACGGAGACGTCATGCCGACGGCACCGGCTTGCTCTCGCAACGTCAACTTGACAGTACCGAATCGGCCCCTTTTCTTCTGAACTTCATGCGTCAGTACAAACTTAAGGAGAAATTTCGCGAGCAAGCTGAGTCACACGAAAACAGAACCAACCTCGCCCAGTTGCTCGAAAAGGCGAACGAACTTCTCCTGCCGTGGAATTGAATCGAGGCGTACGAACGTGTGGAACCAGGCAATGCGCGTGTGCGCAACCTGGTACGTGAGCTCGATAATTCTGGTGCTTGGGGTGCTTCCGCTGTTTACTGTTGGTGATGTGTACGCATCCCTTTGCAAAAGAGGCACTTACGCTCCATTTAGCGCGCGGCGAAGGTCACAAGCGCTATTTTGACTGTAACTTAATGCACTGTAAAGTCTTAGCGTCATCTCACCAACACTTGATGGCGGAAGCACCTCCTGTGCCAAAACTCGGCCCTTTTTGAAATAGACCATCAATCAGCAGCTTAGTGTCTGTGTTTGCGACCGGACCAAGGGCCGTAGGCTTTACAATCGTCTGGCCCGAGGGTGTTATCTTCAGCTCCATGATGACGTACCACGTGCAATTCCTACTGCTCGTTCTAGCTGGCTGGCGGTAGGGTCGAGGGCTGGCGCGGTGCTCCGTAGGCGCGGCCTATCTGTTTCTCCCCGTTTCCTGTGGGAGTGCCTCACTAGCCGTACCGTAAGTCCGTTTCCAGCCCCCGCCACATCGCACGCAGCGTGCGGCTTTCCCGCACTACGCGCTCCTGCACACTTCCCGCGAAGGGTTATGTGACCTATCGAGCCGGGGCGTCTTTCGGCGAATCTACGAGATATCGAACTCGGTAATCGAACAGTCCGACAGTCGCGTACATCCATCGCCTACTCCATCGCTTCCAGCCGAAACCTTGGCGCAAAGAAGCGCCAAGACTTCTCGGCCTTCGCCTTGACGTATATCCTTCGTCTCAGCTCCTGCAAGAGTGATGGGTGATTTTGTCATCTCCACCGCCCGCGTGGGCGGAGGTCATCGGGGAGTGACCGAAATCGTTCGTTCACTCGAAAGTACCCAGCTACGACATCAGAGGAAGGAGGAGCCTCGCACCAGGCGACACGGGAGTAGAACGACCCACTACATTGAAACGTCGATTGGAACCCCGAGGTTTGACAGACGAAAGGCCATAGCTTGGAGACTGACTTCATACTTCTTGGTAAGATCCTCGATGTCCTGTTGTTTGAGCGGCAGATCGCAAGAATCTAGGCTGTCTTTCAGCATGAACGCTGGCATTAGCAACGCCGCTGCAAAGCGGTTTGCTTCGATCTCCTTCGGGTCCGTTGCCCGTGCCGACACAGCGTCACGCAGCAGGCGATGTGGAGTACTCGGCTCATTTGGATAGGCGTTCGCCTCGTCCATGTGAAGATCGTCACGATGCAACACGAAATGACCAATCTCATGCGCGATCGTGAATCTTTGCCGGTTCTTTGGATTGTCGCGATTTACGCCTATAATAGCCTTCCTACCGCGCCGGTAGAGCGCACCCGAGATGTCTGCCGTCGTGGGTTCGTATCGAACGGTTAGGCCGAGCGAACGTGCGACGTCATCTACCTTGATCGAAGGTCGTCGCATTCCGGCAACCTTGAGGGCGACCTTGGCTCGCTTTTCGATCTGCTTCACGCTCAACATGTGTGCTCCTTACTTGCTTCTTTTCTTCTCCGATTCGGAGCGGAACCCGGCTGTGACCCGCGCGTCAGAACCTGAACTTCATCTCGCCTACAACGGTCCGCCGGAGCAGGTCGCCGAAGATGTGCTGCTGGACAGTTTGGTTGAACAGGTTGGTCACCTTCACCGTCGTCGTGACGGTGCCTCCCTGCCACTTCACCCCGAAGCTACCGTTCACCGTCGCGTACCCGTCGGTGTAGCCGTGATACGCCGACGTGAGGACGTCGCTCCAGAACGCGTCGGTGGCGGCGTTCACCGAGGCGGAGCCCAGCAGCCTCGACCCGTTCCACGTCATCGCTGCGTTGAACCGGTGCGTCGGGGGCAGGTTGAGCTCCGCCGGCAGATACGGGTTCGGATTGTCCAGGATCTCCGGTTCGGACTGCCACGAGTAGTTGATGGACGCGGCTAGCGACCGTGAGACCTTCTGTTCGAGCCACAGCTCCATGCCGGTCTGGCGGATCGGACCCAGATTCAGGTATGTGAACGCGGTTCGAGGCAGAAAGATCCCTAACTGCGCCATCTGCGTCAGCACGAGCGGCGGGAGCCGCCATCCGGGCGGTGGACTTGCTGCGGTATACGGGTCGAGACTTGGCGGCAGCGCGGTGAAGTTGATGGAGTCATCCCGCCGGTTGACGAAGAACGAGCCGCCGAGCGTCGTCCCGCGCGGGAGCACGCCAGTGTAGCTCACTTCGTACGCCGTCAACGATTCCTCCGTCAACTCGTCCTGGGGCATCCCGCCGATCGGGATGTCGCTGCCGGACGCGCCGACCACGAGCGGAAACGGCTGGGCGACCGCTGGCTGCAGCACCGGCGGCAGAAGCGGCGCGAGGGCGCTCAGGTCCACCGGGCTGACGATGTTCGTCTGCAGGGCGTTGTTGATGACCGACGGCGCACGGAAGGCTCGGTTGTACGACAGCGTGACGGAGTGATCCTCTGCCGGCTTGACGATGAACGCGATCCGCGGCGAGAACTTTGGGTCGGAGAGGTTGCCGAATTTGTCCACGCGCCCGCCCAGAACGAGGCGGAACCGTTCCCAGAAGATCTCGTCCTGCAGGTACCCGCCCACCTCGAGGCGGTTCTCGCCAAGCGGTGCGAGGGTGATGTCGAAGTTGTTCTGCCGCACGTTGCCACCGTAGTTCAGCCGGTGCCGGCTTCCGAGGAACACCGAGTGGCCGATCTCGCCGTCGAACGTCTGTGACTTGAAGTCGAGCTGCAGCGGCATCCCGGTGGCGATGTCCGGCAGCAACAGGTTCGGCGCCTTGCCGTCCAGAAAGTTCGCGAAGAACTGTATCTGCAGGTCGCCCCGCGTGTAGTTCAGCTTGCCGTAGCCCATATATGTCCCCGACTGCATGTCGAACGGACCGATGCCGCTGTGGACGATTCCTTCCGTGCCGGCCACGCCGCCCGAGTAAGTGATGGTGGCATCGGACAGCTCCTGGTCGACCCGCACCTCGAACTTCGGCTGGCTGGTGCCCCGGTTCGCGAATCCGGTCCCGAATGCGGCGGTGCCCGAGTCCAGAGGGTAGAACGCTCCTCCCACGGTCTGTCCGGGCTGACGCGAGTCGTCGATCACCGGGATCCGGCCCGTCGGCCGGGCGAACGCGTCGGACCTGAAGTAGCCGCCGCTGACGCGGTACGACAGCCGATCGCTCGGCGCCCGCGTCACGGTCGCGTTCGCACCGAACATCGAGCCCTCGCCAAGTCCGACGCCCGATCCGTCATTCCGGTCGACGTGCCCGCCGCTGAGCGTCACCGTCGTGCCGACCGATTCCCGCGGCGGCTTGGTGATGATGTTGACCGCCCCGGTCATGGCATTGGCGCCCCACACCGCGGACGCTGGCCCCCGCACCACCTCGATCTGCTCCACGTCGTCGAAGTTGGTCGGCAGCAGATCCCACATCACGAGGCCGAAGAAGTCAAGGTAGACGCTGCGTCCGTCCACCAGGACGAGCTGCGAGTTCGTCAGCGTGTTGCCGGGGCTGCGGCTGGTGACCTGCACGTCGCGGGCCGAGAGCTGGATCACGTTGACGCCCGGCGTCGCGCGCAGGAGGTCGCCGTAGTTCTGGGCCGGCGTGGTTTCAAGCGTGGCGGTGGAGATGACCGACATCGACACCGGCGCATCGATCAGCCGGACCTCGTTTCGCGATGCGGTCACGACCACCGTGTCACCGAAGCTGGCGAGCTGCAGCACCACCTCGGGCAGCACCACCACGCCGTCGGACACCACCACGTCATTGACCGTCGCATCAGAGAAGCCGGTCAGAGACACGGTCAGCGTGTAGGTGCCCGGAGCGATTCCGCCGGACAGCTCGAAGTCGCCCCGCTCGTCCGAATAGACGGTGCGCGGGACGCCGTCTCCTCGCAACGTCACGGTGGTGCCCGACAGCACCAGACCGGTCTGGTCGACGACGCTGCCGGTGACGCTTCCGGTCTGCGCCGATCCGGACGCCGGCCATGTGACGAGCAGGAAAAGGCACAAAATTCCGACGTGACGAATCATCAAGTAACCTCCACTAAGATTTCGGACGCATGCCAGATGTGGTCTCGTCATGACCATTACCTCGGATTGTAGATGAAAGATCAGGAAAGTGTCACGAGCAGCACGTGACGGGTTCAACTCGAGCACACGAACGTCGCCTCATACAACACCTTTAATGTCCCACTCGGGGATGGTTGAAATCCCTCGCCTTTAGGCGAAGCCTTTAGGAGGCTTGGGGTACGATCCCCAGGTGAAAGGATATCGTAAATCATTGCACACGACGTACCAGTTAAACTATCACTTCGTATTTATCACGAAGGTACTGTCAAGTTGACGTTGCGAGAGCAAGCCGGTGCCGTCGGCATGACGTCTCCGTTCGAGTCATGCCGCCCACGTTACTGCGTCCCAAGCGAGGAATGCGCGACCTCGAAGCTGTCGGTGATGACGCGCTTGCAACAGGTGTCGTCCGACGCGGAAGAGGTTTTGGACAAGTCCATGAACGGACAAGAATCGCTGGGCTTGACCCGGAGATTTGAACCGTCGCATTTGCCGTTCACGTTGCCGCGTCGGCTCGTGCGAGACCTCGGCTCTATTGTTTTGGTACTGGTCGGTGCAGTGGACGACGGATGGCATGACCTCGCGGTGAGCGGCGCTGTAGCTTCTCAGCTTGTCGGTGACGAGCCGCCAGGGTGGCCGGCCCTGCCCCTTCAGCAGCTTACAAAAGAAGCGTTTAGCGGCTCGCCGATCGCGTCGAGGCTGGACGAGGATATCGATGACGTCGCCATCTTGGTCCACCGCACGCCAGAGATACTGCCGTTGACCCTGGATGGTTACAAACACCTCGTCCAGGTGCCACGTATCGCCGAGGCGACCTTGCCGTCGCTTCAGCCCGCGAGCGTATTCTGGACCGAACTTGATGCACCAAAGTCGGATCGCTTCATACGAGACGGTGATCCCCCGCTGGGCAAGGAGGTCCTCGACATCTCGAAAGCTCAAACAAAAGCGATGGTAGAGCCAAACGGCGTGGCTGATGATCTCCGGTGGAAATCGATATCCGCGGTAGCTCGGCGACTTGCTGTTCATTGGCTCATTCTGTCAGTTAGAGGCCCAACTTGACAGTACCGGATGAACCGCAACGCGTCCGCCAGATGCTGGCGGGCGATCCCCACCAGCGTGAACAGCCCGTTGGTGAAGCGGGGGTCATTTTGCCCCGCGGACAGGGAGCGCAGCTCGAACCCGGCTTCAAGGAAGATGTCCCGCGGCAGCCAGCACGCCCCGCGCTGCCGGTCGTCCCATACATCCTTGAGGATGTTGGTCATCTGCAGCCCTTGGCCGAAGAAGACTGCCAGCGGGAGCAGTTCGTTGCGACGTTCGTTGATTTCGGCGGAGTAGTCGCAGAACAGCTCGGTGAGCATCTCGCCGACCACGCCGGCGACGTGGTAGCAATAGCGATCGAGGTGGGGCAGGTCGTTCAAGCCGGCGGCTGTCACGTGCTGCTGAAACTCCGCCATGCCGTGCGCCATGATCCGCACGCAGCGTTCGAGCGCGCCTCGTTGGGCAGCACGAAACCCGTTTGTGATGCGGATGACCCGGGCGGTGTTGGCGATCAGGTCATGCTCGCTGGCGGTCGTCGACGACGACAGCCCCGCGCCGAGCTCGCGCGCGAACGGCTCCGCTGCTTCTCGACCGGCCACGACCTCGACGAAGCGTTCCGCAAACGCCTGCTTCTGCCCGGCGGACAGCGTGGGCTCGTCCTCAATGGTGTCTGTGATTCGGCACAGGAGATAGGCATTGCCCACCACGTCACGGAGAGCGCCTGGAAGCTGCGGAATCGTGAGCGCAAAGGTGCGGGACACGCCTTGCAGGATTGCAGCCTGGTAGGCGAGGTCGCCCTTCGTCGACACGTTCGAGGAGGACGCCGTCATCCTGACGCTTGTTCCATTTTCTCTTCGCCTAATGGAAGTTATATGGACTTCACCGTGGGGCTGTCAAGCGGGGCCGGGCGCTTCCGGCAAGGCCTTCGTCCGGGCCCTGGGTGGTTGACATCGGTCCGCTAGGCAGGCATTCTCTGCGATGAGGCTCGCGGTGTTGTACAGCTGCGAAGCCAAAGAGGGAGCGGTCGTTCAAAGTGAGAACAATGCAAGTCATTCTAGCGCAACCGCGCGGGTTTTGTGCCGGTGTCGAGCGCGCCATCGAGATCGTCGAAGCGGCGCTGCAACAGTACGGGCCCCCAATCTATGTGCGGCACGAAATCGTCCATAATCTTCGGGTCGTGGAAAACCTGAAGGCGAAAGGCGTACGCTTCGTCGAACAAATCGATCAGATTCCCAATGGGGCCATCACGGTGTTCAGCGCCCACGGCGTGTCGGAGAAGGTCGAGCAGGACGCGTCGGTGCGCGGCCTGCGTCCGCTGGATGCCACCTGCCCGCTGGTCTCCAAGGTGCACATAGAGGGCCGGCGCTACGCGGCCAACGGCTACGACATCATCCTGATCGGCCACGAGAACCACCCCGAGGTGGAAGGCACCGTCGGCCAGATTCCGGGGCCAGTTTTTCTGGTGAGCGATGTGGACGGGGTGGAAGCGCTACAGGTACGCGACCCCGACAAGGTCGCCTACATCACCCAGACGACCCTGTCGGTCGACGATACCCTGGACGTGATCTCGGCCCTGCGGCGGCGATTCCCGAAAATCGTCGGTCCGGACGTCAAGGACATCTGCTACGCGACCCAGAACCGTCAGGCTGCCGTGCGCACGCTGGCCTCCATCGTAGACCTGGTGCTGGTGGTCGGCGCCCAGAACAGCTCCAACTCCAACCGCTTGTGCGAAGTCAGCAACGACAGCGGCGTGCCGAGCTACCTGCTCGAGGACCCGTCGAAGCTCGATCCCGCATGGTTGCGGGGGAAGAAGAGCATCGGCATTACCGCCGGCGCCTCGACCCCCGAGGAACTGGTGCACGACCTGATCGAGAAGCTGCGCGAGTACACCGACCTGGAAATCTCCACGATGGACGGCATCGTCGAGAACGTCCGCTTCAGCCTGCCGCCTGCCCTGGACCGCGCCGCCGCGCCCCAATAACGGCACGGAGTCGCATCTCTCACCTGCCCGCCGGGCCGTCAGGCCCGCTACGATGGTCAGCGACGGCGCTCAAGAGGGGAGCATTCACTCACTCTTTCCGGTCGACGGCAATCAGCAGCGTCGGAAGGAGCAGGAAATCCGCGGCAAGCGCAAGGAGGATCGTCATCGTCACCAGGAGCCCGAGCGACCAGCTGACCTCGAATCCGGATGTGGCAAACGCCATGAAGCCTGCCGACAGGACCACGGTCGTCGTAAGCAACGCCTGGCCGACGGTGTGAAAAGCGGAACGCACGGCCTCGGCCGCCGAGAGGCCCTCGCGCCTGGCCTTCAGATACTCGCTCAAGAAATGAATCGTGTCGTCCACGATAATTCCGAGGACGATGGCGACGACCACCGAAGAGGCAATACCCACGTGACCCACGAGATAGCCCCACAGGCCAAAGCTCATGATGGCCGGGATGAAATTCGGCACAAGACTGAGCAGGCCGATCCGAATGCTCCGGAAAATGAAAATCAGGATGAACGAAATAAGAACCATGGCAGAGATCGTGCCGCCCAGCATGCTGTCGATGCTTCGCTGCGAGACGTGAGCGGACATGATGCTGAGGCCCGATGCCCCGGCCGAAAAACCGGGCGCATTGGCACGGATCCAGACCTGCGCGCGCTCATCGAGCTCACGCAGCTCCCTGGACCATGAGCTGCTGGTCGAGACGACCAGGCGCGTCGCGGACTTGGCGACGTCGATACGGTCGTTGAGATCGGCGCCGAACGGGAGCGAAAGCTCGTAGAGCAACAGATACTGCGCCGCGAGGTCCCCGTCTTCAGGCAGGCGATGGAAGGCCGGATCGTCGCCGTGCATGTTCTTGTTGAGACGCTTCATGATGTCCGGAAAAGACTGGACGTAGGTTACTTCGGGCTGCTCCCGGAACCATTCGGCCAGCGCATCGACCGTGCGCAGATACCCGGGATCGGTAATGCCGCCTTCGCGCCCGGCGTCCAGCGAATATTCCAGCCTGTCCAGGCTCGTCAGGTTCTCGGCGACGTAATCCGAATCACGCCGGAACTCGTAACGTTCATCGAAGTACTGTGTCAGGTTGTCGCTCAACTCGATGCGCGGCACTCCGGTCGCCAGAACAACCACCGCCGCCGCGACGGACCAGAGCAGGACAGTGCGCCGCGCGACGACGAAGTCGGCAAAGCGGTCGAAGTAGGCGGCCTGGCCGGGCTGATAGCGGCGTGCGCGCAGCGGCAGGAGCGCAAGCAACGCCGGCAGAAGCGTCATGGTGTATACGAAGGCGCACAGCACGCCGAACGCCACGTAATTTCCCAGGTCGTGGAAAGGCGGCGATTCGGCGGTGTTCAGGCTGAGGAAGCCAATCGCGGTTGTCACCGATGTGAGAAATATCGGATAGGCATTGATGTGAAACGACTCGACGATCGCCGCATTCCTGTCCAGTCCGCGCCTCATGCCCAGCAGGACGGTGGTGACGACATGAATCGAATCCGCGACGGCTACCACCGTGACGATGATCGGCACGCCGGAACTGGTGGGGCTGAACACCACGCCCATCCAGCCCGCGAACCCCATGGTAGTGTTGACGGCAAACATGAGCACGGCGACGATGGCCGCTGTGCCGAGAATCGAGCGCAGAAACAGGGCCGTGACGGCCACGATGATGAGAAATACGACTGGCGTCAGCGTCTGGAGATCATCCGCGGTGGCTTCGGCGAACGCGTGGTTCAGGGCGATGTCGCCGGTCATGTAGTAGTCGATGCCGGGATGGCGCGCGCGGGCCTGGTCGAGGAGCAGGTCGAGATACTCGGTGATCTCGATCACCGCCTGGTCGTGGTTCTCGGGGAGAACGAAATTGATCACCACCCCGGCCGCACGCCCGTCACGGGAGACCAGACGCCCGACGATCTCGATTGCGTCCAGAGCGATCGTTTCAACGCGGATCAGATCGGCGTCGCTCAGCGAACTCGCGTCCTCGACGAGTGGGGCGACGACCAGATCGTCCTCGCCGAGCGCCTCGCTATGGGAATAGTTGGTGAGGGAGTCGACCCGACTGGAATAGGGCGTCTCCCACGCGGCGTCGGTCAATTCCACAACGGCGCCGAGTGCCTCGCGGGTGAACACCGATCCCTCTCGAGGCGCAACGGCAATCAACGCGCGGTCGGTGGCGGAGTACGTATTCTCCAGGGCCTTGAACGCGAGGAGTTGCGGATTGTCGTCCTTGAACAGGATGAAGTAGTCGTTCGTAACGACGATGAAGCGGGCGCCGGCCGTCACGGCCAGCATGAACAAGGCAGCGAGCGCAACGACCAGCCACCGGTAGCGCACAGTGGCGGCGACGTAGCGGTCCAGCAGCGAAGGAGTCAGCGTCTCGACCATCTCGGACTGGGAGCGACGAGCTACTCGATTGTTACCACGGGTTCGATTTCGACGTGTAGACGTGGTCCGGCATCTTGTAGCTCAGCCCCTCGCTGTCGTACACCGATATCTGGAGAAGCTGAGTGAAATTGCCCGATCTGACCATTTTGTTGGTTCGCAACAATCGCAGAACGCGCTGCTTCAGCCGGTACTTGAATAGGGTCGCCCACTTGGGATCCGGTGGAAACTCGAAACTGTCGGCGAGCTCTTTTCCAATGAGGGCGCGTGACAGGCGGTAGGCCAGTTTCACTGTTTGCTTTTGCTCAGCCGGGTCCTTGACGTCCGCAACCTTTGGAATGGACTGGATCAACAAATTGGCCACGGCTACCGAATCGGCGTCCGGCTTCGGCTCGCACAGGTAGCCGATCTTGTATATTTTTCCCGCCTCCTCGCCGTTCTTATAGAGGATGGTTTCCGGTATCCCCATGAGGTAGCCGGCGTAGCGCCAGACGGCGAGAACGCTCTCCTGTTCTTCCTGGCTGAACTTCGCGCCCAGCATCGTCGAGTACTCCAGCAGGCGCTTGGAAAAGACGGAGATGGCGAAACCCAGGTGCGCCGCGCTTACCGGCGTGCCCCAGGCTTCGTGATTCCAGTCATCTGACTTCGCCAGCAGGCCCCGTATCCGAGTATGAACGAACCGAATGCGCGTGGACAGCTTCCATCCCTCGCCGTTTCTCTGCAAGTTGCCGGGAAAGAAGATCTCCAGCATGTGGCGGTTGTTCTGCTGGAGGCGTCTTCTGGTGGACGCCACTCGCCCGGTAATATTGAAAGACTTGGCGATGAGCGTCGAAAAGCCTTCTACCAGCACTCCCGTGACAAAGGCGACGAGCATCAGGTCTACGTTTTCATGAAAGGCGCGGATCCCGGGACGAAAACCTTCGTAGTAGAGCCAGGGAGGCTCCTTGAGATCCCTGAAGAAATCGCGCAGAGAACGCGGCGCGAGGCGCAGAACCTCCTCGTTCTGCTCTATGCCGGCCCCGATGAACCGGTGCAGGTCGCTTGGAGACAACTCCGCTGAGAGCTCCTCCATGATCGGGTCGAGCTCGGGATCACCGATGGTGGTGTGCTTGAGATAGTTGTCGGCCGCGGCCTGATCGTAGAGACGGGCCTTCTCGTACCCTTCGAGGTATGCGTAAGATATTGTCCCAGTCAAGTTTTCGGCAGTTGGCGAAGGAACAACGGGATTTGGAAGGCCCTCTTTTTCGAGAGCTGATCTCTCTGGTCTCACCTTCCTACAATAAGCCACAGATGAATGGTGCCAGCAGCGCGGACCGATGTCAAGCCGTGGCCTGCGGGGAAACCCCGGCTGCTAGAAGTTGTAGGTCAGGCCCAGATCGACGAAACTGTCGCTTCGCATCTCATAGTGGAGGTCCGCTTCGTCCACACTGAGAAGCGCGATTGCCTCATGAAACGCCTGAACAAAAACATGAACGGCGACGATCCGGTCTTCGATCGCCTGCCCGAGGATGCGGACCTCGTGGCGCAGTATCTGTTGCTCTACGAGCTCTCGCTTCCGTTCGGCAGCGACATCAACGACCGCATCGACATCGGCAAGTCCGCCAAGCGCATGGTCGTCGCGACCGATAATTATCACAGGTAAACCCCCGGCTCTGCCGGGGTGACTCGCAGAGGTTTGACCGTGTGAGGCAGTAATAACAAAGTCCTCCTTGGAAAGCGCCAACTTCCAAACAAGGAGGACTCAATGAAAAACTACGAAAGCCTATCGCACACGCGGTACGACTGCAAATACCATGTTGTCTTTATCCCCAAATACCGACGGAAGAAATCTACGGGGCGATTCGGCGGCGTCTGGGAGAGATTTTTCACGAGGTGGCGAAGCAGAAGGAAAGTCGCATCTCGGAAGGGCATTTGAAGGGCGGTCACGTCCACATGTGCATCAGCATTCCACCGAAGTTTGCGGTGTCGAGTGTGGTGGGCTTCATGAAGGGGAAAAGCGCAATTTCGATAGCTCGAAACTTCCTGGGACGCAAGCGTAACTTCACGGGGGAGAGTTTCTGGGCGAGGGGCTACTTCGTGTCCACGGTAGGTTTGGATGAAGAAGTTGTTCGTGAATACATCCGGCACCAAGAAAAGGAGGATCAACGCCTAGAGCAGCTGAATCTGGTTTGGTCGGCCAAGAAGGCCCAATAGTGGTTCAGCCGCCTTCAGGCGGCTCATGAACCTGCCCCTTTGAGGGGCTAACAAAGATAAGCCCCCGGCTCTGCCGGGGGTCATTTAAACCCTAATCGCAAAATCTTCGAAGCACGAAAACGCGAAACAGCCGCACTGGGCGCAGGCGAGAAGCTCGTGCTGGGGCACCCGCTCGCCGCCACTATAGGTGATTCTGCACGGTGTATGCAGAACCTGGAAAAGGTGCTATTCACGGGGCCAAAGACCTCAGACACGGTGACGTTTATTTGCGATTAGGGTTAACCCTAATCGCAAAATCTTCGAAGCACGAAAACGCGAAACAGCCGCACTGGGCACAGGCGAGAAGCTCGTGCTGGGGCACCCGCTCGCCGCCACTATAGGTGATTCTGCACGGTGTATGCAGAACCTGGAAAAGGTGCTATTCACGGGGTCAAAGACCTCAGACACGGTGACGTTTATTTGCGATTAGGGTTAACTCATGGTCTCAAGAGCTGCGCGAGCTTGACGAGCGCGCACAGGTCTGGCTCCGGGCGAATGCGCCTGATTTTGCGAACGAAGCATCGGGCGTCAGCGTCATCTTCGCGATTTTGTTTTCAGGAGCGTTGGGATCGGTCTCCTCGGTGGTCGTCGCCGTTGTCTTCGGGATTGTCGTGGATGATACCATTCATTTTCTGAGCAAATATCTGAAAGTCCGGCGCGAAGGCCTTCCCGCACCGGAAGCCGTGCGCACCGCCTTTCGCACCGTGGGCCATGCGTTGTTGACGACGACCGCGGTCCTGTCGGCCGGCTTTCTGGTGTTCGCCACATGAGATTCGAGGTGAGCTGGGCGCTCGGCGTCCTGGTGACGATGACGATCATCCTGGCGCTCGCCGCCGATTTCCTGCTTCTGCCGACGCTGCTGATTACCATAGACCAGGGAGATTCATGATGCCTGCATGCCTTCCCGCACGACTGCTGTTCCTGTTATGCGCGCTGTCGCTGGCCATTGTGACGGGGCTGGGCGCACCGGTGCCCACTCACACGGCAAACGACACGCCCGAGGAAGCCGGGCTGAAGATCGCGCAGGATGCCCGGGGGGTTTTGGAACGATCGAGGAGATATTCGAAGCGCTCACCTGGGCGCAGATCGAGCTGCATGAGAAGCCGTGCGTCGTGCTGAACAGTGACGGCTACTACGACTACCTGTTCAAGTTTCTGGACCACGCAGTTGCCGAGGGACTGCTGAAGGAGAAAAACCGCGCGTTGGCCCTGCAGGCGCCGACCGCCGAATCGGCGTTGCAAATGATCTGGACGGCCTGGGCAAAAAAAGAAGATGCCCTGGTCCAGACCTTGCGGGCCTACTGGCGTTGAAGCCCTGATGGAGCGGGGCGCCGGTATCGTAACGCCGGGGCGTGTCGCAGCTTAGGCGAAGACGTCCAGAGCCGATTGGCGCGACTCCTTGATCACGATGATCCGGTCGAAGCCGCTGATTCGGAAGACTTCCTCGATGTGTTTCCTCATGGCGCAGAGGACAATCCGCCCCTGGCTCGCCTGCAGCGCCCGTGTGGCGAGCAGAGCGACCCGCAGACCGGCGCTGCTGATGAAGTCGAGACGGCTGAAATCGACGATCAGATGCCGCTCACCGCTGTTGATGTGCTCCATGACGATCGATTCGAACGCGCTGGCGTTCCCGCTGTCCAGGTGTCCGATGGGGAGTAGCACGAGCACATCGTGATGCCGTTCTTCCACAACTTCGATATCCATCGGTGACACCAGCCGGCGTACGGTGTGGATTCCACCGCATTCCACGCCTGCCGGCGCGGAGCCTCATTGAAGCGAGTCCGTCAGAACCGCCAGATCACCAGCAGTTGCGGCACGTTGTCATCTTCGTCCGCGCCCAGCTTGTTCCGCCAGTACTGGTACTCTATTCCCACCAGCAATTGATTCGCCGCTCCAAACACTGCGCCCAAGTCCCAGGTGAGCTGAGGCTGCGCGAGAATCCAGCCCCTACCTCGATTGCCGAACTCGTCCCTCGTCCCGCCGATGTACTCGGCATGACCGCCAAACAAGAATGATTGGCTGCCGAGCTGAAAGGGGAGCGCCCAACTGACATCGAACATGAAGCTGCTGCTGGTTCGGGGAGCGCCACCTCCCTTGACGCCGCTGTTGGCGTCGATGAAGGCCGTCAAGTCGGTGTTGAGGAACGCGAAGCCCGGCACCTGCCAGGACGCTCGCACGCCGGGCAGGTACTTGAAGACGTCGGCGTCCGCGCCGAAGTTGATGCCGCCGATGAGCGCGATGTCGCGGATCGGCCCCAGCTGAAACTCCGTGCCTGACAGCTTGCTGAAGCTCAGGGTTGGATACCACTCGCCATAGAGATCCTTGTCGTTGAAACCGTCATGACCGCCATCGTCGAGGATGTCGACAAAAAAGTAGCTGTCTCCCAACCGCCAACTCGTCGCATGCTGGACGGTGAGTATGGAGGTGTATTCCCGTGCGCCCGAGAACGGGTTCGTGAGCTTGCCATACTGATAGTGGAATTCGGCCTGTGCGGCTGCCGCCGAGGCAGACGCCAGAACCAGGAACGCACCCAGGACGCATCGCAGCAGGCCCGGTAGATGGGAAGTGCACGGTCATGGGGTGTGCCTTCTTCACATTCGTCATTGTCCGAGCCTGATAATCGACGCTATGGGCGCCGGGGTGAACCCGCAACGAATCCAGCTGCAGGCAGTGCTTGGAAAATTCATCGATCCGGTTTCGCTCACACCGTATGACTGTGTCTCCGCCTTCCTCCGATAAGCCGCTGCACTGTGCAAGGATCGGGGTGCGGTCAGAACAAATTCATGGAAGCCTTACGGGAGTCCTGGACCGGGATGAGCTGATCGAAGCCGCTGATCATGAAAACTTCACGGATGTGCTCCTGCATGTCGCACAGGACGAGCTTCCCCTGGGTCGCGCTGAGCTTCTTGGCCGCGATGAGAAGCACCCTCAGGCCGGAACTACTGATGAAGTTCAGACGGCTGAAATCGACGATCATGCGCTGTTCGCCTTTGCTGATGTGATCCATGACGATGGTTTCGAATGCGCGTGCGTTCGTGCTGTCGAGCCGGCCGGCCGGCAACAGTACCAAGACGTCGTTGTCTCGTTCTTCAACAACTTCAATGTTCATCGATACGCCTCTTCCTCGGGTTGGGAGCAATTCCCGACGGTGTTATTGCTATGCGGGCTTGAGATCGTGCTCCAAAGTCAAACGGTTCTTGCCCCCCACGAACTCGTAGGAGATGCAGCTGGCGAAGTTCTTGACCAGATGGAGGCCCAAGCCGTCCACATTACGGGCTTCCAGCGGCGGCGCGGTGTCCGGGTCTGTGTTGAGGGTCGGGTCGAACGGACTCCCATTGTCCTCCACCGTCAGGGTCAGGATATCGTACTCGACTTTCAAGTGGATATCGATCCTGGGATCGACCCCGGCCTCGAAGCTGCCGTGAGTCACGGTGTTCGTGATTAACTCGTCCAGTTCCAGGTTGATGGCGAACACTTTTGGTGCGGACACGTTATTGGCCTCTCCGAAATCTTCAACCATGGTCGCCAGATCGCGGAGCTCGGACAGCCGGGCGGGGCGTTTTCAGATGGGCGTCCTTGCGGTCGTAGTACTCAACTTTCCGGATGCGACGCTCGTCCTGGTCGCGCCAGACCAGCTGACGGCGATAGCTCGACTTCTTGTCCACGGGGAAGCGCTCAGTGACCGTGCATGTTGAATCGCCGCACGGCTCGTCGCGCAGCTACCGGTAGGTGAATTTCTCCACTTCCTGGGCGGTCATGTCCTCATACGCAAACTCGCTGCCCATGAAGGAGCCGGACCGGTTCGCCGAGCTGATGCGCTTGACGCGTTTCAGCGCGGGGAGATAGAGCCATTGATCGTCAGCGTCCTCCCGGTGGGCGTGAATGAGGAACGCCGTTCCTTGGACGTCGCGTGGCTCATCGAACACGAACAGGCTCTTGTCCCCGTCGTCGGACACCTCGAGAACCTGGACCCGGAGCTGACGTCGGCTCTCCTGCCCCTGCTTGTTGCGCAGGAGTCAAGCCCATTCTTAGTTGAAATTTTCCACGGCTCCCGGTTCGTTTAAGCAACGTTCTTCCTCGACGTATTCTTTTTCGCGGTCTCGATCTTCAGTTCACGCTTGAGCGCTTCACGCAGCTTTGGAAGGTGTCGGTAGCCCATCACCTTCCGGAGGCGCGGCTCGATGTCGGTGAGCGCGGTCGCGAGCCAGCGTTGGCGTTGGTTCGAAGTCTTCCAGTGATCGACCTTCGCGCAACGTTCCTCGATAAGCGCATTGACGGACTCGATGCAGTTCGTCGTCTTTAGTGAGTGACCGAGCACCCCGTACACGCCAAGACGATGCACGGTCAGGGTCTCCTCCAGCCCCTCTTCGAGGCTAGAGGCCGCAGACTGATTCCTCTCTTCCAGCTCGCGGTGGAGTTGCTCGAGGGCCTCAAGCGCCTCCTTGTGCGTCGGCCGGCCGTACGCGCGCTGCAGCCGCTTGCGCCACAACGACTGCTCGCTCTTGGACAAATAGCTCACGACATTCTCTCGTTTGTGCCACTGGCAACGGCCCACGACGACCCGCCTGCGAAAGGCCTTAGTCACGGCTCCTCGCAGCCCCTTGCTGCCGTCGATGACCACCAGCAGCCCTTCAGAGATATCGAGACCCCGCTCGACCAATGAACGCAGGAACGGCCTAAGAACACGCTCGTTCTCAGTGTCTGTCTCCACGAAGCCGAGGAAGCGTTTGTCCCCGGATAACGTGATGCCGAGAGCCACCACCATCGTCGCGTCGGCGAACGTCTTGCCGTCCAGGACCATCGCCACCACGTCCTCACCCGAGAGATCACGCTCCTGCATCTCACGCAGCTTCGCTGCGCTTGCTTCGACGAAGCCGCGCGACACCGACGAACTCGACAGACCGATCGCGCCCGGGACCAATTCCGCCGCCGACTCATAGTTCCGGCACGAGATCCCGTACAGCACTCTTCGTAGAAGCAACTCGTCCACCTCTCCGCGGTGACTCAGACTCTCGTACGAGCTCAACGGGATCTCTCCGTCGCGGCCGCGAACACGGGGAACGCGGACCGGAACTCGCTGACCCGCGAGTTTCACCGTGCCCGGATTCGTCCCGTGACGTCGTCCCTGCACCGTCTCCGATTTCCGAACGTATCGCTCTCCCGCAAGCTCACTGACCTCGGCGTCCAGCAACTCGTGAACATGCATCAGGCCGAGAGGCACCAGTGCGCGGATCATCTCGACCTTCGAGTCCACCTCGAGCTCCCCGTATCCCTCTTGCTCCATGACCTCTACTTCACCTAGACGACGCGTCTTCTTGCGTTCCTTGACCCTTCGTAGCAGACTTCCCATATCGGCTCCTTTCTTGAGCGGCTTGATTTCGCTTTTCACAACGTCATCAAACCACCCGAGAGGGAGCCGTTTCAAATTTCAACTAAGAGTGGCACACATTCTTGCGCAGCACCATGACCTGCTGGACCGTAAAGTTGACGAACCCTTCCCCGCGCGCCCGTGCATCCTGCGCGATCTTCAGCCCGGCTTCCTCGGGCGTGTCGTTTGCCGCGTGAGTGGGCACCGGTGCGCCCAGCCCCGTCACAATGGCCAGCGACAGCGCGCATAACAGGAACAGCAGTCGTGCGGGAAGGCATGCAGGTGATGGTCATGCGCGTAGCGGATTTGGCGACGTCAAATGCGGTCGTTGAGGAACTCTTAGAAACTATAAGTCAGGCTCAGATCGAGGAAGCTGTCGCGTCGCATCTCATAGTGGAGATCCGCTTCATCGACACTGAGAAGGGCGATCATCTCCATGTGCAGTAACCACTGGTCGGTGATGCGCCGGTTGAATTCGACAGCCAGTGAGCGTGTGGCGCGGCCCGCGTCCGCCAGAACGCCGGCAACGACTTCGGTGCTCTGGACGTCGTTGAACACAAGGCGCGTGGCGAGGAAGAGATCATTCTCGAGGGTATTGGGCGAACGGCTTGGCGTCGCATTTCGGCCCCGCCCATCGTAATTCCATTCGCTGACGACGCTGAGATCGACGGCGGATCCGGCCACGGAATAGAACGTGTACTCTCCACCGAAAACGGTGGCAAAGTAGTCCTCTTCCCGGCCGGACAGGTTTCGAGCGCCGGCCCGCTGAATGGCCTCGAGCTTGAACAGCCAGGAGCCGATGGTCATCTGGGCGTCCAGCCCGAATTGGCGGATCTGCGCGTAGTACTGAATCAGAGCCGGCCCGCCGTCCGGGTCGCTGCCCGGCAGCAGAAACGGCTCCCGGCTGGTGCCGTCGAATACGCTCACGCCAAGATCGAGTGGTCCGAAGCTGCGGCTGTATCGGGAGGCGAGATCCAGGTGCCACTCCCCGGCCGCGCTCTCGTACTCGATACGCTCGTGGTCCACGACGAACGGCAGGCGCAGGCGGCCTCTGCGACCTTGAAACGTGCGCGCGCGGTGATAGGGCAGACCGAATATTTCAAATACGCCCCAGTCGCCAAACCAGGTGACGTGCACCATGGGTTGCCCCAGTTTGGCCTCTCCGTTCGGATGCTCGACGAAGTCGACCTGGTTGACGATATCGACCAGGTGCTGCGATTCGGTGACTCCCCAGAACACCTGGTCGACGCCCAGACGCAACTCCCATCCGCTATCGCCGATTTCGCCGAACAGCAGAAGATAGGCTTCGTGCAGATCGAAGTGGGTGCGGCGCGGGTCCGAATGATCGTAGCGAAAGAACGGCGCCAGCGTGAGGTTTCTGCCGTCGGCGTCTTCCAGATAGAATCGCGGTGCCGCAACGAAGCCGCTGGCAAGCGAGCGCTGGCCGGAAAAGGCGCCCGCTTCGGGAAACCACCGGCTTTCGGCGCTCAGGCGTCCGGAAAACTCGTATTCGACAGTCTCCTCGGTCTCCTCGGTCTCCTCGGTTCCGGCATGTGCGTCGGTGGCAAAAATGGTGGCCACGAACCAGACAGCGCCCAGGAGTCCGTGGCAAAGAGCGGCACGGGGTCGCATCACCGCGCCCGTCTCAGCCCCGTTTGTGTGAAATCGCTGTCGTCCAGGTCTGTTTGGAACTGAAAATCGGTCTGGGTCAGCACCGTGCTTTTCCCGGTCAAATGATTCACCATCGTCATCTTGCTGGCCCGCCAGTAACGATCCAGGTACTGCGCGTAGTTGTCCAGGGTGAGCGTTTTCAGATGGGCGTCCTTGCGGTCGTAGTACTCAACTTTCCGGATGCGACGCTCGTCCTGGTCGCGCCAGACCAGCTGACGGCGATAGCTCGACTTCTTGTCCACGGGGAAGCGCTCAGTGACCGTGCATGTTGAATCGCCGCACGGCTCGTCGCGCAGGTACCAGTAGGTGAATTTCTCCACTTCCTGGGCGGTCATGTCCTCATACGCAAACTCGCTGCCCATGAAGGAGCCGGACCGGTTCGCCGAGCTGATGCGCTTGACGCGTTTCAGCGCGGGGAGATAGAGCCATTGATCGTCAGCGTCCTCCCGGTGGGCGTGAATGAGGAACGCCGTTCCTTGGACGTCGCGTGGCTCATCGAACACGAACAGGCTCTTGTCCCCGTCGTCGGACACCTCGAGAACCTGGACCCGGAGCTGACGTCGGCTCTCCTGCCCCTGCTTGTTGCGCAGCACCATGACCTGCTGGACCGTAAAGTTGACGAACCCTTCCCCGCGCGCCCGTGCATCCTGCGCGATCTTCAGCCCGGCTTCCTCGGGCGTGTCGTTTGCCGCGTGAGTGGGCACCGGTGCGCCCAGCCCCGTCACAATGGCCAGCGACAGCGCGCATAACAGGAACAGCAGTCGTGCGGGAAGGCATGCAGGCATCATGAACCCCCCCAGTCTATGGTAATCAGCAGCGTCGGCAGAAGCAAGCTAATACGAGCGCGCACGTGCCTTGGTGCACAACTCGCGATCTCGGTCCACAATTGTCCTGTACTCACGGATTCGAGGTTCCCCATGAGCATTTTCAAACGCACTCAGCGGAAGTATGTGAAGAAGGCCTATCGCGTGAGGAATTGGCGTGAATATGAGGCGGGTCTACGCAACCGCGGGAGCCTGACCGTCTGGATCTCGCTCACCGCCGGCAAGCTTGTGAACTGGGACGCGCCCCGGCCGAGGAGGAGGAAACCGGGCCGTCAACGCAAGTACTCGAACCACGCCATCGAGACGGCTGTCACCCTGGGCATGGTGTTTCATCTGTCATCTAGGCAGAGCGAGGGATTGCTGCGGTCGTTGTTCGCTCTGATGAAGCTAGACAATGATGTGCCCGATCACACCACGATTTCGAGGCGCAAGGCGAAGCTGGGTAAGGTCCCCTTCTACCAAGACAAGCAGAAGACGCCGTTGCACATCTTGTTCGACAGCAGCGGTCTCGCTGTCCACGCCGGCCAGCTGCGCAGAGCACCAAAGAGCAGGGACTACCGCAAGCTCCATCTGTGTGTCGACGAGCAGACTGGCGAAGTCGTTGCCGGCGAGCTGACGAGCAAAAGAGCCCGCGATTCATCGCGGGTTGCATCGCTTGTCGGACAGATCGACAGTCCCATCTCATCGGCCAGAGCTGACACCTGTGATCCGCAAAAAAAGAAGATCGCGTACCGCTGGATAGACTTTTTGCGGAAGCACAACCCCCCCACCTGTCGTCCGGTAGCGTGTAAACTAGACGGGAGCCGCCCATGATCCTAGTGCATAGGTACACCCATGCTGGCGGGGGGCCGTTCCATGCGACGCTGCGGATCAAGCCTGCGGCCCGCGTGGACCTGATCGATGTGCGGGGCAAGCTGCGCGAGGAGTTCGGATCCGAATTCACGCGGTATCCGAAGGCGTTCTACATTTCGGACCACACCACGGCTGGCTATCTGGACCAGCGCCTCGCGAGGGTGTTGGACCACGACAGCGTCAATATTCAGGACTACCTCCAGGTATTCCTGAAGCTGTTTCCGCCCGGTGCCGACTACGGCCACGACAAGCTGCATCTGCGCACCGAGCTTTCGGAGCAGCAACGCGCCGTCGAGCCCCGCAACGCCGACTCCCACCTGGCGTTCATGGGGGGCGGCCTACGGAACGCCACCTCGTACGAGCTGCACGGCGATGAGCCGGTCTGGTTCGTGGAGTTGGATGGGGTCCACCATGTCGGCGGCACCCGCCGCCGCCGTACGACCGTCATCGCTTATACCGGGGAGGAGGAGGTTGCCCAGATCCAGGTTCGGGTTCCGGCGTCGCCGCGTTCCATAGACGCCCAGAACCTGCGAGATCCGCGCCATCGCCTGATGGGCCAGTTGGAGAAGCTGGTGCGCGAGCACCGCGTGTCGTTCGGCCGGTTCGACGTGTCGCTGTCTGTGGCAGAGCGCAACGCTGGCTTGACCGTCAACGAGTACGAGACTCTGCTCATGATGCATGACCTGCGGGATGTGCTGGGGAACCCGCTACGCTTCGCGGCGCAGCTCGGCAGGGAGGCGCTCCAGGAGCCCCGCGCCATACCGGCCAAGGTGCTCAACTACGCGCAGTACGACGCGGTCCAGGTGTTTAACAAGCTCATGGACCAGATTGGCGCGCGCCGCTCCCTGGTCGAGAAGGTGATTAACCGGGCGCTAGCTCTCCCTATATCTCATTTCCTGCGGATAAAGCGTGGCATCAGTCTCCCCATCCTGGACCGGCAAGGCGACGGCGTGCCGGAGATCGGCTGGGGCACCTACCAGAGCCCGATTCTGGTCCAGTGGAAGGGCGCCCGCAGCACCACGCGTGCGCTTAACGTGCGGCTGGTCAAGTTCGTATATGCTGCCATGAGGGGCAAGTAGACCTCCCTCCACAGGTCATCGAGTACCTTGGGACAGTCCGTGCGGATGACTTCAAGGAACCACGTGCGATTCGAAAGGTAGACCTGGCCTCGTGGGTGCTTACTGGTCGTGCGTCGAGGCATGACAATACAATTTGGTTCTCCTGTCGTTTCGGGGGATCTGATTTGTGTTGGAGGGCATGGCCTATGGACGCTGCCGCGATTGTGGAAAACGCCGGAAACTCCGGGCGAGAGAGGCGTTTAGGGAAAGGTTGTGAGCACGTACAAACGTGGAGCGGCGTTTTCCACAATCGCTTGGAAAACGCTTCGCGTTTCCCACGAGCGCCCACAGGCCCCTCCTGATATATATACAAGAAAGATTAATTCATATGGAATAAGGAAGAGGGGGCTCGATTAGTGGAGGCTATGGAAAACGCCCTTCCAGGCTTCGAAGAGAACTCAGTCGTGAGCAAGGTCTGAACGACCAGAACCGTGGGGGCGTTTCCCACAGCCTCGTCTCCCGCTGAGGGGCAGTGGCATTTGGTGAGGCCCGTGGGTTGAGAGGGTAAGCCATGTGTAGATGCGCATCGGCGAGAACGCTAGAATCTTTTTTTCCGAAAGAGAAAAGAGCGTTCCCGCGATGCGCGTTACTACGTTAGTCAACAAGCTCATCGGATTGCAAGGCCTGTGGGTCCGAGGTTTCCACTTCCAGGCGGACAAAGCCAGAGTGGTGGTGGATGTAGTACCACGGAGGAGGAAGCCTCTGTGCGGGATTTGCGGACGAAAGGTCCGCAAGAACAAAGATCGCTACAATCGCTACTGGCGGCACTTGGACCTGTTCGGAGTCCGGACCTATCTTCGCTACTCGATCCGACGAGTGGTATGTCGGCGGTGTGGAGTGGTCAGAGAAAAGGTGCCTTGGGCCGACAAGGGAAGCCGCTTTACCAAAAGCTTCGAACAAGAGGTAGCGTGGCTGGCACAGAGGACGGACGTCAGCGCCGTAGCGAACTATTTCCGAGTGACGTGGCGTTCGGTGCGACGGATCATCCAGCGAGTGGTTGCCGAGCAGCGGGATGAGCGGCGCGAGCTCGATGGATTGCGGGTGATTGGGATGGACGAGATCAGCTACCGCAAACGCCACAAGTACTTAACAGTGGTAATAGACCATCTCAGCGGCCGGGTCGTCTGGGCGGGAAAGGAGCGCAAGGCCAAGACGCTGCTGCGGTTTTTCCGCAAGCTCGGACCACAAAGAGCCGCGGAGCTCGAAGCGGTCAGCATGGACATGTGGGAGCCGTACATAACTGTCGTCGGCAAAAAAGCTCCTCAGGCACGGGTGATCTTTGACCGCTTCCACATCGTCAAGCATCTGAACGAGGCCGTGGATAAGACCCGGCGCGAGCTGGTGCGCGAGCTCAAAGGGACTGCCCGGCGCAACCTCAAGAACACCAAGTTTCCGAGATATTGTCAAGAGTTGTGGAACAACTTTCTGAGTCAAGCGGCGTTCCTCGCTGCTTCGTTTAATGTCCCACTCGGGGATGGTTGAAATCCCTCGCCTTTAGGCGAAGCCTTTAGGAGGCTTGGGGTACGATTCCGAGGTGAAAGGATATCGTAAATCATCGCACACGACGTAGCAGTTAAACTATCACTTCGTATTTATCACGAAGTACCGCAAGCCGGCCTTGAGAGGGGATGTAGCGGTTCGTCTCCGGGATCTCATCCGGGAGATCTGTGCTCGGAACCAGATAGAAATACTGAAGGGTCATGTGCGGCCTGAGCACGTGCACCTGTTGCTGAGCGTGCCGCCGAATTTGTCGCCGAGTCGAGTGATGCAGTTGATCAAGGGTAAGACGTCGAATCGTCTGATGCGCGACTTACGGACGATGCGGAAGGAGTTCTGGGGTCGGCACCTATGGGCACGGGGTTACTTCGTGGTGACAACGGGCAACGTGACGGATGAGGTGATAGCGAAGTATATAGAGTTGCAGGGTGCCGTGCCCCAGGACGACGATTCTTTCAAGGTCAGTGAGTAGTGAAACGAGGCAAGGACAAGCCGACTTTAGTCGGCGACGTGAACCCATCGCCTTTAGGCGATGGAGCGCACGCGCTCAGTCCGTCGACGAACTTCTCTCCCTCAAGTATCCGAGCGACAAGTGCGGGGGCGTTCACCCGGCGCCATCGTTGGCTCGCCATGTCGAGTAACTTGTAGGCCATGAGGAGGGCTTTCGAACGGGAGCCTGCTCCCTTGGTAACTCTCTGCCGGAGTCGCACCGTGGCGAACGCCGACTCGATGGGGTTGGCGGTTCGGATGTGCTCCCAGTGCTCGGCGGGAAATCGTAGAACGTCAGGAGTTTGTCCTGGTGCTTGGTCAGGGATGCGACAGCCTTGGGGTACTTGGCCCCGTAGTCCGATTCGAACCGCTCAAGAGCTTCTTCCGCCTGCTCCCTGGTCTCAGCCTTGACGATCTCGTTCAGGGCGCTCTTCACACGGCCATGAAGACGCCTCGGTAGCTTGTCGAGGACGTTTTTTGTCTTGTGAACGCAGCACAACTGGTGACGGGTTTCCGGCCATACGTTTCGAACCGCAGCCCAGAATCCCAAGGCGCCGTCTCCGATGGCGAGAAGAGGAGGTTTCATCCCGCGGCGATCTAGTTCCCTCAGCACGTACGCCCAGCTCTCCTCGCTCTCTCGATAACCGTCCTCCACCGCGAGCAGCTCCTTCGTCCCATCCGCCCGAACACCAAGAACGACAAGGGTGCAAAGCCTGTCGTCTTCGAGACGAACATTGAAGTGAACGCCGTCGACCCAGATGTACGCGTAATCCTCGCGGCTCAAGTCTCGTTTCCGAAACTCTTCGTACTCCGACTGCCATTTCGCCGTCAGCCTCGTGATCGCCGTCGACGAAAGCCCCGAAGCCTCCTCGCCCAGCAGCTCCTTCAGCGCAGGCCCGAAATCGTTCGTCGACAATCCGCGCAAGTACAGCAACGGCAAAACCTCACTCACCTTCGGGGAGCGACGCATATACGGAGGTAAGATGCTGCTCGTGAAGCGCTGACGTTCTCCATCGATCACCCGCTTGTCGTTGACTCGCGGCGCCTCGACTTCCATCGTTCCGCAGCCCATCGTCACTTTGCGGGCTCGAGCTCGACCGTTGCGGACTACGCTCGCGTGTCCGTTCTCGTCTCGTTCCGGAGAGTGGCTTTCGATGTAGTCTCCGACTTCCTCCTCCAGCGCCGTCATCAACATTCGACGCGCCCCCTCACGAGCCAGCTCATCGAGCGCAGTCCCGACTTCCTCATGTTTCGTTTCCTTCGGTGGATCTTGTATCCTCAGCATCGGTGGCGTTTCCTTCCTCCGGTTCGCTAAAACCGGTTTGGCCTTTGTCTTACATGGAAGGATACGCCGCCTTTCTCATTCAGGCGATCCACAACTTCTGGTTATAACTCCAAGTTTCCCCTTCTCAAGGCCAAACACAACCGCAGCGCGAAAGACAAACGGGTGCTCCGCGAGCAGGTGCGAGCTAATCGTCGCCTCTACCGCGCCATGCTTCTGCGCGACGACTTCATGGACCTCTACACGTGGATGAAACCTACGTGGGCGGCAAGGAAAAGAACAAGCACGCCAGCAAACGGAAGCATCTTGGCCGTGGGCCGGTCGGTAAGCAGGCCGTAGCAGGCATCCGTGAGCGCGGCGGCAAGATTGTAGCCAAGCCGATCCCAAACACAGAAGCGCAAACGCTCTTACCGTTCGTTGAGGAAAACGTAGAACGCGGCACGACTGTTTACACGGACGAGGCCACTGTGTACTACTTCCTTCCCACCGAAAACAACCAAATCAACCACGAGGCCATTTAGCACAGCCGAGGCGAGTATGTGCGCGGCGACGTTCACACTAACAGCGTCGAGAGCTTCTGGGCCGTGCTCCAGCGATCAATCAACGGCACGTGGCACCACGTATCCCCCAAGCACCTTCGCCGGTACGTGGACGAAGCCAGCTTCCGGTTGAACGATGGCAACTGCGAAGTCGATACGCTGGATCGGATGGCGGCGCTAGTGCGGCGGCTGACCGATTCGCGTATCCCCTACGCATGAATGTGTGCCACTCTTAGCCCTAATCGCAAAATCTTCGAAGCACGAAAACGCGAAACAGCCGCACTGGGCGCAGGCGAGAAGCTCGTGCTGGGGCACCCGCTCGCCGCCACTATAGGTGATTCTGCACGGTGTATGCAGAACCTGGAAAAGGTGCTATTCACGGGGCCAAAGACCTCAGACACGGTGACGTTTATTTGCGATTAGGGCTAAGTTGAAATTTGAAACGGCTCCCTCTCGGGTGGTTTGATGACGTTGTGAAAAGCGAAATCAAGCCGCTCAAGAAAGGAGCCGATATGGGAAGTCTGCTACGAAGGGTCAAGGAACGCAAGAAGACGCGTCGTCTAGGTGAAGTAGAGGTCATGGAGCAAGAGGGATACGGGGAGCTCGAGGTGGACTCGAAGGTCGAGATGATCCGCGCACTGGTGCCTCTCGGCCTGATGCATGTTCACGAGTTGCTGGACGCCGAGGTCAGTGAGCTTGCGGGAGAGCGATACGTTCGGAAATCGGAGACGGTGCAGGGACGACGTCACGGGACGAATCCGGGCACGGTGAAACTCGCGGGTCAGCGAGTTCCGGTCCGCGTTCCCCGTGTTCGCGGCCGCGACGGAGAGATCCCGTTGAGCTCGTACGAGAGTCTGAGTCACCGCGGAGAGGTGGACGAGTTGCTTCTACGAAGAGTGCTGTACGGGATCTCGTGCCGGAACTATGAGTCGGCGGCGGAATTGGTCCCGGGCGCGATCGGTCTGTCGAGTTCGTCGGTGTCGCGCGGCTTCGTCGAAGCAAGCGCAGCGAAGCTGCGTGAGATGCAGGAGCGTGATCTCTCGGGTGAGGACGTGGTGGCGATGGTCCTGGACGGCAAGACGTTCGCCGACGCGACGATGGTGGTGGCTCTCGGCATCACGTTATCCGGGGACAAACGCTTCCTCGGCTTCGTGGAGACAGACACTGAGAACGAGCGTGTTCTTAGGCCGTTCCTGCGTTCATTGGTCGAGCGGGGTCTCGATATCTCTGAAGGGCTGCTGGTGGTCATTGACGGCAGCAAGGGGCTGCGAGGAGCCGTGACCAAGGCCTTTCGCAGGCGGGTCGTCGTGGGCCGTTGCCAGTGGCACAAACGAGAGAATGTCGTGAGCTATTTGTCCAAGAGCGAGCAGTCGTTGTGGCGCAAGCGGCTGCAGCGCGCGTACGGCCGGCCGACGCACAAGGAGGCGCTTGAGGCCCTCGAGCAACTCCACCGCGAGCTGGAAGAGAGGAATCAGTCTGCGGCCTCTAGCCTCGAAGAGGGGCTGGAGGAGGCCCTGACCTTGCATCGTCTTGGCGTGTACGGGGTGCTCGGTCACTCACTAAAGACGACGAACTGCATCGAGTCCGTCAATGCGCTTATCGAGGAACGTTGCGCGAAGGTCGATCACTGGAAGACTTCGAACCAACGCCAACGCTGGCTCGCGACCGCGCTCACCGACATCGAGCCGCGCCTCCGGAAGGTGATGGGCTACCGACACCTTCCAAAGCTGCGTGAAGCGCTCAAGCGTGAACTGAAGATCGAGACCGCGAAAAAGAATACGTCGAGGAAGAACGTTGCTTAAACGAACCGGGAGCCGTGGAAAATTTCAACTAAGAATGGGCTTGACTCCTACGAAGTCCTAATCGCTAAAAACGACCTGTCGGCAAAACCTGTGCAAGCCAGCTAACAGAGGGAGGTGAGCCTTTGCGGTTCCAGCCCAATGCTCTATATTTCGGCGACTGTCTCAAGGTTATGCAACAGTGGCAGGATGAGTGCGTTGACCTTTGCTATCTCGACCCGCCATTCAACTCAAAGACCAACTACAACGTTCTGTTCGGACGAGAGCAACAAAACGGCTTTGCTCAACTGACGGCGTTCGAGGATACGTGGCAATGGGACGACGCGGCCCAGGAGCGCGTGGACGCTATCGAGAAAGCGGTAGGACATCCTGCCAACCGAATTATCACCGGCCTGCGGATCGCGCTCGGGGAGTGTGGGATGCTGGCGTATCTGTCCTACATGGCGGAGCGGCTGGCCGAAATCTGGCGACTACTCAAGCCTACAGGGAGCGTCTATTTCCATTGTGACCCGACAGTTAGTCATTACATCAAGGCTTTGATGGACGCTACGTTCCACAAGTTCAGAAACGAAATAATTATCACAGGTAAACCCCCGGCTCTGCCGGGGTGACTCGCAGAGGTTTGACCGTGTAAGGCAGTAATAACAAAGTCCTCCTTGGACCCCGACGAAGGTGTTCTTGCACCGATTCAAGCGGCCCAGCCAGTGGACAACACCTCCGCCTGTTCGAGCACGGTCCGGGTCGCCTTCTCCTGTTTGTCCGGCGGGTAGCCGTGTCAGCGAAGGTCAAACCGATCCAAATCGGAAAAAGAAGCTGCACGATAAAGTATAATCCAGCTACTTGTTCGCTAGGGGCTGCTGCGGGATGCACGTGCCCGTTGCAGCATATGAGTCCTGGGGTAAATGAAGATGATACAGGACATGGGCACGAGTGATCGAGAACCCCGCGGCCGGCGGCACCCATGAAGGGTCTGCGCCTGGCGGTCCGCGTGTTTATCGCCCTGGCGGGACTGCTGTCGGTCGCGATCCTGACGACCTCGGCTACCCTGCTTTACAATTCCGGGACGGCCTTGCGCGACGAAGCTGAAATCGCGGCCGTGCATCTGGCCGAGTTGATTTCGGGAACCTTTGCCGAAATGGGCGAGATCTCGCTGGCCAATGTCGCGCGGACATTGGATTCCACGCTCGACGAGCCGATGACGGCCCAGGCGCGCATTGTCGCTCACATGGTCGACGCCGCCGAAGCCGCCGGATACGACCCGCCCCGGATCATCGAGATCCTTGAAGCGATCGTCCGGGACACGGTGCTCGACGAGTTCTGGATCACCGACGATCAGGGTTTCTCCTATCTCACTAATGTCCGGGATGAAACCGGCGCGCTGGTGCCCTTCCAGTTCGATCCCGATCCCGCGGTGCAGCCGCAGGCATCCAAGTTCTACACTTTGCTGATGGCGCCCCTCGACGGCGATGACTTCATCACGCAGCCGGCGCAGGTGCGGGAGATCAACCAACAGGTTTTCAAGTACGTCGGCGTCGGCGGCGTCGACCAGCCGAGGATCGTGCAAGTCGGGGATGCTCTGGTGTTCGGCGATCAGGAGCTCCTGAGGAATATCTATGCCTCGCAGCGACCTGACGTCTCGGCCGTGATCGAAGGTATCCTGGGCCAGCACATGACCGTGCAGACCACGATTCTGGATTACTTTATTTCCACCGCGGAGGCGGCTGAGTGGACGACCGAAGAGATCGACCTCCGGCTGCGGCGCATCGTCGACACCACCACCATCGGAGAGATTCGCATCGTCGACTCCAGGCGCGGCACAATCTATTCCAATTTCCCTCCCGGCGGGGCGGACCGGTCTCTGGCCGACACGCCGCATTTCGAGGACCTCGGCGCCCTGCTGGACGGGTTGGAGCCGGTGGCCGAGCACCCGACATCGCCGCGCGCCTCCGACGGCACCGTCTACAAGTACGTCACAAGGGCCAGCCGGGACTCGTCGCGCCTGATCCAGGTCGGCGTGCCCATCGAAAGCAGTGCGGGCAACCTGCTCTACTCGGTCTACCAGCAGCAGGCCGACATCCTGGTCCGTTCCCGAAACCTCCAGGCGCTCTGGATCGTCAATCTCGAGGGTGAGCTGGCCGCGGTTGCGCCGCGCGCCGAGATGCAAACCGGCGACGAGATCGTCGACACGGCGGGGATCTTCGAGCGCCGCGGCGAAGGGATCATGGAAAATGCGCTGGCCCAGGAAAGCGTGGTCAGCAGGGCGAGTCTGAGTCTGTTCTCACCCGATGACCGCGGCATCGTGGTCGCATCCCCGATCGTCAACACCGGTGGGATCCTGATCGGCGGCCTGGCCATTGCCGTCAGTCTAGACGACATCGCGCTCGCGGTGCGCGGCGAAGCGCGAAACACAGCCCTGATTGCGTTCGCGCTGCTCAGTCTCACCGCCGTGGCTGCGCTCTTCGGCTCGCGATTACTGACGCATCCGATCGAAATCATCGCCGACGCCGCTCGGCAGGTGGAAACCGGAGAACAACCTGATTCCGGCGTCATGGAACCGGTGATGCGCAGATCCGACGAGATCGGCAGCCTGGCGCGCGTCTTCAGCGACATGACGGTCCAGATCTTCAACCGCGAGGAACAGCTCGAGACGCTGGTTTCGGAAAGGACCCGGGAGCTGCAACATAGCAACCATCAATTGCGCATGGCACATGAAGCCATGGAAGAGGATCTGGCGATGGCGAAGCTCGTGCAGCACGCTTTGGTGCGGGAAGGGGGCGCCGAGTTGGGCCCCTTCTCCGCCTACGCGCGGATGACTCCGGCGAAGCAAGTGGGTGGCGATTTCGTCGATGTCGTGGGGCCGTCGGACGGGATGCTGTTCTTCACCATCGGCGACGTCTCGGGCAAGGGGGTGGCCGCGGCCCTGTTCATGGCGGCGTCCCAGTCGGCGGTCAAGTCCGCTTTCCTCGGGCGCGCCGATATCGCCACGATCGCCGCCGAGGTCGCCGCGATCGCCGAGGACACGAACCGCCGTCTGTGCAGCCAGAACCCGATGGGTATGTTCGTCACCTGCATGCTCGCCATGGTCAACCTCGAAAACGGCGCGGTCGACTACGTCTGCGCCGGGCACGAGCCCCCGTTTGTGATAGGCGCCGACGACTCCAGGCGGGCGCTCGCCCTGACCGGCGGACTCGCGATGGGTTTGTTGGAGGACTTTGACTACTCGAGCGGACATGAGGTCCTTCAGCCGGGAGAAACACTGTTCATGTATACCGACGGCCTCACCGACGCCACGAACGGCAACGGCGAGCTGTTCGGCAAGGAGCGGCTGGAGGGAACGCTGGACGGTTCTTCGCGGCAATCGCCGGAGCACATCGTGAACAATGTCTGGGACCGGATCGGAAACTTCTCGGCCGGCACCGCGGCCGCCGACGACATGACCTGCCTCGTCCTGCGGCGCCGCTGAGCTTCACGGAATCGTGAAGGTTCGTTTCCCTGCGTGATCGTACGCGGAATGCTGTGGAGGTTAGAACGGCTTAAATCGTCAAGGAGCAACCAACACTATGTCTGATGAATTACGTGTCACACTACCCGCCCGGCTGTCCGAGCTCCGCGATCTGGCGACCATGGTTGAAGATTTCGGAGAGGCCAATAACGTGTCCGCACCAAAAGTGTTCGCCATCAACCTGGAACTGGACGAGTTAATCACGAACACCGTGACTCACGGCAGCTTCGAGGCCGGGGTCGATCCCAGGATCGATATCCACTTGAAAGTCGAGTACGATATCCTGACCCTGACGGTGGAGGACAATGGGAGTCCGTTCGACCCGACCCTCAACACAGACCCGGACACCGCGGCGCCGCTGGAAGCTCGTAACGTGGGCGGCTTGGGCCTCCATCTGGTCAAGAACTTCGCCAGCCGCATCTCCTACGAGTTCGTGGGGGGCAAGAACCGTTTGACCTTGGAGCACGATCTCAAGCCCGCATAGCAATAACACCGTCGGGAATCGCTCCCAACCCGAGGAAGAGGCGTATCGATGAACATTGAAGTTGTTGAAGAACGAGACAACGACGTCTTGGTGCTGTTGCCGGTCGACCGGCTCGATAGCACGAACGCACGCGCATTCGAATCCATCGTCATGGATCACATCAGCAAAGGCGAACAGCGCATGATCGTCGATTTCAGCCGTCTGAACTTCATCAGTAGTTCCGGCCTGAGGGTGCTTCTCATCGCGGCCAAGAAGCTCAGCGCAACCCAGGGGAAGCTCGTCCTGTGCGACATGCATGAGCACATCCATGAAGTTTTCATGATCAGCGTCTTCGATCAGCTCATCCCGATCCAGAACTCCCGTAAGGCTTCCATGAATTTGTTCTGACCGCACCCCGATCCTTGCACAGTGCAGCGGCTTATCGGAGGAAGGCGGAGACACAGTCATACGGTGTGAACGAAACCGGATCGATGAATTTTCCAAGCACTGCCTGCAGCTGGATTCGTTGCGGGTTCACCCCCGGCGCCATAGCGTCGATTATCAGGCTCGGACAATGACGAATGTGAAGAAGGCACACCCCATGACCGTGCACTCCCATCTACCGGGCCTGCTGCGATGCGTCCTGGGTGCGTTCCTGGTTCTGGCGTCTGCCTCGGCGGCAGCCGCACAGGCCGAATTCCACTATCAGTATGGCAAGCTCACGAACCCGTTCTCGGGCGCACGGGAATACACCTCCATACTCACCGTCCAGCATGCGACGAGTTGGCGGTTGGGAGACAGCTACTTTTTTGTCGACATCCTCGACGATGGCGGTCATGACGGTTTCAACGACAAGGATCTCTATGGCGAGTGGTATCCAACCCTGAGCTTCAGCAAGCTGTCAGGCACGGAGTTTCAGCTGGGGCCGATCCGCGACATCGCGCTCATCGGCGGCATCAACTTCGGCGCGGACGCCGACGTCTTCAAGTACCTGCCCGGCGTGCGAGCGTCCTGGCAGGTGCCGGGCTTCGCGTTCCTCAACACCGACTTGACGGCCTTCATCGACGCCAACAGCGGCGTCAAGGGAGGTGGCGCTCCCCGAACCAGCAGCAGCTTCATGTTCGATGTCAGTTGGGCGCTCCCCTTTCAGCTCGGCAGCCAATCATTCTTGTTTGGCGGTCATGCCGAGTACATCGGCGGGACGAGGGACGAGTTCGGCAATCGAGGTAGGGGCTGGATTCTCGCGCAGCCTCAGCTCACCTGGGACTTGGGCGCAGTGTTTGGAGCGGCGAATCAATTGCTGGTGGGAATAGAGTACCAGTACTGGCGGAACAAGCTGGGCGCGGACGAAGATGACAACGTGCCGCAACTGCTGGTGATCTGGCGGTTCTGACGGACTCGCTTCAATGAGGCTCCGCGCCGGCAGGCGTGGAATGCGGTGGAATCCACACCGCACGCCGGCTGGTGTCACCGATGGATATCGAAGTTGCGGAAGAACGGCATCACGATGTGCTCGTGCTGTTCCCGTCGTGTCCAAAAATACAAACGAACTCAAGACCGGCTCGCCGGGACGTTTCGTAATAAACGTGTCTACGCTTGATTGGCCAATGGGAGCTAGAATCCTCGCTCATGAGCACGCCGCTCCAGCCCTTGACCTTGTTGGTCATCACCATCGCTGGTTGGCTCCAGCGTGACCAACAGGCCGCTATGGTCTACCTGCTCGAGGAGAACAAAGTCCTCAAAGCTCGGCTTTGCGGGAGGAAGCTTCGTCTCACAGACGCCGAGCGACGTCGGCTCGCGGTAAAGGGTAAGGCGCTTGGCCGGAAACTCTTGGCAGAAGTCGCCGGTATCGTCACACCGGAAACCCTGCTGGCTTGGCACCGAAGGCTGATTGCGCGGAAGTGGGACTACAGCGAGCGGCGGAAACAGCCCGGACGGCCCCGGGTTATGGCCGAGATTAGCAAGCTTGTCGTAGGGATGGCGAAGTCGAATCCGAGGTGGGGGTATACACGCATTCGCGGCGCCCTGTTGAATCTCGGCCATACGGGAGCCAGGAGCACCATCGCCAATATTCTGCGAGAACATGGCATCGAGCCCGCGCCGGAGCGAAGTGAGCGAACGCCATGGTGCACGTTTCTCGCCGCCCATTGGGAAACCGTTGCGGCGACCGACTTCTTCACCGTCGAGGTCGCCACGGTTCGCAGGCTCGTGACCTACTATGTGCTCGTCGTCATCGAGCTGTCTTCGCGAAAAGTGCACATTGCCGGAATCACTCCGGGGCCGGATGGCCGTTCATGATGCAGGTCGGTCGGAATCTCACCGACCCCGTCCTGTGCCAAAACTCGGCCCTTTTGAAATAGACCGCAAGAGCGAACCTTTCGACGTTTACAATGACGTCGGATCACCTCATCCGTTCGCCGCGAAGCCGCTAATCCTGGCAGCTCTAAACTGCGGAATCAACGACGGATCGAGTTTTTGCGGAGCACAGGCCATTCGTAACGAAGTCGTCGGCATCTTTGGAACACTCCTCACTCAACGTCCTCACCCGTCAGGGCGTACTCGAACCGGTCGCACTCTTTCGCCAACGTCTCGACAGGTGCTTCCGCCATCAAGTGTTGGTGAGATGACGCTAAGACTTTACGGTGCATTAAGTTACAGCCAAAGTGGCGCTCGTGACCTTCGCTGCGCGCTAAATAGAGCGTAAGCGCCTCTTTTGCAAAGGGATGCGTACACATCACCAACAGTAAACAGCGCAAGCACCTATCGATGACAAACAGGACATGGTAGCGGACGAGCCCGAACGGGTTCACAACCTCGACGGTGAACAGGTCTGTCGCAGCGATGGCGCCCCAATGAGCCTTGATGAAGGTGCTCCTTGTACGTATCGCTTTGCAAAAAAAAGCGCTTATGCTCCATTTAGCGCGCGGCGAAGGCCGCGAGCGTTATTTTGGCTGTAATTTAATGCAGCGTAAAGTCTCAGCGTCATCTCACCAACACTTGATGGCGGAAGCACCGGAATCACTTCGGGGCCGGATGGCCCGTTCATGATGCAGGTCGGTCGGAATCTCACCGACCCATTCGACGGCTTTCTGCGCGGCAAGCGATTCCTCATCCTGGACCGCGACAAGAAGTTCACCACGGGGACGGGCCATTCACGCCGGCTCGCCCCCCTCCTCCCCTTGGGCTACGTCAAACTAGAACTCCTTCCATCCTTTTGGCAATACCTCACGCTCAACCGCTTTGGACCGCACCGATTCGCGCCAGCCCTCGACCCTACCGGGAGCCACTATACGTCGTGTGCTGGCCAATATCCGTCAATACGCGATCTTCTTTTTTGCGGATCACAGGTCTCCATCATTATTACACTCGACGCGCTGCTTGAGTCCAACCTGCTCGGGACGGCTGCTGGACTTCGCACCAGCTTACACCTCTACCCCTGAGTAGAGCCGACGCTGGCTCTCAAAACGTCCTACATGAAGACGGCCACAGCGTTCTGGTTGCAGGCAGTTTGCCAATCTCATGCAGCTCAAGTTTATGGAAGGGACAACGCACCCAGACCAGCAACAGATTACACGGGCTCGATGCGGACGATGCGAAGCACATTGGTGGCGTCAGGTGTGCCAAAAGGCACCCCGGCAGTGATGACCACCGTATCGCCCGGCCCGGCGACTTCCTCAAGCGCAGCCGCAGCGACCGCCTTGCGCACCATTTCGTCGAAGTCCCGTACGTCCGCCGTATGCACGCTGTGTACGCCGTAGGTTAGCGACAGACGCCGTGCAGTTGCAAGTTCGGACGTGACGCCCAGAATCGGCTGCTCAGGGCGCTCGCGGGCGGCGCGCAACGTCGTCGACCCGGAGGTCGTGTAGGTTACAATGGCGGCGGCGCCGATGGTGTCGGCCACTTGATGGGCCGCCACCGAGATCGCATCCGCGGAGGTTGCCAGCGGCCGGCGATGGTCGGCGGCCGCAATGTGACGGTGCAGCGGGTCGCGCTCCACCCGTTTAATCACCCGGTCCATGATCTGGACCGTCGCAGTCGGATAGGCGCCGGCTGCGGTTTCCGCCGACAGCATCACCGCATCCGCGCCGTCGTACACCGCCGTCGCTATGTCCGAGACCTCGGCGCGCGTCGGCACCGGCGCCTGGACCATGGACTCCAGCATCTGCGTTGCCACGATCACCGGTTTGCCGGCGTCGCGGCAGGTGCGGATGATGGTCTTCTGCGCGATCGGCACTTCCTCCGGAGGCATTTCCACGCCGAGATCGCCACGAGCCACCATCACGGCATCGGCGGCAGCGACAATCTCGTCGATACGGTCGAGCGCAGATGGTTTCTCGACTTTGACCAGAACATGGGCGCGGTTGCCGATCAGCCGGCGCGCCTCGACCACATCCTCCGGGCACTGCACGAAGGACAGGGCGATCCATTCGCACCCGAGTTCGAGCGCGAATCTCAGATCGACTAGATCCTTTTCGGTAAGCGGCGAGATCGGCAGCATCACGCCGGGCAGATTGATGCCCTTGCGGTCGCTGAGCCGGCCGCCGACCAGCACCTGCGTCTCTACTTCTGCATTGGATTTTGAGGTCACATTCAGCCGGAGCCGCCCGTCGTCAAGCAGCATTTCGTCGCCAGGCTGGACAGCGGCGAAGATCTCCGGATGCGGCACGGAAACCCGAACGGCGGTGCCGGGCCGGTCCAAACGGTCGAGCATGAAACGCCGTCCCGGCTCAAGCTCGACGCTCCCGCCTTCGAAGACGCCGACGCGAAGCTTGGGTCCCTGCATGTCGGCCATGACGCCTATGGGCCTGAGCGCATCCCGTTCCAACTCGCGCACGATCCGATGGCGCCGGGCGTGGTTCTCGGGTTCGCCATGGCTGAAATTGAAGCGGAAGACATCGACCCCTGCCTCGAACAGTGCATTGATGGCCGTTGCACTTGAGGTCGCCGGCCCCAGCGTCGCGACGATCTTGGCCCTACGTTTGCGGCGCATCGTCTCCGGTGCTTCGCAAAAACTCGATCCGTCGTTGATTTCGCAGTTTAGACCTGCCAGGATTGGCCGTTTCGCGGCGATTGGTACGTCATCATGGATCTGAAGATAACACCCTCGGGCCAGACGGTTGTAAAGCCCACGGCCCTTGGCCCGGTCGCAAACACAGACACTAAGCTGCTGATTTATGGTCTATTTCAAAAGGACCGAGTTTTGGCACAGGACGGGGTCGTTCCCATGGTCGTCGTCGTGGAGTTGGCTTCGGCCGACGCCTTCAAGAGCATCTCGACCATCAAAGCGTTTCCGCTCTTGCTGGCCAACAACAGTGGAGTGTAGGCGCCAAGACGCGTCGCGGCTTTGACGTTGGCCCCGGCGTAAAGCAGCATCTCGGCCATTTCAACATCTTCATTCATTGCCGCCCAGTGAAGCGCCGTCATACCGTCACCTTGGGCGTCATTCACATCGACGCCCTGCATCAGAAGTGTTCGTACCGTGTCTCGCTCACCCCGCATGGCCGCGGAGGCAATTGGAGAGACATCGATACCTGGGGTAGCTGGGGCGCCTTTCGAGTCATGGGGTGCTGCCGCGAGCGCGGCCATCAGGCATGCAACACCCATCACGCTCGCACCAGGGCCGTTTCTTGTTTTCTTTCCCAACATGAGCCGCTCCACTGACCTTTGTGTCAGATCGCCATCTCCCCCGTGCTGTCACCAAAGCTCTCGAGCTCGTCGAGCCCGAGTCGGCGCAGCACGGTCAACATCGTGTTCGCCATCGGCGTACCATCCGCGCTTTTGACGTGGAGGTTGCCCTTGAAGTGGCCATTGCCGTGGCCAGCCAAAAAGAGCGGACAGCGCTTGTGGTTGTGAACGTGCGGGTTGCCCATTGGAGAGCCGTAGAGGATCAGCGCCTTTTCCAAGAGATTCGAGTCGCCCTCGGGTGTGTCACGGAGCCTTTCGAGGAAGTACGGGATGGTGCTGACGTGGTACCGGTTGATCTTCGCGAACTCCTCGATCCGCTCCTCTCGCTCGCCGTGATGCGAGGCCGGGTGAAACCCAGTGTTGACGCCGGTCTCCGGGTAGACACGGCCCGAAACGTCTCGCCCCATCTTGAACGCGAACACCCGAGTAATGTCCGACGCGAACGCTGCCGCTTGCAGGTCGAACATCAACTTGACGTGCTCATCGAACGAGTCCGGCACGCCGACGGGCGCATCGGGCAGCTCTCTCTCCTCCCCGCTCGCGTTTTGCGCCTCGATCCTCTGGATCCGCCGCTCGATCTCGCGAATGTTCTCGAGATAATCGTCGAGCCGGTTGCGGTCGGCCGGCTCCAGGTCGTTCTTCAAACTAGCCACCTGGTTGGTGACATAGTCAAGAATGCTGCGATCGGTCCGGCGCCTGGCTGCCCGCTCTTCCGGCGTTCCGCCGGAGCCGAACATCTGGTCGAAAACGACCCGGGGGTTCCTGATCATCGGGAGCGGATCGGTCGGCGACCCCCAGCTGATCGCGTCCGTGTAGGTACAGGCATAACCGTATTGGCATCCGCCCGCCTGGTTCACGTTCTCGATCGCGAGCTGCATCGACGGAATGGGCGTGTCTTGACCGAACCGCCGGGCGTAGAGCTGATCCATCGACGTCCCAACGTGGACGTCCGAGCCTTCCGTCTGCTTCGGGTGGGACTGGGTCAGGAACACCGCGCTCGAACGAAAATGGTCGCCGCCTATCTCAGGCAGCGTGAAGGCCTCGGCGTTGCGTACGTCCGTGTTGCTGACGATCGTCAAGTAATCCCGAAACGGCTCGAGCGGACTCAAGCTGCTCGGGCTGAGGTCGAACGCACTGCCTTCGGCCGCCGGCGCCCACAGGTTCTTTTCTATCCCGTATTTGGTGCTGCCGGCCGAACCGTGGACCATTTCGATGCACACCAGGCGAGCCGGGTCAGCTGTCGGCTTGCCAAACGCGCTCCGGGCCGGCACCATGGCTTCGAGCAACGGCAGTGACACCGCCGCGCCCATGCCCCGAAGTATCGTGCGGCGAGAGATATGCTTGTTAGTAATGTACATTCTTTTTAGGCCTTCTGGAGCCGGCTCGTATTCTAAGGCGGACCCGATTCTCCTACCACCGTGGTCGGTTCGGTGTTTTCCGACTTCTTCATCTGGAACGCCGCGCTGTTCACAATGCCAAAAATGAAAGAGGACATGCGGTTGCCGTTGTGCGCGGCCTCGAGAGCGATCGCACGCACCGCGGGCATGTCATAATACTCGACTCTCCGCCCCAGCGCATAGGTCATGAGGCTTTCGGTGAAGCTCGTGATAAAAGTGTCTGAAAGGTTCACAAGCGCCTGTCGCAAGCCCGCTGGACCGTCCATCTGCGTTCCGTCATAAAGCTGGCCGGTCGCCTCGATGGCAACCCCGTCCTGTGCCAAAACTCGGCCCTTTTGAAATAGCCCCATAAATCAGCAGCTTAGTGTCTGTGTTTGAGGTTCTTGAGTGCGCCCCGCAGGCGCGTATATCCCCACGTCGGATTCTCTCGCGCCACGCGTACAATGAGCTCACGGATGTCCTTCGCCGTCGGAGGTCGGCCTGGGCTCCGGTTCTTGCTGCCATCGTACTTGGCTGCGATGACGTAGCGGTACCAGCGCAGAAGCGTAGCGGGTGTGGCACCAGCAGCACGAAATACCCCGGATTCCACACCGATTCCAGGGCGTCTAGGGCTGGGGGCGCTATCTCTTCGGTGTCAACTTCTGCTTCCTCTGCGCCCTGGCCTTGGAGCGGCCGCATTGACGCCGGTGGCGTCGTCAGGTCAATCGGCACGAAGCACCCGATCATGGCAGGTCTAAACCGCCCAATCAACGCTGGATCGACTTTTTGCGGAGCACAACCGTCACGCTTTCGGTTGGCGCCCTTCCGCCTTCCTCAACCTCTCCAGCCGGTCTAGGCTCATCCACTTGATGCCCTTGTCGTGTCTGTGCCGCTCTGCAACGTCACTGGTGAAGAGCTGAACAATCGTTCCTATCTCGACTCTCATCCCGCGTAGGCCTTCGGGTGACAGTTCCACATACACGGTCTCGCCGTTTGCAAGCTTCATAGAAGCGAGTACCGGAGGCTCGTCGTTCGCGGCTATTGAGTGTTCAGGCTGTTCTTGCATCCGCCCTGGTCTTCTGGTGCGCGAACGGGCTTCAACGGTCTCGCTGTTATTTCTGCGTTCCTGGTCGGGCGCCTTCGGCATGGTGTCTCCTTCCCCTCGGCTCGCCAGCCAATGTGCCATTGTAGCGAGGCAGCTTCAGAGGTATCGTGGGCGTCCTTCATCATCATTATAAGTCGGCACCCCGTCGTGTGCCAAAACTCGGCCCTTTTGAAATAGACCATAAATCAGCAGCTTAGGATCTGTTACATATTAATATTTACAATACACTCTCATTGCTATTTACAATACACTCTCATTGCTGCTATCCTCTGCTGGTTGCGAGACTATACGAGGATGGCAACCAATCGAAAGGTACCAGAGTCTGAACGTCACTGGTTGAGGGTGCTGGGGACGTTGAACGAAGCGCAAGCGCGTGTTTTTGTGGCTCAACGGGCGCTTGAAGAAGGTCGCGGTGGGATCAGTCGGCTGTCGCGACTTACGGGGATGTCGCGCCCGACCATCATGAAGGGTATGGCGGAGCTCAAGGGGAAAGCGCCGATTGTTGATAGCGAGAGCGCCCGAGTGCGCAAGCCCGGAGGGGGGAGAAAGCGGGTCGAGGAGTTGGACCCGAGAGTCGAGAGGGAGCTGAAGAAGATCCTCGACGAAAGAACCGCCGGCGACCCGATGAAGCATCTCAAATGGACAAACAAGTCCACGAGAGCGATGGCGGAGGAGCTTGAACGCAAAGGTCACGATGTCTCGTACGTGACGGTTGCTCGACGCCTAGGAGAGATGGGTTACTCGCTGCAAGCCAATGTGAAGAGATTGGAAGGGGATCAGCATCCGGATCGGGACAAACAGTTTCGTTACATCAACAAGCAAGTGAGCAAGTTCATGCGGAGCAAAGATCCGGTCGTGAGCGTCGACACCAAGAAGAAGGAATTGATAGGAGCCTTTGAAAACAGGGGTAGAACGTGGAGGAAGAAGAAGGGCGGAGCGGAGCCGGTTCTTGTACACGACTTCCCCAGTATGGCTGATGGCAAAGCAATTCCCTATGGGACTTACGATGTGTCTCGCGACGAAGCACTGGTCAACGTCGGCATTACTCACGAGACTGCGGAATTCGCGGTAGAAAGCATCCGGAGATGGTGGCGCATACTCGGGAAGAAGTCTTATCCGACGGCGAAACGTCTGCTTGTTTGCGCGGACGCCGGTGGAAGCAACGGAAACCGGCTGCGAGGCTGGAAGCTCCACCTTCAAAAGCTATCGGACCAACTGAAGATTCCCATCACCGTTTGCCACTATCCGCCGGGAACCAGTAAGTGGAACAAAATCGAACATCGACTATTCTCGTTTGTCAGCATGAACTGGAAAGGTCGGCCTCTCGTGAGCTACGAGGCGGTCGTCAATCTTATCGGCAACACCAAAACCCGAACTGGATTGAAGGTAAAGGCCATGCTGGACAAGAACTCCTACGAGACAGGCCAGAAGGTCAGCGACGAAGAGATGCAGGAGCTTCGGCTCAAAGTTCACCCCTTCCACGGCAACTGGAATTACACTCTACTTCCCCGACGTGCTTGAATTGAGGGTATGAATCTTTACTCAACTCGCATTTGTAAATATTATTGTGTAACAGACCCTTAGTGTCTATGGTGTGCTCCCGTGAACGGCTTGGCGGGTTGCTACGTTTCTACCATCGGGAAGCCGCATGAGTATTTTGACCTCACGACGTTCCGCTGGGCGATAATACGCCCCGCCTCTATTTACGACGCCGCTTCGCTCGGAAGTGATCGAGCGAGAACTGTCCACCACCCATCAAGATCAAGGCCAGCATGATCACCAGAAAGAGAAGTGCCCGCTCTGGATTTCCCCAGCTATCGACTGTCTCCTGGACGTTTGCCGACGACGTCGAACGATCGGTGCTCGTGGGGCTTCATCATCTGATTGGCGACACAGCTGTCCACGGGGCCAGCGCCGCGAGAATCGATGAAGACGAAAGCCGTAAGGACGTTTCGGCGAAGCTGCTCGTCAGGCGCGCAGCAGCGTGTTTGGCGTATCGATTGTTCGAACACTATCGAGAACGTGGTGAGGCCATTCCGGAGATAATCACGGCGTGGGAAAAAGTCTGCCATTCGGATGATGAATTCGCGGAAATCCGAAACCAGTGGATCTGATCCACGCCAGCGAAAACGGTGTGCACGGGGGGTGACAGATCCCGAGTATGGGGGATTCGATCCTTCTCCAGGATTTTGTAGCAAATCTCAAGAAGCAGCAGATATTCCCAGAATGCCGTGATCGTGTGTTCCAACGTACATGTGCTTCGCAAGAATTCGACCCGTCGTTGATTCCGCAGTTTAGATCTTCCAGGAATGGCTGTTTCGCAGGTTGTGCCTTCTATTTATTCATCCACGCGTCCCGAACTTGATTGATCTTCGGTCTACCAGCACCATGCCGGCATGATTTCGTCGTTGGTTCCCGCTCTCATCTCTGCCTTCAAGGTTCGTCGCGAGCTAGCTCTCGAGAATGTCACTCTTCGGGAGCAGCTCGCCGTCCTCCACCATTCCGTGAAACGGCCGCTGGTTTTGGTGCCGCGTAACCCGCTCGTGTGCTAGAGTTTGAGCCTGATGCGGGCTGGGCCCTTCGCAAGTTCCTTTCCCTCTAAGCTATGTGCAGGGGTAGATGCCATTTTCCGCTCTCCGTTTGTTCTTCATTTCCACCTCCACGGTGGCTTGGTGACCTTGCTCAGGAAAAGTGGACAGGTTGATTATCTCGCATGTGGACTTGGCCCGCTTTCGTGGACACCTAACCCTAATCGAACAATAATTCATGACGCTAGCGCGAGTTCGATTCTTTCAAAGAGTGTCTGAGTGGAGGAGTTTGTGGCCATTCGGAGCGCGTTTCGACCACTAACGCGAACGAGGCGGCCGGCTTTGTTGATGATGCGGAAGCGGATGGTGCGGATGGTGTGCAGCAGATGGGTGCATGTACGCTTTCGAGAGATGCCTTTCGTTTCAGCGATGGTGTCGAGCTGAAAGCTGCGACACAGGTTGTGTGCGAGCACGTTCAACTGTTGCCAGGCGCTATTGGCGGCATAGCTTTTAGTGGGCACGACGTCGAGAGCGAACTGGCTGCGCAATTCGGCGAAGGTTTTCTCTTGGCCGCCTCGCCCAGCAGCGAAGTACCAAAGGCGTTGGACGGTGAGCGATTTGTTGGTGGCGACGGCTGAGTACTCGAAGTAGCCGTCGTCTGGAGAAAACAGGTCGAGCTGGAAGTTCTTCGCCGTTCGATGTCGAACTCGCTTCCGATAGATCGCGATCCGGACGGTGATATTCCAGGGCTCGATGAAGTGTTTGATGGAGAAGCCGTCGATTTCGTCACTCACGCGGTGCCATCGCTTGCGCCCAGCGACGACCTCCTTTAGGCCGAGCCACGGCCAGAACGGAGCCTTGATCGCGAACTCGCTTCGGGAGCGCTCTAGCCTCTTGAGAATCTTTTCGTTGAAAAACGCGGCGTCCGTGCGGAATTCCAGCTTTCGAGACCGACCGAACTGGCCCCGTAGCTCGCCTATCAGTTCCCGTAGAAACGCATCGGCACCCTTGGAGTCGTGAACGTTGCCAGGACGATTTCTGGATTTGAGAATCTGGTCCGTCTGAGCCAGGTGAGCGAACAAAGGGTAGTAACTTTTATTCTTCTTGCGATGAGGATTGAATCCTCGAAACGCCCATCCAACCTGATTGCCTGCCTGAACCACGGTGCCGTCCATATCTACCGTCAGACGGTTCAGACCCAATCGCTCGACCTGCTCGTGGACCAATACACCGTTCAACTCCGATAAGCCCTTGAGCCGCTCTCCCGTGAATTGCTTCAGCCAATTCACGATCGTCGGACGGCTCAGTAGTCTTCTCAACCCACAGAAGCGAAGCAGCATCGGGTCATCACAGACATACTGCAGGTGCTCTAGACGACGAGCTCCCACGAGCAGCATCCCAACCAACACCAGAACCAGTCGGACGCTCCCGTAGTCCGACCGAATGCCTTTTCCTCTACACGCCTTTCCTACCCGGCGGCTTAGCTCAACGCGGCGCAAATATCGTGAAAACAGTTCCAGTCCACCAAACGAGCTCAGGTTCTGCTCTGTGAACTCGATCGGAAGATCCTTGTTGAAGTTCCGGCGAAATCGAGATAGTTTCAAGCGCACTATAGGGGCCTCTGGTCGTTTGGTGTTTTGTTTGGAAGCAACGCTCCAAACATAAACCCAGAGGCTCCTTTGTCAATACTTTCGCGCTACTTTGCTCTCTTTTTTTTGCGATTAGGGCTAATCCTTTGGGAGACAAGAGTCCACGATGTCAAAGCACGGAAACAGATACGCGGCCGAGTTCCGGCGCCAAATGGTAGAGCTGGTACGAGCCGGCCGCGGCCCCGAAGAGCTGGCGCGAGAGTTTGAGCCCGTGAGGTCAAAATACTCATGCGGCTTCCCGATGGGAGAAACGTATCAACCCGCCAAGCCGTTCACGGGAGCGCACCTTGCGCTCGGACTGAGGTAGCTGGTCGCTGGCTGGGAACAGCAGCAGATTCTCCTTGCCTTGATGATTCCTCTCCTGGTGATGGTAGACGACGTACTCCCTAAGCGCATGACGGAGCGACTTCTCGCCGAACAGGATGAGCTTCGAGAGACATTCCTCTTTGACTGACTTCACCCAGTGTTGCCGAAGAGCGACATTCTCAAGAGCCAGCTTGCGACGAGCCTTGAAGGCAGAGATGAGAGCGCAAACAAACGCGAAATCATGCCGGCATGGTGCCGGCAGACCGGAGACTAATCAAGTTCGGTGCGCGCGGATGAATAAATAGAAGGCACAACCTAGCGACCTGACCGATGCTGCGCTCGCCTTCCCTGAACAGCCGGACCGCTTCCTTCTTGAACTCCCCCGTGAACTTCCTGCGTCGTCGTTTTCCCATGGACGCCCCCAGGCGCATTGTCGCGCCTCGGTTGGTGTCCACAAAACCCGGGCAGGGCCAAAGTAAGAATAGACGAAGCGATAATGGACTTGTGCGGAATCGTGTATGCCTGTGTCGAGTACCACAAGAGCCGGGATGCGCAGCAACAGTAGCTTTTGCAGGTACGCGCGCGCACCCCCCGGCCTCGGCTCCACCCGTGCGCCGCGTGCGTGGGTGGCGCACCGGGCGAACCCTCCCTGACCGCCTTAGGCTGACGCCGCTCGTCGGACGCTGCGCCCCGATATGGAGAGCGGATGCCGCCCTGGGCCGGCTGGCGCAAGCCTTAACCCGTGCAGTAATCCACCGGGGCGCGGTCAATGCTACTATACAAGCTTATGAAGACGGGGCGGTAACGGAACAGGAAGACACCATGAATGCGATGGAAATGATGGCGGCACTCAATGCGGCACGGGAGGTGGCGACGATCGACACAAGTGCGCTCGATGCAGTACGGGCGATGGCGACGATCGACACAAGTGCGCTCAATGCGGCACGGGAGGTGGCGACGATCGACACAAGTGCGCTCGATGCAGTACGGGCGATGGCGACGATCGACACAAGTGCGCTCAGTGCGGCACGGGAGGTGGCGACGATCGACACAAGTGCGCTCAATGCAGTACGGGCGATGGTGACGATCGACACAAGTGCGCTCAATGCGGCACGGGAGGTGGCGACGATCGACACAAGTGCGCTCAATGCAGTACGGGCGATGGTGACGATCGACACAAGTGCGCTCAATGCGGCACGGGCGGCAGTGGCGACGATCGACACAAGTGCGCTCAATGCAGTACGGGCGGCGGTGGCGACGATCGACACGAGTGCGCTCAATGCGGCACGGGCGGCAGTGGCGACGATCGACACAAGTGCGCTCAATGCAGTACGGGCGGCGGTGGCGACGATCGACACGAGTGCGCTCAATGCGGCACGGGCGGCAGTGGCGACGATCGACACAAGTGCGCTCAATGCAGTACGGGCGGCGGTGGCGACGATCGACACGAGTGCGCTCAATGCGGCGATGAAGGCGATGCCGCGGCTCGACCCAGGACTGTTTGGCGAGGCATGGAACGAACGTCTAGCGGCTGCCGTCGGACGGTTGGAGCGCGCCGAAGACATTGTCACCGCCGCGCCTAAGCCAAAGCGAGCCGTCGAAGCACTGGCCACGGACACGGATACAGTGAGAGAGGCCGCGCCACCCGAGGTGCGAGAGGGAATGGACTGGTGGCTCCAGTTGCTCTGGGTCTATCTTGCCCAAAAATTCTTTCTCGACCCGTTACTAGACCCGGCGATACAGGGGGCACGCGAGGCGGCGATACAGATAGTCATGGTGCTCATGGTATTAGCCACTCCGGTGCCGGCTCTTCCGCTAGTTCCTACCTTGTTGGAGAGCGGCGGGATCGAGTCTGAAACCAAGGCCCTGACCTTGCCAGTCGGCTGGGACGTTGTAGGCCTCCCCCCGATCGTGCTCCGGGCCGGGCCAAGAGCCGCCGAGCGGATGGTCGAATTCTTCACCACGCAGATCCGCAACGCGAATACGCGCGCAGCCTACAGCGCGGCTGTGAAGCAGTTCTTCGTCTGGTGTGACAAGCAAGGGCTCGAACTCGACCAGATTTCGCCGATCGCAGTGGCCACCTACATCGAAGCCTTGCAAGGCGCGTATCGCGCCCCCACGATCAAGCAGCATCTGGCGACGATCCGGCGCCTGTTTGATTTTCTGGTCGTCGGGCAGGTCGTGCCGACCAACCCGGCGGCGGCGGTGCGCGGGCCGCTGGTCTAGCAAGCCAGGATCGCCAGCGTCTTGCCCGTCCGGTGCCAAAACTCGGCCCTTTTGAAATAGACTAAAAATCAGCAGCTTGATGTCTGCGTTTGCGACCGTGATCTTGCCCCCGAAACAAGTGCAAATTGAGTGTTAGGATTTTTCAGGCGCAAGCGACCCTGGAGCTGATTGCGAAGAACTCGATTCTCGGCCGCCACGGCGATCTATACGGGGTGAAAACAAACTGCCGACGATAGCCGACGCCGTGCATTCGGTCATCCGCGTCCTGTCCAAAAATACAAACGAACTCAAGACCCACGCGCCGGGACGTGGGCTTGATCCAGTTTCGTGGACACTTTCTGAAAGGCGGATACGATGTCCACAATGGCAAAGGCAACGCAGCCCCGGCGACCCCGTCCTGTGCCAAAACTCGGGCCCTTTTGAAATAGGCCATAAATCAGCAACTTAGTGTCGTGTTTGCGACCGGGCCAAGGGCCGTGGGCTTTACAATCGTCTTGGGCGGGCGGGTCGTCACCATGCAGATGACCACCTAGTCGAGAGCGAATATCGAAGCATGTTCCTGAAGCTGTTTCCACGCTACGCCGGTCGAGCCCGCCGAGGGGCTACCGTCGCCGGCGACCATCTACGCGGCACGGCAGTAGTAGTTGAGAATGCCCCCAAGTCGCTCTCGCGACACGATGGGGCCAGTGTCATTCGCGCTTGCCGGCAGAGGTGATGAGCTCGTTGACGAGACCTTGGTGGTTCCGTTCTGTGTGATAGTGCACTACGTATTCGGTTACCGCTGTGCGCAGGTGTCGCTCACTGAGAGGTACGAAGCGGTCGAGACACTCTCGACGTATGGAGAGAACGAATCTTTCCGCGTATGCGTTCAGATTCGGACTATTGGCGGGAAGGCGCAGGGGCTTCACGCCTGAATCTCTCAACAGCCTACGTACCGCCTCGGGCCCGCTATTTCCACGCCCGTATGGTTACTAGCACCTCGCCGACGTTCTTGCTCGAGGCGAGGTCGCCGCTTGATCTGATACCATCACGAGGACGTGGAGAAGCGCCATTCTTTTTCCACGAGATTAGGTACGCATCCGCTCTCCGACCTCCCCTAGACTAAGGTATGGTCCGGGTGAGTGTGCTCGGCCGAGAGCGTATGCCCTGTGAGTTATCGATGTCGGGACGGCTGAAGCCCTCACCGATGGCGCTGCAGTCTTCTAGGACTATCGACAGACTGAGCCCGTCGGTTGCGCCGGTGCTGTGCGAGTTGCGACGATGAAGGGAGTCAAGCCCATTCTTAGTTGAAATGTTCCACGGCTCCCGGTTCGTTTAAGCAACGTTCTTCCTCGACGTATTCTTTTTCGCGGTCTCGATCTTCAGTTCACGCTTGAGCGCTTCACGCAGCTTTGGAAGGTGTCGGTAGCCCATCACCTTCCGGAGGCGCGGCTCGATGTCGGTGAGCGCGGTCGCGAGCCAGCGTTGGCGTTGGTTCGAAGTCTTCCAGTGATCGACCTTCGCGCAACGTTCCTCGATAAGCGCATTGACGGACTCGATGCAGTTCGTCGTCTATAGTGAGTGACCGAGCACCCCGTCCTGTGCCAAAACTCGGCCCAGCCGGCATCGACGATAAAACTGCGCTCTCGAAATCAGGCGAAACTCCAGCACGCGAACGGGTTACGCGGCGGACACGAGCACTTGACTGCGGAAGCACCCATCGGTGGAGCGGTTGCGTGTCCTTCATCATTATCGTTAGTCGGCACCCTGAGCATCAGCGGGGGCACCGTCCGGCGCAGAGGGCTTCTGGTCAGGCTCTATCGCGTCGTGTCCAAAAACACAAACGGACTCAAGATCCACGTGCCGGGGCGTTTCGGATTAGAGGTGCCTAGGCTTGGTTCGCCAAGGGAAGCTAGAATCCTCGGTCGGTACGGCGTAGCCGCGGACGGACCGGGACCGGAACCGCCTCTCGCTGTTTGGACAGCCGATGTACCTCCCTTGCCCGACCTCACGGTCACTCCGAGCGCCGGTTCGCCTGTTCGGACTCGGCCGCCGCAGACGTAGTAGGATCGCGATATGATCGTGTGTCTGGGCTGGGGATCGCTCATCTGGAACCTCGACGGCCTGCCCGTAAAGCAACTCAGCGGTGATTTGCCCATCCCTCCGTGGGCGCGCTGCACCGAGGGCCAGGGAGGCAAAGTTGGCGATTGGCAGACAGGCGGCCCGCAGGTCAGAGTTGAGTTCGTGCGCCGGTCTGGGTGTCGCGTTTGCCGGCGCGATTGCCGGCGCGGACCGCTCACTCTGGTGTTGTACGAAGTCGCCGAACCCGTGCCCAGTCTCTGGGCGCGCATGACGGTGGATACCCTGGGCGCTGCGGTGAAGGCCTTGGCAACACGGGAGCGATTAACCGGCGAAAACATCGAGGCGAACATCGGCCAATGGTCCAGAGGCCAAGCTGACCCCACGGAAATCCCCGGCCTCGGGGTCTGGGCTCGCAGCCGAGACGATGTCGACCACGTGATCTGGACAGCGCTGGGACCGAAGTTCAGGGGCGACGACCCTCCGACCGAGGACCAGGCGGTTGATTATCTCAGCAACCTTTCCGGCGACCACCGAAGTCGTGCTGAGAAGTACGTGCGCTGTGCCTCGCCCCAGATCGACACGGCCTACCGTCGCCGCATCATCCGTTGTCTTAGGTGGATACCGGCTTCCTAGACGCTCCTCAACAAGGATGAGGCCCAGACCGAGGATGGGCATGTTGCTGTCGACGCGCGCCGCGACAAGCGATACGGCAACGCCCGTGTGGGCGGACCCAGATTCCTCGGCGCTATAGGTCGTGGTGCTCGTCTTCCCGACCTCGGAGGTGTCAACGCCGGCCGAAAACTGCACATTCATGGCGGGTGAAAATTGCACACCCGACGATTGGGTGACGAACCCTAAGACGTCGGCTGTGCTCCGCAAAAGGTCTTCCGGGCGTTGATTGCGCGTCTGAGACCTGCTGTAGTCGGCCGCTTCTGGCCGATCTTCTTTTTTGCGGATCACACGGAGTAAGATAAGCCCCTCACCAACAATTAGGGCCTCCGTACGCCGATGGTCACGTTGGAGTAGATGGCCTGCTCCAGCGACTCCGCTCTCGGTGCCATACCCAGCTCGACCACGTGTTGCGCCGGACGATAGAGCGGATCGTAATTGCGCGTCATGATCACGGCTCCGTCCAAGAGGACTCGCGCTCGTTGGCTGCTCACGATTTCCGGAAAGGCGCCCCATTCCAGGCGGAACGTATAAGTTCGGCTCGGGTCCCAATCGAACAGATTGATCCCGGTGTTCGTCTCCTGGCCGTTCGAGATGAAACGAAGCCGCATGTGCCAACGATTCACGAGTCGCGTGTCGTACTTCGCGATATGGACTCGGAAAGGATTCTCGGTGTAGTCGCCGCGTGTGGGGTCCCACATGATCAACAAGTTTCTTTTGGCCGAGTGCGGGTTGAGATCCATGAGGTTCGACACCTGAAACTCTACGAAACCGTTCGGCGTCGTAGGGATGTCGTAGCGGATGTAGGAGAGAGCGTCTGTTGCCATCCAACCCTCCGTCTGGAACTCGCCGCCTCCGACCTCTCCAACCGAAACGCCGTTGGTCAAAGGATCGGAAACGAAGACCGAGCCAACCGGAGTCGAGCTCGCAAAGCCGCCTTGGACCTCGAAATTGGCGGCGGGGGAGAAGGGTCCCTGCGTACCGCCGACAGAGGCCCTCGCGCGCCAGTAGTACGTCTGACCGATTCCGAGATTCGGCGACACCTGCCACGACGTCGCGCCGGTTCCGCCTTCCGGCAGATCGTCGCCCGAGGCGATGATGTTGCCGAAGGACGCGTCGCTCGCGACTTCGAATCGATAGCGAAGGCCGCTCGCTCCCGAGGCATTCGCGACCGTGAGTGTCGGAGAGGTCGAGCTCACCGTCGCTCCGACGGCGGGACTCTGGGGTGTAGGAGCAGTTATCGTAGGTGAAGACGAGGAGCTACCCGGCTCCTCCGAGCTGCAAGCTCCGTAGAATGCGAGGCACAGGATAAGCGTGCCTGCGAAAACCAATCGATGCTTCAAAGTGACTCTCCTCTCGATGGCGACGGGGTCGAGACTTGAAGTAATAGCGGACAGTTTTTCGGACAAGTTGTGACAAACAAAACCAAAATTTAGCACAAGCCGTGTGTGAGCCTCCAGCGCGACGAGATGCCGAGCTCCGCCGCCTGCGACGCGAGAACCGTCAGCTACGGTTGGAGCGGGAGATCCTCTCAAAAGCCGCGGCCTGGTTCGCTCGGGAGACCCCGTTCTGTGCCAAAACTCGGCCCTTTTGAAATAGGCCATAAATCAGCAACTTAGGGTGCTTCCGCCATCAAGTGTGTTGCTACGCGGCTGCGGGCAGTGGTACAGGTGCGGAAGAGACCGGGTTGCGCGCCCCAGTGAGCAAGAAAACCTCGATCCGCGACCACAAAGGAATCGTCGTCGCCAAGAAGATGTCTCGAAAGGTGAGCCGTCGCGTGGTCAGACCGGCCTGTATAGCCGGAGTTCGGATCTCACGTCCGAACTTCAGAGCTCCGTGCGATCGGACGAAGTTGTAATAGCAACGGAGCAACTCCAGATGCTCATCGAGCCTCTCCGTCGAGCGAGCATGGGAAAGCGTTCGTCTCGAAAGGTATGCCGAGCTTTGCCGGATGGTCAGATTTAACCGCTCGATGAACGACGTGTTCAATGTTGAGGATTCCTCGGAGTTATTGAGCGCGTCTTCGAATCGCCACGCGGCTCCGTGCAGCGCTCTCCGTTCGACCTTGATGATGCGATTCGACTTCCTTCCAGTTCCACCACTCGGGCCAGCGGTGATTCTGCAATCAAGTGTTGGCGGCCGCCGAGAGCTCATCGACCTTGGCGGCCAAGATGAAGTCGCTTTCCGTCAGGCCATCGATCTTGTGAGTCCAGATCGTGAGTCTAACCATACCCCATGCCAGGTGGATATCTGGGTGGTGTCCCTGGGCTTCAGCCAGCACTCCGACTCAGTTGGTGAATGCGAGGGCCTCCCGGAAGTCTTTGAATCGAAACTCTCTCTCCAAATGATGTTGTTCAACGGTTCGCCAGTTGCCACCGAGCTTCCGCTGGAGTCCCTTTAGCGCGGGACCTCGGACCGGCGGCACCCCGCCCCGGCACGGTACGCATTCCTTTTTCGCTAGCTCATTCGCCAATTGGACCTCCTCGCAGCAGAACAGTGAACCTATTTTAACCGGCGGTCTACCAGATCTCCGTCAACCAGTTTTCCGTTCAGCACTTTGCCACCCCGTCCTGTGCCAAAACTCGGCCTTTTTGAAATAGACCATAAATCAGCAGCTTAGTTGTGATCCGCAAAAAAGAAGATCGCGTACCGCTGGATCGACTTTTTGCGGAGCACAGCCATTTCTGCCCCAGCCGTCGCGGCGGCGGCACAGGCGAAGGGCTCGGTCGTTCTTATTGACGGTCCTCGCTTGGCCACATTGATGGTAGAGCACGGCGTGGGTGTCAGCATCAAAACACTCGAGGTGCCACAGATCGACAGCGACTACTTTGAAAACGACTAGCCTGAACTACGGGTTTGAAGACCGGCAGGCGTCAGATCGATTCGCAGGAGGGGCTCGAAGCGCTCGATCTCGTCGGGGCCGAGTGTCTCAAGCAAATAAGCGAGGAGGTCGTCTTGCCGAGGCTGGCCGAATACCATTCGATAGACGACGAGCGAGCGGCGCAGGTCCTCCAGCTGAACGCGATCGCGCGACAAAGGAAGTGCTGGCACATGGCGCTCCACTCTCGCTCCCGTCGTGTCCAAAAACACAAACGAACTCAAGACCCGCGATCCCAAAAACTTGTAAGCAGGCGCTTCTGCACACAGCTGCCGCGACCTCGCCCGGCGCGCCCAGCACGAGACCCGGGTCAGCGGGTTGCGGTCCTGTCGGGCGAAGCGAGGTCGGTGGCGTGTCCTTCATCAATTATAGTGGGCACCCTGGACATCAGCGGGGGAACCGTCCGGCGCAGCGGGCTTCTGGTCAGGCTCCATCGTTATCCTCCGCCGTGATTCGGCCACGGGCGCTCCGCGGCGGAGCGGGCTAGCCCATGTTTCCCTTTTAGGTGTCTAAGTCATCGAAAACAAAGGATCGAGATCGGCGGTTTGTCTCTACGCTGACAGCACCTCCTCGGAGAAGGCTGGCGGGTCGCGTTCAACGATGCCGAGTGCAGTCAGGATCGAGTTGGCGCGAGCGGTGCCGCGCGTGACGACGCGCTTAGTCCGCCCAGAACCCAGCTGTAAGTCGACGACCCGGACCGAGCGTAGCGCTTGTAGTGCCTCGGTTGCGGACAGGTCGAGTTCGGCGACCTTGAGCTTTTTCTCAAGAGCCCGATGCACAAGGAAGGCCAGCGTAGCTACGAAAAGATGTGCCTCCACACGCTCATCGGTCTGGTGGTAAACGGGACGCATCTCAATGACATCCTTAAGGCATGAGAAGGCTCGCTCGACCTCGTTTAGGTCCTTGTAAAGGCGCACGGCGTCGACCGGAGAGAGGTTTTGCTCCTCGGTTTGAATAACGTACTTACCCTCGTAGGCTTGCTCGCGCTTGAGGTTGACGGGGTGCTCGAAGAAGCGGAAGCGACCGTTTTTGTACTCCCAGTCGTAGTAACGGTGACCGTGGTGGCGTGCCTGTATGCGCGCGGCGGCGGCACCGATTTTCTCGGGGGCTTTCAATCGTCCGTCGTGCACGCGGCGCTCGAGGGCCTCGAATGCCGCACGGGCACGTCCCATGGCCCGCAGCCTCTGCCCGCGCTCGTAGGCGAGCCTTTCGTCGCTGTGAACGACGAAGATGCGCACCCCAGACTGCTCGGAGCGGACTTCTTGCACACGAGTCTTAGGTGGCTCGGCTTTTTCGCTCACCGTGATGCCACCAGGGCAGTCGATCCACTCTCCGCTGGCGCGCTCGATGTAACGATAGACCTCCTCGCGCCGTCGTCTTTGCAGCCCGACGAGATAGCCCTGCTTGCGCGAGCGCACCACTGCCAGGCTGTCGCTCGTTACCATCCCTCGGTCGCCGACAAAAACCACGCGGTGCAAACCGAATCGTTCGTTGAGATCGTTGAGCACCTGCGGCACCGTTTTCGCGTCACGCCAGTTGCCGGCGAAAACATGGTGGGCGATCGGCCAACCGTCCACCATCACCAGACCGATAAGCACTTGCCGGTTACGCGGTCTGCGGTCGCGACTGTAGCCGTGGGCGCCGAGCCCCGGAGGGCCTTGACCTTCGAAGTACGTCGACGTCAGGTCGTAAAACACCATGTCAACCTCAAGCGAAAACAGATCCCGCAAGCACAAAAACAGCTCCTTCTCGATCTGTTCTTTGCGGGCATGCAGCTGGTCGAGCGTTCGGTACCATTGCTTGAGTTGGCGAAACTCCACGCGAACCCGCGGGGAGCGACTCGCTCGCCGTTCCCCATCATCGCGCCACTGCGGCACCCACCGCCGCCCCTGCCGGTCGCAGACGAAGTCGGTCTCGAGCCAGCGCGCCAGACCGTGCTCGCTTGACGGAGCACATAGCCGGTTGGCGACCAGCACCAAAGCTCGCTCGCTTAGCGCCACTCCGTCCCGCTTGCCGCGGCCCCCGAGCCGGTCGAGAATCTGCTCCAGCCCGAACTCGCGCCACAGCGTCGCCGTCACCAGCATCGGACCCCAATCCCACGCGTCTGCCCCCGCGACCTGCTCGGCTGCTCGCTCGGTGTCGGCCGGTTCACCGGCCCCAAGCAACCGATTGAGGGAGTCGAGATTGGCAACTAGGAGATCCTTGCGCCCCAAGTTGCACACTACGCGTTGCTTCGGCTTGCCGTGCTCCCGATACGACTCGACCAGGCGGACATACCCATGTTGAACCCCTTTGCCGCCTGCGGCCCGAACGATGCGGAAGAACATAACCTGTCCTCACGCATACTACATGTCATTGTCCACGATTACAACGTATTAATGGCGCTCAAAGCACAATCTCTGTCTCTACGTTTTGGGCGAAATCCAACCCCCGTTCCTTTGAATTCAGTCACTTACGAGCGTTAGGGTGCTCCTAAAGGGTAAACATGGGCTAGCACGTTCTAGGCCGATGCGCCTAGGCTTCCGGTGATCCAGCTAAGTTTCTTATAGACAGGGGCTGCTCTGAGCCAGCTTGCGACGAGCCTCGAAGGCAGAGATGAGCGCGCGAACAAACGACGAAATCATGCCGGCATGGTGCCGGCCGACCGGAGACTAATCAAGTTCGGTGCCCGCGGATGAATAAATAGAAGGCACAACCTGCCGACCTTGTACTTGTTGAGGAGCTTTTTCACTGCAGCACGGATGTCCTCCTTGCCCTGCAAACGGCGCCGCTCGACCATCCGACAAACTTTCTCCAGCTCCTTGCAGGTCGCTTCGAGCAGAGCACGGCGCTTGTGACGCCGCCTCTCGGCCAGCTCCGGATTGCGGCAAGCGACCAGCCTCTCGTTGGGGAAATCCGGGTGCGTCACCTCAAACAGATTCCGCTCGTCGAATAGCCCCATCTGGAGCACCCCATCGTTGATGAGCTTGCGAATCGGTTCGGGACGCAGAGCGGTAATCCAGTCGACACCGTCCATCTCCCGCAACTCGTCGATCTGGGTCTGGGTGATCATTCCGCGGTCGCCCACCATCACAAACTGCTCGATGCCGAAGCGCTCTTGCACCTTTTCTACCTGAGGCAACAGCGTTTTGGGATCGCCCGTGTTGCCCTCAAAGACCGATACCGACACGGGGATGCCGCGTTCGTTGGTCAGCAGACCGTAGTTGATCTGCAGCTTGCCTTTCTTGCCGTCACGGTCGTATCCGAGGCGGGCGATCGGACAACTCACACCCTCGAAGTAGCTTGAGGTTAGGTCATAGAGCGCCAGGCCGTCGTTTTGGAGATGGCGCGCCGCGAGTTTTTTTTCGATGACCTCCTGGCGTTTGAGAACCCAGTCCATGGCGGCATAGAGATCGTCTTCGCGGGCATCGCTCACCCCCAGGATTTCGGGCAGTGTGGTTGTGTGCCACCACTGGCTAGTCGCCAGCTTCGACTGCGGTTCGAGGATCCGGGCGACTACCATGGCCACGACCAAATCCCGCTCTGGTGAGTGTCGAGAACCAACGAGCTTTTCGAAACCGAGCTGTCTCATGGCGCTGAGCACCGCGTCGACGTGGCCATGGTGCCGGGAGCCGTTCTCGACGATTTTGAAGGCGACTTCAACCGAGACGAGCTTTTCCCCTTTGAGAATGCGTCGGATGGCGTCGACTGCGTCCATGGGCAATTTGGACAAGTTAGCGAGCGTGCGCTTGCGGACGTTTCCGCCCAACCGATAGGACTCACGCAGCAGGACCGCGGGGGTAGAGTTGCGATTGGGGATGATGTGGATATGCATGCCCACCATAATAGCCTATGTATCAATGTGTATCAAACCATAAAAGGCTTTAGACATGCCTACATATTGCAACCCAAAATTAGCCTCTCGGCGTCCCTAAAGACGCGTAATCATTGGGGATTCACACTGTCAGTGGGTTCATTCGACCAAGGAACTTCAGTCTAAGCTGCTGATTTGTGGTCTATTTCAAAAGGGCCGAGTTTTGGCACAGGACGCCGAAAGAATCTCCTCGTTCCGGTAAGCCTCGAGCAAAGCTTTGGTGTCCGCGCGGTCGTTCTTGCTCCCGCGTCGATACGGCCTTACGAGGTGAGGTGGGAGCAGGACGACGTCGTGTCCCAACCGTCGCAACGTCCTTGCCCAGAAGTGAGCCGAGCCGCAGGCTTCGAGAAGCACGGTGGCAGCGCTCTGTTTCGCAAAAAACGACACCAACTTGGGTCGACTCACACGGAGTTGCTTGGACACCTTCCCCGCTTCGCGCGAGATGGCAATCTCGAAGACGTTCTTTGCAAGACCCACAGCGATCGTCGTATCTTTCATTCGGACTCCTCCTTTTTCGATGCGTTCTTTCGACTGACTTTGGCACATCGATGCCGTCTATGTCAGCGGAGGAGTCCATCCCATCACTTCATGGCAGAAGCACCCGCGAACGTGTATCGTTGATTTCGCAGCCTGCTGCCGACCCGCCTTGAGGGCATGTCTTCAGTCTTTCCAGTGCGCGGCGGCCATACGATGAGCGAACACATAACGCCTCAAATTCCTGACGATCTCCGTCCGTACCTGGACACGATCGCCGACCGCCTCCTGTCCGGACACGCCGCCGTCATGATCGGGGCCGGCTTTAGCAAGAACGCTGTGCCCTTGAGATCACGCCCCGGGTTCCCGGATTGGTCTCAACTGGGCAATTGCTTCTACGAGCGGCTGCATGGCCGGAAGCCCGAGCCCGACCGAAACGGCTATACATCGTCGCTACTCTCTCCACTTTTCTAAGAGTCAACACCGGTGACATTGTCGAAGTCGAACATGTCCGGTGCCCGCCTAGCGATGAAAAGGCCGACAATCGGAGTTGCTGGAAAACGAGAAGACAGGACGGTTTTCGCCGTCCGAAAATGCGCCCCGGTCGTCAGAACGTCATCGACGATGGCAATAAAGTTGGGTTCCGGCGTCGTTAAAGATTCGTTGAGTTCGTAGAGTTCTTTGAGCTGCTGAGGAATTGGCCGAACTTCGCTCTCATGAACGGCGTCGGTGCTCACTTTCTGGACGATGATTTCGCGAACATCTAACTTCGGGTTGGGCCGGATGGCGTGTAACATTTTTGTCAAACGGTCATCGTAAAGGGTGTGCCCCTTAACCTTCGACGGAGGAACTGGCACGAACGTCAGGCTATTGAGTGCATCCTCATCCAAAGCTGTTCTGAACGCAGCAGCGGCCTGTATAATCGCATCAATCTTGTAGGACCATTCAGGAAGATCACGGCGATCCATCGACTTTTTGAAGTTCAGAATCAGGTTGTTGGTAGAGCTGTAGGCAAAACCTTGGCGCGCGGTATACTCGCCGATGAAATAGCAGTTGTCGTCCTCGGTGAGATAACCGTGGTCCGGGCGCGTCAGAGCATCGACTTTAGTGAAGCGCTGTGGAAAGGTGCTGTCGGATATCATCGTAGTCCTTAACCCGAATGGCGCCCTTCTCCGCTAGCTTGGTTGGCCAGGTAAGTCGTGGATTGCGGAAGCAACTATCAAGAATGAAAAGCTTGCGGCCTTGCTGGATGGCCGCGCGTGCTTGAACGAGTGTACCGGACGTTTCTCCGGCCTCGACGATGATAGTAGCTTCCGTGAGCGCGGACATAGTCACGTTCCGCTCAGGAAAGAAGATACGGTTGCGGCGGTAATCCTGCGCTTCGTACCGCTTCACAGGCACTTGACTGATAATCAGAAAGTGCTGCGAAATGTGGCGCTGCAGATTCGTGTTGTCTTTTGGGTAAACGTGCGAAAGCGGCGTGCCAATGACGGCGATCGTCCGGCCATTTTCTTCAATCGCGGTTTCATGGACCATTCGATCGATTCCGGCAGCCAGTCCCGAGACGACGGTAAAGTTGTCCTTTACTAGTTCGCGCACAAGGCGTCGGGCACGCGACAACCCTGCCCGTGATGGTCTCCGGGTCCCTACTACGGCAACCGAAGGCGAGGCTACTAAATCCCACCAACCCTGGTAATAGAGGAGTTCAACAGGACAAGCTGCATCCCGCAGTTTCTCGGGATATTCGCCGGCGCCGTGAACGCGTACTCCAAACCTATTGATCTCGGCGTCTTCGAACCGCTGCTTTACAAACACCCCGCAATCATGAGCCTCCGTTGGCGAAACGAAGTCCGACGGGACGCTGCTGGAACGCTGGGCAAACAGCTTAGACAGCGATTTGAATGTGGTATCAGGTTTGCACCACAGCGCCTCGTATGCTCCCATCTCTTGGAACGGCGAGACGGCGCGCGTCTTGAAATCTGAACCTTCAAATGCAAATTCCGGCACTACTCCACATTCCGTCATGCGATTGAACCGATGCTACATTTCATTCGATCTCGTTTTGGAGTATAGGGCAGTGCTGTTACACGATTCAACTCCGGCGCGAGTGGGACCGCTTTCCCAGCCCCCCGTTCACGACATCACGGCGTAAGACTTCGGCCTATCGATTTCCGCCCTCCAGTCGACAAAGCGGGACGACTGGTCAGTGACTTTCGCATCGTCACTGCCATCGCCCAGTGGCGTATCAATCCAGCTCGCAATAGCCTCTCTCATTCGTTTCTTCTACCACAAGAACATAGGTGCGAGCGATTGGCTCGGTACGCCGCCTTCCGGAACATCGCTCTGGGTGAGAACTACTTCCGGTTGCTCGCACTAGAGTTATGGGGCGCCGCTCCTGTGTTCGAATGAAACCTCTCACGTGCTGCCGGTGACATTTCCCTGTTCTTCCAGAGCAATTCCCTGTTCGCCTATTTCAAATTCTCTGTTTGGTCATCCTAAATTCCCTGTTTTTCGGAACAGGGAACTGCCATCTAAACAATCCCGTCCTATGCCAAAACTCGGCCCTTTTGAAATAGTGCTTGATGATCTGCACCTTAGCGACGTTTTGATATCGTTGCGAAACGCAGGATATTTGGTTGATCGTAAGAGCGGCTTGCTTTACAGAGAGAAAGCGACTCGGCGAGCTTGACCACGATTGGCGTTGCTCTAAATAGGCTCTCCCCGGTTAGGTGTGCCTTCTATTTATTCATCCGCGCGCCACGAACTTGATTAGTCTCCAGAAGCAGCCTGCCTTGGTGCACAACTCCGATAGAGGCCGAGAGCTCGCTTGGCCCCGACTCCCATCATCCGATCATCTCGCTATCAGGTATCCCGAGCGCCGTCATCGTGTTGAGAATCTTGCACCCGATCCTTGCCTCGACTCTCTGTGCCGCCAACCCTCTCGCTCGCATCGCTGAGCCCACGATAGCCTTGTAGCGATGGAACGTTGTCTCGACTTTGCTCCGTTTGCTGTAGCCCGATTCTGTGTGCCACTTTCGTTTGCCGAGCCGAGCTTGTGCTGCAATGTTGCGATTGCGCTGTCGGCTGCTCGCCGGCCCCGATGCGAGCTGGGCGCCCTTGCGCGGCGGTATCAGCACCCTCGGCGAGCGATGAGCGCTGTGATTCTCGATTGCCTCATAGACGCCGCCGGCGTCGTATGCGGTGTCAGCTCTGGCCGATGAGATGGGACTGTCGATCTGTCCGACAAGCGATGCAACCCGCGATGAATCGCGGGCTCTTTTGCTCGTCAGCTCGCCGGCGACGACTTCGCCAGTCTGCTCGTCGACACACAGATGGAGCTTGCGATAGTCCCTGCTCTTTGGTGCTCTGCGCAGCTGGCCGGCGTGGGCAGCGAGACCGCTGCTGTCGATCAAGATGTGCAACGGCGTCTTCTGCTTGACTTGGTAGAAGGGGACCTTACCCAGCTTCGGCTTGCGCCTCGAGATCGTGTATGGCGAGCTGGCAAAGCTGGGCATCTCCATTTCCCAGGCCGCCGTCTCCAAGTATAGGGTTCGCCATCGCATGCCACCGTCCCATACTTGGCGGAGCTTTCTCGATAATCATGTAAAGGACTTGGTGTCGCTCGACTTTTTCACTTTGCCGACCGCAACCTTCAGAGTTCTGTTCGTCTTCATCGTCCTTCGCCACGACCGTCGCCGTATCGTTCATTTCAATGTCACCGAACATCCTTCTGCTGAGTGGACGGCGCAGCAAATGGTCGATGCTTTTCCATGGGACACGGCGCCTCGGTACCTGGTACGGGATCGAGATCAGACCTACGGAGCGTACTTCGATACTCGCGTCGACGGTCTCGGGATCGAACAGGTCCTTACCGCACCGCGCTCCCCGTGGCAGAATCCATTTGTCGAAAGGACAATCGGCTCCATTCGACGTGAGTGTCTCGACCACGTGATCGTCCTCGACGAGCGGCACCTGAGGCGAATCCTACGCAAATACGTCGACTACTATCATGCGTGCCGGACTCATTTGTCGCCTGAGAAGGAACCTTCGCCGTCGGAGGTCGGCCTGGGCTCCGGTTCTTGCTGCCATCGTACTTGGCTGCGATGAGGCAGCGGCACCAACGCAGAAGCGTAGCGGGTGTGGCAACGGACGCAATATGGGCCAGCGCCTCGCGGCCCAAAGCCTGGGCCTTGACCGCGAGCCTGCTCCGCTCGTCGTCCGAGAGCCTGAGACGCTTGCCCCGAAGCCCGGCTCGGAGCACACGGTTCTCCTCTTGCTGGTAGTCGATCACATCCTGCTGCTGGCGGTTGACCCAGCTAGCTAGAACGAGCAGTAGGAATTGCACGTGGTACGTCATCATGGACCTGAAGATAACACCCTCGGGCCAGACGATTGTAAAGCCTACGGCCCTTGGGCCGGTCGCAAACACAGACACTAAGCTGCTGATTTATGGTCTATTTCAAAAGGGCCGAGTTTTGGCACAGGACGCGGACGGGCGTCGCGCTTATTATGACCAGGTGCCGATCGCCCGCTCCACGTCGCGCCCCGACGGACTCTGGAACACTCGCAGGTCGAACTCCGGCACCACCGCCAGCAGGTGGTCGAAGATGTCCGCCTGGATCGCCTCGTAGCGGCTCCAGACCTGATCGCGGCTGAAGACGTAGACCTCGATCGGGAGCCCGTGCTCGGTTGGCGCCAGCTGCCGGACTAGGAACGTCATGTCCTGGTGCACCATCGGGTGGTGGCGGAGGTACGCCACGACATAGGCGCGAAACGTCCCGACGTTCGTCAAATGGCGGCCGTCGGCCAAGCTCGCCGGTTCGACCCCCCGCGCCGCGTTCCAGTTTGCAATCTCCTCTCGCTTGTCCTTCAGATAGTCGGCGATGTACTGAATTTTCGAGAAGCGCGCCAGCATCTCCTCGTCACAGAAGCGAATGGAGCCGACGTCGATGTAGAGGGCTCGCTTGATGCGCCGGCCACCCGATTCCGCCATGCCGCGCCAGTTCTTGAACGATTCCCCAATCAGCGCGTAGGTGGGAATCGTGGTGATCGTCTTGTCCCAGTTCTGAACCTTCACCGTCGTCAATCCCACATCGAGCACGTCGCCGTCGGCGCCGTGCTTCGGCATCTCGATCCAATCGCCCCGCGAGACCATTCGGTTCGCCGACAGCTGGATGCCGGCGACGAAGCCAAGAATGGTGTCCTTGAAGACCAGCATCGTCACCGCGCTCATGGCGCCGAGGCCGCTCAACAGCAGCAGCGGCGAGCGGCCGAGGACGAGCGCCAGGACGCTGATGGCCGTTACGGCGTACACCACCAGCTTGAGCACCTGGGCAATGCTCCGCACCGGTAGCTCCCGCGGGAGCCGCGAACCCCTGACGATTTCGATCCCCACGTTCACAACGCTGTCGGCCGCCAGCGCCGCGATGACGATCATGTAGATGAGCGCCCCCTGCCGCACGACGGCTGTCAGCTGGTCGTATCCGGCGAGCACCGGAGTCGCGAAGTGGTAGATCACCAGCGCCGGCACAAGATGTGCCACCCGTTGTAACACGCGGTGCCGCATCACGACGTCGTCCCAACTCGAGGTCGTCCGTTGCGCGAGCCGCGCGATACCGCGAACCACGACACTCTTGGTGACGCGGTAGGCGGTCAGGGCGACGAACAGGACGAGCAGGACGCCTCCAAGCCGCGTCAGCAGCGTGGCGCCCGCTTCGCTCATCCCCCACTTAAGCAGCCAGTCGTGCAGCGGGCTAAGCACGCAACGTCTCCATCATGCAATTTTACGCCACTATATCTCTTGGTTGGACCGCTCACTAGATGTCGTGGTCTTGTCGTACTCGGCTAGGAAGGTGTCTAGCGCATCCGCAACTTCCTTGCCCAGCATTACTCGATAGCTTCTCGGCCCGTCATCTCGTGGGTACGCTTCGGCATTGGCGTGTGCTCCGCCAAAAATCGATCCAGCGATTGCGCGGTTTAGACCTGCCATGATCGGTTGCTTCGCGCCGAACGACCCGACGACGCCACTGGCCTGCGTGGGCCGGCGAGCGGCATCGCTCTTAGTCCATAGCTACTTATATCGCCATTAACTGAGCGCGTGCGCTCCATCGCCTAAAGGCGATGGGTTCACGTCGCCGACTAAAGTCGGCTTGTCCTTGCCTCGTTTCACTACTCACTGACCTTGAAAGAATCGTCGTCCTGGGGCACGGCACCCTGCAACTCTATATACTTCGCTATCACCTCATCCGTCACGTTGCCCGTTGTCACCACGAAGTAACCCCGTGCCCGTAGGTGCCGACCCCAGAACTCCTTCCGCATCGTCCGTAAGTCGCGCATCAGACGATTCGACGTCTTACCCTTGATCAACTGCATCACTCGACTCGGCGACAAATTCGGCGGCACGCTCAGCAACAGGTGCACGTGCTCAGGCCGCACATGACCCTTCAGTATTTCTATCTGGTTCCGAGCACAGATCTCCCGGATGAGATTCCGGAGACGAACCGCTACATCCCCTCTCAAGGCCGGCTTGCGGTACTTCGTGATAAATACGAAGTGATAGTTTAACTGGTACGTCGTGTGCGATGATTTACGATATCCTTTCACCTGGGGATCGTACCCCAAGCCTCCTAAAGGCTTCGCCTAAAGGCGAGGGATTTCAACCATCCCCGAGTGGGACATTAATGATGTCGGTGCGCACACGAAAATGTCCCTGAACGTCAGGCACCGCGTGGTCAGCCCAGCCGGCACCGCCGAAAGAACTGCGTCTCATTTTAGCTTCCATTGGCGAACCAAGCCTAGACATCTCTAATCCGAAAAAACGGCCCGGCGCGCCGGTTTTGAGTTCGTTTGTGTTTTTGGACGCGACGCGGAGACCACGACCGCAGCAGTCGTTACTCCTCGGTGAGTCTCCGTCGGTCCCGCGCAGTTCAAAACTCGGATGTTCGAGTTTATGGAAGGAACAGGTGGCGCGTCGGCGTCCCTTCTACGGACTCCCGAATTTTTCACCGAAGAAGTCCCCGGGATTCCAGGTGGGCCGATCCGCGTCCGAGGCCACGTGAAATCCCAGGAGAAAGTTCGTTTTGGCGAAAAGGGCGGCAGCGTCCAGATCCATCGGCTGGTTCAGATCGTCGGCGGGCTGATGGTAGCGTGTTCGTCTCCACTCGTCCTTGAGCGCCGCGCCATCCCGGTCGGGCTCGCCCGTCTCGAGACCCAGGTTCATGAAGACGGCGGGTACGCCCCAGCGCACGAAGCTGTACTGATCGCTCCGGATGAAGAGCACTTCTTCTGGCTCGGGGTCGGGGCTGACGCGGAGGTCCATTTGTGCCGCGACACGCTCGACGATGTCGGCAAGGCTGGAGTGCTCGGCGCCGGTGGGAATGATCTCGTGGAGCGCGTGCATTACCGGTCCGGCATCCAGGTTGAGGTTGGCCACTATCTGCTCCCGGGGGACGGTGGGGCGAGACATGAAGTAGTCCGAGCCGAGGAGTCCCTTCTCCTCTCCGGTCACGGCCAGAAACAATACGGAGCGCCGGGGTGGTTCTTCCAGGGTGGCGAAGGCGTGAGCGATCTCGATCATTACCGCCGTCCAGACGGCGTTGTCCATGGCGCCGTTGTAAATCGCGTCACCGTCGACCGGCTCACCGATGCCAACGTGATCCAGATGCGCGCTGTAGACAACGTACTCGTCTCGAAGCTCCGGATCCGAGCCCCGGCGCTGGCCGATGACATTGGGGCTCTCGACGCGCTCGTGGCGCGTGACCACGTCGAGCTCCGCTTCGAAGACAAGGTCGAACGGCTGCGGTCCCCCGCTCTCGGCTCGCGACAAAACATCCTCCAGCCTCTGCGGAGCGCCTTCGAACACCGCCTCGGCGCCGTCCGGGCTCAGCTGGGTAGCGGCACGGATCGCATTTACCACGCCGACGGGCTCGTTGTCTTCGTTCAGCCAGCGCATGCTGGCGAACCCGCTTCGGCGAACCAGGGCGGGCCAGGGCCGCCGCCTCCGGTCCTCCGTGCTTTGAACGGTCAGCACGCCCACCGCTCCGTGGGAGGCGGCATTCTCGAGCTTCAGCCGGCTCGACGAGAAGTAAGCGCGCTCGTTGTGGGGGAAGCGCGCGGGCGCGCCCGACAACAGGACCGCGATCTTTCCCGCCGCATCGATCCCCGCGTAGTCGTCGTGGTCGAGCTCCGGCGCCGTCACCCCGAAGCCGACGAAGACGAGGGGAGCACGCACCCGGCGCAAACACAGACACTAAGCTGCTGATTTATGGCCTATTTCAAAAGGGCCGAGTTTTGGCACAGGACGGGGTCCGCCCTGAAAGCCAATCGTCAACTTGGCGGTACCCGAAAAATCCCTTTCGGCATGTGCATGCTGACCAGGTAGTGGGGCATATCCACAGCTTCTGAAATCTTCAAGTCTCCTGCAAGCGAGCAAAGCAGGTACGCGTCTACGCGGGACAACCCGCGCTCCGCCTCGAGATAATCGATCATGAAGCGTGTTGCTTTTCGTGCCGCCTCGTCGATCGTTTCTCCAAAAGCGGTCACCGCGTAATACTCATCCGTCTCGTATTGGGGCTCCGCCAGCACGCGACCGCCCTTGCGCACTTCGACCTCCAGGACGATGCGCATCGGGGCTTCGACGCCAGTGCCGCCAACCTCCCCGTCGCCCTGCGCAGCGTGAGTGTCACCGATGGACAGCAGCGCCCCTTCGACAAGGACAGGCAAATAGACGGTGGTGCCCACCCCCAAGTAACGGTTGTCCATGTTGCCGCCGTTCTCGCGCGGTGGGATGGTGATCAATTCCTCCTCGCTCGCCGGTGCGACTCCGATAACTCCGGGGAACGGGCGCACCGGAATCGAGATGTTGTCGTCGAACGGCACGTGGGTCTGGCCTTCTTCAAACCTGAACGTCTTCAACCGCGCCTCGGGAAACTCGTCGGCCAGGAATCCGAACCCGGGAATGACGCCCGCCCACCCCCAATCCAGAACATCGATCTGGTGGAATGTCACCGCGAGCACGTCACCCGGTTCGGCGGTTTCCACGTAGATCGGTCCTGTGAGGGGATGGATCGGATCGAAATCCATGTTCGCCATCGCTTCGACTCCGGAATCGAGCGTAAGTTGCCCGTCGGTCGCCTCCTTTGTCTCGATCTCGACGATGGCGCCGGAAGGGACCGTCAACACGGGAGGGATCGCACTGCTCCAGCGGTTGTGGGTGTTCTCGGTGCCCAAAGTGTACTCCGCCTCCACCAAGGGCGCCGCGGGCGCGGCGACCGGTGGGGTGGACGGTTCAGGCGCCGCGCAGGCAGTCACGACCAATGTGACGGCGACGACGAAGGACCAAGCGGTAGCCGATCGACTCGATTTCATGAACAGTCTCCTTTCGACTCGGATCTCTCCGAAACCATTCCATTGGGTGTAGATCCGACATTTATAATAGTGTCAGTAACTTACAGGCATACCATCACTGGTATGTAACACACTGTTTTGAAATGAGAAAAAAGGGGCAGAGCTCGTATTCCTGTAAAGTGTAAGTCGCTTAAAACACACACAAGACAGGAGGAGTTACCCCCATGACATCATTTCATAAATCGGTTTCCACAGCGAAAAAAGACCAAGAAGAAAAGAAGAACACCGCTGTATCCAAACTGGAGCAATTCTTGTTGGAACGGCGTGGCGCGCGGCAACCAGTGGACGATCTCCAGGAATTTGAGCGGGAGTTGCATAGCCTATTCGCTGCGGCTGAGGCGGAAGTAGTTGGCCATGAGGTCGAGCGGTTTGACATCGATCTGCCTTTTGTCACGGTAGACGGCATCGTGCACCAACGAGTTTTGCGCTGCGAGGATACCTACTTCTGTGCGTCCGGTCCGGTGCAGGTGATGCGGAGCTTGTATTCGACTCGCAAGGAGTCAGATAGGGCGATTTGTCCGATGGAGCTGCAAGCGGGACTGGTGGAAGGGCGTTGGACACCGCATGCGGCGAAACAAGCGACGTGGGTCGTATCTCACTTGACACCAGGTGAGGGCGAGGAACTTTACGGGATGTTCGGAGGACTCAAGCCATCGAAGAGCAACCTGGACCGACTGCCCAAGCAGCTTGGCCAACGTTGGGAGCGGGAGCGGATTGAGTTCGAGGACGTCTTGCGCGCCCAAGAGCGTGTGCCGGCGGAGGCGGTGAGCATGGCGGTATCGCTGGACGGAGTGATGGTGCCGATGAAAAACGGTGGGCGGCAAGCTAAACGAGCGCAGGCAGCCGAGGAGGGAAAGTACACGCGAGGACCGCCAGGCAACAAGGAAGTGGGTTGCGGGACGCTATCGGGAGATGTCCCGGCCGCTGTTGAATTTGGTCGGGTAGCGGCGGCACCTGTGAATACTCTTAGGCAGCAACCTCATCGCTGTCAAGAGATTTCTGTTTGCTTCTAAGCGCGTGAACGAGAGCGCCCATATGGCGATAGCCTTTGATACGGTGAAACTTTTTCTCCGCCGTGACGACGCCGAGAGCGGTCCATCGGCGAATCATGGAAGGACTCTTCCACCGCTTGACGTTTCTCGAGACTCTGCGGATGGTGCCGTTGAGATTCTCGATGGCGTTTGTCGTGGCCAGAGATTTGCGAAGTAACTCGGGTAGAGCGAGCTTCACAACCGTGAGGGTCTCTTCCATCCCTTCGCGAAGGCTTCCGGCAGCTTCGTCGTAGCCGTTTCGCTCGAGCCACGACACCAATGCCTGAAGTCGCTTGCGCGCCTTGTCGGCACTCTTGCATTTGTACGCTTCCTTCATTGTCTGGAGCACGTAGGCGTGACGGGACTTGGGAAGGTACGAGCGAAGATTTCGGAGTTTGTGGAGCTGGCATCTTTGGATAACCGCGAGATCCCCCAAAACGTCGACGAGTGCTTTGCGGATCCCTTTGCCTCCGTCCACTACGCAGAGAATCGATTCGTCGATCCGCAATCCCCGCTCGAGAAGGTTCTGCAACATCGCGGTGCACACCCGAGAGTTTTCCGTCGAGCCCAGCCATATACCCAAGGGCACCTTCGTTCCATCTATTGTGATACCGAGAGTTACGACGACGGTCTGTCCGGCCACCTCAAGGCCATCCATCATTAGTGCCGCAAGCTCGAACTCCTCTAGCCTCCGAGATAGGTATTCCTCGAGCTTCTTAGTCGTCTGGCTCACGAGGTGACGGCTGGCGGCACTCTTGCTCGTGCCACGAGACTTCAACTTCGCCGAGGGTTTGTCCAGACTCGATTCGTAATTTCGGGTCGATACCCCCACCAAGATCTGGTTCAGCACTCGCTCCGGAAGCGGGTCTTCTTCGCGGAAGGCTTCGAAGTGTGGAAGCGACGCCTCCTCGCCCGACTTCGAACGAACTCGAGGTCGCGACACTTGGATTCGACGACCGCCGAAGCTCAGCTCCCCATCCGTGCTCCCCCAGTGGTTATGAGTTCGCTCCTTCTCGTGCTTGCCCTTCGGCCCCGCGATCTTCTCCGCGTCCTCTCTCAGGAGTAGGTGCAATGCGGTCAGTCCTTGCTCGTACACCCATTCCGTCAGGTCCGCCTTCGTGGCCGCGATCCCAGCTATCATCGGTAGCAGTATCTGACCGACTTGGCCAACTACCTTGCCCGTAGGCGAGTGCGTTTGCTTTCTTACTGGCTTCTTTGATTTCCTTGGCATGGTGGCTCCTTGTCCCCCTCTGGAGACGGTTGGTTTGGCAGACCTATTCTTAGGCCGGCCAAGGAGCCGCCGCTACCCCAAATTCAACATCCGGCGGGACATCCCCCGCTATCGTTTTACGACGAAGAGGGCGAGCGTCTTGCGACCATTCGTATGGCGCGGATGCCGGAGGTGAAGAAGGCAACGTTGAAAGTGACGCTGAGCAAAGAGGTGAACAGCTGTCTAGCCGAGAGACCGGATTTGAAGGTGGTGAAGGTTGCCGACGGCGCCAAAGATAACTGGACTTTCCTGAGTGGCGAATTACCTGACGGAGAAGAGGTCATTGATTTTTACCATGCCGCCGGGCACCTCGACACGGCTCTGGCGGCTGCCTATGGCGACACCCATCCGAAGCGCAGTGCCCAGTTCAAGAAACTGCGACACGTGCTTGTGGAAGACGACAAGGGAGTGGAGAAAGTGATCCGTTCTCTCGTGCACCTCCGCGACACGTATTCGCGCCGAAAAAAGATTGCCCGAGAACTGAAGTTCTTTCGGCGCAATCGGCATCGAATGCGCTACGCCGTGCTCAAGAAACAAGGTCTGCCGATCGGTTCAGGAGTCACGGAGGCAGCGTGCAAGACTCTAGCAACCCAACGCTTGAAGAGGTCAGGAATGCGCTGGGGCGAGCAAGGCGGCCAAGCCATTCTATCCTTCCGCGCTCTCGTGCAGAGCAATCGCTTCGAGCGAGCCTGGACACTGCTCGCACAAACCTACAAGGCGGAGGTTACGACTCTCGACAATGTCGTGCCGATACGCAGTTGGCAATGATCGGTGTCAGTATGAGAGTTACACTGTCCTTCATCATTATTGATCCAGCGGGAATGGTACCGCTGGTGGCCCTACGAGGAACGAAGAGACCCGGGTCGGCGCGCGCGGGCCCTTTGCCGAGATCACACGATCAATGGGCCGCGGAGCTGGATAACGCAATCGCCGAGGGATCCCAGCAATCGACGCGCAGCGACTAAACTGGCTCAGGCGGCGTCGCGCCATTCGTAGCGGTGGTGGAGCCCACCCACTCGCGGCAATGCGGCTACTTTTGCGGTCGGTGATGGTCGCGGCGTGACGGGTCTTGAGTTAGGGGTGTCTTTGTCGAGACCCAAGTGGCAACGGTCCTCGTGGTAGTAGCTGATGTACAAGCGCATGAGCCGGACGAGATGCCGCTCACTGAGGACAACTACATGCTGCAACATCTCGCGGCGGCAGTTTCCGATCCAGCGCTCGGCGGTACCGTTTTGCCAAGGGCTGCGATAAGAAATGCGAACAAGCTTTGTGCCCATGGCCCTTATGAACTCCACCACTGCAGGGCTGAAGATCGTGTCGCGGTCAAAGACGAAGTATCGTGGTGCCGTGTCGCATGGGAACGCCTCGCGCAATTGTTGAATCACCCACGCTGACGTGGGGTTGTACGTCGCGTTGAAGTGCAAGATATGGCGACGGCCGTGCTCGATGACGAAGAAGCCGTACAGCAGCCGTAGCGACGCGGTCGGTACGGCGAACAGATCCATCGCGGCGATGTCGTCCTTGTGGTTCCGCAAGAACGCAATCCATCGCTTCACTTCGTCGGGTTCGGCTCGGCGGCGCGGCATGTATCGCGACACCGTCATCTCGCTGACAACGAATCCTACCGGCGATGGGCTGTCTTCCCATGAAGCTCGGACAGAGCAGCACGCCGGGATCCATCAAGAAAAGAACTTCGCCATATTCGTGGTTCTCGAAGTCGACACCGAGCTCGACGAGCTCGGAGCGCGTCAAGACGCGGCCGCGCTCCTCGGTCGCGAGAAGCGAGACGATGCGCCTTCGCGCGCGCTCTGTCATGAACCAAAACCGGGCCATGGTGGAGTCGTACACGGCTGCATAGTCGACGCCGTAGCGAAGGTCGAGTGCTTCGACCCGCAGCATGAGGTTCGACGTCTCGCGCGTGTCCGTCATCCCGTGGTCGGAGAAGACGGAGAGCACGACGTCGCGGTAGCGGCGATGGGCGAGCGCTATGATGTCCCGAAGCTTTTGCTCGTACCAGGCCACCTTCGCCGTGACCTGGGCTGAGCCGGTTCCCTCGGCGTGGAGCAAGCCGTCCATAGCGGCGAGGTAGAGATAAGCGAACTCGACCTCAGCGCCGTCGAGCACGCGCGCGAGCCGGCTCAGGTTGTCTTCTTCCGATAGACGCCAGTTCGACACGTGGAACGGAACGCCTTTGTCGTGAAGGCAATCAAAGAGCGTCTTCTGGCCCCCGTCCTGTGCCAAAACTCGGCCTTTTTGAAATAGGCCATAAATCAGCAACTTAGTGTCTGTGTTTGCGACCGGGCCAAGGGCCGTGGGCTTTACAATCGTCTTGGGCGGGCGGGTCGTCACCATGCAGATGACCACCTCGTCCTGTGCCAAAACTCGGCTCTTTTGAAATAGGCCATAAATCAGCAACTTAGTGTCTGTGTTTGCGACCGGGCCAAGGGCCGTAGGCCGGCGCTTGGGGATACCGTGGCTGTCCGAGTTTTGGCACAGGACGGGTTCCACAGTCCTTTGTGGCGCATGCCGGGAAAGTGGCTGTTGAAAATCATAGCCCAGTATTTGATTCGCTCCCGAATTCCAGACCTGAATTCCGGGTTCCGGGTGTTGCGATGTGACGTGGCGAAAAAGTATCTCCATCTTTGTCCGCAGGGGTTCTCTTTTTCGACGACGATGACGATGGCGTTGATGAGTCGAGGCTATAACGTCGAGTTCGTACCCATCGAAGTCGACAAACGCGTCGGCAGTAGCACCGTGTCGTTCTCGACCGGTCTCGAGACCTTGATTCTTCTGATCCGTATCGTAGTTCTTTTCGATCCGCTCCGAATTTTCATGCCTGCGAGCTTCGGCATCGGTCTCTTTGGAGTCCTGTGGGGCATCCCTTATGCCATCTCGGGAAGAGGCGTGAGCGTAGGCTCGATGTTGGGGATTGTGACAGGTTTGATTCTTTTCGGACTGGGTCTGGTCGCGGATCAGATTTCTCAAATGCGCCTTGAGCGCTACGAATGAAACGCACACTGCCTGTCTCTTCCATAAAATCGAGCTGCATGAGATTGGCGCACTACCCACAACTAGGATGCTTTGACCTTGCCCAGGAAAAGTGGACAGGTTGATTATCTCGCATGAGCCGTTTTGAGGTCATGAATCCGTTCGAACACCATTGGGCTGTTGTAATCGAGTGACGAGTGGAGTCGATACGGATTGTAGAACCTACCGCACCCAACCAGGTCTGGTCTTGGGATATCACGAAGCTGCTGGGGCCCGTCAAGTGGACATACTTCTACCTCTACGTCATCCTCGACATCTTCAGCCGCTCCCGCCAACAAACTTCCACGTATGCGGTTTTCGATCGACACAAATTGGTGCTTGCGCTGTTTACTGTTGGTGATGTGTACGCATCCCTTTGCAAAAAAGGCGCTTACGCTCCATTTAGCGCGAAGCGAAGGTCACGAACGCTATTTCGGCTGTAATCTAATGCACCGTAAAGTCTTAGCGTCATTTCACCAACACTTGATGGCGGAAGCACCCTTAGCGTCATCTCAGCAACACTTGATGGCGGAAGCACCGATGGTAACAAAATGGGAGCGGTCTGGGATGCCGGTCCACACTAGAGGGCGCGGCGTGGCGTCTCAATTCCGTCTGCGGGAGGTCCGGGCGTGGCTAAAGGTGCGGGAAGCCAAGGCCAAAGCGGCGGAGAAGGCAAAGGTGCGAGAAGCCAAAGCGGCAGAGAAGGCGAAGAAGACAGCGAAGCAATAAGACGCGGCGGCGATGAGATGAGACAAGTCTGACTGCGCGAGTCCTTGGAACTCGCTAGTCTCGCGGTACCGGTTGCCAACGACGCTGCTCGGGGAGCGCGATGACGTGGTGCTTCCGCTATTAAGTGTTGGTGAGATGACGCTAAGACTTTACGGTGCATTAAATCACGCTTGAGCTCTCGTCTGGCGTGGGCTGGACAATGCTCGAGTAGGTTCGCGCTCTTGTGCACAACGCAGTGCTGAAGACGGGATTCGGGCCATTTCTTGAGAGCCTTGGTCAGGCCCTTGTGGCCGTCGCTGATGACGAGCTCGGGTGCCGGCAGCCCGCGCTTGCGTAGGTCCTCAACAAGCGAGCCCCAATGCGTCGAGGCTTCGCTCACCGCCAGACGTAGCGACAGCAGCCGTTTGTGCCCGTCTGGCGCGACGCCAAGCGCGGCGAGCACCGGCACGCTGACCACGCGCTTCGCCAAGCGTACCTTCAAGTGGAAGCCGTCCAGGTAGACGATGGTGTAGGCCTCGTCGCCGAGGTCACGATTCTGCCACTCCTCGAAGCGCTCTTTGAGCCGACTTACCACACGCGACACCGCACTCTTGGACAGGTGCTCCTCACCGAGTAGCGGCTTCAGCGCCTTGCGAATCCGACGGCTGTTCGCGCCCGATAAGTACGTGGCCAAGATCGCCTCGTCGACCTCTTGCGTTCGACGTGCGTAGCGAGGCAAAAGCTCGCTACGGAACTCCTTCATCTCGCCGGTTTCCGCATCCTGTAGCCGAGCTCGGGGCACTCGTATCTCGCGCGTTCCCACCGCCGTCGTCACTCGACGGGTCTCGACCCCATTCCGGTAGCCGCGCCGCTCACCCGATCGTTCGTAGGCTCGGCAGCCAAGCGCTTGTTCGACTTCTTCCTCGATGACAAGCTCGATCGCTTCCAGCACACGCTTGCGAAGTTGCAGCTGCACGAGCTCCCGGTACTCGCTTACCGTGTCGTTCGATATGGTGGTAGGCTTCTTCATGGCGTAATCCTCCTCCTCGCCTTTCCAGGCGGGTTTGGTTTTTGCTAACCGGAGGTTACGCCATTTTATTTCCACGAGAAGCGGGACGGATCCGACTCCTCCTTTTTCGATGCGTTCTTTCGACTGACTTTGGCACATCGATGCCGTCTATGTCAGCGGAGGAGTCCATCCCATCACTTGATGGCGGAAGCACCAATCATCCCAGAACGTTCCGGTGCGTATAATGGTAGATGAACTCGGCGACGGCCCGGCGCGTGGGTCTTAGAGTTCGTTTGTATTTTTGGACACGACGCCATCGGAAATGCCGCCCCCGTCGAGTACGCGATGAACTACTATCGGTCGCAGGAAGGCTCGCTAGAGATGGCGAGACTCAACTAACCCTAATCGCAAATAAACGTCACCGTGTCTGAGGTCTTTGGCCCCGTGAATAGCACCTTTTCCAGGTTCTGCATACACCGTGCAGAATCACCTATAGTGGCGGCGAGCGGGTGCCCCAGCACGAGCTTCTCGCCTGCGCCCAGTGCGGCTGTTTCGCGTTTTCGTGCTTCGAAGATTTTGCGATTAGGGCTAAAACAGTCTCCGGAAAACCCGGGGCGGTTCAGGGGTCATTTCGGGGCTGATCAGGCCGTTTGTTAGCGGCAACTGTAAATTTCCCATTTGTGTCAATCGAAAACTGCACACATGGAAGTTTGTTGGCGGGAGTGACCTGACCCCCTGAAACGGGTCCAGATGTAATCTCATAATCTGGGTCTTGGAAGGGAGGTCGAAATGGCGAAGAAGCGACACAGCGCTGAGCAGATCGTGCGCAAGCTGAGGGAGGCGGCGGTCGAGCTGACGCGCCGGACCGTTCTGGCCGAGGGTCAAGGGTGGTGCGGGACGGGGTCCGCATCGATCCGGCCGGCGGTAGCGGCCTCGCGCAGGATCCATTTCCGGAACACCTGTACTTCGGACCTGTGCCGGGAGGCGGCGGTCGTGATGAGGCAACAGCATTCGGGCGCGTCGACCTCGCGCTCGAACAAGGGGACCAGCGTTCTGCGTTCCAGCTCCTGCGCGATCAGCATCCGGCGTCCGATGGCGGCCCCGATTCCGTTCACTGCGGCGTGGACGAGCATGCTGTAGAGGCGGAAGGCCGAGGCCCGCGACGGTATTGTCAAGTTGAGATCTCAAGCTCGAAGCGGGCCGCTAGATGATGGGGCTTGAGCGCACGGCGTTGCCAACATCTTGGGGTCGAATCGGCCCTGAAATGCCTCAACTTGACAGTACCCTGCCTCCAGCTCCCCGTCGCTCAGCTCCTCCGGGAGCGGCCAGCTCAGACCACCCTTCTTCGCCTTGGCCAGGTACTCACTCACCGTTCCAACCGCCACGCGAAGTGCCTTTGCGATCGTGCGGTGAGTAAAACCCAGCTCGTACTTTAACCTTAGAACCTCTCGTATTTTTCTCAACGATAACCTCTTAGCTGCCATTTCCTAGATCGTCCTCCTTCCGGGTACGACCTAGAGTGCCTTGAAACGTGCTATCGATGAGCGTTCGCGATGCCGGAACCGGCGTTCACGTTGCCTGGAATCCGTGTTCACCTTCCCCGGAATCGATGTTCACGATCCCCGGAATCCGTGTTCACGATGCTTTGGAATGGATGTTCACCTTCGGCTGGAATCTGCGTTCACGATGTCCCGGAATACGCACCCATGGGCTGGCGGATGAAAAAATAGAAGGCACAACACGGTTCTCCTCTTGCTGGTAGTCGATCACATCCTGCTGCTGGCGGTTGACCCAGCCAGCTAGAACGAGCAGTAGGAATTGCACGTGGTGCGTCATCATGGAGCTGAAGATAACACCCTCGGGCCAGACGATTGTAAAGCCTACGGCCCTTGGCCCGGTCGCAAACACAGACACTAAGCTGCTGATTTATGGCCTATTTCAAAAGGGCCGAGTTTTGGCACAGGACGGGGTGCCGGTTGCAGCGATGTACCGAGCACAAGCGCGCCAACTTGCTCGAACATTGCCCGGCGCACGCACGCCGTGAGCTCCGGCGTGACTACAACCGGATCGTCTACGCCAAGAACGGGATCGATGCTCGCAAAGCCTATGACGAGCTCGTCGCCAAGTGGACGCCTCTCGCGCCGGCCGTCGTCCGAAGCCTAGAGGAGGCCGGTAATCAGCTGCTGACCTTCTATGAATTCCCTCGTGCCATGTGGAAATCGATTCGAACGACCAATGCTCTGGAGAATCTCAACCGCGAGTTTCGACGCCGGACGAAAACCCAAGCGTCGTTCTCCAGCGAGGAGTCCGCGGTCGCTTTGCTGTTTGGGCTTATCGCCTCTGGCCAGATTCAACTACGACGCATCGACGGCTACCAACGTCTGAGCGAGGTTCTCGAACACGCGGAGGTTGCCGCCTGATATGATGCTCTGATGACGGAGCGGAGGGCGCCGTTCTTTTTCCACGAACCTCGGGACACATCCAAGCACCGTCGGTCCAGCCACTCACGGTCGCTGTCGCTTCCAACGCACGCCTCAAACAGACGTAATGACACCCACTCATGGCGTAGCGCGTCGGCCATAGGCTTTTGACTGGCGAGCTTCTTCTGAAAGGCCCGATTCGCTTTAGTTTGCTGCCTAAGAGTATTCACAGGTGTCGCCGCTACCCGACCAAATTCAACAGCGGCCGGGACATCCCCCTTTACAGTGCATTAAATTACAGCCCAAATAGCGCTCGTGACCTTCGCTGCGCGCTAAATGGAGTGTAAGCGCCTTTTTTGCAAATGGATGCGTACACATCACCAACAGCAAACAGCGCAAGCACCCTTTTGCGGCTCTAAATCGACCATGCGTCAGCAAGCCTTGTTCTACGGTCTATGGTGCGTTTTCGCCGTCGCTTGCTCGTTGTTCCTGCTCAGCCTGTACGGTAATAGTTTCGACATCGTCTTGTCCGGCGTGCGCATCAAGTCCACCAGCATGCTCTCGCTTGCCCTCGTTGCCACGGCGTCATGGATGGGCCTGGGTTTCATGGACCGCCAGCTCCGTCCAAGCCGGGACATACTCCTGATCCTCGTGTGCTTCGGCGTTTACAGCTATACGTACCATCTACCATATTCTCGTGACGTTTATCCAACGGAATACACTGCGCTTGCGATCTCAACCGGCAACGGTACCTCCCTCGACGGCTACCCCGAACTCGTCGAGCAAGGGGTCCCGTACTTCATCACCGAGACTCCACAGGGGCTCCGATCGAGCTATCCCCTGGGCCCGGCTCTCTTGGCCTGGCCTCTATACTTGCCCGCGCCCCTGTCGGATACGCCGCGACCGGAACTCGTACATCGTCTCGGGGTAAGCACCGCCATTCTCATCGGACTGGCGAGCGTTTGGCTTGTTCTCCAGATCGCCCACCGGCTGGATCCACCGTTCTCACCCTATTTGCTAGCCTTTGCCTACGCGCTAGGAACGACGCATTGGTCGACCTCTGCCTCGGCGATGTTTCAACACGGACCTGGCGAGCTTTGGGTGTTGGGGGCATTGGAACGATTGCTCGACGAGCAAGTGTCATTGCGACGCCGTCTCCTCGCTCTTGGCGCGTGCATGACCCTCGCCGTTTTCACCAGGCCATCGCTTACCATCTCGGCGGTGCTCGTCGCGTTGTTAGCTCTATGGCGTTACAAGAAAGACTCAGTCGTTGCTCTTGTCGGCGCTGTCCCCCTTGCACTGCCGCTTCTAGCCTACCATCTTCACACCTACGGATCGGTCCTCGGCGCCTATGTTTCCCAAAAGGGGGACTTGACCGTCCAGCCGTTTGGCGATTGGTTGGAGAGGGTCTTTTGGCTGATGGCCAGCCCCAGTCGAGGCGTTCTCTGGTACGAGCCGGTGGTGGTTCTCACGCTGGTCGTCGCCTTGGTGCGCCTCCCTCGAGTGAAAGGAGCCACCCTGGCGGTTGGATTACTCGGCTTTGCAATGTTCACGGCACTGTACGCGCACTGGTCGACGTGGTGGGGCGGGTATTCCTTCGGCCCCCGGCTACTGACGGATGCGCTCCCTTGGTGGATTCTCGCCATAGCGTCAATGGGCAGGGTCGGACCGTGGTTCCGGAACGTCACGGTCGTCCTGACCCTGTTCGGCATCGCTGTGAATACCATCGGCACATTGGAAGAAAGCCCCGTGATGTGGGATGCCCATCCGTCTGTCAACCGGTTTCCCGATCGGTTGAAATCCATTGAGGACTCTCAGCTACTCCTAGGGTTCCTGATGGCTGGCGCGGGGGGCGACGTGACCCGCGACGCCGTTCGAGCGGATAACAGCCGGAAAACGGAAAAAGCACTCGAGCTATGGCAGGAGGAATGGGAGAAGCGGCGTTGGAACCGCTTCGCCGCTTTTCGTATCGCCGATCTCCTCGTGGAAACAGACCGCCTGGATGAAGCACTTGAGCATATCGACATGCTGAGCGATCTGTGGCCCGAGTCTGGCTACGTTCGCCACCTTGAGCAGCAGATGACTTCCGTGATCCGCCTTCTCGACCGCGCCCGATGGGTGAGGCCGACATCGGCTCGCGCATCACGCAACAGCCCGGCCGCAGCGATGGTTTTCGACTCCCTTCTTTCGACCCGTTGGAGCACCAAGCTAAAGCAGCGCGCAGGGGATTGGTTGGAGCTCGAGTTCATCCCGGCATCGGTGATCCAGGGGGTCGTCCTCGTTTCCGCTCCCGAGTTCGGTCACGCTCCGTTTAGACTCGAAGCCATCGGGATGACCCCAGAAGACAGATACATCTCCTTGGGAAAGAAGAGGTTCCGGCGGCGGCTCAAAGGCTGGCACGTCATTTCTTTTGACCCCGTCGAGCTCAGCAGGGTCAGAATCACGCTCACGTCGACAAACGCCCGGCCTTGGACGGTAACGGAAGCCCGCGCCATCCTGGCGGGTAATCGCTGACGCCGTTTGGGCCCATCCGCGTCCTGGGGAAAATCGTCTAGCCAACGGTTGCCGAGACCCTGGTGATTCCTCTCACGCAGATAATGGAGACGATATTCGCGGAGAGCGCGTTCCAACGCATTCCGGCAAAACAAGACCATCCTGTTCAGGCAAGGTGCTCCACGACATGCTCTTGCCCCGCTCCGGGGCAGGCACGATACCGTGGTCGGCGAGGAGCCTTTTGATGGTGTTGCGTCCGAGTTCATGTCCGAGGTTCTTGAGTGCGCCCCGCAGGCGCGTATATCCCCACGTCGGGTTCTCCCGCGCCACGCGTACAATGAGCTCACGGATGTCCTTCGCCGTCGGAGGTCGGCCTGGGCTCCGGTTCTTGCTGCCATCGTACTTGGCTGCGATGAGGTAGCGGTACCAGCGCAGAAGCGTAGCGGGTGTGGCAACGGACGCAATCGGGGCCAGCGCCTCGCGGCCCAAAGCCTGGGCCTTGACGGCGAGCCTGCGCCGGTCGTCGTCAGAAAGCCTGAGACGCTTGCCCCGAAGCCCGGTGGGGCTCTCTCCCACTGAACATGCCAGCCTTCGCTGGACGCACTCGTGTCCAAAAATACAAACGACCCCCCGACGAAAGGCCACTCGACCGTTCATCCCGACTGCTGTGCAACGCCGCTTCCTCCGCCTACCCCGTCCTGTGCCAAAACTCGGCCCTTTTGAAATAGACCATAAATCAGCAGCTTAGTGTCTGTGTTTGCGACCGGGCCAAGGGCCGTAGGCTTTACAATCGTCTGGCCCGAGGGTGTTATCTTCAGATCCATGATGACGTACCACGCGCAATTCCTACTGCTCGTTCTAGCTGGCTGGGTCAACCGCCAGCAGCAGGATGTGATCGACTACCAGCAAGAGGAGAACCGCGTCCTATGCCAAAACTCGGCCCTCTTGAAATAGACCACAAATCAGCAGCTTAGACGCCCTTGGAATCCGCCGACCCTTGGGCTGCGGGGCGAGCTGCGGGCAGCGGACTGCGCACCCGGAAGCCCCTCATTAGACGGACCTTCCACGGATGAACAAGCGTAAGTGTGGGCATCATTGGCTTTGTTTTTGAAGAGAGGTGTGTGTACTGCTTACATCGTGCGGGGGTTGATTTCGAGCAGGTTGAATGCTTTGTGCTGCAAGGGTGTGGGGCGAGTGATGCTGACGAAGGACAGGCCGCGGGCTTCGTTTTCGACCTGATTTTTCGTGACCGTAGCAAGATCAGAAAGAAGCGTTCTGAAACTGTGGACGGGCAACCCGTCGGGAGTCTTCTTGGTAGAAGCCTTTGCCTGGGCGGAGTCTGAAGGCGTTGCTGGGCTGACGATGGATGAGCGTTTGGCATGGGCACCGTCAGGGTCGTCGTCGTCAAACAAGATCGGGACGAGGGCTTTTCGCATGTGCCATTCCACGTAGTAGGCGAGCATGCAAAGAAAGATGTGAGCTCGAACTCGCTCAGCGTTGTAGTGATAGATGGGCCGTACTTTCAAATCCACGGTTTTGCAGCAACGAAAAGCGCGTTCAACGACTGCCAAGCCTTTGTAGGTCCTGACAGCTTCGTCTGCGGAGATGGCCTCTTCGGTGAGGCTTGTTCGGATGATATAGATGCTGTCGAGGGCCGCCTCACGCTCGATGTTTTCGTTGTCGCGCTCGAAGTCGAAGCCGTCGTCCGTAATGGTGTAGCGAAAGTGCTTGCCCATCTTGCTCCGAGCGAACACTCGACCCAATCGTATGCCGATGGTATCTTTGCCTCGCAAAGGACGTTGGTCTCGCTTCGTCGCTTTGCTAATCACTTCTAGCTTTGACTCCGTCGACACAAGCATCTCTTCTCGCTTCCGCGCCCGCTCGGTAGCAAGAAGAGGGTTGCGGCAGGCGATGAGTCGCTCACCAGGGAAGCTAGGATGATGGATCTCCGCTAGGTCGAGTTCATCGAACAGAGAAGGCTGCAGCATTCCGTCTTTTGCAAGTCGCTGAATCTGAGGGGCACGAAGTGAGCTGATCCACTCGAGACCTTCCTCCGGTCGAAGTTCCTCGCGAATCCGGGCTTCGGTGATCATCCCTCGGTCACCTACGAAGACGATACTGTCAAGCTCAAAACGTTCTCGGACTTTGCGAATTTGGCTCCCCAGTGTTGCGGGATCTCCGGTGTTGCCTTCGAACACCTCTACCCCGACCGGCCGACCATCACGCTCACACAGTAAGCCGAACACGACCTGCAACTTGTTTTTCTTGCCGTCTCTCGAGTAACCGAGCTTCGCCAGAGGGCACGACCGACCTTCTACCCAAGTCGACGTCAAGTCGTAGAGAACCAGGCTGCCCTGCTGCAGATGGCGTTTCGCCAGTTTCTTCTCTATGGCTGCTTGGCGGCTCAAAAGCCAATCCAGGGAATCATACAACTCATCCTCGTTGGTGTCTTCAACTCCAACACACTCACCCAATGACGAAGTCAAGGTCTGTTTCGATAGACCACGGGCCGTGGCCAACTTGGAGCCCGGCTCTACGATTCGCGCCACAATCATCGCCACGACGAGGTCACGCTCTCGGCGCTGGCGGCTATGGATGATTCGCTCGAGGCCAACTTTGCGCAGCGTTCCCAGCACGGCCGCAACATGTCCGTGAGGCTTGCTTCTGGTGATCTCGAACTGCTGAGCCTCACCCAAATCCACGTTGCCCTTCAGCAACTGGCGAAGAGCTTCAATTCGAGCGGGCTTCCACTTCGAGATGTTGGCGACGGTCCTCGTTTTGGGCGCACCGCCTTCGCGGTAGCTTTCGCGGATGAGAATCGCTGGGGGCGAGTTGCGGTTCGGCACCTTGGCGATGTACATGCGCCGACTATACAGGATTAAATCAGTAAAATAAACTGTTCTGTCACTATTACATGCTTACACATTACATTTCAAACCGCCGCATCTGCTTTAAACGTACGGGTTTACATGCGTCTAGCCGGCGGAAGTTCCGATTAGACTGGACTTTATCGAGCACAAGAGCGAACGTTCGGTGATGCCGCAGAATACAGGGGTTGGCCGGAACGTCGTTTTGGACGGTTTGGACTTCGCCAGCTTACAGCGGGTCTGGGAGCAGGCCTTCGGGGCTGCTCCCCCACGCTCGCTCTCTCGCGTTTTCCTGTGCCGTGTTCTGGCGTACGAACGCCAGTGCCGGACTCATGGCGGGCTTTCGGCCGCAACCCGACGCGCTCTGGCCGCCATGGCGAACGGGACACCAGGCAACGGCGCCGCCGCTCCCGCAGAGTCCGTTTCTGCCGGCACCCATCTCGTCCGCGAGTGGAATGGCCGGACCTACCAGGTCGAGGTAATCGACAACGGCTATCGGTTCGATGGCAAAACCTATCCGTCCCTCACTACCATCGCAAAGCGAATCACCGGCACCCACTGGTCAGGACCACGCTTTTTCGGTCTGACGCCCAAGCGCAAGGCCTAACATGAAGAAAATCCGTTGCGCCATCTATACGCGAAAGAGCGCGGAAGAGGGTCTCGAACAGGAGTTCAACTCCCTCGATGCGCAGCGAGAGGCCTGCGCTGCGTATGTCGCGAGCCAGAAAGCGGAGGGCTGGGTGCTGCTGCCAACTGTCTACGAGGACGCGGGGATCTCGGGAGGAACCCTGGAGCGCCCAGGCCTGCAGCGCTTGCTCGACGACATCGATGCCGGTCTCGTCGACCGGATTGTGGTCTACAAGGTCGACCGACTGACCCGTTCCCTCTCCGACTTTGCGAAGCTCGTCGACCGGCTCGACGCGGCCAGCACCGGGTTTGTCTCGGTGACCCAGTCCTTCAACACCGCGACCAGCATGGGACGACTGACGCTGCATATGCTGCTGTCCTTCGCACAATTCGAACGGGAGGTCACGGCCGAGCGGATCCGCGATAAGGTCGCTGCCTCCAAGCGCAAGGGACTATGGATGGGCGGCCGCGTACCGCTCGGCTATGAGAAGGACGAGCGCACGCTGCGCATCAACGAGGCTGAGGCCGAAACGGTCCGGACGCTCTATGCGCTGTACCGGAAGCACGGAACGCTCCGGCAGGTGAAGGCCGAGGCGGACCGTCTGAGACTGCGCACCAAGCAACGCTTCGCCGCGGATGGAACCCGGACAGGCGGGCTACCGTTCCGTCGCGGACACCTCCACTGCCTGCTGACCAATCCTCTCTACGCCGGCCGCATCCGACACCAGAGGCGTGTCTACGAGGGCCAGCATCCATCGATCATTGCTCCGGAGCTCTGGGACGCGGTCCAGGCGCAGCTGCAGGCAGGGGCTGCCAAACCGAGGAAACGCACGACGAAGGGCCGTGCAGCCCGTTCCCCACTGGCAGGCAAGCTCTTCGACGAGACCCGGGACCGGCTGACGCCGAGCCACACCAAAAAGAAAACCGGGCAACGGCTCCGCTACTACGTCTCCCGGCGCCTCATCCAGCACAGTGGCCAAAAGGACCTCTCCGGCTGGCGACTGCCCGCCCCGATGCTGGAACAGACCGTCGTGCATCTCATCCGACAGCATGTGGATGCCACGACCTTCTCGGCCTCGCTGACCCATACTTCGACGATGCAAGAGCTCGCCTCGGTGCGTCGCTTTTTAGACGGGCTGTGTTCCGGCAGTAACAATGATAGTGCCTCGGCAGCCCCCCTGCTCCGTCTCATCCGGCGGGTCGATATCAGCCCCGGCTCTGTGTCCATCCTCCTCGACCGCAATGCGTTCGCTGCTTGCCTCTCTATGGGGCCCGACCGCATTCGCGAGGATGCACTCCGCATCCTCGCACCGTTCCGCTTGCGTCGACGCGGCGTCGAGACCAAGCTCGTTCTGGGCAACCCCACGAAATCCGTCGACCGCACACTCCTGCGCAATATCGCCAACGCCCTCTCCTGGCTCAACCGAATCAAAGCAGGTAAAACCTATGAGCAGATTGCCACCGAAAACGCCATCCCAACGGACCGCGTGCGCAAGGCAATCCGTTATGCCTTCCTGGCTCCCGACATCGTCCGCGCCATTGTCGAAGGCCGCCAGCCCGTTGGGCTGACCTCGAGCTACCTCTTGCATCATCCGCTTCCCGACGATTGGGAGAAACAGCGAGTGCTCGTCAAAACGCTGTGAGCCTCCAGCGCCCACTCCGTGAATCGGCTCGGTTAGCAGCAAGCTGCTCTCCGACACTGGCCTCCACCAATCAGCCTCAAACTGGCCCAAATTCCCTGTCATGGTTTCCAGACTCGGATAGCTCCTTGTACTGGACCGTCTGCGGAGTCATCTTCGTTTCCTCCGTAAAACTCCACTGGATGAATTCGAGGTTTGGCCAATTCGAATTCCGCCATTTGCCTTCTCCTCAGGCGCGATCTAGGCGTAGAGCGTCTTCTCATTGTCTGCGCGATTAAGTGGAAAAACGACACGATAAGCCCCAAAATCGCCCCAAATTGCACGTTAATGGCCTGTTTAGCTCTGTTTCTGATCGTTTCCAGCCAAGAACCGGAAGCTCCACTCGCCCCCACTCAAGCCTCCCGACTGCGATAGCTGGAAAGATGTTCCCGTCGACGAATATTCGCTGATGAGACGTAAAGCTTTTTATAACAATGAGTAACGGCCGGCGGTGGCGCCGGAGGGTTCACGACACGGCCTTCTTTCAGGCGTCCAGGAGGTTGAAATGCCGTATAGAAAATATGATTAAAGCCAATTAAAATTCCGGCTCGAACGACCACCCGTCGATAATACGTGCGGGGACCAGCACGTGACGGAGGCCGTTAAATCACTGTAGGGGAATAGGATGGAACGAAATTGGCATCATGGTTGAAACCTGAGAGGGCGTAAAACAGCCTTCTCGCAAAACCTGTGTACGCGTCAAAAAAGTCAAGAAATGCGCGAAACTCGAAACCTCCTGAATCTCCACTTACTTTTCTGGTTGAGGATTTCCGCCAAAAGCTGGACCGCCTTTTGCCGAGACCGGATAGCTCCAACCTGCACCATCCGCCACCCAGTCTGGCCAATTGTTGGCACTGCAGAGACGGGTGAGATTTTCCGCGCCGTTGGCACGGTTTTGCAGGATCAGGCGTCACCAGAGACGCGCTAGAAGGGCTGAACTGGCCTCATTTTCGGTTTTCGTCTCTAATCTCGATTTTCGAGTGCCACGTTCGCGCCAAAGGGGGGAGCGGGCCGCTGACAGGGCCGTGCAGCGTCGGAAAAGAGGCCGCCCGAAGGGTGTGCTCCGCAATAAATCGATCCGGCGTTGATTGCACGTTCTAGACCTACTATGTTTGGCTGCTTCTGGCCAATCTTCTTTTTTGCGGAGCACAGCATCAAATTCCGCCAGCAATTCTAGCCTTTGCGCAATCCAATGATCGTAGACGACCTTCTCCTCCTTCGTCGAAGGACCAACGATCCGCGCGGTGCCGGCCCGCAGGTCGAGCTTGATATGATCGGGATGCGGCAAGGGCTCCGGGGCATCGGCGATGCTGTGCCGTTTGCGGCGCTCGAGTTCCTTTTCCCAGGCGAACTTGTAGTCCATAGCCATTCTGACGTACGCGTCGCAAGCCGCCTTGTCCTCTCGCTCAATCGAGGTCAGCATCTCGGTGGCGAGCCGTTGGGCGCGGAACTGACCCTTCGCAGCGCCAACGTTCAGCGCACGGATGATAGCTTGCGCCATCGGCAGGGAGACGGTACGGTCTCGCTCACGCATGTCTATGGTGCGATAGGCCTCTTTCAGCACGATAGCTCTCAGCCGCTCTTCGGGCAGCGCGGGTCTGCGGGACTTCGCGCCCTTCGGTCGACCGCGCGGATTCCGGACTCGCCCTTTTTGAAGCGGTTCTTCTTTGGAGGCTTGCCGTAGCCGACTTTGTAGTCGTGAGGGCGGCCGGGCAGACGGGTGTTGCGGTCGCTGCTCATTCCGCCGCCGCCGGACACCGGGCGTCAACCGACCCACCGCCCACCAGCCGCTCGGCGTCGTCTTTCGCATAGACTTGCCAGCGGGCGAGGATGCGGTTGCAATAGACGGGGTCGATCTCGCAGAGTCTAGCCCTCCGCCCGGTTTTTTGTGCCGCTATCAGGGTCGAGCCGGACCCGCCAAACACATCGAGCACGATAAAGCCCCGGCCCGAGACGTCGCGGATAGCGTCTGCAATCATCTGGACGGGTTTGACCGTCGGGTGCAGCGCAAGTTCCTCCATCCGGCCTGCCCGCAGCGTGTTCACGCCACGGTACTGCCACACATTCGTGCGATAGCGGCCATGTTGCCCAAGCTCGAAGGTGTTGATGTGTGGCGCCGTTCCGTGTTTGAAGGCGAAGATGAGCTCGTGGCGCGAGCGATAGAAGGTGCCCATGCCGCCGTTGTCCTTGACCCAGACGATCAGGTTTTTGAGCTCGTCGAAGACAGCCTCGCCAGCCGCGAGGATCTCGCTCATGTGGCGCCAGTCCATGCAGACATAGTGAATCGAGCCGTCGACACTATGCTCGACCAGCCGCTCGAAGGCACGCCGAAGAAACCCCGTGAACTCCTCGCGGCTCATCTCACCGGAAGCCATCGCAAACTCGCGGTGCTTGGTCTTGCCTGAGCCCCCGACATGGCCGTCGATCGGGACGTTATAGGGGGGATCGGTGAAGACCATCCGGGCCTGTTCGCCCGCCATCAGTGTGGTGACCACGTCCGCATCGAGCGCATCGCCACAGATGAGACGGTGCGCTCCGAGCTGCCAGACGTCACCCGGGCAGACACGGGAGAGCGCTCCGTCCGGGATGACGTCGTCACGCGGATCACCTGGCTCCTCCGGTTCGACCGTCTCAAAAATTACATCTATCTCTGGGATCGAGAAGCCGGTAAGCTCGACATCAAAGTCAAGATCCGCAGAGACAAGCGCACCCAACTCGGCGGCGAGCAGGTCCTCGTCCCAACCGGCATTGAGCGCCAGTTTGTTGTCGGCGAGTACGTAGGCGCGCTTCTCATCCTTGGTCATGCGATCGAGCTGCATACAGGGAACATCGGTCATGCCGAGTAATCTCGCTGCTGCCACGCGACCGTGACCGGCAAGGATGGTTCCTGCTTCATCGATCAGTAGCGGGTTGGTGAAGCCGAAACGACGAATACTTTCCGCGATCTGACCAATCTGTTTTTTCGAGTGGGTGCGGGCATTCCGGGACCAGGGGGCGAGAGTCGCAATAGGACGGCGTGTGATCTTCTGGGTGCTCGGCGTGGCGATGGCCCCTGCCCTCCGATTCCGGATCCGTTTGTTCCTTTCTTTTTTTATGACCATGGTGTCCTCGCTTCCTCCGCGTTACGACCAAAATATCTCGTGCGAAATAACGACGCAACGGTTAAAATACTATTTATCGTTCTAACATTACGGAGAGATAGGAGAACGTCATGACCGTTAGAAAAAACCGCCCGCGCCGCAATAATCCGGCGATGGTCGTTGCAACACTGCGTCGAAACAAGATGCGGTATGTACGCCGCCTGGAGCTACTCGTGGAGTTCGCCCAGACGGAACTCACGGCCAAGGCGGCCGACCGGTGGGGGAGAGAACTGCCGCGCATAAAGTGGAGAATTCCTCTTCCCGTAGTCTCCCTCGGACCGCCCGGTGGCGAGGTCCGACCCAAGGCCCTGCGTGCCCTGCAACGCAAGCTTGTCAAGATGCTGGATGACCTTGTCTCGGGGTCAAGGATCGGTGCTGTACTGGAGATAGAGCTCGACTCACATCGAGTGATGTTGCTAGCAAAGGGGGAATATATCGAACGAATCGACTGCGCTGAGTGGCCCGATTCGTTCTGGCTCACGGTGATCGAGACCCTCGAGAACAGTGGCCACCGGCTCGCCCGTTGTCTCCGGCCAGAGTGTCAACGTCTAGTCGTGAAGACGCGGCGTCAACGGTACTGCTCCTCGAGCTGTTCCCAGATGGTGCGGTCGCACCGCTGGTACCAAGCCCATCGGCCTGAAGCCCAGCGCCGACGGCGGGAGGCCTACGCGAAGGAGGTCAAGACGAAGTATCCGCGGGCCAAGATCACCACGCGCCCGCGGCATCCACGAGGGCGGTAAACAGGACGGCCGTCCTATGTGCTCGCCAGATTTAGGATTCTTGGAAGTTGTGCAGCCCGCAGGGTTCGAGACGCAAGCGCCTAGAGGCTATCCCAGAACGTCCACGTAAGAACTCTCATCGAAGCCGACCAGCAACGTTTTCCCAACCCGCAGCGTGGGGGCGCGCAGGTTCCCCGTCGGTCCTAAGAGCGCATCCACGATTTCCTTGGACGCCTTCCCGCCGGGAAAAATTTGGACTTTCTTGCCCTTGGCGACGATAACTTTTTTGGCGGCTTTGATAAGCGCCACAGCGTCTTTGCGGCTCAGCTTTTTCGATGCAGAGACGACTTCCTTCGCGTCGATTTTCTTGGCGTCCATGAACTTGGACGCTCGGCTACAGCTTGTTCACCCGTTGCGGTGATAATACCAGTCGACTTTGCTTGGCATCTCTCTTTGTCGCTCCTTGTGGCGCCCGACCCCGTATTCAGGTCGAAAGTAGGAGCCCTATTCTATCAGTTACTATTAATGATGATGTTGTTACCGAGCTGCCGGCCCCACTCGAGACAGAGAACGCGAAGAGCATTCTAACGATGTGTGGTCGTTTCACGCAGAAGCTGACCTGGCGTCAGATTCACGACCTCTACAACCTGACAGCACCGACGGTCCCGCTGAATTTGCAGCCTCGCTACAATGGTTCGCCGGAACAAGAATTCGCCGCGTGTAGGCTGGATGGCAACGGCAAACGCACCATGGTCCAGCTCCGCTGGGGACTGGTGCCGTCTTGGGCACGAGACGTCAGGATAGGCACCCGCCTCATCAATGCCCGGTCGGAGACCATCCACACGAAGCTATCATTCGGCGCCGCCTTCCGTTCGCGTCGATGCCTGGTGCCGGCCGATGGGTGGTTCGAGTGGCAACGGACCGGGTACGGCAAGCACCCTTACTTCTTGGCGCTTGAGGACGGGTCGCCGCTTTCGTTTGCCGCTCTGTGGGAGCGCTGGGGCAAGGGCAATAACTCTCTCGAATCCTTCGCCATCATCACGACGACGGCCTCTCCAGAGCTTGCCGACATTCACCATCGACAGCCCGCCATCATCGCTCCGGACCGGTTCGACGACTGGATCGACCCAACGTCACCGGTGCCAAGACTACTCGACTTGGTGCGTGAACCCTATGGCGGCCCTTACGAAAAGCGTGCCGTTAACACTAGAGTGAACAGCGTTCGGAACGACGACCCGGACATTCTTGCCCCTAGGTCAGAGAGGAGACTCTTTTGACCGGCGGAGCAAACAACGATTCGTGTCCTCGAATGAAACCCCTCACGTGCTGCTCGTGACATTTCCCTGTTCGTTGATCTTAATTCCCTGTTCTTCCAGAGCGATTCCCTGTTTGCCTATTTCAAATTCCCTGTTCGGTCATCTCAAATTCCCTGTTATTTCGGAACAGGGAATTGCCGTCTAACCATTTGAAATACAGATGGTTACCACATGAAAAAACGGCCCGATCAGCCTCAAAATGGCCCAAATTCCCTGTTAATGTCCCACTCGGGGATGGTTGAAATCCCTCGCCTTTAGGCGAAGCCTTTAGGAGGCTTGGGGTACGATCCCCAGGTGAAAGGATATCGTAAATCATTGCACACGACGTACCAGTTAAACTATCACTTCGTATTTATCACGAAGTACCGCAAGCCGGCCTTGAGAGGGGATGTAGCGGTTCGTCTCCGGGATCTCATCCGGGAGATCTGTGCTCGGAACCAGATAGAAATACTGAAGGGTCATGTGCGGCCTGAGCACGTGCACCTGTTGCTGAGCGTGCCGCCGAATTTGTCGCCGAGTCGAGTGATGCAGTTGATCAAGGGTAAGACGTCGAATCGTCTGATGCGCGACTTACGGACGATGCGGAAGGAGTTCTGGGGTCGGCACCTACGGGCACGGGGTTACTTCGTGGTGACAACGGGCAACGTGACGGATGAGGTGATAGCGAAGTATATAGAGTTGCAGGGTGCCGTGCCCCAGGACGACGATTCTTTCAAGGTCAGTGAGTAGTGAAACGAGGCAAGGACAAGCCGACTTTAGTCGGCGACGTGAACCCATCGCCTTTAGGCGATGGAGCGCACGCGCTCAGTTCCCTGTTTTTCCCTGTTCTTGATGGTTTCCAGCCGAGACCGGATAGCTCCAAACTGCGCCATCCGCCACACAGTCTGGCCAATTGTGGCACTGCAGAGACGCGTGAGATTTTCCGCGCCGTTGGCGCGGTTTTGCAGGATCAGGTGGCACCAGAGACGCGCTAGAAGGGCTGAACAGGCCTCATTTTCGGTATTCGTCTCTAATCTCGATTTTCGAGTGCCAAGTTTGCGCCAAATAGAGGAGCTGGGCTGACCGGGCCGTACGGCAGCGGAAAAGAGGCCACCCGAGAGGTCCAGAATCGAGGCCGGGGCTACCGTGGCGTAGCTGGGCCTTGCACGTTCTGGTCCAGGTATGGCCCTCTCGATGAACAACCAGAGTGCCTCGACAAGGAGTAACCGTCGTGCTACGAAGAAACTTCTCTGCTACCCGTCTCCGTCACGCGGCTAGATCGGATCGACGGGAAACATCGTTTCCGCTTCATTCCAAGCGGCCTCATAATGCTGATGCATTGCCTCGAAGCCGTCCGTTATCTGAGTTATGGTGGTGAGGGACTTCTTGGCTCCATCCTTGAATGATGCACCGGACTGATAGCATTTCGTTTTATCCAAAAATACAAAGCGATCGTGAAGATCGGAGGAGGGGGAACGCACCTGCACTTGCAGCTTGTGTTCCGCTACAAAGGCGTCAACCGCCGGGAGCAGGGATGGGAGTTTCTTCGATGTAAGTAGCCGGACCGTCACTCCGGCATCTATCTGCGGCAAGTATCGCGAAACGAATTCGGTGTCCAGGTAGGGATCAACGAACAAGAGGTCTTCTCGGGCCTGTTCCGTAATCTTGCGGATCTCGTCAAAGTAAGTGAAAGGTTTGTTGGCGCCGACTGCAATAGAAAGCGGTCCAACCGTCTTCATCCGCAGATCGTGTTGGGATTGGAATAACAAAGTCCTGAGTGCACGACGTGCCGTTCTGATGTTGTGATTCTGCTGAAGCGCCTTGATGTACCAATGCATGTTCGCGAAAGCGCATCGAATTGAATCCCATTCTGAGAGGACGGAAGCTACGCGTCCGAACCATTCATCGTTATCCTCATCGTTTTCCTTCTTCATAAAGGCCGAAAGTGGAGGGGTGGTTCTTAGCAGTTCCTCCACCTCCGCAAGTAATTCTTCGTCCTTCATGCGTATGTAGTCCGAAACGTCCCGGCGCACCGGTCTTTAGTTCGTTTGTATTTTTTGGACACGACGCCTTGACACTGTTGGTGGTCGCCATCGCTGATTGGATCCAGGGTGACCAACAGGCCACCGAATTACTGAAAAACAACGTGGTCGTCCTGTGCCAAAACTCGGCCCTTTTGAAAAACCATGTCTGTAATTTAATGCACCGTAAAGTCTCAGTGTCATTTTACCAACACTTAATGGCGGAAGCACCCATGAGGTCTGTGTGAGCGGCAGGGCTGCCCGATCGAACAACGGCTGCCTGACCAACAGTAGGAATTGCACATGGTACGTCATGATGGATCCGAAGATAACACCCTCGGGCCAGACGATTGTAAAGCCCACGGCCCTTGGCACCATCGCAAAACACAGACGCTAAGCTGCTGATTTATCGGCTATTTCAAGAGGGCCGAGTTTTGGCACAGGACGGGATCGCACCTTGCGCTCGGACTGATGTAACTGGTCGCTGGCTAGGAACAGCAGCAGATTCTTCTTGCCTTGATGATTCTTCTCGTGGTGATGACCTGACCCCACGGTTAGTTGTGATCCCGTCGTGTCAAAAAACACGAACGAACTCACCACCTCGGGCCTTTGGGAAGGTGCAAACTGCTGACCGCTGGGCGTTCGATTATTTGGACCAGACGGGGGCCGACAATCTACTCACTTCTGAGGATGATGACGTCACAACCCGGAACCCATCCGATGGGATCGGATCGGATCAAAACTCTCCAGACGCGACTCAAACACTTGATTCCGGATCCACACCCGCGACAGTCAAAGCCGGTCGCATACCCCTGCACCGTGGCCTACGACGCCGAGCACTCGAAGCCCCCCGCCTCGGAAGGTGCTATGCTACACGGCGTGTGGCCACCAACACCAAGGCGACCATCGGAACATGCGCACGATGGTTGACCGTGCACACGGCTCACGCTACTGACTATCCGCTAACGAGGTCCATGCATGTTTCTAAAGAGTGTTCTTTTGCGGTTCTATAAGTCGTTCAACTACGACTATCTTCGGAAATAGGATTCGAAGGTCGCCACACATTCCTCGTGGGAGACGTTCGACGAAAAGTGGTGCCCATACGTAACAATTCCGATCGAACAGGATGTTACGGCCGTTGTTGGTGAGAACGAGTCTGGAAAATCACACTTGCTTCACGCGATAGAGCAAGGCATCAGCGGTCAAGGAGTCGCGCGTGAAGACGTATGCCGTCCTGTGCCAAAACTCGGCCCTTTTGAAATAGACCACAAATCAGCAGCTTAGACGCCCTTGGAATCCGCCGACCCTTGGGCTGCGTGGCGAGCTACGGGCAGTGGACTTCGCACCCGGAAGTCCCTCATTAGACTGGACTTTATCGAGCAGAAGAGCGAACGTTCGGTGATGCCGCAGGATACAGGGGTTGGGCGGAACGTCGTTTGGGACGGTTTGGACTTCGCCAGCTTGCGGCGGGTCTGGGAGCAGACCTTTGGGGCAGCTCCGCCAAGCTCGCTCTCGCGTATCTTCATGCGCCGCGTTCTCTTGCACGAACGCCAGTGCCGGACCCATGGCGGGCTTTCGGCCGCAACCCGGCGCGCTCTGGCTGCCATGGCGAACGAGACACCAAGCTCCGGCGCTCCCGCAGAGTCCGTTTCTCCCGGCACCCATCTCGTCCGCGAGTGGAATGGCCGGACCTACCAGGTCGAGGTAATCGACAGCGGCTATCGGTTCGACAGCAAAACCTATCCGTCCCTCACTACCATCGCAAAGCGAATCACCGGAACCCACTGGTCAGGACCACGCTTTTTCGGTCTGACGCCCAAGCGCAAGGCCTAACATGAAGAAGATCCGCTGTGCCATCTATACGCGAAAGAGTGCGGAAGAGGGTCTCGAACAGGAGTTCAACTCCCTCGATGCGCAGCGAGAAGCCTGCGCCGCGTATGTCGCGAGCCAGAAAGCGGAGGGCTGGGTGCTCCTGCCAACCGTCTACGAGGACGCGGGGCTCTCGGGAGGAACCCTGGAGCGCCCGGGCCTGCAGCGCTTGCTCGACGACATCGATGCCGGTCTCGTCGAGCAGATCGTGGTCTACAAGGTCGACCGGCTGACCCGTTCCCTCTCCGACTTTGCAAAGCTCGTCGAACGGCTCGAGGCGGCCGGCGCGGTTTTCGTCTCGGTGACCCCGTCCTGTGCCAAAACTCGGCCCTTTTGAAATAGACCGTAAATCAGCAGATTAGTGTACCTTCCGGGGATGGTGGAAACTCCTCGCCTTTAGGCAAAGAGAAGGTCGTGGTAGTGTGGTCGCGTGCGTCACTCTGGGGCGCTTCCACCCGCACTACCGGGTCATGTTGTGCCAGGTGCTTGCCGAGGCGTTGCGCGTAAAGCGCTAGGTTCTGGACCGCGATGTGGCGATACGTCTCGGACTCGACAAAGTCCCTCATCGTGGAGACTTCGTCGCGCGTGAGCTGGCTGGGAAAGGAAGGTGACGGATCTCGATGACCGCTGACCCCAAAGGTCGAGGCCTCTTCATCGTCGACAACAGCGTTTCCGGCTGGACGGGGCTCCGCTATCTCGAAGAGTGGTCCGGCATCGCCAAGGCGTTCGATATTGCGACGGGGTACTTCGAGATCGGCGCCTTGCTCGCCCTCGATGGCCAGTGGCAGTCACTGGACAACATCCGGATTCTGATGGGCGCCGAGACGACGTATCGCACGCGCACGGCGCTGCTCAACGCTGTGCGGGCGCACGCGGTTCAGATCCTCGACGGGAGCCTTGAGGCGAACAAGGATACCAACCCGTTCTTGCACGGCGTCCCGGCGATTCTCGACGCGCTGCGCTCCGGTCAGATCGAGTGCCGTGTCTACGACAAGAACAAGTTCCACGCCAAGGCGTACATCACGCACGCGAAGCTTGAGGTGGTCGGCTCGCAGGCGCTGGTCGGGTCGAGCAACTTCACCGCACCTGGTCTCACGAAGAACATCGAGCTCAACATCCAGGTCCAGAGCGCACGCGAGGTTGCCCAACTTCAGGAGTGGTTCGAGGCGCACTGGAACGAGGCAGTCGTGGTCACTGACTCGATCGTCGAGACCATCTCGCGCCACACGCACCGCTACACGCCGTTCGATGTCTACGCCAAGGCGCTGCAGGAATATTTCCGCGGCCACGAGCTGACTGCGACCGAGTGGGATGAAACCCGCTCGAAGATGTTTCCCCGGATCGACCGCTATCAGCAAGAGGCCTACTGGGCACTCATGAAGATTGCCCGCCAGCATGGCGGCGCGTTCTTGTGCGACGGCGTCGGCCTCGGCAAGACCTTCGTCGGCCTGATGTTGATCGAGCGGTTGGTGCTGCACGAAGGGAAGCGCGTGGTGCTCTTCGCTCCCAAGGCGACGAAGGAGGGCGTCTGGGAACCGCACCTGCGCGAATGGTTACCGCACATCGGCGGTGTTGGTGGGAACGCGGACTTCAGCAACCTCGCGGTCTTCAGCCACACGGACCTCGGCCGCAAGGGCGACTTCCCGGAGCGATTCCAACGCATCGCGGAGCTTGCAGACATCGTGGTGATCGACGAAGCGCACCACTTTCGCAACCCCGGGACACGGGGCGACGATGATGAGGACGCGGAACCGTCGCGCTACTATCGCCTCTACGACATGCTTGACAACGCGGAGCGGCCGAAGACCCTTTTCATGCTCACCGCCACGCCGATCAACAACCGGCTGAGCGACTTTCGGCACATGGCCGAGCTGTTCACGCACCGGGACGAGACGTACTTCGCCCGCACGTTGGGCGTCAACAACCTGCGCGCGCACTTCAACCAGATGGAGAAGGCCCTGCGTAATCGAGTCGGGCACGACCTGACCGATGTCTCCGAACAGTTGACCGAGACGCATGAGATCCTATTCTCCGACCAGATCTTCCGCCACCTCGTCGTGCAGCGCAGCCGCGCCTACGCGCGCGAAAGCCAGATCCGCGAGACGGGGAAGACGGCCGCCTTCCCCGAGCGCAGGCCGCCGCAGGTAGCCGCGTACTCCATTCGTAAGACCTACGGGCGGCTGCTCGACATGTTCGAGAACGCGTTCACGCGGCTGAACCCGCTGTTCGCGCTCCCGATGTACTACCCACTCGCCTGGTACAAGGGACCGGACACAAGCATCGATCCGTTCGAACAGAATCGGCAGAAGCAAGTCGTTGGCCTGATCCGTACGAACTTCCTCAAGCGCTTCGAAAGCTCCGTTGTCGCGTTCGAACTCTCCTGCGACCGGCTGCTCCGGAAGCTTCTGGCCTTCCTCGAGGTTCACAGCGAGACCGCTGCGGAGAAGAAGAAGCTTGAGCACTGGAAGTCTGACAACGCCGAGATCCTTGGCTACGCACGTAGTCGGCAACTCGAGTTTTGGGGTCAGGACGGAGACGAGTCGGAGGACGAAGACATCGTGCCCCCGGAGATGCTCGCCGCTGTTAAAAGGCTGGACCGAAAGCAGTTTGATGTACCGGCCATGATCACGGAAACCTTTCGTGATCTTGACCAGCTTGCGCACTTCACTGCCGAGGCCCGGAAGTTCGAGCCCGAGCACGACGACAAGCTCCAGAAGCTCAGCCGGCTGCTCAAGACGAAAGAACTTGCCGACCAGAAGGTCCTCATCTTCACCGAGTTCGCCGACACCGCCCGCTACCTGAAGCGCCAACTCGATCAAGCCGGCATCGAAGGCGTCGCCCAGGTCGACAGCGCCTCCAAGGGCAACCGCGCCGACGTCATCCAGCGCTTCTCGCCCTACTACAACGGCCTCTCCTCGGTAGAGCTCGCTGAGAAGGGCCGCACGGAGATCCGCGTCCTCATTTCCACGGACGTCCTATCCGAGGGCCTGAACCTCCAGGACGCGTCGCGAATGATCAACTACGACATCCACTGGAACCCGGTGCGTCTGATGCAGCGCATCGGCCGCGTGGACCGGCGCATGAATCCGGAAATCGAGAAACGACTGGTCGCCGACCACGCGGAGGTCGCCGGCTCCCGCGGGACGGTGAGCTTCTGGAACTTCCTGCCGCCCTCCGAGCTGAACGCGATCCTCACGCTCTACACCAAGGTCACGCAGAAGACGCTGCTGATCTCGACAACGCTCGGGATCGAGGGAAAAAAGCTCCTGACTCCCCAGGACAACTTCGCCGCGCTCAAAGAGTTCAATCACACCTACGAGGGCACCAAGACCGCGGTCGAGGACATGCACCTTGAGTACCAGGCGCTGCTTCAGGCCGACCCCAAACTGGAGGCACGCCTCAAGCGCCTCCCCGGCGCCACCTTCAGCGGCCGCAAGCACGTGGCCCAAGGGGCGCGCGGCGTGTTCTTCTGCTACACGCTTCCCGCCCTCGACAAGGAGGCCGGCGAGTTCACCGAGGAGGCGGGCACGACCCGCTGGTACCTCTATGACCTCGACCGCGGCGCGATTCTCGAAGATCCGGGCGAGATCGCTGGCAGCATCCGGTCCACACCCGAGACGCCGCGCCAGTGCACCATCGAGGAGAAAACCTTGGTCGAGATTCGGACCACGATCGAGAAACACATCAAGAATAGCTATCTCAAGCGTGTCGACGCCCCAGTGGGCGTGAAGCCGTTGCTCAAGTGCTGGATGGAACTCAACGAGGGCTGAGCCGATGCCGACCGACCACCGCAGCGCGCTCGCGAGCATCAAGCGCTTCGACCAGCTCATCGCCTACCTGCGCAGCGAAATGGGCTGGCCGATCGACGGCGGTGACTTCGAGGAGCTGACCTTCGAGTACACCCCAGAAGAGTTGGGGATCGACACGAAGAACGCTGCCAAGATTCAGGAGATTAAGCGTCTTCGGCCGCTCGTGCCGAACCAGCCGTGGGGCATCTTCTTCGTCAAGTTCGAGCCGAGGAAACTCCCCGTCGTGGCGCTACGACGCATTCTCAGCCAGGTGGCGCTCAAGAAGCGCGCCTCCGCCAACAGCGTCGAGCGGACCGCCTGGGCCAAGGATGATCTGCTCTTCATCTCCAACTACGGCGTGGGTGACGAGCGGCAGATCAGCTTCGCCCACTTCTCGACGCCCACGAACGGCCATGACCTGCCGACCCTCAAGGTGCTCGGCTGGGACAACCGCGACACCGCGTTGCACCTCGACGCCGTTGCCACGGAGCTAACCGAGCACCTCGCCTGGCCTAAAAACGACGGTGACGCCAACGCGTGGCGCGAGCAGTGGCGTGCCGCCTTCACGCTTCGCCACCGTGAGGTCATCACCACGTCGCGCGAGCTTGCGGTTCGTCTGGCCAAGCTCGCGCGCACCATCCGCGACCGCATCAAGACCGCCATCGCCATCGAGACCCAACACGGCCCGCTAAACAAGCTCATGAAGGCGTTCCAGACAGCGCTCGTTCACGATCTGGACGCGAACGGCTTCGCCGACATGTACGCCCAGACGATCGCATACGGCCTGCTCTCCGCGCGCATCGCCGATCCGCACAAGAAAACGGTCGACGACTTTGCAAGTCACATGCGCACAAACCCATTTCTCCGCGACTTGATGGAAATGTTCCTCAAGGTCGGCGGGCGCCACAACGAGCCGGGCGCTGAGGGGATCGACTTCGACGAGCTCGGCGTTGCCGAGGTCGTCGACCTACTCGACAACGCCAACATGGAAGCCGTGGTCCGAGACTTCGGCGACCGAAACCCGCGAGAAGACCCGGTTATTCACTTCTACGAGCTGTTCCTGAAGGAGTACGACGCGGAGAAACGGATGCAGCGTGGCGTTTTCTACACCCCGCGCCCGATCGTCTCCTACATCGTCCGCTCCGTGCACACCTTGCTGCGGAGCGAGTTCGAGCTGAAGGATGGCCTCGCGGACACCGCAACGTGGGGGGAGATGGCCGAACGCCGCGAGGGCCTGAGCATCCCCGACGCCATCTCGCCGGATCAGGGTTTCGTGCAGATCCTCGATCCCGCCACTGGCACTGGCACCTTCCTCGTGGAGGCCATCGACCTCATCCACAAGACGCTTGTCGCCAAGTGGAAGGCACAGGGGCACGGCGAGAAGAAGATCGACGCGTTTTGGAACGAGTACGTGCCAAAGCACCTGCTGCCGCGCCTGCACGGCTACGAACTCCTGATGGCACCCTATGCCATCGCCCACCTCAAGATCGGCCTCAAGCTCTACGAGACCGGCTACCGCTTCGGCAGCGACGAGCGGGCGCGAGTGTATCTCACCAACGCGCTGGAATCGGAGCAGGATTTTTCACAAGGAGCTTTCGACTTCGCGATTCCGGCGCTAGCCGACGAAGCCCAGGCGGTGAACGAGGTCAAGCGTGCCGCACGGTTCACGGTCATCATCGGCAACCCACCGTACTCGGGCCACTCTGCCAACAAGGGCGCCTGGATTCGGGAGTTGCTCCGGGGGAGTGCGGGTACGCTGCGCGTGGAGAACTATTTCGAGGTTGATGGCGGCCCGCTGAACGAGCGCAATCCCAAATGGCTGAACGACGACTATGTAAAGTTCTTCCGCCTTGCGCACTGGCAGATCGAACGCACAGGCCGAGGTGTACTTGGCTTCATCACCAACCACAGCTACCTGGATAATCCCACGTTTCGTGGCATGCGCGAGAGCCTCACGGCCACCTTTCCACGAGCACATCTGCTTGACCTGCATGGCAACGCGAAGAAAAAGGAACGCGCGCCAGACGGCGGCAAGGATGAGAACGTCTTCGACATCCAGCAGGGCGTCGCCGTCGGCTTATTCACGTGCTCCCCCAGTGGGACCGAGCCGATTTGCCCTGCATACAACCACGCCGACGTTTGGGGCGTACGCGAGCAAACTGGCGGCGCCGGCAAGTACGATCGGCTTGTCGCCAGCGACGTGGCAAGCACGGAGTGGCAAGCACTGTCCCTAAAGGCGCCCCTGCGCTTGTTCGTCCCTCGGGACGAGACGTTGAATGACGAATATCGAGCCGGATGGAAGTTGACCAATGTCTTCCCCGTTCACTCAGTCGGAATCGTCACAGCCCGCGACAAGCTGGCAATACGCTGGACCGCGGACGAAATGTCCCGGGTCGCCAAGGACTTTAGCGAACGCGATAGCGAGGAGGCTCGGTCGTTCTACCAGCTGAGGAAGGACGCTCGTGATTGGAAAGTTCGGCTGGCACAGGAAGACGTGCGGCGCGCCGATGGGCGTGTGGTTTCCGTTCTCTACCGGCCCTTTGACAGAAGGTTTACCTACTACACTGGAAGGTCCCGCGGCTTCATTTGCATGCCGCGCCCGGAAGTCATGCGACATATGCTGGCGGGGGGGAATATCGCGCTGATTACTTCCCGCATGACGAAAGGTGAAGTCTTTAGGCACGCTCAGGTGACTCGGAACATCGTTGAAGTCATCTGTATGTCACCTAAGACTTCAAACAACGGTTTCGTCTTTCCACTCTATCTCTACCCTGATGTAGGCAAGGCAGATCAAGGGATGGTCCCCAGAGAAAGAGGCCGACGACCGAATCTCAACAGCAAGTTCGTGCTGGCCTTCGGTTCTGCCCTGGGTCTCGTCTTTACTCTCGACGGTACCGGCGATCTCGACACCACCTTCGACCCAAAGGATGTGTTCCACTACATCTACGCCGTGCTCCACAGCCCGGAATATCGCCGCCGCTACGCCGACTTCCTCAAATCCGATTTCCCACGCGTTCCGCTGCCAGACGACCGTGCGTTGTTCGCCGACCTCATCCGCCTCGGCGCGCGCTTCGTCAGCCTACACCTAATGGAAGCGGAGGGTGCGCAGGCGATGTTCCCGGACACCGGCAGCAACCAGGTGGACAAGGTACGTTACGCGCCCCCGACCGGTGGTTTGCCGGGACGCGTATGGATCAATCGTGAACAATATTTCGAGAGCGTCGAGCCGGAAGTCTGGGCGTTCACCATTGGCGGTTACCGCCCGGCGGAGAAGTGGCTTAAGGATCGAAAGGGCCGCGCGCTTTCCGAGGACGACATCGACCACTACCGAAAAATCATTGCCGCCCTTGCCGAAACTCGCCGTCTGATGGTCAAGATCGACGAGGTCATTGGAAAGCACGGCGGCTGGCCGGGGGCGTTCCAGACCGGCGAGGCGCCGACCCCAGCGACGATGAGTAAGAGGGAGCGCGGCGCGTCGGGCATTATCTGAAGCTACTCGGTGAACCCTTGTGATCCGCAAAAAAGAAGATCGCGTATCGATGGGCAAACAGCCATGAGAGCGACGTCCTGCGCTTGTCCTTCAACCAAGGATAGAACCTTCGGCCCTTGGCATCATAGGAGTGCTCAATCTCGGTCAACCCTTTGCGGGCTTCTACATTGTCTCCCGTCCTGTGCCAAAACTCGGCCCAGCCGGCATCGACGAAAGAACTGCGCATCTAGAAATCAGGCTCAAACTCTAGAACGCGAACGGGTTACGCGGCGGCCGCCAACATTTGACTGCGGAAGCACCCATTGGTGGCGTCGTCGGGTCGACCGGCGCGAAGCAGCCGAGCATGGCAGTGCCGCGTAACCCGCTCGTGTGCTAAAGTTTGAGCCTGATTTCGAGAGACGCAGTTCTTTCAGCGATGCGGGCTGGGCTGACCACACGGTGCCTGACGTTCAGAGACACCTTCGTGTGCACGCGACATCCTTATTAATGGCGTTCGCCGACACAGGCAGGCCAGCTGACACTAGTATTCAAACACGGCGTAGCAACACACCATCGACTACGAGGTCGCCACCGGAACACAGGACCAGAAGACGCTCAATGTCGCTGAGGCACCGCAATCCGTCACTCAAGCTATCATCAACCGCCTCCCGCATGTCCAGCATGGCGAGGATCAGCTACGGCTCGCACGCTTTTGCAAGGGCTTCCCAAAGATCGCTATTCGGATAGGCCAGGCGTGGGTTCGGTCTATCCCCGTGGCCCGCGCCACGGACAACGACCTCATCGATGCCTTCGTTTTAGGACGTAGACCCCAGGACAGCGCATTGCTGTTGAAGTCGGCGGCGCTTCTCGCCACCTTCGGTCTGGTCTACCGAGAGCCGCTGGCCGCCGGGCAACTAGGCGAGATCGCAAGACTGGGGCGCCGCCTTGAAGAACCCGACCTTCGCTCCGCCATCAATGATCTCTGCCGCCGAGGGGTCGCTCAGTCCCGAGGAAGGGCCATTCTCCTTCAACCGCGTCCCATCGCCATGAGGCTGGCCGAGCGCCAATGGCAGGAATGGAGCCACGCTGAGTGGGACAACGTGCTCGCTGGCGATATGCGCCCCTACCTCAGGACGTCGGCCGCCCGACAGCTAGCCCTACTCAACACGACAGAAACCGCTCGTCACGTGGCGGACCACGTCTGCCGGCCCGACGGTCCGTTAGATGGTCTCGCACGGCTCTCCGGGACAGCGAACAGCGAAGTGCTGTCGAGTCTCGCGGAAATCGACCCGGCGATCGTCGCGGAACGAATAGAACGCTTCCTGGACGACGTTGGTGACTTGACAAAGATCAAAGGTGATATCCGTCGCCACCTCGTTTGGGCACTGGAGAAGATCGCATTCGCCCCTCAAACCTTTAAGGACGGTGCCCGCCTCCTACTGCGCCTCGCGATCGCCGAGAACGAATCGTTCAGCAACAACGCCACCGGTCAATTCAAGGCGCTCTTCCATGTAATCCTCGGCAGTACGGCAGCCGGTGGCGACGCCAGGCTCTCGCTCCTTGAGGAGGTTGAAGATACTTCTGACGTGGCCAAGTGTGTGGTCATTGTTGAAGCCCTGAGCGCCGGATGCGAAACGTACCATTTCACGCGCTTCGCAGGTGCTGAGGCGCAGGGGTCGCGCCCGGCGTTCGAGTCTTGGCACCCCGCCACGGAGCACGCAACATTCACCTACATCACTGGTTGTGTAACTCGTCTCGTCCGCTACGCCAGGCGAACCGACCGTTCCGGCACTACCGGCCGCAACAAGTTAGCTGAGCAGCTCGGGTCGCTGGTCTCGCACGGATTCATTGATGTGGTCGAAGCGGCAGTGGATCAAGTGCTAGCTGCGGTCGATCAGTGGCCACAAGCGCTGGAGACGCTAGGCGGCGTCATCGTGTACGACAGTCCGGACATGGATCCCGGCCTAGTCAATCGAGTTAGAAAGCTCATTACCAAGCTCCAGCCAAAAAGCTTGGAATCACGCGTGCGCTTCCTCGTCACTGATATGCCGTGGGACTATCCCCGCGAAGAAAGCCTCGAATTCGAGGTAAAGCAGCAACGCCAACTGGACGCCGTACGCGCACTCGCCTCAGATTTGGTCACGCGACCAACGGTCCTTGCGGGCTTCCTGCCCCAACTCAGCCACGGCAACCAGCGGATGACGTTCTGCTTCGGTCATGCGATCGCCGAGTCCTCTCGCACTCCTCTCCAGTGGCTGGAGCCGATGATTGCTGCCATTTTAGGCGTGCCGGACACCGAACGTAACCACAGCCTGCTATCGGGATTGATTTTCGGTATTGCCGAGCCGTTTCCCAACGACGTAGCCGCCTTCAAGGAAAGGGCCGCACGGTCATCGGAACTTGCGCCAGCGCTGCCTGAGATCTGTTGGCAACTCGGTATCACCTCATCCGACATCGCTCTAGTACTCCGCGCCTTCAGCGAGGGTCTATTGCGTCCCGATCGGTTGACCGTGTGGTGCACTGGCGGGGTGCTCGCTAAGGTCCCGGCCCCAGCCGTTCGCCCGCTGATCGACGCCATGTTAGTCCACAGCGCCGAAGGATTCGCCGTCGCGATAACACTGATGCACATGTACGCCCACGGGATACCCGACAAGCTCGATGGGCTTCGACCGCAGATCCGAAGGGCTGCGGCGAATGTCACACGATGGGACATGCCCCAAGGTCACCAAACGGCCGAGTACGACTTCGAGAAGATCACGACATGGCTGCTGGACAAGGGCCGGCAGGATCCCGATGCACGCTCCACAGCCTTGGCTCTCGCCCGGGCTCTAGTCGACGTCTACGGATACCAGCAAACGAGAGTCATCGCCCCCGTAGTTCCCAAGCTGCTCTCCGGCTTCCCAGAAATTACCTGGCCGCTCGTCGGCCAAGCAATCGTCTCAGATCCACAGCACGCGTGGCGCTTTCAATGTCTACTCGGAAATGTACACTCGTTCGAGCATCGGGAGAACCCGCCGCTGCTGAGCCTACCGGAGGACACTCTATTTGCGTGGTGCCACGCCCATCCTGACCGCGCGCCGGACTTCGTAGCATCGATTCTGCCATTCCTCACAACCTATCAAGCCGATGCCACCGACCGTTCCATACATCCTGTCATGGCACGAATGCTCAGCGAGTTCGGCGACCGCGACAGCATACTGCACGCCATTGGCCGTAACATTGGCTCCTATGCCTGGTCAGGATCACTGACCAAGTACTACGCTCTCTACAAGCAACCCATACACAGACTCCTTACTCACCGACAGCAGAAAGTACGTCGCTGGGCACAAAAAATGTTGCGTCAACTAAGCGCCCACATAAAGGAGGCGCGCAATGAGGACGAAGAACGATCAGGTTTGTCGGAGGCTCAATGATGACACGGTGGTGCTTGCGTTATTTTGGCTATCCTTCAATACCGTCGTGTCCGATAATACGAACGGAGCCCGAAAGCTCGAATCCTAGAGGCGTTCTCGAAATTCGCAGAAACCAGCCGACGCGGCACTGGCTCTGTGACAGGCGCTCCCGCGTCCTGTGCCAAAACTCGGCCCTTTTGAAATAGACCAGAAATCAGCGGCTTAGTGAGGGAGAGAGCTGATTCTCAAGGAGAAAATCGACGGATGACGCGGGGTCGAGATCGTAGAGATCGTTAGCATCGGCCCAGCGTTTCCACAAACTGCCTACCACGCTTAGTTCGAACTGCACCGATAGGAAGTCCCATACGCGAGATTCTGGAAGGAGACGAGCCCGGAATCTAATGGACGAGCTGCCGTCACGCTGCTGTCTCCCTGCACCGAATGGTTCTACGGCGAGACGACCCTCGGCGTGGCGGGGTAAAGACCTTTCGTGGCGAGATCGCGGTACAGATCGGAGATTCTCGAGACGGTTTCGTTGAGCTCCGCAATAACCTCCTCTAGCTCGCCAGCAAATTTCGCGAGAAGCCTCGTCTGCGCTTCGGTAGGAACCGCTGTCGCGCCGAGGATGGCTCCTCTCAAGCGCGAGATGTTGCCGCGAACGTTTTCGGCCGCCGGGCGGCCGCGTTGACGTCCGGACACACCGAAGCGACGCCGCAGCTCGTCCAAACGCTCGGAGATCTCTTTCACTTCAGCGAGGTCATGCTTCTCGACGGCCTTCTCGACCGGGGAGAATTGCTCGTTCAGATCGACCAGCGTGTTCGCCACCTCGTTGGCTCTACGGTTCAGCTCGTATACCCGACGCGCGGCCTCGTCGTAGACACGCCGATCCGCGGCGGTCAACGGCACGTCCGGATCCTGAGAAACCTCGATCTCCGCGCTCGCTCCGTCCTTGCCGTCGACGACCAGGTGAGCTCTATAAATCCCGGGAGAAACGAACGGGCTGTCGTATCGCGCTCCCCAACCCCGGCGGTCGGGTTGGCCCTTCACCTCGGGAAGCGGGGCAAAGCGCAAGTCCCAGCCGACCTGATGGATGCCGACCGACGTCATCGCTTCGATCTCGGTAACAACCGTTCGGTTGGAGTCCCGGATCTCGATCGTGGCTTCTTCAACGTCGGAACGGAGACGGTAGGTGAGCATCCCCGCCTCCGGGTTCTTGCCGAAAAACCGGCGGTCCCCCCCGAACTCGGGAATCCGGTTACCGGCCGGGGTGTGCTGGGTTGCGGGCGCGGTCGCAAAAACGTGCGCGTCGGTCTCCGCCGCCTTGGCATAATCCTGAAACGGCGTGAGGTCGTCGAGAATCCAGATACTCCGGCCGTGCGTTGCCAGGATCATGTCATTCTCGCGCGGGTGGAGCGCGATCTCGTAGATGGGCACCGTGGGAAGATTGGCGTTGACCCGGTGCCACTCGCGGCCGCGATCCACGGTGACGTACAGACCCCGCTCGGTCCCCAGGTACAGCACGTCGGGGTTTTTCAGGTCCTCCATCATCGTGCGCGCGATCTCGCCTGCGGGCAGGTTCGACCCGAGAGACCGCCAGCTCTCGCCAAGATCGTCGCTCGTGAACACGTAGATCCCGAAGTCGTTTACCCGATGGGCATCGAACGTCGCGTAGACACGATTCGACTCGAAGCGCGACGGCGCGAGACGCGAGACGTTGGCGCCAGCGGGGAGGCCGGGAACGTTCTTCGTCACGTCCGACCAGTTGGCGCCAGCGTCGGAGGAGACGTGTGCGAGTCCGTCGTCGGAGCCCGCCCAATAGAGTCCTTCGCGAATCTCCGATTCCGCGAAGGTGACGAGCGTCGGAAAGTGCGCGATGCCATCGTGTTTGGCTATCGTCACGTCCTTGCCGTAGACGCCCATGAGCTCGAGCTCATCCCGGTCGACGTTCGTCGTGAGGTCAGGGCTGACTGCGGCCCACTGGTGACCCCGATCGCGCGAACGGTAAACCTTGTTCGCAGCGACGAAGACGGTGGCGGAGTCGTGGGGCGAGAGCAGCATCGGCGTGTCCCAGTTCCATCGGAGCTCCGGCTCGTCCCCCTGCGGCTCTGGACGGATCGACTGGCGCTCGTTCGTCACCCGGTCCACGCGGTGCATGCGACCGTTCTGCGACTCGGCGTACATGATCCTTGGGTTGTCAGGATCGGCAAGGGCGACGAAGCCATCGCCACCACCGATGATGAACCAATCGTCGTTCGTGATGCCCGCGTAGCTGCGCACCGCGCTCGGCCCGCACCACGTGAAGTTGTCCTGGAGGCCCCCGCAGACGTAGTAGGGTGTGCTCATGTCGTAGCTCACGTGGTAGAACTGTGAGACCGGCATGTTGTTGAGCCAGACGTAGGTCTCGCTTCGGTCGTACGAAATTCCTACGCCACCGTCACCTCCAATCATGAGGTGGCTCGAGTCGCTCGGGTCGATCCACATCGCGTGAAAGTCCACGTGGATGCGCCGTGCGCCGTCCTCCCGGAATGTCTTGCCGCCGTCGTCCGAGACGAGAAGCGGCGTTCCGAGCACGTAGATACGGGAGTCGTCGGCCGGGTCGACACGGATCTGGCTGAAATACATCGGACGCGGGTTCGCCGACGAGAGCTTCGTCCAACTCGCCCCCGCGTCGTCGGAACGATAAACGCCGCCTTCGTCCTCGTGCTCGATGCGCGCATACACGACGTCCGGGTTCTTGCGGTAGACGTCGAGCCCGATCCGCCCCTTCGGACCTTCCGGAATGCCCTCGGTGAGCTTCGTCCAGCTACGGCCGGCGTCGGTGGTTTTGTAGATGGCGGTCCCCGGCCCCTCCGTTGAATCCCCAGCTCCGCCGACGCCTCTGATACGTCGCCGCGTAGAGCACCTTCGGATTTCTCGGGTCCATTACGAGCTCGGTCGCGCCAGTGTCGTCGTCGACGTGCAGGACGCGCTCGAAGCTCTCGCCACCGTCGGCCGTCTTGTAGACACCACGCTCGCCTCCCGCGCCCCAGAGGCTCCCGAGAGCGGCGACGTAGACGACGTCCAGGTCGGTCGGATCGATGACGATGCGCGCGATGTGCATCGATTCCCTGAGCCCCATGTTCTTCCACGTCTTGCCGCCGTCGGTCGACTTGTAGACTCCGTCACCCCAGGAAGAGCTCTGCCGGTTGTTGTTCTCGCCCGTTCCCACCCAGACGAGGTTCGGGTCTTCTGGAGCGATCGCGAGATCGCCGATGGAGGAAGTGGTCTGGTCGTCGAACACCGTCTCGAACGTCGTACCGTTGTTCGTCGTCTTCCAGATACCACCGGTGGCGGTCCCCACGTAGAAGACGGCGGGGTTCGACTGGAGCACAGCGAAGTCATCGATACGGCCCGCGGGGGTAGCGGGCCCGATCTCACGGAACCGGAGCCCGTCGAAGGGCCCGTTCTCTTGGGCGGCCGCAAAAACGGCCGTTAGCGTCAGAATGGCAGTACAGGCGAGTGTGTGTCGCGCGTTCATGGCTCCTCCTCGGCTCAGAGGAGCGATTCTATCTAAAAAACGACAAAAAAAGATTCGCGCCTGAACGGGTTGCCCTCAGAACTCGATACTGACCGCAAACGAAAAGCCAGGACCTCCTCGCCCAGCGGTTCCGAGGTGGAATGTTGGCGATACTCGCTCCCACGCCTCTCCAGGACTAATGGCTCCAACCGCGGCGCCAATGAGACCACCGAACAACCCCGTCCTGTGCCAAAACTCGGCCCAGCCGGCATCGACGAAAGAACTGCGCCTCTTGAAATCAGGCTCAAACTCTAGCACGCGAACGGGTTACACGGCAGGCGCCAACATTTGACTGCGGAAGCACCCGAGTTCCATCCTTCGCCGCTGTACGCTACTGGGTGGAGGACCGCGATATGCGTCTCCATCGCGCGCAATCGACCGAGAGAACGACGGCATAGCCTGTGAGAGGTAAGACTAAGATGCGACACTTTCTCATTCCCGTATGGATCGCTGTGCTCGCCACGGGCTCGTGGCACAACCCCGCCACGGCCCAGACGTCGTGGCGGGGCTTGGTGGTTGCCCCCGAATCCCGTTGCTCCCCGTACGATGCTGACGACTATCGGTATCCGCAGTCTGTGGAGGACCGGGTCATCGCCGAGCTTGGCGGCGTCTATGGTCCCTACACGGGCCGCTGGTTCGCCAACAAACGGGAGACGGACATTGAACATATCGTCGCCCGCTCCGAGGCACACGACAGCGGACTTTGTGTGGCGGATAGGGCGACCCGCCGACGCTTCGCAACGGATCTGCTGAATCTGACGCTGGCAAGTCCCGGCGTGAACCGGAACCAGAAGCGCGCTCGGGATGCCGCGGAGTGGTTACCCGACCAGAACCGGTGCTGGTTCGCGGACCGTAGCGTCGCTGTCCGCCGAAAGTACGGTCTGACGATAGACGAGCGCGAAGCAGACACCCTTGAACGCGTGTTGTCTGGATGCCAGTCGACCGACCTGGTCGTGGTGGCCCGTGGTGCCTCACCGGTCGCTCAGGACATCACCCCGACGGCCGACGATGCGCGTGAGATGCTCACCCAATGGGACGACAACGACGATGGCCGTATCACATGCGCCGAGGCTCGCACCCATGGGATCGCCCCGGTGCGCCGCGACCATCCAGCCTACGCTTATATGCACGATGGTGACGGCGACGGGATTGTCTGCGAAGCTGGTGGCGGTGAGGCCAAGGGCGGCACGGCGCGCCAAGGCTCGGCCCCCGCGACCAGCGGCAGTAGCGCGCTCCGTCAGTACGACGACAACGGCAACGGCCGCATCACTTGCGCTGAAGCACGGCGCCACGGGATCGCGCCAGTGCGCCGCGGCCATCCTGCGTATCCCTACATGCGAGATGCCGACGGGGACGGAGTTGTCTGCGAGCGGTGAACGGCGTCCCGTCGATGACAAACGTGACGTAGACGAAACCTTGCCACGTCGTAACGTAGGTGAGATCTGCTACCCAAAGGGCGTTCGGGCGGGCTGCTCGGAAGTCGCGGCTGACCGAGTCCGGTGGTCGCAACGCCGCCTCATCCGGGAGCGTCGGGTGCTTCTGCCATTAAAGTGTTGGTGAGATGACGCTAAGACTTTACGCTGCATTAAATTACAGCCAAAATAGCACTCACGACCTTCGCCGCGCGCTAAATGGAGCGTAAGCGCTTTTTTTGCAAAGGGATACGTACACATCACCGACAGCAAACAGCGCAAGCACCTCAGTCCGAGCGCAAGGTGCGCTCCCGTGAACGGCTTGGCGGGTTACTACGTTTCTACCATCGGGACGCCGCATGAGTATTTTGACCTCACGGCCACGAGCCCGCGTGCGAGACGAGGAAACGGGAGAAACGACAGAGTTCAGGAGCGAGCTGTTGCCCCGGTATGCACGCCGGACTCGTGAGGTCGACGAGGCGATCTTGGGGACGTACTTGTCGGGCGCGAATAGCCGCCGGATCCGCAAAGCGCTGAAACCGCTGCTCGGTGAGGAGCACCTATCGAAGAGCGCGGTGTCTCGCGTGGTTAGCCGGCTGAAGGAGTGCTTCGAAGAATGGCAGAACCGTGATCTCAGCGAGGAGGTCTATGCGATCGTTTACCTGGACGGCTTCCACCTGAAAGTGCGGATGGCGAAGCGTGTGATCAGCGTACCCGTACTGGCCGCGCTCGGGGTCACGCCAGACGGGCAGAAACGTCTGTTGTCATTGCGTCTGGCGGTTAGCGAAGCCTCGACGCATTGGGGCTCCATGCTGGAGGGACTCCAGGCTCAAGGACTCCGGGCTCCCAAGCTAGTGATTAGCGATGGCCACAAGGGGCTGACGAAAGCGCTCGAGAAGTGGCCGGGGTGCCGGGTGCAGCGATGTACCGAGCACAAGCGCGCCAACTTGCTCGAACATTGCCCGGCGCACGCACGCCGTGAGCTCCGGCGTGACTACAACCGGATCGTCTACGCCAAGAACGGGATCGATGCTCGCAAAGCCTATGGCGAACTCGTCGCCAAGTGGACGCCTCTCACACCGGCCGTCGTCCGAAGCCTAGAGGAGGCCGGTAATCAGCTGCTGACCTTCTACGAATTCCCTCGTGTCATGTGGAAATCGATTCGCACGACCAATGCTCTGGAGAATCTCAACCGCGAGTTTCGACGTCGGACGAAAACCCAAGCGTCGTTCTCCAGCGAGGAGTCCGCGGTCGCTTTGCTGTTTGGGCTTATCGCCTCTGGCCAGATTCAACTACGGCGCATCGACGGCTACCAAGGTCTGAGCGAGGTTCTCAAACACGCGGAGGTTGCCGCCTGATCTGATACCCTGATGACGGAGTGGAGGGCGCCGTTCTTTTTCCACGAACCTCGGGACACATCCGTCGGCGACGACATCAACCAATACGCGGTCACGTGGGGTACCACCGATCTGCGCCAGGCCATCGCGCGCGCGTCGGAGGACGACCCTGGCGCACGTACTCTTTCACCTGCGTGTCGCCGCCTTCGTAACCCGCCAACTGGGCGCCTGCTTACGCTCGACAAAGAACGTAAGCTGCTTCTGCGCGAGCGGCACAGGTTGCGAGCGAACGCGATGGCGTCCAGAACAATAGACCGGATATTCGAAAACAGTCGCACGAGCAAGCCTCTCCTAGTTTCTAAGACGCCGGTGGCCCTTGGACAGGTAGCTCACTACGTTTTCACGTTTGTGCCACTGGCAGCGTTGTATCAGGGCCCGCTTACGGAATGCCTTCTTGACTGCCGCTTGGAGACCCTTGCCGCCGTCGATGATCACCAGCAGACCCTGGGAGATATCGAGTCCCCGTCCTGTGCCAAAACTCGGCCCTTTTGAAATAGACCATAAATCAGCAGCTTAGTGTCTGTTAGTGTCTGAACCGCCCCCGGTTTTCCGGAGACTGTTTTAGTTGAGTCTCGCCATCTCTAGCGAGCCTTCCTGCGACCGATAGTAGTTCATCTCGTACTCGACGGGGGCGACATTTCCGATCGGCTCCAAGAGTCGTTGCGTGTTGTACCAATGCACCCCGTCCTGTGCCAAAACTCGGCTCTTTTGAAATAGGCTACAAATCAGCAACTTAGTGTCTGTGTTTGCGACATCCCCAAGGGCCGTAGGCCGGCGCTTGGGGATGTCGTGGCTGTCCGAGTTTTGGCACAGGACGGGATGTCCCGGATGCCGTCACCGATCAAATCGACCATCAGCGCAAGCGATTTCGGTCCCTGGATCTGCACCGGGCAGACGTCGATCTCGTCGATGGCTACTTCCATGCGCATCCCAACGTTGATGCCTTGCAGCCAGAACAGCATGTCGGAGTCCGCCACCGAGAACCAGAACTCGTCTGTGGACAGGCGCAGCAGCACCGGATCGTTGGTGCTTCCGCCATCAAGTGTTAGTGAGATGACGCTAAGACTTTACGGTGTATTACGTTACAGCCAAAATAGCGCTCGTGACCTTCGCTGCGCGCTAAATGGAGCGTAAGCGCCTTTTTTGCAAAGGGATGCGTACACATCACCAACAGTAAACAGCGCAAGCACCGGACACGACGGGCTTCTAAACCAAGGAACCGCACGACCAAGGGCCCTGCAGCCTGCTCCCCTCTCGCCGGCAAGCTCTTCGACGAGACCGGCGACCGGCTACACCCACCCACACCAAAAGGTTGCGTCTCACGCGCACGCGAAACGCGTCGTCGAACGGGATGGTGTCCACATCAGAATTATACGTTCAACCCACCGGGCCTCCGGGGAGGTAAGATGTCGGGCAGGTGAAGTCCATGATGCTCGTTTCGTACATGAAGGTTGCCTGGGTCCTGTGTGCGATTCTCCTGCTGCCAGTGACGCCATGGGCGAGCGAGGAGAAGAAGCTCGCGAGCGTCGCCTGCAGCGATACGGTGCTCCTCCGCGTCTCCGACGGCGCATCCAGGCAGGGGAGTATCGCCGTCGTCGAGGTGCGCAGCGAGACGCCACTCGACTCGGTCGATGGATTCGCCGCGGGCGAGACGCTTTTCTTCTGGCATGACGCCGATGCTCGGGTGTTTCAGGCTCTTCTCGGGGTGGATCTTCGCAGGAGCTCCGGCACCATGTCGCTTCGCGCACGGGTGGCTCCCCAGTTCGGAGAGCCCGTGGATTGTCGGCTGGAGCTTCCGATCGGAAAGGGGGAGTTTCCCGTTCAGCGGCTCGCAGTGGCTCCCAAGTACGTAGAGCTGAGCGCGGACGACCTCGCCCGCTCGCAACGGGAGTCGAGGGAGCTCGACCGCATCTTCTCCTCGACGACCCGGGCGCGATTGTGGCAAGGGGGCTTCCAATCGCCGGTTCCCGGGCGTAAGGCCTCGGGAAGCTTCGGCAAGAGAAGAATCTTTAACAACCAGCCCCGAAGCCCGCATAGCGGGGAAGATTTCTCCGCTCCTACGGGAACGCCGGTCCTGGCTACGGCGCGGGGCCGCGTCGCACTGGCCAAGGACCTCTTCTTTCTCGGCAAAACCGTGATCCTGGACCACGGCTTCGGGTTGTACTCCTTCTACGGTCACCTCAGCTCTTTGGGTGTCGAGCCGGGAACGAACGTCCAGAGTGGTACCGTCATCGGCAAAGTCGGAGCCACCGGAAGGGTCACCGGGCCACACCTACACTGGGGTGTACGACTCGGAGATGCCCGAGTCAATCCGATGGAGCTACTCGCGCTCGCCCGTTGACGCGCCGTCAGACGAGGTGGCAAGCCACTTTGTGCGTGCTGCTGATGTCACGAAGCTCCGGCAGGCTGTGCTTCGCAAGAACTCGATCCCGTCCTGTGCCAAAACTCGGCCCTCTTGAAATAGACCACAAATCAGCAGCTTAGACGCCCTTGGAATCCGCCGACCCTTGGGCTGCGTGGCGAGCTACGAGCAGCGGACTGCGCACCCGGAAGCCCCTCATTAGACTGGACTTTATCGAGCACAAGAGCGAATGTTCGGGGATGCCGCAGGATACAGGGGTTGGCCGGAACGTCGTTCTGGACGGTTTGGACTTCGCCAGCTTACGGCGGGTCTGGGAGCAGACCTTTGGGGCTGTTCCGCCAAGCTCGCTCTCGCGTATCTTCATGCGCCGTGTTCTGGCGTACGAACGCCAGTGCCGAGCCTATGGCCGGCTTTCGGCTACAACCCGGCGCACTCTGGCCGCCATGGCGAACGGGACGCCAGGCAACGGCGCCGCCGCTCCCGCAGGGTCCGTTTCTGCCGGCACCCATCTCGTCCGCGAGTGGAATGGCCGGACCTACCAAGTCGAGGTAATCGACAACGGCTATCGGTTCGATGGCAAAACCTATCCGTCCCTCACTACCATCGCAAAGCGAATCACCGGAACCCACTGGTCCGGACCACGCTTTTTCGGTCTGACGCCCAAGCGCAAGGCCTAACATGAAGAAAATCCGTTGCGCCATCTATACGCGAAAGAGTGCGGAAGAAGGTCTTGAGCAGGAGTTCAACTCCCTCGATGTGCAGCGAGAAGCCTGCGCCGCGTATGTCGCGAGCCAGAAAGCGGAGGGCTGGGTGCTGCTGCCAACCGTCTACGAGGACGCGGGGCTCTCGGGAGGAACCCTGGAGCGCCCGGGCCTGCAGCGCTTGCTCGACGACATCGACGCAGGTCTCGTCGACCAGATCGTGGTCTACAAGGTCGACCGGCTGACCCGTTCCCTCTCCGACTTTGCAAAGCTCGTCGAACGGCTCGAGGCGGCCGGCGCGGTTTTCGTCTCGGTGACTCAGTCCTTCAACACCGCGACCAGCATGGGACGACTGACGCTACATATGCTGCTGTCCTTCGCACAATTCGAGCGGGAGGTCACGGCCGAGCGGATCCGCGATAAGGTCGCTGCCTCCAAGCGCAAGGGACTATGGATGGGCGGCCGCGTACCGCTCGGCTATGAGAAGGACGAGCGCACGCTGCGCATCAACGAGGCTGAGGCCGAAACGGTCCGGACGGTACTGTCAAGTTGGGGCATTCAGGGCCGATCCGACCCCAAGATATCGGCAACGCCGTGCGCTCAAGCCCCATCATCTAGTGGCCCGCTTCGAGCTTGAGACCTCAACTTGACAATACCCAGAATACGCTCGCGGGCTGAAGCGACGGCGAGGTCGCCTCGGCGATACGTGGCACCTGGACGAGGTGTTTGTAACCATCCAGGGTCAACGGCAGTATCTCTGGCGTGCGGTGGACCAAGATGGCGACGTCATCGATATCCTCGTCCAGCCTCGACGCGATCGGCGAGCCGCTAAACGCTTCTTTTGTAAGCTGCTGAAGGGGCAGGGCCGGCCACCCTGGCGGCTCGTCACCGACAAGCTGAGAAGCTACAGCGCCGCTCACCGCGAGGTCATGCCATCCGTCGTCCACTGCACCGACCAGTACCAAAACAATAGAGCCGAGGTCTCGCACGAGCCGACGCGGCAACGTGAACGGCAAATGCGACGGTTCAAATCTCCGGGTCAAGCCCAGCGATTCTTGTCCGTTCATGGACTTGTCCAAAACCTCTTCCGCGTCGGACGACACCTGTTGCAAGCGCGTCATCACCGACAGCTTCGAGGTCGCGCATTCCTCGCTTGGGACGCAGTAACGTGGGCGGCATGACTCGAACGGAGACGTCATGCCGACGGCACCGGCTTGCTCTCGCAACGTCAACTTGACAGTACCGTTGTGCGCGGCCTTCTACGCGGACCGGCTGGGCCGGCGGCTGTGAACTCGCCCCTCGGGTTTCAATCCACTCCCCCCGCGGGCCGAACTGACTACGGAGGAGAGCGAAGCCAGAACGCCTTTAGATGATACACGGCAAATCCGTGCTCGTCGTAGAGTTTGCGAAAGGGGAACAACGTGGTCGAGGGCACCACTAGATAGTCCGCCCCGTACTTGGTGGCAAGCCGCATCACGCCCTCGGGCGGCAAGTCCTCAAGATCGCGTAAGTCTTCCTGCCGCTGCCACCACTGCCGGGCAAAATCCGTCCCGAAGTATTGCATCGTGCCGTCTTTCCACTCCCCCACCACGGGCCGCTCCGAAAAAACGCGAAATCCCGGTGCATCGGGCGGGGTCAGAAATGTAGCCACTTTCGGCGTGTTTGCCCTGGCCCATAACTGAACGGCGACGAAGCCGCTGCCCAGATAGTCCTGTTGAAGCTTATAGTAGATACGGGGAACCGAGTAGACGGCCAGCAGCACCACCGCAGCCACGCCGACGGCGGCCCGAAGCGCCCATCGACCCTGGATGACGGCCCGCGACGCGGCAAGCAGCGCAAGCAGAACCATCATATGTGGGGCGGCCATTCTTTGAATTTCATTCCCCAAAAATCCGATAGCTAGATGATCGGAGATCGAAAATTTTCCCCAGAGACTACCCACCAGGAGGAAGCTGGCCACGGTTGTGAGCCGCCACGATGACTGGGAGCTTCGCGGCTCGGTGAGAAGAAAAAGACCGAGGGCGGGGAGCATGAAGCCGAGGTAAGGGTAGAACTGGAAGGCGAGGGCAGATAGCACGACGGCAATACGGGGAACTAGGCCACGATCCCAGCTCTTAACGAAGTAATGTGATGCGTAGAGCAACACGATGAAGGTGAGAAAGCGAGTGCTGCGAAAAAACTGGGCCAGCAGAACTGCTTTTATGGGAATCCAGTGTGCAAAAACTACTCCTAGGATGCACAGCGGGACCAGTGCTGCACCCAAGAGAAGAAAGCGTCGATGATGGAATGCATCAGGCTTGTCACGAAAACTCAGGACTCCAAAAGCGAGGACGACGAGATAACGAGCATAGTCCTGGGTGGAGAACGTCAGCGGAAAACTGTGGTGCGACGATCGTATGCGGAGCAGTTCCAGCCACTCATCGGTCATCGGCTCCATGGCCCAGACCGTCCAGGCCAGGGTGGGAAGGGCCGCCACCAAGAACCCGATCCCCGGTTTCATCAGATGGCGAAAGCCACCTTGACGTTCCTGTACCAGATGGTAGAGACCGAACATGCAAAGCACGTAGAGAACGTAGGAGCCATGCAGATTGAACACCACGCCGCACACAACGTAGGCGGCCAGATAACGCTTGCGGATAAACCAGTAAATCGACCAGAGCAGGAGAGCAAAGGCGAGGTCCGAGTGACTGAACCGCGTGGCGTAGCTGCGTTCGGCGGCCAGATTGATAATCTGGGCCATCATCAGGAAGACCACCACCGCAGCCACCCGGGGATCGGGAAAGACCGTCCGTGCGATAGCCCAGCCGGCAGAGAACATCAAGGCTAGGCTCAAGACGTGCAGGGCGAAGTAAACCGGCTCGACCGCTTCGACATGGGGGCTTAAGTAGCCGATGATCGGGTAGAGGAGGGACGTGTGGCGGGATCGCACCGAAAGCAGCGTGTCCCCAGGATAGAGTTCGGAGTCGATGTACGACTTGACGATGGGTATCTGGACGGTCTGGTTGGAGTCCCCGTAGTGGTAACCTTTCCACCAGGTGCAGAAAAGCGCAATGAGAACGAAGGTGAGGACGGCCCAGCCAATCGAGGTGCGAGTAGGTTCTCCGGTTTGGCTGGTCATCTTTGGACGGTTAGGAGTCTATCAAATGATGGTGGCCGCCACCAGATTCCAAGCTCGCCTCGCGGTGGGCCAGCCCGATCGCCTGGGGTGGGATCGGGTGACAAAAGGTAGGCCTTTTGGAGTTGGCGAAGCAACTAGGGGCATCAGCGGGGGAACCGTCCGGCGCAGCGGGCTTCTGGTCAGGCTCCATCGTTGTCCTCCCGCCGTGATTCGGCCACGGGCGCTCCGCGACAGGCGGGGCTGACGCGGATACCCGAACTCGTCTACTGGATGACTCGCCGCGAATAGCGCCTTCTGAATACTCCGCAGACCAGTAGCGTGACGATCGATGTGTTTCCGAAGGTCACACTCGGATGCGTGCTCGAAAGCACTGATGCGGTGAGGTGGGTTGCCGCCGGCATGATGTCCGCACCTATGAGAGCGTGCTCCATCATTGCGGGATGGATATCCCTATCGTCTCCTTCCTTTCGCCGGTAGCGGGAGAGCACGGCCTCATAAGCCGCGTTGAGCAGGGCCCCGGTGCCGCATGCGAAGTCGCCGATTCGCAGGGTGGCGACCGCCTCCCGGTTCGACCAGTCGATGTCAAGGCGGGCAACAGCCAGCTCGGCAAGGAGAGAGGCAGAGCTAGGGAGGGTGTAGAAAGTTGCCAGAAACTTCCGGTCCGTGATCAGACGCTGGAACATGCGCCCGCACAGATCGTGCTGGCTGGTCGCGCCGAGCGTAACCAAGTCGCCCACAACGAGGGCTAGTCGGTCCAAAATCGCCTGTGCTGTGCCGTTACGGATCGGAGCGAGGATGTCCGAGGCGATCTTGAAGATCGGCCAGTAGTTTATGTTCGTGAGAATATGTCTCCAGATGTCCAGAACCCGCGTTTTGGAGAGGCGCCCGTTGGCGCCGCGGAGTTGGTCGAGCGTGTCGATCCCATGCGCGCCGGCGACGGCAGTGTGGAAGGTGAGGGCATTGGCGAGAATGGCCATCGCCATTCGTGAGGTCTGCACTCCGTCTTTCTGATGCAACGCGCGGGCGATTGACTCCAACGTGTTCGGTGCATCCGCGCAGGCGTCGCGCAGCATACCGGCCGGCTTGGTCGATCCCGTCTTCGAGGATCTGCAAGCCGCGGGCGATTCGATTATCGGAAAGTGCGGCAAGCTCGATGCACGTCGCAAGATCGTCAACGCTACCTTCGAGCCAGCCGGTCTCGGGCCAGCGATCAGGGTTATCCGGGTTTCCCGAGAAGATGCAGAGCTCAAACCCTGCTTTCTCGATTTCCTCTTCGAGATCGTTTTGTCTTGCACTAGCCAGAGCGTCCGGAATGCGTACGGCGAGGGCCTGTTCGATGCTATCCCCCGTTTGCCGCAAGGTCTTCCCGAGACGTTCGCGGGCGTCCTGCTCGACGGTATGAGCGGGGGTATATTCGGTCTCAACGGCGACCGGGAGGCCGCCCGGATGACGGACGATTATGTCCGGTTGCAACCCTGCCGCTTCGCTGAAGACGTTAGTCTGTTCCACCCCGGTCCGGTCCGGCCAACGTGGATGTTTCCTCCGCAACACTTTTGCCAGTTCAGGATTGAACGCGGTCTCTGCGGTCCTGGGCATAGTTCTCGATCCTTAGTGTCCCTTCCGGGGATGGTGGAAACCCCTCGCCTTTAGGCGAAGAGAAGGTCGTGGTAGTTCACTGGAATCGTTCTCTTAAAGGAATGAAACGAATCGAAGCGTGCCCAAGTGGTATTGCGACCAAGGCTTTCGAGGTAGGTTCAGGCCTGCGCTGGAACTGGAAAGAGCGACAAGCCTACGAAATCTTCGACCAGCTGTGCCTTCTATTTATTCATCCGCGCGTCGGCGGGTCTCCGCGAATTTCGACAACACCTCCAAGATTCGGGCTTTCGGCTCCGTTCGCAGTGGCGAGAGCGCGTTCCGTGAACGCGGTTGCCGCGGCTCTTGAAGAACTTGAAGGTTGCCTGTGCCTTCTATTTATTCATCCGCGCGCACCGAACTTGACTAGTCTCCGGTCTGCCGGGACCATGCCGGCATGATTTCGTCGTTTGTTCGCGCTCTCGTCTCTAGAGGACCTAGAACCGAGGCCGGGGCTACCGCGGCGCAGCGGGCTAGCACGTTCTGGTCCAGGTGCGGCCCGGGCCTGGACCCAGGTTTCCGCTCGGGAGCGTGGCATCCCGTCCTGTGCCAAAACTCGGCCCTTTTGAAATAGGCCATAAATCAGAAACTTAGTGTCTGTGTTTGCGACCAGGCCAAGAGCCATGGACTTTACAATCGTCTTGGGCGGGCGAGTCGTCACCATGCAGATGACCACCTAGTCGAGAGCGAATATCCAAGCGTGTTCCTGAAGCTGTTTCCACGCTACGCCGGTCGAGCCCGCCGAGGGGCTACCGTCGCCGGCGACCATCTACGCGGCACGGCAGTAGTAGTTGAGAATGCCCCCAAGTCGCTCTCGCGACACGATGGGGCCAGCGTCATTCGCGCTTGCCGGCAGAGGTGTGAGGAGCTCGTTGCCGAGACCTTGGTGGTTCCGTTCTGTGTGATAGTGCACTACGTATTCGGTTATCGCTGTCCGCAGGTGTCGCTCATTGAGAGGTACGAAGCGGTCGAGACACTCTCGACGTATGGAGAGAACGAATCTTTCCGCGTATGCGTTCAGATTCGGACTATTGGCGGGAAGGCGAAGGGGCTTCACGCCTGAATCTCTCAACAGCCCACGTACCGCCTCGGTGAATAGTGGGTCCCGGTCGTGGATGAGGTATCGCTTGCCAAGGAGGAAACCATCCCACATGTCAGTGAGGTTTCTTGCCACCTGCTTCATCCACTCCCCGTTGGGGTCCGACGTTATCCCACCGATGCACACGCAGCGAGTGGCGATATCGATGACAAACAGGACATGGTAGCGGACGAGCCCGAACGGGTTCACAACCTCGACGGTGAACAGGTCTGTCGCAGCGATGGCGCCCCAATGAGCCTTGATGAAGGTGCTCCACGACATGCTCTTGCCCCGCTCCGGGGCAGGCGCGATACCGTGCTCGGCGAGGAGCCTCTTGATGGTGTTGCGTCCGAGTTCATGTCCTAGGTTCTTGAGTGCGCCCCGCAGGCGCGTATATCCCCACGTCGGGTTCTCTCGCGCCACGCGCACAATGAGTTCACGGATATCCTTCGCCGTCGGAGGTCGGCCTGGGCTCCGGCGTCGACACTCCGGTTCTTGCTGCCATCGTACTTGACTGCGATGAGGCAGCGGTACCAACGCAGAAGCGTGGCTGGTGTGACAACGGACGCAATCTGAGCCAGCGCCTTGCGGCCCAAAGCCTGGGCCTTGACCGCGAGCCTGCGCCGGTCGTCGTCAGAGAGCCTGAGACGCTTGCCCCGAAGCCCGGCTCGGAGCACACGGTTCTCCTCTTGCTGGTAGTCGATCACATCCCGTCCTGTGCCAAAACTCGGCCCTTTAGCCCTAATCGCAAAATCTTCGAAGCACGAAAACGCGAAACAGCCGCACTGGGCGCAGGCGAGAAGCTCGTGCTGGGGCACCCGCTCGCCGCCACTATAGGTGATTCTGCACGGTGTATGCAGAACCTGGAAAAGGTGCTATTCACGGGGCCAAAGACCTCAGACACGGTGACGTTTATTTGCGATTAGGGTTAGAAATAGCCCATAAATCAGCAGCTTAGTGTCTGTGTTTGCGACCGAGCCAAGGGCGGTAGGCGGCCTTTGGAAAGGTGCAAACTGCTGACCCGCTGGGCGTTCGAGTCTTTTGACCAGACGGCTAGATTGAGGTATTCCTGTTCACGGAGGTGCGCAACCCGGTCTCTCCCAACATCGTGCCACTGCACGCAGCTGCTTAACAACACTTGATGACGGAAGCACCGAATCCCGTCCGCGCCGGGGAACACGAGCGGGCCGTCGTTGCTCGATTAGAACGTGTACCGCATGGCCAAGGTGACGCCCACGAACGAGAGGGCGCCGTCAGTCCGGATGCGGAATGTCACCGGTTCGCTGCCGTCAAGACGCAGTTGCGACGCGTGGCTCCGGAGGCGCTCCCATTCGATGTCTTCGGCGGTGAAGCGGCCGAAGCGCACCCAGCGGACCTTGACGCCGAGCGATAACATCTCCGACATCCTATAGTCTGCGCCGCCCAGCACCTGGTACCCGGTCAGTCGGTCGTGCAACTCTGTCTGCTTGCTCGTCGTGGTCGCCGCGAGGTTCCGGCGTATCTCCGTCTCGTTCGGGAGGCCCGCGGCCGTGGCGATCGCGGCAGGGTTGGGGTTCCGCGCCCATAAGTCGCCGTAGTCCAGCTCGGTCAGGCCGATGCCAACCCCCACCCCGACGTACGGCATCAGACGAGTCCGGCCGGGGAAGTCGACGTACACGTTGGCGAAGATGTTCTGCGACGAGATGCTGCCGATCCGGTCCTCGGCCCGCTGGATCTCGCCGCCCAGCTTCGCGAAGGTGTCGCCGGTCGCGCTCGTCACCGACGAGGTCTGGTCGTACTCCGACTCCCGATGGAACCACTCCACCTCGACTCGCAGCCGCCCGCCGAACCGGTAGCCGCCCGACAGCCCAGCTAGCATCCCGGCGGCGCGGTCGTACGTGGTCTTCCAACCCGCGCCCGACCCGCGGTTCGGGTCGGTACAACCGGGGACCTCCGCGAAGCGGGGGTTGATGAACTCGTCGCAGCGGCTGGCCCGGTCGTTGCTGTTGCCGAGCAACTCAACCGCCGACGCGACGTTGAGCCCGATCTCCTGGTTCAGATAGAAGCCGGACGCCGACTGCGCCGAGGCCTTGCCGGCGATCAGTCCGGTGCCGACCACAGCCAGCGCGGAAGCTCCGAGAAGCGATCTCATGGTGCACACAGTGGTCATCTCCGTGTCGGGAGCGTGTCCCTGCATTCTCACCGACTCTACGGAATTGCAGGGAAGTACCAGCATATGCGAGAACGGGTGCTTTCACAATCAAGTGTTGCTACGCGCGGTTGAATGCTAGTGTCAGTTGGCCTGCCTCTGCCGGCGAACGCCATAAACGATGTCCCTGAACATCAGGCACCGCGTGGTCAGCCCAGCCGGCATCGCCGAAAGGACTGCGTCTCTCGAAGTCAGGCTCAAACTCTAGCACGTGAGCGGGTTAAGCGGCAGCTACCAACACTTAATGGCGGAAGCACCCGTGCGGATGAATAAATAGAAGACACACCCGCAGAGACGGGTGGGATTTTCCGCGCGGTTGGCGGGGTTTTGCAGAGATAGGTGTCACCAGAGACGCGCTAGAAGGGCTGAACTGGCCTCATTTTCGGTTTTCGTCTCTAATCTCGATTTTCGAGTGCCACGTTTGCGCCAAATAGGGGAGCGGGCTCTGACCGGGGACCTTGCGGACAGCGGAAAAGAGGCCGCCCGAGGGGCTCAGAATCGAGGCTGAGGTTACCGCGGCGTAGCTGGCCTAGCACGTTCTGGTCCAAGTGCGGCCCAGGGAAGCGTGGAATGACTTTCTTAAGCGCTGGCCGCTCGACCCGTGAGTCCACAACTCGGCCAGATCGCCCACATTGTGAGCAAAGTCGCTCTCTCACACCGCCCGTCCCCTCGCGACTGACCTTCACAGTCGATGGTGACGTTGCCGCTCACCGTCTCGGCGAGCTCGCGGACGAATCGGGTGCGAAGAAAGCACCTTAGTCTTTCGAGCGTCCGGCAATGGCTCGAGACCGCTTTCTAATCGATTCCGGAATCGGCCAGTGAACCCGACCCTCCTTATCACGGATGCGCACCACGAGCTCGGCCTCTCGCGCTGAACTCAAAAAGAGTGCTTCGCCCGACGCTGAGGCCAGAGAAAAGACGACCCAAAAAACATCGTAGTCGTAGTCACGCGGCATGACGCCTACGAGCCCCTTCAGCTTGCGCAGCTTAGGGACGCTCGTCCCTCTCGATCTCAACGAGGGAGCAGAAGTCTCCCGCTCCCTTTTCGGTCCAAGCAGAGACAACCAATCCCGGGGTATGACACCCGAGCCTTCACGCGGGTCGATCTCCACCAAGATCACAGTGTCACCGGCGGCTTCGGCTTCGGCAACGAGTGCTAGAGTCTCTTCCACACTCAGCCAGTTCCTAACCTGGGCGAGCCGCGCCGTCGCTCGGATCACCTCCGGCGTCAACCATGTAGCGCGCAGTTTGTAGTTGTAGGAGTGCTCCGTGCTTAGAATGCGCGTGTCCAACCAGCCTCCCACTCGACCGCTACTCCTCATCATCTTCCCGGTGTCAACGGCTTGCTTCTCCGTCCACTCAAGGTAGGCGTCTGAGGGCTGGCTGCCTTCGCCATCAGCCTGGGCTGAGCAAGGTACGACATGGAACAACAAAGCTGTGACGACCGAGAGAACCACGAGCGTCTCGGCTTCCACCCGCATTCGACACGACACTAATGAGGAAGGGCCTGCCGGAAAATGGCGATCAACTCCGACCCGCCGAAGCGGCTCTTGGAAACGGTGAAGCCGACGAACTCGTATCCCTCAATGCCGGCCTCGTTCATCTCCTTGTGCAGCGTTGACGTTTTCTTCGTCGCGAGAAGCTTGTAGGCATAGTAAATGGACTCTTCGTCGAGATCTTTCTCCAAGATCACGACCACCTCTTCTCCTCCAAAAGCGGTTTTGAATACGGTCTGGCCCCGGTAGTCGAAGCCGGCATCCGCTGCTTCCTGTAGCTCTTTTTGCATCGTCGAGGTCTTCGATGTCGCCAGCAGCCTGTATTCAACCGCGAGTTTCGACGCCGGACGAAAACCCAAGCGTCGTTCTCCAGCGAGGAGTCCGCGGTCGCTTTGCTGTTTGGGCTTATCGCCTCTGGCCAGATTCAACTACGACGCATCGACGGCTACCAACGTCTGAGCGAGGTTCTCGAACACGCAGAGGTTGCCTGTGCCTTCTATTTATTCATCCGCCAGCCCCATGGGTGGAAGTCAGCCCTGCGGCGCGAAATACCCTGGATTCTGCGCGGATTCCAAGGGCGTCTAAGCTGCTGATTTGTGGTCTATTTCAAAAGGGCCGAGTTTTGGCACAGGACGACGTCGAGTTCGCCACCCTCGAGTGGGTGCATTGGTACAACACGCAACGACTCTTGGAGCCGATCGGAAATGTCGCCCCCGTCCTGTGCCAAAACTCGGCCCAGCCGGCATCGACGATAGAACCGCGCCTCTCGAAATCAGGCTCAAAATCCAGCACGCGAATAGGTTACGCGGCGGCCGCCAACACTTGACTGCGGAAGCACCCCATCAAGCGTGAACAGATCGAGAATCTCCACGAGACTCGGCTTCGTCGAGCGCAAGGAGAACGTCGTCTTGTTGGGACCTCCCGGTGTCGGAAAGACCCATCTCGCGATCAGTCTCGCCATCGCGGCGGGCGCAGAACGGCCGCCGGGTTTACTACGGCACCCTCGCCGAGCTCATCACATCGCTCGAGGAAGCCCGAGCCGCCGGTACGTTGGCCCGACGGCTCGCCGTTCTCAGCCACCCCTCGCTTCTCGTCGTCGATGAGCTCGGCTACTTGCCCGTCAAGCAGACCGGCGCCGTGCTCTTCTTCCAGCTCATGAGCCGTCGCTACGAGCGCGCTTCCACCGTGCTCACGTCCAACAAGAGCTTCGAGGAGTGGGGTGAGATCATGGGCGACGACGTCATGGCGGCGGCGCTCATCGACCGAATCCTTCACCACTGCCACGTCATCAACATCCGCGGCAACAGCTACCGCATGCGCGAGCACTCCGAGCTGTGGCAGGCGCTCCATCCGGCGGGCTCGGACGAGCCTCGCCCGCCGGCTAACGCTCGCAAGAAATCCCCGGAGGTGCCGGCGTCTTAGGGTTCGTCACCCAATCGTCGGGTGTGCAATTTTCACCCGCCATGAATGTGCAATTTTCGGCCGGCGTTGACAGGGGAACCCGAATCGCCGACATCGCCTCCGACACGCCCCAGATCTGGGGCTCGCCACGGGGCGATGACGATCGAAACGGCCCGGCGCGCCGGTCTTGAGTTCGTTTGTGTTTTTGGACACGACGGGTTTCGATGGTTCGACTTTTCCAAAGCACCTCGGTACGCATCCCATGATTTAAAAGGGCGATTCGATTGGTTGAGCACCTATCGTCGATTCTGTCTTCGTTGAGTTCAAGAAAGCCAGTAGCTCCTTTAGCTTCTTCAATAGTTCGTCGAAAGTAACGATTTCTACGTCCTTAGAATTCCTACAGAAAAGCTCGAACGATTTCCTCCGATCTTCAGCGAACGGTATGTTGCCAATGATCAGGCAGCAGTGAACGGAATACGTTTCGAGGTCATGGATTCTACTGTTTTCTTTGATTTGTGCGATTTCTTTCTCAAACCGATGCTTTTGCTCAAGCGCTTGATTGATCGCTCCGGAAAGCTTGGTCGACGGCGTGTAGACTCCTTCGCGAAAGGGTCGCTCATTGAGGAGTTTCTCCTGAGGCGTGTTAATGTCCCACTCGGGGATGGTTGAAATCCCACGCCTTTAGGCGAAGCCTTTAGGAGGCTTGGGGTACGATCCCGAGGTGAAAGGATATCGTAAATCATCGCACACGACGTATCAGTTAAACTATCACTTCGTATTTATCACGAAGTACCGCAAGCCGGCCTTGAGAGGGGATGTAGCGGTTCGTCTCCGGGATCTCATCCGGGAGATCTGTGCTCGGAACCAGATAGAAATACTGAAGGGTCATGTGCGGCCTGAGCACGTGCACCTGTTGCTGAGCGTGCCGCCGAATTTGTCGCCGAGTCGAGTGATGCAGTTGATCAAGGGTAAGACGTCGAATCGTCTGATGCGCGACTTACGGACGATGCGGAAGGAGTTCTGGGGTCGGCACCTACGGGCACGGGGTTACTTCGTGGTGACAACGGGCAACGTGACGGATGAGGTGATAGCGAAGTATATAGAGTTGCAGGGTGCCGTGCCCCAGGACGACGATTCTTTCAAGGTCAGTGAGTAGTGAAACGAGGCAAGGACAAGCCGACTTTAGTCGGCGACGTGAACCCATCGCCTTTAGGCGATGGAGCGCACGCGCTCAGTTTCGATTATCGCGGCGTTGTTAGTCATGCTGTTCTTCACTAAGAAATCGGTGATCTTCTCGCCCGCACCCGAGAGCTTCCTTCCACCTACCGAGGCCTGATCCTGGATTTTTATAATTGGATAACCAAAGGCCAAACTCAGGATGAATGGATTCTCATTCAAAAATGTTTGCCACGAGTCCTCGTTAATTGTTTGGTTGATCATCTCCTCATAGCGTGTGATCAAGTTCTCAAGAGTAGCGAGTTCGATACCACTTTGAAGCCTCACAAGCTTTTCCGGAGTGGTCTTGGCAATGGATTTGACGTTCCTCTCAACGACGCCAAGCATCGCCACCTTTTCCTCATCCGACAGCGACTCATCGTCCTGAGCCGCGGCCGTAAATAGTCTTCGCAACGGATGTCGTCCGACCGCCACAGGGATGTTTGGTTGTCCGACCATCTTAGCGAAGGAATTGTAGGCTGTTCCTTCCTTGACGGACCGCGCAGCATTTAGACTGTTGTAGTTGATTCTATTTAGAGATTTTCGGACTGCTTCGAAGTCATTGAACGAAATGTAGAAGCGCTTTTCATTCTGATCGATCTCAGTTTCATGTGTTTTCGAAATCACGATCTCAGTGCAGTCGGAGAGTCTCTCCACTGCATTGACAATGAACCTATAAGGTTTGGCTAATCCCAATCCGTAATCGTAGTCCTTTGTGAAAGCTGAAGGCAGTCCCTCAAGCATCTCGATGACTTCTTTCTGTGTTGAAGGCACAACGTTCACAGAGTCGAAATCTACCTCGTCTTGGTCTAGCGGTATGGTAGAGCCCCAGTAGGGAGCTCGGAAGCCTTCATCGGAGCTTGAATGCATATCACTGTCGAGGCGGAAATAGGTCGAAACTCCGTCTGCAAGTGTGATGCGTTTGATCTGGTCATATTTAGGCCGCAAGAAATCTTCTCGGTCGCCACGCATGTTGGTTGGAAAAATGGTGATACACCCATTCTGCCCGTCAATCTCGAGCAGCTTGACGCGGTGCTCGACACTCTTGTTTTGGTGCAGCCCCGATAGTTCAAGATTCTCTTTTGATGGGATGCAGAAGACCTCAACGCAATACGAAGACAGCTTTTCCACGATCAGACGTCCGTGGCGATAGTCATCCAAAGGCATAGATATACGGGCCATAGGCAATCAGCTATTGATACTGAATATACTCTTGAACCCCGTCCTGTGCCAAAACTGGATCCGTCCCGCTTCTCGTGGAAATAAAATGGCGTAACTTCTGGTTAGCAAAAACCAAACCCGCCTGGAAAGGCGAGGAGGAGGATTACGCCATGAAGAAGCCTACCACCATATCGAACGACACGGTAAGCGAGTACCGGGAGCTCGTGCAGCTGCAACTTCGCAAGCGTGTGCTGGAAGCGATCGAGCTTGTCATCGAGGAAGAAGTCGAACAAGCGCTTGGCTGCCGAGCCTACGAACGATCGGGTGAGCGGCGCGGCTACCGGAATGGGGTCGAGACCCGTCGAGTGACGACGGCGGTGGGAACGCGCGAGATACGAGTGCCCCGAGCTCGGCTACAGGATGCGGAAACCGGCGAGATGAAGGAGTTCCGTAGCGAGCTTTTGCCTCGCTACGCACGTCGAACGCAAGAGGTCGACGAGGCGATCTTGGCCACGTACTTATCGGGCGCGAACAGCCGTCGGATTCGCAAGGCGCTGAAGCCGCTACTCGGTGAGGAGCACCTGTCCAAGAGTGCGGTGTCGCGTGTGGTAAGTCGGCTCAAAGAGCGCTTCGAGGAGTGGCAGAATCGTGACCTCGGCGACGAGGCCTACACCATCGTCTACCTGGACGGCTTCCACTTGAAGGTACGCTTGGCGAAGCGCGTGGTCAGCGTGCCGGTGCTCGCCGCGCTTGGCGTCGCGCCAGACGGGCACAAACGGCTGCTGTCGCTACGTCTGGCGGTGAGCGAAGCCTCGACGCATTGGGGCTCGCTTGTTGAGGACCTACGCAAGCGCGGGCTGCCGGCACCCGAGCTCGTCATCAGCGACGGCCACAAGGGCCTGACCAAGGCTCTCGAGAAATGGCCCGAATCCCGTCCTGTGCCAAAACTCGGCCCTTTTGAAATAGACCATAAATCAGCAACTTAGTGTCTGTGTTTGCGACCGGGCCAAGGGCCGTAGGCTTTACAATCGTCTGGCCCGAGGGTGTTATCTTCAGATCCATGATGACGTACCACGCGCAATTCCTACTGCTCGTTCTAGCTGGCTGGGTCAACCGCCAGCAGCAGGATGTGATCGACTACCAGCAAGAGGAGAACCGCGTCCTGTGTCAAAACTCGGCCCTCTTGAAATAGACCACAAATCAGCAGCTTAGACGCCCTTGGAATCCGCCGACCCTTGGGCTGCGGGGCGAGCTGCGGGCAGCGGACTGCGCACCCGGAAGCCCCTCATTAGACTGGACTTTATCGAGCACAAGAGCGAACGTTCGGTGATGCCGCAGAATACAGGGGTTGGCCGGAACGTCGTTTTGGACGGTTTGGACTTCGCCAGCTTACAGCGGGTCTGGGAGCAGGCCTTCGGGGCTGCTCCCCCACGCTCGCTCTCTCGCGTTTTCCTGTGCCGTGTTCTGGCGTACGAACGCCAGTGCCGGACTCATGGCGGGCTTTCGGCCGCAACCCGGCGCGCTCTGGCCGCCATGGCGAACGGGACGCCAGGCAACGGCGCCGCCGCTCCCGCAGGGTCCGTTTCTGCCGGCACCCATCTCGTCCGCGTGGAATGGCCGGACCTACCAGGTCGAGGTAATCGACAACGGCTATCGGTTCGATGGCAAAACCTATCCGTCCCTCACTACCATCGCAAAGCGAATCACCGGAACCCACTGGTCTGGACCACGCTTTTTCGGTCTCACGCCCAAGCGCAAGGCCTAACATGAAGAAAATCCGTTGCGCCATCTATACGCGAAAGAGCGCGGAAGAGGGTCTCGAACAGGAGTTCAACTCCCTCGATGCGCAGCGAGAGGCCTGCGCCGCGTATGTCGCGAGCCAGAAAGCGGAGGGCTGGGTGCTGCTGCCAACTGTCTACGAGGACGCGGGGATCTCGGGAGGAACCCTGGAGCGCCCAGGCCTGCAGCGCTTGCTCGCCGACATCGATGCCGGTCTCGTCGACCGGATTGTGGTCTACAAGGTCGACCGACTGACCCGTTCCCTCTCCGACTTTGCGAAGCTCGTCGACCGGCTCGACGCGGCCAGCACCGGGTTTGTCTCGGTGACCCAGTCCTTCAACACCGCGACCAGCATGGGACGACTGACGCTGCATATGCTGCTGTCCTTCGCACAATTCGAGCGGGAGGTCACGGCCGAGCGGATCCGCGATAAGGTCGCTGCCTCCAAGCGCAAGGGACTATGGATGGGCGGCCGCGTACCGCTCGGCTATGAGAAGGATGAGCGCACGCTGCGCATCAACGAGGCTGAGGCCGAAACGGTCCGGACGCTCTATGCGCTGTACCGGAAGCACGGAACGCTCCGGCAGGTGAAGGCCGACGCGGACCGTCTGAGACTGCGCACCAAGCAACGCTTCGCCGCGGATGGAACCCGGACAGGCGGGCTACCGTTCCGTCGCGGACACCTCCACTGCCTGCTGACCAATCCTCTCTACGCCGGCCGCATCCGACACCAGAGGCGTGTCTACGAGGGCCAGCATCCATCGATCATTGCTCCGGAGCTCTGGGACGCGGTCCAGGCGCAGCTGCAGGCAGGGGCTGCCAAACCGAGGAAACGCACGACGAAGGGCCGTGCAGCCCGTTCCCCACTGGCAGGCAAGCTCTTCGACGAGACCGGGGACCGGCTGACGCCGAGCCACACCAAAAAGAAAACCGGGCAACGGCTCCGCTACTACGTCTCCCGGCGCCTCATCCAGCACAGTGGCCAAAAGGACCTCTCCGGCTGGCGACTGCCCGCCCCGATGCTGGAACAGACCGTCGTGCATCTCATCCGACAGCATGTGGATGCCACGACCTTCTCGGCCTCGCTGACCCATACTTCGACGATGCAAGAGCTCGCCTCGGTGCGTCGCTTTTTAGACGGGCTGTGTTCCGGCAGTAACAATGATAGTGCCTCGGCAGCCCCCCTGCTCCGTCTCATCCGGCGGGTCGATATCAGCCCCGGCTCTGTGTCCATCCTGCTCGACCGCAATGCGTTCGCTGCTTGCCTCTCTATGGGGCCCGACCGCATTCGCGAGGATGCACTCCGCATCCTCGCACCGTTCCGCTTGCGTCGACGCGGCGTCGAGACCAAGCTCGTTCTGGGCAACCCCACGAAATCCGTTGACCGCACACTCCTGCGCAATATCGCCAACGCCCTCTCCTGGCTCAACCGAATCAAAGCAGGCAAAACCTATGAGCAGATTGCCACCGAAGACGCCATCCCAACGGACCGCGTGCGCAAGGCAATCCGTTATGCCTTCCTGGCTCCCGACATCGTCCGCGCCATTGTCGAAGGCCGCCAGCCCGTTGGGCTGACCTCGAGCTACCTCTTGCATCATCCGCTTCCCGACGATTGGGAGAAACAGCGAGTGCTCGTCAAAACGCTGTGAGCCTCCCGTCCTGTGCCAAAACTCGGCCCTCTTGAAATAGCCTATAAATCAACAGCTTAGCGTCTGTGTTTGCGACTGGGCCAAGGGCTGTAGGCTGTGCCTTCTATTTATTCATCCGCGCGCACCGAACTTGATTAGTCTCCGGTCTGCCGGGACCATGCCGGCATGATTTCGTCGTTTGTTCGCGCTCTCGTCTCTGCCTTCAAGGCTCGTCGCGAGCTGACTCTCGAGAATGTCGCTCTTCGGCAGCAGCTCGCCGTTGTGATCCGCAAAAAAGAAGATCGCGTACCGCTGGATCGACTTTTTGCGGAGCACAGGTGCTGGACGTGCCTATCGGGGAGAGGTTCTTCTTCCGTGCCAGCGCGCGGATGTGGCTCCAGGCGGAGGTCGGAGTCGAGGTGAAGTTCTAGGCAAGCTCACCCAGACCGCGAGAAAGGCTGTAACCGATCCGCCCGTCCGGCCCCGTCCTGTGCCAAAACTCGGCCCAGCCGACATCGACGAAAGAACCGCGCCTCTCGAAATCAGGCTCAAACTCTAGCACGCGAACGGGTTACACGGCAGGCGCCAACATTTGATTGCGGAAGCACCCGAGTTCCATTCTTCGCCGCTGTACGCTTGTGCCTTCTATTTATTCATCCGCGCGCACCGAACTTGCTAAGCTGCTGATTTATGGTCTATTTCGAAAGATTCGAGTTTTGGCACAGGACGCCGTCTCGTCTTCGACCGTTTTCCCGGGGCCTCCGGTTATGCGGTCTACCTTGCTCCGTCGATTTATCGACGGGACGAGGACGGCTTCTCCAGTTGCTTGGCATGTCCTTGTCACCGTGCTGTCCCTACCACCCCGCCAGAGGGATGTGCCTCATCAGATAGTCTGGCGACACATCCTGTTGCCTTCGTCCGACAGGAGAAAACTCGGCCTCTGGGGGTCTATTTTTTGGTCGGGGCCACCTATGGGTTCACTTGTGTTACGGCCCGGTGACTCGCTCACCATCCTCAAGATGGCTTTGTCAGTCAGCTTCATCCGTCTCGTTTCCTCCACGAACGTGACTCAAGCTACGGGGCGCTAACTTTTTCCCCGGTGGGACTCTCTCCCACTGAACATGCCAGCCTTCGCTGGACGCACTCGTGTCCAAAAATACAAACGCACTCTAAGACCCGCGCGACGGGCCTGGTTCGGTAGAATCCGTGGCGAACGATGTTTCCGGAACTGACTTTGCCCTGCAACGGACATGCGAGATTGAGACATCTGCGATTCTTCACTTCGGCTCGGCCCTGACGATGAGAGAACTGTGTCTTCGGAATTTTGGTTCAAACTCTAGCACGCAGACCGGTTAGGGGCTGGCCGCCAACACTTAGCCCTAATCGCAAATAAACGTCACCGTGTCTGAGGTCTTTGGCCCCGTGAATAGCACCTTTTCCAGGTTCTGCATACACCGTGCAGAATCACCTATAGTGGCGGCGAGCGGGTGCCCCAGCACGAGCTTCTCGCCTGCGCCCAGTGCGGCTGTTTCGCGTTTTCGTGCTTCGAAGATTTTGCGATTAGGGTTAATTGCGGAAGCACCTGTCATATCATGTTGCTTAACCTTCTGATTGTAAGGAGTGCCTGATGTCGGATGAACGCTTGGCAGACCTGCACCTCCGTCAGCTGTGGCTTGTCCTGGCCATCGTCGTTGCCGGCTCTTTCGGAGCCTTGCTTTACTACGGAGGTGAGATTTACCAGGAGGCGCCTCCGATACCCGACCGGATTGTTGCAACCGACGGGCAGTTGCTCTTCACGGGTGAGCAGATTCTAGCCGGTCAGGACGTCTGGAGATCGATAGGAGGGCAGGAGCTGGGTTCGATCTGGGGCCATGGCGCCTACACGGCACCCGACTGGACAGCCGACTGGCTCCATCGTGAGGCCACATGGATTCTGAACGAGTGGGCGACGCGCGAATTCGATCAGGCTTATGAGGAACTGGACCGGGAACGGCAGGCTGCGCTTCGGGCACGACTGGAGACTGAGTTCAGAACCAACACGTACGATCCCACTACGCAGACAATTGAGGTGTCGACACTTCGGGCGGAGGCCATCCGCGCGGTTCAACGCCACTATACGGGCCTCTTTGGCAGTGACCCCGAGCTAGATGCGCTTCGCGAGAGCTATGCGATGCCGACCGACACCGTACAGGGCGACACGCGCCGGAGCAATCTCACGGCTTTCGTTTTCTGGGCGACATGGGCCTGCGGGACCAACCGACCCGGCCGCGACATTACGTACACGAACAACTGGCCGCCGGAAGAGCTTATTGGGAACCGGCCGACTGGCCTGATCGTCGTGGTGTCGGTCGGCAGTTTCGTCCTGCTTTTGGGCGGGATCGGTGCGCTGGCCTGGTTCTATGCGGCAACCCGGGGCGCATGGGCCAGCGCACACGCGGCGGTGCCGGAAGATCCGCTGATTGGTATCCAGCCCACACCGTCGATGCAGGCGACGGCCAAGTATTTCTGGATTGTTGGCGGACTGCTCCTTGTACAGATGGCGTCCGGCGTGGCCGCCGCCCACTATGGAGTAGAGGGCACGGCATTCTATGGGATCCCCCTGGCAGACTGGGTGCCCTATTCACTGGCTCGCACCTGGCACGTGCAACTGGGTATCTTCTGGATTGCGACGTCCTGGCTTGCGACCGGTCTATGTCTGGCACCCATCATTGCCCGGCACGAGCCACAATTTCAGCGCGTCGGCGTCAACGTCCTTTTTGTCGCTCTGATCCTCGTGGTCGGAGGCTCAATGGCCGGTCAGGCCTTCGCAATCCATCAGCAGCTCGAAGATGTTCTGAACTTCTGGATTGGGCATCAGGGTTTCGAGTATGTCGACCTCGGCCGATTATGGCAGATCCTGCTCTTTATCGGCCTGCTTCTGTGGCTGACGCTGATGCTCCGTGCCCTCTGGCCGGCCCTGCGGAGAGCTCGCGGCGTGGACCGGCAACTACTCCTTGTCTTCACGCTTTCGGTTGCCGCGATCGCTCTGTTCTACGGCGCGGGTCTGATGTGGGGACGGGAGACGAACCTGGCCATTGCTGAGTACTGGCGCTGGTGGGTTGTGCACCTCTGGGTCGAGGGATTTTTCGAGGTCTTCGCGGTCACCGTCATCGCGTTGGCGTTCACCCGGCTCGGGCTGGTGCGAGTCCGGTCCGCGACAATGGCGGTTCTCTTCACCACTATTCTGTATCTGACAGGCGGTGTGCTGGGAATGTTCCACCATCTGTATTTCACCGGGACGACGCCTGTCATCCTCGCTCTCGGCGGGACCTTCAGTGCCCTTGAGCTCATGCCGCTTGTGATGATCGGCTACGAGGGCTACGACAACTGGGCGATGGCGCATCTCACCGGGTGGGTCCGAAACTACAAGTGGCCGATCTATTTCTTCGTGGCGGTGGCCTTCTGGAATCTGGTAGGAGCCGGCCTGTTCGGGTTTCTGATCAACCCTCCCATCGCCCTGTACTACATGCAAGGTCTCAATACGACGCCCGTTCACGCGCACACAGCGCTGTTCGGCGTGTATGGAATGCTGGGCATCGGGCTGACGCTTCTGAGCCTTCGTGTTCTCACGATGCGTCAGGCATGGCGCACCGGAGTTCTCGCCTTTGCCTTCTGGGCTATGAACATCGGGCTGGCACTTATGGTTGTCCTGAGCCTGCTACCGGTAGGACTCGCGCAGACCTGGGCTAGCGTGGAATACGGCATGTGGTACGCACGCTCCGCCGATTTCCTTCAGACCCCCTTGCTTGAGACCTTCCGTTGGCTGCGTGTAGTCGGAGACACGATATTCGCAGCCGGGATGCTGGCAATGGGCTGGTTCGTCGTAGGACTGACGACAGGATGGTCCGTTCGGGGCCGCCGTGAAGATGCTGCTTCCTGACCTGTTCCCAACGGTATTAAGAAAGGCGACCGCCTCACGCTCCATCCGGCGCACCAGCTACCCCGTTCTGTGCCAAAACTCGGCTGTGCCTTCTATTTATTCATCCGGGCCGCCCCAAACTTGATTAGTCTCCGGTCTGCCGGGACCATGCCGGCATGATTTCGTCGTTTGTTCGCGCTCTCGTCTCTAGAGGACCTAGAATCGAGGCCGAGGCTACCGGAGCACGGCGATCTGCGCGAGGGTATGGGTGTGCTCCGCAAAAAGTCGATCCGGCGTTGATTGCTCGGTTTAGAGTCGGGACCGAACCGGAAAGGCACCAGCGCGCCACGCGCGGGGATGAACCGGCTTTTGTTCGTATTCGTAGTAGGATCGCGTGTTTTGAGTGACTTACAGCTGACCGACAGGCAAATCCTGTGAAGGAGCCTGCCTCCACGCCCGAGTCGCTGAAAGGGAAAGAAGATGCCTCAGTCTCGCCGACAGTCAATCGTCATGATCACCTCGGCGGTCCTCGCCGCGCTGGCGCTCGCTCCGAGCGTCAGCGCCCAGGAGGACGGGATCATTAGCGGCACGGTCAGAGACGCCACGGATGCTGTGCTGCCCGGCGTGACCGTGGAGGTGCGGAGCACGGCGGCCGGCGGGGCGGTCCAGACCGCCATCACTGATGTCACCGGCATGTTCACCATCACCGCGCTTCAGTCCGGCACGTACAACGTGGCGTTGACCCTGCCTGGCTTTAGCACGTTTGTGCGCGACGGTGTGAAGATCAGCGCCGGGGCCACAGTTGCCCTCGATGTCGTGATGTCGGTGGAGGGAATCCAGCAGCACGTGGTTGTCGTCGGCAGCCGCGCACAGCCCCGGTCGGTGACCGAGTCCCCGGTGCCGATCGACGCCATCCCGTTCCAGGATATCGTCCGCCAGGGCGGCACCTCGCTCGACTACCAGTTGCGGACCCTCGTGCCCTCGTTCAACGTTGCGACGCATCCGATCAGTGACGCGGCCACGCTCGTGCGGCCGGCCAGCCTGCGCAACCTTGCCCACGACCATACTCTAGTCCTGGTGAACGGCAAGCGCCGTCACCGCTCGTCGGTCATCGCCTGGTTCGCCGGCGTGACGGATGGCGCGCAAGGCCCAGACATCTCGACTATCCCGTCGATCGCCCTGCGGCAGGTCGAGGTGCTTCGCGACGGCGCTTCGGCACAGTACGGCTCGGACGCAATTGCCGGCGTGATGAACTTCCTGCTCAAGGACGACCGGGCGGGGGGCAGCATCGAGTTCAACACCGGCACCTACCGCGCGGGCGACGGCGACGCGTACGCGGTCGCCGGCAATGTTGGGCTACCGCTCGGCCAGAGCGGCTTCGCCAACCTCAGCCTCGAGTACGGCAACGCCGATCCGACGAACCGCAGCGAGCAGCGCGCCGACGCGGCGGCGCTCATCGCGGCCGGCAACACCGCCGTGGCCGACCCGGCGCAGATCTGGGGCAACCCGACGATCGAGGACGATCTGAAGCTCTTCGGCAACTTCGGCTACCTGCACACCAACGGCCTGCAGTTCTACGGCCATGCCAACTACGCCGACAAAAAGGTGACCGAAGGCTTCTATTTCCGGAATCCCAACTCGCGGCAGAACATCTACAGCCTCGATGGAGGCGAGACGCTGCTCATCGGCGACATGCTCGCCGCGAACGGCATGGGCTCCGCCAACTGCCCCACCGTGAGGATCACCGACAACGTGCCGGATCAGGCAGCCCTCGAGCAGGTGTTCGCCGACCCCAACTGCTTCTCCTTTCAAGAGATCGCGCCTGGAGGCTTCACCCCACAGTTCGGCGGCCACGTGAGCGACATGTCGGGGGTCGCCGGGCTGCGCCGGCTCGCAGCCAACGGCCTGACCTGGGATGCGAGCGCCAGCTACGGCGCCCACCAGTCGGACTTCTTCTTCAACAACACCGTCAACGCGTCGCTCGGCCCCGACACCCCGCGCGACTTCGACCCGGGTCTGTACCGGCAGGAGGAGATCAATCTCAACTTCGACCTCTCCTATGCCGCCAGCGACATGATCAACGTCGCCGGCGGCGCCGAGTGGCGTGACGAGCGCTTCACGATCGGGGCCGGCGGACGGCCGTCGTGGGACGTCGGCCCGTACGCCGCGCAGGGCTTCGTCTCCGGCTCCAACGGCTTTCCCGGATTTCCCGACTATACGGCCGGCACTTGGACCCGCAGCAACGTCGCGCTCTACGGCGACGTCGAGCTGCGGGGCTCCGATGACCGGTGGACGGTCGGCGGTGCTGTCAGGTTCGAGCACTTCGACATCTTCGGCGCCACGACGAACGGCAAGCTGTCGGTCCGTTACGGGCTGGGCGACGCCGTCTCGGTGCGTGGCGGCGTGAGCACCGGGTTCCGCGCGCCGACGCCCGGCCAGCAGAACACGCTCAACGTACAGACGACCATCGACCCTGAGACGACCCAGACGCCGTGGTCGCGGCCGTGCGGGATGCGCTGGTCACCGCCGGCATTGATCCGGACGACTTTCTCGAGGCGGCACAGCCAGCGGTCGACGACAACGACGAATTACTGATTACGTGCCGGGCTTGGGTTCACGTAAAGGTCGGACGAGGTGCGTGAGTACCGTGAGGTTCGTGGAGCCCCGTATGGTGCAAATAGTACGTCGAGCTCGACATCGGCATGTAGAGGATCGATGACCGGATCTCCGCGAAGGGAGGATTCGGCGGGTGGGGCTCCCCGCGAGTGCGGGAGAGCCTAGACCTCAAGTGGGGTGAGCTACGGGCAGTGAACTTCGCACCCGGAAGTCCCTCATTAGACTGGACTTTATCGAGCACAAGAGCGAACGTTCGGTGATGCCGCAGGATACAGGGGTTGGCCGGAACGTCGTTTTGGACGGTTTGGACTTCGCCAGCTTACGGCGGGTCTGGGAGCAGGCCTTCGGGGCTGCTCCGCCAAGCTCGCTCTCTCGCGTTTTCATGTGCCGCGTTCTTGCGTACGAACGCCAGTGCCGGACCCATGGCGGGCATTCGGCCGCAACCCGGCGCGCTCTGGCTGCCATGGCGAACGAGACACCAAGCCCTGGTGCTCCCGCAGGATCCGTTTCCCCCTGTACCCATCTCGTCCGCGAGTGGAATGGCCGGACCTACCAGGTCGAGGTAATCGACAACGGCTATCGGTTCGATGGCAAAACCTATCCGTCCCTCACGGCCATCACAAAGCAAATCACCGGCACCCACTGGTCTGGACCACGCTTTTTCGGTCTGACGCCCAAGCGCAAGGCCTAACATGAAGAAAATCCGCTGTGCCATCTATACGCGAAAGAGCGCGGAAGAAGGTCTCGAGCAGGATTTCAACTCCCTCGATGCGCAGCGAGAAGCCTGCGCCGCGTATGTCGCGAGCCAGAAAGCGGAGGGCTGGGTGCTGCTGCCAACCGTCTACGAGGACGCGGGATCTCGGGAGGAACCCTGGAGCGCCCAGGCCTACAGCGCTTGCTCGCCGACATCGATGCCGGTCTCGTCGACCAGATTGTGGTCTACAAGGTCGACCGGCTGACCCGTTCCCTCTCCGACTTTGCAAAGCTCGTCGAACGGCTCGAGGCGGCCGGCGCGGTTTTCGTCTCGGTGACTCAGTCCTTCAACACTGCGACCAGCATGGGACGACTGACGCTGCATATGCTGCTGTCCTTCGCGCAATTCGAGCGGGAGGTCACGGCCGAGCGGATCCGCGATAAGATCGCTGCCTCCAAGCGCAAGGGACTATGGATGGGCGGCCGCGTACCGCTCGGCTATGAGAAGGACGAGCGCACGCTGCGCATCAACGAGGCTGAGGCCGAAACGGTCCGGACGCTCTATGCGCTGTACCGGAAGCACGAGACCCTCCGGCAGGTGAAGGCCGAGGCGGACCGTCTGAGACTGCGCACCAAGTAACGCTTCGCCGCGGATGGAACCCGGACAGGCGGGCTGCCGTTCCGTCGCGGACACCTCCACTGCCTGCTGACCAATCCTCTCTACGCCGGCCGCATCCGGCACCAGAGGCGTGTCTACGAGGGCCAGCATCCATCGATCATTGCTCCGGAGCTCTGGGACGCGGTCCAAACGCAGCTGCAGGCAGGGGCTGCCAAACCGAGGAGACGCACGACGAAGGGCCGTGCAGCCCGTTCCCCACTGGCAGGCAAGCTCTTCGACGAGACCGGCGACCGGCTGACGCCGAGCCACACCAAAAAGAAAAACGGGCAACGGCTCCGCTACTACGTCTCCCGGCGCCTCATCCAGCACAGTGGCCAAAAGGACCTCTCCGGCTGGCGACTGCCCGCTCCGATGCTGGAACAGACCGTCGTGCATCTCATCCGACAGCATGTGGATGCCACGACCTTCTCGGCCTCGCTGATCCACACTCCGACGATGCAAGAGCTCACCTCGGTGCGTCGCTTTTTAGACGGGCTGTGTTCCGGTACTAATGATGATAGTGCCTCGGCAGCCCGCCTGCTCCGTCTCATCCGGCGGGTCGATATCAGCCCCGGCTCTGTGTCCATCCTGCTCGACCGCAATACGTTCGCTGCTTGCCTCTCTATGGGACCCGACCGCATTCGCGAGGATGCACTCCGTATCCGCGCGCCGTTCCGCTTGCGCCGACGCGGCGTCGAGACCAAGCTCGTTCTGGGCAACCCCACGAAATCTGTCGACCGCACACTCCTGCGCAATATCAGAAACGCCCTCTCCTGGCTCGACCGGATCAAAGCAGGCAAAACCTATGAGGAGATTGCCACCGAAAACGCCATCCCAACGGACCGCGTGCGCAAGGCAATCCGCTATGCCTTCCTGGCTCCCGACATCGTCCGCACCATTGTCGAAGGCCGCCAGCCCGTTGGGCTGACCTCGAGCTACCTCTTGCATCATCCGCTTCCCGACGATTGGGAGAAACAGCGAGTGCTCGTCGCAACGCTGTGAGCCTGCCAGCTGCATCTGCCAGCGCCCACTCCGTGAATGGGCTCGGTTAGCAGCAAGCTGCTCTCCGAGGGGACGTACTTGTCGGGCGTGAATAGCCGCGGGATCCGCAAAGCGCTGAAACCACTGCTCGGTGAGGAGCACCTATCGAAGAGCGCGGTGTCTCGCGTGGTTAGCCGGCTGAAGGAGCGCTTCGAGGAATGGCAGAACCGTACTCTCAGCGAGGAGGTCTACGCGATCGTTTACCTGGACGGCTTCCTCCTGAAAGTGCGGATGGCGAAACGTGTGATCAGCGTACCCGTACTGGCCGCGCTCGGGGTCGCGCCAGACGGGCAGAAACGTCTGTTGTCATTGCGTCTGGCAGTGAGCGAAGCCTCGACGCATTGGGGCTCCTTGCTGGAGGGACTCCAGGCTCGAGGACTCCGGGCTCCCAAGCTAGTGATCAGCGACGGCCACAAGGGGCTGACGAAAGCGCTGGAGAAGTGGCCGGGGTGCCGGTTGCAGCGATGTACCGAGCACAAAGCGCGCCAACTTGCTCGAACATTGCCCGGCGCACGCACGCCGTGAGTTCCGGCGTGACTACAACCGGGTCGTCTACGCCAAGAACGGGATCGCTGCTCGCAAAGCTATGACGAGCTCGTCGCCAAGTGGACGCCTCTCGCGCCGACCGTCGTCCGAAGCCTAGAGGAGGCCGGTAATCAGCTGCTGACCTTCTACGAATTCCCTCGTGCCATGTGGAAATCGATTCGAACGACCAATGCTCTGGAGAAGGAGATTCTGTCGGACGTGGGATAATCGACTCAGATGACCGCATATGAATGTCTCAGTTTGACAGTGGGCGTTTTGACGCTCCTGGTACTTTCTTGGACACTAATAGTCTTAATGAGATATGCGCGTGACACCAAGAAACTTGCATGGGCGGCCGCGGAGCAATTGCCACGACCGTGCGTTGTATTGAAGCGATCGGCCGACACTTCAGACGATGCGGTTTTGCGCGACACGGCCGTTTCCCTCGCCGGTCAAAACTACTTGTGCTTTGCCAATGTTGGTACGGGGCCAGCTGTCAACGTTCAGTAAAACTCGGCCCTTTTGAAATAGACCATAAATCAGCAGCTTAGTGTCTGTGTTTGCGACCGAGCCAAGGGCCGTAGGCTTTACAATCGTCTGGCCCGAGGGTGCGGAAGCGAGTTTCGAGCAGGAGTTCAACTCCCTCGATGCGCAGCGAGAGGCCTGCGCCGCGTATGTCGCGAGCCACAAGGCAGAAGGCTGAGTGCTGCTGCCAACCGTCTACGAGGACGGAGGGATCTCGGGAGGAACCCTGGAGCGCCCGGGCCTGCAGCGCTTGCTCGCCGACATCGATGCTGGTCTCGCCGAGCAGGTGGTGATCTACAAGGTCGACCGGCTGACCCGCTGTCTTGCCGACTTTGCGAAGCTCGTCGAACGGCTCGAGATGCTCGGCCCAACCGCGCAGATCTGCTCGCAAAATTCTCAAGATCCGTGATTTCTAAGAAGGATCGGTCAATTGACTCCATATATTTTCGTGGGCTTACGGCTCGGGCGAATCGATCCTGGCGCAAAAGGCACAAAACCCCCCGTATGGGGCAGGACGCGGGTTCCGACCTGTGTTTCGAGGTTTCCAGCCGAGACCGGATAGCACCAGACTGCGCCATCCGCCACCCCGTCCTGTGCCAAAACTCGGCCCTTTTGAAATAGGCCATAAATCAGCAACTTAGTGTCTGTGTTTGCGACCGGGCCAAGGGCCGTGGGCTTTACAATCGTCTTGGGCGGGCGGGTCGTCACCATGCAGATGACCACCTAGTCGAGAGCGAATATCGAAGCGTGTTCCTGAAGCTGTTTCCACGCTACGCCGGTCGAGCCCGCCGAGGGGCTACCGTCGCCGGCGACCATCTACGCGGCACGGTAGTAGTAGTTGAGAATGCCCCCAAGTCGCTCTCGCGACACGATGGGGCCAGCGTCATTCGCGCTTGCCGGCAGAGGTGTGAGGAGCTCGTTGCCGAGACCTTGGTGGTTCCGTTCTGTGTGATAGTGCACTACGTATTCGGTTACCGCTGTGCGCAGGTGTCGCTCACTGAGAGGTACGAAGCGGTCGAGACACTCTCGACGTATGGAGAGAACGAATCTTTCCGCATATGCGTTCAGGTTCGGACTATTAGCGGGAAGGCGAAGGGGCTTCACGCCTGAATCTCTCAACAGCCCACGTACCGCCTCGGTGAATAGCGGGTCCCGGTCGTGGATGAGGTATCGCTTGCCAAGGAGGAACCCATCCCACATGTCAGTGAGGTTTCTTGCCACCTGCTTCATCCACTCCCCGTTGGGGTCCGACGTTATCCCACCGATGCACACGCAGCGAGTGGCGATATCGATGACAAACAGGACATGGTAGCGGACGAGCCCGAACGGGTTCACAACCTCGACGGTGAACAGGTCTGTCGCAGCGATGGCGCCCCAATGAGCCTTGATGAAGGTGCTCCACGACATGCTCTTGCCCCGCTCCGGCGCAGGCGCGATACCGTGCTCGGCGAGGAGCCTCTTGATGGTGTTGCGTCCGAGTTCATGTCCTAGGTTCTTGAGTGCGCCTCGCAGGCGCGTATATCCCCACGTCGGGTTCTCCCGCGCCACGCGCACAATGAGCTCACGGATGTCCTTCGCCGTCGGAGGTCGGCCTGGACTCCGGTTCTTGCTGCCATCGTACTTGGCTGCGATGAGGCAGCGGTACCAGCGCAGAAGCGTAGCGGGTGTGGCAACGGACGCAATCTGGGCCAGCGCCTCGCGGCCCAAAGCCTGGGCCTTGACCGCGAGCCTGCGCCGGTCGTCGTCCGAGAGACTGAGACGCTTGCCCCGAAGCCCGGCTCGGAGCACACGGTTCTCCTCTTGCTGGTAGTCGATCACATCCTGCTGCTGGCGGTTGACCCAGCCAGCTAGAACGAGCAGTAGGAATTGCACGTGGTACGTCATCATGGATCTGAAGATAACACCCTCGGGCCAGACGATTGTAAAGCCTACGGCCCTTGGTCCGGTCGCAAACACAGACACTAAGCTGCTGATTTATGGTCTATTTAATCTTTAATCTTTAGGAAAATCAAAATCTGATTTCTGATGCGCCCCGGAGCCAGCCCTCACAGGCGTACAGGCGGCGAGGGAGCCAGTGCGGCGATGGAGATATGCTGCCGTCCGCTGCTCATCGGCACCTGGGTTTAGCCCACCGCTGGCTCGGAAGGTAACCCGTAACGATCAATAAGATCGTAGTGGAGGAAGCGGGTCAAATCTCTGCGGTCTGATGCTCTGGAGCCCGCTGGGAGCTTTTCTCGTAGGCGGGAAGCGAATCAGTTTAGGATCGGCGAGACAAAGGGCGCTACCGCGACGCCAAGGCTGGCTTCCTGAACCCATGACCACGGGATGGTGCCGGTGGTAACCGCCGATTCCAACGCATCCGCTGTCCATCGCGATCCAGGAGCGGGTCAATCCCGAAGCTTTTCTTTAGCGATGCGGCCCAACGTAGTCGCGGAGGCTTTCCTAGCCGTTCCTGGCCCACCAGCGCGAAGACCGCGTCGTGGGTGTCGCTTTTCACGCGAGGTGCGAGCAGACCGAAGTACCGGATGTTGTGCCGGTAGCGGTCGGGGATGTGATCGGCTAGGGTGGCCAGGAACGCCGCCGGTGTGTAGGTGGTCTCGACTGTCTGCCCCGTGCACGTGTCCTCCGTCACGAATCGGATTTCTTGACCGTCAATCTTCCGGAACCGGTGTTGTGCAATCGGGGGACGTCGGGCATACCGGCCCGCATATCCCAGAACCTGCTTTTTGCTCCGACCCCGCCCGATGTCGATGTTCCACCACCGCTCGTATTGCGTCGTAAGCAATTGCAGCAATGCGCGGCGAGGCATGTCGGTGTCGAGAACACCGCGGCGTGCGGCCCCCCTTAGCAGCGTGATGACGGCGTAGCGCCACATCGGCATCAGCGCCTCGCCGTCGAATGAGGCGCTCTCATGCCATCTGGCTCCATCCTCGGAGAGACCGCCCTCGGAGACCAGGATGTGCAGGTGGCAATTGAAATTCAGGTGACGGCCGAAGGTGTGAGGGATCACGATAATCATGAGCCGAATGCCGTATTTTTGCCGAGCCCACTGCTGAAGCACCTGCGCGCCCAGGACGGGCAGATCATGTAAAAGATGGCGGTTCTGCTGGAACAGCGGCCAGAGCACGTCCGGCATGGTCAGAGAGACGTGGGCGTAGGGGACATCGGGTAGCTCTCGCCACTGGTCGCGCTGCCAAGCGCGGGTCGCCTGATACCCGCAGCTGGGACAGGCCCTTGATTTGCAGGTGTGATAGACCACCCGTTCTTCACGGTCCGACGCAAAGACCTCTGCGCCGAGAGCCTTGGTACCGCAATCGACTACCTTGGCGAACGCCTCCCTCGCGTCGGGACGAGTCTCGTCGCAATCCCAAACCTCCCGATGCATCTCCAAGAGCTGTCTGAGCGGTCGCGAGCGAGCAGCAGTCATCGAGGGTTGTTCTCCAGCAGCTCGTCGTAGCATGCTCGCGTCACAATCACGGCGCGCCCTGGAACATCGACGACGGCCACGGTGATGTCGTCCGCGTCGAGCTTCGCGAGTCCGCCGAGCACGATAGGTGTCACGTCGTCGACGGGTCGGACGGTAGCACCAACTTCAACGTGCGCTCTGAGCAGCCGGTCGATCGTCTTGTTGATGGCCCCTCGATGTAGATGGTCCCACAAGGCATCGCGCTGTCCCTTCGGGGGCCGCTTGCGCCATAGCCAGGCCCGATGGATGCTGACCTCGCCTCGCAGGAGCGGTTCCCGAACTTCGCGAATCACGCTGTCCAGGATCTGCTTGACCTTGGTCACGTTGCCGGTCGAGACGCCGGCCAGGTGGGCGATGTCCTTCCGCACGTCTCTGCGCGCGTCGTTCGTCAAATTTGACGACGGCCGGTCTTTGCCGCTCGCCGCCTGCGGTCGGCTGCGGCGTTCCCTGAAGTACGGCTCCAAACGCAAGGCCAGCACGATCCGGCCATAATCGTTCAAGCCCTCGTATGCTCGGTGGCGTTGGATGACGACCTGGAGGGCTTCATCTTCGGTCACGTCGAGTTCGAGGCATGAGACGTTCGGCTGCGCCCGTTCGAGCGCCACTTGCCACCGCGCATGTCCGTCGAGAATCGTGCCGTCCGTGGTCGTCAATAACGGCTCGCGGATCGGCACAGCCTGCTGGCCTACGCCCCGCATCCGTGTTGCGGCGAGCGGCCCGCACAGCTCCTGGTAGACCGGATGCGGTCGCAACGCCGCAGTGGGGCGATCGATCAATCGATCCCGAGACGAACGAGCACGGCGCTCGTGGGTGTCGGGAACGGCGTCGCGCCAAGTGGTCCCGCCGTCCAGGCGCGCGTCCGCGCGTCGACCTCTCACGGGTCTAATTGATTAGATTGCCCCTCATGCCGGGCGAGCGCTTTGGGCGCGTGCTGCTCAGCGGGGTTGGCTTCGGGGCATTGCTTCAGCCAGCACTCGATATCGTCTTCCCGCCACGCCACGGCGCGCAAACCGATGCGGACCGGGCGCGGAAACGTGCCCCGGTCCATGCTGGCGTAGATCGTGGAGCGTGACAGGCCCGTGAGGGCCTCCACATCGGGGCGGCGAAGCATTCTTTGAGTTCTCATCTCGACCTCCTGTTGGCTCACAATGCGTAAGGATGCCGAGGAATAACGGTACTGTCATACCTAACAATTCAGCGAGTTTTGCGGTACGACGGATCCCGCCTCTCCCATATGTTCGCGATACTTCGGTATTGACTGTACTTGCCATGGCGCTTCAACGCACTCACCACCGCGTCGCACGCAGAGTGCTGTGGTTCCGTTACCACGTTGCGCGTGGGGTTCATGCCCAGGCGGACAAGCACCGCAACGGTTTCCACAATGATCAGTTTCCGGCGAAACGTGCTTGGCCGGCCATCCCGTCCCCTCGGTAGCGTTCGCTCGTTCTCCAGCATGTCCGCTAGCCAGGTGGACAGGTCGCTAGGTAGCTGCTCGCCTCGCCGTAGTAGCTGCGCCGCAATCAGCTTCAATGCGCCCCAATAGTCTCGATTGGATGATGCCTCCTCAATGAACCAGCGCAACATCAAGGGGTTACGGCCGTCGGCGGAACGTGGAAAATCCAGCCAGCTTGTCGCCAGAGCCATGGACTGCGCGTTTGGCGGTATCGGTAAATTCACTCCCGCCAACAAGGGTTCCGCGATGGTTACGGCTTCCTCGAAGGTCGGCGGCGTATTGTCCTTGCTCCACCGTTCAGCGCAACAGGCGTGCGTCTTGCCCGCCTCGGACGTGCTCCAGACTTGCTGCAATTCATCGGGATCGCCCCATTTCATACAATTCTTCTCCACGAAAAAATGAGTCGCACCTTGCGCAAGCAGGAGTCGGCACTGGCCGTCATTTGTGAACAACGGTTCGCCCAGGTTATTCATTGCGGCAGACCATCATCAGCATGACCCTTCCGCGCTCAAGGTAGGCCGTCCAATCGTCCATGAGCCTACGGCAACGCTCGAACAGCTCCAAGCGCGCGTAGGCTGCCTGTGACTTGTCTTTGATCGTGCGGGCCAGTGCCGCCTCTATGATAGCGCGCGGCTGGTTGGTACACTCTTGCTGCCAGTCTCGGATGCTGCTTCTGAAGCCGTGGGGCGCGGCGTCAATGCCCCACTGCCGCAGCAACTTGGACAGCGTGATGTTGCGCGATCACCTTGGCAGCCGCCTCCGCGAGGCTCGGCGTGCCGCAGGTTTGCGCTTCTCGGCCAGCGACAACAGGGAAAAGCCGCCCAGCCCGGCTCTCCCGAGCTGGCTGACGGTGGAGGGCTTGCTAACTCCGGTAGAGATGGGGTTAAAAATGTGGGAATGGAACAATATTAATGTCCCACTCGGGGATGGTTGAAATCCCTCGCCTTTAGGCGAAGCCTTTAGGAGGCTTGGGGTACGATTCCGAGGTGAAAGGATATCGTAAATCATCGCACACGACGTAGCAGTTAAACTATCACTTCGTATTTATCACGAAGTACCGCAAGCCGGCCTTGAGAGGGGATGTAGCGGTTCGTCTCCGGGATCTCATCCGGGAGATCTGTGCTCGGAACCAGATAGAAATACTGAAGGGTCATGTGCGGCCTGAGCACGTGCACCTGTTGCTGAGCGTGCCGCCGAATTTGTCGCCGAGTCGAGTGATGCAGTTGATCAAGGGTAAGACGTCGAATCGTCTGATGCGCGACTTACGGACGATGCGGAAGGAGTTCTGGGGTCGGCACCTATGGGCACGGGGTTACTTCGTGGTGACAACGGGCAACGTGACGGATGAGGTGATAGCGAAGTATATAGAGTTGCAGGGTGCCGTGCCCCAGGACGACGATTCTTTCAAGGTCAGTGAGTAGTGAAACGAGGCAAGGACAAGCCGACTTTAGTCGGCGACGTGAACCCATCGCCTTTAGGCGATGGAGCGCACGCGCTCAGTATATATATAACCATTTTGTTATAAGTAGTTTACAGCATTTAAATGGCGGATGGTGCAGTTTGGAGCTATCCGGTCTCGGCTGGACATAAAAAATAGGGACCGACCTGATCTGATAATGTCACGTCGTAGTGGAGGAGCGCCGTTCTTTTTCCACGGCATTGGGTGCGCACCCCCGCGTAACCCGATCACGTGCTAGAGTTTGAGCCTTGTTTCGAGAGACGCAGTTCTTTCGGCGATGCCGGTTGGGCTGACCACGCGGTGCCTGACGTTCAGGAGCATCTTCGTGTGCACGCCGACATCCTTATTTATGGCGTTCGCCGACACAGGCGGGCCAACTGACACTAGCATTCAAACGCGGCGTAGCAACACTTGATGGCGGAAGCACCGCCCACAATAGCAAAGCGTTGGGATACCATCGGCACTGTTCCCCCGATTGAGACCTATCTCATGATTGCGCGCACTCGCTTTGGTTCCGCTCGGCACCGTGGAAGGATTCAGGTGCAAGGTCAAGACGTTGACGGCGATCCGTCATTTCCCTGGGCGAGACAAGACCCGATAACTCGCGCAGAGGCGATTGATGGCTTGCATCAACTGAGGGACGCTTGCAGCAACGTACAGCTGAGGAACCGCCGGGAGGCTTTCAGAAAGGCTGAGCGTTTCATCAGCCTGCGGCTTGTCAGAAGCGCTCCTCTCTACCGAACGTTCAAGAACCGAAGTCTGCCGAGAGGCCGGGACGCCAGGGTGGACATCGAAGTCGTGAAGGGAATGGCGTTCGTATGACTCCTGAAGTCGCGGCTATCCTCCGCCGCATCGAAGTGGCTCTGGCTCAAGAATCGAGTCCAAGAGTGCTCAATGGCGTCGAAGCGCTTCTTGAACGCGAACCCACCGAAGCATCCTTGATCTTGTGGGCAAAGTTTTCGTCAGTTGAGGATCCTTATTTCAGGCGAGTTCTCTCATACGCAGTCGCCAAGACAGCGGCCAGCCAGCCCAGACATCTTTGGGGAGCGATAGTGAGTTACGTAGTTAGCCTTCGTTCTGACGACGAAGCAACACTGATCAACACACTGTCTGCGCTGCAGCTCTACGAAGAGCACGACGACATTCTTGTGGCTATTCTCGCACCAGGATTCGGTGCGTTCGCGGTGCAATGTGCAAGGGCTGGTTCGAGCGTCGCAGATGCGCTGGTCGAGCTGGTCACGTGCTTTGCAGAGAGAGAAGTCTTGACCAAACTGCTGAGCCGTTCTCAAGCGCAGGTCGTCCGAGAGTACTTAGAGGACGGGGATGCGCTTGAGATTCTCGACCTCAATGAATTTCCCGAGACCCTTCCAGACGCTCGTCCACGTCTGAGGCGCGAAGCGAAGATTCTGGGTGACGCCGCTCAGACTCCTAGTCGTCACCTCACGAAACTTCTACTCTCACATATCGAGGTCGCGCTTGAGAGCTACGCGTCACGGGAACAAGCGGCCACTCTGGACGGAATTGTCGAAGAGATTGCTCTAAGCGGCTCAGACCCGGCCAGAGACCGGCTCAGCGTCGAAACGTTCGGAAAGCTGATTCATGAATGGAAAACGGTGATCCAGCTGGGCGCAGCATCACTTGCACCAGACGCAGAGCCAACGCTGCAGACCTATCTGCTCACTCCTGCTAGGGGATCGTTCGTCCTCCGTTTCCTGGTGACCGCTGACCGGCTTGAGCCAGTAACAGAAGCATTCGAGAGGGTCGCAAGGATCTCAGAGGATCCAGAACGAATGATCCCCGCAAGCGAATTGAGCCAGGAGACGAAGAATCATGTCACTCAGTTTCTAGAGATTCTTGCTCAGAAACGACTAAGTGCGACCCTGAGTCACACTGATGCTAGGTTCTTCCGACGTTCAAGCCGACGAATAGTCTCAAACAAGCTTACTCTCGCCCTTAGGAATCTTCGTCAAACACAGGAGACCTCTGTAACAAGCAGCGTTGTTGGAGTGCTCGAAGGTGCGAGTTACCGGAACGGGAGCTTTGAGATCAGCACCGAGGAACTAGGACTAGTTCGGGGAACTGTTCCGAGGGCGCAGCGGAGACTGCTACTCCAAAAAGTGATCGGACGTAACTACGTCTTCGAGATCGAAGAGAAAGTCACTGTCGACGCAACGGGAGACACTAAGAGACACTGGATACTCGTTCAAGTGGGTCCGGTGGCGGACGAAGTGGTCCCGATGCAAGATCAGGTGGCTGTCCTACCCCAAGCTATCACTTCAGCCGACGTTCCGCAGCAAGATCGCCTCGATCGCATCGTCGCCGTTGTGCGGCTGGTCGCCGAGGGTGTCGATGTTCAACCCACGAGATTGCAGATGGCGAACACCCCAAGTTCTCAGAGACACATCGACTACATGCGGCACGGGGCTAAGGTGCTCGGACTACTCGCCAGTGACGGGACCTTGACTACCCCAGGAAGGCAGCTTGCTCAACTTCCAGAATCTCGCGTATTGGACTTCCTATCGGTGCAGTTCGAACTAAGCGTGGTAGGCAGTTTGTGGAAACGCTGGGCCGATGCTAACGATCTCTACGGACTCGACCCCGAGTCATCCGTCGATTTTCTCGTTGAGAATCAGCTCTCTCCCTCGATGGCACTACGCCGAGGACGAACACTGAGACGCTGGCTCGATGAGTTCAAGCGTGCTTTACCAAAAGCTTCGAACAAGAGATAGCGTGGCTGGCACAGAGGACGGACGTCAGCGCCGTAGCGAACTATTTCCGAGTGACGTGGCGTTCGGTGCGACGGATCATCCAGCGAGTGGTTGCCGAGCAGCGGGATGAGCGGCGCGAGCTCGATGGATTGCGGGTGATTGGGATGGACGAGATCAGCTACCGCAAACGCCACAAGTACTTAACAGTGGTAATAGACCATCTCAGCGGCCGGGTCGTCTGGGCGGGAAAGGAGCGCAAGGCCAAGACGCTGCTGCGGTTTTTCCGCAAGCTCGGACCACAAAGAGCCGCGGAGCTCGAAGCGGTCAGCATGGACATGTGGGAGCCGTACATAACTGTCGTCGGCAAAAAGGCTCCTCAGGCACGGGTGATCTTTGACCGCTTCCACATCGTCAAGCATCTGAACGAGGCCGTGGATAAGACCCGGCGCGAGCTGGTGCGCGAGCTCAAAGGGACTGCCCGGCGCAACCTCAAGAACACCAAGTTTCCCCTTCTCAAGGCCAAACACAACCGCAGCGCGAAAGACAAACGGGTGCTCCGCGAGCAGGTGCGAGCTAATCGTCGCCTCTACCGCGCCATGCTTCTGCGCGACGACTTCATGGACCTCTACACCTACAAAACCGAGACATGGGCCAAGAAGTTTCTCCGAGGATGGCTGCGGCGCGCTATGAGCTCGAGGATAGAGCCCGTCAAACGCGCGGCGAAGATGATCCGCAGCCACTTCGATGGCGTCATCGCGTGGGTCATGTGGAGACTCAGCAACGGCCGACTCGAAGGAATGAACAACAAAATCCGGCTGCTGAGCCACCGCAGCTTTGGACTCCACTCTGCCGAAGCTCTCATCAGTCTCGTCTACCTAAACTGTGGCGGTCTCACCCTCGAGAGGATCCACTGAAATGGCAGGAGAGGCCTATTTATTTATCCGCGCGCACCAAACTTGAATGATCTCCTGTCTGCCAGCACCATGCCGGCATGATTTCGTCGTTGGTTCCCGCTCTCATCTCCGCCTTCAAGGCTCGTCGCGAGCTGGCTCTCGAGAATGTCGCTCTTCGGCAGCAACTCGCCGTCCTCCGCCGTTCCGTGAAACGGCCACGGCTCTCGAATGTCGACCGCGTAAGGTGCGATGTCGTAAGCGATTGGGCGGCTTGCTCAGCTATTACCACCGCGACGCCGCATAGAAGTTCGGGCGCGCCAGTTGGACGGAACGGATAGTCTGGAGGAGAAGTCTGCTCGGGAGCGCCTATCGCAGAGCCAGTGCCGCGTCGGCTGGTCTCCGTGAATTTCGAGAACGCCTCCAGGATTCGAGCTTTCGACTCCGTTCGCATTTTCGGACACGACCGGCACCGGGAGCCGTGCATGGGACTTCCATTGAGGTCCGGCTCTTTGGCTCGTCGCTCCTTCGCTCTTTTGCGGGACCAATGTCGCTCGCTTAACTGAAAAAGCTGTGAGAATCTTTGCCTACATCCTCAAAGTTGACTCAGGGTTTTCGCCCAACCCGTTCCACGGATGGTGCACGCTTGCCTGCTGTAAGCCAGCAATTCGGCGTAAGGCTCGTCCAGGAGACTGGATCGTCGGGATCACGCCAAAAAAGGGATGTGTCCCGAGGTTCGTGGAAAAAGAACGGCGCCCTCCGCTCCGTCATCAGAGCATCATATCAGGCGGCAACCTCCGCGTGTTCGAGAACCTCGCTCAGACGTTGGTAGCCGTCGATGCGTCGTAGTTGAATCTGGCCAGAGGCGATAAGCCCAAACAGCAAAGCGACCGCGGACTCCTCGCTGGAGAACGACGCTTGGGTTTTCGTCCGGCGTCGAAACTCGCGGTTGAGATTCTCCAGAGCATTGGTCGTTCGAATCGATTTCCACATGGCACGAGGGAATTCATAGAAGGTCAGCAGCTGATTACCGGCCTCCTCTAGGCTTCGGACGACGGCCGGCGCGAGAGGCGTCCACTTGGCGACGAGCTCGTCATAGGCTTTGCGAGCATCGATCCCGTTCTTGGCGTAGACGATCCGGTTGTAGTCACGCCGGAGCTCACGGCGTGCGTGCGCCGGGCAATGTTCGAGCAAGTTGGCGCGCTTGTGCTCGGTACATCGCTGCAACCGGCACCCCGGCCACTTCTCCAGCGCTTTCGTCAGCCCCTTGTGGCCGTCGCTGATCACTAGCTTGGGAGCCCGGAGTCCTCGAGCCTGAAGTCCCTCCAGCACGGAGCCCCAATGCGTCGAGGCTTCGCTCACCGCCAGACGCAATGACAACAGACGTTTCTGCCCGTCTGGCGCGACCCCGAGCGCGACCAGTACGGGTACGCTGATCACACGTTTCGCCATCCGCACTTTCAGGAGGAAGCCGTCCAGGTAAACGATCGCGTAGACCTCCTCGCTGAGAGCACGGTTCTGCCATTCCTCGAAGCGCTCCTTCAGCCGGCTAACCACGCGAGACACCGCGCTCTTCGATAGGTGCTCCTCACCGAGCAGTGGTTTCAGCGCTTTGCGGATCCGGCGGCTATTCGCGCCCGACAAGTACGTCCCCAAGATCGCCTCGTCGACCTCACGAGTCCGGCGTGCATACCGGGGCAACAGCTCGCTCCTGAACTCTGTCGTCTCTCCCGTTTCCTCGTCTCGCACGCGGGCTCGTGGTACACGGAGCTCGCGAGTTCCCACCGACATCGTCACGCGACGGGTTTCGGCTCCGTTGCGATACCCACGGCGGTCTTCCGCACGCTCGTAGCTACGACACCCCAGCGCTTGGTCGACTTCTTCCTCGAGCACGACCTCGATCGCCTCCAGTACCCGCTTACGCAGCCGAAGTTGGACGAACTCCCGGTACTCGCTTACAGACTCCTTCGATATGGTGGTAGGCTTCTTCATGGCGTAATCCTCCTCCTCGCCTTTCCAGGCGCGGTTTCGTTTTGTTTAACCGGAGGTTACGCCATTCTTATTTCCACGGGAAGCGGGACAGATCCCAAAAAAGCTCGACAACCAACTTGCTTACGCGATGAGAGTAGATGAATCGCTGACCTTCACGGAGTATTGGTCGGACCGTAGGTTCAGAGGGAAGCGTCCCCGGTGGCGCAAAGCAGCCCCAATTGTAGAGAAGTGTGGTGATAACTGCTATGCACCGACTAGCGACGGCGAGTTCCGGCAGCTGCGGTCCAGGCACTGGGATCACGGTAGAAATCGCGAGAATCGGCGGCAGAAGATGACGGACCTCGGGGGCGAGCGCGTCCTTGTCGGACGTCGGTTCTGTTACTTCGGGGGCGACGCGATTCCTTTCCCTGCTGACGTCTCCTTCCGACCACCCGCTCGGTTCAACCGTGTCAACTTCACCGACGAGGAGAGGGGCGGGCTGCAAGAATTTCTCGAGGATCTCCCTCAGGGTATCCAGGGCAAACCGAGGAACTGGCCGAAGGATGACGGGTTCTGGCGGGAAAGTGAGCGATGCGGCTAATTCTGAGCCGTAAGGGATTCGACTCATCAAGCGGTGGTTGTCCCAGTCCGATCTTCCCTGACTGCTCCATGATCGCGCTTCCGATCCCAGACAAGCGGTCCCGTGTGCGTTACCTGGATCTTTCTTGGCGTGGACGCAATCTCGGAGAGCTAGTTGCGAAACTCACTCGCGGGAAGCAGAGAAGCGACTACCGGGCCCATCTCGACCCCGACCTGAGGCGGGACATTTGGCCAAGAAAGCCAGGTTGGTGTCCAACGCTCGGTCAGATTGGAAGCGCACAGGGGCACCTCCGAAAACAGGGTGTTGGGCCCGGAGATTTGTTCCTATTCTGGGCATCATTTCGGCGAGTCGATGAGGACCTCCGATGGAAGGGCGGCACCGAGCATCACATTTGGGGCTGGCTCCAAATCGGCGATGTAGTGTCCGTGGATGAGGTCCTTCGCAACGGCGGCAAGGAATGGGGCTGGGCAATGACACATCCGCACTTGTCCTTCCCGCGCGATCCTACGAATACGCTCTACATCGCGTCCGGTGAACTTTCACTGCCTGGGCCTCCGACTCCAGGCGCTGGCGTCTTCGATTATGTCGATGATGCTCGCCGCCTCACTGCCCCGGACGCGACGAAGCCATCGGAGTGGTCTTTGCCCATCGGATTCTTACCGAAGGGAAGACCGCCACTCAGCTATCACAAGTCGCCAGATCGCTGGTCCCAATGCGGTCAAAGGGCTCGGCTTCGCTCCGTCTCGCGTGGGCAAGAGTTTGTCCTCGACCTTGCACTGTATCCCGAGTTGATCGGTTGGTTGACGGAGATTATCGCTGGGAGCCGAAGGACTAGGTGAGTCGATGAGCGACAAGAACCGAGAAGAACTCAAAAAGAAGGCAACCGCATACCACGAAGAAGCGCATGCAGTCGTCTGCCGCCATTACGGAGCCTGCATCGGGTTCCCCCGTACGCGCGCGGGGAGATACGGTCTAGAAACGGGATGCCACACTCCCGGCGAGGACTTGGATCCAGGTCCTGACGGCGTAGCCGGGGCAAGAGGCGTGCCGCGCGTGGACCTGCTGCCTGGTTGGGATCGTTGTTAGGACACGCCGCCAACCTCCTCTGGGTGTCCGATCGTGTCCGAACGTGGGGCCTTCTAAGCCAGACCGCGTGGCTGTTGACTTCAGGCGGAAATCGATATCCGCGGTAGCTCGGCGTGTCGCTTTTCATCCGCCCAGTCTGTCAGGCGCCAGCTTCATTTGACAGTACCTCCGCGTGTTATTTGCTATCCGATGATGCTACGATCATCTCGTTATGCCCCGACGCAAGATACGTGTCCTTCTGGCTGGCTGGGTCAACCGCCAGCAGCAGGATGTGATCGACCACTTGCGAGAGGAGAACCGTGTGCTCCGAGCCGGGCTTCGGGGCAAGCGTCTCAGTCTCTCTGACGACGATCGGCGCAGGCTCGCCGTCAAGGCCCAGGCTTTGGGCCGCGAGGCGCTGGCCCAGATTGCGTCCGTTGCCACACCCGCTACGCTTCTGCGCTGGTACCGCTACCTCGTCGCAGCCAAGTACGATGGCAGCAAGAACCGGAGCCCAGGCCGACCTCCGAACGGCGACGGAGGGTCACCAGGGGCAGCGTGACGGAGCGGTTCAAGGCCGTCAAGAACGGGCAGGGGAACGACGATGAACGAGATTGAACCGCTCCGGGTTTTCCGGAGACTGTTTTAGTCGAGTCTCGCCATCTCTAGCGAGCCTTCCTGCGACCGATAGTAGTTCATCTCGTACTCGACGGGGGTGACATTTCCGATAGGCTCCAAGAGTCGTTGCGTGTTGTACCAATGCCCCCCGTCCTGTGCCAAAACTCGGCCCTTTTGAAATAGGCCATAAATCAGCAGCTTAGTGTCTGTGTTTGCGCCGGGGCCAAGGGCCGTAGGCTTTACAATCGTCTGGCCCGAGGGTGTTATCTTCAGCTCCATGATGACGTACCACGTGCAATTCCTACTGCTCGTTCTAGCTGGCTGGGTCAACCGCCAGCAGCAGGATGTGATCGACTACCAGCAAGAGGAGAACCGTGTGCTCCGAGCCGGGCTTCGGGGCAAGCGTCTCAGGCTCTCGGACGACGAGCGGCGCAGGCTCGCGGTCAAGGCCCAGACTTTGGGCCGCGAGGCGCTGGCCCAGATTGCGTCCGTTGCCACACCCGCTACGCTTCTGCGCTGGTACCGCCACCTCATCGCAGCCAAGTACGATGGCAGCAAGAACCGGAGTCCAGGCCGACCTCCGACGGCGAAGGACATCCGTGAGCTCATTGTGCGCGTGGCGCGGGAGAACCCGACGTGGGGATATACGCGCCTGCGAGGCGCACTCAAGAACCTAGGACATGAACTCGGACGCAACACTATCAAGAGGATCCTCGCCGAGCACGTATCGCTCCTGCGCCGGAGCGGGGCAGGAGCATGTCGTGGAGCACCTTCATCAAGGCTCATTGGGGCGCCATCGCTGCGACAGACCTGTTCACCGTCGAGGTTGTGAACCCGTTCGGGCTCGTCCGCTACCATGTCCTGTTTGTCATCGATATCGCCACTCGCTGCGTGTGCATCGGTGGGATAACGTCGGACCCCAACGGGGAGTGGATGGAGCAGGTGGCAAGAAACCTCACTGACATGTGGGATGGTTTCCTCCTTGGCAAGCGATACCTCATCCACGACCGGGACCCGCTATTCACCGAGGCGGTACGTGGGCTGTTGAGAGATTCAGGCGTGAAGCCCCTTCGCCTTCCCGCTAATAGTCCGAATCTGAACGCATATGCGGAAAGATTCGTTCTCTCCATACGTCGAGAGTGTCTCGACCGCTTCGTACCTCTCAGTGAGCGACACCTGCGCACAGCGGTACCGAATACGTAGTGCACTATCACACAGAACGGAACCACCAAGGTCTCGGCAACGAGCTCCTCACACCTCTGCCGGCAAGCGCGAATGACGCTGGCCCCATCGTGTCGCGAGAGCGACTTGGGGGCATTCTCAACTACTACTGCCGTGCCGCGTAGATGGTCGCCGGCGACGGTAGCCCCTCGGCGGGCTCGACCGGCGTAGCGTGGAAACAGCTTCAGGAACACGCTTCGATATTCGCTCTCGACTAGGAGGTCATCTGCATGGTGACGACCCGCCCGCCCAAGACGATTGTAAAGCCCACGGCCCTTGGCCCGGTCGCAAACACAGACACTAAGTTGCTGATTTATGGCCTATTTCAAAAGGGCCGAGTTTTGGCACAGGACGGGATAACGTCTATTTGCCGTCGCGTCCCTTACGGTACTTGTCTCGCAGCTTCTGGGTAAACCGCTTGAGTCTGGCCTTGGCGTGCTCGATGTCTGGCTGTGCGTCCCGCCAGGCGTCCTTGGAGCGAGGTTTGACCTCCTCGTTAAACACACGTGTGGCGTTGGTTAATGTCTCTTTGGCTTTAGCTCGTACCTCCGGACGACGTGCTAGTTCTCGTGCAGCGCGGATGGCGAGACGTCGCAGGAGGGTCATGGCTCACTCTAGTATAGACGGAGCCTTCCTTCCCAAATGATGATCGCAACGACTAAGAGCACGTGGGTCACGGAGAGAAAGCGCTTGAATTCACGAGAATTGCCACTATGCCCCAGGCTGGTCAAAATACTTGAGCGCCCAGCGGGTCAGCAGTTTGCAGCTTTCCAACGGCTGCTTGAATCCGGCATCGCGGTCGGATACGTATTCCAGTTCAGCGGAAGGAGTCGCGATGAACTGGAAGACCATGCTGAGCTCGTCGTGTCCAAAAACACAAGCGAACTCAAGATCTGCGTGCCGAGACGTTTCGGATGATGATTGCCTGCAAGCACGCCCGCCAACAGACCCTTTCCACTATCGCCGTGGACAAGCCCACCGTCCATTGAAGGGAAGTGTCACGAGCAGCCGGAAGTAGTTCTCACCGGGGCGATGTCCCGGAAGTGGCGTCGCTCAGATGCCGATTGATGCGGCTTGTGGCCGCGAGCTCCGTGCGGATTCCGTGACCACACGGTTATGTTGGCAAGCATGGCCGTCGTGGGCGTCAGCGTGATGTGGAATCGGACCGCCTGATTCACCTGATCATGGTAGGCTCCATCCGTTAAGAATCAGGGACGGCACCCGGCGAAAACTTGATGCCCTCGGAGACATTTCCCGGACACGAATTCGAGGTTTGACCAATTCGAATTCCGCTATTCGCCTTCTCCTCAGACGCGATCTAGGCGTTAAGCGTCTTCTCATTGTCTGCGCGATTAAGCGCAAAAATGGACACGATAAGCCCCCAAATCGCCCCAAATTGCCCGTTGATGGCCTGTTTTGCTCTGTTTCTGATCGTTTCCAGCCAAGAATCGGAAGCTCCACTCGAGCCTGCCGACTGCGATAGCCGGAAAGGTGTTCCCGTCGACGAAACGTCCGCCGATGAGACGTAAAGCCTTTTGCAACAATGCGTAACGGCCGGAGCCGCCTCCGGAGGGTTTACGACACGGCCCTCTTTCAGGCGTCCAGGAGGTTGAGGTTTGCCGTATAGAAAAGCTGATTGAAGCAAATTCGATTCCGGCTCGAACGACCACCCGTCGATGATGCGTGCGTGGGCCAGCACGTGACAGAAAGTGACTCACGCCCGGCGCAGCTCGTTCGTAGCGCGCAAGGTGTCCAAGCTCGACATCGTCCAGGCTACGCTCGGGGTTCCGTTGTAGCGACGCGGTATCGAGGAGATGGCGAAGCGCTTCGAGATCGGTGCACCCGAGCTCGAGGGCGTGGGCGACGGTCTCACGAAGCTTGTCGTATCCGTGCTTGCGCCCTCGTCCTGTGCCAAAACTCAGCCCTTTTGAAATAGACCATAAATCAGCAGCTTAGCGACTGGGCCAAGGGCCCTTAGGCTCTACAGTTACCCAAAACCCGCGGTCGACGTTCGAGAGCCGCGGCCGTTTCACCGAACGGCGGAGGACGGCGAGCTGCTGCCGAAGAGCGACATTGTCGAGAGCCAGCTCGCGACGAGCCTTGAAGACGGAGATGAGAGCGCGAACAAACGACGAAATCAAGCAGGCATGGTGCCGGCAGACTAATCAAGTTTGGGGCGCCCGGATGAATAAATAGAAGGCACAGGCGGCAGAGGCGATTCACGCCACTCGTGGCAGTACGCCGCGCCTGAACCAGAACGCGCTGGTGTTTCTTGCGGCCGACAAGGTGCGGCTTCAGGATCTCGAGGACGCGATTCGCCGGTATCTGGCGTGGGAATCCATCGTTGAGGACAAGAAGGTCCTGAACCTGGACCAGCAGCAACTCAAGCAGGCCGAAGCCCAGCAGCAAGCGGCGAACGGTACTGCGACGGCACAACTGCCTGAGACGTATCAGTGGGTCCTCGTGCCCACGCAGCGTACGCCGCAGGAGGCCATGCAGTGGCAGGTACTGAGGCTCGGAGGTCAGGATCCGTTAGCAGTAAGGGCCTCGAAGAAGCTGCGTGCGGACGAGCTGTTGCTGACGAGTCTCGGGGCCACCGTGCCCAGAAAGTACCTGGACGACATTCCGCTGTGGCGTGGAAACCACGTTGACGTGCGCCAGCTCACCGAGGATTTCGCTCGCTACCTATATCTTCCGCGCTTGGCCGATAGCAAAGTACTCGTACGGACTATCGAAGACGGCATCGGATTGCTCACTTGGCAGACCGATACCTTCGGGTTCGCAGAGAGCTTTGACGAGACCGATGTCCGGTACCGTGGTCTCCGTGGTGGGCAGGTCCTTAGGCTCGCTGCGGGTGCGTTGGGGATGCTCGTGAGACCAGACGCCGCGCACACACAATTGGACGCCGAGGTTCTCCCCAGCAAACCGGAGACTGGCACGAGCCCACCCACGATACCGAGCACCGACAAGTCGCCGGTAGAGCCACTAGGCAAAGCTCCGGAGCGCCTGACGCGGTTTCATGGAACGGTGCGGCTTGCCCCTGCCCGCATCGGCCGGGATGCCGGCCGGATCGGCGAGGAGCTCATCGCGCATCTCTCGGGCCTTGTCGATGCAGACGTGCAGGTGACCCTAGAGATTGAGGCGCACATGCCAAATGGCGCGCCTGAGCAGGCCGTTCGGACCGTCACCGAGAACGCGCGGACACTGAAGTTCATGAGTCAAGGGTTCGAGAAGGAGTAGGCTTCTCGTGAAGACCCAGAAGGAGTCCCTTTGCGGAAAATCGTGTCCTGAACAACCAGAAGAGGACGGTGGCTTCTGTCCGTCTTACCGGAAAGCTCACTCTCGAAGGGGACCGTTTTATGGGAGTAAGGTTAGGTGACGTGAGTATCCAAGGCAACATCAAACCACTTCGATCGCTCGTTGAGTCCCTTCAGGTTCGTGGGTCGTGGAATCGAAGTTGCTCCGGTTCTCGGAGTCGACGTTCCTTCCTCATCAGCACCTCCTTCGCTTTTCGAAGAACAATTCTGAGCCTCTTCATCGCCGGGAAACGGGCCTGGAACCAGACGTTCGACCTCGCACAGCTCTCCGATCAGGCGAAGCACTTCGGAGCACGCCTGCGGGTAGTGCTCGCTGGCTTCATCGAACTTCCGTTTGACGTGCGCCCAGCAATGGGCGAGTCGAAGCTCGGGGGCATCGCGATCACTCGCTGCTTTTCTGGTGTTGTGGATGGTCACACGCGTGACAGAAAGGTCATTCTAGATCCGAGCTGTCGGGAATCGAGCGCAGCTTTCGGTATCAGAAGCGAAACAGCTTCGTGAACTTGACCGCGAACGTCCTGTTCAACAGGATGGGAAATCCATCCTCGTTGGTGAGCCGGCCGTCGCTATAAACCACGAAGAGGTCGCTCCCTGGTTCGTATTCCCACCGGAATCGCACGTTGGAGCTCAGCGTGTTGCTCGTGGAGTTCCACTGAAAAAGCGCTCCCACGAACATGCGGGGTGACATCGAGTATGTGATCCGGCTGCTCACGAGGCGGGCCGCGAAATCCCCTTCCTCGAGGCTCACCCAGTTGAGCGAGAGTCGCGGCTCGAGCGAGAACTTCGGTGTCACTTCGATGCGACCGTTGAACGCGAGCTCGTTGCGGCCGCCGCTGAAGAAGCTTCCCGTACGGTAGCTGACGAAGCCCGGCACCGGTCGCTGCGCTCCGAACCGGTACGCAACGTGGACGTCCTGGAAGTCGTAGCCGCCGATGGGCAGGATGATGCCGTCCGAGATCTCGAACTCCTCGGCCAGGAACTCGAACTGCGGGTTGTACTCGACGGTTAGCTCGTCGCCGGCCTCGAACTCCGCTTTGAATTGGGCCTGAGCACGACGTGTCTGAAGCTTTCCGGTGGGCTCGCCGGTGATGTAGTCGAAGGTTCCTTGGAATACGAACCTCCGGACGAGGTCGATCGAAGCGGGCCGTGGGCTGAACCGTGCCTCCACGAAACTGCGGGTAAACGCCTGCCGACTCGTGAACCCGAGCTCCGGCCGAAAAGCCTCGCCCACTTTGAGGCGCTGGACCTGCAGGCCATAGCGATCTCCGTTGTAGTCGAATCGTCCGAGATAGCTGGTCTCGTCCCCAACGATCTGCGTACCGGTGGCGAGTGGTGTGTGGCTCAGCGCGTAGTAGGTGTTGATGGTCACGTTGGTACCGAAGAAGAAGTTGCCATCCAGGCCGAAGAGAGAGTTCGACGTTCCGGGCTCGGACAGCGACGTCGTGCGGTGGGTCGCGATGACGCCGATATCGCTTCGGCGAAGGATGTCCCGCCGGAACCGCAGCACAGCGAAATTGGTGGGCTCCACGAAACCCTCGACGCCTCGGGTCTGAATGTTCAGAGCGCCAACCCGGAACGGGCCGGCACGGCCGGTCACCCGCCCTCCCACCTGAATGGGGTCCACGCCGCTCGACGTGAGCCCGATGCGGCGGCTGAAGAACATGATCGGCGTCAAGTTCCCGATCGACCTACCCGGACGAAAGCCGAAGTCCGGTCGGCTCTGCACGCCAGCAAAGGAGAAGATACTCGCCCCTTCGAGAAAGAACTCTCGTTTCTCCGGGAAGAACAGGCTGAAACGGGTCAGGTTGACCTGCTGTTGATCCTCCTCGACCTGCGCGAAGTCGGTGTTGTAGGTGAAGTCGGCAATGAGACCCCTGGTCAGCCCGTACTTGACATCGAATCCGGCGTCCGCGTTCCAGTCGTTCGACACGACGGGCTCCGCGTCATTGTTGGTTACGGACGCCGTGATGCCGTAGGCCTTGAGCTCCAGATTCCGCGACGATGCTGGAGCCTCCAGCCCGACCAGCGTCGCGGATTCCGACATCCGGTAGACCCCCCTTAGGCCGTGCGACCGCGCAACGAGGGACAGGTAAGAGTCCTCGTTCTTCCACTTGACCGCGCGGCGAATATTGATGCTCCAGACCTGATCCCTCCCAGCCTTGTACCGGAGAGACTTGAACGGAACGGCTATCTCCACAATCCAGCCCTGCTCGAACGTCGAAGCCTTCACGTCCCAGACCGTGTTCCAGTCCCGATTGATCGCCTGGCCCTCGTCACCGAACTGCTGGTCTCGGAGCGCCCCGAGCGGATTCGTCTGGAACATGAAGCCATTCCGGCGGTCGTAGAACGTGTCGAACACCACCGTGACGCTCTCGTTCTGGTAGATGCCGAAATTGTCCCGCCGCATTTCGTTGACGACCATCCTCTCCGGGTGGCTGTCCCAGCAGCGCATGCCGACGTAGATGTTCCTGTCGTCGAAAAAAACCCAGGCCTCGGTTTTCTCCGTAGCGGGCTCGCCCTCGTCGGGCACCTGCTGGATGAAGTCGCTGACCGCAGTTACCCGGGTATAGATGGCGTCGTCCAGCTTGCCATCGAGGACGAAGGGCTCGCTGAGACGGTTCGCGCGAAGAGTCACTCGTCCCTGGTCGTCGCGAGCCACCACTTCGGGCGGCTCTGGCGCGGGTGGTCCGTGCAGGTCGACGTCTGCGGGAGTGTCTTCATCGTGCCCGTCATCACGGTCGTCTGCCCTTGCCTGCGCGGCCAGCGTCAGTGCGAGCAGAACTGACGCCGCGACACACCAACCCACGGGTGCTTCCGCCATTAAATGTTGGTGATTTGTACGCATCCCTTTGCAAAGAAGTCGCTTACGCTCAATTTAGCGCGCGGCGAAGGTCGTGAGCCCTATTTTGGCTGTAATTTAATGCACCGCAAAGTCTTAGCGTTATCTCACCAACACTTAACCCTAATCGCAAATAAACGTCACCGTGTCTGAGGTCTTTGGCCCCGTGAATAGCACCTTTTCCAGGTTCTGCATACACCGTGCAGAATCACCTATAGTGGCGGCGAGCGGGTGCCCCAGCACGAGCTTCTCGCCTGCGCCCAGTGCGGCTGTTTCGCGTTTTCGTGCTTCGAAGATTTTGCGATTAGGGTTAATAGCAGAAGCACCTCTTCGTTACGATCGAGGTCTGGTCTCGGCTCTGGCCATCGACGGTGACGGGAAGGCGAAGCTATCGGAACACTCACGCTCTGTTTCGCGACCTTTCGAAGCGGATGAATTTCGAGCGTCTTCCCTTGATCGTCACGGATGGATTCGAATTCTACCGGAAGGTCATCCGTCGCTTCTTCGGGCCAGCGTGTCTCTACGGCCAGGTCCTCAAGACGCGCAGGAACGATCGTATCATCAAGGTCGAACGCAGAGCGCTGCACGGAGCCGCGTGGCGATTTGATGACGCGCTCAATAACTCCGAGGACTCCTCGACATTGAACACGTCGTTCATCGAGCGGTTGAATCTGACGATCCGGCAAAGCTCAGCATACCTTTCGAGACGAACACTTTCCCACGCTCGCTCGACGGAGAGGCTCGATGAGCACCTGGAGTTGCTCCGTTGCTATTACAATTTCGTCCGACCGCACGGAGCTCTGAAGTTCGGACGTGAGATCCGAACTCCAGCCATGCAAGCCGGTCTGACCATTCGACGGCTCACCTTTCGAGACATCTTCTTGGCGACGACGATTCCTTTGTGGTTGCAGATCGAGGTTTTCCTACTCAGTTGGGCGCGCAACCCGGTCTCTTCCGAACCTGTACCACTGCCCGCAGCCGCGTAGCAACATATCTGGACTCCTCAATCAACACCTTTCTCAAAAAAGTCTTCCTCAGAGCTGCTCGTCCAAATCGGTGACGAGTGGGTCAGACTGCAAACATATCTACGGCCTCAGTGAGGAGCGTCTTGGGTGCTCCGGGCCATGACGGGAAATCCGCGCGCGAGGAGCCAATCACTTTGAGCGACCTCTGAGGGCCAGTGTTGCTATCGGCTTGACCCCGTCCTGTGCCAAAACTCGGCCCTTTTGAAATAGACCATAAATCAGCAGCTTAGTGTCTATGGTGCGCTCCCGTGAACGGCTTGGCGGTAGTAGACCCGCCGTCCCTTCTGTGCCGCGGCGATCGCGAGGCTGATCGCGAGATGGGTCTTACCGACGCCGGGCGGTCCCAACAAAACGCTCGGGTGGCCTCTTTTCCGACGCTGCACGGCCCGGTCAGCGCCCTCTCCCCAATCTGGCGCAAACGTGGCACTCGAAAATCGAGATTAGAGACCAATACCGAAAATGAGGCCTGTTCAGGCCTTATAGCGCGTCTCTGGTGACACCTAATCTTGAAAAACCACGCCAACCGCGCGGAAAATCTCATCCGTCTCTGCAGTGCCACAATTGGCCAGACTGGGTGGCGGATGGTGCAGGTTGGAGCTATCCGGTCTCGGCAAAAGGTGGTCCAGCTTTTGGCGGAAATCCTCAAACAGAAAAGCCAGTGGAGATTCAGGAGGTTTCGAGTTTCGCGCATTTATTGACTTTATTGACGCGTACACAGGTTTTGCGAAAAGGCTGTTTTACGCCCTCTCGGGTTTCAACCATGATGCCAATTTCGTTCCATCCTCTTCCCCTACAGTGATTTAACGGCCGCTGTCACGTACTGGTTCCCGCACGCATTATCGACGGGTGGTCGTTCGAGCCGGAATCGAAGTTGCTTCAATCAAATTTTCTATACGGCAATCTCAACCTCCTGGACGCTTGAAAGAGGGCCGTGTCGCAAACCCTCCGGAGGCGGCTCCGACCGTTACTCATTGTCGCAAAGGGCTTTACGTCTCATCAGCGAATGTTCGTCGACGGGAACATCTTTCCGGCTATCGCAGTCGGCAGGCTCGAGTGGAGCTTTCGGTTCTTGGCTGGAAACGATCAGAAACAGAGCTAAATAGGCCATTAACGTGCAATTCGGGGCGATTTTGGAGCTTATCGTGTCGTTTTTCCACTTAATCGCGCAGACAATGAGAAGACGCTTAACGCCTAGATCGCGCCTGAGGAGAAGGCGAATAGCGGAATTCGAATTGGCCAAACCTCGAATTCATCCAGCGGAGTTTTACGGAGGAAACGAAGATGACTCCGCAGACGGTCCAGTACAAGGAGCTATCCGAGTCTGGAAACCATGACAGGGAATTTGGGCGAGTTTGAGGCTGATTGGTGGAGGCCAGTGTCGGAGAGCAGCTTGCTGCTAACCGAGGCCATTCACGAAGTGGGCGCTGGAGGCTCACAGCGTTTTGACGAGCACACGCTGTTTCTCCCAATCGTCGGGAAGCGGATGATGCAAGAGGTAGCTCGAGGTCAGCCCAACGGGCTGGTGGCCTTCGACAATGGCGCGGACGATGTCGGGTGCCAGGAAGGCATAGCGGATTGCCTTGCGCACGCGGTCCGTTGGGATGGCGTTTTCGGTGGCAATCTGCTCATAGGTTTTGCCTGCTTTGATTCGGTCGAGCCAGGAGAGGGCGTTTCTGATATTGCGCAGGAGTGTGCGGTCGACGGATTTCGTGGGGTTGCCCAGAACGAGCTTGGTCTCGACGCCGCGTCGACGCAAGCGGAACGGTGCGAGGATGCGGAGTGCATTCTCGCGAATGCGCTCGGGCCCCATAGAGAGGCAAGCAGCGAACGTATTGCGGTCGAGCAGGATGGACACAGAGCCGGGGCTGATATCGACCCGCCGGATGAGAGGGAGCAGGCGGGCTACCGAGGCACTATCATCATTAGCCCATGTTTCCCTTTTAGGTGTCTAAGTCATTGAAAACAAAGGATCGAGATCGGCGGTTTGTCTCTACGCTGACAGCACCTCCTCGGAGAAGGCTGGCGGGTCGCGTTCAACGATGCCGAGTGCAGACGACCCGGACCGAGCGTAGCGCTTGTAGTGCCTCGGTTGCGGACAGGTCGAGTTCGGCGACCTTGAGCTTTTTCTCAAGAGCCCGATGCACAAGGAAGGCCAGCGTAGCTACGAAAAGATGTGCCTCCACACGCTCATCGGTCTGGTGGTAAACGGGACGCATCTCAATGACATCCTTAAGGCATGAGAAGGCTCGCTCGACCTCGTTTAGGTCCTTGTAAAGACGCACGGCGTCGACCGGAGAGAGGTTTTGCTCCTCGGTTTGAATAACGTACTTTCTGTTCTTTGCGGGCATGCAGCTGGTCGAGCGTTCGGTACCATTGCTTGAGTTGGCGAAACTCCACGCGAACCCGCGGGGAGCGACTCGCTCGCCGTTCCCCATCATCGCGCCACTGCGGCACCCACCGCCGCCCCTGCCGGTCGCAGACGAAGTCGGTCTCGAGCCAGCGCGCCAGACCGTGCTCGCTTGACGGAGCACATAGCCGGTTGGCGACCAGCACCAAAGCTCGCTCGCTTAGCGCCACTCCGTCCCGCTTGCCGCGGCCCCCGAGCCGGTCGAGAATCTGCTCCAGCCCGAACTCGCGCCACAGCGTCGCCGTCACCAGCATCGGACCCCAATCCCACGCGTCTGCCCCCGCGACCTGCTCGGCTGCTCGCTCGGTGTCGGCCGGTTCACCGGCCCCAAGCAACCGATTGAGGGAGTCGAGATTGGCAACTAGGAGATCCTTGCGCCCCAAGTTGCACACTACGCGTTGCTTCGGCTTGCCGTGCTCCCGATACGACTCGACCAGGCGGACATACCCATGTTGAACCCCTTTGCCGCCTGCGGCCCGAACGATGCGGAAGAACATAACCTGTCCTCACGCATACTACATATCATTGTCCACGATTACAACGTATTAATGGCGCTCAAAGCACAATCTCTGTCTCTACGTTTTGGGCGAAATTCAACCCCCGTTCCTTTGAATTCAGTCACTTACGAGCGTTAGGGTGCTCATAAAGGGTAAACATGGGTTAGTACCGGAACACAGCCCGTCTAAAAAGCGACGCACCGAGGCGAGCTCTTGCACCCGTATCCCGAACAGCGACTGCGCGTCATGACCCGAGGTAGGAGCCCAGTGCGTTAGCAGCGCTCGCTGGGATCTGTGCAGGGGGCCGCCCGTAAGGGCGGTCCCTACCGCGAACGACGTCGAGCTCGACGTACTACTTGCACCATACGGGTTCCCCCGCTGATGCTCAGAGTGCCGACTATAATAATGATGATGGACTCGCAACCGACCTCGCATCGCCCGACAGGGACCGCAACCCGCTGACCCGGGTCTCGTGCTGGGCGCGCGGGCCGAGGTCGCGGCGCCCATGTGCACAAGCGCCTGCTTACAAGTTTTTGGAATTGCGGGTCTTGAGTTCGTTTGTGTTCTTGGACACGACGGGTTCACGCGTGTGTCTGCCCGCTGCCGACGTGACTGATACAATGGGCCGATGCGACCCAACTCGCCGAGCTAGTAGCCAAGGACAATCGATTCAATGACTGATAACGACCGTGATACCCAGATGCGAATGGCGGCTTTTGAGCACGTTCGAGAGCTGCACGAAGTCCACGATCAGCTGACCGCAAACGAGTTGAAACCAGGTTTTGTTTTCGACGGCGAGCGCATCCCTCTCATCAATCCGCAACGCGGCATTTTCAAGCCGCAGCAGATGCGGTTCTTGCTTTCGATCAAGACCGTATTCCCGAGACCGGGCAGCAAAATCTGGTACGACGATCAGCGCGAAGTTCACCGCCAAATATTTGAGGGTGACGAAACGGTGGATTACGCATTCATGGGAAGAAATCCAGAGGCTGCTGACAATCGCTGGCTGCGCCAAGCGTTCGAGAACCAAATACCGGTGATCTATTTTCTTGGCATCGCGCCCGGCCGCTACCAAGCTATGCTGCCAGCATTCGTTGCAGGGTGGGACGCCGAGGCATTAAAGGCGCGCGTTGCGTTTGGAGTGCTCGGTCAAGAAGCGCTGGCGCCACCGAAGAACGTCCTGGAACGGCGCTATGCTCTGCGTTCGGTCAAGCAACGATTGCACCAGGCATCGTTTCGAGAAGCTATCATCAGTGCCTATGACGGCCGCTGCGCACTATCGAGGATACCCGAACCACTGCTACTGGACGCGGCGCATATTGTTGCGGACAAGGATGAACGGCTTGGTCAACCGGTGATCCCCAACGGAATCCCACTATCGAAAATCCATCATGCTGCCTTCGACGCGCATTTGATTGGCATTGACCCGGACTACCGCTTGCATGTCTCTGATCGACTGCTCGGCCAGAGCGACGGCCCCATGCTCGAAGCATTAAAACGGCTCAACGGTGGAACCATTCACCTACCCAGCCGCGTCAAGGACCGACCGGATCGAGACCGGCTTGCGCTACGCTTCGACCGCTTCAAGGCGGTGGCGTGAGATGCCCGCCGTCGCTCAATGAGTAAGGTCAACTTGAACCAAGGTAAAGATGGTGCGGCGGTTGGCAGTCGACTTGATTGGGAGAGGAATACGAGAGGCTGAAGGCGCTGGAGAGCGCCAGTGCGGGAGAAAAAGACGAGAGGACAGGAAAGACCGATAGCGAATGATTGCGGACCACCTGATCGGCATCGAGCAGTTCGAGGCGGACCTCTCTCCACCTTACCCTTGGTCTTCGCACGATAAGGCCGACACGCACGGGCTCGGAACTGCCAGTGATGCGCGAAGCGAACAAACTCCGGATTCTCGGCTAACGGGCCCAGCGTCGAGTGCCGCGAGCGACTCGGCGGCCTACTATCGTGCAGCTGCCTGAGTAGATACGTTCGAGTGCCGTCCAAGCCGCCCCGTGGGTTTCGTATCGTCGTGGCATTGACCTCGGCTGGCGGCCCATCGAATCCTCGCTTCGCGCAGATCCGGTCATTGACCCTCCACAGGCCGATGTCGAGCTCGACGTACTATTTGCACCATACGGGTTATTCGCCGGACGGCGGGGCGCGCCAGTTGGACGGAACGGATGGTCTGGAGGAGAGGTCTGCTCGGGGTCGCCTATCGCAGAACCGCGTCCTGTGCCAAAACTCAGCCCTTTTGAAATAGACCATAAATCAGCAGCTTAGCGACTGGGCCAAGGGCCCTTAGGCTCTACAGTTACCCAAAACCCGCGGTCGACATTCGAGAGCCGCGGCCGTTTCACCGAACGGCGGAGGACGGCGAGCTGCTGCCGAAGAGCGACATTGTCGAGAGCCAGCTCGCGACGAGCCTTGAAGGCGGAGATGAGAGCGTGAACAAACGACGAAATCAAGCAGGCATGGTGCCGGCAGACCGGAGACTAATCAAGTTTGGGGCGCCCGGATGAATAAATAGAAGGCACAGACCGATTTGCGCTATCATGAATCAACCCAAGGCCATCGACCCGACACAATTTCCTCATGAGTATGCTGCAGTCTTTTCAATGGTTGACGCTTGCTATCACCGCGGTCGGGGTCGTGGGTTGCAGTTCCTCCATGTCCCCATCCTCGACCACGGAACCCGAGTCATCTCCACCGGCCGAGACTGCTGAACCCGAGGCGAGAGCCGAGTACACCGTCACTTTCGATGCTTCCTGGAGTAAATCGACCCATCCCGAAGACTTTCCTCCCAACCCACACTTCTCCGGATTGATCGGTGGCACGCACAACGACGACATTCGCTTCTGGATGCCCGGAAGGAAGGCGTCGGATGGGATCAAAGCCATGGCCGAAAGGGGTCTTAAAACCCCTCTCAACGAAGAGATTCGAGCGGCTCGCGACGAGGGAACGGCGGACAGGCTTCTTTCAGGTGATGGCATTCCTCGATCGCCTTCAAGCGTGTCTCTCGATTTCGCGATCCGGCGCGATTACACTCTGGTGACGTTGGTCTCGATGGTGGCACCGAGCCCCGATTGGTTCACCGGGGTTTCGGCCTTGAGCCTTCTCGAAGGAGGCCAATGGGTCGAGGAACTAACAGTGGAGCTCTTTGCTTACGACGCAGGCACGGACAGCGGAACGACTTACAACTCCGCCAACGATCCCACCTCACCTCGCGAGTCGATCCAGCGAATCGACGGACGTCCGCTTGCGGTTGGCGGCCAAGTCGCTCCGGTGGGGACCTTCACCTTTACTAGGCGCTAGGCTCACGCTTGGTGCGAGCGGGCCAGTCGGCAGGGACCGGTTTCATCGGACGACAAAACGCTGCAATCGTCGTGGTTTTGCTCATACCGACGGCGCAACTCCTCCACCGTTCGATCGATGTCGTCTCCAGCAACGCAGCAGAGTCCATGCCCGTCGTGTCCAAAAACACAAACGAACTCAAGACCCACGCGCCGGGACGTTTCGGATTAGAGGTGTCTAGGCTTGGTTGTGCCTTCTATTTATTCATCCGCCAGCCCCATGGGTCGGAAGTCAGCCCTGCGGCGCGAAATACCCTGGATTCTGCGCGGATTCATTTGAAATAGACCATAAATCAGCAGCTTAGCGACTGGGCCAAGGGCCCTTAGGCTCTACAGTTACCCAAAAACCCGCGGTCGACGTTCGAGAGCTGCGGCCGTTTCACCGAACGGCGGAGGACAGCGAGCTGCTGCCGAAGAGCGACATTGTCGAGAGCCAGCTCGCGACGAGCCTTGAAGGCGGAGATGAGAGCGCGAACAAACGACGAAATCAAGCAGGCATGGTGCCGGCAGACCGGAGACTAATCAAGTTTGGGGCCCGGATGAATAAATAGAAGGTACAGGGCACTCAGGGCACTACTCCCAGCGCGCATTCAAAGGTTGGAAGGGTGACGACGAGGTGATCGTCCCATGGAAAGGTTAACTAGTTCCTGTCCAGAAACACCATAACTTGTGGTGTGCGACAGGCCTACCGAAGATGTGGGTATTATACGGTTTCGGTAGGGAACTTCGTAGGGTTGAGAGCGAATGAAAATCTTGGACGAAACGAGAGGCGAATCGTCAGGAATCCAAGGCTATGGGAGCGGAAGAGTAATAGTTATTATCTTGATAGATGTCTCGCCATCACCAGTAGATTGCAGGTGATGATGGAACCCCATACGTACGATTTAAAAGAAGGCAATGAGCGCCATGTGCATCGGTCGAGACCAAAGACTCGTTTCAAGAACGAAATGACGCCTTCGATCCCGCAGCGAAATCGCCGCAGGCGTTGATAGACCCAGGAACTCTTGACCATATCGGGGCGCGTCCCAGTTCACAAGCTTGCCGGCGGTGAGCGAGATCCAGACGGTCAGGCTCCCGCGGTTGCGTAGACCCGCCTCATATTCACGCCAATTCCTCACGCGATAGGCCTTCTTCACATACTTCCGCTGAGTGCGTTTGAAAATGCTCATGGGGAACCTCGAATCCGCGAGTACAGGACAATTGTGGACCTAGATCGCGAGTTGTGCACCAAGGCAGGGCGTTGTCGCCTTCGCCGCCGCCGTCGTCCCATTCGACCGCGAACCAGTCCTGATCGTCCGCACTTACGGCCCTTGGCCCGGCCGCAAACACGGACACTAAGCTGCTGATTTATGGTCTATTTAAGAGGGCCGAGTTTTGGCACAGGACGGGCTCGGTTAATCTCGTTCCCAAGTCCCGTATTCGTTCAGAGCACTCCATTCGTCGCCCCGCCGTGAACGTCCCTTGAGATTAGGAGAGAAAGGAACCGTCGAAACGGCTTCGCTGAAACTGTGTGCCGTGGGGTTCCGTGGGTCGCTTCCATCGAGGGTGTAGTAGACCTTTTCCGCTCCCGCCGGGCGACGGATGGTGATGCTGTCAGAAGCTCGCTCGAACCCCGGCGGGTCGATGGTAGGATAGTAACCATGGTTTCGAAGTGCCCGAATGAACTTTTCGACATTCCCGTCCATCAAGCCTAGAACGTAGTCCCGCGCTCGCTTCCAATGCACATCCCGCGTGCGGGGACGATTCTCCCGTCCAGGGGCTGCGTCGCCCCACCGGGCCGACTCACAAAGCATCGCCGGCTCCACATAGTCCGCTAGCCTCCGAAAATTGGTTTGGTTTACATGGTCTGCAAGGGGGCCGCCATCGTAGCAAGCACGATAGACGTGATCCGCGAACTCCAGCCGGAACTCTGGGCTGTCCGCCAAAGCCATCCATAGTTGGTGTAACGCGGACGTTCCGCCGGACACGAAACTTGGCGGAACCCAAGCCCCCGCGTGCCCGTATTTATGAGAGTAGAGCCCGTAGGTTATCTCCGCATCCCAGCAGAAATACAGTCCGGCACCAGGAGGGTGAATCCGAATCCCTCCGTACCAATTTTGCTTTCCCCAATCTCCCATGCCGGAAAACCAATTCAGCAGGATGTAGTCGCTGAACTGGGCCGTATTCAATAGGGTTTTCATCTCCTGGTACTTTGCGGGCTCCGAGAGATCATTGTCACGCGCATAACGGTAGACGGTGATATACCAGCGCGGGTGGTTCGGCTTGCCGACTACGCCAGAATGGTTGATAGCAAACCAGTCAGCCGAGTCACCACCATAGTACGAAGCGAGAAAACGCCGGTCCGGACGCTCCACCGCGTTGTATACGCCCCAGTAAATCCCGTTCAGGTAGAGATGCACAAAAATGCCGCGCGCGGCGTTATCGCTCAAAGAAAGCTGCGAGTCCCGAACGTGTTGGTCGCGGACATAGACCGCCAACTCGCTGATATCGCCTCTTCTCGACCAGTTTTCTTGCCCACCTGCCCGCAGAACGATGGTGTTGAACTCCTTCACTGCAGATTCGGCATGGTGCACGGCGCTCTCGAAAAAGGGGTATCTCAACATTCCCGGACCGAAGTCTTTGCTGAAGACTAGGCGGAACGATCGCTTTTCCTCGGGAAACGTCTGACTATGCGCTCTAATTCCGCAATCGACCTGGAAGCCCTCGAAGTCCGAAAACTTGCTCGGGTAGAGGAGCTCAACCGAGGCGGGACGGGTTGGTGGACCCTTATCAATGTAGAGCCCGTAGCTCTCATTAAAGAGGTGGTCCCCATCCATGACGATGGAGAGGGTGGGAATCGATGTCAGTCCTTCCACGAACTCCAGCTGGTTGCTCGTATTCACAACATCGGGATCGATCTCGATGTCGAGATCTGCGTACGGAGCCATATTGGAGGAGCGAAACGGGGCCGGATAATCGAATGGCAGAGCCGCCTGCTCCTTCACCGTGGTCGGAAATATATAGGTATGGGTGTCGACGTTCGTGCTCCTCGCACCAGCTTTGTACGCTATGGCCCGAAGGACGGTCGTTTTAGCCACAAGAACCTTGTTGCCGACGATTCCATGACTCACGCTCGGCTTACTGCCGTCGGTGGTATAGACGATCGTTGCGCCGGGAGTGGCGGTGGTGAGGATCACTTCGAAAGGGGTCTCATAGAAGCCGCGGTCGTGGCTGAACTTCGTATCGCCTACTGAGTGCGTCCGGCCGGTTCGGCGATGCCAATCATTGAAGAACTCGACCGATTGCCCAACCGGTTGTGCAGGGGCGCTCGCAAGAAGAACCGGCTCTCCCCAAACCGGAACCAGTGACTGCCGATGCACCGCGCCCGAGGCGTCCAGCACAGGCCGTGCCGTGAAGCTCAGCGAGACCGTTCTCCCCTCCCACGGAGTGAGATCAATCATGCGGTCGTTCCAACGATTCCCCTCCTGTGCAGCAAGGGTCTCGCGAAACGCGCGGCTCCGCTTGTCATCGACGTCGATCTCGATCAGGAACTCTGTCTCGGGCAGACCGGCACTGGGTGTGCCTAATACGGCCATCGAGAATTGGAGCACGGCGTTCTGCGGTACCTTTAGCGGGGACACCCACGTCGAGCCGTCCAACGCTGTTCGGGACTTTCCTTCCAACTCCACTTCCCTGGAAGGCTGAGAAGGATCGAGAAGGGAAACAGGGCGCGTTCTCGGTAAGTCGCTGCAAGCCGCTGCGGATGCTAGGAGCATCAGGACGACCAGCGTGTCGGTTCGTCTCCCCATCAAGTGTTGCGAGCTTATCAAACGCGCGTTTCTAAATGCTAGGCCAAGGGCGTGGCAAAGAGCAAAAAAGAGCGGGCTATTTTGCGAGTTTTGCAAGTCACTCCAAGAGGCCGGCCCTCGGAGGGGTTCCGTCGCATGCGCGGGGGAGATAGACCGGGTGGCGCCGACAGGCGCAAAGAAGCCATAGGGGGCGTAACGTCCGACCGTTGTCGACGCCGGACGCGGCCCTGCTTGCTGGCCTCCCAGCTGGCCGGCGTGGACAGCGAGACCGCTGCTGTCGATCAAGATGTGCAACGGCGTCTTCTGCTTGTCCTGCGCGTACGGGGACCCCGAATCGCCGGCCACAACGTCACCCTCCCAGGGTATTGGTGTCACCTCGTTCGAATGGGCGAGGATCTCCACGACCGCCTAGGGGCAGCCCTGGTGTTCAGAACAATAGGCCGGATATTCGAAAACAATCGCAAGAGCGAGCCTCTCCAACATTCATAAGACGCCGGTGGCATCGTCAGGTCGACCGGTACGGAAAATCCGACGTGGCAGGTCTAAACCGCGCAATCAACGCTGGATCGACTTTTTGCGGAGCACAGTTTACTGGGGCGTATATAACGCGGTGGAGCGTCCGGATCGGCGTTTTCTCGCTTCGTACTATGGTGGTGACTCGGCTGACTGGTTTGCTATCAACCATTCCGGCGTAGTCGGCAAGTCGAACCACCCGCGCTGGTCTGTCACCATGTACCGTTATGCGCGTAAGCATGACCTCTCGGAGCCCGTAAAGTACCGGGAGATGAAAACCCTATTGAATACAGCCCAGTTCAGCGACTACATCCTGCTGAATTGGTTTTCCGGCATGGGGGATTGGGGGCGAAAGAATTGGTACGGAGGGATTCGGATTCACCCTCCCGGTGCCGGACTGTATTTCTGCTGGGATTCGGAGATGACCTACGGACTCCTCTATAATAAAGGGCACGCGGGGGCTTGGGTTCCGCCCGAGTTCGTGTCGGGCGGAACGTCCGTGCTACACCAACTATGGATGGCCTTGGCGGATAGCCCAGAGTTCCGGCTGGAGTTCGCGGATCGCGTCTACCGCGCCTGCTACAATGGCGGTCCCCTCGCGGACCATGTAAACCAAACCAATTTTCGAAAGCTAGCGGACTACGTGGAAGCGGCGATGTTTTGTGAGTCTGCCCGCTGGGGCGACGCGGGCCACGGAAGGGAGAATCGTCCCAGCACGCGGGATGTGCATTGGAAGCGGGCGCGGGACTATGTTCTAGATTTGATGGACGGAAACGTCGAAAGGTTCATTCGAGCACTTCGGGACCATGATTACTATCCCACGCTCGACCCGCCGGTGTTCGAACGAGCTTCTAACAGCATCACTATCCGACGCCCGGTGGGAGCGGAAAGGGTCTACTACACCCTTGATGGAAGTGACCCACGAAACTCCACGGCACACAGTTTCAGCGAAGCCGTTTCGACGGTTCCTTTCTCTCCCAATCTCAAGGGACGTTCAAGGCGTGGCGACGAGTGGAGTGCATTGAACGAATACGAGACTTGGGAACGAGATTAACCGAGCCGGTCCTGTGCCAAAACTCGGCCCTTTTGAAATAGACCACAAATCAGCAGCTTAGTGTCTGTGTTTGCGACCGAGCCAAGGGGCGTGGGCCTTACAATCGTCTGGCCAAAGGGTGTTATCTTCAGATCTATGATGACGTACCACGTGCCATTCCTACTGCTCGTTCTGGCTGGTGACCTGACCTGTGCTCCGCAAAAAGTCGATCCGGCGTTGATTGCGCGTTTTAGACCTGCCATGCTCGGCTGCTTTGTGCCGGTCGACCCGACGACGCCACCTGCGTCTTAGGAACGAGGAGAGGCTCGCTCTTGCAACTGTTTTCCAATATCCGGTCTATTGTTCTGGATGTCAATGGCAACCGAAAATTGCACACTTTTGTGGAGGGCTTCCACGCGAAGGTGACGCTCTTGCGGTGGTTGCGCTTGTCGGTGTTGGGTTGGGCGGAGGGAGCGTAGCGATCGGAGTCCAACCCAACACGCGTCGCAGATTCGCAGGACATGGCTGTCAGGACATGGCTGTCAGGGCGCGGGTCTCTCGCGACCTTGATCGGACGCGGACCGTATCAGGTTCTGGTGCTCCCGCATCCGGTTGTGCCTTCCATTTATTCATCCGCGCGCACGGAACTTGATTAGTCTCAGGCTGTGGCCGGGGAAGAACCGCAGGCTATTGTTCTGGCGCCAGGGCTGACCCTAGGCGGTGGTGGAGATCCTCGCCTATTCGAACGAGGTGACACCAATGCCGTCCTGTCCAAAAACACAAACGAACTCGAGACTGGCGCGCCGGGCCGTTTCGATCGTCATCGCCCCGTAGCGAGCCCCAGATCTGGGGCGTGTCGGAGGCGATGTCGGCGATTCGGGTTCCCCGTACGCGCAGGGAAAACACCGTCCAGAAACGGGATGCCATGCTCCCGGGCGAAGACCCTGGATCTGGGCCTGGGGCAAGATGGAAATCCAGTAGGCCAGGGCCGCACCTGGACCAGAACTGCTAGGCGAGCTACGCTGCGGTATCCCCGGCCTCGATTCTGGGCCTCTCGGGTGGCCTCTTTTCCGCCGCCGCACAGCCCGGTCAGCGCCCGTTCTCCCCTTTAGCGCAAACGTGGCACTCGAAAATCGAGATTAGAGACGAATACCGAAAATGAGGCTCGTTCGGCCTTTCTAGCGCGTCTCTGGTGCCACCTACCCCTGCAAAACCCCGCCAACCGCGCGGAAAATCTCATCCGTCTCTGCAGTGCCACAATTGGGCAGACTGGGTGGCGGATGGTGCAGGTTGGCGCTATCCGGTCTCGGCAAAAGGTGGTCCAGCTTTTGGCGTAAATCCTCAGAAAGAAGATGATCGATCACGGAGGTGTCACGAGTAGCACGTGACGGGTTCTATTCGGGCGTGTCAGGGAATTGGACGGGGTCGCGTTCAACGGCCGCGTGATAGACCTTAATGCCAAGTTCGCGGGTGTCACGCGAGCCCACGATCAGATTCGCCGGCACGAACGTCCGGTCCACGGTGATCTGAATCTCGGCCCTGTCCCCATTGCCCAGCGCCGCTGCGGGAAGGGGAATACGGCGGCGGTGCCGACCGGAAGCCTCTGCGACTAATAACTGCAGCAGTTGGTCGCCGACGCTGACCGTGACCGCCTGCGGTGCGCTTGCGGCGTAGTCGAGGGAGAATGTTGCGTCTGCTTTCGGGTTCAAAAACGACAGCGTGGCGGTCTGATGGGTCCATCGCCACGTCGATTCCGGAGCCGTTTCCTCCGGGTACCAGCCGCTGGTGTAGGCCAGTGCAAAGGGGAGGCGCCTTTTGTCCACGGTCGTGACCAGCCACCCATCGTAGTCGGCGTAGGCACAACACCCCGCAATGATCGGATGTTCTTCGCCAGACGTTCGCGGCCAGCGCGTCAACTCCCAGAGTCCCCAGACGAGCGACGCGGAAGCGGCACCGCTGCCGATCCCCATCACGAATGTTCGTCGTGAGATGCGGCGTGTCATATCAGGCACCTTCACCGTGACATCGCGAGAGTGTCAGCCAGTCGCAGCGACAGCGCGACAATCGTCAGCGTTGGGTTCGCGTACCCTCCGGTGGGAAACACAGATGACCCAGCCATGAACAGGTTGCGGTACCCGTGCACCCGGCAGTCTCGATCGACCACCGAAGTCGACCGACTCGTGCCCATTCTGGTCGTCCCCATGATGTGCCCGCCACCGTCCGCCAGCTGGTACAGGCGGTCGTTGTGAATGCGTACCCGGCCCTTCTTCGACTCGATCAGCGATTCTCCGAGGAGCCGCAGCATCGTCTCCGCGTTGAGGAAGTCCCCGGCGTTGAAGATACATCGGACGCCGGGTCGGTAGAACCCTGCGGCATCGCGTTCGCCGGTCAGAAACACACGGTTACTGGCAGAGGGCAACATTTCAGATCGTACAGTGCTGGTGTAGTGATAGAAGGACTTCCCATGCTCCCTGGACAGATACTCGACCATTGGATGATCGGTGGTTTGGTCCTGACAGTCCACACTGCACCCGAATAGCCCGTGCTGCATCGTCAGGGCATCGTCCGGCACCATCGCATGGGTGGCTCCCCCAAAGGCAGCGGGCCTAGGTTGCAGGTTTAGGTCTTCGTCAAGCACGAGTTCGGCCACACGCCTGAAATGCGGATGCTCCATCAGGAACTTCCCTGCCTGGTCGCTCTCGTTGCCGACCGGGACCGCACCGTCCGAGCGAGGCTGAAGTAGCAGTTGCGCGTTGCTGATGCCGCCGCCCGCGAGGACGACCGGCTGTGCGGGATCGATGGCAAGCTGGTGCGTGGTGCCTGAAGAATGATGAAAATACGTCAGCGTCCGAACCGCGGAGCGCGACGTATCGGCGTCGAGGCCAACCACCGAGGACGCGAGCGCAACGTGAATCGTCGGGGACTTCTCCAGTACATCGAAATACTTGAGGGCAAAGCGGGTCGGAGCAGCTCTTGAGAACGGCCGGTAGACGAATCCCGGCACCAAGGGCGTCTCGACATCGACGATGGAGGCGTCCCTGTCCAGGACTTCAGCCGCGCGCCGATAGTACGGCACCAGCTCGGGGCGAGTAATCGGCCAGCGAACGCCGACGGCCGGGTTATCGAAATCCCGCTCGCGCAGCGTGACGCACCAGCCTGTCCAAACCTTTGAGGTGCCACCGAGTGTGCGGATAGAGTGTCTATCCCACCAGCCGTCCCGGAGGTGTCCGTAGTTGATGGCGTTTGGCATGTCGGCCCGCACGTCGATTGCAGTTCCAGACTCAAAGAGCAGTACCTTCTTATTTGCCTTGGCCAGCTCCAAGGCGAGCGTGATACCCGCCGGGCCAGAGCCGATCACATAGCAGTCGTACATCTGGCGGAGCGTGCCGGAAGTCAGCCACATTACACCCGGTAGAATACACTACGGCGAACCTGACACCATGAACGCTCCTGACACCCAGCGGGATGAAACGCCGTGCCGGCGTGGTGGAAAGCGTACGTACCGGAGACAGCAAATCACCACCCGTCCCGAAATAGACATCGGGTTAGAAGCTGGGTAACTTCACAAGAGGCGCGCACTGCGGTTGGTTTGCTCCGCTTCCTAAATATTCCGCAAAGAACCTAACCCATCCCAAATCCAGGTGGAGATTCCAGACTCGGCCCACCTGGGGCGTCTCGCCTTGGTTCTTGGGTGAACGATGTATTGGTGGCTCGCTCCTCAATTTTCGGGGCCGCACGAAGGCTCGTCGACTCACCACAGGCTTGCTGTGCGGGCAGCAATTGCTAGTGAACGTAGAAAATAGCTCTCTGTACGAAAGTTGCTAAATCGGGACAGATCCGAAAAAGGCGACCTGCTGTTTTGCCCCGCCGCTCGGATCTGCTACCCTTCAATCACTCGGTAGAACTGGTCTCGATGAATAACGCTGACGACAAGTCCAAAGTCGGTCGAGATTGGACCGCCTTCGTTGTCGCGTGGATCCCCTACTCGTTGTTGACCTATAGATTTTGGCACAACATCGACGACGCCTTCATCAGTTTCCGTTACGCGAAGAACTGGGCGATGGGATACGGCCTCCGCTACAACGTGGGGCCTCAGCAACCGGAAGAGGGATACAGCAACTTCCTGTGGGTCGTAGTGTGCACGTTTGTCGAGTACTTGGAACTCGACATTACTTTCTGGGCACCGATGCTCGGTTTCGCCTGTGGCTCTTTGCTCTTGTACCTCGTTTTTCGAACGCTACGGGGAGATTTCGGCATGGAGCTCGGTGTGGCTTTCTCCATCACCCTGGGCCTCGGCCTTTTCCCACCCTACGCTTTGTGGTCGACCGGTGGCATGGCCACCATGGCGTTCGCCCTTTCCACCTTCGCGACAGCCTACTTTCTCGTTCTACGATCGGCGGGCATCGCGCCTTACTGCGGTGCGCTCGCCGGTGTGGCCATGGCGTTGTTGCGTACCGAAGGCATTGCCTGGGCTTTGCTCATCGCCCTGCTGAGCATCGTCACCCGACGGATGAGAGGGGAAGCAGTCTGGCGACCGGTGGCCGTCTATATCGCGATCGTGGGCACCGCTTTCTCAGCCTATTTCGCATGGCGATATTCCTATTACCAGCTTCTCTTCCCCAATCCGGTCTACGCTAAGGTTGGTTTCAGCCCCGAAGTCGCACTGCGAGGCTTCCGCTACGTGGCCACCTTCGCTCTCACGTTTGTGACACCGCTTCTTTTGTTGCCGGCGGCTGGCTATGTGGCCTGGCGGGAAGCACCGAAGCCGGTAGCGCTTGCCCTCGGGACCTTGAGCCTCGCATTTCCCGTCTACGCGGCGGCAATCGGCGGGGATTGGATGCCCATGGAACGGTTTCTGATCCCCGGACTCGCCTTCGGAGTGCTCTTGATGGGATGGTTGGTGGCTCGGCTGTGGGAACGCCTGTCATCGCGCCTTGTGGTCATGGCGGTAGTGATAACGACGATCACGGTGGGTCTCCTTCCTGCATGGAACGTGCATCTGGTACCAGAGTCGGTGCGCCGCGTCTTTCATTTCCGCTACTTTGGATGCTGCGGATATCTCACCGAGTACGATATGTGGAAGAGTGAAAACGACCAAGCCCAGGAAGAAGACAAGGAAGCAGCGCTGGCGCTGGAGAAGCGCTTTAAGCCAGGAGACAGCATCGTGTCCGGCCGTATAGGAGCACTCGGCTACTATTCCAACCTACACGTCTACGACCGCTTCGGTCTGGTCGACCGGCGCGTCGCGATGCTCCCCAGTACATTGGTCCGTTCCCCGGGGCATGACAAGAAGGCTTCGCTCAGATTCTTTTACTCGGACGAACCAACTATCCTGCGCAGCGAGAGGATCGACGGACCTCCACCTAGCCGAAAGAATCCAGGGTATCCGCTGATTCGGCGTGTCCGAATGAAAGCTGAGGAATGGAAGGAATGGTACCGCCCGTCGTGGCAGCGATACGTGCCAGAGGTTTTGCCTCTGAAACCGTCGCCAGACGGCAGCCCAAACGTGCTCATGGTCTGGCGGTTGATCGAGGAAGAGCCCCGTGTCGCCACACTTCCCCGTCCCGAGCGCGTCGCCACGCGCAAGAAGCGCGCTAGAAAAGTGTGGAATGACTTTTTCACTGGGTTGGATTCCGGGACGTAGGTCGTGCCGATGTCGTATTGCGCCTGGTAGCGCTCGATGTTCCGCCATAAATCGGCAAGCCCGCAGTGCAAGCCAACGGGCGTGGTGCTGTTGTGAATCTCGGTAATTTGACAGCAATGGCACCGCCCGCGTGGGCGGAGGTCATCGGGGAGTGACCGAAATCGTTCGTTCACTCGAAAGTACCCCATGGACTCATCTCCTCGGCTCCACGCCCGCGTGCGGCGTCTCACCGCGCGGCAGGCACGCACCCCGTCCTGTGCCAAAACTCGGCCCTTTTGAAATAGGCCATAAATCAGCAGCTTAGTGTCTGTGTTTGCGACCGGACCAAGGGCCGTAGGCTTTACAATCGTCTGGCCCGAGGGTGTTATCTTCAGCTCCATGATGACGTACCACGTGCAATTCCTACTGCTCGTTCTAGCTGGCTGGGTCAACCGCCAGCAGCAGGATGTGATCGACTACCAGCAAGAGGAGAACCGTGTGCTCCGAGCCGGGCTTCGGGGCAAGCGTCTCAGGCTCTCGGACGACGAGCGGCGCAGGCTCGCGGTCAAGGCCCAGGCTTTGGGCCGCGAGGCGCTGGCCCAGATTGCGTCCGTTGCCACACCCGCTACGCTTCTGCGTTGGTACCGCTGCCTCATCGCAGCCAAGTACGATGGCAGCAAGAACCGGAGTCCAGGCCGACCTCCGACGGCGAAGGACATCCGTGAGCTCATTGTGCGCGTGGCGCGGGAGAACCCGACGTGGGGATATACGCGCCTGCGAGGCGCACTCAAGAACCTAGGACATGAACTCGGACGCAACACTATCAAGAGGATCCTCGCCGAGCACGGTATCGCTCCTGCGCCGGAGCGGGGCAAGAGCATGTCGTGGAGCACCTTCATCAAGGCTCATTGGGGCGCCATCGCTGCGACAGACCTGTTCACCGTCGAGGTTGTGAACCCGTTCGGGCTCGTCCGCTACCATGTCCTGTTTGTCATCGATATCGCCACTCGCTGCGTGTGCATCGGTGGGATAACGTCGGACCCCAACGGGGAGTGGATGAAGCAGGTAGCAAGAAACCTCACTGACATGTGGGATGGTTTCCTCCTTGGCAAGCGATACCTCATCCACGACCGGGACCCGCTATTCACCGAGGCAGTACGTGGGCTGTTGAGAGATTCAGGCGTGAAGCCCCTTCGCCTTCCCGCTAATAGTCCGAACCTGAACGCATATGCGGAAAGATTCGTTCTCTCCATACGTCGAGAGTGTCTCGACCGCTTCGTACCTCTCAGTGAGCGACACCTGCGCACAGCGGTAACCGAATACGTAGTGCACTATCACACAGAACGGAACCACCAAGGTCTCGGCAACGAGCTCCTCACACCTCTGCCGGCAAGCGCGAATGACGCTGGCCCCATCGTGTCGCGAGAGCGACTTGGGGGCATTCTCAACTACTACTACCGTGCCGCGTAGATGGTCGCCGGCGACGGTAGCCCCTCGGCGGGCTCGACCGGCGTAGCGTGGAACAGCTTCAGGAACATGCTTCGATATTCGCTCTCGACTAGGTGGTCATCTGCATGGTGACGACCCGCCCGCCCAAGACGATTGTAAAGCCCACGGCCCTTGGCCCGGTCGCAAACACAGACACTAAGTTGCTGATTTATGGCCTATTTCAAAAGGGCCGAGTTTTGGCACAGGACGGGGTGGCGGATGGTGCAGGTTGGAGCTATCCGGTCTCGGCTGGAAACTCTAAACTGAAGTTCCTGGCTGAAAAAGCCAAGATCCGGTGTTGATCCAATGAGATAGTTGGAATCAATGGTGCTGGCTTCTGTCTACACGGTGATACCTTTGAGCAGGTCGTAGGCTCTCTGCTGTTTCGAGTCCGGAGTTGTCGTGACATCGAAGGTGGGCTCGTCGGGTCCGGCTTCCGGTCGCCGACATTTGTTTCGGACGATGTTGCTGAGAAGGCGCAGCAGCGTGCGGAAGCTGGAAGCTCGACTCCCATCGTCAAGCTTCTTGGTTTGTATCTTGCGCAGGGCGGCCTCGGAGCGCTTCGCCGGAGCGACGGGGTCACGCTCGGCCTTCGCCTGCTGCTCCTCGTCAGAGAATACTAGCGGGCGCCAAACCTCCATCATGTGCCACAGGACGTAGTAGGCCAGCATGCACAAGAAGATGTGCGCCCGGACTCGGTTTTCGCGCCGGTGACGAATCGGCCGCACCTTTAGGTCCATGCTCTTGAAGGAACGAAACGCCCTCTCGACCTGGGTCAGCAACTTGTAGCTGCGCACTGTGTCGTCGGTTTTCATCCGCTGCTCAGCAAGACTGGTGCGGATCACGTAGATGCCGTCAAGGGCAGCTTCCGTAGTGACCTTTGTGTCGTCGATTTCGAAGCTAAAGCGGTCGTCGCGAATGTCCAGCTTGAAGTGCTTGCCGACTTTGTACTTGTTGAGAACTCTGCCTACCCGCACACCGATTTTATCTTTACCATGCAGCTGACCCCGCCCGATCCGTTGGCGAATCCCTCCGAACTGCTTAGCGATCGTCCCCATGTGTCGCTTCCACCGCTGGAGCCGTTTGTTGGCGAGCTCAGAGTTGCCGTTGGCGAGGCGCGAGGCGTCGGCATCCATCGTTGTCTCGTCTAGCTCGAAGTCGAAACCGTCGTCACGGATGTCGAGCCTGTAGTACCTGCCGACCTTGTACTTGTTGAGGAGCTTTTTCACTGCAGCACGGATGTCCTCCTTGCCCTGCAAACGGCGCCGCTCGACCATCCGACAAACTTTCTCCAGCTCCTTGCAGGTCGCTTCGAGCAGAGCACGGCGCTTGTGACGCCGCCTCTCGGCCAGCTCCGGATTGCGGCAAGCGACCAGCCTCTCGTTGGGGAAATCCGGGTGCGTCACCTCAAACAGATTCCGCTCGTCGAATAGCCCCATCTGGAGCACCCCATCGTTGATGAGCTTGCGAATCGGTTCGGGACGCAGAGCGGTAATCCAGTCGACACCGTCCATCTCCCGCAACTCGTCGATCTGGGTCTGGGTGATCATTCCGCGGTCGCCCACCATCACAAACTGCTCGATGCCGAAGCGCTCTTGCACCTTTTCTACCTGAGGCAACAGCGTTTTGGGATCGCCCGTGTTGCCCTCAAAGACCGATACCGACACGGGGATGCCGCGTTCGTTGGTCAGCAGGCCGTAGTTGATCTGCAGCTTGCCTTTCTTGCCGTCACGGTCGTATCCGAGGCGGGCGATCGGACAACTCACCCCCTCGAAGTAGCTTGAGGTTAGGTCATAGAGCGCCAGGCCGTCGTTTTGGAGATGGCGCGCCGCGAGTTTTTTTTCGATGACCTCCTGGCGTTTGAGAACCCAGTCCATGGCGGCATAGAGATCGTCTTCGCGGGCATCGCTCACCCCCAGGATTTCGGGCAGTGTGGTTGTGTGCCACCACTGGCTAGTCGCCAGCTTCGACTGCGGTTCGAGGATCCGGGCGACTACCATGGCCACGACCAAATCCCGCTCTGGTGAGTGTCGAGAACCAACGAGCTTTTCGAAACCGAGCTGTCTCATGGCGCTGAGCACCGCGTCGACGTGGCCATGGTGCAGGGAGCCGTTCTCGACGATTTTGAAGGCGACTTCAACCGAGACGAGCTTTTCCCCTTTGAGAATGCGTCGGATGGCGTCGACTGCGTCCATGGGCAATTTGGACAAGTTAGCGAGCGTGCGCTTGCGGACGTTTCCGCCCACCCGATAGGACTCACGCAGCAGGACCGCGGGGGTAGAGTTGCGATTGGGGATGATGTGGGTATGCATGCCCACCATAATAGCCTATGTATCAATGTGTATCAAATCATAAAAGGCTTTAGACATGCCTACATATTGCAACCCAAAATTAGCCTCTCGGCGTCCCTAAAGACGCGTAATCATTGGGGATTCACACTGTCAGTGGGTTCATTCGACCAAGGAACTTCAGTCTAAAACAAAGAAGTGACTCGACCTCGGCGGGGACCTTCGGTGTTATCTAAAATGGCTGGTGCTCGACGATTGAATGCCGGTCCAGGTCGGACTGTACCCTTCGCAGATGATGGACATGAGAGGGGCAATTTTTACAGTTTTTACAGTATCTCCCAGGAGGCGGTGTGCGCTCCCGTCGTGTCCAAAAACACAAACGAACTCAAGCCCCGCGCACCGGGCCTTCGGTCACTACCCTCCCCATTCTCCGAAACAAGAACTCTGAATCCGTAGACCTGAGATGCCCGTCCCTGTGAATCATTCGGCGGTGCCATCGGGGGCCACACCGTCTAGGATCGCCCACGCGATACTCCGCTGCGCATCGCCGAGCCAGTCTAAGACCTTGAGCGCGTCCAGCATATCCGGCGTAAGCCACACCCCAAGCCAGGGGAGCTCCACATGTTGAGCGGCGACCGCGCCTTGAGCCACAAGCCAGGCCCGGCCCTGCCACGCCGAGGCCGTGTCTGTAGCCACGACACACCGGACGAGCGGGAGCCGTCGTTTGGAAAGCGTGAACGCCGCTCCCCCCGTCCACTCCTGGTCCACCGAGACAAAGTAACCCGGAAAATTGGGAAGCTTTGCACGTCCCCGCGCCCGAGCTCGGGTCAGGGCAGGGACGAGCTCGACCAGGATCTCATCAGAGACCTCAGACCTCGGGGAGCGCCGGACGTGTCCCGTGTTCAACGTCACATGATTCAAATAGTCCACTCGCCCTCCCTTACCCCTCGCCCGCTCTTCCGAGCGCCTGTCTTCGAGTTCTGCTCGCGAGGTCTGCCATCCGTAAGAAAGAAGATTGCGTAACGCTGGATCGACTTTTTGCGGAGCACAGCTGGATCGGCGTCCTCATGACCGAGGATTCTAGCTTCCATTGGCCAACCAAGCGTATACACGTCTATTCCGAAACAGCCCGGCGAGCCGCTCTTGAGTTCGTTTGTATTTTTGGACACGACGGGCCACCAGCGTCATTCGCGGTCCTGCTCACCTTGATGGCCTTGGGCGTTAGAAGTTGAGGAGGGCCTTCACGCCCAAGGTTCGCGGTGGGTTGGTCAGGAAGAAGATCCGGGCGCGGGTTCCGCGCTCGCGGTCGAACGACAGAAGAGCCCGCTCGTCGGTCAGGTTGTTGATGTACAACGACACGTCCCACTTCTCGCGACGAACGCCGACGCGCAGGTTGAGGAAGTTGTAGGCCGGCAGCTTGGGATCGTATGTGAAGGTATCCTGCGTAAGCGGGGCACCGATGGTGTTGGCTCCGAAAGAGAGCAGGTCCAACGTGCCGAGGTCCTGGTCGCCGACTTGGGTAAAGCGGTCGCCGACGTGCTGGTAAGTAGCGGTCACGTAGGGCACCGACTCCCCCGTCTGCCACTGGTAGGTGGCTGCGGCGGCAAGCTGGAACCGGGGCACGGTCGGCAGCAGCCGCCCACCCACGATTCCCGTTGCCGAGGTCGGCTCCACGGTGGACTGCAGTTTCGAATCGTTGATGCTCGTGGAGATGGCAAAGTCGAAATTGCTGCTCGGCGCGAGCTCGAAATCCAACTCGACACCGGTGCTGCGGGAGTCGGGGACGTTGAAGATGAGGCGGGAGGAACAGGATCCGGCGGTCACCGTCGCCTGGAGGTCGCTGATGTCCATGTAATACACGGCCACGTTCACGGAACCGCGGTTGTTCAGAAGCCTGGACTTGGTGCCGACCTCGTAGTTCCAGGTCGTCTCGTCCTCCCAGTTCTCCCGGCCGCCGAAAGTGGCGCGGTCCTCGGGAGTGCACAAAGGCACGTTGAGCGGGTCGTTGATGCCGCCGAGCCGGAAGCCCTTCGAGACTTGGCCGTTGAGGATGGTCTGGTCACTCAGATCGTAGCTGAGAATCACGCGCGGCGCCACGCCGTTGGCTGTGGTGGAGCCGGGCTGCGACACCAGGGAGACACCGTTGTTGTCGTTACCGAAGATACCGTCGAAGCTCTGCTCCTTGTCCTCCGAGAAACGGTAGAAGCGCAGGCCGCCGGTGAGGCGGAACCGGTCGGTTATGGACACGGTCGCTTCACCGAAGAGCGCGAACTGGTTGAGCTTGTAGCCGAGGTCTGAGAAGAACAGGCTGTCCTTCGGCGCCCGCAGTCCTTGCGTGGGGATCCCGGTCAGATCCTCGAAGCCGGTCACCGGCAGGTTCTGGCCGTAGTCGCGGTCGGTGTAGCTGTAGAAGCCGCCGCCCACCCACTGGACGCGGTCGCTGTCGCCCGACAGGCGTAGCTCCTGCGTGAAGACGTTCGCGACGGTGGCGTCAAACAGCGGCGTGTCGAGGGTGTACACCTCCTCCGGCAGGCCGATGCTCCCGCCCGTGATGCTGGCGCCCAGCGCGGTGGTGTCGCGTATCACCAGAACGTCGCGATAGATATAGGAGGTGATCGAAGTGAGCACGACATTACCGAAGTCGTAATGGAAATTCACGTCGGCGAGCACGAAGTCATCGGTGAAGTCTTCCTGGAGCTGGACGAACTGCTCGCGCTCACCAAACGTGACGGCGGGCCGGGTGGTGGTGAACGGGTTCGCCAGGATGTTGAACTCGTCGACGCGGTTCCAGCCGTCCGTCTCCATCCTCTGATAGATGATGCGCGGGGTGATCGCGAACTGATCGTTGGGTGCTATCGTGACTGCTACCCGCCCCCCGTAGCGTTTGCCGGTGTTGACGTTGTCGTCGATGCTGAGGTCCGGCCGAACCTCGCCGATGAAGCCGGGGACCCGGGTGTAGTAACCCACGACGCGGACGGCAGCGGTGTCGCTGATGGGCGCGTTGAAGCCCAACTTGACGTTGCCTCCCGGGCTACCAGTATTCGTCACGCCACCGCCAAACTCGGCAAACCCTTCGGTCACACCCAGCTCCGGGTAGTTGCTGATGTAACGGACCGTTCCCGAGAGGGAGCCGGAGCCGAACAGCGTTCCCTGCGGGCCCCGCAGCACCTCGATGCGGTTCACGTCGAACAGGTCGAGGTCGGGCGTGAACAGTGAGAGGGAGATCACGGACTCGTCCAGGTACACACCGACCTGTTCCTTGACCCCCGGCTGATCGCGCACGATCTGGCCGGCGGAGATACCTCGCATCGCGACCTGGCTCTGGCCGGGGCCCAGGCTTTGTACGGTGAACCCGGCTACGTTGGCAGCCACGTCTTCGATGGTCTGAGCGCCCCGGTCGCGCAGGACATCCTCGGTCGGTGCCGCCACCGAAAACGGAACGTCGTGCACCAACTCCTCGCGCTTGAGGGAGGTGACTGTGACCTGTTCCGCGAACGGCGCGACCGCGAGGATGACGTCCACGGTCAGGATTGTGCCGGCTTCAAGGGTGAGGTCCCTTCGGGTGTGCTCGGCAAAGCCCTGGAGCGTTACTGTCAGGGAGTAGATGCCGGGGGCCAGGCTAATGGAGTAGCTGCCGTCGCTTGAGGTTGTGGCCGCACGTCGGGCGTTGGTTGCCTGGTTAGTGATCGTAACCGCAGCGCCCGGCACGAGAGCACCGAGTGTATCGCTCACTTTGCCTATGATACGTCCCTCCGAAGACTGGGAGTAGCCGGGCAGGCCGTACAGCACGGCAGCCAGTACCACGAAGCTAAGAAACGAAAAGCGGCCCATACCTGATGTCACCCCGTCGTGTCCAAAACACAAACGAACTCAAGACCCACGCGCCGAGACGTTTCGGATGAGACATGTCTACGCTTGGTTCGCCAATGGAAGCTAGAACCCTCGGTCATGAGCACGCCGATCCAGCCCTTGACAGGGGCATCTTCGTGTACACACTGGCGCGTCGTGTCCAAAAACACAAACGAACTCAAGACCCGCCTGGGCTGCAACAAGCAGGTGCAGATGGCTAAACAGCCTGGAGGGCATAAGTGGCCAGCCCGATGGCCGCCACATGGTCGTTGCCCCCAACGACCTCGAGCCGGCAGGTGGCGAGCGAGCGTCCCTTGCGGACGACCTCTCCGATGGCGAGCAGGTCTTCCTGGACTCCCGCCAGCAAGCTCATCTTGAACTCCACCGTCTTGACCGTGGAGCCCGGCGAGACCGAACCCACCGCGAAGTTACCCGCCGTGTCCGCCAGCAGACCGATGAGACCCCCGTGGATGACGCCATGACTTTCTTCGAACTCGGCCCGAAACGGCAAACGCACGCGCGCCACGCCGTTCTCGCAAGAGCTGAGTGTCATGCCCAGGTAGCGGCTGATCGGAGCCGCCTCGAAGAGTTGTTTGAGTTTTTCGAGATGCGCGGAACGTTCCGTCGTTTCACCCACCCGCTGGTGGCGGACACCTTCGGGCAGAGGAACCGGCACCGGCTTGGGTTCATTGCGGGGAGCCGAACGAGGCCGTGCAGCGGCTTTCTTGCTAGCAGGCCCCGAAAGGATGTCTCTCTTCCTTGGTCCTTCTTTCATATCGAGACACGCTCCACGATGTTGCGAGTGACGTGCTGTCTACGCCGATCATAGAACTGTGTGGCCCGAGGGGTTGGAGTGTCCGGCTAGATACTGCACGTCCTCCAGGGGCACGTTCTGGCTGAGTATATCCGTGATCTCCATCACGCGGATGAATAAATAGAAGGCACAGGTCATCTGCATGGTGACGACCCGCCCGCCCAAGACGATTGTAAAGCCCACAGCCCTTGGCCCGGTCGCAAACACAGACACGAAGTTGCTGATTTATGGCCTATTTCAAAAAAGGCCGAGTTTTGGCGGCGTTGTTGCACCGCTCTGGCTGAGAGCGAAATCCGCCTATGGTGGTGGCCGAGGTATGTTCGAGCATGAAGTATCCCAAGCGCTGCCAGTACAAGCACGCGAAGCAGAAGAAGTACCACGTTCGCAACTGGGCGGAATACAACGAAGGGCTGCGCCGCCGGGGCGATTTGACAGTCTGGTTTGACGAGGAGGCAATCGCGAACTGGAAGGCCGACAAGACCGGTGAGCCTGGCGGTCAACGGGTCTATTCAGACATGGCGATTGAAACGGGCCTGGTTGTCCGGATGGTGTACAAGCTCGCCTACCGACAAACCGAAGGCTTCTTGCACTCGATCGCCTCGCTTCTCGGGCTCGGTATCGAGATCCCGGACTACTCGACGTTGTGTCGGCGCTCGAGGTTGCTCCGCAAGAAGCTGCGGATTCTGAAAGCCGCGAGCACTCAACCCATCCACCTGATGATCGATAGCACGGGCTTGAGGATTCATGTTGGAAACGCTCGCAAACCGCCAAAGCAGCGCGCATGGCGCAAGTTGCACATCGCCGTTGATCGCGAGACCGGCAACATTGTTGCGTCCGAACTGACGGCGTCACGAGCTCGCGACGCAACCCGAGTCCCCGCTTTGCTAACACAGATTCAAGCACCTCTAGTGTCGGTGGCGGCGGACAGTGCATACGACAAGGAAGCGGTCTACGAAGCCATCGAAGCGCACAGTCCTGGACGAAAGACGCGCGTGGTGATTCCGCCGCAACGAAACGCGACGCTCAGTCAGAATTCGAACACCGCCATGCAGGAGCGCGATCGCCATATTCGCGCAATCGAAAGACACGGCCGACGTGAATGGTACAAGCTCTCAGGCTACACCAAGCGAAGCATGGTGGAGAACGCGGTCTATCGTTACAAGGCGATCATCGGGCCGGAGATGCGGGCTCGAACGTTGGCGAGGCAACGAGTTGAACACCGAATTGGGTGCGAGATACTCAACAAGATGGCTGCGCTCGGGATGCCCGATACGTACTGCGCCGGGTGACTCTGCAACCGGCACAGGGAGGTCAGCGATTTGCTCCGGGCCGTGCAACAACGCCGCAAAAAATCGCGAAGGGATGACGTTTCATGTCCTATTGGACGGGTAAGAGCGGGAAAACGTTTCCTGTTTTTCTAGCGCTTGCGGCGAAAGATCGTTTTCGCGATGAAACCTCCCCAGAGAAGTCCCGGCACCAAGATCAATAGGCTCATCAGGCGCAAGAGGCCGGGGATGGCAGTCGTCGCTTGATCGAGCGCCCACCCGGAGAGCCCAGCGCTCGTCGCCATCGCGAGGGTCAGAAAGGCATATTCCGTGGAGAACACCCGTCCGCGGATCTGTTCGGGCAGCTTTTGGAGTAAGAGCTGAGTCGAGAAGACCCAGAGGGTGCCGCCACCCGTCGCCCGGATGAGCGTGCCGATGAGCACCGCGCCGAAGCTCGCGAGCGTCGAGATGATGACGAGGCCTACGCCTATCGCGACGTACGAGATGAAAATCGCGATTTGGAGTGGTCTCTCGCGATCGCCCGTGAAATAGCGCGCGGCGATCGGGCCGACGCCGGAGCCCACCCCGATCACGGCGTAGAGGATACCGAGGCTCATGCCGCCGCCTTCGCCAATGACGAAGAAATCCCGCGCGAGTGTCACCTGAATGACCTCGCAAGCGCCCACAACGAAGAGCGTGAGGCTCGCTTTGTGAAGCGCCACCGCGAGCGTTTCGAGGTTCCGCACCAAATAGCGCAGCCCCTCGACAAAGTCGCGGAGAGCGGCGCGCAGGCTCTTGTCGTGAGTGTCTCGGCGCTCCGGCTCGTAGCGGATACGCGTGATGAAATAGGCGGAGAGAAGAAACGTGGCTGAGTCGATGATGAAAGCCGGATAGACGCCCCATCCGCCGGCCACGAGGCCGCCCGCGGCCGCGCCCATTGCGAGCATGACCGACCACGTCGTCCCGGTGATGGCATTCGCGGTGCCGAGCTCTCGAGAGGACACTAGATCCGGCAAGATGGCGTTGCGTGTCGGGAAGAAGACACCATGCATGGCGAGCTGGATGGCGGTAAGCGAGTACAAAAACCACAGAAGCTCCGAAGAGCGTACGAGGAGAAAGCCGAGAACGACGACGGCCCGCACGACGTCCGTGAGAATGAGCAGCTTCTTGCGGTTGTAGCGGTCGGCCGCGACGCCGGCGAGCGGGCTAATGAGAAACGGCGCCAGCATACGTACGACGAAGAGGCCGCCGACGGCCAAGCCCGAGCCGGTGAGCGAAGCGACGAGTGAAGCGGAGGCGATCAGGTTGAACCAGTCGCCGAAAAGGCTGACGATCTGGCCATACCAGAGGTACTTGAAGTTGCGGTTTCCGCGGACGAGCGCGAAATAGCCGCTGCTATCTTGGCGCTCGGGTCTTCTCGGGTCCAAGCGCGCAATCTTAGCAGCTATTGGCCACTAGTCCGCGCGGCCATATCGGCGACCAAGACCATGCGGCCTCCGGATAAGCTATCGGTTGTCCCCAAAACGTCAGGATAGCCGGTAGAAGCCTACACCGAATTCATCGCTCCTGCGGTTCGAGCTTCTCGCGGGCGATACGGTTCTGTGGGTCGAGCTCGATGACTCTCTGGTAGACGCTCACCGCATTGTCGGAGCGGCTCGCTTCCTCGTGAAGCGCGGCCAGGCCGAGATGGGCTTCCAAGTCCTTGTCGTCGATCGCGATAGCGTGCTCGAAATGCGCTTGGGCGGATTCCCAACAGCCAGGATTCTGCGCGAGCCACTGAGCCAGAAGCCGGTGATAGCTGCCGTTTGTAGCCTCTAGCTGCACCGCTAGGGTTAATGCCGCGATGGCGTCGAAGTAGTCTCCGCCGTTGCGGAGCCGTTTGGCTTCAAGGAACACGAGCTCCGCTTCCTCGGCATCGGTGCAAGATAGGATGGCGACCGGTTGGGCGCGGGGATCCAACGTGAGAGCTTCGATCGTCTCGCTGCCCGTGAACCCGGCAGCCTGACCCTCGAGCCGACTATCGTAGACTCGGCGCGATTCGGGCACGCTGAGCGCTTCATAGGCCTCGCGCACCTTCAGCCGCACCTTCGAAAGGCGCTCTTCCACGTTGCCCAGATTAGCGCTGAAATGTGCTTTGGGCTCGAGCGATGCCATGACTTCATCATAGGCCTCTCGCACTCTCTTGCCCGACGCACCGAAATCGATGCCGAGACGATCGTAGAAATCACCGAGCTCGAGCGCGGAGTGGCGCGCTGCGAGCGAATCGCGGAAGCGGCGCTCTTCTTCGGTCATGTCACGCGTTTCGTCGGCGTCGCTCGACGGGCGGGTTTTCCGTTTCTCTCCTGGCTCTTCGATATCCAAAACGCCAGCGAGCACGAGCGCGTAGATCCGCCGAAGCGACTCTTCTTCGCCGAGCGGTGATGTGGACACGACATCGCCAATCGAAGCGCACTCTTTCACACGCGACAAGATGAAGCCATCCTCTTGAGTAACGGGTATGCTCAACCGTTCTCCCTCGGCGAGCTTCAAGCCGTTGTTCCAGGACCCGACGCCGGCACGAATCGCCACCATGTTGGTGACGCGGCATGCACCTTCATAGATCACTTCCGCCGTGTGAAGCTCGAGCATGAGCTCCTCCGGTACGGGGTCGTCTACGGCTTCGAATCGGTAGTCGCCTTCGTCCCAAGTGAATACCGAATAAATAATGTCCTTGATTTGGATGGCGACGTAGCGCTGCATCTCCATAGGACTCACCCAGCCCATTTCGACGATCGTCTTGCCGAAGCGTTCGTCCGAGCGCTGCATGACACGAAACGACAGGTCGAGGACGGAGCGGTCGATCTTGCCGGCCTGAACGAGGCGCTCGCCGAGCTTTTCCTTTTCCACGTTGGTGCCGGCGAAGACGATGTGGCCGTCTTTGAAAACGAGATGTTTCGTGGCGTCGCGGTTCCACAAATGAAGGTTGCCTGTCGCTTTCGCGCGCCAAAGATCGCGCACGATGCGGGGAAGTGATGCGGTCTCTAGACGTCCTTGATTCGAGAGGTGCCCGGTTTCCATAGCAGGGCAGTTCCTTGCAAGGAGAGCGCCAAACTCTAACTATCCGTAAATGAGTCAGTTGTGCTTCCAGGGGGTCGCGCGATCGTAGGGGAAACCCTACGCGCGTCACCTCGTTCAGCGTCGACCACGCGGCCGTCCGGCTCGAGTCGGCCGGGGAGATCGAGCCCTTTGGAGAGCTTCGCAAACCCGTCATAGAGCTCGGCACGTTCGTGTCGCAATTGCTCGAGTGCCGCTTTGCGGCGATACCGCGTGAGACGCACGCGAATCGAGCGCACCGTGTGCTTTGCGAGGCGCTGATAGTTGAGCACGACATAGGCGCCCGCCGCGCTCAAGAAAAAAGCAGTGACTCCTGTCCAAAGTGGTGAGCCCGGTATCGCCGGATAGATGGGCTCGAGGAGTCGATTGCCGAGGGCCACGAGCAAGGCGACCACGAGCCATGTGACGGGAAAAGCAATGGCTCCGGCGACGAGCTTGAGCGACGCTTCGTCCTTTTGTTTGCGCGCGGCCGTTTTCGACACGATCCACACTGCGAGCGCGGCGGGCACGTTCACGATATAGCCGAGGATCAGGATTGGGGGGAGCAGCAGATAGACGAGCATGACTTGCAGCACGAGGATGGCGCCGAGCCAGGGCGAAGCGAGTCGCGGTGAGCTGTCGAGTTCGTGATCGTGGAGCCCGAGCTCCCGCATGTCCTCGTCATATTCTCGAACGCGGGCAAAGAGGTGCTCGACTTCCTCGGGGTGTGTGCCTATGCGCGTGTTGTAGCCCGTCCACATTCGTGAGAACGCGAGGACGCGCTCCTTCATGTCGGGACGCGGGGGCGAAGCGCTGGCGCGATGGGCTCGCTCAGCGCGTAGCAGCTTCCGCCCTCGGTGCATTGCGTGGTGATGCTGCCAACTCTCGGTGGCGTGGACGACCTGATGGAGCACCCGTTCGAGCTCTCTGGTCAGCTTTCGATACAGCTCGCGTTTTGCTTCGCTCGACGCTTCTGGGGAGAGGGTCTTGTCGAGCTCGAGCGGCGGGTGGATGGCGACGAGCACGCTCGAGCCCAGAAGACGTTTCTGGTCGTAGTGCAGACCGATAGGGATGATGACGGGAGGCGGGGCATTCTCGGGCGTGAGCTCGCGAGCACGGTAATAGAGCCTCGCGGCGCCCGTTTTGAGCTCCTTCGGGAAAGGCTCGTCATGGCTGTCTCCTTCCGGGAAGAGAGCGGAGAACTTACCCTCCGCGATCGCCCCGGCGAGCGCGTCGAGACTCTTCCGGTTGGCCGCGCGCCGCGTCTCTTCGTCTCCACCGATAAAATCCCGACGCCGATAGACGGGCACCATCCTGAGTGCCCGCATGAGCTGGCCGAGGACCGGCCACGCGAAAAGCCCGTGACGGGCGCCGAGAACGATCGGCCGCGGAAAATGAACAAGGACGAGCCCGCCATCGATGATCGCATTGGGATGCCACGAGACGACGAGCCCGCCACCGTCTTCGGGAATGTTCTCGAGGCCGGTGACCTCGATGCGATGAAAGAAGATGCGGAGCAACCAACGCACGAAGGAGACCGCGACACGATAGAGCATGGTGAAATCGTAATGAGAGATGGCACCGATGTCGACCAGCCCGGAGGGTGGAAACGACGCTCTCTTGGACTATGATGCTCCCTCATCCGAAAGGAGACTACGATGTCCGGTCCGAGCGAGCCCGATGACCCCGAGGAAAACGACGAGAACGCCCCGACGGAAGAAGAGGAAGAAGACTTTGCCGCCATGCTCGAGGCGTCTCTACAGCCGTCATCTTTGCAAGAAGGTGATGCGGTCGAAGGGACGATTGTTGCCCTCGGCTCCGACGTGGCTTTCGTGGACGTGGGCAGCAAAGGCGAGGCGACCATCGATCTCGTAGAGCTCACCGAGCCTGGTGAGCCCGGTGAGCCTGGACAACGAGACTCGGTGAAAGTTGGAGATATTGTCAAAGCTGTCGTTGTTTCCACTTCCGGCGGTATCAAGCTTTCGCACAAGCTCGCACGGCAAGCCGCGACGCGCGAAGCTCTACAAGACGCGTATCACTCGGGGCTCCCCGTCGAAGGGCGCGTCGAGAAGGCCATCAAAGGCGGTTTCGAAGTTCGTTTCTCCAGCCAGCGTGCGTTCTGCCCCATCTCTCAAATCGATACGCGCTATACCGAAGATCCGTCGATTCACGAGGGCAAGGTCTACACTTTCCGTATCGTCGAGATAAAGAGTGACGGCAAAGACGTTGTCGTATCGCGGCGATCGCTCCTCGAAGAAGAGGAGCGGGAGCGCGCCGAGGAGGTCCGCAAGCTCATCGTTCCCGACGCCGTTCTTCCGGGCCAGGTCGTATCGGTGCGCGAATACGGCGCCTTCGTCGACCTCGGTGGAGGCGTCCAAGGATTGCTTCATGTCTCGGAGATGAGCTGGTCGCGTGTGACCGATCCCTCGACCGTCGTCCAACCGGGCGACGAGATCACGGTGCAAGTCCTGCGCGTCGACGAGGAGCAAGGGAGGATTTCGCTCGGCTTGAAGCGGCTTCAAGCCGATCCGTGGCTGACGGTGTCGACGACCTATCGCGTCGGTCAAGTGATGAGCGGCCGCGTCGTGCGCCTCGCCGATTTCGGAGCGTTCATAGAGATAGCGACGGGTATCGAAGCTCTAGCACATGTCTCCACGTTCCCACCGACGGGCAAGGCCGATGGATGGAAAGCGAGTGTTTTGCCGGACACCGAGATCGCGGTCGAGATCCTGACGATCGACTCGGAGCGCAAGCGCATGGGGGTGGCCGTCGTCGATGAAGGCTCTGCCCGTGCCGAGAGCGCGCACGCGCAAGCTTCGAAAAAGGTCGAGCTCGGCGCTCGGCTCGTCGGTAAGGTCGAGCGCCACGAAAATTACGGCGTCTTCGTTTTTCTCAAGCCGGGGACCACGGGTTTACTTCCGGTCGAAGAGACCGGCCTCGACCATGGCGAGGATCTTCGAAAGGCTTTTCCCGTTGGAAGTGACGTGGAGGTGATCGTGCTCGATATCGATGCCGAGCGCGGACGGATCCGCTTGAGTGCGAAAGCCGTCACCGAAGGCCGAGAAAAGAGGGAAGCGCGTGACTATGCCGAGCGTCAGGACAGCGCGCAGAGCGAAAGCTTTGGCTCTCTCGCCCAGACGCTCCGCGACGCGATGAAAGGCGGCGGCAAGAAGTAGAGCCAAGTAGAACCAAGGAGAACACGTCAAGCACTAGACGGAACTTCCGCCGGCTAGACGCATGTAAACCCGTACGTTTAAAGCAGATGCGGCGGTTCGAAATGTAATGTGTAAGCATGTAATAGTGACAGAACAGTTTATTTTACTGATTTAATCCTGTATAGTCGGCGCATGTACATCGCCAAGGTGCCGAACCGCAACTCGCCCCCAGCGATTCTCATCCGCGAAAGCTACCGCGAAGGCGGTGCGCCCAAAACGAGGACCGTCGCCAACATCTCGAAGTGGAAGCCCGCTCGAATTGAAGCTCTTCGCCAGTTGCTGAAGGGCAACGTGGATTTGGGTGAGGCTCAGCAGTTCGAGATCACCAGAAGCAAGCCTCACGGACATGTTGCGGCCGTGCTGGGAACGCTGCGCAAAGTTGGCCTCGAGCGAATCATCCATAGCCGCCAGCGCCGAGAGCGTGACCTCGTCGTGGCGATGATTGTGGCGCGAATCGTAGAGCCGGGCTCCAAGTTGGCCACGGCCCGTGGTCTATCGAAACAGACCTTGACTTCGTCATTGGGTGAGTGTGTTGGAGTTGAAGATACCAACGAGGATGAGTTGTATGATTCCCTGGATTGGCTTTTGAGCCGCCAAGCAGCCATAGAGAAGAAACTGGCGAAACGCCATCTGCAGCAGGGCAGCCTGGTTCTCTACGACTTGACGTCGACTTGGGTAGAAGGTCGGTCGTGCCCTCTGGCGAAGCTCGGTTACTCGAGAGACGGCAAGAAAAACAAGTTGCAGGTCGTGTTCGGCTTACTGTGTGAGCGTGATGGTCGGCCGGTCGGGGTAGAGGTGTTCGAAGGCAACACCGGAGATCCCGCAACACTGGGGAGCCAAATTCGCAAAGTCCGAGAACGTTTTGAGCTTGACAGTATCGTCTTCGTAGGTGACCGAGGGATGATCACCGAAGCCCGGATTCGCGAGGAACTTCGACCGGAGGAAGGTCTCGAGTGGATCAGCTCACTTCGTGCCCCTCAGATTCAGCGACTTGCAAAAGACGGAATGCTGCAGCCTTCTCTGTTCGATGAACTCGACCTAGCGGAGATCCATCATCCTAGCTTCCCTGGTGAGCGACTCATCGCCTGCCGCAACCCTCTTCTTGCTACCGAGCGGGCGCGGAAGCGAGAAGAGATGCTTGTGTCGACGGAGTCAAAGCTAGAAGTGATTAGCAAAGCGACGAAGCGAGACCAACGTCCTTTGCGAGGCAAAGATACCATCGGCATACGATTGGGTCGAGTGTTCGCTCGGAGCAAGATGGGCAAGCACTTTCGCTACACCATTACGGACGACGGCTTCGACTTCGAGCGCGACAACGAAAACATCGAGCGTGAGGCGGCCCTCGACAGCATCTATATCATCCGAACAAGCCTCACCGAAGAGGCCATCTCCGCAGACGAAGCTGTCAGGACCTACAAAGGCTTGGCAGTCGTTGAACGCGCTTTTCGTTGCTGCAAAACCGTGGATTTGAAAGTACGGCCCATCTATCACTACAACGCTGAGCGAGTTCGAGCTCACATCTTTCTTTGCATGCTCGCCTACTACGTGGAATGGCACATGCGAAAAGCCCTCGTCCCGATCTTGTTTGACGACGACGACCCTGACGGTGCCCATGCCAAACGCTCATCCATCGTCAGCCCAGCAACGCCTTCAGACTCCGCCCAGGCAAAGGCTTCTACCAAGAAGACTCCCGACGGGTTGCCCGTTCACAGTTTCAGAACGCTTCTTTCTGATCTTGCTACGGTCACGAAAAATCAGGTCGAAAACGAAGCCCGCGGCCTGTCCTTCGTCAGCATCACTCGCCCCACACCCTTGCAGCACAAAGCATTCAACCTGCTCGAAATCAACCCCCGCACGATGTAAGCAGTACACACACCTCTCTTCAAAAACAAAGCCAATGATGCCCACACTTACGCTTGTTCATCCGTGGAAGGTCCGACTAGAAGAGAAAGCTCGCCACATCTCGTCTACACGTTGGAGCTCACGCCGGTATTCGACCGGAGGCAGATCGAAAGCCCGCTTGAATACCCTAGCAAAGCTCGCCGGTGACATGCGTAGAGCACCGGCGATGTCTGACAATCTCTCGGGACGGTCATAGGCGCGGTCCAATGCTTTCTTGATATCGAGCGCGGTCTTCGAAGGGCTTGCGACGCGTCCGACATCGAGAAATTCTTTCGCGCGTTCGAGAGCGCCCATCATTTCCGAGATCGTAGAAGGTGCGACCGAAGGCGGCGGCGCGAAAATGACGGGTCGACGTGGCGCGCCCTTGGGAAGTCGCTTTCTTGACGTGAGTCCGATCCATTGCCCACGACAACGCGAGAGGATGGCGCGCACGATCGAGAAGGGAGGAAGAAAGATGCCATGAGTGCTCTCTGTGGGCGCGACGATGCGATCGCCTCGTTGGTACGCCATCGTGCCGCGAGTCACGTCGACGAGGCCGCATTGCCAATAGGGCCCAGTCAGCTCATCACGGATGGCGACGTTTTTCACGAGGACCTCTCGCGTCAGGCGAAACACCCCTTCTTCAGCGATCTGTGCCTTGCCTCGAACGTAGATGGGGCGTGCGTTACGCCGGCGCCGGCCGCTCACGAGAGCTTCTTTCTCGATGCGCGCCCACTTCTTGATTTGCGCCTCGCGATGCTGCGCGAGAGAGCGATTCAGTTGCCGCTCTTTCCAAACGAGCCGAACGGGATGGCGAGACGCTGTGTAGCGCGCCCCTCGTCCCGAGTTGTGCTCCGCGACTCGGCGCTCGAGATCGGTAGTAATACCGGTATAGAAACTTCCGTCCGCGCAGCACAGCAGGTAGCAATAGTAGAGTCGTGTGTCGATGGCCGAAGCATAGCAGGAATCGGGCGCCTGAGAATAGCCTGAGAATCGCTTGAGATTCACCTGAGAATCAAATGATAAGCTTTCTTGATATGGATCAAGGAAGAACGTTCGAATTGGACGCGCGAGATGCGTTGAGCGCCGATGCGTTGAGACGATTTGCCCACGACGCGGTGGATTGGATGGTCGACTACATGACCGAGCCCGGCGGCGACGGGCCGATCCTTTCTCCCGAGCTCACGAAGGACGTCTTCGACCTCTTTCGCGAAGAGCTACCGATCGAAGGGAGCGCACCCGCCGCCGTGTTCGAGGAGTTTCGCGAGAAAATCGTGCCCCATGCGACGCACCTTCAGAGCCCCGGGAACTTTGCCTACATCCCAAACTCGACGGGCGTCGTTGGTGTCGTCGCCGACATCTTGGCGGCCACGATGAATCAGAACGTCAGTCTCGTTCGAGGAGGACCCACAGCCGCTGCCGTCGAGGCTCAGGTCGTCGGCTGGCTACAGTCTCTGCTTGCTTATCCCAAAAGTGGCAGTGGTGTTCTCACGAGCGGCGGCTCGCTGGCGAACTTGATGGGGCTAGCGCTTGCCCGCCATCGAGCCGGCGCCGGAGACGATCTCACTTTCTATTTTTCGGAAGAGACCCACAGCTCTATGGACCGAGCGTTGCGATTTCTCGGGCTTCCTCCCGAGGCACTCCGAAGGCTGCCGACCGACGACAAGTTCCGCATGAGCCCGGAGGCCCTGGAGCAGGCTGTCAAAGACGACCGCGCTCGCGGAAAAAGGCCCGCCGCCGTCGTCGCGACCGTAGGGACGATTGGCAGTGGCGCGGTCGATCCACTCGAAGAGCTCGCAGGCGTTTGCGAGCGCTATGGCCTCTGGCTCCACGTCGACGGCGCCTACGGGGCTCTATCGGCGGCTGCCGAAAGCGGCGCATGGATGCGCTCGGGACTCGCGCGCACGGACTCCCTCTCCATCGATCCGCACAAATGGCTCTTCGTTCCCGTGGGCACGAGCTGCCTGCTCGTGCGCGATGTCGACTTCATGCGGCGCTTCTTCACGGTGGTGCCGGAATACCTGAAAGTAAGCGCTTCCGAAGGTGAGATCCGCCAACCCATGGAGCATACGATGGAGCTTTCGCGGCGCTTCCGCGCGCTTCGGCTCTGGATGTCGCTCAAAGTCTATGGAGCGCGCGCCGTACGGGAGAAAATCGAAGATCACCTGCGATGGACGCAACTTTTCGCGTCCTGGGTCGAAGCGGCCCCGGGTTTCGAGCTGTCCGCGCCGGTGATGACGAGCACCGTGTGCTTTCGTTACGTGCCTTCCGAGGTCGAGAGTGAGGAGGCACTCGACCGCTTGAACGAAGAGCTCATGGAACGGATGAATCGCGAGCCCGGACTCTTCGTCTCGCGCAATCGACTGCGTGGACGTTTCACGCAGAGAGTGTGCATCACCCACCTCCGGACGACCGAAAACGATATTCTTCGTTTGTGGGAGTCGTATCAGAAGTTGGCGGTGACGTTGTAGACGGCAAGTGCGGCCTTCAAGCGCATGAGACGATTGCCTTGACGAGGCGCGCGACCTCTTCCTCGGTGTTGAAGAAATGACAGGCGACCCGAAGGAACCGGTGGTCTTTGACGCTCACGAGAAACTTGCGTTCTTCCAAGCACGCTTGGATCTCGGCCGCGTGGCTCATCTCGAAGCTCACGATGCCGGCGCGCTCCTCCCATGCGTCGGAGGTCGCAGCCTCGAGGCCCGCGGCTCGTGCGCATTCGAGTAGCTCCGTCGTGAGCTTCTTGACGCGTGCCTCGATGTTCTCGAGCCCGAGCTCTCTCAAGAACTCCGAGGAGCGCTTCAGCACCGCGAGGCCGAGATGATTCGGGTTGCCATACTCGAAACGGTGCGCGCCCGCGGCGAGCTCGAGCGTCTCATCCCACTTATTGGGCGACGCAAAGCTGAACTTCGCGGCATAGGGTGGCTCGACCCGCGGGATGACGTCTTCGCGCACGTAGAGAAATCCAGCCCCCGCGAGACCGAGAAGACCTTTGTGGCCGCCGCAGGCGATCGCGTCCGCCTCGAGGGCGACGAGCGGGGTCGCCAGCACACCCACGCCCTGGATCCCGTCGACGACGAGCAACACGTCACGTTCGCGGCACGCACGGCCGAGCGCTGGCAGACCGAAGCGATATCCAGTCCCGTGGGTGACCCAAGATACCGCGACGACGCGCGTGCGCGCGCTGAGTTTTTGGATCAAGTCGGGAGCTCCGCCGGACGCGATCGTGATCGTGACGCCACGCTCAGCGAGACGCCGCCAAGGGAGCAGGTTGGCCTCGTGCTCGAGATCGCTGACGATCACTTCGTCTCCTTCACCGAGGCCGAGGCCGGAGGCGAGGATGTTGATCCCCTCCGAAGTGTTCTTGACGAAGGCGAGCGTGTGCGCGGGTGCGCCGACGAGCGCGGCCAGCGACGCGCGGGTTTCTTCGCACCGCTCCGTTTCCTTCATAACATCCGGTAGGTTGGGTTGAGGGTCCCAAGTAACTTGGGACGCGTTCACATGCGTCGAGCTGTCTTCTACCGACGAGGTGGCGGACGTCATCGCCAGCACTGCCACTGCCATTGTCATTGTCGTTGTCATAATCAGTGCGATTCTTCTCATAAGCGCTCCTGTCGAGGCCCTCGTCTCGGGGCCGTTACACCGTGCATCCACACGAGACGTATCACACGAAAGCGGTGTCCGCGATAAGGCTCGAGGAGCTCGACTATGCGTTCTTCGGAAGCCCGCTCTTCGCCCGCCAACAAATAAGCGATCGTGTCAGGGAGATTGTAATCCCCGAGGAGCAACGCATCGGGTGCGCCGAGCGCTGTACCCTGCACATAAGCGATCGTCCAGGGCCCGATGCCGCGTATCGCGGCCAGACGCTGAGCGAAAGTTTCGGCGCCCATCCCGGCGGCCTCTTCGATGCGCGCCGCGTATTTGGCGACGCGTTGGATCGTACGGGCTTGTTTGGGGCGCACACCAAGCGCTATGAGCGCGTAGTCGGGGGTCGAGGCGAGCGTTCGCGGGTCGGGTGGAAGACGGAGCTCGACCGGTCCGGGCGCGGGCGCGCCGAGCTTTCGTACGAGCTTGCCCTAGGAGCTGCAGGCCTCTTGCCAAGTGATGAGCTGGAGCAACGTCACTTGGACGACGCGGTGGACGATGCGCGGGAACGTTGGCAAGTGGATCCCCGGATATTGCCGCTATAGCTTTCGGACGACACCGCCGTCCGGCTCGAACGTTTCAGGGTTGTCCTCGAGGCCAAGAAGCTTCGCGGCGTGCGGCATGAGCCAGGGGGCGCCGTCCCCAAAACCGTGAACGGTGAGCTTCCGGCCGCGTTGTTCCACCGCGAGACTCGCTGGGCCTTCGGGCGTTCCGAGCGCCAGGGCGAAGGCGCCGTCTTCGAGGCGCAACGTGGGATCATATTTTCCCATGCGCGAGGCCGCCATCGTGCGTCTCAAGTCGTAGGCTTCGGGTGCTTCGAGCTCGACGGTGATATCGGCCAACGTGGATCCTGTCAGAGCACGTCGCGGCGATGATCGGGGAACACGCGCGATACCTTGTGCTCGCCCACGCTCCAAGCAGACGCCGAGCCATTGGAGAGCGCCGGGTAGTTGAAGATCCGGAACAGTATGAGAGGCCCTTCCGTGTAGAGCCGGGAAAAAAATTGACCTCGAGCCCGAGGCTGAGCGCCATGATTTCCATTACGCGCCGGCCGAGCGCGGACATGGCATCCATATAGTCGAGCACGATCGCACCGAGGTCGCTGTCTTCGGGGAAGAGATTGCGGCCGTGGAGCGGGGTTTTCGTGCGTACTTTGGGGTGGCTCTCGTCGAGCTCTGCGCCGAAATAGGGGCCTTCCTTCTGGTCTGCGATCCCCGAGGTCAGCTCGGCGCCAGCGGGGAAATAGCCGCGCCAGGCGCGGCCTCCGAGCTCCAGGCGGATCTTCAGCTTGTCGCTTGGCTCGCGTGCGAAAAAGGCGCGGCTCGCGAGCATCAGCTCGAGCTCTAGCCTTTCGTCGACACCGTGACCGATGATGTAGAAAAAACCACTCTCGACTGCCCCGCGCCGGATCCGTGCAGGAGCGCCCGCATCTTGAATGTTGATGACGGGCAGGAAAGTCGTTCGGGTCACATGGGCGATCATGAGGCTCTTCGGGCAGTCGTGCAAATAGCCGGTTGGGCTTTGACACACGGTCTAGGTCGCGGTAGGGTTTTCTTTGTAGAGTGTAGTTTTTCTCTACCTGTACCAGCAGTGGACCGCAGGGAGAAAAGACTTTGCCCTGTGGTCTTTTTTGTTGCCAGTGCGAGGTCTACACAATACCCCGGCTTCGGCCGGGTCAAATTTTGAGGAAAGGAGGTAGACCCGCATGGCAGAAGGCACTGTGAAGTGGTTCAACGATAGCAAGGGTTTCGGATTCATTCAGCGTGAAGACGGACCTGACGTTTTCGTCCACCACTCGGCTATCGTCGGCACAGGTTTCAAATCGCTCCAAGAAGGTGAGCGAGTCGAGTTCGAGATCACCCAGGGACCCAAGGGACCCCAGGCCGCGAACGTGAAGCCCGTCTAGTCGACCTGTTCCAGGCTAAAAGCCCCGTCGCCTTTTGGCGGCGGGGCTTTATTCTTTCAGGCTAGGCCGCTCGGCCTTCGAGATCACATCGCGCAAGAGAATAGCTTCTGGCTCGAGACATTCTCCGACGCTCGCGCCGTCTCGCTCCGCGGCTTTCTTTTCGGCGAGGACCTCAAGGAAGTGATAAAGCGCGCTTCGCGGCTTCGAGAAGCTCGGGCGCCGCGGCAATCAGAAGTCCGTTATGCTCATCGAGCACACCGTATTTCAATCCCTCATGGCTTCCGCCAGCGACGACGACCTCTTCGTCTTCGCCGATGATGAACCCGCCGTCCTCGTCATCCATCCACGCGGTACCGTCTTCGAAGCCGATGCGCCACGGCCCCGGTGTGTACTGAGGCATTGCCCCTTCCCCTTTCTCCCGTCTCTCCTTAACGCAGCTATGTAAGAAGTTCGTCCCAATCCTCCCAGCTCAATCCGACGATCCTCGAGAGCTCGTCCACGTTATGCGTGACGAGCGTCAGTTCGTAAGTCACGGCAATCGAAGCGATCATCAAGTCGTTCGCCCCGATGGATTGTCCAATGCGCTCGAGCTCCGAGCGAATGACGCCGTAGTTGTTCGAGCAATCGTCATCGAAAGGAATGGAGACGAGCGGCGCGAAAAACGTGTGGAGGACGCGAAGGTTTTCCGCGGGCCGAGCGCTTTTGCGCGCGCCGTAGACGAGCTCGGCCTTCACGACGGAACAGAGCTGTATCTCGGACGGCGGCTTCGATTGGAATCTCTCGATGAGCTCGGTCGATGACTCATTCAGTATCTTGATGCACGCGTTTGTGTCCAGAAGATACATCGAGCTCCTCGCGCTCTTCGAGATTCAACGGCTGCGGCCGTACTAGCGGTTCGCCTTTCCAGCCTCCGACGACCGTCTCGAAATACCCGTCCGGCCACTCATCGGCCACCTGGCTTCGGACGAGCTCCGAGAGAAAGGCGGAAACACTGAGTCCGCGTTCAGCGGCCCGTCTGCGGACCTCTCGTTCAAGTTCTTCCGGCAGATAGAGATGCAATTGGGCCATAGCAAATACATTCTAGCACATATAGCGAGAATGGACCAAGCCTGACAACTGACAACGCCACTCTGCGCAAGGAACTTGACACGTCAGGGGGCAGCCAATAATATATAGCCATATGACGATACATCGTGCGCACGCGCTGGACGGCACCTTCCACGCTCTCGGCGACGGAACGCGGCGTGCGATGCTCTCGATGCTCTCTCGCCGCGGTGCGCTCACCGCCGGCGAGCTTGGCGCGCCCTTCGATATCTCTCAGCCCACGGCGTCGAAGCACCTGCGTGTGCTCGAGCGCGCCGGCTTGCTCACGCGCTCCGTCGAAGGCCGCACCCATCGGTTCCGGCTTGTCGAGAGGCGGTTGAAGGAAGCTGAAGAGTGGATCGAGCGGCATCGGGATTTCTGGGAGCACACGCTCGACCGGCTCGGAGACTTTGTGGAGGAACCTGGTGGCTAGCCAGCTGAGTGTTTTCGTGCGACGGCACGTTCGCGCCTCACGCAAGCAGGTCTTTCGTGCATTCACCGAGCCAGAAATACTTCCGCGCTGGTTCTCGCCGAGCGCCGATATAGGAATCGAAATTCTCGAACATGATTTCCGTGTCGGTGGACGCTACCGGTTCGGCTTTCGCTTTCCCGATGGTGAGCGAAACACCGTTACCGGCGTGTTTCGCGAGATAGCTTCTGGAGAGCGGTTGGTCTTTACCTGGACATGGGAGCCCCCCGATCCGCATGCCGGTGTCGAGACGCTCGTGACCATCGTTCTCAGGGAAGAACAGGACGGCACCGAGATCGTCGTGACGCACGATCGTTTTCCGAGGCACGAAATCCGGGATCGGCATGATGCCGGCTGGCAAACGACACTCGACCGTCTCGAGATTTTGCTCGTGAGGTAAACATGAAAAAGTATTTGAATGCCGGTTTAGCCTATCTGCTCGTCACTTTCCCTCTCGCTTTCCTGTGGCATTTGGTCGTCTTCAAGGAGACCTACGACGCGCTCCGGATCTTCAATCGCGAGGAGCCGATCGTGGCGCTCGGCTTTTTCGTCATCCTGTTTCAAGGACTCCTCCTATCCTACGCCTATCCTTTGTTTTACCGGGGCGGCCATCCCGCGAAGGCCGGTCTGAAGTTTGGCCTCCTCATGGGTCTGTTTCTCTGGAGCAGTCAGGTCGTCGCGGCGGCGGCCAAGCACGAGGTTTCCTCGCTCAGCTTGTGGCTCGGAATCGAAACCGCCTATTTCGCGCTACAGTTCGCGCTCGTGGGCCTCGCCATCGGCCTTGTCTACGGACCCAATCCTCGGGGGGTTTCTCGTGGCTTACAGTGAGAAAGTGGCCGAGCGCTTGCGGCAAGCCTTGAAGCGAAGGCACGATATTAGCGAGCGGAAGATGTTTGGCGGCATTGCTTTTCTGCTGAATGGCAACATGTGCTGTGGCGTGAACGACACCGACATCATGCTGCGTCTCGGAAAGGACGGCGCGGAGAAGGCTCTCTCCGAGCGGCATACCCGCGAAATGGATTTCACGGGCACGCCCCTGTCCACGATGGTGTATCTACGCGCTGCGGGCTACCGCAAGGACGAGGACCTCGAGCGATGGCTGAAGCGGGCGATCGACTATGCTAAGACCCTTCCGCCGAAATAGATGGCCTAACGATTGCAGCTGACCCAATCACCGCGGGGCGTGCGCCTCTTGGACCAGACGTACCAGTACTCGCCGTCATAGGTCCAAAAGCCCGCCTCGAGAAACTGTCCGTTGTGCTGTGTCGCTTCCCGGCAGGCGCGCGACTGATAACAGCCGTCGCGGTCTCCCGGCATCCGCACGACTTGCTTCAGTCCCTGGCGGAGCCGTTCGAAATTCGTGCCGCATTTTTCGGTGAGCACGGCCCGCGCGTCCATCTCCCGATTGACCCTCGGGCGGGCGCGTGTGCCTTCCGTCTCGCAACAGCGATATCCCTCCCATAGCTGGATCGACTGCTGCATGCGTCGAAATTTACCGATGAACTCGGCATAGCTCCGTTCCTCGAGTAACGCCCCCACGGCCTCGAACGACCCGTAGAGCGGGCTCAAGTAGAGCGCGGGATCGCAGCGGATGCAGCTAATGGTGCCGCCCGCCTCGGTCTCGGCGATGACCTCTTCGAGCGCCGCGAAAGCTTCGTCGAGGAGTCCTTCGATCGCGCGGCACGTCAGAAGCTGCTCCGCTCCCGCGCAATCCGCCGTCGTCAACGAGAGCTGAAAAGCTTCTTCGAGCTTCGCGCGCACGGCGAGAACACCCGCGTGGTCCGGACCGCCGCAAGGCGGGCAAGGCTCGGGCTCGGCGTTTTGGAAGAGCATCAGCAATATCGGGGCGTGCAACACGAATCGATACATGTCCTGCATTCTATCGCGCGCGTCCGCTTTCAGCTTCTCGTGACATCGCGCAATACCCGCAAGAAGTTCTCCCCGAGGATCTTCTCGACATCCTCGTCGCTATAGCCTCGTTCGAGCAGTATCTCCGTGAGATCCGGATACTGGGTGACGTCCTCGAGCCCGATCGGCGCGACGTCGATGCCGTCGAAATCGGAGCCGAGACCCACGTGGTCCGCGCCAACGAGCCCGACGACGTGGTCGATGTGATCCGCCACTGCCTCGATCGTGGGCGGTGGGATCTCCGATTCGCTGCTGCGGGCGAAGGCGAGATGGCGCTCGCGAGCGAACTCATCGAGCCGTTCGGGGTCGCGCTCTTCCGGCACGCTGAAGGTCTTCACCACGCTACCACCGCGCGCCGCTTCCCGTTTCTCCATGTATTCCTGGTCGAGAAACTCGGGATAGAAGTTGATCCCAATAACACCACCGTTCTCGCCCACGGCCTCGATCATCTCGTCGCTCATGTTGCGCGCGTGATCGCAAAGAGCGCGGCACGAGGAATGCGACGCGATCACGGGTTTCGTCGTGATGCGCATCACGTCCCAGAACGTTTCGTCAGAAACGTGGGATATGTCGACGATCATCCCGATGCGGTTCATCTCCCGAACGACGTCCTCCCCGAAAGGGCTGACGCCGTCGAAGCGCGCGACGTCCGTCGAGGAGTCCGCCCAATTATTGGTGTTGAAATGGGTCAAGGTCATGTAGCGGACACCGAGGCGGTGGAACATTCGCAGAACACCAAGATCGTCCTCGATACCGAGGCCGCCCTCGATGCCCATGAGGGCGGCGAGCTTCCCCTCAGCCACGATGCGCCGAACATCCGCGGTGGTCGTCCCGAGCTCGATGCGATCGGGCGCGGCGTCCAGGAGCCGATAGAGCGCGTCGATCTGCTGCAAGACCCGGCGCGCCGAATGATCGGATCCGTAGATCGGATCCGGCCAGACGGAGAAGAACTGCGCGTCGATGCCGCCTTCGGCGAAGCGGTGCAGATCGGAATGGCCGTCGGACAAGCGCGCGCGGATGTCGACGTCCTCGTTGACCATGCGCTGCAGGATGTCGTTATGCGTATCGACGAGGATCGATCGCGTGTGAACGTCAGCGTCGACGGGCTCGGGCGTAGGGGCGGGCTCGGGCGAGGCGTAGGCGATCGCGGCCAGAACAAGAAACAAGGGAATCACGAATCGGCGTGTCATAATGGTCATCCATTGCAAAGCACCGAGAATATCAGAAACATCGCCATCATCGCGCATGTCGACCACGGCAAGACGACACTCGTGGACGCGCTGCTCCATCAAAGTGGTGTGTTTCGAGAGAACCAGGCGGTCCGCGAGCGAGTCCTCGATTCCGGCGAACTCGAGCGCGAGCGGGGCATCACGATCCTCGCGAAAAACACCGCCATCATGTACCGAGGCGTCAAGATCAACATCGTCGACACCCCAGGACACGCGGATTTCGGCGGCGAGGTCGAGCGCGCGCTCAGCATGGTGAACGGCGTGATGTTGCTCGTCGATGCCAGCGAGGGACCGCTCCCGCAGACGCGCTACGTCTTGGGAAAAGCGCTCGCTCTCAAGCTTCCCTTGCTGCTTATCGTGAACAAGATCGACCGGCAGGACGCGCGCGTCCAAGAGGTCGTGAACGAGGTCTTCGATTTGTTCATCGACCTCGACGCGACCGAAGAGCAGCTCGACTTTCCGATCTTGTACGCGAATGCGCGCGCGGGAACGCTCCGCGGCAACCCCGAGGGGCCCGAGGGCCCGGAAGGAGAGGATTCGGATCTCCGTCCGATGTTCGACGCGATCCTCGAGAGCTTGCCCGCGCCGAACGGAGACGCCGAGGGCTCGCTTCAGCTCATGGTGTCGAATCTCGACTACAGCGACTATCTGGGGCGGCTCGCGATCGGCCGCATTACGCGGGGAACGCTGACGGTCGGGGACGACGTCAGGATCGCCAAAGCGGATGAGAGCATCCAGAAGACCCGCATCACCAAGCTCTTCACGTTCTCCGGTCTCGAGCGCGTCTCCGCCGACGCGGTCGGGGCGGGGGATATCGTGTGCCTCGCAGGGGTCGAAGGGATCGCGATTGGCGACAGCGTTGTCGACGTGGAAGCGCCCGAGCCGCTCCCCCGGCTCCGGATCGACGAGCCCACGCTTTCTATGGTCTTCTCCGTTAACTCGTCCCCTTTTGCGGGGAACGAAGGCGAGCACGTGACGTCCCGAAAAATCCGGGAGCGGCTCGAAAAAGAGCTCTTGACGAACGTGTCGCTGCAGATGGAGGACACTGATACGGCGGACGCGTTCAAGGTCTATGGCCGCGGTGAGCTCCAGCTCGCTATCCTCGTCGAGACGATGCGCCGTGAAGGCTACGAGCTCACCCTCGCGAACCCCGAGGTCATCACGAAGGAAATCGACGGTGTTAAGAAGGAGCCGTTCGAGATCTTGCTCGTCGACGTGGCCGAGGCTTATCAAGGCGTCGTCGTCGAGAAGCTCGGCATCCGTAGGGGTCAGATGACGCACATGATCAATCATGGCTCGGGGCGCGTGCGGCTCGAGTTTCGTTTGCCGTCGCGAGGGCTCATCGGGATCCGAAGCGAGCTTCTCGCCGATACGCGTGGAACAGCTGTCTTGAATACGCTCTTCGACGGCTATGACGATTGGCAAGGCTCCGTTCCCAAGAGGCTGATGGGGTCTCTCGTTGCGGACCGTCGCGGGAAGTCGACGGCTTACGCGCTGCACAATCTCGAAGATCGCGGCGAGCTTTTCATCGGGCCCATGAGGGAGGTCTATGAAGGCATGGTCGTAGGGGAGAATTCCCGTCCGGCCGATTTGGATGTCAACGTCACCCGCGAGAAAAAGCTCACGAACATGCGCTCGTCGACGTCAGAGATTGCCGTGAAGCTCACGCCCCATCGCGAGCTCAATCTCGAGCAAGCGATCGAGTTCATTCGGGGCGACGAGTTCGTCGAGACTACGCCGAAATCGATTCGACTCAGAAAACGGATCCTCGCCGCGAACCGGCGCCCCAAACGGCGTACGGATCTGTAAACGACGCGGAAGTGTCCATAGAGAAATAAGGTAGACTTCTTTTTGCGCTCTTTGTGGACCCAATATGTCGTCGACGTCCGCGCGAAAGTGGATTCAGAGATCGAGCCCGGCGGGGAGCGTCGCGTCGTCATCATTCTTCTGACTGCGGTCCTGTGTCTGTTCGTCATTCGCTTTGCGGGGGCGTCCGACGAAACGCGCTGGCTCTCGTCCCTGATGGAGCTCATAGGGTTCGGCACGCTCGCGGATCGGTTGCGATTTGCGCTCGAGGGCTCTCCCAGCGCACGGATGAATCATCTCGTCTACTGGGCTCTTTGGCGCATCGTGGGCTACGTGATCCTGCCGGTGCTCGTTATCCGAGGGCTTCTCGGCGAGCGCGTCAGCGATTTCGGCCTCAGCCTCCGCGGGACGTGGGCCTATGGCCGTTTCTATCTACTTCTGCTCCTGGGGGTCGCGCCGGTCGTTGTGCTGACCTCGTTCCATCCCGGGTTTCAGGCGAAATACCCCTTCTACGCGCTCATCGAAGGTAAATCTCTCTGGCCCAGTTTTTGGATTTGGGAATTGCTCTATGCGCTGCAGTTCGTGAGCCTGGAGTTCTTCTTTCGGGGCTTTTTACTGCACGGGCTTTCGCGCCGCTTCGGTTACCTGTCGATTTTCATGATGATGGTGCCGTACATGATGATCCATTTTCAGAAGCCCGGGCTCGAAGCCTTTGGATCCATTATCGCGGGCTTCGTGCTCGGCACATTGGCCCTCGGAAGCCGCTCGATCTGGTGGGGTGCGCTTGCGCATGTGAGCGTCGCGCTCTCGATGGATCTCCTCGCCGTCTGGCACAGAGGTTTGCCTTAACCTTGAATCTTCGAAGCCTTTTTCTTCTCTGCGCGTTGTGCCTCTCGCTCCCGGGGGCGGCCATGCAGAACGAGGAGCCCGCAGTCGAAGAAAAGAAAAATCCGTTATTTCTACGATTGGCCTTTCAGCCGGGGTGGGTGGCGACCACGTCCGATTTCCTCGCGGGCGACAACCAGGCGGGCGAGCCGATCGAACATATCCAGGCGTTCAAAGTCGAGCTCGGCTGGCAAACGGACGGCGCCAAGGATTGGGAGCAGCGTTATCGACTTCCCGCTCTCGGGCTCGGCGTCTACAAGGCGAGCTTCGAAAACGGCAAAGAGCTCGGCGCGCCCGTGGCGCTCTATGGTTGGTTCACCTGGCCCATTTTCAACGTGACCCGCAAGCTCGACGTCACGACGGATTTGAGTTTCGGTGCGGCGTTCAACTGGAAACCGTTCGACCCCGAAGTAAATCCGGCGAATGACGCGGTCAGCACGCGGGTGACGTTCTTCACCGAGTGGGGGCTCCTAGCGCGCTACGCGTTGACGCCCAGGCTCGACTTGATGGCGGGTGGGATGTTCACGCATTTCTCGAACGGAGGAGCGGGCTTCCCCAACCTTGGCGTCAACGCGCTGACGCCGATCGTCCGCGTCGGCTATCACTTCCAAAACGACCGCCCTCGCTACGTCCCCCGAGACCTTCCGCCGTTCGAGCCGTTCTGGGAGATGACGCTTGCGGGAGGTGCGGGGTGGAAGAACGTCGCGCTCGAGGAAGAGCGGGAATACTTCGGCGTCTTTGCCGCGACTTTCGAGCTCGGACGTCACGTCTCCAGCATGGGGAAGCTCGTGGGCGGCGCCGATTGGACCTACGACGACGCGGCCAATGCGGGCCTCGACGAGGTCTCGAGCTCGGACAAACTGGCGGTCGGTCTGTTCGGCGGCTACGAGCACCTGATTGGCCGCTTCTCCATCCCTTTCTCGGTCGGTTACTATATTGCTCGAGGCCGTGAAGACGACCGGCTCCCAGCGCTCTACCAAAAGATCGGCTTGAAATATCACGTCACCGACAGACTATTCGTCGGTCTAAAAATGCGGTTCTACAACTTCACTAAAGCGGACTTCGTCGAGTGGACCCTGGGCTACGACTTCCCGTAGGGTCAAGATATTCATGCGGCTTCCCGATGGTAGAAACGGAGCAACCCGCCAAGCCGTTCACGGCACTGAATGGCGCCCTCTAGACCGTTAGTCTGAGCGATCGCGGACTCGGGGAACAATAAGAGATTGTCCTTGCCTTGATGATTCCTCTCGTGGTGATAATGGGTGACGTACTCCTTCAGCGCGTGACGCAGCGAGTTCTCCCCGAACAAGATGAGCTTCGAGAGACATTCCTCTTTGACCGATCTCACCCAGCGCTCCGCGAACGCATTCAAATCCGGGCTCCGCGCGGGCAGCCTGATAGGCGTCACGCCAACGCCCTCAATGGTGTCCCGGAACGACTCGCAGAACTTGGAGTCCCGGTCGTGGATGAGATATCGGCTCGAGGAGAGAAAACCGATATCGGCCATGGTCACGTTGCGGGCCACTTGAATCATCCACGGTTCGTTCGGATGCGGCGTGATGCCGGCGATGTGGACGCGCCGGGTCGCGAGGTGCATGAAGAACAGAACGTAGTACGTCACCAGCCCACCCTGAGTCCACACCTCCGCGGTGAAGAAGTCCGTCGCTGCAAGGACGTCCATATGCGAGCGGATGAACTCCGTCCAGGTGGTGGCCTTCTTTCGCTCAGGGGCAGGCGGTATGCCGTGACGTCTCAGAATGTTGCCGACGGTTTGGTCACTCACCTCATGCCCGAGCTTGGCTAACGCCCCGGCAATCCGGTCGTAACCCCAGGACTTGTTCTCCTGGGCAAGACGCACCACCAACTCTTCGATGTCAGCGTCGACACGCGGCCGCCCTGGGTATTGACGGTTCTTAGAGCCGTCGAACTTCTTCGCCACAAGCCTCCGGTGCCAGCCCAGGAGCGTCTCGGGCTTCACAATATTCGCTACCACTTCGAGCGCCCGCTTGCCGAGACGCTTTCCGATTTCAGCCAGTGTCCGCCGTTCGCCATCGGTCAAGCGCAAGCGACCCTTGATCTGATCCGAAGAATCCGATTCTCGACCACAAGATATTCGTTCCGCAGGAGAAGCTCCTCGTCCACGGATCCTGAGATATAGGCCAGCATGGTCTTCCAGTCCATCGCGACTCCTTCCGAAGGACTGGAATACCTATCCGACAGGAAGGGTCGATTCAACCGGTCCGCGGGTCCGCGGATCCTGCTGACCCGGTTGTCGTTCGAGTATCTTGACCCTACGGGAATGTGAAGTCGCTCGGGGCGTAGAACGGTGTTGCCCTCGAGGTTGCCGGTCTTCTGGGTTGCTGAGGTGAAGGCCTCTGTTTCCAAGAAGAGCCCCGCCTTCGTCGGACGTGTTTCGATGTGACTACGGCAGGTAACTTGGTGGAGGCGGCGGGAATCGAACCCGCGTCCGAAGATCTTCTTCCGAGGCCTCTACATGCGTGTCCGGTTCCCGTTAAGCTTCACTTCCAATCAGTTAGGAGCCGGCAAGGACCTGATGGAAGTTATCCCCTAAGTTTCGCTGGACACGCGGGGCGAATGTCCGGCTAGCCCACCTGAATGACGTTCTTCCCGAGCACGGCGGGCGAAACCCGAGAGAACGTAGCCGGCTTACGCGGCTAGAGCTAACTCTTGGTCAGCAATTGTGTGTTTTCCCACCGTTTAACGAGGGATGGGAGCTCGGCATGCCACCTCGAAATCAATTATCTCCGTCGAACCCAGGGCGCCCCCTTTCAAGTTCTTCTCCACATGTATTTTAGTCCGATCACCGGTTTCTCGCAAGGAGGCAGTCAGGGCCGCTCGCACGCCGCAACGTCTTTGTTCGTATTGACTTATGTGGAAGTAGGACACATAATGATTTACCGATTGAGGGGCAAGCGTATCCGGGCCGTTTTGTCGGCCTCAGATGTCTCTCTTAGCAGGACTTACACCACAGCTCCCGATGAGTGACGATCAACTCCGTGCCAAATCGCTAGCCGTGTTTCACGCGCTCGTGTCGACGTGGTCGAATGATCTCCGCGAGGAGGTCTCCGGTCTTCAAGACGAGCTCCTCAGGAAACTCGATGTTCTTCAAGATCAGATGTCGAAGTACGAGGAGAACATCGACGAGGAACGCATTCTCGCTTTTGTGCGCGAGATCTCGAGCTTGGCCGGTGGCGGCGGTGGTGGTGACGGAGGAGGGAGTTCGCTCAAGAGCGTGCGCCAGTCGCTCACGAAGATCGACGGCGGCACGTCGCTGACCCAGGTGTTGACGCTGCTTCTCGCAGAGCTTGCTCAGTTCGCCCCGCGCGTCGCGCTGTTCATCCTCAAAGGGGGCTCTTGCATTGGTTGGAATGGACGCGGCTTCAACGACAGTCCCGGCTTCAACGACGAAGGCATCAAGCGCATCTCGGTTCCCACATCGGCCGATACCGTTTTCAGCGAAGTCATCAACTCGCGTGGTTCTTTTGTTGGTGAGAGCAACAAGCACTCGGACAATATCCAACTGCTCTCGCGTGTCGGCAACGTATTGCCTTCGTCCATCTTTGCCACGCCCCTCGTCTTGCACGATCGTATCGCTGCGATCGTCTATGCCGATAGCGGTGATGGTCCGGATCCACTCCAGGAGACGGCAGCGCTCGAGATCCTCACCGCTTATTCCTCGAAACTTCTCGATGCTCTGAGCGCTCAGAAATCTGCTGCCAAGACCGGCGAGCATTTGGCGCTACCGGCAACCCCGCCGCCACGGGCATCAGCCCCGCCGATCACTGAAGCGCCCGACGTTCCCGACACAGGGGACGGAGGATCCGGGACGGTCATGTTCAATAGCGCGGATCTCGCTGCTCTCAGCCCCGCGACGGACGCCCCAAAGCCGACCGCCGCCGCTCCCGCCACAGGGGCGCCCAACTTGGACTCGATGGACTCGGACACCCGCAAGAAGCACGAAGAGGCCATGCGGTTCGCGCGCCTTTTGGTTTCCGAGATCAAGCTGTACAACGAAGCGAAGGTTCAAGAGGGGCGGTCACACCGCGGTATCTACAGATTGCTCAGAGATGATATCGAGCGCAGTCGGCAGCTCTACAAAGAACGCGTCCCCGAGCCGGTCCGCTCTCAATCGGCCTATTTCAACGACGAGCTCATCCGCATCCTGGCTGATGGCGACTCCGGAGCGATGGGGCAGGGGTCGCCAGCAGGCTAAGCGCCCGTCCCCTGCTTTTGACGCTTTTGACCGCCCGTTTGCTACAATCGAAGAATACAATTCGGGGGAGGCCGGCGGATTCGGCCGTCTAAACAAAGCCGTCTAAACAAAAGAAGGGAGCGCGGGGAATCCGATGTATCTAGGGTCGGGGAAGGTCTTGGCTCCGGTCTTCTTTCTCGTGTTCGCTACCGTGCTTCTTGGTCTGCTCGCTGCCCAGCCCCCGTCGTCTTTACCCCCATCCCAGCCCGAGGCGCTGGCTTCAAGCGAGCTTCCTTGGGCGCCGCTTCGTGACCCGGCCCCGGCGCTGCGGCAAATCTCAACATTATTAGGTAATACGCCTCGCAACGAGAAGTACGCCCGGCTCGAAGAGCTCTCGAACGACCGAAGCCAGTCCCCGCGCACACGCGGTCTCGCCGCTTTTGCTTTGGGCGTCCACCAGCTCGAGAGGAAGCGGATCGCTCCGGCTGTGGAGTCGTTCCGCAGGCCGGAGATTGATGCCACGGAGCTCGAAGGCTTCGCGCTCTTCTACATAGCAAGAGAGCTCGAAACTTCGAAGCCCGGGGACGCGCTCACCGCGCTCGCCGCGCTCGAGGCTTCCCATCCGGATTTCCCTTTGATGGACGAGGCGCGCCTTCGTTACGCTCGGATTTTGAAAGCCAAAGGTGAGCGCGAGGAAGCCATTCGAAAGCTCGGAACGTTGACCCAAAGCGCCGATGACGCGGCGCGTGGGGACGCGCTCGATGAGTTATCGAAGCTCTTCATCGGCCTCGGCCGGCACCAGGACGCTGTCGATGTACTTGAGACGCTCTATTACGAGCTCCCCCGGCACAATCGAGCGAATAATGGGGGACGCCGCCTGACGGGCCTTCGTAAGAAACTTCCCGAAGTCGAGCCTGCTCGTTACTACGAGCTCGGCATGAAACGCGCCGGGATTCTCATGGAGCAGGGGCGCTATCGCGACGCCTATAACGGCTACGCGTCCTTGCTGAAGCGCTACCGCAAAGTTGCCGATGTCGATCACGTCCGGCTGCGCATGGCGGTCAGCCAGTATCGACGCCGTCGGCTCACCGCGTCGGTCGCGAACTTCAAGCGTGTCACGAGCGACGACCTCGCGCCCGAGGCGCTCTACTATCAAGCACAAGTCGCGCGGCGGCTTCAACGCCAGAAGACGCAACTCGCGCGTGTCTCGGAGCTCGAGACACGCTTTCCCCACAGCAAGTGGACGGCGGCGGCGTTGGTGCGGCTCGCAGACCACCACGAATCGAACGACGAGCTCGATGAAGCGCTCGCCCGCTATAACCAGGTCATCCAACAGTTCCCCCAGGAAGAGCATACGCTCGACGCGCGATGGCGCGTGCACTGGAACGCCTACCGTCGTGGCCGTTTCGAGGAGGCGGGACGCGGCTTCGAGGAGACCGCGCGCGAACGGCCGCGGGCGGGCGAGCTTGCGCGTCTTCTCTACTGGGCTGGACGTGCTTACCAGGAAGCCGGAGAGCTCGAACGTGCGGACGCGTTGTACCGACAGGTCATGCTCGGCTACCAGAATACCTACTATGGCCGGCGCGCGCTGGAGCATCTCTCTGAAATGCAGGGGCGGCGAAGCTCGATCGCGACGATCGAGGAGGCGCGGAAGGGGATTGATCTTTCCGACGCGATGAGCGTTAACCGCGTCGAACGTCAGCAACGGATCGCTGAGCTTCTGGCGGTTGGTCTTCCGAAAAGAGCGCTCAAGGATGCCGAGGCCGCCGGCAATAGTAAGGGGGGCAAGCGGGGCGAGCGGCCCAGGCAGGATGATGCGGCCTTTCTCATGATGGCGGCCTGGATCCACTACAGCGAGGGGCGCCCGCTTCAAACGATCATTACGATACGCGAGGCGTTCCCTTTTCACGGATCCGCGACGGGCGACTTGCTGCCGCGCGGCGTGTGGGAGCTCTTCTATCCTCTTCCGTATCGCGAGCACGTCGAGCACTACGCGAACGCGCGCGGTCTCGACCCCTATCTCGTAGCCGCGCTCATTCGCCAGGAATCTACGTTCAATCCTCGCGTCCGCTCACGCGCCGGAGCTCGCGGCCTGATGCAGCTCATCCCGGCGACCGGACGCCAGGTCGCAAGACAGGAGCGCCGCCGCTACAGGACCCGGGACCTCTACAATCCAGAGATCAACATCCGCTACGGCACGCGCTATTTGAAAGACATTCTCGGCCGCTTCAACGGGCGTGTGGACTACGCGCTCGCGAGCTACAACGCGGGTCCTCATCGCGTGAAGCGCTGGACCGGGATGGACATGTCCATCGACCCCGAAGTCTTCATCGAAGAAATTCCTTTCGACGAGACGCGCAGATACGTCAAGCTGGTGCTCCGAAACGAGATGCTGTATCGTCGCCTCTACGGTGGGGCGGAGGTCGCCGCGGCCGCGGCACCCTGAAATCCTTCGTTCTTTCCACCGCTCCGAGGTAACGATAAAGCCGTGCCCGAGTCCCAAGCCCGTCCGCGAGCGTCCCGAAAAGCCGTGCTCCTCGTACGATCATTGTGGAGGATCGAGAGCGAACGTTCGACAGCATCCTTTGAAGATAGCCATGATCGGTCGGCTGGCCATGAGAATTGTTCCCTGCCATTCTTGGGCATGATGAGAACCCACCGAGTTCGCCGGAGCTACGACCATCGGCTGCGTGACGCCATCGCCGCGACGGGTAATGCGGACCTCTTCCGGAACGTCGCCATTCCGGCTTCGACGCGACGCACATGGGCGCGCGGCGAGATACGGCCTGTGGTTGCTTCGGTGGACGTTGACCTGGAGGTCTACGAGCTGCTGGAGCGGGTCGACAGTCTAAGACAACGAGCCAAGGTGCAGGCGGCGATCATCGGGTTACTGGTGCGAGTGTTGCGGCTTCGCGGAGGCAAATTCGACGCCGATCGCGTTCCTGATGGGTTGACACGGACACCGCGTCAAGCGTAGCGAGCTCAGGCAGCGAGACGACTGTAATAATGATGGAGGCCGCCGACCTTCGGAATGGCTGTCACGCGCCCCATCGAGGGCCACTGCACAGGTCGTTGCTCGGGGGCATCTTTCTCGAGCGACAAATGAGTCCGGCAGGAATGATAGTAATCGACGTATTCGCGCAGGATTCGCCTGAGGTGGCGCTCGTCGAGGACGATCACGTGATCGAGACACTCGCGCCGAATGCTTCCAATGACCCGTTCGACGTAGGGGCTCTGCCACGGGGAGCGCGGCGCCGTCGGAAACTGCTCGATGTCGAGTCCCGCAACGCGCCGTTTGAAGTACGCCCCGTAGATTCCATCCCGGTCTCGCAGCATGTAACGCGGCGCCGTATCCCACGGAAAGGCATCGACGATCTGCTGCGCGGTCCACTCTTCCGAAGGATGCTCCGTGACATTGAAATGGACGATGCGCCGGCGATCGTGACGGAGAATGATGAAAACGAACAGAATCCGGAAGGTGGCGGTCGGCAACGTGAAGAAGTCGATGGACACCAAGTCCTCGACATGATTGTCGAGAAAGCTCCGCCAGGTCTGGGACGGTGGCTTGCGGCGGCGAATCATGTACTTGGAAACCGCGGCCTGGGAAATGGAGATTCCAAGCTTCGCTAGCTCGCCGTGCACGCGCGGCGCTCCCCAAAGTGGGTTGGCCCGGCACATGTTGCGGATCAGCTCGCGAATCTCCGGGGCAACGCATGGGCGACCCGGCCGCAGTCGCCGACTCCTCCACGTCCAGTAGCGTCGGAAGCCGGCACGGTGCCAACGCACTACGGTGTCGGGTTTGACGATCACGAGGACCTTCGCCCAGTCGGTCCAGAATCTGCGCAAGAGCACCCAAAGGCCACGGTCCAGATTCGAAAGCCGTGGCCGTTTCACCGAGCGTTGGATCACGGCGAGCTGCTGCCGAAGAGCGAGATTCTCGAGCGCCAGCGAGCCGCGCGTTTTGAACGTCGAGACGAGGGAGCGCAGAAGCAACCAGATCATGACGGGGATACTGACGCGCGCGGGCGAGAAAGATCAATAGCCACGCGCGGATGAATAAATAGAGGTTCTCCTGTCGTTTCGGGGGATCTGATTTGTGTTGGAGGGCATGGCCTATGGACGCTGCCGCGATTGTGGAAAACGCCGGAAACTCCGGGCGAGAGAGGCGTTTAGGGAAAGGTTGTGAGCACGTACAAACGTGGAGCGGCGTTTTCCACAATCGCTTGGAAAACGCTTCGCGTTTCCCACGAGCGCCCAGGCCCCTCCTGATATATATACAAGAAAGATTAATTCATATGGAATAAGGAAGGGGGGGCTCGATTAGTGGAGGCTATGGAAAACGCCCTTCCAGGCTTCGAAGAGAACTCAGTCGTGAGCAAGGTCTGAACGACCAGAACCGTGGGGGCGTTTCCCACAGCCTCGTCTCCCGCTGAGGGGCAGTGGCATTTGGTGAGGCCCGTGGGTTGAGAGGGTAAGCCATGTGTAGATGCGCATCGGCGAGAACGCTAGAATCTTTTTTTCCGAAAGAGAAAAGAGCGTTCCCGCGATGCGCGTTACTACGTTAGTCAACAAGCTCATCGGATTGCAAGGCCTGTGGGTCCGAGGTTTCCACTTCCAGGCGGACAAAGCCAGAGTGGTGGTGGATGTAGTACCACGGAGGAGGAAGCCTCTGTGCGGGATTTGCGGACGAAAGGTCCGCAAGAACAAAGATCGCTACAATCGCTACTGGCGGCACTTGGACCTGTTCGGAGTCCGGACCTATCTTCGCTACTCGATCCGACGAGTGGTATGTCGGCGGTGTGGAGTGGTCAGAGAAAAGGTGCCTTGGGCCGACAAGGGAAGCCGCTTTACCAAAAGCTTCGAACAAGAGGTAGCGTGGCTGGCACAGAGGACGGACGTCAGCGCCGTAGCGAACTATTTCCGAGTGACGTGGCGTTCGGTGCGACGGATCATCCAGCGAGTGGTTGCCGAGCAGCGGGATGAGCGGCGCGAGCTCGATGGATTGCGGGTGATTGGGATGGACGAGATCAGCTACCGCAAACGCCACAAGTACTTAACAGTGGTAATAGACCATCTCAGTGGCCGGGTCGTCTGGGCGGGAAAGGAGCGCAAGGCCAAGACGCTGCTGCGGTTTTTCCGCAAGCTCGGACCACAAAGAGCCGCGGAGCTCGAAGCGGTCAGCATGGACATGTGGGAGCCGTACATAACTGTCGTCGGCAAAAAGGCTCCTCAGGCACGGGTGATCTTTGACCGCTTCCACATCGTCAAGCATCTGAACGAGGCCGTGGATAAGACCCGGCGCGAGCTGGTGCGCGAGCTCAAAGGGACTGCCCGGCGCAACCTCAAGAACACCAAGTTTCCCCTTCTCAAGGCCAAACACAACCGCAGCGCGAAAGACAAACGGGTGCTCCGCGAGCAGGTGCGAGCTAATCGTCGCCTCTACCGCGCCATGCTTCTGCGCGACGACTTCATGGACCTCTACACCTACAAAACCGAGACATGGGCCAAGAAGTTTCTCCGAGGATGGCTGCGGCGCGCTATGAGCTCGAGGATAGAGCCCGTCAAACGCGCGGCGAAGATGACCCGCAGCCACTTCGATGGCGTCATCGCGTGGGTCACGTGGAGACTCAGCAACGGCCGACTCGAAGGAATGAACAACAAAATCCGGCTGCTGAGCCACCGCAGCTTTGGACTCCACTTGCCGAAGCTCTCATCAGTCTCGTCTACCTAAACTGTGGCGGTCTCACCCTCGAGAGGATCCACTGAAATGGCAGGAGAGGCGAAAGAGAAGGGACAGCTCGCGGCCTGATGCAGCTCATCCCGGCGACCGGACGCCAGGTCGCAAGACAGGAGCGCCGCCGCTACAGGACCCGGGACCTCTACAATCCAGAGATCAACATCCGCTACGGCACGCGCTATTTGAAAGACATTCTCGGCCGCTTCAACGGGCGTGTGGACTACGCGCTCGCGAGCTACAACGCGGGTCCTCATCGCGTGAAGCGCTGGACCGGGATGGACATGTCCATCGACCCCGAAGTCTTCATCGAAGAAATTCCTTTCGACGAGACGCGCAGATACGTCAAGCTGGTGCTCCGAAACGAGATGCTGTATCGTCGCCTCTACGGTGGGGCGGAGGTCGCCGCGGCCGCGGCACCCTGAAATCCTTCGTTCTTTCCACCGCTCCGAGGTAACGATAAAGCCATGCCCGAGTCTCAAACCCGTCTGCGAGCGTCCCGAAAAGCCCTTCAATTCTCCGAGTCGGTCATTCGGGAAATGAGCCGGCTGGCGGCGAAGCACGGTGCCATCAATCTCGCGCAAGGCTTTCCGGACTTTGCCGCGCCGTCCGAGATCAAAGAGGCTGCCGTCGATGCCGTGCGGCGCGACGTCAACCAATACGCGATCACGTGGGGGGCGAAATCGTTTCGTGACGCGCTCGCGGACCGCTATCGCAACGTCTATGCGATGGACGTTGATCCGGAGCTTCATCTGACGGTTACCTGCGGTTCGACCGAAGCGATGATGTCGACGATGCTCGCGGTCGTCGATCCCGGTGACGAAGTCGTCGTGTTCGAGCCGTATTACGAGAACTATGGCCCGGACGCGATCCTCTCCGGCGCGGTCCCGCGCTACGTCAAGCTTCACGAGCCGGATTGGCACGTCGACACAGACGAGCTCGAAAAAGCCTTCAACGACAAAACCCGCGCGATCATCATCAATACGCCGAACAACCCGACCGGCAAGGTCTATGCGCGCGCGGAGCTCGAGGCGATCGCGGCACTCTGTCAGAAATGGGGTGTCATCGCGATCACAGACGAGATTTACGAATACATCGTTTACGGAGGTGTTACGCATGTTCCGTTGGCGTCGCTCGACGGGATGGCCGATCGCACCGTCACCATCAACAGCCTGTCGAAGACCTATTCGGTGACGGGCTGGCGCGTCGGATGGGCGGTCGCCTCCGAGGAGATCTCGAGCGCGATCCGCAAAGTGCACGACTTTCTCACCGTAGGCGCCGCCGCGCCGCTTCAGGAAGCAGGAGCGGTGGCGCTCCGCCTACCGCCCTCGTATTACGACGAGCTTGCCGAGGATTACGAAGTGCGGCGCGACATACTCATGAAGAGCCTCGAGCAAGCGGGCTTTCGTTGCTACCCGCCCGGAGGCGCTTATTACATCATGACGGACATCTCGGGCTTCGGCTTCCCCGATGACGTCGGCTTCGGCCGTCATCTCATCGAGAAAGTCGGTGTCGCCGCGGTTCCAGGCTCGAGCTTCTACCACCTTCCCGAAGACGGCGCTCAAAAGCTTCGCTTTACGTTCTGCAAGAAGACGGAGACGCTCGACGCGGCCGCGGAGCGTCTCACGAAGCTAGCGGAGGAAGCATGAATACCCTCGTCGTTCTGGCGCTTCTCGTTCAAGCCAGCGCTGATACGGCGCATGAGAAGGCGCGCCAGAAACTCGAAGCTTCAGACGCAGCAGGTGCTGAAGCCGAGGTGCGCGAGGCGCTCGCGCTTTCGTTGAGCTTCCTCCCAGAGCTAGAGCTCGAATCGCCTCCCGACAAAGGCCTCTTGTTCGAGGACATGATTCTAGAGGCGCGCGAGACTTATCGTGAGCGGCGCGCGGCCTATTTTCGAACCCTTGGTGACGCGTTGGCCGCCCAGGAAGAATGGCGCGCTTCGCGCAAAGCCTATAGGCGCGCGGCGAAGATGGAACCCGACCCCGAGATTTTTCTTTTGATGGCGGACAACGAAGACTTGGACGGGGCCGAGCGCGTCGCGCTTGTGCTCGATGCTTATCTGAGCCCGGGAGCGGACCGCATTAGCCTCGAAGAAAGACTCCTCGAGTCGGGTTTGTTCCGCTCGCGCAATGCGCTCAAAGCGAGCCTCGACGCGCGACGTTTTCCCGAGCTTCAGAGCAAGTTCCCCGACCTCGAGCTCCTCCCGGGCGCTTTCCCCTCGTTCCAAGTCGTGACCGATGCGGGAAACTTGAACACAGGCGAGCTCTATGCTCTCGGAGGGCGTCTACTCGTCTACGTTCCTGTGGACGCCTGCAGTTATTGCAGCGAGCAGCTCGATGGTCTCACGGTCCCCGTTACGGAAGCTCGAAAGCGTGACGCGCCTTTCTATGTCGCTGCTTTCGTTCCCGAATCGGAGCTTCCGATCGCCCGGCGCATCGTTCGTCTGCTTGCGATGCAGGTGGGTGTTGGGCGCCTCGCGGGGTTGCCGCCGAGCGTTGGGTTTTACGGGGATGGCGAGCTTCGGGTCGTCGCTCGCGGCGGGATCACGCAGATCCGCATTCCCATGTATCCGGATCTTCGCGCGAGCGAGATCCGCCGGCACGTGGAAGCGATCTTTCAGTTCCTCGATGATCCGGACCTGCCGACCGAGGAGAGACCGGAGCATGCGAGCGTTCCTATCGTGACGCTCGAGCGGCAAGTAAACGAGCAGCGCGCGCTGTACGAATGGATCGACCAGACCGAGAGGCTCGAGGCGGGACCCGCTCCGCTCGACGATCTCTACGAGCAGCTACGGCGATTGGCTCAGCGCATTGCGCGCGGCTCGCGAAGCCGCGACGTAGGCTTCGAAGTCATGGCCGCGCTCTCTAAGCTCGAAGGCGCCAGCGCTTCGAAGACCCGGACGCTCGCACTCCTCGGGACCGATATCGGCGATCGGCTTCTCGAAGAGGTCCGGAAGATCGACGCGAACGTGCGCCGCACGGCCCTTTCCGGTCGAGGCTTTTCCTTCGTGCACGTCACCGAGAGCGAGCCGCGACGGGTTCTGATGCAGCGACCGTTTCAAACGAGCGATGGGCTGCGTCACTTCAATTTCGTGCTCGAGGATGAAGGCCACGATTTGAAGCTCGTCTTTCTCGCCCCCGAGGACGACGTTCCTCGTGGTGTCGAAGCGGTGGGCGATGATGCTGCGTTTTACTACGCCTCCGGAGAGGACTGCAGCGGGCTCCGTCTCGTGCGTGGCGGCGAGGTCGTGTACGAAAATTGTGCGGCGGCCGTCCTCGATGGCGAGCTCGTCGAAGTGCGGAGCGCCCTCGTCGATCCCGTCCCGGACGGGCCCGTTTATTTCAGAAGAAATGTTCTTTTGGAGCATGAAGACACCGCCCTCGAGCGCGGCCTTCAGCTTTTCGAGCGGAGCGATTTCGCGGGTGCGGTGGCCGCGTTCGAAGAGGCGTCGGGAAATATCGATCCGGTTGCGCCGTATGACGCTTCTGACCTCGTTTACAACAGGGCGCGCTCTCTCGAAGAGCAGGGTAAGCGTCGAGAAGCGCTTGCTCTTTACCGGAGCCTTGGGGATGTGGGGTATCAGAGCCTTGTGGACGAGGGGGCTGGGCGGATTGAAGGTGCGCCGCGTTGAAAGGCGAGATGGGCCACGAAAGGCACGCGAAAAGGGGCGGGAAGCTTTGGGGTGGTGGGTTTGCGCGGGGGGTTTCAGGTTCGGTAGAGTTCTTGTCGTCCTTTGGGAAGCTGACTAGTGCGCCCCGAGGAGGCTTGAGGAGGTTTGCGATCGCTCATTCTGAGCTTTTTTGGGAGCAGTTGATCCAGCTCGTTGAAGAGGAGTCGGTGATCCCGGTGGTGGGGCAGGATCTTCTTTTCGTGGAGCACGAGGGGGGGCGGAGGCTTCTTTATCCGTTTCTTGCGGAGCGGCTTGCGGAGCATCTGGGTGTGCCGGCGCGGGATTTGCCTCGCAGGGAAGAGTTCTTTGAGGTGGCGCGGCGCTATCTTGCTGGGTCGAACGACGTTCAGGACCTCTACCACGGTCTTCGCGTCGTGCTGCGGGAGCTCGACGGGCTTGCGGTGCCCGAGCCGCTGTTGAAGCTTGCTCGGATCGCGAGTTTCAAGCTTTACGTCACGACGACGTTTGACTTCTTGATCGAGCGAGCGCTCAATCAGGAGCGGTTCGACGGGCAGCGGCAAACGCTCGTTTTTACCCATGCGCCCACAGACAAGCAGGATCTTCCTCGGGAGTTCGACCGCGTGAACCGGCCCGCGGTGTTTCATCTTCTCGGTCGTCTCTCGGCGACGCCGCAGAGCTACGCTGTTACCCGGGATGATATTGCCGAGTTCGTCCGGCTCTTGCAGTCGAAAGACGAGGACGCCCCGAATCTCTTGCTGGACAAGCTCAAGAGAAGCAACCTTCTGGTCCTCGGGAGCCATTTCGACGATTGGCTCACCAACTTCTTCGTGCGTCATACGAAGAGCGGCCGCCGCCTGGAGACGGAAGTCGACTTGGTCCCCGCCAGGGGACAGAATGCCGTGCGAGGAGACGTTGTTTTGCTGCAGCATTTCGGAGGAGGCGCGAGGATCTACCACGCTACGGGCGCTTTGGACTTCATCGACGAGCTTTACCGGCGTGTCCACGATCCCAGGCCGGTCGAGGAGTCCGAGACGCCGTCTTCCATCTTGGAGTTGGTCTCGTCGTCCGGCATGCAATCCGGGGCGGTGTTCGTGAGCTATGCGGAGGCCGATCGCGACGCGGCCGAGTCGATTCGGGGCGCTCTCGATCGCGCCGGAGTGGATGTCATCTTCGGCAATGATGATTTGGATATGGGCGGCAAGTGGGAGCGAAAGCTCCGAAACGTGATCAGCAGCTGTGCGCTCTTCGTGCCGGTGCTTTCGCGGCGGGCTTCGACCGCGCGGAGACGCTTTTTCCGCCCCGACTGGGTCGAGGCTATATTAGAGGCTAAAGAACTAGTGCCTTCGGGACCGTTCATTCTTCCGGTTGCGGTCGACGATGTCCGGACGTCGGAAGGGGCCCTCCCGAACGACTTTGGCGCGCCCGCGTGGGAGAGCCTCCCGCACGGCGGGCCGAGCTCCGAGTTCGTGGATAGGGTCGTACAGTTTCAGCGTAGCTATCGCAGCGCGAGTCTTGCATGAACGTCGAATCCTCCTCACTTCCGGCCGGCGTCGGGCTCAGCGACGAAAATCCGTGGCCCGGGCTGCTGCCCTTTGGCGAGGACGACTGGAAGTATTTTCACGGGCGCGAGTTCGAGTCCGAGATGCTCGTTCGGCGGGTGGAGCGCGAGCGTCTAACCATCCTCTTCGCGCCTTCGGGGCTCGGCAAGTCCTCGATTCTTCAGGCCGGACTCTTCCGGCGTCTTCGCCGCGAGAACGTGTTCCCCGTCTATATCCGCCTCGACTATTCGTCTAATAAACCCAATCTTATCGCTCAAGTGAAAAACGCCGTCGCGCAGGCGACGGCCCATGCGCGCGTCGAAGCACCCGAGCCGCTCGCGAAAGAAACGCTCTGGGAATATTTTCACCGTAGCGACATCGAGTTTTGGAGCCCACGGCATCAGGTCTTGAGGCCCCTTCTCGTCTTCGACCAGTTCGAAGAGGTCTTCACGCTCGGAGAGCGCGACCCGGCGCTCTCTCAAGCGACGAACGCGTTCATCACTGAGCTCGCCGACCTCGTCGAAGGGCGGCCGCCGGTGCAGTTGAAGTCACGGCTCGAGATGGAGCCCCCGAATCAGGAGAAGAGCGAAGCAGAGCGTTTTACTTTCGACCGCCACCGATACAAAGTTCTTTTGGCGCTCCGCGAGGATTTTCTTCCCGATCTCGAAGGTCTCGGGGAGCGCATGGGCAGAATCGCCCATAACCGTTTTCGTCTCGGACGCATGAACGGTGTGGCCGCCCTTCAGGTGGTCAACCAGGCGCCGCACATCATCGCTCCTGACGTCGCCGAAAGCATCGTGCGTTTCGTCGCTGCTGCGAAGAAAGACGAGGAGCTCGTCGACCTCGAAGTCGAGCCTGCACTCCTGAGCGTCGTCTGCCAAGAGCTGAACAGCCAGCGCCAGGAACGGTGCGAGTCCCGGATCACGGGCGAGATGGTCGAGGGTTCGCAAAAGCAAGTCCTCCACGATTTCTACGAGCGTAGCATCGCGGATCTCAGCGAGTCGGTGCGCACCTTCGTCGAGGGAAAACTTCTCACGAGGCGCGGCTTTCGCAATCTTGTCGTGTATGACGAAGCTTTGAGCGTTCCGGGAGTGACGAAGGACGACATCGAAGAGCTGGTTCGACGGCGGCTCGTGCGTGTCGAGGAGCGGGGGCGCTTGCAGCTTCTGGAGCTCACCCACGACCTTCTCACCGGAGTGGTGACGACTAGCCGGGACGAGCGCCGCCGTCGCACGCGAGAAGCCGCGGCGGTGCGCGAAGTGGAGGAGCGTCACCGAAAGAGCCTGAAGACAGCCGCGGTTTTATTCCTTGTTTTCGTGCTCGCGGCGGGTGCACTCGGCGGCTTGGCCTGGGCCTATTTCGCGCAACAGCAAGCCGATGCGCTCGCGGAGGCGAAAGAGGCTGCCGAGAAAGCTGCCGCGGAAGCTTCAGAGCAACGCGGCATCGCCGAAGCCGAGCGGCGTGAGGCCCAACGTCAGCAGCGCGAGGCGGAGAACACGCGCGAGCTTGCCGAGCAAGCCGCGGCCGAAGCGTCCCGCTTGAAGGGCATCGCCGATGCGCAGCGTGAGGAGGCCGTTGTTCAGCGGCAGGGGGCGGTGAGCGCGCGGGCGGATGCCGAGAGCGCGGCCGAGGACGCGCGACTCCAGAGAAATCTAGCGGATAGGCAGCGGAGCGTTGCAGAGGAGCGTCAAAAAGAGATCGAGGAGAGCGAAAAACAAGTTCAAGAGACGAACAACGCCCTGGTCGAGGCTCTTCGGATACGCCTTTCTAGCGGTGACCCGGGGGAAGTCGTGGGAGCTTTGGATATCCTCGTGAGGGGAAGCCAGGATTCGAACGCTGTTTTGGCGCGTGTCGACGAGCGATGGTTTGCCTCCGCGAGGGAGTTCGTCCCGCTTCTCGTCGCTTTGGACGCGTTGGGACGGGAGCCGTCCAGAGAGCGACAGCGGGAGCTTCGGAACATGCTCGTCAAGCGGTTCTGCGAAGAGGCGGGTTACGCCCCACCGCCCAAAAGCGCGGTCGGGCTTCGGCGCGTCTCGTTCGCGGGCGGCGCTTTCGACTTGGGGATGACCGCGGATGACGGTGGCTGGCAGGTGCGGCTCTCTCGGTTCTCCATTCAGCGCAACGAGGTTACGAATGCCGAGTACCGTCGATTCGATGCGAAATATGATCCCGAAGCGCCCGACGACCATCCGGTGACGCGAGTGAGCTGGTACGAAGCGATGGCCTATGCCGCGTGGCTTGGTGGCAATCTACCCACCGAGGCTCAGTGGGAGTTCGCGGCCCGCGGCCCGTCGGGGCGGCCTTATCCTTGGGGGGAGCGGGCTCCCACCGCGGCCACGGCCAACTTCAACGTCAATCGCACGCAGGACGGTGGCACGAGGCCGGTCGGCTCTTTTAAAGGCGGTGCGACGCCAGAAGGGCTCTACGATATGGCGGGCAACGTGTGGGAGTGGTGCCAGGACGGCTCGACGCCGACACGGCAAAACACGACGACGGTCGATCCCATGGGCCCCCTCACGATCAATACGCGTGTGTTGAAAGGCGGGTCCTATTTCAACGACGAGCGCTATCTGTCGGCGGCGGGTCGTAATTTTCTGCATCCCGACGCCAAGGAAAGCATCGTCGGGTTTCGTGTCGCATGGCAGGAATCACCCTGACCGCCGCCGCTCTCTTGACCGCGGCTTCGCAGGGAATCACCCTGATCGCCGTCGCTTTGACCGCGGCTGCCAGAATCACCCTAGTCACCCTAGTCATCCTAATCAGGGTCGCTCTCTTGGCCGCGGGCTCACCGGGCCTCGCGCAGCCGATCGAGCACAACCCCGCCCCGTGCATGGATACCGAAGCGTTTCCGCTGATCGAAGCTCGGGCGTCGAGTGCGGAAGCGGCGCGGGCGATTCGCGGACTCAAAGTTCGATTCAAGGCCGAGACGGACTCGGGTTGGTACGAGGTCGCGTTCCGGCCCAGAAGCGGGGCTTTGTTTCAAGCCGCTCTTCCCAAGCCGTTGCCCGAAGCCGCCCGTGTCCTCTATGTCATCGAGTCGAGCGCACCCGAATTTCAGTCGCCGGAACACGTGGTCAACGTGTTGATGGGGGGCTGCCCCGGCGCCCGAAGCGCCCCGAGCGCGGTCACCGACGACGTTCGCGTCGAACGCACGGCGAGCGATCAGAGCGAGTTCCCGAACGGTTTCAGCTCCGACGGGATCCGAGCAGGCGGTACGTGGTCAGGCACGACGCTCGGCGTCCTTGCGGCTGCCGGCGCGGGGGCGGGTGTGGCCGCGCTCGTGATCGCCGGAGAAGAGCCACCGCCGGATGTCGGAGCAACACCCGGCCCTCCCAGCGCGATTCGAGCTTGTTTCACGCCCGACCCGATCCCGGACATCGAGTCCGGAGAAACGATCCTCTTCGACGCATCGTGCACCACGCCGGCGAGTGTTATGGCCTACGCCTGGGATTTCGGAGACGGGCAGACCGCCTCGGGCTCGAGCGTGGAGCATCTCTTTCGGCCGGGAGGGATCTACACGGTCCGGCTCACGGTGAGCGAGGGACAAAGAACCGACAACACCACACGCGTCGTCCGCGTGCGCGCGACCCCCGTCGCCTGTTTCACCACGACGCCAGACCCCCCACGGATCGCGGCCAACGAATCCATCAACTTCAATGGGGAGTGCTCGGTTGGCGATCGTGACGGCGGCCCCTCAGCGATCACGAATTATGAGTGGGACTTCGGTGATGGCCGGCCGCGCGCCGAAGGCGTCTTTGTCTCACGACAATTCGCAGAGCCCGACATCTACGGCGTGACGCTGACCGTGACCAACGGGGAGGGAAGGCAAGACACGACCACGCAGTTCATCGTGGTCGAACGCCAAAGCGTCGCCACAACAGAGTCGAGAACCAAACGCACCGAAGTCTCGTTCACGAGCCACCTAGAGCTCCCAAAAGGCAACCAGAATCAACGCGCCCAAATATCGCTAAACGACTCTACCGCCGAAACCACGAATGGGACCACACCGCACCAACACCACCTGACCGCCCGACCAGGCGAAAACATCGTAGAAGCCCGCCTGCTGACCCAACCAACCGACCCCGGCCGCTGGCACTTCAATTTCCAAACCACCCGAAACCTAATCCCAGGCACCCTAAAAATAGAAAGCGGCGAAGTCCTGACCCTAGACCAAAGACAAGTGGTCTTCCGAGTCGCCGCCAAAACCACCAACGTAATCCGCTTCCGTTTCACCCTATCAAAGTAAGAGAACAACACCGAAACACGGTAAGCCGGAAGCAGCTAGCCGGAGGCAGGCAGCCGGTAAAGCGCTATACTAGCGCTTTGCCCAAGAATGAGCCGCCTCTTCCCCTATATCGCGCGCTACCCGAGACCGATGGTTTTCGGAATGATAGCGCTCGTCCTCACGAAAGCCGCGTCGGTTCTGACGCCGCAAGTGCTCAGGCTGACGATCGACGACCTCACCATCGGCGTCACGGTGCAGAAGCTTGCCTTCTATGCCAGTGTCATCATCGCGCTTGCCGTTTTCGGAGGGTTCTTTCGTTTCTGGATGCGGCGTCTCCTTATTGGCGTTTCCCGCCACGTCGAGTACGACCTCCGCGGAGATTATTTCGAACACCTGCAGACTTTGGGCTCGTTCTTTTACCAGCGATGGCGTACGGGCGATTTGATGTCACGCGCTGCGAACGACATCAGCGCTGTTCGCATGGTGGTCGGCCCTGGCATCATGTATCCGGCCGAGACGCTGATCGTCATCGTGGGCGCGCTCGGCTTCATGTTCGCGATCAGCTGGAAGCTCACCCTCATAGCACTGGCTGTCCTACCGCTCATTTCTTACGCGGTGAAGAAGTTCGGCTCCGCGATCCACAAACGCTTCATGGCCATTCAAGAGAAGATGAGCGATCTCTCGGCGCTCACGCAGGAGAATTTGTCCGGAACGCGTGTTGTGAAGGCCTATGCGCAGGAGGATCACCAGCGCAGACTGTTCGCGGACGAGAACGAAGACTATTTCGCGCGCATCATGCGGCTCGTGAAGCTCTCCGGCGCTTTCCATCCTCTGCTCGCCTCGCTCATTGGCATCGGGACCGCGCTCGTTCTCTGGTGGGGCGGCGCTATGGTTGTGAACGAGGAGATCACGCTCGGCGAGCTCGTCGCGTTTTTCGCCTATCTCAACATGCTGAGTTGGCCGATGATCGCCCTTGGCTGGGTCGTCAATATCTATCAGCGCGGGGCCGCGTCGATGAAGAGGCTCATGGCCATTCTCGACGAAGAGCCCGTCTTGCGCGATGGCCCCGAGCGATTCGAAGAGCCTGTCTCGGGCCGCATCGAGTTCCGCGAGGTGAGCTTCAGCTATACAGGGGATGGTAATGGCGGTCGCGTGCTGCGCGACATCGATCTCGTCATCGAGCCTGGGCAAACGGTGGCGTTCGTGGGGCGCACCGGCTCTGGCAAGAGCACGTTGACCCGGCTCGTCGCAAGGCTTTACGACGTGACGGACGGAGCCGTCCTCGTCGACGGCCACGACGTGCGACGCCTCTCGCTCAAAGCACTCCGCTCCGCGGTCGGCTTCGTCCCACAGGAAAGCTTTCTCTTCTCCGAGAGTGTCGGAGAGAACATCGCTTTCGGCCTCGCCGAAGCCAGCGATAGCCAGATAGCCGAAGCCGCGGCCTTAGCGGGCCTCGACGGTGATATCGCCGATTTTCCCGACGCCTACGCCACGGTGGTCGGCGAGCGCGGCATCACTTTATCGGGCGGCCAGCGCCAACGCGCCACGATCGCAAGGGCGCTTCTCGTCGACCCGCCGATCCTGATTCTCGACGACGTTCTGTCCGCGGTCGACACCGAGACCGAAGAACGCATCCTGTTCCAGCTGAGCAGCGTAATGAAATCAAGAACGACGTTATTAGTGTCCCACCGCATCAGCACCGTAAAAGGCGCCGACCAAATCTGCGTCCTAGACGAAGGCCAAATCGTCGAAACAGGAACCCACGAACACCTGATAGAACATAAAGGCCTATACGCCAGCCTGTACGAAAAGCAACTTCTAGAGGAGGAGCTCAACCGCATCTAGAAGCGGATTAATATTCCTGAATACTGAATGCTGAATGAAGAACAGACCCTAGGCAAAGTATATGACGGCCGCTTGATGCGCCGTCTCTTGGCCTATCTCGCGCCGTACAAGCTGCGGGTCGTGGTGTCCTTCGTCTTGGTTCTCGTTGCTTCCGCACTCAAGCTCGTCGGCCCCATCCTCACCAAAATCGTCATCGACGATTACATCGCGGTCGGCAACCTCTCTGGGCTCAACACGATAGCGGCTGTCTACGTTCTAGCCCTCGTCCTCCAATTCGTCGTCTCATATTTCCAAATCTACATCATGAACATGGCCGGCCAACGTGTGCTGGCCGATATGCGCCGCGAGATCTTCTCGCACCTGCAGAAGCTCCAATCGTCATTTTTCGACCGCAACCCTGTGGGGCGTCTCGTGACGCGCGTCACCACCGATGTGGATGCTCTCAACGAGCTCTTCACCTCGGGCGTCGTCACCATCTTCGGCGATATCTTCATGTTGCTCGGCATCATGGGCGTGCTCGTCTACATCGATTGGAAGCTCGCGCTCGTGACTTTCGCGGTGCTCCCTGCGCTCTTCGTTGTGTCGATGATTTTCAAGCGGCGCATTCGGGTGGTCTACCGCAAAGTGCGCACCCGGGTTGCCATGCTGAACGCCTTCATCCAGGAGAACATCGTCGGGATGCAGGTTGTGCAGCTCTTCTGTCAGGAAGAGCGCAAGTTCGGCCAATATAGCGAGCTCAACCGGCAGCACACCGAAGCCAATATCGAGTCCATCCTTCATTACTCGATCTTCTATCCGGTCGTGGAAGTTTTGAGCGCCGTCGCCATCGCGCTCATCGTTTGGTACGGCGGCGGACAAATCCTACTCGGGACTCTGTCGCTCGGCGGCCTCGTCGCTTTCATCCAATACTCGGAGAAGTTCTTCCGTCCCATTAGCGATCTTTCGGAGAAGTTCAACATTCTCCAAGGTGCGATGGCGTCCTCAGAGCGCATCTTCAATCTTCTCGACACCGAAGTCGAGATCAGAACGCCCAAAAACCCATCTAAGCCATCTAATATCGTCGCGCCGGGGCTCGACCGAAGCATCCGCTTCGACAACGTCTCATTCGCATATGAAGGCGAGGATTGGGTCTTGAAAGACGTCGATCTCACCGTCCGCCCGGGTGAGACCGTCGCGGTCGTAGGGCATACCGGGGCCGGGAAGTCGACGCTCACGAGCCTTCTCATGCGCCTCTACGATGTCCAAAAGGGACAGGTGGTCGTGGGCGACATGGACGTGCGCGACTGGGATCTGAAGAAGCTGCGACGCCAGTTCGGGATGGTGCTTCAGGACGTCCATTTGTTCTCGGGGACCATCGCGTCGAACATTCGCCTCGGGGACCAGACCATCTCGAATGAAGCCATCGCCGAGGCCGCCCGCGTCGTCAATTTGAACGAGTGGGTGGCGACGCTGCCGCGTGGTCTCGACGAGGAAGTCGCTGAGCGGGGCGCCTCGATGTCCGCGGGGCAGAAACAGCTCGTTTCTTTCGCGCGCGCCCTCGTCCACGATCCCAAGATCCTGATCCTCGATGAAGCGACGTCGAACGTCGATACCCATACAGAGATCCTTGTCCGTGAGGCGCTCGAGCGCCTGCTCGAGAACCGAACGAGCCTCGTGATCGCCCACCGTCTCTCGACTATCCAACGGGCCGATCGTATCGTTGTGCTTCACAAAGGGCGGGTCCGGGAGGTCGGCACCCATCAGGAGCTTCTTGCCGAGCGTGGCATCTACTACAAGCTTTATCAGCTCCAGTACAAAGACCAGGAAATCGAAACGCCGGCTTGAGCCTACCCGCAGCTTTGATCTGCTGGCTGCGCGGGATAAGATGGCGCCCTATTAATGATGACGGAAGACGAGAAAGCTCCCACCACCAACCCTCCCGAGTCCTCACCGGCACCGCCCGAGTTCGACGACGACCTCGATTTCGGCAGGACGGCTCTGCAGTTCTTCGTCATCCCGGCTTTCGTGGTCGCTTTGTGTGTGGGTGTCTTCGTCTTCTTTGCCTGGCTGGTCTCGGATGAGAAAACGGGAGTCGACTATCTGAACGAGGTGCGCGCCGGCAGCGCGAACCGGCGTTGGCAGGCTGCGTTCGAGCTCTCCAAGATCATCACGATGGATGACGAGAAGCGCCGGATGGAAGGCCTCGTACGAGAGATGGTCCTTGCTTTCGAGGACGCCGAGAAGGACGACCCCAGAGTGCGGCACTATCTTGCTTTGTCCCTCGGACATCTCGCCGACGCGGCCGCCGTTCCGGCGCTCGTCGGTGCACTCGGCGACGACGAACCGAGCACACGGCTCTATTCGGTGTGGGCCCTCGGGTCGATTGGCGACCCGCGGGCCCTCGATCCCGTCCTCGAGCTGGTGGGGGATAACGATGCGGGCGTGCGGAAGATGGCGGTCTACGCTCTGGGCGCACTGGGCGACGATAAAGCGATCCCGCGGCTTCAAGTGGCGCTTTCGGATCCCGAGCGCGACGTGTCCTGGAATGCGGCGGTGGCGCTCGCGCAGCTTCGCGATACCTCCGGAGAGGCGCAACTTCTGCAGATGCTGGACGAGCCGTTTCTCGAAGGGCTCACGGATATGGATGCGTCGCAGAAGCTCCTCGCTACCCAGAGCGCCATCCAGGCAGCGGCGATCGTCGGTGGCGAGACATTGACTGCGAAACTTCAGGAAGTGGCGGACGCGCACGCCAATCTCGTTCTTCGCGAGGAGGCTCTTTCTGCTCTGGCGGCTCTGGCCGCGATCGAGAGATCTCACGCGGTCGCCGAGCCGTGACGCGGCTCTCTTTTCAGCGTGCCGGGGCCCGTTTAAACGCTTTCGAGCCTTGACACCTTTTGCCGGTCGCGAATACAATAATTGTTTGCATGGAACTTCTTCCGAGCGCCCAGCGCGTGGCCTCTAAGACATTTCGAGTCGAATAGTCCCTGAGAGACCCTCGAATCTAGGTGGACGTATGGCTGAAGAGACAAAGAAAGACGCGGCCGGCCCTGCCGGTAATGACAAGCCCGCTGCGAAAACGAAGACGAAGAAAAAGGACGTCACCCGACGCGAGTTCAACTGGCTTGCTCTCGGCTGGACGTTTTTCGCGGCGGCCACCGGCGCTGGCCTCACCGCCATGGGCCGTTTCATGTTTCCGAACGTCCTGACCGAGCCGCCGTCCAATTTCAAGTCCGGCTTTCCCACCGACTTCGCCATCGGCGTCGTCGACACGCGCTTCAAAGAGCGCTACCGCGTCTGGATCGTGCGGAACGAAGAAGGCATTTATGCGCTTTCCACGATCTGCACCCACCTCGGATGCACGCCGAACTGGCTCGAAGCGGAGAACAAGTTCAAATGTCCCTGCCACGGCAGCGGCTTCTACATGACCGGCATCAATTTCGAGGGCCCCGCGCCCCGGCCGCTCGAGCGCCATCGGATCGTCATGGCTGAAGACGGTCAGGTGCTCATTGACAAGAGCCGCATTTACAAGCAGGAAGCGGGGCAATGGAGCGATCCGGAGTCATTTTTGAGTCTCACCTGATTCATTCCCGAACAGCGAATTGAGGAGTTATCGGTGCAGAAGGTTCTAAACGCATTTAGCGGCGCGTGGAACGCGATGACGGAATCCCAGGTGTGGAAGTCCATCTTCCGCCACGGGGCCCTCACCAGTAATCGCAACCGCGTGCTCGTGATGATGTCCAACGTGTTTCTTCATCTTCATCCGGTGAAGTCGCGTAAAGCCGGTATCAGGCTGCGCTACACCTGGTGCATGGGCGGCATCACGTTTTTCCTGTTTCTCGTCCTGACCTTGACGGGCCTGCTCTTGATGTTCTATTACAGGCCCACGGTCGAGTACGCTTATGCCGACATCATCGATCTCCGCGAACATGTGCCTCTCGGTGTCATGCGCGAACTTCATCGCTGGGGCGCGCACGCGATGGTCATCACAGTATGGCTTCACATGTTCCGCGTCTTCATGACGGGCTCCTACAAGCCCCCGCGCGAGTTCAACTGGACCGTGGGCGTCATCCTTCTCGTGCTCACTCTCCTGCTCTCGTTCACCGGCTACCTTCTCCCTTGGGATCAGCTCGCTATCTGGGCCATCACCGTGGGCTCGAACATGGCTCGAGCGACACCACTTCTGGGAACGGAGGGGCCGCTCAGCGCGGCGTTGAAACTAGGGGACATCAATCTCATCAACTCTGGGAACGACGCTCGTTTCGCCTTGTTGGGTGCACGTTCGGTGGGCGAGAACACGCTGCTGCGTTTCTACGTGCTTCACTGTGTCGGGTTGCCGTTGGTCGCGGCTGTTTTGATGTCCGTGCACTTCTGGAGGGTGCGCAAGGATGGCGGTATCTCCGGGCCCATGTAGTCGCTTTCGGTTCTCGTTCGAAACCCAGAGCTGAGCGTTATGGATTTCATTAAAAACATCATCAATTGGTCTTCCGGGCCGACGGTGCTCTTTACTGTGGCGACGATCGCCTTCGCGCTGTCGCTGAAGTACACGCAAATCTGGTCGAAGAAGTTCGCGTATATCCTGTTTGGGGTGATGGCGGTCTTCTACGTTTTGAGCATGTTCGACCCGAACTTCCTCCTCATCGTGGCGAAACCGGACAATGTGCCGATTACCTTCATGCTGTTCCTGGTGGCGTTTTTCGCTTGGTTCGCGATGCATCAAGGTGTCGAGAACGACAAGCGAGTCGCGGCGGGAGAAGAGCCCATGGAGAAGCAGGAGCAGGACAAGGTGTGGGTCTGGCCGGATCTGGTCTATGTCGAGCTTTTGTGCATGGTCCTTCTCACCATCGGGCTCGTGGTTTGGTCGATCTTGTTGCCGGCGCCGCTCGAGCAACCCGCGAATCCCGCCGATTCGCCGAATCCGTCGAAAGCCCCCTGGTACTTCCTCGGCCTTCAGGAAATGCTCGTCTATTTCGACCCGTGGCTCGCGGGCGTCGTCTTTCCTACACTCATCGTCGTGGGGCTCATGGCGATTCCTTATATCGACACGAACCCCAAAGGGAACGGCTACTTCACTTTCAAAGAGCGCCGCGCGGAGATCGCCATCTTTCTCTACGGCTTTCTCGTCCTCTGGATACTCCTCGTGATTTCGGGGACGTTTCTGCGCGGACCGAACTGGAACTTCTTCGGGCCTTATGAATATTGGGACCCACACCGCGTCGAGCCGCTTCTGAACGTCAATATCTCGGACTTTTTCTGGGTGCGCGCTCTTGGCCGGCCGCTTCCGTCGAACCCCATCGTCCGAGAATTCCTCGGCATCGGGATGATCCTCTTCTATATGGGTTTTCTTCCCGTGGCCCTGGCATGGCCGAAGGAGAAGTTTCCCAAGTTTCTGCAATGGATGAGCCTCCACGGCTATTACGAGAAGATGGGGCCCGCTCGCTACTACTTGGGAGTGACGCTTTTTCTGCTCATGTTGAGTCTTCCCATCAAGATGTACATGAGATGGTTCTGGGATCTGAAATACATCGTGGCGTTCCCCGAGATCTTCTTCAATATCTAGTTTAGAGGTGGAGTGAAACGTGGCGAAACCGGCTCCTGGACACGCTTACGACATCAGCGGACTCAACGTTGTTTTTGGGATTTCATCTATCTTCTTGTTTGTGACGACCCTTTGGATGATTTGGGCGGACTACTCCCGCGAATGGAAGGGCTACCAACGGCAGTTCTCCCAAATGGAACGGGAGATGACCGGGCGGCAAATCCAAGAGGCAGACGCGGCCGTCAACCAGCGTGAGCTTCAGCGGATCGAAGGCGAGCTTGCCACGGCGTCACAAGAGCTCGACGCGAAGCAAGCCGAGATCGCACAAAGGGAGGACGAGCTAAAGGCGCTGAACGATCGGTGGACTTTGGCGGACATCGGCGAACGCAGTCTCAAATCCGTCTATGATTCGAAGAAGTTCTTCTTCGAAGAGAGCGAGCATGAAGGGACGATAGCGCCCTACGGAAAGCGTGTCAGCGCCGAAGAGTTCGAGGCGCTCGAGAACGAGTTCTTCGCGGCCCGTGACGACCGCATCGCGATCGAGTTCGAGCGCGACGCCGTGCAGAGAACGATCCGTGAGGCGCAGGCCCGTGTAGGCGAGCTCAATGGCGAGCGGGACAGCTTGATCCAGTCCGCGACGCTCTTGCGGCGGAAAGCGAACGCGATCGCTCAGAACGTGCCGAACACGTTCCGGAACCTTCCGATGTTCGATTTCATCGACCCGAGCATCGAAGTTCAGCAAGTCCTCGTGACGAACGTCACCGAGGACCTCAACTTCGCGGTAGTGCCGCGCATCGATCGCTGCAAGACGTGTCATCTCGGGATCGACAATCCGGACTACGCCGATGCGGAACAACCGTTCCGGACACATCCGAATCTCGACCTATACGTCTCGGGTGAGTCCGTGCATCCCCGCGACAGCTTCGGCTGCACGTCCTGTCACGAAGGGCGCGGCCGCGCCATCGACTTCGTCGGTGTGAACCACACGCCGCAGAGCGATGAGCAGGAGCACGAGTGGGTCGAGAAGTACGGCTGGAAAGAGGACCACCACTGGGACAGGCCGATGTTCCAAAACGGCATGGCCGAGGCCGGGTGCCAGAAGTGCCACGGCGACCAGGTTCTTCTTCCGGGCGCCGAAAGATTCAACCTCGGCCGCCAGCTCTACGAAGCGGCCGGCTGCTGGGGCTGTCACAACACGGTGGGCTTCGAAGGTCGGCGTAAAGTCGGGCCGAAGCTCGAGCATCTAGTGGCCAAGACGACGCTGGAATGGGCCGCGCGCTGGATCAAGAATCCGAAGAGCTTCAAGCAGTCGACCTACATGCCGCGCTTCTGGGATCTCGAGAACAATCGCGATTCCGATATCGGCGCTCGCAACCAGACGGAAGTCGCGGCCATCGTGGCATATATCTTCGATAAAGCGAAGCCGCTCGACTACGGCGTCGTGCCGGCTGGAAACGATGAGCGCGGCCGCGAGCTCGTCGAGAACGTCGGCTGTCTCGGGTGTCACATCACCGATGAGAGCAATCTCGCGGAAGTCGACTGGCACCGTACGCGCGGTGCGAGCCTCGCGGGAGTCGGCACCAAAGTCAATCGTGAGTTTCTCTATAACTGGGTGAAGGATCCAAAGCATTACTGGGAAGACACCTTCATGCCCGATTTGCGACTCACGGATGAGGAAGCTGCAGATGTGACGGCCTACCTGATGACGCTCCGGAACGAGTCTTTCGAGCAGCTTCCGGTGCCAGAAGTCGATAACGCCGCGCTCGACGAGATCACGATGGAGTTCCTCCGCACGGGACTTCCGGTCGCGCAGGCCGAGGACCAGCTCGGCGCGATGTCGGCGGACGAAAAAACGCTCTATAGCGGTGAGCGTCTCGTCCGTCGCTTCGGCTGCTTCGGCTGCCACGAGATCGAGGGCTTCGAGGACGCGCAGAAGATCGGCGTGGATCTTTCGACGTGGGGCTCGAAGATGGTCACCCGTCTCGATTTCGGCTATATCGACATCCCGCATAACAGGCAGGAGTGGTTCGAGAACAAGCTCAACCATCCTCGAAGCTACGACCGGGGCAAAGTGAAGGGTGCACCCGAAAAGCTTCGGATGGGCTATTTTGGCTTCACCGAAGACGAGGTCCGGGCCGTCGCCACTAGGGTGCTCGGCCAGACACGGACCGCGCTCCCAGCGGAAGCCCAGAAGAACTTGAGCGCCAACGAGGCCGTCGGGGAGAGAGCGCGCGTTCTCATCCACGAGTACAACTGCCGCGGCTGCCACATCGTCGACGGCTTCGGCGGAGGCATCTACGAGACGGAGGTGATGGCCGAGGACGTAGGCTTCCGGCCGCCAAACCTCAATACACAAGGTGCACGCACACAGGCAGGCTGGCTCTTCGACTTCCTGCAGGATCCTTCCGAGGTCCGTTTCTGGTTGAAGGTGCGGATGCCAACGTTCCACTTCGACGACGAACAGCTCAACACGATCGTATCGGGCTTCATGGCGATGGATGAAACGCATCCCTTCGCGACCTCGGCCGCGGTGCCAGCTGACGCGGCGACGCTGCGGATTGGAAGCCAGCTCCTCGATCGGCTCCGTTGTGAGCAGTGCCACCTCGCGACTGCGGCCGGCACGATGTCCGCCTCGCAGCTCGCGCCGAGCTTCCGCTTGACCGGCGAACGGCTCCGGGAGGAATGGCTCGTCGACTGGATGAAGGACCCGCAGACGATAACGCCCGGCACCCAGATGCCGCAGTTCTGGCCCGTGGAGGACAGCGGCCATCGCATCACGCCGCTTCCGGAAATTTTGGATGGCGACCCGGAAGCGCAGATGCGCGCCGTGGCGGCCTATCTCATGAGGTATGCGGAGTAGTTACACGCGAGGTTTCGACGCAAAGGCTGGCTCCGTCCGATGCACGGTCGGAAGCCAGCTTACTGCTGCTTTATAAGGACGATTCATGGCAGAGAATATCCAGGCAAACCGAGACGCGAAGCACGGGATGGCTTTGGCCGTCACCCTCTGGGCTCTCGTGCTCGTCTCCGTCGCTTACTTTTTCAAATATGACGTCCCCGAGCTCGCGTCGGATCGCGGGTCCCAGGACACGATCTATTACGTAATCCTCGGCATCACCGGGGTGGCCTACATTGTCATCCAAGGTCTTTTCGCTTTCTTCATCTGGAAGTACCGCCATCGCGACGACGCCGAGAGCAGCTATTGGCACGAAAGCCACAAGCTCGAGATGACGTGGACGATCGCCACCGCCGTTGTTCTCGTCCCGATCGTGTTCTACGGTCTCGTGCTTTGGGAGGACGTGAAGGCCGCGCCGCCGGAAGATGTGTTCATGATCGAAGCGGTCGGCGCGCAGTTCCAATGGGACATCCGCTATCCGGGCCCGGATGGTCAGTTCGGCATGTGGCGCCCCGAGCTCTACTCGCTCGAGAACTATCTCGGCATCGATCCGGATGACGCCGCCGGAAACGATGACATCCATCTCATCAACCAGATGGTGCTTCCCATCGACCAGCCGGTGCGCATCCTGCTGCGCTCGAAGGACGTGCAGCACGCCTTTTTTCTTCCGAACTTCCGCGTGAAGCAGGATCTCATGCCGGGCATCCAGACTTCGGTATGGTTCACGCCGACGAAAATCGGGGAGTACGAGATTGCTTGCGCCGAACTCTGCGGTCTGGGGCACTACCGCATGCGTGCTTTTCTCAGCGTTCGAAGCCAGGCCGACTACGACACTTGGCTCGCCGAGCAAAGTCAGGGCAATTGATCGACTACCTTAGCGTTTTGGATTCATAAGAAGGAGAAGATGGCATGAGCGAAGGTCACGACGACCACGGCCATGGCAAACAGAGCTTCATCAGCAAGTACATCTTTAGCTACGATCACAAGATGATCGCCAAGCAGTACTTGACGCTGGTCATGTTCATGGCCGTCGTTGGTGGATCGCTGGCCATGTTGGTCCGGCTCCAGCTCGGCTGGCCGGGGCAGCATGCTCAGTTCTGGGAGACGCTTTTTCCCGCCGGGATGGCGTCGGGTGTGATGACGCCCGAGTTCTACATCATGCTCTTCACGATGCACGGAACCATCATGGTGTTCTTCGTGCTATCGCTCGGGCCCGTCAGCGGATTCGGAAATTTTCTCATCCCGCTCCAAATCGGGGCCCGCGACATGGCATTTCCGTTTCTGAACATGATGTCCTTCTGGACGGCGCTTCCGGGGGCGATCATCATCTTGATCTCCTTCTTCGTCGAAGGCGGCGCTGCGGCTTCCGGTTGGACGGCTTATCCGCCGCTCTCCGCCATCCGCTCGGCCATTCCGGGATCGGCGACGGGCCAGACGCTCTGGCTCGTCGGCATGATCTTCTTCATCGCGTCGTTCGCGATGGGCGGCCTCAATTTCGTGGTCACGATCCTGAACTTGCGGACCAAGGGCCTCAAGATGATGCGGCTCCCTCTGACCACCTGGGCGCAGTTCGCCGTCGGCATTCTCGGGCTTCTCGCCTTTCCGGCGCTCGCGGCTGGCGCGATTCTGCTTCTGTTCGACCGCGGCCTCGGAACGAGCTTCTATCTGCCGGCGGGCATTTTCATCGGTGACACGCTCTTCCCGCATTCGGGCGGCTCGCCGCTTCTCTGGCAGCACCTCTTCTGGTTCCTCGGCCATCCAGAGGTCTACATCATCATGCTGCCGGCGCTCGGCTTCACGTCCGACATCATCAGCACCTTCACCAGGCGGCCTATCTTCGGTTACCACTCGATGGTCTACGCCATCCTCGCGATCGCATTTCTGAGCTTCGTCGTTTGGGGGCACCACATGTTCGTCTCCGGGATGAGCCCCTTTCTCGGAACGGTGTTCACGATGACGACGCTCGTTATCGCGGTGCCCTCGGCGGTCAAGGTGTTCAACTGGCTCGCGACGCTCTGGAGAGCGAAGATCCAGTTCAAGACGCCGATGCTCTTCGCGCTCGGCATCGTCTCGCTCTTCGTCACCGGCGGGCTCACCGGAGTCTTCCTCGGGACCAACGTCGTGGACATCCAGCTTCACGACACCTATTTCGTCGTCGCCCATTTCCACTTCATCATGGCGGGCGCCGGCCTCTTCGGGCTCCTTGCGGCGGTCTATTACTGGTTTCCGAAGATGTTCGGGCGTTATATGAACGAGCCTCTGTCGAAAGTGCACTTCTGGCTCACGTTCATCGCATATTACGGTGTGTTCTTCCCGATGCATTATCTCGGGATCGTGGGCATGATGCGGCGCATCTACGACGCGAATGCCTACGACTACTTGAAACCGTTCCAGAACGTCAACACGTTCATCAGCATCAGCGCTTTCATTCTTGGCAGCGCCCAGGTCATTTTCCTTGTCAATTACTTCTGGAGCATGTTCAAGGGTAAGAAGGTCGAGTCCGAGAACCCATGGAATGCCAACACGTTAGAGTGGTCGACGCCGATAGCGCCCGGCCACGGCAACTGGCCCGGCGAGATTCCCGAAGTTCACCGTTGGCCCTACGACTACCAGAACCCGGATGAAGAAGGGGACCACGCTCCGCAGTGGCAACCGCCGGCCAAAGTGAAGGCCGCCAAATAAGCGTCCAACCATGTCCGTGAGAGGCGACGTGCACCCGCCATCGGCCGCGTGGAGTATCGAGATCCGCCAGCGGTTGCGGGACTACATCCAGCTCAGCAAAGTGCGTCTTTCTTCGATGGTGCTGATGTCGGCGATCGTCGGCTATTGGCTCGCGTCGAGCGAGCTCGTGCTCGGACATCTTCTCTGGTTCGCCATCGGCACCTTTCTCGTCGTCGCCAGCGCCAACGCGTTCAACCAAGTCCTCGAGCACGAGTCCGACTCCCGTATGCAGCGGACGGCCGAGCGTCCGATTCCAGCGGGCCGCCTGCGCCTATCGGAAGCTTTTGTGGTGGCGAGCGTTTGCTCGATTGCCGGACACGCGATTTTGTTCATCGAGGCCGGCCCGCTTTGCGGCGTGCTCGCGCTCTCCGCGACGGTGATCTACGTCCTGGTTTACACCCCGATGAAGTCGCGCTCGGCGTGGTCGACGGTTCCAGGCGCCATCTCGGGCGCCATCCCTCCGCTCATGGGTTTTAGCGCGGTCCAAGGTAGTCTCGGCCCACTCGCGTGGAGCTTGTTTACCATCCTCTTCTTTTGGCAGTTTCCGCACACATGGGCCATCGCGGCGACCTATCGCGACGACTATGCGAATATTGACTACTGCGCCATGCCGATCCGTGGGACCCAGCTTCGCACGGTCACGGCTTCGGTGCTGCTCCTTCTCGTGAGCCTCGTGCCGGCGATGGGCGGGATGGCCGGCGCCGCTTATCTCGTGGGTGCTTCGGCGCTCGGCGCCCTGCTGGTCGTCTTCGCCGCGCGGTTCGGCGACGGTACGGCCCGAGCGCGCGCGGTGCAGCTTCTCGTTGCATCGCTTTTCTACTTGCCGCTGGTTCTTGCCTTGCTTGCCTTCGACGGGAAGGTGGTGTGACGTGGCAGAAACGCTAACGGTACCGAAGACCAAAAGCGGCGACGGGGGCGGCGGTGATGTCGTCGACCGAGGTTTCGGTGATTACGGCTCGGGCGGCGAGTCCAAAAAGCGCGCGGAGACGGCCAAGCTCGGCCTGCGGGTAGCACTCGGCTCCGTCACGATGCTCTTCGCGGCCTTCACGAGTGCCTATATCGTTCGGAGCGCCGGGGAGGACTGGGTCCCGCTCGCCGCCCCATCGCTCATTTGGGTCAATACGGCGATCCTTCTGTTCTCGAGCGTGACGATGGAGCTCGGAAGGCGGGCCTTTCAGAGCTGGCGGCCGGTCGCCTTCCGCAAGTGGATTGCGGTGACGGCGGTGCTCGGCGCCCTATTCATCGCCGGCCAGGTGGCCGCTTGGAACCAGCTCGCGAGAAAGGGGATTTATCTCCAGAGTCATCCCCATAGCGCGTTCTTCTACGTGTTGACGGGCGTCCACGCGGTGCATCTGCTCGTGGGCGTTCTCGCACTTTTCTATGTCTTGATGTTGGCGACGCGGTACGAGCTGACGCCGGGCTATTCCAACTCTCCCAGCGTGTGCGCGACCTATTGGCATTTCGTTGGCGCCATTTGGCTCTACTTGATAGTGGTTTTGTTTTACCTGTAATACGAGGAGGAACGAACATGAGCGATAGCCAGGCTGCGCAGGCTGAATCGGCAGCGGGTTCGCTTTTCGGCGAAGGCAGTCTCCCGTTCGATATCGGCTGGCAGAAGTTGATGATGTGGGTCTTCATCATCACGGATGCTCTGCTCTTCGCGGGCCTTCTTGTCAGCTACGGTGTCGTCCGGGTGTCGAATCCCTCTTGGCCCGATCAGAACGTCGCTTTCGACATGAACTACATCACGCTCATGACGTTCACGCTGATCGCCAGCAGCTGGTCCATGGCGTGCGCCGTCTCGGCCGCCAATGCGGGAAAGACGAAGCACGTCACGACGTTTCTGTGGCTGACGATCTTCGGGGGCTTGTCCTTTCTCGGCATGCAGGTCTATGAGTGGAGCCACTTCATTCATGAGGGCGCACGCCTCACGAGTAACCCGTGGGGTGTCCCGCAGTTCAGCGCGTGCTTCTTCGTGATCACAGGCTTTCACGGGATGCACGTCACCACAGGCGTCATCATCCTTCTCACCGTCGCCATCCGCTCGGCGATGGGGAAGTACTCGGCCATGGGTGTCGAGAACGCTGGACTCTATTGGCATTTCGTCGACCTCGTATGGGTCTTCGTCTTCGCCCTCTTCTATTTGGTGTAACGAGGCAAGGAGTAATCAGCGATGCCCGAACATCCGGCTGAATCAGGAAAAAAAGTCTACCTGCAATATGCGAAGATCCTGGCCGTTCTCTTCGTGCTCACCGTCACGATGATCTTCATCGGAGAGTCGACCCTGTCGCAGGCGTCGAAAGTGATGCTGCTGCTTCTGGGATCTTCCACCAAAGCGACGCTCATCATCTTCTACTTCATGCATCTGCGCTTCGAGCACAAAGGCTTGGTGCTGACCGTGCTCGTCGGAATTTTCCTGACGAGCGTTTTGATGTTCCTCGTCCCCGCCTATGACGGCGGGAACATTCTCGAACACAGCCTCCACAGATGACGGCCCGCATGCTCTTGACGCTCTTGGCCGTCCTCGCGGCCGTCGTGCTCGTACCCGAGTTCGCGCAGGCGCAATGCGCGATGTGCGTGACCGCGCTCGAGCAAAATGGAGGCGAGATGGCCGCCGGCTTCAACCGCGGCATTCTCTTCCTGCTCGGCATGCCGTACTTGGTTTTCGGCATCATCGGCGCCTCCTGGCTCTTTAAGCGCCACCAGAGAGAGAAGCAACTCCGCCTCATAAATAGCGGTACCTCCCCCGCGTAGGGGGGAGGTTCGTCGTGAATCGTCGATTCGCCTCCGCCGCTTGGTTCCTGCTCGGCTACACGGTACTGGTCATTCTCTGGGGTGGGTTCGTGCGGGCCACGGGCGCCGGGGCCGGCTGTGGGAGCCACTGGCCACTCTGTAACGGCGAGCTCATCCCGCACTCGCCGCGCGTCGAGACCCTCATCGAGCTCGGCCACCGTCTCACGAGCGGCCTTCTGGGCTTGCTCGTGCTCGGTCTCGTTGTGGCGGCCTTCCGGATCTACCCGCGTGGCCATGCGGTGCGAAAAAGCGCCATCTGGACGCTTTTCTTCATCGCGGCCGAATCGCTCCTGGGTGCCGGTCTCGTGACCTTCGAGTGGGTCGCCGCGAACGATTCCGTCGAGCGGGTCTACGTGATGGCCTTCCACCTCGTGAACACGTTCCTTCTCCTCGCTGCTGTGACCCTCACCGCATGGCTCGCGAGCGGCGAGCGCAAGCTCGCGTTTCGGGGTCCGGGCGTGGTGCCCCTGACGCTAGCGCTCGCGGGTGTCCTCCTCGTAGGCTCGAGCGGCGCCGTTACCGCTCTAGGGGATACGCTGCTCTTGACCGAGGGACTGAACCCCGACGAGTCCCCCGTCTTGGCGCGCTTGCTGACAACCCGCCTGTACCACCCGACCGTCGCTGTTGTGATCGCCCTACTCGTCGCGTGGGTAGCCTGGAGGGAAAAACCATACGGCCGCCCCCTGGTAGTGATGTTGACCGCCCAACTCGCCCTAGGCGCCGCAAACGTCTACCTAAAGGCCCCCGTGTGGATGCAACTGGCCCACCTAGCCGTCTCCGACGGAATCTGGATCCTCCTGGTCTTGCTAGCTGCCACAGTCCTGACCCGAGAGCAGGTAGCAGGCAGCCGGTAGCGGACAAGAAAAAGGGCCCGCGCCCGATTAGGCGAGGGCCCTTTCCGAAAAATCTACTCCCCGCTGAACGCGAAATTCGCTTCGACGGTCTCTTTCTCACCGACCGTGATGTTCATCTCTTGCGTTCCGAGCCGCTCGTGCCACGCTTCGACGACGTAGTCGCCAGGGGGCAGGTCCGGAATGTTGAACGAGCCGTCGGAGCCGGTCACCGCGAAGTACGGGTGATCGAGAACGCCCGCGTAGCTGTTCATCCACTTGTGGACGTCGCACTTGAAGGGAACCATGATCTCGACATTGTCGAACACCTTGTCTGTCTTCAGGCCTTTGATAGGCTGGCCGATGTTGAACTCTTTGTTGTTCTTCGGCATGGCGTGGATGTTGTGGAGTGTCTCGTCGCTATTGAGGACCTGGAGCGTCTGGCCGACTTGAATGCCCATGACGTGAGGCGTGTAGAGGCAGCCTTCCTGGTTGAGCACAACGGGCTCGCTCGGCGGCTGGAAGGATCCCTGAATGCCGCTCTTGACGTACACGAACGCGTTGGCCAGGGTTCCGCCTTCGCCGACAATGACGAACTCGTTCGTGACCGTCTCGGAATGCAAGCGAGCGCAGTTCGGGTCGGCGGCCATCTGGATGGTGCTCATTTCTGGCGCATCACCTTCGAACGTGATGGTGCCCGTCATGGCGCCCGCGGTGGCGGGGTCGAAGGCCGGAGCGGCCGCAACCGCTGCCGGAGCCGAGGCCTCCTCGCTGCCACCGCCGCAGGCGGCCATGAGCGCGAGAGAGAGAAATGCGATCAGGACTATCTTCTTCATTCTTATGTTTCCTTCAATTTTCGAAATGAATGGGAACTGCTCGCTGAATCCATATGGGGCGCGCGGGGCCCCCCGTTGTTTTTCAACAGGTTGCAGCGAGCGATCCGAGAACCTTACGCAAACATGAACCAAGTTTACATTCGCGCGGTGGGCGGACGCAAGCGCGAGCGCGCTTCGTCGGCAAAGAGCTGGCGAAATAAGCTCGATTCCCGCCGGTAGAATCCCTCCGTATGAAACGAGTCTCTGAGCCGGAACTTTTGATAGTCGAGGTGGTGGCCGAGCTCGTGCAGCATCGTGCGCAGAAAGGTCTTGAATTTGACGACTTGCTGGCGCTGCGCGGTCCGCATCCAGAGCGAGACTTTGTAGTGGTCTTTTTCGTCCGCCTCGTAGAGCCCGTGCAGCTCGCCCGTCTGTGACGAGGGTCGGCGCTCCGCGAGCTGAATCCGCAGCCTCGGCACTCCGAGAGCTTCTGTGAGCCCGTCCGCGAGCTCCTGGGCGGCGCGCTCGGTCGGAGCCCGCTCGCCGCTCTCGAGCGCTGCCTGAAGTGCGAGGACGCGCTCACGTTGCAGCTCCGGGCGATAGAGCTCGATAGCACTGGTCATGACGCGATCGCTCTCGTCGTAGATTCTTTTCTGGGCTCTAGTTATAGTTAGGCGATGGTAATAAGCGAACGGCAAGAGCTTGCTCGACGCTTTGCTATTTGGCGGGGTCGCTCTTCAGCGACTGGCGGCCCGCAAACCCTGCCTCGATCTCGTGCCAGTGACCGACCTCGGACTCGCCGAGCTTCCAGCAAAGATAGACCTCCCGGCCTTCCCAAAGCGTGGGAAAATCGACGAGGCCGGACTCTAGGTCTTTCAAGTAGCAGCCTTCGGAGCAGATCTCGTCGACGAGAGTTTGAAGCCGTGTCAGGAGTGCGACGTATCGAGGGTCGGCCAGCATGCCGCCACTGAGCGCGATCTCTTGCTGCGAAGGCACGCCCTCAGACCACACTTCGAGCTTCTGATGCGCACGGCGGAGCTCCTCCAATTTGTCGCTGAGAAAGGGAATGAGCTCGTTCGCCTCCCGAACGGTGAACAGGTGTTTGTCGTCCATCGCCTCGATCAGTGTAGCCAAAATCCCCGAAGTGAACAAATCGAGACGCACGTCACAGTTGACGACCGGGCGATTGTGTTAAACTAGCCGCGGAAGGCGGCCCCGTCGGGCCGTACGGCGACGTGCGAATCCTCCATTTGGCGCCGGCAGGGGGGAAGTATTTCATGAATCATCATCTTGATCGTCGCGTCCTAGGTATCGTTATCTTTCTCATTCCATTGATGTTCGCTGGATTTTTGGTGTCGGGGCAAGTGAACGCGCAACAACAAGAAGGGGATCGGTTTCAGTTTCGGGCCACGGTCCAGGCCATCAACTTGAGCGTCGTCGTGACGGACAAGAAAGGCCGCTTCATTCCGGACCTCGAAGCGTCCGATTTCGTCGTTCTCGAGGACGGCGCTCGGCAGGAGGTCGACTTCTTCACCTCCGAGGTCACGCCGGTCACGCTACTGGTCTTGCTCGACGCGTCGACGAGCATCCGTCCGAGCGTGGACGGGATCAAAGAAGCGGCGTCGAACTTCGTCAGCAAGCTCTGGGACGGCGATAAAGCCATCATCGCCGACTTCAATGAGCGCATCCGCTTCAGCTCGCATTTTTCGGACGACGTCGACCGCCTCGTCTCGACCATCCAGTCGCTCTACCCGTCCGGCTGGACGGCTCTCTACGATTCGATCCTTTACTCACTCGAAAAAGTCTCCGAGGCCGAAGGTCGGAAAGCGCTTCTTGTCTTCACCGACGGCGACGACTCGCGCTCGGTCGGCCAGGGGAGCGAGGCTACGTCCAAGGACGCCATCGAAGGCGCCAAGTTCTCGGAAGTCTCGATCTACTCGGTCGGTTTTCAAGGGCGGCGTTCCGCGGGTTCCCGCGGCGTGAACAAAGGCTTCTTGAAGAAGCTCTCCCAGGAAACGGGCGGCCAAGCTTTCTTCCCGAAGGGGATCGGGGATCTGAACCGGAGCTTCGAGCAGATCCAGAACGAGCTTCATAGCCAGTACCGACTCGCTTACATTCCCTCGAATCTTGAGCAGAACGGGGAATGGCGTACGATCCAAGTGCAGATCAAAGGCCGCGACGATCTCGTCGTGAGAACGCGCCAGGGTTACTACGCGTTTCCTGAGCAGCCTACAATGTGACCAATTCGATGAGCTGCCGGCTACCTCAATCTGTTTTCGAGCAAGATCAATATTAAGAAAAGCGTAACGCAAAGTCGCAAAGTCGCGAAGGCGCAAAGAGAAGACAAGAAAAAGAAGATGAGAGGAAACGCTCTTGTCGCCACGTTTCGGGCCCTAAGCTACCTAACCACCTAGTTAGTACCCGTCCTGAAGCCTGTAAGGGATTGAGAAAAAAGGAGAAATCGCAAATTTAGGGCTAGTCTTCTGAGGGGGTGTCGATTAGGATCGTGTCGTTGAAAACATCCGATTCTAAATGACTTAACTCCAAAGGAGACCAGCCCTAAATGCGAAAACCGATCAACCCACAGCCAAATCTACGTGAGCCCTGGCTGGAGCTGGAGCACGCACACAAGCTCGAAACGATCTCGTCGCTACTCGATGCCCATCCTAAGCTCAATGAGCTGGTACTGCAAGACCTAAGGTCGGTCACCCCACCGGCAGGGAGCGATGTTGGTCGTGGGGGAATGAGCGCGGAGCAGGTTCTCCGGGCGTTGTTGGTGAAGCAGCTGAATCAGTTCACCTATCGGGAGCTGGCGTTTCACTTGGCAGACTCTCGAAGCTATCGGACGTTTTGCCAGCTCGGCATCATAGAGCCGACCCCGTCGAAGTCGACCCTAGCAGCAAACATCAAAGCCGTGAAGTTCGAAACGCTGGAGCAGATCAACCGAGAGCTGGTGAGCGTTGCCGAGGATGCTGGGATCGAAAAGGGAAGAAAAGTACGAGTGGACTGCACGGTAGTGGAATCAAACATTCATCCGCCTACAGACTCCGAGCTTCTTTATGACTGTGTTCGGGTTCTCACTCGCGTGATGTGCCGAGTTCGCGAACTGCTGGGTACAGTAGTGGTCTTCGGCAATCGAACGCGTCGAGCGAAGAGACGTCGACTGGGAGTTCTGAACGCGAAGGATAAGCAACAAAGGCGTGGCGTCTATCGAGATCTACTGAAGGTGACGGAAGAAACCTATCGCTCCGCTCAACGCGTTGCAGAACAGTTGGAAGAGTCGGGCTTGACCGAGCCGGTGAAGCGAGCGAGCGCGGAGAGGATCGCCGCGGATTTTGAGCACTTTCTCGTCCTCACCAAGAAAGTCATCAACCAAACCCAACGCCGAGTGATCGACGAAGAGCGTGTGCCTGCGGAGGAAAAGGTCGTTTCTATCTTCGAAGAACACACCGACATTATTCGCAAAGACCGGCGCGAGACTCTCTACGGCCACAAGGTGTGTATGACTGGTGGCTCGTCCTCGATGATTTTGGATTGCGTGATCTTGGATGGGAATCCGTCCGATTCAACTCTCGCGGAAACCATGATCGACCGTCAAGTCGAACTCTACGAACGGGCCCCGCGCCAGGTTGCCTACGATGGCGCGTTTTCTTCAAAGGCAAACTTGGAAGCCATCAAAGGCAAGGGAGTTGAAGATGTTGCCTTTACCAAGGCTCATTTCGCGGTGACCGATATGGTCAAGAGTTCCTGGGTCTATCAACGCCTGCGGCGATTTCGCTGCGGAATCGAAGGCGTCATTTCGTTCTTGAAACGAGTCTTTGGTCTCGACCGATGCACATGGCACTCATTGCCATCTTTTAAATCGTACGTATGGAGTTCCATCATCACCTGCAACCTACTGATGATGGCAAGACACTTATTACGATAACAACTATTACTCTTCCGCCCCTTATAGCCATGGATTGCTAACAATTCGCCTCTCGTTTCGTCCAAGATTTTCATTCGCTCTCAACCCCACGAAGCCCCTTCCGAAAACGTATAATACCCACATCTTCGATAGGTCTCTCGCACACCACAAGTTATGGTGTTTCTGGACAGGAACTAGTTAGTTAGTACCCGTCCTGAAGCCTGTAAGGGATTGAGAAAAAAGGAGAAATCGCAAATTTAGGCGGAACTTCCGCCGGCTAGACGCATGTAAACCCGTACGTTTAAAGCAGATGCGGCGGTTCTAAATGTAATGTGTAAGCATGTAATAGTGACAGAACAGTTTATTTTACTGATTTAATCCTGTATAGTCGGCGCATGTACATCGCCAAGGTGCCGAACCGCAACTCGCCCCCAGCGATTCTCATCCGCGAAAGCTACCGCGAAGGCGGTGCGCCCAAAACGAGGACCGTCGCCAACATCTCGAAGTGGAAGCCCGCGCGAATTGAAGCTCTTCGCCAGTTGCTAAAGGGCAACGTGGATTTGGGTGAGGCTCAGCAGTTCGAGATCACCAGAAGCAAGCCTCACGGACATGTTGCGGCCGTGCTGGGAACGCTGCGCAAAGTTGGCCTCGAGCGAATCATCCATAGCCGCCAGCGCCGAGAGCGTGACCTCGTCGTGGCGATGATTGTGGCGCGAATCGTAGAGCCGGGCTCCAAGTTGGCCACGGCCCGTGGTCTATCGAAACAGACCTTGACTTCGTCATTGGGTGAGTGTGTTGGAGTTGAAGACACCAACGAGGATGAGTTGTATGATTCCCTGGATTGGCTTTTGAGCCGCCAAGCAGCCATAGAGAAGAAACTGGCGAAACGCCATCTGCAGCAGGGCAGCCTGGTTCTCTACGACTTGACGTCGACTTGGGTAGAAGGTCGGTCGTGCCCTCTGGCGAAGCTCGGTTACTCGAGAGACGGCAAGAAAAACAAGTTGCAGGTCGTGTTCGGCTTACTGTGTGAGCGTGATGGTCGGCCGGTCGGGGTAGAGGTGTTCGAAGGCAACACCGGAGATCCCGCAACACTGGGGAGCCAAATTCGCAAAGTCCGAGAACGTTTTGAGCTTGACAGTATCGTCTTCGTAGGTGACCGAGGGATGATCACCGAAGCCCGGATTCGCGAGGAACTTCGACCGGAGGAAGGTCTCGAGTGGATCAGCTCACTTCGTGCCCCTCAGATTCAGCGACTTGCAAAAGACGGAATGCTGCAGCCTTCTCTGTTCGATGAACTCGACCTAGCGGAGATCCATCATCCTAGCTTCCCTGGTGAGCGACTCATCGCCTGCCGCAACCCTCTTCTTGCTACCGAGCGGGCGCGGAAGCGAGAAGAGATGCTTGTGTCGACGGAGTCAAAGCTAGAAGTGATTAGCAAAGCGACGAAGCGAGACCAACGTCCTTTGCGAGGCAAAGATACCATCGGCATACGATTGGGTCGAGTGTTCGCTCGGAGCAAGATGGGCAAGCACTTTCGCTACACCATTACGGACGACGGCTTCGACTTCGAGCGCGACAACGAAAACATCGAGCGTGAGGCGGCCCTCGACGGCATCTATATCATCCGAACAAGCCTCACCGAAGAGGCCATCTCCGCAGACGAAGCTGTCAGGACCTACAAAGGCTTGGCAGTCGTTGAACGCGCTTTTCGTTGCTGCAAAACCGTGGATTTGAAAGTACGGCCCATCTATCACTACAACGCTGAGCGAGTTCGAGCTCACATCTTTCTTTGCATGCTCGCCTACTACGTGGAATGGCACATGCGAAAAGCCCTCGTCCCGATCTTGTTTGACGACGACGACCCTGACGGTGCCCATGCCAAACGCTCATCCATCGTCAGCCCAGCAACGCCTTCAGACTCCGCCCAGGCAAAGGCTTCTACCAAGAAGACTCCCGACGGGTTGCCCGTCCACAGTTTCAGAACGCTTCTTTCTGATCTTGCTACGGTCACGAAAAATCAGGTCGAAAACGAAGCCCGCGGCCTGTCCTTCGTCAGCATCACTCGCCCCACACCCTTGCAGCACAAAGCATTCAACCTGCTCGAAATCAACCCCCGCACGATGTAAGCAGTACACACACCTCTCTTCAAAAACAAAGCCAATGATGCCCACACTTACGCTTGTTCATCCGTGGAAGGTCCGTTTAGGGCTAGTCTTCTGAGGGGGTGTCGATTAGGATCGTGTCGTTGAAAACATCTGATTCTAAATGACTTAACTCCAAAGGAGACCAGCCCTAAATGCGAAAAACGATCAACCCACAGCCAAATCTACGTGAGCCCTGGCTGGAGCTGGAGCACGCACGCGAACTCGAAACGATCTCGTCGCTACTCGATGCCCATCCTAAGCTCAATGAGCTGGTACTGCAAGACCTAAGGTCGGTCACCCCACCGGCAGGGAGCGATGTTGGTCGTGGGGGAATGAGCGCGGAGCAGGTTCTCCGGGCGTTGTTGGTGAAGCAGCTGAATCAGTTCACCTATCGGGAGCTGGCGTTTCACTTGGCAGACTCTCGAAGCTATCGGACGTTTTGCCAGCTCGGCATCATAGAGCCGACCCCGTCGAAGTCGACCCTAGCAGCAAACATCAAAGCCGTGAAGTTCGAAACGCTGGAGCAGATCAACCGAGAGCTGGTGAGCGTTGCCGAGGATGCTGGGATCGAAAAGGGAAGAAAAGTACGAGTGGACTGCACGGTAGTGGAATCAAACATTCATCCGCCTACAGACTCCGAGCTTCTTTATGACTGTGTTCGGGTTCTCACTCGCGTGATGTGCCGAGTTCGCGAACTGCTGGGTACAGTAGTGGTCTTCGGCAATCGAACGCGTCGAGCGAAGAGACGTCGACTGGGAGTTCTGAACGCGAAGGATAAGCAACAAAGGCGTGGCGTCTATCGAGATCTACTGAAGGTGACGGAAGAAACCTATCGCTCCGCTCAACGCGTTGCAGCACAGTTGGAAGAGTCGGGCTTGACCGAGCCGGTGAAGCGAGCGAGCGCGGAGAGGATCGCCGCGGATTTTGAGCACTTTCTCGTCCTCACCAAGAAAGTCATCAACCAAACCCAACGCCGAGTGATCGACGAAGAGCGTGTGCCTGCGGAGGAAAAGGTCGTTTCTATCTTCGAAGAACACACCGACATTATTCGCAAAGATCGGCGCGAGACTCTCTACGGCCACAAGGTGTGTATGACTGGTGGCTCGTCCTCGATGATTTTGGATTGCGTGATCTTGGATGAGAATCCATCCGATTCAACTCTCGCGGAAACCATGATCGACCGTCAAGTCGAACTCTACGAACGGGCCCCGCGCCAGGTTGCCTACGATGGCGCGTTTTCTTCAAAGGCAAACTTGGAAGCCATCAAAGGCAAGGGAGTTGAAGATGTTGCCTTTACCAAGGCTCATTTCGCGGTGACCGATATGGTCAAGAGTTCCTGGGTCTATCAACGCCTGCGGCGATTTCGCTGCGGAATCGAAGGCGTCATTTCGTTCTTGAAACGAGTCTTTGGTCTCGACCGATGCACATGGCGCTCATTGCCTTCTTTTAAATCGTACGTATGGAGTTCCATCATCACCTGCAACCTACTGATGATGGCAAGACACTTATTATGATAACAACTATTACTCTTCCGCCCCTTATAGCCATGGATTGCTAACAATTCGCCTCTCGTTTCGTCCAAGATTTTCATTCACTCTCAACCCCACGAAGCCCCTTCCGAAAACGTATAATACCCACATCTTCGGTAGGTCTCTCGCACACCACAAGTTATGGTGTTTCTGGACAGGAACTAGTTAGTACCCGTCCTGAAGCCTGTAAGGGATTGAGAAAAAAGGAGAAATCGCAAATTTAGGGCTAGTCTTCTGAGGGGGTGTCGATTAGGATCGTGTCGTTGAAAACATCCGATTCTAAATGACTTAACTCCAAAGGAGACCAGCCCTAAATGCGAAAAACGATCAACCCACAGCCAAATCTACGTGAGCCCTGGCTGGAGCTGGAGCACGCACGCGAACTCGAAACGATCTCGTCGCTACTCGATGCCCATCCTAAGCTCAATGAGCTGGTACTGCAAGACCTAAGGTCGGTCACCCCACCGGCAGGGAGCGATGTTGGTCGTGGGGGAATGAGCGCGGAGCAGGTTCTCCGGGCGTTGTTGGTGAAGCAGCTGAATCAGTTCACCTATCGGGAGCTGGCGTTTCACTTGGCAGACTCTCGAAGCTATCGGACGTTTTGCCAGCTCGGCATCATAGAGCCGACCCCGTCGAAGTCGACCCTAGCAGCAAACATCAAAGCCGTGAAGTTCGAAACGCTGGAGCAGATCAACCGAGAGCTGGTGAGCGTTGCCGAGGATGCTGGGATCGAAAAGGGAAGAAAAGTACGAGTGGACTGCACGGTAGTGGAATCAAACATTCATCCGCCTACAGACTCCGAGCTTCTTTATGACTGTGTTCGGGTTCTCACTCGCGTGATGTGCCGAGCTCGCGAACTGCTGGGTACAGTAGTGGTCTTCGGCAATCGAACGCGTCGAGCGAAGAGACGTCGACTGGGAGTTCTGAACGCGAAGGATAAGCAACAAAGGCGTCGCGTCTATCGAGATCTACTGAAGGTGACGGAAGAAACCTATCGCTCCGCTCAACGCGTTGCAGCACAGTTGGAAGAGTCGGGCTTGACCGAGCCGGTGAAGCGAGCGAGCGCGGAGAGGATCGCCGCGGATTTTGAGCACTTTCTCGTCCTCACCAAGAAAGTCATCAACCAAACCCAACGCCGAGTGATCGACGAAGAGCGTGTGCCTGCGGAGGAAAAGGTCGTTTCTATCTTCGAAGAACACACCGACATTATTCGCAAAGATCGGCGCGAGACTCTCTACGGCCACAAGGTGTGTATGACTGGTGGCTCGTCCTCGATGATTTTGGATTGCGTGATCTTGGATGGGAATCCGTCCGATTCAACTCTCGCGGAAACCATGATCGACCGTCAAGTCGAACTCTACGAACGGGCCCCGCGCCAGGTTGCCTACGATGGCGCGTTTTCTTCAAAGGCAAACTTGGAAGCCATCAAAGGCAAGGGAGTTGAAGATGTTGCCTTTACCAAGGCTCATTTCGCGGTGACCGATATGGTCAAGAGTTCCTGGGTCTATCAACGCCTGCGGCGATTTCGCTGCGGAATCGAAGGCGTCATTTCGTTCTTGAAACGAGTCTTTGGTCTCGACCGATGCACATGGCGCTCATTGCCTTCTTTTAAATCGTACGTATGGAGTTCCATCATCACCTGCAACCTACTGATGATGGCAAGACACTTATTATGATAACAACTATTACTCTTCCGCCCCTTATAGCCATGGATTGCTAACAATTCGCCTCTCGTTTCGTCCAAGATTTTCATTCGCTCTCAACCCCACGAAGCCCCTTCCGAAAACGTATAATACCCACATCTTCAGTAGGTCTCTCGCACACCACAAGTTATGGTGTTTCTGGACAGGAACTAGTTAGTACCCGTCCTGAAGCCTGTAAGGGATTGAGAAAAAAGGAGAAATCGCAAATTTAGGGCTAGTCTTCTGAGGGGGTGTCGATTAGGATCGTGTCGTTGAAAACATCCGATTCTAAATGACTTAACTCCAAAGGAGACCAGCCCTAAATGCGAAAAACGATCAACCCACAGCCAAATCTACGTGAGCCCTGGCTGGAGCTGGAGCACGCACGCGAGCTCGAAACGATCTCGTCGCTGCTCGACGCCCATCCTAAACTCAATGAGCTGGTACTGCAAGACCTGAAGTCGGTCACCCCATCGGCAGGGAGCGATGTTGGTCGTGGGGGAATGAGCGCGGAGCAGGTTCTCCGGGCGTTACTGGTGAAGCAGCTGAATCAGTTCACCTATCGGGAGCTGGCGTTTCACTTGGCAGACTCTCGAAGCTATCGGACGTTTTGCCAGCTCGGCATCATAGAGCCGACCCCGTCGAAGTCGACCCTAGCAGCAAACATCAAAGCCGTGAAGTTCGAAACGCTGGAGCAGATCAACCGAGAGCTGGTGAGCGTTGCCGAGGATGCTGGGATCGAAAAGGGAAGAAAAGTACGAGTGGACTGCACGGTAGTGGAATCAAACATTCATCCGCCTACAGACTCCGAGCTTCTTTATGACTGTGTTCGGGTTCTCACTCGCCTGATGTGCGGAGCTCGCGAACTGCTGGGTACAGTAGTGGTCTTCGGCAATCGAACGCGTCGAGCGAAGAGACGTCGACTAGGAGTTCTGAACGCGAAGGATAAGCAACAAAGGCGTGGCGTCTATCGAGATCTACTGAAGGTGACGGAAGAAACCTATCGCTCCGCTCAACGCGTTGCAGAACAGTTGGAAGAGTCGGGCTTGACCGAGCCGGTAAAGCGAGCGAGCGCGGAGAGGATCGCCGCGGATTTTGAGCACTTTCTCGTCCTCACCAAGAAAGTCATCAACCAAACCCAACGCCGAGTGATCGACGAAGAGCGTGTGCCTGCGGAGGAAAAGGTCGTTTCTATCTTCGAAGAACACACCGACATTATTCGCAAAGACCGGCGCGAGACTCTCTACGGCCACAAGGTGTGTATGACTGGTGGCTCGTCCTCGATGATTTTGGATTGCGTGATCTTGGATGGGAATCCGTCCGATTCAACTCTCGCGGAAACCATGATCGACCGTCAAGTCGAACTCTACGAACGGGCCCCGCGCCAGGTTGCCTACGATGGCGCGTTTTCTTCAAAGGCAAACTTGGAAGCCATCAAAGGCAAGGGAGTTGAAGATGTTGCCTTTACCAAGGCTCATTTCGCGGTGACCGATATGGTCAAGAGTTCCTGGGTCTATCAACGCCTGCGGCGATTTCGCTGCGGAATCGAAGGCGTCATTTCGTTCTTGAAACGAGTCTTTGGTCTCGACCGATGCACATGGCGCTCATTGCCTTCTTTTAAATCGTACGTATGGAGTTCCATCATCACCTGCAACCTACTGATGATGGCAAGACACTTATTATGATAACAACTATTACTCTTCCGCCCCTTATAGCCATGGATTGCTAACAATTCGCCTCTCGTTTCGTCCAAGATTTTCATTCGCTCTCAACCCCACGAAGCCCCTTCCGAAAACGTATAATACCCACATCTTCGATAGGTCTCTCGCACACCACAAGTTATGGTGTTTCTGGACAGGAACTAGTTAGGTAGCTTAGGCTCGCGCAACACCCCCCTGACACGGGGGGATTTTTCTCCATCGCTCTTAGTGACATTCTGACGTCGCCCGTGCGTCCGTTCCCTGCAAACCGCTCCTGTTTTTATGCCTCTTCGGTTTTGAAACTCCTTGGTTCCGACAGGTTAAGGGGCCAGAAATATAGCGACAAAGGCGTTCCCTCTCATCTTTTTTTGTGTCTTTTCTTTGCGCCTTGGCGACTTTGCGCCTTTGCGTTACGCTTTTCTTAATATTGATCTAGCTGTAATGCGGTGCGGCTAGCGGTAGGGCTTTCTTAGGTAGCATTTTGCTCGCTTGTTGGTGAGTTTGTCCACGTTTAGCGTCAGGGTGCGGCGGTAGTCGGCGCGGGCGCGGGCGCGACGGCCGGTGGCGTCGCTGGCCATTCCGCGCCGCAGAAAGATGACGGCCTTGATGCGGTCGGGAATGTCCGGGACCTCGAGTGCTTTACGTAGGTCGTCGTTCGCACGCCGGAAATTTTTTGCGAAGAGATAGCTCTCCGCGATCTTCAGGAGTACGAGCGAGGGCTCGATGGCGTCGAAATTCGGCTTTCCTGCCGCCTGGTTTCTCCGCACTTCGTCGAAGGCGCGTCTCGCGGCGGACCAGTCTTTTCGCAACAAGTGGACCGAGCCGCGCTCGAACGGAAAGAGCGGGTTTTTAGGAAAGGCTGCCTCGAGCTCGCGCAGCACGGCTAAAGAGCGCCGGTATTTCTTCTCTCGCTGCTCCATCATGGAGAGCGAAAGCCTTGCCGCCCAGCGCGTTCGGTCTCCACCCTCTACCGCTTTTCTCACGAGCTCGAGCCCCTTCTCGCGCGAGCCGCCCATCCCGATGAGAAACCCTACGAAGCGGAGCGTCCGTGGAAGCGTGGCGACGGTGTATTCGTAGATGCCCGGAAGAAGACACGCATCCGCATATTCCGGGTCTACTTCGAGGACCTGCTCGTGATACCTCTTGGCGCGCTTTCCGGCTTTGTAGGAGCTGTAATAGCTGCGTTCGATCGTGGCGTGATAGGCGCTCAACACGCCCTCGGCAGCGCCGCGAAAGTAGAGAGCGTTCGCGTTTCCGGGCTCCCGCGCGAGCGTCGCGTCCGCGCGTTTTGCAGCCTCGGCCACGAGGTCTTTGAACTCTCGATCGAGCTCTGGCGCCGGCGGCTCGTGGCGGTTGTCGTTCCAGTAACGGCCCGTCCGAAACGTGGAGCCGGTCATTCCGCCGCGCCTCGTGAATTCTTCCATCCAAATCGTCGTCGCCTCGTAATAGGGGCCGGCGGGCGAAGTGGGTGCGAGCTCGCCGAGGCTCGAGAAAACCGTACGGGCATCCTCGTAGTCAAGATTGTAGAGGTGTGAGCGGCCCTGCTCTTCCAGCTCGGCGAGGGCAACTGAGGTTGCAGCCCCGAGGGCCGGGCTCGAAGCGGCCCCCAGGGCCGGGCTCGGAGCGGCGAGTAACCACAGCAAGAGCGCGTTCATCTTGATCGAATGTACCAGACAAGAGCGCGTGTTAGAATCGCGAGCGTGAGTGGCGACGGTAAAGCGCGGCTCCTCGAGCGCCGGCGCATCTTCGAAGGGCGACTCGTGACGCTCGAAGTGGATCGCGTCGTGGAGCCGTCGGGCATGGAAGTCGAGCGCGAAGTCCTGAGGCATCCGGGCGCCGCGGTGCTCTTGCCCGTGACCAACGATGGTCGGGTCGTGCTCGTCCGGCAATATCGTTATGCCGTTGGCGAGTTTCTTCTCGAGGCGCCCGCGGGAACGATCGATCCCGGCGAGCGTCCCGAAGAGACCGCGAGCCGGGAGCTCGTCGAGGAGACCGGCTACTTCCCGAAGCGGCTCGAAAAGCTCGTCGAGTTCTACCCGTCTCCCGGCGTCCTTGAAGAGAAGATGCACCTGTTCGCCGCGACCGATCTCGAAGCGAGGACGCAGTCACTCGACGAGGACGAGAGCCTCGAGATCGTGGAGCTCCCTTGGGAGGAAGCGATGTCGCTCGTCGCTGGTGTCGACGTTCGGGATGCGAAGACGATCATCGCCTTGTCCTACTTCCGCACCCATCCGGCCTTCGCGCAATACAACGCGCCTTGAAATCCTCCTGGATCGCGGTCGTGGCGGGCATGGCGCTCGGCCTTGCACTGGCGATACGCACAACACTGCGCGTCCCGATCTTCCCGGTCTTGGACCGGGACGGCGGTGACGGCAGCAATGTCGAGCCCTGGCTTCTGAGCTCGATCCCTAACCTCTGGGTTGTCGCGGCGTTTGTCGCGCTCGGGGCCACACTCGGTTTTGCGGCCGAGCGCGCCGGGAAGGCAAGCTGGATCACGCCATTTCTCTCGGCCGGACTGGCGGGCGCAGTGTTCGTCCCGTCGCTCTTCTCAGTGGCGCCATTCACGGCTCTCTTCTCGGGGCGCCTGCTCGACTTCCTGCTCGTGAGCGCCACGTTGTTGTGGCTGTGGCGTGCGCTCGCGCCGCTCGGGCTCGGCCGACACATCGCCACGACGGGTCGCATAGCCTTTCTCGGTTTTTGCGTTCATCTCGCCGTCGGGTTGCGGACATCTCACGATGTCGGCCTCTCGGGTGACGAGCCCCACTATCTCCTCATCACCCACAGCCTCGTCCACGACGGCGATCTTCGTGTACAGAACAACTACTTTCAGGAGGACTACCGCAATTTCTATCTGGGAAAGATCGGGCCGCATCTCGCCGCCAACACGCCGTACTCCATTCACGGGATTGGACTACCGATCCTTCTCGTTCCCGGCTACGCGCTCGCGGGACTAACGGGCTCTCTCGTCACGCTCGCGCTCTTGGGTGCGATGCTGTGGCGTGGGATCTACCTTGCTGCGTTCCTTCTCACAGGCAACCGCGAGGCGTCGGTCCTCGCGGCCTGCGTTTTCGGACTGACTTCGCCGGCGCTCTTCCTGTCCGTTTCCGCTTATCCCGAGCTTCCCGCCGCGGTCATCGTGACGCTCGTGGCGGTACGACTTCTCCGAAGCGAGCCCGAGAAGCGTCTTTTTGCGCTCGGGTGGGCGCTTTTGGTCGCGACGCTTCCTTTCTTTCACATGAAGTTCATCCCGCTCGCCGGTTTATTGTGGGGTGCGCTGGCCTATCAATTTCAGCGCGGTCGCTACACCGTTTTGTCTGGCGTTTTGTCCGGTGCTGCTTTGGGAGCTTTGGCCTTCGTCGTGTTCTTCTTCGTCACGACGGGAAGCTTCGATCCTACCGCTTCGTATGGACGCCAGCGTATTTTCTTGTCCGGTATCCCGATAGGTCTTCTCGGCTTGTTCTTCGACCAAGAGTTCGGGCTTCTCCCGGTCTCGCCCGTCTACCTCATCGGCCTCGCGGGGCTCGTCCCACTGCTACGGCGCCATTTCTTTTTTGGAGTCGTTTCGCTACTCGTGCTCGCTGTCGTTGTGCTTCCGGGCGCCGCCCATCCGCTATGGTCCGGGGGCAATTCGCCCGCTGCGCGTTTTCTCTTCCCCGTGCTTCCGCTTCTCGCATTGGCGGCGTCGAGTCTGTGGGCACGGGCGCGCCTCGAGGGCGTGACTCCGTGGCTGCCGCCGCTTCTCGCGTTCAGTCTCTCTGTTTCGCTCTTTAGTGTTTTCCTGCCGGGGCAACCTCTTCACTTGAACGCCAAAGACGGCACGGGGCGGCTTTGGGAAGCCCTCTCTAGCTCGTGGGACCTCACGAGCTATCTTCCATCGCTCATTACCGCGGACGCGCCTTCGATCGTCTTCGCAAGCATCGCGCTAGCGCTAGTTCTACTTGCTCTCGTGCTGCAATTTCTCGCTCGTCCGGTGCGGCTGCCGCCTTTCGTTCTCCTGCTGCTCGCCGCGGCTTGGGCTCAAGACCTGACAGGAGCTTCGCGCTCGCGCCGCCTCGAAGGCCGCTGGGTGACAGAGCTCATGAGACAGCTCAGCGAAAGCAGAGCTGACGCCTTTCGCGCGTTTCCATCGGGAGAGCGCTTGCGCGGCGACGATGTCAAGGCGCGCGTCTCGCTGCGCCTCCGTCCTTTCCGTCCCGACGGCGACCCTCTCCATTGGTGGAGCTTGCCGTACCACATTCCGGCGGGACGTTATCACGTATCGGGGGTAGCCCTCGAAGGCTTCGCGCCGTGCAGCGACCGGAGCTGTTTCGAGGCGGACGGCGCCCGCTTCGAGTCGAAAGTCGCGCTCGGCCGTTTTCGCGTGCGGCTGCGACGCTTCAAAGACGGCGGTCCTCCACGGGTGCATTGGGACGAGCTCTTCGAGCTGCGGCCGGTCGCGAACGGAAGTCTCGTCTTCCCCGGCGACCAGCGTGTTCACAGTTTTGATGACGGAGCCTATCTCGATCGCCGCGGCTTCTGGGTGAAGCGAGGCGCGCGCGCGGCCTTCGCGCTCGAATCCACGACGGGCGACGAACTCGAGCTTTCGAATGGCGGCTCGGAGAACTGGGTGCGCGTCGAGACAGAGACGGACACCAAACGCTTCCACCTCGGACCTTGGGAGAAGAAGCGCGTTCACGTCGACATCGAAGACGGTCTCGCCGCCTTCACTGTTTTCAGTGAAGGCGGATTCAGGCCTTCGGAGCTCGACCCCAAGAATCCCGACCGCCGAGAGTTAGGAGTCTTCCTGCGCATACCCGCCTTTGACGAAACGCCGTAGCGTCCGGATAATAGAGATATGCCTCTCCTGCCATTTCAGTGGATCCTCTCGAGGGTGAGACCGCCACAGTTTAGGTAGACGAGACTGATGAGAGCTTCGGCAGAGTGGAGTCCAAAGCTGCGGTGGCTCAGCAGCCGGATTTTGTTGTTCATTCCTTCGAGTCGGCCGTTGCTGAGTCTCCACGTGACCCACGCGATGACGCCATCGAAGTGGCTGCGGATCATCTTCGCCGCGCGTTTGATGGGCTCTATCCTCGAGCTCATAGCGCGCCGCAGCCATCCTCGGAGAAACTTCTTGGCCCATGTCTCGGTTTTGTAGGTGTAGAGGTCCATGAAGTCGTCGCGCAGAAGCATGGCGCGGTAGAGGCGACGATTAGCTCGCACCTGCTCGCGGAGCACCCGTTTGTCTTTCGCGCTGCGGTTGTGTTTGGCCTTGAGAAGGGGAAACTTGGTGTTCTTGAGGTTGCGCCGGGCAGTCCCTTTGAGCTCGCGCACCAGCTCGCGCCGGGTCTTATCCACGGCCTCGTTCAGATGCTTGACGATGTGGAAGCGGTCAAAGATCACCCGTGCCTGAGGAGCCTTTTTGCCGACGACAGTTATGTACGGCTCCCACATGTCCATGCTGACCGCTTCGAGCTCCGCGGCTCTTTGTGGTCCGAGCTTGCGGAAAAACCGCAGCAGCGTCTTGGCCTTGCGCTCCTTTCCCGCCCAGACGACCCGGCCGCTGAGATGGTCTATTACCACTGTTAACCCTAATCGCAAAATCTTCGAAGCACGAAAACGCGAAACAGCCGCACTGGGCACAGGCGAGAAGCTCGTGCTGGGGCACCCGCTCGCCGCCACTATAGGTGATTCTGCACGGTGTATGCAGAACCTGGAAAAGGTGCTATTCACGGGGCCAAAGACCTCAGACACGGTGACGTTTATTTGCGATTAGGGTTAAGTACTTGTGGCGTTTGCGGTAGCTGATCTCGTCCATCCCAATCACCCGCAATCCATCGAGCTCGCGCCGCTCATCCCGCTGCTCGGCAACCACTCGCTGGATGATCCGTCGCACCGAACGCCACGTCACTCGGAAATAGTTCGCTACGGCGCTGACGTCCGTCCTCTGTGCCAGCCACGCTACCTCTTGTTCGAAGCTTTTGGTAAAGCGGCTTCCCTTGTCGGCCCAAGGCACCTTTTCTCTGACCACTCCACACCGCCGACATACCACTCGTCGGATCGAGTAGCGAAGATAGGTCCGGACTCCGAACAGGTCCAAGTGCCGCCAGTAGCGATTGTAGCGATCTTTGTTCTTGCGGACCTTTCGTCCGCAAATCCCGCACAGAGGCTTCCTCCTCCGTGGTACTACATCCACCACCACTCTGGCTTTGTCCGCCTGGAAGTGGAAACCTCGGACCCACAGGCCTTGCAATCCGATGAGCTTGTTGACTAACGTAGTAACGCGCATCGCGGGAACGCTCTTTTCTCTTTCGGAAAAAAAGATTCTAGCGTTCTCGCCGATGCGCATCTACACATGGCTTACCCTCTCAACCCACGGGCCTCACCAAATGCCACTGCCCCTCAGCGGGAGACGAGGCTGTGGGAAACGCCCCCACGGTTCTGGTCGTTCAGACCTTGCTCACGACTGAGTTCTCTTCGAAGCCTGGAAGGGCGTTTTCTATAGCCTCCACTAATCGAGCCCCCCCTTCCTTATTCCATATGAACTGAGCGCGTGCGCTCCATCGCCTAAAGGCGATGGGTTCACGTCGCCGACTAAAGTCGGCTTGTCCTTGCCTCGTTTCACTACTCACTGACCTTGAAAGAATCGTCGTCCTGGGGCACGGCACCCTGCAACTCTATATACTTCGCTATCACCTCATCCGTCACGTTGCCCGTTGTCACCACGAAGTAACCCCGTGCCCGTAGGTGCCGACCCCAGAACTCCTTCCGCATCGTCCGTAAGCGGTACGTGTCAACAACTTTGAGACACTCGCGAGCTGCATTTAGTGAGCCTCGATTAGCGTCGGGAGGCTCGTGGCGCCGGTGCGGTCCACATCTGCATCGATCGAGATCTCGTTTCGTGGAGCAGAAAAAGGGGGTACCCCAGGTATGGACGCCGCCGCGAGAGTGGCTTGTGCGGCATTCAGGAGCGTCGTTTTCTCCGTCGGCGGGTTGATCCAAGCCTGAGGAGGCAAAACGGGAGGTTGTGGCGTTCCGCGAACGAAGCGTTCGGGATGAGTCCGATGAGCTTCGAGAAGGATCTGGCGCCGAGCGGTGGTGAGCTGTTCGGCGCGACCATAGTGAACGTCGGCCGGCGTCATGAAGCCGATTCCTGAGTGCCGGTGCTCGTAGTTGTAGTAGTCGAAGAAACCGCCGCAGAACAGCCGGCCGTCTTCGGCGGAACCAAAACGGCTCGGAAACTGAGGACAGTACTTCATCGTCTTGAACTGGGACTCGGAGTAGGGATTGTCGTTCGAGACATAAGGTCTGGAGTGGGTCTTGGTAACTCCGAGGTCAGCTAGGAGCAGAGCCACGGGCTTGCTTCTCATCGAGCTGCCACGGTCCGCGTGAAGGGTGAGCTGGTCGGGTTCAATGTCCTGCTTGCGACAGCTCTCGGCGATGAGGCGTTGCGCGAGCGCCGCACTTTCTCGGTGAGCCAGCATCCAGCCAACCACGTAGCGGGAGAAGATGTCGAGGATGACGTAGAGGTAGTAGTAGGTCCACTTGACGGGGCCACGAAGCTTCGTAATATCCCACGACCAAACCTGGTTGGGCGCTTCGGCCAGCAGCGCCGGCTTCGTGTAGTTCGGATGGCGCCGTTGGTTCCGGCGCTCTCGGACCTCGCCGTGCTCCTCCAAAATCCGATACATCGTGCGAATCGAGCAGAGGTAGGTTCCCTCGTCCAGAAGCGTGGCCCACACCTGGGCGGGCGCCTTGTCGACGAACCGCTCACAGTGCGAGGCCCCGAGGACTTCCTCGCGCTCAGTCTCGTCGAGGGCTCGGTGCGGCCGAGGACGCCGCTTCGGTTCGGGCGTCACCTGGCGCCTGCGATACAGCGTGGAACGAGCCACACCCAGAGCCTCGCAGGCTTCCGTCGTCTGCCCAATCTGCCCCGCCAGCTCCTCGGCCGCCACCATCAGTCGTTCTCGTAGCTGTCGAGTGGATTCAGGGGGACCCCCAGTAATTCGGAGGTTTTTTTTTGGGTCTCCAACATCGTCTCCACCCGAGCCAGGCGACGTTGGAGCCGGGCGTTCTCGCGCTCGAGCTCCTTGACCCGTGGATCCTCGGCCTTTGCCTTCCGGCCTCGCTTTCTCGACGCCAACCCCGCTTTGGCGACCTCGTCACGTTGGCGGCGCCAACTCGATAAATGCGACGAGTACAGGCCCTCTCGACGCAGAAGAGCAGCAACGTCACCGTCACCCTTGCAGGCATCGGCCTCACGCACTATCCGCAGCTTGTACTCCGCGGTAAAGCGTCGACGCTTCGCTTGCTCGCTCACTTCGGGATCCGGGACCCCCGCCGCATCGCGGCCGGCGGGATCTCCAGTCGCCCTACGGGCTCCCTCCGATCCCGCCGAGGTCTCTCTCTCAATCAACATACTCATGCATTGATCCTCCTCCGCCCTCTACACTAATTTCAAGGGGCGAAGTGTCTCAGCGATGTTGGCACAGAGGGAAGTCGCGCATCAGACGATTCGACGTCTTACCCTTGATCAACTGCATCACTCGACTCGGCGACAAATTCGGCGGCACGCTCAGCAACAGGTGCACGTGCTCAGGCCGCACATGACCCTTCAGTATTTCTATCTGGTTCCGAGCACAGATCTCCCGGATGAGATCCCGGAGACGAACCGCTACATCCCCTCTCAAGGCCGGCTTGCGGTACTTCGTGATAAATACGAAGTGATAGTTTAACTGGTACGTCGTGTGCGATGATTTACGATATCCTTTCACCTGGGGATCGTATCCCAAGCCTCCTAAAGGCTTGGCCTAAAGGCGAGGGATTTCAACCATCCCCGAGTGGGACATTAATCTTTCTTGTATATATATCAGGAGGGGCCTGTGGGCGCTCGTGGGAAACGCGAAGCGTTTTCCAAGCGATTGTGGAAAACGCCGCTCCACGTTTGTACGTGCTCACAACCTTTCCCTAAACGCCTCTCTCGCCCGGAGTTTCCGGCGTTTTCCACAATCGCGGCAGCGTCCATAGGCCATGCCCTCCAACACAAATCAGATCCCCCGAAACGACAGGAGAACCAGAGATATAAAACGTTGGTTCCCGCAAACGGGTCAATCGGGGGCGCTTCTCTTTCGAGGCGCCTTCGTAGACAAAATCGCTAGAAACTCGACCGGATCAAAGTGTCGTCAAATAACGGCTTCTTCTCGGGTCCTTCGCCGAGGCTGTTCGGCCACCGTGGCGCCTGCGCCCGCGCGCCCGAGAACACGATCGAATCCTTCAGGCTCGCGTGCCAGCAAGGAGCGTCCTATCTGGAGATGGACATCCACTTGACAGCCGACGGCGAGCCCGTGATCATCCATGACAATTCCGTGTCCAGAACCACGGGCCGCCGGGGACGCGTCGAGAACATGTCCCTCGCTGAGCTCCAAAGGCTCGATGCGGGATATAAATTTACGATGGATTATGGACGCACCTTCCCGTATCGCGGTAAGGGCTTGACGATGCCGACGCTCGACGAAGTGCTGACGACGTTTCCCGATGTGGGTCTTACGTTGGAGCTAAAGAAGACCCGCTCGGGCGTCGAGCAGGTGGTCAAAAACCGTCTGCGCCGCTACGGTGCCGAGGAACGTGTCATCGTCGCCTCGCACCATCACGACGTGCTACAGCGCTTCCGGGGCGTCGCGCCGCACGTGGCCACGAGCTTCAGCAAGGACGAGGTGCGCGACTTTCTCGTCCGCGTGCGAGGCGGAAGCCTTGCCGGCTATCGGCCACCGGGCACCGCGTTCCAAGTGCCGGAATATAAAGGCTTGAGACGGGTCGTTTCGAAACCCGTCATCGACGCCGTTCACGAGCTCGAAGTGGAAGTGCACGTGTGGACCGTGAACGAGCCGATCCACATCGCGCGTCTTCTCGAATGGGGTGTCGACGGTATCATGACCGACGACCCAGCTTGTGCCGTGGCCAACGTCGAGGCGCTCAAGCCACTCGCTCATGTGCGAGATAACCCTCATGCTAGTTGATTCCCGTGCGGCGTTGCTCTTCACGGCCCTTTTTGCCTGCGCTTCGATATCGTGCAAGGGGAATCCTGGAGCCCAAGTCGGGGCGCCCGTGCCCGGCTTTACGCTTCCAGACCTCGAAGGCCGGATGCACGCGCTCGACGAGCTGAGAGGGAAGGTCGTCGTTCTCAACTATTGGGCGACCTGGTGTCCTCCTTGTATCGAAGAGATGCCGTCACTCGAAAAACTGCACGAGGCGCTCGCGTCGAAAGGGCTTGCCGTCGTGGCCGTCTCCGTGGACGAGCGGTTCAGCGATATCGAAAGGTTCGTCGATGAATGGAATTTGACGTTCACCGTTCTTCACGACGACGGCATGAAAGTCTCCCGCTCCTATCAAACCTTCAAATATCCCGAGACCTACATCATTGATAGAAGCGGCCGCCTGAAATCGAAAGTCGTTGGCGCCCGCGACTGGATAGCCCCTTCGGTAATCCGCGACCTCGTCGCGCTTTTGAACGCACCGAGCAGCGTGAGCTGAGCCTCGGCGATATGCATATCAGCCGACACATCGTCCAAGAGCTCGTATTCGAGTTCGGCGCGCCAATCATCGAACGCTGGAATGTTCTGTTGACGGAGCCCGAGTTTCGCGAAGTAGAGAAACATCTTAGTCGGGGCCGAGCACATGACGTGACCCTCCTGATTTTGAAGGACGAGTAGGTCGCCGTCGTGCGCAAGCCGGGCGCGGTCCTTCGACGGGAACATCTCGAAAAGGGGCGACTGCGACAACACGTTGACGAGCGCCCGGTCGCGGTACATGGAGAAGAGCACTTCCCTGAGGCGCCGGTGGTTCCCGACGACACCGCGCATCCTGTCGGCGGAAAGCTCGAGCAGCTCGCTATCCTCGAGACAGCGAACGCTCGCAGTCCGAGGGTCTCCTGTCAGAAACGAGAACTCTCCAAGACATTGTCCGGCGGAAACGACACTGAGCTTCGCGTTGTCGGCTCGCACTTCGAGGAGCCCTTGGGTGACGAAGAAAAGTGAGCCGCCCGCGTCGCCTTCATCGAAAACGACGCTGCCTTCTTCGAGCTCATGCCGCTTCATCGCGCCCGCCACGCTCGAAAGCTCCTCAGGAGTTAACTCGGACAGAAGAGGGATATCGTTGAGAGGTGTCAAGGTCGGCACCGGCACTGTCTGTGCCTCTCGCTTCTTCTGTTCGTCTCTAAGGCTGTCGACCGTGACTTTGGCGATATAGGCGAGGGGGTTCTCGAACCGGGGATCGAGCTCGACGACTCTAAGACCCGCGGCGATAGCACCGAGGATATCGCCAGCCGAGGAGAGCCTCTCCTGAATCTTTACGAGCTCAGAAATGGCGCTGTCTCGATTCCCCGATTCGATGAGAACGTCGGCGAGGCGGCGCCGAATGCCGGTATCGTGCGGTATTTCCGATACGAGCGCTTGAAGGGCAGCTACCGCGCGGTCAAAGTCGCCGCTTCTGCGATAACGCTCCGCGACCCTGAGCTCGGAAGCCCTGTCCATCAGCGGTCTCCTCTCTAGTGCTTAACGCTCTCTCTACGCTCCGAGGGACGTGTAGGGGAAAGGAGATGTGGGGATGGGAGGGGATAGGGGGATAAAGGGGATTTCTCGCTTTTATCTCCACCTCTCCTCATCTCTCCTTTTTTTACACAGGACTGTAGTTTTTTTGGTTCTCCTGTCGTTTCGGGGGATCTGATTTGTGTTGGAGGGCATGGCCTATGGACGCTGCCGCGATTGTGGAAAACGCCGGAAACTCCGGGCGAGAGAGGCGTTTAGGGAAAGGTTGTGAGCACGTACAAACGTGGAGCGGCGTTTTCCACAATCGCTTGGAAAACGCTTCGCGTTTCCCACGAGCGCCCACAGGCCCCTCCTGATATATATACAAGAAAGATTAATGTCCCACTCGGGGATGGTTGAAATCCCTCGCCTTTAGGCGAAGCCTTTAGGAGGCTTGGGATACGATCCCCAGGTGAAAGGATATCGTAAATCATCGCACACGACATACCAGTTAAACTATCACTTCGTATTTATCACGAAGTACCGCAAGCCGGCCTTGAGAGGGGATGTAGCGGTTCGTCTCCGGGATCTCATCCGGGAGATCTGTGCTCGGAACCAGATAGAAATACTGAAGGGTCATGTGCGGCCTGAGCACGTGCACCTGTTGCTGAGCGTGCCGCCGAATTTGTCGCCGAGTCGAGTGATGCAGTTGATCAAGGGTAAGACGTCGAATCGTCTGATGCGCGACTTACGGACGATGCGGAAGGAGTTCTGGGGTCGGCACCTACGGGCACGGGGTTACTTCGTGGTGACAACGGGCAACGTGACGGATGAGGTGATAGCGAAGTATATAGAGTTGCAGGGTGCCGTGCCCCATGACGACGATTCTTTCAAGGTCAGTGAGTAGCGAAACGAGGCAAGGACAAGCCGACTTTAGTCGGCGACGTGAACCCATCGCCTTTAGGCGATGGAGCGCACGCGCTCAGTTCATATGGAATAAGGAAGGGGGGGCTCGATTAGTGGAGGCTATAGAAAACGCCCTTCCAGGCTTCGAAGAGAACTCAGTCGTGAGCAAGGTCTGAACGACCAGAACCGTGGGGGCGTTTCCCACAGCCTCGTCTCCCGCTGAGGGGCAGTGGCATTTGGTGAGGCCCGTGGGTTGAGAGGGTAAGCCATGTGTAGATGCGCATCGGCGAGAACGCTAGAATCTTTTTTTCCGAAAGAGAAAAGAGCGTTCCCGCGATGCGCGTTACTACGTTAGTCAACAAGCTCATCGGATTGCAAGGCCTGTGGGTCCGAGGTTTCCACTTCCAGGCGGACAAAGCCAGAGTGGTGGTGGATGTAGTACCACGGAGGAGGAAGCCTCTGTGCGGGATTTGCGGACGAAAGGTCCGCAAGAACAAAGATCGCTACAATCGCTACTGGCGGCACTTGGACCTGTTCGGAGTCCGGACCTATCTTCGCTACTCGATCCGACGAGTGGTATGTCGGCGGTGTGGAGTGGTCAGAGAAAAGGTGCCTTGGGCCGACAAGGGAAGCCGCTTTACCAAAAGCTTCGAACAAGAGGTAGCGTGGCTGGCACAGAGGACGGACGTCAGCGCCGTAGCGAACTATTTCCGAGTGACGTGGCGTTCGGTGCGACGGATCATCCAGCGAGTGGTTGCCGAGCAGCGGGATGAGCGGCGCGAGCTCGATGGATTGCGGGTGATTGGGATGGACGAGATCAGCTACCGCAAACGCCACAAGTACTTAACAGTGGTAATAGACCATCTCAGCGGCCGGGTCGTCTGGGCGGGAAAGGAGCGCAAGGCCAAGACGCTGCTGCGGTTTTTCCGCAAGCTCGGACCACAAAGAGCCGCGGAGCTCGAAGCGGTCAGCATGGACATGTGGGAGCCGTACATAACTGTCGTCGGCAAAAAGGCTCCTCAGGCACGGGTGATCTTTGACCGCTTCCACATCGTCAAGCATCTGAACGAGGCCGCGGATAAGACCCGGCGCGAGCTGGTGCGCGAGCTCAAAGGGACTGCCCGGCGCAACCTCAAGAACACCAAGTTTCCCCTTCTCAAGGCCAAACACAACCGCAGCGCGAAAGACAAACGGGTGCTCCGCGAGCAGGTGCGAGCTAATCGTCGCCTCTACCGCGCCATGCTTCTGCGCGACGACTTCATGGACCTCTACACCTACAAAACCGAGACATGGGCCAAGAAGTTTCTCCGAGGATGGCTGCGGCGCGCTATGAGCTCGAGGATAGAGCCCGTCAAACGCGCGGCGAAGATGATCCGCAGCCACTTCGATGGCGTCATCGCGTGGGTCACGTGGAGACTCAGCAACGGCCGACTCGAAGGAATGAACAACAAAATCCGGCTGCTGAGCCACCGCAGCTTTGGACTCCACTCTGCCGAAGCTCTCATCAGTCTCGTCTACCTAAACTGTGGCGGTCTCACCCTCGAGAGGATCCACTGAAATGGCAGGAGAGGCGTTTTTTCATTAGTCGCTTTGCGACTCGCGTTCTTCCAGGAGCTCGGCGAGACGTTGATGGATTCCCGCCCGATAGCGAAGATCTCCGAGACTAGACGCCTCGAGCAGCGGGTTGACGTTCGTTACGAGGTCATCCAGAGCGACCCAACGTGCGGCTTCAAACGCCTCGCGGTCTTGGGGCCCGATCGACCCATCCTCGGCATGGGCAAGCATGACGTGGGTCGTCCACGACGTTTTCTCACCGTCGAGCGTGAAGTCCGCATGAATCTGCAGCAGATAGTCCTGAACGCGCACCGCGAGGCCGGTCTCCTCGAGCGCCTCCCGGGCGGCGCCGTCGACAAAAGACTCCTCGGGGTGGATACCTCCCGATGGGATTCGAAACGCGTCAGGAGGATCGCCCAAAGAGCTATTGCGTCACCATCTTTACATGAAGGACGTGCTGTCACGGTACCATCTCGATCGGGTAACCGCGACGGCGGAAACGTTGAAGAGCTTTCTCAAGAACGAGAAAGTGGAAGGGATCGTGAGTTAAGGGCCGGGCTCAGAGCTCGTCTTCTGAATCCTCGTCGGGGAACCCTTCTTCGGGAGGATCAGGAAGCTCTGCTGGCGTAAACGCTTCGAGCTCCCCGTCTTCGAGCTCTCGGATCGCGATCGCTGCAGGTTTGCGGGAGTCACTGTGAACCTTCGGGGCTGCGCCCTGCATGATCTGCCGCGCCCTTTGTGCGGCGATGTTCACCTTCATGAATAGACCGGCGTCGTTGATATTCAACGGTACTTCCCTCCTCAATGTCGAAAACTCCCTATTCTAACACGGTGCCACCCAGATTTAGCATACAGAACTCGTTTGACACTAGCGTCTTTCTTACACCAGAAACAACCCGTGGTGCGCCGGGCGGCGTTTCATGCTACTGTGCCCTGAAAGTGATTCTATTATTGTCTTTTTGACAGGGGACAAAGGAGGTTCCATGCACGCAGAAGTCGGGCAGCGTATTCGTGAGCTGCGACAGAAAAGAGGCCTGCTTCAAGAGGAGCTTGCGCGAAAAGCGGGCCTATCGCCTTCGGCTCTCTCGAACTTCGAGCAGGGTCGTCGGCGCACGTCGCTCGATTGGCTCAAGAAAATCAGCAAGTCGCTAGACGTGAAGGTCTCGGATCTCATCCCTGACAGCCACACCCGAAAACCGCTTGCCGAAAACAAGGAAGAACAGAAGCTTCTCGGTCACTGGCGGAAGATCGGAAACCCCGACTTGCAGGATCAGCTCCTCGAGGTCATCGAGCTGTCGGCGAGCAGCATTTCCCGTTAGGTTCGCAAGAAAGGGAAATAGGTCCTATTTCCAGTCGAGGGGGGGTCTTATTTCAAGAAGCCCCTCGTAAACAGCTTCGTGAGCTCACTTGCCAGCTGTTCTTCTGTGAGAGGACCATCTACTTTGTACCACTGATAGATCCAGTTGAGGGAGCCGAGCAGGAAGAACGTCGCCGCGGTGGGGTCGAGATCTTGCCGCGCCTCTCCTCGTTGCTGCAGCCGGATGAGTAGACTGCGCACATAATTGATGTACTCTTTCTTCCGCTGCAGTATCTTTTCCCGGTAGACACCGGTCAATGCCGTTCGCTCGTGGAGGATGATCGTGACCTCTCTCGGACGGTTCAACACCATGTGGGTATGGAGCTTGATGAGCTCGGTGAGGAAGTCCTTGGGGTCTTCGATCTTTTTCAACGGTTGAACGACGGTCTCGTCGAGAAGGTCAAGACCGTAATCCGTAATCAAGTAGAGCAAGTGCTCCTTGCCCTCGACGAAGTAGTAGAGGCCCGCTTTGGTAATGCCCACTTCGTCGGCGATGTCGCTCATGGAGGTGGAGTCGTAACCTTTGACGCAAAATAGTTGCGCTGCTTTTTCCAGGATTTGCCCCCGGCGCTGATTCACTCGAGACGGCCGGCCCGGTTTCTTGCCTTCAGGTTCGCTCTTGCTCAACGATCCACTCCTGACGAAGCGCGATTCTGTCAGCTGCGGACTTCCCAAGCAACTGCTCGCTGCTATAGTGCTCGAACCCGCTAATCCTGTCGGTGAAGTCCTAGTGTCATTTTTCAGAATCATGACCCCACCTTTTTCATAAACATGCCCCCGGGGTCAAAGGCCTACCCGAGAATCAATACCACAACTTCCTCGGATCTGTAACAGATCTCTGTCGTCGCTCCTGTGTACCAACATCCTTGAGACACTTGGGCCTTTGAAAATTAGTGTAGAGGGCGGAGGAGGAACATGCATGAGTACGTTGATAGAGAGAGAGACCTCGGCGGGATCGGAAGGAGCCCGTAGGGCGACTGGAGATCCCGCCGGCCGCGATGCGGCAGGGGTTCCGGCGACAACCCGGAGTCGGATCGGAAGCGACTCGTCTGGGCGTTGCTCGTCACTCTCGGCTTCAGCCGCCACCAGTACGTTCACGTCAACTTCTCTCAGAAGCTGGACGTTGTCATCGATGGACTGGAAGAGGCGTGGGAGTTTTTCGGAGGTGTGCCTGAGCGGGTCGTCGTCGACAACATGAAGACGGCGGTGGTGAAGGCGGACCGCTATGAGCCTAGTTTTCAGCGCACCATGGAGCAGTATGCAGAGCTCCGAGGCTTTGTCATCGACCCGGCAGTCGTACGCCAACCGAAGGGCAAGCCGATCGTCGAGAGAGGGGTGCCGTACGTTCGAGAGAGCTTTTTCCGCGGTGAGCAGTGGCTCGACCTGGCTCACGTCCAGCGGGAAGCTCGACGTTGGTGTCTGGAAGTCGCGGGCCGGCGTATTCACGGGACCACCCAAAAACGCCCTCTCGTCGTCTTCGAAGAGGTCGAGCTTGCTTGCCTTCGGCCCGTGAACGGGCCTCGATTCGATACGCCTTAGTGGGCCGAGCCGTCCGTTCATGACGACCACCACGTGAAGTTCCTCAAGGCCCTGTACTCGGTTCCCACGGTCTACGTGGGAAAGCAGGTCACGGTACGAGGCGATAAAGCGCTCGTACGCATCTACTACAAAGGCGAGCTCATCAAAACCCACCCTAGAAAACCAGCCGGAGGAAGAGCGACCGACTACACAGACTACCCCCCAGACCTCGAGGCCTACGCCAGGCGCGACCCGGAGCGTATGGTGCGCCAAGCCAAGAAACTCGGCAACAACATCGGCCGTTTCATGAGTCTGCTCCTCAGCGGCGTCTTTCCATGGGCCAAGCTCCGACAGGCTCAGAAGCTCATGCGCTTGGCCGACAAGTACGGCCATGCTCGCGTGGAAACCGCTTGCCAGCGAGCCCTGGGCTTCGATCTCATCAATGTCCAAAGGGTGGAGCGCATTCTCAAGAATGCCGTCGCGCCGTCGGACGACCCACCACAAACAGGAGAGCTGATCTCGATGCCCTTGAGATTCCTTCGCCCCAACGAAAGTTTCTCTCATGAACCGAAACGAAAGGAGAATCCAGATGGAAATCAAAAACTCACTGAAAACGATTCTGAAGAGGCTCAAGCTCTCGGGGATCCTTGCGACGCTGCCGGAGAGGATCGCCTACGCTCAAAAGGCAAAACTACCGAGTGAAGACCTCCTGGAACTTATCCTGCAGGACGAAGTGGACCGACGCGACCAAGTCAATCTGCAACGGCGTCTCAAACGCGCCTCCTTCACCGAGGAGCAAACCTTCGAGAATTTCGACTGGGATGCCCCGGTGGGCTTCGATCGCCATCGCGTTCGCGACCTCTTCTCGCTCAGTTTTATCGAGGCCAAGCAAGACGTTCTCTTCATGGGAAGCGTGGGCGTCGGCAAAACCTTCCTCGCTTCCGCTCTCGGCCATGCAGCCTGCCGGGCCGGATACGACGTGCTCTTCATCCGCGCCGATCAGATGTTCCTCGAGCTCAAGCAGTCTCGTGCCGACTACTCTCACGAAAAGGCGCTCAGACGCTTTCTCGCCCCCGACCTGCTCATCCTCGACGACTTCGCTCTGCGTCGGCTCGATACCACACAGTCCAACGACATCTACGAAGTCGTCATCGAGCGCCACCGCCGTTCGTCCACGATCCTCACCTCAAATCGACACGTCGACGAGTGGATTCCTTTGTTCGATGACCCGATTCTTGCCCAGAGCGCTCTTGACCGTTTGTCCCACAACGCTTACCAAGTCCAGATCGAAGGCGAAAGCTACAGGAAGGGACAACGTCCCGACCTCTTGGCCTCGAAACTCGAAAATGTCCACCAAACCTGAAAAGGAGTGAATCTTGCGAATCCAACCACCGAAGCGCGAACACAAGCTCCACCATCGCCCGACAACAGCCTCCCGTGGACCGGCCCATACCTGCGGTACCCCCCTCGGCGCCGACATCCGGGTCGTAGATCTTGCCGAGTTGACCAAAATCCACTTCGGCGAGTTCACCCGGTGAAACCTCGGCTCGGCGCAGTGTCAGCCTGGACCGTGCCAAACCGAACTGCTCCACCGCGTAGCGATACACCGAGCTGTAAGAAACGTCGACTCCCTCGCGGGTCAATAGCTCATGGACCTTGGTGAGCTTCAGGCCCCTCTCTCCCTCGGGGCCTTCCACCCATTGCTGGATGCGATCATGATGGGCGCGTAGCGCCTTTTCCGATGCAGAAGCCTCGCTCGAACTCGGGCCCGGCTGGCGTCGCTGCGCCACCCGCGACGCGAGCTCGTCATCCGGTGGAACCTCCTTCGACCAGCCTAGTTTCTTCGCCTCTCGTATATACGCGCGAATCGTCTTCCGGCCCCGACCGGTGGCTACAGCTATCCTTCGCTGGCTCTCCCCTCGATGGTGCCGTTTCAGAACATCCAGAACTTCCCACATACCGTGCTCCCTGTATGCCAATACGACCTCCTTGTTTCCAAGAAGGCTCGCACAGCCGAGCTCGGCCTCAAAGGGGTGGGGTCATGACTCCGAAAAGTGGGGTCATGTTTCTGAAAAACTCACCCCTTTGCCGGGGTCATGTCTCTGAAAATGGGGTGGGGAATGTTTCTGAAAAACACGCCCTCAAGTGGGGTCATGATCCTGACAAATCACACCAGAACGTTGAGAAACAATGACAGGCCAAACCAAATAACCAACAAGAGTACAACCATTGCGATTCTCCTTTTGCCTGGATTCCTGCAATGTCAGCACTAACGAAGGAACCTTTATAGGTGGCCTCTACCGACGGAATTCAGTGAGTTAATCACGCAAGGGTTTCGACGACAAGCCGGAATCCTAACTGTCCCGAAACGACGTTGTCGGACATTGAGAATCCTAGTGTTTCCGCCAGATGTCAGTGTCCTACAAGGTGACTTATCGTTCCCCGAGATCGATGTCCTAGAAGGGGTGCCAGCTCAATCGGGCGTTGACCTCCGAAATCACGGCACAGGCCAGTCTCAGCTTCCCCAAGTTTCCGTCGAAGGCATGTCCGTCGTGTGTGTGGTCAGATATGTGCGAATGATCTCAGCGACCCGGTTTGCCAGGTCAAGATTCAGTCTCTGTCTAAGAGAGTAGTCCAAAAACTTATCGATAGCTTCATATGGATCAGCGATGGGCGCCGACACGCAAGCCTCTCTAGCTATCTCGGGGAAGGCGTCGGGGCCCTGTAACCGATAGCTCAGTCCAATGTTTGATGAACAAATCAGGTGTGTGAGCAGCTCTGGATCATTCAGATAATCTTCCAGATGGGGAAGGCATCCAATCAGTTCGGCAAGATCATCTAAATAGCGTGTGTAGTGAACTAGCGTACGTGTAGATTTTGAATTGGCGAACCACTCCTCCTCGCGGGCACAATCTTCAGCAATTACACGTTTCATTTCGCTTTTCGCAGGCAACTCTCGCTCACCGCTGCAAAGTAGTGCGAAATACCTGGCTAACAATTCAGAGAGTGCAGGAACCCCTCCCTGCCGAGGTCGTGCCCAACCAAAAAAAGCAACGTGCCTCCCCAGGTCTATATGGAATGCATGCTTGTACAACTGACGAACATCAGAGATCTCGACGTCCTTAATCCAGTTGTTGGGAATGGAGCTCTCCTCGTATCCTGTGCAGAATACGATTGCGTCCACTTCCAATGTTGAGTGATCATCAAAGATCACCATATTGCCTTCAATACATCTAGGCTCCGACGGAGCAAGCACCTGAATTCGTCCATCAATGACGTTGCTTACGAAATCGTCGTCTTTTTGGAGGGAACGACGTCCACCCGATTTTCGATTCCATTCGTAAACCAACCGATCGTGATCGCTAAGCTTCCTCGTATCCCTAAACTTCCGTTTGAAGGCGTAGAAATCGCCTCGCTGTTCCAGCGACATCCAGTGAAAGAGTCGCGTAGAGTCGACGTCGGTGGTGCGTCGTCCAGGACCCCGGTATCTTTTTATTATTTCGGGAAAGGTCCGCATACTCAATGTGCAGCTCGCAGCTACTTCAGAAATCTGCAGAGTAATGCCCGCGGCCGTTTCGCCCATTCCTACGCACAATACGCGCATACCCTTAAAGGACTCCGGGTCGTTGTAAGTTCCGCTGTGAACCACTCTTCCTGGAAAGTTATCCAGACCATCGATGTTTGGCATTCGCGGGGCGTCTGCGCGAAACGCACCCTGACAAATCGCGACTGCGTCAAACTTTCGGTCGTAACTCTCGGTGCTATGACGACAAGTAACCCGAACTTGGCCTCCCTGACAGAGTTCGATCGCCTTTAGTTCGGTGCTAAATTGAATGTAGCTAAAAAGGTCGAATCTTTCTGCGAAGGACTGCAAGTACTGGGCGTACCGTCTTCGTGTCCAGAGTTCTCGCTTTTCCTGCGGTGGCGCGGGCATCGAAGTGAAGCACATGAAGTGCTGGGAGACGGTAAGACGCATTGTGTCGTAAGCTACACCAGTTGGAAAGTTAAAGACTCCGCCTTCGCGAAGTTCCTTTTCATAGCAAGTGACGTCATGTCCTTTTTCAAGCAATTCCTTCAGTGCAATGAGGCCCGACAGGCCCGCTCCAATCACACAAACTCGTTCTTTTTTGGCCATAGATTCGTTCACTCTTCAGTTCATTGAATCCAATTTTACATAGATCTCAAGGCCTTCTGCACGATAGGATACAAAAGCGACCTATCCACTGTCGGGTGAACCTCAACTGCCAGAAAGCTCCACTTATGACATGTCTCTGGCGTTGTTGCACCGCTCTGGCTGAGAGCGAAATCCCCTATGGTGGTGGCCGAGGTATGTTCGACCGTGAAGTATCCCAAGCGCAGCCAGTACAAGCACGCGAAGCAGAAGAAGTACCACGTTCGCAACTGGGCGGAATACAACGAAGGGCTGCGCTGCCGGGGCGATTTGACGGTCTGGTTTGACGAGGAGGCAATCGCGAACTGGAAGGCCGACAAGACCGGTAAGCCTGGCGGTCAACGGGTCTATTCAGACATGGCGATTGAAACGGGCCTGGTTGTCCGGATGGTGTACAGGCTCGCCTACCGACAAACCGAAGGCTTCTTACACTCGATCGCCTCGCTTCTCGGGCTCGGTATCGAGATCCCGGACTAATCGACGTTGTGTCGGCGCTCGAGGCTGCTCCGCAAGAAGCTGCGGATTCCGAAAGCCGCGAGCAATCAACCCTTCCACCTGATGATCGATAGCACGGGCTTGAGGATTCATGTCGGAACCGCCCGCAAACCGCCAAAGCAACGCGCATGGCGCAAGTTGCACATTGCCGTTGATCGCAAGACCGGCAACATTGTTGCGTCCGACCTGACGGCGTCACGAGCTCGCGACGCAACGCGAGTCCCCGCTTTGCTAACACAGATTCAAGCACCTCTAGCGTGGGCGGCGGCGGACAGTGCATACGACAAGGAAACGGTCTACAAAGCCATCGAAGCACACAGTCCTGGACGAAGGACGCGCGTGGTGATTCCGCCGCAACGAAACGCGACGCTCAGTCAGAATTCGAACACGGCCATGCAGGAGCGCGATCGCCATATTCGGAAATAGAAAGACACGGCCGACGTGAATGGTACAAGCTCTCAGGCTGCACCAAGCGAAGCATGGTGGAGAACGCGGTCTATCGTTACAAAGCGATCATCGGGCCCGAGATGCGGGCTCGAACGTTGGCGAGGCAACGAGTTGAACACCGAATTGGGTGCGAGATACTCAACAAGATGACCGCGCTCGGGATGCCCGATACGTACTGCGCCGGGTGACTCAGCGACCGGCACTGAGAGGTCAGCGATTTGCTCCGGGCCGTGCAACAACGCCCACCAAAGCCGCGAAACAATGTCGGACGCGATTGCCTCCGTCCTCACGGGCGAGCCGATGTGGGACCGTCTCCCGCCGACGACTCCCGCGCTGACCCGAACCCTCCTGATCTAGACGGATCCCGATTCGAATACTCCCGCACATCGTACGCATCCGCCATGGCGGCGACGATGGCCCGCGGCTTTTTCACGTTGAGTCGAGAGTGGGCGAATCGAATGTTATCGATAACCACAAAATCGTTCGGTTGCCAGAGGTAGATAATGGCGCTGTCCCATGCCGCCCTCTGAATGTCCTCGCTTTCGCTACGAGTAAAGGGGCTTCCTTCGCCGAAGCTCACATGCAGAAAGCAGTCTTTTGGAGCGCTCTCGCGCCGGACGAACCATTCCAACGAACGACGGGTAAGAGGCGTATAGCGTTCGCGAAAGTGCCGGAAGTTGTAGACGAAGGAGTCGCCATTGAACATGGTTATACTCAGATACTTCTTACCATTTACCGGGTCCTCGAGGACCGCGGGAAGATTCAGCTCGGTCGAAAGATTGCCATCCTCGTCCCATTGATAGCTCATCCCTTCCCTCACCAGATACGCCTCGACATCGGCTCTCTCATCCGTGCCAAAAGCGTCTTGCCAGGTTTTCCTGAACTTGAAAATCGACTTCTTACCCATGAAAAAACGTTGGTTCTCCTGTCGTTTCGGGGGATCTGATTTGTGTTGGAGGGCATGGCCTATGGACGCTGCCGCGATTGTGGAAAACGCCGGAAACTCCGGGCGAGAGAGGCGTTTAGGGAAAGGTTGTGAGCACGTACAAACGTGGAGCGGCGTTTTCCACAATCGCTTGGAAAACGCTTCGCGTTTCCCACGAGCGCCCACAGGCCCCTCCTGATATATATACAAGAAAGATTAATTCATATGGAATAAGGAAGGGGGGGCTCGATTAGTGGAGGCTATGGAAAACGCCCTTCCAGGCTTCGAAGAGAACTCAGTCGTGAGCAAGGTCTGAACGACCAGAACCGTGGGGGCGTTTCCCACAGCCTCGTCTCCCGCTGAGGGGCAGTGGCATTTGGTGAGGCCCGTGGGTTGAGAGGGTAAGCCATGTGTAGATGCGCATCGGCGAGAACGCTAGAATCTTTTTTTCCGAAAGAGAAAAGAGCGTTTCCGCGATGCGCGTTACTACGTTAGTCAGCAAGCTCATCGGATTGCAAGGCCTGTGGGTCCGAGGTTTCCACTTCCAGGCGGACAAAGCCAGAGTGGTGGTGGATGTAGTACCACGGAGGAGGAAGCCTCTGTGCGGGATTTGCGGACGAAAGGTCCGCAAGAACAAAGATCGCTACAATCGCTACTGGCGGCACTTGGACCTGTTCGGAGTCCGGACCTATCTTCGCTACTCGATCCGACGAGTGGTATGTCGGCGGTGTGGAGTGGTCAGAGAAAAGGTGCCTTGGGCCGACAAGGGAAGCCGCTTTACCAAAAGCTTCGAACAAGAGGTAGCGTGGCTGGCACAGAGGACGGACGTCAGCGCCGTAGCGAACTATTTCCGAGTGACGTGGCGTTCGGTGCGACGGATCATCCAGCGAGTGGTTGCCGAGCAGCGGGATGAGCGGCGCGAGCTCGATGGATTGCGGGTGATTGGGATGGACGAGATCAGCTACCGCAAACGCCACAAGTACTTAACAGTGGTAATAGACCATCTCAGCGGCCGGGTCGTCTGGGCGGGAAAGGAGCGCAAGGCCAAGACGCTGCTGCGGTTTTTCCGCAAGCTCGGACCACAAAGAGCCGCGGAGCTCGAAGCGGTCAGCATGGACATGTGGGAGCCGTACATAACTGTCGTCGGCAAAAAGGCTCCTCAGGCACGGGTGATCTTTGACCGCTTCCACATCGTCAAGCATCTGAACGAGGCCGTGGATAAGACCCGGCGCGAGCTGGTGCGCGAGCTCAAAGGGACTGCCCGGCGCAACCTCAAGAACACCAAGTTTCCCCTTCTCAAGGCCAAACACAACCGCAGCGCGAAAGACAAACGGGTGCTCCGCGAGCAGGCGCGAGCTAATCGTCGCCTCTACCGCGCCATGCTTCTGCGCGACGACTTCATGGACCTCTACACCTACAAAACCGAGACATGGGCCAAGAAGTTTCTCCGAGGATGGCTGCGGCGCGCTATGAGCTCGAGGATAGAGCCCGTCAAACGCGCGGCGAAGATGATCCGCAGCCACTTCGATGGCGTCATCGCGCGGGTCACGTGGAGACTCGGCAACGGCCGACTCGAAGGAATGAACAACAAAATCCGGCTGCTGAGCCACCGCAGCTTTGGACTCCACTCTGCCGAAGCTCTCATCAGTCTCGTCTACCTAAACTGTGGCGGTCTCACCCTCGAGAGGATCCACTGAAATGGCAGGAGAGGCGAATAAAGAAAGAAAAGACCGCTTGCGCGCCTTGCAAGACTTTCTCACCGCTCGAAGGCGCTGGCTAAGTTAGTTAGTTAGTACCCGTCCTGAAGCCTGTAAGGGATTGAGAAAAAAGGAGAAATCGCAAATTTAGGGCTAGTCTTCTGAGGGGGTGTCGATTAGGATCGTGTCGTTGAAAACATCCGATTCTAAATGACTTAACTCCAAAGGAGACCAGCCCTAAATGCGAAAAACGATCAACCCACAGCCAAATCTACGTGAGCCCTGGCTGGAGCTGGAGCACGCACGCGAACTCGAAACGATCTCGTCGCTACTCGATGCCCATCCTAAGCTCAATGAGCTGGTACTGCAAGACCTAAGGTCGGTCACCCCACCGGCAGGGAGCGATGTTGGTCGTGGGGGAATGAGCGCGGAGCAGGTTCTCCGGGCGTTGTTGGTGAAGCAGCTGAATCAGTTCACCTATCGGGAGCTGGCGTTTCACTTGGCAGACTCTCGAAGCTATCGGACGTTTTGCCAGCTCGGCATCATAGAGCCGACCCCGTCGAAGTCGACCCTAGCAGCAAACATCAAAGCCGTGAAGTTCGAAACGCTGGAGCAGATCAACCGAGAGCTGGTGAGCGTTGCCGAGGATGCTGGGATCGAAAAGGGAAGAAAAGTACGAGTGGACTGCACGGTAGTGGAATCAAACATTCATCCGCCTACAGACTCCGAGCTTCTTTATGACTGTGTTCGGGTTCTCACTCGCCTGATGTGCCGAGCTCGCGAACTGCTGGGTACAGTAGTGGTCTTCGGCAATCGAACGCGTCGAGCGAAGAGACGTCGACTGGGAGTTCTGAACGCGAAGGATAAGCAACAAAGGCGTGGCGTCTATCGAGATCTACTGAAGGTGACGGAAGAAACCTATCGCTCCGCTCAACGCGTTGCAGCACAGTTGGAAGAGTCGGGCTTGACCGAGCCGGTGAAGCGAGCGAGCGCGGAGAGGATCGCCGCGGATTTTGAGCACTTTCTCGTCCTCACCAAGAAAGTCATCAACCAAACCCAACGCCGAGTGATCGACGAAGAGCGTGTGCCTGCGGAGGAAAAGGTCGTTTCTATCTTCGACGCGGTCAGCTTGTAGCTGGTGACGGCGCCGAGCAGGCCCGCCATGAAACCGACCGGCACATCGACCCCGTGGTGATAGCGGGTATAGACGCAGGCCACGCTCATCCCGAGCGCGAAGAACCCGAGAACCAAGGCAGGCTTTCTCTGGAACGGAAGAAGGCCAAATGCGATACCCCACGCCCCAGCCACATGCGCGCTAGGGAAGCAGCCGCCGGACACGGCGCCATGCTCGATGATCCTCTCGATGATGGGGACAAAGAGAACGCCCGTAAACGGCGTCATCCGCGCCATTAGCTCCGGGTTCTCCCATGGGCCGCGCGCGGGAAGATAGGGGTACCAAACGTAGCAGAGAAAAAACGCGGTGATGACCGAGGTCAGCGTCGATTGAAACCCTGGAGCCGGTTTGGGCGAGCCTTTCTCGCCCATCCACGCGATGACGACGCCTCCGATGAGGATCAAGTAGTAGGAGAAGTAGAACGCGTGCATGAGCTCGTCCTGCACGAGGCCGACCCAGCCGTTCATCATTAACGCCGGGAGCTCGCCGAAGAGCCATCGATCCGCCGCGTAGAGATAGCTTTCGAACCAGTGCGGCGCGTGGCTCCACATCGCGTTCACGGTCTGGGCCACTTCCTCGAAATAGAACAAGATGAGCAGCAGCGGATAGCTATAACGCAAGAAGCGGAGCCCGCCGCGCACATGGCCTTTAAAACCGGCGAGGGGCACCGTCTCCCATCGGCTGCCACGCGGCGGCAGCAGGACGATGGCCGCGAGCACGAAAACATGCAGCGCAAGAATCGAAACGGGCGCGGGCATCTTGGCGTGGAAGATGATGGTAAAGATCGCGATGATCGCCGTATAGCCAAAGACGATCCCGTCGAGTGGGCTGAAGCGATTCTTCAAATCCACACCTGCGGCCGCCGTGCTCACTTCGCATTCCAATGAAAGCTTTTCAATGTCACCTCTCTGAATGGCTAGGATGGCCTAACCCATCGGATAGACGCCGCGGGCCCAGGGCTCCGATTTCCCCTGTTTTCTGCGCCGCGCCGGACACGGCAAGGCTTCTGCAAGGGGTATGCCTGGAAAAGGCGACACTCCATGGTTGCCTTCAAATAATCATTGTGTTCGAATCGGATGGGACGCGTCTTGGACACCTTCCCCCACATGCGACACCTCACCGGAGATCGTACAGCCCCGTACACTCGGCAAACGACTCTCGCCCCCAAGACAGGCTAGAATCGAAGCCTATGCGCAGACGGTTCGGGCTCATTTTGGTTTTTTTTCTCGCCGCGGCCGAGCTCTGGGGCCAGACTTACGAGAGAACGGATCTCCGGGATCGGGACCGGCTCGTCATCCTCCTTTTCGGAGATAGCGGTACCGGGAAAGCCGTACAGCACCGCGTCGGCCGCGCGATGTACGAGATTTGCCGTGAGCGCGATTGCCAATTCGCGCTGATGCTCGGCGACAATGTCTACGAGAACGGCATCCAAGTGACGGCGCGTGACAGCGTTCAGGGCAGCTATCAGGAAATCCTGGACCAATTCAACGAGAAGTTCGAAGCGCCTTATCGAAGGTTCGAAGAGATCGAAGGTTTTCGTTTTTGGGCCGTTCTGGGCAATCACGACTATCGAAAGAACACGCTCGGCACTTGGGTCACCTATACCGAGTTCAGCAAGCTTTGGCGTCTGCCCGCGCTTCACTATGATGTCCCCGATCTTCCGCAGTGGATCCAGATCTACGGCCTCCATACCGATTCGGATGTCCGACGGGATTTGAACGGTTTGCAAGTGCACGCCGCGAAGCGAGCTCTGTGCGGTGAGCGCGACGGTAAGAGCACGGATCGATGGAAGGTCGTCTTCGGGCACCAGCCCGTCTATAACAACGGCCATCATCAAAATAGCGCCAACGAGCGCCGCGTGCGGGCGCTGCTCGAGAAGCCATTGTTTCGAGAATGCGGCGTCCATCTCTACGTCGCGGGACACGCCCATCACCAAGAGCACATCACCGCGGAAGGATTCGAGCAAGTGATCCAAGGCGCCTCGGCAAAGAGCAAAGGGTGCAACAGGAGTCCCAAGCTCACGAGCACGACGAAGCGTCACTTTTCGCGCGAGTTCGGCTTCGCGATTCTGGAGGTCGACCCTGTTCGGCTTCGGCTGGATTTCTACGACGTCCTCGGTACTCGTGAGAAGGGCGAGGTCGTAGCGCCCGGACCCGAGGACATTTTTCGATCCTATTCCTGGTGCGGCGCGCGCGGCGACGTGGGAAAACCAGGGTCACCCGCACGTCCGTGTCACTGACAAGACACGGATAGAAATGAACCCGAAGGAGAGAAAGGATGGAACTGACGCGAGACGCGGCTTGGGCCCACTTGAGCGAATGGACGGAGACGGAGTCGCTGCGCAAGCACGCGCGGGCCGTGGAGCTCGTCATGCGTCGCGCCGCGCACCAATATGGCGAGGGCGCGGCCGACGAAGAAGCGTGGGGAGTCACGGGCATGCTGCACGACGCCGATTACGAAAAGTGGCCCGAGGATCATCCGAACCGCATCGTCGGCTGGCTACGGGAACGCGGCGAGGAAGAGCTCGCCTACGCAATCTCCGCGCACTACACACAGTGGAACGTTCCCTACAAGAGCCGGCTGGACAAAGCGCTTCTCGCCTGCGACGAGCTAACCGGCTTCATCGTCGCCTGTTGTCTCGTTCGGCCGGAAGGCGTCTCAACGTTGGCACCCAAGAGCGTGAAAAAAAAGCTCAAAGACAAAGCCTTTGCCGCCAAAGTGGAGCGCTCCGAGATACACGCCGGAGTGGAGCTACTCGAGGTCGACCTGGGCGAGCACGTCCAGTTCATCATCGACGCGTTGAAACCCCACGCGGAAGAGCTAGGGATCCAGGGCCGCGACCTCGAGAAAAACTGACGAGCGCCAATATTCCTGAATCGTCCGCATTCGGGCTCCTTCGAGGGAATCAGATGTGAGTGCGAAGCGCGAACAACCCTGAATGCTGCCCGCTAAAGCGCCTGCACTAATTTGCGCTGGCTCTGATGTGCCTGGAGTACTTCCGGTCCCATGCGCTTGCTCAGATAGACTTTCGAGTCGCGATTGTCGAGCTCGTTGCGCTCGTACTTCACGACGTCGAAGTTGAGATGCGTCAGCGTCCCCCGCATGCCGTAGAACTTGTTCTTCGTCTTGACCACGACTTCTTTGAAGCCGTGCTCGTGGGCCCAAGCTTCTTGCTGTTCCGTAAGCGCACGAAAGTGACCCTGCCCGCGCCAATCCGAGCGCGTGCCGCCAATCCAGCTATACAAGATACGTCGACCCTCGAAGTCGACCGCGTCCCGAAGGCGAGCGACGAGATCTCGGAGCTTGGGATCCTGCTCGTCCGCGAAGATCTCGTGCCCCACTTTGAACGACACTGGAACGATTTGGCTCTCGTCACTCTAAATCCAGTACATCGAGGAATTCTTTGGAGAGTTCGACCGCAAGAAAACAGCGGGCGAGATCCAGGCGCGCCTGAAAGGGCGCGAGCATGTCATCCAAATTGTAGAAGCACGGCTTCCGAGCACGTGCACCTGTTGCTGAGCGTGCCGCCGAATTTGTCGCCGAGTCGAGTGATGCAGTTGATCAAGGGTAAGACGTCGAATCGTCTGATGCGCGACTTACGGACGATGCGGAAGGAGTTCTGGGGTCGGCACCTACGGGCACGGGGTTACTTCGTGGTGACAACGGGCAACGTGACGGATGAGGTGATAGCGAAGTATATAGAGTTGCAGGGTGCCGTGCCCCAGGACGACGATTCTTTCAGGGTCAGTGAGTAGTGAAACGAGGCAAGGACAAGCCGACTTTAGTCGGCGACGTGAACCCATCGCCTTTAGGCGATGGAGCGCACGCGCTCAGTCTTTCTTGTATATATATCAGGAGGGGCCTGTGGGCGCTCGTGGGAAACGCGAAGCGTTTTCCAAGCGATTGTGGAAAACGCCGCTCCACGTTTGTACGTGCTCACAACCTTTCCCTAAACGCCTCTCTCGCCCGGAGTTTCCGGCGTTTTCCACAATCGCGGCAGCGTCCATAGGCCATGCCCTCCAACACAAATCAGATCCCCCGAAACGACAGGAGAACCATAATTTGGAGGGCCCGCAGGCTCAACGGCTTCAGCCGGAGGAGGAGCCTTTGGACGCGGCTACCGGCTCCCCGGGAAGCACGGGCTGTGCGAAATCAGGGCTTTCGAGTATGGCTCGAAGTCGTTCGACCTGTTCGGGATCCGAGATCAGAAACCGGACACCGTGCGAGAATGTGGCGCGATGCTTGTCGTCGCTTTCGTCCCGACACCAAACGACCCTGCTGGATGTGCAGTAAGGCGCGTCCGGATCGAACCCGATCCTCAGAAGCAGACTGGCGCCCACTTGGAAGCCGACGCCGGCGACGATTTTGGCGCCTCCCAGGGAAACGTCAGTGATCACGCCATAACTCTGACTGCCATCGGGGGCATAGATGGACACCATCACCGACCCCTTCGGGACGAGGCGGGGCCACATGCGCTCTGGCTGGTACTTGCTCACGTTATTGGTATCAAGCAACGATCGAGCCAAGTTCCGGCCATTCGATATCCACCTACATCTGTTTAGAATCGAAATACTTAAGCCGGGTTTCCATCTTGGAACACAGCATCGGGTGTAGGCGCAAGCCTACAGATCTACGCAGGAACTCCATTACAATTCGGCGCGAAGAACTCACGGAGGAAGCCCTTGTCGACGCACTTTACTGAGGTCGATGACGTCCGAGCGCATGGCAAAGACGAGCGCATCGCCATCCAGTCGTCGTCGAGGGCCAGGAGTTTCTTTATCGCTTGATGAAAACGTTAGCGACCGGAAGCTGACGCGAAGAAGTCGAGGAGCTCTTGATGGAACTCCTCGGGGTTATCCAGATAGCACGGATGGCTCGCGCCTTTGAAGATGACGCGCCGGCTATCGGTGAGCGCCGCGGCGAGAACGTCCGACTCCTACAGGGATGATCTTGTCGTTCTCCCCCCACAAGACGAGCGCCGGGACGCTCACTTTGCGAAGAGCGCTCTTGTAACGATTAATCCCGCCGGGCGCCACGGGGACGAAGCCCAAGACTTTGTCCGGGTTGCGGGTGACGAGAGGGAAGCTGAACTGCCCGCTCATCGACGGCGAGACGACGAAAGCTTTCTCCACGGAGAGCGCATCCATCGCCTCGACGAGAAAGTTCGTTGGCTCGATCGGCGAGGTTTGAGAACGGCCGTAGCCCGGCAAATCCAGAGCGAGCACGTGATAGCCCGCGGCGGCGACAAGCTCAATCGTTCCTAGCTCGCGCCACGTCTCCGAGCTGAAGCGGGCCCCGTGCAAGAGCAACACGGTTGGGAAAGCGCTATCCGCTCCGAGCAGTCTGGGGTGCGCATCTTCGTCGTTCACAGCGACGAAAGGCTCGCCTACGAGCGCGGGCAGAGGCTGCGGGCCATGGGACGTGCCCGTGCGGCATTCGAGGCCCTCGAGCGCCGCGTGCGCGACGGACGATTGAAAGCCCCCGAGAAAATCGGTGCCGCCGCCGCGCGCATACAGGCACGCCACCACGGTCACCGTTACTACGACTGGGAGTACAAAAACGGTCGCTTCCGCTTCTTCGAGCACCCCGTCAACCTCAAGCGCGAGCAAGCCTACGAGGGTAAGTACGTTATTCAAACCGAGGAGCAAAACCTCTCTCCGGTCGACGCCGTGCGCCTTTACAAGGACCTAAACGAGGTCGAGCGAGCCTTCTCATGCCTTAAGGATGTCATTGAGATGCGTCCCGTTTACCACCAGACCGATGAGCGTGTGGAGGCACATCTTTTCGTAGCTACGCTGGCCTTCCTTGTGCATCGGGCTCTTGAGAAAAAGCTCAAGGTCGCCGAACTCGACCTGTCCGCAACCGAGGCACTACAAGCGCTACGCTCGGTCCGGGTCGTCGACTTACAGCTGGGTTCTGGGCGGACTAAGCGCGTCGTCACGCGCGGCACCGCTCGCGCCAACTCGATCCTGACTGCACTCGGCATCGTTGAACGCGACCCGCCAGCCTTCTCCGAGGAGGTGCTGTCAGCGTAGAGACAAACCGCCGATCTCGATCCTTTGTTCTCAATGACTTAGACACCTAAAAGGGAAACATGGGCTAGCGCAACGACTTCAATGAGCGTCTCCTCGTTTCTCCTCAGAATGTAGGCCAGCTCCGCCCCGTGAAGAAAACGCGCGAAGTGGCCTTGCGGCAACACCCGAAGTGCCTCGAAAGCGGCCGAAAAGCGCGTTCGCGACCTCGACGCGCTCAAGAGCGCGATCGAGAAGGCCGAGCCCGAGCTCGCGGGTCTCGACAGGACCTCCTAAGGCAAAGAAGACGAAGCCACGAAGCTCGAGGTGGAGGCCGAGCTTCTCCAAAAACTTCGCGTTCCGCGCGGCGTTACCGACCTCGCGGGAAAGCTCGACCAAGCCCACACGGAGCACGAGCGCGCGCGCACGAAGCGGACGAGCGCGGATGACGCGACGACGGCGGCGGAGAAGGCACGCTCCAAGCTTCCCGAAGCCGCCACGGTGCAAGCGGCCCTGCGCCGCCATGACGAGCACGCCGAGAACAAAGCCGCGCTTCAGAAATCAGAGACGGTGGCCGCCGGCCTACGAGAAGAGCTTGAGAAAAAGGCGGGCATCCATACCGAGCGCGAGGCGGCGCTCGCGAGCGCACGCGCCGCTCTCGAGCAAGCACGGCGCGATCTCGCCGCCCACGATCTCGCAGCGCACCTCGAGAAGGGTGAAGCCTGCCCCGTGTGCCAAAGGATCCTCGAGGCCGAGCCCGCGCTCATGATGCCGCCGGCGCTCTCGAACGCGGAGCTCGACGTCGAGAAGGCAGAGAAAGCGCAAAGCGCCTCCGAAAAGGCGCTTCGAGAGGTCGAACGAAGCCGCGCGCTCGTGGAAGAGAAGCTTCGGGCCCTCGGCGAGGCATTAGCGGCTCTCGAGAAGGAGCTCGATACGGCGGACGAAGACAGAGCTCGAGACGTCATTGAAAGCGATCGAGGACGGCGAGGCGAGTCTTTTGAAGGCGACCGAGACGGCGCGCGCCGCACGCAAGGCGGAGGCGAAAGCTCAGACGGCCCTCGATCGTTTCGCCGACGAGGAAGCGGGCGCGTGGAAGAAGTTCGAGAAAGCGCGCGATGCGCTCGCGACGCTCGGCCCACCCCGTACCGATCGCGAAGACCTCGGCGAGGCCTGGTCCAAGCTTTCAGCTTGGGCGCGAGACGGCGCTCCCGGAAAACGCGCGCTCGCGACGGAAGCCCGCCAAGGGGCGGAAAGTGCACTCGCCGAGCGCAAGAAGGTCTTCGATGCGATCGCTGAGCGCGGCGCTGAGCTCGATGTCGGCGTCTCCCCTGACCGGCCCCGCGACGGCGTCGTGTCCGAGCTTGCGGCAGCCGAGCAGGAAGCGAAGCGCATCGCAGAGACCCGCTTGCGCGCAAGGACGCTCGAAACCAAGATCAAATCAGAGCGGGAGGCGGCTTCGGTCGCGGGAGCGCTCGGCCAGCATCTCAAATCGACGGGCTTCGAGCGCTGGCTTCTCGAAGAAGCGTTTCGCCGGCTCGTCTCGGGCGCCACGGCCATTCTGAAGGAGCTTTCGAGCGGTCAATATTCATTCGAGTACGACGACAAGCTCAACTTCGAAGTCGTCGATCACCGCAACGCGGACGAACGCCGCTCGTCGCGGACGCTTTCGGGAGGCGAGACGTTTCTCGCCTCGCTCGCCCTCGCGCTCACGCTCGCGGAGCAGACCGCCGAGCTCGCAGCGGAAGGCTCGGCGCGCCTCGAGTCGCTCTTTCTCGACGAAGGTTTCGGGACGCTCGACAACGATACGCTCGAGATCGTCGCGACCGCGATCGAAGACCTCGGCGCGAAAGGACGCATCGTCGGCCTCGTCACCCATCAACAAATCCTCGCCGGCAAAATCGCGGTGCAGTTTCGCGTCGCAAAAGGTCCGATCACGTCCACCGTCGAGAGGATCGCCTGATGCCGCAGCGCGTCGCCATCGAAGCATGGAACCCGGATTTTGGCGCAACGCTCAGAAGCCCCGAGCTCGAGCTGTCGGACGCCCACGTGGACGGCGCTGTCGAGCTGGCCCGGAAGCCGCTCGCGCCGTCGTCGGTGCCGGCTTCGACGAGAGCACCGATGGGCTCGTCTGGATCACAGGTGACGACGGTTTGGTCATATGTATCCTTAATAACAACGTCGGGCGCGGGTCCACGTCGCGCGTAAAAGGCTCCTACGGTGGAACTTATCGGCGTCGATTTCTGTAGGGTAAATCCGACGCTTCAGATCACAGAATAGCAGGCGCCCCTGTGGCACACTTCCTTCCCGGCTCGGAGTTTCCCCCAGACAGGCCGTTCCCCAAAACGCTTCGTTCCAAAGACCGAACGGTTAGGGAGTGGCTTTGAACCAAGCACAACTAGCGGGCTCCGAACAACTACAGAGCGCTCTCACCGAGGCCTATGGCGATCGCTACGAGATCGTCGCAAAGCTCGGAGTGGGGGCACATGGTGTCGTCTATCGCGCCGTCGACACGATGCTCGACCGCGAGGTCGCGATTAAACAAGTCCGCCTCGATCACTTCACGGATGCTACACATAGCGAGGAGATGCGGCGGCGCACCGCGCGCGAAGCCAAGATGGCGGCCAAGCTCCGCCATCCCGGCATCGTGGCCATCCATGACGTCGTCCATACGACGACGAGCACGCTCCTCATCATGGAGTTCGTCAATGGCGAGACACTCGAAGTCGAGCTCCGAGAGCGTGGACACTTGAGCCTCGAAAGGACGCTCGAGCTCATGAAACAAGTCGCTGATGCGCTCGATCACGCGCACGCGCACAGCGTCGTGCACCGAGACATCAAACCGGCCAACTTGATCCTGGAGACGAATGGCGCGATCAAAATCGCTGATTTCGGGATCGCTAAATCGCAGTCAGTAAGCGAGTCATCGCTGAACATCACCGCGACAGGAAGCGTCCTCGGAACGCCCTATTACATGTCGCCGGAGCAGGCGCGAGGCGAAACGCGCCTCGACGGGCGCTCGGACCTTTTTTCTCTCGCTTGTGTCACCTATGAGTGTTTGTCCGGGCAGAAACCCTTTCGTGCAAAAGCGGTCGTCGACGTCCTCATGCAGATCGTAAACGGGGAGCCGGGAGCGCTCGACCATCACGCGCTGGGCCTGTCTCCCGCCCTCGACACCGTGCTCGAAAAAGCGCTCGAGAAAAAGGCCGAGGAGCGCTATCCCTCCGGCGCCGCTTTCGTGGAAGCCTTGAATTCGATACCGAAGGTCGTGACCGTCGGAAGTGAGCCTGTTGTTACCGATCGTGCACAGGAAACGAACAGCTCTTTCGACATCGAGCTGCAAGGGACGCTTTCCGAGACCCACCTCGCGGAGCTCACGCGCGTCATCCATGCCCAGCGAAAGACCGGCATTCTCCACGTCCAGAAAGACAACATCTCGAAACGCCTCTACTTTCGCGACGGTGCGATCGTCTTCGCGAACTCCGATGCCGATTCGGACCGGCTGGGGCAGTTTCTGATCCGTGGCGGCATGATCGACGCCGCGAGCTACGAGCGCGCCGCCATCATCATGAAGCAGACGCGTCGCCGGCTGGGGATGACCCTTGTCGTGCTCGGAAGCCTCGATGCGGAGAAGGTGGACGCGCTCGTCAACGAGCAGGTCGAGCAGATCATCTACTCCATATTCGCCTGGGAGACGGGCCAATACGGTTTCGAGGCCATCGACAACCCCGTCGAAGACGACATCGCGCTGAAACTTTCAACTGACGCGATCCTCCTCGAAGGCGTACGCAATATGGCGAGCAATACGGCGATCCGCAAAGCCATCGGGAACATGGACAGTATTTTGTTCCCCATCGAGACCTCGCTTCTGGACGACGGCAATGTACAGCTCACCTCTTCGGAGGGATTCGTCCTCTCGCGCGTCGATGGAAAGACGTCGGTCACCGATCTCGCCGCGATTTCGCCGCTCGGCGAAGAGGGCACGCTGCGCTGCGCCTACGGCCTCATCTCGGCCGGCATCCTTCGCGTCGAGGAGCCGAAAGCGAAGACGACGACACGGAGCAAGCGAGTCGAAGCCCCCGCTAAATCAGACCCCCAGCGCAAGCCCATGGATGAAGCGGCGCCCAAGGATGACTCGGAGGCGATTCGCGGAGATGTTGCACAGAGACTCGCATCGCTCGACGGCGCGACGTATTACGAAGCGCTCGAAGTTTCGAAAGGCGTAGCGCCGTCCGTAGTCAAGAAAGCCTACTACGCGCTCGCCAAGAAGTACCATCCCGATCGTCACGTCCGCGGTAGTCTCGGAGACTTGCAGGCCGACCTCGAGCAGATACTCTCGAAGCTCGCCGACGCCTATGAAGTCCTCTCGAGTCCGCCGAAGCGGCTGCGCTACGACCATGCACTCCCCCGAGACGAACAACGCGAGCCCGCGAATGACCGTGACGAGAACCGGGACTCCGTGCAGACGATACAGACACCTCTCGACGTAGTAGCCGATAGGAAATATGGCGCGGGGATGAACTACTACAACGTCGCGGACTATCACCACGCTGTCGAAAATCTGCGGGAGGCGGTGCGACTCGCTCCGTCGAACATCCAGTATCACAAGCTTCTCGGCCAGGCTCTGACGAAGAATCCGAAGTGGCGCAAACAGGCCGAGGGGCACTTCCTTCGCGTTCTCGAGGCGGAACCCTACGACGAAGAATGCTATCTCGAGCTCGCCTCCATCTACGAAGAAAACGGCCTGCCCACGCGAGCCAAAAAAATGTACGAGCATGTGCTCACGCTCGATCCAGACCACCCGATAGCGACGGAGAAACTCTTGACGAACGACACAAAAACCGAAACGTCGTTCTTCCAGAGAATCATCGGCAAAAACGTCACGCCTCAATAAGACTAGTCAAACGAAGGTTCCCAGGAAGTCGACTGCCGGTTGCACCCGAACCCCGCGCGCCGTCTCGTAGTCTTTGCTTCCTGTCGCGTGAATTTGGATCGCGGCGCAATCGGGAAAGCGATCTTTGAGACAGTTCAAGCCTTTAGCGACATCGGCGTCCGCCCATTTGCACTCGACCAGAAATATCGGCTCCTTGCCTTCGACGACGACGAAATCAACCTCTCGGGCCGTCCACGTCGCGAAAGTAACGAAGCGCGACGTCGCGTCCGAAGGCGTCCTGCTGAAAGTGAACACATTTGAGAAGATGCGAGGCAACCAGGTTCTCGAAACGAAGGACGGGATCGAGAACGAGGGTCCAGTCTGTGTGGCGTTGGTACACAAATCGCTCTTGACTCCGGCAAGCACTTCGACTCAGCTTCTCGATACATTGAGGATCGAGGAAATGAGCCGATGGCCGCGCGCAAGTCCAGCCGAGTGAACCGCAAATACAAGACGAAGTATCGCGTGACCAACTGGCGGGAGTACGAGCGTAGCCTGAGGTGCCGTGGCGACATCACTGTCTGGTTCTCCGAGGAGGCGCGCGACGCTTGGACACCACCAAACAACGGCCGCCGCGGTGGCCAGCCGCGCTACTCGAATCTCGCAATCGTGACGGCGTTGACGTTGTGCATGGTCTTCCGCCTGCCTCTGCGACAGACCGAGGGATTCCTGGACTCGTTGTTGCGGCTGATGGACCTCGACCTAAGAGCACCAGATCACACAACGCTGTCGCGACGGAACAAAGAGGTCGACGTGCCTTCACCTAGCAGGGTGCTTGATCGCGCGATGCATCTGATCGTCGATTCCACTGGACTGAAGATCTCGGGTGCCGGTGAGTGGCACACCCACAGGCACAAGAGCTCGAAGGCGCGTCGACAATGGCGGAAGCTGCATGTCGGCGTGGATGACGACGGCTTCATCGTGGCGGCGACGCTTACGAAGAGCAGCGAGGACGATCCGTCTACGGTCCCGAGTCTGGTTGAACAGGTCGACTCCCCGATCCGACGTTTCACAGCCGATGGGGCCTACGATACTCGGTCGGTGTACGAGCTGCTCGGTGAGGTCGGCACCGCGGACATCAAGATCGTGATCCCGCCTCGACGAGGGGCGGTGCCTTCGGACGGCGCCGAGGGCACGTGGGCTCAGCGGAACGCGACCCTTGAGACGATTCGCAATGTCGGGCGCCAAGGCTGGCAGCGTGAGTCAGGGTATCGCCGACAGGGCGCCGTCGAGAATCTTTTCTTTAGGTACAAGCGGACGTTCGGAAGCAGCCTTCGCGCGTGCGGCTACGAATCGCAGAAGCGGGAGACGATGATCGGGTGCAATGCATTGAACCGGATGGCTGAGCTGGGCAAGCCTGAATCCCAAGCGATCGTCGGGGAGTAAGTTTGGCCCCAAAAGATCCCGTACGCCCCGAAACCGATTCATGCACCAACGCCCTTTGGACGTGGTGAGGCGAACGGGGACGTTTCAAATCCGCGCTCGTTGATGCGAAATGCCGGTGCGCGTATTGTGCGTTTTCTCGCATTTGTCGAATTGGTATGGAAAAATGCGGGCATAAGAAGATCTAGCGGACTATTTCCTAGTGTGCTGGTCGTGCAACAAGCGCAGCAGAACACCATTGCTCCAGCCAAAGCCGTCTTGTGACGGGTACTCACCGCCGCCCGCCTCAAGAGAGGTGTCGATCACATTGTATTTCTCCATCATCTTGCCAGTCTCAGAGTAGATCTTCGTGTTGATGGTGATCCAGCGATCGGCGATGGCATCAGCGAGCTGATTCTGTTGGTAGTTACGCAACCCCTTGACCGTGAGCCAGTGCAAAGGCGCCCAGCCGTTGGGGGCATCCCACTGCTGACCGGTTATCATCGGTGTGGTGATCACGCCGCCGAGTTTCAGGAAGTCCCGCTCGATCGTGGCGGCGACCAACTTCGCGTGCTCAGGCGTGGCGAGTTCAAAGAACAGCGGATAGGTCATGGCCAGCGACAGACGGCCGGTATGCTGCGCCTCGATGAAATTGTAATCTTGGAACACACCGCTGTTCTCGTCCCAAAAATAAGTCTGCATGGCCTCTCGGCGCGCGTCGGCCAGCTCAACGTAGTGGTGATGCATGGCGTTGTCGCCCTTGAACTCGTATGCCTTGGCTAGGGTCTCTTCCAAATTGTACAGCAGGGGAACCTCTTGGAATCCGGGAACAGGCGTGCCATCTGCACGGCATCGAACACTTCCGGAAAGTCCTTGCTGGGCTGGATATAGGTGAACGCTTGTGCATTGACTAGACAGCCGAGCACAAGAGCCAAAACGACCATTTTGAGTCGGCGCATTTCTTTCTCCTACTGCTGGTTATTTTGCATTTGCAAGGACAAACCGCAGTGGTTGCTATTTGACTTGACTGTTCCCCCCGCGCCAGTTCGTCACGCGGTGGTCTTTTCCTTCACAGCCTTCTTGCCGTGAAGGAACGTCTGCGTCGGGGTCCGGCGTTGACACCGCTTGCCCTGATGCGTCCGCTGGTTATTGTACTCCCACAGCCACACAGGCCTCAGGGTGCCATGGATCCCAACCGGCCGGGTAGACATGAGACTGAGGAGATAGAGCTTCCCTCGCTAGTCGGACCAGCCATGAGCGAGTGGAGGCGACCCGGACCGTTACGGCCGGAAGCACCTGACGCCACTGGTTTGGTGACAAAGGGAACGTCGAGCGGTATAACTGCCGGTGCAACCGACGAGCGGCGTGCGTTACCGATTTTCCGATGCCGCTCGCGGCTGACCTTTACGTTACATTGCGACACGAAGTCGCGTAATCGAATGTGTTGAGAAAGGAGAAAAGAAGCAAACACGTGGTGTATCTCCACCATCACCCTACGCGAGCGTGCGGGTTGCGCGCTGTGCAACCGGTTCGAAGCCTCGCGGACAATGTACCGAATCGGGTCCGTACCTGGCGACAGGAGAACCCCTCCGGAAGCTCCATCTGGTTAAGGGCTAGGGTTGGACAATATGGTGAGACTAATCGAAGAACTGCAGCGCCGTCAGTGAGGTATAGACCTACGGGAGCTAATAGGTCGCAGGCATGCTTCCTTGTGTTCGCATGCGTGGCCAGGCTGCAGGCTTTTTAACCCTAATCGCAAAATCTTCAAAGCACGAAAACGCGAAACAGCCGCACTGGGCGCAGGCGAGAAGCTCGTGCTGGGGCACCCACTCGCCGCCACTATAGGTGATTCTGCACGGTGTATGCAGAACCTGGAAAAGGTGCTATTCACGAGGCCAAAGACCTCAGACACGGTGACGTTTATTTGCGATTAGGGTTAACTGCCTGCACGGGATCGAAGAGCCACCGGCGTAGAGGTTCCACCTAAGTTGTCGGAAAAAGCGATTACGTGGAACGTGGAAAAGTCGTTACTCCGCCATGTGCAATGCATGGCAAGCCGACCGTAAGGCAGGCCGATGGAGGAGCGACAATGAGAGGTCGGAAAAAGCAAAAGCCGTTTTGTAATGGGACGGATAGAGCATGGAAGATGGCTCAACGCGAAAATCGGAGGCATCCTGCCCCGGTGAAGTGCGTGCCCACGTCCGACAGGTGTTCCGTTGCGAGAGAAAGTGGAGAATCTTCGTAGATGGGAAAGCAAAAGACGGCTTCGGCCGGTGCGCCCAGAGACGACGCTGTGGAATGGTCGAAAGTTGATTGGAACCGCGCCCATGGCGAAGTCAGAAGACTGCAGTTGCGTATCGCAAAGGCTGTGAAGGAGGGCCGGTGGAACAAGGTTCAGACCTTGCAACGCCTGCTCACGCGCTCGTTCTACGCCAAGCTCCTGGCTGTGAAACGAGTGACCTCGAACAAGGGGAAGAATACCCTTGGCGTTGACGGTGTCTTGTGGCAAGGCGCTCGAGCCAAATGGCGGGCTACAACAAGCCTGCGCCGACGTGGCTACAACCCTCAGCCGCTGAGACGGATTTATATCCCGAAGAAGAACGGCAAAAAACGCCCCCTATCCATACCCTGCATGCACGACCGAGCGATGCAGGCGTTGTACAAACTGGCGCTAGCACCGATGGCGGAAACCACGGCCGACGGAAACTCTTATGGGTTTCGTGAAAGCCGGGGTTGTGCCGACGCCGTGGCTGCCGCTTTCAACGCCTTGTCAAAGCCGAACTCGGCACCATGGGTACTGGAAGCGGATATTGCGGGCTGCTATGACAACATCAGTCAGGGATGGATGCTGAACAACATCCCCGTGGACCGTGAAGTTCTTCGCAAGTGGCTCAGGGCAGGGTACGTTGAAAACGGCATACTGTACCCTTCGCGAAAAGGAACACCGCAGGGTGGGATTATCTCTCCCACTCTCGCGAACATGACGCTAGATGGACTGGAGCGGGCCGTCCGCAACGCAGTTCCTCGTCGCTCTCGCGTCAACTTCGTACGCTATGCCGACGATTTTATTGTGACAGGCAAATCCAAACGCCTGTTGGAAGAAAACGTCCGGCCCGCGGTCGAAGAGTTCCTTGCTGAGCGCGGTCTAACTTTATCAGCAGAGAAGACCGCGATCACGCATATAAATAGCGGATTTACGTTCCTGGGGCAAACCTTCCGCAAGCGCGGGAATGTGCTGCGCATCATCCCGTCGAGTGAGGGAGTCCTCGCCCTCAAGCAGAAGCTAGGAGATACCATCCGTGAATACGTCAGCGCGCCAATGCCTGCTCTCATCAAGAAGCTGAACCAGATGCTTCGGGGTTGGGGCAACTACCACCGACACGTAGTGGCATCGGAAGCCTTTTCGAGTGTCGACACGTATGTCTATGAACGACTTTGGCGAATGCTACGTCGTCGCCATCCCAAAAAGTCCAAGAAGTGGCTGGTCAAGAAATACTGGTCCACTCCGGGACACAAGTGGGTGTTCTCGACGACAGCAAAGACGAAGAGTGGCAAGCGCCGATACATGGTGCAACGTCTCAGTTCTATAGGCATTCGGCGACACATCAAGGTCAAGGCGGAGGCGAACCCGTACATGCCCGAATACGGCGGCTACTTCTGGCGCCGTCGGAACCATCGGGCCTCGCGTCTTTTTCCTGCCTTTTCGGCACGAGAATATCGAGCCATGGCCATATAATCGAGGTGCAACAACCGGGGCGCTCCCCAAGGGCGTCTTTCTGGAATGCTTGAGCCGTATGACGGAAACCTTTCAAGTACGGTTCTTAGGGGGACCGGGGGTCGTAAGGCCCCTCGGTCTACCCGGTCCAGACGATGTCACAGGAGGGCTTCGTCTTAGATTGTGAGCGCGGAGATCAACTCCGCGTCATCACCTTACTAATTACCGGGACATCGATCTGCCCTTCTTGGCTGGCTTCAGAAGCTGTATATGGATGAGAAAGACACGGTATTTACCAGATCCGACAGATCGACAGCGAAGTCCATCTGGAACTTCTGGAAAGCCACGCCGAAACCCAACGCGGAGTGGTGAGTTTCCGACAAGCGTGCATGAAATTGGAAGGCGTTAAGCGCTAGATTTGTCCTCCGAGAACAGGAAGCTAAAGGAGGTCAGGGATGAAAGGAAAGAAGGAGGTAAAGGCGCTTCCTAAGCGTCTGAATCGAGGAGTTGAGCGATTCGAGAAATGGCGAGCGACTCGTGAGAATCGCAGAATCCCGGAAGCACTATGGAAGATAGCGACGGGCCTGGCGAGCGAGTATGGAGTTCATCGGACGTCGCGTGCATTGAGGTTGAACTCCGAAGAGCTGAAGAGGCGTTGGTCGTCATCAGGGGAAGGAAAAGCAAAACCGAGCGCGGAGGCGGAAGCTAGTTCGTTTGTGCCTCTGATAGCGCCTGGGCTCGTGGGCGGCGAAGGTGCGGCGGAGTACAAGGGTGTGGACGGCGCTTGGATGCGGGTGGAGTGGAAGGGAGCGAGTCCGGACCTGGCGCGGTTGAGCGAGAGCTTTTTCTTCGGTGGTCGGTCGTGATCCAAGTAACGCCGCAGATGCGGATCTTGTTGGCGGTGGGTGCTGCGGACTTCCGCCGTGGGATCGACGGGTTGGCGCGGCTGTGTCGTGAGGAGCTATCGCGGGATCCGTTTAGCGGGACGGTGTTCGTGTTCTGCAATCGACGGCGGACATCGGTGAAACTGCTCGTCTACGATGGCCAAGGGTTTTGGTTGCTCCAAAAGCGATTGTTGAAGGGACGTTTCCGTCACTGGCCTGGGGGAGGAAAGCATCAGAGTCTGGAAGCGCACGAGCTTGGGGTTCTGTTGTCGGGAGGAGATCCCGCGGCAGCGAAAGGAGCGCCTCAGTGGCGAGCGGTGGGGGTGCCAGCGTGAGGGTGAAACGAATTGTGAAAAAGGGGTTACGTTCTATCGAACGATCCTCTAAGCTTTTGTCTCATGAACGGTGTTCGGTATCGCGGCCGGGAAGTGAGCGAAGCGGAAATCGAGTTCATCCGCGAGCTCATCGCCGCCCATCCCAAGGCAAGCCGTCGCGCGCTGTCGTTGAGGCTGTGTACGGCGTGGCAATGGGTGCAACCGAACGGCGCACCGTGCGACGCGATCGCTCGAGGGCTTCTGCTCAGCCTTCACCGCTCGTCTCGAATCGAGCTTCCGGAGCCGCGGTACCGGTTCTCGACGCCGTATCACCGGAACAAACCGGGTGTGGTTTGTCCAGACTCGATTCGTAATTTCGGGTCGATACCCCCACCAGGATCTGGTTCAGCACTCGCTCCGGAAGCGGGTCTTCTTCGCGGAAGGCTTCGAAGTGTGGAAGCGACGCCTCCTCGCCCGACTTCGAACGAACTCGAGGTCGCGACACTTGGATTCGACGACCGCCGAAGCTCAGCTCCCCATCCGTGCTCCCCCAGTGGTTATGAGTTCGCTCCTTCTCGTGCTTGCCCTTCGGCCCCGCGATCTTCTCCGCGTCCTCTCTCAGGAGTAGGTGCAATGCGGTCAGTCCTTGCTCGTACACCCATTCCGTCAGGTCCGCCTTCGTGGCCGCGATCCCAGCTATCATCGGTAGCAGTATCTGACCGACTTGGCCAACTACCTTGCCCGTAGGCGAGTGCGTTTGCTTTCTTACTGGCTTCTTTGATTTCCTTGGCATGGTGGCTCCTTGTCCCCCTCTGGAGACGGTTGGTTTGGCAGATCTATTCTTAGGCCGGCCAAGGAGCCGCCGCTACCCCAAATTCAACATCCGGCGGGACATCCCCGTGGTACGCCGAGCGAGGGTGACGAGCCAGACAAGAGCAGTAAGCGGCGCAAGGGCAAGAGTCACGGTAAAAACGGCGCGGACGCCTACAAGGGCGCGGAGCGGATCCGTATCGCTCGCGATGAGCTGAAGCACGGGCAGCGGTGTCCGGAGTGCGAGACGGGCAAGGTCTATGCGAAGAAGCCGAAGGTGCTCGTGCGCATCACCGGCGAGCCTCCTCTGCGAGCGACGCGCTATGAGCTCGAGCGATTCCGATGCAGCCTCTGCGGCGAGACCTTCACAGCAAGCGCCCCTGATGGCGTGGGCGACGAGAAGTACGACGCGAGGGCAGCGGCCATGATTGGACTGCTGAGGTACGGGAGCGGGCTTCCCTTCAATCGTCTAGAAGGCCTGCAGGGGTCCATGGGCATTCCCCTGCCGGCCTCGACCCAGTGGGATATCGTTCGAGATGTTGGCGTGGAGCTCAAGCTCGTCCTTGAGGAGCTGATCCGGCAAGCGGCTGATGGCGATGTGCTCTACAACGACGACACGGGGATGAAGGTTCTTTCCCTCATGAACGAGCCGCCCGAGCCAGGGGACGGCGTCGGTGCCGAGCGCACCGGGCTCTTTACCTCAGGGATCGTTTCCACGAAGCAGGGGCGGAGGATCGCGCTTTTCTTTACCGGACGCAAGCATGCAGGCGAGAACCTCAGCCACGTTCTCGCACAAAGGGCTTCCGAGCTCCCTCCGCCGATCCAGATGTGCGATGCCCTGTCACGCAATCCTCCCAAGGAATTCGAAACCATCCTCGCAAACTGCTTGACACATGGCCGTAGGAACTTCGTCAAGGTTGTGGAGAACTTCCCGCAAGAGTGCCGCTACGTGATTGAGGTGCTTGCAAAAGTGTACCGAAACGACGCCCTCGCTCGCGAGCGAGAACTTTCGCCCGAGCAACGATTGCGCTTCCATCAAGCCAAAAGCGAACCGATTCTCAAAAAGCTCAAGGCTTGGTTCAAGGTGCAGATTGACGACAAGAAGGTGGAACCGAACTCAGGTCTTGGCGAGGCCATCCGTTACATGCTCAAACACTGGGAGAAGCTCACCCGATTCCTGAAGGTGCCAGGCGCACCCCTCGACAATAATCTGTGTGAACGTTCATTGAAGAAAGCTATTCTTCATCGAAAGAACTCTCTGTTCTACAAGACGAAAAACGGCGCCCAGGTCGGAGACATCTTCCTCAGCCTCATTCATACCGCCGAGCTCAACGGCATCGATCCCTTCCATTACCTCACCGAGCTCATTCGACATCGCGGCGAAATCGCGGGGAGAACCGTCGACTGGCTGCCCTGGAACTACCGCGACACATTCGCTCGTGGCTCCGAAAACGACCAGACGCACGCTCGTCTCAAAGAAATCAGACCTTGACGCACGCTTGCCGGAAACTCACGCGAAGTGTACCTCGTCGTCCCCGGATGGCAGTAGGGCGCGGATGATTTCGTCGTCCCCAACAAAGCGGATTCGGTGATCGGGATCCCTCCACACACCGGAACGGAGCGCGATAATGGGGGTCGATGACCCAATGAAGACATATTCAAACCCCAAGTGAATCTCATGACCGTCATCCAACTCCAACTCTCCTCCCGATAGTTCTTGGTCGAGGCTTCGACTGATCGTCGAGTATTGAACGCGGTCCCATTCGAAACTGACGGTCACCGCTCCGCTCTGGGATTTGAACGCGGTCCCTAGACCATAAACGTCGGGTAGCCCGAGGGGACTCGGAGCGGAAGAAATTAGTGTGCCGTCCGGAACGATAGGCTCCAAAAACGGCCCGGTAACGTCTTGTTGAAACAGTTTAAGACTCGGCCCCTGGCGATAGAATCCTCCCACACTCCATTGTTGGGCAACGTGCCACAGAAACCCTCCGGTGACGCCCCAGTCCCCGCCATCCGTGGTTGTTACTTCACTGGAGAGGAATCGCGCAGCCGGGAGGTAGTCGTTCTCGCCGAATGCACCGTCGGGAAGGGCCTCCTCGACAGGAACAAACACGTCGGCTTTGGTAGTGAAAACCCCATCGAAGTAAGCAAGGGCTGCGCCGAGACTGAAAGTCTCCGTCAGCCTATAGGCACCGGCAACGCTATAGGTCACCATTTCAACGTCAGTGACCGTCCGGAGATCAGCGAATCGAAACGTCCTCCCCTCCCCCGTTGAAGCAACAAGAGGGTCGGAGCCGTCTAACTCGAACGAGTCAAGGAAGAGTCCCTGGGTTTCGGTAGCGACCTCGAAATCGATGGATTGATGTCGATAGAAAGCCAGCGACCAATTCTCCCGCGGATAAACGAAGGACACATAGGAAAGACCGAACAAAGTTTTAGAAGAGACTCCGGTTCGAAGCCCCGGTGTGTTGTCAAGGAGGTTTCCGGTGGGCCGACCCGAAATCCTTCCTCCTTCGGTGAAAGGCGTCGAGTAACTCCATAGCCGTCCCTCCACCGAAACTTCCGGCCTCGAGAGCTGCACCAGCCCAGCAGGGTTGGCGAAGGCGGCGGTGGCATCGTCGGCCAGAGCCACAAACGCACCGCCGAAACCCAGGCTCCGTGCCCCGGGATTGGAGAAACTCAACTCGACGGTAGTGGGCGAGCCAGCTTGAGGGCGGACGCTGGCCGGGACGGACAGAATCGCCAGAAGAATGAGAAACGTTTGAAGGGTTCTCCTGTTCATGTCTCCTCAGGTACCGAAACACCGTACTCGCGTCGCCGGCGCGACAAACCGTGGCGGGGGAGCTTACCTCATTTCTGAGGCAGGAATCTTCTTGCTTAGCTGCGACAAAGACGCTACCGAGCTTGCTACTTACCTATTCTCGGGCCCGGTGGGTCACCGCATCCGGCTATGGCAACTTCCCGACCGATCTTCGTGACTTAGGCCTGGTAAACCTCTCCCATCACGCAGCTCCAATTGGATCGAGGATTTCGCAAGTACGGACGCAGCCGAGGGCCACCGACGAAATCTACTCGCTCGAATGTCGAGGTTCAACCGTACGCATGCGGGGATAAGCTTCCTCCGCCGACGGGACGTGACAGTGCCAAGACAGAGCGGTATAACATTACGTGCAGCCGTCGGACGCCACCATCGCTTCCTCGATTGCGGGCGTCCGCAGCTGACGTGGGTTGTTAGGCGAACTTTGGCACGCTGGCGAGACGTTGCGCCCGCGGAGGCAGCTTAAGATAGAGACATGCGGTTCACCCTGCGGCGACTGCGGACGTCGAGAGAATCGAGCCTGGCGTCGGTCTGTTTACTGGCCTTTGGCATCGGCTCAGCGACGGCTACCTTCAGCGTGGCCGACGCCTATGTCATCAGGCGGATGTTTCCCGAGCAGGAGCGGGTCCTTGTGATCTGGCCAGAGCATCCGAATGGAGAGAGAAGCGAGATCTCCTATCCGGAGTTCTTCGAGTGGAAGTCCGAGCTCGAGTCTTTCTCCGAGTTCGCGGTGATGTGGTCGTCGACTCTGACCTTCGTCGTTCGCGGCGGTCACCAAGCTGGGTCGCCTTGCCGACGACGATCTCCTTCGCCGTCACCCGTCCTGCGAACGGTGCTTTGATTTCCGTGTAGCGGAACTCAAGCTCGGCCGTCTCGCGCCCGGCCCGGGCGAGGTCGCGGTCGAAGATTGCTTTCTCGTAATCGAACCTGGAGATGAGCTCTTGGTCAAAGGAGAGCTTGGCGCGGTTGAGCTCCGCTTCGGCTTTTTTCAGCGTGAGCACCGCTTTCTCGAGCGCGAGCTTCTTCTCTTCGTCGTCGACTTTCGCGAGGATTTGGTTTTTCTCGACGAACGTTCCCTCGCGAACCGCCACCTCGGTCACGACTCCCGACACTTTCGCTAGAACCTGGGCGGACTGCTCCGCTTCGACGGTCGATGACGTAGAAAGCGTTCGCGCAACCCAGCCCGTCGCGGCCTCTACGACTTCGACCGGCACGGCCGCCTCAGAGGCCTCCGCTGATTGGATGATGTCCGTCGCCTCGGCGCTCGCATCCCCTTGACGGATCACGAAATAGGCGACGGCGGCCAGGAGGATAAAGGCGACGACACCTCCGGCGACAAACGAAAGCTTTCGAGATCGACTCATAGGTCCCTTCTAGGGATACGGACGGCGCCCTTCAGGAGTTCAAAAAAACGGCTTAATCTCCATCATACGGCAACACCGGAGCGGGCGCCTCCCGGGGAGCATCGGGGTGGAGGGCTACTTCTTTTTCGTCGTCCTCTTCGCGCCGGGCGCGTGGGCGATGTCGATGGCGGTGCGGGCCCACTTGCGGAGAGACGACGTTTTCGCGAGCACGGTCGTGGGGACCGAGTAGTAGGGCATCGGCTCGTGCTGCTTCGAGCGCGCTTTCTCTAGCGAAACAGATCGGGACGGCACCGCAAACAGGGCCGAAACCCAGCGGCACGCGCAGCAGCAGCGCTGCGGTAGAACGAGCAGTTCTGAATCTTTGGCGTGCGAGCGGGACAGGTCGGGCGGCAAAAGATTCCCGTGCTGAGAACAGCCGTGTAGAAACGCCCGTCGAACCTCGAATCGCGCGCTTTGAGCGCCTGGTAGCACCGTTCGGTGTCATCCATGCGCCTATTATGCGCGTGCCCGACCCAAAAACTAGCCGTTTTCGGACGGCGTCTTTTGTCTTTCATCACTGGGAACCCACCTCCTCTGCGAGTCCGCGGTACAGCGCGCGCGCTTCGTCGAACTGGGCGTAGACGTGATCTTTCTCTTTCTGCGAGCGCCAGCCGGGCCAGGCATCGGCCATGTCTTGCAGCTTGTCGATCCATGAAAGCGAATATTCGGCGGCTGCGCGGCTGCGAACGGGCGCGCCGCCAACCGTCACCCAGATCGGATTCGTGAAGCCTTGAGCCCAACGCGCGTCGAGCGGCGAGCGCTCGTTCGGAGCGCCATCGGCGCGCAAGTGATACCAGCCGCTCTTCGTGACGGTCGCGGACTTCTCGAATGTCGCGGCCATCCGATCCTCTTCGAGCGGAATCTCCTCGACGACCTCTCCATTGAAGATAACCCGGACGCTCGAAAGCGGCGTGATGGAGCGGACCCGCGCCGCGAGCGTGACCGGGCCGCCGCCCGGGGGAAGCTCGATGGTCTCGCCGGGAAGGGCGCCGTTCGCGGTGAGCTCCACGAGCGGACCCGTCGATACGAAAGCGCGTCCTTCACGAAGACCAGCAAACCACGCTTCCATGTCGAGGCCCCGAGCTCCCGTGTAGACATAAGTGCGCACCGAGCCGACGAGTTTGCTGAGGTGTAAATTGCTGATCGAGTCCTCGCCACCGACGGCTGTCACCGCGAGCCCGTTGTTCCACGCCGCATAGACGGGATAAAAACCCGCTTCGCCCGCATTCGACCACTCGACCGCATCGGTCGTGCCGAGCGCGGCGTCGACCATGAAGCCTTTGGCACCGCCAAGGGTTCCTTCGAGCGGGTCCGAATCGCCGGAGAACGCGTGCACGTAGCCGACGGTGGCACCTTGCTGGCGCGCTTTGCGGAACATGTCGGTGTTGCTCGGATAGAGACTCTCGATCGCGGTGCCTTCATAGCCCGTCGTGAAAGGCGAGATGAGATGGTCCTTCATCCCGAACATGAAAACGTGGCCGTAAAATGGCGGCCGATATTCCTGCCCGACGACGAGCAAACGTTCGGGTGTCGAGAGAGGATGCGGGCCGCCGCCCTTCACGAAGAATTGATAGTCGAGAATGCGGTTGTCCTTGTTCGCGATTTGCTCGTTGACGATGTCCTGGTCCTCAGCCTCGGACATCATCATCAAGTTCTCGAGCGTGTTGTGAAGGTTCCCCGCATAGTTCATGTGCACGTGCGTCGAGCCGGAATACCAGCCCTTTCCCGCCATGTCCGTCAAGCGCTCGAGATCGACCGTGAGCGTCGTCACCTCTCCGGCTTCCACGTCGACCTCGACGACCTTCGGCCAGAATTCGAAGCCTTTTACGACCGAGAGGCTCGTGATCCCGACCGGAAGCTGCATGGTGAACTGGCCGGCAGCGTGGAACATCGGATCGCCCATGCCGCTCGTGCGCGCATAAGCATCGGCGGGCGCATAGAACTTGCCGTCCGAAGCCGTCAGATGGATGCGCGTTCCCGTGACTTCGCCCGTATGGCCGTCGCGCGTCGCGACCGACAAGATCCCCATCGGGCGCTTCCACCGACGATCGGTGATGTGCACCGTCTTGCGCTCGCCGCCATAGGTCTCGAGAAGCGCTAGCTGAGGCAAGCCCTCCTCGTTCGAGATATAAACAATCCACTCGCCGTCTGGAGACCATCGCGGATGAAACGCGTCGTGACTGAAAAACGTCATCTTGTAGGGCTCGCCTCCGACGGTGGGCTGCACGTAGAGATTCGTGAACTGATCGGCGGTCCCTCCTGTTGACGAATAGATGAAGCGCTTACCATCGATGGACACATCCGGCTGCGCGCGATAGAGAGTCTGCTCTCTCAGAACGGTCTGCGCTTCTTCGATCCCGCTCGGCGCGACCGGTACCCGCACCACATTCCCGGAACCGAGAGGCACGTCGCGGTTCGTGACGATCAATAGCTCGCGACCGTCGGTGAGCCAGGACGGGCTGATATGCATGTCCCACTCGCCGAAATAGAGACGGTCGTTCCCGTAATTGTTGTCTTCGCTGAGCGCTATCGGCTCGCCCGTAAAGCGTCCATTCGCAATCGAGCGCACGTAGACATTGAAATAGCCGTTCGGCTGGGTCGAGACATAGGCGACGCGGGTGCCGTCCGGTGAAAAGACAGGATCGGTATAGATGAACGCGTCGTCGGTCAGGCGATGGGACTCGCCGCTCTCGACGTTCAAGATCTCGAGCTGGATGGTCTTCCCGCCATCGTCCGCGGTGTAAAGGATCCACCTAGCGTCGGGCGACCAGTCGGGCGACGAGTGATACTTCTCGTTATAGGTCAGCTCGTGGGCGACGCCGGTCGCGGGATCCACTTTCCAGATCGAGCCGCTCATGGCGACCGCGATCCACTTGCCGTCGGGAGACCAGTCAGGGGCCCAGGGCGTCGAGCTCGGCGCCGGCGGGAAGTAGAAATTGTGCATGTAGTTTCCGCCATGCTTCGACGACGGGTAGGCGCCCGTAGGCTGCGCGGGAGCCGGAAGACTAGCGGCGAGCGACACGAGGAAGGTGGTGAGCGCGAGGGCGGTTCTTTTCATCGGAAAGCCCCTTTCGTAGGACGCCTTTATGGCACAACTCGCGCCGGCAAGTCGAGAAAAACGAAGGAGCGGAGCTCAGCTCAGAAGGGAGTCCCAGGACGGAGCGAGCTCGTCGAAACAGCGCCGCGGGTCGACCAAGCCCCAGATGTCGTCGAGAAGGCTGCGGCGCGCGCGGCCGCTTTCGATGAGGTGGAACGCTTTCTCGGCCCGCATGCGGAGCTTCTCGTGACACCTCAGAAGGTCGTCGTTGAGTGCTCTGGCCTCGGCGAGCTTCTCGCTCAAGCCCCCCAATCGGATCGCGCGCTCGAGCCGCTTTCGAAGCTCGAGAGCCGCCTCGGCGGCCGGCTCATAGCTGCTTCGAATCCTCTCCAAGTCTTTGCGCGAGAGGCCGCTTTGGAGCTCGTAGAGGGCCGCGGCCGCGACTTTCTCGGACGTCGCAGCTTCGCGGTGGAGAGCTGTCACGTCGTCCGGCACCTTGTCGCAAGCGCCCAGAAGGACGAGCCCACAGCCGAGGACGAGCTGTTTATAATGATGTAGACGCATCTAAAACCAGAGTAAGGACCCAATCCGCCGGAGTCAATCTCTCTTGTGGACCTGGCGCATCCACGCAGACACCGGACACCGGAAACCGGAAACCGACCCGTGACCAAGCCCATCTCATCGGAAAAGTACCTTCGCGGTGCCGGGCTCGCGTTGAAGGCCGGCGAGAAAGGCGAAGCCGCGGAGTTCTTTCTAAAGGGCGGTGAGTTCGAGACGGCCGCGCTCTTGTTCGAAAAGCTGGAGCAGCATGGCCGGGCAGCCGTTGCCTACGCGAAGGCTGGTCAGCCGCTCGACGCAGCCTCGGCGTGGGAGCGCGCCGGCGAGTACAGTCGCGCGGCCGAGATCTATGCCGAGGCGGGCAACATCCCTGAAGCCGCGAGAGCCTTTGCGTGCGCGGGCGAGTCGATCCGGGCCGCCGAGCTCTTTGCCCAAACGGGACGTTTTCTCGACGCCGCGAAAGCCGCATCCGAAGCGAACTCCGAGAAAACGATGATCACCTACCTTCAAAAAGTGACGCCGAACGACCCGGACTACCGCGAGGCGGCCCTCGTGCTCGCGCGGGCTCTGACCCGGCGCGGATGGAGCGCGCTTGCCATCGAAACGATCGAACGCGTCCTCGGTAAAGAGCCGGTGCGAGAGGAAGCCCTCGAGCTCTGGTACGAGCTCGCCCGAGCTCACGAGGAGCACGGCGAGCTCGTCGAAGGCGAAAGCTACGCGCGGATGCTGCAGCGAAAAGGCCGTCTCGACCTCGCCGAGGTGATGCACTTTCTCGTCTCCGTCTGCCAGGGTCTCGACCACGCCCACCGCCGCGGCGTCATCCACAGGGACATCAAGCCGTCCAACATCCTTCTCACGGTCGAAGACCGCGTGAAGATCGTCGACTTCGGCCTCGCGCAAAGCGCCCGGGCTTCGCAAGCGCGAGCGTTCATTCTCGGGCGGGATTTCGTGATCCCGGAAGACGTGAAGGCGATAGCAGTTCCCGTGCTCGCGCATCGTCTCGCGCTCGACACCAAGGCCAAATATTCGGGCACCCAGAAAGAAGACGTCGTCCGCGAGATTTTGGACGCGACGCCAGTCGGAGTGTGAACCGTGCGGCGGCCTTTCCCTTTCATCCGCTCGCTCTTCGAGCAATATCGCGAGCGGCTAACGCCTCGGGGGCGGTATCTTCTGTGGCTGACGGCGGCGCTCGCGATGATGGGTTTGGACACCCGCGGGAGCCAGGTGTTCAAGGTCTTTGCCGTCTCCGCGGCGATCCTCGTTGTCGCGGCGTTGTTCGCGCTCGCGCGCCCTCCTCGGGTCGAGTTCTCTTGCAGGCTGCCGCTGCGCATGACCGCGGGACAAAGCCTCGAGATCCCGATGCGCGTGAGCGCGACGGCCAAGGGCCTGCTCCGTCCTCTTCTCGTTTCGTTCCCGCGTCCTCGAAGGTGGGGTAGCAACGTTTCCGTCGAGCCGCGCCAATCGATCGTAGTTTCCGGGGAAGCGTTCGAGCGAGACGTTCGCCCCAAGTCCTAACTTCGGATAGACTGGCCTTCTCCATCCGGGAGGAAAAGGAGGCCTTGCTATGTGCGCTCCCCCGAAACGCGTTCTCCCGAGAGTGGCACTCGTTCTCGCGCTCGCCACGGCGCCGGTGGCCGGTCAAACAAAAGACGCCGCGGCGCGCGACCTCGTTCTTGGCACTTGGATTCTGGATGTGGAGGCGTCGAGCTACTCCCCGGGTCCCGCCCCCAAGAGCCAAAGGCGTATCTACGAGGCTGCTCCCGAAGGCATCAAGACGACGATCACGGGCATCGACGCCAATTGTCGCGAATGGTCGGCCGAGTATGTCGCCGACTATGACAGCTTGGAATATCCCATCAGCGGCACCCGTGCGCAGGTGAGCGCGATTGCGCTCAAGCGGATCAACGCGCACACCGCGGAGGCCGTGTTGAAACACGCTCAGAAAGTCATTGGAACGGCCCGGCGGGTCGTCGCCGAAGACGGCCAGACGATGACGATTAGCTATGAAGGAAAGGGGCCGAAAGGCGAGGACGTCCGTATCACCGCGGTTTTCGAAAGAGCGGATGATTCCTGAGGAACTTCGCGACGCTTCTATGCGTGCGTCGTGACGGAAATTGATTGACTGATTGACTGATTGACTGATTGACTGATTGACTGATTGACTGATTGACTGATTGACTGACTGATTGATTGATTGATTGATTGATTGATGACTGGCGCGGTGCGTCTGTCGCCCGCGCGTGGCACCGCCGCCAGGGAGTTGAGCGATGAGTGTTTCGCGTGTCTGTCGTAAACCCGCCATCTCCGTTCCCCCGGACGCGTCCGTCCAACGAGCACTCGAGGTGATGACCGCGGAGAAGATTGGTGCGGTTGTCGTGCTCGAGGACGAAAAGGCGGCCGGTATCTTCACGCGCCGTGACGCGATCGAGCGCGTCGTGCTGAAGGGGCTGTCTCCTGGGTCGACGAGCATCGCGTCGGTCATGACGGCGCCAGTCGAGGTCATGTCTCAGGACATGGAGCTCCCCGATGCGATGAAGGTCATGGCGAGCCGACCCTTCAATCACATCCCGATCGTCGACAACGATGAGAAAGTGGTCGGCCTCGCCACGACCAAGCCCTTGATGAAGCAGACTATCGAGAGGCTCTCGGACGAGCTGGGATCTCTCGAAGCCTTCTTCACTGCCGACGGCATCGGCGGTTGAGAAAAGCCACTATCTCTTTTTGACGTAGCTCGAGTGCAAGGGCTTCGCGTCCTCGCGAAAGCGGTACTCGAAAATGTCGGCGTCGGCGTTCTCCGACGAGCGTCGTTCCATCGTGGTCGATAGGGATTCGGTCGTCACGTTCGCTCCCTCGTCCAGGAATCGCGACACCGCGCCTATAGTCGGAGGCGCTGCCGCCGGCGCGTCTCCGCTGAGAATCGCCTCTTGCGCGTAGGCGTCGAGCACTTTGCGGGCGAGTTTCCCGAAGAGCTCGTGAGAACGATAGAGGTCTGCACCAACAATCTCGCCATCGATGGCGACGACCACGCCAATCGCGTCCTCGTGGGCGAGTACTCGAGGCAAGATCGCTTCGACGTAGTCCTCGCGTTCCGCCCGGAGCGGCTCGTTCTCAACGATCGCGCTATAAGTGCCCGACGAAGATAGACGGTTCGATGGAGCGGCTGCGTATCCCGCGACAACCGTTTCCGCAACCGAGACGGCGTCCCAGACCTCCTGCTGGCTTTGGGCGCGCTGGATGCTTCTCTTGAGCGTGGCGCCGCTTGCCAGGGCGTCGTTCGCGGAGAAGGCGTAGCCCGAGCGCGCATCGGCCGCCCACCGGCCGTGCTCGACGCAGAACGCATCGACCGCGATGGGCGCCGACCGCGGCGGGATCAAAAAGTCGGTCGCAATCGTGCGGTCCTGCTTCCCTCCGCGGATGATGTCTCCGACGTGCAGGAATAGGTATTTGTCGGAGCCGTTCTCGACTTCGAGGCTATTGACGTCCCCGCTACCCCGCTCGCGCACCTCGACGGCCCCAGATTCGAGGCCTTCGCCGAGCGTGATGTAGGAACGCGGGTCCGTTTGCGAGGCGCGGACCACGTAAACGGTTAGTTTTCCTTGGGTAATGGGTTCTTCGACCTGCGGGACCGGAGTGAGAATCCAGAGCGCTGCGAGGGCAGAGATGGAATGCATGATTTCCTCCCCGGCGGCGAGGTGTCCATCTATCCGTTTAGACACGCGAAACCGCCTCAAAGTTCCTACTTCGCGGCGGAAACTTTATTCCGTCGAGGCACGTGCTAACATCCAGGCGAGTGAGCCTGCCGGACAAGGTCGACATCGTGGACGTGGGGCCGCGCGACGGCTTTCAGACGGAGCAGGCGTTCATTCCCACGGACTTGAAAATCCAAGTGATCGACGCCATCTCTCGCTCCGGCGTCCGCAAGATCGAGACTACGTCGTTCGTCAGTCCCAAGGCGGTGCCGCAGATGGCGGATGCCCGGCAAGTCATGTGGGGCATCCGGCGCGCGCCGGGCGTGCGCTACACTGTTTTGGTTCCCAATACCCGGGGGGCGGAGCTCGCGGTCGAGGAAGATATCGACGCGCTCCGGCTCGTCGTCTGCGCCAGCGAGACCTTCAACCAGCGCAATGTGCGGATGTCGGTCGCCGAGTCCGTTCGCGACTGTGAGGCGATCGTCGGGATCGCATCGAAGCGGGACATCCCGGTGGAAGTCGCCATCGGCGTGTCCTTCGCCTGTCCCTTCGAAGGGCCGACGCCCGCGGACCGCGTCTCAGAGCTTTCACATGCGTTCGCAGCCATGGGCATTCGTGAGATCTCGATTGCGGATACCGTGGGGATGGCCAATCCCACGCAAGTCACGCGTCTCATGTCGCGTCTGCAAGAAGAGCTCGCTAAGGACACCGACACCGACGTCGAGCTGTCACTCCACATTCACAACACGCGCGGTCTCGGCTTCGCCAACGTGCTCGCGGGCCTTCAGGCGGGGATCGATACCTACGATGCCTCGATTGGAGGGTTGGGCGGATGCCCAGTGACGCCCGCGGCCACGGGAAATATCCCCACCGAGGACCTCGTGAACATGTGCGACGAGATGGATCTCGAAACGGGAATCGATATCGAACGCGTCATGGAAGCCTCACGTCTCATCGAAGGCTTTCTCGGGCGACGTCTTCCGTCGCACGTGTTGCTTTCCGGTACGAACCAGCAGTCCTTCGAGCGCCATCGGGCGCTGTAACTCAATAAGACGATGGTCGGACTTCTGGTTCTGGGCTTTCTCTTCGGGATGCGCCACGCGCTCGAGGCGGACCATATCGCCGCGGTCGCGACGCTCGCGACGCGCGCCAAAAAGCCGGCGGAGTGCATCCGTCACGGCGCGTTCTGGGGCGTCGGCCACACGATCACGCTCTTTCTCTTTGGGACGGTCGTGCTTCTTGCCGACAGCGTGATGCCCAGCCGGCTTGCCGCCGGGCTCGAGCTCGCCGTCGGCGTCATGCTCGTGATTCTCGGTCTGGACGTCCTCCGGCGGGTGCGCCGCGACCGGGTTCATTTTCATCAACACGAGCACGGCGATGGAACGCGACACCTGCATCTACACGCCCACGCGGGCGAGCTGATACATGATGCTCACGAGCATACACACAAAAGAGTCAGCGGGCTTCGGGCTCTTGTGATTGGCCTCGTGCACGGGATGGCAGGCTCCGCAGCTTTGATTCTCCTTACTTTGGAGCGCACGCCATCCGCCGCGGTCGGCATGGTCTACATGCTGCTCTTCGGCCTCGGCTCGATTCTCGGGATGACGCTCCTCTCCGCGGTCATCGCGATTCCCTTTCGTTTCTCCGCGCGGGGCCTCACGCGATTTCGGGATGGGCTTCAGTGGGTCGTAGGTCTGGCCACGTTCGCACTTGGTTGCGCGACCGTTTACGAGTCCAGCCTGAACACGCTCTGGGGTTAACCCCAACTATAATCCCCGGGGCCGCAATAGCGGCTTCGGAGGAAACTCATGACCCGCAGTTCTGTTCTCGCCGTTCTACTCGTGGTGTGCCCGTTTTACAGCCTGGCGCAAGAATCGGACGACCCGGACGACCCGTTTAAGAGCTCCACTTTCAGCGGGCTCAGCTTTCGGTCGATCGGGCCGGCGCTGACCTCGGGGCGCGTCTCCGACATCGCTGTCCATCCGGACAACCGCAAGGAATATTACCTCGCGATTGCTTCTGGCGGTGTTTGGAAGACGGTGAATGCGGGGACGACGTGGGAGCCGATCTTCGACGATCAGCCGTCCTATTCGATCGGTTGCGTGACGATCGACCCCGATAACCCGCTCGTGGTTTGGGTCGGCACGGGGGAGAACAACTCGCAGCGAAGCGTTTCCAATGGCGACGGCGTCTACAAGTCCGTCGATTGAGCCCTGATTTGACCGCGGCGATCGACCGGAATGAGCTCGAGGTCATGGGCAAGGTCTGGAGCGTCGACGCCGTCGCCAAGAACAGGTCGACCTCCATGTACGGCAATATCGTCTCGCTCTCGGAATCGCCTCTCAAAGAAGGCCGCCTCTATGTGGGGACGGATGACGGGCTCATTCAGGTGACGGATGATGGCGGCGCCGCCTGGTCGCGCACGGAGCTTCCACCTCTGGTTCCAGAGATAGCTTATGTGAGCTCTCTCAGCGCCTCGCTTCACGAGGTCGAAGTGCTCTACGCCTCGTTCGACAACCACAAGATGAGCGATTTCAAGCCCTACCTGTTCCGAAGCCGCGACCGCGGCGGCAGCTGGGAATCGGTGACGGGAAATCTTCCCGACAACGGTTCCGTCTACGCGATTGCCGAAGATCACGAGAACCCGGATCTGTTGTTCGCCGGAACCGAGTACGGCGTCTTTTTCACGATCGATGGCGGGGATCATTGGACGCAGCTCAAAGGAGGTGTGCCCACCATCGCGGTGCGGGACATCGCGATCCAACGACGCGAGAACGATCTCGTGCTCGGCACGTTCGGCCGCGGGTTCTATGTGCTCGACGACTACTCGCCTCTCCGGCACGTGAGCGCCGCGTCTCTCGAGAACGAAGCGACGCTCTTTCCCGTGAAGCGCTCTTGGATGTTCATGGAGTCGCTTCCGATGGGACTTCGAGGAAAGTCGTTCCAGGGGGATTCGTTCTACACCGCGGAGAACCCGCCAGTGGGCGCCGTCTTCACTTACCATCTGAGCGAAGGGCTCGATACGTTGAAGAAGAAGCGCCAAAACGAAGAGGAGCGCATCGAAGCTGAAGGTGGCACGCTCCGCTATCCCACGTGGGACGAGCTTCGCGCCGAGGACAGAGAAGAAGCGCCCGCGATACTGCTGACCGTGCGGGACGCGACCGGGGAGGTCGTGCGCCGGCTGAACGGCCCGACGTCCGAGGGCTTTCACCGTGTGGCGTGGGATTTCCGCTATCCGGACGCGTTGCCCGCTCGTCTGGAAGAGCGCCCGCTGGATAATCCTTTTCAGAGTCCCCCTATGGGACCGATGGCGGTTCCGGGGACCTACGAAGTTGCGCTTGCCAAGATGGTTGATGGACAGATCACGCTCATCGGCGAGCCGCAGCTCTTCGAGACACAGGCGCTCGGAACCGCGAGCTTGCCGGCAGCGGACAAGGAAGCACTTCTCGCGTTCCAGCAAGAGACGGCCGCGCTCCAGCGCGCGGTGCTCGGCGCCGGCCGCGCTGTTGAGCACACCCGCGAGCAGCTAGCGCTCGCGAGAAAAGCAGTGTTCCAGTCGACCGATGCCGATTCGACGCTTCTCGATGACGCGCGCGCACTCGAGGATCGTCTTTACGCCATCGACGTCGCGCTCTCCGGCGATCGCACGATCGGCTCGCGCTCCGAGCCGACGCCGCCTTCCATCACAGAGCGCGTGCAAGGCGTCGTCTCCGGAAGCTGGTCGTCGAATTCCGCGCCGACGGAGACCCATCGCGAAGCGCTCCGCATCGCGGGCGAGCAGTTCGAGCCGCTTCTCGACGAGCTCCGCACGCTCGTCGAACGGGATCTCAAAGCTCTCGAGGACAAGCTCGATGCGGCGGGCGCCCCGTGGACGCCCGGCCGGCTCCCGTATTGGCGAAAGCCATCAATGTAGACGAATCCAGCCTCCGGAAAGCGGGACGGCGCTCATAGTCTTCGAATGAGCGCGACAACGCCGTCGCGGCCGGCATTGAGTTTGACGCAGGCGCGGCAGCGCCGCCGCTCTATCGGTTGGCGCGTGACGCGTATGCGCTGGCACACCGGACAGAGATGGACGTGGAGCTCAAAGCTGCGCCGTTTCTTTTGCTTGGGTGTTGGCCGCAGACCGGCCGGCACAGCAAGTCGCGTTCTGCGGACATAGCCGACGGCTTCCATCAAGCGTTTCCACTCGCGGCCGTGAGGACGGACTCTGTCTCCGTGTAGCTCGCGCGCGGCGAGATGCGCCATCTCGTGGCAGAGCACTTCTTCGACGAGCGGCCGCTCCGCCGTTTGGAGATACGCGGCGAGACGCACAGTACCTCTACGCGGATAGCAAACGCCAAGACTGCGGGTCATCCGCGGGCTCCACTCGATGGAGCTGCGGTGCTTGAGCTCCGGTACGCCCCAGATGCGGGTCCAACGCGCGGACGAGAGCGAGAGCTCCGCGAGGAGATCCCGCTTCGGTTTAGCGCGACTTCGCTTGACGGTAGGGCGGTGTACCCTTGCAGCAGGGAGCCGACCGATCGCGGGCGGCGTGGCTGCGGCGTTGCCGACGCTGGTCTCGGCGGCGTCGGCTCAGGCACCACCGGAGCCGGCGACGGACTTCGGTGACCCTGTCCGTGACCGAGAGGAAGCCGTACTACCCACGAAACACTTGTGCAATGATGCCGGGCCAGGTGGACAGTTGGTGTCAACCGTCGTTGACACTTCTGCAAAACTGCTTTTTCCTGGAAAAAAAGAACTTGCCCGCCCAGGCGACTTTCGACCCCCGCGCGTGGACGCTCACCGACAACCGCCGTTGACACTCTTCGTTCATTCGTGAGCGTCGGCCCAGCCTGAAGTGCTGGCTTCAAGTTGTTGTGTGTGGTGGCGTTGATGGTTTTCTTCGACGTTTACCCAAGCTTGGCACGCGCTTCGCCTTCGAACCGCTTTTATGCAAGCGGCCACCGCAACCCTCCCTCCGAAGCCAGAACCAGCGCTGTACCGTCCGAGAAAGCCGCAACTTTCTGACCTGTACCAACTCCTCGAGACCCACTACGATGACGTCAAGGCTCAGTGGGAGGACCGCTTCGAAAAAGCGTACGGGACACCCGAAAGAAACGATCCACAGCCGACGAAAACGAGCTCAACGCCTCCCAGCGTAAAAACCTTCGCCGACGATGGGCCAACTTGATCTGACGTGTCTTCAAAACCGACCCGCTGATTTGCAAAAAATGCGGCGGCAAGATGCGCGTCGTTTCCTTCATCACCGAGCCCAGCGTCATCCGGAAGATCCTGGACTATCTCCAAAACCGCAATAGCCGGGACCCTCCTATTCCGTCTGATTCTCTGCCGCCGGCCTAGCGCTTGGCCTCATTCAGGCGCCATTCGAACAAGACCCGTGTTCCCAAATTCACCATCTCGCCACTCTCTCTTAGGCTCACTTCCCCAGCTGTTGCTTCTTCCGCCTACCCACGCCGCCTGCAACCTCCTTCCGCACCCCGTCGGGCGCCATTCCGCCCGTTTCCAAGCACCGTGCTGGATCTAATTCCCTATGTTTTTGCCTCCTTAGCAAAATCTGTGGGTCATCTCTGGTTCCGGTAGATCTCCAGGTGTGTGAAAAAGAGCAACTTCGGCAGCTTTGAAGGTCCGGAATCCGAAGGCTTTTCTGGTAGTGAGTTTGGCTTTGTTGTTGAAGCCCTCAACAACACCGGCGGAGATGGTGCCTTTGGCGCGGAACCAGTTGAGGAGAAGGATGTTTACGCAGCGAGCGAGCCACCTTCTTCATCGGTTCGATTTGCGAACGCATGACTCGAGTGCACCACCGGTCGAGGAAGCGACTTACCCAATAAGGAGAGACGTATTTCCAGAAGAACTGAAAGTCTTCCTTCAAGAGATAGCTCCGAACGGAGCGGAGGTTGTATTGGAGCAGCTCGGCCAGTTTGACGTCCTGGGAATCCGTGAGGTTTTCCGGCCGCTTGAGTAGCAACCAGCGCGAGCCCTTGAGCATTGGGTCATAGCCACGAGCGTGGAGCTGTTTTGCTTCCTCGGCCCGGACTTTGTCGATGGCTCTGCTCATCATCGACATGATGTGGAACCGGTCCAGGACGTGCACGGCGTGGGAGGCTTTCTTGGCGATGACCTTCAGGTAAGGCCGCCACATATCAGAGCAAATGAACTCAAGCGCACCACTTCGTTGCTTACCGAACCAGCGAAAGAACTTGAGCAACGTTTTAACTCGACGCTCGTCGCCCAGCCACAAAAGCCGCTTGCGGTGCTCGTCAATCTGATAAACCACAGTGAGGTATTGATGGCCTTTGTGCCATAGGATTTCGTCAACGCCGATAGCCTTGATGTCGTCGAGATCCATATGCTTGCGGCCCCACTGAACGGCCATCTCAACCGAGCGGAACACGTTTTCCCAGCTGGTATGGAAGGTTTGGGCGACCTCTGTCCAGCTCATCCGCTTTGCCCACGTCGCCAAAAACCAAGCATAGGCCTGGGTGAGCCGACGTTGGCCCTGGGCCCAAGGCAGATGCTCGACCTTCACGCCACAACGTGGGCACTGAAGTCGTCGCCGAGCATAAACGAGGAAAACCTTCAGGTTCCACAAGGGAACGAACTCGAAGCGACGTGGAACTAGGGTATCGTAGCCTGGGGCCGGCCGAACGCAGACGGAGCAAAGGGCCTTGCTGTTTTTTCGAGCTCGCACTTCGACCTCGATACATTCGTCAACGAAACGTATCGACTCGTAAACGAACCCCGATGTTTTTGAATGCGATTCAGTATAGTCTTGAGCTGCATCCCGTGGCCGTCTCCTTGAAAGATGGTTTGCTTTTGACAGCTTCATCTTCTCAGAGCCGGCAACGGGATGCGCTTGTTTTCTCAGCCTCCCCGCGGTGAGACCGAGCGGATTAGGGTAGGACTAGATTAAGCAGGCGAGGCTGTGGGAAACGCCCCCACCGCCACTGAGCGTCCCAAGCCTTGCTCAACAACTCAGCGGTCTTCGAAGCCTGTGTGGGCGTTTTCCATAGCCTCCATTAAATCAATGCCCCCCTTCCTTATTCCAAATTAACCACACTTTCTTTTATATATCAGCAGGGGCCTGTGGGCGCTGTGGTAAACGCGTAGCGTTTTCCAAGCGATTGTGGAAAACGCCGCGCCTGCCTTTGTAACCAGCTTACAACCCATCCCTAACCTAAACCTAGCCGCTAGCGCGCGTGCTTCCCGTGTTTTCCACAATCGCGGCAGCGTCCATAGGCCACATTGTCGCGACAGCGGCGAGCGCGTTGGTTTGAAGGGGCGATGTCAGACGGTTTCTACTCACAGATTTGGCCGAAGACCCAAAAATATCGAGAAAAAGACTTGACAGGTTTCGCACGACAAAATATGTCGCGGGGCCATCGTGTCTAGAAACGGCGCTCACATTCGCACTGTAGGGCACTGCTGCGCTCCTATCAGACATTTTGACTTTCGTTTCGATTCGCTCCGTTCGTAACGGCTCGGAGCCGTCTCAGGGCGTACAAAAAGACCGGAGTATAATTCATTACTGCGGGAGAGATGATGATCGAAAAATTCAAGTCCTACTTCACCAAGCTCGAACGACTTTCTCACGACGAGCTCGATCGGTCCGCCCAGACGCTGGTCAAGAGCGAGAATAGGAGCGTCGCCAAGCTCATTGCGCATCTCGCCGAGATGTCCGAGCGAAAGACGGCGCTCGAGCTTGGGTACAAGAGTCTGTACGACTATGCCGCCAGGCGGCTCAACTTGAGCGAAGGGGCCGTGCCCGCGCGCATTCATGTCGCAAACGTGTCGCGGCGTTTCCCTCAGCTACTCGCCGCGCTGGCCGAGAGTCGTATCAGCCTCACGGTCGCGTGCCTTCTCGCACCCCACCTTACTGAGGACAACATCGAAATGCTCATTTCCGACTGCGCCGGGATGAGGCGCCGGGAGACAGAGGAGTACCTCGTGGCGCTTAAGCCAAAGCCTGTCTTCGAGCCGTCGATCCGCAAGCGCCCCGTGCGAGCCGAGTCCAGTCGACCCACTTCGACGCCGCCGCCATCGCCGCCATCAACCCCTCCGCCCGCGGACCCGCCGAAGAGCTCTCCACCCATCCTGCAGCCCGCAACTCCGGAGTTGTACAACTTTCGCTTCTTGGCGACACGGGATTTCAAAGACAAGTTCGAGCGACTGGCCGAGGTCGTGGGGGTCGACAACGCCCAGAAGAACATGGCCGAGATCTTGGAGAAAGCGCTCGACATCGCGCTCGACAAAAAGGACCCGAAGAAGAAACTCGAGCGGCGGAGGAAGAGGCAGGAAGCAGCCTCTGAGCCATCTCGTTCAGAACGAGATGGCGAAAAAGACGAGCGCACCGAGAGTCGCTACGTCGCCTCGGAGGTTTCCGAGCGGGTTCACGAACGTGATGGCTATCAATGTTTGTATTTTGCTCCAGATGGGACGCGGTGTACGTCGCGCGTGGGACTGCACCTCGACCATAGGTCTCCTTTTGGCATCTTTCATAACAACGGTGAGCAAGTTCTCAGACTCTTGTGCCCATTATGCCGATATCGGCATAAGACACATAATGCCGAGTCCGTGATTATGCCGAGTCGGACGGCCTGAGGCGCTTTGCGACTGCCTTTCAAGGGGTTTTGGTCGGCATAATCCCATCCATTTCTTTGTGCCATGGTACGGCCTTCCGGGCATGTGCCCGGGGAAGGAGGTCCCATGGCGATCGTGCCGAAAATCCGTTTTCCCGGCCAGCTTGCGCCTTACATCGGTGAAGTGTGGTCGTACCTACTCGCGCAGGGCTGTACACCGCTTGTTAGCCAGTGCAAATTGCGGCTAGCGAGCCAACTAAGTCGCTGGCTTGTCGACGCCGGGGTGCGGCTGAGCGCTCTTACGCGTGAACATGTCGAGGCGTTTTTTGGCGAGAGAAGACGTGCTGGTTACAGAAGGAATGTAACGCCACGGTCGCTCGATGCGATTCTGCGGTATCTGGAAGCAAAGGGAGTTGTGTCGCTTCCGGAATCTGTGGTGCCGCGCAGCGCGGGCGACGATCTTTTGGATGAGTACGAACAGTTCCTGGTCAAAGAACGTGGGCTCCAAGCTTCGACGGCCCGCGGCTATTATCGTTCCTACGCCAAGAAGTTTCTATCGCATCGGTTTGACTCGAATAGCCTTGAACTCAGCTGCCTGAGCGCTAACGACATCACCGGTTTCATCCTGCACGAGTCTGAAACATCGAGCGTAGGCACCACGAAACTTATGGTCAGCGTGGTGCGTTCACTACTTCGCTTCCTGCATCTTCGCGGCGATCTCCAAAACGATCTGGTGGGTGCTGTACCTGCAGTTGCGGGTTGGCGGCAAGCGGGTGTACCCAAGTTCATTTCGCCTCGAGAGCTTCAACAGCTTCTGAAGAGTTGCGACCGCCGGACCCAAGTGGGTCGCCGTAACTTCGCCATCATGCTTCTGCTGGCGCGACTCGGACTTCGTAGCTGCGAGGTGGCGGCTATTGAACTGGACGATATCGATTGGCGCGCAGGCGAACTCGTTCTCCATGGCAAAGGCGATGCCGACGCACGGTTGCCCCTGCCCAGTGATGTTGGACAAGCGATTGCTGGATATCTGCAACGAGGACGTCCATCCGCATTCTCAACATCTAGATCGCTTTTTCTTACCACTCGGGCGCCTTATCGGCGTTTGACTGGCCATCGCGTTACTGCGAGCGTCGCGGACGCTTCAGCGTGTGCGGGCCTACCTCGAATCGGCGCTCATCGTCTCCGCCATACTGCAGCAACGCAGATGCTCCGCCACGGAGCATCGCTCACCGACGTTGCGCTTGTTCTGCGACATCAAAGCATTGATACAACTGCCATCTACGCCAAAGTCGACCACTCTACTTTGCGGGAACTGGCCCAGCCATGGCCAGGGGGTGACGCATGAACGAGCTTGGACTCGCTCTCGACTCCTACTTGGCTGTGCGTCGTGCTCTCGGCTTCAAACTCGACAGAGCCGAGTACGAGCTCGGCAAGTTCGTCGAATACGCGCGACAACGGCATTTCTCGATCGTGACGACAGCGTTAGCTTTGGATTGGGCCACCCAGTCGAACAACGCCGCGCCCATCACGCACGCCAAAAACCTCAACGCCGTGCGTGGTTTCGCGCGGTATCTGCACGCATCGGACCCGAGGCACGAAGTTCCACCCGTCAAACTGATCCCGTATCACACGTTTCGACACGAGCCGTATATCTACTCGGACAAGGAGGTTACAGCTCTAATCGAGGCAGCCCACTCCATTCACCATCCGTTCAAGGTCATCACCTATCCCACTCTGTTTGGTGTCAACCTACCTCGGTCATGTCAATCCGACGTCAACTTACTGGTACCTGACCGCCACGCCTGAGCTGATGGCGCTTGCGCGACGGAGCAAACCGAAGCCCTGAATCTCTGTTAAAGCGTCGCATCGGGCTTTTTGCCCGTGCGGGGTTCCCCCCGCTTGATTGAACCGAGCGCGGCCCGCTCTTAGGATCCTCACCTGGAAAACCGAAGAGCCGCCAATCGTGATCGGCCCAACCCTCGCCCATTATCGTATCGTGGAGAAGATCGGCCAGGGCGGGATGGGGCAACCTGGCAATGGTTGCCTGTCTAGGGGGAGCCCGCGAAGCGGGTAGCCCCCCTGAGTAAGGCCTAGTCAGCCGCTCAGTAGCGTAACGACTGAAAGCGAAAGCAAGAGGGAGGATAAACGAGAGCAGCGAGGTGAAGGGTGTAGCCCTGAATCTGACACATAGCCCCGAGAACCTTCTATTTTGGGAACGTGCCGATCCCTTCCATCCGGGCGCAGGCCAAGCGGTGAGCGCGTAAAAGACGAGCGCAAAGCCGACACCCCGGGGTCCCAGACAGCATCGAGCTACTCAAAGACAGGCAAGTAACCAGGCGAGCGACGTTACCAGGGCTCTTGGGTAATCGACCGCACCATGCCCGAGTACCGTACCCAACGTAAAAGGAGGATGCGGGATGGCCGCGTCGCAAGTGATGGGGACCGGTGTGCCGCAATGGCCTAGCGATGAAGCGACTAATGACCGCTGAGCGAAGGTCCCCACGGAAGGTTGACCGCGAAAGGAGAAACATCGACGCTATGCAAGGAGTGATAAAACGGTGGGAACAAACCTGACATGGATAGGCGAAAAGGCCCGGAAGGATCGCAAGCTGGTATTTACCAGCCTGTACCACCACATCAGTGATATCGACAACCTACGGGCCTGCTACGACGACTTGCCAGCAAGAAGGCAAGTGGGGAGGATGGAGTAACCAAAAGCGAATACGGACAGCACCTCGAAGATAATCTTCGGGACCTATCGGCGCGGCTGAAACGAATGGGCTATCGCCCAGGAGCGAAGCGACGCAGTTACATACCGAAGGCAGGCAGCGAGAAGGGCAGACCGCTAGGCATCAGCAATCTAGAAGATAAGATAGTTGAAGCGGCGGTCAAACGGACGCTAGAGCCAATCTACGAGGCTGTATTCGAAGACAGCAGCTACGGATACCGACCGGGGCGCAGCCAACACATGTGTTTGGACGCGCTCGGCCGGACCATCCAACAGACACGAGTCAACCGCATAGTGGAGGCCGACATCAAAGGGTTCTTTGATACGGTCAATCACGAATGGATGATCAAGTTTCTGAGGCACCGAATAGGAGACGAGCGCGTGATACGGCTGATCCACCGGATGCTGAAGAGTGGCATTCTGGAGGATGGGCTGTTCAGTGCGACCGAACAAGGCACACCGCAAGGCTCCATTCTGTCGCCGCTGCTGTCGAACATCTACCTGCACTACGTGTTGGACCTTTGGTTCGAACACCGTGTGCGCAAGCAGTGCCAGGGAGAGGCGTCCTACTTTCGCTACGCGGACGATTTCCTGGCCTGCTTCCGGTACAAAGGGGACGTAGAGCTTTTTCGCCAGCGGCTAGAGGACCGTCTGGAAGGATTCGGACTGAAACTGGCCATCGAGAAAACGCACTGCATCGAGTTCGGGCGCTACGCGCGCGAGAATGCGCAAAAGCACGGCGAGAAACCGAAGGAATTTACCTTTCTCGGCTTCACACATTACTGTGGGAAGACGCGGGATGGATATTTCAAGGTTAAACGCCGCACCAGCAGTAAGAAGCTGAAACAAAGCTTGCGCAAATTCACGGCGTGGGCCCGCACCGCCCGCAGCGTACTGCGAAAGGGAGAGATGATACGGCAGGCTCGCACCCGCGTGGTCGGCCATCTGCGTTACTACGCCATCACGGATAACAGCGAGAGATGTCACCTCTTTGTCCGTTGCGCTGAACGTATCTTGTTCAAATGGCTTAACCGCAAGAGCCAGCGGCGTTCATATAACTGGGCCGGTTTCGTCTCCACCCTTGATAGGGTCGGGTGGCCCAAATCGCGTATCCGCACAGACCTGAACCCCTGTCGTAGAGCGGAGGCTTACTGAAGACTGACCGAGGAGCCGTATGTATGGGAAAGCCGCTTGTCCGGTTCTGAGAGGGGCAGGAGTTCAACCAAAGTATGGATGAGATAGGGTGGCACCGCCGCGAAAGCAGGCGGCAAACAGAGAACACAAACATCGTCCTGTAGCTTTGGGAGACTCCTGCCTACTCGAAGTGAGGTCTACCTGGCTGACGACAGGAACGGCGTAGGCGAGCACCAGGTCCGCGCCGTGTTCTCGGGAGAGGGCCTGTCCTCGCGCGAGGAATGTCTCTTCCTCCGACTTCTCCACGATGGTGGAGACCTCACCCCATACTACAATCTCCGCCCCATGCTGCATCGCGCTGAGGCTGCGAGAAAATAGCGCGTCGTTGGCAATCGCGAGCTCGCTTTTCGACAGCGGATCACCGCCCGCGTCGACGAGGAAGATGTCGGTCGCCACGGCAGCCGAGGCAGGGTTTTCGGTGACCCGGCTGCGGTCTTGTTCGGAGATACCGGGACTGGTTTCAGGGCGACGGTCCAGGGCTCCTAATCTGGCATTGCTCCCGATGGCCGGCGACTCATTGCGGTCCAGCAGGTCGAGCAACCTTCCACCATTGAGGTGCGACTTGTGCTGGGGCTCTTCCGGGAGCTCTCGGGGATCACAACTTCGCCGTGAGATGCTCCAAGCAATGTTGCGCGGAGTCCTTCTCGTACCAGGTCATTCACACGCCGGGCACCTGACCTAACCAACTAACCTAACCAACTAGTGTTTTCGCCACGGGGCACCTCCTGAGCGGTTCTTTGAATGGAGGCTTGGCGGAAGTGGGGTGCCACGCGACGCACTGCCATAGGCACGCTTGGTTTAGCGCTTTACTCGACCATGAATTGTGGCGTGAGGTTGCTGAGATCGATCTGCGCAGTGGCTTGCACGACGAGAATTCTGGTTGCAGTCGCTTCTTGGCAGCCGCTGATCCTGTTGGTGCCGTCGAACAAGCGGAAGAAGGATTCGGTCATAACGCTCCGCCCCGTTCCCATCCCACCGAGGAGGGTGCGGTAGAGCATCTCGTTCGGTCGCCGAACATAAGTCGTTCTGCGGAGACCCGGCAAGCCCTCGAAAATTTCGGGGTCAAGGGCGTAGGCGAGTCCCGTACAACTGGGTCCGGCAAACCACAGGAAATTCCCGTGCGCTCGCCACCAATCTCGGCTGAAACGAAGGATGAAGGGAGCGTCAGAATCAGTGGGATCCCGGAAAAGGACGGCAGGGACGAAGGCCCGCGACCCGGCGAGTACGCGGAAGGTGAGCTGCCCGTCCAGGACCACGACTCGAACGGGTGGCCCCAGTCCGGACGCAACAAAGCGCTCCGAGCGATGCGGAAAGGATTCGCGTTTCACATCGCCGGCGATCAGCATCTCGGGAGCACCATCCAGTACGGCATCGACACTTGGGGGGACGCGGGCTGGGCACTCTGCGTGCCCTCGGTCGCGAACATTTGGCCGCGGCGTTGGTTCCCTCCGGAGCCCGGGGGAAATCACCAGGACGGCACCCCCCGCTACACCGGCGACTATCTCGACGGTTTCGGCAACAAGATGACCGTACACGCCGTGTCGAATCCCACCGCCAACGGTGTCGAGCCGACGGCCATCCATCACCGAACTCCCGGCTACGGGATCGTGACTCTCGATCGCGACACACGCGAGATCACCTTCGCCAATTGGCCGCGCTGGGTGGATCCCTCGGAACCGGACGCTCTGCCCTATCCGGGATGGCCGATCTCGGTCGATCAACTTGCTAACGGCTTTCCAGCCGAGGGGTGGCGTCTCGAAACGATCGAGACCGAGATCGATGATCCTGTGATCCAAATCGCCACCGACGCGAGCGGCGAGGTCGTCTACACCTACCGGATCCAAGGGCGCTCTTTCGAGCCGAGAGTCTTCGAAGGTGGCGTCTACACCGTGCGTGTCACGGACCCGGATTCCGACTACGAGGAAATCTATGCGGCGATTCTAGCCACGCGTTCTCCGTGACGACGATCGCGGTTCTAGACAGGCTAGCCCGTTTCCTCGAGCTCGCTCTACCGCGGTTGCAATGAAGCCAACATCGAAGATCCCATGTAACGTTCGTTCGAAGCCGGGAAACAAAGAAGCGAGCCAAGCAATCCGTTGTGGTGGCCAGCGTCGTTTCTTCTTTTGATACTGACCACCGTGCCGGTGGCGGTGCATCACGCTGATGGACGTTCGAGGAGAGAGCACGGCCGCGGTGGAATCCGTTCTCAGGCACGATCGCGCCTTCGTTGTCGCGGGGCTCGTCGGCGTTTCACTTGCCGCCTGGGCCTATCTGATCTCTGGAGCGGAATCTTTCCACAGGGCGGAGGTGGGCCTGCCAAGCACCGAGCTCTGGGCGCCGTGGGATTTCGCTCTGGTCTTCCTCATGTGGTCGATCATGATGGTCGCCATGATGGTTCCGTCCGCTTCGCCAATGGTTGTGACCTACGCTGCCATCCATCGGAAGCAGCACCCGGACCAGCGGGCTTTTGGAGCGGCCGGCGCCTTTCTTCTCGGCTACGTGATCTTGTGGACGAGTTTCAGCGCCCTCGCCACACTGGCGCAGTGGGGGCTGCAGCGCGCCGCCCTCATCTCCACAGCAGGCGCCAGCACCAACGCTATCTTCGCGGGCGCGTTGCTTTTGGTTGCGGGGGTTTTTCAATGGACCCCATGGAAACACGCTTGCCTCACCCATTGCCGGTCGCCTTTTCTCTTTATCATGACGTCATGGCGGGACGGCACCCGAGGCGCGCTCACGATGGGTCTCGAGCACGGCGTCTTCTGCCTGGGTTGTTGCTGGGCGCTCATGGCCCTGATGTTCTTCGCCGGCGTCATGAACATCTTCTGGCTCGTAGCCCTGTCGCTCTTCGTGCTCGTGAAAAAAGTCGTTCCGGCAGGAGACCTCCTTGGGCGACTCGCGGGCGCAGGGATGATCGGTTGGGGAGTGTACGTAATTTCGCTCGGCATATAAGGGAGGAAATATGGCATCCACCTGGAAGATTAGCGGTGAGATCGTGCTCAGCTGTAACTGCGATGTGTTCTGTCCTTGTGTCATCTCACTGGGCAAGTCCAATCCCTCTCGAGGTGCCTGTCACACGTGGTGGGGGCTTCACATCGACGAGGGTCACGCCGGGGACGAAAAGCTCGACGGGCTGAATGCCGCTGTGCTCATGGACGTACCCGGCCCTCTGGCTCACGGGGGCTGGGCGCTCGGTCTCTATCTGGACGAACAGGCGAGTCCGGCAGCGGGCGACGCGCTCACCGAGATATTGTCCGGAACGGCCGGCGGGACGACGTCCTGGTTCAAGTTGATGATCTCCGAATTCCTCGGAACGAGGAGAGTCCCGATTAGTTTCGAAAAGAGCGGCAAAGGATGGAGCGTTCAGGTGCCGAAGATCATCGATGGCAATATCGAGCCCATCGAGGGAGCGGGGGGTGATGGTCTCACGCGCGTCACGAACTCCGCTTATTGGGTGGCTCCAGAAATCGTCGTCTGCACCGGAACCCGCAGTCGTTTTCGAGATTGGGGCCGGAACTGGGATCTCTCGGGCAAGAGCGCGGAGTACGCCCGCGTCGAATGGTCGGGATCGTAGCTAGGTTTAAGTCGCTAGGCCCGAATCTGGTTCGGGAGATGTTCTTTCAGCAACCGGACATGCGCGGGCCCGATCCCACAGCAGCCGCCGATGACTTGTGCCCCCATCGCGACCCATTTCTCTGCTTCCCTCAGATAGTCCTGGGGCGAGATGACATCATTGAACTGCCATTGGGGCATTACGAACCTGCCCGAGTGGTCGTAGGCGCCCAGGGCGCCTGTCCAGTGGCGCTTCACCACTGAAAGCGCGGCGGCGACGTGTTCCGACTCGGTGTGCATCACGTCGCTCAGATACGAATCTCAGGAATCCGGTGCGTCTTATCGACAAGCAGCAATAGGGACGCTAAAAGCGAATACCTCCGAGGAAAGACCAGCGCCACCCGGCGCCGTCTTGGAAGACGTGTTGGCCGAGAAGCTCGAGGACCCAGCGGCGGTTGAGCTCGACGCCGCCCATCAGCTGAAAAGCGCCATCTTTCACGTACTGGGTGGTCGTGCGTCCGTTGACGGTAGTGCGCACATAGGTGGAGACCATACCGAAGCCCAGGCCCGCGTAAGGGCGAACATCATCGGTGTTGGATTTCCACTTGCCGTTGAGGAACAGGTTGGCGGGAACCGAATCCACCACCGCATTGCCGACATTGCTGTTGCTGCGGAAGGCCCCCTGGAACTCGAGGCCGAGAAATGCGCTATCGCTCATGCCCCAATCGGTCCCCGTCGAGATGAACCACCGGTTGGTAAACGCACCATTGTTGCCGCCCAGGACGACCCCACCTTTGATGTAGGCATCGCCAGCCAGGGCGCTTGTCGGCAAGACCAGAACTGCCAGGGCCAAAAGGCCAAGGGCGACTCTCCATTGCTTGCTCATTGCACGCCTCCTTTACTTGAAACGAAACTGTTGATCGGAAAGGAAATTGTCTGAGAAGTGTCTGGGTGTTGCCAAGCAAGATAGGTGCCACGTGAGACGACGCGAGGCTTGCGGGCAAGTCGATGATGCACAATGGATTACGTGACGGCCTCGCCGGGCTTTAGGGATTGAGCACCCTGAGCCGTGGGGTAACGCCACAACCGTGGTTCAACAAAGGTGTGAAAATCGATGCACATCGAGTCGAAGGCGGGCTGACTCCGGTCGATTAGGAATCGGTGTCGGGGGGGGTTCGGCTCATACTTGACGAACCAGAGAAGCCCAAGGTTGACGAAACCCGAGACGGCTCCGCGCAAAGCTCGAGAAGATTCTCCGATCGCACGAAAGCGATCATTCCGCGCGCTGTCGCAAAGCGCTCGTCCGGATCTTTAGCGAGACACTTGAGGACGAGCTCGTCGAGCGCCGGCGGGACGGCGGAATGTTTCGGCGTGATCGGCGGCGCGGGCGTTTCGAGATGGTGTTTCACGATGTTCCCCGTCGTGAACGGAGCGGTGCCCGTGATGAGCTCGTAGAGCGTCGCACCTAGAGAATAGATGTCGGTACGTGCGTCTGTTGTGTGCCCGCGGGCTTGCTCGGGCGCGATGTACTTCACCGTACCCCCGACCCGCTGCTTCGTGCCCGCCCGGAAAAGCGCCAACGTTCCGCGAGGCGAGCAGCCAATCTTGAGCGACGGATGCTGCCGCGTCGCCTCTGCGAGCTCGACGAGATACTGCCCTATCTTGCGATCGAGCCGGGTTGCAAACACCGTCTCCTGAACCGCCACGATGTCCCGCGCGTCGAGCACGGGCTCCACATCCTCTAGAGGATGATGATGAAACTGGCTATAGAGCATCTCGACCTCTTGCTCTTTGGGCGGATAGCCGAGCCCGACTTTCATCCCGAACCGATCGAGCTGAGCTTCCGGAAGTGGATAGGTGCCGTGAAACTCGATTGGGTTCTGCGTGGCGATGACGAGAAAAGGCGATGGAAGCGGCCGCGTCTCACCTTCGATCGAGGCCTGTCGCTCGCTCATCGCCTCGAGAAGGCTCGACTGCGTGCGAGGAGACGCTCGATTGATCTCGTCCGCGAGCAGAATATTCGCGAAGATAGGCCCCCTTCTTGAACCGAAAGCTCCCATCTTTGGGGTTATAAATCGAGCTCCCGAGAACGTCTGCAGGCAGCAGATCGGGCGTGAACTGGATGCGGCTGAACTCGCCTGAAATCGAGCGTGAAAGCGCTTTGGCGAGCGTGGTCTTCCCCACCCCGGGAACGTCTTCCATCAAGATGTGACTTCCACTAAAGAGCGCGACGAGCATGTTGTCGAGCACATTGGGCTTTCCCAAGATGACTCGCGCCAACTGCTCTTCGAGCCGATCGACCTGGGCAGGTCTCGTTTCTTGTTTGAGCATAGAGAACCCCTCGAACAGAACGTCACGCGCACTTTGTGGACCGCGCGGCGGGTTTCTTTCGAGTATGTGGACCGGTTTCCGGCGTGTCAATTCTCAGCGCGCCCTGGCGACCGCCATCAGCTCGATATCACCCACGATATCGTCTGCGATGCCGACAGGCTCGAGATAGCGCACGCGCAACTGTTCCGCCGTCGGCGCTTGATCGAGAGTGTAGCCGTGCGCCCCGACAAAGGCAGCCAACGCATCTTGGCGTATTCCCCACTTCAGAGGCTCTCCGACAAATTTGAGAGCCGCTCGCACGAAGCCGGAGAATTTGCCAGTGACGAGCTCACCGTACTCGTCGGTGCAGATATGTGTGAACAGCAACGTGCTTAGAGGTGCGGTCGAGGCGCGCACGCCTTCGAGAAACTTGGCCACATCCGACTCGTCGAGGTACATCAAGAGGCCTTCGGCCACGACGACGGTGACCACATCGTTCCGCCAACCGGGGAGCATGCTGAAGCGCATCGGGAAGACTCGTGGAAGCAAGGTCGGCGGCCACGAGATGCAGGTTGGAACCGTCGATCTTCAGCGATTCGATAGCCGCACGCTTGACTCGCTGCGTCGCCGGGTGGTCGATCTCGAAACATTGCACGTCGGGAAACCGTTCCGCGATGCGGAGTGCGAGCGTGTCCAACCCGGCACCGACGACCAAAAGTTGTCGCGCCCCGTCTTCGATCGCGCGCCGAGCTTCGTCGTCCATGAAGCGCTTGCGAATCGGAAGCGTCATCATCTGCCCAGGCATGGTGTGGCGTTCGGCCCAGTGGGAGAAGCTTCGGAACCACGGTTTGCGGTAGAGCTCCAACATCCACGGCTTCGTGAGTCGAGCCTCGAGAAGGAGTTTCGAACTCAACTCGACGGTGCCGGGCGGGAGAAGCTCACGAACGCGAGGGTCTTCGGCGACAAAAACGACGCCGCGTGCGATCTTGATGGCGGTGAGGCTCGGTCGGTCGGCCTTCATGACGCGGCCCACTTTACCATTGAGATCGTCCCGCCCGGGTAGCGACGCGGGGGAGTCGATGGACTTCCGGGACGAGAACCTCGTACACTTGCGCCCGAGTTCGCTCTGGCGAGCAAAGAAATCAGGGGTGGAATCATGAAAAAAAAGAATGTTCTCATCGCAGCAGGGCTTCTCGTGGCCCTCGTCGCACTAGGCATAGGGCAGCTCCAGCTCGAGCGCGTCTCGGCCTCCCAGGCGAAGGGTGCCGAAGCGCCGATGTTCGAAGTCGATCCTTTTTGGCCGAAGCCCTTGCCCAATCATTGGGTCATCGGATCGGCGATTGGGATCACCATCGATTCGAGAGACCACGTTTTCATCATCCATCGGCAAGGCACGCTCAACCCTTCGACCGAGGTGAGTGCCGCGGCCGATCCGCCGACGGCTACCGAGTGCTGTGCCCCGGCGCCTCCCATCCTCGAGTTCGATCCGGACGGCAACCTCGTCGGCCACTGGGGCGGCCCGGGCGATGGCTATGATTGGCCCCAGTCGAATCACGGGATCACGATCGATCCGATGGACAACATCTGGATTGGCGGCAACGGAGCGAGCGACGCCCACATGTTGAAGTTCACCCGTGACGGGAAGTTCCTGAAGCAGTTCGGTAAACCCAACGCGCGGCGTGAGGCGGGCTCGTCCGACGCGGAGCCGACCTTCGTGGGCAATAGCCACGACAAGGAAAGCTTCGGCAGAGTCGCCAAGATCAGCTTCGATGCGAGCGGCGCGGAAGCCTTCGTCGCTGACGGTTACCTGAACAAACGCGTTGCGGTCCTCGACTCGGAAACCGGTGCCCTGAAGAGGTATTGGGGTGCTTACGGCAACAAGCCCGACGACACCAACCTCGGCCGCTACGACCCAAACGCTCCGCCTGCGAAGCAGTTTCGCAACCCCGTCCACTGCGCCGACCCCTCCGTCAATGGGCTCGTCTACGTGTGCGACCGCCCGAACAACCGCATTCAGGTGTTCCGGCTGAACGGAGAGTACGTGGACGAAGTGTTCGTTGAAAAAGAGAGTCTCGGAAGCGGCGCTGCCTGGGATGTCTCCTTCTCGAACGATCCGGAGCAGCTTTACATGTACGTTGCCGACGGCAAAAACGAGCGGGTCCACATCGTCGAGCGGAAAACGCTCACAGTCTTGACGAACTTCGGGGACGGCGGCCGGCAGCCGGGCCAGTTCTTCGGCGTGCACAGCATCGCCACCGATTCGAAAGGCAACATCTACACGACCGAGACCTACGAGGGGAAGCGCATCCAGAAGTTCGTCTACAAAGGGACCGGCCCCGTGCGCAAGAAGAGCCAGGGTACGATCTGGCCGACCTCTTCGAATTAACGATACAGGGAGCACAATTACCACCCAGGTCAATAACCGAGCATGGCGAAGCGGCTCGCGCTAGGATTTCTCACCGTAGCGCCCTTCGCCATCCTCGTTATTTTCTTTTTCACACCGCCGGCTGCGTCGTGGCTCCTCGCCGTGGTCGTAGTGAGCTTTCCGATCGCTCTCGTAACGCTCGCGGTCAGCCGCAACGGACGCGTGGGACGGCGCCTATACCTCCCTCTTGTCGCGCTCTTCGCGATGCTCCAGGTGGGTGTTACCAGTGTCCTCGCCTTCAGCGAATCGGGCGTGAACGGCCTGTACGGGCTCCCCCTCTCGTTGCATCTTCTGTTGCTTCTGATGTGGCTCGGCCCTCTCTGTGTGACCACTTTGAGCTACGCCGTCACGTTCCCGGAGCTCGGCATCGACGACGCCCTTCTCGAGCGACTCGACCAGCTCAAAAAGATGCGCCGCGACCGCGAATCTAATCCTAGCCAGGTAAACCTGAAAGCTCGGCCGATCCGCAAATCGTCCGCATGAGGCGCCTTAAGAATGACCACAGAGACACAGAGACACAGAGTTTCGAAAACACTTACCGTTTCCGCTGGGCGCGACGAGATCTTCCAGGGAGGTCACGACATCATCGTCCGCCGGGATGACGCTGCTAGCAGCGTCGAACACAGAGGCAACAATAGAGCCCGCCGAGTGCTCTTCGCTCGCTCTCGCTTTCTCTGTGCCTCTGTGCCTCTGTGGCCATCCCCTTTGGTTGCGGCCGCAGGCTGCGCTTGGACGAAGTTCGAAAGTGTGAACAAAATCCTCGTTTCTGAGCGGTTAGAGGCTAGATGACAGGACTCGACAGGCCGCTCATCATCGGAGCCGCGAGCGTCTACCTGCTCCTCGTTCTGGCGATCGGTCTCTGGTCCGCACGGCGTACGCGCACCGCAAAAGACTTCTGGATCGCGGGCCAAAACATCGGCCTCTGGACGACCGGACTCGCCACAACATCCGCCGCCTTCAGCGGCTTCGTCTTCCTCGGCGGCCCCGGACTCACCTACCAACTAGGCACGGGGTCGCTCTTCATCGTGGTCGCCGGAGGCTTCACCGCCAGCTTGATGTGCTGGGTCCTGGCGAAGCGACTTCGCCTCCTGGCGGCGGTGCGTGAGATCTACACGATCCCCGACGCCATCCTATGTCGCTACCGAAGCCGCGCCTCCTCCGGGATCGCCGCCGTCGCCGTGATCGTGGGAACGGTGGCCTATTTGGGCTCGCAATTTCTCGCACTCGGGCGGCTCGTCGAAGCGGTGTTCGGCACACGTGAGCTCTTCGGCCCGCAAAGCCTCGCGATCGCCGTCACGGCGGGCGTAGTGGTCGTCATTTTGTACGCGTGCCTCGGCGGGATGATCGCCGGCGTCTATACCGATCTGCTTCAGGGATCGTTGATGACGCTCGTGGCCGGCGTCGTGTTCGTGCACGCTATCGTGGAAGGCGGAGGCCTCGAGCGCATCGCGACGAGCATCGCGGCGTCCGAAGCCTTCGGAAGCTCATTCCTCGAACCGCTCGGACGCGTACCGATATGGACCGCCGTCGGTTTCTACTTCGTCTTCGGGATCGGCATCCTGGGCCAGCCGCACATGCTTCATAAGTTCTACATGATCAAGGACCCCCGCGACCTGAAGTGGATCCCGCTCGTCGTCGGCTTCACACAAACGCTATGCGTTCTCATATGGTTGGGCCTCGGCCTCGTCGTCCCGGCCCTCGTAGCCCAAGGGCGACTCGCCCCTCTCGTGCAGCCCGACGACGCTGCACCGATCTACTTGCTGGAGTTCGCACCGACACTTCTGGCGGGGTTGGTGTTCGCCGGGATCCTGGCCGCGATCATGTCGACCGCGGACTCTTTCGTGAACATCGGCTCCGCCGCCCTCGTTCGCGATCTGCCCAAAGCATTGGGACGTGAGTTGAAGCGTGAGCTTTTTTGGGGACGCGTGGCGGTCGTCGGCATTGCCGCAGGCGCGGGTGCGCTCGCGACCCTTTACGGAGACTTGATTGCGATACTCGGCACCTTCGCCTTTGGAACGTTTGGCGCAGCGCTTGCGCCAGCGCTTGCGATAGGGCTGAACTGGCGCCGCGTCACTGCCAAAGCTGCTGTGGCCTCGATGCTCACGGGTATCACTCTAAATCTCGGCCTCGAGCTTTTCGCCAGAAACGGTATGGTGCTCCTGAAGCCGGGGGTACTCCCCACCGCCGTCTCCCTGGCTGCATCCTTCGCGGTACTGTTTCTCGTGAGCTGGTTATCGGATCCCGACAACGACAAGATCGACGAAGACGTCGCCTATGTGATGGAGCACTAACGATCTGGGGAGGTATAAGGCAGTGGTGATGGCGAAGCGAAGCTGGCCTCAGAGCTATTCGAGGCTCGAGTGGTCGCGCTTTTTGGTCTGCGTTCTCTCCGCTTTGCTCGTCGAGGCCTGTGCGGAGCCCTCGGCGACCAAGCTTCGCGTGGCTAGTTGGCTTCCGCCGTCTCACGTTCTCATCCGCGATATCCTCGTGCCGTGGGCCGCGCGCGTACGGGTGGCGACGGACGGCCGTGTGCAGATCGAGGTGATGAGTGCGCCTCTCGGCCAGCCGTCCGCGTCTTTCGACATCGCCCGGGATGGCCTCGCGGACATCGCCTACGGGGTCCACACCTACACGCCGGGCCGATTCGTGCTGAGCGAAGTGGCGGAGCTTCCTTTCTTGAGTGATTCTTCCGAGGCCTTATCGGTCGCTTTCTGGCGCGTGCAAGACAAGCACCTGTCGGAGGCGAACGAGCATCGGGGCGTCCAACTTCTCGGGGTATGGACGCATGGACCGAGCCACATCTTCACCCGGGAGGGTCCCGTCCGCACGATGGCGGATCTCGAGGGGCTCAAGATGCGCGTGGGCGGGGCCTCGCGAGTGATATCGCCGAGGTTCTGGAACGGTTTCCGTCGCCACACCGGCGACCAAAGCCTATGAGACGCTCGCGAACGGCGTCGCGGACGGACTCTTTTTTCCCACCGAGTCGGTGCCGTTTTTCAACTTGACCAAGCTTCTCCCTCACGCGACATTGATCCCCGGCGGCCTCTTCAACGCGTCTTTCTTTCTCGTCATGAATCAAGAGCGCTGGGACGCTTTGTCCTCCGCGGATCAGCGCGCCCTCTTGGACGTCTCTGGTGAGTCCCTGGCTCGCCTCGCCGGCAAAGCGTGGGACGGCGAAGATGAGCGCGCCTTCGAAGTCATGCGCGCCTCCGGGACCCATCTCGAGATTATGGACGACGATCTGCTCAGGGAGCTACGCGAGCGCCTGAGCTTTCTCGAAGAGCGCTGGCTCGACAGGCAAATGAGCGCGGAATCGACGCGGAGGCGGTTCTCGAAGCGCTTCGCCAAGAGATCGATGAGCCCTGAGTTTTGATACCAGCCGCGATCCTCGAACGCGCTCTAAGCGTCATCGCCGCCGTTCTTCTTTCTCCATGATGGCTTTGACCATCACCGACGTGGCCGGCCGCTACCTCCTTTCACATCCGCTTCCGGGTGCCTTCGAGCTGACACAACTGCTCTTGGCGTGGCTGATCTTCGCAGGACTCCCTACGCACCGTCTTTCGCCGCCGGCTCGATCGCAGCGGGCGGGACGCTCGGGATTTTGATTCCGCCCAGCGTGGTACTCGTTCTCTATGGCACGATGACGAGCCAGGATATCGGCCAGCTCTTCGCGGCCGGGCTTGGGCTCTGGACTTGGATGAGCTCGCGTAGGACGGCGCCGGTGGTGTCCTGTCCGTCGTCCGCGCGGCCGGCGACGAGCCCTTCCACGGTGTCCAGCTCCCACTTCGTACCTTTGAGCGCTTCGAGGCATTGCGGTGCGCGCTCGTCGTCGTGCGCTTCGAGTGTGGCTCGGAGATCCTTGAGCCTGTCTTTCACTTTCTTGTGGGACTTGTTTCGGCTGGAGCGTGCGTTTTTGAGGGCGTCCGCCGCGGCGACGAGCTCATCGAGGCCGAGTATCGAGGCGAGGGCATCGAAGAGTTTCGACGGGCCTTCTTCGAGCATGGATCCGAGCTCGTTGTAGGAGAGAAAGGGGCGGTAGGTCGCGAGCGGTTGTTGCCAGCCGAGCTCGGAGATGGGGTCGGTGGCTCCGTTGTGGGTGACGGTGGCCTCGCCGTCCTCGAGAGCGTCGTCGGCTTTCCAGTGTCGTGATGCGGTGTAGGGGCCGGGTTGTCCGTCTATGAGAAGCTTGGCTTCGATCTTGGTGTTTGCTGGTTGGTGAAGGTTGCGCCATCCCTCCTTCCAGATCTTGGTTCGCGTCGAGCTCCATCTTCGGTTATCGCCGGTGAGAAGGAGCTCTAGCGCTTCGGCGAAGCTCGATTTGCCGGAGCCGTTTCTCCCGACGACGAGCGTCAAGCTGGGACCTGGCGTGAGCTGGAGCGATGCTTTGGGGCCGATGCCTCGGAAGCCTTCGACGATCGTGGAGTCGATGTAGGCGCGGACGGGCTCTTTGGGCTCGGCCGTTTCAGGGGTCGGTTCCGTCGGAGTTTTGCCGCCGAGGCACTCTTCGACCTCGTTCATGAGGGCGGCGAGCACGAGCTCCGAGACTTTGTCAGGGAGCTTGATTTGGCGTTGGAGCCGGTCGAGGACCTCGGTTTGCAGTGTCTCGTTCATGGTGTCTCCACGTGCGCACGTTTCAGGATGATATCAGGGTGGTTTCTGATGTGTCATTGTCAATCAGGGGCTATTCCTCGACGTAGCGTTCCACGTCGACGCCGGTTCGGGTTTTGGCGACGGCGATCATCCGCTGGTACTCCTTCTTGTCGAGTCGCAGCAAGATGAAGTCCTGCTGCTCGCCTTTCTTGTACGTCACGGTGAGCCAGTGCATCTTGCCTTTGAGGATGCCAGGGCGGCCTATGGTCACAGGATGCTACAATGGCATTGGAAGTCGAAGAGTACGGCTGGAACCAAGACTCACTTTCATTCGGACCGGAATTCGACGCCGGATCTGCGCCCTTTTGCGGGAGAGTGGGTTGTCCTACGCGACGATGTCGTCATTGAGCACGGAACCGACCTCAAGGCTATCGTCGACAAGGCTCGAGTAAAGGGGATTGAGCGCCCTCGAGTGCTTTTTGTCGAGGGTCGTGATCCAGAAACGGTGAGACTCGGGCTCTAGAGTGCCCGAAGTCTCCTGCCGGATTTCGCTCGATTACCTACGTGACCCGGAAACCGGGGAACCCTTCCCTGGTCTGTGGATGGTGGTGGGTCACCCGGACACGCATCGCGAGCTCGAAGTCCAGTGCCACTTGGACTCGGGTGCCGAAGTTTCGCTGTTCGACCCGGCCAAATCGCGCATGGCATCGGGCTGGGGCTTCAGCGCGGCGACGTGCAAGTGTTTAGCGCGAGCTCCGGCGCCAAGTTGGCGGCGCGACTGCATCGCGTTCGTCTCCGGCACGAAGACCTGGGTGAATTTGAGCTGCGCGTTGGATTCAGCGAACAGCAATCGCGCGCAATTTGCTGGGTCGCGATTTCTTTAGTTTGTTCCACGTCGGATTTCAGGAGAGACGGTCGACGCTTCTGTTCTCACCGGAAGACTGAGATGCCGAAAAGCGCTTACCCCGAGGTTTAGCTTGGACAAGCACAGGCGGTAGGGTGCGACGCGGCGTTGTTTAATGTCCCACTCGGGGATGGTTGAAATCCCACGCCTTTAGGCGAAGCCTTTAGGAGGCTTGGGGTACGATCCCCAGGTGAAAGGATATCGTAAATCATCGCACACGACGTACCAGTTAAACTATCACTTCGTATTTATCACGAAGTACCGCAAGCCGGCCTTGAGAGGGGATGTAGCGGTTCGTCTCCGGGATCTCATCCGGGAGATCTGTGCTCGGAACCAGATAGAAATACTGAAGGGTCATGTGCGGCCTGAGCACGTGCACCTGTTGCTGAGCGTGCCGCCGAATTTGTCGCCGAGTCGAGTGATGCAGTTGATCAAGGGTAAGACGTCGAATCGTCTGATGCGCGACTTACGGACGATGCGGAAGGAGTTCTGGGGTCGGCACCTACGGGCACGGGGTTACTTCGTGGTGACAACGGGCAACGTGACGGATGAGGTGATAGCAAAGTATATAGAGTTGCAGGGTGCCGTGCCCCAGGACGACGATTCTTTCAAGGTCAGTGAGTAGTGAAACGAGGCAAGGACAAGCCGACTTTAGTCGGCGACGTGAACCCATCGCCTTTAGGCGATGGAGCGCACGCGCTCAGTTAGGCAAGAATAGGGCAGGAATCGTTGCCTTATTCTGCCTTATTACGACGTCAAGTCTGTCTCGATCGGGGCGCGGTTTGACCCGCATGTTCGTGGGGGTTGGCTGAGGAGGTTGTGGACCCGCCTTCGCGCTTCGGTTGGGAATCGTTTGCCTGCGTTTCGCCGGTGATTTAGTCGATGTTCACACCGATGTTGAAAGTGAGGCCTCTGGGCTATTCCAATCGACGAAGCTTTGGTCTCAGAGCAGGTGCGCGTTCTCGGACTTGAGACAGGTCCGAACATTGGGTCGGATCACTATCCGTTGGTGCTCCATGCTGGGTTTTGAGATCTTGGAGCCCGGCACGGCTTTGCTGGTCGCTGTGGGCCTTCTTGGCGCGACGCTGACTCACCGAAGACGACGCCAGGGCTGAGAGGGGCGACCGAGCACCGCATTCAACGCCTCTGAACGAAATACGAGCCCGTTACGACCAGCAGCGCTCCAACGAAGAGCTCGGGGCCTATTTGCTCCCCAAGGGCGAGCCAGCTCAATAGAACGCCGAAGAGCGGCTGTGTCAGATACACGGTCGTGACTCGCGACGGCGGAAAGTTCTTTAGAAGCCACGTCTGCAAGAGAAAGGCGAAGCCGGCGATCACGACTCCTTGATAGAAGAGCGCCACGCCGAGCCGGGCCGTGTACTGTGTCGGGTCGGTCTCGAAGAGCGCGCTCGCGGCGAGGAAGCTCAACGTGCCCACGCCCGCTTGGGCAAGCAGGAGTTTTTCCCCTGCGATCCCTTGCGCCGAGCGCGACAGAACGATCTGCCGCGCGCCGAGTAGAAGCGACGAGACGACGAGTAGGCCGTCGCCCAAGAACGTCCCACCGTCGCCGCGAAGGCTCGTGGTAAAGACCACGACAACACCGCTATAGGCCACGAGCGCGCCGAGCGCGCGCGGGCGTGTGAGCCGATCACCAGGCACGAGAAAGTGCGCCAACACCGAGGTCCATAACGGATAGGCACTCATGATGACCGCGGCGTGGCCGGCGCTCGTGTGGTTTTGTCCAATGTTCATGAAGGCGAGCTGGGACGAGAACAGACACCCCAGTCCGATGAGTGCCGTCCACTCGTGGCGCTCCACGCGGAGCGACTGGCGGCGGAAAGCGGCCGCCGCTAGCACGATGAGCCCGCCGAGCACGAAACGCATCCATCCCAGACGCAAGGGCGGGCAGTCCCGTAGCCCGGCTTTCACCGCGACGGGGTTGCCTCCCCAGAGCACGGAAAGGGACAGCGCGAGCCCGAGCGCGCCTTTCGTCAGTTTTTCGTGTCTCAAGCCCGCACATCTTATAGGATCGCCCCTCTGAAACTTGACGATGAACGAAACCACAGAGCCTAATCTCGGCGCCTTTCGAGACGTTCCGTTCATGGGCGTCATCTTCGTTGTCCAAGGCCCATCCATGGACAATACGGTGATGGGACTCGAACGTCTGACGAAGATGCTCGGTTCTTAACGTTTAGCCGATGGGCTCGCCGTCCGGATCGAGGCGGGTAAGCTCGCCGAACTCGAGCGACGCCACACCTGCCGCAACCTTCTGCGCGTCACCGATGACGAGCAGAATCGCATCTTCCGTGCTCAAGTATTTGGACGCGGCGGCTTCGAGCTGAGCCTTCGTGATCGACTCGATCTTGTCCGTGTAGCGGCTCATTTCGTCGAGCGGAAGCCCGTAGCCGTCGAGCTCGGCGACTTCCCCCGCGACTTGCGCGAGCGTCTCGAAGCGCTGGGCGAAACCGCGCACGAGATTTTCCTTCGCGTGTGCTAGCTCTTCATCCGTGACCGGCCGACTCCACGTGGCGAGCATGTCGAACTCCGCGATCAACTGCTCGAGAGCGTCCTTGGTGGCCGAGCTCTCCACGGGCGCCGAGCCGACGAGGATGCTTTGAAGCGTCGCAAAGCGGATCGACGAGAACGCTCCGTAGGTGAAACCCTTGTCTTCACGAAGGTTCAAGTTGAGACGCCCGGAGAAGCCGCCGCCGAGGATGTTGTTGAGCACTTCGAGGACGTAGTAGTCCTCGGTGTTCCGTGGCGGCGCGAGCTTGGCGAGGCGGAGCTCGGATTGCGCCGAGCCCGGGCGGTCGACGAAATAAGTGACGCGCGACGGAGGGGCGACTTCCTCGACCTGTGCTTCACCGAAAGCCTCGACTTCCCAATGGCCGAGCGAGCGCTCAGCGAGCGCTTCCGCTTCTTCGAGACCGATATCGCCGACCATGATGAGCACGGCGTTGCTCGGCGCGTAGTGCGTCAAATAGAATTGCTCGAGTTCGGTGCGCTGCATCTCTTCGATGGATTTTTCTTCTCCCGAGATCGGCCAACCGTAGGGGTGGCTCTTTCCGAACAGGGCTTTGCGGATTGCCTTTCCGGCAATCGCGCCCGGGCTCACGCGTTCCTGGAGAAAACCGTCAAGCCGTTGCTTGCGACACCGCTCGAGCTCCTCGCCGGGAAAGCTCGGATGGAGGAGCACGTCCGTCATCAACTCGATCGACTCGGGCAAGTGACGTTTCAGCGTGTCGAGCGACACCACACTCCACTCGCGACTTCCGCCGCTCGAAAGATGACTCCCCATGCGATCGAGCTCGGCTTCGATTTGAAGTGAAGTTCGGGTCGTCGTCCCTTCTTCGAGCATCTCGGCGGTCATGCACGCGAGACCGCTTCTCTCGAAGTTCTCCGCGGTGGCGCCCACTTTGACCACGAGCGCCGTCGCGACTTTCGGAATCTCACGACGTTCGACGACGTGCAGCGTGAGCCCGTTCCCGAGCTTGGTCGATGCGACTTCGGGCACGTGAAAAGCGGGGCTCGGCTTGAGCGCCGGGCTCTTCGAACGATCGGGCTCATCGCGTTCCTCGGTCGTCGACGTCTCCGGGAGGAAGCTCACCACGAGCCGCGGCTTGAGCAAATAACGCTTGGCCGCTTTCCGAATATCCTTGGCTTGGACTTCTTGATATCTCTCGTAATCCGCTTGGATGAAATCGGGCGAGCCGAGAAAGGTTTGATACATTGCGAGACGGTCGGCTTTCCCGCCGAAGCCTCCGATGCGCTCGAGCCCGGAGAGGAAATCGAATTCCTGTCCCGCCTTGATGCGCTCCATCTCCTCCTCCGTCGGCCCGTCCTTGGCGAGGCGGTGTATCTCTTCGTTGATGAGCTCCTCTAGTTTCGCGAGAGGCGTGCCAGGTCGAGCGGTGGCGACGACGCCGACGAGACCCGCAATTTCGAGGCTGTAGTTGAAAGCACTCACGTCCGACGCTACTTGCTCGTCGTAAACAAGCCGCTTGTACAGACGCGAGTTCTTGCCATCCGCGAGCACGGTCGAAACGAGATCGAGCGCAGCATCGTCAGGCTCGAAGAAAGCGACAGCGGGCCAAGCCATATAGACACGTTCCTGCGGCACTCGGTCGTAGACCGTAACGCGCCGGTCGGTGTCGAGCGTCACTTCGTAGCGCTCGGGCCGCTCCAGAGGAGGGCTGGGCGGAAGCGGCGCGAAATATTTTTCGATGAGCGCTTGGGTCGCGTCGTGATCGAAATCTCCCGCGACGGTGAGGACACAATTATTGGGCGCGTAGAACTTCTTAAAAAAGCCGTGGATGTCCTCGAGAGAAGCGCTTTCGACATCCTCCATGCTCCCGATGATGTGCCACGAGTAAGGATGGCCTTGGGGGAATAGGTTCTGGAAGAGCACTTCCACGGCGGTCCCGTAAGGAACGTTGTCCATGCTCTGGCGCCGCTCGTTCTTGACGACGTCGCGCTGGTTGTCGAGGTTCTCTTGCGTTACCGCGTCGAGGAGATAGCCCATACGGTCGGACTCGGCCCAGAGTACGAGCTCGATCGAGCCGGAGGGGACCGTCTCAAAATAATTCGTGCGATCGAAATTCGTCGTGCCGTTGATGCCGCCTTGCGAGATGTTCGCGCCCGCACGCTCCATGAGCGAGACGTACTCGCCCTTTACGTTACGCGAGCCCTCGAACATCATGTGCTCGAACAGATGGGCAAAACCGGTCTTGCCGAGCTGCTCGTTCTTCGAGCCCACGTGATACCAGAGATTGACGTGCGCGACCGGGAGCTTGCGGTCCTCGTGAAGAATGATCTGGAGGCCGTTCGGGAGGCGGTAGGTCTCGAAATCGATGCGGGGGACGATGCCAGCTTTCTCTTCCTGGCTCAACGAAACTCCTTCCTGTGTGGTGAACTTGTTCTCTAAGTGCGGGCTCTCTATATAATACCGCTTCGGGAGGCCTTATGAAGCTCGCGATTTTAGCGTGGATGGTCCTATCTCAGGAATTTTTCACCGCCACGAAAACGCTCGAGGAGATGGCGAACCAGCAAGCGGTCATCGAGACGACGCGGGGCGAGTTCATCATCGAGTTTCTACCCGAAAAGGCCCCGAATCACGTCGGCTACTTCATGAAGCTCGTCGAGGAAGGCGCCTATAACGGCACGGCCTTCCATCGCCTCATCAAATACGGCATCGTGCAAGGCGGCGATCCGACGACTAAGGACGTGGACGCCGTCGCCCAATATGGCACCGGCGGTCTTGGTGTTTTGAAGCGCGAGCTCAGCGACGAGTTGCACATACGGGGCGCCCTCTCCGCGGTTCAAGTCCCCGGCGACCCAGACAGCGCCGGTTCACAGTTCTTCATCGTCGTCACCGATCAACCGGCTCTCGACGGCCAGTACACCGTCTTCGCCCGTGTCGTTCTAGGAATCAACCTCATCCAAACGATCTCGGAAACCCCAACGGACGAGAATGGCCTCCCCACGGAGCGCATCGAGATCAAAAACGTCACGCTGCGCGACAAGCCGCCGCCGGAGATCCCGCCGTTCTCGACAGAGACGGTGGAGGAGCTCGCGACTTATCGCGCAGTGCTCGAGACGTCGTTCGGCGAGATCACCATGGAGCTCTTCCCCCACCTCGCGCCCAATCACGTGCGGAATTTTCTGCGTCTCGCGAAGATCGGCCTCTATGACGGCGTCACGTTCCACCGCGTCGTGCCCCGGTTTCGTGATCCAGACCGGGTTCGTGGAGACCCGGGCCGAGCCCCCGTCGGAACGCCTAATGAAGTATTTTGGAAACCTAGAGCCGGAGTTCAACGACACGTCGCATGTGGCGGGCATCGTTTCTATGGCTCACGGCGAAGATCCCGCAAGCGCCAACTCTTCTTTTTTTGGTTCTCCTGTCGTTTCGGGGGATCTGATTTGTGTTGGAGGGCATGGCCTATGGACGCTGCCGCGATTGTGGAAAACGCCGGAAACTCCGGGCGAGAGAGGCGTTTAGGGAAAGGTTGTGAGCACGTACAAACGTGGAGCGGCGTTTTCCACAATCGCTTGGAAAACGCTTCGCGTTTCCCACGAGCGCCCACAGGCCCCTCCTGATATATATACAAGAAAGATTAATTTATATGGAATAAGGAAGGGGGGGCTCGATTAGTGGAGGCTATGGAAAACGCCCTTCCAGGCTTCGAAGAGAACTCAGTCGTGAGCAAGGTCTGAACGACCAGAACCGTGGGGGCGTTTCCCACAGCCTCGTCTCCCGCTGAGGGGCAGTGGCATTTGGTGAGGCCCGTGGGTTGAGAGGGTAAGCCATGTGTAGATGCGCATCGGCGAGAACGCTAGAATCTTTTTTTCCGAAAGAGAAAAGAGCGTTCCCGCGATGCGCGTTACTACGTTAGTCAACAAGCTCATCGGATTGCAAGGCCTGTGGGTCCGAGGTTTCCACTTCCAGGCGGACAAAGCCAGAGTGGTGGTGGATGTAGTACCACGGAGGAGGAAGCCTCTGTGCGGGATTTGCGGACGAAAGGTCCGCAAGAACAAAGATCGCTACAATCGCTACTGGCGGCACTTGGACCTGTTCGGAGTCCGGACCTATCTTCGCTACTCGATCCGACGAGTGGTATGTCGGCGGTGTGGAGTGGTCAGAGAAAAGGTGCCTTGGGCCGACAAGGGAAGCCGCTTTACCAAAAGCTTCGAACAAGAGGTAGCGTGGCTGGCACAGAGGACGGACGTCAGCGCCGTAGCGAACTATTTCCGAGTGACGTGGCGTTCGGTGCGACGGATCATCCAGCGAGTGGTTGCCGAGCAGCGGGATGAGCGGCGCGAGCTCGATGGATTGCGGGTGATTGGGATGGACGAGATCAGCTACCGCAAACGCCACAAGTACTTAACAGTGGTAATAGACCATCTCAGCGGCCGGGTCGTCTGGGCGGGAAAGGAGCGCAAGGCCAAGACGCTGCTGCGGTTTTTCCGCAAGCTCGGACCACAAAGAGCCGCGGAGCTCGAAGCGGTCAGCATGGACATGTGGGAGCCGTACATAACTGTCGTCGGCAAAAAGGCTCCTCAGGCACGGGTGATCTTTGACCGCTTCCACATCGTCAAGCATCTGAACGAGGCCGTGGATAAGACCCGGCGCGAGCTGGTGCGCGAGCTCAAAGGGACTGCCCGGCGCAACCTCAAGAACACCAAGTTTCCCCTTCTCAAGGCCAAACACAACCGCAGCGCGAAAGACAAACGGGTGCTCCGCGAGCAGGTGCGAGCTAATCGTCGCTTCTACCGCGCCATGCTTCTGCGCGACGACTTCATGGACCTCTACACCTATAAAACCGAGACATGGGCCAAGAAGTTTCTCCGAGGATGGCTGCGGCGCGCTATGAGCTCGAGGATAGAGCCCGTCAAACGCGCGGCGAAGATGATCCGCAGCCACTTCGATGGCGTCATCGCGTGGGTCACGTGGAGACTCAGCAACGGCCGACTCGAAGGAATGAACAACAAAATCCGGCTGCTGAGCCACCGCAGCTTTGGACTCCACTCTGCCGAAGCTCTCATCAGTCTCGTCTACCTAAACTGTGGCGGTCTCACCCTCGAGAGGATCCACTGAAATGGCAGGAGAGGCCTTTTTTTATTGTCACCGGACCCGCGTCGCCGCTCGACAACTTGTACACCGTCTTCGGCCGCATCGTCGGGGGCATGGGCGTCGTCCAGCAGATCGAAGCTGTGCCCGCAGAGAACGAAGCGCCGCTCGAGCGCGTTGAGCTCACGAAGGTCCGCATCGAGCAAATAGATCAACATTAAGAGAACTATGATGCCACGATGACGCGGAGAAACACGTCTCATGCCTGACATAGACGTCGCCATCATCGGCGGCGGGCCGAGCGGGCTAGCGGCTGCGATCGAATGCACCAAGAACGACCTCTCCTACCTGGTGATCGAAAAAGGGTCGCTCGTGGATGCGATCCGACGCTTCCCCATCAATATGGTGTTCTTCACGACGCCGAACTTGCTCGAGATCGGAGAGCTGCCGCTCGTCTGCTCCCGGGAGAAGCCGACACGTCTCGAAGCGCTCAAATATTACCGGCGGGCCGCGGAGTTCTATCGCTTGCGCACGAAACTCTATGCGCGCGTCGACGCGGTGCGAAAGCGCCAGGGCCACTTTCAGGTAGAGAGCTCTTTCATGCGCGGCCAGGTCGGCACAGCCGAGCCCATCACCGCCAAGAAACTCGTCGTCGCGACCGGCTATTACGACAACCCGAACTATCTCGGCATCCCCGGCGAAGATCTCCCCAAAGCGTCGCACTACTACGTCGAAGCGCATCCTTACTATGGGCTCGATGTTGCGGTGATCGGGGGCGGGAATTCCGCAGCCGAGACGGCTCTCGACCTGTATCGCTCCGGCGTCAAGGTGCGCCTCATCCATCGCAACAAAGAAATGTCGACGCACATCAAGTATTGGGTGCGCCCCGATATCAATAACCGCATCGCGCGCGGCGAGATCGAAGCGCATCTCGAGACCGAGGTCGAAGCGATCTTGCCCGACAAGCTCGAGCTAAAGAACAAGAAGGGCGAGCGCTACACGATCCCGAACGATGCCGTGCTTGCCCTAACGGGATACCGACCGGACTACACGTTCCTCGAATCGATGGGTATCACGATCGACAACGAAAGCGGCAAGCCGTACACGGATCCTGAAACGTGCGAGAGCAACGTCTCCGGCATCTATCTCGCGGGCGGCATCGTCGCGGGACGGCAAACGAACAAGATCTTCATCGAGAATGGCCGCTTTCACGGACAGAAGATCGTCAAGCATCTGTCGTCCTCGTGAGTATCGACACTGTTATCCGAAACGCTCGGATCATCGACGGGACCGGTGCGCCGGAGAGGACGGGCGACGTCGCGATCCGGGACGGGCGAATCGTTGCGCTTAGCGCGAATGACGCCGACGCCGACGCCGATGCCATCAGTGCGGAGCACGTGCACGTGATCGATGCTTCCGGTCGAGTCGTAGCACCCGGATTCGTGGACATCCACTCGCACGGGGATCTCGTGCTCGCTTGGCCGTCCAAAAAAAGGCTCCCGCTCCTGGAGGGCCGCATCGCTCAAGGCATAACGACAGAAGTGATCGGCAATTGCGGCCTCGGCGCCTCGCCCCTCTTCGGCCATGGCAGCGAGCTCCTTCCTCAAATCAACGGCTGGATGACGCCGGCGCCGTTCGACTGGAGCTGGCGCGACCTCGACGGCTACTTCACGCATCTGGAGACGCTCGGCCTTCCCGTCAACGTCGGAAGCCTCGTCCCTCACGGCGCGCTGAGACTCGGCGCCGCCCATCTCGCCCCAGGAAAGACCGACGACGACACCCGGCACAAGATGACCGCGGCGCTCGATGGCGCGCTCGAACAAGGCGCTTTCGGTTTGTCGGCCGGACTCATCTACCCGCCGGGCATGTACACATCGACCGACGAGCTGACTCTGCTTGCCCGCCGTCTGGCGCCGCACGATCGCACCTTCACATGCCACGTTCGAGGCTCGAGCGAGACGCTTGTCGACGCGGTCCGCGAGCTCATCGCGATCGGCCGTGACGCTTCGGTTCACGTGCACCACTCGCACGTGGAAGCGGTCGGGAAAGCGCACTGGCCAAAGCTCGAATCCTTCCTGCGCATGGAGCAAGACGCCCGCGACGAAGGCGTGCATCTAACTGCAGACATGTTTCCTTATCCGGTGGCGGCGACGATGATGCTCGCCATCTACCCGCCATGGTCGCTCGAAGGCGGGCTGCCGCGTCTTCTCGAGCGCTTGTTGAACCCCGCCACGCGGGAGCGCATCCGACACGACATCGAGACGGTGGCGCCCGAATGGCCGCCGTGGAAAGACAGAGGCTGGCCGTACAACCTCGTAATGGCCGTCGGATGGGACCGCATTCATATCTCAACCGTGGGCTCGGAGACGAACCGGGCCACCTCCGGCCTCTCGCTGGCTGCGCTAGGGGCGAGGCGACAGGTGTCGCCGTTCGACGCGATCTCCGACCTCATGGTCGAAGAAGACGGCAATGTCGGCCAGTTCGTTCTCGACATCACCGGCGAAGAGGGCCTGCGCGAGCTCATCCGGCGACCGGATATCGCGTTCATCACCGACGCAAACGACTACGGCAAAGGCAAGCCCCACCTAGCAGCTTATGGAAGCTTTCCGCGAGTGCTCGGACGCTACGTGCGCGAGGAATCGATCGTGAGCCTTCCGGAAGCGATTCGCCGAATGACATCTTTACCGGCCGATACAATCGGCCTAAAAGGTCGCGGCCGGATCGAGAAAGGCGCCTTTGCCGACCTCGTCATCTTCGACCCCGCCGCGATCCACGACGAAGCCACGCTCGAGCAACCGCGCCAGAAAGCAAAGGGAATCGAGACGGTCATCGTGAACGGAAAGGTCACCTACGAAAAGGGGCATCCCACCGGCAAGCTTCCAGGGCACATCCTCCGCGCCTAGTGCCGAATGCTCACTCCTCGTTGCGGGAAAGTGCAAGAAAAAGGGGAGGTGGAGATAGGAGGGGATAAGGGGGATAAAGGACGGCTATCTCTTATCCCCACCTCTCCTTTCGCTTTTCTTTTGCAGCCGTGGCCGCTACTTGATTAGCAGAATCCTCTGGTTCACCGGATAGAACCACTCGACCCCTCTCTCGGTCACGATCGCGTCGTCCTCGAGAGGGATCCGCACTTTCGCGCCCCCGAACTCATCGGCTTTCGTATAGGCGAAAAGCTCGATCGAGAACATGTTCGACACCTTGATCTCGTAGGTGAGACGCGTCGGGTTGAACCAAGCGATCGAAGGCCCAGTTCCGTGGCCCAGGTTACCTACCGAGTGACAACCGATGACAACATCGGTCGTGTCGGCGTCCGTTGGCTGATTGAACTCGATGAGAGAGAAGCCCGCTTCCTGTAGAGCGTGGTTGACCTGCTTGAGCATCTCACCCGCGGTCGGACCGGCCTTGATGCTCCGCCGCACGACGTCGCGCGCTTTTAGTCCTTGATCGAAAGCGTTTTGAATTCCTGGTGGCACCGCTGTCTCGCCTTCCTTCAGGACGTAAGCGATGCGCTTCATGTCGGTAAAGAAGTTCAGATAGCCGACACCCCAATCGATCATGAGGAGCTCGCCGCGCTGAATGATGTGCTCGTCCGAGGTCGCGACGATACCCTCGGGGCCGGTCACATAGACCGACGGCATGCCGAAGGAAGATTCGAGCCCTCGCTCGAATTGCTGCTCCTGCATCCACCACGAGACGTCCTCGAGAGTCGTCACCCCCGGCGTGATGATGGCATTCGAGAAGGCACGCTCGGCTATCTGGCGGGACATCTCTCCGGCCTCTCCAAAGGCAACGATCTCGCTCGCCACGCGGCGCGAGCGAAAATCAGAGACGAGCTTCTCCGCGGACGTGAACTGCTCCGCATAGTCCTCTCCGAGCGTGCGTACAAGATGCTCGAAGCCAGTATGGGACAGGCCGTCCGCCGCACCGATGCTCTCGGACATGTTGAGGCCAATGCTTTTCGGGTCGCGCTCGGCGACGAAAGCCGCGAGGTCGAAACTTCCGCTTACGATGTCGTAGACACCGCAAGCTTCGAGCCTGCGTCCGCCCACGCCGAGCGCCGCGCGCTCAATCCTTTCGTCACCACGGTCGGTGAAAATGTAATAACCGACATTCCCGACATAGCCTTCCCCGAGATCGTAATAGAGCGGATCGCGCAGTCCTTCCTTCTGCATCACGATCCACATGTCGATATCGTTCTCTTTCATGACCTCGGGGAGAATGCGGTCGAATTTCTCGTGCCGGATCTGGCACATCCGCTCCCATCGTCGGCGCGCTTCCTGCGAGAGGGCCTCTGAAGCGGCGAAAAGGGACAAGAGGGTGACAACAATCGAGAATCTCATGGTTTACTCCAAGGGCTCTGTTGATCGCGGCGGCATCCTACCGTCCTGTATCAGAAGTTCGTTGCCTAAAGCTCGAGGCCATTTTGTGCGTTCTCGAGGCCATTTTGTGTGCTGGCAAGGCCTGTCGACGACATCATATCTAGATATTACGTCGTCGGCTCGCCTTGTCAGCACCAAAAATGGCCTAGGTGTGATTTGTCAGGATCATGACCCCACTTGAGGGCGTGTTTTTCAGAAACATTCCCCACCCCATTTTCAGAGACATGACCCCGGCAAAGGGGTGAGTTTTTCAGAAACATGACCCCACTTTTCGGAGTCATGACCCCACCCCTTTGAGGCCGAGCTCGGCTGTGCGAGCCTTCTTGGAAACAAGGAGGTCGTATTGGCATACAGGGAGCACGGTATGTGGGAAGTTCTGGATGTTCTGAAACGGCACCATCGAGGGGAGAGCCAGCGAAGGATAGCTGTAGCCACCGGTCGGGGCCGGAAGACGATTCGCGCGTATATACGAGAGGCGAAGAAACTAGGCTGGTCGAAGGAGGTTCCACCGGATGACGAGTTCGCGTCGCGGGTGGCGCAGCGACGCCAGCCGGGCCCGAGTTCGAGCGAGGCTTCTGCATCGGAAAAGGCGCTACGCGCCCATCATGATCGCATCCAGCAATGGGTGGAAGGCCCCGAGGGAGAGAGGGGCCTGAAGCTCACCAAGGTCCATGAGCTATTGACCCGCGAGGGAGTCGACGTTTCTTACAGCTCGGTGTATCGCTACGCGGTGGAGCAGTTCGGTTTGGCACGGTCCAGGCTGACACTGCGCCGAGCCGAGGTTTCACCGGGTGAGCTCGCCGAAGTGGATTTTGGTCAACTCGGCAAGATCTACGACCCGGAGTCGGATCGGAAGCGACTCGTCTGGGCGTTGCTCGTCACTCTCGGCTTCAGCCGCCACCAGTACGTTCACGTCAACTTCTCTCAGAAGCTGGACGTTGTCATCGATGGACTGGAAGAGGCGTGGGAGTTTTTCGGAGGTGTGCCTGAGCGGGTCGTCGTCGACAACATGAAGACGGCGGTGGTGAAGGCGGACCGCTATGAGCCTAGTTTTCAGCGCACCATGGAGCAGTATGCAGAGCTCCGAGGCTTTGTCATCGACCCGGCAGTCGTACGCCAACCGAAGGGCAAGCCGATCGTCGAGAGAGGGGTGCCGTACGTTCGAGAGAGCTTTTTCCGCGGTGAGCAGTGGCTCGACCTGGCTCACGTCCAGCGGGAAGCTCGACGTTGGTGTCTGGAAGTCGCGGGCCGGCGTATTCACGGGACCACCCAAAAACGCCCTCTCGTCGTCTTCGAAGAGGTCGAGCTTGCTTGCCTTCGGCCCGTGAACGGGCCTCGATTCGATACGCCTCAGTGGGCCGAGCCGTCCGTTCATGACGACCACCACGTGAAGTTCCTCAAGGCCCTGTACTCGGTTCCCACGGTCTACGTGGGAAAGCAGGTCACGGTACGAGGCGATAAAGCGCTCGTACGCATCTACTACAAAGGCGAGCTCATCAAAACCCACCCTAGAAAACCAGCCGGAGGAAGAGCGACCGACTACACAGACTACCCCCCAGACCTCGAGGCCTACGCCAGGCGCGACCCGGAGCGTATGGTGCGCCAAGCCAAGAAACTCGGCAACAACATCGGCCGTTTCATGAGTCTGCTCCTCAGCGGCGTCTTTCCATGGGCCAAGCTCCGACAGGCTCAGAAGCTCATGCGCTTGGCCGACAAGTACGGCCATGCTCGCGTGGAAACCGCTTGCCAGCGAGCCCTGGGCTTCGATCTCATCAATGTCCAAAGGGTGGAGCGCATTCTCAAGAATGCCGTCGCGCCGTCGGACGACCCACCACAAACAGGAGAGCTGGTCTCGATGCCCTTGAGATTCCTTCGCCCCAACGAAAGTTTCTCTCATGAACCGAAACGAAAGGAGAATCCAGATGGAAATCAAAAACTCACTGAAAACGATTCTGAAGAGGCTCAAGCTCTCGGGGATCCTTGCGACGCTGCCGGAGAGGATCGCCTACGCTCAAAAGGCAAAACTACCGAGTGAAGACCTCCTGGAACTTATCCTGCAGGACGAAGTGGACCGACGCGACCAAGTCAATCTGCAACGGCGTCTCAAACGCGCCTCCTTCACCGAGGAGCAAACCTTCGAGAATTTCGACTGGGATGCCCCGGTGGGCTTCGATCGCCATCGCGTTCGCGACCTCTTCTCGCTCAGTTTTATCGAGGCCAAGCAAGACGTTCTCTTCATGGGAAGCGTGGGCGTCGGCAAAACCTTCCTCGCTTCCGCTCTCGGCCATGCAGCCTGCCGGGCCGGATACGACGTGCTCTTCATCCGCGCCGATCAGATGTTCCTCGAGCTCAAGCAGTCTCGTGCCGACTACTCTCACGAAAAGGCGCTCAGACGCTTTCTCGCCCCCGACCTGCTCATCCTCGACGACTTCGCTCTGCGTCGGCTCGATACCACACAGTCCAACGACATCTACGAAGTCGTCATCGAGCGCCACCGCCGTTCGTCCACGATCCTCACCTCAAATCGACACGTCGACGAGTGGATTCCTTTGTTCGATGACCCGATTCTTGCCCAGAGCGCTCTTGACCGTTTGTCCCACAACGCTTACCAAGTCCAGATCGAAGGCGAAAGCTACAGGAAGGGACAACGTCCCGACCTCTTGGCCTCGAAACTCGAAAATGTCCACCAAACCTGAAAAGGAGTGAATCTTGCGAATCCAACCACCGAAGCGCGAACACAAGCTCCACCATCGCCCGACAACAGCCTCCCGTGGACCGGCCCATACCTGCGGTACCCCCCTCGGCGCCGACATCCGGGTTGTCGCCGGAACCCCTGCCGCATCGCGGCCGGCGGGATCTCCAGTCGCCCTACGGGCTCCTTCCGATCCCGCCGAGGTCTCTCTCTCTATCAACGTACTCATGCATGTTCCTCCTCCGCCCTCTACACTAATTTTCAAAGGCCCAAGTGTCTCAAGGATGTTGGTACACAGGAGCGACGACAGAGATCTGTTACAGATCCGAGGAAGTTGTGGTATTGATTCTCGGGTAGGCCTTTGACCCCGGGGGCATGTTTATGAAAAAGGTGGGGTCATGATTCTGAAAAATGACAAGGCTAGAACGAAAGAGTCAAGGTGAGATAACTCTTCTCAGAATGCCGAGATTAGGTGTGGTTCATCATCGGCTAAGTTACTGTCAAGTTGAGGGCTTCAAGACCGATTGATATTGTTGACTGCGCGTCCTAGAGCCCCACGGTATTGGGGCGCGATTCGTCAACTTGACAGTACCGCTGCGGCGCCTCGTGCAGACTGTAATCAAAGACCTCCGTCCTCGGTTCAAGTCCTGGCAGCGCCTCTCACTCTTCGCAGCTCACGACACCGGGGGTTCGAATGGTGTATAAACCGCGTCAGACGCGGGAGGGGCTCTAAGTCTAGTCTATGAGGTCGACGTGGTCGGTTCTGACGCTCGTGATGCTGGTAGGGGTGCTCGTCGGCCGGGGGCTGGCGGCTCAAGAACTGCCTGAGAGCAACCCCTTCGAGGGGGATCCCGAAGCTATCCGGGCGGGGATGGGCGGATTCCGCCAGCGATGCGCCGATTGCCACGGCACCGACGCCCGTGGCGTGCGTGGGCCCGACATCACGCAGATCTGGGCGTCGGGGCGCACCGACCAGGGGCTGTTCATGACGATTCGTGAGGGCGTGCCGAACACGGAGATGCCGAGGTTCACAGCGCCGCGCACCTCCGACCGTCAGATCTGGCAGGTGCTCGCATACCTGCGCACGCTGGCCGCACCCGCTCCTGCCGATCCTCCGTGGGGCAACGCCGAAAACGGCGCACGCGTCTTCGAGGCCAATTGTGCATTATGTCATCGAGTCGACGCTGCCGGCGGGCGCATCGGTCCGGACCTCTCACGCATCGGCGCTGCGCGGTCGCGTGAGGCGCTGATGCAGCTCCTCCGTCGCGGATCTGAAGATTTTCGAGCGGGTTTCGCGCCAGTGACCATCACACCGCGGTCAGGTCCTCCGATCCAGGGCATGAAGAAGAACGAGGACCTCTTCTCGGTCCAGATCATGGATACCAGCGAGCGCATTCAGGGATTCGAGAAGGACCAGGTGACCTCGGTCGTGAACGGGACGAGATCGGCGATGCCGGTCTTTAGCCCTGATCTCTTGAGCGACAGCGATCTCGACGATCTCGTTCGGTACTTGCAAACGCTGCGCGGATTCAATCCCGCGGTGCAGCCCTAGGAGGCGTATGGACGCCAGGCTTCGCGTTGTGGCTATCGTCTTCTCGCTATTCGCCGGGACGTCCGCGCTGATGGCACAGCAGGAACCACCACCGCTGGTCGCCGTTGGGGAGATCGTCGAGGGGCTCCCGGCTGACGGTTCGCGGTGGCTCACGTTCGGCGGTGACTACGGCAACCAGCGGCACAGCCCGTTGACACAGGTAACACCCGAGAACGTCGAAAGCCTCGTGTCACAGTGGACGTTCCAGACGGGCGTGCTCGGCAAATTCGAGACGACATCGCTGTTGCGCGACAATGTACTGTACGTAACCGGCCCGCAGAATGTGGCGTGGGCGATCGATGCGCGTACCGGGCGGCAGATCTGGCGCTACCGGCGTGAATTGCCGCCGGATCTGACGGCCTGCTGCGGGCTCGTCAACCGCGGGTTCGCGATGCTCGGCGACAAGCTGTACATGGCGACGCTCGATGCGCACGTCATCGCGCTCGACAGGGTGACCGGCTCGGTCGTGTGGGACGCGACACTTCAGGATCACACGATCGGCTACGCGGCAACGATTGCGCCGCTCGTCGTCAAGGACAAGGTGATCGTCGGCGTGGCCGGCGGCGAGTACGGCATCCGCGGGTTCATCGACGCCTACGACGCAGAGACTGGCGAGCGCGCCTGGCGCTTCTATACGATTCCTGCCCCCGGCGAGCCTGGCAACGACACCTGGGCCGGTGACTCGTGGAAGACCGGCGGCGCCGGCGTCTGGGTGAACGGCGCCTACGATCCGGAGCAGAACCTGCTGATGTACGGCATCGGCAACCCTGGCCCCGACTATTACGGGTCGGTCAGGGAGGGCGACAATCTGTACAGCAACTCGCTCGTTGCGCTCGACGGCGACACGGGTACGCTTCGCTGGCATTACCAGTTCACACCGCACGACGTGCATGACTGGGATGCGACTGAGGTTCCGATTCTTGCCGATCTCCCGATCGCGGGCCAGATGCGCAAGGTCGTGATGTTCGCCAACAGGAACGGCTTCTTCTACACGCTCGATCGGACGACCAGAGAGCCGATCGTCGCCAAGCCGTTCGTCACGACCACGTGGGCGAAGGAGATCGGAGCCGATGGACGTCCCGTGCTGCTGCCGGGAAACGTTCCCAGTGAGGAGGGAACGTTCACCTGTCCCGATCTCACGGGCGGAACCAACTTTTTGGCAGCCGAGCTTCGACCCGGCGACACGGACATTCTTCGTCAATGCCCGCGAAGTGTGCATGACGTATTACGCGTGGAAGCCAGAATATGTACCCGGCGAGCGATTTACAGGAGGCGCAGGGCAGCGGGTGGATTCGGTGAACAACCCGGCTTATGGCGCGCTGCGCGCGCTCGATCCGGCGACGGGCGCACGCAAGTGGGAATTCAGATATCTGACGCCGTCGACTGCCGGGTTGCTGACGACGGCCTCGGGCCTTGTGTTCACCGGGGATGCCGAGGGCAACCTGATCGCGCTCGACTCACGAGGCGGAACTCTGCTGTGGAGCTATCAGATGGGTGCGCCGCTGCACGGCACTTCGGCTACCACCTATATGGTCGACGGGCGGCAGCACATCCTCGTTCCGGCCGGGGCCACACTCACGGCATGGGCGCTGCCCTAAGCTGCACTGGAGCGGGCGCACCGACACTACCCAGCTGCGAGCTTGACTTCACGAAATTAGTCGGGCGACATGGGCGTCTCCAACTCCCACACGCCCCGCATCGGCTTCTCTGACTCGTGGCTGCGCTGGATTGCGAGCCAGGGGAAGGAATACCGCGGAGAATGCGTCGTGTCCCATTCTGATGTCGTCTTATACAGACGAGACCGGATGGCTCGACCCTCCTAGCAACTTTCGCTAAAGTGACTTTCCACCGTCTCCGTACGAGTCACGGAGTCAAGGTGGCCGGGCGGGCAGCGGCTATCAAACGATGATGAATCAGGCTCTTCGCGTCGACCTAGAGAAATCGAGAGAACCCGTGGACGAGACGACCCTCCGACGCGTGCTCCGAGAAGAGCTGCAGTCGAGCCGCTAGAAAACGTCCTCTTCCAGGAACGAACTTTCAGGTGTTATTTCGTTCGACCTCACGAGGACGGACGCTCGAGCCCTTACACAAGCCAGCACAGAGCGATGCTCGTGAGCTCTGACTGCGCTGCGCCCGCGAGCCGATCCCAATCTCTTCGACCCAAAGTACAAACGGGACAGCTGGATAATGATCGCCGCCAACTCAGACGTCGAGCTCCATCTCCTCGAGCGATGGCGCGGTGAGAACCCGGTCGAGGTAGACGTCGATCTCATCGACCGCCTCCAGCGCTCGAACATGGGCCGTCACGTCCTCGGAAAGAGAGCCGAACTTCTTCGCGAGCTGCCGCAGAAGGGTCTCACGCTTGCCCTCGAGCAAGCCCTCGATCTTGCCCTCGATCTTGCCCTCGAGCAAGCCCTTCTCTCGACCTTCCTCTAGGCCTTCTTTCGCCCATTTCGCTTTCATTCGATCTGCCCACATGACTTCCATCTCTTCCGCCTCCCGAAATTCCCCCGTCGAAAACAACCGCTCAAAGCGCTCTGCTTGCGTCGCGCCAAGCTCGAAATACACCTCTATGAGATTCTTCAGCAGCAACTTAGGTATATCCTCGAGCTCACTCTCCATAACCGCTCGAAGCATCAGGGCCCGAAGCGTCAACGGCTCGCGTGCCTTCCGCCGATTCATCAGCGCCGCGAGAGCCGCCGCCACAGGGTTGCCTTTTCCAACATACTCCTCCGCATCCAAATGTGCCAGCGACACGCTTTCGTACCAGAACTGCACCCGTCTCCGACCCAGGCTCGCCTCGTTGTAAGTCTCCTCCACGACACCGTCGCCGCCTCCGTGAAGAAAAACCGCGATCGGTATGATGGGTTTGCGGTAGCGTTGCCGAAGCAAGGTGTAGTACTCGTACATCCGCTCGCCGAAATCGCTCCCCCACTTGAACTGCACTTCGATGTGAACGAGAACGAGCTTCTCGACGCCATCGCTCGCCTGAAGCTCGGCCACGACGTCCGCTGTTCTCATGACCCCTTCCGGAAAGTCCGTGAAGACTTCTTTTTCCGCGAACCGGAGCGTCTCGAATTCGAGCTCCGCCGAGATATCCGGGTAGAACAATTCCAGGAAGTCCCGAAAGAACGTTCGGAAAAAATCCTTGAAAAACTGGTCGTGCCCCATCCGAGCTGTACCTCCTTATTAATACAGACGACAACGGGATGAGAGAACCTCCTTGTACACTGAGAATCATCATTAGTTCATCCCTCCGGCGGATCGGCGTTTGCTTGCTCAACAAGCGATTGTCCTACGTGCACCTCTTTTCCAAGCACAGAGCCCAACTCCGTCACCAGCGGAATCTGAGCCTCTCGGTGCGCCGGAACAACGACAAACCAAGAAACATCCCCAATATCATCGTGAAATTAGAGCGGCCACGTAGGAACATCTCAAATCGCGGCCACTTCGGGGCGGCCCCAAAAGGCATCCCTCGACGATGTCCTCGCAGCGCGCGCGGGCCTCGAGAAGTCGACGCGCGGGCTAGGCTTCACACGCTGGCCACAAATGCTGCTCTGCGGACAATCGAGTCGTCGCGCCGATTGCTCCGACGCCCCGGACGGCGACGGCTTCGCTGCTACCGTTCTGCGAGTTCTTGCGTTGCTCTGAGAGCTGCCAAGGCAGATAATCTGCCTCGTGGAAAGAAATTTCGTCCGCCGTATGACCGCGAGAAGAGCTCGACAGGTTGTCGGGAGATAGGAGCATACACATGGCAAAAAATTTTGTTCTTATCCACGACGTCATCTGGGAGGAAGGCCGACGAGAAGGGATCGTCCACGCAAAGTCCGAGACGCTGAAGCGTCAGATCGCGGAAACCTTCGGCCCTCTGCCAAAAGAACTGGACGCCCACATCGACGAGCAGCCGGAGGAAGTGCTCGACGAATTTCTCGACTGCCTCTTGGCCGACACCATTTCTGTTTCTGCCAAAGAAGGCTTCGCGCTTATGAATCGGATGTTCGAAAGGCTTTTTGAGCTGCATCTTGGGGAACGGCATTATCTGTTGCTCCACGACATCCAGACCTTGTTTGACCTAACGCCGGAACAGGAAGCGCGATTCAAGGTTTGGAAGGTGCCAGGTGATTATCGAAACGTTGTAAGGGAATTCGCACATACCTACAAGACGATGCGAGACGATGGCCAAGAAGAGGGCGAGGTGGAGGGACGGCGGGAAATCCTGAAGCGTCAGCTAAGGACGAAGTTCGGGTCGCTACCGGAGAAAACGGTAGCGTTTCTGGACACGGTGCAGACGAAGGAGCGGCTCAACAGATTCCTCGACCGCGTCCTGATCGCGAAGTCTCTTGACCTGGTCGGGCTCGAGAGGCACGCTCTCCTGACTCCTCGTACGCGAGTCGTCCATACAGTTAAGGTGCCCCTTCGTTGCCTGTGAGCGAGCGGCTTCAACGGGGCGGTCGAAGGGCAATCGTTAGAGCATCTCGCACTCCCAATCGCGACCCATTCGGCTCCGTTCGAAGTGGGATGACCTGTCCTGGCTCTCCACTGCCTTCGGTCGAAGACGGCAAGCGTCTGTTCGCAATCCGAAGCGCCCGCCCTACTCGAACGCAAGATCGAGCACACTGGCAGAATCTCGGAGGATCGTTGCCGCGGTTCTTGCTTTGCCGTGAAAGAGGAACGGCACGCGATTCGTCGTGGTGAGTTCCGCGCTCAGACTGATCCGTCACTCGCTTCGGAAGTAACGGCGCCTCGGTCCCTGCATCCCGGCGCCGACGTGGCGCACGAGTCGACTGGCGAGCCTCGTTCGCGTGGCCCGCGGAGTAAGTTCGGGCGTCTTTGCGGTCTCGCTCGTGGGCAGCTGAGTCGGCTCGAGATTCCATTCGGCACTTCGCGAGGAGCCGAGAGTTCCAGCCGAGCACGGACCAACAACGACTCCACTTTGGCGCTGAGCGACGGCGAAGAGCCCAGCGCCCAGCACAGATCAGCAGCACCCTTGCGTCCGCGACGCGTCGGCCTTGGTTGCACGACGCCGTTCGGCCTTGCGGCCGTAGCCGTCCAAACGATTCTTTGCCTTGTACTTCTTCCAGCTCTTATCGAGCACTTTTTGCTCCGCGTCGGTGACCGCGCCGATCTTCTTTAGCGCGAAGAGGGCCGAGCGTATCGAGACGCCGGGGATGTCGAATCGCGACAGCGTTCCACAACCCGGGCACCGCATCCTCGGCGGCGCGATCCCTCGCGCCTCACGGATGCGCTCTCGCTTCTCGGTCATACGGCGGCAGAAGCGAACGAGCTCTTCCCAGGAAACGGAAGGCGACCACGTGCGCTCGAGCTCCTCGAGCATCTCGGGGAACCAAACCCGCGCAGCGTCACCGGAGGCCATCATCTTCCTCCATCCTACGAATACTCCCGATGTCCGAAAATGGCGACGGCACCGATTGAGCCAATCTTCGAGCTTGCAAAGAACCCTCCCGAGGGACATTGTAAGCAGCTAGCCGTGTCCCATCTGTCTCGTTTTACATAGACGAGATCGCGAGGCAAATACCTCCTCTTCCCTCCGTCAAAATAGAACGCCACCTTGCGAGGCGTTCGCGGGAGTCCATCGTCCACACCATCGCACAAAGGCCCACGATCGCGTTGTTCACGTGGACGGCTATTACAAACCGCAGCTTAGATTCGTATTCGTCCAATGAACCGGCGTGCGACACATCATCCCGTCGCGTCGTGTCGGCCGCAGCCGCCCCCCGCGTCACTCCTGCCGATACATGTTCTTCTGAACGAGCGACCCCGATGCGACCTCCTTCTTCCCATCGACCCCCAACTCCGGGTCGCACAAGTCCTCGATCCTCTCGCCAAATCCAAAGAGGTCGAGCTGCCCCAAAGTTGTTCGTAGTCATTCTCGAGTGGGGTCGCCGAGAGAAGGAGCACGCGGTCGAACCGCAGTGAGTAGCCCGGCACCGGAGGCTCGAAACCCTCTTCACCAAGCCCGAGCGCACGGCGCAGCTCGCAGTTACTCGCCACATGGGTGGGTCGGATGCCCGCCATCCGCCGAAAAGCTTCACTTGATGATCTCGGGATCGGTCGAGCGGCGACTCAGGATCGGCCGAGCTCTAGCAACTCCCAGATTCTGCGGAAAACGGCCCGATCAGATCCGCTTCGAGACTCGCGAGTAGCGACGCTCGTTCCTGAATGGACAGTTTGGGGAACCTCCTCGCTTACTCTACACGGCTTCCGAACGAGTATTCTAATGGCCATCGCCTCGGAGTCCTGGGCTCAGAACCGGACGGGGTTGGTCCGGCTGGCACTGTACAATCGCTCCCATGCAATATTACGATTTCCGAGACGCCTTGGTGAGCGCCCTCCGAGACGCCCGGTTTCGCTTCATGGGACGTCCTCGGGAAACCATCGACTTGACCACCACAAGCCGAGACTATGAGGCCTTCTTGGAGGAGGTCACCGTTCAACGGGCGGAGCCGTTCTACGTGGCCGCTTCGGTGTCCTTCAAGTGGGATCCTTTCGAGTCCGCGAGAACCTACACCAACGAGGACGACTTGATCAGTGAGCTCCTCGGCCGCGACGACGAACCCATCGACACCATGCCTCGCAGCCTACGCGTCGACTTCGTACTCAAAGCGAGTCTGCCTCACGGCACGGCAGTGCCCATGCTCGGTGCGGACCGCTGGCGCTCCTGGTCGCGCTCGGTACACGAAAGACTCGACTCGTTTCTTTCTACGGACGCCCCCGAACATCACGGGAGACCCTTCATCGTCACCGAGTGGAGAGGCACGGTGGCCGCCGAGTTGGAGTCTACCGCGGCCGGTGAAGCAATTCTTCGGGCCGTGTCTTTGCCGTCGTGGCAATCGGTAATCCTCCCGCGCGTTCGCGACTCCGTCGACGAACCCGAGGTTGACGTCGACCGCCAGCTCGAGGTCATCGCTGGGAGGTATCGCGACGCCTTGGACGCGTGGGCGGACTGCATCGCCGAGCTCAGTCAAGAGTACGATTCGGGACGACAGGATATGTGACGCCGACCTCGCTCCGGAACGCGTTCGCGAACCGCGCCGCGGAGTTCCCTTCTGCGCTCGCCGGAGCAGATGAGAGAACGACCGTTTGCATGGGCATCGGGCCATCGGTTGGTCTGGGAGGACCGGTGGTTTCGTTCGGTGTTCAATTTTGAGCAGCGGTTTCGCGCCTACGCCTATCCACCGCGGCGGCGCCGAGAATTCGAGTCGGCCCGTGCCCGGAAGCCACGATTCACCGCCCGTCGAACGACCACACTGGTGTAGCGGACCGGTCATCCTGTGGTCAGCGGCTCGAGTGTCGCACTCGATATCGTGGATCCAAATATTGGACAGCCCCTCCGACCCGTTTGTACCCGAGGCTTTTCCCAATCGGGGGAGAGGCGTGGATAGCCTGCACCCCTGCTGGTCAGCGTGGACTCAGCCCCAGAGGGCGCAATCCCGTGAGTGTGTATTGGTGTGTATAATAGACTGTGGACAGTCGGGAAGTCCTCAAGAGACTGAAAAAGGATGGATGGTACGCAGTGACCACGAAAGGCTCCCATGTACAGATGAAGCACCCGGAAAAGCCCGGTCGGGTCACGAATCCCCCACCCGAGAAAAGACCTCCCGAAAGGCACATTGGCGAGCATCGAGAGGCAAGCAGGGATTAGCCTGAGGTGATGAGACAAGCCGGGTCCGGTAGGAGAAATCGTATGGCCAACTACACCGCGTTTTTGCACAAGGACAGCGACAGCGATTTCGGTGTGAGCTTCCCGGATTTTCCAGGGTGTGTGACTGCCGGAACGACGCTCGAGGAAGCGCGCCAACTTGCGGGCGAGGCCCTCGAGCTCCACATCGATGGAATGAATGAAGACGGAGAGAGGATCCCTGCTCCCAGCTCTCTGGATAAAGTCATGGAGTTGCCCGAGGCAGTGGACGCAGTCGTGTTGGTCGTCAACGTCAAAAGGAAGGCGCCCAAGGTCGTCCGGGTCAATGTGACATTCAGCGAGGGCGCCCTCGACGAGATCGACCGATTCGTGAAACGCCAGGGCACTTCGCGGTCGGCCTTTTTGGCAAGTGCGGCAGCCGAGAAGATTAGTCGGACCTTCCACGGATGAACAAGCGTAAGTGTGGGCATCATTGGCTTTGTTTTTGAAGAGAGGTGTGTGTACTGCTTACATCGTGCGGGGGTTGATTTCGAGCAGGTTGAATGCTTTGTGCTGCAAGGGTGTGGGGCGAGTGATGCTGACGAAGGACAGGCCGCGGGCTTCGTTTTCGACCTGATTTTTCGTGACCGTAGCAAGATCAGAAAGAAGCGTTCTGAAACTGTGGACGGGCAACCCGTCGGGAGTCTTCTTGGTAGAAGCCTTTGCCTGGGCGGAGTCTGAAGGTGTTGCTGGGCTGACGATGGATGAGCGTTTGGCATGGGCACCGTCAGGGTCGTCGTCGTCAAACAAGATCGGGACGAGGGCTTTTCGCATGTGCCATTCCACGTAGTAGGCGAGCATGCAAAGAAAGATGTGAGCTCGAACTCGCTCAGCGTTGTAGTGATAGATGGGCCGTACTTTCAAATCCACGGTTTTGCAGCAACGAAAAGCGCGTTTAACGACTGCCAAGCCTTTGTAGGTCCTGACAGCTTCGTCTGCGGAGATGGCCTCTTCGGTGAGGCTTGTTCGGATGATATAGATGCTGTCGAGGGCCGCCTCACGCTCGATGTTTTCGTTGTCGCGCTCGAAGTCGAAGCCGTCGTCCGTAATGGTGTAGCGAAAGTGCTTGCCCATCTTGCTCCGAGCGAACACTCGACCCAATCGTATGCCGATGGTATCTTTGCCTCGCAAAGGACGTTGGTCTCGCTTCGTCGCTTTGCTAATCACTTCTAGCTTTGACTCCGTCGGCACAAGCATCTCTTCTCGCTTCCGCGCCCGCTCGGTAGCAAGAAGAGGGTTGCGGCAGGCGATGAGTCGCTCACCAGGGAAGCTAGGATGATGGATCTCCGCTAGGTCGAGTTCATCGAACAGAGAAGGCTGCAGCATTCCGTCTTTTGCAAGTCGCTGAATCTGAGGGGCACGAAGTGAGCTGATCCACTCGAGACCTTCCTCCGGTCGAAGTTCCTCGCGAATCCGGGCTTCGGTGATCATCCCTCGGTCACCTACGAAGACGATACTGTCAAGCTCAAAACGTTCTCGGACTTTGCGAATTTGGCTCCCCAGTGTTACGGGATCTCCGGTGTTGCCTTCGAACACCTCTACCCCGACCGGCCGACCATCACGCTCACACAGTAAGCCGAACACGACCTGCAACTTGTTTTTCTTGCCGTCTCTCGAGTAACCGAGCTTCGCCAGAGGGCACGACTGACCTTCTACCCAAGTCGACGTCAAGTCGTAGAGAACCAGGCTGCCCTGCTGCAGATGGCGTTTCGCCAGTTTCTTCTCTATGGCTGCTTGGCGGCTCAAAAGCCAATCCAGGGAATCATACAACTCATCCTCGTTGGTGTCTTCAACTCCAACACACTCACCCAATGACGAAGTCAAGGTCTGTTTCGATAGACCACGGGCCGTGGCCAACTTGGAGCCCGGCTCTACGATTCGCGCCACAATCATCGCCACGACGAGGTCACGCTCTCGGCGCTGGCGGCTATGGATGATTCGCTCGAGGCCAACTTTGCGCAGCGTTCCCAGCACGGCCGCAACATGTCCGTGAGGCTTGCTTCTGGTGATCTCGAACTGCTGAGCCTCACCCAAATCCACGTTGCCCTTCAGCAACTGGCGAAGAGCTTCAATTCGCGCGGGCTTCCACTTCGAGATGTTGGCGACGGTCCTCGTTTTGGGCGCACCGCCTTCGCGGTAGCTTTCGCGGATGAGAATCGCTGGGGGCGAGTTGCGGTTCGGCACCTTGGCGATGTACATGCGCCGACTATACAGGACTAAATCAGTAAAATAAACTGTTCTGTCACTATTACATGCTTACACATTACATTTCGAACCGCCGCATCTGCTTTAAACGTACGGGTTTACATGCGTCTAGCCGGCGGAAGTTCCGATTAGGAGAGCGGCGACTGGCTAACGCGCGAGCAATTGGACATAGTGCGCTTCTTCCTTTGATCGGATCTCGTCTTAAACAGACGAGATCCGAACAGTGATCCGCCGCCGCCGTCCGTTCAGAGTGACTTTTTTCGTCTCACCGGCAAGGATCCAATGGCCCCGACCAAGTCAGCGCGAAGCCGTGCTCGTCGACAAATCCCTTTCAGCGCTCGGGAACCGATCTCGCTTTCGAGCTCAACACGTCTCTGGAGATAACGGGCAAGCTACCCGGTGGCGGGGCCGACAGCGTCGAGGTAAAGGTCGCATCGATCGTCGCGTTTATCGTGATGAAAGCTGAAGCTCTCGCGGGTCGGCTCAAGGAGAAGGATGCTTGGGATATCGACTTTTGCTTGCGTAATTTTGATGGCGGATTGGACGCTGTCGTAGAAGCATTGAAGCCGCACGTGTCTCACGGCCTGGTGCGTGAGGCCCTGGAGATTCTGTCCAAGAAGTATGAATCCGTCGACAGCGTGGGTCCGGTTTTCGTCGCGAACTTCGATGAGCTCGGCGATCCAGAAGACCGGGCACTCAGACAGCGAGATGCGTACGAGCGCGTGCAGTACCTGCTCACGAAGCTGCGCGGGAGGCGAGTGACTGTGGTTCATAAAAGGACCCTGAGCTAACGGACATTCACCTAAAAAGTCATTCGGGTAGAGTCGCTGTCGAGGCGAGGGCTCTTTGCCCGTTCATGGAAGATCCCATCCCGTTCCCTCCTAGACAGGAAGACGTCAGGGGAAGTCGGAGTTATTTAGAGCAAGCATGCCTTTCTCGACCGTCGCTTCTCCATTTCATAACCCTTGCATCATGAGAGCGATCGCGAGTCGATCGATGTCAGAACGACTTTCGAGGTTGCCGCACCCCGTCAGCATCGCCAAAAGGGGAAGAGCTTCCCCGAACCCGTGGTGCATCGTTTCGAGCTTGAGCGCCAAAGTATCGACGCGCGCGTGCGGATCCGGAAGCCCCGGAACGCGATGCTCGCTCCGTTCGAGCTCGGCGTCGTCGAGACCGTAAAGAAGCGTCTTCAACAAAGACGCGACATGCTCCATCTTCTCGTAGTTGAGCCGGTCCGGCGTGTCGCTTGGCTGGTGGTAGTGCTCCCACCGTCCACAAGAAAGGAACAAATAGGGCACGTCGTTAAGACGCCGTGGTCGCTCATGTCATCGACATAGTGGTTCGATATCGCCACGAGTGGAAGATTTGGAATCCTCGGTGCCGCACGTACGACGTTCGTGAGCGACGGGTGGCTTTCGGCGCCGGTCATGAACAAAAGGCCTTTCAACCGTTCGGTTCTAGAAGTCCCGAGCCCCGGCACGCCGACTTCCACGTCGTGACCTACGAGATCGAGAACGACGGCGCAATGAACGCCGCGCGGGTCCATTTGGTCTTCGTAGAACCGGATACTCCCCATAGCATCGGACAGGAACCACGGAGGCTCTTCCGCGTCGAACAACGCGAAGAGAAGATCTCGCTGCAATTGTCCCGGCGGTACCCCGTGCGCGACCGCAAGTGCGATGGCGACCGCTGCGGCATTGTCGTCGGCACACGGCGAGGGGATCACGCTGTCGTAATGCGCGCTCAGCAAGAGCGGCGGAAGCAGCCGGTCACGCCCAGGGACGACGCCGAAAAGGTTGTGCCCGTCCATGCCGTCGGCATGATAGGTCGCATGGAAACCGAGCTTCCCGTAGGGTTGAAGATTCAGTTGCGCGATACGGTCGAGCAAGTATTCACGGACGCACGCGTGGCCGGACGTACCGACCATACGGCCCCCCTCTAGGGCGATCGCGGTTACAGCGTGAGTTTCCGGCAAGCGTGCGTCAAGGTCTGATTTCTTTGAGACGAGCGTGCGTCTGGTCGTTTTCGGAGCCACGAGCGAATGTGTCGCGGTAGTTCCAGGGCAGCCAGTCGACGGTTCTCCCCGCGATTTCGCCGCGATGTCGAATGAGCTCGGTGAGGTAATGGAAGGGATCGATGCCGTTGAGCTCGGCGGTATGAATGAGGCTGAGGAAGATGTCTCCGACCTGGGCGCCGTTTTTCGTCTTGTAGAACAGAGAGTTCTTTCGATGAAGAATAGCTTTCTTCAATGAACGTTCACACAGATTATTGTCGAGGGGTGCGCCTGGCACCTTCAGGAATCGGGTGAGCTTCTCCCAGTGTTTGAGCATGTAACGGATGGCCTCGCCAAGACCTGAGTTCGGTTCCACCTTCTTGTCGTCAATCTGCACCTTGAACCAAGCCTTGAGCTTTTTGAGAATCGGTTCGCTTTTGGCTTGATGGAAGCGCAATCGTTGCTCGGGCGAAAGTTCTCGCTCGCGAGCGAGGGCGTCGTTTCGGTACACTTTTGCAAGCACCTCAATCACGTAGCGGCACTCTTGCGGGAAGTTCTCCACAACCTTGACGAAGTTCCTACGGCCATGTGTCAAGCAGTTTGCGAGGATGGTTTCGAATTCCTTGGGAGGATTGCGTGACAGGGCATCGCACATCTGGATCGGCGGAGGGAGCTCGGAAGCCCTTTGTGCGAGAACGTGGCTGAGGTTCTCGCCTGCATGCTTGCGTCCGGTAAAGAAAAGCGCGATCCTCCGCCCCTGCTTCGTGGAAACGATCCCTGAGGTAAAGAGCCCGGTGCGCTCGGCACCGACGCCGTCCCCTGGCTCGGGCGGCTCGTTCATGAGGGAAAGAACCTTCATCCCCGTGTCGTCGTTGTAGAGCACATCGCCATCAGCCGCTTGCCGGATCAGCTCCTCAAGGACGAGCTTGAGCTCCACGCCAACATCTCGAACGATATCCCACTGGGTCGAGGCCGGCAGGGGAATGCCCATGGACCCCTGCAGGCCTTCTAGACGATTGAAGGGAAGCCCGCTCCCGTACCTCAGCAGTCCAATCATGGCCGCTGCCCTCGCGTCGTACTTCTCGTCGCCCACGCCATCAGGGGCACTTGCTGTGAAGGTCTCGCCGCAGAGGCTGCATCGGAATCGCTCGAGCTCATAGCGCGTCGCTCGCAGAGGAGGCTCGCCGGTGATGCGCACGAGCACCTTCGGCTTCTTCGCATAGACCTTGCCCGTCTCGCACTCCGGACACCGCTGCCCGTGCTTCAGCTCATCGCGAGCGATACGGATCCGCTCCGCGCCCTTGTAGGCGTCCGCGCCGTTTTTACCGTGACTCTTGCCCTTGCGCCGCTTACTGCTCTTGTCTGGCTCGTCACCCTCGCTCGGCGTACCACTCTCCCCGCCGCGACGCTGTGGACTTTCGCCCTCCACTTCACCGACAACCTTGCTCTTCTTTTCCGTGCTTCGACTAAACAACATCTCGCGTAGTCGTCGAATCGTCATCCGCTCGTCTTCGATGAGACCTGTCAGGTTGACATAGGCGTTCAGCAGCGTCTCCAGCTTTCCGTAATCCTCCTCTGGCACTGACGCCTTCAGTCGTTCGAACAGTGCTTCCAGCTCTTTCATCTCCAACTCGATCGTTGCGAATGCTTGCGAACGAGACATTCTAGCTCGACAGCTTCTCCCGAAACCGCTTCATGAGCGGATAGCCTAAAACTTGCTTGAGCGAGCGGTTCGGACGTTTGGACCGGCTGTCCTTGCCTAGCCCCTTCGTCATACCCAGAACCTTCCAGTTCGCCGCAAGATAGCAGGTCCCGCGAAATCGAGCCGGGTCCACGAAGGTCTCCACGAAGTACACGGGGTAGCCGTAGCTCTGCTCCCAGTGTCGGGGGAGCAGACGTGCCATCCGTCCGAGAATGTGCGACGCCAGATGCGGCACGAAAACCCAGGGAAGGATCAAAAACCGTGGGTTATAAGCGATGAAGCGGATGTTACGCCGCCGCGCCTCAGACGACCAACCGATGAAACGGTCCCGGGCCCCCAAGTGGCGTGGCGCTGATGAAAACGACACGCAGGCCACCGGACGCCCTTGGCTCAAAACCAGGTACTTCAGGTGCGCTCCCACCGGCTGCTTGTAGCCCAAGTAGTGGTGGGTCTCGATGAGCCCGTTGAACACAGCCTCCTGTTCCGTGCGCCGGACCTGACGAAACTCCAGAGGCTGAAGCGTTGACAGACGTGCCCGCAGCGGGGTCGAGTCCAGCTCCACCACACCCGGTTTGTTCCGGTGATACGGCGTCGAGAACCGGTACCGCGGCTCCGGAAGCTCGATTCGAGACGAGCGGTGAAGGCTGAGCAGAAGCCCTCGAGCGATCGCGTCGCACGGTGCGCCGTTCGGTTGCACCCATTGCCACGCCGTACACAGCCTCAACGACAGCGCGCGACGGCTTGCCTTGGGATGGGCGGCGATGAGCTCGCGGATGAACTCGATTTCCGCTTCGCTCACTTCCCGGTCCAAACAGTGGAAACGGGCGAAGTGCTCACTTCTGAGCTCGCCGCTCGCGGATCTCGAGCGTTGCTTGTCACGATCATGCCACCTCATTTTGAATCGTTCCCTCTTCCAACAAAGACTAGCGTCGAAGGATGACAACCAAGGTCACCGCAAAAGCCACCGCGAGAGATTGGAGAAAATTTCAGCCGGGCTCGGGGATCGCCGGTGGTGGCGTCGGAGGATCGAAACCGCGAACGGCGATGACTCGACTTCCGCCCCCGAACGTAGAAAAAAGGAAATCTCCGCTCACGAGATCGATGAAGGCACCTTCAGCGCCTGTCAAGCCGGTAAGGAAATCTCGTCGCGTGGACGGAATCGGAGCTCCCAGCGAGTCAATCTCATAGGCGCCAATCCGACCGCTGCTGAATTCAGAAACGAGCATACTGTCCATTGCGAACCCCGCATTGGCTGCATCGATGTATACGAACCCCTCAGGCCCGCCGATAATGGATGTGAGGAGCGTCGAGTCCAGAATATCGAAAGTCCCCGACCCGTCTGGCGCGATGTAAACACGGATCTATCGCGTTCCGTATAGCCTATCCCCCGCGTCGCCGAGTCCCGGCAAGATGTAGCCCTTTTCGTTGAGCTTGTCGTCGACCGCCGCCGTGTAGATGGGGACATCCGGGTGATGTTCGTGAAACGAGGCGATCCCGTCGTTCGAGGCCACGAGGCAGACGAACTTTGTCGAGCGCGGCTTCGTCTCATTGAGCCGGTCCACGGCGGCGATCGCCGAGTGGCCCGTGGCGAGCATGGGGTCGACGACGATGACGTTGCGGCTCTCCATGTCCGGCGGCATCTTGAAGTAATACTCGACCGCGACGAGCGTTTTTGGATCGCGATAGATCCCGATGTGGCCCACGCGGGCGGAAGGCAGAATGCGCAGCATCCCATCGAGGATGCCGTTGCCGGCGCGAAGGATGGACACGAAGACGATCTTCTTGCCGTCGAGAACTTGCGCCGTCATTTTTTCGAGCGGGGTCTCGATGGCCACAGGGCTCAGCGGAAAATCGCGCGTGACTTCGTACGCGAGAAGCATGCTGACCTCTTGCACGAGTGCTCTAAACTGTCCCGTACTCGTTTGCTTCTTCCGCATATGAGTCATCTTGTGTGTGATGAGCGGGTGATCGATGACGTGTAACTCTGGCATGGGGAGAGCTCCTGTCTAGAAAACCGTACCGTCGCTTTCGATGCGGATCGGGGGCGAGCCGTCTTCGCGCCTCTCGCGCGCGGTGATCCGCCCCGCCTGCCACGTGCCACCCTCGAGCAGACGAGGGATGGGCATCTTCAAAGCTTCCGCGACGCGGTCGAGAAGTGAGATGGTGAGAGCGCGCCACTCGACGACGATCTCCGAATCGGGTGTGTGCGCCACGCGGACCACCGCGTCGTGCTTTGGCACGACGACGCCGAGATCGACGAAGAGTCCGCCGTTGCGGTATTCGGCGAGCCCCGTCAAGCTGTCGACATGCGCGACCTTCCGGCCGCCCTGCTCGAAAGGCTCGATGAGCGAGTAAGTCAGCCACTGCGAGAGCTTGTGAAACGGCACGAGACCGGCGCTCGGGCCGTCGCCGCCCGCGAGCGGGTGCCGCCAGACGTCGCCGAGGTTCTCGCCGTCGAGAGACAAGTGCTTCGGCCAGATCGAGCCGAGCCCGGAAAGCACCGCGTTGAGGAGCGCGCGGGCATCTGCATCCACCGTATCGAATAGATGACCCGGACGCCCCGTCTCGCCAAAGAGCTCGGGCTTTGCTTCGAGCGCTCGGCCGAGTGCGCGCAGGAGCTCGGCGCGTCCTTCGAGACCCACGAGCGGATTGTCGGCCTCGACCTGGAAACCGTCCGCGAGGGCGGTCTCGTCGATCGATGCCAACCCCGCCGCGGTCGCCTGCGCGCCGCCCTCATGCGAAAAAGCGCCGGCCATGAACATGTGAAAGCTCGCGGCCGCCAAGCCTTCCGAGCGCGAGAGCTCCTCGCCCGTCCCGGGCTCCCGATAGCGCCACCGTGCCCCCGCGCCGGCATCGAGAAGAACGCTCGTGACGACGAGATCGATCTGTGCGCGCGCTCGCGCCGCTCGGTCGACCCCCGAGAGCGTCTTGTCGAGAAGTGCGAGCCGTACCTCGCCAAAGTGACGGAAGCGCCCGTGGATTGGGATGTTTCCCTCCGGGTAGGCGGATTGCGTCACCTCGCGCACCATCTCGACCACCCTGGGCAGCCGGTCTAGCCGCACATCGAAATGCTCACGCTCGGCGCGGAAGATGTTCTCCGCTCGCTCTCGGACGGCCTCGGGCGTTCGAAGAAATTGGACGGGAGAGGTCGGCACTATCCGAAAGAGCGCCCTTTGGGCTTTCCCAGCTCGGCCTCGTTCGGAAGCTCGCCATCGGTGTAGTAGCCGGCTGCCATCTTGGCGTCGATCTCGACCTGCGCGTCCGCGGGCACGAGCTCCGGCGGGATGCGCACCCGCTCACCGATCTCGATCCCGGAGCTCACGATCGCGTCGTGTTTCAAGTTGCTCATTGAGACGAAGCGATCGATGCGCCGGATGCCGAGCCAGTGCAAAACGTCGGGCATGAGCGTTTGGAAACGCATATCCTGAACGCCGGCGATGCATTCGGTGCGCGCGAAATATTCCTCGGCGCGATCTCCCCCTTCCTGCCGTTTGCGCGCGTTGTACACGAGAAACTTCGTGACCTCCCCGAGCGCGCGGCCTTCCTTGCGGAAATAGACGATGACGCCGGCGCCACCTTCCTGTGCGCCGCGGATGCACTGTTCGATGCCGTGCGCGAGATAGGGACGGCAGGTGCAAATATCCGAGCCAAAGACGTCCGAGCCGTTGCACTCGTCGTGAACCCGCGCAGTCACCGGGCTCGTTTTGTCCGAGAGCTTCTCGGGCTCCCCAAAGATGTAGACGGTCTTCCCGCCAATCGGTGGCAAGAAGACCTCGAGGTCGCCGCGCGTGACGAGCTCCGGGAACATCCCGCCCGTTTGCTCGAAGAGAATCCGGCGGAGCTCGCCTTCCTCCGTGCCGAAGCGCTTCGCGACTTCGGGGAGGTACCAGCAAGGCTCGATGGCGGCCTTGGTCACGGCGCAGTTGCCGCCTTCTTTCAAAATAGTGCCGTCGGCCTCGAGCCTCCCCGCCGCCATCGCCTCTTTGATCTCCGGCATCTGAAGATGCGCTTTCGTGATCGCGATGCTCGGGCGGATGTCGTATCCCTGGTCGTAATAGTCCGAGAACGATTCGTACACGGTGGCGCCAAAAGGATCGATCGAGACGATGCGGTCCTGTTCGGACCATTGCGGGTGCGGCCCGATGGGGTGCCACGGCGACGTGTCAGTGAAATCTGGCTTGTGCTCCGGATCGAGCGCCTTGGCGGCGACCGCGAGCGCGCGGTAGATCGCATAGGAACCGGAATGGGTTCCGATCACATTGCGTTTCTGAGGATCGGACAGGGTGCCCACGACCGGGCCGCGCTCGGCGGCCGTCGGAGCGCCCCAACGGATAGGGATAGGTTTCGTTTGCCCAGGGTGTGAAGTGAGTTTGATGTGGCTAACCTGTTTCTTCGTTGACATTTAGCTCCATGATAGCATCTACGGCGTGGCCAAGACTCTGAGCAGCCGATCGGGCCAATCAGTGAAGATGGCGTTAACCCCGAGGCCGATGAGCCTCTCCATCTCGTTGATTTCATTGACCGTGTACACGGCGACGGGCCGCTCGAGCCGGACCGCTTCGGGACTTATTTCCTCTTGAAGCTCGGCGTTGAAAAGCGACGCCGTGCGGATTTCCGGGTCGAGCTCCCGTGCCTTCGAAAGAGCTTTCGGGTCGAAAGAGGAGATGACGACGGCGTCCTTCATGTCGAGCTCCTCGACGAGCTCGAGCGCCTTCGCGACGATCCCGTAGCCCACCGCCTCGGTCTTGATCTCGACGTTCACGAGAATGCGGCCTTTCGCGAGACGCAACGCTTCCTCGAGCGTCGGGATGCGCTCGCCAGCGAACTCTGCCGAGAACCAGGAGCCCGCGTCGAGTTTTTTGAGCTCGGCGAGCGTGAAAGCGGCGACTTCGCCTTCGCCATCCGTCGTCCGGTCGAGCGTGTCGTCGTGGATGACGACGACGCGGCCGTCCCGGCGGACATGTTCGAGCTCGACGTGCTGTTGAGCGCCGACGTCGATCGCTTTATCGAACGCGGCGAGCGTGTTCTCCGGCGCAGCGCCGGAAAAGCCCCGGTGGGCAATCACGCGCGTCGGGCCCCCGAGCTTCATGAAATCCTCGATCGGCTCAGTGATGACGACGAGCAGCAACAAAGCGGTAAACAGAATGTGCACATTGGTCTCCTTGACTCGCAGCCCTTGCGACAAAGAATACGTCGCGTACAGGGAGGAAGCCAATGCCGCGCAAAGTCAATCGTCGTGAGTTCGTGAAGAGCAGTGTCATCGCGCCCGCCGCCATCGCCGGCGTGCAAACCCCCGATAACAATCCCGAAGAGAGCGGCATCGGCTACGGAGGCCTTCCAAACGCCGACGGCGTCGTGCAGCTTGACTCCTGCTGCATGGACGGAGCTTCGCACGCAACATGGGCGTGAAAGTCGAAGATGACTTGCGCTTTTTCGTCCTGAACAAGAAAGGCGAATATGCCGGGGTCGCGATGTACGCCTCGGGCGAGCAGGCCTGCGCGACCTGCGACGAGGAGCGCCCGCTCGAGGGGTTGATTAAACAGCTACTAGTTATCTTATATCATCAATCTATATATGCCCCCTATATATGCCCCAATTTTGTTAGGTTCTGGTTCTTGACATACTCCTTACATTTACTTACAATCCTCCAGACATGGTAGCGCTACACCGCACGTTGCCGACGACGCTCGGCCACAAAATACGTCTCGACCCAACGCCAAACAAGAAGTCTACCTGCGGCGCGCCTGTGGCGTTTTTCGCTTCGTTTGGAATTGAGCTCTCGAGCGATGGCGGCAAGAATTCGAAGCGGGCGGCAAACCCTCGGGATTGTCTCTAAAGAAACAGTTCAACGCCATCAAGGGTGAGTATTTTCCTTGGGGTTTTGAAGTTACGAAGTATGCGGCCCAGCAACCGTTTCTTCATCTCCATTCTGCCTTCCGAAACTTTTTCGCCAAAAGGGCACGCTATCCACGGTTCAAGAGAAAGGGGGTGCATGACAGTTTCTATACGGTGAGCTTCACCGGAACTGAAGCCTGTGGAGAGGAACGCTCTGGCTTCGGAGCCGAAGTGAAACGATCCTTTGTGAAGCAGGAACCGGGGCTTGATCAGATTTGATCGGGTTTTGGAGAGCGGTTTTTGGACGGTTCGCCTCCGGATTGATGCCCGCTTGCCCGGGCGTTTCTACTGTACTAATATACATCTTTGGCTTAACGCCTTTGTTCGGTGGGTTTTGAAAGGTGCCCTCAACCCGCCACGGCCAAAGAACAGCTCAAACGAGGAGGTTTGCCTATGGCGAATCGTAGTCGACAGACGTTCATCAAGCGTCAAAAAGAACGTGCACGTCAGGAGAAACAGCGGATCAAAGCGGAAAGGCGGGTCCAGAGGAATACTGATCGCGTCAAATTGGACGCGTCTGGAGAGGACCCCGACCTCATCGGTATGGTTCCCGGCCCGCAGAAGCAGGCCTGGGAGCTCATGGACGTCCTCACGGACGCCGAGCGGTTGGCGATTGAAGAGGAGGAAGAAGCCGTTAAGAAAGAAGCAGAGAAAAAAGCCGCAGGTGGCTAGTCTGCGGCTCCCGCCTTCTCGTAGACCGTCCGAATGACGACCGGATCCTTCATCCGGCCGAACTTGACGGTCAAAGTCATGATCATTGTGGCCCCATCGGGCGAAAGCTCGAACTTGCTATCGATCTGACCGCGCTCCATTTTCTCTTCGATGACGATGGCGCTTCCTTTGAGCTCGGCGATCGTCTCGAGCTTCATGCCGTTTGGCGTCTCGCGCTTGTGCTTCTCGCCGTCTAGGCGGACCTTCCACGGATGAACAAGCGTAAGTGTGGGCATCATTGGCTTTGTTTTTGAAGAGAGGTGTGTGTACTGCTTACATCGTGCGGGGGTTGATTTCGAGCAGGTTGAATGCTTTGTGCTGCAAGGGTGTGGGGCGAGTGATGCTGACGAAGGACAGGCCGCGGGCTTCGTTTTCGACCTGATTTTTCGTGACCGTAGCAAGATCAGAAAGAAGCGTTCTGAAACTGTGGACGGGCAACCCGTCGGGAGTCTTCTTGGTAGAAGCCTTTGCCTGGGCGGAGTCTGAAGGCGTTGCTGGGCTGACGATGGATGAGCGTTTGGCATGGGCACCGTCAGGGTCGTCGTCGTCAAACAAGATCGGGACGAGGGCTTTTCGCATGTGCCATTCCACGTAGTAGGCGAGCATGCAAAGAAAGATGTGAGCTCGAACTCGCTCAGCGTTGTAGTGATAGATGGGCCGTACTTTCAAATCCACGGTTTTGCAGCAACGAAAAGCGCGTTCAACGACTGCCAAGCCTTTGTAGGTCCTGACAGCTTCGTCTGCGGAGATGGCCTCTTCGGTGAGGCTTGTTCGGATGATATAGATGCCGTCGAGGGCCGCCTCACGCTCGATGTTTTCGTTGTCGCGCTCGAAGTCGAAGCCGTCGTCCGTAATGGTGTAGCGAAAGTGCTTGCCCATCTTGCTCCGAGCGAACACTCGACCCAATCGTATGCCGATGGTATCTTTGCCTCGCAAAGGACGTTGGTCTCGCTTCGTCGCTTTGCTAATCACTTCTAGCTTTGACTCCGTCGACACAAGCATCTCTTCTCGCTTCCGCGCCCGCTCGGTAGCAAGAAGAGGGTTGCGGCAGGCGATGAGTCGCTCACCAGGGAAGCTAGGATGATGGATCTCCGCTAGGTCGAGTTCATCGAACAGAGAAGGCTGCAGCATTCCGTCTTTTGCAAGTCGCTGAATCTGAGGGGCACGAAGTGAGCTGATCCACTCGAGACCTTCCTCCGGTCGAAGTTCCTCGCGAATCCGGGCTTCGGTGATCATCCCTCGGTCACCTACGAAGACGATACTGTCAAGCTCAAAACGTTCTCGGACTTTGCGAATTTGGCTCCCCAGTGTTGCGGGATCTCCGGTGTTGCCTTCGAACACCTCTACCCCGACCGGCCGACCATCACGCTCACACAGTAAGCCGAACACGACCTGCAACTTGTTTTTCTTGCCGTCTCTCGAGTAACCGAGCTTCGCCAGAGGGCACGACCGACCTTCTACCCAAGTCGACGTCAAGTCGTAGAGAACCAGGCTGCCCTGCTGCAGATGGCGTTTCGCCAGTTTCTTCTCTATGGCTGCTTGGCGGCTCAAAAGCCAATCCAGGGAATCATACAACTCATCCTCGTTGGTGTCTTCAACTCCAACACACTCACCCAATGACGAAGTCAAGGTCTGTTTCGATAGACCACGGGCCGTGGCCAACTTGGAGCCCGGCTCTACGATTCGCGCCACAATCATCGCCACGACGAGGTCACGCTCTCGGCGCTGGCGGCTATGGATGATTCGCTCGAGGCCAACTTTGCGCAGCGTTCCCAGCACGGCCGCAACATGTCCGTGAGGCTTGCTTCTGGTGATCTCGAACTGCTGAGCCTCACCCAAATCCACGTTGCCCTTCAGCAACTGGCGAAGAGCTTCAATTCGCGCGGGCTTCCACTTCGAGATGTTGGCGACGGTCCTCGTTTTGGGCGCACCGCTTTCGCGGATGAGAATCGCTGGGGGCGAGTTGCGGTTCGGCACCTTGGCGATGTACATGCGCCGACTATACAGGATTAAATCAGTAAAATAACTGTTCTGTCACTATTACATGCTTACATATTACATTTCGAACCGCCGCATCTGCTTGATAACTCTTTTCGTTCGTTTGGCTAGGATGCATTCAAGAAAAGAGGAAAGCGAAAAAGGGGAACGCAACATGACGAGACGAAACGTAACTTCGAAACTCATCTGGACGGCCATGGTCGGAGCCATGCTAGTCAGTGATCGACGGCAACGGCAAGGCCCTTTTTGCGACAGGAGCCGCGAGCCCGCCGGTCAGAAAGCCCGACGCCCGCGAAAAGCTGCTGACACTGGCGCGCTACTTCGGCCGGCCGCCCGAGCTCCGTGAGGCGCGCCGGCAGCTCGGGGGCGCGCGATGGGAGATCTACGTGCGGCATCGCTCCGGCTCTCTCGAGACTGTGGTGGCGAGGGCGCGCACGCGAAACCTTGCGGTGAGCTTCAGCGTGCTCGGACTTCTCGCCGCGAGCATGGTGCTTCTGAGCGCCTCGACGCGGAGAGCGACGGAGCTCAACGAACGCAAGATGGAGTTCGTCGCGGGCGTTTCCCACGAGCTCCGAACGCCAGTCGCGGTGTTGCGCTCGGCGGGACAAAACCTCGCGGACGGATCCGTGTCGGAACCAGACCAAGTGAAACGATATGGCAGGTTGATCGAGACCGAGGGTCGACGGCTGAACGATCTCGTCGAGCAAGTCTTGGAGCTTGCTGGCATCCAATCCAACAAGCTCCGCTATCGGCGCGAGAACCTATCCGTGCGCGCGGTCGTCGAAGCCGCTCTCGAAGATTGTGAGGTCCTCCGGAAGGAAAAGGACGCTTCGATCGAACAGAGGCTCCCGGAGGACGACGTGGAGGTCGAAGGCGACGCCGATGCGCTGCGGCGCGCGCTCACGAACCTCCTCGTGAACGCCATCAAACATGGCGGTGAGGGCAACGCGATCGTGGTGACGGTTGAGACGCACGGCGACAGGATCGCCATAGAGGTAGCCGACCGCGGTCCAGGCATACCGGAGGGCGACCGCGCCCATCTTTTCGAGACGTTCTATCGCGGCCGCCGCGCGCTCGATCGGCAGGTGCCAGGAAGCGGCCTAGGCCTGAGTCTCGTCGACCACGTTGCACGCGATCACGGCGGTAGCGTCGAAGTGGCGACCACCCCTTCTGAGGGAAGCACGTTCACACTTTGGATTCCCAAAACTGGGAATGCTTGACATGCGCGCGTCGAAGCGGATTCTCGTTGTGGAGGACGAGCCCGGCCTAGTGCTCACGCTCACCGATCGGTTGAAGGCCGAAGGCTACACCGTCGACGCGGTGAGCGACGGCGATGACGCGGTCGGAAAAGCCACGGGCGAGAGCTTCGACCTCATCATCCTCGACGTCATGCTGCCGGGAAAAACGGCTTCGATATATGTCAGGAGCTTCGCAAAGGAGGAATGGAGACCCCGATCCTGTTCCTTACAGCACGCGGCGAGATCACCGACAAAGTGGTAGGCCTGAAACTGGGCGGCGACGACTACTTGACGAAGCCGTTCGACATGCTCGAGCTCACCGCGCGCGTCGGGGCTCTTTTGAGGCGCTCGCCGGTCCAAGAAGAGACGTCACCGGAGCGCTTTCGATTCGGCGATGTGGACGTGGACTTCCGGAAGGCCGAAGTCACGCGACGCGGAGAGCCCGTTGATCTCTCCGCGCTCGAGTTCAAGCTCCTGCGCTACTTCATCGAGAACCGGGGCGCGACCCTCAGCCGCGACGAGCTACTGAACCGCGTGTGGGGCTACGATGCGATGCCGTACTCGCGCACCGTCGACGTGCACGTTTCGGGACTCCGGCAGAAGATCGAGGAGAACCCGTCCCGGCCGCAATACGTCATCACGGTGCATCGGCTCGGCTACAAGTTCGTTGGATAGAGCTCTACTAGTTAGTTCCTGTCCAGAAACACCATAACTTGTGGTGTGCGAGAGACCTACCGAAGATGTGGGTATTATACGTTTTCGGAAGGGGCTTCGTGGGGTTGAGAGCGAATGAAAATCTTGGACGAAACGAGAGGCGAATTGTTAGCAATCCATGGCTATAAGGGGCGGAAGAGTAATAGTTGTTATCATAATAAGTGTCTTGCCATCATCAGTAGGTTGCAGGTGATGATGGAACTCCATACGTACGATTTAAAAGAAGGCAATGAGCGCCATGTGCATCGGTCGAGACCAAAGACTCGTTTCAAGAACGAAATGACGCCTTCGATTCCGCAGCGAAATCGCCGCAGGCGTTGATAGACCCAGGAACTCTTGACCATATCGGTCACCGCGAAATGAGCCTTGGTAAAGGCAACATCTTCAACTCCCTTGCCTTTGATGGCTTCCAAGTTTGCCTTTGAAGAAAACGCGCCATCGTAGGCAACCTGGCGCGGGGCCCGTTCGTAGAGTTCGACTTGACGGTCGATCATGGTTTCCGCGAGAGTTGAATCGGACGGATTCCCATCCAAGATCACGCAATCCAAAATCATCGAGGACGAGCCACCAGTCATACACACCTTGTGGCCGTAGAGAGTCTCGCGCCGATCTTTGCGAATAATGTCGGTGTGTTCTTCGAAGATAGAAACGACCTTTTCCTCCGCAGGCACACGCTCTTCGTCGATCACTCGGCGTTGGGTTTGGTTGATGACTTTCTTGGTGAGGACGAGAAAGTGCTCAAAATCCGCGGCGATCCTCTCCGCGCTCGCTCGCTTCACCGGCTCGGTCAAGCCCGACTCTTCCAACTGTGCTGCAACGCGTTGAGCGGAGCGATAGGTTTCTTCCGTCACCTTCAGTAGATCTCGATAGACGCCACGCCTTTGTTGCTTATCCTTCGCGTTCAGAACTCCCAGTCGACGTCTCTTCGCTCGACGCGTTCGATTGCCGAAGACCACTACTGTACCCAGCAGTTCGCGAGCTCGGCACATCACGCGAGTGAGAACCCGAACACAGTCATAAAGAAGCTCGGAGTCTGTAGGCGGATGAATGTTTGATTCCACTACCGTGCAGTCCACTCGTACTTTTCTTCCCTTTTCGATCCCAGCATCCTCGGCAACGCTCACCAGCTCTCGGTTGATCTGCTCCAGCGTTTCGAACTTCACGGCTTTGATGTTTGCTGCTAGGGTCGACTTCGACGGGGTCGGCTCTATGATGCCGAGCTGGCAAAACGTCCGATAGCTTCGAGAGTCTGCCAAGTGAAACGCCAGCTCCCGATAGGTGAACTGATTCAGCTGCTTCACCAACAACGCCCGGAGAACCTGCTCCGCGCTCATTCCCCCACGACCAACATCGCTCCCTGCCGGTGGGGTGACCGACCTTAGGTCTTGCAGTACCAGCTCATTGAGCTTAGGATGGGCATCGAGTAGCGACGAGATCGTTTCGAGCTCGCGTGCGTGCTCCAGCTCCAGCCAGGGCTCACGTAGATTTGGCTGTGGGTTGATCGTTTTTCGCATTTAGGGCTGGTCTCCTTTGGAGTTAAGTCATTTAGAATCGGATGTTTTCAACGACACGATCCTAATCGACACCCCCTCAGAAGACTAGCCCTAATTTGTGATTTCTCCTTTTTTCTCAATCCCTTACAGGCTTCAGGACGGGTACTAGTTAGACAGATGCTGCGAGCCAAGCGATCCCGTGGGGAAAATACCCGGTTGCTCCGGCGAAGCGCTCCGAGGCCGCCCTGCGCAAGATACAAACCAAGAAGCTTGACGATGGGAGTCGAGCTTCCAGCTTCCGCACGCTGCTGCGCCTTCTCAGCAACATCGTCCGAAACAAATGTCGGCGACCGGAAGCCGGACCCGACGAGCCCACCTTCGATGTCACGACAACTCCGGACTCGAAACAGCAGAGAGCCTACGACCTGCTCAAAGGTATCACCGTGTAGACAGAAGCCAGCACCATTGATTCCAACTATCTCATTGGATCAACACCGGATCTTGGCTTTTTCAGCCAGGAACTTCAGGCTACACGACGCGGAATCACCGTGAATCGCGTTCGCGGGCGCGACCGCATCTCTTTCGCAGGCGCCGATGCCGGCGGCTCACCGCGGACGCAGGCCGTGTTTCGGGAGGCGCATGGCGCTCGTGCCCGAGCAGCTTTCGCGTAGGGTCGTCACCGGTACTTTCTTCACTCGTGCCGGGTCACGCCTGGCCTTCGCCTGCTGGTCCTCGTCAGAGAATAGCAGCGGCCGCCAAGCCTCCATCATGTGCCACAGGACGTAGTAGGCCAGCATGCACAAGAAGACGTGCGCCCGGACTCGGTTTTCGCGCCGGTGACGAATCGGCCGCACCTTTAGGTCCATGCTCTTGAAGGAACGAAACGCCCTCTCGACCTGGGTCAGCAACTTGTAGCTGCGCACTGTGTCGTCGGTTTTCATCCGCTGCTCAGCAAGACTGGTGCGGATCACGTAGATGCCGTCAAGGGCAGCTTCCGCAGTGACCTTTGTGTCGTCGATTTCGAAGCTAAAGCTGTCGTCGCGAATGTCCAGCTTGAAGTGCTTGCCGACTTTGTACTTGTTGAGAACTCTGCCTACCCGCACACCGATTTTATCTTTACCATGCAGCTGACCCCGCCCGATCCGTTGGCGAATCCCTCCGAACTGCTTAGCGATCGTCCCCATGTGTCGCTTCCACCGCTGGAGCCGTTTGTTGGCGAACTCAGAGTTGCCGTTGGCGAGGCGCGAGGCGTCGGCATCCATCGTTGTCTCGTCTAGCTCGAAGTCGAAACCGTCGTCACGGATGTCGAGCCTGTAGTACCTGCCGACCTTGTACTTGTTGAGGAGCTTTTTCACTGCAGCACGGATGTCCTCCTTGCCCTGCAAACGGCGCCGCTCGACCATCCGACAAACTTTCTCCAGCTCCTTGCAGGTCGCTTCGAGCAGAGCACGGCGCTTGTGACGCCGCCTCTCGGCCAGCTCCGGATTGCGGCAAGCGACCAGCCTCTCGTTGGGGAAATCCGGGTGCGTCACCTCAAACAGATTCCGCTCGTCGAATAGCCCCATCTGGAGCACCCCATCGTTGATGAGCTTGCGAATCGGTTCGGGACGCAGAGCGGTAATCCAGTCGACACCGTCCATCTCCCGCAACTCGTCGATCTGGGTCTGGGTGATCATTCCGCGGTCACCCACCATCACAAACTGCTCGATGCCGAAGCGCTCTTGCACCTTTTCTACCTGAGGCAACAGCGTTTTGGGATCGCCCGTGTTGCCCTCAAAGACCGATACCGACACGGGGATGCCGCGTTCGTTGGTCAGCAGACCGTAGTTGATCTGCAGCTTGCCTTTCTTGCCGTCACGGTCGTATCCGAGGCGGGCGATCGGACAACTCACACCCTCGAAGTAGTTTGAGGTTAGGTCATAGAGCGCCAGGCCGTCGTTGTGGAGATGGCGCGCCGCGAGTTTTTTTTCGATGACCTCCTGGCGTTTGAGAACCCAGTCCATGGCGGCATAGAGATCGTCTTCGCGGGCATCGCTCACCCCCAGGATTTCGGGCAGTGTGGTTGTGTGCCACCACTGGCTAGTCGCCAGCTTCGACTGCGGTTCGAGGATCTGGGCGACTACCATGGCCACTACCAAATCCCGCTCTGGTGAGTGTCGAGAACCAACGAGCTTTTCGAAACCGAGCTGTCTCATGGCGCTGAGCACCGCGTCGACGTGGCCATGGTGCCGGGAGCCGTTCTCGACGATTTTGAAGGCGACTTCAACCGAGACGAGCTTTTCCCCTTTGAGAATGCGTCGGATGGCGTCGACTGCGTCCATGGGCAATTTGGACAAGTTAGCGAGCGTGCGCTTGCGGACGTTTCCGCCCACCCGATAGGACTCACGCAGCAGGACCGCGGGGGTAGAGTTGCGATTGGGGATGATGTGGATATGCATGCCCACCATAGTATCCTATGTGTCAATATGTATCAAATCCTAAAAGGCTTTAGACATGCCTACATATTGCATCCCAAAATTAGCCTCTCGGCGTCCCTAAAGACGCGTAATCATTGGGGATTCACACTGTCAGTGGGTTCATTCGACCAAGGAACTTCGGTTTTGCGCGCGGGCGAGTGCTACGCCGCTCGACGGCCGGCTGCTGCTCATGCTCTCGAACGATCCGAGCCGCGAGCCGCGCTTCCAAATTGCCGACGGGCCGGCGACCCAGATCGCGTTCGGCATCGACGTCGACGGCCTCGCACCAGGAGAAGAAGCGGTTTTCGATGGCGGCGTGCGCGGCTGGCCCATCGACAGCATCGACGACATCCCGCCTGGCCGCTATCGCGTCCAGGCGCTTCTTCATAAATACGAAACGTTCCATCGCGCGGACGGGCACGTCGTGAAGCTTTCTATCTCATCGAAGAGTTTCTCGAAGGCACGACCAATCCTCCTTACGGTGGCGTGATCGATTATGGCGACCGCAGAGCATTGCTGGAACGGCGACCACATGCGCGGAAACGCACTGTCCCGGCTCCGCTACAACCAGATGTTCATCGTGAAAGCCGTCGAGAGAATGGAGAAGAGCGCTCCGGAGGGAGCGGATCCGACGAGCCGGAGATATTGACCGCGGAGCGCATAAAGTCTTCCTGTGATTGGGCTTAGGAGGTACTGAAAGTACAGCGAATGTCGACGAGTGAGGCAGCGGAAAACGAGTCCGCGCCTAACGCTCTATAATGTAAGCTTCATGAACCGCTTTGTTGTCGACCGTCAAAAAGCGCGCTTGGCGTCCGAGTTCGGCACCATCGTCAAGCCGCACGGTGGGAAGCTCCGCATCGCGCTCGCTTACCCGAACCGTTACCACGTCGGTATGTCGAATGTCGGCTTCCAAGCGGTCTACAAGTTCTGGAACGAGCTTCCCGACGTCGTCTGCGAACGCGTGTTCCTGCCCGACGCGGACGAGCTCGACGAATATAACCGTTCGCGGACCCCGCTCCTTTCGCTCGAGACGCAGTCGCCCGTGCGGGACTTCGACGTCCTCGCCTTTTCGATCACCTTCGAGCCCGACGAGGTGAACCTCGTCCGCATCCTGGACCTGGCCGGCGTTCCCGCTCTCGCAGCGGAGCGCGACCCTCGCGATCCACTCGTCCTTGCTGGCGGTCCCATCACGTTCTTGAACCCTGAGCCTATGGCGCCTCTTCTGGACCTCATCGCGATCGGTGAAGCCGAAGCTCTTTTGCCGACGCTCACGGACGTGCTTCGAAGCACGAGCGAGCGTGCCGCGATGCTCGAGCGCCTTGCCGAGGAAGAGGGCTTTTACGTCCCATCGTTGCGGCGGGCCTCGACCCTCGTGCGCGCGAAGATGGGAAAGCGCGCGGACTTCCCGCCGCCGGCCACCTATGTGCTCACGCCGTCGACCGAGATGTCCAACAAGTTTCTCGTCGAGGTCTCGCGCGGCTGCCCCACGCTCTGCCGATTCTGCTGGGCGGGCTACAACTATCTGCCGAAGCGCTCCTTCGAAGTCCAAAGAATCCTCGACATCGCGCGCGACGCTCGCCAGCACACGGACCAGATTGGTCTCGTCTCCACCGCGGTGGGCGCCCACAAAGAGATCGTCCCGCTCATGGAAGCGCTCCAAGAGATGGGCTATCGAATTAGTGTCTCGTCGCTGCGCTTCGAGGACTTGCGCGCCGAGCTTTTGGACCCGATCTCGGAGAGCGGTGAGAAGACGCTCGCCGTCGCTCCGGAAGTCGGCACCGATCGCTTGCGTTTCGCGATTCACAAGCGCGTGACCAACGAACAGATTCTCGAGAAAACCGAGCTCATTTTCGGCCGCGGGATCGAGAACTTGAAGCTCTACTTGATGGTCGGCCTTCCCACCGAGCGCGACGAAGACATTGACGGCATCATCGAACTTGTCGGCCTTATCCGCGAGCAACTGTTAGCCCATGGCCGTAAGCGCGGCCGCGTCGGCCGCCTCATCCCGAGCGTCAACCCATTCATCCCCAAGCCCGGGACCCCGTTTCAATGGCACGCGATGGAGAAGCCGTCCTTGCTCGCGCGCAAGATGCAGAAGCTCAAAAAGGCTTTCGCGCGCATGCCGAACGTCGACGCCAACTTCAAATCTGCGCGCCTCGAGACGCTGCAAGCGCTCCTATCCGTCGGCGACCAGCGTATCGCGCCGGTTCTAATCCGTATAGCGCGCGGCGAAGCGGATCTGAAGCCGGCAATGAAGGAAACCGGGCTCGATCTCGACGCCTATATCTATTCTGAGCGCTCGCCCGGGGAGAACCTTCCGTGGGGATACATCGATAACGGCATGAAGCCCGAGCTTCTCGAAAGCCAGTACGACAAAGCGCAGGCCGCGGCCCTCGCGCCCGCTTAGCCAGCGAGCGATGTTCGTTTCCGCGACTCACGGCGGCGTGGAGCTTTTGCTGTCGGAGCACCTTTCCCGAGAGGGCGTGCCGCACGGCTTCACCAGCCGCACCCATGGTTTCGGCGCTCGCGATCGAGGCGCTCGCGATCGTGAGCAGTTATCGCGAGCGTTGAAGCTCTCCCGCCTCGCTTATATGAAACAGGTCCATGGCCGTTCCATACGGACGATCGACGGAAATGACGACGTGCCTGAATGCGACGGTGTTACCACGAAAGAGCGGGACCTCGGCCTCATCGTGCACAGCGCGGACTGCGTGCCGCTGCTCTTTTGGGCTTCGGACGTGAACGCGGTCGCAGCGGTCCACGCTGGATGGCGGGGGACTCTAGCGCGCGTGGCGGAAGAAGCGGTGAGGTCGCTCGGCGGCCGCCCCGAGAAGATGCACGTCGCCATCGGCCCTTCGATCCGCGCGTGCTGTTTCGAAGTGGGGGACGAAGTCGTGGAAGCTTTCGTTGCATCAGGCCGCGACCCGGAGCGTATCTCGAGGGCGGGCCCGCGCGGACGGCGCCACGTCGATTTGATCGCGGATAATCGCGACCAGCTCGTCGCATGCGGGATTCCGGAAGGGCAGATTTACGACAGCGGCCGCTGCACGATGTGCGAGAACGACCGGTTCTATTCTTATCGGCGGGAAGGCGAGGGGGTGGGCCGGCTCATGGGTGTCATTGCCGTCAAGTAGCCGCCGCCTGCTCTTCTTCCAAGAAGTAAAGAATGCGGCCGCAGCTCCCACAGTGATGGAGCTTCTCGAACAAGCGGAGCTCGTGAAAGACTTGTGGTCGGACGCGCACCATACAGACTTGGCAGCGCTCCTCGACCGCCGCGGCCATCGCAACCCCTGCGCGCGACTTCGCGATGTTCTGATATTCGCCGAGCAGATGCTCGGGGATGACGCCGAGCATTTCCTCGCGCGCGTCGTTTCGCTTCGCGAACTCGGCTTCTAGATTGCCCTTTTCGTCGTCGAGCTCTTTTTCCATCCCCGCGACTCTCTTCTGTCCTTCTTCGAGCTCTTGCTCCCGCGTCGCACGCTTCTCGTCGAGCTCCTCGATGGCATCGAGCCCTTGCAGGATCTTGGTCTCGACGTTGCCGATCTCGCCTTTGGTGACCTCGATCTGGCGCTGCATCGCTTTGTACTCGTCGTTCGACTTCACGTTCATGAGCTGGTCTTGATACTTGCCGAGCTTCTCTTCGGCGCTCGAGAGCACGCCGTCCGCGGCCCGCTGGTCTTTCTGCGCTTCCGCGAGGCCTTCCTCAACCGCTTTCAGATTCTCTTTCTCGGTCGCAATCTCTTTTTCGAGTGTTTCGACTTCTTTGGGGATCTCCGCGAGCCGGGATCCGAGAGCGCGGATCTCGTCGTCGAGCTTCTGCAACTTCACAAGGTTTGTGATTTTAGCTTTCATTCAATGGCCTCTTTCACCGAGGGATAGGCAAAAAAAAAGGTGCCGCGGTGGGCACCTTTCGCGAAGACGGCCGTTACCTGCCCCGGCCACGCGGGACCGGGGGGCGTCTTCCGTGCTCGTATGACTTGTCGTGACGGTACATTCATTTGGTGGTATTTTGGTGGCATTTTGGTGGGCCCACTAGGACTTGAACCTAGGACCAACCGGTTATGAGCCGGTGGCTCTAACCACTGAGCTATGGGCCCTGTTTTCATCTCTATCGGCTATATCCGTGAACCCTCGAGAAACGCTTTCAGCTTCCGACTCCTCGAAGGGTGCCGGAGCTTGCGCAACGCTTTGGTCTCGATCTGCCTGATGCGCTCGCGGGTGACGGCGAAGCTCTGGCCCACCTCTTCGAGCGTGTGCTCGCTGCCATCGCCGACGCCGAAACGCATCTTGATGACTTTCTCTTCCCGCGGCGTGAGCGTCTTCAACACCGCTTCGGTCATCTCTTTCAAGTTTGTATTGATGACTTGTTCGGCCGGAGAGACAACCCCGCGATCTTCGATGAAATCGCCGAGATGGCTGTCCTCTTCCTCGCCGATGGGGGTCTCGAGCGAGATGGGCTCCTGGGCGATCTTGAGCACTTTGCGAACTTTGGAGACCGAGATGTCCATGCGCTTCGCGATCTCTTCCGAAGTCGGCTCGCGGCCATATTCCTGAACGAGGCTTCGCGAAGTGCGGATGAGCTTGTTGATCGTCTCGATCATGTGGACCGGAATGCGGATGGTGCGGGCCTGGTCCGCGATGGCGCGCGTGATTGCCTGCCGGATCCACCACGTGGCATAGGTCGAGAATTTATAGCCGCGGCGATACTCGAATTTGTCCACGGCTTTCATGAGCCCGATATTCCCTTCCTGGATGAGGTCGAGAAACTGCAGGCCGCGATTCGTGTATTTCTTCGCGATGGAGACAACGAGTCGGAGATTGGCTTCGACGAGCTCGGTCTTCGCTTGCTGCGCCTGGGCTTCCCCTTCCCGAACGGTGTAGAGCGATCTTTTGAGCTCTTGGTAGCTCGCTTCGTACTCTTCCTGGAGCGCCCGTATCTCCGCACGCACTTTCCGGATCTCGGAGCGGTATTTGCTGCGCTCTTCGTCCTTCGCTTTGCCGCGGCCTTTGACGCCGTTCAACTTCGACTCGTAGCGGTTGAGGCGACGCTCGAAGCTCTGGCTCTTCTCGACGCCGGAGCGCACGAGCTCCCGCAGACGAGAGCGAAACGCTTCCGTGAAGTTGAGCCGCCGCACTTCTTTGGCGAGCGCGAGACGGAGCCGCCCGAGCTTCCACTTGCCTTTGACGTAGCTCGGCGAGCGCTTCTTGAGCTTCGTGAAACGCTTGCAATAGGTGTTGTGACGTTTGAAGGCCGCCTCGATACTGGTAATGACCTTCAAAGTCTTCTTGCGGTGTTTTTCGATCTTCGCTTCGGTAAGCTCTTCCGCGACGACAATGATGATTTCGCGGAGGTTGATCTCGCCTTCTTTGAGGCTGTCGTGAAGCGCCGTGACGGCCTTCGCGACGATGAACGTACGGGTGATGGCGCGCGCCGCCATGTTTTTTCCACGCTCGATGCGCTTGGCGATCACGACTTCGCCCTCGCGCGTGAGAAGGGGCACGGTGCCCATCTCGCGGAGATACATGCGGACGGGGTCGTTCGTTTTTTCGAGCGCTCCGGGCGTGAGGTCAAGCTCGACATCACGGCTCTGCTTTCCGAGCCCGGCGAGGCCGGCCGCCTTCATCTGCTTGTATTTTTCTTCGGACTCGACGATATCGATCCCGGCATTGCCAAAGACGTCGAACAGCTCGTCGAGCTCCTCCGACGAGCTCACCTCGGAAGGAAGGTTCTCGTTCACCTCGTCATAGAGGAGGTAGCCTTTTTCCTTCCCGATGGCGATGAGTGATTTAACCTCGTCGTACTTTTCTTCGATAGCCAGATTACCGACCCGGGTCTCCGTCATGCTCTCGTCTCTAGCCTTCCCAACATTTCGATACGCCGAGCCAGCGAATTGATCTCGGCAAGTAGATTGTTGTCGTCCGCGTCTTGGGCCTGCTTGGCTCTGAGGCGCGACAACTGTTTTTGCCAGCGCTCTTTGCGAAGCCCGTTGAGGCAATCGCGAGCGTTTTGCCTCGGGCCCAGCGGAGAGGGCTCACTCAGGATGCGCGTCAGCTCGGTTGTGAGCGCATCGGGCGAGAGCCGGTCTAAAAGCTTCTCGGTGCTGAGTGTTCCCAAAGTATTCTCTTCCTTCATGGCTCGCAAAATAGGAGCCGTCCTCAGTCCTTCCAGATCCTCCTCCTCGATCTCGTCGAGGATGGTAGAGTCCTGCGGACTCGAAAGAATCCATCGAATGAGCTCCCGCTCCGCCAGCTTGACGGCTGGCGCTTCCACAGCGGGAAGCTTGAACCGGTGGGCTCTCGTCTCGACGTGTCGCTTCAGCTCATCGAGGACGGTTCCGTCCGCGATACCAGCGTACTCCGCGAGGGGGCCTACATAGCCAATGCGCTCCACTCGGTTCGGAATCTTTCCCAAAACAGGCAAAACGTCGTTCAAAAACGCCGCCTTGCCTCTAGGGACCCCCATATCGTAACGCTTCGAGGCGTCTTCGATCAAGAAGGTAAGGAAAGAGGGGGCCTCCGAGACCAACTCACGATACCGCTCGCCCCCTTGGTCCCGAATGAAGTCGTCGGGGTCTTGCCCGCCGGGGAGCACGAGGACCCGGACGTCGAAGCTCTCCTCGAGCAAGAGGTCGATGCTGCGCCTCGCGGCCCGCCTGCCGGCGTCGTCCGAATCGAAATTGACGACGACTTTTTCGGTGTAGCGTCTCAAAAGGCGCGCGTGGGCGGCGGTCAAGCTGGTGCCGCAGCAGGCGACCGCTTGGCGGACGCCGGCTTGATAAGCCTGAAGACAATCCATGTAGCCTTCCATCAGGATCGCGAAGCCTTCCTTGCGGATCGCGTCCTTGGCCCGATGGAAACCGTAGAGGACGTTGCTCTTGTTGTAAATGGGGCTCTCGGGCGAGTTGAGATATTTCGGCTCGCCTTGTTGGAGGATCCGCCCCCCATAGGCCACGATTTTGTCCACTTCGGAAGCGATGGGGATCATGAGCCGCCCGCGAAACCGGTCGTAGAAGCCGCCACCGCCCTTGCGGGGGATGGCGAAGCCCGCCCGCTCGACGTGCTCTGGACGTACGCCGCGGCGCTTCAGATGATCGAGCAGGCCGCTCCACTGATCGGGCACGAAGCCTAGCCCGTAATCTTTGACAGTGTCGTCCAGAAGGCCTCGTTTTCTGAGATAGGCCATGACTTTGGCGCCATCGGGTGTGTCGCGGAGCTGCGTCTGAAAATATTTCTGAGCTTCCAGGTGGATCTCGAGAAGGCTGCTTCTCTCCTGGCTCTCTCGACGCGCTTTTTCGGACGTTTTCGGTACTTGCAGGCCAGCGCGTCCCGCGAGCTGCTCGATGGCTTCGACGAAAGACAGCTTGTCGTAGAGCATCAAGAACTTGAACACGTCGCCGCCTTCGTTGCATCCGAAGCAGTGAAAAATCTGGCGCTCGGGGTTGACGTGGAACGACGGGGTCTTCTCGTTGTGGAACGGGCAGAGGCCTTTGAAGCTTTTTCCCGAGGGCTTGAGCGGCACGTAAGCGGCAACCACGGAGACGACGTCGGTGGAGGAGCGCACGAACTCGATGAAGTCGTGCGGGATGCTAGCCATCAGTCTTTGAGCTCCGTCAGTCTTTAAGCTCTACCACGGTAACCCCACCACGATTCTCGCTCTTCTGATTCGCGACCTGCGGGTGTCCCGTGAGCCATTCCCGAAGCGCGGACTTCAGCCGTCCTGTGCCGTGGCCGTGGATCAAGCGCACCTCGCGGTGCTCGCTCAAGAACGTATCGTCGAGGAACTTGTCCGCGCGATCGAGCGCGTCTTCCACCGTGCAGCCGATCAAGTTCAGCTCGCTCGGTACATTTTGTACCGTTTTGAGCTCGAGGCCATATTCCGAACTCGTCCTGCGCGGCGAGGGCGGCGGGAGATTGGGAAGCGGCTCGAGCTTGTCGAGCGGGAGCCGGAGCTTCTTGTCGCGGACGTTCACTTCGGCTTGTCCATCCCCGATGAGGCGCAGGATCTCGCCCTCCATTCCGAAGGAGGCTACTAGAACTCGCATGCCGGGTTCGAGCTCGGCATCTTTCAGTTCAGGGATTTCAGGCGTCTCGGGAGGTCGTGTCTCGGCTTCGACTTTCGAGATGAGCGGCGACGCCACCGATTCGAGCTTCGCGGAGAGCGTTTTCTCGAGCTCGTTCAGGCGCGTGCTCTGCTCCTTGCTGGCTTGGCGCGCTTCGGCGACGAGCTCACGAAGCTCTCGTCGCGTGCTGTCGCGCTCTTCCTCGAGCTCGCGGCGAAAGCTCGTCAAGCGTTCGCGGCGCCCGAGTCGTTCCTCTTCCTCTTCCGCTTCGATGCGCGCGCGCGCGGCGGTGGCGGCGCGGCGATCGCTCGAGAGCCTCTCCTGCTGCGCGTCGAGCTCAGCGCTCTCGGCTTCGAGCCGCTTCACGAGCTCTCCGACTTGGCGCTCGCGCTCGCTTTGAAGCTCGCGCGCGCGGGTGACGATGTTGGCCGGAAGGCCGAGGCGCTCCGCCATCTCGAAAGCAAGGCTTCTGCCGGCGGCGCCCTCCACGATCGTGTAGGTCGGCGCATAAGTCTTCGGGTCGAACTGAAACGACGCTGCGTCGATACCTTCGGTCGTGCTCGCATAGGCTTTCAGGAGGCCGTGATGGGTGGACGCGATCACGAGTGCTTTGCGCGCGAGGAAGTGCTCCACGAGCGCGGTCCCGAGAGCGCCTCCCTCCGATGGATCGGTGCCCGTCCCCACTTCGTCGAGGATAGCGAGAGAAGGAAGCTCGAGCTCGGCCTCCATAGCGACCACTTTCGCCAAGTGAGACGAGAATGTGGACAGATTGGATGCAATGGATTGATCGTCGCCGATATCCGCGAACAAAGTTCGAAAGACGGGAAAAGAGCTTTGGGAGCTCGCAGGAACGTGGAGGCCTGCTTGCACCATCAGGCTGAGAAGGCCAGCCGTCTTGAGCGCGACCGTCTTGCCGCCCGTGTTGGGGCCGGTAAAGACGAGGCCGCGGCGCTTGCCGGACACGTGGAAGCTTACCGGGACAGCCTCGTCCACAAGAGGGTGACGGGCATCGACGAGAGCGAGGCCTTCCCCGATCCGAGGCTCCGCGGCGCGATAGGAGGCGGAGAGTCGGCCTTTTGCTTGGGCGAGGTCGAGCTCCGTCATGATTTCGAATGCCTCCGTGAGCACTGGGCGGCTCGGCCGGACGCGCTGTGTGAGCGCCGCGAGGATCCGGCGCATTTCCTGCCGCTCACGATCTAAGACGGACGCAATCTCGTTGTTGAGCTCGACGGTCGCCATGGGCTCGATAAAAAGCGTGGCGCCACTCGCGGAGGCGCCGTGCACGATTCCCCGAAATTGCGACTTGCACTCTGCTTTGACCGGCAGAACGGAGCGCCCGTTGCGCGTGGTCACGATCGTTTCCTGGAGAAGCTTGGCGTTGTCTCGCGAAGCGAGAATGCGGTCGAGCGCTTTTTGGAGTTTTTGTCGCAACCGGCCGAGCGAGGCGCGAAGCTTCGCGAGCTCGGCGCTCGCATCGTCGCGCACATCGCTCTTCTCGGTGTCGATTACCCGGCCGAGCTGAGTTTCGAGCTCCTGCAAATTGGGGAGCTCTTGCGTTAGCGCCCAGAGTCTGGGGAGGTCGTCTTCTTTGGTGCTGAGGTGGCCTCGGGCTTTCTTGGTGATGCCCGCAAAGACAAAGAGCGCAATGAAATCCGCCACCACGAGCGAGCGCCCTTCGATGCCGAGGGCGTGGAGAAAAGGAGCCACATCGGGTAGATCGCGAAGCGCTACAGCTTCGCCCTCATCGTCGAGGCGGCGCGCTTCGGAGGTCTCGCCGAGCTCGCGCAAGACGCGCTCTTTGTCGGAGGAGGCCTCGAGCGCTAGAGCGCGAGCCTTTCCTGGATCCGTTTCGGCCAGATTTGCGAGCCGCTCGCGAATGCGGCCGAACTCTAAGACTTCGTAAACACGAATGTTCATGGCTCGAGAGCCGTCATGAGCTCGCGCAAGAGAGCGGAGCTCATAAGAATGAGTAACTTGCAGAGACACACCACTTACGCGTTTCCGATTCGACCCGATCCGACCACACTACCATGCGAAGCTCTCAGCCGCCAACCCACATCATAGAATGGTAGTGTATCAGTTTGACTTCCAATGAGGATTTTTCCCCTTTGGCCTTCCGTCTCAGATGTGCTACCTATGTGACCCTAGGGAAGGAGGAACGATGCCGATTGGACCGAAAGGAGAAAAGCGTCCTTCTAGCGTGATCGCCAACGCGGTGCATGTCATGCGCATAGCAACTGGCGAGGCCGAGGAGGAATACGTCAACCAGGCTAAGAGCGAAGGCGGTAGGAAGGGTGGAAAGGCCCGAAAGAAGTCCATGACCAAGGAGCAACGGATCGAGATCGCAAAAATGGGAGCGGAGGTACGCTGGGGACGCGGATGACTGAAAAGATTCAGTTTTCGAAAGATTTGGTTTTCTCTAATCTCTCTTTTCTTTGAGACTTAAGCACCTTAGCTATAAGGACTTTAGTCCAGTAATACAGAGTACATTTGTACCCTGCATCCACGATCGATCTTCGCCACGAACGGAGCGGGATTATTTGCTACAAAACGATTTATCGATTTTTTTCCCTTCACCAACAAATCGGCGATATCTTCACCCATCGCATTCTTTGCGCGAATCACGATAATCCGTGCTGAGTGCTTCTTAATAGAACGGAGCTCAGCAATTCGATGGCGAATGTTCTTGTCCTTCGTGAGCGCAACCCAGCCCTTCTCTCCAACAAGTGCTATCCAAGTCTCGTCCGGCACGTTCTGCGGAAGGTGATCGTCGTGTACCTCAACCTTCATCCCTGACGAACGAAGCCTTCCTGCGATTATGTGTTTTCCTAGGCTTCGATCCAAAAAAAGGCAGGGATCTTTATGCTGCCGCTGGGAGTTCGCATCGGATCGCTTCTTGGATTTCCGATTCTTTGCGATCATAGTCTCGCGCTAATTTGCTGAATGAATCACCTGCCTTATAACGCTCTGCAATAATCTGGGTAGCGATCCCAGTGCCCTTAATAACAGGTCGACCAGCCGAGATTGCGGGGTCTATGACGATTATCGATGGCGCATTTTCTATGGAATTCCCAGTGAAAGGATAGACGTTGATGGGTATGCCATGGATATCACGAGTAATCCTCTTCAGGGCGGCACACATTATTTGTCTCATGCTCAGCTGGCCAGATCGATTGAGATTGATCAATAGCCCGTACTGCTCAATGAGCAGGTCCAATCCATTCGTTTCTAAATTGTGGCTGAGCAACGGATATCGCCGATCAGTACCTTCTATGGTTTCCACCAAATACTGAATCGCCTCTCGAACCTTTGGCATGGTAACTGTATGCTTGCGTCGGAGAGTGGCAAGAATGTGAAGTTCTACGAGGTTGTGGAACGAAAGCAGTGTCGGTGAACGCCTGGGCACTTCAATGAGTGATTTGTACTCGCCTCGGCCTACCGACCAATAGCGAACGGTCGCGGCTGGCAGGGTAAGGTAGTGCGCCACTTCCGAGATCGAATAGGCGGGCAGCTCACGGATATCGTCCATTCCGAGCGGCCCCCCTTGGATTTTCTGACCGCAATTCCGCTGTAATGCCAACTTATAGAAACAATAGGATACAGGTAAGGGAGACCAGGATCAAGTGCAGCTTAGCCATAATTAAACTGATAAAAATGCTTGACATTGAGATAGGGATAATGCATACTCCTACTCATGAACAAGTTATCAACGACAAAGAGAGCACAAATCCTCGGGATGCTGCTAGAAGGTATGTCCCTGCGCTCGATTTCGCTGCTCACGGGGGCAAGCATCAACACCGTAACCAAGCTTCTGGACGACGCGGGAGAGGCGTGCGCGACCTACCACGATGAGCACGTGCGCGGGATCACCGGGCATCGGTACATCGAGTGCGACGAGATTTGGAGCTTCATCTACGCCAAGGCGCGAAACGTGCGGCGCGCCAAGGCTGCGCCCATGGAGGCCGGAGACGCCTGGACATGGACTACCATAGATGCTGACTCGAAGCTCATCGTGTCCTACCTCGTTAGCAGCGACCGCGAAGGCCAATCCGCCCTTGCGCTACTGACCGATCTCCGTACCCGGCTCGAAGACCGGCCCCAGATTTCAACGGACGGGCTGAAAGCCTACAGGGAAGCTGCTGAGGGCGTCTTCGGCGGCGATGTGGATTTCGCTCAGGTCATCAAGCACTTCGGCAAGGTTGGGACGGTCGAGGAGCGCCGCTATAGCCCGCCGGTCTGCACGAAGGTTGAGAAGCTGAGCATCGAGGGCCACCCAAACATGCGCAAGGCGAACACGTCCTACGTCGAGCGGCACAATCTCAGCATGCGTATGAGAATGCGCCGGTTTACCAGACTCACGAACGCCTTCAGCAAAAGCATCAGGAAGCATGTGGCGATGGTGAATCTCTACACCACCCACTACAACTTTTGCCGCGTGCACAAGACTCTCCGTGTCACGCCAGCGATGGAAGCAGGACTGGATACCACTGTCCGCGACTGCGAGTGGATTGTTGGGCTAATCGACGCGGCAGCCCCGACACCGAGGAAGCCTGGACCAAAGGTCGGCACCCGCTATGTTAAGCGCCAAAAGTTAAACTGATACACTACCCATAGAATTACTCCGCAGGATTTGCGTTGACCGCGCAAATGTTCCAAAAGCATGGCCACAGAGACACCGAGACACGGAGAATCAAAAACGCTGTGCGTTTCCACGCTCCGGTCGCCCTGTCACCGGTCGTGACGACATCTCCTATTAGTTCGCGGTTGTACCAATTGTGGGCATTCTTGCCAGCAACGTCGACCACAGAGAAAGGCAGAGTCCACGGAGCTGGTTCGGCCGGCCTCGTCGCTTTTCTCTGTACTACTAACCCGAAAAAGCTTCTATTTCTTGCAAGAATTTGAGCGGCTGTGGCCGGATCCGCAAGAGGGTAAATCAGTTAGAAGAGGCACCGCGGCGAAGAATTGGGACGGCGCACACTGAGAATGGGACCGAGGCGCGAAGCGCCGAGCACCACGAGCTGACCGCTGAATGCTGACCGCTCGCGGCGGAGCCGTCCTCCAATTTGGTTGCGGCTCCGCCGCGCTGTGCCTCCGTGTCTCTGTGGCCATTTTTGGTTGCGGCCATTGGCCGCGCTATGCCCGATAGGTCAGTGTTTCAGTATGTCTGCGGATCGCGCTGCAGATCGTCCCCGCCATATAACCGGCGCCGAAACCGTTATCGATGTTCACAACGGCGACCCCGGGCGAGCAGCCGTTCAGCATCGTCAGGAGCGGTGCGAGTCCCGCAAAAGCGGCCCCATAACCGACGCTCGTCGGGACGGCGATGACGGGAGCGTCGGTCAAACCGGACACGACACTCGGGAGAGCGCCGTCCATGCCCGCGACGACGATGAGGACGTTGGATTCCGTCAAAGCCTCGCGGTGCGCGAGCAAGCGATGGAGGCCCGCGACACCGACATCAAAGATGCGCTCGACCTCGCACCCCATGAGTTCGGCGGTGAGAGCGGCTTCATCCGCGACGCCAATATCCGACGTGCCCGCGCAGAGTACCGAAGCTCTTCCGAGTCTTGTTTTTGGAGGCGCACCCACAACGATGGCTCTTGCGCTCGGGTGCCACGTGGCGCCCTCGGCCACTGCGGAGACGGCTTCGAACGCGGCTTCGCTCGTCTTGGTCACGAGCACTGTTTGGCCCGTGCTACAGAGCGTCTTCACGATCTCCGCGATCTGCTCGGAGCTCTTCCCAGGTCCGAAGACGACCTCGGGGAAGCCGCGCCGCAGTGCTCGGTGGTGGTCGACTTTGGCGAAGCCGAGCTCCTCAAAGGCGAGGAGCTTGAGATCGGAGACGGCCTCTTCCGCTGTGCGCTCACCGCGCTCGACGGCCGCGAGGATCTCGCGCACGCGCTCGGGAGTCATGGCGGAGAGTGTAGCCCAAGGAACGCGCGGCGCGCGCGGGCGCCGGCGCGGAGCTCGCGGATCGCGCTCGAGATAGCGAGGACGAAGAACGGCATATATTCGAGGACTTTCACCCAGACGACGTCCTCCCACGGCTCGCCCGGCATGGCGAGATAGGCCGAGTGATAGCTCAAGCCAACACTCAAGCAGAGATAGAGCCATGCGGGGCTCGCGTAGATGGCGAGAAAGGGTGCGATCCACAACAGGTACCAGGGGTGCAACGTCGTCGTGAGAAGAAGGATCGCGCCCACGGTCAGGTAGGCGCTTCGAAGCGGTCTCGCGTTCAAGAAGACGAGTACGAGGACGATCGTCACGAGCGTCGCGCCCACGATAATCTTCGCCGTGTCGAGCGACCCCGTGAGGGCGAAGAGGATATGGAACACGCTGTCGTTAGAACGCCAGCGGAGTCCGTATTGGGTGAGGCCGCGAAAGGCCAGGCCGCCCGCGCTTGCGTAAGGGAGGGTAAGTGCGAAGGTGACGAGCGCCATCGCGACGAGCGCGCGGGGGCGTACGGCTCTGAGAAAAAGAGGCGCGAGGGCGTAGCCGATGACCTTTGCGAGGCCGGAAAGGGTGAGAAGCGCCATCCCGAGCACGTCGCGATGGCGCAGGAGCGCCCACTGCGCGGCGAAGAGCCCCAATACGGCGAGGGCGTCGTTGTGCCCACTGCCAGCAACCTCGACGATCACGAGCGGGCTCCACCCATAGATAACGGCGCGGACGGGATTGAGGCCGAGCGCACGCAAAATCCCGCTCAACACGACGATAAGCGCCAAATCGCAGAGCACGAAGAGCGCCTTCATCAACAAGAGGCTCTCCGAGATGGCGATGGCGACATAGAAGGCCCATTCCATGGCAGGCGGATAAATCGTCGGAATATCTTTGTTATTGATGCGGGGATAGAGATCGTTTCTCAGAAACACGAGCTCTTCGGCGTCGGGGGCGTAAATATAGGGATTGATGCCGGCGTGCTGCACACGGCCGTCCCAGACGTAGCGAAAGATGTCGTCGGAGAGGATGGGCTCCGTGGCGAGGAAGGGCAGGCGCATCGCGATCGCGAAAACGAGAACGAGGCCGCGATTTGCGGTACTATCTGACGCCCGTCCTACGGCGTAGTAGCTCGCGAGGAGCCACGGGAGGCCCATCGCGAGGTAGAGGCTCAAATAGACGGGATAGTTGGTCTCACGGTCGACGACCCGCGAGGCCAAGATGGTGAGGACGACCTCGACGAGGCCGAGCGTTGCGAGAACGGCGTGCTCTTTTTTCAAAGTCGCGCGGCCTCTCTAATCGCCTGTGGCGTAGTTCATTTGGGCCTTTTCAAACCGGTGTCTAGGATATGACAATGGTCTCCGTGAATACATTTCTTCTGATGACCTACTTCGCGGTCCTCCTCACGCTCGCGATCTTCGGAATGCATCGTTATTGGATGGTCTTTCTTTACTATCGCTATCGCCATCGACAACCTCAATCTCACGTCCAAGGGCAGTTCAAAGACCTTCCGAAGGTCACGGTCCAGCTACCGGTATATAACGAATTGTACGTGGTCGAGAGGCTCATCGACGCGGTGTGCCAATTCGACTACCCGAAGGAGCGGCTCGAGATCCAAGTTCTCGACGACTCGACCGACGAGACGGCGTATGTGGCCAAGGCGCGGGTGGCTTATTACCGCGGGCTCGGCGTCGACGTTCACTACCTACACCGCGAGGCTCGGACTGGTTACAAGGCGGGTGCCCTCGCCGCGGGCTTGAAAGTCGCGAAAGGTGAGCTCATCGCCATCTTTGACGCAGATTTCGTTCCCCGACCAGATTTCTTGAAACAAACCGTCCATCATTTCGTCGATCCTGGCGTTGGTATGGTCCAGGCGCGTTGGGGACATCTCAACCGCGACTACTCGCTTCTCACGCGGGTGCAAACGATCTTGCTCGACGCGCATTTCGTTCTCGAGCATGGGGGACGCAATCGCGCCCGTTGTTTTTTCAACTTCAACGGTACGGCGGGGCTTTGGCGGCGGCAGGCCATCGAGGAGGCGGGTGGTTGGCAGCACGACACGCTAACCGAGGATATGGACCTTTCCTATCGCGCCCAGCTACGAGGCTGGCGTTTCGTGTTCGTTCCGGACGTGGTCGCGCCCGCAGAAATCCCGGTCTCGATGAACGCGTTCAAAAGCCAGCAGCATCGTTGGTCGAAAGGCTCCATTCAAACGGCGCGAAAGCTCCTTCCGAAGATCCTCGCGAGCCCGCTTCCGCTGCGCGTGAAGATCGAGGCCGTTTTCCACCTCACAGCGAATCTGGCTTATCCGTTGATGGTGCTCCTCTCGCTTCTGATGTTCCCGAGCTTGATCGTGCGCTTCAACATGGGCTGGCACGAGATGCTTCTGTTCGATCTGCCGTTGTTCCTCGCGGCGACGATGTCGGTCACGAGCTTCTACGTCGTCTCGCAACGCGAGATTTATGAGGACTGGGGACAGCGTCTTAAGGTGCTCCCGATGCTCTTGTCCCTCGGCATCGGCATGTGTTTGAACAATGCCAAGGCCGTCATGGAGGCCTTTTTGGGGCGCGAGACCGGTTTCGTGCGCACACCGAAATACAGGATCGAGTCGTCGATCGACCAATGGAGCTCCAAGCGCTACCGAAGCCGCCGGAGCCTGCTGCCGTATATCGAGCTCGGCCTGGGACTCTACTTCACGCTGAGTGCCGCCTACGCGGCCGCCCACCACATCTACGGTTCGCTCCCCTTCCTCGCGCTCTTCCAGGTGGGCTTCTTGTATACCAGCGCGTCGTCGCTCGCAGAGGACCCAGCATTCAGCATTCAGCATTCAGCATTCAGGATACTCTCAGCGCTGCGGCCACCGAGCCAAGCTGCGGCCGTCCTGAGAGTTCCTGAATCCTGAATGCTGAATGCTGATACACTTTGCGCGTGAATCGGGACCTCGGGTTTTTCATCGCGGGACTGTGCTTTGGCATCGCCGCGGGCTATTTCGTGTTTCGCGCGGTGTGGCCCCCGGAAAGCCCTGCGGAGGAGGTGGCGAGCGGAGGCACGAGCACTGCGTCCACTATCGGTCTCGATAGTGAGTCACAGTTTCCGCCGCTCGATGAGAGCCAAGTCAGAAAGCTCGAAGCCGACGCTGAGGCGAGCCCCGACGACCCGCAGCTCGCGGCCCGTATCGGAGAGCTCTATATGGATGCGGGGCAGTTTGCCGAGGCCGTCCCGTGGCTCGAGAAGGCCGTCGGGCTCGGGCCCCGAGACGTGCATGTTCGTAATCATCTCGCTCTCTCTTATCTCAATCAAGGGAACCTGGACGGCGCCGTGGCCTCGTTCGAGCAAACGCTCGCGATCGATCCGAATCATCCCCCGAGCTTGCTCGGCCTCGGACGTATCAAGCTCTATCTGCAACAGGACATCGGTGGTGGTTTGGCGATGTGGCAAAAGCTCATGGCGGTGGCGCCGAGCTCCGAAGAAGCTCAGAGCGTAACGGACGAGCTCGACGCACTGAAGTCGGCTCATCCCGGGAGTTGATGTGGCGCGCTTTCTCTACTTTCTTCTGATCGCTTTTCTCGTGCGCATGGTGTTTCGCGCGGTCACCGGTTGGCTCACGATGCACGCGCGCCGCCAGATGGGCGCTACCAGCGGTGGTAGCCCGGAAAAGCGGACGATCTACAAAGGCTTGATGGTGCGCGATCCCGTCTGCGGCCTCCATCTTCCCGAGCAACGCGCCATTACGGAGTCGCGGTCCGGTCAGCGCTATCACTTCTGCTCCGAGCGTTGCCGCGACATCTTTCTGAGCGCCAACTAACGATGTCGCGCGAAAGCTTCAAAGAAGATATCTGCGAAGTCGGTCGCCGTATGTACCAGAACGGCTTCATTGCCGCGATGGAGGGCAATATCAGCATTAGGCTCTCCGAGAACGAGCTCATGGGAACGCCGGCCGGCGCCTGCAAAGGCTATTTGACACCGGAGATGATCTCGACCTGCGACATGGATGGGAATACGCTCTCCGGCCCACGCATCTCGACCGAGATTCAGATGCATATCTCGGTTTACAAGGCACGGCCCGATGTGCAAGCGGTCGTTCATGCCCATCCACCGAAATGCACGGGCTTCGCCGTCGCGGGAGTGCCGCTCGATCGTGCGGTGCTCGCCGAGGTCGTGGTGACGCTCGGCTGCGTCCCGCTCGCCGAATACGGGACGCCTTCTACCCAGGAGCTCGCCGATTCGGTGGACCGTTTGATCCGCACGTCGGACGGGCTGCTCTTGTCGAACCACGGCGCACTAACCGTGGGTAAAGAGGTCTACGACGCCTATTTCAAGCTCGAAGTCATCGAGCACTTCGCGGAGATCTCGCTCATCTCGCGTCAGCTCGGCGGCGAGCGGCTCTTACCCAGGAAGGAAGTGTCGCGCCTTCTCGACCTGCGTCAAAAAGTCTACAACCTCGAAGGGCCACCAGGGGGGGAGGCCTGTCCCGTTCCCGCGGAAGCGTCGAGCGAAAACGGCGACGAGGTCGTACAAATGACGCGGAGCGAATTGATTCAGCTCATCTCGGACGCTATTCGTGAGGTCGGGGGGAGTTAGTTTTCAGCATTCAGGATTCAGCATTCAGGACTTTAGTTAGTAAGGAGGATTCATGGCGGACTCTTTTGGTGAAGCGCTTGGAATGATCGAGACGAAAGGGCTCGTGGCGATGATCGAAGCGTCGGACGCGATGGTGAAAGCGGCGAAAGTTACGCTCATCGGGTACGAGAAGATTGGCGCTGGTTTCGTTACGGCGATCGTCCGCGGCGACGTCGCGGCATGCAAGGCGGCAACCGATGCTGGTGCCGCAGCGGCGCGTCGTGTCGGCGAGCTCGTCTCGGTCCACGTCATCCCGCGACCGCACTCGAGCCTCGAAGATCGGTTCCCCATCGGCAAGTCCAACAGCAAGTAAACGCTGCTCTGGCTTAGCGCATGATTCTCGGCAGAGTGGTTGGCACCGTCGTCGCCACCCAAAAGGACGAGCGCCTCGAGGGGTTCAAGCTTCTCGTTGTGCAAGCGGTCGAGCCGGATGGCCGGCTCAAAGACAGCTTCACCGTCGCGGTGGATACGATGGGCGCCGGTGATGGTGAGCTCGTTCTCGTGGTCTCGGGGAGTTCTGCTCGTATGGTGTGCGGCTGCACCGACCGGCCGGTCGACGCTGCGATCGCCGGGATCGTGGATGACATCGATCTGCTGCCGAGCGAAGGCGGTTGAGGCTCATGCTGCTCGCGAAAGTCGTCGGCAACGTCGTCGCCACGGTCAAAGATCCCGGGCTCGCGGGCCAGAAGCTTCTCGTGATCCAGCCGCTCGCTCCGTCGGGCGAGCCGAACGGAGCGCGCCTCGTCGCTCTCGACGCCGTGGGTGTCGGAGTTTCTGAGCGCGTGTTCTACGTACGCGGCAAGGAAGCCTCCTTTCCGTTTCTCCCGGATCACGTTCCCGCGGATGCCGGGATTGTCGGGAAGGTCGACAGCATCGAAGAGAGGCGTTCGTGATTCTAGGACGCGTCACAGGCGCCGTCGTCGCGACTGCAAAGCATTACAAGCTCGAAGGCCGCAAGCTTCTCCTCGTCCAACCCATCGGGCCGGAAGGGGACGCACGAGGTGTCCCGATGCTGGCGGTCGATGGCGTCGACGCTGGCGAAGGCGACCGCGTGCTCGTCGTTCAGGAAGGCAAGTGCGCTTCGATGGTCTCGGGCCGAGCCGATAGTCCGCTCGATGCCGCCATCGTGGCGGTTGTGGACGCGGTGGAGCTCGAATGAGCATCGACCGCGCGCGCGTTCGAGCGCTGGTGCGCGCCGAGCTCGAGAAGCGGCTGGACAAGCCCCCACCGGCGCGGGTTCACGCGGCGCTTCTCGAGATCTACCAAGGCCCGGAAACTAACGAGGACCTGGATTCCCCCACCCGAAAACCGTGCGTCATCGAGCCCGATCGCCCCTGCATAAACAGCGGCTACTGCACGAAACTGGGGCACTGAACCCGCAAATCGTGGTCGGCGCAAAGACCGCAAAAACTCATAGCCTTGTGCTACTAATATGCAAAAGCTTCTATTTCTTGCAAGAAATTGAGCGGCGCCGGTCGGAACTGCCCGACGCCAAATGAGTTAGCATTGAGCACGGCGGTGAGAATTTTGGGCGTGTCCCCCGCCATGGAATTTGGACCGAGGCGCGAAGCGCCGAGCTCCACGAGCTGACCGCTGAAAGCTGATGGCTGATCGTTCGCGGCGGTAAATTGGTTGCGGCTCCGCCGCGCTGTGCTACTCGGCGTTAAGACCAGAAATCTCTGACCGTCGACTTATTTTCTTGATATACTCCTGATATTCACCTTACTTGGATGCTGAATGCTCATGGCTGATACCCGCACGATCTTCCATGTCGACATGGACGCGTTCTACACGTCTGTGGAGCAGCGGGATCATCCGGAGATTCGGGGGAAGCCGGTCATTGTCGGGCGGATCCCAATGGTGGTGCGGGGCGGGGGGTGGTGGCCGCTTCGTCCTACGAAGCGCGCCAGTTTGGTGTGTATTCCGCGATGCCCATATCGCGCGCTTATCGGCTTTGTCCGCAAGGTGTTTATCTTCGCGGGAGCATGAAGAAGTACAGCGCGGTCTCGAAGAACATCATGTCGATCTTGAGAAGCTACAGCGACCTCGTCGAGCCGCTTTCGATAGACGAAGCTTTTGTCGACGTCTCGGTGATTTGCCGCCCAGAGAAAGGAAAGGTTCTCGCGCAGGAAGTCAAAGAGAACATCTTTCAGCAAGTGCGGCTCAAAGCTTCGATTGGAGTAGCGCCCAACAAATTTCTCGCGAAGATTGCCTCCGACATCGAAAAGCCCGACGGTCTCGTCGTTGTCGGGCCCGGAGAGGAGCTCGATTTTCTCGGACCGCTCCCGGTGGAACGACTCTGGGGTGTCGGGCCGAAAACGGCCGAGCGTCTCCACGAGCTCGGGTGTCGCACGATCAGAGATCTTTGGCGCATCGAGCCTGGTGGCCTGCCGATGGGAAAACACGGCGATCACATCCTGAAGCTCTCTCGCGGTATCGATGCGCGAGAAGTGATCCCGCATCACGAAGCGAAGTCGATCGGACACGAGACGACGTTTCTCGAAGATACCGACGATCCCGAAGTGATGCGCAAAACACTTCTGAATCTCGCCGAAGCGGTCGCGACCCGGCTGCGCAAGCACGATGTGCGAGGCAAAACGGTGACGTTGAAATTTCGCGACGCCGATTTCGTGACCGAGACGCGCTCGTGTACGCTGCCGGAGCCTACCGCCGACGCCAAAGAAATCTTCGACGTCGCGATGGCGCAAGTCGAGCGCGTTCGCGGCAAAGGCAAAAAGATCCGTCTACTCGGGATCAGTCTCAAAAATCTAGAAAAGCCCGGCGCGGCGCGCCAGCTCTCTTTATTTGGACCGACTGAGACTGAGTATGACAGGAGCGATCGTCTCTCTCTCGCCAAGGATCGTCTCGAAGAACGCTTCGGCAAAGGCAGCATGAAGCGCGCGAGCCTCATCGATACGCGGCCCATTGACCGCGAATTGTAAGTACAATGAGGCGGATGGAAACGTTGAACAAGAAGCTAACCATCGTGGGGCTCGGAAAGCTCGGCGGTCTCCTCGCGGAGGCTTTCATCGCCCGCGGGTTGATTCTACCCAGAGACATCGTGGCCACCGTACGCCACGACGAGCGCGCCAAGATGCTGGACAAGAAGCACCCGTTCCCGGTCCATACCGACAACGGGGCCGCGACTTCCGATGCGGACATCGTGCTTCTCGCGGTCAAGCCGCAGGTCATGGAGGGTGTCTGCGAGACGATTCGCGCGGGCGTTTCGAAGAACACGCTCATCATTTCGATACTTGCCGGGGTCCCAAATGCAGCCATCGAGCGTTTCTTTCCCGGTGTTCCCGTCATCCGTGCCATGCCGAACACCCCATGTGCGGTCGGAAGCGGCATGACGGTGCTTTGCCGCGGCGCCGCGGCCCGAGCCGACGATGTCGCTTTGGCCGAGCGTTTGTTCGATACGGTCGGCCGCACCCTCGTCATGGACGAGCGGCACATGAACGCCGTCACGGGTCTTTCGGCGAGCGGGCCCGCCTATATCTATGTAGTCCTCGAATCGCTCGCCGAAGCCGGCGTCAAGCTCGGCCTTCCGCGCGAGACGGCGACGCTTCTCGCGGCTCAAACGGCCAAAGGCGCCGCCGAGCAAGTGCTTGCCACCGGCGCGCATCCTGCGCTCCTCAAAGACGAAGTCACGACGCCAGCAGGCTGTACAATCGACGGCCTACTAGAGCTCGAAGAAGGCAAGCTCCGCGTCACGCTGATCAAGGCGGTGGTGAAATCCGCAGAGCGCGCAAAAGAGCTCTTTACCGACAGCGCTAAAAGCGATCAAAAATAAGAAAAGCGTAACGCAAAGGCGCAAAGTCGCAAAGGCGCAAAGAAAAGAAAAGAAAGCAGCGAACGCTAAAGTTGCTGAGGGGGGCCGGGATAACGGGGACGTCGGATCGCGTTTCCTCTTCTTTTCCTTTCTTTGGGTCTTCGGCAGAATCTGTGGGTAAAATCGTGGCCAATCGCCCATCCATGGGACCACGGTGCTCGCCAGCGTCAAGGCTTCCCTCGCAGGCTCGGCGGCTCCGCCGAGCCTTGACCCTGGCTTCGCTCCGTGGTCGGCGCAGCCGTGGGCGATAGGCGAACAGAGCCTCCGGCGGGGGGCTCCGGCGAAAGTGCCCGCGGACACCCGAACCATTCCAGCAGGCCGCATGCCGAGAGGGTCGAGCGTCAACTCCTGACGGAGCGCCGCCAGAAAGGGCGCGGCCTCGATCGTCTCGAATCCGTCCTTGGTTATCTTCCAACGCATGAGTGCGTAGGGAACGCCGACGCCTTCGATTGGGGTCTACGATTCTTTCCAGCTCTTTGGGTACGTCGGGTCGCAGGCTCCTGGCTGGAGACGGTGTATCGCGCAGAATGGCGCTAATCACGGTCGCCACCGAAGATCCTTCGAACGGTCGCTGGCCGCAAAGAAGCTCGTAGAGAACGACGCCGAAGGAGAACTGGTCCGAGCGGTGATCGACCGGATGGCTCGCCGCTTGTTCGGGCGACATGTAGTGCGGGGTGCCGACAATGACTCCTTGCGCCGTGGCCTTCGTTAACCTGAAGTTCCTTGGTCGAATGAACCCACTGACAGTGTGAATCTCCAATGATTACGCGTCTTTAGGCGGACCTTCCACGGATGAACAAGCGTAAGTGTGGGCATCATTGGCTTTGTTTTTGAAGAGAGGTGTGTGTACTGCTTACATCGTGCGGGGGTTGATTTCGAGCAGGTTGAATGCTTTGTGCTGCAAGGGTGTGGGGCGAGTGATGCTGACGAAGGACAGGCCGCGGGCTTCGTTTTCGACCTGATTTTTCGTGACCGTAGCAAGATCAGAAAGAAGCGTTCTGAAACTGTGGACGGGCAACCCGTCGGGAGTCTTCTTGGTAGAAGCCTTTGCCTGGGCGGAGTCTGAAGGCGTTGCTGGGCTGACGATGGATGAGCGTTTGGCATGGGCACCGTCAGGGTCGTCGTCGTCAAACAAGATCGGGACGAGGGCTTTTCGCATGTGCCATTCCACGTAGTAGGCGAGCATGCAAAGAAAGATGTGAGCTCGAACTCGCTCAGCGTTGTAGTGATAGATGGGCCGTACTTTCAAATCCACGGTTTTGCAGCAACGAAAAGCGCGTTCAACGACTGCCAAGCCTTTGTAGGTCCTGACAGCTTCGTCTGCGGAGATGGCCTCTTCGGTGAGGCTTGTTCGGATGATATAGATGCCGTCGAGGGCCGCCTCACGCTCGATGTTTTCGTTGTCGCGCTCGAAGTCGAAGCCGTCGTCCGTAATGGTGTAGCGAAAGTGCTTGCCCATCTTGCTCCGAGCGAACACTCGACCCAATCGTATGCCGATGGTATCTTTGCCTCGCAAAGGACGTTGGTCTCGCTTCGTCGCTTTGCTAATCACTTCTAGCTTTGACTCCGTCGACACAAGCATCTCTTCTCGCTTCCGCGCCCGCTCGGTAGCAAGAAGAGGGTTGCGGCAGGCGATGAGTCGCTCACCAGGGAAGCTAGGATGATGGATCTCCGCTAGGTCGAGTTCATCGAACAGAGAAGGCTGCAGCATTCCGTCTTTTGCAAGTCGCTGAATCTGAGGGGCACGAAGTGAGCTGATCCACTCGAGACCTTCCTCCGGTCGAAGTTCCTCGCGAATCCGGGCTTCGGTGATCATCCCTCGGTCACCTACGAAGACGATACTGTCAAGCTCAAAACGTTCTCGGACTTTGCGAATTTGGCTCCCCAGTGTTGCGGGATCTCCGGTGTTGCCTTCGAACACCTCTACCCCGACCGGCCGACCATCACGCTCACACAGTAAGCCGAACACGACCTGCAACTTGTTTTTCTTGCCGTCTCTCGAGTAACCGAGCTTCGCCAGAGGGCACGACCGACCTTCTACCCAAGTCGACGTCAAGTCGTAGAGAACCAGGCTGCCCTGCTGCAGATGGCGTTTCGCCAGTTTCTTCTCTATGGCTGCTTGGCGGCTCAAAAGCCAATCCAGGGAATCATACAACTCATCCTCGTTGGTGTCTTCAACTCCAACACACTCACCCAATGACGAAGTCAAGGTCTGTTTCGATAGACCACGGGCCGTGGCCAACTTGGAGCCCGGCTCTACGATTCGCGCCACAATCATCGCCACGACGAGGTCACGCTCTCGGCGCTGGCGGCTATGGATGATTCGCTCGAGGCCAACTTTGCGCAGCGTTCCCAGCACGGCCGCAACATGTCCGTGAGGCTTGCTTCTGGTGATCTCGAACTGCTGAGCCTCACCCAAATCCACGTTGCCCTTCAGCAACTGGCGAAGAGCTTCAATTCGCGCGGGCTTCCACTTCGAGATGTTGGCGACGGTCCTCGTTTTGGGCGCACCGCCTTCGCGGTAGCTTTCGCGGATGAGAATCGCTGGGGGCGAGTTGCGGTTCGGCACCTTGGCGATGTACATGCGCCGACTATACAGGATTAAATCAGTAAAATAAACTGTTCTGTCACTATTACATGCTTACACATTACATTTCGAACCGCCGCATCTGCTTTAAACGTACGGGTTTACATGCGTCTAGCCGGCGGAAGTTCCGTTTAGGGACGCCGAGAGGCTAATTTTGGGTTGCAATATGTAGGCATGTCTAAAGCCTTTTATAGTTTGATATATGTTGATACATAGGCTATTATGGTGGGCATGCATATCCACATCATCCCCAATCGCAACTCTACCCCCGCGGTCCTGCTGCGTGAGTCCTATCGGGTGGGCGGAAACGTCCGCAAGCGCACGCTCGCTAACTTGTCCAAATTGCCCATGGATGCAGTCGACGCCATCCGACGCATTCTCAAAGGGGAAAAGCTCGTCTCGGTTGAAGTCGCCTTCAAAATCGTCGAGAACGGCTCCCGGCACCATGGCCACGTCGACGCGGTGCTCAGCGCCATGAGACAGCTCGGTTTCGAAAAGCTCGTTGGTTCTCGACACTCACCAGAGCGGGATTTGGTCGTGGCCATGGTAGTCGCCCGGATCCTCGAACCGCAGTCGAAGCTGGCGACTAGCCAGTGGTGGCACACAACCACACTGCCCGAAATCCTGGGGGTGAGCGATGCCCGCGAAGACGATCTCTATGCCGCCATGGACTGAGTTCTCAAACGCCAGGAGGTCATCGAAAAAAAACTCGCGGCGCGCCATCTCCAAAACGACGGCCTGGCGCTCTATGACCTAACCTCAAGCTACTTCGAGGGTGTGAGTTGTCCGATCGCCCGCCTCGGATACGACCGTGACGGCAAGAAAGGCAAGCTGCAGATCAACTACGGTCTGCTGACCAACGAACGCGGCATCCCCGTGTCGGTATCCGTCTTTGAGGGCAACACGGGCGATCCCAAAACGCTGTTGCCTCAGGTAGAAAAGGTGGCACATGATGGAGGCTTGGCGGCCGCTGCTATTCTCTGACGAGGACCAGCAGGCGAAGGCCAGGCGTGACCCGGTTGCTCCGGCGAAGCGCTCCGAGGCCGCCCTGCGCAAGATACAAACCAAGAAGCTTGACGATGGGAGTCGAGCTTCCAGCTTCCGCACGCTGCTGCGCCTTCTCAGCAACATCGTCCGAAACAAATGTCGGCGACCGGAAGCCGGACCCGACGAGCCCACCTTCGATGTCACGACAACTCCGGACTCGAAACAGCAGAGAGCCTACGACCTGCTCAAAGGTATCACCGTGTAGACAGAAGCCAGCACCATTGATTCCAACTATCTCATTGGATCAACACCGGATCTTGGCTTTTTCAGCCAGGAACTTCAGGTTAACGTAGTTAGCTTGGAATCCGTTCCGCGAGCAATCGGCTTCGCAAGACCGAAGTCCAGGATCTTGACCAGGCCGTCCTCGGTAACCATCACGTTGTCGGGCTTCAGGTCACGGTGGACGATACCCGCGGCGTGGGCCTTACCGAGGCCGTCGCAGATCTGGGTGACAATGGCGATCGTCTTCGCCACAGGAAGTGGGCCATCCTGGAGGAGCTCCCGTAACGTGCGCCCCTCCACGAGCTCCATCGCGATGTAGGTCGTGTCCTCGTGCTCGGCGATGTCGTAAATGGTGACGATGTTGGGATGGTTCAAGGCGGATGCCGACCGCGCTTCCCGCTCGAACCTCCGGAGGCGCTCGGCGTCGGAGGCGAACTCACTCGGCAGAACCTTGATGGCAACGTCCCGCCCGAGCTTGACGTGCTTCGCCCGGTAAATCTCGCCCTGTACTCCCGCCCGCACCAATGGCGAAGAGAATCTCGTAAGAACCGAGGCGCGAACCGGGGTCGAGGCGCATGGCTACCTCCCTAGTGGAGTATTCTGCTCCTCGCGTGTCACGAGATCAACTGGGGGTCGTCTAGGCTACTTCGCCTTGACGTCGTTCTCGATGGTGTCGCTCTTCATTGGCGTTGGTGCATGAATCAGTTCGGGACACGCTAGGAACCTTTTGGCTGCCCACCTTACTCCCCGACGATCGATTGGGATTTAGGCTTGCCCAGCTCAGCCATCAAGTTCAATACATTTCACACGATCCTTGCCTCACGCTTCTGCGATTCGTAGAGCGATTCGTGCACCAAAGCCTCTTAAAACAGCGAATTCAGAGCGGTTCGAGGTTCAGGAGCGCTTCGATCTCGCGCCACGTTTCGGCATCGAGCTCTAGCGTTACGGCGTCGCCGTGTCGTTGGGCGATCACGGTATCGTCTTTCTCCTTGCCTACCTTGATCTCCTCCTCGGCCGTCTCGGTCCAGAGGGTGATGGTGGTTATGGGCTCGAACGGAGGCGCTTCGGGCCGAATATCAGTCGCTTCGATAGCGGTGAGCTTCGAGAGGAGCTCGTCCACGGTTTTCTTGTCTAGCTCGGTTCCCGCCTCGCGCCATACGTCACCTGCATCCGTTGTCGCCTGTTCCACGCGGCGAGCGTCTATCTGAAACTGCGTCACTTGGTATGTCGGTGCGTCGAAGAGCCTGGTCGACCAGAGCTCGCGCGCGTCTTGCTCGAGTTTTTCCACGAGTCCCGCTTCGAGCAAGAAGACGTGCGGCCGCGGCGGGGTCCGGGCGAAATAGTCGAGCACATTCTTGTTTCCGACTTCGAGCACGATCGGCTCTCCTTCATCGAGCTCGATGCGGAGAATTAGCCGGGGCGAGGCGAGGCCGAACTCGGAAAGATCTTCGGCCGTCTCCGCGGCTATATCGACCATTTCGGCGCGCCGAAAACGGGACACGAAGTCCGTGACGTCGAAGCGATTCGCGCGCGCTCGGGGCGGCGTTGTTACTATCCAACGCTCGCCCTCGTGCTCGAGCACGAGCCTGTCATCGGGGCGGCGCACGGAGATGTGCTTTGCGGAGACGTCTTCGCGCACGTTGAAGATGGCTTTGTCCCGAAGGTCCCACGCGGTCTTTCCCAAGTTATTCGAGAGCACGGAGGCGATGACGAGCAGGGCGCTGTCGTCGATGCGCTCGGCGTATTGGTTCGCGGGGGTGAGCGTGTCCTTTCCGAAACGAAGTCCGTGCTCGGCGCCGTCGGCGGTGAAGAACCGGACCTCGAGGCGAGGTGTTTCGATGCCGAAGGCGCCCCGGTCCGTTGCGGCTTCGATAGGGATCGCTCGCTCGAGCGCCATCGTCGCTAGGTTCTCGAGTACGAGCTCGACTTCGCTCGCATCGGCAAGGGTGTTGATGGGGGACACGACACGCCATGTCCCGTCTTCTCGCGCGATGATGACGCCGTCCTCGCCGTCGTCGACGTAGCGCCGGATCTCGACGCGTGCGATAGCGTCCGTCTCGACGTCGAAGACGGTCTCGATGCTTTCGTCGCGCGCGGCGTTGTGCTGGAGCCAATAGGCATAGCCGGCCAGCAAGAAGAGGACGACGGCCGCGACCACGGTCGAGCGTTTCATCAGTATCCCTTTTTGGAACGAAGAGCTAGATCAATATTAAAAAAAGCGTAACGCAAAGGCGCAAAGCCGCAAAGTCGCAAAGGAAAAAAAGAAAGAAAAAACGCCTCTCCTGCCATTTCAGTGGATCCTCTCGAGGGTGAGACCGCCACAGTTTAGGTAGACGAGACTAATGAGAGCTTCGGCAGAGTGGAGTCCAAAGCTGCGGTGGCTCAGCAGCCAGATTTTGTTGTTCATTCCTACGAGTCGGCCGTTGCTGAGTCTCCACGTGACCCACGCGATGACGCCATCGAAGTGGCTGCGGATCATCTTCGCCGCGCGTTTGACGGGCTCTATCCTCGAGCTCATAGCGCGCCGCAGCCATCCTCGGAGAAACTTCTTGGCCCATGTCTCGGTTTTGTAGGTGTAGAGGTCCATGAAGTCGTCGCGCAGAAGCATGGCGCGGTAGAGGCGACGATTAGCTCGCACCTGCTCGCGGAGCACCCGTTTGTCTTTCGCGCTGCGGTTGTGTTTGGCCTTGAGAAGGGGAAACTTGGTGTTCTTGAGGTTGCGTCGGGCAGTCCCTTTGAGCTCGCGCACCAGCTCGCGCCGGGTCTTATCCACGGCCTCGTTCAGATGCTTGACGATGTGGAAGCGGTCAAAGATCACCCGTGCCTGAGGAGCCTTTTTGCCGACGACAGTTATGTACGGCTCCCACATGTCCATACTGACCGCTTCGAGCTCCGCGGCTCTTTGTGGTCCGAGCTTGCGGAAAAACCGCAGCAGCGTCTTGGCCTTGCGCTCCTTTCCCGCCCAGACGACCCGGCCGCTGAGATGGTCTATTACCACTGTTAAGTACTTGTGGCGTTTGCGGTAGCTGATCTCGTCCATCCCAATCACCCGCAATCCATCGAGCTCGCGCCGCTCATCCCGCTGCTCGGCAACCACTCGCTGGATGATCCGTCGCACCGAACGCCACGTCACTCGGAAATAGTTCGCTACGGCGCTGACGTCCGTCCTCTGTGCCAGCCACGCTACCTCTTGTTCGAAGCTTTTGGTAAAGCGGCTTCCCTTGTCGGCCCAAGGCACCTTTTCTCTGACCACTCCACACCGCCGACATACCACTCGTCGGATCGAGTAGCGAAGATAGGTCCGGACTCCGAACAGGTCCAAGTGCCGCCAGTAGCGATTGTAGCGATCTTTGTTCTTGCGGACCTTTCGTCCGCAAATCCCGCACAGAGGCTTCCTCCTCCGTGGTACTACATCCACCACCACTCTGGCTTTGTCCGCCTGGAAGTAGAAACCTCGGACCCACAGGCCTTGCAATCCGATGAGCTTGTTGACTAACGTAGTAACGCGCATCGCGGGAACGCTCTTTTCTCTTTCGGAAAAAAAGATTCTAGCGTTCTCGCCGATGCGCATCTACACATGGCTTACCCTCTCAACCCACGGGCCTCACCAAATGCCACCGCCCCTCAGCGGGAGACGAGGCTGTGGGAAACGCCCCCACGGTTCTAGTCGTTCAGACCTTGCTCACGACTGAGTTCTCTTCGAAGCCTGGAAGGGCGTTTTCCATAGCCTCCACTAATCGAGCCCCCCCTTCCTTATTCCATATGAATTAATGTCCCACTCGGGGATGGTTGAAATCCCACGCCTTTAGGCGAAGCCTTTAGGAGGCTTGGGGTACGATCCCCAGGTGAAAGGATATCGTAAATCATCGCACACGACGTAGCAGTTAAACTATCACTTCGTATTTATCACGAAGTACCGCAAGCCGGCCTTGAGAGGGGATGTAGCGGTTCGTCTCCGGGATCTCATCCGGGAGATCTGTGCTCGGAACCAGATAGAAATACTGAAGGGTCATGTGCGGCCTGAGCACGTGCACCTGTTGCTGAGCGTGCCGCCGAATTTGTCGCCGAGTCGAGTGATGCAGTTGATCAAGGGTAAGACGTCGAATCGTCTGATGCGCGACTTACGGACGATGCGGAAGGAGTTCTGGGGTCGGCACCTACGGGCACGGGGTTACTTCGTGGTGACAACGGGCAACGTGACGGATGAGGTGATAGCGAAGTATATAGAGTTGCAGGGTGCCGTGCCCCAGGACGACGATTCTTTCAAGGTCAGTGAGTAGTGAAACGAGGCAAGGACAAGCCGACTTTAGTCGGCGACGTGAACCCATCGCCTTTAGGCGATGGAGCGCACGCGCTCAGTCTTTCTTGTATATATATCAGGAGGGGCCTGTGGGCGCTCGTGGGAAACGCGAAGCATTTTCCAAGCGATTGTGGAAAACGCCGCTCCACGTTTGTACGTGCTCACAACCTTTCCCTAAACGCCTCTCTCGCCCGGAGTTTCCGGCGTTTTCCACAATCGCGGCAGCGTCCATAGGCCATGCCCTCCAACACAAATCAGATCCCCCGAAACGACAGGAGAACCGAAAAAAGAAGATGAAAGGGCCCGCGTCCCCCGGCGTCGGGCGCGCGGGCGAGCGACTTTGGCAAGCGGCCAAAAGCCAACGACAAGAGCGGTTCCTCTCATCTTCTTTTTCTTTGTTCTTTCTTTGCGCCTTTGCGCCTTTGCGCCTCTACCGTTACGCTTTTCTTAATATTGATCTGCTCTTCGTTCAAGATTAGCTGCTAGCTGGCTCGCCGCCCCCACCAGGCGGAGACGCCCGTTACCACGACGACACCGGGGATGATGAAGAGCGAAAGAAAAAAGACGTTGCTGCGCTCGCGCGCGCTGAGAGCGATCCTGCGGTCTTCGGGCTTGCGCGGACGAATGGAGATGAGGTCTTCGTCCTGTGCGACCCAATTCGTCATGTTCAAGAACAAGTCCGCGTTCAGTAGCGGCGCCGAAGTGAGCTCGTTGGCGATGAAATCCGAATCGCCCACGACGACAAGACGCGAGGCGGTCTCCCCGCCGCGCGGGCCACGTGGAATCGTGGCGGCCACGGCCAGCCCGATGGGTCCGAGCGTTTGCTCCGGGGTCGGGCCGCGTCTTTCGGCGAGCTCTTCGAGTCGCGTCTCCGCCCAACTGTTCTCGTCGGCCGTCGTGAAGAGCTCGCGGATCTCTGCCCCTTCGGGCCGCTCCCCGGCGGTCGTGACGCTCCGCGCGAGAGGAAAGATGCTCATCACGTTCCCGAAGCTCTCGACGATGGGGTGCCGCCCGTAGCTTTGAACGACGGGATAGACGGGCGGCTGAGCGAGCGCGTCGACGACGATGTCGTTTCCGAGAACGATGCCTTGCTCGACGAGAAAGGCATCGAGCTCCGGTGTGAGGCCTTGGGTCTCCGGGTCGACGAGGAAGATGGCGCTCCCGCCGCCGTCGAGATAAGCGTGAAGAGCGTCGAGCTCTGCTTCGAGGAAATCCGTTTGTGGCCCTGCCACGACGATGGCCGCGGCGTCGTCCGGGAGCCGAAGCGCGTCTTCCGATTGCGAGCGAGCGATGACGAGGGTCTCGATCACGTAAGCGGAATCCTCGAGCTTCGAAGCGATGCCCGAGATCCCGTTCGCGTCGGTCTCGAGCGGATCTTTCTCCTGGTGCCCCGACGTGAAGTAGATCTTCTTCGTCTCGGTCTTCAATACCCGGATGATGGCGTTGGTCACTTCCGGTTCGGTGGCGGCCGTGGCTCGCTGAGTGCGTCCTTTTGCGCCTACGATAATCGTTCCCAGGGTGACGCCGGGCTCGGTGGGGTTCTTATAGGTGAGCGCTCGCTCGGGCTCCGCTTCGGGATCGATGACGTCGACGCGCACGCGCGAGCTCGCGTCGTCGTAGAGTTGCAGCAGGTCGCTTGCGCGCAGCTGCTGCTCCGTCCCGCGGCGGTCGAGCAGCACGATCTCGATATCGTTTTCAGTCGCGAGTTCGCTCAGGATCTTCGCCGTCTGCTCCGAGAGCGAATATTGCCGGGCGGCGGTGAAATCCCACTGCGTGGCTTGCTGGTCGGCGATGATGTTCACGAGGATGACGATCCCCGCGACGATCAGGATGAGGAGCATCGCATTCGCGCCCCGTTTCGCGCTACGGCGCCCGAACAAGCCGGCGAGCTCCGAGAAGCGACCGGCAGTGTAGAACGCGGAACACACGAGGCCCGCGATGAGAAAGCTCGTCCAGTAAGTCTCGTTTTGCCGCTGCATCGCGACAAGCAGCACGCCCGCGACCAAGAAGCCGAGGCCGAGCGCGCCGACGTAAGGCGTGAGTTTTTTCACTAGTGTCCTGTATCAGAAGTTCGTTGCCTAAAGCTCGCGGCCATTTTGTGTGCTGGCAAGGCGCGCCGACGACATCATATCGGGATATTTCGAGCCGCCTTCCGCAGCGAGCCTGTCGAGCGGAGGGCTAGGCCGAAGGCCGAACTGTAACGATACCGCAACGAAGCCAGCGCGCAAAAGGGCCCGAGATTTAGGTGACGAACTTCTGATACAGGGCACTAACCGCGCCACCGGTAGGACTCGATGCTTTGCTTCGTGAGAAACAACCCGAACCCGATGAAAGAGAGGTAGTAGACGATATCGCGCGTGTCGAGAACACCTTTCGCGAACTCCGCGAGATGACGGCTGACGGAGAGATAGGGCACGACGCTCGCCGCCCACCCGCCCCACGACTCGGCGAACTCGATTAGATAGAGAAAGACGAACAAGTTGAACGCCATGAAACCCGCGATGATCTGGTTCTTCGTCATGCTGCTGAACAGGAGACCGAACGCGATATAGCCCGCGCCCAGAAGAAAAATCCCGAGATAGCCGACGACGATGGGCTTCCATTCCGGGTCGCCGAAATAGAAGAGGATGCCGATATGGACGAGCGTCGCGCCGAGCATGATGACGTAGAGCGCGAGCGCTCCGAAGAATTTACCGAGCACGATCTCTAGGTCGGTGAGCGGCGAAGTGAATAGAAGCTCGATGGTGCCGGAGCGCAGCTCCTCTGCGAAGGATCGCATCGTGACGAGCGGGAGGAGAAACAAGATGATGAACGCCGTCGTGTGCAGGAGCCATCGAATCATGTCCTGGTTGACGTTCAGAACCTGCCCCGGCGACGCGCGCCTCGGGTCCATGAAAATCTCGAGCTCCCCGTAGAAATAGAAACCGTAGAAGAACAAGAACAGCGCGAGCGCCACGTAACCTATCGGTGAAGCGAAATAGGCGTGAAGCTCGCGGTGGACGAGTGCCCAGATATTGCCCATCTAGTGATCGACCTCGCTGATGGCGCGGAGGTAGATCTCCTCGAGGCTGACGCCCGATTGACGGAGCTCGAGAAGACCGAGCCCTCGTGCGATGATCTGCTCGGAGAGAGAGCGTCGCACGTCGGCGCCTTCGGCAATCTCGAGACGCCACGAAGTCGCTCCTGTTTCGCCGCGCTCCTGTCTTTCGAAACCCAAGACGTCCGTGAAGCTCGAAAGCACGTCCGCGACACTCGCGGGCTCGCCTTCCACGGTGATGTCGACCACGCTCGTGGTGCGAAACTGCTCGGTGAGGCTTTCGGGCGTTCCGTGGGCCACGAGCCGGCCACGGTTGATGATTGCGACGTGATCGCACGTCATCGAGACTTCGGGAAGTATGTGGGTCGACAAGATCACGGTGTGATCGCCGCCGAGGGTCTTGATGAGCTCGCGCGTCTCGCCGATTTGCTTCGGATCGAGCCCGGCCGTGGGCTCGTCGAGAACGAGCACCTCGGGCTCGTGGACGAGGGCTTGGGCGATCCCGACTCGCTGGCGGTAGCCTTTTGACAGATTCCCAGTCAGCTTGTCGCGGACTTCTTGCAATTGACACCGCTCGACCACGCTGTCGACCCGCGACACCTGCACTTTCCTAGCCACGCCTTTGATTTGGGCGGCGAAGCGCAGATAGTCGAGCACGCTCATTTCCGGGTAGAGCGGTGGATTCTCGGGCAGGTAGCCGATCTTCGCTTTGGCTTCGAGAGGCGCCTCGAGAACGTCATGGCCGGCGACTCGGACCGCGCCCGTCGTGGGCGGAAAGAATCCGGTCAGAACGCGCATGGTCGTCGTCTTGCCTGCGCCGTTCGGACCGAGAAAACCGAGGATCTCGCCTCGGCCCACTGAAAAACTCAGGTCCTTGACCGCCGTGAAAGACCCGTATTCTTTGGTGACGTTCTCGACTTCGATCACTCGCGAGACCTTCCGGTGTGGCCGGTGTGGAGTATAATCGGCCGAATGAGGCGGGCGACCAACGGGTTAATCGCAGCTATTATACGTCTCGCTGGCATACGTCTCGCTGGAAGCGTGGAATGTTAATGAAGCGCGTTGTGCTCTGTCAATTTTTGGCGGGAGTCCTGCTGGTCTCCGCCGTGTCGTGCACGGATGCCGAGAGCGAGGCACTGCTTGCAAACCTACGTCTCGAGGACTTCACGTCCTATTGGGCGGTGCGTGGGAAGAACGAGGAAGGGGACCACTTCATTCATCCAGTCGTTCGTTTCCGCGTGATGAACGGTGCGGAGGAGGCCGTCGGCTACATTCAGGCCATGGCCGTCTTCAAGCGAGAGCTTTCACCCGACGAGCCTTGGGGGAACGCCTTCACTTACTCGGTCTCCGAAGAGCCCATCCAGCCCGGCGACGTTTCCGACGTGATTACCCTTCGCTCGGACAAGAATGTCATCTCCAAGGACGCACCGGAGCAAATGTTTGTCAATGAGAAATGGGAGGAAGTCACCGTCGAGATTTTCGTCCGCGTCGGCCCGTCGAGCTGGCAGTTACTTGGCCAAATGCAGGTGCCGAAGCAGATCGGGGCTCCCGGACTCGAAAAGTTCCTAAGTCCTGATGCATCAGAAGATACGGCGGTGACCCCAGACTTGTAGGCGAACGGCCCTTTTTCTCGCGAAAAAAAATCCTGTACCCCTAGGAAAAACCCCAGTTGCGTCCGATGCTTTTCTAGTGTTATGGTCTGGAAAAATTCAGGAGGTACTGGGGTTTCGATCCGGTACGAAAGGAGTCTTCTTTGGTTGTTGGAACCGAAATGGCGGTTGCGATGCCCGTGGGCCGACAGCGCAGCCCGTCTAGAGAGGTGAGTTCAAAAGTGACATCGAGTCGAGAATTACAAGTCGGAGAGACGATCCGCGAGGTGCGCAAGTCGAAGCGAATTCGTCAAAAAGTTCTGGCGCGTATGGTGGGGATTTCGCCGGGCGCGTTGACAAATTTCGAGAAAGGCCGCCGGCGAATTTCGCTCGACTGGTTGCACAAGATCGCCGAAGCCTTGGATACGCCGGTCGCGTACTTTCTTCCGGACGAAAGTGACAAGTCGCGGACCACGCCGGGAGACCCCCGGGAGCGGCGTCTGTTGACGGCATGGCGTCACTTGGCGAAGAACGAAATGCTTCGCGACGACTTCCTTCAATTGCTCGAGCATCTCGGCCGTGCCAAGGGAATCAAGAGGGTCAAAAAACGCGCTTCTTGAAATAGCTCCTGTCACCGTTACTTGGCGCTGTTTCTGCCGGTAGTTTCAGGCGGTAATTTCGGCGGACAGCTCCTTGAAGCGACCGAGGTAGCTCTTTAGTCGGTCTCTCGCGTCCTCTGAGAGGTCGATGAACGAAATGCCTGCGCCGATGGCGCGCTCTTGATCATCGGTCTGTTCCCAGACTGCACACGCCTGAACGTGGCACTCCCCGATGCCCCACGGCAGCACCATGTGTAAATCCGTGGTGGCGTCCGTGGCGGGCGGGTCCGCGATGCTCAAAAAAGCGCCTCCGAGGCTCACATTGATGAGATAGCCCTCGCGGCGCTTGCCGTTTTGTTCGATCTCGGCTCGGACGATCGTCGGCGCCAATTGGAGGCGGCGGTGTTCTCGCTGGTCGGCGGTGGCAGCAGCATTGCTCATGGAACTCCCCCTTGTTGAAGACGTTTGCTTTCCAGAAGCAAAATTCGGGCCAAAGGCTTTTCGAATCTGGGAGAGGTCGCCCGAAACCTTTTGCTGGGAAGAGTTTGACCCCATAGGCGAAAACGGCGCAGTGATGGCTATGGGTAGTGATGGGGAGCGAAGTGTAGGCTTTCGGCAGCGAAGTGTAGGTGTTCGGCAGCGAAGTGTCGGCGTTTCTAACTACAGCCGCTCGTGCGGATCGAAGAGCTTCCGGTGCTCGTCGAGGGCAAAGCGATCGGTCATACCTGCGATGTAGTCGCACACGACTCGGTAAAGCCCTTCGCTATCCACGCGCTCGGAGATATGGGGCGGAAGCTGCTTGGGGTTCGAGACATAGACCTCAAAAAGCTCGAAGATGACGCGCTTCGCCTTCTCGGCCATACGCACGACGCGGTAGTGGCGGTACATATTTTGAAACAAGAACTGCTTGAGCCCCTCTTTCTTGGCTTCGCCTTTCGGAGTGAACAGCACCAAGCGCTCGGCCTCTCGAACGTCTTCCACGGTCTCGACCGATAGAGCTTCGAGGCGGCGCTTCGTCTCGTCGATGAGATCGGTGGTGAGCTCGTTGATGATGCGCCGAATGGTGATACGGATCAGAATCTTGTTGGACTCCCCCGGATACTTCGTCTGCGCCTTCTCGAAATGCTTCTTCCAGATCTCGACATCATCGAGGGAGCTCAGCTCGAGGATGCGCGAGGTCAGCCCGTCCTCGAGGTCGTGATTCGTGTAGGCGATCTCATCCGCAAGGTCGACGAGTTGTGCTTCGAGGACGGGCTCTCGGCTGTCGAACTCGTCGGGAATCTCGTCGTTCCGCTTGGGCGAATGTTTGAAAATGCCCTCTCGGACTTCATGGGTCAAGTTCAAACCCCGAAACCGCGGATAGCGTTTTTCCAAGTGGTCCACGATTCTGAGCGCCTGCAAGTTGTGCTCGAAGCCACCATGTTCCGCCATGAGTGTGTTCATGGCGTCCTGGCCCGCGTGGCCGAAAGGTGTGTGCCCGATGTCGTGCGACAACGTGACGGCCTCCGTCAAGTCCTCGTTGAGCTGAAGAAAGCGCGCCATCGTCCGCGCGATCTGAGCCGCCTCGAGCGAGTGGGTCAGCCGCGTCCGTAATGGTCGCCCACATGATTGACGAAGACCTGCGTCTTGTATTCGAGCCTGCGGAACGCCGTACAGTGGACGACGCGGTCGCGGTCGCGCTGAAACGCGGTACGAAATAGATGCTCCGGTTCGTCGTGGCGTCTGCCGCGCGAGCTCCCGCTGAACGCCGCGTAGGGCGCGAGGATCTGCCGTTCTTGTTGTTCGAAGAAACTGCGATCCGGCACGAGTTGACAGTAACTGTTGGCTCTGCGGTCTGTCAAAACGGTGCTCGAAACGAAAACCCAAAGACGCTAAGTGCACTTTGAAAAAAAGGAACAACAGAAAGGCGCAAAGATGCAAAGGTGCAAAGAGTTATCGCGTTGGTTTTGGCGTAAGGTCTGCGAGAGTGGCTCAGACCGCAATTCTTGATCGGCCTGCTCAAGAAAAAAAGGGCCGAACCTGCCCAGGTCCGGCCACTTTTCGTGTCTACGATAGGAGGGAGCTTGGGGCTCCCGGGCTAGGCCCTTTCCTGAGCGCGGGAGCGTCCGGTTAGTAGACGTCATTCACAAGAGCAAGTCATATGCCACATGGTCCAACTTGCTTAAGTGCTTCCATTATTGCGGGTTACGTTTGGGCGCCCGACCGCCGCCGCAGCTCGATGTAAATTTTCTTTCGTGAAGCCCGTAAGAAATTTGGCGCCTGGGGCTCTGTTGGACGTCCCGGGGGTTTTCACTACAGTCCTCCCTTAAAGAGAGAGCCGCCCTCAATCGATTCAAAACGTGTGCGTTAGACGGAACTTCCGCCGGCTAGACGCATGTAAACCCGTACGTTTAAAGCAGATGCGGCGGTTCGAAATGTAATGTGTAAGCATGTAATAGTGACAGAACAGTTTATTTTACTGATTTAATCCTGTATAGTCGGCGCATGTACATCGCCAAGGTGCCGAACCGCAACTCGCCCCCAGCGATTCTCATCCGCGAAAGCTACCGCGAAGGCGGTGCGCCCAAAACGAGGACCGTCGCCAATATCTCGAAGTGGAAGCCCGCTCGAATTGAAGCTCTTCGCCAGTTGCTGAAGGGCAACGTGGATTTGGGTGAGGCTCAGCAGTTCGAGATCACCAGAAGCAAGCCTCACGGACATGTTGCGGCCGTGCTGGGAACGCTGCGCAAAGTTGGCCTCGAGCGAATCATCCATAGCCGCCAGCGCCGAGAGCGTGACCTTGTCGTGGCGATGATTGTGGCGCGAATCGTAGAGCCGGGCTCCAAGTTGGCCACGGCCCGTGGTCTATCGAAACAGACCTTGACTTCGTCATTGGGTGAGTGTGTTGGAGTTGAAGACACCAACGAGGATGAGTTGTATGATTCCCTGGATTGGCTTTTGAGCCGCCAAGCAGCCATAGAGAAGAAACTGGCGAAACGCCATCTGCAGCAGGGCAGCCTGGTTCTCTACGACTTGACGTCGACTTGGGTAGAAGGTCGGTCGTGCCCTCTGGCGAAGCTCGGTTACTCGAGAGACGGCAAGAAAAACAAGTTGCAGGTCGTGTTCGGCTTACTGTGTGAGCGTGATGGTCGGCCGGTCGGGGTAGATGTGTTCGAAGGCAACACCGGAGATCCCGCAACACTGGGGAGCCAAATTCGCAAAGTCCGAGAACGTTTTGAGCTTGACAGTATCGTCTTCGTAGGTGACCGAGGGATGATCACCGAAGCCCGGATTCGCGAGGAACTTCGACCGGAGGAAGGTCTTGAGTGGATCAGCTCACTTCGTGCCCCTCAGATTCAGCGACTTGCAAAAGACGGAATGCTGCAGCCTTCTCTGTTCGATGAACTCGACCTAGCGGAGATCCATCATCCTAGCTTCCCTGGTGAGCGACTCATCGCCTGCCGCAACCCTCTTCTTGCTACCGAGCGGGCGCGGAAGCGAGAAGAGATGCTTGTGTCGACGGAGTCAAAGCTAGAAGTGATTAGCAAAGCGACGAAGCGAGACCAACGTCCTTTGCGAGGCAAAGATACCATCGGCATACGATTGGGTCGAGTGTTCGCTCGGAGCAAGATGGGCAAGCACTTTCGCTACACCATTACGGACGACGGCTTCGACTTCGAGCGCGACAACGAAAACATCGAGCGTGAGGCGGCCCTCGACGGCATCTATATCATCCGAACAAGCCTCACCGAAGAGGCCATCTCCGCAGACGAAGCTGTCAGGACCTACAAAGGCTTGGCAGTCGTTGAACGCGCTTTTCGTTGCTGCAAAACCGTGGATTTGAAAGTACGGCCCATCTATCACTACAACGCTGAGCGAGTTCGAGCTCACATCTTTCTTTGCATGCTCGCCTACTACGTGGAATGGCACATGCGAAAAGCCCTCGTCCCGATCTTGTTTGACGACGACGACCCTGACGGTGCCCATGCCAAACGCTCATCCATCGTCAGCCCAGCAACGCCTTCAGACTCCGCCCAGGCAAAGGCTTCTACCAAGAAGACTCCCGACGGGTTGCCCGTCCACAGTTTCAGAACGCTTCTTTCTGATCTTGCTACGGTCACGAAAAATCAGGTCGAAAACGAAGCCCGCGGCCTGTCCTTCGTCAGCATCACTCGCCCCACACCCTTGCAGCACAAAGCATTCAACCTGCTCGAAATCAACCCCCGCACGATGTAAGCAGTACACACACCTCTCTTCAAAAACAAAGCCAATGATGCCCACACTTACGCTTGTTCATCCGTGGAAGGTCCGATTAGACGTGTGAGCCCGCCTTTTGGGGCTCCCCGAGTGCATGTCTTTCGCTCGAAAAGCCCCACACCTGGGGGAGGGGGCAATCGTCTCGGTATGTATCTAAGTGACTTGATACTAAAGGTTTAGGCGCTGCCACCCGGATGGAATGGTGCTTGCTAATAGGTAGTCGTTCGAGCCAGATGTTTTTCATGGAGGCTACCTCAATGAACGGCGTTACACCCAACAGCGAACGCGAAGCACGTGGGTTCTCGGTGGTCGAGATCCTCGTGGCGCTCTTGATCACCATGGTCGTGATGGCTTCGGTCTTCATGCTTCTGAAGAAAGGCCAGGACAGCTTTCAGCGCGAGCCGGAAGTCGCAGACATGACGGCGAGCGCGCGGGCCGGGCTCATGCGGGTCAGCCAGGATCTGAGGGTCGCGGGCTTCAACACGCCTGCGAACATGGCGGTGATGTGGCTCGACGGCGGAGACAAGAATCCCGACGAGCTCACGATCGTCTACGCCGACCCGGAAATTCCCGTGTCCCGGCCGCTCTCATGCATGTCCAACGACGGCATGCTGTGCGACACGATCGGCGCCTCGACCGTGCTTCAGATCGACCCAGCGAGTTTCAATCCGATGCCGCTCGTCATGGAGTCGGCCTACCAGGAGGGCATGACGCTCTTTGCGCTCCAGGGCCCCAACGGCGATCCGGCTTGCGATCATGTCCAGCCCGGCATCACACGCTTTCAGCTTATCAAGCCGCCCAAGTGTACAGGCGCCAGCGGTGCGACGAGCCCGGCGAATCGTTGCGGCACGCTCAGCTTGAAACATAGCCCGAGCGAAGCTTCGATCCAGGCCACTGGTATTTTTCAGCACGATGTCAGCCTCGCCTGCGCAGTCGTCGGTCGATTCCACGTCGCGCAATATCGTGTGAGCCCTCTCCCGCCCGCCGACCGTCCGACGCTCGAGCGCCGCGATCTCGCGCTCAGCGAAGAATGGATCCCGGTCTCGAGCAATATCGAGAACTTGCAGTTTCAATATGCTCAGGGCATGTCGGAGTTCTACGAGGACGAGCCTTCACTTGTGCCGATGGGACGTGACCCCGAGAGCTTCATCACGCGCGTCCGAGTCTCGGTCTCCGGTCGAAGCGCAAGCGCGAACCTTCAAGGCGGGAGCCCGGGAGTCTTCGCCGCGAAGGACACCCATCTTCGCAAGACCTTTGCGACGACCGTCAGCTTGAGAAACCAGCTCGGCCAGGCGCAGCAAAAAGCGATCGACTTGGGCTTGGACGGCTGGAACTGATTACTGACGCGCCGCGCCCGCGGCGCTACTGCGCCTTAGGGGCGTAGTAGCCGAGCTTCGTACGCACGAGCAGGTTCTGGATCGAAGTCTGCACGACCACGCGGCGCCAGGACCCATCGCGTTTCGGATTGTTCGAGACGTAACCAATGTTGTACTGGCTCTTGAGCTCCGTCGCGATACGCGCGTAGACCGAGTCGAGCTCTTGGATTTGACCCGGAAAAAACCACTGACCGCCGGTCTCTTCGGCGAGCTTCTTCAAGACATGCTCCGCTCTCGAGAACGCCCGGCTGCGGCGCCCGCCGGATTTTCGGAGCGAGATCGTGTAAATCGTGACATCGGTGTCTTTCGCAAGCTCCATCACCTGATCGAAAGTGACGAGCGAGCTCGTATCTTCACCGTCGGATAGCACGATGATGGCCTGACGCCGGATATCCTGTCGCCGCCGGCTGAGGTTTTTGAGGGCGATGTAAAGAGCGTTATAGAGGCTCGTCGTGCCCCCAGCTTGCGTCATGCGGATCGCTCGGTTCAGCTTCTCCACGTCGGCCGTGAAAGGCTGCAGGACGTGTGCTCTGCTTCCGAAGTCGACCACTTCAGTCAAATCGTCGTCTTTCATCTCCCCCACGAAGTTGACCGCAGCTTCCTGTGCGAAGGTCATCTTCTCGTCCATGCTCGCGCTCGCGTCGATCAAGAGCACCATGCGGATGGGGAGATCCTCACGCGAGAACACCGAAACTTCCTGCGAGATGCCGTCTTCGAACACGGAGAACTCTTCTTGCAGGAGGTCGGTGATGAAGCGGTTCCGGGTATCGGTGACCGTGACGTTGAGCGAAATCAAGTCGACGGTGACACGAAACTGGTAGCGAGAATCGTCGACTTGCGAAAGCCCGGGGGTCTGCACCAGGAATCCCAGAAGAGCAGCATAGCCTAAGGTGCGAAGAGGTACGTGCATGGCGCTCCGAACTCCAATATAGCCTTATACTTCTCTTGTGGCTAATCTTGCGGGTAAAGCAAAGCGAGCGGCCGTGCTCACGGTCAGCGACGGAGTCGCCTCGGGCACGCGCGAGGATCTTTCGGGTGAGGTTGCGGCCACGGAGCTCGCGAAGCTCGGCTTCGTCGTGCGGGAGCGCGCCGTGGTTCCGGACGAGCAGGGGCGTATCGTCGAGCGGATCCGTGGCTTTGTCGATGGGAACGAGGTCGTGCTCATCGTTACCACCGGTGGCACCGGGCTCGGCCCCCGCGACGTAACGCCCGAGGCCGTCCGTGAGGTTCTGGACCTTGAAATCCCCGGATATGGGGAGCTTTTGCGCGCGGACGGCCTGCGTCATACGCCGATGGCCGTGCTTTCCCGTAGTTTGGCTGGGAGCTTGGGAGCTGTTCTGATCCTCTGCCTGCCGGGGAGCCCCAAAGCCGTGCAGCAAGGGCTCGCTGCGCTCGGGCCCACGCTTCCGCATGCGCTGGACGTGCTGGCCGGCCGCACCCAGCATCGGTAGTTGTCACGCGGGCGGCTAGGCGGTACGATACCCGTGGGAAAAGGGAAATTGGGGGAATCGTCCCAGAGATGTGGCGCACGATGATGGGCGGACTAGATATGGTTACGTCATCGCGGCGTCGGCACCGGCGGATCAATGCCTCGGGGCGATGTTTCGCTCAACTCGGTGGCGGATGGGAAGGGTCGGTCATGAACTTGAGCGTGGGGGGCATGCTCCTTCGGCTCAAACGCGCCTTGACGCCCGGCTCGACCTACTTCGTCAAGCTCTTTCTCGAGGGCGGCGCGGTCGCTATTGTGGAGGCGAAAGTCCTCCGCTTGCTCCACGCCGACGACGAATGTGAAGCTGCGTTGAAGTTCACGTCTATCTCCCTCGATGACGCCGATTCCTTGCGCGGTTTTCTCCAGCGCTGACGCGTTTCTTTGGATTGCAGGTCCCTTGAAATTGCCCGCTCCACCAGAGCATGCTAAAATGACTGGTTTTTCGGGATTCCTTAGAGCGTTGCAGAATGAAGAAATCTGAGCTAACTCAGCACAATAAAGCCCTGCTTGCGAAGAAGCAGGACCTCGAAAGCACGATCGGCAAGAAAGGTCTGACCGGCAGGTCCGGAACGGACGGGCACGGCGATTTCGCGGACCGCTCGGCGGCCGCAAACGAAGAAGAAATCAGCATCCAGTTGAAACAAACCGACGCCAAGCTTCTTCGCGCCATTGAGGACGCGCTCAGCCGTGTCCAAGCCGGCACTTACGGTGTCTGTGTCGAGTGCGAGGAAGAAATCTCTGCCGCGCGGCTTGGAGCCGTTCCCTGGACCAAGGTCTGCATCCGCTGCAAAGAGAAGCAGTACTCTTAGGCCACCTTCCTTAGAAGCACCCGATAGCTATGGATCTGGGTCTCGCGGGCAAAGTGGCGCTCGTTACCGGCGCGAGCCGGGGCCTCGGAAAATCCGTGGCCGAGACCCTCGCCGCTGAGGGCGCCCACGTCGTCGTCGCCTCGCGAGACCAGGTGGTCCTCGAAGCGGCTGCGGAGGATATCCAGAAGCAAGCGTTGGGTGACGTTCTCGCGGTTCCTACCGACGTCACGAAGGAAAAGGACGTCCGCCGGCTCGTCGACGCGGCGACCGAGCGTTTCGAGCACATCGATATCCTCGTAGCCAATGCAGGGGGGCCGCCAGCGAGCCGTTTCGAGACGACGGACGTCGAAGCTTGGCGGCAAGGGCTCGAACTCAACTTGCTATCGACGATCCATTTGTGCCGGGCGGTCGTTCCGGGCATGCGAGAACGACATTCGGGCCGGATCGTAGCGATCGCCTCTATCTCGGTAAAGCAGCCCGTCGAAGGACTGATCTTGTCGAACACCGCGCGATCGGGCGTCGTGGGTCTGATGAAGTCTCTTTCGAACGAGCTCGCGCCGCACGGGATAAGTGTGAACGTCGCCTGCCCGGGCTACACGAAAACCGACCGCCTCGTCGATCTCGCCGAGCGCATGAGCCAGCAAGATGGGGTCCCGAAAGAAGCCATCTTCAAACGATGGACCGACCAAATCCCAATGGGCCGTCTAGGGGAGCCCGAAGAATTCGCCTCTGTAGTTGCTTTTTTCTGCTCGGAGCGGGCCAGCTACGTTTCCGGCACTTGCATTCAGATTGACGGCGGAGCGGTCAAGGGCGTGTTCTAACTGCTGGCTTTTCAACGTATAACGAGGGCGTTGCCGGCCCAGAGAATCTTGACAACAATATCGGCCGAGTGCTATAAGACACGATTCGTTTTGATAAGCGCGGAAAGGAACCATCTCCCTTTCCTTTCGTCTCATCCTAATTTCGCCAATAGCGAGCTTCGATTGTGAGTGAATATTTCTGGCTCATTCCGCTTATCCCCGGTGTCGGGGCCATCATCAACGGGCTCTTTGGCAAGCGCCTCCCCAAATCCGCCATCAACATGGTCGCGGTCGGGGCCGTCGCACTCTCTTTTCTGATCGCTCTTCTTTGCCTCTTCGGTCCGTTCATGTCGGAAGGCGGCGGCGAGACCGTTCTCGAGAAAACACTCTTTACCTGGATCCCCGGCATGAGCGTGGCTCAGGCCGACGGCACGACGGCGAACTTCACCGCCGAATGGCAGTACCGCCTCGACGCGCTCTCCATGGTCATGGTGCTCGTCGTCACGGGCATCGGACTTCTCATCCACATCTACTCGGTCGGTTACATGGCCCACGACGGGGGCTATTGGCGCTTTTTCACTTACCTCAACATGTTCACTTTCTTTATGTTGAACTTGGTGCTTGGCGCCAACTTCCTTCTGATGTTCATCGGGTGGGAAGGCGTCGGTCTTTGCTCTTATCTCTTGATCGGGTTTTGGTTCGAGCGGGATGCCGCGGCAAAAGCGGGAAAGAAAGCGTTCATCGTGAACCGCATCGGGGATGCTGGCTTCATCCTGGCGATCTTTTTCATCTTCTTCCACTTCGGCTCGGTCGATTTTTACGAAGTCATGCAAGGTGTGGCGACGCAGTTTCCGACCCCTGAAGCGGGTTGGGGCGTTCTCACGCTCATTGGGCTCTTGCTCTTCGTCGGCGCGACGGGCAAATCCGCTCAGATCCCGCTCCATGTCTGGCTTCCTGACGCCATGGAAGGTCCCACGCCGGTATCCGCGCTCATCCATGCCGCGACGATGGTCACGGCGGGCGTCTACATGGTGGCGCGCACGTCGGTGCTGTTCGAGCACGCGCCGAACGCGATGCTCGTCGTTGCCGTAGTCGGCTGCGCCACGGCGATTTTCGCCGCTTCCATTGGCCTCTTCCAAAACGACATCAAGAAGGTTCTCGCTTACTCGACCGTCTCGCAGCTCGGCTATATGTTTCTTGGTCTCGGGGTCGGGGCTTATGCTGCCGCTATCTTTCATCTCATGACGCATGCTTTTTTCAAAGCTTGTCTCTTCCTCGGCTCCGGAAGCGTCATCCACACGATGGAGCATGCCGAGCACGCGTCGGGCGGCCATCGCGACTACAACGCGATGCAGGACATGCGCAACATGGGCGGCTTGCTGAAGCACATGCCGAAGACCGGCTACACGTTCATCGTCGCGACGACAGCTCTTGCGGGCATCCCACTCACTGCGGGCTTTTTCAGCAAGGACGAGATCTTGTGGTCCGCGACCGAGGGCGGCCACGTGAGCATCTTATGGATCGTCGGGGTGCTCGCAGCGGGGATGACCGCGTTCTACATGACGCGCCAAGTCATCTTGACCTTCTTTGGCGAGTTCCGGGGCGGCGAGAGGATGGAATCGCATCTTCATGAATCGCCCGCGACGATGACGACGCCGCTCCTCATCCTCGCGGTCGGCTCTATCCTCGCGGGCTATGTCGGGCTTCCGTTCGGCTACACGATGATTGGTCCGTTCCTCGAGCCCGCCCTCAAGGCCGGTACTGAGGCCGCGGTGGAGGCCCATCACGCCTCGGTCGCAGTGGAGCTCGTCTTCATGGCGGTCTCGGTCGGCGTCGCTTTTTTCAGCATCTTTCTCGCGTACAAGATGTATTGGAACAAGCCCGAGGGCGACGAGGTCGTTTCCGAAAGTTGGCCAGGCGTGCACCGGCTTCTCTACAACAAATATTTCGTGGACGAGGTCTACGATGCGACGGTCGTCGGCGGGACGCTCTCCGGCGCGCGCGGGCTGCACGCTTTCGACGCCGAAGTCGTGGACGGTATAGTCAACGGCGCGGCCAAGTCGACGCTCTTGTCCGGCGATCTATCGAATCTCGCGGATGAGGGGCTTGTGGACGGCGCGGTCAACGCGGTCTGGAAGATCTTGGCGAGCTTTTCCAATGCTTTTAGCCGCTTGCAGACAGGCGTCTTACAAAATTATGCGCTCATGATGCTCATCGGCGTCGGGGCGCTCATCGGCTTTTTCTATTTTTACCTCTGGACGTAGGAACGGTTTATGGAGACATTGTTCGGTATTCCCATCCTGTCGCTTGTCGTCTGGTTCCCAACACTGGGCGCGTTCTTCATTTTGTTCTTCATGAAGAAGACGCAAGAGATTCAGATCAAGTGGGCCGCGAACATCATCACCTTTATCGGGTTTCTTATTTCTCTGCCGCTATGGTTCACCTTCGACAATAACGGGCCGCAGTTCCAGTTTCTGGAACAAGCTGACTGGATCCCGAGTATCGGCGTCAGCTACCGATTGGGCATGGACGGCATCAGCTTGCTGCTCGTCATGATGACGACGCTTCTCGGTTTCGTCGCGGTCCTGTCGTCGTGGAACGCCATCACGGATCGGGTCAAGCAGTACTACGTTTTTCTGCTGCTGCTGCAAACAGGCATGCTCGGCGTGTTCGTGGCGCTCGATTTCTTCCTGTTCTACGTGTTCTGGGAAGTCATGCTCGTCCCGATGTACTTCCTGATCGGCGTATGGGGAGGGCCGCGCAAGCTCTACGCGGCCATCAAGTTCTTTTTGTACACGCTCGTCGGGAGCGTTCTGATGCTTCTCGGAATCCTCGCCGTCTATTTTGCCTTTCATCGCGAGACGGGTATCTATACGTTCGACATTACGCAGCTGTGGACGATTAGCTATCCGGAGCTGAACTGGGTGTTCTGGGCGTTTTTCATCGGCTTCGCCATCAAGGTTCCGATGTTCCCGTTTCACACGTGGCTTCCCGACGCCCATGTCGAAGCGCCTACGGCTGGCTCGGTCATCCTGGCCGGTGTCCTCCTGAAAATGGGAACCTACGGCTTCGTGCGGTTTTCGCTTCCGATGCTTCCCGAGGCGAGCCAGGAATTCGGATGGTACATTCTCGTGCTTGCGGTGATCAGCATCATCTACGGGGCCCTCGTCGCGCTGGTCCAGCCCGACTGGAAGAAGCTTGTCGCTTATAGCTCCGTCAGCCATCTCGGCTTCGTCATGCTCGGCGTTTTCGCTCTCACCGAGCTCGGGCTTCAGGGCGGCATTCTGCAGATGGTCAATCACGGTCTGTCGACGGGCGGGCTCTTCCTCATCGTCGGCATCATGTACGAGCAGACGCATAAGCGCGAGATCGCGGCCTATGGGGGCATCGCGAAAGTCGTGCCCGTCTTCGCAGCACTTTTTCTCATCATCGCCCTGGCTTCGATGGGGCTGCCGCTCCTGAACGGTTTCATTGGCGAGTTCATGATCCTGCAGGGCACGTTTGCCAGCACGCATGCGGGTCCGTGGTACGCATTGTTCGCGGTATCGGGTATCGTGCTCGGCGCGGCTTATCTGCTCTGGCTCTATCAGCGCTTGATGTTCGGGAAGATCGACAAGCCGGAGAACGAGAAGCTCAAGGACGTCAGCTTGCGCGAGCAAGCGACGTTGGTCCCTCTCGTCGTGCTTTGTATCTGGATTGGCGTCTATCCGAGGCCGTTTCTCGAGCCGCTGCGGGTGCCGGTCGAGGCGATCATGGATCGGATCAACGGCACGCAAACGGCAAGTGTTGAAGCCGTGGAACTCGCTCCGGCGGCCACGCCGGTTGGCAACTAGGCGAGGTCTATGTCCCAGGAGGGCCTGGAGGAGAAGAAGCCGCCTCCCGTCTCTCCCCGGGGCCAGCCCGGGACTTCGCCCCGGGCGCGTTTGGCGCTGCTATCGAGCCTTGCCTTCATCTTCCCCGTCTCTATTGCGGCGGGGGGATTCGCCGGCCACTACCTGGACCAAAAACTCGCGACGTTTCCCTGGTTGACGCTGCTCGGTCTTCTTTTTGGCGTTGCTGCCGGGTTCATCAACCTCCTCAAGGCCGTGAAAGCTTTCGATAAAGACGATTGAATCTCGACCCCGATGTTTCGATAGCCCGCTTTCGCCGCCACGCATGGTGGGCGATCGCGATCTTCTCTCTTTCTGGCTTCATCTTTGGGTTTCGGTTCTTCCTCGGGACGCTTTCTGGAGGCCTTTTGGCCATGGCGAATCTCGATGTTCTCGGCCGGCTGGTGAAAAACCTCACCGCGGAGCGGCCCCGTCGCGTGTCGTGGCTGGGGGTCTTCGGCGTGCTGCTCCGCTACATCTTGTTGAGTATCGCCCTGTTTGTTATAATCGGTGTTTGGCATGCGAACGTTGTTGGCTTGGCTCTCGGGTTTTCTGCGCCGGTAGCCGCGGTTTTCGTCGAGTGTGGCAACCATGCTTACCGGGCCTACCGGGAGTCGAAAGCGGAGCGTAAAGAAGGTCAGTAGAGATCACCCCAAGGCATGACACCTCCCTTAGCGGTTCGTCGAACCGCTTCCCTTGTTTCAGAAAACACATCGAAGGGGAGCCTGGTGTGGGCAGTGGGTCTTGTCGGATGACGAACATGTAGTTATGGAGCAGCTAGAGCACAAGTCGTTCATCTATCACGCGCTCGAGCACTACTTTCATCATGAAGTGTTGCCAGATCATCTGATCATGGCCGTGTTCGTCGCGATGGTGCTCGCCGGCTTCGCGATCTGGTTCCGCGGGCGCATCAGCGTCGAGAACCCCGGAAAGCTACAGCTGGTGCTCGAGACGATCGTGAGCGTGCTGCAGGACCTGCTGGTCGACAATATCGGCACGAAAGGACGGCCGTTTCTCGGCCTCGTCGGCACGCTGGGTTTGTTCATCCTGGTGAGCAACTTGATTGGCCTCGTGCCTTATTTTTCGTCGCCGACAACCAGCTTGAACATGACGCTCGGTTGCGCTCTGGTTGCCTTTCTCTATTACAACTACCAGGGCATCCGCGCCCAGGGCGCCGGGAACTATTTCAAGCACTTCCTGGGACCTCTTCCAGTGCTTGCGCCCCTCATGTTGCCGATCGAGATCATCAGCCACTTCAGCCGTATCATCTCACTATCGCTACGTCTGTTCGGCAACATCTTTGGTGAGGAGCTCGTCATCGCGGCGCTCGCCGTGATGGTGGCTTTCCTGATTCCTGTGCCCATGATTCTCTTCGGTGTCTTTGGAGGGGTGCTGCAGGCATTCGTTTTCATCATGCTGACCATGGTCTATCTCGGTGGCGCCGTCGCTTCCGAGGAGCACTAAGTTCGAGTTCTCCTAGTATCGTAATCCCTTTCCCAAGGAGGAAACCTGGTGATTAGAAAAGTTATGCTGGCGACATTCTCAGCCGTCGCCTTTTTTGTATTGGCCGCACCTGTCTTCGCCCAGGGAGCGTACGAACCGATAGACCGCTGGTCGTCGGATATGTACAAATGGGCTTTGATCTCGGGCGCTTTTGCGCTCGGAATCGCCGCGGCCGCGGGAGCCATTGGCCAGAGCCGTGCCATCGCGGCCGCCTGTGACGGTATTGCTCGGAATCCGGGCGCTTCTGGCCAGATCCGCTTCGCACTGATTCTCGGTCTCGCTCTCATCGAGTCGCTCGTCATCTACGTGCTACTCATCGCTTTCATCATCTTTCTAGTACTCTGGCGCGGCTCGCTAGTCATCCCTCCGGCCTAGCCCGCCGCGCGCGGCGGGCTACCGAGCCCGAAGAAGATCAGCACCGCGTAAGCCGCGAAGTACTGAGTGAAGCCCAGCCAAAATCCGTAGGCGCCGCCACCGAACGCCAGATAAGTCAGTGGCGCCGTGGCGGTGAAGAGGAGCCATCCTCGATTCTCCGAATACGGCGCCAGCGTGCCGACGAGGAGGAACGCCCATGGGAGCACCTGAGGCATCACGAAGATCAAGCCGCCGAGCACGACCAGGGTCTCTAAGGGCCAGCGCTTCGAGTCCTGCGATCGCATGGCCGTCCGAAGAGACCAGACGAGCCAAAGCCCCAGGGTTGCGCAAAGCGTTATCGTCGGATGGCGGGTCAAGAAGAGTCCCGCCAGTGTCTGAAGGCCAGGCGTGAGGCTTCCGCCGAGAGAATTTTCTGGCGGCCATCCGGCGCGCGTGAGCCAGGAACAGGGGAAAGTGAGCGTCCACCCGAAGACGCCGATGACGAGCGAGGGTGCGACCCAGTTGCGGAGCGCCCGTCCCATGAGCGGCAGAGAGCCCGCGAGCATGAGCGGTCCGTTGAGGCTGACTCCGTAAGCGACCGCGGCGGCGCCGCGGAACCGAGGCGTCTGAGCGAGCCTGAGCGCCGCGATCAGAAAGAAAAGCGCGACCGCGTCGAGTCTCCCGCTTCCCGCCACTTCTTTGACGATGAAAGGGTTCCACCCATGCACGAGCGCAGCGCCTATCGGCAAGCCTGCGGCGCGCAGCAAGGAAGGCGCGAGCAGAAGCGAGCCCAAATCGGCGGCCGTCGCGGCGAGACGTCTCGCGTCGAACGAGGCCTCGACGTGGTCGAAAAGCACGGACCACGGCGTGGCGCCGTGCAAAAAGACGGCTGCATCCGAATGATCGAGCCCGCTGCCAAGAAACTGTGTCGCCCGAAAACCAGCGGCGGTAAGAAAAACAACCGCATAGACCGCAGCGCCGTTCTTTCGGCCGGCCGTGCGAATGGCCATGGCGTAAACGATGAAGAGCCCGACCCAAAGGATGTAGAACTCGACGCTCTGCTCGAAGAGCCGAAAACGCTCCACATCGCTCCGAACCGCAAGGAACGCATACAGCCCCGCACTGACGAAAGAAAGAACAATGAGTCGCAACACGTCGAAGACCGAACAAATCTACCACGACGTTGCAGTTCCGACGCGATGACCGTTAAACTGAGTGCCTTGAATGTTCCTGAATCCTGAATCCTGATCTGGGAGGACCCGTGCTCGAGACCATCCGCTGGAACGGCGACGCCGTCGCCCTCATCGACCAGAGATATCTGCCGGTCAAGGAGGACTATCTCTCCTGCCGCAACGCGGAGGCCGTGGCCGCTGCCATCAGAGACATGGTCGTCCGTGGCGCGCCAGCGATCGGTGTGACCGCGGCCTTCGGGATCGCACTCGGCCTGAAACAGTCCGACGCCAAGGACGCCGAGAGTCTCCGTCGATCGATGGAATCGCTATCGACTTTGATGGCGGGCACGCGACCGACTGCGGTCAATCTGTTCTGGGCCATCGATCGGATGAGAAAGCGCTTCGAAGAGCTCATTAGTAGCGGCGTCGAAGCCGCGCTCGCCGGGATGGAGCGGGAAGCGATTGCGATCCAGACCGAGGACATCGAGATCAACCGCCGCATGGGAGCGCATGGAGCGGCGCTCGTGCCGGATGGCGCGCGTATCCTCACGCACTGCAATGCGGGCGCGCTCGCCACCGCCGGATACGGGACGGCGCTCGGCGTCATGCGTGCCGCGGTCGAGGCAGGGAAGAAGATCGAAGTCTTCGCCGACGAGACCCGCCCGTTTCTCCAAGGCGCGCGCCTCACCGCTTGGGAGCTCGTCCGGGACGACATTTCCGTAACCCTCATCACCGACAGCATGGTGGGCCATTTCATGGCGCGCGGCGAGATCGACATGGTGATCCTCGGCTCCGATCGGATCGCTTCGAATGGCGACGTCTGCAACAAGATCGGCACCTACTCGGTCGCCGTCTTGGCCAAAGAGCACGGGATCCCCTTCTACGCAGTGGCGCCAACGTCGACCTTCGATCTTTCGATCGCCTCGGGCAAAGAGATCCCCATCGAAGAGCGATCGCCGGACGAGGTGACCCACATCCAAGGCGTCCGCATGGCTCCTGAAGGCGTGCGCATCCGGAATCCCGCTTTCGACGTGACGCCGTCGCGGCTCGTCACCGCGATCGTCTGCGAGAACGGCGTGGCACAAGCCCCGTATAACGAATCGCTCAGAGCACTCGCGAAGAGCCACCAGGCTGCCTGAGCGCGAGCTAAGATGCTCATTCTCGGCATCGAGAGCTCTTGTGACGAAACCTCGGCCGCGGTCGTCGAGGACGGACGGCGGATCCTCTCGAACGTCGTTGCGTCGCAAGACGAGATCCATCGCCCATATGGTGGCGTCGTTCCCGAGCTTGCCTCGCGCCAGCACCTGACGCAGATCGGACCGGTGGTCGACCGCGCTCTCGCTCGAGCGGGGATCGGGCTAGAGGCGATCGACGCGGTGGCGGTGACGCAAGGTCCGGGGCTCATCGGCTCGCTCCTCGTCGGGCTTTCGTTCGCGAAATCGATTGCCTTCGCTCGCGATGTCCCACTTCTCGCGGTCGACCATCTCGAAGGCCACATCCGAGCAGCCTATATCGAAAGCCCGGAGCCGATCCCGCACCCCGCGCTCTCTCTCGTTGTCTCAGGTGGACATACGAGCTTGTTTTTGATGAAGGAAGCGTCGAGCTACGAGCTCATCGGCAAGACGCGTGACGATGCGGCGGGCGAAGCCTATGACAAGGTTGCCAAGCGGCTCGGTCTCGGCTATCCGGGCGGGCCGGTACTGGATCGCCTCGCCGCACTCGGTGACGCCAACGTCCACAGCTTCACCGTGCCTAAGTTTTCGGATGGGAGCGAGGACTTCAGCTTTAGCGGGTTGAAGAGCGCGGTCTTGCGCGTCGTGAAGGAAGGCCCGATCGAGCGGCTCGGCGAGGATGAAGCGCCCGAAGAGCGTGCGGATATTTGCGATCTCGCCGCGGCGTTCCAAGAGACCGTCGTCAGGATCCTCTTGATGCGTGCCGAACGAGCCGCCAAGCGCTTTCGGGTGCGCGCCATGGTCGTCTCCGGCGGGGTAGCGGCGAATCGTGAGCTTCGAGCAAGCTTCGGCGAGCTCGGCCGCCGCCTCGAGATCCCCGCTATTTTCCCGAGCATCGAGCTCTCGACCGACAACGCAGCGATGATTGCGGCGGCCGGATACGCAAAGTACCAGCGGAAAGAATTCTCCAATCTCGGTCTCGAGCCGGATGTCGAGCTTCGGCTCGGTGAGGCCGGACCCCTCAGGCGCTCACGCCGCTATCGCTGAGCCGGCCGCCATTTGCGGTAGAGCAACACATAGACCGCGCCACTCCCACCATCTTTCCAGCGCGCCGAAGCGAACGCGATCACCGTGCGGCGCATCTTGCGCGATGAGAGAGACTGGGTCACGGCGCGCTTCACGATCGAAGGCTCACTCGGCGAATGCGTCCCCCGGCCGTGGATGATGCGGACACACGAATAGCCCTTGTGCTGCGCGCGTCGCAGAAAGACGGCGAGCTCTTCGCGCGCAGCTTCCGCGTCGAGTCCGTGCAGGTCTAGATGGTCCTGAACGGAGAAGTCGCCGTTTTTGAGGCGAGGAAGGTAGCGCTCGTTCCGAAGGCTCGAAGCGCCCTCGACGCCCTCGCCCGTGGCGAAGGGGTCGATCTCGCCCCTTCCCGCGACGAAGGATTCGAGCTCCTTGAGCGCTTCGGACTCGCTATCGGACCAGACGGGGATCTCGAACGCTTGCGGCAGGTTCAAAGGGGTCACGCTCCAGCCGAGCGGCCGCACCTCCTCCATTGCACTCTCGAAGGCTTCTTCGTCGCTGAGGTTCCCGTCCACTTTCGACGGGGGTGACACGAGCTTGTCGGTCTCGGGGGCGAGATCGAGCTCTCCGCCCTTGACCATGTCCTCGAGGACCTCGAAAGGGCGATGCCCGGAAGAGGAAGACTGCTTGGCCATCTCTCGCATTCTACACGTCTTTACTAGACGGGCCCTAAGACTTGCTCCGGGCGTGAGGCCTAGCTAGTACCCGTCCTGAAGCCTGTAAGAGATTGAGAAAAAAGGAGAAATCGCAAATTTAGGGCTAGTCTTCTGAGGGGGTGTCGATTAGGATCGTGTCGTTGAAAACATCCGATTCTAAATGACTTAACCCCAAAGGAGACCAGCCCTAAATGCGAAAAACGATCAACCCACAGCCAAATCTACGTGAGCCCTGGCTGGAGCCGGAGCACGCACGCGAGCTCGAAACGATCTCGTCGCTACTCGATGCCCATCCTAAGCTCAATGAGCTGGTACTGCAAGACCTAAGGTCGGTCACCCCACCGGCAGGGAGCGATGTTGGTCGTGGGGGAATGAGCGCGGAGCAGGTTCTCCGGGCGTTGTTGGTGAAGCAGCTGAATCAGTTCACCTATCGGGAGCTGGCGTTTCACTTGGCAGACTCTCGAAGCTATCGGACGTTTTGCCAGCTCGGCATCATAGAGCCGACCCCGTCGAAGTCGACCCTAGCAGCAAACATCAAAGCCGTGAAGTTCGAAACGCTGGAGCAGATCAACCGAGAGCTGGTGAGCGTTGCCGAGGATGCTGGGATCGAAAAGGGAAGAAAAGTACGAGTGGACTGCACGGTAGTGGAATCAAACATTCATCCGCCTACAGACTCCGAGCTTCTTTATGACTGTGTTCGGGTTCTCACTCGCGTGATGTGCCGAGCTCGCGAACTGCTGGGTACAGTAGTGGTCTTCGGCAATCGAACGCGTCGAGCGAAGAGACGTCGACTGGGAGTTCTGAACGCGAAGGATAAGCAACAAAGGCGTCGCGTCTATCGAGATCTACTGAAGGTGACGGAAGAAACCTATCGCTCCGCTCAACGCGTTGCAGCACAGTTGGAAGAGTCGGGCTTGACCGAGCCTGTGAAGCGAGCGAGCGCGGAGAGGATCGCCGCGGATTTTGAGCACTTTCTCGTCCTCACCAAGAAAGTCATCAACCAAACCCAACGCCGAGTGATCGACGAAGAGCGTGTGCCTGCGGAGGAAAAGGTCGTTTCTATCTTCGAAGAACACACCGACATTATTCGCAAAGACCGGCGCGAGACTCTCTACGGCCACAAGGTGTGTATGACTGGTGGCTCGTCCTCGATGATTTTGGATTGCGTGATCTTGGATGGGAATCCGTCCGATTCAACTCTCGCGGAAACCATGATCGACCGTCAAGTCGAACTCTACGAACGGGCCCCGCGCCAGGTTGCCTACGATGGCGCGTTTTCTTCAAAGGCAAACTTGGAAGCCATCAAAGGCAAGGGAGTTGAAGATGTTGCCTTTACCAAGGCTCATTTCGTGGTGACCGATATGGTCAAGAGTTCCTGGGTCTATCAACGCCTGCGGCGATTTCGCTGCGGAATCGAAGGCGTCATTTCGTTCTTGAAACGAGTCTTTGGTCTCGACCGATGCACATGGCGCTCATTGCCTTCTTTTAAATCGTACGTATGGAGTTCCATCATCACCTGCAACCTACTGATGATGGCAAGACACTTATTACGATAACAACTATTACTCTTCCGCCCCTTATAGCCATGGATTGCTAACAATTCGCCTCTCGTTTCGTCCAAGATTTTCATTCGCTCTCAACCCCACGAAGCCCCTTCCGAAAACGTATAATACCCACATCTTCGATAGGTCTCTCGCACACCACAAGTTATGGTGTTTCTGGACAGGAACTAACTAGTACCCGTCCTGAAGCCTGTAAGGGATTGAGAAAAAAGGAGAAATCGCAAATTTAGGGCTAGTCTTCTGAGGGGGTGTCGATTAGGATCGTGTCGTTGAAAACATCCGATTCTAAATGACTTAACTCCAAAGGAGACCAGCCCTAAATGCGAAAAACGATCAACCCACAGCCAAATCTACGTGAGCCCTGGCTGGAGCCGGAGCACGCACGCGAGCTCGAAACGATCTCGTCGCTGCTCGACGCCCATCCTAAACTCAATGAGCTGGTACTGCAAGACCTGAAGTCGGTCACCCCATCGGCAGGGAGCGATGTTGGTCGTGGGGGAATGAGCGCGGAGCAGGTTCTCCGGGCGTTGTTGGTGAAGCAGCTGAATCAGTTCACCTATCGGGAGCTGGCGTTTCACTTGGCAGACTCTCGAAGCTATCGGACGTTTTGCCAGCTCGGCATCATAGAGCCGACCCCGTCGAAGTCGACCCTAGCAGCAAACATCAAAGCCGTGAAGTTCGAAACGCTGGAGCAGATCAACCGAGAGCTGGTGAGCGTTGCCGAGGATGCTGGGATCGAAAAGGGAAGAAAAGTACGAGTGGACTGCACGGTAGTGGAATCAAACATTCATCCGCCTACAGACTCCGAGCTTCTTTATGACTGTGTTCGGGTTCTCACTCGCGTGATGTGCCGAGCTCGCGAACTGCTGGGTACAGTAGTGGTCTTCGGCAATCGAACGCGTCGAGCGAAGAGACGTCGACTAGGAGTTCTGAACGCGAAGGATAAGCAACAAAGGCGTCGCGTCTATCGAGATCTACTGAAGGTGACGGAAGAAACCTATCGCTCCGCTCAACGCGTTGCAGCACAGTTGGAAGAGTCGGGCTTGACCGAGCCGGTGAAGCGAGCGAGCGCGGAGAGGATCGCCGCGGATTTTGAGCACTTTCTCGTCCTCACCAAGAAAGTCATCAACCAAACCCAACGCCGAGTGATCGACGAAGAGCGTGTGCCTGCGGAGGAAAAGGTCGTTTCTGTCTTCGAAGAACACACCGACATTATTCGCAAAGACCGGCGCGAGACCCTCTACGGTCACAAGGTGTGTCTGACTGGTGGTTCGTCCTCGATGATTTTGGATTGCGTGATCTTGGATGGGAATCCATCCGATTCAACTCTCGCGGAAACCATGATCGACCGTCAAGTCGAACTCTACGAACGGGCCCCGCGCCAGGTTGCCTACGATGGCGCGTTTTCTTCAAAGGCAAACTTGGAAGCCATCAAAGGCAAGGGAGTTGAAGATGTTGCCTTTACCAAGGCTCATTTCGCGGTGACCGATATGGTCAAGAGTTCCTGGGTCTATCAACGCCTGCGGCGATTTCGCTGCGGAATCGAAGGCGTCATTTCGTTCTTGAAACGAGTCTTTGGTCTCGACCGATGCACATGGCGCTCATTGCCTTCTTTTAAATCGTACGTATGGAGTTCCATCATCACCTGCAACCTACTGATGATGGCAAGACACCTATTACGATAATAACTATTACTCTTCCGCCCCTTATAGCCATGGATTGCTGACGATTCGCCTCTCGTTTCGTCCAAGATTTTCATTCGCTCTCAACCCCACGAAGCCCCTTCCGAAAACGTATAATACCCACATCTTCGATAGGTCTCTCGCACACCACAAGTTATGGTGTTTCTGGACAGGAACTAGTACCCGTCCTGAAGCCTGTAAGGGATTGAGAAAAAAGGAGAAATCGCAAATTTAGGGCTAGTCTTCTGAGGGGGTGTCGATTAGGATCGTGTCGTTGAAAACATCCGATTCTAAATGACTTAACTCCAAAGGAGACCAGCCCTAAATGCGAAAAACGATCAACCCACAGCCAAATCTACGTGAGCCCTGGCTGGAGCCGGAGCACGCACGCGAGCTCGAAACGATCTCGTCGCTGCTCGACGCCCATCCTAAACTCAATGAGCTGGTACTGCAAGACCTGAAGTCGGTCACCCCATCGGCAGGGAGCGATGTTGGTCGTGGGGGAATGAGCGCGGAGCAGGTTCTCCGGGCGTTGTTGGTGAAGCAGCTGAATCAGTTCACCTATCGGGAGCTGGCGTTTCACTTGGCAGACTCTCGAAGCTATCGGACGTTTTGCCAGCTCGGCATCATAGAGCCGACCCCGTCGAAGTCGACCCTAGCAGCAAACATCAAAGCCGTGAAGTTCGAAACGCTGGAGCAGATCAACCGAGAGCTGGTGAGCGTTGCCGAGGATGCTGGGATCGAAAAGGGAAGAAAAGTACGAGTGGACTGCACGGTAGTGGAATCAAACATTCATCCGCCTACAGACTCCGAGCTTCTTTATGACTGTGTTCGGGTTCTCACTCGCCTGATGTGCGGAGCTCGCGAACTGCTGGGTACAGTAGTGGTCTTCGGCAATCGAACGCGTCGAGCGAAGAGACGTCGACTAGGAGTTCTGAACGCGAAGGATAAGCAACAAAGGCGTGGCGTCTATCGAGATCTACTGAAGGTGACGGAAGAAACCTATCGCTCCGCTCAACGCGTTGCAGAACAGTTGGAAGAGTCGGGCTTGACCGAGCCGGTGAAGCGAGCGAGCGCGGAGAGGATCGCCGCGGATTTTACGCACTTTCTCGTCCTCACCAAGAAAGTCATCAACCAAACCCAACGCCGAGTGATCGACGAAGAGCGTGTGCCTGCGGAGGAAAAGGTCGTTTCTGTCTTCGAAGAACACACCGACATTATTCGCAAAGACCGGCGCGAGACCCTCTACGGTCACAAGGTGTGTCTGACTGGTGGTTCGTCCTCGATGATTTTGGATTGCGTGATCTTGGATGGGAATCCGTCCGATTCAACTCTCGCGGAAACCATGATCGACCGTCAAGTCGAACTCTACGAACGGGCCCCGCGCCAGGTTGCCTACGATGGCGCGTTTTCTTCAAAGGCAAACTTGGAAGCCATCAAAGGCAAGGGAGTTGAAGATGTTGCCTTTACCAAGGCTCAAGGTTTCGCCGTGACCGATATGGTCAAGAGTTCCTGGGTCTATCAACGCCTGCGGCGATTTCGCTGCGGAATCGAAGGCGTCATTTCGTTCTTGAAACGAGTCTTTGGTCTCGACCGATGCACATGGCGCTCATTGCCTTCTTTTAAATCGTACGTATGGAGTTCCATCATCACCTGCAACCTACTGATGATGGCAAGACACTTATTACGATAACAACTATTACTCTTCCGCCCCTTATAGCCACGGATTGCTAACAATTCGCCTCTCGTTTCGTCCAAGATTTTCATTCGCTCTCAACCCCACGAAGCCCCTTCCGAAAACGTATGATACCCACATCTTCGATAGGTCTCTCGCACACCACAAGTTATGGTGTTTCTGGACAGGAACTAACTAGTACCCGTCCTGAAGCCTGTAAGGGATTGAGAAAAAAGGAGAAATCGCAAATTTAGGGCTAGTCTTCTGAGGGGGTGTCGATTAGGATCGTGTCGTTGAAAACATCCGATTCTAAATGACTTAACTCCAAAGGAGACCAGCCCTAAATGCGAAAAACGATCAACCCACAGCCAAATCTACGTGAGCCCTGGCTGGAGCTGGAGCACGCACGCGAGCTCGAAACGATCTCGTCGCTGCTCGACGCCCATCCTAAACTCAATGAGCTGGTACTGCAAGACCTGAAGTCGGTCACCCCATCGGCAGGGAGCGATGTTGGTCGTGGGGGAATGAGCGCGGAGCAGGTTCTCCGGGCGTTACTGGTGAAGCAGCTGAATCAGTTCACCTATCGGGAGCTGGCGTTTCACTTGGCAGACTCTCGAAGCTATCGGACGTTTTGCCAGCTCGGCATCATAGAGCCGACCCCATCGAAGTCGACCCTAGCAGCAAACATCAAAGCCGTGAAGTTCGAAACGCTGGAGCAGATCAACCGAGAGCTGGTGAGCGTTGCCGAGGATGCTGGGATCGAAAAGGGAAGAAAAGTACGAGTGGACTGCACGGTAGTGGAATCAAACATTCATCCGCCTACAGACTCCGAGCTTCTTTATGACTGTGTTCGGGTTCTCACTCGCCTGATGTGCGGAGCTCGCGAACTGCTGGGTACAGTAGTGGTCTTCGGCAATCGAACGCGTCGAGCGAAGAGACGTCGACTAGGAGTTCTGAACGCGAAGGATAAGCAACAAAGGCGTGGCGTCTATCGAGATCTACTGAAGGTGACGGAAGAAACCTATCGCTCCGCTCAACGCGTTGCAGAACAGTTGGAAGAGTCGGGCTTGACCGAGCCGGTAAAGCGAGCGAGCGCGGAGAGGATCGCCGCGGATTTTGAGCACTTTCTCGTCCTCACCAAGAAAGTCATCAACCAAACCCAACGCCGAGTGATCGACGAAGAGCGTGTGCCTGCGGAGGAAAAGGTCGTTTCTATCTTCGAAGAACACACCGACATTATTCGCAAAGACCGGCGCGAGACTCTCTACGGCCACAAGGTGTGTATGACTGGTGGCTCGTCCTCGATGATTTTGGATTGCGTGATCTTGGATGGGAATCCGTCCGATTCAACTCTCGCGGAAACCATGATCGACCGTCAAGTCGAACTCTACGAACGGGCCCCGCGCCAGGTTGCCTACGATGGCGCGTTTTCTTCAAAGGCAAACTTGGAAGCCATCAAAGGCAAGGGAGTTGAAGATGTTGCCTTTACCAAGGCTCATTTCGCGGTGACCGATATGGTCAAGAGTTCCTGGGTCTATCAACGCCTGCGGCGATTTCGCTGCGGAATCGAAGGCGTCATTTCGTTCTTGAAACGAGTCTTTGGTCTCGACCGATGCACATGGCGCTCATTGCCTTCTTTTAAATCGTACGTATGGAGTTCCATCATCACCTGCAACCTACTGATGATGGCAAGACACTTATTATGATAACAACTATTACTCTTCCGCCCCTTATAGCCATGGATTGCTAACAATTCGCCTCTCGTTTCGTCCAAGATTTTCATTCGCTCTCAACCCCACGAAGCCCCTTCCGAAAACGTATAATACCCACATCTTCGATAGGTCTCTCGCACACCACAAGTTATGGTGTTTCTGGACAGGAACTAACTAGTACCCGTCCTGAAGCCTGTAAGGGATTGAGAAAAAAGGAGAAATCGCAAATCTAGGGCTAGTCTTCTGAGGGGGGTGTCGATTAGGATCGTGTCGTTGAAAACATCCGATTCTAAATGACTTAACTCCAAAGGAGACCAGCCCTAAATGCGAAAAACGATCAACCCACAGCCAAATCTACGTGAGCCCTGCTGGAGCTGGAGCACGCACGCGAGCTCGAAACGATCTCGTCGCTACTCGATGCCCATCCTAAGCTCAATGAGCTGGTACTGCAAGACCTAAGGTCGGTCACCCCACCGGCAGGGAGCGATGTTGGTCGTGGGGGAATGAGCGCGGAGCAGGTTCTCCGGGCGTTGTTGGTGAAGCAGCTGAATCAGTTCACCTATCGGGAGCTGGCGTTTCACTTGGCAGACTCCCGAAGCTATCGGACGTTTTGCCAGCTCGGCATCATAGAGCCGACCCCGTCGAAGTCGACCCTAGCAGCAAACATCAAAGCCGTGAAGTTCGAAACGCTGGAGCAGATCAACCGAGAGCTGGTGAGCGTTGCCGAGGATGCTGGGATCGAAAAGGGAAGAAAAGTACGAGTGGACTGCACGGTAGTGGAATCAAACATTCATCCGCCTACAGACTCCGAGCTTCTTTATGACTGTGTTCGGGTTCTCACTCGCGTGATGTGCCGAGCTCGCGAACTGCTGGGTACAGTAGTGGTCTTCGGCAATCGAACGCGTCGAGCGAAGAGAGTCGACTGGGAGTTCTGAACGCGAAGGATAAGCAACAAAGGCGTGGCGTCTATCGAGATCTACTGAAGGTGACGGAAGAAACCTATCGCTCCGCTCAACGCGTTGCAGCACAGTTGGAAGAGTCGGGCTTGACCGAGCCGGTGAAGCGAGCGAGCGCGGAGAGGATCGCCGCGGATTTTGAGCACTTTCTCGTCCTCGCCAAGAAAGTCATCAACCAAACCCAACGCCGAGTGATCGACGAAGAGCGTGTGCCTGCGGAGGAAAAGGTCGTTTCTATCTTCGAAGAACACACCGACATTATTCGCAAAGACCGGCGCGAGACTCTCTACGGCCACAAGGTGTGTATGACTGGTGGCTCGTCCTCGATGATTTTGGATTGCGTGATCTTGGATGGGAATCCGTCCGATTCAACTCTCGCGGAAACCATGATCGACCGTCAAGTCGAACTCTACGAACGGGCCCCGCGCCAGGTTGCCTACGATGGCGCGTTTTCTTCAAAGGCAAACTTGGAAGCCATCAAAGGCAAGGGAGTTGAAGATGTTGCCTTTACCAAGGCTCATTTCGCGGTGACCGATATGGTCAAGAGTTCCTGGGTCTATCAACGCCTGCGGCGATTTCGCTGCGGAATCGAAGGCGTCATTTCGTTCTTGAAACGAGTCTTTGGTCTCGACCGATGCACATGGCGCTCATTGCCTTCTTTTAAATCGTACGTATGGAGTTCCATCATCACCTGCAACTTACTGATGATGGCAAGACACTTATTACGATAACAACTATTACTCTTCCGCCCCTTATAGCCACGGATTGCTAACAATTCGCCTCTCGTTTCGTCCAAGATTTTCATTCGCTCTCAACCCCACGAAGCCCCTTCCGAAAACGTATAATACCCACATCTTCGATAGGTCTCTCGCACACCACAAGTTATGGTGTTTCTGGACAGGAACTAACTAGCTAGGATAAGGTATGCGTGGAGTGGGGTTCTCCTTAGTGTCACTGATTCTTCTCACCATCGCGGTCCGCCTGTTCGCTGCACAGTATCAAGGGATGGAGCCCGTCCGGGTCTCGGTGGACGATCTCGCGACGATGGGCTCGCGCTACAGCGACCGTCCCATCATCACCAAAGGCAAGGTCAAATACGGCGACATGGAAGACCAGAAATACAACATCTTCGAGCTCGAGGGAGAAATGACCCTCAACACCGTCCGCATCGGTACCGGCGGGCGGGGTTTCGAGGATCTGCGTTTCATGACCGGGCTGGAAGTCGATATCTCGGGTATTTTCTTCAATATGAATTCCGTTATGGACCCTCAATATCATCCCGTCCTCCGCTACTATCCCGGCGCCAAGCGCCAGGGCGGGGGTTTTAACAAGGACTATTTCATCGCGGTCTCGAGCGTCGACGTCATCGTCCCGATCGAGAACGAGATGGACCCGGACAAGCCGGAGGAGCAGCCCGATATCGTCGATCCCGACATCGACGTGTCGGGCGTGAACGGCGTCGATTTGAGGGATCTCGTCAAAAATCCGGCCACTTATGTCGACGAGCAGATCGTCGTCTACGGAAAGTTCCGCGGAAACAACCTCTACGGGGACTTGTCCATCAAGGACAAACGCACCCCGCGCGACTTCATCATCAAGCTCGCGAACGCCGCCATCTGGGTCACGGGACGCAGGCCGCGCGGCGACGGCTTTCGGCTCGACCCAAAAAAGCGACGGGATACGGGCAAGTGGCTCAATGTCATCGGCACGGCCTGGCAGCACGAGGGTAGCGGTACTTACTATTTGAGAGCGGAGAAGATCGAGCTCGCGGACAAACCCGAAGACAAGGACCTGGAGCCCGTCAAAGTCGTCCGGCCCGAGGAGGAGAAGCTAGGTCCGCCGCCGGAAGTCACTTTCTCACTGCCTCTCGCGGGTGAGCGGGACATCCCTCTCGACAGCGAGTTCCACATTCAGTTCTCGAACCCAATGAAGGCCGAGAGCTTCAACCGCAACGTGGACCTTCTCTACGCCGATGATGACGGTATCGGTAATCCGTTCCCCGAGCTCGAGGTCTCCTATGACCGCGATTCACGCACGCTCACGGTGCAGCCGAACAAACGGCTCGAGCCGTCCAAAGAGATTGAGCTCATCCTCTACGACGCCATTGAAGACGAGGATGGACAGAAAATCCTCACGGAGCCCGGCGCCGCCGACCGCGAGCCCGGTGCTGCCGTGATCCTCTCGTTCAGAACCGCGCGCCGCTGAAGAACGATGCGGCGGCCGCTGCTTTCGGCTGCCGGCTACCCGCTACCGACACGTGTTTCGCTGCTTCTGGGAGCTTCATGGCGCGATGCCACTGCCGGCGGTCAATCTTTGGGCGATGACGCTGCTCGTCGGTGATTTTGTTCCTTGTCTCGGTACATCCGCTCGTCGGCCAAGCTGATGAGCTCGTCCTTGGTGGGCGCCTCGGTTGGGAAGGTGGCCACCCCGATGCTCGCTCCGATGCGGGCGTTGATGCCTTCCTCTTTGAGGTACGTCGTTCGAATAACGAGCTGGCGCATGCGTTCGCCGAGCCGTTTGGCGGCCGCGTAATCCGTGTCGGGCAGGATCACGACGAACTCGTCGCCACCGTAACGGGCAGCGATATCGGTCTCGCGGATCGCGGCACGCAGTAAGAACCCCACCTCACGCAGCACCTTGCTCCCCCGAAGATGCCCGTGCGCATCGTTGACCTGCTTGAATTTGTCGAGGTCCATGAAGAGCAGGCTCAACCGCGACTTATGCCGCGTGACGAGCTTGAGCTCGCGGTCGAGGGCTTGATGGAAGTAGCGAAAATTGAAGAGAGAGCTCACATCGTCGAGGATCGACGTCTCCTTCGTTTGCTGGTAGAGCTTGACGTTTTCGATCGCGACGGAGATTTGTTTCGAGAGCTGCGTGAGCAGAGGGAGATCCTTCTCCGAAAAACCGTTGGGCTCGCGTGAGCCGAGTCCGAAAGTGCCGACGATCTTACCGCGTGAGTGGATGGGCAGCAGGATGTAGGAGCGAATCCCGTCTTCATACAGAAACTGGTCCTCGATGAACTTCTGCTCTTCCTTTGTGTCCGGATGGATGAAATGCGTCTCGTTCAGGACAGTCCAGCCGGGACCGGTCCCGACGAGTGGGATCAGCGACTCCATGCCCCATCCCGAATCCGTGCGCGCGCCCGAAGCGAAAATCCGAAGATAGCTCCCCGAGCTGTCGAGAAACGCCACCGAAAGACGGTCGAAGTCGAAGAGCTTCTCCATCTCGTTGGCGAACGAGTCGAAGACTTCCTCGATTTGAAGACTGCTGCTGATAATGCGGGCGATATTGTTCAGGACCTGGATTTGCTTCGCTTGGCGCGCCGTCCGCTGAAAGAGCACGGCGTTCTCCGCCGCCATCCCGATCTGGACACCAATTGAGGTGAACAGCTCGAAATCGAACGTTGGGAATAGTTGGTCCGTCGCGATCGCGAGCTGCATGACCCCCATGACGCGGTCTTTGTTGCGAAGCGGGACGCCCGCGGTCGCGCCGATGCCCGGTCGTCCCCTCAGAAGCTCGGATAGCCGTGGCTCGTGCTCCAGCGATTCGAGGAGGATCGGCTCGCCCTTCGCGAGAACGTGGCTCGCAAGCCCGCATTCCGCAGCGCTCAGGGGTTCTCGAGGCGGCTCGGAGGCGCCTTCACCCCGAACCGCGGCGAGTTGGAACGTCGCGCTCTCTTCGTCGTAAATCAGAACTTCTCCGTAAACGCTTCCACTCGCCTCCATGATCACGCGCAACGATCCCGAAAGAATTTGGGGGAGCACCATCGAGTTTCGGATCGCCGAGGAGAGCGCGTTGAGCGTCGTGAGCTTGTGGTTTTGAAACAAGACCTCACGCTGCAAGAGTCGCTCTTCGGTGATGTCGCGGACGTAGACGAGAATGATCTTGCGCTCGTCGAACCCTAGGCTCATCCCGCGGACTTCTACGGGAACGACGCGTCCGTCCTTCGTCTCGAGGTTCAAATCGTCGTAGATGAATCCGGGTTCGCGACGAAACCTCTGGAAGTATTTGAGCGCACGATCCCGGCTCTCGCGAGGGTGGAGGTCTTCGATGCGGCGATCGAGAAGCTCCCCGCGGCTGAACGCCGTGAGAAGCTCGGCGGCTTTGTTTACCTCGAGGCACGCGCGGGTCGCATCGTCGAACAGAAACGTCGCCATCGGCGCTCGGTCGAACGCCGCCTTGAAGTCCCAGCGCGATTCCGGTCGATCGCCCGGAAGGGAGCGAAGGCTCGACTTCGACATGTGATCCTAGAAGGTGTTGTGACGAGCCGGTACGGACAAGTCCCTTTCTGCCAACAGAATACGAGAATGGATCGCCGTCGTCAAGGTCGGCATGCTATAAGTTCTCCATGGCAAACGAGCAAGGCCGCCCGACGGTGGCGATGACGATTGCGGGCTCCGATTCGGGAGGCGGTGCTGGAATTCAAGCGGACCTCAAGACTTTCGCCGCCCACGGCGTCTATGGGACGAGTGCCATCACCGCGGTCACCGCGCAGAATACGCAGACGGTCGCCGGCGTCTCTCAGCTGACTCCCGAGGCGATCGGTCTTCAAATCGACACGGTTTTCGAAGATATCGACGTCGACGCGGTGAAGACGGGAATGTTGGCCACGTCGGCCGTCATCGAGGTGGTAGCCCGGAAACTGGGAGAGCACCGGGTCGACAAAGTCGTCGTGGATCCGGTCATGGTGTCGAAAAGCGGTGATCGCCTACTTCAGCCGGAAGCCGTAAAATCCCTCCGCAACGAGCTCGTCCCTCGGGCCCTTCTGGTGACGCCCAACCTCCCCGAGGCCGAGGCGCTCGTGGATTTTCCCCTGGAGGACGAGACCTCGATCCACGCCGCAGCTCGCCGGATCGTGGAAATAGGAGCGCGGGCGGTCGTCGTCAAGGGCGGACACGCGACGGGAGATACGTCCGTGGACTGGTTGTATGACGGACGCCGGTTCATGAGCTTCACTGCGCCGCGTCTCTCCGTCCGAAACACGCATGGCACCGGCTGCACCTTTTCCGCGGCCATCACCGCCCAACTCGCGTTCGGGGTAGCACTCGAAAAGGCCGTCGAGATCGCCAAGGCCTATCTGACAAAAGCCCTCGAGCGTGGGCTCCCGCTCGGGCGAGGACACGGGCCCGTCGACCACTTCATCGGCCAAAGAGTGTGGCCGGAGAGGGACTAGTGCTTCGGGCACCAGCCAGGCTGCTGAAGAAAATAAAGGCAAGGGGAGGTGGGGATGGGTGGAGAGGTGGGGATAAGAACTAAGAATCCCTTTTATCCCCTTATCCCACCTATCCCCACCTCTCCTTTTCTTTTCTGCCTCTCCTGCCATTTCAGTGGATCCTCTCGAGGGTGAGACCGCCACAGTTTAGGTAGACGAGACTGATGAGAGCTTCGGCAGAGTGGAGTCCAAAGCTGCGGTGGCTCAGCAGCCGGATTTTGTTGTTCATTCCTTCGAGTCGGCCGTTGCTGAGTCTCCACGTGACCCACGCGATGACGCCATCGAAGTGGCTGCGGATCATCTTCGCCGCGCGTTTGACGGGCTCTATCCTCGAGCTCATAGCGCGCCGCAGCCATCCTCGGAGAAACTTCTTGGCCCATGTCTCGGTTTTGTAGGTGTAGAGGTCCATGAAGTCGTCGCGCAGAAGCATGGCGCGGTAGAGGCGACGATTAGCTCGCACCTGCTCGCGGAGCACCCGTTTGTCTTTCGCGCTGCGGTTGTGTTTGGCCTTGAGAAGGGGAAACTTGGTGTTCTTGAGGTTGCGTCGGGCAGTCCCTTTGAGCTCGCGCACCAGCTCGCGCCGGGTCTTATCCACGGCCTCGTTCAGATGCTTGACGATGTGGAAGCGGTCAAAGATCACCCGTGCCTGAGGAGCCTTTTTGCCGACGACAGTTATGTACGGCTCCCACATGTCCATGCTGACCGCTTCGAGCTCCGCGGCTCTTTGTGGTCCGAGCTTGCGGAAAAACCGCAGCAGCGTCTTGGCCTTGCGCTCCTTTCCCGCCCAGACGACCCGGCCGCTGAGATGGTCTATTACCACTGTTAACCCTAATCGCAAAATCTTCGAAGCACGAAAACGCGAAACAGCCGCACTGGGCGCAGGCGAGAAGCTCGTGCTGGGGCACCCGCTCGCCGCCACTATAGGTGATTCTGCACGGTGTATGCAGAACCTGGAAAAGGTGCTATTCACGGGGCCAAAGACCTCAGACACGGTGACGTTTATTTGCGATTAGGGTTAAGTACTTGTGGCGTTTGCGGTAGCTGATCTCGTCCATCCCAATCACCCGCAATCCATCGAGCTCGCGCCGCTCATCCCGCTGCTCGGCAACCACTCGCTGGATGATCCGTCGCACCGAACGCCACGTCACTCGGAAATAGTTCGCTACGGCGCTGACGTCCGTCCTCTGTGCCAGCCACGCTACCTCTTGTTCGAAGCTTTTGGTAAAGCGGCTTCCCTTGTCGGCCCAAGGCACCTTTTCTCTGACCACTCCACACCGCCGACATACCACTCGTCGGATCGAGTAGCGAAGATAGGTCCGGACACCGAACAGGTCCAAGTGCCGCCAGTAGCGATTGTAGCGATCTTTGTTCTTGCGGACCTTTCGTCCGCAAATCCCGCACAGAGGCTTCCTCCTCCGTGGTACTACATCCACCACCACTCTGGCTTTGTCCGCCTGGAAGTGGAAACCTCGGACCCACAGGCCTTGCAATCCGATGAGCTTGTTGACTAACGTAGTAACGCGCATCGCGGGAACGCTCTTTTCTCTTTCGGAAAAAAAGATTCTAGCGTTCTCGCCGATGCGCATCTACACATGCTTACCCTCTCAACCCACGGGCCTCACCAAATGCCACTGCCCCTCAGCGGGAGACGAGGCTGTGGGAAACGCCCCCACGGTTCTGGTCGTTCAGACCTTGCTCACGACTGAGTTCTCTTCGAAGCCTGGAAGGGCGTTTTCCATAGCCTCCACTAATCGAGCCCCCCCTTCCTTATTCCATATGAATTAATCTTTCTTGTATATATATCAGGAGGGGCCTGTGGGCGCTCGTGGGAAACGCGAAGCGTTTTCCAAGCGATTGTGGAAAACGCCGCTCCACGTTTGTACGTGCTCACAACCTTTCCCTAAACGCCTCTCTCGCCCGGAGTTTCCGGCGTTTTCCACAATCGCGGCAGCGTCCATAGGCCATGCCCTCCAACACAAATCAGATCCCCCCGAAACGACAGGAGAACCTCTTTTCTTTTTTTTCACTTCCCGAGAGATCGGTAAAGCGATTGGATGCAGGCGTGTAGGAACTTGTTCGGCCCTTCGGGACAGGCTACTATTTCATCGACTATGTTCGAAATCGTGCACGATATTCTGGATTTGCGAACGCTCGCACAAAGCGTCGCCAGCGTTTGCGACGGAGCTATCGCGACGTTTTCGGGGATCGTGCGAGGGACCAACAAAGGAAAGAAAGTGCTCTTCCTCGAATATGAGGCCTATCCGGAGATGGCTGTCAAAATGATGGAGCGCATCGGGGAAGAGGTCAAGGCGAACTGGGGTCTTGAGAGTCTGCACATTCAGCATCGCGTTGGACGGCTGAATGTCGGTGAGACGAGCGTGGTCATCGTGGTCTCATCGCCCCATCGCGACGATAGCTTCGCCGCATGTCAATACGCGATCGATCGGCTCAAACGGATCGTTCCTATTTGGAAAAAGGAGGTCTTCGAGGACGGCGAAGTCTGGGTCGAAGGTCCGGTGGAAACGGTGGACATTCCTTGAAAGTACGGGTGCGCGTCTTTGCTGCCTTGCGCGAGGTCATCGACAAGGAAGAACTGGAAGTCGAGCTGCCATCGGGTACGACGGTAACAGGACTATGGGAGCGGCTCGTTAGCGACGAGGCTCGGCTAGAGCCTTTCGGCGCCGCCGTTCAATTCGCGGTGAACCACGATTTCGTCAGCAAAGAAACGGAGCTCCAGCCAGACGATGAAGTTGCTTTTCTTCCTCCTGTCAGCGGCGGCTGATGTCGGAACGCACCGCGCGGCGAGAGCTCATCCTTTCCCTCATTCGCGAAAGAGCCCTCCACAATCAAAGCGAGCTCATCGAAGCGCTGGCCGAATCCGGTATTTCCATGACGCAGTCGACGCTCTCGCGCGAGCTGAAAGCCCTCGGTATCGCGAAAGGGCCGGACGGGCGGGGCGGCTATTGTTACACCGCTGGCCCCTCGGGAGAAGGCCCTCTCTCACGCCTGGTCGCTTTCGTGCGCACCATCGAGCGGGCGAATAATTTGATCATCGTCAAGACTCCTCCGGGAAACGCGCAAGGCGTCGCGCATGGCCTCGACGAAGTCGCGTGGCCGCATGTCATGGGAACCATCGCCGGGGACGACACCATCTTGATCATCTGTCGCAGCAACAGCGAAGGCGCCGAGATCGAAAAGCGACTGCGATCGATCACGCGTCGCTGACCTAGTCGTCGCTCAGAAACGAGGATCTTGTTCACACTTTCGAACTTCGTCCAGGCGCAGCCTGCGGCCGCAACCAAAGGGGATGGCCACAGAGGCACAGCGCGGCGGAGCCGCAACCAAATTGGAGGACGGCTCCGCCGCGAGCGGTCAGCGGTCAGCATTCAGCGGTCAGCTCCGGATTCGAGCCTCCGGATGAGAGAGGCGAGCATACGCTTGACCTCGGTGGTTCGCTCGGCAAGCTCCTGAAGACTTTGGCTATCGAGCAACCCGAGCTCGTGGGCAAGGAGCAGTTCGTATTCGAGCGCTTGCTGAGCCCATACTCATTTGAAGAAAGCGGGCCATATCCCGGTCTGAACCGCGTCCACAGCCCTCAGCAATATTCGCCGGGATGGAAACCGCCGCTCGGCGCATCTGAGCCGTCAAGCCGAACTTCTCTTCGGTTGGGAAGTGGCCGGTGGCCTGGTACAAACCCTTGACTAGCTGATGGGCCTTCTCCCAAACCTTTAGATCTCGAAAGTCTTTCATCCTGACTCTTCGCTGTCGGCTCGCTCACCACGTCAGCCCAACGCGGGCTCGATGCACAATCTGGGCGTGAAGTAGACACGGCGCCACATCCAGAGTAGGAAGATGTCACGACGACCCTTTCCCACGCTGGAGGACGCCGTGAAACAGTTTTTATCACGTCACGAGGATCGAATCACAGGGGTACTGAGCGGATTCGACCGGTTGGTGTTCCGCGGAACCCTACGCCACATTTCTTATACGGACGGCATGGGTAAGTACCTTTCCTACCAGAAAATCCTTCTGAAGGAGTTCGCGGAGTTCGCACTGCAGCGTACCTCCGAGCTCAAGCAGGCCTTGTATCAGCAGGCGGAGCGACTCGAGCGTCCGGTCGTCTATCTGGAGTCTTCCCGTAAGAACAAGGAGGCCATCGCACGCGAGATTGCACAACAAGACAATGTCCGCAGTGGTCTCATCGCAGTTCTGAGCTGCGTGGAACCTTGTATCACCTTCAGCATACGTCGCAACCGCCAGAAGAAGCGGTTGGAGCTCGTGCAATCCCTCAGAAAGTGCCTAAACTTTTACCACTACTGCATGGACCCTATTTTTGGTTTCATGCATGCCCGTATCCAAAGCTGGTTTCCATTCAATGTTCAGGTCTACGTCAACGGCCGTGAATGGCTCGCCGTTGAGATGGATAAGGCTGGCATTCAATATCGGCGCCGGGAAAACTGCTTTACCTGGGTTGAGGATGCCCACGCGGCACAGCAGCTTCTCGATGAGCAGCTCAAAACCAACTGGCCTCACATCCTGAATCGCCTGAGTCGATTCGTCAATCCATTGCAAGACAAATTATTCCCGCCGAGTGGCCTCGACTACTACTGGAGTGTCTACAGCAGCGAATGGGCCACCGACGTCACGTTTCGTAACAGCTCTAGCCTCGCGGAGATCTATCCCGCTCTTGTACATCATGCGATCACAAACTTTTCGAGCCCCGACGTGATGCGCTTTCTCGGAAAACGGATTCGAACCGACTTTTCAGGGGAAGTCGTCAGCCGATTTCGCGACCGGCCCGAGGGTCTGCGTATCAAACGTGCCCTCGACCTCAATTCCGTCAAACTCTACGACAAACAAGGTTCCGTGCTCCGTGTGGAGACAACCATCCAGCGTGCCGGGGTATGCGCTGCTACCGGCCAAAGGAAGGCGACCCCAACGGCCCTCTCGAGTGGCGTCCGCTCCGTCGTGGCATCGCAGACCTGCATCGTCGTGCCCAGCTCTCCCAGGACTCCAATGAGCGCTACCTCGACGCTCTCGCCGCTTGTGACACCTCAACCCCACTCGGTCGACTCCTCGCTCGCGTCAGCCAAAAAACTCAATGGAATGGCTCCACCCTCCGAGCTCTTCGCCCTTGGGACGCTCTGGACGCCCGACTCCTCGCCGCTATTTCCCGTGGAGAGTTTCATCTGCGAGGCTTTCGCAACAGGACCTAGGCAGTCTAGTCTAGTCCGGCTCATCTGCTCTTGGATAGCCGCTTTTTCAAACGCGAGCGGCGATGGGCGAAGGCGTCACGCCACTTGAAGCGAAACGAGAGCGTCAGCTCGTAATTCTCGTCCAAGTAGGAAAGCGCGCGCTCACACAAGCCGAGCGCTTCCGTGAAGTCACGATCGCGGTGCTCGCTCAGTATCGCGAGCTCGTGCAGCGCGTGGATCACCTCGACGGACTCGCCGTCGGCGAGCTCGTCCCATAGCTTGCGCGCGTCATCAATATCGCCGATATCGCCGCGGCGCTTGTGCTGGTCCGCGAGTGCTATGAGGGCCCGGCGGCGCGCGGCGCCCGACAGGCCGGCCTCGACCGCGCGGCTGTAATGCATCATGGAGCGTTCCGGCTGAGAAGAGCGTTCGAACAAGCGACCGAGGCTGAGATCGTCGAGAGGATCCTCTGGAACGTAGCTTTCGTCGAGCAAGTCCGAGGCGCATATCGTGAGAGCGGCGAGCGAGAGGATGTCGTGCCGGTTGTGATGGAAGACGTGGTCGAGGTGTTCTGCTTTGCCCGTTCGTAGGAAGCGAAAAAACAAGTCGGGAATCATGTGGCCCGGGATGTCCTCTTCACGTTCGAGCCCGAGTAGACGATGCTCGAGCTCCATCAAGCGACAGCTCTCGATGCGGGCCTTCCACAGACTGCGCGCCGGGTGCAGCAAATCGAAATGTAATAGACGCTCGAAGGACAGGTGCTGTCGCGTGAGGACGAAGCGGGTCTCGAGCAAGGGGATGTCGAACGACTTGCCGTTATAACTGATGAGCAGCTCGAAGCGCGAGAGGATCTCACCGAGAGCATGGAGCATGGCCGCTTCTTCGCCATAGTCGCGCATGAAGAGCTGCCGCAGCACGAAGCTCTCGTTCTCAACCCACCCCAGGCCGACGAGAAAGGCGCACGTGCCGGCGCCGCCCGCGAGTCCCGTCGTCTCGGTGTCGAGAAACAGCGCCTTATCTAAATCAATCTCGAAGGTGTCGTCGCCACGCGACAGCATCGAGAAGGCTTCTCTCGGCACGCTCGTGAGCCGCCCGAGTTGGATCCGACCCTGAAAATGTACCAGCGGGTAGATACGGTCGACACTGTAGAAGCTGCCGAAGTCGTTCGAGACTTCCTCGCCGTCGAGCACCTCGGCGATCTCGAGCGCCGGCTGCCGTGTCTCGATAGGCGAGGCGAGCTTGCGGGGCTGGGCTTTCGTCACGGCTACGAGGCGCTCGAGCCGCTCTTTGACGGAGAGCTCGGTCTCGGAGCTGAAGTTACCGCCGAGAACTTCTTTCTCGAGGCGGTAGAGCGAGTCCTTCGTGCGTTTCTGAGGCGAAGGGAAGAGTTTGTCGAGCTTTTCCCGCGTCGTGCGCGTGTTCATGAAGCGGCCAGCCGCTCCAGAATCGCGAGTGCTAATTCCTTTCCCCGAAGTCCGACCTCGCCCACGGGACCGACGCAGGACGGGCAGCCTTCGTGACACGGACAGCCTTCGATGAGCGTCTTGGCCTCAGAAACGAGGCGCGGGTGGAGCTCGTAGAGCGGCTGCGAAAAGCCGATACCACCCGGATAGTTGTCGTAGAGAAAAATGTTGGGCTCGTAGGACGGGTCCATCGGCTCGGAAGGGGGGAGTCCGCCGGGTCCGAGCCGCCTGAAGCCGCGCTCCACTTTAGCGGTCCCTTGCGAGTTGTCGCCGAGAGCCACCGCGATGTCCGACCGATCGCACATGAGGAAGAGCATCGCCACCGTCTTGAGCGTATTGGCTAGCCCGATGACGCCGTCCCGCCGCTCTTCCGAGCTCGCCGCGAGCGAGGCCATGACCTCTCTCGGCACCGTCAGCCAGTACGATGTCGTGTGCATCTCGAGCTCTGGCATGTCGAGCTCACCCGAGCCGATATTCTCAAGGGTATAGAACTTGACCTTCTTGAAGCCCACGACTTGCGAGACCACGTGAACCTCGCCGTGATTTCTCTCACCTTCGAAAACGCTCGAGTTTTCGAACTTCTCAAGGATATTGACTTTGGTATGGGTGATAGCGTCGGTGAAGTAGTCCGTCTCCCATTGTCGGACGGTTGCGCGCCGCTCGTCATAGTCGAAGCTCTCGACATAAAACTGCTGGCCTTCGAGGATATAGATGGCTTTCGGATGGAGCGTCGAATGCGCGCTGACGAAATCCACTTCGGCAATGATCTTGGGCTCGCGGGTCTCGTCATAGACGGTGAAATTGTCGGAGCTTATCGAGCGCAGGCTGACATTGTTGGCCGGATAGGAATCGCTCGTCCAGTGCCAACGTTCGTTCGAACGGTGAACCACGTTGTGCTCTTCGAGAAAAGAGAGGATCTCGGAGAGGTTTTCAGCGCCGAAGCTCTCGCCGTCCTGAAACGGAAGCTCGAAGGCGGCGCACTTGATGTGATCGACGAGCACGGAAAGGTTGTCCGGATTGATGAGGCCATGTTCGGGTGAGCCCGAAAAGAAGTAATCCGGATGATTGACCACGAATTGATTGAGGGGGTTGCTACTAGCGACAAGGATGGCGACAGAGGTGCCGGTGCGCCGTCCCGCCCGTCCTGCTTGCTGCCATGTCGAGGCGATGGTTCCGGGGTAGCCTGAGATCACGGCGACGTCGAGCGCGCCGATATCGATCCCGAGCTCGAGCGCGTTGGTCGAGACGACGCCGAGCACGGTGCCTTCGCGAAGCCCAGCTTCGATCTCGCGGCGCTTTTTCGGAAGATAGCCGCCGCGATAGCCGCGGATGAGATCGCGACGCGTCACGTCTTGCTCGATCTCGTTCTTGAGATAGGTGACGAGAATCTCCGTGTTCAGCCGGCTCGTCGTGAACACGATCGTCTGGAGCCCGCGCTTGAGAAACGACCCCGCGATGCGCCTCGTCTCGTTGACATAGGAGCGGCGTATGCCGAGCTCTTGATTCACGACCGGCGGGTTGTAGAAGACAAAATATTTCTCGCCTCTCGGCGCCCCGCTCCGGTCGATGAGCTGCACCGGGCTCGCGATGAGCTCTTCGGTGAGCTCCTTGGGGTTCGCGATCGTCGCCGAGGAGCAAATGAATTGCGGGTCCGCTCCGTAGAAGCGGCAGATGCGCCGGAGGCGCCTCAGAATATTCGCCAGGTGCGAGCCGAAGACACCGCGATAGGCATGAATCTCGTCGATGACGATGTAGCGCAGATTCTCGAAAAGCTTCACCCATTTTGGGTGGTGAGGCAGGATGCCGCTATGCAGCATATCGGGGTTGGTCACGACCAGGTGCCCGCGTGAGCGTATCGCCTTGCGCGCATCCTGGGGCGTATCGCCGTCATAGGTGAACGTGCGGATGTCGACCCCGATGTCCTGGATGAGCCCATGCATCTCGGCGAGCTGATCTTGCGAGAGTGCCTTGGTTGGGAAGAGGTAGAGTGCGCGCGTCTCGGGCTCTTCGAGGACGCGATTCAGAACGGGAAGGTTGTAGCAGAGGGTCTTTCCCGATGCGGTCGGTGTGACGATAACGACGTTATCGCCTTCGGAGGCTTTCTCGAAAGCTTCCCTCTGATGGGAATAGAGCCGTTCGATGCCGCGCCGCCGGAGTGCTTTGACGATCTCCGGCCGGAGCTCGTCCGGAAAATCAGTAAAATGGGCTGGGAGCGCGGGAAAGTGCTTCAGGGCCGTAACCGTCGGCAGCTGTCGCGCCCCTCCTTTCAGCTCGTCAATGACGTTCTGAAGAGCGTGGCCTCGGTCCGCCGGCGCCAGAATCTGCGACATCGTGTGCGGGGAAGTTTATCAGCATTCAGCATTCAGCATCCAGCATTCAGGATGCTCTCAGGACAGGACTGTTGCACCCCAGCTCAGAGTGGCAGTCTTGAGAGTTCCTGAATGCTGAATGCTGAATCCTGAATGCTGATACACTATAAGATCCAGTCCAATCTGGCCGGAAGGTAAGACCTGTGGTCCTTTTTACCTACGCTCTGAAGGAGTTGACCGCCGAAATTGTCTATTACGGCCCTGGTTTGTCTGGTAAGACGAGCAATCTGCAGTACATCTACGAAGATCTTCCGATCAAGAACAAAGGCCGGATGTTGACGCTGGCGACGGATACGGATCGTACCCTTTACTTCGATTTTCTCCCCGTTGATGCTGGCGTCGTACGCGGGATCAAGACTCGCGTCCAGCTTTACACGGTGCCGGGTCAGGTTTTCTACAACGCTACTCGAAAGATGGTCCTCAAAGGTGCGGATGGGGTGGTCTTCGTCGCGGATTCACAGCCGCACATGCCCGAGGCCAATCAGGAGAGTCTCGACAACCTGCGGGAGAATCTGGCGGCTCACGACTTGAAGCTCGAGGCGCTGCCGATGGTCATGCAGTTCAACAAGCGTGATCTCGAGGACGTTTGCACTGTGGAGGAGATGAACGACGCGCTCAATACGATGAACGCGCCGTTTTACGAGGCCGTCGCCAAGGATGGCATCGGCGTCGAGGAGACGCTCCAAGCGATCAGTGGCCTGGTGTTGAAGTCGGTCATCGACCGCTATGGCGGAGCCCGTGCGATGTCGCCGATGGGCAAGCTCGAAAAACCAGCCAAAGACGTGGCGCGGACCGACCCCGCGGCTATGGTCTCCGCCGGCGTCACTAAGAGTGCCGGAGAAAGGGCTCAGGTGAGCCAAGTCGCGTCCAGCCAGGACGCTTCAGCCAAAGCTGCCAGCACCTGGCCGTCCGTTTCGGAGAAAGAGAACGTGGCCTCACACGACGAAGAGCCCGTAGGTATAGAAGCGTTCGAAAACCTCAACATCGAGAGTATCCTCGACAACGCTTTGAGGTTGGACGATGCGACCGCCGAAGCCAAATCCAGAGCAGACGCCCCGGGTCATTCTGCATCAGCTGCAACGGCTGCATCGGCTGCACCGGCCGCACCCGAGGCGCCCGAGGCGCCCGAGGACTCGATGTTCTCCGGACTGTTCGATGCGGGTGGTGGCGTTGAGGTGACGGCGTCGATTCTGAACGAGCCGTCCGTCGAAGAAGACGTCGTACGCGATCTCGAAGCGGACCTCCTCGGCGGCGAGCTCGATGTGGAGCAGGGATCGAGCGCGGCCGAGCACTTGAGCAAGCTCATCAAGACGAAGGTCCCGATCCCTCAGGGTCAAGTCACGACCATAGCTCCCGTGAGCGTGTCCGGGCCCATAGCGAACCAGCGAATCGAGGTCCCGGTCACCATCGAACTCGACGGCAGCCGTGACGATGTCGAGCAAGAAATCGAGCTATTGCTGAAGATACGCTTCAAAAAGAAGTAACATCAGCAATCTGCGGCGCGAAGTCATAGCGCCTGAGCCCTGAATGCTGACCGCTGGATGCTGATCACACGCGTTCTCATCGTCGACGACGAAGCGGGCTCCCGACAAGGTCTCTCTGAGCTCGTGCGCGGCTGGGGCTACGAGACCGATACGGCAGCGGATGGCGTCGAAGGTCTTGCGCGAGCCGAGAGCTTCCGCCCTCAAGTCGTTATCGCCGATCTCGTGATGCCCCGGATGGACGGCCTCGGTCTTCTCTCCGGACTCGTCTCCGAGCTCGATCGTCTCGCCGTTGTGATGCTGACGGCCAAAGGCAGCATCGGGACCGCGGTCGAGGCGATGAAGATAGGCGCCTTCGACTACCTGACCAAACCGGTCGACACGCAGCAGCTACGCCAGGTGCTCGAAAGGGCCGTCGAGCGCAACGCGGCTTACGAGGAGGTCGAGCGCTACAAGAGGAATCTCGAGACGAGCGGGCGGTTCGGGAGCATGGTCGGGACGAGCGATACGATGAAAGAACTCTATGAGCTAATGAGCCAAGTCGCCCCTTCTGCGGCCTCGGTCTTCATCGTTGGCGAGTCCGGTACTGGAAAAGAAATGGTCGCGAGGACGCTCCACGAGCTCTCAGCGAGAAAAGAGAACGAGTTTGTCGCGCTGAACTGCGCTGCCATCCCTGAAACGCTTCTCGAGAGCGAGATTTTCGGACACGAGAAGGGGGCTTTCACCGGAGCAGAGAGACGGCGCCGCGGCCTGTTCGAGCAGGCGCATGGCGGAACGCTGTTTCTCGACGAAGTGGCCGAGATGGCTCCCGCGACGCAAGTCAAGCTTCTACGGGTTCTCGAGGAGCGAAGCTTCCGTCGTCTGGGCGGTGCCGAGGAGATTCGCGTGGATGTGCGCATCCTTGCCGCGACCAACCGTGATCCACGGGAGGCGCTCGACGCTGGCGATTTGCGCGAGGACCTCTACTACCGTGTGAACGTGTTCACGCTCGAGCTCCCGGCGCTTCGCAACCGGATCGAGGATGTCCCGATGCTCGTCGACGCTTTCGTGCACGACTTCAATGCCCGAACCGGAAAAGCGCTCAAAGGCATCGATGGCGAAGCCGTCGAAGGCTTGAAGGCCTACCATTGGCCGGGAAACGTCCGCGAGCTTCGCAACGTCATCGAGCGTGCTGTCATCATCGCGAAGAGCGACGTGTTGCGACGAGAGGATTTGCCTCCGTCGGTCCTCGAGCCCAAAAAGGAGCCGGCGCCGAAAGGCGGTGTGGAGCTTCCGGTCGGAACGACGGTGGAGCAAGCGGAGAAGAACTTGATCTTGAAGACTCTGGAGTCTACGGGGCAGAATAAGACGCGCGCCGCCGAGATATTGGGAATCAGCCTCAAGACGCTCCACAACAAGCTCAAGAAATATCGCGGGAGGTCTTGAGCCGGCCCGATAGAGGGGGAGCCTCAACCCTGTGGGATTTCGCAGAAAACAAATCGCGGGCCTGACGCTCGTGGCGGCCACAGTCGCTTTGGCGACGAGCCTTGTCAACTTGACTGCGCTCGTGCGCTTCTCCGTCGCCGAGACCGAATCCCGCGCTCGACTTCTGGCCGAAACGCTCCGCCATCAAGCCTCACGGGTGATTCGTCAAAACAAGCCGGAGGAGCTCCGTTCTGCCTTGGCATGGGATGCAGCCCTGAACAATTACGCCGAAGGCGTCGTCGGCTACTCCGCGACGACGATGTATGTCGCGGTGACGGATCGCGACGGCTTTGCGCTCGTCCACAGCAATCCCCTTGAGCTCGGAGACAAGCTCACGCCGGCACCTTCGCTCGAGAGCTTCGTCGCGAAGAACCCTCTCGCGCAGCTCTGGGCACTCAGGCAAGGCCACAGCGTTCTCGAAGTGGCCATGCCCTTCGACGACGATGACGGGGAGCCTTTCGGCGCCGTGCGCGTGGCGATCTCGACTCTGTTCCTGAAAGAAGAGATCTGGAATGTAGTCACGCAAAACGTGCTGCTTGCGACGAGCGCTGTCGTCGCTGCTTTTTTTGCGTCGCTGTTTTTCGCGAATTGGCTTTGGGCTCCGATCGAGCTGCTGCGCCGCGAGCTCGGCCGCTTCCAACCTGTGAACGGCGAACCACCTCTCGATCTTCAGAGCGAAGCGGATGTGAGCCGCATAGCGGAGTTTTTCGCAAACATGAGTCAAAGGCTCGATGACCAAAGGAGCGCCCGCGAGAACGACGCGAGCTGGCTGTCGACGATGCTCGGGGGGCTCTCGGACGCCGTTCTGGTTGTCAGCAGCGAGGGGCGCGTCTTGTTGTTGAACGAGCGCGCCGCGGACCTTCTCGGTCTCGGGCGAGACGAGATTCAGGGAAAACTCTTCGCGGATTTTTTTTCGGAAGAGCATCCGGTGGCGGAGATCGTTACGAAGGCGCTCGAACGCGACGAGCCCATCGGGCCCGTCGACAGAACGATCGCGAACGGAGACCAGCCTGTCGTCTATACGTTGAGCGCGCAAGTCCTGCGCGACGAGAGCGGCGTCTCCGGCGTGATGGTGAGCGCGCGCGACATGGAGAAGCTCTCGCGTCTCGGCTCTCAGCTCTCGTACGCGCAAAAGCTCGCCGCGCTCGGAAAGCTGACCTCGGGCGTCGCGCACGAGATCAAGAACCCGCTCAATGCCATGGTGATCCATGTCGCGCTCCTGAGGGAGAGGCTCGCGCGGGCCTCTCCGGAAACACAAGCCTCGCTCGATACACTCGAGAAAGAGATTCGCCGGCTCGATCAAGTCATCCAGGGATTCTTGCGCTTCACGCGTCCCGAGGACCTGCAATTGACTTCGGTGCCGTTGCGGGAGCTGTTCGACGAGGTCGAAAGACTGGTCTCGGCAGAGGCCAAAGCGAGCGGCATCGAGATCGAGACGGAGGTAGCAGAGGAGCTTCCCCCTGTTCATGGCGACCGAGAGCTCCTGCAGCAGGTCTTTTTGAACCTCGTACAGAATGCCGAGGAAGCCATGCCTCACGGAGGGCGGCTCCATGTCGAGGCGTCGCGCACGGAGAACGGGGTCGAGATCGTCATCGCGGATAGCGGGGTGGGCATCGAGCCGGAAATGCTCGAGAAGATCTTCGACCTTTACGTGACGACGAAGAAAAAGGGCAGCGGGATCGGACTCTCCATGGTCTATCGGATCGTCCAACTCCACGGCGGCGAAATCACGGTAGAATCAGGGAAGGGGGACGGCACGCGGTTCACCATCCACCTTCCGGAGATGCCCGCGTGATGGAAATCGGGTGCCACGTCAAATGAGGGGTCTTCTCCGAAGCGTCCTGCTCTTGTTAGGCTTTGGGCTCGGGCTCAGCGTCTCGGCCGGATGTTGGCGCACCACACGTGCGGATTTCCCGCGCCCGCCAGCGACGGCATCGACGCCAGTGGGCGAGGACCTTCCGGAGCCTGAAACGCCGGAAGAGACACGGCTCGCTGAAGAACCCGTCTTGGAGGTGGAGCCCGAGCCGGCCGTCGAGGAGCCCGAGCCCCGCCCTGATGAGGGGCCCAAAAGCGCGCCCTCGGCTCCGCCACCGCCCGAGCCTCCGGACCAAGCGCCCGAGCCGCCTCCGCGGGAGCGCGCTGGGAGCGAGGGTTTTGACCCGGAGCTCTTGACGAAGCTCGAGCGCGCGAGCTCACTCATGAGCTCGCTGAGCACGCGCGAGCTTTCCGACAGCCAGCGAGAGCAATTCACGGCGGCCCGCGGCTTCGTCGCTCAGGCGCAACGGGCCCTCGATGAAGGTGATGAGCGGCGCGCTCTCCTCCTCATCGACAAGGGCCTCATCCTCGCCGAGGACGTCGAGCGCTCGAGCCGGCCCTAGCCTCTAACCGCTCAGAAACGAGGATCTTGTTCACACTTTCGAACTTCGTCCAGGCGCAGCCTGCGGCCGCAACCAAAGGGGATGGCCACAGAGGCACAGCGCGGCGGAGCCGCAACCAAATTGGAGGACGGCTCCGCCGCGAGCGGTCAGCGGTCAGCATTCAGCGGTCAGCTCCGGATTCGAGCCTCCGGATGAGAGAGGCGAGCATACGCTTGACCTCGGTGGTTCGCTCGGCAAGCTCCTGAAGACTTTGGCTATCGAGCAACCCGAGCTCGTGGGCAAGGAGCAGTTCGTATTCGAGCTCGCTTGCTGAGCCCATACTCATTTGAAGAAAGCGGGCCATATCCCGGTCTGAACCGCGTCCACAGCCCTCAGCAATATTCGCCGGGATGGAAACCGCCGCTCGGCGCATCTGAGCCGTCAAGCCGAACTTCTCTTCGGTTGGGAAGTGGCCGGTGGCCTGGTACAAACCCTTGACTAGCTGATGGGCCTTCTCCCAAACCTTTAGATCTCGAAAGTCTTTCATCCTGACTCTTCGCTGTCGGCTCGCTCACCACGTCAGCCCAACGCGGGCTCGATGCACAATCTGGGCGTGAAGTAGACACGGCGCCACATCCAGAGTAGGAAGATGTCACGACGACCCTTTCCCACGCTGGAGGACGCCGTGAAACAGTTTTTATCACGTCACGAGGATCGAATCACAGGGGTACTGAGCGGATTCGACCGGTTGGTGTTCCGCGGAACTCTACGCCACATTTCTTATACGGACGGCATGGGTAAGTACCTTTCCTACCAGAAAATCCTTCTGAAGGAGTTCGCGGAGTTCGCACTGCAGCGTACCTCCGAGCTCAAGCAGGCCTTGTATCAGCAGGCGGAGCGACTCGAGCGTCCGGTCGTCTATCTGGAGTCTTCCCGTAAGAACAAGGAGGCCATCGCACGCGAGATTGCACAACAAGACAATGTCCGCAGTGGTCTCATCGCAGTGCTGAGCTGCGTGGAACCTTGTATCACCTTCAGCATACGTCGCAACCGCCAGAAGAAGCGGTTGGAGCTCGTGCAATCCCTCAGAAAGTGCCTAAACTTTTACCACTACTGCATGGACCCTATTTTTGGTTTCATGCATGCCCGTATCCAAAGCTGGTTTCCATTCAATGTTCAGGTCTACGTCAACGGCCGTGAATGGCTCGCCGTTGAGATGGATAAGGCTGGCATTCAATGTCGGCGCCGGGAAAACTGCTTTACCTGGGTTGAGGATGCCCACGCGGCACAGCAGCTTCTCGATGAGCAGCTCAAAACCAACTGGCCTCACATCCTGAATCGCCTGAGTCGATTCGTCAATCCATTGCAAGACAAATTATTCCCGCCGAGTGGCCTCGACTACTACTGGAGTGTCTACAGCAGCGAATGGGCCACCGACGTCACGTTTCGTAACAGCTCTAGCCTCGCGGAGATCTATCCCGCTCTTGTACATCATGCGATCACAAACTTTTCGAGCCCCGACGTGATGCGCTTTCTCGGAAAACGGATTCGAACCGACTTTTCAGGGGAAGTCGTCAGCCGATTTCGCGACCGGCCCGAGGGTCTGCGTATCAAACATGCCCTCGACCTCAATTCCGTCAAACTCTACGACAAACAAGGTTCCGTGCTCCGTGTGGAGACAACCATCCAGCGTGCCGAGGGTATGCGCTGCTACCGGCCAAAGGAAGGCGACCCCAACGGCCCTCTCGAGTGGCGTCCGCTCCGTCGTGGCATCGCAGACCTGCATCGTCGTGCCCAGCTCTCCCAGGACTCCAATGAGCGCTACCTCGACGCTCTCGCCGCTTGTGATACCTCAACCCCACTCGGTCAACTCCTCGCTCGCGTCAGCCAAAAAACTCAATGGAATGGCTCCACCCTCCGAGCTCTTCGCCCTTGGGACGCTCTGGACGCCCGACTCCTCGCCGCTATTTCCCGTGGAGAGTTTCATCTGCGAGGCTTTCGCAACAGGGAACTCCGTGCCTTGCTCTTTCCCAAGACTTCGGACGACCCTCTCGAAACCAGGCGGCTAAGCGGACGCGTCACCCGGCTCATTCGCATCCTCCGAGCCCACCGTCTTGTCAAAAAAGTTCCCAAAACTTTTCGCTACAGACTCACAAAGCGCGGTCAGCAACTTTGCTCCGCATTACTTACCGCAAACTCTCTCTCCCTCGATAAACTCCACGCTGCTGCCGCATGATTTTTCTTCTTCTCAAAACAAGCTTTTCAGGGTTAGTAGTACAGAGACACAGCGCGGCGGAGCCGTCCTCCAATTTGGTTGCGGCTCCGCCGCGCTGTGTCTCTGTGGCCATTCTTAAGGCGCCTCATGCGAACGATTTGAGGAGCGGTCGACTTTCAGGTTTACCTGGCTAGGCTGCCTGGTTACGGGCCGGGGTGGCAAAAAGTGGCTCGTACGTGACTTTCGAGTGACAGATTTGAATGCTGTCCCGAAAGCTAGTTTCTTCAAGTTGTTTATCTGCTGCGGCTTACACTTTCGCCCCGATTGGTACGTGTCTTGCTTCAAAAAGGACGTTAATGACCAGCCCACAACGTATTCTCATCGTCGAAGACAACGCATCAATGCGGCGAACGCTGACGATTTTCCTCGAGAACGCTGGGTTCGATGTCGTGGCGGTCGCGGAGTTTCAACGCGCGCTGGAGCTCATCCGTGGCGAATTCTTCGATACCCTCGTCACCGACCTCGACCTTCCCGGCGGAACGGGGCTCGATCTCGTCCATACGGCGAAAGCGCTCCATCCGGCGATGCGCTCGGTGCTCATGACGGGCTTTGGCTGCAGCGCGATCCGCCAACAGGCGAACGAGCTCGCTCTCCACGGCTACTTGGAAAAACCGTTCGACCCGGACGACCTCGTCGCCCTCCTCAAAGAAGACTAAAGAAAAAAATCCGCTTCCTGTGAGCGGAGAGCCCATTCACTGTTTGAGCTCGAGCTCGTCCTCGAGACGCTCGACACCGCGGACGCTCGCCACCCGCGTCCGTATGCGCTCCATCAGCGCTTCGGACGGGATCTCACCTCTGAGGAGGACCTGGCCCGACGAGACGCGTACATCGACATCCAGCTCACGCACGTCTCTGTCGAGATGAAGGGCCGTGCGTATTTTCGCCAGAAGCGCGGCGTCGTCGAGCCGCTCACCGAGGCTTTTGTCGCGCGTTTCGGCGAGCGCGGGTACGATCTCGAGATGATTCGCGATCTCGTCGACGCCTTCGATCGTCGACGCGATCGCCTCGGCCTCGGACCTCTCTTCTTCGGACGCGACGCGCCCCGAAAGCGTGACGACCCTCTCGGCGGTTGATACTTTGATGGGCCGATCGGACAGATCCCGGTGGATCGCGAACCCTGCGCGGACCGAGGCGGTCACGGCCGTATCCTCGATGGCGCGCTGGATGAAAGGAAGTTGCCCGGACTCGTAGAGGTGATACAGAACGAAGGCCGCGCCTGCGAGTATCACGAGCGTAATAGCCCTAAGAACCAAGCGGAAAACGAACCGAAACATTGCGACAGAAGCTTAACTCAAGCCGCATCGGCGTACCACCTCGTTAGTCCCCTCCAGATAGCATCAGGCTATAATCCAAACATGAGCAAAGCCCAGACCCTAGGTGAACTGCAGAATCGTCAACCGCGCGGCGTGCGCGACGAGATCCGCGACAACTTGATCCAGAAGATGAGCTCGGGCGAAGAGCTTTTTCCCGGGATCGTCGGCTACGGCGATACCGTCATTCCCCAGCTCGTGAACGCGCTCCTGTCGCGGCACCATTTCATTCTCCTGGGGCTCCGCGGCCAGGCTAAAACAAGGATGCTCCGAGGCTTGACCCGATTCCTCGACGACGAGATCCCAGTCATTGCCGGTTGTGAGATCCACGACGACCCTCACGCCCCGATCTGCAGCGCGTGCAAGAAGCTCGTCGCGGAAAAGGGCGTCGAGACGCCGCTCCGGTGGCTCCATCGCGAAGACCGCTACGTCGAGAAACTGGCGACGCCAGATGTGACCATCGCCGACATGATCGGCGACCTCGACCCCATCCGTGCCGCCAGAAGCGGGCTCGATCTTTCCGATGAGCTCACGATCCATTACGGCCTCGTTCCGCGCGCGCATCGCGGGATCTTCGCGATCAACGAGCTCCCCGACCTCGCGGGGAAAATCCAGGTGGGTTTGTTCAACATCCTTCAAGAGGGGGACGTTCAGATAAAAGGCTATCCGCTACGCTTGCCGCTCGATATCTTGATGGTCTTCACTGCAAATCCTGAAGACTATACGGCGCGGGGGCGGATCATCACGCCTCTCAAAGACCGCATCGGATCGGAGATCCGTACCCACTACCCGGCGACGCTCGAAGAGTCCATCGCGATTACGAAGGAGGAGGCTTGGACCGATCGCGCGGGACGCGACGATCTCCACATTCCGAACTACGTTCGGGAAATCGTCGAGGAAGTGGCCATCCAAGCGCGCGGGGATCGGCGTGTCGACAAACGATCGGGGGTCAGCCAGCGGCTCCCCATCTCGCTGCTCGAGAACGTCATCTCCAACGCCGAGCGGGGCGAGGCGGCCACAGCACTCCGCGTTTCGGACGTCTATGCGTCGCTTCCCGCGATCACGGGGAAGCTCGAGCTCGAATATGAAGGGGAGCTCAAAGGTGCGGATGTCGTCGCTCGAGACCTCATCAAGCGCGCTGTCGGCGAAGCGTTTCAGAAATACGCCTCGAGAGAGGATTTTACCAGCATCGTCGAATGGTTTGACGGCGGCGGCTATTGCCGCGTGCCGGAGACCGCGTCTTCTTGAGAAGTTCTGCAAGCGCTCGCAGAGATCCCAGGGCTTCTCGCCCGCACGTCCGTCGTTCAAGTGACCGAGCGTTCCTCGACGCCCGAGCGTGTTGCCGCCGCCGAGTTTCTCCTAGAAGGGCTGGCCGGCCTAAAGAAGATTTCGAGAAACGACGAGCGCGGCTACCATCGCAACGAGGACCGGCAGCCGGAGATCAGCTATGAGGAGCCGCTCGATCACACCAAGTCGCATTTGAACTAAGAATGCCTCTCCTGCTATTTCAGTGGATCCTCTCGAGGGTGAGACCGCCACAGTTTAGGTAGACGAGACTGATGAGAGCTTCGGCAGAGTGGAGTCCAAAGCTGCGGTGGCTCAGCAGCCGGATTTTGTTGTTCATTCCTTCGAGTCGGCCGTTGCTGAGTCTCCACGTGACCCACGCGATGACGCCATCGAAGTGGCTGCGGATCATCTTCGCCGCGCGTTTGACGGGCTCTATCCTCGAGCTCATAGCGCGCCGCAGCCATCCTCGGAGAAACTTCTTGGCCCATGTCTCGGTTTTGTAGGTGTAGAGGTCCATGAAGTCGTCGCGCAGAAGCATGGCGCGGTAGAGGCGACGATTAGCTCGCACCTGCTCGCGGAGCACCCGTTTGTCTTTCGCGCTGCGGTTGTGTTTGGCCTTGAGAAGGGGAAACTTGGTGTTCTTGAGGTTGCGTCGGGCAGTCCCTTTGAGCTCGCGCACCAGCTCGCGCCGGGTCTTATCCACGGCCTCGTTCAGATGCTTGACGATGTGGAAGCGGTCAAAGATCACCCGTGCCTGAGGAGCCTTTTTGCCGACGACAGTTATGTACGGCTCCCACATGTCCATGCTGACCGCTTCGAGCTCCGCGGCTCTTTGTGGTCCGAGCTTGCGGAAAAACCGCAGCAGCGTCTTGGCCTTGCGCTCCTTTCCCGCCCAGACGACCCGGCCGCTGAGATGGTCTATTACCACTGTTAAGTACTTATGGCGTTTGCGGTAGCTGATCTCGTCCATCCCAATCACCCGCAATCCATCGAGTTCGCGCCCGGTACGTGTCAACAACTTTGAGACACTCGCGAGCTGTATTTAGTGAGCCTCGATTAGCGTCGGGAGGCTCGTGGCGCCGGTGCGGTCCACATCTGCATCGATCGAGATCTCGTTTCGTGGAGCAGAAAAAGGGGGTACCCCAGGTATGGACGCCGCCGCGAGAGTGGCTTGTGCGGCATTCAGGAGCGTCGTTTTCTCCGTCGGCGGGTTGATCCAAGCCTGAGGAGGCAAAACGGGAGGTTGTGGCGTTCCGCGAACGAAGCGTTCGGGATGAGTCCGATGAGCTTCGAGAAGGATCTGGCGCCGAGCGGTGGTGAGCTGTTCGGCGCGACCACAGTGAACGTCGGCCGGCGTCATGAAGCCGATTCCTGAGTGCCGGTGCTCGTAGTTGTAGTAGTCGAAGAAACCGCCGCAGAACAGCCGGCCGTCTTCGGCGGAACCAAAACGGCTCGGAAACTGAGGACAGTACTTCATCGTCTTGAACTGGGACTCGGAGTAGGGATTGTCGTTCGAGACGTAAGGTCTGGAGTGGGTCTTGGTAACTCCGAGGTCAGCCAGGAGCAGAGCCACGGGCTTGCTTCTCATCGAGCTGCCACGGTCCGCGTGAAGGGTGAGCTGGTCGGGTTCAATGTCCTGCTTGCGACAGCTCTCGGCGATGAGGCGCTGCGCGAGCGCCGCACTTTCTCGGTGAGCCAGCATCCAGCCAACCACGTAGCGGGAGAAGATGTCGAGGATGACGTAGAGGTAGTAGTAGGTCCACTTGACGGGGCCACGAAGCTTCGTAATATCCCACGACCAAACCTGGTTGGGCGCTTCGGCCAGCAGCTCCGGCTTCGTGTAGTTCGGATGGCGCCGTTGGTTCCGGCGCTCTCGGACCTCGCCGTGCTCCTCCAAAATCCGATACATCGTGTGAATCGAGCAGAGGTAGGTTCCCTCGTCCAGAAGCGTGGCCCACACCTGGGCGGGCGCCTTGTCGACGAACCGCTCACAGTGCAAGGCCCCGAGGACTTCCTCGCGCTCAGTCTCGTCGAGGGCTCGGTGCGGCCGAGGACGCCGCTTCGGTTCGGGCGTCACCTGGCGCCTGCGATACAGCGTGGAACGAGCCACACCCAGAGCCTCGCAGGCTTCCGTCGTCTGCCCAATCTGCCCCGCCAGCTCCTCGGCCGCCACCATCAGTCGTTCTCGTAGCTGTCGAGTGGATTCAGGGGGATCCCCAGTAATTCGGAGGTTTTTTTTTGGGTCTCCAACATCGTCTCCACCCGAGCCAGGTGACGTTGGAGCCGGGCGTTCTCGCGCTCGAGCTCCTTGACCCGTGGATCCTCTGCCTTGGTGCACAACTCGCGATCTCGGCCCACAATTGTCCTTTACTCACGGATTCGAGGTTCCCCATGAGCATTTTCAAACGCACTCAGCGGAAGTATGTGAAGAAGGCCTATCGCGTGAGGAATTGGCGTGAATATGAGGCGGGTCTACGCAACCGCGGGAGCCTGACCGTCTGGATCTCGCTCACCGCCGGCAAGCTTGTGAACTGGGACGCGCCCCGGCCGAGGAGGAGGAAACCGGGGCCGTCAACGCAAGTACTCGAACCACGCCATCGAGACGGCTGTCACCCTGGGCATGGTGTTTCATCTGTCATCTAGGCAGAGCGAGGGATTGCTGCGATCGTTGTTCGCTCTGATGAAGCTAGACAATGATGTGCCCGATCACACCACGATTTCGAGGCGCAAGGCGAAGCTGGGTAAGGTCCCCTTCTACCAAGACAAGCAGAAGACGCCGTTGCACATCTTGATCGACAGCAGCGGTCTCGCTGCCCACGCCGGCCAGCTGCGCAGAGCACCAAAGAGCAGGGACTACCGCAAGCTCCATCTGTGTGTCGACGAGCAGACTGGCGAAGTCGTCGCCGGCGAGCTGACGAGCAAAAGAGCCCGCGATTCATCGCGGGTTGCATCGCTTGTCGGACAGATCGACAGTCCCATCTCATCGGCCAGAGCTGACACCGCATACGACGCCGGCGGCGTCTATGAGGCAATCGAGAATCACAGCGCTCATCGCTCGCCGAGGGTGCTGATACCGCCGCGCAAGGGCGCCCAGCTCGCATCGGGGCCGGCGAGCAGCCGACAGCGCAATCGCAACATTGCAGCACAAGCTCGGCTCGGCAAACGAAAGTGGCACACAGAATCGAGCTACAGCAAACGGAGCAAAGTCGAGACAACGTTCCATCGCTACAAGGCTATCGTGGGCTCAGCGATGCGAGCAAGAGGGTTGGCGGCACAGAGAGTCGAGGCAAGGATCGGGTGCAAGATTCTCAACACCATGACGGCGCTCGGGATGCCTGATAGCGAGATGATCGGATGATGGGAGTCGGGGCCAAGCGAGCTCTCGGCCTCTATCGGAGTTGTGCACCAAGGCAGCTGGTCGCCGAGAAGTTCGTCCTCAGCACTTTACCTCGCGCGCTGACCACGCTCTCCAGCATGTGCTCGAGGGCGGTCCGGGCCCTAGAGTCCAGTCCCGGACTAATAATGATGATGGACAACCCACCCTGGCCTCGAATCAGGCCGCCGTCTCGGGGTCGGGCGCGCTCGCATCGACGAGCGCCCAGCTAATGCAACGTTCCGCGTCATCAAGACAACTAGCCGCGCCGGAATCCTTAAGGAATGCTACTCCAGGCTTGACCAGACAGCAGGGAAACTCTAGAGCCAGATCCGCCGGTAGTGTCGCCGCCAACCAGGCCAAGCCCTTCGTCACGCCCCCGCCCGTCCAGGCGGTCACGCAACGAACCAGGACGCGCCGCTCGGCTCCCTCGATAAGCCAGCCCACCGCGCCGGTCCAGGTGTTCCTGATGCTGAGCGCGTAATAGGGGAATCCTGGCAATGGCACCGCCTTGCCACCGATGGCTACCTCGACGGTAGAACGCAATGCGGCCAGCGTCTCGAGTCGTACATCCGAGCGTGGCGTCTTCTCTGTGTGGCAGGTTGATAGGGTGTAGTGGAACATCACCTCACCGCCGCTCATTCCCCGGCTCGGCAGCCTCTGGCTTAGCAGCCTCTGGCTCAGCAGCCTCCGGCTCGGCAACCTCCAGCTCGGCAGCCTCTGGCTCGGCAGCCTCTGGCTCGGCAGCGTCCGGCTCAGCAGCGTCCGGCTCAGCAGCGTCCGGCTCAGCAGCCTCCGGCTCAGCAGCGTCCGGCTCGGCAGCCTCTGGCTCGGCAGCGTCCGGCTCGGCAGCGTCCGGCTCGGCAGCGTCCGGCTCAGCAGCGTCCGGCTCAGCAGCGTCCGGCTCGGCAGCGTCCGGCTCGGCAGCGTCCGGCTCGGCAGCGTCCGGCTCGGCAGCGTCCGGCTCAGCAGCGTCCGGCTCAGCAGCGTCCGGCTCAGCAGCGTCCGGCTCAGCAGCGTCCGGCTCGGCAGCGTCCGGCTCGGCAGCGTCCGGCTCGGCAGCGTCCGGCTCAGTAGCGTCCGGCTCGGCAGCGTCCGGCTCAGCAGCCTCCGGCTCGGCAGCGTCCGGCTCAGCAGCCTCCGGCTCGGCAGCGTCCGGCTCAGCAGCCTCCGGCTCGGCAGCCTCCGGCTCAGCAGCCTCCGGCTCGGCAGCGTCCGGCTCAGCAGCGTCCGGCTCGGCAGCGTCCGGCTCAGCAGCGTCCGGCTCAGCAGCGTCCGGCTTGGCAGCGTCCGGCTCAGCAAGAACAGCGGTGATTCGTGGAACTAGCTTATGCAGCAGCTTCTCCACCTGTGCCACCAACTCTGATGTCAGATCGGTAATCATTTTATTGTCTTTCATTGAAACCTCTCAAATTCCTGGCATTTCTCAAGCCCGTGGACACGTTGCATCGGTTTCCGGACCCAAGAATCTATCACGCGACAGCTTGATTTCGGTGCTTCTGCCATCAAGTGTTGCTTCAGTTGGCCTGCCTGTGCCGGCGAACGCGTCGTGTCCAAAAATACAAACGAACTCAAGATCGGCACGCCGGGACGTTTCGGAATAGATTGATGACAGCTAGTGGCCCCACTGGTAGTTGATGCGGGCGTAGTAGTACCCGCCACTTAAACCCCACGGCGTGAACTGGCTGTAGGGGAGGCCGAACTCGGCAGCGAAAAGGTCCATCCTGTCCGAGAAAACGTCAAATATGTTTTGGCCACCGACCGCCAGCGTCACCTCGTTGGCGAGTGGGATGCTGGCCTCAAGGTCGACGATGTACCGGCCGTCCAGAACCGGCGCGGCCGGGCCGCGGACGAACCGTGCGTCGAAGTGGTCGACCCAGGAGCCGTAATAGTTCAGGCGGCCGAGCAGGCCCACCCGCCCGACGCGCTGGCTGAGGGCGACGTTCCAGCGGGTCTTGGGCACGCCTCGCGTCAGACCGAGAATATCGCCGGGGCCGAGCAGGTCCGATTCCTTCGTCACCGCCGTGTCGGTGTAGTTCATGGTGACGCTGAAGACCGTGTCGCCGGCGAATGCGGGGGGCGTGTAGGTCGAGACGAGGTCGATCCCCTGAGTCCGGCTCGAGAAGTCGTTGATGAAGAACCGGAAGAAGGCCAGAGTGCCCGCCGAGGTGATGCCTTCTGACAGAAGGAGCGCGCGTTCGTCCGTCGTGAGCGTGAAGGTCTGCGACAGGGCGAGGCGATTAGAGACATCGACGCGGAAGTAGTCGGCGGTCAACGTGAACGGCCCGGTATCGACGACCAGCCCGACCGTCGAGTTGAACGACGTCTCGGGCTGGAGCGGCTGGCCGCCCCGCAACTCCGCGGCCCTGAAGGTGGACGGCACGTTGGCGCTGTCGACCAGTTCCAGTGTCTCAGGGTCGATGGTCGTCTGTACGTTGAGCGTGTTCTGCTGGCCGGGCGTCGGCGCGCGGAACCCGGTGCTCACGCCGCCACGCACCGAGACGGCGTCGCCCAGCCCGTAACGGACCGACAGCTTGCCGTTCGTCGTGGCGCCGAAGATGTCGAAGTGCTCGAACCTGACAGCACCGCCGACCGTCCACCGGTCATCGGGGTCCCGCAGCTCGACGTCGCCGTAGAGCGCGACGTTGCTGCGGGTCCAAGTGCCGGCCGTATAGTCGGGAAATCCGGGAAAGCCGTTGGAGCCGGAGACGAAGCCCTGCGCGGCGTACGGGCCGACGTCCCACGACGGCCGTCCGCCGGCCCCGATCGTGAAGCGCTCGTCACGCCACTCGGCGCCGCCGGCGACGTTGATCATGTCGCTGGCGGCATAGGAGAGGTCGAAGTTGAGATTGATCTCCTCCTGCCGGTACAGACCCGGGTCGAAGTCGCGCGGGGTGTCGGGGCCGAGCGACGCGTTGACGGTGTTGTTGAAGAAGAAGTCCGACTGGTGGGCGCCGTAGCTGGCGCTCGCATCCCAGGTCAGGCCGTTGGCTGCGAGCCGGCGCAGCCCGGCGACCCCCGACATGTCGCTCACGTGGCCGCCGAACTGTGGGGTGAAGCCTCCAGGCGCGATCTCTTGAAAGGAGAAGCAGTTGGGGTCGGCGAACACCTGCTCGAGGGCTGCCTGATCCGGCACGTTGTCGGTGATCCTCACGGTGGGGCAGTTGGCGGAGCCCATGCCGTTCGCGGCGAGCATGTCGCCGATGAGCAGCGTCTCGCCTCCATCGAGGCTGTAGATGTTCTGCCGCGAATTGGGATTCCGGAAATAGAAGCCTTCGGTCACCTTTTTGTCGGCGTAGTTGGCATGGCCGTAGAACTGCAGGCCGTTAGTGTGCAGGTAGCCGAAGTTGCCGAAGAGCTTCAGATCGTCCTCGATCGTCGGGTTGCCCCAGATCTGCGCCGGGTCGGCCACGGCGGTGTTGCCGGCCGCGATGAGCGCCGCCGCGTCGGCGCGCTGCTCGCTGCGGTTCGTCGGATCGGCGTTGCCGTACTCGAGGCTGAGGTTGGCGAAGCCACTCTGGCCGAGCGGTAGCCCAACATTGCCGGCGACCGCGTACGCGTCGCCGTCGCCCGCGCGGTAGGTGCCGGCGTTGAACGCGATGCTGCCCCCCGCCCGGTCGTCCTTGAGCAGGAAGTTCATCACGCCGGCAATTGCGTCCGAGCCGTACTGTGCCGAAGCGCCGTCGCGAAGCACCTCGACCTGCCGCAGGGCGATCGACGGGATAGTCGAGATGTCTGGGCCTTGCGCGCCATCCGTCACGCCGGCGAACCAGGCGATGACCGACGAGCGGTGACGGCGCTTGCCGTTCACCAGGACTAGAGTATGGTCGTGGGCAAGGTTGCGCAGGCTGGCCGGCCGCACGAGCGTGGCCGCGTCACTGATCGGATGCGTCGCAACGTTGAACGAGGGCACGAGGGTCCGCAACTGGTAGTCGAGCGAGGTGCCGCCCTGGCGGACGATATCCTGGAACGGGATGGCGTCGATCGGCACCGGGGACTCGGTCACCGACCGGGGCTGTGCGCGGCTGCCGACGACAACCACGTGCTGCTGGATTCCCTCCACCGACATCACGACATCGAGGGCAACTGTGGCCCCGGCGCTGATCTTCACACCGTCGCGCACAAACGTGCTAAAGCCAGGCAGGGTCAACGCCACGTTGTACGTGCCGGACTGAAGCGCGGTGATGGTGAACATGCCGGTGACATCAGTGATGGCGGTCTGGACCGCCCCGCCGGCCGCCGTGCTCCGCACCTCCACGGTCACGCCGGGCAGCACAGCATCCGTGGCGTCTTTGACCGTGCCGCTAATAGTCCCGTCCTCCTGGGCGCTGACGCTCGGAGCGAGCGCCAGCGCGGCGAGGACCGCCGAGGTGATCATGACGATTGACTGTCGGCGAGACTGAGGCATCTTCTTTCCCTTTCAGCGACTCGGGCGTGGAGGCAGGCTCCTTCACAGGATTTGCCTGTCGGTCAGCTGTAAGTCACTCAAAACACGCGATTCTACTACGAATACGTGTGATATTCACGTATTCTTTAATCGATGGTCTCGGGATGGAGCAGGTCCTTACCGCACCGCACTCCCCGTGGCGGAATCCATTTGTCGAAAGGATGCTCGGCTCCATTCGATGTGAGTGTCTCGACCAGGTGATCGTCCTCGACGAGCACTACCTGAGTCGAATCCTACGCAAATACGTCAACTACTATCACTCGTGCCGGACTCATTTGTCACTTGAGAAGGACGCGCCCGAGCCTCGCCGGGTAGAGTCGTCGGCGATGGGCAAAGTGAAAGCCATTCCAAAGGTCGGTGGCCTCCATCATTACTACACTCGACACGCTGCAGTCCGCGCCACTCGGAACGGCTGCGGGGCTTCGCACCAGGTTCCACCTCTGCCCCTGAGTAGAGCCGACGCCGGCTCTCAAAACGTCCTACATGAAGACGACCAAAGCATCCCGGTTGTAGGCAGTTCGCCAATCTCATGCAGCTCGAGTTTATGAAAGGGACAGGCGTAGCAGCACTTGGTGGCAGCTGCACCGACATCATTTCATCAAACACCGGGTTGAGAATTAGCGGCGGCGGCGATCACGATCGTCATTCACAGCTTCACGAACGCGATAGGCCAACTCGACGACATCTTTGGCAACAGCTACCGCTTCATCGTCGGAGAGCATCTCGACCGACGGCTTATAACGGCCTCCCGCTCGGACCCGGCCGATGACGTTACGCTTTGCCAGACACGCTCATAGATTGGCTTGCAATAACTTGGTAGGACGGGCTCTGGCACAAAGACAAGACCTTCGTGGCAGGCCTTGATCAGTCGCTCTTGGATGCGTCCGGGATGCGTCGCGAGGATCCCAACGGCTGTCCAGAGCTTCCCGTTGGCATAGATCAAACTACCATCATTCCTCCTCTGTTCTTTGCCGTCGGCGGGATGTCCGATATTACCTTCTGCAAGGTGCTTCCGCAATTAAGTGTTGGCGGCCAGCCCCTAACCGGTCTGCGTGCTAGAGTTTGAACCAGAATTCTGAAGACACAGTTCTCTCATCGTCAGGGCCGAGCCGAAGTGAAGAATCGCAGATGTCTCAATCCCGCATGTCCGTTGCGGGGCAAAGTCAGTTCCGGAAACATCGTTCGCCACGGATTCTACCGAACCAGGTCCGGGAAACGCCGTCGATACCGGTGCGGCGAATGCGGAAAGACGTTCTCCTCGACGAAAGGCACGCCCTACTACCGTCTCCAACATCGAAGAGCTACTTTCGATGGGGTCATCGCTCTCAGAGTCGAGGGCGTCAGCATTTCCTCGATTTCTCGGATCGAAGGGATTGCCTGGAACACCGTCGCCCGCTGGCTCAAGAAGGCAGCCCAAGTGTGTCGTCGATTCAACCACTTGATGGCGGAAGCACCGATTTATAGCCTATTTCAAAAGGGCCGAGTTTTGGCACAGGACGGGGTCACCGAGACGAAAACCGCGCCGGCCGCCTCGAGCCGTTCGACGAGCTTCGCAAAGTCGGAGAGGGAACGGGTCAGCCTGTCGGCCTTGTAGCCCACGATCTGGTCGACGAGACCGGCATCGATGTCGGCGAGCAAGCGCTGCAGGCCCGGGCGCTCCAGGGTTCCTCCCGAGATCCCCGCGTCCTCGTAGACAGTCGGCAGCAGCACCCAGCCCTCCGCCTTGTGGCTCGCGACATACGCGGCGCAGGCTTCTCGCTGCGCATCGAGGGAGTTGAACTCCTGCTCGAGACCCTCTTCCGCACTCTTTCGCGTATAGATGGCACAGCGGATTTTCTTCATGTTAGGCCTTGCGCTTGGGCGTCAGACCGAAAAAGCGTGGTCCTGACCAGTGGGTGCCGGTGATTCGCTTTGTGATGGCGGTGAGGGACGGATAGGTTTTGCCGTCGAACCGATAGCCGTTGTCGACTACCTCGACCTGGTAGGTCCGGCCATTCTACTCGCGGACGAGATGGGTGCCGGCAGAAACGGACCCTGCGGGAGCGGCGTTGCCTGGTGTCTCGTTCGCCATAGCGGCCAGAGCGCGCCGGGTTGCGGCCGAAAGCCCGCCATAGGTCCGGCACTGGCGTTCGTGCAAGAGAACGCGGCGCAGGAAGATACGCGAGAGCGAGCTTGGCGGAGCTGCCCCAAAGGTCTGCTCCCAGACCCGCCGTAAGCTGGCGAAGTCCAAACCGTCCAAAACGACGTTCCGGCCAACCCCTGTATCCTGCGGCATCACCGAACGTTCGCTCTTCTGCTCGATAAAGTCCAGTCTAATGAGGGACTTCCGGGTGCGAAGCTCACTGCCCGTAGCTCGCCACGCAGCCCAAGGGTCGGCGGATTCCAAGGGCGTCTAAGCTGCTGATTTGTGGTCTATTTCAAAAGGGCCGAGTTTTGGCACAGGACGGGATAGCTTTGAATGTGCAACCTTCGCTTGATATGATAGATAGCCAGTTCCATTCAGCTGGGCTTGAGGGGTCACGCGATGACAAAAAAACTGAAAACACTGCGGTCCACGAGCAAGCATTCCACACAGGTCGTGAAGGCACGTCGTCATGGTTCGCGCACACATGCCGTTTCTGCAACCAGCGTCGTGCACGCGGTGACTCCCACTTCCGAGCGGATCATCAAGGAGACCTCGGTGAAACGCCGGAAAGCCATGAAGGTGCTAGCGAATCGGTAGGCGACACTATCGCGTCACCTGGGCCGACGCGATTCGCGGCCATGAGGAAGCCCTTCAACATGGCGGGGCCCCAGAAATCCTCAACGAGCATGCGATTCAGTCGGCACTTGCTCGTCCGTACCAAGGCTACCACCGACGCATCCATCAGAAGGCGGCCGTGCTCGTTCACGGGATCGTTTCAAATCACGGATTTGCAGATGGTAACAAACGAACGGCTCTCTATCTTGTGGAATTACTCGTTCAGAGAAGCGGCTATGATTTCATTGAAGATGACGAGGTAGTCGCGGAGACGATCACGAGCGTCGCACGCGGTGAAATAAGTTACGAGGATCTCGCGGAGTGGTTTTGTGAACGCTTGGCCCGGCCCAGTGGCCAATAGTCGTACGGTGGGGCAATCGGGAAGAGCCGAATGTCGCCTACCCGTTGGACGATGTCACGTCGAGCGGCGACAGATTTCTTCACCACACAAGTGTGGACTCAGGGCGGGTTGGTGACGTTGTGCTCCGCAAAAAGTCGATCCGGCGTTGATTGCGCCGGTTAGAGTCGCCAGCGATGGGCAAAGTGAGGGCCATTCCAAAGGTCGGTGGTCTCCATCATTATTACACTCGACGCGCTGCTTGAGTCCGGTCTGCTCGGGACGGCTGCGGGACTTCGTACCAGCTTACACCTCTACCCCTGAGTAGAGCCGACGCCGGCTCTCAAAACGTCCTACATGAAGACGACCAAGGCATCCTGGTTGCGGGCAGTTCGCCAATCTCACGCAGCTCGAGTTTGTGGAAGGGACAACACGGTTCTCCTCTTGCAGGTAGTCGATCACATCCTGCTGCTGGCGGTTGACCCAGCCAGCTAGAACGAGCAGTAGGAATTGCACGTGGTACGTCATCATGGATCTGAAGATAACACCCTCGGGCCAGACGATTGTAAAGCCTACGGCCCTTGGTCCGGTCGCAAACACAGACACTAAGCTGCTGATTTATGGCCTATTTCAAAAGGGCCGAGTTTTGGCACAGGACGGGGGCTGGAAACGGACTTACGGTGCGGCTAGTGAGGCACTCCCATAGGAAAGGGAATTATATACGATCTTACCCCGCAGCCGTGATACAATCCCCATGACGTAGAAAAGCCGGGCGTAGGTGCCCGGCTTGGCTACCCTGCCAACTTTACCTGAGGGTCAGGCAGGAACGCGATCGCGCGGAGATTCTACCCCCGCGCGTTTGCAGATTCAATGGCCTCTCTGTTCCGAGGTTCTTCATGTCCGACCAACTCGATGATTTTACGAATATGCGGTTTCGCTGCACCGAGTGCTTCCATGACTTCGTTGAAACGGTCTCCAAGCTGAAGCGAAATCCGAACCTCACGTGTCCCAGGGGCCACGTCAATTTCGTCGCATACAGTTCTGACGGCAAAGGGTTCAGGATTATCAGCGCGAGGGCTAAGGCTCTTCAGGACAGAAGAAAGCAGGGCAAGAGATTCACCGAATGACTCTAACTCCTTGGTCGTGCTCATTCGCGGATCATAGCACGAAGCGGTAGTGCATCAGTTTGATTATTTTAGACCTTGATTTCTAGCCCGCACTCTGGCAGCGTTTGCCACTTGGAGGTGCAGCATGCCACGAGGACCGCAGAAACAATGGAGACCAGCCGGGACCGCCGAGTGTGCCGTCCACGTCATGAGGATCGCAACAGGCGAGCTCGACGAAACGTTTGAGCCGCCCAGCAGGGATTCGGACCCGGACGCCAGCGAACGTGCATCGGTGGCCGGCAAGGCACGCGCATCTAGCCTAACGCCGGAGCGGCGCTCGGAGATCGCCAGGAACGCCGCCAACTCCAGATGGTCCGCCAGGCGGGAGAAACCAAAGGCTACCTGAGTCTGAGTCAGCCCCCACCGCCTCTGCCCCTAGAATTGGGAATGGGGAATGGTAAATTTGCACTTAGCAAAGGCAACCGCTGGTCGTCCCTCAGTCACCAGTGTCGGTATATGTCCTTTCGGTGGCCGATGGCTAGCACTATGACGTGTGGTCCTTCTCTGAGAGTGTAAACCCTAATCGCAAAATCTTCGAAGCACGAAAACGCGAAACAGCCGCACTGGGCGCAGGCGAGAAGCTCGTGCTGGGGCACCCACTCGCCGCCACTATAGGTGATTCTGCACGGTGTATGCAGAACCTGGAAAAGGTGCTATTCACGGGGCCAAAGACCTCAGACACGGTGACGTTTATTTGCGATTAGGGTAAACAACTCGATAATCTCCAACCCGTATCCGAAAGATTGGGTGGAGACCATTCGTGTGCCCCTTTACCTTCTTGATACCCGACTGACGGGGCTTACGGGCCAACGTGTCAATCTTCTTTGCGATCTGCTTCCGCACCTTCTTGGGCTGAACCTTCACCAATGACTCAAGCGCCGCGTCGGAATACGTCAGTCCGTGCAGCCCCATCAGCGATCACGGATGTGTCCCGAGGTTCGTGGAAAAAGAACGGCGCCCTCCACTCCGTCGTCAGAGCATCATATCAGGCGGCAACCTCCGCGTGTTCGAGAACCTCGCTCAGACGTTGGTAGCCGTCGATGCGTCGTAGTTGAATCTGGCCAGAGGCGATAAGCCCAAACAGCAAAGCGACGTGGACTCCTCGCTGGAGAACGACGCTTGGGTTTTCGTCCGGCGTCGAAACTCGCGGTTGAGATTCTCCAGAGCATTGGTCGTTCGAATCGATTTCCACATGGCACGAGGGAATTCATAGAAGGTCAGCAGCTGATTACCGGCCTCCTCTAGGCTTCGGACGACGGCCGGCGCGAGAGGCGTCCACTTGGCGACGAGTTCGTCATAGGCTTTGCGAGCATCGATGCCGTTCTTGGCGTAGACGATCCGGTTGTAGTCACGCCGGAGCTCACGGCGTGCGTGCGCCGGGCAATGTTCGAGCAAGTTGGCGCGCTTGTGCTCGGTACATCGCTGCAACCGGCACCCCGGCCACTTCTCCAGCGCTTTCGTCAGCCCCTTGTGGCCGTCGCTGATCACTAGCTTGGGAGCCCGGAGTCCTCGAGCCTGAAGTCCCTCCAGCACGGAGCCCCAATGCGTCGAGGCTTCGCTCACCGCCAGACGCAATGACAACAGACGTTTCTGCCCGTCTGGCGCGACCCCGAGCGCGACCAGTACGGGTACGCTGATCACACGTTTCGCCATCCGCACTTTCAGGTGGAAGCCGTCCAGGTAAACGATCGCGTAGACCTCCTCGCTGAGAGCACGGTTCTGCCATTCCTCGAAGCGCTCCTTCAGCCGGCTAACCACGCGAGACACCGCGCTCTTCGATAGGTGCTCCTCACCGAGCAGTGGTTTCAGCGCTTTGCGGATCCGGCGGCTATTCGCGCCCGACAAGTACGTCCCCAAGATCGCCTCGTCGACCTCACGAGTCCGGCGTGCATACCGGGGCAACAGCTCGCTCCTGAACTCTGTCGTCTCTCCCGTTTCCTCGTCTCGCACGCGGGCTCGTGGCACACGGAGCTCGCGAGTTCCCACCGACATCGTCACGCGACGGGTTTCGGCTCCGTTGCGATACCCACGGCGGTCTTCCGCACGCTCGTAGCTACGACACCCCAGCGCTTGGTCGACTTCTTCCTCGAGCACGACCTCGATCGCCTCCAGTACCCGCTTACGCAGCCGAAGTTGGACGAACTCCCGGTACTCGCTTACAGACTCCTTCGATATGGTGGTAGGCTTCTTCATGGCGTAATCCTCCTCCTCGCCTTTCCAGGCGCGGTTTCGTTTTGTTTAACCGGAGGTTACGCCATTCTTATTTCCACGGGAAGCGGGACAGATCCGCGATCACGACAACAAGCGACTCAACCGGTGTTCCAGTTCGTCACCCGTGACCGCCTTCTCAGGATGCTCGTCGATCTCGCGCAGACGCTGGTGTGCAATGTCGATGTCTAAAGCATCATCGGCAACCGACAACGCTTGCATTTCTAGCGCCTTCGCATCAGCAAGATAGGAGCCGACTTGTTCGACTAACGCGGCGTCTGTCGGCACGGGATAATCAGCGATGCGAGAGGGCGTGACCTTCATTCCGTAATTGAAGCGCCACCGCTCGCTACGAATCACGGCTGCGGCAATGAACATCATCTCTCTCGTGACGCCAGCCTTCGGGACCAGCACTAGGCAGTCATCCGTGACGCCACACGGCCACTCTTGTACCCGCGCCTCACCGTAGCTTCCTGTGCTTGGAACAGTAATGAAGGGCGGCTCTAGTAAATCATCGAAGTCAAAGAAGCCATAGCAGCCATTGTCGATCCCGCTCGACGAAATCACGAGCGCGTCGCCAGAAACGAGATGTTCCTTGCTGTGTAGAGACTTCTGCCCATAGCTGATCGAGAAGTAGTCACCAATGGTGCCTGGTGTTGGCTTCCCGAGTTTCGTAGGCGGCTTGCGAAGCAGGGGCGCGTCTCTCTCGCTGAGACTTGCCAGCATCCGAACTAGCTCAGGGGCGTGTCGAACCACAAAAGCAGCGCGGTCTCGAATAAGCGCGGTGACGCTGTCAATCAGTTGGCCGGGTCCAAGCACCTTTGACGGAACATACAGTCCTGGCCCCCATATATCTGAAATCGGAGACCCCCCACAGAGTCCTGGTATCGTTTCTCTATCACGATAGGCGCGCAACACTGTGTCGAGTTGCGATCCTTCAATAGGTACGCGCACGCGCTTCTTCATGCGCAAGCCGTCGTTGGTAATGCGAGCAAAGAACACCCGCCTATCGGCCCTGTGCGGCATCCCTTTACGAAAGAACAGGACGGCCGTGTAGGACGATGCATGCGGCTCAAAAAGTTCGTCCGGCAAGCCGATCACGGCTTCAAGCGTGTTGCGTACTAGGGTATCGCGTCTCCAGTCCAGCGTTTGTCGGCGCACGAGGGCAGACATGGGCACAATCGCTGCCAACCGACCGTTCTGCTTTAACCCCTCAAGCGCCCGATCCACGAACCGATCAGACGGCGTGTCTGTCTTCTTGTGTGGGAACGGCGGGTTCATCAGGACGACATCCGCCTTCCCGATGGGATACTTCTCCCATGTAAAACAGTTCTCGCGGGCGATACCCGTTGACCCGTCTCCGCGCAGGATCATATTGGCGACGCAAATAGCTGCGGTGACAGGCTCGCTGTCGATGCCGATCAGTTTCTTGCGGACGAGGTTCACCATCTGCGCCCGAGACAGCTTCTTCTCGACCAGGATGCGGTTCATGGCGGCGATCAGGAACCCACCCGTTCCGCACGCGGGGTCCAACACTATATCTTTGGACCCGACCTCAACGAGATCAGCCATGAACGAGGCCATGTGGCGCGGCGTGAAATACTGCCCGATGGTGTTTCCGCCCGTGTAGCGAAAGAAGGTCTCGTAAAGCTGGCCGAGGTAATCATGCTCGGCCGTCAGGACGTGGACGTTCAGCCGTTCGAGAATAGAGACAATGCGCCGGGCTTTCTCAGCCAGCGTCTGGTTCGCTTCGTCAACATGCAGGCTCTTTTGAAGCTCAACCTTCTTCGTGGCCCAGAATGCGCCTTTTGAGGCACGGTTGATGTCAGACAAGATGTTCTTCGGGTCTTTCCTAATATCGCCCTTCGATTGCCACAACGCCAACATGATCGCGCCAACAACACCAGGTCTCAGTTCGTCACGAATCTTTGACTCGCGGAGTAGGCGGTTGATTTCGTCGGCGCGCTGGTGTAGCACTTCAACGGGTGGCACGGACGGTCGAAGTTCGTAGGGCGCTGAATGCGGCAGCAAGCGGTCAACGTCGGCCCGGTTCGGCACCCATGTGATCGGGTCTTTGTCATACGTAACAAAGGTCCACTTCGATCCGGTCCACTTGGATACGCGGAGCGTGAAATCGTCTTCCGTGGTGCCTGCAAGTGCCACAGTCAGCACGGTGTAACCCGCATCCACGAAAGCTTGTCCATAGGACAAGGCGTCTGCTTGGGCGTCGTCTAATTGTTTCGCTGTCGCTTTCGCTTCGATCACGACAAGCGGTTCGAGTGTTTGGCGGTCTACGAGGATGCCTTCTGGCAATGCATCACCGCCACGGCCAGCTTTCCCGCGCCCCTGCAATACTTCAACGAGGTGTGGATGGTCTCGGTATTCCTGCTGGCGCAGTAGGTCACCGGTGGTGGGTTTTCGCGTGTCCCATCCCTGCGAGACAAGCATCTCCGTCAGAAGATGCTCGGCACGAATCTCGGAGATACGGGCACGCAGGGCCACATGCTAGGCCGTTCGCGATGTGTGCAGCATGAGACGCTTGCCAGTAACCTTACGGATACCTTCGACGGTACGCTGACCATCGGTCAGATCCCACAGGAAGACGAAAAGAATCAGAGGCACTCGATCTTTATTGCCGAGATTATAGCGATTCTAACCTAGAGCCGGGTTCCGTGTCAAAAGTGCCCGTCCCTTCCTCCCGATCAGCGGCAGAAAACAGTTGACATTCATGCTTGTGTAATATATACTTTTGATTATGAATAAGCTACCGGTTGAGAAGCGAGCAAGCATCCTCAAAATGTTGATGCATGGATCGTCCATACGGTCGATCGGCGAGATTACGGGCTCGTCCGCCAACACGATCTCGAAGCTGTTGATCGACGCCGGAAAGGCTTGCTCGGCCTATCACGATGCGACGGTCCGGAACGTCAGCTCGAAGCGGGTTCAGGTCGATGAGATCTGGTCGTTCACCTACGCGAAGCAGAAGAACGTCGCACGGGCGAAGGCCGCTCCCGAAGGCGCGGGCGACACCTGGACGTGGACGGCGCTCGATGCCGACTCCAAGCTGATCATTTCATGGCTGGTCGGAAGTCGCGACGCCGGTTACGCCGTCGAGTTCATGCAAGACCTGGCCGGTCGTCTTGCCAACCGCGTGCAACTGACGAGCGACGGCCACAGGGTGTACCTCTCTGCTGTCGAAGATGCGTTCGGCGCGGATATCGACTACGCCATGCTGGTCAAGCACTACGGGGACGCGCCAGAGGGCCAGAGGCGGTACAGCCCCGCCGTCTGCACCGGAGCGACGCGGATGCGCGTCACCGGCGACCCCGACGAGGACCACATCAGCACCAGCTACGCCGAGCGTCACAACCTGACGATGCGGATGTCGATGTGGCGTTACACTCGGCTGACGAACGCCTTCTCGAAGAAGCTGGCGAATCACGAACATAACGTCGCGCTCTACACCGTGTGGTACAACTTCTGCCGTATCCACCGGAGCCTTCGTGTCACGCCAGCGATGGAAGCCGGACTGGCTTTGGTGTAGGGGATTTCGCCCCGGCCAAAGGACTCTTTCATCTTCGGCAGCTCCTCGAAACGGCGAGCCAAGTTGAGCAGCGTTCTTGTCTTGCGATCTTCGAAGCCGAGACACTCGCGCGCGTAGTCGACGGCGGCAGCATGTCCGTAGTCGATATAGAGCTGCCGCTCATCGACCTCATGAAGATAGAAGCACAGCGCTGATTCGACCCGCCGATCCAGACGCGCCAGAACGACGAGCCGTTCGTGGATCTCCAAGGCTTTCAAGCCTCGCTTGGTTTCCAGGTCTTTTCCCGTGAGCACACACTTTTCACCCGAGCGCATCAGTCACGCCTCCTCAATATGAATTGAATTCGCGTTTACAAGACTGCTCTATTATAGGTAAATAACAAGTGTATGTCAAGGTTAATGATACCAACAACACTAATTAGTTCAATTATTTATACCGATTTTACCATTTCATGGAGAGTCCAAAAAAGCCTGATGCGCGCAATAGTCCCCGCTAGCAAGTAACCGTGGCTCAGAAACGCGGCACACGTTCCAGCCGCTCGAACCGGAGGAGAAGGTAGCCGGCTAACCGGCCCGGAGCACGATCTCGACCTTCGGATTGACCGCCTTCAAGAGACTCTTCTACCGCAATGCCGACAAGATGATGTCTGTGCCCACAACGTTGGCTCCGGAGCTCGTTCTCGGCCGACCGGAGCTATTATTCAACGCTCCCTACGAGGGCATTCGCCGCCTCACAGCGACAAATTACGATGTCGCCGAGGATGGGCGTTTCTTGATGGTGCGGAGCGAAGAAGATCGGGCCAAGCACACCTTGCGCATCAACGTCGTCCTGAACTGGTTCGAAGAACTGAAAGCCCGCGTCCCGACCAAAAAAGAGAAACTCGTTCTGAACGAGATGCTGGCGGCTGTCCCTACCCGTCAGTCCCCGCGATGAAACAGGAGCCAGGTGATGATGAGAGAGCTCGCGAGCTCACGAGACCTGGGGCCTCCCCGGTTCGTTGGCGCCGGCGATTCTGAAGCAAGCTGGGGCGGCCTCGAGGATCTCGTCAGCGCGTCAAGCTGTAATAGACCGCGCGCACCAAGCGCTCGCTGTTACCCGTCCAATTGGCATCGAAGCTCGCATGCGGTTTGGCGGCGACGATCTCATCCATACTCTTTCCCTCATCCACCATGGTTTGCACGCGATCCCGAATCGTAGCGAGCATGTTCCGGTACGCCAGCAAATCTCTAGGGCCGCCGACCTCGCCGTGTCCGGGGATGATCATCGTTGTATCCTTCGTCATCTTCAGCACTCGATCCGCCGCCGCAATGACGCCTTTGACGTTGCCCCCGGCGTCAATGTCGATGAACGGATACATGCCGTTGAAGAAGACGTCACCCATGTGGAAGATGTCGGCATTCGCGAAATGGATGATGGAGTCTCCATCCGTGTGGGCATGCGCGACGTGAAAAGCGCGGATCTCCTCGCCGTTCCAGTAAAACGTGACTTCGTCGGTGAACGTGATCTTGGGCCAGGCACCTCGTGGCGAGGCCTCGGTGCGATCTTGTCGTAAGATCGTCCTCACCTGTTCTGTACTCAACCGTCGACGCATATTCTGGTGCGCAACGATGATGCTTCCCTGCTTCCCAAAGTTCTCGTTGCCGCCGGTGTGGTCTCCGTGCCAGTGGGTGTTCACGAGAAATCGGACGGGGTCGTCGGTGACCGTTCCTACGGCAGCGATAATACGATCGGAGAGCGGAGCGTACTGATCGTCCACGAGGAACGTCCCATCCTCGCCCACGCACAAACCGATATTGCCACCGCGGCCGAAGATCACGTGCACCGCACCGCGGACGGGTCGGGCGCGTACCTCGACGGCGTCCCAGTCGACCTGCGCTTGGGCGAAGCCGACGCTCAACACACTCGAAACAAAAACCGGAATCATGAGACGCATAGGACACCTCTCTTCCACGGCCGGAACAATATCATCGACCGGCTCACGTTGGGTGTTGCAGGGGCTCTTCGCATCCCAACATCCGTTTCACCTGACGGAAATGTGCTCCTCTTCCGACAAGAGGGAGTCGATGGAATGGATATCGGCATGCTGCGTCTCGACCAAGAGCAGAACACCGAACCAACATTGTTGTTGGACGAATCCTTCGATGAGCGACCTACCCGTCAGATTCCTGCGTGATCTGGTACTGCTCGAGCTTCTTGTAGAGGTTGCTTCGAGGCGTGCCGATGACCTGCGCCGTCTGGGAGATATTCCAACTATTCTCCCGAAGCTTCTGCACGAGAAACGCCCGCTCGCTCGTTTCCTTGAACTCCTTCAGCGTATTCGCAGCCGCCGCCTGAGAAGACGGCGTGTCGTCCTGAGGGACGCGAATATGCTCGGGCAGATCGACGACATCGATCGTGTCCGCGGGCGCCATGATCAGGACGCGCTCGATCGTGTTTCGGAGCTCGCGGATGTTCCCGTCCCATTTGTGGTGGACGAGGCGCTGCATCGCTTGCGGAGAGAAGTGCTTTCGCCGCAAATTGTCGTCGGCGGCAAAGCTCGAGACGAAGTGCTCGACGAGAGACTCGATATCGTCCCGACGCTCGCGCAAAGGAGGAGTCAGGATGGGGATGACGGATAGGCGAAAATAAAGGTCCTCGCGGAAGTTCCCCTCTTCGATCTCCTTCTTGAGATCTTTGTTCGTCGCCGCAATGACCCGCGCATCGACTTTGATCGTGTTCTGCGAGCCGATGCGCTCGACTTCACCTTCTTGAAGAACGCGGAGCACTTTGGCCTGGGTGCGAGCGCTCATGTCACCGATCTCGTCCAGAAAGATCGTCCCGCGATCGGCTTGCTCGAACTTTCCGATCTGTTTGTTCGTCGCTCCCGTAAACGATCCTTTCTCGTGCCCGAAGAGCTCGCTCTCGATGAGGTCTTCGGGGATGGCGGCGCAGTTGACTTGAATCCAGGGAGCGCGGGTGCGGTTGCTGTTCGTGTGGATGGCGCGGGCGACGAGCTCTTTGCCCGTTCCCGACTCGCCCGTGATGAGCACGGTGGCGTTCGTGGGAGCGGAACGGGCAATGGCTTCTCGCACTTTGTCCATCGCCGCCGACGTTCCGACCATCTGATAGCGGCGCTCGAAACGGGGTCGGAGCCTTCCGACCTCCTCCTTGAGCTCTTTGCGCTCGAGTGCGTTGCGGACGGCTAGTAAAATCCTCTCGGTCTCGAGCGGCTTTTCGATGAAATCGAAAGCGCCAAGCTTTGTGGCTTGGACGGCCGTTTGCACGTTACCGTGGCCGCTCACCACGACGACTTGAGGCGCCGTGGTGCGCTCGCGAAGCTCTCCGAGAACTTCGAAGCCGTCCATCCCCGGCATCTTGATATCGAGAAAAACGAGGTCGTAGGGCTCGTTCTCGATCTTGTCGAGCGCCTCCGCCCCAGACGAGCCTTCGGAGACGTCATAACCCTCGTATTCGAGCGTCATGCGGAGCGTCTTGCGGATGGGCTCTTCGTCGTCCACGACGAGTATGCGGGGCCTGACCATGCTTTCCTTTACTGGGTCGAGTATAGCACGCGGCCTTAAACCTTTTGTTTGAAATAGATTAGGGCCGGTGCTCGATCTCGACGTCGCCGCCCTCGTCAAACTCAATGCTCGCGATCAGAGGATCGAGGCGCACGCCCATGCATACCGCCCCCGAGCGCTCCCGCGTATGCCGGAGCTTTTCGAGCGCTTTCGCGGCCAGTTTCGACTCCCCGGCGGCACTCCCTGCGCGCCGTTTCACGAGAGCCGCAGCGAGCTGGATGAGCCCTTGGAGAAACTCACGTTCGTCCGCAGACGGAGTCTCCGCCCACAGGCGCTCGAAATAGACATGCGCCTCCCACCAATAGGCGGCATTGAACAGATCGATCCCGTACAAGAAATCGTCGTCGAAGGAAACGGGCTCGCGCCCATACATGTGGCCTTCGGGGTGACGTTCCGGGTGCGGCGTCTTGCCGGGCTCGTGGCGGTAGGGAGGGAAGGCCCGCTGGCTGTAGCGTGTGCGGCTCAGCGCGTCCTACCGCCTATCGCCTACCGCCTACCGATTGCGCTCGATGACGTAGTAAGCGAGCGCCATCAACGCATCCTTATTAATGGACTCCGGCAGGGACGCGAGACATTCCTTGGCTTTGACGGCGTAGTCTTCGGCAAGGTCCCGGGCTTTGTCGAGACATCTGTTGCGACGCACCAGGTCCAGGATCTCTTTGCGGCTCACCTCGTCGATGCTGCCGCGCTCGATGACCGCTTGGACCGTCGGGAGCGCGCGGGGCTCGTTTTGGAGCGCGTAGATGATCGGCAACGTGACATGGCCTTCCTTCAAATCCGAGAGCACGGGCTTACCGAGCGTCTCTTCGTCGGAGGTGAAGTCGAGCAGATCGTCTGCGACTTGAAAGGCCATGCCGATATTCATGCCGTACTCGCCGAGCGCGAACTCGACTTCCGGCGTCGCGCCACCGAGCTTCGCGCCCATTTGCGCGCAGCCATAGAACAAATAGGCTGTTTTGTGCTTCAAGATGTCGAGGTGCTCGTCCACCGTCAAGTCGACCGCGCCTCCACGGGTCAGCTCCAGAATCATGCCCTCGATCATGCGCAGCGTGATCTCGGTAATGACTTGCAGAATCTCGAGGCTACCCATCTCGATGGCGAGCCCGATCGAGCGGATGTAGAGGAAATCGCCGAGGAGGACGGTGAAATCGTTTCCGAGCAGAGCGTTGACGGATGGCTGCCCGCGGCGCATGACCGCTTCATCGACAATGTCGTCATGGACGAGCGTCGCGGTATGGATGAACTCGGTGACGGCGCCATATTGCGGCCCCTTGTCGCCCGTATAGCCGCAGGCACGTGCGGCGACGAGGAGAAGCGCCGGCCGGACCCGCTTACCGCCGCTCCGGTAGATATAGCGACTGCTGGACTCGACGAGCTGGAGCTTGCTCTCCACTTTGTCGCGGATGATCTGCTCGACGGTATCGAGATCGTCTTGGATTTCGCCGAAAATATCTTGCAGGGTCAGTGAGGGCTCTGGGAGCTGGGAACGTGTTTCGGAGGACGCCATAGTTGTTCTTCCTGCCGTTGCGCTCTTAGCGGTAATTCTTGAACTGCATCGCGATTCCGAGATCCGCCTCTTTCAAGAGAGCCATGATGGACTGTAACTCGTCTTTCTTCTTGCCGCTAATGCGAACTTGGTCGCCCTGAATCGCGGCTTGGACCTTGCGCTTCGTGGACTTCACGATTTTTACGATTTCGCGCGCCTTTTCCATGGGGATGCCGTTCTGGAGCTCGATTTTCTGCCGGACGGTGCCTCCAAGCGCGGACTCGACCTGGCCCGGATTCAACGTCTTCAGCTCGATACCCCGCTTCACTAGCTTCGATTCCAGCACGTCGCGCGCGCCTTCAAGCTTGAACTTTTCCGAGGACTTGAGCTCGATCGCGGCGCCATCATCCACGACCTGGATTTCCGTACCCGAGCCTTTGAAATCGAACCGGTTCACGATTTCCTTCATCGAGTGCTGGACGGCATTCTTCACTTCCTGCAAGTCCAGCTTGCACACGACATCGAAACTGCTTTCTGCCGCCATTCGGCCCCCATTATTACGAAATTCCCGTTTCTCGGCAATGAGAGCCGAGAACCTCTTTGAAGTCAGCTAGATGGAAAAAATCGACAAAAGTTCTCGTCCGTGGCCGCCTCGACCTCCCGCTCGGAAATCCCCCTGGTTTTAGCCAGGCAGTCGGCGGTCTCGCGCACGAAGGCGGGCTCGTTCCGTTTGCCGCGATAGGGCACGGGAGCGAGGTACGGACAGTCCGTTTCCACGAGGATCTTGTCGAGCGGAAGCGCGCGGGCGGCTTCGCGCAGCGGCTCGGCGTTCTTGAACGTCAAGATCCCCGAAAAAGAGATCAAGAACCCGTGGGCAATGGCCATCTCGGCGGTGGCGAGGCTCGCCGTGAACGAATGCAGGATCCCGCGGACATCCGCCGTTTCCTCCTCCAGAATGGCGGCTAGGTCCTCTTCGGCCTCGCGGTGGTGCACGATGACAGGAAGCTCGAGCTCGCGCGCCAACCGAATTTGGCGGCGGAACACCTCCCGCTGCTCTTCCCTGGGGGACGAGTCGTAGTGGTAGTCGAGCCCAATCTCACCTATCGCCACGACACGCGGCCCACTCGCGAGCTCGCGGAGGAGGGCTTCGCCACCCTTCTCGTCGAAGATCTTCGCGTCATGTGGGTGGCAGCCGACAGCCGTGTAGAAATCGTGGGTTGCGACGAGCGAGAGGGCCTTTTTATAGCTGTCTTCTTCGTCGACCATCGCAAGCGAGAGAATGGCTTCGACGCCCGCGCTTTTGGCTCGGGCGATGACAGCCTCGCGGTCCTCGTCGAAGCGGTCCATTTCTAGGTGCGCGTGGCTGTCTATCACGGCTCGCAGTTCATCTTTGCTATCTGCTTCCTGCTGCCGGCTACCATCCGTGTTTCAGTTTTGTTTCATCGCTTGGGTGTAGCCTAGGCTTTCTAGGCGGCGGCGCTCCTCTTCGGTCATTTCTACACCTTCGGGGGCGAGGGCGTTGCCTCTTAGGTGTTCTTGGGCTCTTAGCCAGGTGAACAGTTTTTGTTCTAGGTAGCCTTTTGCGAAGTTGTCCTCTCCGGACAGGTCAGCGGTTTCTTTTGGGTCCACGCTTAGGTTGTAGAGCTCTTCTTCGTCCGTGCGGCTGTCCCAGATGAGTTTGTGATTCTTGTTGCGGGCGCTGTAGCGGGGGCGTTTCCAGACGGTGCGCGAGTAAGCAATGCGGTCGGCCGCGGCGGGTCCTAACAAGCTCTTGCCTTGCATGTCGGTTGCACGCATGCCGGCAAGCTCCAAGATGGTCGGGGCCAGGTCAACGAGCTCCACGACGTTCTCGACGCGGCGCGGCGCGGCGCTGGGAATTTTTACGATTAACGGAACGCGGATGCTTTCTTCATAGAGCTGGGTGTTGTGGCCTAGGAAACCGTGCTCGAAGAGAGCTTCTCCGTGGTCCGCGGTGAGGATGAGGACGGTGTTGCCTCTGAGTCCGCGCTCGTCGAGTTGCCGAAGGAGCTTTCCGACGAGATCGTCGACATAGGCTAGGTTGCCATCATAGAGGCCGTGCACGCGGGCGAGCGTTGCGGTGTCGAGCGGCTCTCCTGCTGCGACTCGGTCGTTCAGCGCTCCGACGACTTTGGGGTCGGCCATACCTTCCGGGAACGGTTCTGCCGGGGCGAAGCGGGTATCGAAAGGCGCTGGTGGGTTGTACGGGAAATGCGGCTCGCGAAAGTGGACGTAGGCGAAAAAACGCTCGTCGCCGACGTCGTCCAGCCAATCGCGGAAGGTTGCGAGGACCGAGTCGCCGTGACCCGTGTAGTCCTCTTGCTCCCAGATCTGGAAGAACTCTTGGTAGCCCTTATCGAGGCCGAACATTTTCGAGGCGACGGCGTTTCCTGAAAAGCCGGCCGTGCGATAGCCGTGCTCGGCGAGGAGCTCGGGAAAGGTGACGACGTCGTCGCGGAGCCGGTCGGCAAAAGAGACGCTCTGGTGGCGCTCGGGGTATTGGCCAGTGAGAACGGAGCCTATGGAAGCAATCGTGTAGACGGCCTGGCTCACGGCGTTGTCGAAAACGACGCTCGTCTCTCCCAAGGCGTCGATCGCGGGTGTCGTGTTCGTGTCGTGCCCATAGAGTCCCGTTCGGAGCGCGTTCGCGCCGTCGAGAACGATCAGCACGATGTTGGCATCGACCGCGTTCGGTTCGCGTCGCGGCGGCGTGGATTCCCTGACGAAAAGCTCAGGCCGTATGACGGCGCCGCTCGCCGAGCGCAGAACGATCTCGACGGGGCCGTTCGCACGCAGGTCCTTCTCCCAGGCCTCTTCGCCAGCGAGCGTTTGTTCGACGAGCGTCGACCGTTCCGAACGCACCACGATGTCGACACCGTCGCCAGGCGTCAGTCGGAGTTGCGCCTCGCCGGGGACGTCCGCGTAGAGTGTCACGGCGCCGCCCGCGGGCAGATGTAGCCCTGAATTCACCCAAGCGAACGGGCCCGGGCTCCTTGCGACCGGCGCTTCGCCTTCGGGCAGAATGTCGAAGCGATAGAACGCGACCGCGAGCCGCCGTCGGTCGGCGGATCTTCGGTTGGGATCGCCCGCGTAGCGGAAACGCATGGCGATCTCGTTCCGGCCTTCCCGAAGCGGCAGCTCGACCGGATAGCGCTCGCGCGCGGGACGCAGCCCGATCTCGGTCAGCTCCTCGCCGTTGACGCTCAGACGAATCCATTGAGAAGGACTGCCTTCGAAACGGAACGGCTCGCATTCGATCCAGGCCATGTGGCGGCCAGCGCGATCACTCGTGAACGTGAAGACCGCCTCTTCTTCGGAGGCCCAGCGAAAGGTATTGCCATCGGGGGCCGTCTCTCCATGCGACCAGCCCTCCTCGCTCAAATGAGGCAGCGCTCGCGGAGAGCCGAACTCTATCAGGGTACCGTTCCAGCTCTTGCGCGCGACAGCGACAGCATCAGTGAGTGACCCCTCGTCGGCCGTAGGTGGCTCGGCCGGCCCGGGACCACAGGCGACCCCTAGCGCCGCGAGCACCAAGAAGAATTGTTTCACTTGACCTTGGCGCCGGGCGCGACGGCTTTGTCGAACGTCGCGAGCACAGGTCCATCCTCGGTGCTTGCCGCGAGAAGCATCCCTTGAGATTCGACCCCTCGCAGCGTGGCGGGCTCTAAATTGGCGACAACGATGATGTGCTTACCGACGAGCTCTTCGGGCGTGTAGGATTTCTTGATCCCCGCGACGAGCTGCCGGGTCTCCAAGCCCAGATCCACTCGAAGCCGAAGAAGCCGGTCGGCGCCTTCGATCTCGGACGCTTCGAGCACCTTGGCCACTTTCAACTCGACTTTGAAGAAGTCGTCGATGTTGATTTTCTCGTCTTCGCTCATCCCTTCCCTTTCGTTTGGTAGCTCACGATCGCAGCTTGCTGTACCTGTTTCAAAGAGACTTTCTTCGCGCGCGCGACCCGCCGGCAATCTTCGAATTCGGGCGCGACGTTCACGACTTTGCCTCCGAAGAGCCCTTCTTTGACACGGACTTTGCCGAAGCGCGTCCGCACCGTGACGATGCGGCGCTCGAGAACTTCGCGTTCGATCGCGTGGGTGCGCACGCCGAGCGTCGTGCTCTCCCGAAAGAGGATCGCCGTCGCCTGATCGCGGCCACGCGGGTGTACAAGGACCGTCACGTTCGTGCCGGGCCGGTTCTTTTTCATCATCACCGGCGTCAGAAAGACATCCACAACGCCCGCCTCGAGCAACTGCTCCTGGACAAAGCCCAATTGCTCCGGCGTTTGGTCGTCGATGGTCGTCTCGAGGACGAGAACCGTTTCAAAACGGCGGCTCCCCGTCTCGCCCAGAACGAGCCGGAGCGCGTTCGGCGTTCCCGAGGTCGGATCCTTCGTACCGAGTCCATAGCCTAGACGCGTGATCGTCATCGCGGGCAAGGGGCCGAATCGCTCGGCGAAGGCGCTCACGAGAAGCGCTCCGGTCGGCGTCGTTCGCTCGAAATCACCATCCGCGAATACCGGTACACCTCTCAACAGTAGCGCAGTGGCCGGCGCCGGCACGGACAGCCGGCCGTGCTCCGTATCCACCCAGCCGGAGCCCACGTTGAGCGGTGAGGCTTCGACCCGGTCGACACCGAGAAGCTCGAGGCCCGAAACAGCACCCACGACGTCTACGAGCGTGTCGAGCGCGCCCAGCTCGTGAAGATGGATCTTCTCGACGCTCTTGCCGTGCACGGTGGCCTCCGCCTCGAAGACCCGGTAGATGAGGGAAAGCGAACGCGCCTTGATGTCCTTCGAGAGGCGGCTCTTTTTCAGAATCCGCTCGAAGTCGGCCCAGTGGCGGTGGCCTCGATCGTCGGGCGCGTCCACGCGGATGCGCGTGCCGTGGATACCGCCGCGAACCGCCTTGGACCGGATCACCCGGAAGCCGGTCACCGAGAGCTTGTCGAGCTCGGCCACGAGCTCTTTCAAGGGCACGCCGAGGTCGACGAGCGCCGCGAGGATCATATCTCCGCTCGCGCCCGCGGAGCCATCCAGATAGAGAACCCGCTTGCCCATTGAAGCCGTGCAGTGTACTAGCAGGGGGCTGAAAAAGTCATCTGCCCCCTGCGGTCTACTCGGAGCGACAGTAAGCCGAGCGAGGAGCGAGGCGACGGGCGCGCTCGGCGAAGAAGAAGAGTGAGCGCGCACTGAGCATCTAAAGTTCGTGGTGCTCTTTGAAACTCCAGTAGCGGCCGGCGCTGACGATGACGTGGTCCAGAAGGCCGATGCCCAGGATCTCCCCCGCCCGGTGCAGCCTCTTGGTGAGCTCTCGGTCCTCGCGCGACGGTGTCGGATCGCCGGACGGGTGATTGTGAAAGACAACGATCGCTGCCGCGCGAAGAATGGCGGCTTCACGATAGACCTCGCGGGGGTGGGCGAGCGATCCGTTCAGGCTACCGTTGGAGATTATTTCGAGGCGCATCAGCCCATTGCGGCTATCGAGCGCGAGCATGCCGAACTCCTCTAGGGGCTTCGTCCCGAAACGCGGCATCAAGTAGCGGCCGGCATCCTCCAGCACGCGGAACCGCGGCCGCGCGGGCTCCGGTGTCGAGGCGGCGCGCCTTCCGAGCTCGAGCGCTGCGAGAATCCGCGCCACGCGCGCGTCCTTCAACCCGGGCACCCGTGCGAGCCCCGCGGGGCTTTGGCGATTCAGGCCGTCGAGACCTCCCGCTTGCCGCAAGAGCTGATTGGCCAGCTCCAGCGCGGAGGCGTTTCGGGTGCCCGAGCCCAGCAGCACGGCAAGGAGCTCGTTGACACCGAGCGTCTCGGCGCCTCGCTCGATGAGTTTCTGGCGAGGTCGGTCTTCAGGCCACAGAGCTTCGAGGTTCATCTAATCTCCTTTCGAAGATCTAGACGAGAACTGGCTCTTGTAACCTCCGTTCCATGTTGTGATTCGAGTGGCTCACGTAGACGAGCGGGCCGTCGCGCCAGGCGCGGCGGAGCTCGTCTTCCACCACGTTCTCGGTCTCCGCGGCGGTGAGGACTTCCCGAGCCCAGTGCCCGAGTTCGACGAGCGCGGAGCAGTCCCACCCATCGACCCCGACTTGGGTGACGGGGAGCTCGTGCCCTGTTTCGAGGTACGCTATGCCGACAGACGCCATGGACGTCAACTCGCGAAGCCTTTGCTCGGCCTGTCGGGCTTGCTCGTCGAAACCGAAAGACCCGACGCCACTCATGAGCTCCCCTGTGCAGAACGTGTGCTGCGCGTCGTAAGCCCGCTGCCGGTTGGAGGCCCAGACCGGAGCCAAAGCTTTCGAGGACGCCAGAACGCAGATAGCCTCCGCGGTGTGCCGGCGGAGCGCGTGCGAAAGCTCTTCCGTCGTCACGATCCCTCGCTCGACCAAAGTTTCACCTAGCGGGATCCGATCGCGATGACTCTTCGTAGACCTCGTCGAATACAGCTTTCGGAAGAGGCGGGTCGCTTTCGTGGCGTAAGATTTCGGTGAGGCGATGCTCCATGTTCGAGACGGCGGCCCAGCAGACACGGTTCTCCTCGACGAGGACGGTCCCCTGGGGGGCATCTTTCGACGCAAAGACCAAAGCGCCAGTGGCTCCTCGCGGAAGGCGGTCAATGCCCTTGAGCAGCCGCAAAAGCGTGGGCACTTCGAAGCTTTGGTAATCCAGCATGTCGATATCGCTCAAAACGCTTGCAGCGCCTTACCAACGATGCAAGACGAATGCCGCATCCGAACAGCACAGAAATGATTTTAAATCAACAACTTAGGGTGAACTAGCCGCGTGTTTTCGAGTGTTTTCTACCGGACCACGTGGGAATTTACCAACAGGCCTTCGCGCTCGATTCAAAAGAGCACCGTCACCGAATCCAGACCCGGATAGCCGATAGCCGAAGTCAAACCACGGTGCCGTCAGGCACCGTGACATTTTTAGGAATAACGACAATCCCCTCGCGGATGAAGTAGTTCTCGCCATCGGCCTCGGTGACGGCTTTTTCGTTGACGATGCGCACGCCCTTGCCAATCCGCGCGTTCTTGTCCACGATGGCGCGTTCGATGAACGCGTCCTCGCCGATACCCATGGGTGGGCGTCCCGCAGCCAAATCAGCCTCCACCTCATGCGGCAGCTGATAGAAGTCAGCCCCCATACCCTTGGCCACCCGCGACCGCACTCCGAGGACCGAGCGCTCCACACGGCATTGATTCAAGATGACGCCTTCGGTGACGGGTGAGCGCACGATGATGCAATCGTCGATCTTGCTCCCGGGCAAGAACCGAAGATGCGTATAGATGGGCGCCAGCGGCTCATAGAAGTTGAAGCGCGGCAGCGGATCCGTCAAATCCAAGTTAGCTTGATAAAAAGTGCGGATGGTCCCGACATCTTCGAAATAGCCGTCGAACACATGGGCGAACAGGCCCCGGCGCCCGAGAAGCCCCGGGAGGATCCCGTGACCAAAATCATTCGCCTCGGACTCGAGAAGCTCTTCTTCGAGGACCGAACGATTGAACAAATAGATTCCCATCGATCCGAGATACTCGCCGTCTCCTGTCTCGAATCCCTCGAGGGCGTCGAGGGCAGGTTTTTCGACGAACCGTGTGACTTTTTTCGACGCATCGACTTTGAGAATGCCGTAGCGCGGGGCCTCTTCGCGCCGTACTGTCGTGACCGCGACCGTCACTTCCGCGCCGCTTGCCTCGTGTTGCGTGACGACTTTGCGAAAGTCCATCCGGTAGAGCTGATCCCCGCTCAGCACGAGCGCGCGCTCCACGCCGGGGCGGTTGACGAGGTGACGCAAGTTCTTACGCACGGCGTCGGCCGTGCCCTGAAACCAATCCTTTGCCTCCGGTGTCTGCTCCGCGGCGAGGATGTCGACGAAGCTCCGCCCGAAATTGTCGAAGCGATAGGTTCGCGTGACGTGATTGTTCAACGAAGCGGAGTTGAACTGCGTCAACACGAAGATCCGCCGAATGCCGCTGTTCAAGCAATTGCTGATGGGAACGTCGACGAGGCGGTACTTGCCGCCAAAGGGAACGGCGGGCTTGGAACGCTCGCGGGTCAAGGGGTGAAGGCGCGCCCCAATGCCTCCTCCGAGGATCACCCCTACGGTTTTATCCGGCACGGCGACGCCATCCTACCATGGCGCCGACGATACGTTTCCAAACGTAACTATGGGAAAATAAAGCTCAGCCCACATGGATTCTCTCAAAGCGCTCCTCTCCGACCGTCCGAAAGTGATCGCCCGTACGAAGCAGGGGCAACTTGTTTCCGGCTATCTCGACAAGGGACAACTACTGCCGCGAGGCATTTTGAAGATGAGCGACGCGAACGGTGAGGCTCTGCCCGTCGACATCCACAAGCTCAAAGGTGTGTTCTTCGTACACAACTTTACGGGCGACGGGGACTATCTGGAAGAAAAATCTCTGCAAGTCGATCCGAATCGGCTCGGGCTTCGTGTCCGGATACGCTTCGACGACAACGAATCGCTCGAGGGTGTCACCGAGAACACGTTGGATCTTCCCACGAGCCCCGGCTTTTTCTTCTGGCCCGGCGACCCGCAATCCAACAATCGGCTGATCTTCGTCGTCAAATCCGCTTTGATCGGCTTCGCCGTTTTGGGCGTGCGCCATCGGTGAGCGCTCAGCTCTAGTCGTCCTCGAAAACTTCGAGCCAATAGGCGACATCGGAAGCCGACGCGTTCGGCTTTTCGGACCGAGCTTGCGGACTCTTCCTCTTCGGACGTTTCGGGAGTTTCAAAACGTTCCAGCTCTCTGGCGCGACCACCGAGGCGCCGAGGCGGCGCACTTCGAAAGCGAGATCCAGGTCGGCGGTGATGACGGTCGCGGCGGTCGCGCGGCCCTTGCCTAGAAAGCGAAGGATTTCCTGGTCGGCGTTATCGGGCGAGCGCGAGAAACGCAACCTCAGCTTGGGGTGCGGTGCCCGAAGAGTGTGACCGATGTCGATGTCCTCAGTGCCGTCGAAGATGATAACCACAGGCTGGGATCGAAGCGTCCCGGAAGCGAGGATAGCCGTAACGAGCGCATCGCGTCCCGCGCGAAGACCGTCGCGCGCCTCGACTACGGCGAAACGGGGGACGCGTCGGATGGCGTTGTAGCCGTCCACAACAAACACAGCGCGCTCAGACGTAATCGATCGATAGGATTTCGAGCTCGGTAACACCGCTCGGGAGCTCGAGGCTCACGACATCTCCCTCACGCGCGGAAATCAGAGCTCTCGCCACCGGAGAAATGAAGCTGACCTTGCCTTCCGCCGGCTGGCTCTCGTCAACCCCTACGATTTTATAGATCCTCTCGTTGCCTTCGGGATCCGCGATGGTGACCGTCGCCCCGAAATGCACGCTGTCCTGGTCTTGAGAGCTCAGGTCGACAACGTCCATATTGGCCAAACGACCCCGGAGAAACTGGATCCGGCGGTCGATCGCCGCGAGACGTGCCTTCGGTGACAAACTCTGGCCCTCCGCCTCCTTCTTTCCCTTCGCACCAGAAAAGCCTTTTTTCGCAACAACTTGCGGCCGCAGCACGTCCTCGAGACGAGTGAGCTCGGTGCGCAGGGCCTCCGCACCCTCGGGCGTGACGTAGTTCTTAGTGCCGGGCGGCAGAAGGTCCTTGGGCTCAGGAATGACTTCGTCGAAGGCCCCTTCGTCGGACTCTTTGGTAAATGCTTTGCTCATGGGACTCCACCGCCAGCGACCACGGGCCGGAGGGAGGCCCACCTCAAACGCGCTGGATACCCCAAAAGTATTCTAGTCTGCGGGGAAAGGCAAATGCGGCCCTAGTGCTCGAACCCGCTAATCCTGTCGGTGAAGTCCTAGGCCATTTTGGTGCTGACAAGGCGAGCCGACGACGTCATATCTAGATATGTCGAGCCGCCTTCCGCAGCGAGCCTGTCGAGCGGAGGGCTAGGCCGAAGGCCGAACTGGTTTTAATGTCCCACTCGGGGATGGTTGAAATCCCACGCCTTTAGGCGAAGCCTTTAGGAGGCTTGGGGTACGATCCCCAGGTGAAAGGATATCGTAAATCATTGCACACGACGTACCAGTTAAACTATCGCTTCGTATTTATCACGAAGTACCGCAAGCCGGCCTTGAGAGGGGATGTAGCGGTTCGTCTCCGGGATCTCATCCGGGAGATCTGTGCTCGGAACCAGATAGAAATACTGAAGGGTCATGTGCGGCCTGAGCACGTGCACCTGTTGCTGAGCGTGCCGCCGAATTTGTCGCCGAGTCGAGTGATGCAGTTGATCAAGGGTAAGACGTCGAATCGTCTGATGCGCGACTTTCGGAGGATGCGGAAGGAGTTCTGGGGTCGGCACCTACGGGCACGGGGTTACTTCGTGGTGACAACGGGCAACGTGACGGATGAGGTGATAGCGAAGTATATAGAGTTGCAGGGTGCCGTGCCCCAGGACGACGATTCTTTCAAGGTCAGTGAGTAGTGAAACGAGGCAAGGACAAGCCGACTTTAGTCGGCGACGTGAACCCATCGCCTTTAGGCGATGGAGCGCACGCGCTCAGTGTCCCACTCGGGGATGGTTGAAATCCCACGCCTTTAGGCGAAGCCTTTAGGAGGCTTGGGGTACGATCCCCAGGTGAAAGGATATCGTAAATCATCGCACACGACGTACCAGTTAAACTATCACTTCGTATTTATCACGAAGTACCGCAAGCCGGCCTTGAGAGGGGATGTAGCGGTTCGTCTCCGGGATCTCATCCGGGAGATCTGTGCTCGGAACCAGATAGAAATACTGAAGGGTCATGTGCGGCCTGAGCACGTGCACCTGTTGCTGAGCGTGCCGCCGAATTTGTCGCCGAGTCGAGTGATGCAGTTGATTAAGGGTAAGATGTCGAATCGTCTGATGCGCGACTTACGGACGATGCGGAAGGAGTTCTGGGGTCGGCACCTACGGGCACGGGGTTACTTCGTGGTGACAACGGGCAACGTGACGGATGAGGTGGTAGCGAAGTATATAGAGTTGCAGGGTGCCGTGCCCCAGGACGACGATTCTTTCAAGGTCAGTGAGTAGTGAAACGAGGCAAGGACAAGCCGACTTTAGTCGGCGACGTGAACCCATCGCCTTTAGGCGATGGAGCGCACGCGCTCAGTGCCGCAACGCAGTCAGCGCCGAAAAGGGCCAGGAATTCACGGCAGGATTAGCGGGTTCGGGCACTAGCTTTCCTGTCCAGCGGCCACCGCTCCGACACCCAGCAGCAACACGATGCCGCCACCGAAAATGCCGACGGATTTCATGAATCCGGGGTGGCTACAAGCGCTACAAGATGATGCGGTCGTTGCCGGCACGGCGGGTGACGCGCTCCCGGTCGAGCCACTCGAGCAAAGGAATGGCGTGCTTGCGGGTGACGCCAGCCATCTCTTTGAAGAAGCTCACATCGAGGCGGTCGCGTTCAGGCTTGAGGCCCCGGATGGTTTGCTTGAGCTCGCCGAGGACGTCGCGGTGGAAGACCATCCCGTCCGCGATCTGGACAAGCGTTCCGTCCTTCAACAAGACCCGCTGCACGCGCTCGAGCAAGCGCGTGTCTTGCTTTCCCGCGATCGCCGCTTCGCTGAGACTCTTGGGGCGATAGCCCCCGTCACGATATTGCGTCACGAGGAAGTCTCGGGCTTCGGTCTCCTCGGCGCTCATGTGGATGCTGTGATCGGGAGTCGCGACGAGATCGCGCGCGCTTCGGAGACGTCCTTCGGCGACGCGCTGTGACAAGACCCACTCGAACACGGCGTGCGGCGTGCGCGTGGCAACCTTTTCCCTCAGCTCACTTTTCGGCATACCCTCGAGCAGCGGGTGTTTGCTCTGAAAGCGTTTGAGCTCGTCGAGCATGCGGCTCGCGAGGGTCTCGACGAAGTCGGGAGCGATGAAGAGCTTCGGCGCCTCGGAGACCACCACCGCTTTTCTTGCGCCGACGAGCGCCGCGACGATCGGTTTCATCGATTCCCCGTCGGCCGATAGCCGCCGGGCCAAGTCGGGCTCCGACATTCCCATAGCACCCGCGCCGGTAATAAAGAGCGCGGCGGCGGTGGCTCGATCGCCGCTCGCGAGCGTTTCGAACGCGCCGAGGGGGGCTCGGCTGCGGACGCCGTGCTTCTGAGGCTCGGCGTCGAGAACCTTCCCGCCGGCGATCGTCTCCAGAGGCGAGTAGCGTCTCAGGATGAAGCGATCCCCGCGTGCGGCGACCGTCGGGCCTTCCAAGCGGAGCTGTACGAAACCGCGTTCTCCCGGAGCGAGAGCTTTCCTGTCGCCCAGCACCCGTACGCGCGCCAAGACTTGCGCCGTTGCCAGATGAAGATGCACGCGGGTGAGATCCTTGATGGGGATGGGCGACGAGGCGAGCACGTCGAGCTCGGCATCGATCATGTGCGTCGGCGTGAACGACCCGGGCTCGACGAGGGTGTCGCCGCGCAGGACGTCGGCGACATCGACGCCTTGCAAATTCACCGCGGTTCTCTGGCCCGCGCGCGCGGTGTTCTTTTTCTCGCCGTGAACTTGTAGGCTGCGTATCCGGGCTTTCAGCCTTCGCGGCACGATCTCGATCTCGTCCTCTTGCGCGACCGAGCCGGTCATCAATGTTCCGGTCACGACCGTGCCAAAGCCTTTCATGGAGAACACGCGATCGACGGGAAGCCGGAAGAGTCCGTTCGCGGAGCGGCCCGAAACATCTTTGGCCTCCTCGATGAGCTTCAGCTTCAGCGCTTCGATGCCCTCTCCTGTTTTCGACGAAACCTCGAGGAGCGGGGCGCCTTCGAGAAAGCTTCCGTGAAGGAGCTCACGCGTCTCGAGCGCGGCGAGCTCGATGAGCTCGGCGTCAGCGAGATCGCTCTTGGTGAGGACAATCACCCCGCGCGGGATTTCGAGCAAACGGCAGATGTCGAAGTGCTCTCGCGTCTGGGGCATGACGGATTCGTCCGCGGCGACCACGAGCAAGACGAGATCGATGCCGCCGACGCCCGCGAGCATGTTCTTGACGAACTTCTCGTGCCCCGGAACGTCCACGAAAGCGATGGACAAGTCGTCATCCTCGGCGAGAAAGGCGAAACCGAGGTCGATGGTGATGCCCCGCTCCTTTTCTTCCTTCAGCCGGTCTGGATCTGTCCCCGTGAGCGCCCGTACGAGGGCACTCTTGCCATGGTCGATATGGCCGGCGGTCCCGATGACAACGTGCTTCATGGAGGGGATGATAACAATTCGCGTTGGAGCCCGCGCTTGTGATTAAATCATGCTTCCCCGGCCTCTTCGATAGGCAGTCATATCCATCGGAAGGACCGACATCATGTGGAAGTACTTGTTTCACGCGCTTTGCCTACTTCTTGTCATCCGCGCTCTGGCCACCGCCCAGGACGTGGGCCCGTCCCAAGGGGCGCTCGTCATCGTGGGCGGCGCCATGAAGGATCCGGCGATCATGGAGCGATTCATCGAGCTCGCCGGGGGCCCGGAAGCACCCCTCGTCATCATCCCCACCGCGGGCGTCGGGGACCACTACGACCAGTATTACCCGGGCGCGCGGCGCTGGCGGAAGCTCGGAGCGGAGCACGTCACCGTCGTCCATACCCGGGACCGCAACGTCGCCAATAGCGACACGTTCCTAGAGCCCATCAAGAAGGCGCGCGGGGTGTGGTTTCCCGGCGGCCGGCAGTGGCGCCTAGCGGACGCCTATCTCGATACCCGGACCGAGCTCGAGCTCCACAAAGTGCTCGAAAGAGGCGGGGTTATCGGCGGCTCCTCCGCGGGCGCCACGATCCAAGGCTCCTATCTCGCGCGCGGGGACACGGAGAACAACACGATCATGATGGGCGATCACGAGGAAGGGTTCAGCTTTCTCAAGAACATCGCCATCGACCAGCATCTGCTCGCCCGCAACCGGCACTTCGACCTCATCCCCGTGATCGAGAAATATCCTCACTTGCTCGGCATCGGCCTCGACGAGGACACGGCGATCGTCGTGCAAGGGAATCGTTTCGAAGTGCTCGGCCAGAGCGTGGTCGCGATCTACGACTATCAACGGACGCTCGCCGGAGAGGGCCGTTTCTACTTCCTTCGCGCTGGAGACTCCTACGACATGGGCACGCGTCAGGCGATGCGGCGCGCGTTCTCGGCGGAGCCGTTCGAGGGCGTCAAACAGGAGCCTTGGCCCGACCGGCCCTAAGACCCCGACGACTCGAGCCGCGAGGCGATCTCGTCGACGATAGCCTTCAGCTTCTCGAAGCTGGGTGTTCCCTCGAGCATCCCGAGGCCGATCGGGCTCACGGTGATCGTGCGTTCTCCGGAAGTCATGGCGATCACAGCGACCGCCTGATCGCCATCGGCTTGCTCGAGCGCCGCGGCCGCGCGGCCGCTCATCCCGGCGACGTCGGCGACACGAAACCCTTCGCCGAGATCGACCGCCTGTCGAATGTCATCGCTCGCAGGAGAAATCTGCAACAGCAGAGCGGAGTCTTCGCCGGCAGGCCAAGTGCAAATTTCTATATCGCCGCCGTCGAGCGACTCGGCCGCGCCCGCACCGACGGAGGTGCCGAAGAGCTCATCCACTTCGCTCTGCATCATGAGACCGCACGCACCGTTTCCGCTAGGGCGCGTGTTGCCCGCGACGCCTGTTTCTGGGGTCTCACGTTTCGTGTCACCACCGCCACAAGCCGCCATCGAACCGACAAGGGCAGAAGTCAGGAGCCACTGATAACGACAACGACAACGACAACGACGCGCTACCATAAGGTGTACTCTCCTTGGTCCCGCGGGGGACCCGGCGGTCAGGTTTCGCTAGGTTGTTGATCGAATTACAATTACCGTAACACAATGGCCAGACTTCCGCGACATCTGCTGGAGCGCGCGCCAGAGGAAACGGTGCGTCGCTTGTGCTCGAGCCTGAAGAGCGAAGCGGCCCGTGCGCTCGAGCGCATGGAGGACCCCGAGGACAAAGAAGGCTTGCACGATTTTCGCGTGTCGCTTCGCCGGCTGCGGAGCATGATGCGCGCCTATCGCGCCCAGCTCAAAGGATCCGGCGCAAAGCGGCTCCGGGCCCGTGTGAAAACGCTGGCATCCTCCACGAACCTCGCCCGCGACGCCGAGGTCGCGATCGAATGGCTCATGGGCGAGCGCGATCGTCTCGCAGAGGCCGAGCGGGCCGGAGCCAGCCACTTGTTGTCCATCCTTGAGGCCAAACAGCAAACAACACCCAGCGTCGCAGTGATTCGGCGCGCGTTCCGCGCGCTCGACAAGGACTTGAAAGAGGCTTTCACGCGGATGAGGCTCCCCGCCGAAGAGACCAACGCCACGTTCGTCGCCGCCACCGCCGAGATCCTCGCGGAGCACGCGGACATTCTCCAACAGAGCCTCGTGGCCGCGCACTCTGCCGAAGATACCGAGCTTCTTCATCGCGCGCGCATCGAAGCCAAGCGACTTCGCTACATCCTGGAGCCTCTGCAAAGCGAGCTCCTCGAGGCGCGTCCGCTCATCAAGGGGATGAAATCACTCCAGGATTGCCTCGGCGAGCTCCAAGACACGCGCGTCCTGACGACCGAGATCTCCAAAGCGCTCGAAAGCTCGGCGCTCGAAGAGGCTAGAAAGCTTCGGGACCTCGCGCTACGAGCCGAAGAGCTGCCCGTGGCCTACCCTTCGCAAAATACGGGCCTCCTCGCGCTCTTGAGGCGACAGCGCGAGCGCCGGGATCGCTGCTTCGACGATCTCGAGCGCAGGTGGATCCGACCTGCGGGCGCATCCTATTTCGAGCGCGTCTCCCGCTTCGTCGGACTTCTGAGGATATGGCCGGCGCGCGAGCTCACAAAGCGCCGCTTTCTGCTCGCAAACCTACCGGCGGGCCTGGCCAAGAAAAGCGGCGTTGGAATCCGCGAAGGATGGATTCCGGGTAACGCCATCCGCGAGCGCGTGCGCGCGGTACGCATGGGCCGGCGGGTTCGCTATTCCCGTCACGTCGAATCGAACGGCGACCGGCCGACGGAAGAGAGACTCACACGCCCGGCTTTCGAAAAGCTTTGGGCTCTCACACAAGGGCGGCAGCTCGAATGCCGCCGTCACGAACTCGAGGACAACGGACGCGTCTGGACCATCGTCGCCATCCCGTCGCAGGATCTCGTGCTCGCATCGGTCGAGGCGGGCGCGGAGCTCACCCTCCCCGAGTGGATTCGATCGGAGCTTCCGCGCGAAATCACCGGCGTCAAGAAATACGAGCCTGAAGCGCTCGCCCGGGCTACCGGCCGGCGCCGATCTCGCTAGGCTCTTGAAAGACCTCGCGGTCCTCGAGTCGCATCGCCGTCAGCTCTCTTCCCCAGACACAGCCGGAATCGAGCCCGATGGCGTTCGCGCCAAGGTACAAACCGAGACTCGCCCAATGACCGAAATAGACCGTAACGCCGTCGGGGAGGCTCGCCATCTCGAACCAGGGACGGCAGCCCTTGGGAGCGCCGCCTGGAGGACCGGCATAGTCGAGACACATGTCTCCGTCCTTCGAGCACGTGCGTAGCCGCGTCAGCCCATCGAGCGCCGTGCGAAGCTCGCCGTCGACGCCGCCATCCTGGAGCGCAACGCTCGCCTCTTTCGCGAGCCTCTCGGCCTCGGCCAGGCTCCACGTGGGCAAGATGCCCGCATGCACCATGACCGCGTCGTCCTCGCGGTGAAGCAAGGGCCTCTCGACGAGCCAGTCGATGAGCGTGTCACCATCGGCAGCTTCGAGAACGTCGTCGAACGTATCGCGTGGTCTCGGCGCACGGGTCCCGCGGCGGCGCTCGATGAGATGGAGGTCGTGATTACCGAGGACCGTGACCGCGCTCGCGCCGAGCCCTCGAACGAAGCGCAACACTTCGAGCGAGCTCGGCCCGCGATTCACGAGGTCACCGACAAACCACAAGCGATCGCGAGAAACGTCGAAATCGATGCGCGCAAGAAGCCGCTCGAGCGTGATAAAACAGCCTTGTACGTCACCGACGACGTAAGTGGCCATACGCGCATCATACGACATGACCGACACCAACCTCGCCGACACCTTCGCGGCCGTCGACCTCGGCTCGAACAGCTTTCATTTGAAGATCGCTCGCGCCGTCCACGACGAGATCCACGAAGTCGATCGTTTGCGCGAGCGCGTACGCATCGCCGCCGGCCTGACCGAAGAGAAAACACTGAGCGAGGAAGCGCTCGAGCGCGCCTATGCCGCCCTCGAGAAATTTGGCGAGCGGATCCGAGATATCCCGGCCAAGCAAGTGCGCGCCGTGGGAACGAACACGCTAAGGCAAGTACGCAACCCGCGTGCGGTGCTCAAGAAGGCATCGAAGGCACTCGGGCATCACATCGAGATCATCTCGGGGCAAGAAGAAGCACGGCTCATCTATCTAGGCGTCTCGCACTCGCACCCCTATGAAGACGAGCGACGTCTCGTCGTCGACATTGGCGGCGGCAGCACCGAGATCATCATCGGCGAGGGCTTCGAGTCCAAACGCGCAGCGAGCTTGTTCATGGGCTGCGTTTCCTACACCCGCCGGTTCTTCCCTGCCGATACGATTACCCAAGAAGGAATGAAGGCAGCGGAGACGGCGGCCCGTGTGGAGCTCGAGGCCGTCGAAGACCGTTTCAAAAACTTGGGATGGGAACGCGCCTACGGCGCTTCGGGAACGATCCTCGCGGTCCACACGGTCATCCGAGAAAACGGGTGGGGCCAGGGGATTACGAAGAAAAGTCTGAAGAAGGTGTCGAAGGCGCTCGTCGAGGCGGGCAAGGTCGGTAAGCTATCGCTCGCGGGGCTGACGGCCGAACGAGCTCCTGTCTTCGCAGGCGGCGGCGCGATCCTTCGGAGCGTTTTCGAGGGGCTCGACGTGGACGTCATGGAGCGGTCGAACGGCGCGCTGCGAGAAGGTGTTCTCTATGACATCATCGGCCGCAACCGCCACGAAGACACGCGCGAGCGCACGATCCAACGGCTCGTGGAGCAATACCGCATCGACACCGCCCAGGCCGACCGTGTGGAGCGCACCGCGCTTTTGGGATTGAAACAGCTGAAAAAGGCGTGGACTCTCGAGGACCCCGAGCTCCGGCACCTCATCACTTGGGCGGTGCAGCTCCACGAGATCGGTATCACGATCTCCTATAGCGGCTACCAGCGCCACGGAGCTTACATCGTGGCCAACGGGGAGCTTCCAGGCTTCTCCCGCGACGATCAGGCGCTGCTCGCCGCCCTCATCGGCGCACACCGCCGAAAGCTCAACCGCACGGCGTTTCAAGACCTCATGGTGGACGAGGAGACCGCGCTTCGCTTGACCATTCTGATCCGCACCGCGGTGCTACTGAACCGCCACCGCAGCCCGCGTGCCTTGCCACCCGTCGCCGCCGCCGGTGCGAAGAAAAGCCTGTCCATCGCTTTCCCCGAAGGCTGGCTGGACGAGCACCCGTTGACCCGCGCCGATCTGGAGGTGGAAGCGAAAGTATTAAACTGAAGTTCCTGGCTGAAAAAGCCAAGATCCGGTGTTGATCCAATGAGATAGTTGGAATCAATGGTGCTGGCTTCTGTCTACACGGTGATACCTTTGAGCAGGTCGTAGGCTCTCTGCTGTTTCGAGTCCGGAGTTGTCGTGACATCGAAGGTGGGCTCGTCGGGTCCGGCTTCCGGTCGCCGACATTTGTTTCGGACGATGTTGCTGAGAAGGCGCAGCAGCGTGCGGAAGCTGGAAGCTCGACTCCCATCGTCAAGCTTCTTGGTTTGTATCTTGCGCAGGGCTGCGTCGGAGCGCTTCGCCGGAGCAACCGGGTCACGCCTGGCCTTCGCCTGCTGGTCCTCGTCAGAGAATAGCAGCGGCCGCCAAGCCTCCATCATGTGCCACAGGACGTAGTAGGCCAGCATGCACAAGAAGACGTGCGCCCGGACTCGGTTTTCGCGCCGGTGACGAATCGGCCGCACCTTTAGGTCCATGCTCTTGAAGGAACGAAACGCCCTCTCGACCTGGGTCAGCAACTTGTAGCTGCGCACTGTGTCGTCGGTTTTCATCCGCTGCTCAGCAAGACTGGTGCGGATCACGTAGATGCCGTCAAGGGCAGCTTCCGCAGTGACCTTTGTGTCGTCGATTTCGAAGCTAAAGCTGTCGTCGCGAATGTCCAGCTTGAAGTGCTTGCCGACTTTGTACTTGTTGAGAACTCTGCCTACCCGCACACCGATTTTATCTTGGTTCTCCTGTCGTTTCTGGGGATCTGATTTGGGCGCGAGGGTATGGCCTATGGACGCTGCCGCGATTGTGGAAAACACCGGAAACTCCTGGAGAGAGAGGCGTTAGGGATGGGTTGTGAGCAGGTACAAACGTAGCAGCGGCGTTTTCCACAATCGCTTGGAAAACGCTTCGCGTTTCCCACAAGCGCCCACAGGCCCCTCCTGATATATACAAGAAGGATTCATTCATTTGGAATAAGGAAGGGGAGGCATCGATCAGTGGAGGCTATGGAAAACGCCCTTCCAGGCTTCGAAGAGAGCTCAGTCGTGAGCAAGGCCTTGAACGATCCGGACCGTGGGGGCGTTTCCCACAGCCTCGTTTCGCGCTGCGGGGCAGTGGCATTTGGTGAGGCCTGTGGGTTGAGAGGGTAAGCCATGTTTAGATGCGTATCGGCGAGAACGCTAGAATCCTTTTTCGGCAAGAAAAAGGAGCGTTCTCGCGATGCGCGTTACCACGTTAGTCAACAAGCTCATCGGATTGCAAGGCCTGTGGGTCCGAAATTTCCACTTCCAGGCGGACAAAGCCAGAGTGGTGGTGGATGTCGTACCACGGAGGAGGAAGCCTCTGTGCGGGGTTTGCGGTCGAAAGGTCCGCAAGAACAAAGATCGCTACAATCGTTACTGGCGGCACTTGGACCTGTTCGGAGTCCGGACCTATCTTCGCTACTCGATCCGGCGAGTGGTTTGTCGGCGTTGTGGCGTGGTCAAAGAAAAGGTGCCTTGGGCCGACAAGGGGAGCCGCTTTACCAAGAGCTTCGAACAAGAGGTAGCGTGGCTGGCACAGAGGACGGACGTCAGCGCCGTAGCGAACTATTTCCGAGTGACGTGGCGTTCGGTGCGACGGATCATCCAGCGGGTGGTTGCCGAGCAACGGGATGAGCGGCGCGAGCTCGATGGATTGCGGGTGATTGGGATGGACGAGATCAGCTACCGCAAACGCCATAAGTACTTAACAGTGGTAATAGACCATCTCAGCGGCCGGGTCGTCTGGGCGGGAAAGGAGCGCAAGGCCAAGACGCTGCTGCGGTTTTTCCGCAAGCTCGGACCACAAAGAGCCGCGGAGCTCGAAGCGGTCAGCATGGACATGTGGGAGCCGTACATAACTGTCGTCGGCAAAAAGGCTCCTCAGGCACGGGTGATCTTTGACCGCTTCCACATCGTCAAGCATCTGAACGAGGCCGTGGATAAGACCCGGCGCGAGCTGGTGCGCGAGCTCAAAGGGACTGCCCGGCGCAACCTCAAGAACACCAAGTTTCCCCTTCTCAAGGCCAAACACAACCGCAGCGCGAAAGACAAACGGGTGCTCCGCGAGCAGGTGCGAGCTAATCGTCGCCTCTACCGCGCCATGCTTCTGCGCGACGACTTCATGGACCTCTACACCTACAAAACCGAGACATGGGCCAAGAAGTTTCTCCGAGGATGGCTGCGGCGCGCTATGAGCTCGAGGATAGAGCCCGTCAAACGCGCGGCGAAGATGATCCGCAGCCACTTCGATGGCGTCATCGCGTGGGTCACGTGGAGACTCAGCAACGGCCGACTCGAAGGAATGAACAACAAAATCCGGCTGCTGAGCCACCGCAGCTTTGGACTCCACTCTGCCGAAGCTCTCATCAGTCTCGTCTACCTAAACTGTGGCGGTCTCACCCTCGAGAGGATCCACTGAAATGGCAGGACTGAAATGGCAGGAGAGGCTTTATCTTTACCATGCAGCTGACCCCGCCCGATCCGTTGGCGAATCCCTCCGAACTGCTTAGCGATCGTCCCCATGTGTCGCTTCCACCGCTGGAGCCGTTTGTTGGCGAGCTCAGAGTTGCCGTTGGCGAGGCGCGAGGCGTCGGCATCCATCGTTGTCTCGTCTAGCTCGAAGTCGAAACCGTCGTCACGGATGTCGAGCCTGTAGTACCTGCCGACCTTGTACTTGTTGAGGAGCTTTTTCACTGCAGCACGGATGTCCTCCTTGCCCTGCAAACGGCGCCGCTCGACCATCCGACAAACTTTCTCCAGCTCCTTGCAGGTCGCTTCGAGCAGAGCACGGCGCTTGTGACGCCGCCTCTCGGCCAGCTCCGGATTGCGGCAAGCGACCAGCCTCTCGTTGGGGAAATCCGGGTGCGTCACCTCAAACAGATTCCGCTCGTCGAATAGCCCCATCTGGAGCACCCCATCGTTGATGAGCTTGCGAATCGGTTCGGGACGCAGAGCGGTAATCCAGTCGACACCGTCCATCTCCCGCAACTCGTCGATCTGGGTCTGGGTGATCATTCCGCGGTCGCCCACCATCACAAACTGCTCGATGCCGAAGCGCTCTTGCACCTTTTCTACCTGAGGCAACAGCGTTTTGGGATCGCCCGTGTTGCCCTCAAAGACCGATACCGACACGGGGATGCCGCGTTCGTTGGTCAGCAGACCGTAGTTGATCTGCAGCTTGCCTTTCTTGCCGTCACGGTCGTATCCGAGGCGGGCGATCGGACAACTCACACCCTCGAAGTAGCTTGAGGTTAGGTCATAGAGCGCCAGGCCGTCGTTTTGGAGATGGCGCGCCGCGAGTTTTTTTTCGATGACCTCCTGGCGTTTGAGAACCCAGTCCATGGCGGCATAGAGATCGTCTTCGCGGGCATCGCTCACCCCCAGGATTTCGGGCAGTGTGGTTGTGTGCCACCACTGGCTAGTCGCCAGCTTCGACTGCGGTTCGAGGATCCGGGCGACTACCATGGCCACGACCAAATCCCGCTCTGGTGAGTGTCGAGAACCAACGAGCTTTTCGAAACCGAGCTGTCTCATGGCGCTGAGCACCGCGTCGACGTGGCCATGGTGCAGGGAGCCGTTCTCGACGATTTTGAAGGCGACTTCAACCGAGACGAGCTTTTCCCCTTTGAGAATGCGTCGGATGGCGTCGACTGCGTCCATGGGCAATTTGGACAAGTTAGCGAGCGTGCGCTTGCGGACGTTTCCGCCCACCCGATAGGACTCACGCAGCAGGACCGCGGGGGTAGAGTTGCGATTGGGGATGATGTGGATATGCATGCCCACCATAATAGCCTATGTGTCAATGTATATCAAACCATAAAAGGCTTTAGACATGCCTACATATTGCAACCCAAAATTAGCCTCTCGGCGTCCCTAAAGACGCGTAATCATTGGGGATTCACACTGTCAGTGGGTTCATTCGACCAAGGAACTTCAGATTAAAGAAGGTCGGCTACGAGCTCGTGGTGAGCTGACGGTCAAACGCCAAGGAAGAACAAGGCCTAAAGCATTATTATGTTGCCTCTCCAGCCATTTCAGTGGATCCTCTCGAGGGTGAGACCGCCACAGTTTAGGTAGACGAGACTGATGAGAGCTTCAGCAGAGTGGAGTCCAAAGCTGCGGTGGCTCAGCAGCCGGATTTTGTTGTTCATTCCTTCGAGTCGGCCGTTGCTGAGTCTCCACGTGACCCACGCGATGACGCCATCGAAGTGGCTGCGGGTCATCTTCGCCGCGCGTTTGACGGGCTCTATTCTTGAGCTCATAGCGCGCCGCAGCCATCCTCGGAGAAACTTCTTGGCCCAGGTCTCGGTTTTATAGGTGTAGAGGTCCATGAAGTCGTCGCGCAGAAGCATGGCGCGGTAGAGGCGACGATTAGCTCGCACCTGCTCGCGGAGCACCCGTTTGTCTTTCGCGCTGCGGTTGTGCTTCGCCTTGAGAAGGGGAAACTTGGTGTTTTTGAGGTTCCGCCGGGCAGTCCCTTTGAGCTCGCGCACCAGCTCGCGCCGGGTCTTATCCACGGCCTCGTTCAGGTGCTTGACGATGTGGAAGCGGTCAAAGATCACCCGTGCCTGAGGCGCCTTCTTGCCGACGACAGTTATGTACGGCTCCCACATGTCCATGCTGACCGCTTCGAGCTCCGCGGCTCTTTGTGGTCCGAGCTTGCGGAAAAACCGCAGCAGCGTCTTGGCCTTGCGCTCCTTTCCCGCCCAGACGACCCGGCCGCTGAGATGGTCTATCACCACTGTCAAGTACTTGTGGCGTTTGCGGTAGCTGATCTCGTCCATCCCAATCACCCGCAATCCATCGAGCTCGCGCCGCTCATCCCATTGCTCGGCAACCACCCGCTGGATGATCCGTCGCACCGAACGCCACGTCACTCGGAAATAGTTCGCTACGGCGCTGACGTCCGTCCTCTGTGCCAGCCACGCTACCTCTTGTTCGAAGCTTTTGGTAAAGCGGCTTCCCTTGTCGGCCCAAGGCACCTTTTCTTTGACCACGCCACAACGCCGACAAACCACTCGCCGGATCGAGTAGCGAAGATAGCTCCGGACACCGAACAGGTCCAAGTGCCGCCAGTAACGATTGTAGCGATCTTTGTTCTTGCGGACCTTTCGACCGCAAACCCCGCACAGAGGCTTCCCCCTCCGTGGTACGACATCCACCACCACTCTGGCTTTGTCCGCCTGGAAGTGGAAATTTCGGACCCACAGGCCTTGCAATCCGATGAGCTTGTTGACTAACGTGGTAACGCGCATCGCGAGAACGCTCCTTTTTCTTGCCGAAAAAGGATTCTAGCGTTCTCGCCGATGCGCATCTAAACATGGCTTACCCTCTCAACCCACAGGCCTCACCAAATGCCACTGCCCCGCAGCGCGAAACGAGGCTGTGGGAAACGCCCCCACGGTCCGGATCGTTCAAGGCCTTGCTCACGACTGAGCTCTCTTCGAAGCCTGGAAGGGCGTTTTCCATAGCCTCCACTGATCGATGCCTCCCCTTCCTTATTCCAAATGAATGAATCCTTCTTGTATATATCAGGAGGGGCCTGTGGGCGCTTGCGGGAAACGCGAAGCGTTTTCCAAGCGATTGTGGAAAACGCCGCTGCTACGTTTGTACCTGCTCACAACCCATCCCTAACGCCTCTCTCTCCAGGAGTTTCCGGTGTTTTCCACAATCGCGGCAGCGTCCATAGGCCATACCCTCGCGCCCAAATCAGATCCCCAGAAACGACAGGAGAACCATTATGTTCATCGATGACGCGTGCGACGCGGCGAGCGTGCCCGCGGCTCGAGGCCCTCGATGGCGAAATCGAGCTGGCGATCGGTGAGGTTCACACGCACTAGCTGGACCTTGATCTCGTCACCGAGACGAAACATCCGGCCCGTGGATTCTCCGGTAAGCGTATGGGCATCTTCGTTGTAGTGATAGTAATCGTCGGCGAGCGTGCTGATGTGAACGAGACCCTCGACGAAGTAATCGAGTAGCTCGACATAGATACCGAAACCGGTGACACCGCTCACGATGCCTTCGAAGACGTCGCCCACTTTGTTCGCCATGAAACGGACTTTCTTCCAATCGACGAGCTCGCGCTCCGCGTCGTCCGCGCGCCGCTCGGTGATCGAGCTGTGCTCAGCGACGTCTTCGAGCCGGTCTTCAGAAAGATCTTCGGAAAGCTCTTCGCCGCGCCCCAGCTTTCGCAAGAGACGATGCACGATCAGATCCGGGTAGCGGCGAATGGGCGACGTGAAATGAGTGTAAGACGAGGTCGCGAGCGCGTAGTGGCCCGCTTGCTCGGCCGAGTAGACGGCTTTTTTCATCGTGCGCAACATCGCGAAGGAGATGAGCCGCTCCTCAGGCTTGCCTTCGATACGCCGGAGGAGTTTTTGAAACGCTTTGGGCGAGATGGACTCCGACGGCGCCCTTAAACGATAGCCGAGCCCGAGAATGAAATCCCCGAACTGCTCGACGCGATCCTCATCCGGGGCCTCGTGCAAACGGTGGATGGACGGAGTATCCCGTTTCGTAAGAAAGCACGCGACCTCCTCGTTTGCAAGCAGCATGAACTCCTCGATGATGCGATGCGCGACGTTGCGCTCCGCGACACGAATGTCGACGATAGCACCTTCGTCATCGAGAACGACTTCCGCTTCCGGCCGGTCGAAGTCGATAGAACCTCGAGCGCCACGACGCGCGCGAAGAATCTTGTAGAGCGCTAGCATTTTGTCGAGCTCGGGCAGGAGTGAGGCATATTCGCGCCTGAGCTCCTCGTCATCCTCGGTGAGAATCCCAAAGACCTTCGTATAGGTCATGCGCGCGGCGCTCCGAATCACGCCATCGGCGTAGCGGCTTCGGACGACCTCACCGTTCGGCGTCACCTCCACGAAAACACTCTGCACCAAGCGGTCAACGCCGGGCTTCAAACTGCAGATGCCGTTCGACAAGCGCTCGGGAAGCATCGGGATCGCGCGATCCGGAAAATACACGGACGTTCCGCGAAGGAAAGCTTCCCGGTCGAGCGGCGATCCCTCCCGCACATAATGCGAAACATCAGCGATGTGCACACCGAGACGGTAATGGCCGTTATCGAGCAGCTCCACCTCGACGGCATCGTCGAAATCACGCGCCGTCTCCCCGTCGATGGTGACGATGAGCCGCTCACGAAAATCTTCCCTTCCCTCGAGCGCGTCGTCACCTAGCTCGGCCTCGACCGACTCGGCTTCCGCCAACACGTCTTCAGGGAAGACCTCCGGAATGCCGTGCTTCGCGAGCACGACCCGCACATCGACGCCCGGCTCGTCGACGCCACCGAGGACTTGGATAATCCGACCCATCGGTGCACGGTAAGGCGATGGAAAGCGCGTGAGCTCGACGACAACCATGTCACCTGCCGCGGCGCCCATCAGATCCTTCGCGGGGAGGAAGACTTCATAGAGAAGGCGAGCATCGAACGGAACGACCCGCGTCCCGCCGCTATCGATCTCGAGACGACCCACGAGCGACGTCGTCCGCCGCTCCAAGACATCGACGATGCGCCCTTCCGGCCGACCTTCCCGCCCGCGTCGGTCGATATGGACGAGCACCTGATCGCCGTGAAGCGCCTCGCCGAGATTGCCTCCGGCGACATAGACATCTTCGTGCCCGCGTTCCCCCGGAACGACGAAGCCAAACCCGCCGCGCTTGACCTTGAGCCGCCCGGCGACGAGATCCATCTTCTCGGGAAGCCCAATCCGATCCGCCCGCGTGCGCGCAAGCTCCCCTTTGGCGATCATCTCTTCGATAACGCGTTGCGCCTCGACCCGCTCCTCGCCCTTCACACGGAGTTGTTTGAGGAGGTCTTTCTCGGTAGTAGGCCGGCCGAGCTTCCGAAGGCGCTCGCGGATCTTCTCGCGGATCGTGTCTGGGCCGAGTGTCATAAAGGAGCCGAGTTGAAAGCGGGGCCGGGTCTTTGTATCATCGTTTGCTCGGCCACCCTAGTGCCGAAGTGGCGGAACGGCAGACGCGCTGCGTTCAGGGCGCAGTTTCCTTCGGGGAGTGGGGGTTCAAATCCCCCCTTCGGCACCAACATACTCAAGTGCCGTTGCACTCCTGTGGCACATGATGGAGGCTTGGCGGCCGCTGCTATTCTCTGACGAGGACCAGCAGGCGAAGGCCAGGCGTGACCCGGTTGCTCCGGCGAAGCGCTCCGAGGCCGCCCTGCGCAAGATACAAACCAAGAAGCTTGACGATGGGAGTCGAGCTTCCAGCTTCCGCACGCTGCCACCACTGGCTAGTCGCCAGCTTCGACTGCGGTTCGAGGATCCGGGCGACTACCATGGCCACGACCAAATCCCGCTCTGGTGAGTGTCGAGAACCAACGAGCTTTTCGAAACCGAGCTGTCTCATGGCGCTGAGCACCGCGTCGACGTGGCCATGGTGCCGGGAGCCGTTCTCGACGATTTTGAAGGCGACTTCAACCGAGACGAGCTTTTCCCCTTTGAGAATGCGTCGGATGGCGTCGACTGCGTCCATGGGCAATTTGGACAAGTTAGCGAGCGTGCGCTTGCGGACGTTTCCGCCCACCCGATACGACTCACGCAGCAGGACCGCGGGGGTAGAGTTGCGATTGGGGATGATGTGGGTATGCATGCCCACCATAATAGCCTATGTGTCAATGTGTATCAAACTATAAAAGGCTTTAGACATGCCTACATATTGCAACCCAAAATTAGCCTCTCGGCGTCCCTAAAGACACGTAATCATTGGGGATTCACACTGTCAGTGGGTTCATTCGACCAAGGAACTTCAGGCTAGAGCTGTTACGAAACGTGACGTCGGTGGCCCATTCGCTGCTGTAGACACTCCAGTAGTAGTCGAGGCCACTCGGCGGGAATAATTTGTCTTGCAATGGATTGACGAATCGACTCAGGCGATTCAGGATGTGAGGCCAGTTGGTTTTGAGCTGCTCATCGAGAAGCTGCTGTGCCGCGTGGGCATCCTCAACCCAGGTAAAGCAGTTTTCCCGGCGCCGATATTGAATGCCAGCCTTATCCATCTCAACGGCGAGCCATTCACGGCCGTTGACGTAGACCTGAACATTGAATGGAAACCAGCTTTGGATATGGGCATGCATGAAACCAAAAATAGGGTCCATGCAGTAGTGGTAAAAGTTTAGGCACTTTCTGAGGGATTGCGCGAGCTCCAACCGCTTCTTCTGGCGGTTGCGACGTATGCTGAAGGTGATACAAGGTTCCACGCAGCTCAGCACTGCGATGAGACCACTGCGGACATTGTCTTGTTGTGCAATCTCGCGTGCGATAGCCTCCTTGTTCTTACGGGAAGACTCCAGATAGACGACCGGACGCTCGAGTCGCTCCGCCTGCTGATACAAGGCCTGCTTGAGCTCGGAGGTACGCTGCAGTGCGAACTCCGCGAACTCCTTCAGAAGGATTTTCTGGTAGGAAAGGTACTTACCCATGCCGTCCGTATAAGAAATGTGGCGTAGAGTTCCGCGGAACACCAACCGGTCGAATCCGCTCAGTACCCCTGTGATTCGATCCTCGTGACGTGATAAAAACTGTTTCACGGCGTCCTCCAGCGTGGGAAAGGGTTGTCGTGACATCTTCCTACTCTGGATGTGGCGCCGTGTCTACTTCACGCCCAGATTGTGCATCGAGCCCGCGTTGGGCTGACGTGGTGAGCGAGCCGACAGCGAAGAGTCAGGATGAAAGACTTTCGAGATCTAAAGGTTTGGGAGAAGGCCCATCAGCTAGTCAAGGGTTTGTACCAGGCCACCGGCCACTTCCCAACCGAAGAGAAGTTCGGCTTGACGGCTCAGATGCGCCGAGCGGCGGTTTCCATCCCGGCGAATATTGCTGAGGGCTGTGGACGCGGTTCAGACCGGGATATGGCCCGCTTTCTTCAAATGAGTATGGGCTCAGCAAGCGAGCTCGAATACGAACTGCTCCTTGCCCACGAGCTCGGGTTGCTCGATAGCCAAAGTCTTCAGGAGCTTGCCGAGCGAACCACCGAGGTCAAGCGTATGCTCGCCTCTCTCATCCGGAGGCTCGAATCCGGAGCTGACCGCTGAATGCTGACCGCTGACCGCTCGCGGCGGAGCCGTCCTCCAATTTGGTTGCGGCTCCGCCGCGCTGTGCCTCTGTACTACTAACCCGAAAAAGCTTCTATTTCTTGCAAGAATTTGAGCGGCTGCGGCCGGATCCGCAAGAGGGTAAATCAGTTAGAAGAGGCACCGCGGCGAAGAATTGGGACGGCGCACACTGAGAATGGGACCGAGGCGCGAAGCGCCGAGCACCACGAGCTGACCGCTGACCGCCCGCGGCGGAGATTTGGTTGCGGCTCCGCCGCGCTGTGCCTCTGTGGCCATTCCCCTTTTTGGTTGCGGCTACGCCGCGCTAGCCCATGTTTACCCTTTGTGAGCACCCTAACGCTCGTAAGTGACTGAATTCAAAGGAACGGGGGTTGAATTTCGCCCAAAACATAGAGACAGAGATTGTGCTTTGAGCGCCATTAATACGTTGTAATCGTGGACAATGACATGTAGTATGCGTGAGGACAGGTTATGTTCTTCCGCATCGTTCGGGCCGCAGGCGGCAAAGGGGTTCAACATGAGTATGTCCGCCTGGTCGAGTCGTATCGGGAGCACGGCAAGCCGAAGCAACGCGTAGTGTGCAACTTGGGGCGCAAGGATCTCCTAGTTGCCAATCTCGACTCCCTCAATCGGTTGCTTGGGGCCGGTGAACCGGCCGACACCGAGCGAGCAGCCGAGCAGGTCGCGGGGGCAGACGCGTGGGATTGGGGTCCGATGCTGGTGACGGCGACGCTGTGGCGCGAGTTCGGGCTGGAGCAGATTCTCGACCGGCTCGGGGGCCGCGGCAAGCGGGACGGAGTGGCGCTAAGCGAGCGAGCTTTGGTGCTGGTCGCCAACCGGCTATGTGCTCCGTCAAGCGAGCACGGTCTGGCGCGCTGGCTCGAGACCGACTTCGTCTGCGACCGGCAGGGGCGGCGGTGGGTGCCGCAGTGGCGCGATGATGGGGAACGGCGAGCGAGTCGCTCCCCGCGGGTTCGCGTGGAGTTTCGCCAACTCAAGCAATGGTACCGAACGCTCGACCAGCTGCATGCCCGCAAAGAACAGATCGAGAAGGAGCTGTTTTTGCGCTTGCGGGATCTGTTTTCGCTTGAGGTTGACATGGTGTTTTACGACCTGACGTCGACGTACTTCGAAGGTCAAGGCCCTCCGGGGCTCGGCGCCCACGGCTACAGTCGCGACCGCAGACCGCGTAACCGGCAAGTGCTTATCGGTCTGGTGATGGTGGACGGTTGGCCGATCGCCCACCATGTTTTCGCCGGCAACTGGCGTGACGCGAAAACGGTGCCGCAGGTGCTCAACGATCTCAACGAACGATTCGGTTTGCACCGCGTGGTTTTTGTCGGCGACCGAGGGATGGTAACGAGCGACAGCCTGGCAGTGGTGCGCTCGCGCAAGCAGGGCTATCTCGTCGGGCTGCAAAGACGACGGCGCGAGGAGGTCTATCGTTACATCGAGCGCGCCAGCGGAGAGTGGATCGACTGCCCTGGTGGCATCACGGTGAGCGAAAAAGCCGAGCCACCTAAGACTCGTGTGCAAGAAGTCCGCTCCGAGCAGTCTGGGGTGCGCATCTTCGTCGTTCACAGCGACGAAAGGCTCGCCTACGAGCGCGGGCAGAGGCTGCGGGCCATGGGACGTGCCCGTGCGGCATTCGAGGCCCTCGAGCGCCGCGTGCACGACGGACGATTGAAAGCCCCCGAGAAAATCGGTGCCGCCGCCGCGCGCATACAGGCACGCCACCACGGTCACCGTTACTACGACTGGGAGTACAAAAACGGTCGCTTCCGCTTCTTCGAGCACCCCGTCAACCTCAAGCGCGAGCAAGCCTACGAGGGTAAGTACGTTATTCAAACCGAGGAGCAAAACCTCTCTCCGGTCGACGCCGTGCGCCTTTACAAGGACCTAAACGAGGTCGAGCGAGCCTTCTCATGCCTTAAGGATGTCATTGAGATGCGTCCCGTTTACCACCAGACCGATGAGCGTGTGGAGGCACATCTTTTCGTAGCTACGCTGGCCTTCCTTGTGCATCGGGCTCTTGAGAAAAAGCTCAAGGTCGCCGAACTCGACCTGTCCGCAACCGAGGCACTACAAGCGCTACGCTCGGTCCGGGTCGTCGACTTACAGCTGGGTTCTGGGCGGACTAAGCGCGTCGTCACGCGCGGCACCGCTCGCGCCAACTCGATCCTGACTGCACTCGGCATCGTTGAACGCGACCCGCCAGCCTTCTCCGAGGAGGTGCTGTCAGCGTAGAGACAAACCGCCGATCTCGATCCTTTGTTTTCGATGACTTAGACACCTAAAAGGGAAACATGGGCTAGGTTAAATACGACTCACGTGGGTCACGGCGCAAGAACGGCGTTTCAGGGTACGACGCGTTATCTGAAGGGAGGGCTCGATCGGAAAAGCGCGACGATCCTCGTATATTGCCGGAACTCGGCTTCGGCTATGGCCGCGGCACAAGCCTCCGAGGGCTCGTCACACACGCCGTAGGCCAGCAGGAGTCGCACCGCGTTTTCCTGGCCGCCGCGGGCAGCCAGCTTCACTGCGCGGGCGCCGTCTTCGGGCCAATCGATCTCGGTGCTCGTTTCATGGAGCTCTTCTATCTTAGCGAGATCCCCGTACTCCGCTGCTAGAGCCAGGCTTATCCCGTGGAGCGGCATTTCCACGGCCTCGCGGAAGGGCAAAAGCTTCTGAACTTCAGGAGGGCCAGCCTCATCGAAGCCGCAGGAGAGCAGAGAGGCCGCGCAAAGCGAGAGCATGGCCGTTTTGACTTGGCTCATAACAAAAGATCGACGCGGAGGCCCGGCCTCGGACCGCCGCGCGTCGGGGAAATCTAGCGGTCTTCCGCGTCCGTCGATCTCAGGTACTGTGTCGCTTCCTTCAGCTCGGGAACGTCGAACGCGCTCCACACTTTCTCGAGCTTCCGGTACTGAGCGGTCGCGAGAGCACGCTCGCCTTGTTCGGCATAAGCGCGGGCGAGTCCGAGCAGCGAGCGCGGCCGGTTCGACGTTCGCAAGAGCGACTTCTTGAAATAACTCACGGCCTCCGCGGGCTTCCCGATCTCGAGCATGACGTCACCGGCGAGCTCGTAGACGGGTTTCACGGGATTGGCGGCGCCCGCCGGGGGACGCATGCTTTCCGCGACCTCGATGCCTTTCTTCAGACGCTGCACCGCACCGTCTTTGTCACCCTTCGCGAGGGTGGCGAGGGCTTGGACCTCGTGCTGCATGACGCGGGTAGGCTGCGCCTGGCGGTTATAGAGCGATGAACCCTCCTCGAAACGACGTCCCCTGGCGTCGGTGCCCGTGGCCCAGAATTATACCAGCCGTCGCCAGACCGCGGAGTAGGACCGCGGTGTGCGAAGCATAAATACAGAGGGGCGCTCTTTCACCGCAGACTGCGCTACGATGACCGAATCATGGCGCCCGTGCTTCCCGTGCTCGACCTCAAAAGCGACGCGGTCGCCTCCGAGCTGCGTCGGGCTTGCGAGCACGACGGCTTCTTCTACATCGCCCATCACGGTGTGCCTTCAGAGCTGCTCGCCGAAGTGCGGGCTCGAGCCCGGTCGTTCTTCGCGCGGCCCCTCGAAGAGAAGCTCGAGCTGCATTTCGAGAAAGCGCAAAAACAACGCGGCTACATCCCGCTTCGCGCCGAGAGCACGGACCCGAACGCCGTGGGCGACAAGAAGGAAGCACTCGACTTTACTTACCCGATTCCGCCGGAAGGCGTGCGTGATGCCGTCGCGGTCGCACACCGGATGTACGGCGAGAATCTGTGGCCCCACGCCATGCCAGGGTTCCGCCCTGCCATCGAAAGCTACCTCGACGAGATGATCCGCCTCGGGCGCCGATTGTTCGAGATCTTCGCAGAAAGCCTCGAGCTTCCGCGAAACTATTTCCACGACAAGACCGACCGGCCGATCGCGCAGCTACGTCTACTCCACTATCCGCCCCAGGAGATCGTCGACGACCGCTATCTCGGCATCGGGGCTCATTGCGACTACGAGTGCTTCACCATCCTCGACCCAGGCGAAGTCGGCGGTCTTCAGATCCAAGACGCGCGTTCTGCGTGGATGGACGTCACGCCCATCCCAGATACGTTCGTCGTCAACCTCGGTGAGATGCTCGCGCGATGGACGAACGACCTTTTTACCGCGACGCCTCACCGGGTCATCAACCGAACAGGTCGAGAGCGCTATACGATCCCTTTCTTTTTCGGGACCAATTACGACACGATGATCGAGTGCCTTCCGTCGTGCCGCAGCCTCGAGCGGCCGGCACGCTACGAAGCCATTCAAGCGGGCGACTACCTCGCGAAACGGCTCAACGAGATCTACGGCTCACTCCCCGATGCGGGGAGACTTCAATCATAGCGAAGCACCACCACCGGATTGGTCCGCGCCGCTTCCGACGGAAGCACACTCGCCACGACCGCGGTAACAGCAAAGATACCCGCCACGGCGGCGAAGGTGATCGGGTCGAAGGGGCTGATACCGAAGAGCATCGCGGCTATGAGCCGCGCAACAACGAGCGCGAGCACGAGGCCGATGGCCATGCCGAACGCGGTGAGCCTCAAGCCCTCGCCCACGACCACGCTGCGGATGTCCCTATCGGTCGCGCCGAGCGCCATGCGGATGCCGATCTCGCGACGTCGCTGCGCGACCGAATAGGCGATGACGCCATAGATACCGAGGCTCGCGAGCAGAAGCGCCAGCGCTCCGAAAACGCCGAGCAAGAGCGAGCCGATGCTCCATTGAAGCGTGTTCTCGGCCACGATCTCCGACAACGGTCGAATCGAGATCGGCAAATTGGCATCGACCCGGATCCTCGAACCGCAGTCGAAGCTGGCGACTAGCCAGTGGTGGCACACAACCACACTGCCCGAAATCCTGGGGGTGAGCGATGCCCGCGAAGACGATCTCTATGCCGCCATGGACTGGGTTCTCAAACGCCAGGAGGTCATCGAAAAAAAACTCGCGGCGCGCCATCTCCAAAACGACGGCCTGGCGCTCTATGACCTAACCTCAAGCTACTTCGAGGGTGTGAGTTGTCCGATCGCCCGCCTCGGATACGACCGTGACGGCAAGAAAGGCAAGCTGCAGATCAACTACGGTCTGCTGACCAACGAACGCGGCACCCCCGTGTCGGTATCGGTCTTTGAGGGCAACACGGGCGATCCCAAAACGCTGTTGCCTCAGGTAGAAAAGGTGCAAGAGCGCTTCGGCATCGAGCAGTTTGTGATGGTGGGCGACCGCGGAATGATCACCCAGACCCAGATCGACGAGTTGCGGGAGATGGACGGTGTCGACTGGATTACCGCTCTGCGTCCCGAACCGATTCGCAAGCTCATCAACGATGGGGTGCTCCAGATGGGGCTATTCGACGAGCGGAATCTGTTTGAGGTGACGCACCCGGATTTCCCCAACGAGAGGCTGGTCGCTTGCCGCAATCCGGAGCTGGCCGAGAGGCGGCGTCACAAGCGCCGTGCTCTGCTCGAAGCGACCTGCAAGGAGCTGGAGAAAGTTTGTCGGATGGTCGAGCGGCGCCGTTTGCAGGGCAAGGAGGACATCCGTGCTGCAGTGAAAAAGCTCCTCAACAAGTACAAGGTCGGCAGGTACTACAGGCTCGACATCCGTGACGACGGTTTCGACTTCGAGCTAGACGAGACAACGATGGATGCCGACGCCTCGCGCCTCGCCAACGGCAACTCTGAGCTCGCCAACAAACGGCTCCAGCGGTGGAAGCGACACATGGGGACGATCGCTAAGCAGTTCGGAGGGATTCGCCAACGGATCGGGCGGGGTCAGCTGCATGGTAAAGATAAAATCGGTGTGCGGGTAGGCAGAGTTCTCAACAAGTACAAAGTCGGCAAGCACTTCAAGCTGGACATTCGCGACGACAGCTTTAGCTTCTAAATCGACGACACAAAGGTCACTGCGGAAGCTGCCCTTGACGGCATCTACGTGATCCGCACCAGTCTTGCTGAGCAGCGGATGAAAACCGACGACACAGTGCGCAGCTACAAGTTGCTGACCCAGGTCGAGAGGGCGTTTCGTTCCTTCAAGAGCATGGACCTAAAGGTGCGGCCGATTCGTCACCGGCGCGAAAACCGAGTCCGGGCGCACGTCTTCTTGTGCATGCTGGCCTACTACGTCCTGTGGCACATGATGGAGGCTTGGCGGCCGCTGCTATTCTCTGACGAGGACCAGCAGGCGAAGGCCAGGCGTGACCCGGTTGCTCCGGCGAAGCGCTCCGAGGCCGCCCTGCGCAAGATACAAACCAAGAAGCTTGACGATGGGAGTCGAGCTTCCAGCTTCCGCACGCTGCTGCGCCTTCTCAGCAACATCGTCCGAAACAAATGTCGGCGACCGGAAGCCGGACCCGACGAGCCCACCTTCGATGTCACGACAACTCCGGACTCGAAACAGCAGAGAGCCTACGACCTGCTCAAAGGTATCACCGTGTAGACAGAAGCCAGCACCATTGATTCCAACTATCTCATTGGATCAACACCGGATCTTGGCTTTTTCAGCCAGGAACTTCAGGTTAGAGGCTCTACCGCGCCGATCCCTCACGATCGCGCCGACCGGGGGCGCCCGTTTGGGTCTGGCGATCGTCAAGTGCGTCGTGGAATTCCACGGCGGCAGTGTCACCGTCGAGAGCGAGATCGGGAAGGGGTCTTCGTTCGTTGTTCGAGCTTCCGTCATCAGAGAGGCTTTCTTACCGGTCTCTAACCTCCACGTGGTAGTCTCTGCCACGCCAATGACGTCTCCGTTGACTTCGAGGTGCGCGGCGAGGTCAACTCTGTCACGGCAACCGCTTTTTGGACCGTTACCAACAAAGCCCGCCCGCCGGTGCGCGCGTAGGTACGGAAGTGGACTACCAGCTCATGCGAAAGCCGGTCGTCCACGCCACTCCCGAGTAGGCGCCGCCGTCGTTGGCGCGATCCCTCATGTCGGCAAAATTAATACCGCTTTGCAGCTTGAGCTTGTGCCCGTAAAAGTAGTAGTTCAGACCAAAGTAGATCTCGTTATATCGATCGCCGCGGTCCGAAACGAGCTGGCGTTCATATCTGTTGAGCCGTACCCCGTTGACGTTCTGGCTCGCGACGAAGGTGTAGCGGCCAACGAGCTGCAGGTCATCGGTGAAGTTGTAGAAGGGCATGGCCATCATGCCCCAAAAATCGCTTTGAGCGGAGAAGCCGGTGGCCGCCGCGAGGTCTGTCCGGATACCCCATTTGCCGGCGTCGAGCTTGAAGTTGACGGACAGGATGTTATCGAGGTCCCGGGTGAACGAGTTGTCTTTGTCGGGGTCTTGGTAAACGTAGTTCGCAGCAAGTACGGCCTCCTTCACACCGAGACGCTTCGCGAAGTCATAGCCAACAACCACGAGGCCGAATACGCTGCCGTTGAACTCGCCAAACCCCCGGTTCGCCCCGCCCGTGGAGTAAACGCCAGCCTGGTAGCTCCAAGGATCGAATTCTCCGGAAACGCTCAGCCCGGGAAGGTATTCCTGGGTAAACCACATATTGTTGGTCAGGTTGCTCCGATCGATGGCCAGGAGCTCTTTCGACGAAGTTGAGCCGTCCATGGTGAACGGCGCGCCGTGTTTGCCGATCGTAGCTTCGAACCGCTCACTGCGGTTCCATTGAAAGTACAGATCTGTAATCCGGGTAAAAACTGGGTCCGCCTCCTGCGGATTCAGCTCGACCTCGCCGTGCAGCGTGAAGTTCTTGAACAGCTTCGCCTTGGCGCCGAATCGAAAGCGGCGGATATTCCATTCCGTGTGTTTTCCCTGGTCCGCATCCACTACCGCGTAGTCGAGCTGGAAGCGTCCGCTGAACTGCAGCCTCTGGATCACGGAGTTGTCCTCGTTCTCGTACCAGTCGGCGAACTTCCAGATCGTGTCGAACGTCGACGGTTGCTGCTCGGCGCTTCTAGCCTGCGTCGCTAGGGCGGTAGGGGGCTCGGCGGCCAGAGTGCCAACGATGCACAACAGCATCACCTCGATAACAACGAGCTCGAGCGTCCGGCCGCGCCGGGTCACGAATTTCCCCGCGATCTTTGAAGAGAAGCTTCTGCGTTAATCACAGGGAACGACGGTCGATGAGCATCTTCGGATTCTCGTTCAGTATTGGTTCAATCCTGCTAATTCAGGGGATGAAGGGCTACAAGTAGAATGTCACAGGATCCGTCCGATTGGTAGAAAAGCGCATCAGCGATCCACTGCCGAACGGACAAGCCGCCACCTCCTTTAAGCGAGCGGCCCGTTACACAACGCGTCCGTTGACGCGCCCGGGCCCGCTGTCTAGAATAGGTGCCGGTTTGGAAGGTTCTTCTTTTTTCTCGCGCATCGAATTCCCAAGTGCGAAAGTGGCGGAATTGGCAGACGCGCTGGACTTAGGATCCAGTGGGGCAACCCGTGGGGGTTCGAGTCCCCCCTTTCGCACCAGGATCCTTAAAGGAGTCGGTCTAGGTTGAAAGTTGATTACGTCGAAGAGGGCTCTTCCCTCCGCCACATGGATATCGAGCTTCCAGCGGATGATCTCCACGAGGAGTTCGAAAAAGGGGTCCGAAGCCTCAGCCGCTCGGTGAAACTGCCGGGCTTCCGCAAAGGCAAGATCCCGAAGGACGTCATCCGTCAACGCTTCCGCTCAAACGTTCTTGAGCAAGCCATTCAGGACCTCGTGCCCAAAGCTGTGAACGAAGCGTTGAGAGAACGCGAACTCTATCCTATCGACGATCCACGTATCAGCAATCTCGAATCGAACCTCGGGGAGCCGCTCCGGTTTCGCGCCACCTTCGAGGTCATCCCCGGCATCGAAGTCCGGGACTACAAGGGCATCGAAGCCACCGAGCAAAAGACCACGGTCACGGACGAGCAAATCGAAGCCGGCATCGAGCATCTTCGCGAACAAAACGCCCGCTTCGACCCCATCGAGGGTCGCGGCGCGCAAGACCATGACATCGTCCTCGGCGACCTCGTCGAAACGCCTTCCGGCGGTGGCGCCGAAAAGCGCCACGAGGACGTATCCATCGAAGTCGGCACCGAGGCTTATCACAAGTCTCTCCACGAGATGCTTCAAGGCGCCGAGCCCGGCGCCCAAATCACCTTCACCGCCGCCTTCGACGCCGACGGAGGCGACCCGGAGCGGGCCGGCAAGAGCTTCGACGTCACTTTCGACGTCAAGGAGCTCAAAGAGAAGGTCCTTCCCGACGCCGATGACGAGCTCGCCAAGGACATCGGGAGCTTCGATACGCTGGACGAGATCAAAGCCGAGTTTCGCAGCCAGGCGGAGAAGCGAGCTGAGCGCGAGGACGAGCAGCACCTCCGGACGCAGCTGATCCAGAAGCTCATCGACGCGAACGCGTTCGATCCGCCGGAAACGCTCACCGAGCGCGAGATCGACAGCCGGCTCGAAGCCGCCGCCCGGGACCTCTATCAAAAAGGCGTCGACCCCACCAAAGCTGGGATCGACTGGAACGCCGTGCGCACGGAGCAAAGAGCGGCCGCCGAGGCCGCCGTCAAAGCAACTCTGCTCCTCGACGGGCTCGCGCGCCAGGAATCCATCGAGGTCACGGAGGAGGAAGTGTCCGCGGAGCTCGAAAAAGCCTCGGAGGCCCTCGAGAAGAGCCCGGAAGCTCTGCGGGCTCAAATGATGAAAGATGGTTCTCTAGAGCGACTTACAGGCAGACTGCGCCGCGAGAAGGCGGTTGACTTCATCAAGCAACATGCTAAACTTCAATAGGGGTTGAACTTACGATGCAGGTCCCAATGGTGGTCGAACAGACCAACCGGGGTGAGCGTTTTTTCGATATATATTCGCGCTTACTCAAAGACAACATTATCTTTATCGGGACTCCGATCGACGACTATGTTGCTAATCTTGTCGTGGCTCAACTCTTGTTTCTCGAGGCGGAAGACCCTGAGAAGGAGATTTCGATTTACATCAACAGCCCCGGTGGCTCGGTCACCGCGGGGCTTGCTATCTACGATACCTTTCAGTTCATCCGACCCGACGTGACGACTTATTGCATGGGCCAAGCCGCAAGCATGGCAGCAGTCCTTCTGGCCGCTGGCACGCCTTCTAAGCGTTTCGCGCTTCCCAATTCCAGGGTCATCATCCACCAACCGTCTGGGGGCGTGCAGGGGCAAGCCACCGACATCAACATCCAGGCCAAAGAGATCCTTCGGACGCGGCAGCGCCTGAACGAGATCCTTGCAGATCACTGTGGCCAGGATATTTCTAAAATCGAACAGGACGTCGAACGGGATTTCATCATGACGGCCGATGTCGCCCGTGAGTATGGGATCATTGACCAGGTCATCGACAAGCGCGCCTGAGAGCGCCTGAGGATTAAACCGTGTCCAAGAAGAATGGCGACCCCGAAGTACTTCGCTGCTCCTTTTGCAACAAGGACCAGAGCGATGTGCGAAAGCTCATCGCCGGTCCCACGGTCTTCATCTGCGACGAGTGTGTCGAAGTCTGTAACGACATCATCGCTGACGATCACCGTTTCGAGAATAAGTCGCAGCGTTCGACGCTGCCGACGCCGGTCGAGATCAAACAATTCCTCGACGAATATGTCGTGGGTCAGGAAGAGGCGAAAAAGCGCCTCGCTGTCGCCGTCTACAACCACTACAAGCGCGTCAACATCATGAAGTCCAAAGCGCGGCAGGACGTCGAGCTCACCAAGAGCAACATTCTGCTCATTGGGGCCACGGGCACGGGAAAGACCTTACTCGCGCAGACCCTCGCGAAGCTGCTTTCGGTGCCGTTCACTATCGTGGACGCCACCACGCTCACCGAAGCGGGCTATGTGGGCGAGGATGTCGAGAACATCATCCTCAAGCTCCTCCAAGCCGCCCAGGGAGATATCGAAAAAGCGCAGGAAGGCATCATCTACATCGACGAAATCGACAAGATCTGCCGCAAGGACGAGAACCCTTCCATCACGCGCGACGTCTCGGGCGAAGGCGTCCAGCAGGCGCTCTTGAAGATCCTAGAAGGTACGGTAGCGAACGTACCACCTCAAGGTGGCCGCAAACATCCGCATCAGGAGTTCTATCAGATCGACACGACGAACATCCTGTTCATCGCGGGCGGGGCCTTCGTGGGGCTCGACAAGATCATCGAGCGTCGCATCGGAACGAAGAGTCTGGGCTTTCGGGCGGATTTGACGGTAAAAACGCCCGACAAAGGTGCGCTCTTCGGAAAAGTCCAACCTACCGACCTCATTAAATATGGCCTCATTCCTGAATTCGTCGGGAGGCTTCCCGTCATGGGAACGCTCCACGAGCTCGGTAGGGACGCGCTCATCCGCATCATGAGCGAGCCGAGAAATGCCATCATCAAGCAGTATCAGAGGTTGTTCGAGTACGAGAACGTCAAGCTCCGATTCACGGATGACGCGCTCAGCGCCATTGCCGACTTGGCGGTGGAGCGCAATATTGGCGCCCGCGGCCTGCGGATGATCATCGAAGACCTCATGCTCGACCTGATGTATACTCTGCCCTCTCAGAAGAAGGTCAAAGAAGTCGTTGTCACCAAGGAAGTCGTTCTAGACAGCGAGAAATCGTTGACGCTAATCGAGAAAGCAGGCTAGACACTGGGGTCCGGCCAAAACCGACAGTTTTTTCATAGATTTTCGAGCACGCTATTCATTGACGGCGCGTCGCACCTTGCGCGGCGAACCGAATTCCCCAAATAGAATCCAGACCAAGCGGGCACCGACCGGACGCCAAAACTAACAGGCGCTAACCAGGGGCGAGTCACGACGGATATGTTCGGCTCCAAGAGCAAAGATCGCGCGGAAGTCCACGAGACGCTTCCAATGGTTCCCTTGCGGGACGTCGTGATCTTTCCGTACACGATGATGCCCTTCGTCATCGGCCGATCGTCCTCGGTGAACGCGCTCGAATACGCGCTCGCGCACGATCGCAGGGTCTTCCTCGCAGCCCAGCACGACGCGACCACGGACAATCCGGGCGCACCCGACATCTATACGGTCGGGACGGTCTCGAACATCCTGCAATCGTTGAAGCTTTCGGACGGCAACATCAAAGTCCTCGTGGAGGGCGTCGATCGCGGCCGTACGATCGAATGCCGCGATGAGGATGGCTTCTTCAAGGTCGTGGTCAAGACCATGCCCAAGCGGCGCGATCTTCCTCCGGGCTCGGATGAGCTCATGAGCAAGGTCGTGTCGCTGTTCGAGCAATATGTCAAGCTCGCGAGCAACCTTCAAAACGAGGCCAGAAACGCTGCTGTCCAGGTGGATGAGCCTGCAAAGCTATCCGACACCATCGCGTCACACTTGGTGATGACGGTCGAGGAAAAGCAGAATCTGCTCGAAATCTGGAACCCCGTCGAAAGACTGACGCGCATCGCTAGCATCCTCGAGCTCGAAGTGGACAAGCTCCAAGTCGACCGGCGGGTCCAGGGCCGCGTTCGCAAGCAAATGGAGCGTGCCCAAAAGGAGTACTACCTCAACGAAAAGATGAAGGCGATTCAAAAGGAGCTCGGCAAGAAAGACGACAAGGGGAACGAGACCGACGAGCTTCGCACGCGTATCGCCGAGGCGCGGATGACGTCCGAAGCCGAGGAGAAAGCGATCATCGAGCTCAAGCGCCTCGAAGCCATGCCGCCGATGTCGGCGGAAGCGACCGTTTCCCGGAACTATCTCGATTGGCTCGTGGCGGTCCCGTGGAGGAAGAGAACACGGGAGAGCCGCGACATCGCCCGAGCCGAACGTATTCTCGAGGAAGACCATTACGGCCTCGCCAAAGTCAAAGACCGCATTCTCGAGTTTCTCGCCGTCCGCACGCTGGTCAAGAAGCAAAAAGGCCCGATTCTTTGCCTCGTCGGGCCGCCCGGCGTCGGAAAGACGTCGCTCGCCAAATCCGTCGCCCGGGCCACGAATCGCAAATTCGTGCGCTTGTCGCTCGGCGGGGTGCGCGACGAAGCCGAGATCCGCGGCCACCGGCGCACTTATATCGGCGCCTTCCCCGGTCAAATCATCCAGATGATGAAAAAAGCCGGCACGGTGAATCCGCTCATACTGTTCGACGAAGTCGACAAGATGAGCATGGATTTTCGGGGCGACCCGGCCTCGGCCCTGCTCGAAGTGCTCGATCCGGAGCAAAATCACTCGTTCCAGGATCACTATCTCGATGTCGAATACGACCTGTCGCACGTGATGTTCATCGCCACCGCGAACGCGCTGCAGAACATGCCTCAAGCTTTGATGGACCGGCTCGAGGTCATCCGGCTTCCCGGCTATACCGAGGAAGACAAGCTCGAGATCGCCAAACGCTTTCTCGTGGAAAAGCAGAAAGAGGCGAACGGCCTCAAGAACAAGAAAATCTCGATGAGCGACGACGCGATCGTCGAGATCATCCAGCGCTACACGCGAGAAGCGGGTGTCCGCAGCCTTGAGCGAGAGATCGCTTCGGTTTTCCGAAAAGTCGCTCGGCGGATCGTGCGAGATGGGACAGATCTCGAGATCGCGATCGACCAGAAATTTGTGGGCGAACAGCTCGGCGTCCCGAAATTCCGCCCCCGCAGCAAGGAAGGCGAGGCCGAAGTCGGTGTCGCCACCGGCCTTGCTTGGACGGATGTCGGCGGCGAGATTCTCACCACCGAGGCGACGCTCATGCCGGGCAAGGGCGAACTCACGCTCACCGGAAAGCTGGGCGAGGTCATGCAGGAATCCGCGCGCACGGCTTTGTCGGTCATCCGCTCCCGCGCCGAGCGTTATCGGCTTCCGAAAGACTTTCACAAGAAGCGCGACATTCATTTGCATGTACCGGAAGGCGCCATCCCGAAAGACGGCCCGTCCGCCGGCATCACGATCGCCACCGCGCTCCTCTCCGCTCTCTCGAAGATACCGGTTCACTCCGATGTGGCGATGACCGGCGAGATCACGCTTCGTGGTAAAGTGCTGCCGATCGGTGGGGTCAAAGAGAAACTGCTGGCCGCGCATCGCGCGGGAATTACGCGCATCATTCTTCCACTCGATAATGAAGCGGATCTGAGCGAGATCCCGGCGAGTATCCGTGAAGCGCTCGCGATCAAGCTCGTGGACAACATCGAGCAGGTTTTCGATACCGCGCTGACGACGCCGCCGCGCGAGGCGTTCGACGAGAGCGCGAAGATCGAGCTTGATCTGCCGCCCGAGCCACCTGTAGACGATGGGTCGGTGGCGGGCGAGTCGGTCGCGCACTAGAACATCATCACGGCTCGGACGGGCCGTGTTTTTGAACAACCTGTTTTTTTTAGTTTGGGGCTGCCTGGAGTTCTCACTTCTCCATGAACGATACGGTTAATGGTCATGACGAAGACGCCCTCCGTGGAATTCGTTCGGAGCGCCGCGTCCGCGCGCGATTTCCCGAAGCACGACCGTCCCGAGGTCGCCGCCGTGGGACGCTCGAACGTGGGCAAATCCAGGCTTTTGAACCAGCTCACGGGTGTCAAGCGCATGGCCTTCGTCTCGAAAACCCCGGGCCGGACGCAGCTCATCAATTTTTTTCGGTTTCGGGTGGGGGACGAGATGATGCTCGTCGACCTTCCCGGATATGGTTTCGCCAAAGCGCCGCGCGCAACGAGGGAGAACTGGGAAGCGCTCGTCACGAGCTATCTGTTCGAGAGAGAGGCGCTCTGCCTCGTCTTGCTTCTCATCGACGTCCGGCGCGATCCGCAGGAGAGCGACCTCCAGGTGAAAGCGCTTCTCGACAAAGCCCGCATACCCTATACGGTCGTCGCGACCAAAGCGGACAAGCTGTCCAAGAGCCAGCTGAAGCGGCAGAGAACGACTTTGGAAGAAATTTATGCGACCAAAGATGGAGTACCCCTCATCACTTTTTCCGCGGTCACGAATGAAGGAAGGAAAGAGCTATGGACGGTGATCGAGAGACACGTTCGCGAGGCGAGACGAGCACCGAAGAGATAGCGGAACAGCCGTCTCGCAATGAGAAGCAAAAGCCCTTGAACATCGCCGAGCTCAAGGAGATGAATATCTCCGGCCTCGGTGCGGTTGCAAAGGAGCTCGGGGTCGTGGGTGCCACGGCGATGCGCAAGCAAGATCTCATTTTCAAGATTCTGCAAGCGCAGACGGAAAAAAGCGGACTCATATTCTCCGAAGGTGTTCTTGAATGTTTGCCGGACGGTTTCGGTTTTCTGCGCGCCCCCGAATATAACTACTTGCCGGGCCCAGACGACATCTACGTCTCTCCGTCTCAGATTCGAAAGTTCGACTTGAGGACCGGTGACACCATCTCCGGACAGATCCGACCGCCGAAAGAAGGCGAGCGCTACTTCGCCCTCATCAAAGTGGAGGCGGTCAACTTCGAGACGCCCGAGGGGGCGCGCGAGCGCATCTTCTTCGACAATTGGACGCCGCTCTATCCGCAAGATCGCATCAGCCTCGAGACCGGGAAGGACAATCTATCCGCGCGGGTCATGGATCTATTGACACCGATCGGCAAAGGCCAGCGCGGATTGATCGTCGCCGCTCCGCGAACCGGTAAGACGATGCTCTTGCAGAACATCGCGAACAGCATTACCGACAATCATCCAGAGGTCGTGCTCATCGTCCTCCTCATCGACGAGCGGCCCGAAGAAGTCACGGATATGGAGCGCTCGGTGCACGGCGAAGTCATCAGCTCGACGTTTGACGAGGCCGCCCAACGGCACGTTCAAGTCGCCGAGATGGTCATCGAGAAAGCCAAACGTCTCGTCGAGCACAAGCGCGACGTCGTGATCCTTCTCGACTCCATCACGCGACTCGCGCGCGCCTACAACACCGTCGTGCCGCCGTCGGGGAAAGTGCTTTCCGGTGGTGTCGACTCGAACGCGCTCCAGAAACCAAAGCGTTTTTTCGGTGCAGCGCGCAACATCGAGGAGGGCGGCTCGCTCACCATCATGGCCACCGCGCTCATCGAGACCGGAAGCCGGATGGACGACGTCATCTTCGAGGAGTTCAAGGGCACGGGCAACATGGAGATTCATCTCGACCGGAAGCTCGTCGACAAACGCGTCTTCCCCTCGATCGATATCAACAAGAGCGGCACCCGCAAAGAAGAGCTTCTGCTTTCGGAAGACGAGCTCTCCCGCGTCTGGATTCTCCGAAAGGTGCTTTCCCCGCTCTCCCCGGCAGAGGCGATGGAGCTCCTGCTCGACCGCATGGGCAAGACGAACAGCAATGCGGAGTTCCTGAACTCGATGCAAGGCTAGCGGGCTGGCCTAGATGTCCGCTAGCCAGCTACCGGCCACCTGCTACCTGCTACCAGGCCCGACCCGAAGGCTGGCGCGGTGCTCGGCGTAGCGAGCAGGTAGCGGGTAGCATGGTGGCCGGTAGCAAACTTGAGCTACACTACTCGGGTCGCACTGTATAGCTGCAGGAGTAACCCATGAAAGCTGAGATTCATCCCAAATATGTAGACGTGAACGTTCGCTGCGCTTGTGGGGAGACGTACACGACTCGTTCCACCAAGGGCGGCGAGATCCGCCTGGAAATCTGCTCGAAATGCCACCCGTTTTTCACCGGGAAGCAGAAACTCGTGGACTCTGCCGGTCGCGTGGAGCGGTTCAAGCAGAAGTACGGCGAAGTTCAGCGACGCAAGAAGAAGGCGGCGGCCTCGAACTAGCGCCCGGCAGGCCATGTCGAATCTGGAGCAGAAGCTCGAAGCCGTCGAAAAGCGCTTCATAGAAATCACTGCCGAGCTGGGAAAGCCCGAGGTCGTGTCCGACCCAGCGCAGATCCAGAGCCTGGCAAAGGTGCGCGCCGAGCTCGAGCCTGTCGTGAGCCAGTACCGGGACCTCAAGAGCACCAAAAGCCAGCTCGAGGAGACCCGGAAAATGCTCGCCGAGGCGGACGAGGATGAGCTCAAGGCTCTCGCCCAGGAGGAGATCAACCGCCTCGAGAAGGAGCTCGAGCGCCTGACGGAAGAGCTGCGCTTCAACTTGCTCCCGAAAGACCCGAACGACGAGCGCAACGTGCTCCTCGAGATTCGCGCCGGCACCGGCGGGGAGGAGGCCGCCCTCTTTGCCCAGGAGATGTTCCGCATGTACTCGCAATATGCAGAGCAGCAGCGATGGAAAGTTCAGGTCATGAGCGTCAACGAGACGGGCATCGGCGGCATCAAAGAGGTCGTCACCTTGATCGAAGGCAAAGGCGCCTATAGCCGTTTGAAATACGAGAGCGGCGTTCACCGCGTACAGCGCGTTCCCGCAACCGAGGCCTCGGGCCGGATCCACACTTCCGCCGTCACGGTGGCCGTGCTTCCAGAGGCCGAGGATGTCGAGATCGATATCAACCCAAGTGACGTTCGTACCGATACCTACTGCTCGTCAGGACCGGGTGGTCAAAGTGTCAATACCACCTATTCGGCGGTGCGGCTCACGCACAAGCCCACGGGACTCATGGTCACGTGCCAGGACGAGAAGTCGCAGATCAAGAACAAAGCCAAGGCCATGCGCGTGCTGCGCTCGCGCCTCTATGACTTGGCGCGCAAGGAGCAACAGGACCAGATCGCGAGCGAGCGCAAAGGCCAAATAGGCTCCGGCGACCGAAGCGAGAAAATCCGGACCTACAATTTTCGTGAGGCGCGCGTGACGGACCACCGCATCCATTTCACTCTCCACCAGCTCGCGAGCATCCTCAACGGCAATCTCGACACGATGATCGACGCGCTCGTCACCCACTACCAGACGGAAAAGCTCAAAGAGGCCGAGGCCACCGTCTAGTCGTGGCGATCGGCAACAACCGCGGGAGTGTGAGCGCGGCCCGCCTTCTTGAGCGAGGCGCGGATGAGTTCGGCCGCGCCGGCATCACCGAAGTCCGGTTCGAGGCCGAGCTGCTTCTACGGCATGCCCTCGGCTGCTCCCGTGAGTCTCTTCTAGCGCGACTTCAGGAGCCCGTTCCTGCCGAAGCGACGGGACACTTCTTTCAGCTCGTCGAGCGAAGGCGCGGCCGGGTTCCGGTCCAGTACATCATCGGAACCCAAGAGTTCTACGGGCTCAGCTTCAGTGTGACGCCGGCCGTCCTGATCCCACGCCCCGAGACCGAAGGCGTCGTGGATCAAACGGCGCTCGAGCTCGAGAACTCGCGAGCACCCCGGATCGCGGATATCGGCTGCGGCAGTGGCTGCATCGCCATCGCTCTCGCGCAAACACTCGAGGATGCCGAGCTCGTCGCTATCGACCGATCGAAAGCGGCGCTCGCGATCGCCAGGGAGAACGCGCTCCGGCACGGCGTCGCAGCACGTGTCGAGTTCGTCGAGAGCAACTTGCTCGAACCTGTCGCCGATGCGGATCTCGACGCGGTGGTGAGCAACCCGCCCTACATTCCGGACGAAGAGCTCGCGGGCCTCGAGCCCGAAGTCACGGAGCACGAGCCGCGCGACGCGCTGTCGGGAGGCGCCGATGGTCTCGACGTGATCCGAAGGCTCGTGCCTCAGGCCCACCGAGCGCTGAGACCGGGCGGCGTGCTCGTCATGGAGATCGGCCACGGGCAGTCCCAGGCGGTCGAGACCCTCGTGCGTGAAGCCGCGATGAAACAGGAGCGCGTCGTGGCCGACCTCGCCGGCATACCAAGAGTCGTCATCGCGCGGAAACCCAGCCCCTAACAGAGTTTAGTAGCGATGGACAAGCTCCGGATCGTTGGACGGAAGAGGCTCACGGGGAGCGTGGCTATCGGCGGCGCGAAGAATGCGTCGCTTCCAGCGATGGCGGCGTCGCTCCTCACGGACGAGCCCATAACACTCACGAACGTTCCGGATGTCTGGGATGTGGGCACGATGAGGCGTCTTCTTCTTCGACTCGGGACGCGTGTCGTCCAACCGTCGCTCGACGAGATCACCCTCTCGACCGAAAGGCTTGCCTCGGAGGAAGCTCCGTACGAGCTCGTAAAGACGATGCGCGCTTCCGTGCTCGTGCTCGGCCCGCTCCTCGCGCGCAACGGGCGCGCCCGCGTCTCGCTTCCCGGCGGCTGCGCGATTGGCGCGCGGCCCATCGACCAACATATTCGCGGGCTCGAAATGCTGGGCGCGAAAATTTCGCTTGAGCACGGCTTCGTGGACGCAAAGACGGAGGGCCTTCGAGGGGCGACGATCCGCTTCGGGAATGTCAGTGTCGGCGGCACAGAAAACTTGATGATGGCAGCGTGTTTAGCACGAGGCGAGACCATTCTCGAAAACTGCGCGCGGGAGCCCGAGATCGGGGACCTCGCCAAGCTTCTCGCGCGGATGGGCGCTTCGATCGAGGGGGCAGGAACCGAGCGCATACGCGTTCACGGCGTCGAACGGCTCCATGGAGCGCGCCATCGCATCGTGCCCGACCGCATCGAAGCGGGGACCTATCTCATTGCAGGAGCTCTGATGGGCGACGACGTTCGGATCACCGAATGCCGTCCGAGTCACTTGGGAGCGTTGACGGATATCCTGGGCCGGATCGGGGTCTCGCTAGTGATTGGCGAAGACTCGTTGAGCGTCCGAGCTTCCGTCGACTGGCTTGACGGGGTCGTCGAAGTCGAGACGGCGCCCTACCCTGGCTTCCCCACCGATATGCAAGCCCAATTGATGGCGCTTCTTACTCAGGCGCGCGGCGTATCCTGTTTGTCGGAGACCATCTTCGAGAACCGCTTCATGCACGCTTCCGAGCTCGCGCGGATGGGCGCCCGCATCGAGCTCCGTGGCAACCAAGCAATCGTGCACGGGCCCACGCCGCTCGCGGGCGCTAACGTGATGGCGACCGATCTCCGCGCGAGCGCATGCCTCGTGCTCGCTGGGCTCGCAGCCGAGGGAGAGACCCTCGTCGATCGTGTGTATCACCTCGATCGGGGCTACGAGCACATCGAAGAGAAAATGGCCGGCCTCGGCGCCGACGTCGAAAGAATCGCCTGAGGGAGCGGGCTCATTTCCGTGGTGTGACCATCACGGAAGACGATCCGACGGCCTTGTAAAAAAGACCGTTAGTCTGCATCAGGATATCGAGCGCTTCCCGAAAGCTCACGCCATCGAGCTCCACCGCCACCTCTTTGTCGCGAAAAGATTCGTCGAAGAGGATACTCACGCCCGCGAGCTTCGCGAGCGCCTCAAGCACGGTGCGCAAACTCGTCTCTTCCGGAAAGTGCAGCCTAATGCTTCTCGATGAATCCGGGTCGAGCACACGATCGGCTCCCAGATCGTCGATTTGTCGGTCGAACTGTCCGTCGAAACGTTTCCAGATGGCGACGCATCTTGGCGACGGCCTATCTCGGCGAGCTCGTCATGCGCATAGCGATTCGTCGGGTCGTAGCCCAGAGCCCGCTCGAGCTCCGATGCCGCCTCGTCAAGCTCGTCCCTTTCGAGATATTTGCGGGCTTGGCTCAAATGTGCGCGCGAGGCCTCGAGTCGCGCCCTATCAAGGGCCATTTGGTATTCGATGTTGTCCGGGTGCTCGTCTCGAGCCCGCTCGTAGTAGAGAACCGCCTCGTCCCATGCACCGGCTCTCGCCGCACGCTGTGCCTGTTCGACCGCCTTCGAAGCGTGGCAGGCCGCAAGCACAACCGACAAGCCGAGCAACACTGCACGCGCCATAGCCCATCTTAACCGAGCCGGTGTGCAAGAAAAGGAGAGGTGGGATAAAGCTCGAGGAGAACTTTCACAAAAACGACCGCGCGCTCGTACCACTGTAGGATTTTCCCCATAGGCCGCTATCGGCTGGGCCAACAAGCTATTTTGTTCCATACGGTTAGAGCGCTAAGACGTGTGGCACCGCTCTTGCTTTCCTTACGAGCAATGCTCTACCCTTCCTGCCAAACGAGTCAGCCTTTGTCGTTCCGTTGCAAGGATTGTGGCATCGAGATGATGCGAGGCAGCTACAGGGCGGCGACGGACGGTCTGGAACCAGCCCCGACGCGTCGCGTGGGCGTGATACCAGCGATCCAGCCGATGCCACTTCCGGCGACCGGGACGCCGCTCGATAACCCCTACGCGTCGCCCGAGGCGGTCTCCGCGCCGCGCCAGACGACCACCGCCTCAGAAGTCATCGCCGGTCGCAGCGCACGATTAGCGGCCGTGATGATCGACTATGTCTGCGCCCTCCTCGTCACCCTCCCGGTGCTGAGCTCCGCCATCTTGGTGGCGGCTTCGGAGCAGAGTTCCCTCGGTGGGCTCGGGATCACAGCAACATTCGCCGGCCTCTTCGTTTTGGGGATCGTCCAAGCCTCCTACCTCGTCCGCGAAGGTCAGACAATTGGCAAGAAGCTGATGAAGATTCGTATCGTCGATCATGTCGACGGCGAAATACCTCACTGGTCGCGCGTGCTCGGAATGCGATATGTGCTGAACACTGCGCTGCGCCAGATACCGCTCTACGCTCTCGTGGATGTCATGTTCATCTTCGGTGCGGAGCAGCGCTGCGTTCACGACTACATCGCCGGCACCAAAGTCATCGAAATCTGAGGGTCCGGCCCAGCCGGCTAGTTCCCGCGATTCCCGCGCCTTGTATCGACGTGAGACAATAGACGCCAAAGGCTTCCCTGTCCGCCGCCCATGCAGCCTCGCGACGATCGATCTTTCGAACCGCTGAGCAATCGCACCTATCTCGAGACTCCAGAGAACGTCCGTCTCGCTTTTCGCCTCGCGGGACCCGGCACGCGGCTCGGCGCCTATTTGGTGGACTTCGCGCTGCGGGTCGTCATCTTCTATGCGATGGCCAGCGCCACTTACGCGCTCCTGGCACCGGTGACCGGCACCGGTCTTTCGACGGGCGTCTTCTACGTTCTCGCCTTCTTGCTCGAATGGGGCTATGGGTGTTTTTTCGAGACGTGGTGGAACGGGCAGACGCCCGGAAAGCGTTTCTTCGGACTGCGCGTCATCAAGACGGAGGGTTACTCCATCGGCTTCTACGACGCCATGCTCCGGAACCTTCTCCGAGCGGCTGATTTCTTTCCGCTCCTCTACGCCGCGGGCTTCATCGCTGCGGCGTCGACCTCCCGCATGCAGCGCATCGGCGATATGGTCGCGGGCACGATGGTCATCCGCGAGCGCCGCCCGGAGCTCAAAGGTGAGATCGCGGGTCTTGCCAGTTACGAGCCCTTTCCGATGAACGCGTTCGAGCACCGCTACCGCCCGGCCGAGAAAACGCTCGAGGCGATCGAGGCGCTATTTCGTCGAAAGCTCGACCTCGCTCCCGCCCGGCTCGACGAGATTGCGATGATTCTCGCCGAGCCGATAGGACGGCGGCTCACATCCTTCGACCAAAGAAAATTCGCGCGCGAACTGCCCGCCGAGTTCTTGTTTCGCGTTTTGAGAAGCTCGCGTTTTGGCCACGAGGCCGACGTCACGGACTCGAGCGCCGCATGAACAAACAGAGCTTTCTCCGCGATCGTCGACCTGCGTGGGAACGGTTCGAGTCTCTTCTCACCCGAGCCGAGGCGCCGGGAAAGCCGAAGCTCGCCCCCGACGAAGTCAGTGAATTTTCGGAGCTCTTCCGCGCGCTCTGTTACGACCTCGCACAAGTGCGGTCCCGTGACTGGGGCTCCGCCATCGAGCGCTACTTGAACGACCTCGTCGTCCGTGGTCACAGCGCGTTTTACGGTGGCAAGCCCATGAAACGCGGCCGCGTGACGGTGTTCTTTACGCACGTCTTCCCGCGGCTTCTGCGACAGAATCAAGCTTTCTTCTGGGTGGCGGCGGCGTTGTTCTTCGTACCCATGGCGGCGAGCTGGGCCATTATCGCTTCCGATCCGAGTCTCGCGCATCGCGTGCTTCCCGGCTCGGTGCTCTACACGATGGAGAGCATGTATGCGAGCGACGCGAACGAATCCGGTGACGATGCGGATAGCGGTTTCGGGCGCCAAGATGCCGCCATGGCGGGGTTCTATGTGAGGCACAACACATCGATCGCCTTCCAGTGTTTTGCTCTCGGATTCTTTCTCGGTCTCGGAACGATATACGTTCTTCTCTCGAACGGGATTCAGATCGGCACGGTAGCCGGCTATGTCATCGCCCAAGGGCACGGCGAGCGCTTCATGGGCTTTGTCGCCTCCCACAGCTCCTTCGAGCTCACGGCCATCGTCGTCTCGGGCGCGGCAGGCCTCGTGCTCGGTCACGCGATACTCTCGCCCGGCAATCTGTCGCGCGTCGATTCTTTGCGTGAACGCGGCCGCGTCGCCGTTCAACTCGCTCTCGGTGCTGCCGGGATGCTCTTCGTTGCCGCGCTGATCGAGGGTTTTTGGTCCGCGCAGCCGTTGCCGCCGACGGTCAAATATGTCGCCGCTTCCATTTTCTGGCTTGCGGTGATCGCCTATCTCGGCTTCGCAGGCCGGGGGGACCCAAGATGAAGCTCGAGGAGGCGACCCTCGCACTCGAGTCGCGATCGGTCGGCGCTTGCATCGACATCGCCATTCTGTTTTACCGGCGCCACATCGGCAAAATGCTTCTGCTCTCGCTCATCTTCGGTGCGGTTCCCGTCACCTTCGGAGTGCTCGGCGCGGCCAATGGCAACGGTTGGCTCTTGTCGGGGCTGCTCTTTTTCTTCGTGTCCCCGTTTCTGGGCGCCACCGTCGTGGCCGGAGCGGGCCATCACGTCTTCGGCGAGGCATTCACCATCCGACGCGCCCTGATGCACACCTACCGGCGGCTCCCAGTGCTTCTTCTCTGGCTCCCCGCGGCCCGCCTCGTTTATGCCCTCATCGGGATCATGTGCTGGGGATTTCTCTCCGTTCCGTTGGCGACACGCTACGGCTTCTTGTCCGAAGTGCTAATCCTCGAACAGCTCCGTGGTTCCCGGACGCTGAAACGCCTCGATGAGATCCTCCGCAACTCTCATTTGGAGGCTTGCGGTCGCTATACGACCATCCTCGCCTTCACGTTTTGCGTCGGCCTTACGCTCTTTCTGCTGTTTGATCTAGGCGCGCAGTTCCTCTTCGCCACGCCAATACTGATGGCCAAAGTTTCGTGGGCCGTTGCCGCCGAAGACATCGCGAACTTGCTCGCCTACGATCCTCTGCTCGTGGGTGCTCTCTCCGCAACGTGGTGGCTCGTCTATCCGCTCGCGCGACTGGCTTGGTTTTTCTGCTATCTGGATGCACGCGTTCGCAAAGAAGGTTGGGATGTGGAGATCGAGCTTCGCGTCGAGGCACGGAGACTCTTGAATGCGTATTGAGCGATGGGCCGTGCTATGGCTCTTCGTGTGGACGGGGGCTGCCGCTGCCTTTGCGCAAGGCGAGCAGGCAGAAAGCATCGTGTATCGGGACGCGATCGTCGTGAAGGAGACGCTCGAGTCAATCATGGCGCGACCGGAATTTCGCCGGCTCACAGAAAAGCCCGAGCCGGAGCCGTCGAGCGAGAAGGCCTCTTGGCTCGAGCGCTTGTTCGAGTGGCTCGAGGAGGTCCTGGCGTCCGAGCCCGAGGCGGGAGCTCCAAACCAGAGGAGTTTTGCCGGCGTGAACTATCTCGTCTATGCGCTCGCGGGCGCGGGGTTCATCGTCGTGCTCGCGTTCATCTTGAAAACCGTACTCTCGACGCGCAGGCAGAAGAGCTTGCCGCGGGAGGATGCACGAGCGCTCATCGTGCAGTCGGGCAAAACACCCGGGGAGACGTCTCCAGAGCAATATTGGGCGCGCGCCGAAACACTCCAAGCTCGAAAAGACTACAAAGGTGCTATCCGGGAGCTTCTGCTCGGCGCCATGAGTGCTACCGAAAGACGGGGCCTCATCCGGTACCGCCGCGGCCTGACCAACCGTGACTACATTTGGGCGGCGCGCGGCGCGATGCGGGAGTCGCTCCGCACGATCGTGGCCACGTTCGAGCTCATCTATTTCGGCCGACGCGATGCGACCGCCGAGAGTTATCTCGCTTGTGCCCGCGCCTATGGGAAGAGCTTCGGCGGGTCGAGCAGCCTGCTAGAGGCATCCGAATGAGACAAAACGACTGGCTTTGGGTGGGCGCGCTCTTTATGCTTGTTGCTGTAGGCTACGGCTTGATCCCCGCACCCGAGGCCCGCACCCCGATCGATTCCTTCAGCGAGGATTCTGCGGGGAAAAAAGCGTTTTTTCTTTTGGCCCAAGAGCTCTTGGACCGAGTCGAGCGAAGCTCGGGCTCGCTCATCCCCGCGGACGAAGGGGCAGATGTGCTCATGATGCTCGGGCCCGCGCGCTATCCCGATCGCGCCCAGTGGCAGACTCTCTATGACTGGGTCGCTCGAGGACACGCACTCGTGTTCGCCGCCCGACAGCGAGACCCGGCCATAGCACTCGATCCCTTCGACATCCGTGTCGTGCCTGCCACCGCGGCACCGGTTAGCGCCCTTCTAGAGGACGAGGCGTCGGGCTTCGAAACCGATTTCGTCACCGATTTCATCAAGGGCGAGATCGATTGGGTCTCCGCCGGCGAAGTCCAGAGCGAGGCATCGGATGTGAGCGTCGAGCTCAGCGTCGACGGGTCGCCGCAGGTGATGTGGCGGCCGATCGGTGACGGCGTCGTCGTCGTCGTGGCGAGCGACTACATTTTCACGAACCGTTCCCTCGCGACCGAGGGTCACGGCCTACTCGCATTTCGCATCCTGGAATCCGCATCGCCCCAGGGCTCGGTCTATTTCGACGAAGAGATGAACGAGGCCGGAGCTCCTCGCGTCGTGGGCATTCTGTTCGAATCGCCGTTTCGTGTCGTGACGATCCAGCTCCTCGTCATCACATTGCTCTTCTGCTGGATGGTGGGGCGGCGCTTCGGACCTATCCGTAGAGCGGCGAGCTCGGCGCGGCGAAGCCTCGTCGAGCATGCCGAGGCCCTCGGCAGCCTCCACTTCAAGGTGGGCTCGGGGTCGAAGCTGATCGTCCCCTATCTCGAGTTCTTTCGACAGGATTTTGGTCTACGCTTGTCGGGCCGGGAGCGCCATCTCGAACTCGACAAGAGTGCCATGCCCCCCTTGCTCCCCTTGCTCAACGATGCGAAGTCTGCCGCCGCGGTGGACCAAGCGGTACGGGCGGCGCGAAGCCCGAGCCTCGAGCGCGGCCGCGTCGCACATATCTTGAGATCATTGGCAGAAGTGAGGCGCAAAGCGACAGTGAGGAGTCATTGATGGAAGAACGGACCATTCTGGAACCGATGCCCCTAGATCGGGTCGCGAGCTTGTTCGAGGCGGTGAGCGCCGAAGTGAGCAAAGTCATCGTGGGTCAAAAGCGTCTGATCGAAGGCGTCCTCGTCGCGCTGTTCTCCGAAGGCAACATTTTGCTCGAAGGCCGGCCTGGGCTCGGCAAGACGCTTTTGGTCAACGTCCTCGCGCGCACCGTTTCCTGCCATTTTCACCGTATCCAGTTCACCCCGGACTTGATGCCGTCGGACCTCACCGGCCACAGCGTTTTCGACATGAAGGAGCAAGAGTTCCACTTCAAGCCGGGGCCAGTGTTCACGAACTTGCTCCTCACTGACGAGATCAATCGCTCGCCACCAAAGACGCAATCCGCTCTGCTCGAGGTCATGCAAGAGCGCCAGGTCACCGCGGACGGCAAAACCTATCGGTTGAAGCGCCCGTTTCTCGTCCTCGCCACCCAGAACCCGCTCGAGCACGAAGGCACCTATCCGTTGCCGGAAGCGCAGATCGACCGTTTCATGTTCAAGCTGCTCATCGATTACCCGACGAACGAGGACGAGAACGCCATCCTGGCGCACTATGCCGCAGGACGCGATCCCCGGGAACTAAGCGATTTCGATCTGAACCCGGTTATGCAGGCCGAGGACGTGATCGCCGCCCAACTTGCCGCCTCGCGTGTGATCGTCGAGCCGAAAGTCATCCAGTACATCACCGAGATCGTAACCAAGACGCGCGGTTTCCACTCGGTCGCTGTCGGGGCGAGCCCTCGAGGGAGCGTCAATCTGCTCATCGCGTCGCGTGTTCTGGCGGCATGCCGCGGGCGCGATTTCGTGACACCCGACGATATCAAGGAGATCGCGCCCTGGGTCTTACGGCATCGTTTGATCTTGCGCTCCGAAGCCGAGATCGAAGGCGAGACGCCGGACGGCGTCGTGGCTCAGATCCTGGACACCGTGACGGCCCCGCGATCGTGATCCCCCGCACGCCGCTTCTCTTCACTGTCGCGCTCGCGGGCGCCGCTCTCGTGCTCGGCATGTGGTACCCGGCGTTCACGCTGGTCGGGCTCGCCGCCAACGGAGTGCTCGCTCTCGTCGCCGGCCTCGACCTTTACCGAACCGTCCGCCCCGACCGATTCGAGACCTTGCGGGAAGTGTCGAACGTTTTGAGCGTCGGGGCGCAGAACCCGGTTGTGCTCAGACTCCTGAGCCGTGCACCAGGACCGATGACGCTCGAGGTCACGGATGAGCCGCCCGAGCCTAGCCGTGTCGAAGGGCTGCCCATCGAGGTCGAGCTCACACCGCAGCGTGAAGTCGAGGTGACCTATCACGTCTATCCGCAGCGCCGCGGCCCCAACCGATTCACGTTCGTGCACTTTCGCTATCAAAGCCCCCTCGGGCTTTGGACGCGTAACGTGCGGCGGCGGCTCGAGAACGAGGTGCGCATCTATCCCGACATCCGAACCGTGCGGCGGTTCGACTTGCTCGCTCGGCGCAACCGCCTTTCAGAAATGGGACTCAAGCTTTGGAGGCTCCGCGGAAAGGAAGGCGAGTTCGAACGGCTCAGGGAGTATCGGCACGAGGACGAGATGCGCCACATCGACTGGAGCGCCACCGCCAAACACCAAAAACTCATCAGTCGCGAGTACACGACCGAGAGAAATCAGAACATCGTCATCCTACTCGACTGCGGGCGCTCCATGCTCAACGAGACCGAAGGTATCTCACATCTCGACCGCGGTCTCAATGCATCGATCATCTTGAGCTATATCGCGCTCGGCCAAGGGGACAACGTGTCGCTGATCGCTTTTTCGAACCGCATCGAGCGCTACGTCGGCCCGGTCTGCGGAAAGGCGGCCGTCCACTCCTTGATCCAAAAAACCTATGATCTGGAGCCTCGCCACGAGGCCTCAGATTACGGCCTCGCTTGCGAGGAGCTACTGCGCCGCCAGAAAAAGCGCGCTCTCATTCTGCTCGTCACCTACGCGCTCGACGATCAGCACCTCGACGCCATCGGCCGGTACTTGCGAACGCTCATCTCGTCACACCTTTTTCTCTGCGTGCTCTTGAAGGACTTGCCTCTCGTGGGCCTCACCGAGCAGCTGCCGGAGACCGACCTGAAGGCCTATCAAGTCGCGGCGGCAACAGAGATGCTTGCGGCGCAAGAGCGAAGACTCTTCGGCTTGCGGGCCTCGGGGATCCACGCGACCGAAGTGGTGCCCAATGAGCTTGCCGCTGAAGTCATCAACCAATATCTCGACGTCAAAGCTCGCCACTTGCTCTGAAGCGGCAGGAGTATCAAGCTCGCAGCTCGACGAAACCCGTAGCGGCAAAATCGCCGTCGAAGGCAAGTGCGCTGCGGATTTTGCGCGCGCGCAGCAACTCGTAGAAAGGCTATTGGGCGGATGTGGTAGCATTCGATCCGGAGACGGTGAGGGACAGCCATTCCCCGTAGACATCGATCACGTGCTAGTGGACGGCGTCCCGGTCATCCACGACGGGACCATTCGGGAGCCAAAAGGGGCACGCCCATCTTTGAGACAGGCGACGTGCTGGATATGACTAGCCCATGTTTACCCTTTATGAGCACCCTAACGCTCGTAAGTGACTGAATTCAAAGGAACGGGGGTTGGATTTCGCCCAAAACGTAGAGACAGAGATTGTGCTTTGAGCGCCATTAATACGTTGTAATCGTGGACAATGACATGTAGTATGCGTGAGGACAGGTTATGTTCTTCCGCATCGTTCGGGCCGCAGGCGGCAAAGGGGTTCAACATGAGTATGTCCGCCTGGTCGAGTCGTATCGGGAGCACGGCAAGCCGAAGCAACGCGTAGTGTGCAACTTGGGGCGCAAGGATCTCCTAGTTGCCAATCTCGACTCCCTCAATCGGTTGCTTGGGGCCGGTGAACCGGCCGACACCGAGCGAGCAGCCGAGCAGGTCGCGGGGGCAGACGCGTGGGATTGGGGTCCGATGCTGGTGACGGCGACGCTGTGGCGCGAGCTCGGGCTGGAGCAGATTCTCGACCGGCTCGGGGGCCGCGGCAAGCGGGACGGAGTGGCGCTAAGCGAGCGAGCTTTGGTGCTGGTCGCCAACCGGCTATGTGCTCCGTCAAGCGAGCACGGTCTGGCGCGCTGGCTCGAGACCGACTTCGTCTGCGACCGGCAGGGGCGGCGGTGGGTGCCGCAGTGGCGCGATGATGGGGAACGGCGAGCGAGTCGCTCCCCGCGGGTTCGCGTGGAGTTTCGCCAACTCAAGCAATGGTACCGAACGCTCGACCAGCTGCATGCCCGCAAAGAACAGATCGAGAAGGAGCTGTTTTTGCGCTTGCGGGATCTGTTTTCGCTTGAGGTTGACATGGTGTTTTACGACCTGACGTCGACGTACTTCGAAGGTCAAGGCCCTCCGGGGCTCGGCGCCCACGGCTACAGTCGCGACCGCAGACCGCGTAACCGGCAAGTGCTTATCGGTCTGGTGATGGTGGACGGTTGGCCGATCGCCCACCATGTTTTCGCCGGCAACTGGCGTGACGCGAAAACGGTGCCGCAGGTGCTCAACGATCTCAACGAACGATTCGGTTTGCACCGCGTGGTTTTTGTCGGCGACCGAGGGATGGTAACGAGCGACAGCCTGGCAGTGGTGCGCTCGCGCAAGCAGGGCTATCTCGTCGGGCTGCAAAGACGACGGCGCGAGGAGGTCTATCGTTACATCGAGCGCGCCAGCGGAGAGTGGATCGACTGCCCTGGTGGCATCACGGTGAGCGAAAAAGCCGAGCCACCTAAGACTCGTGTGCAAGAAGTCCGCTCCGAGCAGTCTGGGGTGCGCATCTTCGTCGTTCACAGCGACGAAAGGCTCGCCTACGAGCGCGGGCAGAGGCTGCGGGCCATGGGACGTGCCCGTGCGGCATTCGAGGCCCTCGAGCGCCGCGTGCGCGACGGACGATTGAAAGCCCCCGAGAAAATCGGTGCCGCCGCCGCGCGCATACAGACACGCCACCACGGTCACCGTTACTACGACTGGGAGTACAAAAACGGTCGCTTCCGCTTCTTCGAGCACCCCGTCAACCTCAAGCGCGAGCAAGCCTACGAGGGTAAGTACGTTATTCAAACCGAGGAGCAAAACCTCTCTCCGGTCGACGCCGTGTGCCTTTACAAGGACCTAAACGAGGTCGAGCGAGCCTTCTCATGCCTTAAGGATGTCATTGAGATGCGTCCCGTTTACCACCAGACCGATGAGCGTGTGGAGGCACATCTTTTCGTAGCTACGCTGGCCTTCCTTGTGCATCGGGCTCTTGAGAAAAAGCTCAAGGTCGCCGAACTCGACCTGTCCGCAACCGAGGCACTACAAGCGCTACGCTCGGTCCGGGTCGTCGACTTACAGCTGGGTTCTGGGCGGACTAAGCGCGTCGTCACGCGCGGCACCGCTCGCGCCAACTCGATCCTGACTGCACTCGGCATCGTTGAACGCGACCCGCCAGCCTTCTCCGAGGAGGTGCTGTCAGCGTAGAGATAAACCGCCGATCTCGATCCTTTGTTTTCGATGACTTAGACACCTAAAAGGGAAACATGGGCTAGCAGCTTCTCTGGCGGTTCCAGACGGGCGGGGCGATCTACGCCAACCCGGCTTCCCAGAAGCTCGTTGGGCGCGAGCCCGACGACGTCGCCCGGAATGAAAGCGACGAGCTCCGCGCCCGTTTTCGCGTCGAAGCCTTGCAGCATTCCGAAGTTGGACGGGTAGTACACGACCGTCTTTCGATTGAAGTGGTCCCAGAAGAAGCCGTCACCAGCGACCGAGCCGCCGACACCGTACTTGGAGGAGTGCGCGAGGGGCGGGTCGAAATCGGGCGAGCGCGGCGGGTTCGAGACCACCGCGACGGACCCGGCGGTGTTCTCGTGGAGCTTCCACGTAAAAAAGCCAAACTCGTCGAAGAGAGAAAAGTTGAGGTTGCCACTGCCGTTATAGATCGTACCTGTGCCCGGATCGACAGAGAGCCGGTAGCCACGTGTGACTTTGACGGCGATATCTCGCGCGTCCCCATCGGTCAGTGCGCCGATCTCGTCGAGCTCGCTGAGATAGCCAGCGCTGACGCCGAGATCCTGGGGAAGAACATTGGCGGTGGTGAAAGGCAGAACTGCGGTGCTCCCTGCTTTGTTGAAAAAAATGGGGCGCAGATCCGGGTCGTCGTCTTGAAGCTCGACCCCGGCGTCCCAAATCAACGAGAAATCGGCCTCACGCGCCGTGCGCGGGAAAGCAGGGTCGGTCACAGTGTAAATGTTGAAAGCTTTCAAGCGACCACGGAAGCTCGGCACCTCCACGGTCGACGAGAACAGAACGTTGTTGCGATGGTTGGCGCGCGCGATCCGCGCGTCGCGAATTTCGCCGGCGCTCGCGACCCCTGGCGGGTCCAGCTTCACGGCCGACACGTCCGTATTCGTATGCGTCGGGACGACTTCCCTCACAGAGGCAATGGTCGAAGCGCCGAAAGCCACTTCGGACGTCGGAAGGCCAATACGAGCGAGGACGTCTTCGAACGCATCGACGAGTCCAACCCTGTCATCCGCAAAGAGCGCTGCGTTCATCAATGCCCGGTCGCGACCCGCGAGGCGGGCGCCGCTCGCCATCCAGGAAATCGTGTTGATCCTTTTCTTGTCCGTAGGAGTCAAATCCATGCCGATGGTGAAGAGGTTCCCTTTCGAGCCGTCGAGAGCAGGATCGATCGCGATGAGCGCGACTTCGCCTTTGAGGCCTGCGTTGTAAGCCGCGATATCGCCACTGGCGATGGAGTCCTCTTCCATAAAAGGGTCGGTCGAGCTCGGCCGCATCTTGACGGGAGTCACCAGGTCGCTGGCTAAGGTGAAGGCAGAGCCAGGGTATCCACCAAATTCGCATTCGCACGTATCGTTGCCATCCGTGACCTGAATGATGAAATTCTTCTGGTCGGTCAGGAGGTTACCCACGAAATCCGTCGTGTTCGCGCTCACGGTGAGGTCGTCCGGGCGGTGGTCGCCGATCAGATATTCCGCGATATCCGTGTAGGAGACGCCGATCGGCGTATTGCCCATAGCCGCGATCCCATCGAGGATCGTCCGGATTTCGTCCGTCGAATCGCCATCACAAATCGGAGGGGGAACAAAAGCCGAATCCTTGAGGCCGATGCATCCGTCGGGCTTGTCCGGGAAAAAATCCAAATCATCCGGGGCATCGAAGCGAAGGCACTTTCCGAGCCGATCCGGTTGGTTGACGTCGTAGTGCACGAAAGCCCAATTGACGAGAGGTGCCCCCGAAGAATCGACTATCCGGTCCATGAGGTCCCTGATCACGTCCTTCGCGATGTCGATCTTGCACGGTATATTTGGGTCCGTCGTACATAGAGGCACGGCAGGCGCATTGAATTCCGCGTTCATGGAGCCTGATGTGTCGAGAACGATCCAGACGTTGTGAAGGACGCCGGAACTGACGACATCGAGCGGGTCGATGCCTCTGCTCACGAGGCAGGCTTGCTGGGCTCGGCCTGTCTGAGTCCAGGTGATCGCGATCCCGACGGTGATGAGAGCCAAGAAAGTTCTTTTGATGGTTTGCTTAGTCTGAAGTTCCTGGCTGAAAAAGCCAAGATCCGGTGTTGATCCAATGAGATAGTTGGAATCAATGGTGCTGGCTTCTGTCTACACGGTGATACCTTTGAGCAGGTCGTAGGCTCTCTGCTGTTTCGAGTCCGGAGTTGTCGTGACATCGAAGGTGGGCTCGTCGGGTCCGGCTTCCGGTCGCCGACATTTGTTTCGGACGATGTTGCTGAGAAGGCGCAGCAGCGTGCGGAAGCTGGAAGCTCGACTCCCATCGTCAAGCTTCTTGGTTTGTATCTTGCGCAGGGCGGCCTCGGAGCGCTTCGCCGGAGCAACCGGGTCACGCTGGCCTTCGCCTGCTGGTCCTCGTCAGAGAATAGCAGCGGCCGCCAAGCCTCCATCATGTGCCACAGGACGTAGTAGGCCAGCATGCACAAGAAGACGTGCGCCCGGACTCGGTTTTCGCGCCGGTGACGAATCGGCCGCACCTTTAGGTCCATGCTCTTGAAGGAACGAAACGCCCTCTCGACCTGGGTCAGCAACTTGTAGCTGCGTACTGTGTCGTCGGTTTTCATCCGCTGCTCAGCAAGACTGGTGCGGATCACGTAGATGCCGTCAAGGGCAGCTTCCGCAGTGACCTTTGTGTCGTCGATTTCGAAGCTAAAGCTGTCGTCGCGAATGTCCAGCTTGAAGTGCTTGCCGACTTTGTACTTGTTGAGAACTCTGCCTACCCGCACACCGATTTTATCTTGCCTCTCCTGCCATTTCAGTGGATCCTCTCGAGGGTGAGACCGCCACAGTTTAGGTAGACGAGACTGATGAGAGCTTCGGCAGAGTGGAGTCCAAAGCTGCGGTGGCTCAGCAGCCGGATTTTGTTGTTCATTCCTACGAGTCGGCCGTTGCTGAGTCTCCACGTGACCCACGCGATGACGCCATCGAAGTGGCTGCGGATCATCTTCGCCGCGCGTTTGACGGGCTCTATCCTCGAGCTCATAGCGCGCCGCAGCCATCCTCGGAGAAACTTCTTGGCCCATGTCTCGGTTTTGTAGGTGTAGAGGTCCATGAAGTCGTCGCGCAGAAGCATGGCGCGGTAGAGGCGACGATTAGCTCGCACCTGCTCGCGGAGCACCCGTTTGTCTTTCGCGCTGCGGTTGTGTTTGGCCTTGAGAAGGGGAAACTTGGTGTTCTTGAGGTTGCGCCGGGCAGTCCCTTTGAGCTCGCGCACCAGCTCGCGCCGGGTCTTATCCACGGCCTCGTTCAGATGCTTGACGATGTGGAAGCGGTCAAAGATCACCCGTGCCTGAGGAGCCTTTTTGCCGACGACAGTTATGTACGGCTCCCACATGTCCATGCTGACCGCTTCGAGCTCCGCGGCTCTTTGTGGTCCGAGCTTGCGGAAAAACCGCAGCAGCGTCTTGGCCTTGCGCTCCTTTCCCGCCCAGACGACCCGGCCGCTGAGATGGTCTATTACCACTGTTAACCCTAATCGCAAATAAACGTCACCGTGTCTGAGGTCTTTGGCCCCGTGAATGGCACCTTTTCCAGGTTCTGCATACACCGTGCAGAATCACCTATAGTGGCGGCGAGCGGGTGCCCCAGCACGAGCTTCTCGCCTGTGCCCAGTGCGGCTGTTTCGCGTTTTCGTGCTTCGAAGATTTTGCGATTAGGGTTAACCCTAATCGCAAAAAAAAGAGAGCAAAGTAGCGCGAAAGTATTGACAAAGGAGCCTCTGGGTTTATGTTTGGAGCGTTGCTTCCAAACAAAACACCAAACGACCAGAGGCCCTTATAGTGCGCTTGAAACTATCTCGATTTCGCCGGAACTTCAACAAGGATCTTCCGATCGAGTTCACAGAGCAGAACCTGAGCTCGTTTGGTGGACTGGAACTGTTTTCACGATATTTGCGCCGCGTTGAGCTAAGCCGCCGGGTAGGAAAGGCGTGCAGAGGAAAAGGCATTCGGTCGGACTACGGGAGCGTCCGACTGGTTCTGGTGTTGGTTGGGATGCTGCTACGACACCGTGGTCGGCGAGCGCGGCGTCAAGTTGAGCGGGGGCCAACGCCAGCGCATCGCGATCGCGCGCGCGATTCTCGCCGATCCCAAAATCTTGATCCTCGATGAGGCGACCTCGAGCCTCGATAGCGAGAGCGAGTCGATGATTCAAGACGGTCTGCGCTCGCTGCGCACAGGCCGCACCTCCTTCGTCATCGCTCACCGCCTGTCGACCATCATAAGCTCCGAGCAGATCCTCGTCATCGAGGACGGGGAAATCGTCGAAAGAGGCCATCACGAAGAGCTCCTCGAGAAGGGCGGGCGGTACCGAGAGCTCTACGACCGCCAATACCGGCTCGAGATGAACCGGTTCATCAATCCCGGTGAGGATTTCACGCCCGCCGAAAAAGAGCCCGAGCCGAGCGCCGCCGATTTCGATCCCCGGAAGAACCTTTGACGCCAGACGAGGACGCGTTCATCCATCGCCTCCCAAAAGTAGAAATCCACCTTCATCTCGAAGGCGCCATCCCGCTCCCCGCACTCTGGGAGCACTAGGCGCCAGCGCATGCGATAGAATCTCGCGATGACGTACGTGGTCGTCGTCGTTCTCTACTTGGCCTTGCTCGTCGGCGTCAGCCTGTACCGCTCGCGGCAGGTGAAGACCCAAGACGATTTCATGGTGGCGGGACGCAGCGTTCCCTGGTACATGCTCGTTGGGACGCTCGTTTGCACTTGGATCGGATCGGGAAGCCTGTTCGCCGGTGCCGGCCGGGGTTTCCGCGAAGGATTCTCCGCTCTTTGGATGAGCGCGGGGGCGTGGGTCGGGATCGCGATCGTTTACTTTCTCGCGGGACGGGTCCGCCGGATTGCGCAATATACGGTGCCCGACATTCTCGAGACCCGGTACCACCCGGCTGCGCGGGTCCTTGGTACCCTCGCCATCGTCATCGCCTATCTAACGATTGCCGGCTACCAATTCATCGGCGGCGGCCGTCTTTTGAACATCCTCTACCCCGCGGTCGATCCGGATACCGGCAAAGCGATCGTTTGCGCTCTCGTTATCTTGTTCACGGTAACCGCCGGGATGCTCTCGATCGTCTCTCTCGACGTTCTCAACGGGATTATTATCATCATCAGCATCGCCGTCGCCGCACCTCTGGCGCTCGCGGGCGCCGGCGGTTGGTCGACGCTCACCGAGACGCTTCCGGCGACACACTTCACCGTCACAGGACGCTTGGGAATCTCCTCGGCGATCGGACTCTTCCTGCCGACGCTCTTCTTGCTGCTCGGCGAGAGCAGCATGTATCAGAAGTTTTTCGCCGCGCGGAACGAAGCCGCGGCTCGCAAAGCCGTCATCGGCATGATCCTCGGCGTCATTTTCGTGGAAACGCTGATCGATATGACGGCGATCTTCGCTGCAGGAAGCTATTGGAGCGACCCGGCTTTCGTCGCCGCTGATGGCAGTTTCGACACGCGCGCGACGGAGACCATCCTGCTCGTGCTCGCCCGGCACAACTTGCCCCTCATCGCCGGCAGTCTCTTGCTCGCGGGGGCGGTCGCCATCGTTTTCTCGACGGCGACGACGTTCTTGATGGTGCCCTCGACCAACTTCGCACGCGACATTTACCAGCGCTTCATCAACCCCGACGTCAGCGAAAAAGGCATCATCCTGTTCCAGCGCATTTGCATCGTCGTGCTCGCCCTCGTGGCCTACGTGGTCACGACGCGCTTCGAGAGCATCCTCGATATGGCGCTCTACGCTTACACGATGGTGGGCGCCGCGGTGACGCCGGCGCTTCTGGCCGCCTTCTTGTGGAAGCGCGTCACGCCGGCTGGAGGCGTCGCTTCGATCGCGGCGGGCATCGTGACCACGATCGCCTTCGGCTTTCTCGCAAGCGGCGGGATGGAACATTTGAATCTCGGATTCTTCCTGCTGCCGCTCGACTACGATTACATTATTTATCCAGCCGCGACGGCCTCGATATTGAGCCTCGTAATCGTGAGCTTGCTCACCCCTCCGTCGCCGGAGGAGGTCTGGAAGAAGTTCCTCACGAACTGAAAAGGAGTGGAGTATGGCCTACCAACGGATTCGACTCGAAGAGACGAGACCGGTAGCTCGATTAACTCTGAGTTGGCCGGAGAAACGTAACGCGCTCTCCATCCAGATGATGGAAGAAGTCACTCACGGCCTCAAAGCCCTAGCGGGGAGCCCGGACGTACGTGCGGTTATCCTCGGCGCGGAGGGAACGGCTTTTTCGGCGGGACATTTTCTCGCCGAGATGGTCGACAAGGATCTCAACCATCAGCGCCACGTCTTCGACACCTGTGTCGAGATGATGGAGACGGTGCAGGGCATCTCGCAGCCCGTCATCGCCGAAGTGCCGGGTATCGCGACCGCCGCCGGCTGCCAACTCGTCGCGACCTGCGATCTCGCGGTCGCGTCCGAGGGGGCCCGCTTCGCGACTCCTGGCGTCAAGATCGGACTCTTTTGCACGACGCCCATGGTGGCTCTTTCCCGGGCCGTGGGCCGCAAGCGTGCTATGGAGATGCTTTTGACGGGAACCCTCGTGGACGCCGAGACCGCGGCCGATTGGGGTCTCATCAATCGCGTCGTTCCCCAGGAGAAGCTACGGGAGGAAACGGAGCAGCTCGCACAAAAAGTAGCTGACGCCAGCTCGCTCGTCATCTCGCTCGGCAAGCAAGCGTTCTACACGCAAATCGATCTCGAACAGAACAAAGCCTATGGCTACGCCAAAGAAGTCATGAGCATGAACGCGATGGCGTTCGACGCCCAGGAGGGCATGTCGGCTTTTCTCGAGAAGCGGAAGCCCTGCTGGGTCGGGAAGTGACCGAAGTGAAGACCGCAAAGTGATTGGCCAGACGCTCTTCAAGCACGAGAACGAACCCGGTCTGAACCGCGTCCACAGCCCTCAGCAATATTCGCCGGGATGGAAACCGCCGCTCGGCGCATCTGAGCCGTCAAGCCGAACTTCTCTTCGGTTGGGAAGTGGCCGGTGGCCTGGTACAAACCCTTGACTAGCTGATGGGCCTTCTCCCAAACCTTTAGATCTCGAAAGTCTTTCATCCTGACTCTTCGCTGTCGGCTCGCTCACCACGTCAGCCCAACGCGGGCTCGATGCACAATCTGGGCGTGAAGTAGACACGGCGCCACATCCAGAGTAGGAAGATGTCACGACAACCCTTTCCCACGCTGGAGGACGCCGTGAAACAGTTTTGGTTCTCCTGTCGTTTCGGGGGATCTGATTTGTGTTGGAGGGCATGGCCTATGGACGCTGCCGCGATTGTGGAAAACGCCGGAAACTCCGGGCGAGAGAGGCGTTTAGGGAAAGGTTGTGAGCACGTACAAACGTGGAGCGGCGTTTTCCACAATCGCTTGGAAAACGCTTCGCGTTTCCCACGAGCGCCCACAGGCCCCTCCTGATATATATACAAGAAAGACTGAGCGCGTGCGCTCCATCGCCTAAAGGCGATGGGTTCACGTCGCCGACTAAAGTCGGCTTGTCCTTGCCTCGTTTCACTACTCACTGACCTTGAAAGAATCGTCGTCCTGGGGCACGGCACCCTGCAACTCTATATACTTCGCTATCACCTCATCCGTCACGTTGCCCGTTGTCACCACGAAGTAACCCCGTGCCCGTAGGTGCCGACCCCAGAACTCCTTCCGCATCGTCCGTAAGTCGCGCATCAGACGATTCGACGTCTTACCCTTGATCAACTGCATCACTCGACTCGGCGACAAATTCGGCGGCACGCTCAGCAACAGGTGCACGTGCTCAGGCCGCACATGACCCTTCAGTATTTCTATCTGGTTCCGAGCACAGATCTCCCGGATGAGATCCCGGAGACGAACCGCTACATCCCCTCTCAAGGCCGGCTTGCGGTACTTCGTGATAAATACGAAGTGATAGTTTAACTGGTACGTCGTGTGCGATGATTTACGATATCCTTTCACCTGGGGATCGTACCCCAAGCCTCCTAAAGGCTTCGCCTAAAGGCGAGGGATTTCAACCATCCCCGAGTGGGACATTAATTCATATGGAATAAGAAAGAGGGGGCTCGATTAGTGGAGGCTATGGAAAACGCCCTTCCAGGCTTCGAAGAGAACTCAGTCGTGAGCAAGGTCTGAACGACCAGAACCGTGGGGGCGTTTCCCACAGCCTCGTCTCCCGCTGAGGGGCAGTGGCATTTGGTGAGGCCCGTGGGTTGAGAGGGTAAGCCATGTGTAGATGCGCATCGGCGAGAACGCTAGAATCTTTTTTTCCGAAAGAGAAAAGAGCGTTCCCGCGATGCGCGTTACTACGTTAGTCAACAAGCTCATCGGATTGCAAGGCCTGTGGGTCCGAGGTTTCCACTTCCAGGCGGACAAAGCCAGAGTGGTGGTGGATGTAGTACCACGGAGGAGGAAGCCTCTGTGCGGGATTTGCGGACGAAAGGTCCGCAAGAACAAAGATCGCTACAATCGCTACTGGCGGCACTTGGACCTGTTCGGAGTCCGGACCTATCTTCGCTACTCGATCCGACGAGTGGTATGTCGGCGGTGTGGAGTGGTCAGAGAAAAGGTGCCTTGGGCCGACAAGGGAAGCCGCTTTACCAAAAGCTTCGAACAAGAGGTAGCGTGGCTGGCACAGAGGACGGACGTCAGCGCCGTAGCGAACTATTTCCGAGTGACGTGGCGTTCGGTGCGACGGATCATCCAGCGAGTGGTTGCCGAGCAGCGGGATGAGCGGCGCGAGCTCGATGGATTGCGGGTGATTGGGATGGACGAGATCAGCTACCGCAAACGCCACAAGTACTTAACCCTAATCGCAAAATCTTCGAAGCACGAAAACGCGAAACAGCCGCACTGGGCGCAGGCGAGAAGCTCGTGCTGGGGCACCCGCTCGCCGCCACTATAGGTGATTCTGCACGGTGTATGCAGAACCTGGAAAAGGTGCTACTCACGGGGCCAAAGACCTCAGACACGGTGACGTTTATTTGCGATTAGGGTTAACAGTGGTAATAGACCATCTCAGCGGCCGGGTCGTCTGGGCGGGAAAGGAGCGCAAGGCCAAGACGCTGCTGCGGTTTTTCCGCAAGCTCGGACCACAAAGAGCCGCGGAGCTCGAAGCGGTCAGCATGGACATGTGGGAGCCGTACATAACTGTCGTCGGCAAAAAGGCTCCTCAGGCACGGGTGATCTTTGACCGCTTCCACATCGTCAAGCATCTGAACGAGGCCGTGGATAAGACCCGGCGCGAGCTGGTGCGCGAGCTCAAAGGGACTGCCCGACGCAACCTCAAGAACACCAAGTTTCCCCTTCTCAAGGCCAAACACAACCGCAGCGCGAAAGACAAACGGGTACTCCGCGAGCAGGTGCGAGCTAATCGTCGCCTCTACCGCGCCATGCTTCTGCGCGACGACTTCATGGACCTCTACACCTACAAAACCGAGACATGGGCCAAGAAGTTTCTCCGAGGATGGCTGCGGCGCGCTATGAGCTCGAGGATAGAGCCCGTCAAACGCGCGGCGAAGATGATCCGCAGCCACTTCGATGGCGTCATCGCGTGGGTCACGTGGAGACTCAGCAACGGCCGACTCGAAGGAATGAACAACAAAATCCGGCTGCTGAGCCACCGCAGCTTTGGACTCCACTCTGCCGAAGCTCTCATCAGTCTCGTCTACTTAAACTGTGGCGGTCTCACCCTCGAGAGGATCCACTGAAATGGCAGGAGAGGCACAGTTTTTATCACGTCACGAGGATCGAATCACAGGGGTACTGAGCGGATTCGACCGGTTGGTGTTCCGCGGAACCCTACGCCACATTTCTTATACGGACGGCATGGGTAAGTACCTTTCCTACCAGAAAATCCTTCTGAAGGAGTTCGCGGAGTTCGCACTGCAGCGTACCTCCGAGCTCAAGCAGGCCTTGTATCAGCAGGCGGAGTGACTCGAGCGTCCGGTCGTCTATCTGGAGTCTTCCCGTAAGAACAAGGAGGCCATCGCACGCGAGATTGCACAACAAGACAATGTCCGCAGTGGTCTCATCGCAGTGCTGAGCTGCGTGGAACCTTGTATCACCTTCAGCATACGTCGCAACCGCCAGAAGAAGCGGTTGGAGCTCGTGCAATCCCTCAGAAAGTGCCTAAACTGAAGTTCCTTGCTGAAAAAACCAAGATCCGGTGTTGATCCAATAAGATAGATGGAATCAATGGTGCTGGCTTCTGTCTACACGGTGATACCTTTGAGCAAGTCGTAGGCTCTCTGCTGTTTCGAGTCCGGAGTTGTCGTGACATCGAAGGTGGGCTCGTCGGGTCCGGCTTCCGGTCGCCGACATTTGTTTCGGACGATGTTGCTGAGAAGGCGCAGCAGCGTGCGGAAGCTGGAAGCTGGTCTCCCATCGTCAAGCTTCTTGGTGTGTATCTTGCGCAGGGCTGCGTCGGAGCGTTGCGCCGGAGCGACGGGGTCACGCTCGGCCTTCGCCTGCTGCTCCTCGTCAGAGAATACTAGCGGGCGCCAAACCTCCATCATGTGCCACAGGACGTAGTAGGCCAGCATGCACAAGAAGATGTGCGCCCGGACTCGGTTTTCGCGCCGGTGACGAATCGGCCGCACCTTTAGGTCCATGCTCTTGAAGGAACGAAACGCCCTCTCGACCTGGGTCAGCAACTTGTAGCTGCGCACTGTGTCGTCGGTTTTCATCCGCTGCTCAGCAAGACTGGTGCGGATCACGTAGATGCCGTCAAGGGCAGCTTCCGTAGTGACCTTTGTGTCGTCGATTTCGAAGCTAAAGCGGTCGTCGCGAATGTCCAGCTTGAAGTGCTTGCCGACTTTGTACTTGTTGAGAACTTTACCTACCCGCACACCGATTTTATCTTTACCATGCAGCTGGCCTCGCCCGATCCGTTGGCGAATCCGTTCCAACTGCTTAACGATCGTCCCCATGTGTCGCTTCCACCGCTGGAGCCGTTTGTTGGCGAGCTCAGAGTTGCCGTTGGCGAGGCGCGAGGCGTCGGCAGCCATCGTTGTCTCGTCTAGCTCGAAGTCGAAACCGTCGTCACGGATGTCGAGCCTATAGTACTTGCCGACCTTGTACTTGTTGAGGAGCTTTTTCACCGTAGCACGGATGTCCTCCTTACCGTGCAAACGGCGCCGCTCGACCATCCGACAAACCTTCTCCAGCTCCTTGCAGGTTGCTTCGAGCAGAGCACGACGCTTGTGACGCCGCCTCTCGGCCAGCTCCGGATTGCGGCAAGCGACCAGCCTCTCGTTGGGGAAATCCGGGTGCGTCAACTCAAACAGGTTCCGCCTGTCGAATAGCCCCATCTGGATCACCCCATCGTTAATGAGCTTGCGAATCGGTTCGGGACGCAGAGCGGTAATCCAGTCGATACCGTCCATCTCCCGTAACTCGTCGATCTGGGTCTGGGTGATCATTCCGCGGTCGCCCACCATCACAAACTGCTCGATGCCGAACCGCTCTTGCGCATTTTCTACCTGAGGCAACAGCGTTTTGGGATCGCCCGTGTTGCCCTCAAAGACGGATACCGACACGGGGATGCCGCGTTCGTTGGTCAGCAGGCCGTAGTTGACCTGCAGCTTGCCTTTCTTGCCGTCACGGTTGTATCCGAGCCTGGCCAGCGGACAACTCACCCCCTCGAAGTAGCTTGAGGTTAGGTCATAGAGCGCGAGGCCGTCGTTTTGAAGATGGCGCGCCGCGAGTTTCTTTTCGATGACCTCCTGGCGTTTGAGAACCCAGTCCATGGCGGCATAGAGATCGTCTTCGTCGGCATCGCTCACCCCCAGGATTTCGGGCAGTGTGGTTGTGTGCCACCACAGGCTAGTCGCCAGCTTCGACTGCGGTTCGAGGATCCGGGCGACTACCATGGCCACGACCAAATCCCGCTCTGGTGAGTGTCGAGAGCCAACGAGTTTTTCGAAACCGAGCTGTCTCATGGCACTGAGCACCGCGTCGACGTGGCCATGGTGCCGGGAGCCGTTCTCGACGATTTCGAAGGCGTCTTCGAGCGAAACGAGCTTTTGCCCCTTGAGTATGCGTCGGATGGCATCGACCTGCTCGCTCGGCAGTTTGGACAGGTTGGCAAGTGTGCGCTTGCGCGGTTTCTTGCTCTTGGCATCCCGATAGGACTCACGGAGCAAAACGGCGGGTTTGGAGTTGCGGTTGGGCACGATATCGATATGCATGGCTACTATATACACTATATAAGCATATATAACAATAACAAATAAAATACAACATGGCTACCAATTGCAGGCAAAAATCACACCTCTAGCGCTGTAACTCCATGCGACTAAAGGTACTTTACCGAAGCGTGGGAGGACTTACTGGGCAGAACTTCAGCCTAAACTTTTACCACTACTGCATGGACCCTATTTTTGGTTTCATGCATGCCCGTATCCAAAGCTGGTTTCCATTCAATGTTCAGGTCTACGTCAACGGCCGTGAATGGCTCGCCGTTGAGATGGATAAGGCTGGCATTCAATATCGGCGCCGGGAAAACTGCTTTACCTGGGTTGAGGATGCCCACGCGGCACAGCAGCTTCTCGATGAGCAGCTCAAAACCAACTGGCCTCACATCCTGAATCGCCTGAGTCGATTCGTCAATCCATTGCAAGACAAATTATTCCCGCCGAGTGGCCTCGACTACTACTGGAGTGTCTACAGCAGCGAATGGGCCACCGACGTCACGTTTCGTAACAGCTCTAGCCTCGCGGAGATCTATCCCGCTCTTGTACATCATGCGATCACAAACTTTTCGAGCCCCGACGTGATGCGCTTTCTCGGAAAACGGATTCGAACCGACTTTTCAGGGGAAGTCGTCAGCCGATTTCGCCACCGGCCCGAGGGTCTGCGTATCAAACATGCCCTCGACCTCAATTCCGTCAAACTCTACGACAAACAAGGTTCCGTGCTCCGTGTGGAGACAACCATCCAGCGTGCCGAGGGTATGCGCTGCTACCGGCCAAAGGAAGGCGACCCCAACGGCCCTCTCGAGTGGCGTCCGCTCCGTCGTGGCATCGCAGACCTGCATCGTCGTGCCCAGCTCTCCCAGGACTCCAATGAGCGCTACCTCGACGCTCTCGCCGCTTGTGATACCTCAACCCCACTCGGTCGACTCCTCGCTCGCGTCAGCCAAAAAACTCAATGGAATGGCTCCACCCTCCGAGCTCTTCGCCCTTGGGACGCTCTGGACGCCCGACTCCTCGCCGCTATTTCCCGTGGAGAGTTTCATCTGCGAGGCTTTCGCAACAGGGAACTCCGTGCCTTGCTCTTTCCCAAGACCTCGGACGACCCTCTCGAAACCAGGCGGCTAAGCGGACGCGTCACCCGGCTCATTCGCATCCTCCGAGCCCACCGTCTTGTCAAAAAAGTTCCCAAAACTTTCGCTACAGACTCACAAAGCGCGGTCAGCAACTTTGCTCCGCATTACTTACCGCAAACTCTCTCTCCCTCGATAAACTCCACGCTGCTGCCGCATGATTTTTCTTCTTCTCAAAACAAGCTTTTCAGGGTTAGTAGTACAGAGTTTCGAAAACACTTACCGTTTCCGCTGGGCGCGACGAGATCTTCCAGGGAGCTCACGACGTCATCGTCCGCCGGGATGACGCTGCTAGCAGCGTCGAACACAGAGGCAACAATGGAGCCCGCCGAGTGCTCTTCGCTCGCTCTCGCTTTCTTGCGGCTCTGCCGCGCTGTGCCTCTGTGGCCATCCCCTTTGGTTGCGGCCGCAGGCTGCGCTTGGGCGAAGTTCGAAGAGGTGGGGATAGGAGGAGAGGTGGGGATAAGAAATAACCTGTTGCCATCACTCGGGGATTTCGAGGAGGTCGGGGACGGCGTCTAGAGGGGAGCCTTCGGTATCGTCATCGGGGCGTCGGGGTTCGATGAGAAAGTTTTTGTAGGACGAGATGAAGGTCACGGGTTGGGAGCGCAGCAGATCTTCTTCGAGCGCTTCCGTCAGGAGGATCCCGTTCATGTCGTGGCCTCGCGGAAGGCCCATCAGATAGAGAAGCGTGGGCGTGATGTCGAGTACCGAGGCGCCGCGGATCTTGGCGCCGGCGGCGACTCCGGCACCATGGAAGATCAGAAGACCGTCCGGCGCGTCTTCGTGATACCCGGACAGATGGTCATTGCCTTTGAACAACTCGATCGCGCGCCGGGCGAGCGGGAGCGGGTCCATGCCGTGGCCCGAGACGACGACGAGCGTCTCGTCGTCGGATCGAGCTTGGATGTAGCCGCCTAGAATCGAGTCCAGACGACTGTAATACGTCTCGACGACGCGGCCATATTTTCGAATTTCGGCATCGCTGACGTCTCCGAAGCGATCGGGCGCCTGGTAGCGCATGAAGGTGTGGCCGATCGCGTCCAGTCCAAAGAAGTAGATCGCGTAGACATCGGGCCGCTCTTCATTACGCAGCAGTGTCCCGATGTTTTGGTAAGTCGTGTCGTCCGCGAGGGCCCGCCGGAGCTCCGTCTGCCAGGGGACGGTGTCTCCCGGGAGGTCGACCGAGCTGTCCACGAATGGGTCGAGCGTAGCGGCATCGATATCCTCCGGCAGGACCGCGTGGGGGCTGAGACGCGAAGTGAACTCCTCCGGATAAGTGAGATGGGGCAGGGGTGGGTCGAATCGCTCGCGCATCTGACGATGAAAGAACTCGGAGATGACGAAACCGTCGATATCCCCGGCCGGATAGGTCCCCCACCAACGCAGGAGCCCGACACGTAGGCCGAAGCGGCTCATGATGCTCCAGAACGGTTCTGCGCGACGCGATGCGCCTGTGACGGCGCTTCGATTCAAAGCACCGAGTCGATCGAGCGTTCGGAAATCGAGTCCGCGCGGGCGGAGCGAGAACGGCGTCTGGACCCACGCAAAGCGGTAACGGTAAAAAGCTTTGAGCCCATGCTCTCGGGGAAGCTTTCCGGTCGCGATGCTCGTCCAAACGGCGAGCGATTCCGTAGGGTACAGGGTTCTCAAAGCGCCCGAGGCGCCGCCCTCGATGAGGCGGGCAAAGTTCGGAAGCTTGCCTTCGGCCACGGCTGGGAGCACGTAGGACAACGAGGCCCCTTCGATACCGATGATGGTCAGACGCCGCTTCGCGGGCGTGTCTTGAAGGGGCATGCGCGGCACGGCGTCTTCGGTCACGGGCTGGGGCCGCATGACGAGGGGCACTACCGTTGCGGCGATGACGAAGATGGTGGAGAGAGCATAGCTGATGGCCGCGCCCCGCCGCCCGAAGGAATAGTGGAAGAGCCCCACGACGAGCAGCACCAAAGCGGCCGCCGTGGCCACCGTGGCGGCGATGGCGACCCCCTGCAGCGTTTGCGACGGGATGGACATGCGCAAATGCAGCAGGTTGTACCAGAGCAGGGTGGCGGCGCTCGCGAGCGCCAGCATCAAGAGCCACGTCAGCACTCTGAAAGACAACCAGGCCGGGCCGAGCCGCTTGCCACGGAAGGCTTCCACGACTCGTAGCAGCACCCAAAAGGCGAGACTTGCCGCGAGCCCGTAAGTAAGCACGAACGTGCCCCAGACCGAGAGCACCGTTTGAAAAGTATGGGGCACCTCGGGATTCAGCAAGAAAACGCACTCCGCCAAGAGCAGCGCCACGACCAGGCCGGCGACGAGGCAGTTTGTTGCTTTACGCATTTCGTTGATGGCTTCCGGCTACCTGTTTCCTGCTACCTTTATCCGCCTCAGTTTTTCTAGGAGGTCGTTCATGTCATTGGGGATTGGGGCGGTCCAGTGCATCTTCTCGTCGGTCTTTGGGTGGATTAGAGTCAGGGACTCGGCGTGAAGGGCCGGGCGGGGGAACTCGCTCAGCCATTTGAAGGCGAGTGCTTCTTGTCCAGATGCTCGTTTTCGTGGCGCTCCGTAGTCTTGGTCGCCGGCGATCGGATAGCCAGCTTCGCTCAAGTGTACGCGTATTTGATGGGTGCGTCCCGTGTGTATTTGGATCGCTAGAAGCGCGCTGCGCGGAAGTTGTTCCAGGCGCTCGACCGTGCTCGTCGCCGATCTCGGGTGGTTGGTGCGCGTTGACATTTTGGTGCGGTGCAACCGGTCACGGCCGATGGCGCGGTCGATGACGAGGTGCTCGGGCACCACGCCGTGCACGACGGCCAGGTAGCGCTTGCGCACGCGGCGTTCTTGAAACTGTGTGGCGAGATGTTGGTGCGCATGGTCGTGTTTGGCGACCACGAGCACGCCTGTCGTTCCCGAGTCCAGACGATGCACGATTCCGGGCCGTTCCACGCCGCCGATGCCGCTCAAATCGTGGCAATGGGCCAAGAGCGCGTTCACCAGCGTTTTTGACGGATGACCCGGTGACGGATGCACCACCATCCCTGCCGGCTTGTCGACGACAACGAGATGCTCATCTTCGTAGAGGATGGAAAGAGGGATGGCCTCGGCTTCCGGGCTTGCGGGCACCGAAGCGGGGATCACCACCTCCACGGACTCACCTTCGTGACAGAGGCGGGACGGTCGAGCGATTTTGCCGTCGACGCGTACCCGTCCGTCTTCGATCCACTTCCTGACTCGAGCGCGGCTCACGTCTTCGAGGTGGCTCGCCACGGCTACATCGAGCCGGAGAGCCGATTCCGAGGGCTCGATCTTCCAGGCTTCTAGCCGTTCGCTCACGCCGTCCGCTTTTGCGGGGCGCGACGAAGGGTCGAGAGCGCGAACACAGAAAAGCCGAGGAGCACGAAAGCGATGATCTGTGACGTCGAGACGGCGCCTCCGAAAAAGAAACGTCTCTCGAGGTCTCCGCGAAAGAACTCGATCACGAAACGCGCCGTCGAATAAAGAGCGACGTAGCTCCAAAAGATCTGACCGTCGAACTTCTTCCGGCCCGCGAGAAAGATCAAGAATCCGAAGATAGCGAACTCCACGATCGATTCGTAGAGCTGCGTCGGATGGAGCGCGGTATCGAGCTGCACCCCCACGATTTCGCGCGCATAGGGATCCGTGAAGGTAACGCCCCATGGCGCGGTTGTCGGTTTGCCGTAACAACATCCGGCGCTGAAACATCCCAAACGTCCGATGGCGTGGCCGAGCGCCACGGACGGTGCGAGAATATCGGTCATGCGCCAAACGGGCAGCTTGTGCTTCCTGAAGAACAAAATCGATACGATCACCGCCGCGACGAGGCCCCCATAGAACACGCCACCCGATCGGATGAGACTCAAAGGGTCGTGTCGATAGTGTGACCAGTCGACGATGAGCAACAGGAGCTTCGCTCCAAGGAGCGCGGAAATGAGGATCCAAAGACCGAGGTCCATCGTCAGATTCGCGTCGATCCCGAATTTCTTGCCGCGCCGCGCCGCGACGTTCAAAGCGATGAGAAAACCGGCGGCGAGCAGGAAGCCATAAGTATGCAATACAGCGTGGAACTCGATGCCGAGGAAGCTGACCTGGCCGAAATCGAAAAGTTTGGGATACAAAGTCTAGTTGTCTCCTCGGCTCGCGGCCGCTGCAGCTTCAGGAGCCAACTCAGCTTGTGGCGCCTTTCGAAAGCTGTCGAGTAGCAAGAGCCCCACGCCGATGCAGATGCAGGCATCGGCGACATTGAAAGCCGGCCAATGGGTGTCGCCGTAGAAAACGTCAACGAAGTCCACGACGTAGCCGAGACGCACGCGATCGATGATGTTACCGAGAGCCCCGCCGAGGATGAAAATCAACCCGAAGCGCGTGAGGCGTTCGTGCTGCGCGGATCGGAGGGTGTAGTAAGTCACTGCGGCCATCGCGGCCGTCGAAAGAAACGTGACCAGAACCGCTTTGAAGGGAACGTCCAAGCTCGACAAAAGGCCAAAGGCCATTCCGGTATTGCGGACAAGCGTCAGGCGGAAGAAACCGGCGACGACGGGCACGGACTGCCCGACGAACATAGAGCTTGTGATCCAGAATTTGGTGACTTGATCGAGGGCGACGATGACCACCACGAACGCCAAAACCGCTGCCAGGTTGGACTTCCAGTGGGCGGTGTCCTGTTCCGTCATCGTCTTGCTCGCACCAGACTAGCACTCCGCTCCAGGCTTTTACAATACTCGCCCCGTCTTCGTCATTCGCCGGCATCCTCTATGTCGTTGTCGATGCTTGGGTTATTGCGTCGTATTCGCCTTCGACGGTGTGCCGATGGTAGAACAATCGAGTTGTCGGGCTCCGACTCGGCATCGACGCCGCCGGCGCGATGCGAGCTTGAGTTCGCCTCCTTCGTCTGCCTTCCGTCGCAGATATTTCGCGAAGCGTTCATGTTCGAAGAAGCCAGGATTCTCATTGTCGACGACGACGCTGAAGATCTCGCTTCACTGAAGCGGGCTCTCGAATCTCTCGGTGCGACGATCCACACCGTACGCGATCCGCACGAAGTGCTCGAGGCGACCCGTCGCGAAAATCCCGGTGTTGTGATCCTGGATGCTCTCTTGCCCGGTTTGTCCGGCTTCGATCTTTGCAAGCAAATCAAGTCCGATAGCGCGCTCAAAGGGATCCAGGTCGTCGTGATCACGGGGGTCTACCTGAGGAAGCAATATCGGCAGGAGGCGCTGCAACAATTCAAAGCCGACGCGTTCATGACCAAGCCTTTTAGGCCGCCCGAGCTTCAGCGTCTCGTCGCGCAGCTTCTTGCGAAATGGACCAAGAAGCCTCAAAAAAGTTTTCTCCGCCGTTTAGGCCGGCCGGGGGCATCCTCCGAGGCCGAAAAACGCGGTTTCTGGGGCCGGCTGTTCGGAAGGACCGAAGCGGAGGAGGCGCCCACCCGTATTGCACCCGTCCGGCCCGCGCGTCGAGCCGCAAAGACGGTATCGGCGCCGAAACCATCGCGCGTGGCTGCGGTAAAGACGCCCGTCGTCACGAAGCTCGCCGAGCCCGAATCGAAGCCGGATGCGGTTGTCGAAAGCGCTGCGACGATCGCGGTCTCGCCAGACGCCTCGACAAAGAAATCCGAGGAGCATGCGATCGCGACAGAGCCTCCGAGCTCATCCGCCGGCTCCGAGCCCATCGCTACGGGTGACGAGGCGTCGACGCCGCAGGCGTCTGAAGAGCCGAGCGGTGAAACGGCGAGCTCCGCGACCATCGAAGACGTTTCGAGTGCGTCCGAAGAGCCGCCTGACGCCGCGGATGCGTCCGCTCCCGCCGCGGAGCCCGTGGCCGAAGCAGCGAGCGGCGAAGTCGAGGAAACGGCGAGCGTCGACGACGAATCCTCGGCGGAGCCAGAGCCGGCCGTTCCGGACGAGGCGAGCGCTGCGAACGCGCCACCCGTTCCCGAAGCAGCCGAGGAGGACCAAAGCGCAGCGAAGGATGAAAAAGATGTCCAGCCTCGAGCCGACGACGCCGCGCCAGCCGAGAGCTCGGCCACGCCAGCCGAGAGCTCGGCCACGGAAGACGCGCCCGCTACGGCGACCGAGACGCGCGCGTTCGCTCCGCCGGCCGAAGAAGAGAAGGAAGTCCAGTCGGACGCGCCTGCGTCCGTTGCGACCATCGAGACGCAAGCGGGCACGACCGAGCCCGCGTCGGAGTTACCCCCGCTGCGAAAGCCCATTTTCCGCGTTGGGGACGTTCCCATTTACGGCGAGCAGGACTTTCACTCCGAGCTGAAGAGGGAGCTTTCGAAATGCCGCCGGGTCGACCGGCCGTTGACCATCATTTTGGTTCAGGTCGACGACTTGACCCAAATCGTGGAGCTGTTCGGCAAAGAGATTCGTGAAGCCGTGCTGAGGCACGTCGCGGAGCTTGCGACGTGGTGTCTTCGCGAAATCGACCTCGTAGGTATGATGACGTCGAAAGACTTGGTCGCCCTCATCGCCTTCGCCTCGGACGAGTATGGCGGAAGCCGTGTCGTGAACCGGATGCGCAAGACCGTTCAGAAGAACCCCTTTCGCGTCGGCGAGGAGCTCCCCCCAATCATGCCCGCGCTTCGGTTCGGGATGTCGAGCTATCCCGACGATGGTGAGGATGTCGTCGGGCTCATCGCGGAAGCTTACGAAGACATCGAGTAGTCCAGCACGTTCTCGCATCCTTCATATTGACGCTTCCACATGCGGGCCGTATGATGCGCCGCGTGAGCGTCGAAATCAGAGGCCTCGAGACGTTTTCGGAATACCAGGCGTGCGCCCAACTTCAGCTCGATGTCTGGGGTTTCGCCGAGATCGAAGTCGTCCCGGCGGGCCACCTCGTCGCCATGGATCACTATGGAGGCGTCTGCTTGGGCGCCTTCGACGGCGACAAGATGATTGGTTTCGTCTGCGGTTTTGCCGGCTGGGACCATGGCCGTTCCTACCATCATTCGCACATGCTCGCCGTATTGCCGGATTATCGCGGTCACCGATTCGGTGAAAAGCTCAAATGGGCGCAGCGGGAGCAGGTGCTGGAGCAAGGAATCGAGCTCGTCAATTGGACGTTCGATCCGCTACAAGCGCCGAACGCGAATTTGAACCTCAATCGTCTCGGCAGCATTGTTCGCAAATACAAAGTGGATCTCTACGGTGTGAGCGACAGCCCTCTTCATGGCGGCGTCCCGACCGATCGCTTTGAGGCGGAGTGGCATCTCAAGAGCCAGCGCGTCGTGACGGCCCTCGGTGGCGAATGGGACGACTGGCCTGGCTGGGAAAAATTGCCGCGGGCCAACCGAACCAGCGTTACCGATGACGGCCTTCTGCGTTGCGACGAGCTCGACCTCGAGATGGACGTCGAGGCTCTTCTCGTAGAGTTCCCGAAGACGATCACCGACCTCATGGCGCAGAATCGGAAACTGGCGCTCGATTGGCGTTTCCAGACGCGCAAGCTGTTTCAGGAATATTTCGAGAAAGGCTATCGCGTCGAAGCCTTGCACCGCACGGAGTCGAGCGCTTTTTACCGCCTCAATCGAGAGCAGGACGCGGCCGACTAACCGTCGATCTCGATCTTGGGGTCGAGGTCGATGACGCCGTCGTATTTATACGTGCTCAGAACTTCGTTTCGCACGCCTTTGATCCGACCTTATATGGAGCCGCTCGCGCTCGGCGCGACGGTATCGATGCGAACCGGGATATGGCCCGCTTTCTTCAAATGAGTATGGGCTCAGCAAGCGAGCTCGAATACGAACTGCTCCTTGCCCACGAGCTCGGGTTGCTCGATAGCCAAAGTCTTCAGGAGCTTGCCGAGCGAACCACCGAGGTCAAGCGTATGCTCGCCTCTCTCATCCGGAGGCTCGAATCCGGAGCTGACCGCTGAATGCTGACCGCTGACCACTCGCGGCGGAGCCGTCCTCCAATTTGGTTGCGGCTCCGCCGCGCTGTGTCTCTGTACTACTAACCCTGAAAAGCTTGTTTTGAGAAGAAGAAAAATCATGCGGCAGCAGCGTGGAGTTTATCGAGGGAGAGAGAGTTTGCGGTAAGTAATGCGGAGCAAAGTTGCTGACCGCGCTTTGTGAGTCTGTAGCGAAAAGTTTTGGGAATTTTTTTGACAAGACGGTGGGCTCGGAGGATGCGAATGAGCCGGGTGACGCGTCCGCTTAGCCGCCTGGTTTCGAGAGGGTCGTCCGAAGTCTTTGGAAAGAGCAAGGCACGGAGTTCCCTGTTGCGAAAGCCTCGCAGATGAAACTCTCCACGGGAAATAGCGGCGAGGAGTCGGGCGTCCAGAGCGTCCCAAGGGCGAAGAGCTCGGAGGGTGGAGCTATTCCATTGAGTTTTTTGGCTGACGCGAGCGAGGAGTCGACCGAGTGGGGTTGAGGTATCACAAGCGGCGAGAGCGTCGAGGTAGCGCTCATTGGAGTCCTGGGAGAGCTGGGCACGACGATGCAGGTCTGCGATGCCACGACGGAGCGGACGCCACTCGAGAGGGCCGTTGGGGTCGCCTTCCTTTGGCCGGTAGCAGCGCATACCCTCGGCACGCTGGATGGTTGTCTCCACACGGAGCACGGAACCTTGTTTGTCGTAGAGTTTGACGGAATTGAGGTCGAGGGCATGTTTGATACGCAGACCCTCGGGCCGGTCGCGAAATCGGCTGACGACTTCCCCTGAAAAGTCGGTTCGAATCCGTTTTCCGAGAAAGCGCATCACGTCGGGGCTCGAAAAGTTTGTGATCGCATGATGTACAAGAGCGGGATAGATCTCCGCGAGGCTAGAGCTGTTACGAAACGTGACGTCGGTGGCCCATTCGCTGCTGTAGACACTCCAGTAGTAGTCGAGGCCACTCGGCGGGAATAATTTGTCTTGCAATAGATTGACGAATCGACTCAGGCGATTCAGGATGTGAGGCCAGTTGGTTTTGAGCTGCTCATCGAGAAGCTGCTGTGCCGCGTGGGCATCCTCAACCCAGGTAAAGCAGTTTTCCCGGCGCCGATATTGAATGCCAGCCTTATCCATCTCAACGGCGAGCCATTCACGGCCGTTGACGTAGACCTGAACATTGAATGGAAACCAGCTTTGGATACGGGCATGCATGAAACCAAAAATAGGGTCCATGCAGTAGTGGTAAAAGTTTAGGCACTTTCTGAGGGATTGCACGAGCTCCAACCGCTTCTTCTGGCGGTTGCGACGTATGCTGAAGGTGATACAAGGTTCCACGCAGCTCAGCACTGCGATGAGACCACTGCGGACATTGTCTTGTTGTGCAATCTCGCGTGCGATGGCCTCCTTGTTCTTACGGGAAGACTCCAGATAGACGACCGGACGCTCGAGTCGCTCCGCCTGCTGATACAAGGCCTGCTTGAGCTCGGAGGTACGCTGCAGTGCGAACTCCGCGAACTCCTTCAGAAGGATTTTCTGGTAGGAAAGGTACTTACCCATGCCGTCCGTATAAGAAATGTGGCGTAGGGTTCCGCGGAACACCAACCGGTCGAATCCGCTCAGTACCCCTGTGATTCGATCCTCGTGACGTGATAAAAACTGTGCCTCTCCTGCCATTTCAGTGGATCCTCTCGAGGGTGAGACCGCCACAGTTTAGGTAGACGAGACTGATGAGAGCTTCGGCAGAGTGGAGTCCAGAGCTGCGGTGGCTCAGCAGCCGGATTTTGTTGTTCATTCCTTCGAGTCGGCCGTTGCTGAGTCTCCACGTGACCCACGCGATGACGCCATCGAAGTGGCTGCGGATCATCTTCGCCGCGCGTTTGACGGGCTCTATCCTCGAGCTCATAGCGCGCCGCAGCCATCCTCGGAGAAACTTCTTGGCCCATGTCTCGGTTTTGTAGGTGTAGAGGTCCATGAAGTCGTCGCGCAGAAGCATGGCGCGGTAGAGGCGACGATTAGCTCGCACCTGCTCGCGGAGCACCCGTTTGTCTTTCGCGCTGCGGTTGTGTTTGGCCTTGAGAAGGGGAAACTTGGTGTTCTTGAGGTTGCGTCGGGCAGTCCCTTTGAGCTCGCGCACCAGCTCGCGCCGGGTCTTATCCACGGCCTCGTTCAGATGCTTGACGATGTGGAAGCGGTCAAAGATCACCCGTGCCTGAGGAGCCTTTTTGCCGACGACAGTTATGTACGGCTCCCACATGTCCATGCTGACCGCTTCGAGCTCCGCGGCTCTTTGTGGTCCGAGCTTGCGGAAAAACCGCAGCAGCGTCTTGGCCTTGCGCTCCTTTCCCGCCCAGACGACCCGGCCACTGAGATGGTCTATTACCACTGTTAAGTACTTGTGGCGTTTGCGGTAGCTGATCTCGTCCATCCCAATCACCCGCAATCCATCGAGCTCGCGCCGCTCGTCCCGCTGCTCGGCAACCACTCGCTGGATGATCCGTCGCACCGAACGCCACGTCACTCGGAAATAGTTCGCTACGGCGCTGACGTCCGTCCTCTGTGCCAGCCACGCTACCTCTTGTTCGAAGCTTTTGGTAAAGCGGCTTCCCTTGTCGGCCCAAGGCACCTTTTCTCTGACCACTCCACACCGCCGACATACCACTCGTCGGATCGAGTAGATAGGTCCGGACTCCGAACAGGTCCAAGTGCCGCCAGTAGCGATTGTAGCGATCTTTGTTCTTGCGGACCTTTCGTCCGCAAATCCCGCACAGAGGCTTCCTCCTCCGTGGTACTACATCCACCACCACTCTGGCTTTGTCCGCCTGGAAGTGGAAACCTCGGACCCACAGGCCTTGCAATCCGATGAGCTTGTTGACTAACGTAGTAACGCGCATCGCGGGAACGCTCTTTTCTCTTTCGGAAAAAAAGATTCTAGCGTTCTCGCCGATGCGCATCTACACATGGCTTACCCTCTCAACCCACGGGCCTCACCAAATGCCACTGCCCCTCAGCGGGAGACGAGGCTGTGGGAAACGCCCCCACGGTTCTGGTCGTTCAGACCTTGCTCACGACTGAGTTCTCTTCGAAGCCTGGAAGGGCGTTTTCCATAGCCTCCACTAATCGAGCCCCCCCTTCCTTATTCCACATGAACTGAGCGCGTGCGCTCCATCGCCTAAAGGCGATGGGTCCACGTCGCCGACTAAAGTCGGCTTGTCCTTGCCTCGTTTCACTACTCACTGACCTTGAAAGAATCGTCGTCCTGGGGCACGGCACCCTGCAACTCTATATACTTCGCTATCACCTCATCCGTCACGTTGCCCGTTGTCACCACGAAGCCCTCTGTGCCAACATCGCTGAGACACTTCGCCCCTTGAAATTAGTGTAGAGGGCGGAGGAGGATCAATGCATGAGTATGTTGATTGAGAGAGAGACCTCGGCGGGATCGGAGGGAGCCCGTAGGGCGACTGGAGATCCCGCCGGCCGCGATGCGGCGGGGGTCCCGGATCCCGAAGTGAGCGAGCAAGCGAAGCGTCGACGCTTTACCGCGGAGTACAAGCTGCGGATAGTGCGTGAGGCCGATGCCTGCAAGGGTGACGGTGACGTTGCTGCTCTTCTGCGTCGAGAGGGCCTGTACTCGTCGCATTTATCGAGTTGGCGCCGCCAACGTGACGAGGTCGCCAAAGCGGGGTTGGCGTCGAGAAAGCGAGGCCGGAAGGCAAAGGCCGAGGATCCACGGGTCAAGGAGCTCGAGCGCGAGAACGCCCGGCTCCAACGTCGCCTGGCTCGGGTGGAGACGATGTTGGAGACCCAAAAAAAACCTCCGAATTACTGGGGATCCCCCTGAATCCACTCGACAGCTACGAGAACGACTGATGGTGGCGGCCGAGGAGCTGGCGGGGCAGATTGGGCAGACGACGGAAGCCTGCGAGGCTCTGGGTGTGGCTCGTTCCACGCTGTATCGCAGGCGCCAGGTGACGCCCGAACCGAAGCGGCGTCCTCGGCCGCACCGAGCCCTCGACGAGACTGAGCGCGAGGAAGTCCTCGGGGCCTCGCACTGTGAGAGGTTCGTCGACAAGGCGCCCGCCCAGGTGTGGGCCACGCTTCTGGACGAGGGAACCTACCTCTGCTCGATTCGCACGATGTATCGGATTTTGGAGGAGCACGGCGAGGTCCGAGAGCGCCGGAACCAACGGCGCCATCCGAACTACACGAAGCCGGAGCTGCTGGCCGAAGCGCCCAACCAGGTTTGGTCGTGGGATATTACGAAGCTTCGTGGCCCCGTCAAGTGGACCTACTACTACCTCTACGTCATCCTCGACATCTTCTCCCGCTACGTGGTTGGCTGGATGCTGGCTCACCGAGAAAGTGCGGCGCTCGCGCAACGCCTCATCGCCGAGAGCTGTCGCAAGCAGGACATTGAACCCGACCAGCTCACCCTTCACGCGGACCGTGGCAGCTCGATGAGAAGCAAGCCCGTGGCTCTGCTCCTGGCTGACCTCGGAGTTACCAAGACCCACTCCAGACCTTACGTCTCGAACGACAATCCCTACTCCGAGTCCCAGTTCAAGACGATGAAGTACTGTCCTCAGTTTCCGAGCCGTTTTGGTTCCGCCGAAGACGGCCGGCTGTTCTGCGGCGGTTCTTCGACTACTACAACTACGAGCACCGGCACTCAGGAATCGGCCTCATGACGCCGGCCGACGTTCACTATGGTCGCGCCGAACAGCTCACCACCGCTCGGCGCCAGATCCTTCTCGAAGCTCATCGGACTCATCCCGAACGCTTCGTTCGCGGAACGCCACAACCTCCCGTTTTGCCTCCTCAGGCTTGGATCAACCCGCCGACGGAGAAAACGACGCTCCTGAATGCCGCACAAGCCACTCTCGCGGCGGCGTCTATACCTGGGGTACCCCCTTTTTCTGCTCCACGAAACGAGATCTCGATCGATGCAGATGTGGACCGCACCGGCGCCACGAGCCTCCCGACGCTAATCGAGGCTCACTAAATGCAGCTCGCGAGTGTCTCAAAGTTGTTGACACGTACCGAAGTAACCCCGTGCCCGTAGGTGCCGACCCCAGAACTCCTTTCGCATCGTCCGTAAGTCGCGCATCAGACGATTCGACGTCTTACCCTTGATCAACTGCATCACTCGACTCGGCGACAAATTCGGCGGCACGCTCAGCAACAGGTGCACGTGCTCAGGCCGCACATGACCCTTCAGTATTTCTATCTGGTTCCGAGCACAGATCTCCCGGATGAGATCCCGGAGACGAACCGCTACATCCCCTCTCAAGGCCGGCTTGCGGTACTTCGTGATAAATACGAAGTGATAGTTTAACTGGTACGTCGTGTGCGATGATTTACGATATCCTTTCACCTGGGGATCGTACCCCAAGCCTCCTAAAGGCGAGGGATTTCAACCATCCCCGAGTGGGACATTAATCTTTCTTGTATATATATCAGGAGGGGCCTGTGGGCGCTCGTGGGAAACGCGAAGCGTTTTCCAAGCGATTGTGGAAAACGCCGCTCCACGTTTGTACGTGCTCACAACCTTTCCCTAAACGCCTCTCTCGCCCGGAGTTTCCGGCGTTTTCCACAATCGCGGCAGCGTCCATAGACCATGCCCACCAACACAAATCAGATCCCCCGAAACGACAGGAGAGGCAAAACTGTTTCACGGCGTCCTCCAGCGTGGGAAAGGGTTGTCGTGACATCTTCCTACTCTGGATGTGGCGCCGTGTCTACTTCACGCCCAGATTGTGCATCGAGCCCGCGTTGGGCTGACGTGGTGAGCGAGCCGACAGCGAAGAGTCAGGATGAAAGACTTTCGAGATCTAAAGGTTTGGGAGAAGGCCCATCAGCTAGTCAAGGGTTTGTACCAGGCCACCGGCCACTTCCCAACCGAAGAGAAGTTCGGCTTGACGGCTCAGATGCGCCGAGCGGCGGTTTCCATCCCGGCGAATATTGCTGAGGGCTGTGGACGCGGTTCAGACCGGGATATGGCCCGCTTTCTTCAAATGAGTATGGGCTCAGCAAGCGAGCTCGAATACGAACTGCTCCTTGCCCACGAGCTCGGGTTGCTCGATAGCCAAAGTCTTCAGGAGCTTGCCGAGCGAACCACCGAGGTCAAGCGTATGCTCGCCTCTCTCATCCGGAGGCTCGAATCCGGAGCTGACCGCTGAATGCTGACCGCTGACCGCTCGCGGCGGAGCCGTCCTCCAATTTGGTTGCGGCTCCGCCGCGCTGTGTCTCTGTGGCCATTCTTAAGGCGCTCATGCACACGATTTGAGGAGCGGCCGAGCTTTCAGGTTTACCTGGCTAGTGTTAGCATGCCGCCGCTATGACCGATAAGCTCGTGATGGACAGCGTCGCGTTCGAGGCGGCACTTCTGAGGCTTGCCGACGAGATAGCGTCTAAAGCGAGTCGAGCGAGTGGTTTCGAGGGCCGTCTCGCCTTGGTCGGGATACGCACGCGCGGCGTTCCGCTATCGCAACGGATCGCGACGCTCATCGAAGCAAGCACCGGTGAGCGACCGACCCTTGGGGTTTTGGATATTACTCTTTATCGGGACGACCTGACCGCAGTGGCGGAACAGCCGATCGTCGGCCGCACGGATCTTCCGTTCCCTGTCGACGATACGTGGATCGTCCTCGTGGATGACGTCCTCTATACCGGTCGCACGGTCCGTGCGGCGATCACAGCCCTTATCGATTTCGGGAGGCCGCGAAAGATCGAGCTTCTCGCCATGGTGGATCGCGGCTGTCGCGAGCTCCCCATTCACGCCGACTATGCGGGCGCGACCCTCGAGACGACGAAAACCCAGACGGTGCACGTCCACGTGGCTGAGCAGGACGGCCGCGACGAAGTGGTGCTCACAGGATGACGCTTCGGCACAAAGACCTCCTCGGCATAGAGACGCTCAACGCAGAGGAGATCGAGCTCTTCCTGACGACGGCCGCGTCCTTCAAAGAAGTCGGTACCCGGACGATCAAGAAAGTTCCGACCCTCCGAGGCCGCACGATCATCAACCTTTTCTACGAACCGAGCACGCGCACGCGCGTCTCTTTCGAGATCGCGGCAAAGCGTCTCTCGGCGGACAGCATCAATGTCAGCGTCTCGGGAAGCTCCGTCACCAAGGGCGAGACACTCGTCGATACCGTTCGCAACCTCCAGGCGATGGCGCCAGACGTCATCGTCATGCGCCATCATGCTTCAGGCGCGCCTCACATCGTCGCGAATGAAGTGGAAGCAGCGGTCGTCAATGCCGGAGACGGGATGCACGAGCATCCGACGCAAGCTCTCCTCGACGCCTTCACGATCCTCGAAGCCAAACAAAAACTGTCGGAGCTCAAGGTCGTCATCGTCGGGGATTTGCTACACAGCCGTGTGTTTCGCTCGAACCTTCAGCTTCTCACGAAGATGGGCTCGCACGTCGTTGTGAGCGGCCCCCCGACCCTGATCCCCCCGCACATCCAGGAGCTCGGAGCCGAAGTCGCGCCCACGATGGAGCAGGCCCTCGTCGACGCCGATGTCGTCATGATGTTGCGCGTTCAAAAAGAACGCATGACGGGCGCCTTTTTTCCGTCCGTCCGAGAATATTTTCGCCTCTACGCGCTCACGCCCGCGCGGCTCGAGCGCGCCAAGCCCGATGTCATCCTCATGCATCCTGGTCCTCTCAACCGCGGCCTCGAGATCGACTCAGCCGTCGCCGATGGTCCTTATTCCCTCATCCTCGAGCAGGTGACGAACGGCGTGGCCGTCCGCATGGCGGTCTTGTACTTGCTCGCAGGCGGGCATGGAGAAACGACATGACCCGGCTTCTCGTTCGGCGGGCACGCATCGTCGACCCTAGCCAGGAGCTCGACGAGATCGGCGATCTGCTGCTCGAGGACGGCGTTGTCAAAGCCATCGGCGCCGCGACGGCCGAAGACGTCGACGTTGACATTGACGTTCTAGATGCGGACGGGCTCGTCGCCACGCCGGGTTTCATCGATATGCACGTGCATTTGCGGGAGCCCGGTTTCGAGTACAAGGAAACCATCGCGACAGGGTCTCGAGCGGCCGTGGCGGGCGGCTTTACCGCGGTGGCGGCGATGGCCAATACCGACCCACCCAACGATAGCGCGGCGGTGACGGAGTTCATCCTTAGAAAAGCGGCACAAGCGGACAAGGCTCGCGTTTATCCCATCGGGACCATTACGAAAGGCATGCAGGGAGAACAGCTCTCCGAGATGTGCGAGATGGTGGAGGCGGGTGTGGTCGCCGTCTCCGATGACGGCCTTCCTGTACGCAACGTGAACGTCATGCGGCGCGCCATGGAATATGCGACCGTTTTCGACGTGCCCGTCATCGAGCATTGCGAGACGCCGGAGCTTCATCCTAAAGGCGTCATGAACGAGGGCTATTGGTCCACGGCTCTCGGGCTTTTCGGCATTCCCCGAGCCTCAGAGATCATTTCGGTCGATCGTAACATCGTGCTCGCCGAGCTCACTGGCGCCCGCTTCCACGTCGCGCACCTCTCCACGTCGGGGGCGCTCCGAAGGGTGCGCGAAGCGAAAGCCCGCGGGCTCGCGGTGACCTGTGAGGTCACGCCGCATCATCTTGTTCTCACGGACGAGAGCCTCAAGAGCTACAACACAGACGCCAAGATGAAGCCGCCTCTCGTTACCGAAGAGGATCAGAACGCACTTCTCGAGGGGCTCGCCGACAAAACGGTGGACGCCATCGCGACCGATCACGCGCCCCATCACGCCGACGAAAAACGCGAGGACTTCGATCGAGCTCCGTTCGGCATTGTCGGGCTCGAGACGGCGGTCTCACTTTGTCTCGATCGCCTCGTCAAGCCCGGCGTCATTTCGCTATCGCGCATGGTGGAGCTTCTCTCCGCGGGCCCGGCGCGTGTGCTCGGCGTGGCGGGCGGCACGTTGAAAGTGGGCTCCCCCGCAGACGTGACGCTTCTCGATCCGACGCGCCGCGTTCGGGTCGATCCGGAATCGTTTCACTCGCGCGGCAAAAACACACCTTTCGCAGGTTGGGAGCTCGAAGGCGGGCCGGTGACGACGATTGTCGGAGGACGCGTCGCCTGGACGCTCGAATGACACATCTCGCCGTTCTTCGCGAAGGTTTGGAAGAGCTCAGAAGACACTACGACGCACGCTATCTGGGGTCCGACCCTCTCGCGTTTCCCCGGCGTTTCACGCGGAGCGACAATCGAGAAGTCGTCGGCCTCGTGGCCTCCGCTTTGGCCTATGGCAACGTCAAGACCATCGCCAATAGCATGGAGCGGATCCTGTCGTGGATGGGCCCGCGTCCCGCGGAGCTCGCCCGGACCCTCGAGCCGAAGGAAGCACTCGCCTCGCTCGGAAGATTCCAGCACCGGTGGTCGCGAGGCCGGGACGTCGTCTGCCTCGTACACTTCGCCGGCCAGATGCTCCAGAGTCATGGAAGTGTCGGGCGATTCTTCGAGGAGAGTTTCGTCGAGAGCGACATGGCCGCGAGCTTGATGCGGTTTTCTGAGAGGGCGCTCGCGCTAGACCACGGCGGACTGTATCGCGGGCGCCGCCTTCCGGCGAAAGCAGGCATACGCTTTTTCTTCACAAGCCCGCGCACCGGCGCATGCAAGCGCATGAACATGTTTCTTCGGTGGATGGTGCGCGCCGATGACGGCTTGGATTTGGGGCTCTGGCCCTTCATCCCCGCGAGCGAGCTCGTTATCCCGCTCGATACACATATTTATCGCATCGGCCACTACCTCGGCTGGAGCCGAAGGAAAACGCCGGGGTTTCGTACCGCGCTCGATATCACCGAACGCCTTCGGCGGCTCGACCCGGACGACCCCATCAAATACGATTTCGCGCTGTCGCGCATGGGCATCCTCGAGAATTGCCCGCGCCACAAGAACGCGCGTGATTGCGAGCTCTGTAACTTGAAGAAGCGACTGTCATGAAGACCTGCTGCGAGCAAGAAGCACGAAAGAGCCTGAAACGTCATCGCGACGTCGCGACCTGCGACGCGTGCGGTGCGCTGCTCTTGGCCTATCAAAACGCTAGAGACTACGCGCACACTCTCGAGGAGCTCGCGAAACACGGCATCGCTGCCGAGACCGCCACCTACGGTACGATCTCGGTCATCGCCAAGCCGCGACCTTCCGAATCGAATCTGTGAGCCGTTTTCGCCCCCTCTTGCCAGGAGGCCACCTTCAGACACTCGGAGGCGTGCTCGCGCGATCTTTTCTGAAATGGCCCTTCCCCTCCGAAGACGTCGTCGTGGACGCCGGCCACGACGTGCGCCTTTTACTGCGCGCTTCGTGGCAGGAGAAAGGCGCTGACCGGCCTGGTTTGTTGCTCGTGCACGGCCTCGAAGGCACGGACGAGTCGGATTACCTCGTGAGCACGGGAGTGGCAGCCTTCCGTTCCGGATGGCACGTGATCCGCCTGAACATGCGCGGATGTGGCGATTCACTCTCACTGTGCCCGCAGCTCTATAACGCGGGCCTCACGGGAGATTTACTCGCGGCGGCGGAGTGGCTCGCGAGTCGGGTGGCCCGTTTCGCCATCATCGGCTTTTCCCTCGGCGCGGGACTGACGCTTCTCACGCTTGCTCGGGAGAGGAGGCGCCTACCCGAGGCGCTCAAAGCCGCTTCTGCCGTCTGCCCACCGCTCGATATGACTCGATGCGCCGACGCTCTTGAAGAGCGCGCGAATTTCATCTATCAGTCTCGGTTCACCGGCTCACTCTGTGCGTCCTACAAACGGCGACAACGTCGCGCCCCCGAGCGCTACGAGCTCGGTCGTGAGCGCGGGATTACCACCTTGCGCCAATTCGACGACGTCATCACGGCCTTTTATGGCGGCTATCGCAATGCAGAGGCGTATTATCAGTCCGTCAGCACCGGCCCAGTCCTGGCCGACGTCGAGCGGCCCACGCTCGTACTATCGTCGACGAACGATCCGTTCATCCCGTATGACAGCGTCCATCATTGGCAACACTCTGGCGCCGTCACGCTCGAGATCGCAAAAGGTGCCGGCCATGTCGGCTTCGTAGGCCCTTCACGGGCGCCTCGTTTCTTTTGGGCCGCGGATCGCGTGCTGCGCTTCTTCGAACAGATCGATTCACTCTCTGTAGGAATTTAGATAGCCATCCCTCTAGCTTTACTTTAGGTTTTGCTTCGAACCGAAGGGATTTTGTGCCGAGGCCGGCGGGTGGAAGGAAAGGAGGTACGTCGAGATAACGTTAGCTTTGGGTCACTCGTGGCGTCCCCGAAAGCGAAATCGGAGCCGTCATCTTGTGTCTGGTGTCCCCGACCAATATGCCGGGCCCACGCAATAATTGCTGCTGCCTTCGCTTGTTTGCCATTTCGGCAATCGTCTGCCGTCGCTTTGCCAAGAAATCGGGCTTCGAATTCTTGTTGCTCTTGGCCATATAAAGCTCCCTTCGCGGTCGTTGAATGTTTCCAAAAGATGCTCGGAACAATTTATGCGAGGGAGAAAGATCTGTCAAGTTTTCCAGGATCCAGGATCCAGGATCCAGGATCCAGCATTCAGCATTCAGGAATATTAAAGTGACGTTCAAGCCCATTGTCGAACGCCTCCGTTCGCGTGCGAGGCGAAATATTCGCCGAAACTTCGCATTCAGCTTAACGTTCCTGAATGCTGAATGCTGAATCCTGAATCCTGAATGCTCAAGTGATCAACGGATAGTTACATTGGCGCCGTCGAGGATCGTTCCTTGGGCGCGCTCGAAGGCGGCGATCGCCTTGACGTAGTCGATGAGGGCGCGCAACTCGTTGGCCGCGGCTTGGGAGACGTCGCGCTGAGCTTGGACGATGAAAAAGCTCGTCGACATACCTACCTGGAATTTTTTCAGCTCGGCATCGAGGCGTTTCTGCGCGAGGTCGCGCGCCACGCGGGTCACATCGATCCGCTTGCGGTTCGTCTGGACGGCGCGCCCCGTCGCGCGAACTTCTTGCGCGATGAGAATCTCGTTCGAGTCGATCGCGGCCCTTTGTTGGCGGGCGGCAACCTGCGCTTGCGCGTATTGAGCTTGAGCTTGCGAGTTTCCGAGCGGGTAGGAGATGTTCAACCCCAATGACCAATCGCGAAAATCTCCACCGAAAACTTGATCGATCGCGTCCCCGTAACCGCCGGGGATGACGAGGGTCGGTGGGACCGCAAAACCCTCGCGCACGAGCCGGGTGCCGCCGATACCGTTGAACGCGATGGAGCCCACGAGATCGACCTGGGGCATCAGCTGGTTCTTGCTGAAACGCACGTTGTAATTGCGGGTCTCGAGCTCGACCCGTCTCTGATCGAGGACGGGGCGACGCTCGAGCGCGATGCGCACCGACTCCTCGAGGTCGATCTGGATCTCCTCGATCGTCGGCTGGTCGAGGGGCGAGTAGGTGCTCGTCCAAAACGCCTCGGTCTCGGGATCGTTGATGAGGAGCTTCAGCATGTCTTCGGTCAGTCGGATCGCCTCCTCGGCCAGGATGACGGCTTCCTCGCGAGAGGCCACCTCGGCCTCGGCTTCGAGAACGTCAATGGGCGCCATCGTGCCCACTTCCACCTGGATGCGATTGTTCCTGCGAAGATCCTGGGCGAGCCCGAGCGACGTCAGAGCCACCTCCAAATCCCGAATTGCGAAAACCAGATCCCAGTACGCAAACTCCACATCCCGCACCGTATTCATCACCTGAGCTTCGAAAGCGTTGCGGGAGATACGCTCGCCGTTATTGGTTACGACGATTTGCTGCTTTTTTGGATCGGTCCCGAAGCTCTGCATGAGCGGCTGGACGATCTGGCCGGAGATGGAAGAGTCGTAGAGCGGGTTGAAGCCGGAGAACGCGCTGTTGGTGGTGGCGCGCAGGTTCTGCCACGTGATGGCGTAATTGGCGCCCGTCGAGATCTCTTGCTGCCACGTGATGTTGTAGTTCGTCCGCGTGCTCGTGAGCGTTGGCGCACCGACGAGCTGGGTCTGCGCGGGCGAAGAGCTATCGAGATTGTTGAAGTTTCCCGAGATGAAGGGCTGATACACCGCTCTTGCGAACCGCACGCCCTCTGCCTGAACTTGCGTATCGAGGCGCGAGACGACGATGTCGAGATTGTTCTCGAGAGCCATTTCGATGGCGTCATCGAGGGTGAGCTGTATCGCGTTGGGATCTGCGGTCCGCTCGGGCTGGGTGACCTGCCCGTAAGCGCTCGCGCCGGCGGCGAGGCAGATCAACAGCACGAAGAAAAGGCGCTTCACGTTCATAGTTATCCTCTGGTTGCTCGGTGTCGGACGGGAACTTCTCCTCTAATCGTGCGGACCTCGACTGCAAAATACGCGAACTCCGGTAATTATGTTCCCAACAAAGACCACCATTGTAGTACGCCACCGCACGCCGTGTAGGAGAGACCGCGCTAAAACACTCCAAAAACGAGGGTTTCGCTCGATTTGACGTGCAAGCTAGAATGTGGGGCTCGTGCCGCTATATAAGATGACCCTCGCCTATGACGGCACTGCGTATAAGGGTTGGCAAGTGCAACCCGAATGCGACACCATTCAGGAACGCGTTCAAGCCGCACTCACGCGCATGGCGAAAAGTTCGGTTGACGTTGTCGCGGCCGGGCGCACGGATGCCGGTGTCCACGCGCTAGGGCAAGTAGCGCATTTTCAGCTCGTGCGCGAAATCCCCCCCGAAGGCATCCTCCGAGGCCTGAACACAATGCTTCCCGGGGACATCCGCGTCCGCACGGTGGAGAAAGCCGAGCCGGAGTTTCACGCCCGCTACAGCGCCCACTCGAAGACCTATCGCTACCACCTCGAGCGCGGCCCTGTGCCTCTGCCGTTCCGCAACCGCTTCACTTTCCACTATCCTTACGAGCTCGACCACGAGGCTCTAGAGCAAGGCGCCCGCGCGTTTGCCGGGGAGCACGATTTCAAGGCTTTTCAGGCTTCGTCCTGTAACGCCAAAACGACGACCCGAACGGTGCTCGCCTCGCGGTGGCTCGACGACGGTAGCGAGCTCATTTACGAAGTGACGGCGACCGGCTTTCTGCAGCACATGATTCGCAACATGGTCGGCACGTTGCTCGAGATCGGGCGGGGAAAACGCGCGGCCGAGTCGATCCCGCACCTTCTCGAGCGCGGCGATCGAACGGAGGCGGGACCGACCGCCGCCGCGAAAGGGCTAAAGCTCGTCGAAGTCCACTACGAAGACGCATGAAGCGCACCTCGAAAGCGCCATCGGTGATCCGGCTCTGCGGCGTACGGCAAAACAATCTCAAGAATCTCGACCTCGAGATCCCCGTGGGAAGCCTTCTCGCCGTCACCGGCGTTTCCGGCTCGGGTAAGTCCTCGCTCGCTTTCGACACGCTCTATGCCGAAGGCCAACGCCGCTACGTCGAGAGCTTCTCCACTTACGCCCGCCAGTTTCTCGACCGCATGGACAAGCCGGAGGTCGACGCGATCTACGGAGTGCCTCCCGCAATCGCCATCGACCAGAGCAATCCGGTCAAAAACTCACGCTCGACCGTCGGCACGATGACCGAGATCAACGACCACGTGAAGCTTCTCTTCGCGAAGATGGCCGCCCTTCATTGTCGCGGCTGCGGCGGGGTCGTCGAAACCGACGACCCGGATGCCATCGTCGCGAAGCTCGCGTCAACGATCCCGCTGGCCGAAGCGGGACGCAAAAGCCACGAACGCGCGATGGTCAGCTTTCCTCTCCTACTAAGCGAGCGTGTCACGCCCACAGAAGTCGCGCGACAGCTCGAGCAGATGGGCTGGCGCCGTTTGCTTCGACCCGACGGCTCCATCGAGGAGATCACAGCTCGGGCCCTGGGAACGCGTGTCGACATTCTCGTGGATCGTCTTCGGCTCGACGACCGCGCGCGGCTTGTCGACGCTCTGGAGCAAGCACTTCGATTCGGCAAAGGACAAGTGAGTGTCTGGCTTTCGGGAGGCGAGCAGAAGTTCAGCGAGAAACGTCAATGTCCCCGCTGCGAGACGACCTATAGCGAGCCCGTTGCCAATCTATTCTCATTCAACAGCCCGATAGGTGCTTGCGCGAGCTGCAAAGGATTCGGACGGACGATCGGGATCGACCTCGACCTCGTCATACCCGATCCGCTTCTGAGTTTGCGCGAAGGCGCCATCAAGCCGTGGCAAACGAAAAGCTACGCCGAAGGCCAAGCCGATTTGATGGCTTTTTGCCGGCGCCGCAAGATCCCCGTCGACAGCTCGTGGAAGTCGCTTCGCGACGAGCACCGACGCCTCGTGGTCGAAGGCGACGCGAGCTTCTATGCCATCGAGGGTTTCTTCGAATGGCTCGAGGGGCGCACGTACAAGATGCATATCCGCGTGCTCCTCTCGAAATATCGCAGCTATCACCGTTGTGAAGAATGTGACGGCACGCGATTCTCGCCTGATAACGACACGCTCCTCTATCGGCTCGCAGGCCGCAATGTTGCAGAAGTCTACGCGCTCGACATCTCTCGTGCCCTCGAATATTTTCGCGAACTGTCTCGAGTCGGCAAGAACCCAATGGCGTCGATGCTGCTCCAGGAGATCGAGAACCGGCTCGAATATCTAGAGCGCGTCGGCCTGGGATATCTGACCCTCGACCGTCAATCGCGCACGCTCTCCGGCGGTGAAGTGCAACGCGTCGATCTCACGACCGCACTCGGCTCGTCGCTCGTCAATGCGCTCTACGTGCTGGACGAGCCCTCCATCGGGCTCCATCCGCGGGATACGTCCCGGCTGATGGAGATCCTGGAACGGCTCCGTGACGGCGACAACACGATCGTCGTCGTCGAGCACGATAGAGAGGTCATCCGGAGGGCGGACCACATTCTCGATCTCGGCCCCGCGGGAGGCGAGCGCGGCGGTGAAGTCTTATATTTCGGTCCGACCGCGGGCCTTTTCAAGCAGCGCGGCTCGCTCACCGCGCAGTATTTGAGCGGCAAACGCGCCATCCCCGTTAGGGACGCACGGCGGAAGGTCGCACCGGGCCATGCGATCCGCATCCGCGGGGCGCGCGCGCACAACCTCAAGGGGATCGATATCGAAATTCCGCTCGGGCTGCTGGCCACCGTGACCGGTGTCTCCGGCTCGGGCAAGAGCAGCCTCGTCAACGACGTGCTTCTAAGAAGCTATCAGCGCTTTTGCCGCGACCCCGTCGCTTCCCCGGAAAATTACGACGCGATCCATGGCCTCGACCGCGTGCGTGACGTCGTGCTCGTCGACCAGTCGTCCATCGGCCGTACGCCTCGCGCCAATTCCGTCACTTATCTCAAAGCCTATGAGGGTATCCGCCGCTTGTTCGCCTCTACCTCGGACGCCAAAAGGCGCGGCTTCGAGGCGAGCACGTTCAGCTTCAACGTCGACGGCGGCCGGTGCCCTCTTTGCAGCGGTGCAGGCTTCGAGAAGGTCGAGATGCAGTTCCTCTCGGACGTTTACGTCACGTGCGAGTCCTGCTCTGGGTCAAGGTTCCGAGACGAAGTGCTCGAGGTGCGCTTCAAGGGCGCGAATATCCGCGACGTGCTCTCGATGACGATCGCCGACGCACTCGATTTCTTTTCCGGACACGAGAAAGTGACGCGACCGCTCGAGACCGTAGCCGATGTCGGGCTCGGCTATTTGCGACTCGGTCAGCCACTCAATACGCTCTCCGGCGGCGAAGCCCAAAGGCTCAAGCTCGCGTCACGCATGGCGAGCGCCGAGCACGAGAACACGCTCTTCGTCTTCGACGAGCCGACGACGGGTCTTCACTTCGACGACATCCGCGTTCTTCTGAACGCGTTCGAGAAACTGCTCGACCGCGGCGCGAGCCTTCTCGTCGTCGAGCACAATCTCGATGTCATCAAGAACGCCGACTGGGTCATCGACCTCGGCCCCGAAGGCGGAGACGCCGGAGGTGAGGTCGTCGCCGTGGGGACACCCGAGGCGCTCGTTCTCTGCCAAAGCTCGCACACGGGCCGCTTTCTCGCGCCTTACCTCGAGAAAACGCCGCCCGGCGTGAACGCGCGGCCGCTCCCGACATCCCCTGGCGACGACAAAACCATCATCATCCGCGGCGCAAACCAGCACAACTTGAAGCACGTGGATGTCGACATCCCGCGCGATCAGATCGTCGTCCTCACCGGCTTATCGGGCTCGGGAAAGAGCAGCCTCGCTTTCGACATCGTCTTCGCCGAGGGCCAAAGGCGCTTTCTCGAAAGCTTGTCCGCTTACGCGCGCCAGTACATACGCGTGCTCGACAAACCCGCAGTCGATCTCGTTCGTGGAATACCGCCGACCATCGCCATCGAGCAACGGCTGACGCGCGGCGGCCGGAGCTCTACGGTGGCCACCGTCACCGAGATCTACCACTATTTGAGGCTTCTCTATTCGAAGTTGGGGACGCAATATTGCATCGATTGCGACACGCCCATCACGCCACAAACGGTGGATCAGATCGTGAAGGAGATCGGCAGTCGTTTCGCGAACCAGACGATCTCCGTTTTCGTCCCTCTGATCCGAGCGCGTAAGGGATCCCATCGCGAAGTGATCGAGCGCGCCGTCAAAGACGGCTACCCTAAGCTCCGCATCGACGGGAAGCTTGTCCTGACACAGGGGGCCAAGAGCGCCCGGCCTTTGGAACGCTACGCCGAGCACGACATCGAAGCGCTCGCCGCGACGCTCGACGTGAAACGGGTCATGACGCGCGAAGCCAGACAAAGCATCGAGAGCGCGCTTCGCCTCGGAAAAGACGCGGTGCTCGTCATCGCGAGGTCCGAGAGCCGCTATTACAACTTGAAGCGAGCCTGTCCCCGATGTGAGCGCAGCTACGAAGAGCTCGACCCGCGCATGTTCTCGTTCAACAGCCGTTATGGTGCTTGTCCCGAATGTGACGGCCTCGGCGTGAAAGAAGCCTTCGACGAGGAGCTCGTCATCCCCGACGATTCCAAGAGCTTGAGAGACGGTGCTATCGCTTTGCTCGAGAAAGCGCCGAAGCTTCTGCCGGGACTCGTGCGCACGCGCATAACGAGGCGCGTGCAGGAGCTCGCCATTGACCCATCGCGCGCGTGGCAGCGGATCGCTCGCGCAAAACGCGACGCGTTTCTCGAGGCGCTTTTCGAGGCGCTCGAGCTTCTGTTTCAGGACGCGAGCGTGGAGCTTCACGGTTTTCTCTCGCAGTACCGCGCTTCGCGCTCTTGCCCGGCATGCGAAGGGGGCCGCATCCACGAAACCGCGCGCTCGGTTCGACTCGGCGGCTCGGCCATCCACGAGCTGGTTGGGCGAACGCCCGGCGGCGTGCTCGATTTTCTGAAGGCGTTTCGCGCTCGTGAGCTGAAGCGGAACCAGCGCGCAAAGGCGGTGGCGACATCACTCTCGAAGGAGATCGAAGCGCGGCTCGCGATGCTCGTGAAAGTCGGGCTTTCCTACCTTCAGCTCTCACGCTCAGCCGACACTCTCTCCGGCGGCGAAGCGCAGCGCGTTCGGCTCGCGGCGCAGCTCGGCTCACACCTTCGAGGTGTCTGCTACGTGCTCGACGAGCCCACCATCGGCCTCCACGCTCGCGACAACCGAAAGCTCCTCAGGGCACTTCGTGAGCTCGCCCGCGCCGGAAACTCAGTGCTGATCGTCGAGCACGACGAAGACACTATCCTGAGCGCGGATCACATCATCGACCTCGGCCCGGGCGGCGGCACGGAAGGCGGCACGATTATAGCCGAAGGCACGCCGCAACAGATCCTTCAAAACCCGAGATCGGTCACCGGCCAGTCGCTGTCCCGGCAGAGAGCGACATTACGGACGCACCGCGGGCTTCGAGACGTCCCGACGCTCGGGATCCGGGGTGCGCGACAAAACAACTTGAAAAACGTCGACGTGGACTTTCCGCTCGGGCGACTCTCCGTGGTCACCGGTGTGTCGGGCTCGGGAAAGAGCACGCTCGTCCGTGACGTTCTGGAAAAGGCGGTGCGCCGCGCCCTTGGCTCGAGCGCGCTACCTGGCGCGCATGATGGGCTCCTCGGGGTCGAGCATCTCGATCGCGTGCGCGAAGTCGATCAAACCCCGATCGGCAAGACCCCTCGCTCGATCCCCGCGTCCTATGTCGGCTTCTACGACGAGTTGCGTAAGCTCTTCGCCGCGACCCCGGCGGCCCGCATGGCGGGCTACGCGCCGGGGCGGTTTTCCTTCAACGTCAAAGGCGGCCGCTGCGAGGCCTGCTCCGGCGCGGGCACGATCAAGATGGAGATGAGCTTTCTCCCGAACGTCTACGTGCATTGCGAGAGCTGTGGTGGCCGCCGGTTCAACGAAGAGACGCTCTCGGTGCGCTTTCGGGGCAAGAACATCCATGAGATTCTCGAGACGACGCTCGCCGATGCCGAGGTCCTCTTCGAGAGCGTCCCTTCGATCAAACGACCCATCGCTCTGCTGAACGCCATTGGACTCGGCTATCTCACCTTGGGACAGCCTTCGAACACACTGTCTGGCGGCGAAGCACAGCGCATCAAGCTTGCCTACGAGCTTGCCAAGCCCTCGCGTGGCCGTACGCTCTACATTCTCGATGAGCCGACGACCGGCCTTCACCCCGCGGACATCGGAAAGCTCATGGGTATCCTGAATGCGCTCGTCGATGCAGGGAATACAGTCATCGTCATCGAGCACAACCTCGTCGTCGTCGCGGAAGCGGACGCGGTCATCGATCTGGGACCCGAAGGCGGTGCTGAGGGCGGCCGGCTCGTCTTCCACGGCCCGCCCGAGGCGCTCGTTCGAGCCAAGGGCACGCATACGGGGCGTTTCCTCCGTCAGCACTTGAACGGCCGAAGCGTGCCCGCCGCGTCGTCAACGGCTTAGGGTCCCGCCTTTAGGCTATGGCGGGTGTCCAGGATCGAAGACGCCTCGTCCGGCAAGAGAGGACAACGAGCATCCCCCTCTCCCAATTAAAGGAGAGGGGTGCCCGAGGGGGGGTAAGTGCTTAGGTCGATTGTTCCGGTCGTTGAGCTGTTTGTACTAAAAGGTAGCGAGTGATGCCTTCCACTGCCGATCAGCCTGTCCGAGAGTTTTGCAACGGCTGTGCCATCGAGCTAAGCGATTTTGTTTCAGTAGATTGACGCTGAGACTCGCTTCTAGCCCGCCAGAATTGTAAGCGAATCCGACGCGCTCACAACAAACGCATCTAGCATAACTTTTTTGCCTCTCCTGCCATTTCAGTGGATCCTCTCGAGGGTGAGACCGCCACAGTTTAGGTAGACGAGACTGATGAGAGCTTCGGCAGAGTGGAGTCCAAAGCTGCGGTGGCTCAGCAGCCGGATTTTGTTGTTCATTCCTTCGAGTCGGCCGTTGCTGAGTCTCCACGTGACCCACGCGATGACGCCATCGAAGTGGCTGCGGATCATCTTCGCCGCGCGTTTGACGGGCTCTATCCTCGAGCTCATAGCGCGCCGCAGCCATCCTCGGAGAAACTTCTTGGCCCATGTCTCGGTTTTGTAGGTGTAGAGGTCCATGAAGTCGTCGCGCAGAAGCATGGCGCGGCAGAGGCGACGATTAGCTCGCACCTGCTCGCGGAGCACCCGTTTGTCTTTCGCGCTGCGGTTGTGTTTGGCCTTGAGAAGGGGAAACTTGGTGTTCTTGAGGTTGCGCCGGGCAGTCCCTTTGAGCTCGCGCACCAGCTCGCGCCGGGTCTTATCCACGGCCTCGTTCAGATGCTTGACGATGTGGAAGCGGTCAAAGATCACCCGTGCCTGAGGAGCCTTTTTGCCGACGACAGTTATGTACGGCTCCCACATGTCCATGCTGACCGCTTCGAGCTCCGCGGCTCTTTGTGGTCCGAGCTTGCGGAAAAACCGCAGCAGCGTCTTGGCCTTGCGCTCCTTTCCCGCCCAGACGACCCGGCCGCTGAGATGGTCTATTACCACTGTTAAGTACTTGTGGCGTTTGCGGTAGCTGATCTCGTCCATCCCAATCACCCGCAATCCATCGAGCTCGCGCCGCTCATCCCGCTGCTCGGCAACCACTCGCTGGATGATCCGTCGCACCGAACGCCACGTCACTCGGAAATAGTTCGCTACGGCGCTGACGTCCGTCCTCTGTGCCAGCCACGCTACCTCTTGTTCGAAGCTTTTGGTAAAGCGGCTTCCCTTGTCGGCCCAAGGCACCTTTTCTCTGACCACTCCACACCGCCGACATACCACTCGTCGGATCGAGTAGCGAAGATAGGTCCGGACTCCGAACAGGTCCAAGTGCCGCCAGTAGCGATTGTAGCGATCTTTGTTCTTGCGGACCTTTCGTCCGCAAATCCCGCACAGAGGCTTCCTCCTCCGTGGTACTACATCCACCACCACTCTGGCTTTGTCCGCCTGGAAGTGGAAACCTCGGACCCACAGGCCTTGCAATCCGATGAGCTTGTTGACTAACGTAGTAACGCGCATCGCGGGAACGCTCTTTTCTCTTTCGGAAAAAAAGATTCTAGCGTTCTCGCCGATGCGCATCTACACATGGCTTACCCTCTCAACCCACGGGCCTCACCAAATGCCACTGCCCCTCAGCGGGAGACGAGGCTGTGGGAAACGCCCCCACGGTTCTGGTCGTTCAGACCTTGCTCACGACTGAGTTCTCTTCGAAGCCTGGAAGGGCGTTTTCCATAGCCTCCACTAATCGAGCCCCCCCTTCCTTATTCCATATGAACTGAGCGCGTGCGCTCCATCGCCTAAAGGCGATGGGTTCACGTCGCCGACTAAAGTCGGCTTGTCCTTGCCTCGTTTCACTACTCACTGACCTTGAAAGAATCGTCGTCCTGGGGCACGGCACCCTGCAACTCTATATACTTCGCTATCACCTCATCCGTCACGTTGCCCGTTGTCACCACGAAGTAACCCCGTGCCCGTAGGTGCCGACCCCAGAGCTCCTTCCGCATCGTCCGTAAGTCGCGCATCAGACGATTCGACGTCTTACCCTTGATCAACTGCATCACTCGACTCGGCGACAAATTCGGCGGCACGCTCAGCAACAGGTGCACGTGCTCAGGCCGCACATGACCCTTCAGTATTTCTATCTGGTTCCGAGCACAGATCTCCCGGATGAGATCCCGGAGACGAACCGCTACATCCCCTCTCAAGGCCGGCTTGCGGTACTTCGTGATAAATACGAAGTGATAGTTTAACTGGTACGTCGTGTGCGATGATTTACGATATCCTTTCACCTGGGGATCGTACCCCAAGCCTCCTAAAGGCTTCGCCTAAAGGCGAGGGATTTCAACCATCCCCGAGTGGGACATTAATCTTTCTTGTATATATATCAGGAGGGGCCTGTGGGCGCTCGTGGGAAACGCGAAGCGTTTTCCAAGCGATTGTGGAAAACGCCGCTCCACGTTTGTACGTGCTCACAACCTTTCCCTAAACGCCTCTCTCGCCCGGAGTTTCCGGCGTTTTCCACAATCGCGGCAGCGTCTATAGGCCATGCCCTCCAACACAAATCAGATCCCCCGAAACGACAGGAGAACCATTTTTTTATCTATGTAGGTTTGTGGCAATGTTGGGCAGCCCGTCAGGAATCCCGACACCTTTACCTGGCCGCGGAGCGCATCCGCTCAATCGCTTCCGCAACCGCGACGTTGTCCGGATCGAGCGCGAGCGCGGTCTCGAGCTCGCGGAGAGCGCGCGCGCCCAATCCTCGGCCCAAGAACGCCCGTCCACGGGCCCAGCGGTAGCGACTTTCCTCTGAAGGTGTCGACTCACGTGCGAGCACCCGCACGGAAGCCGCGTCGAGCCCACTTGCGAGCTGGAACTCGATCGCGCGCGAGCGGTCACCATACAGAGCGCGCACGCGATAGCTCCCTCCGGACGCGTCCAACGGAATCGCGGTCGTCACCAGTGTCGGGTTCTGTCCGTGAAGAATGCGCTGCTCAGTAAATTCCAGCTCCCCGTTCCGTCGGATCTCCCAAACGAAAGGAGTGCCAGGCGCCGGAGCCGCGATTTCGGTCGCTGCGAATACCTCTGGCCCACGAAGGACCGCTGCCGGCCAAGGCAGCACGAGCCGGTTGCCGACCAGAAACGGCAGTCGTCTCGACGCTTCCACCCTCTGTATTCGGCGCGCGAGAAGCGGTAGCGGCGGCAAAGACCGGTCGACGGCTGTCTCGCCGACGGCCGAGGAGCCGTTCTCGGTTACCACCGCGAGCTCGATGCGATGTGCTTCTGCTGGGAGAAAGCGTCGGCCTTGAAAGCTCAGGGTCGTCGACCGCAAAGCGTCGCGCTCCGCGTCGGACACGTCGAGCTCGATCGTGTCTTCCCAGCGCTCGAGCTCTCTCGCCGAGTAAAGCAGGCGACCCGTCAGCGCAAATCGAGTGTGCCAGCGTCCATCCTCGCGTCTCCAAGGCAAATGAACGTTCTCACCGAGCTCGAGCTCGAGGGCATAGTGGATTTCGGGCACCCCAGCATCGTCGTGGAAGACGCGGGCGACGAAGTGTGCCTTTAAATGTCGCAAGCTGACGGACGTCTCGACGCGCGCGCCCATGCGGCGATCGCGCGCGACGATATCGTGAAACCCGTCAACGTTCGCGAGAAGGGAGACCGACTGCGCGCGCCCGCCTCCGGGTACGAGCTCTGCGAGCGCCAGCGCGAGCTCGGCATCGATCGCGTCAACCTCTTCGAGGCTGGCGCCGAGCTGCCATCGACCCGGATCCGGCGCCACCACCAAATCTGCAACACCATCGCTCTCGGGATGCCATAGTCGATACGGACCCGTGCCGCCCGGTTTGAAGAACACGAGATAGAAGGCCTCGGGAAGGTGCGTCTGTGCGACGCCGGTGTAGTGCCATAACTCCGTCGGGACGAGACGGGCTGAAGCGTGCGTATAGTCCTCGCGGAACGTAGGCGGGCCCAAGAGCTGATAGACCCGTCCTCTAGCCGAGTGGCGTCCGCGAACGCCGAAGAGTCGATCCGAGGTGCTTAGACGTGCGGCGTGATCCTCGCGGTCGCGTAGCGCCCAAAAGGCATCGACGAAGCGGTCGCGAGCGGCATCTGTTTCGAGCGCGAGAAAGCTCCCACGCTCCTCAGAGCTGATGAGGAAATGAACTTCTTCCGCAAGCCAAACGCGATGATGCTCAGATAACGGTGACGGCTGAAACCCCAAGAGCGCGAGGATCAGGACCGTCACGCCCGGAGAATAGCACGCCCTCAAACGCCCGAAAGGGCCCGGGGTGTCGTCGGTATGCTAGAGTAATCTGCTAGCCATGAGCCGCCAAGATATTTTGGATTCGACGGAAGAAGGTTCCATCGAAAGACAGCTCTTCGAGAAGATCGACCTCTCGAGGCTCCCCGCCCATATCGCCGTCATCATGGACGGCAACGGTCGATGGGCGAACGGGCGCGGCCTGCCGCGCGTCGAAGGACACCGTTCTGGAATCGCCTCCGTTCGAGAGATCGTCGAGACCTGCGCTCGGCTCGACGTTCCCGTTTTGACGCTCTACGCGTTCTCCGTCGAGAACTGGAAACGTCCACGTACGGAAGTCGACGTTCTGATGAAGCTGCTCAAACAATATCTGCGGCTCGAGCTTTCGACGCTCATGAAGAACGATATCCGCTTCCAAGTGCTCGGCCGGCTGTCCGAGCTTCCCGGCGATGTCGTCAGCGAGCTCGAGGCCGGGATGGAACGTACGCGAGACAACCGGGGCCTCTTGTTCAACATCGCACTCAATTACGGGGGCCGCGCCGAGATCACGGATGCGTGCCAGCGCATCGTGAACGAGGCGCTCGCCTGCGGTGAGGCGCCGGAGGTCGATGAAGCCTTCTTCGCGGAGCGTCTGTACACAGCGGGTATCGCCGACCCGGACCTGATGATCCGAACGAGCGGCGAGCTCCGCATCTCCAACTTCCTTCTCTGGCAAATCGCTTATTCGGAGATTTGGGTTACGGACACGCTGTGGCCGGATTTTCGAAAGCGTGAGCTCTTCGAGGCGATCATTGACTTCCAGAAGCGCGACCGGCGCTATGGAGGCATCGCCGTTTCGACGCGCAGCACGGCCTAGCCGCGACCATGAGTCGCCTCTTGACCGCCGCCGTCGCGGTTCCTCTTCTTCTCGCGATCATTCTACTCGGCCCGGACTGGCTGTTCTTCGCACTCGCGCTGGTCGTGGCTCTTCTCGGCTATTGGGAGCTCGCGACATTGATAAAGAGCTCGGGGATCAAGAGCTCGGGTCAAGAGCTTCTCGGGGCGGGTTATCTCACGGTGATACTGGTCACGAGTGCCTTCTATGTGGAGCCGCTCACGCTCACCCACGCGACCCTCGCATCGATTCTCGTCATCGGAGGAACCGTCGTCTTCCAGTGGAGCCCTAGCGGGGAGAGGCTTGTCGGGGCCATGGGCACTTTTTTCGCGACCTTTTATGTGGGCGCGCTCTTGGGCAGTATCGTCGCGCTCAGGATGCTCGGCCCCGAGCCCGCCGGGCGGCACTGGGTGATCTTCCTGCTCGCGGTCGTCTTTGTCGGCGACGCAGGCGCTTATTACGCGGGTCGCTCCCTCGGCCGTCACGCTCTCGCGCCACGGCTCAGCCCCAAGAAAACCGTGGAGGGTCTCGTGGGCGGTATCGTCGCTTCGATCGCCGCGGCGGTCGCGCTCGTCGAGCTTTGGTTTCCAGAGCTCGAAACGGCCACCGCGATCGGACTCGGATTGATGCTCGGCCTACTGGGGGTCATTGGCGATCTCTTCGAATCGTTTCTCAAACGCTCGGCCGGGGTGAAAGACACCTCGGCGCTCATTCCCGGCCACGGAGGCGTTCTGGACCGGATCGACTCGGTTTTGTTCGCAGGGCCTGCCCTCCTTCTTTGCCTCCTGTGGTGGGCGTGAAATTCGCTAGAATAGTGATATGAAGGGCGTCTCGATCCTCGGATCTACGGGCTCGATCGGCACCAATACGCTACAGGTCATCGACCGTTTCCCAGAGCGTTTCCGTGTCATCGGGCTGGCCGCGGGCCGCAGCGTGGATGCGCTCAGCGCACAGATTCGGAAATACCGCCCGCTAATCGTCAGCGTTTTGGGCTCGAATCAAGCCGCGACGCTCCGTCGCGATTTTCCAGAGCTCGACGTACGGAGCGGTGTCGACGGGCTCGTCGACGTCGCCACCCATCCCGAAGCCGATTTCGTCGTCTCCGCCACCGTCGGAGCGGTCGGTCTCGTGCCGACGCTACGCGCGATCGAAGCGGGGAAGAGCGTTGGGCTCGCGAACAAAGAAACGCTCGTCATGGCGGGAGAGCTCATGACAAAAGCCGTCGCCGCGGCGGGCGCCACGCTGCTCCCGGTGGATAGCGAGCACAACGCCATCCATCAATGCCTCGACGGCCGCGACCAACCCGTGAAGCGCATTTGGTTGACGGCTTCGGGCGGCCCGTTTCGCACCGCGAGCCTTTCCGAGATGCGGGAGGCGACTCCCGAACGCGCGCTCCAGCACCCGACGTGGAAAATGGGGCCGAAAATCACAATCGACTCGGCGACGATGATGAACAAAGGGCTCGAGATCATCGAAGCTTATTGGCTTTTCGACGTGAGCCCCGAGCAGGTGCGCGTCGTCGTCCACCCGCAATCCGTCATCCACTCGATGGTCGAGCTCGAAGACGGGTCGCTCATAGCCCAGCTCGGTGTCACGGATATGCGCCTGCCGATCCAATATGCGTTGACCTATCCCGAGCGGCTCGATACCGGATTGCCCCCTCTCGATCTCGAAACGCCTTTGCAGCTCGATCTAGCCCCCCCGGATTTCGAAAAATTCGGCTGCCTCCGCCTCGCTTATGAAGCACTGTCACAGGGCGGCACGGCGCCCGCTGTTCTGAACGCCGCCAACGAAGTCGCCGTGGCAGCCTTTCTGGACGAGCGCATCGGATTCTTGACGATCGTGGAAACGCTCCAGACCACGCTCGCGCGGCACGAGTCGAAGCCCGTGCGGGAGCTCGAGACCGTGCTCGAGGCCGATCGCTGGGCGCGAGAATGCGCCGAAGGTCTCATCCGAGCGCCGGCCGCAGTAGGTAGCGTATAGCGAGGAGATGTCGATTTCATGACCTACATACTGGCTTTCGTTTTCGTCCTGGGCGTTCTCGTCTTCGTGCACGAGTCAGGTCATTTCCTCATCGCGAAATGGGTAGGTGTCAAAGTCAAAGTCTTCTCGCTAGGCTTTCCGCCCAAGATCGTCGGCCGCACCTGGGGAGATACGGAGTACCGAATCGGCGCGCTGCCTCTCGGCGGCTACGTGAAGATGGCCGGGGACAACCCGATGGAGGCCACGGGCGATCCCGAAGAGTTCATGAGCTGCTCCAAGTGGGAGCGGCTCGCCATTCTGCTCGCGGGCCCAGCCATGAACATCGTGCTGTCGATCCTCATCCTGACCGCGTTATTCATGGTCGGCGTCGAGCGGCCCGCGGGTCTCGACGATCCGGTCGATATCCGTTTCGTCGCCGAGGACTCGCCTGCCAGCCGAGGCGGCGTGCAGCCCGGTGACCGCATTACCAGAATCGACGGGGATCCCGTCGCAAGCTGGAAGGCGGCGCTCGACAAGTTCATCGTGAGCGCGAACGATACCCTCATGCTGAGCGTCGAGCGGGACGGTCAAACCATCGAGATGCCTATCGAGATCGAGGCCCGCGGCGACGAAGAAATCGGCTATGCCGGATTGTTCCCCGCCATCCAGCCTCAAGTCGCCGCGCTGTTCGAGGATTTCCCTGCCGAGCGCGCGGGGATGCGAGAAGGCGACATCATCACGAAAGTAGGCGGCCAGCCCATTTACCATTTCACCGAGCTCATCGAAGGGATCGAGGCTCGCCAGGGAGAGCCGGTCACGCTCGGGGTCCTTCGCGACCAGGAGAGCATGGAGTTCACCCTCACACCTCAACAAGACGACGGCCGCTGGCTCATCGGCATCAACTTCAACGCCACACCGACGGTGCTCTTCCGCGTCACGAATCCCGCGCTCGCTCTTTCGGAGGCGCTCGCGGAAACGTCGCGTTTCACTCGCCTGACCTTCATCGTGCTCGGGCGTCTCGTGACCGGGCGCGCTTCGCTGAACACGCTCTCAGGGCCGGTAGGGATCGGCGTCGCCGCAGGCGAGACAGCGCGACGCGGCGCGGGACAGCTCTTCATGTTCATGGCGTTTCTCAGCTTGAACCTCGGCATCTTGAATCTTCTACCGATACCGCTTCTCGATGGCGGCCACATGGCGGTCATCGCGCTCGAGGGCCTCGCCGGCCGCGATTTCAGCCTGCAGGTCAAAGAGCGCATCATGCAGGTCGGCTTCGTGATGCTGCTGCTTCTGATGGTGACCGTCCTCGCTGTCGATTTGTCTAAAATCGACGCGATCGGTAAATATCTGCCTTGGTAGGTTCCGTGGTTCGGGTTGCTACCGGCGACCTGCATCTGGCTACCGGCGCTCGACGGTAGCGCGTAGCCATTAAGCTAAGGGGTAGCAGGTAGCAGGGAGCACCACGAAAGGCGGAAATGAAAATCGAATCGATTGGGATCCACGAGGTCAAGTTGGACCTCAAAGACTTCTTCGAGACGAGCTTTGCGCGCGTCACTTACGAGCGTTTCTTGCTGCTTCAGGTCACGGTCGATGGGGTGACCGGCTGGAGCGAATGCGTCGCTAGCGAGTCACCGTCTTACTCATCGGAGACGGTCCAGACCGCGCTCCATGCGATTGAAGATTTCATCGCGCCCATCGTGTTCGGACGCGACTACGCCCATCCAGACGAGCTGCTTCCGTCGCTCCACGCTATCCGCGGTCACAACATGGCGAAAGCAGCGGTCGAGATGGGTTTTTGGGAAGCTTATGCCCGGATGCGGGGCGAGTCCCTCTCGAAGGCGCTCGGGGGAACGCGCACGGAGATCGCTTCCGGTGTGTCGATTGGCATCCAAGACAGCGTCGACCAGCTTCTTTCGAAAATCGAAGGCGAGCTCGCGGACGGCTATCGGCGGATCAAGATCAAAATCAAACCGGGCTGGGACCTCGACGTCGTGCGGCAAGTGCGCGAGCGCTTCCCCGACATCCTCCTGATGGTGGACGCCAATAGCGCCTATACCTTGGACGACGTGAAGCTCTTTCAAGAAATGGACGCTTACGATCTGATGATGATCGAGCAGCCTCTGGACTACCACGACATGTGGGACCACGCGGCGCTCCAAAAGCACATCAAGACTCCGGTATGTCTCGATGAATCCGTCCACTCGCTCGACGACGCGAGACGGGCGATCGAGATGTCCGCGACGCGTATCATCAACGTCAAAGCCGGCCGCGTGGGTGGGCTCTCGAGCGCACGGAACATCCAGAAGCTCGCCGCTGAGCACGACATCCCGGTCTGGTGTGGCGGTATGCTCGAGAGCGGGATCGGACGTGCGCATAACGTCCACCTCTCCGCGCTCCCGAATTTCACGCTGCCTGGAGACGTCGCGGACTCCAAGCGCTATTTCGTCGAAGAGCTCATCGAGCCCACGGTTCAAGTCCGGAGCGACGGCACGATTCAAGTGCCCGACGGCCCTGGGATCGGATACACGGTGCTCGAGGATCGGATCGCGAAACACCGCATCTCCCATCGCGTGCTCACACCGTCGTAGTAGCGCGAGATATAATGCCGCCCGATGATACGGCGGCTGCGCCCACTAGGCGCTTTTTTCTGGATCTGGATCGCCGCGGGGTGCGCGTCGGCGCCTACGACACCGGCCGGGCCGACCCTCGAGGGCAAGCTCGCCCGGCTCATGAAGCTCGAAGACGAGCGCTCTCTCGGTGACGGCGAGGTCGAGGCAAGGCTGAGCGACCCCGCCGGCAGAGTCCGAGGGCAGGCCGCGCTCGTGCGCGCCCGTATCGGTGGCCCCGGAGCCGCGCTCAAAATCGCACCCCTTCTCGACGACGCGTCACCTTATGTGCGTGCAACAGCCGCGTTTGCGCTCGGCCTTCTAGACGACATCGAGCTGCCTAAAGACGCGATCGACCGTTTGACCGAGCTTTTGGACGACACGAGCGAGCGGGTTCGTGCCCGAGCGGCGGAAGCGCTCGGCAAGAACGGTGATCCCAGCTCTGCCGAGGCGATCGCGACGACGCTTCTCGCCCGGATGCCGAAAGGCGGAGAGCCCTATCAGTGGAGCGACGACGTGCAAGCGTCGGGTTTGAGCTATCCGCATTTCGATTTGCGCCTCGGTCTGTTCGCGCTAGCGCGGCTCGATAGTCTTCGCTACGGCTGGGGAATACTTGCAACCCAGGGGAGCACGCCGCGTTTCGTATGGTGGCCTGCGGCCTGGACAGCCACAGCACTCACGGGCGACGAACTCGCCCCCATCCTGCACTTTTACGCCGGCTCCAGGAACCCCGAGTTTCGCTATTGGGGTGCGAGAGGACTGCGATCCATCAGCTCAGAACAAGCGCAGGACTATGTACGCCTCCTCATTGCGGACCCGAACGAGAGCGTCCGCATCGAGGCTATTCGCGCCGCGACCGCCCATCGGCTGCACGCACGTGCCGACGATCTCCTGACGCTCTTGGACAGGGACACCCGCTATGTTCAGACCGAAGTGCTGAAAGCGCTGGCGGACTTGCGCGCGGAGGCGGCCGTCGAGCCTCTCATCGATCGGCTCGGGAGCGCGAGCCCATGGATACGTGCGCTCGCGCTCGGAGCACTCGCGCGCCAAGACACCAACGGGTTTTGGCTTCTTTTGGCAGGCCTCGGCCAGGACGAGCATTGGCAGGTCCGAGCCGCCCTTGCCGATTTGTTGGGACGCCTGGCGTCCGAGCGTAGCGTAGCGCTCTTGCGAACGATGGTGGACGAGCTGGATCCTCGGGTTCGAGCGCGCGCGTTGACAGCGCTCACGACACGCGATCCGGACGGTGCGGTCACGGTCCTCATTCAGCATTTGACGGCGGAAGACGCGTTCGAGCGGCTGGCCGCCGCGTGCGGCCTCGCGGCGCTCGGAGCGCGCGACGCTGTTTTGCCCGTCAAACAGGCCTTCCTCGTCGAGAGCTCCGACGAGCCACGCGTCAAAGCGGAGCTGCTCGCGGCGCTCGCCAAGCTGGATGCAGCCGAAGCCGAATCGATCGCGCGCGAAGCACTCAAGGACACCAACTATCTCGTCCGCATCCGAGCCGCGTCGATCCTGAGACGCGGCGGCTCGGAAAACGTGCGGGTGATCGCGCGGCCGAGCCAGCAGGGACTCGCGACCTACGAGCCCTATGTGAGCCCACCCTATTCACCCCAAGCCTTCATCCGCACGAGCCGAGGAGGCACGATCGAGCTCGAGCTGTTCGTCCTGGATGCGCCGCTCACGGTTCGAAACTTCATCCGTCTCGCACGGCAGGGCTTTTTCGATGGCCTCTTCTTCCATCGAGTCGTGCCCAACGGCTTCGTCCAGAGCGGCGATCCACGCGGCGACGGCAATGGCGGCCCGGGCTATACCATCCGCTCGGAGATCAACGGGCGGCCCATCGTGCGCGGCACCCTCGTCATGGCGGATCACGGCAAAGACACCGCCGGCAGCCAATTCTTCATCACGCACGTGCCGAGGCCCGGCCTCGACGGCCTGCACACGGTATTCGGGCAAGTCACGAGAGGGATGGATATCGTGGACCGCATCGAGCCTTCCGACACCATCGAGGAGGTCACGATCTGGGACGGTTTCAACTCTCCTTATCGTGAGCCGTAATTATCGTCTCGTCGCCGTCGACCTCGACGGCACCCTGCTGAACTCATCTCACGAGATCCCCGTTGAGAATCATCGTGCCCTCGCAGACTGCGCCGCGGCAGGCGTCGCCGTCGCCATCGTCACTGGCCGCCGCTTTCCTTCAGTCCTTCCCTACTTGCGGGCGCTCGGCCTCGACGCGTTCGTCGTCGCGAATAGCGGCGCCATCATCAAGGCCGGGATCGACGGCCCCATTCTGAGGCGGCGTCTACTCGCGCGCAGCGTCGCCAAGCACGTGCTCGACATAGCGGATCAGAGCGCGATGGAAGTCGTCGTGCATGATGGCCCCAACGCGGAGGGCCATCTCATTTTGAGGGAAAGCGCGCGCGAGCTCCCGCATCTCATGCGCTATTTGAGCCGAGCGACTCCACCGCCTGCGTGGACCGACGTCATACGACTCGAGCGCGACCCGGTCCAGATCGGCTTCGCGAACAGTGTCTCGGCCATCCGTAGCTTCGTGACTTTGCTGACTACGGAGCTCGGCGCCCGACGGGACGAAGTAAGTCTGGCGCGCACAGAATATCCAGTTGACGATCTCGCTCTCCTCGATGTCTTGGCAACCGAAGCGACGAAGTCCGCGGCACTTTGGTTCCTGAGCGAACGTTTGGGGATAAAGATGTCTGAGACCCTCGCCATCGGAGACAACTGGAACGATTTAGATATGCTGGAGCACGCGGGGATGGGGGTGGTGATGCAAAACGCCACCCAAGAGCTCCGCGCGCGAGGCTTCGAAGAAACGGGAACCAACGACGAAGCGGGAGTAGCGATGGCGATCCGGCGTTATGTATCGTGATCGCGTATGCAGCATTCAGCATTCTCGACTGTCTGCTGGATGCTGAAAAAAAAGGGGGTGAAGGACTCACCCCCGCTCTCGATACCCCTGAGGAAGTCGCTATTTCTTCTTTGCAGCTTTCTTTTTGGTGGCTTTTTTCTTAGCCTTCTTCTTTGCAGCTTTTCTCTTTGCCATAACTATCGCCTCCTCTCCTTAGGGGATAGAGCGAAGGGGTCCGAACACGTCACTTACTTGCAAAATAGAAATGTTACTAAATGACATTTCGAACTTCCGCTCGCACGCCAAGAAACTCAAACAGTCTCTCTCTGGACACGAGGTCCAAAGAACGCTGTTTGCTTCGAAGAGCTACAACACTAGAAATCGTTTGAGTCTGCCCTTGGCATACTAGATGTAGCATAAAGAAGCCTATATGGCCTGTCAAGGCCTAATTCGTTCGGCGTCACCCTTGAGGCTTTTGGATTGAAGATGTTAGCAGGAGCAGACTTCGGAAAGACGCGGCGTTTTTCCGAGAGAAAATAAAGCAAGAGCATGAAGCGATCCGATTCCTCGTTTTCGTTCTCGGTTCTGGCTCGGTCCGCGGCGGCGCGGCGCGGCGTCCTGAGGACACCGCACGGGATGGTCGCGACGCCCGCATTCATGCCCGTGGCGACGCAGGGCTCGGTGAAGACACTCACGCAGAAACAAGTGGAGGAGCTCGGCACTCAAATCGTTCTCTCGAACACCTATCATTTGATGCTGCGTCCCGGTGCCGAGAGAGTCGCTTCGCTCGGCGGACTTCACGGGATGATGGCGTGGCGGAAGCCCATTCTCACGGATAGCGGTGGGTTCCAAGTCGCGAGTCTAGCCGCGCTCAGGCGCGTCGATGACGAAGGCGTGACCTTCCGCTCGCACCTGGACGGAAGCTTGCACGCGCTCAGCCCGGAAAAGGCCGTCGAGATCCAGGAAAAGCTAGGCTCGGACATCGCGATGGTTCTCGATGAGTGCCTCCTCTATCCGTCGGAGCGAGACGCGGTGTACAAGGCCAGCGAACGAACGAGCGCCTGGGCACGCCGGTGCCTGAAAGCGAAGTCCCGCGAAGAGCAGGCGCTTTTCGGCATCGTTCAAGGCGGCGTCTACGAGAACATCCGGCGCGACCACGCGAAGGAGCTCGCCGAGCTCGACTTTCCCGGTTACGGGATCGGGGGCCTCGCGGTGGGCGAGCCCAAGGAGTTGACGCGCGCAATGACCGAGATCTCGACCGCAGAGCTACCAGTGGAACGCCCTCGTTACCTCATGGGTGCGGGGACGCCCGGCGACCTGATCGAATCCGTCGCCTGCGGTGTGGACTTGTTCGATTGTGTGCTGCCAACGCGCAACGCCCGCAATGGAACGCTCTTCACGAGCACCGGGAAGCTCGCGATCAAGAACGCCCGCTATACCGATGACCATGGGCCGCTCGATCCGGACTGCTCCTGCTACACTTGCGGGACCTTTTCTCGGGCCTATTTGCGCCACCTGTTCGTTTCCAAAGAAATGACGGCGCGGACGCTCAACACCATCCACAATCTCCATTTCTACTTGGAGCTCATGCGGCGCATACGCCGCGCCATCGAAGAAGATCGCTTCGAAACGCTCCGAAAAGAGCTCTGCGAACGATTGGACGCGCCTTCGGCTTGATGCCCGAAAATCAGTGCACTATCATTACAAGGATGTTCAGCCCTTGGTTCGTACCATGGCAGGCCCCCGGTTCGTTTTTCGGTAACCAGTTCATACTGATCCTCATCATCTTCGGCTTGTTTTACTTGATCATGATTAGGCCCATGCGCAAAAGCCAGCAGGAAACGGAGACGATGAGGGAAGAGTTGAAGAATGGCGACCGTGTCCTGACGACCGGCGGCATTTACGGGACCGTCGTCAGCGTGCACGACGATCTCATCCAGTTGAGGGTGGCCGACAGCGTGAAAGTTCAAGTCGCGAAGTCGGCCGTCACCCAACTTGTCGAGGAGCCATCGAAGCGTTCCTGAAGTTTAGTCGCTTCGCTTCGTTTTCAAGGGCCAAGAGCGCCAAGAACGAAAGCAGCATTTGGAGTCGAGCCCATGAAGAAGAACTTGCGTTGGAAGGCCGTGCTCATCCTCGTCATCGTGGCGGGATGTACCTGGGCTTTCTACCCACCGGAAGAGATGATCAAGCTCGGCCTCGATCTCAAGGGCGGCATCCACCTCATCATGAAGGTGAATACGATCGACGCCTTGAACGCGGTCACGGACGAGTTCGTAGACAATCTGGAACGAGATCTCGATCGCGAGAGCATCGCCTTTGGCAATATCGAGATAGTGGAGCCGGGGAAACTGGTCGTGTCGGGTCTCGATACTAACAGAGGTAGCGAATTCCGTACGCTAATCGACAACGGCTATCCCGCGTGGGACGTGCGCAGCTTGGGCTCTTCGGGCTTTGAGCTCGAAATGCGTTCCGCCGAGCTGGCCATCCTCCAGGAAGACACGGTCACCCAGGCCATCGAGACGATCCGGCGACGCGTCGATGCGCTCGGCGTCGCCGAGCCCGTCATCGCGCCCCATGGCGATCGGGGGAGCCAAATTCTCGTGCAGCTCCCTGGTTTCGACGACGTGGCCCGCGCGAAAGATGTCATCAAATCAACGGCCAAGCTCGAGCTGAAGATCGCACGTTCCATGGGGCTCTCCGAAGACCAGCTTACCAACGGGCGGCCGCCACCGCCGGGGACCGAGATAGTGCCCGGCGAGGCCGACGAAGTCGGCAACAAAACGTACTATCTGTTAGAACGTACTCCTGTCATCACCGGCCGCGACTTGAAGAACGCGAGCTCGGGTATCGACAACCAAACCAATCGACCCGACATTAACTTTACGCTCAAGCCGGAGGCGGCCGGGCGCTTCCGGACGGCAACGCAGGAGAATCTCGGCCGTCCGCTCGCCATCGTGCTCGACGGCAGCGTCATCTCGGCGCCCACCATCGAAGGGGTCATCTATGACCGCGGACAAATCACAGGGAACTTCACGACAGAGTCCGCCTACGATCTCGCGTTGAAGCTGCGCTCCGGCGCGCTCCCCGCATCGCTCGAATATCAGGAAGAGCGCACCGTCGGCCCGAGCCTCGGCGCCGATTCTATCCGGAGCGGTATCACGGCCTCGCTCGTGGGGCTCGCGAGCGTCTTGCTGTTCATGGTGCTCTACTACCGCCTCTCCGGCGTGAACGCGGTGGTCGCCCTCCTCCTGAATCTACTCATCCTAGCCGGGGCCCTGGCTTATTTCTCGGCAACCCTCACGTTGCCCGGTATCGCGGGGGTCATCCTGACCATTGGAATGGGGGTGGATGCCAATGTGCTCATCTTCGAGCGCATCAAAGAAGAAATGCGGGCCGGAAAGACACCGCGCACCGCTATCTCCGCGGGCTTCGGCAAGGCCTTCTGGACGATCTTCGACGCCAACTTCACGAGTCTCGTCGCGGCGGCGATCCTCTTCCAGTTCGGCACGGGCCCGGTTCAAGGATTCGCCGTGACACTGAGCATCGGACTTCTCTCCAACATGTTCACGGTCATTTTCGTCTCGCGCTTCATTTTCGACGCGGTCCTCGGCGGGCGGCGGCAAGTCGAAGCGCTGAGCATCTAGAACAAGAGCAAAATGGATTTCATTGGCGATACCAAAATCGATTGGCTGAAGTACCGTTGGTACTTCATTGGGTTCTCTCTGATCGTGACCATCATCGGCGCGCTCGACGCCGCCCGCAAGGGGGGCTTGAGCTATGGGATCGACTTCTCCGAAGGCACGATCGTTTACGTCAAATTCGAGAACAGACCCGAAGTCGACGTGATTCGATCCGAGCTCCGGGGCGCGGGCATCGAAGGCTCGGTGATCCAGCGCTACGGCCGCGAGGAGCTCAACACCGTCATGATCCGCGCCGGGCAGCAGACCGGTGACGGCGGCGAGCTTGACACGGCCGCCAACACGATCCTGAAAACGCTCGAAAGCATCCCGAACAATAGGTTGGCGGATTCGAGCACCGAGATCGTTGGCCCAGTGGTCGGTGAGGAGCTTCGAAAGAAGGCGCGTAATGCCACGCTCTTTGCGCTCGTGGCCATGCTCCTCTACATCGCGTTCCGTTTCCAGTTCGTGTACGGCGTCGGCGCGACCGTCGCGGTCATCCATGACGTGGTGCTGACGCTCGCGCTCGTTTCGATCTTCAATCTCGAGATCACGCTCTACGTCATTGCTGCCTTTTTGACACTGGTGGGCTACTCCGTCAATGACACGATCGTTATCTTCGATCGCGTGCGCGAGAACCGAAAGCTCGTTCGCCGGAGCTCTCTCGAAGAGATCATCAACCTCTCGATCAATCAGACCTTACGTCGAACGGTACTGACGTCGGGCCTCACGCTCTTCGTCGTGATTGCTCTATACGTCATGGGCGGCGCGGTCTTGAGACCGTTCTCCTTCGTGCTGGTGGCGGGCGTCATCATCGGCACGTATTCGTCGATCGCGATCGCCTCACCGATCGTGCTGTGGTGGCGCACGTTCAGGAAAGGGCCGAGCCGAAGCCGCGCTAAAGCGAAGACAACGGAAGCGCGAGTCTAGTTCAGCATTCAGGATTCAGGAATATTCGGTCCGCCGCTCTCGTTGTAGAATAGAGTCAGGGGTTATTTTGCGGTGGCGAGCATCGTGGACGAGGGCCTCGCGGGCGATCGGGAGGAGGAGCAGTCGGCGGATCTTTTTGCTCTTGCTGCCGGCTGCCATCACGCTGGTGTTCGGCACCGGTTGAGTGCGTCCCTCGGCCTTGTCATCCACGCGGCCGCGATTGGCGCGCTCGCCATCCTCTCCCTTCTCTCGGCCGAAATCGATTTCGCACCGGCTCTGCCTCCAGCAATCTTGCAGTTCGCGCCACCGCCGCCACCGCCCATCCGGAGGGGATCCTCGGAGGCCACACGCGCAGCCGAGGCGGAGCCGCGACCTGTTATCACCGCGAGCCCTATCTTCGACAGCAAGATGTTTTTTGCGGCGATCCCCGATGCGATATTGGGTCCCGAGTTCGAGCTCGGCCCCGGCGTCGAGGACGGCTTCGACGACGGCGACCTCAACGGCTTGCGCGGGGGCGTGCCCGCTGGCGTCATCGGCGGCGTACCGGGCGGTTTGCCCGGTGGCGTGCTCGGCGGCACCGGCACCGAGCTCCCACGATTTCCGAAGCCCGACGTGGGCCCCCGCCCGATCCGGAGGCCTCTACCTCGCTACACGGAGGAGGCGATTCGCGAGAAGGTCACCGGCTCCGTCAAGCTGCGGGTGATCATCGACGAGCAAGGCCTCGTCCACGTGTTGAAGATTCTGAGCTCGCTTCCCGAGCTCGATGAGCAAGCCATCCGTGTCGTCGAGTCCAGCTGGCGCTTCTCGCCGGCGACCAAGAACGGACGTCCCATAAAATGCCTAGCGGACCTCGTCGTCCGTTTCAATTTGCACTAGGCGCCTTCGCTAGATCTCTTTCAATCCAGCTTCGGCGACCCAAGGGCCCCGCCGTAGCCCGAAGGGCGTAGGCGGAAGGGTTGACACGCTGCGAATCGCGAATTAGTATACCCGCTCGAATTGGACGGGGGTCCAGGAAGCACCCGTCTTGGATTTGTTTGAACAAATGGACTACGTTCCATCTATCTCATACGCCACACGACGGGTCCCTCTAACATTCGTCGTGTGTGTATTTCCGACGCCATGCCTGCGATTCTTGGCCCCCATCAGATTTCTCGATCGGACGGGAACCTTTGTCGGAATCATGGTGTCTAAGCCCTATACCAAGATGGGATCTCCCTCATATCCCGCTTGGTGAGAAAACGATACGGATTAGAGCGAACTTATTACCGTTTAGTCGGAGTCGTTCATAAATCTCCCGAAAGGAGCGCCGAACGCCGTGGCCAAGAACGTTAAAGAAATGGATGTGCCCAAGAAAGAGCTTTTCGATCTCGTCCTTACGCCCGACTCGACTACCTCGGGAAGGTCTTTCATGACCTTTATGACGTCTCTGCTCATTCAGGGCGGAATTGTGGCAGCCATGGTCATCGTTCCCTTGATGGCGACCGACAATCTGCCGACGCCGGAGGGGATCATGAGTTTCATGGCCCAACCGCCGCCACCACCACCACCACCGCCGCCGCCGCCGCCGCCGAAAGCGCGGCCGAGACCGCCGCGTCCCGTGCTCGCCACGACGCCGGAGTTCGTGGCGCCCGTCGAGATCCCGGATGAAATCGGGATGGACGACCTTGGGGATTTCGGTATCGCGGGTGGTGTCGAAGGCGGCGTCCCGGGCGGCGTCATCGGCGGCATCGTGGGCGGGCTTCCGGACGCGCCTCCCCCGCCGGTAAAGGCAGAGCCGGTGCGCGTGGGCGGTGATATCCGTCCGCCGCAGAAGGTCAAAGATGTCAACCCGAAATATCCCGATATCGCCAAGCAGGCGCGGGTGCAGGGTATCGTCATCCTCGAAGCCATCATCGATCCTGCGGGAAACGTCACGAACGTGCGCGTTCTGCGCTCCATCCCGCTCCTGGATCAGTCGGCCATCGACGCCGTGAGGCAGTGGAAATACGAGCCCACGTTGCTGAACGGCGTGCCGGTGCCGATCGTGATGACGGTGACGGTTAATTTCACATTGGGTTAGTTTCTTTTGATGGTTGTTTTATCTTTTAACGAGTTCGTACCCCACCAGAGTGGCCGTTCTGAGCTCAGAGCACCTAAGGCAAACAGGAGGAAATAATGTCGTTTAGCTTAATCGATATTTGGCAGCACATGGGATTCACCGCGAGGGCAGTGAACTTCACCTTGTTGATCATGTCCATTTATTCCTTGAGCGTGATGATCGAGCGGTGGATGACCTTCCGCAAAGCGAAGAAGCAGTCCAGAGTCTACGCGCCGAAGGTGGCCAAGCTGTTGAAAGACGGCAAGATCGAGGAAGCCATCAAGGCTTCGGCCGTGAAGGACGTGAAGAGCAGCCACCTGGCGAGAGTTCTTCTTGCGGGCCTTCAAGAGTACCAGTACCAGAAAGAGAGTGGGGAAGGATCCCGCGCCGACATGATGGAAGCGGCTCACCGCGCGATCGAGCGCGCCACCGCGCTCAACCTCACCGACCTCAAGAGGGGCCTCTCGGGTCTCGCCACGGTCGGTGCGACGGCTGTTTTCGTCGGCCTCTTCGGAACGGTTGCGGGCATCATCAACGCTTTTCGCGGCATGGCTCTCACGGGATCCGGTGGCATCGGCGCCGTCTCGGCCGGAATCGCCGAGGCTCTCGTCGCCACGGCTTTTGGTCTCTTCGTGGCGATCCCGGCAGTGTGGGCGTTCAACTATCTCATCGCGCGCGTGGAAGGCTTCACCGTCGAGATGGACAACAGCGCCTCCGAGCTCATCGACTACATGGCCAAGAGGACGGCCGGCTAAACTGCTGTCGTCGCATTGAGCATTAAGCAATGACGCAGTAAAGGAGACACTGATATGGGAATGAGATTGAGCGCAGGCCGAAAGGACGATCTCAACAGCCAGATCAACGTGACGCCGCTTGCGGACGTCATGCTGGTTCTGCTCATCATCTTCATGGTCATTACCCCTCTGCTCCAAAAAGGCGTCGACGTCAAGCTTCCGGTAGCGGAATATTCCAGGGAGCATCCGGACACTGAGGACGTCGTCAACGTAGCCATCCGGCTGGACCTCACGATCTTTCTCAACATGCAGCCGGTAGCCGAAGCCCTGCTCGTCACCCAGCTTTCGGAAGCCTTCGCAAGCAAAACGGAGCGAATTCTTTTTCTCAAGGCAGATGAGGGATTGGAATACCGCGATGTCATGCGGGTGATGGAGCTTTGCCGCGACGCAGGAGCCGACGAAATCGGCTTGATCACGGAGAGAAAGACCGGCTAGTTCGTCTTCCATAGCCTTTCAAAGGAGCGATCTTATGGAATGCAAACAAGTGGAGGTGCTGCTGCTGGCGGTGCGATGAAGGATATCAATGTGACACCGGTTATCGACGTCATGTTGGTGCTGCTCATCATCTTCATGGTGGTGACGCCACTGACCCAAGCGGGCCACGACGTAGAGCTGCCCGAATCAGCGGAAAACCTCGCGGAAGACACCCCGCCCGATCCAAACCAGCTAGTGCTCAATATCGACGCGGCGGGCAATGTGACCATCAACAAGCAACCGATCACGCTCGATGAGCTCCCGCTTCGCATTCGAGACATCTTCGAGACCCGTTCGGACAAGACGCTCTTCCTCCGTGCTGATCCTTCGCTGAAGTACGGCGAGATCGTCGCGATCCTGGACGTGGCTCGAGGAAATGGAGTGGAGCGCATTGGGATCGTCCCGCCGGATCCGTTCGCGGCCGGCGGCGGCGGAAGGCCCTAGCGATTTTCACTCGTAATTCTAGCCGGGAGCGTCGAGCGCGGCGCCTCCCGGCCTTTTTCTTTTGTCGGTAGCCGTCTGGCCGGATAGCGCCACCTCGTCGACGACCGACCTTGCGACCGTTGGGGACCGCGCTCGGGTCGCGCATAATAGGCGCCGAGGTTCCAATGAGCGACGAGTCCCAGCGACCAATGAGCGACGAGTCCCAGCGACCAATGAGCGACGAGTCCCAGCGACCAATGAGCGACGAGTCCCAGCGACCAATGAGCGACGAGTCCCAGCGACCAATGAGCGACGAGTCCCAGCGACCAATGAGCGACGAGTCCCAGCGACCAATGAGCGACGAGTCCCAGCGACCAATGAGCGACGAGTCCCAGCGACCAATGAGCGACGAGTCCCGGCGACGAGCAAGTGACGAGTCCCGGATATTTTGGGTCAGCAGCGACTCGGACCCCCCGTCCACGTCCAGGAACGAAAAGACCGTGTTGGGTCTTTCCGTCGACGATGTCCTCCCATCGACGACCCGCATGCCACTGCGGGAGCAGTTCACGAAGCACTACGCCCAGATTCGTGAGTGGCTCACGGCGCACGCGGAACGTCCGGGCGTCACGCTCCTTGCGATGAGCGCCGACGCGTTGCACGGAGCCGCGTTTCTGGCAGCGAAGCCGGATCTCGTGAGCACCGCAACCATCGGGCGTCACTCCAAGGCGGACCTCCGCCTCAAAGACGACGCGAGCTTGTCGCTGCGGCACGTCGCGTTGCTGCTGTTCCCGTGCCAGGCGCCGGTCCGTGGGTGCCGCTATCGGTTGCTCGATTTGCGGTCCGCGACTGCGTTTGTCGACGAACGAGGGAAGAGGCTCAGAGCGCTCGAAGCGGACGGACCTGCTTTTGTTCGCCTGGGCCACTACACGCTGCTTACCTTCGCCACGATCGGCGCGGACGCGCCTTGGCCGGACGACCCCGACGCGGGCTGGGCTCAGATTCCGCCCCGCCTCTACCTCGACGAGGTCGAGACGGACGAGAAATCAAATCAGTGGGAAGCCGAGAGCGACAAAGCATGGGAGGTCGAAAATCTGCCCTCGATCTCCTCGTCTCCGACCCTCGTTCACAACGTCGCCGGTCCCGAGATGGCGGTCCACGCGCTCGTCGACGAGAACGAAACGCCGTATGGCGAGCTGCTCATTACCTCGTCGCGTGGTGTCGCGACGGTCATCCTCGGGCGCCGCGCCGTACAGTCGGGGATTCTGCTCGGCCGCTCCCGCCGCTGCGATGCCGGCAGAGTTCTGGCGGACCGAACAATCTCGCGCGTGCATCTTCTCGTCATCGAGATCGCGGGCGTCCTATACGCGATCGACACCGCGAGCTCGAACGGTGTGTTCGACCACGACGCCCGCGAACGCGCCTCCCGCCTGGAGCCCGGTACCTCTCTGTCTCTCGGCGACGTCGCTACTGTGGAGTGGAGTGCCCGCTAGGCTGAAGTTCCTGGCTGAAAAAGCCAAGATCCGGTGTTGATCCAATGAGATAGTTGGAATCAATGGTGCTGGCTTCTGTCTACACGGTGATACCTTTGAGCAGGTCGTAGGCTCTCTGCTGTTTCGAGTCCGGAGTTGTCGTGACATCGAAGGTGGGCTCGTCGGGTCCGGCTTCCGGTCGCCGACATTTGTTTCGGACGATGTTGCTGAGAAGGCGCAGCAGCGTGCGGAAGCTGGAAGCTCGACTCCCATCGTCAAGCTTCTTGGTTTGTATCTTGCGCAGGGCGGCCTCGGAGCGCTTCGCCGGAGCAACCGGGTCACGCCTGGCCTTCGCCTGCTGGTCCTCGTCAGAGAATAGCAGCGGCCGCCAAGCCTCCATCATGTGCCACAGGACGTAGTAGGCCAGCATGCACAAGAAGACGTGCGCCCGGACTCGGTTTTCGCGCCGGTGACGGATCGGCCGCACCTTTAGTCTGAAGTTCCTTGGTCGAATGAACCCACTGACAGTGTGAATCCCCAATGATTACGCGTCTTTAGGCTGAAGTTCCTTGCTGAAAAAGCCAAGATCCGGTGTTGATCCAATAAGATAGATGGAATCAATGGTGCTGGCTTCTGTCTACACGGTGATACCTTTGAGCAAGTCGTAGGCTCTCTGCTGTTTCGAGTCCGGAGTTGTCGTGACATCGAAGGTGGGCTCGTCGGGTCCGGCTTCCGGTCGCCGACATTTGTTTCGGACGATGTTGCTGAGAAGGCGCAGCAGCGTGCGGAAGCTGGAAGCTGGTCTCCCATCGTCAAGCTTCTTGGTGTGTATCTTGCGCAGGGCTGCGTCGGAGCGCTGCGCCGGAGCGACGGGGTCACGCTCGGCCTTCGCCTGCTGCTCCTCGTCAGAGAATACTAGTGGGCGCCAAACCTCCATCATGTGCCACAGGACGTAGTAGGCCAGCATGCACAAGAAGATGTGCGCCCGGACTCGGTTTTCGCGCCGGTGACGAATCGGCCGCACCTTTAGGCTGAAGTTCCTTGCTGAAAAAGCCAAGATCCGGTGTTGATCCAATAAGATAGATGGAATCAATGGTGCTGGCTTCTGTCTACACGGTGATACCTTTGAGCAAGTCGTAGGCTCTCTGCTGTTTCGAGTCCGGAGTTGTCGTGACATCGAAGGTGGGCTCGTCGGGTCCGGCTTCCGGTCGCCGACATTTGTTTCGGACGATGTTGCTGAGAAGGCGCAGCAGCGTGCGGAAGCTGGAAGCTGGTCTCCCATCGTCAAGCTTCTTGGTGTGTATCTTGCGCAGGGCTGCGTCGGAGCGTTGCGCCGGAGCGACGGGGTCACGCTCGGCCTTCGCCTGCTGCTCCTCGTCAGAGAATACTAGCGGGCGCCAAACCTCCATCATGTGCCACAGGACGTAGTAGGCCAGCATGCACAAGAAGATGTGCGCCCGGACTCGGTTTTCGCGCCGGTGACGAATCGGCCGCACCTTTAGGTCCATGCTCTTGAAGGAACGAAACGCCCTCTCGACCTGGGTCAGCAACTTGTAGCTGCGCACTGTGTCGTCGGTTTTCATCCGCTGCTCAGCAAGACTGGTGCGGATCACGTAGATGCCGTCAAGGGCAGCTTCCGTAGTGACCTTTGTGTCGTCGATTTCGAAGCTAAAGCGGTCGTCGCGAATGTCCAGCTTGAAGTGCTTGCCGACTTTGTACTTGTTGAGAACTCTGCCTACCCGCACACCGATTTTATCTTTACCATGCAGCTGGCCTCGCCCGATCCGTTGGCGAATCCGTTCCAACTGCTTAACGATCGTCCCCATGTGTCGCTTCCACCGCTGGAGCCGTTTGTTGGCGAGCTCAGAGTTGCCGTTGGCGAGGCGCGAGGCGTCGGCAGCCATCGTTGTCTCGTCTAGCTCGAAGTCGAAACCGTCGTCACGGATGTCGAGCCTATAGTACTTGCCGACCTTGTACTTGTTGAGGAGCTTTTTCACCGTAGCACGGATGTCCTCCTTGCCGTGCAAACGGCGCCGCTCGACCATCCGACAAACCTTCTCCAGCTCCTTGCAGGTTGCTTCGAGCAGAGCACGACGCTTGTGACGCCGCCTCTCGGCCAGCTCCGGATTGCGGCAAGCGACCAGCCTCTCGTTGGGAAAATCCGGGTGCGTCAACTCAAACAGGTTCCGCCTGTCGAATAGCCCCATCTGGATCACCCCATCGTTAATGAGCTTGCGAATCGGTTCGGGACGCAGAGCGGTAATCCAGTCGATACCGTCCATCTCCCGTAACTCGTCGATCTGGGTCTGGGTGATCATTCCGCGGTCGCCCACCATCACAAACTGCTCGATGCCGAACCGCTCTTGCGCATTTTCTACCTGAGGCAACAGCGTTTTGGGATCGCCCGTGTTGCCCTCAAAGACGGATACCGACACGGGGATGCCGCGTTCGTTGGTCAGCAGGCCGTAGTTGACCTGCAGCTTGCCTTTCTTGCCGTCACGGTTGTATCCGAGCCTGGCCAGCGGACAACTCACCCCCTCGAAGTAGCTTGAGGTTAGGTCATAGAGCGCGAGGCCGTCGTTTTGGAGATGGCGCGCCGCGAGTTTCTTTTCGATGACCTCCTGGCGTTTGAGAACCCAGTCCATAGCGGCATAGAGATCGTCTTCGCGGGCATCGCTCACCCCCAGGATTTCGGGCAGTGTGGTTGTGTGCCACCACAGGCTAGTCGCCAGCTTCGACTGCGGTTCGAGGATCCGGGCGACTACCATGGCCACGACCAAATCCCGCTCTGGTGAGTGTCGAGAGCCAACGAGCTTTTCGAAACCGAGCTGTCTCATGGCACTGAGCACCGCGTCGACGTGGCCATGGTGCCGGGAGCCGTTCTCGACGATTTCGAAGGCGTCTTCGAGCGAAACGAGCTTTTGCCCCTTGAGTATGCGTCGGATGGCATCGACCTGCTCGCTCGGCAGTTTGGACAGGTTGGCAAGTGTGCGCTTGCGCGGTTTCTTGCTCTTGGCATCCCGATAGGACTCACGGAGCAAAACGGCGGGTTTGGAGTTGCGGTTGGGCACGATATCGATGTGCATGGCTACTATATACACTATATAGGCATATATAACAACAACAAATACAATAAAACATGGCTACTAATTGCAGGCAAAAATCACACCTCTAGCGCTGTAACTCCATGCGACTAAAGGTACTTTACCGAAGCGTGGGAGGGCTTACTGGGCAGAACTTCAGTTTAGGTCCATGCTCTTGAAGGAACGAAACGCCCTCTCGACCTGGGTCAGCAACTTGTAGCTGCGCACTGTGTCGTCGGTTTTCATCCGCTGCTCAGCAAGACTGGTGCGGATCACGTAGATGCCGTCAAGGGCAGCTTCCGTAGTGACCTTTGTGTCGTCGATTTCGAAGCTAAAGCGGTCGTCGCGAATGTCCAGCTTGAAGTGCTTGCCGACTTTGTACTTGTTGAGAACTTTGCCTACCCGCACACCGATTTTATCTTTACCATGCAGCTGACCTCGCCCGATCCGTTGGCGAATCCGTTCCAACTGCTTAACGATCGTCCCCATGTGTCGCTTCCACCGCTGGAGCCGTTTGTTGGCGAGCTCAGAGTTGCCGTTGGCGAGGCGCGAGGCGTCGGCAGCCATCGTTGTCTCGTCTAGCTCGAAGTCGAAACCGTCGTCACGGATGTCGAGCCTATAGTACTTGCCGACCTTGTACTTGTTGAGGAGCTTTTTCACCGTAGCACGGATGTCCTCCTTGCCGTGCAAACGGCGCCGCTCGACCATCCGACAAACCTTCTCCAGCTCCTTGCAGGTTGCTTCGAGCAGAGCACGACGCTTGTGACGCCGCCTCTCGGCCAGCTCCGGATTGCGGCAAGCGACCAGCCTCTCGTTGGGAAAATCCGGGTGCGTCAACTCAAACAGGTTCCGCCTGTCGAATAGCCCCATCTGGATCACCCCATCGTTAATGAGCTTGCGAATCGGTTCGGGACGCAGAGCGGTAATCCAGTCGATACCGTCCATCTCCCGTAACTCGTCGATCTGGGTCTGGGTGATCATTCCGCGGTCGCCCACCATCACAAACTGCTCGATGCCGAACCGCTCTTGCGCATTTTCTACCTGAGGCAACAGCGTTTTGGGATCGCCCGTGTTGCCCTCAAAGACCGATACCGACACGGGGATGCCGCGTTCGTTGGTCAGCAGGCCGTAGTTGACCTGCAGCTTGCCTTTCTTGCCGTCACGGTTGTATCCGAGCCTGGCCAGCGGACAACTCACCCCCTCGAAGTAGCTTGAGGTTAGGTCATAGAGCGCGAGGCCGTCGTTTTGGAGATGGCGCGCCGCGAGTTTCTTTTCGATGACCTCCTGGCGTTTGAGAACCCAGTCCATGGCGGCATAGAGATCGTCTTCGTCGGCATCGCTCACCCCCAGGATTTCGGGCAGTGTGGTTGTGTGCCACCACAGGCTAGGCTGAAGTTCCTGGCTGAAAAAGCCAAGATCCGGTGTTGATCCAATGAGATAGTTGGAATCAATGGTGCTGGCTTCTGTCTACACGGTGATACCTTTGAGCAGGTCGTAGGCTCTCTGCTGTTTCGAGTCCGGAGTTGTCGTGACATCGAAGGTGGGCTCGTCGGGTCCGGCTTCCGGTCGCCGACATTTGTTTCGGACGATGTTGCTGAGAAGGCGCAGCAGCGTGCGGAAGCTGGAAGCTCGACTCCCATCGTCAAGCTTCTTGGTTTGTATCTTGCGCAGGGCGGCCTCGGAGCGCTTCGCCGGAGCAACCGGGTCACGCCTGGCCTTCGCCTGCTGGTCCTCGTCAGAGAATAGCAGCGGCCGCCAAGCCTCCATCATGTGCCACAGGACGTAGTAGGCCAGCATGCACAAGAAGACGTGCGCCCGGACTCGGTTTTCGCGCCGGTGACGAATCGGCCGCACCTTTAGGTCCATGCTCTTGAAGGAACGAAACGCCCTCTCGACCTGGGTCAGCAACTTGTAGCTGCGCACTGTGTCGTCGGTTTTCATCCGCTGCTCAGCAAGACTGGTGCGGATCACGTAGATGCCGTCAAGGGCAGCTTCCGCAGTGACCTTTGTGTCGTCGATTTCGAAGCTAAAGCTGTCGTCGCGAATGTCCAGCTTGAAGTGCTTGCCGACTTTGTACTTGTTGAGAACTCTGCCTACCCGCACACCGATTTTATCTTTACCATGCAGCTGACCCCGCCCGATCCGTTGGCGAATCCCTCCGAACTGCTTAGCGATCGTCCCCATGTGTCGCTTCCACCGCTGGAGCCGTTTGTTGGCGAGCTCAGGCGTCACCTCAAACAGATTCCGCTCGTCGAATAGCCCCATCTGGAGCACCCCATCGTTGATGAGCTTGCGAATCGGTTCGGGACGCAGAGCGGTAATCCAGTCGACACCGTCCATCTCCCGCAACTCGTCGATCTGGGTCTGGGTGATCATTCCGCGGTCACCCACCATCACAAACTGCTCGATGCCGAAGCGCTCTTGCACCTTTTCTACCTGAGGCAACAGCGTTTTGGGATCGCCCGTGTTGCCCTCAAAGACCGATACTGACACGGGGATGCCGCGTTCGTTGGTCAGCAGACCGTAGTTGATCTGCAGCTTGCCTTTCTTGCCGTCACGGTCGTATCCGAGGCGGGCGATCGGACAACTCACACCCTCGAAGTAGCTTGAGGTTAGGTCATAGAGCGCCAGGCCGTCGTTTTGGAGATGGCGCGCCGCGAGTTTTTTTTCGATGACCTCCTGGCGTTTGAGAACCCAGTCCATGGCGGCATAGAGATCGTCTTCGCGGGCATCGCTCACCCCCAGGATTTCGGGCAGTGTGGTTGTGTGCCACCACTGGCTAGTCGCCAGCTTCGACTGCGGTTCGAGGATCCGGGCGACTACCATGGCCACGACCAAATCCCGCTCTGGTGAGTGTCGAGAACCAACGAGCTTTTCGAAACCGAGCTGTCTCATGGCGCTGAGCACCGCGTCGACGTGGCCATGGTGCCGGGAGCCGTTCTCGACGATTTTGAAGGCGACTTCAACCGAGACGAGCTTTTCCCCTTTGAGAATGCGTCGGATGGCGTCGACTGCGTCCATGGGCAATTTGGACAAGTTAGCGAGCGTGCGCTTGCGGACGTTTCCGCCCACCCGATACGACTCACGCAGCAGGACCGCGGGGGTAGAGTTGCGATTGGGGATGATGTGGGTATGCATGCCCACCATAGTATCCTATGTGTCAATATATATCAAACCATAAAAGGCTTTAGACATGCCTACATATTGCATCCCAAAATTAGCCTCTCGGCGTCCCTAAAGACGCGTAATCATTGGAGATTCACACTGTCAGTGGGTTCATTCGACCAAGGAACTTCAGGCTAGTCGCCAGCTTCGACTGCGGTTCGAGGATCCGGGCGACTACCATGGCCACGACCAAATCCCGCTCTGGTGAGTGTCGAGAGCCAACGAGTTTTTCGAAACCGAGCTGTCTCATGGCACTGAGCACCGCGTCGACGTGGCCGTGGTGCCGGGAGCCGTTCTCGACGATTTCGAAGGCGTCTTCGAGCGAAACGAGCTTTTGCCCCTTGAGTATGCGTCGGATGGCATCGACCTGCTCGCTCGGCAGTTTGGACAGGTTGGCAAGTGTGCGCTTGCGCGGTTTCTTGCTCTTGGCATCCCGATAGGACTCACGGAGCAAAACGGCGTGTTTGGAGTTGCGGTTGGGCACGATATCGATATGCATGGCTACTATATACACTACCCAGGGAGCGTCACTTCGAAGCGGGTTCCGCCTCCCGGTCTTGGGAGGCAGCGGGCTTCGCCGCCGTGGTGTTAGGCGATGCGGCGGACGATGGCTAGGCCGAGGCCGACGCCGTCTACACTACTCTTCGGCACGTCCTTCGCACGGTAGAAGGGCTCGAAGATTTGCTCGCGTTCCGCTTCAGGGACGCCTGGGCCGCGATCGGAGACGGTGAAGGCCACATTTCCTGGTGTGCCGGGGCGGACGTTCACCTCGACCGTCTTCCCACCCCCGTAGCGGCGAGCATTCGAGAGCAGGTTTTGGATGAGGCGTCTCAGAAGACGGGCGTCGCCGCGCACGATGGTGATCTCGCCGCTTACGTCCGCGTCGAACTCCGCCGCGACCTCCGCTACGAGCGCCAAAAGGTCGATCTCTGCGGTACGTTCGACGGCGTCGAGCGTGTCCAGCCGCGCGGCGAGCAAGAGCTCGCCGATGAGCTCATCGAGCACAGAGATATCCGCCGAGACGCGCTCCAGGAGCTCCGGCCGTGTTCCCTCGCCTTCACCGAGAAGCTCGGTCGCCACGCGAATGCGTGCGAGCGGAGAGCGGAGCTCGTGTGAGACTCCGGTCAGGAGCGTCCGTTGTGCCTCGACGAGGCGCTCGATGCGCTTCGCGGCACGGTTGACGCTTCGAGCGAGCCCGGCCACCTCGTCATTGCCTTCGACGTCGACCCGGGCTCCGAGCCCGCCGGCACCCAGCGCCTCAACTTGCCTCTGGAGGCGTTCTACCCGCCCTGTGAGCCGCCGGACGAGCGGATAGGCCCCCAGAGCCACCGCGATGCCAAGAAGCAGCAGGACGGCAAGCGCACCCCCTGGCGCGTGGATCTGTCGATGATGCCGCGCCACCACCCACCGGCCGTCAGAAAGACGTAGCGCCAAGGTAAAACCTTTCCCACGCGACGGGATCACGCGGCTCACCGTCCAGCTCTCGCCGGGCGCTGGCAATGGCGCCCCCGTGGCGGCGATCCGCTCGCCGTCGTCCCAAATAGCCAAGCTGAGGTGCAACGTTTCTTGAAGCCGCTCGAGGGCTGCCCGGAGCTCGGTGTCGGACGCACTCGCCGCGGGGAGAGCAGCCTCGGCGAGCGTCGTGAGGGCGTCGATACCTCGGCGGTCGCGCGACGACACCGAAAAGAACGTAAACGAAATGAGTACCCCAAAGAGCAGAAGAATCACCACAAAGCTCAGATAGACCTGCCAATAGAGCCGGTGCATATTCCTGGTTTCAACTTTCGATCGGGGTGAATACGTATCCGGTGCCGCGGATCGTCAGGATCCGTTTGGGCTTTTTGGGGTCCTCCTCGACCGCGGCCCGGATGCGCGAGATGTGGACATCGATACTGCGATCGAAGGGCTCGAGTCCCGAGCCCCGCACGCGGCGCAGCAGGGCGTCTCGGGTCATGACACGGCCGGGGTTCTCCGCGAGTGCGAGGAGGAGGTCGAATTGGTATCTCGTCAGCTCGCGCGGCTCGCCCGCGAGCCGTACTCGACGGCCGTCGCGATCGATCTCGAGCGCCCCGAAGCACAGTATTACCCCCGGTGCCGCTACCGCGCGTCTCTGGCGCCTCAACAGCGCACGAAGGCGCGCGGTCAGCTCTCTCGGATTGAATGGCTTCGGGAGGTAGTCGTCGGCACCGAGCTCGAGACCCACAATCAGGTCGGTCTCGTCGCCTCGGGCGGTGAGCATCAGAATCGGGATGTCATTCGTGGCTCGGAGGCGCCCGAGGATCTCGAAGCCATCGATCTCCGGAAGCATAACGTCCAGAACGAGGACGTCGAAAGTCCCGTCCTGAAGCGCCTCGAGCCCTGCCGATGGATGGGACGCGAGCGAAACCTCGAAGCCACGGGCTCCTAGATATTAGGCCAGCATTCTGGCAAGCTCCTCGTCGTCGTCGAGGATGAGGACTTTATCCGCCACGGCCCAAACGAAAAAGGCGAGGCCACGACTCGAAGAATCGCGGCCTCGCCCAGAAGAAGAGGGTTACATTCGGCCCTAGTAGCTCGTCTCGCCAGCGGCTTTTTCGGCTGCTGCCGCCTTAGCCGCCCGTTCAGCTTCTTCCTGCGCCACGCGGAGCTCCAACGCGCGGTCCCGGAGCACGTTCGCTTCCGCGGTCAGGGCTTCGGCCTCGCTCGGCGTGACTTTGGCTTTCTCACGCAGGAGCAGGTTCTTGTAAATCAGCGCGTCCACGTACTCGCCATCGATCTCGAGTGCCTGGTCGAGCTGGGCGATACCGAACTCGATAAAGTCGCCCTTGTCATCTGTAGTCAGATCCGGGTCCCGATACACCTTGTCCCAGTAGTGAACGGCGATGAGGTAGTACCCTTCCGGATCGTTCGCGTGGACGTCGCGGGCCTTGGCGAGCCAGTCCATCGTCTCGTCGAAACGCCCATATTTATTGAGAAGATTGGCGACCTGGCGATAGCCGAGGGGATCGTCCGGGCTCATCTCGACCGGCTTCTTGTAAGCCTCGATGGCCTGCTCGAGCAGAGGCATCGCCTCGGGGTCATGAAAGCGCTCGTAGACATCCGCCAGCGCGTAGTAGCGCTCTGGGGTTTCGATATCGATCTCGATGAGCCCCTTGAAGTAACGCACCGCGCTCTCGAAGTCGTCCAGGTTGTCACGATAGATGGCCGCGAGCTGCTCCATTGAATACTGCTGATAGACCTGCAGCATCTCGAACTCCTTGCCGTGCTCCCGAGCCAGCTCTATCGCTTCCTCGTAATCCGTGATTCCGGCATCCAAGTGGTCCTCGTTCTCAGGGTCGTCGAAACGGCCCGGGCGGTAGATCAGGTGGTGACTACTGCCCCGGTAGAAGACCGACGTGACGAGCACACGGGGATCCGGATTCTTGTCCAGCTCTAGCGTGAGGTTGTAAAAGTCGATGGCCTTCTCATAGTCCCTGCTGGCATAGGCCAGATTCGCCTGTTTGAAGGCGCGGCGCGACTTGAGCATGCTCCAACTGTCTTGTATGCCGCAGCCACTCAGCGCGATCAAGGTTAGTAGTATGAATGCGATTCGGATCCGCATCTCGAAAACCCCCCTCTTCCTATGGCATTTATCAAACTGGGGAGCGCAGTATATTATGGGCTCTCGATTCAAGTCAAGAATCTACAAATACGGAATCGGCCGGCCTCCTGACGCTCCGCCCTTGATCCTCTGCTGCCGCCAAGCCTATCATGGACCTGGATCGAGTTTGTACATTACTAGATTTTGACCCCTTTTCCCGAACGCCGATGATCCGCTTCGAGAATATCCTGGAAAAGGTCCGCGCTTACCAGCCCGACGGAGACATCGATCTCCTTCGCCGCGCGTATGTCTTTTCCGCCCGTGAGCACCGGGGGCAGCTGCGCAAGTCGGGAGAGCCCTACCTCATCCACCCGCTCGAGGTGGCGAACATCCTCGCGGAGATGCAGCTCGACGTCGTCTGCGTGGTCTGCGGCCTTTTGCACGACGTCGTCGAAGACACGCTCACGACGAGCGAGACTGTCGAGGAGTACTTCGGCACGGAAGTCGCGCACATCATCGACGGACTGACGAAAATCAGCAAGATGAACTTCTCTTCGGTCGAGGAGCACCAAGCCGAGAACTTCCGAAAGATGCTGATGGCGATGGTGGACGACATCCGGATCATCCTCATCAAGCTCGCCGACCGCCTGCACAACATGCGTACGTTGCAACATCTCTCCGAGGAGCGCCGGCTACGCATCGCGAACGAGACGCTCGAAATTTACGCTCCGCTTGCCGGCCGGCTCGGGATAGGAAGAATCAAGTCCGAGCTCGAGGAGCTCTGCCTCAAGAACCTCGAGCCGAAGGCTTACGGCATTCTCGTCGCCCGCGTAGACGCCAAGCGCAAATGGGCCCAGGACTTCATCACCGAAATCAAAGGCAAGCTCGAGAAAACGCTGAGCGATAACGGCATCGAGGCAGGGATTCAAGGGCGAACCAAGAACATTTACAGCATCCACCAGAAAATGAAGCGCCAGCGCATCGAGCTCGATCAGGTCTACGACTTCATCGCTTTGCGCATCGTCACGGATAGCGTGAAGGACTGTTACGGGACACTCGGAATCATTCACAACACATGGCGCCCTGTCCCGGGACGGATCAAAGATTTCATCGCGATGCCTCGCCCGAACGGCTACCGCTCACTTCACACGAGCGTCATCACGGATTCTGGCGCGCCTTTCGAGGTGCAGATTCGAACACCGGAAATGCACAAAGTCGCGGAACAGGGCATTGCGGCGCATTGGAAATACAAAGAAGGCCGTCCCCTCGAAGAAGACGACGTCAAGAACTTCGCGTGGCTTCGCCAGATACTCGACTGGCAGCTCGAAGTCGAGGATCCGCACGAGTTCTTGAACGAGCTCAAAGTCGACCTTTATCCAGAAGACGTCTTCTGCTTCACGCCCAAGGGAGACGTGAAGTCTTTTCCTCGCGGCGCCACACCCGTCGACTTCGCCTATTCCATCCATACCGACGTGGGACATCAATGCGTCGGCTCGCGTGTCAACGGCCTGATGGTGCCGCTTCGCTACCAGCTCAAGAACGGCGATATCGTTGAAGTCCTGACGGCGCGAGGACACAAGCCGAGCCGCGACTGGCTGAGCTTCGTCACCACATCACGAGCGAGGAACAAGATCCGGACGTACTTGAACGCGACGGAGAAGAACCGAAGCATCGAGATCGGCCGGAAGCTTCTCGAAAAGGAGGCCGGCCGAGGCTCGGTCAATCTCAAGCAAGCGACCGCGTCGGAACAGTTCGCGGAGGTGCTGAAGGATTACGGCTTCAGCAAGACCGACGATCTCTACGCGGCCGTGGGCTACGGGAAGCTGTCCCCGCGCAACGTGCTCGCGCGCCTCGTCCCCGCTGATCAGCTCGAGGAGAAGCCGGGGGCTGGCGCGAGCCTCGCCCGTGCCGTGCGGCGCGTGTTGCGCGGTGGAGAGGACAAGATCAAAGTCAACGGGATGGACGACCTCATGGTCTACCGCGCCAATTGCTGTAACCCGGTACCTGGCGAGAGCATCACCGGCTACATCACGCGCGGCAAAGGCGTTTCGGTCCACTCGGTCAATTGTCCGAACCTGCTCAACTTGATGGTGGACCCGGAGCGTCGCATCGATGTGTCCTGGGATGGCGAGAAAGGCACGAAATACGACATCACGCTTTCGGTCAACGTGGAAGACCGCAAAGGCATCCTCGCCGACATCACGTCGATCATCGCAGACACGAATACCGATATCCGTACCGTCGAGGCCAAGACGTTCGAAGATCAGAAAGGCTCGATCGACGTCACGGTATCGATCTCGAACGTCAAGGAGCTCGAGCGCATTACCAAATCCATCCGTGAGGTAGACGGCGTCCTCGGCGTCGCGCGGCCAAGCTCGAACAAAGACTCGAACAAAGACCCCGACAGGAGCACAATGGTATGAAGGAAGCGATCCTCAGCGACAAAGCGCCCGCCCCCATCGGCCCCTATTCTCAAGCGATACGCACGGGAAACCTCGTCTTTGTATCGGGACAAGTCCCCTTCGATCCGCAGACGGGTGAGATGATCGAAGGCGACATCCAGGCACTCACGCGGCGGGCGATGGACAGCGTTCTCGCCATTTTGGAAGCAGGCGGCATGACGGCAAGAAACATCGCGAAGACGAATATCTACCTCGCCGACATGGGAGACTTCGCGGCGATGAACGAGGTCTACGGAACCTATTTGACGGATGGAACGCCGCCGGCTCGCGCCGCCGTCCAACCCGCGCGCTTGCCAAGGGACGCCCGGATCGAGATAGAGGTCATCGCAGCAGACTGAGGCCTTCGGCCCGCTGCCGCTACCAGCTACCCGGTGCTCTTTTCTCCAGACCACACGCCGATGCTGAGTCCGTAGAGAGGATCTCGCTACGTCCCCAGATAAATTATCCTGTCTGTTCCTATCTGTTATAATCCCCCCTCGTGAGACAGGCTTCTGTCTGCTCGCGAGAAGGAGGATCAGATGATGAAGCTCAGGGAATGTGTGGTGGGTGCGACCCTAGCGTGCCTCTGGGCCTGCGGTAGTCCGGAGCAAGCGACCATCGATCAATTCTTCCTTGCCGCCCGGAGCGACGACAACGCCACGCTTGCTGCCATGTCGGCCGTCGGCCCTCCCGGGCCGGTAGAGTCGTGGCAGGTGGTCGAGGTCAGCTCCCAATCGACGGAGCCTTTCACGTTGCCAGGGCTTCTCGTTCGGTTGGAGGCCGCCGAGAAGGAACGAGACGCTGCGTTGGAGGAAGGCAGAAAGTATCTCGAGGACCACGAAGATGCTCTCGAACAGATCGTCCCGAAGCTGCAAGAGGACGCACAGTTCAAGTTCGGCGGAGAGCTTGGTGAGATTCAAGAGGAGTGGTCGAAGCTGGTTCAAGAGCGCAAAGCGACGGAACGCGCATTTCAAGACGTCAAACGGGCCGTCGACACCGAAACCAGGCTCGTCACTAAATCAGTGGTCAGACAGGTGACCATCGAGAACTTCGATGGAGACGTCGCGGTGACGGAAATGCTGCTCATGCTCAAATTAACGGATGCCGACGAGAAGCCCTATAGCGTTACGCTTCGAAAGTACGAGCTCTCCGGTCTGCAGAGCGATCAGGTCGAGCGCTCGCGTTGGATCATCGTCGACATCAAGGAAAAGGCACCGACTTAGCCTTAACGCAGCGGAGCCGCAACCAAAGCGGACGCCGTCCGGGCTCGGTGCTCTGCGCCTTTGTGGGTCCTTTTGGAGAACGTCCCCGAAAGTGAGGGGAGCAACGGTTTCATCGAAGCGATCGTGAAGCCGGCATGCGGTACGTGCGGGAGCCGACTCGAAATCTCACACATCTGGCAGCGTGAGCCTTGAGCGGTTCGACGGCGACGTCCCCATCGGGCAGACGGAACAAAGCCGCGCGCAACCCGAAACCCACCCCGTTTCCTGCGACCTGCGCGGACCGTCCAGCCGCCCTCGACCGGGTGGTGGCGTTACTCTTCGCCGGGCTTCGGGAAGCTCTTGACGACCCTGGCCTGGACGTCGCCGTTCGCGTGCGAGAACTCGAACTGGTTCTGGTAGAATTTCGGGTTCTTGCCCGTCCGCAGCTCCAGCTCTATGACCTCGCCCGGCAGGAACGGCTTTCGGTGTGTCCGCGAACCGCCTGGCGTCGCGTTGCCCTGCTCGTCGTACCAGTACTCCGACGCGGTAAACCGCGTTATCGAGCCCTTCGACACGTTGCGCACCCAGAGCGTGCTGATCACCTCGTTGCCTTCGACCTTTGTTTCGGGTGCGAGAATCTGAACTCTCGCGACGCCGCGTACCGGCGGAGGCCTTGATGTCCGCCTCCTCCGAGCAGGCCGCTTGCCCTCGGCGGCGCCTTGGTCGGCGGCGACAGCCTCGGAGGGCTCGGTGGCGGCTGCCTGTTCCGTGGCTGGCTTGCTCGCTTCGGCAGGCGCGGATGCCGCGGGCTGATCCTGCGGGGTCGTCCCCTTGGTGTCGCCGCTTCCTCCGCAGCCGATGGCAAGCAGTCCGATCCCGACAAACGAGGCCAGTAGAAAAATTTCGAGGCGCTTCATGGCGTCCTCCTAAGTATCGAAGAATGACATCTCCGGGAGTATAGTCCCCGGGATGTGCAAGGTTCAACCACGCGCCGGCGCGGCGACATCTCGCTGTTCCAGCCTTCGGGCTTCGGGCCGGAGTGGGATGGAGCCTCGAGCGATGTGCTAGGCTCCCAGGGCGACCCGGAGGCACCGATGGGTGGATACGTTGCCAAAGTCATAGAACGGGATGGATTCCGCTGCCAACGACCGGGCTGCAGCAATCGCAGTTAAGTCTTGGACGCTTCGAGCTCGCTTTCGAGGTCCTTCAGCCCCTTGAAGCTATAAATGCCCGTATTGTGTCCATCGGACCACGTGATTTGGATCGCATAGTTCCCAACCGGCTCGACGGTCATCGGGCGGAAGTTCGAGGGTAGGAGCAAAATCAAGCTCTTGCGCTTGCCGGTCCATTCGTCGACGCAGACCGCGCACGGACAGTGATTGCGGAGGAAGTCGAACGGAAAAGCGGACTCGGAGTCATCGGCCCAGACCATCTTGAGCTTTCCGTCGCCTTCCATGATCTCTTTGGGCCGATCGGCGGAGGCGCTTTCATAGTTGGCGCGCGCCACGGCCGCCGCCACGCGCGCCGCGATCTCGCGATAGGCCACTGAGGCCGGCGCATCGGGCTGGCGGGCTACGATGGGCTCGCCCTCGTCGCCCGAGCGTACGACTTTGGGATCGATCGGGATACCTCCGAGAAAAGGGATGCCGAGCTCCTGGCTTATTCTCTCGCCGCCACCCTTGCTGAAGATATGCGTCTTCTCGTCGCAATGGGAGCAGACGAAATAGCTCATGTTCTCGATCACGCCGAGCACCGGGACCTGGACCGGCTGGAACATGCGCAGCCCTTTCTCGGCGATCGTCCGCGCGACATCCTGAGGCGTCGTCACAATCACGGCTCCAGTGAGCGGCACGCTTTGCGTCAACGTGAGCTGGACGTCACCTGTCCCTGGGGGTAAATCGATAATGAGATAGTCGAGCTCGCCCCAGGCGACACCCGACAGAAATTGCTGGATGAGCCGCGACGCCATCGGACCGCGCCAGATCACTGGCGTTTCCTTAGTCGTCAGGAGCCCCATGGACATGATGCGCACGCCGTGCGATTCGAGAGGGATCAAACGCTGGTTCTCATCGGCCTCCGCGCGCTGGTCGAGCCCGAACATCGTGCCTTGCGACGGCCCGTAGACGTCCGCGTCCAGAATCCCCACGCTTGCTCCCGTTTGGTGAAGCGCGACGGCGAGGTTGGTAGCCACGGTGGACTTGCCCACACCGCCCTTCCCGGACGCAACCGCGATCAGGTTTTTCACGCCTGCGGGCTTCTGCGGCGCCGGAGCGACTTGGCCGCCAGGCAACGTGCGCTGAACGCCTTCAGGCGAGGCGCTCACGTGCCATGTCAAGTTGACGTTGGCCTCATCGATCTCCGGAAGCTCCAGGAGTGCGTTCGTCGCTTCGGTTTTGATGCGCTCCTTCGCCGCGCTCGCAGGATTCGCAAGCTCGATATCGCAGCTCACGATGGGCGCGCAAACCCGAATGTTCTTAGCGTATCCGAGTGAGACGACGTCCCGCCCGAGATCCGGGTCCCGCACCGCCGACAACTTATCGAGAACGTCTTGCTCTGTCGTCATTTCAGCATGCAGCATCCAGCATTCCGCTCGATTCCGCAAGTGGAACTTGAATGCTGGCTACTTCAGTGCTTCCATGATCTCGTCCAGCGCGCTTTGCGGAGGACGGACCCTGTCGAGCGGCAAGGTGGCGAGCGGCTCGTCGACCATGTTCAAAAGCTCGATGAGGTTCTGCTTTTTAGTATCGAGATAGATGAGCCCGGTGAGGAATTGCTGTTTTTGATCAGAATCCAGGAGCAGCTCGCGCGCGCGCCGGCGATTGGTCGGATCGTAGTCGCGCTCGATCTTCTTGAGAATGATGTGCGAGCCGTCGTGGAGCTCCACATCGGTCGTCTCACCTTCTTCATATTCGATATCGATGTCCTCGAAGAACGGGACGAAGTCGACTTCCTGAATGAGCTCCTCGTTCTCTTTTCCCCAGGTGTAGCTCTTGGTCGAGCCCGCGTGGTTGTTGAAGGTTACGCAAGGGCTGATGATGTCGAGGACCGCCGTGCCGTTGTGCCCGAAGGCTCCTTTCAGGAGGGTCACGACCTGCTTCGGGTCACCGGCGAAGGACCGGGCTACATAGGTCGCGCCGAGCTCGACGGCCAGCCCGCACAGATCGATTGCGGGAAGGTCGTTCACGACGCCCGTCTTGAGCTTCGAGCCAAGATCCGCGGTCGCGGAGAACTGGCCTTTCGTGAGCCCGTAAACGCCGTTGTTCTCGACGATGTAAACGATGGGGAGGTTCCGGCGCAAGAGATGGACGAACTGGCCGATCCCAATCGACGCCGTATCGCCATCGCCGGAGACGCCGACGGCGACGAGCTCGCGGTTTGCGAGAACGCTTCCGGTCGCAACGGACGGCATGCGGCCGTGCACGGCATTGAAGCCATGGCTTTGGCTCAGCCAATAAGCAGGTGTTTTCGAAGAGCAGCCGATGCCCGAGAGCTTCGCCACCCGATGCGGCTCGACGCCATATTCGTAGAACGCTTTGACGAGCTGGCTGCTGATCGAGTCGTGCCCGCAGCCTTTGCAAAGCGTGGACGGCTTTCCTTTGTAGTCCACTTGCGCGAGCCCCAAGCGGTTGACCTTCTTCGATGGAGCCGCAGGTTGTGCCGTAGTTGCCATGGTCTTATCTCCCAATCTCGTTGCGTCAGCGTCAGGCCGAGGAACGTTCCGACTCGTTCGCGAGGAGTTTTTCGGTCACCGATCGCGCGTCGATCGGGTGTCCGTCATAATTCAAAATGCTGTGGAGCTTTTTGAGAAGCTCCGGCCGGTGGGCAAGCTCGAGCTTGATGAGCTGCATTACCTGAGCGTCATGGTTCTGCTCCACGACATAGACCCGCTCGTAGCGATCGACGAACGCCTCGAGCTCGTCGTTGAACGGAAGTGCGCGAACGCGCATGTAGCTCGCCCTGAGATCGCGCTCGTTCTTCAACTGATCGCGGGACTCGACGATCGCCCAATGCGTCGAGCCGTAGGCAATGATCCCGATCTCGGCGCCATCCTCGGCCTCGATCACCGGGGCAGGCACGTGCTTGCGCGCCGTATTGAACTTGCGCGCCAGACGGTCCATCAACTTCAGATAGTCGTCAGGACGCTCCGTATATTCCGCGTAGGCGTCGTGACCGCTTCCGCGCGTGAAGTAAGCCGCGCGAGCGTGCTTGGTTCCGGGAAGCGTGCGATAGGGGATGCCGTCGCCGTCCACATCCTTGTAACGGCCCCAGTCGCTGACCTTTTCGAGCTCGTCCGCATCGAGCACCTTACCCCGGTCGATCGGCTGTTCCGGATAAGCGAACGGGTCGGACATCCAGATGTTCATGCCCAGATCGAGGTCGGACATGACGAAAACCGGGGTCTGGAATCGCTCCGCCAAATCGAAGGACGTGCCGCCGAACTCGAAACATTCCTGAACCGAGGACGGGAACAGCAAGATGTGTTTGGTGTCGCCGTGGGAAAGCAAGTGCGTGCTGAGAATGTCGCCCTGCGCCGTACGCGTCGGTAGTCCCGTGGACGGCCCCACACGTTGGATGTCCCAAATGACGGCCGGGATCTCGGCGAAATATCCGAGCCCGACGAATTCCGACATGAGCGAGATACCGGGTCCGCTCGTCGAGGTCAGCGAGCGAGCGCCGGCCCAGCCGGCGCCGAGCACCATGCCGATGGCCGCGAGCTCGTCCTCGGCTTGAACGACCGCGAAAGTAGCCTTACCCGTCTCTTTGTCGATGCGGTACTCCTTCATGTAGTGGATCAGCGATTCGACGAGACTCGAAGACGGCGTTATGGGATACCACGTCACGACGGTGACGCCGTTGAACATCGAGCCGAGGGCGCCGGCGGCATTCCCGTCGATGAGAATCTTGCCCGCGGTCTCGTCCATCCGCTCGACGCGCACCGCATCCGCCTTCTTCAAGTTCTTCTTGGCATATTCGAAGCCGACGTCGATCGCTTTGACGTTGAGCTCGACCGCTTTGGCTTTCGCTTTGAACTGCTTCGAGATCGCGTGTTGAATCTCCTCGCGTTCGATCGAGAGCAAATGACCGACGACCCCCACGTAGATCATGTTCGCGAGCAGTTTCCGGAGCCGCGGCTCGTGGATCACGTCTTTGGCGAGCTCGGCGAAGGGCACCGGGTAGAAGATCAACTCGTCCCTAACCTTGTCGAGCCCGAGACTCTGCTCATAGACAACGGCGGCGCCGGGATTCAGCGACTTCACGTCCTCGCGCGCGGTTTGCGGGTTCATCGCGATCAGCAAGTCGACGTCGCGTTTTCTCGCGATGTAGCTGTGCTTGCTCGCACGGATGGTGAACCACGTCGGAAGACCTTGAATGTTCGAAGGGAACAGGTTTTTACCGCTGACGGGAATACCCATCTCGAAAATGGCGCGCATCAATACACTGTTCGAAGATTGGCTCCCCGATCCGTTGATGGTGGCGATTTGGATCGAAAAGTCGTTGATGATGCTCGATTGGACGTCGGACTCCGACTTGTCTACGACGGTCTCGGTTGACATGTAGTCTCCAATTGGCAGAGCTCTTTGCGGCTCATCGTGGTCGACGTTCTATTTGAGATCATAGCAAATAGGAACTTGTGAACGTAAGCGTTCAGAGAACAAAAATTCTACTTTTTCCACGGTTTACGGCTTTCCAAGGACGGCCTCCGCGCGCTTGCGGCGTACCCCGTAGCGGGCGATTTTGTAGTGCAGCGCCCGAGGGCTGATGCCGAGAATATTCGCGGCCTTTTGCCGATGATCGGTGAGCTCTTCGAGCGTTCGCCGGATCACGATCTCTTCGACTTTGCGCAGCGGTGTCCCGAGCTGAATGAAAATCTGCCGTCCCGCGCCGCCCTCGTGCGCCATTTCCCGAGGCAGGTGCTCCGGGCGGATCGTGCCCGCATACACCGTGACCGTGAGCCTCTCGATGACGTTCCGGAGCTCCCGGATGTTGCCGGGCCAGTCGTAGTGCGACAGCGCTTCCATCGCGTCCCGCGAGAACCGTTTTGCGGGCTTGCCGCTCATGCGCGCGAATTCCTGGAGAAAGGCATCGACGAGAAGGGGGATGTCCTCCCTGCGCTCGCGCAAAGAGGGCAGATGGATGGGCACGACCGCGAGTCGATAGTAGAGGTCCTTGCGGAAGCAGCCCGCTTCGACTTCTTGCAACAGGTCTTTGTTGGTGGCCGCGATGATGCGCACGTCGACGCGAACGAGCTTGTCACCGCCGAGCCGTCGGAACTCTCGCTCCTGGAGCACTCTCAGGAACTCGACCTGAGTTTTTGGGCTCATCTCGCCGACCTCGTCGAGGAACAGCGTCCCGCCATCAGCAAGCTCGAACCTTCCCGGCTTCGCGTCGATGGCGCCGGTAAAAGCGCCCCGCTCGAACCCGAAGAGCTCGCTCTCGAGGAGTCCCTCAGGAAGGGCGCCACAATTGATCGACACGAAGGGACGGTCTCGCCTCCGGCTTCGCTGGTGGATGGCCTTCGCCACGAGCTCTTTCCCCGTACCGCTGTCCCCCGTCAGGAGCGCCGTGGCTGAAGTATCGGCGACTTGACTCGCGATTTCGTAGACTTCAGTGATGAGGCGGCTCTTCCCGACCACCTTCCCGTATTCGTCCTTGAGCGAGAGCCGTTGGCGCAGCGAACGGTTCTCTCCCGAGAGACGGCGTCTTTCGAGGGCTTTGTGCACGAGGACGGGGAGCCGGTTCGGGTCGAGCGGCTTGACCAAGTAGTCGAAAGCGCCTTCTCGCATCGCCGAGACGGCCGCCTCGACGGAGCCTTCGCCCGCCTGCGTCGTCAGAATGAATTCTGTCTCGGGCGCGGATCGTTTCAGGCGAGACAGGTGGCGAGACCACTCGCTTTGGAGCAAGTCCATGTCCACGATGATGAGGCCGTAACGAGAAAGCATCGGCTCCCGCAAGTCCGCGGCGATTTCGACGCTCAACCCGCGCGCTTCCAGCCATTCGACCGTGCGTCTGCCGTCCGCCTCGTCGGAGTCGAGAACGAGGACGCGATCGGAAGCGGGGTCTCGAATGGTCAAGGTAGCTACCGCACGTTAAAAGCCCAAGAAACGGTGAATGCGGAGTCCGATGAGAAGCCGCTTGGCCTCGGGGAACGTTGGAGACATCGCGACGAGCCGTTCCGCCTCTTCGATGGCCTCCCGATAACGCCCGGCGCGGCCGAGATGGGATGCGAGCGAGTGCCGAAGTCGGACGTTAGTAGGCTCTTCCAGGAGTCGTCGCTGCATGAACGCAATGAGATTACCGAAGGGTGAACGGGGCTGTCTGCGCTTCAGGATGTTTCGCCAAGATGAGTGCATGTATCAGTCCTCAGTCCTCAGTCCTTCCCATGTATCGTGCGCAAGAAGTAGCAACTACCGTGCCAGATGTACCACAAAGGCGACAAGCCTATTGATTGTAAATATTTAGGAATTCTCGCTCCAGACCCAATAAGCGGCAATAATTGCAAATATGCAATAATTGCACATACAAATCACTCTATACGAACGGCTGCCTAGCGTCAACATCGTGGAAGACACTGCCAAATCGAACATAAGTTGATTCATTTCAATGATTACACACTGCGCAGTTTTTTCGCATTACCACCCAACCATATATGCATTTATTGCAGATTAGGAGGGTGCCCAGATCTGAATCGCGTGGAGTGATTTCGGGGCGTCTTGACAGGCTGGCGATAGCGCCTCTACACTCGACTTTCGGAGGAGCGTGACATGAGACCAACGTGGAAAGGCTTTCTCAAGCTTTCGCTGGTGAACATACCCGTCCGTCTTTATCCCGCCGCCCGTTCCCAGTCTCTTTCTTTCAACCAGATCCACAAGGAGTGCAACAGTCGCATCAAGTTAGACAAGCGCTGTCCCAATTGTGAGCGCAGCGTCTCGAGCGACGAGTTGGTGAAGGGCTACGAATACGCGAAAGAGCAGTACGTCATCATGGACGAGGAGGACTTCACCAAGGTCCGACTCGAATCGACGAAGTCGATCAATATCGTCCAATTCGTCGAGCGTGGTGAAATCGATCCGCTCTACTACCACGGCTCGCACTACATCGTGCCCGATGGGCCTGTCGCGGTGGAGAGCTTCGCCACCATACGGCAGGCCGCGGAAGACAAAGAGCGGATCGGGCTCGCCCGCGTCGTGATGAACGGAAAAGAACAGGTCGCCGCGATCCGCCCGCGGGACCGCGCGTTCGTCATGTCGGCGCTTTATTACGCCAATGAAGTGCGAGCGCTTTCCGGTATCGAAGAGCTCGAGGCAACACCCGAGCTCAATCCCGAAGAGCTGCAGCTCGCCTCGCAGCTGATCGACTCCATCACCAAGGCTTTCGAGCCCAAGGAGTTCGAAGACAACTACCGTGAAAAGCTTCTCGAGATCATCAAAGCCAAAGCCGAGGGTAAAGAGATCGTGGCGCCTCCCGAAGTCGAGACTGGAAAAGTCATCAATCTCATGGACGCGCTGAAAACGAGCTTGGAGCAAAGCCAGCTCGCGCCACCGGAGGCCGGCGAGATCGCAAAGGCCGCGGGCGAGTAAAGCGCGACGGCGAGCCATTCAGGCCATTCAATTAATGCGTGATTGGTTGCATTCCCGGATCGCAGCCATGCTCGCGGGCGCCGGCACGCCCTTCGACTCGGACAAGCACTTGTTCGAGATCAAATGGGACGGGATCCGCGTACTCGCTTTTTTCGGCGAGGGCGTCCACAGGCTTCAAGGCCGCAAGCTCACCGATGCTTCGGAGCGCTATCCCGAAATCGTCAGCGCTCTAGAAGCTCTGCCTGGCGACGGCATTCTCGATGGCGAAGTCGTCGTTCTCGATCAAGACGGCCGTCCGGACTTCCAGCGCGTGCTCGTTCGGGAACAAACGACGACGCGCGACGCGGCCTTGGTCAAAGCTTCACGGCACCCCGTCGTCTACATGGCTTTCGACTTGCTGTACCGAAATGGGGAGCCGCTTTTCGACCGCCCGCTCATCGAGCGCAAGAAACTTCTCTCCGAGCTCCTCGTCTCGCCGCCCTCCCCCATCGTCGAGAGCACCTACGTCCTAGGCCAAGGCAAAGCGCTCTTCAGGGAAGCCGAGGCGCGCGGGCTCGAGGGCGTCGTCGCCAAAGCGATCTCGAGCCGATATGTCGGCGAAAGGTCGAACGACTGGCTAAAGCTCAAGGTGCGACGCCGCACCGACGCCGTCCTCATCGGCATCGTTCGCGAACGCGGGACGAGGCGGGTGAAGTCGCTCGTCCTGGGCGCCTATGACGGCGAAGAGCTCGTTTGGCTTGGCAATGCAGGAAGCGGCCTCGACGACAAAACCGTGCACCAACTCGGAACCGAACTCGAGCCCCTGAGTGCTGCGCCGCCCCCAAACTTCCTGGCCGAAGCCCCAGGGGATATCGAATGGCTGCGTCCCGCTCTCGTTGTCCGGATCGAATATTCCGAGCTGACGCGTGAGGCGCGCCTCCGCCACCCCGTCTTCATCGGCTTCGTCGACAAAAAGCCAAGAGACTGCCTCCCACCCGAGCGCTCCTAACGGACCCAGACTCCCCACAAAATCATTCGCGGAAATTGGAAGTCAGAATAGCCACAGAGGCACAGCGCGGCGGAGCCGCAACCAAATTGGAGGACGGCTCCGCCGCGAGCGGTCAGCGGTCAGCATTCAGCGGTCAGCTCGTGGTGCTCGGCGCTTCGCGCCTCGGTCCCATTCTCAGTGTGCGCCGTCCCAATTCTTCGCCGCGGTGCCTCTTCTAACTGATTTACCCTCTTGCGGATCCGGCCGCAGCCGCTCAAATTCTTGCAAGAAATAGAAGCTTTTTCGGGTTAGTAGTACAGAGGCACAGCACGGCGGAGCCGCAACCAAATTGGAGGACGGCTCCGCCGCGCGCGGTCAGCGGTCAGCATTCAGCGGTCAGCTCCGGATTCGAGCCTCCGGATGAGAGAGGCGAGCATACGCTTGACCTCGGTGGTTCGCTCGGCAAGCTCCTGAAGACTTTGGCTATCGAGCAACCCGAGCTCGTGGGTAAGGAGCAGTTCGTATTCGAGCTCGCTTGCTGAGCCCATACTCATTTGAAGAAAGCGGGCCATATCCCGGTCTGAACCGCGTCCACAGCCCTCAGCAATATTCGCCGGGATGGAAACCGCCGCTCGGCGCATCTGAGCCGTCAAGCCGAACTTCTCTTCGGTTGGGAAGTGGCCGGTGGCCTGGTACAAACCCTTGACTAGCTGATGGGCCTTCTCCCAAACCTTTAGATCTCGAAAGTCTTTCATCCTGACTCTTCGCTGTCGGCTCGCTCACCACGTCAGCCCAACGCGGGCTCGATGCACAATCTGGGCGTGAAGTAGACACGGCGCCACATCCAGAGTAGGAAGATATCACGACAACCCTTTCCCACGCTGGAGGACGCCGTGAAACAGTTTTTATCACGTCACGAGGATCGAATCACAGCGCGGCGGAGCCGCAACCAAATTGGAGGACGGCTCCGCCGCGAGCGGTCAGCGGTCAGCATTCAGCGGTCAGCTCGTGGTGCTCGGCGCTTCGCGCCTCGGTCCCATTCTCAGTGTGCGCCGTCCCAATTCTTCGCCGCGGTGCCTCTTCTAACTGATTTACCCTCTTGCGGATCCGGCCGCAGCCGCTCAAATTCTTGCAAGAAATAGAAGCTTTTTCGGGTTAGTAGTACAGGGGTACTGAGCGGATTCGACCGGTTGGTGTTCCGCGGAACCCTACGCCACATTTCTTATACGGACGGCATGGGTAAGTACCTTTCCTACCAGAAAATCCTTCTGAAGGAGTTCGCACTGCAGCGTACCTCCGAGCTCAAGCAGGCCTTGTATCAGCAGGCGGAGCGACTCGAGCGTCCGGTCGTCTATCTGGAGTCTTCCCGTAAGAACAAGGAGGCCATCGCACGCAAGATTGCACAACAAGACAATGTCCGCAGTGGTCTCATCGCAGTGCTGAGCTGCGTGGAACCTTGTATCACCTTCAGCATACGTCGCAACCGCCAGAAGAAGCGGTTGGAGCTCGTGCAATCCCTCAGAAAGTGCCTAAACTTTTACCACTACTGCATGGACCCTATTTTTGGTTTCATGCATGCCCGTATCCAAAGCTGGTTTCCATTCAATGTTCAGGTCTACGTCAACGGCCGTGAATGGCTCGCCGTTGAGATGGATAAGGCTGGCATTCAATATCGGCGCCGGGAAAACTGCTTTACCTGGGTTGAGGATGCCCACGCGGCACAGCAGCTTCTCGATGAGCAGCTCAAAACCAACTGGCCTCACATCCTGAATCGCCTGAGTCGATTCGTCAATCCATTGCAAGACAAATTATTCCCGCCGAGTGGCCTCGACTACTACTGGAGTGTCTACAGCAGCGAATGGGCCACCGACGTCACGTTTCGTAACAGCTCTAGCCTCGCGGAGATCTATCCCGCTCTTGTACATCATGCGATCACAAACTTTTCGAGCCCCGACGTGATGCGCTTTCTCGGAAAACGGATTCGAACCGACTTTTCAGGGGAAGTCGTCAGCCGATTTCGCGACCGGCCCGAGGGTCTGCGTATCAAACATGCCCTCGACCTCAATTCCGTCAAACTCTACGACAAACAAGGTTCCGTGCTCCGTGTGGAGACAACCATCCAGCGTGCCGAGGGTATGCGCTGCTACCGGCCAAAGGAAGGCGACCCCAACGGCCCTCTCGAGTGGCGTCCGCTCCGTCGTGGCATCGCAGACCTGCATCGTCGTGCCCAGCTCTCCCAGGACTCCAATGAGCGCTACCTCGACGCTCTCGCCGCTTGTGATACCTCAACCCCACTCGGTCGACTCCTCGCTCGCGTCAGCCAAAAAACTCAATGGAATGGCTCCACCCTCCGAGCTCTTCGCCCTTGGGACGCTCTGGACGCCCGACTCCTCGCCGCTATTTCCCGTGGAGAGTTTCATCTGCGAGGCTTTCGCAACAGGGAACTCCGTGCCTTGCTCTTTCCCAAGACTTCGGACGACCCTCTCGAAACCAGGCGGCTAAGCGGACGCGTCACCCGGCTCATTCGCATCCTCCGAGCCCACCGTCTTGTCAAAAAAATTCCCAAAACTTTTCGCTACAGACTCACAAAGCGCGGTCAGCAACTTTGCTCCGCATTACTTACTGCAAACTCTCTCTCCCTCGATAAACTCCACGCTGCTGCCGCATGATTTTTCTTCTTCTCAAAACAAGCTTTTCAGGGTTAGTAGTACAGAGGGTCAAGAGGTTGGCTCGTGTGACAGCGGCGTCGGAAGACGACTCGCGGGAACGGAGAGAACGCGGTGGTGCCAACCATGCGGGTTGGTTTCTGCTAGCTACACCGGTCAGCTTTACGACCCTACAAGCACGAAGAGCTCTCTCGAATCTCTGTACTACTAACCCGAAAAAGCTTCTATTTCTTGCAAGAATTTGAGCGGCTGCGGCCGGATCCGCGAGAGGGTAAATCAGTTAGAAGAGGCACCGCGGCGAAGAATTGGGACGGCGCACACTGAGAATGGGACCGAGGCGCGAAGCGCCGAGCACCACGAGCTGACCGCTGAATGCTGACCGCTGACCGCTCGCGGCGGAGCCGTCCTCCAATTTGGTTGCGGCTCCGCCGCGCTGTGGCTCTGTGCCTCTGTGGCAAAAAATAAGATCGCCTTAGCTTTTCTAGTATCGATCTCTTTTTGTCTCAGCGGATGAGATCCAGGAAATCCTTGATGAGCTGGCCCGTGATCCCCCAGATGTCGTGACCTTCGAAGTGGTAGTGGTAGACATCGCGCATCGAGCCATCGGGCATGCGCCGATTCTCGACCTCGAGAATGTCTGGATCCCGCAGGGTCTCGATCGGCACTTCGATGAGAGCGTCCACTTCGTGACTCGCGCGAAATGGATAAGGGCCGTCGACGGCGCCCACGAAGGGCGTGATACGGAAACCCGTGACCGTGGCGCGCTCGTCCATCTGACCGAGCACGTTTACGTGCTCGGTCAGAAGACCGACCTCTTCGCGGCTTTCCCTGAGCGCCGCATGGAGCGCCGTAGGGTCCTCCGGATCGACCGCGCCACCCGGAAACGCGATGTCGCCCGGTTGACGTCGCAGCTTGTCGGAGCGCCTGGTCAGAAGAAGCTTCTCAGGGACATCGCCGACGAGGATCGGAAGGAGCACTGCCGCGGGCCTCAAGCTCGAGCGGAGGCTCTTCGCGACTCGCCCCTCGAGCCGGCGGCGCGTGCGTATGACCAAATCCGTCATGCCTGTCCTTCTTCCAGGGAGGAATAATATCCGACGTGAAACATTGATGATGCTGCGAAGCCTTGGATATAATCCACACTCATGATCCAATGGAATGCGAGAGGGGCGCTGCGATGTGCCGCGGTAGCTCTGCTGTTTCTGGGTCTTGCGGCGAGCTCGTCCGCCGGAGACGCTTTTCTTCGAGGCGGCGTCATCTTCCACCCACGCGATTTCGAGTTCGCGGGTCGCTGGCGCGCGAATTTCGGCTCGGACTACGACGTGAACTTCTCGCAGACGATCTATGTCGGCTTCGAGGTTCAGTCATCGGCGTTCCGCCAAGACGTTGCCGGAAGCGAGAGAACGGCGACGCTCGTCCCCATCAACGGCTTCGTCAACGTGAAATACAAGTCCGGATCCATCGGGGCCCGGCCTTATGGCGGCGGCGGCATCGGCCTTATCAGCGCCTTTGTGCTACTCGCCGGAGACAACAACTGGGACAACAGCATGGGTTTTCACTTTCTCGGCGGCGTCGAGCTCGGTAGGCTCAGCCTCGAGGTGCAACTGCAACGTGCCTTCGAGTCCGGCTCCGGTACGACCTACGCCTTCTACGTCGGCTTCGTCTTCTAAGCCATCAGCGAGCATGACGCTACGCGCGCGAGCACCGACGCGGATCGATCTTTCTGGTGGCACGATCGATCTCTGGCCCGTTTATCTCCTGATCCCGGAAGCGGCGACGGTCAATCTCGCGATCGACCTCTACACAGAGGTCGAAGTCGAGCCGTCACCGGACCAGCAGTGGCACGTTCGCGAGCGCCTCTCGAAGCGCACGACCTCGGCCGATTCGACCGAAGCCCTCGCCGAAATGGAAGGGGCTGAGATCGCGGGCCGGCTGCTGACGTTTTTCGCTCCCGAGAAACCGTTGCTCCTGACCGCGCATTCAAAAGCCCCGCCCCAGGCTGGGCTCGGCGCTTCATCTTCTCTCGGGATCGCGATCGCAGGCGCTTTGAATGGCCTCACCGGCTTTCGCTACGGGAACCTCGAGCTCATCGAGCTCGTGAAGGACATCGAAGTCGAGCTTCTTCGCATGCCTACGGGCGCGCAAGACCACTACCCACCGGTTTTCGGCGGTGCCATGTGCCTCTGGTGGGAAAAGCTCCGCCACCGGCGCGAGCCACTCCCGATCGACGCGAACGCTTTCCGCGAGCGGTTCCTTCTCGCATACTCGCATCAGCCCCACCGCTCGGGCGCGACCAACTGGGAGGTCGTGAAACGATTCTTGGAGTCGGACCCGACGACGACGGCCGCCGTGGAACGTAGCGGTCGCACGGCGGCGGCGGTGCGCGACGCACTCGTCGACGGGGACCTCGACCGCGTGGCCGTGCTCATCGGCGAAGACTGGCAAGCGCGACGCGAGATGGCCCCGGCGGTGTCCAGTCCCGAGCTCGAGACCATCATCGCTGCAGCGCGCGAAGCCGGCGTTACGGCCGAGAAAGTGTGCGGGGCAGGTGGTGGGGGATGCATGATCCTCGCGGTTCCCGGGGGCAAGCGTCCGGCAGTCCGCGCGGCAGTGGTCGAAGCAGGCGGGTCGGTGCTCGACTACAACGTCGCGCCGCGCGGGCTGGAGCTCGTGATCGAATGAGCCCGTCTCGCTCGCGGGCCACGGTGGTGGCGGTGGGGACGACGCGTCAGCCCAAGCTCGACGCGGTAGAGCTCGTGTTGCGCGAGCTTCGCGAGCGCTTTCCGGATTTCTTACCGGGCGAGCTCGGCCTCGAGCCGCGCCAAGTCCCATCCGGGGCTCCGTCCACACCGACCTCGACCGAAGAAACCATGCGGGGCGCGAGGAATCGCGCGCGGAACACATTCGAGCTCCTCGAGCGCGAAGGCATCACACCAGCCCTGAGCATCGGGCTCGAGGGCGGCATCGTCGCGCAGAACGGCGCCGCGTTCCTCGAATCGTGGTGCTTTGTCACTGACGGTAATCGCGGTTTCTTCGGTGGAAGCGGCTCTATCCCACTCCCCGACGAGCTTTCAGGGGCCGTCCTCGTGCACCGCGAAGATCTCGGCGCCGCTGCCGATCGCTATTTCGAGCGCCGGGACGTCGCAGGACATGAAGGAACCTTCGGTCTACTCACACAAGGGATGGTGAGCCGCAAGGCAGCGTTCGTGCGCTCAATGCTGCATGCGCTCGCCCCGTTCTATAATGCAGGGGCCTATAGAAGTAAGGAGCAAGTTTAGAAACATGGACGTTTTTCGTTCCCATCCCGGCTGCATCGAAGTGATCACGGGCAGCATGTTCAGCGGCAAGAGCGAGGAGCTCATCCGCCGCTTGCGTCGGGCGCAGATCGCGCGGCAGCGGGTTCAGATTTTCGCCTCTCCTGCCATTTCAGTGGATCCTCTCGAGGGTGAGACCGCCACAGTTTAGGTAGACGAGACTGATGAGAGCTTCGGCAGAGTGGAGTCCAAAGCTGCGGTGGCTCAGCAGCCGGATTTTGTTGTTCATTCCTTCGAGTCGGCCGTTGCTGAGTCTCCACGTGACCCACGCGATGACGCCATCGAAGTGGCTGCGGATCATCTTCGCCGCGCGTTTGACGGGCTCTATCCTCGAGCTCATAGCGCGCCGCAGCCATCCTCGGAGAAACTTCTTGGCCCATGTCTCGGTTTTGTAGGTGTAGAGGTCCATGAAGTCGTCGCGCAGAAGCATGGCGCGGTAGAGGCGACGATTAGCTCGCACCTGCTCGCGGAGCACCCGTTTGTCTTTCGCGCTGCGGTTGTGTTTGGCCTTGAGAAGGGAAAACTTGGTGTTCTTGAGGTTGCGTCGGGCAGTCCCTTTGAGTTCGCGCACCAGCTCGCGCCGGGTCTTATCCACGGCCTCGTTCAGATGCTTGACGATGTGGAAGCGGTCAAAGATCACCCGTGCCTGAGGAGCCTTTTTGCCGACGACAGTTATGTACGGCTCCCACATGTCCATGCTGACCGCTTCGAGCTCCGCGGCTCTTTGTGGTCCGAGCTTGCGGAAAAACCGCAGCAGCGTCTTGGCCTTGCGCTCCTTTCCCGCCCAGACGACCCGGCCGCTGAGATGGTCTATTACCACTGTTAACCCTAATCGCAAATAAACGTCACCGTGTCTGAGGTCTTTGGCCCCGTGAATAGCACCTTTTCCAGGTTCTGCATACACCGTGCAGAATCACCTATAGTGGCGGCGAGCGGGTGCCCCAGCACGAGCTTCTCGCCTGCGCCCAGTGCGGCTGTTTCGCGTTTTCGTGCTTCGAAGATTTTGCGATTAGGGTTAACCCTAATCGCAAATAAACGTCACCGTGTCTGAGGTCTTTGGCCCCGTGAATAGCACCTTTTCCAGGTTCTGCATACACCGTGCAGAATCACCTATAGTGGCGGCGAGTGGGTGCCCCAGCACGAGCTTCTCGCCTGCGCCCAGTGCGGCTGTTTCGCGTTTTCGTGCTTCGAAGATTTTGCGATTAGGGTTAAGTACTTGTGGCGTTTGCGGTAGCTGATCTCGTCCATCCCAATCACCCGCAATCCATCGAGCTCGCGCCGCTCATCCCGCTGCTCGGCAACCACTCGCTGGATGATCCGTCGCACCGAACGCCACGTCACTCGGAAATAGTTCGCTACGGCGCTGACGTCCGTCCTCTGTGCCAGCCACGCTACCTCTTGTTCGAAGCTTTTGGTAAAGCGGCTTCCCTTGTCGGCCCAAGGCACCTTTTCTCTGACCACTCCACACCGCCGACATACCACTCGTCGGATCGAGTAGCGAAGATAGGTCCGGACTCCGAACAGGTCCAAGTGCCGCCAGTAGCGATTGTAGCGATCTTTGTTCTTGCGGACCTTTCGTCCGCAAATCCCGCACAGAGGCTTCCTCCTCCGTGGTACTACATCCACCACCACTCTGGCTTTGTCCGCCTGGAAGTGGAAACCTCGGACCCACAGGCCTTGCAATCCGATGAGCTTGTTGACTAACGTAGTAACGCGCATCGCGGGAACGCTCTTTTCTCTTTCGGAAAAAAAGATTCTAGCGTTCTCGCCGATGCGCATCTACACATGGCTTACCCTCTCAACCCACGGGCCTCACCAAATGCCACTGCCCCTCAGCGGGAGACGAGGCTGTGGGAAACGCCCCCACGGTTCTGGTCGTTCAGACCTTGCTCACGACTGAGTTCTCTTCGAAGCCTGGAAGGGCGTTTTCCACAATCGCGGCAGCGTCCATAGGCCATGCCCTCCAACACAAATCAGATCCCCCGAAACGACAGGAGAACCAGATTTTCAAGCCCCTCATCGACGAGCGTTACAGCCAAGAACATATCGTCTCGCATAGCGATATGCGTATCGACGCCGAGTTCGTGGAGCGCACGGATGAGATCCTCGAAAAGCTCGATCATCGGACCGAGGTCATCGGCATCGACGAAGGGCAGTTCTTCGACCACACACTCGTCGCGGTGTGTAACCAGCTCGCCAATAGCGGGAAGCGGGTCGTCGCCGCCGGTCTGGACACGGACTTTTTGGGCAACCTTTCGAGCCCATGCCGCAGCTGCTCGCGGTGGCCGAATACATCACCAAGACTCTGGCCATCTGCATGCGCTGCGGAAGCCCCACGAACCAGACGTAGCGGCTCGTCGCGTCGAAAGATCGCGTGGTGGTCGGGGGTGCCGGCGCCTATGAAGCGCGTTGCCGGCGTTGCTTCGAGCCCGAAGTCGAAGAGGATCAGAAGCGCGACGCGATCGCCGCTCAGCTCAAGAGTCCCGCTTAGTAGGGTGACGCGGGCGACTAGGCTGCCTAGTCGGAACTTCCGCCGGCTAGACGCATGTAAACCCGTACGTTTAAAGCAGATGCGGCGGTTCTAAATGTAATGTGTAAGCATGTAATAGTGACAGAACAATTATTTTGCTGATTTAATCCTGTATAGTCGGCGCATGTACATCGCCAAGGTGCCGAACCGCAACTCGCCCCCAGCGATTCTCATCCGCGAAAGCTACCGCGAAGGCGGTGCGCCCAAAACGAGGACCGTCGCCAACATCTCGAAGTGGAAGCCCGCGCGAATTGAAGCTCTTCGCCAGTTGCTGAAGGGCAACGTGGATTTGGGTGAGGCTCAGCAGTTCGAGATCACCAGAAGCAAGCCTCACGGACATGTTGCGGCCGTGCTGGGAACGCTGCGCAAAGTTGGCCTCGAGCGAATCATCCATAGCCGCCAGCGCCGAGAGCGTGACCTCGTCGTGGCGATGATTGTGGCGCGAATCGTAGAGCCGGGCTCCAAGTTGGCCACGGCCCGTGGTCTATCGAAACAGACCTTGACTTCGTCATTGGGTGAGTGTGTTGGAGTTGAAGACACCAACGAGGATGAGTTGTATGATTCCCTGGATTGGCTTTTGAGCCGCCAAGCAGCTATAGAGAAGAAACTGGCGAAACGCCATCTGCAGCAGGGCAGCCTGGTTCTCTACGACTTGACGTCGACTTGGGTAGAAGGTCGGTCGTGCCCTCTGGCGAAGCTCGGTTACTCGAGAGACGGCAAGAAAAACAAGTTGCAGGTCGTGTTCGGCTTACTGTGTGAGCGTGATGGTCGGCCGGTCGGGGTAGATGTGTTCGAAGGCAACACCGGAGATCCCGCAACACTGGGGAGCCAAATTCGCAAAGTCCGAGAACGTTTTGAGCTTGACAGTATCGTCTTCGTAGGTGACCGAGGGATGATCACCGAAGCCCGGATTCGCGAGGAACTTCGACCGGAGGAAGGTCTCGAGTGGATCAGCTCACTTCGTGCCCCTCAGATTCAGCGACTTGCAAAAGACGGAATGCTGCAGCCTTCTCTGTTCGATGAACTCGACCTAGCGGAGATCCATCATCCTAGCTTCCCTGGTGAGCGACTCATCGCCTGCCGCAACCCTCTTCTTGCTACCGAGCGGGCGCGGAAGCGAGAAGAGATGCTTGTGTCGACGGAGTCAAAGCTAGAAGTGATTAGCAAAGCGACGAAGCGAGACCAACGTCCTTTGCGAGGCAAAGATACCATCGGCATACGATTGGGTCGAGTGTTCGCTCGGAGCAAGATGGGCAAGCACTTTCGCTACACCATTACGGACGACGGCTTCGACTTCGAGCGCGACAACGAAAACATCGAGCGTGAGGCGGCCCTCGACAGCATCTATATCATCCAAGAAATAGAAGCTTTTTCGGGTTAGTAGTACAGAGATGCGAAAACACTTCCCATTTCCGCCGGACGCGACGAGATCTTCCAGGGAGCTCACGACGTCACCGTCCGCCGCGAACACAGAGGCAACAATAGAGCCCGCCGAGTGCTCTTCGCTCGCTCTCGCTTTCTCTGTACTACTAACCCTGAAAAGCTTGTTTTGAGAAGAAGAAAAATCATGCGGCAGCAGCGTGGAGTTTATCGAGGGAGAGAGAGTTTGCGGTAAGTAATGCGGAGCAAAGTTGCTGACCGCGCTTTGTGAGTCTGTAGCGAAAAGTTTTGGGAACTTTTTGACAAGACGGTGGGCTCGGAGGATACGAATGAGCCGGGTGACGCGTCCGCTTAGCCGCCTGGTTTCGAGAGGGTCGTCCGAAGTCTTGGGAAAGAGCAAGGCACGGAGTTCCCTGTTGCGAAAGCCTCGCAGATGAAACTCTCCACGGGAAATAGCGGCGAGGAGTCGGGCGTCCAGAGCGTCCCAAGGGCGAAGAGCTCGGAGGGTGGAGCCATTCCATTGAGTTTTTTGGCTGACGCGAGCGAGGAGTCGACCGAGTGGGGTTGAGGTATCACAAGCGGCGAGAGCGTCGAGGTAGCGCTCATTGGAGTCCTGGGAGAGCTGGGCACGACGATGCAGGTCTGCGATGCCACGACGGAGCGGACGCCACTCGAGAGGGCCGTTGGGGTCGCCTTCCTTTGGCCGGTAGCAGCGCATACCCTCGGCACGCTGGATGGTTGTCTCCACACGGAGCACGGAACCTTGTTTGTCGTAGAGTTTGACGGAATTGAGGTCGAGGGCATGTTTGATACGCAGACCCTCGGGCCGGTGGCGAAATCGGCTGACGACTTCCCCTGAAAAGTCGGTTCGAATCCGTTTTCCGAGAAAGCGCATCACGTCGGGGCTCGAAAAGTTTGTGATCGCATGATGTACAAGAGCGGGATAGATCTCCGCGAGGCTAGAGCTGTTACGAAACGTGACGTCGGTGGCCCATTCGCTGCTGTAGACACTCCAGTAGTAGTCGAGGCCACTCGGCGGGAATAATTTGTCTTGCAATGGATTGACGAATCGACTCAGGCGATTCAGGATGTGAGGCCAGTTGGTTTTGAGCTGCTCATCGAGAAGCTGCTGTGCCGCGTGGGCATCCTCAACCCAGGTAAAGCAGTTTTCCCGGCGCCGATATTGAATGCCAGCCTTATCCATCTCAACGGCGAGCCATTCACGGCCGTTGACGTAGACCTGAACATTGAATGGAAACCAGCTTTGGATATGGGCATGCATGAAACCAAAAATAGGGTCCATGCAGTAGTGGTAAAAGTTTAGGCACTTTCTGAGGGATTGCACGAGCTCCAACCGCTTCTTCTGGCGGTTGCGACGTATGCTGAAGGTGATACAAGGTTCCACGCAGCTCAGCACTGCGATGAGACCACTGCGGACATTGTCTTGTTGTGCAATCTTGCGTGCGATGGCCTCCTTGTTCTTACGGGAAGACTCCAGATAGACGACCGGACGCTCGAGTCGCTCCGCCTGCTGATACAAGGCCTGCTTGAGCTCGGAGGTACGCTGCAGTGCGAACTCCGCGAACTCCTTCAGAAGGATTTTCTGGTAGGAAAGGTACTTACCCATGCCGTCCGTATAAGAAATGTGGCGTAGGGTTCCGCGGAACACCAACCGGTCGAATCCGCTCAGCACCCCTGTGATTCGATCCTCGTGACGTGATAAAAACTGTTTCACGGCGTCCTCCAGCGTGGGAAAGGGTTGTCGTGACATCTTCCTACTCTGGATGTGGCGCCGTGTCTACTTCACGCCCAGATTGTGCATCGAGCCCGCGTTGGGCTGACGTGGTGAGCGAGCCGACAGCGAAGAGTCAGGATGAAAGACTTTCGAGATCTAAAGGTTTGGGAGAAGGCCCATCAGCTAGTCAAGGGTTTGTACCAGGCTACCGGCCACTTCCCAACCGAAGAGAAGTTCGGCTTGACGGCTCAGATGCGCCGAGCGGCGGTTTCCATCCCGGCGAATATTGCTGAGGGCTGTGGACGCGGTTCAGACCGGGATATGGCCCGCTTTCTTCAAATGAGTATGGGCTCAGCAAGCGAGCTTGAATACGAACTGCTCCTTGCCCACGAGCTCGGGTTGCTCGATAGCCAAAGTCTTCAGGAGCTTGCCGAGCGAACCACCGAGGTCAAGCGTATGCTCGCCTCTCTCATCCGGAGGCTCGAATCCGGAGCTGACCGCTGAATGCTGACCGCTGACCGCTCGCGGCGGAGCCGTCCTCCAATTTGGTTGCGGCTCCGCCGCGCTGTGCCTCTGTGGCCATCCCCTTTGGTTGCGGCCGCAGGCTGCGCTTCAGTTGGGGTGCTCGAACTTCCCCATCAGCTTTAGCGTGCCCAGAATAGCCGCCAGTACGGCGAGCCCGTGCAGATGGTTCGGCTTCGAAAGCGGCGCGAAGTAGATAAAGAGCCCAAACCCTCCAACGAGGATGATAAGCAGGCTGAGTGACGCCTGGACTTTGGGTGAGACCTTGGAGCCGAGGACGAAGCTCAGGAGCGCGAGGGCCATCATGAGGGCGATAGCGCCTAGAAAAAAACGCCGCGTTCTCCGAGACGCGAGCGGATCCGTCTTTTCGGAAAGCGGCTTCGGCCCCGCGATGTACATATGCGACAGCGCTTCCTTGGACGAGACGACTTCCGCTTTCAGAATCTCGATGCGCTCGAGCGGCTTGTCGTTCTCGTCCGTAAGAACGGCGGCCATCTCGTCGAGTACGTCGTAGCCGCCCTCGAGGTGCCCGAAGATAGTGTATTTGCCGTCGAGATGGGGCGCGTCTGCAAGCAGAATAGAGAACGAGGTGCGGCCACTGTTCTGGTCGTCCTCCCGACGCGCCATCGTCACCATGCCGCGTCGATGGACGAGCTCGCTCGGCTCCAAGGGGAGTTGCGGATCGCGGTCCTCTGCGCCTCGGACAAGGGCAGCCATCGGTAGTCCACCTCGGCCGTTTGCACGAGAAAGCCGGGAACGACGCGGAAAAACTCCGTCGTATCGTACGTGCCGAGACGGACGAGTTCGAGAATCTGCCCGACATGTTGCGGCGCGACACGTGGATATAACACGAGCACGAGATCTCCCGCGTTGGTCCGAAGGACGACCCGCTCCTTAGACAGCGGCGGCGATTCGGCGAACAGGGCGGATCCCACCGCGAGGACGAGCGCTCCGATCAAAAATTTCACCGCGCGGCACCCGAAACACCCAAGAGCTCCGATACGTTGACCATGAGCGGGGACGAGACCGTCGGCGTCTTCAGCTTCCAAATCACACCGTCGACGAAAAAGTGATGCACCTGGACGGCGGCAAGAATAACGCCGGTGACGAAGGCCGTGGGCGCGCCCGTCAAGCCGAACACGAGCGGCAATGTTTCGAAGAGCAAAAGCCCGCCGACGATGTTCATCAGCAACCACCGCACGGACTCCCACACCACATAGCGTCGACTTGGCGCGATCCCAACGAAGTCGAGCCTTTCCTTCAGCTGAAGCGTCCACGCGATGAAGAGATATTGCAAGCTGTGGAACATCGGGACGAACTCGTTGAACGCTACGAGCCGCGAGCCCGGGACGAACCACACGAACTGCGTCAACGCGGGGAGAAAAACGATGGCCGGAGGAAGCGCCTGGCCCCGACGGTTCCACCGTACGAGCATCGTGAGCAGTCCCAAGCCGCATAACGAAAGCCAGGCGAGCGCGATTTGAGGAGCCCATGCGGGAAGCCCGAGCGTCGGGTAGGCGATCCCGTAATACTGGCTCGCGCCGAAGCCCGCCTCGAAGCGCACCGTTGGCAGCAGAAAGGTGCCATAGATGAAACCCGCGAGGGTGAAGCGTTCCCACGGTGTGAAGCGCACGCCAGCGCGACGCGCATAGACGAGCGAGATCCCCAGCATCTGCCCACTGAAGTGATAGGGGGACCAGATCAGGTAGAGCTTTACGAAATAGGGCGCGACCGCATCGGGCTCGACGAACGAAGCCCAGACCCCAGCCAGAATGATAAACGGCACCGCAAAGGCCGTCATGGGGTATTGCGCTACGTTCGCGCGCGAGTGATAGAGGCGGAAGCACGTCGCGGAGAAGTGAGGCCAGTTCACGACGACGAGGAGCGCGGCGCTCGTCGCGTAGACCGTCTCCATGGCGACACGTTCGCGTATCGCCCACAGCACGGCGTAGGCGACGATGGAAGCCCCCCCGATCACAGAGGCATCGACGAGTGGGCTCACGAAGTAGAGCCCGCGCGATTTCTTGGAAACGACTTCCATTTCTTTGGGGGACCGCGTGGTTCTAGTCTTATTCTAGCGGATCTTTCGGCGCGTCGAGACCTCGACACGGAAGCGGGGGGCTTTCAGAAGTCATCTGCACCCGAGCGCTCGGTCTCCCCCCTTAGCGTTCGACTTCGCCAAGGCTTCGTCGAACCGCCGTAGCCCAACGTTTGCGCCTGAATCCTGAATCCTGAATGCTGACATAGTAAGATGCCGGCGTGCATGGGGCCCCCGAGGTTCGTCTGTCGCCGCCCGACGCCCGCCCTTTCGTAAAATGGGCCGGGGGCAAAGGCACGCTCGTCGGTGCGATCGCGGAGAGGATTCCAAAGGACCGGACGTACCGCCGCTATGTCGAGCCTTTCGTCGGCGCGGGTGCCATGTTCTTTTGGATACGCCGCAGCTTTCCCGACCTTCCGGCGTCCATCGGCGACTCGAACGAGGAGCTCATCGTCGCCTATGGGGCGGTGCGAGACGACGTCGACGGTGTGATCGCCAAGCTCGAGACCCACGCGTACCTCCATCGTGAGGAGCACTATTACGCCGTTCGCGCGAAAGTGCCGCACGGAGAGACGGAGCGCGCGGCGCGGTTCATCTACCTCAACCGCACTTGCTACAACGGTCTCTATCGTGTGAACCGGAAGGGGCAGTTCAATGTCCCGATGGGACGCTACGACAAACCCAAAATACTCGACCGAGAGAATATTCTCGCGGTATCGACGGCGCTTAGAGACGTGGAGCTTCGTCGCGGGGACTTTGGTGCGCTCACGGACGATTGTGGCGCGGGCGACCTCGTTTACCTCGATCCGCCTTACGTTCCGTTATCGGAAACGAGCCAGTTCACGAGTTACACGCGGGATGGCTTCGGACGGCCCGAACAGGAACGGCTCGCGGAAACATTCGAGGCGCTTGCCGCGCGCGGCGCGTTGGTCATTCTCTCGAACAGCGACACGGCGCTCGTGCGGGAGCTCTACAGCGCGCTCACGCCGAAACCGTCTTTCGATGAAGTGAAAGTGCCGCGCTCGATCAATTCCAAAGCAGGTGGGCGCGGCCGCATCCGCGAGCTTCTGATCTATCACCGTCCGTAGCCATCCGTAAATGGCGTAAATGGCGGCGATCAGCTTCGGATCATCACTTTGGCGTTTCCGGCGATGACCGTTTCGCCGTTTCGTTGAAGGCGCAGCCACACCGTATAGGTCCCCGCCTCACTGAACTGGTGGCTCGCGCTGAAGCGCCGCTTGAGCTCCATTCCTTCTTCGTAAGGATCGCAATCGGGCTCATATTCGGAATCAGTGTCGTCGTCCCAGTCCCAGACCTCTTCGAGGCAGTAATACTCCTCGAGATCCTCGACGTCGTCGAGGTCGATGAGCTGGGCGGTGATGCGGATCGTGACGCGCGGGCGCCTGCGCTCGTTTGGCATGCGAGGCCGCATGAACGTGGGCCGCGGCGCCTTCAATTTGAGCTGCGGCCCATCCGCCAGCACCGACGTGCTCGAGGCGAACAGCGCCAGCAGAAGTGCGACTAGCAGCAAACCGACGATTTTCCTCATAGTGACCCTATCGTAGCACTCACGTTTTCAGGGTAGAAACGACCTCGCTCACATCGTCCGTAGGGGCTTGGCAGCTATAGCTCTCGCAGACGTAGAAACGCGGAGCGTCCGGATTGGGACCCGCCGTTTTGCCTTCGAATAGCGGGATGTCGACTCCCTTGTCCCTCTCGGGGTCGGTGAGGGCGATGGACACGTTAGGCGCGTAAACACTCCAGAGGTCGAGGAGCGCCTCTTGCGTCGCGGCGGCGTCTCGCGGACCGGCTACGACAATCTCCCGCTTCTCTGAAAGGTAGAAATCGACCGCCGCCAGCATTTGCGCGAAACCGCCCGGCGATCGCTCCATCTGTGCTTGGAACGCGTGGAGGCTATTCACCGCGAGCAACTCGACGTCGCGCGCGCCCGTGTACTCCGCGAGCTTCAACAAGTATGTGGCCGCGACACCGTTTCCGGAGGGGATCGCTCCGTCGAAGCCCGTCTTCGTGCGCGTGATGAGAGGTTCGTGATCGGAACCCGTGAAGTAGAAGCCACCTTGGTTCTCGTCGACGAAGAGCGTTTTCATCGCGTCCACTATCTGGCGCGCGCGCTCGAGCCACGCCGGGTTAAAATCGCACTCGAAAAGCTCAACGTAGCCCGCGAGAAAAAACGCGTGGTCGTCGAGATAGGCCTTGTGTTGCGCTCGGCCGCTCCGATACGTCGCGAGAAGGCGATTACCGTCATAGAGAGCCGATTCAATGAAGCGGGCGGAGCGTCGGGCGGAATCGAGAAATCGATCGTCACCCAGGACGCGATAGGCCCGCGCCATGGCTACGACCATGAGCCCGTTCCAGCTCGTGAGGATCTTGTCATCGAGGCCCGGATGCACACGCTTGTTTCGGCTCTTCAAGAGTTTCTGACGCGAAGACTCGAGGCTCTCATCGAAGGACTGGAGGCCACCCGGGAGATTCAAGATCGTCTTGCCTTCCCAATTTCCCGAAGGCGTTACGTCATAAGTCTTGGCGAAAGGCTCGAAAGCCTCCCCTAGGAGCGCCCGCAGCTCGGCGTGCGACCACACGTAGAACTTCCCTTCTTCGCCTTCGCTGTCGGCGTCCTGGGTGCTGTAATACCCACCTTTGTCGCACTGCATCTCTCGCAGCACCCACTCGAGGGTCGCTCTCGCGACGCGGGAATAGGCAACGTTTCCGGTGACGCGGTAAGCGTCGAGGTAGACGGGTGCCAAGAGTGCGTTGTCGTAGAGCATCTTCTCGAAATGCGGCACGAGCCAACGCTCGTCCGTCGAATAGCGGTGAAAGCCCCCTCCCAGGTGATCGTACATGCCGCCCGCCGCCATTTTGTCGAGCGTTAGCTCGACCATCGCGAGGTCCTCGGCGTCCCTGCTCGTACGGTGGTGGCGGAGCAGAAGCGAAAGCCCGCCATAAGGCGGAAATTTGGGCGCGGGAGAGAAGCCGCCTTCGCGCGCATCGAAGCGGGTGCCGAGCTCGCGAGCGGCGAGGCTCACGACACTGCGAGTCAGGATCTCGGGCGTCTTCGGCGTGAACGACAGCACTTGCAGCCGCTCCGTCAACGCCTCCGACGTTTGTTGTATCTTGTTCCGCTCCTCTGCGAAGACCCGCGCGAGCTCGGTCAACACCGTCTTGAAGCCGGGCCGCCCCCAGCGGTCATCGGGCGGAAAATAGGTGCCGCCATAGAAGGGCTTGAGCGCCGGCGTGAGAAACACCGTCAAGGGCCAGCCGCCCGAGCCCGTCATCATTTGAACGGCGTTCATATAGATTTCGTCGATGTCGGGCCGCTCCTCGCGATCGACTTTGATGGAGACGAAGTGCTCGTTCATAAGCGCAGCGATCTCCTCGCTCTCGAACGATTCGCGCTCCATCACGTGACACCAGTGGCAGGCGGAATAGCCGACAGAGAGCAGGAGAGGTTTGTCTTCGTTGCGCGCTTTTTGGAGCGCTTCTTCTCCCCACGGATACCACGCGACAGGGTTTCTCGCGTGCTGGAGAAGATAGGGGCTCGTCTCGTCGATCAGCCGGTTCGTTTTGCCGGAGGCGCTCACTCGTCGCCGTTTCTGAGCCGGCCCCAGCGGAAGAGCGACGCTCCCGCGGTAAAACCGGCGCCCACGGAGCTGAAGAGGATGACGTCCCCTTTGTCGAGGCGTTGGTCTTCGATCGCGTCGTAGAGTGCGAGCGGTATCGTTGCGCCGGTAGTGTTGCCGAACTTGTGGATGTTCTTGACGACTTTCTCCGCGGGAAGTCCAAGCCGCTGGGCGGTCGCGTCCAAGATACGGACATTCGCTTGATGTGCGATCAGAAGCTTTACGTCGTCCGGCGTCATGTCAAAGCGGCCGAGGAGTTTCGTGGTGGTCTCGTAAGTGCGACGCACGGCATATTTGAAGACCTGCCGGCCGTCCTGGTGGACGAAGTGCATCCCTTTTTGCACGGTCTCATCCGAAGCTGGATGCTGGCTGCCGCCGCCCTGCAGGTTGAGAAACTGCCCTCCGTGTCCTTCGATTTGGTGCTCGAAGCCAATCAAGCCCATGTCGCCCTCCGAGGCTTCGAGGAGCACCGCCCCCGCGCCGTCACCGAAGATGACGCATGTGGCGCGGTCCTGATAATTGACGATGCTGCTCATGACGTCCGCGCCGATGACGAGCACGCGGTCGTGCGCGCCGCTCGCGATGAATTGCGAGCCGACGGAGAGCGAATAGACGAAGCCGCAGCAAGCCGCGGAGAGATCGAATCCCCACGCGCGCGAGGCGCCAATCTTGTCTTGAACGAGACAGGCTGTGGCGGGGAACATCATGTCCGGCGTCACCGTCCCGACGATGATGAGGTCGACATCGTCGGCGGAGATGCCCCGGCGATCGAGCGCTTCCTGGGCCGCTTTGGCCGCGAGCTCCGAGGTGCCCGTGCCCCTTTCGACGATACGTCGCTCGCGAATCCCGGTACGGCCATGGATCCACTCATCCGAAGTCTCGACCATCTCCGCGAGGTCTTGATTGCTGAGCACTTTCTCGGGAAGATAGCGTCCAACGGACGTGATGGTGGCACGGCGCAGCGTCATGACGTGATGGTCTCCGTTCGCGAATGGGTCGACATAATCCCCCAATCCTACGTCGGCGCCAAGTTCCGGTCAATCCCTAGACGTAGCTATGATTTACGAGCGGCAAGCGCCCGGTCCGGCCGGGTGCACGACATGAATGTGAGAGGGTAGAGCACTCAACCTCTCCGTCGGTAAGTTTGTCTTTCCCAAAAGTCTTCGAAGCGCCCACTCAAGCGAGAGCCTCGAAGTGCGAGAATAGCGTTTGCACCGGGTAGGCTCCAGTGCATTCCCGAGCCTTTGAACCGGGAGGCGACGACGAGCTTGCAGCCGGATTCGACAACGGCAGAGGAAGTGCACAAGTTCTTCGCCTCGAATTCGGGATAGCGCAACCGATGCCGGTTGGTTCGGATATAGCCGATGCATTGACGAGCCTCATGGGAATGCTTGCGATGGCGACGCAGGGCGCGCAGTAGCGCATCAATCCGTCCTTCATCCAACTCCTCATGACGTCGCTCTGCCCAGCTCTTGGCGAGGTCGCTCTGAGCGTCATAGATTGCTTTGGCAACGTCGCTGAGCTGTTTCTTAGCGTGGAAGCGGTCAACGATCTGGATGGCATCGGGGAAGTACATGTCTGCAAGTTTCCATATCCACACGGCTCCATCACCAATAATGACCTGGCGCTGGGCGCAGTCGAATCCCCGCCGATGAGCTTCTCGCAAAACCCGCTCGGCGAATGGGGATGGTGTTTCATCGGTGTCTCGATTGGCGGCCGATTCGATGGCGGCGGAATAGCTAATGGAGCCGCGGTCACGGATCGGATGGCCTTGTTCATTACGGGATTCGGCGCTCCAGATGGTGCAGAGTTTGGCCTCTCGCGTTTTAGCCGAGCCGTCAGGCTGTTTTCCTTGGATACCCTTGAGTTCCGATTTCCGCATGGGCACTCCGGTGCCGTCCATGGAGAGGTAGATAGTTGAGGCCTGCATGGTTGGTCTCGCCCGCTCAACGAAGTGTTTCTCATCATCGGCGATCTCCCGGCCCAGTGCCTCGGACACGCGCTCAACTTGTTTGGCATCCACTCGTACTCCAGCAAGTTCCCACAACAGATCGCTACCTTCATGGAAGCTGGTTGAACAGCCCACTGCGGCGGTCATCCGACGCAGGGCGGGCGAGAGGGATGTCTTGTTCAGACCGAGACAGTGGTCTCGCGGGCAGGATCCTTGCTCACAGCGTCGGCAGTGATAGTAGGCGCGCTCGAGTCGCAGCGTGCCGAGAACTGTCTCGAAGTTCTTGCTATGCCGCTCGACATAGCGAGCTCTTTTACCGCACAGGCATGGAGCGGTTGGTCCAACGTAGTCCGAGGTGTCCGAGTTGAAACGACCCTCAATAGCTTTCACGGCTACTTGCAGTACTTGGCGGCGAGCTGCGGTTTCGATCGCCTCAAAATCGATGGCGAGTGGCCCAGTGGCGGCCGGAGCTAGGAGCGTTTCGATTTCCTCGACGACTTCTTTTTGGAAGCTCGTTTGGAGCCCCTTTTTTCGGCCGCTTTCGCGGCAGCGATGTCTCTTTCTTCGAGCTGCTCATTGGCCCATTGTTCGCAGGCCTCCCAAAACGCTTCGACCTGTTGGCGAAACTCTCGGCCGGCATCGATTTGCTCGCTCGCCGAGATGCTCTGCTCGATGCTGAGCAACCGTGAGCGGGTTTTGCCGTGAGAGGCTCGAGTCAGACTGTAATAGGGGCCGTGGCGTGCTTCGGGTTTCTCGGCGCATTTGCAGCCCGGTTTGCTGCACTTGACGTAGCGCTCGGACAACGAACCCCGTCGCATGGGCCTCGGCATGGCGAGCTGGGCGGCGAGCTCGCGAAGCCTGGGCGGGACTTCTTGGCGGCGACTCATAGAACCTCCTCATTCTATGCCTTTCATTCTTACGGCTTATACAGCCGTAAGATACACCAAGAAATGGCCCGTGTATACAGGACCTCTTACTTTCGTGTCGTGCACCCGGTCCGGCCGTCCGGCTTGAGCGATGGGCTCCAAAAGCGTAGTATGTGGGGTTTCACGACTAACTGCTTGAGAGCAGTAGGGATAAACCCTTTTGGCGGCAGCGGCTTTTTACGATCTCGATGGCACTTTGGTGAGCACGAACCTCGTGCACGTGTTCGCCTTCTATGCGCGCAACGACCAAGGGATTCTCAAGAGCCTAAAGCGCTCCGCGGCGACGATTGCCGGGCTACCGATCTTCATGGCCGCCGACGCCTATAGCCGTAAAGTCTTCAACGACATCTTCTACAAGTGGTACAAGGGCCAATCTGAAGATCGGCTTCGCTATCTCGCGGAACACCTTTTCGAGGAAGTCATCGGTCCGGCTGTCTATCCAGGAACGCTTCCGCTTCTCGAGAAATCGCGAAGCACGGGGCTGCGCCAGGTGATCGTGACCGGCGCCCTCGACATCACGATCCAGCCGCTCCTGCGACATCTCGGCGTCACCGAATATGTCGCCAACCGCCTCGAGTTCGTGGACGGCCGCGCCACGGGCCGGCTGAAACCGCCGATTATGGCAAGCGCCACCAAAGCGTCCTGGATTCGCACCTATTCGGAGAAAGAAGGCTTGTCGCTCAGCGACTGTTTCGCCTATGCGGACAGCATGAGCGATCTTCCGATGCTTTCCGTTGTCGGGCATCCGACCGCGACCAACCCGGACCTGCGGCTCCGGAGCACCGCCCTTCGCCACGACTGGCCCATCGTGCGTTTGCAGTAAGAGTGAGCGTGTTGAGCAACACGAGTACTAATCAGATCATGAAAGGCACCTAATGAGTCCCGTTTTGCGCCGGAAGCTCGACCCGGGCACGGTTTACATCGACACCGACTCCGCGCCGCGCTTGATCCACTACGGCGAGGATTTTTGGGAAGAGGACCTTCCCGTCGGCACACGCGTCATTTATCCAAAGCCGCCGATTCAGGGACTTCCAAACCCTCGCGGCGCGATCCGGCACGCGATCAACCACCCCCTCGGCTGCGTTCCGCTCCACGCGCAGCTCAGCCCGGGGATGAAAGTCACCATCGCCGTCGACGACATCAGTTTGCCGCTACCCCCGATGATCACACCGGACACGCGGCAGACGGCGCTCGAAGTCGTTCTCGAGCTGCTCGAGGATCACGGCGTCGACGACATCCACATCATAGTCGCGAACTCGCTCCACCGGAAGATGACGGAGCCGGAGATGCGCCGCATGGTGGGGGCCGAGATCCACGACGCGTTTTATCCGGACCGCTACTACTGTCACGACGCAGAAGAGCCGGGCGGTATCGTCTATCTCGGAAAGACCGACCGCAGCGAGCAAGTGCGCATCAACCGGCGCGCGGTCGAGAGCGATCTCGTCATCTATATCAACATCAATCTCGTTCCGATGGATGGCGGCCACAAATCCGTGACGGTCGGCCTTTGCGACTATCGCAGCTTGACGCACCATCACGATCCGCAGACGATCCGCGACTCGCATGGCTATATGGACCCGCCGGCGTCGGAGCTGAACCACAAATGCGTACGCATGGGCGCTATCGTCGACGAGCACATGAACGTTTTTCACATCGAGACCGTGCTCAACAACCGGATGTATCACGACCAGCTCGACTTTCTCGGCAAGAACGAGGACGACTTCAGCGAGCTCGACCGGATGAAGCTCCGCGCGACGCGATGGTCGACTGAGAAGATGCCTCGCGCGGCGAAGCGGGCGTTTTTTCACAACCTCCCGTCGCCATACGAGCTCATCGCCTGCTACGCGGGCAAGACCGATCCGGTGCACGAAAAGACGCTCGAGCGCTGCTTCGACCAATATGCCATCAAGATCAAAGGCCAGTGCGATATTCTGATCGTCGGCGTTCCCTACATCTCGCCGTACAACGTGAACTCGATTCTCAACCCGCTCCTCGTTCAGGTCATGGGCCCGGGTTATTTCTTCAATCTTTTCCGCGGCAAACCCCTCCTGCGCAAAGGCGGTGTTCTGATTCTCTGCCATCCCTGCTACGACGAGTTCGACGCGGAGATCCACCCGAGCTATATCGAGTTCTTCCACCGGCTGCTTCCCGAGACGAACGACGCGTTCACGCTCCGCGAGAAATATGAAGAAGAGTTCGCGATCAACCCGAGCTACATACAGATGTATCGTCAAGGGAACGCCTATCACGGCGCGCATCCGTTCTTCATGTGGTATTGGGGTGAGAACGGACGCCAGCACGTGAGCAAGATCATCGCCGCGGGCGCGGAGAACCAACACGTCCCTGAGCTTCTCGGCTGGGATCGCGCGGAGACCCTCGCCGAAGCCATCGCGAATGCGCGCAGTCACATGGGCCGCTCCGCCGAGATCACGATGCTCCATCTTCCTCCCATCATGATTCCCGAGGTCGAATAGAACGTGAGCGAGAACGCGATCGATCTCGAGAAGACGTTCGACGGGCGCCGAATCTTTCTGCTCGGCGGCACCGGCTTTCTCGGGAAAGTGTGCCTGAGCATGCTTCTCGACCGCTTCGAGAATATCGGCCGCGTCTACATGATGGTGCGGGCGAGCAGCGAGGAAGAGAGCGAGAAACGTTTCTGGGACACGGTGGTCCCGTCGCCGGCTTTCGACCCGCTGAGGACGCGTCACGGGAAGGACCTCGAAGACGTCCTGCGGAAGAAAATTGTCGTCGTCGCGGGGGACATCACCCACGAGCATCTCGGCCTCGGCGCGGACCGCGCGCGAGAGATCGCCGAGGACATCGACGTCCTGCTCAACTCATCGGGACGCGTCACGTTCAACCCGCCGCTCGACGCCGCGCTCAAGACGAACGTCAACGGCACGCTGAACACCATCGCGTTCGCGAAACAGATGAAGCGTCCGGCGCTCTTGCACGTGAGCACCTGTTTCGTCGCCGGCAACCGCTCGGGCGAAATCTGGGAGAACGAGCCGCTCATCGGCTACTTCCCGCGCCGAACCGAAGAAGAGTCCGAGTTCAGCGTCGAGAAAGAGATCGACGATTGCGAGCGTCTCGCCGCCCGCGTCAAAGACGAAGCCCGCGACAAATCACTCGCCGATCGATTCCGGGAGAACGCCCGCAAGCGTTTCCTCGAGGAAGGCCGCGATCCCGGAGACGAGCGCGCGATGAATCTCGCCATTGCCCGGGAGCGCAAGAACTGGATCCGCTCACGCCTCACCGAGTTCGGTATCGCCAAGGCAAAGGACTGGGGTTGGCCGAACATCTACACCTATACGAAGAGCCTCGGCGAGCAGCTCGTCGCCGCCGAAGAGGGCATGGCCCGCGCCATCGTGCGACCTGCGATCGTGGAGAGCGCTCTCGAGTTTCCTTTCCCGGGGTGGAACGAAGGCTTCACGACCACGGCGCCGCTCGTGCGAATGGCCATGCGCGGGCAGAATCTGTTTCCGGTGAACACGACCGTCATTCTCGACGTCATCCCGGTCGACATGGTCGCTTCGGCCGTCTTGGCCATCGCGGCGCAGACGATGGTGGAAGAGCCCGCTCTCGTGTACCAAGTGTCCTCGGGCGACACCAACCCGTCTCGTCTCGGCCGTCTCGTCGATCTGCTGGGCCTTTTCAAACGTCAGTATTTCAAAGAGAAGTCCTCGGGTGGCTGGCTCTTGAATGACATCGCTGCGCGGATGGAAGCGCAAGCGGTCAAGCCGGAGAGCTTTGAAAAATACTCGATGCCGCTTCTCCACAAAGCGACGAAGGAGTTGTCGAAAACGCTCGGCAAAGTCTCGGCGCGGCAAGTTGGACCGCTCGCGCCTCTCTTCGAGCAAGCGAAAGACGCGGTGGAGCGTTTCCAGGCCTTTACGAAAGAGGGCGAGGAGCATTTCCACACGTTCCGTCCCTTCATCGTCGACAACAACTACGTCTTTCGCACCGACAACATACGCGCGCTTTTCGAGCGCCTCGAGCAGGACGGCCGCAAGCTCGTCTTCGATCCCAAAGCGATTGATTGGTACGACTACTGGCTGAACGTCCATCTACCGGGCCTTCGGAAGTGGGTCTTTCCGCGCTTCGATGAAGACGAAAAACCCAAACCGAAACGGATCTATACGTATAAGAACCTCATTGAGCTCTTCGACGCGTGCACGAGGAACCATCAAGGCCGCGTCGCGATGCGCATCGAGCGAAAGGGCCGCGAAGAGCGCTATACCTACGGAGATTTCCGCGAATGCGCGTTGCGGGCTGCGGCTTTTCTCCAAGGCAAAGGCGTCAAAGACGGCGACCGCATAGCGCTTTTGTCGGAGAACGGACCCGAATGGGGCATGACCTATTTCGGAATCGTGCGCACGGGCGCCGCTGTGATCCCGCTCGAAAAAGACGTCGCGACCGAAGAGATTGTCCGCCTCATCGGCCACGGCGAAGCGCGCGCCATCGCCATCAACCCCGAGCTCCTCGCGAAACATCCAGAGCTTCGGGACGCGCTCGATAAAGCCGTGGACCTTTGGACCTTCGACGAGATCTACGCGCTCATTCCGGAAGCCACCGAGCAAAAACGCGTTGCGGGACTCCCTAAGTCGGTGAGCGCGAGCTCCACGGCCTCCATCATCTTCACGTCGGGCACGACCGGAAATCCGAAAGGCGTGATGCTCACCCACCGGAACTTCACGAGTCTCCTCGCGAAGCTTCTCTCCGTCTTCGACCTCACCCATGAAGACGGGATGTTGAGCATTCTGCCGCTTCATCACTCGTTCGAGTTCACGACGGGCTTTCTTCTGCCGCTCAGTCGTGGCGCGCAGATCACCTACTTGACCGAAGTCACGGGTGAGAGCGTCAACCGCGAGCTTCGCCGAGGTCACGTGACTTGTATCGTCGGGGTCCCCGCACTCTGGGACCTCTTGAAACGGCGCATCTTGAGCCGCTTCTCGGACAAGTCGGAGCGGCTCGAAGAGCTCGTGAGCTTCGCCATCGACGCGAACTATTTGCTGCGCGAAGAAGCGCCGCTCAACCTAGGGCCCTTGCTGTTTTTGCCGATCCATGCCGCCTTTGGAGGCCGGATCCGCTATCTCATCAGCGGCGCCTCGACGCTCTCGGAGTCGACACTCAAGACCTTCCGAGGTCTCGGCTTCAACTTGAACGAAGGCTATGGCCTCACCGAAGCCTCCCCCGTTCTGACGGTGACGCGTCCCGAGGAAGGTGTCGTCTCCGGAAGTGTGGGCCGACCGCTCCCGGGTATCGAGATCAAGATCCACGAGCCCAATCGTCGCGGCGTGGGCGAAGTCACCGCGCGGGGGCCCAACGTGATGGCGGGCTATTACGGAAACGAGAAAGCGACCAAAGAAGCGCTCCGCGACGGTTGGCTCTTCACGGGCGACCTCGGGCGTCTCGACGAAAAGGGCAACCTCTTCATCGTAGGCCGTTCGAAAGAGATGATCGTCGACAAAAACGGCAAGAATGTTTATCCCGACGAGCTCGAAGAGCTCTATGCCGAAGAGAGCCTTATCAAAGAGCTCGCCGTCGTTGGCCTTCCCGACGGCGCCGGCGAGCGTGTTGCGGCGGTCGTCGTGCCTGAAAAAGACACGGAGATCGAGGATATCGAGAAGAAGATCGAGGACCATTTTCACGCAGTGTCCGAGAGGCTTCCGCTCTATAAACGCGTGAAGCTCTACGAAGTGCGTGCGGAAGAGCTCCCGCGAACGGCGACGCGCAAGGTCAAACGGCGTGAGCTCGTCACGTGGCTTCAGGAAAAGCGCGAAGTCGAAACGCGCACGGCATCCGTTTCCGAAGGTGAAAAAGAGTGGCTCCTCGACGTTGTGGCGCGCGTGGCAGAAAAACCGCGTGACGCCGTCCACCTCGACGCGAGCCTCGGCGAGCTCGGCTATGACAGCCTCATGTATAGCGAGCTCGCGGGCGCCATTGAAACGCGCACCGGAGAGAGCCTGACAGCCGAGGCGTTGATGTCGCTCTCCGGTATTCGGGAGCTCGCCGACAGCCTTAGGAGCCGCCCGAAAGGGCGCGTGCGCGCCAAAAAAGCCAACAAAGTTGAAACTGAAATTGACAAGGTCGAGCTCCCGCCCGCCCTTCAAGAGCTTGGCCGCAAAGGGCTCGCTGCCGTGCAGCATTGGTTCTACCACGAAACGCTCAACCCCGAGTTCAAGGGCCGAGCGAACATTCCCGACTACACACACTTCATCGTCGTCGCCAATCATGCGTCCCATCTCGATATGGGTCTCGTGAAGATGGCGCTCGGCCGAGCGGGCGACAACCTCGTGGCGCTCGCGGCTGCGGATTACTTCTTCGACAACAAGGTCAAGCGCACGATCTTCGAGAACTTCACGAACCTCGTCCCGATGGAGCGGAAAGGATCGCTCCGAAAATCGTTCGAGTGGGCGTTCCATCTTCTCGAGCAGGGTCATAACGTGCTCATCTTCCCGGAAGGCACCCGCTCGCGGACGGGCGTGATGCAGCCATTCCAGCGCGGGATTGGGCACCTCGTTTTGCGCGCCAAGGTCGGCATCCTGCCGATCCACCTGTGGACGCATGACGCCCTTCCGCCAGGCACGTGGTACCCGCAATCGCGCGAGGTGAGCGCGAGCATCGGGCCGTTTCTCTCTTACGACACCTTCGTGCGGGTCTCGCAGGGTTTGCCGCGCTCCCTCGCGGAGCGCTCGGTTGCCGCGCTCGCCCAGCGGATCGTGGAGCACCAACGCGACGATACGCAGGCCCACCTCGACGCGGAGATCGAGAACGTGCGGTCCCGCTTCGCTGCGGAGCGCAAAGCGAAGCAGCCCGTCACCGTCGGAAAAACAGATGACTAAAACGCTCGTCACCGGCGCGACCGGATTTCTGGGCACGCACCTTCTGCCGTGTCTCGTAGATCGTGAAGTCCGCGTGCTCGTGCGAGCAAGTCGTGCGGCTTCTGAGGTCGATATTGTGGAAGGCTCGATTCTGGACGAAGACGTCGTCCAGCGCGCGGTCGACGGCGTGGAAGAAATTTACCACCTCGCGGGAAAGGTGTCGCGCGATCCGGAAGATGTCCGCGAGCTCTATCGCGTCCATGTGGAAGGGACGATGCTCCTGTGCCGCGCCGCGAAGGTGGCCGGTGTGAAGCGCATCGTGCTCGCTTCGACGAGCGGAACCATCGCCGTGACCGAGGACGGCAACACGCTTCCCGACGAGAGCGCGCCGGTGCCGCTGGCGCTTATCGGCGGCTGGCCTTACTACACGAGCAAGCTCTACCAGGAAGAAGCGGCGAAGCGCGAATGCGAGGGCGGCCCGGAGCTCGTGGTTTTGAACCCCAGTCTTCTCCTCGGCCCCGGCGACAAACGGGTCTCCTCCACCGAGGACGTCTTGAAGTTTCTAGCCGGCGATATCCCGGTGATCCCGCCCGGCGGCATGAATTTCGTCGACGCCCGCGACGTCGCCGAAGCGATGGAAAGCGCGATGCGGCGCGGCCAGCCCGGGCATCGCTATCTGCTAGGAGGCCCGAACTGGACTTTCGCGACGTTCCTCGAGCGGCTCGGGCGTATGAGCAAGGTGAAAGCGCCGAAGCTCAAGCTTCCCGACGCGATCTACGGCTTTGCTGGCAAAGCGGTGGACGCACTCTATCGGCAGTGGGACATGTCGCCGCCCGTCGATCGGATCAGTGTCGAGATGGGCCGGCGCTTCTGGTATCTGGACTGCAGCAAGGCCGAGCGGGAGCTGGGTTTCCGTGCAAGGGATCCGTACGAAACACTTTATGACACCGTCGCCTACATCAAAAAGGAGCTTCTCGGCGAAGCCGTTCTTTCTTGACCCGCCTACGCCCTTAGGGCTACGGCGGCCGCGAGGGCAGCATGTGTAGAAATATCAGGTTCTCCTGTCGTTTCGGGGGATCTGATTTGTGTTGGAGGGCATGGCCTATGGACGCTGCCGCGATTGTGGAAAACGCCGGAAACTCCGGGGGAGAGAGGCGTTTAGGGAAAGGTTGTGAGCACGTACAAACGTGGAGCGGCGTTTTCCACAATCGCTTGGAAAACGCTTCGCGTTTCCCACGAGCGCCCACAGGCCCCTCCTGATATATATACAAGAAAGATTAATTCATATGGAATAAGGAAGGGGGGGCTCGATTAGTGGAGGCTATGGAAAACGCCCTTCCAGGCTTCGAAGAGAACTCAGTCGTGAGCAAGGTCTGAACGACCAGAACCGTGGGGGCGTTTCCCACAGCCTCGTCTCCCGCTGAGGGGCAGTGGCATTTGGTGAGGCCCGTGGGTTGAGAGGGTAAGCCATGTGTAGATGCGCATCGGCGAGAACGCTAGAATCTTTTTTCCCGAAAGAGAAAAGAGCGTTCCCGCGATGCGCGTTACTACGTTAGTCAACAAGCTCATCGGATTGCAAGGCCTGTGGGTCCGAGGTTTCCACTTCCAGGCGGACAAAGCCAGAGTGGTGGTGGATGTAGTACCACGGAGGAGGAAGCCTCTGTGCGGGATTTGCGGACGAAAGGTCCGCAAGAACAAAGATCGCTACAATCGCTACTGGCGGCACTTGGACCTGTTCGGAGTCCGGACCTATCTACTCGATCCGACGAGTGGTATGTCGGCGGTGTGGAGTGGTCAGAGAAAAGGTGCCTTGGGCCGACAAGGGAAGCCGCTTTACCAAAAGCTTCGAACAAGAGGTAGCGTGGCTGGCACAGAGGACGGACGTCAGCGCCGTAGCGAACTATTTCCGAGTGACGTGGCGTTCGGTGCGACGGATCATCCAGCGAGTGGTTGCCGAGCAGCGGGATGAGCGGCGCGAGCTCGATGGATTGCGGGTGATTGGGATGGACGAGATCAGCTACCGCAAACGCCACAAGTACTTAACAGTGGTAATAGACCATCTCAGCGGCCGGGTCGTCTGGGCGGGAAAGGAGCGCAAGGCCAAGACGCTGCTGCGGTTTTTCCGCAAGCTCGGACCACAAAGAGCCGCGGAGCTCGAAGCGGTCAGCATGGACATGTGGGAGCCGTACATAACTGTCGTCGGCAAAAAGGCTCCTCAGGCACGGGTGATCTTTGACCGCTTCCACATCGTCAAGCATCTGAACGAGGCCGTGGATAAGACCCGGCGCGAGCTGGCGCGCGAGCTCAAAGGGACTGCCCGGCGCAACCTCAAGAACACCAAGTTTCCCCTTCTCAAGGCCAAACACAACCGCAGCGCGAAAGACAAACGGGTCCGACCGAGGATCAGCCCTGAGGAACACCGTCGCACTTCTTTCTCTTGGTCAATACATTAGAAATCTCGGCTACCGCGCCGTCGAGAGTCTCGACGACAGCGCGCTTGCCGTTCCCTATGCTATCCAGGCCGGCCTCGGCGAGTACGGACGGCACGGGCTTCTGATCACGAAAGAGTTCGGCCCGCGAGTGCGTCTCGGCAAGATCTTCACGGATCTGCCGCTCAGCCATGACCGGCCAACATCGTTCGGCGTCAAGGAGTTTTGTAACGTTTGTCACCGCTGAGACGACGCGTGCCCGGCGAAAGCGATCCCGCACGACGCGCCGAGCGACCGCGTGCACAACCGCTCGAATCTCGTCGGCTCGCCGACTTGATCGAAGACAACGCGGAGGAGCTTGCGATCCTGGAATCGCTCGACAACGGCAAGCCGGTACGCCTGGCACGCGCGGTGGAGGTTCAAGGCTCCATCAACGCCTTTCGCTACTTCGCGGGCTGGCCTACGAAGCTCACCGGGGAGACGATCCCGGTCGCTGGCCGCGGCGGAGCTCGTGTGCTCAACTACACGGTGCACGACCCGGTCGGCGTCGTGGGACAGATTATTCCCTGGAACTTCCCGATGTCCCAGGCGTCCGGTAAGGTGGCGCCTGCTATAGCCGCGGGCTGTACCGTCGTCCTCAAACCCGCGGAGCAAGACAGCGCTTCGACTAGGAGAGCTTGCGCTCAAGGCCGGTTTTCCCGCGGGCGTATTGAACGTCGTCACTGGTTTCGGAGAGGCGGGAGCCGCCCTCGCGGCTCACGACGGTGTGGACAAGGTGAGCTTCACCGGCTCCACCGAAGTCGGGCGCGCCATCGTGCGCGCCTCGGCCGGGAATTTGAAAAGAGTCTCGGAGCTCGGAGGCAAGTCCCCCAATATCGTCCTTCCGGATGCGAACATTGAAACCGTTGCCGCCGAAGTGGCCGACGCGATCTTCTTCAACCAAGGCCAGGTTTGCACGGCGGGTTCGCGGCTCTACGTGCATCGCGACTGCTACGACCAGGTGATCGACGGGGTTGCCGACATAGCCCGCCGCATGAAGATCGGACCGGGCTTGAATCCGGATTCCCAGCTCGGCCCGCTCGTCTCCCATGAGCAACGCGAGAGGGTGCACGCCTACGTCGACGGTGGCCGCGAGGACGGAGCCGAAGTCGTGGTGGGCGGGGGGACACCGTCGGGTTTCGACAAGGGTTTTTTCTACGAGCCCACGGTGCTGACCCATACGGATCACTCCATGCGGGTCGTGAGCGAAGAAATTTTTGGCCCCGTGGTTTGCGCTATGCCGTGGGACGATGTCGACGATCTCGTGCGCAAAGCGAACGACACCATCTACGGCTTGGCCGCTGGGATCTGGACGTCGGACCTGAAAAAAGCGCACCTCATTGCCGACGGGCTGCGGGCGGGAACGGTCTGGATCAACTGCTACAACTTCCTGGATCCGGCATCACCCTTCGGCGGCTACAAGCAATGGGGCTGGGGTCGTGAGAGAGGCCGCTACGGGGTCGAGCAGTACACGGAAGTCAAGAGCGTGTGGGTGAATCTGGGCTGAGTCACTTCGTGTTTGCTTTGTTCCGCCTATCCGGACAAACTTCGTCCGCGGATGCCCGGCAGCTATGAGTGTGAACGTGTGTATTGCGATCGAATGCACGGCCGATTTCGAGGAGGCATAGGTGAGCGATCTTTCGTTGAAGGACGTGATGCGCACGTTCCCTCAAGGCGTGACCGTTGTGACCGCGGAGGGGGACGACGGGCGGCGCGGCGTCACCGTCAGCTCGTTCACCTCGGTGAGCGTGGCACCGCCGCTCGTCCTGATATGTATCCTCAAGGAGTCTCGCGCCCACGATGCGATTCAAAAAGGTCGGTTCGTCGTCAACGTCCTGGGCGAGGATCAAGGTGGCGTCTCCGATCACTTCGCGAGCCCGAAGCTGAGCTCGGAGGAGCAGTTCGACGGGTACGGCTTTCCCCAGCTCGAAGGCTGTCTCGGCTACTTGCACTGCAGGGTCGTCGATCAGACGTCGCAGGGCACGCACACCGTGTTCTTTGGTGAAGTGGATCAAATCGAGCTCGGCGCGAGCAAAGACTCCGAATTGAAGCCTCTGGTGTTCTGCTCGCGCCAGTATTGGGGCTTGGGCGAGACCGTCCATGAGCGGTGAAGAGTCAAGAGCGTGTGGGTGAATCAGGGCTTCAGTCACTTCGCGTTTGTTTTGTTCCGCAAGTCGTCGATCGTAGCGTTGGGGTTGCTCACGTTCGGATCGGTGCGTATCTCGATGAGCGCGGGGCCCTTCGCTTTGGCGAGCTCGGTAAAGACCGTCTCGAACTCATCGTTGCTGGCGGCGACCGCGGAAGGGATCCCGTAGGCGTTCGCCAGTTGAGCGAAGTCCGGGTTGGTCAAAGCGGTCGCCATCGGACGCTCCGGGAAGTTTCGCTCCTGATGCATGCGGATCGAACCGTACATGTTGTTGTTGACCGCGATGAACTTGGTGTTCGTGTCGTACTTCACGGCTGTCGCCAGCTCCTGGCCGTTCATGAGGAAGCAGCCGTCCCCTGCAAAGGCAACCACCAGTCGCTCCGGGTGAAGCAGGCTCGCGGTGATCGCGGCGGGTACCGAAGCCCATCACCGCGCATTGGGTTGCGAGCTGAGTGCCGAACTGCTGGTGCTCGTAGTAGCGCAAGACCCAGTGCGTGTAGTTTCCGGCCCGACGACCCGATCCACGACGAGTCGTCCGAGTAGCCAAGTTGTTGTCGAAAACATCGGCGCGCTCGCACTATCTGAGTCTGAACGGCCTCCGTTTCCACTACCTCGAGTGGAGCTCACCACGGGCGCCCGCGATGGTGATGCTGCATGGCCTGCGGGCTCCCGGACCACTCCCATATGGAGAAACTCGCCCCGTTGCTGCGAGGGCGGCTTGGAACGATCCGTTTGGGGCGTGACCAGAGCGTGCGTAAGAAACAAGTCGTTGTCCCGGACGTAGTGAAAGTAGCGCTGCAGGTTCTCCGCGAACTGTGGTCCCATCTCCTCGAATACCTCGGGTGAGCCCGCAAAGGCCATCAACATCGTATTGAGAAAGTCGGGGGTCCGCCCCACCAGGCCCAGCGTTCGCTCCGCGTAGAGCCGAAAGGCCGCGCCGCGCTTGAGAATATCGTCGTAGCTCCTCGGCATCATGAACGGGGTGGCGCAGGCCTCGCCCGATTCCTCCTCGACCTATGTAAGTACGTCACGGTGCGCCGGGTCATGCTGGAGTTCGTAAAGGCTGGCTATGGTGGACGCAATGCGCTCGAGGGACGGATGGGTGGTGACGTCGTCGACGCGTTCACCGCGCAGCCAAACCTGGGACGAATGATCCCTGAGCCGTTTGCGGTAGTCGGTACCGGTGCGCACTGCCATGTCGGTCTCGACTCCCTGGTTCTTCTGTGGGAATCCCGCGAATCGGACAAAGCGAGCGGTATCCTAACATAGCGTTTGTGCAACCGCTAACGTCGGTAACGAATCAGACGGGGGACATGGGTAACAGTTTGCGCTATCCCGAATTCTCTGCGTCATCATCTCGGGCCTCGTCTTTTGTGATCCCTGTCCCGAGCGGAACACGCATTTCGACAACTTCAAACGTAACGCGTTCAATCCCGATCCCACCTACGACGAGATGATGAACGGCTGGGATGGACTACACGATCGATGAGGAGAAGCTGACGGGCCCGACCGGGGATCAGCCCTGAGGACCCGGGATCCGGACTCTGAGCGCCGCCGGCTCGATCGTGAAGCGGGCGGGCAGGCGGCCTACGGACTCCCCGTCGATCTCGAGGCATATTTCGCGGGCAGGGTCGACGGGTCGCGCTAGAAGGGACTCGAGCGAGCCTTGCTCGACCTCAGCAATGGCCCCATGCGCGCCCCAATAGAGAAGCGGCACGCGGCTCAGTAGCTTCAACGGCGGCATTTTCTTGACGACGACGATCGCGAGCTTGCCGTCCGTGAGCTCAGCCTTGGGCGCCATCTTCATCCCGCCTCCGAAAAAACGGCCGTTGTGAAGTGACACGGTCGTGATGGCCACGCGGCGCGGCGGCCTCCCGTTCACTGAAAGCTCTACGTCGGGATGCTCGAACGATAGCGCGGCCCTCATGGTCTGGCTCGCATAGCTTCCCGTAGATTTGCTCGAGTCGTTTACCCGGCGGACAACCTCGGCGCTCAGACCGAACGACGCCGAGTTTACGAAGCTCCGGGACTCACCTTCGGAGAAGGTCACGCGCCCGACATCGATCTGGATCGTGCGCCCCAATCGGAGACCGCGGGCCGCGTCCGCGAGCCGGGCCGGAGTCGAGACCGAGCGGACAAAGTCACCCCCCGTGCCGTGGGGTAGAACGCCCAGCTCACACGAGGCACCGGAGTCCAGAATCCCGCGCGCTGTCTCCGATATCGTCCCGTCGCCACCGAAGGTGAGCAACAGGCGCCGTCCGCGCTCGGCCTCCTCACGCGCGAGAACGCTTGCATGGCCCGAAGCCTCCGTGAAGCGGCGCTCGAAGGGGCCGAAATGAGCCCTAATCGTCGCTGCCGCGGAGGGCCAATCGCGGGCCCCGGCGCCGCCCCGTGACGCTGGATTCACAATGATGAGCGGTAAATCACTATCCACCGCGGGGATTCTACCAGCTGTCGGTGCTGTCGGTGGTGTTCCTAAATTGTGCTAAAGTAGCGCGTTCCGCTGCGGTCTACTTCGAGGCAGGAGGAGAATTTGGGCGTCAAAGCGAGCACGCTTCCTGAGCCCCGGGGGTTGAGGGAGATGCTGCGTGCCATCGCGGTGGCCCTCTCCAAGTTTGTCGCCGGGGTCTTTGGTTTTGCGCGGGACAGCATCGCCCGCGGCATCATCCGTGTCGGCATCCCCGTGAACGCGGTCACCCTGACCGGCCCGGTGGCGGTCTCGCTCGTCTTCATGCCCATGTATTTCGGGACCCAGTGGCTCGCGGGCATCGTTCTCATCGCGGCCGGGGCCTTCGACATGCTCGATGGCGCTGTGGCCCGCATCTCCCGGGGATCCACAAAGTTCGGCGGTTTTCTGGACTCCGTGACCGACCGCTATACCGACTTCCTGATGTTCTTTGGGATTCTCGTATATCTGGTCCGCTTCGTCCACAGCCCCGGGCGCCTGCTCTATTTGATTTTGTGGGGTGTCACGGTCGCGGGAACGGCGACGACGTCGTACATCCGCGCACGGGCCGAGAACGAGATCCCCGAATGCAAAGTGGGATTCATGGAGCGTGCCGAGCGCACCGTGACCATCATCATCGGCCTCTTGGCGGGGAACGTTCACATAACGCTCTGGATTTTAGCCTTTTTCAGCACCCTCATCAGCATCCAGAGGATTCTCTACACCCGCCTGATCATGTCGAACCGCGAGCCCAAAGGCCAGTTCTGGTACTGGCGCTACCCGCGGCTGACCGCCCCCCACTTCACGCTCTGCGCCGCGCTCATCCTGTTCCTCATCATTGGCCACCTCGTCATCCCACGGCCCTGATGGCCTGAAGGACGGGAGCAAGCGCGGCCCGTTTACTCCCCGTTTACTCCCTGTTTACTCAACGTAGCTAAAGCCGCAGGTCTCGCAGGTCCAAGTGTCGCCTTGCTTGTACATCAGCGCACCGCATTGCGGGCAAGCGCGCGTTTCTTCTTCGCTCGAATCGTCATCCCCGAAGAGGTCGTCTTCGTTCGGCTCTTCTGGCTCCTGCTCCCTGTCCGTCTTGTCCTTCGGGTCCTCTTGTTTCGGCTCTTGAGCGCGGCTGAGCGTGCTCACGCCGACGAGGCCAGCGATAGCGAAGCCGGCACCCTTCAAGAAATCGCGGCGTGTGAGGTCGTCTGTCATTGGCCTTGTCTCTCCTCGGCTCTCTCCCTGGAGAACATATCCAGGCATATTGTACTCTGCCATGTAGATTTGTGTGCGGTCCTCAACCGAGCGTGCGGAGAAGCGACGCAGACTCTTTAAACGCAGCGCTGACACCGTCACCGTGGCTGCGAGCGAGCGTCTCGAGATCCCATTCGGCGACCTTCCGCATGTCGCGCTTCATCGACGCGTCGAGGCGGCCGAACACCTCCCGATAGTCGCTCAATGCCCCTTCGGTGTCTCCGTTGGCGAGGCGCGTGAGCGCGAGCATCAAACATTGGCGCGGTGAGCGTGATGGGTCCATCGACTGCGCCTTCTCGAAACACGTGACGGCCTCGTCGTAACGACCTTCCAAATATCGAACGCTCGCGAGGTTGTAATGGCCGAAAACGAAATCCGGTGCGAGCGACAAAACATGCTCGAAAGCTGCCGCGGCCTCGTCGAGCTTTCCCTGATCGCGATAGGTCACACCCAAGTTCGAGTGGAGTGCGTGACTGAGCGGGTCGAGCGCCACCGCGCGGCGGAGCGTCAAAGCGGCCTCATCGAGCTGCTGCATCTCGCCGAGCGCGGCGCCCAAGTTCGCCCATGCGGACGCGAACTCGGGCAGAAGCTCGGTCGTCCGGCGAAACGCGGCGAGCGCGCCCTCCATGTCGTTCGTCTGGAGCAAGGCCTTGCCGAGCTCGTAATGCGCGGCCGGTAGGTCCGGGTCGATCTGAATCGCCGTTTTCAAAGACGCTACGGCGTCCTTGGGCTTTGTACGAGAAAGCCCGGACATAAACGATACCGCGACGAACACGTGGCCGAGCGCGGCGTTCTCGTCGACATGGAGCGCCTCGAGTGGACTGGGCGTTGGGACGGTGCTGTTGCTCGCGCTCTCGCCGGGCACACGGCGAATCTCGAAACGACTCGCGAGGCCTCGCTGCGTGCTCAGATCGCTGGCGCGGGATTCGAGTGCGGTGGCGATAACCGCGAGAGGCTTGCCTTCGGAAGCGAGCTGGGTGAGCTTGGGGAACACGTAGAGAGGTGTTCCCGCACAGCCAATGCGCTCGTAGAAACCGTAATCGAGCCTCGGCGCGTAGAGCGTCCTTTCTCCCAAAAGCGCCGGCGGGCTCAGCTCGTGGATGACGATCGGGAGCGGGGGATGCTCGGGTGGAGAGAGGACCTCACCCGAGAGCTCACTGCGCGCGGCGCCCTCGAGCGTGGTCTCGTCCGCGCCGACGAACAGTATCCAGGGACGATCGGTCTGGACCTGCGGACTTGCGACAAGCTCAAAATCGACTGCCCCCGAAGCGTCGAGATTGGAGCGGGTCCAATCGAGCCGCATCAGCCGTTTCGATGCGAGCACTCGTTGAGGAGGCGACAGGATCGTGTGGTGTTGAAGATGCCGCAACTGCAAAAGCGCGCCATGTAGGCCGAGGCTTGCTCCGGGGTGCGCCGGCTTTGTTTGACCCAGTCGATCATTTTCTTCGCGAGGTTGAACGAGATCATCCCGTGACCACACATCGTCGCTAGCGAAAGAGTCGCACGGTCGGGGAGTTTATCGAGCGCTCCGAAAAAGCCGAGAGAATATTCGACGCTGTGCCGGGTAATGCCGGCTTGCTTCGCGATCTCCGCGGCGCTATCGGTCAGCGCGCTGATATTGACGGACAGACCGAGATCGGCTTCCTTGATGTCGACGAGAAAGGCTTCGAGCGCTTTGGGGTCGTCGAACACCGCGGAGACCACCGTCGGCTGGTTGACGTTGTTCACGAGGCTCTCGGGGTCGCGCTCGTCTTTTCGAAACCAATGCGCGAGCGGGTTGAGCCTCTTAGACGGCCGGTAGACGCCACCCTGGGTGGCGTCACCCAGATTGATCGGGCCATGTTTCTGAGCGATCTTTAGAAACGTTTTGAACTTCTCGGCCGAGCCTTCGTCGTTGACGCCGCGCGCGGCCATGGCGAAGACGATGTAGTCGTCTTTCAAAGTCTCGGGGGCACCATAGCGATGAAGAGTGTTGGTCACGGTCTACTCGGTTAACTGCTACCCGCTACCGGTTCAACTTGTGGGGCTCGGCCCAGGCCCAAGTTGGTTTTGCCGCGCCAGAAGGCCACGCCTTCGTCGTGGAGGACGCTCTCGAGGGCGCTTCCGCCTTCCGCGTCGCAGCGCGTGGAGGCACCGACAGAAATGATGGTCTCGATCTTCTTGGCCGCTTCTCGCACGATGCGCAGAATTTCGGGAACACGCTCCATCGTCGTTTTGACCTCGACGATGGCCGAGAGAACACGCTCGTCGAGAATATCTTCGCGGATCTTGCCGGTCGACGCGTCGTCCATCAGATGCGTGACGGGGTTGTTCGCTTCGAACGCGATGCCGGCGGCGGCGAGGGTTTCCGTCACGCCCGAAATGTCGCGGAAGCTCGCCGATACGGTCGGACGGCCGAACTCGATGGTGAACCCCACCTCGCCTTCGCCGACGTGGTGAGTCACGTCGTTCGTCTTGACCTCTTCCGTTCCCCGGCCGTGGATCCCGGTTGACTCATGGGGGACGAGGGGGTCGCTGAAGGCGCGCCGTACGATACGCGGCCATGCGAGCTCTTGCGGTTCGATGGCGGCCGTGGGGCAGACATCGGGCTCAGGGTCGAAGCGTAGCCGGAACCAGCTGAACACTTTACGGATGCTCCGCACGAGCGTCGGGTTGAGGTGCTCGGTCGAGAGGCCTCGATAACATGCGAAGCACTCGACACAGCGATCCTGGTCGACCGTCGCCCGGTTGATAACCGGGTCGATATCGATGGCGCCCACGGGGCAAATGGCGACACAATTCCCGCACGCGACGCAGCGATCGAGCGAGATCTCCATGTGGATGAGTATACAACGATGCTGTGGCTCTTGCGCCGAGCGGGCCCCTGCGTCACAATTGGAGGCTCTTTTATCCTCTATTATTAATAGGTTCACCAGGAGATCTGATGCCCAAGGAAACACCGTTCGATATCTCAGCACCGGACGGCAAGCTAGCCGTTCTGCTACCCGGTTTGGGCGCGGTGAGCACCACGTTCATCGCGGGGGTTTTGGCGGTCCGCAAGGGTCTGGGGAAGCCCATCGGATCGCTTACACAGATGGGGGCGATCCGCCTCGGTAAGCGAACCGAGAAGCGCGCGCCTATGATCAAGGACTTCGTCCCGCTCAGCGAGCTCTCCGATCTGACCTTCGCGGCCTGGGACATCTTCGAAGAAGACGCGTATCAATCGGCGGTGCACGCGGGTGTTCTGGAGCGTACCCTTCTGGACCAACTCAAGGACGAGCTCGAGACCATCCGGCCGCTCAAAGCGGTTTTCGATCAAGAGTATGTGAAGAAGCTCAACGGCACCCATGTAAAAACCGGCTCCAGCAAAATGGACTTAGCGGAGCAGCTGATGGAAGACATTGCCTCGGTCAAGAGGAAGACGGGCGCCGAGCGGGCCGTCATGATCTGGTGCGCTTCGACCGAGACGTTTCTCGAGCCGAGCGACGTCCATCGGGATGTCGAGGCGTTCGAAGCCGGGCTTCGTGAAAGCGCGCCCGCGATCGCCCCGAGCATGATTTACGCCTACGCGGCCATCAAGAGCGGCGTACCCTTCGCGAATGGTGCGCCCAATCTCACCGTGGATGTCCCCGCCCTCACGCAACTCGCGTCTGACGAAGACGTCCCGATTGGCGGCAAGGATTTCAAAACGGGGCAGACTCTGATCAAAACGATTCTCGCACCTGGGTTGAAGGCTCGCATGCTCGGACTCGCGGGCTGGTTCTCTTCGAACATCCTCGGCAACCGCGACGGCGAAGTGCTCGACGATCCGGGCTCGTTCAAGACGAAAGAGGAGTCGAAGCTATCCGTCCTGGAATATATCCTTCAGCCGGAGCTCTATCCGGACCTCTATGGCAACTTCTACCACAAGGTCCGCATCAACTATTACCCGCCGCGCGGAGACAACAAAGAAGGCTGGGATAATATTGACATCTTCGGTTGGCTCGGCTATCCGATGCAGATCAAAGTCGACTTCCTTTGCCGGGATTCTATCCTCGCGGCCCCACTCGTGCTCGACCTCGCTTTGTTCTACGACCTGGCGCAGCGCGCGAGCTTCAAAGGGATCCAGGAATGGCTCTCGTTCTACTTCAAGAGCCCAATGGCCGCCAGGGGGCTCTATCCGGAGCACGACGTGTTCATTCAGCTCACGAAGCTCAAAAACACGCTGCGCTACGTGATGGGCGAAGAGCAGATCACCCATCTCGGAGAATACGTGCTCGAGCACGATCCGAGTCGTCGGTCGGAGCTCGTTTCAGAGTAGCTGCGCGGGCGTTTGTGCTAATCTTGTAGTTAGAAGCAGATAGAGTCCTTCGCCTGCCCCGGCGCGCGAAAAGCCCACTAGGAGAGACAGCGCATGAGCCAATGGAGATACTGGAACCTATGTGGCGTGGTTCTATTTTTGCTCCCAGCTCTCGCGATTGCGCAGTCACCGTATGAGATCCGAGTCGTTTCGAAGGATGGTCCCGGGAGCATCCCGATAAGCGAGTTCTCCGGGACGGAGATGATCCCGCTTCGGGGAGCGGCAAGCTTCGTCGGGGCCAGCGTCCGTCCTGCCTCCGAGCCGACCGCTGTTACCGTCTCCGGCAACGGCAAGATCGCCCGCATCTCCGACGGAAAGAACTTCGTCCCAGTTGCGGCGAACCTCGTGCTGCTTCAATCGCCCGCGCGTCTCGTGGGCGAAGAGTGGTTCGTGCCGCTCGATTTTCTTACCAAGGTTCTCCCTTCGCTCGCGACGGAGGCTGTCGCCTATCGTGGCAGCGATCGGCTGCTGATCCTCGGCGACGACTTTCCCGAAGTGGAGGTTCGATCCCGCCACGCACCGACCTTCACCCGTGTCTTTCTCGATTCCGATCGCTTTGTACCCCTCGCGATTGAGGAAGTCGAGGCCGAGGCCTATGGCGTCATCCGTGTCACGCTCGACACCCCGTTTCTCCGAACGAGTTATCGTGGCGAAACGAACATCGACGATGTCGTCGAGCGCATCTCGCTCGAGAGGAGAGAGTCCACCTACGTGCTCGTCGTGGAGCTGGGTGAGCACTACGGAAGCCTCAGGACCGAGCGGCGCGGCAACGGTATCGTTTTGAACCTCGTCCGTAGCCGCGTCCCCAATCGCGAGAGGGGCACGGCGGACGAGTTCGAGTGGGACTTGTCCGAGCAGGAACAGCCTGACGACCCCGAACATGAGGATGCGGAAGGTCTCACGGACGAGAGCGGCGACAGCGACGACGAGCCCAACCCCAACGCCGAGATCATCGAGCTTCCCGAGGACTATCATCTTCCCGCCGCGCCACTGGAGCTTCCTGGGGACCAAGATGGTCCGGCCAAGCTTCGGATTGTGACGCTCGATCCCGGCCATGGCGGCGCCGAGACGGGGGCGGAAGGCCAAGGCGGCTCTCTCGAAAAAGGCGTCGTGCTGTCCATTTGCCGGCGTTTTCGACAGTTGCTGCAAACGCGTCTCGGGATCCGCGTGATCTTGACGCGCGATGGGGACCGCAACCTCTCGCTCGACGAGCGGGCGGCCTTCGCGAACAGCAACAAGTCGGACTTGTTCATCAGCGTTCACGCGGATGCCTCGCCGCGTCGCAACGCGAGAGGCTCGTCGGTGTACTTCCTTTCCTATTCGTCGACAGCACAAAACGCGTCGAGCGGCGGCGACGATCTCGATTTCATCCTTTGGGACATGGCGCAGGCGTCCCACTTGCGCCAATCGTCACAACTCGCGGAGATCATGCAAGAGGAGCTCCGGGCAGTGACGGTGACGGAGAGCGTGAACCGTGGCATCAAGCAGAACACGTTCCGTGTCTTGAAGGGCGCGATGATGCCGGCCGTGCTCGTCGAAGTCGGCTTCATCTCGAACGCGGAAGAAGAACGGCTTCTGAGCACGGCGGACTACCAGGATAGGTTGGCGGAAACTCTCTATCGTGGCCTCATACGCTACAAAGACATCTTCGAGCGTGGAGGTAGCGCCGAGAGTACGCGCCGGAGCCAACGGTGAGCCGCAAGCGTGTCCTCATCACGGCGACGATGGCGGTGACTATCGTCGCGGCCGTCTACGCGACGTTCTGGCTGCTCGGCCAGCGCGGCCCCGAGCCGTCCATAGCAACCGAGACCACACCGGATCAAACCCAGGCGGCGACGCCGGACGCGAGCGAGGACGCGGCGCCCGAAACGAGCCAGGACGCGAGCGAGCTCGCGCCCGCTACCGAAGGCACTCCAATCAAGCTCTATGTTCCAGCCGGCTCAGGCCGGAGCTTAGCGACCGAGCAACAAGAGATACAGCTCGAAGACTCGGTGCAGAAACAGGTGCGTCAGGTCGTCGAGCTTCTCGTCCGACGCTCTGCTTCTTTTCCTGGTGGCGTCGAGGTTCGAGAGGTTTTCATCACGTCGCAGGGCGTGGCCTATGTCGACTTTTCGCCCGAGTTCGTACAGGACCACCCCGGTGGCACCTCGGCCGAAGCGCTGACCGTGTTTGGTTTGTCGCACACCCTCGTCGTGAACTTCCCCGTCATCAAGACGGTCAAGATCCTGGTGGAGGGGCGGGAGATTCAAACCATTGCGGGACATCTCGATCTCACCATCTCGTACGGACGCGCTCCCGATTATCTGCGACCCACGTCCGAGCGCAGCGAGTCCCGCAACAATGAAGCGAGTTGACAATCGCCGGAGCGACGAAGCCCGGCCTCTCACGATCACTCCCAATTTTCTGAAACATGCCGAAGGCTCTGTCCTGATCACGGTTGGAGACACCAAAGTGATCTGCACCGCCACGCTCGAAGACCGTGTCCCTCCATTCTTGAAGGGCCGCGGAACCGGTTGGGTCACCGCGGAATATGGGATGTTGCCTCGATCGTCGAAGGAGCGTATTCCGCGCGAATCCGTGCGCGGAAAGGTCTCCGGGAGAACCCAGGAAATCCAACGGCTCATCGGACGATCACTCCGAGCCGTCATCGATCTTCCCAAGTTTGGTGAGCGGACGGTTTGGATCGATTGCGACGTGATGCAGGCTGATGGTGGGACGCGGACCGCTTCGATCTCCGGTGCGTTTGTCGCTCTCGCTCTCGCGCTGCGCGCCGCGAAAGAAGCGGGCAAGATCTCGAGCGTACCGATCCGTGAGCATGTCGCCGCGACGAGCGTCGGGGTATTCGACGGAGAGGCTCTTCTCGACCTCAACTATCACGAGGACTCGCGGGCTGACGTCGACATGAACGTCGTGATGACAGGCTCGGGCGAGTTCATCGAGATCCAAGGCACCGCGGAGTCGAGCCCTTTCTCGCAAGGCACTCTCGAAAAAATGCTCGCGCTCGCCGCGCGTGGCATCGACGATATCGTCCGGTGCCAGCGCGAGATTCTCGGCGAGTGAAGCTCCTTCTCGCGACGACGAGCCAAGGGAAGATCCGCGAGCAGCGGAAATCTCTCGAAAATGTAGGCCTCGAGATCAAGATCGTCATCGTCACCCTCTCCGAGCTGCCGGTGCTCGTTTCTCCCGAAGAGCTCGAACCGACCTTCCGCGACAACGCTGTCGCGAAAGCGCTCTACTATCATCAAGCCACGGGTCTTGCGACGCTCGGCGAGGATTCGGGTCTCGTTGTCGACTTTCTCGGCGGCGAACCGGGCGTGCATTCGGCTAGATGGCTCGGTCATGACACGCCGTATGACGTCAAGAACGCGCGCGTGCTCGAGCTGCTGAGCGAGGTGCCCGAAGCCGAGCGCACCGCTCGTTACGTGAGCGCCGTTGCCCTCGTCGAGAACCAAAGCGTCGTGTTCGTGAGCGAAGCCACGTGCGAAGGTCGTATCGCGACCGAGCCTTCCGGCGACGGTGGTTTCGGGTACGACCCCATCTTTTGCTATCCACCGCTCGGCGCGACGATGGCGGAGCTGACGGCGGAGCAGAAGAACGGAGTCAGCCACCGGGGAAAGGCCATGGCGTCTCTCGTTGATTTTCTCGTGTCTCGCCAGGGGCGTTGACGCGGCCACCTAACTCCTTATATAATGGCCGGTTCCCTCGGGGCGTGGCGCAGCCTGGTTAGCGCGCCTGCTTTGGGAGCAGGAAGTCGGAGGTTCGAATCCTCTCGCCCCGACCAGATACGTTTTGCGCCAGTAGCTCAGTTGGATAGAGCGCCGGCCTTCTAAGCCGGATGTCGGGGGTTCGAATCCTCCCTGGCGTACCAGAGAGGAAGTTACGTTAGTAGAATTCAGTCGCGTGGTGGGCGTAGCTCAATGGCAGAGCACCGGATTGTGGTTCCGGGGGTTGTGGGTTCGAGCCCCATCGCCCACCCCAAAAGGCGCGCCCGTAGCTCAGCTGGATAGAGTGGCGGACTTCGAATCCGTAGGTCGCAGGTTCGAATCCTGCCGGGCGCGCCAGTTTTTTCAATGAGTTATGAGAACCGTTCTTGAATTGCACTTGCAATCGGGGGAACACGCGGGGAACTTTGTAACGTCATTCAACGAAACAGTCCCTCCTACCCTCTTAGTTGCTCGCCGGCGCAACCTTGTTCCGATCGTGTCCCCAGCTCGCTGCGGCGCGCCATCAGTCTTAGGAGATACGGGCTCGAGATCTGTACGCCGTGAACGTGCCTAGCCCTCGGCGCAGTCGGCCGGATTTCGGAGAGGAAGGAGGATAGCCACCGATGTGCCCTGGTCGAGCTCGCTTTCGACCTCGATACGCCCACCGTGGTCGTCGACGATCTTGTGAGCGAGGAACAGGCCGAACCCCATTCTGACTCGCGATTCCTGGCGGAAACCGAAATCGAATATCTTCCTCACGACCTCCGGCGGCATCCCCGATCCCGTATCGGCGATTCTTATCTCGATATCGCCGTCCATCATGAGCGTCGTGATTTTGACGCTGCCCTCGCTTTCGATCGCCTCGATGGCATTTCGGAGCACGTGCATGAACACCTGATTCATCTGAGCCGAGGCGCAATACAGTGGATCGATCGCGCCATACTCCCGCTCGATAACGATGCGACCTCCGATCTTCGATTGCAGTAATGTCAGCGCGCTCTCGATCCCCACGTGCACATCGACGGTCTCGTACGTCGTCTGATCCACACGTGCGAAGCTCATCAAGCTGCCGACGATCGTTCCAACGCGATCCGTGGCGGTCGTTATCACTTCTGTGGAATCGGCAATGATGTCGAGCACAGCGTCGAGTCGATTCGCTCGCGCGGTTTCTTCGGACACGGTCGCCTTCAGCTTCTTTGCCGCCTTGAGCACCGTGTCATGCCCGGAAAAACGTCTTCTGGTAGGGCACGCCACTACGCTTCCCCCGCGACGCGAAACTTCGAAGGCGAGCAACCAAAGCGCGCCTGGAACGCGCGAGAGAAATGGCTGCGGCTCGCAAACCCCACGCGCGTCGCGACGTCGTTCACCGACAGCTCTCCTCGGTGCAATAGTTGCGCGGCCCGCCGGAGCCGTGTGTCCCGGACGTAGTCCATGGGAGTGCAGGCGAAACACTCTTGGAATCGCCGTGCGAAGACCGATCGGCTCATGTGGGCGAGTTCCGCCAGCGTGTCGACGGAGTGCGGGCGCTCGGGCTGCTCGAGGATGTCGTCGAGGACGCGCGCGAGGCTGGGGTCGTCGAGCGCCGCGAGCCACGGCAGCTGGCAGTCCGGTTGATCGCTCAGACGCCGGAAAACGGAGATCAAGCATTGATTCATGAGGGCCGCCATCATGGCGGCACTGCCCGCTTCGCCGGCTCGATACTCGCCGACCAGAGACTCGAACGTCGCACGCATCGATGGCGAGTCGGAAAAATCGAGGACGAGGGGCTCTCGAAGCAGATCGAACAGGCCCGGGCCTCCGCCGTAGGTGGCTTGGACACGACCGCAAGCCACGACGACACCCAGTTCTTCGGCGGGGCCTGCGCCAAGCACGCACAGGGGGCTCCGGTCTCGTCACCCCGGACCTCGGCCTCGTGTCGCACGTCCGAACCGCACTCGACGGCGTGCGCAAGGCTCGGGGGCATAACCGCAAGACAGTTGCTGGGTGGCTCTTTCTTCCACGACGTTCTCATGTGGAGACGGCAGGCCCACGTCGCTCGTTTTCGAGTACACGGGTCTTGATTGCGATTCCAGCATGAATGATCAAGGCAGTAAAGCGGCGTGCGAATTCTTCATGGCTCCGGGACCCGGTGCGGTCGACATCACGTTCCCCGCCCACGGCGGCAAAAAGAAGAGCAAAAAGAAAGGGAATTATATACTATCTTAGCCACGCCTGCCAGTTGGCAGATTACTACCCTCGGCGCTACTTCTTCTCGACCTTGGCTCCCGAGCCTGGCTTCAGAAAGTCCCAAGCCTTTGCGGGTGGTCCCTGCATGCACGCCCGAGCGATATTCTCCGGCGTGTCTTGGATCGGCTCCGGCATGACGTAGATGCGCGGGCGACCACGCCCGCGCTTTGCCTTCGGTTCCTTCTCCTTCATGGTCGCTCCCTTAATCGTGTCCAGTGATATTATGGATCACCACGCCAAGCTAAGGGAATTATATGGGACTTACAAAGATAGCTTGACAGCCTTTTTACGCACCCCTACATCTTTTGTGGTCGGCTTGTTCACTAGATGTTGTGGTCCGTTTCACGCGAACAAATCACCTTGCATCGCCTTGCCGGTATATGGGTCGGCCAGAGGCGGCAAACTTGGAAGCCGATGGTCAAAGTAATCCGTAATCGACCATACCTGCGCTTTCGGATAGCGGGTTGCCCCGAGCTCAAGAAATCCGGCCGAGTGAGCTTCCGTGCGTGCGTTCCTGGACCGCACTGGCCGCAGAGTCGTAAAGACGCCGCAGACGGCCTTCTCGCGAGCTAGAACGTGCCGGAAGTCGCGAAGCTGGCCCAGCTGAAAGCTCCCGCCTTTGACTTGAGCGAGCACGAGCCCTCCGGCCAGTAGCGTCCCACGGCCATCTATCCCGCCGTCCCCGACCTGTCGGTCATTCGGAACCATGCCGGGGACGCGCGTTACGGCCCACTTCTCAAACTCAAGCGGCTCGTCGTGTGCCATGCGCTCCGCCGTCTGCATATCGACGGGGACGCCATGAACGGGGATTCGTGCGTCTTTCAATCGGCGATTCCGCACAAGGTCGATGGCAAAGTGGGAAATGTCTATGCCGAGGAACCGGCGGTTCAGCTTGCGAGCGGCCATCACTGTCGTTCCGCAGCCGCAGAACGGATCGAGCACGACGTCGCCAGCGTTCGAGCTCGCCTTGATGATGCGCTCTAAAAGCGCGTTGGGCTTTTGGGTGGGATAGCCTAGCCGTTCCTTGGCTTGAGAATTGATCGGATGGATGTCAGCCCATACGTCAGTTAAAGGAAGTCCCTTCATCTCATCGAGATATCGCTTTATTCGAATACCTCCTCGACGTGTGAAATACAGACGACCCTCGGCGTCAAGCTTTTCCATCGTCCCATTAGGCACTCGCCAGAGTGATATACAAGAAAGATTAATTCATATGGAATAAGGAAGGGGGGGCTCGATTAGTGGAGGCTATGGAAAACGCCCTTCCAGGCTTCGAAGAGAACTCAGTCGTGAGCAAGGTCTGAACGACCAGAACCGTGGGGGCGTTTCCCACAGCCTCGTCTCCCGCTGAGGGGCAGTGGCATTTGGTGAGGCCCGTGGGTTGAGAGGGTAAGCCATGTGTAGATGCGCATCGGCGAGAACGCTAGAATCTTTTTTTCCGAGAGAGAAAAGAGCGTTCCCGCGATGCGCGTTACTACGTTAGTCAACAAGCTCATCGGATTGCAAGGCCTGTGGGTCCGAGGTTTCCACTTCCAGGCGGACAAAGCCAGAGTGGTGGTGGATGTAGTACCACGGAGGAGGAAGCCTCTGTGCGGGATTTGCGGACGAAAGGTCCGCAAGAACAAAGATCGCTACAATCGCTACTGGCGGCACTTGGACCTGTTCGGAGTCCGGACCTATCTTCGCTACTCGATCCGACGAGTGGTATGTCGGCGGTGTGGAGTGGTCAGAGAAAAGGTGCCTTGGGCCGACAAGGGAAGCCGCTTTACCAAAAGCTTCGAGCAAGAGGTAGCGTGGCTGGCACAGAGGACGGACGTCAGCGCCGTAGCGAACTATTTCCGAGTGACGTGGCGTTCGGTGCGACGGATCATCCAGCGAGTAGTTGCCGAGCAGCGGGATGAGCGGCGCGAGCTCGATGGATTGCGGGTGATTGGGATGGACGAGATCAGCTACCGCAAACGCCACAAGTACTTAACAGTGGTAATAGACCATCTCAGCGGCCGGGTCGTCTGGGCGGGAAAGGAGCGCAAGGCCAAGACGCTGCTGCGGTTTTTCCGCAAGCTCGGACCACAAAGAGCCGCGGAGCTCGAAGCGGTCAGCATGGACATGTGGGAGCCGTACATAACTGTCGTCGGCAAAAAGGCTCCTCAGGCACGGGTGATCTTTGACCGCTTCCACATCGTCAAGCATCTGAACGAGGCCGTGGATAAGACCCGGCGCGAGCTGGCGCGCGAGCTCAAAGGGACTGCCCGGCGCAGGCCAGACCCGCCCCGCAGGTCCCCGTCGTGTCCGAAAATACGAACGGATCCGAAAGCTCGAATCCTGGAGGCGTTCTAGAAATTCGCGGAGACCAGCCGACGCGGCACTGACTCTGCGATAGGCGCTGCCGAGCAGAGTTTCTCCTCCAGATCCAGACCATCCGTTCCGTCCAGCCTAGACACCTCTCATTCGAAGCGTCCCGGTGTAACGGTCTTCGACACAGTCGAAAGCACGGAGGCAAATCGTGAGCGACTGCCCGACGCAACCTCAAGAACACCAAGTTTCCCCTTCTCAAGGCCAAACACAACCGCAGCGCGAAAGACAAACGGGTGCTCCGCGAGCAGGTGCGAGCTAATCGTCGCCTCTACCGCGCCATGCTTCTGCGCGACGACTTCATGGACCTCTACACCTACAAAACCGAGACATGGGCCAAGAAGTTTCTCCGAGGATGGCTGCGGCGCGCTATGAGCTCGAGGATAGAGCCCGTCAAACGCGCGGCGAAGATGATCCGCAGCCACTTCGATGGCGTCATCGCGTGGGTCACGTGGAGACTCAGCAACGGCCGACTCGAAGGAATGAACAACAAAATCCGGCTGCTGAGCCACCGCAGCTTTGGACTCCACTCTGCCGAAGCTCTCATCAGTCTCGTCTACCTAAACTGTGGCGGTCTCACCCTTGAGAGGATCCACTGAAATGGCAGGAGAGGCATATTTGTAAAGTACCGCTGGTTCCATTACGTTGGCATCATTGGTCATTAGTGAACCCCATCGATTAGTCTTTATGTGTATAAGTGTAGTATTTCTCCGACACTTAGGGTCGTGGGTTTTTTTCAAGGGCTTCACTGCAATGATTCAGTCGTGGGCGCCTCTTGACCGGAAGCATTCGACCAGGGGCGTGGCGGTGATTTGCTCGACGAAGGAGTTATCGGAAAATGTTGTGCACGGACTGCATTGTGCGGTGCCAGCATCGACCGGCAAAGCCATGCCGCATTTGATGCCAGCGGGAGGCTGTTGACTCTCAGGAAACAGATATGTTGACGGCACTCAGTTAGAAGAGAATGAGGTTTGAGGGATGACGCGTTCATTCGGTCTTGATGCGTGCTCGGCGCTTGAAGCATTGAAGACCAGCGTGGAAAGGTTTAAGGATGACGACCTCAATGAGGATCTAGCGCGGGAGTGCGCTTGCAAGGCTTGGCATCTCTGTGATCACGTGTTCAAAGCTCTTGGTCCCGATTCGCCGTTTGCAACCTTGCAAGAACTTCAGGAGCACGCCAGAGGTGTTTGCCCTGAACTCGCCTACCTGCGGGATATTTGCATTGAATCAAAACACGGGGAGATCACAAGGCATGTGGCTCATATCAAGGTCAAGGAGGCCCGTCATCACAGGGGTGCCTTCAGCGAAGATTTCAGCCGCGACTTTGACATTTCGTGTCTTGAAATAGAGCTACTCGACAGCCAAACGGTCTTATTCATCGATATCGTCGATCGTGTCGTGGGCTTCTGGTTGGACTTCTTCGAAGACCACGGGGTCACATGAACTGTTCACCGAGGGCGACTGCCCGCATCTGTCATATTTTGGTCTAACCGGGACCAAGATCACTCCCACTCGCCCTCGGCATCCCGCCGGAGGGCCTCGGAGAGTTCCGGGTCGCCCTCGCCCTCGGCGGGCTCGACCGGCGTAGCGTGGAAACAGCTTCAGGAACACGCTTCGATATTCGCTCTCGACTAGGAGGTCATCTGCATGGTGACGACCCGCCCGCCCAAGACGATTGTAAAGCCCACGGCCCTTGGCCCGGTCGCAAACACAGACACTAAGTTGCTGATTTATGGCCTATTTCAAAAGGGCCGAGTTTTGGCACAGGACGGGGTGGCGGATGGGACAGTTTGGAGCTATCCGGTCTCGGCTGGAAACCCTGAAAAACAGGGCCTGGATCGCGCGTGGGGAGAAGGTCCAGACCGGCAGACCGGAGACTAATCAAGTTCGGTGCGCGCGGATGAATAAATAGAAGGCACAACCGGCTGGCTCGCTCACAGCGTCGCGACGCGCGCGCTGAGCATCCGCGATCGAGCCGGGCAGCAGCATCCGGATCAACGCGCACTGACGGATTTGTTTCCGGTGGTAAGATGACGGGCCAGGCGAGGTGGGGATCGTGGACTATTCATTAGGAGGTCGAACCGATGACCACGAACAACGGTATGCGGCCGGTGAATCGGATCACGGGACGACGTATCGCACGCGCACGGCGCTGCTCGACGCTGTGCGGACGCACGCGGTCCAGATCCTCGACGGGAGCCTTGAGGCGAACAAGGATACCAACCCGTTCTTGCACGGCGTCCCGGCGATTCTCGACGCGCTGCGCTCCGGTCAGATCGAGTGCCGTGTCTACGACAAGAACAAGTTCCACGCCAAGGCGTACATCACGCACGCGAAGCTTGAGGTGGTCGGCTCGCAGGCGCTGGTCGGGTCGAGCAACTTCACCGCACCTGGTCTTACGAAGAACATTGAGCTCAACATCCAGGTCCAGAGCGCACGCGAGGTTGCCCAACTTCAGGAGTGGTTCGAGGCGCACTGGAACGAGGCAGTCGTGGTCACTGACTCGATCGTCGAAGACTATCTCGCGCCACACGCACCGCTACACGCCGTTCGATGTCTACGCCAAGGCGCTGCAGGAATACTTCCGCGGCCACGAGCTGACTGCGACCGAGTGGGATGAAACTCGCTCGAAGATGTTTTCCCGGATCGACCGCTATCAGCAAGAGGCCTACCGGGCGCTCATGAAGATTGCCCGCCAGCATGGCGGCGCGTTCCTGTGCGACGGCGTCGGCCTCGGCAGGACCTTCGTCGGCCTGATGCTGATCGAGCGGTTGGTGCTGCACGAAGGGAAGCGCGTGGTGCTCTTCGCTCCCAAGGCGACGAAGGAGGGCGTCTGGGAACCGCACCTGCGCGATTGGTTGCCGCACATCGGCGGCGTCGGTGGGAACGCGGACTTCAGCAACCTCGCGGTCTTCAGCCACACGGACCTCGGCCGCAAGGGCGACTTCCCGGAGAGGTTCCGACGCATCGCCGAGCTTGCAGACATCGTGGTGATCGACGAAGCGCACCACTTCCGCACTCTGGTGCTCACGCCGGTGCTCGACCGGGCCCTGCACACGGATAGCAAAAACATCCATCGATTCCGGCAGAGACAAGCGCTGGCGGAAACGGCGGCGTTCGTCGATGAGCACATGGCGTCGGTACGCTCGTTCCCCGATGCTTTCACGCTTCTGACGCACTCCATGCAGAAGACCGAAGGTATCGACGGCCCGGTGTGCGAGTTTGGCGTTGCCTCCGGACGTTCCATCAACCACATCGCCAAGCTCGTTCCCCACGAAACAGTCTTCGGATCCGACTCGTTCGATGGTCTTCCAGAGGATTGGCAAGGCGTCATGCCCAAAGGCACTTTCCGAAGGAAAGAGTTACCTGCGGTGCGGGACAACGTCTCGCTCATCCGAGGACTGTTTGCGGATACGCTCGGCAGCTTTCTCGAAGACCATGCGGCGCCAGTCAAGCTCCTTCATGTGGATTGCGATCTCTATTCTTCGACGAAAATGATTTTCGAGCGGCTGGAAGCTCGTATCCAACCGGGCTCGGTCATCATTTTCGACGAGTACTTCAACTACGCCGGCAGGCAGCAGCACGAATACAAAGCCTTCGCCGATCTGGTGCAAAGGACGGGGTGGAGTTTCGAGTACCTGGGCTATTGCCGATACGGCTCACAAGTGGCAGTCCGGATTGGTCCGATGGAAAGCTCGAAGAGAGGTTGAGCATGAGCGTGCGGGGCAGCCGTGCCGGCTGAGCCGCTGGTGCTCGTCGCCAGTGCCTCCCTCAAGCCCGGCGAGGTGAGCGAGCTTCGAAAGCTCGCTCAGAGTGGAGCCCGAATCGTCGCCTGGCAACACCCGTCCATCGTGCAGGAGCGTTTCCGAAGTCCGGATGTGGCGGGCTATCTGACTGGCCAAGGTATCTCTAGCACGCCGCTCGAGGCGGCTCTGGGCGAATCCGCCGGCGCAGAGATCGACGATGCGGTCATTGCCTGGCTCAAAGAGTTTGGCCGCAAGCCTCTCGGCCCCGCAGGAAGCTTTCGAGATCAGTTTCGGCACCAAGGTCTCGCTCTCTGGTGGTGGGCGGAGCTGTTTTTATATCACGACACACCTTTGCGACTATTTGTGCGCGACATCGAGGCCTTGTCGCGTTTGATCGACCAGGAGAGGCCCTCGCGCCTGTTCATCTTCGGGACGGCCCGAGTACTGGCGGCTGCAGCTCGCCGGCGGTTAACGCACGTTGAGCTGCGCGGTCTTTTCAACAGCCTGCCATCCAACTTTCTCAGAACGTCGATACGATTCAAGATCGCGCAGCTCAAGATGCTGGGAACGGGCCTCAAGAACGTCTTCGCGCGAAAGCGGAAGCAGGCGGAGGCGAGCTCGAGCGGTCGACGGATCTTGTTCCTCACGCATGCCTCCATGTGGCGGCAACGGGAGAACGAAGAGACGGGAGCTACCGAGCTTGTCGATATGTACTTCGACCAGCTGCCGTTGCGGCTCGCGGCCGGCGGTGATGCCGTGGGGATGGTGGCCTTCGGTCCCACCGTGCCGTTCAAGCAGCGCGGTCCCACCGGCGTGCTGAAAGAGATTCTGGAGCTGGACGACAGTGCCGGTCACCCCTACACCCCCGCGCGCAACTACACCACACTGGGGATGGCCCTACGACTCATCCCGGCGTCCCTCCGGTGCTGGTGTATGTGGCGCGCGTTTCGCGCGCAGCCGGACCTGGACCGGGCGCTCAGTCATCATGGTGTGCCACTCGGAGCCCTGGCGCTGCCGTCGTTTCGAGATACGATGCTGCTGCAGCTTCCCTGGGCCATTCGCTCTTTTCATGAAGTCGAAGCTGCGCTGGCATGGGAGAGGCCCGACGTGCTGGTTCTCTATGCCGAGTACAGCGGTCTGGGAAGGGCGGCGATCGCTGCGGCAGCGAGAGTGGGTGTTGTTTCTTTTGCCGTCCAGCACGGCATTCTCTATCCGCGGCTGTACGGAGCCGAGCACAGCGCGGAGGAAGTCGGGCCGGCCGCGGACGGCAGGGACTGTGTTCCTATTCCGACCCGTACCGCGGTTTTCGGCAGCATGGCGAAGGACATTCTGATGCAGCGGGGACACTACCGGGCGGAACAGCTCGTCGTTACCGGAAGCCCCAAGTTCGATGCTCTCGTAAGTGCGGGAAAGCGCTTCGATCGCCGGGCGACGCGACGGCGCCTCGGTGTCGACGAGGGGACCAACCTGCTCGTCCTGGCCTCTCGATTTTCCGCGGTCGGTCCGGTCTTCACCGAGCTGGTGCGCGCCGTGGAGGACACGCCGGGTGTGTGCTTGCTGGTCAAACCGCATCAGGCCGAGCTAGTCGCTCCGTACGAAGAGGTGGTGAAACAGGAGCGGGCCAGGGCCGTGCGTTTTTCCAGCGCCAAAGAAAACCTTCTCGAGTTTCTCTTTGCTTCGGACGGCCTGGTGACGGTAGACTCCTTCGCTTCGTCCGAAGCGCTCGTTCTGGGAAAGCCCGTGCTGGTGGTGAACCTTCCCAGCAACCTGAGCGCTCTGGTCAGACGGGGCGTGGCGCTCGGCGCGGCCCACGGTGAATCCATCAAGGAGGCGCTCCAAAAACTCCTTTTCGACGAGGCGTTTGCCGAGGTGCTCGAGACTCGGCGGCGTGCCCATATCATGGAGTTTGCTTTCGGTGCGGATGGTCGGTCGACCGAGCGCATCCTCGAGGCCATCCGGCGGCTCGCCGGAGAAAAACAAGAACGAGCAGCGAGGGAATGAAGATACAGAACCCGACGAACGGGTTCGTCCGTGTGGAGTCGAACGACTATGTACTGGTCTGTGACCCGTGGCTCAGCAAGGGTATTTTCGACGGCGCCTGGATGCCCTATCCGGCCATCGTGGATGAAGGGGCTCTGCTCGACGGCGTGACCCATAGCTTCATCTCGCACATCCACGAAGATCACTACGACGTTGCTACGTTGGACAAGCTATCGCGAGACGTGCACCTGCTCGTGCCGGACGTGTATCCGAATCATCTGATGGCAGGCACGCTGAAGCAGATGGGCTTTCGCCAGCCCTCGATGCTCGCGCTCGAGCAGTCCGTGGAAGTGGCGCCGGGCCTCAGCCTGGAAGTCGTCCCCCGGATGAACGCCTACGGTCAGGAGCTCGAACAGTACGAAGACTCCGACGTGGTCTCGCTCGTGATCGATACCGGCGTCATCGTGACAGTGGACGGCTTCAAGCTCGTGTTCCTGGCGGACAACGTGCCCTATCAGCCGGCCGATGCCGGAGAAGCCATCGAGCACATGAAAGGGTGCGACTTGCTGGCGTTCTCGTACAACGGCGCCGCATCGGATTATCCGCTCTGCTACGACAACCTCACCGACGAGGAGAAACTTTCCATCGCCGAAGAGCGTGAGGCCAAGCGCGAGACAGTGAACCGCGCTCTCATCGAGATGGTGCAGCCCAAGGCGTTGGTGCCCTACTCCTCCGAGTTCGCATTGCGCGGTCCCATGGCACGGGCGTTCGCGAAGTGGTGCTCCGGGTCCTGGTGGGCGGACAAGCAAGAAGTAGTGAGACGGTACCGCGCTCATACCGGACTGCCGGTGTTCGCGCTCTCCGAGGGAGACGTTTTGACACTCGAGCCGGAGGGCGCTCACCTCCATGAAGCTCATCTCGAAGCGAAGCCGCTCAGCTCGGTTGTGGACGAGCTCTACTCCGAGATTCCAAATGGCAACAGCTCGCTCCTGAACTCTGACGACCGGCGCAGGCTCGCGGTCAAGGCCCAGGCTTTGGGCCGCGAGGCGCTGGCCGAGATTGCGTCCGTTGCCACACCCGCTACGCTCATGCGCTGGTACCGCCACCTCATCGCAGCCAAGTACGATGGAGCCCAGGCCGACCTCCGACGGCGTTGACGAAAGCGGGCACAATATTCGAGAGCAGACGCAAGAGCGAACCTTTCCACGTTTACAATGACGTCGGCTCACCCAAGGACCTCCTAGTTGCCAATCTCGACTCCCTCAATCGGTTGCTTGGGGCCGGTGAACCGGCCGACACCGAGCGAGCAGCCGAGCAGGTCGCGGGGGCAGACACGTGGGATTGGGGTCCGATGCTGGTGACGGCGACGCTGTGGCGCGAGTTCGGGCTGGAGCAGATTCTCGACCGGCTCGGGGGCCGCGGCAAGCGGGACGGAGTGGCGCTAAGCGAGCGAGCTTTGGTGCTGGTCGCCAACCGGCTATGTGCCCCGTCAAGCGAGCACGGTCTGGCGCGCTGGCTCGAGACCGACTTCGTCTGCGACCGGCAGGGGCGGCGGTGGGTGCCGCGGTGGCACGATGATGGGGAACGGCGAGCGAGTCGCTCCCCGCGGGTTCGCGTGGAGTTTCGCCAACTCAAGCAATGGTACCGAACGCTCGACCAGCTGCATGCCCGCAAAGAACAGATCGAGAAGGAGCTGTTTTTGCGCTTGCGGGATCTGTTTTCGCTTGAGGTTGACATGGTGTTTTACGACCTGACGTCGATGACGAAGGCGACATACACGAAGCCGCGCCACGTGGCAACGTAGGTCAGGTCCGAGACCCAGAGCTCGTTCGGGCGTGTGGCGTTGAAGTCGCGCTCCACGAGGTCCATCGGGCGAGCGCCGCTCGAATCCGGCTTCGTCGTCTTGAATCGACGTCCACGAACCGCGCCCTGGAGGCCCATTTCACGCATCAGACGGGCCACCGTGCATCGAGCCACGTCGCGGCCCTCACGGCGAAGCTGACGCCAGACCTTGCGCACGCCATACACGTCAAAGTTCTCTTGCTGTACACGACGAATCTCGCCGCAGAGTTGGACGTCGCGCTTCGCTCTCGCTGGCTGGCGGCTTGGGTCCTTCTCTCTCGCTTTCTGCTCGTAATAGGTCGACGGGGCGATCGGAAGCATCCGGCAGATCGGCTCAACCCCGTCCTGTGCCAAAACTCAGCTGTGCTCCGCAGAAAGTCGATCCAGCGTTGATTGCGCGTTGCGACTGACGAGCGCCGCCGGCTTGGCCGGATTGGTGCCATCCGAGTCATTGGCCCCGTAATCGGGCTCATCCCAGACATAGGCGATCGCGACCGAGCGATGCTCCCGGTTGGAAAACCTGACTGGAAGACCAGAAGTACAACGGCTACTTCCTGTGCGTCTCCGGTTCCGGACGGAGCCTTACCCGACCGCTAGCGGGCAGTTCGCAGCAGCGCCAACGCGTAGACAATCCCGATGGCCGGAACCACCGAAAATGCCAGCGCAAGCTCCCAATCTCCTCGCACTCTTCCCGCGGAAATCATCTGCGCAACCCACAGGTCGGCGATCACGTTCGCCGTCAGGAGCGCCATCATGGCGAGGATCTTCGTCGTGGCGAGGCAGGGCCGCAGCACGAGCAGAAGTAATCCCGTGGCGCCAAGAGGGTGCAGGAGGACCACCAGTAGCCGTTGCCAGACGTCTCCACCGTTAGCGAATGCTCCAACCAGGCCGTGCATCCTGCGAAGACCGCGTGAATCACAGCGAGAATCGTCACCGAAATCCGGAAGCTGGTCATGGAGACACGATATATCCCTGCTGGCGATCTACCTAATTGCCGGCCAGGCACTTTCGAGTGAACGAACGATTTCGGTCACTCCCCGATGACCTCCGCCCACGCGGGCGGTGTCATTGCTGTCAAGTTGAGGCATTCCGGGCCGATCCGACCCCAAGATGTTGGCAACGCCGTGCGCTCAAGCCCCATCATCTAGCGGCCCGCTTCGAGCTTGAGACCTCAACTTGACAATACCGTCTAAACCGCGCAATCAACGCCGGATCGACTCTTTGCGGAGCACAGGGCGAAACGCACCGATACCTTTTGAGTCAGTCCACACCGCATCAGTCCCTAGAATTATCTGGACACGCGCGCGCACGCGCGTGTAGTCTACGCCCTGCCGAATAACCGCGGCTCGGTCCGACATCGGGCTGCCCGCTGAATAGAAGACTCCGTTGGGAGAAATAGGCGGGGACTTGCGGTCTATCCGCGGTTGTTCGGCGACTGGCCCGATGACCAATCACGGTCCTCGGGTGTTACCAGACGAGGAACCGATGATACCCAAAATCGCCACACCTGTTTTTGCTTTGGTTCTAGCGGTGCTCTTGGTCCACGCGGCCGAAGCTACACAGAAAAAGAATCGGAGTGTTGAATGGATGCTAGCGTCCATTCATCTGTTCCGTGAGGGAGATAGAAGCTACAAAAAACCAAACGCTGCGCTCGTCAGGAAGTTTCGCCGTTTGCTGAACCGGCTCAAAGCGGAATGCCCCGAGACGCAAAAGCAATTATCGGATATGGGTGTTGCGGCCCATAACGACTTGCGAGAAGCGAAAAAGCCAGAAACGCTTCTCGATGTCTTCACGAATTGGAATACAGCAATTCCAGATGAATGGGATAGTGCCTCACCCTGCATAGAAGTATTGGCGGCCTATCTGACTCTCCAGGGGTCGTGAACTTGTCGGACCTAATGCTCAGGAGCTTTGTAGAAGCGATTTGCTAGCGATTCTGTTGCTACTGGCGGAATGCTCCAGCGCGAAGGCTGGTGCGACCGCTTTGAAGCTGCGATGGGAATTGGACGGAAACGAAGATGGGCATGTCTGCGATTAATAGATTAGTGCGTTTTGTCGCCCAGTTTCAAAGCCTTGAGGATCGCATCGAGCTTGGCATCTTGGGCCTTGAACCGCTCAATCATTTTGCCCTCTAGCTCTTCAAATGCTTCGGGAACTCTTTTCAATGCCGAAATCACAATTTCGAGCCGACTCTCCACATTGCCGAGCCGCTGCTCTATTTTACTGGTCTTCTCTCCAAGGATCTCTTGAAGCCTGTCCCCGACCGCGTCCTGTGCCAAAACTCGAACCTTTTGAAATAGACCACAAATCAGCAGCTTAGACGCCCTTGGAATCCGCGCAGAATCCAGGGTATTTCCCGCCGCAGGGCTGACTTCCGACCCATGGGCTGGCGGATGAATAAATAGAAGGCACAGGGAGCTTTGGCTCTTGTTGGCTTCAGTGATTCGCCTAGGCTCCAATGATTTCCCTCATCCTTCGGGGGCGATGGACATCGGACGAAACAGTTCAACTCGGCGTATCCGCGGGTGCTTGCGCCATTCGCTGTTGATCAGGCAGCCGTTGTCTGATCGGGCGGCCAGGAGAACGTGGGCAACTGGGCTGCGTCAGTTTCCGTGAGGCAGACGGTAACGGAGACGCGCACGACCGCCACAAAATGACGTAGAGAGCGACCGCGTGCGGTGAAGACGTCGCTAAAGGATAACCGCTTCGTCAGGTGCTTCCGCCATTAAGTGTTGGTGAGATGACGCTAAGACTTTACGCTGCATTAAATTACAGCCAAAATAGCGCTCGCGACCTTCGCCGCGCGATTCCGCCCAGTTGCGAACGTGGTACTTCTTCTGCTTCGCGTGCTTGTACTGGCTGCGCTTGGGATACTTCATGGCCGAACATACCTCAGCCAGCACAAGAGGCGGATTTTGCTCTCAGCCAGAGCGGTGCAACAACGCCGTGGCAATCGACGATTGCTTTCTTGGGTCGAAATGCGGGCACGAGGCCAGTATCGTGAACCGCCTCGGCGACCGCCTCCATCATCAGTCGACGATTCGTCGCTGCGTAGCGCTGGGCCCAATCGACGGCGAACCAATAGTCGTCCAAGTGCTCGCTGCCCTCCTCGAAGTACGCAAGATCCTTGTCGGGCAGGTTTTGAAGGTGTCGGCCCATGTCCTTCTGTGCCAGTTGAATGAAGTGCATGCCGGTGCGATTGCCCACACCACGCGAGCCTGAGTGCAGCACGAACTATACATCGTCGGATTCATCGAGGCAGACTTCGATGAAATGGTTCCCGGTCCCCAGCGTGCCGAGCTGGTTTGCCGGGTGCGTGTTGCGGTCCAGTTGGGGGTGCTTGTCGAGCACTCGCTCGTAGCCGTCGCGAAGCATCTTCCACGCTACCGCGTTTCGCCGGGGCGCGTCGCGAAACGACCCCTTGTCTCCACGACGGCCGTGATGCGAGCGTCCGTGGGGCACGGCCTTTTCGATGGCCGAGCGAATCGCCGACACGTTGTCGGGAAGGTCCGAAGCTATCAGTGTCGTGTGCATCGCTGCCATTCCACAGCCAATGTCGACACCGACGGCAGCAGGAATGATGGCTTTGCGCGTCGGGATGACACTTCCCACGGTAGCCCCAAGCCCCCAGTGCACGTCCGGCATTGCCGCCAGCCACCGGTGAATGAACGGAAGCTGAGCGGTGCGTAAAAGCTGGTCCTTTGCCTTCGGATCGAGCGGCACGCCTCGGACCCATGCTTTTATGGGAAGCGACTTAGGGTCTTTGCGTCCTCCTTGAATCGTGACGTAACGCGTGCTCATGATGCGATTGTAACGCCCGCAAAAGTGGTCGGTCCGGTTGCAAGCTACTTTTTTCTTCCGAATCTACCAATTGTTAGTAGGGACAGGGGGGCGCAATTTTAGTGCGGAAGGCCTTCGTGTCCAAAAACATAAACGAACTCAAGGCAGCGCGTCGAGCGTAAGGGTCACGTGTGAGCGAACCGAGGCGTCAGCCGTCAGATCGTGATGCCGTAGTCACCTGGTGCGCGGCCGGTGCGGAAGGCGTGATAGGCCAACGCGCAGGCGACGACCGTGTCCGGCGGGTGACCATTGCCATAGAGAGCATCCACACTGCAGTATTTGTGCTCGCGGTAGAAGGGTTCGAGCCGCGGCATCTTGAGGTCATGCCGTTCGAGCGCCGCGATATAGCTGATAAAAAAGTCCCGGCGTTGACGCCCCGTCATCGGTGCTTCCGCCATCAAGTGTTGGTGAAATGACGCTAAGACCTTACGGTGCATTACATTACAGCCAAGATAGCACTCACGACCTTCGATGCGTGCTAAATGGAGCATAAGCGCCCTTTTTGCAACGGGATGCGTACACATCACCAACAGCAAACAGCGCAAGCACCTCCGGAAAGGTCACTTTCATGTCAATCGTAGCGGTATACCATTTCGAAGAGCGAACTCAAGAAGAGCCGCTAGCCATGGAGCGTAAACTGAAGTTCCTGGCTGAAAAAGCCAAGATCCGGTGTTGATCCAATGAGATAGTTGGAATCAATGGTGCTGGCTTCTGTCTACACGGTGATACCTTTGAGCAGGTCGTAGGCTCTCTGCTGTTTCGAGTCCGGAGTTGTCGTGACATCGAAGGTGGGCTCGTCGGGTCCGGCTTCCGGTCGCCGACATTTGTTTCGGACGATGTTGCTGAGAAGGCGCAGCAGCGTGCGGAAGCTGGAAGCTCGACTCCCATCGTCAAGCTTCTTGGTTTGTATCTTGCGCAGGGCGGCCTCGGAGCGCTTCGCCGGAGCAACCGGGTCACGCCTGGCCTTCGCCTGCTGGTCCTCGTCAGAGAATAGCAGCGGCCGCCAAGCCTCCATCATGTGCCACAGGACGTAGTAGGCCAGCATGCACAAGAAGACGTGCGCCCGGACTCGGTTTTCGCGCCGGTGACGAATCGGCCGCACCTTTAGGTCCATGCTCTTGAAGGAACGAAACGCCCTCTCGACCTGGGTCAGCAACTTGTAGCTGCGCACTGTGTCGTCGGTTTTCATCCGCTGCTCAGCAAGACTGGTGCGGATCACGTAGATGCCGTCAAGGGCAGCTTCCGCAGTGACCTTTGTGTCGTCGATTTCGAAGCTAAAGCTGTCGTCGCGAATGTCCAGCTTGAAGTGCTTGCCGACTTTGTACTTGTTGAGAACTCTGCCTACCCGCACACCGATTTTATCTTTACCATGCAGCTGACCCCGCCCGATCCGTTGGCGAATCCCTCCGAACTGCTTAGCGATCGTCCCCATGTGTCGCTTCCACCGCTGGAGCCGTTTGTTGGCGAGCTCAGAGTTGCCGTTGGCGAGGCGCGAGGCGTCGGCATCCATCGTTGTCTCGTCTAGCTCGAAGTCGAAACCGTCGTCACGGATGTCGAGCCTGTAGTACCTGCCGACCTTGTACTTGTTGAGGAGCTTTTTCACTGCAGCACGGATGTCCTCCTTGCCCTGCAAACGGCGCCGCTCGACCATCCGACAAACTTTCTCCAGCTCCTTGCAGGTCGCTTCGAGCAGAGCACGGCGCTTGTGACGCCGCCTCTCGGCCAGCTCCGGATTGCGGCAAGCGACCAGCCTCTCGTTGGGGAAATCCGGGTGCGTCACCTCAAACAGATTCCGCTCGTCGAATAGCCCCATCTGGAGCACCCCATCGTTGATGAGCTTGCGAATCGGTTCGGGACGCAGAGCGGTAATCCAGTCGACACCGTCCATCTCCCGCAACTCGTCGATCTGGGTCTGGGTGATCATTCTGCGGTCGCCCACCATCACAAACTGCTCGATGCCGAAGCGCTCTTGCACCTTTTCTACCTGAGGCAACAGCGTTTTGGGATCGCCCGTGTTGCCCTCAAAGACCGATACCGACACGGGGATGCCGCGTTCGTTGGTCAGCAGACCGTAGTTGATCTGCAGCTTGCCTTTCTTGCCGTCACGGTCGTATCCGAGGCGGGCGATCGGACAACTCACACCCTCGAAGTAGCTTGAGGTTAGGTCATAGAGCGCCAGGCCGTCGTTTTGGAGATGGCGCGCCGCGAGTTTTTTTTCGATGACCTCCTGGCGTTTGAGAACCCCGTCCTGTGCCAAAACTCGGCCCTTTTGAAATAGACCACAAATCAGCAGCTTAGACGCCCTTGGAATCCGCGCAGAATCGAGGGTGTTTCGCGCCGCAGGGCTGACTTACGACCCCTGGGCTGCGGGTGGCGAGCGACAGGCCCACCGGGGGTGCGCACGGCTGGCTCAAATCGGCTGTGGGGCGAGCTACGGGCAGTGAGCTTCGCACCCGGAAGTCCCTCATTAGACTGGACTTTATCGAGCACAAGAGCGAACGTTCGGTGATGCCGCAGGATACAGGGGTTGGCCGGAACGTCGTTCTGGACGGTCTGGACTTCGCCAGCTTGCGGCGGGTCTGGGAGCAAACCTTTGGGGCTGCTCCTCCAAGCTCGCTCTCGCGCATTTTCCTGCGCCGCGTTCTCTTGCATGAACGCCAGTGCCGGACCCATGGCGGGCTTTCGGCTACAACCCGGCGCATTCTGGCCGCCATGGCGAACGAGACACCAAGCTCCGGCGCTCCCGCAGGGTCCGTTTCTGCCGGCACCCATCTCGTCCGCGAGTGGAATGGCCGGACCTACCAGGTCGAGGTAATCGACAACGGCTATCGGTTCGATGGCAAAACCTATCCGTCCCTCACGGCCATCACAAAGCGAATCACCGGAACCCACTGGTCCGGACCACGCTTTTTCGGTCTGACGCCCAAGCGCAAGGTCTAACATGAAGAAAATCCGTTGCGCCATCTATACGCGAAAGAGTGCGGAAGAAGGTCTCGAACAGGAGTTCAACTCCCTCGATGCGCAGCGCGAGGCCTGCACCGCGTATGTTGCGAGCCACAAGGCGGAAGGCTGGGTGCTGCTGCCAACCGTCTACGAGGACGCAGGGAGCTCGGGAGGAACCTTGGAGCGCCCGGGCCTGCAGCGCTTGCTCACCGACATCGACGCCGGTCTCGTCGAGCAGATCGTGGTCTACAAGGTCGACCGACTGACCCGTTCCCTCTCCGACTTTGCAAAGCTCGTCGAGCGGCTCGACGTGGGGCCGGCACCGGTTTTGTCTCGGTGACCCCGTCCTGTGCCAAAACTCGGCCCATTTGAAATAGACCACAAATCAGCAGCTTAGACGCCCTTGGAATCCGCGCAGAATCGAGGGTATTTCGCGCCGCAGGGCTGGCTTCCGACCCCTGAGCTGCGGGTGGCGAGCGACAGGCCCACCGGGGGTGCGCACGGCTGGCTCAAATCGGCTGCGGGGCGAGCTACGGGCAGTGAACTGCGCACCCGGAAGTCCCTCATTAGACTGGACTTTATCGAGCACAAGAGCGAACGTTCGGTGATGCCGCAGGATACAGGGGTTGGCCGGAACGTCGTTTTGGACGGTTTGGACGGTTTGGACTTCGCCAGCTTACGGCGGGTCTGGGGGCAGGCCTTCGGGGCTGCTCCCCCACGCTCGCTCTCTCGCGTTTTCCTGCGCCGCGTTCTCTTGCACGAACGCCAGTGCCGGACCCATGGCGGGCTTTCGGCCGCAACCCGGCGCGCTCTGGCTGCCATGGCGAACGAGACACCAAGCTCCGCCGCTCTCGCAGGGTCCGTTTCTGCCGGCACCCATCTCGTCCGCGAGTGGAATGGCCGGACCTACCAGGTCGAGGTAATCGACAACGGCTATCGGTTCGATGGCAAAACCTATCCGTCCCTCACTACCATCGCAAAGCGAATCACCGGCACCCACTGGTCTGGACCACGCTTTTTCGGTCTGACGCCCAAGCGCAAGGCCTAATATGAAGAAGATCCGCTGTGCCATCTATACGCGAAAGAGTGCGGAAGAGGGTCTAGAACAGGAGTTCAACTCCCTCGATGCGCAGCGAGAAGCCTGCGCCGCGTATGTCGCGAGCCAGAAAGCGGAGGGCTGGGTGCTGCTGCCAGCCGTCTACGCGGACGCGGGGCTCTCGGGAGGAACCCTGGAGCGCCCGGGCCTGCAGCGCTTGCTCGCCGACATCGACGCAGGTCTCGTCGACCAGATTGTGGTCTACAAGGTCGACCGGCTGACCCGTTCCCTCTCCGACTTTGCAAAGCTCGTCGAGCGGCTCGAGGCGGCCGGCGCGGTTTTCGTCTCGGTGACTCAGTCCTTCAACACCGCGACCAGCATGGGACGACTGACGCTGCATATGCTGCTGTCCTTCGCACAATTCGAACGCGAGGTCACGGCCGAGCGGATCCGCGATAAGGTCGCTGCCTCCAAGCGCAAGGGACTATGGATGGGCAGCCGCGTACCGCTCGGCTATGAGAAGGACGAGCGCACGCTGCGCATCAACGAGGCTGAGGCCGAAACGGTCCGGACGCTCTATGCGCTGTACCGGAAGCACGGAACGCTCCGGCAGGTGAAGGCCGACGCGGACCGTCTGAGACTGCGCACCAAGCAACGCTTCGCCGCGGATGGAACCAGGACAGGCGGGCTGCCGTTCCGTCGCGGACACCTCCACTGCCTACTGACCAATCCTCTCTACGCCGGCCGCATCCGGCACCAGAGGCGTGTCTACGAGGGCCAGCATCCATCGATCATTGCTCCGGAACTCTGGGACGCGGTCCAAACGCAGCTGCAGGCAGGGGCTGCCAAACCAAGGAGACGCACGACGAAGAGCCGTGCAGCCCCCTCCCCGCTGGCCGGCAAGCTCTTCGACGAGACCGGGGACCGGCTGACGCCGAGCCACACCAAAAAGAAAAACGGGCAACGGCTCCGCTACTACGTCTCCCGGCGCCTCATCCAGCACAGTGGCCAAAAGGACCTCTCCGGCTGGCGACTGCCCGCCCCGATGCTGGAACAGACCGTCTTGCATCTCATCCGACAGCATGTGGATGCCCCGACCTTCTCGGCCTCGTTGATCCACACTCCGACAATGCAAGAGCTCGCCTCGGTGTGTCGCTTTTTAGACGGGCTGGTCGGCCGAGCCCTCGGGCTCGTCAACTACGCCGCAGACGGGTTCAGCATCCTCTACCTCCGCTCCACCCTGCCCGGCACCTTCACAGTCGCCGTCATCGGAGCCCTCTTACTCATCCAAGCCCTCGCCCGCCGCGTCCGGGAGGCCGTGGCCCTGCTGGCGGTGGTGGGGGCGGTTCTCACGTCGTCGGTCGTGTTCTATCTCCTCGTACAGCCCGGTATGGCTCACGGTATCGCCTTCGGACTGGCTGCCGCGACACTGGCCGCGTGGCTGAGGGTCGAGGAGTCGCCGTCTCTGAGTTCCTGGGTCGTCCTCGGAGCTGCGACCGGACTGCTGACCTTGGTGCGCTTCCAAGCCGTGGCCTATGCGATACTGCCTGTCTCCCTGGGGTTGGTTCAGCTCTGGCACCGCAGGGCGCACTTCTCCTGGATTCTTGGGGGCGTGGGAGCGTCCCTCGCTGCCGTTCTTCCGCAGATTCTCGTCTGGTGGGTCATCTACGGCTCACCCTTCGTACTCGACCCAGGCATGCGGGAGTCGGGAGGGAGCGTGCTTCACCTGTGGTCTCCCCGCTTTCTTTCGGTTCTGTTCTCTGCAGATCGCGGGTTCTTCTCGTGGACGCCCGGGATGTTTGTCGGTGTGGTTGGTCTGGCCATAGGCTTTCGGAGGTGGAAGTTGCTCGCGGCGGCCGGGTTGCTCACGTTTCTGCTCACGGCCTATTTGAACGGCGCTCGCGTTAGCTGGAACGGCGACGATGCGTTTGGAGCACGGCGTTTCGACATCATCGTTCCCCTCGCCGCTCTAGGCTACGCGACGCTGCTGGAGGGTGCGATCGCCGTGCCTCTGGCAGCCCCAGTAGCGGTCCTCACTGCGCTCTTCCTCTGGAATACCGGGTTCGTCACGCTGTGGCGGAACCACGCCTTTCCCCACGAAGCGGCGGTTGATGACCTCCTGGCCCGACAGGCGCGTCTCGCTCGGCGGAAGGCGGAATCGTGGCTGGGCTTCCTTGCGGGCCCCTCGGGCCGCTTCTTGGCCTACGATTACTTTGTTGGCCGGTATTTCTTCTGGAGCACCGCCCGAGACGGACGAATCATCATGGCCGCTCCGGAGCGCACGTTCCTGACCGGCGACTGGTCCGTGCCGCGCAACGAGGCTGGGTTCCCCCAGTACCGGGAGGTCTTGGGCGGTCAGGCCTGTGTGAGGTTTGCCCTCCTCGACCCCTCCGACCTCCGTTTCGGTGTCGAGGCCGGTGCCCACCCAGGCCGCGGCCTCGTGATAGCCGCGGTCACGCTGAACGGACACGGCTTGGTCAGGTGGCCGTTGGGCGAGGAGTGGGAGGAACATAGAACGGACCTATCCCAGCGGTTGTTGGTTCCTGGTGAAAATTTACTGTGCCTCGAATTCGAGGAGAAGGCCGGCGTGCCCATGGCCGATGTTCGGAGCCTGCAGATCGGAAGCTAGCCCATGTTTCCCTTTTAGGTGTCTAAGTCATCGAAAACAAAGGATCGAGATCGGCGGTTTGTCTCTACGCTGACAGCACCTCCTCGGAGAAGGCTGGCGGGTCGCGTTCAACGATGCCGAGTGCAGTCAGGATCGAGTTGGCGCGAGCGGTGCCGCGCGTGACGACGCGCTTAGTCCGCCCAGAACCCAGCTGTAAGTCGACGACCCGGACCGAGCGTAGCGCTTGTAGTGCCTCGGTTGCGGACAGGTCGAGTTCGGCGACCTTGAGCTTTTTCTCAAGAGCCCGATGCACAAGGAAGGCCAGCGTAGCTACGAAAAGATGTGCCTCCACACGCTCATCGGTCTGGTGGTAAACGGGACGCATCTCAATGACATCCTTAAGGCATGAGAAGGCTCGCTCGACCTCGTTTAGGTCCTTGTAAAGGCGCACGGCGTCGACCGGAGAGAGGTTTTGCTCCTCGGTTTGAATAACGTACTTACCCTCGTAGGCTTGCTCGCGCTTGAGGTTGACGGGGTGCTCGAAGAAGCGGAAGCGACCGTTTTTGTACTCCCAGTCGTAGTAACGGTGACCGTGGTGGCGTGCCTGTATGCGCGCGGCGGCGGCACCGATTTTCTCGGGGGCTTTCAATCGTCCGTCGCGCACGCGGCGCTCGAGGGCCTCGAATGCCGCACGGGCACGTCCCATGGCCCGCAGCCTCTGCCCGCGCTCGTAGGCGAGCCTTTCGTCGCTGTGAACGACGAAGATGCGCACCCCAGACTGCTCGGAGCGGACTTCTTGCACACGAGTCTTAGGTGGCTCGGCTTTTTCGCTCACCGTGATGCCACCAGGGCAGTCGATCCACTCTCCGCTGGCGCGCTCGATGTAACGATAGACCTCCTCGCGCCGTCGTCTTTGCAGCCCGACGAGATAGCCCTGCTTGCGCGAGCGCACCACTGCCAGGCTGTCGCTCGTTACCATCCCTCGGTCGCCGACAAAAACCACGCGGTGCAAACCGAATCGTTCGTTGAGATCGTTGAGCACCTGCGGCACCGTTTTCGCGTCACGCCAGTTGCCGGCGAAAACATGGTGGGCGATCGGCCAACCGTCCACCATCACCAGACCGATAAGCACTTGCCGGTTACGCGGTCTGCGGTCGCGACTGTAGCCGTGGGCGCCGAGCCCCGGAGGGCCTTGACCTTCGAAGTACGTCGACGTCAGGTCGTAAAACACCATATCAACCTCAAGCGAAAACAGATCCCGCAAGCGCAAAAACAGCTCCTTCTCGATCTGTTCTTTGCGGGCATGCAGCTGGTCGAGCGTTCGGTACCATTGCTTGAGTTGGCGAAACTCCACGCGAACCCGCGGGGAGCGACTCGCTCGCCGTTCCCCATCATCGCGCCACTGCGGCACCCACCGCCGCCCCTGCCGGTCGCAGACGAAGTCGGTCTCGAGCCAGCGCGCCAGACCGTGCTCGCTTGACGGAGCACATAGCCGGTTGGCGACCAGCACCAAAGCTCGCTCGCTTAGCGCCACTCCGTCCCGCTTGCCGCGGCCCCCGAGCCGGTCGAGAATCTGCTCCAGCCCGAACTCGCGCCACAGCGTCGCCGTCACCAGCATCGGACCCCAATCCCACGCGTCTGCCCCCGCGACCTGCTCGGCTGCTCGCTCGGTGTCGGCCGGTTCACCGGCCCCAAGCAACCGATTGAGGGAGTCGAGATTGGCAACTAGGAGATCCTTGCGCCCCAAGTTGCACACTACGCGTTGCTTCGGCTTGCCGTGCTCCCGATACGACTCGACCAGGCGGACATACTCATGTTGAACCCCTTTGCCGCCTGCGGCCCGAACGATGCGGAAGAACATAACCTGTCCTCACGCATACTACATGTCATTGTCCACGATTACAACGTATTAATGGCGCTTAAAGCACAATCTCTGTCTCTACGTTTTGGGCGAAATCCAACCCCCGTTCCTTTGAATTCAGTCACTTACGAGCGTTAGGGTGCTCATAAAGGGTAAACATGGGCTAGCCCCTGTAGGGTCGAGGGCTGGCGACGCGTGTAATATCGTACAGAGCATCCCGCGGAGGTGACAAGGTGAAGGTGGTAGCGACCGGCACAGCAGCACGGCGTTGCAGCGAACTGCTCCACGAGTTGCCGGAGCGAAGCGAGTACCTTGAGGCATGCCGCGACTCCTACTTGAACGCCGACGGCATCGAGCGGGCGAGGAACCTTGAGGCGGTACTGCGGGCAGCGGCCAAGGACACACTGCTCCAAGGCCCCGAGAACGCGGACGGGGTGAGCCAGCGAAGAACGCAGAAGGGCTCACACCGGATCGTATTGCCCGGAGTGATGGGACCCGTGCGAACGCCGGCGTGGCGGCACTTCGAAACGAGAGGCTTCCCGCCCAGCTACAGCCTCGTCGAAGTGACTACGCCCGATCGCGCAGTCGAAAACGTCGAGATCGCGGGAACCCAGGTGCGGCCGACCGGGCCACCCGTGATGACGGTGGGGTGCTTTGGGCATCCGGCGAAAGTAGACGAGTGGATGCAGTCACAGAGAGGACAACACGGGAAGGCGAAGACAACAGCCGAAGTATGGGCGTACTACCGCTCGTGTGGAATCGAAGCCGGCCCTGCCGCGTGCGCGACAGCCGGGCGGCTGCCCGAGTACGCCTTTTGCATTCGCTGCAAGGAACTGATCGGACCGAACGGATGCGTGAACGAGCACTGCCGCGAGCATGACTGCACTTGGTTGAATGAGCTTTCGGGCGAACCGGACGAAGGTGACCTGTGACGGACTACCTGACAGCACCATCGAGGCGGCGACGCCAAGTCTCCTGAAGACCAGAGCGCACGGAGCTCTGAAGTTCGGACGTGAGATCCGAACGCCGGCTATGCAGGCCAGTCTGACCACGCGACGGCTCACCTTTCGAGACATCTTCTTGGCGACGACGATTCCTTTGTGGTTGCGGATCGAGATTTTCCTGCTCAGTAGGGCGCGCAACCCCGTCCTGTGCCAAAACTCGGCCCTTTTGAAATAGACCATAAATCAGTAGCTCAGTGTCTGTGTTTGCGACCGTACCAAGGGCCGTAGGCTCTACAATCGTCTTGGGCGGACGGGTCGTCACCATGCAGCCGACCACCTCGTCGAGAGCGAATATAGAAGCGTGGCGCCCCAATGAGCCTTGATGAAGGTGCTCCACGACATGCTCCTGCCCCGCTCCGGCGCAGGAGCGATACCGTGGTCGGCGAGGATCCTCTTGATAGTGTTGCGTCCGAGTTCATGTCCTAGGTTCTTGAGTGCGCCTCGCAGGCGCGTATATCCCCACGTCGGGTTCTCCCGCGCCACGCGCACAATGAGCTCACGGATGTCCTTCGCCGTCGGAGGTCGGCCTGGACTCCGGTTCTTGCTGCCATCGTACTTGGCTGCGATGAGGTGGCGGTACCAGCGCAGAAGCGTAGCGGGTGTGGCAACGGACGCAATCTGGGCCAGCGCCTCGCGGCCCAAAGCCTGGGCCTTGACCGCGAGCCTGCGCCGGTCGTCGTCCGAGAGACTGAGACGCTTGCCCCGAAGCCCGGCTCGGAGCACACGGTTCTCCTCTTGCTGGTGTCCAAGCAACTCCGTGTGAGTCGACCCAAGTTGGTGTCGTTTTTTGCGAAACAGAGCGCTGCCACCGTGCTACTCGAAGCCTGCGGCTCGGCTCACTTCTGGGCAAGGACGTTGCGACGGTTGGGACACGACGTCGTCCTGCTCCCACCTCACCTCGTAAGGCCGTATCGACGCGGGAGCAAGAACGACCGCGCGGACACCAAAGCTTTGCTCGAGGCTTACCGGAACGAGGAGATTCTTTCGGTGCCCATCAAGTCCGTGCGCCAGCACACCCTCGCCGCGCTCCATCGCCTACGCTCAGGATGGCTCTCCACACGGACCGCACGCATCAATGCCGTACGCGGGATCCTGCGCGAGCTCTGACTCTTCATCCCCAAGGGCGCTCACTTCGTCGTGCCCGCCATCTCCGAGCTCGTCGAAGACGCTGATTCTGATTTGCCCGACATGCTCCGTCCGCACCCGCGTGATGCGTGAGAGCTCAAGGACAAGTGCGCTGGCATCGAGCACGAGCTCAAGGCGCTCGCCAAGCAGCTTCCTGAGGTGCAACGACTTCTCACCATTCCCGGCATCGGACTTCTGACCGCGACCGCCATCGTCGGCTTCGTTGGGGATCTGCGCCGCTTCCCATCGGGACGCCGCTTCTCGAGTTACCTCGGCCTCGTTCCCAAAGAGAACTCCAGTGGTGACATTCGCCGCCTCGGGCGCATCACCAAGCGTGGCGACTCCTACCTCCGTACGCTCCTCACGCAGAGCGGACGCGCCGTGCTCCGCGCGGCCAACGTCAGCAAGAGCCCGCCCGACAAGCTCCGCGCCTGGGCGCGGAAGGTCCACCGCTCGCGGGGACACAACAAAGCCGCGATTGCTGTCGCCAACAAACTCGCCCGGATAGTCTGGGCCGTCTCCACCCGCGAGAGTGAATTCCAGTCGGTGCCCGCGGCCGCATAGAGGTTCCACTTTCGTGTTTTCCTTCTTCCCTTCCAACAGAGGCTGCGACGATACCCATCCAACTGATGGCGTACCGGTCGGACCGGCGCGGGGTCAAGCCGATAGCAACACTGGCCCTCAGAGGTCGCTCAAAGTGATTGGCTCCTCGCGCGCGGATTTTCCGTCATGGCCCGGAGCACCCAAGACGCTCCTCACTGAGGCCGTAGATATGTTTGCAGTCTGACCCACTCGTCACCGATTTGGACGAGCAGCTCTGAGAAAGGTGTTGATTGAGGAGTCCAGATATGTTCGTTGGCCTGCCTGTGTCGGCGCACGCCAAATAAGTATGTCGGCGTGCACACGGAGACATCCTTGAAGGTCAGGCACCGCGGGCACCGCCCGCGTGGGCGGAGGTCATCGGGGAGTGACCGAAATCGTTCGTTCACTCGAAAGTACCCTTGACAGTACCGCGCATGATGGCCAGAATGTACTGGCTCGAAGTAGCTAACCCTAATCGCAAATAAACGTCACCGTGTCTGAGGTCTTTGGCCCCGTGAATAGCACCTTTTCCAGGTTCTGCATACACCGTGCAGAATCACCTATAGTGGCGGCGAGTGGGTGCCCCAGCACGAGCTTCTCGCCTGCGCCCAGTGCGGCTGTTTCGCGTTTTCGTGCTTCGAAGATTTTGCGATTAGGGCTAATTCCCCTGTGAAGTATGACTTAAGGTTGTCAGATATCGAGAATGCTCGAGGAGGCCATTTCCAGTGCTGGCGGGAACGTCGTCGATCATGCGGTCATTGAGGATATTGGTTACGAAGCGGCGCTGATCGACCTGCCGTCTTCTGAAATCGAGCGTCTGATTGCCCGCGAGGAGATTCATCTGGCGGTCTGCGACGACGTGATGTTTCTGCGCCCGCAATCGTCGGTCGATGTTCCGGAACTGGCCGATGAAACCGAAGCTGGATCGAGGGCTCCCGTGGAATCTCCCAGCGATCTGTCGCCCATTGCAGCGCTACTCGACGGCCTGCCGGTACAGAACCACCAACTGCTGAGCGGCAGGCTTGATGTCGACGACGCGGACAACTTTGAACCTATGAGCGTCCTCGCTGAACGTTATCACGGCACGGCGATGGCGTCTCTGATTTTGCACGGAGACAGAAACCGTCACGAGCCATCGATCCAGCGAAGGCTCCACCTGCGGCCGGTCCTGTACGCGCCAGGAAACGGCGTTCGTGAGCGGTCAAGACAGGATCACCTTTTGGTTGATGTGATCTACCGCGCCATCAGACGCATGAAGGAAGGAGACGGGGTCAGCCAAGCGACAGCCCCGGCGGTGTTCCTCGTGAATCTTTCCTTGGGCGATCAGAGACGGCCCTTTAGCGGTCCCATGAGCCCCTGGGCGAAACTTCTCGATTATCTTGCCGACCGATATGGAATTCTCTTTCTGGTAAGCGCCGGAAACATAGATCTGCCTTTGCCGATAGGTGACTTCTCCGACTGGACGAGTTTCGAAGATGCAGAGCCCGTAGAGCGAGAGCGCGCGGTGCTCCGGGCTCTCTCCGATCAAAAAGAGCGTCGCACGCTTCTGTCACCGGCGGAAGCGCTGAACATCGTCACGGTCGGCGCATTGCATGACGACGCAGTTAACGCGCCTCGAGGTGCGGGAGCAGCAGATCCTTACGAAAACGGGGACCTTCCCAACGTAAGCTCAGCTTTGGGCCTGGGCCACCGGAAGGTCGTCAAACCCGATATCTACCTGCCAGGCGGCCGTGAGCATGTAAGGCTTCAGGCGAGCAGCGGGACACTCATTGTCGTTCCCGGGGGGCGATATGGCTTGAGCGCGGCATCTCCGGATGCCGGAGGAAATCTAGATCGCGTGTGCTTGACACAGGGAACCAGTGCTGCCACGGCTCTCGCCACGCGAGCGGCACATCGATTGTTCGAGGCGCTGATGGATGCAGACGGCGGGTCTCTGCACACGCACATAGATCCGCAATTCTACGTGGTCGTGATTAAGGCGCTACTCGTTCATCGGACAAAATGGGGGAACCGCGCGGACATTTTGGACCAGCTCTATGGCCCGCATGGGCAGGGAAGTCATGTCGTAAGACGCGACAACATTGCGCGTCTGTTGGGGTATGGGTTCCCTGATGTTGAGGAAGCCATCTCATGCGCTCCGAACCGAGCGACACTGGTCGGGCACGGAGCCATTGAGGCCCGTCAAACGAATATCCATCGAATTCCTCTTCCGCCGAGCCTGGAAATGGTCACCGAGCCGAGAGCGGTAACGATCACGGTCACCTGGTTTTCGCCGATCAACCCTCGTCATCAGGCGTATCGCCGAGCGAAGCTGGTAGTGAGCGCCATCACGAAATTCGAAGACGCTGCGGGAGTGAAAAGATCGGCCGGTCAGCCCTCGGATAAATCGGTCCCCCGTGGCACCGTGTTCCATACCCGATACGAGGGCAGCAAAGCGGTGTCATTCGTCGATGATGGGCACGTGCTGCTTCGCATATTCTGTAGGGAACAAGCTGGTTCTCTGGATCAGAGTATCCGCTACGGAGTTGCGGTTACCATTGAGGCGGGCGAAGGCATCCCCGTCTATCAGGAAGTCCGGGAAAAGCTCGCTGTGCTTTTACGAACTCAATTCTCCTCGGGGATGGTTTGACGAATCGGGTTACTCCGAACAGTTTGAGCCAGAGGAGCAAGCCCGTTCGACATGGAAAGGTGCTTCTGCCATTAAGTGTAGGTGAGATGACCCTAAGACTTTACAGTGCATTGAATTACAGCCGAAATAGCGTTCGTGACCTTCGCTGCGCGCTAAATGGAGCGTAAGCGCCTCTTTTGCAAAGGGATGCGTACACATCACCAACAGTAAACAGCGCAAGCACCAGAAAGTCATCAACCAAACCCAACGCCGAGTGATCGACGAAGAGCGTGCGCCTGCAGAAGAAAAGGTCGTTTCTGTCTTCGAAGAACACACCGACATTATTCGCAAAGATCGGCGCGAGACCCTCTACGGTTCACAAGGTGTGTCTGACTGGTTCTGCCTTCTATTTATTCATTCGGGCGCCCCAAACTTGATTAGTCGGAACTTCCGCCGGCTAGACGCATGTAAACCCGTACGTTTAAAGCAGATGCGGCGGTTCGAAATGTAATGTGTAAGCATGTAATAGTGACAGAACAGTTTATTTTACTGATTTAGTCCTGTATAGTCGGCGCATGTACATCGCCAAGGTGCCGAACCGCAACTCGCCCCCAGCGATTCTCATCCGCGAAAGCTACCGCGAAGGCGGTGCGCCCAAAACGAGGACCGTCGCCAACATCTCGAAGTGGAAGCCCGCGCGAATTGAAGCTCTTCGCCAGTTGCTGAAGGGCAACGTGGATTTGGGTGAGGCTCAGCAGTTCGAGATCACCAGAAGCAAGCCTCACGGACATGTTGCGGCCGTGCTGGGAACGCTGCGCAAAGTTGGCCTCGAGCGAATCATCCATAGCCGCCAGCGCCGAGAGCGTGACCTCGTCGTGGCGATGATTGTGGCGCGAATCGTAGAGCCGGGCTCCAAGTTGGCCACGGCCCGTGGTCTATCGAAACAGACCTTGACTTCGTCATTGGGTGAGTGTGTTGGAGTTGAAGACACCAACGAGGATGAGTTGTATGATTCCCTGGATTGGCTTTTGAGCCGCCAAGCAGCCATAGAGAAGAAACTGGCGAAACGCCATCTGCAGCAGGGCAGCCTGGTTCTCTACGACTTGACGTCGACTTGGGTAGAAGGTCGGTCGTGCCCTCTGGCGAAGCTCGGTTACTCGAGAGACGGCAAGAAAAACAAGTTGCAGGTCGTGTTCGGCTTACTGTGTGAGCGTGATGGTCGGCCGGTCGGGGTAGAGGTGTTCGAAGGCAACACCGGAGATCCCGCAACACTGGGGAGCCAAATTCGCAAAGTCCGAGAACGTTTTGAGCTTGACAGTATCGTCTTCGTAGGTGACCGAGGGATGATCACCGAAGCCCGGATTCGCGAGGAACTTCGACCGGAGGAAGGTCTCGAGTGGATCAGCTCACTTCGTGCCCCTCAGATTCAGCGACTTGCAAAAGACGGAATGCTGCAGCCTTCTCTGTTCGATGAACTCGACCTAGCGGAGATCCATCATCCTAGCTTCCCTGGTGAGCGACTCATCGCCTGCCGCAACCCTCTTCTTGCTACCGAGCGGGCGCGGAAGCGAGAAGAGATGCTTGTGTCGACGGAGTCAAAGCTAGAAGTGATTAGCAAAGCGACGAAGCGAGACCAACGTCCTTTGCGAGGCAAAGATACCATCGGCATACGATTGGGTCGAGTGTTCGCTCGGAGCAAGATGGGCAAGCACTTTCGCTACACCATTACGGACGACGGCTTCGACTTCGAGCGCGACAACGAAAACATCGAGCGTGAGGCGGCCCTCGACGGCATCTATATCATCCGAACAAGCCTCACCGAAGAGGCCATCTCCGCAGACGAAGCTGTCAGGACCTACAAAGGCTTGGCAGTCGTTGAACGCGCTTTTCGTTGCTGCAAAACCGTGGATTTGAAAGTACGGCCCATCTATCACTACAACGCTGAGCGAGTTCGAGCTCACATCTTTCTTTGCATGCTCGCCTACTACGTGGAATGGCACATGCGAAAAGCCCTCGTCCCGATCTTGTTTGACGACGACGACCCTGACGGTGCCCATGCCAAACGCTCATCCATCGTCAGCCCAGCAACGCCTTCAGACTCCGCCCAGGCAAAGGCTTCTACCAAGAAGACTCCCGACGGGTTGCCCGTCCACAGTTTCAGAACGCTTCTTTCTGATCTTGCTACGGTCACGAAAAATCAGGTCGAAAACGAAGCCCGCGGCCTGTCCTTCGTCAGCATCACTCGCCCCACACCCTTGCAGCACAAAGCATTCAACCTGCTCGAAATCAACCCCCGCACGATGTAAGCAGTACACACACCTCTCTTCAAAAACAAAGCCAATGATGCCCACACTTACGCTTGTTCATCCGTGGAAGGTCCGATTAGTCTCCGGTCTGCCGGCACCATGCCTGCTTGATTTCGTCGTTTGTTCGCGCTCTCATCTCCGCCTTCAAGGCTCGTCGCGAGCTGGCTCTCGACAATGTTGCTCTTCGGCAGCAGCTCGCCGGCCTCCCCCGTTCGGTGAAACGGCCGCGGCTCTCGAACGTCGACCGCGGGTTTTGGGTAACTGTAGAGCCTAAGGGCCCTTGGCCCAGTCGCTAAGCTGCTGATTTATGGTCTATTTCAAAAGGGCTGAGTTTTGGCACAGGACGGGGAAGCTTACAGTTACACCGCCTTGTTCGCATCGACGTCGAATCCGGCGGCCTTCAACTCCTTGATAAGCTCCATTTTCCAACCGCCCGAATCATCCAATGGGATATACAGTACTCCATCATAGTCCGAAGGCTTTTCCACGTTACCCTTCACCAAGGCGCAAACTCGTTTTCGGCTGAGCTTCCCGATAAGGTATCCGAACTCGAAAATCACGTTCTGTCTTGCGCGCGGATTGAGGTTATTTTCCTCACCCTTGCGCGCTCCAACGTCGTCAGGAGTCAACAAGGCCACGACGAATCCAACCTCGGCGTGTTGCTCGAACTTTTCGATGATTGTCCGGCCTCTACTTGACTGCTCGTGCAGGATAATCGGTTCGAGTTCTAGATTTTTCAAGAATCTTGCAACTGCTTGCCGAGCGGCCTCATCGTGGCCGTGGATGACGAAAACCCTCTCACTTCCCGATCGTTTGTCGATTCGATCCGAGTCAAGCGCTGAAATGTCACTTTGATCTATGGGGTGTGCTGGCGATGTCTCATCATCCTCCCAATAATATGGGTCTACGCGGGTTCGTGTGGGTTGAAGACGGCATTTCTGGGTAATGGCGGAAGGAATGCCGCCACGATCTTCAGCTTGAGATATTCCTCGTCGCGATAGCCGTAGGCGCGTCGTTGCAGCACACGGATTTTGTTGTTGACCCCTTCAACTAGGAGGCGCAGACGTTCCATCTCGGCCACCGCCTTGTCCGGCATATCCCGGCACAGCTTGCCCACATGCGTCGCAAAACGCTAGGTGTAGCGCGAGTTGTTCGCCAGCCAGTCCAGGTGTTCTACATGCAAACCGCCGCACCCAGGACAGTTGACGCGCCAACGCTCGTATTCCAGAGAGATCCGCCAGCCTGCCAACGACAGGTCGCGGACCCGGCACACTTGCTTGTCATAGCGCCCCCGGCACCGTTGCCCACAGTAAGAGCACACAGCTGTTTTTTTCGCCTCTTGAGCTGGATGACGCGGGCGTATCGGTCATCGAATACACCCTTCAATCCGGCACCAGCCAAGAAACCTGGCAGCGCAAACAGCGAGCGGATCGACTGGGAATTTTTCACTCGGTTAGCCTATCCTAAAAATGGACCACTTTTCAGCACCTGATGAAGTACTGGATACCTTTTCCACACAATGAGTTACACTGTTTTTCCGTCAGGACTTACCCACACGAATCCGCGTAGACCCAATAATATTTGACATCATCTAGATTTGATGCAACGCAAGGGACCATCGAATTCAAATATTCACGAATTCCTTTTGGGGTTGTTGTGTAACTTCCAGGAAGTCGCAAATATTGACGACTATGCTCACCAAATATGTGACAAAAGGCACTATCGACGTTCTGGATCCATTTTTGGAATTTCTGAGAGCGAGCGTCTTCCGGATCCAGTTCCGAAGCTTCGTCTAGTAGCTTCTGCAATCGCTCGATAGCCCTTGCCTTTTTGATTCGCGCCATCACGCTAACTCCACTATCTTCAGGCTTTCGACGCCACGATCGTCCACGATCTTGACCGCCGCCCGTCCGTGCTCGCCGGGTTCAAAGGGTACGGAGCCCGAAAGCTCAAATCCTAGAGGCATTCTTGAAATTCGCAGAAACCAGCCGACGCGGCACTCGCTCTGTGATAGGCGCTCCCGAGTAGACTTCTCATTCTAGCTCCCATTGCCAACCAAGCCTAGACACCTCTCATCCGAAACGCCCGCGGCACGCCGGCATCGTGTCCAAAAACACGAACGAACTCACCATCACCACCTCGGGCCTTTGGGAAGGTGCAAATTGCTGACCCCGTCCTGTGCCAAAACTCGGCCTTTTTTGAAATAGGCCATAAATCAGCAACTTAGTGTCTGTGTTTGCGACCGGGCCAAGGGCCGTGGGCTTTACAATCGTCTTGGGCGGGCGGGTCGTCACTATGCAGATGACCACCTAGTCGAGAGCGAATATCCAAGCGTGTTCCTGAAGCTGTTTCCACGCTACGCCGATCGAGCCCGCCGAGGGGCTACCGTCGCCGGCGACCATCTACGCGGCACGGCAGTAGTAGTTGAGAAGGCCCCCAAGTCGCTCTCGCGACACGATGGGGCCAGCGTCATTCGCGCTTGCCGGCAGAGGTGTGGCATGGTGCTGGTAGACCGAAAATCAATCAAGTTCGGGACGCGCGGATGAATAAATAGAAGGCACACCCAATGCGTCGAGGCTTCGCTCACCGCCAGACGCAATGACAACAGACGTTTCTGCCCGTCTGGCGCGACCCCGAGCGCGACCAGTACGGGTACGCTGATCACACGTTTCGCCATCCGCACTTTCAGGTGGAAGCCGTCCAGGTAAACGATCGCGTAGACCTCCTCGCTGAGAGCACGGTTCTGCCATTCCTCGAAGCGCTCCTTCAGCCGGCTAACCACGCGAGACACCGCGCTCTTCGATAGGTGCTCCTCACCGAGCAGTGGTTTCAGCGCTTTGCGGATCCGGCGGCTATTCGCGCCCGACAAGTACGTCCCCAAGATCGCCTCGTCGACCTCACGAGTCCGGCGTGCATACCGGGGCAACAGCTCGCTCCTGGACTCTGTCGTCTCTCCCGTTTCCTCGTCTCGCACGCGGGCTCGTGGCACACGGAGCTCGCGAGTTCCCACCGACGTCGTCACGCGACGGGTTTCGGCTCCGTTGCGATACCCACGGCGGTCTTCCGCACGCTCGTAGCTACGACACCCTGCTTCTTGCTCCGAAACCGCTGAATGTTGATGTTCCACCACCGTTCGTACTGAGTCGTGAGCAACTGCCGTAGCGCGCGGCGAGTCATGTCGGTGTCCAGGACGCCGGCCCGAGCGGCTTCCCGCAGCAGCGTGATGACCGCGTAGCGCCACATCGGCATCAGCGCATCTTGGTCCAATGAAGCTCTCTTGCGCCATCTGGCTCCATCCTCACGGAGGCCGCCCTCGGAGACTAGGATGTGCAGGTGGCAATTGAAATTCAAGTGACGGCCGAAGGTGTGAGGGATCACGACAATCATGAGTCGGACGCCGTATTTCTGCCGCGCCCACTGCTGCAGCACCTGCGCGCCCAGGACGGGCAGATCATGTAAAAGATGGCGGTTCTGCTGGAACAGCGGCCAGAGCACATCCGGCATGGTCAGGACGACGTGGGCGTAGGGGATCTCGGGTAGCTCCCGCCACTGGTTGCGCTGCCAGGCGCGGGTTGCCTGATACCCGCAGCTGGGACAGGCCCGTGACTTGCAGGTGTGATAGACAACCCGCTCTTCACGGTCGGACGCAAAGACCTCCGCGCCTAGGGCCTTGGTGCCGCAGTCGATCACCTTGGAAAACGCCTCCCGCACCGAGGGACGGGTCTCGTCGCAATCCCACACCCCCCGATGCGTCTTCAAGATCTGTCTGAGCGGTCGCGGGCGAGCGGAAGTCATCGTGGATTCTTCTCAAGCAGCTCGTTGTAGCACGCTCGCGTCACCACCACGGCGCGCCCTGGAACATCGACGACGGTCACGGTGATGTCGTCCGCGTCGAGCTTCGCGAGTCCGCCGAGCACGATGGGCGCCAGGTCGTCGACGGATTGAACGGAAGCACCAGCCTCGGCGTGCGCTCTGACCAACCGGTCGATTGTCTTCTTGAGGCTCCCTCGATGTAGATGGTCCCACAAGGCATCGCGCTGTCCCTTCCGGGGCCGCGTGCGCCACTGCCAGGCTCGGTGGATGCTGACCTCGCCTCGCAGGAGCCGTTCCCGAATTTCTGGAATCACGCTGTCCAGGATCTGCTTGACCTTGGTCACGTTGCCGGTCGAGACGTCGGCGACGTGGGCGATGTCCTTCCGGACGTCTCGGCGCGTGTCATTCGTCAAATTTGACGACGGTAAGTCATTGCTCCTCGCCAGCTGCTGTCGACGGCAGTGTTCTCTGAAGTACGGCTCTAAACGCAAGGCCAGCACGATCCGGCCATAGCCGTTCAAGCCCTCGTATGCTCGGTGGCGTTGGATGACGACCTGGAGGGCTTCGTCTTCGGTCACGTCGAGTTCGAGGCATGGGACGTTCGGTTGCACCCGTTCGATCGCTACTTGCCACCGCGCGTGTCCGTCCAGAATCGTGCCGTCCGTGGTTGTCAATAACGGCTCCCGGATCGACCCAGTCTGCTGACCCACCCGCCGTGCCCGTGTTGCAGCGAGCGGCCTGCACAGCTCCAGATAGACCGGATGCGGGCGCAACGCCGTGGTGGAGCGATCGACCAATCGAGCCCGAGACGAGCCATCATGATGCTCGGGTGTGTCGGCAACGGCGTCGCGCCGAGTACTCCCGCCGTCCCGGCGCGCATCGCCCGGCAGGTTGGCGGGATTGGCCAGGCGTAGCGTTGAGCGCGTGGTCATGGCTGGGGTTGCTGTCCTCTGGAAGGGGTCTTCCGGCGCTTGTCGAGTTGCGCGGTCAGCCAGGCGTTCACCTCGGCTCCGATCGGAGTCGACCAGGTCCGCCAGTGGTCCTGTCGTGTCCGCGGCCACCAGCGCTACGTCGCCGTCTGTGCGGAGGCACAACATCTAATGTGTCGCACGCTCCTTGCGGTAATGTGGTGTCCAACGTCCCGTGCACTGCTCCACAGTGGCCGCGAGCCGATGATTCGGATGAGGCATGACATGAACCGCGTTGAATTAGCGAGAGCCTGCTACCGGCGGTCATCGACAGCCTGGCGTTCCAATTCGAGCCTCGTCACCAGGGCGCGTATGTCATCGTCGGACTTGCCGGCGACCCTCGCGGCGTTGAGGGCCCATACTTCGCCAGCCGGCCAGCCCACGGCGCGAGCGCCAAGGCTTACAGGTTTCGGCCACAGGCCTTGCGTGATACGCAGGTACAGCGTAGAACGGGAATAGCCAGATTCGGCTTGAACTTGCTTGCGTCGGAGGATTGCCAGCGTCGAATGAGAGAACTGTGCCAAGTTGTTGCCCCTTGGAGAGCGTTCCCGGACCATCCGGGAACAACATGGCGATCAGAACATGTGCGAGGCGTGCGTGGTCGCAATTGCGGGAACTAGTTCCGCAATTGCGGAACTAGTTGGAGGTCTTACCGCGTCGTTCGAGAGCGTCTTGGATACGTTTCAGGTGGTTCTCGATGGTGCGCGTAGAAACCCTCGCGCCAAGCTTGTCGGTCAGCGCCTCAATGATGCTACCCGCTTTAGACGGCATGGAGATGTCAATGCCTGCCTCACGAGCAAGTGCGTCAATGATGGCCAAGAGCGTTGCCCGCTCACGCTCCCCCAGAGGTTTATCGAGAGGATCCGTGGTGTCGCCCGGTTTCGACGGTTGTTGTTCTTCGGGGTCGAGTGAAGGTGAAGCAAGGCTGGCAACGACCGCGTCGAGGGCCTGGCGTCGGACTCCGAGCAGAACGCTGTCGGGTAACGGGGAGAAGGGCTTTTGACCGAACGTTGTCACCGAGTCGGGATGTTGTAGTTGGTAGACAACTCCGTCCTCCCCGGTGACGAATGCCTCTTCACCGGTGCTGAGATCGGCGCAGAACAGCCCCTTTGAGATGCGGTAGCGGTGCTCCAACTCGAGGCGACCAGGACCTTCAGGAGAAAATCACACACCCCTTCAATTTTCTTCCTGTGCCCTGCCAACTCGGCTCCCTCACAGTCTTGGATTGCTGCCATGGGTTTCGGGAGATTCACAGACAGTTGAAGCTTGCCATCCAAGGCCAGTCGGAGAATATAACCCTCTTCAACATCGAGGCCGGTCATTGAAGACAGGTAGTCCGCTGCCTCCTCGAGGGTCAACCACGTGCGGAGCTTCAAAGGGTCAGAAGTCATGCCCGGATCGCCACAATATCAAACAGGTCCGTCCGGCGATACGCCGCCTCGGTCTTGTCACGTACGTGGGTTGGGCCCTGAGAGCGCTCCAGGCCCATGATGACCGCCTCGCTGAATCGCCGGCTAGCTTCATCAAGGTCTATGAACAAATCAAGAAGAACGCTCCGGCGGTGGCACGGAACACGAGACCGGGCATATCCAGCGCCAACTCGACCTGAAGGAAGCCGAGTAGGGGATCTATGCGCACATCGCCGCCGCCTCCGGACTGGGCAAGTCCGGACAGCTGGTCGCCGACGAAATCCTCGCTGCGGTCACCCGCGCAAGCGCCGTGCTCCAGGAAGAATAACTGGAGGCTCCGCTCGCAGAGGCTCTCGGACTCGTCCCGGAGGATGATGATGGCGCCCTTGACAGTACCGGTGCGGCGGCTCGGACTCCTGAGCTGGCTGACAATGGAGGGCTTGTTACCTCTGGTAGGAATGGGGTTATAAATGTGGGAATTAGAAAGAAATTGTACTAATAACATCAATATTATCAGTAGTTTACAGCATTAAAGTGGCGGAGAGGGAGGGATTCGAACCCTCGACACAGGCTCATCACCCGTGTAACTGCTTAGCAGGCAGCCCTGATCAGCCACTCCAGCACCTCTCCGCTTGGGACGACTGGGCTTTCTGAGGCGAGTTCATATTACAATGTCTGCCGCCAAGCCGTCAAAAGCATGCATGATGCACTTCCTCCATTACGGCGTGACATCGATGTCATGCCCTCGCCGATTGCCGAGCAACCAGGACTCTTGCTGCGCGATCCGTTTCGCTACACCGACGACGTGCTCGTCATCCCGCCGGCATGGGTCGCTCTTCTCAGGTGTCTCGACGGCGCGCACTCGATGCTCGATGCGCAGGCGGTGATGACGCGCCTCGCGGGCGGGAAGATTGTAGCGCAAAGCGAGCTGCAGGAATTCGTGACGATCCTTAGCGACACGGGATTCCTCGACGACGAAGCGCTCGCGCGCCGAGTCGAGCGATCGCACGACGCCTTTCGCGCGTCGCCGGTGCGCGAGGAGATCCTTGCCGGCTCCGCCTACCCCTCGGAGCGAGAGGCTATCGAGAGCTTGCTCGATCTACGCATCGACGGTACTGCCAACCGTACCCTTCGCGCGCCAGATAAGGCCTGGCCGCTCGCGATCGCGGCGCCTCACGTCTCACCGGAGGGCGGCTACGTGTCTTACGGCGCGGCCTACGCGTTGCCCGAGAGCTCGGACGAGGACGTAAAGACGTTCGTGATCCTCGGTACGTCGCATTACGGCGCCCCAGAGCGGTTCGGCGTGACGGCGAAGCCGTTCCGCACGCCGCTCGGTACGGTCGAGATCGACCGAGACGCGCTGTCGTTTCTTGTGGAACGAGGCGGGGACGCGGTGGTCGAAGAAGACTACTGCTACCGAACCGAGCACTCCATTGAGCTTCAAGTTCTCTTTCTGCAATATCGACTCGCCCAACCGTTCCGCATTCTTCCCATCCTTTGCGGCCCGTTCGTCGATAGCCTAGTCCGAGGTGTCCCGCCGGAGACGCTCGACGGCAACGCACGTGTGTTGGACACCCTCACCGAGCTCGCCACGAAGCGTCCGGAGCTCGTTTGGGTTCTCGGCGTCGACATGGCGCATATCGGTGTGCGCTACGGCGAAAACGAGCCCGCGCGCGCGTATGAAGGACGCATGCTAGAGGTGCGCGAGCAAGACGAGCGGCGCTTGGAGCGCGTTGCGGCGGGCGATGCTGAAGGATTCTTCGAGCTCGTGCACCCGGAAGGGGACGCGCTCAACTGGTGCGGTTACGCGCCAATTTATACCTTCCTTCGAGCCATGCATACGAGGCGGGTCGAAGCCTCGGTGCGCTCGTACGAGCAGTGGAACATCGATCCAGGCTCCGTCGTCTCGTTCGCTGCGCTCCACTTCCAGGAGAAATGAGAAGTGTTACCGTTCCTGTACATTGGGTAGCACCGTTCCACCAGTCTTCTTTAGCCCATGTGTGGAAGGCTCCTATATAATGGTTTCTGCCTGTTCGAGCCGGCTGGACGGTCGCTGGCTTTCTTCGGAAAGCGAGAGGAAAGTCCGAACTCCACAGGGCAGTGTGCTGGCTAACGACCAGTCCGGGTGACCGGAAGGAAAGTGCCACAGAAAACATACCGCCTCTTCCTGGCGCCTTGGCCGGTGCCTCGGCGTCGGGGAGCGGTAAGGGTGAAAAGGTGCGGTAAGAGCGCACCGCTTGGGTGGTGACATCCAAGGCAGGGTAAACCCCACATGGAGCAAGACCAAATAGGGGGGCGTTCGAGAGTGGCCCGCTCGAAGTTCCCGGGTAGGTCGCTCGACCGGACGAGCAATCGCTTCGGCTAGATAAATGATCGTCGCTTCTCGGAGGGTGACCGACGAGAAGAACAAAATTCGGCTTACGGCCGACTCGAGCAGGCTTGATTTACGGCTATCAGCTACCAGCTATCAGCTACCAGGAACTCTAAACACTGCCGCAGCAAGGCTTTGCTGTCGCAGCCTCGAGAGTTCCTGAATGCAGGTAGCAGGTAGCAGATAGCTGATCTCACCCCTTCTTGCTGCCGAAGATGTTTCTTAGGCCGCTGAGGCCTCTGCCGGAGTCACTCTTTTTGCTGGCGACCTTCGCTTGAATTTCTTCGTTCTCGGGGTCGTAGTTCGCGGCTTGTTCGTACATCTTCTGAGCGCGGGTCGTCATGCCTTTGTCTTCGTATATCTGTCCGAGGCCTAACAGACACTCCACGTCGAACTGATCCATCTGGAGAGCTTGTCTAAATTGTTCCTCCGCTTCCTTTGCCCAGAGCGGGTTCTTCATCAGCGCGTAGGCGAGGAGCTTGTGGTAGCTTTTCTTCGGGTAGAGACGGATGGCTTCCCGCAGCGACTGAATGGCATCGAAGAAGTGCATCTCGTCATAGTGCGCTTTTCCCTCGCCGAAGAGCTGCTCAGCTTGTTGTTCGATCGCCGCTCGAGACGCGCGCTTCGCTTTGCGAGCAGCAACCTCGTCGCTTCCGGCTGCCGAAGCCTCTTAGCCATCGCCGTGCTTCACCGTCTGGTCGTAGCGATGCCGATCCGCGGTGGACGAAAGCGTCTGATAGGCATGGGTGACTTTGCTGAAGAGCTCTTCGAGCAAGCCGTGGACTTCTTTCAAATGAGGTGAGTGATGGCGGTCGGGGTGATACTTCTTCACCATCGCGTAATACGCCTTCTTGATCTCATTCTCATTGGCGTTGAGCTTCACCTCTAGCAGAGTGTAAAGAGTCGCGTCGGCCAGCGAGGCGTGCTTGTGAACGACATCCTCGCGCACGGCAATCTCTTCGGGCGTCGGTCCCGCGGCGGCAGTCGGCGCGGCGGCGGCAGTCGGTGGCGCCTTTGTCGGAGGTGTTTGAACCGGGGTTGCCTGAACCGGGGTTGCCTGAGGCGGCGGCGTTGCGGGGGGCTTCGGTGCACTCGCAGCCGGTGGGTCGACCGGTGGCGGCGCGACAGGTGGCGCGGGTTGCGGAGGTGGTTGCGGAGGCGGGGGGGTCGCCGCTTTCGGAGGTACCGGCCGGCGGTTCGACGCGCGGAAGGTCCGACACTGGCGCGGCGGCTGCCTCCTCGCGGGCGGCCGCGCGCGATTCGCCCTGGAGCACGAGCACCCCGGCGGAGATGAGACCGTAGATACATTTCAGCGTCTCGTCCTCTCCGAGCGGTGAGACCGCGAAGATGTCGTCGATGGAGCTCATGCCGTCGACCCGAGACAGAATGAAATATTCCGACTGGCTCAAAGTCGACATCTTCTGATACAGAAGCAACGGGTTTTCGTTCTGCTCGAGAATCCGGCTCGTGTCCCCGAGAGCTTGCCGGATCCGGTCCGTATCCTCCATCCGGCGCGTGCCTTCGAGGACGATGTCGGCCGTCGAAAGGTTCAGCACGATGTCCTCGTCCACGGGATTCTCGTGCTGCTCGACGCGGTAGGAACCTTCTTTCCATTCAAAGAGGGAGAAGATGATGGTCTGGATCTGTTCGACCACCTTCGCTTGCATCTCGTCCGCGGTGCAATAGCCGAACTCGACGACGGTCTGGCCGAACCGGCGTCCCGTGTCCTTCATCGTGTCCGTGGTCTTCTCGAAGGAGGTGCGGTCCAAGACGTTTTGCCGAATGAGGAACTCGCCGAGACGGTCGGACTCGACGTCCGAGTTGGCGAAGATGATGGAGCCCTTGCGGAAATAGATCCACTTGCTGACCTTCTCGTGGCTGAGATGCAGAATGCCGCTACGTCGGTTTACGTACAGAGTACGGATCGCGTCAGCAAGCGTTTCACGCGTCAGATCGCCCTGCAATCGAGGTCGCTCCGGGAAATAAAACCGGTTCTCCTGTCGTTTCGGGGGATCTGATTTGTGTTGGAGGGCATGGCCTATGGACGCTGCCGCGATTGTGGAAAACGCCGGAAACTCCGGGCGAGAGAGGCGTTTAGGGAAAGGTTGTGAGCACGTACAAACGTGGAGCGGCGTTTTCCACAATCGCTTGGAAAACGCTTCGCGTTTCCCACGAGCGCCCACAGGCCCCTCCTGGTATATATACAAGAAAGATTAATTCATATGGAATAAGGAAGGGGGGGCTCGATTAGTGGAGGCTATGGAAAACGCCCTTCCAGGCTTCGAAGAGAACTCAGTCGTGAGCAAGGTCTGAACGACCAGAACCGTGGGGGCGTTTCCCACAGCCTCGTCTCCCGCTGAGGGGCAGTGGCATTTGGTGAGGCCCGTGGGTTGAGAGGGTAAGCCATGTGTAGATGCGCATCGGCGAGAACGCTAGAATCTTTTTTTCCGAAAGAGAAAAGAGCGTTCCCGCGATGCGCGTTACTACGTTAGTCAACAAGCTCATCGGATTGCAAGGCCTGTGGGTCCGAGGTTTCCACTTCCAGGCGGACAAAGCCAGAGTGGTGGTGGATGTAGTACCACGGAGGAGGAAGCCTCTGTGCGGGATTTGCGGACGAAAGGTCCGCAAGAACAAAGATCGCTACAATCGCTACTGGCGGCACTTGGACCTGTTCGGAGTCCGGACCTATCTTCGCTACTCGATCCGACGAGCGGTATGTCGGCGGTGTGGAGTGGTCAGAGAAAAGGTGCCTTGGGCCGACAAGGGAAGCCGCTTTACCAAAAGCTTCGAACAAGAGGTAGCGTGGCTGGCACAGAGGACGGACGTCAGCGCCGTAGCGAACTATTTCCGAGTGACGTGGCGTTCGGTGCGACGGATCATCCAGCGAGTGGTTGCCGAGCAGCGGGATGAGCGGCGCGAGCTCGATGGATTGCGGGTGATTGGGATGGACGAGATCAGCTACCGCAAACGCCACAAGTACTTAACCCTAATCGCAAAAAAAAGAGAGCAAAGTAGCGCGAAAGTATTGACAAAGGAGCCTCTGGGTTTATGTTTGGAGCGTTGCTTCCAAACAAAACACCAAACGACCAGAGGCCCCTATAGTGCGCTTGAAACTATCTCGATTTCGCCGGAACTTCAACAAGGATCTTCCGATCGAGTTCACAGAGCAGAACCTGAGCTCGTTTGGTGGACTGGAACTGTTTTCACGATATTTGCGCCGCGTTGAGCTAAGCCGCCGGGTAGGAAAGGCGTGCAGAGGAAAAGGCATTCGGTCGGACTACGGGAGCGTCCGACTGGTTCTGGTGTTGGTTGGGATGCTGCTCGTGGGAGCTCGTCGTCTAGAGCACCTGCAGTATGTCTGTGATGACCCGATGCTGCTTCGCTTCTGTGGGTTGAGAAGACTACCGAGCCGTCCGACGATCGTGAATTGGCTGAAGCAATTCACGGGAGAGCGGCTCAAGGGCTTATCGGAGTTGAACGGTGTATTGGTCCACGAGCAGATCGAGCGATTGGGTCTGAACCGTCTGACGGTAGATATGGACGGCACCGTGGTTCAGGCAGGCAATCAGGTTGGATGGGCGTTTCGAGGATTCAATCCTCATCGCAAGAAGAATAAAAGTTACTACCCTTTGTTCGCTCACCTGGCTCAGACGGACCAGATTCTCAAATCCAGAAATCGTCCTGGCAACGTTCACGACTCCAAGGGTGCCGATGCGTTTCTACGGGAACTGATAGGCGAGCTACGGGGCCAGTTCGGTCGGTCTCGAAAGCTGGAATTCCGCACGGACGCCGCGTTTTTCAACGAAAAGATTCTCAAGAGGCTAGAGCGCTCCCGAAGCGAGTTCGCGATCAAGGCTCCGTTCTGGCCGTGGCTCGGCCTAAAGGAGGTCGTCGCTGGGCGCAAGCGATGGCACCGCGTGAGTGACGAAATCGACGGCTTCTCCATCAAACACTTCATCGAGCCCTGGAATATCACCGTCCGGATCGCGATCTATCGGAAGCGAGTTCGACATCGAACGGCGAAGAACTTCCAGCTCGACCTGTTTTCTCCAGACGACGGCTACTTCGAGTACTCAGCCGTCGCCACCAACAAATCGCTCACCGTCCAACGCCTTTGGTACTTCGCTGCTGGGCGAGGCGGCCAAGAGAAAACCTTCGCCGAATTGCGCAGCCAGTTCGCTCTCGACGTCGTGCCCACTAAAAGCTATGCCGCCAATAGCGCCTGGCAACAGTTGAACGTGCTCGCACACAACCTGTGTCGCAGCTTTCAGCTCGACACCATCGCTGAAACGAAAGGCATCTCTCGAAAGCGTACATGCACCCATCTGCTGCACACCATCCGCACCATCCGCTTCCGCATCATCAACAAAGCCGGCCGCCTCGTTCGCGTTAGTGGTCGAAACGCGCTCCGAATGGCCACAAACTCCTCCACTCAGACACTCTTTGAAAGAATCGAACTCGCGCTAGCGTCATGAATTATTGTTCGATTAGGGTTAACAGTGGTAATAGACCATCTCAGCGGCCGGGTCGTCTGGGCGGGAAAGGAGCGCAAGGCCAAGACGCTGCTGCGGTTTTTCCGCAAGCTCGGACGGTACGTGTCAACAACTTTGAGACACTCGCGAGCTGCATTTAGTGAGCCTCGATTAGCGTCGGGAGGCTCGTGGCGCCGGTGCGGTCCACATCTGCATCGATCGAGATCTCGTTTCGTGGAGCAGAAAAAGGGGGTACCCCAGGTATGGACGCCGCCGCGAGAGTGGCTTGTGCGGCATTCAGGAGCGTCGTTTTCTCCGTCGGCGGGTTGATCCAAGCCTGAGGAGGCAAAACGGGAGGTTGTGGCGTTCCGCGAACGAAGCGTTCGGGATGAGTCCGATCCCTCTGTGCCAACATCGCTGAGACACTTCGCCCCTTGAAATTAGTGTAGAGGGCGGAGGAGGATCAATGCATGAGTATGTTGATTGAGAGAGAGACCTCGGCGGGATCGGAGGGAGCCCGTAGGGAGACTGGAGATCCCGCCGGCCGCGATGCGGCGGGGGTCCCGGATCCCGAAGTGAGCGAGCAAGCGAAGCGTCGACGCTTTACCGCGGAGTACAAGCTGCGGATAGTGCGTGAGGCCGATGCCTGCAAGGGTGACGGTGACGTTGCTGCTCTTCTGCGTCGAGAGGGCCTGTACTCGTCGCATTTATCGAGTTGGCGCCGCCAACGTGACGAGGTCGCCAAAGCGGGGTTGGCGTCGAGAAAGCGAGGCCGGAAGGCAAAGGCCGAGGATCCACGGGTCAAGGAGCTCGAGCGCGAGAACGCCCGGCTCCAACGTCGCCTGGCTCGGGTGGAGACGATGTTGGAGACCCAAAAAAAAACCTCCGAATTACTGGGGATCCCCCTGAATCCACTCGACAGCTACGAGAACGACTGATGGTGGCGGCCGAGGAGCTGGCGGGGCAGATTGGGCAGACGACGGAAGCCTGCGAGGCTCTGGGTGTGGCTCGTTCCACGCTGTATCGCAGGCGCCAGGTGACGCCCGAACCGAAGCGGCGTCCTCGGCCGCACCGAGCCCTCGACGAGACTGAGCGCGAGTAAGTCCTCGGGGCCTCGCACTGTGAGCGGTTCGTCGACAAGGCGCCCGCCCAGGTGTGGGCCACGCTTCTGGACGAGGGAACCTACCTCTGCTCGATTCGCACGATGTATCGGATTTTGGAGGAGCACGGCGAGGTCCGAGAGCGCCGGAACCAACGGCGCCATCCGAACTACACGAAGCCGGAGCTGCTGGCCGAAGCGCCCAACCAGGTTTGGTCGTGGGATATTACGAAGCTTCGTGGCCCCGTCAAGTGGACCTACTACTACCTCTACGTCATCCTCGACATCTTCTCCCGCTACGTGGTTGGCTGGATGCTGGCTCACCGAGAAAGTGCGGCGCTCGCGCAACGCCTCATCGCCGAGAGCTGTCGCAAGCAGGACATTGAACCCGACCAGCTCACCCTTCACGCGGACCGTGGCAGCTCGATGAGAAGCAAGCCCGTGGCTCTGCTCCTGGCTGACCTCGGAGTTACCAAGACCCACTCCAGACCTTACGTCTCGAACGACAATCCCTACTCCGAGTCCCAGTTCAAGACGATGAAGTACTGTCCTCAGTTTCCGAGCCGTTTTGGTTCCGCCGAAGACGGCCGGCTGTTCTGCGGCGGTTTCTTCGACTACTACAACTACGAGCACCGGCACTCAGGAATCGGCTTCATGACGCCGGCCGACGTTCACTATGGTCGCGCCGAACAGCTCACCACCGCTCGGCGCCAGGTCCTTCTCGAAGCTCATCGGACTCATCCCGAACGCTTCGTTCGCGGAACGCCACAACCTCCCGTTTTGCCTCCAGGCTTGGATCAACCCGCCGACGGAGAAAACGACGCTCCTGAATGCCGCACAAGCCACTCTCGCGGCGGCGTCCATACCTGGGGTACCCCCTTTTTCTGCTCCACGAAACGAGATCTCGATCGATGCAGATGTGGACCGCACCGGCGCCACGAGCCTCCCGACGCTATTCGAGGCTCACTAAATGCAGCTCGCGAGTGTCTCAAAGTTGTTGACACGTACCGCCGGCGCAACCTCAAGAACACCAAGTTTCCCCTTCTCAAGGCCAAACACAACCGCAGCGCGAAAGACAAACGGGTGCTCCGCGAGCAGGTGCGAGCTAATCGTCGCCTCTACCGCGCCATGCTTCTGCGCGACGACTTCATGGACCTCTACACCTACAAAACCGAGACATGGGCCAAGAAGTTTCTCCGAGGATGGCTGCGGCGCGCTATGAGCTCGAGGATAGAGCCCGTCAAACGCGCGGCGAAGATGATCCGCAGCCACTTCGATGGCGTCATCGCGTGGGTCACGTGGAGACTCAGCAACGGCCGACTCGTAGGAATGAACAACAAAATCCGGCTGCTGAGCCACCGCAGCTTTGGACTCCACTCTGCCGAAGCTCTCATCAGTCTCGTCTACCTAAACTGTGGCGGTCTCACCCTCGAGAGGATCCACTGAAATGGCAGGAGAGGCATAAAACCTAGGTCCTGTGCTTTGAAGTGAACTGATAACTCCTTGTGTTTTAACATATTCTGGGTCTGTACGCCGAGTCCACATGTCGGCTATGTTGACGATTGTCTCGGCCCAAATGCCGGCCAGGTTGACGATTTCTCGGCCCAGATGCGGGCTAGGTTGACGATTTCTCGGCCCAGATGCCGGCTAGGTTGACGATTGTCTCGGCCCCCCATAAACTAATCCGGGTTGTTCAACCGTTAGTGGGGGATCTAGGTGAGCTTGTATTTGGTAACCGGAGGCGCCGGGTTTGTCGGGTCCTATCTCGTGCGCTTTCTGTTGGATCGGGACGAAGAGGTCCGCGTTCTCGACAACTTTTCGACGGGCAAGCGCGAGAATTTGACCGAAGTCGAGCGCCGCATCGAGGTTGTCGAAGGCGACCTCAATGATCCGGCGGCCTTGTCGCGGGCGGTTTCGGGCGTCGACTACGTTTTCCACGAGGCGGCTATCCCATCCGTGCCACGTTCGGTCGACGAGCCGGTCGAATCGCACGAGGCGAATGCGACGGGAACGTTGAGCCTGCTATGCGCGTCCATGGAGGCAGGGGTTCGGCGGCTCGTTTACGCGTCCTCGTCGTCGGTCTACGGCGCCAATCCCGAGCTTCCCAAAGTGGAGACGATGCGTACCGAACCTCTTTCGCCCTACGCAGTGGCGAAGCTTGCCGCCGAGCACTATTGTACCGTGTTCCATCGGCTCTACGGTCTCGAGACCGTGTCTCTTCGATATTTCAACGTGTTCGGCCCTCGCCAAGATCCGAACTCGCCCTATTCTGGGGTCGTCAGTCGTTTCATCGACGCCATCCTTTCCTCGATGCCGCCGACCATTCACGGCAACGGCGATCAAACGAGGGACTTCACGTATGTCGAGAACGTCGCGGAGGCCAACTTCGCCGCATGTCACGAGACTTCCGCCGCCGGCGGCGTGTACAACATCGGCTGCCAAACGCGCATTTCGGTGAATGAGCTTTGGGCCACCATGGCCGAGCTCACGAGCTCGAAGCTCGTGCCGTCCTACACTTCCGTCCGCTCGGGGGACGTCCCCCACTCGCTCGCGGATATTTCGGCGGCGCGCCGTGATTTGGGCCTCGACCCCCAAATCGATGTGCGCGAAGGTCTAAAACGCACCCTCGAGTTCTACATTCCGGTGACATGACCCGAGGCTCGCGACAGCAAGCATGGAGCCACCTCGCTCTGTGGTTTCTTCTATCGGTTGCGAGCTGGGCTGTCGTCGCTTGGTGGCTGGGTGTTCATCAAATCGGCGAGCTGCCTGCGGTGGCGCCGCCCCGCGCAGCCGATCGCGCCGCTTGGCTGGTCCCGGCGGCGACGTGGATCCCCGATCGCCTGCGGCGCGACGAGACGCTGTCGACCGTCCTCGCGCGCAACGGTTTTTCGAGCGCGGACGTCTACGAGATCGCACGAGCCCTTTCCGCCATCATGGATGTGCGTCACCTGCGAGCGGGCGACGAGTTCGAGTTCCACTACGACGTTTCAGGCGCGGCAAGCAGGATCCAGATCCATCGCACTGAGTTGCGACAGATCGCGCTGACGCGCTCCAAGCTCGGCTGGCAATCAGAGTCCGAAGAAGTCGAGCTCACACGACGTACGGTCTCGCTTAGCAGCGTACTCGACGACAACCTTTTCGCGAGCATGAGCCGACTCGGCGAAGGAGCGCCTCTCACGATCGCCTTCGCCAACGTGTTCGCCTGGGATTTCGACTTCCACACTGAGAGCCGCAATGGGGACCGGTTTTCGCTCGTCGTCGAGAAGCTCTACCACGATGGTGAGTTCGTGGGATACGGCGATCTGCGCGCGGCGAGCTACGTGTCTTACTTGTCGAGAGAGCGCGTTTTCAGCGCCTTCTTATTCGAGGATCCGGCAGGCAATCGCGACTATTACAACCCGGAAGGTAAGTCGATGCGAAAAGCGTTTTTGAGAGCGCCGCTCGACTTCGAGCGCATCAGCTCCGGATTCTCCCGCTCTCGGCTCCATCCGATCCACAGAAGAAGGATGCCGCATCTCGGTGTGGACTACGCGGCGCGATCGGGCACCCCCGTCTATTCGGTGGCTGCCGGTGTCGTCACGGGCCGCAACTTCACTAAAGGAGGCGGCAACACGGTGACGGTCCGCCACGCGATGGGCTATACGACGAAGTATCTTCACTTGTCACGCTTCGCGCGTGGCCTGCGTGTGGGACAACGTGTCGAGCAGAAAGAAGTGATTGGCTATGTGGGCATGACAGGGTCCGCGACCGGACCGCATCTCGATTTTCGGCTCATCCACCACGGAAGAGCGGTCAACCCGGCGACACAAATTTTCCCCCCAGGGCTGCCGGTGGCGGACGAGCATCGCGCCGATTTCGAGTCCCGAAAAGAAAGACTTGCGCGCCAGCTCGAAGCGCCTCGCGGAGCCGGCCGCGCCGTCACCAGCGACGATTCGTAGCGCGGATACGATTCTGACGGGTAAGAGCAAGAGCTAACCGTCAGAATCGTCTCTGCGGTTCAAATCAGGTTTACCTGGCTAGTTTTAATGTCCCACTCGGGGATGGTTGAAATCCCTCGCCTTTAGGCGAAGCCTTTAGGAGGCTTGGGGTACGATCCCCAGGTGAAAGGATATCGTAAATCATCGCACACGACGTACCAGTTAAACTATCACTTCGTATTTATCACGAAGTACCGCAAGCCGGCCTTGAGAGGGGATGTAGCGGTTCGTCTCCGGGATCTCATCCGGGAGATCTGTGCTCGGAACCAGATAGAAATACTGAAGGGTCATGTGCGGCCTGAGCACGTGCACCTGTTGCTGAGCGTGCCGCCGAATTTGTCGCCGAGTCGAGTGATGCAGTTGATCAAGGGTAAGACGTCGAATCGTCTGATGCGCGACTTACGGACGATGCGGAAGGAGTTCTGGGGTCGGCACCTACGGGCACGGGGTTACTTCGTGGTGACAACGGGCAACGTGACGGATGAGGTGATAGCGAAGTATATAGAGTTGCAGGGTGCCGTGCCCCAGGACGACGATTCTTTCAAGGTCAGTGAGTAGTGAAACGAGGCAAGGACAAGCCGACTTTAGTCGGCGACGTGAACCCATCGCCTTTAGGCGATGGAGCGCACGCGCTCAGTAGCGTTGGTCCCTAAACCAATATTTCCCGGAATATACGCGCTACTCGCTTTGCCCCTTGTTCGCGAGCAAAGCGTCGACGGCGGCCTCCAAGTTCGCGAAGGGCTGATCGACGCTCGGCGCCGGCCGCAGATTCCCTTCGCGGTCGATGAGGAAGTTCGCCGGGTAACGCGCGGTGTCGCTGAAAATTTGTGGCACCTCTCCTTGGATCGTTAGCAGCGGATAGCTTACGGTGACTTCCTCGGTGAACGTCAACTGAGTTTCGACTTCCTCGGTCGAGAGCCCGAAGATCATGAACCCGTCGTCTTTTCGTGATTGATAGAGCCGCTCCAGATCCGGCATTTCCTTGCGACACGGCCCGCACCAGGTTGCCCAGACGTTCACGAGCACGACTTTGCCATCGTGATCGGCCAGGCGGTGACGCTTCCCATAAATGTCGACGGTGTCGAGGATCGGCGCCTTGACCCCGCTCAAGGCGAGGTTCGTCGCCTGACGTTGGCGGCTCAGCGCACCCCGAATGGGGACCCACGTGAGGGCGAGCGACAAGACGGCGAGCGTCAGCCCCACCTTCGCGGATTTGCTGAAGCCTGCGCGTCGTCGATCCGCGAGCGCCAGGAACAGCGTCATCACGAAAGGGACGACCATCACGAGCGTTGTCATCGCGAGTCGAAAGACGAAGTCGGCGTCGCGGTCCGTGCTCGCACGCGTGAGCGTACTATAAACGAGAATACCGAGCCCGGCCCCGAGCGCCGGAGACAGGATGCCCGCGATTAGCGTGCGGTACGTAGAAAGTTGTGACATGGCGTCCTATTATAGTGGGAACGAGAAAAGCGGATTTTCAGCGGGCGCTTGGGCGAAAGCGCTTCAGGTCCGCTTCCCATGCCGTCTGGAACTCTTGGTAGTCGAGGCCAACGACCGCTTTCAGCGCCTCGTTCATGGTATGGGAGCCGCCAAGAATCCTTAGAATTTTCCGCAGCGATTCGCGTCCGCGACGGAGCTCGAGATATTCCGTGGCAGCGAGCGCTTCTCCGTAGACGAGTCGCGCTTTCTCTTTCGAGTAGTTGACGAAGAGGCCTTCGAGGCTCCAAAGCGGCAAGAGATTGCCTTCTGCCTGCGCGACGCGAAGCCTCGGATAGGGATCCATCCGGTCGCTCCCTTCACGCAGCTGCGCGAGGCCTTCATTAAACCACGAGGGGCAATTCCCTCGCGTCATGGCGTTGATGAAGCTGTGTGTGAGCTCGTGACGAATGACCCGTCGAAGCCTTGGCGTGATTTCGGTGAGCCCCTCGACGGGTATCCTTATTTCGCCATCGTTCAGGGCAGACGCCCAGGCAGGAGCATGAGTCACGTCGCGAAACTCGCGGTTGGTATAGAGGGTGACTTCGATGGGGTCCGTGAGCTCGAAACGAAACTCTTGTCGAAGGGCGGCGTACTCGCTGTCGAGGGAAGTCGCGACAAGGTGGCCGATGGTCTCGTTGATGTGCCCGTCGTAGCGGATCACGTAGTGAGGACGCCGAACTTCTTCGAAGTCGATATCCTGATCGTTTTCCCGGAGAGCCTGCTTCAATTTGTAGAGCAGTTGGGGGGACGGATCGATGTTGAGTGCTAGCTGCCACTCGCGGATGGCGAGCGCGCTGCGTCCGAGCCCTGCATAGACGTCTCCGAGAAGCTCCCGCATCGACGCGTTGTCGTGGTTGCGCCGCTTCGCTTGCTCCAGCACCGAGCGCGCTGCGCGTAGATCGCCGCGCTCGAAATGGACTCTGGCGAGCTCCATGTGCACTTCGAAATCATCGGGAGCTTTCGAGACCGCTTTCCCGAAGAGCTCGGCCGCGGTCTCGAGATCGCCTTCGGCGACGGATTGCCGTGCTTGATCGACATCTTCGCTAATGAGTGCGTTTATAAAACGCGATGTGGGCGCCTCCGCCTCGTCGGCGGGGTCTGTTTTAGCCGTCTCGCCCGAGCGATCGTGGACCCTCTCGAGAAGGTGTTGAGGGAAACCGAACGTGCTTCCGTTTTTCTCGTAGAGGATCTGATTACCCTCTTCCCAATATCTTTCGACGGTAATCGATCGGCCATTCGTGAGAAACAGAACGACTTCTGCCTCCACGAGCGAGCCGCACAAGGTAGCGAGGACGACGGCAATGGCTCGAATCGGAGGAGCGCTCGTCATCACAGGGGCGGCGGACTGGGTCAGCGAAGAAGGCGGGCAAGAGGTACGGCGGCCGTGTCTCCTGCGCGAATTCCGTAGGGAAGCGACCCCACGCCGCTATTGGCGGCCTGCCGCGTATCGAATAGGCCCCACATGATGCGGTAACAGGTTCGACCTTGCACCGTCGTGGGCAGTATGAAGATCTGTTCGGATCCGCTAGCGCTCGCGACGAAGCGACCGACATTGTCTTCGTTACAATAGAGACCGACAGCGATCGTGAACTTGTTCGTGCTAGAGGCGTTCAGCTGGGCGAGAAACGACCGGGCGGCTCCGTTGAGGTTCCCTGCTGCGAGTTGTTGACGCGCGTTCCCTGACGAAGGCGAGCCCGTACGCGTTGGCGGCGGAGGTGGCGGCGCGCGCGGGGCGGTGGTGGTGCTCGGGGGCGGCGGCGGTGCCCCCCGCGGTTGCGTCGGTGGGGGACTCGGAGCGGGCGGCGGCGGCGGCGACGTCGCGGCGGGAGGCGGTGTCGTCGCGCGTGGATCCCCCGTGGGATCGGCGGTCCCGGCGCGCGGGTCGGCCGCTCGTGACGGCGGCGGCGCGGCGCTTTGCGGCGGACTCGTCGTTGGTACGGTGCTTTCTGTGCCGGCTTGAGTACCGGTCGCTTCGCTTCCTCCCATCACGAGAGGCACGACGAAGTTAATAGACCGAGAAGGCGGCCGCGGCCGCAAGCACGACGACCGAGGCGACCTTCAGAATTCCACCGAGCTCAAGTGATGGCGCGCCTCCACCTCGGCGACCTTTGGGCCTTGGCGGCCCCCTAAGCGCGCTATCGTCTTCGACATCCGGCTCGGGCTCGTCTATGGTGAGCTCGGAAGCCGTAGCAGACATCGGCTCGGGCTCGTTGGCAAAGGGTGGCTCGTTTGCCAGGCTCTCGATTGCGGGCGGTGCCTCGAAGACCGTCTTCTCCAGCTCTTGTGGCGGCTCGAAGACCGTGTCGTCGGGCGCCTCGAAAATATCGTTCTTCGTTTGCTCGGGCGGCGGTGTCGGGAGCCCAACCGTTTCGACGCCGCCCAAGGCAGGCGGTTCAAGGGAAGCCGAGCTTGGAGAAACGGGGTGTGACGCCGGGGCCGCTTCGGGCTCCTCGGTTGGGAAAGAGAATGAGTCTTCGGACGCAGTAACGCTAGCGCCTTTCGTCATCGCACCGACAACCACCGCGGCTGCGAGAATCTTGCACACCTCGAACTCGCCTAGGCTTGAGAGCGACGCGATTTGTTGAACCGTCTTCATGCCATCGGCTTGGCGCAGGACCTCGATCGTTTGCGCGTCCGCCTTCGTCTCGTTGATGAAGGTGTCCAGGACCTCGCTCGGCGTCAATGCCGTTTCGAGAGAGCCGAGCTCTTTGAGCACCCAATCGCGATCTTGGATGCGTCGAATGCTCGCGGTAATTAGGTGTGGTGTTGATAGATCGAGGTCGATGGCGCCTTTGGGAGGCGTTGTTGCACGGCCCGGAGCAAATCGCTGACCTCCCTGTGCCGGTTGCAGAGTCACCCGGCGCAGTACGTATCGGGCATCCCGAGCACAGCCATCTTGTTGAGTATCTCGCACCCAATTCGGTGTTCAACTCGTTGCCTCGCCAACGTTCGAGCCCGCATCTCCGGCCCGATGATCGCCTTGTAACGATAGACCGCGTTCTCCACCATGCTTCGCTTGGTGTAGCCTGAGAGCTTGTACCATTCACGTCGGCCGTGTCTTTCGATTGCACGAATATGGCGATCGCGCTCCTGCATGGCCGTGTTCGAATTCTGACTGAGCGTCGCGTTTCGTTGCGGCGGAATCACCACGCGCGTCCTTCGTCCAGGACTGTGCGCTTCGATGGCTTCGTAGACCGCTTCCTTGTCGTACGCACTGTCCGCCGCCACCGACACTAGAGGTGCTTGAATCTGTGTTAGCAAAGCGGGGACTCGGGTTGCGTCGCGAGCTCGTGACGCCGTCAGTTCGGACGCAACAATGTTCCCTGTCTCGCGATCAACGGCGATGTGCAACTTGCGCCATGCGCGCTGCTTTGGCGGTTTGCGAGCGTTTCCAACATGAATCCTCAAGCCCGTGCTATCGATCATCAGGTGGATGGGTTGAGTGCTCGCGGCTTTCGGAATCCGCAGCTTTTTGCGGAGCAACCTCGAGCGCCGACACAACGTCGAGTAGTCCGGGATCTCGATACCGAGCCCGAGAAGCGAGGCGATCGAGTGCAAGAAGCCTTCGGTTTGTCGGTAGGCGAGCTTGTACACCATCCGGACAACCAGGCCCGTTTCAATCGCCATGTCTGAATAGACCCGTTGACCGCCAGGCTTACCGGTCTTGTCGCCCTTCCAGTTCGCGATTGCCTCCTCGTCAAACCAGACTGTCAAATCGCCCCGGCGGCGCAGCCCTTCGTTGTATTCCGCCCAGTTGCGAACGTGGTACTTCTTCTGCTTCGCGTGCTTGTACTGGCAGCGCTTGGGATACTTCATGCTCGAAACATACCTCGGCCACCACCATGGGCGGATTTCGCTCTCAGCCAGAGCGGTGCAACAACGCCCGTCGACGGCGAGAAGCGGGACGTGGGCGCCCACTACTTCGAAGCGGAGCTTCTCGTCGTGGAAGCTTGGGAAGACTACGAGGACTGTCTGAAGATCCGCCGGCACATGCTGCGCATGGACTATTCAGGCACCGAATATGGCGAGGACGTTATCGAGTGGTACGCCCGTGGCATCGGTCTCGTCAAGGCAGAAGGCGAGCGCTTCTGGAGGGACGCCGAAGGCAACAAGACGCGAACCGAGCGCATCGAATAAAGCCGCTCGCTCGCCTCACGCTTTCTCGAGCGCCTTGTCGAGGTCGTCGATCAAGTCCTGCGCATCTTCGAGACCGACGGAAAGCCGCACCAGACCGTCCGTGATCCCGACGCGCTTGCGCTCGGCTTCCTCGACATCGGCATGGGTCATCGTGACCGGATGGGTGACGAGAGACTCGACCGAGCCGAGGTTCTCCGCGAGCGTCCAAAGCTCGAGAGAATCCATGATGGCCTTTCCGGCGGCCAAACCGCCTTCCACCTCGAACCACACCATCGCACCGTAGCCGCTCGCCTGGCGCGTCGCGAGCTCGTGCTGCGGGTGCGATGGAAGTCCCGGATAGCGGACCGTTCCGACCTTGGGATGCGCTTCGAGGAATTTCGCGATCGCCATCGCGTTCGCGGACTGCCCGTCCATGCGGACCGTGAGCGTTTTGCACCCTTGGAGCGTGAGCCAAGCGACTTGCGGCGACATGATCGTCCCGGTCGCGTTTTGTACGAAAGCCACTTTCTCGTGAAGCTCGTCGGTCGCGCTCACGACGGCGCCGCCCACCGTCGCATTGTGGCCGTCGAGATATTTCGTCGTGCTATGGACGACGAGATCGGCGCCGAGCTCGATGGGGCGCTGGTAGTAAGGTGTCAAGAACGTGTTGTCGATCGCATGGGGGACGCCGTGCTCCTTTGCGATCGCGGAGACCGCGGCAATGTCCGTGAGCTTGAGCGTCGGGTTGGCCGGGGTCTCGGTCAAGATGAGGCGTGTTTCGTCGCGCATGCTCTTCTTCACGTCTTCGGGGTCGGACGTGTCCGCGAACGTGAACTCGACGCCGAAGCGGGCGAAGACTTTCGTGCACAGGCGGTAGGTGCCGCCATAGGCCACGTCGGATATAACCGCGTGGTCTCCGGCGTTCAGAAACGCGAGGAACACTCCGTGGATTGCGGCCATGCCTGTCCCGAAGCTAGCGCAGGCTGCCCCGCCTTCGAGCTCTGCGAGTTTCTTGTCGAGTGCTTGCACCGTTGGGTTTCCCGAGCGCGAATACGAATAACCTTTTTCGAGATACCGGTCGACAGATTCCTGCACATAAGTCGTCGATTGGTAGATGGGCGTAAGAATGGATCCCGTGGTGGGATCGGGCTCGACGCCGGCATGAATCTGCTTGGTGGCGAAACGCATTCGCTTTCCTCCTGGACGCTTGGCAAACGACTCATAATAGCTTACGTTGCGTCCGGAGGACGACATGATCACGAGACGGAGTTTTTTGAAATCGAGCGGGGCGCTCGTCGCGGCGGGGAGCGTGCGCGTCCGAGCGGCGCAGGCGCAGCATATCGTGGTCGTCGGGGCCGGCGTCTTTGGTGGGTGGACGGCGCTGTCGCTGCTTCGAAAAGGCGCCCGCGTGACCCTCGTCGACGCGTGGGGCCCGGGACACGCCCGCGCAAGCTTGGGCGGCGAGACGCGGGTCATCCGTGCTTCATATGGCGGCCAGAAAATGTACGTCGAGCTCGTGGCGCGTGCGCTCGAGCTCTGGCGTGACAACGAAAAGCGGTGGAACAAGAAGCTGTTCTTCCAATGCGGCTCGCTGCGTCTGAGAAAAGATGCGTCCTACGCAAAGAACGCAGTGCCGCTTCTCAAAGGCGCGGGGCTTGAGATCGAAGAGCTCACGCCGTCCGAAGCGGGGAAGCGGTTCCCGCAAATCAACATGGACGGTGTCGGCTGGGCTCTCTACGAGCACGACGCCGGATACCTGCTCGCGCGGCGGGCGTGCCAGGCGGTGCTCGAGTCCTTCATCGCAGAGGGCGGCACCTATCGTCAGCTCGCGGTGAAGCCGACCGATCTCGAGGTCGGGCTCCCGGAGGGGTTGTTTCTCTCCGACGGTACCTACCAGCTCGCGGACCAATATGTCTTTGCCTGCGGCCCGTGGCTCGGAAAACTGTTCCCCGAGACCATCGGCGCGCGCATCCGGCCCAACCGGCAAGAAGTTTTGGTTCTCCTGTCGTTTCGGGGGATCTGATTTGTGTTGGAGGGCATGGCCTATGGACGCTGCCGCGATTGTGGAAAACGCCGGAAACTCCGGGCGAGAGAGGCGTTTAGGCTGAAGTTCCTTGGTCGAATGAACCCACTGACAGTGTGAATCCCCAATGATTACGCGTCTTTAGGGACGCCGAGAGGCTAATTTTGGGATGCAATATGTAGGCATGTCTAAAGCCTTTTATGGTTTGATATACATTGATATATAGGCTATTATGGTGGGCATGCATACCCACATCATCCCCAATCGCAACTCTACCCCCGCGGTCCTGCTGCGTGAGCCGTATCGGGTGGGCGGAAACGTCCGCAAGCGCACGCTCGCTAACTTGTCCAAATTGCCCATGGACGCAGTCGACGCCATCCGACGCATTCTCAAAGGGGAAAAGCTCGTCTCGGTTGAAGTCGCCTTCAAAATCGTCGAGAACGGCTCCCGGCACCATGGCCACGTCGACGCGGTGCTCAGCGCCATGAGACAGCTCGGTTTCGAAAAGCTCGTTGGTTCTCGACACTCACCAGAGCGGGATTTGGTCGTGGCCATGGTAGTCGCCCGGATCCTCGAACCGCAGTCGAAGCTGGCGACTAGCCAGTGGTGGCACACAACCACACTGCCCGAAATCCTGGGGGTGAGCGATGCCCGCGAAGACGATCTCTATGCCGCCATGGACTGGGTTCTCAAACGCCAGGAGGTCATCGAAAAAAAACTCGCGGCGCGCCATCTCCAAAACGACGGCCTGGCGCTCTATGACCTAACCTCAAGCTACTTCGAGGGTGTGAGTTGTCCGATCGCCCGCCTCGGATACGACCGTGACGGCAAGAAAGGCAAGCTGCAGATCAACTACGGTCTGCTGACCAACGAACGCGGCATCCCCGTGTCGGTATCGGTCTTTGAGGGCAACACGGGTGATCCCAAAACGCTGTTGCCTCAGGTAGAAAAGGTGCAAGAGCGCTTCGGCATCGAGCAGTTTGTGATGGTGGGCGACCGCGGAATGATCACCCAGACCCAGATCGACGAGTTGCGGGAGATGGACGGTGTCGACTGGATTACCGCTCTGCGTCCCGAACCGATTCGCAAGCTCATCAACGATGGGGTGCTCCAGATGGGGCTATTCGACGAGCGGAATCTGTTTGAGGTGACGCACCCGGATTTCCCCAACGAGAGGCTGGTCGCTTGCCGCAATCCGGAGCTGGCCGAGAGGCGGCGTCACAAGCGCCGTGCTCTGCTCGAAGCGACCTGCAAGGAGCTGGAGAAAGTTTGTCGGATGGTCGAGCGGCGCCGTTTGCAGGGCAAGGAGGACATCCGTGCTGCAGTGAAAAAGCTCCTCAACAAGTACAAGGTCGGCAGGTACTACAGGCTCGACATCCGTGACGACGGTTTCGACTTCGAGCTAGACGAGACAACAATGGATGCCGACGCCTCGCGCCTCGCCAACGGCAACTCTGAGCTCGCCAACAAACGGCTCCAGCGGTGGAAGCGACACATGGGGACGATCGCTAAGCAGTTCGGAGGGATTCGCCAACGGATCGGGCGGGGTCAGCTGCATGGTAAAGATAAAATCGGTGTGCGGGTAGGCAGAGTTCTCAACAAGTACAAAGTCGGCAAGCACTTCAAGCTGGACATTCGCGACGACAGCTTTAGCTTCGAAATCGACGACACAAAGGTCACTGCGGAAGCTGCCCTTGACGGCATCTACGTGATCCGCACCAGTCTTGCTGAGCAGCGGATGAAAACCGACGACACAGTGCGCAGCTACAAGTTGCTGACCCAGGTCGAGAGGGCGTTTCGTTCCTTCAAGAGCATGGACCTAAAGGTGCAGAGGAAAAGGCATTCGGTCGGACTACGGGAGCGTCCGACTGGTTCTGGTGTTGGTTGGGATGCTGCTCGTGGGAGCTCGTCGTCTAGAGCACCTGCAGTATGTCTGTGATGACCCGATGCTGCTTCGCTTCTGTGGGTTGAGAAGACTACCGAGCCGTCCGACGATCGTGAATTGGCTGAAGCAATTCACGGGAGAGCGGCTCAAGGGCCCATCGGAGTTGAACGGTGTATTGGTCCACGAGCAGATCGAGCGATTGGGTCTGAACCGTCTGACGGTAGATATGGACGGCACCGTGGTTCAGGCAGGCAATCAGGTTGGATGGGCGTTTCGAGGATTCAATCCTCATCGCAAGAAGAATAAAAGTTACTACCCTTTGTTCGCTCACCTGGCTCAGACGGACCAGATTCTCAAATCCAGAAATCGTTCTGGCAACGTTCACGACTCCAAGGGTGCCGATGCGTTTCTACGGGAACTGATAGGCGAGCTACGGGGCCAGTTCGGTTGGTCCCGAAAGCTGGAATTCCGCACGGACGCCGCGTTTTTCAACGAAAAGATTCTCAAGAGGCTAGAGCGCTCCCGAAGCGAGTTCGCGATCAAGGCTCCGTTCTGGCCGTGGCTCGGCCTAAAGGAGGTCGTCGCTGGGCGCAAGCGATGGCACCGCGTGAGTGACGAAATCGACGGCTTCTCCATCAAACACTTCATCGAGCCCTGGAATATCACCGTCCGGATCGCGATCTATCGGAAGCGAGTTCGACATCGAACGGCGAAGAACTTCCAGCTCGACCTGTTTTCTCCAGACGACGGCTACTTCGAGTACTCAGCCGTCGCCACCAACAAATCGCTCACCGTCCAACGCCTTTGGTACTTCGCTGCTGGGCGAGGCGGCCAAGAGAAAACCTTCGCCGAATTGCGCAGCCAGTTCGCTCTCGACGTCGTGCCCACTAAAAACTATGCCGCCAATAGCGCCTGGCAACAGTTGAACGTGCTCGCACACAACCTGTGTCGCAGCTTTCAGCTCGACACCATCGCTGAAACGAAAGGCATCTCTCGAAAGCGTACATGCACCCATCTGCTGCACACCATCCGCACCATCCGCTTCCGCATCATCAACAAAGCCGGCCGCCTCGTTCGCGTCAGTGGTCGAAACGCGCTCCGAATGGCCACAAACTCCTCCACTCAGACACTCTTTGAAAGAATCGAACTCGCGCTAGCGTCATGAATTATTGTTCGATTAGGGTTAACAGTGGTAATAGACCATCTCAGCGGCCGGGTCGTCTGGGCGGGAAAGGAGCGCAAGGCCAAGACGCTGCTGCGGTTTTTCCGCAAGCTCGGACCACAAAGAGCCGCGGAGCTCGAAGCGGTCAGCATGGACATGTGGGAGCCGTACATAACTGTCGTCGGCAAAAAGGCTCCTCAGGCACGGGTGATCTTTGACCGCTTCCACATCGTCAAGCATCTGAACGAGGCCGTGGATAAGACCCGGCGCGAGCTGGTGCGCGAGCTCAAAGGGACTGCCCGGCGCAACCTCAAGAACACCAAGTTTCCCCTTCTCAAGGCCAAACACAACCGCAGCGCGAAAGACAAACGGGTGCTCCGCGAGCAGGTGCGAGCTAATCGTCGCCTCTACCGCGCCATGCTTCTGCGCGACGACTTCATGGACCTCTACACCTACAAAACCGAGACATGGGCCAAGAAGTTTCTCCGAGGATGGCTGCGGCGCGCTATGAGCTCGAGGATAGAGCCCGTCAAACGCGCGGCGAAGATGATCCGCAGCCACTTCGATGGCGTCATCGCGTGGGTCACGTGGAGACTCAGCAACGGCCGACTCGAAGGAATGAACAACAAAATCCGGCTGCTGAGCCACCGCAGCTTTGGACTCCACTCTGCCGAAGCTCTCATCAGTCTCGTCTACCTAAACTGTGGCGGTCTCACCCTTGAGAGGATCCACTGAAATGGCAGGAGAGGCGAAGTTTTCTTCTTCGGGACGGCCGCGGGCGATGCCCGCTTCGGCGAGTCACAGATGCCTTGCTTTCTCGACGGCGCGCTCAGCCCGAGCTATTACGGCATTCCAGGGAACGAGTGGCGCGGGTTCAAAGTCGCAGGCGGGACGCCGAACGCGCCGACCTTCGACCCGACGGATGGCAACCGCAGCGTCACCCCCGAGCTCGTCGACCAGGCACGCCGTTACATGGATCATCGTTTCCCGGCGCTAAAAGGCGCGCCACTCGTTGGCTCCAAAGTGTGCCAATACGAGAGCTCGCTAGATGGCGATTTCATCGTCGACCAGCATCCGAAAGTGGACCATGTCTGGATCGTCGGTGGAGGCTCGGGCCACGGCTTCAAGCACGGCCCCGCTTTTGGCGAGCGCGTCGCCTCCCAAGTGCTGGGCGAGCGCAACAAGGACGCGCTCTTTTCGTTGAGCCGATTCGCGTAGGTTCGGACGTGAGCGAGCAGTGGCGCTCGAGGATGCGCCGTCAACCATATCTTGGGGTGAAGCCCTCAACTTGACAATACCCTCGGGTGGTTTGCCCTCATTTTCCTGCCGCTTAATCCCCACGCCGTGGGTCACAGGTTTTTTCTCCGGCCCAGCCTTAAGATCGAGCCACAACAGTGAGTTCGATCACCGTGACGAGGTGGTGCCATGCATGGAAATCTCTCTCAGGCTTGCTTACCCGACCTGCTACAGACGTTCGGCCGCGAGCAAGGAAACGGCGTCTTGCAGGTGATGCAGGACGACGTCAAAAAGCAGATCTACTTCGGCCACGGCTCGATGGTTTTCGCGCGTTCGACGCTTCGCACCGATCGGCTGGGCGAGCTGCTCGTACGAAAGGGGGAGCTTTCGCGCGCCAATCTCGCTCTCGTGTCGAACAAGATGAGAGCGCGTCGCGAGAGGCTCGGCACGACCGTCGTCTCACTCGGTCTCATGTCGGCGGTTCAGGTCCAGGCCCGGCTCGAAGAACAGGTTCGGGAGATCATCCATTCGTTGTTCACTTGGGAAAAGGGCGCGTTTCGATTCGAGTCCCAGAGGAGCCCCGTCGAGCCGGAGGCGCTTCTGGATCTGCCCACCGTGCCCATCATTCTCGAGGGCACGCGGCGCATGGAGCCCGAGGCGGTGCGCAAGGCCTTGGGCGATCGGGGGCGCGCCGTGAGCTATTCGAAAGACCCGTGCGTGATCGCCCATTACGCGAACCTGACACCCCAAGAGGGCTTCGTGCTCTCACGCGTCGACGGTGCTGCTTCGCTCGATGAGATTGTATCCATCTCGCCCCTCACGGAGGACAAGACGCTTCGTTGCCTCCACGGTCTGCTCTCGGCCGGATTCCTCGAGATCGGGAGCAAGACGCGCGAAGTCGCTCCTTCGGAGCGGCGGCGCCAGCCGCTGGAGCTCTTTCATGAAATACCGGCGATCGCGGTGAGCAAGATTGCGCCCGAAGAAGCCGGCGCTTTGAGCTCCGAAGAGCAGTGGGTTCGAGAAGAGATCGAAGCGAAGCACGCGTCGCTCTCGACGGGGACCTTTTACGACTGGCTCGAAGTTCGCAAGACTGCGAGCACCCGGGACATCAAAAAGGCGTTTTCTAGGCTCGTCAAGAAGTACCACCCCGATCGGCATCGCTCCAAGCACCTCGACATTTTGAGCCCTAAGCTCGGAGACATCGTCGCGAAAGTGACGCGCGCACATGAAACCCTCGGTAAGCTCCAGTCCAGGCGCCGCTATGACAACTCCCTCCGAACGGAGGCCCCCAGGGGCGAAGCGGTCCCTGCAACTCCCAGAGTGCTACCCTCCGAGGGAAAGGCGCCGCCGAGCCGGACCGAGAAGATGGCGGATTGCTACTACCGTGAGGCCAGGAGATATTTCGCGAAACGCGATTTCCACGAAGTGGTGAAGCTCATGGAAGAGGTCGTCGAGCTTGATCCGGGAAAGGTTCGCTACCACTGCCTCCTCGCCCAGGCGCTCGCGCGGAACCCGAGGTGGAGAAAGAGCGCCGAAGAGCACTTCAAAACGGCGCTCGGGATGGACCGGTTCGACATCGAATGTCTGACGGGGCTCGCGGAGCTCTACGAGAGGATCGGTTTCGCGCACCGCGCTCGCGCACTCTACGCGGAGGCGGCAGCGATCGACCCGGCCAATGTCGACCTGTGGATGAAGCACGGTAGCTCGATAGGTCCCGCATAGTGCTCGAACCCGCTAATCCTGTCGGTGAAGTCCTAGGCAATTTTTGGTGCTGACAAGGCGAGCCGACGACGTCATATCTAGATATGTCGAGCCGCCTTCCGCAGCGAGCCTGTCGAGCGGAGGGCTAGGCCGAAGGCCGAACTGGAACGATAACCCAACGCAGTCAGCGCCGAAAAAGGCCAGGAATTCACGGCAGGATTAGCGAGTTCGGGCACTAGGCTCGGGCCCGGTTCGCGACGTCGTTTCTAGGACGTCGGGCCACGCCTTCAAGCACAGCCCTGCCTGTGAGGCCTGTGAAGCCTGCGAAGAAATGTGTCGCTTCCCCAAGTGCTGCGTGAGCGCAACAAAGATGCGCTCATCTGTCTCGCGATCTCGCCAGCTCTCACGAAGTCACGATCGAGACAGTTCGAGACCGTCCGGTACGGACGAAGCTCGTCGAATCCGCGGCCCATCTGTTGAGCCCGTTGCTGTAAAATCACTTCGAATGCAGTTCTCGATCACTCTGCTCGCCGTCGGCTGGATCGATACGCTCGGCGACACTTACCTCATTTTCGAGAGCCCTGCGGGAGCTTGGTGAGTCGGTGAGCGTTCATCCGGGGGCGGGAAAGCCGGCGGACCCGTCGCAGCTCGTCGATGTCGACGAGCTCGTCTCCGCTTATCACGAAGCGCCCCCGAGTGAGCCTGTTGCTTTCGGCACGTCCGGCCACCGGGGCTCCTCCCTCAAAGGAAGCTTCAACGAGGCCCATATTCTCGCGACGACCCAAGCGATCTGCGAGTTCCGCTCGGCCCAAGGCATCGATGGGCCTCTTTTTCTAGGCGTCGATACCCACGCGCTCTCCGAGCCCGCCCGCGTGAGTGCCCTCGAAGTGCTTGCCGCGAACGGGGTGGATGTGCGGGTCGATCGCGACGGCGGCTTCACACCGACGCCCGTCATCTCGCACGCCATTCTCGCGGCCGAGAGGGCTGACGGTATCGTCATCACGCCGTCGCACAACCCGCCGGAAGACGGCGGCTTCAAGTACAACCCTCCGCATGGCGGTCCGGCCGACACTGACGTGACGGGCTGGGTCGAAAAGCGCGCGAACGAGCTGTTGAACGATGAGATTCGACGGAAGGACATCAACGCACAGGCGTACGATTACGTCGATGCCTATGTGAGCGAGCTCGGGGCGGTCGTCGACATGGACGCGATCCGCGGTGCCGGTATCCGCATCGGTGTCGATCCTCTCGGCGGTGCGGGTGTCGGCTATTGGGCGCCGATCGCGGAGAAGTACAAGCTAGACATCGAAGTCGTGAACGATGCCGTCGACCCCACTTTCGGTTTCATGACGCTCGATCGTGACGGGAAGATTCGGATGGACTGCTCATCGCCTTATGCTATGGCGAAGCTCATCGAGTTGCGCGAACGGTTCGACGTCGCCTTCGCGAACGACCCCGACACCGATCGCCACGGCATCGTGACGCGGAGCGTAGGGCTCATGAACCCCAATCACTTTCTCGCGGTGAGCATCGACTATCTGTTTGGCCGTCGCGACTGGAAGGACGAAACGGCCATCGGCAAGACGCTCGTCTCGAGCGCCATCATCGATCGGGTGGCGTCGCGGCTCGGCCGTCAGCTCGTCGAAGTGCCCGTGGGTTTCAAGTGGTTCGTGAGCGGTCTTCTTGATGGCTCGCTCGGCTTCGGAGGCGAGGAAAGCGCGGGGGCGTCGTTCCTGAGACGTGACGGCAGCGTCTGGACGACGGACAAGGACGGCATCATCATGGGGCTTCTCGCTGCCGAGATGATGGCGCGGACGGAGAAGGACCCGGGCCAGCTCTATCGTGCGTTGACGGCGGAGCTCGGCGAGCCCGTTTACGAGCGCATCGACGCCCCGGCGACGCGTGAGCAAAAGTCCAAGCTCGCGCGCCTCTCGCCGAAGCAAGTGGACGCGAAGGAGCTTGCGGGCGATCCGATCACGGAGTTGCTGAGCGAAGCACCCGGAAATGGCGCGCCCATCGGCGGGCTCAAAGTCTCGACGGCGCATGGTTGGTTCGCCGCGCGGCCTTCAGGGACCGAGGACGTCTACAAGCTCTATGCCGAGAGCTTCCGTGACGAGAACCATCTGCACCGCATCCAGAGCGAAGCGCAGCGGTTGGTCGCTTCCGTGATCGCGTAAGCGCCGGCCTGCCCCGCCGAAGGGTATTGTCAAATTGAGCTGGTGACTGACAGAATTGGGCCAATGAACAGCAAGTCGCCGAGCTACCACGGAAATCGATTTCCGCCCGACATCATCAGCCACGCGGTCTGGCTCTACCACTGATGCTGTATGAGCTTTCGAGACGTGGAAGATCTGCTCGCCATCACCGAGAGCTACGGGGTCGCGCGTTCCTCGTTTGGGACGCGGTCACGTGTGCCGCGTGACTCGAACGGAGACGTCACTTCGGCGGCACCGGCTTGCTCGCGCAATGTCAACTTGACAGCACCCCTCTGAGGCCTCAATGAGCAGCTCGCGCGTCGTGGCCGAGCTCAGCTTGTCACCCATCCGCCAGGCGGGAATCCTTCGACTGAAACTGTCGATGACCGCCTGGGCGCTTGTCAATAAACTTGAAATACTTACCCCCTAAGCATAATATAAAAGCATGAAACTTCCCAAAGAAATCCGAGTACGATTTCAAGGCTACGGGAAGAAGGGTGGCCGAATGCGGGCCGAACGCTTGTCACCTGCCACCCGGAAAGCCATCGCCCGACGGGCCGCACTACGGCGCTGGACTCACGCTCGCTTCGGAAACACCAGCTTCGCGGCCTTGGGACTCCCGGGTGGCGAGATGATCGACTCGGGGCTGAATGATCTCGTTTCCGGAAACGAAACGGTCGAAAGTCTTGTGGTTTCGCTAGCCGCTCCCCGTCTGCGACGCGAAGGCATCCCCTTACCGACGACGGCGATCCTCCCCGACGCGGACAGGCGCCTCTATCGATTGCTCGAGCGGACGACCGGAGACCTCGCTCACGCTCGATACCTGGCTTGCCTGAGACAGGTCGCGTCTTTCGCCGATGCATGCCGAGCCGTTCGTCGCGACTGGTATCATCGTGCGGAATGAACTCACGCGCGATCGCCTTCGCGCGCTTATGCACGAGCTCGCAAGAATCGCCCCTCGACGAAGTTCGTTTCGAGTGTATCTGGTGGGAGGTGCAACGGCGGTTTGCGCTGGTTGGAGGCCATCTTCAATTGATGCCGATCTGTTCTCCGAACAGGAAGAAATCTTCCATGACATACAAGGCATAAAAGAGCGCCTCAACCTCAATGTGGAATTCGCGCGCCCCGAACATTTCGTTCCCGCACTTCGCGGAAGCGCGCAGCGGCACGTATTCATAGAAACAATCGACAACGTTTCCTTCTATCACTACGACCCGTACGCACAGATTCTGTCGAAACTCGTTCGTGGGTTCCAACGGGACCTCGACGATGCCCACCATTTCATACAGAGCGGGATGGTAGATGTCCAAGAGCTTCAGTCCCTGGTCGAGGACATATCGGAGTCGGCTTATTCGAAGTATCCGAACCTGTCCCGGTCCGCGGTACTGGAAGCCGTTTATGATTTTCTTTAGCGTCCTTCGTCATTGTTACCCAGATACCGCTCTCCCAATCGATCATCGTCCCGTAGCAATCGAAGGTCAGTACCTTGTGGTCAGTGAGGCGTCTTGGCATGGGCAAACATCTTAGTTCCGAGTGCCGCGAAGATCGAACTCTCAGACGTCAGGCTCGTGACTCGAGGTACTGCCGCTCGAGCGCACTGAGAACGCCGGAGCCTCACCTTTGGCGGCTCAACTTCCGCCTCCAACACCCGCATAGCTCGAATCGATAGTAGTTTCTTTCGGTTGTAGCGCTCTTGCGACTGCTCTCTAATATTGTGCCCGTTGTTTCGTCGGAGCGACCCCATCAGCGAACTCCGTTGCCGGCTCGACCGACCGACTTTGTTTTTTGCGGACCACAGCCCATGAGAAAGGGATCGTTCATCGCGACCTGAAGCCGGGTAACATCATGGTCACCCGCGACGGTGACCCGAAGATCATCGACTTCGGCCTCGCCAAGCTCATCGAGCCGCTGGGGAAGGCCAGAAGCGAAGTGGAGACGGCGGTCCGGGCGGAGACGCACTCCGATGTTCTGGTTGGCACCGTCTCCTATATGTCACCGGAGCAGGCGCTGGGCCAGCACGTGGATGCGCGCAGCGATCTGTTCTCTCTCGGTGTGGTGTTGTACGTGATGACGACCGGAGCGAACCCTTTCGAGGGCGAGACGTCGGCGGCGGTGTTCGATGCGATCCTGCATCGCGCGAGCGATCTTCCGCTGAAGTCGAAGCTCTTCCCTGATAGCATACGGTTCGATGCCGGAATAGTCCGAAGGAGGCAGATATGAACCGTCAACGCCTCAGGCGCGATTTGCGCCATGCTCACCTTGGCGAGCACGATAATCCTCGCTCAGCCTCGCGCGATGAGCACGAGCTCTTCAAGATCGACGTGGAGCTAGACTGGTTCGAAAAGCACGCGCGCGGCCGCAAGAACGGCGCAGGATGATGGATCGGAGAGACTTTTGCATGGCCGGCATGGCTGCGGCAGCAACGATTTTTGGAGGAAGTCCTTCGCCGGTGCAGGGCCTGACCCGGAACCGCGAACAGGCGGCTCGCACGCGAAGGTTCGCGCTCAACTACGCCCCGCACTTCGGTATGTTCATACATCACGCTGGTGACGATCTGATCGACCAGCTCAAGTTCATGGCGGATCAAGGCTTTGCGGCTCTCGAAGACAACCCGATGCCAGGTAGACCCGTAGAGATGCAAGAGAGAATCCGGAAGGAACTGGATCGGCTGGGTATGAGGATGGGAATCTTCGGAGCCACGGCAAGCATGGGCGAAGTGACCTTCACATCCGAGCGGCCAGACGTGCGCGAAAAAATTCTCGCCGACATTCGTGAGTCGGTGCGGGTCGCCAAGCGGGTGGGAGCCCCGTGCGGCCGAGTCATCCTAGGCCCCTATGATCCGGGCGTGTCGTGGGATTATCAGGCCGCCAATGTGATCGAGAATTTGAGGCGCTGCGTTGAAATTTGTGAGCCGGCCGGTCTGGTGATGGCGCTCGAGTGCCACAGCCGCGCGGGGCAGTTCCTAACCAAAATCGCGCAGGCCTATATGATCTGTCGAGCGGTGAACAGTCCGGCATGCAAGATTGACTTCGACATGTATCATCAGCAGATCCTGGAGGGCAACATCATTCCCAATATCGATCTGGCCTGGGAAGAAATCTGTTACTTCCAGATCGGAGACCACCCGGGGCGTTTCGAGCCGGGGACGGGCGAAATGAACTATCGCAACATCTTCCGTCACATCCATGCAAAGGGCTATACCGGGGTACTCGGCACGGAGCACGGGAACTCGAAGCCTGGAAAAGAGGGAGAACAGGCGGTCATCGATGCGTATGTCGCAAGCGACCCGGTGTAGCCGTCTGCCTTCGCAACCTAATTATTGGGGTTCTCCTGTCGTTTCGGGGGATCTGATTTGTGTTGGAGGGCATGGCCTATGGACGCTGCCGCGATTGTGGAAAACGCCGGAAACTCCGGGCGAGAGAGGCGTTTAGGGAAAGGTTGTGAGCACGTACAAACGTGGAGCGGCGTTTTCCACAATCGCTTGGAAAATGCTTCGCGTTTCCCACGAGCGCCCACAGGCCCCTCCTGATATATATACAAGAAAGATTAATGTCCCACTCGGGGATGGTTGAAATCCCTCGCCTTTAGGCGAAGCCTTTAGGAGGCTTGGGGTACGATCCCGAGGTGAAAGGATATCGTAAATCATCGCACACGACGTACCAGTTAAACTATCACTTCGTATTTATCACGAAGTACCGCAAGCCGGCCTTGAGAGGGGATGTAGCGGTTCGTCTCCGGGATCTCATCCGGGAGATCTGTGCTCGGAACCAGATAGAAATACTGAAGGGTCATGTGCGGCCTGAGCACGTGCACCTGTTGCTGAGCGTGCCGCCGAATTTGTCGCCGAGCCGAGTGATGCAGCTGATCAAGGGTAAGACGTCGAATCGTCTGATGCGCGACTTTCGGAGGATGCGGAAGGAGTTCTGGGGTCGGCACCTATGGGCACGGGGTTACTTCGTGGTGACAACGGGCAACGTGACGGATGAGGTGATAGCGAAGTATATAGAGTTGCAGGGTGCCGTGCCCCAGGACGACGATTCTTTCAAGGTCAGTGAGTAGTGAAACGAGGCAAGGACAAGCCGACTTTAGTCGGCGACGTGAACCCATCGCCTTTAGGCGATGGAGCGCACGCGCTCAGTTCATATGGAATAAGGAAGGGGGGGCTCGATTAGTGGAGGCTATGGAAAACGCCCTTCCAGGCTTCGAAGAGAACTCAGTCGTGAGCAAGGTCTGAACGACCAGAACCGTGGGGGCGTTTCCCACAGCCTCGTCTCCCGCTGAGGGGCAGTGGCATTTGGTGAGGCCCGTGGGTTGAGAGGGTAAGCCATGTGTAGATGCGCATCGGCGAGAACGCTAGAATCTTTTTTTCCGAAAGAGAAAAGAGCGTTCCCGCGATGCGCGTTACTACGTTAGTCAACAAGCTCATCGGATTGCAAGGCCTGTGGGTCCGAGGTTTCTACTTCCAGGCGGACAAAGCCAGAGTGGTGGTGGATGTAGTACCACGGAGGAGGAAGCCTCTGTGCGGGATTTGCGGACGAAAGGTCCGCAAGAACAAAGATCGCTACAATCGCTACTGGCGGCACTTGAACCTGTTCGGAGTCCGGACCTATCTTCGCTACTCGATCCGACGAGTGGTATGTCGGCGGTGTGGAGTGGTCAGAGAAAAGGTGCCTTGGGCCGACAAGGGAAGCCGCTTTACCAAAAGCTTCGAACAAGAGGTAGCGTGGCTGGCACAGAGGACGGACGTCAGCGCCGTAGCGAACTATTTCCGAGTGACGTGGCGTTCGGTGCGACGGATCATCCAGCGAGTGGTTGCCGAGCAGCGGGATGAGCGGCGCGAGCTCGATGGATTGCGGGTGATTGGGATGGACGAGATCAGCTACCGCAAACGCCACAAGTACTTAACAGTGGTAATAGACCATCTCAGCGGCCGGGTCGTCTGGGCGGGAAAGGAGCGCAAGGCCAAGACGCTGCTGCGGTTTTTCCGCAAGCTCGGACCACAAAGAGCCGCGGAGCTCGAAGCGGTCAGCATGGACATGTGGGAGCCGTACATAACTGTCGTCGGCAAAAAGGCTCCTCAGGCACGGGTGATCTTTGACCGCTTCCACATCGTCAAGCATCTGAACGAGGCCGTGGATAAGACCCGGCGCGAGCTGGTGCGCGAGCTCAAAGGGACTGCCCGGCGCAACCTCAAGGACACCAAGTTTTCCCTTCTCAAGGCCAAACACAACCGCAGCGCGAAAGACAAACGGGTGCTCCGCGAGCAGGTGCGAGCTAATCGTCGCCTCTACCGCGCCATGCTTCTGCGCGACGACTTCATGGACCTCTACACCTACAAAACCGAGACATGGGCCAAGAAGTTTCTCCGAGGATGGCTGCGGCGCGCTATGAGCTCGAGGATAGAGCCCGTCAAACGTCGAGCCCGTCTCGGAGGTCGAGATCCTGAAACCCGTGGACCTGGCGAAGGGCAATGGCCGCATCTTCTACGAGGTCGTCAACCGGGGGAGCAAAGCCAGCCTGCGCCTCCTGAACGATGCGCCCCGAGGCAACGACCCCACGAGCGCGGCGGACGCCGGAAACGGGTACTTGATGCGAGAAGGCTACACGATCGTCTGGTCGGGATGGCAGGCCGACGTCCCGCCTGGAGAAGGCCGGATTCGGCTCGAGGCGCCGGTCGTGGAAAGTGTCACGGGAACCAACCGGGACGAGTTCATCTTCGACAATGCCTACGACCCCGTCGTCGCCCACTTGAGCTATCCGGCGGCGGAGCTCGACCCCGCGAAGGCGACGCTGACGGTTCGACAGAACGAAAAGGATCCGCGCGCGAGCCCGTCCGACCTCTCTTTCGAGTACCTTCTTGTCCACCGAGCCGGCGTGCGGGCGGTGAGCCCGAGCCAAATCCTGATTCATCGCCCCGCAGGCTTCGACGCCGGCGCCATCTATGAATTCGTCTATCCGGCGCGCGGTCCCGTCGTGATGGGCCTGGCCTTTGCCTCGACCCGCGACATCGTTTCGTTCCTCTGAAGAGACACCGCCGAAAACCCGCTCGCGCCCGGCGGCGTTCCCGCCATCCGCTACGCCTATGCGCTCGGGATCTCCCAGAGCGGGCGCTTTCTTCGCGACTTGCTCTATCAGGGATTCAACGAGGACGAACAGGGGCGCATCGTGTTCGACGGGATCATCCCCCATGTCGCCGGCTCCAGGAAGATGTTCACCAATTTCTGCTGGGCGCAACCGGGCCGCTATTCCCGCCAGCACGAGACCCACCTGACTCCTGGCGATCAGTTTCCCTTCACCTACGGTGTGCTGACCGATCCGCTTACCGGCAAAAGAGACGGCATCCTGGCTCGGTGTCTCGAGGCGGGCAACTGTCCCAAGGTCATGCACATCGATACGGGAACCGAGTTTTGGCAGGCGCGATCGTCACTCGTGGTGACCGACACGACTGGAGCGGACATCGAGCTGCCGCCAGGTGTGCGCGCATATCTGATCTCGAGCGCTCCCCATGGGAGTGCCCTAGGCGCGGTCCCGACCGAGACCGCGACGTGCGAGCAGCTCAGCAACCCGATCCATGGCGGCGATCCGACGCGGGCTCTTCTGCACGCCCTCGATCGCTGGGTGAGTGAAGGCGTCGACCCTCCCGACAGCCGGTTTCCATCTCGCGCCGGGGGAACGCTGGTCGCGCCGGATCCCGCAAGCGCCGAGTTTCCGGCGATGCCACAGGTGAGCTACGAAGGCGTCGTCAACGGAGTACGGGTGACGGACTACACGGTCGTGCCGCCCAAGGAGGGAGACGCCTATCCCGTCTTCGTGCCGCGGGTCGACACTGACGGCAACGACGTGGCAGGCATTCGGGTGCCGATGCTCGAAGTGCCGCAGGGCACGTACCTCGGCTGGAATCTTCGCCGGAAGGGGTTCGCCGCGGGAGAGCTCTGCGGGCTCACCGGCTCGTTCATTCCCTTCGCGAGAACGCGCGCCGAACGTCTCGCGAGCGGTGACCCGCGTCTTTCCATCGAGGAACGCTATCCGACCCGCGAGGCGTACGTCGCCAAGGTCGAGCAGGCTGCCTGCCGCCTGGTGAAGGAAAGGCTCCTTCTGGAGGAGGACGCCAAGCGAATCCTCGACAAGGCGAAGGAGAGCAAGGTAGCCGACAGTAGACATTTTTTGTGACGAAGAGAATCGGCCTGGTCATCGGGATCCTCGGGCTCTCGGGCTGCGCGCCTTCCGAAACAGAAAGCGACTTCTACGACGTCGTTCTACACGGCGGCCGTGTCATGGATCCCGAGTCAGGGCTCGACGCGGTACGCAACGTGGGCATCCGCGACGGCCGCATCGAAGCGATCGGCGAAGACGCTCTCCACGGCACACGCACGATCGACGCGACGGGGCTCGTCGTGGCGCCCGGGTTCATCGACTTGCACGTCCACGGTTAAGTCGACGAATCCTACTCGTTCTCGGCCCGGGACGGCGTGACCACCGCCCTCGAGCTTGAGGTCGGCACCCGCGACGTCGCCAAATGGTACCGCCAGCGCGAAGGTGGCCAGCGCATCCACTACGGCGTGAGCATCGGACACATCCCGGTTCGCATGATCGTCATGGAGGATTCCGGCGATTTCCTTCCTAGCGGGCCCGCGAACAGCGAGGCGGCCATCCCGACACCCTCCTCGCCTGGCACAGAAGGCTCATTGCGCGGAAGTGGGCTATGCACCATGGTTGCAGTTTAGCCGTCCTCAGTTAACCTGAAGTTCCTTGCTGAAAAAGCCAAGATCCGGTGTTGATCCAATGAGATAGATGGAATCAATGGTGCTGGCTTCTGTCTACACGGTGATACCTTTGAGCAAGTCGTAGGCTCTCTGCTGTTTCGAGTCCGGAGTTGTCGTGACATCGAAGGTGGGCTCGTCGGGTCCGGCTTCCGGTCGCCGACATTTGTTTCGGACGATGTTGCTGAGAAGGCGCAGCAGCGTGCGGAAGCTGGAAGCTGGTCTCCCATCGTCAAGCTTCTTGGTTTGTATCTTGCGCAGGGCGGCCTCGGAGCGCTGCGCCGGAGCGACGGGGTCACGCTCGGCCTTCGCCTGCTGCTCCTCGTCAGAGAATACTAGCGGGCGCCAAACCTCCATCATGTGCCACAGGACGTAGTAGGCCAGCATGCACAAGAAGATGTGCGCCCTGACTCGGTTTTCGCGCCGGTGACGAATCGGCCGCACCTTTAGGTCCATGCTCTTGAAGGAACGAAACGCCCTCTCGACCTGGGTCAGCAACTTGTAGCTGCGCACTGTGTCGTCGGTTTTCATCCGCTGCTCAGCAAGACTGGTGCGGATCACGTAGATGCCGTCAAGGGCAGCTTCCGTAGTGACCTTTGTGTCGTCGATTTCGAAGCTAAAGCGGTCGTCGCGAATGTCCAGCTTGAAGTGCTTGCCGACTTTGTACTTGTTGAGAACTTTGCCTACCCGCACACCGATTTTATCTTTACCATGCAGCTGACCTCGCCCGATCCGTTGGCGAATCCGTTCCAACTGCTTAACGATCGTCCCCATGTGTCGCTTCCACCGCTGGAGCCGTTTGTTGGCGAGCTCAGAGTTGCCGTTGGCGAGGCGCGAGGCGTCGGCATCCATCGTTGTCTCGTCTAGCTCGAAGTCGAAACCGTCGTCACGGATGTCGAGCCTGTAATACCTGCCGACCTTGTACTTGTTGAGGAGCTTTTTCACTGCAGCACGGATGTCCTCCTTGCCCTGCAAACGGCGCCGCTCGACCATCCGACAAACCTTCTCCAGCTCCTTGCAGGTTGCTTCGAGCAGAGCACGACGCTTGTGACGCCGCCTCTCGGCCAGCTCCGGATTGCGGCAAGCGACCAGCCTCTCGTTGGGGAAATCCGGGTGCGTCAACTCAAACAGGTTCCGCCTGTCGAATAGCCCCATCTGGATCACCCCATCGTTAATGAGCTTGCGAATCGGTTCGGGACGCAGAGCGGTAATCCAGTCGATACCGTCCATCTCCCGTAACTCGTCGATCTGGGTCTGGGTGATCATTCCGCGGTCGCCCACCATCACAAACTGCTCGATGCCGAACCGCTCTTGCGCATTTTCTACCTGAGGCAACAGCGTTTTGGGATCGCCCGTGTTGCCCTCAAAGACGGATACCGACACGGGGATGCCGCGTTCGTTGGTCAGCAGGCCGTAGTTGACCTGCAGCTTGCCTTTCTTGCCGTCACGGTTGTATCCGAGCCTGGCCAGCGGACAACTCACCCCCTCGAAGTAGCTTGAGGTTAGGTCATAGAGCGCGAGGCCGTCGTTTTGGAGATGGCGCGCCGCGAGTTTCTTTTCGATGACCTCCTGGCGTTTGAGAACCCAGTCCATGGCGGCATAGAGATCGTCTTCGTCGGCATCGCTCACCCCCAGGATTTCGGGCAGTGTGGTTGTGTGCCACCACAGGCTAGTCGCCAGCTTCGACTGCGGTTCGAGGATCCGGGCGACTACCATGGCCACGACCAAATCCCGCTCTGGTGAGTGTCGAGAGCCAACGAGTTTTTCGAAACCGAGCTGTCTCATGGCACTGAGCACCGCGTCGACGTGGCCGTGGTGCCGGGAGCCGTTCTCGACGATTTCGAAGGCGTCTTCGAGCGAAACGAGCTTTTGCCCCTTGAGTATGCGTCGGATGGCATCGACCTGCTCGCTCGGCAGTTTGGACAGGTTGGCAAGTGTGCGCTTGCGCGGTTTCTTGCTCTTGGCATCCCGATAGGACTCACGGAGCAAAACGGCGGGTTTGGAGTTGCGGTTGGGCACGATATCGATATGCATGGCTACTATATACACTATATGGGCATATATAACAACAACAAATACAATAAAACATGGCTACTAATTGCAGGCAAAAATCACACCTCTAGCGCTGTAACTCCATGCGACTAAAGGTACTTTACCGAAGCGTGGGAGGGCTTACTGGGCAGAACTTCAGGTTAACAGTTACCACTCGCAGCTTGGATGGGATGAAGGGAACCACGCTGTGGATGGCGCGACTACCCGCTGCAGCTCGAGGCCGCTTGCTTCCGTCTCGATCGTGATGCAATCGATGAGAACACCGCCACTCAGTTGGCGAGAGGATCGGGTCGGAGCTGAAAATGGATAATCGAGCTCGGGGTCCCCTTGCCCCCTTCGATATGCCAGTTGTAGTGTGTCCCGTAATTCGCCCACAAGCCTCGACCTTTCCAGCCGGTTTTTGCATCGTCGATGCGCCCGTCGAGCCCGCGGGTAAAAAAACCCAGCGGATAGGGGACTCGGAGGATCACCCACTCGCCGGTGTCCGGAAGAAGCGCCAACAGGGAATCTGAGCCAGAGCCTGTCGCGATGGGTATATTCTCGCCCAAGCCCAACGTATCGAACTGGTCGACCCAATTGTAGTAGTGGAAATCGGCGCTACCCGGGTCGGTGACCCCCTTCATCTGCGGTCCTGGCGCCGGATACAGCGTCCAACCTTCCGGGCAGTGCTGGCCGGTAGCCGTCGGTCCATTCAACACGGCACATTTGCTGCGGTCGAAGCTGGCGAGATGGCCACTGCCCGACAGCGCCGTCCAGATGATGCCACTTCGGTCGACGTCGATCCCTCTCGGGGCATGACCGGTCTTCTCGGGAACCGCCTCTGGATTCTCTATGGAGGGGGGTTCATAGACTTCAGCGATGCACGTCTCCGGTGGGTTGTCGCCAGGGTCTAGCCGCACGAGGCGACCCGGGAACGGGGCCGTGTTCGCGGCCCATATCGATCCGTCCACCGGATTCACAATGATTCCGTAAGCGCCTGGCCGTATGCGCTTGTCGAGCGCTGGATCAAGAGGCTCGTTCGGCTCCACGTAGTCACCGATCTTACCGTCGCCATTTGTGTCGAGAATAGCCGGGCACCAGCCTTGGGCCGCCTGCTCATTCCCCGTCTCGTCGAACAGCTTGGTGTTCAGCCAGCCAATGACCTCCCCACCTCCGCTGAACCAGAGGGTGTCGTCCTCGTCTTCGGCGAATTGGAGGTGGTGCGTCCCGTAGCAGGTGTCGATGAGCGCAAATTCCTGCGTCTTTGGGTTGTAGTAAGACACGTGACGGGCACTCCGCGTGAGCGGAAAGTATTTAGCCGACGGATGGCTCGACCCCTCCTTGCACCAGTCCGGATTGTCCCGCCCGCGGACCGTCGAGGTCATCCACACGCGCCCCTCGCCATCCATCATCGGGTTGTGCGGATCGGCGAGGCCGTCGGGGTCGGTCCCGAAAAGGAGCTCCTCACTCCAGTAGTAAGACGGCTGCAGCATATGCTGAGGGAACCTCGATGGGACGCTCGCCGGATCGTCGCGGATCGGGATCTCCAGTTCGGTCGACTCCGCCGCGGTCGGGTCGGTGATGACCAGCCGGCCGTGTCCGGCGGACACCCCATACACCGGTCCGCCTGCATTGATCGTCGGCTTGCGCTTGTCGGTGGCGATCTCGTCGTGAATATACGACATCGGGCTTGCCCACTCCCACATGGTGAGCACGACATTGCGTTCCACGCCTTGCGGTCGAGGCGGCGCCGGAGGCACCTCACCCGCCGCGATGCGCTCGGTCCAGTCGGCGAACATCCGCAACGCTCGCTCGCGGCCAAACTGGTTCATGCGGGTGTTCATGCTGGTGCCGCGCTGGCCCGTCTGTACGCGATGATCCCAAGCGGCCAGGTGCGACTCGAAGCGGTCGAGATGATCGATCTCCCGTGTGATACGGCTGCCGAGCTGATGGCATAGCTGGCATCCCTGTTTCATGACGTCGATCCAGGCGGCCTGACTCTCGAGATCAGGGGAAATCCCATTCCCCTCCGGGCCCGTTCCCGGGAACTCACTATTCTTGGGCGGTTCAATGAGCGAGTACCAGTAGTTGGCAGGAAAGAGCTGGGCCGCCTCCTTCTGAGTCGACGCCGGCTCCACCGCGAGGCTCAGTTCCTGGCCCAGGGAGGTCTCCACCGGGCTCGACTCTTTGAGCCCGTACCCTCTTACCCAGACCCGGTAGGTCACTTCGGGGAGGTCCGGCAGGAGGAAGCGACCGTCGTCGTCCGTCACGACGATCTTCCGAAACGTATCGGGAAGCTCGTTCGATTCCGCGATGACCCAGACCCCGGCCTCGCCGCCGCTCTCGCCCTCGACGACGCCACCGATATCGTCAGGACCGATCTGAAGTTCGTTCTCCATCGGCTCTCGACTCGCACTCGTACAGGCACCCAGCCACGCGAGCGATGAAGCCAGAAACACGGCAAGCGTAAGACGGTCTCCGTTGCGACGCACGATCAACTTTGAATCTTTCCCCTTTGATTGTCTGAGAAGAACAACTCCTGTGGCGTCATCGGTCATCTCCCCGCGAATCGTCTCATAGATGAATCTGGTAGATGTAACCCGGGTAGATGTCCTTGTTCTTCGCGTCTCTGGGACCGACACCAGCGTTGCAGTAATAGAAGGATCCCTGATAGCGAGTCATGCCGTGAGGCTCGGGGTCCGTTTCAGCCAGCTGAACGGCCTCCAAGATCCCGCCATCCTTGGCGTCGAGCTTCTGAATCACGATGTCGTCGGAAAAGACCGACCAGATGGCACCGTTATCCCAGGCCAAGCCGTGCGCCCGGCCCAAGGTCACGGGGATAGTGTGAAGGATGTTGAAATTCACATCCACGCGAGTCAGGGTCTGGAGCTTCAAGATGGTAATCCACAAGGAGTTCTCTACCCAGGTCAGCCCGTGAACTCCGCCGCCGCCGGGCATTGGATAACGCGCCACGGTTTTGCCGGTTTTGGCGTCGATCTTGATGACCTCGCCGGATTTCGCATCGTTTTCACGCTTTTCCCGCCGGCTGGCCGGTCCATTGGCCCCCATCCACAGATAGCCACCACCGTGGGCGATCCCACTGGTGTTGGACGAGTCGGTAGGCACTTTTCGCAGCACCTTGCCCGTTCTCCAATCGAGCAGATAGGCGATATCCGTGATCTGCTCACCGACCCACAAGCCTTCGTCGGTAGCTTCCAACGCATTGGCGTGGCCATCCGGAGACTTCCAAAGCGGCTCCACTCTCGCTTTGAGAATCGGATAGTCTTTGGATTCGTCGGCCACTGCGCTGGACGCCAACAACAACAACAGTTCTCTTCTGCTAAGCATGGTTAATTCCCTCAGTCCCGAATTCGGATCCGTTTGCGATCGAGGTCGGGAATCTTGGCTACCCCATGTCGACCGCAAGCTCGACCCGCAGAAGTTCAAGAACGCGGGAAACGCCCCGCTGACCAAAACAACTCAATCCCCATGGTAAGCAGGAGAGGCGAGCAGAAACTGAGCGAGGCCCCACAGAGCTTGGCGCCGCTTCATCATAATGCCTTCGTGGGTTGGGGTAGGGGCGACCCGGTGGCTCGTCCGAGCCCTTCATGCTGCGCCCTGTCTGGCGGTTCGGGCGGCCCACCGGACCGTCCCTACACACACAAGCTACGTATCGGCCACGCTAACATGGCCTGGCGAAACCTGTCAACGGCAGAACGCAGTGACACGGCGCGCGTTCGGATCGCATTGCCGGGGCCATGGCGAAACCTCGGCTATCGAGTGAGCGACCAAACCGTCGGCAACATACTGAAGCGCCACAGCATACCGCCTGCGCCGGAGCGAGAAAAGTCAACGACATGGAACGAGTTCATCCGCTCGCACATGGAGGTCCTTGCGGCGACGGATTTCTTCACCGCGGAGGTGTGCACGAAGTCCGGGCTGGTCACCTACTACGTTTTATTCTTCATGCACCTGGCTACGCGACGCGTTCATATTGCTGGCATCACGCCGTATCCCGACGGATAGTGGATGACCCAAGTGGCGCGGAATGTGACCATGGCGGATGTCGGCTTTCTTTGCTCGACCCGCTACTCGATCCATGATCGCGACTCGAAATTCTGCGAGTCGTTTCAGCTGACCCTCGAAGCGGTGGGTATCAAGACCGTCAAGCTTCCTGCGAGAAGCCCGAATTTGAACTCCTTCGCGGAGCGTTGGGTGAAGTCTGTGAAGGAAGAATGGTACTGTCAGGTTGGCGGATCGCGCCCCAGTATCGTAGGACTCGAGGATGCGCGGTCAACCATATCTTGGGGTCGAATCAGCTTTGAAGCCCTCAACTTGACAATACCCTTGGAGTTGAGACAGCTCAGCTTCTTCACTTCGCGGGACCTTGTCGACGATAGAACAGCGTCTTTAGGCTGAAGTTCTGCCCAGTAAGCCCTCCCACGCTTCGGTAAAGTACCTTTAGTCGCATGGAGTTACAGCGCTAGAGGTGTGATTTTTGCCTGCAATTGGTAGCCATGTTGTATTTTATTTGTTATTGTTATATATGCCTATATAGTGTATATAGTAGCCATGCATATCGATATCGTGCCCAACCGCAACTCCAAACCCGCCGTTTTGCTCCGTGAGTCCTATCGGGATGCCAAGAGCAAGAAACCGCGCAAGCGCACACTTGCCAACCTGTCCAAACTGCCGAGCGAGCAGGTCGATGCCATCCGACGCATACTCAAGGGGCAAAAGCTCGTTTCGCTCGAAGACGCCTTCGAAATCGTCGAGAACGGCTCCCGGCACCATGGCCACGTCGACGCGGTGCTCAGTGCCATGAGACAGCTCGGTTTCGAAAAACTCGTTGGCTCTCGACACTCACCAGAGCGGGATTTGGTCGTGGCCATGGTAGTCGCCCGGATCCTCGAACCGCAGTCGAAGCTGGCGACTAGCCTGTGGTGGCACACAACCACACTGCCCGAAATCCTGGGGGTGAGCGATGCCCGCGAAGACGATCTCTATGCCGCCATGGACTGGGTTCTCAAACGCCAGGAGGTCATCGAAAAGAAACTCGCGGCGCGCCATCTCCAAAACGACGGCCTCGCGCTCTATGACCTAACCTCAAGCTACTTCGAGGGGGTGAGTTGTCCGCTGGCCAGGCTCGGATACAACCGTGACGGCAAGAAAGGCAAGCTGCAGGTCAACCACGGCCTGCTGACCAACGAACGCGGCATCCCCGTGTCGGTATCCGTCTTTGAGGGCAACACGGGCGATCCCAAAACGCTGTTGCCTCAGGTAGAAAATGCGCAAGAGCGGTTCGGCATCGAGCAGTTTGTGATGGTGGGCGACCGCGGAATGATCACCCAGACCCAGATCGACGAGTTACGGGAGATGGACGGTATCGACTGGATTACCGCTCTGCGTCCCGAACCGATTCGCAAGCTCATTAACGATGGGGTGATCCAGATGGGGCTATTCGACAGGCGGAACCTGTTTGAGTTGACGCACCCGGATTTCCCCAACGAGAGGCTGGTCGCTTGCCGCAATCTGGAGCTGGCCGAGAGGCGGCGTCACAAGCGTCGTGCTCTGCTCGAAGCAACCTGCAAGGAGCTGGAGAAGGTTTGTCGGATGGTCGAGCGGCGCCGTTTGCACGGCAAGGAGGACATCCGTGCTACGGTGAAAAAGCTCCTCAACAAGTACAAGGTCGGCAAGTACTATAGGCTCGACATCCGTGACGACGGTTTCGACTTCGAGCTAGACGAGACAACGATGGCTGCCGACGCCTCGCGCCTCGCCAACGGCAACTCTGAGCTCGCCAACAAACGGCTCCAGCGGTGGAAGCGACACATGGGGACGATCGCTAAGCAGTTCGGAGGGATTCGCCAACGGATCGGGCGGGGTCAGCTGCATGGTAAAGATAAAATCGGTGTGCGGGTAGGCAGAGTTCTCAACAAGTACAAAGTCGGCAAGCACTTCAAGCTGGACATTCGCGACGACAGCTTTAGCTTCGAAATCGACGACACAAAGGTCACTGCGGAAGCTGCCCTTGACGGCATCTACGTGATCCGCACCAGTCTTGCTGAGCAGCGGATGAAAACCGACGACACAGTGCGCAGCTACAAGTTGCTGACCCAGGTCGAGAGGGCGTTTCGTTCCTTCAAGAGCATGGACCTAAAGGTGCGGCCGATTCGTCACCGGCGCGAAAACCGAGTCCGGGCGCACGTCTTCTTGTGCATGCTGGCCTACTACGTCCTGTGGCACATGATGGAGGTTTGGCGCCCGCTAGTATTCTCTGACGAGGAGCAGCAGGCGAAGGCCGAGCGTGACCCCGTCGCTCCGGCGCAGCGCTCCGACGCAGCCCTGCGCAAGATACAAACCAAGAAGCTTGACGATGGGAGACCAGCTTCCAGCTTCCGCACGCTGCTGCGCCTTCTCAGCAACATCGTCCGAAACAAATGTCGGCGACCGGAAGCCGGACCCGACGAGCCCACCTTCGATGTCACGACAACTCCGGACTCGAAACAGCAGAGAGCCTACGACTTGCTCAAAGGTATCACCGTGTAGACAGACGCCAGCACCATTGATTCCATCTATCTTATTGGATCAACACCGGATCTTGGTTTTTTCAGCAAGGAACTTCAGCTTAGAAAATCGGGCTCAAACTCTAACCACGCACGAGGGTTAGGCTGAAGTTCCTTGGTCGAATGAACCCACTGACAGTGTGAATCCCCAATGATTACGCGTCTTTAGGGACGCCGAGAGGCTAATTTTGGGATGCAATATGTAGGCATGTCTAAAGCCTTTTACGGTTTGATACACATTGATATATAGGCTATTATGGTGGGCATGCATATCCACATCATCCCCAATCGCAACTCTACCCCCGCGGTCCTGCTGCGTGAGTCGTATCGGGTGGGCGGAAACGTCCGCAAGCGCACGCTCGCTAACTTGTCCAAATTGCCCATGGACGCAGTCGACGCCATCCGACGCATTCTCAAAGGGGAAAAGCTCGTCTCGGTTGAAGTCGCCTTCAAAATCGTCGAGAACGGCTCCCGGCACCATGGCCACGTCGACGCGGTGCTCAGCGCCATGAGACAGCTCGGTTTCGAAAAGCTCGTTGGTTCTCGACACTCACCAGAGCGGGATTTGGTCGTGGCCATGGTAGTCGCCCGGATCCTCGAACCGCAGTCGAAGCTGGCGACTAGCCAGTGGTGGCACACAACCACACTGCCCGAAATCCTGGGGGTGAGCGATGCCCGCGAAGACGATCTCTATGCCGCCATGGACTGGGTTCTCAAACGCCAGGAGGTCATCGAAAAAAAACTCGCGGCGCGCCATCTCCAAAACGACGGCCTCGCGCTCTATGACCTAACCTCAAGCTACTTCGAGGGTGTGAGTTGTCCGATCGCCCGCCTCGGATACGACCGTGACGGCAAGAAAGGCAAGCTGCAGATCAACTACGGTCTGCTGACCAACGAACGCGGCATCCCCGTGTCGGTATCGGTCTTTGAGGGCAACACGGGCGATCCCAAAACGCTGTTGCCTCAGGTAGAAAAGGTGCAAGAGCGCTTCGGCATCGAGCAGTTTGTGATGGTGGGCGACCGCAGAATGATCACCCAGACCCAGATCGACGAGTTGCGGGAGATGGACGGTGTCGACTGGATTACCGCTCTGCGTCCCGAACCGATTCGCAAGCTCATCAACGATGGGGTGCTCCAGATGGGGCTATTCGACGAGCGGAATCTGTTTGAGGTGACGCACCCGGATTTCCCCAACGAGAGGCTGGTCGCTTGCCGCAATCCGGAGCTGGCCGAGAGGCGGCGTCACAAGCGCCGTGCTCTGCTCGAAGCGACCTGCAAGGAGCTGGAGAAAGTTTGTCGGATGGTCGAGCGGCGCCGTTTGCAGGGCAAGGAGGACATCCGTGCTGCAGTGAAAAAGCTCCTCAACAAGTACAAGGTCGGCAGGTACTACAGGCTCGACATCCGTGACGACGGTTTCGACTTCGAGCTAGACGAGACAACGGTGGATGCCGACGCCTCGCGCCTCGCCAACGGCAACTCTGAGCTCGCCAACAAACGGCTCCAGCGGTGGAAGCGACACATGGGGACGATCGCTAAGCAGTTCGGAGGGATTCGCCAACGGATCGGGCGGGGTCAGCTGCATGGTAAAGATAAAATCGGTGTGCGGGTAGGCAGAGTTCTCAACAAGTACAAAGTCGGCAAGCACTTCAAGCTGGACATTCGCGACGACAGCTTTAGCTTCGAAATCGACGACACAAAGGTCACTGCGGAAGCTGCCCTTGACGGCATCTACGTGATCCGCACCAGTCTTGCTGAGCAGCGGATGAAAACCGACGACACAGTGCGCAGCTACAAGTTGCTGACCCAGGTCGAGAGGGCGTTTCGTTCCTTCAAGAGCATGGACCTAAAGGTGCGGCCGATTCGTCACCGGCGCGAAAACCGAGTCCGGGCGCACGTCTTCTTGTGCATGCTGGCCTACTACGTCCTGTGGCACATGATGGAGGCTTGGCGGCCGCTGCTATTCTCTGACGAGGACCAGCAGGCGAAGGCCAGGCGTGACCCGGTTGCTCCGGCGAAGCGCTCCGAGGCCGCCCTGCGCAAGATACAAACCAAGAAGCTTGACGATGGGAGTCGAGCTTCCAGCTTCCGCACGCTGCTGCGCCTTCTCAGCAACATCGTCCGAAACAAATGTCGGCGACCGGAAGCCGGACCCGACGAGCCCACCTTCGATGTCACGACAACTCCGGACTCGAAGCAGCAGAGAGCCTACGACCTGCTCAAAGGTATCACCGTGTAGACAGAAGCCAGCACCATTGATTCCAACTATCTCATTGGATCAACACCGGATCTTGGCTTTTTCAGCCAGGAACTTCAGGTTAGGCGTCGGACGCCAACACTTGATTGCGGAAGCACCGGTCCGTGTGCGGCTATCGCCCTGACGCCGCACGTGCCGGCGGTGCCGGGTCGATCAGCGCGAACGACAGGATGCTCGACGCGGCGGCCACGGCCACGTGCTGTCGCTGGTCGAACACATAGGTCATCGGCGACGCTTTCCAAACGGCGTTCGTCTGAAAGTCCCAGAGCGGCGCACCGGTCTCTGCATTGACCGCCATCAGCGCGCCGCTGTCCTCGCCGAAGAACACCAGGCCGCCGGCGGTGGCGAGGGTGCCGCCCCAGGAATTGGCCGGTCCGGTCTGCGGCAGCTCCCACGCGATGTCGCCGGTCAGGATGTCGATCGCGCGCAGAATCTTCTGCCCCGACTCGCCGGGTGGGGTCCGCGTGAACCCACCGTAATAGGACCGGACAGACTCCCACTGCTCCGGTGTCCGCGTGTAGATCGCGCAGTGCTCCATCGTTTGCACGTCCATCACTCACCGCGATATATCACGCGCCAGATCCGGCCCGTCCTGTCGTTCGAGAGGTAGAGGCTGCCATCCGGGCCTTCGTCCACCCCTGACGGCCGGTAGGTCGCTTCGTCGCGATTCATGAGCGGAACTTTCCCGGCGAAGCCGTCCGCGAAGATCTCGTACTCACCCGTCGTGGGATCACCGCCGGTGAACGGCACGAACACGACCTTGAAGCCGCCTTGCGCCAGCGGGGCGCGATTCCAGGAGCCGTGGAACACGATGAACGCGCCGCCGTGATACCTAGCGGGGAACTGATCGCCGGTGTAGAAGTGCAGGTCGTTCGGCGCCCAATGCCCGGGGAATCCGATGAGCGGCGGCGGATACTCCGCGCAGCGGCCGACCATCTGGCCGTCGCCCCCGTATTCCGGCATCAGCAGCCGTTTGCCCTGCTGCCAGTCGTGGTAGCAGTACGGCCAGCCGAAGTTCGAGTCTTCCTCGACTTTCAGGAACTCTTCCGAGGGCAGCTCCGCATTCTGCTCCACGTCGAACTTGCCGGGCCAGAGCGAGTTGAGCTGATCGCGGCCGTGCTGGACGAGATAGAGCCCGCCCGCGGTCGGGTGCCAGGCAACGGCGAAGTTCTGTCGCATGCCGGTCGCGAATCGCGTGCCGGAGCTCGGGGTCTGATCCGCCATGTTCTCGTCGAACTTCCAGACCCCACCGTGGTTCTCGAGCAGCGCGCACGGGTCCTCGCCCGGCTCCTCCGGCACGCGTCCGCCCGGTTGACAAGCATTGGATGGCGCGCCGATGTTGACATACATGTTCCCGTCGCCGTCGAACGCGAAGCCTTTCGCGCGATGGCCTTGCTGGTCCGGCAGCGTGGCGATCACCTCGGCCGGTCCGTCCGGGACGAGAGAACCGGGGGTCATCCGGTAGCGGACGATCGCCGTGTCGCGACCGAAGTACAGATAGCCGTTGTGCAGCCCGATGCTCGTGCCGCCGTCCTCGCCGAAACGCTCCTGGACGTCGGCTCGGCCGTCACCATCGGTGTCGCGCAGAGCGATGATGCCGCCCGGGGCGTTCTCCTGATTGCGGATGGCGACATACAGGTCGCCGTTCGGCGCCACCTCGACATGCCGCGCCGCGCCGAGGTTGTCGGCGACGACCATCGCACAGAAGCCGTCCGGCAGCGTGATGCCGCCGTTATCCGGATCGCAGTCAGGCAGCGTCGCCTGCGCGCCGATCGAAACCATGGCCATGGCCTCGACGACTGACGCGGCGGCGGCCAGGAGGAAACTGATTATCAGACGTCTCATGGGGACTCCTTCATCCACACTTCCTTCGTCCCGTGTCACCGCGCCCACCAACAGGTCGACGGAAGCCGGGAGGACGCTTGGCATGGAGAATGGGGAATTATACCTGCGTCTAATCCCCGTCGTACGTGTGGCGTCTGGCCGTCCAGCGCGCGGTGGGATACTCACCGAGGTCGAGCGTCCCGGCCATGCCATCACCCGAGACCGTGCCATCGAACAGGTACCCGAGGCGTACGCCCTCGAAGGGCAGCACGCTCCGGAAGCGCACGCGCTCACCGTCGATGCTGCCCGTCATCTCACCGCGTACGCGCATGCCCACGCGGGTACCTGTGATTCCGTTGCCGCGGGCTTGTGGGAAAAGCAAGTGCGCGCTCGATGTAGGGAACGGCTCGGCGGAGTGCTCAAATACTACTACCGAGACGCCGCATGAGTTATTTGACCAGACGAGAGCATGGCGAAGATGAAGAGCAGCGCCGCGTTGATGCTAGCCCATGTTTCCCTTTTAGGTGTCTAAGTCATCGAAAACAAAGGATCGAGATCGGCGGTTTGTCTCTACGCTGACAGCACCTCCTCGGAGAAGGCTGGCGGGTCGCGTTCAACGATGCCGAGTGCAGTCAGGATCGAGTTGGCGCGAGCGGTGCCGCGCGTGACGACGCGCTTAGTCCGCCCAGAACCCAGCTGTAAGTCGACGACCCGGACCGAGCGTAGCGCTTGTAGTGCCTCGGTTGCGGACAGGTCGAGTTCGGCGACCTTGAGCTTTTTCTCAAGAGCCCGATGCACAAGGAAGGCCAGCGTAGCTACGAAAAGATGTGCCTCCACACGCTCATCGGTCTGGTGGTAAACGGGACGCATCTCAATGACATCCTTAAGGCATGAGAAGGCTCGCTCGACCTCGTTTAGGTCCTTGTAAAGGCGCACGGCGTCGACCGGAGAGAGGTTTTGCTCCTCGGTTTGAATAACGTACTTACCCTCGTAGGCTTGCTCGCGCTTGAGGTTGACGGGGTGCTCGAAGAAGCGGAAGCGACCGTTTTTGTACTCCCAGTCGTAGTAACGGTGACCGTGGTGGCGTGCCTGTATGCGCGCGGCGGCGGCACCGATTTTCTCGGGGGCTTTCAATCGTCCGTCGCGCACGCGGCGCTCGAGGGCCTCGAATGCCGCACGGGCACGTCCCATGGCCCGCAGCCTCTGCCCGCGCTCGTAGGCGAGCCTTTCGTCGCTGTGAACGACGAAGATGCACACCCCAGACTGCTCGGAGCGGACTTCTTGCACACGAGTCTTAGGTGGCTCGGCTTTTTCGCTCACCGTGATGCCACCAGGGCAGTCGATCCACTCTCCGCTGGCGCGCTCGATGTAACGATAGACCTCCTCGCGCCGTCGTCTTTGCAGCCCGACGAGATAGCCCTGCTTGCGCGAGCGCACCACTGCCAGGCTGTCGCTCGTTACCATCCCTCGGTCGCCGACAAAAACCACGCGGTGCAAACCGAATCGTTCGTTGAGATCGTTGAGCACCTGCGGCACCGTTTTCGCGTCACGCCAGTTGCCGGCGAAAACATGGTGGGCGATCGGCCAACCGTCCACCATCACCAGACCGATAAGCACTTGCCGGTTACGCGGTCTGCGGTCGCGACTGTAGCCGTGGGCGCCGAGCCCCGGAGGGCCTTGACCTTCGAAGTACGTCGACGTCAGGTCGTAAAACACCATGTCAACCTCAAGCGAAAACAGATCCCGCAAGCGCAAAAACAGCTCCTTCTCGATCTGTTCTTTGCGGGCATGCAGCTGGTCGAGCGTTCGGTACCATTGCTTGAGTTGGCGAAACTCCACGCGAACCCGCGGGGAGCGACTCGCTCGCCGTTCCCCATCATCGCGCCACTGCGGCACCCACCGCCGCCCCTGCCGGTCGCAGACGAAGTCGGTCTCGAGCCAGCGCGCCAGACCGTGCTCGCTTGACGGAGCACATAGCCGGTTGGCGACCAGCACCAAAGCTCGCTCGCTTAGCGCCACTCCGTCCCGCTTGCCGCGGCCCCCGAGCCGGTCGAGAATCTGCTCCAGCCCGAGCTCGCGCCACAGCGTCGCCGTCACCAGCATCGGACCCCAATCCCACGCGTCTGCCCCCGCGACCTGCTCGGCTGCTCGCTCGGTGTCGGCCGGTTCACCGGCCCCAAGCAACCGATTGAGGGAGTCGAGATTGGCAACTAGAAGTTCCTTGCGCCCCAAGTTGCACACTACGCGTTGCTTCGGCTTGCCGTGCTCCCGATACGACTCGACCAGGCGGACATACTCATGTTGAACCCCTTTGCCGCCTGCGGCCCGAACGATGCGGAAGAACATAACCTGTCCTCACGCATACTACATGTCATTGTCCACAATTACAACGTATTAATGGCGCTCAAAGCACAATCTCTGTCTCTATGTTTTGGGCGAAATTCAACCCCCGTTCCTTTGAATTCAGTCACTTACGAGCGTTAGGGTGCTCATAAAGGGTAAACATGGGCTAGCCCATGTTTCCCTTTTAGGTGTCTAAGTCATTGAGAACAAAGGATCGAGATCGGCGGTTTGTCTCTACGCTGACAGCACCTCCTCGGAGAAGGCTGGCGGGTCGCGTTCAACGATGCCGAGTGCAGTCAGGATCGAGTTGGCGCGAGCGGTGCCGCGCGTGACGACGCGCTTAGTCCGCCCAGAACCCAGCTGTAAGTCGACGACCCGGACCGAGCGTAGCGCTTGTAGTGCCTCGGTTGCGGACAGGTCGAGTTCGGCGACCTTGAGCTTTTTCTCAAGAGCCCGATGCACAAGGAAGGCCAGCGTAGCTACGAAAAGATGTGCCTCCACACGCTCATCGGTCTGGTGGTAAACGGGACGCATCTCAATGACATCCTTAAGGCATGAGAAGGCTCGCTCGACCTCGTTTAGGCTGAAGTTCTGCCCAGTAAGCCCTCCCACGCTTCGGTAAAGTACCTTTAGTCGCATGGAGTTACAGCGCTAGAGGTGTGATTTTTGCCTGCAATTAGTAGCCATGTTTTATTGTATTTGTTGTTGTTATATATGCCTATATAGTGTATATAGTAGCCATGCACATCGATATCGTGCCCAACCGCAACTCCAAACCCGCCGTTTTGCTCCGTGAGTCCTATCGGGATGCCAAGAGCAAGAAACCGCGCAAGCGCACACTTGCCAACCTGTCCAAACTGCCGAGCGAGCAGGTCGATGCCATCCGACGCATACTCAAGGGGCAAAAGCTCGTTTCGCTCGAAGACGCCTTCGAAATCGTCGAGAACGGCTCCCGGCACCATGGCCACGTCGACGCGGTGCTCAGTGCCATGAGACAGCTCGGTTTCGAAAAGCTCGTTGGCTCTCGACACTCACCAGAGCGGGATTTGGTCGTGGCCATGGTAGTCGCCCGGATCCTCGAACCGCAGTCGAAGCTGGCGACTAGCCTGTGGTGGCACACAACCACACTGCCCGAAATCCTGGGGGTGAGCGATGCCGACGAAGACGATCTCTATGCCGCCATGGACTGGGTTCTCAAACGCCAGGAGGTCATCGAAAAGAAACTCGCGGCGCGCCATCTCCAAAACGACGGCCTCGCGCTCTATGACCTAACCTCAAGCTACTTCGAGGGGGTGAGTTGTCCGCTGGCCAGGCTCGGATACAACCGTGACGGCAAGAAAGGCAAGCTGCAGGTCAACTACGGCCTGCTGACCAACGAACGCGGCATCCCCGTGTCGGTATCCGTCTTTGAGGGCAACACGGGCGATCCCAAAACGCTGTTGCCTCAGGTAGAAAATGCGCAAGAGCGGTTCGGCATCGAGCAGTTTGTGATGGTGGGCGACCGCGGAATGATCACCCAGACCCAGATCGACGAGTTACGGGAGATGGACGGTATCGACTGGATTACCGCTCTGCGTCCCGAACCGATTCGCAAGCTCATTAACGATGGGGTGATCCAGATGGGGCTATTCGACAGGCGGAACCTGTTTGAGTTGACGCACCCGGATTTCCCCAACGAGAGGCTGGTCGCTTGCCGCAATCCGGAGCTGGCCGAGAGGCGGCGTCACAAGCGTCGTGCTCTGCTCGAAGCAACCTGCAAGGAGCTGGAGAAGGTTTGTCGGATGGTCGAGCGGCGCCGTTTGCAGGGCAAGGAGGACATCCGTGCTACGGTGAAAAAGCTCCTCAACAAGTACAAGGTCGGCAAGTACTATAGGCTCGACATCCGTGACGACGGTTTCGACTTCGAGCTAGACGAGACAACGATGGCTGCCGACGCCTCGCGCCTCGCCAACGGCAACTCTGAGCTCGCCAACAAACGGCTCCAGCGGTGGAAGCGACACATGGGGACGATCGTTAAGCAGTTGGAACGGATTCGCCAACGGATCGGGCGAGGCCAGCTGCATGGTAAAGATAAAATCGGTGTGCGGGTAGGCAAAGTTCTCAACAAGTACAAAGTCGGCAAGCACTTCAAGCTGGACATTCGCGACGACCGCTTTAGCTTCGAAATCGACGACACAAAGGTCACTACGGAAGCTGCCCTTGACGGCATCTACGTGATCCGCACCAGTCTTGCTGAGCAGCGGATGAAAACCGACGACACAGTGCGCAGCTACAAGTTGCTGACCCAGGTCGAGAGGGCGTTTCGTTCCTTCAAGAGCATGGACCTAAAGGTGCGGCCGATTCGTCACCGGCGCGAAAACCGAGTCCGGGCGCACATCTTCTTGTGCATGCTGGCCTACTACGTCCTGTGGCACATGATGGAGGTTTGGCGCCCGCTAGTATTCTCTGACGAGGAGCAGCAGGCGAAGGCCGAGCGTGACCCCGTCGCTCCGGCGCAACGCTCCGACGCAGCCCTGCGCAAGATACACACCAAGAAGCTTGACGATGGGAGACCAGCTTCCAGCTTCCGCACGCTGCTGCGCCTTCTCAGCAACATCGTCCGAAACAAATGTCGGCGACCGGAAGCCGGACCCGACGAGCCCACCTTCGATGTCACGACAACTCCGGACTCGAAACAGCAGAGAGCCTACGACTTGCTCAAAGGTATCACCGTGTAGACAGACGCCAGCACCATTGATTCCATCTATCTTATTGGATCAACACCGGATCTTGGTTTTTTCAGCAAGGAACTTCAGTTTAGGTCCTTGTAAAGGCGCACGGCGTCGACCGGAGAGAGGTTTTGCTCCTCGGTTTGAATAACGTACTTACCCTCGTAGGCTTGCTCGCGCTTGAGGTTGACGGGGTGCTCGAAGAAGCGGAAGCGACCGTTTTTGTACTCCCAGTCGTAGTAACGGTGACCGTGGTGGCGTGCCTGTATGCGCGCGGCGGCGGCACCGATTTTCTCGGGGGCTTTCAATCGTCCGTCGCGCACGCGGCGCTCGAGGGCCTCGAATGCCGCACGGGCACGTCCCATGGCCCGCAGCCTCTGCCCGCGCTCGTAGGCGAGCCTTTCGTCGCTGTGAACGACGAAGATGCGCACCCCAGACTGCTCGGAGCGGACTTCTTGCACACGAGTCTTAGGTGGCTCGGCTTTTTCGCTCACCGTGATGCCACCAGGGCAGTCGATCCACTCTCCGCTGGCGCGCTCGATGTAACGATAGACCTCCTCGCGCCGTCGTCTTTGCAGCCCGACGAGATAGCCCTGCTTGCGCGAGCGCACCACTGCCAGGCTGTCGCTCGTTACCATCCCTCGGTCGCCGACAAAAACCACGCGGTGCAAACCGAATCGTTCGTTGAGATCGTTGAGCACCTGCGGCACCGTTTTCGCGTCACGCCAGTTGCCGGCGAAAACATGGTGGGCGATCGGCCAACCGTCCACCATCACCAGACCGATAAGCACTTGCCGGTTACGCGGTCTGCGGTCGCGACTGTAGCCGTGGGCGCCGAGCCCCGGAGGGCCTTGACCTTCGAAGTACGTCGACGTCAGGTCGTAAAACACCATATCAACCTCAAGCGAAAACAGATCCCGCAAGCGCAAAAACAGCTCCTTCTCGATCTGTTCTTTGCGGGCATGCAGCTGGTCGAGCGTTCGGTACCATTGCTTGAGTTGGCGAAACTCCACGCGAACCCGCGGGGAGCGACTCGCTCGCCGTTCCCCATCATCGCGCCACTGCGGCACCCACCGCCGCCCCTGCCGGTCGCAGACGAAGTCGGTCTCGAGCCAGCGCGCCAGACCGTGCTCGCTTGACGGAGCACATAGCCGGTTGGCGACCAGCACCAAAGCTCGCTCGCTTAGCGCCACTCCGTCCCGCTTGCCGCGGCCCCCGAGCCGGTCGAGAATCTGCTCCAGCCCGAACTCGCGCCACAGCGTCGCCGTCACCAGCATCGGACCCCAATCCCACGCGTCTGCCCCCGCGACCTGCTCGGCTGCTCGCTCGGTGTCGGCCGGTTCACCGGCCCCAAGCAACCGATTGAGGGAGTCGAGATTGGCAACTAGAAGTTCCTTGCGCCCCAAGTTGCACACTACGCGTTGCTTCGGCTTGCCGTGCTCCCGATACGACTCGACCAGGCGGACATACTCATGTTGAACCCCTTTGCCGCCTGCGGCCCGAACGATGCGGAAGAACATAACCTGTCCTCACGCATACTACATGTCATTGTCCACGATTACAACGTATTAATGGCGCTTAAAGCACAATCTCTGTCTCTACGTTTTGGGCGAAATCCAACCCCCGTTCCTTTGAATTCAGTCACTTACGAGCGTTAGGGTGCTCATAAAGGGTAAACATGGGCTAGCTACCTGCAGGTCTATGGCACCAACCGCGCGGCTAAATCCAGGAGAAGGCGCCACTCCTCACGCGCGTCCTCGAGAGGTGCGAAGGCGCGGCCGATGCGCTGGACCCGGCCGTGACAGTTGGTTGACGAAGGTGCCATCCTTCTCCACGTAGGCGGCCGTCGGCAGTACCCAATGGGCGAACGGCCCTGTCGCGTTATCGTTGGTGTCCGAGAAGACGAAGAGATCCACTTTCTCCCGGAGCTCCCGGACTCTTTCCTCGCCAAAGAGCTCCACCAGGTCGTGCCCGAAGACCCATAGGGCACCGAGCTTGCCGGCGACGGTCTCGTCCATGATCTGCTCGGCGTCCGGTGCGTCAGGGCCGGCCAAACCCAGAAGCGTCGCTCCCCGGGTGTTGGGGTTCTTGTCGCTCTTGGTGAGGAAGTCGGCAGAGCCGGGTTTGTCCGCGACGGAGGTGCTGACTCGGGCTCCCAGAGAATCCTGGAGAATCTCTCGGATCAGGAAGAGTTGTTCCGTGACGCACCCGGCCGGCGTCGGTGCCGAAGGCGATCTTGACCCCCAAACTCAACGCCATCTGGAAGGCTTCCGTGGGCCGCGCCATGATGGCTTGGATAAAGGAGTCCGAGTATGGAACGAGTGCCTGGGTGGGAGTAAAGTTCGAGAGAGTGGGACACCAGTAAGTGCCTCGCTCCACCATGAGGTTCTCTCGCCTAGTATCTCGACGTGGGCCCCCGAGATCGGCTTGGGACTGACCCCATCGATCAAACGATCGGCCTGGATAACGACTGAGGAATCCGGCGTCTCAACCGTCACAGCCTTGGCTCTCCGGACGTTGTTTGCTCGAGACCGCCATCTCCTGGACGCGTACTGAGCACGAGCTCCCCGTCAATGAAGACCATCTGGGGGAGCACCCGATAGTCGAAGGGGTGTCCTTCCAGGACCATGAAATCCGCGTCTTTGCCCACGTCGATGCTGCCGATGCGGTCCCCCATATCGAGCATTTCGGCGGCATTGAGCGTGAACATTTTCAACGCCTCCTGCTCGGGAGTGCCGTTGCGGAATGCCCATGCTGCATTGAGAGCGGGCTCACCACCGAGCCTTCCTGTGTGCATGACCCGGCGACTGCCGCTGGCGCTAAAGAAAGCCACTTTCACCCCGGCTCGGCTCAACAACAACGGGCTTTGGTCGTTGTACCCGTCTCCACCGCCACGGATGGATTCGTACTCGCCGATATTGCTTCCCGAGTTGCCCAGAATGACGCCGACGTCAGCTTGAGCCAGATCGCTTGCCATTTGGTGCCCTTGTATCCCCCCGGCGATGACGAGACGGAATCCGTAGTCTTCAGCCAGCTTCATCGCCGCGCGGATCTCCTCCACGGAGTTGGCCTGAACGATGGCCGGGACTTCTCCGGTCATCAACGGACGCAAGGCCTCTAATCGCTGGTTGTGCTCCTCCGGCTCTGACTCCTTTAGGTACTGCTTCGCGCCGTCCAGGGTGGTCCGGATCACCGCCACCGCGGTCTCCAGGGTGACCGGAATCTTGGAGTCCGTCGACCAATGGCGGATGGAGCGGGGCGTCAAAGAAAATACCACCGAGCTCGGGGATCTCCTGACCATCTTTTCCGCGTCCATCCCCGCCGTCTTGATCACCACTCCTCTTCCACCTATCAAATTGAGATGCCCGGGGGTGATGTTCTGGGCGGTAATCCCGATCTCGCGGTTGACTCCGAATGACGGGAACCACGGATCGAAGACGAAGCGGGCGTCCATCTCCGGCACGATGGGCTCGATGTTCTCATCGTTCATCTGCTGCGCCTTCCAGTCCCCCGAAAAGTCATTCCGAAAGGCGCGGGCACTGACCCACCCCGGTAGCACCACCCGGCCGCCGATGTCCAACACCGGGACGCCCCGGGGCGTTTCCCCTCCGGCGCGCACTTCAGTAATCTTGCCGTTGTCGACGGCTATGGTCGCGCCGCGGAGGTTGCCGCCGCTCACAGTGAAAACATGGGCGTTGGCAACAACGAAAGTTCGATCGCCCGCCTTGAAACTGCCCGTGATGGGCCGAAAAGGTCCCACCGGCGTGGGAACCGCCGTCTGTCTCGTCTCCTTTCGCTCGTATTCGAGGACGCCGTCCACGAACACCTTGTCGACACGCTCGGCATGAAGGTCGAAGGGAGGGCCATTCATGAGCACGAGATCGGCGTCCTTGCCCACCTCGATGCTGCCGATCCGCTCGTCGAGCATCATGGCCTTGGCGCCGTTGATGGTCAGAGCCTCGAGCGCGTGCTTCTCGGAGAGCCCGTGACGGATATGGAACGAGCCATACTCCCGGAAGCACTTCGCCCGCTCCGCGCTTTGGTCAGTTTGAATGCTCGCCAAGGCCCCCGCCTCCATCAACTCCTTGACCACGTTGTGGGAGACGCGGTCGCCGTACATTCGAACGATGAACATCGGACCGACCACCGAGACGATCTTGGTCTTGGCGAGGATGTCGGCGATGGGGTAAACGTCCTGCACGTGGCTCAGGGCCATCCGGTCGATGAAACCGTACTCCCGAGCCAGGTGCATGGCCATCATCACTTCGCCAGGATCGTGAGAGTGCACGTGAACCATCACCTCGCCTCGGAGAACGGCCGCGAAGGCCTCCAGCCTCTCGTTCACCTCTGGTCTATCGGAGAGCTTGCCGGCCTCGTAGTCCCCCCACTTTTTCAGGTACTCTTCCGCCCGGCGGTAGTACTCGCTGGCGGTGGCGTACCAGCCCATGATCGTAGCCGGTGTCTGGCCGGGCCGACGTCCGGCCAACGGGCGGATAGCCATTTTCAAGTCCACGTAGGGTTTGAGGATCATGTTCTTCGACGGATCCCCCTTCAGCTTCACCGCCACCGCCTGACCGCTGCTGATGATGCCGCTGCCGGGACGCGTGATCATGCTCGTCACCCCTCCGGAGAGGGCGAAGGGAATCATCGGACTCGTGGGGTCGAAGTGGTCGACGGCCTTCCACTCCGCCGTCACCGGCCCGCTGGGACGACCCCGGTTCCCCCCGCTCCTATCCAGCGCCATGTGGGAGTGGGCGTCGATCATGCCGGGAATGACGACCTCGGCGCTGTAGTGGAGAGCGTCGGCCGGTGCATCGACGTGAGACCCCACCTGTTGGATCTTCCCCGCCTCGATGAGAATCTCACCGTTTTCGAGAGTGCCGTTCGTCACCGTGTAGATCTTCTTGGCTTTGATCACCGTGGGCGTTGACTGGGCGACGGACCGAGTGGGAGCCAGAACCACCAGGAAGATCGACGCAAGAAACGCGCTCCAGACCAGCTTCGCTTTCATTTTGAATCCTTTCTCTGCTGCCTAGGGTTGAGTGGAACCTTTTCCTTTTCCGTCATCCCTGGTTTCGACGGGCGCCCTTTCCCATGTATAGTCGCGGCCCATCGCGTATTTCTCGAACCAATCCAACTCCGCGTTCATTTTGAACAGCTGATGGCGCAGCTCTCTCCAACCGTGTCCTTCTCGAGGCGCCATGTAAAGGCGGGTCGGAACGCCGTTGGACTTGAGCGCTCGATACAGCTCGACCGACTGAGGGGCCGGCACCCGCACATCCTCCTCTCCCACCAGAACCAGCGTCGGCGTGGTGACATTCGCGATCTGGCTGAGGGGAGATTGCTCCCAGTAGAAATCGGCGGGCGCGTCCTTCTGCCACGGGGTGCCTCCGAAGTACGCGGTGCGAAAAAAGCGAAGGTCGCTCTGGGAGTAAAAGGAGATCCAGTTGACCGCGCTCGCCCCGGAGGAAGCCGCCTTGAAACGGTCCGTGAAGGTGATGATTTTGTTGGTGAGGTACCCGCCACTGCTCCAGCCCCTCACCACCATGCGATCGCCGTCGGCGATTGCCATCTCGATCACATGGTCGGCGCCAGCCATGACGTCGAGATGTGAGTTGTTGAAGAAGTGCCCCATGATGTCGCGCTCGAACTCGCTACCGTAACCACCACTGCCTCGATAGTTTGGCTCCAGGACCGCGTAGCCCTGGGCCGCCAACATCGCAATAAAATCACCGAAACCGTACTGGTTCGAGCTGCCCATGCCGCCATGGAGCTGCATGACAAAGGGATATCTCTTTCCGGCCTCGTAATTCAGCGGATAGTGAAGCATCCCCTCAATGCGTACTCCGTCGACACCCTTCCACGCGGTCATCTCCTGGCGAGGTAGCTCGAAGTCCTGTGTCAGATAGTCAAAGCGCTTCGTTACCCGAGTAGGAGTTCCTGCCCCGAGGGCGGGAAGCACCCAGAAGTCTCCGGGATTCCCGGGCTGGTCGATGGCAAAGACGTGGAGGTCGGCCGATGGCTGGTAGTTCCAGTTGTGAACCCTGTGCTTTGCGTCGGTGAGCTGGTGGACCTTTTGAGTTGAGAGCTCGAGCCGGAACAGCTCGCTGTGAACCCCCATGTTTGCCACGAAATAGATCGCGTCTCCCTCCATGGACCAGCTCGCTTGTTTCACCTCATAGGGGAGGTCTGGGAGCAGGAGCTCAGCCGCGCCGCCGCTCGCCGGCACCACGAAGATGCTCGCCTTGTACTGGAACTCGAACTTCTCGTTCGACTTCGCCAAGAAGAGAACCCGTCGGTTGTCAGGAGAAAGCCTCGCCCCGATTCCTCCAGAAGAATTGGGAGCTTCAGGAACGTTGTTGCGGGTGAGCTGGACAGGCTCGGTTCCGTCGGCGTTCATCACCCAAACCTCGCCCCGATTGGTGTAGTCCCAAAGGGGGTTCGGCGCTCGATGGAGAATCATCTTTTTTCCGTTGCGGGCCAGGGCGTAGCTGAGAACCGAGAAATCCCCCTCGGTGATGCGGTGTTCGACACCGTCGGCAGGTGAGATCTTCCAAAGATGTCTCTGCTCGTAGTTCTCGTTGAAGGCGTAGACGTCATCTTTGCTCTTCTCTCGCTGCTCCTCTTCCGGCGAGGGAGGATCGAAGGCCGCGAAGTAGATCCAGTCGCCGTCCGGCGACCAGTGGATTTCGGACAGAGGCGGAAAGTGAGCGTCTTCGACCGGACGTGCCGCCGCATGGTTACTTAGCTGCCGGGCCTCGCCCCCTCCATTGCTCATCAGGTAGATTTGAGGGGACCGGGATTGGTCGCGCTGCGCCAGAAAAGCGATGGACTTTCCGTCGGGCGCCCAACGCGGGCTCGACTCACCGCCGGCTCCGTTCGTCATCTGGGTAGAAGCGCCGCCCTTCAGATCGGCACGCCAGATATGTCTCACCCGCCTGTTGATCTCCCAATCGGGCTCGGCGAGAACGAAGAGCAAGTGACGGCCGTCGGGAGAAAGCTGAGGGTCGCTCAAGTTTGGAACTTCCAGGAGATCGACGAGTGTCATCGGGCGCTTCTCTGGCTGTGCCGAAAGCGGCGCCGCCAAAAGGCTTGCTAGAAGAATGGCATGACTAACGTGATTCGAAATTGGTTTCATGGGACACCTCACCCTCGTAACGGATGGCGACGGCCACTCCGACCAGCGAGCAGAATGCTACCATCTCGAGGGCGGTGGGCTCTCCCTTTGGGCACCTTCGCCACACCACGCGCGTAACGCTAAATCGCGCCGACGAGCGAGTCCAATTGATTACGTTTCTGGGCCCATAAGTGGAACTGTCGAGCCCGGCATACGGAAGTCGTGGCTTCGCCGACGGCCCCGGGGTGCCATCAGCTTCTGTAACCAGGAGTTGACGCGGTGCTCTGGGACAGCCGGTGCACGACCCCGTTCGATGGTACTGTCACGTTGACGATACTCGAGCGAGCCGGCACCGTCGGATTGTCGTCTCTGCTCGAATCAGACGGCGATCGTTACCGTATCCCAGGCGAGGAAAGCGCGACCTCGTAGCTCGCGATGATGGTCAGCCCGCAACAGGCGACGCCCGACGCGGAAGAGGTTTTGGACGAGTCCATGCACGGACAAGAATCGTTGCGCTTAACCTGGAGATTTGAACCTTCGCATCTGGCGCTCGCGTTGCCGTGTTGGCTGGTGGGAGACTTCGGCGCGATTGTTCTCGTAGCGTTCCGTGCTATGGACGACGGACCGCATGACGCTCCGACGGGCCGCGCCATAGCTTTTCAGCTTGTCGGTGACCAACCGCCGAGGCTCGCTGCCTTGCCCCTTCAACGCGGAAGAAGCGTTTGGCGGCTCTCCGATCGCAGCGAGGCTGGACGAGAATATCGATCACGTCACCATCTTGATCAACGGCACGCCAGAGGTATTGACGCCGGCCTTGGATCGTGACGAAGACCTCGTCCAGGTGCCACGTATCGCCGAGGCGACCTTGCCGACGCTTCAGGCCTCGAGCGTACTCCGGACCAAACTTGAGGCACCAAAGCCGTATCGCCTCGTGCGAAACCGTGATGCCACGCTGCGCCAGTAAATCCTCAACGTCCCGGAAGCTCACACAGAATCGATGATAGAGCCAGACGGCGCGGCTGATGATTTCTGCTGGAAATCGATATCCGTGGTAGCTCGGCGTGTCGCTTTTCATCGGCCAAGTTTGCCAGACACGACCTCAACTTGACAGTACCCTCAGGAGCGGTGCTGCGACGACCCGGCGCTCGGATGATGACCCCGCAAGATCGGGTTCTCGGCAGGGTCCGTGACTGCGCTCAGGAAAAGGACCGGTTGCTCGCGGTGCGGATGTTCCGAGAGCAGGTCGAGCACCACGAGCAGTAGATCGCGGCGGCTGATCTGGCCGACCGGCTTGCCTTCGCGGAGTACCGGAAGGCGACGACGGTTGGAGTCCAGGAAGAGTCTGGCGATCGCCAGGAGATCCAGGTTCTCCTCGATCGTCTCGGCGGAGGTGTCCATGAAGTGGGAGATCTGCGTTGAGGGCAGCTCTCCGCCGCTGCGCCATACGCCGGCCAGGATCCGTCCAAGACGATAGTCGTCGAGCAGGGTCCGCCAGCGACCCTTGACGAAGCGGGCCAGGTGATGCTCGGCACTGAGAACGTCCCGCCGGCTGATCTGGCCGATCAGTTTTCCGTCCTTCAAGACCGGCAGCCGCCGGTAATACGTGTCGAGGAACATCCGAGCGACCTCGAGACCCTTGCAGGCATCGGCCTCACGCACTATCCGCAGCTTGTACTCCGCGGTAAAGCGTCGACGCTTCGCTTGCTCGCTCACTTCGGGATCCGGGACCCCCGCCGCATCGCGGCCGGCGGGATCTCCAGTCGCCCTACGGGCTCCCTCCGATCCCGCCGAGGTCTCTCTCTCAATCAACATACTCATGCATTGATCCTCCTCCGCCCTCTACACTAATTTCAAGGGGCGAAGTGTCTCAGCGATGTTGGCACAGAGGGGACGAGCAGTTTCACCGATGTCCGCCGTCGATTGCAGAACACGAACACCATGTCTCGGTTTTGTAGGTGTAGAGGTCCATGAAGTCGTCGCGCAGAAGCATGGCGCGGTAGAGGCGACGATTAGCTCGCACCTGCTCGCGGAGCACCCGTTTGTCTTTCGCGCTGCGGTTGTGTTTGGCCTTGAGAAGGGGAAACTTGGTGTTCTTGAGGTTGCGCCGGGCAGTCCCTTTGAGCTCGCGCACCAGCTCGCGCCGGGTCTTATCCACGGCCTCGTTCAGATGCTTGACGATGTGGAAGCGGTCAAAGATCACCCGTGCCTGAGGAGCCTTTTTGCCGACGACAGTTATGTACGGCTCCCACATGTCCATGCTGACCGCTTCGAGCTCCGCGGCTCTTTGTGGTCCGAGCTTGCGGAAAAACCGCAGCAGCGTCTTGGCCTTGCGCTCCTTTCCCGCCCAGACGACCCGGCCGCTGAGATGGTCTATTACCACTGTTAAGTACTTGTGGCGTTTGCGGTAGCTGATCTCGTCCATCCCAATCACCCGCAATCCATCGAGCTCGCGGAGTCAAGCCCATTCTTAGTTGAAATGTTCCACGGCTCCCGGTTCGTTTAAGCAACGTTCTTCCTCGACGTATTCTTTTTCGCGGTCTCGATCTTCAGTTCACGCTTGAGCGCTTCACGCAGCTTTGGAAGGTGTCGGTAGCCCATCACCTTCCGGAGGCGCGGCTCGATGTCGGTGAGCGCGGTCGCGAGCCAGCGTTGGCGTTGGTTCGAAGTCTTCCAGTGATCGACCTTCGCGCAACGTTCCTCGATAAACGCATTGACGGACTCGATGCAGTTCGTCGTCTTTAGTGAGTGACCGAGCACCCCGTACACGCCAAGACGATGCACGGTCAGGGTCTCCTCCAGCCCCTCTTCGAGGCTAGAGGCCGCAGACTGATTCCTCTCTTCCAGCTCGCGGTGGAGTTGCTCGAGGGCCTCAAGCGCCTCCTTGTGCGTCGGCCGGCCGTACGCGCGCTGCAGCCGCTTGCGCCACAACGACTGCTCGCTCTTGGACAAATAGCTCACGACATTCTCTCGTTTGTGCCACTGGCAACGGCCCACGACGACCCGCCTGCGAAAGGCCTTAGTCACGGCTCCTCGCAGCCCCTTGCTGCCGTCGATGACCACCAGCAGCCCTTCAGAGATATCGAGACCCCGCTCGACCAATGAACGCAGGAACGGCCTAAGAACACGCTCGTTCTCAGTGTCTGTCTCCACGAAGCCGAGGAAGCGTTTGTCCCCGGATAACGTGATGCCGAGAGCCACCACCATCGTCGCGTCGGCGAACGTCTTGCCGTCCAGGACCATCGCCACCACGTCCTCACCCGAGAGATCACGCTCCTGCATCTCACGCAGCTTCGCTGCGCTTGCTTCGACGAAGCCGCGCGACACCGACGAACTCGACAGACCGATCGCGCCCGGGACCAATTCCGCCGCCGACTCATAGTTCCGGCACGAGATCCCGTACAGCACTCTTCGTAGAAGCAACTCGTCCACCTCTCCGCGGTGACTCAGACTCTCGTACGAGCTCAACGGGATCTCTCCGTCGCGGCCGCGAACACGGGGAACGCGGACCGGAACTCGCTGACCCGCGAGTTTCACCGTGCCCGGATTCGTCCCGTGACGTCGTCCCTGCACCGTCTCCGATTTCCGAACGTATCGCTCTCCCGCAAGCTCACTGACCTCGGCGTCCAGCAACTCGTGAACATGCATCAGGCCGAGAGGCACCAGTGCGCGGATCATCTCGACCTTCGAGTCCACCTCGAGCTCCCCGTATCCCTCTTGCTCCATGACCTCTACTTCACCTAGACGACGCGTCTTCTTGCGTTCCTTGACCCTTCGTAGCAGACTTCCCATATCGGCTCCTTTCTTGAGCGGCTTGATTTTGCTTTTCACAACGTCATCAAACCACCCGAGAGGGAGCCGTTTCAAATTTCAACTAAGAGTGGCACACATTCAGCTCGCGCCGCTCATCCCGCTGCTCGGCAACCACTCGCTGGATGATCCGTCGCACCGAACGCCACGTCACTCGGAAATAGTTCGCTACGGCGCTGACGTCCGTCCTCTGTGCCAGCCACGCTACCTCTTGTTCGAAGCTTTTGGTAAAGCGGCTTCCCTTGTCGGCCCAAGGCACCTTTTCTCTGACCACTCCACACCGCCGACATACCACTCGTCGGATCGAGTAGATAGGTCCGGACTCCGAACAGGTCCAAGTGCCGCCAGTAGCGATTGTAGCGATCTTTGTTCTTGCGGACCTTTCGTCCGCAAATCCCGCACAGAGGCTTCCTCCTCCGTGGTACTACATCCACCACCACTCTGGCTTTGTCCGCCTGGAAGTGGAAACCTCGGACCCACAGGCCTTGCAATCCGATGAGCTTGTTGACTAACGTAGTAACGCGCATCGCGGGAACGCTCTTTTCTCTTTCGGAAAAAAAGATTCTAGCGTTCTCGCCGATGCGCATCTACACATGGCTTACCCTCTCAACCCACGGGCCTCACCAAATGCCACTGCCCCTCAGCGGGAGACGAGGCTGTGGGAAACGCCCCCACGGTTCTGGTCGTTCAGACCTTGCTGCGTATTCAGGGGCATCGTGAACGCAGATTCCAGCCGAAGGTGAACATCCATTCCAAAGCATCGTGAACACGGATTCAGGGGATCGTGAACATCGATTCCGGGGAAGGTGAACACGGATTCCAGGCAACGTGAACGCCGGTTCCGGCATCGCGAACGCTCATCGATAGCACGTTTCAAGGCACTCTAGGTCGTACCCGGAAGGAGGACGATCTAGGAAATGGCAGCTAAGAGGTTATCGATGAGAAAAATACGAGAGGTTCTAAGGTTAAAGTACGAGCTGGGTTTTACTCACCGCACGATCGCAAAGGCACTTCGCGTGGCGGTTGGAACGGTGAGTGAGTACCTGGCCAAGGCGAAGAAGGGTGGTCTGAGCTGGCCGCTCCCGGAGGAGCTGAGCGACGGGGAGCTGGAGGCAGGGCTGTTTCCGCCGCCGGGCTCGTCTGGCGCACGGCCGGGCCTGGACTATGCCCACATCCACGAGGAGCTGAGGCGTCACCGAGAGCTGACGTTGCTGCAGCTGTGGGTGGAGTACGCGGAGAATAAGCCGGGAGCGTACGGCTACAGCCGTTATTGCGAGCTGTACGGTCAGTGGAAGAAGAAGCTGAACCCGACGATGCGTCAACGGCATCGAGCAGGCGAGAAGACATTCGTCGATTTTTCGGGGAAGAAGCCTCACATCGTCGATCCGAAAACGGGAGAGCTCGTCGAAATGGAGCTGTTCGTCGGGACGTTGGGCGCGAGCAGTTACACCTACGTCGAAGCGACACTGAACCAGTCGCTGGAATCGTGGGCGAAGGCCCATAAGGGGATGTCGGATTACTTCGGTGGCAGTACGGAGATCTGGGTTCCGGACAACTTGAAGAGCGGCGTGGATGGTGGACCGTTACGAGCCAGGGATCAACCGGACGTACGAAGAGCTGGCGACGCATTACGGTGCGGTTGTGGTCCCGGCTCGGGTGTTCAAGCCGAAAGACAAAGCGAAGGTGGAGTCGGCAGTGCAGGTGGCGCAGCGCTGGATCCTGGCGGTGCTTCGTCATCGCACGTTCTTCAGTCTGGCGGAACTGAACGAAGCCATCTGGGAGAAGTTAGAGGTCCTGAATGCGCGTCCGATGCAGAAGCTCGGTGTGAGTCGGCGGGAGTTGTACGAAAGGCTAGACCGGCCCGTACTGAAACCGCTACCGCAGGAGAGCTACGAGTTATCGACGTGGAAGCGGTGCAGAGTGAACATCGACTACCACGTGGAGGTGGAGAACAACTTGTACAGCGTTCCCTATCAGCTCATTCACGAGAAAGTCGAGGCACGGGTGACGGCCTCGGTGGTGGAGGTCCTGTTCAAGGGAAAGCGCGTCGCGTCGCATCCCCGCAAGAAAGGAAAGGGGCACTACTCCACGAACCCGGAGCATATGCCACGTTCGCATCGGGAGCACCTGGAGTGGACGCCGTCGCGGCTGCTCCACTGGGCGGAGCAGTCAGGTCGCGCCACGGGAAGGCTGGTTGCGGGGATTCTAGAGAGTCGGCCTCACCCGGAGCAGGGATTTCGCTCTTGCCTGGGAGTCATGCGACTAGGCAGCCGCTGGGGCAGTGAGCGTCTCGAGGCCGCTTGCGCACGAGCGGAAGCTTTGAGCTCTTACAGCTATCGCACGGTGAAAAACATTCTCTCGGCTGGTCTGGATCGTGTGGTGCTCGAATCGGACGCCGAAGCGAAACCGCGAGAGGAGCACGAGAACATCCGAGGCGCGGATCACTACGAAGGAGGAGAGTCCCGATGCTGACACCCGAAACGATAGAAAAGATGAACGCCATGAAGTTGTTCGGCTTGGTGTCCGCGTTCGAAACCCAGTTGAGCTCGAGCGAATACAAGGAGCTGAGCTTCGAGGAACGTGTGGGACTCCTGGTCGATGCCGAGTGGACCGCCCGCGAACAGCGTAAGCTTTCTCGACGACTGCGAGCGGCAAAGCTCCGCTATCCGGCATGTTTGGAGAACGTGAACTTCCAAGCGCCTCGAGGCTTAAACCGCGAACAGATCTTGAGCCTGGGCAACTGCCGCTTTGTCGGTGAGCGCCATAACCTGCTCATCACCGGCCCGACGGGGATTGGCAAATCGTTCTTGGCTTGCGCCTTCGTGGAGCGGGCCTGTCGTCGCGGCTTCACCGGATGCTACGTGCGAGCACCGCGCTTGCTCCACGAACTCGCGGTCGCTCGTGGTGATGGTTCCTACGCCCGGCTTTTGACGAAACTCGCCAAGCTGGACTTACTGGCTATCGATGATTGGCTGCTTCACCCGCTGAAAGAATCGGAGAGACGGGATCTAATGGAGGTCATCGAAGACCGCGCCGAGCGTGGCTCCACACTCATCGCGACCCAGATTCCGCTCAAGCAGTGGCACGAAGCGATTGGCGACCCAAACCAGGCAGACGCTATCTGCGATCGCATTCTCCACAGCGCGCACCGCATCACTCTCAAAGGAGCTTCTCTGAGAAAGACCAAGGCTGCGCCAAAGGCATCTGACAACGCCGATGCATGAGCGAGCGAGGGACCACAGCGTCGATGCGATAAAAACGGGTGAAACCGCCAAACCCGGGGTACCAGACGATGCGGCGCCAAAACGACGCGCGAGAATGCCTCAGGAAGCGTCTTCTCGAGCCAGGCCATACCCCAGCAACCCCCCGAAACCAGCCCCACATCGCCCGGTGTTCGGCCGCGGCAGGTCGCTGCCTACGGGAGCGGGAAGGTCGCTTCGCGTCTTTCCTTACGCCCGCTCCCTCCGGCACCGACCTGCCGCCCCTTGCTACACAACACGCAGGTAAGATAGGTTCACGTTTTCAATCAGTGGAAAGGAGGTCACCCAACACTTCACCGCTTCGATGAGCGTTCGGCTTCACCGGATTCGCTGTTCAGCTTGCTCTGGATTCGGCGTTCACGATGGCTGGAATACGCAGCTCGTGACCTTCGCTGCGCGCTAAATGGAGCGTAAGCGCTTTTTTTTTGCAAAGGGATGCGTACACATCACCAACAGTAAACAGCGCAAGCACCAAATTCGCCGCGTGTAGGCTGGACGACAACGGCAACCGCGCCATTGTCCAGCTCCGCTGGGGACTGGTGCCGTCTTGGGCACGAGACGTCAGAATTGGCACCCGCCTCATCAATGCCAGGTCGGAGACCATCCAGACTAAGCCGTCATTCGGCGCCGCCTTCCGTTCGCGTCGGTGTCTGGTGCCCGCCGATGGGTGGTTCGAGTGGCAACGGACCGGGCACGGCAAGCGGCCCTACTTCCTTGCGCTTGAGGACGGATCGCCACTTTCGTTGGCCGCTCTGTGGGAGCGCTGGGGCAAGGGCGACGACTCCCTCGAATCCTTCACCATCATCTTTGCGGACGACAACCAACGTCACACCTACTGACAAGAGCTCGCTGTTGTCAGGCGTGCGAATGCTCGCTAGTCTTGAGAGTTGGCAAAGCTCGAATGAGCTTGCCGGCCTTCTTTTCGGCCTGCCGCAGCTCGTAGAGCTTTTGCAGATTCAGCCAGAATTCCGCACTGGTGCCAAAGAAATGGGCCAAACGCAGCGCCGTGTCGCCGGTGATGGAGCGCTGCCCATTGAGAATCTCGGTGATGCGGTTGGTGGGTACTTGGATCTGTCGGGCGAGTGCGGCGGCGCTCATACTGAGTTCGGTTAGCTCTTCCGCGAGGTGTTCACCTGGGTGGATCGCGGGAACGGCCATGACTTCCTTCTCCTAGTGATAGTCGATAATTTCCACATTCAGAGGCCCTGAGGATCCGTGGGGCCATTCGAAGCAAATCCGCCATTGGCTGTTGATACGGATGCTGTACTGCCCTTTGCGCTCCCCTTTCAAGACCTCAAGACGGTTGCCGAGCAATGCAGCAAGGTCTTTGAGTGACGAGGCCGCCTCAAGACGGTCGAGCTTCAGCCGGGCAGCGCGCTCGATACCAGAGAAAGCCTTCACCGGCTTTCCGGCGGCAAAGTTCCCGGTTCGCCTGCCACGATAGCTGACGATCACTATCAATTATGCCTTGAAATATGCGTTACGTCAACCATAATCATGATCGGGTAGTTTGGATGGTACTTTCGAGTGAACGAACGATTTCGGTCACTCCCCGATGACCTCCGCCCACGCGGGCGGTGCCATTGCTGTCAAGTTGACGAAAAGCTAGCTGACCGACCCCCGTCATGTCCGATTCTTGGCGACGGCGATTCCTTTGTGGTTGCGGAGCCCAACGACAGTATCCCGGTCGCCGACGCGATCCCGCGCAAAACTGCGGATTTGCTTGCCCGCTCCCCTATCGCCCGGCAAGCTCTTCGACGAGACCGGCGACCGGCTGACACCCACCCACACCAAAAGGTTGCGTCTCACGCGCACGCGAAACGCGTCGTCAAACCGGATGGTGTCTACATCAGAATTATACGTTCAACCCACCGGGCCTCCGGGGAGGTAAGGTATCGGGCAGGTGAAGTCCATGATGCTCGTTCCGTACATGAAGGGCGCCTGGGGTCCTGTGTGCGATTCTCCTGCTGCCAGTGACGCCATGGGCGAGCGAGGAGAAGAAGCTCGCGAGCGTCGCCTGCAGCGATACGGTGCTCCTCCGCGTCTCCGACGGCGCACCCAGGCAGGGGAGTATCGCCATCGTCGAGGTGCGCAGCGAAACGCCACTCGACTCGGTCGATGGATTCGCCACGGGCGAGACGCTTTTCTTCTGGCATGATGCCGATGCTCAGGTGTTTCAGGCTCTTCTCGGGGTGGATCTTCGCAGGAGCCCCGGCACCACGTTGCTTCGCGCGCGGGTGGCTCCCCAGTTCGGAGAGCCCGTGGATTGTCGGCTGGAGCTTCCGATCGGAAAGGGGGAGTTTCCCGTTCGGCGGCTCACAGTGGCTCCCAAGTCCGCCGCTCGCTGTAGTCCCACTTCCGCGCAATGAGCCTTCGGTGCCAAGCCAGCAGGGTTTCCGGTGTGACGATACCGGCGACTTCTGTCAAGAGTTTCCGGCCAAGCGCCTTACCCTTTACCGCGAGCCGACGTCGCTCGTCGTCTGTGAGGCGAAGCTTCCTACAAGCCCTTGATGGTTGCGCTCTCCATGGGAATAATAGATGAACTCGGCGACGGCCCGGCGCTCGGATCTTAGAGTTCGTTTGTATTTTTGGACACGACGGGCTTGGCAACGCGTTTGTGTTTTTGGACACGACGGCATCGGAAACGGCCGCCAGCCTCAACTTGACAATACCTGAAGAAAAGGAGGTTAAAGTCCAGGCAGAAACCAACACCGTAGATCGTCAATCAGGGAACATTTCAAATCGGTGAACCGGGGACTTCTTAGTTCAGTGGAATGAGGACAAACCAAAAACGTGTTGACACTCCAAGCCTCCTCTACAAGTATGTGACTCCTGAGAGAGCGCTGGCCTGCCTGCCGGAGGTGGGAGACGGGGCGCTTCGAGCGACGCAGCCTACGGCGCTCAATGACCCATTCGAATGCCACGTGGTGAAAACGTTCGTCGAGAGAGACCGTGCTGGAGGCAACGAAAAGCTGGCGCACGTCTTGACAGAACTACACAAGACCGTGCCGGTGACACCAGAGGATGTGGCCCTAGCCCATGTTTCCCTTTTAGGTGTCTAAGTCATCGAAAACAAAGGATCGAGATCGGCGGTTTGTCTCTACGCTGACAGCACCTCCTCGGAGAAGGCTGGCGGGTCGCGTTCAACGATGCCGAGTGCAGTCAGGATCGAGTTGGCGCGAGCGGTGCCGCGCGTGACGACGCGCTTAGTCCGCCCAGAACCCAGCTGTAAGTCGACGACCCGGACCGAGCGTAGCGCTTGTAGTGCCTCGGTTGCGGACAGGTCGAGTTCGGCGACCTTGAGCTTTTTCTCAAGAGCCCGATGCACAAGGAAGGCCAGCGTAGCTACGAAAAGATGTGCCTCCACACGCTCATCGGTCTGGTGGTAAACGGGACGCATCTCAATGACATCCTTAAGGCATGAGAAGGCTCGCTCGACCTCGTTTAGGTCCTTGTAAAGGCGCACGGCGTCGACCGGAGAGAGGTTTTGCTCCTCGGTTTGAATAACGTACTTACCCTCGTAGGCTTGCTCGCGCTTGAGGTTGACGGGGTGCTCGAAGAAGCGGAAGCGACCGTTTTTGTACTCCCAGTCGTAGTAACGGTGACCGTGGTGGCGTGCCTGTATGCGCGCGGCGGCGTCTTTGCAGCCCGACGAGATAGCCCTGCTTGCGCGAGCGCACCACTGCCAGGCTGTCGCTCGTTACCATCCCTCGGTCGCCGACAAAAACCACGCGGTGCAAACCGAATCGTTCGTTGAGATCGTTGAGCACCTGCGGCACCGTTTTCGCGTCACGCCAGTTGCCGGCGAAAACATGGTGGGCGATCGGCCAACCGTCCACCATCACCAGACCGATAAGCACTTGCCGGTTACGCGGTCTGCGGTCGCGACTGTAGCCGTGGACGCCGAGCCCCGGAGGGCCTTGACCTTCGAAGTACGTCGACGTCAGGTCGTAAAACACCATGTCAACCTCAAGCGAAAACAGATCCCGCAAGCGCAAAAACAGCTCCTTCTCGATCTGTTCTTTGCGGGCATGCAGCTGGTCGAGCGTTCGGTACCATTGCTTGAGTTGGCGAAACTCCACGCGAACCCGCGGGGAGCGACTCGCTCGCCGTTCCCCATCATCGCGCCACTGCGGCACCCACCGCCGCCCCTGCCGGTCGCAGACGAAGTCGGTCTCGAGCCAGCGCGCCAGACCGTGCTCGCTTGACGGAGCACATAGCCGGTTGGCGACCAGCACCAAAGCTCGCTCGCTTAGCGCCACTCCGTCCCGCTTGCCGCGGCCCCCGAGCCGGTCGAGAATCTGCTCCAGCCCGAGTTCGCGCCACAGCGTCGCCGTCACCAGCATCGGACCCCAATCCCACGCGTCTGCCCCCGCGACCTGCTCGGCTGCTCGCTCGGTGTCGGCCGGTTCACCGGCCCCAAGCAACCGATTGAGGGAGTCGAGATTGGCAACTAGGAGATCCTTGCGCCCCAAGTTGCACACTACGCGTTGCTTCGGCTTGCCGTGCTCCCGATACGACTCGACCAGGCGGACATACTCATGTTGAACCCCTTTGCCGCCTGCGGCCCGAACGATGCGGAAGAACATAACCTGTCCTCACGCATACTACATGTCATTGTCCACGATTACAACGTATTAATGGCGCTCAAAGCACAATTTCTGTCTCTACGTTTTGGGCGAAATTCAACCCCCGTTCCTTTGAATTCAGTCACTTACGAGCGTTAGGGTGCTCATAAAGGGTAAACATGGGCTAGCACGGGACGCTTATGGCAGCATGTATATGCGACAACTGCTCGCGCAGCAGATGTCACGGCGTTTCGGAATCGTCTCGTTCGCCACGGATCCGTATCACTCTCTGATGTGGTCGCACTACACGGTCGACGGCTCCGGCTTCGTCATTGGATACAGAGTTTCGGAGATACAACGGCTCGTGGAGAACAGCGAACGCCTACGTGCAGTCACCTACTCGACAAAGCCGGCTTTGCTGATTGGCTACAGTGTCGCCATCGAACCCGAAAACAACATCTTTGTACTTCTGTGCCACAAGAGTGCCCACTGGCAGTACGAACAGGAATGGCGTCTAATCGTGGATCTAGACAAGACAATCGGCACCGGAGAAAGTGACAAGCACGGACAACCAATCAACGTCCTCCGCATACCCAACTCTGCGGTTGCCGAGGTCTATTACACCGAGAGAACGTCCAAATCCACCGTTGTGGAAATCGATAAGCGATTGGCGTCCGCCAATAATCGCTATGGCGTCGAGCGCGCGACCAAGCTGATATTGTCCGAGCAGACGTTCGAGTACGAAGCTGTAACTTCCTAGGGTTCGCAGCTTGCGGTTCGGACACAGTGAGCGAATCATGCCCCGTGAGGTCAAAATACTCATGCGGCTTCCCGTTTGAAGCCGATATCTCAGTCGGGTCGATGCCGTCCCGTCATGGCCCTGCCAACCAGACTCCAGTTCGCGATCGCCGATTCTCCAGCGGACGAACCAGCATGTGGGAATTCCGCGTGTCTGCCAAGCAACAGCACGTCAATCAGGTACGAAATCAACCGCGCGTCCCTGTCGTCATCCGTCTCCTCGTACTGCCGACGGTCTCGATTCACGTCCGCCTGAATCATCCTCCAGGTGTCCCCGTCTGCGGCGAAACGTACGACGTAAATGCAGAACCCGGTCCAACTCCGATGGAAGAACAACGCGTCATCGTTCCAGTAGATGAACCACTTGTCTTCCATGACCTCGGGTATCACTCCCTGGCGGATATGATCCATTTCCTTCCGCGAGAACTCTCTGTCGAGTGTGACGGACGCTCTGCGCGCAGGCAGATCCTTGGTCTTCCATGCGCTCGGGACCGCTATTCTCACGTGCGTCCTCTTTTCGCTCCTTCCCATCCCGTGTCGATTTTACCCGTCCCGAGACGTCCCCGTCCTGTGCCAAAACTCGGCCCAGTCGGCATCGACGAAAGAACTGCGCCTCTCGAAATCAGGAGAAACTCTAGCACACGAACAGGTTACGCGGCGGCCACTAACACTTGACTGCGGAAGCACCTTCGAGCGCGCAGCCGGACGGTAAGGTCAGGGCAAGGGCAACAACTCCCTCGAATCCTTCACCATCATCACGACGACGGCCTCTCCAGAGCTTGCCGACATTCACCATCGACAGCCCGCAATCATCGCTCCCGACCGTTTCGACGACTGGCTCGACCCAACATCGCCGGTGCTAAGGCTACTCGACTTGGTACGTGAACCCTATGGCGGCCCTTAACGAGAAGCGTGCCGTTAGCACCAGAGTGAACAGCGTTCGGAACGACGACCCAGACATTCTTGCCCCCAGGTCGGAGATGGGACTCTTTTGACCGGCAGGGAAGAAACCATCCGTGCGGTCAAATGGAATCCCTCACGTGCTGCTCGTGACATTTCCCTGTTCGCTCATCTCAATTCCCTGTTCGCCTATTTCGAATTCCCTGTTAGGTCATCTTAAATTCCCTGTTCTTTCGGAACAGGGAATTGCCATCTAACCATTTGAACTACCGATGGTTACCACGTGAAAAAATGGCTCGACCAGCCTCAAAATGGCCCAAATTCCCTGTTATTGATGGCTGCTAGCCGAGACCGGATAGCTCCGAACCGCACCATCCGCCACCTAGTCTGGCCAATTGTGGCACTGCAGAGACGGGTTGGATTTTCCGCGCGGTTTGCGGAGTTTTGCAGGGGTAGGTGTCACCAGAGACGCGCTAGAAGGGCTCAACGGGCCTCATTTTCGGTTTTCGTCTCTAATCCCGATTTTCGAGTGCCACGTTTGCGCCAAAGGGGGGGAGCGGGTCGCCGACAGGGCCGTGCAGCGTCGGAAAAGAGGCCGCACGAGGGGTCCACGGACCGCGCCCTGGAGGCCCATTTCACGCATCAGACGGGCCACCGTGCATCGAGCCACGTCGCGGCCCTCACGGCGAAGCTGACGCCAGACCTTGCGCACGCCATACACGTCAAAGTTCTCTTGCCGTACACGACGAATCTCGCCGCAGAGTTGGACGTCGCGCTTCGCTCTCGCTGGCTGGCGGCTTGGGTCCTTCTCTCGCGCTTTCTGCTCGTAATAGGTCGATGGGGCGATCGGGAGCATCCGGCAGATCGGCTCGACCCCGTAACTCTCACGGTTCGCGTCGACGAACAACACCTTCACTTCGGTCGGCGGTCGAGCTCCGCCTGGGCGAAAAACGCCGACGCCTTGCGAAGGATCTCATTCGCCCGCTTTAGCTCACGGTTCTCGTTCAAGCTCCTTCAGCCGCTGACGCTCGTCCGTCGTCAGTCCCGCTCGTTTCCCAGCATCACGCTCTGCTCGCCGCACCCACGTGCGTAGCGTTTCCCGCGTACAGTCAATCTTCGACGCAATCGATGAGATCGCTGACCACTGAGATTCGTGCTGAGCCTGCTGGTCGAAAACCATCCGCACTGCGCGCTCTTTTACCTCCGGTGAATACCTGCTTCGCGTCGTGTCCAAAAACACAAACGAACTCAAGACCCTTGCGCCGCCTTGGCCCGGTCGCAAACATAGACACTTAACCCTAATCGCAAAAAAAAGAGAGCAAAGTAGCGCGAAAGTATTGACAAAGGAGCCTCTGGGTTCATGTTTGGAGCGTTGCTTCCAAACAAAACACCAAACGACCAGAGGCCCCTATAGTGCGCTTGAAACTATCTCGATTTCGCCGGAACTTCAACAAGGATCTTCCGATCGAGTTCACAGAGCAGAACCTGAGCTCGTTTGGTGGACTGGAACTGTTTTCACGATATTTGCGCCGCGTTGAGCTAAGCCGCCGGGTAGGAAAGGCGTGCAGAGGAAAAGGCATTCGGTCGGACTACGGGAGCGTCCGACTGGTTCTGGTGTTGGTTGGGATGCTGCTCGTGGGAGCTCGTCGTCTAGAGCACCTGCAGTATGTCTGTGATGACCCGATGCTGCTTCGCTTCTGTGGGTTGAGAAGACTACCGAGCCGTCCGACGATCGTGAATTGGCTGAAGCAATTCACGGGAGAGCGGCTCAAGGGCCTATCGGAGTTGAACGGTGTATTGGTCCACGAGCAGATCGAGCGATTGGGTCTGAACCGTCTGACGGTAGATATGGACGGCACCGTGGTTCAGGCAGGCAATCAGGTTGGATGGGCGTTTCGAGGATTCAATCCTCATCGCAAGAAGAATAAAAGTTACTACCTTTTGTTCGCTGTACTGCGCGCGCGCGTGGCCCTGTTCGGCGGCGCGGCGGTACCACGCGATGGCCCTGGCGGCATCCTGCGGCACGCCTCGGCCCTCTCGGTACATGCCCCCAAGGTTGTACTGCGCGCGCGCGTCGCCTTGCTCGGCGGCGCGGCGGTACCATGCGACCGCTTCGGCGGCATCCGGTGGCACGCCTCGGCCCTGGTCGTACATCGCCCCGAGGTTGCTCTGCGCCGTGGCGTCGCCTTGCTCGGCGGTGCGGCGGTACCACACGACCGCTTCGGCGGCATCCTGCGGCACGCCGTCGCCCTTGGCGTACATCGCCCCGAGGTTGTACTGCGCGCGCGCGTGGCCCTGCTCGGCGGCGCGGCGGTACCACGCGACCGCTTCGGCGGCATCCGGTGGCACGCCGACACCGGTGACATACATGCCGCCGAGGATGAACTGCACCTCGGCGTCGCCCGCCTCGGCGCTGGCGCGGAGGTTTGCGAGGGTTTGTGTGGCTGGGCTGTGTTCATCCTGTGTCTGAACACAGGCCGAACTGCACACCGCGAGGGTGAGGGGGGCGACCACGAGGGCGCTGCACACAACGTGGCGACTCATTGCGTCTACTCCAAGGCGCTGGCTGACGGCCATTCGACGGGTACTTTCGAGTGAACGAACGATTTCGGTCACTCCCCGATGACCTCCGCCCACGCGGGCGGTGCCATTGCTGTCAAGTTGAGGCATTTCAGGGCCGATTCGACCCCAAGATGTTGGCAACGCCGTGCGCTCAAGCCCCATCATCTAGCGGCCCGCTTCGAGCTTGAGATCTCAACTTGACAATACCGTGCAGCCCAGCGCACGAATTAGCCACGGTACCTGTTGCCTTTATATATCCAATTCTGTAAGTTATTTACAGTAATAGTTTTCTACTGCATAGACATAATTTAAATTAGTCATCATCACAAGTCACAGGCGTCGTGTCCAAAAATACAAACGCACTCAGAGGCCCACGCGATCATGGCCGGTCTAGACCGCGCAATCAACGCTGGAACGACTTTTTGCGGAGCACAACCCGCAACAGCACCCAAAACTCGCGGTCGACATTCGAGAGCCGCGGCCGTTTCACCGAACGGGGGAGGACGGCGAGCTGCTGGCGAAGAGCGACATTCTCGAGAGCCAGCTCGCGACGAGCCTTGAAGGCAGAGACGAGAGCGCGAACAAACGACGAAATCATGCCGGCATGGTGCCGGCAGACCGGAGACTAATCAAGTTCGGTGCGCGCGGATGAATAAATAGAAGGCACAGCCAAGGGCCGTAGGCTTTACAATCGTCTGGCCCGAGGGTGTTATCTTCAGATCCATGATGACGTACCACGTGCAATTCCTATTGCTCGTTCTAGCTGGCTGGGTCAACCGCCAGCAGCAGGATGTGATCGACTACCAGCAAGAGGAGAACCGTGTGCTCCGAGCCGGGTCTAGAACTCGTTCAAGTCGCCGGGGTGCGTGCCGAGCGAGTTCGATCGCGACTCGCCTGGGAGTGTCGTATCGTTTCACCTTGCTAGCCCAAATTCGCTCACCGAGAATAGATGCCAATTCTCGACCGCCGTTGTGCGCCCTTGTTTTCTACGCAGGTGATCATAAATAATTCCGATATCTTTTCGCTCTGATGCGAACAACGCCACGCCGATGCCATGGGGTTTCGTACCGATTGGTGCCACAAACATCCGTTGGTTCGCATCCAAACCCGCTTCGAGACTTTCCAGGACATCGACCACCGAGGCTGGGTTCTCGGCTCCGCAGTAGTGGAGACCCTCGCGAATGTTCTGTTCCCTGATGACAGCGATGTTGTTCGCTACAGCGTCCATCTCCCACCCCGCTTTGAAAGCTGGAACGCCAAACACGAGCGCAGTCTCCGATGGTCGAATCATTTGGAGGTCTTCAAAGGTCGACGCAAACGAGCCTCTTCGTAACCCAGAAAGAAGACCCCCTTCCGGGGGGATCGATCCCCGAGCAGAACTCCGAAGCCGGGAATCGCGCGGTAGCCTGGCACCTCCCCGGAAAGCTCGAAATCTCGTCGATGAAGGAGATGTCGACGCCTTGGACTTCGGTAACTCTCTGGCTCGACATAAAGTAGATCGAACGAATCGGCGCCGACTTGTCGTAGCGTACGACAACAGAGGAGCATTTCGACGAACCCGAGAGTGGTGGTTTCTAGCAGCGTCCGGCCGCTCAAGCGAGCTCGAAGAGTTTCGGTGAGAGAATCGACCTCCACACGTTCCGCGTCGAACGTGACTTCGAAAGAATGGGGGTCGTAACGCAGCGCTAAGAGTTCGTCCACCTTGTCGCGCATTTCATCGACTGCTACCTTCCCACGCTCGTCTAGAATTGAACCGTGGAGTCCAAGACGATACGCGCCCCACCGGATATCGGATGGCTGGGTAGCCTTTTGCATTCCGATATTCATTTGCTGTCATCTTCGTGCAGGTGCGCAAACAAGGGAAGCGAGGCTTCCGACAGGTCGACCGACCACTGCTTTTGGAACCTTCTGAGAAGCCTCTTAACGTCTTCGTAGGATCCACTGATGAGAGTTGTCCCATTGTCACCCGAAAGCTCTAGCTTTCGGCGCTTGCGGTGGCCGATATGAAAGTAGGGAACGTAAATAGGATTTAGGCTGAAGTTCCTTGCTGAAAAAACCAAGATCCGGTGTTGATCCAATAAGATAGATGGAATCAATGGTGCTGGCGTCTGTCTACACGGTGATACCTTTGAGCAAGTCGTAGGCTCTCTGCTGTTTCGAGTCCGGAGTTGTCGTGACATCGAAGGTGGGCTCGTCGGGTCCGGCTTCCGGTCGCCGACATTTGTTTCGGACGATGTTGCTGAGAAGGCGCAGCAGCGTGCGGAAGCTGGAAGCTGGTCTCCCATCGTCAAGCTTCTTGGTGTGTATCTTGCGCAGGGCTGCGTCGGAGCGTTGCGCCGGAGCGACGGGGTCACGCTCGGCCTTCGCCTGCTGCTCCTCGTCAGAGAATACTAGCGGGCGCCAAACCTCCATCATGTGCCACAGGACGTAGTAGGCCAGCATGCACAAGAAGATGTGCGCCCGGACTCGGTTTTCGCGCCGGTGACGAATCGGCCGCACCTTTAGGTCCATGCTCTTGAAGGAACGAAACGCCCTCTCGACCTGGGTCAGCAACTTGTAGCTGCGCACTGTGTCGTCGGTTTTCATCCGCTGCTCAGCAAGACTGGTGCGGATCACGTAGATGCCGTCAAGGGCAGCTTCCGTAGTGACCTTTGTGTCGTCGATTTCGAAGCTAAAGCGGTCGTCGCGAATGTCCAGCTTGAAGTGCTTGCCGACTTTGTACTTGTTGAGAACTTTGCCTACCCGCACACCGATTTTATCTTTACCATGCAGCTGACCCCGCCCGATCCGTTGGTGAATCCCTCCGAACTGCTTAGCGATCGTCCCCATGTGTCGCTTCCACCGCTGGAGCCGTTTGTTGGCGAGCTCAGAGTTGCCGTTGGCGAGGCGCGAGGCGTCGGCATCCATCGTTGTCTTGTCTAGCTCGAAGTCGAAACCGTCGTCACGGATGTCGAGCCTGTAGTACCTGCCGACCTTGTACTTGTTGAGGAGCTTTTTCACTGCAGCACGGATGTCCTCCTTGCCCTGCAAACGGCGCCGCTCGACCATCCGACAAACTTTCTCCAGCTCCTTGCAGGTCGCTTCGAGCAGAGCACGGCGCTTGTGACGCCGCCTCTCGGCCAGCTCCGGATTGCGGCAAGCGACCAGCCTCTCGTTGGGGAAATCCGGGTGCGTCACCTCAAACAGATTCCGCTCGTCGAATAGCCCCATCTGGAGCACCCCATCGTTGATGAGCTTGCGAATCGGTTCGGGACGCAGAGCGGTAATCCAGTCGACACCGTCCATCTCCCGCAACTCGTCGATCTGGGTCTGGGTGATCATTCCGCGGTCGCCCACCATCACAAACTGCTCGATGCCGAAGCGCTCTTGCGCATTTTCTACCTGAGGCAACAGCGTTTTGGGATCGCCCGTGTTGCCCTCAAAGACGGATACCGACACGGGGATGCCGCGTTCGTTGGTCAGCAGACCGTAGTTGATCTGCAGCTTGCCTTTCTTGCCGTCACGGTCGTATCCGAGGCGGGCGATCGGACAACTCACACCCTCGAAGTAGCTTGAGGTTAGGTCATAGAGCGCGAGGCCGTCGTTTTGGAGATGGCGCGCCGCGCGTTTCTTTTCGATGACCTCCTGGCGTTTGAGAACCCAGTCCATGGCGGCATAGAGATCGTCTTCGTCGGCATCGCTCACCCCCAGGATTTCGGGCAGTGTGGTTGTGTGCCACCACAGGCTAGTCGCCAGCTTCGACTGCGGTTCGAGGATCCGGGCGACTACCATGGCCACGACCAAATCTCGCTCTGGTGAGTGTCGAGAGCCAACGAGCTTTTCGAAACCGAGCTGTCTCATGGCACTGAGCACCGCGTCGACGTGGCCATGGTGCCGGGAGCCGTTCTCGACGATTTCGAAGGCGTCTTCGAGCGAAACGAGCTTTTGCCCCTTGAGTATGCGTCGGATGGCATCGACCTGCTCGCTCGGCAGTTTGGACAGGTTGGCAAATGTGCGCTTGCGCGGTTTCTTGCTCTTGGCATCCCGATAGGACTCACGGAGCAAAACGGCGGGTTTGGAGTTGCGGTTGGGCACGATATCGATGTGCATGGCTACTATATACACTATATAGAATATATAACAACAATAAATACAATACAACATGGCTACAAATTGCAGGCAAAAATCACACCTCTAGCGCTGTAACTCCATGCGACTAAAGGTACTTTACCGAAGCGTGGGAGGGCTTACTGGGCAGAACTTCAGTTTAGGACATACTCGATACCTTCTGGGTCACTCTCCGTCTTCTTCTTGGTGCCTTTTTCCTCAAAGAGCACGGACCATTTCACTGCCTCAGACAGAAAAATCACCTGGGCACCTTCAATTTCGCCCGTCCCTCCTTGGATGGAAAAGTGAGTCCGTTCTGGCTCGCTTTGGGCCGGGCTCTGCTGCGACAGCGAGAACAATGATCCGAGTCTTAGTGAAACGTGTGGAGATCATTGCCTTTTGGGCCAAAGCTACGGACTTCTGCTAAGAAGTCTGCAGAGACTTGGCGCGCTGCCTCCGCCTGCACCTCCACACCTACGCCTTCCGGGGGCGTTGTTGCGCTCTGGCTGAGAGCGGACTCCACCTATGGCGGTGGTCGAGGTATGTTCGACCATGACGTATCCCAAGCGCAGCCAGTACAAGCACGCGAAGCAGAAGAAGTACCACGTTCGCAACTGGCCGGAATACAACGAAGGGCTGCGCCGCCGAGGCGATTTGACGGTCTGGTTTGACGAGGAGGCAATCGCGAATTGGAAGGCCGACAAAACCGGCAAGCCGGGCGGTCAACAGGTCTATTCAGACATGGCGATTGAAACGGGCCTGATTGTCCGGATGGTGTACAAACTTGCCTACCGCCAAACCGAAGGCTTCTTGCACTCGCTCGCCTCGCTTGTCGGGCTGTGCATCGAGATCCCGGACTACTCGACGTTTTGTCGCCGGTCGAGGCTGCTCCGCAAGAAGCTGCGGATTCCGAAAGCCGCAAGCAATCAATCAATCCACCTGATGATCGATAGCACGGGCTTGAGGATTCATGTTGGAACTGCCCGCAAACCGCCAAAGCGGCGCGCATGGCGCAAGCTGCACATCGCCGTCGATCGCAAGACTGGCAACATTGTTGCGTCGGAACTGACGGCGTCACGAGCTCGCGACGCAACGCGAGTCCCCGCTTTGCTAAGACAGATTCAAGCACCTCTAGCGTCGGTGGCGGCGGACAGTGCATACGACAAGCAAGCGGTCTACGAAGCCATCGAAGCGCACGGCCCTGGACGAAGGACGCGCGTGGTGATTCCGCCGCAACGAAACGCGACGCTCAGTCGGAATTCGAACACCGCCATGCAGGAGCGCGGTCGCCATATTCGTGCCATCGAAAGACACGGCCGACGAGAATGGTACAAGCTCTCAGGCTGCACCGAGCGAAGCATGGTGGAGAACGCGGTCTATCGCTACAAGGCGATCATCGGTCCCGAGATGCGGGCTCGAACGTTGGCGAGGCAGCGAGTTGAACACCGCATTGGATGTGAGATCCTCAACAAGATGACCGCGCTCGGGATGCCTGATACATACTGCGCCGGGTGAAGCTGCGACCGGCGCAGGGGGCTCAGCGATTTGCTCCGGGCCGTGCAACAACGCCCTTGCAAAGGGAAAGAGCTCACCGGGGACCCAGTCTGGGCGCGCGTCGCCCTTGGGCGAAGCCACTTCGGCGGCTGAGCGCTTGGTCATCGCTAAGGTGCTCATGACTTGACCTCCCACTCACGAGACGAGGTAGGCCGCTCGTTTGTGACAAACGTAATCCGACGAGCTGAAAGCATCTTCTCACGCGCCTCATCAGTATGGGGGTGCGCACGAGCTCCACTCGTAGGACATATCTGCAAGATTAAGGTACGGCGATCGCGAACCGGCTCAGAAAAGCCCCTGTGAACAGGAGCATCAGCCAAACCCACGGCAGCCAGAAGCTGGGCCTGTCGTCACCAAAAGCGAATCTAGTGAAAGGGATTAAGTTCAAGCCCGAAGCCGCGACAGAAGAACCTCGGCGTCCGGTGGTTTCTGTACGCGCGCGGTCACGGACAGAAGGTTTTTGGGATCGGCATCGGCCTCGAGAGTGAGCCGCTCGCACCCTTGATACAACCTGTCGAGAAACGGGTGCAGCGTTTCCGCCAGCGTCTTGGCGCAAGCGGTCGTGCTCGGAGCGAGAAGGCGGTTGCGGATGCGGAACGACACCTCGTCCACGCGAAACTTGAGAGCGCCTTTCAAGGTTGGCTCCTCTTCGAGAAACCGGCAGGCGGTGAGCGCGGCGCGAAAAGCGGCGCCGAGGCGGGTCACCGGGTCGTCGTCGGACGCGCGCTTGCGGGAGTAGACAAGACTCGGACGGCCGTTCTGCCTCAGAGCGTAGTCTGCGGCGTGGCAAACGAGGACGATACCGGGGCCGTGGCCGACATGTCGGTAGTCCGCGACGTCGATGGGGATCTCGTCTTTCAGGCGGTTCTCTTGAATCCAGCGATGAAATATCGTGACCGCGGCGTCGGAGTCGAGGCAGGACGACTCGTCGGCATAGAACTTCACCGTAATCTGGTGGGCATTGAGTGGTTGCATGGGCGCCTCGCTAGTCTTCGACCATGCGCCCGTAACAAGCGTGCGTGGCTTCGATGAACAGTTGCGCTTCTTCGATGAGGTGATGCGCAGCGTCCGCGCTCACGTCATCGAGAATCTCTTTGTGAGTTCGGAACAGGTAGTGGGCAAACTTTCCGTGGGCGAAGCGGTCGAAGAAGAGCTTGGTGTCGTAGAACCGGCTTTTGAACTCGTCCACGATCCGCGAGGGGTCGCCGTTCACGTCCATATTCTGCGTGTGCACCAGCGCTGCCGCGGCGGACACCATGGCATCGTAGGCGCCCCGAGCGGCGCCTTGGGCATCTCCACGTTCCAGTTGAAGCTGTGCTTCGAAAACGCGCCTCTCGCTCGCCGCGACCTCGAACGCGAACCGGGAGATGACCTCGCCCGCGCACTCGCCACGACCCATGTCCCCGATGGTGAACTCGCGCGGGTCACCCCAGTCGGAGTAAAGAGACGAGTCCTCCTCGTATGCGGGAACATCCATCAAGTCGTCGAGCAGGGCACGAACTTTGGCTTTGCCCATGCTCCGAATCAACGAGGAGAACGTCTGCCCCGACTGCGCCTCTCGCCGGTAGAGATCCGTGAGCCTGGTGACGACCTCGGGGATGCGTTTCGAGGGCACGGCGCCGATGGCTAAACCGAACGATTTTGCGTTCTCGGTCCATTGCCCGCCGAGCACGACCTGGAAGTGCGGGACCGTTCGTCCGTCGAACTGCCGGCTCACGCCATAGAAGCCCACGTCGGCAACATGGTGTTGGCCGCACGAGTTGAAACAGCCGCTCACTTTGATGTGAAGGTCTTTCACGGCGGTGTCGGAGGCCAGGTCCTGCGCCAGGAGGCGGTTTCTGAGCTCGGAGGCGAGGCCGCGCGACGAGGCGATGCCGAGCTTGCAGGTATCGGTTCCAGGGCAAGCGGTAACGTCCACGATCGTGCCGGCGCCCGATTGTGCGAGCCCGATGGAATCGAGCGCGGTGAAGAGCTTCGGAAGATGCGCTTCGGCGACGTAGCGAAGCACGATGTTCTGGTCCACGGTGGTGCGAAGCGTGTCGCCGCTGGACTTGCCGAACAGGCGCGCGACGTCGGCGAGTGCCCTCGCCTGGTGGGTCGAGATGTCTCCGAGCGGAAGCGTCACCACGGCCACGGCATAGCCCTCTTGGCGCTGCGGACGGACGTTCGTCGCTTTCCATGCGTCGAATGCTGGCGGCACGTCGGGTTCGTTTACGTCGAGCGTTAACGGCGGCGTCGTTGCGAGCTCGCCATCGCCCTCGCGTTCGTTCAGGTACTCCGTCCAGCGAGGATCTTCCGGCAATTTCCTTCTTTCTTCGAGAACGAGACGACGGAGCTCATCGATGCCTAGTTTCCCGACGAGAAACTTCAGCCGGGCCCGCGCGCGGTTTTTCTTCTCCCCGAGGCGGGCGAAAACGCGGCAAATGGCCTGGGCGATCGGAAGGATCTCCTCTTCGGGGAGGAACGGATCGAACAACTTCGCCGGATGCGGAACCGCGCCGAGGCCGCCACCCACGTAGAGCTCGAATCCGCGCCGTGTGCGGCCGTCTTCGTTTCGGATCCGTGCGATGAAACCGAGATCGTGAAACATGGTGAGCCCGCACGGCTCGTCCTTGCAGCCGGAAAAAGCAACTTTGAACTTGCGACCGAAGTCCTGGGCATCCGGATGACCCAACAGGAAGTAGGCCAAGGCTCTCGCGTAGCGGGTCACGTCGAACGTTTCACTGCTGCAGACGCCGGCTAGAGGACAGGCGGTCACGTTCCTCACCGAGTTGCCACAGGCTTCGCGGGTGGTGATGCCAACCACGGCGAGACGACGCATGACGTCTGGGGTGTCCTCGATGTGGACGTAGTGAAGCTGAAAATCTTGGCGGGTGGTGACGTGGAGCACGCCGGCGGAATACTCTTCGGCGAGCTCCGCGAGGACGTCGAGCTGATCCGGTGAGACCGACCCGAACGGGATCTTGATGCGTTGCATCCCCGGCGCGTCCCAGAGCGTTTGCGGGCCCTTGGTGAGCGCCGCCGAAGGGTAGGCGAGTGTGCGCGACTCGTTGCCGTCGTGCCGGTGCCCGTTGTCGTAGCGTTGCCCGTAGACACCTCGGCGAAGGCGGCTCTCACCGAAGATCTTCTCTTCGAGCTTTCCCTGCCGGCGAAGCTCGAGTTCGGTCTCGTAGATGTCGATCTCGCGACCGAGATCGGGTGGGATCCGCGCCCCGAGTTCTCGTTTCCAGGTGGGGATACTCATACAGGAACCCCCTTCGATGAAACTTCGCCTTCCGAGATTGTCGCGCCGAGACTGACGACGTCGCCGACGATGATCACGCCCGGCGCTCCAGGGAGAGGAACGGGCGCGCGCGCGAGCGTTGCGATGGTCCCCGTCCAAGTGGCGGTGTCGGGCGACGAGGCGTTGCACGTGATAGCGGCTGGTGTCTCTCGGCTCCATCCGCGCTCTATCAAGAACTCCGCGAACGTCGTGCGCGTCGAAAGACCCATCAGCACGACGAGCGTCACCGAGTGAGGATCGATCGAGCCGAGGACCGTGCCGAGGGCTTCCGGGCTGTGGCCGGAAAGCACGACGAAAGCCGAAGTGAGGCCGCGGTGGGTCACCGGCATGCCAGCGAGGGCGGGTGCGGCAAGCGCCGAGCTGATGCCGGGCACGATCTCGTAGGGCACACCGGCTCTCGCCAGAGCGAGCGCCTCTTCGCCGCCTCGACCGAGAACGAACGGGTCGCCGCCCTTGAGGCGGACGAGACGATCGCCTCCGCGCGCGCATTGGATCATGAGCTCATGAATGGCTTCCTGCTCGATCCTCCTGCAACCCTTCCGTTTCCCGATGTCGAAGCATTGCGCGTCTCGAGCGAGCTTCAACACTTCGTCCGATACCAGCGCGTCGTATAGGACGACGTCTGCCTCTTCGAGGCGCTTCACCGCCTTCACGGTCAAAAGCTCGGGGTCGCCAGGTCCCGCACCGACGAGAGAGACTAGACCCGTCATCCGCGCGCTGCCTTTTCGTAGAGCTGGTTCACCGCTTGGAGGAGCACCGGATAGCGGCGCTCCATCGGAACGCCCGCGGCGCGCCACTCGCGACGCTTCTCGACCGCGAGACTCCTCCATCGATCGAGATCGGCAGGGAGGAGCTCGGCGAGAGCTTCGCGCAATAGTCGCGACAGCGCCGGAGCGGCTCCATCGGTCGAGATACTCACGGTGACGCCGGAGCGGCGCACTACGGCACCAGCGTAGGCGCTGCAAGACGCTTTGTCGTCTACGGCGATCACGAACCGCCGCCGTTTCTCCGCGACGTTTGCGACCAGTTGGTTGATCGCAGGCGTCGCCGCGGCAATCACGAACCAGGCGTTTTTGACATCGCGAGCGTGGAAGGCGCGCCGATGCAACGTGAGGTTCGGGTGCGTCCAGGCGAAGCCGATCGACGGCGCGACGACGGTGACGCGGGCCCCCGCGTCCAGAAGATTCTTGGTCTTGGACTCTGCCACGGCGCCGCCGCCGACCACGAGGGCGTCCCGTCCGTCGAGGTCGAGAAAAACCGGAAACATTGCCGACATGTTCGTGCTCCTAAAATAAAAAAGGCCCAGCTCCCTTCACAGGAAGCTGGGCCTTGATTGCCGCTTGGCTAACGATCTACATAGCTACCCCGAGGCTCAGGCTCGCCATTCGGCCGCCCGGCCCATCGGTCGCGTATATCGACGCGATGCAGTAATTTCTTGAAGCAAGCCCAGTCCCGCTGGGCCGGATACACTCGCAACAAATGGAAACTGTCATCACGAAACTCCCGAATCGGAGAATCCAGTATGACCAAAACCACAGGAGTTGTCAAGAAGAGTTTCGAAAGTCTAGACAAGCGTGCTCGGCTTGCGCCACGCTGCGTCGAGCGATGAGTTTGCTGGCAGTTACCACTTCACTGCTAGTTGCGGCGCTTAGCTCGCTGAGAATCTCCGAATTCGATTGCAGGCGCCCGAGGCCGGCGTGCTAGCCGCGCTACTCGAATCTGGCAATCATGACGGCGTTGACGTTGCGCATGGTCCTTCCGCTGCCACAGACCGAGGGATTCCTCGATCCTCGGCGCACGATCGTGAGGACATCGAAAAGCTTCAAGAGGAAACACGGGACCGCTACGGACCTCTACCGGAGAAAGTGCTCCAGTTTTTCGAATATTGGTGCTTCCGCAATCAAGTGTTGGTGGCTGCCGCGTAACCCGCTCGTGTGCTAGAGTTTGAGCCTGATTTCGAGAGACGCAGTTCTTTCGGCGATGCGGGCTCGGCTGACCACACGGTGCCTGACGTTCAGAGACACCTTCGTGTGCACGCCGACATCCTTATTAATGGCGTTCGCCGACACAGGCGGGCCAGCTGACACTAGCATTCAAACACGGCGTAGCAACACTTGATGGCGGAAGCACCTCCAGCTGTGCGCGCCCGAACTCCTATGCGGCGGCGCCGTGGTAATAACGGAGCAAACCGCCCAATCGCTTACGACATCGCGCCTTCCCGTGGGGACTGCCGACGCATTCTTCCGCTTCGATCAACGTCAGAAAACTTATGGTCTGATCGCCTGGGACCGCTTACCTAAGTGCAGAGACGTTGATCCCGATCCTTTCCGGATCCCGCTCCTCCACGACCTTCTTCAAGTGGGGGCTGACACCCCCCTCGGTGTAGCCGTAGTAGATGAGCTCGTCGTAGGCGTCTTGAATCGTCGTGTCGCGGAGCTCGTGAGAGCCAATGAAGATCTTCTCCGGCGTGTCACCTCCCCGGTCGAAGAAGAGATAGGTATTGCGCACACCTCCCCAGCCTCCTCCGATCTCCGAGAGGATCGGGTCGGTGTGGTGCTCCCGGCTGAACACCAGCCATAGATCGATGTCGTGCGCGCGCATGGCCGGGAGGAGCACGCCGTCCAGACGCTTTTGAATGAGGCGCTTTCAAATCTCAAAGCGCTCCCTGGCGTCCAGCGGACATCGTTGGCATCCAAATCCCGGTGAAACGCCGGGAGTCTCTCCGAAAGAATGGCGCCCATCGAGGCGCTACCGGCATCGTCGAGCACCGGCTCCCAGGTGATGCCGTGATTGGTGGACTTCCAGGCGCCACCGGTCGCCAGGGGCAAGTTATGCATAATGCCTCGTCGCGTCATTCCCAGATTCCCTTTTCCGCCATGAGCTTTTCGATCTCATCCGGCTCGATGGGAGCATGGGCGGTGAGCCACTCGTGGCCGTCCTCCGTCACCACGATGACGTCCTCGAAACGAACGGCGAACTCGTCCGCCTGGACGTTCCACTCGATGACAAAGCACATGCCGGGCTCCCAGGGAATGTCGTAGTCGCCCACATCGTGGATCTCCATGCCCACGAAGTGGCTGATTCCGAAGAGCACGGTGCGCTCGCCTAGCCCCGCCTCCGCCATGAGCCGGTCCTTGAGCGCCTGGCTCTTCCGGAACGTACCTCCGGGCTTCACCGCCGCGATCGTCTCTTTCTGGATCCGGGTGACGATCTCGGCGATACGGCGCTGCTCGCGCGTGTACTTGCCGCTCACCGGAATCGTGCGCCCGAAGTCCGAGGTGTAGTGCTTGTACTCGGCGCCGATGTCGTAGCTGATCATGTCGCCGTCCTTGACCGGCCAGGACCCGAGACGCGGCGTGAGGCCGATCGGCCACTCGCGCTCGCCCCGTGGCCTCGGCGGTCCGGTAATTCTCACGTTGGTGGGGAACGACGGAGCGGCGTGCTCGTAGGCGAAGACGAAGTTCACGATGGCGCCGATCTGCTGTGTCGTCATCCCGGCGCGGACCGCCCTGGCAGATTCCTTATACGCCTTGACCGTGATGTCCGAGGCTTTGCGCAAGAGCTTGATGTCCTTCTCGTCGTGGATCATCCGGAGTCGGTTCAGGATGTCGCTGGCGTCCTTCATCTGGATCTCGGGCGAGAAGTAGCGGATGCGATTCGCCACGTCCAGCCGCTCCGGTGGCGTGGTCGACAGGTTCAAGAAGCGCTGGTAGTTGAAATAGACGATCTTCTCCGTCCCCAGCGCCCGGGAGAGGTCGGTGGCCAGGGGCTTGCTGCCACGCTGCCAGGTTCGCAGCAGAGAGTAGTCGCTCATCGCATCGGACAGGTGCTCCAGAAAGAGCTGGTAGGGATAAACGTGCTCGATCCCCGTCTTGTTCCGGATGGTTTCCGGATCCCCCGACGTGTAGAGGATCTCCCGGTAGGTTTCCGCGCCCGGGGCCATCACCAGGGCCGACTCCCAGGTGTCGGCTCCATCGAGCCCGGTCAGGTAAATGAAGTCGTGGAGATCGGAGTGGGGTACGAAGAACTCGTAGATAAAGTCCTGGTCCTTCTTGGACGCCATGATGACGGCGATGCCGCCTTCCATCGCGCTCTGGAACCTCGCGCGGCGCGCGCGGTGATGCTCGACGTCGATCGGCTCTTCCTCGCGCTGAGACCAACCCAACGGGGCCTGCAAAAGAGCGAAGCACAACACGAAACCAAAGATCCGGGCCGTTCTCGTCATACGAAACTCCTTGTCGAACTTACAGAGGCATTGGAATCCGACGATACGGCGTCCATCGAACGCCGGCACCATCCAGTTGTTCGCGAAGCACGGCGAGGACAACGAGCGTCGTGCGGCGAGAGCTTATGGCCAACTCCTGGGCAAAGCGAGCAACAGAGCAGAGCAAACAGAATCCGACCGTGCCCGCTCCAAGCGGAGGGATTCTACCGCCGGGTCAATAAAATCTCAAGCCGGGGAAGATGCGCGGGGCGTGAGACCGCAGATGTCGGCGACACGCTCCATGGCGTGCCGGAGAATCCGGAGATCGGGGTCATCCTCCTTGATGGGAGTATCCATGACGAGGTGATCGATACCCCCTCCTGTGCCAAAACTCGGCCCTTTTGAAATAGGCCATAAATCAGCAACTTAGTGTCTGTGTTTGCGACCGGGCCAAGGGCCGTGGGCTTTACAATCGTCTTGGAGTGTCGGAGAGCAGCTTGCTGCTAACCGAGGCCATTCACGGAGTGAGCGCTGGCAGGCTCACAGCGTTTTGACGAGCACTCGCTGTTTCTCCCAGTCGTCGGGAAGCGGATGATGCAAGAGGTAGCTCGAGGTCAGCCCAACGGGCTGACGGCCTTCGATAATGGCGCGGACAATGTCGGGGGCCAGGAAGGCATAACGGATTGCCTTGCGCACAGAGCCTATTTGTAACGGACGCCGCCCTTGATGACCGCATAGACGCGCTTCATGGCACCCTTCATATCCTGCAACGGATTTCCAGCCACCACGATCACGTCGGCCAGTTTGCCCTCCTCGATCGTGCCGAGTTCGTCGAGCAGGCCGAGGCCTTCCGCCCCGTTGCGGGTCGCCGCCTGGATCGCTTGCACCGGCGTCATCCCCATCTCCACCATATAAGCCATCTCCCGGGCGTAGGGATCTTCTTGCCGCATGGTCATGAAGGCGCCGGTATCGGTTCCCATCCAAAACTTGGCACCGGCTTTGATAAAACGGCGCATGTTTTCTTTGGATGGCTTTCATCTGGTCATTGTACGAACGCCCAATCTCGGTCGAATCTGGCGGATAAACCGTCAGTCCCGGCTCGTCGGGATGGCGCTTGTTGTAAAGCAGCTTGTCGCGATACTGCATCAGGAGACGATGCTCGAACGGTGCGGGGCGCGTGCCGCGCCCGTAGAGCGACATGGAGTACAGCGTCTCATCAAACCGGTGAGGGTACCAGTTAAACTATCACTTCGTATTTATCACGAAGTACCGCAAGCCGGCCTTGAGAGGGGATGTAGCGGTTCGTCTCCGGGATCTCATCCGGGAGATCTGTGCTCGGAACCAGATAGAAATACTGAAGGGTCATGTGCGGCCTGAGCACGTGCACCTGTTGCTGAGCGTGCCGCCGAATTTGTCGCCGAGTCGAGTGATGCAGTTGATCAAGGGTAAGACGTCGAATCGTCTGATGCGCGACTTACGGACGATGCGGAAGGAGTTCTGGGGTCGGCACCTATGGGCACGGGGTTACTTCGTGGTGACAACGGGCAACGTGACGGATGAGGTGATAGCGAAGTATATAGAGTTGCAGGGTGCCGTGCCCCAGGACGACGATTCTTTCAAGGTCAGTGAGTAGTGAAACGAGGCAAGGACAAGCCGACTTTAGCCGGCGACGTGAACCCATCGCCTTTAGGCGATGGAGCGCACGCGCTCAGTCTTTCTTGTATATATATCAGGAGGGGCCTGTGGGCGCTCGTGGGAAACGCGAAGCGTTTTCCACGCGATTGTGGAAAACGCCGCTCCACGTTTGTACGTGCTCACAACCTTTCCCTAAACGCCTCTCTCGCCCGGAGTTTCCGGCGTTTTCCACAATCGCGGCAGCGTCCATAGGCCATGCCCTCCAACACAAATCAGATCCCCCGAAATGACAGGAGAACCAGTAATCAAAGATCCAGGGGATTAGCGGGATGGATGAGCCAAAGAGCGCGCTGACGCGGTGCCTGCATCAGCGCGCTACTCTATGAACGACTTAGAAGCTGAAGCGAATCCCGAGCCGCGCTGTAAAGGGCAACACGGTCACCTCAGGCAGCAGGAAAGTGGGAGAGTCCAGGCGCAAACTCTGCACGTGCGTCACCGTGCCTGAATTGGTTGCGTTGAGGACGTCGAAGATGAGCCCCAGCTTTCCCGTTTCTTCGAAAATGAACGACTTTTCCACTCGAAATGATAAATTGTGCTGAGCGTCCTGGTGAAGGGTGCCCCGTGGCTCCAGGGGAACGTCGATGGTGCTCTCGACCACGATTTGTCCCGGAAAATCCGACCTAAGAAAGCGACCGGTCCGCGAACCCGGCTGGAAGCCCTGGCTCGTCTCGAACGTGTCCAGCGGAAACCCGGAAATGTACTGGTAGAAGGCGCTTATGCTGATGTCCCACCCTGCCACATAGGTGCCGGCTAACTTTAATATCAGGTCCGCGTCCAGGTTTGTTCCCCCGAAAAAGTTGGTGAGGGTATTCGGATTGCTATAGGTGACGCCGCCGAAGCTCTGCCCGAAACTGGTTCCCTGATTGCCTTCTGCATTTCCAATGTTGGCCGAGAGTTGAAACTGGGAACGTCCATCGAACCGCTTCTTCGCGACGATTTCGACACCGTCGTAGCTTCGCTTCAAGTCCACAAAATCCGGATTTGTTGATTGCCTGATAGAGCTCGCCGTTCGGAAGGCCGGGTCCAGGGCGAAGATCGTAATCGGCGAGCCGTCGAGAGGGTTGACCGCCTGGACGGGGTTATAGGCCGATGCAGGCCTGGCTAGGTGACGTCGGCCAATGAGGTTCGTCTCTCGCTTGATGATCCCGTTCACTTGCAGCGCGTAGCCTTGACGCGGCTCCCATTCGACCCCAAAGTTATAGGTATCGGTCCAGGGGTTGCTCAGATTGGGGTCTCCGAACAGCGTCACATCAAAGGATCCACTAGTAATTACGCTGCTCGAGCGAAGGTCCCCTCGCTCGCCGGGCTGTTCAGTGTTGTTTGGGGTCAAAAACAGGCCGTCTCCGTTCAAGTCATTCCAATCGTACGTAGCATTCCCTGCACCCCCGGCGGGCACACTCGTGACCCGGTCATACCAACGACCATAGCTCGCTTTCACGACAAACGTGTGATCGCCACCGACGTCCCACACGACGCCGGCCCGTGGCGCCCAGGTATTCATATTCCAGATGTCCCGCGTCTCCGGAAACGTAACCGCTGGGAACCACTCGATGCTGAAGCTGTCGCTTCGGATGGCTTCGTCTGAAGCCTGGAGGCCACCCCCTTCCATGTACTCCGGTGTCCAAGCTTCGGTGCTATCGACCCGGATGCCTAGATTGAGCGTTACGTCCGACATCGTCCATTGATCGTTGATGTAAAAACTGTTGCGCGTTTTTCTCCTGGCCCCTCTTCTCGGTTCAACGATGAGTCTGACTGCATCCGGCACGCCGAAGAGCAGATGCTGTTCGAGCGAGCCCGGAGTGTGCAAAATGGATTGAAAAGGGTCCCGCCCGTTTTCATAGCCGAGCTTGAGATCGTGCTTCCCGCCCGCAAGGTCATCGTTGAAGTAAGTCAAATCCACTTTGAACACTTTGGCATCGCGGTTTTTGTTCCACCGGTCTTGCCGGAACCAACCGAAGTTCTTCCCCGTTCCTTTATCTTGAAAGCCGGGGATCGCATCGGCATTGTCGAAACTTTCCCTATCGGAGCCACCGCCGAGGTTCTCACTGTAGCGGATGTCCAAGATCGAATTCTGGCCCAGTGTCGACGTCCACTTGAAGAGATAGTTATCCTGGTTGCGGGTGTTGAAGATATAGGAGCCGGGGTCCTCGGTGACTTGCTGATTCGCGTTGGCCGGAACCCAGTCGTCGTGGCGCCCCTGAATGGTTCCGACGAAGGTGTTGTTCGCGTTAACCTGCCAGGTAACCTTGCCCAGATATTTATTGATGTTGAACGACGGATCGATGATTCCAACCAGCGCTGGAGCCCGCTCCGTTCTGTCCGTCCGGGCATAGTCGGCGTAGAACCACACCTTGTCTTGTGCGATAGGCCCGCCCATCTCGCCGCCCCAGTTGTTCTGGCTGATAATGGACGTGCCCTCCGTGAACCCTTGGGCCTTGAGTTCGTCCGAAATGTTATTCCTGTTCAAGGATTCGTCGTTCAAGTAATATCGAACGCCTCCGCTAAGGTCGTTCCCGCCCGACTTGGTGATGAAGTTGAAGACTCCCCCACTCGCCTGGCCGAACTCGGCAGAAATCCCGCCGGTCGTGATCTGAACTTCCTGCAACGAATCGTACGAGATATCCCCAATAAAGTATCCCACGGTCGTATCGATCATCTGGAAGCCGTCCATGCTGTAGTAGTTGGCCCGCACATGACCGCCGTGAACCGAGTTTACCGGCGCAAAGGAATAGGGACTCTCCACGATACCAGGCTGAAAACTCAAAATGTCCTCGAATTCGCGTCCGGTGGGAATGTTCACGAGCAGGTCCTCATCCATCGTGACGCCGACACGGGAGCTCCGGACCTCGACCAGAGGCGATTCCCCGGTGACGGTGACGGTCTCCTCGACAGTGCTGATCGACATTTGGAAATCCACTCCGAGTGTTCTGGCCGCCTCGAGGATGATCCCCTCACGGTTGAGGGACGTGAAGCCGGCCAGTTCTGCCAACACGGCGTACGTGCCGGGCGGCAGGTTCCGCACTCTGTAGGTGCCATCATCGCCGGTGGTCACCGTTTGACTGCCGCTGATCAAGTTCGGCGAAGAGACGGCGATGACAACGCCGGGCATCACCAGCCCCTGCTCGTCCGAGACCTTTCCCACGATCGATCCCACCATCTCCTGGGAGAAGGCGGGGACCGCTGCAAGGCTCAGCAGGATGCATGACACGACCACGGACACAAACGTCTTTGAACTAGCCCAGTGCCTCATTTTTTCTTGTCCTCCGTTATGAACGGTGATAGGGAACGGCCACATCGGCGCGTTCCACGAACCTTCGCACAAAGCCCGAGCGAGCACCGAAAACGAACGCAGCCACGTCATCCCTACGAACGGGGAAGAGTCGGCCGATCATCGCAGCCACCCTCATTTCGGACCTTCGCGATGGCATTTATGCCTATGTTTACAAGAACACAGAGTGAATCTAGGAGAAAATAAGGGCGCATGTCAAGCGAATTCGCTGGTTTTCAGTGTAGTAAAGATGACACATATTAATTAATTAACCCTAATCGCAAAATCTTCGAAGCACGAAAACGCGAAACAGCCGCACTGGGCGCAGGCGAGAAGCTCGTGCTGGGGCACCCGCTCGCCGCCACTATAGGTGATTCTGCACGGTGTATGCAGAACCTGGAAAAGGTGCTATTCACGGGGCCAAAGACCTCAGACACGGTGACGTTTATTTGCGATTAGGGTTAAGTAACTGATTTTTAACTAGTACCCGTCCTGAAGCCTGTAAGGGATTGAGAAAAAAGGAGAAATCGCAAATTTAGGGCTAGTCTTCTGAGGGGGTCGGCTACCAAGCGGTTACGGTCAACATGAAGTACCGCTTCTGACACCCGTCGTGTCCAAAAACACAAACGAACTCAAGACCGGCGGCGCCAGCGGGATAACGTCTATTTGCCGTCGCGTCCCTTACGGTACTTGTCTCGCAGCTTCTGGGTAAACCGCTTGAGTCTGGCCTTGGCGTGCTCGATGTCTGGCTGTGCGTCCCGCCAGGCGTCCTTGGAGCGAGGTTTGACCTCCTCGTTAAACACACGTGTGGCGTTGGTTAATGTCTCTTTGGCTTTAGCTCGTACCTCCGGACGACGTGCTAGTTCTCGTGCAGCGCGGATGGCGAGACGTCGCAGGAGGGTCATGGCTCACTCTAGTATAGACGGAGCCTTCCTTCCCAAATGATGATCGCAACGACTAAGAGCACGTTACGCCATTCTTATTTCCACAAGAATCGGGACAGATCCTCAGGCCGTGGAAAACTTGACAGTACTCCAAGGGTGCTTCCGCAATCAAGTGTTGGTGGCTGCCGCGTAACCCGCGCGTGTGCTAGAGTTTGAGCCTGATTTCGAGAGATGCAGTTCTTTCGGCGATGCGGGCTGGGCTGACCACACGGTGCCTGGCGTTCAGAGACACCTTCGTGTGCACGCCGACATCCTCATTAATGGCGTTCGCCGACACAGGCAGGCCAGCTGACACTAGCATTCAAACACGGCGTAGCAACGCTTGATGGCGGAAGCACCCCTCCGGCTTCAACCAGCCCTTGTCAGCACCGAATGACTGAGATACAACGTGGTACTAACCGTGGGGTCAGGTCATTTGTGTGCCATGGCGGCATTCTTGCACACGTGAGCGTGGTTTGCCTATAGTGCTGTCGCGTGCTCCATACCGCGCTAGGAGGAAAATATCTAAATGAGCAAAGATAACTGGAGTGATCTTGCGTCGGCGCTCAACTCCAAGCTAAAACTGCAAGCCACACCTATTGCCATCACTTTTTCCAACGACTTCCAAGGAGTTCCGCCATTCGAGGGACCGACCCCGTCCTGTGCCAAAACTCGGCCCTTTTGAAATAGACCATAAATCAGCAGCTTAGTGTCTGTGTTTGCGACCGGACCAAGGGCCGTAGGCTTTACAATCGTCTGGCCCGAGGGTGTTATCTTCAGATCCATGATGACGTACCACGTGCAATTCCTACTGCTCGTTCTAGCTGGCTGGGTCAACCGCCAGCAGCAGGATGTGATCGACTACCAGCAAGAGGAGAACCGTGTGCTCCGAGCCGGGCTTCGGGGCAAGCGTCTCAGTCTCTCGGACGACGAGCGGCGCAGGCTCGCGGTCAAGGCCCAGGCTTTGGGCCGCGAGGCGCTGGCCCATATTGCGTCGGTTGCCACACCCGCTACGCTTCTGCGTTGGTACCGCTGCCTCATCGCAGCCAACTACGATGGCAGCAAGAACCGGAGCCCAGGCCGACCTCCGACGGCGAAGGACATCCGTGAGCTCATTGTGCGCGTGGCGCAGGAGAACCCGACGTGGGGATATACGCGCCTGCGAGGCGCACTCAAGAACCTAGGACATGAACTCGGACGCAACACTATCAAGAGGATCCTCGCCGAGCACGGTATCGCTCCTGCGCCGGAGCGGGGCAAGAGCATGTCGTGGAGCACCTTCATCAAGGCTCATTGGGGCGCCATCGCTGCGACAGACCTGTTCACCGTCGAGGTGGTGAACCTGTTCGGGCTCGTCCGCTACCATCTCCTGTTTGTCATCGATATCGCCACTCGCTGCGTGTGCATCGGTGGGATAACGTCGGACCCCAACGGGGAGTGGATGAAGCAGGTGGCAAGAAACCTCACGGACATGTGGGATGGTTTCCTCCTTGGCAAGCGATACCTCATCCACGACCGGGACCCACTATTCACCGAGGCGGTACGTGGGCTGTTGAGAGATTCAGGCGTGAAGCCCCTGCGCCTTCCCGCCAATAGTCCGAATCTGAACGCATATGCGGAAAGATTCGTTCTCTCCATACGTCGAGAGTGTCTCGACCGCTTCGTACCTCTCAGTGAGCGACACCTGCGCACAGCGGTAACCGAATACGTAGTGCACTATCACACAGAACGGAACCACCAAGGTCTCGGCAACGAGCTCCTCACACCTCTGCCGGCAAGCGCGAATGACGCTGGCCCCATCGTGTCGCGAGAGCGACTTGGGGGCATTCTCAACTACTACTGCCGTGCCGCGTAGATGGTCGCCGGCGACGGTAGCCCCTCGGCGGGCTCGACCGGCGTAGCGTGGAAACAGCTTCAGGAACACGCTTCGATATTCGCTCTCGACTAGGTGGTCATCTGCATGGTGACGACCCGCCCGCCCAAGACGATTGTAAAGCCCACGGCCCTTGGCCCGGTCGCAAACACAGACACTAAGTTGCTGATTTATGGCCTATTTCAAAAGGGCCGAGTTTTGGCACAGGACGGGTGAACCACAAGAAGCTGTGCGGTGCCACGTCCGAAGATCGCGATACCCAATTCGCGTGTATCGCCGAACTGCGCGAGCGTTTTGCCGCAGCTGGTCATCCCATCATCAGCGTAGACACGAAGAAACGGGAGCTGGTGGGATTATTCAAAAACGGCGGGCAGGCCTGGAACCGCGAGCCGACTCTCGTCAAAGACCATGACTTCCGTTCCGAATCGAACGGCATCGCAATCCCCTACGGCGTCTACGATCTGCTCGCGAACCGCGGGACAGTGTTCATTGGTACCTCGTACAACACCCCGGACTTCGCCGTGAATGCCATCGAGAAGTGGTGGCGAACGGAAGGACGGCGACGCTATCCTGCAGCCCGTGACCTCGCGATATTGGCAGACGCCGGGGGCAGCAATGGCTATCGGTGTCGGGGTTGGAAGCACGGGCTTCAAACGCGGATTTGCAATCGCCACGACATCGCTATCACCATAGCCCACTATCCGTCCGGTACATCCAAGTGGAATCCAGTGGAGCACCGTCTGTTCAGCGAGATCAGCAAGAACTGCGCGGGCAGGCCTCTCGACAGCTACGAAACCATCCTCAAATACATCCGCACGACCACCACCTCTTCCGGTTTGCGAGTACGCGCACACCTTATCCGGCGTCGTTATCCGAAGGGCGTCAAAATCACTGACGAGCGGATGCAGGCGCTTTCCGTTACAAAGGACCAGACTCTACCCAAATGGAACTACACCATCCGACCGTCTTGAAAACGGGAACTTATTTTGTCGCCGGCCCTAAGTTGCTGATTTATGGCCTATTTCAAAAGGGCCGAGTTTTGGCACAGAACGCGACGGAGAACTCTCGGGTGTGCACCGCGATGTTGCAGGACCTTCTCGAGCGAGGCTTGCGCGTCGATGCGTCGATTCTCTGCGTAGTGGACGGAGGCAAAGGCATCCGCAAGGCACTCGTCGACGTTTTGGGGGACCTCGCGGTCATCCAAAGGTGCCAGATCCATAAACTCCGAAATCTTCGCTCGTACCTTCCCAAGTCTCGTCACGCCTACGTGCTCCAGACGATGAAGGAAGCCTACAAGTGCAAGAGTGCCGACAAGGCGCGCAAGCGACTTCAGGCATTGGTGTCGTGGCTCGAGCGAAACGGCTGCGACGAAGCTGCCGGAAGCCTTCGTGAAGGGATGGAAGAGACACTCACGGTCGTGAAGCTCGCGCTGCCCGCCTTACTTCGCCAGTCTCTTGCCACGACGAACGCCATTGAGAATCTCAACGGAACTATTCGCAGAGTATCGAGAAACGTCAAGCGTTGGAAGAGTCCTAGGCCTGCTCCTGATAGCCGACCTCGACGGGCCTACCGTCATCTTTCCTATAGCTTGTTGGACAATGATTGGACGCATCCTGCGTCCGACCATTGCCGGACTGCGGCACACGGTGGTACAGCCAGACCGCGTTGGTGTGGATTTCGGGCGGAAATCGATATCCGCGGTAGCTCGGCGTGTCCCTTTTCATCCGCCCAGTCTGTTAGACGCCAGCCCAATTTGACAGCAATGGCACCGCCCGCGTGGGCGGAGGTCATCGGGGAGTGACCGAAATCGTTCGTTCACTCGAAAGTACCCTCGTGACTCCGGTGCGAAACACGCGCGAGCACCGTCCCTACTTGGTCCGAGCCGCCGGCGAGCACGATTTTCACGTCGCGAGCCTTTCTTTGAGCCACGCTATCTCGTCGTGGCGAAAAAAGCCGAGCGCGGCGAGCGCGGCGGGGAACACCAACGTCGCGGCAAGCTTCAACGGGATCGCGGTTTGCCACGCGTCCCCTGCGAGCGTCGAAACCCCGTAGGCGAGCGCTGCCGCAGCAGCAATGCGTGCGAGCCGGGACCACTCGTATGGGATCGGGTAATGCTTGTTCCCAAAATAGATCCCCATCACCGCCATCAACCCGTAGCCGACCACGGTCGCCCATGCGGCGCCTTCGATCCCGAAGCGCGGGATCCACAGGATGTTGAGGATGATGTTGGCCAGCGCCGCCGACAACGTCATCACCGGATAGTGCATCGTCTGCTTGCTGATCCCGATCCCGACGGAGGTGAGCGCGAAGACACCCTGGGTCACGTAGGCGAGAACGACGATGGGGATCACCGAATGCGCGTCGTGAAAATCGGGCTTTACCATCAACCACAAGAGCTCCCGACCGAAGACGGCGTTCAGCAAACCGCACGCGACGGCGGCGGCAAACGCGTAGGTTGCCACCCGGGCGAGCGTTCGCGCGGCATCGGGCTTTCCCAGCTGGGCGTAGACCCAAGGGCCCCACGCGAGCTCGAACGCGGCGAGGAAGAACTTGACCCCCGTCCCTAACATGTAACCGATGTGGTAGAGCCCCGATGCCGAGAGCGCGAGGAAGATCTCGATGAGCTTGCTTTGAAGAATGGCAGAACCGTGATCTCAGCGAGGAGGTCTATGCGATCGTTTACCTGGACGGCTTCCACCTGAAAGTGCGGATGGCGAAGTGTGTGATCAGCGTACCCGTACTGGCCGCGCTCGGGGTCACGCCAGACGGGCAGAAACGTCTGTTGTCATTGCGTCTGGCGGTGAGCGAAGCCTCGACGCATTGGGGCTCCATGCTGGAGGGACTCCAGGCTCAAGGACTCCGGGCTCCAAGTTGGCCACGGCCCGTGGTCTATCGAAACAGACCTTGACTTCGTCATTGGGTGAGTGTGTTGGAGTTGAAGACACCAACGAGGATGAGTTGTATGATTCCCTGGATTGGCTTTTGAGCCGCCAAGCAGCCATAGAGAAGAAACTGGCGAAACGCCATCTGCAGCAGGGCAGCCTGGTTCTCTACGACTTGACGTCGACTTGGGTAGAAGGTCGGTCGTGCCCTCTGGCGAAGCTCGGTTACTCGAGAGACGGCAAGAAAAACAAGTTGCAGGTCGTGTTCGGCTTACTGTGTGAGCGTGATGGTCGGCCGGTCGGGGTAGATGTGTTCGAAGGCAACACCGGAGATCCCGCAACACTGGGGAGCCAAATTCGCAAAGTCCGAGAACGTTTTGAGCTTGACAGTATCGTCTTCGTAGGTGACCGAGGGATGATCACCGAAGCCCGGATTCGCGAGGAACTTCGACCGGAGGAAGGTCTCGAGTGGATCAGCTCACTTCGTGCCCCTCAGATTCAGCGACTTGCAAAAGACGGAATGCTGCAGCCTTCTCTGTTCGATGAACTCGACCTAGCGGAGATCCATCATCCTAGCTTCCCTGGTGAGTGACTCATCGCCTGCCGCAACCCTCTTCTTGCTACCGAGCGGGCGCGGAAGCGAGAAGAGATGCTTGTGTCGACGGAGTCAAAGCTAGAAGTGATTAGCAAAGCGACGAAGCGAGACCAACGTCCTTTGCGAGGCAAAGATACCATCGGCATACGATTGGGTCGAGTGTTCGCTCGGAGCAAGATGGGCAAGCACTTTCGCTACACCATTACGGACGACGGCTTCGACTTCGAGCGCGACAACGAAAACATCGAGCGTGAGGCGGCCCTCGACGGCATCTATATCATCCGAACAAGCCTCACCGAAGAGGCCATCTCCGCAGACGAAGCTGTCAGGACCTACAAAGGCTTGGCAGTCGTTGAACGCGCTTTTCGTTGCTGCAAAACCGTGGATTTGAAAGTACGGCCCATCTATCACTACAACGCTGAGCGAGTTCGAGCTCACATCTTTCTTTGCATGCTCGCCTACTACGTGGAATGGCACATGCGAAAAGCCCTCGTCCCGATCTTGTTTGACGACGACGACCCTGACGGTGCCCATGCCAAACGCTCATCCATCGTCAGCCCAGCAACGCCTTCAGACTCCGCCCAGGCAAAGGCTTCTACCAAGAAGACTCCCGACGGGTTGCCCGTCCACAGTTTCAGAACGCTTCTTTCTGATCTTGCTACGGTCACGAAAAATCAGGTCGAAAACGAAGCCCGCGGCCTGTCCTTCGTCAGCATCACTCGCCCCACACCCTTGCAGCACAAAGCATTCAACCTGCTCGAAATCAACCCCCGCACGATGTAAGCAGTACACACACCTCTCTTCAAAAACAAAGCCAATGATGCCCACACTTACGCTTGTTCATCCGTGGAAGGTCCGCCTAGCAGGGGGGGTACGATGGCAAAGATTTTGGGCGAGTCCGTACTGAGAATGAGACGAGGCGCGAAGCGCCGAGCACCACCGCTGACCGCTGAATGCTGACCGCTGACCGCTCGCGGCGGAGATTTGGTTGCGGCTCCGCCGCGCTGTGTCTCTGTGGCCATTTTTGCTTGCGCCACCGGCCGCGCTACGAGTAAAACGGGGCGAGTTTTTCGTAGATGGCGGCGGTGGCGTGGCAGTCTTGAAGGCAATAGCTCACGATTTCGTCCAGCCGGCCGTCCTCATAGGCCTGGCCGACGGAAGCGCCATCCATCTTCGACTTCGGTGACGCTACGCCAAAGACGGCACAAAAATAGTCGAGGCTTCTGCGGCGCCGGCGGTCGTTCCCCTCGAGTGCTTCACGCAGATCGAAATGGGGATGGGTGGTGAGCGGCTCCGACGGGATCACGACCCGCGGTCTCAGATCGTGAATGGCGCTGCGGACGTTGAGATAAGGGATGTCGAACCGCTTTCCGTTGAAGGTCACGTAGCGCTCCGGCTCGTTTGCCGACAGCCAATCCCAGAAGCTCGTGAGGAGCGCTGGCTCGTCCCCCTCCCAGAAAACATGCTCGGCCTCTCTGTCCGTGTCCACGAGCCCGATCACGATCACGCGCCCTGTGGTCGGGTCGAGCCCGAAGCGCGACACCAAGTCCTCGCGGCGCCTCTCGAGCTCTTCGGGCTCCGGGCTGTCGCGCTCGAGACCACGAAACAAATAGTCGAGCGCGCGCTCGGGGACCGCGTCGATCGATTGACCGACGGTCTCGATGTCGAGGACGAGCGCCATCAGCCGAGCCCCGCCGCACGCGCCGCGATCTGCGCCGGGTGGTAGGCGCGGCGCCCGGTAGCGTCCGAGATTTGATGCCGGCACGACGTGCCGGGCGCGACCAGGACGGTGTCCTTCGATGCGTCCCGAACCGCCGGCAAGAGACGGCGCTCCGCCATCTGAAGGGAGATGTCGAAATGCTCTTGCTCGTAGCCGAACGAGCCCGCCATCCCGCAGCAGCCCGCGTCGACGAATTGAACGTCGCTCCCCATCCCTTTCAGAAACGCCATGAGAGGCTCGATGCCCACGATCGCCTTCAAATGACAATGGCCGTGTAGAAGAAGTTTCGCGGGCGCTTCGGGGAAATCGAGCTCGAGGCCGTCGAGCTCTTCGAGCAGGAAGCTGTGCTCAGCGAGTTTCTTCGCGTCGTCGCCCGGAACGAGATCCGGATATTCATCGCGGAAACTGAGGATACAGGACGGTTCGAGACCGACGATGGGGACGCCGTCGCGTGCGAACGCAGACAGCACGCGGACATTTTCGGTCGCGAGAGCGCGCGCGCGCTCGAGCATCCCTTTCGAGAGCGCCGGCCTCCCGCAGCAGACTTTCTTCGCAAGCATCACTTCGAACCCGCCGGCTTCGAGCACGGCAACTGCCGCTTTGCCGATTTCGGGCTCGTGGAAGTTCATAAAGGTATCGTGAAACAAAACGACTTTCTGTGTCGCTCGGCGGGGGGCGCGGCGGGCGAACCACGCCTCGAACGTCTCCGCGGCAAACGACGGAAGACTTCGCCGGCGATCGATCCCTGTGATCGATTCGAGCAGGCCGCGAAACCAACCTTGACGGATGAGCCAGTTCGCGAGCGGGCGGGTGGCGACCCCGAAGCGCCCAGCCGCATCCGGACGGGTGAAGAGACGATCCCGCAGCAAGTAAGGCCGGTCGCGATGGTAGAGCGCGAGAAACTCCGACTTGATCTTCGCCATGTCGACGCCTGATGGACATTCCGCTTTGCAGCCTTTGCAGGAGATGCAGAGGTCCATCACTTCGTAAAGGCGATCGCTCGCGAAGTCTTCCGGGGGCAGACGGCCGTCGAGAACCGCGCGGAGCGCGTTGGCGCGGCCCCGCGTCGAGTGCTCCTCGTCGCGCGTCACCATGAACGAAGGACACATCGTGCCTTCGAGATTTTTCCGGCAGACGCCGGCGCCGTTACAAAGCTCGATGGCACGGGCGAAGCCGCCTTCGTGCGCATAGGGAAAGTAAGTTTTCGGCTCGCGCGCCCTGTAGGCCTCGCCGTAGCGTAAATCTTCGTCCATCGCGGGCGCGTCGACGACTTTCCCGGGATTCATGACGCCTTTGGGATCAAAGGCGGCCTTGAGCTCTTTGAACGCCCCGTAGATCTGCTCGCCGAAAAGACGCTCGTTGAAGTGGCTGCGTGCGAGCCCGTCGCCATGCTCGCCGCTCATCGAGCCCCCGTACTCGACGACGAGATCGAAGACCTCTTCCGCGATGGTGGTCATCTTGGTCACTTCGGCGCCCTCTTTGAGATTGACGAGCGGGCGGATGTGCAGACACCCCGCCCCGGCATGGGCATAGAACGAGCCGACCGTTCCGTGACGGCCGAGAATCTCTTCGAAGCGGCGGATGAAATCTGGAACACGCTCGGGCGCGACCGCCGTGTCTTCGACAAACGCGATGGGCTTGCGATCGCCGGGAAGGCCGAGAAGAAGCGGAAGCGCCGCCTTGCGGACCTTCCAGACATTGGCCTGGGCCGCGGCATCGAGAACGCGCACCATCGGCTTCGCCGACTCGCCGATGCGAGCTTCGAGCGCGTCGAGCTTCGACAAGACCTCTTTTTCGCTCTCGCCCGAGAACTCGACGATCATGAGCGCTTTGGGCTCGCCCTGAACGAAGTGCATGCGTCGCGAATATTCGAGCGATTTCCGCGCGAGGTCCATGACCATTTCATCGACGAGCTCGACAGCGGATGGCTCGAGTTCGAGAATCTCGGTGCCGCACTCGAGTGCGGCGAGCAGCCCGTCGAAGTGGAGCACCGCGAGCGCCGCGGCCGGAGGCATTGGGACAAGTTGGATTCTCGCTTCCACAACCGTCGCGAGCGTCCCTTCGGAGCCCACGATGACCTTGGCCAAGTTGACCACGTCGGGATGCAAGAGCTCGTCGAGGTTGTAACCGCTCACCCGCCTCGGAATCTTCGGGTAGCGGCGGTCGATCTCGCCGCGATGCTGATCGGCCAGCGCCACCGCCTTTCGATAGATGGCGGCCTCGAGCCCGTCCCCTTCGGTCTTCTTCGGAAGCTCGCTGCGCGGCACCGGGCCGAACGTGACCGGCGTTCCGTCCGAGAGGATCGCTTTGACTTCCAAAATGTTCTCGACGGTCTTCCCGTATATGAGAGAGCGAGCCCCGGCGGAGTTGTTCCCGACCATGCCACCAAGGTTGGCGCGATTGCTCGTCGCCGTCTCGGGACCGAAGCGCAGCCCATAGGGCTTTAGGTGCGCGCCGAGAACGTCGTGGACGATCCCCGGCTCTACCCGGGCCCAAGACTCTTCGGGACAGACTTCGACGACGTCCCGCATGAACTTCGAGTGATCGAGGATGAGCGCCTCGCCGACGGCTTGGCCCGCGAGCGACGTCCCGCCGCCACGCGGAAGGATGGGAACGCCCTCGCGCGCGGCAATGCGGACCGCTTGCTCGACATCGCCGGCGTGCCGGGGCACAACGACGCCAATCGGCTCTTTCTGGTAGATGCTCGCGTCGGTAGAGTAAAGCATCTTCGTATAGCGGTCGAAGCGGACTTCACCTTCGATATGCTCGCGGAGCTCTTCGGCCAGACCCATGGCAGGCGATTCTACCATTGTGCTAGATTTGGGCCCCGTGAAACGCTTCTTGGGCCTTCTAGTGCTCCTCCTGCTCACGAGTTCCTGCGGCGGCGCGGACGGCGGCAAGCTCGTCATCCGTCTGGGACACATCGGCTTTCCCGAGTCCCCTTTCGATCGCGGCGCGCGGAAATTCAAAGAGCTCCTCGAAGCACGCTTCCCCGAGCGCGTCGAAGTCCGCATCTTCGGCTCCGGCCAGCTCGGCGAAGACAAAGAGATGCTCGAAGGGCTGCGCCTGGGGACACTCGAGATGCATGTGCCCTCGTCGGTCCTGCACTCCGTCGAGCCGATGTTCGGTGTTTTCGACTTACCGTTTCTCGTCCAGGATCGCGGCCAGATCGAGCGCATCGCGGAGGGCTCCACGGGCGAAAGCTTCAAACGGAAGCTCCTCGAGCACGATCTCGTTCTCCTGGGTTTCTGGGAGAACGGCTTTCGGATGATCACGAACAACGTGCGGCCGGTCGTGCGACCTGAAGATCTGGAAGGCATCAAGATCCGAACCCCCAAGGACCCCGAGCGAGTGAAGCTCTTCAAAGCGTTCGGAGCCAACCCAACCTCGATGAGCTTCGGCGAAGTGTTCTCGGCGCTCAAGCAGGGCGTCATCGACGGCCAGGAGAACCCGTTCTCGCAAATCGTCCCCGCGCGGTTTCACGAAGTACAGAAATATCTCTCGGTCTCGCGCCACGTTTACTCGCCGGCCTACCCGCTGATGAGCCAGCCATTTTTCGCGTCTCTCGACGAAGACATCCAAGTCGCGATTCGGGAGGTCGCGGAGGAAGTCGGACGCTTCCATCGCGCGCTCGGAAAGAAAGAAGACGCTCGCTATCGCATCATGCTCGAAGACGAGCTCGAGATTACGGAGATCGACTTCGAAGCCTTCGCCGCCAAAGCAGGGCCCCTATACGAAGAGTTCAACGAGCACTACGGCCCCGAGCTCGTCGAGACGATCCAGTCTTACCGAAGTCAAGAATAGGTGCTGATGACTTTTCTCAGCACCCTGCCAGACCGCGTCGAGAGTATTCTTCGCTCCGTCCTCTCCGTCGCCGTGGCGCTCGTGCTTGCCGCCATCGCCGTCATCTGTTTTCTGGAAGTGCTGCGTCGTCCCTTTGGCGGAAGCTTCGTCTGGTATGACGAGTTCGTCGGCTACCTGCTCGTGTGGCTGACCTTCCTCGGGGCGGTCCTTGCCCGATCGCACCACCAGCACATCGGTGTCGAGAACGTTCTCGAGAAAGTCTCGGCAGGCGCCCGCCGCGCCATCGAGCTCGTGGGTCACGGGGTCATGATCGCCGTGCACATCGTACTCTTCCTCTATGGCGCGCAGCTCGTCTCTCGCTTCCTGACGGAGCGTGCGATCACCGTGGATATCCCGGTAGGGCTCATCTACGCGATCATCCCGCTTTCGGCGGCACTGATGCTGATCGTGGAAATCATCCATATCGCGCGGCTTCTGGGCTCGAGGGAGTAGCTCGGTAACATGGAGTTTCTGCTTCTCCCGCTCCTCCTCGTTCTCATCGCCATCGGGGTTCCCATCGGCTATGCGCTCATCGCCGCGGGTATCGTCATCATCGCGCTCACGACCTCGACGCCGCTCGTCGTCGTAGCTCAGCGTCTATTCAACGGATCCGACAGCTTTCCGATGGTAGCCGTGCCGCTCTTCATCCTCGCGGGGGCGCTGATGAACCACGCGGGCATCTCCCGGCGGCTCGTGGATTTCGCCGCGAGCCTCGTCGGCTTTGTCCGAGGCGGGCTCGCGATGACGACGACGCTCTCGAGCATGTTCTTCTCCGAAGTCTCGGGATCCGCGGTCGCGGACGCCGCTGCGCTCGGAAGCGTGCTCATCCCGGCCATGAAAGAGCGCGGCTACCCCGCCCGCTTCGCCGCCGCCGTGCTGTCCTCATCGGCGACGATCGCGATCATCATCCCGCCATCCATTCCAATGATCCTCTTCGGCGCCATTACGGGAGCGTCGATCGTCAAGCTCTTCATGGCCGGTGTCGTCCCCGGCATACTCGCCGGCCTCACCATCATGGGAACGAGCTACTGGCTCGCCCGGCGCGGCGGCTTCGCCGAATCCGAGCCCTTCGATATCAAGAAAGTAGTGAAAGGATTTCGCCGCGGGTTTTGGGCGCTCAGCCTCCCTATCGTCATTCTTGGTGGCATCTTCGCCGGCATCTTCACGGCCACGGAAGCCGCCGCGGTCGCTGTGTTTCTGGCCTTGGCGCTAGGACTGTTCGTCTATCGGGGCGTGAAGCTAAGCGCGCTGGGGCCGATTCTGGTCGAGTCCGCGCGTCAAACCGCGGTGGTCATGATCCTGGTGGCGGGCTCGGCCGTGCTCGGCTGGTACCTCGCGAACCAGCAAGTCCCGGAGCGGCTCGCCACGTTCATCCTCACGAACGTCACCGGAAACGTCGCGGCGCTTTTACTCGTCGACGCCATCCTGCTCGCGGCGGGGATGATCCTGCATAGCGCGGCGGCCATCGTGCTGCTCGTGCCCATCCTGCTGCCATTGACTACAGAGCTGGGCCTCGACCCCATCCACTTCGGATTGATGGTGACGGTGAGCCTCGCGATCGGCCAGCAAACCCCTCCCGTCGCATCGGTCTTGATCACGACGTGCTCGATCGCCGATGTCCCGATGTGGGAGGTGATGCGGGTGAACATCTTCTTCATCCTCGCGCTCGCAGTCGTGCTGCTGCTCGTGACGTTTTTCCCGAGCTTGAGCCTCTTTTTGCCTGAGCTCTTGTCGGCCGAGCCTTAGCTTAGCTGCTACGCACACGCGCGAGGCGAACGACGGTCGCGCCCCAGCCGCCGCGCTCCGGCGTGGCTTCCTCGAAAGCCTCGACGAGCTCGCTCTTCTCGAGGACACTCCGCACCCGTTCTTTCTGAACGCCTTTGCCACGGCCGTGGATGATCCGGACCTCTTCGAATCCCGCTTCCTGCGCCGCTTCGAGATAGGACGCGACCACATCGGGGATGTCGCGGGGCGCGAACGTATGGAGGTCGATGCTGTCCTCAATGGGGAGCTCGACCGGTTGTTCGTCTTCAGTCATCGTGCTTGGCGGAAGTTTGGCGGAAGTGTGTGGGAATCGAACCCACCGTCCCCGGGATTAACCGAGGACCATCGGATTTGAAGTCCGAGGAGGCCACCAGACCCCACTCACTTCCAGGTGAATGGATGCAACTGCTTAGGATGCACTTACCTTCCGCGTTTTGTTAAATTTCAACACCGTGTGACGTGTATGTGCCACCTCTGTGCATCCTTGCTCAAGTAATGAGATCGCTTCTCTGGCGGCCACGTCGTGAGCATATCGCATAGTTGTCACGATGGTCGCGTGCCCGGCCAGCGCCTGGACTGTGACTAGGTCAGCTCCTCGGGCAGCCAGACGGACAAAGCGTATGCGACACGTGTGAAGTGTAACACCCTTGAGCTTCGCTCTTTGGGCTGCCTTGGCAAAGTCCCTCATCGTTGAGACTTCCTCCCGCGTCAGTTGGCGGGGGAAGAACTTCGGACAGCTAGGTTGATCGTCGAGCCCGCAGCCCTCTTCCTTGCGCCGCCACGCGTGATAGCGCGCCGACGAGATCCCTACGATTTGAGCGCCGTGCCCAGCGACAGCAGTCCCGTCGCCGACGCGATCGCCCACAGAACCGCGGATTTCGTTGCACCATCGAGAACGCGATTGCCGTCGAGTTTGCCGCCGCGGAGCTTCAACAGTCGCACCAGTACTCCATGATCGCGGCCTGCTCCCTGGACCGTCGTAGTTTTTCGACCTGCTCCAACAGGTCGTAGACCTCCAGCTCCACATCGACCGAAGCGACCACGGGACGCACGTCGCCACGGGCCCACGTGCGTCGCGTCGAAGCCGGAATGGAAACGTCCCGGAACAGATCCGTGTTACCGGTCGCGGCGATGGCATCGCGCAGCCTATGGTCGTAGGTCTGGCGAACTCGGTGGGCTCTCATCATGCCGCAGCATGGCAGGCAACAAGTCTCATGGCCAGCCGGTCGCTCATGAAAGCCCTGCATAGATGTGTCGAACGTTCGCTCTCCGCACTCCAGAAAGAGCGTGCGAGCAGCACGGCTAGTGGTAATCTCCCGCAAACACCGGAGGCAAGAAATGGGCCTATTCGACCGAAACAAGCCATGGGAACATTTGGCGGGGAGCGATCTTGTTGCTGTGAGATCCAGGTTGCATGAGACAATGAGACGCCTGGGCATTTATCAATTCAAACGGGAGAAGGCCATCGACGAGAATCTGGGTATTCCCCAGCATGTACACATTAGCTTGGTCGAAGCTGGTTTTGAAAACATGAAGGGAGACGAATGTCGAGACTTTATTCTCATGCGACTAACACGTGTGCGGATGGCGCTCAGCGAGGTTTACTGGGAACTGGATGGTCTTTCCGTTCTGGCTCACCTACCACGCCATAACGACAAGGTCAAAATGGAAGAACGATTTCAGAAGGTGCCCGGAGGCCCCGACCGGCCAGGTTTCCCCCCGTGTTATGCTTCGCCTCTCCCGCAGTGTTCATCACGTCGCCTTTCGCAAGATCTTTGCCCCCGGTTGAGCCATCGAACCCCGGTCGAAGGTCGCCTTCGACACTAGAGCACGACCTACGAAAGCACCTCAGGTCGGTTCCGTCAAGGGTTCACGATGCGATGGTTCGTCCACAGCCTTCGGAGAAACGCCGAGAATACGAGCGTCTCGGGAGACGTTAGGTGTCAGATGTCTTTACAGTAATTTTTCTGAAAATACGATTAAACTGTCGGTTTTTATTACGCACTGATTTTCCTCGTTGGTAAGTCATTGAATCCAAAGGCATAAATAATTGGCTCCGGACTTGCATGATTGTAAGGAATTTTACTTGTCTATGGTTGTCTCGAGGAGCTGACCAATGCGCAACTCGATTTTGTCGGTTACATTTTCAACGATTCTAGTAACTGGTCTTTTTCTTGCCGGTATCGCGAATGCGACTCCGATTGCGGTTTCGGGCAGTTTCGCGGAACCAAATTTCGGTGTGCCTGGTGGGACGCTCACTGAGGGAGACTTGTCAAACGCGACAGATGGTAATCTCGCTACTGGCTATTTGGTGACAGCTTCACCCGGGACTATAAATCAGTCACAAGGCTTACGCGTTCGGTGGGATTTCGATGTCTCTGGATTTTCCAGCATAACGTCGTTCACGTTTAGTTTCGATGGCATTCTCAATGACCCTTCCAATTTCGATCGATTGCGGATCGGTGCGTCTCCCTTCGCCGACTTCGTGGTTATAGGCGCGCCAAATGGGGCTCAGGTTGGCACGAGTTTACCGCTGACGCCAGGAGCGGCGTCAGGGGCTAACAACCTCAATAACTACGTATCATCTGGACTGCTATCCGTTTTCACCCAGACGGAATTCGGTACTGGACCTGCGTCTCAGGGTGCGACATCTTTAAACACTCTTGAAGTCTCGGGCGACATCGTTGGCGTTTCAGCCTCAGTCCCGGAACCCGGCACCTTGGGCTTGTTATGCGCTGGGTTGTTGGGTCTATGGGTAAGGCGTAAGCGAGCGGCTTGAATTGCACAAGACCCGCCGATTGGTGAGTTTTTTGTCCTGCGGATGTCTCTTAAAGGCGTGAAGTGGGCGCTCAAAAATGGCATTAGCCGTCTGCGATGAGCGTGGCGGACCAATTCGCAAAGCTGCACGGACAAGACTTGGACAGCCTCTCCTGCTGCTCGCTCCCGCAGGGCTGTCGTTTGGCCGGGACGACATTCCCGAGCACCAGCTTGGATGACGCGAAGCTTCGCGAGATCGCGGAGAGGGGGGTCGGTATCTGACTCGCTTCGCGCTCGGCGACGACGAACCGCGGGGGGGCGGCTGGCCGCCGGGGCTGGTCGCAATTTAGCGCGGCCATCTATCCTCCACCGAGACTCAAACCTGTGGATGAACGTTGCAGCGGCCCGCGGCCTTCCTGACCCTTCACGCGGCCCACCGCATGTGACCAATTTGTGACCAACCACGATCCTTGTGGTCACGCAAGTCGTTGAAACGAAAGCGCAGACCTTCGATTGGTGCCGAAGGAGGGGATTCGAACCCACACGTGTTGCCCTTTACGCCGGCCCGCAGTCTCCCTTGCGAGCTTTTCCGAAGTCCGGCGACTTTTCGACCCCGCTCGGCCTGCGCGCCCCGTTATTTTTGAGACGGGCGCGGGAGCCCTCTGGGCAACTGAGCTATGACTCTGTAACTGACTCGCAGTAGAATTTAGACTGAAGTTCCTTGGTCGAATGAACCCACTGACAGTGTGAATCCCCAATGATTACGCGTCTTTAGGGACGCCGAGAGGCTAATTTTGGAATGCAATATGTAGGCATGTCTAAAGCCTTTTATGGTTTGATACACATTGACACATAGGCTATTATGGTGGGCATGCATATCCACATCATCCCCAATCGCAACTCTACCCCCGCGGTCCTGCTGCGTGAGTCGTATCGGGTGGGCGGAAACGTCCGCAAGCGCACGCTCGCTAACTTGTCCAAATTGCCCATGGACGCAGTCGACGCCATCCGACGCATTCTCAAAGGGGAAAAGCTCGTCTCGGTTGAAGTCGCCTTCAAAATCGTCGAGAACGGCTCCCGGCACCATGGCCACGTCGACGCGGTGCTCAGCGCCATGAGACAGCTCGGTTTCGAAAAGCTCGTTGGTTCTCGACACTCACCAGAGCGGGATTTGGTCGTGGCCATGGTAGTCGCCCGGATCCTCGAACCGCAGTCGAAGCTGGCGACTAGCCAGTGGTGGCACACAACCACACTGCCCGAAATCCTGGGGGTGAGCGATGCCCGCGAAGACGATCTCTATGCCACCATGGACTGGGTTCTCAAACGCCAGGAGGTCATCGAAAAAAAACTCGCGGCGCGCCATCTCTAAAACGACGGCCTGGCGCTCTATGACCTAACCTCAAGCTACTTCGAGGGTGTGAGTTGTCCGATCGCCCGCCTCGGATACGACCGTGACGGCAAGAAAGGCAAGCTGCAGATCAACTACGGTCTGCTGACCAACGAACGCGGCATCCCCGTGTCGGTATCGGTCTTTGAGGGCAACACGGGCGATCCCAAAACGCTGTTGCCTCAGGTAGAAAAGGTGCAAGAGCGCTTCGGCATCGAGCAGTTTGTGATGGTGGGCGACCGCGGAATGATCACCCAGACCCAGATCGACGAGTTGCGGGAGATGGACGGTGTCGACTGGATTACCGCTCTGCGTCCCGAACCGATTCGCAAGCTCATCAACGATGGGGTGCTCCAGATGGGGCCATTCGACGAGCGGAATCTGTTTGAGGTGACGCACCCGGATTTCCCCAACGAGAGGCTGGTCGCTTGCCGCAATCCGGAGCTGGCCGAGAGGCGGCGTCACAAGCGCCGTGCTCTGCTCGAAGCGACCTGCAAGGAGCTGGAGAAAGTTGGTCGGATGGTCGAGCGGCGCCGTTTGCAGGGCAAGGAGGACATCCGTGCTGCAGTGAAAAAGCTCCTCAACAAGTACAAGGTCGGCAGGTACTACAGGCTCGACATCCGTGACGACGGTTTCGACTTCGAGCTAGACGAGACAACGATGGATGCCGACGCCTCGCGCCTCGCCAACGGCAACTCTGAGCTCGCCAACAAACGGCTCCAGCGGTGGAAGCGACACATGGGGACGATCGCTAAGCAGTTCGGAGGGATTCGCCAACGGATCGGGCGGGGTCAGCTGCATGGTAAAGATAAAATCGGTGTGCGGGTAGGCAGAGTTCTCAACAAGTACAAAGTCGGCAAGCACTTCAAGCTGGACATTCGCGACGACAGCTTTAGCTTCGAAATCGACGACACAAAGGTCACTGCGGAAGCTGCCCTTGACGGCATCTACGTGATCCGCACCAGTCTTGCTGAGCAGCGGATGAAAACCGACGACACAGTGCGCAGCTACAAGTTGCTGACCCAGGTCGAGAGGGCGTTTCGTTCCTTCAAGAGCATGGACCTAAAGGTGCGGCCGATTCGTCACCGGCGCGAAAACCAAGTCCGGGCGCACGTCTTCTTGTGCATGCTGGCCTACTACGTCCTGTGGCACATGATGGAGGCTTGGCGGCCGCTGCTATTCTCTGACGAGGACCAGCAGGCGAAGGCCAGGCGTGACCCTGTTGCTCCGGCGAAGCGCTCCGAGGCCGCCCTGCGCAAGATACAAACCAAGAAGCTTGACGATGGGAGTCGAGCTTCCAGCTTCCGCACGCTGCTGCGCCTTCTCAGCAACATCGTCCGAAACAAATGTCGGCGACCGGAAGCCGGACCCGACGAGCCCACCTTCGATGTCACGACAACTCCGGACTCGAAACAGCAGAGAGCCTACGACCTGCTCAAAGGTATCACCGTGTAGACAGAAGCCAGCACCATTGATTCCAACTATCTCATTGGATCAACACCGGATCTTGGCTTTTTCAGCCAGGAACTTCAGTTTAGAGTTTACAAAAAAGGAGTTGCGTGTTAAAACATCACGTGACGCAGAGGATGCCAAGGTATCCAGGGTATCCTTGTTCGGTGAGGGGCCCCGGAAACGAACCGGGTGGGCAATACGTCGACCACCCTCGGTGGTTGGTTCACCGTCGAGTTGCCTGCCAGCAGTTGACGACACGGAAACTCCTTTACCGCGCTGAAGACACGGCGTAGACATCCCGTCCTCGCCCCATCAAAACCGAACTGAGCGACGTGCGAATTTTCTTTATCCGCTGGCTGAATTTGTTTATAAGCGGAGCACGATTCGCTGTCAAGAACAAAATACTAGATTTTGCGCTGTTGGCCTGTTGGATCCACTAGATATGGGGGCAAGCCCCGCTGACGCTGCAACTTAGATGGGATCGGCGGATTGTGGTTAGTGTTGTTTTGAATATATAATTGTTATTATTATGTGTATTTGGGGCTCAAGACGACGATTTAGAAGGTGACTTGGGTCGCAGAACATCAAGTAACGCTTTAGGTTAACTGGCCCTTGTGGTCCGCGGGGCCGATCTATCGGAGGGAACCGCGAAGCGCTCCCCCCGTGCCCGAGGCGGCGTAGGCCCTAGAAACGACCGCTTAAATCTCGCTTAAGCGGCCCCTCGCCGGCCAGCCCGCGCCCTTACCCCTCGGACGGCCTCGGAGAGGCCCCCCTCGCGCGTCTAATTTGAAGTGAGAAGTTTCTATGATACAAAACCAAAAAGAGGGATCGTTCGAGATCGAGAGGCCCTAACTTGAATAGGCACTCCGTTTTCTGGGAACGCAAAAGATCCAATGAGAGACAAGACCGACTCAATTGATGGCAAGCAAAGCTTGAGAACAGGCCAGAAGGTCTTGATGTTGGATTATATTAGATTCGGTCGGCTGCCGATTTTATTCGTGGTCTTCGTCATGATCCTCGGTCTGATTTCTCGCGCGACCGGAGTCCGTTGTGATTTGTCAGGATCATGACCCCACTTGAGGGCGTGTTTTTCAGAAACATTCCCCACCCCATTTTCAGAGACATGACCCCGGCAAAGGGTGAGTTTTTTAGAAACATGACCCCACTTTTCGGAGTCATGACCTCCTGGAACTTATCCTGCAGGACGAAGTGGACCGACGCGACCAAGTCAATCTGCAACAGCGTCTCAAACGCGCCTCCTTCACCGAGGAGCAAACCTTCGAGAATTTCGACTGGGATGCCCCGGTGGGCTTCGATCGCCATCGCGTTCGCGACCTCTTCTCGCTCAGTTTTATCGAGGCCAAGCAAGACGTTCTCTTCATGGGAAGCGTGGGCGTCGGCAAAACCTTCCTCGCTTCCGCTCTCGGCCATGCAGCCTGCCGGGCCGGATACGACGTGCTCTTCATCCGCGCCGATCAGATGTTCCTCGAGCTCAAGCAGTCTCGTGCCGACTACTCTCACGAAAAGGCGCTCAGACGCTTTCTCGCCCTCGACCTGCTCATCCTCGACGACTTCGCTCTGCGTCGGCTCGATACCACACAGTCCAACGACATCTACGAAGTCGTCATCGAGCGCCACCGCCGTTCGTCCACGATCCTCACCTCAAATCGACACGTCGACGAGTGGATTCCTTTGTTCGATGACCCGATTCTTGCCCAGAGCGCTCTTGACCGTTTGTCCCACAACGCTTACCAAGTCCAGATCGAAGGCGAAAGCTACAGGAAGGGACAACGTCCCGACCTCTTGGCCTCGAAACTCGAAAATGTCCACCAAACCTGAAAAGGAGTGAATCTTGCGAATCCAACCACCGAAGCGCGAACACAAGCTCCACCATCGCCCGACAACAGCCTCCCGTGGACCGGCCCATACCTGCGGTACCCCCCTCGGCGCCGACATCCGGGTTGTCGCCGGAACCCCTGCCGCATCGCGGCCGGCGGGATCTCCAGTCGCCCTACGGGCTCCTTCCGATCCCGCCGAGGTCTCTCTCTCTATCAACGTACTCATGCATGTTCCTCCTCCGCCCTCTACACTAATTTTCAAAGGCCCAAGTGTCTCAAGGATGTTGGTACACAGGAGCGACGACAGAGATCTGTTACAGATCCGAGGAAGTTGTGGTATTGATTCTCGGGTAGGCCTTTGACCCCGGGGGCATGTTTATGAAAAAGGTGGGGTCATGATTCTGAAAAATGACAGTCCAATTCGCGAGCCGTTGGTTATACATTGGTATGGGAGTGATGATCTATACATCGGCCTTTTACTTCGGGGCTTTTTCGCGACCCCTCAGAGGTTACAACTGGAAGCAGGCGATGATGCTGGGACTTACCATCACATCGAGTGTTCAGGTTCTGAACGTCCTGATGCTCCTCGTCTTCCAAGATACTTGGGAAATGTCTTTGGGCCTCACGCTGGTGTTTCAGCTCGCGCTACTCGTTGCCACTGCCATCATCGGCTCCATCTTGGGCCTCATCGGTTGGGTCCTTGGATGGTATCTTCCCGAAGCCGCGCAGCCGTATCGATCCAGCTAGGCCGGTAGCGCCACCCGAACCTCAGCAGCCTCAAGTACGTTGGGGGTGAATAGCGTCGGGGACTCGAACCCGTGTGCCGCCGTCGTCACGATGATCCCTGACGCGGTACCGGACGCGACACGGAAGTTTCGCCGTCTGGATCTCGTCTTTAAGGGAAAAGGCGGCAGCCGTTGCCGGACCACACTGAAGGTCAACCGGGGCCAGACGTCGCCGAGCCGACCGCGACGAAAGCGCAAAGCCGGGCGTCGGGACTGGAGCCTCGCTCCGGCTCGGCGGACTAACGTCGGCGAGTGTAGCCGATGAGCCCGAGGAGACCCGTGCCGAGGAGGAAGTGCGTGGTTCGGGGACTTGCGTGCCGACATCGCCGTCGACCTTTTGCCTTACTTGTCGGCTCTCTGGACCGCCTCGTGCTCGGCCTTCTCGCACCGGTTCATAGCTGCAACAGTCAAATTCTGGAGCGGCGATGGCGTTTCAGAATTAAACTTCACCTTGCGCAGATCTCCAAAAAGATCCTGGAGCCTCTTTTCCGCTTCGCTCACGCTGCGTCCCTCGTCTTCCATCAGCGGCCGTCGCGTTCGCCCGCTACCACCGACAGCCATTGGGTATCCTGTGGCATGCGACCCTAGAAACCCGCCCCCTAACTGTCCCCTAATCGCCTTTCTTGCCGCCCCCTAGTTTCTGTAACTTGTTGATTTAATGTCCCACTCGGGGATGGTTGAAATCCCTCGCCTTTAGGCGAAGCCTTTAGGAGGCTTGGGGTACGATCCCCAGGTGAAAGGATATCGTAAATCATCGCACACGACGTAGCAGTTAAACTATCACTTCGTATTTATCACGAAGTACCGCAAGCCGGCCTTGAGAGGGGATGTAGCGGTTCGTCTCCGGGATCTCATCCGGGAGATCTGTGCTCGGAACCAGATAGAAATACTGAAGGGTCATGTGCGGCCTGAGCACGTGCACCTGTTGCTGAGCGTGCCGCCGAATTTGTCGCTGAGTCGAGTGATGCAGTTGATCAAGGGTAAGACGTCGAATCGTCTGATGCGCGACTTACGGACGATGCGGAAGGAGTTCTGGGGTCGGCACCTATGGGCACGGGGTTACTTCGTGGTGACAACGGGCAACGTGACGGATGAGGTGATAGCGAAGTATATAGAGTTGCAGGGTGCCGTGCCCCAGGACGACGATTCTTTCAAGGCCAGTGAGTAGCGAAACGAGGCAAGGACAAGCCGACTTTAGTCGGCGACGTGAACCCATCGCCTTTAGGCGATGGAGCGCACGCGCTCAGTTGGTGGAGCTGACGGGGATCGAACCCGTGGCCTCCTGAATGCCATTCAGGCGCGCTCCCAGCTGCGCCACAGCCCCACAAAAGTGAATCTCTTATCCTAGGCCAAGCCCATGACTCGAGTCAACAAAACGACGTTTTGGTGCAACCTTAGAACCTCTCGTATTTTTCTCATCGATAACCTCTTAGCTGCCATTTCCTAGATCGTCCTCCTTCCGGGTACGACCTAGAGTGCCTTGAAACGTGCTATCGATGAGCGTTCGCGATGCCGGAACCGGCGTTCACGTTGCCTGGAATCCGTGTTCACCTTCCCCGGAATCGATGTTCACGATCCCCGGAATCCGTGTTCACGATGCTTTGGAATGGATGTTCACCTTCGGCTGGAATCTGCGTTCACGATGCCCCGGAATATGCACCCTGAAAGAGATCGCCGAGCTTGGCGAGTCGCGGTAGCATCGTCTTGATGTTGAACACCGTCGGCTCGAGATCGAGGTCGAGCTCGTCCCAATCGAGTGGCGCGGAAACGGGCGCTTTCGGCCGCGGCCGAACGCTGTACGCAGGTACAATCGTCTGGCCTTTGCGGTTCTGCAAGTAGTCGATATAGACCTTCCCGCGCCTGCGGCTCACGACGCGCTCCACGGTTGCGATATCTTTGTGCTCTTTGACGATGTGGATCGCGACCGCTTCACAGAACCGGCGCGTGGGCTCGTAGGTGTAGCTCGGCTTTACCGGAACGTAGATGTGAAGGCCGGTCGCACCCGAGGTTTTCAGATAGGGCCGGAGCCCGATACCTCGCAAGACCTTTCCCAAAGGGAATTATATACAATCTTACCCCGCAGCCGTGATACAATCCCCCATGACGTAGAAAAGCCGGGCGTAGGTGCCCGGCTTGGCTACCCTGCCAACTTTACCTGAGGGTCAGGCAGGAACGCGATCGCGCGGAGATTCTACCCTCGCGCAATCGCCATTTCAAGGCTCTCCCCAACAAAGCCCAGACATCTCTCTCTGGCCGAAGGGGGTGATGCCTCATGAACAGCAAGTCCGTATCAGACGCACTAGCTGAGATGAAACTCGGGGCAAGGGGAGCATAAGTTCCTTTTGCCCCGAGTAACCAGTATACACCCGGGGCGATTGCGGTTGCCCCGGGTGCTTTTTCACTTTCCTATCTTAGCCTTCTGGTCCTTGAGGAACCGCCACCCGCCTTTCGGCACAACCGGGCTGTTCATGAAGATCCGGGCGATATTCTCTGGCGTGTCGGGGATCGGCTCCGGCATGACGTAGATGCGCGGACGGCCACGGCCGCGCTTTGCCTTCGGTTCCTTCTCCTTCATGGTTCCTCCTTCACGACAAGATACCGCGCTCGCGCAGCGTAGCGAGTAGCGCCGCGTGTGGCCGGTCGCCCTTCACGGAATTGCACGCGCCGCATAGAAGTTGGAGGTTGTCGAAGTGATCCGATCCGCCTTGGCTTTGAGGTATCACGTGGTCGATGGTGAAGTTGCGAAACGGGAAGGCCACACGACACCCTCCGCACCGTCCCTCTTGCTTCCCGAACAGTTGGTGCTTGTGCGTTCGGTAGCTCGGGAGCTTTCCGAGGTCCGTCCGTGTTGGTACGTCGTCTCGGTGGTGCACCTCGTAGAACAGCTTGAACGCTTCTTTGAGGCGCGTCTTGACCAGTGTGGCCGCGAGCTCGGATAGGTCTATGCCGACCCATTGACGACCTAGAGTTTCGGCGCTCACACAAGCCGTGGCGCAGCCAGCAAACGGATCGAGCACGACGTCGCCTGCGTTCGAACTTGCCTTGATGATCCGGTCCAAGAGCGCGAGCGGCTTCTGGGTCGGGTAGCCTACGCGCTCTTTTGCGTGAGCGCCTACGGGGGGGATTCTTTCAATCAGGTCGCTGACGTACCGCCCCTTCAGACAGGACAGATATTTCTTGTAGCGGGGTTTCCCGCCTTTTTTATTGGGCCAATAAATCAGCCCCGCCACGGCCAATGCCTCGCATTTGCGCAGCGGATCTAACTGTTCGTAATCGTGTGGGAGCCGCGCTTGGGCGACGTACGGAAACTTGTCGCGCGTTGGCGGAGCCCACGCCCTTCCGGGGGCTGGGCTTACGCCGTTGAATGGCAGGTAGGCGGATGGTCCGCCCGCTTTTCCTCCCGATAAGTCTGCGGCTTCCCATGCACCTAAAGCGTCCTTGCGCCAACCGTCGCCGTACCCATCTTCAAACGGATCGTGCTGTTGGTTCCAGACAGGATTATTACCTCGCGCATAGTAAAGCAGCCGGTCACAATTCTGCACATACTTGGTTGGATTCAGTCCTTTGCCACGTGTGCGAGCCCACACAATCTCGTTGCGAAAGTTTCCTCGGCCGAACACGCCATCTAAAAGCATCTTGAGGTAGTGGCTTGCCGTCGGGTCACAGTGGAGATAGAGCGAGCCCGTGGTCTTCAAGAGCCGCCGCATTTCCAGGAGCCGCACGGCCATCATGATGAGGTACGACTTCATGCCCTTGCCGTGGGCGATCCCCGCCGCGTCGATTACGGCGTAGACGGCGGGGTTCTGTTCGGCGATCTCGCCATGCCAAGCGAGGTCCACATCGTCGAGCGTCCACGTGTCTTTGAACGCAGCCCCCGCTGCCTTCGAGCCGATGGGGGAGCGTAGTCACGATTGGAGTTGAAAGGCGGGTCCAGGTAAATCAGATCAACGGACTCGCTATTCATGCCCCGCATGACGGAGAGGTTGTCCCCCGTCCAAATCGTCCGGTTAGACCAGTTGGGCTTTGCCATAAACTTTGGTACAATTCCTTACAAGACTCAGATGTATAGGTCAAATCTTTATATCGCATTCCTATCCGGAATAGGACTGAGCGTAGTTCTTTGGAACATTACTGAACTGGTTAGTCTGCTACTTAACCCTAATCGAACAATAATTCATGACGCTAGCGCGAGTTCGATTCTTTCAAAGAGTGTCTGAGTGGAGGAGTTTGTGGCCATTCGGAGCGCGTTTCGACCACTAACGCGAACGAGGCGGCCGGCTTTGTTGATGATGCGGAAGCGGATGGTGCGGATGGTGTGTAGCAGATGGGTGCATGTACGCTCTCAAGAGATGCCTTTCGTTTCAGCGATGGTGTCGAGCTGAAAGCTGCGACACAGGTTGTGTGCGAGCACGTTCAACTGTTGCCAGGCGCTATTGGCGGCATGGTTTTTAGTGGGCACGACGTCGAGAGCGAACTGGCTGCGCAATTCGGCGAAGGTTTTCTCTTGGCCGCCTCGCCCAGCAGCGAAGTACCAAAGGCGTTGGACGGTGAGCGATTTGTTGGTGGCGACGGCTGAGTACTCGAAGTAGCCGTCGTCTGGAGAAAACAGGTCGAGCTGGAAGTTCTTCGCCGTTCGATGTCGAACTCGCTTCCGATAGATCGCGGTCCGGACGGTGATATTCCAGGGCTCGATGAAGTGTTTGATGGAGAAGCCGTCGATTTCGTCACTCACGCGGTGCCATCGCTTGCGCCCAGCGACGACCTCCTTTAGGCCGAGCCACGGCCAGAACGGAGCCTTGATCGCGAACTCGCTTCGGGAGCGCTCTAGCCTCTTGAGAATCTTTTCGTTGAAAAACGCGGCGTCCGTGCGGAATTCCAGCTTTCGGGACCGACCGAACTGGCCCCGTAGCTCGCCTATCAGTTCCCGTAGAAACGCATCGGCACCCTTGGAGTCGTGAACGTTGCCAGAACGATTTCTGGATTTGAGAATCTGGCCCGTCTGAGCCAGGTGAGCGAACAAAGGGTAGTAACTTTTATTCTTCTTGCGATGAGGATTGAATCCTCGAAACGCCCATCCAACCTGATTGCCTGCCTGAACCACGGTGCCGTCCATATCTACCGTCAGACGGTTCAGACCCAATCGCTCGATCTGCTCGTGGACCAATACACCGTTCAACTCCGATAGGCCCTTGAGCCGCTCTCCCGTGAATTGCTTCAGCCAATTCACGATCGTCGGACGGCTCGGTAGTCTTCTCAACCCACAGAAGCGAAGCAGCATCGGGTCATCACAGACATACTGCAGGTGCTCTAGACGACGAGCTCCCACGAGCAGCATCCCAACCAACACCAGAACCAGTCGGACGCTCCCGTAGTCCGACCGAATGCCTTTTCCTCTGCACGCCTTTCCTACCCGGCGGCTTAGCTCAACGCGGCGCAAATATCGTGAAAACAGTTCCAGTCCACCAAACGAGCTCAGGTTCTGCTCTGTGAACTCGATCGGAAGATCCTTGTTGAAGTTCCGGCGAAATCGAGATAGTTTCAAGCGCACTATAGGGGCCTCTGGTCGTTTGGTGTTTTGTTTGGAAGCAACGCTCCAAACATAAACCCAGAGGCTCCTTTGTCAATACTTTCGCGCTACTTTGCTCTCTTTTTTTTGCGATTAGGGTTAATTAACCCTAATCGCAAATAAACGTCACCGTGTCTGAGGTCTTTGGCCCCGTGAATAGCACCTTTTCCAGGTTCTGCATACACCGTGCAGAATCACCTATAGTGGCGGCGACCGGGTGCCCCAGCACGAGCTTCTCGCCTGCGCCCAGTGCGGCTGTTTCGCGTTTTCGTGCTTCGAAGATTTTGCGATTAGGGTTAACAACTGCCAATGCTGTTTCAAGTCTGTCTAGCGGCCCATCGAATAGTGAGAGCGCGTCTTCAACGTTGAGTTGGAGATCCGCAGTCCCAAATGTCGAACCACAACCTACACCTTCTCCATAGTGACGGTCGGCCAAAACCGTGACGGTTTTTTCGTTGTCAGTGTTTACAAGTCTGAGCTTTCGACGGTATAGCTCACCATTCAGACATGTACTTGCTTTACCAATTCGAGGTTGGTCGTCTTTACTTGGAACCCGATACTCACAAAACGTCCAACAGGATGAAACGGAGGACTTCCCCTTTGTTTCAAGTCACGCAGGAGTTTGGGGACTGGTTTGTTGGCGCATTTCTGAGACAAGACCAAATGCTCGTCAAGAGGCCCTTGTGGGATAGGCTCGCACAACTCCACAATCGCCGATACTAGCCTAGTTCCTGTCCAGAAACACCATAACTTGTGGTGTGCGAGAGACCTATCGAAGATGTGGGTATTATACGTTTTCGGTAGGGGCTTCGTGGGGTTGAGAGCGAATGAAAATCTTGGACGAAACGAGAGGCGAATCGTCAGCAATCCATGGCTATAAGGGGCGGAAGAGTAATAGTTATTATCGTAATAAGTGTCTTGCCATCATCAGTAGGTTGCAGGTGATGATGGAACTCCATACGTACGATTTAAAAGAAGGCAATGAGCGCCATGTGCATCGGTCGAGACCAAAGACTCGTTTCAAGAACGAAATGACGCCTTCGATTCCGCAGCGAAATCGCCGCAGGCGTTGATAGACCCAGGAACTCTTGACCATATCGGTCACCGCGAAATGAGCCTTGGTAAAGGCAACATCTTCAACTCCCTTGCCTTTGATGGCTTCCAAGTTTGCCTTTGAAGAAAACGCGCCATCGTAGGCAACCTGGCGCGGGGCCCGTTCGTAGAGTTCGACTTGACGGTCGATCATGGTTTCCGCGAGAGTTGAATCGGACGGATTCCCATCCAAGATCACGCAATCCAAAATCATCGAGGACGAGCCACCAGTCATACACACCTTGTGGCCGTAGAGAGTCTCGCGCCGGTCTTTGCGAATAATGTCGGTGTGTTCTTCGAAGATAGAAACGACCTTTTCCTCCGCAGGCACACGCTCTTCGTCGATCACTCGGCGTTGGGTTTGGTTGATGACTTTCTTGGTGAGGACGAGAAAGTGCTCAAAATCCGCGGCGATCCTCTCCGCGCTCGCTCGCTTCAGTCGTGAGCAAGGTCTGAACGACCAGAACCGTGGGGGCGTTTCCCACAGCCTCGTCTCCCGCTGAGGGGCAGTGGCATTTGGTGAGGCCCGTGGGTTGAGAGGGTAAGCCATGTGTAGATGCGCATCGGCGAGAACGCTAGAATCTTTTTTTCCGAAAGAGAAAAGAGCGTTCCCGCGATGCGCGTTACTACGTTAGTCAACAAGCTCATCGGATTGCAAGGCCTGTGGGTCCGAGGTTTCCACTTCCAGGCGGACAAAGCCAGAGTGGTGGTGGATGTAGTACCACGGAGGAGGAAGCCTCTGTGCGGGATTTGCGGACGAAAGGTCCGCAAGAACAAAGATCGCTACAATCGCTACTGGCGGCACTTGGACCTGTTCGGAGTCCGGACCTATCTTCGCTACTCGATCCGACGAGTGGTATGTCGCTGGTGTGGAGTGGTCAGAGAAAAGGTGCCTTGGGCCGACAAGGGAAGCCGCTTTACCAAAAGCTTCGAACAAGAGGTAGCGTGGCTGGCACAGAGGACGGACGTCAGCGCCGTAGCGAACTATTTCCGAGTGACGTGGCGTTCGGTGCGACGGATCATCCAGCGAGTGGTTGCCGAGCAGCGGGATGAGCGGCGCGAGCTCGATGGATTGCGGGTGATTGGGATGGACGAGATCAGCTACCGCAAACGCCACAAGTACTTAATCCTAATCGCAAATAAACGTCACCGTGTCTGAGGTCTTTGGCCCCGTGAATAGCACCTTTTCCAGGTTCTGCATACACCGTGCAGAATCACCTATAGTGGCGGCGAGCGGGTGCCCCAGCACGAGCTTCTCGCCTGCGCCCAGTGCGGCTGTTTCGCGTTTTCGTGCTTCGAAGATTTTGCGATTAGGGTTAACAGTGGTAATAGACCATCTCAGCGGCCGGGTCGTCTGGGCGGGAAAGGAGCGCAAGGCCAAGACGCTGCTGCGGTTTTTCCGCAAGCTCGGACCACAAAGAGCCGCGGAGCTCGAAGCGGTCAGCATGGACATGTGGGAGCCGTACATAACTGTCGTCGGCAAAAAGGCTCCTCAGGCACGGGTGATCTTTGACCGCTTCCACATCGTCAAGCATCTGAACGAGGCCGTGGATAAGACCCGGCGCGAGCTGGTGCGCGAGCTCAAAGGGACTGCCCGGCGCAACCTCAAGAACACCAAGTTTCCCCTTCTCAAGGCCAAACACAACCGCAGCGCGAAAGACAAACGGGTGCTCCGCGAGCAGGCGCGAGCTAATCGTCGCCTCTACCGCGCCATGCTTCTGCGCGACGACTTCATGGACCTCTACACCTACAAAACCGAGACATGGGCCAAGAAGTTTCTCCGAGGATGGCTGCGGCGCGCTATGAGCTCGAGGATAGAGCCCATCAAACGCGCGGCGAAGATGATCCGCAGCCACTTCGATGGCGTCATCGCGTGGGTCACGTGGAGACTCAGCAACGGCCGACTCGAAGGAATGAATAACAAAATCCGGCTGCTGAGCCACCGCAGCTTTGGACTCCACTCTGCCGAAGCTCTCATCAGTCTCGTCTACCTAAACTGTGGCGGTCTCACCCTCGAGAGGATCCACTGAAATGGCAGGAGAGGCATAATTCTTATCACGAACCAAGGCTAGATTAGCCTGGGTTTTCTTTTTTGCGAGCCAAAAGAAAATCAAGCCGTCAATCACCATCCGCAAACTCCATGCCGCCGCAGCACCGGCAATTCCATAGTGACTCGTCAAAAGGAAAACGAGTATCAGATATGGAAGCAACTCTGACCAGTACAATTTAGCGATCACATCGGTTTTACCGAGAGCGATCAGAACGCTATATGGAACGTAGGCGGGAATATTTACAAATAATCCTCCCAATAGAAGATAAAATGGCAGAGTGCTTTCACGTCCGAAATCGTCGCCTGCCCAAATGGTAAAGAAGGGCCGTGCTATAACCATTAGGAAAACGATAGTCGGAACCAATCCAATTACGTTTAGCGCAAGGCTTCGCGTGAAAATCTCTTGAAGCTGGCTGCGCTTTCGAGGAGACAGAAGCTGTGAAAAAGCCGGGATGAGTGATTGAATCATAGCGCTGGATAGCATTGTCGCCATTAACGCCAAGGTGAAGGCCACGGAGTAATACGCCAATGCCTCGGCCGAAACAGTCGCCGCGAGAATTCCCTTTTCAGCGTTTGTCAGCAGCGGGCCAGCAATACCCGAAGCTACCAACGCTCCCCCGAATCTTAATAAGGGGCGGAGCGCTAAGCGGTCGAAAGAGAGCGATGAGAGGCTCCGCAAGAGTCGATGCGAGACAAAGAGGTGTCCGGCTAGGTTAAGGACGCTCGTAATCAGCAACACCGCGACGGCTCCAACCAAACCGAAGCCTAGATGGATAACTATAGGGGTCGCAATGAGCGCGGCGATCCGCGGCCCGGCGTTGATAAACGTGTTCAGATCCATCCTCAAGCGGGCAAGCTGCGGTGTGTTGAAAATTCCGCACAAGATATTGATCACGAAGGTGATGGATGCCAGTTTTAAGGCGATAACGGCTTCGCTGCGGAGATGTTCCGCTACGTTAAAGAGTCCCAGGATAGAGTCGGAAAAATAAAGGATCGCGGCCGCTACGGGCAACGAGGTCAACAATGCAATCAGCGCTGCTGTGCGGACGACGCGACCCTCTTTCTCCGGATCACGGGATGCGTAAGCCTCGGAACCGAATTTGGTTGAAGCCATCGACATCCCAAATTCGGCGAACAGGAAGTAATTCGGGATCAGTCCCAGAAGGATGAAAACGCCATACCCCTCGGAACCCAGCAGCCGTATCGTAAAGGGCGTCGTCACGAGCGAGACAACCATCGGAGCGATTTGTCCGACCATCGTCCAAATCGATCCCTTTACGACCTTGACGGTCATTCCGGCAGTTGATGGCTCAGCAGGCACCTGATTTTTTTTCGATGACCGTGGGGTCAGAATTCATCTTGGAAGTTTATTTACCGTGCGGGCTCCGACAGTCGATGCCCATCCTCATCTTTACGACTGCGCTGACCCTTGCTATGGCGCCTTTCTCGGCAATGTCGGCACAGCCTACCGGCAGCGCACCCAGATCATGATGTTCTACTTTCTTGTTCGTCGCGGATGGTCTGCACCGCAAACGCCGGATGGCCGGTAGCGAGGAGCCGAGTGCGACACATCCCGTTCGAGATCAGACCTTGAATCCGATCGCGCACCAATAGGGCGGTCCGCTCGAAAAACGAATATCCATGAGCCCAGCCTCGAGCAACATCGCTTCGATCTGTCGAGCCGTGAACCGCTGCTCGAGCGGTGTTCCGAAACGATCGCGCGAGTCCGTTCTCATCGTATAGAGGCTTCGATCGCGATAGGCCGAAAGGGGCCATTGGGAGACGTCGATGCCCAAGGCTTCTGCAAATCGCGCCGCCTGTGCGAGGGGCCAGTAAATCGAAAGGGCGAGAGCGTCACAGCAAAGATCTTTGACTCGCGACGGCAAGCTAGCGACGACCCGCCGGACAATATCCGATCCGCGCCACAACCATCAAAACCACAACGGCCGATTGTCGAAGGCGTAGTAGAGATAGACCAGAAAAGGAGCCCCCTTTTTGAGAGCGCGCACCGAGCTCGCGAGCGCTGCTGCAGGATCCGGAACGTGATGCAAGACGCCGAGCGCGTAGGCGAAGTCGAGCGAGTTGTCTTCGAAGGGCAACGCGTCGACGCTCGCGTGGTGCAGAATGACGTTGTCGTAGCGGTGGAGCTTCGTGCGGGACACTTGAAGCGCCTCCTCGCTCGGATCCACGCAATGCAGCTCGCCGATGTTTTGGTGCGCCACGAACTGCGCCCACCGTCCGCTGCCGCAGCCAATATCGGCGCCCCGCGCTCGTTCTGGGAGCGATTCCCAGGGAAAGATCGCGAAGTATTCCTCGAATAAACGCTCGAGCTCGTCCGCGTCGACGTCTTCTTGGTCGAAGCGCGACCACTCCTTCGAGAACGATTGCACCGTTCGGTGATGCACGTTGTCGAGAACTAGCCTCTTCATTCGCCGCGCTTGACCCCCGACGCCCGATATCGCGCGAGAGCCGCTTCGGCTTCCGGTCCCGAGCCGGCCGCATGTTGCATCATCAACGGGTCCTCGTCGATATAAGGCGCGATGACGCTGAGCGCGTCGAAAGGGGTGAGCCCGGGCTCGAGCTCGCGTCCGCGTTCGAGCTGCTCGAGTGCTTCGTCGAGACGGCGTCTCGACGCGAGGTAGCGCGTAGTTGGCGCGCAGGCTCGAATGGTCGGGCTCGAGCTCGAGCGAGCGTTCGAACAGCTCGTTTGCCAGCGCGTCGTTGCCTCGGTTCGCTTCCGTCCATGCGAGCTCGAACCAGTAACGGCCGCGGGCAGGCGCGAGGCGAATGGCGTCGCGAAAGGAGATGGCGGCTTGCTCGAGCCTTATCTCGCGAAAGCGTGCGCCATCTCGAGACCGAAACGCGTCCTCGTTATAGAGCCGTCCGATGAGGAACACGGTCTCGGCATTTTGAGGAACACGCTTGCGCGATCGCGCGAGCTCTTGAATCAGATCCATGAATTCGGCCGGATCCGTCAAGAGAGGATCGATCCGTCGCGTCAGCCGCCGGCTCTGGCCCGCATCCACGGCGAAGACCCCGAGACACATGACGGCGAGGGGTGCCGCGGCGAGAACGTGAAGACGGCGAGGCTTCCATCGGCGAGGTGGCTCGTCCGCGTGGGCGGCGATGAGGCCGACCATGATCGCAAATAGCAGGGCGTTTGAGGGGATGTGTAGGTTGAAATCGTAAAGACCGTGAACCAGGAGCGCAGCCACTCCCGCGATGAGCCCCGAGAGCAGCCCCCGGGCTCGTTGTGACCTTTCCCCTTCGATCGTCCTGTAGGCCACGCGCCCGATCGCGCCAAAGAACGCCAGTGCTACGAGGATGCCGAGAAAGCCGGTCTCGCACAAGAGCTGAACCCAATCGCTCTCCGCATATTCGGCCCGTGTCTCCGCAGGCCCGCTGCGATAGCCCGGAATCACTGCGGCATAAGTCCCGAGGCCGGTTCCCAAAGCCGGCGCGTCGAAAACGATGCCAAAGGAGTCGGACCAGAGGTCCAAACGGAACTGCACCGAGTCGTCGGTGCCCGGATTTTTGAGCGTCGAGAACCGATCGGTAAGACTCGACGGCGCGAAGGCTGCGAGAAAGAGCGCAACCGCAATGGCCCCGGCGAGGATGAGTGCATGTCGTCTCGTGAGCCAAGCGAGCACGGCGAGGCCCACGCCTGCCGCGATGAGCCCGCCCCGGGAATGGGACAGAAAGAGTGAGATCCCCATGAGAGCCGAGGTTCCGCCGAGAAGAACCGCCAACGACGCGTTGCGGTGCCAGGTTTTTAACGCGGCGCCGAGGGTCAAGAGTCCGCAGGCTTCGATGAAACCAGCGAAATGATTGTGGTTCACGAACGGGCCATATGGCGTTCCCGAAGGGACGGGGAAACGTCCGTAGAGAACCGTTCCGTAGCGCGCCCTTTGGAACACGGCAAAAAGTGCGAGCGCCACACCGAGACACGCCACGGTATAGACGAGGACCCGTCTCTTGGCGCCGCAGCGAAAGAGTTGGCTCGCAAGCCAGAAAGCGGCAAGAAAACCCGCGAGCTGAAGAAAACCGGAGCGTGTCTGAAAAGGCTCGAGAGACATCGGATGCCAAGCACCGCTGCTGGTGACGGTCCTCGCCGCTTCGTAGTCGCGAGCGATGGCGGGCGCGACGGTTTCGCTGAAGCTCGAGGGGAGCGGCAGTTGCTGGAGAGCTACGAGAGCAAGGGCTGCTGCGAGCCAATGCCACCCCGGGGTCCGATAGGCGCGACCGAAATAAAGGCGGGTCAGAAGAAACAAGCCCCCGAGCAGAAGGAGTGCGGAAGCGAGAGCGGCCGCGGGGCCGGGCGTCACCGAGCCGAAAGGCCACGGGGCAACGACGATGAGAAGAAGAAGGGCGAGGCGAAACGCCCAGTCGCAGGCGCGCTCGAGTGGGCTCGTGCGCGGGGAGGCGTCGATAGAGTCCTGCATGATGACGGCGGCCAGGCGCGCGTCGCTCCTGCTCTAGAGATTAATAAGTTGGTTGTCGAAAGTGCTTGGAAAGATCTTAGCACATGGCCTAGGACAGCTGTCCGACGTGAGGGTAAAACCACATCGAGCTGTGGGCCCTCGGAGGGGGTTTTTGACGGGATTCGCCCACGTACGCATTCGACCACGCGCCTCAAAGTTGGTCGCGCTCGGGTTCAAGTCTTCGTGCAAACTCTTTGGATGGAGCGTTTATAGCCCTTCTCGTTTGAGAGCGCTCACCGTCAGAGTTTGGCAAAGCTCTTGCTATAGAGACCCCGTATAGAACAGAACAACGAAAACACACTGCTGCCGCTTAGCAATTCTTGGGTTTGCCGCTCGGCCATGCGAGTCGGGCGGCGCCAGTGCGAGGTGGGGTCAGAGTGGGTGTGAAGGTCGATTCCGGTAACGGTCCCGGGCTTCGGTTTTGCGCATCCAGGTTGGGGGCTCCGACCCCGCCCGCGTTTTCAGCATTCAGAGTTCAGGATTCGGCATTCAGGGCCGTGTTTCGTTCCCTTCAGGTCCGTGGAATAGGACGGGATAGGGGGATAAGAAAAGGGTGTCTTGCTTTTGTCCCCACCTCTCCCCTAATCCCCACCTCTCCTTTGCCTTTCTTTTGGGTTGTTAAAGGCATCGTTCCCTTTAGGGCCGTTTTTCGACCCTTTGCGTGTCCGACTCAGTTTTTTGCGGCTTGCCAGATGTCTACGCATCCTTTGTAGTTTTGGGCGATGGCGTCGATTGCGGCGGACTCCTCCATCGTGTTGTCCAGGTAGCCCTTGAGCGGTTCGCTGAAGTTGGTGCGGCCGACGGCGAAGCCGATGAAGCCATCCACCGGAGCCGAGACTTTCAGCCACTCGTGGACTTTCTCTTTGTTGGAGCCGCGCCCTAGGAGGATTGAGCCGACTTTGCTGCGCTCGTCGTTCGAGCGGACTTGGGCGGCGACGGCCTCCGCATACTCGCGCTTGTCGAGCCCTTCGATCTTCCAAATATCCGGCTCGATGCCGAAATCCTGAATTTCCTTGATCGCCTGGACCATGTGCTTGGGACGGATCTCGGAGTCGTAGCTGTCGCCGGCGGCTTTATCGTCGTCGGACGTCGCCGGGACGAGGAGCTCGAACATGTAATAGTGGTCGTCGTTGGCGTGGATGTAGTCCGAGAGAAGCTTGAGCCGTGTCAGCTGCTCGCGGTTCATCAAGGCATCGTCTTCTGGGTGGTAGCGGACGAGAACTTTCACGATTCTCGGCGACAAGTAGCGGAGGTGATCTTCCCAACGCGCGCCATATTCGAAATCGAAGACCGACTGACCGCTCTTTTCAACGCAGACGGCCGCGGGGATGCCGCGCGAACTGGCGTCACTCAAGATGTGGCTGCCGAATTGCGCGTCGACGAGGATTCCGACCTGATCCTTCGGTACCCCCATCTCGATCGCTCTCAGAAGGCCGCGATAGATGAGTGTTTTCCCGCCGGAGACTTGCACGAATTGATCCTGCTTCGGATCGATGGTCGGTGCTCCTTTGAAATCGTAAAACGTTTTCGTAAAGCTGCCCCGATGGTCGAAAGGTTGCACGAAAAGGGGCTTGTCGTATCCAATGGCTTTCATGTAGCAGGATCCTCCAACGCGCTCGCGAGGGGTCGAGCGGGCGGTTAGTTTACTGCGTGCCCGCGCCACGAAGCAAACTTGCATCGTGGATGGCCTGGATGGAAAGCACACGGAACCTTTTCCCGCCGCGTCCGTCCAATGTTTTGTATGAGGGAACGGCCTCTAGGTGAGGGCCCGAAAGGGACTAGTTGTCGTTCGGAAGTCAAGGCCAACAGCAATACCTGCCACATAGCGGCCCCTCGAGCTTCGGCTCGAGGGGCGCTCCTGCCTTAGGGTTCGTTAGGATAGGCGCGCGTCGCTCTTGTCGTTTTGCTACGATGGGACACTATCGGGAGAAAGGTGGTTCTCGTTTTGCCGCTCAAGGCCAAGGAGGCGTGGGTCGTTGGCTTTACCCTCGTGACGCTCGTTGCGGGTGACGGCTCGGCCCAAACGCTCCAGGAACAAATTCTCGCCGCGCGGGATAAAGTCACGCCGGCGCTCGTCAATGTGCAACCCATCACCGACGTCTACTCCTCGGGAGAGCGCCGGAGCTCGACGGGCGTTGGAAGCGGCTTCATCTTCGACGCGAATGGGCACGTCATTACGAACTACCACGTAGCGGGTAAGGCGAAGCGTCTCATCATTACATTGAGCAACAAACAACGTGTTCCCGGCGTTCTCATAGGCGAAGATCCGCTGACCGATATCGCCGTCTTGAGACTCGAGCTCGCCGAAGGTCAGACCATGCCGGCGCATGTGGCGCTCGGGGATTCGGACGAGCTATCCGTCGGCGAATATGTGATGGCGCTCGGAAGCCCGCTCGCACTGCAGCGCTCGCTTTCCTTCGGCGTCGTCAGCAGCAAGGACCGTTATTTGTCGGATTCCTTCAAGCTTCCCACTGGGGAGAAGACCGGATCGTTCAACACTTGGATCCAGACGGATGCAGCCATCAATCCCGGCAATAGTGGCGGCCCGCTCGTGAACTTGAAGGGGGAGGTTGTGGGCGTCAACGCGAGGGGGGCTTTTGGCGCCTCGAGCATTGGCTTCGCGATCCCGGTAAACATCGTCAGAGAAGTCGCCGCGCAGCTCATCGAGACGGGCCACGTGCAACGCAGTTGGCTCGGTCTGACCTTTCAACCGCGCGAGGAGCTCGCGCAGTATTTCGAAGCAGAGTCCGTACCCGGCGTCGTGATCCGCAGCGTCGATCCCGACTCACCTGCCGAGCGTGTTGGCATCCGTGCCGGCGACATGCTCCTGGCCTATCGAGGCGAGCGCACGTCGGCCCAGTTCACCGAAGAGCTTCCTCTGATCTACAAGAAGATCGCCGACACGCCCATCGGATCCGAAGTCGCGGTTGCGGTCGCTCGCGAAGGCGACGTCCTCGAGTTCACCGTCAAGACGGAAGAGCGGGGCGCGTCGAGCTCGGACGAGATGGAATTCGAGAGCTGGGGATTTACCGCGCGCGGGATTACCCGCGAGCTCGCGCGCGAGTTCAGCTTGCCGGACAATCTCGGCGTCATGGTCGCGGGCGTGAAGCCCAACGGTGCGGCCTTCCACGGGCAGCTCTTTCCCGGAGACCGTATCGTGGCCGCCGAAGACGAGCCCGTCGGCGACCTGGACGAGCTCCGTAATATCTATCGAAGCTTCGACGACGCGCGCACCGATGCCGTTCTTCTCACCGTGATGCGGCGCCACTCGCGGCGTTGGATCCTCATCGAGCCCAGCTATGAGAACTGAGTTTGTCACTGTGGCGCTTTTCGCGCTTGTTGCCGCCGTCGGTGTTGCCCGTGTCGCTCCCGACGAGACCGCCCAGAAGCTCCGATCGATCGAATCCCGCTATAGCAAGAGCGTCGTCCAAGTGCGCTACCGCCAACAAGTCAGCCGCTCGACCGCCGAGCCGCCGGCCGAGGAAGAGCTCACGACGACCGGCGTCGTCGTGACCGCCGATGGCCTCGTGATGGTGAGCGCGATCATCTACGAGCCTTTCAACCAAGTGCCGCACGGCGTCGGGATTCGTTTTCCCGGCTCGGTCAATCGCGTCGAAGCCAAGATTCCGGAAGCGCATGTCCGATTCATGAACGGCAATGAATATCCGGCCACGCTCTTGGGGCGCGATCCGGACGCCGATGTCGCTTTTTTTCGCATCGACAAGGGTGCGGAGGACGTGACATTCGTACCTGTCGTCTTCGAAGCCGGCACCGACGTCACCGTGGGCGAGGAGGTCGTCGTGGTGAGCCTTTTGAAGGAGCCTCTCGGCCCGGCTGTCGCGGTGGAGCTTTCGCGTGTTCAGGCCATGACGATGCGGCCGCCTTCAGGCTTCATGGTCGCGACGGGCGCTTCCGATCCCGTCGGCTCGCTCGTCGTCTCGCGGGAAGGCGCGATCCTCGGCTATCTGGACGCGCTCACCGTGCCGGTGCCGGATACGCGTAGCCGGAATCCCTTGGCCTTTCTCTCGATCATGCGCGACCTTCCCAAAGGTGTGGGGCGCGGCTTCGCGCGTCCCGCGCGGGATTTCGTCGATGCGGGCGTCCGCGTTCCCGAAGCGGAGCCGGTACGGCGCGGCTGGCTCGGCGTGGAAATGCAACCGCTGTCCCGGGAGCTTGCGAGGCATATGAGCCTTCCTGTGGATAAAGGCATTCTTCTCGGCTATGTCTACCGCAACTCGCCCGCCGAAAGCGCGGGCCTCGAAGTCGGTGACGTGCTCTTCGAGCTCGAAGGCGAGCCGGTCGACGTGAACCGTGACGAAGACCTTGGAACGTTTGCGGAGAAGTTGCTTCGCGCCGGCGCTGGCGCTTCTCTCGAGATCGGCTACCTCCGAAAGGGCGCTCCGACCACAACGACCGTCCATCTTGCGCCCGCGCCGCGCTCGGCCCGCGAGGCGGAGACGATCAAAGTCGAAGAGCTCGATCTTACCGTCCGGGAGCTCACCTATGACTATCGGGCCACCCGCTTTCTCGAGCCCGAGCGCCAAGGCGTCGTCGTCGTGCAGCCTCCGGTCGCGGTGAGCAGCAACCCCAACCGGGTAGCACCCGGCGATTTGCTCGTCCGCTTCGACGATAAGCCGATCGAAGATCTCGCGAGTTTCCGGGCAGTGCTCGCGAGCGTGCGCGGGCGGCAGCCGGACGAGGTGGTGCTCTTCGTCGAGCGGGGGCGGGAGAGCTTTTTCTTTGCCGTCAAGCCTGATTGGGATTAAGCGCGAAACGAAGAAGGGAAGCCGTTTTCGGGCAGCTGTCAGCTACCGGCTACCAAGCTTGAAGCGGCGGTTTCGCCAAACTGGGACTTCGTTTCGTTGTGCGTGGCTTCATCGAAGCGGGTACTGACATCCGGCCTCGTTGACGGCTGGGGCGGTTCGGGCTAGATTCACCCACGTGGAACCGGATCGCATTGTTGTGCGCGGGGCGCGCCAGCATAATCTGAAGAACATTACGGTCGAGTTTCCTAAGAAGAAGCTTGTCGTCTTTAGCGGGGTGTCGGGCTCCGGGAAGTCGTCCCTTGCGCTCGACACGCTCTATGCCGAGGGCCAGCGGCGCTATGTCGAATCGCTCTCTAGCTATGCTCGGCAATTTCTCGGGCAGATGGACAAGCCGCTCTACGACACGATTCGCGGCCTGTCGCCTACGATTTCCGTCGACCAAAAGTCATCGAGCCACAACCCGCGCTCGACGGTGGGAACGATCACCGAGATCTACGACTACCTTCGGGTGCTCTTTGCGCGGATCGGAAGACTCTCTTGTCATCAATGCGGCCGGGCTGTTGCGCGGCAGACGCCGCAGCAAATCGTCGAGGAAATCGCTCGTCTTCCCGAGGGCGCCCGTTTTCAGATCTTGGCGCCGCTCGTGAGCGGCCGTAAGGGCGAGCACAAATCGGTGCTCGAAAAAGCCCGGCGGAGCGGCTTTTCCCGGGTGCGCGTCGACGGGACGATCTACTCGCTCGAGGATTCGATCGAGCTCGAAAAGAACAAGAAGCACGATATCGAGATCGTCGTCGATCGCCTCGTCCGCAAGGCGAACTTTTTGGAGAAGTCGCGATCGCGCTTGACGGACTCCGTGGAAACGGCGCTTCGTTCCGGGGGAGGTGTTCTCATCGTGCACCGCGACGGGGCGGACGATTTGCTTCTTTCCGAGCATCAAGCTTGTCATCATTGCGGGATCTCCTTTCCCGAGCTGTCCCCGCAGCTCTTCTCGTTCAACTCACCGCAAGGCATGTGCTCTGAATGTAACGGCCTCGGCACGAAAGCGGAGATGGACGAAGAGCTCATGGTGCCGGACCGGTCGTTGAGCATCAACGAGGGTGCGGTAAAACCCTGGGGCGCCATCGAGGACAAAGGAGGATGGCGCGCCGCGGTGATCCGTTCGCTCGCTCGCCATCACAAGATCGACCTGACCAAGCCGTGGAGCGCGCTCGCCGTCGCCTCCCGCCGTGTCATCCTGCACGGCAACAACAAAGAGAAGATCACGGTCAGGCGCGGTCGCCGCTCGTTCAAAACGCGCTTCGAGGGGCTCGTCCCGATCATGATGCGGCGTATGAAGGAGACCCAATCGGAAGCCGTTCGCAAGCACTACGCGCAGTTCATGTCGAGCAAGCCGTGCTCGAGCTGCGAGGGCGCGCGCCTGCGTCCAGAAGCGCTTTCGGTTCATGTCGATGGAAAGTCGATCGCCGCGCTCGCGGCGAGCGCCATCGACGATGCCTTTCTCTTCGCCACGACCGTCGAGCTCTCGGGAACGGATGCGCTCATCGGCTCGGAGCTGTTGAAGGAGATCGTCAACCGTCTCCGATTCTTGCGAGATGTCGGGCTCGGCTACTTGACGCTCGACCGGCTCGCGCCGACGCTCTCGGGCGGGGAGGCGCAACGGATCCGTCTCGCGAGCCAGATTGGCTCCGAGCTCACCGGGGTCGTCTACATTCTCGACGAGCCTTCGATTGGTCTACACGCGCGCGACATCGTGCGTCTTCTCGGCGCGCTCTGTCACTTGAGGGACATGGGCAACACGGTGGTGGTCGTCGAGCACGACCGGGACACGATCGAAGCGGCGGACTATGTTGTCGATTTCGGCCCTGGCGCCGGGGTTCACGGCGGGGAGGTCGTTGCTACCGGCACCGCTAAAGAGCTCGCGCGTCATCCGGCTTCGGTGACAGGGCAGTTTCTCTCGGGCAAGCTCTCGATCCCGGTCCCCCCGGAGCGGCGCAAGATCTCGCGGCACTTCGTCGAGATTCGCGGCGCGAGCGCCAACAACCTTCAGAGCCTCGACGTGAAGATCCCGCTCGGCGTGCTCGTCGGCGTGACCGGCGTCTCGGGTGCGGGCAAGAGCACGCTCGTGAACGAGATCCTCTACCCGGCGCTGGCGCGCGTTTTGAACCGCGCCGAGAAGCAACCGGGCGCCCATCGGCTTCTGCGCGGGCTCGAACACCTCGACAAGGTTATCGATATCGATCAATCGCCCATTGGAAGAACTCCACGCTCGAATCCGGCAACCTACACGAAGGCTTTCGACGAGATCCGCGATTTCTTTGCTCATCTTCCCGAGGCGCGCGCGCGCGGCTACAAGCCTGGGCGCTTTTCCTTCAACGTGAAGGGCGGCCGTTGCGAGCATTGCGACGGCGACGGGGTCATAAAAGTCGAGATGCATTTTCTCGCCGACGTCTACGTGCCGTGCGAGGAGTGCCGCGGACGCCGCTTCAACGACGCGACGCTCGAAGTAAAATATAAAGGCCTCTCCATTGCTGATGTGCTCGATCTCACGGTCGCCGAAGCGGCCGAGCTCTTCGAGAACCATCCTTCGATCCGCCGCATTCTGAAGACGTTGATCGAGGTCGGGCTCGGCTATATCCGGCTCGGGCAAAGCTCGCCCACGCTTTCCGGCGGCGAGGCGCAACGGGTGAAGCTCTCGCGCGAGCTCGCCAAGCGATCCACCGGCCGCACGTTCTACATTCTGGACGAGCCAACGACGGGGCTTCACTTCCAGGACATCGCGCGCCTTTTGAAAGTGCTCGAGAAACTCGTCGAAGGCGGGAACTCCGTGCTCGTCATTGAGCACAACATGGACGTCTTGAAGACGGTCGACCACATCATCGATTTGGGACCCGAGGGCGGCAAACGAGGAGGCTATCTCGTCGCGACGGGAACACCGGAGGAAGTCGCGGCGGAGCCGAGCTCCCACACCGGACGCGCGCTACGGGAAACGCTCGACGCCTCTTCGTTCAACGTTTCGGTGAAGAAGACGAGCTAAGATACGTTCCTCCGTTGGCGGAGCGGCGGTAAAAAGGCCGTGTGCTAAGCTCTTTTTATGTCCTACTACCGGCGCGATTTGAGCTCGATGTTCGGAGGTCCTTTGACCCCTGCGGTCAAGAACCTCATCATCGCAAACGTCGTCGTCTACGTGCTCCAAGTCCTAATCCACAACTTCACCGAATGGTTCACCTTGGTCCCGTCGCTCGTGCTGCCTTGGAACTTCCAAATTTGGCGCGTCGCTACTTATATGTTCCTGCATGACCAGGCGGGACTCGGCCATCTCGGCATCAACATGCTCTTCCTGTTCATGTTTGGATGTGCCATCGAGAGAACGTGGGGCAGTCGATCGTTCTACCGTTACTACTTCCTATGTGGTCTCGGCGGGGCGGCGTTCGCTTTCTTGTCTTATCCGCTTTGGAACGTGAGCACCCTCGGCGCCTCGGGCGCGGTCTATGGGGTCTTGATGGCCTTCGGCTATCTTTTTCCGCGCCAACAAGTGTTGTTGTTCTTTGTCATTCCAATGGAAGCGCGTTTCCTCGTCGCGATGGCCGGGGTCTTCGCCTTCTGGAGCTCCGTTACCGGGCAGCAAGGTGTCGCGCATATCGTGCACCTCGGAGGTTTCGCCACCGGCTATTTGTTGCTTCGATGGGTGGGCGTCACCGGCAGGGGTCGCCGCCGTTCGTTGGGCGGTTTGCGCGCCGAGCTTGGCGGTTCGTGGCGAGACGCCTATCGGCGCTGGCGGATGAAACGGCTTCGTAAGAAGTTCGAGGATTACTACGATAAGCGCTCCGGTGGCGACGACGGCCCGATGGTGCATTAGTGCTTAGCGCTCCCTCGGGGTTTCGGCGCAGTCCCGACAAAGCCTTGGTGAAGTCGGACGCAGCCTGTCGGAGCCACGCACGATTGACAACCTCCCGTACTCGGTGATTAGATACAACCCGTTAGGCGACAAGAGGGGCCTCGTGTCGTCGGCCCCTCCTCTTCCGGGAACTGTCCGTCCCAAAAGGAGGTCTTCATGAGAGCCTCAGCTTTAGCCCTGAGCATCCTTTTCCTACTCGGCGCGACCGCCTTCGCCCAAACGGAAGCTATGCGTCCAACAGATGTCACCGCGGAGCAAGTCGGCAAAGGGATTGCCGTGGAGGGTCGGGTCTACTCCCACGGCAAATCGGAAACAGGTCAAATCAGCCTGTATTTCGGCGCCGATATTAGTACGGCTTTTCGAGCCATCGTTCTCACGGGCGATATACACAAGTTCAAAGTGGACGTGGTGAAGAAATATACGCGACGCAACGTGCGGGTCACGGGCACGGTGGGGGAGCAGAACGGCAAGTACTACATCCTCATCCGCGAGCCCAAGCAGATAAAAGTCGTGCCGCGCAAGCGCCGGACGAGCTGATCGCCTCGAGACGCGGGGAAGTCGGCTCGTCGTTGGTCCGCCGCGCTGCGTCTCGAAACGTAGAGGTTGATGTCCCGCGGACGAGCGTCCTCGGGCGAACCTCTGCTACGGCGGGCGAAAACCGATGTCGAGCCCCCTCGATCTTGGCCATTTCGGACGAACTCCTCACGCGAGGCACCCATCCCATGTTTCACGGCGTCCCATCCATCTACGGTCGGTGAATACATTGGCTCATCGCTTCGAGCAGACGGTCTCGTTCTTGCCGATCGTGCAGGTCTTGTACCTCGTCGCCCCTTCTTTATCGAGGTCGACTCTACATCGTGAACGATAACGAAATCCTGTCAGTGCTCGACGCAGCCAGCGGCGAGCGCCTCTATCGCGCGCGCGTGGGTGGCGGCGGGCACACGTTTTCCGCGTCGCCGTGGGCCTATGGCGGGAACGTGTTCTTCCTCAGCGAAGATGGCGACACCTTCGTCGCCCGCGCTGACGTCGACGAGCATAAGGAGATCGCACAGAACAGCCTCGGTGAAATGAGCTTCGCGAGCCCTGCCATTGGTGAGGACAGCCTTTATCTCCGCACGCAGACGAAGCTCTATCGTATTTCCGAAGCTACAGACGCTCCCTGATCGCCGCCATCGTCGAGAGTGCCTCCACGTCGTGCAACACGCAGATGAGCGTCGTCACGCCTGCTTCTTTCCACGCCTGCACTCGGTCGGCGACGCGCGCTTCCGGACCACAAAGCGCGACTTGATCCACGAGCGCATCGGGAACCGCAGCGATCGCTTCTCGCTTACGCCCTGCTAGATAGAGATCTTGGATGGTCTCAGCTTCGGCCTCGTAGCCGTAACGGCGGGCGAGGTTGTTGTAGAAGTTCTTGCCTTTCGCTCCCATGCCACCGATATAGAGCGCGAGCGTCGGTTTGACTTCATTGCGGCAGCGCTCCAGATCGTCCCCGATCGCGACTTGGACGCTCGGCGCGACGTCGAAATCGAGCTCTTCGCGCTCCGGCGTGCGCTTGGCGAAGCCGCGCTCGAGCGCTTCTTGGAAACTCTCGCGATGATAGGGCGAATAGAAGACCGGAAGCCAGCCGTCGGCGAGCTCGGCGGCGAGCGCCACGTTCTTCGGTCCTATGGCGGCGAGATAGATCGGGATATCCGGGCGCATCGGCGCCATCATCAGCTTCAATGGTTTGCCGAGGCCGGTACCGCCTTCGTGCGGGATGCGATAGGTCTCACCGTCCCAGATGAGAGGCTCTTTGCGTTCGAGGACCCGGCGGATAATGGCAATCGCTTCACGCGTGCGCGCGAGCGGCTTCCCGTAGGGGACCCCGTGCCAGCCTTCGATCACTTGGGGGCCGGAGACGCCTAGCCCGAGCAGCAAGCGTTCGTGGCTCAAACGGTCGAGCGTCGCAGCCGTCATCGCCGTCAACGCGGGCGTGCGAGACGGGATTTGAAGGATCGCGGTGCCGAGGCCGATGCGTTCGGTCTTGGCGCCCACCCAGGCGATGAGGCTGACTGCGTCCGAGCCCCACGCTTCAGCCGCCCACACCGAGTCATAGCCGAGCCGCTCGGCTTGGACCGCCAGGGGAACCGGGTCGGGATTCGCGGAAGTCAGAAAGCCGATATTGAGCCCTAGCTTCATGGCTTCACTTTTTCTTTGCCGCCGCGATGCGCTCTTTCAGAGGCCGGGCTTTTGGGCGCGCGGCGGGTTTCACTTGCGGCGGCTCGACGCCTATCTTCGGGCAGTGCTCTTCGACCATACACGCGTCGCATTGCGGCGAGCGTGCGGCGCAAATGGCGCGGCCGTGATGGATCAGGATATGGGCGAGATCGATCCAGTCCTTTTCCGGGTGAAGCGCCATCATTTGTTTTTCGACTTGCTCCGGTGTCTTCGCTTTTGCAAGCCCCATGCGATGGGAGAGCCGGAAGACGTGAGTGTCGACGACGAAGCCGGAAGCGATGCCAAAAGCCGTTCCGAGCACGACATTTGCCGTCTTGCGCGCAACGCCGGGCAGGGTCAGAAGCTGCTCCATCGTCTTCGGGACTTCGCCTTCGAACTCTTCGGCGATCTTCGACGTGGCGCCGTGGATCGATTTGGATTTGTTCCGGTAAAACCCCGTCGAACGGACGAGCTCTTCGAGCTCGCTTCGGTCGGAGGCGGCGTAGTCTTTCGCTTCCGGGTAGCGTGCGAACAGAGCGGGCGTCACTTTATTGACGCGCACGTCGGTGCATTGTGCCGACAAGATCGTAGCGATGAGCAGCTGAAGCGCGTTCTCGTGGTCGAGCGCGCACTTCGCGTCGGGATAAGCTTTCCGAAGCTTGCGCGTGAGGGTTCGGGCGCGGCGGGATAGCTTCTCTGGGGGCTCACCCGTTGGACCCGCTGGGACGGGTGCAGTGTTCGCTTCTTTAGCCAGCTCTACACCTCGACAAGGCCGACAAGAATGTCGTTGCCTTGGAGCTCGACTTTGAAGCAGTCGATCTTGAACCCAGGGTCGAAGATGGCTTCTCCGGTGACGAGGTCGAACTGCCACGCGTGCCACGGACAGGTCACGGTCTTGCCGTCGACGAGCCCGTCCCCGAGCGGTCCGCCCTGGTGCGGACACTGGCTCGAAGTGGCGAAGAACTCGCCGTCGACGTTGTAGAGAACGATCGCCTTACCGTCCGCTTCGAAGGCCTTGCAGGCGCCGGCTTCGATTTCGCTCTTGGTGGCGACTTTCACCATCCCCGACATCATACCAGTGGCACGCGCAGTTCATTTGGTTGCGATGACCGCGTAGTCCTGGTCCGCGAACAATAACGCGTTGAGCTTTTCGAAGTTCTGATTGACCGTGTCGTTTCCATCCATCAAGGCCATCAAGCCCATCACCGGAAGCAGGCGCGCTCTCTCGCCGACCGGGCTCGTGTAACGGATGGTCACTTCGGAAAAGCCCACGGCGCGCATCAGGAAGTCGAGGGTCTCGGGGTGAAGCGGCTTTTGGTGGGTGAGGTCCCGGTAGAACGATTCCACGAGCGCGAGGACGCTCGTGGGGTTCACGGTTTCGAGGATGATGCGGCCCTTGGGACGGAGCACGCGGTAGCCATCGGCGAGCACTTTTCTCAGAAGCGCCGGCGGCAAGTGCTCGATCACTTGAGCGGCGAAGATACCGCCTACCGACCCGGCCGGGCGATCGGCGAGGACGGTCACGAGATCGCCGACCTCTGCTTGGACGCCTTTGTCACGGCAAGCATGGATCATCTCGCGATTGCCGTCCACGCCTTGCGCCTCGATACCCGCTTCTTTCAAAAGCACGAGGAACTCTCCGCGCCCGCAACCGAGCTCGAGCACAGGGCTCTGTCCCTCGAAGTACGGGACGTAATCGGCGAGGCGTTCCCGAATCGCATCGGAGCTTCCGCGGAAGCGCTCCTCGAAAGCGAGATAGTGCTCCGCTTCGAAATGGGGGGTGATCTCTGCTCGTTCGGAGCTCTCACCGGAGACGCGCGCGAAAACGGCGTGGAGCTCCGCCCGCGCGACCGCGAGCGACGAATCCATGCCTTCGACCCGTTCTTTGAGAGCACGGACGCCAAGCTGAACACGCTCGACGCGTTTGTCCATCGCATCTAACAGCAAATCGGCGCGCTCGTCGCCGAGGGACGCGTAGAGCCGGTCCTTCGCGTCGGCCAACCGGTCGATGCGCTGAGAAAATCCGACGAGCGCCGAGGTGAACTCGGCTTGCGCAGCTGCGGCGCGGTTCGACGTCTCGGCGAAGCGGTTCAAGAACTGCACGAGGCTCGAGTTGAAGCTCCGCTGCTGCTCGAGCGCGCGCCCGAGCGCTCGAAGCTCGGGCTCGACGAGGCGCCGGGCGATAGCCCGCGCGAGGCCTTTCAAGCCGCCGCCACCCGCGCCTTCCGTGGTTTCCGCCGACTCCGATGCGATGAGCGCGCTTGACTGATTGAGACTTGCGAGTAGCTCCGGGATGGTGCCGTCCTGGTCGTAAGGTGCGCGCGTTCCCGAAAGAGCGTCGAGCTTCGCGAGTAGCTCGGCGTAGAGCTCTTCTTCTTCGTGAAGTTTTTCTTTGAGCTCGGAGACGGTGGGCTCTGTGGACAAGGTCAAGGGCGCTTTACGTCAAGAAATGCTGCTGCTTCCCACGACGCCCTCGAGGGGGCTGCTCGCGCTTGCATAAAGTCGTTTCGGCATCCGGCCTGCTTCGAAGGCGAGCCGTCCAGCGAAAACGGCGCGCTTCATCGCATCGGCCATCTTGACTGGGTCCTTCGCTTCGGCGATGGCGGTGTTCATCAGAACGCCATCCGCTCCGAGCTCCATCGCGACGGCGGCGTCGGAAGCTGTGCCGACTCCGGCATCAACGATCATCGGGACGGAAATCGCTTCTCGCATCAAGAGCAAGTTGTTCGGGTTCTGGATACCGAGGCCCGAGCCGATGGGAGCTCCAAGCGGCATGACCGCCGCAGCGCCTGCATCCTCGAGCTTCTTCGCGACGACGAGGTCGTCATTCGTATAAGGCAGGACGACGAAGCCTTCCTTCACGAGCGTCCGGGTTGCTTTCACGAGTGCTTCGGTGTCCGGAAACAAAGTCCGTTCGTCGCCAATCACTTCGAGCTTGACCCAGTTCGAAAGCCCAGCCTCGCGGCCGAGCCGGGCGGTGCGCACGGCGTCGTCCTCGGTGTAGCACGCCGCCGTATTCGGGAGCAGCATGAACCGATCGCGATCGATGTAGTCGAGCAGCGTCTCTTTCGAGCGGTCGGTCAAGTTGACGCGGCGTACGGCGACAGTGACCATCTCCGTACCCGAGATCTCGTGGCAGGAGCGCATGAGATCGAAGCTCGCATACTTGCCCGTCCCGAGAATGAGACGGGAGCCGAGTTCTTTGTCCGCGATGCGCATGGGAACCAAGCTTACTGCGAATCGCGATCAGCCGCCACCGACGAACGTGACGACTTCGACCTCATCGCCATCCTCCACAGTGACAACGGTGAACTCCGAGCGTGTCAAGATTCGGCGATTGACCTCGACGGCAACGCGCCCGGCCTCGATCCCGAGCGTGTCCAAAAGGGCGTGGATGGTGACACGGTCGGGGAGATCGTGTGACTCTCGGTTCAGCCGAATCTGCAAAGCCATGCCAGCCGAAGAGCGCTACTTCTTGTCGCCCTTCTTGTTGGCGGCCAGATAGTTCAGGATAACTTGATCGAGGCTCTGGTCACCGACATCCGTGGCGTCGTTGAGCAAGTCCCCATCCTTGTCGAAGCGGCCCCGCTTGACTTCATCGATCACGCGACGATGCTGCTCTTCCATGAACTTGATGACGGCTTTTTCTTCGTACCCATTGGGCAAGAATTTGGAATACGCGGTCCGCCGCGCGCCTAGAATCTCGCCGCCCTTATAAATGAGGGATTCGACCATCGGATTGTCTTTACCCTTGTCCTCGGTCTGGACATGGTAGGTCTGACCGTTATAAGGAACGTCGGTGTTGAAACCAGTGATCATCGAAAGAAGCTCTTCTCGTCGGCAAGCCCCCCCAGTGAACGGGCCCGCGCCAGCGCGCGCGAGCGTAGGGGTCGGTCAACATTAGACTTGAACGCCCGGAATCATTGTCTTACTGCGGGTGCTAGGATGTCAAGTCACCGTTGACACACTTTTGCTCAGCCCCATATAGTGCCCGGTTCTCCGACCCTTAGATGAGCCTTCCCACAGCGTTTCCTCTCTTGAGCCTGCTCCTGGCCGTTCCGGCTTTGGGAAGTTTTGTGTGCGGGCTAATGGGCCCAAAGCACCTCTCGGCAGCGCGCTTGGTCACGCTCATCTGTTCGTCGGCCACGCTGCTTCTCACGTTCGTCACGGCCTTACTGTTTCTCGGCTCGGAATCGGCTAACGGGATCTGGGAATCTCGAAATCTCATCGAAATGACGGGCGTCAACTGGGCTCTCGGTCTCGACGGCTTCAGCTTGGCTTTGGTGTGCTGGGCGGCTGTCGCGAGCACAGTGGCGCTCGCATGGGGCGCGCCCTTCGATGGGCGCGCGGCCATCTGGATCTTGCTCGCCGAATCCATGGCGCTCGGCCTTTTCCTCGCCCGAGACGCTTATCTTCTCTTGGCGTTCTATGGCGGGCTCCTCGTTGCGGTCGCGCCTCTTGCCGGCGCGCGGCGCCGTTACTTAGTGTTCCAGCTTGCCGGCCTCGCGCTTTTGTTCGGGTTTTTCGTCCGCTGTTATCAGCTCGTGTTCGTGCAGACCGGCTTCGCCTCGACGGATCTGTTACGTTTGCAATCGCTCGTGCTCTACCCAGATGCGGAGCGGTTGCTTTTTATCGTCGCATTTGCCGGAGTCGCGTTTGCGCTTCCCGTCTTTCCGGTCGCGTCGTGGCTGTCGCCGGTCCTCGAAAGCGCGCCGCGTCAGGGGCGTCTAACGGTAACGGCTCTATCGAGCCTGGCGGGAAGCTATCTCCTGTTCCGGCTCGTGCTGCCGATTTGCAAAAGCGGCGCGTTGGCGTGGAGCGAGCTCGTGTTGGCTCTCGCGATCCTGACGCTCGGCTATGCCGCGCTTGCGCCCGGGCGTCCGTGGGCGCGTCTCGTCGTCGGACACCAAGCGCTCGTTCTGGTCGGGCTATTTTCGTTTCAGGAGCTGGGTGTTACGGGGGCCGCGCTCCAAATGCTGGTGCTTGCAGCTGGGGTTACCGGACTCGCGCTTTCGAACGCGCGCGTCCTCCTCGGCTTCTTCTATCTGTTTCTGACGGTGACGCCGCTTCTGTGGGTGTTGCCGGCGCAGTGGTCGCACTCGCGGAGTTTTGCGGCGCTCGGCGCGCTCGGCTTCTTGATGCTGTCACTTCGCCTTTGGCGCGAGACGATCGCCCGGGCACGCGAGCCCGCGGAACCCAAGCGCGGGCTCTTGCTTGCTATCCCGGTCGCCTTTTGGTGCCTTTCCATGATCGTGCTTCCCGGAGCGTGGCACGACTTGCTGGCGCCCACGGCGCGTGACGTGCTACCGCCGACCGCGGTGGCGGAGGAAGAGCGATGACGCTCGTGGCCGCGACGCCCACCGTGATACTGCTCTTAGGTGCTCTTTGGACTGAGCGCCGGGGCGGAGCGCGCGCGGGCCTCGGCGGAGGGCGCGGGGGCCTCGTCGCCATCGGCGCTGCGCTCACCACGGTGGCTTGGCTCGCGCGCGCGTCGCGGTGGGGAAGCTCGGGCACGTTCGATGGCGACCCGTTCAGCCTCTTCTTGACCGGCTTGATCCTCGTAGAGCTCGGCGTTGCCTGGGTGGTCGACGCGTCCTCATCGCGGTCGCGACGTCTTACGACCGCCGCGGCGCTCGTACTCGCCATCTCGACCCGGAACGTCGTATGGATCTTTCTCGGTTTCGAAGCGGCGTCGCTCGCCTACCTGGGACCGCGAACGCTGTCCCTCGTGGCATCGGCCACGTCGATGTCCGGTCTTCTGCTCCTCGCCGTCATGGGCGGAACCGATCTGGCCTTTCTCGAGCCGTCGCCATGGGCAGTAGTGGGTCTCATGCTTTTCTCATGTGGGCTCGTTCTCAAATGGCTCGCCGCGAGCGCGGAGCCTCGTTTCGAAACGCTGGCGATGGGGGTAGCCCTCGTGGCTTATTGGGTGCGTCTCGTGTCTTGGACGCCCGAGCTTCCATCCGTTGGGTTGGGCCTCGGCGCGGTTGGGCTGAGCCTCGGCGCGGTCTTGGCGTGGGGTGGCATGACGATCGGAGGGCTCGGCGCCGCCTTCGCGGGGCGCACGCGGCCCTCTCTCGCGTGGATGGCTGTCGCGCAGATCGGCCTCGCCATTCTGGGGACCATGGTGGGAACGACGTCGCTCCCGCACGTCCTTCTGCATCTCGCCGCGTCGACGCTAACAATCCTGCTCTTGGCTTCCCTCGTTTCGGGAGAGGAGAAGTCCCGTTCCGTTGCGGCTATTTGGATCCTCGCCTTGTCGCTCGCGTCGTTGCCGCCATTTGCAGGCTTCGTGACGAAGTTTCCTCTTCTCGCAACGCTGCCGGTCGACGCGACCGTCGCCGCTCTGCTCGGAACCTTCCTAGTCGGGATCGGCTGCGCGCGTCTCGTCGCCCGCGTGACGATGGTAAAGGGGGTAGAGGGGGAAGAGGGGAAGGCGTGGCCCGCAATGGTCGCGGCGCTCGCCGTCGCATTCTTGCTCGGCCCTTTCGCGAACATGCTCTACCGTTTGGCGGCCCGCGCCGCCACGGGTTTGTTCTAGTGAGCATTCAGCACGGCGCGTCGTAGCGCGGTCCCGAATGCTGAACCCTGAATGCTGAATACTGATTAGAGCGCCGCGATTGCCGCTCGGAGTGCGTCCTCATCTTGCTCGGCGACGGTACGCAGATCGATGAGAACGCGGCCGTCGACAATCCGCGCGATCACGGGAGGCCGATGGGCGCGAAGCGCGATCACGATCCTCTGGGCTGGCGTCGAAGGATCCACGATCGTGATCGCATAGCTCGCGATCTCGGCGTCGACTGCCGCACCCCCGCCGATGCGTGATGTGGTGGCAACGATTGCGAGCTCGAGCTGACCCGTGTCTCCGAGCGAGGCGATGAACCGTTCCGAGCGTTCCCGTATCGCCTCACTCGGCGCCGACAACATGCGAAGCACGGGGATCTCTTTGGTGGCTTTCCCCTCCGCGAAGGAAAGAAGGGTGGCCTCGAGCGCGGCATAAATGAGCTTGTCGACGCGGAGCGCGCGCGCCATCGGATTCTTGCGGCACGTTTCGATCGCGGCATTCTCGCCGACGAGGATGCCCGCTTGCGGCCCTCCGAGCAGCTTGTCTCCCGAGAAGATCGAGATGTGGACACCGCTCGCGAGGCTTTGAGCGACGGTGGGCTCGTGCGGAAGGGAGAAAGGCGCGAGTGAAAGAAGATTGCCGCTGCCGAAATCTTCGATGACGGTGAGGCCGCGCTCTCGACCGAGCTCGGTGAGCTCCTCGGTCGAGGCGGACTCGGTGAAGCCGACGATACGAAAATTCGAAGGGTGCACTCTCAAGAGCACTCCGGTCTCGGGACCGATCGCCTGCTCGTAATCAGCGATGCGCGTTTTGTTCGTCGTGCCGACCTCGCGAAGACGCGCGCCGCTCCGCGCGAGAATGTCGGGCACGCGAAACGAACCTCCGATCTCGACGAGCTCGCCACGGGAGATGATGACCTCTTTGCCGACGGCGAACGTATTCAAGCTCAGCATGACCGCGGCGGCGGCATTGTTCACGACGAGCGCGCTCTTTCCTGGAAACAAGCGAGACAACAAGTGTGAAGCGTGTTGGTGACGGCTTCCGCGCTTTCCCGTTTCGAGATCGAGCTCGAGGTTCGTATATCCGCGAGCGATCTCGGAAATAGCGCCGACGGCGCGGTCCGAGAGAGGGGCCCGGCCCAGATTCGTGTGGACGATGATGCCCGTCGCGTTGATGGCGGGCCGCAAGCTCGCGCGGATTTCTTCGCGAAGCTTCTCGCCCACGGCCTCCTCGAGCGCCGCGATCCTCACTTCGAGCTCGTCTTCCGTCAGGCCCGCCGTGACCGCTCTACGAAGCTCGGCGCATACGGTTCGGGTGGCGTCCGTGACCGCTTGTCTTCCGAACGCGTTCGCGAGGGAGTGGACTGCCGGTCGCGACAGAATTCGCTCGATGCTCGGCACACGCCTGAAGAGCGTTTTGCGACGGTCGGGCGAGGAGGTCGTCGTGGTGAGCCTCTTTGACAACTTGGAACCTTGAACGCTAGGATTTTACCATGGCCAAAGCAGGCTAGCGGAAAAGTACACGTCTAGCCTGCGCGAGCGCGTATTAAGATCATAGATCATGCCGGACGAACGCCCGAAGAACTTCATCGAACGCCTGCCCGAGATCATCGGTCGAGGTGAAGAGGACGTCTCTCATCTCGACCCCGAGATGATCGAGATTCTCTACCCAGAGCGTGCCGACAAGTCTTTTCACGTGACGGTCGTCTTCGGACCGCCACCCGCCGGGGGAGACGATCCCGATGCGGCGCAAAGCGCCTATGAACGGGCGCTCGCGATCGCGCAAAAATCGACACGCTATCGCTCGGAAGGCAGCGGCAACTACGTGCGGCATTTCGCCACTTTCGGGATCGACGAAGTCAACGCCCTTCACGACCTTTTTTATATCGTCAGCGAGTATCCGAGCTGTGAGATCCTCGTGCGCGGCAAACGCGTTCCCTATGGGCGCGAGCTTTGGCTTCCTCTACTATGGTTCTTTCGCAAAGATCCTCTGGAGATGTAGACGATATGGGTTTCAAAGAGGACATGGCCACGTTCCAAGCAAAGTTCAAGGATCTCGAGCGCGAATACGAGCAATGGTTCTCGGGCGCGCTGCGCACGCCGCCGTGGAACACGCAAAAAATCTGCGAAAGAATCGTCAATCAGTACAGCCGCAACCCTTCCGGGAATCTCTCGGAGCAAACGATCTTCTCGATGCACCAAGCGAAGTTCAGAACCTATATGGAAATGTGGAATTGGCGGATGCGTCTCAAAGAAGAGGGGAAGCTTCCGACTGGACGAGAGGAACGCTCGAAGCGCGTTGTCGCGTCCCCGCAGCGATCGCAGAGTGCTGAAAGCGGGAGCGCCGACCCTTATAAGAAAGTGTTCGACAACTACGTCACGGCGAAACGGCAAGCCGGCGAGTCCACGGAAAAGCTCAACTACGACAGTTTTCGGAACGCGCTCAAGAAGCAGGCCGATCAGCTTCGCTCGAGCCGCGGCATCCAAAACGTGAACTTCGGCGTCTCGTTGAAGGACGGCAAAGTCTCCGTGGTCGCGAGACGCAAGAAATCGTAAGATCACTCATGCGCGCGAAGCCGCTCGTCCGGTTCTGGCTGGTCGTGGTCTTTATCTTTCTCACGGGTAAAGTCCCCGCGGACGCGTGGCCGAAAGAGGCCTACCGAGCCATGGTCTACGACACGCTGCGGCTTCTTCCGCCGCGGCTTTCCCGAGTGCTCTTGAAGCGCGAAGCCGCCATCCTTCGCGGCGTTCGGAGCCTCGAGGGCGAAACGGCGTCCTTGCTCGCGCGCGACGGCGTACGCGGGCGGCTCTCGGCGGATCTCGTCAAAGACGTGGAGACGCGGATCGAGCAGGTCGTGCGCATGGTGGGCGAGCACAACTCGTTCGACGACACCGCCTACGAGCTCGGCCGCTTGCTGCGCATTGCCGCCGATCTCGCAGACCCCGTGATCGTCGGGGCCGGCCGGCGCGACCTACAACGGGTGGCGCCCGAGCTCTACCAATACGTCGATCTCAACTTGACGAAGTTCCCGCTCGTCCATGACGGGGCGCTCTCGTCGCCCCTCGGGGGAGCCTCGATCGGGCGCCTTCTTGTCGAAGTGACGTCGGCGACGAGGGCGGTGACGCCTCTCTCGAAGGCCTTCTGGCGCGACGGCCGGATCGTGTCGGCCCGAAGCTTCGATTTCCGCTCCGTCCCCTTCGCGGAGACATCGCTCAACTATTCACGCGGCGTGACGGCGGCTTCTTATCTGTGGCTCTCCGCCTGGGCGAAAGCGAACGGCGATTTCACCGGATATCGATTCGCCCCGAATAAGCCCTGACCGGCGGCGCCCTCCGCTGTAGAATCGGCTCATCATGAGAAAACGTGCGCTCCTGAGCGTGGCCGATAAGGCTGGTCTGTCTGAGTTTGCGCGCGGTCTCGCGGACCGCGGCTATGAAATTGTCTCGAGCGGAGGCACTGCCAAAGTGCTCGAGGCGGCTTCGGTTCCCGTAAGGCGTGTCGCTGAAGTCACGGGCTCTCCAGAGATTCTCGGAGGGCGGGTGAAGACGCTCCACCCTACGATCCATGCCGGGATTCTCGCGAGGCGGCACCTTTCGGGCGATCTGGACGAGCTCGACCGTCAAGGCATCCTTCCAGTCGACATTGTCGCGGTAAACTTCTACCCGTTCGAGAACAAAGTCGCTGAAGGGAGCCCCATCGACGAAATTCTCGAGAACATCGACATTGGCGGTCCGTCGATGCTGCGCGCATCGGCGAAGAATTTCAAGGACGTGCTCTCGGTGACGGACCCGGCCGACTACCCGCTCGTGTTGTCGAAGCTCGATGGCGGCATCGAGCTCGCGACGCGGCTCTATCTCGCCAAAAAGGCCTTTCGCGCGAGTGCCTGTTACGAAGAAGCCATCGCCTCGTTCCTGGCGCGCTTGTCCGCGGAAGCCGACAAGTTATCGATTGAGACTGAGGAAGATGAGAAGGACTCGAGCTTCCCGAGCAGGCTCGTGATGAGCTTCGACAAGGTGCAAGACCTGCGCTACGGCGAGAACCCGCACCAGGCCGCGGCGTTTTATCGCGACGCCGACCCGCGCGCGATCGCTGTGGCTGGCGCGCGCCAACTCCACGGCAAGGAGCTCTCCTACAACAATATTCTCGACCTCGACGCTGCCTGGCGTCTCGCCCGCGAGCTTCCTGCAGATCGCGCCGCGGCCGTCGTCATCAAACACACGAACCCCGCGGGCGCCGCCATCGGCGATTCGCTTGTCGAGGCCTATGTGAGCGCGCGCGCAACCGACCCTGTCTCGGCATTTGGCGGGATCGTGGCGCTCAATCGTGACGTTGACGCGAAGACAGCCGAAGAGCTCAGAACGACGTTTCTCGAAGCGATTGTGGCACCCGGCTTCGACGAAGAGGCGCTCGCGATCCTCACAAAGAAAAAGAATCTTCGCTTGATGACCATCGAAGACGATGCGCGCGCGTGGCGAGGCTCCAATCTTTGCCGGGTGCTCGGTGGGGTGCTCGTTCAAGCCTGGGATCGGGAAGGGACCGAGGAGCGTTTCGAAGTCGTGACCCAGCGCGCGCCGACCGAATCACAAGAGCGCGCGCTGCGCTTGGCCTGGATCGCGGCGAAACACGTGAAGTCGAACGCCATCGTGCTCGCCAAAGGCGACGCGCTCGTGGGCGTGGGCGCGGGTCAAATGAGCCGTGTCGACTCTTCGCGCATCGCGGTCGACAAAGCCGAGAGCCCGGTCGAGAGCCCGGTCAAAGGATCGGTCGCCGCCTCGGATGCGTTCTTTCCGTTCCGAGACGGTGTCGACGCGCTAGCCGAAGCCGGCGTGGTCGCGATCGTGCAGCCGGGTGGATCGGTCCGCGACAAGGAAGTGATCGCGGCCGCGAACGAGAGGGAAGTGGCGATGGTTTTTACTGGGCGGCGTCATTTTCGGCATTAGGCGTCAACCCGCCATAGTCGTGAATTCCGGTCACGTCTTGGAGCAATATTAAGATCAATATTAATAAAAGCGTAATTACGCTTTTATTAATATCCCACTCGGGGATGGTTGAAATCCCACGCCTTTAGGCGAAGCCTTTAGGAGGCTTGGGGTACGATCCCGAAGTGAAAGGATATCGTAAATCATCGCACACGACGTACCAGTTAAACTATCACTTCGTATTTATCACGAAGTACCGCAAGCCGGCCTTGAGAGGGGATGTAGCGGTTCGTCTCCGGGATCTCATCCGGGAGATCTGTGCTCGGAACCAGATAGAAATACTGAAGGGTCATGTGCGGCCTGAGCACGTGCACCTGTTGCTGAGCGTGCCGCCGAATTTGTCGCCGAGTCGAGTGATGCAGTTGATCAAGGGTAAGACGTCGAATCGTCTGATGCGCGACTTACGGACGATGCGGAAGGAGTTCTGGGGTCGGCACCTACGGGCACGGGGTTACTTCGTGGTGACAACGGGCAACGTGACGGATGAGGTGATAGCGAAGTATATAGAGTTGCAGGGTGCCGTGCCCCAGGACGACGATTCTTTCAAGGTCAGTGAGTAGTGAAACGAGGCAAGGACAAGCCGACTTTAGTCGGCGACGTGAACCCATCGCCTTTAGGCGATGGAGCGCACGCGCTCAGTATTGATCAGGTTTGCGGGCGGGGCGGGAGGCCGATTAACTCCTCGGGCTCCACGGTCGCGGTTCCTAGTTTGCCGACGACGATGCCGGCGGCCCGATTGGCGAGCTCGGCGGCGTGAGCGAGCTCGGCGCCTCCGGCGAGGGCCAACGCGGCCGCGGCGATGACGGTGTCTCCGGCGCCGGAGACATCGAAGACCTCGTGAGCAAAGGTCGGGATGTGTAGCGGCGCGGCCGCGGCCTCGAACAGGCTCATCCCTTGCTCGCCACGCGTGATGAGAACAGCCTCGCATTCCAGCTTTTTCAAGATCGAGCGCGCAGCCTGCTCGAGATCGTCTTCGGTGTGTACGACTAGACCCGCGAAACGCTCGGCCTCGATCAGGTTTGGCGTCACGAGCGTCACCCCTCGATACATCCGGTAGCGCTGGAGTTTCGGGTCGACGAGGATCGGGATGGCGCCGTCATTCGCGAGCTCGATCGCGCGTCCAATGATGTTCGGCGTGAGCGTGCCTTTCGCGTAGTCGGAGAGCACTACGGCGCGGGCCTCGCGCACGAGACCGGCGAGAGCGTCGAGGGCCCGAGCCTCAACGTCACCGGCCAAATCGTCCGCGGACTCCCAGTCGGCGCGCACGACCTGTTGGCTGCCGGCGATGATGCGGGTCTTGACCGTCGTGCGGCGCGCGCCGTCGTCGATGACGGCATCTTCCGCCAAGCCGCGGTCGCGGAGCGTTTGTCGGAGCTCCCTCGCGGCGTTGTCCTTGCCGACGACGCCGAGGAGCAGCGGCCGCATCCCGAGGCTCGCGAGGTTCTGCGCCACGTTCGCCGCACCTCCGAGATGAAAACTCTCGCGGTCGATCTCGACGACGGGAACGGGCGCCTCGGGCGAAATGCGCGAAACGTTCCCCCAGACGAATTTGTCCAGCATCACATCGCCGATGACGGCAATCGGAGCGTCGAGCGTCGCGGTGAGAAGAGCTTGGATGTCGAGCTCGTTTGCCTTCATGACACGCGATCCGTTTGGTCATTCTTGGAGTTTGGCTTGGAGTTTGGCCTGGAGTTTGGCCCGAGCATCCATGGCACGGTCATGGCGAAGAGAAACAGCATTTGGAACTCCGAGTCTCCGAAGTTGTACTCAAACTGCCCGGCGATAAAACTGGCGAGCATCACCCCCATCCCCCCGGCGGCGAGAGAGCGCGCTCTCGGATCGTGCCGCGCGCGCTTGAAGGCACGCGCGCTCGCGACGAAGGCGACGACGATAAGAGACAGCCAGGCGAGCAGGCACGGGAGTCCCCGCTCCGCGGCGATCTGAGCGATGTTGTTGTGAAGATGCGGGTTCTTGCGGAGGGGTGCTTCGGGCATGCGGTAAATGGGGTAGACATCCGCGACCATGTTCGGTCCGACCCCGAGCCAGGGGTGGTTCGCCACCATTTGCGTGCCCGACTCAAGCATGTAGAGTCGATCCATACCCGATGTATCCAGGCTCAGAAAAGAGCCGAGACGTTGCTCCACGCCGCGCGGCAGCACCATGATGGCGGCCAGGGCGAGAATCGGAGCGAGGAGCAGGAGCCTTCGATCCCGCAGGAAGGCGAGCGTGATTGTAGCGACGACTATCCCGATCCAGGCACTGCGCGTCAACGTGAGTAGGAGCGCGAGGCCGATGAGGGCGACACTCCCTAAAAAAAAGCCACGATGGCTGCCGCGGAACAATAGCCCCGCTATGGCGAAGATGCCCACCCCCATGAGCAGCCCCGAATAAGTCATGTAGTGGCCCATGAAACCGCGGATGCGGTGGTCGAGGTCGCCGAGCTCGCCGAAGCGATACTGCCAGAGACCAACGAGGGCGCCGATATCCGCCATGAGGATCAGGACCAGCACGAGTGTCTCGACGCTCCGTGTGTGGCGCACCGAGCTCACGAGCATTAACGGCACCATCAAGAGCAAGAGCTTCCTGCTCGCCTGGAGGCTCAACGCCGGATCGAACGACACGAGTGTCGCAGCGAAGCTCAACAAAGCGTAAAGGGCCAAGGGTTTGTTCACGGAGAGCGATGGAAAGGCGAGCTCGCCGCGCGCCACGCGATAGACCCAGATGCACAAAAGCACCGCTAGAACGATCTGGGAGGCCGCGATCGAGACTTGAATCAAGGCGAGCCAGAACGCGATGCCATAGAGAAAACTGGCTCGTGGTAGCGCCCAACTGCTTGCTTCGACGGACATTCGGTGGTGAGTTTAGTGCAGCCACCGGCTATCTGCTATCTGTTACCGGCTATCTGTTGCCTGCTACCTCGTCCGACTACGCCAAGGCTTCGTCGAGGCAGGCGTAGCCCCGCCGTAGCCCTAAGGGCGTAGGCGGGCCATCTCGCCTTCGCTGCGGTATAATCGTCATAGTGAAGGTACTCTTGGTTGTTTCGTCCCTCGCCGGGGCCTTGGCCGTCACTCCATTCGCGACCGCGCAGGACGCCGAGCCGGCCGTCGACGCAAAGGCCGAGGCGTATTACTACTACTGCATCGCACGCATGCACGAGAGGCAGGCTGAGGCTACTCAGGCCATCGAGAGCTACGAAGAGGCCGCGCGGCTCGATCCGGAATCCGCCTATCCGCACATTGCCCTCGCGAGTCTCTACCAGCGCATGCGACAGCTCGACATGGCTCTCGACACGGTGAAACACGCGATCGAACTGGACCCCAACGTGGCGGCGGCGCAACGTATTCTCGGCACGCTCTATTTCGCGATGCTGCGCAATGGCGGCTCGCCCGATCTCGCCCCCCAGGCGATCAACGCTTTCCGCGAGACCGTGCGCCTCGATCCCGGAGACATGGATAGCCGGAGCAGTCTCGCGCGCTTGCTTCTCGCGAGCCGGCGACCCGACGAAGCGGTCGAGCATCTCGAAGAGATCGTCCGCTTCGCCCCGAGTTCGTATCACGAGATGTTCCTCCTCGCGCGGATCAAGCGAGGCCAGGGCGACACAGAGACCGCCATCGGCCTGTTGAAGCAATCGCTCGGCGTCGAGTCGAGGCAACCCGAAGCTCGCGAAATGCTTGTGGAGCTTCTCCGGGCCGAGCAGCGTTTCGACGAAATGGCCGAAGTGTACAAGGGCGCTTTAGAAGAAGTCCCGGCAGACCTCGACGCGCGCGTCCGGTTGGCCGATGCGCTCGCCAATGGAGGTCAGCTGGACGAAGCGGCCAAGGAATTTCAAATAATTCTCGAAGAGGATCCGCAAAACGTCGTCGTGCTCGTCGGCCTCGCCATGGTGCGGCGAGATCAGGTCGATTTCGCGAGCGCGGAAGAGCTGCTCCTCGAGGCTCTCGCTCAGGAGCCGAATCACGTGCTTGGGCGCTACACGCTCGCCGGTGTTTACGAGCAGAAACGTGAATATCAGAATGCGATCGACGAGTGGATGAAGTTGCTCGAGGCCCCCGATCAGAATGTCCGGAATGTCCAGAATGTCCAGAACCAAGCCGTCGAGCGTAAAGCGGAATATTGGGCGCATCTTGGTTTTGCTTATGAGCAGCTCGACCGCAGCGAAGAATCCATCGACGCCTTTCGCAAGGCGCGCGACCTCTCCGGTGGCGACGAGCGTTTTCTGACGTTCTACATCCAAGGTCTTCTCGCGGCCGAAGAGGGCGACGAGGCGATGGCGGCCATCGAAGAGGCGCGCGAGCGTTTTCCGGAAAGCGAGCGCTTCGAGGTCCTAGAGGCGCGGGCGCTCGAGGCGCGGGGCGAGCACGAGCGTGCCGTCGCGGCGGCGCTCGAGCTTTCCGAGCGCGAGCCCGACAACGAAATGTTCGCGCAAAGCGTCGTCGAGATCTATCAACAGCAGAAACGCTTCGCCGACGCGGAGACGTTCCTCCGCGGCAAGCTCGAGCATGTTCCCGAGAGCGTCACGCTTCGGTTTCATCTGGGTGCGATTCTCGAGCGTCAAAAGAAATTCGGCGAGGCGGAGGCCGCGTTCGAGGCCGTGCTCGAGATAGAGCCGGATAGCGCCGCCGCGCTCAACTATCTCGGCTACATGTTGGCGGATCAAAACCGGCGCCTCGAAGAATCGATCGAGTTCATCAAGCGCGCGCTAGCGCAAGATCCGCATAACGGCGCCTATCTCGACAGTCTGGGTTGGGCGTATTTCAAGCTTGGAAACCTGGAGCTCGCCGAAGAGAACCTCTTGAAAGCGATCGACAGCCTTCGTCTCACCGGGGTCGTCTACGATCATCTCGGGGATCTTTATTTGAGAAAAGGCAATCCGGACCGAGCGGCCCAATACTGGCAGAAGGCCCTCGATCAAGATGACGACGAGCTCGAAAAAGATAAAGTCGCTCAAAAGATGGAACGGGTGACTTCCACGCCGTGATCGTGCGGCGGCTCGGTCTCGTTGTCGCCAGCCTTTTTTTTCTCGGAGGGTGCAAGCCTCGCGCCCCGGAAGCGCCGCGGGTTCCGGTAGACCCATCCGAGATCGAGAGCTTGTTGAGACAACTCGATCGCGAATCGGAAGCGATAAGGCGCTATCAAGGCTTCGTGAGGATTCGCGGGAAGGGGCCGGATGGATCTTTCGACGGCCGGCTCGTCGTGATCTTCGAGCGGCCCGATGATCTTCGGATCGAGCTATTGGGGCCTTTCGGCTCGACGCGCTGGAGTGCGGTCGCGTCCGAGAAGGGGATCAGGGTGCTCTTTCCCGGCAGCAAGGAATATGTCGAGGAGCCGGACACGGCTGATATCGTTGGCCGGCTTCTCGGGATTCCGCTCGACGCCGAAGAGGTGATGGCGCTTCTGTCCGGTGTAGGCACACCGCCGGATGTCGAAGTGAGGGCGGGTTACCGGCAAGGCCCTACGACGATTGGCGTGCTCGCGGAGGGCGAGCGGATCGAGCTCGCCGAGGATGGGCAAGTCTCGAGCGTCCAAGCGCGCACCTATCGGGTGTCCTATCCGACGTCGTGGAAGAAAAGGCGGAGGCAAATCCCGGACCGCTTGCTTCTTTCGACCGAATCCATCCGAGTCACGCTGACCGCCGAAGATGTGGATGTCAACGCGTCGCTCGACCCAGAAGCCTTCGAGCTCGAGATCCCTGATGGGGCCGCGCGTTTGAGGCCTGCCGATGTCGCGGGCGAAGCCGTCTTCGTGGTGACGAAGAGCTCCGAGTCGAAATAGGCGGCTGAAGCTCCAATGACGCTCGTCGCCCGCGCCTTTGCCAAGATCAATCTCGGGCTCGATATCCTGGCGAAGCGCGAGGACGGTTATCACGAGCTGCGCACGATTCTACAAACCATCGATTTTGGTGACGAGCTCACTTTCCGGACAACACCGGAGGGGCAGGAGGGTATTCAGCTCACGACGAACCGAACCGACATCCCCAAGGGCTCGGAGAATCTTGTCTACCGGGCCGCTGCGCTCATGGCTGAGCAGGCGCCTCGGGGGAGCGGCGGTGTGGCGATCCAACTCGACAAGCGCGTGCCTCCCGGCATGGGGCTCGGAGGCGGGAGTGCGGACGCCGCGGCAGTACTCCGGGCGCTCGACCGGCTATGGAGGCTCGAGCTTCCCGAGGCGGATCTCCATCGGCTTGCGCGCTCGATCGGGATGGATGTCCCTTTTTTTCTACATGGCGGGACGGCGCTAGCGGTGGGGCGCGGGGACGAGGTTTTCCCCCTCGGCCTCGAGCTCGACTGGCCAATCGTGTTGATTCTTCCGGACTTCGGGGTCTCGACGGCGGCGACCTATGCCAATTTGAGATTGACAAAGCGTCGATCGGAGCTTACACTTCTCCACAATTTCGCTTGGAGAAGTCCCTCCGTTCGGGATGGATTGGGCGAGCTGGTGAATCATCTTGAAGGAGCGACAGGTGAACACTTCGCTTCTATCCAGAAGTTCAAGCAAAGGCTTCTCGAGTGTGGCGCACGAGGGTCCATGATGGCGGGTAGCGGATCGGCCGTCTTTGGCGTTTTCCAAGATGTGGACTCGGCCCAGTCGGCCGCCGATGCATTGTGCCAAAACGGTCTCGACGCGGTTGCGACGAGAATGCTTCCGCAAGAGGATTATCAAAGACGATGGCTTTCGAGCGAGGTCTCGCGCGTGACCCGAGCGTAATGAAGAGCGGCACTCCCAGGTAGGTCGAGAAGGAGAGCTTCGATGGATATCACCGAGGTGCGAGTATTCCCCGTTGACGACGAGAAGTTGAAGGCCTTTGTCTCGATCATTCTGGACGACTGTTTCGTCATCAGCGATATCAAGATCATCCACGGCCCGAAGGGACTATTCGTGTCGATGCCGAGCAAGAAGCGGAAAGACGGTACGTTTCGAGACATCGCGCATCCTCTGAACAGCGACACCCGTCGACGCATGGAACATCAGATTCTTACCCGTTATCGCAAAGACGTATCGGATGGGAATGAGCTCGAGTCACGCGTGTTGCCCGAAGGCACCGTCGCTTCGGAGGCTCCGCCGCCGCCCAGCCCGACCGGAGAGCTATAGGCGCCCAGAACGCTGAATGCTGAATGGGGCGTGGCCAAGCGGTAAGGCGCCGGACTTTGGATCCGGTATTCGAAGGTTCGAATCCTTCCGCCCCAGCCATTTTTCCGGCCGCGACAGAGTCGTTCTCGGCCGAATCCAGATCCCGAGGAGCGAGCGCGTTGAAGGAATGCATGCGCCTAATTTAAGGAGGAACCAGAGACGACATGGGTAGACCACTGAAACTGTTTGGCGGTAGCTGCAACCCGGCATTGACCGAGGACATTGCGGAGAGCCTGGGCGTCCCGCTCGGGCGAGCGCAGTTGAAGCGCTTCGCCGACAGCGAGGTTTCTTTCCAGATCACCGAGAACGTACGCGGAGCGGACGTTTTCGTGGTGCAGCCGACAGCCCCGCCGGTGAACGAGCATCTCGTGGAAATACTGGTGATGATCGACGCGTTCAAACGCGCCTCCGCTGGTCGGATCACGGCGGTCCTCCCTTATTATGGTTACGCTCGGCAGGACCGCAAGGACCGCCCGCGCGTCCCGATCTCGGCAAAGCTCGTCGCCGACCTCCTTTCGACTGCGGGCACCAACCGTCTCGTCGCGATGGACCTGCATGTCGGGCAGATCCAGGGCTTTTTCGATATCCCCGTGGACCATCTCTTTGCGGCCCCCATCATGCTTGACCATGTCTCGTCCATGAACATCGAGCCTCTTGTGATCGTGTCCCCCGACGCTGGCGGCGTCGAAAGGGCGCGGGCCTACGCGAAACGTCTCAAAGTGGCTCTCGCGGTCATGGACAAACGTCGCGCGAACAATCACGAGATCGAGACCATCCATGTCATCGGTGATGTCTCCGGCAAGACGGCTCTCGTCGTGGACGACATGTGTGATTCCGCGGGGACTCTAGTGAGAGCCGTCGATGCGTTGCACGAGGCTGGAGCGAAGCGCGTGCTCGCGGCGTGCACGCATCCGGTGTTCTCTCCACCCGCCATCGAGCGCATCAACGCTTCGCCGATCGAGAAGGTCATTGTTTCGAATACCATCCCGCTGCGCCAAGACGCGCAAGAATGCGCCAAAATCCACGTGCTCTCGGTTGCTTCGCTCTTGGGCAAGGCCATAAAGAGCGTTCACGAGGAGACGTCGGTCAGCTCGCTTTTCGTTTGAGCTCGATTTTTTGCCACAGAGGCACAGAGACACTGAGGTTCAAGAGATCTCTTCGTGCTTGTACGGGTGGTAAAGCCTCGCGGCAAGCCATGCGATCGTGGTTGTGCTGATTTTGAGACCTATCTGCTATTAAGCGACATCGAACACAGAGGAAAACCGAGTTCACCGAGCGCATTCTTGCCCCCTCTTAGCCGGGCTCCTCTTGACCCTCTGTGTCTTCGTGCCTCTGTGGCCGTTCTTTGTTCCAGTTTCCACGATTCTCGGCTGACTGCGCGGAAGCGATGGCTCGCAGCCGATAGCTGAGGTATACTCTCCGCTTGTCCCTATGGGGGCGTAGAAATGCGAAAGGAAACGCTTCGATGGCATTGACGGTGATCAAAGCAGAACCGCGCTCGAGCTTCGGCAAAGGACCGAACCGGCAACTTCGCGCCAAGGGCAGAGTCCCGGCGGTTCTGTATGGAGACAACAAAGAGTCCGTCCCTTTGAGCGTGGACCCGAGCCAAGTTGTGGGCATCATCCGGTCTCACGGCGGCGTCAACACGATTTTCGAGCTCTCCGTCAAAGGTGTGAAGGGCAAACAAAACGTGATGATCAAGGACTACCAGCTCGAGCCGGTGGAGCACGAGCTGCTGCACGCCGATCTGATCCGCGTGGCGATGGACAAGGAGATGACGCTCTCCGTTGCCATCGAGCTCACCGGAACCGCGGTGGGTGTCAAGACCGGTGGCGGCATGCTGGATTTCATTACCCGCAACGTGGACGTCTCGTGCCTTCCGAAAGACATTCCGGAGACCATCGTCGCGGACGTTGAGAGTCTCGATATTGGTGACTATGTGAGGGCTTCGAGCCTCGAGCTGCCTCCGAACGTCGCGCTCATCTCGGATGGCAGCGTCGTGATCGCGCACGTGCTCGCGCCGAAGGTCGAGGAAGTGGAAGAGCCCGAGGAAGGCGAAGCCGCGGCGGAAGGCGCCGAAGGCGCCGAGGGTGCCGAAGGCGCCGAGGGTGCCGAGGGCGCCGAAGCTTCGAAAAAAGATGCGTCTGGGGAGGCCTCGAAAGAGTAAGGTCCATTGCGATTGCTCGTGGGCCTCGGAAACCCCGGGCCTCGCTACGAGGGTACGCGACATAATGTCGGTTTCGATGCGGTGGATCGCATCCTCGAAGCAGGTGGCGGTCGATGGACGGCCGCGACGAGAGATGCCGTCAGGGCAGAGATTGAGCTAGAAGGTCGGACGCTGACGCTGATGAAACCGCTATCGTTCATGAATCTTAGCGGAGGGCCGGTAGCAGACCTGGTGAAGGAGCGCTCATACGAGCGACGAGAGGTGATGATTATCTTGGATGACGTGGCGATTCCGCTTGGCGCGCTGCGGCTGCGCGAGCGCGGCAGCGACGGCGGGCATAATGGACTTGCTTCGGTGATCGACGCGCTCGGCGGCAACGACGTCGCGCGTTTGCGCATCGGCGTGGGTACTGAAGAGGTTCCCGCCGACCTCGCGGAGTGGGTCACCTCGTCCTTCGAAGTGTCGGAGCGGCCGGTGATCGACCGAGCACTCGACCGGGTTGTCGATGCCGCGAATGCAGTTTTGAAGGAGGGCATGATAAAAGCGATGGCCCGTTACAACCAGCCGCTCGAGGCGCAACCAGACGCGCGGAGCGGTCAAGGAGGAAGGCTTGCGTAGCTATGAATTGATGTACATCCTCGATCCCAAGCTGGATGAGGATGGGTCCAAGGCGCTCTTGATAAAAATCGAAGAGTTGATGTCGAAGCAAGGTGTCGAGGTCGAAAAGACCGAGCCATGGGGCAAGAGGCGCCTCGCTTATGCTATCAAAGGGAATTGGGAAGGCAGCTACATCCTGAGCTATTTGAAGGCCGAGCCCGTGGCCATTTCGGAGATGGAGCGTCGTCTCCGGGTGACCGACGGCGTGCTGCGTTTTCTAACCGTCCGCACGGACGAACAGCAGGCGAAGCTCGAGCGCCGCAAAGCGCGCGGGGACGAGAAAGCTCAGGCCCGTCGCCAAAGAAAGGCCGCGAAAAAGGCTTCGGAGAGCGAGAAGGCGCCCGTTGCCGATGCGGCGGCGGAACCATCTGCGGAGTCAACGGATCAGGCTGAATAAGGCCCGTTTTTCAAGGAGAGATCGATGCAACAGAGGAGATCGAGCAGTGGCCCGCGTCGTGGCGGCAAGAGACGATTCTATTACCGCCGGGCGAAGGTCAACCCGCTCCTGGACAAAGTCGACTACATCGACTGGAAGGACTTTCGCCTCCTGCAAAACTTCACGCCCGAGCGCGCCAAGATTTTGCCGCGGCGCATATCACGTGCCAGCGCCCGTTCCCAGCGGATGCTGAAAGTCGCGATCAAGCGCGCACGTTACATGGCGCTTCTTCCATACGCCTAGCTCGACTCGGCAAATGCCTCGTCGAGCCTTGGGCGAGAGCGCGAACTAGGCATTATGGAATTACTCCGCAGGATTTGCGTTGACCGCGCAAATGTTCCAAAAGCATGGCCACAGAGACACCGAGACACGGAGAACAAAAGCGGTTGTACCAATTGTGGGCATTCTTGCCGCTAGCAACGTCGACCACAGAGAAAGGCAGAGTCCACGGAGCTGGTTCGGCCGGCCTCGTCGCTTTTCTCTGTGCCTCCGTGTCTCTGTGGCCATTTTTGGTTGCGGCCACTGGCCGCGCTATGCAAAGGTAAAGGAGCCAAACAACGTCATGCGACTCATTCTGTGTGAAGAAGTCGATCATCTCGGTGGACGCGGCGAAATCGTCAACGTCAGCCGTGGCTATGCGCGTAATTTTTTGCTGCCCAAGCGCCTCGCGATGGAGGTCAACGACGACAATCTTCGTCTAGTAGAGAAGGAGAAGAAGATCTACTTGGTGAAGCTTGCGAAAGAAAAAGGGGAGGCTGAGGCTCTCGCCAGCCGTTTGTCGGCAGTGACGCTCAATTTCTGGCGCAAAGTTCATGGCGAAACGGAAGAGCTTTATGGATCCGTGTCACCCACAGACGTCGCCGAAGCGCTGGCAGAAAAAGGTTTCACGGTCGAGAAGCGGAAAATTATGCTCAGCGAGCCCATCAAATCGATCGGCGAGTTCTCCGCTACCATCAAGTTCCATCCTGAAGTGTCGGCGAGCTTCCCGGTCACGGTCGAGAAGGTCGAAACCGCGGAAGAAGTAAAGGACGAGAAAAGAGAGACCTAAAGTTGGCTCAGCTGGACACCGCTCTCGAAAGGCCCCTGCCCCACAATCTCGAGGCAGAGCGGACCGTCCTCGGCGCCATCCTCATCGAGAACGAGGCGTTTCATAACGCTTCGGAGCTCATCACCGAAGCCGATTTCTACCGGGACGCCCATCGCAAGATTTTCTCGAGGATGGCGGCGCTCGCGGAGCGCGGCGATGCGATCGATCTCGTCACTCTCAAAGAAGAGATGTCGCGAGCCGGCGAGCTCGAGCGCGCTGGAGGCGTCGCTTATCTGAGCTCTCTCGTCGAGGGCGTCCCCCACGCGACCAACGTCCCCTATTACGCCCGGATCGTCAAAGACAAGGCCGTCCTGCGGAATCTCATCTCCGCGGCGAATCGCATCTCTCAGGCCGCTTTCGATCAGCCGGAAGAGACGCAGTCGGTTCTCGACGAGGCCGAGAAATCGATCTTCGAGATCGCTGAGGACGCCCTCCATGTCGGCTTCGAGCCCGTGAGCTCGATCATCAAGACCGCGTTCAAGACCATCGATGAGCTTTCGGAGAAAAAGGAGCTCATCACCGGGATCTCGACAGGCTTCGTCGAGTTCGACGAGTTGACCTCGGGCCTCCAGTCCTCCGACCTCATCATCGTCGCGGCACGGCCGGCCATGGGTAAGACGAGCTTTTGCATGAACATCGCCCAATATGTCGGGCTCAAGACCGGCAAGACCGTTGGGGTCTTCAGCCTCGAAATGTCTAAAGAGCAGCTCGTCCTGCGCATGCTCTGCGGCGAGGCTCGCGTGGACATGCACAAGTTGCGCTCGGGTTTTTTGTCCGAGAAGGATTGGGCCAAGCTCGTTCAGGGCGTGTCCGACATGTCGCAAGCGAAAGTCTTCATCGACGACACCGCTTCGATCTCGGTCATGGAGATGCGCGCGAAGACGAGGCGGCTCAAGCTCGAGCACGGCCTCGACCTCGTCATCGTCGACTACCTGCAGTTGATGCAGGGTCGTGGCCGCTTCGAGAACCGCACCCAGGAAATCAGCAACATCAGTCGCTCCCTCAAGGGGCTGGCAAAAGAGCTCAAAGTGCCGATTGTGGCGCTCTCACAGCTCTCGCGCGCGACGGAGAGCCGCGGCGGCCACCGGCCCCAGCTGTCAGACCTCCGTGAATCGGGCGCGCTCGAGCAGGATGCGGACCTTGTTGTCTTCATTTTCCGCGAAGAGGAGTACAACGCTACCCCTGACAATCGAGGGATCGCGGAGTTCGTCATTGGCAAGCAGAGAAACGGCCCCACCGGAAGTATCAAAATGGCCTTCATCAAGGAGTACACGCGCTTCGAGAACCTGGAGTGGCGGCATGATGAGGTGATCTGAGCTCATTTTTGCTACCTGCTACCTTTTTCCTGCTTCCTGACGCGCGATACTACTCGCCGTTTCTCGCCGCCCGGGTAGCCGGAAGCAGGTAGCCGGTTGCCGCGCTAGGCCATCGCCTTTGCTGAATGCTGAATGCTGAATGCTGATGTTATACTTTCATTAACCTAATCCGTTCGTACGCCGAGGCCTCCTTTGTTCTGATGAGTAAGCTGAAGACGGCTTTTGTCTGCCAGCAATGTGGCGCGACCGCCAATAAGTGGCTTGGTCGCTGCCCGGATTGCGACGCTTGGAACAGCCTCATCGAAGAAAAGTCTGTCGGCCCCGGCGCAGAGCGCAGCCGTGTTGGCCTGGCGATGTCGGGACGTCCTCAACTCTATGCGGAGGTGCGGACCGATGATGCGGTGCGTGTCGGGAGCGGATCTCTCGAGGTCGACCGCGTTCTTGGCGGCGGTATCGTCGCCGGCTCGCTCGTTCTGCTCGGAGGGGATCCCGGTATCGGGAAATCTACGTTGCTGCTGCAAGTCGCCGCCGCCCGTGCGAAGGAAGGCTTCTCGGTCGTCTATGTGAGTGGTGAGGAATCCGAACGGCAACTCAAGCTTCGCGGCGATCGGCTCGGCGTCGAAGGCGGCTCGCTCTTTCTTTACAGCGAGACAGAGCTCGAGCGCGTCCTCGACGCATTACGGCGTGAATCCCCCTCGCTCGTCATTATCGACTCCGTACAAACGATCTACTCTCCAAAATTTTCGTCGGCGCCCGGAAGCATCAGCCAGGTCCGCGAAGTGACCGCGGAGCTTTTGTATTTTGCGAAGTCCACCTCCACGCCCGTTTTTCTCGCCGGCCACGTCAATAAAGAAGGCAACCTCGCGGGGCCGAAAGCGCTCGAGCACATGGTGGACACGGTGCTCTATTTTGAAGGCGATCAGCACCACGCTCACCGCATCGTGCGCGCGACGAAGAACCGATATGGCGCCGCCGGTGAGCTCGGTATCTTCGAGATGACTTCCGGCGGTCTCATCCCCGTCGAGAACCCTTCGGGCTTGTTCCTTTCCGAGCGACCGCGCAGCGCCCCGGGCTCGGTCGTCGTGTGCTCGCTCGAGGGAACGCGGCCAATGCTTCTCGAGGTCCAGACGCTCGTTTCGACTTCTGCGTTCGGCTATCCGCGCCGCGTTGCCGTCGGCTTCGACCAGAGCCGCCTGTCCTTGCTGCTCGCGGTGCTAGAAAAGCGAGAGAAAATCTCGCTCGCGGGCGAAGACGTTTATGTGAACGTCGCCGGTGGGCTCAATGTCAACGAGCCGGTCGCGGATCTCGGCCTCATCGCCTCGGTCGCCTCGAGCTTTCGTGGGCAGCCGGTCGACTTCGATAGCGTGTTCATCGGCGAGGTTGGCCTCGCCGGCGAGGTTCGCGCGGCGCAGCAAGTGCCGCTTCGTGTGAAAGAGATTTCACGTATGGGATTCGGACGCGCCGTGATCCCGTCGGGCAATTGCCCCATCGAGGACGCGCCCGCCGACCTTCAGATCGTCGGCTTGCGCAATCTTTCCGAGCTCATGGAGTTGATTTTCTAAGGACGCGGGCGTCCGATTTCCGAGAGTAACGATTATGTGGATTCTTTCGATACGCGGATTGCTCCTGGCGGGGATGGCCGCGGCTTCCGTCGCTTACCAACCTCTTCCAGGGGGCCTTCCCGTGAACCTAGCCCTGGGCGTGGTGCTCGGCGGCGCGATCATCTTTCTCGAGACCCGTATCCGCGCCGTGAGCGCCCAGCAAGTGGCCGGAGGGTTCCTCGGAGCGCTCGTGGGCGTCTTGTTTGCGCTGCTTTTGAGCGTTCCTCTCGCCAAGATTCCCATGGCGAGTAACACACAGGCGTTCTGGCAGTCGCTCGCCCTTCTCTTGCTCGTATATGTAGGGTTGATGCTCGGCTGGGAAAAGGGGGAGTGGTTCGATCCGCTTTCGATCAAAGCTTATTTTCTGGGTACGACGACCCACAAAAACATCAAGATCCTCGATACGAGCGTCATCATCGACGGCCGCATTGCGGGATATCTGTGAGACGGGTTTCATGGACGGAACGCTCATCATCCCGCAATTCGTTCTCAAGGAGCTTCAGCAAGTCGCCGATTCCGCCGATTCGCTCAAGCGCAATCGGGGCCGCCGGGGTCTCGACATCCTTCAGAAAGTTCGCAAGATGAGCGACATCGATGTGGAGATCTCCGAGCTCGATTATCCCGACGTCAAAGAGGTCGACCTCAAGCTCATTGAGCTCGCCCAGGATCTCGACGCGAAGATCGTCACGAACGATTTCAACTTGAACAAAGTCGCGCAAGTGCGCGGCGTTCAGGTGCTGAATATCAACGAGCTCGCCAACGCGTTGAAGCCCGTTGTGCTCCCGGGTGAGTTCATGCGGGTCTTCATCCTCAAAGAGGGCAAAGAGTACAACCAGGGCGTCGCCTATCTCGATGACGGGACGATGGTCGTGGTCGACAACGCGCGAAAGCTCCTCGGGAAGAACGTGGACGTCACCGTCACCAGTGTGCTTCAGACAACTGCCGGCAAGATGATTTTCGGCAAAGCCATCGAGTCCGCGGCTGAGCGCGCCGCGGCCCGATAATTTATTTGGGGCCCTTGCGACTTTTGCGTGTTCGGGCCTTTTGTCGTTAAGTTTCTCCGTTGTGGCCAAATCCATCGACTGGCTCAAGCTGCGAACGCTTTTCTGGTTCATTCCGCTCGTCACCCTCTACACGATCGTCTGCGGAGCGGTGTCGATGGTGCTCGCGGTCTTGGTCCGGAGCGGTCAACCTTCTCATCGCGTGGCGAGCTTGTGGTCCTGGCTCATCCTGAAGACGTGCATGATCCGCGTCGAAGTCGAGGGAGCGGAGTACCTCGAGCCGGGTCAAACCTACGTTTTGGCCTCGAACCACCAGAGTCTCTTCGACACGCCCATCCTCCTCGCTTATTTGCCGGTGTCGTTTCGCTTCTTCTACAAGAAATCGCTCAACCGGATCCCGTTTCTCGGCTGGCACCTGTTCTTGAGCGGTCATATCGGCGTCGAGCGGAAAAACCCGACGAAAGCGCGGGAAAGCCTCGACCACGCCGCGGACAGGATCCGGGGCGGAACTTCTGTCGTCGTGTTTCCCGAGGGTACTAGGAGCTACGATGGCGTGATGCGGCCGTTCAAGAAAGGGTTCTTTCGCCTCGCGCTCAAGGCGAGGACCCCCGTCGTTCCGATGACCATCGTGGACAGCCATCTCGTGATGAAGCGCGGCCGCGTCACCGTCTATCCGCGCACGGTAAAGCTCATCGTAGACCGACCCGTTCCGGTCGAAGGGCTCGAGGAGGACGATGCCGGCAAGCTTCTCGACACCGTACGAGCCGCCGTGAGCGAGACGCTCGAGAGCGCACTGATACCGTGACCGTGACCGTGAACGCTTCGGCCATCGCGATTCTCGTCGCGGGCGGGACGGGAAGCCGCTTCGGCGCACTGACACCCAAGCAATTTCTCCCCCTCGGAGGAAAACCGCTCCTGGCGCATGCGCTCGCCCACTTCGATGGATGTCGGGCTGTTAGGCGCATCGTGCTCGTGTTGCCGCGCGAGGGTTTCATTGAGAGCTGTCGGATAATGAAGCCGTTCTTAGACCAGAAGCCTGTAAATTTCGTCCCCGGCGGCGAGACGCGGCAGGCTTCCACGTGGGAAGGTCTTTCCGCCGTCGACGCGACCTATGACGGAATCGTGGCGGTGCATGACGGCGCCCGCCCCTGCGCGGACGGCGAGCTCATCTCGCGTGTGGTCGCGGCCGCCGCGGAGCACAAAGCCGCGATCGCGGCCGTGCCCGTGGTCGAGACCTTGAAGGCTCTCGCGGATGAGAACACGATCCGCGAGACCGTCGACCGCGGAGCGTTTTGTCGCGCGCAGACGCCTCAATGCTTCCAGCATGGGCTCTTGCGCCGCGCCTTCGAGAGCGCTCAGAGCGACGGTTTCGTGGGGACCGACGAAGCGGCTCTCGTCGAGAGGCTCGATGTGGCTGTTCGCGTCGTCTTGGGGAGCGAGCGCAACATCAAAGTGACGACGCCCGAGGATTTCGCGCGCGTCGAATATTTTCTGGAGCGCGGGACGGCGTAGCGTGAGCACACGTGTCGGGATCGGCTTTGATGCACATCGCCTCGCTCCGGGAAGAAAGCTCGTTCTCGGTGGCGAGACCATCGAGTACGAGCGTGGTCTCGAAGGCCACTCGGACGCCGATGCGCTCTTGCACGCGCTCGCCGACGCGCTCCTAGGCGCGGTAGCCGCCCCCGATATCGGCTCGCTCTTTCCCCCGAGCGATCCCCAATGGAAAGGCGCTTCGAGCCAACTCTTCCTCGAGAAGGCGCGAGAGGTCGTGCAAGAAAAAGGCTTTCGCCCGCAGCAAGTCGACGTGGTCGTCATTGCCGAGGCGCCGAAGCTCAGCCCCTATCTCCCGTCCATCCGCGCGCGGCTCTCCGCGATCCTCGGCATCCCGGAAGACGCGGTCGGACTCAAAGCCACGACGACGGACGGGATGGGGTTCACCGGCAGGGGTGAAGGCATCGCTGTCCAGGCCGTCGTGACCGTGACGTCGTCTTGAAGTCGTGAACGGAGTGAACGGAGTGAACACCATCCGAGGCATCCACGCGGTACGCGAAGCGCTCTTGGCCGGCCCCCAGAGCATCCGCAAAATCGTCGTCGCCGAGGGATCGCTGGCCGGACGCAAACGCGAGATCGTAGCCCTCGCCCGCGAGAGCGGAATCCCTGTCTACCGCGAGCCCCGCGATCGCGTCGGCGCCCAGGGCGTGATGGCCGAGTTCGTGCCTTTCGAGTGGTCCGACTTCCACGAACTGCTCGAGGACAAAAAGACCCCCGCCTTTTTTCTCGCTCTGGACCAGATCGAGGATCCAAGAAACTTTGGCGCCGTGGTCCGCGCGGCGGAGGGCGCCGGCGTCGACGGGATCGTCGTCCCCGAGCGCAAAACCGCCCCGCCATCCGAAGTAGCGATATCCGCCTCCGCCGGCGCCCTCCATTATGCGAAAGTCGCCCGCGTAAGAAACCTCGCAGACGCCCTGACCGAAATGAAAGAAAGGGGAATCTGGTCCGTCGGTCTAACCCCAGACGCCAAAGCCCCCTGGCACAACTTCGACTACACCGAACCCGTAGTACTAGTCCTAGGCTCGGAAGGCCGAGGCCTAAGAAGAAGAGTAGCGAAAACCTGCGACACCCTAGTCTCCCTCCCTCAAAAAGGCCGCATAGAATCCTTGAACTTATCCGTAGCCGCCGGAATCGCCCTATACGAAGTGGTGCGCCAAAGAACAAGCAACCCCGAAAGTTGAGGCCAAAACTTGAGGAAGAACAGCGAATTACGTGCCGGCAGCAGATAGCTGGAATAGATTTTGCTTTCCCCCCCTCGAACGCTATAATGTGCGCTTCCCAGGAGGAAGCCTCGCCTCGACCGTCACCTCTGAATCTGTGTTTTATGGGTTGTAGTAGCTGTTCGCCTTCTGGTATCATCGCACGTTTGCGAGCTGGCGTAGCTCAGTTGGTAGAGCAGCTGATTTGTAATCAGCCGGTCGGGGGTTCAAATCCCTTCGCCAGCCCCACGATTGGTATTGCGCTCTTGACTACCCCCGACGACGAGTTGGAACGACAGACGGCGATGAGGTCTCTGTCTCGCAAGTGGAGTGTTGGAGTGGTAGCGAAGTGGTCAAACGCAGCAGGCTGTAAACCTGCCGGCCTTGCGCCTTCGAAGGTTCGAATCCTTCCCGCTCCACCGATCTCGGGCGAAAGGATTACGGGCGGGAGTAGCTCAGTTGGTAGAGCATCAGCCTTCCAAGCTGAGGGTCGCGGGTCCGAGTCCCGTCTCCCGCTCCAGTTTCAGAACGGAGAGGAAACGAGCGGTAATTACGGGCCCCGGACGGGCCGGGACAGGCCCACGTGGCTCAGTGGTAGAGCACTTCCTTGGTAAGGAAGGGGTCACCGGTTCAATCCCGGTCGTGGGCTCCATTTTCGAGGATCCGATAAGGCCCGATAAGGCCCGATAAGTTATGAGACGAGCGACAATCGAGCTCGAGCTGGGCGGAGCGCCAGCAAGTTGGCCATGATGGAGATGAAGGATGTCGAAAGAAAAATTCGATCGAAGTAAGCCGCATTTGAACGTTGGGACGATTGGTCACGTGGACCACGGAAAGACGACGTTGACGGCTGCCATCACGAAGGTTTTGGCAAAAGGAGCGAAGGACACGGATTTCCGGAGCTTCGATTCGATCGACAACGCACCGGAAGAAAGAGAGCGCGGCATCACGATCGCGACGGCGCATGTGGAGTACTCGACCGCGAACCGTCACTATGCGCACGTGGACTGCCCTGGTCACGCGGATTACGTGAAGAACATGATCACGGGAGCAGCGCAGATGGATGGTGCGATAGTGGTGGTATCTGCGGCGGATGGACCGATGCCGCAGACGCGAGAGCACATTTTGTTGGCGCGGCAGGTGGGGGTACCGTACATCGTGGTTTTCCTGAACAAGGTGGACATGGTGGACGACCCGGAGCTACTGGATTTGGTGGAGCTGGAAGTGCAAGAGCTCTTGTCGCAATACGAGTTCCCTGGCGACGACATCCCGTTCATTCGCGGCAGCGCGTTGAAAGCGCTCGAGAGCGATGCGGAAGAGGACGTGAAGCCGATCCACGAGCTGATGGCGGCGCTCGACGAGTACATCCCGCTTCCGGAGCGCGACGTGGACAAGGATTTCCTGATGCCGATCGAGGATGTGTTCTCGATTTCAGGCCGGGGCACGGTGGTGACGGGCCGGATCGAGCGCGGGATAGTGAAAGTCAGCGAAGAAGTCGAGATCGTGGGGATCAGCGAGACGCGCAAGAAAGTGGTGACGGGCGTCGAGATGTTCAAGAAGCTCCTGGACGAAGGCCAGGCGGGCGACAATGTGGGAGTCCTTCTTCGGGGCACGGAGCGTAGCGACGTCGCGCGTGGGATGGTATTGGCGAAGCCGGGCTCGATCACGCCGCACACGAAGTTCAAGGCTGAGGTTTATGTGTTGTCGAAGGAAGAGGGCGGTCGCCACACGCCGTTTTTCAACGGCTACCGTCCGCAGTTCTACTTCCGGACGACGGATGTAACGGGCTCGGCGACGCTGAACGAAGGCGTCGAGATGGTGATGCCTGGGGACAACACCTCGCTCACGATCGAGCTCGGCACGCCGATCGCCATCGAGAAGGCCCTGCGCTTCGCCATCCGTGAAGGCGGCCGCACCGTCGGCGCCGGAACCGTAACCGACGTCGTTGAGTAACGCATAACGAATTTAGTGGCCAGTTATTGACCAAGAGTTATTGACCAAGAGTTATTGAAAGGGAACTAGACACGGCATGGCACGCGAAATCGTTTCATTGGCCTGCTCCGATTGCAAGCGCCGGAATTATTCGACGACTCGCAACAAGAAGAAGACGCCGGATCGATTGCAGCTCAAGAAATATTGCCCTTTTTGCCGGACGCACGTTCTTCACAAGGAGTCGAAGTAGGCCAGTAGCTCAATTGGCAGAGCACCGGTCTCCAAAACCGGGGGTTGGGGGTTCAAGTCCCTCCTGGCCTGCCAGACGCCCCGCGTGGCGACCGAGTGTGGATTCATAACGGAATGGTGACGAAGTGAAGATTCTCGATTATCCCAAGAGAGCGAAAGCGTTCCTCGTCGAGGTCCGAGCCGAGTTCAAGAAGGTGACCTGGCCTCCCCGGAAAGAGGTCTACGGCACCACCGTCGTCGTCATTATTACAGTGTTCTTTTTCGGCTTTTATCTATACGGGATGGATGTGGCGATGTCTCGTCTCTTCGCCGCGTTGGTCCGATTGGTGGGAACCTAGGTGACTACGACCATGACCAAGCAGTGGTACATCGTCCACACCTATTCTGGCTTCGAGAAGAAAGTGTCCGAGAGCCTGAAACAACGGGTTCAGACATTCGGTCTCGAGGAGCAAATCGGTGACGTTCTCATCCCGACAGAAGACGTGGTGGAGATGAAGGGCGGCAAGAAGGTCGTGAGCGCGAAGCGTTTCTTTCCGGGCTACGTGCTCGTCCAGATGGAGATGAACGACGAGACGTGGCACGTCGTAAAGAACACACCGAAGGTGACGGGCTTCGTCGGCGCGGGCCAGAAACCGGCGCCTTTGACCGACGAAGAGGTGGAGCAAGTCATCCATCAAGTCACGGTCGCGGCCGCCGAGAAGCCGAAGCCGAAATATACGTTCGACTGCGGCGAGAGTGTGCGCATCATCGATGGCCCGTTCAGCAATTTTTCCGGAGTGGTGGACGAAGTCAATTCCGACCGCAACACGTTGAAGGTGATGGTCACGATTTTCGGGCGCTCGACCCCGGTAGAGCTCGACTTTCTCCAGGTGGAAAAAACCTAGGGTACTAGCTCTGAAACGGATAACTGGAAACTGAAAAATAATGGCAAAAAAAGTCGTAGGGTTGATCAAGCTGCAAATCCCGGCTGGCAAGGCGACACCCGCGCCGCCGGTAGGCCCGGCTCTGGGTCAGCACCAAGTCAACATCATGGATTTTTGCAAGGCTTTCAACGCGAGAACGGCCAAGCAAGAAGGGCTCATCATTCCGGTCGTCATCACGGTCTATCAAGACCGTTCCTATTCCTTCATCACCAAGACGCCCCCGGCCGCCGTGCTCCTGAAGCGCGCCGCCGGTATCGCGAAGGGGTCGGGAGAGCCCAACCGGAACAAGGTGGGGACGGTCACGGACAAGCAAGTAGAGGAGATAGCCAAGACCAAGATGCCCGATCTGAACGCGGCCGATATCGACGCGGCGAAGAAGATCATCGCGGGCACGGCGCGGAGCATGGGTCTTACGGTCGAGGGTTGAATCATGTCACGTAAGCAAGGCAAGAAATTCTTGAAGGCCAAGGAAGAGGCGGGCTCTGAGCACGCGGAGAGCCTCGAGAGCGCGATCGAGCGTGTGAAGAGCGCCAAGTTTGCTGGCTTCGACGAGACGCTCGAGCTCGCGATGCGGCTCGGGGTCAACCCGAAGCATGCGGATCAGATGGTGCGCGGCACCGTGGTGCTTCCGAACGGGCTCGGCGTTACACGTCGTGTCTGTGTCATCGCGAGCGGTGAGAAGTTGAAGGAGGCGGAAGAGGCTGGCGCCGACATCGTTGGAGGCGACGACATCGTCGAGAAGATCCAGAAGGGCTTCATGGATTTCGACGCGGTGGTGGCGACTCCGGACGTCATGCGCAGCGTCGGCAAGCTCGGCAAGATCCTCGGGCCGCGCGGGCTCATGCCCAACCCCAAGACGGGTACGGTCACTTTCGAGGTCAAAAAGGCCGTCGAGGAAATCAAAGCCGGTAAAGTAGAGTTTCGCGTGGATAAGACCGCTATCGTTCATGCACCCGTGGGCAAGTTGTCGTTCTCGGACGACAAGCTCCTCGAGAACCTGAAAACGCTCATCGACATGGTCGTGAAAGCGAAGCCCCCGGCTGCCAAGGGCAAGTACATCAAGAGCATCGCCATCTCCTCCACGATGGGGCCGGGCATTCGCATTAATCCCGCCACCGCCGCCGCCACCGCCATCGTGGGTGGGAAGTAAAGGATTCGTTGTGGAACGAGCAGAAAAACAAGCTGCCGTCGAGGCTCTGAACGAAAAACTCGGTGGGATCGCGGCCGTTTTCGCCGTGGATTATCGCGGGCTCAAAGTCGAAGAAGCGACGGAGTTTCGAAACAAAATTCGCGAGACAGGCGGAAGCTATCAAGTCGTCAAGAACACACTGACGAGGCGCGCGCTCGAAGGCACGAGCCAGAAGTCGCTCGAGCCGCATCTCGAGGGGATGACCGGGCTGGCCTTTACCGAGACCGACCCCGTCGCTTTGGCGAAAGCGATACACGACTTCGCGAAGGACGTTCCGGCCATCGCTTTCAAGGGCGGCATTCTCGCGGACCAAGAAGTCGACGAAGCGCAGTTCAAGGCGCTTGCGTCGCTCCCGAGCAGGGACGCGCTCTACGCACAGCTGCTCTCCGTGCTGCAAGCCGGAATCCGCAACCTCCTGGGCGTCTTGCAAGCCCCCGCACGAGACTTGGTTCTGGTATTGAAGGCAAAAGCTGCAAAAGCTGAAACTGAGACCGGTAGCAGTCAGGCGGGTAGCCGGTAGCCCATCGAAACACGATTAAAGGAGCAATGAAATAAAATGGCTGAGTTAAACCAAAAAGATGTAATCGACTACATCAAGGGCATGTCCGTCTTGGAAGTTTCCGAGATGGTCAAGACGCTCGAGGACGAGCTAGGCGTGCAAGCCGCCGCCGTCCCGGTAGCGGCGGTCGCGGTCCCTGGAGCGGGCAGCGAAGCAGCCGAAGAGAAGACTGAGTTCGACGTGATTCTCACTGCCATCGGAGACAAGAAGATCAATGTCATCAAAGCGGTGCGCGAAGTTACGAGCCTCGGTTTAAAGGAAGCCAAGGATCTTGTCGAGGCCGCACCAAAGGCCGTCAAAGAGGGTATTCCGAAGGACGAGGCCGAAGAGGTCAAGAAGAAGTTCGAGGCTGCGGGAGCACAGGTGGAGCTGAAATAGCTCTTGTTGACAGTCGAAAAATCGCCAACTAGGGCCATAAGGCCACAGTCAAGCTGGGCCATATGGCCACAGTCGAGCTGTGCCTTCAGCCCTTTGCTTTTACTGATAGCTGAAAGCTGATAGCGCGCGACGGACGTTCATTCGCGGTCCCGTCGCGCTAGGAGCTGGAATGCAAAAACTTGCAGTCAATCCTTATCGTGAGCGTGTGGATTTCTCTCGCATCAAGGCGAGGATCCCCATCCCCAATTTGATCGAGATCCAGCGGAAATCCTACGATCGTTTTCTCCAGATGAACTTGCTCGCCACCGAGCGCCAGGACCTCGGCCTTCAAGCGGTGTTCAAGTCCATCTTCCCGATCACCGATTTTCGCGAGAACTGCGAGCTCCAGTTCGTCGAATATGCGATCGGGGTCTGGGAATGTAAGTGCGGCAAGCTCGAAGGCCTGTCGCATCTCCGTCGCAAATGCACCAGCTGTGGCGCCTCACTCCGCACCAACCCGCTCGGCGAGCGCGAGATCGCCTGCCACTCATGCGGCAAAGGCAACGAGAATCGCGGGAGCGTCTGCGACACCTGTGGCGATTCTGTCGCCCTGAAGCTCAAATATGACATGGAAGAGTGCCAGGAGCGGGGGATGACCTATTCCGTCCCGCTCAAAGTCACGATCCGTCTCACGGTTTACGACAAAGACCCCGAGACCAACGTGCGATCCATCCGCGACATCAAGGAGCAAGAGGTCTATTTCGGCGATATCCCATTGATGACCGATAACGGAACGTTCATCATCAACGGGACGGAGCGCGTCATCGTCTCGCAGCTCCACCGCTCGCCCGGCGTCTTCTTCCACGCAGTCGACAAGAACTCCTATCTGGCTCAAATCATCCCTTATCGTGGATCGTGGGTCGAGTTCGAGTTCGACCAGAAGAATCTTCTCTATGTGCGCATCGACCGGAAGCGGAAATTCCTCGCGACGGTCTTTCTGCGCGCGCTTGGACTGAAGAGCGACGAAGATATCCTGCGCGAGTTCCACCGCGTCGACACTTTGACGCTACAGGGCGGCAAGCTCTATCTGCCCGTGACCAAGGAGCTCATGGGCCGCCGCCTCAGCCAGGACATCACATCTCTCAACGGACAAGATATCGTGGTCGCCGGGGGCAAGCGCATCACGAAACTCGCCTTCGACAAGATCGAAAAAGCCGGCATCACCGAAGTCGAGCTGACGGCCCGGGATCTCGACGGCGCCTTTTCCGTCGCCGACGTGGTGAACACCGATACGGGTGAGGTGCTCGTCGACTGCAACGATGCTTTGCCCTCCGACATTCTCGCGATGCTCGTCGAGAACAACATCGACCTGCTTGAGGTCTTCTACCCGGAGGTCGAGGATGTGGGCACCATCATGTCTCTCACCGCGAAGAAAGACACCGTCCGAAGCTCGGAAGAGGCGCTCATCGAGATCTATCGCCGCTTGCGGCCCGGTGACCCGCCGACGCTCGACAGCTCACGGCACCTGTTCCAGGGCATGTTCTTCAACTCGCAAAAATATGATTTCTCGCGCGTGGGCCGGCTCAAGCTCAACACGAAGCTCAGCCTCGAAGAAGGTGAAGGCGGCCTCGAACAGCGTTTGCTTGAGTCGCGCGATTTCTTCGCGGTAATCCGCTACCTCCTCCGCCTGCCGCGCAGTGTCGGCACGGTGGACGATATCGATCATCTCGGGAACCGGCGCGTCCGCTCCGTGGGGGAGCTCTTAGAGAACCAGTTCCGCATCGGCCTCGTCCGGATGGAGCGCGCCATCAAAGAAAAGATGAGCGTCTATCAGGAGATGGCGACCGCCATGCCGCACGACCTCATCAACGCCAAGCCGGTGATGGCGGCAGTCCGCGAGTTCTTCGGCTCCTCGCAGCTCTCGCAGTTCATGGACCAGACGAATCCGCTGTCGGAGGTCACACATAAGAGGCGTCTTTCGGCGCTCGGGCCCGGCGGTCTCTCTCGTGAGCGCGCCGGCTTCGAGGTGCGCGACGTGCACCCGACGCACTATGGCCGCATCTGCCCCATCGAGACGCCCGAGGGTCCGAATATTGGGCTCATCAGCTCGCTCTCCTGCTATGCGCGCATCAACGAGTACGGGTTCATCGAGAGCCCCTACAAGAGAGTCGTCGACGGCCGCGTGATCGACCACGTACAAGTCGCTTCGATGGGTGACGCCGATTTCAGCATCGCTGAGATCGTTCAGTTCGGTGCCTTCGAGCGCAGGGCGAACAAGATGCGCCGCGACGGTGGGAAAGCTCCTGAAGCCTCGCCTTACGCGTTCTATCTTTCTGCGTGGGAGGAAGACCAGCAGATCATCGCTCAGGCCAACGCGAAGCTCGATGAGCAAGGGAACCTGACCGCGGACCGCGTCAACTGCCGTCAAGCGGGGAACTTCATCCTCGCGCCCCCGGATCAGGTCGACTATATGGATGTTTCACCAAAGCAGCTCGTCTCTGTCGCGGCCTCGCTGATCCCGTTTCTTGAGAACGACGACGCCAACCGGGCGCTCATGGGCTCGAATATGCAGCGTCAGGCTGTGCCTCTGCTGCGCGCCGAGGCCCCGATTGTGGGCACCGGCATGGAGCACGCGACGGCGCGGGACAGCGGCGCGGTCGTCGTCTGCCGACGCAGCGGCGTAGTCGACTCGGTCGACTCCCGGCGCATCATCGTTCGGATCGAGGAAGGCACGGGCAAGCGCGCCAAGGAGATCGGCGCGGACATCTACAACCTCACGAAGTTCAAGCGCTCGAACCAGAACACCTGCATGAATCAGCGTCCCATCGTGAGGGTCGGCGACCGTGTCGAGAAAGGCCAGATCATCGGCGACGGGCCGTGCACCCACAAAGGCGAGCTCGCGCTAGGAAGAAACGTCCTGGTAGCGTTCATGCCATGGCGCGGTTACAACTTCGAGGACGCCATCCTCGTCTCGGAGCAACTCGTCAAGGAAGACGCCTACACGTCGATCCACATCGAGGAGTTCGACACGGAGTCGCGCGATACGAAGCTCGGCCCCGAGGAGATCACGAGGGACATTCCGAACGTCTCTGAGAACTTCCTCGCGAATCTCGACGAGTCAGGCATCATCCGCGTCGGCGCTTACGTGAAGCCTGGCGATATCCTCGTCGGCAAGGTCACACCGAAAGGCGAGACCCAGCTCACACCCGAGGAAAAACTGCTGCGCGCCATCTTCGGTGAGAAAGCCGGTGATGTGCGCGACGCTTCGCTGACATGCCCTCCCGGTATCGAAGGCATCGTCGTGGACGTCAAGATCTTCTCCCGCAAGGGCGTCGAGAAGGACGAGCGCGCCAAGGCCATCGAGAACGAAGATTTGGCCATGCTCGAGAAGAACTTGAACGACGAGATCCGCATCTTGAAGGAAGAGCGCAACAAGCGGGTCATCGACAGGCTCGCGGGAAGCACGCTCGAGGAGGACCTCGTCAATCCGCGGACCGGTGAGAAGATCCTCACCAAAAAGGCCAAGCTCACCAAGGATATGTTGCGCGAGCTCCGGGCCGCCTATCTCGGCCTTCTCGAGACCGACGTGAGCCCCGAGGTCCTCGACGAAATCCAGGAGATCGAGGACAAGACCGAACGTCAGGTCGAGGTCTTGAAAGCTCTTTTCGAAGAGCGGATGAACCGTATCCAGAAAGGTGACGAGCTTCCTCCAGGCGTGATCAAGATGGTCAAGGTCTACGTCGCGATGAAGCGCAAGCTCTCGGTCGGGGACAAGATGGCCGGCCGCCACGGCAATAAGGGCGTCATCGCCAAGATCGTTCCCGAAGAGGACATGCCTTATCTTCCCGACGGAAGCCCGGTCGAGATCATCCTCAATCCGCTCGGCGTGCCGTCGCGGATGAACGTCGGGCAGATTCTCGAGACCCATCTCGGATGGGCCGGCAAGATGCTTGGCTTGCATTTCGCGACGCCCGTCTTCGACGGCGCTTCGGAGCCGCAGATCCAACAGCTTCTGGAGGAGTCCAACGATAAGCTGAAAACCGAAGGCTCGCTCCAGGCCAACGTGCTGAAGGGTGGCAAGACAAGGCTCCATGACGGCATGACCGGGGAAAGTTTCGAGCAGCCGGTGACCGTGGGCTACATCTATATGCTGAAGCTCTCGCATCTCGTGGACGACAAGATGCATGCTCGCAGCATCGGGCCTTACAGCTTGATTACCCAGCAGCCTCTGGGTGGTAAAGCGCAGTTCGGTGGTCAGCGGTTCGGAGAGATGGAAGTCTGGGCGCTTGAGGCCTATGGCGCAGCCCATACGCTCCGGGAGCTTCTGACCGCCAAGTCGGACGACGTCTACGGCCGTGCGAAAATCTACGAAGCCATCGTGAAGGGCGACACGTCCTTCGCGCCAGGCCTTCCTGAATCGTTCAACGTGCTCATCCGCGAGCTTCAGAGCTTGTGCTTGGACGTCGAGCTACTGAAGACGAAAGACTGATCGAGATTGTTCTGTTTCCGCGTTTTTTTCTGCTCCTAACACACTGGGAGGAAGAATTTGAAAGCGTTCGCAACTCTTCGCGACAAAGGTAACTTGGTGGTGGATTTCGACGCCATCAAGATCAGTTTGGCATCGCCGGAGAAGATCCGCGCCTGGTCTCATGGCGAGGTGACAAAGCCGGAGACGATCAACTACCGCACCTTCAAACCGGAGCGGGATGGTCTTTTCTGCGCCAAGATCTTCGGGCCCGTAACCGACTGGGAGTGCCTCTGCGGCAAGTACAAGCGCATGAAGCACCGCGGCGTCATTTGTGACAAATGCGGTGTGGAGGTTACTCAGTCGAAAGTGCGACGCGAGCGGCTCGCTCATATCGAGCTCGCCTGTCCCGTGTCGCATGTCTGGTTCTTCAAAGGCCTCCCGAGCCGCATCGGTCATCTGCTCGACATGTCGCTCCGCGATCTCGAGCGGGTTCTCTATTTCGAGTCCTATGTCGTGGTCGATCCCGGCGATACGCCTCTCAAAGAGAACGAGCTTCTGTCCGAGGAGCGCTACCGGGAGATGCGCAAGGAATACAAGAGCAAGTTCCAGGCCGAGATGGGCGCGGAGGCTATCAAAGAGCTTCTGCGGCGCATCGAGATCGAAGAGCTCTCGCAAGATCTTCGCGAGGCGATGAAGACGGAAACGTCGCTTCAGAAGAAGCTCAAATTCGCCAAGCGTTTGAAAGTCGTCGAAGCTTTCCGTAAATCGAATAATCGGCCCGAGTGGATGATCCTGGATGTCATCCCGGTCATCCCGCCCGAGCTTCGGCCTCTCGTGCCCCTCGACGGCGGCCGCTTCGCGACGAGCGATCTCAACGACCTCTACCGGCGTGTCATCAACCGCAACAACCGCTTGAAGAAACTGATGGAGCTCAAAGCTCCGGACGTGATCGTGCGCAACGAAAAACGCATGCTTCAGGAAGCGGTCGACGCTCTGTTCGACAACGGCCGCCGTGGTCGTGTGCTCCGGGGCGCCAATAACCGCCCGCTGAAATCTCTCTCTGACACGTTGAAGGGAAAACAAGGCCGCTTCCGCCAGAACTTGCTCGGAAAGCGCGTGGACTATTCCGGGCGTTCGGTCATCGTGGTCGGCCCCGAGCTCAAGCTCCACCAGTGTGGTCTTCCCAAGAAGATGGCGCTCGAGCTCTTCAAGCCGTTCATCTACAACAAGCTCGAACAGGTCGGTCTCGCCACGACGATCAAGGCCGCGAAGGAAATGGTCGAAGCGCAGCGGCCCGAGGTGTGGGACTTTCTCGAAGAAGTCATTCGCGAGCATCCCGTGCTGCTCAACCGCGCGCCGACGCTCCATCGCCTCGGGATTCAGGCTTTCGAGCCCGTTCTCGTCGAAGGTAAGGCCATCCGGATCCACCCGCTCGTCTGTACCGCGTTCAACGCGGATTTCGACGGGGACCAGATGGCGGTCCATATCCCGCTCTCGCCCGAATCGCAGATCGAAGCGTCGCTCCTCATGCTGTCGTCGCGCAACATCTTGTCGCCGGCCAACGGACAGCCGGTCGCCACCCCGACCCAGGATATGGTGCTTGGCTGCTACTACTTGACCAAGGACAAAAGGGACGCGATAGGCAAGAACCGCGCCTTCGCGTCGGTCGACGACGTGCTCCTCGCGCTAGAGACCGGTCACGTGGAGACTCTCAGCCCGATCCGGCTCCTGTTCTCGGGGCCTTTCATGGATCTGACCACGTCGTTCAACGACCAGGACGTCGTGCACGCTGAAGTGCTCGAGCTCGAGAACGAGATCATCGAGACCACCGTTGGCCGCGTCATCTTCAACGACCATCTTCCGCCCGAGATTCCGTTCATCAACGGTCTGTTCTGCAAAAAGGGTCTCGGAAACCTCGTCAACTATTGCTATCTCCGGTTCGGTGTTCCGAAGACGGTGGAGATGCTCGACTCGCTGAAGGAGCTCGGCTTCCTCTACGCGACGAAGAGCGGTATCTCGATCGGGATCGAGGACCTCGTCATCCCGAGCGAAAAGAACCAGCTCGTGGACCAGGCTCTCGCCGACGTCAAGGAGGTCGACGACCAATATCGTGAGGGCGCGATCACGAAGGGTGAGCGCTACAACAAGGTCATCGCGATCTGGTCGAATGTGACGGACCGCGTCGCGCAAGAGATGTTCGAGGCGATGGAGCGGCAAGAGCGTGAGGCGAGCGAGTTCAACCCCGTTTACATGATGGCGGATTCCGGCGCCCGTGGCTCCAAGCAGCAGATCCGGCAACTCGCCGGCATGCGCGGCCTCATGGCCAAGCCCTCCGGCGAGATCATCGAGACGCCCATCACGAGCAACTTCCGTGAAGGGCTCACCGTGCTGCAATACTTCATCTCGACCCACGGCGCGCGCAAGGGGCTGGCCGATACCGCTCTCAAGACGGCGGACTCGGGCTACCTCACGCGCCGGCTCGTCGACGTTGCCCAGGACGTGATCATCTCCGAGCATGATTGCGGCACTGTCGGCGGGATTTTCGTCAGCGCCATCGTTGAAGCCGGGGAAGTCATCGAGGCCCTCCGCGACCGCATCGTCGGCCGCGTCAGCCTCGAGAAAATCAAAGACAGCTTCACCGGCGAAACGATCGTCACGCCCGGTCAGGAGATTTCGGAAAACGTCGCCAACGACATCCAGCAAACCGGCGTCGAGCGTGTCAAGATCCGCTCGGTGCTCTCGTGCGAGTCGCGACGCGGTGTCTGCGCGCAGTGCTACGGGCGCAATCTCGCGAGCGGCCGTCTCGTCGAGCTCGGCGAGGCCGTCGGCGTCATCGCGGCGCAGTCGATTGGTGAGCCCGGAACGCAGCTCACGATGCGCACCTTCCACATCGGCGGCACGGCGAGCCGTGTTGCCGAGCAGTCGACGCTCGAGTCCAAGAGCAAGGGCACGGTCAAGTTCGACCGTCTGACCACGGTGAAGAACAAGGACGGCGACCTCGTGGTCATGAACCGCGCCGGGCAGATCATCCTGCACGACGACAAGGGGCGTGAACGCGAGCGGTACCCGGTCGTCTATGGCGCCAAGCTCAAAGTGAAGGACGGCCAGTCCATCAGCGAGGACGTGACCTTCGTCGAATGGGATCCTTACACGTTCTCGATCCTCACGGAAGAGGGCGGCACGGCGCACTTCAAAGATGTCGTGCAAGGCGTCACCGTCCATGAGGAAGTGGACGAGGTCACGGGCCTCTCGATGCCGGTCATCGTGGAATCCGCGGACGAGAAACGTCAGCCCGCCATCGTCATCAGGGACGCGAAAAAGAAGGAGATCAAGAGCTACCTCTTGCCGTCCGGCGCGCATCTGATGGTCGGCGAAGGCGACGACGTTCGCCCCGGCGACGTTCTCGCCAAGATCCCGCGTGAAACCACGAAGACGAAGGACATCACGGGTGGTCTTCCTCGTGTCGTCGAGCTCTTCGAGGCGAGAAAACCCAAGGACCCGGCGGTCATCACCGAGGTCGACGGCGTCATCCAATATGGCGGCATCGTCAAAGGCATGCGCAAAATCACCGTGGTCTCCGAGACGGGCGATGAGCGTGAATATGCCGTGCCTCGGGGCGTCCACATCAACGTGCAGGAAGGCGAGCGGGTCCGCGCTGGTGAGCCTCTGATGGACGGGCCGATCAACCCGCACGATATCCTGAACGTTCTCGGTGAAGGGGCGCTCCAGGATTATCTCGTCAACGAGATCCAGGAGGTCTATCGTCTGCAGGGCGTGCTCATCAACGACAAGCACATCGAGGTCATCTCCCGTCAGATGATGCGCTGGGTGAAGGTCGAAGAAGTCGGTGACACCGAGCTTCTCATCGACGAGACCATCGACAGCTTCAAGTTCGCCGAGGCCAATGAAAAGGTCCAGGCGGCAGGCGGCCGGCCGGCCACGGGACGCCCGCTCCTCCTTGGAATCACCAAGGCTTCGCTCTCGACGGACAGCTTCATCTCGGCGGCTTCGTTCCAAGAGACGACGCGGGTGCTGACCGAGGCGAGCATCAGCGGCCGTGTGGACTATCTCCGCGGCCTCAAAGAGAACGTGATCATGGGCCGGCTCATCCCGGCGGGCACCGGGCTCGAGATCCACCGGCAGGTCGTCATCCCCGAGGCCCAGCCCATGGACCGCTACCCCGAGCTCCCGGGCGACGAGCTGGACCGCGAAGTCCAATATCTGGTAGAAGGCCAACAAGAAGGCGAAGCCCAAGAAGGCCTCTAATGGACTCGTCGAAGGCGGTGAAAGGATCGAATAACACCGGGTAGGATGCAGGCAGCAAACAGCGGATAGCAGCGCTGACAAGCTTGACCGGTGGCACCCATTTTGCTAAACTCGGCAGGTTGTCCTGAACTCCGGCTGGCTTGGGGTTCAGGATTTCTTTTTCAGGAATGACAACTTAGAAGGCCCACTAAAAGGAAAGACGAAGACGTTGCCGACTTTTAGTCAACTGGTTCGGAAGGGACGGAAACGAGCCGTTTCCAAGACGGACAGTCCTGCTCTGGCGGCGTGCCCGCAGAAGCGCGGTGTTTGCATCCGGGTATTCATCTCCACTCCGAAGAAACCAAACTCTGCACTCAGGAAGGTCGCCCGCGTCCGGCTCACTAACGGCATCGAGGTGACGACCTATATCCCGGGCGTCGGCCACAACCTTCAAGAGCACTCGATCGTCCTCGTCCGGGGCGGCCGAGTGAAAGATTTACCGGGTGTACGTTACCACGTGGTGCGTGGGTCTCTCGATGCCGTCGGCGTCGAAGGACGCAAGAACGGCCGTTCCAAGTACGGAACCAAGCGGCCGAAGGCGTAGGCCAAAAGCGTAAAACCGATGCCCAGACGACGCGAGGTACCGAAGCGTACCCCCCAGCCAGACCCGATTTACAACAGCGGACTGGTCTCGAACTTCATCAATGTCGTGATGAAAGAAGGCAAAAAGTCCACGGCCGAGAGGATCGTCTATGGCGCTCTCAAGAAAATCGAAGAGCGCACTTCTGAAGATCCTTTAAAGGTCTTCAAGAAAGCCGTAGACAACGTCAAGCCTACTCTCGAGGTAAAGAGCCGCCGCGTCGGAGGCAGTAACTACCAAGTACCTATCGAAGTGCGCCCGGAGCGAAGGACGTCTCTCTCGCTTCGTTGGCTCATAAACTTCGCCCGCTCCCGTCCGGAGAAGACGATGGTCGACAAGCTCGCTGGCGAGCTACTCGACGCCTCGTCTAATCGAGGTGGGGCGGTCAAGAGGCGGGAGGATACACACCGTATGGCGGAGGCCAACAAAGCTTTCGCGCATTACCGCTGGTAAAACGGTTCCTCCTAAGCTTCCAGCCAAGCATCCGCACTTTGTTAGCCTGGTAGGCATGAGCGGATAGCTATTGTATCGAGGGCGCTATCCCTCGGCGAGAGACGGAAAACGATCGAGAAGAAGAAGACGAAAGCGCTTTTTTACGGGTGCGTCCGGATTCGCGAAAAGACCAATGGCTCGACAAGTACCACTAGAGAAAACGCGCAATATCGGCATCATGGCGCATATCGATGCCGGTAAGACGACGACGACCGAGCGCATTCTCTATTACACCGGCATCACCTACAAGCTGGGTGAAGTGCACGAAGGTACTGCGACCATGGACTGGATGGAGCAGGAGCAGGAGCGGGGCATCACTATCACATCCGCCGCCACGACCTGCTTCTGGAAGGACTACCGCATCAATATTATTGATACACCCGGCCACGTGGATTTTACCGCGGAGGTCGAGCGGTCGCTCCGCGTCCTGGACGGTGCGGTAGCCGTGTTCTGCGCCGTGGGAGGCGTGGAGCCCCAGTCCGAGACTGTTTGGCACCAAGCCGATAAGTACGGCGTGCCTCGTATCGCTTTCGTGAACAAGATGGATCGCTCGGGCGCGGATTTTCTCCATGCGGTCGGCATGATTCGCGAGCGCCTCGGAGCCAATCCCGTGCCGATTCAGCTTCCGATCGGTTCGGAAGAGAACTTTCTCGGTGTCATCGATCTCGTTCGCCAAAAGGCGCTCTTGTACAAAGATGAAACTCTTGGCGCCGAGTTCGAAGAGGCGGAGATCCCGGCCGAGCTCGCCGCGGACGTGCAGAACGCCCGTGAAAAATTGATCGAGGCGGCCTCCGAAATCGACGATCGCCTCATGGAGAAATATCTCGACGGCGAACCGCTCACCGAGGACGAGCTCGTCGCGGCCATCCGCAAAGCGACCATCGCGCTGCGGCTCGTTCCGGTCTTGGCCGGCGCTGCCTTCAAGAACAAGGGAGTTCAGCCTCTCCTCGACGCAGTCGTCGCGTTTCTCCCGGCGCCAACCGACGTCCGCGCCATTGTCGGAAGGTCGCCGGAAGACGGCTCTTCTGTTTTGCGCCTTTCATCAGACGACGCGCCGTTTTCTGCTTTGATTTTCAAGATCATGACCGACCCGTATGTCGGTCAGCTCGCTTTCTTCCGCGTCTATTCGGGCGTTCTCGAATCGGGCTCGCACGTGGTCAACGCAGCGCGCGGTAAAACGTACCGCATCGGCCGGCTTCTCAAGATGCACGCGAACAAGCGGGAGGACATCAAGGCAGTCTATGCCGGCGACATCGCCGCCGCCGTCGGACTCCGGAACGTTCAGACGGGCGACACGATCGCGGACAAGAATGCACCGGTAGTCCTTGAGTCGATGCAATTTCCCGAACCGGTCATCGCCGTCGTCATCGAGCCCAAGACCAAGGCCGATCAGGAAAAACTCGGTGTGGCGCTAGCGAAGCTCACCCAAGAAGACCCGACATTCAAAGTCACGACGGACCCCGATACGGGACAAACGATCATCAGCGGCATGGGCGAGCTTCACCTCGAGATCATCGTCGACCGTCTGCTGCGCGAGTTCAGTGTGGCCGCGAGCGTCGGAAAACCTCAAGTCGCTTACAAAGAGACTATCCGGCGGGCTTCGAAAGCCGAAGGCCGCTACGTTCGCCAAACGGGTGGCCGCGGTCAGTACGGTCATGTTCAGATCGAGATCGAGCCCAACCCTGGCGGTGGGTTCGACTTCGTCAACAAGGTCATCCGTGGTGCGGTTCCCAAAGAGTTCATCAAGCCGACTGAAGCCGGAATCAAGGAGGCGACCGAGCAAGGGGTTCTCGCCGGCTATCCCATGGTGGATGTCAAGGTTTCACTTTATGACGGCTCGTTCCACAGCGTCGACAGCTCGGAAATGGCGTTCAAGATTGCCGGCTCAATGGCCTTCAAGACCGCCGTCAAGAACGCGGACCCGGTGCTCTTGGAGCCCACCATGTCCGTCGAAGTGGTTGTGCCGGAAGACTACGTGGGCGAGGTCATCGCGGACCTCAATTCGCGCCGCGGCCGCATCCAGGGAATGAACCCGCGCGGAAATGTACAAGTCATCGGCGCACTCGTGCCGCTCGGGGAGATGTTCGGATACGCCACCGATCTTCGCTCGGCCACTCAAGGACGGGCAACTTTTACCATGCATTTTCATCAATACGAAGAAGCACCCAAGAGCGTCGGCGAAGAAGTCGTCGCCAAAGTTACGGGACGTTGACTACGTCAAGAACGAAGGAGCTCTGATTCGTCATGTCGAAAGAAAAATTCGATCGAAGTAAGCCGCATTTGAACGTTGGGACGATTGGTCACGTGGACCACGGAAAGACGACGTTGACGGCTGCCATCACGAAGGTTTTGGCAAAAGGAGCGAAGGACACGGATTTCCGGAGCTTCGATTCGATCGACAACGCACCGGAAGAAAGAGAGCGCGGCATCACGATCGCGACGGCGCATGTGGAGTACTCGACCGCGAACCGTCACTATGCGCACGTGGACTGCCCTGGTCACGCGGATTACGTGAAGAACATGATCACGGGAGCAGCGCAGATGGATGGTGCGATAGTGGTGGTATCTGCGGCGGATGGACCGATGCCGCAGACGCGAGAGCACATTTTGTTGGCGCGGCAGGTGGGGGTACCGTACATCGTGGTTTTCCTGAACAAGGTGGACATGGTGGACGACCCGGAGCTACTGGATTTGGTGGAGCTGGAAGTGCAAGAGCTCTTGTCGCAATACGAGTTCCCTGGCGACGACATCCCGTTCATTCGCGGCAGCGCGTTGAAAGCGCTCGAGAGCGATGCGGAAGAGGACGTGAAGCCGATCCACGAGCTGATGGCGGCGCTCGACGAGTACATCCCGCTTCCGGAGCGCGACGTGGACAAGGATTTCCTGATGCCGATCGAGGATGTGTTCTCGATTTCAGGCCGGGGCACGGTGGTGACGGGCCGGATCGAGCGCGGGATAGTGAAAGTCAGCGAAGAAGTCGAGATCGTGGGGATCAGCGAGACGCGCAAGAAAGTGGTGACGGGCGTCGAGATGTTCAAGAAGCTCCTGGACGAAGGCCAGGCGGGCGACAATGTGGGAGTCCTTCTTCGGGGCACGGAGCGTAGCGACGTCGCGCGTGGGATGGTATTGGCGAAGCCGGGCTCGATCACGCCGCACACGAAGTTCAAGGCTGAGGTTTATGTGTTGTCGAAGGAAGAGGGCGGTCGCCACACGCCGTTTTTCAACGGCTACCGTCCGCAGTTCTACTTCCGGACGACGGATGTAACGGGCTCGGCGACGCTGAACGAAGGCGTCGAGATGGTGATGCCTGGGGACAACACCTCGCTCACGATCGAGCTCGGCACGCCGATCGCCATCGAGAAGGCCCTGCGCTTCGCCATCCGTGAAGGCGGCCGCACCGTCGGCGCCGGAACCGTAACCGACGTCGTCGAGTAGCCGACGATCATCGAGTGAGACCGAGTAAGGCTGAGTAAGACCGAGTGAGAAAAGAGTAGAGATATGGCTGTGATTAGCGAAAAGATCCGAATCCGGTTGAAGGCCTATGACTACCGGATTCTGGACCAGTCCACCCACGAAATCGTCGAGACCGCGAAGCGGACGGGAGCGCGTATCGCCGGACCCATCCCGCTGCCGACGCTCAAGAACAAATGGACGGTGTTGCGATCCCCTCACGTGGACAAGAAGTCACGCGAGCAGTTCGAGATCCGTACCCATAAGAGACTTTTGGACATCTTCGAGCCAACGCCTCAAACCGTGGACGCCCTCATGCGACTGGATCTCCCCGCAGGCGTCGACGTAGAAATCAAGGCGTTCGGCAAGGAGCATAGTAAATAGGACGTATTTCGATGTCGCAACCTGCTACCAGCTTCCCGCTACCCGGTGACCTCACCGCTAGCGCCGGTAGCCGGCAGCAGGTAGCTGACACATGACCGTATTTCGATGTTGCAACCTGCTACCAGCTTCCCGCTACCCGGTGATCTCACCGCTAGCGCGGGTAGCCGGTAGCCGGTAGCCGGTAGCTGAAAATGAACTCACTAATTGGAAGAAAGCTTGGGATGACGCAGCGTTTCGCTGAGGACGGTAAGGTCATCCCGCTCACTGTTATCAAGGCGGGGCCTTGTGTTGTCGTGCAGCGGAAGACGGAAGAGCGGGATGGTTACGATGCCGTGCAGCTCGGTTTCGTCGAAGCGGGGCGGAAATACAAAGCGAACAAGCCGACCGAGAAACACTTCAAGAATGCTGGCGTGGCGCCGTGCCGCGTGCTTCGTGAATTTGCGCTTTCTGAGGGGGATGCGCCCGAGGTTGGCGCGTCGATCAAAGTCTCGGTCTTTGCCGTATCCGACCAGGTGCAGGTGAGCGGTGTGAGCAAGGGCAAGGGCTTCGCCGGCGTCATGAAACGCCACGGTTTTGGTGGTGGCAAGGCGACCCACGGCTCTATGCATCATCGAGCTCCGGGCTCTATCGGCCAATCGGCTTATCCATCTCGTGTTATGCCCGGCATGCGCGGCCCGGGACATATGGGCCAAGACCGGGTCACGGTCAAGAACCTCGAAGTCGTCGAGGTCATCGAAGACGAAGATCTCCTGCTCGTCAAGGGCGCGATACCGGGCGCCAACGGAACCTATGTGGAGATCATCAAAACGCGATCGGCGAAGGGACAAAACGATGCCTAGCGTTCCCATGGTGGATGTGGCTGCCGGTTCTCGCACCGAGAAAGCGCTGAGTGACGCGGTCTTCGGCGTCAAGCCCAACCGTCACCTCCTGTACGAAGCGGTCAAACACTACCGCGCCGCGCGCCATCGCGGTACCCATGCCACGAAGAATCGCGCCGCTGTGCGCGGTGGCGGCGCCAAACCCTGGCGTCAGAAAGGCACCGGCCGTGCCCGTGTCGGCTCGGCCCGCACGCCGCTCTGGCGCAAAGGCGGTACGACTTTTGGACCCCATCCCCGCGACCACAGCTTCAAGCTCAATGCGAAAGTCCAGCTCGGCGCGCTCCGCTCGGCGCTCTCGCTCCGGGTCAAAGAGGAAGGCCTGACGGTCGTGAACGAGCTGGCGCTAGAAAAACCGAGCACGAAGACGCTGAAGGGCAAGCTCGAGAAGCTCGGCGCTTTACCGGGCCGAGTGCTCATCGTGGATCAGAATCCGAGCGACGCTCTCTATCTGTCGGCGCGCAACATGCGTGGCGTCGAAGTACGCTCGACCAAAGCACTCCACACCTATGACGTGCTCGAGGCACGCACAGTCGTCCTCTCCGAAGAGGCCGCCGCGAGTCTGGAAGAGAGGTTGTCGCGATGAACATGCACGATGTCATCGTCGGACCGCTCATCACCGAGAAAGCGACTGTTTTGAAGGACGATTACCGGACACTCTGCTTTCGCGTCGCTGTCGATGCGAACAAGACCGAGATCAGAGGTGCCGTCGAGAAGCTCTTTGGCGTCAAGGTGCAGTCGGTACGCACGGTACGGATGAGCGGGAAGCTGAAGCGCTATGGCCGTTTCGAAGGAAAGCGTTCCAATTGGAAGAAAGCTTTCGTGACGTTGCGAGAGGGCGAAAAGATGATCGAGTTCTTCGAGGGGGTCTGATAGGACATGGCAATCAAGAAGTTCAGCCCCACATCTCCCGGACGACGCTTCTACACGGTCCAGAGCTTCGACGAGCTTACCGAGACGAAACCGCTCAAGTCGCTCACCGAGCCCAAGAAGCAATGGGGTGGCCGAAACAACAAGGGCCGCATCACCGTGCGCTTTCGTGGCGGCGGTCACAAACGACGCTACCGAGTCGTTGACTTCAAGCGGAACAAGGTCGACGTTCCCGGCAAGGTCGCCTCGGTCGAGTACGACCCGAACCGCTCGGCCCGCATCGCGCGGATCCACTATGTCGATGGCGAGAAGGCCTACATCATCCATCCTGTCGGACTAAAGGTTGGCGACACCGTCGTGAGCAGCACCAGCGCTGATATCCTTCCCGGGAACTGCTTGCCGCTCGAGAACATGCCGCTCGGAACGCTGGTTCATAACATCGAGCTCAAGCCCGGCAAAGGAGGCCAAATGGCTCGCAGTGCCGGCGCGGGCGCGCAGCTGGTGGCGAAAGAAGGCAAATATGCGCAGCTGCGGCTCCCGTCGGGTGAAGTCCGGATCGTGCACAAGAAATGCCGTGCCACCGTGGGCCAAGTCGGCAATATCGAGCACGAGCGGGTCACCATTGGCAAGGCGGGCCGGAAACGTTGGATGGGTCGCCGTCCTCACAATCGAGGTGTGACGATGAACCCGGTCGACCATCCGCATGGTGGCGGCGAGGGCAGTACCGCGGGAGGACGTCACCCTGTGACGCCCTGGGGCGTGCCGACCAAGGGTTACAAGACGCGGAACAACAAGCGCACAGACAAGTTCATCGTTCGCCGGCGCGGCAAGAAAAGAGGCTAGAGAGCTATGGCGAGATCACTCAAAAAGGGGCCTTTCTTGGACGACAGCCTGCTAAACAAGATCGACATCATGAACAACGCGGGAGAGAAGAAGGTCTTGAAGACCTGGTCGCGCAGGTCGACCATCATCCCCGAAATGGTGGGACACACCATCGCCGTTCACAATGGCAAGAAGTTCATCCCCGTCTACATCACGGAGAACATGGTCGGGCACAAGCTCGGCGAGTTTTCCCCAACCCGCACCTTCCGGGGTCACACGACGAAGACGGACAAAGCCTCGAAGATGCGCTAGAGCTTTGGAATAGGACCGGAGACTGAAAGATGGTTGAAGCAAGGGCAACTGCCAAACACGTTCGAGGCTCGCCATCGAAAGCACGCCTCGTCATCGATCTCATCCGCGGTAAAAAGGCTGCCGAGGCGTTGTCAATTTTGAGGAACACGAACAAGCGTGTGTCCCGGCCGCTCGAGAAGGTCCTTCGCTCCGCGATAGCCAATGCGCAACAGAAGGCCGTCGAAGAGGCCAAGCGGATCGACGAGGACGATCTCGTCGTGAGCAAGGCTTATGCCGACCCAGGGCCGACGCTCAAGCGAGTCCGTCCGGCGCCGATGGGCCGTGCTTTCAGAATCGTGCATCGCACGTCGCACTTGACGATCGAAGTTTCGGAACAGGAAGAGAGCTGATCAATGGGACAGAAAGTCCATCCATACGGGTTTCGGCTCGGCTATAACAAGACGTGGCGCTCGCGGTGGTATGCCGAGCGTGACTACGGAAAGCTCCTCCATGAGGACTTGAAGCTAAAACGCCAGCTCAAGAAGCGCTTTTCGCACGCGGGTGTGTCTCGAGTCGAGATCGAGCGTGCCGCGAACAAACTCAAAATCAATATCCACACCTCGCGCCCCGGGATCATCATCGGACGCAAAGGCACCGAGGTCGACAAGCTCAAGCAGGAAATCCAGGCGACGACCCAGCGCGAGGTCTATATCAATATCATCGAGGTCGCTAGGCCCGAGCTCGACGCGCAGCTCGTCGCCGAGTCCATCGCCCTGCAGCTCGAAAAGCGCATCGCCTTCCGCCGCGCGATGCGCAAGGCCATCGATGCCACGATGCGCTTCGGCGCGAAGGGCGTGCGCGTGCGCTGCGCTGGCCGGCTGAACGGCGCCGAGATCGCGCGCTCGGAGTGGTACCTGCTCGGGCAAGTCCCGCTGCACACGATCCGCGCGGATATCGATTACGGATTCGCCGAAGCTTTCACGACTTATGGCCAGATCGGCATCAAGTGCTGGATCTACAAAGGCGAGTCGCTTCCCCTGGGCCCTGCATTTCGCGAGGAGTCGGGTGATCGCTCGCGGCCACGCAGAACGGAGTAAGTCGTTATGTTGATGCCGAAGAAAGTCAAACACCGTAAGGTCCAAAGGGGCCGAATGAAGGGCAAGGCTTGGAAAGGCCACACGGTGTCCTTCGGCGATTACGGTCTAAAGGTGCTCGAGCCCGGATGGATCACGGATCGCCAGATCGAGGCTGCTCGGGTCGCGATAACGCGTTTCGTCAAAAGGACCGGCCGCATCTGGATTCGGATCTTTCCCGACAAGCCCGTCACCAAGAAGCCGCAAGAAACACGCATGGGTAAAGGTAAAGGTAGCCCGGAGCTCTGGGTGGCCGTGGTGAAGCCGGGACGGATTCTCTACGAGATGGAAGGGGTTTCCGCCGAGACCGCGCGCGAAGCGATGCGGCTCGCGGGACACAAGCTTCCGCTCAAAACCAAATTCGTCACCCGTTTCGAGGAGGGTTGATTCCGTGAAGATCGAAAAGATTCGGGAGTTCGGCGAGGATGAGTTGAGAGATAAAGTCTCCGATTTGGCTGAGGAGATCTTTCGCACCAGGCTTCAGAAAGAGACGGGTCAGCTCGATCAAATGGGGAAAGTCCGTGACTTGCGGCGAGATCTCGCCCGAGTGAAAACGGTGCTGCGGCAAATGGAGATCGAGACGAGCCGTAGTTAGGCCTATTTAAGCCGAGTTAAGCCAAGTTAAGAACGAGGAACACGAGATGCCCAAGGTAGTCAAAGTAGGCGTGGTCAAGAGCAACAAGATGGACAAGACCGCGGTGGTGAGCGTCGAGCGTTTGGTGCGCCATCCGCTCTATACGCGCGCGTTCAAGAAGACGTCCAATTTCACTGTACATGACGAAGCGAACAAGTGCCAGATCGGGGACCGGGTGAAGATCGTCGAGTGCCGCCCGATCTCCAAGCGCAAGCGCTGGAAGCTCGTAGAGATTTTAGTATCGCCGGCCGAGCGTGAGACTCAGGCCCAAGTAGTTGACGATGCGAAGTAGTTGACGATAGGGAACGAACGATGATTCAGATGCAAACGGTCCTCGAAGTGACCGACAATTCGGGGGCCAAGAAAATCCTCTGCATCCAGCCGAGAGGTGGCGGGGTCGGGCGCATCGCTCATCTTGGCGACGTGATCACGGCGTCGGTCAAGGAAGCGACGCCGGAAAGCCCGATCAAGAAGGGGACGGTCGTGAAAGCGGTGATCGTGCGGACCCGCAAGGAGCAGCGCCGCAAGGACGGCACTTATATCCGTTTCGACAACAACGCGGCCGTCATTATTAATGACCAGAACGAACCGCTCGGAACGCGCGTGTTCGGGCCGGTGGCTCGGGAGCTTCGTGAGAAGAAATTCATGAAGATCGTGTCCCTGGCGCCAGAGGTCCTTTGAAGTGGCCAACAAACTCAGTATTCGCAAGAACGATCAGGTCGAAGTCATCTCCGGTCGGGATCGCGGCAAGCGGGGCAAAGTTCTGCGCGTCATCCCGGCTCGGGCCCGTGCCATCGTCGAGCGCGTGAGCATGATCAAGCGGCACACGCGGCCCAATCCGCAGCAGAACATCAAAGGTGGCGTCGTCGAGCGCGAATCGTCGATCGATATGAGCAACCTCATGGTTGTCTGCCCGGAATGCGACAAAAAGACGCGAACGCGTAAGAAGACGCTCGCCGACGGCCGCAAAGTGCGCACCTGCGCCGCTTGTGAGGGAGTCATCGACAAATGAGCCGTCTCGAAAAGACCTATCACGAGAGCATTCGTCCGCAGCTGATGAAAGACCTCTCCATCACCAACATTTGGGCGGTGCCGCGCATGACCAAAGTCGTTGTGAACATGGGTGTTGGCGAGGCCTCGGCGAACATCAAGCTTCTCGACGCCGCGATGAACGAGATGGGGGCGGTGACGGGTCAGCGCCCGGTCATGCGGCGCGCGAAGAAGTCGATCGCGGCTTTCAAGATCCGAGAAGGCCAGCCTGTTGGAGCTTGCGTCACACTTCGCGGCAAGCGCATGTACGAGTTCATCGACCGGCTCGTCAACATCGCGCTTCCCCGTGTTCGGGATTTCCGGGGCGTGCCGACGAAATCCTTCGACGGCCGCGGGAATTACACGATGGGATTGGAAGACCAGCTCATCTTTCCGGAGATCGATTACTCGAAGGTCGATCAGACCCGTGGGATGAACATCACGTTCGTCACGACTTCGGGTAATGACGAGGGCGCCAAGCGGCTACTCGAGCTCATGGGCATGCCGTTCCGCCGCCCCGGACAGTAGGACTGTATTTCGATGGGGATTCAGCATTCAGCATTCAGGTCGCCCTAGTTCAAGGGAGAGTTTATATTGGCTAAACAATCTTCGATTGCGAAGTCGCTGCGCAAGCCCAAGTTCAAGGTGCGGCAGCACAACCGATGCAATAGTTGCGGTCGGCCGCGAGGCTATCTGAGGAAGTTTCGTCTGTGCCGTCTGTGCTTCCGCAAGCTCGCTCTGGCGGGAGAGATTCCCGGTCTCGTGAAGTCGAGCTGGTGAGGAGGAACAAGGCATTATGATGACCGACCCGATCGCCGACATGCTTACAAGGATCAGAAACGGCGTCGCCGCACGGCTCGCCAAAGTGGATATCCCGTCGTCGAAGCTCAAGATCGAGCTCGCGCGTATTCTCAAAGAAGAAGGCTACATCCAGAATTACAAGGACATCGAGGACGACAAGCACGGAACCTTGCGCGTCTTCCTCCGCCGAATTGCTGACGGGTCCGAGGTGGTTCAGGGCCTCAAGCGGGTGTCCCGGCCGGGCTGCCGCATCTACGTGCCCAAGGACAAGATCCCCAAAGTCCAAGGGGGACTGGGTATCAATATTTTATCGACGTCTAGAGGACTCATGACAGGCCGCCAGGCAGTTCGCGAAGGCGTGGGCGGTGAGATTCTCTGTAACGTTTGGTGATGAACGAGGATTTGAAGGATGTCTCGAATAGGCGCTAAACCCATCCCGATACCGAGTGGGGTCAAGATTGAAGTGGACGACCGTACGGTTCGCGTCGAGGGTCCGAAAGGCAAGCTGACCACTAGGCTTCCGATCGGGATCCAGGCACGGCAGGAGAACGGCACGTTGAAAGCCGTCCGCGAGAGCGAGACCGACGAGCTCAAGGCTCTTTGGGGGCTCGCTCGGAGCCTTCTCGCGAACGCCGTGAACGGTGTTGCGGTAGGGTTCGTCAAAGAGCTCGACATCGTGGGCATCGGCTACCGTGCTCAAGTGGAAGGTAGGAAGGTCAACTTTTCGCTCGGCTATTCGCATCCGATCGAGTTTGCGATTCCCGAAGGGATCGACATCAAGATCGACAAGAATACCCATATCGTCGTCTCCGGCGCGGACAAGCAGTTGGTCGGGCAGACGGCCGCCACTATACGCAGCTTCAGAAAGCCCGACCCGTACAAGCAAAAGGGTATCCGCTACACGGGCGAGCGCCTCAAGAAGAAAGCCGGAAAAACCGGAGTTACTTCTACTTAAAGCGTCATGAGAGTTCAAAACACATCGCAAGCAAGAAAGCGCGTTCATCTTCGCGTCCGGAAAAAGGTCATCGGAACAAGGAAGCGCCCTCGCCTCGCCGTTTTTCGCAGCGCGAAACACATCTACGCTCAGGCGATCGACGACGGAAATGGCCGAACCCTGGTCGCGGCGAGCAGTCGGGAGAAGGACGTCTCAGGCGGCGGCAACATCAAATGTGCCGCGGCGATTGGCAAGCTGGTCGCCGAGCGCCTTCGCGAGAAAGGTATCGAGAGTGTCGTCTTCGATCGAGGTGGCTTCAAGTATCACGGACGCGTGAAAGCGCTCGCGGACGCCGCCCGGAAAGCCGGGCTCAAGTTCTGAGGAAATAAGGAAGGTTCATGTTACGAAAAAAAGTCGATGCCAGCCAACTCGACCTCAAAGACCAGGTCGTCAGCATCAACCGCGTCACGAAGGTCGTCAAGGGAGGAAAGAACCTCTCTTTCAGCGCGCTCGTCGTCGTGGGCGACGGTAAAGGCCATGTGGGCTTTGGCCTCGGAAAAGCCAAAGAGGTTCCCTCCGCCATTCGTAAGGGGATCGAGATCGCCAAGAAGACGTTGGTCCGCGTGCCGCTTTCGGGCGGCACCATTCCGCATCAGGTGATGGGCGTTTTCGGCGCGGGCCGTGTCTTGCTCAAGCCTGCCACCGAGGGCACGGGCGTTATCGCGGGCGGCGCGGTGCGTGCGGTCGTGGAAGCGGCCGGCATCCGGGACATTCTCACGAAGTCTCTCGGTACCGCCAATCCGCACAACGTGGTCAAGGCCACCATGACCGGGCTCAGTGAGCTTCGGAGCGCCGAAGATGTGGCGCGCCTGCGTGGCAAGGACGTGGCCGAGATCATGGGTTAAATCGATGTCTGACGAAAAGCCTGAAGTTAAAAAAAAGACCGCGACAAAAAAGACCGCGAAGAAAAAGACGGTGAAGAAAAAGACGTCGAAGTCAAAAAAGAGGACGTCGAAAAAAGGCATCCTGAAGCTGAAGCTCGTCAAGAGCTTGATCGGCTCAACGAAGCGGCAACGAGAGACGGTGAAAGGTCTCGGACTTCGGAAGATCCGACACAGCGTCGAGCGGCAGGACACTCCGGAAATCCGCGGGATGGTGACCAAGGTTCTCCATCTCCTCGAAGTCGAAAAATCATAGAAGCATTAATGGCAACGGAAAACTGGAACTGAAAATGAGCCTAGAATCACTCAAGCCCGCAGCGGGTGCGCTCAAATCGAAGCGGCGCATCGGTCGAGGTCCGGGATCAGGCCGGGGCAAGACCGCAGGCCGCGGTCATAAGGGCGCCAAGTCGCGCTCCGGCTACTCTCGGCGCCGTGGTTTCGAAGGCGGACAGATGCCCCTTATCCGCCGAGTGCCGAAGCGAGGGTTCACCAACATCTTCAAGAAGCATATCGAGACGGTGAACGTATGCGATCTGGATCGCCTGCCCGAGGGTTCGGTGGTGACACCGGAGCTTCTCGTGCAGCAGCGGCTCATTCGCAAGCGTTACGACGGCGTGAAAGTGCTCGGAAACGGTGAGCTCAAGACGAAGCTCGTCGTCCAGGCCCACGCCTTCAGTGAGACCGCCAAGTCCAAAATCGAAGCCGCCGGGGGACGTGTCGAGGAGCTCAAGGCGTGATCAAGAGCCTCAAGAACATATTCAAAATTCCGGAACTGAGGAACCGTGTTCTGTTCACTCTGGCAATGCTCGCCATTTATCGGCTGGGAAATCATGTTCCCACGCCCGGTGTCGACGCGCGCGCGCTCACGGATTTCTTCGATTCGAATCGAGGGACGTGGTTCGGTTTCGTGGATATGTTCTCCGGCGGGAACCTCTCTAAGGTGACCGTTTTCGCGCTCGGCATCATGCCTTATATCAGCGCTTCGATCATCCTCCAGCTTCTGACCGTCGTTTGGCCTTATCTGGAAAAGCTGTCGAAGGAAGGCGAGCTCGGACGGAAGAAGATCACGCAATATACGCGCTACGGCACCGTGCTCCTTGCCGTCATTCAGTCCGGCGGGATCGCGGCGTTCCTGCAGAACACCGAGCTCACGGGCGGTCTCACGCTCGTCGCCAATCCCGGGCTCCCTTTCACGTTGATGACGGTGCTCACGCTCACCGCGGGCACCGTCTTCATCATGTGGCTTGGTGAGCAGATCACGGAGCGTGGCATCGGTAACGGCATGTCGCTTCTGATCTTCGCCGGTATCGTGGTCGGCTTCCCGCCGGGCATCATCTCGACGCTTGGGAACCTATCGACGGGCGAGCAGGGCCCGTTCCAGATCATCTTGCTCACCGCCTTCATGGTCGTGGTCGTCAGCTTCATCGTCCATGTCGAGCGTGCCCAGCGGCGCATCCCGGTCCAATATGCGAAGCGCGTCGTCGGCCGGAAGATGTATCAAGGGCAATCCACCCATCTGCCGCTCAAAGTGAACACGGGCGGCGTCATCCCCGTGATTTTCGCGAGCTCCATCATCGCGCTGCCTCAGACCGTCGCATCCATGTTTCCGAACAGCGAGTGGATGAGTAATATCGCTCTGCAGCTCGCCTGGGGCATGCCGCTCTATACGCTCCTCTACGTCGCGGCGATCGTGTTCTTCTGTTACTTCTACACCGCCATCATCTTCAATCCCGATGACGTCGCCGACAACATGAGAAAATTTGGCGGCTACGTCCCCGGCATCCGACCTGGTAAGCGCACCGCCGAATATATCGATAACATTCTCACGCGTTTGACCTTTGGCGGCGCCATCTATTTGGCGGCGGTCTCGGTGCTCCCCGAGTGGATGATCGCCGGTTTCCGCGTCGGTGAGTTTCCTCTCATCGGAACTTGGCTCGACAGCTTTTTGCCGACCTGGATCACGGAAGGGCTCGGCGTGGATTTCTATTTCGGCGGCACGTCGCTTCTCATCATCGTCGGTGTGTCCATGGATACGGTGCAGCAGGTCGAAAGCCAGCTCATCATGCGGCACTATGACGGCTTCATGAAACGCGGTCGGGTCCGGGGACGCCGAGGTTAGGCGATAGCCATGATACGGCTGATACTTTTGGGGCCACCGGGAGCGGGCAAAGGCACGCAGGCGGCGCGCCTGGCCACGGAGCTCGGGATTCCGCATATCTCCACGGGCGTCATCTTGCGCGAGGCGGCTCGGGCGGAGACGGAGCTCGGGCGGAAGGCCAAAGAGATCATGGATCGCGGCCAGCTCGTGGGTGACGACGTGATGCTCGGGATTATCCGGGAGCGACTCGCGGAGGACGATTGCGGTGGCGGCTTTATCCTTGACGGCTTTCCCCGGACCATCCCGCAAGCGGAGGCGCTCGACGCGCTCCTAGGCGAAGCGGAGACGCCGCCTTTGGCCGTCGCCAATCTCGAGCTCGATGAAGACGAGCTCCGGCGGCGGATTGCGGGCCGGCGCGGCGAAGATCAACGCTCGGATGACAGCGAAGAGACCATGCTGAACCGCTTCCACGTCTATCAGAAGCAGACGGCGCCCCTTTTGGACTATTATAGGGATAGGGTTTCGGCCATCGACGGCCGGGGCACGGTCGACGCGGTTTTCGAGAGACTCACGAGCCTTCTTACCTCGACGAAGGAGCGTGAATGATTCGTCGTCGCTCCGACAAAGAGTTCGAGAAGATGCACCAGGCGAACGCCGTAGTAGTGCACACACTCGAGCTCTTGAAGACGGCGCTCGAGCCGGGCATCACGACGGCGGAGCTCGACCGCATCGCGGCGGATTCGCTCATGCGCGAGGGCGCCAAAGCGGCGTTCAAAGGCTATCGCGGTTTTCCCGCGTCGCTCTGCGTTTCGGTCAACGATGAGGTCGTACACGGGATACCGTCGGAGAAGAAGGTTCTCGCCGAGGGTGACATCGTGAGCTTGGACTTGGGTTCAATCGTGGACGGCTATTATGGCGACAACGCCATGACCGTGGGTGTCGGAGTTATTCAGGCGCGGCATGCGAGGCTTCTCACCGTAGCCGAGCAGGCGATGTTCAAGGGAATCGAGGCCATGGAGGCCGGCAACCATATTTCGGATATCGGTTATGCGGTGCAAAGCCGTGTGGAGCGCCACGGCTATTCGGTCGTGCGCGATTTCGTGGGCCACGGCATCGGCCGGGCGCTTCACGAGGACCCACCAGTACCGAACTTCGTACAAGCGGGCCGCGACCCGCGTTTGAAAAAGGGTATGTGCCTCGCGATCGAGCCGATGGTCAATACCGGCGAGAGTCATGTGAAGACTTTGGCAGATAAGTGGACGGTCGTGACCGCCGATGGCGGCTTTTCCGCTCACTTCGAGCGCTCGGTGGCCATCACCGATTCGGGCCCGTGGATTCTCGCGGAGCCCAGGCGGGTTTATTCCGAGGGAGCTAGCGTTGTCTAATTGTTCTAAGGAGGCTAGCGTTGTCTAAAGAAGATGCCATCGAAGTCTCGGCAACAGTGCTCGAGCCGCTTCCGAACGCGATGTTCAAAGTCGAGCTGGACAATAAACATAAAGTTCTCGCGCATGTCTCGGGGAAGATGCGCAAGCATTTCATCCGCATCCTTCCCGGCGACAAGGTCCTGGTAGAGCTTTCGCCCTACGACCTGACGCGAGGTCGCATCGTCTATCGATACAAGTGAGTCTGAAAGGAAGCCATCATGAAAGTCAGAGCCTCCGTTCGGCGCTTTTGCACGAAATGCAAAATTGTTCGTCGTAACCGTGTTGTGCGGGTGATTTGTGTCAACCCCAAGCACAAACAACGACAGGGTTGAGCTTACGGATAAGGAACTAGGGGAACTAAAGGAGAAGCTAGCGTGGCACGTATTGCCGGAGTGGATTTGCCGCGAGAAAAGCGGATCGGCATTGGCCTAACCCATATTTATGGTATCGGCCACGTCCGGTCTGCGAAGATTCTCGCCAAGGCGGGGATCGAGCCCGCGACTCGCGTCAAGGAGTTGACCGAGCAGCAGGTCAGTCAGATCAGCAGGACGATCGACGACGAAGGAGGTGTCGAGGGTGATCTGCGCAAGGAAGTCTCGATGAACATCAAGCGATTGATGGATATCGGGGCCTATCGCGGTCTTCGTCATCGCCGCGGTCTCCCGGCGCGGGGGCAGCGCACGAGCACCAATGCCAGGACGCGCAAAGGGCCGAAGCGTGGCCAGATGAGGAAGAGGTAGTCACGTCATGGCCAAGAAGAAGAAGAAAAAAGACGAGAAGAAGGGCAAGCGCAAGACCTTCAAGAAGAAGGAAAAACGCACGCTCTTGAGTGGGATCGCCCATATTCAAGCGACCTTCAACAACACGCACGTGACCGTCTCCGACATGGAAGGCAATGTCGTGGCTTGGGCGAGCGCGGGCGGCCTTGGTTTCAAAGGCTCGCGCAAAGGAACGCCTTTCGCGGCGCAGCAGGCCGCGAGCCAGGTGGCTCAAGCGGTGAGGTCCATGGGATGCAAGAGCTTGGAGGTTAGGGTGAAAGGGCCTGGCTCCGGCCGCGAATCCGCCATCCGCGCGCTTCAAGCGGCGGGGATCATTGTCAAGTCCATCCGCGACGTGACCCCGATCCCGCATAATGGCTGCCGCCCTCCCAAGCGGCGCCGGGTGTAACCGTTATGCCGGGTGTAGCCGTTATTAATGACATGAATGACATGAACGCTGAATGCCGAGAGCCGAGCGCTTCCGGCCGGGAGGACACTATTGGCTAGGTATCGCGGTCCAGTTTGCCGGCTTTGCCGGCGCGAAGGGATGAAGCTCTTCCTGAAAGGGGAGCGTTGCTTCGGCCCGAAATGCGCCATCGAGAAGCGGAACTTCGCTCCGGGCGCTCACGGCAAGTCTCGTCGAGCGCGCATCCAGGGCTATGGGCTCCAACTGCGAGAAAAGCAGAAGGTCAAAAGAGCCTATGGGCTTCTCGAGAAGCAATTCCGGCTCTATTTCGAGCGCGCCGAGCGCACGCGTGGCATCACGGGAGAGATCTTGTTGCAGTCGCTCGAGCGGCGACTCGACAACACGGTCTATCGGCTCGGCTTCGCCACGTCGCGGCCTCAAGCGCGTCTGCTCGTCCGCCACGGTCACGTACGTGTCGGTGACCGACGGCTCAACATCCCGTCTTATGCCGTGCGCGAAGGCGACCTCGTTTCCATCAGTCCGAAATATGCACAACACTCTCAGTTTCAGCACGCCGCCGAAGTGGTCAAGAGCCGCGGCGTGCCCAAGTGGTTGGAGCTCAACGAAGAGGGTACAACAGGCAGGGTCGCGGCGCTTCCCGCTCGTGACGACCTGGAGCTTTCATTTCAAGAACAGCTCATCGTCGAGCTCTATTCGAAGTAAGTCGTTTTACAGCAGGGTCCCGCGCTTGCCGCGGGACGACCAGAGGAGGTCTTTCGAACATATGCTCTGGACAGGATTTCAAAAGCCCAAGCGGCTCGAGGTCGACCATTCTACCCTGACCCGAACATTCGGCCGGTTCTACGCGCAGCCATTCGAACGTGGTTTCGGAACCACGATCGGAAACGCACTCAGGCGCGTGCTCCTGTCGTCCATCGAAGGTGCGGCCATCACGGCCGTGAAGATCGATGGCGTGCTCCACGAGTTCTCCCCAATTCCGGGAGCGCTCGAGGACTCAACCGAGATTATCTTGAACTTGAAACGCATCCCTTTCAAGCTGCGCACGCCTGGGCCGAAGACGGTCACGCTTCATGCCCAGGGCGAAGGCGTCGTGAAGTCGGGCGATATCGATCTTCCGTCGGATGTCGAAGTTCTCGATCCCGAAATCCCGATTGCCAACTTGTCCGCGTCGGGAAAGCTCGGCATCGAGATACGCCTCAATGACGGCATGGGCTATGTTTCGGCCGACAAGAACTTCGAAGAGGACCTTTCGATCGGCTATATCCCGCTCGACTCCGTCCATTCGCCCATCAAGAAGGTGAACTATGTCGTCGAGGCTGCTCGCGTGGGGCAAGCCACCGATTACGACAAGTTGACTATAGATGTTTGGACGAGTGGCTGTGTGACGCCACAGGACGCGGTCGGCCTCGCGTCGAAGCTTATCAAGGATCACCTGACCATCTTCGTCAACTTCGAGGAAGAGATTGCGGTGGACGAGACCGTGACCGAGACCGAGCGTGACGCGATTGTGGAACATCTGAACCGCAGCGTCGATGAGCTCGAGCTCTCCGTCCGCTCGTATAACTGCTTGAAGAACGCGGATATCAAGACGATCGGTGAGCTCGTGACCAAGTCGGAAGCGGAAATGCTGAAGACGAAGAATTTCGGGCGCAAGTCCCTCAATGAGATCAAAGAGATTCTGGGAACGATGGGGCTTTCGCTGGGGATGAGAATCGAGACATGAGACATCGCGTCGCTCATCGCAAGCTCAGCCGCACTTCCGAGCATCGGCTGAGCTTGCTACGCAACCTGGCGGCATCCCTGATCAAACACGAGCGCGTTCGCACGACGGTAGCCAAAGCGAAGGAGCTACGGCCTTTCGTGGAAAAGCTCGTGACGCTTGGAAAAAGGGATTCGCTCCATGCCCGCCGCCAGGCGCTATCCATCCTTCCTCAGAAGGACGTAGTGCGTCGGCTCTTCGGTGAGATCTCGCCGCGCTTTTCCGAGCGCCCGGGCGGCTATACCCGCATCTTGAAACTCGGTCCGCGCAGCGGTGACGGTGCGCCGATGGCGTTCATCGAGTTCGTGGACTTCGTCTTCAAAGGCGCGGATGGAGCACGCGAAGCGAAGAAGAAAAAGTCGAAGCCCAAGGACGAGCCTGAGGAAGTCGATGCGTCGGCCCGAAGCCAAAGAGGACACTGAGGATGACGGCGACGACGACGAGAAGGATTCCAAGTAGATTCGCTTCGATAACAAAAAAAAACGGCCCGGAGGGGACAGGTACCTTTTCTTGGAGGGGACCCCCTTTTCTACGTCGGTCACCGCAACTAAGCGCTGGTGCCAAATCACCCGTTACCGTCTATCGGTCCGGCACTACGCTTTGGCTTCTTGCTCCGCCTTGCGTTCCGCGACGATCTTCTGAATCTGGTGTGCGGGCACTTCCTCGTAGTGGGAGAACTCCATGTGGAAGGCGCCGCGCCCGCCCGTCATCGACGTCAAAGCGGGCTCGTAGCTCAACATCTCCGCCATGGGCACCTGCGCTTTGATGGAGGTGGCGTTGCCTTTCGTGTCCATCCCCTGTGTGCGCCCGCGGCGTGAGTTGAGGTCGCCCATCACATCTCCGGTATTCTCCTCCGGGACGGTGATTTCCACATCCATGATGGGCTCGAGAAGCGTGGGCTTGCATTTCTGCATCGCTTCTTTGAACGCCATCGAGCCCGCGATCTTGAAGGCCATTTCGGACGAATCCACCGCGTGGTGTTTTCCATCGAAAACCGTGGCCTTGAAGTCGACCATCGGATAGCCGGCGAGAAAACCTTTGAGCCGCGCTTGCTGAATGCCTTTCTCTACTGCGGGGATGAACTGCCTGGGGATGGAGCCACCAAAGACTTCGTTGCCGAACTGGAAATCGGCGCCGGATTCGAGGGGCTCGAAGCGCACGTGGCAATCGGCGAACTGGCCGTGGCCGCCCGTTTGTTTCTTGTGCCGCGCATGCGCCTCGGCCGTTCCTTTGATGGTCTCACGATACGGGACTTTCGGCGGATGAAGCTCGACTTCGACGCCGAATTTCTTTTTGAGGCGCGAGACGACGACTTCGATATGGAGCTGGCCGGTGCCGGAGAGAATGAGCTCACCCTCCCGGCGGAAACGCAGCATGTTGTCTTCTTCGCCCATGCGCTGGAGGGCCTGGTTGATCTTTTCTTCATCCCCCCGAGACTTCGGCTCGATGGCGAAGCTGATGACGGGCTCAGGAAACACGACCTTCTTAAAGGTGATGGGAGCGGACTTGTCGGCGAGAGTGTCCCCGGTATGGCTGTCCTTGAGCTTGGCGACCGAGCCGAGGTCCCCGGCTCGAATCTCATTGACAGCAACGGAGTCCTTCCCTTGTAAGAGCGCCAAGCTTCCGACGCGCTCGGCCGAGTCGGACGCCGTGTTCTGATACGAGGAGTCCGGCTTGAGAACACCGCTCATGACCCTGAACAAACTGATGCGCCCCGCGAACGGGTCGGCAATGGTCTTGAAAATAAGGGCGCTTGCCGGCTCTTCGCTCGAGATTTTGCGCGTGATCTCGTTGCCGTCGGCGTCGAGCGCGGTGGTCTCGCCGCGCGCGTCCGGCGCCGGGCCGAGCGCGACGAGAGCTTTCATGAGCGGTTGCACCGCAATGTTCTTGGCGCCGGCACAGGCGAAGACCGGGTATACATTGCCCGCGAGAATCGCTTGTTTCAAACCCGAAAGGAGCTCTTCCGCGCTCAACTCGCCCTGGTCGAAATATTTTTCCATCAAGGCATCGTCGCCCTCGGCGACCATCTCCACGAGCGCGCCATGCGCGGCCTCGACTTCGTCTTTCATCTCCGTGGGGACGTCCTGTTCTTCGAACGAGCCTTTTTCGTCGTCTTCGTAGATATAGGCGCGCATCCCCACGAGATCGACGACGCCTTTGAAGCCACTTTCCTCCCCCACGGGGAGCTGGACGGGAACGGCCTCACGGCCAAACGCTTCTTTGACCGATTCGAGCGACCGAGAAAAACTGGAACGATCACGGTCGAGGCGGTTGATGACGATCATACGCGCGGGTCCGAACTCGTCCGCGAACTGCCAGACCTTTTCAGCCTGCACTTCGACCCCGGCGACGCCGCAGATGTTGGTGAGCATCGTGTCCGCCACTCGGAGGGCCAAGCGCGCCTCCTGGATGAAGTTGCCATATCCAGGCGTATCGAGAATGTTGAGTTTCGTTTTGTTCCACTCGCAATGGGCGAGCGACGTGGACAGGCTGATTTGGCGGGTAATCTCATCCGCGTCGAAATCGGTCACGGTATTACCGTCTTCGACCTTGCCAAGGCGGTTGACGGCGCCAGCATCGAACAGCATCGCCGATGTCAGCGAAGTCTTTCCAGAGCCACCGTGCCCCACGATGGCAACGTTGCGGATACCGGCAGTATCATAGATCTTCATCGGGCCTCCGTCGGATGTAAGAGGTAGGATCGGCCCCACCAGACGCCCTTCCCTCCCTCCCTCGGGCGGGTCTTGGTTGAAACGCTGATCGGATTCCGGATTCCCCCTCGGATTCCTGAGCCGCGGATTATACCATCGGCCCCTCGGGCCAAGCCATATCAAACTATAATTGGGGTCTGCGCGGACGGGCTGGTGGCTCGGATCCGGCGCGAGCAGTTATGTCGAGCTTTTTCAGGCCTTTCCGACGGGCACGCATTGGCCTCGCCTTTTCGGATCGTTTCGTCCTCGCCGTTCGCAACGGAGGGCCCCTGCGGATTGCGATGCGGGAGCTTCCCGTAGGGCTCGTAGCGCCCTCCTCGGTCTCCCCCAACATCCGCTCCGTCTCGGAGCTCGCCCAGCTCGCCGAAGACGCTCTAGGAGAGCTCGAAGCGCGCCGGGAAGGCGTCGTGGTTCTGTTGCCCGATCGTTCGATCGTAACGGCGCTCTACACCTCTCGTCGGGGGGCGTCGGAGAAAGAGCTCAAGGTCGAGATGGGTGCGAAACTGGCCTTTCCGAGTAGGGAGGCCCGCTTCGATTTCTGGCGAGGGCGCGGTGGCGAGGTGCTCGGCGTTGCGGTCCGCGAGGCGGTGGCCGAGAAATACGAGCAGGTCGTCGAGGCCACGGATAGCCGCCTCGGATGGGTCGATAGCGCGAGCCTGGCGAGAATCCCCGTCTGGGCGCGATCGTCCGGCGGGAGCGGGCTCGACGTTCAGCTCCAACTCCACGAGAACCACTACTGTCTGTCGGTCTTCGTCGAGGGGGCGCTCGTCGATTTACGCGTCAAGCTCCGGCCAGCGGGCATATTGGACGGCGTGCAGCGAGAAGTGACGCGCTTGCCGGTCCTGCACGGCGTTCCCTCTCGCTCCATCACCGTGCTCGGGGAAGGTGCGGCCGCGCTCGCGGCCGTCCTCGAAGAGTTCCCAGACCTCGGACGCGTTCATGTCGAAGACGATGGTGAGGATCGTTTGCTGGCCTCGGCCCTGAGGGCTTTGCTCGAGCGTCCGCGGCCATGAACGCTGGAATCTATCTCGGGCCGCGAAAAAGCGCTTGGCACCGCGCGCGAGCCCTGCTCCTGGCCTTCGCCGCCGTACTCACGCTCTTCCACGGCATCGAGCGCTATCGTGGGCGCCAAGAGGTCGCGACGCTACGCGGCGAGCTTGCCGCAATAGAGAGAGAGCTTTCCGCGACGCTGTCTTCAGATTCACTTCATGAAAGCCGCGCCGTCATGTGGCGGCTTCGCGCCGTCTCTGAATCCGGCGTGGCGGAAGCGATCCCGGCGACGGAGCTCTTGAAGCTCCTCGAACGAACATTACCAGGCCGTGTGGCTCTCGTGGGCGTTAGCATCGATCCTATCCCGCCCCGCGCAAGCTTGACGATCGAAGCTCGGGCCGAGCGCGCCGCGGACGTGACGGAGCTTCAAAAAAACGTCGCGAGCTCGCCACGGGTGGCTGCGACCCAACTTCTCGAAGAGCGGCGAGCGCCGGACGGCTTGCTGACGATCCGCCTGGAGGTGGACTTGATCGGAGGGCGGCCATGAGGGCCACGGTGGTTGCCTGGCTCGCCCTCGTCGCCGTCAACGGCGCGCTTTGGGTCGAAAGCCGTTCCGTCTCCCGGGAGCAGGCCGAGCTCTCCAAGCAGTTCGCCGAGAGCTCGGAGCAGATGGAGAGACAGCGCGCCTCGTCGAGCGAGCGGCAACGCTTCGAGAAGCTCAAAGCACTTGCGCACGACAAGACCCCAGTCGAGCCTCTCGGCATCGCGACTCTTCGCGATCTTCTGATCGAGGCCGAGCGCGGTCTAGCTGTCGAGCGGCTCGCACTCGACTTTCGCTCCGCCGCCCGGCTTCCCGCCGGTCTCGACGGCAACCGCATCAATGCGAGCTTTCAGGGCTCGCTCGACGGGCTCTTCGGCTATCTCGTTCGCGTCGAAGCGATGCACTTGCCGCTATTGACGGAAACGTTCTCACTTCGAAGCGACGGCCCCGGCAGAAGCCCGGGCTCCAGGAACACGATCGCGATCCGTTGGTTAGCGTTGTGGCCGCTCGACGTGGAGTCGGCTCCTATAGCTCTCGTGCCCGCCGAGGTCGAAAGCCTGACCGCATGGATCGAGCGTCCGCGCCCTCTTGATCTCGGCCGCGATCTCTTCGCGTTCGGAAACATCGCGCCCGAGCGAGAAGCCCGGCCTCTCGAGACTGCGCCCGAGATAGAAGCCGCGTCGCCCGAGCTACCCGAAACGGAGGACCTCGTTGAGGAGGCGCCACCGAGCCCCGAGCTCACGGGATTCGTGCTCGTGCGGCCCGAGCTCGAGTCCGATGTGCGGCGGCGGGTACTGGCGGCGATGCGCTATGAGGGCACTGTGCGCCTCGTCCAAGTGGGTGACCATATCGGTGGCTACGTCGTGGAGCGCATCGACGCGCGCGAGAGCGTGACGCTTGCCGATGCGGGAACGGGTGAGAGACTCTTGCTCCGCCTCGAATAGCTTGTGCTAGTCTGAAGTTCCTGGCTGAAAAAGCCAAGATCCGGTGTTGATCCAATGAGATAGTTGGAATCAATGGTGCTGGCTTCTGTCTACACGGTGATACCTTTGAGCAGGTCGTAGGCTCTCTGCTGTTTTGAGTCCGGAGTTGTCGTGACATCGAAGGTGGGCTCGTCGGGTCCGGCTTCCGGTTGCCGACATTTGTTTCGGACGATGTTGCTGAGAAGGCGCAGCAGCGTGCGGAAGCTGGAAGCTCGACTCCCATCGTCAAGCTTCTTGGTTTGTATCTTGCGCAGGGCGGCCTCGGAGCGCTTCGCCGGAGCAACCGGGTCACGCCTGGCCTTCGCCTGCTGGTCCTCGTCAGAGAATAGCAGCGGCCGCCAAGCCTCCATCATGTGCCACAGGACGTAGTAGGCCAGCATGCACAAGAAGACGTGCGCCCGGACTCGGTTTTCGCGCCGGTGACGAATCGGCCGCACCTTTAGGCTGAAGTTCCTTGGTCGAATGAACCCACTGACAGTGTGAATCCCCAATGATTACGCGTCTTTAGGGACGCCGAGAGGCTAATTTTGGGATGCAATATGTAGGCATGTCTAAAGCCTTTTATGGTTTGATACACATTGATATATAGGCTATTATGGTGGGCATGCATACCCACATCATCCCCAATCGCAACTCTACCCCCGCGGTCCTGCTGCGTGAGTCGTATCGGGTGGGCGGAAACGTCCGCAAGCGCACGCTCGCTAACTTGTCCAAATTGCCCATGGACGCAGTCGACGCCATCCGACGCATTCTCAAAGGGGAAAAGCTCGTCTCGGTTGAAGTCGCCTTCAAAATCGTCGAGAACGGCTCCCGGCACCATGGCCACGTCGACGCGGTGCTCAGCGCCATGAGACAGCTCGGTTTCGAAAAGCTCGTTGGTTCTCGACACTCACCAGAGCGGGATTTGGTCGTGGCCATGGTAGTCGCCCGGATCCTCGAACCGCAGTCGAAGCTGGCGACTAGCCAGTGGTGGCACACAACCACACTGCCCGAAATCCTGGGGGTGAGCGATGCCCGCGAAGACGATCTCTATGCCGCCATGGACTGGGTTCTCAAACGCCAGGAGGTCATCGAAAAAAAACTCGCGGCGCGCCATCTCCAAAACGACGGCCTGGCGCTCTATGACCTAACCTCAAGCTACTTCGAGGGTGTGAGTTGTCCGATCGCCCGCCTCGGATACGACCGTGACGGCAAGAAAGGCAAGCTGCAGATCAACTACGGTCTGCTGACCAACGAACGCGGCATCCCCGTGTCGGTATCGGTCTTTGAGGGCAACACGGGCGATCCCAAAACGCTGTTGCCTCAGGTAGAAAAGGTGCAAGAGCGCTTCGGCATCGAGCAGTTTGTGATGGTGGGCGACCGCGGAATGATCACCCAGACCCAGATCGACGAGTTGCGGGAGATGGACGGTGTCGACTGGATTACCGCTCTGCGTCCCGAACCGATTCGCAAGCTCATCAACGATGGGGTGCTCCAGATGGGGCTATTCGACGAGCGGAATCTGTTTGAGGTGACGCACCCGGATTTCCCCAACGAGAGGCTGGTCGCTTGCCGCAATCCGGAGCTGGCCGAGAGGCGGCGTCACAAGCGCCGTGCTCTGCTCGAAGCGACCTGCAAGGAGCTGGAGAAAGTTTGTCGGATGGTCGAGCGGCGCCGTTTGCAGGGCAAGGAGGACATCCGTGCTGCAGTGAAAAAGCTCCTCAACAAGTACAAGGTCGGCAGGTACTACAGGCTCGACATCCGTGACGACGGTTTCGACTTCGAGCTAGACGAGACAACGATGGATGCCGACGCCTCGCGCCTCGCCAACGGCAACTCTGAGTTCGCCAACAAACGGCTCCAGCGGTGGAAGCGACACATGGGGACGATCGCTAAGCAGTTCGGAGGGATTCGCCAACGGATCGGGCGGGGTCAGCTGCATGGTAAAGATAAAATCGGTGTGCGGGTAGGCAGAGTTCTCAACAAGTACAAAGTCGGCAAGCACTTCAAGCTGGACATTCGCGACGACAGCTTTAGCTTCGAAATCGACGACACAAAGGTCACTGCGGAAGCTGCCCTTGACGGCATCTACGTGATCCGCACCAGTCTTGCTGAGCAGCGGATGAAAACCGACGACACAGTGCGCAGCTACAAGTTGCTGACCCAGGTCGAGAGGGCGTTTCGTTCCTTCAAGAGCATGGACCTAAAGGTGCGGCCGATTCGTCACCGGCGCGAAAACCGAGTCCGGGCGCACGTCTTCTTGTGCATGCTGGCCTACTACGTCCTGTGGCACATGATGGAGGCTTGGCGGCCGCTGCTATTCTCTGACGAGGACCAGCAGGCGAAGGCCAGGCGTGACCCGGTTGCTCCGGCGAAGCGCTCCGACGCAGCCCTGCGCAAGATACAAACCAAGAAGCTTGACGATGGGAGTCGAGCTTCCAGCTTCCGCACGCTGCTGCGCCTTCTCAGCAACATCGTCCGAAACAAATGTCGGCGACCGGAAGCCGGACCCGACGAGCCCACCTTCGATGTCACGACAACTCCGGACTCGAAACAGCAGAGAGCCTACGACCTGCTCAAAGGTATCACCGTGTAGACAGAAGCCAGCACCATTGATTCCAACTATCTCATTGGATCAACACCGGATCTTGGCTTTTTCAGCCAGGAACTTCAGGTTAGGTCCATGCTCTTGAAGGAACGAAACGCCCTCTCGACCTGGGTCAGCAACTTGTAGCTGCGCACTGTGTCGTCGGTTTTCATCCGCTGCTCAGCAAGACTGGTGCGGATCACGTAGATGCCGTCAAGGGCAGCTTCCGCAGTGACCTTTGTGTCGTCGATTTCGAAGCTAAAGCTGTCGTCGCGAATGTCCAGCTTGAAGTGCTTGCCGACTTTGTACTTGTTGAGAACTCTGCCTACCCGCACACCGATTTTATCTTTACCATGCAGCTGACCCCGCCCGATCCGTTGGCGAATCCCTCCGAACTGCTTAGCGATCGTCCCCATGTGCCGCTTCCACCGCTGGAGCCGTTTGTTGGCGAGCTCAGAGTTGCCGTTGGCGAGGCGCGAGGCGTCGGCATCCATCGTTGTCTCGTCTAGCTCGAAGTCGAAACCGTCGTCACGGATGTCGAGCCTGTAGTACCTGCCGACCTTGTACTTGTTGAGGAGCTTTTTCACTGCAGCACGGATGTCCTCCTTGCCCTGCAAACGGCGCCGCTCGACCATCCGACAAACTTTCTCCAGCATGCTAGAAGCCGGTCTTCGAGCGGGGCATCGACGGAGATTTGTGTCGGCACGATGATGTCGTCTTCTTCCGAATCCTCTTCGAAAGCTTGGCGATTTTCTTCTTCCGAGCGCCTCGGGCCGGTGGGGGTCAGTGTGCGCCCGGACGAGCGCGGGGCCGTCGCGGTTTGGGGCGTGCTCTCGGTCTCCGAGGAGGGCTCGCTCTCTGGGGCAAGTGCGTCGCTGGAAATCACGAGCACTTCCTTGCCCTCTTCTTTGTTCTTCTCCCGGCGCTCTTTTTCTTTTTTTGCGAGCTCCCCGAGAGACTGCCCGAAGCCCATGGTGGGTAGGAGCAAGCACAACACCAGAAGTGTCGATCTCATAAAGGCCTCCGAGATAGTTCAGGAATCAATCTCTATTATAGACGCTTCGTCTCGGGCCGACCAGGCGTTGCCGGTCTCCCTCGAACTCCCCTACTCTCTTGTTCTTACGGACGTTCTTCCAGTTTGCACGGGGTCTCCCCGCGCCATACAATCAACTGCTTATACCAAGAAGGAGCTCGGACAGAAATGGGCGTGATTGCGAACAGAATCGCCGCCATGGGTACCGAGAATGCGTTCAAGATTGGGGATGACGTGGCGCGAGCCCAAGCGCGCGGTGTCGACGTCATCCGCTTTACCATCGGCGAGCCGGACTTCGATAGCGCGGCCCACATCAACCAAGTAGGCATCGACAACATTCTCGCTGGCAACACGCACTATACGGACCCCGCCGGGATCAAGCCTCTTCGCGAAGCGACGGCGGCGCATGTCAAAAAAACACGCGGTCTCGATGTGAGCGCCGATCAAGTGATCATCCTCCCCGGAGCCAAGCCGGCGATCGGCTACGCGATGATGAGCTACGTCAATCCCGGCGACGAGGTCATCTATCCGAGTCCAGGCTTTCCCATTTATGAATCTTGGGTGACGTATATAGGCGGCACACCCGTGCCGCTCGTTCTCCGCGAAGAGAACGGGTTTGCCTTCACGGCGGAAGAGCTCGAAGCACTCATCACTCCAAAGACGAAGCTTCTCATGTTGTGCTCGCCGTCGAACCCGACGGGCGGCGTTCTCTCGCGAGAGATCCTCGAAGGTGTTGCCGAGGTCGTGCGCTCGAAGGCGCACCCCGATTTGCGGGTCTATTCCGACGAGATCTACGAGCACATCACGTTTGACGGCTTCGAGCATTTCTCGATTTCTCAGGCGCCGGGAATGAAGGAGCGCACGATCATTGCGAGCGGCCACTCGAAAGGCTTTGCCATGACGGGTTGGCGCATCGGCTGGTCGGTGCTGCCAAACGAAGAGGAGGCGGCCTTGTGGAAGCAGCTCAATATCAATACCGTCAGCTGCGTGCCGCCCTTCGCGCAGGAGGCAGCGCGCGAGGCTTTCGAGAACCCGAAGACTGTCGGGATGGTTGCGCACATGGTCTCGGAGTTCAAGAAGCGGAGAGACTACGTCGTGCCCGCGCTCAATGACATCCCCGGCATCACGTGTAACAAACCTCTTGGAGCGTTCTACGTGTTTCCTAATGTTTCTGGCGTTTGCGCCGAGCTCGGTGTCCACCATTACTACGATGGTCTCTCGGAGGAAAGGCGGTGCAAGACGAGCCCGGCGACGCTCTTTCAGCGTTTTCTCTTGTACTACCACGGCGTCGCGCTCGTCGATCGGCGAAGCTTCGGCGTTTTGAAGAGCGAAGGCCAGCATTTCCTGCGCCTTTCCTACGCGACGGATATGAACTCCATCAAGGAAGGTGTCGCACGGATCCGCAAAGGGGCTTCCGACGATGCCGGGTTCGAGAAGTTCAAAGAAGATGCCGTCGCGCTCGGAGTATGACGTGAAGATTTTCGCGACGCGCAAAATTCCCGAAGCCGGTCTCGAGATTTTGAAAGATGCCGGTGAGCTCTCCATCGCAATGGAGATCGAAGACGCGATCGTGCCGCGGGAGAGCGTTCTCGCCGGTGTGCGCTCGGCGGACGTGCTCGTCTCGCTCTTGACGGAGTCCGTGGACCAGGGCGTGCTCGCCGCCGGTGAGAGGCTGCGCGGCGTCGCCAACTACGCCGTGGGCTACAACAATATCGACGTGGAGGCGGCGACCGAGCTCGGCCTCCCCGTCACCAATACGCCCGGTGTGCTCACGGATACGACGGCCGACCTCACTTGGACATTGCTCATGTCCGTCGCGCGAAACGTCGTACCCGCCGATCGCTACATGCGGGCGGGGAAGTACAAGATCTGGGGGCCGAGCCTGTTCCTGGGCGGCGATATCTCGAAGGGCGGCGACGGCACGCCCAAAGTGCTCGGCATCATCGGCTTCGGGCGCATCGGCCAGGCCATGCACCGGCGCGCTCGAGGCTTCGATATGCGGGTGCTCGCCTATGACCCGCCCATCCGCGATTTGATCGACGGGATGGAGGGCGTCGCCTATGCCGAAATGGATCGGTTGCTCGAACAGAGCGACTTCGTGACTTTGCATGCGGATTTGAACGAAGCCACCCGTCATCTCATCGACGAGGCGGCTCTTGAGAAAATGAAATCGACCGCCTATCTCATCAACACGGCGCGCGGCCCCATCGTCGACGAGCGTGCTCTCGTCGACGCGCTGAGAAGCGAGGCCATTGCTGGCGCCGGGCTCGATGTGTTCGAGGACGAGCCCACCATGGCGCCTGGCCTCGCCGAGCTCGACAATGTCGTCATCCTGCCGCACATCGCCTCGGCGAGCCGCGACACGCGGAACAAGATGGCGACCATGTGCGCCGACAACGCGGTGGCGCATGCGAAGCTCGAAAAAGCACCCAACTGTGTGAACCCCGACGTCTATGATAGCGAGGCCTATCAAAGCCGCTTGCGAAAGATCCGCTGATCCAGAGCACGTTCCCATCGTGCGCCGCCGACTCGGCGAAGTCCTGAGAAGCGCCTGACGGTCGCTCAGCCAAGAGCTCACCCAAGGCGGGGCGGTGGGGCATTGTAGGCCGCCAAGAGCGCCAATGACACAGATGATACAATGGACGGCGCGGGTCCCAGTGCTCGAACCCGCTTTATCGCGCGTCATATTAGAAATTTTTTTCGTTTCCAAGGCCGATGTCGTCCATTCCCGAAAAAATCGATAAGTACGTCGTGCTTAGCGAGCTGGGCCGTGGTGCGATGGGCACGGTCTACAAGGCGCGCGACCCGGTTCTCGACCGCGTCGTGGCTATCAAGATGATGTCCGAAGATCTTCTCATCGAAGAGGAGATGCGCGGTCGGTTCAACCGGGAGGCGCGATCCGCTGCCGGGCTCCAGCACCCCAACATCGTGACGATTTTCGATTTCGGGGAGCTCGAGGGTGAAGGCGTGCCTTATATCGTGATGGAGCTTCTCGAGGGGGATAGCCTGGCGCAGCTCATGGAGCAAGGTAAGCCCGAGCGGCTCAAGGACAAGATGCAGATCGTCTCTCAGATCTGCCGGGGCCTCGACTATGCCCACAAGCGCGGCGTCATCCATCGCGACGTCAAGCCCGGGAACATCCAAGTCTTGCCCGACGGGACCGCGAAAATACTCGATTTCGGAATCGCGAATGTCGAAGGCTCCACGATCAAGACGAAGACCGGCCTCGTCATGGGAACGCCCAACTACATGGCGCCCGAGCAGATTTCCGGAGCGACCGTCGATCATCGCGCCGATATGTGGGCCGTGGGCGTCCTTCTTTACGAGCTCCTCGGCAAAGACAGGCCGTTCACGGCCTCGACTGTGCCGGGTCTCGTCTATCAAATCGTGCACGCCCAGCCGCTGGTCCTCGACGCTCGTGCGCTCGGCTTGCCCGCCAAGCTCGTATCGGTGGTCGAGCGCGTCTTGAGCAAGGACCCGGACCAACGCTTCCGCGATCTGGCTTTGATGGGGCGCGCGATCGATCAGATCATGGGTAAGGCACCCGCCTCGGCGGAGCCCCCCGAAGAAGAGAGGGCGCGCAGCTATCAGACGAATTTCGAGCTCGCGCGGGGCTTGCACCAAAAGGGGCAGCACCAGCGCGCGCTTGAGGCTGCACGGCGCGCTCAGGCGCTCGAGCCGTCTCATGCATCCGTCGTCGATCTAGTCTCCGAGATCGAGATTGCGCTCGAGCGGATGCAATCGCAAGAGACGATCGTGCTGAAACCGGAGCCGCCCTCGTCCTTCGACGCGGCGCGGTGGGTGGACGAAGCGCGGATGGCTCTGACGGCGGGCAATCGCAGCGCAGCTTTACGTATCGTCGACGACGTGCTCGCGGTCGAGCCCACTTTCGAGGCGGCGATCGAGCTGAAAGAGCTTCTCGACATGCCGGCGCGGCCAGGACGCGTGGGTTCGCTGCGTCCGCAGACCTATCGTCACACCCGGGTGCGCCCCGAGCTCACCTTCGCCGAATCGGCGACCTTCGGGGAGCCACCCGGCATTCAAGTATTGTCCATCGGTCCGAGCCCTCAGCTCGTCGCCGCGGGCGGCGGCGACGGCTCGGTGCGCCTCTGGGATATCGATTCGCGACGAAAGGTCGCGAGCTTCCGCACGGAGCTTCATCAGCGAGCCGGCCATGAAGCGCTCGCGACTTCTTTAGCTTTCTCCCCGGACGGGGCCTTTCTCGCTTCCGGTCACGTGGATGGCAATATCCATCTCTGGAGTCTCGATATGGGGGACGAGGTCACGGTCCGAGCTCGCCACGACGCTTCGATCGGCCAGCTCGCGTTCTCGCCCGACGGCACCACGCTCGCCTCCTGTGCTCTCGATAGCACCGTCAAGCTGTGGAGCCTCGACTTGCTGCGCCAGGGCGAGGCGCAGAGGCAGCTCATCCGGGAGCCTTCGGGCGTGACCACGCTCCTCTATTCCGAAGACGGGGCGCAGCTCATCGCCGGTAACACCAAGGCCGTCCTCCGGGTTCGCGACAGCAAGACGGGCCCGGCTCACGGCGACGCTCGGGGGCCACAGCGCCCCTTTGTCGACCTGTATTCTCTCTCCGGACGGCGATCAGATTGCGACCGGGTCGTGCGACGGCATCATCCGCATCTTCGACTTGAATCGGCGAGAGGAAGTCCAAACGCTGACGGGGCACAAGAAAGCGATTGCGGGGCTCGCCTACTTTCCCGGAGGGACCGAGCTCGCGAGCGTCGCGATGGATAACAGCTTGCTCATCTGGGACCTCACAGCAGGGAAACCTCGTCAGACCCTCTACGGCCGATCGGAGGAGACCTTTACCGGGGTCGTGGTCACGAGCGACGAGCCGCTCCTCGTCGCCGGGCTCGGGGACGGACGGGTGCGCGTTTGGGCGCCGGAGTGACTGATGATTGCCGATTGCCGCTTGCCGCTCCGAAGAATCTCGTCCTGGCGAGATTTCCGCACAGCTCAGAATTACATGGCTCGAGATCCTTCACCAACCCAGGATCCAGGCAAACATCAAAGGCGCGACGATGGACGCATCGGATTCGATGATGAACTTCGGCGTGTCGGCGCCGAGCTTTCCCCACGAGATCTTCTCGTTGGGGACGGCTCCCGAGTAGGAGCCGTAGCTCGTCGTCGAGTCCGAGATCTGGCAGAAGTAGCTCCAGAGAGGGATGCTGTCACGTCCGAGGTCCTGGTGGAGCATCGGCACGACGCAGATGGGAAAATCTCCTGCGATGCCGCCTCCGATCTGGAAGAACCCGACGCCGCTTTCGGTCGCGTGGTCCGTATACCAGCTCGCGAGATCCATCATGTACTCGATGCCGCCGCGCATGATGCCCGGTGAGAACTCTTCCGTGATGCAGTAGGCGGCGAACATGTTGCCCAGAGTCGAGTCTTCCCACCCCGGGACGACGAGCGGCACGTTGCGCTCGCAAGCGGCGACGACCCAGCTGTCTTTGGGATCGATCTCGTAATATGGCTTGAGCTTTCCGCTCCGCACGAGCTCGCAGATATACTCGTGAGGAAAGTAGCGCGTGCTCTCCTCGCGAGCACTCCGCCAGAGCTCCAGGACGCTCCGCTCGATCCGCCGCATCGCTTCCTCTTCGGGAATACAGGTATCGGTGACACGGTTGTAGTGCTGCTTCAGGAGCGCCTGTTCGTCCTCGGACGAAAGATGGCGGTAGTGAGGCACGCGCTCGTAGTGGCTGTGGGCGACGAGGTTGAAAACATCCTCTTCGAGATTGGCGCCCGTGCAACAGATGATATGCACCTTGTCCCGCCGGATCATCTCGGCGAGCGATCGGCCGAGCTCCGCCGTGCTCATCGCCCCGGCGAGCGTCACCATCATCTTCCCGCCCTCGTCGAGAAGTTTCTTGTAGCCTTCCGCCGCGTCGACCACCGTGGCGGCGTTGAAGTGCAGAAAATGGCGCTCCATGAACTCTGTGATCGGACCTCTTTCCATTTTCGTCTCCTGTTCAAGCACCCGAAATGGCGGCGCAGGCAAGGCGATAGAGTACCCTCGCGCCGACGTTGGCATCCCACTCGGTTCCGCGCTCGCCTCCGGGAGAGACCTCGCAAAGATCGAAGCCGATGATCTTCCTCCCGGAGGCGCTGAGCTGATCTACGAGAAAGAGGGCCTCCTCGAAACCGAGACCTCCGGGCACGGGCGTTCCCGTTCCAGGGCAGAGCGACGGTTCGAGACCGTCGATGTCGAAGCTGACATACACGTCCTCCGGGAGATCCTCGATGATGCTCTCCACCACGTCCGACCAGCTCTCGCCCGCGAAGCGGCGTCGCTCCAGGTTTCGGTACTCGAAGAGCCGGACCCGGCCGCCGCTCTCGCGGACCGTCTCGAGCTCCTGCTCGGAGTAATCTCGCACCCCTACCTGGACGAGCTTCGAAAGCGCCTCGATCCGAAGCGCGTTGTGCATGATGGAAGCATGGGAGTGAACGAACCCCTCGTAGGCCTCACGAAGATCGCAGTGCGCGTCGATGTGCAGGATCCCGAAACGAGCGTGACGCTCGGCGAGCGCTTCCATGAGGCCGAGCGGAACGCTGTGGTCACCCCCGAGGACGCCGACGAGCTTTCCCTGCTCGAGAAGCTTCTGCGATTCGCGGCGCACGTGCGCCGTCATCTCGCCGCAAGCGCCGTTGACCTTATCGAGGGCGTTCGCGTCGACGCTGGCGCTCTCGGAGGAAAGCGCCGCGATGACTTCTGCGGCGATGCGGCGGGTCTCATCCCCGAGATTTTTCAATGCCTTCGGGATGGGCGCCATCGTGATGCCTTTTCTCCACGCGCCGGGATAGCGAGCGTCGTAGAGGTCGACCTGGGCCGACGCCTGAAGGATGGCGGCCGGTGCTTCGGCAGTTCCGGTGCCGTACGAGACCGTGACTTCCCAGGGAACGGGAAGGATGACGAGTGCAGCGTCCTCCTCATCGAAGGGGAGCCCCCAGAGCCGGTCGGGTGCCCCGGGACCGTCAGGAGCGAACCCGCGGAGCCTGTCTTCCCGCGTCATCCGTCTACCCGACGGGCTTCGCTTGCTGGCGCCTCGCCGGGGGGTCGTGCCGGAGGCGCATCGGGGTCGCGCCGATAGCCGAGGAGTCGAAGCACTTGCTTGCTGACCTGCTCCTCGGACAGGACCCGGTAGACGCGATGACCTTCCTCGTCGAGAGAAATCACGACGTGTTTGGGATCGGGCATGAGGCAGTGGTGAAGTCCGCCAACGCCGCTCAGGGCTTCCTGGTAGGCGCCCGTGTGAAAAAAGCCGATGTACTGCTGCTTCTTCGTAGCGGGCATGAAGATCGAGTCCTTGTGCACCTCTTCGTCGTAATAGTCGTCACCGTCGCACGTCATGCCGCCGATGACGATTTTCTCGTAACCGTCGTCCCAGTGCTTGATCGGCAGGAGGATGAATCTCCGGTTGAGCGCCCAGACGTCGGGAAGCATGGTGATCACGCTCCCGTCGATCATGAGCCATTTCTCTCGGTCGTTCTGTTGCTTTCGCCCCAGGACTTTGAAGAGCGTGCCACTGCTCTCGGCGACGGTATAGCTTCCGAACTCCGTGACAAGGTCGGGATCCACCACTCCGTTCTCCCGGCAGACTTCTTGGATCGTGCGCACGACCTCGTCGATGACATAGGCATAGTCGTACTCGAAAGCGAGCGAGTTTCGAAAAGGCAGACCGCCGCCGAGGTCGAGCATCGAGAGATTCGGATTCACCCGCTTGAGCTGGCAGTAGACGTTGACGAAGCGCCTGAGCTCGCTCCAGAAAAAAGGCGTGTCCTGAAACCCCGTTTGCACGAAGAAATGCAGAAGCCGGACCTGGAAGCGTGGATGGTCCGCGAGCTTCTCCATGTAGAAGGGCAAAATCTCGTCTTCCCTCATACCCAGGCGGCTGGTGTAGAAGAACGTTTCGATCGGCTCTTCGGTGGCGAGGCGGATACCCAGCGAGCAGGGCTGGTCGAGCTCGAGCTCGTAGAAGCCGAGCTCTTCCTTGTTATCGAGAATCGGGATCGTGTTCTCGAAGCCGTCGTGAAGCGCGTCCACGATGTACTGCTTGTACTCGTGGTCTTTGAAGCCATTGCATAAGATGAGGATGTCTTTGTTCAAATGGCCCGACCGCTCGAGCGTGTCGATGATCGGCATGTCGAGCGCCGACGAAGTCTCGAGCTGCGCGCCGGCTTTGAGCGCTTCGACCATCACGTGCCTGAAGTGAGAGCTCTTGGTGCAGTAGCAATACGTGTAGCTTCCCCGGTAGCCGTGTTTTTCGATGGCGTCCTCGAAGTATTTCCGGCCGCGGCGGATCTTCTCCGAGATGATCGGGAGATACGTGAAGCGAAGGGGCGTCTTGTATGTCTCGATGAGCTCCATCATATTGACGCCGTGGAAGTAGAGCTCGTCGTCCAGGACGTGGAAGCCCTCCGGTGGAAAGTCGTAGCTCTGGCCCAGGAATTCGTGGAAAGTCTGCATGGAAGTTTACGCGCCCGATATTTTTGCGGATTTTGCTCCGATCTGCATCACTTAACGCCGAGAGCGCGTTTCCCGAAGGATCCGATCGTAGGCGCGCCTCGCGTGGTCGTAGGCGTCCTCTGCAGCATTCATCGCGGAAGTCTACTACACACCATCCGGCTGAGGGAGCGGAGCGCCTTGCGGACGCGTTTGAGCGCTGGAGCGACCTGCGTTATTGCGGCATGACGCCGACCGGCAGAACGAGCTGGATGCTCCAACGCGCGTCTTCGCGGCGGTCGAGCCGCACCAGCGACGCTGGATGAAAGACGAGCAAGGGCATGCTTTCGTCTTGAGCCAAAAGAGCGCCCGCGATCCGGTTCAAATAAGGCAGATGGCCCACGATCATCACGTTTTGCTGCAAGCCCGCGGCCTCGCGGCGCAGCGGATTGATGTCGTCATCGGGTCCAATCCCGCTCACCGGGTTCCGCGGACATTGAAGGATTCTTTCGAACTCCTGCGCGGTTTGCACCGCGCGTAGCTTCTCGGAGTGTCGTATCTCGGCGACCCGCACGCCGAGGCGCGCGGTGAAAGTGGCGCATCGTCGGACGTTAGCGAGACCGGCTTCCGTGAGCGGCGGCCCGGGATCCGAGTCTGCCAAATTGGGATCCACATCGCCGTGTCGGACCAGGTAGAGCTCTATGAACGCTCCTCTTTTGGTTGGGTTTCTCAGGATCTTTGTAAGCTCGAAATGAGATTTGCCGTGCTGAAATCAATTCTACCCGGTATCTGGCCAGCTTTCTAGCCGCCTCTGTGCTAGGCTTTTCGGCTTTCAGGAGGTCTTATTGCCCGAGCACAAGATTGCTTACTTCTCGATGGAAATCGGGCTCAGCGCGGATATGGCGACCTATTCCGGCGGGCTGGGGGTGCTAGCCGGAGATACGCTTCGCGCCGCCGCGGATTGGGGGCTGCCGCTCGTCGCGGTCACGCTCGTCCATCGGAACGGATATTTTCGTCAGCATCTGGACGAGGGAGGTGCACAGACGGAGTCGCCCGATAGCTGGAACGTGGCGGATCGGCTGCGGGAGATGGACCCGCGGGTCGACGTCGAGATCGGAGGAAAAACCGTCCGGCTCCGAGCTTGGCTCGAAGAAGTAGTGGGTATTTTGGGACAGAAGGTGACGGTTTACTTCCTCGACAGCGACCTCGAAGAGAACGACCCCGCGAGCCGGGTGCGGATTCCTGACGAACAACCTCGAGTCGCGTTCTTCTCGATCTTCGAGTGGCGCACGAAGAAATACAGTGGCTATTGGAACGTTCCTAGAGAAGTTCGAAAAGCTCGCCGAAGAAGACGACCCCTTCCACTATTCCATCCGGTTCCTCAATCCCTGATCGATATCCAAGCAAACTTCGCCACTATCCCAAAAAGAGAAAGCGCGGGGTTGTGTCTCGTTCGGTGAAAAGGGCTGCCAAGAGCACCTTACCTAGATCTGGCTCAAGAGCCTTGGAGGCGCTGGGCCGCGCGGAGCTCGCGCTCGGCGTCCTCGAGCCGTCCCTGGCGGTTGTAGACGTCGGCGAAGAAGTTCTTCCGAGGGCATGTGGTTGAAAGCGCGCACCCTACTTGTAAAAGTTAATCGGTTATGTGGATCGGAATCCAATAGGGTGGATTCGAGACGGAGCGTTGCTTCTCGGGAACGTCGATTTTGTTCGCTAAAGCGCTGAAGGGAAAGCGTTCAAATATTTGACGCGATCCGTCCGAGTTGGAACGTCGGTTGCTTTGGAAAACAGAGCGGTCTTCATCTGGTTTCTGCGTAAGGAGGTCTTACATGAACCAATATCGTTGCGTTGTCCGCGGCGTGGTCGTGGCCAGTCTAGTCTTGCTGGCGGCCACCGTCTTCGGGCAGGTGATCACCGGCTTGATCTTCGGTAGTATCCGCGATGAGTCCGGCGCGGTCTTGCCCGGGGCTACGGTCACGCTTTCGTCCGATCAGCTTCCTGGTGGCCCGCGAACGGTCGTGACCACAGAGAACGGCCACCGATTTCCCAATCTTGCGCCCGGCGCCTACAACCTTTTGGTGGAGATGCCTGCATTCGGTACGTATAACGAGCGAGGACTTCAAGTCCGTGTCGGCGGTAACGTCGAGCGCGTCGTCACCATGGGCTTGGCGTCGGTGGCCGAAATGATCACGGTGACGGGCGAGAGCCCCATCGTCGATACGCGGAAATCGGGCGTGTCCACCAACTACGACAGCGAGTACATGCAGAACACGCCGCTAAGGCGTTTCTCGTTCTTCGACTTCACGAAGTCGGCGCCCGGTATGTCGGCAACGAACCCGACGAGCGGCGAGAGCTCCCGCGTTTCCGCCTTCGGCTCCAACGTGGACGAGAACGCATACTTGATGGACGGAACCGACTTCACGTCGCCCTGGTCCGGGGCTGCCTGGCCTTGGCCGTCCACGGATGTCATCGAAGAGATCGAGATCGTCTCCCTGGGCGCCTCTGCCGAGTACGGGAATATCATGGGGGCCGTCTTCAACGTCGTCACCAAGCAAGGCACCAATGAGGTACGCGCGGACGCCGCTTACTACGGCATGTTCCAGTCTCTCACCAGCCAGCCCGTCAAAGTCGACTGCGGCGGCTGCCCCGACGGCGATTCGAAAGGGGCGACAGGCTTCACGCGCAATAAGTACGTGGACATTACGGCAAACGCCGGCGCCCCGATCTGGAAGGACAAGATGTGGATCTACGGGGGCTACCAGTATCTCCGGGACTACGACAACCAGCCGGGAACCGATCCTCGATTTCCTCGAGAGTTCGAGGCCGATCGCATGTATTGGAAATACACGTGGCAGATCACCCCGGACATCAAGTTCATGCATACTTACCACGACGACATCTGGGTGATTCCGGACACCCCGTCTCTCGCCGATCCGTTCGAGACCATCAACACGTTCAGCGGACGCAACCCCTCCGTGACGTTCGGGAACATCACCCACGTGTTGTCGGACTCGACCTTTTACGATGTTCGTATTTCGGGCTTCTACGCTCCGGCGGATAAGGCCACAATAAACGGGGATCCTTCGCTCTCCCATGTAAACGATGGCGCGACGGGTGTTAGCTCGGGTGGCGCCTACTTCTCCGGCGGGGCGGAGCAGGCCCGCACGGCGGTCAACGGCAAGCTGAGCCACTACGCCACCGGCTTCCTGGGTGGCGACCACGACTTCAAGTTCGGCATCCAGTACGTGAATGGCTGGAGCCAAGGGCATTACGGCTACACGAACAACATCGCCTACTACACCTATTACGGCGAGCCCTACTACACCTATTACGGCGAGCCCTACTACGCCTATTTCGGTGAGCTCTACAACTACGGTGGCCAGTTCCTCAATACGGGTCTCTTTGTCGAGGATATGATGACCATCGGTGACCGCGTCACCGTCCAGATCGGGCTCCGCTACGACCGGATCGACGCCAAGGTCCAGGACATCGACCAGAAGGACCAAGCCCTCAACACGATCGGCACCGCACAGGGGCTGGGGACTGTTTACACCTGGAACAACATCGCGCCACGCGTGGGCGTCAACATCAAGCTGGACGACGTGGGTAGGACGATCCTGCGTGCCAACTATGGACGCTTCTACCCGCCGGTGCGCACCCGTGAGCTCGGTCTCGTTCACCCCGGTTTGACCCCGATAACTGGGGCATTCTGGAATCCGTTACCCGGGCAAAACTGCAACCCGAACCTTCCCCTGGATGGCAGTCAGATCGAGTGCTTCAACGATGTGTTCTGATTTCACCGATCCGATCGCCAACTTGAGAATCAATCCCAACACCCAGCCGGCCAGCCAAAACCAGTACTCGATCGGCATCGACCGGGAGTTGAGACCGGATTTGGCCATCTCGGGGACGTTTGTCAAGAAGGACGCCAGAGGCTACGGGAGCTGGGACGTGCTCAACGCTACCTACGGACGGGAGACCGTCATTGCCGACAACGGGCAGTCGTTGGAGGTTTTTCCGCTCCTGAGTGATCCCGCCGACCGTATTTTCATTATGACGGACCGGCAAGAGATGCACATGGATTACACCAGCTTTCTTGTCAGCATGAACAAGCGATGGTCCGACAACTGGCAGGCGCTCATCTCCTACAGCTGGTCCAGGACGGAGGGCCTATTGCCGTCGAGTCACGAGGATCCGGACTTCAGCCAGGAGGCCACGATCCGGGGCGGCTCCGGTGCCTCCATCGGAAGAGATCCGAACGACTTCACGAACACGGAAGGTCGTCTGCTCAACGATCGCACCCATATGTTCCGGATCCAAGGAAGCGTGATCCTTCCAAAGATCGACGTTCGCTTAGGTACGAACTACCAGTACTTCACCGGTAAGCCCTTCGCCGGCACGGCTCGCGTGGGCTTGCCTCAAGGCACGCGTGACATCTATGTGGACAACCCTGGCGCCATAAGACTCCCCAATCAGCACTCGTTGGATTTTCGCGTCTCGAAGGAGTTCCGATTCGGCGAAACGGGAAAGTTCGAGTTTCTTGTGGACATCCTGAATCTTCTGAACGAGGACGCCACGGAGGAAGTGGTGACGCGGAACATCGCGAGCCCGAACTTCGCGGTGGGCGAGCGCTGGATTGATCCCAGACGCGCGTTCATCGGTCTGAAGTTCGCTTTCTAGATCCAAGTTTGGACCCATCGAAGGTGGGGAAGGAACTCCTTCCCCACCTTTTCTTTTCGCTGCGATGAGCTAAGCTCGTTGGGTGATTCTTCTCCTCGTCCTCATTCTCGGACACCAGGCTGTCGGGGAAGAACAGCTCGCTCGCGCCCTCGAGGCCCTCGAGAGGGGGCGGCCGGCTGAAACACTCGAGCTGCTCGAGCCACTTTTCTCTCTCGCCGAGCCACCCACCGCATCGCACTTGCTGCTCCGCGCTTCCGCCTATCTGGAGCTAGGACAGTTGGAAAACGCCGAGTCGGATTTACTGCAAGCGACGGCGTTCGATCCGCGGGAGGGGCGCGGTCATCACCTGCTCGGCATCGTCCAAGAGAAACGAGGTGAGCGGGTACGGGCACGCTGGTCTCTAGCCCATGTTTACCCTTTATGAGCATCCTAACGCTCGTAAGTGACTGAATTCAAAGGAACGGGGGTTGAATTTCGCCCAAAACGTAGAGACAGAGATTGTGCTTTAAGAGCCATTAATACGTTGTAATCATGGACAATGACATGTAGTATGCGTGAGGACAGGTTATGTTCTTCCGCATCGTTCGGGCCGCAGGCGGCAAAGGGGTTCAACATGAGTATGTCCGCCTGGTCGAGTCGTATCGGGAGCACGGCAAGCCGAAGCAACGCGTAGTGTGCAACTTGGGGCGCAAGGATCTCCTAGTTGCCAATCTCGACTTTCCTCGAGCACGATACCTCCCTCGCGCTGGACGGTGTCGAGGCCGATCCGCTCGAACTTCTTGAAGTCGAAGTCGTCGAAGTAGCGATCGAAGCCTTGATCGAGCCCCCACCGGGCGTCGAGGACGAAAGCCGCGATGAATCCGCCCGTTTGGTACCCGTTCTCCTTCAGGGTTTCCGCGAGCGTGACGTGCTTCTCGTCGAGGTAGTATCCGCCGTTGTCGCGCACGCCGTGGTACATGGGGAACGTTCCGGTGAACATCGACGAGTGCGCGGGAAGCGTCAGAGGCACCACCGTGCTCGCGTTCTCGAAGAGGACCCCGGACGACGCCATCTCGTCGAGGTGGGGCGTCGAGATGCGGTCGTAACCGTAGGCCGGCAGCCGGTCGGCTCGCAAGGTATCGGCGGTGACGAGCACGATGTTGAGCGGCCGCAAGGACTGCGGCGCTTGACGGATCAGAACCGCGGTGATGGCGGCCAGCAGAAAGAGAACGCACACGGCCACGAGGAGCGGCGCTTTGGGAATCCGCCGAGAGACTCCTCGCGGCTCCTCGTGTTTCGTCTCCGATTCGCGGTGTCTCTTGTGATTCTTGCCACCCATGGGTTCCTGCTGGTCGATTCTAGCATTACAACGATCCGGGACGATCGAGTGGCGTGAGCCAGGTTCTCAAGGATTGAGAGATGTAGCGCGATTCGATACAAACAAGATCCGGCTGAGTGGACTCGAATTCAAAACAATGGATTCAGAACCGGGTGTCGGGCTGCCGGCCGGTTCGAGAGTATCCTGTAACTAATTGCTCTGCTGGCCGCGACGGCAATGGGACAGCTCGTCACAGGCAGCATCGATGGAACCGTGCGGGACGAGTCCGGCGCGGTGCTGCCCGGCACCACGGTCACCATCTCATCGCCGCAGCTTCCTGCCGGACCGCAAAACTTCGTCACGGATGAAAACGGCCGCTTTCGCTTCCGCAAACTCCCGCCCGGGACCTACCGTCTCACCGTGGAGCTCTCGGGGTTCGGGACGTACAACGAGGAAAGATTTGCGTGTGCTCGTCGGCGGCAACATCGAGCGCATCGTCACCATGGGCCTCGCTTCGATGGCCGAGACCATCACCGTGACGGGGGAGTCCCCCATGGTGGATACCCGCAAATCCGGCATCTCCACCAACTACAGCAAAGAGTACAATGGAGCAAACGCCGCTCCGGCGCTTCAGCATGTTCGACTTCGCCAAGTCGGCGCCCGGCATGTCGGCGACACGCCCGACGCGGGGTAGTACAACACGCGTTTCGGCCTACGGCTCGGGCACCGACGAGACCACGTGGCTCATGGACGGCACCGACTTCACCGCGCCCGTCTCCGGCGCCGCCTGGCCGTGGCCCGACACCGACAGCATCGAGGAGATTGAAATCCTCTCCCTCGGCGCCTCCGCGGAGTACCAAGTCGCGGGGGGAGCGGTGATCAACGCCATCACCAAGCAGGGAACCAACGAGGTGAGGTTCGATGCGTCCTACTACGGCATGTTCGACGCTCTCACCAGCAAGCCCGTCAAGGTGGACTGCGGTGGCTGTCCTGCTGGTGACGAGAACGGAGAGGTCGGGTTCACCCGTAACAGGTTCGTCGACATCACGGGGCACGTCGGCTTTCCCATCCTGCGGGACAAGATGTGGCTCTACGGTGGAGCCCAGTACCAGCGTGACTACGACAACCAGCCGGGAACCGGTCCTCGCTTCGAACGCAGGTTCGAGGCCGATCGCATCAACTGGAAGTACACCTGGCAGATCACCTGGAACATCAAGTTCATGCACACGTACCACGACGACTACTAGCCCATGTTTCCCTTTTAGGTGTCTAAGTCATCGAAAACAAAGGATCGAGATCGGCGGTTTATCTCTACGCTGACAGCACCTCCTCGGAGAAGGCTGGCGGGTCGCGTTCAACGATGCCGAGTGCAGTCAGGATCGAGTTGGCGCGAGCGGTGCCGCGCGTGACGACGCGCTTAGTCCGCCCAGAACCCAGCTGTAAGTCGACGACCCGGACCGAGCGTAGCGCTTGTAGTGCCTCGGTTGCGGACAGGTCGAGTTCGGCGACCTTGAGCTTTTTCTCAAGAGCCCGATGCACAAGGAAGGCCAGCGTAGCTACGAAAAGATGTGCCTCCACACGCTCATCGGTCTGGTGGTAAACGGGACGCATCTCAATGACATCCTTAAGGCATGAGAAGGCTCGCTCGACCTCGTTTAGGTCCTTGTAAAGGCGCACGGCGTCGACCGGAGAGAGGTTTTGCTCCTCGGTTTGAATAACGTACTTACCCTCGTAGGCTTGCTCGCGCTTGAGGTTGACGGGGTGCTCGAAGAAGCGGAAGCGACCGTTTTTGTACTCCCAGTCGTAGTAACGGTGACCGTGGTGGCGTGCCTGTATGCGCGCGGCGGCGGCACCGATTTTCTCGGGGGCTTTCAATCGTCCGTCGCGCACGCGGCGCTCGAGGGCCTCGAATGCCGCACGGGCACGTCCCATGGCCCGCAGCCTCTGCCCGCGCTCGTAGGCGAGCCTTTCGTCGCTGTGAACGACGAAGATGCGCACCCCAGACTGCTCGGAGCGGACTTCTTGCACACGAGTCTTAGGTGGCTCGGCTTTTTCGCTCACCGTGATGCCACCAGGGCAGTCGATCCACTCTCCGCTGGCGCGCTCGATGTAACGATAGACCTCCTCGCGCCGTCGTCTTTGCAGCCCGACGAGATAGCCCTGCTTGCGCGAGCGCACCACTGCCAGGCTGTCGCTCGTTACCATCCCTCGGTCGCCGACAAAAACCACGCGGTGCAAACCGAATCGTTCGTTGAGATCGTTGAGCACCTGCGGCACCGTTTTCGCGTCACGCCAGTTGCCGGCGAAAACATGGTGGGCGATCGGCCAACCGTCCACCATCACCAGACCGATAAGCACTTGCCGGTTACGCGGTCTGCGGTCGCGACTGTAGCCGTGGGCGCCGAGCCCCGGAGGGCCTTGACCTTCGAAGTACGTCGACGTCAGGTCGTAAAACACCATATCAACCTCAAGCGAAAACAGATCCCGCAAGCGCAAAAACAGCTCCTTCTCGATCTGTTCTTTGCGGGCATGCAGCTGGTCGAGCGTTCGGTACCATTGCTTGAGTTGGCGAAACTCCACGCGAACCCGCGGGGAGCGACTCGCTCGCCGTTCCCCATCATCGCGCCACTGCGGCACCCACCGCCGCCCCTGCCGGTCGCAGACGAAGTCGGTCTCGAGCCAGCGCGCCAGACCGTGCTCGCTCGACGGAGCACATAGCCGGTTGGCGACCAGCACCAAAGCTCGCTCGCTTAGCGCCACTCCGTCCCGCTTGCCGCGGCCCCCGAGCCGGTCGAGAATCTGCTCCAGCCCGAACTCGCGCCACAGCGTCGCCGTCACCAGCATCGGACCCCAATCCCACGCGTCTGCCCCCGCGACCTGCTCGGCTGCTCGCTCGGTGTCGGCCGGTTCACCGGCCCCAAGCAACCGATTGAGGGAGTCGAGATTGGCAACTAGGAGATCCTTGCGCCCTAAGTTGCACACTACGCGTTGCTTCGGCTTGCCGTGCTCCCGATACGACTCGACCAGGCGGACATACTCATGTTGAACCCCTTTGCCGCCTGCGGCCCGAACGATGCGGAAGAACATAACCTGTCCTCACGCATACTACATGTCATTGTCCACGATTACAACGTATTAATGGCGCTCAAAGCACAATCTCTGTCTCTACGTTTTGGGCGAAATCCAACCCCCGTTCCTTTGAATTCAGTTACTTACGAGCGTTAGGGTGCTCATAAAGGGTAAACATGGGCTAGGCTGAAGTTCTGCCCAGTAAGCCCTCCCACGCTTCGGTAAAGTACCTTTAGTCGCATGGAGTTACAGCGCTAGAGGTGTGATTTTTGCCTGCAATTAGTAGCCATGTTTTATTGTATTTATTGTATTTATTGTTGTTATATATGCCTATATAGTGTATATAGTAGCCATGCATATCGATATCGTGCCCAACCGCAACTCCAAACCCGCCGTTTTGCTCCGTGAGTCCTATCGGGATGCCAAGAGCAAGAAACCGCGCAAGCGCACACTTGCCAACCTGTCCAAACTGCCGAGCGAGCAGGTCGATGCCATCCGACGCATACTCAAGGGGCAAAAGCTCGTTTCGCTCGAAGACGCCTTCGAAATCGTCGAGAACGGCTCCCGGCACCATGGCCACGTCGACGCGGTGCTCAGTGCCATGAGACAGCTCGGTTTCGAAAAGCTCGTTGGCTCTCGACACTCACCAGAGCGGGATTTGGTCGTGGCCATGGTAGTCGCCCGGATCCTCGAACCGCAGTCGAAGCTGGCGACTAGCCTGTGGTGGCACACAACCACACTGCCCGAAATCCTGGGGGTGAGCGATGCCGACGAAGACGATCTCTATGCCGCCATGGACTGGGTTCTCAAACGCCAGGAGGTCATCGAAAAGAAACTCGCGGCGCGCCATCTCCAAAACGACGGCCTCGCGCTCTATGACCTAACCTCAAGCTACTTCGAGGGGGTGAGTTGTCCGCTGGCCAGGCTCGGATACAACCGTGACGGCAAGAAAGGCAAGCTGCAGGTCAACTACGGCCTGCTGACCAACGAACGCGGCATCCCCGTGTCGGTATCCGTCTTTGAGGGCAACACGGGCGATCCCAAAACGCTGTTGCCTCAGGTAGAAAATGCGCAAGAGCGGTTCGGCATCGAGCAGTTTGTGATGGTGGGCGACCGCGGAATGATCACCCAGACCCAGATCGACGAGTTACGGGAGATGGACGGTATCGACTGGATTACCGCTCTGCGTCCCGAACCGATTCGCAAGCTCATTAACGATGGGGTGATCCAGATGGGGCTATTCGACAGGCGGAACCTGTTTGAGTTGACGCACCCTGATTTCCCCAACGAGAGGCTGGTCGCTTGCCGCAATCCGGAGCTGGCCGAGAGGCGGCGTCACAAGCGTCGTGCTCTGCTCGAAGCAACCTGCAAGGAGCTGGAGAAGGTTTGTCGGATGGTCGAGCGGCGCCGTTTGCACGGCAAGGAGGACATCCGTGCTACGGTGAAAAAGCTCCTCAACAAGTACAAGGTCGGCAAGTACTATAGGCTCGACATCCGTGACGACGGTTTCGACTTCGAGCTAGACGAGACAACGATGGCTGCCGACGCCTCGCGCCTCGCCAACGGCAACTCTGAGCTCGCCAACAAACGGCTCCAGCGGTGGAAGCGACACATGGGGACGATCGTTAAGCAGTTGGAACGGATTCGCCAACGGATCGGGCGAGGTCAGCTGCATGGTAAAGATAAAATCGGTGTGCGGGTAGGCAAAGTTCTCAACAAGTACAAAGTCGGCAAGCACTTCAAGCTGGACATTCGCGACGACCGCTTTAGCTTCGAAATCGACGACACAAAGGTCACTACGGAAGCTGCCCTTGACGGCATCTACGTGATCCGCACCAGTCTTGCTGAGCAGCGGATGAAAACCGACGACACAGTGCGCAGCTACAAGTTGCTGACCCAGGTCGAGAGGGCGTTTCGTTCCTTCAAGAGCATGGACCTAAAGGTGCGGCCGATTCGTCACCGGCGCGAAAACCGAGTCCGGGCGCACATCTTCTTGTGCATGCTGGCCTACTACGTCCTGTGGCACATGATGGAGGTTTGGCGCCCGCTAGTATTCTCTGACGAGGAGCAGCAGGCGAAGGCCGAGCGTGACCCCGTCGCTCCGGCGCAGCGCTCCGACGCAGCCCTGCGCAAGATACACACCAAGAAGCTTGACGATGGGAGACCAGCTTCCAGCTTCCGCACGCTGCTGCGCCTTCTCAGCAACATCGTCCGAAACAAATGTCGGCGACCGGAAGCCGGACCCGACGAGCCCACCTTCGATGTCACGACAACTCCGGACTCGAAACAGCAGAGAGCCTACGACTTGCTCAAAGGTATCACCGTGTAGACAGAAGCCAGCACCATTGATTCCATCTATCTTATTGGATCAACACCGGATCTTGGTTTTTTCAGCAAGGAACTTCAGACTAGGTGATCCCGGACACACCCAGCATATCGACCTGTCGTTCGTCAAAACCCATCCGTGTGCGAAATCAACGAGTTACACCCTACTGCCTGAACAAACGGGTCGAGTGGGCTAAATACAGGACGCGCATCTTACGATGGGGAGTTTAGCGAAGGCGAACCATGAAATCCATGATCTTGCGACCGGGGGCGGATTCCTGACAGGATAAGCTGAAGAACATGTCGGACCCGCCAGTGACTCCTCTCGAGCTGCACATTCGCTCGCCCGAGATCACGCTCAAAGGAAGGAATCAAGGTGATTTCTGGTCTCAGCTGCGCGGGAACATCCGCCATACGCTCCGTAGCGAAGGCATCTCCTGGCCGATCCAGCGTCGACAAGGCCGTCTCTACGTGGAAGCGCAGGATTACACCGAAGCGTCTCTGACGTCCGTGGTGAGGACGATCGATCGGGTATGCGGGGTCCATTCTGTAGCCGTGGCCGAACGGCTCGCCCGCGACGAGCTCCTCCGCGGTGGCGAGATCGACCGTCCCCGGGTCGAGTCGATCGTCGTCCGACTCGCGCGTGAGAGCTATCGCGCTCAAAAGACCTTTGCCGTGCGCGTGCATCGGGTCGACAAGAATTTTTCGTTGTCGTCGGCCGAGATGGAGCGCTGGCTAGGACAAGTGGTTCGGGATCGCACCGAATGGGAGCGAGTGCGCCTCGACGATCCGGATGTGACGATCCATGTCGACATCTACACCGACGCGGTTTTCTTCTACACCGAGCGACCGACAGGGGTCGGCGGTCTTCCGGTGGCTTCGAGCGGCCACGTGGTCAGCTTGCTCTCGGGCGGGATCGATTCCCCGGTCGCGTCGTTCCTGATGGCTCGGCGAGGCTGCACCGTCGACTTCTTTCACATGAGCGCGACCCATATGACGGAGGGGGAGCTCGAAAGCTCGGTCCCAGGACGCCTCGCGCGCCAGCTCAGCCGCTTCACGCTGCGCTCACGCCTCTTCGTCGTGCCTTATACGCATTTCGATCTCGCGCTGAGCGGACGTAACACGGGCTACGAGACCGTACTCTTTCGCCGGTTCCTCTTCCGTGTCGCCGAGGCGCTCGCGACAAAAATGCGCGCGATCGCGATCGTGACGGGGGATAGCCTTTCTCAAGTCGCCTCGCAGACGATCGAAAATCTCGTCTCCAGCGAAAAAGCGGTCGACATCTCCGTGCTGCGTCCACTCTTGGCCATGGACAAACAAGCCATCATGAACGTCGCGGAGCAAATCGAGACCTACGCGATCTCCATCGAGCCCTACAAAGATTGCTGCGCGCTCTTTACCCGGCGCACCCGAACCAAGACCTGTGCCGAAGTCCTGGCGCGGATGGAGACGAAACTCCTGCCGGATTACGAGGCGCTGATCGCGTCCTCTCTCGCCGATACCGTCCGCGCGCAATATGACTGCGGCAAGCTTCTCTCGATCGAGCGCGGTGTCTCCGGCGCGCGCGAAGCGCTCCAGCCGGAAGCCGCGATGGAGGCGTCGCGGCTCGATAGTGTTTCTCGCAGCTGACATCGCCGCTCGAAAATGGAGATAATGGCAGAGCGATGTCGCTTCTCGGGTTCTGCCAATGGCTCGCGGAGACGCAATGGAGCATCGCGCTTCACGAATCGCTTTGGGTCTATCCCCTCGTGGAGTCGACCCATGTGTGGGCGCTGGCTCTGTTCGTCGGGTTTGCCGTGGTCTTGGATTTGCGGCTTTTGGGGCTCGCTTTGCGGAAGGTCCCGGTCTCGGAGGTCGCGAGAAAACTCTTGCCATGGACGGTCGCGGGTTTCATCGTGATGATTGTCACCGGTGGGCTCCTGTTCTACGCGATCCCCGTCCGGACCTACCAGAACATCTTCTTTCGGGTGAAAGTGCTTCTGCTCATCTTGGCCGGCATCAATGTCTGGGTGTTTCACTCGACGGTCTGGCGTCGCGTCGCGGCGTGGGATCGGGATCCGGTGACGCCGAAAAGCGCGAGATTCGCGGGCGCGGCATCGCTCGTTCTCTGGACGTGCATCATTTTCGCGGGGCGCATGATCGCCTATAACTGGTTCGACTGCGATCGGCAGCCGCAGCCCGAGATCGTCAACTGGGCGGCCGGATGTGTCGTGGAGCCTGAGTGATGCTCTACCCGCTCTTCGAATGGTTCGAGTTGACGATGGTGGGCGAGATCATCCGTAGCTCGACGTGGCTGTTTCCTTTCATCGAGGCGTTTCACCTCCTCGCCTTCGCCGTTCTCGGCGGCGCCGTGCTCCTCGTAGATCTCCGCCTGATAGGGCTCGCGTTTCGATCGCAACCGGTAGCGCACGTCGCACGGGAGATCCAACCGTGGGCGGCGAAGCCTCGCGGTCGCTCTCGTTTCCGGAAGCTTGCTCTTCCTCTCCGAATCCGTGAAGTGCTATTACAGCGAGCCGTTCTGGATCAAGATCACGGGTCTCTTCTTCGCGCTCATCTTCACCTTCACGATCCGCCGCAAAGTGACGATGGCGGAGGCAGGGAGCATCGGCCCCATCTGGGGCCGGGTCGTTGGGATGGTTTCGATCGGGCTCTGGGCGACCGTCGCTTGGGGCGGACGCTGGATCGGCTTTTCCGGCTAGCGCCGGCTAGCGGTGGTTGTTGGGCTTTTTCTTTCGCGACCGCTCCGTCGGATCGGCGCCGTCCCGCGGTGCGCCCGTGCCCGACGAACCCAAGAAGAGCTTCCGGCCATCCGGGAACGTCACGTTGCGCCCGTTGGCCTGATTAGAGCGATCTTTGCTTTGGTAGCCGTCGACGATGATCACCGTGCCCGGCTTCAACGAGTCCTTCGTGACGCCGCGTCTCAAAAGCGTGTTGGGCGTCCCGCCTTCGACCATCCACGACTCCGTCGTGCCGTCTTCGTTCTCCACGTCAAGGTGGATCCAGGCATGCGGGTTGACCCACTCGACTTTCGTCACCGGCCCCTCCAAAAAGACGGGCCTATTGGGATCGAACTCCGCGCCGAAGGCGTGATGAGCCACGACGGGCAGAGCTGCGGCGAGGAGCAATGCGAATACCGCAAGGATGACGGCTAGTTTATCGCGCATGGGTGCTTACCTCTTTTTCTCCTCGGCTTCGGCTTCGAGTAGCCGCGCGCCTCTGAGGATGTTTCCGAGAGCGTAATTGGCTTCGTGGCAGGCATATTCGTACATCGCGTCGTCCGTCGCCACCCACGGATATTCGCCGCTCCACGGCGTTTCCCACGTATCGGGATCGTCGATCGTGAACTGATAGAGGATCGTATTCTCGTCGACGCGTGTGAGCGCTCCACCACGTGGAGGTTCTCTGAAGCACCGCGGAAAGCGGTCTTGTCGGTAAAGTTCGTCGTGTCCACGACGAGCGTGTCGCCTTCCCAATGACCTACTGAATCACCCATCCACTTCCGGATCTCCTTCGGTGCGTGCTCTCGGTTCAAAGGGATGATGCGCGCGTCGTGGACCATCTCGACGAGGATAACGACGTAGTCCTGAGTCTGCACGATGCGCTTGAAGTTGTTGTAGAGCACGGGCAAGGAAGGCGGTCCTGACGAAGAGCCGAAGGCCAGCAAGCAACGCTCGCCGAGAGGGCGCCCTTCGGGGTTGTCGTAAGGGCCGGGACCTGGCCGGTCGAGCACCACGCCTCGCCGGTGTTCTTCCCAAAAGGGCTGAACCAGGCAGCGCGCCGTTTCGTGCCGGCCGGCGTCATTTCCGGGGTGCGGCCGTTGGGCGGGTGGACGATGATAGAGGTGCGGACTTTGCCCTCGAGCGAAAAGGCTTCGGTGCCCCGATCGATCCAGAAGTTGTTATATCCGCCCACGTTGCCGGCCGCACCGGTCGAGCCGTCGCCGCCAAGCGGAGGCGCGTCGCGATCCACATCACTCGGCAGCGCGAGCCTCTCTGTGCGTGCGGCCTCCTTGGCGCGAATGGATTCCGCCTCTTCCGGTGTCAGGAGCAGATTGTCGCCGAGCTCGACGGGCCGCTCCAGAGGCGTCAATGTAGCCGTGTCGTACATCCCGGAGAGATCCGGACGGCCGTCGGGGGTCCGCGGGGTCTCCCTGGTTTCCTGAGCCAGTAGCCCGGAGGCGACGACGAGTGCCGCGACGAGGAACGTGATTCGAGCGCGCGAAGTACTCATCCTATTTTCTCTCGCTACCGGCTGAGGGGCGTCTTGCGGTACTCACCGTACAACATCTCTTCGACGAACTCGACGCACTTGAACTCCATCAGCTGCGCGTTCGACTCGATCCGTCGATAGAGCGGCATGCTGATCTTCCAAGGCCGTTCGAAGACGTTCGGATCTTCGATCGTGGCTTCGTACAGTAGATGGTCGGGCCCGGTCCGCGTATAGCGCTCCACGACACGGAGCTCTTCACTGTGGAAATTCCCGGAGCGGTCGAACCACGTTTGGTCGTTCTGCCCCGTGACCTCGACGACAAAGGTCTCGCCTTCCCAGTGCCCGACGGATTGTCCCATCCAGGAATCAATGGGCGGCGGTCCCGGGTCCTGGAGATAGATATCGCGCACGGCACCAGCATAGGTATAGGCGATGAAAAACGAGTTGTGGCTCTGAAAAATCTGGAAGGGGTAGGGCATATAAGTCGCCCGCGGAACGCCCGGCAAGTAGCACTTGATCTCCGGGTCGCGGTCGAGCCAGTTCTCGCGATTTTCCTTTTGCTTCGCGAGCGCCGCGGGTTTGTACGGGATCTCGCCGCCTTCGATCACCCCGAGTCCGCCGGGCACAGCACCGACTGCACCGAGCGCGAGCACGGCGTCCGCGGGAACAGGGCGGACGGGACCCTCGCGAAACGCCATGGCCACGCGCGCCATATGGGTGCCGAGGTCGTAATGCGCCTCGTTCAGCGCCTGCCAAATCCCGTTCAAATCGGGATGCCCGTCCGCGGCGCGGGGTGCGGTGTAGTCGGGTCGGTCCTGTCCCGTTTCAGGGGCGGCGGGAGCACTTGCGGTGAGGGCGGCCAAGGCAACCCCGATCAACAAAGACATCGGTCCTCCTGAATCGATGTGATTCGAACGCGGGCTACTCTGACATCAGAGCGGCGGGCCGTCAAGGTGATCCGTTTGTCCGCCACGCTAGACTGAAGCATGGCTCGGTTGGTGCTGGTCGCGGCTTTCGTAGCCTTTGTCGTCTGGCTCCTTTCGACATCTTTCATTTTTCGAATCGAGTTCAAGGGCGGAAACATCCAATCGGTGCGCGGGAAGGCGTCGGGGCCGCTCCGACGCGGCTTCGAAGAGGTCGCCCGTCATGCGGGCATCACCGGCACGGTGTCGTTATATTCGGGCCGGATCTTGAAATTCTCACGCGGCGTTCCCGCGGACGATCGGCAGCGCTTTCAGAACGTACTGTCCTCCCTTCTTTGACGTCACTCCGCGCGCTCGTAGACTTCGATCGCAGGGTTTAACTTCGCCATGTTCCCGTGGATGTTCTCGAAGTCGAGGAGCATGCCTTTCGGTTGCGACTGATGCTGAAGCGCGAGGCCGTAACCCGCGCGCCCCGCCGAGAGCTTCGTGAAGAGCTCGCCTTCGCGGGTGTCCCGTGCGAAGCGTGCAGCATATTCGGGATTGATGACGAGATAGTCGGGCCGCGAACGCTCGAGAACCGACTCCGTCGGTCGGAGCCTTTTTGCGGCCAAACCGTCGAAACGCGGGAGGTAATATTCCGGCCCCATGAAACCCACGACCTCGCCGGGCTCCATTTGCTCCTCGAGCCATTGCTCGACCCTGTAACGAGAATCGTTGAGCAACAAAACGTCGACCGAAGCGGCGTAAAGAAAAGAGTACGCGAGCACTGCGACGATCCCGGCTCGGTACCAAAGTTTTCCAAGGCTCCACGCGGTTGCCAGCGCGTGGCCGGCGAAAAGAGACAAGATAAGCACGAGAGGCACGCTGTAGCGCAGCCACGTGCTGCACACCGGCGCGATGAAAAAGAGGTAATAAGAAAGCGCGGCGAGAAGGAGCCAGAGGGGGAGAGGGCTCGTGTCTCGTTTCACGAAGGCGAGCCACAGGCCAGCCGCGCTCGCGAGCGCCAGAGGCCAGCCGAGCCCAAACTGGATGTGGCGCACGGTTTGGAAAAACAGATCGAGCTGGCTGAGCGCGTCGGCCTCGAAAGCGCTGTAGTGACTTCGCGCCCAGAGGATTTCTTCTAAATGGTGGACGAAGCCCCAGAAATTAAAGACGACATTGTGGATAAGAAGAAAGAGGACGGTAGCTATCGCCGCTACGCGCATCAGGGCGCCATCCACGAGCTTTCCAGTGCGGCGGAAGCGGAGAAATAGGTACGCACCCATGGGGAGCACATAGAAAGCATAGGCCTGGTCTTTCGTGCACATCGCCAAGACGGCCATCACCGCGAACAACCACAAGTCACGTTCTTTTCCGATCTTCGAGTGGCGCACCAAAAAATACAAGGACAACAGCACCCAAAAGCAAAGCGGAACGTCGAGATTCGCGAACTTGGCGTAGTACACGAAAGGTGCCGTCAAGGCTGCGGCAAGACAAGCGAGAACCGCGGAGCGCCGGTCGAAAATCTCGATACCGATGCGGTAGAGCGTCAGCAATATCCCGACGCCCATCATCAGAGAGAGAGCGCGCCCCAGATAGTAGAGAACAGTCCGTCCCTCGACGCTCTCGATGTCGATCGCGTCGACGGCAAGGAGCGGCAGATAGGAAGCCGCCAGAAGGTAGTAATGAAGCGGCGGATAAGCAGGTTGATGCCAGTCGCCCGAGAAACGCTCCTCGATCCCCAAGAGAATGACGGGCGGTTGTAGCTCGTCCGTAGCCCACGCGAATCGCGACGGCAGACCCCAAGATACCGCGGTGACGTTGAGACCGAGGCTCAATGCAATGATCGCGAGAAGGATCGCCCGATCGCGGATCATGGCGAGGACGGTATCACAGCTTCGTACAAGAGGGCGGAGCTCGGCTCGCGCTCATATCGCCCCCTCAAGGTCAAAAGAAATGGCCACAGAGACACCGAGACACAGAGATTCGAAGAGTGTTCTTCGTCGATCGCTTTCTCTGTACTACTAACCCGAAAAAGCTTCTATTTCTTGCAAGAATTTGAGCGGCTGCGGCCGGACCCGCGAGAGGGTAAATCAGTTAGAAGAGGCACCGCGGCGAAGAATTGGGACGGCGCACACTGAGAATGGGACCGAGGCGCGAAGCGCCGAGCACCACGAGCTGACCGCTGACCGCCCGCGGCGGAGATTTGGTTGCGGCTCCGCCGCGCTGTGCCTCCGTGCCTCTGTGGCCATTCCCCTTTTGGTTGCGGCCACCGGCCGCGCTAGGTTGTATGAAGAATCACGGTCCCGTTTGTGGGAGACTTTACCTCGATCAGCGGCTGGGGGAGGAGAGCGAGAGGACCGAGACGAGCGTGACCGCGCCTCCGACGAGAAGCCACGAAAAGCCGCGAGCCGTCCGCGACATAGCCGATGGCGCCGTAGAGAAGCGCGGCGTTGTCCGCGAAATTCGCGATTAATGTCCCACTCGGGGATGGTTGAAATCCCTCGCCTTTAGGCGAAGCCTTTAGGAGGCTTGGGGTACGATCCCCAGGTGAAAGGATATCGTAAATCATCGCACACGACGTAGCAGTTAAACTATCACTTCGTATTTATCACGAAGTACCGCAAGCCGGCCTTGAGAGGGGATGTAGCGGTTCGTCTCCGGGATCTCATCCGGGAGATCTGTGCTCGGAACCAGATAGAAATACTGAAGGGTCATGTGCGGCCTGAGCACGTGCACCTGTTGCTGAGCGTGCCGCCGAATTTGTCGCTGAGTCGAGTGATGCAGTTGATCAAGGGTAAGACGTCGAATCGTCTGATGCGCGACTTACGGACGATGCGGAAGGAGTTCTGGGGTCGGCACCTATGGGCACGGGGTTACTTCGTGGTGACAACGGGCAACGTGACGGATGAGGTGATAGCGAAGTATATAGAGTTGCAGGGTGCCGTGCCCCAGGACGACGATTCTTTCAAGGCCAGTGAGTAGCGAAACGAGGCAAGGACAAGCCGACTTTAGTCGGCGACGTGAACCCATCGCCTTTAGGCGATGGAGCGCACGCGCTCAGTCCCCAAACGCGCAGTGTGGCCGGGCCGAGGCGGGTCTCGAGATCTATCATTCGAACCACCAGCCGAGACGGTTGAACACGTAAATAATCGCGATCGAGTTCAAGAGCGTGATCTGGAGAAGAAGGCCGAAGTTCCATAATCGCGAACGGCAACGATCCTCGCCGAGCGCCCGTTTGTCGTTGAGCAGCAGATAGATCGACCAGGCAACGACATTGTCCGTGAGGGAGAGAAAGGCGCCAATCGCGATCACGAGCCATACCGGCCGCTCGTACCACGCTGCGAGAAAACCTATCTGGGGGAGGAGCACCGAGATGCGCCAGCGCCACGAGCTCGTGTCTCGTTTCCAACCGAAAGCGGCGTGGATAGCCATCGCCCCCGCGATGCTCATCCCAACGGTCGTGGAAATAGGGACGGCGAGAAAGCCGAGATAAAAGATTACGGGCGCCCAGCTCGTGCCGAGAAGAGGCTCGAGCTGCCCGGCGAGCTCGTTGGGCGCGGCGTCCGAAGCAATGCCCAGCGGCAGGAGGGTCTCCGCGAACACCGCGATCACGAGAAAATTAACGAGGATGAAAGGCAAGAAGAGCCCTACTCATGTCGAAGCGCGCGAGCGGCTCGTGTGCTTTCACCCACCCACGGGCGAGGCCGGCATAGTTGAAGAGAAACCAATCCATGACGCCGATCGCGGCCGCGGAGGACGCGACGAACAAATCGAGCCCCTCACCGCCCGGGGGCAGCCAAGGCACGACGCTGCCGTGAAGCGCAGCGCCCCAATCGATACCGGTCACCATCAGGCAGGCGCCGAAGGCGAGGAGCATGAAGCCGATGCTCACCTTCATGAACGTTTCGATGAAGCGGATGCCGCGGGGGCCTTTCCGTCCATAGCTCAACGTGAGCCAGCTCGTGAGAACCACGTAGACGATCCAGTTCCACTGTCGCGGAAACGTGTAGCCGAGCCTCTCCGCGAGCGACTCCATCAGGTAGGTGCCGAGGCTTACTTGGCCCAATTGAAGACGATGGCCACGCCGGCGGTGCCGACGAGCGCCGTCATGAGCGAGCCAATGACCCAGCTGTGGTAGCGGTCTTGAAGTGCTATGACCCCGAGGCCGCGCGTGGTGAATCGCGCCATCGCGGCCATCATGAACAGGCCGAGCCCCATCGAGACCCAGAGGAGCCAAACCGTCTTGTAGCCGAAGGTGGCGCCCGAGAGCATGGCGGCCGTAAGTGTGCCCGCGCCGAGTGTGAGCGCGGCGTCCATGAAGCCGGGGCCGCCGAGACGAAGGTGCCCCGCAAAGCGGCGAAGAGGAGGCTCTTGCCGAAGCCGCTCTAGCTGCTCGACCTCACTCGGCTCACTCGACTCACTCGACTCCGTCACAGCACGAGGGTAGCAGGTAACGGATAGCAGGTAGCAACAGCGTTATGCAGTCTACTCAAACGTGATGCCCTGAGCTAGAGGTAGCTCTTTCGACCAGTTGATCGTGTTCGTCTGGCGTCGCATATACGCCTTCCAAGCGTCGGAGCCCGATTCCCGGCCGCCGCCGGTTTCCTTCTCACCGCCGAAGGCGCCGCCGATCTCGGCGCCGGACGTTCCGATATTGACGTTTGCGATGCCACAATCCGAGCCCGCCACAGACAGGAACATCTCGGCGCCCTGCATGCTGTCGGTAAAGATGGCGCTCGAAAGCCCCTGTGGAACACCGTTGTGGATCGCCACGGCGTCCTCGATAGCGTCATATTCGAGCATGTACAGAATCGGGGCGAACGTCTCTTCCTTCACGATCTCGGATTGCGACGGCATCTTCACGATCGTCGGCTCGACGAAATTCGGTCCCTTTTCGGGAAGCTTGTTGCCGCCCACGAGGATCTCGCCGCCTTGCTCTTTCACTGTTTGAAGGGCCGCGAACATGTCGTCGACGGCTTTGGCGTTGACGAGAGGTCCCATCAAGGTACTTTCGTCGAGCGGGTCGCCGATGCGGACTTGCTGATAAGCTTTGACCAAGCGGTCTTCGAGCTGCGCTCTGATGTCCTTCTGGACGATGATGCGACGCGTGCTCGTGCAGCGCTGTCCTGCAGTTCCCACGGCCCCGAAGAGAATAGCGCGCGTCGCCATATCGAGATCCGCGTCGCGGGCGACGATGATGGCGTTGTTGCCGCCGAGCTCGAGGATCGTGCCTCCGAAACGTCTGGCGACGGCCTCGGAAACGTGTCTTCCGACAGGGGTGGAACCCGTGAACGAGACGAGCGCCGCTCGCGGGTCGTTCAACAGAAGCTCGCCGACACTTCGGCCCGAGCCCACCGTAAGGGTAAAGATGCCCGACAAACCGTGATCCGCCATGACACGGTTGGCAACATGCTGCACGGCGATGGCCGTGAGCGGCGTATCGGTCGACGGTTTCCACAAGACCGGGTCGCCGCAAACGGCAGCGATGGCCGTGTTCCAGGACCAGACCGCCATCGGAAAATTAAAGGCGGTGATGATGCCGACGAATCCTAGTGGATGCCATTGCTCGTACATCCGATGGTTGGGCCGTTCGGAATGCATCGTGAGGCCATAGAGCTGTCGTGAAAGGCCGACGGCGAAATCGTAAATGTCGATCATCTCCTGGACTTCGCCGTGCCCCTCAGCGCGAATCTTGCCCATTTCGAGTGAAATCAGATCTCCAAGCGGCTCTTTCAACTCCCGAAGCGCGTCCCCGAGATCGCGAACCAATTGTCCGCGCTCCGGAGCGGGTACCGTCCGCCAGGAAAGAAAAGCGGTTCTCCTGTCGTTTCGGGGGATCTGATTTGTGTTGGAGGGCATGGCCTATGGACGCTGCCGCGATTGTGGAAAACGCCGGAAACTCCGGGCGAGAGAGGCGTTTAGGGAAAGGTTGTGAGCACGTACAAACGTGGAGCGGCGTTTTCCACAATCGCTTGGAAAACGCTTCGCGTTTCCCACGAGCGCCCACAGGCCCCTCCTGATATATATACAAGAAAGATTAATTCATATGGAATAAGGAAGGGGGGGGCTCGATTAGTGGAGGCTATGGAAAACGCCCTTCCAGGCTTCGAAGAGAACTCAGTCGTGAGCAAGGTCTGAACGACCAGAACCGTGGGGGCGTTTCCCACAGCCTCGTCTCCCGCTGAGGGGCAGTGGCATTTGGTGAGGCCCGTGGGTTGAGAGGGTAAGCCATGTGTAGATGCGCATCGGCGAGAACGCTAGAATCTTTTTTTCCGAAAGAGAAAAGAGCGTTCCCGCGATGCGCGTTACTACGTTAGTCAACAAGCTCATCGGATTGCAAGGCCTGTGGGTCCGAGGTTTCCACTTCCAGGCGGACAAAGCCAGAGTGGTGGTGGATGTAGTACCACGGAGGAGGAAGCCTCTGTGCGGGATTTGCGGACGAAAGGTCCGCAAGAACAAAGATCGCTACAATCGCTACTGGCGGCACTTGGACCTGTTCGGAGTCCGGACCTATCTTCGCTACTCGATCCGACGAGTGGTATGTCGGCGGTGTGGAGTGGTCAGAGAAAAGGTGCCTTGGGCCGACAAGGGAAGCCGCTTTACCAAAAGCTTCGAACAAGAGGTAGCGTGGCTGGCACAGAGGACGGACGTCAGCGCCGTAGCGAACTATTTCCGAGTGACGTGGCGTTCGGTGCGACGGATCATCCAGCGAGTGGTTGCCGAGCAGCGGGATGAGCGGCGCGAGCTCGATGGATTGCGGGTGATTGGGATGGACGAGATCAGCTACCGCAAACGCCACAAGTACTTAACAGTGGTAATAGACCATCTCAGCGGCCGGGTCGTCTGGGCGGGAAAGGAGCGCAAGGCCAAGACGCTGCTGCGGTTTTTCCGCAAGCTCGGACCACAAAGAGCCGCGGAGCTCGAAGCGGTCAGCATGGACATGTGGGAGCCGTACATAACTGTCGTCGGCAAAAAGGCTCCTCAGGCACGGGTGATCTTTGACCGCTTCCACATCGTCAAGCATCTGAACGAGGCCGTGGATAAGACCCGGCGCGAGCTGGTGCGCGAGCTCAAAGGGACTGCCCGACGCAACCTCAAGAACACCAAGTTTCCCCTTCTCAAGGCCAAACACAACCGCAGCGCGAAAGACAAACGGGTGCTCCGCGAGCAGGTGCGAGCTAATCGTCGCCTCTACCGCGCCATGCTTCTGCGCGACGACTTCATGGACCTCTACACCTACAAAACCGAGACATGGGCCAAGAAGTTTCTCCGAGGATGGCTGCAGCGCGCTATGAGCTCGAGGATAGAGCCCGTCAAACGCGCGGCGAAGATGATCCGCAGCCACTTCGATGGCGTCATCGCGTGGGTCACGTGGAGACTCAGCAACGGCCGACTCGAAGGAATGAACAACAAAATCCGGCTGCTGAGCCACCGCAGCTTTGGACTCCACTCTGCCGAAGCTCTCATCAGTCTCGTCTACCTAAACTGTGGCGGTCTCACCCTTGAGAGGATCCACTGAAATGGCAGGAGAGGCAGAAAAGCTTCGTGGGCCTGAGCCATGACCTTCTCGTAGGTCTCCGGCGTGGCCTGGATGATTTTCGCGATGGGCTCGCCCGTCGTGGGATTCAAGGACTCGATCTCTTTGCCGTTCGGGTCCAAGGTCCAGTCATCGGGTCCCGCACAAGCGCCCGCATTGACGTCTTCAAGGCCTAGCTTGTCGAGCAAAGCCTTATGTTTTTCCATTACCGTGGTCATGCCAACTCACTCCTGTCGAACAGATCCAGCCATAATAGAGGTCGACGAAATCCACCGCAAGCGCAGTTTGGAAGGCACGCATCTTTCGGGTACTAGCGGAGGCGTTCGACGAAATCCATGAAACGCATTCCGAGATACCTGGCTCGAAAACCGATGAAGCGGAACGGCTCGGGCGGCAGAGCCATCAACGGGTCTTTCAAATAGAGCAGGTCGGACCAACGCTCCTCGCGACCGGTGACGAGGTCTGCGAGCGCGCGGCCGCAGAGCGTGGCAAGAGACACGCCCATTCCCGAATAGCCGAGCGCGAACCATAAGTTGTCGTTAGAACGGCTCCCGATCATGGGCGTTCGTCTCCACGTGATCGCGACGGGCCCGCACCATCGGTGAGTGATCGCGACGTCGTGCAGGCTCGGAAACGTCTCGAGGAACGCCTCATGGAGCTTCGCAAACATTTTGTCGAGCTCCGCGGGCGATTCGAGGCCGAAGTGATACTGCACCCGGCCGCCGAACAAGAGGCGCTCGCCGGTCAAGCGCACGTAATTATGAACGCGCCGGCCATCGGTATAGCTCTGCCGTCCGCGCCAGCTGATCGTGCTCCAATGGCGCTCCGAGAGGGGCTCGGTCAGGATGATGAACGAGAAGAGCGTGACCGCGCGGTCGCGTACGATCCCGATCCCGCTTGCGGGAAGGTAGGCATTCAAGCCGAGCATGAGCTTCGCCGCCGAAATAGAACCGGCGGCGGTCGCGACCTCCACCGCGTCGCTCTCCGGCCGAACGCTTTGGACCGGGCTGTTCTCAAAGAGGCGCACGCCACGGCCGAGCACGGCGCGCTTCAAGCCCGCCACATATTTACCGGGGTGGAGCATGGCCGCTTTCGGGTAGACGAGCGCGCCTGTGAAACGCTCGCTCTTAATCGTCTGCTGCATCGCGGTCTTGTCGAGAACGTCGAGCTCGATGCCGATCGCGCGACAAGCCTTCTGTTTGGCGGCCTGCTCTTTGCGGTGAAAAGGGTGGAGCGCGATTTCGAGATAGCCGGTGCGCTCGAGCTCGCAGTCGAAATCTTCCTCACGCGCGAGCTCGTCGATGAAGTCGATCGTGCGGACGGTCTCGTCGTAGGTAAAACGGATTGTATCGGCCCCGTGCTTCGGGATGCGCTCGAGATGGGGCTCGTGGAGCACCATCCCGCCCTTCCGGCCCGAGGAGCCGAAGCCGACATAATTACTCTCGATGACCGCGACGTCGAGACTCGGGTCCCGCTTTTTCAGCAGATAGGCGGTGACGAGGCTTGTATAGCCGCCTCCCACGCAAACGACGTCCGCAGTGTGGGCGCCGTCGAGTGCCGGCTCGAGATTGTCTTGGGCTTGCTCAATCGCGTCGGCCCAGTAGCTGTCGTTGGGTGCGACCGTCATGACGCGTCGTCTAGGCGACGATCTCGCGGACCGCACGGTAGCCCTGATTGATGGCGGCGTCCGTATAAGCGTAAGCCTCCGCATCCGAATTCGCGATGTGAATCCTACCGAAGGGCTGCCTTGCGATCTCGCACGGGGCTGTACCAGGCTGAAACGGCGGATCCCAGAGCGAGTTGTACTCATAAGCGTAGCCGTGAGGCCATCGGTTGACCGTCACCGCGAGGATGTCGCGTGCGGGATCGAACCCGCCGCGCGCGAGTGTCCTCCCGAGCTGTTCGCGCGTGTTCCTCTCGAAAGTCTCGAAGCTCGTCGAGAGAAGCTCGTAGCGGCCGGCCGCGTGTTGCTCCCGTGAGCTCCCGCCAGGATGACACGGCGTCTTCGTCAAATGGAGCACGATCGGATCTTCCGGCGTCCTCGAGTGCTTATAGGTCCCGAGGCTTACAGGAAAATCGAGACTGATCCCGACGTTGTAGCCGCCCGGGCAGTAGATGGTGTTGACCCCTAGCTTCGCGAACGACGTCCAGTTGCGGATGAGAACGTTCGTATAGACGAGAGGAACCTTGGGGCCGTAAAGGAGCGCTTCTTTTTGCTCCTTGGGAAGCTCCGGGCATAGCGAAGGGATCACGGCGTGCCAGCAACCCAAGACGACGTGCCCGGCACGGACGGTCTCCGCGCCGCCGTCGCGCACATAGGTGACGTGCGCTTCAGTTGCGGCTTGTCCCACTGAAACGCCGGTGCTGCTCAAGCGGATGCGGACCTTCGCGCCGTCCGCATCGAGCTTTTCGTAGTCCATCCGTGCGGTGACGATGTCCTCCATCGTGTGACCGGTTGCGGCGCCAGGAACGAGGCTGCGAACCAGGAGGCGTGCGATGGATGCGTTGCCGTCGGGGAAGTGGAAGATATAGGGCTCTCTCGGTTTCGGCTTCGCCGTGGCGCTCAGGCCGGGCGCGTCGCCTCGAGTGAGCCCCATCCCTTGGAAGCCGGGATAGCCCAGAGCCCAGCAATTGAGCGCCTGCACGCCGTCGATGCCCATCGCGAAGAGTCCGTGCGGACGGGTGTAGAGATATTTCACGACGTCGCCGTGCACTTTGGCGTAATCCTCGAGAAATGCGAGGTAGCTCGTTTTCGCGAGCTTGGCCTTCTTCTCGTCCTCCGTCAGCTCCGGCATGTAATCGATCGCTTCTTCGGAGAGGCGGACGAGGTCCTTTTGGGCATGCGCAGATAGAGGTGTGTGTTTCGCGAAGTCTTCGGTGGACGAGCCGCCAGGCTGGGCGACGAGTCGGTCTTCGCCGAAGGTCTCTTTGTCGAAGAACACGCCGCGGCTCAAATCGAGCGATGAGTAGAGCTCGCGGTCGAAAGCCGTATAGAAGCGCTTGGTGTCGATGCCGAGCTCTTTCAAGAGCCCCATCGCTTCTGCGCTGTAGCTCGACGGCGTGTCGATCGACCGCGTCCCGCCATAGCCGATGAAGGTGCGGCCTTCGTGCACGAACTCGTTCCGCTTCGCGTGCCCGCCGAAGTCGTCGTGGTTGTCGATGACGAGGATGCGGGCGTCGTTGCCCATCGCCTTGCGATAGAAATAGGCGCCCGACAAGCCGCTGATGCCGGCGCCCACGACGACGAGATCGTAAGACTCGCCCGTATCTACGCCTTCCCATCTGCGGCCGTCCCGCAGGCCGTGCGCGACCTCCCAGGATCCGTCGTGGCTTCCGCGCATTCCCGTTAGCGCCGGAGGATAGGCCCCGGCCGCACTGCCGAACGGGGCGAGCGGGCCGGCGAGGAGGCTTCCTCCCACGGCCACGCTCACGCCGTTCAAGAAGTCGCGACGCGTAACGGAGCGATCCATGCCGAGCTCTCGATCGCGACGTTTCATCCGTCCCTCCGCAGCCGCCACACTACCACTTATAAGGATACCAATCGGGCATGGACGCCGCCGACACAGAAGCGCCATCAATACACACCGAGCTCATCGTTTTTACTCCTTTACGTAGCCAGGGAGAATGCTATGATTGTCTTTTCTCATATCCAAGAAGAAATCTGATGCAGCCGAACGTGTTCGGTCGCCTGGCCGAAGACCGTACGCCGTCCCGCACCCATGTCGACGTGCTCCATGTCGGCGTTCGTCCACCCTATCGCGAGCCAACCGAATGAACCAGCAAGAACAAAACGCTAGAGCTTTCAACCGCCAGCGGGCGGTAGTTCTCTTCATGCTCGTCGCCGCCGCGTCGATCTCGGCCAGCTGCAAGAGCCTCGACAATCCGGATCCCGTGCCGCTCACAGGTTCGTCGAGTGTCGTCACGGTCGAACCGGGCTCCACCGTTTCCACGGGGGCACCCACGTCGCCGCCACCTGCGAGCGCTCCCGTGAACGGTGTCAGCGCTCCGACGATCTTGGATCCCCTACCGGGAACGTCCACTGCAGATACCACGCCCCCGCTGACGGTACGCAATGCGAGCGCGTCAGATGGATCGGCGCTCACCTATACGTTTCAAGTGTCGAGCAACAACGCCTTCACCCAAGTCGCCGCGGAGATTTCCGGCTTCCCTCAAGGATCGGTAGGGGCTAGCGGAACGACGACGTGGGAGGTGACTCCGGCGCTCGGATCGGGGCGCTATTTCTGGCGTGCGCGCGCGACCGGAGCGCAAGGGCCAGGACCCTTCTCGCCCATTTCGGATGTCTTCATCGGGTCGAGCCCGAGCCCCTCGCCGAGCCCGCCCGGGCCGTCGGGCCCGTCGGAGATTTTCGACCCGTTGACGAATGGGAGCTCGGTCGGCCAAGTCTCCGGCGGCAGGTTCACTGGCTCGGGCTGGCAAGTGACGCATCGCGGAAACTACATCCGATACGTCGTGCCGACGATCCAGAGCGGTTTCGTCGAGTGGGAGAACCGCAATCTAACGCGGTTCAATCCGCAACGCGATGCGTTCTCGCTCCTCGGGATGTGGGATCCGTCACGGGGCGCCTATCGCGAGAACCCGTTCCGGGTGCATATTCGTAAGCTCGACACCCAAGGCCACAACCCGCCTTATGTCCGGATGCGTTTCATTTCGAACGGCGATCAGCACGACGTGGGCTCGGACTTTCTCGACTGGAATCCGAGCCACACCTATCGCTGGCGCGTCGAGTGGGGCCCCGGTGGCGGCGGCAACCAGGCCCGGGTGCTTCTGGACGGGCGCGTCATCATGCGCACCAGTTACGGCCCGAACTACTCCCCGAGAGACCACTGGATCGAACTCGGTATCGAAGAGCGCGCGGAGAGCATCGTGGGCGTCATTTACCGGAACGTCCGGATCGGGCGTCGCTAATCTTCAGGGCGAAGCTTCGTTCCGCTTCTCGAGGTCGATGCGGCGCAACGAGTCGCCCCAAGCGGCAGGCGCTGTGACCACGAAAGCCCTATCGGGAAGATCGCGGTTAATCATGATGCCGTCGGATCTCACGTTCACGACGAGCGCGTAGTTGTCGTAAGGACGCTCGATGCGGACGTGAGAGGCGAATCGGGGGCCGCCTTCGCCTCGAGGCGGCAGGTAATCTGCGTAGTCGATATCGGCGACGAGGCGCCCGTCCGCGTCGTAGACCTGCTGGCGTTTCACCAAGAGCTCTGAGGCGCGGTCGAACCAATAGCGAGTTCGCGGTGCATTCTCACCGAGGCGGACGACCGTGACCACGTAGTAGCTCTTCTTGACTTGGCTGTTCTTCTTGGCCCCCGGGCGGCGATCCGCCTCGATGACGTGCTCTTCTTGAAGGAATGCGACCGTGTAGGGATCGTCGACGGGGATGGGGGAGAGAAGGAACGCATCCGTGAAGTGCTGTGGCCGGATGTTGACGATAGGCCCCGCTTTCTTGAGCTCCGGGTCCTGGTCGAGCTTTCTGACCTCTTCGCCATAGCTCGCGTCGTTCTTTCCCTCGATCAGAGCCCGGTAGTCGGTGGGATAGATCAAGAGCTGGAAACGCTCGCCGTCCGACGCCATCTCCGCGATATTGGCGCTCAGGATCGGGGCCTCGATGTTCAGCCGGATGCGGCTCGGCCGCTGCAGAAGGAGGCGCCCCTGTGCGGTGCGGTATTGACGGCCCTCGCCCTCTTCCGCCTTTTCTACTGTCTCGAACTGTAAATCGACCCGTAGCACGAGCGAGTCGATCTTGCGCCACTCGTTGATGTGCGCGACGAGCTGGTCGAGCGTCGCGTTCTCGGTCGGCGCCAAGAACGGCACAACATCGACCCTGTGGGAGACGCACGAGACGGACCCGCTGAGCCCGACTGCGAGCAAAAGGACGGCGAAACGTTTCACAACCTTGATCGTACTACGTTCGGCGTGCGCTTGGGCTTGGGCTTGCTCAGTGCAGCAGGTCGAATTGATAGTTGTATTTCACGATGAAGCTTCGATTTTGCGGCCCGAAGCGCTCGTTCCCCAAACCGTTGGCGTTGTTGTAGACGATGAACAAGCCCGTTCCCGCCGTGTTGAGCCAGCTTAAGCGGAGGTTCGACGTCCACAAGTCGAGGTTGTCGTTATATTGGACGAACGCTTGCAGGTAGATAAGCGGGGAAAAGTTGTAGCTGATGCGGAACTGGCCGAGATTGGTGATGAAGCTTCCTTCGACGAGATCGACGTCGTTGTAGGACCATGTCGCTGACGTGATGATCTTCGACTTGTAGCGGAAGTTGATCGTCGTGTCGACCGTGGTCTTGTTACCCGAGAGAAAGCCGCCATTCTCCAGGGCGCCAGAATAAGACAAAGGTGCCGCTTGGTTCGTGTTCCACCGCCATGCTATTTCCCAGTTTTGATAGGTTCCGGGCTGCACGATGATCCCGTCGGCGATCTCGAAAGACTCTTTCAATCCTTCCACCGGTCGATTGACGGCGGGGCTGAAAAAAGCGCCGTTCTCGAAATCGATATGGGAATCGATGTGGAGGTCTTCGGTCTCCTTGAAGCCATTGAGGTCCCAGAAGCCGCGATAGGTGATGTGAGGTCGGAGCTCCCGCAACCATTGGATGTTGGGGCGTACGTTCATGAAAACCCCTGTGTCGAGATTGCGGTATTCGTCGCGACGGAGAAAACCCACCTCGGGGTTGAAGTTCTCGCCGACTTCTGCGAATCCCAGCCAAACGCGGCCTCTCGTCTTCTGATATTCGGCACGAGCGTTAAAGGCATGTTCGCCGCCTTCGAGGCCCGGTGTTTGGGTCCGCGCGGCAAAGCCGGTTAACGTAAACGCTTCTCCGATGCCGAGTTTGCCGTCGAAGCCGAAGGTCCGGTTCCAGTCGTTCTCGCCCGCTAAGTCTCCGGTCGCGGTTCGATTGACGAACAAGGCGCCAATGCGGGAGCGGTTCGGGAATTCTCGGATCAAGCTCGCGACGGTGTAGTTGTTGGCAACCGCAACCCCGGGTTTGTCCTGGGTTTGCATGTTCATGACGCCAACGTCGAAATCTCGGAGCTTGCCGCTCAAGCGGGCACCGCCGAGGATCGGCACGATCTCGCCCCCGTCACTGATGCCGATGCGGCGGCTGAAGAACAGCTCCACCGCTTGGGACCGGCCCATGGTGAAGTTCCCAGCGTTCTCGAGAAAGAAGGGCCGCTTTTCCGGGAAGAACAAGTTGAAGCGCGTGAGGTTGACTTGTTGCGCGTCGACTTCGACTTGGGCAAAGTCGGTGTTATAGGTGAGGTCGAGATTCAAAGCCGGCGTAATGCCTAATTTGGCGTCCACGCCCCACTCGGCATCTTTATTCGCGGGTTCGTCGACGGTATAGTCGCGATCGCCCGCGCCCAAGGCATAAGGCGTCACTTTGAAGTTCCGTGGCGTCGACAGCTCGAGACCTTCGAGAACGCCCGCGGAGGAGACGCGGTTGAGGTTGAAGATCCGCGAGACCGGCGACCAGTAGACGATTTCGCGTTTGCGGCGCACGATTCTTTGGAAGTTCAAGCCCCAGGTCTGAGGTTTGTGGGACTCATAGCGTAGCGTGCGCAAGGGGATGGCGAACTCGGCCGACCAGCCGTACTCGCCGCGCGCGGTCGCGACGGCGAAGCTCGTATCCCAGTTCAAGTTGAATCCAGCGCCGGCGCCCCCCTGGGAGCGCCGCCCGCGCCCCCGACCGGGGCCTCCGCCCCCGCCCTGGCCTTCGTTCGTCACCTGGGCGTCGTACTCGATGCCGGCCGGGTTGGTGCCGAAGACGAACCCATTCTGCTTGTCGTGATAGGTGTCGAAGATGATGCGGAATGAATCCGTGTCGTCGAGATTCGAATCGCGGCGTGCGTCCGTCACGATGATCTGATTCGGCTCCGAGTCGAAGCAGATGACGCCGATATAAATGTTCCGGTCGTCGTAGAGGATCCGGACTTCGGTTTTCTCCGTGGCCGGCTGTCCTTCGTAGCGCTCCGCTTGGACGAAATCGGTGATGACCGTGGCCTTTTGCCAGAGATCGTCGTCGACCCGTCCATTGATGACGGGAGCTTCCTCGGTCTTGGCCGCTTCCGCGACCCGTGTCGTCGCCGCGGGAGTCTCGCTGCCTAGGACGAGAGCACCGTGCCACGCCACGAACGTCAAGATGAGAAGAGTCGCTTGGAGCTTCCTCTTCAGCGCAGTCTTACACATGGTCACCAATCTAAACAGCGGGACGCACAAAAGCAATTATTCGGTAAGCGTATATGGTTCAGAAGCTTAGCCGCGACGGGGCTATCGAATTGGGCGCCGCGCGCACACCCCACCTCTAGATGCGGATAACGCTGACGCGTCCATCCGTTATACCTCATGAGGCTCTGCCTCCGCCGTCCAGCAGAGGCTCTCCCGGACGGTGATCTCGCGCTCGTCCGGAGCGCGTCCCTGACACAGATGACAAAGGACAGGCTTTTGGGGTATTAAGTCCGAACGGATCGGTGATCCATGAAGCCAAAGGCTTACATGCAGAAGCAGATCAATGGGTAGTGGTCTAGTTTCAATCTAGGAGTCCAATCATGTCCTCGATGCTCCATAGCTGGTCGGCCACGCCAGCCGCCATCGCAGGGGTCACGCGCAAGGAGCCGTGAATCCGAACGAAGTTGTAATGCATGAAGTGGATTGCTACAGAGTGTATGTGATTTTCAAGTTTCTTCGAGAAGGCGTTCGTCAACCGAGTCATCCGGCGCATCGACATCCGCATCGTGAGGTTCTGGCGCTCGACGTAGGAGGTCGAAATGTTTGCCTTGTCTGGATTTCCGCTCACCGTCATCTTGGAAGCCCCCGTGCAGACGGCCGGGCTGTATCGCCGCTGGCCTTCTATAAGCAATACCCGGACACAAAGGCAAACAGTGTCTTCAACCGCTAGAGCTGTCGTGACAGTACTTGTCGGAATGCTCTGCCAAGGCGGCGTTGTTATTGGCGCTGACACGTCTGCCACTTCAGTGCTGGGTCAGTTTAATATCACCGAGCAGCCAACTCACAAGATCGAAATCGTAGATGGACGGACAATAGTCGCCTGCTCGGGTTCCATTGGGTTAGCGCAGCGATTTACCGCTATTGTGAAGGAAGCATCGGTTGAGAGGCTCTTTTCGAATCAGAAATCTCCAATCGAAATCGGTAAGACTCTATGTAGCAGGAGCCTTGATGACTTTCGGCAAACCAGTGTCGGTGCTCCTCTAAATTTCGGCGCTCTAGTCGCTTTCCGGGCCAGAGATGGATTGAGTCTTTGCGAGCTTGCAACTGGGACGCTTCAACCCGAACTGAAGAGCTCCAAGGGTGTTTCGTATGTGTCCATGGGTAGCGGACAGATGATATCCGATCCGTTTCTTGGGCTACAACGTCGGATTTTCTGGAAGGATGGTGAGCCGCCAAGCCTCAGCGACGGAGTATTCGCTACGGTGTGGACGTTACAGCATGCCGTTGATGTAAACGCGGGGGGCATTAAAGAGCCAATTGAGGTCGCAGTCCTGGAAAACATAAAAGGGAACGCAGTTGCAAGGCAGCTTGATTCGGATGACTGTCGGAGCATCTCAACAATGTCAGAGATCTTGAGAAATACATCAGCCAATACCCGTCGCAAAGAGACGAAGCGGCCGTGGAAGTACCCAAAATCGAAAGACCGAACAAGTAGACCCGTTACTTTACTCTTTCCAGCGGGCGTTTGCGGCTTTCCTGGCGATCTCGGAGCGCCGCTCTGGCGATATTTTCTTCATACGAACTTTGGCCGATGCCAGCCCACCCTTGCGGCCGAGAGCCACGGCAGCCGGATTCTTGTGGGATACTTGGCCGTCCTCGGTCTGGTCGATTACGTGCTGGAGAACGCGGAAAGCTGATTGTGTGCCGTCTTCTCTTGACATAGGACGAGTATTTACCAAGGCAGTCTCAGTTGCAAGAAGGAAGAAAATTCAAACTAGACCACTACCGATCAATGGGGATCTTGCGAGAAAAGAATGCGAATGTCGCTGTGACCGGGGCGTTCACGGAGGCGCGGCAGCATGTTCAGCGCGACCTATGACAAGCAGCAAGCGGACGACAGCAGAAGGGACCCACGTGGTGTAAGTCGAATGTTAAGAGGAATCTTGTCGGCTATAGCGTTTTGCTCCCTGTGCCTGCTTGCCGCAGCTGGGCTTCGAACCACATCGGAAGCGAGCGCTACCCAGGCCATTTCAAGACCGGTTCGTATTACAACGCTAGCTCACTATGCCAATTGGTACAACGGCACAAATTTTCGTAACACAACGACGGTTCCCGCCAATGGATTGGGTGAATACGAGTCAACCGATCCTTACGTGATCGCGTTCCACAAATCTACATTCTTCAATGCGCAACGCCAGGATTCGCAAGGAGGCAAGATACCCCTGATCTCATGGTGGGGTAGAGACGACAGCCGAGGGGACGAATTCTTGGATATATTCTTCGCCGTTCCTCCGTTGAACCACGAAGGTGACGTTCAAGTGAGCTTGCTGTATGAAGCGAGAGGTCTATTGCTCGAGGAGAACGAAGAAAAAGTCGATTTCAATCGACAAGAGACGAGGGCACGATTCATTTCAGACATCATCCATCTAGACAGAAAATATTTCTCGAACCCGGAGCATCGCGACCGATTCTTCAAGATCGACGGCCGACCCGTCATTTTCGTTTGGTATTCACATGCTTTCCGAGGCCCGTTTCAGGAGGCGGTGTCCGACGCTCGCAAGTACGCCGATTTCTACTTGATCGGGTCGAATTTCACGTTAAGAGGCAATCTTCTCGACGAATGGAAGGAGTTCATCCCCGCGTTCGACGCGATATCTGCCTACGGCGCCTATGACCAACATTTCTTGGCGGAATACGGAGGTCCAAACGAGAAGTATGTAAGTCAGTACTTCAACGGTGCAGCTTTGTGGTCTCGATGGCTTGTAGAAAACGCTCCAGACACCGATTTAATCTTACCGATGTCTTTTGCATTCGACAATTCCAAATCCGAACAACGAACCATGGCATTCTATATGAACACCTACGAAGCAACTCTCTTTGCAAAGAAGGTAAGACTGGCAATTGAATGCTCGCTATCAGGAAACCCGATATTCCACAAGGTAATCCCGACAATCGTTTTTGCGTCCTTCAACGAGCATTTCGAGGGCACGCCTCTAGAACGCTCAACTCACTACGAAGACAAGGTCAGGCCGTACCACGTTTACGGGGACATCCATCGCGACATTTTCTTGAGTCCGATAGCAGCTCGTACCTACGTTGACCCGCCTAGGTGTGAAGGTCTCCTCTACTAGGCTCTAACCGCTCAGAAACGAGGATCTTGTTCACACTTTCGAACTTCGAATCCGCTAGCGACCGAGCGCGTAGACATAGTCGAACGTAAAACGCTGATCGCGAGGGGAGAGATAAACGAGCTGCTCCGGCGTTTGTCCCGCGTCCGCCCACCGAAATTGCAGTAAATGCTCGCGGTTGAGCTCGATGGAAAGCGAGAGCTCTTGAGCGCGACTCTTTCCGCCGACGATTACAGACGGGAAGCGACGCTCACGCCAAATCCACTCTAATCGAATGAACTCGACCTTAGACTCCCCTCGTGTGAAGGGCCACGCCATGCGCCACGGCACGCCTAGGAACATGCGATAGCTATCGGTTTCCGATCCCACGAGCTCATCCACTGCGGTTACGAGCTCGAAGCCTAGCTGAGGGACGTTCCGCTCACGAACTTGAGCGCGGTACAGGGCATCGATGTCGCTTGCAAGCTCTTCACGGTGCGTCGAGATCGACAATCTCTCTCGAAGCGAGCGTAAAGCGGCGACGTCATATACTCGCCGCTCGTTGTAGCCGAGCTCGTTGACGCGGCGGGTTGTGCGGAGCAACGCCTCAGCAACTTCACTCGAGCGCGCGAACCGGAAACGGCGGCCGAAGAAAGTCATGCTGCCGCGGTACTCGCGGATGAACCGCTCCACGCCGGGCTGCCACGCTTGGCGTGCTCGAGCGGTCGCGACGAAGTGCGCGGCAAAACGAAAGGCGACGCCTAGCTCGACGAGCGCCTCGCTCCGAGAAAGCCTGCCGGTCAGGCGATCGATGAATGCCCGTCCATCGATCTCGAACCCGGAATGATTCCATATGCCGTCCCCCCCGGCTCTTGCTCGGGTCAGGTCGATGCCGGCTCCGGTACGCACACGCGAGACGGAGGCCTCGCCGTTCAGCTCGAGGTCGTTGTCGTGCTGAAAGAGAAACCCCGCCGAGCCGGACCGTATGGTGCGCGTCGCGGGAGTCGGCGACGGTAGCCGACTCGTCTCGACGAAATCCTCTAGCGAGGGCATAGCGCCGCGGGAGTCGTCCGCGTCATGTCGATATGCAAGGAGTAGTTCCCAATCGGAGCTCAAACGTAAAGACCCGACCCCGTTGACGTTCCATGTATCATCGGGGCGCCTTTCCGCATCCAGGGTCGCGCGGAAGAACGACGCCCGGTACGCTCCACCGAACGCCCATAAGCCCTCCTCCTGGCTCATTCTCAGCTCGAGTCGCTGGGTCTCGAGAAAGGCTCCGAGTTGTTTTCCTCGCACGGCGGCGCCTAGAAAAGCTTTTGCACCGAGCTTCCATCGCGGTCGGAAGCTCCAATCCGACGAATCCTCTTTGTCCACTCCGAAGCTCAGATCGACGAGACGGACCGGTTCTGCCGGCTCGGTGACGGGCGGAAATCTCAGTTTTCCGAGCGGGTAGTCGGAATCGTCGTCCTGCGCCACCGTCGGTGCTGCACTGAGGAGGAGGAGGAGGAGGCCGTGCCGGGTCATTCAGGAAACTCTTCGGGAGGAAACTCTTCGGGTAGCCCGATAGACGTCGATTCGATGATCCGGAAGTCCTCTTCGGTCGGAAAATAGAGCATGATGTTCGGAATGAGCTCTTCATAAGACGCGCGCGTGCCGCCGCTCGCTTCTTTTACACGGTTTTTCAGAAAAGCGATGAGATCAACCGATTCTTCGACGGCGCGAAATTCCTCGCCGGGCTCTCTCACGATGTCGAAAAGGCGAAATCGGTTCGGTTGAAAATCGAAAAGGTCGAACCAGTAGATTCGCTCCACGAGCGGGAACCCGCTTCGGATTTCCTCGAAAGTGGACGTGAACCAGTCCAGGTGTTGCGTGGTACCTTTCGCTCCGGACTCGGTGATCCAAACGGGTTTTTGTGTCAGCGCTGACAAACGTTCGATGAACCGGGTGCTATAGACGTGGAAGGCGACGCGGTCGCACACGTTCTCACTCCCGGCTTCGATCATCCGTTGCGCGCGAAGAAAGCCCTCCGCGCTCGACACCGGCGCTGCTGCCACGATCTGAATCGAGGGGTCGTCCTCCTTGAGGTGGAGGTAGGCCGGTCGAAGAAAATCTTGTACATAGGCTTCCGGCGAAATCCCGTAGAAGAAGGATGGCTCGTTCAGAATCTGTGCTGCAAATCGGCCGGCCCTCACGATTTCGGCGGACGCCTTGGGAACGAAATTGCCAAAGATGGTCGCGTAAGTCTCGTACACTTCGTCACGCGTCGCCGGGTCGAGGATCGCGTGAACCAAGTCAAGACCGGAGAACTGATCGATGATCCCAACGACGTCGATGCCGAGGGCGCGCGCCGCCCGCACGTAGGGGATGGCAGCCAGGAAGTTTGGACCGAAGCGCGCGAAGGAGATCGTCACCCTCATCTGCTCGAAACCGAGCTCGTACACGAGCTTCATCTGCAAGTCGACGAGCCGCGGCACGATGATGGGCGGCGCGAAACCGGCGTCCAACTCGATGCGCCTCAAAGGAGCGATATTGATTCCGCCGTTGATGCGTGGAACGGGCGAGCAGCCGCCCCGTCGAGCCATCGCGCCCGCGAGACTCGTCAGCCCCAGCCCGAGAAATTCGCGACGGCGCAGGCGACTCAAGATGCCTCACTATAGCTGCCTAGTGCCCGAACCCGCTAACGAAGGTAGAACGCGTCGGCGATTGAACGAGATCTTCTAGTTGGAACAAGTGGAATGGTTCAAGAGCTCATGGGCCGAGGAGCCGCGCGGCTTCTTTGGCGAAATAGGTGAGGATCATGTCGGCGCCGGCACGTTTGATGGACGTCAAGGCTTCGAGGACGGCTTTGTCGCGATCGATCCAACCGCGCTCGGCCGCTGCGACGATCATCCCGTATTCTCCCGAGACGTTATAGGCTGCGACGGGGACGTCGAATTGGGCGCGCACGCGCGCGATCACGTCCAGGTAGGGAAGCGCCGGCTTGACCATCACGACGTCGGCGCCTTCTTCGATGTCGAGAGCGATCTCACGCATCGCCTCGCGCTGATTGGCGGGATCCATCTGGTACGTCTTCTTGTCGCCTTTGCGCGGCGCGGAGTCGAGAGCGCCGCGGAACGGCCCGTAGAAGCACGAGGCATATTTGGCGGAATAGGCCAGGATCCCGACCTGCGGGTTGCCCGCCTCGTCGAGAGCGTCGCGGATCGCTCCGACGCGTCCGTCCATCATATCCGACGGGGCGACCCAATCGACCCCCGCCTCTGCATGCACCACCGCCATCCGGCAGAGGACGTCGACCGTCTCGTCATTCGCGACTTCGCCGTCGATGACGAGCCCGTCGTGACCGTGGATGGAATAGGGGTCGAGCGCGATATCGGTTTGGACGCAGATATCGGGGAGTGCTTTTTTCAGTGCGCGGACCGCGTTCGGGATGACACCTTCCGGGTTGTACGCTTCGCTCGCACTGTCGTCCTTCTTCGTCGAATAGCCGAAGAGGTTGACGGCCCGGACGCCCAGCTCCCAGAGATCCTCGGATTCGCGCACGAGCTCGTCGCTCGAAAGCCGAAACTGCCCGGGCATCGTCTCGATAGGTTCTCGGAGCCCGCGGCCTTCTTTGATGAAGAGCGGTGCGATGAGCTCTCCCGCGCCGAGCTCGGTCTCTCGCACGAGGGTGCGGATGGGCTCGCTACGGCGGAGCCTGCGAGGTCGGTGTACCAGATCCATCGTGAGCAGGTTGTATCAGAAATAGATGTCGCCTCACAAGATGCGCTATGCTCCCGCCCGTGACCAAGGATCAAGTGCTTTTCACCGAGCTACTCGCTCAAAACGATGTGATCCGCTTCGGGGAATTCACACTGAAGTCCGGCCGTCTATCGCCGTTTTTCATCAACGCTGGCCAGCTGCGATCAGGGAGCGCGATTGCCGGTCTCGGCCGCGCCTATGCGGCGCGCATCCTCGACAGGAAGCTGCCTTGCGATTTCATTTTCGGCCCCTCTTATAAAGGTGTACCGCTTGCGGTCGCGACGGCAGTAGCGCTTGCCGAGCGCGGACGGGATCTCGGCTTCGCCTTCGACCGCAAGGAAGTGAAGGACCATGGTGAGGGCGGCCGCTTCGTCGGCACCCAGCCGGAAAGCGGCATGTACGCGGTCGTTGTGGACGACGTGATCACATCGGGCGCCTCGATCCGCTATTCGGTCGAGCTTCTGAGAGAAGCGTCGGTGGAGGTCACCGGTGCGGTCATCGCTGTGGATCGCGAGGAGAGAGGCTCGGGAACGAGAACAACACTGTCCGAGCTCGAAGAGAGCTTGAAGATCCCTGTGCTCCCGATCGTGACGGTGAGCGAAATGGTCGAGCACCTTCACAGAAGCGGAAGCTTGAGCGCGGAAATGAAGGCCCGGATCGAAGACTACGTGCGGGAGCACGGAGCGGAGGCGGAGTGATCGAGTGACGGGCGCAGACCGCATCCTGGTCGTCGGAGGCAATGCCGCTGGGATGACGGCCGCTTCTCGCGCGAAGCGGCTCGACCCCGGCTTGGATATAACCGTGCTCGAGGCGGGCGCGCGCATCGCATACAGTATTTGCGGTCTTCCCTATTACTTGGAGGGGCGTGTTTCCGATATTCGCGAGCTCGAGCTGTTCACCCCGGAGACTCTCCGAAACGAACGAGGGATCGAAGCGCGGGTTCACACGCGGGTGACGGCTATCTCGCCGACGCAGCGCAAGATTGAGGTCCAGGACCTAGGCTCGGGAAGTCGCGAGACGCTCGGATACGACAAGTTGCTCGTGGCGACGGGGTACCGGCCGAGAAGGCCGGACATCGAAGGTGTCGGCCTCGAGGGGGTGTTCACGGCAAGCCGGCTCGCGGATGGCGAAGCCGTGCGATCCTGGCTCGACGAGCGGAAGCCGCGCCGCGCGGTTCTCGTCGGGGGCGGCTATGTCGGCCTCGAGATGGCGGAGGCGCTATCGAAACGCGGCCTCGAGGTCACGCTCGTGGACGCGGCGCCGCAATTGTTCACCGCCCTCGACCCGGACATGGCTCGGCGTGTCGAGGATGCGCTGTTGCGCCATGGTGTCCGCGTCATGACGGGCCGAAGAGTGCGGCGCCTCGAAGGGAGCCGTAGCGGTTTGGTCGAGGTGGTCGAGCTCGCGAAAGGCGCACTGCTCATCCCGGCAGAACTCGTGTTCGTGGATATCGGGGTGGCGCCCGACGTGGAGCTCGCTTCTGAGGCGGGTATCGAGCTTGGCCAGAGCGGCGCCATTGCCGTGAGCGAGCGTATGGAGACGAACCTCGCTGGGATCTACGCGGCGGGGAATTGCGCGGAGACGCTGCACCTGGTGAGCGGACGGCCGACGACCATCCCGCTCGGAACCGTCGCCGCCAAACAAGGACGTGTGGCGGGAGAAAATCTCGCCGGCCGCCGGAACCGTTTTCGAGGCGCCGTCGGAACGAGTGTCGTCAAGGTGTTCGGCGTCGCCGCCGCGCGCACGGGATTGAGCTCGGCGGAAGCTGTTGCGGCAGGTTTCGCTGTTGCGGAGGCGACGATCGAAGGCACCTTTCGGGCGCGCTATTTCGGCGACGCCAAAGGAACGGTGAAAGTCATTGCGGACCGAGGCTCAGGCCGGCTTCTGGGAGCTCAAATCGTGGGGAGCGATGAGGCTGCGCTGCGTATCGATGTCGCGGCGACCGCTTTGACCGCCAAGATGACGGTCCACGAGGCGTCCCAGCTCGATCTCGGCTACGTCCCGCCCCTCGGCGCGTTGTGGAATCCGTTCCTGGTGGCGCTAAACACCCTCACGCGCGAGCTCTAGGTAGAGCCGAGCTAGTGCCCGAACCCGCTAATCCTGCCGTGAATCCTGGCCTTTTCGGCGCTGGCCGCGTTGCGGCATTAATTCCAGTTCGGCCTTCGGCCTAGCCCTCCGCTCGACAGGCTCGCTGCGGAAGGCGGCTCGAAATATCTAGACTGAAGTTCCTGGCTGAAAAAGCCAAGATCCGGTGTTGATCCAATGAGATAGTTGGAATCAATGGTGCTGGCTTCTGTCTACACGGTGATACCTTTGAGCAGGTCGTAGGCTCTCTGCTGTTTCGAGTCCGGAGTTGTCGTGACATCGAAGGTGGGCTCGTCGGGTCCGGCTTCCGGTCGCCGACATTTGTTTCGGACGATGTTGCTGAGAAGGCGCAGTAGCGTGCGGAAGCTGGAAGCTCGACTCCCATCGTCAAGCTTCTTGGTTTGTATCTTGCGCAGGGCGGCCTCGGAGCGCTTCGCCGGAGCAACCGGGTCACGCTGGCCTTCGCCTGCTGGTCCTCGTCAGAGAATAGCAGCGGCCGCGAAGCCTCCATCATGTGCCACAGGACGTAGTAGGCCAGCATGCACAAGAAGACGTGCGCCCGGACTCGGTTTTCGCGCCGGTGACGAATCGGCCGCACCTTTAGGTCCATGCTCTTGAAGGAACGAAACGCCCTCTCGACCTGGGTCAGCAACTTGTAGCTGCGCACTGTGTCGTCGGTTTTCATCCGCTGCTCAGCAAGACTGGTGCGGATCACGTAGATGCCGTCAAGGGCAGCTTCCGCAGTGACCTTTGTGTCGTCGATTTCGAAGCTAAAGCTGTCGTCGCGAATGTCCAGCTTGAAGTGCTTGCCGACTTTGTACTTGTTGAGAACTCTGCCTACCCGCACACCGATTTTATCTTTACCATGCAGCTGACCCCGCCCGATCCGTTGGCGAATCCCTCCGAACTGCTTAGCGATCGTCCCCATGTGTCGCTTCCACCGCTGGAGCCGTTTGTTGGCGAGCTCAGAGTTGCCGTTGGCGAGGCGCGAGGCGTCGGCATCCATCGTTGTCTCGTCTAGCTCGAAGTCGAAACCGTCGTCACGGATGTCGAGCCTGTAGTACCTGCCGACCTTGTACTTGTTGAGGAGCTTTTTCACTGCAGCACGGATGTCCTCCTTGCCCTGCAAACGGCGCCGCTCGACCATCCGACAAACTTTCTCCAGCTCCTTGCAGGTCGCTTCGAGCAGAGCACGGCGCTTGTGACGCCGCCTCTCGGCCAGCTCCGGATTGCGGCAAGCGACCAGCCTCTCGTTGGGGAAATCCGGGTGCGTCACCTCAAACAGATTCCGCTCGTCGAATAGCCCCATCTGGAGCACCCCATCGTTGATGAGCTTGCGAATCGGTTCGGGACGCAGAGCGGTAATCCAGTCGACACCGTCCATCTCCCGCAACTCGTCGATCTGGGTCTGGGTGATCATTCCGCGGTCGCCCACCATCACAAACTGCTCGATGCCGAAGCGCTCTTGCACCTTTTCTACCTGAGGCAACAGCGTTTTGGGATCGCCCGTGTTGCCCTCAAAGACCGATACCGACACGGGGATGCCGCGTTCGTTGGTCAGCAGACCGTAGTTGATCTGCAGCTTGCCTTTCTTGCCGTCACGGTCGTATCCGAGGCGGGCGATCGGACAACTCACACCCTCGAAGTAGTTTGAGGTTAGGTCATAGAGCGCCAGGCCGTCGTTTTGGAGATGGCGCGCCGCGAGTTTTTTTTCGATGACCTCCTGGCGTTTGAGAACCCAGTCCATGGCGGCATAGAGATCGTCTTTGCGGGCATCGCTCACCCCCAGGATTTCGGGCAGTGTGGTTGTGTGCCACCACTGGCTAGTCGCCAGCTTCGACTGCGGTTCGAGGATCCGGGCGACTACCATGGCCACGACCAAATCCCGCTCTGGTGAGTGTCGAGAACCAACGAGCTTTTCGAAACCGAGCTGTCTCATGGCGCTGAGCACCGCGTCGACGTGGCCATGGTGCCGGGAGCCGTTCTCGACGATTTTGAAGGCGACTTCAACCGAGACGAGCTTTTCCCCTTTGAGAATGCGTCGGATGGCGTCGACTGCGTCCATGGGCAATTTGGACAAGTTAGCGAGCGTGCGCTTGCGGACGTTTCCGCCCAACCGATAGGACTCACGCAGCAGGACCGCGGGGGTAGAGTTGCGATTGGGGATGATGTGGGTATGCATGCCCACCATAATAGCCTATGTATCAATATATATCAAACTATAAAAGGCTTTAGACATGCCTACATATTGCAACCCAAAATTAGCCTCTCGGCGTCCCTAAAGACGCGTAATCATTGGGGATTCACACTGTCAGTGGGTTCATTCGACCAAGGAACTTCAGTCTAGATATGACGTCGTCGGCTCGCCTTGTCAGCACCAAAAATGGCCTAGGACTTCACCGACAGGATTAGCGGGTTCGAGCACTAGGCAAAGACGCGTTCGGACTAACGTACCATCGTGGCCGACGGGCTCGACTCCGCCGGTGGGAACTCTCGCACGTCGTCTTCCTGGGGCAAGGTGTGACGGTTGATGGGCGCGGAGAGCACGACCGACGTCTTCGTCGAAGCGGTGCCGGGGATGCTCTTGATGCGCTGCAGGACCTTCTCGAGCGTCTTGGGCGTGCGCGTCAGCACTTGTGCGATGTATGCCTCTTCGCCAGCGACACTGAAACATTGCTGGATCTCTGAGATATCCGCGAGATGGATTTCGTAATCCTGGGACGAAATGCCTGCATCTGTCGTGATGCGCACCATCGCGGTGATGTCGTATCCGAGAGACGCCGGATTGATGTTCGCGGTATAGCCTTCGATGACCCCACTTCGCTCGAGCTTCTTGACACGGTCGTGCACCGTCGGTGCCGTCAGACCGACTTGTGCCGCGAGCTCGGCAAAGGTGCTCCGGCCTTTGGATAGCAATGCTGACAGAATTTTCTTGTCGGTGAAATCGATGGAACCGTTCAGGAAGCTCACGGGGTCACTCTCTCGCGTCCGAAGTGCCGTCGATCCTAGCGAGTCGGATTCGAGAAATCAACCGGGGAAATAGAAGTGGAGTCTGCGATCGTTCCGAGTCATAGTTGTCTTTGCGCTCATTTTGTGATACAGGTTTTTTCCAGGAGGTGGGCTTTGTTCCGGTGCTGGATCCCACCTCTCCTCCTATCCCCACCTCTCCTTTTCTTTTGCACACCGGCGGTTCTCATGCAGATTGCTATAATCCTGCGGGCAGCATGGTTTCTACACGCGAGTATCTCGAATTCGCTATCGACACAGCTTTCCAGGCGGGGCGATTCACGTTGGCTCATTTTCAGACCGGTGTCATCGTGGATCGCAAGGCCGATGAATCGCCGGTGACGGTGGCCGACCGGGGCGGGGAAGAGCTCGTCCGCAATCTCATCGCGAAGCGTTTTCCCGATCACGGCATTTTCGGCGAAGAGATGGGCGCGTCCGAAAGCGATTCGAAGCACCGGTGGATCATCGATCCGATTGACGGGACGCAGTCGTTTATCCGTGGCGTGCCGCTTTACGGCGTTCTCGTCGGTCTCGAGATCGAAGGCGAGATGGTCGTCGGGGTCTGCTATTTGCCGGCACTCGACGAGATGATCGCGGCGGGGCGCGGGGAAGGCTGCTGGTGGAACGGTCGCGAGGCCCAGGTCTCTTCGGTGGCGAGCCTCGAGGAGTCGCTCGTGAGCTTGACCGAGCCCGGAAGCCTCGACACCGAGCATCGAGCTTTCTGGGAGCGGCTCAAGGCATCGTCGCGCGTCATCCGAGGCTATAGCGATTGCTATGGACATTGTCTCGTCGCTACCGGGCGGTGCGAAGTCATGCTCGATCCGGTCATGAATCCTTGGGACTCTGCGCCCTTCTTGCCGATTCTCGAAGAGGCCGGCGGTACTTTTACCGACTGGAGCGGAAACGCGACCATCTATGGGGGAAGTGCCATCAGCACGAATGGGTTGGTCACACCGGAGATCGAGGAGCTTTTGGCGTGAAGCGCACAGCTGTTGTTCTGGGTGCGCTCCTTCTCGCTTCTGCGTGCTCGCAATATCGGGCCGCCCGCGCGAGATCGAAAGTGCCGCACATCGTTCTCGTCTCTATCGACACGCTCCATGTGAATTGGACCGGCCCGTATAATCCGGATGTGGGGACGACGCCGTTTCTCGATCGCTTCGCCGCAGAGGGAATTCGTTTCGAGCACGCTTATACACAAACCCCAATTACGCTTCCATCTCATGCTGCGCTCATGACGGGCGTCACGCCGCCGAGCCTCGGCGTGATGGCGAATGGCGACCAACTGCCGCAGGAAGCGACCACGCTCGCTGAAATCTTGCAAGACAACGGCTATCGCACGGCGGGGTTCACGTCACTCGGCGTGCTTCAAACTCAATTCGGCATGCAACAGGGCTTCGAAAACTATCACGACCCTTTCGTCGACGGCCCGGTTCGCTGGTATCGCCGTGCTCACGAGATCTTTGGCCCCGTGAAGAAATGGCTCGAGGAAAAGCACGACGAGCCGTTCTTTCTATGGGTTCATTTCTCCGACCCCCACGAGCCCTATGTGACAGCCAAAGCACCTCCCGATTCCGAGCTGTGGCTCGATGACGAGCTTGTCGGGCGCTATAACTTGCAAAGCGTCGAACAGCATACGGTTCGCGTGACGTTGCCTCCGGGAGAGCACCGGCTGCGCTGGGTGTCGTTGCGCGAGCCCAGCGAGAACGATCGGCCAGAGACCGCGCTCAACCTGCTCATCTTCTCGCTCGGCGCCCTCAGACCCTACACCACCGATCTCTTGACGGAGGCAAACATCCCGCTGACACCTTTTTTTGACGTGACGCTTCACGGGGAAAGCGAGATGGTCGAGCTCGAGCTCGTCTTCGCGGGCAATCTGGCTCGGCCGACCGAGGACGACGTGTTCCCCGCCTACGAGGCGAACGTCGCGTATACCGATCGCTTTGTCGGTGAGCTCGATGCCCTTTTGGAGACACATGGCATCCGCGACGACACGTTGGTCGTCATCGTCTCCGATCACGGGGAAGGGTTGTACAACCACACCATCCTGGGCCACTCGACGCATGTCTACGAAGACCAATTGCGCATCGTCTGGATGATGCGCGGCCCAGGTCTCCCTCGAGGCGAAGTCATCCAAGATCGGGCCGGCCTGATTACGGATGTCGCCCCCACGATTCTAGACATGCTAGATCTTCCGCAAGACAACATGGAAGGGCGGTCCTGGGCCGGTTGTTGGAAGCGCGACGAATGCCCCGAGACCGTACCGTGGTGGTCCTATGGTTTGACCCATGAAACACGTGGGCTGACGGGGATGGCGTTTTATCACTGGCCCTACAAGTGGCTATGGAGGCGCTCCTTCAAGCGGATCGCCTTCGACGTCTCGCGAGACGCCTGGGAGACAGAGAACCTTCTCGAAAACCCGGGCCCGCACAACCCGGAGCCGCTCAAAGAAGCCGCGGAGAGCTTCCTCGCCGAGCGCCGCCGACTCGCGAAAGTGCTCGAAGAGACCCGCGATAAAAGGCCGGCGAACGCGAACGAGGAGCTTTTACGGAGCCTCGGCTACATCGGGGGATCCGCAAAACGCTGACTTAATTTTGATCTTTCAGAGATTTGTTTTCCTCGAGGCTTTCGATAATCCTCGCTTGGATCGCTTTCGCCTTTTCTAGGATCTCCTCGGTGTTCACGGTACGGACGCGGCCGCCTTGGACGACGATGCGGCCGTTTACGAGCACCGTATCGACGTGGTTTCCCTTGATCGCGTAGACGAGGTGCGAATAGACGTCGTAGAGCGGTGTCAACGAGGGCTCGCGGATGTCGATGAGCACGATGTCGGCGAGTTTGCCCGCTTCGAGCGAGCCAATACGATCGCCGAGCCCGAGAGCTTTCGCGCCACCGATTGTCGCCATCGCGAACACGGTCTTGGCCGGCATCGCCGTCGAGTCCTTCCGCATGAGCTTGTGGAGTTTGGCTGCGCTGTCCATCTCTTCGAACATGTCGAGATTGTTGTTGCTCGCGGGCCCGTCCGTCCCGAGGCCGACGGAAATGCCCGCCGCGAGGAGCTCGGGAACCGGTGAGAGACCCGACGCGGTCTTCATGTTGCTCTCGGGATTGTGCGTTGTTCCGGCGCCGCCTTTTTTGATCCTCGTGATGTCCTCGTCCGAGAGCCAAATCGCATGATGCAAGATGGTTTCTTTCGTCAGAATACCGGCATCGTCGAGAGCGTGGATCGTGCGTTTGCCGAGCTTTTCGATCATTTGATCGTTTTCCTCGGGCGGTTCGACGGCGTGGATTTGAAGCGGCACGCCATGCTTGACCGCGAGCGCGTGCGCTTTCTTCACGATGTCGAGCGGCGTCGTGTAGAGGGCGTGCGGCGCCACTGACGGGACGACGAGCGGGTGGTCCTTGAAGCGCTCAATGAAGGCTTCCGCGCCGGCGAGGGCTTCTTCGGACGTCTTGTAGTCTGGTGCGGGGAAGCCGATGACGGATTGGCCGAGGACACCGCGAATCCCTACCGTCTCCGTCGCGCGAGCAACCTCCTCTTCGAAGTAGTACATATCGGCATAGGTCGTCGTGCCGCTGAGCGCCATCTCGACCGCGCCGAGCATGGTGCCCCAATACGCGAATTCCGGAGAGACGTTCTTCGACTCGGCGGGAAAGATGTAATTTTGGAGCCATTCGAGAAGGCTCAGATCGTCGGCGATGCCACGAAGAAGCGTCATCGCCGCGTGGCCATGCGCGTTGACGAGTCCCTGGATGACGAGATGGCCGTCCGCATGGATTGTTTGCCGCGCTCGCGGCCGTTGGTCCTGAGGCGAGAGCACCGCGACGATCTGACTGCCCCGTACGGCGACCGCACCTCCTTCGAGAACCCGCATGTCCGCATCCATCGTCACGACGGTGCCGCCCGCAATGAGGATGTCTACGGGCTCCTGCGCCGCCGCGAGAAAAAGAGCTAAAAGGAGGGCGGCCGTCATATCGGCTCCATTTCTATCGTGCGTAATCGATTGAAGCTCGCGGCGATCTCGAAACGGCGCGGGCGGGCAAAATTTCCGGGATGCTCGAACGCGCGCTCGAAAGGCCCCGAAAGCGGGATCTTCGACGCGAGCACGTCGAGCCCTTCCTTGTCGAAGAGCGCATCGAGAGCGTCCATGATTTCGGCCAAGCGGGTCGAGTCGGACCGAAGGCGCTTTGCCGCGAGAACCATGGCGTATCCTACGGCGCGAGTCTGGCTCGCGTCCACGAGTTGCTCCAAAGCGCGCAGATCGATGGTCTCCTCTCCAAAAAGAAGTTGATCGCGTCCGCGGGCCTCGATGCGGACGTCGCGACGGCCGCTGGATGTATCGGCGGAAGCCGGGACGAAGCGTCGGTAGTGCCCGAGCTTCAATGGGGACTCCGATTCGACGGTGCGGCCCGTCGGCTGGCGAGACGCGATGGCCTTGGCCTCCTCGGTAGCGTCCTCGGGGAGGTAGTCCATCATTCTTATAACCGTATCGGCGGGATCGAAATAGTCCCCGGAGCCGCCCATCACGAGGATGGTCGACACGCCCAAGCGCTCATAGAGCTCGCGCACCCGATCGAGGAAGGGAAGGATGGGCTCGTGCTCTTTGGACACGAGCGCCTGCATGCGGGCGTCCCGCACGAGGAAGTTGGTAGCCGAGGTGTCCTCGTCGAGCAGCAACACGCGCGCGCCCACTTCGAGGGCCTCCATGATGTTGGTCGCCTGGCTCGTGCTGCCGCTCGCGTCCTCGCTCGAGAAAGACGAAGTGCTGCGGCCCATCGGAAGGTGTTGGATGAACGGGCTGATATCGACATTCGCCACCCGGCGACCGTCCTCCGAGCGGATCTTGACGGCGTCGTCGCGACACACGACATATTCGCGTCCGTCGCCCGGAATGTGCGGATAGACGCTGCGCTCGATCGCTTTCAAGACCGTGCTCTTGCCGTGGTAGCCCCCGCCGACGATGAGGGTCACGCCTTCGGGAACGCCCATCCCTTCGATTTCCGTAGCGCCGTCGTCGCGCCGGTGCAGCAGCGGGAGCCGTACGCGAAGCGCGGCGGGGGCCCGGAAGGGAACTGCGTCTCGCATGGGACGGTCGGAGGCGCCGCTTTCGCGCGGCAAGACCGCACCCTCGGCGACGAAAGCCACGAGCTTTCTCTCGGCGAGCGCGCCACGCAAGTGCTCGTAATTCTCGACCGTGTCGACGAAAGCTATCGCCAGGCCCCTGTCGAGGTTTTGCCAACGCAAAGAGGCGTCGACGATCTTCGGGAGCACGCTGAGCAAGAGCTCTTCCGCGTGCCTTCCTGAGATGGTGCGCCCGGCGGCGGGTAGGCCGAGCTCGATGCGTGCTTCGACCCATTCTGGCGTGACGACGACCGCGGTGCGCTCGAGGACTTCTTGAGCACCAGCGTCGATGGTGATGAGCCCGCTTTTGCCCGTGCCGCGACGCGTGCCCCTCGGGATCGCTCTCGACAGCGCGCGCCCGAGAAAATCCTCGAGCGCAAGCCGCCGCACGCGATTGTCGAACAGATGGGGCGGGATCTCCGCGACCGATTGCGCGAGCCGAAGGCGCATCTTAGATGGCGCGGCGAAGGGGTCGCCTTGCACGTGATCGATGAAGAGCGTCCACGTGTCGAAGCCGTAGGCGCCGGTGAGCTGCTTATAGGCTTTGTATCCCCGGCCGTCGATCTGTCGGAGCATCTTACTCAGATCGGAGGTGCTGCGACTCATGGGCGAGCTTCCACACGCTTGGCCGCCTCCCGGCCTTCTTCCACGTCGACTCGAGTGAGTAACACCGTGCCGACGACAAAGAAGAACACGAGCGCGAGAATGGCGAGACGGCTGCCGCCGGTCCAGTCAGCGACGATGGCAAAGACGAGTGGCCCGATGATGTTGCCGAACTTTCCACTCACGCTATAAAAGCCGAAGAACTCGGACGATTTGGATGGCGGCACCATCGTTGTAAAGAGCGAGCGGCTCAGCGCTTGGCTTCCGCCTTGAACGAGCGCGAGTGCGACAGCGAGCGCCCAGAAATGCCACGGCTCGGTCATGAAATAGCCGAAGATCGAGATCGCCGTATAGACGAAGAGTGCGAGGTAGATCCCGTTCTTGGCGCCGATGCGAACGGCCAGTGCCCCGTAAGCAAAAGTCGCCGGGATACCGAGGAACTGAACGAGAAGCAACGCTCCGATGAGATGGGACGAGCCGATACCGATCTCGGTTCCATAGGCTGCCGCCATCTTGATGATGGTGTTGATGCCGTCGTTATAGAACCAGAAGGCGAGCAGGAAGACGAAAAGGTGCCGGTACTGCCGTATCTCGGCGAAGGTATCGAAGACGCGTGTGAAACTGACCCGTAGGGGATTCATCGCCGCGCTCTCGTTGCTTTCGAGACGCCGCTCCGGTTCGGAGACGCCGCGAAGGATGGGGATGGTAAACACGACCCACCAGAGCGCGACGCTCAAAAACGCCCATCGTGTCGCCTCGGCCGCGTCGGCGAAGCCGAAGCTCTCGGGCCACATCGTCCAGGCGAGCTGGAATGCGAGAAGAAGGCCGCCACCGATATAGCCGATGGCATAACCCGCGGTGGAAACACGATCGATCTCACTCGGCCGGGCCACGTGAGGGAGTAGAGACTCATAGAAGACGTTGCCGGAGGCGAAGCCGATATTGCCGAGGACGAACGCGGCCGAGGCGAACAGCCAATTGCCCTCGGTAGCGAAGAAGAGCAGAAACGACCCGGTCGCGCCGACGGCCGCGAAGGCCGCGAGAAATTTTTTCTTCGCGCCGAGAAAATCCGCTGCGGCTCCGAGGAAAGGTGACGTGAGCGCGATGATGAGAAGCGCAAATGCTTGCGTGTAGCCCCAATAGGCGGTGCGGTCGGCTTCGGGAAGCGTCGTGCCCGAGACGCTCAAGTAGTAAATGGGCAGAAGGGCGCCCATGATGGTCGTAGCGAAAGCAGAGTTCGCCCAGTCATAAGACGCCCAGGCTCGCAGCTCCTTGCGGTGAAGGCCGAGGCTTTCGAGCCAACACGTCATTCTTAGTCTTAGTCGCTCGTTTCGAGTGCCGCGATAGCGTCACGGACGGCATCAGGTAGGGGCGCTTTCTTCTTCGCGTGATAGTCGTAGGCGACGATGAGCCCATCGCCGTCGGCGGCCGTCTTCGCGTGGGTCTCGCTCACGATGTTGTAGCGCATCGTGAAGCGGTCCTCCTTCACGTCGCGCACGCTCGCCCCGACATGGATGCGATCGGGGTAGGTGAGGGGGATGCGGAAACGGCAGGTGGTCGTCGCGAGGATGGGCCCGACGCCGCTATTCTTCATCTCTTCGAGAAAACCGACCCGCTCGAAATAAGCGATCCGGGCGCTCTCGAAATAGCGGAAGTAGACACTATTGTTGACGTGCCCCATCGAGTCCATCTCGCCCCAGGCGACCGGGACCTCGATGATGAGAGGGAAATACTTGCGTAGGGTTTCGAGCTCGCTCACTCGATCCATCCTCTGAGCCGGTACGCAAAGAGACCTACGTGCTCGTGCAGAAGCCTGGGGAAGGTCCGAAGACGATGGTCGCCGAACCAATCGTCGTGGAGATGTCCGTAGTCGAAGGTCGTTTCCTGCGCGGGGACCGCACTCACCCGGAGGTTCTGAGCCTCGAGAGCGGCCGCAGCGCGACGCGTGTGGCTCGGTGACGAGACGACGAGGAGATGCTCGAACCCGAAATCACGCGCGGCTTCGGCGACGGCGACGGCCTCGTCGTGGGTGCTGCGGACCGGGCCCACGCTCACGACCTCTTGATCGAGCCCGAAGCGATTCATGAGCTCACAGGCGGCGCTCCGGTAAGACGGCCCATCAGGAAGCTCGGACAGGATGAGACGCGGAGCCCAACCCTCTCCGAGGAGCGCGAGCCCTCTGAGCAAGCGGCTCATCGCCGCTGTCGAAAGCTCACCATCCTCCTGTAAGCCAGACGCGAGGACGAATACGGCGTCGGCCTTCCGCAGTGGGTCACGTCGCTCGAGGCCTCGCGCCATCCACGTCGTCAACGGTGTGAACGCGGCTGCGACCCACAAGACGGCGAGCGACAGCACGCCCCATCCGAGCAGGCCTCGAAGACGTGTTGGCCAAAGGGCCGCGCCTACGAGAGCGGCGCTTGCTGCAACGAGACTGCGATCGCCCCAATAGGAGACCACGGTGGTCAAGTCGAGATCTTTGATAAGGATGCCGGCCAAGAGCCCAAAGGATGCGCCTGTAAGAACGTCTTTCCACACCGCGCGTCTAGGCTCCGCCACGCGGAGAGTCTACTCGATCCGATGCGGAGAAACTTGGCGAGCCGCGCTCGAGAGCGGTTTTGGCCGAGGAGAATGATTGCTTCTACGAACGACCCAGGCTATTGCGAGCATCGGCCACTTGGGGATCGCCCCAGTGCTCGAGAAAACGCTCGAGGTTGCGACGGCCTTCTTCCCGATTGCCAAGCTGGATCTGAAGGAGGCCCAGGTCGTAGAGGGCCATCACGTATGAATCAAGGGGTCAACCGTGCCGCGAGGAGCGGAACCACCTTGACGTTCGATCACGAGCCATCGCCCCGTCGCCCCCGTCGAAACCGACGGCAGCTTCTGTGCGATTGGTCGGTTTCGCTAGAAAAACCAACGGACATCGCCGACCTATTGAGGCGTATGAACGTCCACCCTCGGATGAGGACCTCTTCGAAGACGCTAAGGACCTAGTCTAGTACCCGTCCTGAAGCCTGTAAGGGATTGAGAAAAAAGGAGAAATCGCAAATTTAGGGCTAGTCTTCTGAGGGGGTGTCGATTAGGATCGTGTCGTTGAAAACATCCGATTCTAAATGACTTAACTCCAAAGGAGACCAGCCCTAAATGCGAAAAACGATCAACCCACAGCCAAATCTACGTGAGCCCTGGCTGGAGCTGGAGCACGCACGCGAGCTCGAAACGATCTCGTCGCTACTCGATGCCCATCCTAAGCTCAATGAGCTGGTACTGCAAGACCTAAGGTCGGTCACCCCACCGGCAGGGAGCGATGTTGGTCGTGGGGGAATGAGCGCGGAGCAGGTTCTCCGGGCGTTGTTGGTGAAGCAGCTGAATCAGTTCACCTATCGGGAGCTGGCGTTTCACTTGGCAGACTCTCGAAGCTATCGGACGTTTTGCCAGCTCGGCATCATAGAGCCGACCCCGTCGAAGTCGACCCTAGCAGCAAACATCAAAGCCGTGAAGTTCGAAACGCTGGAGCAGATCAACCGAGAGCTGGTGAGCGTTGCCGAGGATGCTGGGATCGAAAAGGGAAGAAAAGTACGAGTGGACTGCACGGTAGTGGAATCAAACATTCATCCGCCTACAGACTCCGAGCTTCTTTATGACTGTGTTCGGGTTCTCACTCGCGTGATGTGCCGAGCTCGCGAACTGCTGGGTACAGTAGTGGTCTTCGGCAATCGAACGCGTCGAGCGAAGAGACGTCGACTGGGAGTTCTGAACGCGAAGGATAAGCAACAAAGGCGTCGCGTCTATCGAGATCTACTGAAGGTGACGGAAGAAACCTATCGCTCCGCTCAACGCGTTGCAGAACAGTTGGAAGAGTCGGGCTTGACCGAGCCTGTGAAGCGAGCGAGCGCGGAGAGGATCGCCGCGGATTTTGAGCACTTTCTCGTCCTCACCAAGAAAGTCATCAACCAAACCCAACGCCGAGTGATCGACGAAGAGCGTGTGCCTGCGGAGGAAAAGGTCGTTTCTATCTTCGAAGAACACACCGACATTATTCGCAAAGACCGGCGCGAGACTCTCTACGGCCACAAGGTGTGTATGACTGGTGGCTCGTCCTCGATGATTTTGGATTGCGTGATCTTGGATGGGAATCCGTCCGATTCAACTCTCGCGGAAACCATGATCGACCGTCAAGTCGAACTCTACGAACGGGCCCCGCGCCAGGTTGCCTACGATGGCGCGTTTTCTTCAAAGGCAAACTTGGAAGCCATCAAAGGCAAGGGAGTTGAAGATGTTGCCTTTACCAAGGCTCATTTCGCGGTGACCGATATGGTCAAGAGTTCCTGGGTCTATCAACGCCTGCGGCGATTTCGCTGCGGAATCGAAGGCGTCATTTCGTTCTTGAAACGAGTCTTTGGTCTCGACCGATGCACATGGCACTCATTGCCATCTTTTAAATCGTACGTATGGAGTTCCATCATCACCTGCAACCTACTGATGATGGCAAGACACTTATTACGATAACAACTATTACTCTTCCGCCCCTTATAGCCATGGATTGCTAACAATCGCCTCTCGTTTCGTCCAAGATTTTCATTCGCTCTCAACCCCACGAAGCCCCTTCCGAAAACGTATAATACCCACATCTTCGATAGGTCTCTCGCACACCACAAGTTATGGTGTTTCTGGACAGGAACTAGTCTAGTTTCTAGTGTAGTTCTGCTAGGCGCTCACTTCTCACACCGGATTAAACCGTTAAGGTGCGTATTCCGGGGCATCGTGAACGCAGATTCCAGCCGAAGGTGAACATCCATTCCAAAGCATCGTGAACACGGATTCCGGGGATCGTGAACATCGATTCCGGGGAAGGTGAACACGGATTCCAGGCAACGTGAACGCCGGTTCCGGCATCGCGAACGCTCATCGATAGCACGTTTCAAGGCACTCTAGGTCGTACCCGGAAGGAGGACGATCTAGGAAATGGCAGCTAAGAGGTTATCGATGAGAAAAATACGAGAGGTTCTAAGGTTAAAGTACGAGCTGGGTTTTACTCACCGCACGATCGCAAAGGCACTTCGCGTGGCGGTTGGAACGGTGAGTGAGTACCTGGCCAAGGCGAAGAAGGGTGGTCTGAGCTGGCCGCTCCCGGAGGAGCTGAGCGACGGGGAGCTGGAGGCAGGCTGTTTCCGCCGCCGGGCTCGTCTGGCGCACGGCCGGGTCTGGACTATGCCCACATCCACGAGGAGCTGAGGCGTCACCGAGAGCTGACGTTGCTGCAGCTGTGGGTGGAGTACGCGGAGAATAAGCCGGGAGCGTACGGCTACAGCCGTTATTGCGAGCTGTACGGTCAGTGGAAGAAGAAGCTGAACCCGACGATGCGTCAACGGCATCGAGCAGGCGAGAAGACATTCGTCGATTTTTCGGGGAAGAAGCCTCACATCGTCGATCCGAAAACGGGAGAGCTCGTCGAAATGGAGCTGTTCGTCGGGACGTTGGGCGCGAGCAGTTACACCTACGTCGAAGCGACACTGAGCTGGCGACGCATTACGGTGCGGTTGTGGTCCCGGCTCGGGTGTTCAAGCCGAAAGACAAAGCGAAGGTGGAGTCGGCAGTGCAGGTGGCGCAGCGCTGGATCCTGGCGGTGCTTCGTCATCGCACGTTCTTCAGCCTGGCGGAACTGAACGAAGCCATCTGGGAGAAGTTAGAGGTCCTGAATGCGCGTCCGATGCAGAAGCTCGGTGTGAGTCGGCGGGAGTTGTACGAAAGGCTAGACCGGCCCGTACTGAAACCGCTACCGCAGGAGAGCTACGAGTTATCGACGTGGAAGCGGTGCAGAGTGAACATCGACTACCACGTGGAGGTGGAGAACAACTTGTACAGCGTTCCCTATCAGCTCATTCACGAGAAAGTCGAGGCACGGGTGACGGCCTCGGTGGTGGAGGTCCTGTTCAAGAGAAAGCGCGTCGCGTCGCATCCCCGCAAGAAAGGAAAGGGGCACTACTCCACGAACCCGGAGCATATGCCACGTTCGCATCGGGAGCACCTGGAGTGGACGCCGTCGCGGCTGCTCCACTGGGCGGAGCAGTCAGGTCGCGCCACGGGAAGGCTGGTTGCGGGGATTCTAGAGAGTCGGCCTCACCCGGAGCAGGGACTTCGCTCTTGCCTGGGAGTCATGCGACTAGGCAGCCGCTGGGGCAGTGAGCGTCTCGAGGCCGCTTGCGCACGAGCGGAAGCTTTGAGCTCTTACAGCTATCGCACGGTGAAAAACATTCTCTCGGCTGGTCTGGATCGTGTGGTGCTCGAATCGGACGCCGAAGCGAAACCGCGAGAGGAGCACGAGAACATCCGAGGCGCGGATCACTACGAAGGAGGAGAGTCCCGATGCTGACACCCGAAACGATAGAAAAGATGAACGCCATGAAGTTGTTCGGCTTGGTGTCCGCGTTCGAAACCCAGTTGAGCTCGAGCGAATACAAGGAGCTGAGCTTCGAGGAACGTGTGGGACTCCTGGTCGATGCCGAGTGGACCGCCCGCGAACAGCGTAAGCTTTCTCGACGACTGCGAGCGGCAAAGCTCCGCTATCCGGCATGTTTGGAGAACGTGAACTTCCAAGCGCCTCGAGGCTTAAACCGCGAACAGATCTTGAGCCTGGGCAACTGCCGCTTTGTCGGTGAGCGCCATAACCTGCTCATCACCGGCCCGACGGGGATTGGCAAATCGTTCTTGGCTTGCGCCTTCGTGGAGCGGGCCTGTCGTCGCGGCTTCACCGGATGCTACGTGCGAGCACCGCGCTTGCTCCACGAACTCGCGGTCGCTCGTGGTGATGGTTCCTACGCCCGGCTTTTGACGAAACTCGCCAAGCTGGACTTACTGGCTATCGATGATTGGCTGCTTCACCCGCTGAAAGAATCGGAGAGACGGGATCTAATGGAGGTCATCGAAGACCGCGCCGAGCGTGGCTCCACACTCATCGCGACCCAGATTCCGCTCAAGCAGTGGCACGAAGCGATTGGCGACCCAAACCAGGCAGACGCTATCTGCGATCGCATTCTCCACAGCGCGCACCGCATCACTCTCAAAGGAGCTTCTCTGAGAAAGACCAAGGCTGCGCCAAAGGCATCTGACAACGCCGATGCATGAGCGAGCGAGGGACCGCAGCGTCGATGCGATAAAAACGGGTGAAACCGCCAAACCCGGGGTACCAGACGATGCAGCGCCAAAACGACGCGCGAGAATGCCTCAGGAAGCGTCTTCTCGAGCCAGGCCATACCCCAGCAACCCCCCGAAACCAGCCCCACATCGCCCGGGGTTCGGCCGCGGCAGGTCGCTGCCTACGGGAGCGGGAAGGTCGCTTCGCGTCTTTCCTTACGCCCGCTCCCTCCGGCACCGACCTGCCGCCCCTTGCTACACAACACGCAGGTAAGATAGGTTCACGTTTTCAATCAGTGGAAGGAGGTCACCCAACACTTCATCGCTTCGATGAGCGTTCGGCTTCACCGGATTCGCTGTTCAGCTTGCTCTGGATTCGGCGTTCACGATGGCTGGAATACGCATTAATGTTCATTATTATAGCCATAAATATGATTATTAGATATAATAGACCCTGTTATGGCGCGTAAAACCACCGTCCAACTTCCCACCTTGAAGCGCCTCCTGGAGGAGCTGGGGGAGAATATCCGCCTGGCCCGGCTGCGTCGGCGGCTCTCGACACAGCTCGTCGCTGAGCGTGCCGGTATGTCGCGAACGACCCTTCGAGCCATCGAGAAGGGCGAGGCCGGGGTGACCATAGGGGCCTACGCCAACGTGCTGCACTGCCTTGGGCTCGAGAAGGACCTGGTCCGAATGGCTCGCGATGACGTCCTCGGCCGGAAGCTTCAGGACGCTGGGCTTCCCACGAGAGCACGCGCTCCAAAGAGGCAGCGGTCATGAGCAAGAACGCCCAACGCATAATTGAAGTCTGGGCTGACTGGGCTCTGCTCGATGGCCCCACGTTCATGGGGACACTCTTCGCGACGCCCTCTCGGGGCAAGGAGATCTTCTCGTTCGAGTACGGCTCCGATTGGCTGGCCGGAGCCCACGCGCAGAGTCTTGATCCAGCTCTGGGTCTGTTCGCCGGTCCTCAATATGCACCGATCAGACAAGACAAATTCGGCGTGTTCTTGGATTCGTGTCCGGATCGTTGGGGGCGCGTTCTCATGCGTCGGCGCGAGGCACAACTTGCCCGGGCCGAAAAGCGCAAGGAGCGAAAGCTTCTCGAGTCGGACTACCTTCTGGGTGTCCACGACCGTCATCGTATGGGCGCTCTGAGGTTTCGCATCACTAGAGATGGGCCCTTTCTCGATGACAATCAGCACATGGCCTCCCCACCCTGGACATCGCTGCGCGAGCTCGAGCACATTAGTCTGCAGCTGGAGCGGGAGGATGCCGCCGACGATCCGAACTACGCCAAGTGGCTCCGCATGCTGATCGCACCAGGGGGATCGCTCGGCGGCGCAAGACCCAAAGCGAGTGTTGTGGATGACAAGGGCTTTTTGTGGATCGCCAAGTTCCCGAGTCGGCGAGATGGTGATGACGTGGGTGCCTGGGAGGGCGTCGCCCATAAGCTGGCCACGCGCGCAGGCGTGCAAACCGCCACAGCCCAGACGCGCACGTTTGGCAGCCAGCACCATACATTTCTGGCGCAGCGATTTGATCGGACCCTCGAAGGCGGCCGACTGCATTTCGTGTCAGCCATGACGCTCCTGCAGCGCAGCGACGGTGACGATGCTGCGTCTGGCGTCAGCTACTTGGAGTTGGCGGAGCTGATCATGAAGTCGGGATCTCAGACTGATCCCGATCTCGAAGAGCTGTGGCGGCGCATCGTTTTCTTCATCTGCATCTCCAACACAGACGACCATCTGCGAAACCACGGATTCCTGCTCCAGCCATCAGGATGGTCGCTGGCTCCCGCCTACGACATGAATCCCAACCATCATGGCGCTGGCCTGAACTTCAATATCTCCGAGACCGACAACACGCAGGACCTAGAACTCGCAAGGGAGGTCGCCCCCTATTTTCGAGTCAAGGACGCGAGGGCCAAAGAGATCATCGACCTCCTCGTCGGGGTGGTCGCCCATTGGCGAGATGTCGCGGTAGCGCACGGCATTTCTAGAGACCAGCAGGAACGCATGGCCCGAGCGTTCTACCACGCGCGCCGTTAGTGTGAATGGCTCGCGCGCCCGTCGATCTATCTACCGAATCGCGAAGCAGTAGAACAAGCCGTCGCCGCCAGAGGCTCGAAAGTCTTCCTGGCTGCAGCCTCGCGACGCGTGCGCGGAGCTCCACGATGTGCCGTTCTCGCCGCTCCCCTCCCGGTCGTGGTGGCCGACCACGGCAACCCCATCATTGGAGCTCGTCCAGTTGTTGCAGTTTTGACCAACCGCTGCAGTACCGTCCGGCAGCGAGCCGGTCAAGATATCGTGACGGTTGGGCTCGTCGCCTCTTCCGTTCACGACGTCTCCTTTCTCGTTCAGCACGGTCATTTTTTCGAGTCCGTTATTCGCGTGCAGATCCGCCACCCCGCGGGCTACCAATCGCCCTTTGGCGTTGAACCAGGGACCGGTCCCGATACGATCGCCGGCGTTGACGGCGGGCCGCTCTAAGAAGCTCGTGCTGAGGTAGGCACGCCAGGTTTGATCTGCGGCGCCGACGGCCTCGGCCAGCTCTTGACAATGTCGATCCGCACCGGCCAAACCTTCCAGATGCCCGCCATTGCCTTTCCCTACGCTGGTGAGGAAGAACGACATGCGATTGGCCGCCGGCGGAGTGATGTCCTCCGGCGTCTCGGTGAGAGCCGCCAGGTCGATGAGATATCTCTCTTCCTCACGTTCGAAGACCACGTGTTGGTTTTCGGGATCCGAGAAGTGAAACGTAGAACCGTCCGCGAGTTTCGTGGAGTAGAACCCGAAGTGCTCGGGAAAACTTGCCCTCAACATGGGGGTGATGGTCTGGCCAGCGTCATCGAAGGCGCTACCGAATGCGTTCAACGCTCCGCCACCGGTCTCGCTTGCGTGGCAAGTCGCACAGACGGCGAGCTCGTTCAATAGGAGAGGGTCGTTTTGAAGCTTCCTAAGAAATTCTTCGCGGGCGTCTGCAGGGGTTGCCAGCCACCCGAGAAAACTAAACAAAAAACAAGTCCGTAAAAGTCGAGTCATTTTCCTCGTTTCCAAATCCATGCCTGGGCATTCTCGTTGGCGTCATCGGCTTTGAAGTAATCCGGCAATGACGGCTTCGTGTCGCGCAGGATCTCTAGAACCGAGCGGCGGTCGTCTGTGGACAGATGAGAAAACTGGGCGCCCGGCTGCGGGTTGGTAAGCACGTCGTACAACCTTCGGTAGATTTCTGCTTCGAGGTCCTCGGACAAAGCGTCAAAGGAGCGGCTATACACCATATAACTCAGCGGATAACGAAACAATCGCCGCTCGAGATCGAAATCGCGAAGTGACCGCCCTTTCGCCTCCCGTGGGCCACGCTCTGGGAATGTCTCGGTAAAGGTAGAGACGCCCTCGAGCGGCTCGGGCAGAGGGACTTCGCCCGCGAAGAACATGTACGCGACGAGCGCCTCGATATCGGAAGCGATCTGGGGGCGTTCGAGCGGGGCCGCATCGTTCTCGTGCCGTGTGATGCGCTTCTCCCAACTCACTCTCGTGAGGTAGTTCAGCATCTGCGTCTGGTGCTCGAACGTCATCAGGGCCACGATGTCGCTTACGGGAGCCAGGTAGCCGGACGGATCGAACTTGCCGTAGAGATGCGTCAGGTTTCGGCCCTGGTCTTCGTCCAGGAGCAAGGGCTGGGCGGGATTTCTCGCCACTGCATTGGACCTGTCTTCTTGCTGTCCGCGGGTCGCGTTGATGTACCAGCCGCCCCATCGATCTTGGAACGAGGTGCGATGATCCGTAATGATCGCGTCGTCGCGCGCTGGTTTACCGGTGGGTCCCGGAAAGACCGAGCCGACGAACAACCCGGGAACCCCCGACATCGCGGGGCCCAGATGACACTTCAAGCAGACTTGACGCCGTTCGAATCCTTCCGTCGCCACTTTCCGAATATCCGCCGTGTAGAAAATCGGTCCTATCTCGGGATCGATCGACGCGAGCTCGATCATGTCACTGCCGCGTATAAAGGCGAGCGCCACGTCATCATTGAAATAGATCGCGCGCGGGTTGTCTGGGGCAATCTTCGTTGCTTGGAAACTCGTCTTCGAAAAAACGAGAGCCTGAGAGTCCGTGCGAATGTCCAGATATTCGAGAAGGGCCGGCAGATAGCCAAGCGCATTTTCTCCGCCGCCGAGCTCGACGGATCCGTTTTCCATGTCCCGGGACATCCGCGCAATGGGGTCGTCCACCGATCGCTCCGCATAACGGATGGCGGGGTGAGCGACAGGCAAGTCGGGAAGGTACTCTTGAGCGCACAAGGTGGCTGAATGGCGAAACACCACGAACGCCCCCAGAACAAGGAAGCGCCCCAGATTCGTGGACTTCCGCCTATCCTTCATGGGCCGGTTCACAGAGGTCGAAGCTCGGCAGTTCTCGGAGTTTTCGGATCCCATCTCGACTAAGGAGCGCCAACCGATCACCAAATCACACCTTCACCGGAGCGACAAGTGTAGGATCACTATAAGAGGCTCTCTTGCAAAGGTCAATTTTACCAGAGCCTCGTCCCTTGCCGCGATCCCTGGCCCCGGTTGTGGTGACTCGTCTGATCGCGTACACTTGCCGGCGCGAAGCGCCTAGCCAAGCGGGTTCCAAAGGACTTAGAATGACCTGCGTGTCTCAGTTAACTCACAACCCGACGGGGTGGGTGCGCCTTCTCCTTTTAACGGCCTGGTTCGCCCTTCACGCAGGCCCCGCAGGCCTCAAGGTTGCGCTCGCCCAAAATGTGGACGATCGGGCCACTGTCAAGCAAGAGCGTGAGTTGGTGGAACAGTATTGTGTCGTGTGCCACGGGGTCGACACGCAATTGGGAAATTTCTCTTGGGCCACGGTGGATGTTGCGCATCCCGAGCAGAATGCGCAGCAGGTGGAGAAGATCATCCGAAAGCTGCGCGCCGGGATGATGCCTCCTGCGGGCATGCCGCGCCCCGAGGCCGAAGCGCTCGAAGCAGTGGCTCTGTCGCTCGAAACACGGGTCGATCGGGCGGCCGCTTCCCGCCCTCATGCTGCCCCGCCGGCCCTTCACCGCATCAATCGTAGAGAGTACCGCAACTCGATCCGCGACTTGCTCGCGCTCGAGGTGGACGTGAACGCGCTGTTGCCGCCTGATGGGCGCACGGGGAATTTCGACAATATGGCGGACGCCTTGACGGTGACGCCGGCCTTGATGCAGGCCTATGTCCGGGCGGCCGACAAGATCGCCCGTCTGGCCGTCGGCGATCCCCATGCCCCGGCAGCCATGACGAAATACGATGTCCCCAAAGTCGTCAACCAGATGCGGCACGTGGACGGCACGCCCTTCGGGACTCGCGGCGGGACGTCGAACGTTCACAATTTCCCCGCCGATGGAGAATACACCTTCGCGGTGGAACTTTATTACTACTACACCGGGGAGCTCATCGGCTCGAACCTTCCGGAGTCGCTGCAGGGTCAGGAAATCGAGGTCTCCGTCGATGGCGAACGCGTCGCGGTCTTCGAGATCGACCCGCTCCAAGAGGAAACGTCGGCCGTCATGCAGACGCCGCCTGTCGAGATCAAAGCGGGTCCCCGGCGCGTCGCGGCCGCGTTTGTCTCCACGTTCGACGGGCCGGTCGAGGACCAGTACCGTCTTGTCGAGCAGACGCTGATGGACGTGAGTATCGCGCTTCATGCGGGCATGACGGCGCTGCCTCACCTTCAGACGTTGACCGTGACCGGGCCTCTTAACGTTACCGGCGTCTCCGACACGCCCAGCCGTCAGAAGATCTTTACCTGCTATCCACAAAACCCTGACGAAGAGAATGCCTGCGCGCACGAGATCCTCGTGAATCTAGCTGCGCGTGCTTTTCGAAGGCCGGCGACGACCGAGGATCTCGAAGGGCTCATGGAGATGTATGAGCTAGGTCGTGAAGAGGGCGAGTTCGAGATCGGGATCCGCACCGCTCTCCAGGCCCTCATCGCGAAACCGGAATTCGTGTTTCGGTTCGAGCGCGTCCCGCGAGATGTGCAGACCGGAGAAACGTACCGGGTAAGCGATGTCGAGCTCGCGTCTCGCTTGTCCTATTTTCTCTGGAGCACCGCGCCCGATGAAGAGCTCATCCAAGTCGCCAGTCAGGGAAGGCTTCGGGATGAGGAAGTCCTCGAACATCAAGTGAAGCGCATGCTGGCCGACGCGCGCGCGGAGGCATTGGCGACCGATTTCGCGGCTCAGTGGTTGCGTCTGGCAAGTATCGAGGAAATCCATCCCGAGCCCACGATCTTCCCCGACTATACGAGGAATCTTGCGGAATCGATGAGGCGCGAGGTCGAGCTTCTGTTCGATAGCATCGTTCGCGAGGACCGCAACGTACTGGATTTGTTCACCGCGGATTACACCTATGTCGACCAGGTTCTCGCTGAGCATTACGGGATTCCGAACGTCATGGGCAACCGGTTTCGACGCGTTAAGTTGAAAGATCCCAACCGGTATGGTTTACTGGGCAAAGGAGCGGTGTTGACCTTGACGTCTTTGGCCAGGCGGACCTCGCCGGTGGCTCGCGGCAAATACGTGCTGGAGGTTTTGCTTGCTGCACCTCCCCCAAATCCTCCGGCGGAGGTGCCGCCGTTTCCGGAAACCGTCAACAACGCAACGATTTTGTCCGTGCGCGAGCGCATCAAGCAGCACCGGGCCAACCCGGCTTGCTCTGCGTGTCATCAGATCATGGACCCGATCGGCCTGACGCTCGAGAACTTCGACGCGATCGGACGCTGGCGTGTCAACGATGGTGGACTCCCCATCGATCCGTCCGCCGAAATGGTCGACGGGGCCAAGTTGGAAGGGCCGGCCAGCCTGCGTCAGGCCCTCCTGAACCGCTCGAACGCATTGCTCGGCAGCTTCACCGAGAACCTATTTGCCTATGGCGTCGGCCGCGTGCTCGACTATCGTGACATGCCGACGGTCCGTTCGGTTCAACGAGCGGCGGCCGCGCGGGACAACCGTTTTTCGTCATTCGTTCTGGGTGTGGTGAAGAGTGCCCCGTTCCAGATGAGGACATTCCATTCGGCTTCGGGCGAGGCTGAAGACCAGTGAGTACGCGTATCGCGATATGGTAAAACCAGGAGGGCCTGATCCATGTTCATCACAAAAAAACACCTTTCGCGGCGGACGGTGTTGCACGGTATGGGAGCGACGATTGCACTGCCCTTTATGGAATCGATGGTGCCCGCTCTGACGCCTTTGCGGAAGACCGCTGCGGCTCCGCGAAGTCGCTTCGCGGCGACCGAGATCGTCCACGGTTCGGCTGGCAGCACGGTGTACGGGAAAAAGAAAAGCCTTTGGTCTCCGCCAGAGGAAGGGTCCGACTTCGAATTCACCAAGATCCTGAAGCCGCTGGAACCATTCCGGGAATACACGACAATCATTAGCGACACCGATTGCGCCCAGGCCGACGCCGTTAACGCTGAGGAAGTCGGGGCCGACCACTTCCGCTCCAGTGCCGTTTTTCTGACCGGCGCGCATGCCAAGCAGACAGAAGGTTCCGACGTCGAGAACGGCACGTCCGTCGACCAGATCTACGCACAGGAGCTCGGGCAGGACACACCGCTGCCGTCGATCCAGCTGAGCATCGAGAACCTCGACTCTTCCGGCACCTGCGGCTATCACTACAGCTGCGTTTATATGGACACGATCTCCTGGTCGTCGCCCACGACGCCGCTTCCCATGACGCGGGACCCGCGCCTCGCATTCGAGGAGCTATTCGGCTCGGGCGGCTCGCCCGAGGACCGGGCGGCCCGGCGAAGGGTCAACCGGAGCATTCTCGACGGAATTTCCCAAGATGTCGCTCGGCTGCGCGCCGACTTGGATCCGGTAGATCGGCGACGGCTCAACGACTACTTGGACAATATCCGGGAAATCGAGCGGCGGATTCAAAACATCGAGGAATACAACGCGTCGCGTGGTCTCGAAAGAGAGCTGCCGACCGCTCCGGTCGGGGTACCCGACTCTTGGGAAGAGCACGTCAAGCTCATGTACGACCTCCAGGCGCTGGCATTTGCCGCGGAGGTGACGCGCGTATCCGCTTTCAAGCTCAGCCGCGACACGAGCAACCGCGTCTTTTCTGTTAGCGGCAGCGAGACACCGTTCCACACCGCCTCCCACCACCAGCAGAAGCCTTCGCTCATCGAGGACAACGCGTTGATCAATCGGTACCACGTGGAGATGATGACCTACTTCCTGGACAAGTTGAAGAATACGCCCGATGGCGACGGCAACTTGCTCGACCACACCCTCGTCCTCTACGGAAGCCCGATGGGCAATGGCAACATTCATGGTCACAAGCAGGTGCCGATGCTCCTTTTGGGGCATGCTGCCGGAACCATCGAAGGGAACCTGCACTTGCGCTGCCCGGACGAGACCCCACAGGCCAATATCCTGTTGACCTCTTTGCAGAAACTCGGGATGAACATCGAAAGCATTGGTGACAGCACGGAGCCGCTTTCGATCTAACTTGTCATGATGGGTGATGACATGTTCGCCAAATACATAGTTGCTGGCTTGTGCTTGCTCCTGGTGCTCGCGCCGATCGGCGTATTCGGAGCCACCCCGGCGAAAGTGTCGCTCGCCGACGCGGCCATGCAGGGCGACCGAGCGGCTGTTCGAGCCTTGCTCGAACAGCAGGTGGACGTCAATGTTGCCCAAGGCGATGGGAGCACTGCGCTTCACTGGGCCGCGTATCGGAACGATCCTGAAATGGCACGACTGCTCGTCGAGGCGGGCGCAGACATCCGAGCCACTACCCGATTGGGCGAGCTCACCCCTCTGTTCATGGCTGCCAAAAACGGCAATGCTGCTGTGGTGGAGCTCTTGCTGAGAGCAGGAGCTGATGCGAGATCGACGAACACGAACGGCACGACGCCTCTGATGCTCGCAGCGGCTTCCGGGGACACGGATGCGGTGAAAGTCCTGCTGGATCACGACGCCGAGGTGAACGCGAAAGACGAAACGAACGGGCAGACGGCGCTCATGTTCGCTTCGGCACTCGGGCGTGTTCTGGCGGTCAGGATGCTCGCACGACAGGGCGCCGATTTGGATGCCGTCACCAACGTGACCGAGATCATCAAGCGAGAATACCGGTACATCGAGAAGCAAAAGGACCGGAACATTCGCTACGAAGGGGCGAAGAATCCTCCCGTCATGGGCGGTATGACGGCGCTCCATTTTGCCACGCGCGCGGGGCATCTAGCGGTCGTGCGTGAGCTAGTTCAGGGAGGAGCCAACGTCAATCAGGTGAGTGCGGCGGACGATATGAGCGCGCTCACGTCGGCCATCATCAACGGCAACTTCGACATGGCCAAGTTCCTCGTTGACCACGGAGCCGATCCGAGCCTGGCGAGCAAGACCGGCCTGGCCCCGCTCTATGCGACCATCGATGGACAATGGGCGGCCCGCACGTGGTATCCGCCACCGAGTGTTTCAGAGGAGAAAACCCACTATCTGGATCTGATGCAGGCCCTCGTGAACGCCGGCGCCAACGTAGACGCACGGCTGGCGAAAAAACCATGGTACCGGACGTTCCACGGAGACTGGATCAAGCAAGAGGGCGCCACCGCTTTTTGGCGCGCCGCGAAATCGAATGACGTCGCCGCGATGAAGCTTCTGGTTGCCGCGGGCGCGAATCCCACCATACCGACCATCCACGGATCGACGCCCCTGCAGGCTGCCGCGGGATTTGGCCTCGAGCCGCAGACCAGTAATGTCGTTCCGGATGCTCGGCTCGACGCCGTGAGATATCTGGTGGAAGAGGTCGGTGCCGACGTGAACCAAGCGGACAATCAGGGCTACACGCCGCTCCATGGTGCGGCCTTGACCGAAGACCGCGAAGTGATGCTCTACCTCATCGCGACGGGCGCCGACGTCAAAGCCCGGGCCTCGATGATCTTCGGCGGCATCGGCGAAACGGACCGGGACGTCGACGGGGCAATGGGAGATTCGGTCGCAGACATGGCAAACGGTCCGAGACCACACAATCTTCAATACCCCGAGACCGTTGAGTTTCTTCTCGATCTTGGTTCAGAAGACTCGGCTCACTGCCGAGCCGCCACGTGCGTGGTCAAGGACTTCCCAGAACAAGCCGAGAAGAAAGCGGCGAAAAAGAACAAGTAGGCCGTCACTTCTGCTTCCCGTCGCACATCCCACAGTTCTGGGAGAGATGATTCCACAGATTCGTCGCTACAGGCTATCCGACGTCCCTCGCGGCGTCTCGGACGAGGATGCTCGCAAAACCCGCTGAACTGCGCGAAGAGGCTAACCAGCGCTTCCTCAGAAACTTTCGTCAAAACGTCTCACCGAAAGGAGAAGTGGTATGAACGCCAATCATCCCATTGCCCGTTTTGTACACGGATTCTTCCAAGACTATCTGGCCGCGCAAAGGGGACTGAGCCCTAACACGATTCTCGCCTACAGAGATTGTCTAAAACTCTTTCTCCGCTTTGTCTCTGAGCAAGTAGGTAGACCTGGACGACATCGCAAGGATCGAAGAACTCGTCTTCGGTGAACAAAGAGTCGCTGACCCGCTCGGGCCGCGGGTTCAGGCTGCCCTGGCGTTGAAGGGATTGGCGCTTGGCGTCGTCGGACATTTCTAGTAAGAATAATTATGTACATTCTCAATCGCTTGTCAAGCTCTTTCGGTGCCAATTCGTTGAAATTGTAGCCCATTATTAACTATTATCCATCTCTGCGACTGTCGGCTAATTCGAACATCCGAACATAATTATCTCAACACTATGAACATAATTCCCTTTACACTTTCGGCGCACCCTCCTCCGCGCTCTCCCCAACCTCCATCCCCTTGATGAGTTTCACCAACTCCACCAACTCGGCCACGCGAAAGTACGCCCGGCCCCGAGATACCTCGAGGAACGGATCCATAACCCCCGTCGCGTCCGTCCATTGCAGCGGAATCGTCACCAGCTCCCCGTCAACGTCTCGACAGTCCACGTACTCCCGCCCCCAGCTGCGCCGGTAACTCACCAGCTCGAACTCTTCGGGTTGTCGGGGATGGAAGGGATGGGTGATGGTGATGCGCCGTTTCAGGTGATCCACAAACGGTGCAGTCCGAACGTTATTCTCTCAGTTGCAAACAAAGGGGTATCTGTCCGTCATGTGATGCGAAACGCGCGGCCGCCTTCGCCGCCTTTCTCAAAGATGAGCTTATCGAAAATGTTGGCCACTGCTTGTGGACCCGAAAATGCTGCGGCCTTTCTTCATGCGAGACCGCGAGCTGCTCTCCGATCTCGCACGACTCGCCTACGAGACTATCAAACAACTCATGTGCGAAGCCACGGACGACGCAAAAGCCCGACCAGGCGTCGTTTGTGTCCCTCAGACCTTTGGTTCTCTCTTGCAGCCAAATCCCCACACTCACTGCCTTGTCTCGAGAGGCGTTTGGAATGCCAACGGACAGTGGATTTCCGTTCCCTACATCGACACCAACGCCGCCGAGAAGTTGTTCCGTCACAAAATTCTTCACTTCCTCGAGCGTAAAGGTCTCTTGAGTGACGAGCGCATCGAGCTATTGAACTCATTTCGACATAGCGGTTTTTCGGTCGACACTTCTCCGACCGTTTGGCCTCAAGACTCCGATGGTCTCGAGAGGCTCGGCCGCTACATGTTGAGATGCCCTCTCTCCTTGTCACGCATCCATTGGACTCAAGGCGCACGCACCCTCTTCTACCAAGCCAAGGCCAGAAACGACGAATCCCCCTTGAGCTTGTTCAACCATCCCGACGGAGAGACCCTCGATGTATTCGAGTTCATCGCTCGCGTCCTCACACAGATCCCCGAGCCACGTAAACATAATATTCATTACTTCGGGGCCTATGCCTCGAGAGCGAGGGCTCTGAGAAAAAAGCAGGGCCTCGAGTTGGAACCCACATCACCAAGTCGCAGCGATGCAAAACCCGATGAGCCCGAACTGACTTCCAAACATCGTGCCGCACTCAGAAAACGTTGGGCTAATTTGATCCGGAGGGTTCACAAGACCGACCCACTCCTCTGTGGCTGCGGAGGCAAGTTTCGCGTTATTTCCTTCATCACCGAGCAGAAGGTCATCCGACGGATTCTCGATCATCTCGATAAACAAGACCCACGGGCTCCTCCAAGCAAAAAACTCGATTCTGATTCCGCCTCTTCCTAGAACGAGCTCTCTCAGCCGAGCGTTCCACGCCCGTGCTGTGTCTCAATTTGAGCCGGCACGCTCCTCTCCGCATGAATTCCGGTAGCTGAGCGTCGGACTCGGCTCAGCTTTCACCAACGGACTCATGCGAACCCCCCTCAAATTGGAATTCTGCCCCTCCACGGCACGCAGACAGACCTGATTTTTCCGGGTCTTCGGCCAAATTTGTGGGTAGAAACCGTTTGCGAGCGCCCCTTCATCAGACCATGGCGCTCGCCGACGTTGCGGGCACGTATGGCCTATTGGAGGCTGCCGGGATTGTGGAAAACGCCAGAAGCACGTCCGCGAGCGGCGGTTAGGGATCGATTGTGAGCTGATTCCACGGGCGTCACGGGGAGCGGGATTTGCGCCTTTCACTAATTTCTGCTGGAGGAAGTCCACCCCGTAGACCCGCTCCGCCATCAGCAAATTGTGTGCTGGGCACAAGAGTCTGAGAACTTGCTCACCGTTGTTATGAAAGATGCCAAAAGGAGACCTATGGTCGAGGTGCAGTCCCACGCGCGACGTACACCGCGTCCCATCCGGAGCAAAATACAAACATTGATAGCCATCACGTTCGTGAACCCGCTCGGAAACCTCCGAGGCGACGTAGCGACTCTCGGCGCGCTCGTCTTTTTCGCCATCTCGTTCTGAACGAGATGGCTCAGAGGCTGCTTCCTGCCTCTTCCTCCGCCGCTCGAGTTTCTTCTTCGGGTCCTTTTTGTCGAGCGCGATGTCGAGCGCTTTCTCCAAGATCTCGGCCATGTTCTTCTGGGCGTTGTCGACCCCCACGACCTCGGCCAGTCGCTCGAACTTGTCTTTGAAATCCCGTGTCGCCGAGAAGCGAAAGTTGTACAACTCCGGAGTTGCGGGCTGCAGGATGGGTGGAGAGCTCTTCGGCGGGTCCGCGGGCGGAGGGGTTGATGGCGGCGATGGCGGCGGCGTCGAAGTGGGTCGACTGGACTCGGCTCGCACGGGGCGCTTGCGGATCGACGGCTCGAAGACAGGCTTTGGCTTAAGCGCCACGAGGTACTCCTCTGTCTCCCGGCGCCTCATCCCGGCGCAGTCGGAAATGAGCATTTCGATGTTGTCCTCAGTAAGGTGGGGTGCGAGAAGGCACGCGACCGTGAGGCTGATACGACTCTCGGCCAGCGCGGCGAGTAGCTGAGGGAAACGCCGCGACACGTTTGCGACATGAATGCGCGCGGGCACGGCCCCTTCGCTCAAGTTGAGCCGCCTGGCGGCATAGTCGTACAGACTCTTGTACCCAAGCTCAAGCGCCGTCTTTCGCTCGGACATCTCGGCGAGATGCGCAATGATCTTGGCGACGCTCCTATTCTCGCTCTTGACCAGCGTCTGGGCGGACCGATCGAGCTCGTCGTGAGAAAGTCGTTCGAGCTTGGTGAAGTAGGACTTGAATTTTTCGATCATCATCTCTCCCGCAGTAATGAATTATACTCCGGTCTTTTTGTACGCCCTGAGACGGCTCCGAGCCGTTACGAACGGAGCGAATCGAAACGAAAGTCAAAATGTCTGATAGGAGCGCAGCAGTGCCCTACAGTGCGAATGTGAGCGCCGTTTCTAGACACGATGGCCCCGCGACATATTTTGTCGTGCGAAACCTGTCAAGTCTTTTTCTCGATATTTTTGGGTCTTCGGCCAAATCTGTGAGTAGAAACCGTCTGACATCGCCCCTTCAAACCAACGCGCTCGCCGCTGTCGCGACAATGTGGCCTATGGACGCTGCCGCGATTGTGGAAAACACGGGAAGCACGCGCGCTAGCGGCTAGGTTTAGGTTAGGGATGGGTTGTAAGCTGGTTACAAAGGCAGGCGCGGCGTTTTCCACAATCGCTCGGAAAACGCTACGCGTTTACCACAGCGCCCACAGGCCCCTGCTGATATATAAAAGAAAGTGTGGTTAATGTCCCACTCGGGGATGGTTGAAATCCCACGCCTTTAGGCGAAGCCTTTAGGAGGCTTGGGGTACGATCCCCAGGTGAAAGGATATCGTAAATCATCGCACACGACGTACCAGTTAAACTATCACTTCGTATTTATCACGAAGTACCGCAAGCCGGCCTTGAGAGGGGATGTAGCGGTTCGTCTCCGGGATCTCATCCGGGAGATCTGTGCTCGGAACCAGATAGAAATACTGAAGGGTCATGTGCGGCCTGAGCACGTGCACCTGTTGCTGAGCGTGCCGCCGAATTTGTCGCCGAGTCGAGTGATGCAGTTGATCAAGGGTAAGACGTCGAATCGTCTGATGCGCGACTTACGGACGATGCGGAAGGAGTTCTGGGGTCGGCACCTACGGGCACGGGGTTACTTCGTGGTGAGCTGGGAAAACGTGTTCCGCTCGGTTGAGATGGCCGTTCAGTGGGGCCGCAAGCATCTGGATCTCGACGACATCAAGGCCATCGGCATCGACGAAATCCTATGGCACAAAGGCCATCAATACCTCACTGTGGTCTATCAGATTGACGAGCACCGCAAGCGGCTTTTGTGGTTGGGCAACAAACGTCGAGTTAAAACGTTGCTCAAGTTCTTTCGCTGGTTCGGCAAGGAACGAAGTGGTGCGCTTGAGTTCATCTGCTCCGATATGTGGCGGCCTTACCTGAAGGTCATCGCCAAGAAAACCTCCCAAGCCGTGCATGTCCTGGACCGGTTCCACATCATGTCGATGATGAGCAAGGCCATCGACAAAGTCCGGGCCGAGGAAGCAAAACAGCTCCACGCTCGTGGGTATGAGCCAGTGCTCAAGGGCTCGCGCTGGTTGCTACTCAAGCGGCCGGACAACCTCACGGATTCCCAGGACGTCAAACTGGCCGAGCTGCTCCAATACAACCTCCGCTCCGTTCGGAGCTATCTCTTGAAGGAACACTTCCAGTTTTTCTGGAAATACGTCTCTCCTTACTGGGTAAGTCGCTTCCTCGACCGGTGGTGCACTCGAGTCATGCGCTCCCAAATCGAACCGATGAAGAAGGTGGCTCGCTCGCTGCGTAAACATCGTGTCCTTCCCCTCAACTGGTTCCGCGCCAAAGGCACCATCTCCGCCGGTGTTGTTGAGGGCTTCAACAACAAAGCCAAACTCACTACCAGAAAAGCCTTCGGATTCCGGACCTTCAAAGCTGCCGAAGTTGCTCTTTTTCACACACTTGGAGATCTACCGGAACCAGAGATGACCCACAGATTTTGCTGAGGAGGCATTTTTCCTATCCTTCTATCCTTAGCCTGGAATAACGGAGACATCAGGTCCACGGTCCTGTCCTTCCTGGACAATTATTCCATCGAGGCGACTCCCCACACTATCGTCGAGATCGATTCTTATCCGGAATATTTGTCACCGGGAACTACAATCTATATTGCACATCCGCCGAATATTTTGCTCGACGACGTAGCAAAAATGGCCACGCGTTTACGAGAGTTCGGTTACAAGCCCGTGCCACATCTCATTGCGCGCAAGCTTAGGAGTCATGCAGAGTTGGATAGCGCACTGGCACAAATGCATGACATCGGCATCGACCAGATCCTGGTAGTGGCAGGAGACCTGATGCGGCCGCTCGGACCTTTTGGCAACACGATGGAGCTACTGCAGACAGGCCTTTTGCTCCAACACGGTTTCAAGACAGTAGGAATTGCAGGACATCCAGAGGGCAGTCGAGCGATAGGTCCAACAATGCTGCGCCGTGCGCTCTACGAGAAAGCTCAATTTGCGGCCGATACGGGCTTGATGATGTACATAGTCACCCAGTTCGGTTTCAATGCCCAGGCAGTGATCGACTGGGAAACTGCGTTGTCCACGATGGGATCGAGTTACCTATCCACGTTGGCATGGCTGGACCGACATCTTTGAAACAGTTGCTGCGCTATGCGATGCGCTGCGGAATGATAGGAAATTTCATGCTGCGTGGAGCAAGCGGGGCGGGCCAAGGGTGTTCGGGTGACGGCCTTCCCCTCGGCTTTTTGTTGAAGCAAGATGGGATTCCGGGTGCAGGAAGAGCGAGGTGAGTAGGTTTGCGGACGGAGCAAGTGAATTGATGTGAATTGTGCACACGAAGAGCGTTGAAACGGGGACTATTGCCGGCGAATGGAGGAGCTCGCGTTAGGAGAAGTGGGGTCTCACCTATCTCGCGAGCGTCGTCGCCGTCGCCGATTTTCCGCCCACGGATCAGCATCGGGAAGTGCACCAAGTCTTGCGAGCGCGGCCCTCCGCATTCGAGCAAGAGCTCGAGCAATTGATGCAAAACGAGCTCCCCGCGTTCAATCGAACGCTCGAAGACAACGGCCTTCCTCGCATCGTCACCGGGGGCGAGTGATATACCGGGAGCTCTGAGTCGTGGCTAGCGACATTGAGGTCGTTCGGGTCGTAGATGCCTTCTTCGTCTGCTATCAACGTCCGGGTCAAGCCACACATCTCGATCAACAGAAACCAGTCCGCGTTAAAAGCGCGCCCCGAAGTTCAAAGGGGAATGAGAGCGTCTTCCAACTTTTTCAGCAAGAGTGATGATGCTCCTGAGCTTCGGCTCGACGGCCTGTGAACGCGCGAACGTAGACGAGCTCGAACAGACATTTCGGCTCCGCCGACGACTCGCGGACTACGCTCGTGGATCTCGAGCTGCGAAACGTCCGTGTGACTCTCGAGAACCCGTCCGGCACGAGCTTCACGTTCCCTCCCTGGCGAGATCTCATCCTCTCCGAACGATCCGTTCGTTATCCAGACGGGTGCCCATCTTCATCCGGATCTGCTGGAGGTGGTCCCTGCTCGTGCGCGCACCTACTGTTACATGATGACCGCGCTCGGCCCCTCCACCGAGCCTTTGGGGGGCGCCCGAAGGTGCGAGCGGGAACTCGGAGAGGCCGTTGAACTCGACGCCATGGACTTGCCCTCACAAAAACCCGAGCCGCTCGCTCATTCACCTCCCCTTTTCAAGGACACGATCTACGTACCTCTTTGAACCACATGCGTAACGTCAAGGTCCGCGCAGCCGAACACCACCGGTCTATTTGACGCTATCGAACGAGCACTAATTCTCAACCCGCCCCTCACCTAAAACCCACGCCGGACATACCCCCCACCCTTTCTGCACGGGAGTTCGCCGTCAAAATCGTCCCTAGGCTCCCGCGCCAGCTTCTGGGCGGCCAAGCCGAAAAGCAATGTACTAGAAGGCATGCTGGTCCGCTAGAAGCCAGCCGCGTCACCATCGCTGCGTGGATCGGACGCGCCTTCCAGAAGACCGGACGGATGGTGCACCACAGCGCCGGCATGGCCCATCAACTCGTCGTACGGGCCCACGACTTCGATGTCGTGACCAGCGTCGCGAAGCCGATCGATGAGACCTACGTCGAAACGACTCTCCATCCTCAGACTGGTGATCTCGGTTCCCCAGGTCCGCCCCAGCAGCCAGCGCGGTGCGGTGATCGCTGCTTGCAACTCCTGGCCGTAGAGCACGTGACGAGTGAATACTACCGCTTGCGTCTGAGGCTGGCCGTCACCACCCATAGTGCCGAACACCAGGGTACGCCCGTCGTTCAGCAGCGCGAGTGGAGGTTGAATGGTGTGAAACGGCCGGCGGCGCGGTTTGAGCTCATTCAGCGAGTGCTTGTCCAGCGCAAAACTGCAGCCGCGGTTCTGCCAGGTGATGCCGGTATCCGGCAACACCACCCCCGAACCGAACTCCCAGTAGAGGCTCTGGATCATGCTGACCGCCCGACCAGTGGCATCGATTGCGCCCAGCCAAACCGTATCGCCCGCCGTCGCGGGATGGGGCCAGGGTGCCGCTCGCTCGCGATCGATGTCGGCCGCCATGGCATCGAGTGCCTGCTCGGTGAGGAATTCGGCCGGGTCCCGAGGCATGTAATCCGGATCCGTGACCTGCGCATCCCGCACCCGGATTGCCTGTTTGGTGGCCTCGACCAGACTGTGTACGAAATCAAAGCTCTCCACCTTGCTGACACCTAACCGATCGAACACCCCCAGCAGGATCAGCGACGCCAGTCCCTGGGTGGGGGGTGGCAGATTGAAAATCCGGCCGCAGTCGAGCGCCAAACAAAGCGGCACGACGTCGAGGCAACGGTAGCGTTTGAGGTCTTCGTGCCCGAGCGGGCTGGCGGCTGCCTGCAAGCCGGCACCGATGCGGCGAGCCAGCTCGCCGCGGTAGAAATCATCGAGACCGTTGCGCACCAGCAGTTTCAGGGTTTCCGCAAGTGCGAGGTTCCTGAACAGCTCACCGGCAACCGGGATCCGTCCGCTCGGCATGTACAGGTCGTGGAACCCGACCGTATCCGCCATCTGATTGTGCCTTGCTGCGGTGTGACTGCTTTGACTGGCCGATACGGCAAAACCGTGTTCCGCGTAGAACACGGCATCTTCGAGCAGGCGGGCAAGTGGCAGACGGCCACCCCAGGTCCTGCCGACTTCGAAGGCGCGCTGCCAGCCGGAAACCGCGCCCGCTACCGTGAGGGCGGCACGGGGACCACGCGCCGGTATCGCCGCATCGCCGTGGTCGAGATAGTAGCGGGTGTCGGCGGCATCGGCAGCGCCTCCGCAGGCATCGATACCAGCCGGCTCACTGCCGGGGGCGTGGAACAGCCAGAAGTTGTCACCGCCCAGACCGTTCATGTGCGGGTACACGACGGCGATAGTACTGCATGCTGCCAGCATTGCCTCGATGGCATTGCCACCTTCGGCAAGCACGCGTTGCCCCGCGCGCGCGGCGAGGTAGTGCGGCGCCGTTACCATGCCCTGGTAGGCACGTCGGGTCTGCAGCATTGAGGCCGTTCCGAATACTCAGCGGACGATTCCGCTCCTGCAAGTGTGAATGCACCGTGGCCGCCGACGCAAGCCGTCTCACTCACGCGACACGTGATTCATACGCGACGCATCCGCCGCCGCGTGAAAGGCAATGATGAGGTAGGATAGTTTTCTCCAACCACGCCCGTCAGGGGAGGCAGAGCAATGCAGCAGTCCCGCGCAACGGGAGAAGCCCAAGCGCTGTTTGACGGCCGCAGCAGCAGCGACCTGGCGACACTGCACACGGTGCTGGACGCGATCGAGTACGGTCTCCTGTTCCTCGATGGGGACTTGCGCGTGCGCATGCACAACCGAGCCTACCGCGAAATGTGGCAACTGGCGAAGAAAATCCTGGCTGCCAAACCGCTGCTGAGCGAATTGATGGAACATTACTACGCGCGCGGTGACGTCTATACCGTCGACGAGAAGGACTGGCCAGGCTACGTGCGTGACCGGATCGCCGGGATACGGGCTGGTCGTATCGGACCGGTCGAGTTGCGACCCCCCAACGGCAGGATAATCCAGTATCAATGCACACCGTTGCCGGACGGCGGCCGCATGCTGACGTATTTCGACGTGACCGAGCAGCGCACGGTAGAGCAGACGCTGCGCGAGAGCGAACAACGCTATGCGCTGGTGGCAGAGGCCGCCGAGGACGGCATCTACGACTGGAACATAGCTGCGGACGACGTCTACATTTCGCCGCGCCTCGACAGTTATCTGAGATTCGATCCCGGTGAACTGGCCCGCGAACTGCGAAATTGTTCAGGAGCGTATTCACCCTGATGACCGGCCCTACTATGAACAGACGCTGCGTGACCATCTGCGCGGCGACACTCAGCGCTGGGAGTGCGAGTATCGGTTGCGCGACAAGCGCGGGCACCACCGCTGGGTATTTTGATCATGGCGCCACGGTACGCGGCGCAGACGGCAAGGCCGTGCGCCTGGTTGGCGCGATTCGTGATATCACGGCAGAAAAGCACGCCGAAGAAGCGCTGCGTCGCAGCGAGGAGCGATTCAAGGGCTATGCCGGCATCGCGTCCGACTGGTTCTGGGAAATGGGACCGGACCTGCGCTACACGTTCGTGTCGGAACGCCATCAGGAAATAACGGGCGCGGAGCGCAGTGCGGTGCTCGGGCGTACGCCGAGCGTCGATCCGGAAGGGTATTTCGCCGCCCTTCGGGCACACGAGCCCTTCGAGTTCGAGTACGAGTGGTTGCACCCGAACGGTACCAGCCGATTTCTGCGTAACGCGGGCGAACCGGTGTTCGATGCCAACGACGTGTTCCAGGGCTATCGCGGTATCGGACGGGACGTAACTGAGACGCGCCGCGCGGATCAGCTACTGCAAGCGGTCATCGACGTGGTGCCGGCGATGATCAGCGCCAAGAACATGCAATCACGCTACCTGCTGATGAACCGCTACCAGGCAGAACTCTACGGTGTCACCACGGAAGAGGCGATCGGTAAAACCGCCGCCGAGCTCGTGGGCGCCGAATATGGCAAGCATACGCAGAGACTGGACCAGCAGGTGTTCAGCTGCGGCGAACCTATCCCGACCTATGAAGAACCCTTTGTCGACGCCCAGGGAAGGGAGCACACTTTTCTCACCACCAAGGTGCCGTTGTGCACGCTCGAGGGTGAGCCCAACTGGGTAGCTACCGTGTCGCTGGACATCAGCGAGCGCGTACGCACTGAACGCGTGCTACAGGAACAGTCCGAATTCCAGCGCCTCCAGCAAACGATCACAGCGGCGGCCAACGAGGCGGTCAGGCTTGAAGACGCCATGCAGATCGTGCTCGACGAAATTTGCGCAAAAACCGGCTGGCCCTTTGGTCACGTCTACTTGTATGACGAGGCAGTCGAGGTGTTACGCCCGACCGGTCTGATTCGCTGGCACAACAAGGGCTTACCGCCGAGAACTGGAACGAACGCGTACATCCCGAGGATTTCGTCGCCTACCGGGCCGCGATTGTCGAGTACTTCAAGGGACGCAGTGGACACATGGAATGTGAGTATCGGTTGCAGGACGGAACCGGCAAGTACGTGTGGATACTCGATCGCGGCATGGGGGTGCGCGACGACAACGATCGCGTTACCCGCATGATCGGTGCGTTGAGCGACATCACCGTGCGCAAGCAGACCGAGATCGAGTTACGCGAGGCGAGGGACGAAGCCGAGGCCGCCACGTTTGCCAAGAGCCGCTTCCTGGCCAACATGAGTCACGAACTGCGCACGCCCCTGAACGCCATCATCGGCATCGCCGAGATGCTGCTCGAAGACGCCGACGACAAGGGGCTCGCGGAGTTCGCCGAGCCCCTGGAGCGGGTCTGCCGCGCCGGTCGACACCTCCTCTATCTCATCAACGAACTGCTCGACCTGTCCAAGATCGAGGCCGGCAAGATCGAGCTTTTCATCGAGGAGTTCGATATAGCGGCGCTCATCGATGAGGCGGTGGCCATCGCCGAACCGCTCGCCGAGCAGAACGCCAATAGTCTCAATACCGACTACTCGCCGGCACTCGGATCAATGCGCGCTGATCGTACCCGCGTGCACCAGGTCGTGCTCAATCTGCTGAGCAACGCCTGCAAGTTCTCGAAGTCGGCGCCAGTCGGCGTTACCGCATCGCGTCAACCGAGTGTTGACGGTGACTGGTTGGAAGTCAGGGTCACGGATGCGGGATCGGCATCGCCGACGATCAGCTGGAGTCGCTGTTCGATGAATTCACCCAGGCCAACAGCTCGACATCGCGACGCTACGGCGGCACCGGCTTGGGGCTTGCGATCAGTCGCCGTTTCTGTCGCTTGATGGGCGGCGATATCACGGTCGAGAGCAACCCCAACAAAGGCACGACGTTTGTCATGCGAATGCCGACCAACCCGGCCGCTCCACAGTCCGACGCGAGGGGCGGATAGGTCCAGAACGTGGACATCGCTACGATGTGCGTCGCTGTTCCGTGACACGATGCGCCTGGTAACGTCGCTGGACAGTATCGCGCGGATTGTGGTGTGATCGTTTGCTATGGATGACATGCCGAGCAGCCGGACACCCGTCCTTTTCGACGCGCTGGACCCACCACCAAGACTGCTGATGGGTCCGGGTCCGGTCGACGTCTATCCGCCGGTATTGCGTGCCATGGCAACACCCATGCTGGGTCAGTTCGATCCACAGTTTACCGCCTACATGGACGAGGTCATGGTGTTGTACCGGCAGGTGTTTCGTACCGACAATCAGTGGACGCTGCTGGTCGACGGCACGGCCAGAGCCGGTATCGAAGCCTGTCTGGCATCCCTGATCACGCCGGGGGATACGGTGCTGGTGCCGGTGTTCGGGCGTTTCGGGCACTTGCTGATGGAGATCGCGGCGCGCTATGACGCGCGCGTCGAATCGATCGAAACCGAGTGGGGCAGCGTGTTCGAGCCCGACCAGATCGCCGACGCGGTGCGTCGACATCGGCCCAACGTACTGGCGATGGTTCATGGTGACACCTCGACGACCATGGCGCAGCCGCTCGACGAAATCGGGGCGTATTGTCGTGACGCGGATGTCCTGGTTTACGTTGACGCCACGGCGACGCTCGGTGGCAATCCGCTGGAAGTCGATGCGTGGCAGCTCGATGCCGTGACCGCCGGATTGCAGAAATGTATGTCAGGCCCCCCGGGTTCTGCGCCGGTCACTTTCAATAAACGCGTGGCGGACGTCGTCAATACGCGTAAACACATCGAACTCGGCATTCGCCCGCAAGGAGCCCGGGACGCTGCAGGCGGCCGTATACGCTCGAACTATTTCGATCTGCCGATGCTGATGGACTACTGGTCGCCGGCACGCCTGAATCACCACACCGAGGCGACCAGCATGCTCTACGCAGCGCGCGAGTGCGCCCGCGTAGTATTGGCCGAGGGTCTGGAGCAGGGGTTTCAGAGACACGCCGTTACCGGGCGCGCGTTGCGTGCCGGGCTCGAGGCCATGGACCTGCAACTATACGGCGACCCGGGTGCGCGGATGGCGAACGTGACCGGCGTAGTGATTCCAGATGGCATCGACGGTGATCGGCTGCGAACCGAAATGCTGGAGGATTTCGGTATCGAGATCGGCACCTCGTTCGGCCCGTTGCACGGCAAGATCTGGCGGATCGGTACCATGGGTCACGTGTGTCGCCGAACGAGCGTATTCCGCTGTCTTACTGCACTGGAAGCCGTGCTCCGTCGGCAGCACTATACTTCGAGCCCTGGTGCGGCGGTCGATGCCGCCTACGCCGCCTACGAACAGCCGAGCTGAGCCGTCGCGCCCATGTCGAAACCGCCAGATCGTAAACGCCTCGATCAGGTAACCGGCGTCATCAACGTGGGTCTCGATGCGTTCGCCAGTGACCTGGCAGAGCTCGGTGTCGATGTCGTGCACGTGGACTGGGCTCCGCCCGCTGGCGGCGATCCGGAGCTGGCGTCGCTGCTCGATCAGCTCGATGACGTGTCGGCGAGCGGCCTGAGTTCGCGCGTCGAGACGGCCAATCGGGAGGCATTGCAGCGCATCCTGGCTGCAGACCCGGTGCTGATCGATGTCGTGCCGGCGTCTGAATGCATCGCCGGGCTGGGGCCGCAAATGATCCTGCATGCCGGCCCGCCAATCGACTGGCAGCGTATGTGCGGGCCGATGCGGGGTGCGGTGGCCGGGATCGCGGTTTTCGAGGGCTGGGCGGAGGATCTGGCCGCGGGGGAACGCATGGCGGCGCGCGGTGCTTTCGACTTTCAGCCCAACCATCACTTTGCCGCCGTTGGACCGATGACCGGTCTGACCACGATGTCCCAGCCACTGATGGTGGTAGAGAACCGGGCGTTCGGCAACCGTGCGTATTGCACGATCAACGAAGGCCTGGGAAAAGTCATGCGCTTCGGTGGCAACGACGCGGATGTCCTCAGCCGGCTCGCGTGGCTGCGTGACGTGCTCGGTCCGGTGTTGGGCGATGCTTTGCGTGACATGCGGGGCGTCCCACTCAAGAACCTGGTGGCCCGCGGTCTCGGGATGGGTGATGAGATGCACCAGCGAAACGTTGCCTGCACGGGACTGCTGTTGCGAGCATTGGCGCCCGCGCTGGCGCGGCGTTGTAACGATAGCGAAACGCTCGCGCAAGCTCTGACGTTCATCGCTGGCAACGACCAGTTCTTCCTCAATATCGCGATGGTGCTCGGCAAGGCGATGATGGATCCGGTGCGCGGTATCGAAGCGAGCACCGTGGTGACCGCCATGTCCCGCAACGGTACCGATTTTGGCATCCGAGTGAGTGGCACCGGCGATGAGTGGTTCATCGCGCCGGTGGAGATGCCGCAGGGCCTGTACTTCCCGGGGTTCAGCGAGGTTGACGCCAACCCGGACATGGGTGATTCGACGATCGTCGAGACCGTCGGGCTTGGCGGATTTGCGATGGGCGCAGCGCCAGCGGTGGCAGGGTTCGTAGGGGCCGGACAAGCATCCGAAGCGGCGCTCTTCACACACCGTATGCGTGAGATCACCGTCGGTGGGAACCCCGAGTGGACGATACCCGCGCTTGACTACCTGGGCGTACCAACCGGCATCGACATTCGCCGCGTCGTCGACAGCCGCATCGCCCCGACCATCAACACCGGCATTGCGCACCGCGAACCCGGGGTAGGGCAGGTCGGCGCCGGGGTTGTCGAAGCACCGCTCGGCTGCTTTGAGCAGGCGTTGCGTGCCTTCGCGGCCAGCATGGGTATCCGATGAGCATATCCCTGCACCGAGTACGGACCGGTTTTTTTCTCGACTCGGTCGCCCTCATGCGCATCTCGCGAGCCGTGGCCGACAGCGACGGTGTCGAGGACGCCGCACTGATGATGGGTTCGCCAACCAATCAACGACTCATGCTCGATGCGGGACTCCTGAGTGGCGACGGTATCGACGCGAGTGGTGGTGATCTGGTGATAGCGGTTCGCGCGCGCTCAGGGGCTGCGGCGGAACAGGCGCTCGAAGCTGCCGAGTACGCGCTTGATGCGGATCGCGGTTCGCGCGGCCAGCAGAAGACTGGCGGCTGGCGACCGCGCGACCTGCGCGGTGCCTCGCAGGTGCTGCCGGCTGCCAACCTGGTGTTGATTTCGGTGCCGGGTTCGTACGCCGCTGCAGAAGCGTGCAAGGCACTCGCAAGCGGCCGGCATGTGATGATCTTCAGCGACAACGTGGCGCTGGCTGATGAGGTGGCGCTCAAACGCCAGGCGCGGGATCTCGGCTTGCTGGTGATGGGGCCGGACTGCGGCACCGCCATCATCGATGGCGTGCCGCTGGCGTTCGCGAACCGCGTCTCGAGGGGCGAGATCGGCATCGTCGGTGCATCCGGGACGGGAATGCAGGAGGTGTCGTCGCTGCTGTCCGAAGCCGGGGGCGGTGTTTCTCATGCACTGGGCGTGGGCGGGCGTGACCTCAGCGAAGCGGTGGGCGGGATTTCGACCCTGATGGCCATGGAAGTACTCGAAGCCGACCCCGGCACTCGACATATCGTGCTGATCTCCAAACCGCCTGCCGGTGATGTCGTTGCACGCATTACGGCAAAGATCGCCGCAAGTGCGAAATCCTACACCGTGTGTTTCGTCGGGGCGGATAGTATTCCGTTGCCTCTTAACGCCACCCTGGCGCGTACCCTGAAGGCCGCGGCCGAGCAGGCACTCGGCGGCGTAAGCCTTGCGGGTCTCGAAGCGGTCCGGGTCGAAACGCACCGGACCATTGCGCGCGGTAGCCGTGTGCGAGGATTGTTCGCTGGTGGTACGCTCGCCGCCGAAGCTCAAGTGGTGTTTACCGAGGCCGGTGAAGCCGTGGCGTCCAACGCCCCAGTTCCCGGGGCGAGGGAACTGGCGCGAGCCGACGGTGCACACGTCCTGCTGGATCTGGGCGATGACGAGTACACCCGGGGTCGGCCACATCCCATGATCGATCCCGCCGTGCGCGATGCGCCGCTCGCCGAGGCGTTCGCCGACGTCGGCGTCGGGGTCATTTTGCTCGACATCGTGATAGGTCAGGGTGCCGCGGAAGATCCCGCGGGCCACCTGGCAAACTGTCTGAACGGGCGTGCCGAACAGCTACCCGTGATCGTCTGTTCGGTCACCGGCACGCGTGGCGATCGGCAGGACCGGTCACAGCAGATCGCGACACTGCGGGAGGCTGGTGTCGTCGTGGCCCCGTCGAACGCGGATGCCGCGGCGCTGGCGCTCGAGTGTATCGGTAGCCGGCGAGGCGGCTAGCTATGGTGTTCCCGATCCCTGATCGTCTGCTGGTCGCGATCGGCGGCAACGCGACTCACCCCGAGGACATCGAAGGGACCTCCAACGAGCAGAAGGCGATAGCGGCTCGTACCGCTACTTCGCTGCTGCCGCTGTTGCTGCAGGACAACGAGTTGATCATCACGCACGGCAACGGTCCGGTGGTTGGCAAGATACTCATGCGCCAGGCGCTTACGCGCGATCGCATCGCGCCGATGCCGCTCGATATCTGCGTCGCCCACAGCCAGGGCGGTATCGCTTACCTGCTCGTGCAGGCACTGGAGAGCGCGCTGCGCAGGGCCGGCAATGAGCGCCATGTCGCGTGCCTGCTTACCCAGGTCGAGGTCGACGGCGAGGACCCGGAGTTCGCACAGCCGACCAAACCGATCGGCCCGTTTTTCAGCGCGGCAGATGCCCACGCCATACAGGCCGAACTCGGCTGGTTGATGAAACCGGACGGCGCTCGTGGCTGGCGCCATGTTGTGCCGTCACCCGAACCGCTGCATATCTGTGACATTTCACTGGTCGAGGAGCTGGCGCAACGGGGTACGGCGGTGATCGCCGGGGGCGGTGGCGGTATTCCGGTCGTGCGCGCCCCCGATGGCGCGCGATGCGGTGTCGAAGCCGTCATCGACAAGGATCGGACATCAGCGCACATGGCCAATATTCTGGGCATCGAGACGCTGTTGATCCTCACCGCGGTGGAGCAAGTGTCAGTGGATTTCGGCGGGCCTAACGAGCGCTCGCTCGATACCGTGAGTCTGCAAGAGATCCGCCGCCTGCGTGCCGAACATCAGTTTCCACCGGGCAGCATGGGTCCGAAGATCGACGCCGCGATTCACTTCATTGAAGGTGGCGGCGAGCGGGCAGTTATCGGTCATCTGGATGCTGCGCTGAGCGCATTACGCGGCGAAGCCGGCACCCATATCGTGCGAGACGATGCTTGATTCTAGCCAGCGTCTGGCGATCAGTGCTATCGAAGTCGGTTGTATTGCGCAGCCGAGTCTGATAGCGGGCACCGAGTTTCGGGTGGCTTCGGTGTTCACGCGCAGTTGCTACCTGGTGTCAGTGACCGGCGACTGGATCTGCCTGCTGCCCGAGACGGCTACAGCCGACCCGCTGGGCGTGCGGCTTCGCGTGTCTGGCGGTGTGGACTGGCACGCAAGCGGGGTGGCCGCCGGCATGCATTGCTGGTGCGGCGTATCGGCACTTCATGTCGGCGCGCGACTGGCGATACACCTCAGTGATGCACCCACCTGGACTCCGCCGGCGCCGCCGCCATGCAACAGGGTGTCGCTGATGCGGGGCTTGACGTGTCTCGATGCAAGCGCGATGACACGGGATGCCGGCGAGAAGCAGGGGTTGCTGTCGCTCGTCTACCCTGCAGCTGGGTATGCTGACCGTCTTGCGCACGCCGCGGACCCGACGGTCCGGGCATTACGCGCGTGGTTGAGGCAGGCGCTGCCGGCGGCGACGGTCATGGCTCCGCCTGCGCTCGACTCGCTGGTCGGACTCGGTCCGGGTCTCACCCCATCAGGTGACGATTTCATCGGCGGCGTTCTGGCCACGTTGTATCAACTAGGCTACCAGCCGGTTGCCGAGCGGCTCTACGAGACCGCCGCGCCGCTCGCGGCGCAATCCGGCAATCCGATCAGCGCCGCCTACCTTGCCGCTGCTGCGCGCGGGGCGGCGAATGCTGACATTCATCGAGGATTGCACGCAGTGCTCAACGGTGACATGGACGAGATTGGCGAAGCGTTGCGGGCGATTGGCGGTATCGGGCACACGTCGGGATTCGATACGTTTGCCGGTGTCATCGTGACGCTGCGTTGCATAGCCGAATTCGAGTTCAGCGGGTGCCCAACCAGATGAACGAACCAGGTCTTTTTACGGCCGATTACAGGAGTGAACCCGTCCTGTCCAAAAACTCGAACGCCCCAAAAATCCTTGCGTTCCGGAGCTTTCGAACGGAACGGCGACTGCTCGGCCCTCCCTTTGAGGCTAGAATCCGCCGTCATGAGTGTCGCGAGTCACCCCTGGACATTCCTTGCGGTCGCCGTCGCTGGTTGGATCCACCGTGACCAACAGGCTGCTATCGCCTACTTGCTCGAGGAGAACTTCGGCGAGCAATCGCTTCGCCGAGCGGTCGGCGAATTCATTTCTCATTATCATGGAGAGCGCAATCATCAAGGCCTCGATAACGGGTTGATTGAAGCGGACGATTGCGTCGGAAGTCGTCAAGGAAGCGTCCACTGTCGCGAGCGGTTGGGCGGCTTGCTCAACTACTACCACCGCGAAGCCGCGTAGGAGTCGGTGCGCGCCAGCGGACGGCCCGGTACCAGGGATCCCGCTCGGCGCTCGCCTCTCGCCGAACCGGCGCGCCGTCGGTTCGTCTCTGCGATCTCGTGAACGCCTCTGAGCGTCGAGCGTTCGGTGCCGTTCGTGTTTTTGGACACGACGGGATACGCCCCACCCTTTCTGCACGGGAGTTCGCCTTCAAAATCGCCCCCTAGGCTCCTGCGCCAGCCCTCTGGGCGGCCAAGCCGAAAAGCAATGTACTAGTCTGAAGTTCCTTGGTCGAATGAACCCACTGACAGTGTGAATCCCCAATGATTACGCGTCTTTAGGGACGCCGAGAGGCTAATTTTGGGTTGCAATATATAGGCATGTCTAAAGTCTTTTATGGTTTGATATACATTGACACATAGGCTATTATGGTGGGCATGCATATCCACATCATCCCCAATCGCAACTCTACCCCCGCGGTCCTGCTGCGTGAGTCCTATCGGGTGGGCGGAAACGTCCGCAAGCGCACGCTCGCTAACTTGTCCAAATTGCCCATGGACGCAGTCGACGCCATCCGACGCATTCTCAAAGGGGAAAAGCTCGTCTCGGTTGAAGTCGCCTTCAAAATCGTCGAGAACGGCTCCCGGCACCATGGCCACGTCGACGCGGTGCTCAGCGCCATGAGACAGCTCGGTTTCGAAAAGCTCGTTGGTTCTCGACACTCACCAGAGCGGGATTTGGTCGTGGCCATGGTAGTCGCCCGGATCCTCGAACCGCAGTCGAAGCTGGCGACTAGCCAGTGGTGGCACACAACCACACTGCCCGAAATCCTGGGGGTGAGCGATGCCCGCGAAGACGATCTCTATGCCGCCATGGACTGGGTTCTCAAACGCCAGGAGGTCATCGAAAAAAAACTCGCGGCGCGCCATCTCCAAAACGACGGCCTGGCGCTCTATGACCTAACCTCAAGCTACTTCGAGGGTGTGAGTTATCCGATCGCCCGCCTCGGATACGACCGTGACGGCAAGAAAGGCAAGCTGCAGATCAACTACGGTCTGCTGACCAACGAACGCGGCATCCCCGTGTCGGTATCGGTCTTTGAGGGCAACACGGGCGATCCCAAAACGCTGTTGCCTCAGGTAGAAAAGGTGCAAGAGCGCTTCGGCATCGAGCAGTTTGTGATGGTGGGCGACCGCGGAATGATCACCCAGACCCAGATCGACGAGTTGCGGGAGATGGACGGTGTCGACTGGATTACCGCTCTGCGTCCCGAACCGATTCGCAAGCTCATCAACGATGGGATGCTCCAGATGGGGCTATTCGACGAGCGGAATCTGTTTGAGGTGACGCACCCGGATTTCCCCAACGAGAGGCTGGTCGCTTGCCGCAATCCGGAGCTGGCCGAGAGGCGGCGTCACAAGCGCCGTGCTCTGCTCGAAGCGACCTGCAAGGAGCTGGAGAAAGTTTGTCGGATGGTCGAGCGGCGCCGTTTGCAGGGCAAGGAGGACATCCGTGCTGCAGTGAAAAAGCTCCTCAACAAGTACAAGGTCGGCAGGTACTACAGGCTCGACATCCGTGACGACGGTTTCGACTTCGAGCTAGACGAGACAACGATGGATGCCGACACCTCGCGCCTCGCCAACGGCAACTCTGAGCTCGCCAACAAACGGCTCCAGCGGTGGAAGCGACACATGGGGACGATCGCTAAGCAGTTCGGAGGGATTCGCCAACGGATCGGGCGGGGTCAGCTGCATGGTAAAGATAAAATCGGTGTGCGGGTAGGCAGAGTTCTCAACAAGTACAAAGTCGGCAAGCACTTCAAGCTGGACATTCGCGACGACAGCTTTAGCTTCGAAATCGACGACACAAAGGTCACTGCGGAAGCTGCCCTTGACGGCATCTACGTGATCCGCACCAGTCTTGCTGAGCAGCGGATGAAAACCGACGACACAGTGCGCAGCTACAAGTTGCTGACCCAGGTCGAGAGGGCGTTTCGTTCCTTCAAGAGCATGGACCTAAAGGTGCGGCCGATTCGTCACCGGCGCGAAAACCGAGTCCGGGCGCACGTCTTCTTGTGCATGCTGGCCTACTACGTCCTGTGGCACATGATGGAGGCTTGGCGGCCGCTGCTATTCTCTGACGAGGACCAGCAGGCGAAGGCCAGGCGTGACCCGGTTGCTCCGGCGAAGCGCTCCGAGGCCGCCCTGCGCAAGATACAAACCAAGAAGCTTGACGATGGGAGTCGAGCTTCCAGCTTCCGCACGCTGCTGCGCCTTCTCAGCAACATCGTCCGAAACAAATGTCGGCGACCGGAAGCCGGACCCGACGAGCCCACCTTCGATGTCACGACAACTCCGGACTCGAAACAGCAGAGAGCCTACGACCTGCTCAAAGGTATCACCGTGTAGACAGAAGCCAGCACCATTGATTCCAACTATCTCATTGGATCAACACCGGATCTTGGCTTTTTCAGCCAGGAACTTCAGTCTAGTCGGACCTTCCACGGATGAACAAGCGTAAGTGTGGGCATCATTGGCTTTGTTTTTGAAGAGAGGTGTGTGTACTGCTTACATCGTGCGGGGGTTGATTTCGAGCAGGTTGAATGCTTTGTGCTGCAAGGGTGTGGGGCGAGTGATGCTGACGAAGGACAGGCCGCGGGCTTCGTTTTCGACCTGATTTTTCGTGACCGTAGCAAGATCAGAAAGAAGCGTTCTGAAACTGTGGACGGGCAACCCGTCGGGAGTCTTCTTGGTAGAAGCCTTTGCCTGGCGGAGTCTGAAGGCGTTGCTGGGCTGACGATGGATGAGCGTTTGGCGTGGGCACCGTCAGGGTCGTCGTCGTCAAACAAGATCGGGACGAGGGCTTTTCGCATGTGCCATTCCACGTAGTAGGCGAGCATGCAAAGAAAGATGTGAGCTCGAACTCGCTCAGCGTTGTAGTGATAGATGGGCCGTACTTTCAAATCCACGGTTTTGCAGCAACGAAAAGCGCGTTTAACGACTGCCAAGCCTTTGTAGGTCCTGACAGCTTCGTCTGCGGAGATGGCCTCTTCGGTGAGGCTTGTTCGGATGATATAGATGCTGTCGAGGGCCGCCTCACGCTCGATGTTTTCGTTGTCGCGCTCGAAGTCGAAGCCGTCGTCCGTAATGGTGTAGCGAAAGTGCTTGCCCATCTTGCTCCGAGCGAACACTCGACCCAATCGTATGCCGATGGTATCTTTGCCTCGCAAAGGACGTTGGTCTCGCTTCGTCGCTTTGCTAATCACTTCTAGCTTTGACTCCGTCGACACAAGCATCTCTTCTCGCTTCCGCGCCCGCTCGGTAGCAAGAAGAGGGTTGCGGCAGGCGATGAGTCGCTCACCAGGGAAGCTAGGATGATGGATCTCCGCTAGCCCATGTTTACCCTTTAGGAGCACCCTAACGCTCGTAAGTGACTGAATTCAAAGGAACGGGGGTTGAATTTCGCCCAAAACGTAGAGACAGATATTGTGCTTTGAGCGCCATTAATACGTTGTAATCGTGGACAATGACATGTAGTATGCGTGAGGACAGGTTATGTTCTTCCGCATCGTTCGGGCCGCAGGCGGCAAAGGGGTTCAACATGGGTATGTCCGCCTGGTCGAGTCGTATCGGGAGCACGGCAAGCCGAAGCAACGCGTAGTGTGCAACTTGGGGCGCAAGGATCTCCTAGTTGCCAATCTCGACTCCCTCAATCGGTTGCTTGGGGCCGGTGAACCGGCCGACACCGAGCGAGCAGCCGAGCAGGTCGCGGGGGCAGACGCGTGGGATTGGGGTCCGATGCTGGTGACGGCGACGCTGTGGCGCGAGTTCGGGCTGGAGCAGATTCTCGACCGGCTCGGGGGCCGCGGCAAGCGGGACGGAGTGGCGCTAAGCGAGCGAGCTTTGGTGCTGGTCGCCAACCGGCTATGTGCTCCGTCAAGCGAGCACGGTCTGGCGCGCTGGCTCGAGACCGACTTCGTCTGCGACCGGCAGGGGCGGCGGTGGGTGCCGCAGTGGCGCGATGATGGGGAACGGCGAGCGAGTCGCTCCCCGCGGGTTCGCGTGGAGTTTCGCCAACTCAAGCAATGGTACCGAACGCTCGACCAGCTGCATGCCCGCAAAGAACAGATCGAGAAGGAGCTGTTTTTGTGCTTGCGGGATCTGTTTTCGCTTGAGGTTGACATGGTGTTTTACGACCTGACGTCGACGTACTTCGAAGGTCAAGGCCCTCCGGGGCTCGGCGCCCACGGCTACAGTCGCGACCGCAGACCGCGTAACCGGCAAGTGCTTATCGGTCTGGTGATGGTGGACGGTTGGCCGATCGCCCACCATGTTTTCGCCGGCAACTGGCGTGACGCGAAAACGGTGCCGCAGGTGCTCAACGATCTCAACGAACGATTCGGTTTGCACCGCGTGGTTTTTGTCGGCGACCGAGGGATGGTAACGAGCGACAGCCTGGCAGTGGTGCGCTCGCGCAAGCAGGGCTATCTCGTCGGGCTGCAAAGACGACGGCGCGAGGAGGTCTATCGTTACATCGAGCGCGCCAGCGGAGAGTGGATCGACTGCCCTGGTGGCATCACGGTGAGCGAAAAAGCCGAGCCACCTAAGACTCGTGTGCAAGAAGTCCGCTCCGAGCAGTCTGGGGTGCGCATCTTCGTCGTTCACAGCGACGAAAGGCTCGCCTACGAGCGCGGGCAGAGGCTGCGGGCCATGGGACGTGCCCGTGCGGCATTCGAGGCCCTCGAGCGCCGCGTGCACGACGGACGATTGAAAGCCCCCGAGAAAATCGGTGCCGCCGCCGCGCGCATACAGGCACGCCACCACGGTCACCGTTACTACGACTGGGAGTACAAAAACGGTCGCTTCCGCTTCTTCGAGCACCCCGTCAACCTCAAGCGCGAGCAAGCCTACGAGGGTAAGTACGTTATTCAAACCGAGGAGCAAAACCTCTCTCCGGTCGACGCCGTGCGCCTTTACAAGGACCTAAACGAGGTCGAGCGAGCCTTCTCATGCCTTAAGGATGTCATTGAGATGCGTCCCGTTTACCACCAGACCGATGAGCGTGTGGAGGCATATCTTTTCGTAGCTACGCTGGCCTTCCTTGTGCATCGGGCTCTTGAGAAAAAGCTCAAGGTCGCCGAACTCGACCTGTCCGCAACCGAGGCACTACAAGCGCTACGCTCGGTCCGGGTCGTCGACTTACAGCTGGGTTCTGGGCGGACTAAGCGCGTCGTCACGCGCGGCACCGCTCGCGCCAACTCGATCCTGACTGCACTCGGCATCGTTGAACGCGACCCGCCAGCCTTCTCCGAGGAGGTGCTGTCAGCGTAGAGACAAACCGCCGATCTCGATCCTTTGTTTTCGATGACTTAGACACCTAAAAGGGAAACATGGGCTAGGTCGAGTTCATCGAACAAGGAAATCAAAGAAGCCAGTAAGAAAGCAAACGCACTCGCCTACGGGCAAGGTAGTTGGCCAAGTCGGTCAGATACTGCTACCGATGATAGCTGGGATCGCGGCCACGAAGGCGGACCTGACGGAATGGGTGTACGAGCAAGGACTGACCGCATTGCACCTACTCCTGAGAGAGGACGCGGAGAAGATCGCGGGGCCGAAGGGCAAGCACGAGAAGGAGCGAACTCATAACCACTGGGGGAGCACGGATGGGGAGCTGAGCTTCGGCGGTCGTCGAATCCAAGTGTCGCGACCTCGAGTTCGTTCGAAGTCGGGCGAGGAGGCGTCGCTTCCACACTTCGAAGCCTTCCGCGAAGAAGACCCGCTTCCGGAGCGAGTGCTGAACCAGATCTTGGTGGGGGTATCGACCCGAAATTACGAATCGAGTCTGGACAAACCCTCGGTGAAGTTGAAGTCTCGTGGCACGAGCAAGAGTGCCGCCAGCCGTCACCTCGTGAGCCAGACGACTAAGAAGCTCGAGGAATACCTATCTCGGAGGCTAGAGGAGTTCGAGCTTGCGGCACTAATGATGGATGGCCTTGAGGTGGCCGGACAGACCGTCGTCGTAACTCTCGGTATCACAATAGATGGAACGAAGGTGCCCTTGGGTATATGGCTGGGCTCGACGGAAAACTCTCGGGTGTGCACCGCGATGTTGCAGAACCTTCTCGAGCGGGGATTGCGGATCGACGAATCGATTCTCTGCGTAGTGGACGGAGGCAAAGGGATCCGCAAAGCACTCGTCGACGTTTTGGGGGATCTCGCGGTTATCCAAAGATGCCAGCTCCACAAACTCCGAAATCTTCGCTCGTACCTTCCCAAGTCCCGTCACGCCTACGTGCTCCAGACAATGAAGGAAGCGTACAAATGCAAGAGTGCCGACAAGGCGCGCAAGCGACTTCAGGCATTGGTGTCGTGGCTCAAGCGAAACGGCTACGACGAAGCTGCCGGAAGCCTTCGCGAAGGGATGGAAGAGACCCTCACGGTTGTGAAGCTCGCTCTACCCGAGTTACTTCGCAAATCTCTGGCCACGACAAACGCCATCGAGAATCTCAACGGCACCATCCGCAGAGTCTCGAGAAACGTCAAGCGGTGGAAGAGTCCTTCCATGATTCGCCGATGGACCGCTCTCGGCGTCGTCACGGCGGAGAAAAAGTTTCACCGTATCAAAGGCTATCGCCATATGGGCGCTCTCGTTCACGCGCTTAGAAGCAAACAGAAATCTCTTGACAGCGATGAGGTTGCTGCCTAAGAGTATTCACAGGTGCCGCCGCTACCCGACCAAATTCAACAGCGGCCGGGACATCTCCTGAGGCTTGCTTCTGGTGATCTCGAACTGCTGAGCCTCACCCAAATCCACGTTGCCCTTCAGCAACTGGCGAAGAGCTTCAATTCGCGCGGGCTTCCACTTCGAGATATTGGCGACGGTCCTCGTTTTGGGCGCACCGCCTTCGCGGTAGCTTTCGCGGATGAGAATCGCTGGGGGCGAGTTGCGGTTCGGCACTTTGGCGATGTACATGCGCCGACTATACAGGATTAAATCAGTAAAATAAACTGTTCTGTCACTATTACATGCTTACACATAACATTTAGAACCGCCGCATCTGCTTTAAACGTACGGGTTTACATGCGTCTAGCCGGCGGAAGTTCCGACTAAGGGGCTTTGATGAAGAACATCGATTTCGTCTCGTATCGATGCGGGTAGTTGAAGTAATACGTCTTCACGTATTCCAACTGTCCGTCACCGGTTAGCTGCAGCACGTCGATGCCTCTCCGCGCCGGAGATCCTTGAAGGACGGTACCGTTTCCGAAGTGATCCACGAATCGAGAGCTCGTGTAGACGAGGCCGTCGAGTCCAAGCGCGAGCGAGGACGCTCCGTACTGTTCGTAGTATTGCAGTAGCTGGAACCCCGCCAGATCGATGACGTATATCCCGCCGTCGCCGAAGAAGGAGTTGCCGTAACTCCCCACAAGGGCTTTCGTGCCGTCTGCCGTGAACGCGACTTGACCCATGTAGTCGGGCAGCAGATCCGCCTGGTGAACGATCGCGCTGGTGCCCAACGCGACGACGTCGATGGCTCCGCGAGCAAAAGAATAGGACGTGACGAAGGCGTAGGTGCCGCTCGGATCGACGATGGAGGTCCCGTGGTTCACCCGTTGCATGGACAAGCTCGTCGTGGAGACGATCGAATCCGTGCTCAGATCGATGATATTCGCGAACGCCGCGTCCGATTGGGCGAGCCTATCGCCGGGTAGACGGGTGGCGAAACGGTTGTCCACCATGTCGGCGATCGCGCCCGAAAGGAGCGCTCCGGTTGCGAAGTCGCGTTTTTCGTCGTCCGCGTAGGCGTGACGGTCGTCTCGAGACAGGAACGGGTACACGGGAGACCCGAACCCAAGATTCGGAAACGTCGCCCGGAGAGTATGGTTCGAGGTGTGATAGACGTTGCCGTCGGACGCGATTGCGAATCGGCCATCATTCGTCGCGGCCACGATGCGGATACCGGGCATCACCCCGAGGATCGTTCCCGCCTCGAGGTCGACGATGATCGTCTCGTTGCTCTCGCCATGGTGGTACAAGAGCGGCCGGTCTTCGGTCGAGAAATTGGAGTCGAGGGTCACTTCCAGAGTTTCGGTCGCGAGGGCGCCACTTCCACCGAACGCTTCGATGGTAAACGTGTTGAGGCCCTCGGCGAGAATCTGATCTTCACGAAACCCACCGAAGGGCCCGAGGGGTACCGAGCTCCCACTAATGTCCCACTCGGGGATGGTTGAAATCCCTCGCCTTTAGGAGGCTTGGGGTACGATCCCCAGGTGAAAGGATATCGTAAATCATCGCACACGACGTACCAGTTAAACTATCACTTCGTATTTATCACGAAGTACCGCAAGCCGGCCTTGAGAGGGGATGTAGCGGTTCGTCTCCGGGATCTCATCCGGGAGATCTGTGCTCGGAACCAGATAGAAATACTGAAGGGTCATGTGCGGCCTGAGCACGTGCGCCTGTTGCTGAGCGTGCCGCCGAATTTGTCGCCGAGTCGAGTGATGCAGTCGATCAAGGGTAAGACGTCGAATCGTCTGATGCGCGACTTTCGGACGATGCGGAAGGAGTTCTGGGGTCGGCACCTATGGGCACGGGGTTACTTCGTGGTGACAACGGGCAACGTGACGGATGAGGTGATAGCGAAGTATATAGAGTTGCAGGGTGCCGTGCCCCAGGACGACGATTCTTTCAAGGTCAGTGAGTAGTGAAACGAGGCAAGGACAAGCCGACTTTAGTCGGCGACGTGAACCCATCGCCTTTAGGCGATGGAGCGCACGCGCTCAGTTTGAACGTCTGTCGCTGCTTCGAAGGATCCGGCGAGCGGGTACGTCGGGAGGTTCGTGACAACCTCGCCGTCGTCGAAAACCGGCGGATCCTTCTGATACGCGAAGTCCGTGACCACGAACCGGGCGTCCACGCCGTTGTCCGGCGGCTGAGCGCGGTTCAACTATTGGCTAAACGACGCGGCGTTGCCGGGCTCCGGGACATCCTCACCTGAATGGACCCACTTGTGGACGAGGTCGCTGGCCGGGGGCGAGCGGTCGCGGTGCTCGCCGAGATAGGTCCGGAACTCGACGGACCCTTCGCTCCAGATCAAGTAGTGGGTCAGATCCGACTCCCCGTCGGCCAGGTTCACCGTGAACCGCTCGCAGTTGTCGCCGCATCCCGGGCATTGGTTGCACGGCTGGACCACGAACTGCGCATTCGTCGGCTGCTGAGGCAACGACCAGCGCGTGAACTCGAAATCCAGCTCTCGGAAACTAGGGGGCGCCTCGCCATCCCAGAGGAATCCCGCAGCCACCAGGTTCGGATCGTGCACGTCGACGCGGCCTCGCGTTTGAAAAATATAGGTACCGTAGCCGAGCGAGGAGTTCAGAATCACCTCCGACGCGTACCAGTCACCGTCACGCATCGTGACCGTCATGTGCAGCCCCTCTTCGTCTACCCAAACATCCTCCGCCCGGTCGCTGAAGAAGTTACCTCCGGGACCCGCTGGGAAATCCCTGCGCTTCACCGACCACGTGAAGTCGGCGAAGTCCAGCATGCGAACCGGTGGTCCGCGGTCGATGTGGCGCGAAGTCACAACGAGCGGGATCTCGGGCTCGACGAAGCACGGGAAGCATATCGGAGCATCGGTACCCAAGGGCACGAGATTGAGCCAGATCCTGGTCGCGAACTTGTCGTTCCCGCCGGTCGAAATGTCGACCGCGAAGCTACGTCGGCAGCAACGGGCGTCGTGGGCTGCTGCAAGGTCGGCTTGGTCCACAAGAGATCCTCGACCTCGATGAACGTAATGATCTCGTATTGCTCGGGCCCGGGAATACCAACGACACCCGTCAGGGACCCCTCGATCGGGTAGGGTGGATAGTCGAGGCACACGAGGGCCGCGTGCTCATCGAAGATGGAGAAGTTGCCACTTACGGCCGTAACCGTAGCGGCCTGCTCGCTCTGGAGTCGGATCGTGTAATTATTGCCGCACAGCCCGACAGGAATCTCCCATGAGTACGCGCCCGGCGCCGCGGGAACACCGGTCGCGACCTCACCCACCGGGGATCCGTCCTTGAAAAGATCGATGCGCACCGAGTCTACCTGCGAGCCCATCCACGAGATCTGCTCGGTCGTCGCCGCGATCCACTTCGTTCCCTCTGCCGGCGTCTCGACCTCAAGCAACCGATAGTGCCCAGCCCGACGCACAAGCAAACAACTCCCGGCAGCCATCTCCTTCTCGAAACCGTCACGGTGGTACCTCCCCTCGCGCACTGGAGCGACGCCACGCGCTTTGACCCGGAGGATACTTGCCGGAACCCGTCATGTCAAAATGCAAAACTAACGTTTCTCGTTGGAGGCCTCGCTCGGATTCGCTGCCCTTCCTGCAAGAACGAGCATCTGCTTGCTTTCTCCTGTCAATCGAGAAACTTTTGCCCGTCCTGTCAGGCCAAGCGCTCTTGGTTGTTTGCCGAAAAACTCAGAGAAGAGTTCCTGGCACCGGTAGCCCACCGGCACTTTACTCACAGCATTCCGAAAGCGCTTCGTGGTCTGGAGCAAGAGTACGCGGCCACGAGCTTACCGACTCGGTGTCGTGAAACCGTCCCGCCTCTCCTTTCTGCCCGAAGGTTTTTGGGTTCTCCTGTCGTTTCGGGGGATCTGATTTGTGTTGGAGGGCATGGCCTATGGACGCTGCCGCGATTGTGGAAAACGCCGGAAACTCCGGGCGAGAGAGGCGTTTAGGGAAAGGTTGTGAGCACGTACAAACGTGGAGCGGCGTTTTCCACAATCGCTTGGAAAACGCTTCGCGTTTCCCACGAGCGCCCACAGGCCCCTCCTGATATATATACAAGAAAGATTAATTCATATGGAATAAGGAAGGGGGGGCTCGATTAGTGGAGGCTATGGAAAACGCCCTTCCAGGCTTCGAAGAGAACTCAGTCGTGAGCAAGGTCTGAACGACCAGAACCGTGGGGGCGTTTCCCACAGCCTCGTCTCCCGCTGAGGGGCAGTGGCATTTGGTGAGGCCCGTGGGTTGAGAGGGTAAGCCATGTGTAGATGCGCATCGGCGAGAACGCTAGAATCTTTTTTTCCGAAAGAGAAAAGAGCGTTCCCGCGATGTGCGTTACTACGTTAGTCAACAAGCTCATCGGATTGCAAGGCCTGTGGGTCCGAGGTTTCCACTTCCAGGCGGACAAAGCCAGAGTGGTGGTGGATGTAGTACCACGGAGGAGGAAGCCTCTGTGCGGGATTTGCGGACGAAAGGTCCGCAAGAACAAAGATCGCTACAATCGCTACTGGCGGCACTTGGACCTGTTCGGAGTCCGGACCTATCTTCGCTACTCGATCCGACGAGTGGTATGTCGGCGGTGTGGAGTGGTCAGAGAAAAGGTGCCTTGGGCCGACAAGGGAAGCCGCTTTACCAAAAGCTTCGAACAAGAGGTAGCGTGGCTGGCACAGAGGACGGACGTCAGCGCCGTAGCGAACTATTTCCGAGTGACGTGGCGTTCGGTGCGACGGATCATCCAGCGAGTGGTTGCCGAGCAGCGGGATGAGCGGCGCGAGCTCGATGGATTGCGGGTGATTGGGATGGACGAGATCAGCTACCGCAAACGCCACAAGTACTTAACCCTAATCGCAAAAAAAAGAGAGCAAAGTAGCGCGAAAGTATTGACAAAGGAGCCTCTGGGTTTATGTTTGGAGCGTTGCTTCCAAACAAAACACCAAACGACCAGAGGCCCCTATAGTGCGCTTGAAACTATCTCGATTTCGCCGGAACTTCAACAAGGATCTTCCGATCGAGTTCACAGAGCAGAACCTGAGCTCGTTTGGTGGACTGGAACTGTTTTCACGATATTTGCGCCGCGTTGAGCTAAGCCGCCGGGTAGGAAAGGCGTGCAGAGGAAAAGGCATTCGGTCGGACTACGGGAGCGTCCGACTGGTTCTGGTGTTGGTTGGGATGCTGCTCGTGGGAGCTCGTCGTCTAGAGCACCTGCAGTATGTCTGTGATGACCCGATGCTGCTTCGCTTCTGTGGGTTGAGAAGACTACCGAGCCGTCCGACGATCGTGAATTGGCTGAAGCAATTCACGGGAGAGCGGCTCAAGGGCCTATCGGAGTTGAACGGTGTATTGGTCCACGAGCAGATCGAGCGATTGGGTCTGAACCGTCTGACGGTAGATATGGACGGCACCGTGGTTCAGGCAGGCAATCAGGTTGGATGGGCGTTTCGAGGATTCAATCCTCATCGCAAGAAGAATAAAAGTTACTACCCTTTGTTCGCTCACCTGGCTCAGACGGACCAGATTCTCAAATCCAGAAATCGTCCTGGCAACGTTCACGACTCCAAGGGTGCCGATGCGTTTCTACGGGAACTGATAGGCGAGCTACGGGGCCAGTTCGGTCGGTCCCGAAAGCTGGAATTCCGCACGGACGCCGCGTTTTTCAACGAAAAGATTCTCAAGAGGCTAGAGCGCTCCCGAAGCGAGTTCGCGATCAAGGCTCCGTTCTGGCCGTGGCTCGGCCTAAAGGAGGTCGTCGCTGGGCGCAAGCGATGGCACCGCGTGAGTGACGAAATCGACGGCTTCTCCATCAAACACTTCATCGAGCCCTGGAATATCACCGTCCGGATCGCGATCTATCGGAAGCGAGTTCGACATCGAACGGCGAAGAACTTCCAGCTCGACCTGTTTTCTCCAGACGACGGCTACTTCGAGTACTCAGCCGTCGCCACCAACAAATCGCTCACCGTCCAACGCCTTTGGTACTTCGCTGCTGGGCGAGGCGGCCAAGAGAAAACCTTCGCCGAATTGCGCAGCCAGTTCGCTCTCGACGTCGTGCCCACTAAAAACTATGCCGCCAATAGCGCCTGGCAACAGTTGAACGTGCTCGCACACAACCTGTGTCGCAGCTTTCAGCTCGACACCATCGCTGAAACGAAAGGCATCTCTCGAAAGCGTACATGCACCCATCTGCTGCACACCATCCGCACCATCCGCTTCCGCATCATCAACAAAGCCGGCCGCCTCGTTCGCGTTAGTGGTCGAAACGCGCTCCGAATGGCCACAAACTCCTCCACTCAGACACTCTTTGAAAGAATCGAACTCGCGCTAGCGTCATGAATTATTGTTCGATTAGGGTTAACAGTGGTAATAGACCATCTCAGCGGCCGGGTCGTCTGGGCGGGAAAGGAGCGCAAGGCCAAGACGCTGCTGCGGTTTTTCCGCAAGCTCGGACCACAAAGAGCCGCGGAGCTCGAAGCGGTCAGCATGGACATGTGGGAGCCGTACATAACTGTCGTCGGCAAAAAGGCTCCTCAGGTACGGGTGATCTTTGACCGCTTCCACATCGTCAAGCATCTGAACGAGGCCGTGGATAAGACCCGGCGCGAGCTGGTGCGCGAGCTCAAAGGGACTGCCCGGCGCAACCTCAAGAACACCAAGTTTCCCCTTCTCAAGGCCAAACACAACCGCAGCGCGAAAGACAAACGGGTGCTCCGCGAGCAGGTGCGAGCTAATCGTCGCCTCTACCGCGCCATGCTTCTGCGCGACGACTTCATGGACCTCTACACCTACAAAACCGAGACATGGGCCAAGAAGTTTCTCCGAGGATGGCTGCGGCGCGCTATGAGCTCGAGGATAGAGCCCGTCAAACGCGCGGCGAAGATGATCCGCAGCCACTTCGATGGCGTCATCGCGTGGGTCACGTGGAGACTCAGCAACGGCCGACTCGAAGGAATGAACAACAAAATCCGGCTGCTGAGCCACCGCAGCTTTGGACTCCACTCTGCCGAAGCTCTCATCAGTCTCGTCTACCTAAACTGTGGCGGTCTCACCCTCGAGAGGATCCACTGAAATGGCAGGAGAGGCGGTTTTTGTTGGTCGACTCTCTCACGCAGTATTTTGAGCAACTCGCAGATCGATTCGATGTCCTCGCCCGACAGCTCTTCGCCCGCGGCGAATGTCGTCCACCGTTTTTTTCTGCAGCGCTTCCAGGTCGTTCTCGTACTTGCGAGTCGTATATGGGGGAGTGTTCCACTCGGGGTCCAGCAGATCGAACCATAACTCCCATAGAGCCATGCTGCTCACACAGACCTCATGGACAATTGCGAGCAGGTTTTCGACGAGCCCCTGTTCTGGCGACACTCCGGGCAGCAGGGCCGGCGCGTGAAGAGTCGCAGCGATAGCAACGCGCTGCTCGATTCGCCGCGCTCCTGACCCGCTGCGCCCTCTTGCGGTGCTCGGAGAGCCGCTCTAGCAGATTCTCCTCAGGCCGAAGTACACCTCGTCTGGTGTACGACCGCCGAGAACGGCGCGCGGGATCTTTTCATTGTGCTCACCGACGTAGAAGGCGACGAGATGCCGCACCGCCGCGGTACTGTCGAGGGTGTTGAGGAAAAGCCACGCGTGCTTCAATTGTCGCCAAAACGCCTCGATCAATGAGCTCAAGCAGACGATGTCGGCCGGCGAGAAAATCGTGCTCTTGGCCACGAGAACCGGCGGACTCAATGTCTGTTTCGAGCTCCGAGATCCGAGCGGGACCCCGACACTCAATGGAGGATTCCGGTGCAGCGGGTCTATCGCTCGCATCGACGAGACAATCGGCCCTCCCGGTGTCTATTCGATATTGGTGCAGGCCACCGGTGAGAATAGCTATGCCCTGGCCGTGGACCGCATTACGCCGGTCTCAGCGGGTGCGCTTCCGATCTGTAACGGCTGCACGGAAGCGGACGAGATCAACGGCGTCGGCGACATCGATTTCTTCATCTTCAACGGGTCCCCCGGGGATTCCATCAACTTGGTGGCAACTCGCTTGAGCGGTCTCAACATATGCGGCGAGCTCTTCGATCCGGCTGGGGCTCACACGCCAAATGGTGGGTTCCGCTGTAGCGGGTCGAATGTTGGATTCGACGAGACCCTGGACGATACCGGAACCTACGCGCTCATGCTGACCGCCACCGGAACGCCCAACTACTCGCTCACCCTGCAGTGCACCGGAAACTGCCCGCCGCCTCCTGTCTCCTGTCCCGTAACGAAGGCGACGGCAGGCTTCGCCAAGATTTTGGGAAGCGTCTACCGTTTCCGGAACAATGTTATGGCTCGCAGCAAAAGAGGCCGAGCGCTGACGAGGCTGTTCTATCAGCACGCTACGGAAGGGAGCATGCTGATGCTCCGCTATCCGAAGCTTCGCCGGCAAACCAGGAGGGTTCTCGCCAGAATCCAACCTCACCTCGACGGGATGGTTGATGGAGACGCGATCTTGCCGTCACGAGACGACAAAAAGGCCATCGTCTCGTTGATGAGGGCCTTCTACCGCAAGGCTAGCCCTCAGCTGCGAGAAGCGATCGTCTATCTCCATCGAGAGATGCGTTCGGGGCGGCTTTTGTCTTTTCGTCCAGTGACCCGCAGCTCTCAGCGTTGACGATCCCGCAAGAGGTGGCGTCCAACGTAGAAGACAATTTGGGAACCTACGTGCTAGGCGCTACTCGGCGTTTCCTGCCTTTCGCGGAGGTAAGGCTCGCGTCAGCTCAAATGAATTAGCTCGAGCTTTTCTAATTTTCGAAATCCCCGGTCGAACGTGACGAGCTTCATCGCCGCCGTGCGAGCGAAGGCAGCAAAATAAGCGTTCGTCCAATAGTTGTTGCGCGAACGCCGACCTTGGCACAGATGGCCTAGGGCGCTTTCGATCCCGGGTGGCTGGTAGGGTCGAGGGCTGGCGCGGTAGATGTAGATAAGGGGAGTAGCTGTTACCGGCGGCTTTCGCCGAGTGCCGGTGCCTCAGTCCTTACCATGTCCCCGTTCCAGCCTGTCCCTCGTCAAAACTCGTGCTGCCTTGAAATCAAGGACTTACGCCCTTCTCGCATCGCTTGAGTTCCGGGGCGAAGAAGGTCAAACTCCGCCGCCATGCTCCGCGCTCTCATCTTTCTCGTCACTCTCGGCGCCCGTGCGTTGCTGGCGATGTGTCGGCGCCGAGCCGACCTCGTGATTGAAAACCTCGCTCTGCGGCAACACGTGACGGCGCTGAACAAAGAGCGCCCGCGCCCACCGCTCGAAGACGTCGATCGAGCCTTCTGGGTGGCGCTTCGCGAATCGTGGCCAGCGTGGACCAGTCGTCTAGTCATCGTCAAAGCCGACACGGTGGCCGAGTGGAATCGGGTGCGATTTCGACGATACTGGACGCGCATCTTGAGCATGCGCTACTCGGGACGGCCTCGCCTCGCTGCGGAGATTCGCCGGCTCATCCGGCAGATGGCACAAGACGGCTGGGGAGCACCGCGGATCCACGCCGAGCTCACGAAGCTCGGGTTCATCGTGTCCGAGGTGACGGTATCGCGTTACATCCCGCGCCTGCCGAGCCCGACCAAGTCAAGCGCTGGGTCGCGTTCTTGCGCAACCACAAGGACGACATCGCCGCGATGGATTTGTTCACGGTGCCGACCGCGTCGCTTCGGCTGCTGTACGGCTTCTTCGTCATCGAGCACGGCCGTCGCCATATCGTTCACTTCAACGCGACATTTCACCCGACTGCCGCTTGGGTCATCCAGCACTGCGTGAAGCTTTTTCCTACGACACCGCGCCGCGATATCTCATCTTTGACCGCGACTCGATCTTCAGCGCGGCGGTCGTGCGGTTCATCAAGTTGATGGGTACAAAGCCAGTGCGTACGTCCTTTCGCAGCCCCTGGCAGAATGGAACCGCAGAACGCTGGATCGGAAACTGCCGGCGCGAGCTCCTCGCGCACGTCGTGCTCTTTGGCGAGCGCCATTTGGTCCGGCTTGTGAGGTCGTACATCAGCTACTACCACAAGGATCGTTGCCACTTGGAACTCGAAAAAGACACGCCGGACGAGAGACCGATCACACCGCGACCGTCACCCACGGCCAAGGTCGTCGCGTTGCCGAGAGTGGTTGCCTTCACCTTCGGGTAGTGTCCTAATTTGCGCGAGACCTGCGAGCCGTCAGAGGGAAAGTCAGACAGGCGCTTCCAGTGTCGGCAGTTGGAGCAAAACCTTGCCCGTGACGCCACCTTTGGTTTCGAGGCGCCATGATTGCTTACACGCCCCGATGTTCGCTCGCGATCGCTGCCCGGACGGCGGCGTGCGGTGAGTCGATGGAGCCTTCGTGGAGAACGGCGGTCACCCGGCCGTCAACCGACCAGGCGTAGCATTTGCTTGCCGTAGGGTGGCCTTGGAGCTTGAAGACAAGAACCTCGCCTTCCCAAACCGGCTCACCTTGGAAGGTCTCCTCCACTCGGGCCCTGGACTTCAGGACGGCGGACGATCCATGCATTGTCCCTATCGCGTCTACGAATTCAGCTTCTGGTAACTCGTTCATTCTGAGTTAGTTTCACCCCTGGGTGTCAGAATATCATCGACCGGGAACCCGACGCACGATGGCTGGCGGCTCTCGGCCTGAGCTGCGACATACTCTTCATCACAGCACAATAACACAATTCCACCGTCCGACGCGACGACCCTCCGCTCAACATTCGTACCCCCGTGAACGCGAACGATAACCGTATCTCCTTTATTCATAGCCACTTCCCTCCTCGAAGGGGGAATACTAGAACAGGGGCGTTCGCATTGTCAAAAAAAGTCCGGAGTGTTGGATATTTATGACATCGCGACATCATTCTTGTGGTATAGTATTCGTAGCGGTCAAGAAAAAGGAGTATAGCGATATGACATCTGATGACGAGAAAAAACGGACGATACCATATGTCCCATATTCGACATTTTCGACAGCCTTGGACCATCTCGCCTCCCACGGCTTGCCCACTAAGATCGACAGGTCGATGTTCCCTTCCTTTAGCGGGACCGTTCAAGGTCAACTCATCGGCGCGTTTGGCTTTCTTGGTTTGATCGACAACGAGGGAATACCACAGCCAGCGCTAGACAGCCTTGCTATCGCGGAACGGGAGGAAAGGAACACCGCGCTCAGAAAGATTTTGACGGCGCGCTACGAGAAGCTGTTCGAAATTGACTTAAAGAAAATCACTCCAGCGCAGTTCGATGACATTCTTGGTGAATATGGAGTTACTGGTGCTACAAAAACGCGAGCGAAAAGCTTCTTTGTGAAGGCGGCGCAGGAAGCCGGTATCGAGATGTCGGCTCTGCTACTAAGGAAGATTCGATCCGCATCTCCGAAAAAAAATGGTTCTCCTGTCGTTTCGGGGGATCTGATTTGTGTTGGAGGGCATGGCCTATGGACGCTGCCGCGATTGTGGAAAACGCCGGAAACTCCGGGCGAGAGAGGCGTTTAGGGAAAGGTTGTGAGCACGTACAAACGTGGAGCGGCGTTTTCCACAATCGCTTGGAAAACGCTTCGCGTTTCCCACGAGCGCCCACAGGCCCCTCCTGATATATATACAAGAAAGATTAATTCATATGGAATAAGGAAGGGGGGGCTCGATTAGTGGAGGCTATGGAAAACGCCCTTCCGGGCTTCGAAGAGAACTCAGTCGTGAGCAAGGTCTGAACGACCAGAACCGTGGGGGCGTTTCCCACAGCCTCGTCTCCCGCTGAGGGGCGGTGGCATCTGGTGAGGCCCGTGGGTTGAGAGGGTAAGCCATGTGTAGATGCGCATCGGCGAGAACGCTAGAATCTTTTTTTTCGAAAGAGAAAAGAGCGTTCCCGCGATGCGCGTTACTACGTTAGTCAACAAGCTCGTCGGATTGCAAGGCCTGTGGGTCCGAGGTTTCTACTTCCAGGCGGACAAAGCCAGAGTGGTGGTGGATGTAGTACCACGGAGGAGGAAGCCTCTGTGCGGGATTTGCGGACGAAAGGTCCGCAAGAACAAAGATCGCTACAATCGCTACTGGCGGCACTTGGACCTGTTCGGAGTCCGGACCTATCTACTCGATCCGACGAGTGGTATGTCGGCGGTGTGGAGTGGTCAGAGAAAAGGTGCCTTGGGCCGACAAGGGAAGCCGCTTTACCAAAAGCTTCGAACAAGAGGTAGCGTGGCTGGCATCCACAACAGCCTTCGCGTTACGCCAGCGATGGAAGCAGGTATCGCAAACGAGCCGTTGGAACTTCGGGATCTCGTCGCTGCGGCAAATTAGGACACTACCCACCTTCGCTACGAGTGGCGGAAAGCTGCTTAGCGCCGTTCCGGTGGCGAACGTCGCGTGGCCCGAAGCCGTGACCGCTCTTGCTTTCCGATCATCAAGCCAGCAGTGGACGAGACGCGGCACTGTCTCGCGGGCGTTCGACCTTGCTTTCTTCTTCATCGCCGGGGCGCACGAGCCCGCAGTTTCCGCGCCGATCAATAATGACGAACGACAGCCGGACGCCAACACTTGATTGCGGAAGCACCGGTCCGCGTGCGGCTATCGCCCTGACGCCGCACGTGCCGGCGGTGCCGGGTCGATCAGCGCGAACGACAGGATGCTCGACGCGGCGGCCACGGCCACGTGCTGTCGCTGGTCGAACATATAGGTCATCGGCGACGCTTTCCAAACGGCGTTCGTCTGAAAGTCCCAGAGCGGCGCACCGGTCTCTGCATTGACCGCCATCAGCGCGCCGCTGTCCTCGCCGAAGAACACCAGGCCGCCGGCGGTGGCGAGCGTGCCGCCGCAGGAATTGGCCGGTCCGGTCTGCGGCAGCTCCCACGCGATGTCGCCGGTCAGGATGTCGATCGCGCGCAGAATCTTCTGCCCCGACTCGCCGGGTGGGGTCCGCGTGGACCCACCGTAATAGGACCGGCCAGACTCCCACTGCTCCGGTGTCCGCGTGTAGATCGCGCAATGCTCCATCGTTTGCACGTAGTAGAGGCCGGTGTCCGGGTGGAACGACGTGGAGAACCAATTGGTCGCACCTGACACGGTGGGGCACACCTGTCTTGAGGCCAAACGGTAGGAGATGTGTCGACGGAGAAACCGCTGTGACGAAAAGAATCGAGTAGCTCGATGCGTTCGTCACTCAAGAGTTCTTTACGCTTCAAGAGGCGGAGGATTTTGTGGCGAAACAGCTTTTCGGCGGCGTTGGTATCGATATAGGGAATGGGAATCCACTGTCCGTTGGCGAGCCACACCCCACGTGAGGCAAGGCAGTGAACATGCGGGTGTGGTTGGATAAAACTCCCAAAGGTCTGCGGAACGGCGACAACACCAGGACGGGCTTTGATTTCGCCGGTGGCTTCTCTCATCAACTCCTTGATGGTCTCATAGGCGAGGCGAGCGAGATCACCGACTAGCTCGCGGTCCCGCATGAAAAAAGGTCTAAGCATTTTTGGAATAGTGAAGTTCCACAACGAGTGGCAAACGTTCTCGAGCAGCTCATCTTTGAGAAAGGCGGCGAAGGCGGCCGCGCGTTTCGCATCACATGACGGACAGATACCCCTTTGTTTGCAACTGAGAGAATAACGTTCGGACTGCACCGTTTGTGGATCACCTGAAACGGCGCATCACCATCACCCATCCCTTCCATCCCCGACAACCCGAAGAGTTCGAGCTGGTGAGTTACCGGCGCAGCTGGGGGCGGGAGTACGTGGACTGTCGAGACGTTGACGGGGAGCTGGTGACGATTCCGCTGCAATGGACGGACGCGACGGGGGTTATGGATCCGTTCCTCGAGGTATCTCGGGGCCGGGCGTACTTTCGCGTGGCCGAGTTGGTGGAGTTGGTGAAACTCATCAAGGGGATGGAGGTTGGGGAGAGCGCGGAGGAGGGTGCGCCGAAAGTGTAAAGGGAATTATGTTCATAGTGTTGAGATAATTATGTTCGGATGTTCGAATTAGCCGACAGTCGCAGAGATGGATAATAGTTAATAATGGGCTACAATTTCAACGAATTAGCACCGAAAGAGCTTGACAAGCGATTGAGAATGTACATAATTATTCTTACTAGAAATGTCCGACGACGCCAAGCGCCAATCCCTTCAACGCCAGGGCAGCCTGAACCCGCGGCCCGAGCGGGTCAGCGACTCTTTGTTCACCGAAGACGAGTTCTTCGATCCTTGCGATGTCGTCCAGGTCAAATACGAGATGCTACGCCGCGTTCGCCGCGAGGAAAAGACGGTGGTGAACGCCTGCTCGAATTTTGGTTTTTCGCGCCCTTCGTTCTACCAGGCGCAAACGGCGTTCGAGCAGGAGGGGCTCGGCGGGCTGATGCCGAAAAAGCGCGGCCCGCGCTCGGGGCACAAGCTAAGCGACGAGGTCATGACGTTCGTACGACAGGAGCGAGCCAAGGACAAAAGCCTCGGTTGGACCGAGCTTGCCGAGAAGTTGAAAGTGCGATTCGGCACCGAGGTTCATCCTCGAAGCATCGAGCGAGCATTCAAGCGTCCGAAAAAAAAACCGAGCTAAGCGACGCTCGAGCCGAGCGATTCTCTCTCGCGTCTTTGGTCCACCGCTACGAAGAGCTGAGGCGGTGTGTGTCCGCTGGTAAAACTCGGCCGACGGGACGAGCCCTTTTGATTCACCGGGGGATGGTGTCGTGGATGGAGACTTGCTCGGTTTGCCTAGAGGCGGTGAAGCGCTCGGACCGCCCGGCGTCCAAGGCGAGCACGGAGCTTGCGAAGTCTCTGCCGAAGCAGGTCGAAACGGAAGTAGTTCGGGTGATGGCGGAAATGGCTTGGGCGGTATCAAAGGAGGTGAGCCCATGATGGAATCCGATCGGAAGGTAAAGCCGGAGCATCTCAAGAGAAACGCGTACTTGTACGTACGTCAGTCCACTCTTCGACAAGTGGTGGAGAATACGGAAAGTCGCCGACGTCAGTATGAGCTTCGTCACCGTGCGGTGGCGCTGGGTTGGCCCGACGAGAGGATCGTTGTGATCGACAACGATCAGGGTCAATCAGCCGCCTCGGCAGTGGATCGAGAAGGCTTTCAGAAACTCGTGGGCGAAGTAGGGACAGGCCGAGCGGGTTTGGTGATGGGTCTGGAGGTGTCGCGTCTGGCGCGCAACTCGAGTGATTGGCATCGTCTGTTGGAGATCTGCGCGGTGACAGGGACTCTGATTCTGGACGAGGACGGCCTGTATGAGCCGACGGTGTTCAACGACCGGTTGTTGCTGGGTTTGAAGGGAACGATGTCGGAAGCGGAGCTGTACCAGCTTCGCGCACGGCTGGTGGGCGGGATTCTGAGCAAAGCCCGTCGGGGAGAGCTTCGGGTTCGCCTCCCGGTGGGCTTTATCTACGACAAGCAAGAGCAGGTGGTTTTCCACCCAGACAAAACAAATCCAGGAATCCATCCGGATGCTCTTCGAAACGTATCGACGGGTGGACTCGGCGCATCGCACGGTACGGGCGTTTCAGGAGCAAGGGCTGAAGTTCCCCATGTGTATGCACAGTGGTCCGTCGAAAGGCGATATCGTTTGGCGTGAGCTGACGGTAAGCCGCACGCAAGAGGTGTTGCACAACCCGCGCTACGCAGGCGCCTATTGTTACGGACGCCGCAAGCAGCGACGGCTTCATCTCGAAGGTCGAGTGCATGTGGAGCACGCATCACGAGAGGAGTGGCACTCTCTGATACTCGATGCACATGACAGCTACATCACGTGGGAGGAGTACGAGCAGAATCAAAAGACTCTCGCGGCGAACTCTCGTGGTGGGCGGAAGTATCCGGCTCGGGAAGGTCCAGCTCTGTTGCAAGGATTGGTGATGTGCGGCAAGTGTGGCAAAGCGATGACGGTGCGTTATCACCACCGAAGGGGGCGCCTGAGTCCGGACTACATATGCCCGGGCACGGAGCAGAGGCTGGCGAAGCCGGTTTGTCAAAGCATTCCTGGGGACAGCATCGACGATGCGATCGGCGAGGTTTTGCTCGAGGTGGTTCAGCCCCATGCCCTGGAAGTAGCGCTGTTGGTTCAGGAGCAAGTCCAGTCCAACATCGAACAAGCCGATCAGCTGCGCTATCAGCAGGTCGCGCGGGTCCGCTACGAAGCAGAGCTTGCCCGGCGGCGTTACATGCAGGTGGACCCGGATAACCGTCTGGTCGCGGATTCTCTGGAGGCTGAGTGGAACGACAAGCTGCGAGAAGTGGAACGAAGCCGGGAAGAGTATGAGCGGCACCGACAGGAGGACCGTCAGGTGGTGGATGACGAGACGCGCTCGCAGGTTTTGGCCTTGGCCCGCGACTTTCCCAGACTCTGGAAAAACGCAAAGACGCCCCATCGCGAGCGCAAGCGTATGGTGCGACTGATGCTTGAAGACGTGACACTGGTGAAGGGAGATGACCAGCTCACGGTTCAAGTACGATTCAAAGGCGGAGCGACGCGTTCGCTAAGCTTGGCACGACCCGTGTCGGGCTTCGAAGAGTGGAAGACTCCTCCTGAGATTGTGGAGGAAATCGATCGGCTACTCGACGATTACACCGATGGCGAGATCGCGAGCATCCTGAACGAACGAGGTTTAACCTTCGGGTGTGGCAACGCCTTTCACGCCCGTCGTGTGCAAAAAACACGCCGCGCCTATCGATTGAAAAGCCGATATACTCGGCTCCATGAACGAGGATGGTTGAATCTGGGTGAGGTCTCAGAAAAACTCGGCGTATGTGGCTCGACGGTGAAAAAGCGCAGAGCTCAAGCAAGACTCGGGCTTCGTAGCATCAAAGTGGACGACACCGGTCAATACATGTACGAAAACCCAGATACGAAGATAATCTCGGCTTGTTCCGGAGAGGTGTAGTATGGCTGGCAGGAGAGCGCGAGCAATTTTCCGCACCACATGCTTGGCATCGAAGTCTTGCGAAACCTGCTTCGACGGTGCCGCAATCGAGGTAGCGTGCGACGACGGTGTCGACGAAGCCCCTCCAGTATCCGTACTTGTTTTCAAAACGCTCTTCCCATGCGGCCTTGACGTCTTCGTAGTAGAGCTTGAGCAGCTGATAAAGAGGGCTCGCGCGAGCGTTTCGCGGGCGATACAGAGGGACCGGCTCGAGGAGCGGTTGGGAAGTTGGGAGAAGGCCCATAGGGCCGGTTTGGTAGCGAACGCCATACCATCGGCAGCTCGCTCGTCGACGCCAAGGTTAAACGCACTGCCATCATGCAGTTGAGCCTATGAGCCTTCAGGAATCGGGGGCAGCAGAGTGTTCGAAGATCGACAACGAGCGTTGACACCGGGCTCGAGCCTCTGTTGGGAAAACGCTTCAACCTGTAAGCGCCGTGTCGTTTGCGCTCATCGGGATAGGCGTCAACATAGGTTGACACCTGGGTGTCACCCGGACACTCGGCTTGTCGCAGGGGCGCCACTACCTGTATCACGACCGAAGAGCAGGTGCGGGACTGGCTAAATCTGGCAGGGAATCCATGTCACGAGCTCAACCTGGGGCGCGGGGCGGGTCTGGGCGGGGGCCTCAACCTCGTCCAGGCGGACTACGACAACGACGGCTTCATCGACGTCCTCGTGCTCCGGGGCGCCTGGCTCGGGCCTTCGGGCGAGCAGCCGAACTCCCTCCTGAGGAACCGAGGCGACGGCACCTTCGAGGATGTCACGGTCGAAGCCGGCATCGCGACCCGTCATCCCACGCAGACGGCGGCCTGGGGCGACTACAACAACGACGGCTGGCTCGATCTGAGGTAGGGCGGAGCTTCTTCGGGTGTGAGCTCGAGGCCTCTTCGAAGGTGAGGAGCGCTTCATCGTAGCGGCGTTCTTCCTAATGCGGCCGAGGGGATGTGCGATAATCCATTTGCTTTTGCGCGGTGCGCCATAAGCCAGACCAAGAAGTGTTCCACAACTACTTGTGGGTGAGGATGGGGTCATGAAGCTATTTTTCCGTTCTCTGTCGGTTGCCTCCGTGCTGCCGGCTCTGCTTTTCGTTGTCCCGGGCGTTGGTCACGCGCAGGAAGAAGAAGTCGTTCTTGTGGTCGGCGGTGACATCGAGTGGTCGCGTATTACAAAGGCACCGGGCATCGCCTTCGACCTCGAGGAGCGATCGCCCGGCGATTGGGTCAGGATTCCGTACCTGGTGACCTCCGAAACAACGCCGTCCCTGGAAGCTGTGTTCGGCCGTGAGCTTTCGACTCCGGAGAGCCATCACGTCCTCGCCATCCACTACGGCCTCGAGTTCGACTCAGTGGAGGAAATGATCCGCTATCCGCTTCTCAGAATCGCCCCGGTCCTGCGTGACGCCGACATTGCCTTCGCCAACCTCGAAACGCCACTATCCGACCAAGCACGCCACAGCGGGGCGTTTCGCACACCGACAACGTTTGCCGACGGTCTCAGGTGGGCAGGCGTCGACGTTGTCTCGACGGCTAACAACCATGCCTTGGATGCCGACGGGCAGGGGCTGCTGGATACCAAAGAGGCCCTGTGGCGTGCCGGCATCGGATCGGTCGGGACGGGCGCGAACCTCGAGGATGCGAGGCGGCCGTTCATCGTCGAGAAAAAAGGCGTCCGCGTTGCCTTCCTCGGATATGCCTGGTCGGTGAATGGCGGCCGCCGCGGATTTGCTCTACCTGACTATCCCGGGGCCGTGCCGCTGGATCCGTTCATCATCAAGGAAGACATCGGACGGGTACGTGACGAGGTCGACTACGTCGCGGTGTCCTTCCACTGGGCCATAGAGAACTCGCAGGACACGCACCCGGCGGCCCGGGCCTTCGCCCACGACATCATCGACGCCGGGGCCGACCTCATCATCGGCCACCATCCCCACGTGCCTCGAGGAGTCGAGATCTACAAAGGCAAAGTGATCTTCTACTCGCTCGGCAATTTCATCTTCGGCCACAATCACACGTACTGGATGGACAACTATTTGGGCCGGCTAACGCTGACCCCGGAGAAGATCAAAAGCGTCGAGATCCTGCCCATCGCCGGCCGAGGGAACCATCTTTCACAGCCCTATGTCTTGATCGGGGACGAGGCTGACGCATTGCTCGAGGATGTTCAGGCCCGCTCCGCCGAGCTCGATACACGAATGGAGATCCGCGGCGAGGTTGGATTCATCGTCCCGGAGACCGCGATGCTTGCCCCGAGTCTTGGGACCCCGTCTCCGACTGATGTCGACGCGGTGTTCGCCGAGCTCGACCGGCCCGGCTCGGTCGGGTGCGCTTTGGGCGTTGCCCACAAGGGGAAGCTCATCTACAAGAAGGGCTATGGGTACGCGAATCTGGACTGGGACGTTCCGATCACCCCGACGACGGTCTTCTACGTGGGCTCCGTCTCCAAGCAGTTCACGGCTGCGGCCATCGCGCTACTGGCCGACGAGGGAAAGCTCGCCTTCGACGATGACGTTCGCAAGTACCTACCGGAGATGCCCGAGCGTGAGCCGGCGGTCACCGTACGTCATCTGGTACACCACACCAGCGGCGTTCCAGGCATGTACGTGGTGATGAGAGAGAACGGGCTGACGACCTGGAACAGGTTTAGCAGGGAAGAAGCCCTCGAGCTTCTGGCGGCGCAGGAGCTCGATTTCCCGCCGGGAGATCAATATCGGTACTCGAACGGGGGCTACTTCCTGCTCTCGATGATCGTGCAACGAGCCAGCGGCAAAACTCTCCGCGAATACACTCGCGAAAAGCTCTTCGATCCGCTCGGCATGAGCGACACCCATTTTCACGATGACCCGGTGCACGTGGTGAAGGGCCGTGCCATGAGCTACATGCCGTCAGAGGAGGGAGGCTACTATCAGAGCTACCAGGGGAACTTCGCGCTGCCGGGCGCCGGCGGCCTTTACACCACCGTCGGGGATTTCCTTCAGTGGGATCGGAACTTTCTCGACAACCAGTTGGGAGGATCGGACTTTCTGGGTGTGATGCACACCAAAGGAGTCCTCAACAGCGGGGAGACTCTGAGCTATGCATTCGGGATTCGTGAAGGCGAGCACCGGGGCCTTCGAACGTGGGGGCACTCGGGCTCGTTCATGGGCTTCAAGGCGCACTACGTCCGCTTCCCCGAGCAGCAATTCTCGACGTGGACGCTGTGCAACATGGGCGAGATCGTGCCGCGGGATCTGGGGCTGCGGGTGGCCGAGCTCTACCTGGCGGATAAAATGTCTGATGTGTCGGAACCAGATAACGAACGTTGAGAACCTGCGTCCTCCGTATCCCAAACGTCGGCCGTTGACACGAGCTCCGTCTCATTCTATGTTCGCCTGCGAGAGGAGGGTGTCATGTGGGAAAGCTCGAGATTGTCGAGGCGCGGGTTTCTCGGTAGGGCCACCGCCGCTTTCCTGAGAGGCGCGGCCTCAGGTTCGCCGTCAGCACAGGTGGATCCGGGGCGTCTCGTGTCCAGAGTGACCATTCCGCCACAATCCGGCTGCGGAGTGTTCTTGAAGCAGGACCAGCGTCTCAAGGTCATTGCTCCGAAGGGGAAACAAGTCTCCGATCTGTTCGCGTTCGTCGAGAGCTCGCCCGATGAGTACCTTTGTCCCAGAACGACGATGACGCGGCAGCGCCGGCTTTACCTGGAGTCGCGAAAGCCCTTCTACAGCAACAAGCGGCGGCCATTGCTCATGTTGGAGGAAGACACCGTCGGGGTGCACGATCTCCTTTATCCCGCCTGTGACGAGTACATGTATCGCGGCTGGGGAGAGCAGAACCATCCCAGCTGCCGAGGCAATTTGAACAAGGTCGAAGAGTTCGACTTCGTCCCTGTCGGCTACCCCCCACTGCTTCCAAGAAATAGACGTTTCGGATCGACAGGCACGCGGCGGAGCTCGGAGACCCCTGTGACGTTGATGAGCACCCGACGGATAGAGCTCATAGCTGTGTCTTCTAGCATGAGCTGCGGTTCTAGGAAACAAGCTGCGGCTGTGGGAGTCTGAGTGGCGATTCTAGCGCATGAGCGGCGCACCGAAGTCTCGGCACCGAGCAGTAGCTGGCTCGAACCGCGAGTACTCCGAATCTTGTGTCTGGCACCGACTTCGGAGTTCTGAAGCTAAGGGTTCTCCGTCGTCGGCGTTTCCTCGGTGACGCGCTCAGGGTGCATCCACTCGATACCGTGGATGTATTTCTGCATCCACGCGATCTCGTTGACCATGCGCACCCGCAGGTGGCGCGGCTCGCGAATCCCGTGACCCTCGCGTGGAAAACGGATGAAGCGCGTCGGTGTGCCCTTCTCCCAGAGCGCGTTGTGAAAATTCATGGTCTGCTCGATGGTGTCGACGGTGTCCACCTCGCCGTGAAGCAGGAGCGTCGGCGTCGTGACGTTCTGGACGTGCGTCAACGGCGAGCGCTCCCGGTAGCCTTCCGGATCCGTCCAGGGATCGCCCCCGATGTACCAATGGGGTCCACCCCAGTGGACGATTTTCGCTATCACCGTGGGTTCGGTAATGAAGGACAAGATCCTAAAAGTCCCTCCGCAGTCGCAAAGGAGCGGGTCGGTTTTGAAGACCCTTTTGATCAAATTAGCCCATCATTTTCTGAGAGCGGCCCGTTGCTTGGAAGAGAGCTTGGGTTCGTCTGTTGAGAGTGTCTTTTCCTCGGAAGATGCGGGTTGCAGTTGTGAGCCGTCTTTTTTTCTCAGGTCCGAGTTTTTGACGCGTAGGCGCCATAGTAATGAATATTATGTTTGCGGGGCTCGGGGATCTGTGTGAGGACGCGAGCGATGAACTCGAAAACATCGAGGGTCTCTCCGTCGGGCAATTGGAACAAGGGCTCGTCGTGCGAGGATTTGCCGTGCTGCTCACACGGACCTCATGCAGATTTACGAGCAGGTTTTCGCCGCGCTCGTGTTCTGGCGACACTCCCCGCAGCTGGGCCTGCGCGTGAGTATTCGCAGCGATGACAACTCGCTGCTCGATTTGCCGCGCTTCTGAACTCTCGTGCTCTCCTGCGTAGCTCAGAATGCCGCTCGAACAGGTTCTCCTCCCGGCCGAAGTACACCTCGTCTGGCGTGCGACCCTCGAGAACGGCACGCGGAATCTCTTCGTTGTGCTCACCGACGTAGAATGTGACGAGACGCCGTACCGCCACTGTACTGTCGAGGGCGTTCAGGAAGAGCCACGCGTGCTTCAATTGTCGCCAAAAAGCTTCGATCAAAGAGTTCGAGAACAATATGTCGATTTGAGCGAGCACACGATTGAGAGAATTCGAATCCTCGAGAAGCTTGTCTACCTCGCCGAAATTCTCTGAACCGCCGTCGGTGACGACAAGCACGCTCGTATTCGGTGCGAGGCCTGGCATGTGCTCTGACGCCTCAATGAGCAGCTCGCGTGTTGTTGCCGAGCTCAGCTTGTCGCTCACCCGCCAAGCAAGAATCCTTCGGCTGAAATTGTCGATGACCGCTTGGAGGTAGATTCGGATCCCGGTCGTCAGCCGGATCACGGTTGCGTCGATTTGCCAATACTCGTTGGGGCGCGTTGCTCTGAGGCCTGCTTTGGGCTTTGCGGGATGCACCCGCCTTCGGGGGCGCTTCCAGCCGCGCTGGTGGATCATCTTGTACCAGGTGCTTGCAGACGCGAAGAGCTTGCCAAGACGCTGCGCGTAAAGGGGCCAGGTTCTGAACCGCTATGTGGCGATATGTCTCGGCCTCGACAAAGTCCCTCATCGTTGAGACTTCCTCCCGCGTCAGTTGGCGGGGGAAGAACTTCGGACAGCTAGGTTGATCGTCGAGCCCGCAGCCTTCCTTGCGCCGCCACGCGTGATAGCGCGCCGACGAGATCCCTACGATTTTGAGTGCCGTGCCCAGCGACAGCAGCCCCGTCGCCGATGCGATCGCCCGCAGAACCGCGGATTTGCTTGCACCATCGGGAACGCGATCGCCGTCGAGTTTGCCGCCGCGGAGGTTCAACAGTCGCACCAGTACTCCGATGATCGCGGCCTGCTCCCTGGCACGCCGTCGTAGTTTGTCGACCTGCTCCAACAGGTCGTAGACCTCCAGCTCCACATCGACCGAAGCGACCACGGGACGCACGTCGCCACGGGCCCACGTGCGTCGCGTCGAAGCCGGAATGGAAACGTCCCGGAACAGGTCCGTGTTACCGGTCGCGGCGATGGCATCGCGCAGCCTGTGGTCGTAGGTCTGGCGAACTCGGGGGGTTCTCTTCATGCCCAAGCATGGCAGGCAGCAAGCCGCATGGCCAGCCGGTCGCTCATAGAAGGCCTGCATTATGCAGATGTGTCGAACGTTCGCTCTCCGCCCTCCACAAAGATCGTGCGAACAGCACGGTTTGGTAGCGAATGCCATACCATCGGCAGCTCGCTCGTCGACGCCAAGGTTAAACGCACTGCCATCATGCAGTTGAGCCTATGAGCCTTCAGGAATCGGGGGCAGCAGAGTGTTCGAAGATCGACAACGAGCGTTGACACCGGGCTCGAGCCTCTGTTGGGAAAACGCTTCAACCTGTAAGCGCCGTGTCGTTTGCGCTCATCGGGATAGGCGTCAACATAGGTTGACACCTGGGTGTCACCCGGACACTCGGCTTGTCGCAGGGGCGCCACTACCTGTATCACGACCGAAGAGCAGGTGCGGGACTGGCTAAATCTGGCGGGGAATCCATGTCACGAGCTCAACCTGTCCCGCGGGCTCGATAAGCGGCTTCGCGACGTTCCCAATAGAGTATGGCCGCTCGGAGGAGACCGACTCTTTCATGCCTTTCGAAGCCGTGCGCGTGGGCATGCTCCCCTACGTGGGGCCGATGCCCGGGGGCCATCGACACTTGCCACCTGCTCAAAGACCAGGGGCTCAGCCACGCGAAGAGTCTACTCGATCCGCCACGATGCGGAGAAGCTTGGCGAGCCCCTCCTCGAGCACCGAGGGCTCTGTGAGTAGGCTCACGACGACGTGGGCCTCTTGCGAAAAGCCGAAGAAAAGTCCCGGATGAAGATAGACGGAGGCTTGCCTCAAGATGTCGAGCGCCCAGGCCTCGGAGCTCGCGACAGCGGGAAGTCGCACGGGCTGGTACCAGCCGCCATCGACCGGCAGCACGGAGATCGACGCCGCGGCTCGAGCCTCGCGAGACAGCATTTCGAGATTGCTCGCCGTGCGCGACCGGATGGCTCGACGCAAATCGGGCGCCAGCTCTAGAAGCCGGGGTGCGGCCAGCTGCACCGCTGTCCCGACGGACAAATAAGTGTCGGCGATGTGCTCGAGGCGCGCGAGCGCTTCCCGGCGCCTTTCGAGAGCGCCCGAGACCGCGATCCAGGCGAGCTTCATCTGCGGAAGCCCCGCGAGCTTGGAAAGACCGCTCAAAACGAAAACGAGACCCCGGTCCGCGTCGGCAAAGCTTCGCGGTGTCCCGGAGAACGGATAGTCGAGAAAGACTTCATCCACGATCAAGGCGAGGCTGTGCGCCTCCGAAAGATCGAGAAGTCTCTCGCGATCGGCGTCCGAGTGATAGGAGCCCGTGGGGTTTCCGGGGTGGACGGCCACGAGCGCGCGCGCGTCTCGACCGATCGTATGGAGCTCGTCGAAGTCGATCTGCCAAGCGCCGTCGAAAGTAAGTGTGTAGGGGACGGCCATAACACCTTCGAGGGACGTGAGAAAATGGAAGAGCGGGTAGCTCGGCCGTGGCACGAGGACACGCTCGCCCGGATCGCACAAGAGCTTGAAGAGAAAGCCGTAAGCCTCGCTCGTGCTGACGGTGAGCACGAGCGCGTCCTTCGAGACGTCGATGTTGTGGCCCGCGTAATAGCTGGAGACTGCTTCGCGCGCGTGGGAGATCCCTTTGGGATCCGGCGTGTAGACGAGCGCTTCGGGCACCGCCAAGCTCGCCAGGATCTCGGCATCCGGATAGGAGATCCCAACCCGTGTCGGGTTCGACGCCGTCAGGTTTCAGATCGTCTCGCCTGCCGAGCGCTTCGCTTCGAGCTCGCGCCACAGCGCGTTCTCATCGAGTCCCCAGCGGATACGGACTCGAGAACATCAAATGAGAAGCGCGTCCGTCACGATCTCCACGAGCGCGGGACCGTCATGCGCGAGCGCGTCTTGGAGCGCGTCATCGAGCTCATCGGGGCTTTCGACCCTTATGCCCTTGGCGCCGCAGAGCTTGGCGTATTCAGCGAAGTTCGGGTTGACGAGAGAGGTCTCCCACACTTTCCACTCGCCCGCGCGCTGCTCCTTGCTGATTTTCCCGAGCTCGTTATTATTGAGAAGCACGTGCGTGATGTTCATGTCGTATTTCACCGCCGTTGTGAGCTCGGCCATGTATTGGGCGACGCCCATTCGCCCCTCCCTTTCCGTGCGGGAGATGCCTTCAAAATCGCCCCCTATGCTCCCGCGCCGAGTTTTCTGGGCCGACAGGCAGAAAGCAATGTACTACTGGGTTACTGGGTCAACGGCTTCTGGATTCTTCTATCGACACAGCTGGTCGTGATGGACGGCCTCGTTCGGGTGACGACGGATGTCGTGTGGACCGCCTTTCCCGACATGCGTCGCCTCTGCCGGGACGACGTCCGCAAGGTCTATTACGGGATCCTCGGCGGCTTTGTCGTGTGGGGGAGTTTTACTTTGACCCTGGCCCAGCCGATGGTACTCGTACTGATCGGCGCCAACGTTGCCGGGTTCATCCTGTCGTTCTCGGCCATACACATCATTTTCGTGAATCGACGGTTGCTGCCTGAGCCGTTGCGAGCGTCGTGGATTTCGGAAAGCTTGATGGTGGTCGTCTCCGTCTTCTATGTCGTGATGAACTTACGGTCGATGTTGATCTGAAATCATCGAATTTACTTGCGCACCTGCCTAGTACCGCGCGCTCGCCAACCCCGTCGCCTCGATCACCAGGCGGGAGAGATCGTTCTCCAACTCGCGCAGCACGGCGCTCATCGAGGGTTCATCGACGAGGTTTCGCATCTCGTAGGGGTCCGTTTCGAGATCGTACAGTTCGCGCTCGTTCGGGTGCTGGATCCAATGGATGAGCTTATAACGGTCCGTACGGATGGCCTTGTAGTCCATATCCATGAGCCAGGGCCTGGGGTTCTCGTAGGTGTAGAACTCGATCAAGACGGATTCCCGCCACTCGCTGTTGTTTCCTTGCAGTAGCGGCAACAGCGACCGCCCCTGGATGTGATCTCCGATTTCAGCCTGTCCAACTTCCAGGACCGTTGGCGCGATGTCTACAGAGAGCGACAAGCCCTCGACCTTGGACCCCGCTTGCGCCAGCGGAGGATATCGTACGAGCAGCGGCAGTCGTACGGATTCCTCGTAGGGCAGCCGACGCTCCTGACTCAACCAATGCTCGCCGAAGAAGAAACCGTTGTCGCTCGTGAAGAGGTCAGCCAGGAGCAGAGCCACGGGCTTGCTTCTCATCGAGCTGCCACGGTCCGCGTGAAGGGTGAGCTGGTCGGGTTCAATGTCCTGCTTGCGACAGCTCTCGGCGATGTTGGCACAGAGGGAACGTCTGCAAACGGTGACTCGCACGGTTCCGGGCCACATTGTCGATGATCCCATGGCGAGACGGATACTGCCCGGTGAGGATGCTCGCTCGGTTGGGGGAGCATAGTGGTACCGCATGGAACGCGTCGACGAACATCGCTCCCTCGGTAGCCAACCGGTCGATGTTCGGCGTTTCGAGGTACGGATGGCCTCCGGCGCCGAACTCGTCGAACCGCAAGTCGTCCACGACGATGACAATGATGTTGGGTTGGGTTCCGTCTTGGGGGCTCACTTTCGACCCGGCTGGCTCCGGTGAAGAACGGTCGGCGCAGCCGACGACCGACAGCAGCAATAGGCAGCCGTAGCGGCGAAGCAGATTCACTACGATTTCCGTCCTTCCACTCGGTCCGTTCTCGACGGTGCTAACGATACCCTTTCGTATACACCGACCGGAGGGATAGGAAGCTGCATAACGCCTCCCGAAGCGTGTGGCTCCAATTTCCTCGGTTTGCGAGGGGCTAATCCATGTTAGTGAAGCTCGTTGAAGATATCAGATGATGGGGTCCCCAATCTCATTATTATCCAGGGTCTGCTCAACGCGCGTGGCATTTCCGTTGCTACACGCGCTCCGACCATTGCTCTGCTTCGCATTCCATCACCTACTCTGAGCCGAGCGGCTCAGAGGGGCGGTGGCTGCCAGCCGCCGCGCTCGGATTCTTCGAGGAGGGCCATCACGGCGACCACGATGTGGTCGTCCCAGGGAGACCCGACAATCTGAAGACCGAGGGGCAGCCCTTCGGGGGAGGTACCCATCCGGACGACGCCGGCGGGCCAGCCGGTGACGTTGTACACCGAGGTGTAGGCGCCGATGGTCCGGTCGCGCTCTCCGTCGAGGCGCCGTGCGGGGAACGGGCGGCCGGGCAAAGCACGACGTCGTAGTCGCGAATGAACCAGAGCATCTCGCTTCGCCACCGGTCCAGTCGCTCCGCGAGCGCCGTGAGTTGGGCGGCGGTGGCCGTCGGACCGTTGGTGCGGAGGAACTCCGAGGCCCGGGTCGAAGCCGGCGGCTTCGACGACACGACGCACGTGAGCGGAGCCATCTGCGGCGAGAAGCTGACTCCGCAGCGCGGCGCCTTCGCGCAGTTCGGGGGGTCGCACCTCGGTGACGCGGGCGCCGTGACGCGCCAGCAGTGCGGCGGCGTCCCTGACGAGTTGCTGAACGTCAGGGATTGGAGGGACCCGATCGTTCGACGTGTAGAAAGCGACCCGGAGGCTGCGCGGGTCCACCGACGTGGGTTCGGACAGCGGCATTGGAACGATGCCCGCGTCGCGGCCGTCGGGTCCGGCGATGACCCGCAGGATGGGCATGACGTCCTCGACCCGTCGGACGATCGGCCCACCTGCTGAAAGGCGTCGAAGATCCCACCGTAGTCGATGATATGTCCCGTTCATCCGGGCGCATCCCCGTCCTGTCCAAAAACAAACAACGGAGCCCAAGCGACTCTCCGATGCGTTCTCGATCGTTCGCAGAGAGCGTGCTCAGCTCGCCGACGCGGCGCCGGATCCGCGGGAAGCGATTCGACGCGCACAACTCCTCGGCTTCCTCTGGCGCGTTCCGCACCGGCAGCGCCCCTGATCTCCTACGGGTGTGATAGCTCGAAACGACTCCAAACGACAATCATTTATGTGTTATACCTCCATGAGCGTCGGACTCGTGTCAGAGCAGACCATAGGTTAACGGCCCTTTGACGGTGTCCGTGCGAGGCGGGAATACGGTCTCGGTCCATCGCTACCGCCGACGTTGATTCTCGCCGAAACGTTCGAACGCAAGAAAGCTTAGGATGTAAGGAGAAGCGCAATGAATAACAAACCGCGATTGGCCCTTCTTGCATGGGGGCTTGCCCTCGTCCTCCTGGGGAACTCGTTGGCGCTTGGGCAGGCAAAACGATCGATGACCATGGTCGATCTTCTGGAAATCCCGTCCATGGGCGACGCTCAGCTCTCGCCCGACGGCCAGGAGTTGCTGTTCGTCTTGTCGGAGGCCGACTGGGAGGGCAACGGCTCTACCCGCGACATCTGGCGGGTGAACGTCGACGGCTCGCCACCAGACCGGCTGACCACGTCGGGGGCGTCGAGCCCTCGGTGGTCTCCCGATGGAAAATGGATCGCTTATCTGGCGCGGCCCGAGGGTTCCAAGGAAAACCAGATCCATCTCTTGAGTCGTGAAGAGCCGAGTTTCTTGGAGAAAATTCTCTGGCGCGAGGAGGGCGAGCCCATTACCGACCTGGAGTTCGGGTCGCCGCGGCCATCCTTGCTCTCGGTCTTCGGATGGGTAGCGTCACGCTCCGACTCGTTCTCGAACATGACCTGGGCGCCGGACAGCTCCGCGATTTACTTCGTCGCTCCCGATCCGCCGAGCGACGAAGAAAAGCGGTTCGCCGATTTGGGAGAAGACGTTTTTGCGTTCAACGAGAACTACAAGCATTGGCGCCTGTGGAGGGCGGCTATTCCTAGCGGGACGGTCGAGCGGGTCACCGAGGGGGATTACTCGGTGCTCATCTACCAGCTATCCCGGGACGGGAAGAAGATCGTCCATCACCGGGCGCCCACGCCGCTCCACGAGGACCCGCATCGGACCGAAGTGTGGGTGATGGACGCGGATGGACGAAACGCGCTCCAGCTCACTGACAACGAGGTGCCCGAGGGCGGCGCCGGAGGAGCACAGCTCTCTCCGGACAACGAGCAAGTTCTGTTCCTAGCGAAGGCCAACCAGGGGTTCGAGTACTACTACAAGAGCAGTTTATTCCTCGTCCCCGCGTCGGGCGGCGAGGCACGGCTTTTGCTCCCTGACCTGCCCTATGAGCTTGAGGCGGCGCGTTGGTCGGAAAATGGAGACTCTATCTTTCTCCTGGCGAACATGGGCGTGCGCAGTGAGCTTTTCGAGCTCGATTTGGCCACCGAAGAGCTACGGCAGCTCACCGACGGGAAGCATACGATCAGGTCGTGGGCCCTCGAGCTCTCTTCCGACCGACACGTGCTGACCATTGCCCAGCCGGACAACCCCGGCGACGTGTGGCTGCTGCCGGTGGGCGAGAGCGGCGCATCCCCGACTCGAGTGACGCACATCTTCGACTACCTCGCACGCGATTTCGAGCTGCCTCGGCAGGAGAAGATCGCATGGAAGGGCGTGGACGGCGTAACGGTCGAGGGCTTGCTTGACTATCCACTGAATTTTGACGAGGGAAAGACTTATCCCCTCGTGCTGCAGTCTCACGGCGGCATGGCGAACTCGGATCAATTCGGCTTTGGGCGTTGGAGCAGTTACATACAGGTGCTTGCCGCCCGAGGTTATGCCGTGTTGAGAACCAACTATCGCGGCAGCGGCGGATACGGAGACGAGTTTCAGCGGGACATGCTCGGGCACTACTTCAACAAGTCGCACCTGGACGTGATGGCGGGCGCGGACCACTTGATCGAGCTGGGCATCGCCGACCCCGACCGTTTGATCAAGAGGGGATGGAGCGCGGGCGGCTACATGACCAACAAGATCATCACCTTCACCGACCGTTTCAAGGCGGCCTCTTCCGGCGCGGGGATGGTGAACTGGGTCTCTTTCTATTCGCAAAGCGATGTCCGTCATTTTCGAGATGATTGGCTGGGGGGGTCGCCGTGGCAGAAGGATGCTCCCATCGACAACATCTGGGAGCAGTCGCCGCTCAGTCACATCTCCAACGTCAAGACGCCCACCATCATCTTCGTAGGAGAGAATGACGTTCGGGTGCCCCCGGCGCAGTCGATCGAGCTCTATCGAGCTCTTGAGTTCAACGGGGTTCCCACCCGACTCTACATTGCACCGCGGGAGCCACATGGTTGGCGCGAGCTTCGCCACCGCCTATTCAAGATGAACGTGGAGTTAGAGTGGTTCGAGAAATACGTCTTGGGGCGGGAGTACGAGTGGGAAACGGTCCCGGAGCGGGCCGGAAACAGGATATCGTCCCCGCAGTAGCTTGCGGGGCGTACTTCAAACGGCGCGTAGCGGGACTCGGCATCCAGCAGGTCTCACGGCGCCGCGCTCGCCGTGGCAGAGCCCTTATGTCGAAAGGCTCGTAGGTAGCATTCGGCGCGAGTGCCTCGACCATGCGATCGTCCTCGGCGAGCGTCACGTGAGGCGCATCCTGCGCGAATACGTTGACTACCATCATTCATGCCGGACTCACTGGTCGCTCGAGAAGGACGCATCGGATAGGCGCCCGATTGAGCCTCGTGTGAACGGACGAGCGATCGACGATCCGAAGGTCGGTGGTCTGCATTATTATTACAGGCGTCTCGCTGCCTCAGCCCGTGGCACCGAGTTTTTTCGTTGTTCATTGCGCAAGGATTCCGCGTCCGCGTCCGGCGTCAGCCGCCCCGGCAACGATCGGCGGGGCATTCTTGACTCCTCGGCGGCCGCCCTTGGTTGGGAGCGGTGCTGCTCACACAGACATCATGCAAATCTCCGAGCAGGTTTTCGACGAGCTCGTGTTCTGGCGACGTTCCGCACAGCGGGGCCTGCGCGTGACGGTTCGCAGCGATGGCAATTCGCTGCTCGATTCGCGGCGCCCCTGACCCGCCGCGCTCTCTTGCGTTGCTCGGAGAGCCGCTCTAACAGCTTTTCCTCGCGGCCGAAGTAGACCTCGTCCGGCGTACGGCCTCCGAGAACGGAGCGCGGGATCTTTTCATTGTGCTCACGGACGTAGAAGGCGACGAGACGCCTCACGGCCACCGTACTGTCGAGGGTGTTCAGGAAAAGCCACGCGTGCTTCAATTGTCGCCAAAATGCTTCGATCAAAGAGTTCGAGCAGACTATGTCGACTTGGGCGAGCACACGACTCAGAGAACTTGAATCCTCGAGAAGCTGATCTACCTCGCCGAAGTTCTCCGAACCGCCGTCGGTGACGACGAGCACGTTGGCGTTCGCTGCGGCGCGAGGGAGGTTCCCCGAGGCCTCAATGAGCAGCTCGCGCGTTGTTGCCGAGCTCAGCTTGTCGCTCACCCGCCAGGCAAGAATCGTTCGGCTGAAATTGTCGATGACCGCCTGGAGGTAGATTCGGATGCCGGTCGTCAGCCGGATCACGGTTGCGTCGATTTGCCAGTACTCGTTGGGGCACGTCGCTCTGAGGCCTTGCTTGGGCTTTGCCGGATGCACCCGCCTTCGGGGGCGCTTCCAGCCGCGCTGGCGGATCATCTTGTACCAGGTGCTTGCGGACGCGAAAACCTTGCCAAGACGCTGCGCGTAAAGCGCTAGGTTCTGGACCGCTATGTGACGATACGTCTCGGACTCGACGCAATCCCTCATCGTGGAGACTTCGTCGCGCGTGAGCTGGCTGGGAAACGACTTCGGACAGCTCGGTTGATCGTCGAGCCCGCAACCCTCTTCCCTGCGTCGCCACGCGTGATAACGTGCCGACGAGATGCCTACGATCTTAAGCGCGGTGCTCAGCGACAGCAGGCCGGCCGCCGACGCGACCGCGCGCAGAACCGCAGATTTGCTTGCACCATCGGGAACGCGATCGCCGTCGAGTTTGCCGCCGCGGAGATTCAACAGCTACACCAGTAATCCGATGATCGCCGCCTGCGCCCTGGCGCGCTGTCGTAGTCTGTCGACATGCTCCAACAGGTCATAGACCTCCAGCTCAACGTCGACTGCAGCGACTACTGGGCGCACCTCGCCAAGCGCCCATGTGCGCCGCGTCGACGCCGGTATGGCAACGTCCCGGAACAGCTCCGCGTTGCCCGTCGCGGCGATGGCGTCGCGCGCCTATGGTCGTAGGTCTGGCGAACTTGGTGGGTTCTATTCATGCCAAGCATGGCAGGCAGCCATTCACATGGCCAGCCGGCGGCTCATAGAAGTCTGCAAACGATTCTGTCGAACGTTCGCTCTCCGTACTCCACAATGATCGTGCGAATAGCACGGCATAGTGCGCTAGCTCCGACGAGAGTTCTTGCTGAAATCTCGGATCGCTTATCAATCGCTGCGTCAAGTTATCGAAGTACCGGCACTGGCGCATCGCGCTGGATGGATCGCCTCCTATCTTCTCGACCGTCGAGCTGCCGCCAGATACAAGGCAACAAGAAGTCCGACGTCTCCGTGACGGCGAGCCTGGACATCGTTTTCGGCAAAGACGAAGAGCGGATCATCCCCGATTGGTTCGAGAACGAGCGCAAGTCCAGCAAAGTGAACCGCAAATACAAGACGAAGTATCGTGTGACCAACTGGCGGGAGTACGAGCGTGGCCTCAGGTGCCGTGGCGACATCACTGTCTGGTTCTCCGAGGAGGCGCGCGACGCTTGGATGCCACCGAACAACGGCCGCCGCGGTGGCCAGCCGCGCTACTCGAATCTCGCAATCGTGACGGCGTTGACGTTGCGCATAGTCTTCCGCCTGGCTCTGCGCTGATGGACCTCGACGTAAGAGCACCGGATCGCACAACGCTGTCGCGACGGAACAAAGACGTCGATGTGCCTTCACCTAGGAGGGTGCTTGATGGCCCGATACATCTGCTCGTCGATTCTGGACTGAAGCTTCGCGATCTGGTCGCTCGTGAAGAAAAGCGCGCTCGCCGAGCCGATGAGCTCGCTCTGGCCGAAGCTAGCTTTGAGTATGCCGCGGCGCGTGTGCCGTGCCCCGATGAATAGATGGCCGAGCTCATGAGCCACGACGCGGCCGAGCGCCTTGGCCAGCTCCTCGCTCCTGGGCTCCACCGCGGCACCTCCACTTGCGTTCTTGGCTACGGCAGCCCGGGAGACGAAGATGACGGGGCTCGACACTTCCCCCGATTTGCCGAAAGCGGTGGCCATCGGTCTTTGCCGCCTAAAAAGCCAAAGCCGCCGGTCGAAGGAGCGCGGGAGCTTCTGCATAATGTAAACGCGAGCGAGGTAGGGTTTTGCTTCGAGGAGGCTCTCCGTCAGCCAGCGAATTTGGATCCCCGCTGTCGCGTAGAGCGATTCGACTTCGCTTCGGAGCCCCGTAACTGAGGTCGAGTCGAGGCCCGTCCCATCGTGGAGCTCGACCCAGAGCTCGCGAGGGGAAGTGAAGTCCTCGTCCTTATGCTCCTGGGACTCCGCCGCCCAAGCCGCCGACCCGAGAAAGAGCGTTGCCAAAAGTACTGTGAGTCCCTTGGCCGAAAAGGTGACCTTCAGGGGCAAGACCGAGGCGGCGCCAAAGAAGCCACAACCGCCGAAGCGGCCAGCGTGAAACTCGCGTTTCTTTCCCATCTAGCGTGCTCCTACCTCCTTTTCACTAGGACGAGAGCTTGTCCAATTCCCTAAAGCTCGCCAGCGAATCTAGCATCGGACTTGACTTTTCGTGTTGACGGCAGTCTGATCTCTTGATGATGGTTTTGTGATGGCCGACCAACCCCTTTCGTATCAGTTCGATGACGTCAGGGTCGACGTCCCGGCCGCCCGTGTCACGAAGGGGGGCCGCTCGATTCAGCTCGAGCCGAAGGCGTTCCGTGTTCTGGTCTTCTTGAAATGATAGGCACGGCCCCATCCTGGTAGGGAAAATTTCGCGCCGACTGGGGCCGAACTCGTGTGAGTTTTTCCTATCCTTTCCTTAGAAGGAGCAGGACTATGGAGACTACGAAGTGGACGGGGCTGTGGGCCCCGGCCTTTGCCGCGGGATCTTGTTTGGCGGCGCGATCTTGCTTGGCCTGGTCGCCTTGGTCGCAGGTGCGGCAACACGGCAAGGGCAGGAGCTCATCGTTCGCAACGGGCTTCTCGTGACCGCGGTCGGACGAACCGAGGGCGGACCTGCGGATTCGCAACGGGACCATTGCTGAGATCGGCCGGAACCTGCCCGTGGCGGCCGGTGCCCGAGAGATCGACGCCAAGGGGCTGCTCGTGATCCCTGGTGGGATCGACCCGCACACACACCTGTTCAGCAACACGAAAGGAGCTGATGACTACACGAGCGCATCACGCGCGGCGCTGGCTGGCGGAATCACAACCATCGGCAATTTCATTTCGCCGGTACCCGGTGAAGGGCTGAGCGCGACGCTGGAGAAAGAAGCCGCCCTGGTCCAGAAACAAGCCATCGCCGACGTGATCCTCCACATGCGCTCAAGCGCCATTGGTCGAGGGAGCCCGACCAATGCACCGCTGCCGACTCCGGCAGACCTCGAGGTACTAGCCGACGGGGGCCACACCTTCAAGCTCTACCTGCAGCGTCCGGAGTTCGACCGAAATACCGCAGGCTATCTGAATCTGCTCCGCGCGGCGGACGCGGCCGGTCTCCTCACCATGGTTCATTGCGAGGACTACGCCATCAACACTACGACGAGGGACAGGATGATGGCTGAAGGTCGTGGCGCGATCCAGTACATTGCCGACAGCAAACCCGTTGTATCGGAGGAGATCGCAACCCTGCGCGCGGTGGCGATGAGCGAAGTCACGGGCTCCCCGATCTACATAGTCCACCTGTCGTCGGAGCGCGCGCTGCGAGCGGCTGAGGCCGGCATGGCCCGTGGTCTGCCCGTCTATGTGGAAACGCGGATGCTCTACCTGCACTTGACGAAGGAACGGTTCGAGGAGCCGGATGGCGGGATTTATACCGGAAACCCGCCGCTGCGCGAGAAGCGAGACGTGGACGCGTTGTGGGAGGGGATCGCCAAGGGAACCGTCCATGTGGTCGCCACGGATCACATCGGGTACACCCGCGAGGAAAAGTTGAACCCGCCCCAGACGATCAGAGACTCCCGGCCGGCGGGGAACTATCTCCAGGAAAACCTGCCACTGCTGTATTCGCGGGGCGTGCGGACGGGGCGCATTACCCTCGAGCAGTTCGTGGCCGTCACCGCCGCGAACCCGGCGAAGCTGCTAGGTTTGTATCCCCGTAAGGGGACGATCGCGGTGGGTTCCGATGCGGACCTGGCGATCTGGGATCCCAGCTTGAAGCGAACGATCCGGAACGAGGACCTCCTATCGAACGGAGACTTCTCAGTTTTCGCGGGCTGGGAGGTCACCGGTTGGCCGATTGTCACCATCTGCCGTGGGGAAGTCGTCTACGAAAATGGCAAGATCACCGGGTTACCGGGAAGCGGACGGCTGGCGCCGAGACAACGATGGCAGAGGCCCACGCTCCCGTAGGTCGCCTGTCCCCAGATCGCGGGCTGACCTCACCCTAGGTCGCACCGGATTGTGGGACAATCGTCCATCCGTGTTTGCTCCTGCTCGCCTCGCCTACGCCCTGCGGCCCAACGCCCCGATCGGGGTCCTGGCGGCAGCTGCCGCGGTCCAGGTCTTGTTCGGCTCAACGCCCTTTCTCATTCCCGAGGTTTCTAACCACTACGGGGTGAGCGAGGGTCTGGCAGCGGGCATCTCCGTCGCTCAGGTCGGCGGCTTTGCGGTGGCCAATTTGGTTCTGCCGCGCCTTCTGGCTCCAACCGGAAAGGTGCTGAAGTGGGCGGCAATGGTGCTGGTGGTTGCCAACGCGGTGAGCGTTCTTCCCGAGCAGTTCTGGCTTCTCCTCACCTTCCGCATGCTGGCTGGCCTCGCCGCCGGGGCGCTTACCTGGGTGGTGTGGGCGGATGCCATGCGGAACCCGCGCTCGCTTTCGGGAGTCGCTTCGGCCGGCCCGGTGACCGCTTTGGTGGGCGCTCCCCTGCTTTCTGCTCTGGCCGGGATGGGCGATCACGCCGTGTTTGGGGCGCTGGCCCTCGTGGCGCTGCCGGCCATCTTCATCAGGGTCGACACCGGAGTGGAAAAGAAGGGGTCGGGGGCGGTGAGCCGGTCCCGGTCCAATCGGGTGTTGCTGCTGGCGCTGCTCCTGCTGACATTCTTCGGGACTAGCGTCTTCGTTTTCGTGGCGATATCCGCTCGTGAGAGGCTTGGCGTGAGTCCGTTCGTCGCTTCGTTCGCCTACAGCCTCAACGCCGCGACCGGCTTGCTCGGCGCCCGGCTGTCATCCCGCCATCGCCGTCCCGGTTGGTGGCTGTTGAGCGTCGGGCCCGCCGTCTACCTATCGGCCGCCGGCGGCCAGGTGTGGTTGGTGTTCGTAGGGATGGCGTGGTGGGGGTTTGCTTTCTGGATGGGTGCACCGGGGGTGCTGCAGATGCTGGCCGCCCGATCGCTGGCCCCCGACGAGCGGGCCGGCGACGCTCAAGCTCTCATGTCGTTCGGTCGAGCGGCCGGGCCGGTGCTGGGAGGAGGTTTGGCGGATGCCGGCGCTTTCGCAGCTCTGGCCATTGTGGCCGGGGCCGGCACCTCGGTAGTGGGTGGCATAGTGATCGGGGTTCAGGAAGGCCGGGATCGAGTCCCTCCGACAGACCGGCGGGTGGTGTTACCCCAACAATTGACGTAGAGAGAGGGCAGACCTTCGGATGCGCCAGCTAGTTGGTCGATCATCATGAAGCGCTCACCGTTCGCGGAACATCGTAGTCGTGGAGACCATAGGGCTCTACCGCGTAGACCGGACCGGTCAAGCGGGATGTAAGTTCTTGATTTCACAGGCCGACGAGTATTGACGAGGGACACGATGAAAGTCCCGGCCGTGCCACGGACAGCGGAGAAAGCCCTTCTCGATCGAGCCTTCTCCGAGAGGTCCTCTTTGGTGGGAACACTCGTTGTCGAGCGCCGCGTATTGGCCCTCGTAATGCGTCATGCAAACGGTGGCCAGCCCGCAGGTCACGGCCTTCACGCGTCCTTCGGGAAGCTCGTCCGGCTCGAGCGCTTTGTACCAAACTCTTTTGGCCTCGGTCATCGCTTTACCTTCATGGTGCTTCGACTCCTGCGTAACGAATGCCGGTGAGCTTGGCGATGTCGGTTTTCCAAGTCGTGAGATCGCGGAGCTCGAAATCGCGGAGATTCGAGTGGCCGCAGCCACGCGCGAGGATTTGCATGAGCTCGACGCTTGCCGTGAAGTAATTCGTGAGCCGTTTGGCCGATTGCTCGATCACGAGCCGCGCGCGCAAATGCTCCTTTTGGGTCGCGATCCCGACGGGGCAGTTATTGGTGTGACAGGCGCGCATCCCGAGACAGCCTATCGCTTGAATCGCCGCGTTCGATACGGCGATACCGTCCGCGCCAAGGGCCATGGCTTTGACAAAATCCGCCTCGGTTCGAAGGCCACCGGTGGCGATGAGCGTGACTTGGTTCGCTCCGCGCTGGTCGAGATGCCGCCTGGCGCGCGCGACCGCGACGACGGTCGGCACCGAGATTCTCCTTGAAGATCGTGGGCGCGGCCCCGGTAGCTCCGCCGCGTCCATCGAGAATGATGTAATCCGCGCCGGCCTCGAGAGCGAAGTCGATGTCGTCCTCGATGTGTTGTGCCGATATTTTGAAGCCTATGGGGATACCGCCTGTGACGTCACGGACCTCCCCGGCCGCTTCACGAAAATCCGCGACCGTGCCGAGATCGGGAAAACGGGACGGGCTGATCGCGGGCTCTCCTGGCTTCAGCCCGCGCACGGAGGCGATTTCTCGGAGACTTTCTTACCCTGCAGGTGTCCGCCGGTTCCCGTCTTTGCACCTTGGCCGCCTTTGAAATGAAACGCTTGGCACTTTTTGACTTTCTCGAGGCTGTAGCCGAATCTGGCCGAGGCGAGCTCATAGAAATAGCGGCTTGCGGCCTCTTGCTCCTCGGGAAGCATCTCGCCTTCACCCGAGCAGATACCCGTCCCCGCCATCTCCGCGCCCGTCGCGAGCGCGACTTTGGCTTCTTGGCTCAGGGCGCCGAAGCTCATGTCGCTCACGAAGAGCGGGATGTCCAAGACGAGGGGCTTTTGGGCTCGGGGTCCGATGACGAGCTCGGTGCCGACGGGAGCGTCGTCGAGAAGCGGCAAGCGCGCGAGCTGTGCCGTCAAGATTTGGATATCGTCCCAGCTGGGGAGGGTGTCGAGGCGAACGCCCATGGCTGTGACCGCTCCGTGATGCCCCGTTTTCGACAGGCCGTCGCGGGCGAGCGACTGGATATAAGCATTCTTTGGCTCTTCGGGACCGCCATGCATGTCCTGATAGAGCCCGAGATATTCATCGCGTTTGAAATATTGTGGATGGACGGACCCGAAGGCCGCGATTTCCGAAGCGTCCACGAGCACCGCGTCCGCGTCGCGGTCGATGACCGCGCTGAACTTCTCGAGGCGCTCAGCGTTGTTGTACTCGCTCACGCCCGTGTCGTATCGGTAGTCCCAACCGTGGACGCCGCAGATCAGGTTCTGCCCATCGATGTGGCCGTCGGCCATGATCGCGTCGCGGTGCTGGCAACGGCCATATAAAACCGAAACGTCGTCATCAAATCGAATCACCACCAGATCGACGCTTCCGACAAGTGCATAGGCCGGTTGGCGATCCTCGAGCTCGCTCCAGCTCGCGACTTTGGTGTCGTGTCCCATTCTCGGCAAAGTGCTCAATGAAGTCCTCCCTTCATGTCACGGCTCTCACGAGCCGGATCGCTCGTGGATTGGCCCCGTTAAATGCTTGGTTCTCCTGTCGTTTCGGGGGATCTGATTTGTGTTGGAGGGCATGGCCTATGGACGCTGCCGCGATTGTGGAAAACGCCGGAAACTCCGGGCGAGAGAGGCGTTTAGGGAAAGGTTGTGAGCACGTACAAACGTGGAGCGGCGTTTTCCACAATCGCTTGGAAAACGCTTCGCGTTTCCCACGAGCGCCCACAGGCCCCTCCTGATATATATACAAGAAAGATTAATTCATATGGAATAAGGAAGGGGGGGCTCGATTAGTGGAGGCTATGGAAAACGCCCTTCCAGGCTTCGAAGAGAACTCAGTCGTGAGCAAGGTCTGAACGACCAGAACCGTGGGGGCGTTTCCCACAGCCTCGTCTCCCGCTGAGGGGCAGTGGCATTTGGTGAGGCTCGTGGGTTGAGAGGGTAAGCCATGTGTAGATGCGCATCGGCGAGAACGCTAGAATCTTTTTTTCCGAAAGAGAAAAGAGCGTTCCCGCGATGCGCGTTACTACGTTAGTCAACAAGCTCATCGGATTGCAAGGCCTGTGGGTCCGAGGTTTCCACTTCCAGGCGGACAAAGCCAGAGTGGTGGTGGATGTAGTACCACGGAGGAGGAAGCCTCTGTGCGGGATTTGCGGACGAAAGGTCCGCAAGAACAAAGATCGCTACAATCGCTACTGGCGGCACTTGGACCTGTTCGGAGTCCGGACCTATCTTCGCTACTCGATCCGACGAGTGGTATGTCGGCGGTGTGGAGTGGTCAGAGAAAAGGTGCCTTGGGCCGACAAGGGAAGCCGCTTTACCAAAAGCTTCGAACAAGAGGTAGCGTGGCTGGCACAGAGGACGGACGTCAGCGCCGTAGCGAACTATTTCCGAGTGACGTGGCGTTCGGTGCGACGGATCATCCAGCGAGTGGTTGCCGAGCAGCGGGATGAGCGGCGCGAGCTCGATGGATTGCGGGTGATTGGGATGGACGAGATCAGCTACCGCAAACGCCACAAGTACTTAACCCTAATCGCAAAATCTTCGAAGCACGAAAACGCGAAACAGCCGCACTGGGCGCAGGCGAGAAGCTCGTGCTGGGGCACCCGCTCGCCGCCACTATAGGTGATTCTGCACGGTGTATGCAGAACCTGGAAAAGGTGCTATTCACGGGGCCAAAGACCTCAGGCACGGGTGATCTTTGACCGCTTCCACATCGTCAAGCATCTGAACGAGGCCGTGGATAAGACCCGGCGCGAGCTGGTGCGCGAGCTCAAAGGGACTGCCCGGCGCAACCTCAAGAACACCAAGTTTCCCCTTCTCAAGGCCAAACACAACCGCAGCGCGAAAGACAAACGGGTGCTCCGCGAGCAGGTGCGAGCTAATCGTCGCCTCTACCGCGCCATGCTTCTGCGCGACGACTTCATGGACCTCTACACCTACAAAACCGAGACATGGGCCAAGAAGTTTCTCCGAGGATGGCTGCGGCGCGCTATGAGCTCGAGGATAGAGCCCGTCAAACGCGCGGCGAAGATGATCCGCAGCCACTTCGATGGCGTCATCGCGTGGGTCACGTGGAGACTCAGCAACGGCCGACTCGAAGGAATGAACAACAAAATCCGGCTGCTGAGCCACCGCAGCTTTGGACTCCACTCTGCCGAAGCTCTCATCAGTCTCGTCTACCTAAACTGTGGCGGTCTCACCCTCGAGAGGATCCACTGAAATGGCAGGAGAGGCAAATGCTTGACTGTCCACGCTTTGCGTTCTGGCGGCCTTTTCTACGGCGCGGGCGTCGATTGCGATAGAATATGTTCCATGAAATTGTCGGTGTCCCAGCGCGTTCTTCACGAAAAGTACGGCCTCGGGGTCATCTCCGAAGCCGATCCTCAATATACGATCATCGAGTTCGATGAGCACGGCAGCAAGAAATTTCTGACCCGTCTCGTTTCGTTGCAGTCGAGCGAAGAGCCGCCTCCGAAGCGGCGGCGCGCACGCAAGACAAAGAAGGCCGGGACCACCACCAAGAAGAAGACCACGAAGAAGAAGACCGCCACCAAGAAGAAGACCACCAAAGCTTCCAAAACGACGAAGAAAACCACAAAGAAGGCCTGAGCCCCGTGCGGGAAACGGGACGGGACGGCTTAGCGCCGCGTGCCCGCTGCGATCTCGGACATCACGTAGGATCCACTCTTCTCGTCCTTCGTGATCTTGAAAAGCCCCAGCCGCGCGCCATCTTCGACGAGCTCGCTGAAGTTCGAATAGCCGTAAGTCGCTTCGTTGAATGACGGCTCTTTCCTTTTCGCCGTCTGTTTGACCATCGAGCTCCACAGAATTTGCTTGTCTTCGCGCCGCAAAGCTTCCATGGCGTCGAGGAGCATCGCGAAAGGCTTCTGTTTCTTTTTCGGGAGGCTCGCGAGGCCTCTGGACACTCGCTGGGACTTATCGACGAGATCGTCGTAGAAAATGAACTCGTCACACGCGGCCGCGAGCAAGTCCGATGTCGATTTCCGGAGCCCGAGCCCGATCACCGTCTTGTCGTTCTCCTTGAGCTTGGAGACGAGCGGCGCGAAGTCACTATCGCCTGAGACGAGCACGAAATAGTTGATGTGGTCTTTCGAATAGCAAAGATCCATGGCGTCGACGACCATCTTGATGTCGGCGCTGTTCTTCCCCGTATAGCGCCGCTGCGGGATGTCGATAAGCTCGATTCCGGCTTCGTGGAGCGGTTTTTTGTACTTCTTGTAGACGCCCCAGTCCGCGTAGGCTTTCTTGACGACGATCTTGCCTTTCTCGACGATCCGCGTCAAAACGCGGCCAATGTTGAACTGATCGAACTTGGTTTCCGTAGCGCCTAGCGCAACGTTTTCGAGATCGATGAACAGGGCGAGCTTCGGCTCTTCGGCCATAGGTGCACTTTAGCAGGAATCAGCGTTCGGCATCCAATATTCGCATGAGGTGGACGGAGAGTAACGCGAGCCAACCGGCGGCACTGCTCAGGGCAGGTCGAATTGCTCGAGATGGATTCGGATGCGCTCCAGGAACTGGAAGCCGGTCGCGCCGTCGATGATGCGGTGATCGAAGGTGAGGGCGAGGACCATGATCGGCCGGATGGCGATGGCGTCGTCGTCGACGACGGGCTTTTTCTGAATGGCGCCGAGGCCGAGAATCGCAACTTGAGGTTGCGCGATCATGGGGGTTCCGGTAAGTCCGCCGAACATGCCGGGGTTGGTGATGGTGAACGTTGCGCCTTGCACGTCCTCGGGGACGAGGCCATGACGCCGCGCTTTCTCGGCGACGTTGTGAATGCTTCTCGCTAGCCCGAAGAAGTTTGCTTCGTCGGCGTCGCGGATTACAGGAACGATCAAGCCGTCCTCGAGGGCCACGGCAATGCCGAGGTGCACGTGCTTTTTGAGTGCGATTTGGTCGCCCACGACGGAGGCGTTGAAGATAGGGAATTCTTTGAGAGAGCGCACCGTCGCTTCGGCGACGAAAGGCGTGAACGAAAGCGGCACCCCTTCAGCCTCTTCGAAGTGTGCCCCATGCTCGTTGCGGTAGCGCACGATGCGATGCATGTCGCATTCGGTGAAGGACGTCACCTGCGCTGAGATCTGTTGGCTCCAGATCATGTGATTCGCGATTTGCTGTCGCATGCCGCTCATCGGGATAAGCTTGTCGTCGGGCTCGGGGCGATAGAGATATTGTGGTGGAGGAAGCGGCGCGGTCGCAGGCGTCGCCACGGGAGGCGGCGCCGGTGCCTGTAAGGCCTGTGGGGGAGTCGCTAAGGGCGGACTCGCCGGCCGGCGTTCAATGTAGGCCTGTACGTCCTTCTTGGTGATCCGTCCGCCGCGTCCAGAGCCTGAGATCGACAAGAGCTCTCCCATCGATAGCCGATGCCGATTCGCGAGTGAGATCACGGCAGGGGAGAGTTTCCGCCCCCTTTCCTCGCGCGCCCCCGCCGCCGCCGGTGCCGCTGGTGCCGCCGGTGCTGGATGCCGCGCAGCTTGTAGCGGCTGTGGCGGCGGGGCTTTGCGCTGAAACGTCTTGGGCTCGTGCGACGAACGAAAATGCCCTGCGCTCACTTTTGGTTCCGCCGAGGCAGCGGCCGTTTCCGCGGCCGAGGCGTTCCCGAGCGTCGCGACGACGGTGCCGACCGCCACGGTCTCACCTTCCTGGACGAGAATCTGCTCCAAGACGCCGGCCGCGGGTGCGGGCACTTCCGTGTCGACCTTGTCGGTCGTAATCTCGAACAGCGGCTCGTCCCGATCGATGCGCTCGCCGGGCTTCTTGTGCCATTTGACGATCGTGCCTTCCGTGATGCTTTCGCCCATCTGCGGCATCACGACTTCTGTCGACATGGTCTCAATACTCCAACAGCTCGCGCGCTGTCGCTTCGATTTTCTCCTCGGACGGTAGAACTGCGTCTTCGAGTGTCGGGCTGAAAGGGATAGGCACGTCGAGCGCGCCGATCCGTTTGACGGGCGCGTCGAGCGCGTCCCAAACGCTCTCGACGATGATGGAGGCGACTTCGCCGCCGATGCCGGACGTGAGCTGTGCCTCGTGGACCACGAGCGCTTTGCCCGTCTTCGATACGCTCGCAAGAATCGTGTCTTTGTCGAGCGGCGCGAGACTCCTGAGGTCCAAGACTTCGATCTCGGTGCCTTCAGCGGCGAGCCGCTCCGCCACGCCGAGGCAACTATGCACCATGGCGCCGTAAGTCACGATCGTGAGATCCGTTCCGTCACGCTTGACGTCGGCCACGCCGATCGGGACCTCGAAATCTTCTTCCGGAACCTCTTCGCGAATCCGACGATAGAGATGTTTGTGCTCCAAATAAATGACGGGGTTGTTGTCGCGGATCGCCGCTTTCAGGAGTCCTTTGGCCTCGTACGGTGTCGAAGGCTGGACCACTTTGAGCCCGGCGACGTGGGTGAACCAGGCTTCCGGGTTTTGCGAGTGATAGGGCCCGCCCCGAAAACCTCCCCCCGACGGTCCGCGAAACACGACGGGAACGGGAATGCCCCACCGGTAATAGCATTTCGCCGCGAAGTTGACGATTTGATCGAAGGCGCAGGCGATGAAATCGGCGAATTGAAACTCGACGACGGGCCGGAAACCCATGATCGCGGCACCGCACGCCGCACCGGTGAAGCCGGACTCCGAGATCGGTGTATCGATGACCCGCTCCTCACCAAACTCTTCGATGAAGCCGCGCGTAACTTTGAACGCGCCGCCGAAAACACCGATATCTTCCCCCATGAGGAACACGGAAGGGTCACGCCGCATTTCGTCCCGCAGCGCCTGACTGATCGCATCCAAATAACTGACGACGGCCATAGCAATTCCAATAAAACGGCGAAGTATAACACGCGCGCCTTGCAGAGGACCGCTCGTGTAGGGAGAGGTGGGGAGGTAAGACCGTCAGATCTTCGCTTTATCCCCCTATCCCCGACTTATCCCCACCCCCCTGCCTTAGGACCGTGAAAGGAAAAGGAGAGGTGGGGATAGGAGGGGAGGTGGGGATGAAAAGACAGATCAGATCTTTGCTTTATCCCCGCATCCCCTGCCTTAGGACCGCTCGTGTTAGCTGCGCGACACAGAGAGGCCTCGACGCACGCTCCATCGGAGTCGCATGCCTTCGGCGGCAATGGCGAAATTTCGCGCCGACTTGCCGTGTCGTCGATTCAGCGAGTAACACGACGTATAGTTGGCGATTTTGGACGTTGGCGGCATTAGGTTGCGCGAGCCTCGCGCACCCCAGACCTCGAGCTCGATATCGCCGTTCGGCGATCCGGCCATTGACGGTCGCGGCTTTGTTCGATCTCGGCGCGCAGTGATTCAGCGAGAGGCTGGAATGCCGACTCGCCGCGGAGATCTCTCAAAACCCCGAGCCCCCACGCAACCTCCTCGACTTCGCTCTCGATACAGTCGAGCATGACCGATTCGCCCTCGTCGTGGTCGCTATAACCGCGGTCGGATAATGCGAGGAGAGCTTCCTGCCGGACCGGCTCGCCAGATGATTCGTAGGCTTGCCACAACGCGGCGTGTTGATCGAAAGAGCTCAACCTGCCCGCGAGGCGCGCCCTGCGGGCCCGTGCCTGAGAGGAAAATCCCGGGTCGACGATCGCCTTTGCGAGAAGCGGCGCGGCCTCGGTGGGCGCGTCCAGAAGTGCCCTCGAGGCGTCGGCTCGGAAGCGCGGCTCTTCGAGCTGACGAATGACAATTTCGAGCGTGGATGAGTCGCGCCGCTTACCGGCGGCGCGCAAGGCGGCGCGGCGCACCTGGCGGTCACCATCCTCGAGCAGAGACAACAAGATCGAAGACGTCTCGTACCATACCGTGTCGCCTAGAACTTTGCACGCGAGCACACGATCTGCGGGCTCGGCCGCGATCGCGAGCTCTTCGAGCCGTTGCTGGGCCCGCGCGGCTCCGTTCGATCGCTCCCGCGCCTGCAGAACGCCGATCAGAGCGCCCCGTTCGACGGCTCGGTCCGGATCGTGCAGGTAGCACGCGACTTGATTCGTCGGATCGCCTAACGCCGCTAGGGCGCGCAGTCCCGTGGCCTTTACGACAGGAACGCTCTCGTGGCTCACGAGACGACCGACGGCGTCGGCGAGTGATTCGGGGCGATGAGTTTCGATCTGCAACAAAACGTAGCGACGCACGTCGTCGGAAGGATGCGTCAAAAGCTTGCTCCAGCGCTCTTCGAGCGAAGCGGAGTCGACGCGTTGCAGTAGGTCGAGGGCGAAGATCACATCCTCGGGATATTCACTCGTCAGTTTGCTGCAGATCAGCGTGACGCTCTTTTCGTCCTTGATGGAAAAAGACGTTCGATCCAGAGACCTCTTCTCGAGAGCCCGAACGAGCGCGGTCCCATATTCGCGAAATACGAAGCTTGCGACGATCGTCCAGGCCGCGAAGTTCGCGAGCATCAGATAGGTCAGCACGGCGGCGAGGGCGATGGCGAGCGGCGTCACGATGGTCTCGACGACGATTTGCGCTGCGAGCCTTTCTCGGCGTGGGAGGGGCTGGTAAAGAATCTTGAAGGACGGGTTATCGACTGGATGTTTCAGGGTTTTGTTAGATCCCCTGGTTTGTGATGACGAGCCAGAACATCGCGGCAGGCGCGGAGGCTTGGCCGCTATGGCGATCGTGCAGATGAAGTGCGCGACGGGAAGCACGAGAAGTCCGGCGCCGACGCCGAAGCGATTGAGGAGACGGCTGGAGATGAAGACCCGGATAAGAAGGTTGATGACTTGCGTAACACCGGAGAATAGACCGAAGAAGCTTGCGAGGTTTTCGACGGCATGCCACTGGGTCTGCATTTGCGTCATAAAGGCGAAGTCAACGAAGTACTTGCCGAGCACGGCGCAAAAAGCGAGCAGGAAGACGAGCTTGAAATACCGGTTGCGCCAGATGGGTCGTATCGATTGCTTTTTCCGCGGCCTGGTTTTTTCGCCATGACTCACCGTTTCGGTGCTCTGGCCTCTCACTTCCGGAAAGCTTCGGACGATCGCGCCGAGAATTAGCGCGCACAACAAGAGCCCTGCGGCGGAAATCCACAAGAGGTTCGCGACGCCGAACCACATCACGAGAAGCGGCACCGAGAACGCACCGAGGATGCGCGCCGTGACCTCGCCCGAGCCAATCAAGCTGAACAGGCGTTTCGACTGCTGCATGTCGTAGAGTCGCGCGGCGACGGCCCAGAACTCGAGGTCGGTAAGGATCGAGATGAGCCGATAGGTGACTATCATCGAGAAGACGAGCCAACTTGCTTGAAACACGCTCAAGCCGAGCCGCATCAGGCACACCAACACGAAGAGCATACCGAGAGTGCCGACCATGAGCGGCGTGAATGCCAGGCGATCCTTCAGGCGGGTATAAGTAAGCCCCGTCGAGATGCTGACCGCCGCGGCGGCCAGATAGACGAAGGGAAGGGCCGTCGCGTCGAATTGCGCGAGGAAGAAAACGCTCGCCGCCGTTTCGAAGAAGACGGTCGAGATCCCCATGAAAAAGGAGTGGAGCAGCATCAAGGACGCCGACTTTTCCTCGCCTGAGCGAAGATTGAGCCATGCGTAGAATCGGTTGTTGCTGTTCACGAATGGTGGGTCCTGGGCTTCACGTGGCCGGTATCGGGTACATGGGGAAGGGGAGGCTCAAGGCATCAGCCCGGCACCTCGACACCAATCGCTTGATGGATCAACTCGCGCATTTCGCGAATCAACGCATCGTGGCACTGGCCTTTTTTCAGGAGGACCGTCGTTGAGCTTTGAAGGCGCGCCGGTTCCTCGGGGGTGACGTCTTTGGCGGTGAGCACCACGACGGGAATGCGGCTCCACTCGTCGTTGCTTTCGCAACTCCCACTTGGAGAGGAACTGTAGCAAGGCGGCATCGGAGCTCGAATCCGAGAGGTCGGCGCTCGGAAGGACGTTCTCGCTCTTGTCCTTCCCTTTGGGCTTGTCTTGTGACATGGGGAGCTAAGAAAATCGTAGCATCCCGAACGCAACAAGAAAACCGCGGAGAAACGAGAACGTCTCTCCGCGGTTGGAGAGGGCTAGGCGGACTTTGGCAAGCCTGTTTTCGCGATGTGCTCGAAAACCTCGCAGAAATAGTCGAGCTCGTCGAGCGTCGTGTAGACGTTCGGCGTGATGCGCAGGCCGCGGAACTCATCGTGATTGATAGCGACCACGATGATCTTGTGTTTGTCCCAAAAATAGGTTGCCATGGCGCTCGGCTCCGTGCCTTGGAGCTCGACATTCGCGATGGCGCAGCTCATCTTGGGATTCATCGAGGTATGAAGGCGAACTTTTGGGATCTCCATCAACTTCTTGGCCCAGTAGTTCTTCAAATAGCGAAGGCGTGCTTCTTTGGGTGCGGCCCCAATTGTGTTGTGGAACGTGATCGCTTCGCCGGTCGCGAGATAGGGTGCTTCCGAGTGCGTTCCAATCTCTTCGAACTTGCGAATGTTGTCGTCCATGCGCTCGGGCGCCGCCATGAGTGGCCAGAGTTTTTCTATTTTGTCCCGCTTCACATAGAGCAGCCCTGTTCCCTTCGGCGCGAGGAGCCATTTGTGGAGGCTCGTCCCGAAATAATCGCAGCCGAGATCTTCTTGCTTGAACTCGAACTGAGCAAAGGAATGGGCGCCGTCCACCATGACCTCGATGTCGTGCTCACGGGCGAGGGCGCAAATCTCCTTCACGGGCAGGATCTGCCCCGTGAGATTGATCTGGTGCGACATGAGGATCATTTTCGTTCTCGGCGTGATGGCGTTCTTGAAGCCTTCGATGAGCGCCTCGTCGCTCTCCGCGGGCGTCGGGATGGTGAACAGCGTCACGTCGATACCTTCACGGCGGCTGCGTTGATCGAGCGTCGTGCGCATCCGGCCATAGTCCTGCGTCGTGGTGATGACTTCGTCGCCCGACTTTAGATCGATGCCGAAGAGCAGGATCTCGAGCGCCTCGGACGCGTTGCGGACGAGTGCTACCTCCTCGGGATCGCAGCCGAAGACACGCGCGAGGCCCTGGCGGACCGACTCGCGGAACGGGGGGAGCAAGCGCGCCAAGGTGTAGGACGGAGCTTCTTCCTGCTGCCAGATATAGTCGACGACGGCTTCGGTGACGATCCGCGGCGAGGGGCAGCAATAGCCGTTATTGAGATTGATCATACTACGCGACACGCTGAAAGCCTGCTGGATTTCACGCCAGTAGGTCTCGTTCTGCCCTACGTCGACCGCGCTCTGCGTCGCCACGCTGCGCGTAGCCGCCTCGACACGGCCCAGGGTCGCGGGATCGAAAAGCGAGCCAACACTGTAAGCGCCCATCCCCGCGCCAAGGGTCTTCAGAAAGCTACGTCGTTCCATTTTTTTTCTCGTTTCTCGTGGAGCGTTCAGCATTCAGGACATTCAATAACACGCCTGAATCCTGAATGCTGAATACTGAATGCCGATCACAGCCAAAATCGGTTCTCATGAAGCGGACGATGTCGCGGGTCCATACGTTGGCGACGAAGCTCGAGCCGCAATAGATCTTGGCGACGCCCGTCATGCCTGGCTTGAGGACGTGATCGTCGTTGGGAACATGGGCGCGTAAGAGGATCGTCGACGCGTGGCCGCCCGGCGTCGCCACCGGCACGATCTCGTCCACGGTCGCCTCGAAGCTTCGCGTGGGATAGCCGCGTACCTTGAATTTCACGCGTTGGCCCAGCTCGACGACATCGATGTCTTTTTCCGACACCGGCATCTCCACGACGACCTGGTCGTCATCCGCTATCTCGTAAACCTCGGCGCCTTCTTCGAGATAGTCGCCGACTTTTTCTTCGAAGCGATAGGTCGTCAACGTACCCGAGATCGACGCGTAGATCTTCGTACGCTCGAGTAGGTCGTCGAGCTGCGCGAGCTCGGCTTCTAGCCTTTCGATGACCGCCTGCTGCGCGCCGGCGTCGCGCAAGTGCAAAACCTCCATCTGCTCGTTGCGGCTATCGGGGCTTTGTTTGCGCACGAGAGCAATCTGCGCTTCAGCCTCACGGCGCCTTGCTTCGGCTTCTTCGAAGTCGTTTTTCGTCAGGTCGAATGCTTCCTGCGAAATGAGGTCGCTCGTCCGGAGCTCTTCGTCGCGCTCGAAGTTTTGTTGTGCCGCGTGCTCCACGGTAAGCGCGGTCTCGAGTGCACGCTCCTGGAGCCGAATCTCCTCCCTGGAGGTCGGGTTCGGCTTGGCTAGCAAGCGAAGCTCTTCACGCGCCTGCCTGAGCTCCGCTTGTTTGGTTCGCCTCCGAAGCCGCAGCTCGGTCGCGTCATATTCGAGAAGCAAGTCGCCCTTCGTCACCCGCTCGCCCTCTCGGACATGGATTATCTCGATGCGCCCGTCCACTGGGGCGCGCACGATCTGCCGGTTCATCGGAAGCACGGAAAGCTCCGACGGCACCCGCAGCTGCCAGGGGAAGGCCGCGGTCACGAGAAACACTCCGCCCCAGAGAAAGAAGAAGCGCGGCCGGCGCCTCTTCTCACCGAGATTCTTCCATTTCTCCTTGCTCACATCCTTCGCGGCAGAAGCGGCGGTCAGCGCCGGTTTGTGCAGAAGACCTACGAGCGCCAGCGAAAAAAGCGCCAGCGCATTGGCGCCGAATTGATCGAAGACCCAGCCGCCCGAGTGGAAGACGAGAAAGCCGATGAGAGCGACCGTGTAGATGAGCGCCGCGCCGCCGAAGAGCGTCATGAACCGATCGCCGCGCATCGACAGGATGCGTCGAGCCTTCAGCTCCGCTGCTCGAGGACGCGTTTCGAGCGCCGCGCCGCGCCGCAACAGATTCGACAAGCCCGCGAGCGCCTCCTTTCTCAAGTTCGCGATACCGAGATAGTCCGACAGCAAGAAGTAGCCGTCCATCTTGATGAGCGGGTTGAAATTGAACAAGCTCCGGATACTGCAAACCGCCACGATCACGAAGAGCGCTCGTGAAACGAAGGTCTCCGGGGCGACGACGCGCCACGCGAGACGCTCACCGCCCAGATGAAGAGCTCGAAAAAGCCGCCAGCAAAGAGAACCCACATGCGCTGGCGTTTCTCTCGCATAAGATAGGTGTCGCTCACGTTGCAATAAAAGCAAGGAACGAGATAGAGCAACAGAAAGCCCATATCCGTCACCCGTCCGCCGAAGTGGCGGCACGTCAGCGCATGGGCGAGCTCGTGCAAGACCGTGACCGCCGCAATCGTGGCGATCACGAAACCGAGACTCTCAAGGCTCACGACGTTCACCAGGCCGAAGACCAGGTCGTTGCGGTTCGCGATCAGTACACCCGAGGCCGCGAGGATGGTGACGCCGACGAAGCCGACGAACAAAGGTGTGAAGCACCACTTCAGCTTTGGATAGAGCCAGTCGGAAAGCCGCTCCGGATTCGCGAGGGGGAACTTCCACGTCAAGATGCTCGCCGGGCTTCCCGACCGGGCCGACCGTGCTGCCGGGATCTCGCTCTCGTCGCTTATGAGCAGCCCGACGTCCCGAAACTTAGCGGCGAAGCGGGCCAGCACGTCTTCCGAGACGAGAACTTTTTTCTCCTCGGAAGCGCGCCTTCGGATCTCTTCGGGGGGCGTCTTGCCATCGAATTGGGACACGAGGTAGTGCTCGAGCGGCTTGATGCGGAAAAAGCGGTTCGTTGAAGGATCTTTGATGACGTAGTAGAGTGTTCCCTCTTCTTCGACGGGCTCCATCACGACATCGGTGCGAAGCGCGAGAAGGCGGCTCTTAGGGGGAGCCTCCGAGGGCGGGGAACCACAATGCGGACAACGGAGGCCCGAGCCCGCGCTTCGGGTCGCGAAGACCCGGTGGCACTGTTTGCAACTCGTCGCGGCCGACACCTCTCGTCCCTTCGTGTTTGGGGCCACCCAGGGAGCCCTTTTTGAGGCGAGTATTGTAACTAAAAAGCGAACCGGACCGAAAGCTGGAACTGCCGGGGGGGGGACGCCTGGACGATCTCGAGAAAGCTCGGAAGCGGGCTGGCGGCGTTCGCTCCGAAAGAGCGCAAAAACTGCTTCGGGTTGAGACGGTTGGTGAGATTGAAAATATCGAGGGCCGCCACGATGCGGCGTCCTTCGCCTACCTCCCACGACTTGCCGATCGAAATATCCAGCCCTGCGACCGAGCGGGCTCGAAAGCTGTTGCGCTCGAGCACCCGACCGGGGCTCGACGCCCGTTCTCGCAGCTTGAGATCGCCGTCGAGGTCGTCATCGACGCGAGGGTCGACGGTCCGGCCGGATCGGTACCGGGCGATGCCCGTCAACCGGAAGCCCAACGGAGCGTCCCACACGCCGTTGACAACGAGCGCATTCGGGATGTCCACGGCGCTCCGGCCCCATTCGCCGTCTCTGTTGGCGGGGCCCAATGGGAGTGATTCGGTGATGCGGAAATCGTCCCCGTCGTTCTCGCTGCGCGACCAGTGATACACGGCCTGGATGGTGAAGTCGGTCGCGTAGCGTTTCGTGACGTTGAGCTTCATCCCCCAGAAACGGCTCGAGCCCCGGGACGCGAGCAAGTAGAGATCGCGATAGCCGCCGATGGGGTAGCCGTCGGGGAGCTCCGGCGCCACACCGGGCGGGATGGGCGATCCGGGGACACCGAACGGGCGCGTCGCGTCAGCGGCGCTAGCGGAGCGCGTGGTCCCGCCCGTGTAGTCGAAAAAGCTCGGCGCGTTGACGTCCACGGGCAGGATGAGATTGCTGCCGCGGATATAGCTCACATCGAGCGCGGCCGTCCACGTGGGCGCGATCTCACGTTCGACGCCCATCGTGACGTGCTGAGCATAGGGTGTCCGGCGCGCGCTCTCGGCGAAGACGGGTGCGTCCAAGTAGAAATGGAACGCCTCGGCTGACGGGACGGCACCGGGCGACGTCGCGAGAACGCGGCGGCCGCCGGGACCATAGAGCCTCTCCAGGGAATCCACGATCGAGAAGACGAAGCTGTGAAAAACACCGTAGCCCGCCCGCACCGACGTACGTCCGTCTCGAGTCGCGTCCCAGTGAAATCCGAACCTCGGCGCAAAATTGTTGTTGCCGGGAACCGAGCTCTCTTTTTGCCATCTCAGACCGAGATTCACGGTGAAAAAAGGTGTGAGCTGCCAGTCGTCCTGAAAGAAGAGTTGGAGGTGACTCTCGCTTCTCTCGAGCCGCGTCTCCGCGCCCGTCGCTGTAACACTTTGCCAAAAGAGGATCGGGGCCTCGTTTTCTCCCGGAGCGAAGTGCAAGAGGCCGTCGCTGAAGCGTACGAGCTCCGAATCGCTTTCGATCCGCAGAAAGCTGAAGCCGGTTTTGATCCTGTGATTGCCGGCGGACAAGCTCAACGTCTCCGAGAGAACGAAGTGGTCCTCGTCGACGCGGTCAAGAAGCGTCGGATTGCCGATATTCCCCTCCGTCGGATAAATCCGTACCGTTTCGAGTGGCGGCGCGACGCCGTCCGCGCGGAAGCGCTCGGAGCTGAAACCGACGCGAAGCTCGCTCACGGCTCCTCCGAAAACAGACACGAGCGCGGCGTGAATCGCGAGGTCGTCGTTGCGCGTCTCCCTCCGATTGTCGAAAATGTCGAAGCCGCCGACCCCATCGATGGTGTCGAGATTCGAAAAAGCTGCTTTGATCGATAGATCGTGGTTCGGGTTGAAAAAATGAGTGAGCTTGGCGAGCAGACGAAAGCGCTCGCTCGGTAGGGTAAAGAGCCCCGCGAACCGGTCGTTGTCGTAGGGAGCGGTCACGACCACGTCTTCGTCTTGCTGTAGATACGAAAAGCTCGTGAAGAACTGCGTCCGCGCATCGTCTAGGGGGCCCAAGGGGCCGGACAATGTGAACCCGATCTCCTGGCGGTCGAGCGTGGTCATAGCACCCGTGAGCGGGTCGCTGGCGTCCCAGCTCCCCGGCCTGAGATAGAAAAAGACGCTTCCGTGGAAATCCTGCTCGCCCGCGCGCGTCGTCGCGCTGACGATCCCGCCGAGGCTCTCGCCATATCCCGCCGAGGACTGGCCGCTGATCACGCGAAACTCTTCCACCGCGTCGACGTCCACGTCGACATGCACGACACCGTGTTGATCGCGCGTATTGGCAAAGCCGTCGAGCTGGTAGGACGTGTAATGCGCTCCGGCGCCGCTGAGCGTCTGTAGCGGCGCGCCGAAAATGTCGCCTCCGGGCGGCGATTCGCGAAGCTCGTGAGCAGCCCCTTCGAGGTCGACGAGATTCAAGTAGTCGCGGCCTCCGAGCGGAAGCTCGTCGAGCTGGCGCTCTTCCACCGAGAGCCCGACTTGAGCGTGGCTCACGTTGATGAGAGGCGCTTCTCCCGTGAACGTCATCGACTCCTGTACCGATCGCGGTCTCAAGGTGATGTTGAAGATCGGCTTGGTATCGGCGAAATATCTCAAGCCCGCGAAACGGGACGTGGCGAAGCCGTCGAGTCGTGCTTCGAGCGTGTACTCGCCCGGCGCCATCGCGGGAAACGCGTAGCGCCCGGAATCGTTCGTGTGGGTGACACGCACGACGCTGCTCGATTCGCTGAAGAGCGTGAGCTCGGCGCCTGGGAGCCCGATTCCCGATTCATCGAGAATCGTGCCGCTGAGCTCGAAGGACGAGGCGAAGAGGCTCGCGGGAGAGAGTAAGAGCGCGATGAGAACGAGACGCGTCATAGCTACGTTCGTGAGTGTATTGCACGTTGGCTCGCCGAGACAATTCGAATGCTATACTCCCCCAACGTCCGCAACTCGCGTTTCTCAATCAAGATTCTAGAAATTCTGCGCTTTTTCGTCGACAAGGAGGTATTTATGAGTTCGCTACAGGAGATGGCGCTGCAACTGGCCACGCTCTTCGGGGATGATGTTCGGAATGTTCTGATTGCGATCATCCTACTGTTCGCCGGTTGGCTCGTCGCAAGGATCGGCGCTTGGGTCGTCAAGAAGGGCCTCGAGAGCACGACCATCGACAACCGCATTGCGAAGTGGGTTCTCGGTGACCAGAAAGGGGAAGGCTTCGAGGTCGAGGCCTGGGCCGGCAAGGCCGTCTATTACATTATTTTGCTCTTCGTGCTTGTTCTCTTTTTCAACAGGCTGGAGCTCACCGTCGTGAGCGAGCCTTTCGTCACGCTCCTGAACAAAGTCTTCGGCTATCTGCCGCAGCTTTTCGGAGCGGCGCTCCTCGTCGCCCTCGCTTGGGTCGTCGCGACCGTGGCGCGAAAGACCGTCTCGATCGCTGCGGATCGCTGGCGCCTCGACGAGAAGGTCGTGGGGGAGGCGGGTCTGGAAAAAGATGCCGCGCCCGAATTGGGGAGAACGCTCGGAGACGGCATCTATTGGCTCGTGTTTCTGCTCTTCCTTCCCATCGTTCTCGGAACGCTACAGCTCGGCGGCCTGCTCACGCCGGTGCAAGCGATGATGGATCGCTTGCTGACTTTCGTTCCAAACATCCTTGCAGCAGGACTCATCCTGGCTGCCGGCTGGCTCATCGCCCGCATCGTGCAGCGGATCGTGACGAACCTGCTCGCGGCCGTCGGGGTCGATCGGCTGGGGGAAAAGATCGGCCTCGGTACGGCGATCGGGACGCGCAAGCTGTCCGGGCTCGTCGGCCTCGTCGTCTACGTGTTCATTTTGTTCAACGTGATCCTCTCGTCTCTGAGCGCGCTCGCGCTCGAAGCGGTGACGCGTCCCGCGAGCGAGATGCTCGGACAAGTGCTCGAGGCCATCCCGAGGCTCTTTGCTGCCAGCGTGCTGCTTGCGCTCGCGTTCTTTGTCGGCCGGCTCGTCGCGCAGCTCCTCGTGGGCGTTCTTGCCGGAGCCGGCTTCGATTCGGTTCTCGACAAGCTCGGTCTCGCGATGAGCTCGACGACGAGCTCGGGCAAACGGCCCTCGGATCTCGCGGGCACGGTGCTTCTCACGATCATTATGCTCTTCGCGTCGATCGAGGCCGCCGGCCTACTCGGTTTCGCGAACTTGGCAGTGCTTCTCGCGAGCCTGCTCGAGTTCACGGGTCAGCTTGCTCTCGGTCTCGTCGTCTTCGGCGTAGGTCTGTTTCTTGCGAATTTCGCAGCGACTACGATCCGTGCGAGCGGGAACCCGCAAGCCGGGCTCCTCGCGACGGCGGCACGGGTCGGCATTCTCGTGCTCTCGACTGCCATCGCTTTGAGTCAAATGGGCATCGCCAACGACATCATCGAGCTCGCTTTCGGACTCCTGCTCGGCTCGTTCGCGGTCGCGGCGGCCATCGCCTTCGGCCTCGGCGGCCGCGACGTGGCGGCGAAACAAATCGAGGCGTGGCGCGCAGGACTGAAGAGTTAGAATGAGTGCGCCCCGCTTCCCGCGGGGCGCACTCAGCATTCAGGATTCAGCATTCAGGACATCTAATAAATGCCGATCGCCGAATCCGAACGGTGCGCGCTGGACCCTGAATGCTGAAAGCTGAATGCTGAATCCTGAATCCTGATAATGCCGTTCAAAATTCAATACCGCGTGCCTTGGGCGGATGTCGACCTTGCTAAGATTGTCTATTTTCCGCGCTATTTCAGCTATTTTGAGATGGCGGAGATGGAGTGGCATCGTAGCCAGGGGCTGTCTTATGAGGACATGCTCGAAGGGCTCGGGATTTGGATGCCTCGGGTGGCGGCGCACTGCAACTATCACGCACCTGCGCGTTTCTCCGAGCTTTTGTCCATCGAGCTCCATCTCGAGCGTCTCGGACGGACGAGCTATACTTTCGGCTACGATGCCTTCCGGTTGCCGGAGAGAACGCATCTCGCGGACGGCCAAGTGACGATCGCGACTGTTCTGCGCGGCACTTTTCGACCGACACCCGTCCCCCAAGAGCTCGTGATACGTCTGAAGACCCTCATCCTGCGCGAGCCGAGGCGCGAGCCGAGCACCCGCAAGAAATGACGCCCGACGCCTTCCGCCAGCGTTTCTCCATCTTCGAGCGCAAAGTCTTCTTGAACAGCTGCTCGAAAGGCGCGCTCTCGCAGGACGTCGAGAACGCCTACCGCGACTATCTTGACTCGTGGAGGCACGAGGGCTCGCCGTGGGGGGACTGGGTGGACAAGCTAGAAGAGGTCCGGGCGGCCTTTGCGGCTTTCATCGGGGCGGCCGCGGACGAGATCGCCGTGAGCTACAGCGCCTCGACCGCGACCGCGAGTCTCTTGAGCGCGCTCTCGTTCGACGGCGCGCGCAACCGTATCGCGAGCGCTCGCCGCTCGCGATATCGTGGTGTCGGCGCGGGACTCGGGCATCCGCGTCAGCTTTCATTATTACAACTTGCAAGAAGACGTCGATGCCTTGATAACGGCCCTCGACGAGCAAGCCGAGCTTCTCGTACGTTAGCGATCGGAGGTAGACCGTGGCTTTCGTGTTAGGTTCTCGTTCCCTCAAGAAAGTGGGTATCGTCGGCTCGGGTCAGATCGGACCCGATATTGCGCTCCACATGACGAAAGTGCTCGAACCGGACGGCGTCGCGGTCGTCGTGGTCGATATCGTGCCCCGGGCCCTCAAGGCGGGCAGGGCCAAGCTCGACAAGAAAGTCGACAAAGGTGTTGAGACGAAGGCGTTCTCGCCCGAGCAAGGTGCTGCGATGAAGTCGAACGTCGTCTTCACCGAAGATTACGAGGCGCTACGGGATGCGGACTTGGTCATCGAGGCCGCGACCGAAGACTTGGACCTCAAACAGCGTATCTTTTCCCAAGTAGAGAATTTGGCGGCGCCCGACGGCGTCCTCGCCTCCAACTCGTCGCACCTGGAGCCGGAGCGTATCTTCGAAAACTCGCGCGCCGCCGAGCGCACCCTGGTAGCCCACTACTTTTTCCCCGCGGAGCGCAACCCTCTCGTCGAAGTCGTACCCTCGGACAAGACCGATGGTGCGATCGTCGAATGGCTTCTCGCGTTTTATGAAGCCATCGGCAAAGTTCCCATCCGGGTTGCGAGCCGTTACGGCTATGCCATCGATCCTATTTTCGAAGGTCTCTTTCAAGCCGCGGCGCTCGGTGTGGAAGAAGGGCTCGGCTCCACGACGGAAGTCGACTGGGTCGCGCGGAAGTGTCTCGGGCTCGGCATCGGTCCTTTCACCGCGATGAACTTGACGGGCGGAAACCCCATCACCGCTCACGGCTTGGACGTGGCACACGAACGCGTCAGTGCATGGTTCAAAACGCCCGCGCTCATGAAAGAAGCGATGGCGTCCGGAAAACCGTGGGAGGTTGCGGCGCGCGGAGAGAAAGTGGACGTCCCTCCCGAGCGTGCCCGGGTGGTCGAGGAGCGGATGATCGGGGCGTATTTTGGACTCGTGAACGAAGTGGTCTCGAGCGGCATCACGAACGTCGCCGACCTCGAGATGGGCACCCAAATCAGCCTCGTCGTGCGGCCGCCCTTCGCTTTCATGAACGAGCTCGGGCTCGATACAGCGCTCGACAAAGTGCGTGCCTATCGCGATGTGCATCCGGATTTTCCCATCGGTGATGCGCTCGTCACGCAGCAAGGCTCGGGCGAGCCCTGGGACATCCCCTACGTTTTGCGTCGCGACGACGACGGGATCGCCGTCCTAACCATCCGTCGCCCCGCGGTCCTGAATGCGCTCAACCAGGATGTCTTCGACCAAATTGGCCGTCACCTCGAAGACGTTGCGGGAGATGAAGCGATACGAGGCGTCGTCTTGACGGGCTTCGGACGAAAAGCTTTCGTTTCGGGCGCGGATGTGTCCATGCTCGCGCGCATCGCCTCGGCGGAGGAAGGTGAGCGCACCTCTCTCGGATCACAATCCATTCTCTTGACGATTGAGAACTTCCCGAAGCCGGTCGTCTGCGCGTATAACGGACTCGCTTTCGGAGGTGGGAACGAGCTCGGCATGGCCTGTCACGCTCGCCTCGCTCGTAAAGGACTCGCCCCGCTCGCGGCGCAACCCGAGCCGAATCTCGGCATCATTCCGGGCGCCGGCGCGACTCAGAAGCTCCCGAGGCTGATAGGGCTCGAGAACGCGTGGACCCTACTGCGCACCGGCCGCCCCATCTCGAGTGCCGAAGCCCTGAAGCTCGGCTTGATCCGCGAAGAGGTCGAGGGCGACCTCGTCGCGGCCGCCGCCACGCTCGCACGCGACGCCGCCAATGGCAAAACAAAGCTCGAGCCGATAGACAAAGACCCCATCGACGTGCCCGACAAGCTCCCCGATGTCGATATCGGCCACTTGTCCCGAGCCGTCGACGCGGTGCTGCAAAAAGCGATCCGCCAAGGCACCCAGATGTCCCTCGATGAGGGACTTCGTTTCGAAGCCAAATGCTTCGGCGAAATCTGCGCCCTGGAAGACATGCGCATCGGCGTCGACAACTTCCAAAAAAACGGCCCCCGCAAAAAAGCCAACTTCATTCACCGTTAACTCGAGCGCTGAGTCAAGAGCGCCGATAGCAGAAAGCAGATAGCCGGCAGCACCACGAATAACGGATCACTTCCGCCCCTCGACCACGTGCTCCCAGGCGTCGTAGATGTCGAGACGGCGCGCGAGGCCTTCGACCTCTGCGGCCACGTCGGGGTGGATGGGGATGCCGCTCGCGCGGCGCTCCTGATCGATTGCGAACTCCGCCTCTCCAGGGTAGTAGACCCGAGGAGCCCCTTCCGCTTTCGTGCCAGTCAACTCGCGCATCATGTCTTTGATGCCGTTGCGGAAGTGCACCCACGGGCCGAACGCCCGAAGCCGGACGACGATGAAGAAGTGCCCGATGCCCGCGACCGTGCCATGACCGCTCGTCGACCCCGCGAGGTGGCGGCCGAAAGCTCCGCCCGAGAGGACGCCTGAAAGAATGTCGATCGCGAGCGCGAGCCCGTAACCTTTGTGCGAGCCCGCCTCCGCGCTCACTCCGAGAGGCAAGAGGGTCATCGCTTCGAGAGCAGCTTTTGGATCTTCCGTGCGCTTACCCGACTTGTCGAGCGCGAGCCCTGGCGGGATCGTTTCGCCGCTTCGAACAGCGTCCTCGAGTCGGTGCCGTGATGTAGCGCTCGTCGCCATGTCCAGGACGAACGGCGTCGCGTCTTCGGCGGCAGGGATGGCGATCGCCAAAGGGTTCGACCCGAGCATCGGTACTTTGCCGTAGGTCGGCAGCATGACGGGTGCGTCGTTCGAGACGACGATGGCGAGCATTTGCTCTTCGACGGCCATACGCGCGTAGTAGCCGGCCATCCCGAAATCGTTACTGTTCTTTGCTGCGACGGCCGCGACGCCGAAGGTGTTGGCAAGCGACATCGCTAGCTCCATCGAGCGACTCGCCACGATGTGGCCCATGCCGTTGTCACCATCGATGGTAGCGGTGGCTTCCTCTTGGTGCCTCACTTGCACATCAGGGGTCGGATTGATGAGCCCGGCGCTGATGCGCGAAGCGAACACGGGAAGGCGGGCCACGCCCTCGCCTTCGACGCCCGCGAGGTCGGCCGCGACGAGAGCGTCGCCGACTTTCGATGCATGCGTCGCGGGGAGCCGCAACCTCTTGAGAGCCTCTCGAACGAAATAGTGTAAGCGTCCGTGGCGGACGTACAAGGTCTCGGTCATGACGCGGGTTCCGGCTTCTGTCGGGCAGGGGATGCTATCACGGTTTCGCGCCGTCTTGGTGTGGGGAATCCTTTGAACGGTGTAGGGGATTACCCAGAGCTTTGGAACAGGGAAGCATGGCTCGAAAGCTCCAAGTGACTCACTCCAAACATCTTATATGGGGCGTGACCCTGGCACTTTGCTTGCAACGTGGAAACACTGCTTTCGAGCTTTCGAAAGAGGGGCAGACATGAGTGTGGAACTCCAGCGCAGCAATCGCGTCACCGCGGCCGACGCGAATATGTTGATCTTGGCCACCGAAAAGCAAGTGTTCGGCTTTGATCTTCTCGAAACCTTCCGGGTCGCGATCGGTCGGCACGACTCGAACGACTTGTCCTTCGATTCGCGGAACGTGTCGAACTATCACGCCGAGATTCTCTGCGAGGACGACGCGCTCGTCCTGCACGACCTCGGGAGCACCAACGGCTCCTACGTCAACGAGGAGCGGGTCAAACGGCGGAAACTCCAGCACGGCGATCGTATCCGCATCGGCAATAACGAGATCACCGTCAAGCTCACGAACGAGGACGCTAAGGAGCCGGAGCCGAGCACCCCGAGTCTTCCGACGCACGGAAGCTTCCGGCGCGCCGGCAGCGACCATCCCGGGTCGACCGCAGGAGAGCTTCTTTTGAATTTGTGCGCGCTGAAAAAGTCCGTACGCCTCACGCTCGCACGGAACAAGAGCGATCACATCGTCGTTTACATGCACGATGGACGCATCGTTTTCGCCGAGGCGGGAACGGCGCGCGCTGAAAAAGCGCTCTACCGCGTCTTCGAATGGCACCGGGGCGAGTACAAGACGGAGCCGTTTCCCGCTAATGACTCGATCCCTCGTTCGATGACCGTCCCTGTTGAAACCCTCGTCGAGGAAGGCGAGCAGCAGGCGAAAGAGCTCGATGAGCTCATCAGCAAGCTGCCGCCGCCGGAAGCTGCGCTCAGACTCCGTGAAGGCTGTAAGATGCGCATCTGCGACTTCACTCCATCTGAGCTTGAGGTCTTCCAAGCCGTCATCCGCGACCGAACGCTCGGGGGAGCCATCGAAGGCTGCGCGATGACCGACTTGCGCGTCATGACACAGGTACACGCGTTGATCCACAAGAGAGTGTTCGAGCTCGAAGAAGGCAGCTCGCTGCTGGAGCAAACGAACATCATCACTCGACACTAGGATTAACCCTAATCGCAAATAAACGTCACCGTGTCTGAGGTCTTTGGCCCCGTGAATAGCACCTTTTCCAGGTTCTGCATACACCGTGCAGAATCACCTATAGTGGCGGCGAGCGGGTGCCCCAGCACGAGCTTCTCGCCTGCGCCCAGTGCGGCTGTTTCGCGTTTTCGTGCTTCGAAGATTTTGCGATTAGGGTTAATGTCCCACTCGGGGATGGTTGAAATCCCACGCCTTTAGGCGAAGCCTTTAGGAGGCTTGGGGTACGATCCCGAGGTGAAAGGATATCGTAAATCATCGCACACGACGTACCAGTTAAACTATCACTTCGTATTTATCACGAAGTACCGCAAGCCGGCCTTGAGAGGGGATGTAGCGGTTCGTCTCCGGGATCTCATCCGGGAGATCTGTGCTCGGAACCAGATAGAAATACTGAAGGGTCATGTGCGGCCTGAGCACGTGCACCTGTTGCTGAGCGTGCCGCCGAATTTGTCGCCGAGTCGAGTGATGCAGTTGATCAAGGGTAAGACGTCGAATCGTCTGATGCGCGACTTTCGGAGGATGCGGAAGGAGTTCTGGGGTCGGCACCTACGGGCACGGGGTTACTTCGTGGTGACAACGGGCAACGTGACGGATGAGGTGATAGCGAAGTATATAGAGTTGCAGGGTGCCGTGCCCCAGGACGACGATTCTTTCAGGGTCAGTGAGTAGTGAAACGAGGCAAGGACAAGCCGACTTTAGTCGGCGACGTGAACCCATCGCCTTTAGGCGATGGAGCGCACGCGCTCAGAAAGGCGTCCTAGTCTCGGGCGATAACGTCGGCTCAACTCCAATGACCGTTTGACCACGAGCCCCGCGCTATTTATCATCAAGGTGTATCCGTCAAAACGACAATAAAGCAGCTTGAAGTGACCGGGCGCCTCGTGGCCCGTGAGCGGAGCCAGGCGAAATGGACCTAAAGAGCGTCGACAGCCAGCGAAGCGAGCTACTTCTCTTCGTGATTGCGCTCGTGATGATTTTTCTCGCCACGATCGCCTACGTTTCGTTCCGGCAGGAGCAAGGGCTCCTCGTGCCGGCTTTGACCGTCGTCTCGCTCCTCGCCTGTCTTTACATCATCGCCAAGGAGCGCCGTCTTCGAAGACTGCAAAAGCGACTAGTCCGAGAGCTGTTGGAGGAGCAGGACAAATCGGCTTCGCTCGAGGGCCGTTTGAAGGAAATGACCGCGCTCTATCGCGCGATCAGCACCGTGAACTCGGTTGTGGAGCCTGAGCACACGTTCGATGCCGTGCTGCGGGCCGCGCTCGAGCTCGTCGAGGGCGATCGTGGCTCGTTGATGCTACTGGACGAGCTGGACGAGCGTTTGAAAATCGTGTCGGCGCAAGGGCTGCCGCAAGTGATTGTCGCGCAAACGCGGCAAAAACCCGGGCAGGGGGTCGCGGGCTGGGTCGCAGAGAGCCGCACACCGTTGCTCTTGGTGGGAGACGCGAACGAAGACGAAAGGTTCGAGGATCCCTGCGAGATTGAGGAAGAGCTCAAAGCCTCGATTTCGGTGCCGCTTCTGCTGAGGGACGAGGTGTTGGGCGTCCTGAATCTGAGCTTGACCTCGCAAGCCCCGAAAGACTCGCTCTCGGACTACGAGCTGCGCATGGCCGCGATCTTCGCCCAGTACGCGGCCAGTGCCATCGAGAACGCCCGCCTCCGTCTCGCCGCGTCGTTATTGGACCCGGTGATGATATCGCCGGTCTGAGTGCGCCCATAATAGTCGCCAATCAGTAGACGACAGCTCCGCCGTCGATATTGATCGCCTGGCCGTTGATCCCGCGCGACGCGTCCGTCGCGAGCATGACGGCGACGGCGGCGACCTCTTCCGGCTCCATCAGCCGGTTCTGGGGCGAAAGCTTCGAGAGCCACTTTCTCGCGTCCTCTTCGCTCCCGCCGGTTTTCGCGGCGATGTTGCGCGCCGCTTCGCTCGCCATATCGGTGTTCACGAAGCCAGGGCAAATCGCGTTCACCGTCACCCCGAGCGTCGCCATCTCGAGCGCGAGCGCGCGGGTGAATCCAATGACGCCGTGTTTGCTCGCACAATAGGCGGCGGTGTATTGAAAGCCGACTTTCCCCGCCGTTGATGCGATGTTGATCACGCGGCCCCATTTCTGCGCTACCAGCTCGGGAAGTAACGCGCGGGTAATCTTGAAAACGCTCGTCAAATTGATATCGAGGTGGGACCGCCAGTGTTCGTCATCCATGTTGAGCACTTTGACGCTCTTGGCGATACCGGCATTGTTGACGAGGATCTGAATTGCTCCGAGCTTCGCCGTCACTTCCGCGTGCGCCTTCTCGATGGACTCCGAGCTCCCGACATCGATGGCGATCGGAACCGCGCGGCCGCCCGCCCCGTTGATCTCGGCCGCGAGCCTTTCCAAGGGCTCCATCGAGCGGGCGCCGAGCGCGAGAACGGCGCCTTCCTTTGCATAGGCGAGTGCTACCGCGCGGCCGATGCCGCGGCTTGCGCCGGTGATGAAAGCTTTTCGGTCACGAAGTCTCATGTCCGCTATTCTATTGCGGCCACCATCCGTAGACGAGGATGACGATGATGGCGGCGGGGATGACCCACCGGATCCAGAAAATCCAGAAAGGACCGATGGCCATCGAGCTCCCGTGATTGATCTCGGCGAGCGCCTTGCCGCGTGCGACGAACCACCCGAGCGCCACGAGTGTTAGAGCGCTTCCGATCGGCTGCATGGTCGAGCCCCAGATTCGATCGTTCCATTGCAGAAAATTCGAGCTCGCCATCGAAGGGAGTGCTATGACGAGTTGGATGGGGATCAGAACGGCGAGCGCCTTCCCGCGACTCCAATGCCAGTAGTGGTTGACGCCGTCCACGAGCACTTCCATTGCGGCGATCGCGGAGAGAAAAGCCGCGGTAAAGAGCGCGCCGAAGAAGACACCCCCGACGACGGCGCCGCCCGGCATCGCCGCGAAAACACCTGGGAGTGTTACGAACAGAAGGGACGGGCCGCTCGCAGGCTCGACACCCATGGCGAAGACGGCGGGAAGGATCGCGAGCCCACCGAGCATGGCGGCGGTGAGATCACCGAGCGCGATCTGGATGGCGGTACGCGGAATATTCTCGTCGTCTCGGAGATAGCTTCCGTAGAGAAGGAAGAATGTTCCGCCGAGAGACAAGCTGAAGAAGACTTGGCCGAGAGCGGCGAGCACGGTTTGCGCGTTCAGTTTCGAAAAGTCGTGGAGGAGAAAGAAGCGAATGCCTTCAGCCGCTCCGGGAAGGGTGACGGAGCGCGCAATGACGGCGAGAAGTGCCATGAAAACGAGCGGCACCACGACGCAGGAGACCGACTCGATGCCGCGACGCACGCCAAAATACAAAACGGTACCCACGCCCGCAAAGGCCGTCGCTGTGACGGAGACGTTCCAGACCGTGATGCCGGTGAGCATCGTCTCGAAAAAGCTTTCGGGGTTCGCCCCCGCCTCGCCGACGAAGGAGGTCTCGAGCGTGTAGAAGAGGACTTGACCCACGACGAGCGTGTAATACGAGTTCGCCATGAAGACGGTGAAAAAGAGCATCATGCCGATGGCGCGGCCTCCCGGCATGCCGGCGGTCACGAAGGCTCCTGCGGGTCCTTGGCGCGTGAAGCGGCCGAGCGTCCACTCGGCCATGATTGCGGGAATCCCGAGCACAATCCCGAAGAAGATGTACAAGAGGACGAAAGCAGCGCCGCCATAGCTTCCCGCCATGTACGGAAAGCGCCAGACGTTCGCCAGCCCGACAGCGACGCCCATGAGCGCCATGACGGAGCCGAATCGCGAGCCGAATGTCTCTCGTTCGCGATTCATGATGAAGAGGCCCTTAGGGCCCGCGCAAGAATAACTTCACATTTTAGGACGCCGATGCATCCCGCCTGGCTTCGTTGCTCGCCGCCTTCCGCAGCGAGCCTGTCGAGCGGAGGGCTAGCCCATGTTTCCCTTTTAGGTGTCTAAGTCATCGAAAACAAAGGATCGAGATCGGCGGTTTGTCTCTACGCTGACAGCACCTCCTCGGAGAAGGCTGGCGGGTCGCGTTCAACGATGCCGAGTGCAGTCAGGATCGAGTTGGCGCGAGCGGTGCCGCGCGTGACGACGCGCTTAGTCCGCCCAGAACCCAGCTGTAAGTCGACGACCCGGACCGAGCGTAGCGCTTGTAGTGCCTCGGTTGCGGACAGGTCGAGTTCGGCGACCTTGAGCTTTTTCTCAAGAGCCCGATGCACAAGGAAGGCCAGCGTAGCTACGAAAAGATGTGCCTCCACACGCTCATCGGTCTGGTGGTAAACGGGACGCATCTCAATGACATCCTTAAGGCATGAGAAGGCTCGCTCGACCTCGTTTAGGTCCTTGTAAAGGCGCACGGCGTCGACCGGAGAGAGGTTTTGCTCCTCGGTTTGAATAACGTACTTACCCTCGTAGGCTTGCTCGCGCTTGAGGTTGACGGGGTGCTCGAAGAAGCGGAAGCGACCGTTTTTGTACTCCCAGTCGTAGTAACGGTGACCGTGGTGGCGTGCCTGTATGCGCGCGGCGGCGGCACCGATTTTCTCGGGGGCTTTCAATCGTCCGTCGTGCACGCGGCGCTCGAGGGCCTCGAATGCCGCACGGGCACGTCCCATGGCCCGCAGCCTCTGCCCGCGCTCGTAGGCGAGCCTTTCGTCGCTGTGAACGACGAAGATGCGCACCCCAGACTGCTCGGAGCGGACTTCTTGCACACGAGTCTTAGGTGGCTCGGCTTTTTCGCTCACCGTGATGCCACCAGGGCAGTCGATCCACTCTCCGCTGGCGCGCTCGATGTAACGATAGACCTCCTCGCGCCGTCGTCTTTGCAGCCCGACGAGATAGCCCTGCTTGCGCGAGCGCACCACTGCCAGGCTGTCGCTCGTTACCATCCCTCGGTCGCCGACAAAAACCACGCGGTGCAAACCGAATCGTTCGTTGAGATCGTTGAGCACCTGCGGCACCGTTTTCGCGTCACGCCAGTTGCCGGCGAAAACATGGTGGGCGATCGGCCAACCGTCCACCATCACCAGACCGATAAGCACTTGCCGGTTACGCGGTCTGCGGTCGCGACTGTAGCCGTGGGCGCCGAGCCCCGGAGGGCCTTGACCTTCGAAGTACGTCGACGTCAGGTCGTAAAACACCATATCAACCTCAAGCGAAAACAGATCCCGCAAGCGCAAAAACAGCTCCTTCTCGATCTGTTCTTTGCGGGCATGCAGCTGGTCGAGCGTTCGGTACCATTGCTTGAGTTGGCGAAACTCCACGCGAACCCGCGGGGAGCGACTCGCTCGCCGTTCCCCATCATCGCGCCACTGCGGCACCCACCGCCGCCCCTGCCGGTCGCAGACGAAGTCGGTCTTGAGCCAGCGCGCCAGACCGTGCTCGCTTGACGGAGCACATAGCCGGTTGGCGACCAGCACCAAAGCTCGCTCGCTTAGCGCCACTCCGTCCCGCTTGCCGCGGCCCCCGAGCCGGTCGAGAATCTGCTCCAGCCCGAGTTCGCGCCACAGCGTCGCCGTCACCAGCATCGGACCCCAATCCCACGCGTCTGCCCCCGCGACCTGCTCGGCTGCTCGCTCGGTGTCGGCCGGTTCACCGGCCCCAAGCAACCGATTGAGGGAGTCGAGATTGGCAACTAGGAGATCCTTGCGCCCCAAGTTGCACACTACGCGTTGCTTCGGCTTGCCGTGCTCCCGATACGACTCGACCAGGCGGACATACTCATGTTGAACCCCTTTGCCGCCTGCGGCCCGAACGATGTGGAAGAACATAACCTGTCCTCACGCATACTACATGTCATTGTCCACGATTACAACGTATTAATGGCGCTCAAAGCACAATCTCTGTCTCTACGTTTTGGGCGAAATTCAACCCCCGTTCCTTTGAATTCAGTCACTTACGAGCGTTAGGGTGCTCATAAAGGGTAAACATGGGCTAGCCCATGTTTACCTTTTAGGTGTCTAAGTCATCGAAAACAAAGGATCGAGATCGGCGGTTTGTCTCTACGCTGACAGCACCTCCTCGGAGAAGGCTGGCGGGTCGCGTTCAACGATGCCGAGTGCAGTCAGGATCGAGTTGGCGCGAGCGGTGCCGCGCGTGACGACGCGCTTAGTCCGCCCAGAACCCAGCTGTAAGTCGACGACCCGGACCGAGCGTAGCGCTTGTAGTGCCTCGGTTGCGGACAGGTCGAGTTCGGCGACCTTGAGCTTTTTCTCAAGAGCCCGATGCACAAGGAAGGCCAGCGTAGCTACGAAAAGATATGCCTCCACACGCTCATCGGTCTGGTGGTAAACGGGACGCATCTCAATGACATCCTTAAGGCATGAGAAGGCTCGCTCGACCTCGTTTAGGTCCTTGTAAAGGCGCACGGCGTCGACCGGAGAGAGGTTTTGCTCCTCGGTTTGAATAACGTACTTACCCTCGTAGGCTTGCTCGCGCTTGAGGTTGACGGGGTGCTCGAAGAAGCGGAAGCGACCGTTTTTGTACTCCCAGTCGTAGTAACGGTGACCGTGGTGGCGTGCCTGTATGCGCGCGGCGGCGGCACCGATTTTCTCGGGGGCTTTCAATCGTCCGTCGCGCACGCGGCGCTCGAGGGCCTCGAATGCCGCACGGGCACGTCCCATGGCCCGCAGCCTCTGCCCGCGCTCGTAGGCGAGCCTTTCGTCGCTGTGAACGACGAAGATGCGCACCCCAGACTGCTCGGAGCGGACTTCTTGCACACGAGTCTTAGGTGGCTCGGCTTTTTCGCTCACCGTGATGCCACCAGGGCAGTCGATCCACTCTCCGCTGGCGCGCTCGATGTAACGATAGACCTCCTCGCGCCGTCGTCTTTGCAGCCCGACGAGATAGCCCTGCTTGCGCGAGCGCACCACTGCCAGGCTGTCGCTCGTTACCATCCCTCGGTCGCCGACAAAAACCACGCGGTGCAAACCGAATCGTTCGTTGAGATCGTTGAGCACCTGCGGCACCGTTTTCGCGTCACGCCAGTTGCCGGCGAAAACATGGTGGGCGATCGGCCAACCGTCCACCATCACCAGACCGATAAGCACTTGCCGGTTACGCGGTCTGCGGTCGCGACTGTAGCCGTGGGCGCCGAGCCCCGGAGGGCCTTGACCTTCGAAGTACGTCGACGTCAGGTCGTAAAACACCATGTCAACCTCAAGCGAAAACAGATCCCGCAAGCGCAAAAACAGCTCCTTCTCGATCTGTTCTTTGCGGGCATGCAGCTAGTCGAGCGTTCGGTACCATTGCTTGAGTTGGCGAAACTCCACGCGAACCCGCGGGGAGCGACTCGCTCGCCGTTCCCCATCATCGCGCCACTGCGGCACCCACCGCCGCCCCTGCCGGTCGCAGACGAAGTCGGTCTCGAGCCAGCGCGCCAGACCGTGCTCGCTTGACGGAGCACATAGCCGGTTGGCGACCAGCACCAAAGCTCGCTCGCTTAGCGCCACTCCGTCCCGCTTGCCGCGGCCCCCGAGCCGGTCGAGAATCTGCTCCAGCCCGAACTCGCGCCACAGCGTCGCCGTCACCAGCATCGGACCCCAATCCCACGCGTCTGCCCCCGCGACCTGCTCGGCTGCTCGCTCGGTGTCGGCCGGTTCACCGGCCCCAAGCAACCGATTGAGGGAGTCGAGATTGGCAACTAGGAGATCCTTGCGCCCCAAGTTGCACACTACGCGTTGCTTCGGCTTGCCGTGTTCCCGATACGACTCGACCAGGCGGACATACTCATGTTGAACCCCTTTGCCGCCTGCGGCCCGAACGATGCGGAAGAACATAACCTGTCCTCACGCATACTACATGTCATTGTCCACGATTACAACGTATTAATGGCGCTTAAAGCACAATCTCTGTCTCTACGTTTTAGGCGAAATCCAACCCCCGTTCCTTTGAATTCAGTCACTTACGAGCGTTAGGGTGCTCATAAAGGGTAAACATGGGCTAGGCCGCGTCAGCGGCCGCACTGGAAGATTGCTCATATATCTGGATATTATTCGCTCCTCGCGCCTTGCCATGCGGGCGCCCTTTATTAGATTGGGCCCGAAAATGCGAACTTATTCTTGCGCGGACCCTTAGGCGTGCGTCGGCGGCGGGGCCATCCCTACGAGAAGCACGACGCGATCGGTCGTCTCGTTCTCGACGCCGTGGGGCTCGCCCGCGCGGGCGACCACGGCCTGGCCCGGCCGGGCATTCCTGGTCTCGCCCCCGATATGAAAGCGCGGCTGACCTTCGAGAACGACATAGATCTTGGACGAGGCCTCGTGGGTATGGACTTTCTGCTTTTGTCCGGGATCGAGACAATAGAGGTCGAGAAATAACTCCTTGGTCGCGAAAAGATTGATCTTCTGCATCTTTTCGGGCGAAAAATGACAAGCGTCGAATATCGTGCGGATGTCCATGGCGAGAGCCTCAGCTCCAAGTGGCGTTCAGGTAGTCGCGGGCCTCGAGAGCTTGGCCGGTCGTCGTCTCGGACGCGTTCGACGCGAGGAAGACGAAGACTTCCGCGATGTCTCTAGGGGTGGGCAAAGAGTTGGGATCTTCGTCCGGATAGGCGCCGGCTCGCATTTCCGTGCGGGTCGCACCGGGATTCACGCTGTTGACGCGGATGCCCTCCGCTTCGAGCTCGGCCGCGAGCACTTGGGTGAAGCCTTCGAGGCCGAACTTCGATACCGAATAGGCATTCCAGTTGGTCTTCCCGCGGCGTCCGACGGTGCTGCTGACATTGATGATGGAGCCTTCTCCGCGGGCTTTCAGGTGAGGCAAGAGAGGCTTCGTGACATAGAACAAGCTCGAGGTATTCACCTTGAGCACTTCGTCCCAGGTAGCAACGTCGAGCTCCGTGATTTTGGCGCGCTTGCCGAGAATGCTCGCATTGTTGACGAGGATCGAAAGGTGCGCGAATTTTTCGATGGCACGCCCTACGAGGCGTTCCGCGTCGTCCGGGTCGGCCACGTCTGCGGCGAGATAGCCGACCTCACCGTGTGCGGCGAGCTCTTCCGCCGTTTTCGCGAGTCGCTCCTCGCCGCGTGCGCATAGAAACACCGAAGCACCTTCTTCGAGATAGGCTTCGGCGATGCCTTTTCCGATCCCTTTGCTTGTTCCGGTGATTAGGGCTGCTTTTCCTTCGAGTCTACCGGTCACAGTGTGGCCATTCTATCCTTCAAAACTCTCAGCGGCCTCAAAGACGTGGCTATTTCCTTTGCTCAATCAATTTCCTGAGCGTCGTCAGCTCTTCGTCGAGTTTTTTTTGCTTGCCCCCGAGAGCGTAGATATAGGCGAAGAGAAGGACCCAAGTGGCGGTATAGGCCGCGAAGAGATAACTCATGTGAGCTCGAGCTCCTTGTGGAGGTGGTCTACCTCGCCGGCCGTCGCCTCGACCGCAAGGCGCTTTTCCATGAGCCAGAGATAGAGAAAGGTGAAGGCCAGAAGCGTTACGAGAAAAGCGTGCGTCATCGCGGGCGCGAGCCCCGAATCGTCGCCCCCTCCGATGACGGGCTGCGGGTGTTGCGTGCGGAAGAGCCGGATCGCCATGAAAACGAAAGGCACGTTCACGTAGGCGATGATGCTGGTGACGGAAGCCAGATTAGCGCGCTTCGTCTCTTCGGGAACGTAGCGGCGGAGCATGAGGATTGCGAAATACATCAGCCAGCAGATGAGTGCCGAGGTGAGCCGCGGATCCCACGTCCAATAGATCCCCCAGATCGGTTTCGCCCAGATGGGTCCCGTCGTGATCCCGATGGTCATGAACAAGACGCCGATCTCCGTCGAGGCGAGGGCGACAGCGTCGAAGCGTCGATCCTTTTTCCAGAGATAGAAAACGGCGCTGAAGAAAGTAACGGTGAGCGCGAGGCCTGCGATCCACCAAGCCGAGATGTGGAAATAGAAGATACGTTGCACGTCACCCATCGTGCGCTCGGTAGGCGCATAGATGAATATGGCATAGAGGGAGACGGACATTGTGAGAAAACAGACGACCGCGAGAGGTTTCGAAACGGCTTTGAGCACGGCTCCGATTATACTATGCGTCCATGGTGTGTCTTCCCTCGCAGGCCTCGGAGGCGACGCGGTCAAACCTCCTCCCTGTTGTCTTTTCGTGCCTCGGACATCTCTACATCCATCTTTGCACGGCGTTCTATTTCGTCATCGTGTTGTCGATCGAGGAGGACTGGCAACTTCCTTATCCCGAGCTCCTCGAGCTGTGGACGCTCGGCTCGCTTCTTGTCGGTGTGGCGGCGCTCCCGGCGGGACTCTTGAGCGACCGGATAGGCGCGAGCGCGATGATGGTCTTGTTCTTTGTTGGCATGGGTGGCGCGTCCATCGCCGCGGGCTTCGCGCCGTCGCCGCCTGCCCTGTTGGTAGCCCTTGCGGGTGTCGGGCTCTTCGCGGCGATCTATCATCCGGTGGGCATCCCATGGCTCGTTAGCAACGCTTCGACGAGCCGCGGGAAATTGCTCGGCATCAACGGGGTCTTTGGCGCCCTCGGCTCCGCCCTTGCGGGGCTTGCGGCGGGGGCGCTCATCGAACTCTCCGGCTGGCGAGCCGCGTTCATCGTGCCCGGGATCGTATGTGTCTCGACGGGCGTGGTTCTCTTCGCCTTTTGGGTCACGGGCGGCCTCGGAGAAAGCGCGCCACGCCCAAGCGCCAAAAAGCCAGTCTCTGTGTCCGACTCGCGCCGAGTCTTCCTAATTCTTCTCGTAACGATGTTCACGGCCGGGCTCATTTTCCACAGCACCCAAACGTCGCTCCCGAAGCTCTTCGAGCTCCAGAGCGAGGGGCTCGCGGGAGAGGGTGCTCTAGGTGTCGGGCTTCTCGTCGCGATCGTCTATGGCGCGGCGGGGCTCATGCAGGTGCTCGGCGGTCACCTCGCCGACCGGCTTCCGCTGAAATGGGTCTACGTCGGATCGATTGCGATTCAGATCCCCACCTTGTGGCTCGCTTCGAGGCTCGGAGGCCTCCCGCTCTTGCTCGTCGCGACGACGATGGTGATGGCCGGTGCGAGCGCTCTACCCGCGGAGAACCTTCTTCTCGCGCGCTACACACCGGAAAAGCATCACGGCCTAGCCTTCGGCTTGAAATTCGCGCTCAGCTTCGGTGCCGCGCCCCTCGCAGTCGGGCTCGTCGCCTACACTACGAGACGAACAGGTGAGCCGTCGCTCATTTACGTGTTGCTCGCTTTCGTTGCCCTCGCCACCTTTCTGTTCGCGATGTTCCTGCCCCGCGAGAACAGGCTTTCCGCCACCCCTTGACAGATCCCGCTCCGCTTCCTAACATGGATTAACGACCTAGAAAAGCGGCTTCCACAACCGCTCACATAACTCTCCACACGACTCGAGCCTAAAACTTGGGTACGGGAAGTCTGTACATGCATCAAAGGTGATACCGTGAAAGATGAAGATCTCGTTAGTGGCTGCGTCTTGATCCTCGCTGTGGCGACGATCTACTTGTTAATGGCCGGCGTCGCGATTGCAATGGCAAGAGACGGCCTCGTTCTCTGGGAAGACGCAAGCGCCGCCGTCGAAACAATCTCGACATTCGCCACCCTAACCGTAGGCGCCGTCGTGATAGCCCACAGCACGAGTGGCCGCGCCAAGGCCCAAAAAAAATAGCGCAACGCAAGGCGCAAGAAGAACAGCGCAAAAAGCGATCAATATTAAAAAAGCGTAACGCAAAGGCGCAAAGGCGCAAAGAAAAGAAAAGAAGAGCGCAACGCTAAAGTCGCGGAGGCCCAAGGAAAAACGGCGACGCGGATCCTTTCATCTTTTTGTTTTTTCGGATCTTCGGCCAAATTTGTGGGTAGAAACCGTTTGCGAGCGCCCCTTCATCAGACCATGGCGCTCGCCGACGTTGCGGGCACGTATGGCCTATTGGAGGCTGCCGGGATTGTGGAAAACGCCAGAAGCACGTCCGCGAGCGGCGGTTAGGGATCGATTGTGAGCTGATTCCACGGGCGTCACGGGGAGCGGGATTTGCGCCTTTCACTAATTTCTGCTGGAGGAAGTCCACCCCGTAGACCCGCTCCGCCATCAGCAAATTGTGTGCTGGGCATAATGCCGAGTCCGTGATTATGCCGAGTCGGGTGGTGCGCGTTGGAATAATGCGTGGTTGGCGCGGGCTCGATGCGATGGAACAGGAGTTGTACGCGGCATAATCAGAGCCTCTCCAAGAAGGCGAGTAGCTTGTCGGGTGGGTGGAACCGTCCCGGCTTTGTATTGGGAGGTGCGGTTTTTTCGAGCGCGCGCTCCTGAGCGATGGACTCAAAAGAGATGTCTTCGTATTTCAGGTTGATGAGCTCTGAGACACGGAGCCCGGTTTCGCTCATCGTGAGCAAGAGCGCGTGATCTCGAGCGCCGTTCCAAGAGTTTCGGTTGGAAGCTTCGATCAAGGCATCGGCTTCGGTGCGTGTCAAGAAGCAGACGAGGTTGCGGTCAAAGCGCTTAAGCGGGAATTCGACGAACTTGCCGAGCTCGTACTCGGCTCTGTCGAGTTTGAAGCCGAGAGCACGACGCACAGCCAAGTAGGAGTCGAGAGCGAGTCCAAGCTCGTTCATGCGTCACCCCCTGGCCATGGCTGGGCCAGTTCCCGCAAAGTAGAGTGGTCGACTTTGGCGTAGATGGCAGTTGTATCAATGCTTTGATGTCGCAGAACAAGCGCAACGTCGGTGAGACGATGCTCCGTGGCGGAGCATCTGCGTTGCTGCAGTATGGCGGAGACGATGAGCGCCGATTCGAGGTAGGCCCGCACACGCTGAAGCGTCCGCGACGCTCGCAGTAACGCGATGGCCAGTCAAACGCCGATAAGGCGCCCGAGTGGTAAGAAAAAGCGATCTAGATGTTGAGAATGCGGATGGACGTCCTCGTTGCAGATATCCAGCAATCGCTTGTCCAACATCACTGGGCAGGGGCAACCGTGCGTCGGCATCGCCTTTGCCATGGAGAACGAGTTCGCCTGCGCGCCAATCGATATCGTCCAGTTCAATAGCCGCCACCTCGCAGCTACGAAGTCCGAGTCGCGCCAGCAGAAGCATGATGGCGAAGTTACGGCGACCCACTTGGGTCCGGCGGTCGCAACTCTTCAGAAGCTGTTGAAGCTCTTGAGGCGAAATGAACTTGGGTACACCCGCTTGCCGCCAACCCGCAACTGCAGGTACAGCACCCACCAGATCGTTTTGGAGATCGCCGCGAAGATGCAGGAAGCGAAGTAGTGAACGCACCACGCTGACCATAAGTTTCGTGGTGCCTACGCTCGATGTTTCAGACTCGTGCAGGATGAAACCGGTGATGTCGTTAGCGCTCAGGCAGCTGAGTTCAAGGCTATTCGAGTCAAACCGATGCGATAGGAACTTCTTGGCGTAGGAACGATAATAGCCGCGGGCCGTCGAAGCTTGGAGCCCACGTTCTTTGACCAGGAACTGTTCGTACTCATCCAAAAGATCGTCGCCCGCGCTGCGCGGCACCACAGATTCCGGAAGCGACACAACTCCCTTTGCTTCCAGATACCGCAGAATCGCATCGAGCGACCGTGGCGTTACATTCCTTCTGTAACCAGCACGTCTTCTCTCGCCAAAAAACGCCTCGACATGTTCACGCGTAAGAGCGCTCAGCCGCACCCCGGCGTCGACAAGCCAGCGACTTAGTTGGCTCGCTAGCCGCAATTTGCACTGGCTAACAAGCGGTGTATAGCCCTGCGCGAGTAGGTACGACCACACTTCACCGATGTAAGGCGCAAGCTGGCCGGGAAAACGGATTTTCGGCACGATCGCCATGGGACCTCCTTCCCCGGGCACATGCCCGGAAGGCCGTACCATGGCACAAAGAAATGGATGGGATTATGCCGACCAGGGCATGGCCTATGGACGCTGCCGCGATTGTGGAAAACGCCGGAAACTCCGGGCGAGAGAGGCGTTTAGGGAAAGGTTGTGAGCACGTACAAACGTGGAGCGGCGTTTTCCACAATCGCTTGGAAAACGCTTCGCGTTTCCCACGAGCGCCCACAGGCCCCTCCTGATATATATACAAGAAAGATTAATTCATATGGAATAAGGAAGGGGGGGCTCGATTAGTGGAGGCTATGGAAAACGCCCTTCCAGGCTTCGAAGAGAACTCAGTCGTGAGCAAGGTCTGAACGACCAGAACCGTGGGGGCGTTTCCCACAGCCTCGTCTCCCGCTGAGGGGCAGTGGCATTTGGTGAGGCCCGTGGGTTGAGAGGGTAAGCCATGTGTAGATGCGCATCGGCGAGAACGCTAGAATCTTTTTTTCCGAAAGAGAAAAGAGCGTTCCCGCGATGCGCGTTACTACGTTAGTCAACAAGCTCATCGGATTGCAAGGCCTGTGGGTCCGAGGTTTCCACTTCCAGGCGGACAAAGCCAGAGTGGTGGTGGATGTAGTACCACGGAGGAGGAAGCCTCTGTGCGGGATTTGCGGACGAAAGGTCCGCAAGAACAAAGATCGCTACAATCGCTACTGGCGGCACTTGGACCTGTTCGGAGTCCGGACCTATCTACTCGATCCGACGAGTGGTATGTCGGCGGTGTGGAGTGGTCAGAGAAAAGGTGCCTTGGGCCGACAAGGGAAGCCGCTTTACCAAAAGCTTCGAACAAGAGGTAGCGTGGCTGGCACAGAGGACGGACGTCAGCGCCGTAGCGAACTATTTCCGAGTGACGTGGCGTTCGGTGCGACGGATCATCCAGCGAGTGGTTGCCGAGCAGCGGGATGAGCGGCGCGAGCTCGATGGATTGCGGGTGATTGGGATGGACGAGATCAGCTACCGCAAACGCCACAAGTACTTAACAGTGGTAATAGACCATCTCAGCGGCCGGGTCGTCTGGGCGGGAAAGGAGCGCAAGGCCAAGACGCTGCTGCGGTTTTTCCGCAAGCTCGGACCACAAAGAGCCGCGGAGCTCGAAGCGGTCAGCATGGACATGTGGGAGCCGTACATAACTGTCGTCGGCAAAAAGGCTCCTCAGGCACGGGTGATCTTTGACCGCTTCCACATCGTCAAGCATCTGAACGAGGCCGTGGATAAGACCCGGCGCGAGCTGGTGCGCGAGCTCAAAGGGACTGCCCGACGCAACCTCAAGAACACCAAGTTTCCCCTTCTCAAGGCCAAACACAACCGCAGCGCGAAAGACAAACGGGTGCTCCGCGAGCAGGTGCGAGCTAATCGTCGCCTCTACCGCGCCATGCTTCTGCGCGACGACTTCATGGACCTCTACACCTACAAAACCGAGACATGGGCCAAGAAGTTTCTCCGAGGATGGCTGCGGCGCGCTATGAGCTCGAGGATAGAGCCCGTCAAACGCGCGGCGAAGATGATCCGCAGCCACTTCGATGGCGTCATCGCGTGGGTCACGTGGAGACTCAGCAACGGCCGACTCGAAGGAATGAACAACAAAATCCGGCTGCTGAGCCACCGCAGCTTTGGACTCCACTCTGCCGAAGCTCTCATCAGTCTCGTCTACCTAAACTGTGGCGGTCTCACCCTTGAGAGGATCCACTGAAATGGCAGGAGAGGCATACAAACATTGATAGCCATCACGTTCGTGAACCCGCTCGGAAACCTCCGAGGCGACGTAGCGACTCTCGGTGCGCTCGTCTTTTTCGCCATCTCGTTCTGAACGAGATGGCTCAGAGGCTGCTTCCTGCCTCTTCCTCCGCCGCTCGAGTTTCTTCTTCGGGTCCTTTTTGTCGAGCGCGATGTCGAGCGCTTTCTCCAAGATCTCGGCCATGTTCTTCTGGGCGTTGTCGACCCCCACGACCTCGGCCAGTCGCTCGAACTTGTCTTTGAAATCCCGTGTCGCCGAGAAGCGAAAGTTGTACAACTCCGGAGTTGCGGGCTGCAGGATGGGTGGAGAGCTCTTCGGCGGGTCCGCGGGCGGAGGGGTTGATGGCGGCGATGGCGGCGGCGTCGAAGTGGGTCGACTGGACTCGGCTCGCACGGGGCGCTTGCGGATCGACGGCTCGAAGACAGGCTTTGGCTTAAGCGCCACGAGGTACTCCTCTGTCTCCCGGCGCCTCATCCCGGCGCAGTCGGAAATGAGCATTTCGATGTTGTCCTCAGTAAGGTGGGGTGCGAGAAGGCACGCGACCGTGAGGCTGATACGACTCTCGGCCAGCGCGGCGAGTAGCTGAGGGAAACGCCGCGACACGTTTGCGACATGAATGCGCGCGGGCACGGCCCCTTCGCTCAAGTTGAGCCGCCTGGCGGCATAGTCGTACAGACTCTTGTACCCAAGCTCGAGCGCCGTCTTTCGCTCGGACATCTCGGCGAGATGCGCAATGATCTTGGCGACGCTCCTATTCTCGCTCTTGACCAGCGTCTGGGCGGACCGATCGAGCTCGTCGTGAGAAAGTCGTTCGAGCTTGGTGAAGTAGGACTTGAATTTTTCGATCATCATCTCTCCCGCAGTAATGAATTATACTCCGGTCTTTTTGTACGCCCTGAGACGGCTCCGAGCCGTTACGAACGGAGCGAATCGAAACGAAAGTCAAAATGTCTGATAGGAGCGCAGCAGTGCCCTACAGTGCGAATGTGAGCGCCGTTTCTAGACACGATGGCCCCGCGACATATTTTGTCGTGCGAAACCTGTCAAGTCTTTTTCTCGATATTTTTTTCTTTTCCTTTGCGCCTTTGCGCCTTTGCGTTACGCTTTTCTTAATATTGATCCTTCCGAGCTCGAGTGGGCCTCTGGAGCTTACCTGGTTTGAATAGACGGACGCATCTGGAGGGTTCCCCCTTATAATGTCGCGCCAGTCGGAGCTGGTCACGAGGGACAAAGATGTTCGGTTTGCCTTGGAGTACCACCCTGCTCGTCTTCGGATTTCCTCTTATTTGGATTCTCTACACCGTGGGCTTTCTGCTCGTGACCCGAGATTGGGGCCGTGAGGAAGAGGAGTCTCGGTGAACGCGACGGTTCTTGCGTTTCTCGTTCTCTACTACCTTGTCGTTCTCGGCATCGGGTTTTGGGCCATGAGGCGCGGGGCGGGGGAGGGTCTCGAGGGCTACCTCTTGGGCGGCCGTGACGTCGGACCGCTCGTCACGGCGCTCACGCTTCAGAGCACGTCGATGAGCGGCTACATGTTCTTGGGCGCCGGCTCGTTAGCTTATACCACCGGCTATTGGTCGCTTTGGTTCGCGGCCGGGGATATTGGTGGGGGGGTTCTCAACCTCTCCATCATCGGACGCCGGATGCGCAAGCTGTCTCAGATCATGGGCTCGCTTACCGCGATTGAGTATCTCGAGGCCCGGTACCCATCGCTCGCGACGCGCCTCATCGCGGCGAGTGTCTCCGTTTTCGTGCTGGCGTTTTATGTGCTCGCGCAGTTCATAGCGGGTGGGAAAGGGATGGAGCTCGTAACCGGGCTTCCCTATTCTTGGGCGCTTCTCATCGCTCTCGCTATCATTATTACGTACACGTTTCTGGGCGGTTATCTGGCGGTCGCTTACACGGACTTTTTTCAAAGCGTCGTGATGTTGGTCGGCGTCGCTTGGATTCTTGCCGCGGCGCTCATCCATGTGGGCGGCTTTACCGCCGCCAATCTCGCGCTCGCGGAGATCGACCCGACGCTCCTCTCGATTTGGGGCCGTGATCTGGCGTTCCAAGGCCAGTGGGGCGTTGTCGCGGGCGCGGTGCTCGTCTTCTCCGCCGGTTATATGGGTTGGCCGCATGTCGTGACCCGGCACATGGCGATGAAGCGGCCAGAGACGGCGCGACTCGCGGGCGCCTATGCCACGCTCTGGAACCTGCTGTTCGTCTCGGCGCCTTACATCGTGGGCCTTCTGGCGATTTTGATCCTGCCCAACCTAGACGACCCCGAGCTCGCCATCTTTCAAGTGGCGGAGATCCTTCTCCCGGCGGCCGTGACGGGAATCGTGATGGCGGCGATCATGGCGGCGATCATGTCCACCGCGGATTCTTTGCTCTTGCAGACCGGTTCGATCGCGTCGCGGGATCTCTACGAGCGCTTCATCAACCCGAAGGCATCGGAGCAGCAGATGGTCTGGGTGTCGCGTATCCTCGTGCTCGCCATCGGCGTGATCGGCTACGTCGTGGCGCTTCTTGAGCCGCCCGCTGTCGCTTTCGTCGTCATCTTCGCGACCTCTATTCTCGGAAGCGCCTTCGCACCGGCTTTCTTCTGCGCCGTGTGGTGGAGAAAAGCCAATACCCCCGGCGCCGTCGCGTCGATGGTGAGCGGCACCGTCGTCTCCATCACGTGGGAGCTGGCCGGGCTCGCGGAGCCGACGACTTTGGCGCCCGTGACCGTCGGCCTCTTCGTCTCGAGCATCACGATTGTCGTCGTGAGCCTCGCCACCCAGAGCTCCTCTCCCGTTCCCGCCCACGTGCTCAGAGCGATGGAGGAGACGACGAGGCTCGGCCCGATCCCGAGAGAGATGATGGCGAGGTCGGACTTTGCCCTCCGGCCCGAAGCGGAGGAGATCGCGTCGCTCCTCGAAGACAGCGACCCGCCGTGAAGACGGAGCTTCTGGCGATACGGGGAGATTTTACGGCGGAGGCGTGTGAAGGCGTCGTCCGGACGGCGTCGCCGTCGTCGAGCCCGCGAGCCCGCCGTCGTCTGTTCTACCCTTACTTCTGGTTCCAGCTGCGTTACGAGGTGGGCACCTTGCTCGGGAAGAGTGCTCTTCGGGTCGAGTGTCTCGTCGATGCGCGCACCCGGGTGAGCTCGACCTCCGATCCGTTCGAGCTCGATCCGGTCGAAGCGGACGAAGCTGAGGTCGTTGCGCCGCGTCTCGAAGTTGCTGAAGCGCTACGGCTCGCTGAGCGCTACGCGTCCTACGTCGTGAAGAGCCGCCGCAAGGCGCTCGTGACGCCGAAGAGGGAAGTCCTGGACCAGCGACTCGTCTACAAGCCGTTTTGGATCGTCGATTGCGCCGAGGCTTACACGCTGCTCGTCGACGGGGTCACCGGCGGCTTCCATCCTCTCAATCGATAGACTGTAGCGGCTGCGGCTACAGGCATTCCCGCCTCTATTTGTTGCAGAGAAACAGAATGACGTGCTGTTGGCGCTGGCATGAGACGTGCCTTTAGCCGGAACTTCCGCCGGCTAGACGCATGTAAACCCGTACGTTTAAAGCAGATGCGGCGGTTCGAAATGTAATGTGTACGCATGTAATAGTGACAGAACAATTTATTTTACTGATTTAGTCCTGTATAGTCGGCGCATGTACATCGCCAAGGTGCCGAACCGCAACTCGCCCCCAGCGATTCTCATCCGCGAAAGCGGTGCGCCCAAAACGAGGACCGTCGCCAACATCTCGAAGTGGAAGCCCGCGCGAATTGAAGCTCTTCGCCAGTTGCTGAAGGGCAACGTGGATTTGGGTGAGGCTCAGCAGTTCGAGATCACCAGAAGCAAGCCTCACGGACATGTTGCGGCCGTGCTGGGAACGCTGCGCAAAGTTGGCCTCGAGCGAATCATCCATAGCCGCCAGCGCCGAGAGCGTGACCTCGTCGTGGCGATGATTGTGGCGCGAATCGTAGAGCCGGGCAAGTCCAAGCTTGGCTCCGCTCGAACAGTTGCCGGTAGGCTCATACTACCGGGACCGGGACGGCCGACAAGTCAGAAGGGTTTCCTCATTCCTCGCCGAGGACGCGGAGGATCTCTGGACGATCCTTGGCAAGTAGATACACAGCACTCCGTAACCGGCTGACCGCGCCGTCCACTTGATCCATGCGCGTCGAAAGGGTGCGGTCGATATTTCCGATCCGCAAGTCGACGCGCTCGATATCCCCGCGGATGGCCGTCACGTCGTCCTTCGTGGCCATGTGGTCTTCAACACGCCCAATCCGAGTCTCTATTCCGTTTAATGTCCCACTCGGGGATGGTTGAAATCCCACGCCTTTAGGCGAAGCCTTTAGGAGGCTTGGGGTACGATCCCGAGGTGAAAGGATATCGTAAATCATCGCACACGACGTACCAGTTAAACTATCACTTCGTATTTATCACGAAGTACCGCAAGCCGGCCTTGAGAGGGGATGTAGCGGTTCGTCTCCGGGATCTCATCCGGGAGATCTGTGCTCGGAACCAGATAGAAATACTGAAGGGTCATGTGCGGCCTGAGCACGTGCACCTGTTGCTGAGCGTGCCGCCGAATTTGTCGCCGAGTCGAGTGATGCAGTTGATCAAGGGTAAGACGTCGAATCGTCTGATGCGCGACTTTCGGAGGATGCGGAAGGAGTTCTGGGGTCGGCACCTACGGGCACGGGGTTACTTCGTGGTGACAACGGGCAACGTGACGGATGAGGTGATAGCGAAGTATATAGAGTTGCAGGGTGCCGTGCTCCAGGACGACGATTCTTTCAAGGTCAGTGAGTAGTGAAACGAGGCAAGGACAAGCCGACTTTAGTCGGCGACGTGAACCCATCGCCTTTAGGCGATGGAGCGCACGCGCTCAGTCGGCTCTCAACCCCGCCGACCTTGTCGCGTATGCTCTCCACGTTCGAAGCGAGGAAACGCAGAATATCCTCGCTGTCCTCTCGTCCGTCCGTCATCCTGTCCAAAGCTCTCTTCCAATTAGTATGTTGTCAAACTTTCGGCTCCACCGCCACCGTAGCGGAAGCGCCATCTCCATATAGAGACGACAAATCCGATGATGAATCTCCCGCCTGGAAGTAGGAATTCCGGTACGAGGTGCTAACGATCTGCCGTCATCCAGCAATGCCGCCGCCGTCGACCACCAGGGCGGCGCCGGTCATGAACGAGGAGGCGTCGGTCGACAGGTCTGGGGTGATGTCGAGGAACGCGGCCGGATGCTGATACCGGCATTGTTGATCAGCACATCGACCGCGCCCATCTGCCGGACCGCTTTGGCGAAGGCGGCCTCCACCGCGTCGCGATCGGCGACGTTGGCATCGAGGATGCCGGACAGGCCCGGCAACTCGCTGCCGATCCTCTCACGAGCTTCGGCGCTGCGATCGAGCACGCAGACGGCAGCGCCTTCTTCCAGGAACCGGATGGCCGCTGCAGGTAGCAAGCAGCGGAATACAGTGTCTTCCTCAAAACGGCACGGAATAAAATGTTAGCTTCACCAGCAGCTCGCGGTGCGTCAGCATCGAGCCCGGTCCGGCGATGTCACGGTCTTCGTTATACACGATGAACAAATCGCTTCCTGGGCGGTACGTGTAGCGAAAGAGTACGTTGGCAAGCGACTCCTGAGAGTCGTCGTTGAACTGGATGAGCGCGCGCACAAAAGCTCTCGGTGAGAACGCTACGACACCTCGCAAGATAAGGAGGGTGGTCGTGAAACTTACCTCCTTCGACGGGAAGAGAGACGTCGTTGCGGGAATAGAAGGCGTTGACGCGCACACGGTTGTGAGGCTTGGCTTCGACGCCGAGGCTTATCGAGCGCAGCGTGCCGTTATAGAACGCGCCATCCGAGTAGAGCACCGAGGGTGCGATGCGCCGGCTTTGATCGAAGGTGAAATTCGCGTTGAAACGGTTGAAGTGATACTCGCCGACGGGGATCTCGATGTCGTCGCGAATCTCGAACGGCTCCGTCAAGCCTTCGGCATTATATTCCCAGCCCCCGAACAGAACGGACCCATCGTTGAAGAGGATGTAGGGCTTCAGCTTGCGCCGGCCGCCGGGCCGCGCCCGCTCGATCCCGGTGAGCTGACCGTAGCGCGAAGCGCGAAACTTTGCGTTGAATCCCCAATCCGGAGTGATGAACGCCCAATAGGATTCTTCGCGCTTGCGCGCCACACGCCGGCCGAAATTGAGGCCCCATCCTTCAGAGCTTCCCGGAATGAAGCGCAACGTGTTGAACGGAATCGCGATCTCCGCCGTCCAGCCGCCCTCGTCTTTCGTGGACGCGACTTGCCAGACGCCGTCCCACTCGAAGTTCTGAACCGCCCCCTCGTTGCGCATCACTCCGTCGAGCCGCGTGCCGACGGGATTGGTCGCGAAGTAAAAAGCGTTGCGCCCATCTCGGAACGTGTCGAGAAAGATCTCGAAGCTGTCCTCGGACTCGAGCAAGGCGTCGCGGCGATACTCCGTCCCGACGAGACGCTCGGGCTCGATGTCGAACAGCCGGGCGCCGATCAGAAGAACGTCGCGGGTATAGGCGATGCGAACTTCGGTGCGCTCGGTGGCGGGCTCGCCCACTTGCGGCTCCGATTGAACGAAGCCGGTGACGACGGTCGCGCTCTGCCATAGCGGCTCACTCAATACACCGTCTATGCGAGGAAGCTCTTCAACCTCACGCGCGTTCACAACGAGCTCTCGGCCGTCGAGAGCCTGAGCGAGGGCAACGCCAAGAGCGAAGGATATCAGCAAGCGGAGGCTACTCTTCGAGCACGTATTCGAAAACCATCCAAGATACCGCGAGATAGGACGTCGTGCAGCCGGCGAGAAGCGTCACCCATGTGCCCGGGCCCGACAAAGGATCGACATCGAAGAGAAGCCGCGTGGCCTCGGCCGCCGCGATGACGATGGGAATGGCGAAGCTGAAGAGAAGCATCGGAAGGAGCACATCGCGCATCGTCGTATTGGCGGCGACCGCCGCGAGGATGGTGCCGAGCGCTGTATAGCCTACCGTTCCGAGAACGAGGACGAGACCGAACCAAGCGAGGTCCGAGCCTGGAAGGATCGTAGGCACGTTCAAATTGAAGAAGACGACGAAGAGCGGGAGCACGAAGATCTCCATCACGAGTATGAAGACAAGGTTCGAGAGAAGCTTCCCGAAATAGATCGCGCTCCTATCGACCGGCGCGAGCATGAGACCGGAGAGGCTCTGATTCTCGCGCTCTGCCGCGAAGCTCCGGTTGAGGCCGAGCGTCGAGGCGAAGATGAACGCGGTCCACAAAATACCGGGGCCGAGCTCGAGTGCCCGCGTCTCGTCGAGGGCGAGCGTGAAATTGAAGACGACCAGCACGAGCACCGCGAAGACGAACATCGAGGAGACGATCTCTTTCGTGCGTAGCTCTTTGCGCACGTCTTTCCGAAGGATGGCGAGCACGACGCGCACATAAGGACTCACGTTCGCTTCCGCGAGCTCGTCTCGAGAAGGAGACGGCGGAGCACTTCGACGGTATGGGCGGTGGGGCCGGTCGCGTCGGTTGCATCGGGCACGATACGGCCGCCGTCCATGAGCAAGACGCGATCGGCAAGGGCGACGCCGCGCTCGATGTCGTGCGTGGCGAGGAGCACGGTGACGTCGCGGCCCTTGATGTCGTTCAGGAGATTGTTGAGCCGCTCGGAGGCGACCGCATCTAGACCCGTGAAAGGCTCGTCGAGCAAGAGCAGCTTTGGCTCGTGCGCGAGCGCGCGCGCAATCGCGAGCCGCTGCTGCATGCCGCGCGAGAGGCTTCGCGTGGGAGAGCCCGACCGTAGCGCGAGGTCCGCCCATTCGAGAAGCTCGTCGACATCGCGCGACGTGCCATAGAGCGAAGCGTAGAATTCGAGGTTCTCGCGTACGGTCAGATCGGCATAGACGAAGCTCTGATGGGTCACGAGCCCGATCTTGGCCCGCATCGAGCTCGTGAGCTCGGCGAGCGGCTTGCCGTCGTAGAAGAGCTCACCGGAAGTCGGGTTCATGAGGGTCGCCGCCACGCGGAGAAGCGTCGACTTCCCGGCGCCGTTTCTACCGAAGAGCACGTGGCAACGGCCGCGTCTGAGTTCGAGATCGACTTCCTTCAGGGCGGGGACGCGTCCGAACTGCTTCGTCAGACGTCTGGCCGCGAAAACGGCCGCTCCCGAGGTTTCCGTCAACCCCAAAAAAACCTCAATCGGCGCGTCGCGTCGAAGACGGATAAAGCGTGGCTAGAAGGCCGTAGCCGAGGGCCGCCGCCATCAAGATGACCAAGACCCATTTCGACGCACGGGTGGGATCGGTGAGGCGCGTCACGGTGCCACCCGTGGTCGCGGCGGGTGGTGCCGCGCCCCCACTGCTCCCGCTTCTAGAAGGTACGAGATCTTCTGCCATTGGGCTACCGCCCGAAAGCTCGAAACGGATGGGATCGCCGGCGGCGACGTCGCTCTTTCGAATGGCAAAGAAGCGCCCCTGCGGCTCGACCCCGAGAATCTCCCAGCCCTCGGCCTGAACGTTCACGTCGGGGGGCGCCAGGAAGACGAGAAGCTCTGGGAGCACGAAGAAGCTTTGCGCGTCCACGGCGTAGCGGCCGCCGGTATAGCCCACTTCGTACGAGATCGCTATTTGCGTCTCACCCGGCTTGAACGCCGTCTTCGTCACATAGCCGGGGCCTGTCGCGATGGGCGAAGCCTGTTGCGGCACGGGCATCCCGCTCGCGCCCGAGGCCGAGACCGAATGGAGGGCCAGAAGATCGTCCGTCGGCAAGTTGAAACGAAACGTGCCGTCCGGGTTGTGATAGGTGCGGGGCGGCGAGCTTCGGTTCTCGACGACAAAAACTTTGTCGACGAGGAGCTTGTCGCCTTCGCGGCGGTAGAGAAATCGCGACGTTGTGATCTCGAGAACGGTGTCGTCCCACTCGCGGAAGGCGTCGTAGACGGTAATCTCGGCTTGCGCTTCGTAACCGCGGCCGAAGTCGATCGGCTGGTTGTAATTCACGCCCGATGAAGTCACTTGCAGAAGCATCGGCCGCTGGCCTTCGACTTCGATATCGGTGATCTCGAAGCGGCCCGAGACGGCGCCGAGCTCCTTGACCGGCATCATCTCCGTGGCGAGGCGATAGAGCGTCACCTTTTCGCCCGATCCCGGGCCCCCGGTGGTGCCGTTCACGAGCTCCACGGTCAAAATGCCGCCTCGCGGCTGCGGCGCTGCCACGGCCGCCGTGAGCACCATGGCGAACGTGAGTGCTCTAAGCTTCATGCGTTCACCTTTTCGCCGCAAGCGTTACAGAACTTGGCCTTCGGCGGCAGCTTTTCGCCGCAAGCACCGCACCGGGCCTCGAAGGGGCTCCCGCAATCGAAGCAGAACTTCGAGCCCTTTGGGTTGGCTTCGCCGCAGCTCGCGCAAGCGATCGTCTCCGCCTTGCTCTCGGGCGCAGCCCTTTTGGACTTCGCCGTTTTCCTCTTTTTGGGCTTGGGCTTTGGTTGCGGCGCGAGCTCGTCGATTCGAGCGATTACTGCCGAGACTTGCGCGATGTAGTCGTTGCGCGAGGATTCGTAATCCGCGTCGGACAGCTTGCCGGAAGCTTTCTCGAAGTCCAGGTCTTTGATGTTGCTCAAAATCTGAGCTTTTTTCTCTTCGAGGTCGCGGAGCTCGCTTTGGGTTTTGTCGAGCCCGATCGGCTCGGAGGCTTGGTTCGCGAAGACTGGATAGAGAACAAAAGCGACGACAACGGTGCCGAGTGTAGCGAGAAGGGCGAGTATCAACTCAAATCCTGGAGCTCTTTCTCGATGCGGGCGCGGTGGGCGTCGCTTATGGGCATGACGTCTTCTCCGACGACTGTCTGCTGTCTCCACGCGCGCAGCACGCGGCCGATGACGAAGGCGCCGACGATGAACGTGATGATCGGCATGATCCAGGCCGTCAAGTGAAAGCCCGCCGCGGGCGGCGCTGACAAGATCACGAGGCCGTAGCGCTCTTTGAACGCCTCGACGATGCCTTCGATGCTCTCGCCTTTGCCGATCCGGTCCCAGACCTCTTCACGGATAGGCTCCGCCGAATGGCAGTGCTCCATCGAGCAGGACGATATCGTCTGATTGCAGCCGCATTGGCACATGAGCGCATCGCCGGCGGCGCGAAACTCCGGACCGTGAGCGCGTTCTACCTGGGCGAAGGCGCTCAGGGTCAAGAGCAGGATGACGGCGATGGCGCTAAGCGACTTCATATTTCTTCTTGCTCTGAGTGGCGACCTTTCTCCCGGCCTCGGTTTTGCGCGCGAGCTTCAGCTCGCGTTTGTCCGGCACGAGAGTCACCGCGGTTCCCAGGAACATCACGATGGCGCCGATCCAAACCCAGCGCACGAGCGGCTTGACGAAGATTTGCACCGTGGCCTTGTTGTCGTCAGTGACGCTCGCGAAAATGAGATAGACGTCCTCGACGAAGGTCGTATGCCGCCGCACTTCGGAGGTCGGCTGCCCGCTCGCGAAGTAGAAATGCTTTTGCGGCTCATAGGTGCCGACGAGCTTGCCATTCTTGCGGAGCTCGAGCTCCGCCGAGAGCCACTCATAGTTCGGCGTGCGGCCGTCATTCAAGGCCACGAGCTTCACGTCGTAGCTCTTGAGTTGGATCGACTCACCCGTGGCGAGATCGGCCTTCATGTCCGTGTCGAACGCCAGGCCGGCGATGCCGACGAAGATCAGCACCATCCCGAAATGGACGATGTAGCCGCCGTAGCGACGCGTGTTCACGAGCGTGAGATCGACGAGCGCGCTCCTATAGCTTCCGCCTCGATGGGTCTGTCGCGCCCGCGCCCCTTTGTGAAACTCCAGCACGATCGTCGTGGTCACGAAAGTCGAGAGAGCAAAGGTCATGAGCGCCGCGGGGTGTCTCATGCCGAGCGCGAGAAGGCCGACGAACGTCGCGACACCGACAAGGCACGGCCAGGTAAAGTTTCTTCTGAGGCTCAAGAGCGATGACTTCCGCCAAGCGAGAAGTGGCCCGATGCCGGTGAGCGCGAGGAGCGCGAGACCGATGGGAACGTTGACCTTGTTGAAATAGGCCGGGCCCACCGTCGCTTTCTCGTCGTGGAGCCATTCCGACAAGACGGGATACATTGTGCCCCATAGCACGGCGAAGCACGCGATGAGGAAGAGCAAGTTGTTGAACAAAAAGCTCGATTCCCGGGAGACGATGGAGTCGAGCTCGTTCTTGGACTTGAGCTCCGGGAGCCGGTAAAGGATGAGGCCGGTGCAGACCACCGCAGCCACGATGATGAAGGCGAGGAAGGTGTGCGCGAACTCAGATTCGGCGAACGCATGCACCGAAGAAACCACGCCGCTCCGCGTGAGAAACGTTCCGAAGATGCAGAGAAGATAGGTGATGACAACGAGCGCGACGTTCCAAATCTTGAGCATCCCCTTGCGCTCCTGGATGATGACGGAGTGCAAGTAAGCCGTGCCTGTGAGCCAGGGCAAGAGCGCGGCGTTCTCGACCGGGTCCCATGCCCAATAGCCGCCCCAGCCGAGCTCGACATAAGCCCAGCGCCCTCCGAGGATGAGGCCGGTGCCGAGGAAGAACCAAGCGACGAGCGTCCACCGGCGGGTCGACGTGATCCATTCGGCGCCGAGACGGCCCGACGCGAGTGCGGCGACGCAAAACGCGAAGGGGATGACGAAACCGACATAGCCGATATAGAGAATCGGCGGATGGATCGCCATGATGGGATGCTGCAAGAGCGGGTTGAGGCCACGGCCATCGGCTGGAGCCCAAGATTCCGGGCCGGCCGCGGTGACGACGCCGAGCTCGACGAACGGATTACAGACCCAATAGTTCAAATAGGTGAAGAAAAGCGTAATCATACCGAGCGTCGCGACGACATAAGGCATGAGCTCGCGGTTTTTCTTCTGGTTCGTCAGGATCGTGATGGCCGTGAAAACAAAGATGAGCCAGCTCCAGAACAGAAGCGAGCCGTTATTGCCCGCCCAGAGCGACGAGATCTTGTAGACGAAAGGAAGATCTCGGTTCGAGTAGCTCGCAACATATTCGAAGCGAAAGTCGCTCTTGAGAAGAAGCGTTACGAGCGCGAAGCACGCCGCGGTCGAAAGCGCCGAGCATGTCAGAAGGGCGCGCTCGCCGCTTTTGACGAGGCGCGAGCTTTCGCGGCGAGCGCCGAGGATGGAGGCGACCACCGCGTAAGAGGCGAGCACGACGATCGCCATGAGTGAAAAATTGCCGATATGATGCATCGGGTTCGAAACCTTTTTGCTGCCTAATGAAAGTTGCTATGAAATCGTTCCAGCCGAGGCCGGGTTATTCGGCCACGGTCGAGCCTTCTTCGAAGGCAGCCTCGTATTTCGAGGCGCATTTCGCTTGCACGAGCGTGGCCTCGAATGTTCCCGCTGGCGTGAGCGTCCCTTCGGCGACCGCTTGAGCGCGATCGACGAGCGTGTCCGGAAGTGGGCCCCGTCCGACATATTTGACTGGAAGCGTCTCACCCTCGTAGTCGATCACGAACGTCACGACGCCCTCACCGTGGCGCTCGATCGAGCCGACGACTACATTGCCCGCGACACGCACCCGGCGTCCTTCGACCCTTTGGCCCATGGCTTTGAGCTCCGGGACGGTCTGATAGTAGGCCTTGCTCTCCTCCATACCCGTAATCGCGAGGGCGAGAACGGCGCACAGAATGACAGCGGTTCCAGCAACGAATTTGAGTTTTTTCGTGATCATGGCGTGCACTCTCCCTTGCATTATACTGGCGCGCCCTCTGCCACCGCAAGGAAAGGTCGTAGCCTTATCTTGTTGAATTAGTGGAAGTTAAGGCGCTAGACGGGGATCTCGGCCATCTCCGTTTTCGAAAAGGCTTCTCGATCCGAATAATCGAGCTCGACTTTGCAGCAGCGCCGGCACACCGGGAAGATTCCGTGCTCCAAGAGCTTCTTGCGGAGCTCGACATAACGCGGGCTGTTCCAGATCTCGGACAGGCTTTGCTCCCGCAAATCCCCGACCTCGACGCGGATGAAAGGGCAGAAATGCACTTTGCCGTCATACGTGATGCGCCCGCCGAAGAACGGGTAGAAGCACTGGCCTTTGAGAGGCCGATTGGGCGTGTAGTAGTGCTCGAGATCCTGCGTTTTCTGCGCCGGGCGCCAGTTGATGGTGATGCCCTTGGCTTCGGCGTAGGCCACCGCCTTCGCGAGCACGACCGGCACTTCTTTAGGGTCGAGGCCCGGGTCGTCGGTAATGTGCGTGCTGATGACGCTCGCGTCTTCTTCGCCGATTATATCGAGCGTTTCTTGCACTTCCTTCGCGGTCGCGAACATCAGCTGGTTGAGCCCGATGAGATCGACCCCGAGCTTCTCGGCCTCGTCCACGACTTCCTCGAGCAGGTGGAGATTGCCGGAGGTCAACGTCGTGTTGATGGAAAGCGGCAGAGCGACGCCTTCTTCCGCATAGGCCTTTCGCAGCATCTCGATATTGTCGGCGGACTTTTTGAAAGCACCGCGCTGGCCGCGGACTTCGTTATGGAATTCGGGCGAACCGTCGATGGACACGCTGATGTGGCGCAAAAACCCGCCGTTCGTGAGCTTGGCGAGCTCCCGGGCCCGGTCTTGTTTGATGACCGTTCCGTTCGTCGTGATGTAGTCGCAGCGCATGCCCTTTTTCCGCAGCAGGTCGAAAATCTCGAGCAAGTTCTTGCGCACGAAGGGCTCGCCGCCCGTGATGTTGTAGGACTTCACGCCGCCCTCGCCCCCGTCGCCGAAGATGCGATCGAGCTCTTCGAGCGAGAGCTCTTTAGCCCGCCAGTCTTCCGGGTTGAGGATGTCCGCGACGTAGCAAAAGCTGCAATGGAGATTACAAAGGAGCGTGGGCTCGTAAACGACGAAGTGGGGGAGGGTGTCCGCGACGCCGTCCCCCCGCTCTTTGAGCTTGTTGGTCTGCCACGCCCGCCGCGTGCGGGTGACACGGTTCCTGAGCTTGCGGACGAGGCTCTGATGTGGTGCGGCCATGGCTCGATTATATGTCAAGCGTTCCATGGCTGCGGCAGGCTCGAGAGCGCCTCGAGATAGTCGGCCACCATGACCTCTGGGCTGTGCTCGCGCTCGACGAAAGCCCGCGACCTGAAGGCGAGATCGCGGCGGCGCTTTTCGGAACGGATCAAATCCATCAAATCGCAATAGAGGCCGTCTTCGTCGCCTTCGAGGGCGGAGCGCGCGACGACCGAGGTCGGGAAATCTGCGGCGTGGATTTGGTCCGTTACCATGACGGGGCGGCCGCAGGCGAGAAGGCGGAGGAGTGTTGCCGAGGTTTCGCCCGCGGAAGGGTAGCGGAGGTTCAAGCAGATATCTGCGGCGAAGACATAGGGCCAAAAATCTTCGTCCGAGACGCGACCGGCGAAATGAACGGCGTCCGTCACGCCGAGCGCTTCCGCTTCTTCGGCCGCGTCGTAGTGGTCCACGGCGCCGCCTACGAGCACGTAACGCGCGTCGATTCCTTTCGTGCGGAGACGCGCGAGTGCTTTGAGCGCCATCCCGATGCGCTTTTCGGGTGTGACTAATCCGAAGGACGCCAAGAGCAGCCCGTCATCGAGCCCGAGCTTCTTGCGAGCTTTCTCGCGGCTCATCAGGCTCGGTAGTGGCATCCCCATCCGCACGCGCGCGACCTTTGCGACATTTACGTCTGGGCAGCGCTCTAGAATTTCGTCGCGCGCGGTCGAGCTGTGCACGAGCGTCAGCGCGCTCTGGCGAACGAGATGCTCGTAGAGAGGATAAGCATAAAGAAGCCGCCCGCCGCCCATGCGGATCGCGATCTCTGCGATCGTGTCGCCTTTGTCGGGGTAGGCTTCCATGACTTCCTGGCGATAGGCGTCGAGCGTGGCGAGGGCTTCGTCGCGTTTGTCGCGATTCCCCAAATCCGCGCGGTAAGCGCGCATCGCGGGGCTCTCAAGATAGCCGTTCAGGCGCGCGTGGTGGAGCACGAGGTCGTGGAGCACGAGCACGCCGGGCCGCGCGAGCATATGGGGGTAGAGAAAATCGTGATGCGCGCTATTGCCGAGGTGGTACATTGCGAGCCCCGTAGCGCCCGCCCCCGCGGTTGCGGCATCGTGAACCGGGAACGGCTGCTTGCGGGTTTCGCCTTCGCAGAAAGCTTCGACTTCCCAGTCGCTCGCTTTGGCGAGCTCGTGCAGCAAGAGCGCGCTGTAATCCGCGATGCCGGTCGGCGCCGGCGGTAGCGGTGTGAAGACCGAGAGCTTCACGCGCCCCTTTCGGGCTTTCGCGCTTCGACGAGAAGGATATCTCCAAAGTTGATGCGGACGCGGCGGTCGTGCAAGCCGACCCAGCCCGTCGCTTTGTGGGCAGGGCCTCCGAGCGGTCCGAGCATCTTGGCCGCCCGCTCCAGAACATAGCCGAGCTTGAGCGTTCTCGATTGTGTCGACATCCCGAGAACGTCGAACCCGGCTCGCCGAACCATCTCCGCAAGGCTCCGCCGAGTGAAGTAATGAAGATGCATCCGCATGAACCACGTCCAGCGGCCCCGCATCACTCGCGCCATGAACCCGCCCATGTTCACGGTCGTGAGAGCGAGAAGCCCGCCCGGTTTCAAGAGACCGTGCGCCCGCTCCAAGCTGTCGAGCGGATCTTGAACGTGCTCCCACACATCCCACGAGGCCACGACGTCGAAGCTTTCGCTCTCTGCTTCGAACTCGTCGAGCATGCCGTTGAAAACCGTGAGGCCCATGGCCGCCGCTTGCTCCGAGGCCCAGCGCGACGGCTCGATCCCCGTCGCCTTCCATCCGCGCTTCGTCGCTTCGTCTAGAAACAAACCGACCGAGCTTCCGATCTCGAGGAGCGTTCCGGAGCTCACGAAGGGGTAGCGCTCGATCCCTTCGAGCGCCCGGCGAAAGTCTTCGCGCCGTTCGGACTCGGACGCCCTGTAGAGGTTGTCATGGACGTCCCGATAGGACTGTTCGATCTCTGAGACCCCGCCCGGCGGCTCCGCGCGGGCAAGACCGCAGCCGTGGCAGGTGAAGATGTCGTCATGGACAGAGAGGTGTGGGCTCGTGCAGGCGAGCTCACTGCTCTCGACGGGCGCGCCGTTCGGCGCGTTCGAAGGGTAAAGGAGCACGGTGCGCCGGCCGCATAAAAGGCACGGCGGCGCTTCAGGAGCTGAGGGCATTCGAACGTTCCTCGAATTCCCGCTCGACCCGTTTCCGGTCTCGAAGGGCGCTCCCAAGCGCCCCGAAGGTCTCGAGGACGTATTGGATCGAGCTCCGGATGTCGACCGAAGAGGACTCGTCCGTGTAGCGCGTCGGGATGGCCACTTCTTCGATGCGGAAGTCTAGGAGCACGGCGCGGATGAGAAGCTGGGAATCGAACACGAACGCGTCGGAGAAATCCTCGTAGCCGACCAGCTGGAGAAATTTTAGGGAATAGGCCTTCATGCCGCTGTGAAGCTCGCTGAAGTGGGTCCCCAGAAAAAAGTTCTCGACGCCCGTGGTGAAGCGGTTGCCGACATAACGATAGAGCGGCATCCCGCCATCCATGGGGCGGCCGCCGTTCTTGAACCGTGACCCGAAGACGAAATCCGCCCGGCCCGAAGCGATGGGCTCGATGAGCGCGGGCACGCATTCGGGCGAATATTGGTAGTCAGGGTGAAGGAGCACCACGATGTCGGCGCCTTCCGAGAGTGCCCAGTCGTAGCAAGTCTTCTGATTGCCGCCATAGCCGCGGTTCTCCGGGTGCCGCCGCGTCTTTAGCCCGAGCCCTTCAGCGACCTCGAAGGTGTTGTCGGGGCTCGCGTCATCCACGACCAGCACCGCGTCGTAGCAATCTTTCGGAATCTCCCGATAGGTCCGCTCGATGGTCCGGGCCGCCTTATAGGCGGGCATCGTTATGATCCTTCGCATATCAGGGGCGCCTGTGGTTCGGTGTAGGCGCCACTTATGTTACGCCACGCCTCGGGGTGTTTCAAACAGATTTCATGTACCCTAAGGGCGCGATGCCACCAAAGATTCCTCTCGTGAATCTCGAAGCCCAGCACGAGCCGATCCGGGACGAGCTTCTGGACGCTCTCACGCGCTGCCTCGACAGCCACAGCTACATCCTTGGGGAATCCGTCGAAAAGCTCGAGGTGGAAATCGCGCGGCGTTCGGGCGTGGGCTTTGCGGTGGGCGCCTCTTCCGCCACCGACGCGCTCCTGATGGGCTTGATGGCCCTTGGCGTGGGCCAGGGCGATGAGGTCGTCACCACGGCCTACTCCTTCTTCGCCACCGCGGGTGTTATCGTGCGCCTGGGTGCACGGCCCGTTTTCGTCGATATCGACGAGTCCACGTACAACATCGATACCGCGGCGATCGAGAGGGCGCTCTCGAAGGCAACGAAGGCCATCATGCCGGTCCATCTCTACGGGCAATGCGCGGACATGGACCCGATCCTCGAGCTGGCTGAAGCGCGCGGCCTCCCGGTCGTCGAGGACGCGGCTCAAGCAATCGGTGCGCGCACGCGCGACGGGCGGCAGGCGGGGAGCTTGGGTACCGTTGCCGCGTTCTCTTTCTATCCTTCGAAGAACCTTGCCGCGATGGGCGATGCAGGGATGGCGCTGACGCGGGACGAAGGGCTCGCGCACACGCTCCGAAGACTGCGCAATCACGGCGCCGAAAAGACGTACGTTCACGAGATCGTCGGCGGCAATTTCCGGATGGATGCGGTCCAAGCAGCAGTGCTCAACGTGAAGCTCGCTCATCTCGACTCTTGGACTGAGCGCCGTCGGGATCGGGCGCGCCGGTACAACGATCTCTTTCTCGATAGCGGGCTCGTCGACGAAGGCCGCGTCAGGATTCCCACGGCCTCGGGCGACCACGCCTATCATCAGTATGTCATCCGCGTGGAAGCGCGCGACGCGCTCCGAGAATATCTCGCGGGAGAGGGGATTGCCTCGGGCGTCTACTACCCTATTCCTCTTCCGCTCCAGCCTTGTTTCGATAACCTCGGCTACGCGCCCGGGGACTTTCCGGTGGCGGAGCGCGCGTCCCGCGAAACTTTGGCGCTCCCTGTTTATCCCGAGATCCGCGACGACCAGCAATGTCTCGTGGTGGACGCGGTCGCACGTTTTCTTAGGGCCAGAGCGCGCTAGGATGGAGATCATGTACATCGCGTGGGTTCTGATGACGTTACTGTCGGACGGCCATCCTCAGATCGAGCCCGTCCTGCAGTCGAAGCTCGTCGTCGAGAAGCAGGAAGCGAATGAGCAGATGATCGTCACCTATAGCGTGGGTGAAGAGAGGCGGCGCAAACGAGTCGGCGGCCCGTACTGGTATCTCGAGTACAACTTGCCTTACGAGGTCGAGCGCCCGGCCATCATCGACCACTTCAAAGCCGAGAGCGAGCGACTCTACGGCACCATCCGCCAGGATGCGGGCAACCGCCTCATCTTCAGCGTCTTGAGGGAAGACGGCGGCGATACCTGGTGCCGCGTCTGGGCGACGGACGGCGAGTACACGCTCGAGATCGTCGAAGACCGGCCTCCCGATCATACGCCGTTCGACGAAGCGCCTACGCCGAGCGCGACGATCGTTTTCACCCGCGGCGAAGATTCTTTCGACCGCGGCGCACGTGGGGCGCTCGATGCGATCGCGCAGTGGCTCGAGGCGCGTCCCGAATATTCAGCGGAAGTCCGGGGCCATCGAGGGCCACTCGAAGACCCGGAGCTTCCTGAACGGCGGGCTCATGCCGTGGTGCAGGCGATTCTGGATCGCGGGATCTCGGAGACGCGCGTCACCGCGTCGGAAGACGCCGCCGAGACGGGCTTCGAAGTCACGGTTGTCGCGATCGAGCCGTAAACCCGCGCTCAGCGCGGCTTTCGATATGATGGCGATATGATGGCGCGCGATGGGCTCCCGAACACACGATCTCTCGGCGCTTTTGTTCTTCGTCGCGGTGACATCGTGGTTGACGTGGCCGCTGACGTCGCGGCTTACAACAGGTCTCAGCGCCAGCCCGGACGCGCTCCTTAACTACTGGGCGCTCGCTTGGAACATCCACATCCTGCCTCAAGCGCTCCTTGCCTACTTCGATGCGAACATCTTCGCGCCGCGTCCCGACACCCTTGCTTACTCCGAGCATTTGTTCGCGATAGCACTTCTCGCGTGGCCGTCTTACCTCGGCACGGGAAGCGTCGTCCTCGCCTATGAGGCGGCCATGTTTTTGTCGTTCGTGCTCTCCGGGCTCGGGATGTATCTCGCCCGCGACCTCACGGGAAATCGTTGGGCCGCGGTCGTCGCCGGTATCGTCTTTCTCGCGGCGCCTTATCGCTTTCTGCACGTCGTCCACATCCAGATTCTGACGCTCCAGTGGTTTCCTTTCCTGTTCCCGTGTCTTTTGCGTCCCGAGCCGCGGCGGCGGCGATTGGAAGCCGAGATGGATCGATACCGGGAAAGAATGCCTTTGCTGTCCCGCATTGGAGACGATGCGGTCTACGAAATCGTCGACGCTCCCTCATGAAGCTCGTCTACCTCGCCGATATTCGCTTTCCCATGGAGCGCGCCAACGGCATCCAGACGATCGAGACTTGTCACGCGCTCGCCCGCCGCGGCGTCGAGGTCGAGCTCGTCGTACGGCGTACCGATGCGCGTACCGACGCGGAATGTCTCGCCTATTTCGGGCTCGAGCCCCATCCGAAGCTGAGGCTCCGGCGCGTGCGCGCGCGCGGACGCCTCGGCTTTCTCTTGCGTGCGGTGCCGCTCATGATCGCTTCGGAGGCGGGCGACGTTCTCTATACGCGCGACCTCATCCTTGCCGACCTCGCGACGAAGCTTGCCGACGCCGAGGTCGTCTACGAAGCCCACACCGTCGCCGCGGTCTTCGCCGAAGAGCGCGGGCGGATGTACGAAGACGGCGCGCCGCCGACGCCGAGGAAGCTCGCCCGGCTCGATGCCCGTGAACGACGCGTCTTGGAGAGCGCGACCGGCATCGTCACCATCACCGCCACGCTCCACGAAGCGCTCGAGACGCGGCACGGCGCGATCGCAAATGCGCTCATCGCACCCGACGGCTGCCGTGTCACCGACACGATGCGCCCCGCGCCGTCGGGTGGCAAGGTGATGTACATCGGACAGCTCTATCCGTGGAAGGGTGTCGATGTGCTCGTGCGCGCGATGCAGGGCGTGCCGCGCGGCGAGCTCGTCATCGTGGGCGGGCTGCCTCCCGAACCTGACCTCGAGCGCGTGAAGCGTTTGGCCGCGGAGCTCGGCCTCGAAGAGCGCGTGCACTTTCGCGGCTTCGTGCCGCCGCCCGAGCTCGACGCCGCACAGCTTTCTCGCAACGCTAAACGGGCTCCTCCGTCATCACGACATCTTTCACTTCCACGCCGTCGGACCGGGCAGCTTTGCGTGCCTTCCCTCGCTGGTGGGTATTCCCGCCGTTGTGACCGTACACTCCCTCGATTGGGAGCGAGCCAAGTGGGCCGGACCGGCGAAGGCTTTGATGCGCCTGGGCGCGGGCGTCGCCATCCGGAGTGCATCGGAAGTCATTGCCGTCTCCTCTGAGCTGGTGAACTACGTCCGTCGCAACTACCGGCGCGAGGCCACCATCGGCCCGACTTTGCTCGGCATGACCCGCTGCGGGCCTTGCCGTGATGTCATGACCACCGGGCTTGGCGCGCTCGTCGCGATCGGTGTCAGCTCGCTGATGTATGCGCAACGGCGGCGAGCCTTCCGGGCCAACCAAGCCGCGCAACGCGCGCTTTCGAGTCTTCAAGATGCGCAATCGCGTCTACTCGTCTCGCGCGTGGCCGCATCTCAGGGCCGCCTTGCCGCTGCCCTCGCTCATGAGCTCAACACGCCGCTCGGCGTCGTGAACAGCACCTTGTCATCTCTGGAGAAGTACTTCGAGCGCGACGACGCGCGCAGGGAAGATCTGACCGCCACCATGCGCCGACTGGTCACCGGTGCGAACGAAGCCAGCGAGAGACTCAGCCAAGTCGTCGAGCGCATGAAGCGCTTTACTCATTTGGACCGCGCAGAGACAGTTCAGTGTGATCTCAACACTCTGATTACCGACATCATAGGTGTCCTCCGCTCAGAGCTGAAGGAGCGGGGCACGGAGCCAATCCTGGAGCTCGGCACGCTCCCGCCTCTCCAGTGCCAAGCTCAGGCCTTGTCTGCCGTGCTGACGACTCTAATCCGTAACGCGTCAGAAGCGATCGACGGAAGGGGCCATGTTTGGATCAAGTCGCGACTGGATGAGAAGGACGTTGCGATCAAGGTCGAGATCCGTGACGACGGACGCGGCATCCCTGCGGACAGGCTGGCCGATCTGTTCGAGCCCACGTTTACAGTGAAAGACGGGCGCGTGGTGACCTCGAACTGGGGCCTGTCCAGCTCACGCCGGATCATCGCCGAACATCACGGACACTTGGAGCTCGAAAGTACCGAGGGACAAGGAACGCTCGCTCGGATTCGCCTGCCGGTCCGCGGCAAGTAGTCCTCCCCGTCGCCCTCCAAACACTCTCATTCCGCTCCTCGTACGTCGGAGGACGGACGAGATAGCTACGGTCGTGACGAGCGTTATTCTCGCCATCCTTCTTCTCCGCAAATGGAGAGCATCAAGAAGTCGCGGAGGTGGCCGACTTGGAACGTTGAAGAATGTGTGAAGTCTTTCATTCGATGCCGTCGCCGCCCCTGCCTAACCTGGGGCTAGCTTGGCCGACCACACCGCGTTTTAGTGCGCCGGGCCCAAAGGAGAAAGGTCTCTCACATGCGGAACAAACGCATCGCCATACTCGGTGCGGGGCCCATCGGGATCGAAGCGGCGCTCGCCGCCAGGGAGCTCAGAAACGATGTAATGGTTCTCGAGCGCGACCGTGTCGGCGGTAACGTCGAGCGTTGGGGCCACGTACGGCTTTTCTCCCCGTTCGCGCTCAATCACTCGGAACGGGGCGCACGCTTGCTCGCGGCCGAAGGCCGCCGGCTCCCCGAGCCCGGCGAATACCTGACCGGCACCGACTACCTCGAGCGCTATCTGAGGCATGCAGGCGGTGATTTACAAAGGCCCCTGGCGTAGTGTCACCGATGACGACGGACACACGCTGTTGCGTGGCGAGGGCATGTCCGTCTGCGACAAAACGTTCCATATCTACGCCTCGGAGCCCTACCGAGATGCGATCGAGCTCGTAGCTCCGTACGTCGAAACCCGTCTCGAAGGTGCGGCGCCTTTCGACTGCCGCATCGACGCCCGGCGCCACCCTCGGGAGACGAAGGGCCTCGACTACGACGCCACCGAAACGACGGACGCGCCCTACTGCGGACCGGGGCTCATGGTGGTGATACGGCAGCTGACCGTCTCCGCAACTTTGCGCGCGTGCAGGAGGCCGCCGAGGGCCATCGCCGCCGCGACGAGCGTGAGGCTGACGCGCAGTTGGAGCGCTTCGAGGACGACGAGTAGGCCAACGATCTTGGGAGCGTCGTTCAAACCGCGGGCAAAGCTGACCGCGCCCGAGCTCAAGAAGTGCAGGGCGTTCACGAGGGATTCGCTGCGCAGGATGACGGAAGGCCCCGCGTGGGTCGCACACGCATGCGCGTCGGCGCGCGCGATCGTGACGTGCGCCCCTCGATCGAGCGCTGCGACCGACGCATGCGCTGTGAGCGGAACTAGCTCGCCGCCGCCCACGCACAGGCATAACGCCGACGGCGTTGCCCCGGCTTTTCGCATCCGGCGTAGGAGCGCGAGAACCACGTCTCCCAACAGCACTGCGAGAACGGGGCTCACGAGAAGCGGTAAGAAGAACGTTTTTCCGAGTCGCGCGAAGTCGACCGCCGTACCCACGTGCATGAGGCCCGCGCCCATGAGGGCCGGTCAGAGCGTGCGTCGTCGAGATGGGAAAGCCGGTGAGGGCGGCGGTGAAGACAGTGAGCGCGGCGCCGAGCCCGACGGCGGCCAGAAACTCCGGTTGCGCCGCCGCGCCATCAGGAACGAGCCCCTTCCCGGAGAACGCTTTGACGAGCTCGCCGGCGAGCGCGACCGAGAGCAGAGAGCCCGCCATCGTCGTGAAAGTCGCCCAGGCGAGGGCTTTCCGGTAGCCGACGGTGCGGCTGCCGTAGAGCGTCGCCACACCCTTGAAGTTATCGTTCGCCCCGTTTGCGTAGGCGACGAAGAGAGCCGCGAGTAACAGAAACGCGAGCGTCAGCATCGGTTACGCGTGCGCGCTCAGCAGCAATCGCCTCCCGGCGAAGGGCTCGCCGCGAACCTCGTGACGACTCTTCTCGTCCTGACCGCGAGCTACAGCGGGCTTCCCGTCTCGACGACGCACGTGTCCTGTGGCTCCATCTTCGGCATGGGGCTCACTAGCGGGAAGGCCGACCGGCAAGTCATCCAGCACATTCTTCTTTCGTGGGTGCTCACCCTGCCGTTCGCTGCGGCTTTGGCTGCCGGTGCCGCCTGGCTTTGGCGCTAGGCCAGGACACCCTCCTGGACTCATCTACAATGCGAGCTTGAGCCAAGGGCTCGAGCGGGTGAGCTCCGTCCCAATGCTCAACGCCGCAATCGTCGCGCGACCGTTCACTGGTCTCACGGCGATCGTTGCAACCTGCCGTCGTGAATATTTCGAGGGCGGACCACAATACTGAAGGGCCGATCTCACCAGAGTGACACGCCCACCCCCGGCCTCACGGCTTTGCAATATTTGGTATTGTCAAGTTGAGGGCTTCAAGGTCGATTCGACCCCAAGATATTGTTGACGGCGCACCCTCGCGCCCCATGATATTGGGGCGCGATTCGCCAACTTGACACTGTAAGCGGAGCAAGCACCGGCCTTCCTAGCCCTATGGGCGTGGTCGATGCCAACACTTGATTGCCGAAGCACCTGTTGAAGCGCCGGGGTCCAGCAAGTACCCTGTAGTGAATGCTGCAAAACTTGACACATCTACTCCGGGAGGTCGACGCGTTTTTTATGGCTGAATCCAAAGTTCACGAGACCTTCGAGCGGCTGGCGCGTCGGCTGATGCCTCTGTGTTCGACGCTGCTAGCAGCGTCGTCCCGGCGGACGGTGACGTCGTGAGCTCCCTGGAAGATCTCGTCGCGCGCATCGGAAACGGTAAGTGTTTTCGAAACTCTGTACTACTAACCCTGAAAAGCTTGTTTTGAGAAGAAGAAAAATCATGCGGCAGCAGCGTGGAGTTTATCGAGGGAGAGAGAGTTTGCGGTAAGTAATGCGGAGCAAAGTTGCTGACCGCGCTTTGTGAGTCTGTAGCGAAAAGTTTTGGGAACTTTTTTGACAAGACGGTGGGCTCGGAGGATGCGAATGAGCCGGGTGACGCGTCCGCTTAGCCGCCTGGTTTCGAGAGGGTCGTCCGAAGTCTTGGGAAAGAGCAAGGCACGGAGTTCCCTGTTGCGAAAGCCTCGCAGATGAAACTCTCCACGGGAAATAGCGGCGAGGAGTCGGGCGTCCAGAGCGTCCCAAGGGCGAAGAGCTCGGAGGGTGGAGCCATTCCATTGAGTTTTTTGGCTGACGCGAGCGAGGAGTTGACCGAGTGGGGTTGAGGTATCACAAGCGGCGAGAGCGTCGAGGTAGCGCTCATTGGAGTCCTGGGAGAGCTGGGCACGACGATGCAGGTCTGCGATGCCACGACGGAGCGGACGCCACTCGAGAGGGCCGTTGGGGTCGCCTTCCTTTGGCCGGTAGCAGCGCATACCCTCGGCACGCTGGATGGTTGTCTCCACACGGAGCACGGAACCTTGTTTGTCGTAGAGTTTGACGGAATTGAGGTCGAGGGCATGTTTGATACGCAGACCCTCGGGCCGGTGGCGAAATCGGCTGACGACTTCCCCTGAAAAGTCGGTTCGAATCCGTTTTCCGAGAAAGCGCATCACGTCGGGGCTCGAAAAGTTTGTGATCGCATGATGTACAAGAGCGGGATAGATCTCCGCGAGGCTAGAGCTGTTACGAAACGTGACGTCGGTGGCCCATTCGCTGCTGTAGACACTCCAGTAGTAGTCGAGGCCACTCGGCGGGAATAATTTGTCTTGCAATGGATTGACGAATCGACTCAGGCGATTCAGGATGTGAGGCCAGTTGGTTTTGAGCTGCTCATCGAGAAGCTGCTGTGCCGCGTGGGCATCCTCAACCCAGGTAAAGCAGTTTTCCCGGCGCCGATATTGAATGCCAGCCTTATCCATCTCAACGGCGAGCCATTCACGGCCGTTGACGTAGACCTGAACATTGAATGGAAACCAGCTTTGGACACGGGCATGCATGAAACCAAAAATAGGGTCCATGCAGTAGTGGTAAAAGTTTAGGCACTTTCTGAGGGATTGCACGAGCTCCAACCGCTTCTTCTGGCGGTTGCGACGTATGCTGAAGGTGATACAAGGTTCCACGCAGCTCAGCACTGCGATGAGACCACTGCGGACATTGTCTTGTTGTGCAATCTCGCGTGCGATGGCCTCCTTGTTCTTACGGGAAGACTCCAGATAGACGACCGGACGCTCGAGTCGCTCCGCCTGCTGATACAAGGCCTGCTTGAGCTCGGAGGTACGCTGCAGTGCGAACTCCGCGAACTCCTTCAGAAGGATTTTCTGGTAGGAAAGGTACTTACCCATGCCGTCCGTATAAGAAATGTGGCGTAGGGTTCCGCGGAACACCAACCGGTCGAATCCGCTCAGCACCCCTGTGATTCGATCCTCGTGACGTGATAAAAACTGTTTCACGGCGTCCTCCAGCGTGGGAAAGGGTTGTCGTGACATCTTCCTACTCTGGATGTGGCGCCGTGTCTACTTCACGCCCAGATTGTGCATCGAGCCCGCGTTGGGCTGACGTGGTGAGCGAGCCGACAGCGAAGAGTCAGGATGAAAGACTTTCGAGATCTAAAGGTTTGGGAGAAGGCCCATCAGCTAGTCAAGGGTTTGTACCAGGCCACCGGCCACTTCCCAACCGAAGAGAAGTTCGGCTTGACGGCTCAGATGCGCCGAGCGGCGGTTTCCATCCCGGCGAATATTGCTGAGGGCTGTGGACGCGGTTCAGACCGGGATATGGCCCGCTTTCTTCAAATGAGTATGGGCTCAGCAAGCGAGCTCGAATACGAACTGCTCCTTGCCCACGAGCTCGGGTTGCTCGATAGCCAAAGTCTTCAGGAGCTTGCCGAGCGAACCACCGAGGTCAAGCGTATACTCGCCTCTCTCATCCGGAGGCTCGAATCCGGAGCTGACCGCTGAATGCTGACCGCTGACTGCTCGCGGCGGAGCCGTCCTCCAATTTGGTTGCGGCTCCGCCGCGCTGTGTCTCTGTGGCCATTCTTAAGGCGCCTCATGCACACAATTTGAGGAGCGGCCGAGCTTTCAGGCTTACCTGGCTAGGCTTTAGTCCGCTTAGCGCTGATCAGAGAAAGGGTCGGAGGCGGCGTAGTTCGTGGTGCGACGGCCATGCGATCCGAGCTGTTTCGAGGCCGCGGGGAAGACCCGGTTCCGTCCGTTGCACTTGGCCTCGTAGAGTGCTTTGTCGGCGGCGCGGATGAGCTCCGTACTGCCGTGACCGTCTCTCGGATAGTTCGCGACCCCTCCGCTGAAACTGAGAATCCCGAGCAGCTGCTTGTCTCGATGGGGAAAGTCGTGTTCGGCAACGTGACGCAATATGTTCTCGGCGGCTTTCATCGCCTGCTCGGACGTCGCTCCCGGAAAGATCAGAAGAAACTCTTCTCCGCCATAGCGTCCGAACACATTGTTTTCGCGCGTGTTGTCCGCAACGACTTGAACGAATCTCTTGAGCAGACGGTCGCCCTCATCGTGGCCGTTGACGTCGTTGTAGTTCTTGAAGTTGTCGATATCCAATAAAAGGATCGAAACCTCCGAGCTATTCTTCTCACTTTCGACGATCTTCTCGGACAGATGAGTCAAAGTGTAAGTCTTGTTGTAGATCCCCGTGAGCCCGTCGATCTCCGTGGTCTCCTTCATCGCACCATAAGCGGTCGCGTGCTGTAGCGCCATGGCGCCGATATGCGCGATGAGGCGAAGGACCGCTTTCGCGCTTTCGGAATGGAGGCTCGGGCGGGACATCACGAGAAGCCCGAGGGTCTTGCCATCGAATACCATTGGCGCGACCAGATCGCAGTCGAATCCTTCGATCTTGTACCGCTTGAGCTCGGAGCGCACGTGAGACGGAAGCTTCGAGAAATCGTCACGGCTCATCACCTGTTGGCTCTCGGCCACCATCCCGAGCTCTCCTTGGTCGGACGGAAGCTCGATGCCGGCGTCGATTTTGTTGTCCGAGCTCGAGGCCGCCGCGACGACGAACGTGGACCCACGACTCGGATCGCTCGTCGTTTCTCTTCGGCGAAGCAGTATCATGGACCCCCACGGCTCGAACGTTCGGAGCATGATCTTGTTGAGCTCGGCCGGGATACTGCGTGGATCTACCTTCGAGTGAAGCTCACGCGACAAATGCGGAAACTCGCGCGCGAAGCGCACGACGAACTCGCGCTCGCGTGAGGTCTGCGCCGCTGGTCGGATCGATGCGAGCGTGTCGCGGAGCGTTTGGATCGTCTCGAGTGCTCTCTCGTACTTCAAACTCAGCGCAAGAAAGGCGCCGCAAACGAAAACGAGCGACACGACAATAAGCACGATCGCCGTTAGTATCATGCTGAAAAACCCATACTTGCGGGTAGGCCCCCAACCCTCGCTTCGCATCCGCTTAGCCGCCGATATTGTTGCGACCATTGGATAGTCCCAGGCGAGCAGCTGTTGTTGGGATGTTTGGCGTATCACCTCATTCTACCGACAAAACGGGACATCAGTCCACCGGAAAGGTCAAAGGCCAAATCGCGATCGTCCGCGGCATCGCGTCCGCAGACAGCGCCACGGCGTTCACGACTTGCCGCTCGTTGGCGTGAAAGAGCTCTTTTCCGTCCGCGACAATAGGTCTCGAGATCGTCGAGGCGAAAGACCTCGCGGCCTTCGGGCAGCTCCCAAACAACGATGCCGCCTTTTCCGGACTGCTGAATATCTACGAGCTACGGCTTCAAGTGACGCTCCATGAACTCGAACACCATCGTCCAGAGATGGATCACCGCGTTCGAGCCGCGGATCCCGTGTGTCTTGTTCGGATAGAACATGAGGTCGAATTGTTTCCGGTTCTTGATGAGTGCGTCGATCAGCTGAAACGTATTTTGCGGGTGCACGTTGTCGTCGTGGCTCCCGTGGATGATGAGCATCCGTCCGTTATAGTTCGAGGCGTCAACGACGGAGGAGGTCCGCTCATAGGCTTCCGGATCTTCCTCGGGAACGCCCATGTAGCGCTCGGTGTAGATCGAATCGTATAGATACCAATCGGTGACGGGCGCCCCGGCGACGCCGATCTTGAACAAGTCTGTATGCGTCATGTGGAACGTAGTCGTGAATCCCCCGCCACTCCAACCCCAGACACCGGTGTTCTCGCTGTCGATATATGGCAAGCCGGTCAGGTACTCGACTGCGACCGCATGATCCTGGACCGCAAGTGGGCCGATATTGTGATCCCCGAGAGCGGCATATTTCTTTCCCCAAATCGCGGAGCTTCGGTCGTCGATCTGTGCGACGACATAGCCCTCCTGCACGAGGAATTGGTGAAACAAAAAGCGGTTCCCTCCCCACGAGTCCCGAATGGTCGGCACTCCCGGCATCCCGTAGACATAAGCGACGAGCGGATATTTCTTGCCCGGCTCGAACTCGCGGGGCTTCATTACCAATAGCCCGACTTTGTGGCCGTCCGGCGTGTCGAGTAGTGTCCGCTCCGGCTCGACCAGGTCGTAGCCTACGATCGGCTGAGGCTCGTGGAAGGCAACGGTACGATCCGAACCGACACTTTGAAAGGTTGTACCGCCCAACTCTGTCATCGAGGCGAAACGGTCGAGATAAGCTCCTGTTTCGGCGTTCAAGTCGATTTGATGAGTCCCTTTGCCGTCGGTCAGCCGCTTCAGGCCCGAGCCATCGAGCTTCACGCGGTAGAGGTCGCGGCCGATGGGGTTGTCGCGGTTCGCGGAGAAGTAGACGAGCTCCTCGTCGGCGTCGAAGCCGTCGAGTCCGAAGACTTGCCAATCACCGTCCGTCAACTGCTCGAGGACGGTCCCCTTGTCGTCATAGAGATAGACGTGGCGGAAGCCCGAACGCTCGGACGTCCACACAAAGCGATCGCCGTCGAGGAAGGTCAAATCGTTGGTCACATTGATCCAATGAGCGTCTGTCTCCGTCATGACGGTGCGCGAGCGGCCGGTCTTGGGATCCACATAGATGAGCTGAAGCTCGTCCTGGCCGCGGTTCAGGAGCTGTATCGCCACCGTGTCGCCGTCTCGCCAATCGATCCGCGGGATGTACTCGGCGGAGCGGTCGATCCAAGCCGTGCGGCCGTTTTCGACGTTCACGATACCGGCACGCACGCGCGGGTTTGGATCGCCCGGCTTCGGGTAACGCTGGAGGTCGACCTTCGCCTGGCGTGAGACGAGCTCTGGAATCGGGTAGGTCGGAACGAGCGTTTCATCGAGCTCGAGAAACGCGATGTGCCGGCTGTCCGGCGACCAGTGGTAGCCGGTCCCGACGTTCAGCTCTTCGGGGTAGACCCAGTCGAGATCGCCGTGCAGGATGAGATCGCTCCCGCCAAATGTCAGCTGCTTTTCGTCCCCGTCGCCGCCGGCGACGGGGACGGGAACGACCCAAATGTCGTGCTCGTAGACGAAGGCGATCGACGCGCCGTCCGGGGAGAACTTGGGGTCAACCACGTTGTCTTTGGACGGCGCGAGATGTGTCGCTTCCCCGCTCGAAAGAGCGTAGACGAGGATCCGGCCGGAGCTCGCGAGCAGTAGCGACGCGCCGTCGGGGGACCAGTGATAGTCGGGAACGCCGAAGCGCGTTCGGCGGGTGCGCTCGCGCTCCGCGTCTGTGACCTGCGCCGGCGACGGCGCCATGTCGCGGAGGGTGTCCCTCGACACGAGCACGCGACGCTCGAACGTGCCGGTGTCGAATAGCCAGAGATCTCTATCATCGTCCGAGGACAGGAAGTAGCTGAGGTGCCCTTCGGGGGTCCAGCGTGTTTGAGAAGGAGCGGGCGACGACAGGTCACCGCCATAAATGGCTTCGATGGTGAGTTTCTTGGGCTGCGCTTCCGCGAGAGCGAACGGCAGAAGCGACACGAGGACGAGAGCAATCGAGCGATACATAGCGCGTGGAACCTCCCTGAGTGGCCGGAGTGGCCCAGAAGGTACCAGCCTTGGCGCAACGCTTCAACATTCAGCCGCTGCGCCGCGAAACCAACGTGTCCGGGACGGCTCAGGAAGCGACATCAGCGAGGGTGTCCTGATTGCGGAGGTTCCTTCTAAGACACGGGCCGGAAACTGCAACCGGTATCGCGGTCAAAGAGCGGGAAGGTTCGACTTCGTTGCGCGCAGAATCTCGGCGCTCGCGGCATGCTCGTCGCTCGCCGCCATCTTCGCAAAAAGCCGCGTGTACAGCCGGTCGCGCACACCCTCGGGGAGAGCGTCGAAAAGATCGCTATAGATCATGTAGCTCAGCGGAAAGCGGAACAGGCGCGTCTTCAAGTCGAGCTCACGCAAGGAACGCCCCTTGCGATCGCGGGGACCCTTTTGCGAGAACATCTCGGCAAAAGCAGAGGCGCCTTGGACCGGTTCCGTCAGCGGGACCTCGTCTTCGAACAGCATGTATCCAGCGACTTCTTCGATCCGTGCCTCGAGAACGGCATCTCCCTTGCTCTCGTGCGCCGCGATGCGCGCTTCCCAGCCGAGGCGGATCAAGAGATTCGTCATCTGCGTTTGATGCTCAAGCGTCATCAATGCAACGAGGTCGCTCGAAGGCGCCAAGTAGCCGCTCATGTCCAGCGGCAAGCTCACTCCTGCGGGGGCGCCGCCTGCGGGACCCGAAGACACGGTGTTGCCCCGGTACGGCTCGGCGCCCGTACCGCTCACGAACCACCCGCCCCAGCGATCTTCGAAAGGCGTGCGATGATCGGAAACGATCGAGCCACGATAGTCCGGCCGGCCCGTCGGCGATACATACACGGAGCCGACATAGACGCCGGCGACCCCGAGCGTCGCCGCATCGCGATGACAGGCCAGGCAAAGCTTCGAGCGATCGAAGCGCGGCAGCGCGCTCTTCGCCGCGCTCATCGTGTAAAAGACGGCGCCCCGGAGCGGATCGGTCGCAGCGAGCTCGATGACATTCGCGCCGGGCACGAATGCGATCGCGATGTCGTCGTTGAAATAGATCGCGCGCGGCGTCCGCGGCGAGATGCGCTCGCGCCCTAGACCCGTCTTCGAGAACACGAGCACCTGTGATTCGGCGCTCACCCCGAGTGCTTGAAGAAGCGCCGGTAGGTAAGAAAGGCCCTCAGGTCGGAACGCGAGCTCGATATCGCCACGCGCAAGAAGCGCGGCGAGCTTGGTGACAGGGTCCCCTAGAGGCACGTCCCAGTACCGGATGGCGGGATGATCCAGCTCGAGATTCGTTTCGTAGACCTGCCCTGCCGCGGCCTGCGCGAGTGCCATCAAAGCGCCCGCGACGACCAGCCCACTTTTCAACCGCATGAGTTAACATCATTATAGGTGGGCCGCTCGCGAAGCAGTTGCAAAAGGCCTCGATATCCACTATGAATAATCGGGTCACGGGGCGTTCAAGGCGGCGATAGGGCGAACAATCGATGGAGAGGTTTTTCTTGGCGGGGGTTTACATCCTCGCGGCCGCGTTTACGGCGTCGGGCAGCGAGTCTCCCGCCGCGGCGAGTGCGGAGCTGGTCGAAAATTACTGCACCATCTGCCACAACGATGCCCTCGAGATCGGAAATTTTTCGCTCGAGCAAGTCGACCTCGCCCAGCCCGCCGACCACGCCGCTGCACTCGAGAAAGTCGTGCTGAAGCTGCGTTCGGGGATGATGCCGCCTCAAGGAATGCCCCGGCCCGAGGCGTCCGAGCTCCATCGCTTCATCTCGGATATCGAGACCGGGATCGACGAGGCTGCCAAAGCCCATCCGAATCCGGGCCGGCCGATCCTCCATCGCTTGAATCGCACGGAATATGCGAACGCGATCCGCGACTTGCTCAGCATCGAGATCGAGACCGAGAAGCTGCTCCCGCCGGACGACATGAGCCAAGGCTACGACAACATGTCGGATGTCTTGACCGTCTCACCGACGCTTCTCGAAAGCTACATCAAAGCGGCGGGAAAGATCAGCCGGCTCGCCGTCGGGGATTCGGGCGCGAGCCCCATCGTCGAGACCTATCCCGTCCCGCTCAAAGTCTCACAGCTCCATCACGTGGAAGGGACACCGTTCGGGACCCGCGGCGGCCTCGCGGTCAAACACAACTTTCCCGCAGACGGAGACTACGTCATTCGCTCGAGTCTCTATTTCCGGAGCCTCGGCCCACTCTTCGGCGACAACAAGCCCGCCGGGGGCGAACAGCTCGAGGTTGCGGTGAACGGCGAGCGCATCGCGCTCTTCGACATCAACCGGAAAATGAAAGTCTCCGAGATCCTCAAGACGGAACCGACGCCTATCAAAGCGGGGCCGCAAACGATCTCGGCGTCGTTCATCCAGCGGGCAGAAGGGCCGGTCCAAGATTTCGTGATGCCGTTCGATCAATCCACCGCGGATCTCACGACCGGCAACGTCAAAGGTTTGACCGGTCTTCCCCACTTGAGAAATATCGGGATCGACGGCCCCTACGACGTCACGGGTGTGAGCGAGACACCGAGCCGCGATAGGATCTTCACGTGCCGCCCCACCGGCCCCACGCGCGGTGAGGACGACGACGAGTTCGATTGCGCGCGCGAGATTCTTCTGGGCCTCGCGCGACGCGCTTTTCGCCGGCCCGTCACCTCTGAAGACATCGTGAATATCATGGCGCTGTTCGCATCGGGCCGCGACGGCGCGGATTTCGACGCCGGTATCCGAACAGCGCTTCAAGCCATTCTTGCGGACCCCGAGTTCATCTTTCGTTTCGAGCGTACCCCGGACGACGTCGCTCCGGGAGCGAATTACCCGGTGAGCGACCTCGAGTTCGCGTCGCGTTTGTCGTTCTTCCTCTGGAGCAGCGGTCCGGATGACGAGCTCATCACGGTGGCGAGCGAGGGCAAGCTGCGCGAGCCCGAAGTCCTCGAAGCACAAACCCATCGTCTCTTGCAGGACCCACGCGCTTCGACGCTCGCGACGAACTTCGCCTCGCATTGGCTCCATCTTCAAAACCTCGGGGACATCCAGCCGGACATCTTTCTCTATCCGGACTGGGACTACAACCTGACGAAATCCATGCGTCAGGAAACGCTTTTGTTCTTCGACAGCATCGTGCGCGAAGACCGAAACATCCTCGACTTGCTCACCGCCGACTACACCTTCGTCGACCAGCGTCTCGCGCATCACTATGAAGTGCCGAGCGCGCTCGGGAATCGCTTCCGCCGCGTCGGCGTCGAAGATGACAACCGGCGGGGGCTCCTCGGACATGCCAGCATCCTGACGCTCACCTCGCTCTCGAACCGCACATCGCCCGTCATTCGCGGCGCCTGGATCATGGACGTCTTGCTCGGCACGCCGCCCCCGCGGCCGCCCGCCAACGTCCCTCCGCTCAAGGAGAACGAGCACGGTGGGCGCGTGCTCTCGGTCCGCGAGCGCCTCGAGGCGCACCGGAAGAATCCTGCATGCGCCGCGTGCCATAACATCATGGACCCGATAGGCTACTCGCTCGAGAACTTCGATCCTATCGGGGCGTGGCGCACCAAAGATAGCGGCTTCGACATCGATCCGTCGGGGACGTTCTTCGACGGCACGGTCGTTGCCGGGCCGGCCGATTTGCGCAAATATCTCCTCGACAAAGAGACGCTCTTTCGGCGGAATTTCACCCGGCACCTCTTGATGTACGCGATGGGCCGCGTCATTCAGCACTACGACATGCCGGCGGTGCGCGCTATCGCCAAAGAAGCCCACACGCAGGACGATCGGTTCTCGTCATACGTTCTCGGTATCGTAAGAAGCACCCCGTTCCAGATGCGACGGATGGAAAGTTAGAGGGCACAATAATGTTCATTACCAAGAAGCACATTTCGAGGCGCATGGCCCTTCGCGGACTCGGCGTTACGATGGCGCTGCCTTTTCTCGACGCAATGGTGCCCGCGCTCGCGGCCACGCGCAAGAGCGCGGCCAACCCGCGCACTCGCTTCGTAGCACTCGAGATGGTGCACGGCTCCGCGGGCAGCACGGGCGATGGGACGAGGAAGCACTACTGGTCTCCCGCCAAACTGGGCCGCGACTTCGAGACCACGCCCATCTTGCGCGCGCTGGCCCCGCATCAGGACACCATCACGGTCGTGAGCCATACGGATATCGCTCCAGCCACCGCCCAGACCGAGGCCGAAGCTGGCGCCGACCATACACGCTCCTCCGCCTCATGGCTGACTTGCGCCCACGCGAAGATGACCGAAGGCGCCGACATCCATAACGGCATCTCCATAGACCAGCTCTACGCGCAGCAATTCGGCCAGGACACGCCGTTGCCGTCACTGCAAGTCTGTGTCGAAGACGTCGGCTCGCTCACCGGCGCTTGCGGCTACGGCTATAGCTGCGTCTACGCGAACACGATCTCTTGGGCTTCGCCAACGACGCCGCTCCCGATGGAGCGCGATCCGCGTGTCGTCTTCGAGCGGCTTTTCGGTGACGGCGCCACGCCGGAAGAGCGGCAAAAGCGGCGCCAGACCAAGGCCAGCATCCTCGATGGCATCCTCGACAAAGTGAACCAGCTCGAGCGCGGCCTCGACCCCGCTGACCGTGCGCGGCTCGAGGACTATCTCGAAGACGTGCGCGAGATCGAGCGCCGCATCGAGAGGGCCGAGACGCACAACGCCGTCAAGCAATCGGCGGAGCTCCCGACGACGCCCATCGGCGTACCGGATACTTGGGTCGAGCACGTGAAGCTGATGTTCGATCTCCAGATCCTGGCCTTTCGCACCGACACGACGCGGGTCTCGGCGTTCAAGATGAGCCGCGACGTGAGCTCGCGTGTTTTCGTCGGAAGCGACGTGAAGACACCGTTTCATTCGCTCTCCCACCACCAGGACCGGCCGGACAAGCTGGCTGAGTTCGCGCAGCTGAACGAGTTCCACGTGAATCAGGTCGCTCATTTCATCGACAAGATGAAGAACACGCCGGATGGCGACGGCAACTTGCTCGACCATTCCATGGTGCTCTATGGAAGCCCGATGGGCGACGGAAGCGTGCACAACCATTTGCGCGTGCCGCTCTTCATTGCAGGCCATGCCAATGACACACTCCGAGGAAATCTTCACGTTCTCTGCGAGGACGGCACCCCCATGGCGAACGTGCTCCTGACGCTTCTCCAAAAGCTCGGCGTCGACGTCGACCGCTTCGGCGACAGCAACGGCACGGTGGCGATTTGATCGGAAAGGGACTGAAAATGCTCACGGATCTCCTCGGCGTATCGACTCTGTTGATGGCGATGCTCGTATCCGTGAGCGACGCCGACACACGGCTCGCCGACGAAGCCAAGCAAGGACATGTCGCGAAAGTCCACGCACTCCTGCACGAGTACGTCGACGTGAACGCCGCTCAGGGTGACGGGATGACCGCGCTCCACTGGGCCGCGTATAACGACGACGTCGAGATGGCCGAGCTTCTTCTCGGTGCGAAAGTGAACTTCGAAGCGCGCACGCGCGTCGGGGGCATCACGCCGCTCTTACTCGCGAGCAAGAACGGAAGTGCTCCTTTGCTCGAAGCGCTGCTCGAAGCGGGCGCTAACGCCAACCACGCGAGCGAGACCGGCGCCTCGGCGCTGATGAGCGCCGCGATGACGGGAAGCGTCGACGCGGTCTCAGTGCTGCTCGACCACGAAGCGGACGTGAACGCCCGCGAGCGCGCCCATGGACAAACGCCTTTGATGTTTGCCGCTTGGGAGAACCGGCCCGAGATCATAAAGAGGCTCATGGCGGACGGCGCGCATCCAGAGCTCGCCTCGACGGTGCTGCCGCTCAACGAGCTGCGTTATGACGACAACGACATGCCCCGCAAGCGCCGCGGCAGCCAGCAATCGGGCGGCAATTCCGCCATGGGCGGCATGACAGCGCTCTTGTTCGCCGCGCGCGACGGCCACATGGAGGCGGTCGCAGCCCTTCTCGACACCGGCGCCGACATCAACCATGTGAGCGGCGGCGACGCGTCGAGCCCCATCGTTATCGCGATCGCGAATGGACACTACACGCTCGGGCAATATCTGCTCGACCGCGGCGCCGACCCGAACGTGGCCAATTTGGACGGGGTCACGCCGCTCTACGCCACCGTCAACATGCGTTACGCCCCGGTCTCCTGGGCGCCCAATCCGCGGATCGACCAAGAGGTCGTCGATTCTCTCGAGTTGATGCAAGCGCTCCTCGAGGCGGGGGCGGACCCGAACGCCCACATCGCGCGCAAGCTCTGGTTCAGCCCGACCTCTCACGATCGCGGATGGATCGATCAAGCAGGCGCGACGCCGTTTTGGCGCGCGGCGATGTCGACCGACGTCGAAGCGATGAAAGTGCTCGTGGCCGCGGGCGCCGATCCGAGCTTGAAAACGGACGGGGGCGCGACGGCGCTCATGGTCGCGTCCGGCCTAGGCTGGATCGGCAATTTCAGCCAGAACCCGCCCGATTCCTGGGCCGAGGCCGTCGAATATTGCCTGGAGCTCGAAAACGACATCAACGCCGTTGACAAGGACGGCTTCACGGCTCTACACGGTGCGGCCTCTCGCGGCGACAACGAGATCGTCCAGCTCCTCGTCGACCGAGGCGCACGGGTCGACATCATCAACGAGGACGGCAACTCGCCAGCGGATATGGCCTTCGGCCCGTCGCGCTTTTTCATCCCGAAGCCGGAGACGGTGGACCTGCTCGTGGCGCTCGGTGCGCCCTTCCTGGACAATTGCCGCTCCGACCAATGCGTCGACGGGAAGTTCCTGGGCGGCGCGGTCGCCAAGTAGTCTCGAATCCCACCCCTAGAAAAGCATTTGGCGTCCCAGAGTGCTCTTGGGGATCTCAACCCACATGATGAAGATGGACGGCCAAGAAAAGGAGTAGGTTCATGAAGCATTGGAGTATCGTTTTTCTCCTCCTGTCGTTGAGCTGTCGGCCTGCTGAAGAATCGGCGCCGACCCCCGCCCCAGCCGTCGAGCCGGTGGGCTTTGCCAACCCGGACCTTCTCGTCGAGACCGATTGGCTAGCAGAGCACACGGGGGATACGAGCGTCCGGATCGTGGACGCGCGGGCGGCCGAAGCCTACGAAGCTGGCCATATCCCGGGCGCCATCCACATCGCCCGCGAAGACACCTACGATCCCGACGCCGAGATCCGCGCCACTGTCGGTCCTCCCGAGCAGATCGCGTCTCTGTTCGGCCCCAAGGACATCGACGAGTACGCACACGTCATCGTTTACGACAAAGGGGTCGCGACCAGAGCAGCGCGGATCTTCTGGACGCTCGAATATTACGGCCACCCCAACGTCTCCGTCCTGAACGGCGGCTTCGACAAGTGGGAAGCGGAAGCGCGTGACGTGACGACTGAGGTTCCAGAAGTCGCGCCCGTAACGTTTACGGTTCAGAGGAACGCGAGCGCGCTAACGACCAGGGATCGGATCCTTGGAGATCTCGACGCGACCGACGCCGTCATCCTGGACGTCCGAACGTCGGAGGAGTTCTCCGGGGAGGACGCTCGCGCCGACAGGGGCGGCCACATTCCGGGTGCGGTTCACCTCGAGTGGACCGAGAACTACACCGCCGGCGAAGTGCCGATTCTCAGATCCGCGCTGGAGCTTTCGAACATGTACGAGCAGTCGGGCGTTACGAAGGACAAACGCGTCCACGCCTACTGACAGGGCGGAGGCAGGTCGTCGGTGACGTACCTCGTGCTTCGACTGTTAGGTTACGAAGAACCTTTGAACTATGACGCATCCTGGCTGGAGTGGGGAAACGATCCGGATACACCGATAGAGAAGTAGCGTCGCGTGAACAAGTCAAACCAGTACTCATCGCCCTCCGGACCCTAAGGCAAGTCCCCCAAGCCCCAAGAAAGCGGCGAGCCAGAAAGCGACGAACAAATACGCGCCGAAACCCACCAGGCAGACGACGACCGCCTTCCCCGTCGATCTGTAGTCGAGCGCTTGCCGGACGGCAACAACCGTCGCCACCAGCTGCCAGATCCACACAACGAAGCGCACCAGCCAGCCAAAGAGGGGGATGATGCCAAGGATGTTCAAAATTCCCGGTGAGGCGGCGAAGTCTATCGTGCGAAGGAGCTGCCCGAAGTCGGCTTTGGTCGATGGCTCGGGCAGGAGCTTCGTCCCGACGACGAAAATAATGCCTGCCCAAACGACCCAGCCGACGCCCGCAGCAATCAGCCCGCCGACGAGACCCCTAGAGCCGAAACCCGCGGAGCTAATCCCGGATGCGATGACCGACAGCGCGACGACGGCCATCGCTTGCGGAAGCGCGCTCTCATCGTGCTCGACTTCCTCGTAAGTCTTGACGTTCAACGTCGCGGCGCCGATCATCCTCTCTGCAAAGCTTGCCATCGTGCTCCCTCTCCTTCTCTCCTGACACTAGAGGCAGAAGCCCGTATCCTCAGATTCTAACTCTCGGGAACGGCTCGAATAAAGCTCGCGACAATGGCTATGTAAGGTAGTTCCTTGACACCGATGGCGACCTATGTACATATGTCCGCCAGGAGGCTTGTGCATATGCTGGTGATCGTGGGATCGGGAGGTTTTTGTGAGGGGCCCGGGCTATGAGCGCGACATTGCTGGCTGCGCTGGGCTTGAGCGCGCTCTTTCTCGGCTACCGCTTTTACTCCCGCTTCATTGCCGAACAGATCTACCGGCTCGATCCTGATTTCACCACGCCGGCTCACACCAAGCGCGACGATATTGATTACATCCCCACCAATCGATTCATTCTCTGGGGACATCACTTCACTGCCGTGGCAGGCGCCGCCCCCGTCATCGGCCCCTCTATCGCGGTCATATGGGGATGGTTGCCGGCCGTCATCTGGGTGGTCGCGGGAACAATCTTCTTCGCAGGCGTCCACGACTTCGGCGCGATTTGGGCGAGCGTCCGTAACGACGCTCGATCCATTGGCGCCTTGACACGGGACGCGGTCGGCGCGCGGGCACAGCACCTTTTCATGGTCGTTATTTTCTTTCTTCTCCTGATGGTGAATGCTGTTTTCGCCGTTGCGATCTCAGACGCGTTGATGGCCTCGCCGAGCAGCGTGATCCCTGCATGGAGCGCCATCGCCGTAGCGCTCGTCATCGGTGTGCTGATCTACAAACTGCACACTTCGATAGTCTGGCCGACGATTGGGGGAACGGTGATTCTCTACGCGATGATCTTTGTCGGCGACCGCATTCCCGTGTCGCTACCCGACACGTTCCTTGGCCTCGCGCCCGGCCCGACCTGGATTATCATTCTGTTCCTCTACGCGATGATCGCGTCGTTGCTACCCGTCTGGCTCTTGCTGCAGCCCCGGGATTTCATCAACGGCATCCAATTGGCCGTAGGGCTGGTACTCTTGTATGGCGCGGTGCTCATTGTGAGCCCGACGATCGTGGCGCCCGCCTTCAACACGGACGTACCCAGCGGAGCACCGCCCCTGGTGCCGCTCCTCTTCGTCACGATCGCTTGCGGCGCCGTCTCGGGCTTCCACGGACTCGTTTCATCGGGCACGACTTCGAAACAGCTCAACAAGGAGACCGATGCGCGTTTCGTCGGCTATCTGGGCTCGCTGGGAGAAGGCTCCGTAGCGCTCGTCGTCATCATCGCCACGACCGCCGGATTTGCGACGCTGACGGAGTGGCAGGACCATTATGGAGAGTTCGGCGCCGGGGGGATCCCGATGTTCGTGCTCGGCGGCTCGCGCATCGTGTCCGCCGGCCTGGGACTTCCCATCGAATTTTCCGCGACCCTCTTGACGGTCATGGCGGTCCTGTTCGCCGGCACGACGATGGATGCCGGAGTCCGGCTCCAGCGCTACATCATTCAGGAGTGGGGCTTCATCTACAAAATTCGGCCGCTTCAAAACGGCTATTTCGCCACCGTGGTGGCGGTCGGCGCCTGTCTTGCGCTCGCGTTCGGAGCCGGCGGCACGGGAGGTACAGGCGGCATGCTGCTTTGGCCGCTCTTCGGAACGACCAATCAGCTGCTCGCAGGATTGACGCTTCTGGTCATTAGCGTGCTCCTGGTCAAGCTCGGCCGACCGAGCCGCTATACGCTCGTCCCGATGCTATTCGTTACCGGGATGTCCTTCGTCGCCGCCCTTTTTCAGTTGGGAAGCTTCTACGTGGCCGAGAACTACTTCCTTCTCGTCATGGATTTGATGATCATCGTGGCGGCCATTTTCGTCATGCTCGAGTCCGCCTCGGCACTGATGGCAGCCAGGAGCGCGCGGGCCGAGCCGGCGGCCGCCGACCGCTAGAGGCTAGAGCATCCCGAGCTGAAGCTTCGCTGCTTCGGTCATCTTCTCGGGAGTCCAGACGGGCTCCCAGACGACCTCTACTTTCGCCGAGGTGACCTCGTCGAGAGCGGCCACTTTGGACTCGACCTCGGGCGGCAAGGTGCCTGCGACGGGGCACGCCGGGGACGTGAGCGTCATGTTGATCGCGACGGCACCCTCCTCGCTGATGTCGATGTCGTAGATGAGGCCGAGCGCGTAGATATCGACCGGGATCTCGGGGTCGTAGCACGTGCGGAGCACGTCCTCCACTTTGTCTCGTAGCGTCGGCTCGCTCGCCGGCGCGTCGGTTGTTTCTTTGTCGAGCTCTTGGTCTGTCATCACATCACTCCGTCGAAACAGCTTCTTCGGCCTTGGCGAGCGCTGCTCTCAGCGTGTGCCATGCCAGAGTCGCACACTTCACCCGCACGGGATAATCCCGCACGCCCCCAAAAACGGCGAGCTTGCCGAGAACGTCGGAATCAGCCTCGGCCACTTTCCCGGTCACCAAACCGTGGAACGCGCCGAATATCGCTTCCACTTCGGCCTCGGTCTTGCCCTTGAGCGCCTCGGTCATCATCGATGCCGACGCCGTCGAGATCGCGCATCCGGCGCCTTTGAAACCGACATCCTGGATCACACCGTCCGCGACCGCGAGGTAGAGCGTGAGCCGGTCCCCGCACAAGGGGTTGTGACCCTGAGATTGATGAGACGCGTCGTCGAGCTCTTTGAAGTTTTTCGGATTCTTGCTGTGGTCGAGAATGACCTCTTGATAGAGCTCGCGCAGCTCGTCCGTCGCCATCAGCCGAAAACCTCCCGCACGGTCTCGAGCCCCTGAACGAGGCGGTCGATATCGCCGCGCGTGTTGTAGAGCGCGAGCGACGCCCGCGCGGTCGCGGGAACGTTGAAGCGCTCCATCACGGGCTGGGCGCAATGATGTCCGGTGCGGACCGCTATCCCCTCTTGGTCGAGAATGGTGCCGACATCGTGAGGGTGGATGCCCTTGAGCACGAAGGAGAGGACGCTCGCTTTGTGGCTCGCTTCTCCGATCATGCGAAGCCCTGGCACGGCTCGAAGCGCTTCGGTGCCATAGTCCAAAAGCTCCTCTTCGTAGGCCGCGATGGATTCCATCCCGAGGTTGTTCAGATACTCGATGGCGGCGCCGAGCCCAACCGCCCCGGCGATGTTGGGAGTTCCCGCCTCGAAGCGGAATGGCAGCCGGTTATAGGTCGTCTTCTCGAAGCTCACGGAGCTGATCATGTCGCCGCCTCCCTGATAAGGCGGCATCTTCTCCAGGATCGACTCACGCACATAAAGAGCGCCGATCCCCGAAGGCCCGAACATTTTGTGACCCGAGATGGTGTAGAAATCGCAATCGAGGTCAACAACATCCAGGCTGATATGAGGTGCGGCTTGGGCGCCATCCAACAATACAGGGATCCCCCGCTCGTGGGCGAGCTCGATAATTTCGTTTACAGGGTTGATCGTTCCTAGCGCATTCGACACGTGCGCGAGGGCGACGAGCTTCGTGCGAGGGCCGATGAGCTCCTCGAAAGGGTCCATGTCGAGCTCACCCCGGTTGTTGATCGGGCCCACCATGAGACGGGCGCCCTTCTCTTCACAGAGCATTTGCCACGGAACGATGTTCGAATGATGCTCCATCGTCGTGATGAGCACCTCGTCGCCTTCGGAGACGTTGGCACGCCCATAGGTCTGCGCCACGAGGTTGATGCCCTCCGTGGTGCCACGAAGGAAGATGATCTCGCGCTCCGACGGCGCGCCCAGGAATCGCTGGATCTTCAGCCGCGCGTTCTCGTAGGCTTTCGTCGCGCGCTGGCTGAGCTCGTAGACGCCGCGATGAATGTTCGCGTAGTCATGGGCGTAGAACTGATAGAGCGCATCGATGACTTGCTGCGGCTTCTGGGCGCTCGCGGCGCTATCGAGATAGACGAGCGGCTTCTCGTGGACCGTCTGATGCAAGCCCGGAAAATCGCCGCGGACCCGATCGACGTCGAAATCGCGCTTCGAAAAGCTGCTCGTCAAGATTTCTGCATTACTGGTCACGGTCATGGCTGGTACCTCGAAATTAGGCCGCGTCCTTGAACAAGAGCCCTCGTAGCGCTTTTCGCACGGCGTCGACTCGAATCCGGTCGCTCACATCGGCCATGAAGCCTTCTGTGAGAATCTTGCGGGCTTCGTCGAGCTCGATCCCACGAGACCTCAGATAGAACAACGCCTCCGCATCGAGTTGGCCGATGGTGGCGCCATGCGCGCACTTCACGTCGTCGGCGCGGATCTCAAGCTGAGGATTGCTATTCACGAGCGCCTCCTTCGAGAGAAGAAGGTTCTTGTTCGATTGCTTCGCGTCAGTCTTCTGCGCATCCGCTCGGACGATCACCCGACCGTTGAAAACGCCACTGGCCTCATCGTCGAGAATACCCTTATAGAGCTCTCGACTGGTGCAATGCGCGACTTGATGGTCGATCACCGTGTGATGATCCACATGCTGGCTGCCCCTGACGACGTAGAGGCCGTTGAGCGTCACCTCGGCCCCTTCCCCACCGAGCTCGGCACGGATGTCGTTTCTGGCCAGCGCGGCGCCGATCGAGAGCGAATGGTTCGAGACCGAAGCACCCCGCTCCTGAGAGAAATCGAGGCTCGCCACGTGGAACGCTTGGGCGCTTTCGCGCTGCACTTTGTAGTGATCGACGACCGAGCCCGGCCGTGCGACGAGCTGCGTAACAGCATTCGTAAAGTAAATCGAGCTCTCTACCCCGGCATAGGTCTCGATGATGCGGGCTTCGCTCTGCTCCCCGGCCACGATTACGTTTCGCGGGTGGTGGACGAAAGGCTCGCCCGTGGGCACGGTCAGGAACACGCAATGGATGGGCGCGTCGACGACGACGCCTTTTCCGATGTGAACGAAGGCGCCATCGGCAACGAAAGCTTCATTGAGGTCGAAAAAGGCGGTTTCGTCCGAAGGGCTACGACAGAGCACAGGTTGGAGCTCTTCGATCGAGTGCGACCACGCGTTCTCGAGGCTCGAGACGACGACGCCGTCCGGAAGATCGGAGAGCGAGGACAGCTTTTGCGAGAACTGCCCGTTCACGAAAACGAGCTCGTGCCGAGAGAGTGCCTCGAGACCGAGGCTCGCAAGAAGCGTGCGCGCTTCGTCTTCGACTTCAGCCCCACCGCTCGCGAGCTCGAAAGCCCGGCTCGCGATGGCGCCCACATTCGTGAAACGCCAGTCTTCGTCCCGTGTCGTCGGAAAGCCCTTGTCGAGAAAACGCTCGAAGGCGTTTTTGCGCACGAGAGCGAGCCAGCCGGGCTCGCTCTCGCTGCTGCGCTCCGTTGCGCGCGCGAGAAACAACGAGCGGAGCTCGTCTTCTATAAAGTCTGGTAGAAACTCTGGAGACGTTGTCGAAGATTCTTGGTCGATCGCAGCCACGGCTCAGCTCGCCTTTGTCTCGAGCCAGCCATAGCCCTCTTCTTCGAGCTTCAGAGCCAAGTCCTTGCCGCCGGAGCGGACGATACGGCCGTCGAAGAGAACGTGGACGAAGTCGGGCACGACGTAGTTCAGTAGGCGCTGATAGTGGGTGATGACGAGCATCGACCGCTCTTTGGTTCGAAGCGCGTTCACGCCCGCGGCCACTATTTGGAGAGCGTCGATGTCGAGCCCCGAATCGGTCTCGTCGAGGATGGCGAAGGTCGGCTCGAGCACCGCCATCTGGAAAATCTCATTGCGCTTCTTCTCGCCGCCGGAGAATCCTTCATTGACCGGGCGGTTGATGAGCTCTTCGTCGAGCTCGATGAGCTTGACTTTCTCGCGCACGAGCTCGAGAAAATCTATCGCGTCCAGCTCGTCTTCGCCCCGGTATTTGCGGATGGAGTTGAGGGCCGCCTTCAAGAAGTAAGTGTTGTTCACGCCGGGGATCTCGACAGGATATTGAAAGGCAAGGAAAACACCTTCACAGGCGCGCTTTTCGGGCGTCATCGAGAGCAAGTCTTTTCCTTTGTAGAGCACTTCCCCTTCGGTGACCTCGAAGCTGTCGCGTCCCGCCAGCACCTGTGCCAACGTGCTCTTCCCCGAGCCGTTCGGTCCCATGATGGCGTGCACTTCGCCCGGTTGAATCGTCAAATCGATGCCGTGAAGGATCCCGCGCCCTTCGGCTTTCGCGTGCAGGTTCTTGATCTCGATCAATTCCGTCATGTGTGTCTATCCAACGCTTCCTTCCAAACTGACTCCCAATAATTTCTGGGCTTCGACGGCGAACTCCATGGGGAGCTCGCGTAAGACTTGCTTGGCAAAGCCGTTCACGATCATGGAAACGGCGTTCTCCGTGTCGATACCCCGCTGGTTGCAATAGAAAAGCTGGTCTTCCCCAATCTTTGCGGTCGTCGCTTCATGCTCCATTTGCGCGGTGGGATTCTTGACCTCGATATAGGGGAAAGTGTGCGCACCGCACTTGTCACCGATGAGAAGCGAGTCGCATTGTGAGTAGTTGCGCGCGCCTTCGGCACTTTTGAGGATCTTCACCTGGCCGCGATAAGTGTTCTGGCCGTGGCCCGCGGAGATCCCTTTCGAGATGATGGTGCTTCTCGTGTTCTTGCCGACGTGAATCATTTTGGTACCGGTATCGGCTTGCTGATAGTTGTTCGTCAGAGCGACCGAGTAGAACTCCCCGATCGAGTCGTCGCCGAGCAGCAAGCAGCTCGGATATTTCCAAGTGATGGCCGAGCCGGTCTCGACTTGCGTCCACGAGATCTTCGACTTGACGCCCGCGCACTTGCCGCGCTTCGTGACGAAATTGTAGATGCCGCCTTTGCCGTTCTTGTCGCCAGGGTACCAGTTCTGCACGGTCGCATATTTGATTTCCGCGTGGTCGAGGGTGACGAGCTCGACGACGGCGGCGTGAAGCTGGTTCTCGTCCCGCATCGGGGCGGTGCAGCCTTCGAGATAGCTCACATAGGCTCCCTCGTCGGCGATGATGAGCGTCCGCTCGAACTGCCCTGTCTCGGAGGCGTTGATCCGGAAATAAGTCGAAAGCTCCATCGGACAGCAAACGCCTTTCGGTACGTAGACGAAAGACCCGTCGCTGAAGACCGCCGAGTTCAAAGTGGCGAAGAAGTTGTCGCTATAGGGAACGACGGTGCCCAGATATTTTCGCACGAGGTCCGGATGTTCTTTGACCGCCTCGGAAAAGCTACAGAAAATGATGCCGAGCTCGGACAGCTTGTCCTTGAAGGTCGTGGCGACGGAAACAGAGTCGAAAACGGCATCGACCGCGACCCCCGCGAGACGCCCCTGCTCCTCGAGGGAAATACCGAGTTTTTCGTAGGTGCGCAGGAGCTCCGGGTCGACTTCATCAAGGCTCTTCGGCTTGTCTTTGTCTTGCTTCGGCGCGGAATAGTAGCGCAGGTCTTGATAGTCGATCGGCGGATAGTGGACGTTCTGCCACGTCGGCTCCGTCATTGTGAGCCAATGCCGGAAAGCTTTCAGGCGCCACTCGAGGAGCCATTCGGGCTCCTCTTTCTTCTCCGAAATGATGTGGACTGTCTTCTCGTCGAGCCCTTTCGGGATGGTGTCCTGCTCGATCTCCGTGACGAAGCCGTACGCATAGTCCTTGTTGACGAATTCTTTGAGCTTGTCGGTCGTGGTGCTCATCCTAACGTTCCTCTAGTACTAGTCCTGGATCACAGGGAGCTGGACATCGTCCGCGACGGCGACATTCGTGCGTTCCCCGGCAAAAGAGGCGTGGTCGTCATCGCACATTCTGGCGATGGTCGTGCGGGACAACATCAAAAGCACTTCGTCGTTGAGCCGTTGCAGCGGGCTCTTGATGTTGCAGGTATCGAACTGCTCGCATGCCCCCAGATCGGTGAGGCATTGGGTCAAAGCCGGCTGCCCTTCGACGACCTCGATCACGCGCGCGACGGTGATCGCCTCGGCGGGCCGCGCCAAGCTGTAGCCGCCCTTCATCCCCTGACGGGACCCGACGAGCCCGGAGCGCGCCAGTTTCTGAAGCACCTTGGCAAGGAGGTCTTGCGGCATCCCATAAATGGTCGCCACCTCGCGGGCCGAAGAAGCACCTTCGTCCTGTTGCGCCAGATGCATCAGCGCAATCAGGGCATAGTCGACTTTTTTTGAAAGTTTGAGCATGTTTCCGCGCCTTTAACTACGACTAATCTGGTCGGATATATAATAATACTCAGAGAGCTGGTTGTCAAAGGCTAAATGTCGTCAGGACAGGGACATACAATATAGGACCCCGACAGTCCGATATATATTATCCGAGCTGGTCGGCCGCGTCAAATAAATGAGGCTTCAGGGAAGGCGTTCGACCAAACGCTTCAACTCGGAGGTGACGTCGGGGCCAAGATGGGCCCGTAGCACGCGTCGGTCGCGCTCGCGGAGCACTTCGAGATCGCCCTGGGCCTGAAATCGCGTCAGGTGGCCGAACGTGTATCGCCGGCCTGGAATCTCGATATCTTGGGCATCGTCCGCAGTAATCTGGAGAAACACGCCCCGATTGGGACCGCCTTCGTGGAACTGCCCCGTCGAATGTAAAAACCGCGGGCCGTATCCCAGGGTCGTCGCGACACGCCGCGCGTCTCGCACGCGCATCCGGATGGACTGAAGAATGGCATCGTTCTCCGGGCTCATATCGACATAGGCCTGTATCGCGAAATAGTGGTCGGGCTCGAGCTGGTCGACGAAGGTGCGGAGCTCCTCCGCCAACGGGAAGGCCCCGTTCTCGGCGGGAAGCTCACCGGTCTCTTCGTATTGGTCCGACAACGCGCGTGTCTTGACTTTGCTCGCCTCGACGTCGGGCTGATCGAAAGGATCGAGCTCGAGCTGCAGGGCCGCATCGGACGGACCGACATCGATGGATTGCGGATTCGGTCGTGCTTCGGTCATCGCTCGGCTAGTTTACTCCCGATTCCCGAACCGGCACCGCTTTGTGTTAGCCTGGCGCGTCCTCGAAGGACTTCACGATGCTCAGAGCTCCCACGACGACCAGTCTTCTGTTAGGCGCGATGACCATCATCGCTTCCACTCTTGTCGCGCAGCCGACATTCCAAACGATCCCCGAAACAACGCTTCTCGCCGGCTCTCCAATCCACATCCCTCTCGATGGACGGAATCCAAGTGGCCAAGCCTTGAGCTTCACCGCGGTCTCGAGCGATCCGCTCGTCACGCCGACCGTGCTGACCGGCAATCGCAGTCTTCGTATTCGCGTCGCCAATTTTGGTGTCATGGTCTTCGAGCTTTTCGATGGGCGCGCTCGCCGCGCGACGAATCGCATCGTGACGCTCGGGACTAGCGGTTTCTACAACGGGTCATTTTCCACCGCGTCATCAACGATTTCGTTCTACAAGGCGGAGACCCGACGGGAACCGGAACCGGCGGCTCCACCCTCGGGAGTTTCAACGACAAATTCCACGTCGACCTGCAGCACAACCGGACCGGTCTGCTCTCGATGGCCAAATCGAGCGACGATACCAACGATTCGCAGTTCTTCATCACTGAAGGGCCGCAGCGTCACCTCGACTTCAACCATTCCATCTTCGGGATCCTGGTGGAAGGAGAGGCCGTCCGTCAGACGATCAGTAATGTAACGACCGGTCCAGACAATCGCCCGGTGGCTCCTTCGGGAGCTTTCAGCATGAGCACAGCGTTTTGTGTATCGGTGAAGGATTCGACGGACTCCATCACGACATCCACGACCGGGGCCGTTGACATTACCGTCACTGTTCGAAACGCATCCGACGCCGAGACGCAGCAGACCTTCCGCGTGAATGTCACGCCGGACCTCGTCAACAGCCCTCCTTTTCTCGAGGACATCGAGCCCATCGCCACGCCAGTGAATACTGCCGTAACCTATCAGCTCGCGGCCCAGGACGCCGAAGGAGACCCCGCGCTGTTTCTAGACCAGAACAGCATGGCGGCGAATGGACTACAGGTTCCGGTGGTCGCCAACGAGAACCTTCAATATGTCGTCGACTTCAACACCGAGCTCATGACGGTAACACCGACCAACGGCCTGATCGGAAGGCATTTGATCTCCGTCGCCACCGCCGTGAACGCAGATGCCGTGGACTATCAAGTGGTCCCGGTCGTGATTGGCCCCCCGCCCGAGAATCCCTAGCCGGCTCGAGCCAACCTCACGTCGCGCCCCCGATTCCCGGGTGAATGATGGCCCCCGAGCGACGAGAGTACCGAATGATAAAGCCAAGTCACGGCGACGAGCAAGAAGGCCGGTGCGAAGGTCCAGGGTTCGGCGGCAAGCAAGCTCCCCCGTGGCAGATCGGCCAGCATATTGCCCCAACTCGGCAAGGGCTCGCCGACGCCGAGGCCCACGTAGGAAAGCGTGACTTCGGCGAGCATATAGGCGGGCACGAGCAAGGTCGCTTGGATCTTCCTACTCTGGATGTGGCGCCGTGTCTACTTCACGCCCAGATTGTGCATCGAGCCCGCGTTGGGCTGACGTGGTGAGCGAGCCGACAGCGAAGAGTCAGGATGAAAGACTTTCGAGATCTAAAGGTTTGGGAGAAGGCCCATCAGCTAGTCAAGGGTTTGTACCAGGCCACCGGCCACTTCCCAACCGAAGAGAAGTTCGGCTTGACGGCTCAGATGCGCCGAGCGGCGGTTTCCATCCCGGCGAATATTGCTGAGGGCTGTGGACGCGGTTCAGACCGGGATATGGCCCGCTTTCTTCAAATGAGTATGGGCTCAGCAAGCGAGCTCGAATACGAACTGCTCCTTGCCCACGAGCTCGGGTTGCTCGATAGCCAAAGTCTTCAGGAGCTTGCCGAGCGAACCACCGAGGTCAAGCGTATGCTCGCCTCTCTCATCCGGAGGCTCGAATCCGGAGCTGACCGCTGAATGCTGACCGCTGACCGCTCGCGGCGGAGCCGTCCTCCAATTTGGTTGCGGCTCCGCCGCGCTGTGTCTCTGTGGCTGTTCTTTGTTCCAGTTTCCGAATCCCTCAGGATCAGCGGGTTCCAGCACTAGCGTTCGAGAATCACGGCGCCGGCCATCGCACCGGCGGCACAAATACTCACGAGTCCCAGGTTTTTGTCGCGGCGTGCCATTTCGTTCGCAAGCGTCGTCACGATCCGCCCACCGGTCGCGGCCCACGGATGCCCGATCGCAATCGAGCTTCCGTTCACGTTCACGCGATCCCAATCGACGGGCCCGGTCGACTCCCCTTTCCACCCCTTCTCCCACGCCGCCGCGTTCGCGAGAACTTGAGCGCCGAACGCTTCGTGCATCTCGATCAAGTCGATCTCCGACAGCTTTAGTCCGCTCTGTGACAGTGCGCGCGGCACGGCGATGGCGGGCGCCATGAGCAGTCCTTCGGATGGATCGAGTGCCGCGAAGGCCATCGTACGGATGAAAGCAAGCGGCTCCAGGTTGTCGCTTCGCGCCCTCTCCTCGCTCATCAGCAGAACCGCGGACGCGCCGTCCGTCACCGGCGAGGAGTTGCCCGCGGTGAGCATGCCTTCGGGATCGAAGACGGGACGGAGCGCGCCGAGCGCTTCGATCGAAGTATCGGCCCGCGGGCCGGAATCGGCGTCGATGCCGAGCACCGGGAAAATTTCCGCAGCGAGCTTATCGCGCGCGGCGACCGCGTGGCGATGGCTCGCGAGAGCGATCTCGTCTTGACGGCCTCGAGAAATGTCCCACGCCTTGCGCGTCAGCTCGGTGTGCTCTCCCATGCTGAGCCCCGTCGACGGCTCTTGGAACGTGCTCGGATCCGAGTGAGATAGAGAGTCCACGCCTCCCGCAATACCGCACGCGATCCGGCCGGTTGCGATGGCGTCGGCCACGCTCGCGATCGTACGGAGACCGGTGATGCAGTAGGACGAGACCGTTTGCGCTTCGATATGGCTCGGAAGCTCTTCTTCGAAGACGATTTCCCGTGCGAGATTCGGCTTGCCTCGTTCCGGAACGACAACGCCGAATGCGAGTGAATCGACAGCTTCCGCGTCGAGGCCTTGCTTTTTCAGGAGACCGCGTACCGACTCGCGCGCCAGGCGTAAGGGGCCGAGATCCTTGAACGCTTTTCCCGACTTGACGAACGGGGTCCTCATACCGGCAACGACAGCGACTCGGTTCATTCTTCTCTGCTCTCTTTCACGAGGTGCTCGGGTCTTTTGCCGGCACGTGTATGGCCACAGTGGTAAAGTAGTGCACTACCATGCCGGATTCAAGAGCCTACGACGCCATCATCATCGGAACGGGCCAAGCCGGCAAACCGCTCGCCAAATCCTTCGCCAAATCCGGAAAGAAGACAGCCATCATCGAGCGCGACGACAAAGTCGGCGGCTCGTGCATCGTTTACGGCTGCACCCCGACCAAGACGATGGTCGCGAGCGCGCGGGTAGCTCACTTGGCCCGGCGTGCGAGTGATTACGGCGTGCGTACCGGCGCTATTGACGTCGAGCTCGACCGCGTGCGTGAGCGCAAGCGCGCCATCGTGGATCTCTTCAGCGGCGGGAGCCGCAAAGGTCTCGAGCGAGAAGAGAACATCGAGCTGCTCTTCGGCGAAGCGCGTTTTACGGACGCGCGCTGCATCGCGATCGGAGACGAGCTCGAGCTCACCGCTCCGTGGATCTTCGTCAACACCGGTACGAAGCCCACCGTCCCGGACATCGAAGGTCTCGCGGATATCCCGTTTCTGACGTCGGGGACCGTGATGGAGCTCGACACCGTTCCCGAGCACCTCGTCATCCTCGGTGGCGGTTATATCGGGGTCGAGTTCGGCCAAATGTTTCGCCGCTTCGGAAGCGCCGTGACGATCGTGCAACGTGGCCGTCAGCTCCTCCCGCGGGAAGACGAAGACGTCGCGGAGGCGATATTCGAGATCTTTCGTGAGGACGGCATCGACGTGTTGCTCGAGGCGTCCGTCACGGGAGTGGCGCGCGACGGCGAAGGCGCCACTTCGGTTACGGTGGAGACCAAAAACGGAACGCGGGTCCTCGAAGCTTCGGAGCTTCTCGTCGCCGCCGGCAGAACGCCCAACACCGGTGCTCTGTCCCCTCAAGCGGCGGGGATCGAGCTCGACGCGCGCGGCTTCATCCCGGTGAACGACAAGCTCGAAACGAATGTCGACGGGGTCTATGCGCTCGGTGACGTGACCGGAGGCCCTGCCTTCACCCATATTTCCTACGATGACTACCGCATCGTCGAAGCCAACCTTCTCCATGACGGCGATGCGAGCACGGCGGGACGGCTCGTCCCTTATGCCGTGTTCATGGATCCTGAGCTCGGCCGCGTGGGCCTGAGCGAGCGTGAAGCCCAGAAGCCCGGCATCTCCTACGAAGTCGCCAAAATGCCGATGAGCCATGTCGCCCGCGCGCTCGAGATGGACGAGACCCGCGGCTTCATGAAAGCGCTCGTCGACCCGAAGACGGAGCAGATTCTCGGCGGTGCCATACTCGGCGTCGGCGGCGGTGAGGTCATGTCGGTGCTGCAAGTCGCCATGATGGGTCAGGTTCCTTACACCTCGATCCGGGACGGTGTCTTTGCCCACCCCACGCTCGCGGAATCCCTCAATAACCTCTTTATGCGGCTCGGCGCGTGAAGAACATGTGAAGGCCGTCATAGACGGCACGCCCCAACTTTCCGATCATCGATAACTGGAGATGATGATGCGGATCGGCTTGGGCCATAATGGCGGCTATCGTGAGCGAGAGCGTCCCCATCGAACCGGAGCTGAGCGAGCTCATGGTCGCTTATCAGGCCGGGCGGCTCGAAGCGTTCGATGCGCTCTACGCGAAGCTCGCGCCCAAGCTGCGCGGCTTTCTGTCGTCGTTCACCTACAACGCTTCCCTGACGCAGGACCTTCTACAAGAAACGTTCTTGCAAATCCATCGTTCGCGCCATACCTATGCGCCGCCACGGCCGGTCCGGCCCTGGGCCTTCGCCATCGCGCGTCACGTGTACCTGATGCATCGACGCGCTTCTGCACGCCGGTACAGGGTGGAAACGGGCGCACTCGAGGAGCTCCCCGAAGTGCCGGTGCCGCCCGCGATGGAGCAGCTCGGCTCGCACCGCGACGTGTGGAACGCGCTCGCGGAGCTTTCGGACGACCGGCGCGAGGCGGTGTTGCTGCACCACGTCTGGGGGTTCACCTTCGGAGAGATCGGCGCCATGCTCGGCATCCGGGCGGGCACGGCGAAGCTGAGAGCGCATCGCGCGCTCGGCGCGTTGCGGACAATCTTGGCATCTCCGGACGAACGAGGAGCGGCACGTGATCCAAGATAGCTCTTTCGAGAGGATCCGCCGTGAAGTGGCGCAGGATCTGAAGCCGGTGCGCCCACTCCGCCCCGGTTGGGCGAGCGCGCTGATTGCGTTTCCGGTGGCGCTTTTCTTGTTGAGCTTCGTACTCGTGGTTTACGGGCTGCGCGGCGACGCGGCCGAAATCGGGACCGCCCCCCTCTGGGTCCCGGCGAGCCTGATGGTGGCCTCTGCTTACGCCGTGCTCGTGCTCGCACTGATTCAGCGTGCGCCCGAGTCGACCGTCAGCTGGACGTGGTGGGTCGCGCTCCCGCTCGCCGCCATCGTGTTCCAGGTCGGTAGCGCTTACTGGACGCTCGCGCATAGCGGCATCCCACCCTCCATGCGCTGGCAGGCGGAAGCGATGTGCTTCTGGCGCATCTCGATTCTCGGTTTGCCGCCGGTGATCCTCGTGCTCGCGCTCTTGTCGCGTGGGTTGCCGCTTCGGCCCAAAGTCGCTGGGCTCCTCGGTGGTCTCGGCGGCGGGTTCATCTCCGAGGGTGTCTATCGCCTTCACTGCGGCATGTCCCATCCGGGCCATATGGTGCCGTGGCATACAGGCGCGGTTCTCGTGATGGGACTTGTCGGCCTTCTCGCTGGCATGTGGTGGGAGCGCCAGCGCCTCCAGAGCTGGGTGGAGAGGTAAAACCTCTCTGAGCTTGCTAGAATCCCCTGTACTGGAGGTCCGCCGTGTCGAATCGCTTCACCCCAAGAATCCCGTCCCATGCGGTCACGCCCGAATCGGTCTTTCTTAGTCGGTTCGATCGGCGCCGCTTCATGACAGCCCTCGGATTCGGGCTCGCTTCGGGCCCATGTCTTTTCGCGGGCGAAGGCGAGGCCGAACTGCTCACGCCGCCTTACGAGAACGCAGATGTCTTCCCGGCGCCACGCGACGCTTCGTTCAAAGTTCCCGAGGCGATCGAGCGCAAGGCGCTCACGCCTCGCGAAGTCGCGGCGTCGCACAACAATTTCTACGAGTTTCTGCCCGGACGCGGCGGCCCCGTATGGCGACACACGGCGGATTACGAAGTCGTGCCTTGGAAGATCGAAGTGAAGGGCGAGTGCGCGAAGCCCGCGACCTTCGACCTCGACGACCTCCTCGCTTTCGATCAGGAAGAGCGGATTTACCACTTCCGCTGCGTCGAGCGCTGGGCGATGAACGTTCCCTGGACGGGGTTTCCTCTCTCGAAGCTCCTGGCCAAAGTCGAGCCCAAGAACTCCGCCAAATATGTGAGCTTCGAGAGCGCGCTCAAACGGAACCAGATGCCCGGCGTCCGCGAAGCGGACTACTATCCTTGGCCCTATCACGAGGGGCTCCGGATGGAAGAAGCGATGAACGCGCTCGCCATGGTGGTCACCGGCGTCTACGGGAAGCCTCTGCTCAAGCAGCACGGCGCCCCCGTCCGCATCACCGTCCCGTGGAAATACGGCTACAAGAACCCGAAAGCCATCGTGAAGATAGAGCTCACGTCGAAGGAGCCGCGTACGTTTTGGCAAATCCAGAAGCACGAATACGGCTTCATCTCGAACGTGAATCCCTATATCCCGCATCCGCGCTGGAGCCAGGCCACTTCGCACTGGCTCGACAACCGGGAGCCTTTCCCGACGCCGATTTACAACGGCTACGAAAGCTACGTCGGCGAGTTCTACCCAGATGAGCCGCGAGAACTACAAAAGCCGTTGAAGCCGGGCCAGATCGCTCGATAAAAAAAACGTCTTAGCTGTAACCGAAGTCCTCCTTCTGGCAAAACTACTCAACGAGAGGCGAATGACGGTCTTCGGAGGGAATGATGAAGCTACGACGTATGTTGAACCTGCGCGATTTCGCGCTGTTCGAGAAACTCGAGACTGAAGAAATTACGGAGCTCGAATCCCGGAGCCAGACGCGCATCGCCGAAAAAGGGCGTCTTTTGTATCTCCCGGGCGACCGTTCCGAGGCCGTGTACTTTCTCGCCTCCGGACGCATCAAGATCTCGCGGCTGTCCGATAACGGCAAGGAGTTCATCTTGGAGATCGTCGAGCCGGGCTCGTTTTTTGGAGAGACCGGCGTCCTCGACGAGGAGCCGCGTGAGACGATGGCGGAAGCCCTCGAGCCGTCCACGTTTCACGTCGTGCCGGAAGTGAGGTTCCGTGCGATGCTGAAACGCTGCCCGGAGCTCTTGATGAAGCTCGCACAGCTGATGGGCCGACATCAAAAGAAGCTCGAAAAACGCCTGATGGACGTCGTCTACAAAAACGCCCCGCAACGACTCGCCGACCTACTGCTCGAGCTCAGCCAAAACTACGGCGTGCGAGACAGCCGCGGCATTCTTCTCCGCATCAAGCTGAGCCAATCCGCGCTCGGAAACCTCCTTGGCGTGAGCCGCGAGATCGTGAACCACACGTTCTCGGGCCTCCGGCGCCGGGGCGTCATCACCGTCGCGGAAGGCCGCGTCATCATTCAAGACCCGGAAGCGCTCGCCGCACTGGCCGCTTGAGTTAGAATCCACCCGTGTTCTGGATACGGGTAGGAAGCGCACTCATGTTCTTGGCCGTCGCGCTCGGCGCCTTCGGCGCGCACGGGTTGCGCCAGCGACTCTCGCCCGACATGCTCGCCATCTTCGAGACGGGCGTCCGCTACCACGCCTATCACGCGCTCGCGCTGCTGGCGGTGGCGTGGGTCGCCGACAAGAACCCGGAAAGCTTCGCGAACGCCGCCGGCTGGGCCTTCACCCTCGGGATCGCCGTCTTTTCCGGAAGTCTCTACATTCTCAGTATCTGCGGCATCCGCTGGCTCGGTGCGGTGACGCCTTTCGGCGGCGTCGCCTTGCTCGTCGGCTGGGTTTTGCTCTTTCTCGCCGCGGCTCGCTGAGCCTACCCGAGCTCCTCTATAATCGGTTGAGACTGTATCGTGAAAGCCCCAAGTGCACTGACGAACTCCAGGAACGAGCGATAAGGCGATGATCGGCGTCATCACCACTGTCTGCGGTACCGGCGAGCTTGGCTTCCCGGACCAGATGAATACGCCTAACGCGCTTGCCGTCGGCGCCGACGGCAACTTGTACATCGCGGACTTCAATAACCACCGCATCTGCTGCTGGGAGCGCCGCACCGGGACGCTGCGCACCGTTGCGGGACATCCCACGGAGTGGCGGCAGGGGCTTCGACGGGGACTCGGGACCGGCGACGGAGGCGACGTTGAGCTGGCCCATGGGAGTGGCGTTGGACTCGAGAGGAAACTTCTACATCGCCGACTCGGGCAACGACCGCTATCGTAAAGTGGATGGCTCCACCGGCGTGATCACCACGGAGTTCGAGCTTCCCAACGTCGGCTTCGGGATGGCCCTGGCAGTGGACCGCCAGGATCATTTCTACTTCTGCGGTGAAGGAAAGATCCATCGCAGGGATGCTCGCACGGGCGAAGTGAGCGTCGTGGCGGGCGGCGTTCAAGGCTCTCTGGCCACCGATGCCTATGGGAGCCTATTCGTTGGTGGGGAGGCGAGGATCCGGAAAATGGATGCCGCTAGCAAGAGGTGGACGGACGTCGCCGGGATAGGCAAGAAGGGATTCAGTGGCGACGGCGGGCCTGCCACCGCGGCGCAACTGGGAAGCTTCATTCCCGCCATCGCCGTGGATAGCACGGGGCGTCTCTATATAGCCGATTACGAGAATGAGCGCGTGCGGCGCGTGGAACCGCTCGGCCACATCGACACCGTCGCCGGAGTCGGAGAAGCGGGCTACGGCGGAGACGGTGGACCCGCGACAGAGGCCCAGCTCGACGGGCCCCATGGTCTAGCGACGGATCCCTCAGGCAACCTCTATATAGCCGACGAGAACAACCACGCCGTCCGCAAAGTGTCCTTCTCATCCCTATGACGGACTTGTCAGCTCATGCGATCGAGCTCGTGAGGGAGATCGGTTTGCGCCGTGTGACTCCACGATAGCAGATGCCGCTCCGTCGTGAACGGGCAGCGTCAGGGTCGGGGAGAAAAAATCACAAAACTCTGAACCGGGAGGAAGACTCCGAAAACGACGCCGAAAACGGCCAGAACGAGCAGTACGCGACGCATACACCGTGTTACGCAAAACGCCGGCTCTTCGTTCAAACGAACTCACTCTGACGAATGACCGTCTGGATCGAGTCCGTCCTTTTCGACGGTGGTACCTTATGCCCAAAATGGGCACTATAATGCCCAAAACCGGTCGAGAGAATGCTTGAGCCGGTGCGCCGTTTGCAAATTCGACCGGGCGGTCACTCAGTTGATTTCTGCACGAAGCCTCTCCCGCTTCGATAGGATAATCTCGCGCTAGCGGAGTCGGCGCTCACCTTCACGCTCTCGTATATCGATCGCGCGCCGGCTTGTTTGGACCCGCAGTGGACGCAACAAGGAGACGCCTATGACTGAAAAGAGCTTTCAAGAGCTCTACCCCGAGGAGACACAGCATTGCTATGGATGCGGCGTGCTCAACGAGCGCGGGCACCGGATCCAGAGCTTCTGGGATGGAGACGTGTCGATCTGCCGTTTCGATCCCGAGCCGCACCATAAAGCACTTCCCGGTTACGTCTATGGTGGGCTCATCGCATCGCTCATCGATTGTCACGGCACCGGGACGGCCGCGGCCGCGGCGCATCGGGCGGAAGGCCGCGAGATGGGGACGGAGCCGCCGCTTCGATTCGTCACCGGCTCGCTGCACGTCGATTACTTGAAGCCCACTCCTCTCGGTGTCACGCTCACGCTCCGGGGACGCGCGAAAGAGATTCGAGAGCGCGTCGTCATCGTGGAGGTCACGCTGTCGGCTAAGACGATCCAAACCGCGAAAGGTGAAGTCGTCGCCGTACGTATGCCCGAGGAGTGGCTGCGCACTCTGATGGGGCCTAAAGGAGCCTAAGAGCACAACATGAACTCTCTGCTGGAGCTCCTTCCGGATATGGAGGCGCTCCGCGACCGCGAGGCCATCGTCCTCTCGAGAGGCTACCGCACGCGGAAATGGACCTATCGCGAGCTCTACCGCCACATCCAAGGGGCCGCCCGCGAGCTCGACGCGCGCGGTCTCGCGCCAGGCGATCGCCTTCTCCTTTGGGGTGAGAACCGGCCGGAGTGGGTCGCGGTTTTCTGGGCGGCGCTCGTCCGCGGTGTCACGGTGGTCCCGCTCGATTTTCGCTCCTCGAAGGCTTTCGTCACGCGCGTCCAGCGCGAAGTCGAAGCGAAGCTTCTTGTCCACGGTGCCGAAGTCGACGCGGAAGCGGTAGCGCTCTCGCAACTTTCACTCCAGGATGTCGGCAGGCTCGACTCGGAAGAGCCTTTGGAGCCGATCGCTGCGAAAGGCGACGACATCGTGCAAATCATCTATACCTCGGGAACCACGGGAGAGCCCCGAGGCGTCGTGCATCGCCACAAAAATCTCGTCGCGAATCTCGCGCCCATTCGAAACGAGATCCGGAAATACGCCGCCTATGCACGCCCGTTCCAGCCGATCCGCTTTCTCGATCTCCTGCCGCTGAGTCATGTCTTCGGACAGTTCACCGGGCTCTTCGTCCCGGTCGTGATGGGAGGCTCGGTGGCCTTCATGGACGCGATCCATCCGTCGGCAATCCTCGAGACGATCCGGCGCGAGCGGATCTCGGTGCTCACCACGGTGCCCCGGTTCCTGTCGGGCTTGCGCGGCGAGCTCGAGCGCAGATTCGATCTCGAGCCGGAAGAAGAAGCGGGCGCCCAAGGCGTCCTCGGCGGGCTCGCGCGCTGGTGGCGCCACCGCGAGGTGCACTCCGCTTTTGGATGGAAGTTCTGGGCCATACTTTCCGGCGGCGCGCGGCTTGCGCCCGAAGACGAAGTGTTCTGGTGGCGGCTCGGATTCGTGCTCGTCCAAGGCTACGGGCTGACCGAGACGAGCTCGCTCGTCGCGACAAATCATCCCTTCCACCCGAAACGTGGAGCGATTGGCAAAGCGGTCGGAAGCCAGCGGATAAAACTCGCCGAGGACGGAGAGATTCTCGTCCGCGGCGACAACGTCTCGCTCGAATATTTCGGCGCGGGCGCGCCTTCCGAGCAAGAGTGGCTCCACACGGGAGACCTGGGCGAGATGGGCGACGACGGCACGCTCTATTACAAAGGACGCAAGAAGGACGTCATCGTCGGCGCGGACGGCATGAACGTTTACCCGGCCGACATCGAAGCCGTTCTCGACGCGCAGCCGGAAATTAAAGAAGCCGTCGTTGTTGGCCAGCCGAGCGACAAGGGCGACGTCGTTCATGCGGTGCTCCTCCTCGCCCAACCGGGAACGCGGGAGCGTCACGCCGAGGCCGCGATCCAGTGCGCCAATGCCGAGCTCGAAGCACACCAGCGGGTACGCGCATGGACCGTCTGGCCGGAAGACGACTTCCCGCGCACGAAATCGACGTTCAAGATACGGCGCCGCGAAGTGCTCGCGCGTTTGAAAGCGCCCGAGTCAGCCGCACCGACTCGCGGCGTGCGGGCGCTCCTAGCAGAGCAGCTCGGGCGATCGGGCGAGACGATCGGCGACGCCGACCAGCTGAGCGAAGAGCTTGGCCTGAGCTCGCTCGACCGTATCGAGCTTTTGACGCGCCTCGAAGAACAAACCGGACGGGAGCTCTCCGAGGAGGAGATGGCCCGGGTCACGACGCTCGGAGAGCTCGAGCGCTTTGTCGAGAGCGCCGCTCCGGCACGTGCGCGCGGGCCCGGTCGCCCGCCGCTTCGTGGCCTGGTGCGCTATGGACGCATCGCACCGCTGCGCTTCGCCCGAGCGGCTTTTCGGGAAGGCGTCATCCGACCTCTCTTCCGGCACTATCTTCCGCTCACGATCGAGGGGGAGCTCGAGAATCTGAGCGGCCCCGTCATCTTCGCCGCGAACCATCAAAGCAACCTCGACACGCTCGCAATTCTCACCGCGCTACCCTTTGCTTGGCGAGGGCGTGTCGCGCCGGCAGTGCAACAAGAATATTTCGACGCCTATCTAAAGAAAACGGGAAGCGCTTCGGAGAGGCTTTCCGCCGCGATCCAATATTGGCTCGCCATCGTGCTCGTCAACGTCTTCCCGCTCGCGCGCACGAGCGCGGGAACGCGCGACGGTCTCCGCTTCGCCGGCGCCTTGGCCGATGAAGGCTACTCCATCTTGATCTATCCCGAAGGCCGGCTGACGCGGGACGGTTCCATCGAGCCCTTCCAAGCGGGCGTCGGACTTCTAGCGGCGCGTCTTCAGATCCCCGTTATTCCGATCCACTTGAGCGGGCTTTACGACATCCTGTCGGTTGACGACCGCTGGCCGAAGCGGGGTCCGGTGCGCGTCCGTTTCGGCAGGGCGCTACGGTTTCGCGAGAGTCAGGATTATCGAGAGGTGACGCAAACGATCGAGGAGGCGGTTACGACTCTGGCTCAACGACCGGATTAGTCGCCATCGACTCCAGGTGGAAATGCGTGAGCCGCCAGCGGTTGTGCTCGCGCAGGAGGACGTAGGTTGTTCGCCCCGTATCCCGATACATCTGACCTTGAACTTCGTAGAGTGACGTCCCGCGCTCGAGCACGATCGCAACGTCGCCGTGAAGCTTGATGTGCTCGATCTCGCCGTCGAGCGTTCGAAACTTCGCTCGCTGCGTGAGAGATCGAAGATATTCGATGGAGCTTTCTTTGCCGACGAAGATGCGTGGATCGTCGAAGGCTAGAACGACGGCGTCGTCCGTGAAATGCTCGCGAAAGAGCCTGACGCTACCTTCCACGAGGTCGTGTCGAAGCGCGTCGAGCAACTGCTGGATTTCCCGACGTTCGCTTTAGAAATCTTCACTCACTACATCCCTCACACCGAAGCGATGGTATAGCAGTCACGAAGTGGGTACAAACGATGAGCGGCGACGGTACGTTCACACGGGCGCTTCGGCGCCGGGCAGACGGCCCGCGAGTACGTCGGCAAAAGGACGCGTCGTCTCGAACCGATCGAGCACAATCCGCAGCACCGCGGTGATCGGCGCGGCGAGCAGCATGCCGACCACGCCCCAAATCAAACCCCAAAAAACGAGGGCGAGCAGGATCGAGACCGGATGGAGTTGCAGCCCTTCCCCCATGAGCTTCGGTTCGACGACGTTTCCGATCGTCAGCTGCACCGAGCCAGGAAGGGCCAGGATGAGACCGATATGCACCCAGCTGTCGAACTGCACAATCGCGAGCGGCAGCGGGAGCAAGATCGCGATGAGCGAGCCGATATTGGGGATGAAGTTCAAAAAGAAAGCGAGCACGCCGAAGACAAAGGCAAGATCGAGCCCGAGGATGGCGAGCAGGATACCGACGAAAATTCCAGTCGCGGCCGAGGTCGCGACTTTGGTGACGAGGTAGCGCCGGATTTTGTTGTCGATCTCGCGATAGATACCGACGCGCACTTCACCCGGGGCCCGGCCGGCAAGCATGAAAATCGTAAACACCAAAACGAGAAACCCGTTCGTGATGAAGCTCACGACGCCTCCAGCCGTGGACCGGACGAAGCTGAACACCGGAAGGTCTTTCAGAGCGTCGAGGATCGCGGCCTGGCCGAGGTCGATCTCGAACCGGTCGAGGATCGAAAAGATGCTCTCCGCCATGCTCGCGAGGCGCTCGCGATAAATTGGAGCGCTGTCGGCAATCCCGCGCGCCGAGACCGTGATGAGCATGATGAGGAGGGTAATGAGTCCGAGCACGACGAGAAGCGCAAATAAAATGGACACGCCGCGCGGCATCTTCGCCCTCGTCTGCATCCAGTCCACGATGGGACCGACGAGATAGGAGAATAGCAGCGCCAGAACGAAAGGAACCATGACCGCGCGCGTATAGATGAGTGCAACCGCGAGAGCGACTCCGGCGACGATTAATAAAGATACAGTACTGAGCCAGGTGAGCTCGTCCGATCTCTCCATCATGGGGCAAGGCGACGATAGGACCTCTTTGGCCCGATGTCAATGACTGAGACCGCCCTAAGCTCGGGCCTGCTGCAAGACCTCGCGGCACCGTGTGGCCACGACGAGATGGTCCTCGGGCTCCATCATCCACACACCAATCACCCGCCAGAATCGCGAATTCTTGTTCACATTTTTCTGCCGCGCGAGCGAGGATTTTCCTTTCAACAACTCTCAGCTTTGCCTGGCTGGCGTTAGCTCAGAAGCCGTGCGAGAGCCCAGACCAGAAAGCGGGTAGCCGGAAGCCGGTAGCAACTCGGATTGCGAGAACAGCCACCGGAACGTGACGCCCTTCCAGATCGCTTTCCCGAACGCCTTGAAGCCGCGTCCGATCTTCTGGAACTGCACGTCTTTGACGTCCTCGTTGGACATCATGCTCGGATAGTCGTGAGAGTTCCACTTCAGAAAATAGACCGTGCGGAGAAGCCGCTTCCCGAGCTCGCGTCCGACCTGGCTCGCCATGCGCCCCATCACATATTCATCCTGTTCGAATTCCGGATCGAGCTCCGCGAGGATCCCGGAGATTGTCAGCTGCGACTTGATGAACATCGTCGCGTCGAAGCGCAAGGAGTAGCCTTCCCGAGCGAGACGCGCGATGAGCTTGTCGAGAAGCGCGAACATCCCTTCGCCGCTCTCGTTCTCCAAAAGCTCTTTCATGCGCGCTTTCATCGCGGCGACATCCTCCGGACCCTCGGGCTCCCACTCGCATTGCATCCCGAACGGAGTCGAGCTGCCCGACCCCGACCGCGTGCCGGAAAGCGATTTGCTTCGATCGCTCGAGCTCGAGCCCAACCACTATCTACTGTTCCTCGGACGATTCGTTCCGGAGAAGCGTTTGGAGTGGGTCGTGGACGCTTTTTGGGAGCTCGGAAGGCGCGACCTCGCCTTGGTACTCGCCGGCGAAGCCAGCGGGGAGTACGCCGTGTCGATTCGGGAACGAGCGGAGGGGCTTCGCTGTTTGTTCCCCCGGCGTCGTCCAAGGAGACGACAAAGAAGCGCTCCTCCGGGGCGCGTGCCTCGCGGTGCTGCCCTCCGAGCTCGAGGGGTTTCCGATATTCTTACTCGAGGCGATGGCTCGCGGCCTGCCGTGCCTGGCGAGCGCGCTCTCACCGCACTGCGAGCTCCTTGGCGAAGGCAGGGGTTTTGTTTTCGAGCGACGTAACGAGCTGGCCGTACGTCTTGGCGAGGCACTCGGCGCCGGCGAAGACGAACGACTCGCTATGGCGAAACGGGCGCGACGTCACGTAGAATCGCACCACGACTGGGATCGTGTCGTTGAGGCAACAGAGCAGGTCTATGCGAACCTCGTGAAGGAGCGGAGAAAGGGCGCATGATCCGCCAGCGCGCACGACTCGTTGGAATGCAGATGGCGCTCGTCGACATGCTGCTCCTCATCACGTCTTTCCGCCTGGCGTACGCGTTGAGGGCGCACTGGCCCTCGGAATCCCTTCCCGCCCTCTATCCATTCGACGCGTATCTCGTTGTTATGGTCGTGGCCGGGCCCTCGATCCTTTTGTGTCTATGGCTCGGAGGGGTTTACCGTTACCGCCGCCCGCGCCTTTTCGTCGTGCAGGCCTGGTTTGTCGCACGGGCTCTGGCCCTCGCCGGGCCGCATCTTCGAAGCAAACATTTTGTACCCGGCCGAGAGCGCGCTGACCTATACCGATCATCGACTGGGTACGTCGGTCCTTGTTGCACCGGTCATCTGGCTGACGTCGAACCCGGTTCTCGCCTACAACGTCTCGATCCTTCTCGGCGTGCTTCTTGCCGGCATCGGCGGACAGCGGCTCGGTCTCGCCCTCGGTCTCGGCCCGATCGGAGCGTGGGCCGCGGGCGCGCTCTACGGCTTTCATACGTATCAGATCAACGAAGGTCCGAGAATCCACATCCTCTATCACGGCTTCATCCCTCTTGCGCTAGAGCAGTTCTTGAAATTTCTTCGAACGGGCCGGCGACGTCACGCTTATCAGCTCGCCGCCATCATGCTCGCTCAGGGACTATGCTCGAGCTACCACGTGTTGTACGGCGCGCTGTTGCTCTCGATCCTCATGATCGCCGTCGCCATCCTGAAGCCACGCCTCGTGCTGCGCCGGATTCCGACGCTCGCGGGCGCGGCGCTCGCGGCGGTGCTGCTGTTCAGTCCTCTCGTGCTGCCCTATCTGCGGAGCGCGGAAGTTCACGGCTTTCAGCACGAGCTTCCCGAGGGCGTCGATCTCTCTCACTACGTATCCACGACACCGACGAACCTTTTCTACGGGTCTGTCGGCGCGCCGGTGCGCTTGCAACAAAAGGCGCCTCACTTCATCGGCTTCATCTCGATGGCTTTGGTGCTCGTCGCGGTCACGGCGTGGGCCCTCCGATATCAAGAAGGAGACTCCGAGCGCACCCTCGTGCCCAACAGGGTCTGGATTCCGAGCGCTCTGGCGCTGGCCCTTTTGTTCGTGATGCTCTCACTCGGCAAAGACCTCGTCGTCTTCACGCGGCAACTCGGTCCCGGACCTTATCGCCTGCTCTACGATTGGGTTCCCGGGTTCCAGCAAGTCCGAATACCGGAACGGTTGAGCCTCATTGCCATGCTCTTCATCGCGCTTCTCGTCGGGCGCGCTCTCACGCTGCTCGAGAAAAAAGGCTGGCGCGGCATGGCTCTGCTGTTGGCGATCCTCGTTCCAGCGGAGCACATCTCACCCATCGCCATGACGGCGAAGGTACCTGTCGGAGACGAGCTCCCTGCCGTCTACCGTTGGCTCGAGGACCAACCGGTGCGTGCGCTTGTCGAGGTGCCGATACGAGGGGAGAGCCTCATCCGCAAAGAGACGCTCGAGATGTACTTTTCCTCCTATCACCACAAACCAATCATTCATGGCTACGAGAGCTACCCACCGCTCTTGACGACGTTCCTGAGGCAGATGGCCGCGGAGTTTCCGAGTGAAATCAGCTTCGATGTCTTCCAACGGGTCGGCGTCCAGGCTTCCCCAGTGGATCGAGCGGGGGCGGCTCTCGTTCCTCTCGAGGTTCGCCGGGACACAATCGCACATCTATCGCGGCACGGCCGACGAAGTGTACCTCCTGACGAAAGGCCCACTCGCCTCCGCCGCCTATTTTCCTTCCGGGCGTGTGTTTCGCGACCCTGCCTGGACGTATCGAGCCACGCGCGGCGACGCAGAGCTCGCGGCCGACGGCAATCTCGAAACGTCGTGGGAAATGTCACGGCCACTGCTCGGAGACGAGCTCTTCGAAGTGGATTTTGGCGAGCCCGTCGAGATCACGGGTCTGGTCCTCAAGCTGCGCCGTCGTAGCATTTTTCCACCGCGGTTCCGCATCGTGGGTCACACGGCGGAAGGCCAACGCGTTCGCTTGGCGCACTTCGACGTCGAGCACGCCGCCCAGCTCGTGGATGCGCTCCTCGAGAGCCCGGGTGAGGCGGCGATCGGATTCGACCTCGAATGGACGGAAGTCACGAGCCTCACGCTGAACATCGGCCGAGGTGGAACGCGCTTCGACCGGTCGCCGACCCCAGGCTGGTCCATCCCCGAGATCGAGATATGGGTGTCTGATGAAACCGCTCGCGACGATGAAATGTAGCGGGATGCCGCCCCACACTCGCTACCTTTTGCATTCTCTTTCATACTCGCGCTCGCGACGATTCTCATCTGCCAGCGATCCAGGGACGCATGTCTCGCCGCCGGCGGTCGTGTGAAGCGCGGCGTATTCGCCGAGTTTCTCTAAGACGCGATGCGGTCGCGTCCCGTGTAGACGTTCATCGATGAGCCCCGCACGAAGCCGACGAGCGCCATCCCGCAGGACTGGGCGAGCTCGACGCCGAGGCTCGAAGCGGCGGAGATACCCGCGACTATCGGGATGCGGGCGATCAGCGCCTTTTGCACGATCTCGAAGCTCGAGCGGCCGCTCACCATGAGCACGCGCTCCGAGAGAGGAAGCTGATCCGCGAGAAGGGCGGCGCCAATGACTTTGTCGACAGCGTTGTGGCGGCCGATATCTTCCCGGAGGATGAGGAGGTTGCCGTCGGGGTCGAAAAGCCCGGCGGCGTGGATGCCACCCGTCTCGTCGAAGCCCGCTTGCTCGCCGCGCATCTTGTCGGGAAGCGCCCTGAGGAGCTCGGCGGAAACCTGAAGCGTGTCCTTCCGCACCGACGGAACGTGCAGACGCACCGACTCGATCGTGAGCTTCCCGCAGAGCCCGCAGCTTGAAGCCGAGACGAAGTTGCGCTGCCAGCCGCGATTTTCGAGATCGATGCCTTCGGCGGAGGTGACTTCGACGACGTTCGCGAGCTCGAGATTCTTGGGGTCCTGTTTGAGCTCCACGCCACCGAGCTCGTCGTGGGATTTCAGAATGGCTTCGGTATAGAGAAAACCGACTGCGAGCTCTTCGTCGTTGCCCGGGCTGCGCATGACCACGGCGACGTTTTTCCCGTCGAGGCGGATCTCAAGCGGCTCTTCCACCGCGAGCTGGTCCTCGAGGGACTCGCGGGAGCCGTGCGCGACGTCGATGCGATCAATCGTGAAAGGTGTCGATCGATGTCGGCGGTTCGGAATATTGATGGGCCTTCCTCCTCGTGCCGATTATAACAGGGGACTCGCGTCCGTCCGGAGCGTGGTGCTATCCTCGCGCGGTTTCATGCTCAAGCCCCTTAGGGTCCGAATTCGGGAAGGCGCGCTCTACCTCTTTGTCCTCGCGGCCTTCGGTGCCAGCGAGCTTTTGGGCCGCGCTCTGGCCGTCCGCTTCGCCGTGGAGACGCTCGGCACGCTCTATCAATATCTCGACCCTTCCATCCTTCAGGACGACCTCTTGAGGGGGCTCTATTACCTTCACGCCCAGCCGCCTCTTTTCAACTTGTTTCTCGGAATCGTCGTGAAGGCGTTCCCACAGTCTTATCCTGCGGTCTTCTCCTTTCTCTTCGGCGCGATGGCGCTCGCCATTCTCCTCGGGATGGCGTGGCTCATGCGCCGGCTCGGGATTGCCGATGCGATTACCGGCGCTGTTTGTCTGGCCTTCGCGCTCGCGCCAAATTTTCCTGTTTATCGCAACTGGCTGTTCTATACCTTGCCGATGGCGCTCTTGCTGCTCGCCTCCGCGCTCGCGCTCACTTTTTTTCTCGAGCGTCGAAGCCGGGCCATGCTCGCCCTCTTCCTCTCGCTCGTGACGCTCATCATGTTGACCCGCTCCGTGTTTCATCCTTTCTGGCTCGTCGCCGTCGCGCTCGCATTGACGCCTTTCGTCGAGGGACGTCGGCGCTTCCTGCTCGCCGCTACGATCCCGCTCGTCATCGTGAGTTTGTGGTCTCTCAAGAACTACGCAGTCGTCGGCAGCTACGCTTCGAGCAGCTGGCTCGGCCTGAGCTTGACGAAGCGGTGGCCGCTTTCCCAAAAAGAGGTCGCCGAGCTCAAGGAGCGGCGCGTGATCCCGGGCTATTGGCAGCGGCGTCCGTTCCAAGAGCCCGACTACTACGAAGCCTTCGGTTTTTTCCAAGAACCACAACACGTGCACCCGGCGCTCGACGCGCTCTACAAGTCGAACGGCGAGCCCAACTTCAACCACCGCGACTACGTCACCATCTCCGACGCGCTGTTCCAAGCCGACATCGATATCCTCTTGAATCATCCCGAGCGCTACTTTCGCCGGGTGACGACGGCGCTCCTCCTCTATCTACAGCCGGGACCGAACTCGGTGCACTTTCTCGTCGATTACGACTTCGAGCGCGTGCATCACTACCGCGCGGCGTGGACCCGCTATTTGTTCTGGGGTGGTCCCATCGAGCGGCCGATCCGCATGTTCGCGCCGCCTGCGAACCTCTGGCTCGTGCTCTTCCCCCTCGTCCTTGGCCTCGGGGTGCTCGGGGCGACGCGGGAAGGCCCGAGAGGGGTCTTCGTGTACATGGTGCTCACGATCTTGTGGGTCACCGCGATCACGAATCTCATCGAGATCGGCGAGAACGATCGCATGCGCTGGGAGATCGAGCCGCTACTCGCTATCCTGTTCGGCTACGCGCTCAACCGGGTGCTACTTTTTCTGCGGCGGCTGAAAGGGGCGTAGTGCGCTAGAATCGCAACTCAGACTCCCACAGCCGCCGCTTGTTTCCTAGAACTGCAGCTCATGCTACAAGACACAGCGATGGGCTCTATCCGTCGGGTGCTCATCAACGTCACAGGGGTCTCCGAACTCCGCCGCGTGCCTGTCGATCCGGAAGACGTCTATTTCTTCGAAGCAGTGGGGGGCGACAATCAGGTTCGCTTGCGATCAAACGCCCTCTGCGCGACATTCGCCCTCTCTGATCCCCGCTGGCAGCAGCGAGCTCTGCGACCTCAGCGAGCTCAAGCCTTCCCGCGGGGTCGCGTCACGGCGCTCTGTCCAAGTCGATATCCTCGGCTGCCGCGGCGAGCGAGCGGTCGAACGTCCAGAGGCGGCTACCGGTGACGAGTGCGGACGCCAGGAGGTGGACGTCGACCCAACCGATCCCTCGTCCCCAGAGATGTCGGCCGACTACGAGCTCCAGCACGTCATCGTCCGGCACGCAAGGGACGGTAGGAAGCCGTCTCAGATCCGCGATTACCGCCTCTCGCCGGGGACCGAGACCGCCGAGAACCAGCTCGCCAAGGACCCAAGGGTGGAGGTGGATCTCGTTGGTCTCGAGGAGATCCCCGAGGGTGTTGGCCCGGGTGATGCCGCGAAAGAAGTCGACCCAGACCGAGGTGTCGACGAGCGTCAACGAGTCGATTCCTGCTTGGGGGGCGTCGCCGAGAGGGTGCGGTCGCCTCGGGGACCTTGCCTTGCAGCGCCGCGAGGCGCCGGCGCGATGCCTCGTCGACCAGCGCCCTCAGCCCCATGCGTACCACGGCCGTCTTTGTCGGCGCGTCGGTGACCCGAATGGCCTCATCGAGGAGCTCAGCTTCGATCTCTAGCGTAGTTCTCATGCATAAAGAGTCGCATGTTTCATATGCGGCCGTCAAGTTACGCTTCGTGCGCGATCGGACTCTTTGGGGACGGTGTCTCCCGCCATCGAGCCACTACCCGCAGCCGCTTAGCAACCCTCAATGGCGGAAGAACTGTCTGACAGATACGCGTTCCCAGCGGTTCGGACAGATGAATAGTTGAGGGCGGCAACCTCTCGAGTCTCTTGCCTCGAAGCGTTGACGTTGACGGTGCTCGGGACTGTCGAGCTCGGAGGACAGCACCTTGAGCGCACGTTCCGACGTAGTTTCGTGTCGCGAGCAAGGTAGATCGCGCCCATCCTGGCCTCTCCGAGTTTGCCGAGAATCTCGTGATGGCCCAGCGTGTTCCCGACCATCGCGGTCTTGGCGGGCAACATCCCGTCACGTCGTTACGGCGGGCGAAGATCCACGTCGCCACGTGTCGTGGAGGGCGAGCCGCTTACCCGTTGCTCGCTCTTGGCACATGTGCGCGTCAAAACGCGTTTCAGCGAAACGTATCTGTTACCTTTCGTAACGTTTTCCGAGAATTAAGTGTCTGATGTCTGGCGTGCGAGTGCACACGTGTGCACAGACTTAAAGTGTTACTTGAGGCAGGGATCCGCGATTTGGAACCCCAACATGTTGGCAGGGAGACAAACTCGGCGTCAAAATGCGCGGAAGCGAGTGCCTCGACCGGGTGTTCAACGTTGTGCTGGGGGCTACTTTTTCTGCGGCGGTTGAAAGGGGCGTAGCTCGATGCGGCTCGCGAGCGCTCGATGGTCCTGCGCGAGGATAGCCATCACGGCGTCGGCGACGTCTTTCGAGCTGAGCCTCCAGTCGCCGCCGTCTCCCGGAGATCTTCCGGCGAAGTCGGTCGCCACGCTCCCGGGCATCACGTAGGCGACTTTGATGTTTTCGTAGCGGAGGTCGAGCATCATCGCTTCGCTCAGCCCCTCGAGGCCGAACTTCGACGCGTTATACGCGGTTCCGCCCCGGAAAGCGTTTCTGCCGGCGAGGCTGCTGATATTGATGATGGCCCCGCCGCCGCGCTCTTTCAGGAGAGGAATCGCCGCGTGCGAGCAGTTGAATACCCCAGTCAAGTTGGTCTCAATGACTTGGTTCCAGCTCTCAGGAGTGAGCTCGGAGATATGTCCGAACAGACCAACGCCCGCATTATTAATGAGGATGTCGAGCCCCGAAGCTTCGTCGGCGATGAACTTCATCACGCTTGCGACTTCCTTGTAGCTCCGGACGTCGCAGGCCAAGCCGAGGGCCCGAAAACCTTCGGATCGCAACTGGCTCACCGTCTCGGCGACGTCTTTTTCGCGCCGGGCGGAGATGACGACGGTGGCGCCCGCTTTCGCGAGCTCTTCGGCGATGGCGCGCCCGATCCCGCGGGTCGAGCCGGTGACGAGGGCGACTTTCTCGGATAGATGCTCTTGGGTCATGTTAGCCTAGCCTCACTATAGTCCTTCACGCATTCCTAGGACTTCCGAAGTCGTGACAGAAAATACCGAGACCTCGGCCGAGGCCACCGAAGCCTACGTGTCCGACCAACTGGCTGTGAAAACCTGGTCCGTGATCGCGCGAGACCTCCATGAAGGTGGCTCCATCGTCATGCTCCACAAGGCCTGGGATTCGAAAGACCAGGAAGTCATCATCTTTCCGAGTTACGCGGGCCAGGATCCGGACGCGATCAAACCGGATACTTGGATGAGCTGGCGTCACGAGCTGAAACCTCCCAAGGAGGGCCATACGCGGATCCGCGACTACGCAGAGATCGTCGAGACGATCCCGATCCAATCGGCGGGCGCGCTCGCCGCGATCGACCGCGAGCACGCCTTGACCGGCGTCGAGGCGGCGCGACGATTCCACCTCGGCGAGTCCGGGTTGGTCGCCCTCGTGCTACGGGTGTATCAGCTTCTGAGGACGTACAAGTTCAAAAACGTGGCGGAGAACGAAGGCGAGGCGCTCTTCGTGCCGCTCCCGTTTGACGTCGATTTCGAAGGTGATCTGCCGGCCGTGCCTGCCGTGGACGATGACCATTTCGAGCGTCGTCGCGCCGTGCTCAAAGCGTCTCTTTCCTGACGAGCCAGCTCTCGAGCCACTCGAGGAACCCTTCGCGCGTGCGCGCCTCTCGTGATACGCAGCGAAGAATGCGTGATCCCGGCCGTAATAGTCCGGGCATGGCGACGGGCGACACCCGTTCGGCACGTGGGCCACGGCGGTGACGAGAAAGCCGGGGATGACGGTGCGGTCCGGATCGCTCCGGATCACTTCCGGCTCGACGATCTCTTCGGCGAGCACGATCACTTTCTTCGAAGCCCGGGCCGCGTCCGGGATGACGCCGAGATTACCCCAGACATGTGTAGGTCGCTCATCGTGTATAGAAGCGAGCGCGCCGCACGGGCTCGGATCACGCCGTTCTCGTAGAGCCCTACGGCGCTCTGTGCGTGGGTGGCCTGGGCGAGCATGAAAGCGAGAAGTGGCAAGCGCATCCCGACGAATACGAGCTCGCCGTCCCGAATCTCGCGGGCCGCCGTCGCCACCATCAGCTCCTGTGCGGTTGGAGCTCTCTTCGCGCGAGCTTTCATGGTGTGGCCGAGACGATGTAGAATAGCAGGTTCGGCTCAGGCCGTCGTCGAAAAGAGGAGAAAAAAAACAATGGGCGACACGCTCAGCATCACTGACAACCGGACCGGCAAAACCTACGAGATCTCGATCGAGGACGGCGCCATCCGCGCCATGGACCTGAGGCAGATTCGCGTTGATGACGACGACTACGGTCTCAAAACTTACGATCCCGCCTTCAAGAACACAGCCTCTTGTAAGAGCCGCATCACCTATATCGACGGTGAAAAGGGGATTCTGCGCTACCGCGGCTACCCCATCGAGCAGCTAGCCGAGAAGTCGAGCTACATCGAAGTGGCTTATCTCATCTTGAATGGCGAGCTGCCGACGGAGTCGCAGCTCGACGCCTTCGAGCACGAGATCACGCATCACTCGATCATCCACGAATACATCAAGCGGGTCATCGAAGGCTTTCGCTACGACGCGCATCCGATGGGGATGTTCGTGAGCATGGTGAGCGCGCTCTCCACGTTCTACCCGGACGCGAAGAAAGTTCACGATTCGGAATCGCGGCGGCTCCAGACCTATCGCCTCATCGCGAAAGTCCCCACGCTCGCGGCGTTCGCCTACCGGCACACGATCGGGATGCGTTTCAATTATCCGGACAACGATCTCTCCTACGCGGGCAACTTCCTCAAGATGATGTTCTGCATGTCGAATAACTACACGCCGGATCCCGTGCTCGAAAAAGCGCTCGACCAGCTCTTCATCTTGCATGCGGATCACGAGCAGAACTGCTCCGCCAACGCGATGCGGAGCGTGGGCAGCTCGGAAGCGGATCCTTACTGCTCGACCGCGGCGGCGGCAGCGGCGCTCTACGGCCCGCTCCACGGCGGCGCCAACGAAGCCGTTCTGCGCATGCTCAACGAGATCGGCTCGAAGGACAACGTCCCGAGCTTCGTCAAGCGGGTGCAGGAAGGGGAAGTGCGCTTGATGGGCTTCGGCCACCGCGTCTACAAGAGCTACGACCCGCGCGCCAAGATCATCAAAAAGACCTCGCACGAAGTCTTCGAGGTGACGGGGAAGAACCCCTTGATCGACATCGCCCTCGAGCTCGAGCGCATCGCGCTACAAGAAGACTACTTCGTGAAGCGGAAGCTCTACCCGAACGTCGACTTCTATTCGGGCATCATCTACGAAGCCATGGACTTTCCGGTGAGCATGTTCCCCGTGCTCTTCGCGATCCCGCGCACTTCGGGATGGATCGCGCAGTGGGAGGAGATGATCACCGACTCCGATCAGAAGATCGCGCGCCCGCAGCAGCTCTACCTGGGCGATGACGAGCGCGACTTCATCCCGATGGGCGACCGCGCCTAACCCTAGCCAGGTAAACCTGAAAGCTCGGCCGCTCCTCAAATCGTGTGCATGAGCGCCTTAAGAATGGCCACAGAGACACAGCGCGGCGGAGCCGCAACCAAATTGGAGGACGGCTCCGCCGCGAGCGGTCAGCGGTCAGCATTCAGCGGTCAGCTCCGGATTCGAGCCTCCGGATGAGAGAGGCGAGCATACGCTTGACCTCGGTGGTTCGCCCGGCAAGCTCCTGAAGACTTTGGCTATCGAGCAACCCGAGCTCGTGGGCAAGGAGCAGTTCGTATTCGAGCTCGCTTGCTGAGCCCATACTCATTTGAAGAAAGCGGGCCATATCCCGGTCTGAACCGCGTCCACAGCCCTCAGCAATATTCGCCGGGATGGAAACCGCCGCTCGGCGCATCTGAGCCGTCAAGCCGAACTTCTCTTCGGTTGGGAAGTGGCCGGTGGCCTGGTACAAACCCTTGACTAGCTGATGGGCCTTCTCCCAAACCTTTAGATCTCGAAAGTCTTTCATCCTGACTCTTCGCTGTCGGCTCGCTCACCACGTCAGCCCAACGCGGGCTCGATGCACAATCTGGGCGTGAAGTAGACACGGCGCCACATCCAGAGTAGGAAGATGTCACGACAACCCTTTCCCACGCTGGAGGACGCCGTGAAACAGTTTTTATCACGTCACGAGGATCGAATCACAGGGGTACTGAGCGGATTCGACCGGTTGGTGTTCCGCGGAACCCTACGCCACATTTCTTATACGGACGGCATGGGTAAGTACCTTTCCTACCAGAAAATCCTTCTGAAGGAGTTCGCGGAGTTCGCACTGCAGCGTACCTCCGAGCTCAAGCAGGCCTTGTATCAGCAGGCGGAGCGACTCGAGCGTCCGGTCGTCTATCTGGAGTCTTCCCGTAAGAACAAGGAGGCCATCGCACGCGAGATTGCACAACAAGACAATGTCCGCAGTGGTCTCATCGCAGTGCTGAGCTGCGTGGAACCTTGTATCACCTTCAGCATACGTCGCAACCGCCAGAAGAAGCGGTTGGAGCTCGTGCAATCCCTCAGAAAGTGCCTAAACTTTTACCACTACTGCATGGACCCTATTTTTGGTTTCATGCATGCCCATATCCAAAGCTGGTTTCCATTCAATGTTCAGGTCTACGTCAACGGCCGTGAATGGCTCGCCGTTGAGATGGATAAGGCTGGCATTCAATATCGGCGCCGGGAAAACTGCTTTACCTGGGTTGAGGATGCCCACGCGGCACAGCAGCTTCTCGATGAGCAGCTCAAAACCAACTGGCCTCACATCCTGAATCGCCTGAGTCGATTCGTCAATCCATTGCAAGACAAATTATTCCCGCCGAGTGGCCTCGACTACTACTGGAGTGTCTACAGCAGCGAATGGGCCACCGACGTCACGTTTCGTAACAGCTCTAGCCTCGCGGAGATCTATCCCGCTCTTGTACACCATGCGATCACAAACTTTTCGAGCCCCGACGTGATGCGCTTTCTCGGAAAACGGATTCGAACCGACTTTTCAGGGGAAGTCGTCAGCCGATTTCGCGACCGGCCCGAGGGTCTGCGTATCAAACATGCCCTCGACCTCAATTCCGTCAAACTCTACGACAAACAAGGTTCCGTGCTCCGTGTGGAGACAACCATCCAGCGTGCCGAGGGTATGCGCTGCTACCGGCCAAAGGAAGGCGACCCCAACGGCCCTCTCGAGTGGCGTCCGCTCCGTCGTGGCATCGCAGACCTGCATCGTCGTGCCCAGCTCTCCCAGCTCTCCCAGGACTCCAATGAGTGCTACCTCGACGCTCTCGCCGCTTGTGATACCTCAACCCCACTCGGTCGACTCCTCGCTCGCGTCAGCCAAAAAACTCAATGGAATGGCTCCACCCTCCGAGCTCTTCGCCCTTGGGACGCTCTGGACGCCCGACTCCTCGCCGCTATTTCCCGTGGAGAGTTTCATCTGCGAGGCTTTCGCAACAGGGAACTCCGTGCCTTGCTCTTTCCCAAGACTTCGGACGACCCTCTCGAAACCAGGCGGCTAAGCGGACGCGTCACCCGGCTCATTCGCATCCTCCGAGCCCACCGTCTTGTCAAAAAAGTTCCCAAAACTTTTCGCTACAGACTCACAAAGCGCGGTCAGCAACTTTGCTCCGCGTTACTTACCGCAAACTCTCTCTCCCTCGATAAACTCCACGCTGCTGCCGCATGATTTTTCTTCTTCTCAAAACAAGCTTTTCAGGGTTAGCCCTAATCGCAAAATCTTCGAAGCACGAAAACGCGAAACAGCCGCACTGGGCGCAGGCGAGAAGCTCGTGCTGGGGCACCCGCTCGCCGCCACTATAGGTGATTCTGCACGGTGTATGCAGAACCTGGAAAAGGTGCTATTCACGGGGCCAAAGACCTCAGACACGGTGACGTTTATTTGCGATTAGGGTTAGTAGTACAGAGTTTCGAAAACACTTACCGTTTCTGCTGGGCGCGACGAGATCTTCCAGGGAGCTCACGACGTCACCGTCCGCTGGGGTGACGCTGCTAAGCAGCGTCGAACACAGAGGCATCAATAGAGCCCGCCGAGTGCTCTTCTCTCGCTCTCGCTTTCTCTGTACTACTAACCCGAAAAAGCTTCTATTTCTTGCAAGAATTTGAGCGGCTGCGGCCGGATCCGCGAGAGGGTAAATCAGTTAGAAGAGGCACCGCGGCGAAGAATTGGGACGGCGCACACTGAGAATGGGACCGAGGCGCGAAGCGCCGAGCACCACGAGCTGACCGCTGAATGCTGACCGCTGACCGCTCGCGGCGGAGCCGTCCTCCAATTTGGTTGCGGCTCCGCCGCGCTGTACTACTGTGCCTCTGTGGCTCGTCATATTTCGCGGCCAAATCGAAAGCCGGGATATTCGCGCCCGGCGTGAGCAGATCAGTCGAGACCCTTGAGAAACTCCGAGCAGCGTGTGAGCGCGTTCTCGAGCTTCTCTTTGTTGTACCCGTAGCCGAGACGCATGTAGTGGTCCATCTCGAAGTGATCGCCCGGCACGATGAAAACGCCCTTCTCGTCGCGGAGCCGCTCCATCAAGGTCGTGGAGTTGATATCCCAGCTATAGCGGATGAAGCCGATAGCGCCGGCTTTCGGCTTCACCCAGGACATATGGTTGCCGTGCCGCTCGACGAAGGCCGTGAGAACCGGCAGCTGGTCGTTCAAGATCGCGCGCGTCCGCTCCAGGATCTTGGTCCGGCGTGCCGGCTCGAGTGCGTGGGTCGCGAGGCGATCCGAGAGCATAGAAGGCGCTATCGTCGTGTAGTCCTTGTAGGACCACAGGTGGTCCGCGTGATCCTTTTCGGTGACCACCCAGCCCATGCGTAAGCCCGGAAGCCCATAGGCCTTCGAGAGCCCCGCGGTCACCATGAGCTTGTCGTACCAACCCCAATAGGTCGCGGAGGGCTCGCCGTTGAGCTCGGCGCCGAGATAGACTTCATCAGCGAGGATCCAAGCACCGACGCTTCCCGCGATCTTCGCGACATCGCGCATCGCGTTCTCGCTCATCACCGCGCCTGTCGGGTTGTTGGGATTACACACAGCAATGAGCTTCGTCTTGTCCGTGACTATTTTTCGAAGCTCGTCGGGGTCGATCGCCCAGCCCAGCTCTTCGTGCAGAGGGAGCGGTTTCACGCTCGCTCCGATGGTTCGGGCGATGCCCACCACCTGCATGTAGTTCGGGGTCATGACGACGGTCTCGTCGCCAGGCTCGAGCGCGCTCAGAACCGAAATGTAGTTCGCCTCGGCCGTCCCATTGGTGGCGAGGATATTCTCGGCGCCCGAGCCAGGATAGAGATCACTGATCGCCTCGCGCAGCTCCACGGTTCCGTTGGTCTGGGGGTAGATGAGCTTCGTGTCGTCGACAGACGCGCCGTCGAGAAGCTCTCCGAGCGTGAGCGGGGTGATGCCGCTTTCCGAGATGTTGAGCTCGACCTGGTTCTCCCAGATGGATTGGGTGCGCTCCATGACGAAAGGTACTAGCTTCATTCGAGGATCTCCTGAATTTCTGATTGCGCGGCGCGCCTCGTGGGCGTCCGTCAGCTCGTGGCGGCGAGAGAGTCGATGGCGCGGTAGAGCTTTTCCTGACTCTCCTCGTCGAGGTTGCGGAACACGAGGCCGTAATGATCGGTCTCGTCCTCGGGTGAGACAGCGTGCCAGCGGATGGAGGCTTCGAGCGTGAGTGGTTCGTCGAGGGTTTCGAGGTCGAGGATCAGCTTGACGCGGTTGATGCCGAAATCGCTGCTGGATTCGAGAAGCGCGCCTTTGGGGGAGATATTGTGGATTTGGCCCTCTTCCCGGCCTTTCTCCCACTCCACCATACATTTGATGGCGCCGTCCGGCCTGAGACGAGACTCAGAACGCTTCTCCATAGATGCTCCTCCGCCCTCATGCTATGCCGAGTGGAGCCCCTTAGTAAAGTCGGAAATCGGCAAGATTTACGGTCGATCCATGGTGCTCGGGGAGCCGGAGCACTACAATAAAGACGATGACGTCACGGAGGAACCCGACGCGAAGCGTCGCCATAGGAAGTGTCACGATCGGCAACGGATCGCCGGTGGTCGTACAAAGCATGTGCGCGACCAAGACCCAAGATGTCGACGCCACGGTGGAGCAGGCGGAGCAACTCCGCCGGGCTGGCGCTGGCGTGGTTCGTATCGCCGTCGACAGCGCCAAGGATGCCGAGGCCGTCGCCGCCATCCGCGAGGGCACGACCGCGAACCTCTCCATCGATCTTCAGGAAAGCTACCGCCTCGCCGAGAAGGTGGCGCCGCACGTGGACAAGATCCGCTACAACCCGGGCCATCTCTACCATCACGAGCGGGAAAAGCCCGCGCGCGACAAAGTGGCCTATCTCGTGGACGTCGCAGGGGCTTCTGACTGCGCGATGCGGGTTGGCGTCAATAGTGGCTCGATCGACCCGGCGCGCGCCGATGAGTTTAGCGAAGACTCGGTGGGCGCGATGGTGGCTTCGGCGCTCGAGCACGCTGAAATGCTCGATGCGCTTGGCTTCACGCGCTACTGCGTCTCCCTCAAGGATTCCGACCCGGCCAAGGTCATCGAAGGCAATGAGCGCTTTGCGGCCGAGCGTCCGGACGTACCGCTTCATCTTGGGGTCACCGAAGCCGGTCTACCGCCGGACGGCATCATCAAAACTCGTATCGCTTTCGAGCAGCTCTTGACGCAAGGCATCGGCGACACGATCCGCGTCTCGCTCACGCTGCCGAACGCGACGAAACACGAAGAGGTTGAGGTGGGGCATCAGATCCTCGACGACATCGCTTCCGGCCGGTTTCGCTCGGTGCCCAAGACGTTGAGCAACGAGCTCAACATTATTTCTTGCCCGTCCTGCTCGCGGGTCGAGAACGAACAATTCGTCGAGCTTGCGCAAAAAGTGCAGGAGATGACGCGCTATGCAAAGGACCACGCGATCACGATCGCGGTGATGGGCTGCCGGGTGAACGGGCCGGGCGAGACCGACGACGCCGATCTAGGCCTTTGGTGCGCCCCGCAATATGTGAACTTGAAAAAAGGAGAGAAGGGTCTCGGCGCGTTCTCCTATGACGAGATTCTACCCCGGCTCAAAGAGGAGCTCGACCGCCTCATCGAAGAGAAAACAGCGGCCTGCTAGTCTTCTTTTTTATCGATGATAGTCGCGGCGGGGGCCTTTTTCTTCTTCGCCTTCGGCTTGGGACGGGTCTTGCCGTTGCTGCTTTGGAAGATCTTGCCCTTTTTGGTTCTTCGATCGCCTTTACCCATAGAGGCGTTATTTTAGCGCTTTCGGCGGGCGAAAGCGAAGGGATACAATGGGGGCATGCGCATTGATCTGAACTGCGATATGGGGGAGAGCTTCGGCATCTACCGCCTCGGCGCCGATGACGACGCGATGCTCGAGCTCGTGACCTCGGCCAATGTGGCCTGCGGCTTTCACGCGGGAGATCCGAGCATCATCGATCGCACCGTGGGCCTTGCCGCGAAACACGGAGTCGCCGTGGGCGCTCATCCAAGCCACCACGACCTCCGAGGCTTCGGGCGGCGGAACGTGGCGGCGAGCCCGGACGATGTGGAATCCGACATCGTCTATCAAGTGGGGGCCGTTTTGGCTTTCGCGAACGCGCACGGCGTGCCGCTCGTCCACGTCAAGCCGCACGGCGCGCTCTATAACCAAGCCGTCTCCGACGAAGAGCTCTCCGGTGCTATCGCGCGCGGCGTGGCGCGCGTAAGCCGTGACCTCATCTTCGTCGGCCTCGCGGCGTCAGCGGTGATGCGCGCGGCGGCCGAGTCCAATGGGCTCCGCTATGCCGGCGAAGCTTTTGCGGACCGCGTCTACAACCCGGACGGGACGCTGCAATCGCGGAAGATCGAAGGCTCCGTCATCACCGATCCCGAACAAGCCGCCGCTCAAGCTGTGTCGATTGCAGTGGAAAAGCAAGTCACCGCGCATGACGGCACGGTGGTGCCGCTCGACGGGGAGACGCTTTGCCTACACGGCGACAACCCCGCCGCGCTCGATAATGCGAGGTTCGTGCGGCGCGCTCTGGAGAAGAGCGGCGTCGACGTCCGCCCCGTCGGGTGACGTTGCGCCTCTCCCTAGATGGGTGAGGGCATGAGCGAGCTTCGCTTCCTTCGAGCCGGGGACGCTGCTGTCGCGATCGAGCTCGGAAATAAAATCGACCCCGACTTGAACGAAGACGTTTGCGCGCTCGACCAAGCGATTCTCCACGCGCCTTTTGACGGCTACATCGAAGCCATACCGACCTACCGCTCGCTGCTCGTATTCTACGAGCCGGCGAAAGCGAGCTTTGAAAGTATAAGGGCGCACGTCCAAGCCCTTTTCAAGAAACTCGACGCGTCCACAACGTGCCCGCCGGCGCGTTCACACGAGGTTCCCACTGTTTACGATGGAGCGGATCTCGATGACGTCGCGCGCCTTGCCGGCGTCACGAAGAAGAACGTGATCCGGCTTCACAGTGGTAAGGAGTACCGCGTCTACGTCGTCGGCTTTACCCCTGGCTTCGTCTACATGGGAATGACGGACGAGAAGCTCGCGCTCGGACGCCGCAGCTCGCCGCGCACGCGCGTTCCGGCGGGCGCGGTGGCGATCGCGATGGGACAAACGGGAATCTATCCCCAATCGACGCCAGGCGGATGGCATCTTCTCGGCCGCGCGGAGCACCGCTCGATGTTCGACATCGCTGCCGATCCTCCGAGCCGCTTTCTTCCGGGCGACCGCGTTCGCTTCGTGCCTGTGAAAAGGCTTCCGTCCTACGAACCCGCATCGGCTCCGAATCCGCAAGTTCCAAGGTCGAGCCCGAGTCTGACGGTTGAAGATGGTGGCCTCTTCACGACGGTGCAGGACCTCGGCCGCGTCGGCTACCAGCGCTACGGTGTCCCGGTGGCGGGCGCGGTCGACGCTCCGGCGCTTCGCGCGGCGAACGGGCTAGTCGGAAACGAGCCTGGGGCGGCCGCGCTCGAATGTACGGTGAGCGGGCCGAGGCTCCGCTGCCTCAGGACGACAATCGCTTCGGTGACGGGCGCCGACTTGGGTGCGGTCGTCGAGCGCCGCGACTTAGGTCGCTGGCGCGTGCCGCCTAGGAGCTCGTTTCGGCTCCGTCCAGGCAACGTCTTGACGTTCGAAGGCCGGCGCTCCGGTGCACGCGCCTACGTTGCGTTCGCGGGCGGCATCGACGTTCCGCTCGTTCTCGGCTCGCGCTCCACTTACGCGATCGCCGAGATGGGCGGCTTTGAAGGCCGCGCGCTCCAAGCGGGCGATGGCCTAGCGGTGCGCGAAGCGAAAGAGATCGCCGTTGGCCGTGTCTCGTCCGTGAAGGGGCTTCCCGAGACGAGCGAGGGCGATGTCACGCTCCGCATCGTCTGGGGTCCGCAAGACGACTATTTCACCGACGAAGGACGCGCGACGCTCGTGACATCGGTGTACTCGGTTGGGCCGGCCTCGGACCGCATGGGCTATCGTCTGGAAGGGCCGACGCTCGAGCACGAAGACGCGCAAGAGATCATCTCCGACGGGATGATGCTCGGCGCCGTCCAAGTGCCCCCGAACGGCCTTCCCATCGTGATGCTGGCCGACCGCGCTACGACGGGCGGCTATCCGAAGATCGCGACGGTGGTCGGCGAGGACGTCGCGAAGCTCGGCCAGCTTCTACCGGGCGAGCGCGTCCGTTTCCGGGCTGTCGAGCTTTAACGCGCTCGAGCTCGTCGTTCACTCATTGGTATGATGCACGCCGGATCCAGCAAGGAACGGGGGCAGAATGAAAGCGTTCGCAACGGTGTTTCTTCTTTTTCTCGTACACGCCCAAGTGGGGGGCGCGGCGGCCAAGCTCGACGTGGCCTATGCGTCCGTCGAACGGATCCTCGCGACGCGGTTTTTGACCGAAGGTGGCCGGCGCTATCTCCAGGGAGGTCCGGAGGACACATGCGCTTATGCGTTCATCCAGGAGCCCAGGGTCAGCGCAGTCGGCGAGCGGCTCCAGATACGGTTTCTTTTCGCGGCACGTGCGGGTAAAGAAGTGGTGGGCAAGTGCGTCGGGCCCGGAGACCATTTCGACATCGTTGTGAGCGGCGTTCCGAGCTATGCGAACGGAGAGCTCTTTCTCGACGAGCTGAGATTAGAAGCCGAGCACAAGCTCTTCGACATCTTCTCGAAGCTCATCGAGCGCCAGCTCAATCCGCATATGAAGATCCGGGCGAAGCCTTACTTCGAGAGCTACATCGGCGAGTTCACGGCGCTCGGGGCGGGGCGCGTGAGCCTCGAAACGTTGAGTGTCCAGAGTATCGAGCTCGGCACGAACTCCGCCGTGCTCGAGGCGGACTTTCTCATCAACGTTCAGCCTTGAGGAGAAAGAAAGAGATCCTAGGAGCCGAGCAACACCATGGGACCGGTTGGCTGTGCTACGCCGCCGGCGGGCTCCACGGTGATGGCGACCGTCACGGTGCCTTCGAAGCCCGGAAGCGGCTCACCGTCCAGCCGAGCGCTTCCGTCCGCTTGGACATCGAAGATGCCCGCGCTCACGGGCGTACCATCGACGATGAGCCAGATCTGATACGTCTGTCCCGCTGGGAGCGGGTCGAGGTTCTCGACATAGAGGAACAAACGTCCATTCTGTGAATCGAGAAAGGCGCTCGCACGCGCGCCTGGCGCCGCGGGCTGAGCATCGAGAGACACCGCTCGATTTCGAGGTGAGCTCAAAGCATCGAAGATTTCGGTGACACCGGCCAGCTCTTCTTCGAGGCGGAGGCGGTTCGACGTCTCGTTATCGAGCTCGCGCGCGAGCGAACGCGTCTGAATCCAGAGCCCGGTCGCCACAACGAGGCTCGCGGCAGTTGCGAGAGCCGCCCAGTAGACGTAGGTATTTGCTTTTGGCACGGAAGGATTCGCAGAGATATCCGCGTCGCTCTGCACCTTGGAAAAGAGGCGCTCGCGGACCCGCGCCGGCGGATCGACAGGGTCGACGGATAGAGCGAGCTCGTCGGAAACGCCACGCGCTTCCCGAAGAGACTCCTGGCACGCCGCGCATCCCGCCGCCAAGTGAGCTTCGAAGCTCTCCCGATCGGGCGTGTCCAGAGCGCCGAGCGCGTAGAGCGCCGCGAACTCCTGGTATTCGTCGTGTCCCATCATCCGAGCTCTCCCGAAGAGGCGAGGCTCAGCTTCAGTTTATCGATGCCCATCTTGATCCGGCTCTTCACCGTTCCCAAAGGCTCGTTCAGGCGTGCGGCCACCTCGCGATGCGTCATCCCTTGGAAGAAACAAAGCTCGACGGCCTGCTGTTGCGTCGGCGGGAGCTCCTCGAGCGCGCGTCGGACGCGCTGTCGCCGTTCGGCAAAATAGGCGTTGTCCTCGGGGCTATCGCCAGGCGGCACGGCTTTGTCGACCGAAAGGACCCCGTCTCAGGCCGGCGGCTCGCCGATCGAATCCGGTCGAGCGCGTGGTTCCGGGTCACGGCGAAGAGCCATGTGCTGAAGCGGCCCCGGTCGGGGTCGTATGAGAGCTTTTTCTTCCAAAGTTGCCAAAACACGTCTTGGGTAATCTCCTCGGCCTCCTCGCTGCTGCTGACGATCCGAAGCGCGATCGCGTGGACGTAGCCGGCGTAGCGGTCGTAGAGCGCTTCGAGAGACGAGGTGTCGCCGTCCCGCACTTCGGACAGCAGCTCCCCGTCTGATGCGGTTGACGTCGCCGATGTGGCTAGCTCACTCAAGCACGTGCCCTTTCTAATCCTTGATACGCCGCGAACGCTTTCTTGGATGGCTATTATGACCGCTTACGGTTGAGGCACGAGAAGCTCCGGGATCCCCTCCGCCGCGCGCGTGTCGTTGAGCGTGGCGACGGACTCCAAATAAGCGCGCACTTCGTCTTCTCGATGTCCATACGCCTCGGTGAGCTCGTCGAAATAGACTCGTTGCGCGGGGGTGGGCGCGGCATTCACGCTGTTCGTGCTGCTGAAGATGGCGGCGAGGAGGAGGAGAAGAAGCATCCAGTTCAGCATCCAGTTCACCTGGGTCTATCTTTCGAAGAATGCGACGAGCTTGGCGCGGATTTGATCGCGAACCCGGCGGAACGATTCGAGGATCTCTTCTTTCGAGCCGACGGCGCCCGCGGGGTCGGGGTAAGGCCAATGGAGCTTTTCGACCGCGCCCGGGAAAACCGGGCAGACCTCTTCGGCGCAGAGCGTGATGACGGTCGCGACCTCTTCTTTGGGGATGTCGTCCACCGATTTGGAGTGATGCGCCGAGAGGTCGATCCCGATCTCGCTCATGACCTCGATCGCGTAGGGGCTCACTTGGGCAGGGGTCGAGCCGGCGCTCAGAATCGCGACCCCTTTCGGCGCGAGAGAACGGGCTAGCCCTTCGGCCATTTGGCTCCGCGCCGAGTTGGCGACGCAGAGAAACAGAATGGCTGTCGGCGTGGACGTGTCAGTCACGCGTGTAATGTACCCGTTTCCCGCCGACAATCGAAGCTTTCCGTGGTCGTGGTAGATTGAGTGTTGAGAGGTATTCGATATGTCGGCTTTCGCTTTTGCTTTGCTGCTCGCGGCCGCAGCGTCGCCGTTCACCGTCGGCGAGCCGGCGCCCGCGCTGACGCTTCCATCGAGTGAGGACGGAGCCCCGCTCTCACTGAAGGACTTCCGTGGCGAGAAGGTGATGCTCCACGTGTGGGCCTCGTGGTGAGCGGGCTGCCGCAAGCACGTGCCCGGGTGGCACGCGAAAACGAAGACGCTCCAAAGCGAGGGCAAGCTCCAGATCGTCGGTATCATCGAAGAGCAGCATCCCGACCGGACCCGCCTGTTCATGCAGTGGAAAGAAATGGGCTGGCCGCTTCTCATCGATTCGCTGAATCTACTCGACGTCTCGGCGGTGCCGCTCACCTATCTCATCGACGAAGCGGGCATCGTCCGCTACGAGCGGCCTAGCGACGAGGATCTCGAGGTCTTTCTCGAGACGGATTATTCGGACGCGCCCGGCCAGGGCCGGACGCTCGATGTTGCCGAGGATTCGCCGGAGCAGGCGCTTTTATGGGGCGGCGACGTGAGCGCCGCGATTTCCAGGCTCCATCGCCGCGTCGCTGCGGCGCCCGAGGATGCGCGGGCGCACTTTCGTCTCGGCGTCGCCTATCGCAAGCGCTACGACTCCGAAGCGCGGAAGCCCGAGGATTTTGCGAAGGCGGTCGAGTACTGGGTGCGGGCTCTCGAGCTCGACCCGAACCAGTACATCTTTCGCCGACGTATCCAGCAATACGGACCCCGGCTAGACAAGCCCTATCCTTTTTATGATTGGGTCCCCGAAGCGCGTGTCGCGATCGAAGCGCGCGGAGAGACGGCGGTCGCGCTCGCGGTCGAGCCGAGGGGCGCCGAGTTTGCCGAGCCCGTGAAGGCGTCCATCAGCTCGGGAAGCGAGACCGAGCCGCCCGATCCCGAAGGCCGCATCTTCCGTGACGAAGCGCCGCTCATCGGCGTCGAGACGGTGACGGTCCCCTCGAAGGTCGCTCCCGGGGATAGCGCCAGGGTCCACGTCGTCTTTCGGCCCGACCTCTCGAAAAAAGCCCATTGGAACAACGAAGTCGACGACACCGTCTTCTGGGTGGACGTTCCCGACGGATGGCAAGTGGATGCCCGGCGCCACACCGTCGCCATCCCGCCCGAGCCCGTGAGTCAAGAGACGAGACACGTCGAGTTCGAGCTACAAACACCCTCGGACTTCACCGGAAGCGCGACGATTCCTGCTTACGCCCTCTATTACGTTTGTGAGGATGTCAACGGGACGTGTCTTTTTCGGCGCCACGATGTCGAGGTCGTCGTGGAGGCACGATAACGAACGACCCCTGGCTTTGCTCGCGCTCTTTTTTTGGAACAGGGGATGTTAACCTGCGTCGGGGGCCTGGCGCGGCGATGTCGCCCGGGCTTTCTCTCCCGAGTCATGCCGGCCATCCGAGAACTTCCTTCGCGCCGCCAGGACGGCGTCTTGGAGGCGGCCGTTCTGACCGTTTGGACTTTTCTCCTCTACGCCGCGGGGGCTTGTCCCACGATCTATGTCGGTGACAGCGGCGAGCTCGTCACCGCCGTCCATACCGTTGGCATTCCTCATCCTTCTGGCTACCCGCTCTACGTGCTCACTGGGAAACTCTTTACACTCGTGGTGCCGTTGGGATCGGTCGCCTACCGCATGAGCTTGTTCAGTGCGGTCTTCGCTGCGGGTGCGGTCGGGCTCGTCTACGCGGCGGCGCGGCGCGCGGGGCTTCATCCCGTGGCGAGCGTGTTCGGTGCGAGTCTCCTGGCGGTGAGCCCGAGCTATTGGGGGGAGGCGAACGTTCAGCGGGTCTACAGCTTGAACGCGTTTTTTGTCGCGGCTTCGATCCTCATCTTCTTCGAGTGGTATCGTTCCGGGGCCCGCGGGAACGCTCGAGACTCACGATGGCTATTCTCGGCTTCTTCATCACCGGCCTCGGTGCGACGAACCATACTTTCATGGCTTTGCAGGCCGCCGTCATGTTCGTGGCCGCCCTCGTCTACGAGCCGCGCCTCGCTACGAGGCGGGGTTGGCTCGCTGGAATCGCCGGCTCGTTCGGGGTGGGCCTCCTCCCCTACGTGTATCTTCCACTGCGCGCCCGCACCGACCCGCCGGTCGACTGGGGAAGCTCCGAAACGCTCGCTGGCTTTCTGGACGTCGTGCTCCGGCGCGACTACTGGGGCCAGGCTTTTGTGGAAGGGCCACTCGATGCCCTCCGCGCTGCGGGCGATTATGTGTGGAGCTTCGCACCGGAGCTCTTGTTCTTCGGCGCGGCGCTGGCTCTCTGGGGGGCGCTCGCGAGTCGCGGTCGCGGCTGGCCCCGTCTCCTCCCGCCTATGGTGATGGGCGCGAACCTTCTCGCCCTCGTTCTTCACGGATCGCGCTCCGATCTCTTCATCTGGCACCGTTACTACATTCCGTCCTACATCATGGCGGCACTTCTAGCCGCGCTCGGCTGTGACGAGCTCTGCCGGCGGCTGCCCCGTGGCCTGCGTTTGGCTCCGCTCGTGCTTCCTTTGGCGGGGTTGTTCTCGGGCTTCGGTCACTTCGACCGAAGCCACTACCGCGTCGCCGATGACTTCGGCCGGAAGCTCTTAAGCTCGCTACCGGAGAACGCCCATCTTGCGGCGAGCGGGGACAACGTCCTGTTCCCGCTCATGTACCTGCACTATGTCGAAGACGTGCGCCCGGACGTGCATCTCATCCTTCAGGGCGTTTCGGACGCGGATCGTCCGCCGTTGAGCTTTCGTCCGGACGAGGACGCGCTCTACTTCACACACCACCCCAACTGGAGCGTGGCGGGTCTGGAAATCGTTCCTGCCGGTCTCGCGTTCCGCGTCGCCGGCGTCCGCCGAGTCGGCACGGACCCCGCCCCTGACACGCCCATGCCCATGCCCACGCCCACGCCCGTACTTGTACCGTCGGGAAATCTCGCGGGAGACGGTGATGAGGACCTCCCTCGAGACTATCTCACGCAAAATCTCATCGGACATTACCATTACATGCTGGGAACGACTTTCGCCGGACGCGATTGGCCGCGCGCCTTGGCCGAGCTCGACCAGGCGGCCGCGGCGGCTCGGGACAACGACGTGCTGTTCTATAACCTGGGACTGCTCTATACCCGAAACGGTCTCTACTCGGAGGCGTTCGATGCGTTCCGGAGATCCACTGCCATCAACCCGCGTCCGCTCCCGGGATCATCGAAGGCATCAGCCCGAGATCGCTTGGACGAAGTGCGCCGCGAGCTCGACCGGCTGGGTGCGATCGAGTTGACACTTCAAAATGAGCTCCCGCCTCTGGGCACGCGCGAGCGAGCGCTCGCATTCGCCGAGCGCCTCGATGCGCTCGGCGAGCACCTCGCGGCTCGCGGATACCGCATTCGCACGCTCCGTCCTTGATGTATGACGCCATGCGGCGCTCCAAAGTTGTTTTCGCACTGCTGCTCATCGCTGCGAGCTCGTCCCGGGCCCAGGGACGCATCGAGCCCTACGTCATCGGAGCGCGAGACCTTCTTCTCTCCGGTGCGACGGGAGAGCTGCGAGAAGAAGCGCTCCGTGTTCTCACGACGGTGAAGGCGAACGGGCCCGCGCCTTTCGCTCCGGTCTAGAGCTCGACGCCTCGAGTTACGAATATATCGAGATCGCGGTGCACGCACCGATCGACGAGGAGCTGTTCTTCCTCTTTCGAACGACCGAATCTCCGAACACGATCCAAGGCGTCGCCCTCCCCCGGCCGGCGGAAGAGGGAACGATGCTCTATGTCGGCTCGCATCCTGAGTGGCGAGGTTCCATCGAAGGCCTCGGCATCGGGTGGTCCGGCCCTTTGAAGGATCCCATCACTCTCGGTCGCTTGACGCTCCGGTCCTCCTCGCCGCGCGCTCAAAGGCTTTCCTTCTGGCACGAGTGGACGGCGTTCGAGGGCTTGAAGAGTTACTCCATGAATTTCGTCATCGGAGGCTCGGCTGTGTCTTCTCAACGCGTGCGCTTCGTGTCGGCGGTCGCGTTCGCCCTGCTCCTCGCCCTCACCGCTTATGGAATCACGACCCGCATACGCGCAAGACCTTTTCGGGGCGGCGTCGCAGCCGCGATCGTTCTCGGAGGATGGCTCTTGGTGGACGCACGGTGGCAATGGGATCTCTGGCGTCAGGCTCGGCTGACAGAAGAGCGCTTCGAGGGGAAGTCCTTCACGGAAAAAAAGCTCGCCGATGACGACGGGGAGCTGTTCCGTTTGGTCATGGAGTTCAAGCGCATGCTTCCCGAAGCACCCCAAGTCGTCTTCCTCGTGAGTCGGGACCCTGAGGGCGCGGACCGCTACGTTGTGCTCCGCACGCGTTATCACCTGCTGCCGCACAACGTGAACGCGAACTACTGGTATCCACCCGGGCCGAGTGAGATCGCCCCCGGCCACTACGTTCTCGTGATCGAGCCTCGGGACGATATGCGTTTTGACGAAGCCGCGGGGCGGCTGCTTTGGGAGACCGGAGACCCAGCGGATCGAGGTCAGCTCGAGCTCGAGCGCATTCATGCTTCGCCCTCGTTCTCCTTGTACCGGAGACCCTGACACTGACATGGACACCGTGCGGATCGGGATTGGCATTCTCCTGCCTTGGCTCACCGGGGTCGCTTGGCTGCGCTATCGATGGCGCGGTGCCCTCGAAGGCGCCCTCGCCCTCTGGCTCGGTTACGGCTATGTTCTCGGATTCGTCTTGACGACGTTGCTGCTCAGAGGCTTCGACGCGGTTGGCTTGCCGCTGACGTTCTCGGCGACCGCGCTCACACTGGCTGGCTCGGCCGGACTCGGCCTCTTTGCTACGAGAAACGTTCCTTGGCGGCACCGGGGGGAGGAGTCCGGACTGGGCCAGGAGCGAAGCGACGACAAAGCCAAAGCCGTATTCGCGATCCTGATCCTCCTGATCCTCCTGATCCTCCTGCTTTTCGTGCGCTACACGGGCCTGGGACTTGAGTTCGCTCTGCGGCCGACCTTCGCGTGGGACACCTGGGCGAGCTGGGCGCCGAAGGCGCGGGTATGGTACGAGCTGCGGGCGCTCGTGCCTTTCGTGGATTGGAGCGCCTGGCTCCAGCAGGGGCCCGGCGGGGCCTACACGATCGCGGCCCACCACTACCCTCCTACCGTTCCACTCATTCAGGTGTGGATGAGCCTAGCCCTCGGCCGCTGGGATGACTCGTTGATGAACCTGCCGTGGCTTTTTTGCGCGGTAGCGCTGGGACTCGGCTTTTACGGCCAGGCACGCGTCTGGGGCGTGCGCCCACTCCCTTCTCTCGTCGCCGTTTATTTCCTGCTCTCCGTTCCTCTATTGAATACGCAAGTCGCTCTCGCCGGAAGCGCCGATCTCTGGCTCGCCGCCGTCTACGGGCTTGCAGCGATGGCGTTCCTGCAGTGGTGCCGCACGCGGGAGCTGCGGCAGGCTCTTCTGGCTCTAGCTCTGGCCGCGGCGTGCGCTCTCATCAAGGTACCCGGGCTGATGTGGATGCTGACCTTCGTGCCGGCCTTCGTCGCCGCGACGTGCCGAGTACCCAAGAAACTCCTCACGGCCGGAGGGCTCGTCGCGGGAGCTTCCGTCATCGGGCTCGCGATCTCCGGACCACATGTGTCACTTCCTTACCTCGGTCGCTACGAGCTCGGCTTCCATCCCGACGTGTTCGGGGTCTTCACCGACGTTTTCTTCTCCTTGGCAACATGGCATCTGTTCTGGTACTTGTGGTTCGCGATCGTTGTCGTCACGATGCCGGCTCTCGTCGTCAGCCAGCCTGTCTTTCGCGCAATGGTGATTCTCGTGGCCACCGCATTCGTTTTCGTCCCCGGGGTCTACGTTTTCACTTCGCTCGCCGAGTTCGCGATCGACTACACGCAGATCAACCGTGCGTGCCTTCACATGGCGCCGATGCTTGCCTTCGTTGCACTGGTGAGCGCCGACGCCCGCGCGCTGGGCGCGGGGGGCAAGTGACTACAGGGGAAAATTCGCGCGCTCAGCGCCGGCCCATGATCCCGAAGCCGTCACCGTCCTGCCCTTGGCTCTGCCAGACGACGATGAAATTTCCGAGCCCGTCGGAGGCCACCTGGGGCGCCTTCTGGTTCCCGTCGGTAAAATCGTTAATCCGAACTTCATCGCTCATGGGGTTTCCGGACGGATCGAAAAGTCGGGCGAAGATCCCGTCGCCGCTTCCGTCCTGTCCGGTGCTCGTCCAGACGACGAGAGAGCGGCCGCCCGAGGTCCTGGCTACCCAGGGGCCTTTCTGGCTGTCCGCGGTGACGGTGTTCGCGCGAAACTCGCCTCCGAGACGGGCGCCGGAGGCGTCGAAGACCTGTCCGAAGACGCCTGCACCGCCGCCGTCCTGACCTTGGCTCGTCCACACGACGATGAAGTTCCCCGCGGGAGTGGAGGTCACGACCGGCTCTTTCTGAGCGTCCGTCGTGAAGCTGTTGACGACGAACTCTGCGCCAATGGGAAGGCCCGCGGGATCGTACAGCCGTCCGACGACGCCAAGGCCGCTTCCGTCCTGCCCCGCGCTTTGCCAGACGACTACGAAGGTTCCGCTGACGCTCGAGGACACGGAAGGAAATTTCTGAGCGTTCATCGTGAACATGTTGACTTGGAACTCGCCACCGACCGGAGCCCCCATGGTCGAGAACCGTTGGCCGAAGATTCCCGGACCGCCCCCGTCCTGCTCAGCACTCTCCCAGACCACGACGAAGTTCCCGGCGCCGTCGGCCGAGACGGCAGGCCGGGTCGTCTGGGCGGGAAAGGAGCGCAAGGCCAAGACGCTGCTGCGGTTTTTCCGCAAGCTCGGACCACAAAGAGCCGCGGAGCTCGAAGCGGTCAGCATGGACATGTGGGAGCCGTACATAACTGTCGTCGGCAAAAAGGCTCCTCAGGCACGGGTGATCTTTGACCGCTTCCACATCGTCAAGCATCTGAACGAGGCCGTGGATAAGACCCGGCGCGAGCTGGTGCGCGAGCTCAAAGGGACTGCCCGGCGCAACCTCAAGAACACCAAGTTTCCCCTTCTCAAGGCCAAACACAACCGCAGCGCGAAAGACAAACGGGTGCTCCGCGAGCAGGCGCGAGCTAATCGTCGCCTCTACCGCGCCATGCTTCTGCGCGACGACTTCATGGACCTCTACACCTACAAAACCGAGACATGGGCCAAGAAGTTTCTCCGAGGATGGCTGCGGCGCGCTATGAGCTCGAGGATAGAGCCCGTCAAACGCGCGGCGAAGATGATCCGCAGCCACTTCGATGGCGTCATCGCGTGGGTCACGTGGAGACTCAGCAACGGCCGACTCGAAGGAATGAACAACAAAATCCGGCTGCTGAGCCGCCGCAGCTTTGGACTCCACTCTGCCGAAGCTCTCATCAGTCTCGTCTACCTAAACTGTGGCGGTCTCACCCTCGAGAGGATCCACTGAAATGGCAGGAGAGGCCAATTTATGACGCAACCCTGATTTCACGCAAGCTTTATCGTAAGATGGCGGGCGTGCGATGCCCGATGTGGATTGCGGCCGCCGTGATTCTTCCCGCGGCCTCGGCGTCCGAGGTCCCGGTCCGTTTCGTCGATGTGACGTCCGAGCTCGGAATCCACTTCGTTCACGAGAACGGCGCGACGGAAGAAAAGTACATGGTGGAGACCATGGGCTCCGGGGGCGGGTTTCTCGACTACGATGGCGACGGCGATCTGGATCTCTATCTTGTGAACGGTGCACCGCTGCCCGGCTCGAGAGTGCCGGCCGCGCCCCCCACGAACGTTCTCTACCGCAACGACGGGGGCGATGGATTCACCGACGTGACGGCGGAAGCCGGTGTCGGGAATCGGAGCTTCGGGATGGGCATGACGGCGGGCGATGTCGACAACGACGGCGATCTCGATCTCTACGTCACGAACTTCGGCCCGAACGTTTTCTACCGGAACAACGGCGATGGCACCTTCTCCGACGCGACAGAGGAAGCCGGACTCGTCTTGGACGGCTTCAGCTCGAGCGCCTCGTTCGCCGACTACGACGCGGATGGTTTTCTCGACCTCTACGTGGCCCAGTACGTGGATTTCGCTCTCGATAACCACAAGTTCTGCGGCAATCTGGCCAAGGACACCAAGGCTTATTGCCATCCGGACGTCTACGATCCCGTGCCCAGCGTTCTCTATCATGGAAACGGCGATGGGAGCTTCCGCGACGTGACGCGGGAGACGGGCGTGTATCAGACTCAGGACGGCAAGAGTCTCGGCGTCGTGTGGGGGGATTACGACAACGATGGTGACGTGGATCTCTATGTCGCCAACGATTCGATGAGGAACTTTCTGTTTCGAAACGACGGCGGCGGCCGTTTCGTAGACGTCACGCTCCTGGCGGGGGTCGGCTACAGCGAGGACGGGCAGACCCAGGCCGGCATGGGGACCGACATGGCCGACTACGACGACGACGGGTTCCTCGATGTCACGGTCACGAACCTCGACTTCGAGTACAACACGCTCTACCGGGGTAGTTCGTCCGGCATCTTTTTCGATGATTCTTACATTGCCGGTGTCGCGGAGACCTCTTTGAACTTCGTCGGGTTCGGGACGTTCTTCTTCGACTACGACAACGACGGCCTTCAAGACCTCTTCGTGGCGAACGGCCACATCATCGACAACATCCATTTGTTCAACGACATCTCCACTTACGAGGAGCCCAATTTCTTGTTTAAAAACGTCAGCGACGGTGTTTTCCGGGAAGTGGGCGAGAGCCTCGGCGAGGCGATCGTGCGAAAAAACGTCGCCCGTGGTGCGGCGCCCGGGGACGTCGACGGGGACGGTGACCTCGATGTGCTCGTGACCCGCTGTGGTGGACCGGCGCTTCTGCTCCGAAACGACGGAGGCAACGCCGCTCACGCGATCGATCTGCGGCTCGTCGGAACCGAGTCGAATCGCGATGGGATCGGCGCGAGGGTGACGCTCCGGCGCGGGGAGCGGACGCTCGTCCGCGAGGTCAAGAGCGGACGAAGTTACCTTTCTCAAGGGACCCTCGATGTGCATTTCGGCTTGGGCGTCGAAAGGGTGGCGCCCGAGATCACCATCCGCTGGCCGAACGGACGGACCGAGACCCTTTATGATGTCGCCGCCGGACGGCACCGGATCGTCGAGAGCACCGGTTCTTAGGGTCCGGGCAAGAATGAATGCCCATTCTTGGGCCCAATCTAATAAAGGGCGCCCGTCTGGCAAGGTGCGAGAAGTGAATAATATCTAGATATATGACCGACGAGCAACGCAACCAGACGGGATGGGACAGGATGGATCAGGGTCCAAGAATCGAGTTATTCTCGCCTGGGCCCTTCGGCGATGACAGCATGCCCGTAGTGTGCCAAAACTCAGCTCCCGCGAAAGTGAGTGTTGACAGACTGTTGAAGGATGGCACTCTCCTACCGACGAGCGAATCGCCGGTCAGGAACGAGAGTCGACCGTGAACTCGGCGTCCCGCTCTGCTATCTGCCCCGAGATCTCATCGGTCACGCGAGCTCTGAGCACGTAGTTGCCGCCGGGCAGCCCCCTGAGGTTCAGCGCGCTCTTGATCGCCACCTGTGACTGCGTGGGGCGGTGATACGACGGCTCGACTTTGGAGAAGAGCCTCCCATCCTTGAGGATGAAAAGATCGACTTTCAGGCGGGCGCGCTTGTCTTCGGGGTCGAGCCCGTACCGGAAGGCCTGGAAATAAGCCGTCATCGATAGGGAACGCGGGAACCGCCGCCGGACATTGGGGATGATCCTCAGGTTGCCGAATTGGAAGGGTGGCCGGGGCCCGTCGGATGGGGGTAGCATGGTCTCGACAGCGCCCGATGCCAGCAACAGGCTCGACAAAGCCAGCTCTTGGCCCGCCAGCTCCGGTATGACGATGGTATTGGAAGCGCTACCCAGAGTCCCGCTTGGGTTGTCACGGATCAGCGCCTCGATCTCGTAGGTCCCTGGGGTCAGGGTGACGGCCGCCTCGTAGAGGAGCTCGCTGGAACGATAAGACTCGAGATCGTCGGCGGAAACGCGGACTTCCAGACGATCTTCGATAAGGGGTTGCTCCTCGCCAGACACCGCCGTTACCCGAACCAGGACATCGACCACGTACCGGTACCCCTCGTCGAACTTTTGAGGCGTCAAGCGTGCGTACGGCATGGACACCGTGATGGGGACGAGTGCCTTCGAGTCGTCGAGTGGAAAGAAAGTGGCTCCGGTGAAGAGAGGTAGAGAAGGGAAGTCCGCCCGGATCGTCGTGACCTCTTTCAGCGACGGGAGATTGATGAACGGGACCTTCTGGACCTCACGGAGATTCCGCTGGAAATCGAACTGATCCATCGACATCTGAGTTGGTCGAATCTCGCTGCGGAGGCCTGTCGTCTGATCCATGAGCGTGCCTCCCGAGCGCATCAGACCGAGGGCCTCGAGTTCGCTCATGGCGTAGCCGATGTTGGTGCGGATGGGGGCGACGATGTCCATGTTGGAAGCATTGACCATCTCGAAACGCCCGGTCGCGGTGAAATCCACGAACCCGATGTCGAACGACGCGGGAAGGGACGGGTTGGGTGCGTTGTTATAGGTCCACACCTCGGACGGCCTCTCGAAGGCCGTCCGTCCGGCGGGACTTCTCTGGATCGTGCTGGGTGGGCCGAGCAAGATGTAGATCTTGCCCATGTCCGTGGCCCAGCCCGGGATGCCGGCGCCGAAGGTCTGGACCGCGTAGACGAACCGTTTACCGTGCTCCGCTCGATACTCGTTCTCCGGCGTCTCCGGCTTCATGTCGCGGCGGAGCCAAAAGCTCTCGATGAAACCCAGCTTGTCCGTGGATGCGGTGAGGGACTGGAAACGCTCGCGCTCCTCTTTGGCAATGATCCACTTCACGTACTCCTTGAGCCATCGGTCGAAGAGGTCGCCGAGCTCCTTCGGCTCGCGGTAGGTAACGAAGCTGAACGTGTCTCCGGATGCGAAGGGCTCGTCGCCAGGATCGATGCGCAACGAGACGCCGCGATCGATGTCGGTGTATACCTCGCCCAAGGTGACGATGGGCGGAGTCGCTTCCTTGCCCGAGCGCCTCACGGCGAAAGTGACCGGTTCGGAGGCGCTCGTGCACTCGAGGGTATAGAATTCGAGCGGCACTTGCTCGTCAATGGCGAGCAGAACCAGGGTGCCGCTACCGAGCCCGCGCAACGTGGGGCGGGTGGAGCGGTCGGAAACCTCTGTTTGTGTGGCTAGTAAGCTGGCTGCGAGTAACCAAATCTTCATGCCGAGGCACAGTCTAGCATGATCTTTTCATTGGGGTTGATGGCGTTGCTTCAGGCGGGGCCGGTGGATCTGTTGGTAACCGGCGGCACCGTCGTCACGATGGACGAGGAGATGAGAGTGCTCGAGGGCGCGTCGGTGGCGGTTCGCGGCGGACGCATCGAGGCAGTGTTTCAGGCCGGGGAAGCCCTTCCAGAAGCGCGCGAGACGATCGAGGCGAGGGGGCATTTAGTCATTCCTGGACTCGTCAATACCCACGGGCACGTGCCGATGATCTTGTTCCGTGGTCTGGCGGACGACATGAAGCTCATGGAGTGGCTCCATGAAGTCATCTTTCCGGCCGAAGCCAAGAACGTGGACGAAGAGTTTGTCTACTGGGGAACGCTCCTGGCTTCGATCGAGATGGCCCTGAGCGGCACGACGACGTTCACCGACATGTACTACTTCGAGGAGGAGATCGCCCGGGCGGCCGATGAGGCGGGGCTGCGCGCCGTGCTGGGGCAAACGATTATCGGATTCCCGGCGCCCGATTACGAGACCACCGACGAGGCTCTGGCTGCTACAGAACGTTTCATACGCCGTTACAAGGATCATCCCAGGGTGATCCCTTCGGTCGCCCCGCACGCGCTCTATACCACGGAGCTCGGGGTCATCGAGGAATCGCGCGCCCTGGCCCAGAAATACGGAGTGCCCTTCCAGATTCACGCCCGCGAGTCCCCTCAAGAAGACGAAGCCGTTAAGAAAAAGCTCGGAATGACCACGATAGCCGCGCTCGAAGAAGCCGGTGTGCTCGGGCCGGGAGTCATCCTTCATCACGTCATCACCCTGACCGACTCCGACATCGACTTGATCGCCCGCCGCGGCGCGGGCGCGTCGCACAATCCCGAGAGCAACATGAAGGGGGCTTCCGGATTAGCGCGGGCTCCCGATTTGCTGGCGGCGGGAGTTCCGCTCGGCCTGGGGACCGACGGGCCGGCCAGCAATAACAACCTCGATATGTTCGAAGAGATGGATACGGCAGCCAAAGTACACAAGCTCTATCGCGGGGATCCGACGGTGATGCCGGCCAAGCAGGTCTTTCGTATGGCCACCATCGGCGGTGCCGAGGTGTTGGGGCTGGCGGACGAGATCGGGTCGATCGAGGCCGGAAAGGCCGCCGATCTCGTTTTGATCGATGTCGCGCGGCCCGAGCTCGTTCCTCTCTACGACGTGTACTCACACCTGGTCTATGCGGTCAAAGGACCTCACGTGCGGAGCGTCATCGTAGATGGGCGAGTCATCGTGCGAGATCGAAAGATGACGACGATCGATGTCGAAGCCGTGATGAGCAAGGTCAACGAGCTCAAACTAAGGATCCTCAAGAGTCTGGGGCGGAAGGAGGGGCAGTGAAATTACTGGGTGCGATCGGGATGGTAGCGGCACTTCTTAGCGCTCTCCAAGCCGGTGGGTGCGGGGGAGCGGAGCAGGGGCGGTGGCAGCTCGCCGAGTCCTCCAAAGCCTTGGTGGACGAGAGACTCGCCGGACAGATCTTCCGTGCACTCGACGCTGCGGAGAACGCCGGAACGGATCCGCCGTTATCTCGGTTCGACGTCCGTGCTGCGACCGTGGTCGAAAAGGCCGGGCAAGAGCATGTGATCGTGAGTAGCAATACCGAGTACGTGGTGCCCGAGGTGATTCACGGCGAGACGTCGCTCTTGAACCATGTGGCGAGTCGACTGGGGGCGGAAGCAACGAGACAGGTGCGTTTCATCGCGTTTTTCACGGACGGTACTTGTGGAGGAAGTCTGAGCTGTGGCGATTGTCGCGATTACCAGATCGCCAAGACCGACTACCGCAACCTGCTTGTCGTTTGTGGCGAGGGCTCCGATCACACGGTCCACGTCAGGAAGTTCGCCGACGCGGTGGTACCGGAAGAAGACTTCCCGGAAGTGGCCGCAGAGGATCTGCCCCTTTCTCCTTTGGAGCTCGAGCGTCTGGTCCACGCTGCCCAGAAGGCGCGTGAGCACGGGATCACGTTATTCACATCAGGTGAGCACCATGCGGGAGCGGCGGGATTATCTTTCGCGGGAAATCTCTATCGGGCTGCGGGTGCCGACGACGCGGCCTTTCATTACCGCTACCCGATCGGAGGGCTGCTGCAGCAAGCGGCCAGCGAAGGCGATTACTTCATTCGAGCCATCGTGGTGGCGGGGGAAGTCGGGCAGTGGCCTCGCGTGAGCTACCGCGATCGGCAATACGGTTACGAGTCGAGCAGCTTCAATCGCCGAACGGATCGGGAACCGATCCAGCTCATCCTGACGGACGGCGCGGGCGGTTATCGGCTGACGACCTTCGAGGAGGCGCTACCTCACGCCTTCAGCACCGACGCCTTCATGCCCGACGCCGTCGACGCCTTCCTGGCAAGATAGCACCGGTACCGGGTTTGTATTCTTGTATTGCTGTCGCGGTTAACCGTGTTGCTGCTATTTCTTCGACGGGCGGCGCATGAGATCGACGAAGAGTTTCTCGAACTCGGACGTTCCACAGACTTCCACTATCTTGAGCGTGTGGTAAACCGCCTGGTCGAGCCAGGCGTCCCCGCCGACCACGCCAATGCCGACGACATCGATATTGTCGGCCATGAGTAGCATGGCGATCGAGAGGACATCCGTGCCCCCGGGGCCCGAAGTGTCTTGGTCGATGAAGACCTTGATTTTTTCCTGGGTCTTCGCTTGGGATGGCGACGGCGCTGCCGTAGTGATGGCCGCAAGAACAAGGGATGCGCACGCTAGACGGTTCATCGGTTCCTCCCTCTCAAGGCTTGCGCGGCTGTGCCCCGACCCGCTGGAGGAACATCTTCACGAATCGGTCGCCGTCGACGACGAGTGGCACCTCGGCGTTGGGCTTCACTTTCTGGAAATCGACGACGATCTTGCGATCGCCGACATCCTTGGTAGCCTCCAGTAACAAATCACGGTTGGCCACGGTCTCACCGTAGGTGAGCTCTCCCTTGGTCTCGACGTCGACGTGCATCGGTTGGAGCTTCGTCGCCAGCGTCTTGTCGATAGCCATGCCCACGGCGAGAGGATCATGAAGGTCGGAGCCCTCGAAACCCAGGCGCTCCGAGAACCCGATATAGAAGTCGCCGATCTTGGCGACGAACTCGCCCAGAGGGGATCCGCTCGCAGCGAGAGCATCCAGGTGCGGGCGTTCGAGCTTCGCCTGTGACGTCGCCCCCAGGCCAACCATGGTAACGGGAATTCCAGAGTTGAAAACGATCTTGGCGGCTTCGGGATCGTTGTAAATGTTGGCTTCGGCGGCGGGGCTCGCGTTGCCACCCACGATCGAGCCTCCCATCAAGATGATCTCCGGAACCTTGGAGGGCAACGTGGGATCTTTGAGCAGGGCGAGGCCGATATTGGTGAGTGGACCCACCGGTACAAGTGTGATCTGTCCCGGACTCGCGTTGACGATGTCGAGGATGACGTCGACCGCATGCCGCGCGTCGAGCTCCTTGGTGGGGGCCGGAAGCTCAACGTCTCCCAGCCCGTTTTTTCCATGAATGGTTTCGGCGGTGATCAGCTTCCGCTGGAGCGGATACTTCGCCCCCTTGGCGACGATCACGTCGGGACGGCCTGCCAGCTCGACGAGCTTCAAGGCGTTCTCGGCACCCACATCGACGATGACGTTCCCCGATACGACGGTGATGGCTTCAATCTGAAGCTCAGGTGACTGGAGGGCGAGTAACACCGCCATCGCGTCGTCGATACCGGGATCGATATCCAGGATGATGCGGCGCGGGTTCTCCGCTGTCGGATTGGTCCGGTCGGTAATGGGTGGATGTTCCTGCCGCGCGAACGCGGGCGAGGAGAAAACGACGGCGAGAAGGCAAAGAGCGAGTAGAGAGTTTTTCATTTGAGTTGTCGTGGAATGTCTCGTTCTTATCACGATGGCATTTCGCCGAGTACGTATCATTGCATACAACCTACTGATTAAGTGACTATTTGGACCACTTCTCGATTGACACTCGGCTCGCACTCTCGATAGAATCCTCGCGCTTAGCATGTGGCTAATCTACTACGTTCCTCGGTGCCGGCGTCATCGAAGGTCGAGGGCGTCGGCAAAACGGAGGCCAATGTCAAAGAGAAGCTCCAGAGCCGCCAAATTGATTTTGGGTGTGCTCGTACTTCTCGTCGGAACCGGTGCGGCATTCTCTCAGGTTCTCGACAGAGGTGAGCTCACCGGAACCGTTCTGGACGAGACCGGAGCCGCGCTACCAGGCGTCACCATGACCGTCGCGCAAACGGAGACCGGGTTGACCCGCGTCGTCTCCACCGCCAATAACGGGCGATACCGGATACCACTCCTTCCGGTCGGACCTTACACGATCCGGGCCGAGCTTTCGGGCTTCGCAATCGTCACCCGCGAGGGTGTGGTCGTCACGGTTGGGTCGGCGCCCGTCATCAACATCACCATGCCTTTGGCGAGTGTGACCGAGGCGGTGACCGTCACGGCCGACACGCCGGTGGTCGAGACGTTCCGTGCTAATGTCAGCACCACGCTCAATCAGCAAGCGATCGCGACGCTCCCCATCAACGGACGGGACTTCCGCGACTTCGCGTTGCTTTCCCCGAGCGTTCAGGAGACGCCGGGCCTCCGCTCGGTTCTTCGTTTCGGCGGCCAGCAGGGTGACTACTCGATGCTCAGCGTGGACGGGGCGGACATGACGAATCCGTTCTTCGCGGAGTACACGGGCTCTCTCGAGACCAAGAACTTCGCCATTTCCCAAGAAGCGGTCCAGGAGTTCCAGGTGTTGACGAACGGGTTCAACGCCGAGTTCGGCCGCTCCACCGGCGGCGTGATCAACGTGGTCACGAAGTCCGGGACCAACGACCTCAGGGCCGGGGCCTTCGCGTTTTTCCGCGACTCGGCGCTCAAGGCAGACGATCCCTTTGGGTTTCCGTCGGACGTGTTCGATCAGCAGCAGTTCGGCGGCAGCATCGGTGGACCCATCAAAGAAGACAAGGCCTTCTTCTTCTTCGCCTTCGATGCGCAGCAACGGAATGACACCGTGATCACCCGATTCGCCCGAAACGTCGATGGTGTCGTCCCCCCCCCGGTGTTCGGGATTTCCAATCTTGCCGATTTGGAAGGCCCGAATCCAGAATCGCAGGATCTGTTGACCTTCTTCGGTAAGATTGATGTCGACATCAGCCCGCGTAATCGGTTGACCATGCGCTTCAACCGGAGCGAGAACGATACCACCGCCTTTACCGGCGGGCGCGGACAGTCGGTCGTAGGGGGTGCGGCTGAGAACTTCGAGGATTTCACCAACGAGGCAACCTCGGTGGTGGCCAGCTTGACCAGTGTCATCGGTACCAACAAATTCAACGAGCTCAAGTTCAATTACGTTCACGAGATCAGGCCGCGGGAGGCGTTGGCCGACACGCCGGAAGTTGCGATCGGCGATGTCTGCGGCTTCAATTTTCCGGCAAGCGGCTGCTTTGGGCGGGAGTTTTTCCTTCCCATCCAGGGCGACACCAACCGGATCCAGATCACCGATAGCTTCAGCTACCTCTTCGGCAACCACGACGTGAAGTTCGGCGCGGATTGGAACTCGACCGAGCTGACGAACAATGCCTTCACCGGCTGGTCGCGGGGTAGTTATTGGTTCGGCTCGCTGGAGGACTTCCAGGCTAGCCAGCCCTTCGCGTTCATATTCCGACAGTTCTTCGAGCCCTTCAACGAAGATAACGAAATCACGGACAACTATTGGACTCACGAGCTGGGTCTTTTCATCCAGGACAAGTGGCAGCCGAAGCCCAACCTGACCGTCAACTTTGGGTTGCGCTACGAAGCCCAATACAACGGCGATCCCAAGTTTCCCATCGCCAACCCGGATGGCACGATAGGGGTGGTCCGCCAGGCACCGGGGGACGAGTTGATGCCGATTCCTCAGGACATCGCCAACGACACGAACAATTTCGGCCCCCGGTTCGGTATCTCCTGGGATCCGCAGAGCGACGGTCGTACCGTGATACGCGGAGCGGCGGGGATTTACTACGGCCGGACGGCATCCATCTTCATGCCCACCGGAGGCGATGGCTTCAGGAGCGCTACCAGTTTCTTCTTTGGTGGATTGCCGCCGGGCCTGACGTTTCCGGATGTTCCCGCAAGCGTCGTACCCGTAGAGCCGGGCCTGGTAACTCCGCGTAAGTTTGTCAGCAACGACTTCAACAATCCGCGGGTCTTCAACCTGAACCTCGGTGTGGAGCGGGAGGTGGTTCCCAATCTTTCGGTGGGTGTGGATTTCATCTACTCCCGAACCGAGCAGGCGCGGATCGGCGGATTCAACACCACCTTCGATCAGAACACCTTCCCGCCCTCGGGTAGGGACGAGTTCGAGCGGCCGATTGGGGTCGATGTCTTCACCCGTGGCCGGCCCTCGAGCAGCATCGGGCAGGCGGACATGCTTTCCAGCCTGGGCAGGGCGCGTTACAAGGCGGTGACCGTCGTTTTGAAGAAGGGATTCAGTGAGCGTACCCAGTTCCTGGCCCACTACACCTGGTCCCGAGACGAGTCGAATGCCGACCCCGAGCGCGAGGTCCTCACACTCGGCCCGTCCAATGCGCACAACCTGGAAGACGACTTCGGCATTGATGAACGGGACATCACGCATCGTCTCGTCTTCCAAGGGACAGCGGAACTGGGGGCCGGCTTCACGGTGAGTGGACTGGGGACGTTCCGTACGGGTCTCCCGATCGCCGCGTTGTCTCCAGGCGACGATGTCGACGGAAACGGGCTTGAATTCGACCGACCGGTCGACGCCAGCGGGAACATCGTGGAGCGGTTTCCAGAAAACCAGCCCAACTTCTACAACGTCGACATGCGCGTGATGTGGACCGGCAATCTGGGGAAGGCGGGCGAGATCGACCTGTTGTTCGAGGTCTTCAATCTGTTCAACAACGACAACTTCGCCACGACGACTTTCAATTTCGCCTCGCCGCTCTTCGGTTTGTGCGGCAGCGCTGCGAACACGACGAATTGCGACAGGTTCCTCGGAGTGTCACGGGAAGTCCAGATCGGCATCAAGTGGAGGTTCTGATCGCCTTTAGAAACTGCTAGCCCCGATCCAAAGTCGGCCGGTAGGATGGGCCCCGGATCGGGGCTAGAATAACTGTAGGGGCCCTAGTGAGGAGGTGAGGAGTAGCATAGCCCTCTCACTTCTAGAGGCCCCCGCATTTTTATTTCCTATGACCTCGCTCCCGGCGCTGGCGATTCCGCTCGGGCTTTTTGTATCGCTTACACTGCCTTTCGGCGTCCGACAGGAGAAACCGACCTTCGAGGCGGTCATCACCCGGGCCCTCGAAGCGGAGCGGGAGGGGAGACTCGAAGACGCCACCGCTGCCTTCCAGGAAGCGGCTCGCCTGAGACCGGACCATCCCCGTGTCCACCACAGTCTGGCCTGGATACTATTTCAAAGAGGGTTGCTCAACGAGGCTTTGGCGGCGGTCGACCGGGCGCTGGCCTTGGAGCCCGAGACGGCGCTTTTCTATCTTCTCCAGGGTGAGATTTTTCTTGGCCTGGGAAATCTGGCCGAGGCGGAAAGAGCTTACCAGAGTGTCATCCGACTGGATCCTAGCTCTGGTGAGGCCTACCTGTCTCTGGCCGATCTGTACTTGACAAGCGAGCAGTTCGAGAAATCGACCCGGGCCCTGCGCTCCTATCTGGAGATTCACCCCGAGGATACCCAAGCTCTTTTCTACCTCGGGGGCGTCCTGAGCGGTCAGAAGAAGAGAGAAGAAGCTCTGAAGTTCTTCAACCAGGTCATCGATCGGAGGCCCGACCATGCCCTGGCCTGGTTTTACAAGGGACATCTGGAAGCCCAAGAACGGGAGACGATGGAGCAGGCTCTCGCCAGCTACCAGAAGTCTCTCGAGCTCGAAGCCACCGACGCGCTTACCCATTACGAGTACGGGTCACTGTTGGTCAAGCTCGGGCGAACCGAGGAAGCGATAGCGGCTTTGGAGAAAGCCATCGAGCTGGCGCCGGATCTGTCCCAGGCCACCTATAGGCTCGGTAGTCTCCTGAGCCGCGAAGGGCGTACTGAAGAAGCGCAAGAGTATCTCACGCGTTTCAAGTCTCAAAGAGACGAGCAAGCGCGAAAGGGCGAGCGGGTGAGGCGAGCCGTCGCGGCCCTGGGCACGGGACGGCAGTTCCTTGAGGAGAACCGCTTGGAGGAGGCGGTCGAGGCGTTTCTCAAGATGACCGAGCTCGACCCGACGAGTCACCAGGGTTACTCCTACCTGGCAAAGACCCATCGCTCGCTAGGAAAGATCGATGTGGCCATCGCTTACATCCGCCGCGCCATGGAGCTTGCCCCGGGGGCCAGTGAATATCCTTATCTGCTGTCGCTGTTCCTCCGAGACAAGAAAAACTTGCCGGAAGCGCTCGAAGCCATTCGGCTCGCGGTGAGACTCAGCGTGCGGAATAGTCTGCTCCACAATGCGCACGGCGTCATCCTGGGCGAAATCGGCGACGTTTCCGGCTCCATCGCTGCTTTCGAGAAAGCCGCGGAGCTCGATCCGGATAACCCCACCTACAGTCTGAACCTGGCCGTAGCCTACGAACGGATCGGCCAGACCGAGAAAAGCGACGAGGCCATGGAGCGCTATCGACAACAAGTGAGCGCCAACCCCTGAGCTCCAGCGTGGACTGCTATTTTTGTCGCACACTTGCACTCTGGCTAGGAGCCGTTTTCTTCGGCGCCTTGTCATTGGCGGAGCAATTTGTCGCGGGCCCGTCGCTCGGCTTCAAACACTCGGCCGGCACCGCGGACAAACCCTACATCCTCGAGACCATGGGCTCGGGCGTCGCTTTGTTCGACTACGACATGGACGGCGACCTGGATCTCTATTTCGTGACCGCGGGTAAGCTGGAGCGGTTGGGGGAGGCCGAGCCCGGCGAGCCCAATCGTCTTTTCCGAAACGAAGGCGATTGGCGGTTCACCGACGTCACGGAGCTCGCCGGGATGGCTGACCGGGGATTCGGCCAGGGTGTCGCGGTCGCTGACGTGGACAACGACGGCGATTCAGACGTCTACGTGACGAACTATGGTCCCAACGCCTTTTATCGCAACAACGGGGATGGAACGTTCACCCGCGTGGGCGCCGGCGTCGAGGATCCGCGATGGAGCACGGGCGCGGCATTCGGTGACGTCGACGGCGACGGCTTCATCGACCTGTATGTGTGTAACTACCTCGATTTCGATCGAGAGCGTCTCGATCGTCTCATCCCGCGGCGCCATTGCGTCTGGAAGGGACTCAAGGTTCAGTGCGGCCCCAAGGGGTTCGATTTCGTATCCGGCATCTTGTACCACAACCGGGGCGACGGTACGTTCGAAGACTGGACCGACCGAGCCGGGGTGACGAGCTCGGAGACCTATCAATTGGGTGCCGTCTTTTCCGATCTCGATCTGGACGGAGACCAGGACCTTTATGTCGTCACCGACACGACGGTGAATCTCCTGTACGAAAACCAAGGCGATGGTCGCTTCGAGGAGGTTTCATTGTTCGCCGGTACCGGACTGTCACAAAACGGCATGGAGCAGGCGGGGATGGGAAGCGACGTAGGCGACGTCAACGAGGACGGGCTTCTGGATATCTTCGTCACGAACTTCTCCGCCGACTACAACACGCTCTACCTGAACCAGGGCGAATTGCGGTTCGTCGATGCCACCGACGTCGCCGGGCTCGGCGTAGCCAGCCTGCCCTATCTGGGTTGGAGCACTCGCCTGGCCGACCTCGACGCGGACGGTGACTTGGACATCTTTGTGGTGAACGGCCATGTCTACCCCCAGGTCGATGACGCCGACATCGGAGAGAGCTTCCGGCAGCCGATGCAGGTCTTCCTGAATCGAGGAGACGGAACTTTCGAGGATAAGATCTCCGAGCTGGGCGCCGTGCTCACCGAGCCGCGAGCGTCTCGTGGGGCTGGGCTGGGGGATCTCGACGGCGATCTAATTCAGGACATCGTCGTGAACGTGATGGACGAAGCGCCTGTGCTCATTCGTAACGAGCTAGCGGGCGCCTCACGCACCGTGGCTCTGACGCTCGTCGGCCGGCGATCGAATCGTGACGGCGTTGGGACCATCCTGCGAGCCAAGATTGGGGAGAGAACCCTCGTGCGCGAAGTGCACGGCGATCGTGGCTACTTATCTCACAGCGACTCTCGAGTCTATTTGGGCCTCGGCGAGCACGAGAAGATCGACCGCCTCGAGATCCAATGGCCAAGCGGCGAGACCGGGAGCTTGACCGACGTCCCCCCCGGCACCCACACCGTCGTCGAGTGAAGGTACAGGGTTTGTATTCTTGATTTTCGAGGAAGTAGCCTGGGTCAGGGCTGAAGGTTGAGAAATTCCTCGGCGCCGAAGGAATCCACCTGGATCACTTGGAATCGCGCTTCCTCGGTTTCGATTATTTTGCGGCGCTCGTCTTCTGTGATGATTCTGTGGAGACCATCCATTGCGTTTGGTCAACTGCATTCCTTTATGGCAATGTGACCGGACACACAGAACCCGTACAGTCGATCCGCCCCTGGATTGCAGGCGAGATCGGGGTGTTATTTGCGATGTAGTCAGCTACGACCTGATCCATGAACTCCCGGGTAACAGCACGGCTGGCAAAGTCCGGGTAGCCGTCACCCCCAGTGACCATGAAGTCGTTCTCGGCAATGGCGTACGTCGAAGCCGCCGTCAGATCGACCGCGTCACCGGTGCAGCTTCCGTCGGCCGCTTGACGAACCGCAAACAGAACGCGGCTCCCGGCTGCTGCATCAATATCGTACGTGAAGCAAAGGCCGGAGACCTGCGCGAAGCGTCCGCTTATCCCGGGCATCCGGGAGACCCCGTTCTCTAGCATGGACTTCAACTCGGCACCGTTTACGTCCAGCGTAACGACCGTGTTGCCAAATGGCAGCACCGTCAGCACCTGACCGTCCGTAATGCTGAAGTTGGGGTCTGTGAACGGCGGGCAGAAATCGGTCGCGTTGTCGATCACCGGACAGGTGAGGTCTGCCCTCAGGCCGCCGGAATTGGTAATGGCGAAATCGGTGCCGTATCTATCACGCATCGCGTCGGTCGTGACGTCGCCCACCAACGATTCGCAGGTACATCCGTTTCCGGTTCCACAGGAATCCGTGCGGGGGATCATGACCGTCGACTCGCCGATCACGTTGCCAAGTAGAACATCCAGTTCCGCCCGGAAGGGTTCCAGAAGGGCAACAATCGCCTGGATCGGGAGTGACCGCGCTGCTGACCGGCTCCACAAACTCGCACGACCTGACGGAGATCCTCCCTGGGACGCTCGACGGGAAGGCGATCATGAAGACCCTTCTCCGCAAAGTCAAAGACAAAAAAGACCAATACACATTCAACTTCGAAGGCAACTCCCAGGTGCTTGACCACATGTTCGCCACTCGAAGGCTCAAGGGTGCTAAACTGGACATCGTTCACGTCAACGTGGACTTCCCCCGCGTCGACAACACAGTCGGCAGCGACCATGAGCCTCTTGTGGCGCGCTTCAAGCTCAAGTAGCAGGCGTTTTGGGATACATAGATGATATCTTCTCGTCGAGCGATCCGCGCCTGCATTTCGGATTAGGCGCTTCGACGGTCGTCGACGAGATCCGGATCCGCTGGCCGAACGGAGAGAAAACGGTGCTCCTGAACTTACCGGCCGATCGCTACCACGTAGTGATCGAAGGCGTTGTGCCTAAGAACTGACAACTGAGAACTGACAACTGATTTAGGAGAGACTTGCGGGGACTTCGACGTCACCATAGGCGACATCATCGGACGCGGGGCCGCGCTGGATCTTCTGGCCGCGCAAGCTCTCGCAGGTGCGGACCGTCGCCTCGGGACGATTCAGCGTGTAGAAGTGGATACCGGGGGCGCCGTTTCTGAGAAGCTCCTCCGACTGGGTCACGGCGACTTCGACGGCGAACTCGAACTGGGATTTGGGATCGTCCTTATAGCCTTCCATGCGCTTTCGGATCCAAAGCGGCACATCGGCGCCGCACTTCCCAGAGAAGCGCACGACTTGCTCGTAAGGCCAGATGGGCATCAAACCGACGACGATTGGGATGTCGAGGCCGCGCCGGCGCACTTCGTCGACGAAATGGAAGTAGCCGGCATTGTTGAAGAAATATTGTGTGACGGCGGCGTCCGCCCCGGCTTCGACTTTCCGGATGAAGTTGTCGATATCGGCCTGCAAGCTGGGCGCCTCGGGATGCCCTTCGGGGTAACAACCGACGAGAATGTGGAAATTACCACGGCTCTTGATGAAAGAGACGAGCTCGCTGGCGTAGCGGAAGCCGCCGGGAGGGAACGAAATTTCTGTGCTTTCGGCGTCGATGGGGACGTCGCCCCGGAGCGCGAGAATCCGTGTGAAACCTGCGTCGTGGAACTCCGCCAGATGTGCATCAATCGAGTCGCGCGTCTGGCCGATACAGGAGAGATGGGGCACGACGTCTGCCGCCAGCACGCTCCGGACGGCGAGGCACGCTTCCAAGGTTCGAAAATTGCCGCTGCCGCCGGCCCCGAACGTCACCGAGGTGAAATCCGGTTCGAACTCGGCCAGGTGCGACGCTGTCTCTTTGAGCTTGTCCCAGCCCGCCGGGGTTTTCGGAGGGAAGAACTCGAACGAGACATGGGGTGGCTGACGCGAGACGAAGGAGCGCTTTGATGAAGGTAATCCGCTGATCCTCCCGCCGGTGCCCACAAACCTATCCTAATGTGCCTCCGATGGCTCGCGCAACCACCTGGTAGAGGGAGCGTGCTCCGCATTGATCGGAGCGCGAGGAAGCGCGTGGACTTTTTCGTCATGCAATACGGGCGGCTCTACATGGGCGTGCCTGCGGCGCATCTGCGGCCGGATGCGGACCCAGTGGGCATCACGAGCCAGATACTTCTGCGAAAATGCGAGCCCGGTGCTTATGTCATTCGCGTGCGGGTCACGGATGAGGTAACGGGGGCCAAAGCGGAGTCGGAAACGAACTTCGACGTCTTGTCGCGTCAATCTCAATCTCAGTAGTCACCGCGCCGCGACCGCTTCCACTTCGCGCATGACGCGCAGTGTGTTCTCGCCGAGCACCTTCCGAATCGTCGCCTCGTCATAGCCACGCTTTAGAAGCTCGTAGGTCACGTTCCCGAGCTTGGAGATGTCCTCGAGATCGACCGGGGCCGTATAGCCGTAGTCGAGCCCGATGCCGACGTGATCCGCTCCCGCGACGTCGATGGCGTGATCGATGTGATCCATGAAGACCGAGATCGGCGTGTGCTCGCGCTCGATCGGGTCGATGTATTTGATGACCGCGTTGATTTGGATGAGGTCGTCGTTCGGGAAATAAGCGTCACCCGCCATGCCCGAGTCGGTGATCTCGGCGGGCTTGGTGTCCTTCATGATGAAGGGCGTCAAGTCGGCATGGGTATCCACGACGATGCGTCGCGGTGCAGCCGGGCAGCCCGGGCACGGAGCTCGTCGTCGGATTCTTGAGACGAGAAGAGCGGAGCAGCGGCGAGCGTCACGGACACCCATACGAAAAAACTCGAGCGCGTCATGATTCTTCCATCCAGTCGAGAGCCAGAATGACGGGGAGGACGACGGTCACAAGCAGCACGTAGACAAGCGTCATCCCGTCCATCGCGGCGATGATATACCGCTCTGTCCGCACTAGGCTGTGGCTTGGCGAAAAATCTCCGCCACGTTCGGTGCGACAATACGCGCCGAGTAGCGTGTCTCGACGGTCTTGCGCGCTTCGGCGCCGAGCCGACGCCGCAGGAATGTGTGCCACTCTTAGTTGAAATTTGAAACGGCTCCCTCTCGGGTGGTTTGATGACGTTGTGAAAAGCGAAATCAAGCCGCTCAAGAAAGGAGCCGATATGGGAAGTCTGCTACGAAGGGTCAAGGAACGCAAGAAGACGCGTCGTCTAGGTGAAGTAGAGGTCATGGAGCAAGAGGGATACGGGGAGCTCGAGGTGGACTCGAAGGTCGAGATGATCCGCGCACTGGTGCCTCTCGGCCTGATGCATGTTCACGAGTTGCTGGACGCCGAGGTCAGTGAGCTTGCGGGAGAGCGATACGTTCGGAAATCGGAGACGGTGCAGGGACGACGTCACGGGACGAATCCGGGCACGGTGAAACTCGCGGGTCAGCGAGTTCCGGTCCGCGTTCCCCGTGTTCGCGGCCGCGACGGAGAGATCCCGTTGAGCTCGTACGAGAGTCTGAGTCACCGCGGAGAGGTGGACGAGTTGCTTCTACGAAGAGTGCTGTACGGGATCTCGTGCCGGAACTATGAGTCGGCGGCGGAATTGGTCCCGGGCGCGATCGGTCTGTCGAGTTCGTCGGTGTCGCGCGGCTTCGTCGAAGCAAGCGCAGCGAAGCTGCGTGAGATGCAGGAGCGTGATCTCTCGGGTGAGGACGTGGTGGCGATGGTCCTGGACGGCAAGACGTTCGCCGACGCGACGATGGTGGTGGCTCTCGGCATCACGTTATCCGGGGACAAACGCTTCCTCGGCTTCGTGGAGACAGACACTGAGAACGAGCGTGTTCTTAGGCCGTTCCTGCGTTCATTGGTCGAGCGGGGTCTCGATATCTCTGAAGGGCTGCTGGTGGTCATCGACGGCAGCAAGGGGCTGCGAGGAGCCGTGACCAAGGCCTTTCGCAGGCGGGTCGTCGTGGGCCGTTGCCAGTGGCACAAACGAGAGAATGTCGTGAGCTATTTGTCCAAGAGCGAGCAGTCGTTGTGGCGCAAGCGGCTGCAGCGCGCGTACGGCCGGCCGACGCACAAGGAGGCGCTTGAGGCCCTCGAGCAACTCCACCGCGAGCTGGAAGAGAGGAATCAGTCTGCGGCCTCTAGCCTCGAAGAGGGGCTGGAGGAGACCCTGACCGTGCATCGTCTTGGCGTGTACGGGGTGCTCGGTCACTCACTAAAGACGACGAACTGCATCGAGTCCGTCAATGCGCTTATCGAGGAACGTTGCGCGAAGGTCGATCACTGGAAGACTTCGAACCAACGCCAACGCTGGCTCGCGACCGCGCTCACCGACATCGAGCCGCGCCTCCGGAAGGTGATGGGCTACCGACACCTTCCAAAGCTGCGTGAAGCGCTCAAGCGTGAACTGAAGATCGAGACCGCGAAAAAGAATACGTCGAGGAAGAACGTTGCTTAAACGAACCGGGAGCCGTGGAACATTTCAACTAAGAATGGACTTGACTCCGCCACAGCCCCGAGTCGTTCATGAGGGTTTTCAAGTGGTCGACCCAGGCCGCGTCCCTGTTCGCGACGAGACCATTCTCGCCGTGGGCGACGATCTCGGTGTTCACCCCGACCGGAGAAACGACGGCGGGGATGCCGAGACCCATATATTGAAGAACCTTGAGTCCGCACTTGCCGCGCGTCCACGGCTCGTCGGAAAGCGGCATGAGCCCGATATCGATATCGCTCAAGTCCTCGACTTCCGTCTCCGCGGTCCAGTGGCGCGACACCACTTCCGCGCCGGGCACGTCGGGGGCTTCCGCGCCGACGACGACCAAACGAAACGGGTGGGTGCGGGCAAGCTCGGAAAGCGCGGGGACGAGACGCTCGAGATGGCGCAGCGTGCTATGGCTTCCCGTCCATCCGATCGTGACGGAAGCGCCGACGCGCGGGCGGTGGAGCTCCGGGCGATAGAGCTTCGTATCGATTGTCGTTGGGATCACGGTGACCGCGTCGCTTAATCGTGTGGCGTAATCAGCGAGGTAGCGGTTACCCGCCATGACTTGACGGGCCCGGCGGCAAATCGTCGCGGTCTTGCCGGGAAATTTGAGATAGCTCAAATAGCTGTTGGACCGGCTTCGATAGCGAAGGAACGCCGCGTCGTCAAAATCGAAGACGATCGGGGTGCCGCCCGAAGCGATGCGCCGCTCGATGATCGCAGGACCGATGAGCGCGGCCTCACGAAAGATGTAGACGAGATCGAAATGGCGTGATTCCGAAATCGTGCTCAGCTGCCGCCAAAAAGCCGATGTGACCCCGGCGGCTTTTTCGAACATGTGGCCCGCCTGATAGAGAACCGATCCGAGACCGTTCTCCATGAAAGGCGCGTGGGTAAGCGCAATCCCCTCTCCGCGCAGTAGGGGCTCCCACTGCTCGATACGGTAGCGCTGTCCGGGCGAGACGAATCTCGGCCCCGGCGTCAAAGCCAAAACTTTCATAGGATGCGTCGATAAGAAATTCGGTTCTCCTGTCGTTTCGGGGGATCTGATTTGTGTTGGAGGGCATGGCCTATGGACGCTGCCGCGATTGTGGAAAACGCCGGAAACTCCGGGCCCTCTGTGCCAACATCGCTGAGACACTTCGCCCCTTGAAATTAGTGTAGAGGGCGGAGGAGGATCAATGCATGAGTATGTTGATTGAGAGAGAGACCTCGGCGGGATCGGAGGGAGCCCGTAGGGCGACTGGAGATCCCGCCGGCCGCGATGCGGCGGGGGTCCCGGATCCCGAAGTGAGCGAGCAAGCGAAGCGTCGACGCTTTACCGCGGAGTACAAGCTGCGGATAGTGCGTGAGGCCGATGCCTGCAAGGGTGACGGTGACGTTGCTGCTCTTCTGCGTCGAGAGGGCCTGTACTCGTCGCATTTATCGAGTTGGCGCCGCCAACGTGACGAGGTCGCCAAAGCGGGGTTGGCCTCGAGAAAGCGAGGCCGGAAGGCAAAGGCCGAGGATCCACGGGTCAAGGAGCTCGAGCGCGAGAACGCCCGGCTCCAACGTCGCCTGGCTCGGGTGGAGACGATGTTGGAGACCCAAAAAAAAACCTCCGAATTACTGGGGGTCCCCCTGAATCCACTCGACAGCTACGAGAACGACTGATGGTGGCGGCCGAGGAGCTGGCGGGGCAGATTGGGCAGACGACGGAAGCCTGCGAGGCTCTGGGTGTGGCTCGTTCCACGCTGTATCGCAGGCGCCAGGTGACGCCCGAACCGAAGCGGCGTCCTCGGCCGCACCGAGCCCTCGACGAGACTGAGCGCGAGTAAGTCCTCGGGGCCTCGCACTGTGAGCGGTTCGTCGACAAGGCGCCCGCCCAGGTGTGGGCCACGCTTCTGGACGAGGGAACCTACCTCTGCTCGATTCGCACGATGTATCGGATTTTGGAGGAGCACGGCGAGGTCCGAGAGCGCCGGAACCAACGGCGCCATCCGAACTACACGAAGCCGGAGCTGCTGGCCGAAGCGCCCAACCAGGTTTGGTCGTGGGATATTACGAAGCTTCGTGGCCCCGTCAAGTGGACCTACTACTACCTCTAAGTCATCCTCGACATCTTCTCCCGCTACGTGGTTGGCTGGATGCTGGCTCACCGAGAAAGTGCGGCGCTCGCGCAACGCCTCATCGCCGAGAGCTGTCGCAAGCAGGACATTGAACCCGACCAGCTCACCCTTCACGCGGACCGTGGCAGCTCGATGAGAAGCAAGCCCGTGGCTCTGCTCCTGGCTGACCTCGGAGTTACCAAGACCCACTCCAGACCTTACGTCTCGAACGACAATCCCTACTCCGAGTCCCAGTTCAAGACGATGAAGTACTGTCCTCAGTTTCCGAGCCGTTTTGGTTCCGCCGAAGACGGCCGGCTGTTCTGCGGCGGTTTCTTCGACTACTACAACTACGAGCACCGGCACTCAGGAATCGGCTTCATGACGCCGGCCGACGTTCACTATGGTCGCGCCGAACAGCTCACCACCGCTCGGCGCCAGATCCTTCTCGAAGCTCATCGGACTCATCCCGAACGCTTCGTTCGCGGAACGCCACAACCTCCCGTTTTGCCTCCTCAGGCTTGGATCAACCCGCCGACGGAGAAAACGACGCTCCTGAATGCCGCACAAGCCACTCTCGCGGCGGCGTCCATACCTGGGGTACCCCCTTTTTCTGCTCCACGAAACGAGATCTCGATCGATGCAGATGTGGACCGCACCGGCGCCACGAGCCTCCCGACGCTAATCGAGGCTCACTAAATGCAGCTCGCGAGTGTCTCAAAGTTGTTGACACGTACCGTTCTCAAGGCCAAACACAACCGCAGCGCGAAAGACAAACGGGTGCTCCGCGAGCAGGTGCGAGCTAATCGTCGCCTCTACCGCGCCATGCTTCTGCGCGACGACTTCATGGACCTCTACACCTACAAAACCGAGACATGGGCCAAGAAGTTTCTCCGAGGATGGCTGCGGCGCGCTATGAGCTCGAGGATAGAGCCCGTCAAACGCGCGGCGAAGATGATCCGCAGCCACTTCGATGGCGTCATCGCGTGGGTCACGTGGAGACTCAGCAACGGCCGACTCGAAGGAATGAACAACAAAATCCGGCTGCTGAGCCACCGCAGCTTTGGACTCCACTCTGCCGAAGCTCTCATCAGTCTCGTCTACCTAAACTGTGGCGGTCTCACCCTCGAGAGGATCCACTGAAATGGCAGGAGAGGCAAAAAGGTTCTCCTGTCGTTTCGGGGGATCTGATTTGTGTTGGAGGGCATGGCCTATGGACGCTGCCGCGATTGTGGAAAACGCCGGAAACTCCGGGCGAGAGAGGCGTTTAGGGAAAGGTTGTGAGCACGTACAAACGTGGAGCGGCGTTTTCCACAATCGCTTGGAAAACGCTTCGCGTTTCCCACGAGCGCCCACAGGCCCCTCCTGATATATATACAAGAAAGATTAATTCATATGGAATAAGGAAGGGGGGGCTCGATTAGTGGAGGCTATGGAAAACGCCCTTCCAGGCTTCGAAGAGAACTCAGTCGTGAGCAAGGTCTGAACGACCAGAACCGTGGGGGCGTTTCCCACAGCCTCGTCTCCCGCTGAGGGGCAGTGGCATTTGGTGAGGTCCGTGGGTTGAGAGGGTAAGCCATGTGTAGATGCGCATCGGCGAGAACGCTAGAATCTTTTTTTCCGAAAGAGAAAAGAGCGTTCCCGCGATGCGCGTTACTACGTTAGTCAACAAGCTCATCGGATTGCAAGGCCTGTGGGTCCGAGGTTTCCACTTCCAGGCGGACAAAGCCAGAGTGGTGGTGGATGTAGTACCACGGAGGAGGAAGCCTCTGTGCGGGATTTGCGGACGAAAGGTCCGCAAGAACAAAGATCGCTACAATCGCTACTGGCGGCACTTGGACCTGTTCGGAGTCCGGACCTATCTTCGCTACTCGATCCGACGAGTGGTATGTCGGCGGTGTGGAGTGGTCAGAGAAAAGGTGCCTTGGGCCGACAAGGGAAGCCGCTTTACCAAAAGCTTCGAACAAGAGGTAGCGTGGCTGGCACAGAGGACGGACGTCAGCGCCGTAGCGAACTATTTCCGAGCGACGTGGCGTTCGGTGCGACGGATCATCCAGCGAGTGGTTGCCGAGCAGCGGGATGAGCGGCGCGAGCTCGATGGATTGCGGGTGATTGGGATGGACGAGATCAGCTACCGCAAACGCCACAAGTACTTAACCCTAATCGCAAAATCTTCGAAGCACGAAAACGCGAAACAGCCGCACTGGGCGCAGGCGAGAAGCTCGTGCTGGGGCACCCGCTCGCCGCCACTATAGGTGATTCTGCACGGTGTATGCAGAACCTGGAAAAGGTGCTATTCACGGGGCCAAAGACCTCAGGCACGGGTGATCTTTGACCGCTTCCACATCGTCAAGCATCTGAACGAGGCCGTGGATAAGACCCGGCGCGAGCTGGTGCGCGAGCTCAAAGGGACTGCCCGGCGCAACCTCAAGAACACCAAGTTTCCCCTTCTCAAGGCCAAACACAACCGCAGCGCGAAAGACAAACGGGTGCTCCGCGAGCAGGTGCGAGCTAATCGTCGCCTCTATCGCGCCATGCTTCTGCGCGACGACTTCATGGACCGGACTTGCGCTTCAAGCGCGATCGCTCGACCGGCTCGCCTCGAACCGCGTTGGTTTGGTGAACGGGCCGCAGCCTGTCCCGGCGGACATCAATCAGGACGTCGCGCAGTGCATGCTCGCGACAATGCTTTAATGCTCTAGCCGAGCTCGATTTCGAGCCCTTTGTCGCCGCGCTGGGAATGTTCCACGGAGCGCTTCACGCGCTTCATGGGAATGCGAACGAGCTCGGTGGCGTTGTCCTTGGGCTCGGCGAAAAGGTGGATCGTGCCGGTGCCGGACGCTTCGTGGGCGGTCTGTTTTTCGGCCGCCGTGAGAAAACCGAGAAGGAGGACGCTTCCGTCCGCGAGCTTGTGGCCTTCGTAGCTGCGCAGATCGCGTTCCTTGAAGAGCGGAAAGTTCTCGACCGCAGGGGAATAGGTGAAGCCGTACACGCCCTTGGCCAGCCGGTCGACGCCGGTGCCGCTCTCTTCGTCCGTCACGGAGCGAAGCTTGTGCTCGGAGCGCAGCGCCTCGAAGGCTTGTTGGACGTCCGTGGCCAAGGATTCAGGATTGGTGAGTTTTGCCATTTTTCTTCCTTTTCTGCCTCTCCTGCCATTTCAGTGGATCCTCTCGAGGGTGAGACCGCCACAGTTTAGGTAGACGAGACTGATGAGAGCTTCGGCAGAGTGGAGTCCAAAGCTGCGGTGGCTCAGCAGCCGGATTTTGTTGTTCATTCCTTCGAGTCGGCCGTTGCTGAGTCTCCACGTGACCCACGCGATGACGCCATCGAAGTGGCTGCGGATCATCTTCGCCGCGCGTTTGACGGGCTCTATCCTCGAGCTCATAGCGCGCCGCAGCCATCCTCGGAGAAACTTCTTGGCCCATGTCTCGGTTTTGTAGGTGTAGAGGTCCATGAAGTCGTCGCGCAGAAGCATGGCGCGGTAGAGGCGACGATTAGCTCGCACCTGCTCGCGGAGCACCCGTTTGTCTTTCGCGCTGCGGTTGTGTTTGGCCTTGAGAAGGGGAAACTTGGTGTTCTTGAGGTTGCGTCGGGCAGTCCCTTTGAGCTCGCGCACCAGCTCGCGCCGGGTCTTATCCACGGCCTCGTTCAGATGCTTGACGATGTGGAAGCGGTCAAAGATCACCCGTGCCTGAGGAGCCTTTTTGCCGACGACAGTTATGTACGGCTCCCACATGTCCATGCTGACCGCTTCGAGCTCCGCGGCTCTTTGTGGTCCGAGCTTGCGGAAAAACCGCAGCAGCGTCTTGGCCTTGCGCTCCTTTCCCGCCCAGACGACCCGGCCGCTGAGATGGTCTATCACCGCTGTCAAGTACTTGTGGCGTTTGCGGTAGCTGATCTCGTCCATCCCAATCACCCGCAATCCATCGAGCTCGCGCCGCTCATCCCGTTGCTCGGCAACCACTCGCTGGATGATCCGTCGCACCGAACGCCACGTCACTCGGAAATAGTTCGCTACGGCGCTGACGTCCGTCCTCTGTGCCAGCCACGCTACCTCTTGTTCGAAGCTCTTGGTAAAGCGGCTCCCCTTGTCGGCCCAAGGCACCTTTTCTTTGACCACGCCACAACGCCGACAAACCACTCGCCGGATCGAGTAGCGAAGATAGCTCCGGACACCGAACAGGTCCAAGTGCCGCCAGTAACGATTGTAGCGATCTTTGTTCTTGCGGACCTTTCGACCGCAAACCCCGCACAGAGGCTTCCTCCTCCGTGGTACGACATCCACCACCACTCTGGCTTTGTCCGCCTGGAAGTGGAAATTTCGGACCCACAGGCCTTGCAATCCGATGAGCTTGTTGACTAACGTGGTAACGCGCATCGCGAGAACGCTCCTTTTTCTTGCCGAAAAAGGATTCTAGCGTTCTCGCCGATGCGCATCTAAACATGGCTTACCCTCTCAACCCACAGGCCTCACCAAATGCCACTGCCCCGCAGCGCGAAACGAGGCTGTGGGAAACGCCCCCACGGTCCGGATCGTTCAAGGCCTTGCTCACGACTGAGCTCTCTTCGAAGCCTGGAAGGGCGTTTTCCATAGCCTCCACTGATCGATGCCTCCCCTTCCTTATTCCAAATGAATGAATCCTTCTTGTATATATCAGGAGGGGCCTGTGGGCGCTTGTGGGAAACGCGAAGCGTTTTCCAAGCGATTGTGGAAAACGCCGCTGCTACGTTTGTACCTGCTCACAACCCATCCCTAACGCCTCTCTCTCCAGGAGTTTCCGGTGTTTTCCACAATCGCGGCAGCGTCCATAGGCCATACCCTCGCGCCCAAATCAGATCCCCAGAAACGACAGGAGAACCCCTTTTCTTATCTCTGTGCGGGCGGATTCTAGACAGAGTGCGCGCTCTTTTCAAGCGATTCCGTTGGCGTCCGGCGGAAGGGATGGTTAGTCTAGGTCCATGCGGCTTGCTGGTGGTTGGATCGCGCTTTTCTGCCTCGTGGGCTGTGACGAGCGCCCGGTCGTAAAAGCGCCTCCCGAGACGCCCGCGTCTGCCGTGGCCGAGCCAGCTCCAGCCGAGCAAGCTTCAGTCGACCCGGCCGACCCGGCCGACCCGGCCGACCCGGCCGACCCAAATCGTCACAACCAGCGCAAGATCGTTGCTTTCGGCGACAGCGTGACTGCTGGCTTCGGCATCGGTCGCGACGAAGCTTACCCCGCGGACCTTCAGGCGCTCATCGATGCGGCGGGCTATCCTTATGAAGTGATCAATGCCGGTGTATCGGGGGACACTTCCGCCGGAGGCATCCGCCGGCTCGACTGGGTTCTCGAAGATCGCGATGTGGCGGCGTTCGTCCTTGCGCTCGGAGGCAATGACGCCTTGCGCGGTTTGCCGCCGAGCGAAATGAAGAAGAATCTCGGGACGATCATCGACGATGTCGAGGCACGGGGCATCCCGGTGCTCCTCGCCGGGTTCGGCTCGGACGAAACGCCAGACGATCGCTACATTCGAAATCTGCTCGCTGTCTATGCTCAGCTCGCGGAGGAGCGCGACGTGACCTTCATGTCCAATCTGCTCGAGAATGTCGCGGGCGTCGCGACGCTCAACCAGTCGGACGGGAAACACCCCAACGCCGCAGGCGCTCGTATCGTCGCCGAGAACGTCTGGAAATACTTGAAGCCGATGCTCGAATGATCCGCCTCGAACAAGTCAAGAAAGTCGTCGCCAGTGGCTCCGAGGATCTCACGATTCTTCACCCACTCGATCTCAAAGTGCCGGAGGGGCAGTTCCTCTCCATCGTGGGCCCGTCGGGAAGCGGCAAGTCGACGCTCCTCGGTTTGATTGCCGGGCTCGACGCGCCAACGGAAGGCAGCGTTCTTATCGACGGAGTCAATCTCGTCGAGCTGGGCGAAGACGAGCTCGCGCGCCTCCGGGGCGAGCGCATCGGCTTCGTGTTTCAGTTCTTCCACCTGCTGCCGTCGCTGACGGCACTCGAGAACGTGCTCGTGCCGATGGAGATCTTCGGCATCGCGGATGCGGAAAAGAAATCGCGCGCGCTTCTCGACGAATTCGGACTTTCGGAAAGAACCCATCACTACCCGTCGCAGCTATCGGGCGGCGAGCAACAGCGCGTGGCCATCGCGCGCGCTTTGGCGAACGACCCGCCCATCCTGCTCGCGGACGAGCCGACGGGAAATCTCGACAGCTCGAACGGCAAGCACATCATTGACGTCATCCTTGGCGTCCACGAGCGGCGCGGGACGACGATCGTGCTCGCGACCCACAATATGGAGCTCGCGCGGATGTCGGACATAACGCTCCTCCTCAAGGACGGGCGCATCGACCGCACTGAGACTACCACCGCCACCGCGGACGTCCAGACGGCCGCGGCCGGGAGCTGAGCGTGAGATTCGTTCTACGTATGGCGGGGCGCGAGATGCGCGCTTCGTGGAGCCGGCTCGTCTTCTTCTTTCTCTGTATCGCCGTGGGTGTTGCATCGATGGTGGCACTCCGCTCGGTCATTCAGAGCGTCAGCACCGCGCTCATGGAAGAGTCGAAGAGTCTCACCGCAGCGGACATCCTTATACATAGCAACCGCGCTTACACCGATAACGCGGCGTCCATCATCGAGGAAAAGCTCGAGAAGCACGGTGTCCTCGGGACGTCGCGCGCGATCGAGTCGACGACGATGGCGCGGCGCGATGATGAGGAGAGCGAGGCCTCGACGCTGGTGGAGCTTCGCGCCATCGAGGAGGGCTTCCCTTATTACGGGAAGATCGAGCTCGTGGGTGCGACTTACGAACACGCGCTCGTCGAGAATGGCGGCGCTCTCGTGCGGCCCGAGCTTCTCACGCGTCTCGATGTAGAGGTTGGCGACAGCATCCGGATTGGCGAACGCAAGTTCGAGATCCGAGGCATCGTCGTGCGCGAAGCTGGACGTAGCCTCAGGATGTTTACGTTGGGGCCGCGGGTCTTCGTCGACTACGCGGACATTGCGAAGACAGGGCTTGTCGACTTCGGCGGTCGCGTCTGGCGACAAATTCTCGTGCGCATGGACGAAGAGGGGATCCAAGATCTCGTCTGGGATCTGGAGGGCGCGCTTGTGAACGAGTTCGTCCGGGTGCGGTCCTATCGCGAAGCGGGGGACCGTCTCGCGCGCCGCCTGAATCGCGGCGAGAGCTACTTGAGCCTCGCGGGCTTCGTCATTCTCATCCTTGGCGGCGTGGGCGTTTGGAGTGTCGTACGGGTATTCATCGCGCAGAAGCTCAAGAGCATCGCTGTTCTTAAATGTCTTGGCGCGAGCACGCGCCAAGTGCTCGCGATCTATTTCTTTCAAGTCATTGCGCTGAGCGCCTTGGGAAGCGTCGCCGGCGTCGTCTTGGCGGCGGGGGCGATCGAAGCCATCCCGCCCGGGCTCGGGCTGGATCTCAAGGACGTCGAGCTCAGCCTCACTGGATCAGCCATTGTGCAAGGTGTGGGTATCGGTCTCTTGGTCTCGACACTCTTCTCGCTCATTCCGCTCCTGCACGTCCGTCTCGTTCGGCCACTCTGGCTCTTGCGCCCTGAAGGGCAGCTAGAGCCCCAGCCGCGAACCGGCGGTCTTCGCGGGCGGCTCCAGAAGCTCGACCGGCTTCAAGTCGGCGCGGGATTTTTCCTGCTCATAACACTCGTGGCGCTCGCCTCGTGGCAAGCGGATTCGCTTCGCGTCGGCGCTTATGTCTGCGGCATGTTTGCCGTCGTCAGCCTGTGTCTTCATTTCGCGGGCATCGGTCTCGTCAAAGCCGTAGCGCCCCTCGCCAAGAAAGCGTACTTCCCGTTGCGGCATGCCGTCTTGAACGTCACCCGCCCGGGCAATCAGACGCAGGTGATCTTGCTCGCCGTCGGGGTGGGCGCCTGCTTCGTCCTCACGATTCGCAGCATCCAAGAGAATCTTCTCGAGGAGTTCGCCGTCGAGCTGCGGGGTGATGCGCCCGACATGTTCTTCATCGACATACAACGCGATCAGGTCGAGACTCTCGAAGAGCGGGCTTGGGATTCAGGCGCGAGCCACGTGAACCTCGTCCCTGTGCTGCGCGCGCGTGTCGTGCGCGTCGATGGCGCGAAAGCCCAGCTCGAATCCTACGAGCAAGTGCGCAAGCAGGGTGGGCTCGGCCGCGAGTACACGGTCACCTACCGCAACCACCTGGACGACAACGAGCGCATCGCCGCCGGGCGGTTCTGGGACGAGAGCCATTCTCCGGACCTCGAAGTCTCGATCGAGTCGAGCTTGCGCAAGCGCTACGAGATAGATGTGGGCGACAAGATTACGTTCGATATCATGGGACGACCGATGGAAGCCACGATCACGAGCGTGCGCGATGTGGAGTGGAGTGACGCGCGCAATGGCGGCTTCATGTTCGTCTTCCGGCCGGGCGGGCTCGAGAAAGTTCCGAACACTTATGCGGGCTTTATCAAGGCGCCCAACGACGCGCTCGAGCGCGCGGAGTTCCAGCGCCGCGTACTCGCTGGATTCCACAACGTCTCCGTCGTCGACCTTCGCGAGATCCTCGATGCGCTCGCGCAAGTCGTGGAGAAGATTTCGCTCGCGATCTCCGTCGTCGGGAGCGTGGCCCTTTTGAGCGGCGCGCTCATTCTGCTCGGCTCGGTGGCGATGACGAAATACCAACGCCGCTACGAGACCGCAATCTTCCGAACGCTGGGCGCGAGCCGCGGCTCTGTGGCGACGATGATGTTCTTCGAGTACGGGACTCTCGGCGCTCTCGCGGGCTTCATCGGCGCCCTCGGTGCGCAAGTGCTGACGTTTCTCCTGAGCAGCCAAGTGCTTGAGATCCCGTTCCGGGTCGCGTTTCTGACGAACACGGTCGCCGTGCTCGTCGCCGCCACCTCGGTCAGCGTCGTCGGCGTCATCGTGACCCTCGACATCCTCCGCCACAAGCCGCTTTCAATCTTGCGCGTCGGCTAGTCCCCCTAAGAGCTGCGAAAGCCCACCGGCTTCGATAGACTTGGCCGGGAGGTTCTTATGACCACTCGACGCGAATTCGTGACAGCGCTGAGTCTCGCGCCTTTGGCCCTGTCTCGAGAATCGAGACCGTCCACGGGATTCGTCTATGACGAGATCTATTTGGACCATGTGCTTCATCCCGATCATCCGGAATCTCCGGAACGGCTGCGGCGCATCCTTCTCGAAATGAAGCGCGAGGGCCTCGACCAAGAGGTCACGCCGATCTCGAGGCTCGACGAGCCTCTTCCACATATCGAGGCCCATCACACCGCCGAGCACGTGGCCTCCATCCAAAAGATCGACACGACGGGTCGGGTGGCAAAAGCCGCGGTGGGCGGGGCTTTGGCTGCGGTCTCCGCCGTGTCGCATGGAGAGGTGCAGAACGCCTTCTGCGCGATCCGACCCCCGGGCCACCATGCCAATAATACCGGGGAGGAAGAAGGGTTTTGCTTCTACAGCAACGCTGCGATCACCGCGAAATATGCGCAGTCCGTCTTCGGCTACGAGAAGATCCTGATCATCGATTGGGACTATCACCACGGCAACGGCACCCAGAACACGTTCTATGACGATCCCACCGTGCTCTTCTATTCGAGCCACGACTGGCACGCTTATCCGGGGACGGGCGATCCCTCGCTCGAGGGTAAAGGGGAGGGAAGCGGGTTGAATATCAACGTCCATCTCGAATGCGGCTCCAAAGACGTGGACATGCTGCGCGCCTGGGACAAAAAGCTGCTCCCGGCCGCCGCCAAGTTCGAGCCCGACTTCGTCATCGTTTCGGCCGGCTTCGACAGTCGCAAAGAAGATCCACTCGGCTGCTTCGACGTCACCGACGACGCGTTTCGCCGCATGACGCGGACGGCGATGGACGTCGCCGACCAATATTGCGACGGCCGCCTCGTATCTCTACTCGAAGGGGGCTACAACATCGATGGCCTGGCCAAAGCCGCCACCGCGCACGTCAGCACCCTCGTCGAGGGTTAGCGGCGCGAATAAACACGCCCTTTCGCAGCCGCCTCTTCATTGGCGGAGCCGATCATCATCCCGTCGTCGATCTGGGCTTCAACGTTCTCCGTCGTAACGGAGTTCAGAAAGAAAATCCGCCTCTCCTGCCATTTCAGTGGATCCTCTCGAGGGTGAGACCGCCACAGTTTAGGTAGACGAGACTGATGAGAGCTTCGGCAGAGTGGAGTCCAAAGCTGCGGTGGCTCAGCAGCCGGATTTTGTTGTTCATTCCTTCGAGTCGGCCGTTGCTGAGTCTCCACGTGACCCACGCGATGACGCCATCGAAGTGGCTGCGGGTCATCTTCGCCGCGCGTTTGACGGGCTCTATCCTCGAGCTCATAGCGCGCCGCAGCCATCCTCGGAGAAACTTCTTGGCCCATGTCTCGGTTTTGTAGGTGTAGAGGTCCATGAAGTCGTCGCGCAGAAGCATGGCGCGGTAGAGGCGACGATTAGCTCGCACCTGCTCGCGGAGCACCCGTTTGTCTTTCGCGCTGCGGTTGTGTTTGGCCTTGAGAAGGGGAAACTTGGTGTTCTTGAGGTTGCGTCGGGCAGTCCCTTTGAGCTCGCGCACCAGCTCGCGCCGGGTCTTATCCACGGCCTCGTTCAGATGCTTGACGATGTGGAAGCGGTCAAAGATCACCCGTGCCTGAGGAGCCTTTTTGCCGACGACAGTTATGTACGGCTCCCACATGTCCATGCTGACCGCTTCGAGCTCCGCGGCTCTTTGTGGTCCGAGCTTGCGGAAAAACCGCAGCAGCGTCTTGGCCTTGCGCTCCTTTCCCGCCCAGACGACCCGGCCGCTGAGATGGTCTATTACCACTGTTAAGTACTTATGGCGTTTGCGGTAGCTGATCTCGTCCATCCCAATCACCCGCAATCCATCGAGCTCGCGCCGCTCATCCCGTTGCTCGGCAACCACCCGCTGGATGATCCGTCGCACCGAACGCCACGTCACACGGAAATATTCCGCGACGGCGCTGACGTCTGTCCTCTGTGCCAGCCACGCTACCTCTTGTTCGAAGCTCTTGGTAAAGCGGCTCCCCTTGTCGGCCCAAGGCACCTTTTCTTTGACCACGCCACAACGCCGACAAACCACTCGCCGGATCGAGTAGCGAAGATAGCTCCGGACACCGAACAGGTCCAAGTGCCGCCAGTAACGATTGTAGCGATCTTTGTTCTTGCGGACCTTTCGACCGCAAACCCCGCACAGAGGCTTCCTCCTCCGTGGTACGACATCCACCACCACTCTGGCTTTGTCCGCCTGGAAGTGGAAATTTCGGACCCACAGGCCTTGCAATCCGATGAGCTTGTTGACTAACGTGGTAACGCGCATCGCGAGAACGCTCCTTTTTCTTGCCGAAAAAGGATTCTAGCGTTCTCGCCGATGCGCATCTAAACATGGCTTACCCTCTCAACCCACAGGCCTCACCAAATGCCACTGCCCCGCAGCGCGAAACGAGGCTGTGGGAAACGCCCCCACGGTCCGGATCGTTCAAGGCCTTGCTCACGACTGAGCTCTCTTCGAAGCCTGGAAGGGCGTTTTCCATAGCCTCCACTGATCGATGCCTCCCCTTCCTTATTCCAAATGAATGAATCCTTCTTGTATATATCAGGAGGGGCCTGTGGGCGCTTGTGGGAAACGCGAAGCGTTTTCCAAGCGATTGTGGAAAACGCCGCTGCTACGTTTGTACCTGCTCACAACCCATCCCTAACGCCTCTCTCTCCAGGAGTTTCCGGTGTTTTCCACAATCGCGGCAGCGTCCATAGGCCATACCCTCGCGCCCAAATCAGATCCCCAGAAACGACAGGAGAACCGAAAATCCTCGCAGCTTTGGTCGCCGCCAGCACCCGCGCGCGCGCGTCGACGAGCACTTGGGGGTCGGGCCGCGGCCTCGAGAGAAAACCGTACGAGAAGCTCATATCGCCCGGACCCCACTCCGCGAATCCGACGCCCGGCACTTTGGTCGTGGCTTCGGTGTTCTCGAGTGCGTGGCGATCCTCGATCTTCAAGCCGAGCAAGATCTCGCCTTCCGGGTTCAGCGGCCACGTATCGGCGATCCGCAGATAGTCGCTCGACGAAATCCCCCAGATCTGCGCCGCGAAATCCTGACTCCCGCTACCGCGTAGGCCTTCTTCCAAGCCGTCACCGACCTCCTGCTCGTGAAACGGGTAGCGCGCCGCTTGCACGAACGCCCCCACGGCGCCAGCCGTACGGGCGTGGCACAGGATGACGCCGTGCACACCGGCCGCGAGCACTTGTTGCACGACCCATCCGTTGGCGCGCATCGTCGCTTCATCGAGACCGAGCGCGGGGATGGTAGCGATGACGGCGGGCGTGCGATGCCCGCTCGGAGTCGGCCCGCCATCGACGAGACCTTGCATGAACTCTCGAAGCTTGGTGACGTCGAAGGCGCCGTGCTCGAGTTCGTAGTTGATGTAATCCGCCCAAGTGTGCGCGAGCACTTTGCCTTCTTCGTAGCCGCCGCGGCTCGTCGTGTAATAGACGGGCTGTCCCTGGGCGAGAAGCTCGATGGCTTTGTTGATACGCCCCGCTTCCGCCGCGCCGGCAAAAGTGAGCAGTAGCACTAACAACCGCATAGCGTCCTCCTTTGGTTGCTTAGCGTACTTCAATCGAGTCGACGCGAATACCGAGATCGCGTATATCCGTCGAGCCCGCGATCCAGTTCGAAGGCCGCCACGTTTCGGTCCGAAGCGAGAGGATCGAATAGGTGACGTCCTTGCGCATGGCGAGGGCCTCCGGAACGGGAAAGAGGTGCGTCTCGAAGCGTCGGCTCGCCGTGATCGTTCCCAGAAGCTCTTCGCCGAGGCGGACTTCGACGGAGTGATTCGGCGCTTCTTCTTCTTTGGGCCCGGCTAGGCGTATCGCGATCTGTTTCGAGCCGCCGCCGATGGCGGGGAGAAAGATGGACGATATCCTTTGACTCCATCGGTAGCTCGTCCCTTCTTCATCGAGCTCCTTCTCGTGAAACCACGATACTTGTAGGTCATCACTCCCACCCACGTCCAGGAAGGGAAGCTCGGGGACGCGCTCGGCCAAATCGTCGAGGTCTACTGCTTTCGACAAGGTGAAGCGGAGATGGAACGGCTCCGCCCCCGCCGGCGGGCTCGTATAGGCATATTGGAACTTCTCGGTCGCGAACCAGAAATCCTTGACGTGTCGGGTGAAGAGCCCGGAAAGCGAGATTTTGTAGTTGGTAACGAAGTAGACGTCACCGTAGACGCCGCGCCATTGCACGAGCAAATCTTCCAGCCGATCGCGGGGAGGTTTCAAGGAGTAGAACTCGAGGACCTTTTTGCCTTCGAGCTCGGCGAGGGGGAGCTCGAGCAGGTGGAGGCCTTCTCGACGCGGGAAGATCACGACGTCGTTATCCCCGATGTGGCGCGCGAGGTCTTCCACAAAGTCGAGGCTGCCGCGAAACTCCTCGTGTCCAGACATCGCCCAGAGGCGCCGGCCTTCGGAGACGTAGAGCAGGAGGAGGAGCGCAGCAATGACGCGCGAGCCCGCGCTCATAAAGCGACGTGCCGGCACGTGGAGGCTCGCGAGAAAGAGGCTCACGCAAGCGATGAAGCTCGGCAGGATGACGGGGACGAACCGACGCATCGCGAAATAGTGGTCGTGCCACACGCGGACTTTGTAGAAGAAGAAGAGCGAGAACGTGAGCCCGACGAGGAGGAAGAAGACCTGGCTCTTTCGGGCCCGGACGATGAGCCACATGGCCCCCGCCACCGCGAAGCCGACCCCGATCGGATAGAGATACCAGCTCATGCGCAGAAACGCTTCGGCGTCATGGGGCGCCGTGCGGGGACCGTGCCAGAACGGGCGCACGAAATAGGTGAAAAGCGCTAGCCCGGCGAGCGCTATCGCCACGACGATACGGAGCTTTTCCGATCGCACGCGATCGTAAATCGAACCCGGAAGCGCTGTGGCGAGGCGGTCGACGGCGACCGCGGCGCCGATCGCGACGAGAGCGACGAGAAAGAGGTTCTCTCCGAGAAAGCGCCAATAGTGGCGGCCGAGAACGCTCGACACGTAGGGCCACGCGATGAATCGATCGTGAAGGGCCGCATGAAGGGCCACGAGGCCGAAGCCGCCGAGAAAGGCGAGCTCCGGAGCTCCGAGCTCGCGGCGCAGCCGCTTCCACCCGAAAAAGAGTGCGAGGGGCACGAGAAAGAGAGCGTTCTCCATGCGCGCGAGGAGGGTCGAGCCGAGAGCCACGCCCGCTATCGCGCCCGCGAGCGCTGAGCGCTTCTCCTCCATGAAATAGAACAGCAGAAGTGCCGTGGCATAGAGGAACTGCACGACGACCTCTGAGTTTGGAAAACGGGCGAACCAGATCTGGATCTGAAAGACCGTGAGAAAAGCACCTGCCCAAGCGGCGACCTCGAACCCGAACAAGCGCTTCATCGCGAAGAAAAAGCCGAGCGCGCCCATCATGGAGAAAAAAGGCGTTGCGTAGAGGCCTGACTTCATTTGGAAGAGCGCGGCGGCCGTGCCGACCCAAGTCGAGTAGAGGTGAAGGCCGTGCGGCGTCACGCGCGCCGTGGCCGGCGACTCGAGCGCATAGCCCTGAAAGCGAAAATGGCTCCAGTCCGGAATCTCTTTGTCGACCCGAAAAAACAAGGCCCAGTCCTCTTGCGGAACGCTTGCGATCAACGGATCCGTGAACGTGAGATTCCCGTCGCGCGCCAAGTGGAATCCAGTATTGACGTAGATGCCCGGATCGCGCCCGCCGAGGATGTGCTCGAAGGGCGGGAAATAGATCACGACGGCAAAGGCGAGCAATCCGCCGGCGACGGCAAGCTCCCGTCCGTCAAACGTCCCCGGACGAAGGGACAGCCGCTTTCTTGCGACGAACGCCAAGAGCGCCATGAGCCCGGCGACGAGCGCGGCAACATTCTCGGGCGTGAAACGGCCGAGCCCGGCGAGCGCCAGCCCCACCCAGCCGGAGATGACGAGGCTTCCCGCCACCGACAAGTAGAGCTGCTCTCCGAAGGTCAGAGAAACGCCTCGCTTGCCGCCGAGAGCCGACACGAGGAGTAGACCCGGAGCAAGGAAAATGACCAGCGTGGCCAGAGTTGCAGCGATTGGGCTCACAGAGCCGTGATCATAACTCAGTCGGCATGCGGTTGTTGTATCAACAGGAGACGTCGCGCGCGAAGAAAAGCGAAAGGAGAGGTGGGGATAAAAGCTAGCGGGTACCCCGCTCGGAGAGCGGCTCTTTCAGACAAGAAACTGGAAAAGAGTGATGCCTAGCGCCATCCGGAGGGTAGTGTCGGGTCAGCTGACCATCGGAGCTTTGCTGCGGCGCCTCTTTTCCGGGTCCCTGCGATCGGACAGGAAATTGCTCCCTTCGAAGCGCTTCAAGTAGAGCTTGATCTCGGCTGCTCGCTCGGCGAGGATGCGGTGGCTCTCGAACTTCTTCTGGTCGTTGTTGACCGCGGCGATGGTGATCGTCATGAGCGGGAAGCGTTCGGTCTTGCCGGCGTGGCCTTCGAGCGTAATGCCTCGGTTCTGGCGGTCTTCCTCGTCGTAGAACTGGGCAATGCTCGCGTCGAAGCTCGACATGATGGCATTGCTGAGCTCGGCTTCTTTGTCCGGAGTGGTCACGAAGACGAAATCGTCGCCTCCGATATGTCCTACGAAATCCTGAGCTCCGCCCATTTTGTTCACGGTTTGCACGATCAGCTGAGACGTGTGCAGCAGCACGCGATCACCGGCCGCGTAGCCGTAGCGATCGTTATAGGCCTTGAAGTTGTCCAGATCGCAGTAACACACGGAGAAGGTGACGCCTTTCTCCAGCCGTTCGCGCACGAGCTGTTCGATCACGAGATTGCCCGGGAGCTTCGTGAGAGGATTCACATTCGCTTGCTCCGACGTCCGCCTGATGAGCGTCTCGACCCGGGCCTTGAGCTCCTCGGGATCGATGGTCTTCAACAAGTAGTCATCGGCGCCCTTAGCGAGGCCCTCGACCTTCCGGCGCACCTGGTCATCCACCGTCAACATAATGATGGGGATGAAGCGCGTGGCGAAATATTCACGGAGCTTTTCGCAGACGTCCGGTCCATTCATGTCTCCGAGATGCACATCCAGGAGGATCAGATCGGGAAGCTGGCGCTTCGCTTTCTCGATGGCCTCCGGACCGCTCGACGCGGTGATCACCCTGTAGTCCCATTCCAGCAGCAGCGCCCGGGTGAGCTCCAGACCATCCACCTCGTCATCGACGATCAAGACTTTTTCGGCCATTTCCGATCTCCAATCGAACGTCACTAATTACGCAATGACGATGCCATCGGCACGGCCGCGCGAGGGGCGCTAACTGTAACTCGGGAAAAGACTTGATACATCGGTGCGAACGCGGGCAGGGCTTTGCGCCCACGTTCGCACCAGAATGCGTAGGAGTTTTCCTACATCCTGTGTCGCGCTCTTGCTACGCCCCGGTGGGAGCGGGCTTGCCGTTCGGGAAGATCTCTTTGAACGCAACCATGAACCGCTCCATCTCCTCCGCGGTACCGACCGAGACCCTTAAGTGCTCGAGCATCGGCGGGAAGGGACGTCCCACGAGAACGGTGCGCTTCCGGAACTCCTCGATGACTGGCCGTACCTGTCGGCCGAGATGCACCATGAAGAAGTTGGTCTGCGACGGGATGCAAGCGAAGCCGAGCTTTTCGAGCTCGGCGGTCGTCTTCTTGCGCAGCTCAAGTGTTACGGCCCGAACCCGCTCTTGCTCCGCCGTGTCTTTGATGGCGGTGGCGCCACCCCACTTCGCGATAGCGCTGATGCTCCCCGTGCCGTTCGGGCGCATCTGAGCGATGAGGGTTTTGGGCGCGATGGCGTATCCGAGCCGGATGGCAGCCATGCCCGAGATCTTCGAGAACGTTCGCGCCACGATGACCTGGCGTCCTTCGAGTACGTGAGGAACCGCGGTCGCGTAGTTAGGGTCTTCGACGAAGTGATGGTAGGCCTCGTCCACCAGGACGGGCATGTCCTCAGGGATTCGGTCGAGAAGCGAGTCGATCTCTTGCTTCGTGACGATGACCCCCGTCGGGTTGTTCGGGTTGCACATATAGACGAAGCCGACGTCCCGGTAGTTCTTCTTCGTGCCATCGATGATCGCGGGGATGTCCTGGCGGTAGTCAGGGAGAAGAGGCAGCTTGATCGCATCTGCCTTGATGCCGCTCGCCTGCCGGTACACCGAGCCATAGGAAGGCTCGACGCCGACGACCTTCTTGCGAACCCGCAGGAACGTGCTGCCGACGATATTCAGAATCTCGCCCGAGCCCGCGCCGAGCAGAACGTTCTCCGGCTCGACACCGTGATGCTCTGCGATCGCCTGGAGGATGTTGCCGTCGGGATAGCCGTATCGGTTGGCGTATTTGAAGGCGTGGTTCATCGCCTCCAGCACTGCATCCGACGGTCCATAGGGATTCTCGTTGCTCGAGAGCTTGGCGAAAGCGTCGTACTCGTCCTCGGTGAGGCGCGGGCGCCGCCGCCTGGTCTGCGCCCAGAGCGCGCTTTTCGGACCGAGCCCGAGATAGCCGATAGCCGCGGCCAAGCTGCCTACGAAACCGCGACGGGAAAGCGTTTTATTCGTATCCATGATCCGTGACTCCTCCATGCATTTCGTGACTATTTCCACGCCCCTGGTCGGCGAGCTGATATGACAGAAAGCATTCTAGTCGCTCGGTGGTGAGAAGTCACCAGTGAGGTTATTCGTCGAACAGAGCGTCGTACCACGACTGTACGTGCTCGAGCTCTTGTCCGAGTGCTATGTGGAGGACGGGCCGCTCGCGCATCGCGTCGTCGAGTCCAATTTGGACGAGGAACGCAGTCTTGCCGACACCGGCGCGTGCCATGACGACGCCGAGCTTCCCGGCGCCCAGACCACCTTTGGTCGAGCTTTCCAGAATCCGGAGAGGCTGGACGCCTTTGTTCTTGTAGGCCGAGCCGACGAGCACCGGGGTCATTTGGAGTGCGAGGGTTCCTTCACGCACGGCCCGATAGATCTGCTCTTCGGTGACTTGCTCTTCGAGGATCGCTTCCATGAGCTCGTCCGAGAACATCGACACCGCATCGAGCATCTCTGCGCGAAACGCCGCGGCTTTCTCCTCGAGCTCGGCTGGGATCGCCTTCTCGACGACTTTCTCTCCTTACTCCTTTGACAAGACCGCCGCCCCCCCTAGGATGCTCCAACCGGTGCTGAGACCATTAGCTTTTTTGGGGCTCGCCGTCGCCTCGGGCTCGACGGCTTTCGCTCAGATCGAGCTTCCGACCCCGGCGTCCCATTACGAGGATTACGACCCTGAAAAAGCGGCTCAGACGCTCATGCTCCAGCTCGCGGTGCGGGTCCCCGAAATCCGCCGCGCCCGGGCGATGGAGCTATTCGAGCGCGCGAAGGCCGGGGACCAGCACGTGCTCTCGGCCGACGAGGCGCGGGAGCTGCTGGAAGCAGCGGATTGGACTGATTTCCGTCCCGATCTGTTGCGACTCTTGCTGCACGGCTCGAACGTTCTCGACGTGGTGCCGACCGATTATGCGCACTGGACGCCGCTCGTTCACGACGCGCTTTTGTTGTTCCTCGACCGGCTCAGCGAAGCGCGACTCATCGAACGGGTCGTCGCTCAAGCCAACTTGCCGCGGGATGCGAGCCGGGGCGCTCGCGCGCTCGCTTTCATTGTTAACCCTAATCGCAAAATCTTCGAAGCACGAAAACGCGAAACAGCCGCACTGGGCGCAGGCGAGAAGCTCGTGCTGGGGCACCCGCTCGCCGCCACTATAGGTGATTCTGCACGGTGTATGCAGAACCTGGAAAAGGTGCTATTCACGGGCCAAAGACCTCAGACACGGTGACGTTTATTTGCGATTAGGGTTAACCCTAATCGCAAAATCTTCGAAGCACGAAAACGCGAAACAGCCGCACTGGGCGCAGGCGAGAAGCTCGTGCTGGGGCACCCGCTCGCCGCCACTATAGGTGATTCTGCACGGTGTATGCAGAACCTGGAAAAGGTGCTATTCACGGGGCCAAAGACCTCAGACACGGTAACGTTTATTTGCGATTAGGGTTAATACGCCGAGCCTCCAGAAACTCGCGCAAATCCTCGCGAGAAACCAGGGGATCGACGCGGACTTCCGCGCCGCGCTCCAGACCGTGGAGAACGGGCTCGAGACCGCGCAATACGAAGCCGTCTTCGCACAGATCCAGAGCGAGCTGAGCGAGGAGGTGCGGCAAAAGTACGAGCTCGAGCTCGACGATACGCTGCTGGCGGAGGCGAGCGTCGGCGCCGTCGTTGCCGCAACGTTCAAGGATCCCGATACGGGAGAGAAGGAGCGCGCGGCGTGCAAGGTTTTGAAACCCTACGCGGTATCGGCGCTCAACGAAGATCTGGCGATCATCGATCATGTCCTTCTCTATCTCGAGGAGAACGCGGAGTTCTACGATCTCGGCGCGACGCCGCTCGTCGAGATGCGTCAAGCGCTGTCGCGGGAGGTACGGGTCGGGGATGAGCAGCAGAATCTCGCGCGGGCACACGTCTACTACGCCGACCAGCCGAAGGTCCTCGTGCCCGCGCTCTACCCGTTCTCGACCGAGAACGTAACGTGCATGGAGCTCGTTCGAGGCGTCAAGATCACCGACGCCTATATCGGCGAGGCCGAAAAACGGGCCATGCTCGCCCGCCGGCTGAGCGACGCCCTGATGTACGATGTCTTGTTCTCGCCCCACGAGAGCGCGCTCTTTCACGGAGACCCGCACGCGGGCAACGTGTTTCACGTCGAGGAAGGCGGCGAGGACCCGTATCGCATTGCCTTCATCGATTGGGGGCTTGCGGCTGAGTTCAATCGTCGGGAGCGGCAAAAGATGGTGCAGCTGATGCTCGGTCTCTCTCTGCGCCATGCCTGCGCAAGGTGCAGCATGGTCGTAGCCCCGGCGAAGACTACAGTATGCATTGGCCGGAGGGGAGAGATGGCAACGATCGCGAGCATCACCAGGATGAGCGTCCCGGGGAGGTGATGGTCTTCTTCTGGGTGAACGGGAAGGTAGTACAAGACCGATACGATCCATATCAAAGCCAACATCAGGCCCAGCACGACGGCCACCGGGCGGGCATGTTGCCGCGCTGTTTCTGAGTACGACATCGCGTAAGCCAGAACGCCGGTCAGGACCATGGCAACGTGACCCCACGGTCTTCCCGCCGTGGGAACTCTGGTAACTTGTTCGAGTAGAAGCACCCAAGCCACTGCTCCGATCAGCACGAGCCCGGCCGCCCGAAACGCCGACTCCGCAAGACCGGCGAACTCGGCCTCCAGTTCCGGGTCTTCTTTCGGTGGAAAAAAGCTTTGGGTGAGATTGTCCCAGAAACTGAGTGGGGGACGCTGGGTCTCGGCGTAGAGGTACTGCCGCCAGCTCATCACGACAGTCTAAGTCCGGGACCGGCGAGAGGGCAAGGGTGGGCTGACTCGCTTGTACCTGTCCCGACGACAGGCGCCGAAGCGGGCGGGCATGTAGTTTCGGCGCGTATAGTTCATTCGTGGGTGAAAATTGCACACTCGAGCCACGGATGACGAACTCTAAGACGCCGCGCCTCCGTGGGTTTTCGCCGGAGCCCGCCGGATGAAGAGCTGCCGAAGTTCGTGTGCTCTCGCATGCGGTAGCTGTTACCGCGGATGTTGACGAGGTGGAGTGGTGCAGGATGCGGTCGATGAGAGCAGCAGCCATGACCTCGCCCCAGCCGCGGGTGGGCCGGCGACGGAACCTATGAAGCGACAACCCCGGCGGGGAAGCGTCTCGACGAACGTAGGCTTTTGCGCCGAGTCGCCCAGCCCAATGCGTGTTCGTGTTGCAAGTCAACCCCGAAATTCGTCTGCTAACCGATTATCTGAAGGGAGCGGAAAACCACTTCCTAACCGCGGGCGCCACCCATGAGAGGGACGTGGCGAAGCCGGAGCGCGTTTCCAATAACGGAAACGGAGCTGAAACTCGTAGCGGCAGCTGCGATCATGGGGCTAAGGAGCAGACCGAAAAAGGGGTAAAGCACCCCTGCCGCGATCGGTACTCCGAGCGAATTGTACGCGAAGGCGAAGAAGAGATTCTGACGGATGTTCCGCATGGTGGCCCGGCTGAGCTGACGGGCCCGGACGATGCCGCGCAGGTCACCCCGGAGGAGAGTGACGGCTGCGCTCTCGATCGCCACGTCTGCTCCGGTACCCATCGCGATCCCCACATCGGCCTGGGCCAGGGCGGGCGCGTCGTTGACACCATCCCCCGCCATCGCCATGACCCGCCCCTCGTCACGAAGGCGCTTGACGACATTCCGTTTCTGATCTAGAAGCACCTCGGCGATCACTTCATCCAGACCGAGCTTGCGCCCTACGGCGGCCGCCGTCGTTCGATTATCTCCGGTGAGCATCACGATCCGGATACCGTCCTCTCGCAAGAGGCGGATGGCTTCCGGCGTAGATTCCTTGATCGGATCGGCGACGCCGATGAGACCGACGGCTCGCCCGTCCACGACGACGTACATCACGGTCTCGCCTTCCCGCCGAAGTGTTTCCGCATGATCCTCTAGCTTCCCGCCGGCGGCTCCGATCTCAGCCAATAGCTTGTCGTTTCCAAGCGCCACGCGTCGACCTTCGATGGTTCCGGCCACACCCATCCCCGTGAACGATTGAAAAGCCTCTGCGGAAATCAAAGTGAGGCCCCGCTGTTCCGCTCCATCGACGATCGCTTCCGCAAGAGGATGCTCACTGCTCCTCTCGACGCTCCCAGCGAGGCGAAGGAGCTCCTTCTCGTCGTAGTCTTCTATAACCACGACGGAAGTGAGCCGAGGTTTCCCCTCCGTCAGCGTACCCGTCTTGTCCACGACGAGGGTATCGACCTTCTCGAGAATCTCGAGCGCTTCGGCGTTCTTGATCAAAACGCCGGCCGTCGCCCCACGTCCCGTTCCCACCATGATGGACATGGGCGTGGCAAGCCCGAGCGCACAGGGACAGGTGATGATGAGGACCGCCACGGCGTTGATCAGCGCGTATGTCAAAGCTGGCTCGGGCCCGAGCCCCAGCCAGACGAGAAATGTGACCACCGCGATCACCATGACGGCTGGTACGAACCAAGCCGCCACCACGTCTGCCAAGCGCTGTATAGGCGCGCGGCTTCTCTGCGCCTCGCTCACCATGCGGACGATTTGAGCAAGGAGCGTGTCGGCACCCACTCGCTCGGCCACCATGACGAAGCTCCCTGTGCCGTTGATGGTACCGCCCGTCACCCGATTCCCAACTCGTTTCGAAACCGGGCGGTGGTCACCGAGGCTCGCCGATGGCGCAGGGATGTGGCCGCCCATGCTTACGGGGGTGAGGGCGCCCGGGCCGCCGTACTGGGAGGGGCCCGCTCCATCGAGCACGCCCATCCAACCTGATTGCCTGCCTGAACCACGGTGCCGTCCATATCTACCGTCAGACGGTTCAGACCCAATCGCTCGACCTGCTCGTGGACCAATACACCGTTCAACTCCGATAGGCCCTTGAGCCGCTCTCCCGTGAATTGCTTCAGCCAATTCACGATCGTCGGACGGCTCAGTAGTCTTCTCAACCCACAGAAGCGAAGCAGCATCGGGTCATCACAGACATACTGCAGGTGCTCTAGACGACGAGCTCCCACGAGCAGCATCCCAACCAACACCAGAACCAGTCGGACGCTCCCGTAGTCCGACCGAATGCCTTTTCCTCTGCACGCCTTTCCTACCCGGCGGCTTAGCTCAACGCGGCGCAAATATCGTGAAAACAGTTCCAGTCCACCAAACGAGCTCAGGTTCTGCTCTGTGAACTCGATCGGAAGATCCTTGTTGAAGTTCCGGCGAAATCGAGATAGTTTCAAGCGCACTATAGGGGCCTCTGGTCGTTTGGTGTTTTGTTTGGAAGCAACGCTCCAAACATAAACCCAGAGGCTCCTTTGTCAATACTTTCGCGCTACTTTGCTCTCTTTTTTTTGCGATTAGGGCTAATCGTCGCCTCTACCGCGCCATGCTTCTGCGCGACGACTTCATGGACCTCTACACCTACAAAACCGAGACATGGGCCAAGAAGTTTCTCCGAGGATGGCTGCGGCGCGCTATGAGCTTGAGGATAGAGCCCGTCAAACGCGCGGCGAAGATGATCCGCAGCCACTTCGATGGCGTCATCGCGTGGGTCACGTGGAGACTCAGCAACGGCCGACTCGAAGGAATGAACAACAAAATCCGGCTGCTGAGCCACCGCAGCTTTGGACTCCACTCTGCCGAAGCTCTCATCAGTCTCGTCTACCTAAACTGTGGCGGTCTCACCCTCGAGAGGATCCACTGAAATGGCAGGAGAGGCCTATTTCGTACCCAAGAAAGGGACCCGTTTGATCGCGCAAGTTGGCAGACACTCGGAGCCCACCGGGAGCAAGCCACAATCCGGAGAGTCTGATGAATCACCCGAACATCATCACCATCTATGACAAGCGAGCCTCTGCGAAGGGGACGCAGAAAGCTACGAGACCCTGGTACGCCGCTATGGCGGCCGGATGCTGGCGGTAGCGGTGCGGGTGCTTCGGGACGAGGAGGAGGCGCGAGACGTTCTTCAAGACAGCTTTCTGAGCGCCTTCCGATCGATGAAACAGTTTCGCAACGATTCCGAGCTCGGCACTTGGCTCTACCGAATCGTGTTCAACACCGCCCTCATGAGACTCCGATACGAGAGACGGCGGCGGAACAGAAGCATCGAAGATCCCTCTCCCTTCTTCGAGGGAGAGGCGCAACGGCCTCAGACGATTGCGTCCCGGCCTCTCGGTCCGGAATCCGTGCTGCTGCGCAACGAGACCCGAGCCGTGGTGCGTGCCTGCGTCGCTCAACTCCCTGACGGCTACCGCCGCGTTCTCACGCTACGCGACCTCGAAGAGCTCGATACAACGGAGACGGCGCGCCGACTAGGGATCACGAAGAACAGTAGTCAAGATGCGGCTGTACCGAGCTCGGCAGGCCCTGACGAAACTCGTCAAAGGAATCCTTACCGATGAGCCTCACGTGCAGACGAGCTGAACCGGCCCTCCCGACTACGGATCTGCTCAAAGACAATCATACGCCTAGCTCCAGAGCCAAACCGCGGCGGCTGCGAGCAGTGCCGCGAGAGGCAGCGTCAAAACCCAGGACAGCAGAATCTGCTTGATGACTCGTCGGTCGGCTTCCCTGTGACGAGCCCCATGCCGAAAATCGAGCTACAGGCCGCCGCATGACGGACTCGACGTGCATCGATCAACGTGGCGAAGAGCGAGGCAGCATGCCGGCAGCCGTCGACCCCTCCGCTTCCGGCGTGAGTGTGAAGAGGACGATCGCATTCCCCGCTGTAGGCGGAATGCGGTGTAGGTCCTGTGAATCCTTTCACAAGACATCCTTCCAAAAATCGCTATCGTGGTTCGTGCAGCAATTACGACTCAGCGATATCGGCTCAGGCCTTTTGCCGAGTGAAAACACAATCGTCCTAAGCGGAGGCCTCGTGGCTGGAGCTCTGTGGTACTCCCCGTCTGCTTTCTACGGCGTCGACACTTTTTTTGCCGCACCCCGCGAAACGTCGATGTTCGATGAGCATCTCAGGTACGTGGCATCGAGCTGAACAGGAGGCGAAAAGGATGCTCTCGAGGAAAGCGTTTTCCCGAAAGGCGATGCAAAACAGGATGCGACTTCTTGTCGTGCTTCTTATCGCGGCTTTGGCAAACTTTGCGGGCAAAACGAGCGACGCGAATGAGGACACTCCGTACGAGTGGAGTGACGTTGCTCGAATCGTGGCCATCGGCGACATCCACGGCGCCTATCACAACTTCGTTGCGGTGCTCCAGGTTGGACCGAGCACTGGATGGAAAGAAAGATGAGCGCCCGTTCTACGAGCTACGAAGTCGTTGAGGCAGAGGGAGGGCTGGTGCTCAGAGCGAGGAGCGCGGACTCCGCTTCCGCCTTTTGGCGCATGCTCAGTCTCCACCCGGTCGAAAGAGGCACCGTGTCCTGGCGCTGGAAGGTCGAGAAGAGCCTTACCGGGAACGACAAAGAGAGAACGAAGAGATGGGATTATTACGCAGCGAGGCTCATGATCGTCTTCGGACCCGAGTTGTTTAGCCTGAGGACGCAGGCGCTTTGCTACGTCTGGGCTGCGGAGCAGCCGGTCGGGGAGGTGTATTCGAACTCCTACGCCGACAACGTGGCCACCATCGTACTCGAGAGCGGAGACGAGCGGAGCGGGCGGTGGATCCGCGAAGACAGGGATTTTGTGAGGGACTTTCGCCAGGTATTCGGCCGCAGCCCCGAGATGGTCACTGCGGTCGCCCTCATCGTAGATACCGACAATACGAGGGCAAGAGCCACAGCCTGGTTCGATGACCTCCAGGTCGACCACGAGGACTAACCGACTGCCGCTGGGGAAGTCTTGATCGCGACACGGCTTTGTTCGATTCAACTTACGGAGAAGAAGGATGGCGAGAATAACGTTCGTCGCTTGGGCCGGCCTTGGGTTGGCTATCACAGTAGCACCGAGGGTCGCATGACGGAGCTCGACCAGGCGCATCTATCACTGGAGTCTCAACAACTGGCAACGGAGGAAGGCGCAGCCGTAAGCGGGCCGCGTCACAAACGGGAAGGGGGAACCAAGTGAACGATGGACTAGGAACGAGTTGGTAAGGATTCTCATAACCTTCTTGGCGAAGTAAATGAAACTTTTCTTCGCTCAAGGCATCCAAAGATTGCTCGCGGCAAAAGCCCCGAGCAACACAAGAATGGAGGATTTCCAATGAATTACACGGTACGATTTCTTACGATTCTTCTCGGCGTGCTAATGACGGCAACGCTCACCTTTGCATCCGCAACCAACCTCAGATAACCCTTTTGGCGACAAAGACATTGCATTCATGGTCCAGCAACAGCTCGCAGGGGGCAAGATCCTGAAGACTGGTGAGCTTGGTGTCTCTGTCGCGCAGGGAGTGGTGACTTTGCGTGGAACGGTACCGCATATTTGGGCTCGCGACCGAGCGGTGAAGCTGGCCATGGAAGTTGCAGGCGTCCAAGCCGTCGACAGTGAGCTCGATATCGCCTTTGAAGAGAGCGATAAGAAACTGGGCGAAAACGTGGCCAAGAAGATCCGTGGCTACGTCTTCTTCACGATCTATGACGACGTCAATATCGGTGTCGAGGAAGGGATCGTTAACCCTAATCGCAAAAAAAGAGAGCAAAGTAGCGCGAAAGTATTGACAAAGGAGCCTCTGGGTTTATGTTTGGAGCGTTGCTTCCAAACAAAACACCAAACGACCAGAGGCCCCTATAGTGCGCTTGAAACTATCTCGATTTCGCCGGAACTTCAACAAGGATCTTCCGATCGAGTTCACAGAGCAGAACCTGAGCTCGTTTGGTGGACTGGAACTGTTTTCACGATATTTGCGCCGCGTTGAGCTAAGCCGCCGGGTAGGAAAGGCGTGCAGAGGAAAAGGCATTCGGTCGGACTACGGGAGCGTCCGACTGGTTCTGGTGTTGGTTGGGATGCTGCTCGTGGGAGCTCGTCGTCTAGAGCACCTGCAGTATGTCTGTGATGACCCGATGCTGCTTCGCTTCTGTGGGTTGAGAAGACTACTGAGCCGTCCGACGATCGTGAATTGGCTGAAGCAATTCACGGGAGAGCGGCTCAAGGGCCTATCGGAGTTGAACGGTGTATTGGTCCACGAGCAGGTCGAGCGATTGGGTCTGAACCGTCTGACGGTAGATATGGACGGCACCGTGGTTCAGGCAGGCAATCAGGTTGGATGGGCGTTTCGAGGATTCAATCCTCATCGCAAGAAGAATAAAAGTTACTACCCTTTGTTCGCTCACCTGGCTCAGACGGACCAGATTCTCAAATCCAGAAATCGTCCTGGCAACGTTCACGACTCCAAGGGTGCCGATGCGTTTCTACGGGAACTGATAGGCGAGCTACGGCACCCGGATTTCCCCAACGAGAGGCTGGTCGCTTGCCGCAATCCGGAGCTGGCCGAGAGGCGGCGTCACAAGCGTCGTGCTCTGCTCGAAGCAACCTGCAAGGAGCTGGAGAAGGTTTGTCGGATGGTCGAGCGGCGCCGTTTGCACGGCAAGGAGGACATCCGTGCTACGGTGAAAAAGCTCCTCAACAAGTACAAGGTCGGCAAGTACTATAGGCTCGACATCCGTGACGACGGTTTCGACTTCGAGCTAGACGAGACAACGATGGCTGCCGACGCCTCGCACCTCGCCAACGGCAACTCTGAGCTCGCCAACAAACGGCTCCAGCGGTGGAAGCGACACATGGGGACGATCGTTAAGCAGTTGGAACGGATTCGCCAACGGATCGGGCGAGGTCAGCTGCATGGTAAAGATAAAATCGGTGTGCGGGTAGGCAAAGTTCTCAACAAGTACAAAGTCGGCAAGCACTTCAAGCTGGACATTCGCGACGACCGCTTTAGCTTCGAAATCGACGACACAAAGGTCACTACGGAAGCTGCCCTTGACGGCATCTACGTGATCCGCACCAGTCTTGCTGAGCAGCGGATGAAAACCGACGACACAGCGCGCAGCTACAAGTTGCTGACCCAGGTCGAGAGGGCGTTTCGTTCCTTCAAGAGCATGGACCTAAAGGTGCGGCCGATTCGTCACCGGCGCGAAAACCGAGTCCGGGCGCACATCTTCTTGTGCATGCTGGCCTACTACGTCCTGTGGCACATGATGGAGGTTTGGCGCCCGCTAGTATTCTCTGACGAGGAGCAGCAGGCGAAGGCCGAGCGTGACCCCGTCGCTCCGGCGCAACGCTCCGACGCAGCCCTGCGCAAGATACACACCAAGAAGCTTGACGATGGGAGACCAGCTTCCAGCTTCCGCACGCTGCTGCGCCTTCTCAGCAACATCGTCCGAAACAAATGTCGGCGACCGGAAGCCGGACCCGACGAGCCCACCTTCGATGTCACGACAACTCCGGACTCGAAACAGCAGAGAGCCTACGACTTGCTCAAAGGTATCACCGTGTAGACAGACGCCAGCACCATTGATTCCATCTATCTTATTGGATCAACACCGGATCTTGGTTTTTTCAGCAAGGAACTTCAGGCTAGGCAGGCGAGCCGGCATTAGTACGAAGTGCGACTCCACCGGGCGCGGAAGGCGCTCCGAAGCAGCTCGAGTTTGCTTGCGGCACGTGCACCGAGCACGCGTGCCTCGATTGCTCCTGCCAGCGGGGGGCGCCCACACGGATCGCTAGCTCAACAGCGGAGCCGAGTACAATGCCTTGCCTCAGGGCCCGTTTTAAGGGATGAGAGTGCCATCGCGGCCAGAGGATGGGACTCGAAACGATTCCAGATGAAGGGGCTTACCTTATGAAATCCATCCCCGGCGAAAAGACGAAGCAGGATGCTGGTGCTCTTCACACGTGCCCCATGCACCCCGCGGTGCGCCAGGAAGGTCCCGGAGCATGCCCGGACTGCGGCATGAGTCTCGAGCGAGCGCAAGTGTCTCTCCCGATCTCCGTCGAGTACGTCTGCCCGATGCACCCCGAGATCGTCCAATCCGAGCCGGGGAGCAAGGTATGGCCGGTCAGATCGATGACGCGAGCACCGGAAGGGATGGGAAGATCGGGACCCATGTCGACGATGCGCTCGCCTTCAATGCTGATAACCGTCCGCGAGATCGGCTCGGGGCTGACACCATCGATCAAACGATCGGCCTGAATGACGACTGAGGAATCCGGCGTCTCGGCTGTCACAGCTCGGGCCCTCCGGACGTAGTCCGCTAGAGGCCGCCATCTCCTGGACGATTACTGGACACGAGCTCCCCGTCGATGAAGACCATCTGGGGGAGCACCCGATAGTCGAAGGGGTGTCCTTCCAGCACCATGAAGTCCGCGTCTTTGCCAACGTCGATGCTGCCGATGCGGTCCCCCATACCAAGCATCTCCGCGGCGTTCAGCGTCACCATACGCAGAGCCTCCTGCTCCGGCGTTCCGTTGCGGAAGGCCCAGGCTGCATTCAAGGCGGGCTCGCCTCCCAACGCGCCGGTGGGCATCCACCGTCGGCTGCCGCTGCCTCCAAAAAAAGACACCTTCACTCCGGCTCGGCTCAAAAGCAGAGGGCTCTCATCGGTATAGCCCTCACCGCCGCCGCGAATGCTGAATGAGGTGCCCGAGTTCCCTAGAATGACACCCACGTTCGCTCTCGCCAGCTCGGCTGCTAGCTTGTACGCTTGCACCGCTCCGGCGATGAGAAGGCGCATCCGGTAGTCCTCGGCCAGCTTCATCGCCGCCCGGATCTCTTCCACGGTGCTGGCGTGCACGATGGCGGGAATTTTTCCCTCCAGCAATGGGCGAAGCGCCTCGGATCGCTGGTTGTACTCCACGGCGTCACCTTGCTCGAGATACGCCTTCGCTCCGTCCAAGGTGGTCCGGATCGCCCCCACGGCCCTCTCCAACGTGAGGGGGATCTGGGAGTCCCTTCCCCAGTAGCGAATGGAGCTTGGATCGAGAGAAAAGACCATCGAGCTCGGGGACTTTCTCACCATGTTCTCGGCGTCCATTCCCCGAGTCTTGATCACCACTCCGCGACCGCCGATGAGGTTGAGGTGTCCCGGCGTCACGTTCTGAACGGTGATACCGATCTGGCGGATAACTTGGAACGAGGGAAACCACGGGTCGAAGGCGAAGCGGGCGTCCATCTCGGGCACGATGGGCTCGATGTTCTCATCGTTTTGAATCTGCCACTTCAGATCTCCCATCCAATCGTTGGGAAAGGTACGGGGACTGACAAAGCCTGGCAAAACGATCCGTCCGCCGAGGTCCAATGACGGGACGCCCCGAGGCGCGCTGCCCCCGGCGCCCACGTCGGTGATCTTGCCATCCTCGACGAGAATCCTTCCGTTGGGAATGTTTCCCCGACTCACGGTAAAGATGTGGGCGTTGGTCAGGGCGAAGGTCTTCTGGTCCGCCTGCAATCTGCCCTTGACCGGCCGGAACGGTCCCACCTTGGTGGGGGCAGCCGTTTGCCTCCATTCCGTGCGCTCGAACTCCAGGACGCCGTCCACGAAAACCTTTTCGATCCTCTCGGCATGGAGGTCGAAGGGTGGACCGTTCATGAGAACCAGGTCGGCGTCCTTGCCGATTTCGATGCTTCCGATGCGGCCATCGAGCATCATCGCCTTGGCGCCGTTGATGGTGAGCGCCTCGAGGGCATGCTGCTCCTTCAGGCCGTGACGGATGTGGAAAGCACCGTACTCGCGAAAGCACTTGGCCTGCTCCGCGCTCGTGTCCGTCTGAATGCTCGCCGCCACACCGGCCTCCATGAGCTCCTTCACCACATTGTGAGAGCGAGTATCGCCATAGAATCGCACGATGAACTCGGGACCGATGACGGGAATGATCTTGGTCTTGGCGAGGATGTCTGCAATGGGGAAGACGTCCTGGACATGGCTGAGGGCCAATTGGTCGATGAAACCGTACTCCCGAGCCAGGTGCATGGCCATCATCACCTCGCCTGGATGATGAGCGTGCACGTGAACCATGACGTCGCCTCGCAGAATCGCAGCGAAAGCTTCCAGCCTCTCGTTCACTTCCGGTTTATCTCGCTTGCCTGCTTCGTAGTCCTCCCACTTTTTCAGGTACTCTTCCGCCCGGCGGTAGTACTCGCTGGCGGTGGCATACCAACCCATAATGGTGGCCGGGATTTCGCCCGGGCGCAGCCCGACCAAGGGACGAATGGCCATTTTCAAGTCCACGTAGGGCTTGAGGATCATGTTCTTCGAAGGATCACCCTTCAGCTTCACCGCCACCGCCTGACCGCTGCTGACGATGCTGCTGCCTGGACGGGTGATGATGCTCGTCACCCCTCCGGAGAGAGCGACGGGAATCATCGGGTCGGTGGGGTCGAAGTGCTCTACCGCCTTCCACTCGGCGGTGACCGGTTCGGGGGGCCGATCCCTCCATCGATCCAAGGCCATGTGGGAGTGGGCATCGATCATGCCGGGAATGACGACCTCGGCGCTGTACTGGCGAGCGTCGGCCGGCGCATCGACGTGAGACCCCACCTGTTTGATCTTCCCCGCCTCGATGAGAATCTCGCCGTTTCGGAGAGTGCCGTTCGTCACCGTGTAGATCGTCTTGGCTTTGATCACCGTGGGCGTTGACTGGGCGACGGCCCGAGGGGGGGCCAGAACCACCAGGGAGATCGACGTAAGAAACGTGCTCCAGACCAGCGTCGCTTTCATTTCGAATCCTTTTCTCTGCTGCCTAGTGCCGTTCCAACTATTTCTGCCTAAGATGGAAACTCACTGGAACGGCAACGCCCCTAGGGTTGGGTGGGACCCTTTCCTTTCTCGTCAACCCCGGTTTCGACGGGCGCCTTTTCCCATGTATAGTCACGGCCCATCGCGTATTTCTCGAACCAGTCCAACTCCGCGTTCATCTTGAACAGTTGATGGCGCAGCTCTCTCCAACCGTGTCCTTCTCGAGGGGCTATGTAAAGTCGCGTCGGAACGCCGTTGGACTTGAGCGCTCGATACAGCTCGACCGACTGAGGAGCCGGCACCCGCACATCCTCCTCTCCTACCAGAACCAGCGTCGGCGTGGTGACATTCGCAATCTGGCTGAGGGGAGATTGCTCCCAGTAGTTCTCAATGGGATTGTCCTTCTGCCAGGGTGTTCCCAGGAAGTAGGCCGTGCGGAAATAACGAACGTCGCTCTGTGAGTAAAAGGAGATCCAGTTGACGGCGCTCGCCCCGGAGGAAGCCGCCTTGAAACGGTCCGTGAAGGTAATGATTTTGTTGGTGAGGTACCCGCCACTGCTCCAGCCCATCACCACCATTCGATCGCTGTCGGCGATTCCCATCTCGATCACATGGTCGGCGCCAGCCATGACGTCGAGATGTGAGTTGTTGAAGAAGTGCCCCATGATGTCGCGCTCGAACTCGCTACCGTAACCACCACTGCCTCGATAGTTTGGCTCCAGGACCGCGTAGCCCTGGGCCGCCAACATCGCAATAAAATCGCGCCATCCACCGAAACCGTACTGGTTCGAGCTGCCCATGCCGCCATGGAGCTGCATGACAAAGGGATATCTCTTTCCGGCCTCGTAATTCAGCGGATAGTGAAGCATCCCCTCAATGCGTACTCCGTCGACACCCTTCCACGCGGTCATCTCCTGGCGAGGTAGCTCGAAGTCCTGTGTCAGATAGTCAAAGCGCTTCGTTACCCGAGTAGGAGTTCCTGCCCCGAGGGCGGGAAGCACCCAGAAGTCTCCGGGATTCCCGGGCTGGTCGATGGCAAAGACGTGGAGGTCGGCCGATGGCTGGTAGTTCCAGTTGTGAACCCTGTGCTTTGCGTCGGTGAGCTGGTGGACCTTTTGAGTTGAGAGCTCGAGCCGGAACAGCTCGCTGTGAACCCCCATGTTCGCAACGAAATAGATCGCGTCTCCCTCCACGGACCAGCTCGCTTGTTTGACCTCATAGGGGAGGTCGGGGAGCAGGAGCTCAGCCGCGCCGCCGCTCGCCGGCACCACGAAGATGCTCGCCTTGTACTGGAACTCGAACTTTTCGTTCGACTTCGCCAAGAAGAGAACCCGTCGGTTGTCGGGAGAAAGCCTCGCCCCGCTTCCCCCACAACAATTCGGTGCTTCGGGAACGTTGTTGCGGGTGAGCTGGACGGGCTCGGTTCCGTCGGCGTTCATCACCCAAACCTCGCCGCGGTTGCCGTAGTCGTGACGCGGGTTGGGCGCCCGATGGAGAACGACCTTCTCTCCGTCGCGGGCGAGGGCGTAGCTCAGGACCGAGAAGTCCCCTTCGGTGATGCGATGCTCGTCGCCGTCGGCAGTTGAGATCTTCCAAAGATGCCTCTGCTCGTAGTTCTCGTTGAAGGCGTACACGTCATCGTTGTTCTTCTCGCGCTGCACGTCTTCCGGCGAGGGAGGATCGAAGGCCGCGAAGTAGATCCAGTCGCCGTCCGGCGACCAGTGGATTTCGGACAGAGGCGGAAAGTGAGCGTCTTCGACCGGACGTGCCGCCACATGGTTACTTAGCTGCCGGGCCTCGCCCCCTCCATTGCTCATCAGGTAGATTTGAGGGGACCGGGATTGGTCGCGCTGCGCCAGAAAAGCGATGGACTTTCCGTCGGGCGACCAACGCGGGCTCGACTCACCGCCGGATCCGTTCGTCATCTGGGTAGCAGCGCCGCCCTTCAGATCCACACGCCAGATGTGTCTCACCCGCCCGTTGATCTCCCAATCGGGCTCGGCCAGAACGAAGAGCAAGTGACGGCCGTCGGGAGAAAGCTGAGGGTCGCTCAAGCTTGGAACTTCCAGGAGATCGACGAGTGTCATCGGGCGCTTCTCCGGCTGTGCCCAAAGCGGAGCCGACAAAAGGCCCGCCAGAAGAATGGCATGACTAATGTGTTTCGATATTGTTATCATGTGACACCTAGCCCTAACGAAAGAACGGACATCGCAGATCGATGGCGGCGGCGACTCCGATTAGCGAGCGGAAAGCAACCATCCTCGGGGGCGGGAGGCTCTTTCTTTGGGCACCTTCGCCACAACAGGTGTTAACCTAAATCGCGCCGACTAGCGAGTCCAATTGATTACGCTTCTGGGCCCATAAGTGGAACTGTCGAGCCCGGCATACGGAAGTCGTGGCTTCGGCGACGAGCAGCCCTTGCCAATGAGAAACGTCAGCTGGGGCCAGTGGGGGCCGCCCCGGGTGCCTTCGTCTGTAACCGTTCTCGGCGACGGCGTTCACTCGGCATAATACTTGTTCTGCTCCGTGGCCCCGCCGGTTTCGGCAACGCTTTCTAAGTCTCACCACGCGGGGAAACGACGCCAAAGAACAGACTATGGTGAAACGTTTTCATTGATTCATCTTCGGTGGAGGACCTATCATCTCTGCACGCCCCGTCCTACATGCGGAGGTGCGCAATGGCGTTCGAAATCAGACCGATTAACGGTGACTTCGTCGGCGAGGTGCTCGGAGTACCTGACCATCATCAGCGATACGGACGTGCGGAACGCCGAGGCCTTCATGCCCAAGGAGATCGGCGGCGATCACTTCCGCTCGAGCGCGGTGTACCTGACCCAAGCCCATCCCAAGCAAACCGAGAGCTCCGACGTCTTCGTTGGAACGTCGATGGACCAGCTCTATGCGCAGCGATTCGGGCAGGACACGCCGATTCCTTCGATGCAGCTCTGCATCGAGAACATGGATCAGGCGGGCGGATGCCCTTACGGCTACTCTTGCGTGTACACGGACACCATTAGCTGGGCCTCACCCACCGAGCCGCTTCCCATGATTCGGGATCCCCGAGTTGCTTTCGACATGCTGTTCGGTGCCGGTGGCACGCCCGAAGAGCGGGCAGCCCGCAGGCAGGCCAGCAAGAGCATTCTCGACTTCGTCACCGGGGAGGTGTCTCAGCTGAAGCGGGAGTTGAACCCGCCCGACCGTCGGCGAATGGACCAGTACCTCTCGAACATCCGCGAGATCGAGCGGCGAATCCAGAAGGTCGTAGAGCGTAATAGCAGCGGAGAGATAAGGGAGCTACCGGAGGCGCCCGCCGGAGTGCCCGATTCCTTCGATGAGCACGTCAGGCTGATGTTCGACGTACAGACGCTGGCCTTCGAGGCGGACATGACCCGCGTGTTCTCGTTCAAGATGGGCCGGGATACCTCCCACCGCGTCTACCCGGAAAGCGGAATCGACAAGGCATTCCATCCCGCGTCGCACCATGGCAACAAGGAGAAGAACATCGAGGAGTTCTTCCAGATCAATCGATACCACGTGGCTCAGGTCCCGTACTTCCTGGAGAAGCTTTCGAGCATCCGGGAGGCTGATGCCAGTCTACTGGACAAGACGTTGGTCATCTACGGATCCCCGATGGGCGACCCCAACGTCCACAATCACAAGCGATGCCCACTCATCGTGGTCGGAGGTGCCAACGGCAAGCTCGAAGGCGGCCTCCATCTGAGGGCGGCACCCGGAACACCTATGGCGAACGTGATGTTGACCCTGATGCACAAGCTCGGCTTCGACGACATGGAGAGCTTCGGCGACAGCACCGGCCCATTCTCGCTCTCCGTCTGAGCTGACTGAGGAGGTCATCCGCGAAGGAGGAGCGAATGCACAGGTCGAAGGCAGGATTGCGAGAGACCCTACGGGTACACTTGTTGGCTCCGCTGTGCCTGACGGCACTCTTCTGGACCACGACCGCAGAGCTTGTTGGCGCACCCGAATCCATCGCCACTTCAGATATCACGGTGGCCGGCGCCGCCATGGGAGACGACATCGAGAAAGTACGTTCCTTGCTCGGACAGGGCGCCGATGTGAACGCGGCCCAGGGTGATGGCATGACCGGCCTTCACTGGGCGGCGAGCAACGGCAACCCGCAGATGGCGGAGGTCCTGATACGCGCGGGGGCCAACCTGGAGGCGGCGACCCGGCTCGGCAAGCACACGCCGCTTCACGCGGCAAGCACGGCCGGGAGAGCCTCGGTGGTCAAGACCCTGGTCGAGGCCGGAAGCAACGCGAACGCCACGACCACGACCGGGGCGAGTCCGCTTCACTTCGCGGCCGCCGCGGGTAGCGCCGAGGCCGTCGTGCTCTTACTGGAACACGGCGCGGACTCCAATGCGAAAGAGCCTCAGTGGGGACAGACGCCGCTGATGTTCGCCGCCGCGGCAGGTCGGACGGAGGTGATCGACGCGCTGCTCGAGTTCGGGGCGGATCTGGCGATCACCGCCAAGGTGGTGGACGTTGTCGCGCGGGACAAAGAGGACGAGGCTGAGCGTCGCCGTCGAACCAAGCGCATCGCGGAGCTCGGGGCAGCGGCGAAAAAAGTCGAACCGTCGCCTTCGGAGAAGGACCGAGTGGGCGAGAGCCCACAGAATGAAGGCCAAAAGGGGAAGAAGCAGGCTCCTGAGGGGCAGCCGGAGGATAGGGACGAGGCGTTGCGGCGAGGAGGCGAGCCGGTACCCCTCAGCAACTACGTCGCTAGGGAGCGCTACGGATCTAAGCGATACGCTGACCTCGTCGGTAGCCAGGGCGGTCTGACGCCTTTGCTCCTTGCAGCTCGAGAGGGCCACACGGATGCGGCACTGGACCTCATCAAAGGCGGCGCCGACATCAACCAGGGGAGTGCGGCGGACCACACCACCCCCATGCTAATCGCCATGATCAACGGCAACTTCGACCTGGCCATGCTCCTCTTCGAGCGTGGAGCGGATCCCAACCTGGCGAGCGACGCCGGGGCCACCCCGCTCTACGCCGCCCTGAACATGCATTGGGCACCCAAGTCGCGCCATCCCCAGCGCGTGGACTACCAGCAGCAGGAAACCTCGTACTTGGAAGTGATGGAGACGCTGCTGAAGGCTGGAGTGGACCCGAACGTTCGGCTGAACAAGACGTTGTGGTACACGACGTTCAACCGCGACCTGCTGGGTGTGGACCGAACCGGCGCGACACCGTTCTGGCGCGCTGCCCACGCACTCGACATCGAAGCCATGCGCCTGCTCCTCGCCTACGGGGCCGCTCCGAACGTCTCCACCATCAAGGTGGCAAAACGGCGCCGGAGGGACGGTGATGAGACCGATCACTCCGGGTTGCCACCGGTTCCCATCGGCGGACCGGCCGTGTACTCCATCCACGCCGCCTCGGGAGTAGGCCACGGTCAGGGCTACGCCGCGAACTCCCACCGCCATGTGCCGGACGGCTGGCTTCTGGCGGTGCGGTTCCTGGTCGAAGAGCTCGGCGCCGACGTCAACGCCAGGGATCACAACGGCTACACGCCTGTCCACAATGCCGCGGCCAGGGGAGACAACGAGCTCATCCATTACCTGGTGTCGAAGGGCGCCGATGTGACCGCGGTGAGCCGTAGAGGACAAACGACTGTCGACATGGCCAATGGCCCGGTTCAGCGGGTGCAGCCGTTCCCGAAGACGGTGGCACTCCTTATGAGCCTGGGCGCGAAGAACAACAACAAGTGCGTGAGCTGCTAGACAAGCGCGAGCTTCTTCCACTCAGCAGTTGGGTCGACGCGAAGCAGAGATAGAATCGCTGCCTGTCTATCCCGCTTCCGTGAGCGCTGTTTCCTTGCCCCCGGAGGAGTCTACCCATTTACCCCAATGAAATCATTTGTCGCTCATCATTGTTAACCTGAAGTTCTGCCCAGTAAGCCCTCCCACGCTTCGGTAAAGTACCTTTAGTCGCATGGAGTTACAGCGCTAGAGGTGTGATTTTTGCCTGCAATTGGTAGCCATGTTGTATTTTATTTATTATTATTATATATGCTTATATAGTGTATATAGTAGCCATGTATATCGATATCGTGCCCAACCGCAACTCCAAACACGCCGTTTTGCTCCGTGAGTCCTATCGGGATGCCAAGAGCAAGAAACCGCGCAAGCGCACACTTGCCAACCTGTCCAAACTGCCGAGCGAGCAGGTCGATGCCATCCGACGTATACTCAAGGGGCAAGAGCTCGTTTCGCTCGAAGACGCCTTCGAAATCGTCGAGAACGGCTCCCGGCACCATGGCCACGTCGACGCGGTGCTCAGTGCCATGAGACAGCTCGGTTTCGAAAAACTCGTTGGCTCTCGACACTCACCAGAGCGGGATTTGGTCGTGGCCATGGTAGTCGCCCGGATCCTCGAACCGCAGTCGAAGCTGGCGACTAGCCAGTGGTGGCACACAACCACACTGCCCGAAATCCTGGGGGTGAGCGATGCCCGCGAAGACGATCTCTATGCCGCCATGGACTGGGTTCTCAAACGCCAGGAGGTCATCGAAAAGAAACTCGCGGCGCGCCATCTCCAAAACGACGGCCTCGCGCTCTATGACCTAACCTCAAGCTACTTCGAGGGGGTGAGTTGTCCGATCGCCCGCCTCGGATACGACCGTGACGGCAAGAAAGGCAAGCTGCAGATCAACTACGGTCTGCTGACCAACGAACGCGGCATCCCCGTGTCGGTATCGGTCTTTGAGGGCAACACGGGCGATCCCAAAACGCTGTTGCCTCAGGTAGAAAAGGTGCAAGAGCGGTTCGGCATCGAGCAGTTTGTGATGGTGGGCGACCGCGGAATGATCACCCAGACCCAGATCGACGAGTTGCGGGAGATGGACGGTGTCGACTGGATTACCGCTCTGCGTCCCGAACCGATTCGCAAGCTCATCAACGATGGGGTGCTCCAGATGGGGCTATTCGACGAGCGGAATCTGTTTGAGTTGACGCACCCGGATTTCCCCAACGAGAGGCTGGTCGCTTGCCGCAATCCGGAGCTGGCCGAGAGGCGGCGTCACAAGCGTCGTGCTCTGCTCGAAGCAACCTGCAAGGAGCTGGAGAAGGTTTGTCGGATGGTCGAGCGGCGCCGTTTGCACGGCAAGGAGGACATCCGTGCTACGGTGAAAAAGCTCCTCAACAAGTACAAGGTCGGCAAGTACTATAGGCTCGACATCCGTGACGACGGTTTCGACTTCGAGCTAGACGAGACAACGATGGCTGCCGACGCCTCGCGCCTCGCCAACGGCAACTCTGAGCTCGCCAACAAACGGCTCCAGCGGTGGAAGCGACACATGGGGACGATCGTTAAGCAGTTGGAACGGATTCGCCAACGGATCGGGCGAGGTCAGCTGCATGGTAAAGATAAAATCGGTGTGCGGGTAGGCAAAGTTCTCAACAAGTACAAAGTCGGCAAGCACTTCAAGCTGGACATTCGCGACGACCGCTTTAGCTTCGAAATCGACGACACAAAGGTCACTACGGAAGCTGCCCTTGACGGCATCTACGTGATCCGCACCAGTCTTACTGAGCAGCGGATGAAAACCGACGACACAGTGCGCAGCTACAAGTTGCTGACCCAGGTCGAGAGGGCGTTTCGTTCCTTCAAGAGCATGGACCTAAAGGTGCGGCCGATTCGTCACCGGCGCGAAAACCGAGTCCGGGCGCACATCTTCTTGTGCATGCTGGCCTACTACGTCCTGTGGCACATGATGGAGGTTTGGCGCCCGCTAGTATTCTCTGACGAGGAGCAGCAGGCGAAGGCCGAGCGTGACCCCGTCGCTCCGGCGCAGCGCTCCGACGCAGCCCTGCGCAAGATACACACCAAGAAGCTTGACGATGGGAGACCAGCTTCCAGCTTCCGCACGCTGCTGCGCCTTCTCAGCAACATCGTCCGAAACAAATGTCGGCGACCGGAAGCCGGACCCGACGAGCCCACCTTCGATGTCACGACAACTCCGGACTCGAAACAGCAGAGAGCCTACGACTTGCTCAAAGGTATCACCGTGTAGACAGAAGCCAGCACCATTGATTCCATCTATCTTATTGGATCAACACCGGATCTTGGCTTTTTCAGCAAGGAACTTCAGATTAACTAATCTGAAGTTCCTTGGTCGAATGAACCCACTGACAGTGTGAATCCCCAATGATTACGCGTCTTTAGGGAACGCCGAGAGGCTAATTTTGGGTTGCAATATGTAGACATGTCTAAAGCCTTTTATGGTTTGATATACATTGACACATAGGCTATTATGGTGGGCATGCATATCCACATCATCCCCAATCGCAACTCTACCCCCGCGGTCCTGCTGCGTGAGTCCTATCGGGTGGGCGGAAACGTCCGCAAGCGCACGCTCGCTAACTTGTCCAAATTGCCCATGGACGCAGTCGACGCCATCCGACGCATTCTCAAAGGGGAAAAGCTCGTCTCGGTTGAAGTCGCCTTCAAAATCGTCGAGAACGGCTCCCGGCACCATGGCCACGTCGACGCGGTGCTCAGCGCCATGAGACAGCTCGGTTTCGAAAAGCTCGTTGGTTCTCGACACTCACCAGAGCGGGATTTGGTCGTGGCCATGGTAGTCGCCCGGATCCTCGAACCGCAGTCGAAGCTGGCGACTAGCCAGTGGTGGCACACAACCACACTGCCCGAAATCCTGGGGGTGAGCGATGCCTGCGAAGACGATCTCTATGCCGCCATGGACTGGGTTCTCAAACGCCAGGAGGTCATCGAAAAAAAACTCGCGGCGCGCCATCTCCAAAACGACGGCCTGGCGCTCTATGACCTAACCTCAAACTACTTCGAGGGTGTGAGTTGTCCGATCGCCCGCCTCGGATACGACCGTGACGGCAAGAAAGGCAAGCTGCAGATCAACTACGGTCTGCTGACCAACGAACGCGGCATCCCCGTGTCGGTATCGGTCTTTGAGGGCAACACGGGCGATCCCAAAACGCTGTTGCCTCAGGTAGAAAAGGTGCAAGAGCGCTTCGGCATCGAGCAGTTTGTGATGGTGGGCGACCGCGGAATGATCACCCAGACCCAGATCGACGAGTTGCGGGAGATGGACGGTGTCGACTGGATTACCGCTCTGCGTCCCGAACCGATTCGCAAGCTCATCAACGATGGGGTGCTCCAGATGGGGCTATTCGACGAGCGGAATCTGTTTGAGGTGACGCACCCGGATTTCCCCAACGAGAGGCTGGTCGCTTGCCGCAATCCGGAGCTGGCCGAGAGGCGGCGTCACAAGCGCCGTGCTCTGCTCGAAGCGACCTGCAAGGAGCTGGAGAAAGTTTGTCGGATGGTCGAGCGGCGCCGTTTGCAGGGCAAGGAGGACATCCGTGCTGCAGTGAAAAAGCTCCTCAACAAGTACAAGGTCGGCAGGTACTACAGGCTCGACATCCGTGACGACGGTTTCGACTTCGAGCTAGACTGAAGTTCCTTGGTCGAATGAACCCACTGACAGTGTGAATCCCCAATGATTACGCGTCTTTAGGGACGCGAGAGGCTAATTTTGGGATGCAATATGTAGGCATGTCTAAAGCCTTTTATAGTTTGATATATATTGATACATAGGCTATTATGGTGGGCATGCATACCCACATCATCCCCAATCGCAACTCTACCCCCGCGGTCCTGCTGCGTGAGTCCTATCGGGTGGGCGGAAACGTCCGCAAGCGCACGCTCGCTAACTTGTCCAAATTGCCCATGGACGCAGTCGACGCCATCCGACGCATTCTCAAAGGGGAAAAGCTCGTCTCGGTTGAAGTCGCCTTCAAAATCGTCGAGAACGGCTCCCGGCACCATGGCCACGTCGACGCGGTGCTCAGCGCCATGAGACAGCTCGGTTTCGAAAAGCTCGTTGGCTCTCGACACTCACCAGAGCGGGATTTGGTCGTGGCCATGGTAGTCGCCCGGATCCTCGAACCGCAGTCGAAGCTGGCGACTAGCCAGTGGTGGCACACAACCACACTGCCCGAAATCCTGGGGGTGAGCGATGCCCGCGAAGACGATCTCTATGCCGCCATGGACTGGGTTCTCAAACGCCAGGAGGTCATCGAAAAAAAACTCGCGGCGCGCCATCTCCAAAACGACGGCCTGGCGCTCTATGACCTAACCTCAAGCTACTTCGAGGGTGTGAGTTGTCCGATCGCCCGCCTCGGATACGACCGTGACGGCAAGAAAGGCAAGCTGCAGATCAACTACGGTCTGCTGACCAACGAACGCGACATCCCCGTGTCGGTATCGGTCTTTGAGGGCAACACGGGCGATCCCAAAACGCTGTTGCCTCAGGTAGAAAAGGTGCAAGAGCGCTTCGGCATCGAGCAGTTTGTGATGGTGGGCGACCGCGGAATGATCACCCAGACCCAGATCGACGAGTTGCGGGAGATGGACGGTGTCGACTGGATTACCGCTCTGCGTCCCGAACCGATTCGCAAGCTCATCAACGATGGGGTGCTCCAGATGGGGCTATTCGACGAGCGGAATCTGTTTGAGGTGACGCACCCGGATTTCCCCAACGAGAGGCTGGTCGCTTGCCGCAATCCGGAGCTGGCCGAGAGGCGGCGTCACAAGCGCCGTGCTCTGCTCGAAGCGACCTGCAAGGAGCTGGAGAAAGTTTGTCGGATGGTCGAGCGGCGCCGTTTGCAGGGCAAGGAGGACATCCGTGCTGCAGTGAAAAAGCTCCTCAACAAGTACAAGGTCGGCAGGTACTACAGGCTCGACATCCGTGACGACGGTTTCGACTTCGAGCTAGACGAGACAACGATGGATGCCGACGCCTCGCGCCTCGCCAACGGCAACTCTGAGCTCGCCAACAAACGGCTCCAGCGGTGGAAGCGACACATGGGGACGATCGCTAAGCAGTTCGGAGGGATTCGCCAACGGATCGGGCGGGGTCAGCTGCATGGTAAAGATAAAATCGGTGTGCGGGTAGGCAGAGTTCTCAACAAGTACAAGGTCGGCAAGCACTTCAAGCTGGACATTCGCGACGACAGCTTTAGCTTCGAAATCGACGACACAAAGGTCACTGCGGAAGCTGCCCTTGACGGCATCTACGTGATCCGCACCAGTCTTGCTGAGCAGCGGATGAAAACCGACGACACAGTGCGCAGCTACAAGTTGCTGACCCAGGTCGAGAGGGCGTTTCGTTCCTTCAAGAGCATGGACCTAAAGGTGCGGCCGATTCGTCACCGGCGCGAAAACCAAGTCCGGGCGCACGTCTTCTTGTGCATGCTGGCCTACTACGTCCTGTGGCACATGATGGAGGCTTGGCGGCCGCTGCTATTCTCTGACGAGGACCAGCAGGCGAAGGCCAGGCGTGACCCGGTTGCTCCGGCGAAGCGCTCCGAGGCCGCCCTGCGCAAGATACAAACCAAGAAGCTTGACGATGGGAGTCGAGCTTCCAGCTTCCGCACGCTGCTGCGCCTTCTCAGCAACATCGTCCGAAACAAATGTCGGCGACCGGAAGCCGGACCCGACGAGCCCACCTTCGATGTCACGACAACTCCGGACTCGAAACAGCAGAGAGCCTACGACCTGCTCAAAGGTATCACCGTGTAGACAGAAGCCAGCACCATTGATTCCAACTATCTCATTGGATCAACACCGGATCTTGGCTTTTTCAGCCAGGAACTTCAGGCTAGACGAGACAACGATGGATGCCGACGCCTCGCGCCTCGCCAACGGCAACTCTGAGCTCGCCAACAAACGGCTCCAGCGGTGGAAGCGACACATGGGGACGATCGCTAAGCAGTTCGGAGGGATTCGCCAACGGATCGGGCGGGGTCAGCTGCATGGTAAAGATAAAATCGGTGTGCGGGTAGGCAGAGTTCTCACAAGTACAAAGTCGGCAAGCACTTCAAGCTGGACATTCGCGACGACAGCTTTAGCTTCGAAATCGACGACACAAAGGTCACTGCGGAAGCTGCCCTTGACGGCATCTACGTGATCCGCACCAGTCTTGCTGAGCAGCGGATGAAAACCGACGACACAGTGCGCAGCTACAAGTTGCTGACCCAGGTCGAGAGGGCGTTTCGTTCCTTCAAGAGCATGGACCTAAAGGTGCGGCCGATTCGTCACCGGCGCGAAAACCGAGTCCGGGCGCACGTCTTCTTGTGCATGCTGGCCTACTACGTCCTGTGGCACATGATGGAGGCTTGGCGGCCGCTGCTATTCTCTGACGAGGACCAGCAGGCGAAGGCCAGCGTGACCCGGTTGCTCCGGCGAAGCGCTCCGAGGCCGCCCTGCGCAAGATACAAACCAAGAAGCTTGACGATGGGAGTCGAGCTTCCAGCTTCCGCACGCTGCTGCGCCTTCTCAGCAACATCGTCCGAAACAAATGTCGGCGACCGGAAGCCGGACCCGACGAGCCCACCTTCGATGTCACGACAACTCCGGACTCGAAACAGCAGAGAGCCTACGACCTGCTCAAAGGTATCACCGTGTAGACAGAAGCCAGCACCATTGATTCCAACTATCTCATTGGATCAACACCGGATCTTGGCTTTTTCAGCCAGGAACTTCAGACTAATCCGGCCGTGTCAATATCGATCTCCCGACTCATCCCCCATCGGCTCAGCGTCGCCGCCAGGCGTCGACAGGCCGGTCATCGCTCCTAAGGGCGTCTTCGTCAACCCAGGAGTAGGGGCCGAACGGGCGCTGTTCGGGCCAGATCTCGTGTAGACAGAAGCCAGCACCATTGATTCCAACTATCTCATTGGTATCTTGGCTTTTTCAGCCAGGAACTTCAGACTAATCCGGCCGTGTCAATATCGGACTCATCCCCCATCGGCTCAGCGTCGCCGCCAGGCGTCGACAGGCCGGTCATCGCTCCTAAGGGCGTCTTCGTCAACCCAGGAGTAGGGGCCGAACGGGCGCTGTTCGGGCCAGATCTCGTCCAGCGTATCGTCGTCGTAGAGGACTCCCCCTTTCATCACGTACCGGATGTCCATCGTATTGCGGATGTTGTCCAGCGGGTTTTGATTGAGTACGACCAGGTCGGCGAGCTTGCCGGCCTCCAGCGAGCCCAGGTCCCGGTCCGCGCCCAGGAAGGAGGCGCTGCCAAGCGTCGCGGTCCGGAGCGCGCCCATCGGACCCAGCGCGGTCGCGGCCATCCAGATTTCCCAGTGGATGCTGGTGCCGTGGTGCTCGCCGTGCCCGCCCAGAGCGCCGCGCCCGCCCTCGGCGAGGATATCGGCGAGCCCCTGTGCGATCAGCGGGAAGCTGTAGTCCGTGTCCGGCCGCAGCATGCGCCGGCGCAGGAACGTGGTCATCCGCCACGGCATCCAGCGGCGCTGCTTCTCCTGTTTCCAGACGTCGGATTCGGCGTACCAGTACTCGACGTTGGCCGCCGTGGGGCTGTCGAAGATGAAGGGGTTCGAATAGACGGTCTTCGCCTGTGCGAAGAACTTCGCGACGTCGGAGTAGATGGGAATGACGCTGAGAGGGTGCTCCCATCCGGAGTAGCCGTCCATCGCATGGCCGAGGTTGTATTCGAGGTCGTAGCCCTCGGCCGTCAGCATGATCCCCTTCTCCCGGGCGACGTCGGCAATCCACTGCCGCCGGTCGCGGCGGGGGTGCGAGTGCTGCTTCAGCGAGACGGCGCCCCAGGACTGGAGCCGGTCGATTTGCTCGGCCGTCACCTCCCGACTGGCCAACTCGGGAAACGGGAGCGGGTCACCGGTGCTGAATGTGCGGGGACCGATCATGCGACCGGTCTCGATCAACTCGGCCGTGGGGAAGAGGTTCTGCGACCAGATCGAATTGTCCAGGCTGGTCGTGACCCCGTAGGCGAGGTAGAGGCCGACCTCGTAGTCCCGCAGGGGCCGGTAGCCGCGGTGCTCGCGGTGGTGATGCGAGTGCATGTCGACGAACCCGGGGATTATCGTGCGGCCCGAGGCATCGATCACCCGGTCGGCGCCGCTGGTGTCGCAGGCGCCAACACAGGCGATGCGCGGTCCGTTCACCACGAGCGTGCCGCTCTCGATGACCTCGTCGTTGCCCGGGCCGGCGAAGGTGACGATACGCGCATTGGTGAGGGCCATCGTGCCCGCAATGGTGCGGCGAGGCACGACCAGGCGGACGCCGAACGTTTCGGTCTGCCCGGTGCTCAGGTCGTGACGGTAGTACCGGCTCCCGCTGCCGAACTCCAGCGAGTTCGCGTCACGCCAGCGAACGAACAGGCCGCCGGTGCGGCTGAGCTGGCGGACGGGCAGGCCGCTGCTTCGTCTGTCGAGTGTGAGAGGCGCGTCGCCCACTCCCGTCTGCGGCAGCGGCGCGACGTACACGTTGTTGGATTCCTGGAAGGTGATCCAGCGGCCGTCGGGCGAGGCCGCGACCTCGTCGGCGGACCGAAGGATCAGGTGAACACGCCGGTCCTCGCCGTCGGGCCGCACAGAGACGACGGCGGTGCCCCCGCCGATGATTTCCGGGAAGAAGACGCGGCCCTCGGGCCCCCAGGACGGCGAGAGGATCGCCCGGCGCTGGACCCTTTGGGGGCCGCTACCCGTCGGCAGCGCGACCCGCGCGACGGGTGTCGGGTCGCCGCCGTCTGCGGGGACGCGGACGAGATCCCACCACGGGTTGTGGGTGAAGGTGCGGCCTCTGAACGTGGCGCCGGAGCCCCGGCCGACGACGATCTCGCGGCCGTCGGCGCTCCAGGCGGGATGCACGTATTCCCCGGGCTCCGTCGTGAGGCGAACAGGCGCGCCGCCACCCCGGACTGGCGCTTTCCAGACATGGCCGCCCCCGGTGTCATCCCAGCTCGTGAACGCGACCCACTCTCCGTCGGGCGACCACACGGGCCCGAACTCCTGCGAGGGCTCGAAGGAATCCGGGGTGAGTCGACGGGGCGTACCCGCCGGCAGGTCGGAAACCCAGACCCGACCCACGGCCTGGAAAGCCAGCGTCCCGCCGTCGGGCGAGCCGGTGTGCCAGCGCAGAAACTTCGCTTCGAACGGGCCGTCTTCGATGCGGAACGGGTGATACGCCTGTTCCGAGATCGTGCGCCGGACCCTCGCCTCGAACGGGATGGGCGTCACGTTGCCAGAGGGGACATCGAGACGGCCGATGCCGCCACCGCTGCTGATAAGAATCGAGCTTCCGTCCCGGGACCACGCATAGCCCGGCAGAACGCGCATGTTCTTGTCACCGCTCTCGACGGCGATGTTGATCGGGTCGAGGGCGATCCGTTCCAGCCCTGTCTGAAGGTCGAGCAGCCACAGCGCGGTGCGCGGCCCGAAGCGGTGGCCCTTGAAGGACACGGTGCCGTCGGGTATGTGGCGCGCGAAGGCGAGCCAGCGTCCCTCCGGAGAGATCTCGGGCGCGAACGCGCCGCCGCTGGAGCGGCGCCCGGAGGCGGTGCCGTGTGCGGTGCCGCTGGTGATGTCGAGGATGTGCCCGGTCCGGATGTCCACGCGACGGAGCTGGTAGTCGCCGCGGAGCGCATCTCTGTCTCTGCCGCCCTCGATTGCGTGGTAGTAGACGTAACGGCCGTCAGGCGAGACGGACGGCCAGTGTGCGGCGCCATCCTCCACCAGGCGGACCCCGCCGCCGCCGTCCCGGTGGTGCATCCAGAGCCCGAGGCCGTCTTCGCCGTCACCGCCGCGAGCGATGCTGTCGCGTCGGACGACGATGTACTCGCCATCCGGCGTCCAGGCCGGTGTCAACGCCCGGGAGCTCAGGTCGTGGAACACGACCCGCGGCTGGGAGCCGTCGGCGTTCATGATCCACAGGTTGTCCTGGCCACCCCGGTCCGATATGAAGGCCACCGTCCGGCCGTCGGGCGAGATTCGCGGGTGGTAGTTCAGCGCGACGCCGCTGTTCTGGGTGAGTGGCTCGGCGGTCCCTCCCTCCGCGTCCATGCGGTAGACATGGCCGAGGAGGTCGAAGACGATCCACGATCCGTCGGGGGAAACGTCGACCGACATCCACGTCCCTTCGGTCGTAGTGAAGTCGATCTCCCGGGTCTCGCCCCGGGGGAGTGAGACGTCCCAGTCCGTAGGCGCCTGGGCGGAGAGCATCCCCGCATGGATGAGCGACGCGGCGCCGGCGAGGATCGCGGTGACGAGCCACCGCTGGCTCTTTCGCCGCACCCCTCGACCGGAGATTCCAGCGAAGCCCTTTCGACAGGGACAACTGGAAATGCCGGTTCGAGCGACGACCTCCCGGAGCAGACCGTGAAAATCGCATATTGAAAGCCAGTCCATAGCAACCTCCATTGTTTATAGGAAACCGGGGTCCCCTTCGGAATGGCAATCAGTTTGCCCACGGCGGGGGGCTCCACCGGCCTAGAATCGGGCGCATCCTTCTCCAGCGACAAGTGCGTCCGGCAAGAATGATAGTAATCAAGGTAGTCTCTAAGGATTCGCCTCAGGTGCCGCTCGCCCAGGATAATCATGTGGTCGAGACACTCACGACGAATCGATCCGATGAGCCTTTCGACGAGTTTTGGCGCGGCGAGTGACGCGGAATCAAGTCGGGGACCGCGGATGAATAAATAGAAGGGACAACAGCGGAAAGGCGATTCCTGCGCCCTAATACCCCCGCATCCGGTCGATCAAGGCAAGGGACAAACCCGGGCGAAGGCATCAGTGTCACCTTTCGGTTTCCCGGCCACGGCGGGGGGACCGCCCGGGGAACATCCTTCCCGAAAAGCTAAAACCCCACCTCGAAGATGACCCCGAATTTCTTGTCGTAGTCTACGACCTCGCTCGGGTTCGGCGACACGTTGAGCATGAGAAAGCTTGCGCCGGGTGGGGAAAGGATGTAGCGATCGAGAGAGTGCCAAGTCCCTACTTTGTAGGCCCAGCCTTTGGTTCCATCGATGAGGAACGCATGCACGTCCTCCGGCCGGGGGACATCCTCCGGATCATCGGGGTCGGTAGGCGCTGCTACGGCCACGACGGAAAGGGGTCCTTTAAGCGGCACGAAGCTTTGCGTCACATTGAAATGGCGCTCCAGTTGCGTGAATCGCAAGTCCTCGATCGGCTGCCAGATAACGCGGAGCACCGGCTTCCCGTCAACAATGGTTTCTATAGGGTAAAACCGGATAGGGCGTTCTCGAGGGGCTTCGTCAGCCTCGGTCGCGCGGGCGTCAGGCGGCCGCTCGATGACCTCGCCAAATGGCCGAAACGACTCTGCGGTCATCAATTCGATTTTTAGCTTGTGTACCTTGAGTTTTGGATCCGCCGGATCCTGCGACAGGGCCGGATCCTCGGACAGCGCCTCCTCTCTAGGCTGAGATTCGTTTGCCGGCGTCGCCCGCATAACGCCTCCCATTCCCTTCTCGCTGTAGACGACAACACCGCCCAGCAGCACGAGACAACCTATAACCGAAAAACGTCTCACCATCCACCTTCCCTTTCTGGTCCCAGACAGGATCGCTTGCCTGCCCAAGCTGGTTGGCGCGGCCATACTTGCGGCACGACCGCGCCAAGCTCGCTCTGGATAGCCAGAGATCTATGCCTTAGAACCGGTAGTTGAACTGCAATTGCAGCCCTCGAGGTTCGTTTCGGTTCAGGAATGTCAGATAGTTCGGATTCCAATTCTGGGTGCCTCCGCGGTAGTTCCACTGCCAGAAGACATCCGAGTTGAACACGTTGAAGATGCTGGCCGTCACCTCGACCTCCTGGGTGTCAGCAAATCGGAAAGCCTTCGCGAATGTCATACTGAAAATCCTAATGGTCGGGGCTTGACGCTGAACACCGCGGTTCTCAGCGATGATGCGAGACGTCGTGGACAGCGGGTTTGTCTGAAAGCCGCCTTCGACCGGCACCCTGCCCGGGCCAAATCGGGTCACGTCCGGGTCATTCCTGTCGAGTCTTTCCAGTTCGTAACCCAGCCAGGGACCCGCCTGATTGCGCAAGTTGGCGGACACTCGGATTCCAGCGGGAGCAAGCCACAGTCCGGAGAGCCTTATGGCGTACTTCCTCCACGAGGGGCCGTAGGCCGAGCCGAATGTCGAATAGCTGTTGTTGTCGTAGCCCCCTCGCGGCTGAGTGATCTGTTTGCTGCTGGGGAACTTTTCAGGCTCGATAAACCCCGCCGGATCGGTGGGGTTCCAGGTGCCGCCCTCGTTGTAATGCTGCCACTGACGGTGGATGCCGGCGAGGAACTGAAAGTTGTTGGCTAGGTTCTTGGTTATGGTGATCTCGAGCGCATTGTATTCCAGGTTGTTCCAGTCAGCGTTGACGGTCTGACTGAGAATGCCGCGCGCCGGGTCGATCCTCCCAAAGCCAATAAACGGTTGGCCCGGCCCGTCCGGGTAGATGCCGTTGACGTCCACAGTCGCGTATCGGTCCTTGACGACGCGGCGGACACCGGCAATATCGAGGGAGATTTCCCCGGGGAACTGCTTCCGGAATCCCACGATAAACTCGTCGGTAAATGGCTGGTGCAGGCCCGGCTGAAACTCGAAGCCTCCGAAACTCGCGGTCACGACTGGCGTCAAGAACTCGGTCTCGAAGACGCCGTCCAAGTCATTGTCGTAAATATCTCGCACGCTCGCCCTGGCCCTTGCGGGTCTGGTGCTGCTGACCCTGTCGCGTCCGTTGACCGCCTCGTGGATGCGCCCGTAGCTGGCTCGCAGAACGTTTCGTGCATCCTCGGTCACCATGTAGGAGATGCCCACGCGAGGACCGATGGCGGTGGCATTCATCCGCGTGACGTCAAAGAGGGAATCGTTTCGCCGGACGAAATCCGCCCGCACGCCGACATTCACGGTAAGCCGTTCGGTAGGTTTCCAGTTGTCCTGAACGTAGAAGCCGAGGTCGCGGTCCCGCATCGCGAGCGTTGGGATCTCCACGGGGTCTACGAATCTTTGGTGGAAGGGGACGCTCTCTGTGAATCGATCCTGAAGTTGGGTTTGGGGGAAGCCCTGAGTCGTGACGACCCGCTCTTCAAAAATGAAGCCGTCATTCTGATAGAACGTAACTCGGTCTCGATTGAGACGCGGAGCCAGGAAGAACCCGGTCTTGAACTCATGAGAGCCGCCCCAGTCCTCCACGAAGCGCGTCACGTCCCCGCGGAAGATGAGCATGGACGACGGTGAGAAGTCGAGGTTCTGTAAGTTGCCCCCTTGCCCGGCGTCGCCGGTTCCCCGGACGCGCCCGCCGGAGACGAACGTGTCTTCGTGAAACATTAACGCCGGCCCGCTTCCCGGTAACAAGTCTCTCGTCGACTCGTTATTTCCGCTCTTGTTGTTGTACGTGATGGTGAACTGGGTCGTGGTGTTGGCGTCCCACACTGACGTCAGCTTTGCTCCGAACACGCTACCACCAACCGAAGTGATGTTGGTTTTTTCGTAAAAATTCGCCCGGTTGTCCTGTATGTGGGTCCGGTCGTACTGCCAGTATCCGTTGAGCTGGTGGCTCGGATTGAGCGCCGCCGTGAGTTTGAGGTAGGGCTGGTGGTTTTTTTGCGCGTTTGTGTAGGCGACCCAATCGGGAACGAGGGCGCGATAGTTTGTCGCTTGAACGTCGTTGAAACCGATCTCACCGTCTAGGTCTGCACGGCGATAAGCGGCGAAGAACCAAACCTTGTCCTGGCGAATCGGCCCCCCCACTGAAGCATCGAGCTGATAGAGCCTCACCATCTTCGGAAGGGCTGGGTCTCCCTCCGGTACGTTATTGCCGTAGAATTCAAAGGGCTGGTATGTAAAGCCGGCCGACCCACTGAAGTCATTGCCTCCGCTCTTCGTGACGATGTTAATCTGAGCGCCGGTGCCCAGAGGATCCTCCGCCTGAACTCCAACCAGCTTCACAACGACGTCTTCGATCATGTCAGTGCTCATGGTGATATCGGCGAGCTTTGCATCGACATAGGCGCCGGCAATGTTGCCTTCGATCTGGGTCACGTGAGCGAAAAGATCGGTAGCGTGGCCGAAATAAAGTAATCGACCGGTGTTGTCGTCGCGAGGCCTCTGGAGCATTCCCGTCGTCATCTCGAGGAAGTCGCTCCAGTTTCTACGGATCTGGACGGGCATGGCCTTTTGGAATTCCCCATCGATGTTGACAGCCAGGGTGGGCTTGGTGATTTCCAACATCGGGGTCTCGCTGGTCACCGTCACCGTCTCCTCGACCCCGCTCAGCCCGAGCTGGAAATCGACGCTGAAGCTTGCCCCCGCTCTCAGCAGGATTCCCTCCCGCCTGTAAGTCTGGAATCCCGCCAGCTCCGTGACAATAGAGTATTCACCCGGCGGGAGATTGACGATCCGGTAGTAGCCTTTCCCATCGGTAACCGCGGTGCGGGCGGCCATGATAGCAGGACTGGTTGCGGTGATGGCTACGCCCGGCAGGATGCCGGCGGTTTCGTCTTTGACGTAACCGGTGAGGCTGCTATTACCTGTTTGCGCAAAGCCCACCGTAGCAAGAAGAATCACTCCAAGGAATCCGCTCAATACACGAAGCATTAGTTCTCCTCCTGTACGCTGACCGCTCCGTCAGTGTCTCGAAAAAATAGTGGGGATTGGAGATCTCTGCAAGAGGACCGTAGCTACTCGCACACTCGTAACGGTCTGAGCTTCCACAGCTACTCCCAGCTAAGGTTTGGCGCGGGTGGCCGAGGCAGGTCAACGACACCCCCTCGCACTGCAGCGTAGCGTTTGAGTCGACGGTAAGTCAAATTAATTATGCTTGTAACGCCATAAGCGAAAGTAACCCCAACTTAGTTGGAAATTGAAACGGCTCCTAAAACCGTGGCTGGATTTCTGTTGAAGAGAGCACCATCGCTCTTGCGAGATCGTCAAGGCCAATCCATCTAACTGCCGCGATTCGGCCATAGCAACATTCATAGAGCGATAAATCGAAATTAGTATTGACCGGCGATCCGAACATACGTAGTATCAACGACGAGAATCGGTAACAGTGAGCTAGAAATCGCACCAATATTCTGAACGTCTTCATCAATGAAAACTAGGGTCGGGTCAAAAGGAGGTTGCCTTATTCACAAAAACGGCGACGCAGACCTCAACCCTACTAAGCTTTGGCGGGAGCCGGGAAAAGGTGAGTCCGGCGTGCGCCAGTAACGAGTCGGTCGGAGGACGCGACTCCAACGAGGAGAGAGGAGAGAGCCCGATGGAACGACAACCGAAAATCACGCAAGGACGGCTTCTGACCGTGTTCCTGGTAGCCCTGGTAGCCAGTCCATTGGCGGCCACTGAGGAGAAGAACAACCTCATTTCACTGCTTGAGGCGGGCAAACCCGCCATCGGCATCTGGACCTCGGTAGGCTCGTCGCGGATGGCGAAAGTGCATGCCACCAGCGATTTGGACTTTATCGTCGTTGATATAGAGCACGACGTTCAGGACTTTCCCGCGTTGCGGCGCTTTCTACTCGAAGTCCAGGATTTTCATCACCGCTTCCGGACGGAGGCACGACCGGCGCCGGTTGTCCTTATCAAGACCGGCCATCGGGCGACTTGGAGTGCGCAGTTTGAAATCGCTCAATCTCTGAAGGCGGGACCGGCGATGGGTGTGTGGGTTCCGTTTGTCGAAAGTCGGGCGGATTTGGAGCAGGTTATCTCCGCGGTCCGGCACGCGGAAACGTTGTACGGGTCCGGCATTAATGTACCCCTTGGGGAGGCGGACGTGTGGCCGCTCAACCCCAAAGGGCAGATCCTCGTGGTGGCTATGATCGAGTCTGAGAAGGGCGTCCGCAATGCGAGGGAAATCATTGAGACGCCGGGAGTGGGAGCTATCGCCACGGCCCACGTCTCGCGAGAAGATGCCGCTCTCATCCACAAGATCTGTTTGGAGGTCGGGGTGGTCTCGGCGGCGAATGCAAGGCCGGATACGATCAAAGCCAGGGTTGATGCGGGTTACAAGTTGATAAGCCTCGGTTGGGACTTCGGAATGTTGAATCGGCATCTGTCCGAGACTCTCAAAGGTATGCGCACCGCGTTGTCGAAATAGGTTGTTGAATGCGGCTGCGTCGGAGCCGACAGGAGAGGGCATACCGACACAGCCGGCTCTCGGGGAGTAAGGTTTCATCGGTAGAAGCTGTCGCCGGAGTCATTGAGTGGGAGGCTCTGTGCATTTTACTTATCCCGGATAGGTTATTCCCTGCCAGGAGGTGAACATGGCACCCGAAGACGTCGCTTATTCTAGTATGACCGAGCTGTCCCGCCAGGTCCGATCCAAAGAGGTGTCGCCGGTGGAGCTCACTGAGCTCTATCTCAACCGGATCAAGCGGCTAGATCCTCAACTGCTGGCGGTCATCACGTTGACCGAAGAGCTCGCTCTTCGTGAGGCGCGGCAAGCGGAGCAGGAGATAGCGAACGGTCAGTATCGAGGACCGCTCCATGGCATTCCATATGGCGCCAAGGATTTGCTGGACACCAAGGGTATCCGCACCACCTGGGGGCTCAAATATCACGAAAACCGGGTGCCGGGCGAGGACGCCACAGTGGTCACGAAGCTTCGCGAGGCCGGCGCCGTTCTGGTCGCCAAGCTGGTGACGGGCGAGCTGGCTCGGGGAGCCCGATGGTACGGCGGCACGACCCGCTGTCCCTGGGACACCGCGCGCTCAAGCGGCGGTTCCTCAGCGGGACCGGGCGCTGCCACGGCGGCGGGCATGGTAGGTTTTTCCATTGGCACTGAGACCTTTGGCTCGCTTCTGGGCCCGTCGGCCGCGAATGGCCTGAGTGGCCTCCGACCCACCTATGGCCGGGTGAGCCGGGCGGGTGCGATGGCGCTGGGGTGGAGCATCGACAAGATCGGTCCCATGTGCCGCAGCGTTGAGGATTGCATGACCGTTCTAGAGGCGATTAGCGGTTCGGACCCGCGCGATCCTTGCGCGGTTGACATGCCGCTTCAATGGGATCCCGGCGTGCCGGTGGGCAATCTTCGGGTGGGTTTCGTCGAGGAGGAGTTCCAAGCCCTGAGCGGGGAGAAAGGGACCGTCCTGGGCCAGGCGTTCAAGGATATCGAGAAGCTTGGGGTGAGGCTAAAACCGATCCAGCTTCCTGACTATCCATATCAGGAGGTTTTTCAGATGGTGAGGGGGGGGGAGGCTGCGCTGTTCCATGAGGAACTCATTCTCGAAGATGACATTTCCACGCTCAGTGACGATGCCCCCAGGTCATGGAAGAACCTGCTGCCGATGGCTCGACTAACTCCGGCGGTGCTTTATCTCAAAGCCCAACAGATTCGCACTCTGATGCAGGCGGATGCCAATCGGATCCTGCAAGAGGTGAACGTGTGGATCGCACCGGCGGGCGGGCCAGCCCGTCTGGTTGAGCGACCCCGTTCGGATGCGGCTGCCCCTCGGTCGCCCCGCCCACCGCGGGCGAAAACCAGTCCAATGACGAACCTCAGCGGCCACCCGGCCATCTGCATCCCGGCGGGTTTCGTGGAGGGACTTCCAGTGGGAATGCAAATTGTAGGCCGCGCCTTTGACGAAGCGACGACTTGTAGGCTTGCGCTCGCGTATCAGGAAGCCACCGGCTGGCACGAGCGTCATCCCAATTTGTAGCCAATAGTAGAAAGAGGTAGACCAGATGAGTCAGGTAGAACGACGAACTTTTGCCGCGGCCCTAGGGGGCCTCATGTTGTCTCCGGCTTTACTTGCGACCGCGACCCAGGAGATCCAGGATACGGAGTCGATCTCACGACAAACCCTGGCCGCGATCCTCGAGCTAAGTGGCCAGACGATGACCGAGGAGCAGATGAACCGCACCCGCCAAGCGCTCGAGATGCTGATCCGGGATTTCGAGCCGATTCGGGAGTTCAAAATGCCCCCGGGCGTCGAGCCTTCGACTTGCTTTCGGGCGCGCTGAGCCGATCTCGCCGGGTCGACATTCTGTTCACTTCTGGGGGTTCTCGCCCTGGACCCGGCATTCCCAACCGTCATGGCTAGCGTCGTTATTTTCATTTCCCCTGTTGCCACCGTAGTCGTTGTACCGCCAGCTTACACTCGAGTTGAACGCGTTGAGTCCGCCCACGCACCCCGATTGGCTTTAGCGGGTCGGCTACGCGCACATGGCGCTCGCTGGCTCGACCCCGAACGAGGTCTACTTCACGATGCGGCCCCGATTTACAAGCGACCGGGCGTGTTGTAGGGTGTTGGTCAACAAAAGGGGTTCTATGCAACCTTTGACGTTCAGGGTGGGTCTGATCGTGCCGTCCTCCAACACCGTAATGGAGCCGGATATGCACTGGCATCTCGGTGAAACATGTGCGGTCAGCACATCGCGGACGATGCTTGAAGAAACCACGCGGGAGGCCGAAACCCGGATGTTGCGGGAAGACCTGCCACGCTCCATACGGCTGATCGCCACGACCGACCCGCACGTGACCGTCTTCGGTTGCACCTCGGCGGGATCGCTTGGTGGGGTCTCCCACGACAAGCAGATCAGAGAAGCCATCGAACGAGAGACAGGCGGACGAGGAGTGACCGTTGTCGCTTCGGTCTTGTCCCAGCTCGATAAACTCCAGGTGCGCCGGTTGGCGGTGTTCACCCCCTACCTGGAGGAGCTGACCGAGTCCGTGACGGGCTGCCTTACGGAAAGCGGATACGCACTCGTCAAAGTCGCGGGCATGGGCATTCTCAAAAACCGCGACATCGGTGAGGTGACACCGGCTGAGATAGAAGACTTCGTCGTCGGCCACATGGATGGAATCGATGCCGACTGTGTTTTCCTTTCGTGTACGAACTGGCAGGCGATCGGCGCGATCGAAGCTTTGCGCGCGCGGTTCGGCATACCCGTTATTTCCAGCAATCAGGCGACGATCGAGACGGTCCGCGAGGCAGTCGCCGAATCAGCCACGACCGCAACAAGAATTTAACTGTACGCGCACAGACCGCCCGACACTCCATGGGGGCGTCCGGCGTTTGAGGTCCCGCGAAACGTGAGTTAGAACAGGTCTTGGAGCACTCGTTCACGTTGGGGTGCGTCCTAAGCCAAGAGGTTACGGATGACCGTTTATTGGATCCTGGCGTCCGCGCTGGCCATCGCGCTGGTCCCGTTGATACTAACGCTGGCACTAAAACGGATCGAGCGTGAGGAGCGCCGCTAATGGACTACGTGCTCTTGGCGGCTTTCATCGTCTATTCGCTGTTCGTCCTTTCGGTTGGAGTCTGGGGCTATCGGAAGGAATCCTTCGCCGCCTATGCCGTCGCGGACCGGTCGATGGGGACGCCTCTCGCCACGGGCGCGTTCGTCGCCACGTTCCTCTCAGCGATTACGGTCATCGGGGTGTCGGGCTATGCCTCGCGCTACGGCTGGTCCGCGGCCGCGCTCACCTGCTATGGATACGCGCTGGGATGGATACTGTTGGTTGTCGCAGCCAAGAAGATGCATCGATCGGGGTTGACCACCGTCCCGGAATTCTTGCGAACGCGATACGAATCCATCGGCCTGGGCGTCTTTTCGGCGGTGGCGATCATCTCGCTCTATTCCATCACTCTCATCGTTCAGCTGCTCGGCATCGCGATAACGCTGAACATGCTGATCGGCTTTGCCATGCCCCTGGCGATTCTGCTCGTCGGAGTCATCTTCGTGACCTACACCGTGCTGGGCGGTCTCACCTCGGTTGTTCGAACGGACATGATTCAGGCGGTTCTGCTCGGCGGCGGGGTTTTGGTCGGGGCGACCGTCGTTCTCTGGAAGACCGGTTTTGCCGTGATCCATGCTCCTCCGGAGCCGTTATCTCATTTCTTCGGAGGCAACGTCTCGAACGCGAGCGACCTCATCGGCTGGGCCTTGGTCTGGGGGCTGGGCATACCGACCCAGTCCTACTATCTGCACCGTTTCTATGCCAGCCGCGACACCAACGTCGCGCGTATGCAGATTGCCCTGGGTAGCCTCGTTATCATGGTGCTGCTGCTTTCGGTGATCATCTGCGGCGTCGGCGCCGGAATGCTGATTCCGCCCGATCAGGTGGGCGATGGAGCGTTCCCCTATCTTTTTAAGAACGTCATCGGAGGGTGGGTCAGCGTCTTCATCCTGCTGGCCGTCACGGCTTCCGTTCATTCGACCACGGACGGATTGCTGCATGTGGTCGGTCTGTACTTTGCGGTCGACGTATACAAGTCCGCCAGGAACGAGGCGAGCGAAGCGCAACTGCTCCGCGTCAGCCGGCGGGCGACACTTGTTTTCGGGATGACGGTCACGCTGATCGCGGCTTACGTCTCCTTGAACCCGGTTCCGCTGATCAGCTTGATCGGCGCTATCGCGTGGGGCGGCATGGCGTCGACGTTGTTCGTGCCACTGTTCTTCGGACTGTTCTGGCGGAGGGCCACGCGTGCCGGCGCGATCGCGAGCTCGGTGGGGGGGGCGACGTTTGCGGCAGGCGCTTTCTATCTGAAGCAGTTGGGTGTGTTTGCATTTCACGAGATCTATCCGGGAATTATCGCTTCTTTCGTGTTGATGGTTGCAGTCTCCTTGGGCACGCGGCCGAACACGGAGCAAACCATCAACCGGTTCTTCGCGACGAGCGTAGGAACCGACTAGGAGTCCATAAACGCCGGTAAACTGGGCTTCGCATTCGACTTTCTTGCTGTAGTTGGCCACTCGGGAGGGCTCGGCGCAATGCAGGCGCAGTCGGGTCTGAACGCTGCTCGGTGGCGGATCGAGCGCGACGTCTTGAGGTTAGCGGCCGACATGCCGGAGGAAAACTTGCGCCTGCGATGAAGACAAGGAGTTCGCCATGAAGATGATGAAAGGAACGCTGATTCCTCTCGGGCTGTGTTGGCTGCTCGCATCAGCGTGCTCGGAACCAAGCGCTCCGAACGGTGGCCAAAGCGCGACGCCAGACTATCCTGAGGTCGCGCCGAGCTTCCTCAGGGCTCTGGAGTGGCGTTCGATCGGCCCTTACCGGGGGGGGCGCGTCTCCGCCGTCGCAGGCGACCCGCGCAACCCGTTGGTCTTCTACTTCGGGGCGAACGGAGGCGGCGTCTTCAAGACGATCGACGGTGGCACGTATTGGGAGCCGGTCTCGGATGGATTCTTCAAGACCGGTCCGGTCGGCGCCATCGCGGTGGCCGACTCGGATCCCAACGTCATCTACGCCGGTGGGGGCGACACGTGCATGCGGCCGGATATGGCCTCTGGTGATGGCGTCTACAAGTCCACCGACGCCGGGAAGACGTGGGTCCATCTGGGTCTCGAAGAGACCCGCCACATCGGCCGTATCCGGATTCACCCCCAGAATCCCAACCTCGTCTACGTCGCGGCGTTCGGGCATGCGTTCGGCCCCAATGCGGAGCGCGGTGTATATCGGTCGAAAGACGGTGGCGAAACGTGGGAGCTCGTACTGTTCAAGAGTGAGCGGGCGGGCGCCATCGACCTATCCATGGACCCCACCAACCCGCGTGTGCTCTACGCGGCGATCTATCAGTTTGTGCGCAAGCCGTGGGATGAAGTGAGCGGCGGGCCGGACAGCGGCCTCTACAAGACGAGCGACGGCGGGGACACCTGGACCGACCTCAGCGATCGACCGGGGCTGCCGAAGGGCATCAAGGGCCGAATCGGCGTGGCGATGTCGCCTGCGAGATCGAGTCGAGTGTGGGCCGTGATCGAGGCCGAGGATGGGGCGTTGTTTCGATCCGATGACAGCGGGGCGACCTGGCAACGGATTAGTGAACAGCGAGACCTCCGCCGCAGCCCTTCTTCGTACATGCACGTCTACCCCCACCCGAAGGATCCGGAGACCCTCTACATATTGTCGTATCAGGCCTGGAAGTCCACCGATGGCGGGAAGACCTTCACGACGTGGCCGACGACGCACGGCGACCATCATGACATGTGGATCGATCCCCGCAACCCCGACGACCGCATGATCCAGGGTAACGATGGCGGGGCCACCGTCACGCTCAACGGGGGAGTGACGTGGACCCCGCAGTATTCGCAGCCGACATCCGCCTTCTATCGCATCGCGGTCGACAACCAGTTTCCCTATCGCGTGTACGGCACTCAGCAGGACAACTCAGCCATCAGCACGCCCAGCCGGACGAATGACGCAGCTATCCCGTTTGGAGCCAGCTACCCGGTGGGCGGGTCGGAGAGTGGGCACATCGCGCCCAAGCCCGATGATCCCAACATTGTGATCGCCGGAGCCATCGGAAGTGGGGCGGGTGGAGTCGGCATACTTAAGAAGTATGACCACCGCACGGGATTAGGTGGTGGCCGAGTCATCAACGTCTGGCCGGAGGATACGTACAGCTCGCACAGCGTCAAGGACCAGAAGTACCGCTTCAATTGGACCTATCCGATCCTTTTCTCGCCGCATGATCCCGATGTGCTCTACGTGGCGGGGAACGTGGTCTTTCGGTCGACGGACCTGGGGCAGAGCTGGGACATCATCAGTCCCGACCTCACGAAAAATGACACGAGCGTGATGGTGCCGGTCAGCGGCGGGCCTATCAGTTCTTTGGGGTTCGGGCAAACCTTCACCAGCGTTATCATGTCGCTCGCCGAGTCGCCTCTGAGAGCCGGTGAGTTATGGGCCGGCTCGGACGACGGTGTTGTTCACCTGTCCCGGGACGAGGGCAAGACGTGGACGAACATCTCGTCGACGGAGTGGCCCGAATGGCTCCGAATCAACACCATCGATCTCTCGCGTCACGACCCCGCAACCGCCTACCTGGCAGCGAATCGTTACCTCATGGACGATCAGCGCCCGTATCTCTACAAGACCACCGACTACGGCGAGACATGGCAGGAGATCACCAACGGGATCGGCGAAAACGACTTTGCGCGAGCGATCCGCGAAGACCCAGTCCGCCCAGGTCTGCTCTATGCCGGGACCGAAAGGGGTGTGTACGTGTCCTTCGATGCCGGGTCATCCTGGCAGTCGCTGCAGCTCAATCTGCCGGCGGCCCCCGTTCACGATCTCCTCGTGAAAGACAACGACGTGGTGATTGGCACCCACGGGCGCTCCTTCTGGATCCTGGACGACGTGGCGCCGCTTCGCCAGATCACGACCGAGGTGACACGGTCTTCGGTGCACCTGTTCAGCGTCACACCCACGTACCGACTCATAGGCCGCCGCTCCTCCGGAGTTAGAGCAGGAGAAGCTCTTCGCGTATACGGCTACGGACGGGCCGCCGGTGATGCCGTGGCTTTCCGGGAGATCGAGGGTCCGAATGGCGAGATCAAACGTTACTACTTGAACGCCGGACAGAACCCCCCGGATGGGGTTGTGGTGACCTACTACCTGAAGGAGAGGCCAGCGGAGGAGGTCACGCTGACCTTCAAGGACCAGAATGGCGACGTGATCAAGCGCTTCTCGACCACTGAGGACCCGCGGGTGTCTGCGGAGGCGGGGACGAACCGCTTCGTGTGGGACATGCGCTACCCCAACGCGCGCCAACTTTCCCCGGGTGCGGCGCTTTCCTCCATGGAGTGGCCGCGCGCGGCCGCGCCGGTCGCGGCCCCTGGCAAGTACTTCGTGCAGCTTGAGGTAACAGGCCGGACACGAGAGGAAGCCTTTGAGATCCGAAAGGACCCGCGGGTCCCGGAGAGCGAGGCAGATCTCACCGCCCAGTTCACCCTGTGGATGCAGGTTCGCGACAGGCTCTCGGAGACCACGGACACCGTCCAACGGCTTCGAGAAGTGCGGGAACAGGTGGAGGAGCGCGAACGGCGCGCGGGCCAGGCACGGGTCAAAGACGCGGCCGAGCGCATCAAGGCAAGACTGGCGACGATTGAGGCGGGCCTGACGCGAGTCGTCGGACGAAATCCTATGCACCTTCCTCCCAAGGGACTGCACCAGAAGCTTGCGACCTTGACGAATGTCATCGGCAGCGCCGACGGCGCACCGACCCGCTGGACGTATACCGTGGCCGAAGAGCTGTCGGCCCGGCTCGCGGAGCACGTCGAGCAGTTGAAAGCCCTCGTTGATTCAGACCTAACGGCCTTTCTCAAGTAGACGCAGACGGGAACTCTATCGCGCGAGTGGAATCGGAGAGATGTCTCGGGCGTTGGTGTCCGACAAAGCGCGCCGGCCACCAGAGAACTCGCTCGTAAGAGCGGGCGTTGCGATAGAATTGAGGTGCGTCCGGGGCCACCGCGGCGGTCTGGACTCCGGGCCCGAATCGATGGTATGCTCCGCTGAGTTGTATCTGGGATGATGCCCGGAGGAGAGGCCCGTTCTGAACTGATACAGAGCTCCTCTGCACTAAATCCATGATATGGCTGTGACGTGAGGCAAGACCGATGAGAATCACGGCTGCGATGCTTGGCACCGCAATTCTTTTTGTGAGTCTGGCTGCGGAAACCGAGCCCGGCGCCCCCCGACCCTTCCCGCAGGCGATCGCCAGCAACCACGGAGGCAGCACGTCGATGCCCGAAAAGGTTGACGCGGCCCAGGCAGTGATCGAAGACGTCTGCTGGCAGTGTCACAACGACGTGACACTTCTGGGAAGCATGTCCCTGGATTCGTTTGAGGTGGCTTCGGCCGAAGAGAAAGCGAAGCTCGCGGAGAAGATGATCCGCAAACTGCGGGCGGGCATGATGCCTCCCGCCGGTGTGCCTCGGCCGAGTGAAGAAAGCCTCGCAGTGCTTGCCACCGAGCTCGAAACCCGCCTCGACGAGACGGCGGCGACGAATCCGAATCCCGGTCGACGGACCTTCCAGCGCCTCAATCGAGCCGAATATGAGGGCTCGGTCCGTGACCTCCTGGCGCTAGACATCGACGCGGGAGATTACCTTCCGCTCGACACGAAGAGCGCCAATTTCGACAACATCGCGGACGTCCAAATGCTGTCTGCGACGTTGATAGAAGGGTATCTCCGCGCGGCGAGCGAGGTGAGCCGCCTGGCCGTTGGCGACCCCAAGGCCAGCTCCCGGGACGCCACCTACAAGGTCACGCGTTGGGTCTCGCAAACCGAGCACGTGGAAGGTGCACCGTACGGAACGCGTGGGGGGACCTCCGTGGTCCACAATTTCCCCGCCGATGGCGAGTACCTCTTCAGGGTGTCCTTCCACCACGAGACCACCGGAGTCCTCTACGGTAGCGGTCGATCGGCCCTTCACACGAGAGATGATCCGGAGCAGATCGAGCTCTCGGTCAACGGCGAGCTGGTTGCGCTGCTGGACATCGATCGATGGATGCACGAGTCGGACCCGAACGGCGTGAACATTCGGACCGAGCCCATCTTCATCCGGGCAGGTCCGCAGCGGGTCTCCGCCGCGTTCATCAGGAAGACCGATGGACCTGTCCAGGACCTCATTTCCCCGCACGATTGGTCCCTTGCCGACACGAGCACGGCCGAATCCTACGGGCTCACGAGCTTGCCCCACTTGCGGGATCTCGCTATCACCGGGCCGTACAACCCCAGCGGGGTTTCGGAGACGCCCAGCCGGCAGAAGATCTTCACGTGTCGCCCGGCTTCCCCTAGTGAAGTGTTGCCTTGCGCTCGGAAGATCGTCTCGCGACTGGGCTCCCAGGCATACCGAGGGCCTCTTGCTTCCAGTGACCTCGAGGCGCTGATGAAGCTGTTCGAGGTGGGCGAGAAGGAAGGTGGCTTCGAGTCCGGAATCAGGACGGCGCTCCAGGGGATTCTGGCGAGCCCCCTTTTCACGTTCCGTTTCGAGGAGCCGCCCGGGAGCGCCGACCCCGGCGAGCCCTACCGAATCGGCGACGTGGACCTGGCTTCACGCCTGTCGTTCTTCCTGTGGGGCACCGGCCCGGACGATGAGCTGAGGAACGTCGCCCGCCAGGGTGATCTCTCGGATCCAAAAGTGCTCGAAGGGCAGGCTCGTAGAATGCTGGCCGACTCCCGCTCGAAGGCGCTGGCCACCCGCTTCGCCGCCCAATGGCTACGATTGCAGGACCTGGAAACGTTGCATCCGAATGTGCGGACGTATCCCGACTTCGATGATCAGCTGAAGCAGTCGATGTGGCGCGAAACGGAGCTTTTCTTCGGGAACCTTGTCCGGGAGGACCGGAGCGTGCTCGAGCTGCTGACCGCGGACTACACGTTCCTCGATGAACGCCTTGCCAAGCACTACGGCATTCGGAACGTCACCGGCAAAGACTTCCGGCGTGTCCCGTACCCCGATCCCAAGCGGAGAGGACTGCTGAGCCACGGCAGCATCTTGACGCTGACCTCCCACGCCAACCGGACGTCTCCCGTGCTCCGGGGCAAGTGGATTATGGAGGTCTTCCTCGGAAGCCCGCCGCCGCCTCCGCCTCCGAATGTGCCGGAGCTGGAGGAGGCCGGAGAGTCGGAGGGTGGCAGACTGCTTTCGGTCCGCGAGCAAATGGAGAAGCATCGTTCGAGTCCCGCGTGCAATTCTTGTCATCGCATGATCGATCCGCTCGGCCTCGCCCTCGAGAACTTCGATGCCATCGGGGCTTGGAGGATCAAAGACAAAGGGGTTCCGATCGATGCGTCAGGCGAGCTCTACGACGGGACGCCGCTCCAAAGTCCGGGTGACCTGCGGCAAGCACTTCAGAACCGTTCGACTTCGTTGATCCGAACGTTCACCGAAAACCTCATGGCCTACGCCCTGGGCCGACGCGTGGAGTACTACGATATGCCGGCGATCCGTGCGATCGAGCGGGCGGCGGCGGCCAACGACAATCGCATGTCCTCTTTCATTCTCGGCATTGCGAGGAGCGCGGCATTCCGGATGAAGGCGGCAGTCGCGCAAGACACTGAAGTAAGTGGGAGCCAGTAATCCCTAATCGAGGAGGCCAGTCCCATGGGTTTAATAACTGGAAAACACATTCCACGTCGCACTTTTCTCCGCGGCCTGGGCGCCACGGTGGCGTTGCCGTTCCTGGACGCGATGGTGCCCGCCGGGAAAGCGTGGGCCGCGACGGCGTCCGAAGCATCGCTGGACCGAACCCGCCTGGTCGCAATCGAGATGGTCCACGGCGCTGCCGGCAGCACAAAGTGGGGAGCAACCCAAAACTTCTGGTCACCAGCTGACGTCGGCCGGGACTGCGACCTCAGCCCCAGCGCTTTGAGCTCCCTGGAGTCGTTCCAGGACTACCTGACCATCATCAGCGATACGGACGTGCGGAACGCCGAGGCCTTCATGCCCAAGGAGATCGGCGGCGATCACTTCCGCTCGAGCGCGGTGTACCTGACCCAAGCCCATCCCAAGCAAACCGAGAGCTCCGACGTCTTCGTTGGAACGTCGATGGACCAGCTCTATGCGCAGCGATTCGGGCAGGACACGCCGATTCCTTCGATGCAGCTCTGCATCGAGAACGTGGATCAGGCGGGCGGATGCGCTTACGGCTACTCTTGCGTGTACACGGACGCCCTTAGCTGGGCCTCACCCACCGAGCCGCTTCCCATGATTCGGGATCCCCGAGTTGTTTTCGACATGCTGTTCGGTGCCGGTGGCACGCCCGAAGAGCGGGCAGCCCGCAGGCAGGCCAACAAGAGCATTCTCGACTTCGTCACCGGGCAAGTGTCTCGGCTGAAGCGGGAGTTGGACCCGCCCGACCGTCGGCGAATGGACCAGTACCTCTCGAACATCCGCGAGATCGAGCGGCGAATCCAGAAGGTCGTAGAGCGTAATAGCAGCGGAGAGATGAGGGAGCTACCGGAGGCGCCCGCCGGGGTGCCCGATTCCTTCGATGAGCACGTCAGGCTAATGTTCGACCTACAGACGCTGGCCTTCGAGGCGGACATGACCCGCGTGTTCTCGTTCAAGATGGGCCGGGATACCTCCCACCGCGTCTACCCGGAAAGCGGAATCGACAAGGCATTCCATCCCACTTCCCACCATCGCGACAAGGAGAAGAACATCGAGGAGTTCTTTCAAATCAATCGATACCACGTGGGTCAGGTCCCGTACTTCCTGGAGAAGCTTTCGAGCATCCGGGAGGCCGATGCCAGCCTACTGGACAAGACGATGGTCATCTACGGATCGCCGATGGGCGATCCCAACGTCCACAATCACAAGCGATGCCCACTCATCGTGGTCGGAGGCGCCAACGGCAAGCTCGAAGGCGGCCTCCATCTGAGGGCGGCACCCGGAACACCTATGGCGAACGTGATGTTGACCCTGATGCACAAGCTCGGCTTCGACGACATGGAGAGCTTCGGCGACAGCACCGGCCCGTTCTCGCTGTCCGTCTGAGCCGACTGAGGAGGTCGGAGGTCATCCGCGAAGGAGGAGCGAATGCACAGGTCGAAGGCAGGATTGCGAGAGACCCTACGGGTAAACTTGTTGGGTCCGCTGTGCCTGACGGCACTCTTCTGGACCACGACCGCGGAGCTTGTTGGCGCGCCCGAATCCATCGTCACTTCAGATATCACGGTCGCCGGCGTGGCCATGAGAGACGACATCGAGAAGGTACGTTCCTTGCTCGGACAGGGCGCCGATGTGAACGCGGCCCAGGGTGATGGCATGACCGGCCTTCACTGGGCGGCGAGCAACGGCAACCCGCAGATGGCGGAGGTCCTGATACGCGCGGGGGCCAACCTGGAGGCGGCGACCCGGGTCGGCAAGCACACGCCGCTTCACGCGGCAAGCAAGGCCGGGAGAGCCTTGGTGGTCAAGACCCTGGTCGAGGCCGGAAGCAACGCGAACGCCACCACCACGACCGGGGCGAGTCCGCTTCACTTCGCGGCCGCCGCGGGTAGCGCCAAGGCCGTCGTGGTCTTACTGGAACACGGCGCGGACTCCAATGCGAAAGAGCCTCATTGGGGACAGACGCCGCTGATGTTCGCCGCCGCGGCGGGTCGGACGGAGGTGATCAACGCGCTGCTCGAGCTCGGGGCGGATCCGGCGATCACCGCCAAGGTGGTGGACGTTGTCGCGCGGGACGAAGAGGAAATGGCCGATCTCCGCCGTCGACTCGAGTACATCGCGGAGCTCCGGGCAGCGGCGAAAAAAGTCGAACCGTCGCCTTCGGAGAAAGACCAACTGGGCGAGAGCCCACAGAATGAAGGCCAAAAGGCTAAGAAGCAGGCTCCTGAGGGGCAGCCGGAGGATAGGGACGTGGTGGCGTTGCGGCGGCTAGCCGAGCCCCGCAACTACGTAGACCTCGTCGGTAGCCAGGGCGGTCTGACGCCTTTGCTCCTTGCAGCTCGAGAGGGCCACACGGATGCGGCACTGGACCTCATCAAAGGCGGCGCCGACATCAACCAGGGGAGTGCGGCGGACCACACCACCCCCATGCTAATCGCCATGATCAACGGCAACTTCGACCTGGCCATGCTCCTCTTCGAGCGTGGAGCAGATCCCAACCTGGCGAGCGACGCCGGGGCCACCCCGCTCTACGCCGCCCTGAACATGCATTGGGCACCCAAGTCGCGCCATCCCCAGCGCGTGGACTACCAGCAGCAGGAAACCTCGTACTTGGAAGTGATGGAGACGCTGCTGAAGGCTGGAGTGGACCCGAACGTTCGGCTGAACAAGACGTTGTGGTACACGACGTTCAACGACGACAACCTGGGTGTGGACCGAACTGGCGCGACACCGTTCTGGCGCGCTGCCCACGCACTCGACATCGAAGCCATGCGCCTGCTCCTCGCCTACGGGGCGGTTCCGAACGTCTCCACCATCAAGGTGCCAGGACGGCGCCGGAGGAACAGCGATGAGACCGATCACTCCGGGTTGCTACCGGTTCCCGTCGGCGGACCGGGCGTGTACCCCATCCACGCCGCCTCGGGAGTAGGCCACGGTCAGGGCTACGCCGCGAACGACCACCGCCATGTGCCGGACGGCTGGCTTCCGTCGGTGCGGTTCCTGGTCGAAGAGCTCGGCGCCGACGTCAACGCCAGGGATCACAACGGCTACACGCCTGTCCACAATGCCGCGGCCAGGGGAGACAACGAACTCATCCATTACCTGGTGTCGAAGGGCGCGGATGTGACCGCGGTGAGCCGTAGAGGACAAACGACTGTCGACATGGCCAATGGCCCGATTCAGCGCGTGCAGCCGTTCCCGAAGACGGTGGCACTCCTTATGAGCCTGGGCGCGAAGAACAACAACAAGTGCGTGAGCTGCTAGATATACGCTATTCTCGGATCTGCCTACGATGCACTTCCCGGTGACGTGAAGCGGGCGATCTCGGGGACACGCGCGAGATTCAGCCGTATCTCACTGCACCATCATGCACCGTACGCCGCTTGACGGCGAAACGCCGGTGATGGCGAGTGATCCGCCGTTCGAGTGATCAGAGCATCATTGCCGGGCGGCGGTTCGCTCCGCGCCCGCTTCGTGCTGACCGATGACCGCCGAGGCCTCCTTGGTGAGAATCTCTTCCAGCTGGCGTAGTTGCTCGGTCACCCGCCCTGACAGATCCTCGAATACGCCGTATGCTTGCTGGGTCGGTCTCTCGTCCGCCCCTCCCACATACCTGGTGAGCGCCGCCAGCCGATTGTTCAACGCTTTGGGGGGAAGGTTGAACGATGGCTTGGGACCGACGGCGCGGGTCAAAGCGCCCTCGATCGCGCGGAGCTTGTCCTTGGCCGTAGCCACCGCTGCATCGCCACCGGCGGCGTCCTCCCGTTTTTCCAATTGGCCGAGCGCCTCGCGGAGCTGCTCCACCGCGTCGGTTACTTCCGTCACGCGGTCTCGTATCTGCATCATGAGCTCAAACTGTGCTTCGAGATCCGCGTCGGTCGCGGTGACCCGCGGATCTTTGCGGATCTCGAACGGCCGCTCGTACTCCTGTCCCCCCACCGACAGCCGAGCGAGGTAGCGGTCCGGAAGCGCGGTGGGTGCCTGTGCACGCGGATATTCCGCCCCCACGAGCCCACTCTCGGGGGGTAGCTCGCGTGCGTTGGGGTAGAGCATGTTCCAGACGAACCGGTTCATCCCCGCCTCGGCCGGCATCCACAGATTGTCCTCCGCCTGACTCGAGAATCGCCGAATCTCCTCGCCCTTCGCGTCCAAGATCGTCAGCGTTACCTCGCCCGATGGCGGTTGCGTCAGGTAGTAATCGATCATCACGCCGCCAGGTGGGTTCTGACCCGCGTTGAGGAAGAACCGCTCGACCCGGCCGTCGGGACCTCGCCGGTCCTCGTACCCGACGATGTCTCTGGCACGGGCGAACTGGATGCCAGGACGGAACGGCCGCATCGGAGACAGGGCTCGCACGGGTAGATAGCGATCGGTGGGCGCGCTCTCGAACAGGTGCACTGGCGCAGCCGTCACCTCGCGCGTGATCTGACGCAAAGCGGTCACGTTGTCCATGATCCAGAACCCCCGGCCGTGCGTCGCCAGAACCAGATCGTTGTTCTTGACGAGCATGTAGTAGACCGGAACCGCAGGCAGGTTGCGCTGAAGCGACTGCCAGGACGAACCCGCGTCAAAGGATGCGTAGACACCCGTTTCCGTCCCGGCATACAACAGTCCCGGACGAACCGGATCCTCGCGAATCACCCTCGCGAAATCCTCGTCGCGAATTCCGTTCGTGATCTTTTCCCACGTCCGACCGTAGTCCGTGGTCTTGTAGAGGTAGGGAGTCCGGTCGCTGACCTTGTAGCGGTTAGCCGCCAGGTACGCTGTGCCGCGATCGTGCGGAGACACCTCGATGGTGCTGATCCGTGTCCACTCGGGCAGGTCCTTCGGCGAGACGTTCTCCCAGCTCTCCCCGCCGTTTTTTGTCATATGAACCATGCTGTCGTCCGTGCCGACCCACAGCTCGCCTTTTTCGAGCGGTGACTCCGTAAGGGCGTGCGCCAGGCTGACCCAGTACAGCGAGGACGACTGCGTCGTGAGGGGGCGGCCCCGGATCGTCTGCATCTTATCCAACCGGTTGGTCGTGATGTCCGGACTGATGGGCTCCCAGGAGTCTCCCTCATCGGTCGTTCGAAAGACATAGTTGCCCGCCGTGTAAAGGACGTCTGGATCGTGAGGCGACAGTAAGAGCGGGAAGTTGTAGAAGAAGCGGTACTTCACGTCCTTGGGCGCAAACGTGAACTGGTCGTCGGGCCAAACGGTGATGTTCCGCGCCTGTCCCGTCCGCCGGTCGTAGCGCGCAATGCGCGTCCGATCGGCGGCGTACACGACGCTGCCGTCGGGCTTGACGGCCGTCTGTCCGCCCTCGCCGCCGGGAATCGCCTCCCAGGAGATCGCAGCAGCGTTGGTCCGGCTCGGCACTGAGACGTGCGAGTTGTCGTTCTGGGCCGCGTAGAGCCGATAGGGCACCTGGTCGTCGATGGCAAGACCGAAGAGCTCGGCCGTGGGTTGATTGTGTATGCTCGACCACGTGGCGCCGCCATTCAACGTCACGGTGGCGCCGCCGTCGTTCCCCTCGATCATCCGTTGCGGGTCACGCGGATCGATCCACAGCGCGTGGTTGTCGCCGTGCGGCGTCGGCACCTGGTTGAAGGTCTCGCCACCATCTGTCGATTTCCAAAAGCGGTAGGAGGGGAGATATACCGTGTCCGGGTCTCGTGTGTCGGCGATCACGTGCATGTACGACGGGGCGTTGCGTCGGAAATCGCGTCTTTCGTTGATCCGCTGCCAGGTCTGTCCGCTGTCGTCCGAGCGGAACAAGGCGCCGTCGTCCGCCTCGATGATCGCCCAGACGCGGCTCGGACGCACCGGCGAGACCGCGACGCCGATCTTCCCGACGACCCCCTGCGGCAAGCCCTGATTGCGAGTAATGTCCGTCCAGGTGTCACCGCCGTCGGTCGTCTTGTAGAGGCCGCTGTCCGGTCCCCCGCTGATCTGCTCCCACGGAAGACGATGCAGCTGATTGAGCGACGCGTAGAGCACATCGGGGTTGGTCGGGTCCATCGAGAGGTCGAGCGCGCTCGCCCGCTCGCTCTTGTACAGGACCTGCTCCCAGGTCTTGCCGCCGTCCTTGGTGCGATAGACACCCCGCTCGGGATTGGTCCCGAAGACATCGCCCGCCGCCGCCACATATACGATGTTCGGATTCGTAGGATGAATCCGGACCTTCGCAATGTGGCGGGTTTCTTTGAGCCCTACGTGGGTCCACGTCTGTCCGCTGTCGGTCGACTTGTAGACCCCGTCACCGGGTGTCAGGTCCTGTCGCATTAGCGATTCGCCCATGCCGACGTACACAACGGCGGGGTTCGACAGCGACACATCGATCGCCCCCACGGGCGCCGTCTTGAAGAAACCGTCGGACACGTTCCGCCAGTTGATGCCCGCATCAGTGGTCTTCCAGACCCCGCCATGTGTCGACCCGAAGTAGAAGACGAGGGGATCCTGAGGATCTCCTGCGACCGCTATCGCCCGGCCCCCCCTGTGCGGACCGAGCGAACGCCACTCCAGCGCAGTCAGGAAGCTCGCATCCACGCTCGGATAGTCGACCGCACGGGCGGCGCCCGAGCGGCCAATGCGGGACTGCGGTGAATCATCGCATACGACAGTGACCGTCAGACACAAGGCTGATACCAGTACCACACGGACCGTGGAAAACCTTCTCATGGCGCCCTCCTCTCGGTAGTGACGTTAGGTGACGTTTAGACAATCAGACAGCGGCTAGGTGGTGCGTCGCACGAACCTCGGCAGCCTCCGGCCAGCGACGCATCCTCCTCCACCTACCACGCAGAAAATGTGCGGCAGGGACTCCGGGGCTGGCCGCGTTACTCCCAGTGAACATAGCAGCGAGCCGAGGAGCCGCGAAAGGTTGATCGTGCCGAAGGGGCACCAGATATCTGCCGCGCACCGCGACATTAGGCCCAGCAGGCAGTGTATCTGGATGCTCGCCTGAGGTCAATAATTGTTTTCAAGCCATAAGTCCAACGCGGAATCATTAACACCTTGGCTCATACTTGGCGCGTCTATCGGCTGGACAAAAACACGGGCGAGATTCTGTGGGAGCGGACGACAGCGGGTTGCAACTCGGGGCCAAGATCGCCTTCGGCACGGACGCCGGAAGGGGTTCGTCACGGAACCTACCTGGCAAGGTGAACCTTGAGGAAGCTGACCTGTCAGTTCCTTCCCCGGCCACGGCGGGGGGACCGCCCGGGGAACATCCTTCCCGAAAAGCTAAAACCCCACCTCGAAGATGACTCCGAATTTCTTATCGTAGTCTACGACCTCGCTCGGGTTCGGCGACACGTTGAGCATGAGAAAGCTTGCACCACCTGGAGCAAGGATGTAGCGATTAAGAGAGTGCCACGTGCCTACTTTGTAGGCCCAGCCCTTGGTTCCATCAATCAGGAACGCATGCACGTCCTCTGGCCGGGGGACATCCTCCGGATCATTGGGGTCGGTAGGAGCTGATACCGCCACCACGGAAAGGGGTCCCTCCAGCGGTACGAAGCTTTGCGTCACATTGAAATGGCGCTCCAGTTGCGTGAATCGCAAGCCCAGGCTCGGCTGCCAGATAACGCGGAGCACCGGCTTCCCGTCAACAATGGTCTCTATGGGGAAAAACACGCGGTTGTCAGCCGGCCGCTCCTTTGCCTCGATGACCTCGCCAAATGGCCGGAACGACTCCGCGGTCATCAATTCGATTTTTAGCTTGTGTACCTTGAGCTTTGGATTCGCCGGATCCTGCGACAGGGCCGGATCCTCGGACAGTGCCTCCTCTCTAGGCTGAGATTCGTCTGCCGGCGTCGCCCTGATAACGCCTCGCATTCCGTTCTCGCTGAAGCCGATAACACCGCACAGCAACACGAGAAACCCGATGACCGAAAAACGTCTCATCATCCACCTCCCTTGAATCTTGTTCTAAGACGGTCTCCTAACTACTGATCTAGAAGTTGCGACGTCGGCAAATTGGGCGCCCTCGGAGTCCGTGTCGCGCAGAGTCGTAAAGCCGGCGTTCAAACTGGCCCGTGCCGCCGCAGCTCCCTCCAGTGCTCGGAAGGCGGCCGACTTTTCCAATACCGGATTCTTGCCGTCTAGAGGCGCGTAGCAGACATGGGTATGCGCATCGATGAGACAGGGGAGCAAGGTATGGCCGGTCAGATCGATGACGCGAGCACCGGAAGGGATGGGAAGATCGGGACCCACGTTGACGATGCGCTCGCCTTCAATGCTGATAACCGCCCGCGAGATAGGCTCGGGGCTGACACCATCGACCAAACGATCGGCCTGAATGACGACTGAGGAATCCGGCGTCTCGGCTGTCACAGCTCGGGCTCTCCGGAGGTAGTCCGCTCGAGGCCGCCATCTCCTGGACGACTACTGAACACGAGCTCCCCGTCGATGAAGACCATCTGGGGGAGCACCCGATAGTCGAAGGGGTGTCCTTCCAGGACCATGAAGTCCGCGTCTTTGCCCACGTCGATGCTTCCGATCCGATCCCCCATGTCGAGCATTTCAGCGGCGTTGAGAGTGAACATCTTCAACGCCTCCTGCTCCGGAGTGCCGTTGCGGAATGCCCATGCGGCGTTGAGGGCGGGCTCACCCCCGAGCCTTCCAGTGGGCATGACCCGGCGGCTGCCGCTCGCGCTAAAGAAAGCCACCTTCACCCCGGCTCTGCTCAGCAACAAGGGGCTCTGGTCGTTGTAGCCGTCTCCGCCGCCGCGGATGGATTCGTATTCGCCGATACTGCTCCCCGAGTTCCCCAGAATGACGCCGACGTCAGCTCGAGCCAGATCGCTCGCCATTTGGTGCGCCTGTGTCCCCCCGGCAATGACGAGACGGAATCCGTAGTCCTCAGCCAGCCTCATCGCCGCGCGGATCTCCTCCACCGTGTTGGCCTGAACGATGGCCGGAACTTCTCCCTCCATCAACGGACGCAAGGCCTCGAATCGGTGGTTGTGTTCCCCTGGCTCTGACTCCTTTAGGTACTGCTTCGCGCCGTCCAGGGTGGTCCGGATCATCCCCACCGCCGTCTCCAGGGTGACCGGAATCTGGGAGTCCGTCGACCAGTAGCGGATGGAACGGAGCTCCAAAGAAAATACCACCGAGCTCGGTGACTTCCTGACCATCTTTTCCACGTCCATCCCCGCCGTCTTGATCACCACCCCTCTTCCACCGATCAAGTTGAGATGCCCGGGGGTGATGTTCTGGGTGGTAATCCCGATCTGGCGGATGACCTCGAAGGAGGGGAACCACGGATCGAATGCGAAGCGGGCGTCCATCTCCGGCAGGATGGGCTCGGTGTTCTCGTCGTTTTGAACCTGATACGTCAGATCTCCCATCCAATCGTTTGGGTAGGCGCGGGCGCTGACCCAGCCCGGTAACACCACCCGGCCGCCGATGTCCAACACCGGGACGTCCCGGGGCGTTTCCTCTCCGGTGCGCACTTCACTGATCTTGCCGTTCTCGACGGCTATGGTCCCGCTGCGGATGTTGCCGCGGCTCACGGTGAAAATATGGGCGTTCGTAAGGGCGAAGGTTCGATCGCCTGCCTTGAAACTGCCCCTGATGGGCCGAAAAGGTCCCACCGGCGTGGGGACCGCCGTCTGTCTCGTTTCCTTTCGCTCGTATTCGAGGACACCATCCACGAACACTTTCTCGATCCGCTCGGCATGAAGGTCGAAGGGGGGGCCATTCATGAGCACCAGATCGGCATCCTTGCCCACTTCGATGCTGCCGATCCGCTCGTCGAGCATCATTGCCTTGGCGCCGTTGATGGTCAGAGCCTCGAGCGCGTGCTCCTCGGAAAGCCCGTGACGGATATGGAACGAGCCATACTCCCGAAAGCACTTCGCCTGCTCCGCACTTTGGTCAGTTTGAATGCTCGCCGCAGCCCCCGCCTCCATCAACTCCTTGACTACGTTGTGGGAGACGCGGTCGCCGTAGAATCGAACGATGAACATCGGACCGACCACTGAGATGATCTTGGTCTTGGCGAGGATATCGGCGATGGGGTAAACGTCCTGCACGTGACTCAGAGCCATCCGGTCGATGAAACCGTACTCCCGAGCCAGTTGCATGGCCATCATCACCTCGCCAGGATAGTGAGAGTGCACGTGAACCATCACCTCGCCTCGGAGAACGGCCGCGAAGGCCTCTAGCCTTTCGTTTACCTCCGGTTTATCGGAGAGCTTACCGGCCTCGTAGTCCTTCCACTTTTTCAGGTACTCTTCCGCCCGGCGGTAGTACTCGCTGGCGGTGGCGTACCAGCCCATGATAGTAGCCGGTGTCTGGTCGGGCCGAATCCGGACCAATAGGCGGATAGCCATTTTCAAGTCCACGTAGGGCTTGAGGATCATGTTCTTCGAAGGATCACCCTTCAGCCTCACCGCCACCGCCTGACCGCTGCTGAGAATGCCGCTTCCCGGACGCGTGATCATGCTCGTCACCCCTCCGGAGAGAGCGACGGGAATCATCGGGTCGGTGGGGTCGAAGTGGTCGACGGCTTTCCACTCCGCCGTCACCGGCCCGCGGGGTCGGCTCCGATTCCCCCCGCTCCTATCCAGCGCCATGTGGGAGTGGGCATCGATCATGCCGGGAATGACGACCTCGGCGCTGTACTGGCGAGCGTGGGCCGGCGCATCGACGTGAGACCCCACCTGTTGGATCTTCCCCGCCTCGATGAGAATCTCGCCGTTTTGGAGAGTGCCCTTCGTCACCGTGTAGATCGTCTTGGCTTTGATCACCGTGGGCGTTGACTGGGCGACGGCCCGAGTGGGAGCCAGAACTACCAGGAAGATCGACGCAAGAAAAGTGCTCCAGACCAGCTTCGCTTTCATTTCGAATCCTTTCTCTGCTGCCTAGGGTTGGGTGGAACCCTTTCCTTTCTCGTCATCCCTGGTTTCGACGGGCGCCCTTTCCCATGTATAGTCGCGGCCCATCGCGTATTTCTCGAACCAATCCAACTCCGCGTTCATCTTGAACAGTTGATGGCGCAGCTCTCTCCAACCGTGTCCTTCTCGAGGCGCCATGTAAAGGCGGGTCGGAACGCCGTTGGACTTGAGCGCTCGATACAGCTCGACCGACTGAGGAGCCGGCACCCGCACATCCTCCTCTCCTACCAGAACCAGCGTCGGCGTGGTGACATTCGCGATCTGGCTGAGGGGAGATTGCTCCCAGTAGAAATCGGCGGGCGCGTCCTTCTGCCACGGGGTGCCTCCGAAGTACGCGGTGCGAAAAAAGCGAAGGTCGCTCTGGGAGTAAAAGGAGATCCAGTTGACCGCGCTCGCCCCGGAGGAAGCCGCCTTGAAACGGTCCGTGAAGGTGATGATTTTGTTGGTGAGGTACCCGCCACTGCTCCAGCCCCTCACCACCATTCGATCGCTGTCGGCGATTCCCATCTCGATCACATGGTCGGCGCCAGCCATGACGTCGAGATGTGAGTTGTTGAAGAAGTGCCCCATGATGTCGCGCTCGAACTCGCTACCGTAACCACCACTGCCTCGATAGTTTGGCTCCAGGACCGCGTAGCCCTGGGCCGCCAACATCGCAATAAAATCACCGAAACCGTACTGGTTCGAGCTGCCCATGCCGCCATGGAGCTGCATGACAAAGGGATATCTCTTTCCGGCCTCGTAATTCAGCGGATAGTGAAGCATCCCCTCAATGCGTACTCCGTCGACACCCTTCCACGCGGTCATCTCCTGGCGAGGTAGCTCGAAGTCCTGTGTCAGATAGTCAAAGCGCTTCGTTACCCGAGTAGGAGTTCCTGCCCCGAGGGCGGGAAGCACCCAGAAGTCTCCGGGATTCCCGGGCTGGTCGATGGCAAAGACGTGGAGGTCGGCCGATGGCTGGTAGTTCCAGTTGTGAACCCTGTGCTTTGCGTCGGTGAGCTGGTGGACCTTTTGAGTTGAGAGCTCGAGCCGGAACAGCTCGCTGTGAACCCCCATGTTCGCAACGAAATAGATCGCGTCTCCCTCCACGGACCAGCTCGCTTGTTTGACCTCATAGGGGAGGTCGGGGAGCAGGAGCTCAGCCGCGCCGCCGCTCGCCGGCACCACGAAGATGCTCGCCTTGTACTGGAACTCGAACTTTTCATTCGACTTCGCCAAGAAGAGAACCCGTCGGTTGTCAGGAGAAAGCCTCGCCCCGATTCCTCCAGAAGAATTCGGTGCTTCGGGAACGTTGTTGCGGGTGAGCTGGACAGGCTCGGTTCCGTCGGCGTTCATCACCCAAACCTCGCCCCGATTGGTGTAGTCCCAAAGGGGGTTCGGCGCTCGATGGAGAATCATCTTTTTTCCGTTGCGGGCCAGGGCGTAGCTGAGAACCGAGAAATCCCCCTCGGTGATGCGGTGTTCGACACCGTCGGCAGGTGAGATCTTCCAAAGATGTCTCTGCTCGTAGTTCTCGTTGAAGGCGTAGACGTCATCTTTGCTCTTCTCTCGCTGCTCCTCTTCCGGCGAGGGAGGATCGAAGGCCGCGAAGTAGATCCAGTCGCCGTCCGGCGACCAGTGGATTTCGGACAGAGGCGGAAAGTGAGCGTCTTCGACCGGACGTGCCGCCGCATGGTTACTTAGCTGCCGGGCCTCGCCCCCTCCATTGCTCATCAGGTAGATTTGAGGGGACCGGGATTGGTCGCGCTGCGCCAGAAAAGCGATGGACTTTCCGTCGGGCGCCCAACGCGGGCTCGACTCACCGCCGGCTCCGTTCGTCATCTGGGTAGAAGCGCCGCCCTTCAGATCGGCACGCCAGATGTGTCTCACCCGCCTGTTGATCTCCCAATCGGGCTCGGCGAGAACGAAGAGCAAGTGACGGCCGTCGGGAGAAAGCTGAGGGTCGCTCAAGCGTGGAACTTCCAGGAGATCGACGAGTGTCATCGGGCGCTTCTCCGGCTGTGCCCAAAGCGGAGCCGACAAAAGGCCTGCCAGAAGGATGGCATGACTCATGTGATTCGATATTGTTATCATGTGGCACCTAACCCTAACGAGCGAAAGGAGATCGCAGATCGACGGCGACTCCGATTAGCGAGCGGAAGACAACCTTCCTCGGGGGCGGGGGCTCTTTCTTTGGGCACCTTCGCCACACCAGATGTTAACGCTAAATCGCGCCGACGAGCGAGTCCAATTGATTACGCTTCTGGGCCCATAAGTGGAACTGCCGAGCCCGGCATACGGAAGTCGTGGCTTTCGAGCTTCTTGATGCTCTGGCTGACCGCCGGCTGCGTGCGGAAGACCTTTTCGGCCGCCCGAGAGAAGGATCTCTCCTCGACGACTGCTATGAAGTGCTCGAGTGGAAGGAGGTCCATGGGCCCTCCAGCAAGGCCGCTGCCAGACCAATTCTAGAACAAGCGGAGAGTTGAATGCAATTGATTAAACACGGCGAATAGAAGCTCAGCAAGGTGGGCAGGCAGTGAGGGAGTCGTTGCAGCACAGGAGCGTGTGACCTAAGATTGATGGTGTCGCGTGCCCCTACTTTGAGGGCCCCCCATGAAACGCTTCGCGAAGTCCGCCCTTTTTTTGCCTATCGCCGCCAGCGCGGCCGCCATTTGCGTCGTCGCCGGGGTCGGCTGTACCGAGTCAAGTTCGCCGGGACAGACCGATACTTCCTTGCCTAACCAGGTAACGTTCAACAGCGACGTTGCGCCGATCATGTTTGCCCATTGCGCGGCGTGCCATCGTCCGGGCGAGTCGGCGCCGTTTAGCCTGAAGTTCTGCCCAGTAAGCCCTCCCACGCTTCGGTAAAGTACCTTTAGTCGCATGGAGTTGCAGCGCTAGAGGTGTGATTTTTATCTGCAATTGGTAGCCATGTTGTATTGTATTTATTGTTGTTATATATTCTTATATAGTGTATATAGTAGCCATGCATATCGATATCGTGCCCAACCGCAACTCCAAACCCGCCGTTTTGCTCCGTGAGTCCTATCGGGATGCCAAGAGCAAGAAGCCGCGCAAGCGCACACTTGCCAACCTGTCCAAACTGCCGAGCGAGCAGGTCGATGCCATCTCGAAGCGACCTGCAAGGAGCTGGAGAAAGTTTGTCGGATGGTCGAGCGGCGCCGTTTGCAGGGCAAGGAGGACATCCGTGCTGCAGTGAAAAAGCTCCTCAACAAGTACAAGGTCGGCAGGTACTACAGGCTCGACATCCGTGACGACGGTTTCGACTTCGAGCTAGACGAGACAACGATGGATGCCGACGCCTCGCGCCTCGCCAACGGCAACTCTGAGCTCGCCAACAAACGGCTCCAGCGGTGGAAGCGACACATGGGGACGATCGCTAAGCAGTTCGGAGGGATTCGCCAACGGATCGGGCGGGGTCAGCTGCATGGTAAAGATAAAATCGGTGTGCGGGTAGGCAAAGTTCTCAACAAGTACAAAGTCGGCAAGCACTTCAAGCTGGACATTCGCGACGACCGCTTTAGCTTCGAAATCGACGACACAAAGGTCACTACGGAAGCTGCCCTTGACGGCATCTACGTGATCCGCACCAGTCTTGCTGAGCAGCGGATGAAAACCGACGACACAGTGCGCAGCTACAAGTTGCTGACCCAGGTCGAGAGGGCGTTTCGTTCCTTCAAGAGCATGGACCTAAAGGTGCGGCCGATTCGTCACCGGCGCGAAAACCGAGTCCGGGCGCACGTCTTCTTGTGCATGCTGGCCTACTACGTCCTGTGGCACATGATGGAGGTTTGGCGCCCACTAGTATTCTCTGACGAGGAGCAGCAGGCGAAGGCCGAGCGTGACCCCGTCGCTCCGGCGCAGCGCTCCGACGCAGCCCTGCGCAAGATACACACCAAGAAGCTTGACGATGGGAGACCAGCTTCCAGCTTCCGCACGCTGCTGCGCCTTCTCAGCAACATCGTCCGAAACAAATGTCGGCGACCGGAAGCCGGACCCGACGAGCCCACCTTCGATGTCACGACAACTCCGGACTCGAAACAGCAGAGAGCCTACGACTTGCTCAAAGGTATCACCGTGTAGACAGAAGCCAGCACCATTGATTCCATTTATCTTATTGGATCAACACCGGATCTTGGTTTTTTCAGCAAGGAACTTCAGTTTAGCTTATTGACCTATCAGGACGTCAAGCAGCACGCCAAGCAGATCAAGGAGGTAACAGGGAGCCGGTTCATGCCTCCTTGGCTGCCCGAGCCGGGGGTCGTGAAGTTTTCCCACGAGCGGCGCCTGAGCGATGTGGAACTCGAGGCATTGCGACGTTGGGTGGATACCGGGACACCCGAGGGCGACGCCGCGGACTTGCCGGACCAGCCACAGTGGCCCAAAGGTTGGCAGCTTGGCGAGCCGGATTTGATCGTGACAATACCCGAGCCGTTTACTCTTCCGGCGGAAGGCAACGACGTGTATCGCAATTTTGTGATATCGATTCCAGTCACCGAGATGCGGTATGTGAAGGCCGTCGAAATACGCCCCGGCAACCCGAAGATCGCGCATCATGCTTTTCTGCGGATCGATCGGACGCCGGCCTCACGACGGCTGGAGAAGGAGGACTCCCAACCCGGCTTTTCGGACATGAGAACCAGCAATGCCCTTTCCCCGGACGGTCATTTTCTGGGTTGGACGCCCGGAAAGGTACCCTTTCAAACTGAGGAGGACATGGCATGGCGTTTGGAACCGGGGATATCGCTGTAACCAAGTTCGACTTCACCATCTAGCCGCTTGTCAAGAAGGGGAACAGTTCCGGAGGATTGCATAAGCGTATTTCTTTCGCCGCTCAAATATTCGGACAGCTGCTTCAGATTTTTCAGCTTCTTTGGATCCATCCTTTGTCGAGCGAACGAGAACTTGAGCTGTGAGCGCTTTATCGGAAACGTTAATTTGTAATCGGTATGCGTTCCCAGCGACGTCGAGCGAAGAGGAAAGCGATCGCCAGTCGACAAAGAGCCGTTTGGCCGATCTGTTATGCTTCGAGGACGATTCTCGGCCGATGCTATCCCCACTTCCGCTCCGTGGCCTCCAGGTTGACAGAGGACCGGCGCACCGACCGGAGTTTCCCATCGGTGGTGGTGACAAGACCACGGGTTCCACGGCTATGTAATGCTGCACCCGCATCCATCTGCCGTCTAAGAACACGATCACTTTCGCAGACGAGGGCGAGGCGACAATGTCCTTGCCGTTGGCCAGGGTAGGGCCGTAGAGGGGAAGCAGCAGAAGCGCGAAGAAGAGCCTGTGGGACATCCGAATTTTCCCCAAAGGATAGGGCTGTGCGGCCCGATTGAGTCCCGGTGAGGGTAGCAGAACTCGAGCAGCGAGACAAGGCGGTTGAGGGGTGTCTGCCACCGGGGGCATGGGCGACAAGACAACCCATCTTCTGCACGAGGCGCGCCTCAACGAATCGAGCACCTCACAAATCACAGGGGCAAGAGTGAAGGTAACGCGCACATTGCTCTTGTGGATACGGTGTTTCGCGACAGAAATTAGCTAGTTCCTGTCCAGAAACACCATAACTTGTGGTGTGCGAGAGACCTATCGAGCTCGGCACATCACGCGAGTGAGAACCCGAACACAGTCATAAAGAAGCTCGGAGTCTGTAGGCGGATGAATGTTTGATTCCACTACCGTGCAGTCCACTCGTACTTTTCTTCCCTTTTCGATCCCAGCATCCTCGGCAACGCTCACCAGCTCTCGGTTGATCTGCTCCAGCGTTTCGAACTTCACGGCTTTGATGTTTGCTGCTAGGGTCGACTTCGACGGGGTCGGCTCTATGATGCCGAGCTGGCAAAACGTCCGATAGCTTCGAGAGTCTGCCAAGTGAAACGCCAGCTCCCGATAGGTGAACTGATTCAGCTGCTTCACCAACAACGCCCGGAGAACCTGCTCCGCGCTCATTCCCCCACGACCAACATCGCTCCCTGCCGGTGGGGTGACCGACCTTAGGTCTTGCAGTACCAGCTCATTGAGCTTAGGATGGGCATCGAGTAGCGACGAGATCGTTTCGAGTTCGCGTGCGTGCTCCAGCTCCAGCAGGGCTCACGTAGATTTGGCTGTGGGTTGATCGTTTTTCGCATTTAGGGCTGGTCTCCTTTGGAGTTAAGTCATTTAGAATCGGATGTTTTCAACGACACGATCCTAATCGACACCCCCTCAGAAGACTAGCCCTAAATTTGCGATTTCTCCTTTTTCTCAATCCCTTACAGGCTTCAGGACGGGTACTAGCTAAGCTAGCGACGACGCGCCGCGCCGACAGGTGACTGCCCGACGCGCACAGCCCGCGAGGTCAATCACCTGATTGTGGCGATCCAAAAAAAAGTCCGGTTATTGATAACTCCGACTGATTTTAGTCAAAGATCCACTTCCTCGAAACTTCCGATCCATGATTCCGAACAACGGATTAGTCAGTCGCTAGTCCCTCCAAGCTATTCTCAGATAGAAGGTTATCTGATCGAGGGTTCCGGACCTTATGTCCGGTCGGTCAAATGAGATCCATATTTTTGAATACGACAAATATCGAACAGGAGTCAGCCCGCTAATCTACTCATTTCTAGAGACTTATGGATTATCTTTCGGTGATAGCTGTGGAATACAACTTGCATCAGCCTTGTACGAGTCTATCTATCTATCTACTAGTCTTGATTTGACTTGCGAGGGGGGAATGATATGGCAATGTTGACAGAACGAGACAAGCCGAGGCGTGGCGGCACAAATCGCGAGGATCGCGGGGCGCGACTGCTCGTCGCGCTCGTCGTGGTCTTCTGTTTGGCTGCAGCGCTGCCCGTCTGGGCACAAATCGCCGTGGGCGCCATCGACGGCCTGGTCCGAGACGCATCTGGCGGTGTAGTGCCCGGCGCGTCGGTGGAGTTGAGCTCGCCCGCCATGATCGGAGGCAGCCGTGTAACGGTGACCGACCAGAACGGACGATATCGGTTCCTGAGACTCCCGGCGGGCGAATACTCGGTGACGTTCTCGCTGCAGGGGTTCGGTACGGTCAAGCACGACGGTGTCGTAGTCAATGCGGCGTTTACAGCCACCATCAACGCCGCACTGGGGCTGGCCGCGGTGGAAGAAACGGTCACCGTGACGGGCGAGTCTCCGATCGTGGACGTGCGGAGCACCACGGGGCAGCTCGTTCTGGATGACTCGGTCATCGACGCCCTTCCGAGCGCGCGCAACATCTTTGACATGACGAAATTCATCACCGGGGCTTCGACCAGCCGGCCCGATGTCGGCGGCAACACGTCCATCATCTACACGAGTATCCACATTCACGGCAACCGAAGCGAAGATAGGGGCTACTACCGGGACGGTGTCTGGCTCGGGGGCTACTTCGGCGGCGGTGACGCGCCGCAAGCCTACAATGCGACCGGCGCTCAGGAGGAAGTGACCTATCAGACCACCGCGATTCCCGCCTGGGTGCGAATCGGCGGCATGGCGATCACCATGGTCTCGAAGTCGGGCGGCAACGATTTTGGTGGCGCGGTTTACGCCTCAGGCATGAACGAGTCGATGCAGTCTTCGAACCTCGACCAGGACTTGGAGGATCAGGGTGTAACGGCCACGAGTGGGATGAAGAAAGCCTACGACGTCGACGCGACATTCGGCGGACCCATCATGCAGGACAAGCTCTGGTTCTTCGGATCCTACCGAGTCTATTCGGTCAACACGCTGCGAGCGAACCAGTTCTTCCCAGAAGGCGCGGTTTTCGGTGGAGACGAAGTCGGGGGCCAGCAACTGTCCGAGTTCGTCCGGAAGGGCCAGCAGGACTTCAAGCTCACGTGGCAGGCCAACCCGAACAACAAGCTCGCCTTGGCGATCACGCACGAGAACAGCCTTAGACCGACTCGGCCACAGGGCGCGAGCTTCGTCGAGTTCGAGGCCACGGCCGTCAACCAGACCCTGCCCAAGAACTTCTTCCTTATTGCCAACTACACGGGGACGGTCGGAGCCTCTTGGCTCCTCGAGGGAAGCTTTTCGAGAATGAGATACGACTACCGCTCGATTCCCCAGGACGGGCAAACCGGTCCCCCCTGCCTGGACTTCGTGAACTCAATCCTCACCTGCGCAAGCATCAGACACAGTATCTCAAGTCCGAGAACAAACGCCTATCATGCGTCGGCCACGTGGCTGGGCGAAGCGGCGGGCAGTCACGAGCTCCGGGGTGGCCTCCAGGGTGATTTTGGTAAGTACATCACCCAAGCATTCCAGAACGGCGACACGATTCTTCGATTCCGCGGCGATGTCCCCGACTCTGCGGATCTCAGAAATACGCCCGTGTTCACGGACAACCGAATCAACAATGTCGGGTTGTACCTTCAGGATAGGTGGCAGATCGGCGACCGGGTGACGGTCAATATCGGCGTTCGATATGACTACGCCAACTACTGGATCGCCGAGCAGAACGCCGAGGCCGGGACTTGGGTGCCCGCGCGGCACACCGATGAAGAGCAGGTGCTGACCTGGAACAACGTTGTACCGCGGTTGGGCGTCGCCTACGACGTATTTGGAACCGGGCGAACCGTAGTGAAAGGCAGCTTCAGCAAGTACGTGGGCAACGAGGCGACACGCGTGCAGCAGGGCGTCAATCCTCTCTTCACCCAATCAAACCGTTGCGCCTGGGACGATCTGAACGGTGACCGCTTGGCCACGGCGGATGAGCTCAGCCGCTGCCGGGGGTTTAGCGGCGGTCTTACGACCACGCTCGCTCCTGATCTGCGGCGGCCATTCAACAACGAGTACAGTCTTGGCTTCCAGCATGAGCTGGCCCCCAATTTCGCCCTGTCGGTGATGTACCATCGGAAGGAGAATCGGGACCTGCGAACGAGACGGAATCTCGCCGTGCCCACTTCGGGCTACATTCCGGTCGAGGTCATGAATCCGCTGACCAACCAGCCGATGACGATCTATAACCAGGATCCCGCGACCCAAGGCAAGCAGCTAAACCAGTTTCAGAATGACTCGAAGCTGGATAACGACTACAATGGCATCGAGTTCACGGTCGAGCGTAGGTTCGCGGGACAGGCGTATTTGCAAGCGGGTTATCACTACGGCAAGAATTTGGGCCGGACTCGTCTAGGAAGCGACCTCAACGACCCGAACCTTGACATCTTCACCGATGGGGCCGTCCGCTTCGACGAGCCGCACCAGTTCAAGGTGTCGGGTAACATCCTGCTGCCGGGAGAGATCAACCTCAGCGGATTCCTCATCGCCCGGACTGGCCACTCGCGCCAGCGGTCGCTGAGTGTCGGTCGGTCGACCGTGCCGGACCTTACCCGCTCCTCCCAGAGGGTCAACCTCGAGCGGAACGACGACAGCCGCTACAACAGCGTGTCCTTGCTCGACCTCCGCGTTGGGCGGATCTTCCAGGCTGGGCCAGTGCGCCTCGAGCCCTTCCTCGACCTCTACAACATATTCAACGCCAACACGATCCTGACCCAGGCGACGTCGCGGGGCGCGGTATATGGGAATGTTTCCCGGACAATCAATCCACGCGTCATTCGGATCGGGGCGAAGCTAAACTTCTAGCAAAAGCTTCGGCTCAAACTGTCGATTAGACGAGCCCCAGCTAGCCACCAATGGTGGCTGGCTGGGGTGGGCTTTTTGAGACGACGACCCTACCATCATTAGCCGGTGACGTCTCTCGAGGACGTTGACTCTCCGGCGCGAAGCTTGACCTGGCGGGGTTCACCGCCGACGAGATGAACTCCGTCGCCGACAACGGCTATGGCGGTTGAGGAGCCCAGCCTCAATCTGCCGGTTCCCAACAGCTACGGTTTTTACTTATGACCTCAGAAGCGCAATCAATTGGACTCGCTAGCAGCGCGAAATTAGCCTACCTGTGGAAAGAGTGAGGGTACAACGAAAGGCGGACGAAGAATTTATCCGCTAATCGCTTCTGTCTTTTCCTTCTCAGCCCGGCACAGTGGCGGGACGAGGAAAGCCTACTCCATGAGTCTGGTGGATCTCCTGCAAGGTGCCCTCCTTGAGCACCGCAGCAGCTTTCACCGGACGGCGGACCCCAATCACGAGACGAGGGAGGATTCGAAATGAAAATGAAAACCAAGCTGGCCTGGAGCGCGCTTTTCTCATTGGCCCTGCTTCTGGGATCGACCGCGGCCGTCGCGCAGTCAACGCCGACGGTTATCAAAGCCAAGAAGATTTATACGGTGACGAGCGGGACGATCGAAAACGGTGAGATCCTCATCGAGGGAGGGAAAATCAAGCAGGTGGGAACCAAGGTCGATGCCCCTGCGGGGGCTCGCGAATTGAGCGCCGAGGTGGTCATTCCCGGCATGATCGACGCCCACTCCCACGGGGCCCTCGATCGCTCCAACCGGCGCCGTATACCCGGGCCGGTAACCTCCGAATGGAAGGCGGTCGAGCACTTCAACGCCAACGCTCCGATGATCCCCATTGCGCTGTCCGGGGGAGTGACCAGCATGATCACCCGCTCGGGCAGCGGGATCATCAGCAGCGGCCAGGCGGTGGCGGTGAAGCTGAGGAGCGATCCGTCGAAGGACATGATCCTCAAGTCCTATGTGGACTTGAAAATGGCCATTCGTACCCTGATCCGGATTCGCCCGGGCCAGACCCCTGCCACTCTCATGGGTTGGTACGCCACCGCGAGCGAGCACTTCCGCCGGGCGGAAGCGTACCGTAAGAAATGGGAGGACTACGAAGCCGGAAAGGTCTCCGATAGACCGGAAGTGAACGAAAGGCTGGAGGCCCTCGCTGCGGTTCTGCGAGGCGAGGTGATGGTTCATCTTCATATCAGCTATCCCGGGGAAGTGATGATGGGTATGCACCTGGCCCGGGAGTATGGTTTCATTGACCGGCTGACTCTGGCTCACGCCGTGGACACGTACCCCATTGCAGACATCCTCGCCAAGACCAAGGTCATCGTGGTAGTCGGCCCGTCGTTCATGGGTCGAAACTACGGCGACCGCGTCACCCACAATACACTCAAGGTGTTGATGGAAGCAGGGGTCACCGCGAGCATTCAGACCGACAAGGGCGCAGAGCAGGCGAAGTGTTTCCGGGAGTACGGTTCCTTCCATATCCGTCACGGGCTGAAGGAGGAGCACGCGCTCGAGGCTCTGACCATCAATGGCGCCAAGGCCATGATGCTGGACGACCGCATCGGCAGCATCGAGGTGGGCAAGGATGCCGATTTGGTTCTCATGAACGGTCCACCCTTCGACCTCTATGCCGAGCGTATCGAGAAGGTTCTGGTGGACGGCGTTGTGGAGTTCGAGCGCAAGCAGTGGAGGCAGACGGCGGTCCCGACGAAGGTGGGACCGTTCCAGCCGGTCAAGGGGAGATTCAAGGCAGGTGACCGGAGCTTCGCGATTACCAACGCCCATATCTTTACCGTGAGTCACGGAAACATCCGGAACGGAACGATGGTCGTCGAGGACGGCAAGATCACCGACGTGGGCGCCGGCGGCAGCACGCCTCGTGGATTGCCGGTGTTGGACGTGGGCGGACGAGTCGTTTTGCCGGGCTTTGTCAGTGCCCGTGCCTATCCCAACGATTGGATGGGAGATTTGAAATGGCAGTTTCAAAACGATGAGAACACCGAGCCCATCGTGCCGGAGATGGATGCCCGCTTCGCCTTCGATCCGTGGTTCCCGTCCTTCGAGGTCATTCGCGAGCTTGGCACTACAGCCCAAAACATCACCCCCGGGCATCTCAACCTGATCGGTGGAAGGGGCGTGGCGATCAAGACGGCAGGGATGGACGTGGAAAAGATGGTCAGGAAGTCGCCAAGCTCGGTGGTGTTCTCTCTCGACCCGCGCTCCATCCGCTACTGGGCGAAGGACTCCCAGGTCGAGGTGACTCCGGAGACGGCCGCGGGCATGATCCGGAACACCCTGGACGGGGCGAAGAAATATCTGGAGAAGTCCGGTGAGTACAATCAGCGATTCGAGGCGCTCCGTGCGTTACTGGAGGGAGAGGTTCCGGCCATTTTTCAAGCCAATTCGGTCGAGGAGATCCGGGCCGCCCTGAAGCTGTCTGAAGATTACAACCTGCGTCTCATCGTTTCCGGCGGAGTGCAAGCCTACAAATTGGCAAGCGATCTGGCACGAGCCAACGCCAGTGTGATTCTGGGAACAGGCCCCGTGCACGAGACCATCCGCGGCGGTGGCCAGGGCTACAACGACGAAAGCCCGGCATTGTTGAGCAGAGCTGGGGTAAAGGTGTCCTTTCTCGGCGCCAGCGGCAGCCGCCGAATCATGCCCACGGGGGCCCTCGGGGGGGAGCCCGCCCTCAACGCGGCCTGGGCCTTCCGCAATGGCACGCCGGAGCAGGAGGCGCTCAAAATGCTCACCCTCCACGCCGCCGAGATGGCCGGCATGGAGGATCGGATTGGCAGCATCGATGTGGGGAAGGACGCAGACTTCATGATTCTGGAAGGACACCCCTTCGACTATCGTGTTCTCCCGCAGATGGTCTTCATCGATGGCGAGCTCGTTTTTCAGAGTGGAGGAGAGAGCGCGCGCGGGCAGACGACGTCCGGGAGCCCAGGGCGTTGAAAGAAGGGTAGCTCTCTTTCCCGTTCGTCGGCTCCCACTCAGCCCAATCGCGCGACGAAGGAGGATTTGAAATGAAAATGAAAACCAAGCTGGCCTGGAGCGCGCTTTTCTCATTGACCCTGCTTCTAGGGTCGACCGCGGCCGTCGCGCAGTCGACCCCGACGATTACCAAAGCCAAGAAGATTTATACGGTGACGAGCGGCACGATCGACAACGGCGAGATTCTCATCGAGGGAGGGAAAATCAAGCCCATCGTGCCGGAGATGGATGCCCGCTTCGCCTTCGATCCGTGGTTCCCGTCCTTCGAGGTCATTCGCGAGCTTGGTATTACGGCCCAAAACATCACCCCCGGGCATCTCAACCTGATCGGTGGAAGGGGTGTGGTGATCAAGACGGCAGGGATGGACGTGGAAAAGATGGTCAGGAAGTCGCCAAGCTCGGTGGTGTTCTCTCTCGACCCGCGCTCCATCCGCTACTGGGCGAAGGACTCTCAGGTCGAGGTGACCTTGGCCACGGCCGTGGACATGATCCGGAACACCCTGGAGGGGGCAAAGCAATATCTCGAGGAGGGAGGAGGATACAATCAGCGATTCGAGGCACTCCGTCCGTTACTGGAGGGAGAGGTACCGGCGATTTTTCTAGCCAACACGGTAGGGGAGATCCGGGCCGCCATGAAGCTGTCTGAAGATTACAACCTGCGTCTCATCGTTTCCGGTGGAGTGCAAGCCTACAAATTGGCTAGCGATCTGGCCCGAGCCAACGCCAGTGTGATTATGGGAAACAGCGGAAGCGTGATCGCCGTGTACGAGTCCATCCGCGGCGGTGGCGAAGGCTACAACGACGAAAGCCCCGCATTGTTGAGCAGAGCTGGGGTAAAGGTCTCCTTTTTTGGAGCCAGCGGCAGCCGCCGGATCATGCCCACCGGAGCCCTCGGGGGGGAGCCCGCCCTCAACGCGGCCTGGGCCTTCCGCAATGGCACGGCGGAGCAGGAGGCGCTCAAAATGCTCACGCTCAACGCCGCCGAGATGGTCGGTATGGAGGATCGGATTGGCAGCATCGATGTGGGGAAGGACGCGGACTTCATGATTCTGGAAGGACACCCCTTCGACTATCGTGTGCTCCCGCAGATGGTCTTCATCGACGGCGAGCTGGTTTTTCAAAGTGGAGGAGAGAGCGAGCACGTGACGCCGTCGAGCGTTTCTTATGATTGACACGCAACCGGAAGTCCAGCTGTTTGAGGAGTCTGCCCACGGTGTTTCGACTCACCTCAATTCCACGCTTAGCGCTGTAGGACTGTAAAACTGACGGTGAACTTATTTTTGGGCGACTCCTAAGCACTAGAAGTCTGTTTCGGGTCCCGGATGATTGGTAGCGCGGTACGCATCATCTGGTCCATGGGCCTAGCCTTCGTGTCCCAGGAGGCGATCCCGGATTTGTACTTGAGCCAGGAGCCCCAGGCGCGTTGTTTGAGCTCCTCCTCGTCCACGCCCACGACCCGGCCGTTTTCGACCACCACCCGCCCATCCACAATGACCGTGTCGCATCCCGGCCTGCCACGTGCACCAAGGTCCGTATGGGGTCGTCGATGACCCCTGTATCCAAGCCCGACAAGTCGAACACACTGATGTCCGCCTTACAGCCAGGGACGAGCCGGCCGAGATCCTCCCGGCCCAGAGCCCTGGCCCCGCCGATGGTCACGGTGTCATAGACCTCTCTTACGGTCCCAGCACCCCGGCTGCCGTCCACCACCTTGTTCACCAGGGCCACTAGCCTCATCTCTTCCGTAAGGTTGGGAGGGAAGGTATCAGTGCCGACGCCCACGTTTATCCCAGCGGCCACGTATCGGCTGAAGGATTCCAGGGCGACTCCGGCCCGAGCGATGACTAGAGGACAGTGGCAGGTGGAGGTCCCGCTCTCGGCCAGAATCCGCAGATCGTCCTTGGGCTCCTCGCCGGTGGAGCTATGGCCTGCTATGTAAACTGCGTGAGTCAGGCAGACGTTGGCGCCCAGGAAGCCCACGTCTCGAAGCCACTCCACCATCGTACAACGGGGGTTGCGGGACTTGAACTCCCGGTACTCGTGGAGGTACTCGGAGAAGTGAGACCTCACGTGCAGACCGCCCAAGGCTTGAGCCTGGTGCATGGTCTCCCGCAACAGGTCGTCGGAGCACCGGTCCGTTCGGGCCGGAAATAGAAAACCCGTCAACAGAGGGTTGTCCTTGGCCTCGAGAAACTTGATGAAATCGATGGCATGGTCCAAGGCTGCCTGGGCCTTCTGGCTGTCCCACAGCAACTCGATGGCACCATTGGGTTCGGTGTACTGGCAGGCCTCCTGATAGAAGTGGGCCAGCCAGGCACGAGCGCCCATCGTCGCCGAGGCCTCGGCCAGGGCATAGGGCTCCGGCCGGTCCTCCTCCCACCGCTTGGTAGCACTGGAGGTGACCGACGCAAACGTAGTGGTCCTCCCTTGAGCAAGGTTGCCACCGAGAACTCGGCGCTGTTGCGAAAGTCCTGGTCGTGCCAGAGAAGGGGGGCGTCCGGATTGGTGACGTAGGCCTTGGGCTTGGGAAAGGCCTCGCCGTCTTTGCTGTCCATCTTCAGGAGCTGCAAGTCCAGGTTGGCGATGCAGTGAAGGTTGATCAGGCCGGGGGACACCAGCTTGCCGCTAGCGTTTATGGTCTTGTCCGCCTTCGGGCAGTCTCGGTCGCTGGGGAAACCCACGAACAGGATCTTGCTGCCGTCGAGGACCACTGTGCCGCCCTCCAGGACCTGGTGCCGTCCATCGAGCCAGGCCACCACCCAGCCGCCGTCGATCGCCGTCGTTGCCACTGCCAACTCCAGACTGAGCGTCGGGCCCACTCGGGTGAACGCTCGCACCAATGACGAGTGCCGAGCATGCTGGCCGCCGCAGACTATTCGAGGTTCCAATACCGAGGATACCGTAAGCTCAGACCGCATAACAGCCGCCCAAGGTGGGTAAAGTGACTGCGATTCCGAAGGCCCTTCGCGGAATCGAGTTGATCGAGCAGCGGAACTGTGTCAATAGTGCACCTGGAGGGTGAATCGTGGGCTCGAATGGCACCGGTGAGCTTCTGATCGAGGGAGGAACACTCGTCACGGCGGCAGATAGCTATCGGGCGGACCTTCTAATTCGAAACGGCAAGATTTCCTGTATTGGCAACTCTCTTCAAAGCGATGTCAAGGCCATCGATGCCGGCGGCATGCTTGTCATGCCCGGGGGCATCGATGCTCACGTACACCTTGCTCACTCGGTCGACCGCATCGGCCTGGTCACTGCCGAAGACTTTTACACCGGCACCGTGGCCGCCGCATGTGGCGGCGTAACGAGCATTGTGGATTTTGCGCTGCAGCGCCGAGGGCAGTCTCTGGAGCAGGCGGTGACCGATCGGATGCGCCAGGCCGAGGGTGAAGCGGTCATCGACTACGGATTCCATATCATTGTGACCGATGTGCGCCGGGACGTGCTCGAGGAAATGCCGAGAGTCATCGGCGAGGGATTTCCTTCATTCAAAATCTACATGACCTACACGGACAAAGTCGTCGATGATGCCGGCTTGATAAAAGTCTTGGAGCAAACCGCGGAGCACGGCGGCCTCGTCTTCGCGCACTGCGAGAACGATTGCGGTGTGAACCATCTCATCGCGGACTGCCGCGGGCGCGGTGACATGGCTCCCATCTTTCACGCCAAGACGCGCCCGCCGATCGTCGAGGGGGAAGCCACTAATCGGGCCATCGCTTTGGCGGAACTGGTTGGTGCGCCGCTCTGTATCGCCCACGTCACCTCGATGGATGCCCTGGAGCGCGTGGAAGCCGCGCGTCATCGGGGCAACCGCGTCTACAGTGAGACCTGTCCTCAGTACTTGACTCTGACCGAAGAGCACTACGACCCGGTCCACGGGTTCGAAGCAGCGAAGTTTGTTTGCAGCCCGCCGCTTCGGGGCGCCATGCACCGGTCGGCGCTCTGGGAAGGGCTCCGGCGACGGAGTATTCAGCAAGTGTCCTCCGATCACTGCCCCTGGCGGTTCGCCGACCAGAAGCAGCATGGGAAGGAGGATTTCACCCTCATTCCCAACGGTGTGCCCGGGATAGAAACGCGCTTGCCGGTGCTGTTCTCCGAAGGCGTCAGCAGCGGAAAAATCTCGGCGAATCGTTTCGTGGAGCTGGTATCGACGAATCCCGCGAAGTTGTTCGGCCTTTATCCAGAAAAAGGTTCTCTGGCAATAGGCGCCGATGCCGATCTAGTGCTCATCGATCCCGAGCGCGAAACCGTGGTGGACCACCGCGCACTCCATCACCAGGTGGATTATTCGCCCTTCGACGGCATGAAGCTCCAAGGGCTTCCCGTTCTCACCATCTCCAGGGGCGAGGTGGTAAGCGTCGAAGGCGAGCCCCAGCTCGAGAGAGGTCGTGGCCGTTTCCTGAAGCGGAGACGGCCCGAGCTTCGGGATCAACTCTGATTTTGGCGCCCTGGCGTCCTTCTAAGCTATTGTCCCTTTCCGCCGGCCGTGGCCGCCGCCTGGGACGACTACTTACGTCCAACAGGCGGCTGAAAATGCATCCCAGCCTGCGCGAGCGGAGCGAGCGCGGTGCGCATGCGCCGATGAAACGCCGGGCGAGCGAACGAAGAGAGAGCGAGCATTAAGCACTAATTGGGGGGGCGGGCTGGTTCATTCGTCAGCCAGTCGGTCACTACCTGAACCCATCTAGCGCTCTGATCGGTGAAGAGATGGTGCCCGGACCAGGGCAGGATGTGCATCTCAGCACCGGGGACCCTGAAGAAGTGAGACAGGCCCCACTCAACCCTCGAGCCAGGCTCGCTCCACACGAGCAGCACGGGAATCTTGAGATCCCCGCCCCACTCCGATATGTGTTTGCCCTTGTAGTACAGGTTCTTATTGTAATCTCCCCCGGTGGATCGAGAAACTCCTCGACCTTTCTTTGCGAAGTATTCGTAATTTCTCTGGTAAATGTCGTGGACAAGTTTGACCCTTTCGTCCGTTACGAGATCTTTGTGTTGATAGTATCGTTCCAACATACTTCTAGTCTGCTCCTCCGTCTGGCTTTGCAATGGTGATCTCCTCGGGGCGTCTGACCATCTGAAGCGTCTCTCGCCGCTCGTCCCGCTTAAACTGTTCGTTAGGACCAGTTTCTTGACCAGGTCCGGCCGTTCGTGGGCAATGTACTGCGTCAGGAATCCTCCGTGGGAGTTTCCGGTCAGGAAGACGGGTCCGACGCCAAGGGCGTCGATGAAACGTATGAGGAACTCTCCCTGAGCCTGGCCAGAGTAGTCCTCGGGTCCTCGGGGCGCCGTGTAGCCCCAGCCTACCACGTCCACTGCAATGGCGTGGAAGTTCTTGCCAAGGGGGCCGACGACGTCCCCGTGATTAGCCTCGCCGGAGGACCAAGGGAGTGATCCGTGCACCAGGACAAAGGGGTCTCCTTCTCCAGCCTCGATGTAATGCGTTTTCACCCCGTCAACATCGATCCATGAATGCTTATAATCTTTGTTCTCCGTGAGCACCGGCTCTGTCCAGTCCTGTGCTCGTGCGCCGGCCTCCTGTTCTGGCCCCCGTTTTTCTGCTTCCGCGGAGATTGGCTCGTTCACCTGCTGGGCGTGGGCCGCGGCAACGGCCAAGTGGCCGGAAACCACCACGGCCGTTAGTAACATGGTTGCTGCGATCGGTCCGATGGTAAAGCGCATGATTCACCTCCTCTTCTATGTCTTGATTTAGTCTCGATTCAGGGGTTCTGACTCATTCTTATCGACGGACACGAGGAGCTCCTTGACAATGTCTTGCTCGGGATCCAGCTTCAGTGAGCGTTCGAAGGCCTCCTTAGCCTTTTCGGCGTTCCCGAGCTGAAGATGGCAGTAGCCGAGCGCATTGAGCAACAAGGTGTCCGGGGGGCGAAGCTCGATGGCTCGCTCCATGTATTCCGTCGCCTTCGAGAAGTCTCCCTTGAGATAGAAACTCAATCCGAGCCCCCCCACCACCTCGTACTCCCCGGAGAAATCCTCTTCCATCGGCAGTAGGAGCTCCATCGCCCGGTCGGGCTGCTCGGAAGCGATGTAGACCCCGGCCAGTTTCCAGCGGGCCATGGGTAGCTGGGGATTGTTCGCGGCCACCGCCTCTTCCAGCTCCTTTCTCGCTTCTTCGAAGCGTTTCAAGTTCAGTAGCTGCTTGCCCCTGGCGAAGCTCAACAATCCAGGATCACTGACATTGAACGTGAGCTGGTGGATGAAGCCGGGTCGGGGAATCGACGTCCTCGGTGAGACCTGCAGTCGGGCCGATTTTTCCGCCACCACCGACCCGGAGGCGTCCATCAACTGAGTCTGGAGCTCATAGTCTCCACCCACCATGTCGGTGAGAAGAAACTGCTCGATGACCGGTTCCCCTTGATAGTCCTCGATCTCCGTAGTGCGTTCTTGAAACACTTGCTCGCTACTTCGAATCGCAAAACGGAGTCGATATCCGGGGCCGGCATTGTGGAGTTGGGAGAACAGGTGAACCGTTTCTCCGATAGTAAAGACGCCCTCGGGTGCCGGATGGATGCGCAGGTTCCCGATCTGAAAGGCCCTCATCTCGCCTTCGACGCCGCCCGCGACCAACTCCTCTCGGAAGCTCAGAATGACGTCGCTGAGCGCCGGTCCTTTCTTGGAGATGGACTCCACGCGCAGGTCCTGCTCGGCAACCGTGTACTGTTTGGACACTCGATTCCTCAAGATCACGCTGACGCTGTAATCTCCCGGAACCAGCGGGAAATCCTGCTGGTAAGCGAAGGGTGAGAGTCGGATCTGCAATAGCTGACTCGGCGTCACCTCCAGATACACCTCCCGGTCCTCGGCAAACACAAGGTTCCCTTCAAGATCCCTCACGTCCAGACTGATGTCGAGGGTCGTGTAATACTTGATCTGATCCTCGTCCGTCGCCAGGCTGAAGTTGTCCGCGTCGATCTCCAGGGTGTAGTGAACGAAGGGAGTCCCGTGGGGTCCTTCCAGGACCGTGAAGAGGCCGCGACTGGGGACGAAGTTGAAGGAGTAATCAGCCGAGACCCTCTCACCGTAGCGAAGGTAAGCGTCAGCATAGTCGGCCCTGATGCCTCTCTTCAGGGACTCCTCCACCCGTGAAATCATAAGGTCGTGGCCGAGCGAGGGCCGGCCGCCTATGAAGTCGGCCGGCTCACTGGTATCGAAGGAAAGGGAAGCCCGCGCCAGGTCGGGCGAGATCCGGCTCAGCATCTCGAGGGCCTCCATGTTGTTGCTACTACTGGGGATGTTTAGCTGACCCCGTAAGAGGGCGCCCGGCCCGTCACTGACGGGGTGGTAGAGCTCGAACTCTCCCACGTCGTCATCGATGAAGAATAGCAGGTAGAAGAAGGGAGGTAGCGCCTTCGCGGTGTCGCCCTGGTAGAACCAGAGCTCAGTCGGCAAGAGATCTCCGCGCCCCTCGAAGCGCTGAATGTCCCGGGGCTCGCCCAGGATGATATACATCCGCCCCCGATCGGTCCGCCAACCCGCACGATTAGAGTCCCGGCCCAGATAGTGATTTGCATGTTCGATGCGACGGTAGTGCTCTTCCCGGAACTCGTTCTCAGGGGCTGCACTGTTGGGATCCCGCTTTTTCCAAAAGGCCTCGATGAATAGTCTCCGTTCCTCGACGCTCCGGAGGTCCAGGAAGAGGTCTTTTTCAAGCTCCGTAATGATGTAAATGACCTCTGCCTCGAGCCATTTGCGATCCTCGGGAGGCAGCCTGTCCAGGCGCTCGTCCGCAAACGCGCCGACGGCAGCGGCCAAAATCAACGAAATACAGGTTCCAAATTTCATGAAATTGCACCCTGGGAATAGCTTGATCCGTGCGTTGGCACCTACAGAAATCAATCTAACCGCTTTATTCTAGCCCCTCCTTTTGGATTAGCACAATAACAGCAGGCCCACCCAGTTGGAAACGGGCTAGCGCCTCTGAGGCTCTTTCCCCTCCAACTGAATGTTGTGCCGCTCTTGAAACTTGCCCGGATGTGGACAGCGAAGTAACATCCGTGATGCTCAACGCGAAATCGGTAGCACGCTCACGCAATCGGATTCAGGGATCTGTCCCGCTTCCCGTGGAAATAAGAATGGCGTAACCTCCGGTTAAACAAAACGAAACCGCGCCTGGAAAGGCGAGGAGGAGGATTACGCCATGAAGAAGCCTACCACCATATCGAAGGAGTCTGTAAGCGAGTACCGGGAGTTCGTCCAACTTCGGCTGCGTAAGCGGGTACTGGAGGCGATCGAGGTCGTGCTCGAGGAAGAAGTCGACCAAGCGCTGGGGTGTCGTAGCTACGAGCGTGCGGAAGACCGCCGTGGGTATCGCAACGGAGCCGAAACCCGTCGCGTGACGACGTCGGTGGGAACTCGCGAGCTCCGTGTGCCACGAGCCCGCGTGCGAGACGAGGAAACGGGAGAGACGACAGAGTTCAGGAGCGAGCTGTTGCCCCGGTATGCACGCCGGACTCGTGAGGTCGACGAGGCGATCTTGGGGACGTACTTGTCGGGCGCGAATAGCCGCCGGATCCGCAAAGCGCTGAAACCACTGCTCGGTGAGGAGCACCTATCGAAGAGCGCGGTGTCTCGCGTGGTTAGCCGGCTGAAGGAGCGCTTCGAGGAATGGCAGAACCGTGCTCTCAGCGAGGAGGTCTACGCGATCGTTTACCTGGACGGCTTCCACCTGAAAGTGCGGATGGCGAAACGTGTGATCAGCGTACCCGTACTGGTCGCGCTCGGGGTCGCGCCAGACGGGCAGAAACGTCTGTTGTCATTGCGTCTGGCGGTGAGCGAAGCCTCGACGCATTGGGGCTCCGTGCTGGAGGGACTTCAGGCTCGAGGACTCCGGGCTCCCAAGCTAGTGATCAGCGACGGCCACAAGGGGCTGACGAAAGCGCTGGAGAAGTGGCCGGGGTGCCGGTTGCAGCGATGTACCGAGCACAAGCGCGCCAACTTGCTCGAACATTGCCCGGCGCACGCACGCCGTGAGCTCCGGCGTGACTACAACCGGATCGTCTACGCCAAGAACGGGATCGATGCTCGCAAAGCCTATGACGAGCTCGTCGCCAAGTGGACGCCTCTCGCGCCGGCCGTCGTCCGAAGCCTAGAGGAGGCCGGTAATCAGCTGCTGACCTTCTATGAATTCCCTCGTGCCATGTGGAAATCGATTCGAACGACCAATGCTCTGGAGAATCTCAACCGCGAGTTTCGACGCCGGACGAAAACCCAAGCGTCGTTCTCCAGCGAGGAGTCCGCGGTCGCTTTGCTGTTTGGGCTTATCGCCTCTGGCCAGATTCAACTACGACGCATCGACGGCTACCAACGTCTGAGCGAGGTTCTCGAACACGCGGAGGTTGCCGCCTGATATGATGCTCTGATGACGGAGTGGAGGGCGCCGTTCTTTTTCCACGAACCTCGGGACACATCCGGATTCAGGAGCAACAAATGAAATTATTCTATGGGAAAGAGATTCTCACAACAATGGAAGAGTTGGTAGATCCTACTCACACCGCCTTAGTTATCGTCGATATTCAAAATGATCTAGTCAAACAAAAGGATGAACAAGGTAACCTTACCTACTCTGTTCCCATGTATGAACCAATGGTGCCCCAGGTCAAAAAGACGATAGATGAAGCTCGTGCTGCCGGCGTTTTAATCGTACGCCTTCAACATACCTCACTACCCAATTTTCGAGATGAGTCTCCTCCACGAATTCGCTATAGGATGAAGGCTTGTGGATGTAAAGATCCTGATGATCTAAGAATTCCTCCCTTAGAGGAGGGGAGCTGGGGTTGGGATGTGATTGATGAGCTTACTCGAGAACCTGAAGACATCCGAATTCTCAAACACCGCTCAGATGGATTTGTTGGTACTGATATGGACCTTGTACTGAAAAATAGTGGAATCAAGACCCTGGTAATGACGGGTGTGGTCACAGAAGGCTGCGTTGAGAGCACAGCAAGAGGTGGCCTTTTTAATGATTATTACATCGTGATTCTAAGTGATTGTGTGGGGTCCACGGATCCAGAAGCACATCAGGACTCATTGAGATTTATGTCAAAGCGGTTTGATATGTCAACCTCAAATGAAGTCATTGGTGTTTGGAGAAACTGAAAGAATAGTCTCAGCGTGAGTTATCCAAAGGCCGCGGCCTGTTTGGTCAGCTATCAAGAGCAGCCGCTGAGCTTCAACGATTTCTCGGAGCTATTCCGACTTATGGGCTCAGAAGCAGAATCAATTGGACGTGCCCGCAAGCATGGATTTACCGTGAATGCGAGGTGGCTGCCTGCATCTTCAACGTGTTCAACTCGGTCGTCTACTGGCAGTGGCTGGTCGACGAGTGCGGTTAGAGTAAGGTGATGATTTCAGATCCGTTTGCAGTTTTCGTGGTCCTTGCCCTGGTGGTCTATGTCGCGCTCCGTCTGGAGGAGCACGTTACCGTGTTTCGTAGCTTTGGAGCGGCGCTGACTGGAATCGTTCTCTGCCTCGTCCTGTCCAACACCGGCGTGTTGCCGGAGACCTCTCCCACTTACGATCTACTCATGGGGACGGGTGTCCGCATTGCCATCGCCCTGATCCTCCTGGCCGTCGACGTTCGCACCGTCGTTCGGGCGGGCGGCAAGATGCTGGCTGCCTTTGCGCTTGGCGCTTTCGGCGCTGCCATCGGCTCGGTGGTTGGCGGCTTGCTGTTATTCCGCCAGGTGGGACCGGAAACCTGGAAGCTGGCGGGGCAACTGACCGGCACCTACACCGGTGGCGGAATGAACTTTGCCGCGCTGGCGCAAGCCCTGGGAACCAGCAGTAGCCTGTTCACTTCCGCGGTTGCCGCGGATGTCGTGGTGAGCACCCTCTGGTTTAGCGCCTGTTTGATCGTTGCGGTGTTGCTGGGACAGCCCGGGCAGACCGCCCCGGCCACCGAGGCTCCATCCTCTGGCGAAGAAAAGATGACCCTGGCGCATTCCCTCTACAACAGCGGTCGGCCGGTTCCCATCGCCGATGCTGCCGCTCTGGTAACCATCGCCGTAGGAGCCGTCTGGATTTCGGGTGAAATCGAGTCGCAGGTTCCTCAAATCCCGCAAGTCCTCTGGCTGACCACCATCGCGCTGGTTGCCGCTCAGCTACCCCTAGTCCGGGGGCTGGCGGGAAGTGCCTTGTGGGGCAACTACATCTTGCTGCTTTTTCTGGCAAGCAACGGCGCCAAGTCGGTCATTGCAAACATATTCCGCTTGGGCCCAGGAGTCTTCTACTTCGCTGCACTGACCGTGACGATCCACGGTATCGTCATCTTCGGCCTCGGGCGCTTGTTCAAGCTCGAGCTTTCGACACTGGTTGTTGCTTCTCAGGCGAACGTGGGTGGCCCGGCAACCGCCCTGGCGATGGCGAGCGCCCGAGGTTACACCGACTGCATCCTGCCCGGAGTGGCGGCGGGTTTGCTCGGTTACGCGGTGGGGAACTACTGGGGCTACCTCATCGCGATGCTCATGAGGGGCTGGTTGCCTGGCTAAATTTAGGCGTCAAGCGCGGGCCAAGGCTCGAGCGGGATTATGCACCATTATGGCTTGGATCTGCTCTGCGGTGACGCCCAGTTGATGCAAACGAGGCAGGAAGGATTCAAAAATATGGCAATAGCCAGTATTGCCCTGGTATCGCATCTCGTCGTCCCGATTCCTGTCTTGAGATAATAGCAGGTGCTCCAGGTAGCCGCGTTCGACGAAGGCTTGAATCAGCTCCGCCCGCGTCTCATCCAGGAGCCAGTGCTGCTTGCCGATGACATCGAACTGGATGAAGCAGCCTTCGGCGGCCAGGGCTGAGAGAACGTCGAGGTCCGGCCGTTCGTCTACGTGGCCGATGATGAGACGCGTGGGATTCACGTCCCGACTCTTCAAGAACTCGAGCTGTTCCACGCCGGCATTACCCCCGGGGATCTCCTGGCGACGCGAGCCGGTGGTGTGGGTGGTAATCGCAACCCCGGTTCTCTTCTGAGCCATGGCCACCGCCTCCAGCCCTTTTGCCTCGAGTCCCTCGACGCGAGCTCGATGGATAGCCGACTTCACAACCCCACATCGGCGGTGGTTCGGACCCGCACCCTCTTCGATCTCACGGGTGATATGGTCTGCCAGTCTGGCCACCGACCAGTCCGCCACGTAGTGCGGCATACAAGGCTCGACATAAAAGCCTGTCGTGGCGATGATATGAACTTCTGCCGCTTCAGACAGCCGGGCCAGGACTTCCAGATCGCGTCCCCAGCCGTCGCAGGTGACCTCTACGATGGCCCGGCCTCCCGCCTCTCGATAGGCTTTCAACTCGGAGACCATGCGATCAAAGTGATTGAGACACATGAAGCTGTTTGTGAAACGCGTGACGTCGAACAGATCCGCTCTCGGGGCAAGCCTCTGGTCACACCATATGTGCTCGTGAGGTAGACAGACGCCCAGCTCATCCGGATGGATTGTTCCGAGGACGGTCTGAATCATCGGATGGGTCAGATACGTACGTTTCCCGTGGCTTCGAGCTTGCTCAACAAATCGAGCATCTCGCCGGTTGACCTGAGCTTCGTAAGGCCATGAGCGGCGTGACCACGAACGTAGGTTTGGCCTGCCCCGGTGATCGAGGCAACGGCATCGGAGATGACCAGGCTGCCGATGCCCCGGTCGGCCAGCTCCCCGCAGGTCTGGCGAATACCGAAGTCGAGCGGCACGCCAGCCACGATCACGTACCGGATACCACGCTCCCGCAAAAAGCCCTCGAGCTCGGGGTTTGCCAGGGCGCCCCACCCAGGTTTGCTGAAGACCGATTCGCCCTCGGCGGGTTGAACGGCTGCCATGAATGTTCCGTCAGGACCATTCAGGTTCCAGGTCCACCCGGTCGCAATCTGAAATTCAGATGGGCTCTGGGGCGGACGGTAACCAAGGCAGCTATAAATGACGGGCAGGCCCAGAGCGCGGACCACATTCAAGATACGAGTGATGTTGGGCAGGCTCGAATCCAGAGCGCCGAAATACTCTTGAAACTCGGACATGAGCACTTTGGATTTGGCCCGAGCGGCCAACCATCCGCCTTTGGCGTCGGCAAAGGGAGAATGCAGATCGTGCAGCAGCAGACAAACATTGTCCCGGTTTAGATCGAGAGCCGGCACCGCTTTGGTCAACAGGGTCAACGGATGCCGGAAGAACATCATCGCTCTCGCCTGGAGTTATTGACTCTGACTACCCGTCGGTCGGTCTCTCGTTTCGTCCAAAGTGATGAAATCCGCCAGGATCAACAACTCTGCAATAGGTATGAACAGCTCCTCGTCCAGGTCGACGTCGAACTGCATACAAAGGGCCTCCGCAATGTCGGCGATCGTGCGTCGGCCATCGATGAGATTCCAAAACTCATCGCCTAGCGGACGCATCGTGTCAAAAATGACCCGGGCATCGCGGGCGGCCATGGCTTCCACCACCCGAACGCATTCAGGATAAGAGATGCCGGCCAGGGCCGGCGGAGGCATGTCCTCGATTCGTTTGCGTAGTATGGCATTCAAGGAGGCCACCATCACAAAGCGTCTCCTGTTTGTACCACCGTCAATGCTTCATCGACTCGACGCTTGGCCTGTTTCATCTGCCGGACCAAAGCCTCACCCTGCGCGGCCGCCCTGGATCGGGCCGATGAAGGTACGTCACTCGGGATCAAAGTGAGTGCCGAAGCGATCGCTTGAGTATCCCGATCCGCGAAATAAACGAGCTCGCGGTGGGCGCGCCGGGCCAGTGCGTGGGCGTCGATGCCGCCGTTGGTCGATTGACGCGTGCTCAAGATGCGCTGAACCGCACGGCTCGCCAGGTCGTCCAGGCGAAACAGGCTCCGGGCGGAAACCTCATCGGCAATGGCCAAGGCCTGATGAAGGTCGGCATCGGCAATCTCATAGGCTGCCAGGCAGGTGGTCACGCCAGCGATGCGAAAAACCCGTGGATCGGTATTGTCCGGTGTGAGCAACTGGGTATGAAAGTATTTGTCGGGCCAGGACATGATCAAGGGACTGGGTACACCATACGCCGTCCAGATATGGTTATCACTCCACACCGTATAGGGCGCCTGAAGGAACTGGACCGGCGAGATATCGGTGTCGTTCTTGAAAACCCAGCTACCGTCCTTGGGGGCTCGCTCCATGATTCCAGCGAAGTAGTCATTGATGAAAGAAGGCGATGAATCCGGGTGGCGGTAAAAGAGCAAATTGGATTGCAGCTTCTCCTGATGATGCCCCACGCTATCCAGGCAGAAGGCTGTCTTGATTCGAGGAAGCTCGTCGCGGTTCGCTGCAATATAAGCGTGAGAACCCAGGCCTTCGGCAATGATCAAGAACTTGATCGAGCGGCGGGGAGGGCGGATCTGGCCTTGCTGGATCAAGCCCTTGAGGGTTCGGGCAATCTCGAGGATGAGGGCCGGGCCGGCAGCACAATTCGCTCCAGGGCGGGTCCCGGCGGAGGCGTGGGCAATGAAGAAAACCGACTCATCGGGCAGCTCCCGCCCGGGGATGGTTGCCAGTAGATTTCTTCCTTCGCCCTTGAAGAGGCGACAGCGGATGTCGGCATGCACGGTTACTGGGCCTTGCCGCAAAAGCTCTCGCAGCCGTTGAGCCGCTGGGTAGGCAATGGCACAGGCCCAAGCATCGAACTCTCCTGACTGGTTGGGCAAGCGCAAGAGCTGAACTGCGTCGGGCAGGCTTTCTCTGGTGCGAAACGGCGGGGTAGCGTAGTAGAGGTAGTCGGTGAGGAGCCCCCGGGCTCCTCGTTTCATGGCCTGAAGCGCAGCATGGCCCCAGCCCGCGGGCCGGTCCGTGCCGCTGACAAAAGCAATCTTGTCCGTCAACTCCTTGCCCGAAAAATCCGCTTCGGACTCGCCGGTGCCGACATCCACCAGCTGGGCGGTGAGGCCGCCCTTTTTAGTCGCCTGGGACCACCAGGCCAGGCAGGAAGGGGAGGTATCGAAGTCGACAATGTCCTCCTGGGTAGGATTGACCACGCGCACGACGGCACGATGCGGCTCCCAGGCCAGGGGCATGGTGCGATGTGTTAGCACGGTCTCGCCATCCAGGGGATAGGTGGTCACCTCGACGTCCTCGATGCCATACTCCTCGAAGTGTGCAGCGACGAGATCGGTAGCCGCATGATAACCGGAGGAGCCGGGTGAGCGATAAAACTGGCAAATGGTGTCGGTGGTCGCCTGGGCCGTCTCCCCTGATAGTTTGCCGTGAATGAGATTGGCCAGATCTTTCATACATTCATTCGCCCGGGCTGACGATTGCTGCGAGCTCGGTGGTCAATATCTCGTTCAGGAGGCGCCGTTGCTCCGCCACCTTCGCGGACAGATCCTCGAACACCCCGTATGCTTGCCAGGTCGGTCTCTCGTCCGCGCTCGATACGTAGCGGGTGAGCGCTGCCAGCCGATTGTTCAACCCCTTGGGGGGAAGGTTGAAAGTTGGCCTGGGGCCAACCGCCCGCGTCAAGGTGCCCTCGATCGCTCGGAGCTTGTCGTCGACCGCAGTCGCCCGAGCGCTGCTCCCCCGTTCCTCGAGCTGCTGACGTGCCTCTCGCAGTCGTTCGACCGCGTCGGTCACTTCCGATATCCGGTCCCGTATCTGCGTCATGAGCTCGAACTGTGCCTCGAGATCCGCGTCGGTCGCAGTGATCCGCGGATCCTTGCGGATCCTGAACGGGCGTTCGTAGTCCTGTCCTTGAACCGACAGCCGCGCGATATAGCGGCCAGGCAGCGCGGTGGGCGCTTGCGCGCGAGGGTATTCCGCACCTACCAGGGGGCCGTCTGGGGGCAGCTCGCGTGCGTTGGGGTAGCGCATGTCCCAGACGAACCGGTTCATCCCTGCGTCGGCCGGCATCCAGCCCCCGTCCTTCGCCTGACTCGAGAACTCCTTGATGACCTCGCCTTCCCCGCTCAGGATTGTCAGCCTTGCACCGTCCGGCCGTTGCTTCAAGTAGTAGTCGATGATCACGCCCCCGGGTGGGTTCTCACCGGCGTTGAGGAAGTGCCGCTTGACCCGGCCGTCGGGACCTTTCCGGTCTTCGAACGCGACGATGTTTCTGCCACGGGCGAATTGGATGCCCGGACGGAAGGGCCGCATCGGGGACAGGACTCGCACGGGAAGGTAGCGGTCGGTGGGCGCGATGTCGAACAGGTTCGCCGGGGCTTCGGTTACCTCGCGGGTGATCTGGCGCAACGCCGTCACGTTGTCCATGATCCAGAACCCACGGCCGTGCGTGGCCAGGACCAGATCGTTGTTCTTGACCAGCATGTAGAAGACGGGAACCGCGGGCAGGTTACGCTGCAGCGATTGCCAGGACGAACCCGCGTCGAACGACACGTACACGCCCGTTTCCGTCCCGGCGTAAAGCAGTCCCCGGCGAACCGGGTCCTCGCGAATCACGAGCGCAAAATCCTCGTCGCGAATGCCGTTCACGATTTTTTGCCAGGAGCGACCGTAGTCGGTGGTCTTATAGAAGTAAGGGGCCTGGTCGCTGAGCTTGTAGCGGTGCGCCGCCAGATATGCCGTTCCCCGATCGTGCGGAGACACCTCGATGGTGCTGATGGTTGTCCACTCGAGCAGGTCCTTTGGCGAGACGTTCTCCCAGTTCTTCCCGCCGTCTCTCGTCATCTGAACCGTGCTGTCGTCCGTGCCGACCCACAGCTCGCCCTGTACCAGCGGTGACTCGGCCAGCGACTGCGCCAGGCTGACCCAGTAGAGCGAGGACCACATCGTGGTGAGCGGGCCGCCTGGGATCTTCTGCATCTTGTCCAGCCGATTGCGCCCGATGTCCGGACTGATGGTCTGCCAGGACTCTCCCTCATCGGTGGTTCGAAAGACGAAGTTGCCGGCCGTATAGAGAACGTTGGGATCGTGAGGCGACAGCATGAGCGGGGAGTTGTAGTAGAAGCGGTAGGTCACGTCCTTGGGCGCCAGGGTGAACTGGTCGTCGGGCCAAACGGTAATGTTTCGGGCCTGTCCCGTCCTCCGGTCGTAGCGCGCAATGGCCGTGCGATCGGCGGCGTACACCACGCTGCCGTCGGGCTTGACGGCTGTTTGCCCGCCCTCGCCGCCGGAAATCGGCTCGAAGGGAATGGCCCCACGATTGCTCCGGCTCGGAACCGAGACGTGCGAGTTGTCGTTCTGAGCAGCATAGAGCCGATAGGGCACCTGGTCGTCGATGGCAAGCCCGAACAGCTCGGCCGTGGGCTGATTGTGGATGTCCGACCAGGTGGCGCCGCCGTTCAAGGTTACCGTGGCGCCGCCGTCGTTCCCCTGGATCATCCGCTGTGAGTTTTTCGGGTCGATCCAAAGCGCGTGGTTGTCGCCATGCGGGGTTGGCACCTGTCGGAACGTCTTGCCGCAATCCGTCGATTTCCAGAAGCGGTAGGACGGGAGATACAGCGTGTCCGGGTCTTCGCTGTCTGCGGTGACGTGCATGTACGACGCGGCCCAGCGCCGGAAATCGCGTGTTTCGTTGATTCGCTGCCAGGTCCCACCGCTGTCGTCGGAACGGAACAGGGCGCCGTCCTCCGCCTCGATGAGCGCCCAGACGCGGCTGGGTTGGGGTGGCGAGACCGCGATACCGATCTTGCCGACCACACCCCGAGGCAAACCCGGATTGCGCGTGATGTCCGTCCAGGTGTCACCGCCGTCGATCGACTTGTACAGGCCGCTGTCCGGTCCGCCGCTGATCTCGTCCCAGGGGAGACGCTGCAGCTGATTGAGCGAGGCGTAGAGCACCCTGGGATTCGTGGGGTCGATGGAAAGGTCGACGGCGCTCGCCCGCTCGCTCTTGTACAGAATCTGCTCCCAGGTCTTGCCACCGTCTTTGGTACGATAAACACCCCGCTCGGGGTTGGTCCCGAAGATATCGCCCACCGCGGCAACATAGACGAGATCAGGATTCGTGGGATGAATGCGTACCTTCGCAATATGGCGGGTTTCTTTCAGCCCTACGTGGGTCCAGGTTTTTCCGCCGTCCGTCGATTTGTACACCCCGTCGCCGGGTGTGAGGTCCTGCCGGGTTATCGATTCGCCCATGCCCACGTAGACGACAGCTGGGTTTGACAGCGACACGTCGATCGCACCGACCGGCGCCGTCTTGAAGAAACCGTCGGACACGTTGCGCCAGTAGGTACCTGCATCCGTCGTCTTCCAGACCCCGCCATGTGTCGCCCCGAAATAGAAGACGAGCGGATCCTGCGGGTCTCCCACGACCGCCAGGGTGCGGCCCCCTCGATGCGGACCGACCGAACGCCAATCGAGCGCGGTCAGGAAGCTCGCGTCCACGGCCGGGAAATCGCCGGCTCGGGCGGCCCCCGAGCTATCGGTCTGGGATTGTGGTGAATGGCCCCATCCCACGCCGGCCGTCAGACACAAGGCAGCCGACACGAGAACCATACGGACGTTGATGAATCTCATCATGGCGCCCTCCTCTCGGCGGGACGTCTCGGCACGCAGTGTATCGGTGGGGCTCGTTCCAGGCCAATTACTAATTGTTTTCGAGCTATAAGGGCAAGAGATGGTGAAATCCTTCATTATTAAATTACTAATTGTTTTCGAGCTATAAGGGCAAGAGATGGTGACCGGCAAACCCCCTGTAGTGCGCCAATACTCAGTGTGAAGGCGAAATCCGTCATTATTAAATTAAACACCTGCTCCGCATTAAATCGTAACGATACTCGTCCTGCCAATTGAAATCCCAGTCTTGAATGTGAATCAGCCAGCGCCGTGCGTCGTCGGGAAGAATCGCGTATCCCCGCATCTCCTTGGCCAGATAGTGGGCGTGTGGGTAAATGCCATGCACGTCGACAGAGGACGGACGTCAGCGCCGTAGCGAACTATTTCCGAGTGACGTGGCGTTCGGTGCGACGGATCATCCAGCGAGTGGTTGCCGAGCAGCGGGATGAGCGGCGCGAGCTCGATGGATTGCGGGTGATTGGGATGGAGATCAGCTACCGCAAACGCCACAAGTACTTAACCCTAATCGAACAATAATTCATGACGCTAGCGCGAGTTCGATTCTTTCAAAGAGTGTCTGAGTGGAGGAGTTTGTGGCCATTCGGAGCGCGTTTCGACCACTAACGTGAACGAGGCGGCCGGCTTTGTTGATGATGCGGAAGCGGATGGTGCGGATGGTGTGCAGCAGATGGGTGCATGTACGCTTTCGAGAGATGCCTTTCGTTTCAGCGATGGTCAAGGCCAAACACAACCGCAGCGCGAAAGACAAACGGGTGCTCCGCGAGCAGGTGCGAGCTAATCGTCGCCTCTACCGCGCCATGCTTCTGCGCGACGACTTCATGGACCTCTACACCTACAAAACCGAGACATGGGCCAAGAAGTTTCGCCGGTACGTGTCAACAACTTTGAGACACTCGCGAGCTGCATTTAGCCTCGATTAGCGTCGGGAGGCTCGTGGCGCCGGTGCGGTCCACATCTGCATCGATCGAGATCTCGTTTCGTGGAGCAGAAAAAGGGGGTACCCCAGGTATGGACGCCGCCGCGAGAGTGGCTTGTGCGGCATTCAGGAGCGTCGTTTTCTCCGTCGGCGGGTTGATCCAAGCCTGAGGAGGCAAAACGGGAGGTTGTGGCGTTCCGCGAACGAAGCGTTCGGGATGAGTCCGATGAGCTTCGAGAAGGATCTGGCGCCGAGCGGTGGTGAGCTGTTCGGCGCGACCATAGTGAACGTCGGCCGGCGTCATGAAGCCGATTCCTGAGTGCCGGTGCTCGTAGTTGTAGTAGTCGAAGAAACCGCCGCAGAACAGCCGGCCGTCTTCGGCGGAACCAAAACGGCTCGGAAACTGAGGACAGTACTTCATCGTCTTGAACTGGGACTCGGAGTAGGGATTGTCGTTCGAGACATAAGGTCTGGAGTGGGTCTTGGTAACTCCGAGGTCAGCCAGGAGCAGAGCCACGGGCTTGCTTCTCATCGAGCTGCCACGGTCCGCGTGAAGGGTGAGCTGGTCGGGTTCAATGTCCTGCTTGCGACAGCTCTCGGCGATGAGGCGTTGCGCGAGCGCCGCACTTTCTCGGTGAGCCAGCATCCAGCCAACCACGTAGCGGGAGAAGATGTCGAGGATGACGTAGAGGTAGTAGTAGGTCCACTTGACGGGGCCACGAAGCTTCGTAATATCCCACGACCAAACCTGGTTGGGCGCTTCGGCCAGCAGCTCCGGCTTCGTGTAGTTCGGATGGCGCCGTTGGTTCCGGCGCTCTCGGACCTCGCCGTGCTCCTCCAAAATCCGATACATCGTGCGAATCGAGCAGAGGTAGGTTCCCTCGTCCAGAAGCGTGGCCCACACCTGGGCGGGCGCCTTGTCGACGAACCGCTCACAGTGCAAGGCCCCGAGGACTTCCTCGCGCTCAGTCTCGTCGAGGGCTCGGTGCGGCCGAGGACGCCGCTTCGGTTCGGGCGTCACCTGGCGCCTGCGATACAGCGTGGAACGAGCCACACCCAGAGCCTCGCAGGCTTCCGTCGTCTGCCCAATCTGCCCCGCCAGCTCCTCGGCCGCCACCATCAGTCGTTCTCGTAGCTGTCGAGTGGATTCAGGGGGACCCCCAGTAATTCGGAGGTTTTTTTTTGGTCTCCAACATCGTCTCCACCCGAGCCAGGCGACGTTGGAGCCGGGCGTTCTCGCGCTCGAGCTCCTTGACCCGTGGATCCTCGGCCTTTGCCTTCCGGCCTCGCTTTCTCGACGCCAACCCCGCTTTGGCGACCTCGTCACGTTGGCGGCGCCAACTCGATAAATGCGACGAGTACAGGCCCTCTCGACGCAGAAGAGCAGCAACGTCACCGTCACCCTTGCAGGCATCGGCCTCACGCACTATCCGCAGCTTGTACTCCGCGGTAAAGCGTCGACGCTTCGCTTGCTCGCTCACTTCGGGATTCGGGACCCCCGCCGCATCGCGGCCGGCGGGATCTCCAGTCGCCCTACGGGCTCCCTCCGATCCCGCCGAGGTCTCTCTCTCAATCGACATACTCATGCATTGATCCTCCTCCGCCCTCTACACTAATTTCAAGGGGCGAAGTGTCTCAGCGATGTTGGCACAGAGGGCTCCGAGGATGGCTGCGGCGCGCTATGAGCTCGAGGATAGAGCCCGTCAAACGCGCGGCGAAGATGATCCGCAGCCACTTCGATGGCGTCATCGCGTGGGTCACGTGGAGACTCAGCAACGGCCGACTCGAAGGAATGAACAACAAAATCCGGCTGCTGAGCCACCGCAGCTTTGGACTCCACTCTGCCGAAGCTCTCATCAGTCTCGTCTACCTAAACTGTGGCGGTCTCACCCTCGAGAGGATCCACTGAAATGGCAGGAGAGGCTCTTTTTCTTGCTTTTCCTTTGCGCCTTTGCGTTACGCTTTTTTCAATATTGATCCAGCTCTAACCCACCAGTTAGATTCTCCCGTTTGCATCCAGAGCGCGGGTGAAGTATCAACGCACGCCATGTTCAACTCCGCGTTCTTCCAGAAGTACCTTCTGCCGGGATTCGTTTTTCAATCGATGGTCATTGCTGGGGGCTACGGCACCGGGCGCGAGCTCGTCGAGTTCTTCCTGAACTTCGGTCCAGGTGGTGGTCTCCTCGGCATGTGGCTCGTTTCGACTGTGATATGGAGTGCGGTAGGCGCGGTGACCTTCGAGCTCGCGCGTCTGACGAAGACGTACGAATATCGAAGCTTTTCCCGCGTTCTCCTCGGTTCGGCATGGTGGCTCTATGAGATCTGCTACCTGATCATGATGATCATCGTTTTGTCCGTCATCGCGGCGGCGGCAGGGAGCATCGTCGAGCAGATCTTTTCGCTGCCCTATCTTGTCGGGGTCGCGATGATGATGGCCGGCGTCGGTTTTCTCGTACTGAAGGGCACGGCGCTCGTCGAGAAGTTTCTCTCTTTTTGGTCACTCGTGCTCTACTCGGTCTACGTGGCGTTTTTAGTCGCGTGCTTTGCCTCCTTTGGCGATGACATTGTTGCGACGCTGGGTGCTTTTGAAATCAGGCCAGGCTGGTTCATGGGGGGGATCGAATATGCCGCCTATAATGTCGGTATACTCCCGGCCGTTCTCTTCACCATCCGCCACCAGCAACACCGCAAAGAGGCGTTGACGGCCGGCGTTCTCGTGGGGCCCATCGCGATCATCCCCGGCTTCTTCTTTTATATGGCCATGATGGGGCTCTACCCGCAGGTCTTGTCCGAGACCGTGCCATCCATCCTCCTTCTCGAGCGCGTCGGCTCGCGCGCCCTTCTTCTGACATTCCAAATCATGCTTCTCGGTACACTCGTCGAGACCGGGACAGGACTTATCCACGCCTTCAACGAGCGCCTCTCGCGCTCTTTCGAAGAACAAGCCAAGCATCTGCCCTCCGGCTTTCGGCCCGCGGTCGCGGTCGTATTGCTGGCTCTCGCGACGCTGCTTTCTCAGGCGGGTCTCGAGGATTTGATCGGGAGGGGATATGCGACCATTACTTATGGTTTTTGGGCCGTTTATCTACTGCCGGTATTGACGCTCGGCATTTGGAAAATCGCCACGAGATCTGGCCGAGCTTGAGCGCCTTTGTTAGACTTTAGCCGGTAGCCGGTAGCTACACGAAACTCAAGTAGCTACGCCGGCGACGAGAAAACACACTGTAGCGAGGGCTCCGATCGCGAGCGCGTAGGGGAGCTGGGTGTTCACGTGATCGATGTGATCCGAGCCCGCGGCCATGGACGAGATGATCGTCGTGTCCGAGATGGGAGAGCAGTGGTCGCCGAAGATCCCGCCCGCAAGCACGGCGCCGATCGTCAGATGGAGATGAGCGCCGATGACCTCGGCCATCGGGATGCCAATCGGTAGCATGATGGCGAATGTGCCCCAGGATGTTCCGGTGGAAAAGGCGATGAAGCCCGTCAGGACGAAGAGGATGGTGGGCACGAGTGAGGGGCTGAGGAGTCCTTCAGAGAGCCCGGCGAGATACTCACCCGTTCGAAGCTCCGTCGACATGGCGCCGATCGCGAAAGCCATCATCATCAGGAGCACGACGGGCATCAGCCCGCCAATACCGTTCAAGACGAGCTCCATGAACTCGCTCAGGCTGAAAATGCGCTGCACCGAATAGAGGACGTAAGCCACCGCGATCGCGAGGAGCACGGCCCAGAGCACCGACGTGGACCCACTCCCTGCGAGGATATCCCCGCTACCGGTAATGTAGAGGCCTACCGGCATCGCCACGAGCATCGTGAGCAGCGGAACCATCATGTTGCGCGCCTGCGGCTGAACGCCTTCTTTGGTCGGAAGCGCCAGAACCTCTGCGGAAACGAGGGGCTTGGCGCCGTCACGAAGCACTTTTCCCGTCTCGAGAGCCCGTTTCTCGGCCTTTCTCATCGGACCCCAGTCACGGCCGGTAATGACGATGAAGAACACCAAGGCCACCGCGAGAAAGGCATAGAAGTTGAAGAGGTTTGCCGTCAGAAGCGCCTCGACCGGACGGTCGACCCCTTGGGTCGCGAGTACGCCGATGACGAAGGCTCCCCAGCCGTTCATCGGGATGAGGATGCAAACAGGGGCCGACGTGGAGTCGCAGACATAGGCGAGCTTCTCACGGGAGAGCCGGAACTTGTCGAAGAGCGGTCTCGAGATCGATCCGGACACGAGACAGGTGATGTTGGACTCGAGGAAGATCCCGAGCCCAAGGAAAGACGCGAGCAGCTGCGAGCCGCGCCGCGAGACGACATAGCCCTTCTCCGTCACCCACAGAATGAAGCCCGAAACACCTCCCGAGCGCTGCGTCAAGGCAATCAACGAGCCCATGAGCGCGCTGAACATGATCGTCCGCGTGTTCCCGTCACTCTTGTACACGTCGACGAGCGCCTGGAGCGCATCCCTGAGTCCGAGCACGACGTTGCCGCCGTCGAGAACGCACCAGCCAAGCCAGATCCCGGCAAACAAAGACAGGAAGACTTGCTTCGTGACGAGCGCGGTGATGATAGCGATCAGAGGGGGTAGAACACTGAGCCAGCTGGGAGAGTCCAAGACGTTTCGCTCCTTTGGAGCGCAAGTTCTATCACAACTGCGCACCTCGGTGGACGTGATACACTCGTCGACGGAAGCCGCCAGCCGGTTCTCTGTGTCGAGCTCCCCGAAAGCGAATCACGCGTGCTCAAGAATCCGGTTCGAGTGACCCTGGGCGGATTGCTTCTTTGCGTTCTCCCGGCTACGGGCACGCCCCTCGCGCAGCCTCGCAGCGGACGCGTTGTCGGGACCGTCAGCGGTCCCGGCGGAAATCCGCTCCCGGGCGTGCTCGTGACGATGACCACGGAATCAGGCGCCTCGTTCGTCGAGGTCACCGGCTCCATGGGCGAATTTACGTTTCGAGACATACCCGCCGGTCTTGGCCAATTCGTCGCGGTGCTTCCCGGTTATGAAGATCATTCAATCGAGAATGTCCGTGTGGTGGCGGGTGAGGAAACGCGGTTCGAGGTGAGCCTCCAAATCGCGCGGATCTCGGAGAGCGTTGTGATCGAAGGTGTCGTGCCCGATACCGTCGCGAACGAGCCCGAGGTAGTCGTCACCCTCACCCCGGAGCAGTTGGACGCCCTGCCCCTTCCTTCGGATCGTTTCCAAGAATCTCTTCCGCTCGTGCCCGGCGTCGTGCGGGATCCCCGAAGGGCACTTGAGCTTCAACGGCGCCCGTCCCAGTCAGTCCACGCTGCTCGTGAACGGCGCGAACGTGACGGATCCGGTGACGGGGGAGTTCGCCGTCGAGCTCCCGCTCAAAGCGATCAAGGCGGTCGAAGTGAACAACTTGCCCTACTCGGCGGAATATGGCCGGGTAACCGGAGCTGTTGCGAAGATCGAAACGCGGGGCGGCACGGATGAATGGGATTTGGACTACGGGAACTTGTGGCCGAGCTTCAACTTCAGGGGCGGCACGATCCAAGGCATCCGCTCGTTCGTCCCTCAGATTCAGATCAGTGGCCCTATCAAGAAAGGAAAAGCCTGGTTCTTGCAAGGCCTTGCCTATCGTTTCGTGCGCTCACGCGTCTACGACGTCGCGGCTGGCGAGGACGAGCGGGTACTCGAGAGTTACGACAGCTTTACCCAACTCGACTTTCGTTTCGCGGAGAAGCATCACCTCACGACGACCTTCTCCTACTTTCCCCTGAGGTCGACAATCTCGGCTTGAACGCACTCGTTACGGCGAATGCCACACCGGATTTCAATAGCTCATTCCGTTTTTCACTTGGGTCTTGATGTCACACGTAGTCATCGAGCACACCGACGAGCTCGAAGAGCTTTGCCAGAAGCTCAGCTCCTTCGATTCCTTTGCTCTCGATACGGAGTTCGTCCGTGAGCGCACTTTTTTCATTCAGCTCGGCATCGTACAAGTTGCAGCTCCAGGAGTAGAGGCCGTGATCGATCCGCGCGCGCTCTCGACACTCGAGCCTCTCTACGAATTGCTCGTCGACGAATCCTTGGAAAAAGTCGTCCATGCCGGTGAACAGGACTTCGCGGCGCTCTACGAGAGGGGCGGTGTTGTTCCGAACAACGTGTTCGATTCGCAGGTTGCGGCGGCGCTCGTCGGCTATGGCGACCAAATCTCTTACGCCAAGCTCGTCGCGAAAGTTGCCGGTGTGCAGCTCCATAAGCTGGAGACACTGACGGATTGGACGGCGCGGCCGCTCACGAAAGCGCAGATCGAATACTCGCTCGAGGACGTGCGCTATCTTTCCAAGATCCGCAAACATCTCGGAGAGCGCCTCGGCGCGCTCGGACGAGCCGGCTGGGATAAAGAAGAGTGCCATCGCCTGGAAATGGAAAAGACTTACCTCACGCCGGAGCCTCTCGACTATTACCGGCGTCTCAAGACGAGCGGGCTGAGCAGCGTGAGCTTGGGCGTTCTCCGTCAGGTGGCGGCGTGGCGGGAGCGAACGGCACGTACGCGGAACCTTCCCCGCGGATGGGTGATCCGGGATCAGACCATCGTGGAGATTGCACGCCGGCGTCCATCTTCGATCCAAAACCTCAAACAGATCCGCTCGCTCAAGCCGCACCAAATCGGCAAAGACGGAGAGAGTATCGTTCAGGCGGTCAAGAGCGGGTTGCAGAGTCCGATCGAAGAAGCCGCCCCCGAAAAAGTAAGGTTCAAAGTCCCGCCCCACATCGATTCGGTCGCGAGACTGCTCGAGGCCTGGCTCTATGCGCGCTCTCTCGAAGCCGAGATCGCCCCCTCGATGCTCGCGACACGGGGCGATCTCAAAACCCTTGCTGCGGGCCACTACCGTGGCGTGCTACCGGAGCTCTCATTATTGGACGGGTGGCGCCGCGATCTCGCGGGCCAGGATTTGCTCGATATTCTGGATGGGAAGCGCGCTCTTCAGCTCGACGGCGGCAAGATTTCAGCTGTCGCGTCCCGGCCGGACTCGACAACGGAAAATCCGGACGCTTGACAAATCACCTCGCCAAGTTAAACTAATAAAGCCTCTCCTGCCATTTCAGTGGATCCTCTCGAGGGTGAGACCGCCACAGTTTAGGTAGACGAGACTGATGAGAGCTTCGGCAGAGTGGAGTCCAAAGCTGCGGTGGCTCAGCAGCCGGATTTTGTTGTTCATTCCTTCGAGTCGGCCGTTGCTGAGTCTCCACGTGACCCACGCGATGACGCCATCGAAGTGGCTGCGGATCATCTTCGCCGCGCGTTTGACGGGCTCTATCCTCGAGCTCATAGCGCGCCGCAGCCATCCTCGGAGAAACTTCTTGGCCCATGTCTCGGTTTTGTAGGTGTAGAGGTCCATGAAGTCGTCGCGCAGAAGCATGGCGCGGTAGAGGCGACGATTAGCTCGCACCTGCTCGCGGAGCACCCGTTTGTCTTTCGCACTGCGGTTGTGTTTGGCCTTGAGAAGGGGAAACTTGGTGTTCTTGAGGTTGCGCCGGGCAGTCCCTTTGAGCTCGCGCACCAGCTCGCGCCGGGTCTTATCCACGGCCTCGTTCAGATGCTTGACGATGTGGAAGCGGTCAAAGATCACCCGTGCCTGAGGAGCCTTTTTGCCGACGACAGTTATGTACGGCTCCCACATGTCCATGCTGACCGCTTCGAGCTCCGCGGCTCTTTGTGGTCCGAGCTTGCGGAAAAACCGCAGCAGTGTCTTGGCCTTGCGCTCCTTTCCCGCCCAGACGACCCGGCCGCTGAGATGGTCTATTACCACTGTTAACCCTAATCGCAAAATCTTCGAAGTACGAAAATGCGAAACAGCCGCACTGGGCGCAGGCGAGAAGCTCGTGCTGGGGCACCCACTCGCCGCCACTATAGGTGATTCTGCACGGTGTATGCAGAACCTGGAAAAGGTGCTATTCACGGGGCCAAAGACCTCAGACACGGTGACGTTTATTTGCGATTAGGGTTAAGTACTTGTGGCGTTTGCGGTAGCTGATCTCGTCCATCCCAATCACCCGCAATCCATCGAGCTCGCGCCGCTCATCCCGCTGCTCGGCAACCACTCGCTGGATGATCCGTCGCACCGAACGCCACGTCACTCGGAAATAGTTCGCTACGGCGCTGACGTCCGTCCTCTGTGCCAGCCACGCTACCTCTTGTTCGAAGCTTTTGGTAAAGCGGCTTCCCTTGTCGGCCCAAGGCACCTTTTCTCTGACCACTCCACACCGCCGACATACCACTCGTCGGATCGAGTAGCGAAGATAGGTCCGGACTCCGAACAGGTCTAAGTGCCGCCAGTAGCGATTGTAGCGATCTTTGTTCTTGCGGACCTTTCGTCCGCAAATCCCGCACAGAGGCTTCCTCCTCCGTGGTACTACATCCACCACCACTCTGGCTTTGTCCGCCTGGAAGTGGAAACCTCGGACCCACAGGCCTTGCAATCCGATGAGCTTGTTGACTAACGTAGTAACGCGCATCGCGGGAACGCTCTTTTCTCTTTCGGAAAAAAAGATTCTAGCGTTCTCGCCGATGCGCATCTACACGTGGCTTACCCTCTCAACCCACGGGCCTCACCAAATGCCACTGCCCCTCAGCGGGAGACGAGGCTGTGGGAAACGCCCCCACGGTTCTGGTCGTTCAGACCTTGCTCACGACTGAGTTCTCTTCGAAGCCTGGAAGGGCGTTTTCCATAGCCTCCACTAATCGAGCCCCCCCTTCCTTATTCCATATGAATTAATCTTTCTTGTATATATACCAGGAGGGGCCTGTGGGCGCTCGTGGGAAACGCGAAGCGTTTTCCAAGCGATTGTGGAAAACGCCGCTCCACGTTTGTACGTGCTCACAACCTTTCCCTAAACGCCTCTCTCGCCCGGAGTTTCCGGCGTTTTCCACAATCGCGGCAGCGTCCATAGGCCATGTCCTCCAACACAAATCAGATCCCCCGAAACGACAGGAGAACCCTAATAATTAGGCTTCCGCAAACAATGTAAAAAACACTTCGATGCCCGAGCCTTGGGTCTCGGGTAGGTATTCGTGAAGACATGAAGAACGTTGGAGCTTGCAAGCTCGCTGTGATCGTTATCGCGATGGCAGTGTTTTTGCCCGGTGCTTCGGCTGAGGAAAAAATTCTCGAAGGATTCGTCATCGGGCGTGTTTATGAAATCGACAAAGAGCGCTGCCGCGAATATATCGAAGAGAAACGCGCGCAGGATTTGGATTTCGACGAGACGCTCGCGGAGCTCCATGCGATGGACTTCGTGGACGAGCGTGAAGAGGTGATGGTCTCCGGCCGTCAGCTCGCGACAAACGCCACTTTTGTTAGTGAGCTCAGCGACGAGACGGGCGAATACGCGATCCGCGAAACGCCCGTCGGTACTTACGAGTTCACTTTGCGCCATGAGGGGTTCGACTATCCAGTAAAACAACGCTTGGACCTCAACGTTCAGCTCGACTATGTCGCCGAACTTTGTTTCGTGATCGACCGCGAGGAACAAGTCGCTTGGATGGCGGTGGATGACGTTCGCCGAACGTCGGATGTTCCCCCGTGGGTCCCGAGAACCTGCGTCTCTCATTTGTCCGCCTGTCTTGCCCTCATCACCGGCACAGACGGAACCCTTCCCGATGGTCTGCTTCTTTTACTTGCAGGAGCTGGCGCCACGGCTACCGCGATTGGAATCATCTCCTCCGATCAGGTCGAGGCCAGCTCACCCGTACCGCAAAACAACCCACGCTGACTGGCAACTTAACCCTAATCGAACAATAATTCATGACGCTAGCGCGAGTTCGATTCTTTCAAAGAGTGTCTGAGTGGAGGAGTTTGTGGCCATTCGGAGCGCGTTTCGACCACTAACGCGAACGAGGCGGCCGGCTTTGTTGATGATGCGGAAGCGGATGGTGCGGATGGTGTGCAGCAGATGGGTGCATGTACGCTTTCGAGAGATGCCTTTCGTTTCAGCGATGGTGTCGAGCTGAAAGCTGCGACACAGGTTGTGTGCGAGCACGTTCAACTGTTGCCAGGCGCTATTGGCGGCATAGTTTTTAGTGGGCACGACGTCGAGAGCGAACTGGCTGCGCAATTCGGCGAAGGTTTTCTCTTGGCCGCCTCGCCCAGCAGCGAAGTACCAAAGGCGTTGGACGGTGAGCGATTTGTTGGTGGCGACGGCTGAGTACTCGAAGTAGCCGTCGTCTGGAGAAAACAGGTCGAGCTGGAAGTTCTTCGCCGTTCGATGTCGAACTCGCTTCCGATAGATCGCGGTCCGGACGGTGATATTCCAGGGCTCGATGAAGTGTTTGATGGAGAAGCCGTCGATTTCGTCACTCACGCGGTGCCATCGCTTGCGCCCAGCGATGACCTCCTTTAGGCCGAGCCACGGCCAGAACGGAGCCTTGATCGCGAACTCGCTTCGGGAGCGCTCTAGCCTCTTGAGAATCTTTTCGTTGAAAAACGCGGCGTCCGTGCGGAATTCCAGCTTTCGGGACCGACCGAACTGGCCCCGTAGCTCGCCTATCAGTTCCCGTAGAAACGCATCGGCACCCTTGGAGTCGTGAACGTTGCCAGGACGATTTCTGGATTTGAGAATCTGGCCCGTCTGAGCCAGGTGAGCGAACAAAGGGTAGTAACTTTTATTCTTCTTGCGATGAGGATTGAATCCTCGAAACGCCCATCCAACCTGATTGCCTGCCTGAACCACGGTGCCGTCCATATCTACCGTCAGACGGTTCAGACCCAATCGCTCGATTTGCTCGTGGACCAATACACCGTTCAACTCCGATAGGCCCTTGAGCCGCTCTCCCGTGAATTGCTTCAGCCAATTCACGATCGTCGGACGGCTCGGTAGTCTTCTCAACCCACAGAAGCGAAGCAGCATCGGGTCATCACAGACATACTGCAGGTGCTCTAGACGACGAGCTCCCACGAGCAGCATCCCAACCAACACCAGAACCAGTCGGACGCTCCCGTAGTCCGACCGAATGCCTTTTCCTCTGCACGCCTTTCCTACCCGGCGGCTTAGCTCAACGCGGTGCAAATATCGTGAAAACAGTTCCAGTCCACCAAACGAGCTCAGGTTCTGCTCTGTGAACTCGATCGGAAGATCCTTGTTGAAGTTCCGGCGAAATCGAGATAGTTTCAAGCGCACTATAGGGGCCTCTGGTCGTTTGGTGTTTTGTTTGGAAGCAACGCTCCAAACATAAACCCAGAGGCTTCTTTGTCAATACTTTCGCGCTACTTTGCTCTCTTTTTTTTGCGATTAGGGTTAACAGCTGGCAACTGATATCATCACCAGCCTTATGCCTTGGTATCGCAAGCTTCATTGGCAAATCATCATCGGGCTCCTCCTAGGGGTCGTCTACGGCGTCCTCGCAGCCGCCAATGGATGGGGTAGATTCACTTCGGATTGGATCGCTCCTTTCGGCACGGTCTTCATCAACGGGCTTCAGCTGATCGCGGTGCCTCTCGTTCTTTCCTCCTTGATCACGGGAGTGGCCTCCCTGAGCGACTTGCGCAAGCTGTCGCGCATCGGGAGCAAGACTATCGCGATCTATATCGGGACGACCGCGATCGCCGTCATCATCGGTCTTTTGCTCGTGAACATCGCGCGCCCGGGCGATGCACTACCTCCGCAGGCGAGAGAAAAACTTCAGGCCGAGTTCGCCGATAACGTCAGCGAACGTGAGGAACAGGCCGAAGTCGTCGAGGATCGCGGCCCCCTGCAGCTACTCGAAGACATTGTTCCCTCGAATTTCTTCTCGTCTGCCTCGAGCAATCGCAATATGCTCCAAGTCGTCTTCGTCGCCATCTTCGTGGGTATCGGGTTGATCCAGGTGCCAAAGGATACAGCGAAGCCGCTGCTCGATTTGTTCAAAGGTTTGAACGCTATCGTGATCCGCCTCGTCGACCTGATCATGTTGATGGCACCTGTCGGCGTGTTCTCGCTGATTTCGCGCACCATTACCCAACTCGTCGGAAGTGGCGATGTTGGCCAAGTGTTGGACCTTCTAGGAGCGCTCGGCTACTACAGCCTCGTCGTCGTCCTCGGGCTCGGCATACACATGAGCTTGACCTATTTCGGTTTATTGAAGCTCTTCACTCCGATGAAGCTGAAGACTTTTATCAAAGGCATCGCTCCGGTGCAGCTCGTCGCCTTTTCCACGAGCTCGAGCGGAGCGACCTTGCCACTCACGATGGAGCGTTGTGAGGAAAAGCTCGGCGTGTCGGAGGAAGTCTCGTCGTTCGTGCTACCGCTCGGAGCGACGGTGAATATGGACGGTACGGCTCTTTACCAAGCCGTCGCCGCTGTGTTCATCGCCCAATCTCTCGGTATGGAGATCGGCTTGTATGGGCAAATGACGATCGTACTCACGGCGGTCTTGGCCTCCATCGGAACAGCTGCCGTTCCCGGAGCAGGCATCATCATGCTGGTCATCATCCTTCAGCAGATCAACGTGCCGACCGCCGGGATCGCCCTCATCTTCGGTGTGGACCGTATCCTCGACATGCTGAGAACCGCAACGAACGTTACGGGGGACGCGACCGTGGCGACAATCGTCGCGGCCTCGGAAGGGCAGCTCGGTACGCCAGATTTGGACGAGGGGCGGGACAAGATCAAGATCCGCGCTTAAGCTGAATTCCGCGAATCACGCTGCCTGCTATCTGCTATCCGCTGCCAATCGGCGTTGATGCTGCGATTGAAGCGCCGGTGGCGGGTAGCAGGATGCCGGAAGCGACTCGGATTGCGGATCAAGATTAGCCGCCGTTCAGCTGGCTCAGGAGGACCTTCAGGGCATCGATTTCGGTAAAAATGCCGACGAGATCCGTACCTTTGACGACCGGGAGACTCCCAAATTTCCGCTCGACCAAGACGCGCACAGCTTCTTCGAGAGTCGTGTTCTCAGCCACGGTAAACGGCTCTCGCGTCATGATACGGGCCACAGTGGTGTCGTCGAGGACTCGCTCATATTCGCTTTTGCCGATGCCGGACAAAAGCGATGGAGACGCCCGGCGAATATCCCGGTCCGAGACGAGCCCGACGAGCTGTTTGCCGTTAGCGACAGGCAAATGGCGGATTTTGTGGGTACGAAGGAGTAGCAAGACGTCCTTCATACTCGTGTCCTCGGACACTGTGATCGGATCACGGGTCATAAACGTTCCGACATGCATCGCTTGGACCTTTCTGACTTGTGTTTGGATGTAAGTTTAGTATACGGGGTCGAGCGCCCTAGGCCAAGCCCATTGAAGTGTACGTGGAACTGGATTCACGGTTCGAGCACCGATATCCCCTGGTATATCGGCTCGTCGCTTGCTGGGTGATTCCCCTCGTGGTTCCAACCTGCGCTGCAGCGAGACACTGGTAGGCTCGCCTTGCAGCCATCGTTGGGGATTCCCCACAAGGGGCTCTCAGATTCTATCCAAACACCATACATTTCTACCGCGTGCGGTGTGTAACGTGTTGATTCTATGACGGCTACTATCGCGCTCTGTCTCTCCTGACTGGCGTGGCTTTTGCGGGGATTTCCGCCAAACGAATTCTGCCAATCGAAAAACTGTGCGTACCCACCGGCATGGAGCCGGTTCGAGGAAAGATCCATGACCCCACTCTTCGCGAACCTTTCGATTCGAAGCAGGTTCGTCATTCCTATCGCGGGCATGATGGTGGTGTTTGCCGCCTTCATCATGTTTTTCTTCCCGTCGCGCCAGCGCGCGGCCAGCGAAGCAGCGCTTACCGACAAGGCCAAGAGCATTGCCAAGCTCATTGCGTTCAGTGTCGCCGCCGGCCTCGAGTTCGAGGACCAGGAATCGGTGGTGCAAATCTTCACCTGGGCGAGCGCCGATGAGGACCTCGTCTACATCGTCGTACGCGATCTCGACGGGAAAGAGTTCGCCGCGCACGGCTCGAGCCGCTTGCGTCCCAATGCTCCGAAGCGCGTGCCGGATGATTTCGTGGCTGACACCACGAACGAGACGCTGCAGATTATCGGGCCGGTTCGCCGTGGCGACCACTTCACGGGCTCCATCCAGGTCGGCTTGTCGACGGAGCGGATCAGCGCTCAATACCGTGCGAGCCTCTGGACGGCGGCACTTTTCTGTCTGATGGTCGGCGGCCTCGCTTTCGGGACCATTCTCTTCATTGGCCGGCAGATCACTCTGCCCATCGTCAACTTGACGAAGACGGCCGAGGACATTGCCAACGACGACATGAGCCGGCTCGCCGAGGAGACACGGGTCATGGCGAGCGGAGATCTCACGCGAGAAATCACTACCAAGGCTTGCCGAGTGGAGATCACGACTGGGGGTGAAATTGGACGTATGGCGGCGGCTTTCAATCTCATGACTGACCAGCTCGCGGAGATCTCGAAAGCGTTCAATCTGGTCTCGGCCGGTTTGAGAGAGATCGTGCTGCACGTGCAAGTCTCTGCGGACGAAGTCGCGACCGGGAGCGATGCCGTGGCGCGCGCCACCGGAAAGGCAGCGCGAGGCAACGAGTCGACCGTCTCGGCCGTCGAGGGGATCACGTCGACGCTCCACGAGATGAATGCAAATATCCAAAACGTCGCCCGCAGCGCGCAGTCGCAATTCGTTTCGACGACCGAGACCCTGGCTTCGATCGAGAACATGCTTCGCTCGGTGCAGACCGTCGCGGGAACGGCCGAGCGCCTCGTATCCATCTCGACCCGTGCGAGCGACGCTGCGACCAGCGGCAGCTCCGCGATGGAGGCGGCGAGTCAAGGCATGGGCGAGATTCGAGAAGTCATCCGCTCCTCCGCCGGCAACGTGCGGGATCTCGGCGGCATGGCCGAAGACATCGGAAATATCGTCGGCGTCATCAACGAGATTGCCGAGCAGTCCAACTTGCTTGCGCTGAACGCCGCGATCGAGGCTGCGCGTGCCGGTGAGCACGGGCTCGGATTCGCGGTCGTCGCCGAGGAGGTCCGCAAGCTAGCTGAGAGAAGTGCTATGTCCGCCGGCGAAATATCCGACCTCGTGCACCGGATTCAGCTGCAAGTCAGAAAAGCCGTGGACCATATGGAGAAATCCACCGCGATCGTCCAGACCGGTATCGTGCGTACGGAAGAGCTTCGGACCAATCTGGAGAATATCGGCAGCTCGGTCTCCGAGGTCTCACGGTGCTCCCAGGAAATCGGGCAAGCCACGGCCGAACAGTCGGCGGGAACACAGCAAATCGAGCAAGCGACGTCGCGTCTCGGCGAGCTGACACACGAGATCAGCGCGGCTACCGAGCAGCAATCGATCGGCACGGAGCAGGTCGTAGACTCGATCGAGCAGATTCGCACCATGGTCCAACAGAACGCGGAGAGCGCTTCCGATCTCGCAGGCTCGTCGGAAGAGCTCTCTCGTCAAGCGAGCATGATGCGCGAGCTCACGTCACGCTTCCAAGTGCAAGCGAATGGCGATTCCACCGCCAAAACGAACGGCCCGCCAGAGCCAACCGAGCCAACCGAGCCAACCGAGCCCACCGAGCCAACCGCGAAAGAGCTCGATACGGCTCTCGAATCGGCGCGGACACTAGCGAGCTCTTGAGGCAAATATGACTAGCGCGGCACACCTCGTTTGCTTTCGGATTGGCAAGGAGAACTTCGGCGTAGATATCTTCTCGGTACGCGAGATCGTGAAAGCACGAGAGATCACGCCCGTTCCCGGAACGGCCGAGCACGTGCTCGGCATCATCAATCTCCGCGGAAAGATCATCTCCGTCGTGGATCTAGCCCAGCGGCTCGGACTCGGCGCTGCTACCGTCGATCGCCAAAGCCGCATCTTCGTCGTCGACCTCGACGGCGTCACGGTGGGCTTCCTTGTCGATGCGGCAACGGAAGTGATGAAGCTCTCGGGGGAGTCGATCGAGCCTGCCCCCGGTACGTGTCAACAACTTTGAGACACTCGCGAGCTGCATTTAGTGAGCCTCGATTAGCGTCGGGAGGCTCGTGGCGCCGGTGCGGTCCACATCTGCATCGATCGAGATATCGTTTCGTGGAGCAGAAAAAGGGGGTACCCCAGGTATGGACGCCGCCGCGAGAGTGGCTTGTGCGGCATTCAGGAGCGTCGTTTTCTCCGTCGGCGGGTTGATCCAAGCCTGAGGAGGCAAAACGGGAGGTTGTGGCGTTCCGCGAACGAAGCGTTCGGGATGAGTCCGATGAGCTTCGAGAAGGATCTGGCGCCGAGCGGTGGTGAGCTGTTCGGCGCGACCATAGTGAACGTCGGCCGGCGTCATGAAGCCGATTCCTGAGTGCCGGTGCTCGTAGTTGTAGTAGTCGAAGAAACCGCCGCAGAACAGCCGGCCGTCTTCGGCGGAACCAAAACGGCTCGGAAACTGAGGACAGTACTTCATCGTCTTGAACTGGGACTCGGAGTAGGGATTGTCGTTCGAGACGTAAGGTCTGGAGTGGGTCTTGGTAACTCCGAGGTCAGCCAGGAGCAGAGCCACGGGCTTGCTTCTCATCGAGCTGCCACGGTCCGCGTGAAGGGTGAGCTGGTCGGGTTCAATGTCCTGCTTGCGACAGCTCTCGGCGATGAGGCGTTGCGCGAGCGCCGCACTTTCTCGGTGAGCCAGCATCCAGCCAACCACGTAGCGGGAGAAGATGTCGAGGATGACGTAGAGGTAGTAGTAGGTCCACTTGACGGGGCCACGAAGCTTCGTAATATCCCACGACCAAACCTGGTTGGGCGCTTCGGCCAGCAGCTCCGGCTTCGTGTAGTTCGGATGGCGCCGTTGGTTCCGGCGCTCTCGGACCTCGCCGTGCTCCTCCAAAATCCGATACATCGTGCGAATCGAGCAGAGGTAGGTTCCCTCGTCCAGAAGCGTGGCCCACACCTGGGCGGGCGCCTTGTCGACGAACCGCTCACAGTGCGAGGCCCCGAGGACTTCCTCGCGCTCAGTCTCGTCGAGGGCTCGGTGCGGCCGAGGACGCCGCTTCGGTTCGGGCGTCACCTGGCGCCTGCGATACAGCGTGGAACGAGCCACACCCAGAGCCTCGCAGGCTTCCGTCGTCTGCCCAATCTGCCCCGCCAGCTCCTCGGCCGCCACCATCAGTCGTTCTCGTAGCTGTCGAGTGGATTCAGGGGGATCTCCAGTAATTCGGAGGTTTTTTTTTGGGTCTCCAACATTGTCTCCACCCGAGCCAGGCGACGTTGGAGCCGGGCGTTCTCGCGCTCGAGCTCCTTGACCCGTGGATCCTCGGCCTTTGCCTTCCGGCCTCGCTTTCTCGAGGCCAACCCCGCTTTGGCGACCTCATCACGTTGGCGGCGCCAACTCGATAAATGCGACGAGTACAGGCCCTCTCGACGCAGAAGAGCAGCAACGTCACCGTCACCCTTGCAGGCATCGGCCTCACGCACTATCCGCAGCTTGTACTCCGCGGTAAAGCGTCGACGCTTCGCTTGCTCGCTCACTTCGGGATCCAGGACCCCCGCCGCATCGCGGCCGGCGGGATCTCCAGTCGCCCTACGGGCTCCCTCCGATCCCGCCGAGGTCTCTCTCTCAATCAACATACTCATGCATTGATCCTCCTCCGCCCTCTACACTAATTTCAAGGGGCGAAGTGTCTCAGCGATGTTGGCACAGAGGGCCCCGAAGAGCTCAAAGGCGCTATTCGCGACCACTATCTGCAAGGCGTCGGCAAGCTCGAAAACCACCTCGTCATCATTTTGGATTTGCGCAACCTTTTCTTGGAAGGTGAGGTGGAGTCGATCGACGCGGTCGCCGCCGAGAGCGGCGGAGCCACGAGGGCGAGTGCCGCCACATGATCGCTCAGATCAGCGAGAATGAGTTCAGACTCTTTCGCGACTTCATCCATGAGGAGTGCGGTCTCTATTTCGCGGATAATCGCCGCGCATTTCTTGCGTCGCGCATCGGAAAACGGCTGCTCGCGAGAAGTATCGGCAGCTTTTATCGCTATTATAGCTATCTGAAGCAAGGCGGCGCCGAGGAGGAGAAGGAGCTTCTCCAGCTTCTCGATGTGCTGACGATCAACGAGACGTCATTTTTTCGCAATCTCCCGCAATTCGAGATCTTGGAGCAAAGGGTCCTTCCCGAGCTCCTCGAGAAAAAGGCCAAAGCCTCGGAGCACAGCCTCCGAATATGGAGCGCGGGCTGCTCGACCGGCGAAGAACCCTACTCGATCGCCATTTCCGTGCTCGAGGCCTTGCCGACTTGGCCCGAATGGGAAGTTCGCATCTACGCATCCGATCTCTCACTCTCGGCTCTCGAGAAGGCTGCCAACGGACACTACACCAAAGCCCGGGTAGAAGATCTCGCCCCGGCTCGCCTCCGTCGCTTTTTCGAAACGGATGCCGACGGGCACCGAGTTGTCGAGGCGCTCAAGCGTCTCGTGATCTTCGATTTCCACAATCTCAAACACGAGAACGGACTCGGTGATCTCGATATCGTTTTCTGCCGCAACGTCCTGATTTACTTCGATCCGCAGGAGCAGCGAAAAGTCGTCCACAAGCTCGCCCGGGCGCTCAGGCCCGGCGGCTATCTCTTTCTCGGCCACTCCGAATCCGTTCAGGGTATGAGCCCCGAGCTCGAGTTCGTTCACCACCAGCGCGGCACGGCATACAGAAAGCAGCAGATCGCGTGAGCGACGAGATTTATCTGACACCGGAGGAGCTCGCCCAGCTCAAAGAGGTTTTCTACGCCCAGGCAAAGGACATGCTCGCGGAGTTCAATGACCGGGCGCTGGAGCTCGAAGTGTCGTCGGAGCCGAGCGAGGTGTTTCGCGCGCTCGAGCGCGTCGTTCATACCGTCAAGGGCGATTCGATGGCTCTCGAGTTCACCGCGCTCACGAAGCTCTCGCACCGCATCGAAGACTATCTCCGCGGGTTCCGAGAGGTCCTCCGAGTCCGCCGAGTCCGTCGGGACGAGATCGACATGCTCCTGGCCAGTGGTGACCTTTCGACAGCGCTGCTCGAGGCCTATTGCGCGGATCCACCGAAAACCGTGCCCGACATCGAGGGGCTCTGCGAAAGACTCGTGCCGCCATCGGAAGATGCGGAAGTGCCGCGGTCGCCCCCCGAGACCCTCGCCCAGCTCACGATATCGTTCACGAGCGATTGTCAGATGCACTCGGCCGGCGCGTTTCTCGTGCGCCAGAGGCTCGAAAAACTCGGACGGTTCGTGCACTCGGAGCCGGATCCGGACGACGCGGCGATAGAGGCATCACCGCGCTTCATCGTCTACGTCGCTTCGGAGGCTAAAGCGAAGGAGCTTCGTCGCGCCGCGCGCGTTCCCGGGGTGACATCGCGCGTCGTGTTGAAGCACGTGGCCGCGAGCACGCTGCTCTCGGAGCAAGATAGCGGTGACGAGCCGCAAGACCCGGGCGAAGGTGGTTCGCGTCCGGGGCCCGCGAGCAGCCCAAACGCATCGGCGAGCCCATCGTCATCCGACTTGTTGAGGGTGGAGGTCGCGAAGATCGACCGCATCATGAATCTCGTCGGTGAGCTCGTCATCGGTCGCTCGATGGTCGCGCAAGCGCTTGCGGATATGTCTGGAGATGCTACCGAAGGAGGCGTCGAGGATCTGTTGAGCGACGCGAACGGTTTCTTGGAACGTACGCTCACTGAGCTACAGGCCGCGGTCTTGAAGATTCGGATGGTGCCGGTGGAGCACGTGTTCAAGCGTTTTCCGAGACTCGTCCGGGATCTCGCGCATTCGCGTGGAAAGAAAGTCGAACTCGACATCAAAGGCGGTATGACGGAGCTCGATAAGAGCATCGTGGACGCGCTCGGAGAGCCACTGCTTCATTTGGTGCGCAACGCCATCGACCACGGCATCGAGACTCCGGAAGAACGCTCTGCTTCGGGTAAGGCGCCCAAAGCGCGTCTCACGCTTTCGGCCTTCTATGAAGGTAATCATGCCCATGTCGTCGTTGAAGATGACGGGCGCGGAATCGACCTCGCCCGGGTCGCGCAGCGGGCCGTGACTCAAGGCATTCTCGAAGCGTCTCAGCTCGACAGTCTGGCGCCCGACGAGATCCTGAATACAATCTATCAGCCGGGCTTCAGCACGGCGGACTCCGTCTCCGATATCTCTGGTCGAGGCATCGGGATGGATATCGTTCGGGAGTCCGTCGCAAATCTCAAGGGCGTCATCGAGCTCGAGACGGCGTCGGGACGAGGAACGCGCTTTCTCATCCGTCTCCCGTTGACCCTCGCGATTCTTCGAGCCGTCTTGGTGGAAGTCGGCGACCAGATATTTGCCGTGCCGCTGACGGGTGTGCTCGAAATCATCCGTCTCGTTCCTGACCAGGCCCGAACCATCCTGGGGCGCGGTGTCCTCCATTGGCGTGACCAGGTCGTGCCCCTGGTCTCGCTCAGGGAGGCGCAGGACGTGCCTTCCAAGAAGGGAGACGATCGAGGGGCTTTTGTCCTTCTCGTGGGCGAAGCGGAGCGTCGCATCGGGCTCGTCGCCGATCGGCTTGTCGGCGAGCAAGAGCTCGTGGTGAAGCCGATTGAGGATGTTCTTACGCGCAGTCCGGGCATCGCCGGCGCGTCTATTCTCGGAAACGGGCGAGTGGTGCTCATTCTTCATACCCGTGGCCTTCTCGACAGGACGGTGAGCCTCACGAGAAAAGTCGAGGCGCTCCAATGATTCGTGTTCTCGTTGTGGATGACTCTGCTTTCATGCGACGACTCCTCGTAAAGCTGCTCGAGCCCCATGAGGATATCGAAGTCGTCGCGACAGCGATGGACGGTGTTTTTGCGCTCGACAAAATCCAGAAGCTCGAAGGTTCGAAACCCGACGTCGTCACGTTGGATCTGGAGATGCCACGGCTCGACGGCATGAGTACGCTCCGACGTATCGTCGACAAGTTTCAACTGCCGGTCATTCTCGTCTCGGCGCACACGTCTGAAGGTGCTACCGCCACGTTCGAGGGACTCGCCGCGGGTGCAGTGGATTTCGTCACGAAACCCGCCCGCATTTTCTCGTCTCCGATGGGCTCTTTGGCCTCGGATCTCGTGGCGAAGATTCGGGTCGCGGCGAAGGCCAAGGTCCGCCGGCCGCTCAGGAAGATGGCCGAGCCGACCCGGGAGCCGCGCCGCGCAGCATTATCAGTGGGGGGGTTGCCGGGGCGCGACGTCGTCGGCATTGCGATCTCTACGGGTGGACCCAACGCGCTCTCTGAACTGTTGGCACAGATCCGAGGCGATTTCAGCCCCTCGCTCCTCATCGTGCAACATATGCCGGAAGGGTTTACCGCGCAGTTCGCGACACGACTCGCGAAGCTATCCGCGATCGATGTGCACGAGGCTTGTGAGGGCGAGGTCGTGAGCTCGAGCTGCGCTTTTGTCGCACCTGGTGGCCAGCACATGGAGCTCGTTCGTGAGAGCGGGAAGCTCCGATTGCGTCTCACGCTCGACAAACCGGTGAACGGCCACCGCCCGTCCGCCGACGTTCTTTTTCGATCGATGGCGGAGGTTGTGGGATCCAAGTGTGTCGGCGTCGTGATGACTGGTATGGGAGAGGACGGGGCCGCCGGTGCGTCGGCCATTCACGAGGCCGGCGGGTACAACCTTGCACAGGACGAAGCGAGCTCGGTCGTCTTCGGAATGCCGAAAGCCGCAATCGAGCGCGGTGTGGTCGACAAGGTTCTTCCCTTGTCCAAAATATCGAATTACTTGAATTCGCTCTCGTAGCAGCAAAAGGGGAACGTAATGGAAAACTTCCGGTTTCTCGTCGTAGACGATTCGGAGTTCGCGCGGCGCAATCTGAAGAACATCCTCACCGCCGTCGGCGGGGAGGCCGCCGGTTTCGCCACCAATGGCAGAGAGGCGATTGACCAATACATGAAACTTCGGCCCGATGTCGTTTTCATGGACATCACGATGCCGGAGATGGAGGGCGTCGAAGCGGTTCAAACCATCATGGACCGCGACGCCTCGGCCAAGATCGTCATGGTGAGCTCAAACGGCTATCAGGAATTGATCAAGGGGGCTCTCGATTCTGGCGCGAAGCATTTCCTGACCAAGCCGATCGAGCCTACGCAAGTCGCGAGCGTGGTCGATTTCGTTCTCGGAGAAGGATAGTGCGGTTCGATTACGTTCAACTTTTCATAAGCTCCGCCCAGGAGATCCTCGAGCAAGTCCTTTCAGGACAAATCGCCGCGGGTCGTGTTCAGCTATCACCGGCGCCCCTGACCGGAAGCGCTGTCACGGCGGTGGTTGGACTCACCGGAGACGGCGAAGGCCGGGTTCTTTATGAGATGTCACGCGCCACAGCGCTCGCCATCGCTGGACATATGAACGAAAAGCCGATGAGCGAGCTCGGCACTCTGGCGCGGGACACATTATCCGAGCTCGCCAGCATGATGACGGGTCGCGCGATCTCTCGCCTCAACGACAAGGGCCACCACCTGCGCGTTTCGCCCCCGACTCTGATTGCTGGAGATAACGTGAGCACATCCAACCTCGAGCTCGAGACTTTGGTCGTGCCGCTCGAGACGATGCACGGTGAAGTCGTCGTGAACATCGCGATGACGACGGTGTGAAATGGAGACGAGAGCTATGCCTCAAGAGAAAGAAATGAAAACGACGGATGACGTGGACGTTGTGCAGGAGCGTGTCGTTCAACTGGACCACCAAGTGGCGGATCTCGAAGCCGGCTTCGCTATGCAGGCGACCGGTGGGGAGAAGGCTCTACTCGATGCGCTGAGCGAAGTTCGGGGAAGGCTCAGCCAAGTCGAGAAGGAAAACCACGAATTCGCGAACATGTATGTGGAGATCCAGGAACAAAACGAAGCGATGGCGAATTTGTATGTCGCGAGCCAGCGCCTTCATGCGACTTTCGATCTGTCGGAAGTCAAGCAGATCATTTCCGAGATTCTCGCGGAGATGGTCGGTGCGGAAGAGTTTGGGCTGTTCATTTTCGACAAGAGCAAGAAGAAATTGCAGCTTCTCTCCGGCGAAGGAATACAGAACCGGCTACCCAAGAACACCCTTCCGACCGGCGAGGGCGTTATTGGTGACGTCGCGGCGACCGGCGAAGCTTTCTTCTTCGAGCCCAAGAGCGACTCGGAAGTAGACGTCGATCTGCCTCTCACGACGCTCCCGATGAAGCTCAACGACACAACGGTCGTCGTCGTCGTGATCTACAAGCTTCTGAGTCACAAGAACGCCTTTTCGCCCATCGATCATCAAATTTTGGAGCTCGTCGCCGCGCATGCGGCGAGTGCGCTCATATCGGCCAAGCTGCATGGCGCCATGGACCGTAGGCTGAAGACTATCGAAGGCTTCATGCAGCTCATGAAATCGCGCTAACGGAACGCAAGGAGAAACCCATGTCCATCAAGAATCTTTTGGTCGTCGACGATTCCGCTACGACGCGCATGTTGATCTGCCTCACGCTCAAGAAGGAAGGCGTTTACAACATCACGGAAGTTGCCAATGGGCGCGAGGCGGTGGACAAACTCGGCGCGGAGAGCGTTGACTGCGTGCTGACAGACATCAATATGCCGGAGATGAACGGACTCGACCTCATCGCCCATATTCGCTCGTCGCATAGCGAGCCTAAAGTCCCGATCATCATCATCACGACACGAGGTGAGGAAAATTCGCGGGACGAAGGCCCGTCCAAGGGAGCAGATGCTTACCTCACCAAGCCCATCTCCGGGCCGAAGCTCGTGACTTTGGTCAAGGAGCTTTTGCAGGACGCTTAGCAGGCTGATGCGAAATGCGGAGCGAAGAGGGGGATGTCCCGCCGGATGTTGAATTTGGGGTAGCGGCGGCTCCTTGGCCGGCCTAAGAATAGGTCTGCCAAACCAACCGTCTCCAGAGGGGGACAAGGAGCCACCATGCCAAGGAAATCAAAGAAGCCAGTAAGAAAGCAAACGCACTCGCCTACGGGCAAGGTAGTTGGCCAAGTCGGTCAGATACTGCTACCGATGATAGCTGGGATCGCGGCCACGAAGGCGGACCTGACGGAATGGGTGTACGAGCAAGGACTGACCGCATTGCACCTACTCCTGAGAGAGGACGCGGAGAAGATCGCGGGGCCGAAGGGCAAGCACGAGAAGGAGCGAACTCATAACCACTGGGGGAGCACGGATGGGGAGCTGAGCTTCGGCGGTCGTCGAATCCAAGTGTCGCGACCTCGAGTTCGTTCGAAGTCGGGCGAGGAGGCGTCGCTTCCACACTTCGAAGCCTTCCGCGAAGAAGACCCGCTTCCGGAGCGAGTGCTGAACCAGATCTTGGTGGGGGTATCGACCCGAAATTACGAATCGAGTCTGGACAAACCCTCGGCGAAGTTGAAGTCTCGTGGCACGAGCAAGAGTGCCGCCAGCCGTCACCTCGTGAGCCAGACGACTAAGAAGCTCGAGGAATACCTATCTCGGAGGCTAGAGGAGTTCGAGCTTGCGGCACTAATGATGGATGGCCTTGAGGTGGCCGGACAGACCGTCGTCGTAACTCTCGGTATCACAATAGATGGAACGAAGGTGCCCTTGGGTATATGGCTGGGCTCGACGGAAAACTCTCGGGTGTGCACCGCGATGTTGCAGAACCTTCTCGAGCGGGGATTGCGGATCGACGAATCGATTCTCTGCGTAGTGGACGGAGGCAAAGGGATCCGCAAAGCACTCGTCGACGTTTTGGGGGATCTCGCGGTTATCCAAAGATGCCAGCTCCACAAACTCCGAAATCTTCGCTCGTACCTTCCCAAGTCCCGTCACGCCTACGTGCTCCAGACAATGAAGGAAGCGTACAAATGCAAGAGTGCCGACAAGGCGCGCAAGCGACTTCAGGCATTGGTGTCGTGGCTCGAGCGAAACGGCTACGACGAAGCTGCCGGAAGCCTTCGCGAAGGGATGGAAGAGACACTCACGGTTGTGAAGCTCGCTCTACCCGAGTTACTTCGCAAATCTCTGGCCACGACAAACGCCATCGAGAATCTCAACGGCACCATCCGCAGAGTCTCGAGAAACGTCAAGCGGTGGAAGAGTCCTTCCATGATTCGCCGATGGACCGCTCTCGGCGTCGTCACGGCGGAGAAAAAGTTTCACCGTATCAAAGGCTATCGCCATATGGGCGCTCTCGTTCGCGCGCTTAGAAGCAAACAGAAATCTCTTGACAGCGATGAGGTTGCTGCCTAAGAGTATTCACAGGTGCCGCCGCTACCCGACCAAATTCAACAGCGGCCGGGACATCTCCGCGAAGAGCGAGTGCACGCTAAGCGCTAAGGGCTGGAGAGAAACTTCGTGGGACTCAAAGGACAACTGGAGGATCTGCCGCTCATCGATATGCTGCAGATTATCGCCTTCTCGTTGCTCGACCTCGCGGTCGAGATCGACAACGAAAGGCGTGAGGCGACATCGCTTTTGGAGCTCGCCTTTCAGGGGGACATCCCCGCGGACCCGGGAGAATTGCCTGACGAGCCCGAGGCCGAAGACGAGCTCGCCGCGGAGCCGCCGGGAGAGCCAAAAGCGGCGCCGGTAGCCGCGGAACGTATCGATGTCGTCGAATCGCCCCAGGGCGAAGCGCACACCGAGTCGGAGACACCTGATGGCGCTCCGGAACCCAGGCGGGTCGAGGCCACGACCGATGACATGCAAGGCTTCACGATTATCGTCGTTGACGACGAGCCACTCGTGACAGCGGTGTTGAAAAAGGAGCTCGAAGCCAAGGGATTCTGCGTTTACGTCGCGACGGCACCGGCTGCGGGAGCCGAGATCGCGCGTATGCGGGTGGCTAATGGCGAGAACGTACTCGCGGTCGTTGATCTCAAAATGCCGACTTCGTCCGGAAGGAGTTTCTACGGCGGCTTCGAGCTCATTCGCCGCCTCAAACGCCATGACATCGATTTACCCGTCTTGCTGATGGTGGAGAGCCTGAGCGACAAAGTGCGCATCCGAGCCAGAACACTTGGCGTTCGCCGGATCGTCTATAAGCCGGCGCTGACAAAGCCGGACCCGGTTCTCTACGGAGCGGATCTTCGAGATCTCGCTGAAACGGTTCGCGGTCAGCTTCGTAAACTCGTCGAAGATCAAGGCCAAGCCGTTGTCGCAAGCGGCACGCGCAGCGATACGGGTCGTATCGACTTCCTCGCGACCATGACGCGGCAGCTCGTCGCACCGGGCGACACCACGGACGTCTCGCGGCTCGTCCTCGAAGTCGCGGCTCAGTTTCTCGAGCGCGGCCTGTTATTCGTCGTCAAGAGCGACGGCGCGCGTGGGCTTGCCGGTTTTGGGTTCAGCGCGAACGCCGCCGAATGTACCGAGAAAGCGAGGAATCTCTCTCTCGACATCGGTGTGACGCCAGCCTTCGCTGAAGCCATCAGCACCGGCACGACACAAAGAACAAAGGGAGATGACGGTCTCGGGCGTGCTCTCGTAGCCGTCATGGAGCAAGGCGAGTCCTCGGAGGCGGTACTGATCCCCGTGCTTTACAACAGGGCCACTTTGCTGCTTCTCTACGGTGACAACGGGATGAGTGGAAAAGAGCTCGGTGATTTGGGAGGACTCGAGATGTTCATGGCTCAGGCGGGGATGGCTCTCGAGAACAAGCTGTTGCACCGCAGCGTGAAGGTGGAGCAGACGGAGATGGTGGAGCACTTCGGACCAGGCACGTAGAGCCTGGCGACGTGATGATGGCCTTATGAGTGAAAAAATTTCGACCGACCCGGAGGGGCTGACAGGACCGGAGCAGCTCGAGCGGATGGTGCGCGTTAGTCCGCTGACGATTAGCGCGGTGTACAAGAAGCGAGACAAGGTCGGGCAAGGATATGTTCTGAACCTCAGCCGCGGGGGTATTTTTCTCAATGCCAGCGACCCCTTCGAAACGGGGGAAACGGTCCGTGTACAATTCTTCCTTCCGTTTCAGTTGGGTCAAGTCGACGCGGATATGATCGTGCGTTGGCGCACGCAGGACGTCGGCAACCCGTCTCCAGAGCTGCCCGGCGGCTGCGGGCTGGAGTTTTCGGACGCCGTGACAGAGACGCGCGACAAGATCAGCCGCTTCATCGAGAAGTTCGTGGAACTGGCGGAACAGCTGGAAGTTTGACTGATCAGCATTCAGCATTCAGCATTCAGGGTCCGTTTGGCTAGGGTGTCGCTCTCCTGGACGACACTGTTTTTCTGGCGACTGGACGCTGATAGCCACGTGGGGCTGACAATAGCTGCTAGTTATATTTAAGGTTCTCCTGTCGTTTCTGGGGATCTGATTTGGGCGCGAGGGTATGGCCTATGGACGCTGCCGCGATTGTGGAAAACACCGGAAACTCCTGGAGAGAGAGGCGTTAGGGATGGGTTGTGAGCAGGTACAAACGTAGCAGCGGCGTTTTCCACAATCGCTTGGAAAACGCTTCGCGTTTCCCACAAGCGCCCACAGGCCCCTCCTGATATATACAAGAAGGATTCATTCATTTGGAATAAGGAAGGGGAGGCATCGATCAGTGGAGGCTATGGAAAACGCCCTTCCAGGCTTCGAAGAGAGCTCAGTCGTGAGCAAGGCCTTGAACGATCCGGACCGTGGGGGCGTTTCCCACAGCCTCGTTTCGCGCTGCGGGGCAGTGGCATTTGGTGAGGCCTGTGGGTTGAGAGGGTAAGCCATGTTTAGATGCGCATCGGCGAGAACGCTAGAATCCTTTTTCGGCAAGAAAAAGGAGCGTTCTCGCGATGCGCGTTACCACGTTAGTCAACAAGCTCATCGGATTGCAAGGCCTGTGGGTCCGAAATTTCCACTTCCAGGCGGACAAAGCCAGAGTGGTGGTGGATGTCGTACCACGGAGGAGGAAGCCTCTGTGCGGGGTTTGCGGTCGAAAGGTCCGCAAGAACAAAGATCGCTACAATCGTTACTGGCGGCACTTGGATCTGTTCGGTGTCCGGAGCTATCTTCGCTACTCGATCCGGCGAGTGGTTTGTCGGCGTTGTGGCGTGGTCAAAGAAAAGGTGCCTTGGGCCGACAAGGGGAGCCGCTTTACCAAGAGCTTCGAACAAGAGGTAGCGTGGCTGGCACAGAGGACGGACGTCAGCGCCGTAGCGAACTATTTCCGAGTGACGTGGCGTTCGGTGCGACGGATCATCCAGCGGGTGGTTGCCGAGCAACGGGATGAGCGGCGCGAGCTCGATGGATTGCGGGTGATTGGGATGGACGAGATCAGCTACCGCAAACGCCACAAGTACTTGACAGTGGTGATAGACCATCTCAGCGGCCGGGTCGTCTGGGCGGGAAAGGAGCGCAAGGCCAAGACGCTGCTGCGGTTTTTCCGCAAGCTCGGACCACAAAGAGCCGCGGAGCTCGAAGCGGTCAGCATGGACATGTGGGAGCCGTACATAACTGTCGTCGGCAAAAAGGCTCCTCAGGCACGGGTGATCTTTGACCGCTTCCACATCGTCAAGCATCTGAACGAGGCCGTGGATAAGACCCGGCGCGAGCTGGTGCGCGAGCTCAAAGGGACTGCCCGACGCAACCTCAAGAACACCAAGTTTCCCCTTCTCAAGGCCAAACACAACCGCAGCGCGAAAGACAAACGGGTGCTCCGCGAGCAGGTGCGAGCTAATCGTCGCCTCTACCGCGCCATGCTTCTGCGCGACGACTTCATGGACCTCTACACCTACAAAACCGAGACATGGGCCAAGAAGTTTCTCCGAGGATGGCTGCGGCGCGCTATGAGCTCGAGGATAGAGCCCGTCAAACGCGCGGCGAAGATGATCCGCAGGCACTTCGATGGCGTCATCGCGTGGGTCACGTGGAGACTCAGCAACGGCCGACTCGAAGGAATGAACAACAAAATCCGACTTCGTCTGCGACCGGCAGGGGCGGCGGTGGGTGCCGCAGTGGCGCGATGATGGGGAACGGCGAGCGAGTCGCTCCCCGCGGGTTCGCGTGGAGTTTCGCCAACTCAAGCAATGGTACCGAACGCTCGACCAGCTGCATGCCCGCAAAGAACAGATCGAGAAGGAGCTGTTTTTGCGCTTGCGGGATCTGTTTTCGCTTGAGGTTGACATGGTGTTTTACGACCTGACGTCGACGTACTTCGAAGGTCAAGGCCCTCCGGGGCTCGGCGCCCACGGCTACAGTCGCGACCGCAGACCGCGTAACCGGCAAGTGCTTATCGGTCTGGTGATGGTGGACGGTTGGCCGATCGCCCACCATGTTTTCGCCGGCAACTGGCGTGACGCGAAAACGGTGCCGCAAGTGCTCAACGATCTCAACGAACGATTCGGTTTGCACCGCGTGGTTTTTGTCGGCGACCGAGGGATGGTAACGAGCGACAGCCTGGCAGTGGTGCGCTCGCGCAAGCAGGGCTATCTCGTCGGGCTGCAAAGACGACGGCGCGAGGAGGTCTATCGTTACATCGAGCGCGCCAGCGGAGAGTGGATCGACTGCCCTGGTGGCATCACGGTGAGCGAAAAAGCCGAGCCACCTAAGACTCGTGTGCAAGAAGTCCGCTCCGAGCAGTCTGGGGTGCGCATCTTCGTCGTTCACAGCGACGAAAGGCTCGCCTACGAGCGCGGGCAGAGGCTGCGGGCCATGGGACGTGCCCGTGCGGCATTCGAGGCCCTCGAGCGCCGCGTGCGCGACGGACGATTGAAAGCCCCCGAGAAAATCGGTGCCGCCGCCGCGCGCATACAGGCACGCCACCACGGTCACCGTTACTACGACTGGGAGTACAAAAACGGTCGCTTCCGCTTCTTCGAGCACCCCGTCAACCTCAAGCGCGAGCAAGCCTACGAGGGTAAGTACGTTATTCAAACCGAGGAGCAAAACCTCTCTCCGGTCGACGCCGTGCGCCTTTACAAGGACCTAAACGAGGTCGAGCGAGCCTTCTCATGCCTTAAGGATGTCATTGAGATGCGTCCCGTTTACCACCAGACCGATGAGCGTGTGGAGGCACATCTTTTCGTAGCTACGCTGGCCTTCCTTGTGCATCGGGCTCTTGAGAAAAAGCTCAAGGTCGCCGAACTCGACCTGTCCGCAACCGAGGCACTACAAGCGCTACGCTCGGTCCGGGTCGTCGACTTACAGCTGGGTTCTGGGCGGACTAAGCGCGTCGTCACGCGCGGCACCGCTCGCGCCAACTCGATCCTGACTGCACTCGGCATCGTTGAACGCGACCCGCCAGCCTTCTCCGAGGAGGTGCTGTCAGCGTAGAGACAAACCGCCGATCTCGATCCTTTGTTTTCGATGACTTAGACACCTAAAAGGGAAACATGGGCTAGGGTGGGTGCGGATGCGAGAAGAGCTTCGCTTCCGAGGCACTGTGGTTTCAGCGGTGATATCGCGCAGGGCGGACAAGTGGTTCGTGAGCCTGACGGTGGAGCTTGAGGACAAGCCTGAATGCTGCGAGAGCCAAGCAGCGGTGGGCGTGGACTTGGGGGTGCGTCGATTGGCGAGCCTGGCCACATTGTCAGACGAGGAGGCGATTGAAGGACCGAAACCGCTGAGGCGCGAGTTCAAGAAGCTGAGACGATTGTGTCGTCAACTATCCCATAAACGGAAGGGGTCCAAAAACCGTGAAAAAGCACGCCGAAAGCTAGCGCGACTGCACTACCGGCTCAGTTGCATCCGACAAGACTCTCTGCACAAGCTCACGGCCTACTTGACGAACAACTACGGCTGGATCGCTATCGAGGATCTGAACGTCAAAGGCATGCTTGCGAACCGTCGATTGGCACGGGCGATCTCGGATATGGGCTTTCATGAGTTTCGCCGCCAGCTCGAATACAAGGCGGCGCTTCGCGGGAACCATGTTGTCGTTGCCGATCGCTGGTTCGCTTCTTCGAAGATGTGCAGCGGTTGTGGTGCCATCAAGGAGAGCTTGTCGCTGGATGAGCGTCAATTTCAATGTGCGGCGTGCGGACTTACGAAAGATCGTGATTTCAACGCCGCGAAGAATCTTTTATGTACGGTGAGCTTCACCGGAACTGAAGCCTGTGGAGAGGAACGCTCTGGCCCCAGCGGACGCTGGGGTGAAACGATCCTCTGTGAAGCAGGAACCGGAGCTTGATCAGATTTGATCAGGTTTTGGAGAGCGGCAGGGGGAGTTATTCGGCTAGGTGGAAGACCACTCCCAGGGCGTAGCGTTTGCCCCGGGTTACGGGCTGCATGCCGTGTCGGACGGCTACGCGGCTTCCGTTTCGAATGCGCTCTCGCGTGGCAAACAAGACCACATCGCCTTCGCTCACCGGCGCGATTTGACGGCGGCGGCTCGCTTCATCTTCGACGAAGAACTCGCCACCGGCAAAGTCGCGCCCACGCCGCGACAGCATCACGAGGGCTTGGAACGGGAACCATACCCGGCCGTAGACGTCTCGATGCGGGTGGTTGACGCCTCCTTTCCCATAGCAGATCAGGATTGAAGAGGCTCGTTTCTGCTTGCCGTCGCGGCAGCGCCTCCAGAACGCCGCGAGATTCTTGGGATAGCCGGAGGGGGCGAGCTCGCGATAAAGACGTTCCCGTAGTGCTCCCGCCGGCTCGGGCAAGGGTTCCTTATAATGATGATAAGTTCCGACACCGTAGCCCTTGGGCAGCATTTGGATCGTGCGCTCGAATCGCTCCATTGCGGCGGATGCGTCGAGAATGGATTGGCACTCCGAAGGTGCTATAAGCTTGGGCAATCGGTGCATGCCGCTTGCACGAAGAGCCGTTCGCGCCTGGTCCCAGTCGATCCTATCGAGCCGCTTCGTTAACGGATCCGGGCCTGCCTCCGCGATGACGTTCTGCCTCGGTGGGAGCGGCTCACCCTGGAACGGCGGGGCGCCGACCGGCTGGAAGCCGCGCGCGTGCGCAGCGGCCTCATCGGAGAAAGCTTCCAGCTCGTCGAAGTGCCACTTCAGCTCTCCGGCCCTAACCGGGCGCGCGAGCTCTCGCGTCCTGTAGCGACCTACGAAACGGGCGCCCAAACGTCTCGCCCAGATGTCGATCGATTCTCCGGCTTTCGCTCGTGCGCCTTCACGGCGCAACCGGCTGCGCTGTTCGTCGTCTCGCGGTCGTCCGTTAGCGCTGACGACGCGGTGTCGGGGCAATCCCGAGGGACAGGCTGCGACAGCCCGTCCTGCCGCGCGGGCCGCGCCTGGACGACCGGCCATTGCCGCAAGCTCCAAGAAGGATCGCGTTTGCCCTTTCGGAATCTGCTCGAGTGCTTCCAGAAAGACGTTTCGCGGCATCGAGATCGGGGAGTCTAGCATGGACGCCGTGTTTTGGCCCAAGGGTCGTTCTCCGACTTCTTTTAGTCATCGAACGCGTTAGAGGCTAGATCAATATTAAAAAAAGCGTAACGCAAAGGCGCAAAGACAAGAAAGGCGCAACGAAAAGACAAGAAAAGAAGATGAGAGGAAACGCTTTTGTCGCCAAATTTTTGGCCCCTTAACCTATCAGCGCCGAGGATTTTCACCGCAACCGAAGAGGCGCAAAAACAGGAGCGGTTTGGAGCGAACGGACGCACGGGCGGCGTCAGAATGTTACTGAGAGCGATGGAGATAAATGACCCCTGTGTCAGGGGGTGGCGCCCGAGCTTAACTTACTGCCTCTCCTGCCATTTCAGTGGATCCCCTCGAGGGTGAGACCGCCACCGGAATGTGTGCCACTCTTAGTTGAAATTTGAAACGGCTCCCTCTCGGGTGGTTTGATGACGTTGTGAAAAGCGAAATCAAGCCGCTCAAGAAAGGAGCCGATATGGGAAGTCTGCTACGAAGGGTCAAGGAACGCAAGAAGACGCGTCGTCTAGGTGAAGTAGAGGTCATGGAGCAAGAGGGATACGGGGAGCTCGAGGTGGACTCGAAGGTCGAGATGATCCGCGCACTGGTGCCTCTCGGCCTGATGCATGTTCACGAGTTGCTGGACGCCGAGGTCAGTGAGCTTGCGGGAGAGCGATACGTTCGGAAATCGGAGACGGTGCAGGGACGACGTCACGGGACGAATCCGGGCACGGTGAAACTCGCGGGTCAGCGAGTTCCGGTCCGCGTTCCCCGTGTTCGCGGCCGCGACGGAGAGATCCCGTTGAGCTCGTACGAGAGTCTGAGTCACCGCGGAGAGGTGGACGAGTTGCTTCTACGAAGAGTGCTGTACGGGATCTCGTGCCGGAACTATGAGTCGGCGGCGGAATTGGTCCCGGGCGCGATCGGTCTGTCGAGTTCGTCGGTGTCGCGCGGCTTCGTCGAAGCAAGCGCAGCGAAGCTGCGTGAGATGCAGGAGCGTGATCTCTCGGGTGAGGACGTGGTGGCGATGGTCCTGGACGGCAAGACGTTCGCCGACGCGACGATGGTGGTGGCTCTCGGCATCACGTTATCCGGGGACAAACGCTTCCTCGGCTTCGTGGAGACAGACACTGAGAACGAGCGTGTTCTTAGGCCGTTCCTGCGTTCATTGGTCGAGCGGGGTCTCGATATCTCTGAAGGGCTGCTGGTGGTCATCGACGGCAGCAAGGGGCTGCGAGGAGCCGTGACCAAGGCCTTTCGCAGGCGGGTCGTCGTGGGCCGTTGCCAGTGGCACAAACGAGAGAATGTCGTGAGCTATTTGTCCAAGAGCGAGCAGTCGTTGTGGCGCAAGCGGCTGCAGCGCGCGTACGGCCGGCCGACGCACAAGGAGGCGCTTGAGGCCCTCGAGCAACTCCACCGCGAGCTGGAAGAGAGGAATCAGTCTGCGGCCTCTAGCCTCGAAGAGGGGCTGGAGGAGACCCTGACCGTGCATCGTCTTGGCGTGTACGGGGTGCTCGGTCACTCACTAAAGACGACGAACTGCATCGAGTCCGTCAATGCGCTTATCGAGGAACGTTGCGCGAAGGTCGATCACTGGAAGACTTCGAACCAACGCCAACGCTGGCTCGCGACCGCGCTCACCGACATCGAGCCGCGCCTCCGGAAGGTGATGGGCTACCGACACCTTCCAAAGCTGCGTGAAGCGCTCAAGCGTGAACTGAAGATCGAGACCGCGAAAAAGAATACGTCGAGGAAGAACGTTGCTTAAACGAACCGGGAGCCGTGGAACATTTCAACTAAGAATGGGCTTGACTCCGCCACAGTTTAGGTAGACGAGACTGATGAGAGCTTCGGCAGAGTGGAGTCCAAAGCTGCGGTGGCTCAGCAGCCGGATTTTGTTGTTCATTCCTTCGAGTCGGCCGTTGCTGAGTCTCCACGTGACCCACGCGATGACGCCATCGAAGTGCCTGCGGATCATCTTCGCCGCGCGTTTGACGGGCTCTATCCTCGAGCTCATAGCGCGCCGCAGCCATCCTCGGAGAAACTTCTTGGCCCATGTCTCGGTTTTGTAGGTGTAGAGGTCCATGAAGTCGTCGCGCAGAAGCATGGCGCGGTAGAGGCGACGATTAGCTCGCACCTGCTCGCGGAGCACCCGTTTGTCTTTCGCGCTGCGGTTGTGTTTGGCCTTGAGAAGGGGAAACTTGGTGTTCTTGAGGTTGCGCCGGGCAGTCCCTTTGAGCTCGCGCACCAGCTCGCGCCGGGTCTTATCCACGGCCTCGTTCAGATGCTTGACGATGTGGAAGCGGTCAAAGATCACCCGTGCCTGAGGAGCCTTTTTGCCGACGACAGTTATGTACGGCTCCCACATGTCCATGCTGACCGCTTCGAGCTCCGCGGCTCTTTGTTACGTAGAGGGGAAAGCGCGTGAAGTCCGGCTGCAGGCTCGCGAGATCGTAGACGTCGTCTCCCCGCCAGGACCGTCGTGGGATGCGACGTCCCACATGCGGCATCAGCCCGAGCTGAACGTCGTAGTGCTGATATTGCTTTAGCGAATAGAACGCTGCGCCGGCGGCGTCCAGGCGGCCCCAGAAATCGCGCTGCCAATAGCGAAATCCGAGTGCCGCCCCTGAGCCCCGGCTAGGCCAGGCGATGCGGGGATAGAACCCTTTGAGATTCCAGTCGCTTATCGTCGGTGTCTCGGCTTTGTCGAGGCGCACCATCTGTTCTTCGACGCGGTTCGGCTTGTAGGCGGTCGCGCGCGCTTGTTTTTCTTCGCGTTGTTTCCGCAGAAGCTCGTGGCGTGACGTCTGGCTAGAGGCGGCGGTGGCGACGAGCAGATAGCTGAGAACGAAACAGAGTCGATCCGACATGGACTGCACCGAGTTTACACGTGAATGGTCGTCTGCGAGAGATCGGTCGTGCCAGGTATGAGGTGCGCCCGCCATTCCACCCGTACTGCGAGAGCCCGCGCCGTTCGCCTGTGCGCGCCTCGAGCCGGACGCGACGGTGACCGTGGGGCAGCCCATCTCCGTCGTCGCTGAAGTGCTCGTCCCGGCGTACTTCATGGGCGCGCCGCAATTCCCCGAGCTCGATCTATCGGATGCGCTCGTTCTGTTCGAGCCGCGGGGGGGTGAACTTCACCGAGCGCGTCGACGCCGAGACCTTCGTGGGACAAAGCCGCCGCTATACGATCTACCCGCAGCGGGCGTCGCCACTTTTCGGGAATTCGCGGAGGGCGCCTCCGACCCAGAGCTCGTCCACGAGGCGCGCGCCCTCGGCGCGACGTTGTACGCGGAGCCGGAACGTGCGGACGGGAACCCATGGTTCGGCAGAGCGCTCTATCGCCGCGTCACCGCCGCGCGCAGGACGCACGCTCGGGCCGTCGCCGCGGATGACGAACTTCCACCGCTCAATCCAGCCTAGCCGTGAACCTCACGGGTGATTTAGCACCGTCGAGGTTAGAATAGGGCCGCACTCGGCAGTTTGGGTAGCGCCGTCGGGTCTCAAGGAGTAGATACATTGACAGTCTTCAAGGCCTCATTCTTGACGTTTTGCATGCTCGTTTCGCCGAGCTTCGCCGGCGCTCAGGAGCTGTTCATCGAGCTCATGCGCTCGGACCTTCGCACGGAAAAAGTAGCGATCCTCACAGAATCCATGGCGTTTAGCGAAGCCGACGCGGACGTCTTTTGGCCCATTTACCGGAAATACGAGCTGGAGCTCTCGAAGCTCGGCGATCCGACTCGCGTTGCTCAGGCAGTATGCAACCACGTATGAAAGCCTCTCGAATGAGGACGCGAAGCGGCTGGCCAAAGCCTGGTTCCAGCTTCAGGAAGACCATCTGAAGCTCAAGAAGAAATATTTCGGGCGTGTCGAAAAAGCTCTCTCCACGACGATCGCTGCCCGATTCCTTCAAGTCGAGCATCAAATTCAACTGCTCGCCGAGCTGGGCCTCGCCTCGGAGACGCCGCTCGTCAAACTGGTGAAAAAATGAGAGTCACAGTTTTTGGATCGTTGTCGCCGTCATCACCTTGGGCGCGTGCGGCTCGGGAGGGGAAGCGCCTCCACCGCCGGCGCCCGAAGTCACTGTCGCGGTGCCTGAGCAGCGGGACGTGATGGGGTATCAAGAGTTCACCGACCGAACCGAGGCTGTCGAGTCCGTCGAGATTCGGGCGCGCGTATCGGGCGAGCTCGAACGTCAAGCGTTCCAAGCGAGCGCCATGGTTCGAAGAGACCAGCTTTTGTTCGTGATCGAGCCGGCGCCCTATATCGCGCGCCGTAACGGGGCCGATGCGGAGGTCAAGTCTTGGGAGGCCGAGCTCGCGCGCGCGCAATCCGATCTGGAGCGGCTCGAGCAAGCGATCCGCAACAACGCTGTCAGCTAGCAGGAAGTTGACCGAGCACGCGCGGACGTGCAACAAGCCGAAGCGAGCTTGCTCGGCGCGAAAGCGCAGCTCGAGCAAGCGGAGCTTGATTTGAGCTACACCGAGGTGCGCGCTCCTATCGCCGGCTTGGTCAGCCGCCGGCTCGTGGATGTCGGCAACCTCGTCGGCTCGGGAGAGAACACCCTACTCACGACAGTGGCCCGCCTGGACCCTATCTATGTCTATTTCGAGGTGAGCGAGCGGATCATCCTCTACATGTTGAACGATGCCGGCCGCACGATCTCGGTGCGAAGTCGTAGCCCGGAAGAGGAGGTCCACGCTTTCTTGGGATTGGCCAACGAGGACGGATGGCCGCATGATGAAGGAAATGACGCGAAACTTGCCTCCGCAGGAACAGAGGAGTGGGTCGGTCTTGTGAACCCTCCGTATCAAATTAGCCCAACGCTTTCTGAGTGCGGCACGATGTTTGGAAGAGAGCTCGGGCTCATCTATTTTTTCATCGCCGTGATTTAGTGATGTCGGTTCCAACTCGAGACCCTGTTTTTTTCTCAGAGCACGCGCCCTCGAGGCATAGGCCCCAAAGTAATGAGTGTTATGTTTGCGTGGCTCGGGGATCTGTGTGAGGACGCGAGCGATAAACTCGAAGACATCGAGGGTCTATTAACCCTAATCGCAAATAAACGTCACCGTGTCTGAGGTCTTTGGCCCCGTGAATAGCACCTTTTCCAGGTTCTGCATACACCGTGCAGAATCACCTATAGTGGCGGCGAGTGGGTGCCCCAGCACGAGCTTCTCGCCTGCGCCCAGTGCGGCTGTTTCGCGTTTTCGTGCTTCGAAGATTTTGCGATTAGGGTTAAGGCCTTGGTTTCTTCAGGCTTTCTGCAGACTCCATGCGCCCGGCGGGAGGGACGAACGTGCTGACTGGCCAAGTTTTAAGTAGTAGTTAGGCGCTCTGAGTGGAGAACGTGCGGCAGCCGCTCCTCCCTTTTGACAGTGAGTACGCACTTTTCTAGAATACGTTGCGTTGAGTTGTTTTCTTTTTTGTTTCGCACATCGCAAGGAGGCTAGCCCATGGTCTACAGCACCCCACAAAAGGCTGTCGCGGAATTCATTGGCACCTTAGCACTCATCTTTATTGGCGCCGGATCGATCTTATCCGACAGACTGACCGATGGCGGGGTTGGGCTGGCTGGCATCGCGCTCGCACATGGCCTGACCATAGCGGTCATGGTGTCGGCGATCGGCCACATTTCTGGAGGACACATCAATCCTGCAGTTACCTTTGGCGTCTGGATTGCAGGCAAGATCCCCAGCCGGGAAGCCGTCGTTTACTGGGTAGCGCAACTCGCAGGCGGAGTAGTTGGTGCGACTTTCTGGCGCCGGATGATCTATTCCTCTGGGCTTGACGCACGACATGGTGTCGGCGATCGGCCACATTTCTGGAGGACACATCAATCCTGCAGTTACCTTTGGCGTCTGGATTGCAGGCAAGATCCCCAGCCGGGAAGCCGTCGTTTACTGGGTAGCGCAACTCGCAGGCGGAGTAGTTGGTGCGACTTTCTTGCTATTCCTCTTTGACGACGACGTCCGCCAGGCAGTTCAATTGGGAACTCCGGTGTTGGCCGAGGGAGTCAATCCGCTTCAGGGCGTGCTTTTTGAACTGATCGCAACCTTCTTCCTCGTCTTCGTGGTTTTCGCAACAGCAATTGATGATAACGGAGCCTTCAAGATGGTAGCTGGGTTTGCCATTGGACTGGTGGTGGCCTTCGACATTCTTGCCGGAGGTCCACTCACTGGCGCCTCTATGAACCCAGCCCGCACCTTCGGCCCCGCCCTGGTTGGGAACGTCTGGGCAGCCCACTGGGTCTATTGGGTGGGACCCCTTGCAGGCGGGGCTTTGGCTGCGTTGCTTTACTCAAGGCTCTTCCTGAGAAAAGAGGAATCATAAACAATCGTAGGAGATCGAGATGAATCTTAGACCATGCTACTGGACCGCGGGGGTTTTCCTGGCCACTCTCGCCGTGGTGAGCTGTAGCGAGCCCACGCCCGAGTGGGAAGCTGCCAACCCCATCCAGCCGCTTCCCGAGCCGCCGCTGGGTGTCGACCATCAGTTCAGTGAGCTCAAGGATCCGCCGACGGCGGAGACGGCGCGATTGGGCCGCTGGCTCTACTACGACACGCGTCTTTCCGCCGACAACACGATCGCCTGCGCGACCTGTCATCGGCCGGAGAACGCATTCTCGGAACCGACCCCCGTCTCGACGGGGATCGACGGTCAGAAGGGAGGTCGTAAAGCTCCCACGTTCATCAACGCCGCCTGGGCGCTCTTTCCTCATATGTTCTGGGATGGGCGGGCCGCCTCGCTCGAGGATCAAGCGGGGCACCCGAGATTACGCCTGACCGCGTCGCCAAGGCCATCGCCGATTACGAGCGCACACGCATGAGCGGAAACTCACCCTACGATCGCTGGAAGGACGGTGACGAAAGCGCCGTGTCGGATGCGGTGAAGCTCGGCGATCAGCTCTTCTTCGACAAAGCGGGCTGCAACCAGTGCCACCTCGGCTACAACTTCACCGACGCTCTTTTTCACAACGTCGGCGTGGGCTGGGACCCGGAGAAGGAAGAGTTCGCCGACTTGGGTCGCTTTGGGGAGGCGAAACAAGAGCAGGACATGGGGGCGTTCAAGACCCCGACGGTTCGGGAAGTCACGAAGCGCACTCCTTATATGCATGACGGCTCGGTCGCCACCCTCCGCGAGGTGGTGGAGCTCTACAACCGGGGAGGCGAGGCTAACCCCCACCTCGATCCCAAGATCCAGCCTCTGGAGCTCACCGAGGAGGAGATCGATGCCCTCGTGGCGATGATGGAAGCCCTCGAGGGCGAGGGCTACATGGACACGTCACCCACTGCCTTTCCGCAGTAAGTGGAAGGTGCGGAAGGTGCTCGACGGCGCCCGCGAGGTCACTCCGTCCAGTTGAGAACGACATGAATTCTCGTCCGGAGAGCGTCTACGGGACCGCTTTCATTCAAGTGCAAAATTGATGAAAGGAGGCGGCGTCAGGAGGTATTCTGACGAGCGTTGCGCCTTCCTCGTCGAGCGTGGCACGGATTGGATAAACTACTCCAGTGCGAGTCTGGCGCGCCTGGAGATCGATGTGCTGAGCAGGAAGCGACTCGCCGTCAGCCTTGTGCTCTCGCGCCGAAATCGCCCCGAAGAGCTTCTCCTCGTCGAGCGCAGCAAGAAGCTCCGTTACTTCCCCGGATTTCTGGCTTTTCCCGGCGGCACCCTCGACGCCGAGGACGACACGATCCGGATCCGTGGGCTGGATGACAAAGAATTGTCTCCGTTCATCGCCGCGGGCGCCCGGAAACTCTTCGAGGAAACCGGCATCTGGCTCGGCAGGGGAGGGACCACGCCCTCGGAGGAGCAGCTTCGTGAAGACCGGCGCCGGCTGCTCGCCGAAGACGTCGCGTTTGCGGCGCTTCTGAAAAGGAACGCGCAGCATCTGGACGCCACCGACTTGGTGCCGCTTTGTCGGATTACGACGCCGCCGTTCGCTCCCGTGCGCTACGATACCTGGTTTCTCCGCGGTCTGGGGTTCAGCAGGCGAAAGAAATAGGCGACGACTTTGTCCCGTCGTTTGATGAGCGTGTCGGCGAGGTAGCGCTCAGCAGTGGGCGACAGGTAGTCGCCGGTCTTGACGATGGCGCGGATGGCGTCGTCGGAGAAGCGTGCAACGATCTTCGCCGCCCAGAACGCGTCGTCGGCCAACATCCGATCGAAGGCGGGATTCGGATATTCCGGGACCCATTTCTCTGGCTCGAAGAACTCTCCTTCGAATCGGCCGATCTCGGCATGTTGTGGGTAAGGGTATTTCACCTTGCGCCACGGCTGGTCCCAGACACCGAACGTATAGGCCCTTTGCCACGCGTGGCCGAGATCGATGATGTACTCGTTACCCGCCCTCGGGTTTTGAGGCGCGATGTTGCGTAGCACGTCCGAGCCGCTCCCGAAACTCGAGCCGAAATCGATGAGATAGTGCTTCACGTGTCCGTCAATGAAGGTATCGAGGGTTGATGCTCCGCGAATCGTCATGGTTGAGCCACGCGCAGAAAACCCGGTAGCCCCGAAGCATCGCGACGGTGCTCGTGGGGAAAGATGTCGTTGCCGTCATGATGCGGCCTTCCTCATGAAGGTAGTCCGTCCTATCATCGAGACTCGAGGCGGGGCCGAGCCCGAAGAAATCTTCCCGCGGAAGATAGCGAAACCGCGCGGTCGCGTAGAAGGGAAAGCGCGCGAAGTTCGGCTGCAGGCTCGCGAGATCGCAGACGTCGTCTCCCCGCCAGGACCGTCGTGGGATGCGACGTCCCACATGCGGCATCAGCCCGAGCTGAACGTCGTAGTGCTGATATTGCTTTAGCGAATAAAACGCTGCGCCGGCGGCGTCCAGGCGGCCCCAGAAATCGCGCTGCCAATAGCGAAATCCGAGTGCCGCCCCTGAGCCCCGGCTAGGCCAGGCGATGCGGGGATAGAACCCTTTGAGATTCCAGTCGCTTATCGTCGGTGTCTCGGCTTTGTCGAGGCGCACCATCTATTCTTCGACGCGGTTCGGCTTGTAGGCGGTCGCGCGCGCTTGTTTTTCTTCGCGTTGTTTCCGCAGAAGCTCGTGGCGTGACGTCTGGCTAGAGGCGGCGGTGGCGACGAGCAGTTAGCTGAGAACGAAACAGAGTCGATCCGACATGGACTGCACCGAGTTTACACGTGAACGGTCGTCATGTTCGCGCCCATCTTGCCGAGTCCCACCATTCCGAGCTCCATTACTTGGTCTCCTTTCCCACCATGTTCTCAGGCCGCACCCATTGGTCGAATTGCTCGCCCGTGAGGTGGCTGAGCACGAGCGCCGCCTCCCGGAGCGTCGTTCCCTCCGAGTAAGCTTTTTTCGCGATCGCGGCCGCTTTGTCGTAGCCGATATGCGGGTTGAGCGCGGTCACGAGCATGAGCGACCGCTCCAAATTCTCCTTCAGCCTTTCGTGATTCGGCTCGATGCCGGCGACGAGCTTTTCCCGGAAGCTGTCGCAGCCATCCGCGAGTAGGCGCGCGCTCTGGAGAAAGTTATAGATAATGACGGGCTTGAAAACGTTTAGCTCGAAGTTTCCCGAGGCGCCGCCGATGTTGATCGTGACGTCGTTTCCGAAGACTTGGGCGCAGAGCATTGTCATGGCTTCACACTGCGTCGGGTTCACTTTGCCGGGCATGATGGAGCTTCCGGGCTCGTTCGCGGGGATCGTGATCTCGCCGATGCCACTGCGTGGTCCAGAAGCGAGCCAGCGGAGGTCGTTCGCGATTTTCATCAGCGACGCGGCGAGCGTCTTGAGCGCGCCGTGCGCGAAGACGAGGGCATCTTTCGACGCGAGCGCTTCGAACTTGTTCGGCGCCGAGACGAAAGGATAACCGGTGAGCTCGGAAAGACGGGCCGCCACGCGCTTGCCGAGCTCTGGATGAGCGTTCAAGCCGGTGCCGACAGCCGTACCGCCGAGTGCGAGCTCTTCTAAGTGGGGGAGCGCGTCGCTCAAGCGCCGGACGCCATAGTCGAGCTGGGAAGCGTAGCCCGAGACCTCTTGGCCAAGGGTGAGCGGCGTCGCGTCCTGGAGATGCGTCCGTCCGATCTTGACGATGTCGTCGAAGGCTTCGGCTTTTAGCGCGAGCGCGTCCCTGAGCTTCTCGACCGCGGGTAGAAGGCGAGCACGCAAGGCTTCGATCGCGGCCACGTGCATCGCGGTCGGGATGACGTCGTTCGACGACTGACCCTTGTTGACGTCGTCGTTCGGATGGACGAGGCGCGCCGAGCCCCGTTCACCGCCGAGAAGCTCGCTCGCCCGATTCGCGAGGACCTCGTTCATGTTCATATTCGACTGGGTGCCGCTCCCGGTCTGCCAGACGACCAAAGGGAACTCGTCCGCATGCTTTCCCGCGAGCACTTCGTCGGCGGCCTCGACCAGCGCTTCCGCCTTATCGGCGTCCAAGAGGTCGAGCTCATGGTTGACGGCGGCAGCCGACTTTTTGACGAGCGCGAGCGCCCGAATGAGCTCCTCCGGCATCCGCTCGCTGGAGATGCGGAAATTCTGGCGGGAGCGCTCCGTTTGGGCGCCCCACAGGCGGTGTGTCGGCACTTCGATGGGCCCGAGCGAATCGGACTCGACGCGCGTCGTTTGCTCTGTCATATCGCCCTCCTTCCTCAAAGCCTACACCGGAGAGGTTCCTCTTGCATAAATGGGAGGAAAGCGCGGGAATTCGCGGTTCGGATCAAGCCAAAGGAGAAAAACTGAATGACAGAGTCGACGGACGGGGGCGGGCTCCAACTCGGTGCCAGTGTTCCCGATTTCGAGCTCGCGACCTACGACCCCACTAAGAATGATTTCGGGACGGTGAGCCTCGATCAAAACAAGAAAGACGGGAAGTGGACCATATGGTTCTTCTATCCCGCCGATTTCACCTTCGTCTGAGCGACCGAATTCGCTGCTCTGGCAGAGCAGCAAGATCGCTTCAAAAAGTTGGGTGCCGAGCTCATCACCGTCAGCACCGATACTCAGTTTGTACACCTCGCATGGAAACCGCATGAAAAAAGCCTCGAGAATGTCGAGTACTTGATGGGCGCGGATCCAACCGGGAAAGTCTCGCGTCTTTTCGGGGTCTACGTCAATGGTGCGAGCTTGGCGCTACGAGGCACGTTCATCATCAACCCCGAGGGCACGCTCTTGAGCTGGAGGTCAGCTTCTTCAACGTGGGCCGCAACATTGACGAGGTCATGCGGAAGTTCAAAGCGAACCTCTACGTTGCCAGAAAAACGGCCGAGGCCTGCCCGGCGCAGTGGAAGGACGAGGGCGACAAGACGCTCACACCTGGTCCCAACCTGGTCGGCAAGGTCCACGAAGCGCTTACCAAATAAGCGAAACAGCTCTACCGGGTGAGGCTCGGCGGGCGGCGGGCCTCACTTTCACCTTTCCTTACGAGTCATCACTAGACGCCTAGAGCGCGGAGGTCGAGCTTGTCGTCCTCGACGCCCGGGCACCAGTAATAGCCGCCGGAAACGGGCTTCGAGAAGCGAAACAAGCCGTCCACGATGCCGTCTTCGCGCCCGGCCATCCGGGTGAGCTGGGCCTCGAAGGCGTCGAGCGTGCGGCCGAACGCGACGAACATCACACCTTCGCCGTCGCGATCGGACCACGGCATGGACTGGCGGACGACAAAGGCCTCAGGCTCGAAGCTCTCTTGCGCCGTGCGCTTAACGTGGGCGGACTCGGGCGCATCCTCGAGCTCCTCGTTGTCGTCGAGGCGCCGGCCGATGATGTCGTCCCGCTCGGCGTCCGTTAACGACTGAAGGCCGACGAGATCGTGCTGCCACTTCTGGACGGCCGCGAAGCTCGACCCGTCGAGTCCTGCGCTCAAACCCGAAACGATAGCGGCTGCGACGGCGTCCTCGCCCGTCGGGTTCTCCGTGCCGTCCTCGTAGCCTGAAAGATCCCGGCCGCGTCCCTCCGGCGTCGGATCGTGTTTGAAGCTATCGACAATCTGCGCCATTTCGAGCGTGGGATCCAAGAACTGCTCGAGCTCGAGAGAACGGTGGATGAGCTCGCCGCGGTCGGTATCGCTGCGCAACCAAATCCATAGCGCGGTTTGCGTCGAGGGTATCTCGACTCCGGGGCCCGTCAAGCTCGGAAACGCTTTGAGGCCTTCGACGGTGCTATTCGACGCGAGCACGAGCGAATTACCGATCCCTACGACGATGTCGTCATCGAGCTCGAGCTCCGCGAGCGCGTCGCGCGCGTCGCGCGGGTCTTCGTCCGGAGCGAGGTTGAAGAAGAGATAGCGTCCCAGCCGAGGGCCAGGCGCCAGGATGCCGGTTTGCGGTTCACTCATGGGTCTGGCCCTGGTCCTCTTTTAGTCGCCGAAGTACAGATCCGCCGCGCGGGCGAAATCGAAGTCCAGATTGGAGATGCCATCGACGTCGTGCGTCGACAACGAGATGCTGACGGAGTTGTAAACATTCGTCCACTCTGGGTGATGGTTGATGCGCTCGGCGACGAGCGCGAGCTGGGTCATGAACGCGAAAGCATCGATGAAATTCTCGAACCGGAACCTCCGGTGGAGCTTGCCATCGACGAGCTCCCAATGTTCGAGCTTTGCGAGCGCGTTCTCAAGCTCTTCGTCAGACAGTCTTTCTCTTTTATGTTTTGTCATGAGTCTAGAAGGTGAGGATGAGTCCCGCCGTGATATCTCCCGATACAGACCAGGCCGCGACGATCTAGAGCAACGCTAGAATGATTCGGATTGTCAGGCCTCAGGCCTGCATCACTCCTTTTCGACGGCGTAAGGATATCACCTTGGACGCGCTCACTCGACACACTTTGAGTCCCGCATCGGTTCGGTCCGTCATCTGGTGATTCGCTACTTCTACTATGCGACCACGTACCGGCGTCAGTTGCTCGAAGCCACCCATCCCGCTTGGAACAAGTAACGCGTGATGAGATTGTAGATGTGGAGCGTGGTGCCTTCGCCCTCGCGAATGGCGTGCGATCGATTGGGGTAGACCATCAGGTCGAACGGCTTTCCGAGCTCGACGAGTCGGTTCACGAGACGTTCCGTTCCTTGATAGTGCACGTTGTCGTCCCCGGTGCCGTGGATGAGGAGGAGCTTTCCTTCGAGGCCTTCCGCGAAGTTGATCGGTGAGCCGACACGGTAGCCTTCCGGGTTCTCTTGCGGCAAGCCCATATAGCGTTCCTGATAGATCGTATCGTAAAGCGTTTGATCGGGCACCGGGGCGACCGAGACACCCACACGGAAGATATCGGGGAAGCGGAACATGGCGTTCAACGTGTTCGACCCGCCGCCGCTCCATCCCCAGATGGCGACACGGTCCGCGTCGATATAGGAACGCTCTTTCACGAGCGCTGTGACCGCGGCGGCCTGGTCTTTCGACGAGAGATCTCCGACGGTCCCGTAGACGATCTTGCGCCACGCCGAGCCTTTGGGCGCTGGCGTCCCGCGGTTGTCGAAGCTCGCCACGATGAAGCCGGCATTGGCGAGCGCGCGATGGAACAAGGAACGCGCGCCGAACCATCGGTTGAGGACGGTTTGCCCAGCCGGTTCGCCATAGACATAGACGAGGAGCGGGTATTTCTTCTTGGCGTCGAAATTGGCGGGCTTCAGCATCCAAGAATCGAGGGTGACACCTGGCTCGATCTTGAGCTCGAACATAGAAACAGGCGGGTCGAGAACACCGTCGAGCGCCGCCTGCAAAGCCGCATTGTCTTCGAGGGTTCTCATGACAGTGTGATCGGGAAGCCGGACGAGATCGATCCGCGGTGGCTCGTCGAAGCTCGAGAAAGTATGAAACGCCCATCGGCCGTTCGGCGACAGATCGTAGGCGTGGGTTCCAGTCGTGTTTCGCGGTGTCAGCCGCTCCGGGGGAGCGTCACCTTCGAGGCTCGAGCGAAACAAATAACGCTCGGTTGCGCTCTCGGGCGACGCGATGAAGTAGAACCACTCTCCGGCTGAGTCGAGTCCCAGCGGTTGGATCACGTCGTCCTCGAAGCGCGTAAGGAGCCGCTCGTGGCCGCCGTCCCGGCGTACAGCATAAGCATGACGGTAACCGTCTTTTTCACTTAGCCATACGAGCTCTTCGCCGTTCGCGGTCCAATCCATGCGCCGGACGACTTCGACCCAAGCGTCGTTGCGATCTTGGTGGATAGGGACGACATCGCCGGTCGTCGCGTCCGAAAGCAATACGTCGTTCTTGTTCTGAAGGCGGTTCAAATGCTGAAGGACGAGATGGTTGTCATCGGCCCACTCCATGCGAGCCACGTAAGTGTTGCGCGGATCGCCGGGCACTTTCATCCACGCTATTTCTCCGCCCGTCGTGCTCACGACCCCTATCCTCACGGCCGAGTTCGTCGTCCCCGCTTTCGGATAGGGAATGCGCAGCAAGCTCGGGTAGAGCTCGTCGGTGTTATTAATGATGGTGAACTCGCCGATACCTTCGGCGTCAAAGTTCCAAAAGGCGATGCGCTTGCCGTCGGGGCTCCACCGAAAACCGTCGCGAAGCCCGAACTCTTCTTCGTAAACCCAGTCGGAAGTGCCAAAGATCGTTGTCGGCGAGCCGCTTTCGCTCAGCGGTGTGACCGAGCCGGTCGTCAAAGTCTCGACGTACAAGTTGTTGGTCACGACATAGGCGACGCGCGTTCCGTCGGGCGAGAACTTGGCGAACATGAGCGACGAGGTCGGAGCGACGCCGCCGAGCTTTCGGAGAGCGCCGCTCGCGACGTCCAGGACCCAGTAATCGCCACGCGTGTTCCGCCGCCAAACACGGACGGTGTTCGTAAACACGAGCAGCCGTCCCCGATCCTCAGACCACTCGTAATTGTCGATCTCGAGTGGACGCGTCGCGTCCGGCGGCCGGAGCGCGCTCGCCGAAACGAGCACCTCTCGTGCGCCGGTCTTGGTGTCGTAACGGACGATGTCGTGTGCATCTTCCACGGACTCGGACGGCTCGACCGTCGTGTAGGCGTCGCCGTCAGCCAGCCACTTCGCTGGGCCGAAGCTTTCGGAGTCGAAGTCTTCGCTGTCGAAGATCCGCTTCAGTTGATCTTGAAGCGGCGTCGGCACCTGGCCGTAGAGAGGTGCTATGAGAACGACGCAGAGGAGTGCTGTGAGTGTCGTGAAGCGAAACTTGATCATCGATGTCCTTTCTGCGAGGTTGCACGCAGATCCCTACGCGGTGTTCAAACGCGCTCGATGATGGTCGCGATGCCCATCCCGCCGCCAATGCAAAGCGTGATGAGCGCCGTCGTTTGATCGCGCCGCTCGATCTCGTCGAGGGCCGTGCCGAGAAGCGCCGCACCCGTCGCTCCGAGCGGGTGGCCAAGCGCGATGGCGCCGCCGTTGACGTTCACGTTCTCTTCGCTAATCCCGAGTTTTTTCATCGTCTGGAGCGGGATCGCGGCGAAAGCTTCGTTGATCTCCCAGAGGTTGATGTCCGACGCGGACATGCCGGCTTTTTCGAGCGCGCGCTTCGAAGCCGGCGCGGGAGCGGTCAGCATGATGACGGGCTCGGAGCCGTAGGTCGCGGTCGCACGGATGCGCGCACGACCTTTGAGCCCGTGCGCTTTCACGTAGTCGTCGGAGGCCAGGAGCACGGCCGCGGCGCCGTCGACGATGCCGCTTGCATTGCCGGCGGTGTGCACGTGGTTGATGGCTTCGACCTTGGGGTAGCGGCGGAGCGCCACTTGGTCCCAAGTCTCGCTGTCGACGGCGGGTGAAGCGCCAAACTTCGCAAAAACAGCATCGAGCTCCGCCAAGCCTTCGAGCGTCGTCCCGGCGCGCGGGTGCTCGTCCTTTTCCAGGACGACGTCACCAGTGCGCGGGTCTTTTACCGGCACGAGGCTCTTCGAGAAATAGCACGCTTCTTGCGCCGCCTGCGCACGCTGCTGGGATTGTAGAGCAAAGCGGTCCACGTCTTCGCGCGAGAAACCTTCGATGGTTGCGATGAGGTCGGCACTGATGCCCTGCGGCACCTGGAAGACCTTGTCTCGCAAGATCTCGTTATTGCCGTCGGCGCCCGCGCCATCCGAGCCCATCGGAGCGCGCGACATGCTTTCCACGCCGCCGCCCATCGCGACCTCCTGCTGTCCGGACATCACGCCCATCGCGGCAAAGTTCACCGCTTGGAGACCCGAGCCACAAAAACGGTTGAGCGTCACGCCCGTGACCACGTCCGGCCAGCCGGCAAGCATGAGAGCGTTGCGTGTGATATTAGCGCCTTGATCCCCCGCCTGGCTCACACAGCCCATGACGACGTCTTCGACGTCCTTTTTCTCGATGCCGGTGCGCTCGGCGATTGCGTTCACCGTCTGCGCGAGGAGCTCTTGGGGGTGGATGCCGCTCAGAGCACCTTTGTCTTTCTTGCCACGGCCTCGCGGCGTACGGGCCGCATCCACAATCCATGCGTTCGTCATACCCCTAGTCTAGCGCCAATCGCGGCCGGAGTGAGGGGGCGGATCTAAAACGCGATGCGCGAACCGGTTCCGGTGTCGAGCGCACGCTGGTAGAGAAATTGCGCCGAGGCCAGGTCCTCGACGGCGATTCCGAGGGATTTGAAGACCGTGATTTCGTCCGCGGAGTGGCAGCCGAGCGGCTTTCCGACGAGGAGCTCCCCGAGCTCGGCGCGAATGTGGTCGGGGCCGATCGCGCCGTCTTTGGCCGCGAACAAATAGTCGCCCGACTCGTTGAGGGTCGATTCTCGGCGGTCGACGAAGAGCGTCTTTGCCGCTATGGTCTCGGTGTCGAGCTCGCGCGCGGAACGGATGCTCGAGCCTACCGCGTTGATATGAGCCCCCGGCGCGATCCACTCGCGCTTCAATACAGGCTCGCTCGAGTTCGTCGCGGTCACGATCACGTCCGCGCCTTCGACCGCGTTCTGTACGTCGTCGGCAGGCTCGATCGTCAGCGAGTATTTTGGCCCGAGCTCATCGGCGAAAGCGCGTGCGCTCTCGGGACGCCATCCCACGACACGCACCCTCTCGAATTTGTCGAGCGCCGCCATGGCGTCGAGATGCGATCGTCCTTGGACGCCGGTGCCCACGATGGCGAGCTCCTTCGCGTCCTCCCGGGCCAACAACTTCGTAGCGACGGCCGAGACCGCCGCCGTCCGAATCGGGTAATGGCCGACCCGTTCATGACGGCGATGAGCTCGCCCGTCTCCGCGCTGTGGAGGAGCACGGAGCCTTGATGCGCGTCGAGGCCGCGCTTCGGATTTTCGGGAAAGATGCAGACCTCCTTCGAGCAATAGGCCGGGTGGTCGCCGCCGCGATAGGCGGGCATCAGGCCTAGAAAGTGACCCGTGTTGGGTGGCTTGACGACGGAGCGCAGCGGGTTATGGGCGTCGCCACGCTTGAGGGTTTCCAGAACTTCGGCCATGACGTCGATGCAGTCGCGCATGGGCATGAGCTTTTCGACGTCTTCGTGACTGCTGATGCGTGCGCCGAGTAGGTTGATGACGGCGAAGAACACCACGAGCCCGAGCGCCACCCCCATTTGAGGAGCATCGCGGATAAAAAAAGCCAAATAATCGGCGAATCCATAAGCGATGAGGGGGATCCCGATCATCGCGCCGAGCATGAGCGACCAGACCAGCATGAAGCCCGCGAACGGTGACAAGTTGCGGCTCGCTGCGATATAGGGTCCGCCGCTCACCGGATAGACGCAGCCTATCTGCGCGGTGACGAAACAGGACAGGAGTGCCGGGATGGAGGCGAGCAGGAAGGAGAGAAAGATCGCAGGCCCCGTCGAAGCCGCGAGCTCTCCCTGAAGGATGAAAATGGAAGCGCCCACGACGTAGCCGACGAGCGTGGCAGCCGCACCGCCGAGGCCGATGCTGCGCTCGAGCTTTGGCCTTCCATGGGTGCGCATCATACATCTCCCAGGCATCTCCCAGGCATCCCCCGGGAGCCGATAGGTTTTGCATTATGATGCGCGCGTGCGTTTCGCTCTCATTTTCGGCCTCCTCCTTTTCGCGTCCGCCGCGCATGCGAACGCCCGAGATCGCGTCGAGCTTTATACGATCGGCGACGGCGACGAGCTCTTCAGCAAGTTCGGGCATGCTGCGATTTGCGTGATGGCGGACGATCTTCCTGCGGGGGGCCTCTGCTACAACTATGGCACTTCAGATTTCTCACGCCCGATAGGCCTCGGCTGGGACGTCGTCCGAGGACGGGCCAAGTTCTGGGTGTCCGTTTCCGATGTGCTCTCGATGATCTTTTGGTTCCAGGAGCAGGATCGCACCGTCTATCGACAAGTGTTGCCGCTTTCGGACGAGCAAGTCGCCGGCCTGAGGGCGACGCTCGGCCTCGACGCCCGGCCCGAGAATCGGGAATACATCTACAGCCATTTTGTCGACAACTGCTCGACGCGGCCGCGGGATTTGATCGACGAGGCGACGGGAGGCGAGCTCCGGCAAACGCGCATCGAAAGCCCGCTCACCTATCGCGACTACGCGCGGGAAGGTTTAGCCGGTGCGCATTGGGCGCTCGTGCCCGCCGGGGACTTGATCCTTGGCCGCTGGGCCGATCAGGAGCTCGGTGTCTTCGAGGCGATGTTCGTCCCGCGGGTGCTCCGCTCGGCTGTCGAAGAACGTTTCGACGCCCGTCCGGAAGTCGTCTACGAGCGCCAGGCGCCTCTCGACCCCGGAAGCGTTTCGGGCGCTTTTGGGCGCTTCTGGGTCGTCGTTCTCTTGCTCTCCTTCGCCGCTTGCGTTTCGCGCAAAGGCGCCGCGCTCGCCGTAGTCATCGTCGCCGTCTTGGGAACGTTGATTTGGGCTGGCGCGGTCGTTTCGCCCTGGCCCGAGCTCCGGTGGAACGAGCTCGCGCTCATTTTGTTTCCAGCCGATCTCTGGCTCCTCAAGCGAAGCGGATCGACGAGCTATGCGAAAGCTCGGCTCGCGATGCTGGGCGCCGTCGCTGTCCTCGCTGCAGCCGGTATCTTCGTCCAGCCGCTCTGGCCGTTCTGGGCTCTGGCGACCGCGGCGGTCGGCGCCTGCTGGTGGCACCGCCGAAAGGACTAGCAACAGCTGCTTGTCATCTAATTCATATCTAGTCTCTATCAAACGTTCTGGGATGTCGAGGAGCGGAAAAGGGAAGGTAGACTGTAGAATCTCTAGGACACTGGGTGAAGGTTTCCCTCGTAACTTTATCTCTCGGGAAACATATCCGCCCGTGAAGTCAAGGGTTTGCGCACTCCCGCTCGCCTCTCATCAGGCGTCGACAGTCCGAGTCGCGGTGCGGCCGCATGCCAACGAACGAAGGACAGCAATTGAATTTGGTGAACGACGGGTTGAACTCCCAGTGGCCCGGCCGTAGAATTCAATTTGTATGGTGATTGGCAAAGAGCTATTCCACTACAAGATCATCGCGGATATCGGCCGTGGCGGCATGGGGGAGGTTTACCGCGCCCGGGACCTGTTGTTGAACCGGGAAGTCGCCATCAAAATCCTCCCCAAGTCCCTCTTGCAGACGGACCCCGGCAGTCATCAGCGATTCGTGCAGGAAGCCAAGGCGACGGCCGCGCTGGATCATCCCTACATTGCCACCATTTTCGAGATTGGAGAAGAGCACGGCGTCACTTTTATTGCCATGGAGCTCATCCGGGGCGAAGAGCTCGCAGATTTGCTCGAAAAGGGGCCACTCGACGTAGAGCAAACGCTCAAGTTCGCGACGGAGATTGTCGAAGGGCTCGCCTTTGCCCACGAGATGGGTATCGTTCATCGCGATCTGAAACCGAGCAACGTCATGGTCAAGAGCGGAGGCCTCCATATCAAGATCATCGACTTTGGCCTCGCAAAGCTCACCCAGCCGCTACCTGAGATCGACGAAGAAGAAACCGCGGAGCGTGCCCACAGTCGGGCGGGCGAGGTGAAAGGCACCTTGGCCTACATGTCTCCCGAGCAAGCACGGGGTCTAGAGCTCGATCACCGGAGCGATATCTTTAGTTTTGGCGTTCTCTTACACGAGATGCTCACGGGAGTGCATCCGTTTCAGAGGGAGAGCGAGCTAGAGCGTGTGCACGCCATCATTCATTCTCCTGCCTCTCGTCTCTCCGAAACCCTCGACTCCGACGTGGCTAAAAAGCTCCAGCCCATTGTGGATCGCTGTCTGGAAAAAGATCAGAAAGAGCGTTTCCAAGAGACCCGAGATCTTCTCGAAGAGCTGAAAGACGCGCGGGCTCACATCGAATCTTCTGCTTATCTCCTCGCCGCGGACAAACCAAAGATCCATCGTCAAAGGTGGGCGGCGTTGCTTACTCTCGGCGTCGCGGCGCTCGCCGCGGTGGGATACAGCATCTTCGCAGCCGACCCCACCACGGTAGCCGTTTTGCCCTGGGGACACGATGCCAGAGGAGAGCGCACACCTCGGTCAGCTCGTCCCGCTCGCGCTGAACGACCGACTCAAGAACTTTACCGCGCTAATTCGGAGCGGGCTCGCCGACACGTATCGTCAGCTCGAAGCGCACGATGAGGCCGCGGAAAGCTACACCCGCGCGGTCAAGTTGTTTCGAGAGCAGCTCGAAATCAACCCCACAAGCGCCGAAGATAGAGGGTGGTTGTCGCAGGGGCTGGCCGCGCTCGGCCAATGCGATGAGGCACGAACCGAAGCCTCTCAGGCGGCACCTCGAGACGGGGAGTTGCCTTTCGTCGACTACCTTCTCGCAGTGACCCACTCGCGGTGTGGCGACCAAGAAAAAGTCCTATATCACACGAGGCGCGCACTCCTCGGCGGAGCCCAGTTCGACAGTTCGACGTGAGGACGAGCCCCGAGTTGAAGCCGTTTCTCGACGATCCCTTTTTGAAGGAAGCTCTGTCGCTAAGCCAGTGAAGCGCTCTGGAGCCGAAAACGGGTGATCTTGAATTCGAATAGAGGTGAGTTTTTTTCTTGGTGCGGTGTTGGGTATTCTTGTTTTCTTTGAAAAAGCAATTTAGCCGGCCGGCTATGGTCTCAATCCGTCTCTATCAGCGGCGGGTGTCCTTGAAGCCGCCTGCTTTGATATTTGTTTTGACTGTCATCGTTCTGCCCTTTCTCTGTGTTTCGAACTGCTTTGTTTCAAACTCTGATTGGGGTCATTGCAGGGGCGATGCCAGGAAAGAAACGAGGACGGAAAGACGCAAAGCGCTGTATACAAGGGCCTTTCACGATCGGCGGTATTCGGCTCTGCGAGGTTTGTACGGGTCTCGTACGGACAACGCTACGAGGGCCGTACGGAAGTAAGGAGGGGCACCATCGATCTCGGTCTGCGCAAGACGGCGCTCCCGACTAAGGGATCCTCTTGTGTCGTCCGCACTGCTCGAGACGTTTGTAAAACCGATCCGGGGAGCTCTCTTTTCGTTTTTGGAAGAGGTTCGCGTCAGTCGTTGTTCGAAGCCGAGCCGAGTCCCACGCGCACCTAGCTGAGCTCACGCGGACACCGATCGTATCCTCATCGGGAGTGAGTACCGTTTCGTGAGTGGCCGTCAAAGCCGCGATCACCCTGCTGCCAGTTGGTCCGACCCTCTTTTGGATGTATTATTTAGGGGTCTTCGGCAGAATCTGTGGGTCAAATCGTCGCCAATGGTACTCCCCTCACGGGGAGAGGCTGTCCTGGTTGGAGTAAGCGACGGTGCCCGCTTTCCAATCGACACCGTTCGCCCGTTCTCCGAAACGATTGCGTTGCTTACGAAGCTCGGCGCGAAGAACAACAACCGTTATGTGTCGTCCTGATTCGCGACAGTTTTTCCTCTATCAAACTTTCTGGGATGTCGAGGAGCGGAAACGGAACGAAGACTGTAGAATCTCGGCGTGAAAGTTCACCTCGTCGACGCTACCTACGAGCTCTTCCGCGCCTATTACGGCGCTCCCAAGAAGACGAACGCCGCCGGCCGAGAAATCGGCGCCGCGCTCGGACTCCTCCGAAGTCTCCTCCTCATGCTTCGGGGCGAAGAGGTCACCCATGTTGGATGCGCCTTCGACCACGTCATCGAATCGTTTCGGAACGATCTCTTCGCCGGATATAAGACGGGCGCCGGCATCGAGCCGGAGCTTGCCGGCCAGTTCGAGCTCGCCGAGGAGGTGACGAGGGCGCTCGGACTCGTGACTTGGCCGATGGTCGATTTCGAAGCAGACGACGCCATGGCTACGGCCGCGGCGCGCTGGGCCGAGCACGACGGCGTCGAGCAAGTCGTTATCGCGTCACCGGACAAGGACCTCACCCAATGCGTCACGGAAAACCGCGTCGTGTGCTGGGATCGTCGCCGTCAAATCGTTCTCGATGAGAAAGGCGTCGAAGAGAAATTCGGCGTTTCTCCCGCCAGAATCCCCGACTATCTCGCGCTCGTCGGGGATGCCGCGGACGGAATCCCGGGGATTTTCGGTTGGGGCAAGAAATCGACCGCGCAAGTTTTGGCGCGCTACGGCAGTATCGAATCGATCCCGGCGAACGTCGCCGATTGGGAGGTCAAGCCGCGTCGCGCCTACGATCTCGCGGCGAATCTCCGTCACGAGAAACAGCAGGCGCTTCTATATAGGAAGCTCGCGACACTTCGCGGAGATGTCCCGCTCGAAGAGAGCCTCGAGGATCTCGAATGGCGCGGCGCTTCGCGCGAGGAGATAGAGGCGCTTTCCCGCGAGCTCGACGATGACGCGCTCGTCGAGCGGGTCTCTCGATTTCAGGATTGAGGGATCGCGGCGGCGAGTAGTTTGTCCAAACGCTCCGGGTCGCCTTGGAGTGCTAACCGCTGCATGTGCTCGGAGATGCGCCCTCCCGCCGCTTCCATCAACTCATCGAGGTTGACGTGATAGTATGCTAACAGGGGGGTGAACTCTTCGAGTTGCGCCGCCGTCCCAGCTGTGTGACAAAAGAGTGCGAGCACAGCGGCTAGAGCCGGCTCCAGTCTTCTCATTGCCCTCTCCTTCCCGGAAGACAGCGTCGCGACACCGTGGGAACCGATGTCACGCGAGATGTTAGCCCATAAAGGACATCGGATGCTCCTGGGCTCCGTCGCATAGCTCGGTATCTGTCTCGCCGCGTATACTAGCCCCGAACGGAGGGTGCCGAAGGATAGAAATGCCTATCTGTGATCTGTACTATGGCGCCGATAGCCGAGTGCCGTAGCTTTTGCGAAGCGGGCAAAACCCGGCATCGGAGGAGGTCATGACGAGAACAATGGTGGTCGCTGGGTTAACCGTCCTGGTTGCCGTTTCGTCCGTGTTTGCCCAACAACCAAGCAGGGTCCATGAACTCAAAGCCTCGCCGTCGACCACCCACATCTCGTTCTTCGACGCGTCGCTTGAGCCGGTTCTGCGGATTGAATCGGGTGATGTGGTAAGACTGGAAACGGCTACAGGAAACCCGCGCTGGTTCGAAAACGCGGGCGTTCCCGGGGATCAGATCCCGCCCGAGCTGTACGCGGTCTATGAAGGGTATGACTCCACTAGTCGAGGAGACCATACCCTGAATGGTCCCATCTTCGTGAACGGGGCCGAGCAGGGCGACGTGTTGGAGATCCGCATCCTGTCTGTTGACGTCAGGTTGCCGATAGCGGGCCAGGGCATCGGCAGCCGGCTTTTCCCCGGGGAGATCGATGCCAACGTGTCCCGGGTCCACTGGATCGACTTGAAAAACCGGACAGTCGAGTTTGCGCCGGGGGTGGTGGTTCCCATCAAGCCATTTTGGGGGGTGATCGGAGTTGCGCCGCCTCCGGAAACGGGGCGAGTGAGGAGCGCCGCGCCGAACTTCTTCGGCGGCAACATGGACAATCGCGACCTCGGGACGGGCAGTAGCTTGTACCTGCCGGTCCATAATCCCGGTGCGCTGCTCTCTGTCGGCGATGGTCACGCAGTACAGGGGTACGGTGAGATCTCCGGTTCGGCCGTGGAAACTTCTCTCAGGGGTGAGATCCAGGTGTTTCTGCATAAGAACCAAGAACTCGAATGGCCTCGCGCTGAAACCCCCACCCATTACATGACAATGGGTCTCAATGCTGATCTTGACGAGGCCGCACGAATCGCCGCCGCCGAAATGATCGACTTTCTGGTTGAGACGAAGGGTATCGACCGCGAGACAGCAATCCTCCTGTGCAGCGTGGCCATGGATATGCTGGTGACTCAGGTCGTGGATGGGACCAAGGGCATTCACGCCATGATTGCGAAGGAAGTGTTTAGAGACTAGCGTCGGCACCAAGCTCGGCCCGGTTCTGGTCTCTCGATTTCAGGATTGAGGGATCGCGGCGGCGAGTAGTTTGTCCAAACGCTCCGGGTCGCCTTGGAGTGCTAACCGCTGCATGTAGTGGTGGACGCTCCGCATGCCGCCGAGCTCTTCGCCGCCGCCTGCGCGGCCAGGCCCCCGTGGACGAGGTGCGGCATGACCACGCCGTGCCCCGTGGATTCGGGGGCCGCCTTTGCGTTCATCACCATCAGACGGCCGTGATAGGGGGCTAGGCCGAACATCGTCTTCGTGATGAAATCCTCGTCTTCGCTGAAGATCGAGCCGACGAGGCTGCCGCCGCCTTTACGCGCGAGCTCGATGGCCTCGTCGACATCGCTGTAAGTCATGACGGTTGCGGCCGGCCCGAAGACTTCTACTTCATGGATGGCAGTGGCTTCTAGCGGCTTTTGGCACAGCAGAAGCACGGGCTCCATAAAAACACCGTGACGCGGCTCGAAATCCTTACGGCTCGGATCGCCGTAAATGATCTCAGCCTCTCCGGATAGCCTCGCCACGCCTTCACGCGCAGAGCGGAGCGCCTCCTCGTCGACGAGTGGCCCCATGCGCACACCTTCGGTCTTCGGATCGCCGACCTGGATTTTAGCGAGGCGCTCTTTCAGCGCGTCGGCCACCGCTTCGGCTTGTTCGAAAGCCACGATAACGCGCCGTATGGCGGTGCATTTCTGCCCTGCCTTTACCGTCATTTCTCGGACGACTTCTTTCGCGAAATACTCGAAAGTCTCCGAGCCGGGTGCTACGTCCGGTCCGAGAAGGATGCAATTGAGCGAGTCCGCCTCGATGTTCACGCGCACGGCTTCGCGGACGATCGTCGGATGGGAGCGGATCTTCTCTCCTGTCGAAGCCGACCCCGTGAACGCGACGACATCTTGACACGTCAAGTGATTGAACAAATCACCGACCGAGCCGCTGATGAGCTGAAGCGCGCCCTCGGGGACGATACCGGAATCGACGAGGATCTCGACGATGCGAAAGGTCAGCCACGCGGAAGGCGATGCAGGTTTCACGATACTAGGCATACCAGCGAGAAAAGACGGCGCGAGCTTCTCGAGCATGCCCCAAGACGGAAAGTTGTACGCGTTGATTTGGATAGCAACGCCTTCGAGCGGCACATAGATGTGACGGCCGACGAAATGGCCGTCTTTCGACAGGCGCGCCGTCTCGCCGTCGACAAGAAAGTTGGACGCCGGGAGTTTTTTTGCGCCGAGGCTCGCATAGAATGCCAACGTGCCCACACCGCCGTCTAGAGCGGCATCTTTCTTCGTGGCGCCGTAGCTCGCGGCGATTTCGTTGAGCTCGTCTCGCCGCTCGTTCAAAACGCCGGCCATTTTCTTGAGGATGGCCGCTCTTTCGGGGAAGCTCATTTGCCGGAGCGCCGGTCCGCCTTTTTCGCGGCCATAGGCGAGCATCGCCCCGAAATCGACACCCTCGCTCGAGAGCTGGGCGATCTCTTCACCTGTGACGGCATGCCGGAGAATCCGTGGGCGTCCACTGCTGTCCTGCCACTTCCCCGCGGCATAGCTCTTCAACGTGATCATTGCGTCGTCCCTTTCTACGCGTTCTAGGTTCTGTGCATTATAGCTTTGCGATCCGCTCGACCCGGGCCCACACGCGGAGAAGGTTCCCCGAAAATATTTTCTCGACGTCGTCGTCCGTGTAGCCGCGCTTCAGGAGCTCCTCGATGAGGCTCGCGTAATCGGAGACGTCTTTCAGCCCGTCCGGCATCTGCTCTACATGTCTGGCTATAGCGCCCGGGTCATGTCGCATCGCGGCCTGGTGCAAGACGAAGCCTCGGCTTCTGCAAAAGCCGTTCACGCCGCGTTCGCTGGCCGATTAAAGTACGCGAGGTGCTCGACGGCGTGCCCGTCTTAGGAGGCTGCCTCCGACCTCCGTTCGCAACCGGTGAAAGCGCTACGGCTATAATCAAGCCGATGAAGCGTCTAGCCGTCAGTCTCGCGGTCTCGCGCCGCGACCGTCCCGAAGAGCTTCTCCTCGTCGAGCGCAGCCAAAAACTCCGCTTCTTTGCTGGATTCCTGGCTTTTCCCGGTGGGACCCTCGACGCCAAGGACGCACACGTTCCCATTCGCGGGCTGCACGACGGCTCGCTCGCTCCCTTCGTGGCCGCAGGTGCGCGAGAGCTCTTCGAAGAGACCGGCATTTGGCTGGGGCGGGGAGGGACGCCGCCGTCGCGATCGCGATTGCACGAGGACCGCAAGCGGCTTTTGGACGAGGACGTCTCTCTAGCTGCTCTTCTCGAGGGGAACGGACAGCACATCGACGCGTCCGACTTGACGCCTTTCTGCAAGATCATGACGCCCCCGTTCTCACCGGTCCGCTACGACACGTGGTTCTTGCGCGCGCTCGTGCCTGAAGACGCCGAAGTCGAGATATGGGAAGGAGAGCTCGTGGATGGCGCGTTCGTGGACCCAGCCGCCGCACACGAGCGGTGGCGTAAGGGTGAGATCCAAGTGGCTCCTCCCATGGTGATGATGCTCGAGCAGTGGTCGAAGGGACAGAACGGGCTTCTCGAGCGCGTCCGGCGTCTCACGGAATCCTACGAGCGCGGGGCGCCACACCGTGTCTATTTTTCACCGGGGATTCTTCTCGTGCCGCTCCAAACGCCGACGCAGCCCCCGGCGACCCACACGAATACTTGCGTCGTGGGCGAAGAGCGCCTCTACGTCGTCGACCCGTCTCCCGTCGACGTCCACGAGCAGGGGCGCCTTTGGGGATTCCTGGAGGACTTGCTAAAGGAAGGCCGCACACTCGAGGGCATCCTTCTCACGCACTACCACCCCGACCACGTAGGCGCGCTTCGAGAAATGCAACGCCGCTTCGATGTCCTGGCCTACGCGCACGCGGATTGCATAAAGGAGCTTCCGGGTGCGCGCTTCGGAACGCCTCTCGAGCATGGCGACGTGATCGATCTGAAAACGGCGCCCGACAAGAGCTCGGATTGGAAGCTCACGGTCTATCACGTGCCCGGCCACGCTCGCGGACATGTGGCGTTTCAAGACTCGCGATACGGTGCCATCGTTGTCGGAGACCTCGTCTCAACGCTTTCGTCGATCCTCATCGATCCTCGCGACGGGCACCTAGCGACTTACTTGCGCTCGCTCGAGCTTCTCGAGTCGGTAACGGAGGGGACGCTCTATCCCGGTCACGGTCCGCCGGTGCCGGATGGCAAGAAAGTCATTCGCAAAACACTCGAGCATCGAGCCGAGCGTGAAGCGCAGCTCGTGGCGGAGCTTGGTGAGTCACCGCAGAGTGCGCGTGAGCTCGTCGAGAAGATCTATAAGGATGTGCCCAAGAGCGTGCACGGGCTCGCCGAACGCTCGCTGCTCTCGGGCCTCATCAAGCTCGAAGAGGAAGGCAAAGTCGTGCGCACCGAGGCGGGTTTCGCGCTCGCTTCGACGTGACCGACTATAATTTGTCTCGGAGGCCTTCATGCGATTGCTCACCTTCTTGACTTTAACGTTGGGGGCGTTTTTGGCGCTGGCCCCTGCGGCGTGGACGCAGGACGTCGACGGAACGTGGTTTCGGAGTACGACTGAGGGAGATGATCCCGAAGAGAAGATCCAGCAAGCGGTCAGAGGTTATCTCGCGAAGGCGGGCGGGCGCCGGGGCGCCAGGGTAGCAATTGCGGAATCGCCCCAACTTCCCGGAATGGTCGCTCGCACGATCGACACGTTCATGCAGTATGCCGACGAGCTCTATATCGAGCTGGAGCCGGACGAGCTCGTTGTGGATGACGGGGACGGCCGCGTCCGCATCTACTATCTCGACGGAGAGAAGCACGAGCGGCAGCTTACCAATGGCGTGCGTGTCGAGACGGTGGCGACCCGCGTGGGCCAAAACATCACGATCGACCAAAAAGCCGACGACACCAAGGTCCTCGAGACCTACGTCTTTTCGAGCGGTGGCGAGCGGCTCGAGCTCACCGTTCGCCTCCAGAACAAGCAGCTCAACGGGCCGCTGATCATCCGAAGCATCTACGAGCGCGAGTAGGCTCGAGACTTGTCTCGCATCGGCAAAATATCGCGGGCACGATAGACGGCGTCCATCCCGCCGGTACCGATGGGCTCGACGACGTCGTAGTCGGCTAGATTCGCATGTGGTTCGGGCTCATGAGCTCCCGCGACAGTAGCATCAACCGTCCGGCGAAGCGCGCTCTGAGCTCCCGGCTGTTGCGTCATCGAGGGTGGTCTCAGCGAACACGTGCTCGCTGCGGCGGCGCCTCCGGGATCGCCGCTCGCGCTCGAAAGCTAGCTTCTGTTTGCCCCCCACACTTACGCTTGTTCATCCGTGGAAGGTCCGATTAATCGTCGAACAATTTGAGGTCATTAAAGAGAGTAGCTCGTGAAAATCAAGTTTGGAGTGGTTCTGCTGGTTCTACTCGCGGTGTTCGCGGGGTGGGCCGGGCTGAGCTGGTTTCCGTCTGCGAAGGAGGCCGGGTATCGGTCCGTCGTTGCCTGGGGTGAAAGCGGTTCGGACCCTGGGAGCTTGGATGGCCCCATCGGGATTGCCCTTGCCGGTGAGGAAGTCTTCGTGAGCGACTCCGGAAACCAACGCATCGAGGTCTTCGACCGTAATGGCAAGTTCCTGCGTTCGGTCGCGAAGGCGATGGTCAGGGAGAGCTGGACCGGCCGATGCACATCGATGCTCGGGACGGCAAGCTCTACGTGGCAGAGTATCTGAACGACCGTATCCAGGTGTTCTCCCTGGCGGGCGAGCCCCTTTCGGTTATCGGGGGCCCTGGTTCGGGCCCTGGTGAATTTGATGCGCCGGGCGGACTGGTGGTGGCGTCGAACGGCGATGTCTACGTCGCAGACTTCTACAACCATCGGGTTCAGCAACTGCGCGCCGACGGCAGCTTCGTGGCCATCGTGGGCACCTCGGGACGGGCCTGGAGCGGAGCACTGCACTACCCAACCGATATGGCGATCCTGCCGGACGGCGGGGTGGTGGCTGCCGATGCTTATAACAACCGCATCCAGATTTTCGGGCCCGACGGGAGCTTCCGGACGAAGTGGGGCGGAACTCTCGGACTCGGGCTTCCCGGTGGATGGGGCGGGTGGTTCCGCGTCGCCACCGGCGTGGGTGTCGACCCGGAGGGTCGCATCTACACCGCCGACTTTGACAACCACCGGGTCCAGGTCTTCTCGGCGGCGGGCGAGTTTCTCGGAGAGTTCGGCGAGCCGGGTAGCGGCCCCGGCCAACTCCAGCATCCGACGGATGTCGCGATCGCTGCAGACGGCTCCATCTACGTCGTGGACTTCGGAAACGATCGGATACAGGTTTTCCGACAGGAGGGGTGATAGCCCTTGCTGGCCACGACGTGTGCCGGACCAGGAGGCCGAGATGGTGACGATTCAGACGCTGACGAACCCAGAAGTCGAAGCCAGGGTGCTTGGTAGCTTCCCTGTCACCAGGCCAAGATGTCGAGAGTCTCTCCTTGCGGATGTGAGTAGAACGGGTCGTCGTGGGAGGCTTTGGACTCGTAGAAAAGTGTCTTGGAACCGGGCTGACCAGCGTCAGAAACTCACCGGGCAGCGAAGCAAATAGCGGCAAAGCCTTTCGAGCCCTTGCGTGTCTTCGGGCCATACGGTGGGAGATGCGTCCACGGAGAAGCAACAATGCCGAAAGGAGAGGAGCAGCTCCATGCGTTCGTCACTCAAGAGTCACCTTGTTCTTGAGGCCGATCGCCCGCTGTTCCACGTGTTCGCCGCCACCGATATCGGCTATTCCACCTTCGACATCGCGCCGGGTGGGGACCGTTTCCTGGTCAACGCCGTATCGGAGGAAGACGCCACGTTGCCGATCTACGTAGTCGTCCGGTGAAGCTCCGACCTGGACGTCACGCCGCGGTAGTCTTGCCCGAGTCGGCCTTGCGGAACGGCAGGGCGAACATCCAGAACAAGCTCTGCCGGGGCTGGGACTGGTACTCGTCCAGACCGATCGTCATGGCTTCGTGCCCTGAGGCTGGCTGGTCCCAATACGTACCGAGCAGCCGGTCCCACCACGGAAAGTTGAAACCGAAATTGCAGCTATGCTCGTCCCGGCCCACGGAATGGTAGACCCTGTGCATGTCGGGTGTCACGACGATCCACCGTAGGATGCGGTCCAGACCCACCGGCATCCGGACGTTGGCGTGGTTGAACATCGCGGTGAGGTTCAGCGCCGTCTCGCCGATCAGCACCGCAAGGGGGCTGGCTCCGATCACGACCGTGGCTGCCATCTTCACCCCCATCGACAGCACCATGCTGGCCGGGTGAAAGCGCATACCGGTCGTGACATCGATGTCGTTGTCGGCGTGATGAACCTTGTGAAACCGCCACAGGACGGGGACGGCGTGGAATACCTGGTGCTGCAGGTAGATGATGAGGTCGAGCACCAGGACGGCAATGGCGACCTCGACCAGCGCCGGAGCGTCCACGAGGTTGAATAACCCCCAGCCCCGTTCGGCCGCGCCGTAGGCGCCGAGGGGGCACCGCGACCCGCAAGAGCACCGTGTTGAAGCTCGTGAGCGCGACGTTGCCGACCCATCGTCGCTTCCCGACCCGAAGCCGGCGTCGTGGTGCGGCGAGCTCCCACAGTGCCATCAGGCCGAACACTCCCGCGAAGGCTCCCAGCCGGATGCTCGCTTCGAGCGTCAGCACATCCACCTGCGCATCTTCGGGTCCGTGATTGCGTCCAGCATAGACCAGTTGGCTCTCACGAGTCAACGAGAAGGCACCCGCTCGGGCTGGCCCGGCCGGCGTGGGATCATTTATCTCCATGCACCCGTTTGCGGGCTTGAACTCGCATTGTGAACAGAGCATCATCGCGTTTTCAGGGAGGAGAATGATGCGCGCGTGTTTGTCCTTCGTGTTCTCACTAGCCGCCATTAGGGGGGGCGCCGCGTTTTTCTCGCTGTCCGGTCTTGCGGCGGCTCAGACCCCCTCCGCGGAATGCGTCACCGCCGGCTCTCCTCGAGTTGTGGGCTATTTCGAGATCGTCGCCCTATACCGCCGATCGGAGAATGAGCGCGCGTTGTGGGCATTGCGGCACCTCTCTCTCGAGGCCGTCTCGAGGGTGATTCACGACCTCGGTCCCGGACCGGAGGAATCCGTTTCTCAATCCCAACGCAGCGTGCCGCTGCCTTCGGACGACTGTCTTCAGGCGGCAGCTCTTTTGCACACGGATTTCGCGATGGCGGAAGAAGAAAGCTCCATGGGCCGTGCTTCCGCGCTTCACTGGCGAGCCGCGCGCGCTTTCATCAACCAGATACGGGGCGTCGCTCGGCGTGAGGCCTTTCGCCGGAACTGGCTCTTGACCGCGGGTTATTACTTTCAAACGACGATTTTCTCAGGCAACACCCGATCGGGCTTCGATCGAGCGAAGCGCTACTTCGATGAGGCGGTAACCCTCTTTCCGGAAGACGTCGACGTGCTCGTGTCTGCCGGCGCCCTCTATGAGTGGAACAGCTCGCTCCCTCTCGGGAACAAGACAGACCTCAAACGGGCGGAGACCCTCTATCGTCGGGCCGTGGCAGGCGATCCGCAATCGGGGGAGGCACGGCTCCGGCTCGGACGGGCTCTGGAAAAGCAGGGACACTACCGGGAAGCGGAGGCACCGCTGCGGGCGGTTCTTAGGATTGGCGAAAGCGACTACCTCGACTACTTCGCGCACCTTTTCCTCGGCCGCCTTTCCGAGCGGGCAGGTAGCGTCGGCGAAGCTATCGATCACTACCGTGCCGCCACCCGTCTCCTGCCTCACTGGCAAGTCGGCTATATCGCGCTCGCCCACGCACTACGCGTGTCCGGTAGGCGGGATGAGGCTGCGTATTCCGGGGCATCGTGAACGCAGATTCCAGCCGAAGGTGAACATCCATTCCAAAGCATCGTGAACACGGATTCCGGGGATCGTGAACATCGATTCCGGGGAAGGTGAACACGGATTCCAGGCAACGTGAACGCCGGTTCCGGCATCGCGAACGCTCATCGATAGCACGTTTCAAGGCACTCTAGGTCGTACCCGGAAGGAGGACGATCTAGGAAATGGCAGCTAAGAGGTTATCGTTGAGAAAAATACGAGAGGTTCTAAGGTTAAAGTACGAGCTGGGTTTTACTCACCGCACGATCGCAAAGGCACTTCGCGTGGCGGGAGCTGGCGACGCATTACGGTGCGGTTGTGGTCCCGGCTCGGGTGTTCAAGCCGAAAGACAAAGCGAAGGTGGAGTCGGCAGTGCAGGTGGCGCAGCGCTGGATCCTGGCGGTGCTTCGTCATCGCACGTTCTTCAGCCTGGCGGAACTGAACGAAGCCATCTGGGAGAAGTTAGAGGTCCTGAATGCGCGTCCGATGCAGAAGCTCGGTGTGAGTCGGCGGGAGTTGTACGAAAGGCTAGACCGGCCCGTACTGAAACCGCTACCGCAGGAGAGCTACGAGTTATCGACGTGGAAGCGGTGCAGAGTGAACATCGACTACCACGTGGAGGTGGAGAACAACTTGTACAGCGTTCCCTATCAGCTCATTCACGAGAAAGTCGAGGCACGGGTGACGGCCTCGGTGGTGGAGGTCCTGTTCAAGGGAAAGCGCGTCGCGTCGCATCCCCGCAAGAAAGGAAAGGGGCACTACTCCACGAACCCGGAGCATATGCCACGTTCGCATCGGGAGCACCTGGAGTGGACGCCGTCGCGGCTGCTCCACTGGGCGGAGCAGTCAGGTCGCGCCACGGGAAGGCTGGTTGCGGGGATTCTAGAGAGTCGGCCTCACCCGGAGCAGGGATTTCGCTCTTGCCTGGGAGTCATGCGACTAGGCAGCCGCTGGGGCAGTGAGCGTCTCGAGGCCGCTTGCGCACGAGCGGAAGCTTTGAGCTCTTACAGCTATCGCACGGTGAAAAACATTCTCTCGGCTGGTCTGGATCGTGTGGTGCTCGAATCGGACGCCGAAGCGAAACCGCGAGAGGAGCACGAGAACATCCGAGGCGCGGATCACTACGAAGGAGGAGAGTCCCGATGCTGACACCCGAAACGATAGAAAAGATGAACGCCATGAAGTTGTTCGGCTTGGTGTCCGCGTTCGAAACCCAGTTGAGCTCGAGCGAATACAAGGAGCTGAGCTTCGAGGAACGTGTGGGACTCCTGGTCGATGCCGAGTGGACCGCCCGCGAACAGCGTAAGCTTTCTCGACGACTGCGAGCGGCAAAGCTCCGCTATCCGGCATGTTTGGAGAACGTGAACTTCCAAGCGCCTCGAGGCTTAAACCGCGAACAGATCTTGAGCCTGGGCAACTGCCGCTTTGTCGGTGAGCGCCATAACCTGCTCATCACCGGCCCGACGGGGATTGGCAAATCGTTCTTGGCTTGCGCCTTCGTGGAGCGGGCCTGTCGTCGCGGCTTCACCGGATGCTACGTGCGAGCACCGCGCTTGCTCCACGAGCTCGCGGTCGCTCGTGGTGATGGTTCCTACGCCCGGGGTACCAGACGATGCGGCGCCAAAACGACGCGCGAGAATGCCTCAGGAAGCGTCTTCTCGAGCCAGGCCATACCCCAGCAACCCCCCGAAACCAGCCCCACATCGCCCGGGGTTCGGCCGCGGCAGGTCGCTGCCTACGGGAGCGGGAAGGTCGCTTCGCGTCTTTCCTTACGCCCGCTCCCTCCGGCACCGACCTGCCGCCCCTTGCTACACAACACGCAGGTAAGATAGGTTCACGTTTTCAATCAGTGGAAAGGAGGTCACCCAACACTTCATCGCTTCGATGAGCGTTCGGCTTCACCGGATTCGCTGTTCAGCTTGCTCTGGATTCGGCGTTCACGATGGCTGGAATACGCAATGAGGCAAACGCCACGGTCGCCAGAGCCGTCGCCATGCGCTCGCCCTTCGCCCAATTGGACGGTTGGTGGGTGTACGAGCGTGGGCGGTGTGGTCTCTTTGTGCCGCTTCTCAAACGCCTGCGAGAGGAAGTCGCCCTTTGAACTACGGCCCGCTTGTCGCTCTTCCACTGCTCCTGGTGCAAGCACAGGAAAGGCCGGCCTACCGCGTCGACGTGGAGGCGGTTCGCGTGGACGTCTTCGTCAGCCGGAAAGGGAAGGCGCTTCTCGGGCTTACCAAAGACGACTTCGAGCTCTTCGACAACGGCGTCCGCCAGGAGATCGAGTTCGTCCGTCGGGAGCGAGAGCCCGTGAGCGTCGCCCTGGTTCTGGACGTTAGCGACAGTGTCGTCGGGACACCCTTGAACAAACTGAAGGCCGCGGCCGACGCTTTTGTCCGCGGCCTGGGCCCGAGCGATCGGGCAACTCTCGTTACTTTCTCTCATTACATCCAACAGCGCTCCCCGATGACCAATGACTTCCCTTCGCTTCATGAGGCTATTGATCGGGTCCGCCCGCGGGAGGACGTCCTGGCACGACGCGTTGTTCGTCGGTCTGGAGCTTCTAGAGGGGAGCTCCCGTCGGCCGCTCCTGCTCCTGTTCACCGACGGTGAAGACACTTATAGCTGGCTCCGCGGGGAACAACTCCCCCCATTGGTGAGGCAGTCGAGCGCCGTCGTGTACGCCCTCAGCAAGAAATCGCCGTCTGGCCGAGGGCGTGTCCGGGGAACCAAGCTCCTCGAAGAGGTGACTCGTGCCGGAGGAGGTCGTCTCATCGAGGCCAATTCGATGGAGGAGGTGGAGGCGGGCTTCCAACAAGTGCTCACCGAGATGAGGAACCGCTACCTCCTGGCATATGACCCGCAAGAAGTCCGACGTGATGGTTGGCACACCATCGAGGTCAAGCTCCGTCACCGCAAGGGCGACGTCCGCGCCCGCCAGGGCTATTTCTACCGTCCGAGCGAGTACTAGACGGTGTTTGCCGAAAGTGAAGCATGTATCGTTTCCTGAAGAGACTGATCAACAAACTGACCGGCATCGGGGCGCACGCTTCCGATACAGAAAAAGAGACATTGCACAAGCGATTCCTCGTGTACTTTGCGCTCCTGATGGGTTGCGGTGGGCTTGTATGGGGATCGATATGCATATACCGCGGGCTTCTTATTCCCGCATCGATCCCGCTCGCATACGTCGCCCTGACGGTAGCAAACCTTACGCTCTTTGCCGCATCGAAGCGATTCCGGCTGGTCCGGTTCTTCCAGCTCCTCATGAGCCTGGTGCTCCCATTCATATTCCAGTGGAGCCTTGGGGGATTTGTTCCCTCGGGAACAGTGATGCTGTGGGCGATGGCGGCCGTTCTCGGGGCACTTACATTTCAGGAAATTGGAGTTACGCTGCGCTGGTTTCTCGCGTATCTCATCCTCACGGTCATCTCCGGCGCGCTGGACAGCGACGTAGCGAAGTACGCAAGTGCGACTTCTGAGCCGGGCGCAACATTGTTCGTACTGAACGTGATTGGTGTGTCCATAATTGTTTTCGGACTCATGATGTATTTCGTTCGCAGTACCGAAATTGCTTACAAGCAACTCGCGCGATCAAACCGGGCTCCTCGGGGTGCGGGATGTAGATGTCCGCCGTGAGGCGGCGGCGCACCTCATTATCCTCGAGCAGGCTCCGCGCCACGGAAGCCCCAAGGCGATCGCTCGGAGTCTTCTCGCGCTTGCCAAGAGGAAAGATCAGCGGGCGCAAGAGCCATGCCACGGGCCGGTTGGGCAGGTTATCCAGCACTCCGGCGAGAGCGGTCTGGATGTTGTGTAGCGCGTGCTCAGCGGACCACTGGACGAACGGCACGTCGCAATCGAGCTTGCCGTCATCTGAGAACCGTTTCACTGCGGCGGACCCTAAATAGAGCCATGCCAGCGCATCGGCGAGCCGCCCGGTGATTTTTTCCCGGCGCTTGAGCTGGGCTTCCAACGTGCCCATGGCCACGTCGGAGATCACTGCAAAAGCAGCGCTGAACCGCGTCAGTCGCTGCAAGTAGGTCCGCACCGGTCCCCGCCCGGGAACCCGAGCCAGGTGCCCGTTCGTGAGCCCAAGCGCGAACGCCCTGACCGCGCTCTGGAACGTGAAACCGACGTGTCCGAAGAAGGCACCGTCAAGGAACTGCCGCTCCTCGTCGGAGAGCTACTGGATCTGGAAGTCGAGAAGTTTTTGCCAGTTGGGATTGCCGGAGAAGAGCTCTCCATCCCACCAGACTGTTCCCGCTTCGAGGGCGATCCGCTCCGTGTCACCTAAGCGCGGGAGCATGCGACCGGCGACGGGTAGTAGGGCTGCCGAAACCACGGCTCGTCGCAGAAGAGGGACTCCGAACACGATGGCCACGGCCGCGAAGAGTCCGGCGGATACGAGCCAGGCGACGGAATTGCCGGGTGTACGACCGGCTGAAGCGAGGAGAATAGCCGCACCTACGAATACCCACGCCCAGTATCCTCGGCCGGCATAGAGCAGGGAGAGCGTGACGATGGCGACAGCCGCGATGCCTGCGATCCACATGGTTCAGCTCCTTAGGCTGTTTTTGGCCTGGGCGCCTCGCGCCGCACGAGCCCGCGCGATACGCTAGATTCGTAGCTCGCGGATATCCGTGCCGTTCCTGCCAAGACTGAGTGTTCCTCGACGGAGTGCAATGCTTTAGCTTGGACCTTTGTATGTGATCCTTTAGATGAGGGGGAATATGAGAACTCCGTTGACCGCGTGCGCCATCATTCCCAACGCCCAGCTATCGCCCAACATCGATCCCAGCATGGCGGCAATATCCATCGGCTGCCCGTTCATCATGGGGGCCATGAAGTACATCATGAAGGTCATCACCGCGGTCGCGGCGAACCCACCCAAAATCGCTTTCCTTATGTTTGGGCTTCATACATTTCTCCGTTTTCGGCGATTTGATGTAGTTTGTCACCGAACGCGCCGATGGCAGCATCATCCCGCTCCTCTTCATCCTTTCCAGCAATCCCTCAGAGCACCTCCCGATGGCCAGGCAACAGGCTCAACAACAACCCGGTGCAGCGGGCTCTGCTACAGCGCGTTTCTGTTTCTCGAGACGTTTCTCCGCCCATGTTTGCCAGGCCTCGGACATTTGCGGCGCGCTGAGAAGCCTCCCAACTTCGTGCTGGTCCCGGGTGAAAATGCGGAAGACATCGCCGATCGTGAGGTCGTGATCGGGACGAGAGATAACGCGGATCTGATCACCTGCCCCTACGTCGCCCTCAACGATGATTCGCAAGTAGGCGCCTGGCCGCCCTGCCTCTGTGAACCGGCGGGGAAAGAGCTTGTCGTCCATCCGCACTCCGAACCGCCAGCAGGGTATGCGGGGCTCCGAGATCTCTAGAACAGTGCTCCCAATTTCCCACTGCTCGCCCACAAGCGTGTTAGTCACATCGATTCCCTCGGTCGTGAGATTCTCCCCGAACTCTCCGTATTCGAGGCGTCGGCCTATTTCCGATTCCCACCACCCCTGATCCTCGACCGCGTACGCGTAAATCGCCTTGTCGGGGCCTCCATGGACCGCACGATCCGCTTGGTCGTCTCCCGCGAGGTTCACGCCCTGGGCGACGACGCGGCCCGCGACTGGAGACTTCCAGATTGCGCTTTTGGCGGGGCGGTTGTTGTACTCGAACTCTCGTACGCCCCCGACATTCACTGAGAGAACGCTGCCCGTACCAAGTGTCATCTTTTGCCTCCCTTGTTGGCCCCCGTTCCGCTTACTTCGCTTTTCCCACCGGTTCAGTACCGGATTCAGCCGACGTCGCTATCTTTCGGATCGTCCAGCGTCTGGAAAGTCACCGCGTGCCCATGACAGAACGACCGCTTCGCGACATCAGAATCAGGCTCATTCGCAGTCAATCCCACAACCGGCGCCTTCCGTAGGCGATTCCGCGATTAGCGGCGGACCGACCTCGGTGGCAGCTTCTTTTGAGACGACCTCTGGGCTCGTTTCGCCGAGCCGCTTTTGCAACGACGCATTCATTTCCTCGAGCTCCGCGATGCGGCGTCGAAGTGGTTGAAGCATCGGCTCCATTTCCTCCGCCGTGAGTCGTGGCCGGATGTGCAGAGGGCAATTAGGACTCCAACCGCTTACGTGAAAACTCAGGGCGCGCTCCGGCCGCGCGTTGTAGCCGCTGTCCACTACTCTCTTCAACAATTCTGGGTCACTTTCGATGAATTCCGCGGTGCCCCAGATCTTGACCCGGTGTCGATTGGGATAATCCATCAAGAAAATGAACGCCTTGTTGTTTTCATGCAGATTCCCAACTGAGATGTATTGCGAGTTCCCAACAAAGTCCGCTAACGCCGCGGTGCTGGACGTACGGCTGTCCCGCTGCGCTCGCGGTGCCCAAATAGAGAGAATCGCGCTCGGCGATGAATTCCGCGAGCTCGGGAGTGACCATATCCCTCCAGGGCCCCTGCTCGCCCCGTTCTTCCATGCTGGCGTAGGCCTTCCGTAAGCCAAGTCTCTCCTGTGCGGCCTTAACGGCTGGCGTGAAAGCGATGTCGCTAATCGGACGTTTCATCGTCTTGTCTCCTTCTAAGAGGGGACCGACATCGAAGGCCTCATTCCTCTTTCATGACCGCCATCCCGCTCGCGACTTGAGTGGCGCCTTCGACATCATCAACGCCGAGAACAACATCGCCTCTGACGGTGACGTAGACGCAATCGATATTGATTCCCGCCTCCGACATCACGAGCGCCACGTCGCCCAACGTGCCCGGCTGATCCAGAACGTTCACCACAACAACTTCGCGCCTGCTGTAGGGAATACCGGACTCCTCGAGGGCAGCAGCCGCCGCTTCGGTATCGCTCGCTACAAAATGCACGACGCTTACCCCGCGGCCGCTCCGCCCTTCGATCGCTTCGAAGTTGACGTCGGCCTCGCCGAGCACGGAACCTAGCCAGGCGAGCGAGCCCGGTTTGTCTTCGAGACTGACCTGAAACTCAATGGGCATGGCCCTTGTCCCTCCGATCATCACAGCGTTGCGTCACATTAACATCGAAATGAGGGCAAGGGCAGTGCCAATCCGTTGGCGGAATATCGCGGAGGCATAAGTGTCTGAAGCAGTTGGGTTTTCCTTTCGGCAGACTTCGATCTTAGGGCCGGACGCCTAGCTCAGAACGTCCTTTGGGTGCGAACTATCACTCAGCGCGGCTTTGGTGCACGAATAGCTCTTGACTCCGGCAACCGCTTCGACTGAGCTTCTCGATTCATCGAATATCGAGGAGATGAACCCATGGCCGCGCGCAAGTCCAGCAGAGTGAACCGCAAATACAAGACGAAGCATCGCGTGACCAACTGGCGGGAGTACGAGCGTGGCCTCAGGAGCCGCGGCGACATCACCGTTTGGTTCTCAGACGAGGCGCGCGAAGCGTGGACACCACCGAACCAACGTTTTGGTCACGCGGTTCCTGTCCCCGGACGGCTTAGGACAAATAGTGGACTACATGCCGGTGGGACTCTCCGAAGGCGAGCCAGGGCATCTCGGGTTGATCCGGCGCGTTTCAGTCGTACGCGGATCGATGGCCTTTCGGATGGAATGTGATCCTGCCTTCAATTACGCCCGGGATGAGCACCAGACCACGATTTCCACGGAGGGTGCTCGCTTCCACGCGCCCGGATTGAGCCTGGGGCTCCTGACGAGGATACCCCTCGCGCCGCATGGCTCCGGCGCGCAGGCCGATTTTGTTCTGGATCACGGCCAGACAACGATCTTCGGCCTGCGTGCCATCCCGGCCGGGGGCGAGGATGGGCTCACCCTGAGCCAAGAACAGGAGTTCGAGCTCTTCCGAGGCACCGTCGATTGGTGGCGCCACAGGCTGGCGCGCTGCACCTATAAAGGTCGCTGGCGAGAGGCGGTGCACCGATCGGTTCTTGCCCTGAAACTGCTGACATTCGAGCCTACCGGAGCAATCGTGGCCGCTCCCACCTGCAGCCTTCCGGAGGATATCGGCGGGGTCCGGAATTGGGACTACCGTTACACCAATGTCGCTGCCGATAGCGAGGACGGGCGGCTTCAGCCGGTCTACCGCATCAACGGCCGTTCGGGTCTCGAGGAGAGGGAGATCGATGGTCTTCCTGGTTACCGAGGCATGGGTCCGGTACGGTTTGGCAACCAGGCCTACCGGCAGATTCAAAATGACGTCTACGGCTCCACCGTTTTGGCGGCGACCCACATGTTCTTCGACGAGCGGCTCGTTTACCCGGGAAACGAGGCTCTTTTCCGACGTCTCGAGCACTTGGGGAACATGGCCGCTCGACTCTACGATCGACCGGACGCTGGGCCCTGGGAGCTCCGAGGCGCCAGCCGCGTACACACCTACTCGAGTGTCATGTGCTGGGCGGCTTGTGATAGATTGAGCAGAATCGCACGACAGCTTGGCCTGGAAGAGCGAGCCGCAGACTGGAGCGCCGTTTCCGATAGGATGCACCGCGCCATCTGCGAGCACGCCTGGAACGACGAGATGAACAGCTTCGTGGCTACCTTCCGCTTGTTCACCGAGGCCTTCGATAAACTGCTAAACGCCGTGGACGCCCGTTGCCGGGGGACTTCAGAACCGAGGGCCGACCGAGCAACCTACTCGCTGCCGACAGACCTCGAAGAGGAAGTGACACGCACTCTCGAAGACTGGGGCGTTGCCGGGAAAATGCGCCGCCTATGGGTGGGGGACGCGTCGCTTTGGACGAACGAGGACGAAAGCGAGTGGCTCGGTTGGCTCGGGCTCACAGAGGAGTCGGCAGAGTACAAAGAGCAGTTTCAGCAGCTCTCGCAGAAAATGCGCTCGTCCCGCTTCGAGAACGTCGTCTTGCTTGGGATGGGTGGATCGAGCCTTTGCCCTGAGGTCCTCAGGATGACCTACGGCACGATCGATGGGTTTCCCGCGCTTCACGTTCTCGATTCGACGGACCCTGCGCAAATCCGAGCGCTCGAGAGCAAGCTGGACCTGACGAAGTCTCTTTTTATCGTGTCCAGCAAATCGGGCTCGACACTCGAGCCGAACATCTTCAAGCAGTATTTCTTCGCACGGGTGCGCCAGGCCGTGGGCAACGCCAACGTGGGAGATCGTTTTATTGCCATCACCGACCCGGGCTCGCGGCTCGAAAAGGTAGCGGTACGGGACGGCTTTCTCCGCATCTTCTCTGGCATCCCTAGTGTCGGCGGGCGCTATTCAGCGCTCTCGAACTTCGGCATGGTGCCGGGCGCGGTCATGGGGCTGGATATCGTCGACTTTCTGGAGCGCGCCGAGGTCATGGCGGTTGCGACTTCGTCGTGTGTTCCCGTGGACCAAAACCCCGGGGCCAAGCTCGGCACCGTTTTGGGGGTTCTCGCGAACCGCGGGCGGGACAAGTTGACTCTCATCACCTCTCCGGGCGTCTCGGACTTGGGTGCTTGGCTGGAGCAGCTCATCGCCGAGTCCACGGGGAAAGAGGGCAAAGGCATCATTCCGGTAGATCGCGAGATTCCGGGACCGCCCGAAGTCTACGGGGACGACCGGCTCTTCGTCTATCTGAGTCTCGAGCCGGCACTGGATCCGTCGCAGGACGAAGCGGTCACAAAGCTGGAGCGCGCCGGCCATCCAGTCCTACGCATCCCCATCGCCGACATCATGGATCTTGGCCAGGAGTTCTTCCGCTGGGAGATCGCGACCGCCGTGGCCGGCTCCATCATCGGGATCAACCCCTTCAACCAACCGGACGTCGAGGCGAGCAAAATCGTAACCCGCAGGTTGACGGCCGAGTATGAGGAAACTGGCTCCATGCCGGTCGAGTCGCCGATCTTCGAGGAGGACGGTGTTCGGCTCTTCACGGACAAGAAGAACGCGGCCGCGCTCGCCTCCGCCATCGGCGACGACAAAAGCCTCTCCGGCTACCTGCGCGCTCACTTGAACCGGCTTGGCCCCGGCGATTACCTAGCCCTTCTCGCCTACATCGAGATGAATGCTGCGCATGAAAAGGCGTTGGCTGCTATCCGACATGCCGTCCGGGCCAAAAAACACGTCGCCACCTGTCTCGGGTTCGGTCCCCGATTCTTGCACTCCACGGGACAAGCTTACAAGGGAGGGCCGAGCTCCGGAGTCTTTCTCCAGGTGACTTGTGACGATCGCGAAGACCTGCCGGTTCCTGGTCAGAAGTACACCTTCGGCATCGTCAAAGCCGCCCAAGCGCGCGGCGACTTCGAAGTGTTGGCCGAGCGCGACCGACGTGCCCTTCGTGTGCACCTTGGTCCGGATGTGGACCGGGACTTAGGGAAACTGGAAAAGGCCTTCCGGGAGGCGCTGTCCTGATTGCTCCCTGATTGCTCTTAGATGCGGTGACTTTATCCCTTGGAGAGTCCGTGATTCTAGCTGGCGACATTGGCGGCACCAACACCAGGCTTGGCTTTTTCGAGCTCGAGGGAGATCGCCTGAAGGCGGCTGCGATGGACGTCTACCCGAGTCGGGAATACGAAAGCCTCGACGAGATTGTGGTGAAGTTCGTTGCGAAGCACGACCAGCGGGCGGAGCGGGCCTGCTTTGGCGTCGCCGGTCCGGTAATAAGTGGTCGCTCCAGGGTGTCTAACTTAGATTGGGACGTCGATGCCGATCGGCTTGCCCAAAGGCTTGGCCTGAACACCGTCACTCTGAGCAACGACCTCGAGGTCAATGCCTACGGGATCGCGTCCCTCGCACCCGAGGATTTCGTCGTCCTGAACGAAGGTGATGCTGACGCCAGCGGGAACGAAGCGCTGATTTCGGCGGGAACTGGGCTCGGAGAAGCGGGGCTCCGTTGGGACCATCGGCCTTTTCCCTCAGAGGGAGGGCATGTCGACTTTGCGCCTCGCAACAAAACCGAGGCCGACTTGCTGTTCTTTCTTATGAAGGAGTTTCCGCACGTCAGCTACGAACGCGTGCTGTCGGGGCCGGGCCTCTCCAATATCTATCGGTTCCTACGCGACACCGGCCGGGGGAAGGAGCCTAAGTGGCTTGCTGAGCAGATCCGAGAGAGCGATCCACCCGTGGTTGTGACTCGCTGCGCTTTGACCGGTCAGTCCGAGCTTTGTGCGGAGGCGCTCGACCTGTTCGTTTCGATTTACGGCGCCGAAGCGGGGAATCTAGCCCTCAAGCTCATGGCCACGGGTGGTGTCTTCGTCGGTGGGGGCATCGCTCCGAGGATCGTTGAGAAACTTCGGGAAGGCACGTTTATGGACGCGTTTGTGGACAAGGGTCGAATGACGCCGGTACTGGAACCAGTTCCAGTTCGCGTCATCCGAAACGATAGGACGGCGCTTTGGGGCGCGGCCCGCCTCGCTTGTCTTGGCAGTGAGCTCTGTTAGGGATGTCGCTCTCGAGGCTGAATCAAAAACGCCGGTCAAGTCTATGTACAAGGCTGTAATCTTCGATTTGGACGGCACACTCGTCCAAACGGAAAAACTGAAGGCCATCTCATACGCCCGGGCCGCCGGGAAGCTGAAGCCGGGAAGCCTGAGCGAAGAGGAAGTGATCGAAGAATTCAAAGAGGTCGTCGGACGCTCCCGGCAGGAGGTGTCCACGCACTTACTTGCCAAGTTCGGACTCGAGGAGGCGGCCCGCTCACGCATGGCCGAGTTCAAAGTGAATCGACCTTGGCAGGCCTTCGCCCAGGTGCGGCTTGGGATCTACGAGGCGATGCTGGAGGATCCGGAGGTGCTCCGGAACCATCAGTGGCCCCACAATGTGGAGCTCCTCGAGCAGGTTCGCAAAAATGGCTGCGTCTCCGGGCTAGCCACGATGTCCCATTGCGAGCAGGCGAGACGGGTGCTCGAGGTCCTCGGATTGACAGAGCATTTCGATTTCGTCGCCACGCGGGACGACGTGGAGCATCCCAAGCCGGATCCGGAAATTTATGTCCTGGTGGCCTCCGAGCTCGAGGTACCTCCTGAGGAGTGTTTGGTCATCGAGGATTCGCCGGCAGGCGTGCAGGCTGCGCGGGCAGCGGGTATGGGTGTCATCGCCGTAACGACCTTTTTCACGCGGCAGGCGTTTCGCGAAAGGGACCTTCTCGACCGGCGTTGGGTCGTCGAGGATCCAGCGAACTTACCAAAGACGCTGGGGGAGTGCCTAATCGCTCATCAGAAGGAAACACATGGAGGCTAGTCATGGAACTGGGGATGGTCGGGCTTGGGAAAATGGGCGCCAACATGACCACGCGTTTGATGCAAGCGGGGCACCGACTCTTGGTTCACGACCGTAGCTCCGATGCAATGAAAGCCGCGGAAAGCCAGGGCGCGGTGGCGTCAGAGTCGCTCCAAGAGCTGGTTGGAAGCCTGCGCGCTCCGCGAGCCGTCTGGGTCATGGTGCCCGCCGGTGGGCCGACACAAAGCGTTGTCGGGGAGCTGTCCGAGCTTCTCTCTTCCGGAGACATCGTCGTCGATGGAGGCAACAGCAACTACAAAGACACGATGCGACGGGGGATGGACCTCGGAGCCAAGAAACTTCACTTGGTGGATGTGGGCACGAGCGGAGGCGTGTGGGGGCTGACAGAAGGATACAGCATGATGGTTGGAGGAGATCGAGAGGCAGTGGACCGATTACGCCCGATTCTCGAGTCCCTGGCCCCAGCGGCTGACAAAGGCTGGGGACACGTGGGGCCCGCCGGCGCCGGTCACTTCGTCAAGATGATCCACAACGGCATCGAGTACGGGATGATGCAGGCCTACGCCGAGGGCTTCGAAATCATGAGTAAGAAGACGGAATTAGGTTTGGACTTACACCAGATCGCCGAGCTCTGGCGATACGGCAGCGTCGTACGATCCTGGCTCTTGGACCTGACCGCCGACGCTCTCAAAGAGGACGCCAGCCTCAGCGGTATCAAAGGTTGGGTCGCGGACAGCGGTGAGGGGCGCTGGACCGTGGCCGAAGCCATCGATCTCGACGTGCCGGCACCGGTCATCACCGCCTCGCTTCTCATGCGCTTCGTCAGTCGGCAGCCGGAGAGCTACGCTGCGAAGATCTTGGCGGCGATGCGAAATCAGTTCGGTGGGCATGCGGTGAAGACGGGCGACTGAGCTTTTCCCGGCCGAGGTGCATTGTCATGGAAGGAAAAACCACGAGCATCGTTATCTTTGGAGCTTCCGGCGATCTGACGCGACGCAAGCTCCTCCCGGCCTTGTACAACTCGTATCGAAAACAACGGCTGCCGGAAAACGCGCGCATCGTCGGCTTCGCCCGTCGCGAATACGACGCCGACACGTTTCGCAACTTGATGGAAGGAGGCGTCAAGGAGTTCGCGGGCGACGTTTACGATCGAGCAACCTGGCGCGACTTTGCCAAGCGTCTACATTACGTCAGGGGGAATCTAACCGATCGAAGCGACTTCGAAAAGCTCACGACGCGTTTGGAGTCACTCGAGGGCGGGAACGCCGATCGCCTTTATTATTTTTCCATCGCGCCACGATTCTACCAGCCTACCGTAGATCGACTGGGCGCCTGCGGAATGGCGAGGCCGGGGATTGGCGACGGGTGATCATCGAGAAACTTTTTGGCAGGGATCTCGCCTCGGCTCAATCCTTGAATCGAGCCGTGCGCGCCGTACTCAATGAGAGTCAGATCTACCGGATCGACCACTATCTCGGCAAGGAAACGTCTCAGAACATCCTGTTCTTCCGTTTCGGAAATACCGTTTTCGAGCCACTGTGGAACCGCAATTACGTCGACCACGTCCAGATCACGGTGGCCGAATCCGTCGACGTCGGCCATCGGGCCGGCTTCTATGACTCTAACGGTGTCCTTCGCGACATGTTTCAGAATCACATTTTGCAGCTCTTTACGCTCATCGCCATGGAGCCGCCCGCATCTTTCGACGCGGACGCCGTCCGAAACGAGAAAACGAAAGTTTTGGCCGCTGTCCGCGCCCTCGAGCCCGATAGGTTGGCTGAGGAGACTGTTCGCGGTCAATACCGAGGCTATACGGATGCCGATGGGGTGGATTCGCACTCACAAACCCCGACCTATGGGGCGCTGAAACTACAAATCGACAACTGGCGGTGGCAGGGGGTTCCGTTCTATCTCCGGTCCGGTAAAGCTCTGGCCACGAAGGTCTCGGAGATCCTCATCCAGTTCCGCTGTCCACCACACGTGATGTTTCCCCTTCCGCCGGGCGCATCTATCCGAAACAACTTTCTGGCCATCTGCGTCCAGCCCGACGAGGGCATGCACCTCCGTTTCGAGGCCAAAGTCCCGGATACAGTCGCGGAATTGCGCTCCGTCGATATGGAGTTTCACTACGCGGACGATTTCGAAGGGATCGCCATTCCGGAGGCCTACGAGCGCTTGCTATTAGACGCTCTTCAGGGCGATGCATCGCTTTTCGCCCGCAGCGACGGAATCGAGCTCTCCTGGAGGATCATGGATCCCATCATCCGCGGTTGGGAAACGGAAAAGGCCCCACCGATGGCTATCTACGAGCCGGGAAGCTGGGGACCTTCCGAGGCCGAGCAGTTGTTGACATGAGAAGGGCGTTCCTGGCTGCGCGGTTGCGGACAGCACGTACGACCGAGCAACACTGAACGATGACTTCAAGATGCGAGAACGGGGTTCAGAGATGAGGGGAGGTCTAAGGATCTTTCCCGACAAACAAAGCTTGAGCAGACCTATCTTCGCTACTCGATCCGACGAGTGGTATGTCGGCGGTGTGGAGTGGTCAGAGAAAAGGTGCCTTGGGCCGACAAGGGAAGCCGCTTTACCAAAAGCTTCGAACAAGAGGTAGCGTGGCTGGCACAGAGGACGGACGTCAGCGCCGTAGCGAACTATTTCCGAGTGACGTGGCGTTCGGTGCGACGGATCATCCAGCGAGTGGTTGCCGAGCAGCGGGATGAGCGGCGCGAGCTCGATGGATTGCGGGTGATTGGGATGGACGAGATCAGCTACCGCAAACGCCACAAGTACTTAACAGTGGTAATAGACCATCTCAGCGGCCGGGTCGTCTGGGCGGGAAAGGAGCGCAAGGCCAAGACGCTGCTGCGGTTTTTCCGCAAGCTCGGACCACAAAGAGCCGCGGAGCTCGAAGCGGTCAGCATGGACATGTGGGAGCCGTACATAACTGTCGTCGGCAAAAAGGCTCCTCAGGCACGGGTGATCTTTGACCGCTTCCACATCGTCAAGCATCTGAACGAGGCCGTGGATAAGACCCAGCGCGAGCTGGTGCGCGAGCTCAAAGGGACTGCCCGGCGCAACCTCAAGAACACCAAGTTTCCCCTTCTCAAGGCCAAACACAACCGCAGCGCGAAAGACAAACGGGTGCTCCGCGAGCAGGTGCGAGCTAATCGTCGCCTCTACCGCGCCATGCTTCTGCGCGACGACTTCATGGACCTCTACACCTACAAAACCGAGACATGGGCCAAGAAGTTTCTCCGAGGATGGCTGCGGCGCGCTATGAGCTCGAGGATAGAGCCCGTCAAACGCGCGGCGAAGATGATCCGCAGCCACTTCGATGGCGTCATCGCGTGGGTCACGTGGAGACTCAGCAACGGCCGACTCGAAGGAATGAACAACAAAATCCGGCTGCTGAGCCACCGCAGCTTTGGACTCCACTCTGCCGAAGCTCTCATCAGTCTCGTCTACCTAAACTGTGGCGGTCTCACCCTCGAGAGGATCCACTGAAATGGCAGGAGAGGCACAAATCTTGCCGCCACCGCTTCCAAGGTCGAGAACCGTTTCTCCGGGACGCAGGTGCTTCGAAGGGTCCCCGCAACCGTAGTCCCGCTCGAGGATCTCTTCAGGAATCACCGACAGGTGTCGCGGGTCGTAGTCCACGGGACAGCAGAGCTCTCGCTCTCGCGCCGTTGCCGCCTGCGAGTAGCGCGACTTCACGGCTCGTTCGGGGTTCATCTCGGTTGTCGCCATCAGAAGCTTCCTTTCTTTCGCTCTTTCGCCGGGAGAATCTCGAGGCAGGTGGTCCACCATCCATGCCGGATTGTGTCGATGAACTCCACCGGGAGACCCTCCTGCTTCATCTCGAGCGCCAGGCTCTCGTAGTCGTAGTCCACGGGGACGAACTCGGCGTCGAAGCCGTTGCGGGCGTCGAGAATCGTGTACCAGACGTTGGTCCGTCCATCGTTGGCGGGCCGCCCCACCACCCCGACGTTCACGAAGTGCCGGTCGCCGGGAAGCTCGCGCTTCCAGTGAAGACCGGTATGCGTGGCCAGCACGATGTCGGCCTGATGCGAGTCCACCATCTTCTCGAGAAAATGCGTCGGGGTCGTGGACTCCCAGAGGAACTCGTTCATCTTTCGAGGCGAGCCGTGGCTCATGAGCACCCGGTAGCCGCCGAGCTCGATGCGGATCGACTCCGGGAGCGATCGCATCCACGACTTCCATCGGTCCGAGGTCCGGTCGAAGGTGTAGTCGTACGAGATCTTCGCGAAGAAGTTGTCGCGGGGGTCGGTGTACCCGCACTGGCAGTCGTTGAGCCCGCGCCCGATGGAGTTGTCGTAGTTCCCCTGCATCACCCGTACGCCCGCTTCGAGCAACAAAGGAAACGTCTTGTCGGGGTGCGGCCCGAAGGCGCCGAGATCCCCGAGACAGAAGATGGCGTCGACGTCGCGCCGGCGGGCGTCGGCAATGGCGGCCGCGAGGGCGATATGGTTGCTGTAGACGCCGCCGAGAGTGGCGATTCTCTCGAAGCGCTCAGGCCGCATCGCCGCCTCCCGCGCTCGCATTGCTGCAAATGGCGCCGCCTACATAGCAGGTGTAGCAGGCTCCATGCGCGAGGGGATAGGAGCCGAGCGACTCGGACAGGGTCTTTCCCATGCGGGCTTCCGGCGAGTCGATGAGGATGGGGCAGACGTAGACGCCCTTGTCGGTCACGATCCGCGAGTGGGTGCAGATGAGCTGAGAGACGTCGAAGTCCTCGAGCATCTCCACGGTCACCTTCTCCGACGGGTGATAGCCGCGATTGCGTTCGACCTCGGCGCCGATCCGCAAGGTCGGAATGATCTTCACTCGGGGCCGCTCGTATCCTGCCTCTTGCAGCACGCTCACGAAACGCGCGAAGACTTCGTCGTTGCGATCGTCGTCCCAGGTTTGCGCCACGGTGATGATCGGGAGGAAGCCGTGCTGCAGAAGAAGCCGCACACCGGCCATCGCGCGCACGAACGTCCCGTCCCCGCGAATGGGATCGTTCGTCTCGCTCGAGTAGCCGTCGATGCTCACCCGAAACTCCAGGCTGTAGGGCGATCGCGCCTCGGCCCGCTCCAGCCGGGCGGCGGCCTCCGGTTTCAACAACGTCCCGTTCGTGAGCACGGTCGCCGGACCGAGCTCCAGGGTGCGCTCGAGAATCTCGACCATGTCCGGGTGTATGAAAGGCTCTCCCCCAGTGAAGTAATACTCCTTGACGCCGAGCTCCCGAGACTCTTCGAGAGCGAGGAGCACGGCCTCACGGGAGAGGAGCTCGAACGTGTGGTTCGTCGGACCACACGAGATGAAGCAGTGGTGGCACGTCAGATTGCACAGCGTTCCCGAGATCTGGAACCAGAGATCGTCGAGGGCGCGAAGCTCGACCCGGGCGCTCGCGCTCACGAGGCTCGCTCCTTCCGCCTCTTGGCGGCCAGCAGTCCGAACACTTCCTCGATCTGCTGGAGCCCGATGTGGATCAGGAAGTTCGAGCCTTTGCCGTAGCTCTTGGCCCCGAGAATGAAGAAATTCGGTTCCGGATTTCTGAGAACCTCGGCACCTTTGGACGTCTGCGCCAGGCAGTCGACCGGGCTTTCGCCGAGAAGAGCTGCGGCAAGCTTCATCGGAGCCAGCGAGGCGTAGCACTCGTGGACTTGGAGCTCTCGATAGAGGCTTCGGTCCGGATGGTACCCGACGTGGGCAAGGATCCGGTCCACGGTCACGAGCTTGGTTGCCCGCGACGAGCGGAACTCGACTTCGAACGCGGAGCTCTCACGCCGTACCAACTCGACGGTGTGCTTTGGATAGAAGTGGATCCGGGCGTCGTCTCCCGCCGCGAGCTCACCTGCGAGTTCGGAGAGCCTCTTGCGCTCGGGAAGCGGATCGTCGGCGATGACGGCGGGCGGCTTCTGTCTTCGCACGACCCAGTGGACCGTCGTTTCGGGAAGGGCCCTCAAACCGTCGAGCGCCGTGCTCGCCGAGTGACCGTCGCCGACGAGAAGAACACGCTTTGCCTCGTATCTCGCGCGATCCGTCCCGGTGACGTCTTCGAGTTCGTAGGCAATGTGCTCCTCGAGCGCGCGCTCTCCGAGAGCCGGTACGTTCCCGTTTCCCATCCAATTGTGGTTTCCGTATGTTCCCGAACAGTCGAAAAGGACGTCTGCCTCCACGAGCTCCTCGTCGCCGGCCTCGCTTTCAACGAGAAGCCGGAACGGATACCGCTCCCGCGGACCGCCGATGAGGTCCCTCTTCCCGATGCCGTCGCGGCCGACCGAGACCACGCGCGTGTTCTCGTGGATGCATCCCGACAGAGGGGCTGTGCGCGACAGAGGCTCGAGATAGCGCTCGAGGTGCTCCTCCCCGGTGAGATACTCCCCGGCCTCGGGAAGCTTGAAACCTTCGGCTTGGAGAAGACGCGCACCCCGTCCCGAGTGATTGAGCTCGAAGGAGGAGAAGAGCCGCACGTGTCCCCAGCGCCGCAGGTTCCCGCCGACGGTTCCACGCTCGTAGACGCGAACGTCGTATCCGAGCTCGCGCCCGGCGAGCGCGGCCTCGATTCCGATCGGGCCAGCGCCGATGATGGCTAGTCTTTGCAGGTCTATGGGCCTTTCCATGGATACACTCCCGGTCCACCGGCCGACGGGTTGGCGCCCTCTGACTCACCGAGACAGCGCTCCAGGATTCTGCGCTCGAGCTGATCGAGCCCTGCTGAGTCTTCGGTTTCCGGTCCCCAAGACCTCCGAGCTCCTGCGGCAAGGGTACGGATTTGTGTCGCGTAGCGGCGGCAGTCGCGGCACATCAGCAGATGAAGCCATCCTCCCAACCTCAGCGACCGCCTGGACTCGGCTAGCTCGTCGCTGGCAATTATGCGCGTGAGCTCCCGGCAATTCAGCATCACGTTACCCTCTCATACTCTTTGCCTCCAGGCATTCCCGGAGGCGGTTCCGAACACGATATAGCAGAACTCCCAGGTTAGTGCGTGTCACTTCCAGAATCTTACAAATTTCTTCTGTTGCGAGGCCTTCGACTTCGCGAAGCACAAAGGCCATTCTCTTCTGAGTGGATACGTGCTCGAGGCAATCGCCGATCGCGTCTCGAATTCTGCATCGTGGAGCTGGAGGTCGATGGGTCTCGGCGGGCGCTGCCAGCTCCCGTCGGTCTTGAATCGGTTTTCAACGACGTCATCGATGGCGTCAAACTTTTGATCCCGTTGAAGTTCGCGGCGGGCCTCGGCGATCTTCTTGTACAGGATGCCGAACAAGAAAGTGCGCACGTGGGACCTTCCCTCGAAGCGGGGGACCACCTCGATGAAAGTCGCAAACGTGCCCTGGGTCACGTCCTCGGCGCGCTGGGGACTCAAGCCCGCCCCCCGCGCGGCACGCAGGACCTGGCTCATGTAGGCATGCACTACGGCTTGGAGGGCGTCACGGTCGCCCGCCCGAATTCGCGCGGCGAACTCGGTATCCTCTATCTGCACCGTAATGCTGTCGGAACCCTCTGCCGTAGCCACGGCTCGCCTCCTCGCCAATTCAGAGTGTAAGAAATCCTCGCCTTCTTACACTGACTATCCAGAGAAGGGAAGAGTAATGGCAAGGCGCGAACTTACCAAACCCGAAGTTGCAGTGGTGACCGAAACAGCCGGCCGGCAGAAGCACACCCAGGCGTTGGCGCATCTTCCCAAGATCAATCCAATGCCGGTACTGAAGTGCGATGCTGAAGGCCGGGTGCTTTTCCTGAATTCCGCTGCCGAGAGCTTCTTGCTGAGTCTGGGTCTTTCTCAGGACGACGCCACCCGAATCCTCCCCCCCAATTACCGCCAGCAGATCCGGACCATCCTGGAGAAAAAGACCGGGCCCCTGGCATCCCTGCACGAGTATGAGGATCGCTCCGTGGCGGTCACCTTCAGCGCCGACCCGGACCGTTCAGAGTGTATGGTTCTCGTTGAAGACGTGACGGATCAGCGGCGCGCAGAGGAAAGGCTCCGTCGCTACGCGGCCGAGGTGGAGTCGACGAACCGCGAGCTCCGGGAGACACAAGCTGCCATGGTCCGATCGGAAAAGATGGCAAGCCCGGGGGCTCTTATGGCTGGAGTTGCACATGAGATCAACAGTCCGGTTGGCGTGATCGACTCGAACAGCCAGCTGATGGTCCGAGCCATGGAAAAGCTTCTAGAGCTGTTGGAGACAGCTCCCGCCGAGTTCCGGGACAGCGATGAACTGCGCCGAACGCTCCAAGTGCTCGAAGGAATTAGCAAGCTCAACGAGATTGCCTCCCATCGCATCGTCGACGTATTCAGGAGCCTCCGCAACCTCACCCGTCTGGACGAGGCGAAGAGCAAGGAGGCAAACGTCCTTGAGGGACTAGAGCTCAACCAACTATTGATGAACATGCTGGTCGACACTCCTGTCCGCTTGCGGACAGGCGACTTAGATCAGAGAAAGGAGATCATGGACATGCCAAGCGAGACCAACTACGTAACCTTGACCGAACAGAACTTCCGGAAGGAAGTGCTGGAGTCCTCGAAGCCGGTGCTGGTGGACTTCTGGGCATCATGGTGTGGGCCCTGCCAGATGATTGCGCCGGTGATCGAACAGCTGGCGGCCGACTTCGAAGGTAAGGCCACCGTAGCCAAGTTGAATGTGGACGATGAGCCCAGACTTGCTTCCCAGTTCGGAATCCGCTCCATCCCATCCATTCTTTTCTTCCAAGATGGGAAGATCGTGCACCAGGTGGTGGGAGCCGCACCAAAGGACACCCTAGCCTCGAAACTCGAGGGCCTGCTTCCGGCTGCGTAACAATAAGGCTAGACGCAACAACCGTGCGAAAACCTACGCCCGCGTATTGTGCGCAATCCTAGCCGGCGTCAGCCGTCGCGAAAGAAAAGGGCGTTACGGCAAGAAGCCAGGGTCACCGATTCCCGAGCTTCGGTGTCATTTCAAAGAGAACCCGGTTCCTCGACCACACGGCTCAAAACCGTCAAGAACTCCGGCAGCATCCGGCCCATCAACTCGAAATAGGACGCAAGCACGGGCACTCTCTCGTTTGGTCGGTAGAAAACTCTCTCGGTAAACCCGGCGACACGCTCGATAGATTCTCCGGGTTGTCTACTGCTCGATTTCGCACACGACGAGTCCAACAGATCCGCACTCAGAATTTCGTCGACTGTTGAACCAGGCCCCGAGCAACGCCCTTCCAAATCGTCGCGTTGATCTCGGAACTCACCGCTGCGGATCAGTTCCCGAGCGTGATTTCGTAGGAAAACTCGCCAGCTCTGCGATGGGCGCGTCGTCCTCGGCCCCATGTACTTGGCGACCGTCGTTTGTGAGACGTTGAGCCCGAGCTTTCGAATTTCGCCGTGGACCCTTGGCGCTCCCCAAAGAACACTGTTGAAACTGATCCAACGAATGAACTCCTGATGAGCCTTTGCGAGTGGCGGACGGCCGACCCGCCGCCGTCTCCGTCGCCAAATCAATCTGAATCCTTCGCGGCGTCAACGCAACACAGTATCGGGCTCGGCAATCACCAATGCGTCTCGCCACCGGGACCAGAGCTTTGACATGAGGGCCCAGAACGTCCGGTCCACCGGTTGGAGCCGAATACGCTTCGACTGTCGCTCCTTGAGGACGGCGAGCTGCTGGCGTAGCACAAGACGTTCGGCCTCGAGCGAGGCCCGTGAGCGGAACAAATCCAGGAAGCTTTGGCCGAAAAGAACGAGTAGCCGGAGCCAGCTCATCCCGTGAGACTATCCGCCAACCCCGCACGACTCAAGGATCACTAGGCGGATGACATTTCTGGCAGGGACAGGAGGACTGGACAAGCTCATCCTGCCTGCCCAAAGCCCATCGGATAGCGACAAGGAGGGCTCCCCTCCGACTTTTGCACACTATAGGCACGAGCCCGATAACCCTATTAGTTTGAGTCACGACAATGTCAATGCAATCCATGAAGATGAATCGGGCATCTTATGGATCGGCACTTATGGTGGTGGACTCAACGAAATTGTCCCGCCTGCCCCAAGGGCGTCGGGGAGTGACGACGACCGTTCTCCCCTGACCTTTGCCCGTTACCGGCATGACCCCGTCGATCCTTCCAGCTTGAGCCACGATTTGATCCGGTCAATCTATGAAGATCGATCGGACGTTCTATGGGTTGGTACGAGCGAAGGAGGCCTCAACCAATTCGACAGAAAGAAGAGGAAATTCACCCACTGTGAGAGCGAACCCAATAACCCCAATAGCTTGAGCACGAGTTCTGTCAGCTCCATTTACGAAGACCGCCGGGGGGACATCTGGGTTGGCACTTATGGTGACGGGCTCAACAAACTGGTCCGCGGGGATGGCGAGGGTTCCGACCCGGCCTTTATCCACTACAGACGTGACCCGAACGACCCCCACAGTTTGAGTGACGACGTTGTCTATTCCATCTACCAAGACCGATCCGGCGTGATATGGCTCGGGCGGTACGTGTCAACAACTTTGAGACACTCGCGAGCTGCATTTAGTGAGCCTCGATTAGCGTCGGGAGGCTCGTGGCGCCGGTGCGGTCCACATCTGCATCGATCGAGATCTCGTTTCGTGGAGCAGAAAAAGGGGGTACCCTAGGTATGGACGCCGCCGCGAGAGTGGCTTGTGCGGCATTCAGGAGCGTCGTTTTCTCCGTCGGCGGGTTGATCCAAGCCTGAGGAGGCAAAACGGGAGGTTGTGGCGTTCCGCGAACGAAGCGTTCGGGATGAGTCCGATGAGCTTCGAGAAGGATCTGGCGCCGAGCGGTGGTGAGCTGTTCGGCGCGACCATAGTGAACGTCGGCCGGCGTCATGAAGCCGATTCCTGAGTGCCGGTGCTCGTAGTTGTAGTAGTCGAAGAAACCGCCGCAGAACAGCCGGCCGTCTTCGGCGGAACCAAAACGGCTCGGAAACTGAGGACAGTACTTCATCGTCTTGAACTGGGACTCGGAGTAGGGATTGTCGTTCGAGACATAAGGTCTGGAGTGGGTCTTGGTAACTCCGAGGTCAGCCAGGAGCAGAGCCACGGGCTTGCTTCTCATCGAGCTGCCACGGTCCGCGTGAAGGGTGAGCTGGTCGGGTTCAATGTCCTGCTTGCGACAGCTCTCGGCGATGAGGCGTTGCGCGAGCGCCGCACTTTCTCGGTGAGCCAGCATCCAGCCAACCACGTAGCGGGAGAAGATGTCGAGGATGACGTAGAGGTAGTAGTAGGTCCACTTGACGGGGCCACGAAGCTTCGTAATATCCCACGACCAAACCTGGTTGGGCGCTTCGGCCAGCAGCTCCGGCTTCGTGTAGTTCGGATGGCGCCGTTGGTTCCGGCGCTCTCGGACCTCGCCGTGCTCCTCCAAAATCCGATACATCGTGCGAATCGAGCAGAGGTAGGTTCCCTCGTCCAGAAGCGTGGCCCACACCTGGGCGGGCGCCTTGTCGACGAACCGCTCACAGTGCGAGGCCCCGAGGACTTCCTCGCGCTCAGTCTCGTCGAGGGCTCGGTGCGGCCGAGGACGCCGCTTCGGTTCGGGCGTCACCTGGCGCCTGCGATACAGCGTGGAACGAGCCACACCCAGAGCCTCGCAGGCTTCCGTCGTCTGCCCAATCTGCCCCGCCAGCTCCTCGGCCGCCACCATCAGTCGTTCTCGTAGCTGTCGAGTGGATTCAGGGGGATCCCCAGTAATTCGGAGGTTTTTTTTTGGGTCTCCAACATCGTCTCCACCCGAGCCAGGCGACGTTGGAGCCGGGCGTTCTCGCGCTCGAGCTCCTTGACCCGTGGATCCTCGGCCTTTGCCTTCCGGCCTCGCTTTCTCGACGCCAACCCCGCTTTGGCGACCTCGTCACGTTGGCGGCGCCAACTCGATAAATGCGACGAGTACAGGCCCTCTCGACGCAGAAGAGCAGCAACGTCACCGTCACCCTTGCAGGCATCGGCCTCACGCACTATCCGCAGCTTGTACTCCGCGGTAAAGCGTCGACGCTTCGCTTGCTCGCTCACTTCGGGATCCGGGACCCCCGCCGCATCGCGGCCGGCGGGATCTCCAGTCGCCCTACGGGCTCCCTCCGATCCCGCCGAGGTCTCTCTCTCAATCAACATACTCATGCATTGATCCTCCTCCGCCCTCTACACTAATTTCAAGGGGCGAAGTGTCTCAGCGATGTTGGCACAGAGGGGGGACCATTGACGGTGGGCTCAATCGGTTTACTCCACCTGCACCCAGCGCAGAGGGGCACCCCAGTCAGATACCCCCTTCATTCACTCACTACAGACACGAGCCCGATGACCCTGGTAGCTTGAGCAACGATCGAGTCATGTCTATCCTTGAAGACCCGGATGAAGCTGGAAGGGTGCTCTGGATTGGAACCTATGGCGGACTCAATAGATTCGATCGATCGACAGGCGTATTCAGCCACTACAAGCACGACCCGAAGGACCCCGCGAGCTTGAGCCATGATGAAATCAATGTGATCTATGAAGACCGATCGGACGTACTCTGGTTAGGCACTAGAGGGGGCGGACTCAATAGATTCGATCGACAGAAGAGCCTCTTCACCCGCTACCTGCACGACGCTTCCGACCCCAATAGTTTGAGTCACAACGAAATCAATGCAATCCACGAGTCCCTCGGTGAGCCCGGTGCGCTCTGGATCGGAACTCAAGGCGGACTCAATAAGCTTGTTCCTTCGACAAGCCCTCGGGACGAGGGCCTCGCTGCCGGCCGCCCGGGAAAAGCGACTTTCGTCCACTACGGCGAGAAGGATGGATTACCGAATGACGTCATTCTCGGCATACTGGAAGACGATGACGGCCATCTCTGGCTGAGCACCTACCGAGGAATCTCAAAGTTCGATCCCCGAACCGCCACATTCAGGAACTACGATGTTCAAGATGGTCTCCAGAGCAATGAGTTCAACGGGGGCGCCCATCATAGAGGTGACAGCGGAAGAATGTTTTTCGGGGGCATCAACGGCTTCAATGCCTTCTATTCCGACCGCCTAAGAGACGATCCCCGCGCACCGCCGATTGCCATCACCGACTTTCAAATCTTTAACGAACCGGTACGAATCGCCAATCGCGAAGGTTTATGGCATCCCAACATCGGGAGTAGGCATGCCTACATGCTGCAGCAACACATCACAGAGACCACTGCCGTTGTGTCATTTTTCGGAATCATGACCCCACCTTTTTCATAAACATGCCCCCGGGGTCAAAGGCCTACCCGAGAATCAATACCACAACTTCCTCGGATCTGTAACAGATCTCTGTCGTCGCTCCTGTGTACCAACATCCTTGAGACACTTGGGCCTTTGAAAATTAGTGTAGAGGAAGTTGACGTGAACGTACTGGTGGCGGCTGAAGCCGAGAGTGACGAGCAACGCCCAGACGAGTCGCTTCCGATCCGACTCCGGGTCGTAGATCTTGCCGAGTTGACCAAAATCCACTTCGGCGAGCTCACCCGGTGAAACCTCGGCTCGGCGCAGTGTCAGCCTGGACCGTGCCAAACCGAACTGCTCCACCGCGTAGCGATACACCGAGCTGTAAGAAACGTCGACTCCCTCGCGGGTCAATAGCTCATGGACCTTGGTGAGCTTCAGGCCCCTCTCTCCCTCGGGGCCTTCCACCCATTGCTGGATGCGATCATGATGGGCGCGTAGCGCCTTTTCCGATGCAGAAGCCTCGCTCGAACTCGGGCCCGGCTGGCGTCGCTGCGCCACCCGCGACGCGAACTCGTCATCCGGTGGAACCTCCTTCGACCAGCCTAGTTTCTTCGCCTCTCGTATATACGCGCGAATCGTCTTCCGGCCCCGACCGGTGGCTACAGCTATCCTTCGCTGGCTCTCCCCTCGATGGTGCCGTTTCAGAACATCCAGAACTTCCCACATACCGTGCTCCCTGTATGCCAATACGACCTCCTTGTTTCCAAGAAGGCTCGCACAGCCGAGCTCGGCCTCAAAGGGGTGGGGTCATGACTCCGAAAAGTGGGGTCATGTTTCTGAAAAACTCACCCCTTTGCCGGGGTCATGTCTCTGAAAATGGGGTGGGGAATGTTTCTGAAAAACACGCCCTCAAGTGGGGTCATGATCCTGACAAATCACACCGTTGTGCTTTCTTACAAAGAAAGTGTCTTTTCGTTCGAATTTGCGGCCTTACATTACTCCCGCCCAGAGAAGAATCGGTATGCGTACAAGATGGAAGGATTTGATGAAGATTGGGTCGACTCGGGCACGAGACGTTTTGCGACCTATACCAACCTCGACCCGGGAAAGTACATCTTCCGAGTCAAGGGTTCTAACCGAGATGGGGTTTGGAACGAAGAAGGGGCCGTCATAGACATCACCATTACGCCGCCGTTCTGGTAAACCTGGTGGTTCAGGACCGTCGCCGCCGCAACTATCCTGGTTCTGGCGTTCGGCTGGTACAGACGAAGGATAAGAAATATCGAGGTTCAAAAGGAACAACTTGAAAATCAGGTTGAAGAAAAAACACGAGAGATTCGGGAGACCCAGGATCAATTAGTGCAATCCGAAAAGTTGGCCGCTCTTGGAAGGCTCACCGCGGGCATCGCGCATGAGATAAATACACCCATCGGCGCCATCAAGAGCAACACGGACATCGCCACTCGGTGTGTTGCCAAATTGGAAGAGAGTTGGGGAAAGAGTAGTGATGAGCACCAGAGGTTCTTCGATATCCTTAAAAAGAATAATCGTGTCTCTTCATCTGCTAGCGATCGGATTGCCAATATAGTGAACAGCTTGAAAACTTTTGCCAGGTTGGACGAGGCAGAGTTTGCAAAGGCTGACATTCACGAGGGTCTAGACAGTGCCTACACTCTTATTCGGCATGAAATCAGAGATGGAATAGAGGTGGCAAAAGAATACGGTGAAATCCCCGAGATTTACTGCTACGCGAGCGAGCTCAATCAAGTCTTCATGACATTGTTGAGCAATGCTGTAGAAGCCATCGAAGGTGAGGGCACGATTACCCTCAGAACTTCCGTCGACAAAAACAAGGTGCGTGTCGAGTTCTCAGACTCAGGCAAGGGTATCCCGGTGGAACAACTCGGGAGTCTTTTTGATTTCAACTTCACAACCAGGGGCGCCAGAGTCGGGATGGGCATGGATCTGGTCAATGCCTACAACATAGTTCAGAGCCATCGTGGAGAACTGACGGCGGAATCCGAAGTCGGCCGCGGCAGTACCGTCACGATTATTTTGCCGACAGATTTGGAAAAAAATCTCCCACAAAGGAAAGGTGAGCTCTACGCGAGAGCGTAGGGCACTGAAAGCAGGGTGCTTCCGCCGACTACTGTTGGTGATGTGTACGCATTCTCTTGCAAAGAAGGTGCTTACGCCGAGTTTAACGCGAACTGAAGTCGACGGGGCGTAATTTGACTGTAAGCCAGTACACCGTAAAGCCTTAACATCATTGCACCAACACTTCTTGACGGAAGCACCCTCTGAAAGCGCTTGATTGCAGCACTTTACAGTCGATCGCCGACAAAGAATTCACGAATCGTGATCAGGCGCGCGAATCGCGTGCCACGCCAATCCGGGCTCTCGTCGGCGCCCGTCAACACTTCGCACGGCACTGTCAAGTTGAGGGCTTCAAGACCGATTTGACCGCAAGATATTGCTGACGACGCGTCGTGGAGCCCCACGATGTTGGGGTGCGATTCGCCAACTTGACGGTACCCAGCTCAGCCATCCGAGCAGCTCCTCCGCCACCTGTCGTCCCCACAGCTCCGAGACGGTGCGGCCGATCACGTCCTCACGGCGCTTGCCGAAGAACTCCTCGTAAGCCCGATTGTAGAACTGGTAGCGGTAGTCGGCGTCAACGTAGGACATGAACGAGGGATTCGCGTCCGCGAGGATGCGCACGATCGGATCGTCGCGCAGTCTCTCTAAGAACGTGTCGTTCATGCGGCGTCCCCGGACAACTCGTAGAGGATCACCGCCTCGCCGCCTTCCACGGCGATGTCGCGTGGGCCCACGAAGCTATCCAGCGATCGGTCATGGCCGCATCGAGCTTACGCAGACCTGCAAAGGCTTCACGGACGGCAAGAATATCAGAACTGCATACGAATGGCCTCGAAATTTGAGTAACGGTTCTGCAAAAAGGATTTAGCAGACAGAGGCGCGCCAGTCGGTCACACGAGCGCGACCTTGTCACTGAAGGCGGGCGTTCCTGTGAAGGTCGTTGCGCAGCGGCTCGGGCACGCAAAGACCGACATCACGAACGACATCTACGTACACGCGCTGCCTTCGATGGGACGGGACGCGGCGACGAAGATCGCGTCGCTGCTAAAGTGACGGCGGCACAGGCACGTCGGTGTTCGCCCTCAAGGGCGGAAGCGAAACGCGCGAGGGTCACTTTCGCGCCGATGGGGTCGCGGCGTGCAACCGCGTGCTGGTCCCTCGCCCGTTGGTTCTCATTGCCAGCACACGGACGCCCCCCCGCAGGGGATGGTGTGCTCGTCTCGGAGCATTGTTGCTAACTGGCTCGTGGACGGCCCCGGTTCTTTTCTGAGTAGGAAACGGTGTTTCCCCTCCTCTAGGAATCACCCTCGACCCGAACCGGCTGTCACTCCGTTGACTGGCTCCATAAGCGTCTGCTATCGTCCTTTACACGGAACAAGGTGTGACGGCACCACCAAATTGGGAAAATGGGAGTCGGCCCAGTGGGATGGGTTATGATTTTTCCTATCCTTTTACTGGAGTATCGTCATCGGACATTCATAGGAGGTAGCTTGGTGTCTGACGAAATGGAAAGCACATTTGAGACAAGAAGCAAAACACTTATCGGTCTGGCCATTTTCTCTAGTGTGGCTGTCCTAAGCTGCGGGCAAGCTAATAAGGAAGCTGTGACGGCCACACCTGAAGAAGAGGTTCCGGCAGCCGCCAACCCATTGATTGGCACTGCACAAGAGACACTCGAAGCGTTCAATGCAGACAAAGGTAAACGTATGCCGGCATCAGAGCATGAGAAGTTCATGTGGATGGCTATTGAAGAGGCCCACATCGGCGAGGCTGAGGGCGGACCGGCAATAGGCTCTTTAGTTGTTTTGGACGGTCAGGTCATAGCGAAGGCACACAATACTGTGGAACCGGACCTGGATGCCACCGCCCATGGCGAAGTCATAGCTATAAGGAAGGCGGGCCAGGTTTTGGGACGCCCTGAAATGACAGGCGCTACACTTTACAGCACCGGAGAGCCCTGCATTCTCTGCGCCGGGGCCATAGTCTATGCCGGAATCAGCAGAGTTGTACTTGGAGGCAACTACCACAAGAGTGTCGGTAGAATGGGTGACTACAGCCTGGAGAAGGCCTTTGCCCTGGTGAACAGGAGTAGTATAGAAGTCGTCCGTGGTGTCCTGTTGGAGGAGTGCGAGGCTATGAGATGGGCCTACTGGGCTAAGCGCGCCCGCCGCTAGGTTTCGCCAATGCCCGGTGCTTCCGCCCCTCTGTGCCAACATCGCTGAGACACTTCGCCCCTTGAAATTAGTGTAGAGGGCGGAGGAGGAACAGGTAGCCATTTCTATCCCGAAGGACAACCGTCGGAGCCAGATTGAGCAAGGTTTTCGTCTCGAGGTAGGCGTTTAGAATTCATCCGGACGCATCGCGAGAGACAAAAGGTTCGACGCGGTGCCTGTAGGTGGGCATCGAAGCCTGTTGACGAGGTTCAAGACACAGCAAGAGCGTGTTGTTAACGGGTAGGCGTCAATGGAGGTTGAGCGTCGGGTTGGGAGGAGGTCTTTGTCGCGAGGGGTTTTTGTTCCGGTGCGCCAGAATCCGACGGATGGAGGCGGGCTCAGTGACGAAAGCGACGATTTTCATCTGGGCGCCGCATCGGCAGGTCAAAGGGTCGACGTTATAGATTTTGTAGATGAGCTCCGCCCATCGCTTGCGCACCGCGCGTTTCGCAGGAGCAGGCTCCCCATCGCCTTCTCCCTTGTTTTGCTCGGCGTCACGACCATGCGGCATGGAGGAGCGAGAGCGGTTGGCATAGGTCCCATAGAAATGCACGAGATGCTTGTTGGGCTCGGGGATGTGGATGAGCACGCGGGCGAGAAACTCTAGCGGGTCGATGGACTCGCTGTCTGTGACATCCTGTCCGGCTTTGGGCTCATAAATGAGGAGGCCGGATTCGGAATGATAGCGAAGGCGGGACAAGTTCACGGGCGCTCGGTGCAAGTAGCAAGCGAGTCGATGGAGTCCTTCGGTGTCGTTGGGATAGACCGTCGTGTGATTATGAATGTTGAAACCCGAATGTCTCCAAGACAAAAGTAAGTTGATGCGCTCTTCGGAGATGAGGTCCCGGTCTCGGAGCAATCGCAGAAGCTTGTGACGAAAGACCAGCTCGGCTTTGTGGGGGTCGACATAGGGGATGGGATGCCACTGCCCGTTCGCGAGGAAAACCCCGCGGGTGACGATGGCATGGATGTGCGGATTCCATTTTAACGAGGACCCAAACGTCTGGATGACGGCGACCATTCCCGGCCGCGCGTTGGGCTCCTCGATAGCGGCAGCCATCATCTCGCGCACGGTCTCGTAGGCGAGTCTTGCGAGATCCCCTAGAAGCTCTCGCTTGTAGAGAAAGTAGGGACGCAACATTTTGGGATCGAGAAAACCCATTGCGCGTGAGGCATGTCCGCGAGGATCTGGTGTTGGAGGAGCTCGGAGAAGATGGCGGCGCGCTTGGCGCTGCACGAGGGACAAAGCCCCCGACAACGACACGAAAAAGCGACGTGGAACTCGGCCTTGCAGACCGGGCACCGAACGATGGCGAAGCCCGATTCGAAAAATCCGCAGTCGAGGTAGGCGGCCACGGCCCCATCGGAGCACCGAAGAGCGGTCATCACTGGCACAGCGATTCCCAATACCTCAAGAAGCCGAGCGCCGGCTCCCTGTGCTCCACGCCCGGGAGGTTCCTGCCGAGGGGGGCGACACCCTGTTCACCAATCTCTTCGCCGCCTACGACGCACTGCCCGAGGAGACGAAGCGGAAGATCGAGGGGCTCAAGGTCCTGCACAGCCGCGTCAAAGCCTGGTCGATCAGCTACCCCGACCGTGCTCCGATGACCGACGAGGAAAAGGCGAGAGTCCCCGACGTGATCCACCCGCTGGTTCGTACGCACCCCGAGACGGGACAAAAGGCCCTTTGGGTCGGCGGCAACGTCGCCCGGGAGATCGTGGGAATGCATGAAGAAGAAGGTCGGGCCTTGATTCGTGAGCTCCGGGAGTTCGCCATCCAGTCACGCTTCGTCTACCGGCACAAGTGGAGGGTGGGCGACGCCATCCTGTGGGACAACCGCTCGACCATGCATTGCGCCACGCCCTTCGACGAAGAGAGGTACCGGCGCGTCATGTACCGCACGACCGTCACCGGCGACGAGCCGTTCTGATCCCCGGGCCGGGCCGTCATTGGCGCGAGCGGTATGTGACCCTCTCACCGGCCGCGAAAGGAGATCCTCTCCGTTTCCAATCAGCTCGTAGAGGCGATAACGGTCGTCGCGGTCGGCGACGAACAAGATGGCCGCGCCGTCCGATCGCCGGGTCGACGTGTAGTTGGGATAGAGGCGCCCCTCGGCCCGATCATGCCAAGCTCCCGAACGGCGAGCGTCTCCGCTTCACGAGGTAGATCCACCGGTCGTTGCCTTCTGACCGTACAGACACGGCGCGGTCGGCGCGATCACGCCCCAAAGGGAAAGCCCTTGAGCGTGTCCGCGACGCGACAGGGTTGACAACATTCCGAGCTCCTCCCTCATGCGACACCGTGAGTGGACGCAGTGCGCCAGCCCCGATCCGAAATTCTTCCATTACGGCCGGCCTGTCGAATAGAGACTTTATTTCCGATCGGGGCTAATATACGCGGCAGCTTGAGTGCCCGGTCCGGAAAGGAGAGAGCCCCATGTGGCGGAGTTGGGAGTGCCTGGGAGTTCTAGCCATCGTCCTGCTCATGCTCATCTCTACGTTGCAGACGTCGGTCATCGCGGAAGAGGGATGGGTTTGACGAGCCGTGAGCTCCGCCGCGGACAGGAAAAGCCCCTTCGGGGAGGAAAAAACGGCCGGAGTCCTCTGGCAATGGCCGTGGGGGCAGCGCTTCTGGGTGGCCATGTCCTGGCGTCACCGGTACAAACTTCAGGAGGCTCCGTGATCGAGCTGAACGTCGGCTCCCTGCAAACGGGATACTCCCGGCCTCTGGCCATCTCGCCGGACGGGGCGCTGCTGGTCGTTGCTGCTTTCGAGCACGGATCGACACGGCTCTACGTCGGAGAGATTGATCGTTTCGATGCCCGCTCGATTCCCGGCAGCGAGGGAGCCCACAATCCGTTCTTCTCTCCCGATGGCAAGTGGATCGGTTTCTTTGCCGACGGCGAGCTGAGAAAGATCGAGCTGACCCGAGGGTCGTCCCATACGATTTGCCAGGCGCCTGCCGACAGCCGGGGGCGCGGCCTGGGGCCCTGACGACTACATCGTGTTCGCTCCCAGTGGTGCGTCGGGCCTCCATCGAGTCTCCGCAGATGGAGGTGCGCCCACGGTACTGACAACTCCCGAATCCGATCAGGGTGAGCACAGTCACCGTTGGCCCGAAATCCTGCCGGGCGGAAAGAACGTTCTGTTCACCGTATGGGGAAGTTACGAGGCGAAGGATGCGCCCATCGCAGTGCTCTCCCTCGAAACGGGGGAGCGCAAACGGCTTCTTCGCGGAGGTTCAGACGCCCGCTACGTACCGACCGGGCACCTCGTGTACGCAAAGCTCGCGGGACTCTTTGCGGTTCCGTTCGACCTCGAGGCCCTTCGCGTGATCGGCCCCGAGACGGCGTTGTCGCAGAAGGTCCCAGCTCACCCGGTCTCTGGAGTCGCGAACTTCGCGATCGCTCGCAATGGGGCTCTCGTCTACGTCGAGCGAGGGATAGCTGCGGACCACCTGCTCGTCTGGGTCGATCGGCGCGGAAAGTCGGCGCCGGTGTCCGATCTCCGTCAGGACTTCTGGTATCCACGCGTTTCCTCAGACGGGCGGATCGCGGTGCGCATCGTCGAGGAGAGCGGCCGCCGCGACATCTGGATCTACGAGGGGGAGAAACGTCGCCGGTTGATTCCCACGTACGAGGGCGAGAACCTCTTCCCGGCCTGGACGCCGGACGGGAAGCGGGTGACGTTCAACTCGGAGCGGGAAGGAAGTCTGGGTCTTTATTCGAGAGCGGTGGAGGGAGGTGCTACCGAGCAGCTCCTGTCTCGAGAGAACCAGCAGGTGCCCGGTTCGTGGTCGCGCGACGGCCGATTCCTCGCGTTCTACGAAGTCCATCCGTCCACGCAACGGGATATCTGGATCCTTCCCATGGAGGGTGAGCGTCACCCGAGACCTCTCGTGGTGACTCCCTTAAACGAGCTGGCCCCCATGTTCTCGCCGGACGGCCGATGGATTGCCTTCGTGTCGAACCGCGCCGGCCGGAACGAGGTCTACCTGCTCCCGTTTCCCAGGCCCGGTGAGCCGGTCCAGATCACGACCGAGGGCGGGGCAGAGGCAGTCTGGGGGCCAGACGGCTCGGAGCTCTTCTATCGAGAGGGGAGCCGGTTGATGAGGGTTTCCATCGCGTCGGAGCCCGAGCTCGAGGTGGGGGAGCCACAAGTGTTGTTCGAGGGAGTCTATCGCACGAACGCTTATGGCAATCCATCATACGATGTCGCTCCGGACGCTCAGAGGTTCCTGATGATTCTTCCCGGGAGCGAATCGAAAGCGCGCTTGAAAGTCGCGACCGGCTGGCTTGCGGAGCTGCACCGACGGGTGCCGACGAATCGCTAGACTAGAGGTACGGGGGGGTGTGGACGCCATGATTTCCAAAGCTATCTTCGTGGACTCTGCCGAGGACAGATAAAACCCTCCACGATTGCGGGCCGGCCGATCCGCAGCGCCCGTCGCTCAGCGCTTCTGGCCCAGGTGGCGGTGGAAGAAGCCGACAATCCGTCGGTAGGAGTCCCGCGGTGTTCGGGGTCGGCGAGACCATGAGCCTCGTCGGGATACATCACCAGCTCGTGGGGCTTGTGATGGCGCTCCAGCTCGTCTACGAAAGCGTACGTCTGCGCGGGAGCCACGTTGCGATCTCGGTCGCTGCGAAGGATCAGCAATGGCGCTCGCAGGTCTGCAACGGAACTGATCGGCGAGACGCGATCGTAGAGCTCGAGAGTTTCCTCCTCGGTCACTCGCTCCCCTATGTGCAGCCGCCGGTTTCTGTTGAGAAAGGCGGTGCGGCGATCGGTCGGCCCCATCAAATCCACCCCCGCTCGAAAGAGCTCGGGGACCTTCGTCAGCGCGAGAAGGGTCATGTACCCTCCATGACTCAATCCCATGACGCCCACCCGCTCCGGGTCCACCGAAGGCAGCGCCTTGATGTAGGCCGCCATGGCCTTCACATCGTCGAGCGTCTTGGTGCCCCAGGCGCCGATAGCCGCTTCGCGAAAAGCCCGCCCGTAGCCGGCGCTTCCCTGCTGGTCGACCATTAGCATGAGGTAGCCGGACTGCACCAGATAGTGAAAAAAGGTCCCCAGTGATCGTAGAACTGGCCGTAACTGTTGGTGTGGATGTTGACGACGGCCGGAAGCCGCTCACCCGGCCTCGAGCCGGTGGGGGTGAGCAGGAAGCCACCCAGCTTCAGACCGTCCAAGGATTCCAGGGCGACCCGCTCCACGTTGGCAAAGTGCTCTTTGCGAAAGGTGGCGTGGGACGAGAACGTGAGCTGGCGCGGCTCGGAAGCCAGCCGAGGCCGCACGTAGAGATCCGGAGGGGACCAGGCATTCTCATAGGAGTAGACCACCTCTCCCTCGGCCGTAAATCCGACCTCGTGGTATTGACCGCCTCCCGTGGCAATCGTCTCCACCCTACCGGTCTCCGCGTCGAGGGCGGCGAGGTCGAAGCTGCCCTCACGATTGAAAGACACCAGGATCCCCCGACCATCGGGGGACCATACCGGCGCGACGGCAAAGTGGGGCGACACCGAGTCGTGTGGTCCCGTGTCGAACTCGCGCTGGTCTCGACCATCGGGACTCATGGTCCACACGTGGACATAGCCGGAACGGTCGGAGAGGTAGGCCAAACGCCGTCCGTCGGATGACCATCGGGGAGCGAAATTGGTGGTGGCGTCGGGGGATGTGAGACGAGTCACCGTACCACTGGCGGCGGGCACTCGGAAGATACCTCTGGCGTAGAAGTGCTCGTCGGGGTGCCGCGCGGTGAAGGCGACGGCGCCTCCGTCCGGAGACCACTGAGGGTCCTCCTCGACGGCTCCATCGTCGGTCAATCGAAACAGCTCGTGGCTCTCGCCCTCCGCCGAAACGACCCACACATCGGTCCGAGCGGATCTGCCCTCTGCGGGCCGGTTGGACACGAAGGCGATCCGACTTTCGTCCGGCGACCAGGTGGGGCTGCGATCGTTGGCAAGGTGCCCGGTGACCCGCTTCACCGCACCGGTGTCCACCTCCGCAATCCAGATATCCCCTTCCGCCTCGAAAGCAACACGCTCGCCGGAGGGCGAAAAGCGCGGATTCGTCTTGGGAGATGGTCCGGAGGTCAGCTTCCGAATTTTTCCGCTCGCGAGCGATACCACCCGAATGTTGTTGTCCTCACCGAACCGGGGGATGACGGAAAAGCCAAAATAGTAGCCGGCGATCGTGTAAGCCACCCGGGCCCCGTCCGGCGAGATGGTGAACTGTCCCAGCGTTCGCGTCTCGGTGATCTGCTCGAGGGTAAACCGGGGAGTGAAGCGACGGTGCTCTGCGCTCGACACTCGCAGCGCGAGGAAACTAAGTGCAACGAAACTGTGATGACACGCATGGCTCCCTCCCGTGTCTGTCCAGGACGCCTTATGTCAGTAGTTCACAACGTTGTCAAGAGACGCTAGGAAGCACGAGCGCGGTCTTCGGGTCTCGTTCGAAATCTCCGGTTTCCAGACGCTGGTGGAGAGTAGAATCGACGTGAAGGGCTTGCCTCCGGGTGAGGAGAATTTGGACGCGCGGCATCTCATCGACTTCCGCGCCGAAAAGCGGATCTCTTTGGGCGGGGAACGATTCGTCGGGGTGATCGCCGACATCAGGAACTTGCTGAACGACAGCTCGGTCAACTTCATGGATGACGTTCGCGTCGGCTCGTCCGGATTCGGAGTTCCCGGGAGTCTGGTATTTGCCCGGACCTTGCGGCTCGGGATACGCCTGCAGTTCTAAGGGCTGGCAAGGCGCCGAAAGAAAAGGAGCGGACAAGCAGAATTAGAACCGGCCCGGAAGGAGGCACCGGCATGAAACTTCTATCTTCAGCCTGTATTTTTTCGTTATTCGCCGGGGTGTGTTTCGCAGCCCCTTTACAGGAGCAACACCCCCCCCGAGCTCGTTTCCCTCGCCAAAGAGTTTCGCGAATGGAGACGAGCGGGATCGGAGGAGGTCCCCGATTTCGTACAGCGCGCCGCGGAACAGCGCCGCGGGCTTGGTGAGTTCAGGCGAAGGCTCAAGGCCCTCGCTCCCTCCGACTGGTCGGTCCATGCAAAGGTCGACTATCTGCTTCTCCAGCTGGAGATGAACGCGCTCGAGTTCGACCTCGAGCTCGTCCGTCAGGTGTCACGGAACCCCGATTTCTACACCATGGAAGCGGTGAACCGTGTCACCCGGCACATCGGTGGTCGCTATCAGATGGGGCAGGGGGTCACCGTCCCGTACGATGCCGAGAGGGCGGTCGGCATCATCGGAGCGCTCGAGGCGACCCCCGCGATCATCGAGCAGGCGTCGAAAGCACTGACGGAGGGAGTCCCGGAGATGGCGGACATGGCCGTCGAGAAGCTCGCCGACGTCCGTCAGAACTACGCCGAGTTCGCCCGTATCGTTGGCCCCCACCTGCCGGAGCCCCACCGCTCGCAAGTCGGTCCCGCAGCGGAGAAGGCGGGTCAGGCGCTCGAGGAGTACCGGCAGTGGATCTGGTCCAATCGCGACAAGATGAGCGCACCTTACGCCATCGGTCGCCCCGCTTTCGAATGGTACGTACAAAACGTGTACGTCCTCCCATACGACAGTGAACAGCTGCTGATGCAGGCGGAGATGGAGCGTCTGAGGAACTGGGCCTTTCTGCAGTTCGAGCGACAGAAGAACCGCCAGCTGCGTCGTTATGGAGGCATCGACACACCGCCGGCGCCACCGGCGAGGACCAATGCCGAGTACAGCGAGTGGAAGGACGCCACCGACGTTCTGAGCCGCCTCTGGGCGGAGGAGCATGATCTGTTCACCCGGCCCGACTACCTGGGGTCCATGCGGAATGAGGAGGGGGGTATCTGGATCGAGCCCTTCGGCATGATGGCCTTTCCCACCGAGCGAAAACCGCGGGGGAGCAAGACGGAGTATCTGGTTGGTCCCGATCACGGGTTCTCTCAGATCTACTGGGAACTCGGCCATCGTCTGGACCCGGGCACCAACCACGCGCACTCGGACTATCCGGGTCACACTTTCGAGGGCGCCGTCAGCCGAAGAACGACCTGCGATCTGAGGCGGGGGCACCGCACGCGCGGAGACGCGTGGACCTACTACATGGAGGAGGCACAGCTACAGCTCGACTACCCGTTCGTTAGAGGCCCCCGGGTGCGGGAGTGGATGTATGGCCTGGCCATCATGCGCGCCGAGCGGGTGTACGTCGCGGTCAAAATGGCCGACGGCTCGATGACCCCCGAAGAGGTAGGGAAGCACATGATGGAGACCGTCCCTTGGATGGAGCCCCACGTGGCAAAGAAGCACGAAGTTTGGAGGAAGTTCGTTCGTCCGGTGTCGGTTTTGAACTATCAAGTCTTCAAGTTTGAGGTCTACAAGCTCCTCCGCGACCGAATGCGCCAGCTGGGCGATGATTTCAGTCTGCGAGAGTTTCACGACCAGCTTCTCGCCACCGGCCGGATACCCATCGCTCTCGCTCGGTGGGAGATGGCCGGCATCGATGACGACGTCAAACATTTGTGGGAGAAGCGACCCATCCCGGCGGGAGCAGCCTCGGGTCAAAACTGAAGGGAGGACGATCGCTAGGCTAGGCCACCCACTTCGACACCGGTGCCTACGCTTCCCGGAGTTGCTGGACGACAACATCCAGAAGGGCGGGCCCCTCTCCGATTAGGATTAGGGCCTCGCGCAGAGCTTCGTGAAGCTCCGAGGGGCTTCCGCACAGACAGAAAACCACGTCCACGCCGAGCCCGTGCAACATTCTGACCACACACTCGCGACCGCGCATGATCTGACCGCACCTTCGCTCCCTTGACGGAAGCGGCACGTCCTGCTGGAAAAAGACGGCGTCGGCCCCTCACTTCCACGAATCCACCGCAAACCGATCGACCGCCCTCTCGTCAAAGGCGACACCCGTCCCGGGCTCTTGCGACACTGCCAGAGTGCCGTCTTTCGCCTCGATGGGGTCCAGGAGCACCTCGCCGATGTTCAGCACGCTGAGGTCGGGAAAGTACTCCACCATGACCGCGCTGGGAAGAGAGGCCACGATCGACGCGTGGAGGTGATGCATCCAGTGGGGATAAAGGGGAACGTCTCTCCCCGACGCCATTCCGGCGACCTTGTAAAACTCGGTGATGCCTCCCAGTACGGTCGCATCCGGCTGAAGCATGTCGGCCGAGCCCTGCTCGAGCAGCTCAGCGAAGCCCCAGCGGGTAGCCTCGATCTCGCCGGTGGCGATGGGAACGCTCACCTTTTCCCGGATGGCGGCGTGGCCGCGGATGTCGTCCGGCATGAGGGGCTCTTCGACCCAGAACGGGTTGACCTCGGCGAGGGCGGGAGCACCTGGAAGCGCATGGGACTCGCCGACACGCACCACATCGGCCGGATCGTGATCGACCCCGTCGATCCCGACATCGTGTACGTCGCGGCCCTGGGGCATCTCTGGGGTCCCAACGCGGAAAGAGGCCTCTACAAGACGACGGACGGCGGCGAGACGTGGCACAAGGCCATGTTCATCGGCGAGGACGTGGGTTTCGTCGACGTGACCATGGATCCCGCGGATCGGAACACGCTGTATGCTGCCGCCTACGCCCGCCGCAGCGACCGCTTCGATGACTTCGACAGCGTCGGCATCTACGTGCTCGACGGCGGCGGTCTCTACAAGACCACCGACGGCGGCGAGACGTGGAGCCCGCTCCGTGCAGGTTTGCCGAGCGAGCGCGTGGGGCGCATCGGCATTGCTATCGCGCCCGCCAACCCCGACATCGTCTATGCGGACCTTCCACGGATGAACAAGCGTAAGTGTGGGCATCATTGGCTTTGTTTTTGAAGAGAGGTGTGTGTACTGCTTACATCGTGCGGGGGTTGATTTCGAGCAGGTTGAATGCTTTGTGCTGCAAGGGTGTGGGGCGAGTGATGCTGACGAAGGACAGGCCGCGGGCTTCGTTTTCGACCTGATTTTTCGTGACCGTAGCAAGATCAGAAAGAAGCGTTCTGAAACTGTGGACGGGCAACCCGTCGGGAGTCTTCTTGGTAGAAGCCTTTGCCTGGGCGGAGTCTGAAGGCGTTGCTGGGCTGACGATGGATGAGCGTTTGGCATGGGCACCGTCAGGGTCGTCGTCGTCAAACAAGATCGGGACGAGGGCTTTTCGCATGTGCCATTCCACGTAGTAGGCGAGCATGCAAAGAAAGATGTGAGCTCGAACTCGCTCAGCGTTGTAGTGATAGATGGGCCGTACTTTCAAATCCACGGTTTTGCAGCAACGAAAAGCGCGTTCAACGACTGCCAAGCCTTTGTAGGTCCTGACAGCTTCGTCTGCGGAGATGGCCTCTTCGGTGAGGCTTGTTCGGATGATATAGATGCTGTCGAGGGCCGCCTCACGCTCGATGTTTTCGTTGTCGCGCTCGAAGTCGAAGCCGTCGTCCGTAATGGTGTAGCGAAAGTGCTTGCCCATCTTGCTCCGAGCGAACACTCGACCCAATCGTATGCCGATGGTATCTTTGCCTCGCAAAGGACGTTGGTCTCGCTTCGTCGCTTTGCTAATCACTTCTAGCTTTGACTCCGTCGACACAAGCATCTCTTCTCGCTTCCGCGCCCGCTCGGTAGCAAGAAGAGGGTTGCGGCAGGCGATGAGTCGCTCACCAGGGAAGCTAGGATGATGGATCTCCGCTAGGTCGAGTTCATCGAACAGAGAAGGCTGCAGCATTCCGTCTTTTGCAAGTCGCTGAATCTGAGGGGCACGAAGTGAGCTGATCCACTCGAGACCTTCCTCCGGTCGAAGTTCCTCGCGAATCCGGGCTTCGGTGATCATCCCTCGGTCACCTACGAAGACGATACTGTCAAGCTCAAAACGTTCTCGGACTTTGCGAATTTGGCTCCCCAGTGTTGCGGGATCTCCGGTGTTGCCTTCGAACACCTCTACCCCGACCGGCCGACCATCACGCTCACACAGTAAGCCGAACACGACCTGCAACTTGTTTTTCTTGCCGTCTCTCGAGTAACCGAGCTTCGCCAGAGGGCACGACCGACCTTCTACCCAAGTCGACGTCAAGTCGTAGAGAACCAGGCTGCCCTGCTGCAGATGGCGTTTCGCCAGTTTCTTCTCTATGGCTGCTTGGCGGCTCAAAAGCCAATCCAGGGAATCATACAACTCATCCTCGTTGGTGTCTTCAACTCCAACACACTCACCCAATGACGAAGTCAAGGTCTGTTTCGATAGACCACGGGCCGTGGCCAACTTGGAGCCCGGCTCTACGATTCGCGCCACAATCATCGCCACGACGAGGTCACGCTCTCGGCGCTGGCGGCTATGGATGATTCGCTCGAGGCCAACTTTGCGCAGCGTTCCCAGCACGGCCGCAACATGTCCGTGAGGCTTGCTTCTGGTGATCTCGAACTGCTGAGCCTCACCCAAATCCACGTTGCCCTTCAGCAACTGGCGAAGAGCTTCAATTCGCGCGGGCTTCCACTTCGAGATGTTGGCGACGGTCCTCGTTTTGGGCGCACCGCCTTCGCGGTAGCTTTCGCGGATGAGAATCGCTGGGGGCGAGTTGCGGTTCGGCACCTTGGCGATGTACATGCGCCGACTATACAGGATTAAATCAGTAAAATAAACTGTTCTGTCACTATTACATGCTTACACATTACATTTAGAACCGCCGCATCTGCTTTAAACGTACGGGTTTACATGCGTCTAGCCGGCGGAAGTTCCGTCTATGCGATCGTGGAGGTCGCGCCGCGTTGGATTCACCCGCCGGAGGCGAGCGTCGACCGGCTACGCGAGCTCCTGCGGCAGGATGAGAGACCGGACCAGTCCGAGCTCGCTCGGATCAAGCTTACGATGGGGGCGGCACCACGGGGAGATTTGTCGGGCAGCATCGTGGCTGGATTGAGCCGCCGCCAGCAGTCGCAGATGCGGGTTCTTCTGGATCTCGATGAGCTGGACACCGGCGGCGGGCTGTTTCGATCGGACGACAAGGGGGAAAGTTGGAGACGCGTCAACAAGCTGAACGAAAGGGAAGGCTACTACTCCCAGATCCGGGTGGACCCCGCCGACGCGGACTACGTCTACGTGCTTTGGGTCCGAACCTGGGAGTCCACGGACGGCGGGCGTCGGTTGCAGCAAAAGGGCTGGGCCTTCTCGTCCTGGCTGACCAGCGATTTCATCCACGGCGACTTCCACGCCATGTGGATCGACCCGGAGAACTCGGACCACCTGATCGTGGGCAGCGACGGCGGGCTCTTCACCAGCTACGACGGTGGCGACCATTGGGAGAATCATCCCATGCCCGTCGGACAGTTCGTCGGGATAGCGGTCGACCTGCAGCAACCCTACTGGGTCTATGGCGGACTTCAAGACAGCGGCAACTGGGGCGGGCCGAGCGCCACCCGCCATCGGAGTGGAATCGCCGACAGGGACTGGTTCAAGCTCGGCACCGCCGAAGGTGGTTACGTCCAGGTCGACCCGGGCGATCCGGCGACGATCTACATCGAGTCCCAGTACGCCAACGTCCACCGGCTCGACATGAAAAAAGGTGTGAGGACGTCTATCCGTCCCCGCGCCGGTGATGAAAACTCCGATTCAATTTCAACACCCCTTTCGTCATGTCCCCGCACGATTCCTCAACGCTTTACCTCGGCGCTCAGATGCTCTTGAAGACGGACGACCGAGGCGAGAGCTGGACGGCGGTCAGCCCCGATCTGTCCAAGGGCCGGCCCAGTCGCGACACCGGCGAGGGAGCCACGATCACCGCCATTGTCGCATCGCCTCTGGGGTCCGCTGTGCTCTGGGCGGGCACGGACGACGGGAACCTGCACATCAGCCGTGACGGCGGCAGCTCCTGGACGAACGTAGCCGCACGGATTGCCGGACTTCCCGCGGACACCGGGGGATCGCCGCGTGCGTGGGCCAGCTCCCTGGAGGCATCTCATTTCGATGTCGCCACCGCCTATGCGGCCTTCGATGATCACCGGAACGACGATTTCGGCGTTTATCTTTTTCGCACGCGGGACTCGTGAGCAAGGTCTGAACGACCAGAACTGTGGGGGCGTTTCCCACAGCCTCGTCTCCCACTGAGGGGCAGTGGCATTTGGTGAGGCCCGTGGGTTGAGAGGGTAAGCCATGTGTAGATGCGCATCGGCGAGAACGCTAGAATCTTTTTTTCCGAAAGAGAAAAGAGCGTTCCCGCGATGCGCGTTACTACGTTAGTCAACAAGCTCATCGGATTGCAAGGCCTGTGGGTCCGAGGTTTCCACTTCCAGGCGGACAAAGCCAGAGTGGTGGTGGATGTAGTACCACGGAGGAGGAAGCCTCTGTGCGGGATTTGCGGACGAAAGGTCCGCAAGAACAAAGATCGCTACAATCGCTACTGGCGGCACTTGGACCTGTTCGGAGTCCGGACCTATCTTCGCTACTCGATCCGACGAGTGGTATGTCGGCGGTGTGGAGTGGTCAGAGAAAAGGTGCCTTGGGCCGACAAGGGAAGCCGCTTTACCAAAAGCTTCGAGCAAGAGGTAGCGTGGCTGGCACAGAGGACGGACGTCAGCGCCGTAGCGAACTATTTCCGAGTGACGTGGCGTTCGGTGCGACGGATCATCCAGCGAGTGGTTGCCGAGCAGCGGGATGAGCGGCGCGAGCTCGATGGATTGCGGGTGATTGGGATGGACGAGATCAGCTACCGCAAACGCCACAAGTACTTAACCCTAATCGAACAATAATTCATGACGCTAGCGCGGGTTCGATTCTTTCAAAGAGTGTCTGAGTGGAGGAGTTTGTGGCCATTCGGAGCGCGTTTCGACCACTAACGCGAACGAGGCGGCCGGCTTTGTTGATGATGCGGAAGCGGATGGTGCGGATGGTGTGCAGCAGATGGGTGCATGTACGCTTTCGAGAGATGCCTTTCGTTTCAGCGATGGTGTCGAGCTGAAAGCTGCGACACAGGTTGTGTGCGAGCACGTTCAACTGTTGCCAGGCGCTATTGGCGGCATAGTTTTTAGTGGGCACGACGTCGAGAGCGAACTGGCTGCGCAATTCGGCGAAGGTTTTCTCTTGGCCGCCTCGCCCAGCAGCGAAGTACCAAAGGCGTTGGACGGTGAGCGATTTGTTGGTGGCGACGGCTGAGTACTCGAAGTAGCCGTCGTCTGGAGAAAACAGGTCGAGCTGGAAGTTCTTCGCCGTTCGATGTCGAACTCGCTTCCGATAGATCGCGATCCGGACGGTGATATTCCAGGGCTCGATGAAGTGTTTGATGGAGAAGCCGTCGATTTCGTCACTCACGCGGTGCCATCGCTTGCGCCCAGCGACGACCTCCTTTAGGCCGAGCCACGGCCAGAACGGAGCCTTGATCGCGAACTCGCTTCGGGAGCGCTCTAGCCTCTTGAGAATCTTTTCGTTGAAAAACGCGGCGTCCGTGCGGAATTCCAGCTTTCGGGACCGACCGAACTGGCCCCGTAGCTCGCCTATCAGTTCCCGTAGAAACGCATCGGCACCCTTGGAGTCGTGAACGTTGCCAGGACGATTTCTGGATTTGAGAATCTGGTCCGTCTGAGCCAGGTGAGCGAACAAAGGGTAGTAACTTTTATTCTTCTTGCGATGAGGATTGAATCCTCGAAACGCCCATCCAACCTGATTGCCTGCCTGAACCACGGTGCCGTCCATATCTACCGTCAGACGGTTCAGACCCAATCGCTCGATCTGCTCGTGGACCAATACACCGTTCAACTCCGATAGGCCCTTGAGCCGCTCTCCCGTGAATTGCTTCAGCCAATTCACGATCGTCGGACGGCTCGGTAGTCTTCTCAACCCACAGAAGCGAAGCAGCATCGGGTCATCACAGACATACTGCAGGTGCTCTAGACGACGAGCTCCCACGAGCAGCATCCCAACCAACACCAGAACCAGTCGGACGCTCCCGTAGTCCGACCGAATGCCTTTTCCTCTGCACGCCTTTCCTACCCGGCGGCTTAGCTCAACGCGGTGCAAATATCGTGAAAACAGTTCCAGTCCACCAAACGAGCTCAGGTTCTGCTCTGTGAACTCGATCGGAAGATCCTTGTTGAAGTTCCGGCGAAATCGAGATAGTTTCAAGCGCACTATAGGGGCCTCTGGTCGTTTGGTGTTTTGTTTGGAAGCAACGCTCCAAACATAAACCCAGAGGCTCCTTTGTCAATACTTTCGCGCTACTTTGCTCTCTTTTTTTTGCGATTAGGGTTAAGTACTTGTGGCGTTTGCGGTAGCTGATCTCGTCCATCCCAATCACCCGCAATCCATCGAGCTCGCGCCGCTCATCCCGCTGCTCGGCAACCACTCGCTGGATGATCCGTCGCACCGAACGCCACGTCACTCGGAAATAGTTCGCTACGGCGCTGACGTCCGTCCTCTGTGCCAGCCACGCTACCTCTTGTTCGAAGCTTTTGGTAAAGCGGCTTCCCTTGTCGGCCCAAGGCACCTTTTCTCTGACCACTCCACACCGCCGACATACCACTCGTCGGATCGAGTAGCGAAGATAGGTCCGGACTCCGAACAGGTCCAAGTGCCGCCAGTAGCGATTGTAGCGATCTTTGTTCTTGCGGACCTTTCGTCCGCAAATCCCGCACAGAGGCTTCCTCCTCCGTGGTACTACATCCACCACCACTCTGGCTTTGTCCGCCTGGAAGTGGAAACCTCGGACCCACAGGCCTTGCAATCCGATGAGCTTGTTGACTAACGTAGTAACGCGCATCGCGGGAACGCTCTTTTCTCTTTCGGAAAAAAAGATTCTAGCGTTCTCGCCGATGCGCATCTACACATGGCTTACCCTCTCAACCCACGAGCCTCACCAAATGCCACTGCCCCTCAGCGGGAGACGAGGCTGTGGGAAACGCCCCCACGGTTCTGGTCGTTCAGACCTTGCTCACGACTGAGTTCTCTTCGAAGCCTGGAAGGGCGTTTTCCATAGCCTCCACTAATCGAGCCCCCCCTTCCTTATTCCATATGAATTAATCTTTCTTGTATATATACCAGGAGGGGCCTGTGGGCGCTCGTGGGAAACGCGAAGCGTTTTCCAAGCGATTGTGGAAAACGCCGCTCCACGTTTGTACGTGCTCACAACCTTTCCCTAAACGCCTCTCTCGCCCGGAGTTTCCGGCGTTTTCCACAATCGCGGCAGCGTCCATAGGCCATGCCCTCCAACACAAATCAGATCCCCCGAAACGACAGGAGAACCATAAATTCTTGTCTCAAACCGGCGAGGTCAGAAAAAGCTAGTATCCGACACCGGACATTCCCGGCGATCCAGATTTCGCCTGAAAAATGACAGCGACCTACTTCTTCTTGGTCTTCTTCGTCGGTGTGAAGCGGTAGCGCGCCATCGAGAGCTTGCCGTCGTCGCTGAAGCGAACGCCCTCGCTCTCGAGCAAGCGCCGCTGTAAATCGGGAGGATCGACGAGGTGCTCCGTCGAGATGCCGCCTGCAGCATTCACAACGCGCTGCCAGGGTACGCCCTCGGGGCAATCTTGCATCGCCCAGCCCACCGCGCGAGCCGAGAGCGCCCGACTCAGAAGCTCCGCAATCTGTCCGTAGTTCATCACGCGGCCGCGCGGGATGCGGCGGACGATGACGTAGACCTCGTCGACAGCCGAGCCCGCCACTACCACCTCTTGAGTGCTAGCACCGTTGCCGGCACGAGCGCGAGTAGGGCGCCGAGATGACAGAGCGTCACGTCGATGCCCGGAAAGCCGAGCGTGCTGCTGAGCGCGCGCGACGGCTCGAGCAGGATGGGGCCGAGCACCGAGCCGATCGTTCCGGCCCAGACGACCCAGCCGATGGCACGAGCCTGGCGCTCCGGCTCGTAGAAATCCGCGGCTGCGTAGCGCGACAGGCGGCTCGCTCCATAGCCGGCGTCGAGGATGGATACGGAGAGCGCCAGAAGAGGGAAGATCGATGAGCCCGCGGCCAACGCGGCCATCATAGAACCGGCCATAGCCGTGAAGTAGCCGAGCAGAAGACCGCGGCGCCGGCCACGGCGGGACATGACGAAGGACAGCCAGCTCGTTCCGACGGCCGTCCCGATGATGGCGAGCGCGGTCGGAAGCCCACTCCAGCGGGCGCTTCCGAGAAGATCTTCAGCGACGAGAGGCGTCACCGTGATGAGCGTGATGAAACCCGTCGCCGAGAGCCCGACGCCTGCGAAGAGGGCGGCGGTAGCGCGAAAGCGTTGGGTGGTGTCGGTCAAGAAGCGGGCATGTTAGCAGGAAAAGACCAAGAAAAGACTGGCAGCACCGGTGATAGACTCCTCGTCGCGAGGCAGAGACCATGACTATAGAAATGAACCGCCGACGATTCGTGGCTTGTTTTTCTTCTCTCGGGCTCGGGACCACCTTGATGCCGGGAGCTCTTGCGGCCGTCGCGAACGATGTCCCGACCGTGACGGTCGAGATGATCGACGCGGCACAAAAAATCGCTGGCCTCAGCTTCACGCCGGCCCAGCAACAAGCGCTTCTCGATAGGCTCAACGGTGAGCGAAGCCCCTTGAAAGGATTCGACGCGATCCGCGCTGCCGGTCTCGGAAACGACACCGCCCCGGCGCTCGTGTTCAATCCCGTCCCGCCCGGAAAGCCGATCCCGAAAGGTGAGAGCTCGATGGCGCCGAGCGACGTCAACGTCTCGATGCCGTCGACGGACGAAGAGCTGGCCTTTTTGCCGACGACCCATCTCGCGCGGCTTGTCGCGAGGCGTGACGTCAAACCGACGGAGCTCACGAAGCTCTATCTCGCGCGTTTGAAGAAATATGACCCGGAGCTTCACTGCGTCGTGAACCTCACCGAAGACATCGCGATGAAGCAGGCGAAGCGCGCCGACGAAGAGATCGCTGCGGGCACGTATCGCGGACCGCTCCACGGCATCCCGTGGGGCGCGAAAGATCTTCTGGCCGTGCGCGGCACGAAGACGACCTGGGGCGCTACACCTTATAAGAATCAAAGGATCGACACCGACGCGACCGTTTACACGCGGCTCACCGAAGCGGGCGCCGTGCTCGTGGCGAAGCTTTCGATGGGGGCACTTGCTTCCGGCGATCGCTGGTTCGGCGCGCGCACGAGAAACCCGTGGAACACGGAGCAAGGCTCGAGCGGCTCGTCCACGGGACCGGGCTCCGCGACCGCTGCCGGGCTCGTCGGCTTTGCCATCGGCACCGAGACGCGTGGCTCGATCATCTCGCCTTCGACCCGCAACGGGGTGGCCGGACTGAGACCGACTTACGGTCGAGTGAGCCGCTACGGTGCGATGGCGCTGTCGTGGTCGATGGACAATATCGGCCCCATGTGCCGCTCCGCCGAGGACTGCGCGCTTGTCTTCGACGCGATTCGGGGCCCGGACGGAAAAGACAACACGTTCTTCGACGTCCCGTTCGTCTGGGACGGCGGCCGCGACGTGCGCGAGCTTCGCGTCGGCTATCTGCGATCGGCTTTCGACGAGATCGAGGACGACCCGGAAAACGCCGATCGCGTCGCACGGCAGCGGGCGACCCAAACAAACAACCGCGAAGCGCTCGACGTGATCCGATCGCTCGGTGTCGAGCTCGAACCATTTGATCTGCCCGACGTGCCTTCCGACGCCATCGGCTTCATCCTCACGGCTGAATCCGCCGCAGCTTTCGACGACCTGACGCTCGAGGGCGATCTCGATAGTATGAAGGCGCCTCCCGAAGAAAGCCGGTGGCCGGATAGCTTCCGAGCCGCGCGCTTCGTTCCCGCGGTCGAGTACATCCAAGCGAATCGTCTGCGCATGCGCATCATGGAGGAAGTCGACGAGGCCCTGGGCGAGCTGGACGGGTTCATCGGGAGCAACCTGGGCTTGACGAACTTGACCGGCCATCCCGAGATCAGCGTACCAGGCGGTTTCTTCGAAGGCACGCCAACGAGCTTGCGGTTCACGGGCAAGCTATTCGGGGAAGCGGAGATCCTACTGCTGGCGCACGCGTTTCAATCGAAGACCGATCATCATCAAAAACACCCCGCGCTTTGAAAACTGGAGGTTCCAAATGAAACTCGTCAAGTTCGCTGTTCTCGTGTTTGGCGCGGGCATCTCCGTCGGCGCCAGAAGGGCCACACAGGACATGGCGCTCGAGGGTGAGCTCTACAAGAGCCATACCAGGCCCTGGCGGAAACACTGCCGAATGACGCTGAAGCGAGCCTCCATCTCGGCTATCACTACGCGCTCCGATCCGAGAAGGCGCTCGCACGGGAGGCCTTCGACATCGCCTTCGCCGTGAACTTCGACTATCTTCTTCACGATATGACACCCTACGCGATGGCGCTCCAGGTCGGCGTCGAACACTACACCCCACCGGAGGTCATCGACGGAGCGGTGAGAATATCGAGCACGATGCGCTCGAGAAGGGACTCACGGGGGGCCTTCGCGATCCTACTCGATCACAACGGCCGCGTCGTCGCCGCCTATTTGACGCCCGACGCAGGGAGTTGGGCCCCGGCCAGAGTGATGTCCCTCATCCGAGACAGGTTCCGGCCCGCACGGTTGAGCGGTGTCCGCATCCCCTGTCTCGTGATCATGGGCGCCGACAACGTTCTCGAGACCGTCCATGAATGACGGCTGATGACTGGCAAGAGAAAGTCAAAAAGAACAATCCATGTCGCTCGAAGGCGACCCCGAAAGCGGCCGACTCGGGAGCCATCCTTGAAAATGGATCCTAAGATCGTTGTTGCGTGGTAGATCCGGCGGTTTGTACGGCAGTCCAAGGATTTGGATCAGTGGAACTGGACCCGGGACGGACCAAAATAGATGTTCACGAGCTGGTTTCGGGGAGTCGGCTGGCGTGAGATTTACTAGTGTTTTCGCTAGGTTGACAACCGGTGGGCGCATCCATATGCTCAATTTTTTAATGTACAGCAGGTTGGGAAGCAGCTGGATGGCGAAAAGGGCGTAGCCCTATCGGTCGACGCCAACGCATTCGATGCGCAAACTGGGTCACTCATTCTACCACTGGCTTCATTTCCTAATTTAGGAGGGATATGTATGAGAGCCTTTATCTACACGCTCATGGGTCTCATGCTTCTCGTACCTGCCTTGGCGTCGGCACAAACGTTTTCAAGGCGGCGTCCGAGGGGCAGTGCGTGACTCTGATGGTGGTGTGCTGCCAGGGACGGCGGTCACTTTGACCAACGAGGCGACCAACGTCGCGCGCACCTCGATCACGAACGAGCGCGGTGAGTACGTGTTCGCCAGCGTGGCCCCGGGCGTCTACGCGGTTCACGTGGAGCTCGCCGGGTTTGCCCCTTTCACACGCGAAGGACTCTAGGTCGGTGTGGCGGACTTTCTCGTCGTGGACGCTACGCTCCAGGTCGGCGGCATTGCCGAGTCCGTGACGGTGACGGGTGAAACACCTCTCATCGAGACGGCTACGGCTTCGATCGCGTCGGCTATCGACAAGGCGCAGATGGAAGTGCTGCCGACGCCCGGTCGGAACGTCTTCATTATGGCGGTCACGGCGCCGGGCGTGGTCCATGGTGGAGACCCGGTATTCGTCCGCATGCAGGACCAGACGAACGCGTCTTTGATCTCCCTCGGCGGTGGCCCACTGCGCGGAAACAACTACACTCTGGACGGCGTGGCCATCAGCGACTTGAGGGGCCGCTCCGTCATCAACCCCAGCTTCGAATCCCTCGAGGAGATGAAGGTACAGCTCCAGACCTACGACTCCGAGATGGGGAGAACGAGTGGCGGCGTGTTCAACTCCATCCACAAGAGCGGCTCCAACACCTGGCACGGCAGCGCCCTCTACCAGACCCGCCCTCAGACGACTGGTGTCTTCGGACGGGCCAAGACCTTCTTCCAGGGCAGGGCCGGTCAGGACGCGTCCACGCCCCCGTACAACCTATGGGGTGGCTCTTTCGGGGGTCCCATCATTTCCGACAAGACGTTCTTCTGGGCCGTCCACGAGGGCTACACGAACACTGATTCTCGAACGGCCCAACTCAATCTGCCCACGCGCGCCATGGCGAACGGTGATTTCTCCGGGACCGGCATCACCCTCACCGACCCGCTGACGGGCGCACCCTTCCCGGGGAACGTCATTCCAGCGGGTCGCCGTGACCCCGCCGGTGTCGGTTTAGCCTGAAGTTCCTGGCTGAAAAAGCCAAGATCCGGTGTTGATCCAATGAGATAGTTGGAATCAATGGTGCTGGCTTCTGTCTACACGGTGATACCTTTGAGCAGGTCGTAGGCTCTCTGCTGTTTCGAGTCCGGAGTTGTCGTGACATCGAAGGTGGGCTCGTCGGGTCCGGCTTCCGGTCGCCGACATTTGTTTCGGACGATGTTGCTGAGAAGGCGCAGCAGCGTGCGGAAGCTGGAAGCTCGACTCCCATCGTCAAGCTTCTTGGTTTGTATCTTGCGCAGGGCGGCCTCGGAGCGCTTCGCCGGAGCAACCGGGTCACGCCTGGCCTTCGCCTGCTGGTCCTCGTCAGAGAATAGCAGCGGCCGCCAAGCCTCCATCATGTGCCACAGGACGTAGTAGGCCAGCATGCACAAGAAGACGTGCGCCCGGACTCGGTTTTCGCGCCGGTGACGAATCGGCCGCACCTTTAGGTCCATGCTCTTGAAGGAACGAAACGCCCTCTCGACCTGGGTCAGCAACTTGTAGCTGCGCACTGTGTCGTCGGTTTTCATCCGCTGCTCAGCAAGACTGGTGCGGATCACGTAGATGCCGTCAAGGGCAGCTTCCGCAGTGACCTTTGTGTCGTCGATTTCGAAGCTAAAGCTGTCGTCGCGAATGTCCAGCTTGAAGTGCTTGCCGACTTTGTACTTGTTGAGAACTCTGCCTACCCGCACACCGATTTTATCTTTACCATGCAGCTGACCCCGCCCGATCCGTTGGCGAATCCCTCCGAACTGCTTAGCGATCGTCCCCATGTGTCGCTTCCACCGCTGGAGCCGTTTGTTGGCGAGCTCAGAGTTGCCGTTGGCGAGGCGCGAGGCGTCGGCATCCATCGTTGTCTCGTCTAGCTCGAAGTCGAAACCGTCGTCACGGATGTCGAGCCTGTAATACCTGCCGACCTTGTACTTGTTGAGGAGCTTTTTCACTGCAGCACGGATGTCCTCCTTGCCCTGCAAACGGCGCCGCTCGACCATCCGACCAACTTTCTCCAGCTCCTTGCAGGTCGCTTCGAGCAGAGCACGGCGCTTGTGACGCCGCCTCTCGGCCAGCTCCGGATTGCGGCAAGCGACCAGCCTCTCGTTGGGGAAATCCGGGTGCGTCACCTCAAACAGATTCCGCTCGTCGAATAGCCCCATCTGGAGCACCCCATCGTTGATGAGCTTGCGAATCGGTTCGGGACGCAGAGCGGTAATCCAGTCGACACCGTCCATCTCCCGCAACTCGTCGATCTGGGTCTGGGTGATCATTCCGCGGTCGCCCACCATCACAAACTGCTCGATGCCGAAGCGCTCTTGCACCTTTTCTACCTGAGGCAACAGCGTTTTGGGATCGCCCGTGTTGCCCTCAAAGACCGATACCGACACGGGGATGCCGCGTTCGTTGGTCAGCAGGCCGTAGTTGATCTGCAGCTTGCCTTTCTTGCCGTCACGGTCGTATCCGAGGCGGGCGATCGGACAACTCACACCCTCGAAGTAGCTTGAGGTTAGGTCATAGAGCGCCAGGCCGTCGTTTTGGAGATGGCGCGCCGCGAGTTTTTTTTCGATGACCTCCTGGCGTTTGAGAACCCAGTCCATGGCGGCATAGAGATCGTCTTCGCGGGCATCGCTCACCCCCAGGATTTCGGGCAGTGTGGTTGTGTGCCACCACTGGCTAGTCGCCAGCTTCGACTGCGGTTCGAGGATCCGGGCGACTACCATGGCCACGACCAAATCCCGCTCTGGTGAGTGTCGAGAACCAACGAGCTTTTCGAAACCGAGCTGTCTCATGGCGCTGAGCACCGCGTCGACGTGGCCATGGTGCCGGGAGCCGTTCTCGACGATTTTGAAGGCGACTTCAACCGAGACGAGCTTTTCCCCTTTGAGAATGCGTCGGATGGCGTCGACTGCGTCCATGGGCAATTTGGACAAGTTAGCGAGCGTGCGCTTGCGGACGTTTCCGCCCACCCGATAGGACTCACGCAGCAGGACCGCGGGGGTAGAGTTGCGATTGGGGATGATGTGGATATGCATGCCCACCATAATAGCCTATGTGTCAATGTGTATCAAATCGTAAAAGGCTTTAGACATGCCTACATATTGCATCCCAAAATTAGCCTCTCGGCGTCCCTAAAGACGCGTAATCATTGGGGATTCACACTGTCAGTGGGTTCATTCGACCAAGGAACTTCAGTTTAGCGAACCTGCTGGCGGATCTGACAGAATTCGCCGGCACGACGACACCGACTTCGACGGCTCTCATCGCAAGCAACGCATGGCAGGCGAGCGGAAACATCAACCACTCTTTTAGCGACAGATGGCAGTTGACCGGGACCTACGTCGATCGGCTACGCGGGGAGCAAGGGGACCAACCTTACCGTCAACGGAACGGAAGACCAGTGGACCGACATCAACCAGTTGGCCCCGGAGCACCTGTCGCTTGGCGCTGCGCTGAACGACCAGGTTCCCAATCCTTTCTTCGGGACCGAGTTGGCGAACGGGCTGGTGTCGGGACCGACGGTTGCACGGGGCCAGCTCCTGCGCCCGTTCCCGCATTACGACAAGATCCGGGTACACCAACGAAGCATCGGTCGGTCTCGCTATGACTCGCTCCGCTTCGAGGTAGAGAAGCGCTTCCGTGGCAACTGGGGAGCGCGGGTCAACTACACTTGGGCCGATCAGCGGGACAACGTCATGGAGCGTCCCAGGACGAACCGGATTCAATCGATTGACCGGCGCGTCTACAGGACGGGCTTCGAGGACGACGATTTCGGGCCCTCCCGCATCAGCGTCAGCCATCAGATGAACTTGAACGGGCTCTAACGCTTTCCTAGCCCGGACGGTGGTGCGGCGGAGGTGATCGGCGGCGGCTGGTCGGTCTCGGTGTCCGCCATCTTCCGCACCGGCCTGCCGTACGTCATCAGCCAGGCCTCCAACTGGGGTAACAATTTTGGCTACGACTACATGCGGCCCAACCTCACCGGGGCGGACCCGGCCACTTCGGGAAGCACGGCGGACAGGGTGGACAACTTCATCAATGAAGCCGCGTATGAGACGAGCCCCGACTTCACTTTTGGGAGCTCGCCTCATACCAATGGTGATCTACGCAGTGCGCCGTTGTACAATTGGGACGTCTCCTTCGAGAAGATGACGGCGCTCGGTGCCGGGGCCAACCTGAGCCTCCGCTTCGGGTGGGCCAACCTGTTCAATCAGCCCAACTGGGGAGGGCCGCGAACCGTCGTGGGGGCCGAGCAATTCGGAGCGATCACGTCGCAACTTGGCTTCCCGCGGATGTTCATGTTCATGGCGAGGCTTATTTTCTAGATTCGATTTTCTCACTCGAATGGCGGGCCCAAGGGCCCGCCATTTTTTTCCAGGAGGGATAAAGCACCTATCCGATGAGAAGTGGATGCCTGGGCCTTCTCATGGCAGCTGCGGTTTTTGGGTGCGCGGCCTCTAGCTACTCGTTAGAAAGAAAGCGAGAGAGCTCGGAACAGGCGTCCGGGCACCGAAGGATGCTCGCATTGCTCGAACAGGTCCGTGAGCGCACTAGCGAAGAACACCTCTATCTCAGCGATAGAACGGCACGTGGTCTGCGGGCGCGACTGGCTGGACTCGGCCCGAGCGGGCCTGCTCTCATCCGCTGGGAGCTCCACTTGAAACTGGGGGAGGCCGAGCAAATGATAGGTCGCGAGCAGGAAGCTATCCAGCACTTCACCGAGGCCTACCGTAGAGTCCTTGGAACAACCACCGTGGTTCGATACCAAAGTGTTCGGCCAGAACAGTTACGTTATCGGGGGCCAAGCAGAACGAGGTGACCGCCAAACCGTCGAGTCGTTTGAGGTTCAGACCTGCGGACCGAAGTCCTGCATCGGTCGCTTCCCACAACAGCCGGTAAACTGGTTTCGTCGACCGCTTCTCGTAGGCGGTCTGTCCCGCCCCGACAATGAAGACACTTTCGCAGCCCGCCCTTGCCTGTGATGCTTCCATAGCTTCTAGATCACCTCTAGGGTGTGGCCCTCAATGTGGACCGTGTCCCCGACCCTTAGCTCCCCGTCGGTGATGCTCAAGCGGCCACCCCGATCTTGCCAAAGTAGTGGGTAATTAGCCCGATCTTCTGCTCCGCCATGGCCCTGAAAGTCTTCCCCCTTCCTCCTGGAGCGGCCAAGCTCTATGGGATGAGCAGCACGATGAAGATGAGGAGATACTGCTGATTTCATCATTCGTACCCTGGACACAGCGCACTTCCTTGGACTAGATAACGCCGCGAGCACGCAGCGCGTCGAGCTCCGCGCTCGCCAATCCGAGACGGCCACCAAGGATCTCCTGGTTGTGCTCGCCCGTCTCCGGGCCGGGCCAGTCCGTGCGGCCCGGGGTCTCGCTCAGCCTCGGCGCGAGCGCGGGAATTTCGAGATGCTTGCCGTTCACCTCGACCTGCTCGAAGAGCCCGCGGGCGCGGAAGTGCCGGTCGCGCATCATATCCTCGACGCTGTAGATCGGTCCGGAAGGGACCGCGGCTTCCGCGAGCCTTTCGAACACATCGGCCGAGTCGAGTGTTCCCGTCCAGGCGCCGATAGCGTCATCGATCTTGCGCTGGTGCTTCACGCGTCCCGTGTTGTCGGCAAATCGCGCGTCCTCCGCCATCTCGGGCCTCCCTGCGGCGCGCATCAAACGCTGGAAGATCGAATCGGTGTTGCCCCCGATCACGACGTATTTGCCGTCACGGCAAAGGTAGATGTTCGTGGGAACGATACCTGTGAGCGTCGAGCCCGATGGACCCCGGACGACACCCGCGCCGTCGTACTCGGGCACGATCGACTCCAACATGTTGAAAACAGATTCGTAGATCGCGACATCCACCGTCTGGCCACGGGCATCGCTTTCTCGGTCACGCTCTACGATTGCGAGCAGAATGCCGAAGGCGGCGTGGAGCCCCGTGAGCGAATCGCCCAGGCTGAGGTTCGGCCTCACCGGGGGCTCCCCGGGAAAGCCATTGATATAGCGGAAGCCGCCGATCCCCTCGCACACCGACGCAAAGCCTGGGCGCGACGCGTAGGGACCGCTCTGCCCGTAGCCCGAGATGCGCGCATAGATGAGACCTGGATTCGTAGTCTCCAGGTCTTTCGGACCCAGGCCCCATTTCTCCATCGTGCCCGGGCGAAAGTTCTCGATCAGCACATCGACGCTGTCCGCGAGTCGGCGCACGAGTTTCCGCCCATCGGGCGTGCGCAGATCGATCGTGACCGACTTCTTGTTGCGCGCCAGGCTTCGCCACCAGAGCGAGGTCCCTTTCTCGTCGAGCACGCGCCAGCCGCGAAGGGGATCTCCTTTTCCGGGAGGCTCCACCTTGATGACCTCGGCCCCGAAATAGGCGAGAAGGCTTCCGGCAAACGGTCCGGCGAGGAGCTGTCCGAGCTCGAGCACGGTCACGTGATCGAGGGGACGAGCCCGGCGATCCGATCCAGTTGTCATGGCGTGTCACCCTTTTGAGGAGCCAGCGCGAATAGGTACCCTACTCCGTCCGAGATGAGCAAGCTTGGAGTGATCGCATGACGCAGCTGGAAGGTATCGAGACGGATTTCTGGCCCGACGAGGTCACGGTGATGGATGTGGGAGTTTGCAGAACGAGCCGTATATGCTGCCCACGGAAAAGAGGATTCGGCTGACTCTCCATATCGATCTTCTTAGTAGCATAATATCGGAAGCCGCTGTGGATCCGTGGTTGTGCACGTCCGGGAAATGGCACGGGCGCTTTTGAAGATCGCGGACGGTGAAGGCGTCTGGCAGCCGGACTACGACAAGCCGATGAGCGAGACCGAGTTCAGCCGCGCCAAAGCGAGGTGAGCTGCCCCCCCTGTGACGACACGAATGAGCACCGACGAGCACAAAGTCTGGGTCCTGGAAAACGTCGACGTCGAGGGCATTAGTGAGCACACGCTCGAGCGGCTGGGCGACGCCCGGCGACTGGCCGATGCGCTCGCATGCAAGGTGGGCGTCCTCCTCGTCGGAACGAAACGGTGCGACACAGCGCGGTTGTGCGAGCACGGCGCCGACCAGGTGCTCGAAGCTGTCTCCGATGCGGCAGGCCCCACAACACGCGCGGCGACTGCGGTTCGATACCTCCTCCCCCTGAAACCGCGGCTGGTCTTGGCGGCGGGGACCCCGGACGGAACGCGAGTGGGCCGCGCGCCTCGCCGTGCGCACCGGGTGGCACCTGTGCTCGCCCTCCCTGCTCGCCGAGGTGGAAGACCACATGCTCGTGTCGCGCAACATTTGGGCGGGCGAGGCGTACAAAGCCGGTTCCTACTACGCGTTCGTCTATGCGTATGGCGGGGTGCGACACGATCCTCTGAGCGCCGCTTTGAAAGAGCGCGGGGTGAAGGCGGAGTTGATCCGCGATGCTTTTTCGCCTCGCTCCCTCCAGCACGCCATCCTGGAGGGCCACAGCTTCGGTCGAGAGTTGTGAAGGTGAAACACCCGTTCCCGATCGCCCGACCCCGACGCGCGGTCTCCGCGCACGGCGAAGCTCGGCCGCTTCGCCCGCCAGGATTTCGCTAGCAGGAACAGCAGGGGAAACTCCGCGGCGCTTAGCTTCGGCGCGCAGAGTTTCCAGGTCCTCCCGCTTCCGCGGCTATCGTCGTCCTCCTCTGGCATGTGATGTACGTCGATCGTAGACGTTAATTATGTATTTCAATTTAGATAAAGTTTAATGTCCCACTCGGGGATGGTTGAAATCCCTCGCCTTTAGGCGAAGCCTTTAGGAGGCTTGGGGTACGATCCCCAGGTGAAAGGATATCGTAAATCATCGCACACGACGTACCAGTTAAACTATCACTTCGTATTTATCACGAAGTACCGCAAGCCGGCCTTGAGAGGGGATGTAGCGGTTCGTCTCCGGGATCTCATCCGGGAGATCTGTGCTCGGAACCAGATAGAAATACTGAAGGGTCATGTGCGGCCTGAGCACGTGCACCTGTTGCTGAGCGTGCCGCCGAATTTGTCGCCGAGCCGAGTGATGCAGCTGATCAAGGGTAAGACGTCGAATCGTCTGATGCGCGACTTTCGGAGGATGCGGAAGGAGTTCTGGGGTCGGCACCTATGGGCACGGGGTTACTTCGTGGTGACGACGGGCAACGTGACGGATGAGGTGATAGCGAAGTATATAGAGTTGCAGGGTGCCGTGCCCCAGGACGACGATTCTTTCAAGGTCAGTGAGTAGTGAAACGAGGCAAGGACAAGCCGACTTTAGTCGGCGACGTGAACCCATCGCCTTTAGGCGATGGAGCGCACGCGCTCAGTTATAATACATATATGTGGACGCCTGCCGCGCTGGTCGAGGTTTTTCATCTGACATTCCTGCGCGCCTTTACCAGCTCTGTGTCCGCCGAGCATTTCGCGATTAAGGGTGGATGCAATCTGCGCTTTTTTTTCGGTAGTGCGCGGTACTCGGAGGATCTCGACCTGGACGTTTGTGAGGTGCCCGTCCATCAGATTCGGGAAAAGGTGATGGCAATCCTGGAGTCGGGCGGGCTCAATGCCAGTGTCAGTACCTATGGCATTGCGCGTGTTCGCCCTCCGAATATCTCGAGAGCCAAGCAAACCGAGACGGTACAGCGGTTCAAGGTGCACCTCGAAACGACATCGGGCGAGGATCTGCCGACGAAGATAGAGCTGACTCGCCGCGGGATGGACCAGCCGATCCGAGTGCAGCCGATTCGCCCGGAAGTACTCGAGATGTACCGTGTCCCTTCGACGATCCTCCCTCACTATACTGCCGATGCCGCGGTTCAGCAGAAAATTAGAGCACTGATTGGAAGTCCGGTCATCAAAGCAATAGCATGTCGGCATAAGTGGACAGCTCACGATTTGACGTAGTTGGTTGGTACATGTCCGCGCCACCGCGCGCGCTCTATATCGCGTACGTAACTGTGTATATCATGAGTGACAAAGAGAGGCACGAAATGCGTTTTGTTTCCGTTTGACAGAATACGAAGAGGTTCTTCGTCGCCCAAAGTTCGCTTTTCCGGAAGACGCCGTCACCGCACTGCTCGAACAAATACTCGTCTTAGCGAATCGAAACGAAGGTCTGCCCGTCAGGCAACACGTCGTATTGAGGATTGTCGAGACTCGCCGACCTGATGCGAGATCCTTGAGCTCGGGATCTAGAGCGGCCGCGGTACCGGCGAACCTCCGTGCGTAGAGATGGGCGAGATACCTGAACCTTGGCTCCTGTCGATCCGAACGGCTACGCCAGTAACGATAACGGCGCGGGACCCGTGGGTCGAACCGACCGATGCGATCCGCTTCGACAGGCTTGCCAAACGGCTCGAGGACGGCTATCCTAGCGCCCCACTTCGGAAATCCATCGTTGGGAGGGCGCGGATGGAGCCGAGAGCCACGAGTCTCTTGCAGATCGTCGATCGCCAGTTCCGGAGATGGGAGCTCCTGCGCGAAGAGCGTCGCGCGAGTGCGAAGCCTGTCCACTGGCCTATCATTACCATCGCCCGCGAGTTTGGCGCCCGAGGGGAGGCACTCGGTCGGACGCTCGCGGAGGGAATCGAATTCTCCTTCTGGGACCAAGAGCTGGTCCATGCCATGGCGGAGGAGTCGGGTGCGAACGAAGCCTTTCTCGCGACCCTCGACGAGTATCGCCGCAACGTCATCGAGGACAGTGTGGACGGCGCGCTCATGGGCGGAAAATACATGAACAGCGCGTACATACGGCGCCTCGTCAAGCTGGTGCACACGATCGCGACCCAGGGGAGCAGCGTCGTCGTGGGTCGCGGCGCCCACTATGTGGTGGCCCCCGATGAGGCGCTTCGAGTTCGAGTCGTGTGTTCGCTCGAAGAGCGTGTCCGCCGGCACAGCGAGCGCGAGGGAACGAGTCTCGATGCCGCCCGCAAGATTTTGGACCGTGAGGACGCCGCGCGTGCCCGCTTCCTGCGCCATAACTACGGGAGCGATGGGACGAACCCGGCCGACTACGACTTGATCGTCAATACGGGATCGATACCGCTCGAGCGGGCTGCCGCGCCGATCCTCGCCGCCTATGAAGCGAAGTTTGCTCGTAGACCCGAGGAGGCGCAAACAGAACCTCTCAGATCTTGATCAGTACGTGACTGCCATGGAGCAGCACGCGTGTCGCTTCCACGTAGCTCTTGATCGCCAGAACGTCTTCGATCGCCGGCGCCGTCCACTCTCGACCGTCATTTCGAGAGGATCTGCCGTTTGGCCTCCTCGTGTGAGACAACATCACCTGAGTCAGCGGCATCCAGAGCGCGATCGATCTTCTTCTTCACGTAGAACTCGTAGAGAATGTCGTCCCAGGTTGCGCCCTCAGGCAGTTGTCGATGAGTTGTTTGGGCCTCTTCTTTCAAGCTGCTCAGCTTGCCATACCTTCTGTGTTCTATTTTGTATCGAAGCCGAACAACTTACATGTTGAATTAGACTCTTGCCGCGGATCCGGATGCGCATATATCCGGGCCGTTTTATATCTGGCGTCTCTGGTACCGGATCTATTCTCGGCCTAGTGGTCCATCGTGGCCCGACGCAATCGGAATCCGCTTGACCGAGCCAAGCCTGACCGGCGGGCGAACGGGCCGTTTCGTTCTCCCGGGAACTCCGCATTCCTTGGTCCGCTGCTTAGACAACTCCGCCACATCGACGACACATCGAGAGTGCTTTCGCGCGCGTGGGAGTTTCCCCGCGCCCGCGCGCGCGGATGCAGGTTTTTACCCGCGACGCGGAGTTCGGTCTCGAAAAAGCTCGACCGGCAACTCGGTGTTGGAGAACGAGTTGAGAGCAACCAAGAGTTGGATGAAATGGCACCTTTGTTGCACAGCTCGAACGTTTCCACACAAGAGTCAAGGAGCTGATGCAATGCAAAGTACCCGACGACGGCTGCGGCTCGCCGTGCCGGCACTGTTGATGGTGCTCGTGGCGACCACAGCTCGAGCCCAAAGCGCGAGTAACGATCTGCTCGATCTCGACATCGAGCAGCTGATGGAGGTGCAGATCATTCCGATCGACGTTCTGGGAAAGCACATCCACCCGAAGGGGGAGTGGATGGTGACTTACCAGTACATGCGCATGACGATGGATGGAAATCGCATCGGCACCGAGGAAGTTACCGTAGATGAAGTGCTCGCCGATTTCATGGTGAGCCCGACCACCATGTCCATGAATATGCACATGGCCGAGGTCATGTACGGCCTCACCGATCGCGTTACTCTCATGGCGATGATGTCGTATGTGCAACTCGAGATGGATCACGTGACGCGCATGGGTATGCGCTTCACCACCCAGAGCGAAGGCGTGAGCGATATCCAGCTCATGGCTCACTGGGCGTTTTATGAGAGCAAGAGGGATCGGTTCATCTATTTCGGGGGGCTGAGTCTTCCGACGGGATCGATCGAGGAGAGGGGAATCACGCCAATGGGCAATGTGATGCTTCCCTACCCGATGCAGCTCGGCTCCGGCACCTATGACCTGAATCAAGGCGTCGGCTACGTCGGCTCCGCTACGGACTGGAGCTGGGGCGCCGACGTCCACTACCCTGCGCACGGGAACGAACAGCAGGGAATACACACTCGGAAACGTCTTCCGATCCTCAGCCTGGTTGGCTCGTCGCCTGACGCAATGGGCCGCTGCGAACGTCGAAGTACTGAGCACTAACCCTAATCGCAAATAAACGTCACCGTGTCTGAGGTCTTTGGCCCCGTGAATAGCACCTTTTCCAGGTTCTGCATACACCGTGCAGAATCACCTATAGTGGCGGCGAGTGGGTGCCCCAGCACGAGCTTCTCGCCTGCGCCCAGTGCGGCTGTTTCGCGTTTTCGCGCTTCGAAGATTTTGCGATTAGGGCTAACTGGGGGAACATCGAGGGCGCCGACCCGTCCCTCAGGCCCGGCATGGTTCCCACGGCGAATCCTGCTCTCCGGGGCGGCTCGAAGCTCAATGTCGTTTTCGGTGTCAGCTTCATGGTTCCAAGTGGTGCGCTGCAAAACAATCGCCTCATCGACGGCAACCTCCCTCTCCAGCAGGACCTGAACGGACCCCAGCTCCAGGGAACCGGTGGACTGCGCTTCGGGTGGGAATGGAGATTTTGAAATGAAGCGAATGACCTCACAAAATTTCAGCGTAACCAAGTCGAACGGCGTCGTTTGGGCAGCTCGAGCGCTCACAGGCGTCGTCCTCGCGGTCTGTTGCCTCGGCGCCACGGCGCTGATCGCGGCTGAGACATCGCGCGAATACGGCATCAAGGCAGCTTATCTCTACCGCTTTACCGGATACGTCCACTGGGCGTCCAGTAACGACGCGGACTCGGATCAGCCGTTCACCATCGGCATTCTCGGGGACGATGTCTTCGGCGACGCGTTAGTCGAGCTGACTCGACAAACCGTCGATGGCCGGCCCGTCGTGTTAGAACGGATGCAGTCCCTCTCACAACCCACGATCTCGCGATGTGAAATGCTCTTCATTAGCTCTGCAGCCGAGAAAAAATTTGGCGACGTCCTCGCCTTGCTCGGAGACGCCGCCAATGTCCTAACCGTTGGTGAGACGAAGGGATTCGCAGAACGGGGGGGGATGATCGAGCTCAGAGTACAGAAGAACAAAATCCGCTTCGTCATCAACGCTCAGGCCGCCAAGCGCGCTCGAATTAAGATAAGCGCTCGCCTGCTGGACCTGGCCGAGCACGTTTACTAAGGCCCGCGCAAGTCACTCTGACGGCTCACAGGAGCGCGCCAAGCTCCCGGGCGGATTGCCGCAGGCGGCGGCGCAACTCTCGTATTTCCTTCGGCCCAGGTGGCGCCTGGAGTAGGAGCGCGAGCAGGGCGCGCCGGCCGACACGCTCGACGAGACAGCTCGAGGCATCGTCGAGGGACGCTTGTCCCAGTAGTGCCTTCAACAGGGCATCGCCTTCACGGAGGCTGCTGAGAGGATGGGGAAAGCCGAACTCCACGTGCCCGACGGTGGCGAATGGTGTCCCCTCCTCGTCGACGAGGAAGCCCGCCGCTGCGTCGAGCTCGGAGACGAGGCTCTCGAGACGAGCACGGACAGCGGACAGCCGTTCGGGATGGGCCAGGAGATCGTCGGAAAGGGCCATGCCACGCTCGTGCGCAAGCGATTGTAAGCGGACGGCGAGGCCGGTTCAATCTCGCCGGGTCTCGGGCCACCGGGACCAATCGCTACTCGTGTCGAAGCGCCACCGACGGCTGGATCCCACCCGCCCGCCGAGCGGGCAAGTAGCTGGCGAGAAGAGCCGTCACCAGGAGAATAATGCCAGAGACGCTGTAGGTCAGCGGGTCCGCCGCCGACAGACCATAGAGGAGACCGGAGACGAAGCGCATCATGGCCCACGCCGCCACGAAGCCGAGCGCAACTCCGGTGAGCGTGAGCCTGGCGCCGCGCGTGAGCACTAGCTTCGTGACATCTCTCGAACGGGCGCCCATAGCCATGCGAACGCCGAGCTCACGGGTACGCTGGCTCACCGAGTAGGCGAGTAGACCATAGAGACCGCTCGCCGCCATCAACAACGCAAGAACGGCGAAGACCGTGAGCAGTGCGGTCTGCTGCCGGGGCCCATTGAGCGAATCCTGGTCCACCTCGAGCATCGGGCTCGCATCGCTCACCACGATGGCGGGATCGATCTCTTGGATCCGCTGCCGCACCGACGCCAACACTTCGAAAGGATCCATGGAGGCTCGAACCACGAGATACAAGTCCGGTGTGTAGGGATTTCCTTCGGTTGTGAGATAGAGCCTCCGGCTCGGCTCGACAGAAAGGCGGTCGTAGGTGATGTCCCGAACGATGCCGACCACGGTGAACCGGTCGCGGTCGAGATCCGGGTACGGAAAGAACACGCGTTTTCCCAGAGCTTCCTCGTCGGGCCAGTACTCCCGTGCCAGGGTCTCGTTGATGATCATGGCTCCAGGGGGCTCGAGAGTATCGCCTTCGCGAAAATACCGTCCCTTGACGAGGGTCGCGCCCAACGTTCGGAAGTAGCCCCGGCTCACGATGACAGTCGAAGCATTGAACCTGTCCGTGCTATCGGACGGCCTGCCTTCGATATCGAAGCGAAGGTTGATACTCACGTGTCTGAGTGGCAGGAATGACGTTGAGGCCGCGCCCTCGACGCCGGGCAGGGCTCGCACCTCTTCCAAGAGTCGACGCTGGAAATCGCGGCGCTCGCCCTCGGTATCGTGCTCGTGAGGCCGGTGAATCGCCATCTTCAGCATTGGGGCGGGATCGAATCCGAGGTCGGCCTTTCGAAGCTCGGCGAGACTGCGCAGAACGAGCCCTCCGGCACTGAGGAGCGTCATCGCCAGCATGATCTGGGAGACGATCACGACCGATTGGGCCCTCGTCTTTGACGGGGGGCGCAAAACGGTGAACCCGATGGCGGCTCGGGAATCGAGCCGCGACGCTCGTAGCGCCGGTCCGATCCCGAAGACGAGCCCGGTGAGGATCACGAGGCCGACGGCGAAGCTCGAGACGGTCACATCGAGCCCGGGTGTGAACGCGAACGGCCGAGCCGTGGGCAGCTCGTAACGAGAAATGAACCGCATCGCTGCCGCCGTCGCCGCGACGGCGAACAAGCCGCCCGTCACGCTCAAAAGGACGCTCTCGATCAAAACGTGGCGAAGGACGCGGGAAGGAGTCGCACCGAGAGCGAGCCGGAGGCGAGTCTCCCTCTCGCGTTCGGCCCCTCTCGCGGCAAGAAGCGCCGCGATGTTGATGCAGGCGATGAGAAGCACGACGAGTGCGCCAAGATGCACGACGACGAGGGCTTGCTTGGTGTCGCCGAGAAGCCTATCTCGAAACGGCCGAAGCACCGCGGTCCAGCCTTGGTTCTCGGCGGGATACTCTGCTTCTAGCCCATGTTTCCCTTTTAGGTGTCTAAGTCATCGAAAACAAAGGATCGAGATCGGCGGTTTGTCTCTACGCTGACAGCACCTCCTCGGAGAAGGCTGGCGGGTCGCGTTCAACGATGCCGAGTGCAGTCAGGATCGAGTTGGCGCGAGCGGTGCCGCGCGTGACGACGCGCTTAGTCCGCCCAGAACCCAGCTGTAAGTCGACGACCCGGACCGAGCGTAGCGCTTGTAGTGCCTCGGTTGCGGACAGGTCGAGTTCGGCGACCTTGAGCTTTTTCTCAAGAGCCCGATGCACAAGGAAGGCCAGCGTAGCTACGAAAAGATGTGCCTCCACACGCTCATCGGTCTGGTGGTAAACGGGACGCATCTCAATGACATCCTTAAGGCATGAGAAGGCTCGCTCGACCTCGTTTAGGTCCTTGTAAAGGCGCACGGCGTCGACCGGAGAGAGGTTTTGCTCCTCGGTTTGAATAACGTACTTACCCTCGTAGGCTTGCTCGCGCTTGAGGTTGACGGGGTGCTCGAAGAAGCGGAAGCGACCGTTTTTGTACTCCCAGTCGTAGTAACGGTGACCGTGGTGGCGTGCCTGTATGCGCGCGGCGGCGGCACCGATTTTCTCGGGGGCTTTCAATCGTCCGTCGCGCACGCGGCGCTCGAGGGCCTCGAATGCCGCACGGGCACGTCCCATGGCCCGCAGCCTCTGCCCGCGCTCGTAGGCGAGCCTTTCGTCGCTGTGAACGACGAAGATGCGCACCCCAGACTGCTCGGAGCGGACTTCTTGCACACGAGTCTTAGGTGGCTCGGCTTTTTCGCTCACCGTGATGCCACCAGGGCAGTCGATCCACTCTCCGCTGGCGCGCTCGATGTAACGATAGACCTCCTCGCGCCGTCGTCTTTGCAGCCCGACGAGATAGCCCTGCTTGCGCGAGCGCACCACTGCCAGGCTGTCGCTCGTTACCATCCCTCGGTCGCCGACAAAAACCACGCGGTGCAAACCGAATCGTTCGTTGAGATCGTTGAGCACTTGCGGCACCGTTTTCGCGTCACGCCAGTTGCCGGCGAAAACATGGTGGGCGATCGGCCAACCGTCCACCATCACCAGACCGATAAGCACTTGCCGGTTACGCGGTCTGCGGTCGCGACTGTAGCCGTGGGCGCCGAGCCCCGGAGGGCCTTGACCTTCGAAGTACGTCGACGTCAGGTCGTAAAACACCATGTCAACCTCAAGCGAAAACAGATCCCGCAAGCGCAAAAACAGCTCCTTCTCGATCTGTTCTTTGCGGGCATGCAGCTGGTCGAGCGTTCGGTACCATTGCTTGAGTTGGCGAAACTCCACGCGAACCCGCGGGGAGCGACTCGCTCGCCGTTCCCCATCATCGCGCCACTGCGGCACCCACCGCCGCCCCTGCCGGTCGCAGACGAAGTCGGTCTCGAGCCAGCGCGCCAGACCGTGCTCGCTTGACGGAGCACATAGCCGGTTGGCGACCAGCACCAAAGCTCGCTCGCTTAGCGCCACTCCGTCCCGCTTGCCGCGGCCCCCGAGCCGGTCGAGAATCTGCTCCAGCCCGAACTCGCGCCACAGCGTCGCCGTCACCAGCATCGGACCCCAATCCCACGCGTCTGCCCCCGCGACCTGCTCGGCTGCTCGCTCGGTGTCGGCCGGTTCACCGGCCCCAAGCAACCGATTGAGGGAGTCGAGATTGGCAACTAGGAGATCCTTGCGCCCCAAGTTGCACACTACGCGTTGCTTCGGCTTGCCGTGCTCCCGATACGACTCGACCAGGCGGACATACTCATGTTGAACCCCTTTGCCGCCTGCGGCCCGAACGATGCGGAAGAACATAACCTGTCCTCACGCATACTACATGTCATTGTCCACGATTACAACGTATTAATGGCGCTCAAAGCACAATCTCTGTCTCTACGTTTTGGGCGAAATTCAACCCCCGTTCCTTTGAATTCAGTCACTTACGAGCGTTAGGGTGCTCATAAAGGGTAAACATGGGCTAGGTTCCGATAGAGACCCGACATTTCGGCGGCCGCCTCGTCGAGCGTTACCCCGTCGGCGAGACGGGCGAGGCCGTTGAAGACATGCGTGGCTCGATTGGCCCGCTCATCGGGCGAAAAAACCCATGGCACCCACATGGCGGGATCGCCGCCGAGACCCTGGAAGCCCGGTGGCATCACCCCAGACACGGTGAACGCGGTACCGTCCAGCTCGAACGTTCGTCCAACGACCCCGGGGTCGGCACCAAAGTAACTCCGCCAAAAGGCATGACTCAGGACGGCGGTCCGCCCCGTTGTGTCCCACCATTCGACAATGGGTCCTTCGTGGGGCGAGGTGAAGTCGCTGGGCTCGAGCACGCGTCCAAGGAAGGGCGGCACTTGGAGAACTTCGAAGAAGTCTCGAAGCGTGACGCGCACGTCGACGATCGCAGCACCGCCGTCGCCTCGGAGCTCCGCTCGCGTCGAGCGCGGGACGCCCGTCACCCCTTCGAAGCTTTCGTTCTGTGACTTCCAGTCGAGATAGTTTGCCGGCCGAATCCCACCGCCCGTACCGCGCCGCGGGTGAGCTTCCAGGACGACGACCAAGCGGTCCGCATCTGCAAACGGCAACGGTCGCAAGAGCGCCGCGTTGAGAAACGTGAAGACGGCGACGGTGAGTCCCGTGCCCAGCGCCATCAAGAGCAGCACCAGCCCCGTGAGGCGAGGCGTTTTCAGAAGGCTTCGGATGCCGTATCTAAGGTCTAGCCAGAGGAATTCCATTTCAGAAGGACCCCTGCCGTGGATCCGTTGGACGACCCGGAACTGCGTCCCGACAAGTGATTTTCCGGCCCGGCATCTACAAGGGACTCGGAATTAGCCGGTCTCGACGGGTCGGGTGTCATCGGCGCACCACTCCGACCATGACCCCGGGTAGAGTCGCGCGCCTCGGATGTCCGCAACCTCCATGGCGAGAAGGTTGTGACATGCGGTGACGCCCGAGCCGCAATAACATACGACATCCGACGTGTCGCGCTCACCGATGACGGTCTCGAAGCGCTGACGCAGTGTTGCAGATGACAGGAAACGCCCCTTGTCATCCAAATTGGCTGCCGACGGCAGGTCGTGGGCGCCGGGGATGTGGCCGGCTAAGGGATCGAGAGGCTCTGTTTCGCCGCGAAACCTCTCGCCTGCGCGGGCGTCGATCAAGAGGTAGTCGTCGCGATGCGGCGCGAGCGCGTCGACATCGATCCGCATCGCTTCGCGGGTTTTCGGTGTGAACTTGTGTGGCGCGCGGTCCTCGGGTCCGCCTCGAAGCTCGCCGTCATAAGAAGAAAGGCCGCCATCGAGAACGGCCACCGCGTCGTGACCGAGGTAGCGCAGCATCCACCAGAGCCGCGAGGCGAATTGGCCGCCCGCGTTGTCGTAGACGACAACCTGAACGCTCTCGTCGATACCCCATTGCGAGAAGCGGTCGACCATCTGCTCGAGGCTCGGCATGGGATGGCGGCCGTTATTGCCTGTTCGCGAGCCGGACAGATCGTGGTCGAGGTGAGCGTAGACGGCGCCGGGAATATGGGCGTCCAGATGCTCGGCTTTGCCCCTTTCGGGCTCGGGCAGGTAGAAGCGCGTGTCGACGATGGCCCAGTCGTCGTGATCCAGCTTGGTCCGGACTTCATCGGCCGAAATCAAAGCAGAATGCATTGAACCTTCTCCTCGAGCTTATAATATCAAGTTGATTATTCGTTCCACCCGTGCACGATGAGCTCGCCGAAGTCTTCGAGCTTGGCTTTGTAGAGCGGGTGCTCCGAGCTTCGGATCTCGTCGAGCGGCCCGACGAGGACCGCCACGAGGTCTTCGGGGCGGTAGTACTTCCGAGCGGCGGCGAGGACTTCTGCTTTCGTCACCACGCGGATGCGCTCGACATAACCCTCGCTCCAGTCGTGGCCGCCTTCGAAGAAGAACTCTTCGGCGAAGCTGAGCGCGGTCGCGTGGGCGCCCGCGTATCGCATTTGGAAGTAGCCTTGGGTGAGGGCGCCTTTGGCCGTCACTTCTTGAAGCGCGTCCATCTCGCTACCATGCGGTCGGCTTCGATGCGGAAGAACATCTCGAGCTTCTCCGACGGCAAGTTGATGTCGAACTTCATATATTCCTGCTCGGTCTGGGCGGTCAGGCGCGTGCCGCCGCTACGCTGGTAGTAGCTGTTGCTCTCTTCGGTGTCGACGTAGCGCTCGTCCTCGATGATTTTCTCGTGCAGGACGCTCATCAAGTGCTCGAGCTGGGGCGTCGTGTCGGCGTGCTTGAAGTCGTGATAGACGCCGCGCTCGCGCATCTCACTCCGGGCGCGGTTTCGCTCCTGAATGATATCGCGCTCGAGCTCGAGGATCTCGTCGAGAATGGGCTTCTCGGCTTCCCAGTCATGGGTGCCGATGGTGGCGGTGCCCTTGAACATCAGATGCTCGAGAAAATGCGCGCTCCCGAAGCGTCCGGGCTCTTCCACCACCGCGCCGAAAGCGCGTGAGGATCTTGCACGCGACCCGAGGCTGCGAATGGTCCTCGAGCACGAGGATGCGAAGGCCGTTTTCGAGCTCGGCTTCGCCCACGACGGGCATGGTCGAAGCGAGCAAGAGCAGCCCCAAGAATGCAAAGCTCATATGTCCCCCTGGGATAGTTGCAGCAAGAATGCGTAGACGAGCGCCGTTTCGCGGTGGCGTTTGAAACGGCCGGACGCACCCCCGTGGCCGGCGCCCATGTTGGTTTTCAAGAGCAGCCGATGGTTATCTGTTTTCATCGCGCGGAGCCTCGCCACCCACTTCGCAGCCTCCCAGTACTGAACCTGTGAATCATGGAGGCCCGTCGTTACGAGCAGATGCGGGTAGGCCTTCGACTCGATATTGTCATAGGGCGAGTAGGACAGGATGTAGTCGTAGTACTGCTTGTCGTTGGGGTTGCCCCACTCGTCATATTCTCCGGTTGTGAGCGGAATGCTGTCGTCGAGCATCGTCGTGATCACATCGACGAACGGCACCTCCGCGACGACGCCTCGGAAGAGGTCCGGCCGCATATTGATGACCGCGCCCATCAGGAGGCCGCCGGCGCTTCCGCCCCACGCGTAGAGCCGCTCGGGATCGGCGTAGCCGTTCGCGACGAGGTGATGGCCGCAAGCGATGAAATCCGTGAACGTGTTTTTCTTCTCGAGGAGCTTGCCGTGGTCGTACCACGCCCGGCCCATTTCCTCGCCGCCGCGGATATGGGCGACAGCGTAGACGAAGCCGCGGTCGAGAAGACTCACGCGTGGCGCCGAGAACGTTGCTTCCATCGTGATGCCGTAGGAGCCGTAGCCGTAGAGCAGAAGCGGCGGCGAGCCTTCGAGCTTCGTGTCTTTTCGATAAACGAGCGAGATGGGGACGGCGGTCCCATCTGTCGCCGTCGCCATCAGGCGCTCGGAGACATAGGCGCTGTGATCGAAACCGCCGAGGACTTTGTCTTGCTTCAGAAGCGTGCGTTCTTTCGACGCCATGTCGTAGTCGAAGGTCGAGCGCGGTGTCGTCATGGATGTATAGCCGAAGCGCAGCAAGGTCGTGTCGAGCTCGACGTTCGCGGTCAAGTAGGCGTAATAGGCCGGCTCGTCGAACTTTAAATAATGCTCCTCGTCGGAACCGTCCCACGGGATGACCCGGATCTTGCGGAGACCCTCGTGCCTTTCGACGAGCACGAGGTAGTCCTGGAAGATCGTGAAGGTCTCGAGCAGTACGTCCTCACGATGAGGGACGACCTCTTCCCAGTGGTCCTTCCCCGGCGCGTCGACGGGTGTTTTCATCAGCCGAAAGTTCAGTGCGTCCCAGTTCGTGAGAATGAAGAAGTGGTCCTCGAAGTGGCTCGCGTCATATTCATGCTTGCGCTCGCGCTCTTGAAGCATCTGGAAGCTGCCGCCCGGCTCGTCCGCTCGGATGTATCGATACTCGCTCGAGAGCGTCTGCTGCGAGGCAATCAAGATGTAGCGCTGCGTCTTCGTCTTGAAGACGTGAACATCGAAGGTCTCGTCGGCCTCTTCGAAGACGAGCACGTCGTCCGCCGGGCCGTCGCCGAGACGGTGGCGATAGATCTGATAGGAGCGCAGCGTCTCGGTGTGTTGTTTGGAATAGAAGACGGTTTCGTTGTCGTTGGCCCAGGCGACGTTTCCGGTGACGTCCTTCAGGACGTCTTCGAGTAGCTCATCGGTCTCGAGGTTCTTGAAATAGACGTCATAGATGCGCCGGCCGCGCGTGTCGACGGCGTAGGCCAGGAGCATCTGGTTGGTGCTCACTCCTGAGAGTGACAAGCTCAGTGCGAAATATTCGTGGCCTTCGGCGAGCACGTTCCCGTCGACGAGAATTTCCTCCGGCGCCTCGAGCGATTCGCGTTTACGGCAGTGGGCCACATATTCGTTCCCCTCCTCGAAGCGATGGTAGTAGTAGTAATCCTCTTTCCGGTACGGAACGGAGCTTTCGTTAGGCTCGAGACGCTTTTTGATCTCTTCGAAGAGCTCCTCTTGCAGCCCCTCGGTTTCTGCCATCACCTCTTTGGTGTAGGCGTTCTCCGCGTCGAGATAGGTGATGACCTCAGGATCCTCCCGACCGTTGAGCCAGAAATAGGGGTCCTCATGGTTATCGCCATGCGCTTCTAATATGTGAGCCTTTCTTTCTGCAACCGGGGGTGTGGGCATCTAACGATCTGTGGCTCCGGCCGGTGCGAGCACCGTCCGGCTCTCCGTGACGGACTCGATCTTCTCGCGCGAGAAAAATAGCGGGAAGTACTGGTCCTTGACGAACAGCTCGAAGAGATCTCGGTAGTGCGGGCTGTCGGGGTTCCCCGCCTGTCCGGGCGCCGTCGTCCCGATCGAATTGTCCCAGTTAGCAACGTCCATGATGACGCGGAACGACGCCCCGGAGCGCTGGTTGTCGCGGCCGCTCGTGTTGTTGAGCGTCGAGTCGTAGCCGCCGCGCGGCGCCGGGCCGATGTCGAGCTTCTCGCGCGTGACCGCGTCGACCGCGGGACTCAAGGGATGGTGGATGAGGACGTGTTTGAACGCCTCTTGCCCGTATTGCCAACCCGTCATGTCCGAGCCGAGACGCTCGGTCAAGCTTGCGATCGCTTCGGAGAAGCTTTTCGCCAAAACTTCGTCGCGTCCGGCAATCGGCTGCTCGCCGAACCGGCCGTCGGGCGCGACGAGCCAGTCGATGACGCGCTTTTTGTTGAGGCGCGTGATGGTGGAGCGCGCGGCTTCGGGAACGACGAGCTCGCGCACGTTCCCTATGAGCTCGCGCTCGAAGCTCACGTAAATCGCGGCCGCGACAGAATCCTTGTCGATGACATAGTCCCAGTCGTCGAGCTTTTCGAGCGCGGCCCTCTCGCGCGCATCGGAGGGCTCGATGTCCATCAAGAGCGGCACGATGCTGCGCGCCGGTATCGAAAGCTCGTCGTGCTGGAACTGCATCATGTCGACGATCGTGAACCGGCGTCCCGAGGCCATCAGCTCGTCGGCCCGCAGCCCGCGCATCTCGTCACCCCACGTGTAGTGAATCGCCGTCGGATACGGATACGCGTCCGGCAGCATGTAGTTATTGGCCGTCGCCCAGTAGCCTTTCTCCGGGTTCTTCACGCGCGGAAGCGCGTTGATCGGGAGATAACCCTCCCACTCGTAGCGTCCGTCTCCGGGAACCGGGACGAGGCCGCTCCAATGCGGGCGGATCGGTGAGATGCCGACGGCCTGATAGCCGATATTCTTGTATATGTCACCCCAGATCATGTTCTCGGCCGGGATGCGGCTGTAAGAGCATGCTTCGACGAACTCTTCCCACGTCTTGGCCTGGTTCATGCGCAAGCTGGCGAGGTAAGGGGAGCTTCCAATCTCCATCCACGCGGCGCGGAGGGCGTAGGCTTTGTGGTGCTCTTCGTCTTCGTAGAGCACCGGGCCGTGCCGCGTATATTTGAGTTCCACGGTCTCGGGCGATTCGCCTTTGATCGCGATCGTGTCCTCGATGACACGCATATCTTCCCAACCGTCGAGATAACGGTACTGGTTCGGGTTGGCCGGGTTCGTCTCGTAGACGTAGAGGTCTTCGTTGTCCTGCCCGAACACGGTCAGCCCCCACGCGCCGACTTCGTTGTGGCCGATCGAGATGCCGGGGAGGATGGGCTCGCCGCCGCCGATCACGTTCCAGCCAGGTGCATGGAGATGCACGAAGTAGCGAAGCGATGGCGCCGCGAGCACCCGGTGCGGATCGTTGACGACATACGGATAGCCCGTCTGCGTAAGGCGGCCGCTCACGACCCAGTTGTTCGAGCCGATCGCGTCGGTGCCGTCGCCGTTCGAGATGAAGGTTTCCGCCGCCGCGGCGAGCCTTAGGAACGACGCGTTGTCGTTGCGATAGGAACCGACCAAGTCCTCGGGCTCGAAGACGACCGGTCGGCGAAACGCTTCGTAATAATAAAGAATGTCGTCCTCGAGGCGCGCGGCGTCGATGACGGGGTCGAGCGCGAGCACCGGCTCGCCGGGCCGGAACCAATCGAGCTCCCGGACTTTTTCGGGACCGATGGCGGCCACGGCGCGGCCGATACGAAGCTCCCTGGTCACGTTCGAGAGCAGGCCTTGATGGCGTGAGATGACGACGGCGGGCGTCCACTTGCCGGGCTTGATGCCGAGCAGCGCGAACTCCATCGACAGGAGGCCGGGATTACGTTCCGTGTCGTCGATGAAGGCGTTGATGCCGTCGACATAGGCGTTGATGATGGTCTCGCCGTGCGGGTGATAGTGGTTGAGCTCCTGCGTCATGTCTTTTCGGAACATGTGCAGCCGTGTCCCGATGTCGCGGTCGAGCTCGCGCCGCCCTAGGATCTCCGCGACCGTCCCCGTCGCCTGGCGTCTCCAGAGCTCGAACTGAAACGTGCGGTCTTTTGCCGCGCTATAGCCTTGGGCGAAAAAGAGATCGTGCTCGTTCTTCGCGTAGATATGCGCCACGCCCCAACGATCCGTGAGGATCTCGACCGTGTCTTTCAAGCCGGGGACGGCCAGCTCTTGCGCGCTCAGAAGCGCCGGGAACAATACGATCAAAAGGACGAAAAGTCGGACGGTTTTCATGGTTGTTCTTCGGTGGACGATGGCGCGGCTTCGAGCTTGCGGTCGATAAAGTCGGCCGCCGCGCGAAAAGCATTCAGCCAGTTCTCGTGGAGCAGGAATCCGTGGACCTCGTCGGGAAAGACGAGCTCCTCATAATCCACGTTCCGTTTGGCGAGCGCTACCCAGATGTTCCGCTTCCCCTCGGCATTTTGCACCCAGGCGAGCTTCCCGTGATTCGGCGCCGCGACGAGGCTGGTGGGGAAAGGCGAGCTGAGAATCTGCTCGAGGGTGAATGGCGACTGCGCGAGGCTCGCGGCAGGCACCAGCGAGACGGCGGCGGCGAAAAAGAAGCTGCGTAGCACGGCGGACCCCCTGAATCGTGGCAATGTCGCGCATGATATCCGCCGGCCGACGACGGAACAAGCGCGGGGCTGGCTCTTACGTGGCCACTCGGGCTACCATGAGCTTTGTGGTGCCCTACCCGATCGGTGGCTAGGCAGACTTAACCTGGTGCGGCCGAGCCAGGAAACGGCTTCCTTTCGTCGGCGCGGCACCGCTCGTGCACGGCGAGGGCGACCGACGCCGCCACGCTGCCCGCGACGACGGTGAACGCGAACCAGACCGTCAGCTGCGGTAGCGTGCCCGCGAGCATGTTGTAGGGTGACACGTCGAAGACCGTGTCCCAGCCGCCGAGGGTGGCGGCGAGCATCGTGACGATCACCGGAAGGCGCGCCGCGAACGCGTAGGTGAGGAGGGTGTTTCCGAACCGTGGCCACGTTCGTCGCACGAGGATGACGGCGATGAGCGACAAAAGCCCCATCCCACCGGACGTCCGGCGCAGCAGGATGAGCCCGGCGATGAAGAGCGCGAGCGGCAGAAGTGTGCCGCGGAGCACGCGCGCCGCGCTCGGTGCGGAGCCGTCTACTTTTTGCAGCTGGAGCGCGAAATAGGCGCCAAAGAGAGGGACGAGCCACGCGATCTCGAAAGGCAGCCCCATCTCGGACCAGCCGAGCAGATCTCCCGTAAGCCGAAGTTGGGTGAGCGCAAGGGTGACGAGGGCAGGCACCAGGACCAGTCGCGGGATCGACTGGCGACGACGTTCCGGGCTCATGGGCGCTCCTCCCTAAGGCGCGGCTGACCTTAGTACTACGTTGGCCGTGGCGTTTTGTTCCCTTCGGCGGCTCGAATGAGGTGAAATAATAGCTCGTTTTGGGGGGCGGCGACCCCGAGAGCGCGGGCTCGGTCCAAGAGCGCTCCGTTGATCGCGTCGATCTCGGTTCGCCGCCCTCGTTGGAGATCCTGTAACATGCTGGATTTGTTGTCTTTAGTCGCGCGCGCGACGCTCCAGATTTTCTCGAGGATGGCGTTCTCCTCGAGCGCGATGCCTGCGGCGTGCGCGATCGCGACGGACTCGTGAACGATGAGGCGGATAGCGCTTTCGAGGGCGGGGTCGCCGATGAGCTCGCCCGTGCGCTTTGCGAGCAATGCGGTGAGCGGGTTCACGGCGGCGTTGAGGATGACTTTGAGCCAGATTCTGGCGCGGATGTCGTCGACCGCGCGTGCTGGGAGACCCGTCTTGCGAAACGCAGAGGCGACACGTTCGGCGTCGCCGGGCTCCGTTCCCTGGAATGCCCCGAGCTCGGTCTCGCCTTCGCCAGCATGATAGACGGCGCCCGGCTCCAAGAACGTCACACCCTGGTTGATCACGGCGCCAAGAACGTTCTCAGCACGTTCTGCGAGAATCTCTTCGTTCCCGAGACCGTTCTGGAGCGACACGAATATCGACTGTTTCGAGAACCGATCGAGAGCTTCGATCGCGCCGGCCGTGCCATAAGATTTGGTCGTGACGAGCACGACGTCCGGTGGTGTCTCGGTCGGTTCCGTGACGGCCTCGACCGCCGTAGCGACGCACTCCGTACGCCCCGTCACACGCAGGCCGGATGTGCGGATGGCCAGAACGTGCTCGCGACGGCCGACGAGAGTGACATTATGGGCGGCGGATAGGCGCGCGGCTACGAGGCTTCCCAAAGCACCGGCACCGAAGACCATGAATCGCATGAGTGTTTGTGATAGAAGCATGCCGAAACGGTAGTTGCAACTGGAGATAAGAAAAAAGATGCGAAGCGATGCGATCAAGAAAGGCGCCTCTCGGGCGCCCGCGCGGGCCATGTTCAAAGCTATGGGTCTCACCGACGACGACCTCCAACGTCCTCTCATCGGTGTGGCCAACACTTGGACCGAGCTCACCCCGTGCAACCTTCATCTGCGCGATCTCGCGGTGCACGTGAAAGACGGTATCCGCGCTGCGGGCGGAACGCCGTTCGAGTTCAACACGATCACGATCTCGGACGGGATTACGATGGGCTCAGAAGGTATGCGCTCCTCGCTCGTCTCGCGCGAGATCGTGGCGGATTCTATCGAGCTCGTCGTGAGCGGCCACATCCTCGACGGCGTCGTCGCCATCTCGGGTTGCGACAAGACCATACCGGGAACGGTCATGGGGCTCGCGCGGCTCGATCTCCCGTCGCTCATGCTTTATGGCGGTTCGATTCTGCCCGGCCGCTATAAAGGTAAAGACGTCACCATCCAGGATGTCTTCGAAGCTGTCGGCGCGTGCGCCGCCGGCACCATGACGGAAAAAGAGCTGCACGATCTCGAGAACGTCGCCTGTCCCGGCGCAGGGGCGTGCGGAGGCCAGTTCACCGCGAACACGATGTCCACCGCCATGACGCTTCTCGGCATCTCGCCCATGGGCGCGAACGACGTCCCAGCGCTCGACGGGCGCAAAGGACCCGTCGCGTTCCGATGCGGCGAGCTCGTGATGAAGCTCGTCAACGAAGGCGTGAGCGCGCGGCAAATCATCACCCGCACGGCACTCTTGAACGCCATCGTGTCGTTGGCGGCGACCGCTGGCTCGACGAACGCGGTGCTTCACTTGCTCGCGATTGCGCGGGAAGCGGGGGTGGAGCTCTCGATTGATGACTTCGACCGGATCTCGGCGGCGACGCCCGTTATCGCGGACTTGAAGCCCGGCGGCCGCTTCACCGCGCCGGATGTCGACCGTGCGGGCGGCTTGCGCCTGCTCGTCAAACGCCTCTTCGATGGCGGTTTTCTGAAAGACGAAGTCACCGTGACCGGCAAGACGCTCCGTGAAGAAGCGGCTTCGGCGGACGAGACCGAAGGGCAAGAGGTGATCACAGCACTCGACCATCCGATCAAGCCGCGGGGCGGCATTGCCATCCTTTGCGGCTCGCTCGCCCCGGAAGGTTCTGTGGTCAAGCTTGCGGGTCACGATCGCGTACAGCACTCGGGTCCTGCCCGGGTCTTCGACAGTGAGGAAGACGCTTTCGCGGCGGTGCAGGACAGGAAGATCCAGGCGGGCGATGTCGTCGTCATTCGTTACGAAGGCCCCAAAGGAGGTCCCGGCATGCGAGAGATGCTCGGCGTCACCGCCGCTCTTGTCGGGCAAGGTCTCGGGGATTCGGTGGCGCTCATCACGGATGGCCGTTTTAGTGGAGCGACCCACGGCTTCATGGTAGGCCATATCGCTCCCGAAGCGGCCGATGGAGGACCGATAGCGCTCGTGCGCGATGGCGACACGATCACACTCGATGTAGAGGCGCGCCGCCTCGATGTGGATGCCGATCTCGAAGCGCGCCGCGGGGAGCTGGTCATTCCGGAGCCGCGCTACAAGACGGGGGTCTTCGCTAAATACGTGAAGCTCGTGGCCTCCGCGTCAGAAGGCGCGATCACGATTTGACGCAGACAGGGCACTTCAGCTGCGGCCCCGGGGGCGGCAGCGGATGGAATTCGTTCTCGAGCTGACCTCGATCGCCGCCCATCCGATGGTACATCTCGCATTCACGCTCGAAACGCTCCTTGTGCGGGAAGACGACCTCGATGTGGAAACAGGCGTATCGATCCTGAAACTCCAAGAGAGTGGCGCGTAGGTCTGTGTCGGCCCTTCCGACACGCGCGTCCATCGTCCGGTCGTAAGAAAGGATGAACACCCCAGGCGTCAACGGAAAAACCCGCCGCTCGATGGAAGCCGGGTTCAGTGGATAGGGCGGCCGCTCCTCTTCTGGTTCGAGCCCTGTCAGCGTTTGAGTCATGATCTCGCTGATGGAGGCACCTATGTCGGCTTGCCCGCGGGCGTCCTGTTGCTCGGCGTGCGCCATCGCCGCTTGCACCTCGGCCGCAGAGAGCGCTTGGGTCGTCGCCGTGATCTTCCGGGACGCGCTCTCGTTCGTTCTTGCTCAGAAGCCACCGGATCGCTTCGCCGGAGGCTCGGGGGATGTTGATGAAGCGCATCCCGTAACCTTCCGGCTGCATCGAGGGCCGTTTTTGGCCGCGGTTCTCCCAGGCCACCACGGCGTCCACTGCCACGGTGCGCTCGAGTTCCGGAATCTGGATGGCCAGGCGCAGCTGGGCGTGCAGGAGCAAGGCCAGGGGCGTCGCCACGTAAGCGCCACCTTCAGAAAGGGTTATCAGCCGGCCGGAACCGCCGTGGAGAGCGGCCCGGAGCCGTACGGGGTAGCCGTCGGCAAAATCGACTCGTCTCGCGGAAGCAGGCACAAGTTCCAACCGGCCCATAGAGGTATCACTGAACCCTTTATCGGCGCAACCGAGCCAAGGGGCCGAAGTTACGGCTCCGTGATCTCGTGGATACGCCTCGACTCCGGCGCGTCGATCGTTTGCGTGGCGCCCGACGGCCAGGAGATCTCGACCTTGTCGGCCTTTTCAGTAGCGCCGAGTCCGACGATGACGCCGAGCTGGCTCTGGGAGCAATAGCCAGAAGCGCTCTTGACCATCCGCGTCTCGGTGCGCCCTGAAGCGGTGACCCGCACGAACGCCCCGATGGCTTCCGGGTTCGACTTCGTGCCTCGAAGGCGGAATCCGATCCAGTTGCTCGAGCTCCCGCCGTCGTTCCGGAACAGCCGCGGCGGCCCTCCGCTCGTCGTGAGCACGAGGTCCAGATCGCCGTCGCCATCGATATCGCCATAGGCCGCGCCGCGCCCGACAATCGGGAGGGCGAAGCTCTCGCCCATCTCCTGGGTGACTTCGCGAAAACGGCCGTTGCCCTCGTTCTTGAACAGATGCGGCGGTTGCGCGTAGCTCACGCGCTGCTGAACGTTATGAATGTCGCTCTCGACGTGCCCGTTCGCGACGAAAATGTCCTCGCGTCCGTCGAGGTCGTAGTCGAAGAAAAACGAAGCGAAAGACAGCGTTACGAGACTAGCGCGGCCGATTTCGGAGACAGGCGCCTGGTCGACGAAAAAGCCGCGCCCTTCGTTGTGGTAGAGCGAGAGCATCTCGTTCGAAAAATTGCCGATGACGAGGCTCTGTCGGCCGCTTGCGTCGTAGTCGGAGGCGTCGATCCCCATCGCGCCACGCGCCGTGCCATTTTCGGCGAACGCAATCCCGGAGAGCACGCCGATATCTTCGAATGTGCCGTTGCCTTTGTTCTGGTAGAGATAGTTGGGCTGGGTGTCGTTCGCGACTGCGATATCGAGCCAGCCATCGAGATCGAAATCGAACACCGCCGCGCCGAGTCCCTTGCCGCGTGGATTTTCGAGCCCTGAAGCTTTGGTGACGTCGGTGAACTTTCGTTCGCCGTCGTGGCGATAGAGCACCGCGCTCGCGCCTTCGTAAGACTCGGGGGTGCAATAACTCTTGTTCTTGCCGTCGAGCGCACAGAAAAGATCCTCTTCGATGGACCACTGAACACTGAGATAAGAAGGGTGTACGATTTCAAGGCCAGGAGCTCCTGTGCTCGTGGATGGGTAGACGTTCGTTGTTGTCCTCGGGGTGGTCTCGGCGGTAGTCGCCCGTGATGAACTGCGCTGCTTCGTCGGCTTTGAACCGGAGATAGAGCTCTCGATGCAGCTCGGCCTTTTCCGTATCCCCGATCCCCTGATACGAGAGCATCAGGTTGTAATGCGCTTCGAGGTCTTCGGGGTCGACGCGAAGCGTCTGCTGGAGCTCTTCGACCGCTCGCTCGAACTCCCGTTTCAAGAAATGGAGACGCCCGATCTGGTTCCGCACGACGCGGTCCCGCGGATAGACTGCGCGGCGCGGCAAAAATGCGTGAGCGCTTCGTCGTAGAGCCCTTGGGTCTTCAGCGTCAATCCATAGAAGTAGTGAGCTTTGGCCAGGTTGGGTGCGCGCGCCAAAGCCTCGTCGAGCATCGTTTGCGCCCCTTCGGGGTCGCCCTCCTGGACGCGGGCGCGCGCGACATTGACCCATCCGTCGGCGTAATCGGGGTCGAGCTCGGTCACGGTGATGAAAGCTTTCTCGGCGGCTTTGAGATCGCCCTGAAGCAGCAGGCCAATCCCGTAATCGTTGAAGCGCAATGAATCACCATCATCATAAACAGGCTTCGAAGCGCCGCTCGTCGAGACCGGAAGCGTTACCGATGCACTCGCCATCGTGACGATGGGCACGTCCGGAATGGCTTTGAAGGGTCCGGACACGTCGTCGAGCGGGCCGGTGAAGCTCCACTCCGCGGTGTCGTAGTCGGGCGCGAGCGTAACACCTGCTTCGCGCACCCCGGCATAGGCCCACTGCGTGTTCCACCACGCGAACTTGCGATAGTTCAGCTTCGCTTCGAGCCGGATCTCGGAGCCCACCGCTTCGGGCACGTGGAGTCGAAAGCGGACGGTGTTGGCCGAGCCTGGCGCGATGAGCTGGACGTAGAGGACCGAGCGCGCCGCCCACGCGTTCCGTTTGTTGATGGGCTGGCCTTTGGCGTCAAGCAATAGCGATCGATAAAAATGGGCGCCGGGCTCGACGGGCCCTTTTCCGTCATCGTCGACGTAGCCGCTCCAGAAGATGGTGCGGCCTTCGTTATCGACGGCCTTCAGCTCGACCCACACGTCGAACGCGTCCACGGTGCCGCCGGGGAAGAAATGCCCGACGTTGCGGGTGCGCACGACGGCGTCGATGCGCACCGACTCGCCCGGCATCACCGCCGGCTGCGCCCTATCGAGAGGGGCGATCACTTCTTCGGCGACGGGAAGCGGCACCATGTGGCCCGGGATGGCCATCGCGGCTTCCTCACCGACGGCGAAGGTGCTTGCGAGCTGGCGCCGGGCTCGAGAGCCGAGCTCTTGTTCGGCCTCGGGCTTGGGGATGTCTGAGCGCACGAGCGCGAAAAGGTCGACGGTCACTTGACCTGCTTGAAGAAAGTCTCGGGCGGCTTCGAGCTGCGCGTCGTCCCCATAGGCCGTCGGAATCGCGGTGTTGGCCGCGGCAAAGCGATGCGATCGCAGGATTATCGCCCTAGTCGAGTGAAATGGGCTACATCCTAGCCAGGTAAACCTGAAAGCTCGGCCGCTCCTCAAATCGTGTGCATGAGGGGCCTTAAGAATGGCCACAGAGACACAGCGCGGCGGAGCCGCAACCAAATTGGAGGACGGCTCCGCCGCGAGCGGTCAGCGGTCAGTATTCAGCGGTCAGCTCCGGATTCGAGCCTCCGGATGAGAGAGGCGAGCATACGCTTGACCTCGGTGGTTCGCTCGGCAAGCTCCTGAAGACTTTGGCTATCGAGCAACCCGAGCTCGTGGGCAAGGAGCAGTTCGTATTCGAGCTCGCTTGCTGAGCCCATACTCATTTGAAGAAAGCGGGCCATATCCCGGTCTGAACCGCGTCCACAGCCCTCAGCAATATTCGCCGGGATGGAAACCGCCGCTCGGCGCATCTGAGCCGTCAAGCCGAACTTCTCTTCGGTTGGGAAGTGGCCGGTGGCCTGGTACAAACCCTTGACTAGCTGATGGGCCTTCTCCCAAACCTTTAGATCTCGAAAGTCTTTCATCCTGACTCTTCGCTGTCGGCTCGCTCACCACGTCAGCCCAACGCGGGCTCGATGCACAATCTGGGCGTGAAGTAGACACGGCGCCACATCCAGAGTAGGAAGATGTCACGACAACCCTTTCCCACGCTGGAGGACGCCGTGAAACAGTTTTTATCACGTCACGAGGATCGAATCACAGGGGTACTGAGCGGATTCGACCGGTTGGTGTTCCGCGGAACCCTACGCCACATTTCTTATACGGACGGCATGGGTAAGTACCTTTCCTACCAGAAAATCCTTCTGAAGGAGTTCGCACTGCAGCGTACCTCCGAGCTCAAGCAGGCCTTGTATCAGCAGGCGGAGCGACTCGAGCGTCCGGTCGTCTATCTGGAGTCTTCCCGTAAGAACAAGGAGGCCATCGCACGCAAGATTGCACAACAAGACAATGTCCGCAGTGGTCTCATCGCAGTGCTGAGCTGCGTGGAACCTTGTATCACCTTCAGCATACGTCGCAACCGCCAGAAGAAGCGGTTGGAGCTCGTGCAATTCCTCAGAAAGTGCCTAAACTTTTACCACTACTGCATGGACCCTATTTTTGGTTTCATGCATGCCCGTATCCAAAGCTGGTTTCCATTCAATGTTCAGGTCTACGTCAACGGCCGTGAATGGCTCGCCGTTGAGATGGATAAGGCTGGCATTCAATATCGGCGCCGGGAAAACTGCTTTACCTGGGTTGAGGATGCCCACGCGGCACAGCAGCTTCTCGATGAGCAGCTCAAAACCAACTGGCCTCACATCCTGAATCGCCTGAGTCGATTCGTCAATCTATTGCAAGACAAATTATTCCCGCCGAGTGGCCTCGACTACTACTGGAGTGTCTACAGCAGCGAATGGGCCACCGACGTCACGTTTCGTAACAGCTCTAGCCTCGCGGAGATCTATCCCGCTCTTGTACATCATGCGATCACAAACTTTTCGAGCCCCGACGTGATGCGCTTTCTCGGAAAACGGATTCGAACCGACTTTTCAGGGGAAGTCGTCAGCCGATTTCGCCACCGGCCCGAGGGTCTGCGTATCAAACATGCCCTCGACCTCAATTCCGTCAAACTCTACGACAAACAAGGTTCCGTGCTCCGTGTGGAGACAACCATCCAGCGTGCCGAGGGTATGCGCTGCTACCGGCCAAAGGAAGGCGACCCCAACGGCCCTCTCGAGTGGCGTCCGCTCCGTCGTGGCATCGCAGACCTGCATCGTCGTGCCCAGCTCTCCCAGGACTCCAATGAGCGCTACCTCGACGCTCTCGCCGCTTGTGATACCTCAACCCCACTCGGTCGACTCCTCGCTCGCGTCAGCCAAAAAACTCAATGGAATGGCTCCACCCTCCGAGCTCTTCGCCCTTGGGACGCTCTGGACGCCCGACTCCTCGCCGCTATTTCCCGTGGAGAGTTTCATCTGCGAGGCTTTCGCAACAGGGAACTCCGTGCCTTGCTCTTTCCAAAGACTTCGGACGACCCTCTCGAAACCAGGCGGCTAAGCGGACGCGTCACCCGGCTCATTCGCATCCTCCGAGCCCACCGTCTTGTCAAAAAAATTCCCAAAACTTTTCGCTACAGACTCACAAAGCGCGGTCAGCAACTTTGCTCCGCATTACTTACCGCAAACTCTCTCTCCCTCGATAAACTCCACGCTGCTGCCGCATGATTTTTCTTCTTCTCAAAACAAGCTTTTCAGGGTTAGTAGTACAGAGACACAGCGCGGCGGAGCCGCAACCAAATTGGAGGACGGCTCCGCCGCGAGCGGTCAGCGGTCAGCATTCAGCGGTCAGCTCGTGGTGCTCGGCGCTTCGCGCCTCGGTCCCATTCTCAGTGTGCGCCGTCCCAATTCTTCGCCGCGGTGCCTCTTCTAACTGATTTACCCTCTCGCGGATCCGGCCGCAGCCGCTCAAATTCTTGCAAGAAATAGAAGCTTTTTCGGGTTAGTAGTACAGAGTTTCGAAAACACTTACCGTTTCCGCCGGGCGCGACGAAATCTTCCTCTCGCTTTCTCTGTGCCTCTGCGCCTCTGTGGCTATCCCCTTTGGTTGCGGCCGCAGGCTGCGCTTGGACGAAGTTCGAAAGTGTGAACAAAATCCTCGTTTCTGAGCGGTTAGAGCCTAGTTTCGCTTTAGCGGAGCCCAGCTCGGCGTGGTGTTCGTGCCTTCGAAGGTGAGCTGCCGCTGGTTGCCTCCGTCTCGATTCATGATGAAGACCTGCGGCTCGCCGCTGCGCGTGGACGTGAAGACGAGATGGCTTCCGCCGGGAGACCAGCTCGCGCTCTCGTTCATCCCCGACTGAGACGTCAGTTGGCGCAATTGTCGGTTTGTGAGGTCGTAGACTACGATGTCGAATCGGCGTCCTTCGACGCGTGAGGCATAGGCGATCTCTTGGTGAATCTTGGAGGGGGACCAGAATGGCTCGGCGTTATACGAGCCCCCGCGCGAAAGCCGGCGCAGGTTCAAGCCTTCGGCGTCCATCACGAAGATCTGCGGCGACCCTGTCCTTTCGGACGTGAAGACGAGCTCTCTTCCCGTCGGCGACCAGCTCGGCGAGACATCGATGCCCGGGTGATGGGTCAATCGACGAATAGCGGTCCCGTCTCGATTCATGACGTAGATCTCGGCGTTACCAGCTTCGTCGCGCGTCGACGAAAAGACGATGCGTTTTCCGTCGGGGGACCAAGAGGCCGAGAACACCATGCCCGGACCTTCGAGGAGCGGCCCCTCGCCGTGGATCGCGAGCACGGGAGGCGCGTTCTTCTTCGGGTAGGACAAGAAGCTCAGCTTCGCTCCGTCCGGGCTGAAGCGGGGCTGAAAATCGAGGTAGCGGTTGCGCGTGATCGCGCGTTGGCCGAAGCCGTCGTAATCCATCATCCACAGGTTCTTGCTACCGGTCTTGGAGTCGCGATCGCTCGCGAAGACGATATCGGTCGTCGCGATCCCGACGAGACCGAACTGCGCCAAAATGCGGTTGGCAACGTTGTGGGCGAGGTTGCGCGTCGAGCCTCGATACTCCGTGTAAACGGTCGAGAACGCGATCTTCTCATTCTCCACGGCGTGAACGTGGATGGCGGCGCGAAGCGCTTGGTTCTCCCGCGCCACGGTTCCGGTGATTACGATGTCGCTGCCAATGGATTCCCAGCCGTGATAGTCGAAGCCGGCGGAGAGCGTCTTCACGAGCTTGTAGCGCTCCGGGTCCACGATACGAAAAACCGATGCAAACGAGATATCATCGAACAGTATGCGATATATCTCTGCCGCGTCGGCGCGCACATCCGGGCTCGCCGCCGCGAGCTCCGGAATCGCGACTCTGAGCGCGTGCGTATTTTGTTTGAGCTCGACCCAGATGTCTAGGCTTCCGGGAACGTCGCTTTGAGACTGCGCACCGGCGGAGCTCGCGAGAAGAATGGAAACGAGCAAAGTGAGGCGCCACATCATAATGTCGAGCTCTAGTCTAGCCCGTGTCGGTGAAGACCTCCACGCCCTCCACGTGTTGACCGATCTCATCGCGCGCGCCGAGCGGCTCGTGGCGCTTACGGGTGCTGGCTGCAGCACCGCGTCCGGGATTCCCGATTATCGCGACGGTGACGGTGAGTGGAAACGGAATCCGCCGATGCGCTACCAAACCTTTCTCGGAAGCGAGAAGGCCCGGCGGCGCTATTGGGCGCGCAGCATGGTGGGGTGGAGCCTCGTGCGGAAAGCTCAACCGAACGCCGCTCATCGAGCTCTCGCGCATCTCGAAGAGCACGGCGCGCTTCGCTATCTCATCACGCAGAATGTGGATCGCCTCCACCAGAAGGCAGGAAGCCGCAACGTCAACGATCTTCACGGGCGAATCGACCTCGTTCGTTGCGTCGATTGTGGGGACGCGAGCCCGCGGATCGAGTTTCAGGAGCGGCTTTTCGAGGCGAACCCGACCTTTCGAGCCCAAGCGGCCGCTTACGCGCCCGACGGAGACGCCGATCTCGAGACTGATACTGACGCGCTGGAGCTCGAGCGTTTTCGCACGCCCGATTGCGCGCGTTGCGGCGGGGTCTCAAAGCCGGACGTCGTCTTCTTCGGGGAGTCCGTGCCTCGCGATCGTGTGACCGAAGCGATGTCCCGCGTCGACGAGGCCGACGCGCTGGTAGTTGTCGGGTCTTCGCTGGTGGTCTGGTCGGGCTACCGGTTCGTGAGACGCGCGGCGCAAAACCAGATTCCAGTCGCGATGGTGAACCTCGGAAAAACGCGCGCGGATGGCGAGATCCACGTGAAGGTCCAGGCCGATTGCGGTGAGACGCTCACTGCGGTCGTGGAGGCGCTTTCGCCGGGCCGCTTGAACTCGAGGCACGTTTCGAGTTAGTCTCCGCCTGGGTTTCGAGGCTATGGGCCCCACCGGATGCCTTCTTGAACCCTTTTGTAATCATCAACTTGGAGTCATACTCATGTTCGGTTCCTGTCGATTCTGCTCGAGCCCTACCGACAAGTGGCAGGATTTCTGCAACGCGTGCGCGTCGCGCGCGTCCTCGCCACGCTTCCGCCTGATCCCCGGCGGCAAGAAGGGGTGGGAAAGGCCCGGAAGAGACAAGCCTTGCGGAAAGCGCTGGCTGAGCGCCGTGCCGCGTCCGCCGTCGCTGAAGCCCGAGGTGTGATTACTGGGTCAGTAGCGAATCGCGGGTCAGAATCGTGAAGCCTTCGAACTTGTATTCGCGATTGCCGTCCGTGAGAACGAACGGTGTCTCGTCGCGGACGATGGACTCGAACGCGTCCCGCATCTTCTCTAAGTAGTCGCTCGAGACCCACGGCTCGTTATGCGCGGGAAGCAACGTGTCGACTTCGGCTTTTTCAGTGAGCGCTGCGAGGCGCCCGGCAGTCGCGCGATAAGCCTCGAAGTCCGACCCGTTGAGGTGCGCGTAGAGCTCGCTCCCGTCAAGAGCCGCTCTTCGATGCCTTCGAGCTCGGGGTACCTCGCGTCGAGAAATTACGCCGGCCACCGCCACCTCCGGACGAAGATTTCTCACAACAAATGTTTCTGTTCGAAGACCGAGTCCTCATGATCGGGGAGCTCGAACAAGCCCTCTGCGGCGCGGATTACCGCAAGGCGCTCGAGATCAAAGACAGGCTCCAGCAGATCTACGGAGCCGGCGCTGTTCCGCTTGGGCTCGGCTATCTCGAACGGCTAGGCGCCGATTTCTGGGAGCGCTCGTTCGAGCCGGGCGAGAGACTCTCGAGTTTCAACACGATCGCCCGTGAGCTCGATGGTGGCGGCCAGCGCTTCACGAGGGCGCGCAACGCATTCTTTGAGCGGCTCTTCTTGCTCGAGAACCCTGCCGAGCTCATTCGATGTGATCCAGAATACGTCGTGTGGATTGCCAACACTCTTTACGAGCTCAAAGACACCACGGAAGGTCGAAACGTGGTTCGGGACGCGTTGCTCCTTGGACAAGACATTCGTCCATTGGACCTGGAGGACGAAGCGGTGTCGGACCTACTGTCGGAAGATCTGGCTCCCCGGTGGCTCGCGTGCCTCGGTGCGATACGCCGACTCTGGCCGCTACCCCGGCCGGAGTCCCAGGAGATCGACGCTTTCGATTCGGTAGATCCGGTAGAGGACGACGAACGGGCCCTGGCGTTCTGGAAGTGCCTGTGTGTGGCGCTCGGGAGATCCGTGAACGAGCGTCCGCTTCGTGAGGCCCGAAAGCGCATGAAGAGGCTGAATCCCGAGCTCCATGCCGAGCATATGGGCGGTATGGCCGGCTAGGCTAGACGCCGGCTTCGCTCAGCGCTCTTTTCGCCGTGCGCGTGATGAGCACCGTCACCGCGAGGGTCGCGAGAAGGCCCACGACTTGCAGCGCGAGCTTCAGCGTCTGCTCGCTGGCTGCGCCCGACGCGGCTTCGAGCCCGCTGCGCCCGAGGGTTCCGAAATAAACGTAGAGAAACGATCCGGGGATCATGCCCGTCCACGAGGCGAGCACGTAGTGCCAGAAGGAAACGCTCGTCAGACCGTAAGCGTAGTTCTGAAAGTTGAACGGGAAGACCGGCGATAGCCGAGTGAGAAAGACGATCTTCCAGCCTTCTTTGGCGACGGCTTTGTCGATGACGCTGAACGACGGCTTCTCCTGAATCCACGCCTCGACCCGTTTGCGTGCAAGAAAGCGCGAGACGAGAAAGGCGAGCGCGGCGCCGAGGGTCGCGCCATTCCAGACCGTGACGAAACCGGGAACGAGTCCGAACACCGCGCCGCCGGCGAGCGTAAGAAGCGAGCCCGGGATCATCAGCACGGTCGCTGCCGCGTAGACGAGCGCGAAGATGACCATGCCTAGAACACCTAGATCCGCGACCCAGGCATTGAGAGATTCGAGCCAACTCTCGAGCGGGAGCTGTCGCGCGGCGAGAACGAACGCGGCGATCGCCAACACGACGATTGCGGCCTTGAGATATTTCTTTGCCGCCATCAGGCGCGGCTCCGCTTGTAGAGCCATTTGAAGATGTTCGCGACCGTCGGCGTGAGCGTCGTCTTCTTGTACGCATCGGCGACGCGCTGCACGGAAGCTGACAGTGTCGGATAGGCGTGGATCGTGCCCGAGAGCTTCGAGAGGCCGATGCCGTGTTTGGCGGCAACGAGGAGCTCGTGCATGACTTCGCCGCCATGCACGCCGACGACGGTGGCTCCGAGGATCTTGTCGGTGCCTTTTTTCGTGAGCACTTTGACGAAGCCCGTCGTTTCGCTGTCGGTGATGGCGCGGTCCAAGTCCTCCCAGTCGGAGAGGAAAGCGTCGTAGGTGACGTTTTTCTTCTTCGCTTCGTCTTCCGTGAGGCCGCACTGCGCGACTTCGGGGTCGGTGTAGGTCACCCAAGGCACCCAGGTGTAGTCGGCTTTCTTCTTGAACCAGGGCCAGGGGACGAGAATGTTCTGCACGACGATGCGCGCCTGGTAGTCCGCCGTGTGCGTGAACTGGTAGGGCCCAGCGACGTCCCCGCAGGCGAAGATGTGAGACTGCGACGTTGTGAGCGTCTCGTCGACGGTGATGCCGCGGCGATCGTAGGTGACGCCTGCTTCCTTGAGACCGAGGTTCTCGACATTGGCCTTCCGGCCCGTGGCGACGAGCAAGGCTTCGGCCTCGAGCTTGTGCTCGCCGCTCTCGTTCTCGACGGTTGCGATGGTGACGCCTTTTTTGTGCTCGAAGCTCGTGGCTTTCGTGCCCGTCAAGACGTCGATGCCTTCGTCGGCGAATCGCTGGGTTATGAGCGCGCTCGCATCGGCGTCGTCTCGTGGAAGAAGCCGGGGGAGAAGCTCCACGAGCTTGACGCGAACGCCGAGCCGGCTCATGACTTGTGCGAACTCGCATCCAATCGGCCCTCCACCGAGAATGATCATCGAGGAAGGGGCCGTCGGCATCTCGTCGAAGATCGTCTCATTCGTGTAAAAGGGCACGGTGTCGAGCCCCGGGATGGGGAGCACGAGGGCCGTGGTCCCGGTCGCGATGACGAAATTGCGGGCTTTCAGCCGCGTGCCGTCATCGAGCTCCACTTCATGAGGTGAGACGAACTTTGCACGCGCTTGGAAGACGTCGACACCTAGGCCTTCGAACCGCTCGACGGAGTCATTCGGCTCGATCTTGGCGCGGCGCTCGCGCATGCGAGCAAAGACGTCTTCGAACCGGAAGGAGGGCTCCATCTCCTCGAGACCCATTTTCTTGGCGTGGCGGATGCGCTCGACGAGCTTCGCAGAGGAGATCAGCGCCTTGGACGGAACGCATCCGTAGTTCAGGCAATCGCCTCCCATCTTCTTGGCCTCGATGAGCGCGGCACGTCCACCGAGCCCGACCGTCCCCGCCGACGTGACGAGACCCGCCGTACCGGCGCCAATTGCGACGACGTTGTAGACGCCCTCTCCTTTTGTCTCCATTGGACTCATATGCTGAGAGTCTCCTTCGATTCTCGTTGGAACTACTGTGAGCTCGCTCATACTTTTAGCCGGTTGCGTTTGCCGTTGCAACCGGTGCCTTCGATGAGAAAACATAGGGCCGTGATTCTCGGCATCGACGAGGCAGGGCGCGGACCGGTTCTCGGTCCGATGGTGGTGGCGGGCGTCGTTCTGAAACCTCAAGCTGCTTCGGCGCTGACCCGGCGCGGGGTCGTAGACTCGAAGGAGTTCGGGGCAGGGGAGGAAGCGCGCGAGCGGCGGTCCGGGCTCGCGGAGCATATCCGCCGCCTCGCAGAAGACGTGCAGGTCGAGGTATGCGACCACGAAGAGGTGGACCGCTATTGCGACCATGGGCTTCTCAACGAGCTCGAGCGCATCGCCGCCACGAACATCATCGAGCGAACTGTCGCCGTCAAGCGGATCATCGCCGACGGCGAGAAAGTCTTCGGGCTCCTGCGACGGCGCTACGCCCATCTGCGGGCGTTCAATTTCGGCGAGCAGTACCACGTCGCCGTCGCCGCCGCGTCCATCATCGCCAAAGTGCGGCGGGACGCCCTTTTCGGTGGTATTGCCGCGCGCTACGACGCGGAGTTCGGACCCATCCGCGGCGGCGGCTACGTCAATGCCGCCACGGCGGCATTCTTGCGGCGCTATCACGAGCGCTACCAGCGTTTACCCGACGAGACGCGCCGTAGCTGGGGATGGAAAGTTCTGGAGGAGCTCGAGCCGAGGCCGCTTCCTCTCTTTGAGTCCGGCCACCGATCGACATGAATCGCTCTTGGATGTACGGCGGCCGCGGCCTATACTGGTCGCTGGGAGCCGGAGTTCACATCTAGAAATCACCGACCGTCGCTGCCCTTCGACGAGATTCTCGGCTGTAGGTTCACTTTAATGTCCCACTCGGGGATGGTTGAAATCCCTCGCCTTTAGGCGAAGCCTTTAGGAGGCTTGGGGTACGATCCCCAGGTGAAAGGATATCGTAAATCATCGCACACGACGTACCAGTTAAACTATCACTTCGTATTTATCACGAAGTACCGCAAGCCGGCCTTGAGAGGGGATGTAGCGGTTCGTCTCCGGGATCTCATCCGGGAGATCTGTGCTCGGAACCAGATAGAAATACTGAAGGGTCATGTGCGGCCTGAGCACGTGCACCTGTTGCTGAGCGTGCCGCCGAATTTGTCGCCGAGTCGAGTGATGCAGTTGATCAAGGGTAAGACGTCGAATCGTCTGATGCGCGACTTACGGACGATGCGGAAGGAGTTCTGGGGTCGGCACCTACGGGCACGGGGTTACTTCGTGGTGACAACGGGCAACGTGACGGATGAGGTGATAGCGAAGTATATAGGGTTGCAGGGTGCCGTGCCCCAGGACGACGATTCTTTCAAGGTCAGTGAGTAGTGAAACGAGGCAAGGACAAGCCGACTTTAGTCGGCGACGTGAACCCATCGCCTTTAGGCGATGGAGCGCACGCGCTCAGTTAATGATAACCGTCGCAAGACGAGCTCTCAAGGTGGCCGCTGTCGGCGGCCTGGCACTAAGCATGTCCATGTCCATTGCCGCGACGGTGCACGCGGTCGAGAAGCCCAAGATCGCCAAGATAGAGCGCAAGGTTCTCGAAGAGCATATCCAATATCTCGCCTCGGACGAGCTCGCCGGCCGGGGAAATGGCGACGAAGGTCTTCGTTTAGCGGCGGCCTATCTCGCGAAGCAATTCGAAGAGCTCGGACTCGAGCCCGCGGGCGAGCAGGACGGTTTCTACCAGACGTTCCGTATCGAGCTCGACAAAGAGATCGGGCGTCAGACAGAAGTCGCGCTTCGATACTCGGAGCGTGAGCGACCCTTGGAATATCCATCCGATTTCGTCCCGATGACGTTCAGCTCCGCCGGCGAAGTCTCGGCCTCCGTCGTGTTCGTCGGCTATGGCGTGACCGCACCCGAGCACGATTACGACGACTACAGCGGGATCGACGTCGAGGGAAAGATCGTGATGGTGCTCCGCTACGTTCCGGGGCAGGCGCTCGAGCGAGGACCTTTCGACAAGAACGGGTGGCACGCCACTTTCGTTCGCAAGGCCGAGAACGCCATCAGCCACGGCGCCGCAGCGATCATGATCGTGAACGGCCCGCTGCATCATCGTGAGGATCCCCTCGTGCCATATGGAGTGAACGTCGGCGCCGAGGGACTTTCGGTGCCCGTCATGCATCTCGGCCGGGCGCATGCCGAGGAGATCCTCGGGGCGCAAGGCTTGAACCTGCGCGACCTCCAGCAACGTATCGATGAGCGACTCGCTCCGAGGTCCGTCGAGCTTGAAGATGTCTCGATCAAGCTTTCGATCGACGTCCGGCGCACGATTGTGGAAGTGTCCAACGTGCTCGGCTACTTGCCGCCGACCGACGGAAGGACGCGCGAGCACATCGTCATCGGGGCGCACTACGATCATCTGGGGCTCGGTAAAAAGGGGAGTCGTGAGCGGACGGCGACGGGCCAGATCCACAACGGCGCCGACGACAACGCGTCCGGTGTCGCCGGCATGATCGAGCTCGCCCGCATCTTTTCCGAGATGGAGCATCGTCCCCGCGGCATTCTCTTCGCGGCGTTCGCGGGTGAAGAGCTCGGTCTTCGCGGTTCCTATCATTACACGGAGAACCCGACGCGCCGTCTCGAGGACACCATTGCGATGCTGAACCTCGACATGATTGGCCGGCTCCGCCACAACCGCATCTTCATTGGAGGCGTCGAGTTCGTTCCGAGCCTCGCAGAAGCTGTGGCAGAGCTAACCGAAGATGCAGGGTTGACCTATTCGGGCCGCTTCTCGGCCGCAGACGCGAGCGATCACGCGTCGTTCATCCGCGCCGGTGTGCCGGCATTACTCCTGTTTACGGGACTTCACGGCGACTACCACAAACCCACCGACGATCCCCAGTTCGTCAACTACGAGGGAGTGGAGCGCGTTCTCCGTTTCAGCTACAACGTCTCCGACTTTCTGTTGCGTACCGATGAGCGACCCGTGCTCCGTGTGTCGCGCGGCGGTGACATCGTTTCCCGGCGTCGGGCGGCGGGCGAGACCGCTTACTTCGGCATCGGCGTCGACAACAACTTCACCGGCGAGGGCGTGCGCTTCTCTTACGTGGAGGATGGCGGGCCCGCAGCGCGCGCCGGGCTCCAGGCGGGCGATGTGCTGCTCGAGCTCGACGGCCGCGTCGTGTCGACAAGTCGGCGGGCTACTGCGCTCCTCAGGCAAAAACGGCCGGGAGAGACCATCAACGCGAAAGTCCGGCGCAACAACCGGATCTTGGAAGTCAAAGTTCAGCTTTCCCGCTGGCCTTAGGCATATGTTTCCGCGTTTCGCGGCTGTTCGCGCGCGCCCTCTTGATCCGGGCTAATTGTTAATACAATTGACAATTAGCCAAACTCCGCGTATCTTGTTGATAACATGTATATTCCGCGCGCCGCGAGGGCAGCCCTCGACAGGCTCATCCGTGAGTACCCTATCCTCGGCGTCACCGGCCCGAGGCAATCGGGGAAAACGACGTTGGTGCGCGCCGCGTTCCCCGACAAGCCCTACGTCTCGCTCGAGGATCTAGATACTCGCGAACTCGCGAGCGAGGACCCCCGCCGGTTCCTGCGGCGCTATCCGGACGGGGCCATTCTCGATGAAGTACAGCGTGTACCGTCGCTGTTCTCCTACCTACAAACGCGTGTTGACGAGGACGGCCGGGTCGGGCTGTTCGTTCTCACCGGTTCGAGTCAATTCGATGTTCTAGCGGGCGTGTCGCAATCGCTGGCTGGAAGAATCGCTCTCGTTCCGCTTCTCCCTTTTTCGCTCTCCGAGCTTCAAGCGGTTGAGAGGGAACCGGACTCGCTGGAAGCTCTGTTCTACAGTGGCCTGTACCCACCGATTCACGACCGGCAGCTCGACCCAGGAGACTGGTACGGCAACTACATCGGAACCTATGTCGAGCGCGACGTTCGCAATCTCTTGAATGTCCGCGATCTCAGCCTGTTCCAGCGATTCCTGCGCTTTTGCGCGGCTCGCACGGGGCAGCTCGCCAACGCCTCGTTGCTCGCGAACGACGTTGGGGTGAACCACAACACGATCACTGCCTGGCTCTCCGTCCTTGAGGCGAGCTACATCATTCACTTCCTCAGGCCGCATCACCGAAACTTCGAAAAACGCCTCGTCAAGACACCCAAGCTCTACTTCCATGATGTCGGACTGGCGGCATGGCTACTCGGCATTCAGAGTGCCGCCGCGCTCGAGGCGCACCCGATGAGGGGCGCTCTGTTCGAAACGTGGGCGGTCTCGGAGCTCTTGAAGGGACGATACAACCTGGGCAAACCGTCGAATCTCTTTTTCTGGAAGGACCGAAGCGGCCGGGAAGTCGACGTCCTCATCGATACGGGTAAGAAGCTCATCGCCGTCGAGATGAAATCAGCCCAGACGATAGCGAGCGATTTTTTCCGAGGACTCGACTCGTGGGCTCGTATCAGCGGCGATGCGAGCGCGAAACCGTGGCTCGTCTATGGAGGGACACAACGTCAGTCACGAGCGCAGGCTGAAGTGCTTCCGTGGATTTCGATCGATGAGCTCGTCCGAGCGGTGGCGGGATGACGTCGAGAATTCTGCCCTATGGTAGTAACGATTCCAAACCTCGAGCAGTGGCGACCCTCGTTCAAAATTGGTTCCAGGAGCTCGAGCGCCTCGTCCCCACCGAGACTAGCCCGCGCGAGCACTGAAGTAATCGGGCTCGACCGGCGGCAGAGCTAACTTGGCGTCCCGTCTAGCGCATGATCTGCTATAACTTACGGTCGATGGTGCTAGAATCCGGCAGCCGCTTGGGTCACTACGAGGTTCTCGCACCGCTCGGTGTGGGCGGGATGGGCGAGGTCTACCGCGCTCGCGATACGAAGCTTGGTCGTGACGTTGCGATCAAAGTGCTTCCCGAGGGGTTCTCTCGCGACAAGGAGCGGTTGGCGCGATTCGAGCGCGAGGCTAGGCTCCTGGCGCAGTTGAATCACGCGAACATCGCCACGCTCCACGGGCTCGAAGAATCCGACGGCCAGCCATTTCTCGTGATGGAGCTCGTCGAGGGAGAGACGCTCGCGGAGCGCATTGCCCGCGGTCCGATCCCGGTCGACGAGGCCATGCCGCTTTTCATCGAGATTGCCGAGGGGCTCGAAGCGGCACACGAGAAAGGCATCATCCACCGAGATCTGAAGCCGGCGAACGTCAAGATATCGCCGGACGGGAAGCCGAAGATTCTGGACTTCGGGCTCGCGAAAGCGTTCGCCCAAGAAGGCAACGTTTCCGCGGAGATGTCCCAGTCACCGACCCTTACCCGAGGCACGGCTCTCGGCGTCATCATGGGGACCGCTGCGTATATGAGCCCCGAGCAAGCGCGTGGCAAGAAGCTCGACAAGCGTACCGACGTGTGGGCGTTCGCGTGTTGCTTGTACGAAGCGCTCACGGGGCGCAAGGTCTTCGAAGCCGAAGACGTCTCGCTCACGCTCGCCGAGGTGATGAAGTCGGAGCCGCAGTGGGACGCCCTTCCCATCGAGGTGCCAGCATCGCTTCTCGTGTTTCTGAAGCGTTGCTTAGAGAAAGATCCGAACGAGAGGGTGCGGGATATCGGCGACGTCCGACTCGCGATGAAGGGCGCCTTCGAGAGCGGCGGTGTTGCGGAAGAAGTCACTCCTCAACCGACCGTGTGGCGGCCGTTTATCGGCATCGCCGCCGCGGCCGCGTTGACGCTCAGCGTCATCACGGGCCTCGCCGTTTGGAGCTTGTCGACCGAAAACTCCTCTCCGCGGCGCGTCACGCGTTCCTCGCTTCCGCTCCCGCCCGGCGTTGCTCTCACAGGTGGAGGGGGTCGCATGGTGGCTCTTTCTCGGGATGGCTCGCGCCTCGTGTACAGCGCCAACGATCAGCTCTACTTTCGCGCCTTGGACGAATCAGAGGCCACACCGATTCGGGGCACCGAAGGAGGCGCACGAAGGCCTTTCCTCTCTCCAGACGGAGAGCAGGTTGGATTTTGGGTAGACGGCCAAATCAGAAAAGTCGCCATCGGTGGCGGGGCGCCCATTCGCGTCTGCGAGGCTGAGCGTCTAACCGGGGCGAGCTGGGGCGTCGACGACTCCATTCTTTTCGGACAACGTGGGATCGGTATTCTGCGCGTGTCCGCCTCCGGCGGCACGCCCGAGGTTCTCATCCCGCTAGAGCATACGTCAGAAGTCGGCTGGGGTCCGCACGTCTTGCCGGGCGAGAAAGCGGTGCTCTTTACGGTGGGTGATGGATCGAACTGGGACGTAGCGAAGATCGTCGTGCATTCGCTTGACGCGACTCACCTTCGCGCCTGCTCTTGACGGCTGGCCCGTTTGGACGCCGGACGGACGGCGACTGGTGTTCTCGTCGCGGCGTGACGGAGCGTTGAACTTGTATTCGAAAGCGGCGGACGGCACGGGCGCGGTCGAGCGTCTCACGGAGGCTCCGAGTCGACAATACGCCAATGCGTTCACTCCGGACGGCAACCACCTGCTGTATCACGCTTGGCAACCGTCGGGAGGGGATCTTGCGGTCCTCTCTCTCGATGGAGGGGCTTCGGAGCCGCTGCTGGCCACCGAGTTTGACGAGCGCAACGTGGAGCTCTCGCCGAACGGCAAGTGGCTGGCCTACGAGTCTGATGCCTCGGGCCAATATGAGATTCACGTCCGGCCCTATCCGAACGTCGATCGGGGTCACTGGCAGATCTCGGAAGACGGTGGCACGCGACCTCTGTGGGTGCCGGATGGACGTGAGCTCTTCTACTTGGCTTATCGTGGGGAGCTCATGAAGGTTCGTGTTCAAACAGAGCGCAGCTTCGAGCATGATAATGCTGAGTTGCTCCTTCCGGGGAACTACTACGTCTCACCAACCACACCTAATCGCACCTACGACATCTCCCCCGACGGCGAGCGTTTCCTCATGGTCAAGGAGGCGCCGGGCCAGACGTCCACGGCAGAGGTCATCCTAGTCCAAAATTGGTTCCAGGAGCTCGAGCGCCTCGTCCCCACCGAGAACTAGCCCGCCCGAGCATTGAAAGTATCGGTGCTCGAACGGTCCCGTGTTACTAGGCGGAACTTCCGCCGGCTAGACGCATGTAAACCCGTACGTTTAAAGCAGATGCGGCGGTTTGAAATGTAATGTGTAAGCATGTAATAGTGACAGAACAGTTTATTTTACTGATTTAATCCTGTATAGTCGGCGCATGTACATCGCCAAGGTGCCGAACCGCAACTCGCCCCCAGCGATTCTCATCCGCGAAAGCTACCGCGAAGGCGGTGCGCCCAAAACGAGGACCGTCGCCAACATCTCGAAGTGGAAGCCCGCGCGAATTGAAGCTCTTCGCCAGTTGCTGAAGGGCAACGTGGATTTGGGTGAGGCTCAGCAGTTCGAGATCACCAGAAGCAAGCCTCACGGACATGTTGCGGCCGTGCTGGGAACGCTGCGCAAAGTTGGCCTCGAGCGAATCATCCATAGCCGCCAGCGCCGAGAGCGTGACCTCGTCGTGGCGATGATTGTGGCGCGAATCGTAGAGCCGGGCTCCAAGTTGGCCACGGCCCGTGGTCTATCGAAACAGACCTTGACTTCGTCATTGGGTGAGTGTGTTGGAGTTGAAGACACCAACGAGGATGAGTTGTATGATTCCCTGGATTGGCTTTTGAGCCGCCAAGCAGCCATAGAGAAGAAACTGGCGAAACGCCATCTGCAGCAGGGCAGCCTGGTTCTCTACGACTTGACGTCGACTTGGGTAGAAGGTCGGTCGTGCCCTCTGGCGAAGCTCGGTTACTCGAGAGACGGCAAGAAAAACAAGTTGCAGGTCGTGTTCGGCTTACTGTGTGAGCGTGATGGTCGGCCGGTCGGGGTAGAGGTGTTCGAAGGCAACACCGGAGATCCCGCAACACTGGGGAGCCAAATTCGCAAAGTCCGAGAACGTTTTGAGCTTGACAGTATCGTCTTCGTAGGTGACCGAGGGATGATCACCGAAGCCCGGATTCGCGAGGAACTTCGACCGGAGGAAGGTCTCGAGTGGATCAGCTCACTTCGTGCCCCTCAGATTCAGCGACTTGCAAAAGACGGAATGCTGCAGCCTTCTCTGTTCGATGAACTCGACCTAGCGGAGATCCATCATCCTAGCTTCCCTGGTGAGCGACTCATCGCCTGCCGCAACCCTCTTCTTGCTACCGAGCGGGCGCGGAAGCGAGAAGAGATGCTTGTGTCGACGGAGTCAAAGCTAGAAGTGATTAGCAAAGCGACGAAGCGAGACCAACGTCCTTTGCGAGGCAAAGATACCATCGGCATACGATTGGGTCGAGTGTTCGCTCGGAGCAAGATGGGCAAGCACTTTCGCTACACCATTACGGACGACGGCTTCGACTTCGAGCGCGACAACGAAAACATCGAGCGTGAGGCGGCCCTCGACGGCATCTATATCATCCGAACAAGCCTCACCGAAGAGGCCATCTCCGCAGACGAAGCTGTCAGGACCTACAAAGGCTTGGCAGTCGTTAAACGCGCTTTTCGTTGCTGCAAAACCGTGGATTTGAAAGTACGGCCCATCTATCACTACAACGCTGAGCGAGTTCGAGCTCACATCTTTCTTTGCATGCTCGCCTACTACGTGGAATGGCACATGCGAAAAGCCCTCGTCCCGATCTTGTTTGACGACGACGACCCTGACGGTGCCCATGCCAAACGCTCATCCATCGTCAGCCCAGCAACGCCTTCAGACTCCGCCCAGGCAAAGGCTTCTACCAAGAAGACTCCCGACGGGTTGCCCGTCCACAGTTTCAGAACGCTTCTTTCTGATCTTGCTACGGTCACGAAAAATCAGGTCGAAAACGAAGCCCGCGGCCTGTCCTTCGTCAGCATCACTCGCCCCACACCCTTGCAGCACAAAGCATTCAACCTGCTCGAAATCAACCCCCGCACGATGTAAGCAGTACACACACCTCTCTTCAAAAACAAAGCCAATGATGCCCACACTTACGCTTGTTCATCCGTGGAAGGTCCGACTAGGTCTGGACCAAGTTGGAGAGCCCTTCGGCGTCCCGCTTGGCGTGTGATCTGCTATAACTGACGGTCGATGGTGCTCGAATCCGGCAGTCGCCTGGGTCACTACGAGATTCTCGAGCCGCTCGGTGTGGGCGGGATGGGCGAAGTCTACCGCGCTCGCGATACCAAGCTTGGTCGTGACGTTGCGATCAAAGTGCTTCCCGAGGGGTTCTCTCGCGACAAGGAACGGCTGGCTCGATTCGAGCGCGAGGCCAGGCTTCTGGCGCAGTTGAATCACGCGAACGTCGCCACGCTCCACGGTCTAGAAGAGTCCACCGGCCAGCCGTTCCTCGTGATGGAGCTCGTCGAGGGAGAGACGCTCGCGGAGCGTATTGCCCGCGGTCCGATCCCGGTCGACGAGGCCATCCCGCTGTTCATTGAGATTGCCGAGGGGCTCGAAGCCGCACACGAGAAAGGCATCATCCACCGGGATCTGAAGCCGACGAACATCAAAATTTCGCCGGACGGGAAGCCGAAGATTCTGGACTTCGGGCTCGCGAAAGTGTTCGCGCAAGAAGGCAACGTTTCCGCGGAGATGTCCAAGTCGCCCACCCTTACCCGGGGCACGGCTCTCGGCGTCATCATGGGGACCGCGGCGTATATGAGCCCGGAGCAAGCGCGCGGCAAGAAGCTCGACAAGCGTACCGACGTGTGGGCGTTCGCGTGTTGCTTGTACGAAGCGCTCACGGGGCGCAGGGCGTTCGAAGCTGAAGATGTCTCGCTCACGCTCGCGGAGGTCATGAAGTCGGAGCCGCAATGGGAGGCCCTTCCGGCCGACGTGGTGCCGTCGCTTCTCGTGTATCTCAGGCGTTGCCTCGAAAAAGACCCGAGACGCAGGGTGCGTGATATCGGCGACGTACGTCTCGCGATGGAGGGTGCGTTCGAGAGCAACGGTGCTTCGGAAGAAACCGCTCCTCACCCGTCGCGGTGGCGGCCGTCGGTCGGTCTGGCCGCCGCGGCCGCGTTGATCCTCAGCGTCGTCACCGGCCTCGCCGTTTGGAGCTTGTTGACCGAAGACCCCTATCCGCCCGTCCGTCACACGTTCCTCGCTCCCGCTACCGTCCGGCGTTGCTCTCACGGGAGGGTGGGACTTAGTGGCTCTTTCTTCTGACGGCTCGCGCCTCGTGTACAGCGCCAACGATCAGCTCTACTTTCGCGCCTTGGACCAATCAGAGGCCACGCCGATTCGAGGCACTGAAAGAGGTGCACGAAGTCTAGAAGTGCGCACGCTCGTCTGGGTGGATCGGCAAGGAAAAGAAGAGGTGTTGACAGCCGAGCCCCGCGCCTACTTTTACCCGCGCATCTCCCCTGACGGGAACCGACTCGCCGTCGACGTGCGTGACGAGGAAGACGATATCTGGATCTGGGACTTCGGCCGCGAGACACTGACCCGGCTCACCTTCGGTCCGAATCGGGAAAGCTCGCCAACTTGGACACCCGACGGACAGCGGGTAGCGTTCTCCTCGGACCGTGACGGATCTTTTAACGTGTACTGGAAAGCGGCTGATGGTACTGAGGAGCTCGAGCGCCTCGTCCCCACCGAGAACTAGCTCGCCCGCGCCTTCTTATAAAGCCCATTCTCCTCCAGATACCGACGCAGATGCTTGACGTGCTGCCACATCGCGGGCTTGAGCTTCGCGTTGTAGAGAAGCGCGGCGGGGTGGTAGAGCACCATGAACTGAATTCCCGGATAGTCGGGCAGCGTAAAAAACTTCCCCGCCTCGTCGCTCATCTGAAAGCTGGTCTTCGACTTGTCCATGTGCTTGAGCGCCGTGGCTCCGAGCAGCAGCACGATTTTCGGCTTGACGAGCTCGATCTGTCGCTGCAAGTAAGAGATACATTCCGCCGCTTCCTCGGCGCGCGGGCTGCGGTTTTCCGGCGGCCGGCACTTGACGACGTTGACGATGAGCATGTCGCGATTGGTGTCGATGCCCACGGCGTCCATGATCTTGTCGAACATCTTTCCCGCTCGACCGACGAAAGCGAGGGCTTGTTTGTCTTCGTTCTCACCCGGCCCCTCACCAATGGTCATGATGTAAGCCTCTGGGTTGCCTCGGTCGACAACGATGTTCGTCCGCCCCGCGTGCAGGGCGCATTTGTCGCACCCACTGTCCCGCAGCTTTTCCTTGAACTCCGCGTAGCTCTCGGCCCCGAGAATGGTATTGGCGCCGGCGTCGAAAAGGTCGAACTGCATGCGGGGGAGTATACCGCTACGGGATGGAAGCCAATAACTCTTTCGTGTGCGCGTGCTCCGGATGCTCGAAAAGCTCCACGCGCGATTGCAGCTCGACGAGCTTCCCCTGATGCATCACCGCGACCCGGTCGGCGACGTGTTCGACGACGCGCAGATCGTGGGCGATGAACAAGTACGTGAGCCGCAATTTTTCCTGGAGCCCGAGCAGCAAATTGAGGATCTGTGCTTGTATCGAGACGTCGAGCGCGGTCACTGGCTCGTCGGCCACGAGAAAATCGGGCTCGAGCGCGAGAGCCCGTGCGATGCCGACGCGCTGCCGCTCGTCTCCACTGAGCTCGTGTGGGTGGCGGCCCGCGAGCTCCGACTTCAGCCCGACGAGCGCCAGCAGCTCCATCGTTCGCTCGTCGCGCTCCGCTTTCGTGCCGAGGCGGTGGATCGTCAGCGGCTCGCGCACGATCGTGCGCACCGTCATCGTCGGGTTGAGCGAGGAATAGGGATCCTGAAAGATGATTTGCATCCGGCGCCGCATCTTTCGGAGTGGCTCCCGCTCGAGTGTCAAGAGGTCGACGCCGTCGAACTCGAGGCTGCCGCCCGTCGGCTCCATCAGCCGCAGCAGGATCCTCCCGAGCGTGCTCTTTCCCGAGCCGGACTCGCCGACGAGCGCGAGGGTCTCGCCTTTGTAAATGTCGAGGCTCACGCCGTCGACCGCGCGCACGTCGCCGCTATGGCGCCTCAGGAGGCCGTGCTGGATGGGAAAAAGCTTCACGATGTCGCGCGCCGAGACGAGCGTGGGCGGTGCCGTCATCGGGTGACACTCGTCGTCATGGCATCGCGCACGGCATCGTTCTTGTAGCACGCTGTGCGGTGATGATGCTTCTCGTCACCGACGGGCTGAAGCGTAGGCACTTCCTTGTCGCACGGCTCGAACAAGACCGGGCAACGCGGGCCGAAGGCGCAGCCGGGCGGGAGCGTGGCGAGATGCGGCACGGTGCCTTCCATCGCTTTGAGCACGGCCTTTCCCGGCTCGCCGCCGCGCGCTTTGGGAAGAGACTGCCAGAGCCCGTCCGTGTAGGGATGGCCCGCGTGGGCAAGAACTCTCTCGACCGGTCCTTCCTCGACGAGGCGGCCGGCATACATCACAGCGACCCTATCGGCGTTCTCTTTGACGAGGCCGAGGTCGTGGGTGATGAGAAGAAGCGACAAGCTCCGCTCTTCCTTGAGCTCGCGCAGGAGCTCGAGGATGTGCGCCTGGAGCGTCGCGTCGAGCGCGGTCGTCGGCTCATCGGCGATCACGAGCTCGGGGTCGCAGGCGATGGCCATCGCGATCAGAACCCGCTGTTTCATGCCGCCGCTCATCTGATGGGCGTAGTCGTGGACACGGCTTTCGGCGTCGGGGATCTTGACTTCACGGAGAAGCTCGACGGCGCGATCGCGCGCGTCGTTTCGCGTCATGCCGAGATGTGTCCTGAGCGGCTCCGCGAGCTGGCTTTTCCAATCGTGCGCACCGGGTTGAGCGCCGAGCCGGCCTCTTGGAAGATGAGGGCGATCTCTTTGCCTCGGATCCGGCGGAGCTCTTCGCGGCCGAGGGCCAAGATATCGCACCCTTTCCAAAGGATGCGGCCGCTCTCGACGCGGCCCGCGCCCGGCAAGAGCCGCATGAGCGAGAAGGCGAGCATGGATTTGCCGGAGCCGGACTCACCCACGAGCGCCAGCGTCTCGCCTGCATCGAGCGAGAGCGACACGTCGTGCACGGGGCGGATGAGTCCCGTATCCGTCTCGAGGGACGTCGTGAGCCCCTGAATCTCGAGCAGCGTTTCCGTCATTGTCAGCTCGCGCGGTGCTCTCCGAAAACGCTCCGGAGCCTGTCGGCAATCTCGCCGAGCGTCGCATAGGCTTCGACGGCGGTCAGGATCGGGGGCATCAAGTTGACGTCTTGTTTCGCGGCGCGCTCGACCTCGTCGAGGGCTTTCGTCGCTTGCTCCTTGTCGCGGCGCGCGCGGACGGCCTTCAGGCGCTCGACTTGATCCTTCTCGATGGCGGCGTCGACGCTGAAGGCTTCCACGGGAACTTTCTCGTCTTTTTGGAACGCGTTGACGCCGACGACGAGCACGTCTTTCGACTCCGTCGCTTTTTGAAAGCGGTAGGCCGCTTCTTGGATCTGCTGTTGCGGCCAGGACGCTTCGATCGCGGCCAGAGCACCGCCTCGACGATCCAGCTCGGCGATGATGGCCTCCGCTTCTTCTTGAATCGTGTCCGTCATCGATTCCATCGCGTAGGAACCGCCGAAAGGATCGATGGTGCCCGGGACCCCGCTCTCATAGGCCAATACTTGTTGTGTGCGCAGCGCGAGCTCTGCGGTTTCTTCCGTGGGAAGGCCGAGTGCTTCGTCGAGCGCGTTGCAGTGAAGAGACTGGGTGCCGCCGAGAACGGCGGCCAGGCCTTGAAGCGTCGTGCGCACGACGTTGACGTTGGGCTGCTGCGCGGTGAGTGTCGAGCCCGCGGTCTGTGTGTGGAAGCGCAGCATCTGCGCCCGCGGATTCTTGGAGTCGTAGCGGGAGCGCAGGAGCGCGCTCCAGAGTCGGCGGGCGGCGCGGAATTTAGCGATCTCCTCGAGGAAGTTTCGATGGGCGTTGAAGAAGAACGACAGGCGCTGGCCGAAGTCGTCGACGTCGAGACCTCGAGCGACCGCCGCTTCGACATAAGCGAGACCGTTGGCGAGCGTGAACGCGAGCTCTTGCGCCGCCGTCGAGCCCGCTTCGCGGATGTGGTACCCACTGATGCTGATGGGATTGAAGTGAGGAAGCTTGTCGACGCAAAACGCGATGACGTCCGTGGCCAGCCGCATCGACGGGCCCGGGGGATAGATGTAGGTCCCGCGCGCGATGTATTCTTTGAGTATGTCGTTTTGGACGGTGCCGGAGAGCTTCTCGTCAGGGGCGCCCTGGCGGCGGCCGACCGCGATATAGAGCGCGAGCAGGGTACTCGCGGTAGCGTTGATGGTCATCGAGGTCGAGACACGAGCGAGCGGGATGGACTCGAAGAGAGTCTCCATGTCGTCGAGCGAGTCGATGGCGACGCCGACACGGCCGACTTCGCCTTGGGCCAACCTATGGTCCGAGTCGTAGCCGATTTGAGTCGGAAGATCGAAAGCGACGGAGAGCCCGCTCTGGCCGTGCTCGAGCAAGTGCCGGTAGCGTCGGTTGGATTCGGCGGCGGTCGCGTAGCCCGCATATTGCCGCATCGTCCACAGTCGGCCTTTGTAGCCGGACGCATGGTTGCCGCGGGTGAAAGGGGCCTCGCCGGCGTGGCCGAGCTTTTCGTCCGCGTTCCAATCGGCGAGGTCGTCCGCGCTGTACTCGTTCTCTAGAGGCTGCCCGGAGCTCGTGCGGAAGTAGGCGTCGCGCTCCTCAGGCATGGGGTATCTTAACAAAAGCGTTTCAAAAGCGTCTCTGGCGCAGGACTTCGTAGAGCGTGATCCCCACGACGGTCGACAAGTTCAACGAGCGAAGCCCCTCGTCGTGCATCGGGACGAAGCCCGTCCGGGAGCCCCGCGTCGCGTCCGAAGACGAGCACGGTGCGCGCCGGGTAGCGCACGTCCCAAATCGTGCGCTCCGATTCGGGGGAAATGAAAAACGGCTCACCCATTGACCCATTGCCGGTAAGGTGGCTTCGAGCGTGGCCCAATCGGGCCACGTTTCGACAGGAACGCGGGGCCAATAATCGAGCCCTGCACGCCGTACTTGCTTTGCATCGAGGGAGAAGCCGAGCGGCTCGACGAGGTGAAGGGTCGCGCCCGCGCCGAGGCACGTGCGCCCGGTATTGCCGGTGTTCTAATGGATCTCCGGCTCGACGAGCACGACGTGAAGGCTTGCTTCGGCCATCAACCTCCGCTATTCGGGCAGAGATAGCGACAGAGAAGGACTCTGCCTCCCCAGACTTCGGAGCGTGCCATATCGAGCGGGCAGAGCTCATCGAGATCCTTCTCAAAGAAGAGCGGGCATCGGTCTGCCGTGAGGAGCTCCTTGAACTGCTTGGCCGGCGTGGTATAGGTACGGGCACGCGCTTCGAGCTCGTGATCGTAGGTCTCGCCCCATTTCTTCAAGTCTTTCAATAGGAGCTGGACTTTCCGGCGCGCCTCGACCATGTCGATCTCGAGCGAAGAACTGTCCTCGATGATGGTCTCCGCGCGCTCGCGAAGTTCCGAGAGCTCGTCGGCTTGCTCCGTTTGCAGCAGGATCAACGCCACCAACGTGAAAAGCAGCTTCATGCCCCCAACGTTAGCACGAAGTTTCCTTAGGGACGACTGGCGACGGAATACCCAATTGAACTACGGTTATCGTGTGACCGAGCTCAACTTCGAGCGAGCAACCGAGCTCGCACGTCGTCTCCGCGCCCGTGAGCTCTCGGCTACCGAGCTCCTCGAAGCGCATCTCGAACAGATTGCGCACGTCAATCCTGAGGTGAATGCGATCGTAACACTCGTCGAGGACGCCGCACGCGCCCGGGCGAAGACATTGGACGCGGCGGCCGAGCGTGGCGAGGCGTTGGGCCCGCTACACGGCTTGCCGATCGCGATCAAAGATCTCGAGCTCACCAAAGGGATCCGCACGACCTTCGGCTCTCCGATCTACAAAGATCATGTGCCCGAGACGAGCGCGCTCTTCGTGGATCGGCTCGAGGCTGCGGGCGCCGTCGTCATCGGCAAGACCAATACGCCTGAGCTTGGGGCGGGCTCGCAAACCTTCAACCCGATCTTCGGGCGGACGAAAAACCCTTACGACGTGACGAAGACTTGCGGCGGGAGCAGTGGTGGCGCCGCCGTGGCGGTGGCTTGCGGGATGTTGCCGTTCGCTGATGGTAGCGATCTCGGCGGCTCGGTGCGGAACCCCCCGAGTTTTTGTAACGTCGTCGGGCTCCGGCCTTCGCCAGGCCGCGTGCCCCGATGGCCCAACCTGGACCCGTGGAGCTCGCTCGTGGTCCTCGGCCCGATCGCGCGCAGCGTCGAAGACGCCGCCCTTCTTCTCTCGGTGATGGCGGGCCCCGATGAACGCGACCCGCTCACGCTCCAGGAGCCCGGAGAGTTCTTCCGCGACCCGCTCGAGCGTGACGTTCGCGGCGTGCGGCTCGCGGTGAGTCCCGACCTCGGAAGCTTCCCGGTGCAAAAAGACGTTCTTGACGTCTTCGAGCGGGCCGTCGACCAATTTGTGGCGATGGGATGTACGGTCGAGCGGGCGCATCCGGACTTCGCGGGCGCCGACGAAATTTTTCAGGTCTTGAGAGCACATGGCTTCGCGATGGCCCACGCCCACGATCTCGAGAACCACCGCAGCCTCATGAAAGAGACGGTCGTTTGGAACATCGAGAAAGGGCTCGCACTCTCGGGCGACGAGGTCGCGCGCGCGCAAGTGCGGCGGGGCGAGCTCTATCACCGCGTGCGGCGCTTCATGGAGGACTACGAGTTTCTCCTGCTCCCGGTCACCCAAGTTTCTCCATTCGACATCGAGACGGAGTGGGTGCAAGCGATCGACGGGATAAAGATGGATTCCTATGTCGACTGGATGCGGAGCTGCTTCTACATCACGCTGACGGCGCTTCCTGCGATGTCCATCCCGGCAGGGTTCACGCCGGAAGGCCTCCCCGTGGGCCTTCAAATCGTGGGTCGCTACCGTCAGGAACGCGCGGTCCTCGAGATTGGCCACGCGTTCGAGCGCGCCACCGACGTTGGCGCCCGTCGCCCGCCTCTCGCGGACGTCTCTTAACCCTAATCGCAAAAAAAAGAGAGCAAAGTAGCGCGAAAGTATTGACAAAGGAGCCTCTGGGTTTATGTTTGGAGCGTTGCTTCCAAACAAAACACCAAACGACCAGAGGCCCCTATAGTGCGCTTGAAACTATCTCGATTTCGCCGGAACTTCAACAAGGATCTTCCGATCGAGTTCACAGAGCAGAACCTGAGCTCGTTTGGTGGACTGGAACTGTTTTCACGATATTTGCGCCGCGTTGAGCTAAGCCGCCGGGTAGGAAAGGCGTGCAGAGGAAAAGGCATTCGGTCGGACTACGGGAGCGTCCGACTGGTTCTGGTGTTGGTTGGGATGCTGCTCGTGGGAGCTCGTCGTCTAGAGCACCTGCAGTATGTCTGTGATGACCCGATGCTGCTTCGCTTCTGTGGGTTGAGAAGACTACCGAGCCGTCCGACGATCGTGAATTGGCTGAAGCAATTCACGGGAGAGCGGCTCAAGGGCTTATCGGAGTTGAACGGTGTATTGGTCCACGAGCAGATCGAGCGATTGGGTCTGAACCGTCTGACGGTAGATATGGACGGCACCGTGGTTCAGGCAGGCAATCAGGTTGGATGGGCGTTTCGAGGATTCAATCCTCATCGCAAGAAGAATAAAAGTTACTACCCTTTGTTCGCTCACCTGGCTCAGACGGGCCAGATTCTCAAATCCAGAAATCGTCCTGGCAACGTTCACGACTCCAAGGGTGCCGATGCGTTTCTACGGGAACTGATAGGCGAGCTACGGGGCCAGTTCGGTCGGTCCCGAAAGCTGGAATTCCGCACGGACGCCGCGTTTTTCAACGAAAAGATTCTCAAGAGGCTAGAGCGCTCCCGAAGCGAGTTCGCGATCAAGGCTCCGTTCTGGCCGTGGCTCGGCCTAAAGGAGGTTGTCGCTGGGCGCAAGCGATGGCACCGCGTGAGTGACGAAATCGACGGCTTCTCCATCAAACACTTCATCGAGCCCTGGAATATCATCGTCCGGATCGCGATCTATCGGAAGCGAGTTCGACATCGAACGGCGAAGAACTTCCAGCTCGACCTGTTTTCTCCAGACGACGGCTACTTCGAGTACTCAGCCGTCGCCACCAACAAATCGCTCACCGTCCAACGCCTTTGGTACTTCGCTGCTGGGCGAGGCGGCCAAGAGAAAACCTTCGCCGAATTGCGCAGCCAGTTCGCTCTCGACGTCGTGCCCACTAAAAGCTATGCCGCCAATAGCGCCTGGCAACAGTTGAACGTGCTCGCACACAACCTGTGTCGCAGCTTTCAGCTCGACACCATCGCTGAAACGAAAGGCATCTCTCGAAAGCGTACATGCACCCATCTGCTGCACACCATCCGCACCATCCGCTTCCGCATCATCAACAAAGCCAGCCGCCTCGTTCGCGTTAGTGGTCGAAACGCGCTCCGAATGGCCACAAACTCCTCCACTCAGACACTCTTTGAAAGAATCGAACTCGCGCTAGCGTCATGAATTATTGTTCGATTAGGGTTAAGAGGGCACTGGCCACGCCCGAACATCTTTCTTACAATAGAAAAGATCCCAAAAATCGAAAGGTGTAGCATGACCGCCGCCTCAGCTATCGAGTGGCGGGCGACGAATCTCGTGGCTCTCGGCGAAGAGCTTCAGAGCAAAGTCGCCCGTGTGAGCGAACAGTTCGACGAACGTGCGAGGTCCGCGCGCAATCCGGACGAGGCGAGCCGCCTTAGGCAGCGCCTCGGGCAGCTCGTGGAATCGATCCAAACCAGCTACCGCGACCGGCTGGAGAAAATGTCCGAGAACGGGAGCGAGCGGGATCATTCGCTTTACGACCACTCGCTCGCCGGGATCGACATGGACCGGCTCGTCTATCGGGGCGACCGGAAGGCGCTGGCGGAGCTTCTTGCCGATGCGAGCTTCTCGTCCACGGTGAATCGATTGCTCGGCGAGCTCAAACCTCATAATGCGCGCAAGGAGCTCTTGACCCGTGCGCTCAAGATCTCGCGCGGGATGATGCCGGGCCTCTACCAAGTGACCGACGGCTGCGCCGAGACGCTCCAGCTGAAGGTGGAGATCGAGATTTACGTCAACCAGGACAGCCGTTTCAACGCCGCGTGCTACCCGCCGGTCAAAGAAAAAGTCCTGCTCGTCGTCACGAGCTCCCTCCTGGAAAAATTCTCCCAGGACGAGCTCGCTTTCGTCATCGGCCACGAGCTCGGTCACTATTTGTACGAGCATACCCGGTTTCCGGTGGACTACATTCTGGAGAATAACGGCGGGAGCCTCTCGCCGCTCCATGCGATGAAGCTCTATGCGTGGATCCGGAACGCGGAGATCACGGCCGACCGTGTCGGGATGATCTGCTGTCGCAAGTTCAACGTGGCGGCGAATACGTTCTTCAAGCTCTCTTCGGGGATCACGTCTTCGGCGTTTCAGTTCAGCGTCAAAGACTATCTCGCGCAGCTCGAAGATCTTCGACACGAAGTGGCGCAGCAAGAGACCGACGCGCAGGATTGGTTCAGCACGCACCCCTTCAATCCGATGCGGCTGAAAGCGCTCGAAATCTTCACCCGCGGGAAGCCCTATTTCGAGCTCATCGGCCAGCCGGGCGACGGGCTCTCCGCAGAAAAAGTCGTGGAAGAAGTGTCCGAGCTGATGGGCATCATGGAGCCGACCTACCTCCAGGACTCGACCGACACCGGAGACAAAGCGCAGCACTACCTGTTGAGCGCAGGATTTCTGGTCGCGGCCGCGAACGGCGTCGTCGAACGCTCCGAGGTGGACGCGCTGGCCCAAATCCTCGGCCCGCGTGTGTCCCCGGAGGAAATGCGCGAGATTTATTCGCGACCCGTCCCCGAGGTAACTGACGAGGTTAAAGCACTCGCAAAGGACTTGTCGGCGCTCTTGACGGGTGCGTAAAAACTTCAGCTGATCCAGAACATGGTTGTGATCTCCTATGCGGACGGATCGGTCGATGAGGACGAGATCGAGTGCCTCGTTTGGCTTTGCAACGGCCTCGGCGTCGACCACGGTTTCATTCAGCAGGTCCTGAATTCAGCGATGCGCGGCGTGGATTAGCGTCTAACCGCTCAGAAACCAGGATCTTGTTCACACTTTCGAACTTCGTCCAAGCGCAGCCTGCGGCCGTAACCAAAGGGGATGGCCACAGAGGCACAGCGCGGCGGAGCCGCAACCAAATTGGAGGACGGCTCCGCCGCGCTGTGTCTCTGTGGCCATTCTTAAGGCGCCTCATGCACACGATTTGAGGAGCGGTCGAGCTTTCAGGTTTGCCTGCCTAGTGCTTAGTGCTCGGCTAGCGCGGGCGAGACGCCCCCGCGCTGTGCTACGCTGCCCGCGCGCGCAAGTACCGATGCCCGATTCCGACGCTACCCCCGAAGGCACATCCACGAAGCCACGCCTGGGCCGGCGCCTCGGTTGGCGAGTCGAATATGCCGCGCTACGCGGATTCGAGGCGTTTGCCTCACTGCTACCGCGATCTGCGGCTCTCTTGCTCGGCCGGGCCATCGGTTGGCTCGCGCTGAAGTTTGGTGTCCGGCGCGCCGTCGTCGTCGCCAATTTGCGTTTCGTCGGCATGGGCTCCGACGCGGAAATCGCGCATATCCTACCCGCGCTCTACGGCAACATGGGGACCTACGTCATGGACTTATTGCGGGCGCGCCGGCAGGAGCCACCGTACCGCATCCATGGCCGTGAGCTCCTCGTCCAGCGGGAGCAACGCGGCGTCATCGCCATCCTCGCCCATTTCGGAAATTTCGAGCTTCTCGCCACCGCCTTCGGCGCGGTGTTTGGTGACGTTCACGTCATCGTGAAACCGATGCACAACCCTTACGTCGAGAGTTGGCTCGACGAACGGCGGCTCGCGACGGGCGTACAGATCATCGGGCACAAGAACGCTGCCCGTCGCGCGTTCACGACTTTGAAGCAAAACGGCGTGCTCGCCGCGCTCATCGATCAAGACCCCGGCGCCGAAGGGACGACCGTTCCGTTTCTAGGCAAGCCGGCCTCGACGGTGCGCGCGATGGCCGCGCTGCAAGAGCACATGGACCCCCAGGTTGTGAGCGCCTATGCTCGGCTCGGCGACGACGATGTCTACGACGTCGTGCTCGTCCTCGAGCATTTCGAGCTCGACGGGCTCGACAGGGACGCGCGCGTGGTGCGGATACAGGAAAGGCACAACGACATAGTCGGCGCCTGGGTGCGAGCCGATCCCGAGCATTATTTCGGCTGGTTCCACCGCCGCTTCCGTCCATTTCTGGAATATCCAGATTAAGGGGCGCCGCTAAAAACGCGAGCAGATCGATGCTCGAGGCAACAACGCGCACCGCTCGGCACGCGCTAGGCGTGAGGCTTATAGTGTGTCGATATTGGCGCGAGAGCGATCGGACTCACTTTCGAGCTCATGGAGCAATACAGATTAGGGCGAAAGCGCGTCGCGGATTCGTTGCTCGTCGCGACTCTGCTCCAGCATGGTGTGGACGAGCTCATAACCTGCAACGAGGCGGTCACGCTCCGCGCGGACGAAGCGCGTATAAGGCGCCACGGCGTCCTGGATGCGCAGGATGCTCGCCTTCGTCTCGGTCTCGAACTGTTTACGGAGCGAGGTCATGAGCTTCTCTCGCACTTCACCGACTTTGAGGTTGAGCTCGGTTTTGGCTTTGCGACGCTTCGCGGGCAGGACGAGGAGTCCCACGATCGAAAGGGCGCTCGCGGCGAGTATGCCCGTGACGTCGTCGGCGGTCGTCGTGGCGATGGCGGCGACGAGCGCGCCGAGTCCGACGGCGCCGACTTCTAGAAGCGCGGTGCTAGCGACCGCCGTCTGGACGGATTCGGCGAGTCGGCTCGATTCGGATTCGCGGTCGTAGCCGTCGATGGCGCTCCGGGCGGCGGTGCCCACGGTTTCGAGCAGCGCTCACGATCCTGCGCGAAGGTCGCCTGCAGCTTTCCAATGATGCGCTCCTCGTGGGCCGATCACCGTTCCTCGAGGTGTGCCATCACGGCTTTCCACTGCTCGAGCTCGCTCTCCACCATCCAGTCGATCACGGCCTCGACGCGTTTTTCTACCGCCTGCGGCAGGTCCCCGACGACGTTCTTCTCGAAATCGCTCTTGATTTTGGCTTTGTTGATGAGATCGAAGATGCGGCCGAGCCTCAGCGTCTCTTCGAAGAAGTTGGCCCCGCGGCTCTCGAAGTCGAGAAGCGCATTGTCGATATCCGAGAGCCGGTAGGCAAAGTCGCGATGCTGATCGCGCTCGTAGATCTCGAGATGGGATTCGATGTCGTCGAGCATCCTGAGGTCGTCTTTGAGTAGGTCGAGCTCGGCGGCCACCACCGCTGCATATTTTCCCGTCAGTGCGCTGCCAACACCGAGCGGGTTGAGAAGCTTCAAGCGCACGCGCTCGCCGTCGTCGAGGGTCCGGACGACGAATGTCTCGAGCGCTTCGAATCGGCTCTCCTGTACGAGCGTGTCGTCGCCTTCGGACTTTCCTTGCGCGGCTTGGCGGGCCGACACGGGGAACACCTCCACTTCCATCCCGAGAAGTTTCGAGGCGTTGTCGCGCACGAACGCGACCACTTTGTGGATGTCCTCCGAGCTCATGAGAAGGTCGATCTTGTTGATCACGACGGCGACCTTCTTACCCCAATTGCGGATCCCTTCGAGGAATGCCCGTTCGCTCTCGGTGAAAGGACGGTCCGCAGAGGTCACGAAGAGCACCATGTCGGCTCGCGGTAGAAACTCGCGGGTGAGTGCGGAAGTGTAACGTATTAGAAGCGGTTGCGCCGCGCGAGCGCGCGTTCGACGAAAGACTCGCAGTAGCCGAGGCTGTTGACCTCTTCGACGCCTCCGTCGCGGCCGGCGCTCTGCGCCTGGAAGGCGTCGGGGATGGCTTCGAGAACGACGTCGAGTGGGATGCCCGCGCGAAACCACTCGAGAGCGCGGTTGAAATCGGCGGGCGAGAGCGTCCCTGGGTGGCCTTTGAAGCGGAAGAACTCGCGCTCGATCTGCTCACAATAATCTTCGAAAGCAGGGTCCTTCATAGGAGCCACGAAATGCCGTCGGAGGCGACGGCTTTGGCGGCGGCCTTCGTAGCGAACGCCGTCGCGTGCGGCAGTGGTTCCGCGTTTCTAAGCGCCACGAGAAAAGCAGCGGCGAACACATCGCCCGCGCCCGTGGGGTCGATGGGCCCGATGGACCCGATGGACCCGATGGTATTGACGGGCTCGGCAGGAGCAGCAGGGAAGTTGTAGATGTCCGCCCCCGCGTAGACACGACAGCCCCTCTCCGCGCGCGTGATGACAAAAGCGCGTCCAGAGAACTCTTCGGCGAACTCCTCGGGAACGAAAGCGTCCTCCTCGCTCATGCAAACGAAATCCGCTCGCGAGAGAGCACTCGAGGCTTCATCCCACTCGCGGATCGATACCGCGCCGGTGTCGTCCCATTGCCGAAAGAAGCCTTGCGGCGCCACGCCGCAGATCCCGCGGGGAGCGAGGCGTATGAGCGGCGCTTCGATCTCGTGAACCACCGGGCAATACAAAACCGCGGCGTCCGCCGCAAGTTGTATTCCGCTCAGATGGTGGGCGCGTATCGGCGCCGCGAGGGCGCGCACTCGCTGGCGACGCGCGCCCTCGGTGTAGTCGTTCTCGAAAGCCGTGGTGGCCTTTGCGGTGATGGAATGCGTTTCGATCCCAGACAACGTGTCCCAGAACGGGAAATCGGTTCCGGCCGAGGTGACGATCCCGCTCGTTAGCCCGAGATGTCTGGCGGTGAGCGCCGCGTAGACCGCCGCGCCACCGACCCTGTGCCTACCATCGATGGTGTCGATGGTGACATGCCCGACGGCGAGAAACTCGAGCGGCGCGGCCGACGAGTAGCGCCTTTCGGGCGCTAGAGGGTAGGATTGTTTGGAATGATCTGGACGTCCCTCATCGCCCAGACAAAACGCCGGCTTTGGATGTCGCTCTTTCTCGCGACGCTCGTGGCGCTCGTCTATCTCCATTTCTCGCGATTCTACCAGGGGAGCGGTTACGGCTGGTTCTTCGTCGTCGGATGGGTGCCGGTGACGCTGAACTGGCTCTATGCGGCGCTCGGGCTTGCTTATCGCCTCGACCGGCATCCGTTCAGCCGTCTCGACTTGGGCCTCGTGAGCGACCAAGTTGCTCCGGGAGGCGCTTTCGAGATCGAGCTTCGCAGCAAAGCTCGGCGCGTCACCGAGCTGCGGCGGCTCTCCGCCGAGCTTCGTTGCACGCAGCAGAAGACGACAGAAAAAGGACGGCAGCGGACGGTGCTCCAAAGTGAAGAGAGCGTCCTCGGTGAGAATTTGACGCTCCGGGTGGGCGAGGCGCGAGCGTTCCGCGCGGCTCTGCCGGTCTCCGAAAAGGCGCCGTTTTCTTATCGCTCGATGGAAAGCAAGATCTCCTGGACGATTCATCTCGCCCTCGATGTCGAGGGCTTCGGTGAGCTTCGCGACGAGCTCGAAGTCGTAGTGGCGCCCGGATAGGACATGCCGGACATAATAGAATCCAAGCGCGTGGCCCTCATCTACAACCCCCGTTCGGGACGCGGCCACGCGAAGGAAGAGCTCTTGTCGCAAGTCCTCACACGCTTGAAGGATGCCGGCATGGAGGTTTCGCCTCGTCCGACGGAGCGCATGGGCCACGCGACGCAGATGGCCCGGGACGCCGCCGAGGCCGGTTTCGAGATGGCGATTGCTTGGGGCGGTGACGGCACGCTGAACGAAGTCGCGTGCGGGCTTCGTGACAGCCCGACCGCGATGGGCGTCCTGCCCGGCGGCACGGTCAACGTTTTTGCCCGCGAGGTCGAGATCCCCTTGAAGCTCTCAGGAGCGCTCGACACCCTGGTCGGCGGAAGGATCGTCCGCATCCCGATGGGCTTTGCCGGCGAGCGTCCCTTCCTTCTCATGGCGGGGGTGGGCCTCGATGGGGAGGTAGTTTATCGGCTCAAGTCGAGGTTCAAAGACGCGCTCGGCGCCTTCGCCTTCTGGCTCGACGGATTCCGTTTGCTCGCGAGCTATCCGATGAGCCCGGTGCGCGTGCGCGTGGGTGGAAAAGAGATCGTGGGGACGGGGCTCATCGCGGGAAACATCCGCCGCTATGGGCCGCGCTACTATGTCACCCCCGACGCGAAGCTCGAAGAGCCCAAGCCCGACATCGTGATCTTCACGGGCAAGAACCGTCGCGATTACCTGCGCTACCTTCTCGGCATCCTCGGACACTTCCATCTGAGGTTCTCGGACATCGAGCACTTGAAGACCGATGCTCTGAGCGTGAGCGTCGACGAAGGTGCCCGCGTCCCGCTGCAGCTCGATGGTGAGCCGTCCGGCTGCGCGCCGGTCGAGATTCGCGTGCAGGACAAAGCTCTCGCGGTCGTTTTACCGGCCCGGGAGGAGTAGAATGTTCGCTCTCGCTAGTGAAAGGTGGCGTCATGAAGAAGATCGCATTTTGGAGCTTGCTAATGCTTCCCATCGCGGCAACATCGTTCGCCGAACAGCATCCGGTCCTCGGCCGCTCTATGGTGGCGACCGAATACGGCATCGTGGCCGCGAGCCAGCCGCTCGCCGCGCGCGCCGGCGTTCAAATTCTCGAACGAGGGGGGAACGCGATTGACGCGGCCATCGCGGCCAATGCGACGATCGGCCTCATGGAGCCGACGGGCAACGGAATGGGCGGCGATCTTTTCGCGATCATCTATATGGCGAAGACAGGTGAGTTCCTCGGTTTGAACGCGAGCGGCTGGGCGCCGAAAGCGCTCGATATCGAGCACCTCGCCGGAAAGGATATCGAGACGATGCCCCGGCGCGGCATCTACAGCGTGACGGTGCCCGGGGTCGTTGCGGGATGGGACGCTCTTGTCGGACGGCTCGGTAGGCTGCCGCTCTCGGAGATCTTGGCGCCCGCGATCCACTACGCGGAGAACGGCTTTCCACTCTCGGAAGTCATCGCCGGGGGTTGGAAGCGCTCGGAAGAAATGCTTGCGAGCCACCCGAACTCCAAGAAGACGTTTTTGATCGACGGCCGCGCGCCGAAAGCGGGGGAGGTTTTCAAGAACCCGGACCTTGCGGCGTCGCTCCGCCGCGTGGCCGAGCATGGGCGCGACGGCTACTACAAAGGCCCGACCGCGGAAGCCATTCTTGCCATCTCGGAAGAAACAGGCGGCGTTTTCGCGGCGGCGGATCTTACCGAGTACGAGCCCGAATGGATGGCGCCGATCCAAACGACCTATCGTGGTTGGACCGTGAGCGAGATCGGACCCAATACTCAAGGCATCGCTGCGCTCATGATGCTGAACTTGATGGAGCGCTATTCTCTCGGCGAGTACGGCTTTCACAGCGCGAAAGCGCTTCACGTGATGGTCGAAGCCAAGAAGCTCGCTTATGCCGACATGCTTCACTACGTAGGGGATGCGCGCTTTTCGCAGATCCCAGTGCCCGACATGCTCGACAAAGCGCACGCGGCCGAGCGCGCCAAACTCATCGACGCCCAAAAGGCGGCATGCGTCGTGACGCCTTCGGAGTTTCGCACCGTTACCGATGTCGAAGGCGGCGACACGATCTATCTGTCGGTGATCGATCGGGACGGCAACATCGTTTCCCTCATTCAGAGCAACTATGGCGGCTTCGGATCAGGGCTCGTGCCGCCAGGCGCTGGTTTCATGCTGCATAATCGCGGGGCGCTGTTTACGATGGAGCCCGATAAGCCGAACACGCTCGAGCCGCGAAAGCGGCCGCTCCATACGATCATCCCCGCGTTCATGGAGAAGGACGATGTGCGCATCGGCTTCGGGATCATGGGCGGCTGGAACCAGTCGCAGGCCCACGCGCAGTTCGTCGCGAACATCGTTGATTACGGCATGAACATCCAGCAATCCCTCGAAGCAGGACGCTTCACCAAAGGAAGCTTCGACGGCTGTGACGTGCGGATGGAGTCGCTCATTCCCGAGACGGTGCGTACGAAGCTCGAAGGGTTAGGTCACGAGATCGAGGTCATCCCGCCGCGAACGGGAAGCTTCGGTTTCGGTCAGGCGGTGATGTCGAACGGCGCCGGCGTGCATTTCGGCGCGTCCGAGCCAAGGCATGACGGCGCCGCGATTCCGGAAGCGCCGCCCGTCTTCAAGACCTTCAAGACGTTCAAGAATTGATCTGCTCGGCGAGGTAGCGCTCGCGGCCCACTTCTTCGGCAAGATGGAGCTGTGCCTCGAGCCAATCGACGCTGTCTTCTTCATCTTTCAAGATGCCGTTGAGTAGCTCGCGCGTGCCGTTATCGCCCTTCTCGCGACAAAGCGCGATCGTGTCGTTCAGCCGCTTGACGGCGTCGAGCTCGAGCTCCAAATCGAGCTTGTGCTGCTCGACGGCTTCCTCGCCGACGCGCACGGGGCTGAGGCGCTGCATGTTCGGGACGCCGTCGAGAAAGAGAATCCGCAGGATGACGCTATCGGCGTGTTTCATCTCCTCAATGGACTCGTCGCGCTTTTTGTCGGCGAGGCGTTTATAGCCCCAGTTCTCGCACATCTTCGCGTGCACGAAGTACTGGTTGATGGCGGTGAGCTCGGCGGTCAGGACGCCGTTGAGGGCCTTGATGATCTTCGCATCACCTTTCATGGCCCTTCATCATACCGCGAGGCGACTTGCGCCGCCTCGTCTCCGTCTCCACGAGCTGGTCGATCGTCGGCCGGCAGCCGCCGCAGGTTCGGCCGGCGTCGCAGGCGCGTCCGACGTCCCGGATGGAGCAGGCGCCCTCGCGCACGAGGGTGCGGATGGTGCGGTCGGTGACGCCTTTACAGAGGCAAACGATCATCGAGTCCAATATAGCATTTATGAAATTGAAAGCCAATTCCAACATCAGAATTGCGGCGGCCACCAATCGCGCCAATCACTAACGATGAGCTAAGCTCGCGCCATGAACCGACGATCGTTCCTGAAGCAAAGTGGCGCGCTCGGCTTGTATTTCGCGTTTCCCCAGACTAAGGACCTCGAGCTCGACCTCGTCCTCCGTGGCGGCTCGGTCCTCGACGGGATGGGGGCACCCGGCCGGCGGGCCGACGTGGGGATTCGAGGTGCGCGCATCGCCGCGATCGGAGATCTCTCGAGCTCCCGCGCCGCGCGCTCGATCGACGTGGGCGGGCTGAGCGTGGCGCCGGGTTTCATCGACGTCCACACCCATAGCGAAGACGAGCTTCTGACGAATCCCAAGGCGGAGAGCAAAATTCGCCAGGGCGTCACGACGGAGCTTTTGGGGATGGATGGAGGCTCTTACCCACCCGGCGAGCTCGCTCGGTCTCTGCGAAAGCTCGAGAGCGCGGGGATCGCCGTGAACGCGGGCTCGTTCGTTGGCCAGGGTACGTTGCGCGGTGCCGTCATGGCGATGTCCGATCGCGCTGCGAGCCCGAAAGAGATTGCCGCCCTTCAAGGTCGAACGATGGCGGAGATCGTGAAAGACACCGGAGAAGATCCGTTTCTCAAAACGCGCGCTCTCCTCGAAGAGGAAGGCGGTCGCGTCGGCATGGTGGGCTTCGGCATGGGAGAGGAAACAACGAGCCGCATTCTGGCCCATCCGAGCTGCATGCCGGCTTCGGACGGCGCGTCGCTCGCGACCTATGGCGCGCTCGCGCGCGGAAACCCGCACCCGCGCTCTTATGGAACTTTCGCGCGCGTTCTAGGCAAATATGTGCGCGAGATGCGGATCATGCCGCTCGAAGAAGCGGTGCGCAAAATGACGAGCCTCCCCGCCGAGCGTTTCGGTCTCTCAGATCGCGGCCGACTGGCCGAGGGCTTTTTCGCCGACATCGCCGTGTTGGTCCTGCGACCATCGCCGACCACGCGACATTCCGCAAACCCCATCAATATGCTCGCGGGGTCGAGCTCGTTCTCGTGAACGGGCAAGTCGTGCTCGAGGGTGGTGAGAGAAGCGAAGCCTTACCGGGGCACGTGCTCCGCGGCGAGGTCATCCCATCCGTCTGAGACGGCAGGGGAAGCCGGCGGTCGTAACACTTTCGAGCCAGCCCAGCTGATCCGGAAGCTCGCCACCGCGGCGCTTCACGGTGGGGCGCTCGGGATCTCGAGCGGGCTCGAATATACGCCGGGCGGGTTCGCCTCGGCCGAGGAGATCGCCGCGCTCTGCAAAGTGATGGAAGGAACGCGCGGCCTTTACGCGACGCATATGCGGAACGAAGACGATCGCGTCCTCGAAGCGGTCGAAGAGGCCATCGCGATTGCCGAAGGCGCGGGCATCGGGCTTCATATCTCCCATCTGAAGTGCCAGGGCGAGCGCAACTGGAAGAAGGTCGATGACATCTTCGCCGCGATCCAACGCGCGGCGTCGCGCGGCGTCTCGGTCACTTTCGACCGCTATCCTTATATCGCCTATAGCACGGGTCTTTCGAACCTCATGCCGCTCTGGAGCCGAGAGGGCGGCACCGAAGCTTTCCTCGCGCGCATGCGGGACTCCGACATTTGGCCGCGCATTCGACAGGCGATGGAGGAGAAGGTAACACTTCTCGGGTCCTGGGACGCGGTCATGATCGCGTCCGTGCGCCTTCCCGAGAACACGCGTCCCGTTGTTTGAAAAGCGACGATGTGCCTGAGCTCCCGTCCGCGAACGAGGGTCGTCAGTTTCAGCTCGAGGCGATGGAGCGTACGCTCGTAGGACCAGCGTCCCCGTCCCGTCCAAAAACTCATCCAATTCCGGAATCCCTTTATTTACCTCCTCTTCCGATACTGCGCCTTCTGTGCGCCGCTCGCGTGCGAAGGCTAGCAGTTCACCTATCGGGAGCTGGCGTTTCACTTGGCAGACTCTCGAAGCTATCGGACGTTTTGCCAGCTCGGCATCATAGAGCCGACCCCGTCGAAGTCGACCCTAGCAGCAAACATCAAAGCCGTGAAGTTCGAAACGCTGGAGCAGATCAACCGAGAGCTGGTGAGCGTTGCCGAGGATGCTGGGATCGAAAAGGGAAGAAAAGTACGAGTGGACTGCACGGTAGTGGAATCAAACATTCATCCGCCTACAGACTCCGAGCTTCTTTATGACTGTGTTCGGGTTCTCACTCGCGTGATGTGCCGAGTTCGCGAACTGCTGGGTACAGTAGTGGTCTTCGGCAATCGAACGCGTCGAGCGAAGAGACGTCGACTGGGAGTTCTGAACGCGAAGGATAAGCAACAAAGGCGTGGCGTCTATCGAGATCTACTGAAGGTGACGGAAGAAACCTATCGCTCCGCTCAACGCGTTGCAGCACAGTTGGAAGAGTCGGGCTTGACCGAGCCGGTGAAGCGAGCGAGCGCGGAGAGGATCGCCGCGGATTTTGAGCACTTTCTCGTCCTCACCAAGAAAGTCATCAACCAAACCCAACGCCGATTCAGCTGCTTCACCAACAACGCCCGGAGAACCTGCTCCGCGCTCATTCCCCCACGACCAACATCGCTCCCTGCCGGTGGGGTGACCGACCTTAGGTCTTGCAGTACCAGCTCATTGAGCTTAGGATGGGCGTCGAGTAGCGACGAGATCGTTTCGAGTTCGCGTGCGTGCTCCAGCTCCAGCCGGGGCTCACGTAGATTTGGCTGTGGGTTGATCGTTTTTCGCATTTAGGGCTGGTCTCCTTTGGAGTTAAGTCATTTAGAATCGGGTGTTTTCAACGACACGATCCTAATCGACACCCCCTCAGAAGACTAGCCCTAAATTTGCGATTTCTCCTTTTTTCTCAATCCCTTACAGGCTTCAGGACGGGTACTAACTAATTGCAGTTTTCGGTGAATAGCTGTAAATAGTTGCTGAATACGTGATTAACCTTGGGTTGTGCCAGCGTCCCGGTCTTGATATTCTCCCGCTTCTTTTGGAGGTTCACGACGAGTACATTCAGGACAAGGGGTCGCGTCGCCATGACGTTTTGGCAGGGAGCCGATGGCGAAATCGCGTTTGGAGGAACGAGACTATGAGCACCGCCATCTCGCTTGACCAGCTGTGCGTCAACACCATCCGCACCCTGGCCATCGATGCGGTTCAAAAGGCCAACTCGGGCCATCCGGGGCTTCCGATGGGTGCGGCGCCGATGGCCCACGTGCTGTGGCAAAACCACCTTCGCCACTACCCCAATAACCCAGACTGGCCGGATCGCGATCGCTTCGTGCTCTCGGCGGGCCATGGTTCGATGTTGCTCTATGCGCTGCTGCATCTGAGCGGCTATGACGTCACGATGGACGATCTTCTCGCCTTCCGCCAGTGGGGCAGCCGGACGCCCGGACACCCCGAATCGTTCGAGACACCGGGCGTCGAAGCAACGACCGGGCCGCTCGGCCAAGGCGCCGCCAACGCGGTCGGAATGGCGATGGCGGAGCGGATGCTCCATCATCGTTTCAACCGCCCGGACCATTCCATCGTCGACCACTACACCTATGCGCTCGTTTCCGATGGCGATCTGATGGAAGGGATCTCGGCCGAAGCGGCTTCCATCGCGGGACAGTTTCGGCTCGGGAAGCTTACCTACTTGTACGATGCCAATGATGTGACCCTCGATGGCCCTGCCTCGCTCACGTTCTCGACCGAGGACGTGGGGCGTCGCTACGAGGCCCATGGATGGCACGTGCAACGCGTTCGAGACGGCGATCACGATCTCGAGTCTATCGACACGGCGATTCGAGAGGCGAAAGCGGAAACTGCGAGACCATCGCTCATCATCGTGCACACGACGATCGGCTATGGCTCGCCGAACAAGCAAGGCTCCTCCTCCGCGCATGGCGCACCGCTTGGCGCCGATGAAGTTGCGCTCACGAAGGAGGGTCTTGGTTGGGATCCGAGCCGCGAGTTCTGTGTTCCCGACGAAGCCAAGGCGCAATTCAAACAAGCCTTTGATCGAGGCAAGGCCGCCGAAGCCGACTGGCGAGAGCGCTTCGCGCGCTACCGTGAGGCCTATCCGGAGCTGGCCGGCGAATGGGAACGGCGGCACCGTCACGAGCTACCCACTGGTTGGGACGAGGCGCTTCCGAGCTTCGAGGTGGGCGAGAAACTGGCCACGCGGGAGAGCTCGGGGAAAGTGTTGAACGCGATCGCGTCGACCGTGCCCGAGCTCGTGGGCGGCGATGCGGATCTCTCCTCGTCGACCAAGACGGCGCTCAAAGACATGGGCTCGTTCGATGGACAGACGGGCGAGGGCCGGAACGTGCATTTCGGTGTCCGCGAGCACGCGATGGGAAGCCTCGTCAACGGCATGGCCTATCACGGCGGTGTGCGCGCCTACGCATCGACGTTTTTTGTGTTCTCGGACTACATGCGGCCCTCCATTCGTCTCGCGGCGCTGAGCAAGTTGCCGACGATTTACGTGTGGACGCATGATTCGGTGGGCCTCGGAGAAGACGGACCAACCCACCAACCGGTCGAGCAGCTCATGGCGCTTCGCGTCGTGCCGAATCTCCATGTTCTGCGTCCGGGGGATGCCAACGAAACTGCGGAGACGTGGCGCGTCGCGATGGAGAGGACCGAGGGTCCCACCGCGCTCGTTCTGACGCGCCAAAAGATCGCGACGTTCGATCGAGAGGGGCGGGGCAGCGCCGCGGGAACGCGCCGCGGGGCTTACGTGCTGGCCGACGCCGAAGGCGAAAGCCTGCCGGACGCCATCCTCATCGCGACCGGATCGGAAGTCACGCTCGCGCTCGCCGCGCGCGAGCTTCTGAGCCAGAGTGGTGTTCGCGCCCGCGTGGTCTCGATGCCCTGCTGGGAGCTCTTCGAGGTGGAGACGGACGAGTATCGCGAGAGCGTGCTTCCCGAGGCTGTCAAAGCCCGCGTCTCGGTTGAAGCTGGCGTTACGCTTGGTTGGGAGCGCTACTTAGGCGAGATGGGCCGCGCGATCGGCATCGATCGTTTCGGCGCCTCCGCGCCGGGAAACACCGTGTTCGAGAAGCTGGGCTTGACCGCGGACAGCGTCGCCGAGACCGTGAAGCGTCTTCTGTAGAATCGGCTCGATGAAAGCCGAGCCCGTTCTGGAAGTTCAGGCGCTCTCTAAGAGCTACGGCGAGCGCGAAGCGGTGCGGGCCGTCTCTTTTTCGCTGAGGCGCGGTGAAGTCTTTGGCCACCTCGGGCCGAACGGGGCGGGCAAGACGACGACGATCGGGGTGATCGCCGGCATTCTCGCGCCGTCGAGCGGCACCGTGCAATGCGCCGGGGCGCTCGGTCTCGTCCCGCAGCGCATCGCGCTCTACCCGTCTCTGACTGCCGAGGAGAACCTCGATTTCTTCGGACGTCTTTACGGCTTGTCTCGCCGCCAAGCGCGTGCTCGCCGCGACCACTTGCTCGAGCTTTCGGGGCTTTCACAAAGAGCGCAACAACGCGTCAGCGAGTTCTCAGGCGGAATGAAACGACGCCTCAACCTCGCATGCGGTGTGGTGCACATCCCCGAGGTGCTGCTCCTCGACGAGCCGACGGTCGGTGTCGACCCCGTAGTGTGCCAAAACTCAACCGGCGCGAAGCAGAGTGGCGTTGGGTGACGTTTTCTAAGAGCAAGAGTAGCGCCAGTGCTCCGAGCGGCTAGAATGCGGCCTATGCAGCCCCACCTATGGCAGTTCCTCGCGTTGACCTTCGCAGGGTGGGTCAACCGATCCCAGCAGGATGCGCTCGAATACCTGAAGGAAGAGAATCGAGTGCTCCGGGAGCAGCTCGGTGCCCGTCGCCTACGCTTCACGGATGACCAGCGTCGGCGCCTGGCGGCGAAGGCGAAGGCGTTGTGCCGGGACAACCTGGAGGAAATCGCGGACCTCGTGACACCCGACACATTGTTGCGCTGGTACCGAAAGCTCATCGCGGCAAAGTACGATGGGAGCCAGCGACGCGGTCCAGGGCGACCTCGCGTGATGGAAACGATACGTGAGCTCGTGCTCACAATGGCGAAGGAAAATTCAAGCTGGGGCTATACGAGGATTTGTGGGGCTCTCGCTAACATGGGCCATGAGATCGGCAGAAATACCGTGAAACGCATTCTCGCGGATCACGGTATCGAGCCCGCACCCGCGAGGGACAAACGCACCCCCTGGAGCACCTTTCTGAAAGCCCATTGGGGAGGTATAGCTGCAACGGATTTCTTCACCGTGGAAGTGCTCACCGCCCGTGGATTGATTCGATATTTCGTGCTTTTCGTCATCGACCTCAAGACCCGTCGCGTCGAGATCGCGGGCATCGTCCATCAGCCCTACGAGGATTGGATGAAGCAAATCGCGCGAAACTTGACGGACGCGATCGACGGATTTCTTCGCACCACGCGATTTCTAATCCACGATCGGGACCCGCTGTTCTCAGCGTCATTCCGCGCCACGCTCTCCCCTGCCGGGGTGGAGACCGTGAAACTACCCGCAAGGAGTCCGAATTTGAACGCTCACGCGGAGCGGTTTGTTCGTTCGATAAAGCACGAGTGTCTCAACAGGATCGTTCCGCTCGGAGAGAATCATCTTCGCACGGCCGTTCGCGCTTACGTCGCTCATTACCATCTGGAAAGAAATCACCAAGGCCTCGACAACAGGTTGATCTGCGAAGTGCCCGACAGTCCCTGCACGGAGGGGAGCATTCAGTGTCGGGAAAGTCTTGGCGGGATTCTCCGATATTACTTTCGGGAAGCAGCGTAAGCGGAGCGGCCGCGTTTTCACGGCCGAAGATCGAAGGCTTCCAGAAACGCGATGGTGGGTCCTGAGGACCCCGTCGCTGACCTACCACGCCTCAAGAACCGCAACGTTAAGCATGGCACATGGCAGCCGAGAACGTGCCTTTTCCCCCTCATTCAAGCGGAGCAGAGTTCTAATAATGATAGATCTCGCCTTTGGTCCGAGTTTTGGCACATTACGGGTGATTAACTGCGAACATCCGTCCACGGTGCAGACCACGGTCCGGCCCCGCTACCTGACGGGGGAGGAGATCGTATGGACGAACACCTACACGGGCCAGCAGTGGTACGCGGGCGGGCCCTCGAGGCCGGAGCTCCAGGCCATCGCCGTCGCGGCATTTCGCGAATTCGGTATGAGCACTTACCTCGACCCGAACCCACGACCACCGCTTGGAGACCTGGGCCCGTTCTATCAATTCGTGCCAGGCGTTGCGACGAGTGACTTCGACCACTATTTCCACACCGACGCGGAAACACCAGAGACGGTGCCGTGGACGGGTCTCGAGGCCTCGACGCGAGCCTATGCAAGGATCATCGACGAGGTCAACAAGCTCGAGCTCGCCGTTCGGGAGCGACCGTAAGCGTCACAACCGCCGGGTCAAGACAGCCACAGCAAGACGTAGGCTGTGGCGAGGGCGATGTGCACGAGCGCGTAAGGCAGGGCGAGGGTCACGAACTTGAGGAAGGAGACCTCGAGTCCGTGCTTGTGCATGATGGTGACCGCCACCAGGGTCGAAGCCGAGCCGATCGGGGTGAGGTTCCCGCCGAGGTTGGCCCCGAAAATGACCGACCACCAGAGGGGCGAGTCCGCGGGCGTTTGAAAGCTCCCTGAAGTGAGGATCTTGGCGAGCATCGCCGACAGGGGGATGTTGTCGGTCACGCTGCTGGCGACGGCAGCCACCAGGAGTAGAAGGCCGCCGCCGAGCGTTTCCCCCATCCCAATGATGGGCGCGAATCCTCGCCCGATGAGCTCCAGAACGAGCGCCTCTTCCATGACGTAGATGGTCACGAAGAGAAAGGCGAAGAAGAGAATCAGATCCCAATCGACGGCGCTATAGAAGGTATGCGCTTCGGCCTTGTAGCGGAGGAGCATCACCATCGCAAAGCTCATGGCCACGAAGCCCATTCCCAGCTTCCCAATGGCCCAGCTCTCGAAGGAGGCCCCGGCGATGAAGGCGACGAAGAGCACAAGCATGACCGCCCCGAACCAGAAGAATCCCATGCTTTCGATGCCGTCGTTCTCGTCGAAGGTAGCGACGCGCTCCGCCGCTTCCGCCTTCTCTTCGGAAGCGAGCCGTTCGATCCCGAATCGCCGGGCGCCGAGCCAGATGGTGATCACGGTGACCACGAGCACATAGGGGCTGGATTTGACGAAGAAATCGACGAAACCGATGCCGGCCGTCGTACCGACGATGATGTTGGGAACGGAAGAGATCAGAGTGAGCAAGCCTCCCACGTTCGTCAGAAGCCCCTCGATGAGCAAGAAGCCCAGGAGCTTGTCGTTTCGCCCGAGCTTGTCCAGCGACACGGCGGTGAGCGAGCCGATGATGATCATCGCCGTGACGTTGTTCAATACCGCGGAGAAGACGGTGGTCATCGCTCCGTAAAAGACGAGCAGCAGCAGGGGATCCCCTTTGGAAAGCTTGGTCAGCTTGATGGCGATCCAGGTGAAGAGCCCGGACTTGCTGGTGACGTCGACGAAGATGCTGGCCCCGAGAATGATGGTGACCACTCCCCAGTCGATGGAAGGAATGAAGACCGGGAGCTTGATGTTATGGCCGTTGGCGAGCGTCACCTCGCCGAAGGGCAAGAGCTCCATGACCGCGCCGAGAGTGAGACAGAGGATGGCGAAGAAGCCGGCGATGACCGATTTCTGCGCGTGCAGTTTCTCTTCCAGCGCAAGGCAGAGAATCAAACCGACGAGAATGGCAGCAAAGAGAAGCGTGACCGAGAGTGGTACTACTTCTGGATGAGGGGCGGCGGTGCCGGATTGGACGGCAGCAAATGTAGCTTCCGACAGCATTGTGAAGTATCGGCTCAGACCATGAGCAAGGGAATCTGGCGAAGCTCGACGGCAAGAGGGAAAGCGAGGCCGTGCATGGCGAGCTGGTCTTCGTCCTTCGTGTTCAGTACTAGAAGCTGGACCGACTGGTCCTCGACGAGCTGTTTGTACTGGGTCAGATGGTGACCAGTTCGGACCTCGGAATGAACCCGAAGGTCCAAGCCATCTCCCTTCAGCTCCCGCCGGCAGCTTTCGATATAGTCGCGAGGCTCTTTGAGTAGTTGTTTGATGATCTGCTCCCGAGCGTTTTCCGTATCGATGGAAGGGATCTTCGAGATCGCCTCGATGTAGCGTCCGAAGGTAGCATCGTCCTCGATATGAGTGAGAAAGAGATCGCCACCCTTCTCGGTGAAAGCGGCCGCGTAGCTCACCAGGCGACTGTCTCCGACGAGGTGATCAGTCACCGCCATGACCACTTCCGTGTGCTGCATCGACGCCTCGAAGGATGACTCGTCGCGCGGGTGCGGAATGACCAGCACGGGGCAGCTCGTCGCCTGAGTGAGGACGTCGAGCCGAGGCCCCAGGCTGTGGGGCCAACGCCAGGCGGCGCTATGCAAGTTCCGGTACGTCACGAGCAGTTCCGGCTTCTCCTGCTCGACGAGTCCGAGAAGCTGCTCGACCGTCTCCGACTGGCCGCGGTCGAGCACCATCCACTGTGGACCGTCTCCGAGAACCTGCAAGAAAGCACGAACCTTCGCGGCGAGCGTCTTGGCCTCCGCCGCGTCGAGGTCGGTAACGACGGCAATCTTCTCGAAGGCCAGCTCTTGACGCTTGAAGCGGAGCTTCGCCGCCGATTTGAAGACGCTCTCGAATTGGTCGACTTTGATCAAAGCGATCTCGATACCGACAAGAATCGGTGCGATTTTGGATGGAAACGACTCTACCGCCGGAGCGGTCCGGCCGCAACCAACACCGAGCCGTTCGATCCGTGACACTACAAGTTCAACACCGTCGCTCGAATCCGATCGTCATGACTCTCCGCGTCTTTGCACCTTTGCGCCTTTGCGTTACGCTTTTAATCTTTTACGCCGAGAAGGCATCGGCCGGCACGCAGTCTGTAAACCTAGGTGCCATCAAGCCCGCCTCCTCGCGGACATGTCGTGCTCGACCGCGACGACATGACGATCTCGCTAGAAGAAATCCGATATATTAGGGCGGTCGCGACGATCGTCGGTGGTGACTTGGTTTACGCATCCGAATCTTGGCGCTGAGTCCGGACGGCGCGCAACCGAAAACGTGCCGGTTAACGCTCGCGAAAAAGTGAACGAAGGAGTGTAGAGATGGCGAAGTGGGTATTTGAACCGGGACATTCTGCCGCAGAATTTCGGGTGCGGCACATGATGGTCACTTGGGTTCGCGGCATTATTCCAGGGGTCGAAGGAACACTCGACCTCGATTTGGACAATCCTATCGGCGGCGTCATCGAGGTCACGATGGATGCGCGGAAGCTATGGATGGGAGACGATGATCGCGACGGTCATCTGAAACAGGCCGACTTCCTCGACATCGAGAATCATCCGAAGGTTACCTTCAAGGGTGGATTCACAGGTCAAATCGGTGAGACCGACTACACCGTCACCGGTGATCTGACGATCCGTGGAATCACACGTTCAATCGTCATGGACGTGGACTACCTCGGTAACTGGGCGACACCGTTCTGGGTTGGCAACGAAGACAAGGGACCCAAAACCCGTGCCGGCTTCACCGGCACGACCAAAATCAATCGCCAGGATTTCGACGTGAGCTGGCAAGGGGAATTGGAGCATGGCGGCGTCGTCGTCGGGAACGACGTTTTCATCACCGTCGACGCTGAAGCGCTTCTTGAAGACTGAACCGACGGGCCCCAAAGAATGCTGTTCCGAAGCAAAGGGCGCCGAGTGGCGGCATCGTCGGCAAGCAGTTTGCCCTCGGCATCGATCCGTCGCCGGTGTAACGAGAGTGACATCCGGATGGGCGTCTAGACAAGTAGCCATCCGCTCCACGCAAGTGGCATGGAGCAGGGGACGTGCCACGGCTGCAATTCGCTCACTAACCCTAATCGGCTAGCACCGGCCAAACTTTAGGGGGGCTTTGCGCCTCTGCGGTTAGATTTTCTTTTTCAGGAAACCGAGGAGGGCACATTAAGCCGTTCAAGGAGCTGCTACGCTACTGCAAGATCTGGCGGTTCACGATGGCGAGTATCTCTTGTTCGAGAGAGATGGCCTTCGTCTCGATCTCCTTGCCTTTGGCGAGCATTTCGTCCACGAGCTTCTGGTCCTCGAGTCCCGCCGCGTTGGTCTTGATGTTGAGATACGCTCCCGACACGGCCGTGCGGGCGCAGAGCGCGCCGACGCCGGCATCGGAGGCGGAGCTCGGGTTGCCGTTGTCCGCCATCGCCTTGATCACTTCCATAGAATCGTAGGTGCTCTGCATCACCCTGAACGGAACGTCCATCGCGTATTTCGTCGCCTCCTGCATGGCGCGCTTTTTTTCCGCTTTCTGCGCTTGTGTGTCTCTCGGCATGGCGAAGACGTCCATGACCTTGTTGAAGGCTCGGGTGTCTTCGTCCACAAGGGCTAGTAGCTCGTCGTGAAAGCGTTTGCCTTTCTCGGCCCAGCTCGAGAACTCCTCCCATCGATCGTCCCAGCCCCGCTTGTGAGCTGAGAGGTTCGCCACCATGGTCGCGAGCGCCGCGCCCAAGGCGCCAACCGCGGCGGAGATGGAACCACCTCCTGGAGCGAGAGATTCGCTGGCCGTCTCGTGGGTGAAGTCTGCGACCGTCAAGTCAATCAATCGCCCTTCCGAGCGGTCAGCCATGGCGTATTCAATGATCTTCTCGTCCGGTTTGAAGGGATAGAGATCGCTCAATCCGAGCGACTTGACGGCGATCTTGATGAGCTCCTCGTCAGAGACGCCGGTCGAGCGCCGCTGCTTTCTGAGGAAGAAGCGGCCCGCATCGAGCATCGCCTGCAGTGGGATGAGGCCGACGAGCTCGCTGCCGGTTACCCGGATGCCTCGTTGCCGCGCGTTCTCGCAGACTTCGTCGAAGGCCACGTGAACCGGCGTCACACCGAGATTGGTGAGGTTCATCGAGATCTGTGCAATTCCGTACTCCTTTATGAACCAGCCGATGGCCTTGACGCTTTTCAGGGGCCCTGGACTCCAAACGTCCTCACCCTTCTCGTCCTTGACGACGGGACCCGTTAGCGGGTTCCCCTCGCGTTTCTTGCGCCCCTTCTCGCGCACGTCGAAGGCGATGGCGTTGGCGCGCCGGGTGGACGTAGTGTTCAGATTGACGTTGTAGGCAACGAGAAATTCACGCGCTCCGACGGCCGTGGCCCCCGACCTCGGGCTGAACGTCGCGGGACCGAAATCCGGCTTCCAATCCGGGCTCGCGATCCTGTCCTCTAGCCCTTCGTACTCGCCTTCACGCACGAGAGCCAGGTTTCTTCGCCGTTGTGTTCGCGCCGCGTGCTCGTAGCAATAGATCGTGAGACCCACGTCCTCTCCCAGTCGTCTAGCGAGCTCGTGGGCGTGCAGCACCGTCTCTTCCATGGTGATGTTGGCCACCGGGATCAAAGGACAGACGTCGATAGCGCCGAAGCGGGGATGCTCACCGTGATGCTGGCTCATGTCGATGAGCTCGGCGGCCTTTTTTGCCGCACGGACCGCTGCAGCGATCACTTCCTGCGGAGTCCCCACGAAGGTGACGACCGTTCTGTTCGTCGCCTTTCCCGGATCGACATCAAGAAGCTTCACGCCCTCGACGCCTTCGATCTCCGACGTGATTTGTTTGATGACGGACATGTCGTTCCCTTCGCTAAAATTGGGAACGCATTCGATGAGTTGTTGTTTCATTGCGGCTCTTATCCTTGCCATAGCCTGGTAAGCGAGCCATTGGCCGTCGGGCGAGAGTGCCGGTTACGCCTGCCGTTCAGGAGGAATGCTCGGGCAATGAACGCCTGAGCTTCAATCGAGGGCTAGCATCTTGCGGGGATTCTAACTCAAATCACGGAAGAGGATCGACCTGTCAAGGGGGAATTGAGTTCTCTCCAGACGGGTCCATGATGTTCGTTGTTGCGACTCGACCCAACCACATTGCAGTATTTGACGTCGAAGGCTTTGTGTTGAAGCGGAGCCCTTTTGTGTTGCGAACCGGTCACGGCCCTTCGTCGCTGGCCGTTGGCCCGACCTTCCGAAAGTGAACCTTGGTACAGACTGGCATAATGGTCGTCTAACTTGCCGATGAACCGGACGTGGGACTTCCTCTTCGTGTGGCAATGGAATGCACACTAAACCGGGTAGCCGTCAGTCAACCGAGTGCCGAAACTCGAGGATTGGCCACGCCGGTTATCGGTACTGTTAGGCCCCTAGGAGCGGGACTTGACCGACGGTCGCCAGAGTGAGAACTTGGTCTTATGACAGACGGAGCTAAGACTGTTCTGGAGGCATTCGAATCCCTTCCGGAACTGGAGCGTGAGGAGGTCCTAGCCGAACTGTTCCGCCGTGTTGCCCGCGGTGATCACAGTTCTCCGAGCGACCAGGAACTCGTCGAGGCAGCGGACTGCGTCTTCACAGAATACAATCGGCGCGAGATCTGCAGCGAGTTTTCTGAGTTTCTTGGCGGCACTTCCTGATTCGCTGACTCCGTCTGGAAGTATGCGATCCGCGGCTCCCGCTCCTGGCGGTGCTCCCTTTGTAGGCGCGTCCTCGAATCTGAAGGGCCGAAGCTGCACGTTGCCGGCCGCGACGGGAAAACTCGTTGTTGTCATCCCGGGCTCCGCATGGTCCAGATAACCTAACGTGGTATCCGAAGCGCGACGACTGGACCAGCGGCTCGGCGTTACGATGTCGAGACACCTTCCAAGTCCGTTCAGGTTCTGCGCAGAAGAACCCAGAAACCGCGACCTCGTGGTGTCCAAAAATGGATCGAATCCCAAGAACCGGGCGACTGGCCCATGCCCGAGCTCAAGAAGGCCCGAGTTGACGTAATCGGGCCTTATCGGGCCCTCTCCGTCAACCGCTGATTTCAGTGGGGGCAAACCCCGGTATCAACGGCGGATCGACGTTTTGCGGACGACAGGCGGCTGTAGCGTGCGATGAAGCGCCCGTCCACGTTAGAAATACGGAAGCTGCTGGTTCTGCAAGGCGTAGGATTCGTCCACCAACGCAGTGCGCTTCGGCCCGGGGCGCTCCGTCTCGAGCTCGCGCTGGATGTCGATGTAGCGGGTTACCTTCTCCACGACATTAGGATGCTCTGAGACCACTCGCGCCCATTCACGTGCTTCATCATCCCAAAGATCAAGCAACTCGCCAGGGATGGCAATCGCGTACTCAATCTCCGCCAGGTTGCTACCATGCCAGATATCAAGTGGCTGAGGATTCTGCCCGAGAAGATGCGGCACGAGATATAGGTTCTCGAGAATCGTTTGGTACAGCTTGTTGAACGCCGCGTGCTTGAATCCGCCTCTGTGTAACGCCAACGCCCACGTCAGATATTGGTAGGGCTCTCCACCATCATCGGGATAGGCATTCTCATACCACTCGAACGACGCAAGCGCGCCATCCAGGTCGCCCAGCAACAGGTAGAGCGGACCCAACAGGTATCGCTTCCCGTAACCATCGCGACCATGTCCCGTCTTCAGCTCGTTCTTGAGCTCGCGTTCGTAGCGTCGAATGCGCTGGCGGATCGTCTTCGGAGATTTGGGGAACAGATCGGCCATGCGCAACACCAACGTACAGGTCTATGCTACTACTACTAGCGTTGACTGGCCGTCGCAGTGCGAAGCCAGAGGAGGAAGTGATGGGAAAGAAACGCCCCGGCGACCAAGCGGCTTCGGCAGCGCTCGAGGCGCTCCTGGACGACATTCTAACCGATGCCCACGGCGACGACGAGCTGCTCTGGGCGCTCCGGCAAGCCTTCGAGGACAACGTCGAGCTGCCGGCCGACGCCTTCATCATCGGCGAGCCCGTGTCCGTCATCGAGATCGACGACGACGGGAACGAAAGGCGCGGGCTCACGGCAACGTGCCGGCGAGAGATGGATCTGAGCACGTGGTCGCAACCTCCGATATGGCCTTCTCGCCGGGGTCGACGGGCTCTCGCCACGTGGCCGCATACCGCAAGTGGCTCGGACTCGAGCCCTTTCCAGCGAGTGCTCCTGCACCCACGCGACGCTTGCGACAGCACAAGGCCACCGCCGAAGATCTCGACCTGAGCGGGCCCATCGAGCTGGTGGCACTCTCGGTCAAGGAGCGCGCGGCTCGCTGTCGCCTGCTGGGAAGCGAGCGCGTCATCACGCTCCGGGCGAGCGGACTCTGGGATGTCGTGCCCGGCGAGATCGTCACGGTCAAACCACGCAAGCAGTGGCGCTACGCGGGCCACCCGTACCTTTCCGGAGAAATCGGATCCTCCCGCCTCGATGTGCCCGCGCTCGGCCTCGTGCCACTCCGCCTCGAAGATCAAGGCATGTGGGACACAAAGGAGCATTACTGGGGCGAAGAAGATGATTCCATCAAATAGTGGATCAAGCCGATCATCGCCCGCGGGCCGCGCCCAGACTTCGCGATGGAGCAGGTGCTGCCCGGTGCGGATCCCGACGATCCGTTCGCAGACCTGATCACTGAGTCCAACGATCGCCATGACGCAGGCGATCGCCTTGGCGCAGAGAGAACTCTCATGGAGCTATGCCAGTCCGACCTGCATTGCCTCGATGCTCATGCGCACCTCGGCAACTTCGTTTTCGACCGCAGCCCCGAAGACGCCATCCGGCACTATGAAGTTGGCCTGCGCATCGGAGAGCTGTCCCTAGGGGACGACTTCGATGGCGTGCTGCTGTGGGGGCACATCGAAAACCGGCCGTTTCCACGCTCCATGCATGGTTACGGATTGTGCCTCTGGCGGCTCGGGCGCTTCGACGAGGCCGAACGCGTTTTCGACCGGATGCTCTGGCTCAATCCATCGGACAACCAGGGAGCGAGGTTCCTGTACGAGGACGTCAGGGCTAGAAGATCGTGGGAAGAAGCCCGATACGAATGATAACATGAGCGAGGAGAAAATGGACCTGAAGACCTTGAAAGACACGCCTCCTTGGGACTGGCCGGAAGGCGCCAGCAAGATGTTGCTTGGAATTCTCGGTGATGATCAGGCCGTGGAATCCGATCGCCGGCTCGCCGTGGAGCTGGCCGGCGATTTCGTTGTGATCAGCGACGAGCTGGTCGCCGCCTTGCTGTCAATCCTGCGCAAGGGCGAGGAGCCAGAGACTCTGCGCGCGGAGGCGGCCATCTCTCTGGGGCCCGTCCTCGATCACGCGGACGCTGATCAGGACGGGTTCGATGACGACTCCGTACCTATTTCCGAAGCAGCGTTCCTTGGAATCCAGGAGTCTTTCCACAAGCTCCACATGGACGCCGACGTTCCAAAAGAAGTGCGTCGGAGGATCCTCGAGGCATCGGTGCGCGCTCCGCAGGACTGGCACCAGGATGCGATCCACACCGCGTATCGAAGCGACGACGAAGCCTGGAAGCTGACTGCGGTCTTCTCGATGCGCTGGGTTCGAGGTTTCGACGACCAGATACTCGAAGCGTTGAAAAGTGCAGACCCTGAGATTCACTACCAGGCAGTTTGCGCGGCTGGCAACTGGGAGGTAGCCGCGGCCTGGTCGCACATCACCGCACTCGTCACTTCGAGGGAAACCGAAAAGCCTCTGCGGCTAGCTGCCATCGACGCCGTGGCCAGCATCCGCCCACAGGAGGCAGGGACGATCCTCGTTGACCTGACAGACTCTGACGACGAGGACATCGTCGAGGCAGTCTACGAGGCCATGGCCAGGGCCGAGGGGCCACCGGACCACGAGCTCGATGAGGACAAGTTCGTTCACTGAAGGCTTGCTACGTTCAAGGAACGTTGAGTGGCCAAGAAGAAAAAGAAGCCGAACCAGAAGATGCAGGCTTGGGTAGACGCACGTAGGCGCCACCACCTGTCGCACGCCCAGGTCCAGATGGCTCGCGAGCTGGGGATGAACCCGAAGAAGCTCGGCAAGCTGGACAACCACGACCAGGAGCTGTGGAAGATGCCGCTCAGGCACTACATCGAGCATCTCTACTTCAAGCAGTTCGGCAAGGAACGACCAGATGTAGTTCTGTCCATCGAGGACAAGGTCCGCCGCGACGAGGAGAAGAAGGCACAGAGACGCGAGGCGAAGCTGCAACGCCGCCAAGCTGAGACGGCAGAACAAAAGGAACCCGAGGCGGGGCATCCATGAGCGAGTACCCGGAAGGCAAAGCTTCTGGGAATACGTATGGCAGTACGAGAACGAGCTCGGCTTGCCGTGGAAGGGCATCGAGACTTATTTGAAGATCTCCTATCCTTTCTTCCATGCGGACCGCATTCACACCCCGACGTTGTTTATGTGCGGCGAAAAAGACTTCAACGTGCCGCTCATCAACTCAGAGCAGATGTATCAGGCCCTCCGAAGCCTCGGCGTCCCGACGCAGCTCGTGATTTATCCCGGCCAGTTCCATTGTCTATCGAAGCCGAGCTATGTTCAGGATCGTATCGAGCGCATGATCGGCTGGTACGACAAATATCTGAAAGGGGAGGGGCGTCCGGAGCCCACGGCCGTCCTCGGGACCCGAACCTTCAGGGCGTCGCGTCGGCCGAGGCGCCCCCTGGATCCCGTGGCTCCATCAGAAGACGAATCCCGGCGAGAACTTGAATCATCCTTCTCGGCGACAGAGCCCCGAGCCTCTTCACCAGGTCGGTTTTGTCTACCGTAAAAACTTGACTGATGTTGACGACGCTGCGCTTGGGCAATCCCGCCTCCCCTTTTTTCAAAGTCACGTTGCCCGGTGAAGCACCGAGTGCGAGATTCGAGGTGACGGAGCAAACAACAACGGTTCCAATCCGACTCCGATTGAAGACGTTGTTTTGAATCACCACGTGCGGGTGGCGGTACCCGGGCGCGGAACCCGAAGGTTGCGCGAGCGCTACCCAAAATACGTCTCCCTGCGAGATCACCAAGTTCCCTCGACGATCTCACGATGCTTCACGCGTCGTGCGGACGACTCTTTCTTGTCCACTGAGAGCGCCTCGGCATACACGGAGTTGATCTGCTCCAAGAGCTTTTTTCCTTCGTGCTGATGGAGAAACTGTTCGAGGGCCATCGCAAAAACCTTGCTCCGCGAGACATCTAACTCCTCGGCCAGAGCTTTGGCTCGCTCGAATAAGGACTCGTCGATGGACAGGGCCGTTTTAACGCTTGCCATGAATCGTACCTTTGATATAACAATAAGTTATACCATATGGAATAGTCGTGGTCAAACACGAGCGCGGTGCGAACGGACGGCCCTCTTGATTTCACGGCGACCTATTCGCGAAGGACAGGTGAGCGCCGGCCTGATGGACCGCTCACCTAGACGATAGGGCGCTCTGGCACTCGGAGATGTAGTGACGCTGCTCTTCCGATTACGGGTGGTTCGACGCGCATTCGCTCCACGCGGCGAGGGCTTCTGCCGGTTTTCCGAGTGCTCCGAGGCCTCAGTGCCTCGAACGAAATATTGTCCCTCAGCCATGGGCGATTCTACACTTCAAACGCCCTTCAGCGGAGACTACGGAACAAATTGGAGAAGTCGTCCGTCCAGAGAAAATCTTCGAGACGCGTAGCCACGTCCGCGCGTCGCGGCGTCCACAACGATTGGAGCTCCGGGTCGGAGAGAAACTCGCCATTCGCCGTCACCAACATCCAATCCGACACGAAGAGACCTCTTTCCTCGTCCGCGTCGCTTTCGACGAGGACCGCGACGAGATTCATAGCCTCCGCCCGGGCGCGAATGACAGGCTTGAGGTCGAAATGAAGATTGGAGACATGGATCGCGAGAATGCCATCGGGCGCGAGATGCTGTTCGTAAACAGCGAAGGCCTCTTCCGTCAATAAGTGAACGGGGATCGCGTCGCCGTTGAAGGCATCGACGATGAGAATGTCGAGCTCGAGGCTACCGCGCTCGCGAAGCTCGCGTTCCAAAAGAAGACGCCCGTCACCGGTGGCGATCGCGACCGCGGCCGGTGTGTCTTCGAGATAGTAGAAGTACTCCCGCGCGACATCGACGACGTCAGGGTTGATCTCGTAAAAGCGCCACTGGTCTCCGGCCCGACCGAACAGTACCACGCTTCCCGTGCCGAGGCCGAGTACGGCGATACGACGACCTTGTTCGGCTTCACCGTATCGAAGCGCGAGACCCACCCCCGTTTGCCGACCATAGTAAAGGATAGGGGTCTGTCGTCGGCCGGGCGCCAAGAATTGGCCGCCATGCGCGATCGGCCCGTTCCACAAATACCGCCGCCAGTTCTCCGTGTCCCGAGAGTGCTCGTAGACACGGACGACGCCAAAGAAGCTTCGCCGCATCGTCAGCGCGCCGACGCTGTGCAAACGGACATAGCTCCCGACAAGCACGACGAGCGCAACGCCGCCGCCCAGCCAATAGAGCCGGTGGCGTCCCGCGAACGCCATGGCGGACCCGCCGAGTAGATAGACGGCTGCGAGCCCAACGGGATATTCCCAGTAGCCATCGAAGATCTCAGGCGCAACGAGGCTCACGAGCGTGCCTCCGAGAACCCCGCCCGCGGCAACGTAGAGATAGAAGGAGGTGAGCCGCTCAGTGCGGGGGCGACGCCGGGCTAGCTCGCCGTGGCACACCATGCAGCCCGAGAGAAGGTTGACAGAATAGACGACGAACTGAAGGTACAGATCAGGCTCCGTGTCCTCTGCGAGCAACTGGAGCACGCCGAGGAGCGAACCCACGAAAAGCGGCGCCCAGAGCCAGCGCGCGTACCAGCGATCATGCTCGAAGGACACGATGAAAGACAGAAGATACAAGCTCAGCGGCAACACCCAGAGAAACGGGACCGCTGCGACGTTGCGCGTGAGCTGGTTCGACGTCGCCATGAGCAGAATCGACCCCGTTGCAGAGAGGCCGAGCCACATGACTCGCTCGAGCACGTCGCCCTCGGCCCAGGCGGCGGTTTCTTTAGTCCGCGGCGTCCCTGCCGTAGGTGTCGCGTTTACCCGAGCGGCACGGAGTGCACAGACCGTAGCGAAAAGCGCGAAAACCACGTAGCCGACCGACCACGCGCGAAGTTGAAAGGCGACCGTGGTCCGTGGCTCGAGCAGGAACGGATAGCTCCAGAGCCCGAGGAGCGAGCCGAGATTCGAGAGCGCGAAGAGCCGGTAGACGCTCGACCCATCCGCCTCCCCTACGGTCCTCGAGACCCAGCGCTGCAAGAGCGGGTTCGTCGCGGACAAAGTCACGAGAGGCAAGCCCAAGCTCGCGACGAGAATCCACAGGATCGTGGTCGTGGGATTAGAGGAAGCCGCGTCGACAGGCTCAGCCGGGTAGATGGGCAGAAAGAGGAACGCCAAGACGAGAAGGGCGCCATGCAAGAGCGATTGCCGCCGAGCATCGAGATAGCGGCTCGAAAGATGTGCATAGACATAGCCGGCGAACAGCACGGCTTGAAAAAACAATAGCGAGACAATCCAAACCGTCGGGCTTCCACCGAACCACGGGAGAAGTTTTCGCGCGATGAGCGGCTGGACCACGAAGAGAAGCAAGGCGCTCCAGAAGATGGTGGTCCCGGTGACGATCATCTATAATGGGACGTTACAACATTTTTGAGGAAGCGAGATCCATGGGAAAGAAACGAAAGAAGAAAGTCGCAACGGAAGCGCCGCAAGAGACTGCAGCGCCAGACAATGGCGGCAATGCCGGCCGCTGGGTGGCCATCATGCTGCTGGTCCTCGGGAGCGGCGTGTTCTTGTACGCGCTCACGACGGACGGGCCGCCTGCTCCAGCGAACGACCACGCCGGCCATACAGCTCCCGCCGTCACGACGCAGCGTGACCCGGGGCAAACCGGTCAGTACCGCTATTTCGAGAATCCCGACGCGGCACGTCCCCTCCCGGTAACACTGCCGCCGAGTCAATTCCAGAACGAGGGCATCGCCAACTCCTATGCCGTCGCGAAGGAGATTCCCGAGGTCCTCGCCCAGCAGCCATGCCTATGCGGCTGCGACAACACCTCCGACGACCACCGGAGCCTTTTGGACTGCTACATCGACGATCACGCCTCAGGGTGCATGGTCTGCATGAAGGAAGCCGTCTACGCGAGCGAAATGACCGAGGCGGGCGAGTCGGCCGAGTGGATCCGCGACGCGATTTTACGGAACGAGTTCGCCGACACGAATATCGGCAACTAAGGGTCGGTAGTTCGAGTTGCTACCTGCTACCTGCTACCTGCTACCCGCTATCTGCTTCCGGGACTCAGCTCGGCAGGTTAGGTCGAGCGCCGACCAGGCAACGGGTAGCCGAAAGCAGGTAGCAACCCGAATTACGGACCCTACAAATTTCCGGAGCAGCGGTTTTGGTCGAGGATCCGCAGGAGCCAGTCGAGCTCCATTGCCATATGGGTGAGTAGCGTCCCGGCTTTCTCGTAGTCTTCCTGCTCGGCGGCTTCGACCATCTGTCCGGCCAACGCCTCCACCCCCTCGGCGCCGATCTTGTGTGCGGTCGCGCGCAGCTCTTCGGACACTTCCCCGATGCGGATCGCGCGCTTGCGTTTCGCCGCTTTTTCGATCGCCTCATGACCGCCGGGATCTGCATCTGAAAGTCATCGAGAAGCTCTTCCAGCCGATCGGCATCGCCACCGAGGCGTTCGAGGGCGGCGCTCCGGTCGAAAACTTCCATAGATCACCAGATCGGGTTGGGCCGATAGAGCGGGTTGGCCCAAGGGCTCGATCCCGTGTCCGCTTCATCGTCGAGGCCTTGAGTCTCCGCGAGATAATCCAGGATCAGCGCGCGGACATCGGGCTCGAGCTCGACGAGGCCTTGCGTTTCCTGCATCCACGTGAGCGTGGTATCCCACGTCTTGCGGCTCATATGCGAGGCGACGATGATCTCGGCCGTATGGCACTGCGTACAAGCAGCCGTCACGATGTCGCGTCCTTGACCCGGCTTCAAAATGGAGTCGGAGGAGCTCTCTGCTTGTGAGAGAAGAGCGAGAAGAATCCAAAGCTTCATGAGCTCATACTACGCGCACGGCGATGCGATGCATGGCGTTATTGAGATAGCCACGAGGATTCCATCCCGGCACGACCATCGGCTGCTGGCGACCCGCATGATCGGTGGCCCGCGCCCACACCTCGTAATGACCCGGCGTCGGAAAGCGGATTCTGGCCGACCAATGCTGCCATGCAAAGGGATTCTTTGGCGTGCAGATCTCCGCTTCGATCCAGGTCGCGCCGAAATCGTGACTCACGTGCATCGCGGAGACGGGTCCGTCGCCGCACCACGCGTGGCCGCCGAGCGCGAGAGCCTCGCCCGAGGCGACTTCGATGCCCGTCGAGGGACGCGTGATCATCGACTTCACCGGCATCGCTTCGATGATCTCCATCGCCTCTTCCGGCACGTCGGCGCCCGGCTCTACCGGGTGACGCGGGACGCGATAGGAGTAGCCGCCCATCTTCGGCCCGTCGTGAACGCGGTCCCGAACCCAGAGCCTTTTGAGCCACTTTCCTGACGTGGAGGCGGGATAGCCCGGCGCGACAAGACGGAGTGGGAAGCCGTGTTGTGCCGGCAGCGGCTCACCGTTCATCTCCCAAGAGAGGAGCGTCCACGGGTCGAGCGCTTTCGCGATGGGGATGCCCCGCGAGATGGGCACCGCGTCCGGATCGCCGCTCAGACGAAGGTCTTCGCCATAATATGCGACGTAGACCGCGCGAGCGTCGACGCCGGCATCCTCCAAGACGTCTTTCAACCTCACGCCTGTATAGATCGCACAACCCACAGCCCCAAGCTTCCACTGGTTGCCCGCTGCCGGAGGCCGGAATCCGGCGCGGCCGTTTCCGCCGCACTCTAAATGCAGGAGCGCCGTCTTGTTCGTATAGCGCCTTTTCAAATCGCTGAGCGTGAGGTTCAACGGCTTATGCACGACGCCATCGACCGTGAGCGACCAGCCGCTGAGATCGCGCGTGGTCGCGCGTTCTGGAACGAGGCCGTTATTACGAATGAAATGCACCGCGTTTCCGGTCACGTCCTCATCAAGAAGGGCAATCGGAGTTTCAGCGTTGATTGGGCGGTCGTTCAGAACGGTGACGCCTTCTTTGCCTTCGATGACAAACGGTTCTACTTGGTTCTGCGCGAACGGCATTTTCTCCGAGAAGAGCCACGCGACCGAGGCCGAGCCCACGCTACGAAGGAACTGCCGGCGGTGTTTTCGAGTCATGCCCGCGATTATATCAAGCGACCTCAGCATGCTAAGATCGTTGTCATCCCAACCAAATGAACGACTCCGAACCGCGCGTCACCATTGTCTCCGCCGGACAGCTATCGACCTGTCCGCGCATGGTGAAAGTCGCGGACGCGCTCCACGCCGAAGGCTACCACGTGCGCGTGGTGATGAATCGGCGCACGGACTGGGCATCCCAATCCGACAAGCTTCTCGAAGCGGAACGGTCTTGGCTCGACGCCGCGGCGATCGACACGCGGCGCGGCTCGGGCGGGGGAACGTTCTGGCCATTCTGGCCATTCTGGAAAGCGGCCGCGCGCTACCACATGGCGCGGCGTATCACGCGCACCCTGGGTGTCGCCCGCACGAGCGCCCCGCTCAGGCGATGGGCGCTCCTTCGCCCGTCCGAAGCTCTCCTCGAAGCGACGATGTCGCAACCCACTGACTTTCTCTACTTCGGAGCAGGAAGCTATCCTATCGCTCCAGAGGCCGCGCGACGGCTGAGTGTGCCCTACGCCATCGACTTCGAAGACTTCCACCGCGGCGAGCAAGACACCTCCGCCGAGGGGCGGTTCCAAAGCGAGCTCACCGCGTCGGTCGAGGCCGACGCGGTTCGCGACGCCCGTTTCGTCTCCATGGGCAGCCCACTCATCTCCGCGCGCTACGAAGAGTGTCTCGGTGTGAGCGGCGTGGTGTTGCACAACGTGTTCCCGCTTCCGAGCGAAGCGCCGGCGTTCGAGCTTCTGCGAAGACCGCTGAAGCTCTACTGGTTCTCCCAGACGATCGGACCCGGCCGAGGGATCGAGCACGCGATCCGCGGCGCCGGTGCTGCGGCTATTGAAACGGAGCTTCGCCTGCGTGGCCGCATCGACGGAAGCTATCGCGAGGGCCTCGAGTCGCTCGCTCGCCAAGTAGCACCCAAGCTGAAGCTGACGATCCACGCACCGAACTCATCCGCCGGCATGATCGACGCCTGCCGCCCTTTCGACATCGGGTTGTCTCTCGAGACGGGCGCCATCCCGAACACGCGCGTTCTCTTGTCCAACAAAGTCTTTACCTACATGCTCGCGGGCCTCGCGACGATCTACTCCGATACACCGGCACAGCGCGCCTTTCGCGATGCGCTCGGCGACCGCCAGCCGATCTGCGCGCTCGACGATACGACGGCACTTGCGACGATATTAAAGACGTGGGATGCGGATCGCACCTCGTTGCTGGCCGCGCAACGAGATGCCTGGCAATGGGCGAAGCGCCGCTGGCATTGGGAGCACGACGACGAGCGCGGCGCCCTCCTACGCCTCTTCGACGAGCATCTTTCCAAGGTGGCCCGGTGCGCATAGCCGTCACTGCCGACCCCTATATTCCGGTCCCGCCCAAGATCTACGGCGGCATCGAGCGCATCGTCGGCCTGCTCGTCGAAGGCCTGGCTCGAGCCGGTCATGACGTCGTTCTCATCGGACATCCGGAGAGCGAGGTCGGATGCGAGCTCGTGCCTTACGGCGCGCCTCCGCATAAAGGCGTTGTTCCGCGTATCACCGAGCTCTACCAAGTCGGGAGCTGGTTGTTCCGTCACCGAGGCGAGCTCGACATCGTGCATAGCTTCGGCCGGCTCGCCGCGCTCTTTCCCATCCTGCCGTTCTCATACCTGCCGAAGTTCCAGACTTATCAACGGCCTGAAATTCCTTGGACCGGCGTCGCACGCGCGAGCGGGCTCGCTGGCGCGTCCATATCTTTCACGGGTTGCTCCTCGGCCATGTACAAGAACCCGAAGGCGGGACAGTGGCATACGGTCTACAACGCCGTCGATGTCGACCGGTACGACTATGTTGCCGAGCTACCCGTAGACGCACCTCTGATGTTTCTCGGACGCATCGAGCCCATCAAAGGTACGCACGACGCCATCCAGATTGCGCTTCAGAGTGGACGAGATCTCATCGTGGTAGGTAATCGCGTCGACGACTACAGCGATTATTTCGAGCAAAAAGTCGAGCCTCTCATCGACGGCAAGCAGATCCGCTATGTAGGTGCGGTGGACGACCGTCAAAAGAACGAGCTCCTCGGGCGTGCCTCGGCACTGCTAATGCCGATCGATATCGATGAGGCTTTTGGGATCGTCATGGCGGAGGCGATGGCTTGCGGCACGCCGGTCATCGGTTTCGCGCGTGGCAGTGTGCCAGAGGTCATCCGCGAAGGCGAGACGGGCTTCGTCGTTCAAAACGTCGCCGAAGCGGTCGATGTGGTTCATTGCGTTCCGTCGTTGTCACGCGAGGCGGCGCGACGCGACGCCGAAGAGCGGTTCAGCTCGAAAGCGATGCTGCGCGGTTATCTCGAGCTGTACGACGCTCAGCTCGCGATCGCTCGCGGCGCCCAGTCCGACACCGCCGTTTCCACGGCCTCGATCTCGCCGGTAAAAAAGTGATCACTCCCGGGGATCACGACGAGCACTTTGGGCTCGGGAACAACAACTTGTAGCGCATGACGCCCCCGCGTAGCGGGTGCGCGTGGCAGAGAAGGGCGGCTCGTCCACAGAGGGCGGCGGGCTCTTTCGGCGTCATCCATATGGCCTCCAGGAGGCCAACCGGGCCCTCGATATCAATAGATTTTGTATACATACTTTACGTCAGCTCAAGGGTTCGGACTAGACTAACGCGGTGAATCACCTCATCGCTCTTTTCGGGGTCATCTTGATCGGTATGTCTCCGATCTGGGTCGCGCTCGCGGGTGTCTCTCCTGCCACGGCGACATTCTACCGTTGCGCCTACGCGCTTCCTGCTCTTCTCGTCATCTGGTTTGTCGGGCGCAAGCGAGACAGCCGCTCGCCACGTTTACGCCTCATGGCCTTCGCGAGCGGTCTCATCCTCGCCGCAGATTTGACGATCTGGCACCACAGCATCGAGCTCATCGGCGCGGGCTTGTCCACGGTGCTCGCAAATATCCAAGTGGTCTTCGTCGGTCTTCTCGCTTGGCTCTTCCTCCGCGAGCGGCCGGCGCGCGTGGCGTTTCAAATGATCCCTGTCATCCTCGTCGGCGCCACGCTCATCTCGGGATTGGCACAAGACGACGCCTACGGAAAAGCGCCGGTGGCGGGCGCGATACTCGGGGTGACGAGCGGTCTTCTTTATGCGAGCTTCATTCTCACCTTTCGCGCGTCGAACCGCGTCCTGGCGCCGCCGGCGGGCCCACTACTCGACGCGAGCGCGGGCGGCGCCATCACGGCCATAGCACTCGCGCCGCTTTTACCCGGCTTCGATGTTACATGGCTGAACGTCACATGGCCGAGCCATGGCTATCTGGCCGCGCTCGCTCTCGGCTCCCAAGTGGCGGGCTGGCTCTTCATCACCTATGTGCTCCCCCGGCTCGCTGCACTCGAGACGTCGCTCTTGTTATTATTACAGCCGATGTTCGCCGTCGCGGTCGCGGCTCTTTGGCTCGGCGAGAGGATTTCGGCCCTACAGGGATTCGGTATCTTCCTCGTCATCGGCGGTGTGGGTTACGTCTCGCTGAAGGGCGCGACGAAAGAGCCTCAGGAGAAAGACGACAAATGGATTTCGGAGAACACTACCTCGAAAACGCGGGCTTCGAGTTCGGGCGCCTGAAGCAGCTCGCGGAAGCCGCGATGGAGCAAATCCCGGACGATGCAGGATTCCACATCGAGCTCGACGATGCGTCGAACTCGATCGCTGTGATCCTCCAACACTTGAACGGCAATATGGTCTCACGCTGGACCGACTTTCTCACGAGCGACGGCGAGAAACCGGATCGGTATCGTGACCGCGAGTTCGAGGCGCAACCCGACCGCACCCGGGACGAGCTTATGGCCCTTTGGGAGCGCGGCTGGTCGACGCTCTTCGCGTCCTTCGACGCACTCACGCCCGACGCACTCGAGCGCAAAGTGACCATCCGCGGAGAAGAGCTCACCGTACCCGAGGCCATTCAGCGGCAAGTCGTACACGCCGCCTACCATGTCGGCCAGATCGTGTATCTCGCCCGCCATGCAAGCTCCAAAAGCGGCTGGAAGAGCGTGAGCGTGCCTAAAGGAAGCTCGGAGAACGCGAAGGGGCGGTACAAAACGCTATAATTCCGCACGATGAAAAGGCGTCTTCTCGCGGGCGCGCTCGCGCTCGTGGCAGTTTCTGCGTGCTCCGGCCGCCGCGCGCCCACGTCACCGGACCGACCTCCGTCGCGCGCCGAAGAAGGCCTCGCCTCGTGGTACGGGCTCGAGGAAGCCGGCCGCGCCACCGCGAGCGGCGAGCCCATGGCGCCCGAGAAGCTGACGGCCGCGCATAAAAGCCTTGCTTTCGGATCGCTCGTTCGAGTCACCGATCTCGACACCGGAAAAGGCGTGGATGTGATCATCAACGATCGTGGCCCTTTCGTCCGCGGCCGAATCATCGACTTGTCTTTCGCGGCCGCAAGGGATCTCGGGATCCTCGAAAAAGGCGTCGCCCGCGTCCGGATGGAAGTGATCGGTCTCGCGGGCCCCCTCGCCGAGCGGCGGTGGCGGGTGCAAGCGGGCTCTTTCGAAGCCGAAGCGCGCGCGCATGAGCTCCTCACGTCGCTCCAGGCCCAAGGTCAAAGCCCCGTCTTGCTCACCGAGTTCGAAAATGAGGGCGTGCTCTACCATCGCGTGTGGGTCGGCTCGTTTCGCGAGCGCGACGGCGCCGAGCGTCTCTTGCGACAGCTTCAGCTTCAAGGCTTCAGCGGCTTCGTCATCCTCGCCGCCGCCACTAGCCCCTAGCCGCTCAGAAACGAGATCTTGTTCACACTTTCGAACTTCGTCCAAGCGCAGCTGCGGCCGCAACCAAAGGGGATGGCCACAGAGGCACAGCGCGGCGGAGCCGCAACCAAATTGGAGGACGGCTCCGCCGCGAGCGGTCAGCGGTCAGCATTCAGCGGTCAGCTCCGGATTCGAGCCTCCGGATGAGAGAGGCGAGCATACGCTTGACCTCGGTGGTTCGCTCGGCAAGCTCCTGAAGACTTTGGCTATCGAGCAACCCGAGCTCGTGGGCAAGGAGCAGTTCGTATTCGAGCTCGCTTGCTGAGCCCATACTCATTTGAAGAAAGCGGGCCATATCCCGGTCTGAACCGCGTCCACAGCCCTCAGCAATATTCGCCGGGATGGAAACCGCCGCTCGGCGCATCTGAGCCGTCAAGCCGAACTTCTCTTCGGTTGGGAAGTGGCCGGTGGCCTGGTACAAACCCTTGACTAGCTGATGGGCCTTCTCCCAAACCTTTAGATCTCGAAAGTCTTTCATCCTGACTCTTCGCTGTCGGCTCGCTCACCACGTCAGCCCAACGCGGGCTCGATGCACAATCTGGGCGTGAAGTAGACACGGCGCCACATCCAGAGTAGGAAGATGTCACGACAACCCTTTCCCACGCTGGAGGACGCCGTGAAACAGTTTTTATCACGTCACGAGGATCGAATCACAGGGGTGCTGAGCGGATTCGACCGGTTGGTGTTCCGCGGAACCCTACGCCACATTTCTTATACGGACGGCATGGGTAAGTACCTTTCCTACCAGAAAATCCTTCTGAAGGAGTTCGCGGAGTTCGCACTGCAGCGTACCTCCGAGCTCAAGCAGGCCTTGTATCAGCAGGCGGAGCGACTCGAGCGTCCGGTCGTCTATCTGGAGTCTTCCCGTAAGAACAAGGAGGCCATCGCACGCGAGATTGCACAACAAGACAATGTCCGCAGTGGTCTCATCGCAGTTCTGAGCTGCGTGGAACCTTGTATCACCTTCAGCATACGTCGCAACCGCCAGAAGAAGCGGTTGGAGCTCGTGCAATCCCTCAGAAAGTGCCTAAACTTTTACCACTACTGCATGGACCCTATTTTTGGTTTCATGCATGCCCGTATCCAAAGCTAGTTTCCATTCAATGTTCAGGTCTACGTCAACGGCCGTGAATGGCTCGCCGTTGAGATGGATAAGGCTGGCATTCAATATCGGCGCCGGGAAAACTGCTTTACCTGGGTTGAGGATGCCCACGCGGCACAGCAGCTTCTCGATGAGCAGCTCAAAACCAACTGGCCTCACATCCTGAATCGCCTGAGTCGATTCGTCAATCCATTGCAAGACAAATTATTCCCGCCGAGTGGCCTCGACTACTACTGGAGTGTCTACAGCAGCGAATGGGCCACCGACGTCACGTTTCGTAACAGCTCTAGCCTCGCGGAGATCTATCCCGCTCTTGTACATCATGCGATCACAAACTTTTCGAGCCCCGACGTGATGCGCTTTCTCGGAAAACGGATTCGAACCGACTTTTCAGGGGAAGTCGTCAGCCGATTTCGCGACCGGCCCGAGGGTCTGCGTATCAAACATGCCCTCGACCTCAATTCCGTCAAACTCTACGACAAACAAGGTTCCGTGCTCCGTGTGGAGACAACCATCCAGCGTGCCGAGGGTATGCGCTGCTACCGGCCAAAGGAAGGCGACCCCAACGGCCCTCTCGAGTGGCGTCCGCTCCGTCGTGGCATCGCAGACCTGCATCGTCGTGCCCAGCTCTCCCAGGACTCCAATGAGCGCTACCTCGACGCTCTCGCCGCTTGTGATACCTCAACCCCACTCGGTCGACTCCTCGCTCGCGTCAGCCAAAAAACTCAATGGAATGGCTCCACCCTCCGAGCTCTTCGCCCTTGGGACGCTCTGGACGCCCGACTCCTCGCCGCTATTTCCCGTGGAGAGTTTCATCTGCGAGGCTTTCGCAACAGGGAACTCCGTGCCTTGCTCTTTCCAAAGACTTCGGACGACCCTCTCGAAACCAGGCGGCTAAGCGGACGCGTCACCCCGGCTCATTCGCATCCTCCGAGCCCACCGTCTTGTCAAAAAATTCCCGAAACTTTTCGCTACAGACTCACAAAGCGCGGTCAGCAACTTTGCTCCGCATTACTTACCGCAAACTCTCTCTCCCTCGATAAACTCCACGCTGCTGCCGCATGATTTTTCTTCTTCTCAAAACAAGCTTTTCAGGGTTAGTAGTACAGAGGTACAGCTGAATGCTGACCGCTGACCGCTCGTGGCGGAGCCGTCCTCCAATTTGGTTGCGGCTCCGCCGCGCTGTGTCTCTGTGGCCATTCTTAAGGCGCCTCTGCACACGATTTGAGGAGCGGCCGAGCTTTCAGGTTTACCTGGCTAGGCCCTAGCCCTTGACGACGCCCCGGCGTGGACAGAGGGACTGGACGGCGCATGGCTCGCATTTCGGGCCGATGGGCCTGCAGACGAGCTGACCGTGGGCGACCAACAACAAATTGACGCGCCCTCGCCACCGCACCGGAACGTGAGGTGTGAGCCGCGCTTCGGTCTTTTCGGGCGTTTTGGTACGGACCCAGTCGAGCCGATTCGAGATGCGATGGACGTGGGTATCGACGGCGATGGTCGGCTTCCCGAAGCAATGGGCGAGCACGAGGTTCGCGCATTTGGGGCCGATCCCGGGAAGCTCGGTGAGGCCCTCGCGCGGTACGACACCGCCCCGCTCCATGATCGCGTCGGACAAGGCGTGGAGCGTCCGCGCCTTTTGGCGATAAAAGCCGGCGCCGTAGAGCAGCCGCTCGAGCCGACGGAGAGGCAGCCGACGGAGCTCTTCCGGCGTGGTCGCCTCGGCAAAGATTTTCGCGCAGACGCGGGTCGTTTGTTCGTCCCGGACGCGCTGGCTCACCAGGCAGCTCACGAGCTCGAGGAAGGGCGAGCGGTTCGTCGAGAACGGACCATCGTAGACAGGTGCGTCGCGATAGCGACCCTTGCGGGTCTCGCTCGCAAGCTTCCGCAAAACCGCGACGATGCGCTCTTCGCGAGCGGGCCGGCTCATAGAAGCTCAGATAATACTCGATAAGCATGGGAACGTCCTGAATCGGTTCTAGTACCGGCTCGAATGGAAAACGTGAGCGTGCGATGCGCACTTCCCTGTGAAACTTGATCCTCATTGGACCAACGCGTTTAATACCGCCACTGCGCTCCAGGAGGGGTCCCATGCGGATGAATGTTTGATTCCACTACCGTGCAGTCCACTCGTACTTTTCTTCCCTTTTCGATCCCAGCATCCTCGGCAACGCTCACCAGCTCTCGGTTGATCTGCTCCAGCGTTTCGAACTTCACGGCTTTGATGTTTGCTGCTAGGGTCGACTTCGACGGGGTCGGCTCTATGATGCCGAGCTGGCAAAACGTCCGATAGCTTCGAGAGTCTGCCAAGTGAAACGCCAGCTCCCGATAGGTGAACTGATTCAGCTGCTTCACCAACAACGCCCGGAGAACCTGCTCCGCGCTCATTCCCCCACGACCAACATCGCTCCCTGCCGGTGGGGTGACCGACCTTAGGTCTTGCAGTACCAGCTCATTGAGCTTAGGATGGGCATCGAGTAGCGACGAGATCGTTTCGAGTTCGCGTGCGTGCTCCAGCTCCAGCAGGGCTCACGTAGATTTGGCTGTGGGTTGATCGTTTTTCGCATTTAGGGCTGGTCTCCTTTGGAGTTAAGTCATTTAGAATCGGATGTTTTCAACGACACGATCCTAATCGACACCCCCTCAGAAGACTAGCCCTAAATTTGCGATTTCTCCTTTTTTCTCAATCCCTTACAGGCTTCAGGACGGGTACTAGCTAGTTCCTGTCCAGAAACACCATAACTTGTGGTGTGCGAGAGACCTATCGAAGATGTGGGTATTATACGTTTTCGGAAGGGGCTTCGTGGGGTTGAGAGCGAATGAAAATCTTGGACGAAACGAGAGGCGAATTGTTAGCAATCCATGGCTATAAGGGGCGGAAGAGTAATAGTTGTTATCGTAATAAGTGTCTTGCCATCATCAGTAGGTTGCAGGTGATGATGGAACTCCATACGTACGATTTAAGGTTCTCCTGTCGTTTCGGGGGATCTGATTTGTGTTGGAGGGCATGGCCTATGGACGCTGCCGCGATTGTGGAAAACGCCGGAAACTCCGGGGGAGAGAGGCGTTTAGGGAAAGGTTGTGAGCACGTACAAACGTGGAGCGGCGTTTTCCACAATCGCTTGGAAAACGCTTCGCGTTTCCCACGAGCGCCCACAGGCCCTCCTGATATATATACAAGAAAGATTAATTCATATGGAATAAGGAAGGGGGGGCTCGATTAGTGGAGGCTATGGAAAACGCCCTTCCAGGCTTCGAAGAGAACTCAGTCGTGAGCAAGGTCTGAACGACCAGAACCGTGGGGGCGTTTCCCACAGCCTCGTCTCCCGCTGAGGGGCAGTGGCATTTGGTGAGGCCCGTGGGTTGAGAGGGTAAGCCATGTGTAGATGCGCATCGGCGAGAACGCTAGAATCTTTTTTTCCGAAAGAGAAAAGAGCGTTCCCGCGATGCGCGTTACTACGTTAGTCAACAAGCTCATCGGATTGCAAGGCCTGTGGGTCCGAGGTTTCCACTTCCAGGCGGACAAAGCCAGAGTGGTGGTGGATGTAGTACCGCGGAGGAGGAAGCCTCTGTGCGGGATTTGCGGACGAAAGGTCCGCAAGAACAAAGATCGCTACAATCGCTACTGGCGGCACTTGGACCTGTTCGGAGTCCGGACCTATCTTCGCTACTCGATCCGACGAGTGGTATGTCGGCGGTGTGGAGTGGTCAGAGAAAAGGTGCCTTGGGCCGACAAGGGAAGCCGCTTTACCAAAAGCTTCGAACAAGAGGTAGCGTGGCTGGCACAGAGGACGGACGTCAGCGCCGTAGCGAACTATTTCCGAGTGACGTGGCGTTCGGTGCGACGGATCATCCAGCGAGTGGTTGCCGAGCAGCGGGATGAGCGGCGCGAGCTCGATGGATTGCGGGTGATTGGGATGGACGAGATCAGCTACCGCAAACGCCACAGGTACTTAACCCTAATCGAACAATAATTCATGACGCTAGCGCGAGTTCGATTCTTTCAAAGAGTGTCTGAGTGGAGGAGTTTGTGGCCATTCGGAGCGCGTTTCGACCACTAACGCGAACGAGGCGGCCGGCTTTGTTGATGATGCGGAAGCGGATGGTGCGGATGGTGTGCAGCAGATGGGTGCATGTACGCTTTCGAGAGATGCCTTTCGTTTCAGCGATGGTGTCGAGCTGAAAGCTGCGACACAGGTTGTGTGCGAGCACGTTCAACTGTTGCCAGGCGCTATTGGCGGCATAGCTTTTAGTGGGCACGACGTCGAGAGCGAACTGGCTGCGCAATTCGGCGAAGGTTTTCTCTTGGCCGCCTCGCCCAGCAGCGAAGTACCAAAGGCGTTGGACGGTGAGCGATTTGTTGGTGGCGACGGCTGAGTACTCGAAGTAGCCGTCGTCTGGAGAAAACAGGTCGAGCTGGAAGTTCTTCGCCGTTCGATGTCGAACTCGCTTCCGATAGATCGCGATCCGGACGGTGATATTCCAGGGCTCGATGAAGTGTTTGATGGAGAAGCCGTCGATTTCGTCACTCACGCGGTGCCATCGCTTGCGCCCAGCGACGACCTCCTTTAGGCCGAGCCACGGCCAGAACGGAGCCTTGATCGCGAACTCGCTTCGGGAGCGCTCTAGCCTCTTGAGAATCTTTTCGTTGAAAAACGCGGCGTCCGTGCGGAATTCCAGCTTTCGGGACCGACCGAACTGGCCCCGTAGCTCGCCTATCAGTTCCCGTAGAAACGCATCGGCACCCTTGGAGTCGTGAACGTTGCCAGGACGATTTCTGGATTTGAGAATCTGGCCCGTCTGAGCCAGGTGAGCGAACAAAGGGTAGTAACTTTTATTCTTCTTGCGATGAGGATTGAATCCTCGAAACGCCCATCCAACCTGATTGCCTGCCTGAACCACGGTGCCGTCCATATCTACCGTCAGACGGTTCAGACCCAATCGCTCGATCTGCTCGTGGACTAATACACCGTTCAACTCCGATAAGCCCTTGAGCCGCTCTCCCGTGAATTGCTTCAGCCAATTCACGATCGTCGGACGGCTCGGCAGTCTTCTCAACCCACAGAAGCGAAGCAGCATCGGATCATCACAGACATACTGCAGGTGCTCTAGACGACGAGCTCCCACGAGCAGCATCCCAACCAACACCAGAACCAGTCGGACGCCCCCGTAGTCCGACCGAATGCCTTTTCCTCTGCACGCCTTTCCTACCCGGCGGCTTAGCTCAACGCGGAGCAAATATCGTGAAAACAGTTCCAGTCCACCAAACGAGCTCAGGTTCTGCTCTGTGAACTCGATCGGAAGATCCTTGTTGAAGTTCCGGCGAAATCGAGATAGTTTCAAGCGCACTATAGGGGCCTCTGGTCGTTTGGTGTTTTGTTTGGAAGCAACGCTCCAAACATAAACCCAGAGGCTCCTTTGTCAATACTTTCGCGCTACTTTGCTCTCTTTTTTTTGCGATTAGGGCTAACAGTGGTAATAGACCATCTCAGCGGCCGGGTCATCTGGGCGGGAAAGGAGCGCAAGGCCAAGACGCTGCTGCGGTTTTTCCGCAAGCTCGGACCACAAAGAGCCGCGGAGCTCGAAGCGGTCAGCATGGACATGTGGGAGCCGTACATAACTGTCGTCGGCAAAAAGGCTCCTCAGGCACGGGTGATCTTTGACCGCTTCCACATCGTCAAGCATCTGAACGAGGCCGTGGATAAGACCCGGCGCGAGCTGGTGCGCGAGCTCAAAGGGACTGCCCGACGCAACCTCAAGAACACCAAGTTTCCCCTTCTCAAGGCCAAACACAACCGCAGCGCGAAAGACAAACGGGTGCTCCGCGAGCAGGTGCGAGCTAATCGTCGCCTCTACCGCGCCATGCTTCTGCGCGACGACTTCATGGACCTCTACACCTACAAAACCGAGACATGGGCCAAGAAGTTTCTCCGAGGATGGCTGCGGCGCGCTATGAGCTCGAGGATAGAGCCCGTCAAACGCGCGGCGAAGATGATCCGCAGCCACTTCGATGGCGTCATCGCGTGGGTCACGTGGAGACTCAGCAACGGCCGACTCGAAGGAATGAACAACAAAATCCGGCTGCTGAGCCACCGCAGCTTTGGACTCCACTCTGCCGAAGCTCTCATCAGTCTCGTCTACCTAAACTGTGGCGGTCTCACCCTCGAGAGGATCCACTGAAATGGCAGGAGAGGCCAAAAAAGAGAGGGCAGGTCCATCTCCGAGCGTTCCGTCTCAGTTACTCTCGAAGAAGAACCCACCCTCCCAAAATGCCCTGGAATAAATAGTTCGTATCAGGGCCAACTCAGCAGAGAATGTGCCGGGGGCCATTATCGTCGCTCCCTGGTTGCAACCCCCGGCACGATTTCACTGGAACGAGCTCGAGCGGAGTGGGTGCCGGCACGCCGCCCAAGCTCAGTTCCTGTGAATCCCTTGAATCTCCACCGTTTCCGCTGTCCGCTGTCCTGCCGAAACCCCAACCGCAAGTTCCGGTGCGGAACAACTTTCCACCAAATCGGAAGAGCTCCGAGCTGATATTTGCTTGAAAGTGCAACCGTTATGCCAAAACCCGAAAACGTCCTTAATTCGTGTATAACCCTATTGTGTAAAATAGGTTACGCGCTAGTAAGCCTACGGGAGCTCGGCACACGACTTTTCGAGACTGCCCCGAATAGGAACAACTCGCTGTTCCACACAACGTATATGAAACAGGATTTGCTCGGGTCTCGGATCCGTACTAGCATCGTCGCAGGGAGGACATTTCATCGTGCTGATTCGAACACCTTTGGTTCTTCTCGCAAGCATCGCGGTGGCTATCCTCTGGGGATGCAATTCGAGCAATCAGGGAACGCTCCCCGATGCTGACTTTTTCGTGAGCGACGGTCAGGGTTTCTCCGTGCGCGTCGGAGAAACTGCGGGCGTTCAAACGCTCAGCGCCGTCAACGTCATCCGCTTCAGCGGCGTTCTCGACGACAACCGATGCCCCGAAAACGTGCTATGCGTGGACGCGGGCTTCGCGACGATCGTGCTCTCGGTGCAATCCGCCCTCGCCGTCACTGAAGTACAGATTCAAGTCCCCCCAAGTGGTGAGGCGCAGATGGTGGTCGAAGAGCTCACCATCGATGTGATCGAGCTACGTCCCGAGGCCCAAGAAGGCGTCACAATCGATTTACTCGACTACGCAGTGGCATTGAGGGTGCGGCAGACTGGCGACCTCGGCGTTACCTAAGAAAAAGCGCAACGCGAAGGGATAAAGCCTCATTGATCTCGTCGTCTTTTGTCTTCGCGGTTAGAGTCAGAGGGCGGGGACCTTGTGGGGCTCGGGGAGCGGGCGGCCCGCTCCGCAGTAGGTTCGGATGAAGGCTGTCGGGGGGAGGTCTACGCCGAGGAGGGCCTTGACGACTTCCGCCGGGCGGAGGGACGGTGTGCCGCTCGTGGTGACGAGTCGGAAGCGGAGCACTTCGTCCGTAGGTGAGCCGTCCCAAAGCTCGGCGGCCGTGCCTGCCTTTCCGAGTTCAGCGCCGAGCAAAGCGGCTTTGGCGTCGAGACGTTTTGATTTGCTTTTTCTCGTGACGTCGACGAAGAAATGCTCCGAGTCGTCGAATGTGGCTAGGCGGTCGTTATAAGAAAGGTCCGGGAATTGTTCGGGCTCCGGCAGCCGGGCGATATAGTCGACGGCCGCGATGAGCTTCGTGAGCGCGGGATCCGAATCGGAGAGCTTCTCGAGCTCGAGAAAATCCAGGCCCTCTTCGCTCGCGCGGCGAAGAGCTTCGAGCGCGTCTCGAACGGGAAGCTCCTTCGTGAGCGCGAAATCCACATATTCGGCGACGGACTGCATCCCAAGAGCGAGCGCCGGTCCAAAGCTCAATAGCGGCCGCGGCGAAAAACCCTCCGTGTAGTAGACGGGAAAGCCCGCTCGACGAAACACGCGCGGAAGCACCCGTACGATATCCAGATGTCCACGAAGGCTCATCGGCATCGTCTTGCGGTAGCGCAGGCGGTAGCGCACCGGCGCGCCCTGCGCGAAGTCGTGGGGCGCGAGGCCCTTATCGACACGCACGCGCGCGCTCTCACGAACGGTCTCGCTCTGGTGCGCGGGCTTCTCATAGGCCCCCATCTTCTCGAGGAAGACAAGCCGCTCATCGCGCATACCCGTCAGGTCACAAGCGACACCGCAGTGGTAGCAAACCAGTTTGCGATCATCCGCTTTGGCCTCTTCGAGGTTCGTGTGGTGGACTTTGGCGTGGACGGGCTTGCCGCAAGGCGGCGAGAAACGGCCTTTCAGGGTGCGCTTGTACTCCATCTCGAGAAAGCCGTCCGCGAGGCCGACATCGATATGGTCCCACGGCAAGCGTCCGTCGAGCGGAAGGGTCGCAAGAAACGTCGATCGCGAAACGTTTTCGTCGCGCTCCCACGCGTCGAGCGCCTCGAGCCAGATATCCCACGCAAAATGCTCATCCCAACCGTCGAAACGCGCGCCGTGGCGCCATGCCCGTTCGATCAAGCTTGCCGCGCGCTCGTCGCCGCGCGACAAGATGCCCTCGAGGTGGCTCACGCGGAGGTCGTGCGTTCTGAGCTTGAACCCGCTCTGCCGGGCCGCGCTCTGGAGCATGCCTTGTTTTCGAGCGATGTCCTCCATCGCGTCTTGAGCGCACCATTGAAACGGTGTGTGGGGTTTCGGGACATGGCTCGAGACGGAAACAGTGACATTCGTGTTCCGCTTATGGTACTTCCGCCCAATGTCCCGGGCTTGTTTTCCCATCGCCGCGATGCCCATCACATCCTCGTCGGTCTCGGTTGGAAGGCCGATCATGAAATAGAGCTTGATCTTGCTCCACCCGCGCGCGAAGACGCGGTGGCACGTCGTGAAGATGTCCTCTTCGGTGATGTTTTTGTTGACGACATCGCGCATACGCTGAGTACCCGCTTCGGGCGCAAACGTGAGCCCGGTGGCCTTCACGGTGGCGATTTCGTCGAGAAGATCTTCATCGAGCCCGTAAGCCCGCAAGCTGGAGATCCCGAGAGAGACTTTCCTCGGCCGAAGCTCGGACATGACTTTCTTGACCAAGGGCGAGATGCAAGAATAGTCAGCCGTCGAAAGCGATGTGATAGCCGCTTCGTCGTAGCCGCCTTTGTCGAGCGAGGACACGATGGTGTCGACGATTTGCTGTGGGTCGCGCTCTCGCACCGGACGATAAATCATGCCGGCCTGGCAAAACCGGCAGCCCTCGGTGCAGCCGCGCGCGATCTCGACGGCCGCGCGGTCGAAAATGGCCTCGGCCACCGGCACGGGCGAATCGTCGGGATAAGGATAGTCGTTGATGTTCTCGACGAACGCGCGCTCGACGCGGGCCGGCACGCTGTCATATTTCGGCTTCGAGACGACCTTCAACCCGGAGCGATCGCAGATTTCGCGCTCATAGAGCTCGGGGCAATAGACACCGCCTTCTTTGGCGAGCTCGACGAGGATCTCCGTTCTGTCGAGCTCTCCCGCTTGCTCGAGCTCCGCATAGTGCCGCATGAGCCGCGGGAGACGCTCCTCGGCATCTCCCACGAGGAACACGTCGATGAAAGGCGCCATCGGCTCGGGCTGCGTGGCCACGGGGCCGCCCGCCACAACGAGGGGGTTCGAGAGAGAGCGTTCCTGTCGATGTAACGGGATGCCGCCGAGCTCGAGCATCGTGAGGATGTTCGTGAAGGTCAGCTCGTATTGCAGTGAGAAACCGACGATGTCGAACACCGAGAGCGGCCGATGGTTCTCGAGACTGATGAGCGGAAGATCGCGCTTTCGGAGCTGTTCTTCGAGGTCGAACCAAGGGCAAAAAGCGCGCTCGAGGCAGAGGTCGGGCTCCTTATTGATAATCGAGTAGAGGATCTTGGTCCCCTGGTGGCTCATCCCGATGTCATAGACGTCAGGGAATGCGAGGACCATTTTCGAACGAAGCGTCGTCCAATCTTTCACGACCGCGTAAGGCTCGCCGCCCGCATAGCGCGCGGGCTTCGAGACTTCGTGCAAAAAATCCGCATATGGATGGTTCTGAAAGCTGGTAGCACTCATGACAGCCTTCTAATGTATCACTGTCAAAGCTGACGCGAAAGAGGCGATACGCCACAAACAGGCGCTCGAAAGATCAATATGGTTCTCCTGTCGTTTCGGGGGGTCTGATTTGTGTTGGAGGGCATGGCCTATGGACGCTGCCGCGATTGTGGAAAACGCCGGAAACTCCGGGCGAGAGAGGCGTTTAGGCTGAAGTTCTGCCCAGTAAGTCCTCCCACGCTTCGGTAAAGTACCTTTAGTCGCATGGAGTTACAGCGCTAGAGGTGTGATTTTTGCCTGCAATTGGTAGCCATGTTGTATTGTATTTGTTGTTGTTATATATGCCTATATAGTGTATATAGTAGCCATGCACATCGATATCGTGCCCAACCGCAACTCCAAACCCGCCGTTTTGCTCCGTGAGTCCTATCGGGATGCCAAGAGCAAGAAACCGCGCAAGCGCACACTTGCCAACCTGTCCAAACTGCCGAGCGAGCAGGTCGATGCCATCCGACGCATACTCAAGGGGCAAAAGCTCGTTTCGCTCGAAGACGCCTTCGAAATCGTCGAGAACGGCTCCCGGCACCATGGCCACGTCGACGCGGTGCTCAGTGCCATGAGACAGCTCGGTTTCGAAAAGCTCGTTGGCTCTCGACACTCACCAGAGCGGGATTTGGTCGTGGCCATGGTAGTCGCCCGGATCCTCGAACCGCAGTCGAAGCTGGCGACTAGCCTGTGGTGGCACACAACCACACTGCCCGAAATCCTGGGGGTGAGCGATGCCGACGAAGACGATCTCTATGCCGCCATGGACTGGGTTCTCAAACGCCAGGAGGTCATCGAAAAGAAACTCGCGGCGCGCCATCTCCAAAACGACGGCCTCGCGCTCTATGACCTAACCTCAAGCTACTTCGAGGGGGTGAGTTGTCCGCTGGCCAGGCTCGGATACAACCGTGACGGCAAGAAAGGCAAGCTGCAGGTCAACTACGGCCTGCTGACCAACGAACGCGGCATCCCCGTGTCGGTATCCGTCTTTGAGGGCAACACGGGCGATCCCAAAACGCTGTTGCCTCAGGTAGAAAATGCGCAAGAGCGGTTCGGCATCGAGCAGTTTGTGATGGTGGGCGACCGCGGAATGATCACCCAGACCCAGATCGACGAGTTACGGGAGATGGACGGTATCGACTGGATTACCGCTCTGCGTCCCGAACCGATTCGCAAGCTCATTAACGATGGGGTGATCCAGATGGGGCTATTCGACAGGCGGAACCTGTTTGAGTTGACGCACCCGGATTTCCCCAACGAGAGGCTGGTCGCTTGCCGCAATCCGGAGCTGGCCGAGAGGCGGCGTCACAAGCGTCGTGCTCTGCTCGAAGCAACCTGCAAGGAGCTGGAGAAGGTTTGTCGGATGGTCGAGCGGCGCCGTTTGCACGGCAAGGAGGACATCCGTGCTACGGTGAAAAAGCTCCTCAACAAGTACAAGGTCGGCAAGTACTATAGGCTCGACATCCGTGACGACGGTTTCGACTTCGAGCTAGACGAGACAACGATGGATGCCGACGCCTCGCGCCTCGCCAACGGCAACTCTGAGCTCGCCAACAAACGGCTCCAGCGGTGGAAGCGACACATGGGGACGATCGTTAAGCAGTTGGAACGGATTCGCCAACGGATCGGGCGAGGTCAGCTGCATGGTAAAGATAAAATCGGTGTGCGGGTAGGCAAAGTTCTCAACAAGTACAAAGTCGGCAAGCACTTCAAGCTGGACATTCGCGACGACCGCTTTAGCTTCGAAATCGACGACACAAAGGTCACTACGGAAGCTGCCCTTGACGGCATCTACGTGATCCGCACCAGTCTTGCTGAGCAGCGGATGAAAACCGACGACACAGTGCGCAGCTACAAGTTGCTGACCCAGGTCGAGAGGGCGTTTCGTTCCTTCAAGAGCATGGACCTAAAGGTGCGGCCGATTCGTCACCGGCGCGAAAACCGAGTCCGGGCGCACATCTTCTTGTGCATGCTGGCCTACTACGTCCTGTGGCACATGATGGAGGTTTGGCGCCCGCTAGTATTCTCTGACGAGGAGCAGCAGGCGAAGGCCGAGCGTGACCCCGTCGCTCCGGCGCAACGCTCCGACGCAGCCCTGCGCAAGATACACACCAAGAAGCTTGACGATGGGAGACCAGCTTCCAGCTTCCGCACGCTGCTGCGCCTTCTCAGCAACATCGTCCGAAACAAATGTCGGCGACCGGAAGCCGGACCCGACGAGCCCACCTTCGATGTCACGACAACTCCGGACTCGAAACAGCAGAGAGCCTACGACTTGCTCAAAGGTATCACCGTGTAGACAGACGCCAGCACCATTGATTCCATCTATCTTATTGGATCAACACCGGATCTTGGTTTTTTCAGCCAGGAACTTCAGTTTAGGGAAAGGTTGTGAGCACGTACAAACGTGGAGCGGCGTTTTCCACAATCGCTTGGAAAACGCTTCGCGTTTCCCACGAGCGCCCACAGGCCCCTCCTGATATATATACAAGAAAGATTAACCCTAATCGCAAATAAACGTCACCGTGTCTGAGGTCTTTGGCCCCGTGAATAGCACCTTTTCCAGGTTCTGCATACACCGTGCAGAATCACCTATAGTGGCGGCGAGCGGGTGCCCCAGCACGAGCTTCTCGCCTGTGCCCAGTGCGGCTGTTTCGCGTTTTCGTGCTTCGAAGATTTTGCGATTAGGGTTAATGTCCCACTCGGGGATGGTTGAAATCCCACGCCTTTAGGCGAAGCCTTTAGGAGGCTTGGGGTACGATCCCCAGGTGAAAGGATATCGTAAATCATCGCACACGACGTAGCAGTTAAACTATCACTTCGTATTTATCACGAAGTACCGCAAGCCGGCCTTGAGAGGGGATGTAGCGGTTCGTCTCCGGGATCTCATCCGGGAGATCTGTGCTCGGAACCAGATAGAAATACTGAAGGGTCATGTGCGGCCTGAGCACGTGCACCTGTTGCTGAGCGTGCCGCCGAATTTGTCGCCGAGTCGAGTGATGCAGTTGATCAAGGGTAAGACGTCGAATCGTCTGATGCGCGACTTACGGACGATGCGGAAGGAGTTCTGGGGTCGGCACCTACGGGCACGGGGTTACTTCGTGGTGACAACGGGCAACGTGACGGATGAGGTGATAGCGAAGTATATAGAGTTGCAGGGTGCCGTGCCCCAGGACGACGATTCTTTCAGGGTCAGTGAGTAGTGAAACGAGGCAAGGACAAGCCGACTTTAGTCGGCGACGTGAACCCATCGCCTTTAGGCGATGGAGCGCACGCGCTCAGTTCATATGGAATAAGGAAGGGGGGGCTCGATTAGTGGAGGCTATGGAAAACGCCCTTCCAGGCTTCGAAGAGAACTCAGTCGTGAGCAAGGTCTGAACGACCAGAACCGTGGGGGCGTTTCCCACAGCCTCGTCTCCCGCTGAGGGGCAGTGGCATTTGGTGAGGCCCGTGGGTTGAGAGGGTAAGCCATGTGTAGATGCGCATCGGCGAGAACGCTAGAATCTTTTTTTCCGAAAGAGAAAAGAGCGTTCCCGCGATGCGCGTTACTACGTTAGTCAACAAGCTCATCGGATTGCAAGGCCTGTGGGTCCGAGGTTTCCACTTCCAGGCGGACAAAGCCAGAGTGGTGGTGGATGTAGTACCACGGAGGAGGAAGCCTCTGTGCGGGATTTGCGGACGAAAGGTCCGCAAGAACGAAGATCGCTACAATCGCTACTGGCGGCACTTGGACCTGTTCGGAGTCCGGACCTATCTTCGCTACTCGATCCGACGAGTGGTATGTCGGCGGTGTGGAGTGGTCAGAGAAAAGGTGCCTTGGGCCGACAAGGGAAGCCGCTTTACCAAAAGCTTCGAACAAGAGGTAGCGTAGCTGGCACAGAGGACGGACGTCAGCGCCGTAGCGAACTATTTCCGAGTGACGTGGCGTTCGGTGCGACGGATCATCCAGCGAGTGGTTGCCGAGCAGCGGGATGAGCGGCGCGAGCTCGATGGATTGCGGGTGATTGGGATGGACGAGATCAGCTACCGCAAACGCCACAAGTACTTAACAGTGGTAATAGACCATCTCAGCGGCCGGGTCGTCTGGGCGGGAAAGGAGCGCAAGGCCAAGACGCTGCTGCGGTTTTTCCGCAAGCTCGGACCACAAAGAGCCGTGGAGCTCGAAGCGGTCAGCATGGACATGTGGGAGCCGTACATAACTGTCGTCGGCAAAAAGACTCCTCAGGCACGGGTGATCTTTGACCGCTTCCACATCGTCAAGCATCTGAACGAGGCCGTGGATAAGACCCGGCGCGAGCTGGTGCGCGAGCTCAAAGGGACTGCCCGGCGCAACCTCAAGAACGCCAAGTTTCCCCTTCTCAAGGCCAAACACAACCGCAGCGCGAAAGACCCCTCTGTGCCAACATCGCTGAGACACTTCGCCCCTTGAAATTAGTGTAGAGGGCGGAGGAGGATCAATGCATGAGTATGTTGATTGAGAGAGAGACCTCGGCGGGATCGGAGGGAGCCCGTAGGGCGACTGGAGATCCCGCCGGCCGCGATGCGGCGGGGGTCCTGGATCCCGAAGTGAGCGAGCAAGCGAAGCGTCGACGCTTTACCGCGGAGTACAAGCTGCGGATAGTGCGTGAGGCCGATGCCTGCAAGGGTGACGGTGACGTTGCTGCTCTTCTGCGTCGAGAGGGCCTGTACTCGTCGCATTTATCGAGTTGGCGCCGCCAACGTGACGAGGTCGCCAAAGCGGGGTTGGCGTCGAGAAAGCGAGGCCGGAAGGCAAAGGCCGAGGATCCACGGGTCAAGGAGCTCGAGCGCGAGAACGCCCGGCTCCAACGTCGCCTGGCTCGGGTGGAGACGATGTTGGAGACCAAAAAAAAACCTCCGAATTACTGGGGGTCCCCCTGAATCCACTCGACAGCTACGAGAACGACTGATGGTGGCGGCCGAGGAGCTGGCGGGGCAGATTGGGCAGACGACGGAAGCCTGCGAGGCTCTGGGTGTGGCTCGTTCCACGCTGTATCGCAGGCGCCAGGTGACGCCCGAACCGAAGCGGCGTCCTCGGCCGCACCGAGCCCTCGACGAGACTGAGCGCGAGGAAGTCCTCGGGGCCTCGCACTGTGAGCGGTTCGTCGACAAGGCGCCCGCCCAGGTGTGGGCCACGCTTCTGGACGAGGGAACCTACCTCTGCTCGATTCGCACGATGTATCGGATTTTGGAGGAGCACGGCGAGGTCCGAGAGCGCCGGAACCAACGGCGCCATCCGAACTACACGAAGCCGGAGCTGCTGGCCGAAGCGCCCAACCAGGTTTGGTCGTGGGATATTACGAAGCTTCGTGGCCCCGTCAAGTGGACCTACTACTACCTCTACGTCATCCTCGACATCTTCTCCCGCTACGTGGTTGGCTGGATGCTGGCTCACCGAGAAAGTGCGGCGCTCGCGCAACGCCTCATCGCCGAGAGCTGTCGCAAGCAGGACATTGAACCCGACCAGCTCACCCTTCACGCGGACCGTGGCAGCTCGATGAGAAGCAAGCCCGTGGCTCTGCTCCTGGCTGACCTCGGAGTTACCAAGACCCACTCCAGACCTTACGTCTCGAACGACAATCCCTACTCCGAGTCCCAGTTCAAGACGATGAAGTACTGTCCTCAGTTTCCGAGCCGTTTTGGTTCCGCCGAAGACGGCCGGCTGTTCTGCGGCGGTTTCTTCGACTACTACAACTACGAGCACCGGCACTCAGGAATCGGCTTCATGACGCCGGCCGACGTTCACTATGGTCGCGCCGAACAGCTCACCACCGCTCGGCACCAGATCCTTCTCGAAGCTCATCGGACTCATCCCGAACGCTTCGTTCGCGGAACGCCACAACCTCCCGTTTTGCCTCCTCAGGCTTGGATCAACCCGCCGACGGAGAAAACGACGCTCCTGAATGCCGCACAAGCCACTCTCGCGGCGGCGTCCATACCTGGGGTACCCCCTTTTTCTGCTCCACGAAACGAGATCTCGATCGATGCAGATGTGGACCGCACCGGCGCCACAAGCCTCCCGACGCTAATCGAGGCTCACTAAATGCAGCTCGCGAGTGTCTCAAAGTTGTTGACACGTACCGGACAAACGGGTGCTCCGCGAGCAGGTGCGAGCTAATCGTCGCCTCTACCGCGCCATGCTTCTGCGCGACGACTTCATGGACCTCTACACCTACAAAACCGAGACATGGGCCAAGAAGTTTCTCCGAGGATGGCTGCGGCGCGCTATGAGCTCGAGGATAGAGCCCGTCAAACGCGCGGCGAAGATGATCCGCAGCCACTTCGATGGCGTCATCGCGTGGGTCACGTGGAGACTCAGCAACGGCCGACTCGAAGGAATGAACAACAAAATCCGGCTGCTGAGCCACCGCAGCTTTGGACTCCACTCTGCCGAAGCTCTCATCAGTCTCGTCTACCTAAACTGTGGCGGTCTCACCCTCGAGAGGATCCACTGAAATGGCAGGAGAGGCTTTATTATAAAGGAAGGAGGAATCATGAAAAGAAGAGATTTTGTACGAAATGTTGCCTTTGTAGGGGCAACAGCTGGGCTTGTACGAGCAGCCGAGCCGGGGGCCATGGCGTCTTTCCAGCTGGATGAGTCGGATCGCAGTCCTGGCCGTGATCCGATGGCTATCCTTCGATCCACCATAGTTTCCGATGCATGTAATGGTGGACCGATGAATGAGACGTACCTAAAGAAGCTGAAGGCTGTAGGGCTGACTACCCGAGTCGGAGGAGGAGGGAGGATACCGTTTCCCGATGAAATGGTGTTGGCAACCACTGTGAGAGAAATCCAGCAAGCCTATAAGCAGGGCAAGATTGCTCAGATTTATGGGCCGCAATCGGCTGACTTCTTGGGCACCGAGCATAATCGATCGACGGGGGATCCTCGTCCGCCCGTGGCCGAGTTCTACGAGCAGGGGTTGCGGCTTTGCGGCATCTCCTACAACGTCGTTAATATCTACGGGGGGGGATGTCTTGAACCTCACGTCGGCCTGACTCGTGCAGGTCGACGCCTAGTGGAAGAGATCCACAAGCTGCGGGTCGTGCTTGATGTGGGAGGCCATACCGGCGAGAAGACAACCCTGGATGCGATTGAAATGGCGCCTGAGATACCTGTGGTTGACACTCATACCAATGTACTCGCCCTCAACAATAATCCACGTAATGACAGTGACCGCGTGATCGAGGCCATTGCTAAGACCGGGGGAGTCATTGGCCTCGCTACCATGAGCTCTTTAATGTCGCGTAACCCAACAAATTCGCATCTAAAAAATGCTCCTCAGGTCGGGTTGGATACGTACCTCGATCAATTCGATTACATCCGTAAGCTGGTGGGAGTAGACCATGTCGGACTGGGCACGGATAATATTAGTGAGGATGCAGATAAGGTCCGGAGGGGGGCTAATCCGGCGGTGATGTCGCCAGAAATATATAACTACTATCGGACCTATGTAAAGGGTTTCGAAAGCATTGCTGAGCTGCCCAATGTTGTCCGGGGTCTTATCAAGCGGGGCTGGTCTACCGGTGAAATTCGCAAGGTAATGGGAGAGAATTGGATTCGCGTTTTGGAAAAAGTTTGGGGCGCTTGAGAGGAATATTTTTGGGCTTGATGACCTAAGCCAGGCCAGGAGCCTGGATTATGGTTAGCCATTCTGCAAAGGCATTTATGCCCAAGGACGGTACTGTCAAGTTGGCGAATCGCGCCCCAATATCGTGGGGCTTGAGGATGCGCCGTCAACCATATCTTGGGGTCGGATCGGCCTTGAAGCCCCAAACTTGACAATACCGTTTTGGCGGCGCCGGCTTGCACCTCGTCGTGTCCAAAAACACAAACGAACTCAAGACCCGCGCACGCCGGGACGTTTCGGATAGACGTGTCAACGTTTGGTTCGCCAATAAAAGCTAGAATCCTCGTCATGAGCACGCCGATCCAGCCCTTGACATTGTTGGTCGTCGCCATCGCTGGTTGGATCCAGCGTGAGCAACAGGCCGCTATCGTCTACTTGCTTGAGGAGAACAGAGTCCTCAAAACTCGGCTTCGCGGGAGGAAACTTCGCTTCACTGATGACGAGCGGCGTCGGCTCGCGGTAAAGGGTAAGGCGCTCGGCCGGAAACTCTTGGCAGAAGTCGCCGGACTCGTCACCCCGGAAACCCTGCTGGCCTGGCACCGAAGGCTCATTGCGCGCAAGTGGGACTACAGCGCGCGGCGGAAACAGCTCGGACGGCCCCGGGTAATGGCCGAGATTAGCGAGCTCGTCGTGGCCATGGCGAAGTCGAATCCGAATTATGTGAACTGCGCGGATATGTGAACAACGATGGCCGTTGCGCCGCCGCGCCCCGACGTGACGCGGGTCTCGACCTCGAGGGGCGACCGTTTACTTCACATAAGTTTCCGAGGCATCGGTCCATGAGCCACTGGATGACATCGTGCCGCTAGCGCCGGAGTCTGTCACTGTTGGCACTTGGACCGGTGCGGTCCTGATTCCCCTACGGCCTGAGCGGAGCGTCGCCCCACGGCGTGTTCGACAGTCCGTTCCGAAGTGCTGCGCAGAACTCTCCGTCCGGGGCTTGGGTTGGAAGCAGCGCATCGAGCGCTGGGAAAACTTATGTGAAGCTCGCGGCGATAAGCTGCCGCAACTACTGGCGTGACCCGCCCAGGTCCACATATCCGCGCGGTTCACATAATTCGGAATATGTGGAGCTCCACATATTCCGAAGTGGGGCTATACACGAATTCGCGGCGCCCTCTCGAATCTCGGCCATACCGTTGCGAGGAGCACCATCGCAAATATTCTGCGGGAACACGGCATCGAGCCCGCGCCGGAGAGAGGTGAGCGGACGCCTTGGCGCACGTTTCTCACCGCCCATTGGGAAACCGTTGCGGCCACCGACTTCTTCACCGTCGAGGTCGCCACGTTCCGCAGGCTCGTGACCTACTACGTGCTCGTCGTCATCGAGCTGTCTTCGCGAAAAGTGCACATTGCCGGAATCACTCCCGGGCCGGACGGCGCGTTCATGATGCAGGTCGGTCGGAATCTCACCGACCCGGTCGACGGCTTTCTGCTCGGCAAGCGATTCCTCATCCTGGACCGCGACAAGAAGTTCACCGCGGAATTTCGCGACTTGCTCGAGCACGCCGGAACTGACGTCATTCGGCTGCCGTACCGTTCGCCGAATCTGAACGCATACGTCGAAAGGTTTGTTTTGTCGATCAAGAGCGAGTGCCTGGATCGGATGATCTTCTTCGGTGAGCAATCGCTGCGCCGGGCCGTCGCCGAGTTCATCCATCATTATCATGGAGAGCGCAACCATCAAGGGCTCGAGAACGCGTTGATCGAAGCGGAAGAATGCGTCGGCAGTGTCCACGGGAACGTGCGATGTTGCAAGCGATTGGGCGGCTTGCTCAGTTATTACCACCGCGACGCCGCATACGAGTTCGGGCGCGCAAGCTGGACGGAACGGATGGCCTGGAGGAGAGGTCTGCTCCGGATCTATCGCAGATCCAGTGCCGCGTCGGCTGGTCTCCGCGAATTTCGAGAACGCCTCTAGGATTCGAGCTTTCGGCTCCGTTCGTGTTTTTGGACATGACGCTTTCGGGTCCGTTATCTCGTGCCCTCGCGGACAGTGGCCAACCGGCTAGGTCACATAACCCTTGATACGAAGTGTGCAGGGGCGCGTTTTGCGGGAAATCCGCACGTTGCGTGCGAGGTGGAGGGGGCTGGAAACGGGGACATGGCAAGGACTGAGGCACCGGCACGTGGCGAAAGCCGCCGGCAACAGCTACTCCCTTTACCTACATCTACCGCGCCAGCCCTCGACCCTACCGCCCTTCTCGTCTCCGCGATACTCCTGCGCCTCGACGCCCTTCTTGTCTTCTCTTTCCACACCAGACGATACCCCTCGGAGCTCTCGATGACAGATTTCCCTCCCCAGCACGCTCTGTTTCCACTAGCGAGCTCAGTATTGCCGCTCGCTCTCTCCGCCGGTTTCGTCAAAGTTCCTATCCTTTATCCTTTCGCGGTTCCCTGTTGACGAAGGTCTAGTAGGGGTAACCTTGAAGCCTTGGCGTCCCGGGCTTCCACTCCGGTAGGGGAGCGAATCCCTCACGATTTGGCATCTTCACCTTCGGCAAACTCTTGGCGTCGAGTACCTCGTCCTCCGGGATGACATCGTTCTTGTAGAGCAGAAAGGCCGTCAGCGCGTAGACCTCGTCGGCGGTTAGCGTCCCCTCTCCATCGAGAGGCATGGCGCGATTGATGTAGTCCCATACCGTCGTCGCGTACGGCGAGCGGATCGGCAGTACTCGCCCCAATTGCCAGGGGTCGACATTTGGCTCCGCTTCGGCTTTTAGCAAAGTGGGAGCTAGGCCCCCTTCCCCCGTCTCCCCGTGGCATAGCGCGCACGCTTTCTGCCGATAGACCAGCGCGCCTTCCTTGGCGGTTCCGCGCCCCGGCGGGAGTTCCTTTCCCGTAGGACTGATAGAGATATCCCATGCACGGATTTCTTCTGCACTCGGGGTGCTTCCCACACCATACGTAGGCGACTGCGCCAGCGCGGAGCCCCCGAGGAGCATCAGAAACGGGAGAAGCCTAAGAATTCCCATTGTGAACCAGCCCATCGCTGGCGACCCTCCACGGCTGAATGGAATTGTCCTGGCCTGGCACTCTGTATGACGGATCCAGGGGCACGTCAAAGAACTTGGCGACTTGGGCTCGCGACGGTTGAACCTGGCCCAGTTCGTCCGTGCAGCGCGAAAGGAGCTCGGTCTCTTTTCCGTCCCAATTCCAGTTGAAGCTGAATCGGGTATGCGCCATGCGATACGCCGTCCCCCGAATCTCGGCGTCCATCCAGTGCCGGCCGCCGTCGGTGGACACCTCCACCCTGCGAATGGCGCCCCCACCGGACCAGGCCAAGCCGGTGATCTCGTAGAATCCGCGGCCGGGCAGCTGATGTTCCCCGGAAGGAAAGGTGATGACCGATTTCGGTCCGATCTGGTAACCCAGCGCAGCATGTTTCGGGTCCTGACGAAGATGCCCGTAGTCGTTGTAGGTCATGTAGTACCGGTCCACCACCTTGATTCGCCTGAGATACTTTGTGTTAAAGATCCCTTCGAAGCCGGGAACCAGCAGCCGCAGCGGAAAACCTTGCTGGGGACGCACCGCCTCGCCGTTCATGCCGTAGCACACCAGACAGTCGTCCATGGCCTTCGCCATGGGAATGCTCGACGCTCCCTTCACTTCCTCCGTCCCTTCCGCAACTATCCAGGACGCCCCGCCTTTCACGCCGGCCTCCTTGAGCAGCAAAGACAGGAGCACTCCGGTCCATTCGGCGCAGCTGGTCATTCCGTGCGTTTCCTGAACTGTCTTATGCTTGGGCCTCGAACGGTTCCCCGCACACTCGATGAAATGAGGGCGGGTTACGGATGGGAGACGCTTCAAGTCCTCCATGGTGAAGGTCAGCGGACGGTCCACCATGCCGTGGATCATGAGACGATGTTCCCGGGGATCGATGTCCGGAATGAAGGAGCCACGGGTGGTCCCCACAAAGTGGAGCGAGGATGGTGTGATCATCCCCACCGAATCCTGAAGCGGAGCCGCCACATGAAAAACGAGCCCAAAGTCATCGGGCGAAGGCCTACCGCCGGGCGGGTGCGGTATGCGTACGGAGGTCACGAAACGGGAGCGCTCGCCATAGGCGATCAGTTCATCGCTGCCCTTGATGAACGTTCCAGATGCTGGTGTCTGGCCGAGCGCGGGCGCTACTGACCCCAAGGTCAAACCACCGGTCACCGCGGCGGCGCTTTTTAGGAATCCCCTTCGATCACGTCGTTTCGAACCCATGGGTCTCTCCTTCGCAAATTGAGGCTACCCGGAAATCGCTTCCGTTGACTGTTCGGAGAGAAATATACTCCTTAGTCGGCTGTAAGTACAGGCTTTTAAGCGGTTCAGGCCACAAGAACCAGTACCAAGAGTAAAACAGCCTGTCGAATTCCCTGCTGCATTCGATTATCCACCGCTGGGCGTCGGCTCGACTTTATTCCTTCGCATTCTAGGTTCATACCTAAGGTCTGTTAGGAAAAGATGTGACACAACTCACCTCGTCGTGTCCAAAAATACGAACGAGACCAAGACCCTCGTCAACAGGGGCATTTCTGATAGACGCGTCTCCGCTTTGATTGGCGACGCAAGGTAGAATCCGTCATGAGCGCGCCTATCCAACCCTGGACACTCCTCGTCGTCGCCGTCGCCGGTTGGATCCAGCGTGAGCAACAGGCCGCTATCGTCTACTTGATCGAGGAGAACAGAGTCCTCAAGGCTAGGCTTCACGGGAGGAAACTCCGCTTCACCGACGACGAGCGACGGCGGCTCGCGGCAAAGGGTAAGGCGCTCGGCAGGAAACTCTTGGCCGAAGTCGCCGGTATCGTCACACCGGCGGAAACCCTCCTGGCCTGGCATCGGAGGCTCATTGCGCGGAAGTGAGACTATAGCGCGCGGCTGAAACGAGCAGGCCGTCCGCGCGTCATGGTCGAGCTCGCCGAACTCATAAGGATAGACAATATGTATTGAACCTGCCCTGACCTTGAGGGCGTGGGTTAAGCTTTCGAGGATTTAGCACGAAGGCTCAGAGCCATAATCAAGGAGGACAGGTCGTGGAAGAGTATAGTGGATACGTGGGACTGGACGTACACAAAGATACGATCTCGCCAGCGTTGGCGCACCCGGGTCGGTCTAAGCCCGAGTCGCTGGGTGTGATCGCCAACACGAAGAAATCAATTCAGAATCTGGTCCATCGCCTCTCGCGAGAGGGCGAAGTGCTTGGATTCTGTTACGAGGCGGGACCGTGTGGATACGAAGTTTACCGTTGGATTAAAGAGACGGGTCACGATTGTGTTGTGGTGGCGCCGTCGTTGATTCCGAAGAAACCTGGCGAGCGAGTGAAGACGGATCGTCGCGATGGGTTGAAGTTAGCGTCGCTGTTTCGCTCTGGTGAGTTGACGCCGGTTTGGGTACCCGACGAGGAGCAGGAAGCGATAAGAGATCTGACGCGAGCTCGAGGAGAGATGAAACGGGTGGAGCTGCAGCTGAAACAGCGCGTGAGTGCGTTTCTCCTCCGCTACAGCAAGAGGTACACGGCGGACAAGAGCAAATGGACCCAGAGGTACTACCGCTGGTTGGCGGAGGTGAAGATGAAATTTCCGGTTCAGCAGATCGTGCTGGAAGAGTACGTGGGCGCGGTGAAACAAGCGGAGGAGCGTGTTCGAGGTCTAGACAAGGAGATCGAGAGAGTCCTTTCGAATTGGAGTTTGAAGCCAGTGGTGGAATCGTTGATGGCGCTTCGTGGGGTGCATCTGCTGAGCGCGATGTCGCTGGTCACGGAGCTCGGTGATATCAGCCGATTCGACTCGGCTCGTGGCACAGTGTCTCAGGGCCATCAAACTCACTAACTCGTACCCGTCCTGAAGCCTGTAAGGGATCGAGAAAAAAGGAGAAATCGCAAATTTAGGGCTAGTCTTCTGAGGGGGTGTCGATTAGGATCGTGTCGTTGAAAACATCCGATTCTAAATGACTTAACTCCAAAGGAGACCAGCCCTAAATGCGAAAAACGATCAACCCACAGCCAAATCTACGTGAGCCCTGGCTGGAGCTGGAGCACGCACGCGAACTCGAAACGATCTCGTCGCTACTCGATGCCCATCCTAAGCTCAATGAGCTGGTACTGCAAGACCTAAGGTCGGTCACCCCACCGGCAGGGAGCGATGTTGGTCGTGGGGGAATGAGCGCGGAGCAGGTTCTCCGGGCGTTGTTGGTGAAGCAGCTGAATCAGTTCACCTATCGGGAGCTGGCGTTTCACTTGGCAGACTCTCGAAGCTATCGGACGTTTTGCCAGCTCGGCATCATAGAGCCGACCCCGTCGAAGTCGACCCTAGCAGCAAACATCAAAGCCGTGAAGTTCGAAACGCTGGAGCAGATCAACCGAGAGCTGGTGAGCGTTGCCGAGGATGCTGGGATCGAAAAGGGAAGAAAAGTACGAGTGGACTGCACGGTAGTGGAATCAAACATTCATCCGCCTACAGAACCAGGCATGTTCCGGACACAACTCTCAGGTAACTCCTGGAGGCAGGCTCCGGACTCAGGAGGTGAGTCACCACGACACGCGACACCGCGCAACAGGCAGAGCAGGGCGGCATCGCACCGATGTGGCCAGGGCACGAGGAGCCCGGTTGGAGAATCCTCGTAATGACTAAGAGACTCCCCTATCGGGAGAACACTCGAAGATAGACAGAGGCAGCTCCACGACGAAAACATGTCAGGCGTTAACCAACACGCGTATTTCAGGTTGATTCACCGTCGCTTCATGCTGGTCGTGCCCTGACCAGATGAGTGTGGGATATGGTCGGTGACTCGGGCGATGAACTCGAGAACATCCCATCGTGCTATCCCGCCCGAAGGGCCCTTTGAGCGTTTGGGTCGTGCCTGGTAAGTTACCTCACCGCGTTCGGCATCCCATTTCAAACGTTTGAGGACGAGGGGGGAGCGAATCATGTAGCGACCGATCCTAACGGCATCGGCGGTGGTCTCCACCCGAACGCTCGCGTCTGCGAAGAAGCCGCTATGGTTCCAACTGAGCATGTTATTGACGGTATCGCGTCCGATGAGTTTTTTTTCTAGCAAGAGACGAAAGACCTCGGCCCGGAAAAACTCCTCGAGTTTGTCGGTGTCCCAATACAGCATGTGTCGGAATGTGCCATCTTTTGAAAAGCCTCCGTCTGTAATGAGGGCATGCATGTGGGGGTATTAACCCTAATCGCAAAAAAAAGAGAGCAAAGTAGCGCGAAAGTATTGACAAAGGAGCCTCTGGGTTTATGTTTGGAGCGTTGCTTCCAAACAAAACACCAAACGACCAGAGGCCCCTATAGTGCGCTTGAAACTATCTCGATTTCGCCGGAACTTCAACAAGGATCTTCCGATCGAGTTCACAGAGCAGAACCTGAGCTCGTTTGGTGGACTGGAACTGTTTTCACGATATTTGCGCCGCGTTGAGCTAAGCCGCCGGGTAGGAAAGGCGTGCAGAGGAAAAGGCATTCGGTCGGACTACGGGAGCGTCCGACTGGTTCTGGTGTTGGTTGGGATGCTGCTCGTGGGAGCTCGTCGTCTAGAGCACCTGCAGTATGTCTGTGATGACCCGATGCTGCTTCGCTTCTGTGGGTTGAGAAGACTACCGAGCCGTCCGACGATCGTGAATTGGCTGAAGCAATTCACGGGAGAGCGGCTCAAGGGCCCATCGGAGTTGAACGGTGTATTGGTCCACGAGCAGATCGAGCGATTGGGTCTGAACTGTCTGACGGTAGATATGGACGGCACCGTGGTTCAGGCAGGCAATCAGGTTGGATGGGCGTTTCGAGGATTCAATCCTCATCGCAAGAAGAATAAAAGTTACTACCCTTTGTTCGCTCACCTGGCTCAGACGGGCCAGATTCTCAAATCCAGAAATCGTTCTGGCAACGTTCACGACTCCAAGGGTGCCGATGCGTTTCTACGGGAACTGATAGGCGAGCTACGGGGCCAGTTCGGTCGGTCCCGAAAGCTGGAATTCCGCACGGACGCCGCGTTTTTCAACGAAAAGATTCTCAAGAGGCTAGAGCGCTCCCGAAGCGAGTTCGCGATCAAGGCTCCGTTCTGGCCGTGGCTCGGCCTAAAGGAGGTTGTCGCTGGGCGCAAGCGATGGCACCGCGTGAGTGACGAAATCGACGGCTTCTCCATCAAACACTTCATCGAGCCCTGGAATATCACCGTCCGGATCGCGATCTATCGGAAGCGAGTTCGACATCGAACGGCGAAGAACTTCCAGCTCGACCTGTTTTCTCCAGACGACGGCTACTTCGAGTACTCAGCCGTCGCCACCAACAAATCGCTCACCGTCCAACGCCTTTGGTACTTCGCTGCTGGGCGAGGCGGCCAAGAGAAAACCTTCGCCGAATTGCGCAGCCAGTTCGCTCTCGACGTCGTGCCCACTAAAAACTATGCCGCCAATAGCGCCTGGCAACAGTTGAACGTGCTCGCACACAACCTGTGTCGCAGCTTTCAGCTCGACACCATCGCTGAAACGAAAGGCATCTCTCGAAAGCGTACATGCACCCATCTGCTGCACACCATCCGCACCATCCGCTTCCGCATCATCAACAAAGCCGGCCGCCTCGTTCGCGTTAGTGGTCGAAACGCGCTCCGAATGGCCACAAACTCCTCCACTCAGACACTCTTTGAAAGAATCGAACTCACGCTAGCGTCATGAATTATTGTTCGATTAGGGTTAAGTATTTCGCCTGCGGTGGCGATGAACCCGAGGGCCCCGCAACGATATCGTCGCGGTTAAAGTAGGCTTGAAAATACAACCTGAGGGCACGCCAAGCACACCCAGCCAACTCGCCCAACAGTTTTCGATCGTAGCGGAAGAAGATTCTCAACCTTTTGGGGAGGGAGAAAACGACCTGCCGGTGAGGGGCGCGAGGCTATCGTCGCGATTCACTGGGTCCGGACGGACCGACGTGAGAAGGAAATTCGGAACGGCCGTAGAGAGCGTGCTGTGGACGTTGCCGTTGTCCGTGCCGGCCCAGAACACGCCTTATCTGGCCGGCCTAGGGCGGATCCGAGGTCGCTTTTTCGTCCATCTTAACGGTGGACTGCACCAAGACCAGCCCAAAACGCCTCTATCGTCGCCGCCAGCCGGAAAAATCCGTCCTCTACAGGGCGTTGGCTCAACACTTTGAGTCTTTTTTCCTCGCCTATGAAGAACGTTTCGAGAAGAGTTTCGGTTACCTGAGAGCCATCGTCCGCGACACGGTCTACCGATTCTTAGATTGCGATCTTGGAATCAGCTTTTGCAAGGGCGCGTTGCACAGCCTGCGGTTACGAATTCGTAGTAGGACTGTCCTGCAAAGCAAGATGTCTGTGTCCGAGTTGCCAGAAGAAACGCCAGCTCCTGTGGGCCCATTGGGCGGCTGAGCAGCTGCTCGAAGATGTTGCTGAGAAGGCGCAGCAGCGTGCGGAAGCTGGAAGCTGGTCTCCCATCGTCAAGCTTCTTGGTGTGTATCTTGCGCAGGGCTGCGTCGGAGCGCTGCGCCGGAGCGACGGGGTCACGCTCGGCCTTCGCCTGCTGCTCCTCGTCAGAGAATACTAGTGGGCGCCAAACCTCCATCATGTGCCACAGGACGTAGTAGGCCAGCATGCACAAGAAGATGTGCGCCCGGACTCGGTTTTCGCGCCGGTGACGAATCGGCCGCACCTTTAGGTCCATGCTCTTGAAGGAACGAAACGCCCTCTCGACCTGGGTCAGCAACTTGTAGCTGCGCACTGTGTCGTCGGTTTTCATCCGCTGCTCAGCAAGACTGGTGCGGATCACGTAGATGCCGTCAAGGGCAGCTTCCGTAGTGACCTTTGTGTCGTCGATTTCGAAGCTAAAGCGGTCGTCGCGAATGTCCAGCTTGAAGTGCTTGCCGACTTTGTACTTGTTGAGAACTTTGCCTACCCGCACACCGATTTTATCTTTACCATGCAGCTGACCTCGCCCGATCCGTTGGCGAATCCGTTCCAACTGCTTAACGATCGTCCCCATGTGTCGCTTCCACCGCTGGAGCCGTTTGTTGGCGAGCTCAGAGTTGCCGTTGGCGAGGCGCGAGGCGTCGGCAGCCATCGTTGTCTCGTCTAGCTCGAAGTCGAAACCGTCGTCACGGATGTCGAGCCTATAGTACTTGCCGACCTTGTACTTGTTGAGGAGCTTTTTCACCGTAGCACGGATGTCCTCCTTGCCGTGCAAACGGCGCCGCTCGACCATCCGACAAACCTTCTCCAGCTCCTTGCAGGTTGCTTCGAGCAGAGCACGACGCTTGTGACGCCGCCTCTCGGCCAGCTCCGGATTGCGGCAAGCGACCAGCCTCTCGTTGGGAAAATCCGGGTGCGTCAACTCAAACAGGTTCCGCCTGTCGAATAGCCCCATCTGGATCACCCCATCGTTAATGAGCTTGCGAATCGGTTCGGGACGCAGAGCGGTAATCCAGTCGATACCGTCCATCTCCCGTAACTCGTCGATCTGGGTCTGGGTGATCATTCCGCGGTCGCCCACCATCACAAACTGCTCGATGCCGAACCGCTCTTGCGCATTTTCTACCTGAGGCAACAGCGTTTTGGGATCGCCCGTGTTGCCCTCAAAGACCGATACCGACACGGGGATGCCGCGTTCGTTGGTCAGCAGGCCGTAGTTGACCTGCAGCTTGCCTTTCTTGCCGTCACGGTTGTATCCGAGCCTGGCCAGCGGACAACTCACCCCCTCGAAGTAGCTTGAGGTTAGGTCATAGAGCGCGAGGCCGTCGTTTTGAAGATGGCGCGCCGCGAGTTTCTTTTCGATGACCTCCTGGCGTTTGAGAACCCAGTCCATGGCGGCATAGAGATCGTCTTCGCGGGCATCGCTCACCCCCAGGATTTCGGGCAGTGTGGTTGTGTGCCACCACAGGCTAGTCGCCAGCTTCGACTGCGGTTCGAGGATCCGGGCGACTACCATGGCCACGACCAAATCCCGCTCTGGTGAGTGTCGAGAGCCAACGAGCTTTTCGAAACCGAGCTGTCTCATGGCACTGAGCACCGCGTCGACGTGGCCATGGTGCCGGGAGCCGTTCTCGACGATTTCGAAGGCGTCTTCGAGCGAAACGAGCTTTTGCCCCTTGAGTATGCGTCGGATGGCATCGACCTGCTCGCTCGGCAGTTTGGACAGGTTGGCAAGTGTGCGCTTGCGCGGTTTCTTGCTCTTGGCATCCCGATAGGACTCACGGAGCAAAACGGCGGGTTTGGAGTTGCGGTTGGGCACGATATCGATATACATGGCTACTATATACACTATATAGGCATATATAACAACAACAAATACAATAAAACATGGCTACTAATTGCAGGCAAAAATCACACCTCTAGCGCTGTAACTCCATGCGACTAAAGGTACTTTACCGAAGCGTGGGAGGGCTTACTGGGCAGAACTTCAGTTTAGGTCCATGCTCTTGAAGGAACGAAACGCCCTCTCGACCTGGGTCAGCAACTTGTAGCTGCGCACTGTGTCGTCGGTTTTCATCCGCTGCTCAGCAAGACTGGTGCGGATCACGTAGATGCCGTCAAGGGCGGGAAGGTCGCTTCGCGTCTTTCCTTACGCCCGCTCCCTCCGGCACCGACCTGCCGCCCCTTGCTACACAACACGCAGGTAAGATAGGTTCACGTTTTCAATCAGTGGAAAGGAGGTCACCCAACAACCTGCTCAAAGGTATCACCGTGTAGACAGAAGCCAGCACCATTGATTCCAACTATCTCATTGGATCAACACCGGATCTTGGCTTTTTCAGCCAGGAACTTCAGACTAAAGGTACTTTACCGAAGCGTGGGAGGGCTTACTGGGCAGAACTTCAGATTAATTCCAGGGTGACGGATTGCGCACGACGCGCCCTGCGACCGCCGAGTCGACGCAGTCTTCGAGGCTGCCATAGACCACTTCGACGTCGAGGAGCCCGGGCGAGTAGAACGCGTATTTGCCCGAGTTCGTCATCAGTGTTTTGACCGTTCGGGGAAGCATCGGCGTCGCGAGGATGCATGTATCCACGGTCAACTTGCCGCCGAACTGTGTCAACGGCTCGAGGCAGCCTGCCGCTCGAGCGAGCTCGCTCATGATGCGGCTCGTCGTCACGAGAAACTCTACATGTGCGCTTCGGGTCTTGCCGTCGAGAAGGGGTGCTAGCTGGCGGAACTCTTCGAGCGAGAAGTGAGGGCTCCCGAGAACGACGAGGTCGAGCTTCGTGGCGCTCGTCGTCGTCAGCACGCGATGGGTGGCAGAAAGCTCTTCCACCGAGATGTCGAACCGGGCTTCTGGAGCTCGATGCGCGAGGCTTCGTCGAGCGTGGGTGCTTCCGGGGTCACGCCGACCTAGTGATAGAGGCCGATGCCGCCTGCCGAGGCGGCGCGCCGAGCGCTTTCAGCTGATCGCCTGTTGGGCTTGCCGCGACGTTCACGAGCACTGGAACCCGCTCTTCGGCGCGACGTCCCATGAGCGATCCGAGAACGGGGTAGAAGTCGTCGCGCATCGCGATCGATTCCGGGACCGCCTGGAGATCGAGGACGATCTGTCCCACGCGGTTCTCGTCGAGATGCAGGCCCATCGCGGGAACGCGCGCGGTGATGGCGGCGCAGATGTCGAGAAAGTCGGGATAGCGTGCGGTTCGGGCGCCGAGGACCGAGTTCGCGTAGACGATCGCGTTCGACTCGCCCCATGCAATTTGTTGACCGAGCTTGGGGGCGTGCTCTGTCTGGTAGGGGGCGCAGGTCCAAGTTGGGATCGTGCCCATCTTTTGATAGGCGATCATTTGGCGACGGGCTTTCTCGGCCCAATCGGAGGGGACACTCCACTCGCGCCAATGCTCTTCGTCGAGGCCGCTCACGTTGAGCGTCGACGGGACGGCGACCTTGCCGCCGGCTTGTGCGAGGCGCTCGGCGAACTCGAGCCCGGCATCGCCGACATAGATCGTGATGTCGATCATCTCGTGGGCGCCGTAGACGCGCGCCATCCGCGTCAGGATCGACATCGCCATCTTGGGCGCAGGGCCGAGCTCGCCCCCGAGGAGCGCTTCGTCCCTGTCCGTCAAGGCGAGCGGCATTAGTTTTTCCTGAGTCTCTTCACCCAATACGTGTTTGTCAGGAAGAGCACGATCGCGAGGAGCGCAATCTGTATCACCGCCGTACCGACGCTTATCTCGCTCCGGAGCTTCCACCAGCCTTCTGGATCGAATTGGGTTGCGGACTGGTAGAACCACCACCCGATCATGGCGAGAAACTCGAGCGGAACCAGGATCGAGATCACCCAGACGAACCACATGCCGATGGGGTGCTTTTCGTCTTTCGTGTTGATGAACTCGTCGCGAAACCGCGCCGCACCGTATTTGATGACGGCGAGCGCGATAAACAGACCCGACACCATCAGGCCGATGCCCCAGACCCAGTCCTGATTTTTCAAAAAGCCCATGTGCCAAGCCGAAGGAAACCCGAGCACGAAAGAGAGTGCGCCCACCACGGGCACGGCTTTTACGCGGGTCAGCCCCAAATCCATCATCATGCGGGACGCCATCTCGAGCATCGCGATGAGCGACGAGATCGCGGCCGAGCTCAGCGCAAGAAAGAAGATGGGGAGGAACAGTCTACCACCGGGCATCTCGGCGAAAAGCTGAGGCATCCAGATAAATGTTAGGCCTTCGTTACCGGCGCCGAGAGCGGTCCGCGCCTGCGCTTCGGGGAGGATGGCAAAGACGGTGCAGATGACGGCGATGCCGGCGAGCAACGATGCAGAATTGTTGCCCAACGCGGTCGTGAAGGCGGTGAGCGTGAACGTGTCTTTCTTTCGGAGATAGACGCCATAGGTCGTCACAAGACCCCAGCCAGCGCCCGTGCTCCAAGCCGCCTGCGTGAGCGCCGCGAGCCAGACTTGGTAATTTCCGAGGTCCGACCAGTTGGGCGAGAAAAGATAAGACAGCCCCTTGGTAGCACCCGGCAGCGTAATGGCCCGGATCGCGGCAATGATGAGCAGCAGAAACAAGAGAGGGATGAGGACGCGGTTGGTCCGCTCGATGCCCCTCACAACGCCTCTATAAATGATGAGGCAGCCGATGACGAGAGCCGCGGCGTGAAAGGCGACGGGCTGAATCGAGTCGGTCGTAAAAGCGGTCCAATAGCTCTCGGCCGTCAGCTCCGAGGAGAACATCGTGCCAAACGAAGCGAAGAAATATTTCAAGCACCACCCCGTGACCACAGAGTAGTAGAAGGTAATGAAGCAGGTAACGAGGCCGACAAACACGCCGAGCCAGTTATAGCCTTCGCCGACGAGGCTTCCCACGGCGCCCGCTGGGCCGCGCCGCGTGGTCTTGCCGAGCGCGAACTCCGCGAGCAGGAGCGGGATCGCCCAGGCGAAGAGAAAGATGACCCACGGGATGAGAAAAGCGGCGCCACCGTTTTCGGCCGCCACCCGCGGAAAACGCCAAATGTTCCCCGTGCCCACAGCCATGCCGATGGCGGTCATCAAGATGCCCCAGCGTGAGGAGAACTCCTCTTTACCTGATGGGCCCGATGGGCTAGTCATCATTCGCCGTTCCGTTTGAACATCGCTTTCAACACATAGCCGGCAATGGCCGGGTTTTTGCGAAGCCGGCGTATGGAGTAGGGATACCAGCTCGGGCCATAGGGTACCGCGACCCGCAGTCGATGTCCCGCGTCGCGCACGATGCGGCGCAGCTCGCGCTCGACACCGTGGAGCATCTGAAATTCGTATTGGTGCCTCTCGAGCCCGAGCTTGTCGATGATGCGATAGGCCTCCCAGATGAGGACTTCGTCGTGGGTCGCGACGCCGACATAGCAGCCCGCGATCAAGAGCTCCTCGAGGAGCATCGCGTAATTGTCCTGGATGATACGGCGGTCGGTATAAGCGAGCTGGCGAGGCTCGAGATAGACGCCTTTGCACAGACGTACATTAGCGCGCGCTTTTGCGAGACGGCGCACGTCTTCGAGGCTTCGCCGCATGCGTGCTTGGATGACGCAGCCGAAATTATCGAAGTCCTGCTTCACTCGAAAATAGAGATCGAGCGTGTCGTCGATGGTAGGGGAGTCCTCCATGTCCATGCGTACGAAATTACCCTTGCTCTTCGCGTGCTCGAGGATGGCGCAGACGTTGTCGTAGCAGAACTCCTTGTCGAGCTTCAGGCCGAGATGCGTCGGCTTGATGTGGATATTGCTGTCGAGCTTCCGTGCGTGGATTGCGTCGAGGGCGTTTTTGTAATCGCGGACCGCCTCCTCGGACTCCTCGCGGCGCGTCACGAACTCGCCGAGGATGCCCGAAGCGACCATGAAGCCTTCGCCGTTCAGCTGCTCGATAACGCGGATCTGATCGTCCAAAGTCTCGCCCGCAACGTAGGGCCCTGCGAAGATGCGCACGATCGGCTTGGGGACGATCGGAAGCGAGACGGCTATCAATTTGTCGACAACGCTCATGATAGGCCCTCGTCATTCCATCCCGAGCCACTCAGGACGCGCTCGAGCGCCTCGCGCGTCGGATCGTCGAGCAGCGCCCCCGGTGCGCGGATGCCGGCATGGCGCAAAGCGCCGCGCCGCTTCAGCATCTCTTTGCGGATCGCCATACCGATTCCAGGCTGGAACTCGAAGCGCATCAACGGGCAGTGACGGTAGAAGAAATCGGCCGCTTCGTCTTTCTTCCCCGCGTTCCACTTGGAGACGATTTCGACGAGAAGCTTCGGATAGGCGAAGCCGGTCATCGCGCCATTGGCCCCAGCAATGAGCTCTTCGATGAGGTAGCCGCCCCCGAGACCACCGAAGATGTCGATATCGATCCCGATTCCGTCCTCGAGCTCGCGGATTCGCGCCGTCTTGTAAGGCGTCGGCGCGTCTTCGAGCTTGATCGTTCGTGCCGACGGAATCTCACGGCAAATTTCCACGAGGAGCGAGGCCTCCATGTGATATCCGGAGATTGGCGGGAAGTCCTGGATGACGATCGCGCCGTCGAACTTTTCGGCGATGGCGCTGAAGTGGCGACGGATGTAGTTGGAGTTGAGCTTCTCCATCCGCGGCGGGCTGACCATGACGCCCGCGGCGCCAGCTTCTTCTGCGGCGCGGCAATAATCGAGGCACGTATCGAGGCCAGGACCGGTAGCGCCGACGATGACCGGAACGCGTCCCTTCACGTGCTCCATCGAGGCTTCGAGGATCGTCTGACGCTCGCGGTCCGAGATGCGCGCCACCTCGCTCGTGACGACGAGCGCGGTGAACCCCGAGACGCCGTCCTCGATGAAGAGATCGATGGCACGGCCGAGACTCTCGGAATCGAATTGGCCGTCCTCGTCGAGAGGCGTCGGTAAAACGGTGTACACACCTTCTAGTTTCATTCGCGGCCTTTTCTATCACAACTTGCTCGAGCGGGCCCAACGCTTTAGGATGCTGCGGCATGAAGCTTCACGTCATTTCCAAAGACGAAGTCCGCGAAGCGATTTCGATGGATCAGGCCATCGAAACGGTCAAAGCCGCCTTCGCGCAACTCTCTAAAGGACGCGCCCGCGTCCCCATTCGAACGCAGCTCGGAATCCCACTTCATGACGGCGTGACGCTCTTCATGCCTGCCTATCTGGAGCAGACGGATAAGCTCGGCATGAAGATGGTCTCGGTCTTCTCGGGCAATATCGAGCGGGGGCTCCCGACCATCAACGCAATGGTCACGCTCGTCGACGCCGAGACCGGCCTTCCCACGGCGATTCTCGACGGGACCTATCTCACCGCGCTCCGCACGGGCGCGGGTTCGGGAGCCGCCACCGATCTTCTGGCACGGAAGGATGCGACGTCGGTGGCCGTGCTCGGGACGGGAGTGCAGGGAAGGACACAGCTTCGGGCCTGCTGCGCGGTGCGGTCCATCGATCACGTTTTCGTGTACGACCGCTTCGAGGCCTCCGCTCTGTCCTTTCGCGACGAGATGGCGAGCTTTGGAGCACCCGTCCCCGCGAATATCGAAGTGATGGACTCTGCGGCCAAAGCGTTGCGCGATGCCGATGTCGTGTGTACAGCGACGACGTCGAAAACGCCCGTTTTCGCGCATGGCGATTTGAAGCCCGGCGCCCACGTGAACGCGATTGGCTCGTTCACGCCTCAAATGCAGGAGCTTCCAGCGGAGACGGTCGGGAGTGCGCTTCTCGTCGTGGATTCGAGGGAGGCCGTCTGGGCGGAGTCGGGCGATCTCATCATCCCCAAAGAAGAAGGACGCATCTCGGAGGACAGCGTTCATGCCGAGCTCGGTGAGATCGTCGAGGGGACGCGAGAAGGGCGGACAAGCGACGAGCAAATCACGCTCTTCAAATCCGTCGGCAACGCTGTTCAGGACGTCTCGGTCGCCGCCCGAGTGCTCGTTCTAGCGAGAAAGAAAGGGTTGGGCACGCTCGTCGAGCTCTAGCCCGGCCTGTGGGACCGCGATTGATCGCTCGGCGCGATCCCAGTACGATCGGGCGTAACCTATGAAGGTCGTGCTCGATTACGGAACGGAGGGGCTCAAGGTGGATCTGCCCGATGGGCGGACAACCGTCATCGAGCCGAACTACCCGCCCGGCGCGTCCGACCCGGCCGCGACGCTCCGGCGCGCTCTCGAAAATCCCATTGGTGCGGCGACGCTCGACACGGTCGTGAAGCCCGGCCGCCGCGTCGCGATTTCCGTATGCGATGGCACGAGGCCCCAACCCCGCGAGCCGATGCTGCGAGCGCTCTTCGAAGCGATGCCTGAGATGCGGCCTGAGGATGTGGTGATCCTTATCGCGACCGGGACTCATCGCGCCAACTCGCATGACGAGCTCCGTGCGATGCTCGGGGACGAGGTCATCGATCGATACCGCATCGTCAACCACGACGCACGTGACCCCGCGATGCTCGCTTATTCCGGGACGAGCTCTCGAGGTGTCCCCGTTTGGCTCAACCGTGAATGGCTCGACGCGGATCTCCGCATCACGACGGGTTTCGTCGAGCCTCATTTTTTCGCCGGCTTCAGCGGCGGGCCCAAGATGGTTGCGCCTGGGCTCGCGGGGCTCGAGACCACGATGGTGCTTCACGACGCGCATCACGTGGGTCACCCCCTGGCGACATGGGGTGTGACGGAGGGCAACCCCATCCACGACGATGTGCGCGACATCGCCCGGATGACCGGCGTCCATTTCGGGTTCGATGTGACGCTGAACGGTGATAAGCAGATCACGGCTGTCTTTGCCGGGGAGCTCTTCGCCGAGCATCGCGAGGCCTGCACCGCATCCAAGCGCGAAGCGATGCGCGAAGTGAAGGCCCCCTTCGACGTCGTTGTCACGACCAATTCGGGGTTTCCTCTCGATCAGAATCTCTATCAGACGATCAAGGGGCTGTCGGCGGCCGCGAAAGTCGTCAAAGACGGAGGCGTCATTCTCTGCGCTTCCGAATGCCGCGATGGTCTCCCGGAGCACGGCCCCTATGCCGAGCTGTTGCGCCGGCGCTCTTCGCCCGAAGACCTTCTCGAGATGGTGCATGAACCGGGCTTCGCCGCGCCCGACCAATGGCAAATCCAGGTCCAGTCGATGATCCAAAAGCGCGCTCGTGTTCGCATCAAGACGAGCTTTCTGCCTCCGGAGTCGCTGCGGGCGGCGCATTTCGAACCGATGGACGACGTCGCCGCCGCCACGCGTTCGGCGCTCGCGGAAGCGGGAGAAGAGGGAACCTTATGTGTACTGCCTCGCGGTCCTCAAACCATTCCTTACGTGGTCGCTTCCTGAAAGCTACCTCGAGTGAGCGCCGATCGGGTTCTTCTCGTCAATTTGGGTACGACGGCGGCGCCGACCGAGGAGGCTGTGCGCGCTTTTCTCGAGGAGTTCCTCTCGGATCCGATGGTGGTCGACTATCCGCGGTGGCTGTGGCGGCCGATTCTCGCCAAGATATTGCGCACGCGTCCCGCGCGCGTGGCCGAGCAATATCGGGCGATCTGGACTGACGAGGGCTCGCCCCTCAAGACCGGCACCAGGCGAATTTGTGACGGGCTCGCGGAGAAGCTCGAAAGCGAGGTGCGTTTCGTGTACCGCTACGGAAGTCCGTCGCTTCGTGAGGCGCTCGCATTTTCCGGCGAGCTTCGTATCGTCCCGCTCTTCCCGCAGAGAACGGGCGCGACCACCGGAACCATCGAAGCGCTCGTCCGCGACGCTGGCGTGACCGACCCGATACGGCAGATCGCCCCGGATGATCCCGGCTATATCGAAGCGTTGGCGGACGGTTTCCTCCGCGCGGCGTCTGCGAGCGCTCCCGAGCATCTGGTGGTGTCGTTTCACGGCATCCCTCTGCGCTATGATCGGAAGGAAGGGAGGCGCTATAGCCGTGACTGTGAGACGACGCATCGAGCTCTTTTGTCGCGCCTCGGCTGGGACGGCGGTCGAGCGACGCTCAGCTATCAGTCACGCTTTGGACCCGAGCCATGGGTCGGTCCGAACACCGCGGCCGTGCTCGCAGCGCTCCCACAAAACGGTGTAAAGAGTCTTGCGGTGATAACACCAGGGTTCGTCACCGATGGACTCGAGACATTAGAGGAGATCGGTATTCGAGGAAAGAAGGTTTTCGAGGAGGCAGGTGGCGAGAGTTTCGTGCTCGTCCCTTGCGTGGAGAACCATCCCGCTTTCGTCGAGGCCCTCGCCGATCTCGTTTCAGACTGACATGGAACATCGACCTCTCGACCGCGACACCGTCCAAGAGCTCGTCGCGAAATACGACCGGCCGGGGCCTCGCTATACGAGCTACCCCACCGCCGTCGAGTTCTCGGATGAAGTGGGCCAAGATGTCTACGAACAACGCTTGGCCGAGGCCGACAGTCTCGGTCCGGACGCGCCTTTGTCGCTTTACGGGCATCTTCCGTTTTGTGACGAGCAGTGTTTGTTTTGCGGCTGTCACGTCATCATCAGCCCGGATCACGAGCGCGCCGCGCCCTATCTCGAGCTGATGCGCCGCGAGATCGAGCTCCTCGCCCAGCGCATGCCGAAACGGCGGAAGTTTGCCCAGCTTCATCTCGGAGGAGGGACGCCCACTTACTACAGCCCCGAAGAGCTGAAAACACTCGTGAAAGCCATCCTCTCCGAGTACGAGCCTATCGAAAGCGCCGAGATGGCTGTCGAGGTTGACCCCCGTGTCACCCGCTTCGAGCATCTCGACGCGCTCGCCGAGCTCGGCTTCAACCGGATGTCGATGGGCGTCCAGGACTTCACGCCCGAAGTCCAGGAGCGTGTGCGTCGCATTCAGACGGCCGAGAAGACACAGGCCCTCGTGGAGCACGGGCGGCGCCGCGGTTATCGTGGTATCAACACGGACCTCATTTATGGTCTCCCTCTCCAGACGCCCGAGACTTTCGAGGCGACCGTCGATCGGGTGCTTCAGATAGCGCCCGACCGGGTCGCGTGCTACTCCTTCGCTTACGTCCCGTGGATGCAAGGCCATCAGAAAAAGCTCGATGAGACGGAGCTCCCGTCGCGCGAGGTCAAAGTCGAGCTCTTCGCGATCGTGCGCGAGAAGCTTCTCGGCGCGGGATACAAGACGATCGGGATGGACCACTTCGCCAAACCGGATGACGAGCTCGCCATCGCGAAAGCCGAAGGTCGTCTTCGCCGGAACTTTCAAGGTTATGCGGTGATTCCAGGAGACGACGTTTTAGGCTTCGGCGTCTCCGCCATTGGAGACGTCCGCGGCGCGCTCATCCAAAACGAGAAAAAGCTCAGCCGTTATGGGAAGCTCGTGGAAGAGGGTCGCTTGCCGGTCGCCCGTGGGTTCGTGCGTAGCCGCGATGACGAGATCCGCTGCGACGTCATCCATCGTTTGATGTGCAATTTCGTCGTCGACATCCCCGCGGTCGAAGCCTTGTGGTCGATCGATTTTGCGAGCTATTTTGCGCCCGACCTGGAGCTTTTGAACGTTTATCAGGATGAAGGGCTCGTCGAAGTCGAGCCGGGCGTGGTACGGGCGACGCCGACGGGCGAGCTCTTTGTGCGCAACCTTGCCATGTGCTTCGACTTATACATGCGAGAGAAGCATCAGCATAGTGGAAAGCCCGTCTTCAGCCGTACGGTCTAGACTGAAGTTCCGTAGGCAGGAACTTCAGTCTAGAACGCGCCTCGTCGTCGTCGGGGGCGGCATTTCCGGCACGGCCGCGGCGTGGACGGCGGCGAAAGAAGCAGTAAAGCGGGAGTTCGACGTCGAAACGCTCCTCCTCGAGAAAGAAAGCGTTCTCGGTGGCAAGGCTTCGACGATCCGAGAAGACGGATGGTTGTTCGAGACCGGGCCGCTGGGATATCTCAACAACGAGCCGATCGTGGACGAGCTCGTCCACGGCGCGGGTCTCGAAGAGGAGCTCGTTACGGCGAGTGACGCGGGATCGCATCGCTTCGTGTTCCTCGATGGCCGCGTGAAAGAAGTGGCCTCGCACCCCGTCCGATTTTTGGCCTCCGGGCTCTTGAGCCCTAGAGCTCTTCTCCGCGCCGCTTGCGAGCCCTTCGTGCGTGCGAAGCGTGACGGCCTCGACGAAAGCGTTTGGGATTTCGCGGCGCGCCGCCTCGGCGCGGACGTCGCTGATCGATTGATCCATCCAATGGTGCTCGGTATTTTCGCCGGCGACGCGAAGAGGCTTTCGCTTCCTTCCGCCTTTCCCATCATGGCCGAGCTCGAGCGCGATCACGGTTCGCTCATCAGGGCACAGATCGCGCGCTCTCGTGCTCGACGGCGCGGGACGCTCCCGCCCCGGCAGTCGAACTTGTGCTCGTTTCGTGACGGACTCGAAACGCTGCCGCGCCGCTTGTCGGAGCGTGGGAGCTTCGAGACACGAACCGCGTGCGGCGTCCAGACGATAAAGCGGCGCAAGGAGGGTTTCAATGTCGTGCTCGAGGGTGGATCGTCCATCCCCACCGATGGGGTAATCGTCGCGAGCGAAGGCTTTAGCGCGGCTTCGATGCTCGCGGACGCGGCTCCCGACGTGTCGCGCGCGCTCGCGGAGCTCAGCTATCCGCCCGTTTACGTCGTGGCGCTCGGCTATGGTGCCCAAGCAAAGAAACATATCCCTCGCGGCTTTGGAGCGCTCATCCCGAGAGGCGCTGGCTTCCGCTCCTTGGGCGTCACGTGGGACGGTCACTTGTTCCCCGGGCGCAATGCGGAGGATGGACTGCTGGTACGAGTGCTTCTCGGCGGCACGTTCGATCCCGAGATCGCGGCCCTCGAAGAGGATGCTGCGGCAGCCATCGCGGAAGGTGAGATGCGACGTCTCTTCGCGCTCTCCGCCGCGCCGCGTTTTCTGCGAGCACGTCTTTGGCGCCAAGCAATTCCGCAATACGAGCTCGGGCATGGGGCGCGCGTGAAGCTTGTCGACGAGGCACTCGCGCGCGTTCCCGGTCTCTTTCTCGCGGGTAACGCGCTCCACGGGACGGCGTTCGGAAAAGCCGCGGCGCGAGGCGTCGCTTGCGGCGAGCGAGCCGTCGAATGGCTCGCCGGTCGCGCGCCCGTGAAATAGAGAACTTCAGGAAGTGTTCGAGCAAACCTTAACCGCAGAGGTCGTGGACATAGCATATTCTTGCATGTTTCGTCAAGTGCCAGATTGAGCCGGGCGACGATCGGGTCGTTCGACGTTATCGCGCGCTCTTTCTTGGGAGTATCATCGTTCTCATGAAACTCATTCGTTTTGGTGAAGTCGGACAAGAGCGTGCGGGAATGATTCTTCCGGGTGGAGCTTTGATCGATGCTTCGATTTTCGGTGAAGACTATGACGAGAAGTTTTTCGCCGATGACGGTATGAGACGATTGCGTCGCTGGGCGGTGACCTTCGCGCCCTCTCAGCCCAAGCTTCGTGCTCCCGCGCGATTGGGGCCGCCGATCGCGCGACCTAGCAAGATCGTCTGCATCGGGCTCAATTACCGCGATCATGCTCGAGAGACGGGGATGCCCCTTCCCGACGAGCCGGTGCTCTTCATGAAAGCCTCCTCGGCAACCGCCGGTCCCTACGACGATCTCGTGATGCCGCGCAACGCGAGCAAAGTCGACTGGGAGATCGAGCTTGGCGTCGTGATGGGAAGGCGGACGAGCCAGGTGGCCGAAGGCCGCGCGATGGACTATGTGGCGGGTTATCTGGTGATGAACGACTTCTCGGAACGCTCCTATCAGCTAGAGCGCGGCGGACAATGGAGCAAAGGAAAAAGCGCCGACGGCTTCGCTCCGATGGGTCCCTACTTTGTGACACCCGATGAGATTCCGAACGCGCACGACCTGAAGCTATGGCTCGCCGTCAACGGCAAGACCATGCAGAAAAGCTCTACCGCTAACATGATCTTCGGCATCGCGAGAATCGTGAGCTACGTGAGCCACTTCATGACGCTCCTGCCAGGCGACGTGATCAGCACCGGCACACCGTCGGGCGTCGGCATGGCCCGCAAACCCGCGCGCTACCTGCGCCCCGGCGACGTCGTCGAATCGGGAATCGAAGGCCTAGGAAGACAACGCCAAGAAATCCGGTTGTGGCAACAACGCCTAACGACGAGACCGTGACCATCCGCCTAGAGGATGAGCTAGCCCGAAAACTGCGGACTTCCTTACTGAATGAGGTAGCCGAGAGCAGATAGCCGGCAGCGCCAATAAAAAGGTTCTCCTGTCGTTTCGGGGGATCTGATTTGTGTTGGAGGGCATGGCCTATGGACGCTGCCGCGATTGTGGAAAACGCCGGAAACTCCGGGGGAGAGAGGCGTTTAGGGAAAGGTTGTGAGCACGTACAAACGTGGAGCGGCGTTTTCCACAATCGCTTGGAAAACGCTTCGCGTTTCCCACGAGCGCCCACAGGCCCCTCCTGATATATATACAAGAAAGATTAATTCATATGGAATAAGGAAGGGGGGCTCGATTAGTGGAGGCTATGGAAAACGCCCTTCCAGGCTTCGAAGAGAACTCAGTCCAAGTTTCCCCTTCTCAAGGCCAAACACAACCGCAGCGCGAAAGACAAACGGGTGCTCCGCGAGCAGGTGCGAGCTAATCGTCGCCTCTACCGCGCCATGCTTCTGCGCGACGACTTCATGGACCTCTACACCTACAAAACCGAGACATGGGCCAAGAAGTTTCTCCGAGGATGGCTGCGGCGCGCTATGAGCTCGAGGATAGAGCCCGTCAAACGCGCGGCGAAGATGATCCGCAGCCACTTCGATGGCGTCATCGCGTGGGTCACGTGGAGACTCAGCAACGGCCGACTCGAAGGAATGAACAACAAAATCCGGCTGCTGAGCCACCGCAGCTTTGGACTCCACTCTGCCGAAGCTCTCATCAGTCTCGTCTACCTAAACTGTGGCGATCTCACCCTTGAGAGGATCCACTGAAATGGCAGGAGAGGCAATAAAAAAAGGCCCGCCCGCGACAGCGGACGGGCCTTTTTTCCAGACTAAACGTCTATCTGCACGACCGGCACCTTCGGCTCTGCCGCGGGCTTGTCGTTCAAGACCTGCTCGCGGTACAGCTGCTCCATGCGTTTGTCCTCGGCGGTGCGCACGAGATTCCTGTCGCGGGCGGCGCGCTTCTCGTCGCCCGCCGTTTTGGCGATGCCCTTCTCGTCTAGATCCGTCTGGATGCCCTTGTCAACATCATCCTGACGGAGCAAGAGCCCGTGGTCGACGGTCGGCAAGTCCACTTCTCTGTTGCCGGCATAGATGAGATGACGGCCGCGCTCTTCATACCACTTGTTGATCGTGGCGTTCATGTGCATCTTCTCGACGATCTGACGCCAACCGATACCCGTGTTGTAGGCGCAGAAGGAAATCTCACCTTCCTGGGTAGCGTAGGGAATGATGCACTGCTCGGTACGTCGGAAGTCGTAGTTGAAGAGATCCTGAAACCACATGCCCGCGATGAACAGGAAGTTCCAGCGATCCTGACGCCGCTTCTCGATATCCGCGAAGGTTCTATCCGGCGTGACCTTTCCGTAGTCCCGACCGGTGATGCCGTAGGTCTTGTCGAACTTCTCGAGCATCGACTTGAGCGTGAAGTGCGTCGGCGCCTTGAACGAGTTGTAGTTCCGAATCACAGTGAGGGCCAAACCCAACGAAGAGAGAAAGTGTCCTCGCGCCGCGTCGTTGATCTTCTTGATGTCTTCCGCGAGTCGGTCGCCGTTCAAGAACGACGTGACCGGCACCGCTTCTTTGGTCTCCTTGTCGATCATCACCGCCATGCCGACACCGCAATTCGGATGGCAGCCGCAGCTGAACTGACCCCAATCGCGGCCCGGTCCGTGAACTAAATCGGCCCAGTCCGAGAACGTTCCGAGAAAAGAGATCGGATACCAGTCGCGCGCCGGCTCGCCGAGGCCCGTCTGGGCCTTCACGTCATGCGCGAGATGGGAGAGGGTATAGCGCTGCGCGAAACGGCGGCTGTTCGTTACCGCTTCGTCGCGTCCTGTGAAAGACACAGGCTGGAACGCAAGGAACGGAATTTTCTTCGGGTTGTCGAGCGCGAAGCGGATGAGCGAGCCGACTTGCTCGTTATTGACGCCGTTGATGAGCGTCGTGACCGGCACGATGTCGACGCCGTTTTCGTACAGGTTCTCGACCGCCTGGATCTTGACGTCAAAGAGATTTCCGACGTGGCGGTGCGAGTTGGCGGCATTGCCGATACCGTCGAACTGAAGATAGGCGTATCGCAACCCGGCTGCCGCCGCTTCGCGCGCGAAGGCTGGGCTCTTCGCGAACTCGATGCCGTTGGTCGCCGCCTGGGTGCTGATATAGCCGACCTTGCGCGCGTAGCGTACCGCGTCGAGGAAGTAAGGCGAGAGGGTAGGCTCGCCGCCAGAGAACTGCACCGACATCTGCCGCTTCGGCTTGATGGTCACGGCGTTGTCGAGCATGAGCTTGATGTCGTCCCAAGAGAGCTCGTGGACGAAGCCGACCTGATTCGCGTCCATGAAGCACGGATCGCACATCATGTTGCAGCGGTTCGTGAGGTCGAGCGTCAGAACCGAGCCGCGGCCGTGCTTGATGGTGCTGCTGCCGTGGTTGTGGAGCTTCTCGTCGTTATGGGCGCGAATGTCGCGTCCGGGGAAAACATCCTCGAGATGTTTGAAGAATTCGAGATCGACCGCCATGAGGTCTTCGAAATGTCCGTGGATGGGGCAGTCTTTGATCATCCAGATCTCGCCGTCGCGTTCCACGATCTGGGCTTTGATCTCGCCGACTTTCTCGTTCACGAGGGTCTTGACGTCTCCGTCACCATTCAAGATCTTCTCCCGCGCCTCGGGAATACATTTCGGGCACAGCGAGTCCGTCGTGCGCGGCCATCCCAGAGTCGGCTTGGTTTTCTGCCAGGACTTGAGAAGTGGCTTGTCGGACCAGTCCGGCGTGAACGTCGGGTTCGGGCTGATACGGTTGAGGCGCTCGAAAATGTGCCACGCGCCATTCGCTGCCACAGAGACGGCTTTTTCGAGGTACTTGATGGGAAGATGCATTGTGCTCTCCAGAATCGATGAGTACACGGACTCCAGGGATGGATTCCAGAGTAGAGAATAGGGCGGGATTCTAACCTAAGCCAACACTTATCAACGAATTAGCCAATTCTTGGGCTGGTTGGTCTGTTCCAAGCCCTGAATGGACCCCTTTTTTGCCTTAACTCGTCTCCTAATGGAGGGTGCTCTGGCCCTCGACGCCCATGTCCTCCGGAATGACGTTCTTGTTGACGTGCTGGTCTAAGTCTATGACGTACGTCTCTTTAGCCTCGAGGAGCACCGGAGAATGGGTTGCAGTAACGATGCGGAAGCCCTTCTTGTCCACGAGCTCCATCAGCATCTTCAGGATGCGCCTCTGATTGGACTGGCTGAGCGCCATTTCCGGCTCGTCGAGGAGCAGCATCGTTCCGTCGGGAAGCTTGGGAAAACTGTCTTTGAACATGGAGAGCATCACTTGGCCGTGGCTCGCCATCTGGAGGAACTCTTTCATCTCCGGTTGGTCCTCGAACAGGTGGAGCTGGTTTCGTGGATTGTGCTGCTCAGCGTCGAAGAGATAAACCTTTTCGGAATCGACGTTCACGCCGTCCGTCCGGTAGATGTAGCCGTCGACTTGCTCACCCTTCATGGCGTAATGGAGCGAGTGCAGGAGCGTCGACTTTCCGGAGCCGTTCTCGCCCTTGAGCATGACCAGCGGATGGGACAAGTCCACGACCATCGGCATGTGGAAGTTCAGGCCCGTGAATACCGGGTGGGCGAGAATCTTGAGAAAACTTTGAAAGGCCATGCCGTGCACGGTAGCACGAGCGCCTTCTGTGCCGCAAAAGCCGTGCTAGGATGTTTTCTCCGAGAGGAACATCATGACGGTCATGGAAAAGAATCAATTGCTCGGATTCCTCGAGCAGAAGCCGCAAAAGGCGTGGCTTGAAGCGCTGGACGCGATTCGCGAAGACATTCATCCGGTGGATCGAGAGGCCACCGGCATTTGGTTTTCTTTCTGGCCGCTGGAGCTCTCGGAGGCTCTTCGCGCGGCCGAAGGCGCTGAAGAGATGGCCCGCATCATGGACCTCGAGGGCGAGTGGAAGCTCGAAAAACAAATGGACGCTTCGGTGGCGTTTCTCTATGGGGCGCGTCATTGGGTAGCCGTGAAGAACGCCATCTTGACGCAAAGTGAGAGCGACACGCTTGCGGCGACCATCCGCGGCGTGGCTTTGCGCGTATCGGAGACCGACAAAGTCGCGATCAGCATCGTGCTCGGTATCAGCGCGATTGGACTCATGGTCTTCCGACAAGTGGGGCACGAAGTTTTCGAGAAGATGGTGGACTCGCCGGCTGAAGGTGAGCTCCTCCCGAACAATCCCGACAGGGTCGTCACGAAACGCAAGCGAGAAAGCCGCGACGGCGTTCTCACTTTCTTGAAAGGCGTCAATCGAAAGTTCGAAGTTCGCTGGAACGAGCGCACGCGCGACGGGAGCTTTCGCGCCATCAACGGCCAGGACATCGCGATGGCGGGCGCTCGAGCCGAAGGAGATTACCGCACGCTGGACTATCGCCGGATCGATGGCCCTGTGCCCGTCGAGTGCCGTGTGGGCTCGTGCGGTTATTGCTGGATCGGCGTCCTCGAAGGTCGCGAGAATCTTTCCGCCATCTCGGATTTCGAGCGTGAGCGTCTGCGCTACTTCGGCTACGACACCACGAACGATCCGGACGACGAGCAACCCACCATCCGGCTCGCGTGCCAGGCACAAAGCCAAGGCGACGTGACCCTCGCGATCGCGCCGTGGAACGGTGAGCTCAAGCGCCGCCACCACCAGGGCCGCAAGAAACTCGGCACCGCCTAACTGCTTTAGCGGACCTTCAGCGTCAACGAATACAAGGCCGCTCCGGGAAGTAGCGGTGTCGGGAGGCCTTGCTCCCAGTCCTCGTGGCCCGCGCCGTAAAACGGTGACAGGGGATGCCCGCTCTGGCCGCCGGGCATGTGAAACAAGCCCTTCTCCTCTTGGCCAGGCGAGACAACGAGCCGCTCGGAGACGCCGCGGGCCGCCCCTTGCGCGCGCGGCATGTTGCTGTCGCCGGGAATCGGGCGAGACGGCATGTCGAGCCAGCGCGACAAGAACGGAACGGCGCGGCTGAGCGGGTGTTTCACGGCGGTCTGGTTGATGTTGCCCCAGCGCCGCGAGGCGAGAGGCTCTTCCCACGCGATGACCGTGCGCTCCACGATGTCCATCATCCATGCGTCCCAGCTCGCGTATTCGTGGGGCACAAGGTGCTTGGGTTTTTCCGAGACCAGTTCAAAGAGCGGACCATCCCACTGCCGTAATGACCAGACGCTGAAACGCTCGTCCGCCTCGCTCGCTTCCGCGGTGAGCGTCGAGAAGACCTCCTCGAAGATCGCGAGCCTCAGCTCTCGCACGATGCGATAGCCTGACGCATCGACGGAGGCATGGCCCGTCCAGCCGTTCTCGATGGCCTCGCGCACGTGTGCCGGAACCCACAGGGCGAAATATTTCCGCCAAACGTCCATGAAGAGAGCGCGGTCATCCAGCTGAACGTTGAGCATGTCCTGCTCGGTGGCGTCGTCGATCGCGGCCAAAGCGTCGCGAATTTGACGGGCGCGGGCACCGAATGCATAACCGCCGTCGCCAATCTTCGCGAGCATCTCACCATCGACCACGCGGGCATTGGCCGTCCAAATCGCTCCCGATTCGGGATCGCGGATCACGGGGTAGTCTTCCGGCGCGAGCCATCCGTCCCACCCGCGGGTGCCATCGGCCCAGGACGAAGGTAGTCGTCCATCGAAGCCGAAGCGTGCCGGGATACGGCCGGCGACCGTCCATGCAATCGCTCCCGACGCATCGGTAAAGACGAAGTTTTGGGGCGGCATGCCGCTTTGCTGAGCGATGGCGAGTGCGTCGTCGAGCGTCGTGGCCGTCTCGAGGGCGCCGACGCCCGTAGTGACCGCGTCCGCTTCATGAGCAATCCAGCGAATGGCGCGCGGGCGGCCGCGATGATCTTCATCCACGACGGGTCCCCAGATCGTCTCGCGAATCTTGAGCATCTCCGCCTCCGCGCCGCTCACCTCGATACGCTCCTCGTGGATCTCGAACGGCTTCCATCCGTCCGGCGTTCGGTAACGTGTGGGATCTTCGGGATCGACCTTGAGCTCTACGAGATCGCTCCAATCGCCGTTGGTGTTCGTGAATCCCCAGGCAATGTGCGTGTTGCTGCCGGCCACCATGTACGGTGTTCCCGGAAGCGTGACGCCGACGACACGGTGGCCGCCCCAGCTCAACACCGTGCGGAACCAGATATTCGGTACCGAATGCGCGAGGTGCATATCGCTCGCCAGAAGACCGCGGCCGCTGGCCGTGCGCCCGCCCGCGAGGACCCAGTTGTTGCTCCCGACATCGTCACGCCAAAGCTCTTCGCGGCATTGAGCGCAGCCTCCCCGCGCGCGCCGCGCGCTTTGGGGCGCCCAAGCGCCCGGAGACGGGATTGGTGGGGTCGGGATCACGTCCCCGACGACGGGCGCATCCCAATCCGTACCGCGGGGAGAGAGAAACTCCGCGAGCTCCGGTGGGAGGACGTCGTGAATCAAGCCTCGTGCAGCTTCGTGTCTGCCTTGGGAGTCGTTCAAAACGAAGAACATCGCTGCGACCACGAGCACGGAGTCTTCGACACGCCACGGCTCGGGTTCTTGTCGCAGCAAGAGATATTCGAAAGGCGGCGCCTCGAGGGCGGTGAGACCTGCGTTCACACCTTGCGTATAAGCGGTCAAGATCCCATCGTCGTCCTCGCGTGACAGCGAGACGCTCTTCTCCGCGCGCACGCGCATCTGATGGAGACGGCGGCGCCGATCGAGCGGCAGCGCAGCTTCACCAAAAAGCGCCGCGAGCTCGCCGGCTGCCTGACGTCTCAAGAGATCCATCTGGAAAAAGCGCTCTTGCGCATGCACGAAGCCCAGGGCTCGCGCGACGTCCGAGCGGCTCTGGCCCTGGATGGTCGCGACACCGAGAGCGTCGCGCTCGACGGTGACCGGCTCCGAGAGGCCAGGCAAGATGGCCTTGCCGTCGAGTTGCGCGAGGCTAGAACGAAGCGCGTGGCGCGCCCAAAAAGCTCCAAGCAGGACGACGACAAAGCTGAGCGCGGCAAAACGCTTCACCCAGACCATGCAGTCTGATATTAGTACACCCGGAGGTGTCACGTGGGACTCATCAGTTTCTTGGCTATCGGATTGGTCGCGGGCTGGCTCGCCGGTCAAATTATGAAGGGCAAGGGCTTCGGCCTCGTGGGGAACATCATCGTCGGCGTGATCGGAGCGGTCCTCGGCGGCCTACTATTCGGCCTGCTGGGTTTGTCCGCGAGCGGCAAGATCGGCTCGCTCGTGACGGCGACCGTGGGCGCGGTGGTGCTTCTCGCCGCCGTGGCGCGTCTGAAGAAAGCCTAGTGCCCGAACCCGCTAATCCTGCCGTGAATTCCTGGCCCTTTTCGGCGCTGACTGCGTTGCGGCATTATTGCAGTTCGGCCTTCGGCCTAGCCCTCCGCTCGACAGGCTCGCTGCGGAAGGCGGTCGACATATCTAGATATGACGTCATCGGCTCGCCTTGTCAGCACCAAAAATGGCCTAGGACTTCACCGACAAGATTAGCGGGTTCGAGCACTAGTTCAGGAGAAGAAGCCTATCAGCCGATCCTGGAGCGAGACCTCCGCGCTTTTCAGCTCGACGAGCGCGCGGCGTGCTTCCGCGAAGTTTGGGTGGATGCGGAGCGCCGATTTGAACTCGGCGAGCGCGCGGTTTCTCATGTCGAAGGATTGGTAGTACCGTCCGAAGAGGTAGTGAACTTTCGCGTTTTGCGAATCGAGCGAGAGTGCGCGTCGGAAATGGCGCTCGGCTTTTTTTCTCATCACGTGATGCCCGGCAAGTGCTTGCGCGAGCATGACCTCGTAATTGGCTTTTTCCGGCTCGAGCCGGACGAGCTCGTAGAGAAACGAGATCACACCTTCCTGGTCGTCCACTAGTTTCCGAAGCTTCATTTCCCGTAGAAGCCGCTTTTCTTCCGACTCTAGGTTTTTGGGTCTCGGCGCCTCTACGATAGGCTCTTCTTTGTCCGGCTCGCCTTACGCGAGCATCTCGAACTTGGCTCGTGCCAGCCTCTTCTTGATCTCGTCGACCTTCAAGCAGAGCGTTGTTTCGTTATCGAGCTCTTCTAGCCCATGTTTACCCTTTATGAGCACCCTAACGCTCGTAAGTGACTGAATTCAAAGGAACGGGGGTTGAATTTCGCCCAAAACGTAGAGACAGAGATTGTGCTTTGAGCGCCATTAATACGTTGTAATCGTGGACAATGACATGTAGTATGCGTGAGGACAGGTTATGTTCTTCCGCATCGTTCGGGCCGCAGGCGGCAAAGGGGTTCAACATGAGTATGTCCGCCTGGTCGAGTCGTATCGGGAGCACGGCAAGCCGAAGCAACGCGTAGTGTGCAACTTGGGGCGCAAGGAACTTCTAGTTGCCAATCTCGACTCCCTCAATCGGTTGCTTGGGGCCGGTGAACCGGCCGACACCGAGCGAGCAGCCGAGCAGGTCGCGGGGGCAGACGCGTGGGATTGGGGTCCGATGCTGGTGACGGCGACGCTGTGGCGCGAGTTCGGGCTGGAGCAGATTCTCGACCGGCTCGGGGGCCGCGGCAAGCGGGACGGAGTGGCGCTAAGCGAGCGAGCTTTGGTGCTGGTCGCCAACCGGCTATGTGCTCCGTCAAGCGAGCACGGTCTGGCGCGCTGGCTCAAGACCGACTTCGTCTGCGACCGGCAGGGGCGGCGGTGGGTGCCGCAGTGGCGCGATGATGGGGAACGGCGAGCGAGTCGCTCCCCGCGGGTTCGCGTGGAGTTTCGCCAACTCAAGCAATGGTACCGAACGCTCGACCAGCTGCATGCCCGCAAAGAACAGATCGAGAAGGAGCTGTTTTTGCGCTTGCGGGATCTGTTTTCGCTTGAGGTTGACATGGTGTTTTACGACCTGACGTCGACGTACTTCGAAGGTCAAGGCCCTCCGGGGCTCGGCGCCCACGGCTACAGTCGCGACCGCAGACCGCGTAACCGGCAAGTGCTTATCGGTCTGGTGATGGTGGACGGTTGGCCGATCGCCCACCATGTTTTCGCCGGCAACTGGCGTGACGCGAAAACGGTGCCGCAGGTGCTCAACGATCTCAACGAACGATTCGGTTTGCACCGCGTGGTTTTTGTCGGCGACCGAGGGATGGTAACGAGCGACAGCCTGGCAGTGGTGCGCTCGCGCAAGCAGGGCTATCTCGTCGGGCTGCAAAGACGACGGCGCGAGGAGGTCTATCGTTACATCGAGCGCGCCAGCGGAGAGTGGATCGACTGCCCTGGTGGCATCACGGTGAGCGAAAAAGCCGAGCCACCTAAGACTCGTGTGCAAGAAGTCCGCTCCGAGCAGTCTGGGGTGCGCATCTTCGTCGTTCACAGCGACGAAAGGCTCGCCTACGAGCGCGGGCAGAGGCTGCGGGCCATGGGACGTGCCCGTGCGGCATTCGAGGCCCTCGAGCGCCGCGTGCACGACGGACGATTGAAAGCCCCCGAGAAAATCGGTGCCGCCGCCGCGCGCATACAGGCACGCCACCACGGTCACCGTTACTACGACTGGGAGTACAAAAACGGTCGCTTCCGCTTCTTCGAGCACCCCGTCAACCTCAAGCGCGAGCAAGCCTACGAGGGTAAGTACGTTATTCAAACCGAGGAGCAAAACCTCTCTCCGGTCGACGCCGTGCGCCTTTACAAGGACCTAAACGAGGTCGAGCGAGCCTTCTCATGCCTTAAGGATGTCATTGAGATGCGTCCCGTTTACCACCAGACCGATGAGCGTGTGGAGGCACATCTTTTCGTAGCTACGCTGGCCTTCCTTGTGCATCGGGCTCTTGAGAAAAAGCTCAAGGTCGCCGAACTCGACCTGTCCGCAACCGAGGCACTACAAGCGCTACGCTCGGTCCGGGTCGTCGACTTACAGCTGGGTTCTGGGCGGACTAAGCGCGTCGTCACGCGCGGCACCGCTCGCGCCAACTCGATCCTGACTGCACTCGGCATCGTTGAACGCGACCCGCCAGCCTTCTCCGAGGAGGTGCTGTCAGCGTAGAGATAAACCGCCGATCTCGATCCTTTGTTCTCGATGACTTAGACACCTAAAAGGGAAACATGGGCTAGCTTCTTGTCCCACTTCTCCATGCGGGCCGCGAAGGCGCCACGAACGTCTTCTTCCGACGCATCGGCATCGATCTGGAGCAGCGATTCGGCCGCAGCGTGCTCGGAGCGCTCGAACTTGAGCAGGACTTCCTGGCGCACGTTCTCAGCTTCTTCGCTCTCGCTGTCATCGCCGAGCGCGGAAAGTAAGAAAGTCCCGGTCTCCTCCTGGACGCGTAGCGGGGTGGAGGCGCCATCGGGACCCAAACACTCGAGAATGCCCGCACATAGCAGCCCGTAAATGGCACGCTCGGTCTCCGTCGGGCCCCGGCTGACGCGCTCGATGAGCTCGCCGAGCGGTCTTTCTTTTTGGGCGGCTTCCATGGCCAAAAGCTCGACCGGCTCGAACCGGATATCCTCGAAACTGAATGGCGGGCACTCGGACAAACGAACGTGCTGCGTGAGCGGAGGCAGCGCATCGACGATGAGCTCATGGTTCGGAATCTTCCGCACGGCTTCGAGCTGCAACCGATACATCGAAAGGCTGAGACGAAGCTCCATGGGGATCGGGTACGCTTGCTCGTCGAAGCGATACATGCCTTGCTCGAGAGCGTAGATCGCGGTGACTACGTGTCGAGCCTGGTGGACGAGCGCGCGTCCGAGCTCCTCTTCGTCGATGAGGCCGGCCTCGACCATGGCTTCACCGATACGGCGTCGGCCTGTCATGAGATCGACGGCGAGCTCCAGGCCTTCTTCCGTGACGCGGCCTGCTTTTACAAGGCATTGGCCGAGCCGCTCGCTTTTCGACGTGCTCGAGGTGAAGACGATGAAACCGCGGTCGAAGTAAATCGTGCGCACGATCGTGCCCGCGGTCGCTTCGAGCGAGCCGCTGAGCTCGTGGGCGTTCACGCGCTTCAGAATTTCCGGGAGCGCCACACGCGCGAGAGAGCCGACATTGGGCATCGGAGCGGCGGCAGGAGGTGCTTCAGTTTGTTCGACATCAGGGTTCATGAGCGACAAGATTGATTCAATGTTCGTGCCAGCGACCGAGATTTATCCAAGCCACTGAATCTAATTGATTTATCGATCTAGCCCCCCGCGCGAGCGTAGGGGGAATCCTACATGTTGCCGGCCGTGTTAGGCTTGCCCGCAGATGCGCAGTTTCTCGCTCGGCGTCGCCGTTCTAGCGCTCGGCGCCGGCCTCGAGACGGCTCAGGAAGACCACGTTACGTTTCTGGTGATGGGTAAGACCGCCAATAAGCATGCCAAGGTCGACACCAGCAAAGAAGGCGGCATCGTCGGCCTCGTGACCTATGCGGCGACGACCTTTCTCGACTTCGAGACCACGGGGAACGCTTCCGGTCCTGAGTGCCCTTCGGCCTTGCCGAAGATCGATGGCGGGCAGACCGACCGTCCATCGGCTAGGTGATGAAGCTCTCGAGGCTCGGCGCCAAGTTCACCGAGGAATCCGGCATCCTGCAGTTGATGCACGACCTCGGCGATGCGCTCGCCGCGGGCGACGATATCCTGATGCTCGGCGGCGGCAACCCCGCGCGCATCCCGGAGGTCGAGGCGATCTTCACGGAGCGATTGCGACGCTTGCTGTCCGGCTCGGACGAAATAGAAAAGCTGCTCGCCAGCTACGACGCGCCGGCGGGAAATCGCGCCTTCATCGAAGCGATGGCCGCGCTCCTGAGGGAACATTACGCTTGGGAGGTTGGCCCAGAGAACGTTGCGCTGACGACGGGGAGTCAAACGTCGTTTTTCTTTTTGTTCAACTTGCTCGGCGGTGAGTCCGAGGACGGCCGCCACCGGAAGATCCTCCTGCCACTCACACCCGAATATATCGGCTATGCGGATACTGGCATTGCCCGGGATTTGTTTGTTTCCGAAAAGCCAGAGATCGAGCTTCTGGAAGACGATTTATTCAAGTATCACGTCGATTTCGACGCGGTGCGCGTGAGTGAGGACATCGCCGCGCTCTGCGTCTCGCGGCCGACGAACCCGACCTCGAACGTGCTCACCGAAAGCGAGCTTCTGCGCTTGAGCGCGCTCGCGGCGAAAAACGAGATCCCCCTCATCATCGACAACGCCTACGGCCCACCGTTTCCCAACATCATCTTCACGGATGCCGAGCCGATCTGGAACAAGAACATCATCTTGACCATGAGTCTCTCGAAGCTCGGCCTTCCTGGCGTTCGCACCGGAATCGTCATCGCAAATGAGATGATAATCAGAGCCGTCTCTGCGATGAACGCCATCGTGAGCCTCGCACCTGGAAGCTTCGGGGCGGTGCTGGCGCGCGATCTCGTAGCGAGCGGAGATGTGCTCGACCTCTCTCGAAAAAGAATCCGGCCGTTCTACGAGCGCAAGTCGCAACAAGCGTTCGGTTGGCTTCGCGAGGCGATGAAGGGCTTGCCCCATCGCGTGCACAAGCCCGAGGGCACGTTCTTTTTCTGGCTCTGGCTCGAGAACATGCCGGTCACGTCACAGGTCCTTTACGAACGTCTCAAAAAGCGCGGCGTTCTCGTCGTCCCCGGGCACTACTTCTTTCCCGGCCTCGACGAGCCGTGGCGTCACAAACAAGAATGTTTGCGAGTGAATTATTCGCAAGACGACGACGTCGTACGGAGAGGTATCGCAATCCTCGCCGAGGAAGTCCGACGCGCGTTCTCCGAGTGAAATAAGCTCGCATACATTCTGAGCTCGGTTGCGAAGCGATCGGCGATTTCCAACGTGCGCTCGAGGTCGGGGTGGCGCACGATGATCATCCCGTCTGAGACGAGGGTTTGTTTCCAGTTGCGGCGGGGCGCCCCTATCGGAAGGAGATCCAATAACATCACGTGCTCGCCGAGCTCCGCCATCAAGGGCGCGAGGCCCTCGATTTTGTGAATGACGCCCTCGCCTTCAGCGCGTTTATAGATCCAGGCAGCGTTGTATTTGCGATCGACGGTCTGAGTGAAGTGGCCGTGACAAATGGCCTCGGCCCAGCCCGTGAAGACTCGATATCCGAGGCGTAGTTGATGAGGTCGACGAGGTGCGCACCGGGTGGCCGAGCGGCTATCTCGCCGAACACGGCCTCGCCCGAAGGGGTCTTGAACCATTCCATGTGTGTGAAGCCCGTGCGAAAGTTCAGTGCTTTTACGACCGCCTCGCCCATCTCGCAGCCGGGTCGAAGCGTTTCGTCCTCCACACGGCGCACCACGACGGTTTGCGGGCTTACCCACTCGTGAGTCCGCGCTTGAAGTGCTCGAGGCCGATAAAAGGAGATGCTAAAATGCTCGATCTTGCCGTCGATGCAAATCGTCTCGTAGGTATAGTCAGCGCCGAAAAGGGCCAGGAATTCACGGCAGGATTAGCGGGTTCGGGCACTAGGCCAGCTCCACGTAGACTTGCTCGATGACACGTTTGAGGCCGCGCTTCACGACTTCGGTGTCTTCGTGACGCAGGATGACGAAGCCCTCGCCTTCGTAAGTTCCCGATGGCGATTGGCCTAGCTCTGGAAGCTTGACCTCGACGACGAGATCGCCCACGTCGCGCTGGGCTTCGTCGAGCCCGCGAATGGCGGTAACGCGAGCGCCCGTGCCCTGACTACGCAAATAGGCTGCGCCCACCGCGTATCGCCGCGGCGGCGGCTCGAAGACGTCCTCGACCATGAGCCGTGCCCAAGCGCTGTAGAAATCAAAATCATGGGCATAAGAAAGAAGAGTCGCGAACTCTGCGCCGGGAGGTCGAGCACCTACCTCCGAGATCGCAACGCTTCCGTCCGTGCGGGCGAACCACTCCATGTGGCTCAGACCGCTCTCGAGACCGAGAACGGATAGAGCCCGGCCCGCGACTTCCCGGATGGCCGAATAACGTGGATGGTCGAGCTCGATGGGCGAGACCACGCTCCACTGAATCCAAGGGTGGCGCAAGACTTCGATGGGTGCGGGGTAGTAGTCGTTGATCGAGTACCACGTGAGCTCTCCGCCGAGCACCACGCTGTCGAAAGAATGTTCCTCACCGACGATGAACTCCTCGAGGAGCGTCGGCCTCGTATCCGACGGCGGCATCGAAGCGAGACATTCCGAGAGCGCTCGATCGTCATCGAGGCGAAATGTCGACTGCGCCCCTGCGCCCGCGGGCGGCTTGGCGACGAGCGGGAAGCCGACCTCTCGCACGAAGGCGAATGCCTCTCTCGGGTCGCGCACGAGGCGATGGCGCGCGCAGGGGAGCCCGTGGCGCACGAGCACCGTTTTCATGAGTGCTTTGTCGCGAAAATTCCGCGCGGCTTCGGCGCCCATGCCGGAGATACCGAGCTCGTCGCGAATCTGACCGAGGGGCACTTGAAGCTGCTCGAGCGTTCCGAGCAAACGATCGACCGAGCCGAAGCTGCGCTTCATCGCGTGCGTGGCCTTTTCGATCGCGCTGCGCGAAAGACCCGCTTCGACGCGGTAGTGGCCCGCCAGCTTTCTCCGCAAGCTTTCGGGAAGCTTGTCTTCGGGATCCTGGCTAATGAGGCCGAGCCGTACGTTCTGAAGACTCGCCGCTGCGCTTATGAAGCGAAGCGTCGTCTCGGCGAAATAGGGCGCGACGAAAACAACGTTCGTCATGGGAGGGATTATAATCCCTCCCATGCTCCGGATCGCTTTTCTTGCGTCCGAGTTCACGCCCTTCGCGAAGACCGGCGGCCTCGCCGATGTGGCCGAGGCGCTTCCCCGAACGCTCGGGAAGCTCGGACATGACGTGCGTGTTTTCGTACCGCTCTATGGCAGCATCGATGGCGCCGCGCACGGACTCGAACCCGTCGAAGTGAGCACGGAAGGCTTCGCGCTCAGAAAGGGGACGTGCCGGTCTACTTCATTGATGCTCCTCGATTTTTCGCACGCGAGGCCATCTATACGAACGACGAGGACGAGCCGTTCCGCTTCTTGTTTTGCCTCTCCTGCCATTTCAGTGGATCCTCTCGAGGGTGAGACCGCCACAGTTTAGGTAGACGAGACTGATGAGAGCTTCGGCAGAGTGGAGTCCAAAGCTGCGGTGGCTCAGCAGCCGGATTTTGTTGTTCATTCCTTCGAGTCGGCCGTTGCTGAGTCTCCACGTGACCCACGCGATGACGCCATCGAAGTGGCTGCAGATCATCTTCGCCGCGTGTTTGACGGGCTCTATCCTCGAGCTCATAGCGCGCTGCAGCCATCCTCGGAGAAACTTCTTGGCCCATGTCTCGGTTTTGTAGGTGTAGAGGTCCATGAAGTCGTCGCGCAGAAGCATGGCGCGGTAGAGGCGACGATTAGCTCGCACCTGCTCGCGGAGCACCCGTTTGTCTTTCGCGCTGCGGTTGTGTTTGGCCTTGAGAAGGGGAAACTTGGTGTTCTTGAGGTTGCGTCGGGCAGTCCCTTTGAGCTCGCGCACCAGCTCGCGCCGGGTCTTATCCACGGCCTCGTTCAGATGCTTGACGATGTGGAAGCGGTCAAAGATCGCCCGTGCCTGAGGAGCCTTTTTGCCGACGACAGTTATGTACGGCTCCCACATGTCCATGCTGACCGCTTCGAGCTCCGCGGCTCTTTGTGGTCCGAGCTTGCGGAAAAACCGCAGCAGCGTCTTGGTCTTGCGCTCCTTTCCCGCCCAGACGACCCGGCCGCTGAGATGGTCTATTACCACTGTTAAGTACTTGTGGCGTTTGCGGTAGCTGATCTCGTCCATCCCAATCACCCGCAATCCATCGAGCTCGCGCCGCTCATCCCGCTGCTCGGCAACCACTCGCTGGATGATCCGTCGCACCGAACGCCACGTCACTCGGAAATAGTTCGCTACGGCGCTGACGTCCGTCCTCTGTGCCAGCCACGCTACCTCTTGTTCGAAGCTTTTGGTAAAGCGGCTTCCCTTGTCGGCCCAAGGCACCTTTTCTCTGACCACTCCACACCGCCGACATACCACTCGTCGGATCGAGTAGCGAAGATAGGTCCGGACTCCGAACAGGTTCAAGTGCCGCCAGTAGCGATTGTAGCGATCTTTGTTCTTGCGGACCTTTCGTCCGCAAATCCCGCACAGAGGCTTCCTCCTCCGTGGTACGACATCCACCACCACTCTGGCTTTGTCCGCCTGGAAGTGGAAACCTCGGACCCACAGGTCTTGCAATCCGATGAGCTTGTTGACTAGTCTGAAGTTCCTTGGTCGAATGAACCCACTGACAGTGTGAATCCCCAATGATTACGCGTCTTTAGGGACGCCGAGAGGCTAATTTTGGGATGCAATATGTAGGCATGTCTAAAGCCTTTTATGGTTTGATATATATTGATATATAGGCTATTATGGTGGGCATGCATACCCACATCATCCCCAATCGCAACTCTACCCCCGCGGTCCTGCTGCGTGAGTCCTATCGGGTGGGCGGAAACGTCCGCAAGCGCACGCTCGCTAACTTGTCCAAATTGCCCATGGACGCAGTCGACGCCATCCGACGCATTCTCAAAGGGGAAAAGCTCGTCTCGGTTGAAGTCGCCTTCAAAATCGTCGAGAACGGCTCCCGGCACCATGGCCACGTCGACGCGGTGCTCAGCGCCATGAGACAGCTCGGTTTCGAAAAGCTCGTTGGTTCTCGACACTCACCAGAGCGGGATTTGGTCGTGGCCATGGTAGTCGCCCGGATCCTCGAACCGCAGTCGAAGCTGGCGACTAGCCAGTGGTGGCACACAACCACACTGCCCGAAATCCTGGGGGTGAGCGATGCCCGCGAAGACGATCTCTATGCCGCCATGGACTGGGTTCTCAAACGCCAGGAGGTCATCGAAAAAAAACTCGCGGCGCGCCATCTCCAAAACGACGGCCTGGCGCTCTATGACCTAACCTCAAGCTACTTCGAGGGTGTGAGTTGTCCGATCGCCCGCCTCGGATACGACCGTGACGGCAAGAAAGGTAAGCTGCAGATCAACTACGGTCTGCTGACCAACGAACGCGGCATCCCCGTGTCGGTATCGGTCTTTGAGGGCAACACGGGCGATCCCAAAACGCTGTTGCCTCAGGTAGAAAAGGTGCAAGAGCGCTTCGGCATCGAGCAGTTTGTGATGGTGGGCGACCGCGGAATGATCACCCAGACCCAGATCGACGAGTTGCGGGAGATGGACGGTGTCGACTGGATTACCGCTCTGCGTCCCGAACCGATTCGCAAGCTCATCAACGATGGGGTGCTCCAGATGGGGCTATTCGACGAGCGGAATCTGTTTGAGGTGACGCACCCGGATTTCCCCAACGAGAGGCTGGTCGCTTGTCGCAATCCGGAGCTGGCCGAGAGGCGGCGTCACAAGCGCCGTGCTCTGCTCGAAGCGACCTGCAAGGAGCTGGAGAAAGTTTGTCGGATGGTCGAGCGGCGCCGTTTGCAGGGCAAGGAGGACATCCGTGCTGCAGTGAAAAAGCTCCTCAACAAGTACAAGGTCGGCAGGTACTACAGGCTCGACATCCGTGACGACGGTTTCGACTTCGAGCTAGACGAGACAACGATGGATGCCGACGCCTCGCGCCTCGCCAACGGCAACTCTGAGCTCGCCAACAAACGGCTCCAGCGGTGGAAGCGACACATGGGGACGATCGCTAAGCAGTTCGGAGGGATTCGCCAACGGATCGGGCGGGGTCAGCTGCATGGTAAAGATAAAATCGGTGTGCGGGTAGGCAGAGTTCTCAACAAGTACAAAGTCGGCAAGCACTTCAAGCTGGACATTCGCGACGACAGCTTTAGCTTCGAAATCGACGACACAAAGGTCACTGCGGAAGCTGCCCTTGACGGCATCTACGTGATCCGCACCAGTCTTGCTGAGCAGCGGATGAAAACCGACGACACAGTGCGCAGCTACAAGTTGCTGACCCAGGTCGAGAGGGCGTTTCGTTCCTTCAAGAGCATGGACCTAAAGGTGCGGCCGATTCGTCACCGGCGCGAAAACCGAGTCCGGGCGCACGTCTTCTTGTGCATGCTGGCCTACTACGTCCTGTGGCACATGATGGAGGCTTGGCGGTCGCTGCTATTCTCTGACGAGGACCAGCAGGCGAAGGCCAGGCGTGACCCGGTTGCTCCGGCGAAGCGCTCCGAGGCCGCCTGCGCAAGATACAAACCAAGAAGCTTGACGATGGGAGTCGAGCTTCCAGCTTCCGCACGCTGCTGCGCCTTCTCAGCAACATCGTCCGAAACAAATGTCGGCGACCGGAAGCCGGACCCGACGAGCCCACCTTCGATGTCACGACAACTCCGGACTCGAAACAGCAGAGAGCCTACGACCTGCTCAAAGGTATGCCCTCCAACACAAATCAGATCCCCCGAAACGACAGGAGAACCCTTGTTTTTTTGCCGTGCGGTGCTCGAGACCTGCCAGCATCTGGCCTTCGCGCCGGAGATTTTTCATCTGAACGATTGGCAAACGACGCTCGTGCCCCTTCTTTTGAAGAGGGCCGCTACGAGCCCTGTGGTCTCAATCAGATGTACAGCCTCAAATATGGGACGGTTCCTATCGTGCGCAAGACGGGAGGTCTTGCTGATAGCGTGAAGCTCTTCGACCCCGCGACCGGCGAGGGCACGGGTATCGTGTTTGAGCACTACAAGGCGGACGGTGTCCGCTGGGCTCTCGGTGCTGCGCTCGAGCTCTACCGTGACCGCCCGTCCTGGCGCCGGCTCGTCGCGAACGGGATGGCGTAGGATTTTTCCTGGCAGCGCCAGGCCGAGACCTATGTCGCGATCTATCGGCGACTCTCGAAGGCTTGAATTGCTGGATCCGCTTGGCGGGTTGTCGCCAAGCATCACCAATTCCTGATAGATTAGCGCCTCTTCTACTCTGTAGTGGGTCAGCCCCGTGCATGTCGTTCTCATCGAGCCTTGCTTTCCCAAGAACCAGCGGGAATTTGCCCGAGCCCTCTACGAAGTCGGCGCAACCGTTACCGGCATTGGCGAGCGCCCGAAAGAAGCGCTCGATGACGAGCTCCGGCGCTGGTTGACCCACTACGAGCAAGTGCCGTCGGTCGTGGACGAGGGCGCCGTTTCGGAGAAGGTTCGCTGGCTTCAGGCGAAGCTCCCCATCGATCGGCTCGAAGCGACGGTCGAGGCTCATATCTTGCCTGCCGCCCATGTGCGGGAAGCGTGCGCGATCGCGGGGACGTCCACGAAGACAGCCTTCTTGTGCCGCGACAAGCCCGCGATGAAACAAGTCCTTCGCGAGAGCGGCGTTGCTTGCGCGCAATCGATGGGCAGCAGCTCCCGTTCGGAGATTCGCGACTTCGTCGCGGCCGTGGGCTATCCCGTCATCATCAAACCGCCGAGCGCGGCCGGTGCTGCCGGCACCGCTCGCGCGGATAACGACGCCGAGCTCGACGCTGCGCTCGACGAGATGGGAGTGGATCAAGGCGCGAGCGTGGCGGTCGAGGAGTTCATCGAGGGCCACGAGGGCTTCTACGACACCATCACCATCAACGGTGAAGTGGCTCACGACTTCATCTCGCACTACTACCCGAACGTTCTCGAAGCGATGCGCGGGCGTTGGATCTCGCCGCAGTTCATCGCGACGAATCGAGTCGATACCGCCTCCGACTACAAGCAAGTGCGGGAGATGGGGAAGAAAGTCATCTCGCTTCTCGGGATCGAGACCTCCTCGACCCACATGGAGTGGTTTTTCGGGCCAAAGGGTCTCAAGTTCTCAGAGATCGGCTGCCGGCCCCCTGGTGTCGGCGCCTGGGATCTCTATAGTGTCGGCAACGAGATGGACCTCTATCGCGAGTGGGCCGTCGCCGTCACGTCGAAAAGCACTTGCCAAAAGGCTTCGCGTGCTTACGCGGCCGGTATCATCGCGCTCCGTCCCGAACGAGATGGAAGGATCATCGGTTACGAGGGCATCGCCTCGATCGAGAACGAGCTCGGCCAGTGGATCATCGACTATCATCTTCCGCGTGCGGGAGAGCCGACCCAGCCCGTCGAGGGCGGCTATATGGCGAATGCGTGGATCCGCATGCGCCATCCGAACTACGATGAGCTCCGCCAAATGTTGGATCACGTCGGCGAAACCGTGAAGGTCCGAGCAGAGTGACATCCGAGAACCGTACGATCTGGCTCCTGGGTCCGCAATACCACAGGCCGACTCTAGGCGAGCTCTACGAGAAGCTCGATCTACCCGAGGGCCCGATCGCCGTCGTGACCGCCGGTTGGCAGGAGCGTGAAGGCGAGGACGAAGAGCTCGACGGTTATCTCGGCGGCCGCTCGCTCGATCTCGAGCTCTATCGCCGCGCCGATCGCGTGTTTACGGGCGATCCCGAGTTTCGAGAAGCGCATCGTGAAATGCAGCGCGACCTGCGGGAAGTCGAAGGGCTTTGCGACATGCGGCTCTCCTACGTCGTCGAGAGCGTGCGCCGGCTTCTGAAAGCTGAAGGGCGCGAAGGGCTGCTGCGCCTGGAGCAAGAGCATGCGATCGGGCAGCTGCGGGAGCTCGACGCCTGGCATTTGAAGCGCATTATCGAGATTCGCGGAGGTTTCGAGACCACGTGGAAGCCTCTCGAGCGGGAAGCGATCGCACGCGAGCGCGAGGAGATCCGCGGCATTCTCGACGGCGCTCCCGCGCTCGTGATCACCGGGGGACATGTTGCGGTTCTTCTCAACCGGCTTCGTCTGTTCGGGATGAAAGAGCTTGCGCAAGATAAGACCATCGTCGCCTGGTCGGCTGGCGCCATGGTGCTCACACAACGGCTGGTTCTCTTTCACGATCATCCACCGCAAGGCCCGGGCAATGCCGAGGTCATGGAGGAGGGGCTCGGTCTCTGTCCTCGACTCGTCGCGCTTCCCGACGGCAAGAAGCGTCTCGATTTGGATGAACGGGATGGGGTCGCCTCGTTCGCGAGCCGGTTCCTTCCCGACTATTGCATCGTCATGGGGGACGGCGACTGCATCGCGTTCGATGGCGAGGTGTGGACCGCGGAACAAGGCGTGCTTCGTCTCCGCCCGAACGGTGACGTGGAGGAAGTGACAACGTGGTAACGCGAGCGCGAGAGGACATCACCGAGCGCGAGCTTTTGATCCACAGCGTCGTGGACGGGAAACCGACGCGGCAGGAGATCGACGCGTTCATTGCTTCCCACGAGTTTCCGCGCGTCGAAGGCTCCTACACGACGTTCGTCTACCGAGGACCCGCGGAAGCCGTCTATCTCGGACATTGGATCTACGGCCTTCCTTCGTCCCAACAGTTCAAGCACGTCGTAGGGACTGACCTGTGGTTTCTCGTCATGGAGCTTCCGCCGGATTCACGCATCGAGTACAAGCTTCAGAGAACTCATCACGGAAAAATGGAATGGCTGCTCGATCCGCTGAACCCCCACAAAGCCTCGGATCCGTTCGGCGAGAACTCGGTGTGCCATACCGCGGGATACGAGATACCGGAATGGGCCCAGCCGGACCCGGAGGCGCGCCCGGGTACGCTCAAAGAAATGGTCTTCGAGAGCCAGGCGCTCGGAAGCGCACGAAAAGTGATGCTTTATTTACCGGCGCGATTCCGGACGACGCGGCGCTATCCGTTGCTGCTCGTCCACGATGGCCCGGAATATCTGAAATATTCGGGCATGAAGGCCGTGCTCGACAACTTGATCTATCGACTCGAGATCCCCGGCATGATCGTGGCGCTCACGCATCCGGAAAAACGCTTGACCGAATACGCGAACCATCAGCCCCACGCCCGCTACCTCACGGAGGAGCTCGTCCCGTTTCTCGAATCGGAGCTTCCGCTTCTGAAGCAGCCGCGCCATCGCGGACTCATGGGCGCGAGCTTTGGCGCGGTGGCTTCGCTCTCGACAGCCTGGCGCTATCCCGGTTTTTACGGACGTCTTCTTCTGCAATCGGGCTCGTTTGCGTTCAGCGACATCGGTGAGCATCAGCGTGGTCCTGCCTTCGATCCAGTCGTTCGGTTCATGAACGCTTATCGCGAGAAGCCCAAATCCGTGAGCGATAAAGTCTTCATCAGCTGCGGGACCTATGAAGCGAATATCTACGAGAATCGCTCGATCGTTCCGTTCCTGCAGAAAACGGGAATGGAGCTCCGCTACGTCGAAGCTCGGGATGGGCACAACTGGGAGAATTGGCGCGATCGCATGCGCGAGGGGCTTTCATGGCTCTTTCCCGGCCCGCTTTGGATGGTTTACGAATAGGTGACGGCCGCCAATTCGCGTCGAGATCGCTTTCCGGTCGCGCGCGTACTCGGAAGAAGACGTTGATCGCGGCACGCTACCTCTCTGATTTGACGGAAGCGACGGGCGGCCGAGAGTGGTCCGCGGAGTCGACTGCGTCGAGGTGGACGGCTTTGGACTTGACGAGGTGAGGGCACGCCCCGGTGTATTCGGTTGAGCCGTGAATCACGGTATCGGCTACCTGCTATCTACTACCGACCTCTCAGGACTCGACGACATCCCATCATCTAGACTGAAGTTCCTTGCTGAAAAAACCAAGATCCGGTGTTGATCCAATAAGATAGATGGAATCAATGGTGCTGGCTTCTGTCTACACGGTGATACCTTTGAGCAAGTCGTAGGCTCTCTGCTGTTTCGAGTCCGGAGTTGTCGTGACATCGAAGGTGGGCTCGTCGGGTCCGGCTTCCGGTCGCCGACATTTGTTTCGGACGATGTTGCTGAGAAGGCGCAGCAGCGTGCGGAAGCTGGAAGCTGGTCTCCCATCGTCAAGCTTCTTGGTTTGTATCTTGCGCAGGGCTGCGTCGGAGCGCTGCGCCGGAGCGACGGGGTCACGCTCGGCCTTCGCCTGCTGCTCCTCGTCAGAGAATACTAGCGGGCGCCAAACCTCCATCATGTGCCACAGGACGTAGTAGGCCAGCATGCACAAGAAGATGTGCGCCCGGACTCGGTTTTCGCGCCGGTGACGAATCGGCCGCACCTTTAGGTCCATGCTCTTGAAGGAACGAAACGCCCTCTCGACCTGGGTCAGCAACTTGTAGCTGCGCACTGTGCCCTCGTCGGTTTTCATCTACGCTGCTCAGCACCAGACTGGTGCGGATCAGCGTAGATGAAAACCGTCAACAGCTTCCGTAGTGACCTTTGTGTCGTCGATTTCGAAGCTAAAGCTGTCGTCGCGAATGTCCAGCTTGAAGTGCTTGCCGACTTTGTACTTGTTGAGAACTTTGCCTACCCGCACACCGATTTTATCTTTACCATGCAGCTGACCTCGCCCGATCCGTTGGCGAATCCGTTCCAACTGCTTAACGATCGTCCCCATGTGTCGCTTCCACCGCTGGAGCCGTTTGTTGGCGAGCTCAGAGTTGCCGTTGGCGAGGCGCGAGGCGTCGGCAGCCATCGTTGTCTCGTCTAGCTCGAAGTCGAAACCGTCGTCACGGATGTCGAGCCTATAGTACTTGCCGACCTTGTACTTGTTGAGGAGCTTTTTCACCGTAGCACGGATGTCCTCCTTGCCGTGCAAACGGCGCCGCTCGACCATCCGACAAACTTTCTCCAGCTCCTTGCAGGTCGCTTCGAGCAGAGCACGACGCTTGTGACGCCGCCTCTCGGCCAGCTCCGGATTGCGGCAAGCGACCAGCCTCTCGTTGGGGAAATCCGGGTGCGTCAACTCAAACAGGTTCCGCCTGTCGAATAGCCCCATCTGGATCACCCCATCGTTAATGAGCTTGCGAATCGGTTCGGGACGCAGAGCGGTAATCCAGTCGATACCGTCCATCTCCCGTAACTCGTCGATCTGGGTCTGGGTGATCATTCCGCGGTCGCCCACCATCACAAACTGCTCGATGCCGAACCGCTCTTGCGCATTTTCTACCTGAGGCAACAGCGTTTTGGGATCGCCCGTGTTGCCCTCAAAGACGGATACCGACACGGGGATGCCGCGTTCGTTGGTCAGCAGGCCGTAGTTGACCTGCAGCTTGCCTTTCTTGCCGTCACGGTTGTATCCGAGCCTGGCCAGCGGACAACTCACCCCCTCGAAGTAGCTTGAGGTTAGGTCATAGAGCGCGAGGCCGTCGTTTTGAAGATGGCGCGCCGCGAGTTTCTTTTCGATGACCTCCTGGCGTTTGAGAACCCAGTCCATGGCGGCATAGAGATCGTCTTCGCGGGCATCGCTCACCCCCAGGATTTCGGGCAGTGTGGTTGTGTGCCACCACAGGCTAGTCGCCAGCTTCGACTGCGGTTCGAGGATCCGGGCGACTACCATGGCCACGACCAAATCCCGCTCTGGTGAGTGTCGAGAGCCAACGAGCTTTTCGAAACCGAGCTGTCTCATGGCACTGAGCACCGCGTCGACGTGGCCATGGTGCCGGGAGCCGTTCTCGACGATTTCGAAGGCGTCTTCGAGCGAAACGAGCTTTTGCCCCTTGAGTATGCGTCGGATGGCATCGACCTGCTCGCTCGGCAGTTTGGACAGGTTGGCAAGTGTGCGCTTGCGCGGTTTCTTGCTCTTGGCATCCCGATAGGACTCACGGAGCAAAACGGCGGGTTTGGACCTCCATTAGATCCCGTCTCTCCGATTCTTTCAGCGGGTGAAGCAGCCAATCATCGATAGCCAGTAAGTCCAGCTTGGCGAGTTTCGTCAAAAGCCGGGCGTAGGAACCATCACCACGAGCGACCGCGAGTTCGTGGAGCAAGCGCGGTGCTCGCACGTAGCATCCGGTGAAGCCGCGACGACAGGCCCGCTCCACGAAGGCGCAAGCCAAGAACGATTTGCCAATCCCCGTCGGGCCGGTGATGAGCAGGTTATGGCGCTCACCGACAAAGCGGCAGTTGCCCAGGCTCAAGATCTGTTCGCGGTTTAAGCTGAAGTTCTGCCCAGTAAGCCCTCCCACGCTTCGGTAAAGTACCTTTAGTCGCATGGAGTTACAGCGCTAGAGGTGTGATTTTTGCCTGCAATTAGTAGCCATGTTTTATTGTATTTGTTGTTGTTATATATGCCAATATAGTGTATATAGTAGCCATGCACATCGATATCGTGCCCAACCGCAACTCCAAACCCGCCGTTTTGCTCCGTGAGTCCTATCGGGATGCCAAGAGCAAGAAACCGCGCAAGCGCACACTTGCCAACCTGTCCAAACTGCCGAGCGAGCAGGTCGATGCCATCCGACGCATACTCAAGGGGCAAAAGCTCGTTTCGCTCGAAGACGCCTTCGAAATCGTCGAGAACGGCTCCCGGCACCATGGCCACGTCGACGCGGTGCTCAGTGCCATGAGACAGCTCGGTTTCGAAAAGCTCGTTGGCTCTCGACACTCACCAGAGCGAGATTTGGTCGTGGCCATGGTAGTCGCCCGGATCCTCGAACCGCAGTCGAAGCTGGCGACTAGCCTGTGGTGGCACACAACCACACTGCCCGAAATCCTGGGGGTGAGCGATGCCGACGAAGACGATCTCTATGCCGCCATGGACTGGGTTCTCAAACGCCAGGAGGTCATCGAAAAGAAACGCGCGGCGCGCCATCTCCAAAACGACGGCCTCGCGCTCTATGACCTAACCTCAAGCTACTTCGAGGGTGTGAGTTGTCCGATCGCCCGCCTCGGATACGACCGTGACGGCAAGAAAGGCAAGCTGCAGATCAACTACGGTCTGCTGACCAACGAACGCGGCATCCCCGTGTCGGTATCGGTCTTTGAGGGCAACACGGGCGATCCCAAAACGCTGTTGCCTCAGGTAGAAAATGCGCAAGAGCGCTTCGGCATCGAGCAGTTTGTGATGGTGGGCGACCGCGGAATGATCACCCAGACCCAGATCGACGAGTTGCGGGAGATGGACGGTGTCGACTGGATTACCGCTCTGCGTCCCGAACCGATTCGCAAGCTCATCAACGATGGGGTGCTCCAGATGGGGCTATTCGACGAGCGGAATCTGTTTGAGGTGACGCACCCGGATTTCCCCAACGAGAGGCTGGTCGCTTGCCGCAATCCGGAGCTGGCCGAGAGGCGGCGTCACAAGCGCCGTGCTCTGCTCGAAGCGATCTGCAAGGAGCTGGAGAAAGTTTGTCGGATGGTCGAGCGGCGCCGTTTGCAGGGCAAGGAGGACATCCGTGCTGCAGTGAAAAAGCTCCTCAACAAGTACAAGGTCGGCAGGTACTACAGGCTCGACATCCGTGACGACGGTTTCGACTTCGAGCTAGACGAGACAACGATGGATGCCGACGCCTCGCGCCTCGCCAACGGCAACTCTGAGCTCGCCAACAAACGGCTCCAGCGGTGGAAGCGACACATGGGGACGATCGCTAAGCAGTTCGGAGGGATTCGCCAACGGATCGGGCGGGGTCAGCTGCATGGTAAAGATAAAATCGGTGTGCGGGTAGGCAAAGTTCTCAACAAGTACAAAGTCGGCAAGCACTTCAAGCTGGACATTCGCGACGACCGCTTTAGCTTCGAAATCGACGACACAAAGGTCACTACGGAAGCTGCCCTTGACGGCATCTACGTGATCCGCACCAGTCTTGCTGAGCAGCGGATGAAAACCGACGACACAGTGCGCAGCTACAAGTTGCTGACCCAGGTCGAGAGGGCGTTTCGTTCCTTCAAGAGCATGGACCTAAAGGTGCGGCCGATTCGTCACCGGCGCGAAAACCGAGTCCGGGCGCACATCTTCTTGTGCATGCTGGCCTACTACGTCCTGTGGCACATGATGGAGGTTTGGCGCCCGCTAGTATTCTCTGACGAGGAGCAGCAGGCGAAGGCCGAGCGTGACCCCGTCGCTCCGGCGCAACGCTCCGACGCAGCCCTGCGCAAGATACACACCAAGAAGCTTGACGATGGGAGACCAGCTTCCAGCTTCCGCACGCTGCTGCGCCTTCTCAGCAACATCGTCCGAAACAAATGTCGGCGACCGGAAGCCGGACCCGACGAGCCCACCTTCGATGTCACGACAACTCCGGACTCGAAACAGCAGAGAGCCTACGACTTGCTCAAAGGTATCACCGTGTAGACAGAAGCCAGCACCATTGATTCCATCTATCTTATTGGATCAACACCGGATCTTGGTTTTTTCAGCAAGGAACTTCAGTTTAAGCCTCGAGGCGCTTGGAAGTTCACGTTCTCCAAACATGCCGGATAGCGGAGCTTTGCCGCTCGCAGTCGTCGAGAAAGCTTACGCTGTTCGCGGGCGGTCCACTCGGCATCGACCAGGAGTCCCACACGTTCCTCGAAGCTCAGCTCCTTGTATTCGCTCGAGCTCAACTGGGTTTCGAACGCGGACACCAAGCCGAACAACTTCATGGCGTTCATCTTTTCTATCGTTTCGGGTGTCAGCATCGGGACTCTCCTCCTTCGTAGTGATCCGCGCCTCGGATGTTCTCGTGCTCCTCTCGCGGTTTCGCTTCGGCGTCCGATTCGAGCACCACACGATCCAGACCAGCCGAGAGAATGTTTTTCACCGTGCGATAGCTGTAAGAGCTCAAAGCTTCCGCTCGTGCGCAAGCGGCCTCGAGACGCTCACTGCCCCAGCGGCTGCCTAGTCGCATGACTCCCAGGCAAGAGCGAAATCCCTGCTCCGGGTGAGGCCGACTCTCTAGAATCCCCGCAACCAGCCTTCCCGTGGCGCGACCTGACTGCTCCGCCCAGTGGAGCAGCCGCGACGGCGTTCACTCCAGGTGCTCCCGATGCGAACGTGGCATATGCTCCGGGTTCGTGGAGTAGTGCCCCTTTCCTTTCTTGCGGGGATGCGACGCGACGCGCTTTCCCTTGAACAGGACCTCCACCACCGAGGCCGTCACCCGTGCCTCGACTTTCTCGTGAATGAGCTGATAGGGAACGCTTTTCGAAGACCCGACGGTGGCAGCGAGCGAAGTCCGTGGCTTCGTCGTCGAAGACGAAAAGGTCCATCAGGCCACCGCGCTTCCTGCCAATCCCGCCCATCTTCTGATCGAGCTGAGCCCGGACAAAGTCGCGCTAGGCCAAAGTTACGAGCTCGAGGTCCGTCTCGTAAATCGCAGCAACCATGCTTTGGACGCGACGAGCCTGCGTCTCGACTGGTCCTTCGCGGGCAAGAAAACGGGGGGCGACGTGCCCCTCGATATTGCCCATGTCGGCGCGCGTGAAAGCGCCGTGCTCTATTCTGTGGCGGGACGATGGACGCCCGCCCACGAAGAAGGCCCCGTTATCTTGACGGCGACCCTCACCCTCCAAGACGGCGAGCGACTAGCCAATACGCTCGGCTGGAGATATTAGATCAGCGACTTTAGGGTGTGCCGTAGTGCTTTTTTTCTGAAACTCACGATATTCCTTGCTTTTTGTTCTTGATCGGTTGCCACCATTCCGGGTTCTCGCGATACCACCGAACCGTGTCCTCGAGGCCGCTCACAAAGGGTATCTCCGGTTTCCATCCGAGGCCGCGCAGCTTTTCCGTGTCCACGCTATAGCGCCGGTCGTGGCCCGGGCGATCCGCGACGGGCTCGATGAGGCTTTCGGGTTTTCCAAGGAGTGCGAGGACGGTCTTCGTCAGCTCGAGGTTGGTGAGCTCGTGCCCGCCGCCGATATTGTAGGTTTCGCCGTCGATACCGTGCTTGAGCACTAGGTCGATTGCGCGACAGTGGTCGTCGACGTGGAGCCAGTCGCGCACCTGCAGGCCGTCCCCGTATAGCGGCAGCGGACGGTCTTCGAGCGCGTTCGTCACGAAGAGCGGGATCACTTTCTCGGGATATTGACGGGGGCCGTAATTATTGGATGCCCGCGTCACGATCACGGGAACACCGTAGGTGACAAAGTAGGAATAAGCGAGGCGATCGGCGCCCACCTTGCTCGCGGAATAGGGATTGCGCGGCGCGAGAATGTCGGTTTCGCGCGCCGAGCCCGTTTCGATGGCGCCGTAGACTTCGTCGGTCGAGATCTGGATGAAACGCTTGGGGCGATCCGCCGCGCGAAATGCTTCGAGCAGGACGTAGGTTCCGAATACATCCGTGATGATGAAGTCGCCGGCGTCATGTATCGAACGATCGACGTGCGTTTCCGCCGCGAAGTTCACGAGGAAATCGGCTTCGGCGACGAGCGGCTCGACCGTCTCCCGGTCACAGATGTCGCCTTGGATGAAACGATAGTTGGGCCGATCTTCGATTTCACGAAGATTCTCGAGGTTCCCGGCATAGGTCAGCTTGTCGAGATTGAGAATCGACCAGTCGGGATGCGCGGTCGTGAGGTAGTGAATGAAGCCGCTGCCGATGAACCCGGCTCCGCCGGTGACGAGTATTGTTTGGCTCATATTTCGTGAGCCCGACTATAGCTTAACCCTAATCGCAAAAAAAAGAGAGCAAAGTAGCGCGAAAGTATTGACAAAGGAGCCTCTGGGTTTATGTTTGGAGCGTTGCTTCCAAACAAAACACCAAACGACCAGAGGCCCCTATAGTGCGCTTGAAACTATCTCGATTTCGCCGGAACTTCAACAAGGATCTTCCGATCGAGTTCACAGAGCAGAACCTGAGCTCGTTTGGTGGACTGGAACTGTTTTCACGATATTTGCGCCGCGTTGAGCTAAGCCGCCGGGTAGGAAAGGCGTGCAGAGGAAAAGGCATTCGGTCGGACTACGGGAGCGTCCGACTGGTTCTGGTGTTGGTTGGGATGCTGCTCGTGGGAGCTCGTCGTCTAGAGCACCTGCAGTATGTCTGTGATGACCCGATGCTGCTTCGCTTCTGTGGGTTGAGAAGACTACCGAGCCGTCCGACGATCGTGAATTGGCTGAAGCAATTCACGGGAGAGCGGCTCAAGGGCCTATCGGAGTTGAACGGTGTATTGGTCCACGAGCAGATCGAGCGATTGGGTCTGAACCGTCTGACGGTAGATATGGACGGCACCGTGGTTCAGGCAGGCAATCAGGTTGGATGGGCGTTTCGAGGATTCAATCCTCATCGCAAGAAGAATAAAAGTTACTACCCTTTGTTCGCTCACCTGGCTCAGACGGGCCAGATTCTCAAATCCAGAAATCGTCCTGGCAACGTTCACGACTCCAAGGGTGCCGATGCGTTTCTACGGGAACTGATAGGCGAGCTACGGGGCCAGTTCGGTCGGTCCCGAAAGCTGGAATTCCGCACGGACGCCGCGTTTTTCAACGAAAAGATTCTCAAGAGGCTAGAGCGCTCCCGAAGCGAGTTCGCGATCAAGGCTCCGTTCTGGCCGTGGCTCGGCCTAAAGGAGGTCGTCGCTGGGCGCAAGCGATGGCACCGCGTGAGTGACGAAATCGACGGCTTCTCCATCAAACACTTCATCGAGCCCTGGAATATCACCGTCCGGATCGCGATCTATCGGAAGCGAGTTCGACATCGAACGGCGAAGAACTTCCAGCTCGACCTGTTTTCTCCAGACGACGGCTACTTCGAGTACTCAGCCGTCGCCACCAACAAATCGCTCACCGTCCAACGCCTTTGGTACTTCGCTGCTGGGCGAGGCGGCCAAGAGAAAACCTTCGCCGAATTGCGCAGCCAGTTCGCTCTCGACGTCGTGCCCACTAAAAACTATGCCGCCAATAGCGCCTGGCAACAGTTGAACGTGCTCGCACACAACCTGTGTCGCAGCTTTCAGCTCGACACCATCGCTGAAACGAAAGGCATCTCTCGAAAGCGTACATGCACCCATCTGCTGCACACCATCCGCACCATCCGCTTCCGCATCATCAACAAAGCCGGCCGCCTCGTTCGCGTTAGTGGTCGAAACGCGCTCCGAATGGCCACAAACTCCTCCACTCAGACACTCTTTGAAAGAATCGAACTCGCGCTAGCGTCATGAATTATTGTTCGATTAGGGTTAACTATCGGTGCTAGATCACGCCGTCTTTGCGGAGCGATGCGAGCTCGTTCGCGCCCATCCCGAGGAGCTCGGAATATACTTCATGGTTATGCGAGCCGAGCTCCGGTCCGATGGGCCCGCGAGAAGTTGACCGAGCTCGAGAATCTTCGAGCCCGAGAGCGGGCCGCACGGCGTGCTATCCACGCGGTAAATGCTAGCACGGCGTCTTGTTGTTGGCGCTAATCGAGATATACGAGGTGGGCGCATCAAAGTTCCTCGAAAACCTCACGAAGACGACGCGCCACGACACGCACCTCGCCGTCCGTGATCTGTCTCACACGAACCGTCGTCCCGTCATAGGTCATACGGGGGCTTCCCGCCATCAGCCGCTCACGCAGCTCGGCATGCCTCAACGGGATAACCTTTTCGTCCGAGCTGAGATCGACATCCCCGTAGCCTTTCGTGTTGACCGCGTACTCTGCCGTCAATCCCGGTACGTTTTGAAGCTCGTTCGCGAGCCACCGCGCTCTCTCGTTCCACGTACGAATGTCTTATGCGGCCGGACTCCGAGAAGGCGGGTGTAGATGTTGTCTTCGAGGGACAGGGCGACTTCGTCGGGTGATTCTTGAGCTGGTAGCCCTGTGCTTGCGCCGAGAGCAAGGGTGGTTCCGAGAAACTGACGACGACCGATTGCTTTTTTCATGAACTGGCCTCCGAGATTGCGCTTCTATTTTGTGTCCGGTTTTGTCTCCGGGTTCTATCACGGCCAGAGGCTCGGATAGAATCGCGTAATGATGGAGCTTTGGACGGGAAAGGTCGAGGCCGAATGGGTCGACTATAACGGCCACATGAACGTTGCCTATTACCACATGGCCTTCGACCGATCGACGGACCGCTTCCTCGAGTCTCTCGGTCTCGGCGAGGATTACCTTTCACGCGAGTCGGGATCGATGTTCGCGCTCGAAGATCACTTGACCTATCAACGCGAGCTCCGGCTCGACGACCCGATCCGCGTCACGCTGCAGCTCCTCGATTTCGACGAGAAGCGGACGCATTACTTTATGCGCATGTATCATGCGGAGGACCACTACCTCGCCGCCACGGACGAGCATCTTTCGATATTCATCGACATGGGCTACCGGCGCTCCGCGAAGCTCCCGGACGACGTCTTTCACGCGCTCAGGAAGCTGCACGAAGAGCATCGCGAGCTTCCCGTTCCCGAAGAAGCGGGACGTGTCATGCGGATCCGGCGGCCCTGATCGAGCTGCCTTTTCGGGAACATCTCGAGGCTTTCTCCCATTTCATTTCTCGATGATACCCATAGGCCAACAGCTCAGTCTCATCTGGCGTAAACTACTGAGGAGCCCAGGTTTCAGCGCGATCGCGATCTTGACCCTTGCCCTCGGGATCGGCGCCAATACCACCATTTTCAGCGTCGTGCACTCGGTGCTCCTCACGCCGCTTCTGTTCGAGCGGCCGCAAGAGCTCTATGGGCTTTGGCATACCGGCCACGGGATTGGCATCCCCCAAATCGAGCAGTCCAACGCGACCTATACCGTCTATCGGGAGCTCGCGGAATCGTTCTCGGAAGTCGGTCTTTCGAACGGCGATTTCTCGATGAGCTTGACGGAAGTCGGCGAGCCCAATCTCTTTCTATCTGCCCATGACGGACAGCCAAAGCAGTAACGGCGCGGTGCTGGAAGACCTGCTCCAACCGGATGAGCTGCCGCCGATCGTGCGCACCAACTACGCGACGCCGGGCTATTTCGAGACGCTACAGATCGCTCTCCGGGAAGGACGTCTGTTCGAGCCTCGCGACCACGAGCAGCAAACCGGGGCCGTGATCGTGAGCGCGAATTTTGCGGAGCAGTTTTGGCCCGAGGCAAGCGCCGTCGGACGGCGTCTGACGCCGGGGCTTCCGAGTGAGGACGCGCGCTGGTACACGATCGTGGGGGTCGTGGGCGACGTTCGCGACGACGGGCTCAACACGGAGCCGCCAACGATGATCTACTACCCCGTGGTCGGTCTGGGAGGGGATTACGGAGACTGGGTCCGGCGCACGATGAGCGTCGCGATCCGGACCGAAGTCGAGCCGACCTCGCTCGCGGCGGCGGCACGGCAGAAGGTTTGGGATCTCGACGCGCGTCTTCCGGTCATCAGCCTGCGCTCGGGTGAGGCCATCGTCGCCGAGTCCATGGCGCGCACGAGCTACACGATGATCCTTCTGGCTATTGCCGCGGGCGTCGCGCTCGTGCTCGGCGCGGTCGGCATCTACGGTGTCATCTCCTATATCGTGAGCCAGAGAACGCGCGAGATCGGGATCCGCATGGCGCTCGGCGCGGAGCGCTCGGGCGTGAGCCGCATGGTCGTCGCTCAAGGTATGCGCATCGCGGCCATCGGCGTGGCCCTCGGCGTGTTGGGGGCTTTGGCTGCAACACGGTTGATGACGGCGCTCTTGTTCGGCGTCGGGAGTCATGACCCGGCGACCTTTGCCGTCCTTTCCTTGTTTCTTCTCGGGGTCGCGGCTTTGGCGAGCTACATCCCGGCGCGGCGGGCCGCGAGCGTGAGCCCGGTGCGAGCGCTCCATTACGAATAAGGGACGCGTTCCGGTTTCGGATAAGATGGCGGGCGAGGAGGAACGATGAACCTTGCCCGATTCCCGCGCCGCCGCTACACGAACGGCCGGACCCCGATCGAGAAACTACCGAGACTTTCCGCCGAGCTCGGCGGCCCGACCATCTATATCAAGCGCGACGACTTGCTCGGCCTCGCCGCCGGCGGGAACAAGACGCGCAAGCTCGAGTTCCTCGTCGCCGATGCTCTCGCCCAAGGCGCGGACACGCTCGTTACCTGCGGCGCCGTCCAGTCCAACCATTGTCGTCTGAGCTTGTCCGCTGCGGCGGTCGAGGGGATGAAATGCCGCCTCGTGCTGGAAGAGCGGGTTCCCGGAAGCTATTCCGAGGACGCGAGCGGCAATAATTTTTTATTTCATTTGCTGGGCGTGGAATCGGTCCGTGTCGTCCCGGCGGGCTCGGACATGGCGGCGGAGATGGAGACGGTGGCCGACGAGGTCCAATCCGCGGGACGGAAGCCCTACGTCATACCCGGCGGCGGCTCCAACCCCATCGGCGCCACCGGCTACGTGGCCTGCGCCCAAGAGATCCTGACGCAAACGTTCGAGGAGGGGCTTTCGATCGATCGTGTGGTCACCGCGAGCGGAAGCTCGGGAACGCACGCGGGCCTCGTCACAGGCCTCTACGGTGACATCCCTGTCGTCGGCATCGACGTCAGCCGGCCGAAGGACGCCCAGGAAGAGCTCGTGTACGGCCTCGTCCAGGCCACCGCCGAGCGCGTTGGCCGCGGCTCGATCCCTCGCGACGCCATTTTGTGCTTCGACGAGTACGTGGGCCCCGGGTACTCGCGGCCGACCCCGGAGATGGCCGAAGCCGTGAGGATGCTCGCGCGGCTCGAAGGCATTCTGCTGGACCCCGTTTATACGGGAAAAACGATGGCTGGGCTGATCGGTCTGACGCGAAAAGGCTTCTTTAAGAATGATGAGAACGTTCTTTTTATCCATACCGGCGGCTCTCCGGCGCTCTATGCCTACCGGGACGACGTCCTCCGGTGAGAGTGTCGGGACTCATTACGGAAAGCTCTCTCTTTTTTAATGTCCCACTCGGGGATGGTTGAAATCCCACGCCTTTAGGCGAAGCCTTTAGGAGGCTTGGGGTACGATCCCTAGGTGAAAGGATATCGTAAATCATCGCACACGACGTATCAGTTAAACTATCACTTCGTATTTATCACGAAGTACCGCAAGCCGGCCTTGAGAGGGGATGTAGCGGTTCGTCTCCGGGATCTCATCCGGGAGATCTGTGCTCGGAACCAGATAGAAATACTGAAGGGTCATGTGCGGCCTGAGCACGTGCACCTGTTGCTGAGCGTGCCGCCGAATTTGTCGCCGAGTCGAGTGATGCAGTTGATCAAGGGTAAGACGTCGAATCGTCTGATGCGCGACTTACGGACGATGCGGAAGGAGTTCTGGGGTCGGCACCTATGGGCACGGGGTTACTTCGTGGTGACAACGGGCAACGTGACGGATGAGGTGATAGCGAAGTATATAGAGTTGCAGGGTGCCGTGCCCCAGGACGACGATTCTTTCAAGGTCAGTGAGTAGTGAAACGAGGCAAGGACAAGCCGACTTTAGTCGGCGACGTGAACCCATCGCCTTTAGGCGATGGAGCGCACGCGCTCAGTGTCCCACTCGGGGATGGTTGAAATCCCTCGCCTTTAGGCGAAGCCTTTAGGAGGCTTGGGGTACGATCCCCAGGTGAAAGGATATCGTAAATCATCGCACACGACGTAGCAGTTAAACTATCACTTCGTATTTATCACGAAGTACCGCAAGCCGGCCTTGAGAGGGGATGTAGCGGTTCGTCTCCGGGATCTCATCCGGGAGATCTGTGCTCGGAACCAGATAGAAATACTGAAGGGTCATGTGCGGCCTGAGCACGTGCACCTGTTGCTGAGCGTGCCGCCGAATTTGTCGCCGAGTCGAGTGATGCAGTTGATCAAGGGTAAGACGTCGAATCGTCTGATGCGCGACTTACGGACGATGCGGAAGGAGTTCTGGGGTCGGCACCTACGGGCACGGGGTTACTTCGTGGTGACAACGGGCAACGTGACGGATGAGGTGATAGCGAAGTATATAGAGTTGCAGGGTGCCGTGCCCCAGGACGACGATTCTTTCAAGGTCAGTGAGTAGTGAAACGAGGCAAGGACAAGCCGACTTTAGTCGGCGACGTGAACCCATCGCCTTTAGGCGATGGAGCGCACGCGCTCAGTTTGTTGATTATAAACGGGATAACCTGTCTGGTACCGTCATTGCGTAGCATCAAGGGGAGGGGCGCAGCCCAACTGCGCGTGACAAGGAGACGGGGGTCATGGTTCAGAGGAAACATCTAGTCGCACTCGCAACTGCCATCGGGCTGCTCATCTCCGCCACCCCTTCACATGCAACGCTAATTCTCCAGAGCATCGCAGCCTCGGTCCAGGTCGGCGCAGGCATGATGGACTTTCCTTCCACGCTCATCGACGACGCCCCCGCCCCAGAGAAAGAGTTTGAATTTGTTCACTTGCCAGGAACCTATCAAGCCAACTTCGATTTTGTAACGGATGGTCACGTGAGACTAATCCTACGATACTTTAGGGACGCGACCGGGACTCTCGGGCCGGCGATCTGGGATTTCACGCAGTTTGATTGGGGAATGACTGGCCGGATTGCCGGTGTGGACCCGGCCGGCGGCAACCCGGGGGGGACTCCACCTCCCATGGTGTCGCCCGACGGTCAAGCGCTGCGCATCGTACTGCCGCCATTGACCCCCTTTGAGGGGGACACGACTTGGGATTTCACGATCAGGGCGATGGCCGCGCCCGGCGCCGCTCCCGCACCCGGCACCATTCTTCTGGTTGGTGTGGGTGTGTTGGGCCTTGCGCGCGCGCGTCGCCGTAGCTGAACTCAATTACACGTTTCAAAAGGGGCTCGGCCTTTCGGCCGGGCCCCTTTTTGCGTTCTATTGCTTGACCGCGCTGCCCGTGATCTCGAAGTGACCGTTCAGTAGGAGCGGGCCCGAGCCCAGGAACGCGCGCGCCGGGAAGTGATCGTCGAAATAAGTGCGGTAGACGTCGTTGAACGCACCGTAGAGCGACAAGTCGGGGCAGTGGACGTTCACCATCACGAGGTCGCTCATGGACATGCCGGCCATTTCGAGGCGTGCCTTCATTCCGTCCATGACGATTCGCACTTCGTCCTCGATCTTCGGCGGAGGCGCCCCGGTTGCGGGGTCGATGCCGATGGACCCGGCGAGGTAGAGCGTGTCGCCCACGACAACAGCGTTGCTGTAGGGGTTGTTGTCACTACGGCCCGGGACGTTCATGAACTTGTGCTCTGTGGCGCCTCGGGTCTTCTCGACCGTGAGAACGGCAAAGCCAGCAATCAAAACGGGCGCGAGCGCAGCTATCGTAAGGTTTCGCATGAATTCCTCCTCAGCTCGCTACTCTACCCGGAGAGCGATGGCGGGATCGACTGCGAGCGCGCGCCGGGCGGGGACGTAGGCCGCGAGAAGCGATACGAAGGCGAGAGTGCTTGCGAGCGCGGCGAAGGTCACCCCGTCGAGCTGAACGACGCCGAAAAGCGTGCTCTCCATGAGTCGGCCGACGAAAAAGGCCAGCACGAGGCCGATGCCGATACCCAATGCGGCGGTTCGGAGCGCTTGTCCCACGGTCAGCTGGAGAACGTCGCGGTGCGCGGCGCCTAGCGCGACGCGGCATCAGCCATCCGCATCGTTCCCTGGATGCTCAGCCCCGAGGCGACCAAGAGGGTCAGCGCCATCGCGACTTCGAACACGACGAGCATGTTGCGCCCGCTCTGCCGGACGCGGCCGTCAGAGTGCCCTCGGCCGCCTTCGCGAAGAGCGGCGGTGAGGTCGGGCCGCGAAGCTTGAAGGGCCGGGATCAGGCCGAAGACGAGCGCCGTCACGACCGCGACGATGGCGGTGAAGCCCAGGACACGCCAGTCGAGGTCGATCTGGTCCCAGCCGACAACGAATTTCTCGATATGGGCCGGCATATTCGAGCGCATGAGCTCGACACCCATCCCCGCAAGCGGCAGCGCGAGAAGAGCCCCCAAGAGTGCCAGGAGCATGTTCTCCGTCAGGAGCCGGCGGATGACGCGGCCACGCCCTGCGCCGAGTGCGAGGTGAAGCGCCAACTCCTTTTCGCGATCGGAGCCTCGTGCGAGAATCAAGTTCGCCACGTTTACGCAGGCGATGAGCAGTACGAAGACGGACGTCGCTTGCCACATCAACAAGAACGGGGGGGCGCCGATATCGACGACCGCGCGGCCGAGCGCCATCGTGTTGATACGGCGGCCGCTATTCGTGTTCGGATATTCCTGTTCGAGGCGCTGGGCGACGAGATCGAGCTCAGCCCGAGCATCCTCGACACTCGCTTCCGGCGCGAGTTGTCCGATGACTTGAAGGTAATAGCTGTCCCGAATCGCCGCCGTCTCCGCATCGAACCAGAGGGCGCCCAGACTTCCGTGCCGAAGGGATAGTTGAAGTCCTCTTCAGCCACGCCTACGACGTCGTAGCGCTCGCCATTCAAGAGAATCGTTTGGCCCACGACCTCCGGGTCGTTGCACACGATTTGAGGAGCGGCCGAGCTTTCACGTTTACCTGGCTAGGCTTAGCACGAATGCGGCACTCAGCTTCGGGCCTCTTGGATGACTTCGGAGGCTTCCGTCAGATCGCGAAACCGTGTGCAGTCCACGCCTTCCCAGTCGTCGAAAGGATCGACGAGCGCGGTGTGGACGCCTGCAGCGCGACCCCCTTTGATATCCGCGACGTAGAGGTCCCCGATGTGCAAGGTCGTCGCCGCTTTCGCGTCCGTCTCATCGAGCGCGTGCTGGAAGAATCGCGGGTCGGGCTTCTCGTAGCCGACGATATGAGAATCGAACACCCGCTCGAGATAGGGGCGCAGCCCAAGGTTTCCGAGGACCTGTTCCACGGAACCGTCGGAATTGCTGACGACGACGAGGCGCAGGCCGAGTGCACGCAGCTCTTCGAGCGCTTCGGGAACGCCTGGTAACACGCAGCTCCAGAGCTTCTCACGCCCCGGACCGCGAAACACAGGAACGAGGTCGCGGACGAGCACTCCTCTCCGCTCGGGCGCGACGCCGAGGTTCGTGACGATCATCTTCAAATAGAGCTCGAACGTGGTGAGACCCTCGGTCGACGCCTCACCGGCGATCGCCCGCGATATGGCGGGCCGCGACGCCGCCTCCGCACGCTGTAGAGTTTCGAACGGGACGACGACGACGCGTTTCGCGAGCTCGTCCAAAATCCAGGCATAGTCCATCGAGACGAGGGTGTTCCCGACACCGAGGAACACCGTTTCGAGCTCGGCGTACGGGATTGGGGGATGCGCCATGAAGGCGTAGATTAACTCAGTCTTCTCGAAGCGCCGCCATGGGTTTGATTTGGGCCACACCGGGCTCTCGTATACTCGGTTGTCTTCAACGGTTTTCGACAGCTAGCGTTCGGTTCGAGCGTTCGTATGCGGACGATTATCGTTCGAGAGCGATACAATGGGCGCGTTTTGTCGAAGCAGAAAACAACCTACCCGCAGACTGAGCTCGTGCTCATCGGAGGCGGCCACTCGCACGTGCAAGTGATCCGCCGCTTCGCGATGGAGCCTCCACCCTCGACGCACCTGACCGTCGTGCTCGATCGTCCGGTCGCCATTTACTCCGGCATGGTGCCCGGATTCGTCGCCGGCCAGTACAGGGCCGAAGAGCTCGAGATCGACGTCGTCCCGCTCGCACGGCGCGCGATGGCCCGGGTCATCTTGTCGGCCGCGACCCGCATCGATGCTAAACAACGCCTCGTCTATCTCGAGGGACGCCCGCCGATTCGTTACGATGTCGCCTCGGTGGATATCGGCTCGACCGTGGCCGGGCTGGAATTGCCGGGGATTCGCGAGCACGCTGTCCCGACGCGACCCATCGTGGAGCTCGTCCGGCGGACCGACGCCCTCGTCGAGAAAGTCCGGAACCGAGAGGTGGGAACGCCTTTTCACATCCTAGTCGTCGGAGGCGGAGCGGGAGGCGTGGAGCTGATGTTCACGCTTTGGGAGCGCGTCGGTGCGCGTGACGACCCGACGATCCAGATGACCCTCGTGCACGCTCTCGACCAGGTGCTCACGGGTTATCCGCAGAGCCTCATCGACCGCGTCCACAAGAACGCCGAGACGCGGCACATCGCCATCGTCCCGAACCGCCGCGCTTCCGAGGCGACGTCAGAGAGCGTCATCTTTGAGGACGGCGAGACGATACCCTACGACGCGCTCGTCTGGGTGACAAGCGCCGTGAGCCATCCACTCCCGCGCGCCTCCGGCCTTCCCGTCGAGGACCGTGGATTCATCCGCACGCGGTCGACGCTCCAAGTCGAAGGCTACGACGACCTGTTCGCTGTCGGCGATTGCGCCACGATGACCGACTACCCGAAGACACCGAAAGCGGGTGTCTACGCGGTGCGCCAGGGACCCTATCTGATCGACAACCTTCGCGCGCGGATCGCGGGGCGACCGCTCAAAGCTTATCGACCGCAAGGAGATTTCCTCACGCTCTTGAATCTCGGCGACGGCACCGCGCTCGGCGCGAAATGGGGACGCTCGTTCGAAGGCAAGTGGGTGATGGATCTCAAGGACTGGATCGATCGCCGCTTCATGACACGCTTCCAGGTCTTGAATCGTGAAGGGGCCATAACCGACGCGTTCGAAAAGCTTCCCGACATGTCGAAAGAGATGGAGATGCTCTGCGGCGGCTGCGCGGCGAAAGTCGGCCAGAGTGTTCTCGAGCGCGCGCTCGGCCGGCTCGACAGACGCCCCCCGGACAAGACGGTGAAGCTCGGACTCGAAGAGCCGGACGACGCCGCGGCCTACGAGACACCAAAAGGCGATCTCATCGTCTCGAGCGTCGATGCCTTCCGCGCGTTTTTCGACGACCCGTACCTCGTGGGACGCGTCGCGGCTATCAACTCGGTCTCGGATCTCTACGCCACGGGGGCCGAGCCTCGCTACGCGCTCGCCATCGTCGCCATCCCCAAGGATGCGCCGCCCGATCAAGCGGAGGAAATTCTGTATCAAGTGCTTGCGGGAGCGCGCGCTGTCTTCGATCCGGAAGGCATTACGCTACTCGGCGGTCACACAACGACGGCGACGGAGCTCATCGTCGGCTTCACCGTCGACGGTTACGCCGGTGAGCGCCTTCTCGCTATCGACGGTTTGGAGGTCGGCGACCACCTCTTGCTCACCAAGAGCCTCGGGACAGGCGTCTTGCTCCACGCCGACATGCAAGGTCGTGTCTCGGGGCCATGGCTCCAAGCGACCATCGATACGATGCTCTCGAGTAATGCCGAAGCCGCCCGGATCGCGGCCGATCTCGGCGCGAAAGCTGTCACTGACATCACGGGCTTCGGGCTCATGGGGCATCTTGCCGAGATGGTGCGTGCGAGCGGCGTCAGCGCGGTGCTCGACGTTTCGCAAATCCCTGCGCTCCCTGGCACCGTCGAGCTCTTGGCCCAGGGGTTCCGCAGCACGTTCCATCCGGAGAACGAGAAGGCCAAAAAGGGCATCATCATCCGTCCGGACGCGCAGAAAGATCCGCGGCTCGAGCTTCTGTTCGACCCACAGACTTCGGGAGGGCTTCTGTTCGGCTTGCGAGCCGAACGGGTCGGAGAAGCTCTCACCCGGCTCAGGGACGTGACCGACATCGGAGAAGTCACCGCGGCGCGTGAGGACGGCGCGCCTGTCGAGGTGCACGCCCTTACGACCCGAAACGCTCGGAGATGAGCGCGTAGACCGCGCGCATCCCCATCGCTTCACCACCCTCCGGACGGCCGGGGCGCGAGCTCGTGTTCCAGGCCATCAGGTCGATATGCACCCACGGGATCTCGGGCTCGACGAACTCTTGAAGGAACAAGGCAGCCGTGATCGAGCCTCCGAGAGGTGTGTCGGCAGAGTTCGTGATGTCGGCGACTTTGCCGTCGATGAGCTTGCGGTACGGCTTCCATAGCGGCATGCGCCAGAGTGGATCCGATACGTTGGTGCCGTGCTTGTCGAGTGCTTTGGCCACGTCGTCGTCGTTCGTGTAGAACGCCGGGAGCTCGGCGCCGAGGGCCACTCGGGCGGCGCCCGTTAGCGTCGCGAAGTCCACGATCAAGTCCGGCTCGTCGCTCGATGCCTCTGCGAGCGCGTCCGCCAGAATGACGCGACCTTCGGCATCCGTATTGCCAATCTCGATACTGATGCCTTTGCGGGTGGGCACGACGTCGAGCGGTCGCAAGGCGTTGCTGCTCACGCTGTTCTCGACAGCAGGGACGAGCACCCGCAGACGCACGGGAAGCTTTGCGTCCATGATCATGCTCGCGAGCCCGAGGACATGCGCGCCACCGCCCATGTCCTTTTTCATGATCTTCATGTTGGCGGCCGGCTTCAAATCGAGTCCGCCGCTGTCGAAGCACACGCCTTTACCGACGAGAGTCACCTTGGGACTTTCGGCATCCCCCCAGGTGAAATCGATGAGGCGCGGGGCACGGTCGGACGCCGCGGCGCGACCAACGGCGTGGATCGCGGGAAATCCTTTCTCGAGGAGCTCCTCGCCGACGAGGACGCGAATCGTTGCACCACCGTTATCCGCCGCGGCTTTCGCAGACTCGGCGAGATCGGCCGGTCCCATGTCGGAGGCGGGAGTGTTGATGAGATCGCGCACGAGAAACGTCGCACGGACCATGGATTCCACGAGGGATCGATCGCATCCCTCGGGCCATGCGAGCTCGCCGCGCTCTTTATCCCCTAACCTATCCTTGGAGGCGCGCATGCGATCGAAGCGATACGTGCCGAGTGCCCAACCGAGGGCGGCGCGGTTCGATTCGTCTTTTGTGAGCTCGCAATCGACGTGGTAGGCATGGGCGGGAAGCTCGTTTGGAAGCGTCGACCAGTCCCATAAGCTGTCGCCGACCCCTAAGAGCACTTCGCGAATATTGCCTTGCTCGTCCGGGATCGCCAGACTCCGTCCGGCGCTCGCTTCGAACCCCACGCTCTCCACCCATCGCTTCACCGCGGCGGGCTGGGTTTCGAGCCAGCTCGATAGCGCGTCCTTTTGGATCGGGCGAAGCGGTATCGACGATTCGTGGCGCTCGTCGATGATGTTCATTTCACTCCTCGTCAATATCAATATCAATGCCGACTATGCGTTTGAACCGTGACCGGTAATAGGCGAGCTCGGCCATCGACGCCTGCACGTCGAAATAAGCGTCGTGCTTGTCGCCGACGATGTCGTCTTGGCCCCGATAATACGCTTTGATCTTGTCGGGGTGGCCCATCTTTTCGAATCGCGGACCACGATGATGAAACGTCCATTCGATCTTCAGCGTGGTGACGTCAAGATGCCGGTAGTTCAGATGGGACAGGAACTCGGGTAGAAATTTTCGCGCCAGGAAGTAGTCGGCGTAGATACTGTTGCCGGCGATGACCGGTCGCGATCGGATGTCTTCGTTGCGCGTCTCCGGAAATTCGTTCAGGTAGAGCGCAAGATAGCGGTCGATCTCGGAGACCGAAAGACCCTCACTCTTGCAGCGCGCGAGAAGCGGTTGATAGTTCTCGAGCACGTGCTCCGAGATCTCTGCTTGGGGCGGCGGCGTCAAGCAGGCCGTGAAGCCGTCACGCCTCAGAAGCTCCCGCGGAATGCCCTTGGGCTGGCACGGGATCGGACGGAGCTCGTCGTCGGTCACGATGAGGGCGACCTCGAGGAGCTGCGCCGTTTCGAGCTCGAGCCGCGTATATTCGGTGTCGAACCAGCAGTAGAGGTGGCGCGGCTCACTCAATGTTCCGATTCAGCGCTTTTTTGCTTCGGTGTGCTGAGGGGCTCCGCCACTCGGCGGGGCATGAGGGGTGTTCATCGTAATCACGACGACGGAGGCGAGCATGCCGACGATGCCGAGCCAAAGCAAGGGGCTTGCCTGAAGCCTACCCCCGGACGAATAGATAGTATAAAGCGCCGTGATGGTCACAGCTCCGCCGAAGACGACGGGCATCACCGCATGGGGGATGCGCGCGCCACCGCTGAACATACACAATGTGAGACTCAATGCGCCGAGAGCTCCGAGCGTGCCGGCAGCGAGTCCCCAGAGCCCACCGGCACCCGTCGGCTCGAAGCTATCGCCCTTATACCACATCCCGATGAGCCCGCCCACTATGGCGATGACGAGATAAGCGACGCCGATCCCGACATAGGGCTTGAACGGTGAGAGGGAGGCGTCGGCGAGCCGTGCCTTGCCGAGCGTCGGGCCGTAGAGACCCCAGCAAAGGGCGGTGCCGAGCGCAAAAACGAAGGGGAGGTAGCTCTTCATGTGGTCTCCTGTCGATTCGGCACTAGGAACGGTAGCACGGAGCGTCTAACTATACCGCAACGAGCTTCGCGCGCCCACTTGTCCGCTCGAGAAGGGATTTCGAGATTTCCCCCCAGCGATCTTCGGGCAGGCGCAAGGAGAGCTCCACACGCGCCCCATATTGGCTCCCGAGTACCGTCACGCCGAGCTCTTCGAGCGCTCGCCGGATGGGCGGCTCGTCAGGGTAGTCGAGCGCGAGAACACCGTCGCGCTCGGGGACCGCGTCGACGCATTCGAGCGCATCCATCGTACCGCTCGCTGTGGAGCTATAAGCGCGGACGAGCCCGCCAGCGCCGAGCTTGATCCCGCCGAAGTAGCGAACGACCACCAAGAGCACGTCGCCGACGTTCTTGTGCTGCAGAACGTTCAACATGGGCTTTCCCGCGGTCCCCGCAGGCTCACCGTCGTCGTCCGCGCGCAAGTTCGAACTGTTGCGGGGATCCCCCAGCAGGTAGGCCGAGCAATGATGCGTCACGTCAGGGAACTCGCGCCGCAGCTCTTCGAGAGTCGCGGCAGCTTCTTCCGGCGAGCTCACCCGGCAACCGATTCCAATGAAGCGGCTCCGTTTGATCTCCTGTTCGAACCGCGCTTCGCGAGCAGCAACACGGTAGCCCATCTTCCTAGCGCGCCGGATGGCCGCAACCAAAAATGGCCACAGAGACACGGAGGCACAGCGCGGCGGAGCCGCAACCAAATTGGAGGACGGCTCCGCCGCGAGCGGTCAGCGGTCAGCATTCAGCGGTCAGCTCCGGATTCGAGCCTCCGGATGAGAGAGGCGAGCATACGCTTGACCTCGGTGGTTCGCTCGGCAAGCTCCTGAAGACTTTGGCTATCGAGCAACCCGAGCTCGTGGGCAAGGAGCAGTTCGTATTCGAGCTCGCTTGCTGAGCCCATACTCATTTGAAGAAAGCGGGCCATATCCCGGTCTGAACCGCGTCCACAGCCCTCAGCAATATTCGCCGGGATGGAAACCGCCGCTCGGCGCATCTGAGCCGTCAAGCCGAACTTCTCTTCGGTTGGGAAGTGGCCGGTGGCCTGGTACAAACCCTTGACTAGCTGATGGGCCTTCTCCCAAACCTTTAGATCTCGAAAGTCTTTCATCCTGACTCTTCGCTGTCGGCTCGCTCACCACGTCAGCCCAACGCGGGCTCGATGCACAATCTGGGCGTGAAGTAGACACGGCGCCACATCCAGAGTAGGAAGATGTCACGACAACCCTTTCCCACGCTGGAGGACGCCGTGAAACAGTTTTTATCACGTCACGAGGATCGAATCACAGGGGTACTGAGCGGATTCGACCGGTTGGTGTTCCGCGGAACCCTACGCCACATTTCTTATACGGACGGCATGGGTAAGTACCTTTCCTACCAGAAAATCCTTCTGAAGGAGTTCGCGGAGTTCGCACTGCAGCGTACCTCCGAGCTCAAGCAGGCCTTGTATCAGCAGGCGGAGCGACTCGAGCGTCCGGTCGTCTATCTGGAGTCTTCCCGTAAGAACAAGGAGGCCATCGCACGCGAGATTGCACAACAAGACAATGTCCGCAGTGGTCTCATCGCAGTTCTGAGCTGCGTGGAACCTTGTATCACCTTCAGCATACGTCGCAACCGCCAGAAGAAGCGGTTGGAGCTCGTGCAATCCCTCAGAAAGTGCCTAAACTTTTACCACTACTGCATGGACCCTATTTTTGGTTTCATGCATGCCCATATCCAAAGCTGGTTTCCATTCAATGTTCAGGTCTACGTCAACGGCCGTGAATGGCTCGCCGTTGAGATGGATAAGGCTGGCATTCAATATCGGCGCCGGGAAAACTGCTTTACCTGGGTTGAAGATGCCCACGCGGCACAGCAGCTTCTCGATGAGCAGCTCAAAACCAACTGGCCTCACATCCTGAATCGCCTGAGTCGATTCGTCAATCCATTGCAAGACAAATTATTCCCGCCGAGTGGCCTCGACTACTACTGGAGTGTCTACAGCAGCGAATGGGCCACCGACGTCACGTTTCGTAACAGCTCTAGCCTCGCGGAGATCTATCCCGCTCTTGTACATCATGCGATCACAAACTTTTCGAGCCCCGACGTGATGCGCTTTCTCGGAAAACGGATTCGAACCGACTTTTCAGGGGAAGTCGTCAGCCGATTTCGCGACCGGCCCGAGGGTCTGCGTATCAAACATGCCCTCGACCTCAATTCCGTCAAACTCTACGACAAACAAGGTTCCGTGCTCCGTGTGGAGACAACCATCCAGCGTGCCGAGGGTATGCGCTGCTACCGGCCAAAGGAAGGCGACCCCAACGGCCCTCTCGAGTGGCGTCCGCTCCGTCGTGGCATCGCAGACCTGCATCGTCGTGCCCAGCTCTCCCAGGACTCCAATGAGCGCTACCTCGACGCTCTCGCCGCTTGTGATACCTCAACCCCACTCGGTCGACTCCTCGCTCGCGTCAGCCAAAAAACTCAATGGAATGGCTCCACCCTCCGAGCTCTTCGCCCTTGGGACGCTCTGGACGCCCGACTCCTCGCCGCTATTTCCCGTGGAGAGTTTCATCTGCGAGGCTTTCGCAACAGGGAACTCCGTGCCTTGCTCTTTCCCAAGACTTCGGACGACCCTCTCGAAACCAGGCGGCTAAGCGGACGCGTCACCCGGCTCATTCGCATCCTCCGAGCCCACCGTCTTGTCAAAAAGTTCCCAAAACTTTTCGCTACAGACTCACAAAGCGCGGTCAGCAACTTTGCTCCGCATTACTTACCGCAAACTCTCTCTCCCTCGATAAACTCCACGCTGCTGCCGCATGATTTTTCGGTTCTCCTGTCGTTTCGGGGGATCTGATTTGTGTTGGAGGGCATGGCCTATGGACGCTGCCGCGATTGTGGAAAACGCCGGAAACTCCGGGGGAGAGAGGCGTTTAGGGAAAGGTTGTGAGCACGTACAAACGTGGAGCGGCGTTTTCCACAATCACTTGGAAAACGCTTCGCGTTTCCCACGAGCGCCCACAGGCCCCTCCTGATATATATACAAGAAAGATTAATTCATATGGAATAAGGAAGGGGGGGCTCGATTAGTGGAGGCTATGGAAAACGCCCTTCCAGGCTTCGAAGAGAACTCAGTCGTGAGCAAGGTCTGAACGACCAGAACCGTGGGGGCGTTTCCCACAGCCTCGTCTCCCGCTGAGGGGCAGTGGCATTTGGTGAGGCCCGTGGGTTGAGAGGGTAAGCCATGTGTAGATGCGCATCGGCGAGAACGCTAGAATCTTTTTTCCCGAAAGAGAAAAGAGCGTTCCCGCGATGCGCGTTACTACGTTAGTCAACAAGCTCATCGGATTGCAAGGCCTGTGGGTCCGAGGTTTCCACTTCCAGGCGGACAAAGCCAGAGTGGTGGTGGATGTAGTACCACGGAGGAGGAAGCCTCTGTGCGGGATTTGCGGACGAAAGGTCCGCAAGAACAAAGATCGCTACAATCGCTACTGGCGGCACTTGGACCTGTTCGGAGTCCGGACCTATCTTCGCTACTCGATCCGACGAGTGGTATGTCGGCGGTGTGGAGTGGTCAGAGAAAAGGTGCCTTGGGCCGACAAGGGAAGCCGCTTTACCAAAAGCTTCGAACAAGAGGTAGCGTGGCTGGCACAGAGGACGGACGTCAGCGCCGTAGCGAACTATTTCCGAGTGACGTGGCGTTCGGTGCGACGGATCATCCAGCGAGTGGTTGCCGAGCAGCGGGATGAGCGGCGCGAGCTCGATGGATTGCGGGTGATTGGGATGGACGAGATCAGCTACCGCAAACGCCACAAGTACTTAACAGTGGTAATAGACCATCTCAGCGGCCGGGTCGTCTGGGCGGGAAAGGAGCGCAAGGCCAAGACGCTGCTGCGGTTTTTCCGCAAGCTCGGACCACAAAGAGCCGCGGAGCTCGAAGCGGTCAGCATGGACATGTGGGAGCCGTACATAACTGTCGTCGGCAAAAAGGCTCCTCAGGCACGGGTGATCTTTGACCGCTTCCACATCGTCAAGCATCTGAACGAGGCCGTGGATAAGACCCGGCGCGAGCTGGTGCGCGAGCTCAAAGGGACTGCCCGACGCAACCTCAAGAACACCAAGTTTCCCCTTCTCAAGGCCAAACACAACCGCAGCGCGAAAGACAAACGGGTACTCCGCGAGCAGGTGCGAGCTAATCGTCGCCTCTACCACGCCATGCTTCTGCGCGACGACTTCATGGACCTCTACACCTACAAAACCGAGACATGGGCCAAGAAGTTTCTCCGAGGATGGCTGCGGCGCGCTATGAGCTCGAGGATAGAGCCCGTCAAACGCGCGGCGAAGATGATCCGCAGCCACTTCGATGGCGTCATCGCGTGGGTCACGTGGAGACTCAGCAACGGCCGACTCGAAGGAATGAACAACAAAATCCGGCTGCTGAGCCACCGCAGCTTTGGACTCCACTCTGCCGAAGCTCTCATCAGTCTCGTCTACCTAAACTGTGGCGGTCTCACCCTCAAGAGGATCCACTGAAATGGCAGGAGAGGCGATTTTTCTTCTTCTCAAAACAAGCTTTTCAGGGTTAGTAGTACAGAGAAAAGCGGCGAGGCCAGCCCGAACCCACTCCGTGGACTCTGCCTTTCTCTGTGGTCGACGTTGTTAGCGGCAAGAATACCCACGTTCGGTTGAATGAGTAAGGAGATTTCGTCGCAACCGGTGACAGGGCGAACGGAGCGTGGGAGCGAATAGTGTTTTTGATTCTCTGTGGCTCGGTGTCTCTGTGGCCATGCTTTTGCGCCTTAAAGACCTGCCATTCTATATGGGTGAGTATGGAGCGGGAATGTCTAAGCCGTCAAGACGAGGGCTTGAGCCAGCTGGGCAGGTAAATGACCGCGATGGCCGCGGCGGCGATGGCCCACGGGAGCGCGACGACGGCTGCCGAGCCCACGAGCAAGAGCGCAAGGCCTTGCCGGAGAAGCGTCCCGAAAACGAGATCGAGGACCTCGGAGAGACGGAAAACGGAAGCCGCTTCACAACCGGGGCATATGAGGTCGACTTGAGCCGCCGCCGGCGTCGACAAAACGGCTAGCCTGAAGTTCCTTGCTGAAAAAACCAAGATCCGGTGTTGATCCAATAAGATAGATGGAATCAATGGTGCTGGCTTCTGTCTACACGGTGATACCTTTGAGCAAGTCGTAGGCTCTCTGCTGTTTCGAGTCCGGAGTTGTCGTGACATCGAAGGTGGGCTCGTCGGGTCCGGCTTCCGGTCGCCGACATTTGTTTCGGACGATGTTGCTGAGAAGGCGCAGCAGCGTGCGGAAGCTGGAAGCTGGTCTCCCATCGTCAAGCTTCTTGGTGTGTATCTTGCGCAGGGCTGCGTCGGAGCGTTGCGCCGGAGCGACGGGGTCACGCTCGGCCTTCGCCTGCTGCTCCTCGTCAGAGAATACTAGCGGGCGCCAAACCTCCATCATGTGCCACAGGACGTAGTAGGCCAGCATGCACAAGAAGATGTGCGCCCGGACTCGGTTTTCGCGCCGGTGACGAATCGGCCGCACCTTTAGGTCCATGCTCTTGAAGGAACGAAACGCCCTCTCGACCTGGGTCAGCAACTTGTAGCTGCGCACTGTGTCGTCGGTTTTCATCCGCTGCTCAGCAAGACTGGTGCGGATCACGTAGATGCCGTCAAGGGCAGCTTCCGTAGTGACCTTTGTGTCGTCGATTTCGAAGCTAAAGCGGTCGTCGCGAATGTCCAGCTTGAAGTGCTTGCCGACTTTGTACTTGTTGAGAACTTTGCCTACCCGCACACCGATTTTATCTTTACCATGCAGCTGGCCTCGCCCGATCCGTTGGCGAATCCGTTCCAACTGCTTAACGATCGTCCCCATGTGTCGCTTCCACCGCTGGAGCCGTTTGTTGGCGAGCTCAGAGTTGCCGTTGGCGAGGCGCGAGGCGTCGGCAGCCATCGTTGTCTCGTCTAGCTCGAAGTCGAAACCGTCGTCACGGATGTCGAGCCTATAGTACTTGCCGACCTTGTACTTGTTGAGGAGCTTTTTCGCCGTAGCACGGATGTCCTCCTTGCCGTGCAAACGGCGCCGCTCGACCATCCGACAAACCTTCTCCAGCTCCTTGCAGGTTGCTTCGAGCAGAGCACGACGCTTGTGACGCCGCCTCTCGGCCAGCTCCGGATTGCGGCAAGCGACCAGCCTCTCGTTGGGGAAATCCGGGTGCGTCAACTCAAACAGGTTCCGCCTGTCGAATAGCCCCATCTGGATCACCCCATCGTTAATGAGCTTGCGAATCGGTTCGGGACGCAGAGCGGTAATCCAGTCGATACCGTCCATCTCCCGTAACTCGTCGATCTGGGTCTGGGTGATCATTCCGCGGTCGCCCACCATCACAAACTGCTCGATGCCGAACCGCTCTTGCGCATTTTCTACCTGAGGCAACAGCGTTTTGGGATCGCCCGTGTTGCCCTCAAAGACGGATACCGACACGGGGATGCCGCGTTCGTTGGTCAGCAGGCCGTAGTTGACCTGCAGCTTGCCTTTCTTGCCGTCACGGTTGTATCCGAGCCTGGCCAGCGGACAACTCACCCCCTCGAAGTAGCTTGAGGTTAGGTCATAGAGCGCGAGGCCGTCGTTTTGGAGATGGCGCGCCGCGAGTTTCTTTTCGATGACCTCCTGGCGTTTGAGAACCCAGTCCATGGCGGCATAGAGATCGTCTTCGTCGGCATCGCTCACCCCCAGGATTTCGGGCAGTGTGGTTGTGTGCCACCACAGGCTAGTCGCCAGCTTCGACTGCGGTTCGAGGATCCGGGCGACTACCATGGCCACGACCAAATCCCGCTCTGGTGAGTGTCGAGAGCCAACGAGCTTTCGAAACCGAGCTGTCTCATGGCACTGAGCACCGCGTCGACGTGGCCATGGTGCCGGGAGCCGTTCTCGACGATTTCGAAGGCGTCTTCGAGCGAAACGAGCTTTTGCCCCTTGAGTATGCGTCGGATGGCATCGACCTGCTCGCTCGGCAGTTTGGACAGGTTGGCAAGTGTGCGCTTGCGCGGTTTCTTGCTCTTGGCATCCCGATAGGACTCACGGAGCAAAACGGCGGGTTTGGAGTTGCGGTTGGGCACGATATCGATATGCATGGCTACTATATACACTATATAAGCATATATAACAACAACAAATACAATAAAACATAGCTACTAATTGCAGGCAAAAATCACACCTCTAGCGCTGTAACTCCATGCGACTAAAGGTACTTTACCGAAGCGTGGGAGGGCTTACTGGGCAGAACTTCAGGCTAGCAGAACCAGCGCGATAGCGGCCCACGATCCCGGTTGGTCTCTCACGATTATCGTGGATGTACACAACTTCCATGCCACGGATTTGCTTTGGGCAAAATACTGAAAACAAGCCAGTTATAGACTGCAATGTGGGTACAGCCCGTAAAGGATCTGTACGCTTTAGGACAGTTTCTTGTTCTGGAGCGGACACTCTACCTACACGCGACACGGGAAGAGGCCACCTACACACGACACGGGAAGAGGATAGACGCGGGCACGAGCTGCGACAACTCCTCTTCGCAAAACGCGCGCATCTCGGCCTCGAGGTCGCTCGGATAGGACACCATCAGAGACTCCTCGAGCGGACCCGCAAAGAGCTTCTCCTCAGGGTAGAGCTTTCGCATGCGCTGGAAATAATCGCGCGGCATCCGGAACGGCCCGAAGCTCACCGAATGGAGCGCGTCCACGTTGATGGCGCCCAACACTTTCTGAAAAAGACCACGATAGTGATCCCGGTAGTCTTTGGCGTAGAGCAGCGGATCGAAACGCAGTCCGAGTCGGAAGCCCTTTTCGGCGAGGCGGGCCATCGCCTTTAAACGCACGGTAATTGGAGGCACGCCGTGCTCGAGTGCTTCGCTCGCGGCGTCGGGAGTGAAGCTGAAAGCCACGACGACGTTCTCGAGGGGCTCATGGCCGAAGAGCGGCTGCACCGCTGCGGATTTGGTGCGCAGCTCAAGAACCGCGCGCGGGTGCCCTGCCATAAAGGGCAGGAAGGCTTCGACGAAACCCGTGATGCTCTCGAGCGCGAGGCTGTCGCCGTCATAGCCGGAAAAGAAATAGACGTCTTCCCCGGGATGCGCCTCGACCGTTTCGGCGATTCTGTCCTGAAAGTCCTCATAGTTCACGAAGAGAACGTAATGCGCCGAGCGGTACATCCCTTGAAGAAAACAATAGCGGCAGTCGTAGAGGCAGTTGAGCACGTGCGAAAAATAGAAGTTCACGGCGCTTCCGATGCCGTAGCCTTCGGGAGCGGATAGGACTTGGTTGCTCTTCTTCTCGGCGAGGATCAGAGAAGGGTTCTTTTTTTGAAGCCGGAAGCTTTGTTGGTTGCGGTTGAAGACTTCGCCGTAGCGCGTGATCGGCACGATCGTCGCTTTCGCAAAGCGTGCGAGGATTGCGCGCACCCGCGGATGCGCGCGCACCGCCTCTTCGACATAAATCGTCTCGATCACGAGTTCTTGACCAGCACCTGTACGATGACGGAAAGGCCCGCGAGCGCGGAAACGGTGAGCACCGCGACCCGTGTATAGCCGCGATCGAGGATCGGTGCGATCTGCCGCGAGACCGCGAAGCCGGCAACGACCCCGGGGAGAAGAAAGGCGCCGGCGTAGAGCTCGTCGAACCCGAAGCGGCCCACGAAGGCGAGCGCGCTCAGCGACACGACGAGGCCGACCACGAAAAAGCTAGCCATCGTCCCGCGTATTTGGGCGCCTGGTGCGTTGTGATAGAGCGCCGCGATCGGAGGACCCCCGATCGACGTCGTCGTCCCCATGAACCCGGACAAAGTGCCCGCGGCCAAGAGCACGCGCGGTGTTCGCGAGAGGTTCATGCCTGAGCCAATGAGGCCGATGGCGACGAACACGATGATACCGACGAGGATGGTCGTGGCGTTCCGGGAAGCCACCGCCAACGTGGCAGCCCCGATCAAGGTTCCAGGGATACGTCCGACGAGCGCCCAGCCAACGCCCTTCAGATCGATCGCGCCGCGCTCGCTGAACGCGACAAGAAGGGTGAGCGCGAGCGCGGCGAGAAGAAGCGGCGCCGGCACGAGATCGGGATCGATCAAGACGAGAAGCGGAGCGGCGAGCATGCCGAGACCGAAACCCACCGAGCCTTGAAAGATCGCTCCCGCCATGACGACCGCGGAGGCTCCGATCAGATCCAGCGGCACGCGTCAGAACCCACGCTCTTCGAGAGCCAGAGCCCGCGCGCGTCCATCGAGCTCGCGCAATACGGTCGACGCTTTGGGGACAGCGGCGTAGTCTTCGGGACGCGGCCGGTCGCCGAGGGCGAGACAACGGGTCAGGAGCCTGCAGAGCTGACGTTTCTCGCTCGTCGTGAACCGCCATCGATTCTGGAAGCGTTCGAGCGACTCCGGGTGTCGTCGCAGCGGCTCGAGCTCCGCCGCGAGTGCTCCCGAATGCGCCGCAAATTGGTCGATGATCGGCAGATGCGTGGCCACGAGCTCCGACACGTGCTCTTTCGAAAGCCCGCCACCGCCACCGGCACCCTCAGTGCCCGTCTCGCGATTATCGCTCACGATTTTGAGGCACTGAACGAGCTCCGAAGTAGAGAAGCGAAGTGCGGTGGCGTAGAACGCGGAGGCTTCCATGTCGTACAGCGTGTCTGCTGAAAATTCGCGCTCAGCCGTGTCGACGGTCGTGACCGCCGCGCTTTCGAGCTCTTTGAACCCGAAGAGCGTCGGGTAGTAAACGGCGTTCGTCGCTGCATCTCGGACCGTGTGAGTGCGGAGGATTTCTCCGGGCGCGCGGCTTCGATGGCCGGCGATCCCGACGTTCAAAAAGACGCCGTAAGGAGCATCGCCTGCGCGCGCGTGCAAATAACTCGTTGCCGCGGCCGCCGCGACTTTGCCGATCCCGGAGATGACGAGCCTGTAACCTTCGGACCCGAAGAGACGAAACGCGCCCTCGAGAGGCTCCATTCGGTAGTGCTCGATGAGCGGCCGCGCCTCCGATGCGAGCGCCGTGACGAAGGCGATCATCGCGCGAGCCTTTGCTCGTAGCGTTCGGCTTCGGCGTGTTTGCCGCGCTTGCGCGCCCCGTGCGCGTAAATCGCGATCTTGCTCGCCAGCATGGCTTCCGCGGCACTTTGGTCGCGCGCGCCGAGCTCACCGCTCGCGAGGATCTTTAGGAGCGCCGCGATGCGAAAGCGATCCATACCCCAATATTTGTGCGACAGCTGGTCCGCGTGACCGCCATATTTCACGATGAGGGGCTCGTCGAGATAGAGAACGGGATAGCGAGCTGTCACGCGCAGCCATAGATCGTAGTCCTCACAAACAGGAAGGTCTTCGTCGAACAGGCCGATCGTCTGGAACAAGCTTCGATGCAGAAGCACCGAGGAGGGCGAGATCACACAAAGCGGGAGACAGCGCTCGAAGATGCGCCCGCCATATTTTTGGTGCTTTTTCATCGGGTTGACGCGGCGGCCATCGCGGATCCAGATCTCGTCGGTGTGGCACAGGAATGTGTCGTTGTCGTTGTCGTTGTCGTTGTCGTTGTCGTTCTCAGTGGCGCGGAGTTGACGCTCTAGTTTTTGCGGTAGCCACTCGTCGTCGGAGTCGAGGAGTGCAATCCAAGTTCCGCGCGCTTTTTGGATACCGGCATTGCGGGCCGCACTGACGCCTCTGTTTTTCTGCTCTAGAAGCGTCACCTCGGGAAACGCGGCGCGTACACGCTCGACCGTCGCGTCGGTCGAACCGTCATCCACGACGAGGACTTCAGTGGGGGGCCGGGTCTGAGCGCGTACCGACGCGAGCGCGCGCAGGATGAGATCGGCGCGATTGCAAGTCGGGATCACGACCGAAACGGTCGCGGTCGTGTTAGTCGGTGACACTGCCGTCGGGGTGGACGGTGAACGTGAACGCGCCGTTCTCCACAACGTTCAACGGTAAGGCGTTCGCCGCGACACCCGTGGTGGTGCAGCCGATGGGCGGCTCGATGCGAACCGATTGCGGGCCGACCGGGACATCCTCGAACAACGCCGCCCAATTTCCCGGCCCGGTCGGGATCATTGTCGCGTGGGTGAAGCCCCACCAGCTCGGATAGATGCGCGCGACGCCGGAGCACCCGAGACCGTCGGTGGACGGCGTGTCCATGGACGAAGAGATCGCCTCGTACTCGAACTCGACCTCGACCGAGACCGCTGAGGGGCCGGTAGGCATGGAGCTTCCTCCGCCGCCACAACCGATGACCACCGCGAGTGCAAAAGCGGCCAAGGACCCAGAACGTCTCATCTCTAACAAGTGTACTACGGCTCCAAAACGACGCGTGGCCACAGGTAGGGAAGCGCTTGTTTGCCGCATCAACGTTCTCTCTGGGCTTCTCTTTGACGTCGCGTCGTCGCGTCGCCATTATAGGCACTCAAGTCCATGCCCGTTGCTATCGAGCCCGAAGTGGTCGCCTTCGTGAAACGACAGCTCGTGGCGCGCCTCGCGACAGCCGATGCGCGCGGTCGTCCATCCGTCGTGCCTGTTTGTTTCGTGCTCGTCAACGGCTATTTCTACTCCCCGATCGACGAGAAACGAAAGAGCGTGTCTTGGGGACGTTTGAAACGGCTCCGCAATATCGAGGAAAACCCGGCCGTTTCGCTCGTCATCGATCACTACGAGGCCGATTGGACCGCTCTCTGTTATGTTCTCGTATCCGGAGTGGCGGAGACGGTGTCTCCCCGGGGCCGTTTCGCGAAAGAGCATGCCAAGGTCGTCCAACAGCTCCGCGCCCGATACCCGCAATACCAGAGCTCCCGTATCGACCAGCGCCCCGTCATCAAGATCACGCCGGAGCGCGTGACGCTCTGGCGCGCCACGAACGAATGAGGTGTGGGGTTCTCGCCCCACCGTGCTTGCGACGACACCGTTTGGCGGTCGTATTTCACACAAAACAAAACGGTTATTCCTGCCCGTGGATCTCTCTTGCTGGCCCGCTAATTGCATTCGTAGGCGTTGGGGAGATCCGTTATTGAGTGAGTTCAATGCGAAAGCCGCCCGCGCCATGCGGAGTGCGTTCGACGGCGCGAAAAAAAGGGCTCTTGTTTGTGAGACCGCCGAAGCCAAGCGTCTTGTCTTCTTCGAGAACGGGGATCTCGTCGGTGCGCGGTCGAACCTTCCTGAAGATCGGCTCGGCTCCGTCCTCGTCCGCGAGGGGCGCATCACCGAGGCCGAGCGCGACAAGGCCCTCGGCTTCGTCAGCTCCGGGCGCAAGCTCGGGCAGATTCTCGTCGAGCTCGACTACTTGAAGGGCGGCGAGATCGAGAAGTATGTCCGCATACAAATTCTCGACATCGCCTGCGCCATTCTGATGTCCACATCCACGCGGCTCGTCTTCTCGGACGTCATGGAAGTCGAAGCGGCGACGCTCTCACCGATCTCGATCGGCGCGGTATTTCTGACGGCCGTCCAGCGGCTTCCCGACGTAAAGCTCTATCGCGACGAAGTCTTGCTCGAGGACTACGTGCTCGTGCAGACTGATGGCGCTCTAGCCATAGCATCCGGGATGGACCTTTCGACAAGTGAGGCGACGGTATTGGATCTCGTCGACGGAGACAACGCTGTTGGCGACATCGTCGCGGCGTCACCGCTCGAAGAAGACAAGACGATCCGCATCTTGATAGCGCTCCATCAAGCTGGCGTCGTGGACCTCAAGGAGCGCAAATCGCGGGAGGAGCCGGTCGCCGGACCGCGACCCACCCCGAGCTCCGCAGCCTCGGAGCCTTTCGAGAAAGAGCTCATCGCTATTTATAACGACATGCAGTGTCAGAACCACTGGCAAGTCCTCGGCTTGCCGCGTGACGCGGGCTACGAATCCATCGACGCCGCCTATGGCAAGTTGTTTCAACGTTTCGACCCGGAACAGTGGGAGCACATCGCCGACGAAGGTTTTCAAGAGAAGCTCTCTTTCGTGAGAACGCGTGTCAAAGAAGCTTACCTGACGCTCTCATCGCAGACCTCGGCCAACGTCTATAGCGAGCTCGATGAACACGAAAATCAATACCAGGAAGGCAAGGAACCGTGGGAACCCGATGCCTCGGAGAGGATCGAGCCTTCGGGATGGGAGCGGCCGAAAGATCCGGAAATGGCGGCAAGCCTTTTCAACCAAGCGAAGCGCGCGTTCAAGGAGGCAGATTTTTGGAAAACGATCGAGCTCTGCCGCCAGTCGATCGAGCTCGATGGGGAGCCTATTCCCGCGCGCTATCACCTTCTTGGGCGGGCCCTCGCTGAAAACCCCAGGTGGCGCAAAGACGCGGAGTCCAATCTGAAGATCGCGATCAAGCTCGAGCCGTGGGAGCCGCGCTTCCTGATCTCGTTAGGACAGCTATACGACCAGGAAGGCCTGCACGAGCGCGCCGAGCGGACCTTCGAGCAAGTCCGTACGGTCGACCCGGATATCCGGATTCCAGAAAGAAAGACGGAAGACGGCAAGCCAGTGCCGAAGGACAAAAAGAAGACGAAAGCGGGCTAGCCTGAAGTTCCTTGGTCGAATGAACCCACTGACAGTGTGAATCCCCAATGATTACGCGTCTTTAGGGACGCCGAGAGGCTAATTTTGGGATGCAATATGTAGGCATGTCTAAAGCCTTTTATAGTTTGATATATATTGATACATAGGCTATTATGGTGGGCATGCATATCCACATCATCCCCAATCGCAACTCTACCCCCGCGGTCCTGCTGCGTGAGTCCTATCGGGTGGGCGGAAACGTCCGCAAGCGCACGCTCGCTAACTTGTCCAAATTGCCCATGGACGCAGTCGACGCCATCCGACGCATTCTCAAAGGGGAAAAGCTCGTCTCGGTTGAAGTCGCCTTCAAAATCGTCGAGAACGGCTCCCGGCACCATGGCCACGTCGACGCGGTGCTCAGCGCCATGAGACAGCTCGGTTTCGAAAAGCTCGTTGGTTCTCGACACTCACCAGAGCGGGATTTGGTCGTGGCCATGGTAGTCGCCCGGATCCTCGAACCGCAGTCGAAGCTGGCGACTAGCCAGTGGTGGCACACAACCACACTGCCCGAAATCCTGGGGGTGAGCGATGCCCGCGAAGACGATCTCTATGCCGCCATGGACTGGGTTCTCAAACGCCAGGAGGTCATCGAAAAAAAACTCGCGGCGCGCCATCTCCAAAACGACGGCCTGGCGCTCTATGACCTAACCTCAAGCTACTTCGAGGGTGTGAGTTGTCCGATCGCCCGCCTCGGATACGACCGTGACGGCAAGAAAGGCAAGCTGCAGATCAACTACGGTCTGCTGACCAACGAACGCGGCATCCCCGTGTCGGTATCGGTCTTTGAGGGCAACACGGGCGATCCCAAAACGCTGTTGCCTCAGGTAGAAAAGGTGCAAGAGCGCTTCGGCATCGAGCAGTTTGTGATGGTGGGCGACCGCAGAATGATCACCCAGACCCAGATCGACGAGTTGCGGGAGATGGACGGTGTCGACTGGATTACCGCTCTGCGTCCCGAACCGATTCGCAAGCTCATCAACGATGGGGTGCTCCAGATGGGGCTATTCGACGAGCGGAATCTGTTTGAGGTGACGCACCCGGATTTCCCCAACGAGAGGCTGGTCGCTTGCCGCAATCCGGAGCTGGCCGAGAGGCGGCGTCACAAGCGCCGTGCTCTGCTCGAAGCGACCTGCAAGGAGCTGGAGAAAGTTTGTCGGATGGTCGAGCGGCGCCGTTTGCAGGGCAAGGAGGACATCCGTGCTGCAGTGAAAAAGCTCCTCAACAAGTACAAGGTCGGCAGGTATTACAGGCTCGACATCCGTGACGACGGTTTCGACTTCGAGCTAGACGAGACAACGATGGATGCCGACGCCTCGCGCCTCGCCAACGGCAACTCTGAGCTCGCCAACAAACGGCTCCAGCGGTGGAAGCGACACATGGGGACGATCGCTAAGCAGTTCGGAGGGATTCGCCAACGGATCGGGCGGGGTCAGCTGCATGGTAAAGATAAAATCGGTGTGCGGGTAGGCAGAGTTCTCAACAAGTACAAAGTCGGCAAGCACTTCAAGCTGGACATTCGCGACGACAGCTTTAGCTTCGAAATCGACGACACAAAGGTCACTGCGGAAGCTGCCCTTGACGGCATCTACGTGATCCGCACCAGTCTTGCTGAGCAGCGGATGAAAACCGACGACACAGTGCGCAGCTACAAGTTGCTGACCCAGGTCGAGAGGGCGTTTCGTTCCTTCAAGAGCATGGACCTAAAGGTGCGGCCGATTCGTCACCGGCGCGAAAACCGAGTCCGGGCGCACGTCTTCTTGTGCATGCTGGCCTACTACGTCCTGTGGCACATGATGGAGGCTTGGCGGCCGCTGCTATTCTCTGACGAGGACCAGCAGGCGAAGGCCAGGCGTGACCCGGTTGCTCCGGCGAAGCGCTCCGAGGCCGCCCTGCGCAAGATACAAACCAAGAAGCTTGACGATGGGAGTCGAGCTTCCAGCTTCCGCACGCTGCTGCGCCTTCTCAGCAACATCGTCCGAAACAAATGTCGGCGACCGGAAGCCGGACCCGACGAGCCCACCTTCGATGTCACGACAACTCCGGACTCGAAACAGCAGAGAGCCTACGACCTGCTCAAAGGTATCACCGTGTAGACAGAAGCCAGCACCATTGATTCCAACTATCTCATTGGATCAACACCGGATCTTGGCTTTTTCAGCCAGGAACTTCAGCCTAAAGGTGCGGCCGATTCGTCACCGGCGCGAAAACCGAGTCCGGGCGCACGTCTTCTTGTGCATGCTGGCCTACTACGTCCTGTGGCACATGATGGAGGCTTGGCGGCCGCTGCTATTCTCTGACGAGGACCAGCAGGCGAAGGCCAGGCGTGACCCGGTTGCTCCGGCGAAGCGCTCCGAGGCCGCCCTGCGCAAGATACAAACCAAGAAGCTTGACGATGGGAGTCGAGCTTCCAGCTTCCGCACGCTGCTGCGCCTTCTCAGCAACATCGTCCGAAACAAATGTCGGCGACCGGAAGCCGGACCCGACGAGCCCACCTTCGATGTCACGACAACTCCGGACTCGAAACAGTAGAGAGCCTACGACCTGCTCAAAGGTATCACCGTGTAGACAGAAGCCAGCACCATTGATTCCAACTATCTCATTGGATCAACACCGGATCTTGGCTTTTTCAGCCAGGAACTTCAGGCTAGCCCGTCATCTCTTCAGGGCCTTCGTGAGGGCCGGGACGATCTCGAAGAGATCCCCGACGACGCCGACATCCGCGATTCCGAAAATCGGCGCGTCGGCGTCTTCGTTGATCGCCACGATGTAGCCCGAGCCCTTCATCCCCACGACGTGCTGGATGGCGCCCGAGATCCCACAAGCTACGTAGAGCTTCGGACTCACGGTCACCCCGCTGCTGCCAATCTGATGCTCGTGCGGGAGCCACCCCGCGTCGGTCACGGCGCGCGAGGCCCCGACTTGGCCTCCGAGGACCTCAGCAAGATCTCGAATCACGTCGAACTTCTCGGGGTCGCCGACGCCGCGTCCGCCGGAGACGATGACGTTGGCCTGCGTCAAATCGAGCCCACTCGAGGCGCCTTTCTTGGTTTCCACGTAGCGCGAGCGGAGGTCGCTCTCGTGGACGGGGCTTTCGATCTTCCGCACCGTGCCCGACGTCTCGTCTTCGAAAACAGCCGAAGCCCCTTTGTCGATGGTCGCGAAGAGCGGGCGGGTATCGGCGACCGCCACCTCGTGGACGAACTTGCCATTGAAAGCTTTGCGGTGGAAACGGGCGCCGCGCATCGCGCGATCAGGACCGCCATTCTCGAGCGTCACCGCTAAGCAGCCGGTTGCGAGCGGTACGCCAAGCCGCGCCGAGACGAGCGGGGCAACGTCCCAGCCGTTGGGCGTATTGCCGATGAGAAAGAGATCGGGGCTTTCCTCTTTCAACACCGCCTCGATGGCTTTGCGATAACCGTCGCTCGTGTACTCGGCGAGTGCGCTGCCTTCGACATACAAGACTTCGGACGCGCCCCGAGCCGCAAGCTCCGAGGCGAGCCCGTCCACACCGCTCCCCAGGAGAAGCGCCTTCACCTCCGCGCCTTCGGCCACACGATGCGCCATCCCGAGAAGCTCGAAGGAGATGTCTTTGAGCGCCGCGCCGTCATGCTCGGCGAGGATGAGAATTGTCTTCGCCATGTGTCAGATGACTCCGGTGTTCTCGCGAATGCGGTTGACGAGCGCGGCGGCGATTTCGTCCGCGCTCCCGGACAAGATCTCCGCCCCTTTGCCCTTGGGCGGCTGCGAGAGACGGACGGTACGGAGCTTGGCGGCGTCGCCACCGACCTCCGCGGCGTCGAGCCCGAGGTCGGAAAGCCCAATCGTGGCGACCGGCTTTTTCTTCGCTGCCATGATGCCCTTGAGACTGGCATAGCGGGGTGTGTTGATACCTGTTTGGACCGTTACCACGGCCGGAAGTGTCAAATCGACGACTTGGAGCTCGTTGTTCTCGAGCTCGCGCTCGACGCGGAGGGTGTTGCCCTCGGCGCGCAATTTCATCGCGGCACTCGCGCACGGCCAGTCCAAAAGACCGGCGACGAGCCCACCCACTTGCGTGTAATTGTCGTCATCTGCCTGGAGGCCTGCGAGGATCAAGGAGAGCTCTTCGTCCTTGATGGCGGCGTGAATGACCCTCGCGAGCGAGAGCGGATCCGCGCCCGCGAGAGCGTCGTCCTTTACGTGAATGGCGCGATCGGCCCCGGTAGCGAGGCAGGTCCTGAGCGCAGAGCTCGCCTCGGCGGGGCCGACGGTGAGGGCGACGACTTCCTCGACGGTGCCGGCATCCTTGAGCGCGAGGAGCTCTTCGAGCGCGTAGCGGTCGAACTCGTTGACGTTGAAAGAAAGGCTGCTTTCGTCGACCCACTTGCCGTCGCTCCTGATGTGGAAAACCGAGTTGCTGTCTGGAACGTACTTAACCAAAACAAGTGACTTCATGACCAAGTTATGATACCGCTTCGGTCGATTCGGTCAACCTATGGACGTATCTGGCAAAAACGTCGTACTGGCGCTCTTTCTGTTCGGGGTAGTCTTGGCGACGGTGGCTTATTTCGGCAAGCCGATCGTGCGGTTAAAACCCCAGACGCCGATTCTGAAACCGATGCTAGTCGTTTTGCCCCTCGAGAATCTGGATGGCGATGACGAGCTCGAGCTCATTGCCGCGGACGTCACGGTGGCGCTCACGGAGGCTCTTGCATCTGTCGAAGCGTACGAGTTGGTGCCTCGCGAGACCGCGCTACAGCACAAGGGGCTGCAAGACGGCATCGAGGCCATCGCCGCGTCGCTCGGCGCGGACTACGCGCTCGCGGGGAGCGTGGAGCGCGAGGAAGGCCGTCTTCGGCTGCAGGTTTATGTCGTCAAACCGGGAGAACGGCCGCGGATTTGGGCGGACGAGTATTACTACGACGCGGGGGACGAGGCCGATATTCCCGCCGACCTCGTGAGACACATCCGGGGAGCACTCGCGGGAAATTGAAGCACTAGTGCCCGAACCCGCTAATCCTGCCGTGAATTCCTGGCCCTTTTCGGCGCTGACTGCGTTGCTCCTCCTCGACATATCTAGATATGACGTCGTCGGCTCGCCTTGTCAGCACCAAAAATGGCCTAGGACTTCACCGACAGGATTAGCGGGTTCGAGCACTAGCGCTGCTGGACCTTCGATCATTCGTAGCGCGGCGCCACGAGCGGATCGACCCGGCTCGCTTTGAGCGCCGGAACCAGTGTGGCCAGAAACGCTACCACGGCGAGCATGACCGCCACGCCGACGAACGTCACCGGATCGCGAGCGCTTCCGAACAGGATCGACTCGACGAGGTTCGAGACCGCGAATACCGCCGCGAGACCGAGGAACGTCCCGATGCCCACCAAGATCATGGCATGCTTCAAAACCATCGACACCACGTCGCCTCGAGCCGCCCCGAGGGCCATCCGCAGCCCGATCTCGCGGTTGCGTTGACTGACCATGAACGCCATGACGCCGTAGAGCCCGATCGACGCGAGTACGAGTGCTAAGATACCGGCCTCGCCGAGGAGCACCCCGGCCATCTTGGGGGCCCAGAGCGATTGATCGATGAGCTCCGCGATCGTCCAGGCGAATTGAACGGGCACGGTGGAATCCGCCTCCCGAAGGATCCGCTGCGCGCCAGCGAGCGCGTCGGCGGCGTCTCCGTTGGTCCGGATGTGCAGCGCCATCGCATCCGCATAGGTTTGTCGCCGCGGGCTGAAGATTACAGCTCGGGGATCTTCGCCGAGCGTGAAGTATTTCGCGGTCGCGACGACCCCTACGATCTCCCGGTAGAAATCGTCTCCGTAGAACTGAAAGCGTTTCCCGATAGGATCGGTCTCCGGAAAGAACTGCTCGACCATGGCTTCGTTGATGATGGCCACGGGAACGGAGTCGTCGCGGTCGGCCGTCGTGAAATCACGGCCGCTTCGAAACGCGGTGCCGATGGTCTCGAAATAGCCGTCCTCGATATTGTTCACGCTGACGAAGACGCGGGCACCTTCGTCGCGAGGCTGGCCTTCGAGATAAACGGTGCGCTGAAGTCCGAAGGAGAGCGGGGCATTGGTGGCCCAGGAAACGGAGCGCACCATGGGCTCTGTCCGCAAGCGTTCGACGATGCGATCGTAGAACTGCTCGGCTCGAGGTTGATCGTAGCCGGCCTGTCCCTGATTCACGATGACGACCGCGAGCTTCTCGGTCTTTAAAGCGCCTCATGCACACGATTTGAAGAGCGGCCGAGCTTTCAGATTTACGTGGCTAGCCGTTAGTCCTTTCTCGCTGCCGATGGGGCTAGTGCGACTCCATCAAGCTTCGACTTTTTCCTCGACGATGCGTCCGTCGAAAAGCGAGATGTTCCGCTCTGCATATTCGGCGTAGCGCGGGTCATGCGTCACCATGCAGATGGTCGCGCCGCCGTCATGGAGCTCGGCCATGAGATCCATGACGGCCTCGCCGTTCGTCGAATCCAAGTTACCCGTGGGCTCGTCCGCGAGAAGGATGGAAGGCTCGCCGACCACCGCCCGGGCGACGGCGACGCGCTGCTGCTGACCACCGGAGAGCTGGGACGGGAAATGTTTCGTGCGATGCGACATGCCGACTCTCTCGAGCGCGTCGTTCACGCGCTGTTTGGGCTCGGCGGAAGGCATACCCCGATAAGTCAAAGGAAGCTCGACGTTCTCGTAAACGGTGAGGTCGCCAATCAAGTTGAACGCCTGAAAGATGAAGCCCACTTCGCGGTTCCGGATCCGGGCGCGCTGCGACAAGTTGAGGTTGTCAACCGACGAATCGTTCAAGATATAGGTTCCGCCCGTCGGCGTATCGAGAAGGCCGAGGATCGACAAGAGCGTCGATTTGCCGCAGCCGGACGGACCGGAGATGGACACATACTCGCCCTTCTGGATATCGAGATGGATGCCCGCGAGAGCGTGTGTCTCCACCTCGTCGGTGTAGAAGATTTTCGTGACGCCTTCGAGATGGATGAGTGCAGTGCCTTCAGCCATGGAATGTAGCCCCTTTTCTATTCTGGTTCTCCTGTCGTTTCGGGGGATCTGATTTGTGTTGGAGGGCATGGCCTATGGACGCTGCCGCGATTGTGGAAAACGCCGGAAACTCCGGGGGAGAGAGGCGTTTAGGGAAAGGTTGTGAGCACGTACAAACGTGGAGCGGCGTTTTCCACAATCGCTTGGAAAACGCTTCGCGTTTCCCACGAGCGCCCACAGGCCCCTCCTGATATATATACAAGAAAGATTAATGTCCCACTCGGGGATGGTTGAAATCCCTCGCCTTTAGGCGAAGCCTTTAGGAGGCTTGGGGTACGATTCCGAGGTGAAAGGATATCGTAAATCATCGCACACGACGTAGCAGTTAAACTATCACTTCGTATTTATCACGAAGTACCGCAAGCCGGCCTTGAGAGGGGATGTAGCGGTTCGTCTCCGGGATCTCATCCGGGAGATCTGTGCTCGGAACCAGATAGAAATACTGAAGGGTCATGTGCGGCCTGAGCACGTGCACCTGTTGCTGAGCGTGCCGCCGAATTTGTCGCCGAGTCGAGTGATGCAGTTGATCAAGGGTAAGACGTCGAATCGTCTGATGCGCGACTTACGGACGATGCGGAAGGAGTTCTGGGGTCGGCACCTATGGGCACGGGGTTACTTCGTGGTGACAACGGGCAACGTGACGGATGAGGTGATAGCGAAGTATATAGAGTTGCAGGGTGCCGTGCCCCAGGACGACGATTCTTTCAAGGTCAGTGAGTAGTGAAACGAGGCAAGGACAAGCCGACTTTAGTCGGCGACGTGAACCCATCGCCTTTAGGCGATGGAGCGCACGCGCTCAGTTCATATGGAATAAGGAAGGGGGGGCTCGATTAGTGGAGGCTATGGAAAACGCCCTTCCAGGCTTCGAAGAGAACTCAGTCGTGAGCAAGGTCTGAACGACCAGAACCGTGGGGGCGTTTCCCACAGCCTCGTCTCCCGCTGAGGGGCAGTGGCATTTGGTGAGGCCCGTGGGTTGAGAGGGTAAGCCATGTGTAGATGCGCATCGGCGAGAACGCTAGAATCTTTTTTTCCGAAAGAGAAAAGAGCGTTCCCGCGATGCGCGTTACTACGTTAGTCAACAAGCTCATCGGATTGCAAGGCCTGTGGGTCCGAGGTTTCCACTTCCAGGCGGACAAAGCCAGAGTGGTGGTGGATGTAGTACCACGGAGGAGGAAGGAGATGTCCCGGCCGCTGTTGAATTTGGTCGGGTAGCGGCGGCACCTGTGAATACTCTTAGGCAGCAACCTCATCGCTGTCAAGAGATTTCTGTTTGCTTCTAAGCGCGTGAACGAGAGCGCCCATATGGCGATAGCCTTTGATACGGTGAAACTTTTTCTCCGCCGTGACGACGCCGAGAGCGGTCCATCGGCGAATCATGGAAGGACTCTTCCACCGCTTGACGTTTCTCGAGACTCTGCGGATGGTGCCGTTGAGATTCTCGATGGCGTTTGTCGTGGCCAGAGATTTGCGAAGTAACTCGGGTAGAGCGAGCTTCACAACCGTGAGGGTCTCTTCCAACCCTTCGCGAAGGCTTCCGGCAGCTTCGTCGTAGCCGTTTCGCTCGAGCCACGACACCAATGCCTGAAGTCGCTTGCGCGCCTTGTCGGCACTCTTGCATTTGTACGCTTCCTTCATTGTCTGGAGCACGTAGGCGTGACGGGACTTGGAAAGGTACGAGCGAAGATTTCGGAGTTTGTGGAGCTGGCATCTTTGGATAACCGCGAGATCCCCCAAAACGTCGACGAGTGCTTTGCGGATCCCTTTGCCTCCGTCCACTACGCAGAGAATCGATTCGTCGATCCGCAATCCCCGCTCGAGAAGGTTCTGCAACATCGCGGTGCACACCCGAGAGTTTTCCATCGAGCCCAGCCATATACCCAAGGGCACCTTCGTTCCATCTATTGTGATACCGAGAGTTACGACGACGGTCTGTCCGGCCACCTCAAGGCCATCCATCATTAGTGCCGCAAGCTCGAACTCCTCTAGCCTCCGAGATAGGTATTCCTCGAGCTTCTTAGTCGTCTGGCTCACGAGGTGACGGCTGGCGGCACTCTTGCTCGTGCCACGAGACTTCAACTTCGCCGAGGGTTTGTCCAGACTCGATTCGTAATTTCGGGTCGATACCCCCACCAAGATCTGGTTCAGCACTCGCTCCGGAAGCGGGTCTTCTTCGCGGAAGGCTTCGAAGTGTGGAAGCGACGCCTCCTCGCCCGACTTCGAACGAACTCGAGGTCGCGACACTTGGATTCGACGACCGCCGAAGCTCAGCTCCCCATCCGTGCTCCCCCAGTGGTTATGAGTTCGCTCCTTCTCGTGCTTGCCCTTCGGCCCCGCGATCTTCTCCGCGTCCTCTCTCAGGAGTAGGTGCAATGCGGTCAGTCCTTGCTCGTACACCCATTCCGTCAGGTCCGCCTTCGTGGCCGCGATCCCAGCTATCATCGGTAGCAGTATCTGACCGACTTGGCCAACTACCTTGCCCGTAGGCGAGTGCGTTTGCTTTCTTACTGGCTTCTTTGATTTCCTTGGCATGGTGGCTCCTTGTCCCCCTCTGGAGACGGTTGGTTTGGCAGACCTATTCTTAGGCCGGCCAAGGAGCCGCCGCTACCCCAAATTCAACATCCGGCGGGACATCCCCAGGAGGAAGCCTCTGTGCGGGATTTGCGGACGAAAGGTCCGCAAGAACAAAGATCGCTACAATCGCTACTGGCGGCACTTGGACCTGTTCGGAGTCCGGACCTATCTTCGCTACTCGATCCGACGAGTGGTATGTCGGCGGTGTGGAGTGGTCAGAGAAAAGGTGCCTTGGGCCGACAAGGGAAGCCGCTTTACCAAAAGCTTCGAGCAAGAGGTAGCGTGGCTGGCACAGAGGACGGACGTCAGCGCCGTAGCGAACTATTTCCGAGTGACGTGGCGTTCGGTGCGACGGATCATCCAGCGAATGGTTGCCGAGCAGCGGGATGAGCGGCGCGAGCTCGATGGATTGCGGGTGATTGGGATGGACGAGATCAGCTACCGCAAACGCCACAAGTACTTAACCCTAATCGAACAATAATTCATGACGCTAGCGCGGGTTCGATTCTTTCAAAGAGTGTCTGAGTGGAGGAGTTTGTGGCCATTCGGAGCGCGTTTCGACCACTAACGCGAACGAGGCGGCCGGCTTTGTTGATGATGCGGAAGCGGATGGTGCGGATGGTGTGCAGCAGATGGGTGCATGTACGCTTTCGAGAGATGCCTTTCGTTTCAGCGATGGTGTCGAGCTGAAAGCTGCGACACAGGTTGTGTGCGAGCACGTTCAACTGTTGCCAGGCGCTATTGGCGGCATAGTTTTTAGTGGGCACGACGTCGAGAGCGAACTGGCTGCGCAATTCGGCGAAGGTTTTCTCTTGGCCGCCTCGCCCAGCAGCGAAGTACCAAAGGCGTTGGACGGTGAGCGATTTGTTGGTGGCGACGGCTGAGTACTCGAAGTAGCCGTCGTCTGGAGAAAACAGGTCGAGCTGGAAGTTCTTCGCCGTTCGATGTCGAACTCGCTTCCGATAGATCGCGATCCGGACGGTGATATTCCAGGGCTCGATGAAGTGTTTGATGGAGAAGCCGTCGATTTCGTCACTCACGCGGTGCCATCGCTTGCGCCCAGCGACGACCTCCTTTAGGCCGAGCCACGGCCAGAACGGAGCCTTGATCGCGAACTCGCTTCGGGAGCGCTCTAGCCTCTTGAGAATCTTTTCGTTGAAAAACGCGGCGTCCGTGCGGAATTCCAGCTTTCGGGACCGACCGAACTGGCCCCGTAGCTCGCCTATCAGTTCCCGTAGAAACGCATCGGCACCCTTGGAGTCGTGAACGTTGCCAGGACGATTTCTGGATTTGAGAATCTGGCCCGTCTGAGCCAGGTGAGCGAACAAAGGGTAGTAACTTTTATTCTTCTTGCGATGAGGATTGAATCCTCGAAACGCCCATCCAACCTGATTGCCTGCCTGAACCACGGTGCCGTCCATATCTACCGTCAGACGGTTCAGACCCAATCGCTCGATCTGCTCGTGGACCAATACACCGTTCAACTCCGATGGGCCCTTGAGCCGCTGTTCGACGGTGGCGCGTTTAGCGGCGAGCTGCGCTTCCACCGAGGCGGAGGCGATCTCGAGCCGCTGCTGCTCTAAATCGTTCCGTACGGCGAGCTCCTCGGCGCAGACTCTCGAGCGCTTGAGGATCAAGTCTCCGATGAGCTCTTCGGCGAAGAGTCGTTCGTCCGCCTCCGCCTGAAGTTTCGCTTGGTTGAACTCGGAAGCGACGGTCGCGGCCATGGACTTTTGGTTCAGCAACTGGCTCTTGACCGTGACCCGCAGATTGGCCATCTCGGCTTCCTGAGCCTGAAGTTGAAACTCGGCATCTCGAAGCTCTTGATCGAGCTCGGGATTCGAGAGCTCGAGAATGATGGTCGAGGGCTCGACCTCGACCCCCGGCAGAAGAATGCGCCGCTCGACCCGGCCGCGGGTGCGGGCCGCGACCCAGCGGATGGCTTCGGGAAGCACTTCGAGCGTTCCCGGACCGCGTACCTGGCGGATCATCTCGCCTCGCTCCACGCCGTCCATCCAGACCGTCGCGCGGTTGACGGACGGGGCGGCGGGCTCGAGCCGGGACAATCCAAAGCTGATGGCGGCGATGCCAGCGAGCACGGAGCCCGCGATCACCCTGCGGATGCGCTTTTTTCGAGCGAACCCTTCACGTTTGACGTCCAAACCAACTCCTCCTACCGGTCTTATATGCGCAAACGACGTGCCATTTGTTCCATAAAAGTGAGTGTCTTGTAAGTCATTTAATAAGTAGAGGATGTGGGTGTGTTGCGCCCCTAGACCTCACTACTCTTGTGCGTTTTTGGGACGCGGCCGGTCCCAGTGTCGAACAAGGACCGGTCCCAGTGTCGAACAAGGGGCCGGTCCCAGTCTCGAACAAGGTTAGACGGATGAGGGCCCGGCTCGGTTGCTTTATTCGAATAGAAGTGCCGGGAGAAATTGCGTGAGCCACGGGACGTAGGTCACGAGCACGACCGATACGGCGCGGATGGCGAGAAACGGAAATGCCGCGCGGTAGACGTCGGGCAGCGGCTGTTTGAACCGGTAGGACGCGAGAAAGAGGTTCATCCCCACGGGCGGTGTCAGGTAGCCGAGCTCCATGTTCGTGAGAAAGATGATCCCGAGGTGGAAGGGGTCGATGCCGAAGACGACGCCGAGAGGTGTTATGAGCGGTACGACGACGACGATGGCCGAATAGATGTCCATCAGGCAGCCGACGATCAACAAGAACAGATTCAGCAGAAGCAAGAAGACGAGCGGGGAGCTTACGATCGTCTGTACCCAGTCGACCGCGAGTTGGGGGATTTCCGCGAAGATGAGGTAGTTGGTCAATCCGAGCGCCACCCCGAGAATGATGAGCACGCCTCCAATCAACGTCGCCGCGTCCGCTCCCACGCGCAATAGATCCTTCGTGATTTTCAAGTCGCGGTGGATCACGAACTCGAGGACGAAAGCATAAAGAACCGTGACCGCAGCGGCCTCGACGAGGGTGGCGAAGCCGCCGAGGATGCTCCCCAGCACGACGACCGGGATCGCGATTTCCCACTTGGCGTTCCAGAGGGCCGTCAGACTTCGACGAACATCGAAGGACACGTGCTCGATACCCACATTCTTTACCGCGTAGAGCGCGAAGGCTGCGACGAGCCCGATCTGGAGGATTGCCGGGACGAGCCCGCTCACGAAGAGACGTCGCAGCTCGACGCCGGCCACGAGCCCATAAAGAATGACGGCGAGCGACGGCGGGAATAACAGCCCGAGGGATCCCGCCGACGTCAGAAGCCCAGTCGTGAATTTCGGCGTGTACTTTCGCTCGAGGAGCATCGGGAACAAGAGCCCGCCCATCGCGAGGATGGTGACGCCGCTGCCTCCGGTGAAGCTCGTGAAAAATGCGCAGACCACGATGGCGACAATCGCGACGCCGCCCGGAAGCCAACCCACGAGCGCGCGGAAGAGCTCGATGAGCCTCCGCGGTGTTCCGCCCTCGGCCAGAATGAAGCCCGCGAGGGTGAAAAGCGGGATCGTCGGGAGGATCGGTTTGATCGCGAGGTTGTATGTCTCGGTGGGGATCGCCGAGACGGGGAAGAGATCGTGCCACAAGAGCACCGCCGCCACGCCTCCGATGCCGACGAAGATAGGCGCTCCGAGCGCCGTCGCGGCGAGCAAGACGAGCACGAGGGGCAAGTAGACGCGTGTCTCTTGGAGTGCCTCGAAGCGGTAGAGCAAGACCGGAACGAGGGCAAAGCTCGCGGTGAGCGCGCGTCCGCGCCACGTTGACGCCGCGCGGTACAAGAGCCTCCAGCCGATGAGTGCGAAGCCGATGGGCATGACGGCTTGCGCGACCCACACGGGAAGCCCATAAGCGAGCTCGCGGCCGCCATCACGCTCGACGCTCACGAGCTCGAGGCTCCCATGGACGAGCACGACGCACACGGCGAAGCTGATGCCGCCCACGACGAGGTCGATCCACGCCTTCGGTTTGTCGCTCGCGAGCTGCGCTCCAGCCGTCAGCGACAAAAGCTCGCCGCGCCGCGCCGCGATGGCCGCGCCGAGAAAGCCGACCCAGAGCGCCAGGTGTTGGACCCAGATCGTCGAGCCGGAGATGCCGCTAGGGTAAAACGTGCGGACGACCGCTTCGAGCAAAGGGAGAAGGGCCATCGTGAACAGCGCGAGGACGGCCAGGCCGTTTTCCAGGCTGTCGACAGAGCGCTTCACGGCTCAGCGGGCGCGGAACGCGTCCCGAAGCTTCTGCACGCGATCGAAGATCGCGGGTGTTACGAGGCCCTCGCGCATGCGGGGATAGGCTTTCTCGGCGACCGCACGCCACTCGGTAAGGACTTCGTCCGAGATCTCGACAATCGTAAGCCCGCGCTTGGTCATCGCGTCGAGAGAGCGTTGCTCCTGCTCGCGGTTCGACGTTCGAAGCTCTTCGCCGACCTTTCGCGTGATGCGCAACATCTTTTCTTGTTGCTCTGGGCTCAGCTGGTTCCAACCTTTCTCATGCATCACGACCGCTCCCTGCAGCGGCGCCCACTTTATGTCGGTCATGTTCGAGACCTGGCGATAGAACTGCGAGCCTTCCGCGAGGATTACGGGCGCGTAAGTCGAGTCGATGAGGCCTGTTTGAAAGCCGGTCATCATGTCCACGAACGATATCGGCACGGGGTTGAAGCCGGCCCACTTGAAGATATCGATCGTCTTGATCTCGGTGTGCGAGGCCGCGAGCTTCATACCCGCGAGATCGGCGGGGGTCCGCATCGCTTGTTTCGTGAAGAAATAGACCCAGCCCAAATCCGTCCATGTGAGCACGATGAAGCCTTTTTCCTTCAAGGTCGCTTCGAGGATCGGGTTGATCTCCTGGCGCACATGGTCCCACTCCTCGTAGGAGTCGAACATCATCGGCAGCATGAGGGCATAGGCCCTGGGGTCGATCTCCGCGAGCCCGGCATTCGAGATCGCCGCGGCCTGTAGCTGTCCGATGCGCATCTTGCGGATCATCTCGCCCTCGTCGCCTACGGTGCCGCCCGGGTAAATGCGGAGGCGGACCTCGCCGCCGGTCGCTTTGCCCCAATCCGCGCCCATGCGGCGCAGAATGAGCTCCCAAGAGGAGCCTTTGGGAGCGACGGTGCCGAGCCGAATCGTGACCCGCGCCTCGGCAGGGAGGGCGGTCGAGAGGAACGTGGCCATCGCTGCGGTCATCCAAATACGCTTCATATCAGGTACCACTATCCAAGCTGTCCAGGAAGAACTCGTCGACATTTTGTTTCAACCATGAGGCGCGTCTTTTGGCAAGCACATTGAGAAGCCGATTCTCCGGATAGCGCTCGACGTCGAAGGCCAGAACCTTGTCCGCCAGCTCCATGAACTCTGCTCGATTCTGCTCGGTCACGGAGACACTCTCTGCCCAGTTTAGCCACAACGAAGGCAACTTCGCCGGTCCGAGAACGAGCGCGCGCTCGTAATGCTCCCGGGCTATTTCGATCGAGCCGCCCACACGGCCCGTTTCATAGACGAAGAGAAACTCGTGGATTGTGCCGTGGTCGTAGTCCGGTTCGAGAGCGAGGGCGCGGTTGAGGAGCGAGCCGACGACGGCGATATCGGCGGTGGACTCCGGATCGTCCTTGCTGGCGCTGATCGCCCCGCCGAGAGCAGCCGCGGTCCAAACCGTGAGAGGAACGTCGTCGCGCTCGAGCTCCACCACAGTTCGGTCCGGATCTTTCCGCAGACGATCCTCGATCCCCGGATGATCCAAAGATAGCCCGCGGATGCCGTAGTCGTAGGCGCGGCGATAGAGCCTCGCAGCACGATGGCGCACGGCCTCGGCGCGATCGAACTCCGTATATTCGTAGCTGCGCCCTTCTGGCTCGACAAAGCTGTAAGCATAGAGAATGAACGATTTCGTGGCCGTAAGAAGGAGCCCGACGTGCTCCGGGTTGGACGCGAGCAGCGTCTCCATCGTTTTGAGGTTGAATGGAAGTGCCGCGGCGATGAGCTCTGGATCTTCGTCGGACAAATAAACGCTCTCCGCCTCGCCGAGCACCTCCGCGAGCGTGTTGACGGCGCGCGCTTTGAGCGAGCAACCGGAAAGCCCGAGAAGGATCGAGATGGCGGCTAGTCGTTTCATTCTAGGCTCGAAGAGAATCCGATCGTACCCCGTAGCCCGAGGCAAGTAAAATTACGGACCATTCCTCGCGTCGAGTTTCTGACCGTCGTAGTACTTCATATCGATGTCTTTGGTCGCTTTGACCATGTGCGTGATCTGTCCGACGTGGTAGGAGAAATGCTCGACGACATGGACGAGGACGGAAACGCCGGTCGTTTCGAAACCTTGAATGGTTCGGGTTTCGAGCAATTGGTTGGGATCGAGCCGGTCGAGCACGGCTCCCGCCTCGGAAAGCGTCGATTGGAGCCGCGTCAAAAGCTCCGCCGCACCCCCGGGGCCTCGCTCCTCGAACTCTAGCGAGCGCACACGCTCGTCGGGGGCGGTACCGAGACCCGAGACGATCCACTGCCGGACATTTCCCGACAGATGAAGCAACAAGTTCCCGACGCTGTTCGTGTTGGCGTTTTCGCGATGCCAGAGCTCGTTCTCATTTAGCGCGGCCACACACTTCTCGATCCTGGGCCAGGATTCCTCGAGCAAGTGGCGTTTGGACTCCTGGATGAGAGCTTCACCGACCGTCATAGTTCACAGTAGCCAAGAGGTGCCCCGGGTGCAAGGATCATGGCCGGGAGGAAGCAATGCGCATCTCGACTTTCTTGGCCGCGGCCGTGCTGCTGCTATCGTTTCAGGCAGGCGCGACCGACATTCTCGGCGCCTGGCATCCTGAACAATATGTTCTCGAAGACGGGACGGTGCTCGACGTCTCGGGTTTGATTTTCTTCACCAAGAGCGACTGGACCGTGCTCTTTTTCGTCGAGGACGAGAACGGTGAGCCGCGGAGAGGCTCCGGCGAAGGCGGCACCTATACGCTCGCGCGCGACAAGTTGACCTTCACGCATTTCTATCGCCTGTCCGCGGGGGATGAAATCAGACCGATCGCGGCATCACCGCTTCGGATGAGCGTCAAAGAAATGCAGGATGCGGCAGTGGAGCCGTGCCGCGCGGAGGTGGGCGAAGAGACGATGACCATCCACTTCCCGAGCGGCAACCGTATGGTGTTTCAAAAGAGCTTGGGATTCTAGGCTCTAACCCGTCAGAATCGTCTCTGCGGTTCATCAACAAGCTCTCGGTAATCTCGAGCTCGAGATGTGTGGGCGGAAGCCCGGACTCGGCGAGCGCGCGCTCCACCGAAGCGACGAGGTCGGAGCCTTCGAACTGCCGCGCTGAGAGATTCACCGAGATGCGCAGGTCGCGAAACATGTAGTCCTGCCATTCCTTGACTTGCCGGCAGGCTGTCCGCAGCACCCACTCTCCCACACCTTTGATGAGGCCCGAGCTTTCCAGAAGAGGCATGAAGCGCCCCGGCGGTATGAGCCCGAGCTCGGGATGTTGCCACCGCACGAAAGCTTCCATCCCCACGAGCCGCTTGCGGTCGAGCGTAATCTGAGGCTGGAAGTACACGACATATTGGTTGCGTTCGAGTGCGTGCCGGATCGAGCTCTCGAACTGGAGGCGCTCGAGAACGCCGGATCGGGATTCTCCGTCCTTATCGCTAAAAAGTTGATAGCCGTCGCGGCCATTTTGTTTCGCCCGGTACATGGCGCGGTCAGCATGTTGCATGAGCTCACCGCTGGTCTCGCCGTGATCGGGATAGATAGCGATCCCGATGCTTCCGGTACAAGCAATTTCGTAGCCTTGAAGGCGTGCGGGCGGGGTGAGGGCTTCGAGAAGACGTTGCGCCGTCGCGACCGCCTCCTCTTCGTTGCGAAGGCCTTCGAGCACGATGGCGAACTCGTCGTCGCCGAGACGAGCGGCTATGTCAACGTCGCGGAGATTCTCCTGCAGGCGGTCCGCGACGACTTGGAGCAGGCGGTCGCCCAAGTCGTGCCCCAGCGACTCGTTGACGGTTTTGAAGCGATCGAGATCGAGCAGCAGTAAGGCGAGCCGGCCGTCCTGATGATGGACACGCGCGATCGCGCGCGAAAGCTCATCGCGGAGCGCCACGCGATTCGCTAGGCCGGTCACGGGATCCCGTTCGGCTAAATAGGCGAGGCGATCCTCGAGGCGTTTGCGCTCGGAGGCCAACCGTAAGGAACGCCGCAGATGGTAGCCGTCCAGCTTTTTCTGGATGATGTAGTCCGAAGCACCTGCCGCGAGCACTTTTTGTTCGATGTCATCGTCATCGGAGTTGCCAATCGCAATGAGAGGAAGCTTGGGCGCTCTACGCCGAAGGCCTGCAATCGTCTCGAGCGCGCTACTATCCGCGGTCTCGAGCTTGACGATGATCGAGTGAAAGGCGCGCTGCTGCGAAGCTTCCACGGCTTCAGAAAGGTCCTGGACTACGTGAGTGTCGATCGCGGGCGACGCCTCGGCCATCAGCCTTCTCACGAAGGTCTCGTCTTCGGCGCTCTCTCCGAGGATGAGAATTGGAAGATTCCGTTCTTGGCCCGAAGTTTCTGCCCGTCGATGACGCGGCCGATCGACAGCGTGTTTCAGAATCTTGGCGAGGTCGCTGAGCGACCATGGCTTGGAAACGACTTCGTCCACTAGTGGCTCGCCGCTGGCTTGCTCGGGAAGATCGAGATGGGACGCTCCGGTGACGATGAGGTAGCTCGCGTACGGCCTCTTGGGTCGCAAAAGCTGGATCAGCGCGAGCCCGTTCAAGTTAGGCATGCGCAAATCGGCGGCGATCACTTCGTAGGGTCTCTGGCTGGCCATCGTGAGCGCGTCTCCGCCACTGTCCGCGGTGTCCACGCTATAGCCGAAGGAGCTCGCCGCGTCGGCGAAGGCCTCCCGGGCGGACGCGTCGTCGTCTATGTAAAGGATATGTTGATCGGCGTGCTCCGGGGTTCGGGTCTGTCCTATCAGCTCTTTGTGCTCGAGCTCGGCCCTGGGCTCCGGGGTTTGGGTACGGATGGTCAGCGGGCGGTCCACACCGTTTTATCGGCCGACGAGTGCGGGACCTTTAGCGATTTCGTTCGGAGCTCGAGCCGATCCGTGGGCATTTGCCTACGTTTGGTGCTTGCGCGATTGCACCATTAGTGCACCGAGCCGAGCCCCCTTCGATCGATGACTCGGATACGGCCACGCTCGATCTCGAGCCATCCTCCACGACGAAACTGGTTCAAGATCGAGCACACCGTTTCGCGGCTGCTTCCGATGAGATTGGCGATTTCGGTCTGGTTCAAAGGAAACGACATGGCCCCGGACCGCGGGTCCGAAGTATCGAGCAGAAGGTGCGCGAGGCGTGCAGGGACGGTCTCGAAGGCCAGCCGCGCCGCTGCTGTTTCCGCCTCCCGGCGTCGGTCGAGCGCCTGGGCGAGCAGCCGAACAGCGAAATCCGGATTCTGGGAGATCGTACGCCGGATGACCGTCGTCGGGATCGCGAGAAACGCCGATGGTTTCAGAGCTTGTGCCAGGGTGGGCGAATCGGCCGGTTCCGCATATGCGCCGAAGGACTTTGAAGCCCCGACGAGCGCGACGATGAGCTCTTTGCCTTCCTCGGAGTGGCGGATAAGCTTGAAGCTCCCGTGCTGAACGACATAGAGCTCGCTCAATCGCTCGCCGGCGCAATACACGACTTGATGCCGCTCGACGTGGTGAGGCCTGCTCGATGCGACGAACTCGTCGAGCTCAGCGTCGGACAGGTCGCAAAGGATCGGAATCTCTCTGTAGGTCTGCGGGTGGCTGGATCGCTGTTCGTGCGGAGAAACTCCAGAATCGTCCTCGGTAGATCGGGGTAGCGTCGCCATACAGTCACAGTAGCGGCCTTTGCTTCCGGTAGACTATGAAAAACTGCCTCTCCTGCCATTTCAGTGGATCCTCTCGAGGGTGAGACCGCCACAGTTTAGGTAGACGAGACTGATGAGAGCTTCGGCAGAGTGGAGTCCAAAGCTGCGGTGGCTCAGCAGCCGGATTTTGTTGTTCATTCCTTCGAGTCGGCCGTTGCTGAGTCTCCACGTGACCCACGCGATGACGCCATCGAAGTGGCTGCGGATCATCTTCGCCGCGCGTTTGACGGGCTCTATCCTTGAGCTCATAGCGCGCCGCAGCCATCCTCGGAGAAACTTCTTGGCCCATGTCTCGGTTTTGTAGGTGTAGAGGTCCATGAAGTCGTCGCGCAGAAGCATGGCGCGGTAGAGGCGACGATTAGCTCGCACCTGCTCGCGGAGCACCCGTTTGTCTTTCGCGCTGCGGTTGTGTTTGGCCTTGAGAAGGGGAAACTTGGTGTTCTTGAGGTTGCGTCGGGCAGTCCCTTTGAGCTCGCGCACCAGCTCGCGCCGGGTCTTATCCACGGCCTCGTTCAGATGCTTGACGATGTGGAAGCGGTCAAAGATCACCCGTGCCTGAGGAGCCTTTTTGCCGACGACAGTTATGTACGGCTCCCACATGTCCATGCTGACCGCTTCGAGCTCCGCGGCTCTTTGTGGTCCGAGCTTGCGGAAAAACCGCAGCAGCGTCTTGGCCTTGCGCTCCTTTCCCGCCCAGACGACCCGGCCGCTGAGATGGTCTATTACCACTGTTAAGTACTTGTGACGTTTGCGGTAGCTGATCTCGTCCATCCCAATCACCCGCAATCCATCGAGCTCGCGCCGCTCATCCCGCTGCTCGGCAACCACTCGCTGGATGATCCGTCGCACCGAACGCCACGTCACTCGGAAATAGTTCGCTACGGCGCTGACGTCCGTCCTCTGTGCCAGCCACGCTACCTCTTGTTCGAAGCTTTTGGTAAAGCGGCTTCCCTTGTCGGCCCAAGGCACCTTTTCTCTGACCACTCCACACCGCCGACATACCACTCGTCGGATCGAGTAGCGAAGATAGGTCCGGACTCCGAACAGGTCCAAGTGCCGCCAGTAGCGATTGTAGCGATCTTTGTTCTTGCGGACCTTTCGTCCGCAAATCCCGCACAGAGGCTTCCTCCTCCGTGGTACTACATCCACCACCACTCTGGCTTTGTCCGCCTGGAAGTGGAAACCTCGGACCCACAGGCCTTGCAATCCGATGAGCTTGTTGACTAACGTAGTAACGCGCATCGCGGGAACGCTCTTTTCTCTTTCGGAAAAAAAGATTCTAGCGTTCTCGCCGATGCGCATCTACACATGGCTTACCCTCTCAACCCACGGGCCTCACCAAATGCCACTGCCCCTCAGCGGGAGACGAGGCTGTGGGAAACGCCCCCACGGTTCTGGTCGTTCAGACCTTGCTCACGACTGAGTTCTCTTCGAAGCCTGGAAGGGCGTTTTCCATAGCCTCCACTAATCGAGCTCCCCCTTCCTTATTCCATATGAATTAATGTCCCACTCGGGGATGGTTGAAATCCCTCGCCTTTAGGCAAAGCCTTTAGGAGGCTTGGGGTACGATCCCCAGGTGAAAGGATATCGTAAATCATCGCACACGACGTACCAGTTAAACTATCACTTCGTATTTATCACGAAGTACCGCAAGCCGGCCTTGAGAGGGGATGTAGCGGTTCGTCTCCGGAATCTCATCCGGGAGATCTGTGCTCGGAACCAGATAGAAATACTGAAGGGTCATGTGCGGCCTGAGCACGTGCACCTGTTGCTGAGCGTGCCGCCGAATTTGTCGCCGAGTCGAGTGATGCAGTTGATCAAGGGTAAGACGTCGAATCGTCTGATGCGCGACTTACGGACGATGCGGAAGGAGTTCTGGGGTCGGCACCTACGGGTACGGGGTTACTTCGTGGTGACAACGGGCAACGTGACGGATGAGGTGATAGCGAAGTATATAGAGTTGCAGGGTGCCGTGCCCCAGGACGACGATTCTTTCAAGGTCAGTGAGTAGTGAAACGAGGCAAGGACAAGCCGACTTTAGTCGGCGACGTGAACCCATCGCCTTTAGGCGATGGAGCGCACGCGCTCAGTCTTTCTTGTATATATATCAGGAGGGGCCTGTGGGCGCTCGTGGGAAACGCGAAGCGTTTTCCAAGCGATTGTGGAAAACGCCGCTCCACGTTTGTACGTGCTCACAACCTTTCCCTAAACGCCTCTCTCGCCCGGAGTTTCCGGCGTTTTCCACAATCGCGGCAGCGTCCATAGGCCATGCCCTCCAACACAAATCAGATCCCCCGAAACGACAGGAGAACCCTTTTTTTTTCGACATTCGGTCATCAGCATTCAGCCTTCAGGGCTGCATTCCGCTGGTGAAGCTCTCCGGGTTGGGGCGGAGCCCGCAAACGTCATCGAATATCAGAAGCTGATATAACTAGCGGCGATGATTGATCTCGTCGTTGTTGGTGGCGGCCCTGCCGGGCTTGCGACCTCCATCTTTGCGGCGAAGGCGGGAATGCGGGTCCAGCTTGTTGAAAGGGGATCGCTGCCGCTCGACAAGCCTTGCGGCGAAGGCCTCATGCCCTCGGGGGTCGATGTGCTCGAGCAGATGGCGATTCCGCTACACGGCTTTCGCGAGTTCGACGGCATCCGCTATGTGGATGCGGGACGGGTGGCGGAAGCGAGGTTCGCGTCGCGAAGAGGCCTCGCCGTCCGGCGTCGAGAATTGTCACGCGCTTTGACCGAACGCGCGCGTGAGCTCGGTGTGGAGATTCTCGAGCGGACGAGTGTTTTGGCGATCCGGGACGACGGCGCCTTTGTTCGTGTCGCGCGCCAGCAAGGCGGTGCGGAGCTCTGCGCGCGTCGCTTGGTGGGAGCCGATGGTCTTCACAGCCGCATCCGGCCCGCCGCGCGGCTCGAAGGATCTAACGCGGGGCATGCGCGCCGGCGTTTCGGCGTACGCCGTCACTACCGCCTACGACCGTGGTCGAGCTTCGTCGAAGTGCATTGGGCCAATGGCGGAGAGGCCCACGTCACCCCAGTCGGAGAAAACGAAATTGGCGTGGCGCTCCTGTGGCACGAGCCTCCCGCGTCTTATGAACACGGGCTCGCGCGGTTCCCCGATCTTGCGGCCCGTCTCGATGGTGCGGCCGTCACGTCGTCGCTCAAAGGTGCGGGACCGTTTCGGCAAAATGTGTCCTCGGTTCATCGCGGGAATGTCGCCCTCGTTGGCGACGCTGCCGGCTATCTGGATGCGCTCACCGGCGAGGGTGTGGCGCTCGGCCTCCGTTCCGCTCGCGCCTTGATCGCATCGCTCTGCTCCGGCGGCGGGTTTCGAGAATACGAAGCGCGTTATCGAAAGCTCCGTCGGGGCTATGACATCATGACGGAGCTCGCGCTCGTTTTGACGCAGCATCCCTCGCTGCGCCGTTTTGCCATCGCCTTTCTTGCAAGTTGTCCGCGACTCTTGGTTCTCCTGTCGTTTCGGGGGATCTGATTTGTGTTGGAGGGCATGGCCTATGGACGCTGCCGCGATTGTGGAAAACGCCGGAAACTCCGGGCGAGAGAGGCGTTTAGGGAAAGGTTGTGAGCACGTACAAACGTGGAGCGGCGTTTTCCACAATCGCTTGGAAAATGCTTCGCGTTTCCCACGAGCGCCCACAGGCCCCTCCTGATATATATACAAGAAAGATTAATTCATATGGAATAAGGAAGGGGGGGCTCGATTAGTGGAGGCTATGGAAAACGCCCTTCCAGGCTTCGAAGAGAACTCAGTCGTGAGCAAGGTCTGAACGACTAGAACCGTGGGGGCGTTTCCCACAGCCTCGTCTCCCGCTGAGGGGCAGTGGCATTTGGTGAGGCCCGTGGGTTGAGAGGGTAAGCCATGTGTAGATGCGCATCGGCGAGAACGCTAGAATCTTTTTTTCCGAAAGAGAAAAGAGCGTTCCCGCGATGCGCGTTACTACGTTAGTCAACAAGCTCATCGGATTGCAAGGCCTGTGGGTCCGAGGTTTCCACTTCCAGGCGGACAAAGCCAGAGTGGTGGTGGATGTAGTACCACGGAGGAGGAAGCCTCTGTGCGGGATTTGCGGACGAAAGGTCCGCAAGAACAAAGATCGCTACAATCGCTACTGGCGGCACTTGGACCTGTTCGGAGTCCGGACCTATCTTCGCTACTCGATCCGACGAGTGGTATGTCGGCGGTGTGGAGTGGTCAGAGAAAAGGTGCCTTGGGCCGACAAGGGAAGCCGCTTTACCAAAAGCTTCGAACAAGAGGTAGCGTGGCTGGCACAGAGGACGGACGTCAGCGCCGTAGCGAACTATTTCCGAGTGACGTGGCGTTCGGTGCGACGGATCATCCAGCGAGTGGTTGCCGAGCAGCGGGATGAGCGGCGCGAGCTCGATGGATTGCGGGTGATTGGGATGGACGAGATCAGCTACCGCAAACGCCACAAGTACTTAACAGTGGTAATAGACCATCTCAGCGGCCGGGTCGTCTGGGCGGGAAAGGAGCGCAAGGCCAAGACGCTGCTGCGGTTTTTCCGCAAGCTCGGACCACAAAGAGCCGCGGAGCTCGAAGCGGTCAGCATGGACATGTGGGAGCCGTACATAACTGTCGTCGGCAAAAAGGCTCCTCAGGCACGGGTGATCTTTGACCGCTTCCACATCGTCAAGCATCTGAACGAGGCCGTGGATAAGACCCGGCGCGAGCTGGTGCGCGAGCTCAAAGGGACTGCCCGACGCAACCTCAAGAACACCAAGTTTCCCCTTCTCAAGGCCAAACACAACCGCAGCGCGAAAGACAAACGGGTGCTCCGCGAGCAGGTGCGAGCTAATCGTCGCCTCTACCGCGCCATGCTTCTGCGCGACGACTTCATGGACCTCTACACCTACAAAACCGAGACATGGGCCAAGAAGTTTCTCCGAGGATGGCTGCGGCGCGCTATGAGCTCGAGGATAGAGCCCGTCAAACGCGCGGCGAAGATGATCCGCAGCCACTTCGATGGCGTCATCGCGTGGGTCACGTGGAGACTCAGCAACGGCCGACTCGAAGGAATGAACAACAAAATCCGGCTGCTGAGCCACCGCAGCTTTGGACTCCACTCTGCCGAAGCTCTCATCAGTCTCGTCTACCTAAACTGTGGCGGTCTCACCCTCGAGAGGATCCACTGAAATGGCAGGAGAGGCCGACTCTTTAGTGCGCTCGTCGCGGTCTCTTCCGGCGAATCGCATAGAATAGAGCGCACAGAGCGGTGGGACGAAGGAGGCCTTCATGTTGGCAAAGCGTTCGCTCGGCTTCATCTCATGGATGATCGCGATGGCTCTCGTGGGCTCGTCCATCGCGGCAGCAAGCGATGAAGTCGATGACCTGAAAGGGGCGGCCAGCGCGCAAGTGGGTGAGATGGCCAAGCTCACCCAAGTGATGGTGGACAAGATTTTCAGCTTTGGGGAGCTCGGGTTTCAGGAGTTCGAGACGTCGCGCTACCTCGTCGATATGCTCCGCGAGCACGGCTTCGAAATCGAAGAAGGCATCGCCGGCATCCCGACAGCGTGGATGGCCACTTGGGGCTCAGGAAAGCCCGTCATCGCCTTCGGGAGCGACATCGACGGTATTCCAAAAGCTTCGCAAAAGCCGGGCGTTGCCTATCACGACCCGCTTGTCGAAAGCGCCCCGGGCCACGGCGAAGGTCACAACTCGGGCCAGGCCGTGAACGTGACGGCCGCGCTCGTCGTCAAGCGCATCATGGAGCGCGAGGGCATAAAAGGCACGATGAAGCTTTGGCCGGGTGTTGCCGAAGAGCTCGTGGCGACCAAGGCGTGGTTCGTTCGCGATGGGAACTTCAAGGACGTTGACATCTGCATGTTCACGCATGTCTCGAACGACTTCACCGTTAGCTGGGGCCAGGGACGTGGCAACGGGCTCATTTCGGTCGAGTACACCTTTCACGGAGAATCCGCGCATTCCGCGGGTGCGCCGTGGCGCGGCCGTAGCGCGCTCGATGCCGTTGAGCTCATGAATACGGCCATCAATTTCCGCCGCGAACACTTGCGCCTTCCGCAGCGAACGCATTACGTCATCACGAATGGCGGAGATCAGCCAAACGTCGTACCGTCCGTAGCATCGGTTTGGTACTACTTCCGAGAGCTCGATCACGAGCATATGGAGAAGCTCTTCGATATCGGGAACACCGTGGCCCAAGCCGCCGCGGAGATGACGGATACCGAGGTCAGCTGGCGCATTCTCGGACACGCCTATCCCCGTCACTTCAACAAAGTCGTCGCCGAAACCATGTGGAAGAACATCGAGAAGGTTGGCCTCCCGGAGTGGAGCGAGGCGGATGTCGCGCTTGCCAAAGGTCTGCAGGCTGAGCTGGGCGTCGAGGAGGAAGGACTGAAAACGGAGCTCGGTGAGCTACGTGGGCCAGTAAAAGAGCCCCGGCTCGGCGGGGGATCCGACGATATCGGTGATATCTCGTGGACCGTTCCCACCGTAACCATGCGCTTCCCGTCCAACGTCCCCGGCGGCCCCGGCCATCATTGGGCAAACGCCGTCGCCATGGCCACCCCCATCGCCCACAAAGGCGCCACCGCCGGCGCCAAAGTGATGGCAATGACCGCCCTCGAGCTATTCATGAACCCAGAGCTAGTCGACCAAGCCTGGAAATACTTCAAAGACGAGCAGACAAAGGATCACCAATACACCCCGTTCATCGCCGCCAACGACCCACCCGCCATCCATCTAAACAAAGAAAAAATGGACGCCTTCCGCGAACAAATGCGCCCTTTCTACTACGACGAATCCAAATACGACACATACCTAGAACAACTAGGAATAACCTATCCAACTATCCGCAAATGAAAGAGATCAATATTAAAAAAGCGTAACGCAAAGGCGCGAAGTCGCAAAGACGCAAAGACGCAAAGAAAAGAAAGAAAAGCAGGAACTTCTCACGCCCTTCTTTTTTTGGGTCTTCGGCCAAATTTGTGGGTAGAAACCGTTTGCGAGCGCCCCTTCATCAGACCATGGCGCTCGCCGACGTTGCGGGCACGTATGGCCTATTGGAGGCTGCCGGGATTGTGGAAAACGCCAGAAGCACGTCCGCGAGCGGCGGTTAGGGATCGATTGTGAGCTGATTCCACGGGCGTCACGGGGAGCGGGATTTGCGCCTTTCACTAATTTCTGCTGGAGGAAGTCCACCCCGTAGACCCGCTCCGCCATCAGCAAATTGTGTGCTGGGCACAAGAGTCTGAGAACTTGCTCACCGTTGTTATGAAAGATGCCAAAAGGAGACCTATGGTCGAGGTGCAGTCCCACGCGCGACGTACACCGCGTCCCATCCGGAGCAAAATACAAACATTGATAGCCATCACGTTCGTGAACCCGCTCGGAAACCTCCGAGGCGACGTAGCGACTCTCGGCGCGCTCGTCTTTTTCGCCATCTCGTTCTGAACGAGATGGCTCAGAGGCTGCTTCCTGCCTCTTCCTCCGCCGCTCGAGTTTCTTCTTCGGGTCCTTTTTGTCGAGCGCGATGTCGAGCGCTTTCTCCAAGATCTCGGCCGTGTTCTTCTGGGCGTTGTCGACCCCCACGACCTCGGCCAGTCGCTCGAACTTGTCTTTGAAATCCCGTGTCGCCGAGAAGCGAAAGTTGTACAACTCCGGAGTTGCGGGCTGCAGGATGGGTGGAGAGCTCTTCGGCGGGTCCGCGGGCGGAGGGGTTGATGGCGGCGATGGCGGCGGCGTCGAAGTGGGTCGACTGGACTCGGCTCGCACGGGGCGCTTGCGGATCGACGGCTCGAAGACAGGCTTTGGCTTAAGCGCCACGAGGTACTCCTCTGTCTCCCGGCGCCTCATCCCGGCGCAGTCGGAAATGAGCATTTCGATGTTGTCCTCAGTAAGGTGGGGTGCGAGAAGGCACGCGACCGTGAGGCTGATACGACTCTCGGCCAGCGCGGCGAGTAGCTGAGGGAAACGCCGCGACACGTTTGTGACATGAATGCGCGCGGGCACGGCCCCTTCGCTCAAGTTGAGCCGCCTGGCGGCATAGTCGTACAGACTCTTGTACCCAAGCTCGAGCGCCGTCTTTCGCTCGGACATCTCGGCGAGATGCGCAATGAGCTTGGCGACGCTCCTATTCTCGCTCTTGACCAGCGTCTGGGCGGACCGATCGAGCTCGTCGTGAGAAAGTCGTTCGAGCTTGGTGAAGTAGGACTTGAATTTTTCGATCATCATCTCTTCCGCAGTAATGAATTATACTCCGGTCTTTTTGTACGCCCTGAGACGGCTCCGAGCCGTTACGAACGGAGCGAATCGAAACGAAAGTCAAAATGTCTGATAGGAGCGCAGCAGCGCCCTACAGTGCGAATGTGAGCGCCGTTTCTAGACACGATGGCCCCGCGACATATTTTGTCGTGCGAAACCTGTCAAGTCTTTTCTCGATATTTTTGGGTCTTCGGCCAAATCTGTGAGTAGAAACCGTCTGACATCGCCCCTTCAAACCAACGCGCTCGCCGCTGTCGCGACAATGTGGCCTATGGACGCTGCCGCGATTGTGGAAAACACGGGAAGCACGCGCGCTAGCGGCTAGGTTTAGGTTAGGGATGGGTTGTAAGCTGGTTACAAAGGCAGGCGCGGCGTTTTCCACAATCGCTTGGAAAACGCTACGCGTTTACCACAGCGCCCACCGGCCCCTGCTGATATATAAAAGGCCTCTCCTGCCATTTCAGTGGATCCTCTCGAGGGTGAGACCGCCACAGTTTAGGTAGTACCCGTCCTGAAGCCTGTAAGGGATTGAGAAAAAAGGAGAAATCGCAAATTTAGGGCTAGTCTTCTGAGGGGGTGTCGATTAGGATCGTGTCGTTGAAAACATCCGATTCTAAATGACTTAACTCCAAAGGAGACCAGCCCTAAATGCGAAAAACGATCAACCCACAGCCAAATCTACGTGAGCCCTGGCTGGAGCTGGAGCACGCACGCGAACTCGAAACGATCTCGTCGCTACTCGATGCCCATCCTAAGCTCAATGAGCTGGTACTGCAAGACCTAAGGTCGGTCACCCCACCGGCAGGGAGCGATGTTGGTCGTGGGGGAATGAGCGCGGAGCAGGTTCTCCGGGCGTTGTTGGTGAAGCAGCTGAATCAGTTCACCTATCGGGAGCTGGCGTTTCACTTGGCAGACTCTCGAAGCTATCGGACGTTTTGCCAGCTCGGCATCATAGAGCCGACCCCGTCGAAGTCGACCCTAGCAGCAAACATCAAAGCCGTGAAGTTCGAAACGCTGGAGCAGATCAACCGAGAGCTGGTGAGCGTTGCCGAAGATGCTGGGATCGAAAAGGGAAGAAAAGTACGAGTGGACTGCACGGTAGTGGAATCAAACATTCATCCGCCTATAGACTCCGAGCTTCTTTATGACTGTGTTCGGGTTCTCACTCGCGTGATGTGCCGAGCTCGCGAACTGCTGGGTACAGTAGTGGTCTTCGGCAATCGAACGCGTCGAGCGAAGAGACGTCGACTAGGAGTTCTGAACGCGAAGGATAAGCAACAAAGGCGTGGCGTCTATCGAGATCTACTGAAGGTGACGGAAGAAACCTATCGCTCCGCTCAACGCGTTGCAGCACAGTTGGAAGAGTCGGGCTTGACCGAGCCGGTGAAGCGAGCGAGCGCGGAGAGGATCGCCGCGGATTTTGAGCGCTTTCTCGTCCTCACCAAGAAAGTCATCAACCAAAACCAACGCCGAGTGATCGACGAAGAGCGTGTGCCTGCGGAGGAAAAGGTCGTTTCTATCTTCGAAGAACACACCGACATTATTCGCAAAGACCGGCGCGAGACTCTCTACGGCCACAAGGTGTGTATGACTGGTGGCTCGTCCTCGATGATTTTGGATTGCGTGATCTTGGATGGGAATCCGTCCGATTCAACTCTCGCGGAAACCATGATCGACCGTCAAGTCGAACTCTACGAACGGGCCCCGCGCCAGGTTGCCTACGATGGCGCGTTTTCTTCAAAGGCAAACTTGGAAGCCATCAAAGGCAAGGGAGTTGAAGATGTTGCCTTTACCAAGGCTCATTTCGCGGTGACCGATATGGTCAAGAGTTCCTGGGTCTATCAACGCCTGCGGCGATTTCGCTGCGGAATCGAAGGCGTCATTTCGTTCTTGAAACGAGTCTTTGGTCTCGACCGATGCACATGGCGCTCATTGCCTTCTTTTAAATCGTACGTATGGAGTTCCATCATCACCTGCAACCTACTGATGATGGCAAGACACTTATTATGATAACAACTATTACTCTTCCGCCCCTTATAGCCATGGATTGCTAACAATTCGCCTCTCGTTTCGTCCAAGATTTTCATTCGCTCTCAACCCCACGAAGCCCCTTCCGAAAACGTATAATACCCACATCTTCGGTAGGTCTCTCGCACACCACAAGTTATGGTGTTTCTGGACAGGAACTAGCTAGTACCCGTCCTGAAGCCTGTAAGGGATTGAGAAAAAAGGAGAAATCGCAAATTTAGGGCTAGTCTTCTGAGGGGGTGTCGATTAGGATCGTGTCGTTGAAAACATCCGATTCTAAATGACTTAACTCCAAAGGAGACCAGCCCTAAATGCGAAAAACGATCAACCCACAGCCAAATCTACGTGAGCCCTGGCTGGAGCTGGAGCACGCACGCGAACTCGAAACGATCTCGTCGCTACTCGATGCCCATCCTAAGCTCAATGAGCTGGTACTGCAAGACCTAAGGTCGGTCACCCCACCGGCAGGGAGCGATGTTGGTCGTGGGGGAATGAGCGCGGAGCAGGTTCTCCGGGCGTTGTTGGTGAAGCAGCTGAATCAGTTCACCTATCGGGAGCTGGCGTTTCACTTGGCAGACTCTCGAAGCTATCGGACGTTTTGCCAGCTCGGCATCATAGAGCCGACCCCGTCGAAGTCGACCCTAGCAGCAAACATCAAAGCCGTGAAGTTCGAAACGCTGGAGCAGATCAACCGAGAGCTGGTGAGCGTTGCCGAGGATGCTGGGATCGAAAAGGGAAGAAAAGTACGAGTGGACTGCACGGTAGTGGAATCAAACATTCATCCGCCTACAGACTCCGAGCTTCTTTATGACTGTGTTCGGGTTCTCACTCGCGTGATGTGCCGAGCTCGCGAACTGCTGGGTACAGTAGTGGTCTTCGGCAATCGAACGCGTCGAGCGAAGAGACGTCGACTAGGAGTTCTGAACGCGAAGGATAAGCAACAAAGGCGTGGCGTCTATCGAGATCTACTGAAGGTGACGGAAGAAACCTATCGCTCCGCTCAACGCGTTGCAGCACAGTTGGAAGAGTCGGGCTTGACCGAGCCGGTGAAGCGAGCGAGCGCGGAGAGGATCGCCGCGGATTTTGAGCACTTTCTCGTCCTCACCAAGAAAGTCATCAACCAAACCCAACGCCGAGTGATCGACGAAGAGCGTGTGCCTGCGGAGGAAAAGGTCGTTTCTATCTTCGAAGAACACACCGACATTATTCGCAAAGACCGGCGCGAGACTCTCTACGGCCACAAGGTGTGTATGACTGGTGGCTCGTCCTCGATGATTTTGGATTGCGTGATCTTGGATGGGAATCCGTCCGATTCAACTCTCGCGGAAACCATGATCGACCGTCAAGTCGAACTCTACGAACGGGCCCCGCGCCAGGTTGCCTACGATGGCGCGTTTTCTTCAAAGGCAAACTTGGAAGCCATCAAAGGCAAGGGAGTTGAAGATGTTGCCTTTACCAAGGCTCATTTCGCGGTGACCGATATGGTCAAGAGTTCCTGGGTCTATCAACGCCTGCGGCGATTTCGCTGCGGAATCGAAGGCGTCATTTCGTTCTTGAAACGAGTCTTTGGTCTCGACCGATGCACATGGCGCTCATTGCCTTCTTTTAAATCGTACGTATGGAGTTCCATCATCACCTGCAACCTACTGATGATGGCAAGACACTTATTATGATAACAACTATTACTCTTCCGCCCCTTATAGCCATGGATTGCTAACAATTCGCCTCTCGTTTCGTCCAAGATTTTCATTCGCTCTCAACCCCACGAAGCCCCTTCCGAAAACGTATAATACCCACATCTTCGGTAGGTCTCTCGCACACCACAAGTTATGGTGTTTCTGGACAGGAACTAGGTAGACGAGACTGATGAGAGCTTCGGCAGAGTGGAGTCCAAAGCTGCGGTGGCTCAGCAGCCGGATTTTGTTGTTCATTCCTTCGAGTCGGCCGTTGCTGAGTCTCCACGTGACCCACGCGATGACGCCATCGAAGTGGCTGCGGATCATCTTCGCCGCGCGTTTGACGGGCTCTATCCTCGAGCTCATAGCGCGCCGCAGCCATCCTCGGAGAAACTTCTTGGCCCATGTCTCGGTTTTGTAGGTGTAGAGGTCCATGAAGTCGTCGCGCAGAAGCATGGCGCGGTAGAGGCGACGATTAGCTCGCACCTGCTCGCGGAGCACCCGTTTGTCTTTCGCGCTGCGGTTGTGTTTGGCCTTGAGAAGGGGAAACTTGGTGTTCTTGAGGTTGCGCCGGGCAGTCCCTTTGAGCTCGCGCACCAGCTCGCGCCGGGTCTTATCCACGGCCTCGTTCAGATGCTTGACGATGTGGAAGCGGTCAAAGATCACCCGTGCCTGAGGAGCCTTTTTGCCGACGACAGTTATGTACGGCTCCCACATGTCCATGCTGACCGCTTCGAGCTCCGCGGCTCTTTGTGGTCCGAGCTTGCGGAAAAACCGCAGCAGCGTCTTGGCCTTGCGCTCCTTTCCCGCCCAGACGACCCGGCCGCTGAGATGGTCTATTACCACTGTTAAGTACTTGTGGCGTTTGCGGTAGCTGATCTCGTCCATCCCAATCACCCGCAATCCATCGAGCTCGCGCCGCTCATCCCGCTGCTCGGCAACCACTCGCTGGATGATCCGTCGCACCGAACGCCACGTCACTCGGAAATAGTTCGCTACGGCGCTGACGTCCGTCCTCTGTGCCAGCCACGCTACCTCTTGTTCGAAGCTTTTGGTAAAGCGGCTTCCCTTGTCGGCCCAAGACACCTTTTCTCTGACCACTCCACACCGCCGACATACCACTCGTCGGATCGAGTAGCGAAGATAGGTCCGGACTCCGAACAGGTCCAAGTGCCGCCAGTAGCGATTGTAGCGATCTTTGTTCTTGCGGACCTTTCGTCCGCAAATCCCGCACAGAGGCTTCCTCCTCCGTGGTACTACATCCACCACCACTCTGGCTTTGTCCGCCTGGAAGTGGAAACCTCGGACCCACAGGCCTTGCAATCCGATGAGCTTGTTGACTAACGTAGTAACGCGCATCGCGGGAACGCTCTTTTCTCTTTCGGAAAAAAAGATTCTAGCGTTCTCGCCGATGCGCATCTACACATGGCTTACCCTCTCAACCCACGGGCCTCACCAAATGCCACTGCCCCTCAGCGGGAGACGAGGCTGTGGGAAACGCCCCCACGGTTCTGGTCGTTCAGACCTTGCTGCGTATTCCGGGGCATCGTGAACGCAGATTCCAGCCGAAGGTGAACATCCATTCCAAAGCATCGTGAACACGGATTCCAGGCAACGTGAACGCCGGTTCCGGCATCGCGAACGCTCATCGATAGCACGTTTCAAGGCACTCTAGGTCGTACCCGGAAGGAGGACGATCTAGGAAATGGCAGCTAAGAGGTTATCGATGAGAAAAATACGAGAGGTTCTAAGGTTAAAGTACGAGCTGGGTTTTACTCACCGCACGATCGCAAAGGCACTTCGCGTGGCGGTTGGAACGGTGAGTGAGTACCTGGCCAAGGCGAAGAAGGGTGGTCTGAGCTGGCCGCTCCCGGAGGAGCTGAGCGACGGGGAGCTGGAGGCAGGGCTGTTTCCGCCGCCGGGCTCGTCTGGCGCACGGCCGGGCCTGGACTATGCCCACATCCACGAGGAGCTGAGGCGTCACCGAGAGCTGACGTTGCTGCAGCTGTGGGTGGAGTACGCGGAGAATAAGCCGGGAGCGTACGGCTACAGCCGTTATTGCGAGCTGTACGGTCAGTGGAAGAAGAAGCTGAACCCGACGATGCGTCAACGGCATCGAGCAGGCGAGAAGACATTCGTCGATTTTTCGGGGAAGAAGCCTCACATCGTCGATCCGAAAACGGGAGAGCTCGTCGAAATGGAGCTGTTCGTCGGGACGTTGGGCGCGAGCAGTTACACCTACGTCGAAGCGACACTGAACCAGTCGCTGGAATCGTGGGCGAAGGCCCATAAGGGGATGTCGGATTACTTCGGTGGCAGTACGGAGATCTGGGTTCCGGACAACTTGAAGAGCGGCGTGGATGGTGGACCGTTACGAGCCAGGGATCAACCGGACGTACGAAGAGCTGGCGACGCATTACGGTGCGGTTGTGGTCCCGGCTCGGGTGTTCAAGCCGAAAGACAAAGCGAAGGTGGAGTCGGCAGTGCAGGTGGCGCAGCGCTGGATCCTGGCGGTGCTTCGTCATCGCACGTTCTTCAGCCTGGCGGAACTGAACGAAGCCATCTGGGAGAAGTTAGAGGTCCTGAATGCGCGTCCGATGCAGAAGCTCGGTGTGAGTCGGCGGGAGTTGTACGAAAGGCTAGACCGGCCCGTACTGAAACCGCTACCGCAGGAGAGCTACGAGTTATCGACGTGGAAGCGGTGCAGAGTGAACATCGACTACCACGTGGAGGTGGAGAACAACTTGTACAGCGTTCCCTATCAGCTCATTCACGAGAAAGTCGAGGCACGGGTGACGGCCTCGGTGGTGGAGGTCCTGTTCAAGGGAAAGCGCGTCGCGTCGCATCCCCGCAAGAAAGGAAAGGGGCACTACTCCACGAACCCGGAGCATATGCCACGTTCGCATCGGGAGCACCTGGAGTGGACGCCGTCGCGGCTGCTCCACTGGGCGGAGCAGTCAGGTCGCGCCACGGGAAGGCTGGTTGCGGGGATTCTAGAGAGTCGGCCTCACCCGGAGCAGGGATTTTGCTCTTGCCTGGGAGTCATGCGACTAGGCAGCCGCTGGGGCAGTGAGCGTCTCGAGGCCGCTTGCGCACGAGCGGAAGCTTTGAGCTCTTACAGCTATCGCACGGTGAAAAACATTCTCTCGGCTGGTCTGGATCGTGTGGTGCTCGAATCGGACGCCGAAGCGAAACCGCGAGAGGAGCACGAGAACATCCGAGGCGCGGATCACTACGAAGGAGGAGAGTCCCGATGCTGACACCCGAAACGATAGAAAAGATGAACGCCATGAAGTTGTTCGGCTTGGTGTCCGCGTTCGAAACCCAGTTGAGCTCGAGCGAATACAAGGAGCTGAGCTTCGAGGAACGTGTGGGACTCCTGGTCGATGCCGAGTGGACCGCCCGCGAACAGCGTAAGCTTTCTCGACGACTGCGAGCGGCAAAGCTCCGCTATCCGGCATGTTTGGAGAACGTGAACTTCCAAGCGCCTCGAGGCTTAAACCGCGAACAGATCTTGAGCCTGGGCAACTGCCGCTTTGTCGGTGAGCGCCATAACCTGCTCATCACCGGCCCGACGGGGATTGGCAAATCGTTCTTGGCTTGCGCCTTCGTGGAGCGGGCCTGTCGTCGCGGCTTCACCGGATGCTACGTGCGAGCACCGCGCTTGCTCCACGAACTCGCGGTCGCTCGTGGTGATGGTTCCTACGCCCGGCTTTTGACGAAACTCGCCAAGCTGGACTTACTGGCTATCGATGATTGGCTGCTTCACCCGCTGAAAGAATCGGAGAGACGGGATCTAATGGAGGTCATCGAAGACCGCGCCGAGCGTGGCTCCACACTCATCGCGACCCAGATTCCGCTCAAGCAGTGGCACGAAGCGATTGGCGACCCAAACCAGGCAGACGCTATCTGCGATCGCATTCTCCACAGCGCGCACCGCATCACTCTCAAAGGAGCTTCTCTGAGAAAGACCAAGGCTGCGCCAAAGGCATCTGACAACGCCGATGCATGAGCGAGCGAGGGACCACAGCGTCGATGCGATAAAAACGGGTGAAACCGCCAAACCCGGGGTACCAGACGATGCGGCGCCAAAACGACGCGCGAGAATGCCTCAGGAAGCGTCTTCTCGAGCCAGGCCATACCCCAGCAACCCCCCGAAACCAGCCCCACATCGCCCGGTGTTCGGCCGCGGCAGGTCGCTGCCTACGGGAGCGGGAAGGTCGCTTCGCGTCTTTCCTTACGCCCGCTCCCTCCGGCACCGACCTGCCGCCCCTTGCTACACAACACGCAGGTAAGATAGGTTCACGTTTTCAATCAGTGGAAAGGAGGTCACCCAACACTTCATCGCTTCGATGAGCGTTCGGCTTCACCGGATTCGCTGTTCAGCTTGCTCTGGATTCGGCGTTCACGATGGCTGGAATACGCACCTTGCTCACGACTGAGTTCTCTTCGAAGCCTGGAAGGGCGTTTTCCATAGCCTCCACTAATCGAGCCCCCCCTTCCTTATTCCATATGAATTAATCTTTCTTGTATATATATCAGGAGGGGCCTGTGGGCGCTCGTGGGAAACGCGAAGCGTTTTCCAAGCGATTGTGGAAAACGCCGCTCCACGTTTGTACGTGCTCACAACCTTTCCCTAAACGCCTCTCTCGCCCGGAGTTTCCAGCGTTTTCCACAATCGCGGCAGCGTCCATAGGCCATGCCCTCCAACACAAATCAGATCCCCTGAAACGACAGGAGAACCAGCAAACCATCTTTCAAGGAGACGGCCACGGGATGCAGCTCAAGACTATACTGAATCGCATTCAAAAACATCGGGGGTTCGTTTACGAGTCGATACGTTTCGTTGACGAATGTATCGAGGTCGAAGTGCGAGCTCGAAAAAACAGCAAGGCCCTTTGCTCCGTCTGCGTTCGGCCGGCCCCAGGCTACGATACCCTAGTTCCACGTCGCTTCGAGTTCGTTCCCTTGTGGAACCTGAAGGTTTTCCTCGTTTATGCTCGGCGACGACTTCAGTCCCACGTTGTGGCGTGAAGGTCGAGCATCTGCCTTGGGCCCAGGGCCAACGTCGGCTCACCCAGGCCTATGCTTGGTTTTGGCGACGTGGGCAAAGCGAATGAGCTGGACAGAGGTCGCCCAAACCTTCCATACCAGCTGGGAAAACGTGTTCCGCTCGGTTGAGATGGCCGTTCAGTGGGGCCGCAAGCATCTGGATCTCGACGACATCAAGGCCATCGGCATCGACGAAATCCTATGGCACAAAGGCCATCAATACCTCACTGTGGTCTATCAGATTGACGAGCACCGCAAGCGGCTTTTGTGGTTGGGCAACAAACGTCGAGTTAAAACGTTGCTCAAGTTCTTTCGCTGGTTCGGTAAGCAACGAAGTGGTGCGCTTGAGTTCATTTGCTCTGATATGTGGCGGCCTTACCTGAAGGTCATCGCCAAGAAAACCTCCCAAGCCGTGCATGTCCTGGACCGGTTCCACATTATGTCGATGATGAGCAAGGCCATCGACAAAGTCCGGGCCGAGGAAGCAAAACAGCTCCACGCTCGTGGGTATGAGCCAGTGCTCAAGGGCTCGCGCTGGTTGCTACTCAAGCGGCCGGACAACCTCACGGATTCCCAGGACGTCAAACTGGCCGAGCTGCTCCAATACAACCTCCGCTCCGTTCGGAGCTATCTCTTGAAGGAACACTTCCAGTTTTTCTGGAAATACGTCTCTCCTTACTGGGCAAGTCGCTTCCTCGACCGGTGGTGCACTCGAGTCATGCGCTCCCAAATCGAACCGATGAAGAAGGTGGCTCGCTCGCTGCGTAAACATCGTGTCCTTCTCCTCAACTGGTTCCGCGCCAAAGGCACCATCTCCGCCGGTGTTGTTGAGGGCTTCAACAACAAAGCCAAACTCACTACCAGAAAAGCCTTCGGATTCCGGACCTTCAAAGCTGCCGAAGTTGCTCTTTTTCACACACTTGGAGATCTACCGGAACCAGAGATGACCCACAGATTTTGCTGAGGAGGCGATTTTTTAATGTCCCACTCGGGGATGGTTGAAATCCCACGCCTTTAGGCGAAGCCTTTAGGAGGCTTGGGGTACGATCCCCAGGTGAAAGGATATCGTAAATCATCGCACACGACGTAGCAGTTAAACTATCACTTCGTATTTATCACGAAGTACCGCAAGCCGGCCTTGAGAGGGGATGTAGCGGTTCGTCTCCGGGATCTCATCCGGGAGATCTGTGCTCGGAACCAGATAGAAATACTGAAGGGTCATGTGCGGCCTGAGCACGTGCACCTGTTGCTGAGCGTGCCGCCGAATTTGTCGCCGAGTCGAGTGATGCAGTTGATCAAGGGTAAGACGTCGAATCGTCTGATGCGCGACTTACGGACGATGCGGAAGGAGTTCTGGGGTCGGCACCTATGGGCACGGGGTTACTTCGTGGTGACAACGGGCAACGTGACGGATGAGGTGATAGCGAAGTATATAGAGTTGCAGGGTGCCGTGCCCCAGGACGACGATTCTTTCAAGGCCAGTGAGTAGTGAAACGAGGCAAGGACAAGCCGACTTTAGTCGGCGACGTGAACCCATCGCCTTTAGGCGATGGAGCGCACGCGCTCAGTCCACTCGCGGCTCGCGTGGTACCAATGGGTCACCCGGTCTAGACGGACCTTCCACGGATGAACAAGCGTAAGTGTGGGCATCATTGGCTTTGTTTTTGAAGAGAGGTGTGTGTACTGCTTACATCGTGCGGGGGTTGATTTCGAGCAGGTTGAATGCTTTGTGCTGCAAGGGTGTGGGGCGAGTGATGCTGACGAAGGACAGGCCGCGGGCTTCGTTTTCGACCTGATTTTTCGTGACCGTAGCAAGATCAGAAAGAAGCGTTCTGAAACTGTGGACGGGCAACCCGTCGGGAGTCTTCTTGGTAGAAGCCTTTGCCTGGGCGGAGTCTGAAGGCGTTGCTGGGCTGACGATGGATGAGCGTTTGGCATGGGCACCGTCAGGGTCGTCGTCGTCAAACAAGATCGGGACGAGGGCTTTTCGCATGTGCCATTCCACGTAGTAGGCGAGCATGCAAAGAAAGATGTGAGCTCGAACCCGCTCAGCGTTGTAGTGATAGATGGGCCGTACTTTCAAATCCACGGTTTTGCAGCAACGAAAAGCGCGTTCAACGACTGCCAAGCCTTTGTAGGTCCTGACAGCTTCGTCTGCGGAGATGGCCTCTTCGGTGAGGCTTGTTCGGATGATATAGATGCCGTCGAGGGCCGCCTCACGCTCGATGTTTTCGTTGTCGCGCTCGAAGTCGAAGCCGTCGTCCGTAATGGTGTAGCGAAAGTGCTTGCCCATCTTGCTCCGAGCGAACACTCGACCCAATCGTATGCCGATGGTATCTTTGCCTCGCAAAGGACGTTGGTCTCGCTTCGTCGCTTTGCTAATCACTTCTAGCTTTGACTCCGTCGACACAAGCATCTCTTCTCGCTTCCGCGCCCGCTCGGTAGCAAGAAGAGGGTTGCGGCAGGCGATGAGTCGCTCACCAGGGAAGCTAGGATGATGGATCTCCGCTAGGTCGAGTTCATCGAACAGAGAAGGCTGCAGCATTCCGTCTTTTGCAAGTCGCTGAATCTGAGGGGCACGAAGTGAGCTGATCCACTCGAGACCTTCCTCCGGTCGAAGTTCCTCGCGAATCCGGGCTTCGGTGATCATCCCTCGGTCACCTACGAAGACGATACTGTCAAGCTCAAAACGTTCTCGGACTTTGCGAATTTGGCTCCCCAGTGTTGCGGGATCTCCGGTGTTGCCTTCGAACACCTCTACCCCGACCGGCCGACCATCACGCTCACACAGTAAGCCGAACACGACCTGCAACTTGTTTTTCTTGCCGTCTCTCGAGTAACCGAGCTTCGCCAGAGGGCACGACCGACCTTCTACCCAAGTCGACGTCAAGTCGTAGAGAACCAGGCTGCCCTGCTGCAGATGGCGTTTCGCCAGTTTCTTCTCTATGGCTGCTTGGCGGCTCAAAAGCCAATCCAGGGAATCATACAACTCATCCTCGTTGGTGTCTTCAACTCCAACACACTCACCCAATGACGAAGTCAAGGTTTGTTTCGATAGACCACGGGCCGTGGCCAACTTGGAGCCCGGCTCTACGATTCGCGCCACAATCATCGCCACGACGAGGTCACGCTCTCGGCGCTGGCGGCTATGGATGATTCGCTCGAGGCCAACTTTGCGCAGCGTTCCCAGCACGGCCGCAACATGTCCGTGAGGCTTGCTTCTGGTGATCTCGAACTGCTGAGCCTCACCCAAATCCACGTTGCCCTTCAGCAACTGGCGAAGAGCTTCAATTCGCGCGGGCTTCCACTTCGAGATGTTGGCGACGGTCCTCGTTTTGGGCGCACCGCCTTCGCGGTAGCTTTCGCGGATGAGAATCGCTGGGGGCGAGTTGCGGTTCGGCACCTTGGCGATGTACATGCGCCGACTATACAGGATTAAATCAGTAAAATAAACTGTTCTGTCACTATTACATGCTTACACATAACATTTCGAACCGCCGCATCTGCTTTAAACGTACGGGTTTACATGCGTCTAGCCGGCGGAAGTTCCGTCTAGAACCACGTCATAGGGACAGGGTCTTCGAAGGTCGAAAGGCTCGATATCGAGCCGCGTGACGTCGAAGCCAATGGTCTCCCCATTGATCTCGAATCTTGGACCAAAGCGGCTGAGGATTTCTTCGTAGCAGGTAGGCCAGCAGAGGTCGGCCCCCAGAGACAGTCCTATCCGGCGCGTATTCACGCGCATAAGGTAGCAGGAACAACCCGCAGCAGCGAAACCCTGAATACTAGTTGATCGTTTCGCTCCCGTCGGGCTTTTCGATGATTGGAGTGTCGATGGTATTGTGGACCGACCCTAGGAAGGTCTTGTCGCCTCCGTCGGCCTCGAACTCTCCCCAGCAGCAGACGCGATTCTTGCCTTGGGATTTGGCTTCGTACAGAGCGCGGTCGGCGCGCTGCAACACTTCTTCGGGCAGGCTGCCGTCGTCGGGAAAGCAGGCGACGCCGATACTCGCAGTAATGTCGAGAGATTTGCCCTTACCGTCTTGGAGCCTTTCGATGCCGCTGCGTATCCTTTCGGCGACGAGGCGAGCAGCAGGCTTCGCTGTCTCCGGGCAAATAACGACGAACTCGTCTCCGCCGATGCGCGCGGGAAGGTCGATGCTCCGGACGCGGTCCATCACAAACGCGGCCACTTGCTTCAGGACTTGCCCGCCGACGAGGTGGCCCTTGCGACTATTGACTTCGCGGAGGCCGTCGAGATCGAGAAAAATGAGTGAATAGCAGCGACCGAAGCGCAAGGCGCGCTGGTGCTCGTTCTCCAGCGAGCGGTTGAAGAAGCGGAGATTATAGATGCAGGTGAGGTCATCCTTCACGGCCAACGTGCGCAGCCGGTCGAGCTCGCTACGTACTTTCTTCAGCCGTTTCTGAGCCCGTAGCCCCGTCGCCTTGAATGCGCTACTGCCCGCCATCGTTGCGAGGACCGTTTTGATTTGTTGTGCGAGCGACGGGCCGTACAGCAAGAGCCCGTCGACCCCGTCCGCGATCTGCCGCGGCTCCCGCCGGCGAAGCTGGAACACGACCATGTCGATGGTGGATTTCAACTCGGTCAGCGTGAACAAGAGCGCCTGAAGCGTTTCGGACATGCGCTCCGACTCGAGAACGACGATGACGGGCTGAAGGGTGGCCACGGAGCGCGCGGCCTTCGACGAGCCGGGCTCCCAGTGCAGAGGGTGTCCGAGGGCGATGAGCTTTTTCCCCGTGGCTCCTCCAGGAAGCCCCGAGCCGCCGATCCAGATGATCGGGCGCTTGGCTCTTTCGAACTTCGGGGGTTTCGACGCTTTTTTCTTAGCAGACATAATGCGCGCTGTTGATGGCGTATTTCTCTGGGTCCACGCAATGCAGAATGTGCCGCTCGCTCTGGCTTGGATGCGTGAGATCGATGAGAGAAGGTGGCGCCGAGTTTTGGTGAATGTCCGTCACGATGCGAACTTTGGGTTGGTGGATAGCGTCGGGGTTCGGGTTTGACTCGACCACGACAGCGAGCTCTCCGGTGGAGAGCGAGACGGTAGACCCGATGGGGTAGATGCCCATGCAGTTGACGAAAGCCTTTACGAGTATGGGGTCATAGCGCCCTCCGCCGAGCTTGTACAAGAGCGCGAGGGCTTCTTCGGGAAGATATTGTCGCTGGTAGAGACGCTTTGTCGTCATCGCGTCGAAAGTATCGACGATGGCCGTGATACGGGCATAGAGGCTCTGCTGGGTGAGAAGGCGAAGCTTGGGATAGCCGCAGCCGTCATATCGAAGATGATGTTGAAGCGCCGTGAGGATGCGGTTCACAGTGCTGCGGTCGGTCTCGATTAGTGGGAACAGCGTCCGAGCGGCGAAGACGGTGTGATTGCCCATCACCGCCCATTCCTTCTCCGTGAGGTCTGTGTGATTGTTCAAGACATTCAGGGGAATGTGGAGCTTCCCCATGTCGTGATAGAGCGCGCTCAAGCCGAGCTGGGCGAGCTCATGGCGTCTCAGGCCGAGACGCTGTCCGAAGGCGATCGCGAGCACGCAGACGTTGACCATATGGTTGAACGTATAGTTGTCGTGCTCCTTGATGGAAGCCATGCCCGCCAGGGAGAACCCGTTGCCTTCCTCGTAGCTCAAGTCGACGAGCTTTTGTACCGTGCGCTTCGCTTTTCTGAGATTCACTTGTGCGGGCGAATCGAGGCCCATCATGGAGTCGCGAATGAAATCGAGCGCCTGCTGGTAAGCGTTGACGGCGCGATCGCGGCGATCGGGTGCGCGGGCGTCATCCTCTGGGACAGGAGCTGCAGCGCGCTCCGGTAGCAGTTTGATCCCGCTAGCCTTGCGCTCGGTCAACATCGCGTTGAGCGCCCCTATGCCCCCCTCCGAAGCACCCCGAACTTTCGCCAGCACTTCGAGCAGGTCGGAGAGGCTCTCGATCGAAGGTTGCGAGAACGAGATGCCGCCGATGTCGCGCTTGCGAAACTCGCTGATAACGTATTTGTACGCGTGCAGTGTCTTGATCTCCATCCGCAGGCGCACGCCGTCCGCGAAGACCTCTTCTTCGGAGAGCTCGAGCTGAAACTGTCCTTCGCTTGTGAGCAGCCGGCCGAGCGTCTCGTCGAGCTTTTCGAGCGGCTCCTCGAAGACCTGGTTGCCGAGATCGTGCAAGTAAGAATTGCGAAGCAGGACCGCGATCTGCTGCAACGCGTCTCTGGCGCTGTCGAGAAAGTGGCTCTCTATGCCGGTTGTGAGCGGTGCAGCTGTTAGAGTACCCATGGCAATGGCAATGGCGATGGCAATATCAGTGATCGAGCTCTTTGGCGCAAGCAGCGCGCACGAAGCGGGCGCCTTCCTCGGAGCCGTGCTGCAGAAACGCCTTCGCTTTCGGCGTGCCGATGACGCGCATCCCGTGGGCCACGGCTTCGGCAAACTCTTTTTCCTTTTTCGACGTGAACCAGCGGATTTCCTTCCCCATCAGCTGTTGGTTGAGGAGATCGAGCACCGATTCGCCGCAAAGTTTCGCGACCGCTGCCAACAGGCGGCGCTTCTCGTTCAGGCCCCGGGCGTCGAAATTGCTTGCAGTTAGAGAGCGTTCGAGTATCTTCTCGCCGAGCTCTTGTCTTCCACGTCGCACGAGGGTGTCGAGCGCGGTGGCGCGAATCTCGGGGTCAGGGTCTCCCAGCCGCTCGAGCGACAAGTCGTCCACTTCGGGATCCGGATAACGCGAGATGGCGACGAAGCTCTCTCGACGCGTCTCCACGTCCTGCGTGTCCAGTAGCCGCGTCAGCACAGGAAGCGCGTGCTCGCCCGGGTGATGCGAGATGGCGTGGAGAAACTCTCGTACATATTGACGATGCTCGATACCTGCGCTCTGGCTGTCGACAGGAAGCTTCGTGCTCAAGCTTCGAGCTCGGAACGCTCGACTCCCGGGTGGAGAGACAGACGCCTCAGGCCGTCGCGATAGAGAAGAAAAGCCAGGCTGTCTTTTCGGTCGAGGCTCTCGTAGACGATTTCGTGCCCACATTTGAGCTCGAACTCGTGCACGGCGAGTTGAATCTCTCCGTCGGTTTCGAGGAAGTCCGTCAGCCGATCGTAGAAATCTTTTTCGAGTCGTTCCGAGACCGCATTCTTGCCTTCATAAAGGCGCTGCGCTTTCTGGGCTTTCACGAGCAAGCGCAAAAGCTCGCGAACCTGCGCCGCCCGAGCGCTCTCGGCGCTTTCTGAAAAGGATTCGTCTGGCAGCGCGTTTTCGGTGGCCATAGGCAGGGACTGCTCCAAGGCTCAGGAAATGCAAGTTTTGGACCAGTCCGGTCCGAAGCCTAAAGCCCCGATTCCAAAGCATTAATGCCCCGCGCCCGCCCTAAAAAGCGAGAAATGCATGACGCTTTTTGTCGATCTGTTGGGAAAAAGCTACTGTTTAAGGCAGGGGGATGTGGGGATAAAAGCGGGGATGTGGAGATAAAGACGGAGAAACCTCTTTTCTAATCCCCACCTCTCCTCCTATCCCCACCTCTCCTTTTCTTCTAACGAGCCATGCTTCACTTGGGCTAGGAACTGACGAAGTCTTCGTCCGGCTGGAGAGGCGTTTTTTTGCGGCGCTCACGCCACTCGGCAACGCCGAGGGCGACGAGGACGAGAAGTGCCGATAAACTCACGAGCATTCCAGTCGTGAGAGCGCGCGGTTGGTACCGGAAGCGGACGACGTGCTCGCCTGCGGGTACGGCGGCGCTGCGCATGGACCATTGCGCCCGGAGGACGGGTGTTTCGACGCCATCGACTTCCGCCACCCAACCCGGGCGAAGCGTGTCTGCGAGAACGACGAAGCCCGCCCGCGGCGAGCGGGTCCGTATCTCGACGAGCTCGGGCTCATAGATGGTGATCTCGGTCGCGTCCTTCCGGAAAAAGCCCGACGCGCCGTCACCGGATTCAGGGTGCCGCACTTGAATTCCCTCGTGGACGCTCCAGCACCGGAGCGCGTCGAGTGTTTGGATCTCCTCCGGGACGTCCGAAGGCACCATGAAATACGACCGGGGGAGCGCGTGGAGATTGATCTCGATATTGCCGAGGCGCAAGAAATCCGTGACGAGCGCGAGCGGGTTGAGGTCGACTTCGATATTCTCGATTTGGATCCCCGGATTGTCGTCGTCGACCAAGACCGTGAATGCGTCGATAGACGTCCGCTCGTCGAAGCGGAGCTCGAGCGGCCGGCCGGGCTCGAGGGGAAACACTTTTGCACCGACGTCGACAGAAGCCGTTCCGCCCGGGCCGAGCGGATGCCAATCGAGGCGAATGCTCGAGACGTCCAAAGAAGGCAAAAGCTCTAAACGCGCGGGCGCCATGCCGGGCGGGATGTCGAGCACGGGAAGTGGCGACGCGTAGCGCGGACCGCACCAGGGGAAGGCGGATTGAGGTTTTTGTCGCACGATGAACTTGGCGTTCAAAAGCGATAGCGCGTTCGCGCTCGTATGGCTCGCATCGAGAAGCTCGGCGTAGTGGCCGTCGACGAGAGCCTCGTGTCCGCCCGCGAAGTCTACGTCGTGGAGTGTCGCATAGTTCTCCAAGTTGGACTCAGAGACGTAGCGACTTCGATAGCTTTGTGCTTGTACCAAGCGATGCTCCGTGCGCTCTCCGGCCCGTACGAGCGTTCGATAGGGACGCTCGCCGCGATCCTTCACGAACGTGCCTACGTCCAGGATCGCGGCGCCCACGAGCCCATAGATGACCCATTTTTCGCGTGGACGCCAAAGGAGTAGTGTCAAGAAGAGCACGTGGATCACAGCGAGCAGAACGGCCCAGTATGCGCCGCCCACGAGGCGCTCCACTTGAGCGGGCGAAAGCGCGTCGAGCTCAGAGGAGCCGGAGGGAGTGACGACACGCGTGTGCATGAACGCCGCCCACAGCGCGAGCACCACGAGTAAGGCGAAGGCGCTCCGGACGATGCTGCGCAGGCGTAAACGCCGCTTGCGGCCGCGCTCTTCGAGCACGGAGAGGCCGAGCCCCGCTAGGACGGACATACCGAGCGTATAGATTCCGAGTAGTCGGTACGGAACACGAAAGCGATCGAAGCCAGGGAGAGCCGCGTAGAACCAATCGAAAAGGGGGGACTCCCGCCCGAACGAGAGAAACAAAGCCGCCGCAGCGGAAGCGGCGAAAAAAAGATGACCTTTGGTTTCCGACAGCAGGAAGCCCACGGCGGCTAGAAGCAACGTGCCGATCCCGACATAGAGGTGAAGTGGCGCGGAATCGTCTTGACCCGGGAGACGAACTTGACCTTTCGGGATGAAGGCTGCGGCGAGAAAGTAGGGCGAGAATCCGAACGACGTCGAATATTCGTAGCCAAGCGCGGCTCGGGACGAATCCTCGGCGAGGCGATAGGTGGGGATCAGCTGAACGGCGGCGATAGCGATCGCGAGAAACAACGCCGGCAAGAATCGCGTTGCGCTCTGTTTCAATCCTCCACAAGCGAAAGCCCAGAGAGCCGTAAGTAGAAGGCCGTAATACGCGACTTGCGGATGCCCCGCGAGCACCATGAGTGCGAGCGTCGCGGCGAGCCCCGCGAGAGCTCCCAGTCGGCGTTGCCTCACGGCTCGCCTGGTGGCGAGGAGCGCCCACGGGATCCAAGTGGCTGTGATCACGATGGCGTGGTGGCCCGGCGTTGTGAAAAAGCCTGTGAACGCGAAAATGAGCGCTGCCAAAAGTGCGCCCGCCGGCCGGCTCCCGATCGAGCGCATCAGAAGCAGCATGCCCAGGCCGGCGAAAGCTTGATGGAGGAGCTGGTAAATCTCGAGTGCGATGTAGTCGAGCCGCCCGTCGCTCGTGAACGGCAGGAGCGCGTAGGTCGGCGGATAGAAGATCCCGACTTGCGGGTTGGCGTGGATGGCAACGCCGCCGAGGACGTGGGGATTCCAGAGAGCAAGCTCTCCGGAGCGAGCTCTCGAGAGCGCGTAGCTTTTCCACACATAGTGCTGGTTGAGAAAATCGCCCCGAAAAATCATTCGCTCTTCGGGATTCGGCGAAAAAAGCTTCAAATGGTAGAGAAAGGGAAGTGCCATGAGGATGGCGACAGGGACCCACCTGAGAAGCCGTGTCAAGCTAGCTTTCTGGATCTTCGGACGTTCCGAGGACCCGAGAGATCTCGTCCGTCGTGTATCTAGGCAGCGTGGCCTTTTCTTTGCCGCGCAGCAGATGAACGCCCTGGCTTTGCTCGACCACGCGACCTATCGCGAACCCCTCGACGCCGTGGCTCTCGAGACTCTCGAGAACTCCTTCGGTCTCGCTCTCACCGACGGTGAGGACGAGCGCTCCGGAACCAATGGCGCCGAGGATGTTGAAATGAAACCGCTCGGCCAGCGAGCTCGACTCCCAGAAGCGGGGGATTTCGGATTCGCTCACGATGAGGCCCACGTTCGAGGCCTCCGCGAGCTCCCAGAGCGCCGTAGCGACGCCCCCTTCCGTCACGTCGTGCATGGCGGTGACACCGCCTGCGGCGACGGCCGCGCGGCTGTCGGGAAGCACGGAAAGTCCAGGATCGTCGAGAAAGCGCGCCGCCTTGTCGAGAAACGCTTCGCCGAAGCTTTCTCGAATCTCCTGCGGACGTTCCTGCGCGAGGATCGCCGTTGCCTCGATCGCGACACCTTTGGTCAAAAGGAGCATGTCGCCCGGCCGAGCACCCTGCGACGTGACGAGCCGCTCCCGTTCGACCTCGCCGACCATCGCGCCGGCCACGATCGGACGGTCGATGCCGCCCGTGACTTCGGTATGACCTCCGACTGCGAGACACCCGAGCTCGCGGCACGCGGCCGCGATATCCCCGAGAATGTCGCGCACCATGTCGTCCGTCGCCGCGCCCGAGGGAAGCAAGACCGTCGACATGAAATATTTTGGCGTGCCGCCCATGGCCGCGATGTCGTTGGCATTGACCTGTACGGCGTACCATCCGATGCGCTGCGGCAAGAACGTGATCGGATCCGCCGCGAGCAAGAGATAGTGATCGCCACGGTCGATCGCGGCGGCATCCTCTCCGGGGGAGGGGCCGACTTTGAGATGGACATCGTCCATAGCAAGCTTCGCCAAAAGTTCTTTCAATAGCTGAGTTGGGAGTTTCCCGTCGGGTAAGGATGTCATTGACCCGAAGAGCGTAGAGGAACAGGCGGCGGCCCGTCAAGCTCCCGCATGCCGCTCGAGACCTAGAACAATATTAAGAAAGAGATCAATATTAAGAAAAGCGTAACGCAAAGGCGCAAAGGCGCAAAGAAAAGAAAGAAAAGAAGATGAGAGGAAACGCTTTTGTCGCATTCATTTGGGCACCTTGATCTATGAGCACAGAGGATTTTTCAACGCCACCGAAGGGTGCGAAAACAGGAGCCGTTTGGAGGGAATGGACTCACGTAGCGGTGTCAGGACGTCACTCCCGAGCGATGGAGAAAAATACCGCTCGGCCGTGGCGCGCCCAACTCAACGTAGCTGAACTTGCATTTAAGGCTAAGTCAGGGCCAAAATCTAGCGACAGGAGCGGTCCCTCTCATCTTCTTTTCTTGTTTTTTCGCCTCTCCAGCCATTTCAGTGGATCCTCTCGAGGGTAAGACTGCCACAGTTTAGGTAGACGAGACTGATGAGAGCTTCAGCAGAGTGGAGTCCAAAGCTGCGGTGGCTCAGCAGCCGGATTTTGTTGTTCATTCCTTCGAGTCGGCCGTTGCTGAGTCTCCACGTGACCCACGCGATGACGCCATCGAAGTGCCTGCGGATCATCTTCGCCGCGCGTTTGACGGGCTCTATCCTTGAGCTCATAGCGCGCCGCAGCCATCCTCGGAGAAACTTCTTGGCCCAGGTCTCGGTTTTATAGGTGTAGAGGTCCATGAAGTCGTCGCGCAGAAGCATGGCGCGGTAGAGGCGACGATTAGCTCGCACCTGCTTGCGGAGTACCCGTTTGTCTTTCGCGCTGCGGTTGTGCTTCGCCTTGAGAAGGGGAAACTTGGTGTTTTTGAGGTTCCGCCGGGCAGTCCCTTTGAGCTCGCGCACCAGCTCGCGCCGGGTCTTATCCACGGCCTCATTCAGGTGCTTGACGATGTGGAAGCGGTCAAAGATCACCCGTGCCTGAGGCGCCTTCTTGCCGACGACAGTTATGTACGGCTCCCACATGTCCATGCTGACCGCTTCGAGCTCCGCGGCTCTTTGTGGTCCGAACTTGCGGAAAAACCGCAGCAGCGTCTTGGCCTTGCGCTCCTTTCCCGCCCAGACGACCCGGCCGCTGAGATGGTCTATCACCACTGTCAAGTACTTGTGGCGTTTGCGGTAGCTGATCTCGTCCATCCCAATCACCCGCAATCCATCGAGCTCGCGCCGCTCATCCCGTTGCTCGGCAACCACCCGCTGGATGATCCGTCGCACCGAACGCCACGTCACTCGGAAATATTCCGCGACGGCGCTGACGTCCGCCCTCTGTGCCAGCCACGCTACCTCTTGTTCGAAGCTCTTGGTAAAGCGGCTCCCCTTGTCGGCCCAAGGCACCTTTTCTTTGACCACGCCACAACGCCGACAAACCACTCGCCGGATCGAGTAGCGAAGATAGCTCCGGACACCGAACAGATCCAAGTGCCGCCAGTAACGATTGTAGCGATCTTTGTTCTTGCGGACCTTTCGACCGCAAACCCCGCACAGAGGCTTCCTCCTCCGTGGTACGACATCCACCACCACTCTGGCTTTGTCCGCCTGGAAGTGGAAATTTCGGACCCACAGGCCTTGCAATCCGATGAGCTTGTTGACTAACGTGGTAACGCGCATCGCGAGAACGCTCCTTTTTCTTGCCGAAAAAGGATTCTAGCGTTCTCGCCGATGCGCATCTAAACATGGCTTACCCTCTCAACCCACAGGCCCCTCCTGGTATATATACAAGAAAGATTAATGTCCCACTCGGGGATGGTTGAAATCCCTCGCCTTTAGGCGAAGCCTTTAGGAGGCTTGGGGTACGATTCCGAGGTGAAAGGATATCGTAAATCATCGCACACGACGTAGCAGTTAAACTATCACTTCGTATTTATCACGAAGTACCGCAAGCCGGCCTTGAGAGGGGATGTAGCGGTTCGTCTCCGGGATCTCATCCGGGAGATCTGTGCTCGGAACCAGATAGAAATACTGAAGGGTCATGTGCGGCCTGAGCACGTGCACCTGTTGCTGAGCGTGCCGCCGAATTTGTCGCCGAGTCGAGTGATGCAGTTGATCAAGGGTAAGACGTCGAATCGTCTGATGCGCGACTTACGGACGATGCGGAAGGAGTTCTGGGGTCGGCACCTATGGGCACGGGGTTACTTCGTGGTGACAACGGGCAACGTGACGGATGAGGTGATAGCGAAGTATATAGAGTTGCAGGGTGCCGTGCCCCAGGACGACGATTCTTTCAAGGTCAGTGAGTAGTGAAACGAGGCAAGGACAAGCCGACTTTAGTCGGCGACGTGAACCCATCGCCTTTAGGCGATGGAGCGCACGCGCTCAGTGTCCCACTCGGGGATGGTTGAAATCCCTCGCCTTTAGGCGAAGCCTTTAGGAGGCTTGGGGTACGATCCCCAGGTGAAAGGATATCGTAAATCATTGCACACGACGTACCAGTTAAACTATCACTTCGTATTTATCACGAAGTACCGCAAGCCGGCCTTGAGAGGGGATGTAGCGGTTCGTCTCCGGGATCTCATCCGGAAGATCTGTGCTCGGAACCAGATAGAAATACTGAAGGGTCATGTGCGGCCTGAGCACGTGCACCTGTTGCTGAGCGTGCCGCCGAATTTGTCGCCGAGTCGAGTGATGCAGTTGATCAAGGGTAAGACGTCGAATCGTCTGATGCGCGACTTACGGACGATGCGGAAGGAGTTCTGGGGTCGGCACCTACGGGCACGGGGTTACTTCGTGGTGACAACGGGCAACGTGACGGATGAGGTGATAGCGAAGTATATAGAGTTGCAGGGTGCCGTGCCCCAGGACGACGATTCTTTCAAGGTCAGTGAGTAGTGAAACGAGGCAAGGACAAGCCGACTTTAGTCGGCGACGTGAACCCATCGCCTTTAGGCGATGGAGCGCACGCGCTCAGTTCATATGGAATAAGGAAGGGGGGGCTCGATTAGTGGAGGCTATGGAAAACGCCCTTCCAGGCTTCGAAGAGAACTCAGTCGTGAGCAAGGTCTGAACGACCAGAACCGTGGGGGCGTTTCCCACAGCCTCGTCTCCCGCTGAGGGGCAGTGGCATTTGGTGAGGCCCGTGGGTTGAGAGGGTAAGCCATGTGTAGATGCGCATCGGCGAGAACGCTAGAATCTTTTTTTCCGAAAGAGAAAAGAGCGTTCCCGCGATGCGCGTTACTACGTTAGTCAACAAGCTCATCGGATTGCAAGGCCTGTGGGTCCGAGGTTTCCACTTCCAGGCGGACAAAGCCAGAGTGGTGGTGGATGTAGTACCACGGAGGAGGAAGCCTCTGTGCGGGATTTGCGGACGAAAGGTCCGCAAGAACAAAGATCGCTACAATCGCTACTGGCGGCACTTGGACCTGTTCGGAGTCCGGACCTATCTTCGCTACTCGATCCGACGAGTGGTATGTCGGCGGTGTGGAGTGGTCAGAGAAAAGGTGCCTTGGGCCGACAAGGGAAGCCGCTTTACCAAAAGCTTCGAACAAGAGGTAGCGTGGCTGGCACAGAGGACGGACGTCAGCGCCGTAGCGAACTATTTCCGAGTGACGTGGCGTTCGGTGCGACGGATCATCCAGCGAGTGGTTGCCGAGCAGCGGGATGAGCGGCGCGAGCTCGATGGATTGCGGGTGATTGGGATGGACGAGATCAGCTACCGCAAACGCCACAAGTACTTAACAGTGGTAATAGACCATCTCAGCGGCCGGGTCGTCTGGGCGGGAAAGGAGCGCAAGGCCAAGACGCTGCTGCGGTTTTTCCGCAAGCTCGGACCACAAAGAGCCGCGGAGCTCGAAGCGGTCAGCATGGACATGTGGGAGCCGTACATAACTGTCGTCGGCAAAAAGGCTCCTCAGGCACGGGTGATCTTTGACCGCTTCCACATCGTCAAGCATCTGAACGAGGCCGTGGATAAGACCCGGCGCGAGCTGAGTGCGCGAGCTCAAAGGGACTGCCCGACGCAACCTCAAGAACACCAAGTTTCCCCTTCTCAAGGCCAAACACAACCGCAGCGCGAAAGACAAACGGGTGCTCCGCGAGCAGGTGCGAGCTAATCGTCGCCTCTACCGCGCCATGCTTCTGCGCGACGACTTCATGGACCTCTACACCTACAAAACCGAGACATGGGCCAAGAAGTTTCTCCGAGGATGGCTGCGGCGCGCTATGAGCTCGAGGATAGAGCCCGTCAAACGCGCGGCGAAGATGATCCGCAGCCACTTCGATGGCGTCATCGCGTGGGTCACGTGGAGACTCAGCAACGGCCGACTCGAAGGAATGAACAACAAAATCCGGCTGCTGAGCCACCGCAGCTTTGGACTCCACTCTGCCGAAACTCTCATCAGTCTCGTCTACCTAAACTGTGGCGGTCTCACCCTCGAGAGGATCCACTGAAATGGCAGGAGAGGCGAAATAGGAAAGGATTTCGTGGGAATTGTTCAGGGACAGGTACCTTTTCTTGGCGGGATAGCCTGAATAGAAGGTACCTGTCCCCTTTTTCTACGTCGGTCACCGCAACTAAGCGCTGGACCAAATCACCTTTTTTCAGTCCACTAGCGCTTGGTCGCGAAATGGGCTCACTAGGAAGGCTACAATGTCGACGATTTGCGTTGAGCACGCAGAATGAGCTAGAACTTCGGGTTCGATGCGCATCTTCATCGTGGGCGCCGGGGAAGTCGGCTTCCATATCGCGACCTCCCTCGCACGGGAGGGGCACGACCTCGTCGTCATCGAAGCCGACGCGGCACAAGCACATAAGGTGCAGGCCGAGCTCGATGTCATGGCGATTCATGGCGACGGGTGTCAGCCGAGCCTTCTGAAAGAACACGGCATCGAACAGGCCGACCTGTTTTTCAGCGTTTCCAACTCCGACGCCGTAAACTTGCTCGCCGCGCTGACCGCGCGGGGCCTTGGCGCCAAGCAATGCGTCGCCCGCCTCGGGAACCCTGAATATGGTGAGAATCCGCTGCTGCGAGAGGACGAGAACATCATCCCTCTGCATCCGGAACGACTCGTCGCCGAGGAGATTCTAGGGCTCACTCGGATTCCAGGCGTCAGCAAAGCGCATTTTTTCGAGGACGGGAAGCTTCTTTTGCTTCGCGCACGGCCGTCGCGCGATGCCAACATCTATGGCCGACCGCTGCGAGAGCTTCGTGGCCCCGATGGTTGGGTCTTGGTGGGCGTCGAGCGCGGGGGGCGGCTCACGATCCCGCGCGGCGATACCGAGCTGAAGCCGGGCCGGCGCATCTACGCGGTGGGCCGGACCGAGACGGCGACAGAATTCCTGAAAGCTATCGGCGTTGAAGCGCCGCCGGTTCGCAAGGTCGTCATTGCGGGCGCTGGCCATGTCGGGAGCTGGCTCGCCAAGAAACTCGTCGAAGACGACGTGCAGGTCACCGTGATCCAGCGGCAAGCGCAAAAAGCGCTCGCGCTCGCGACCGAAGTGCCACAGGCGCTCGTCCTTCATGGAGATGCGACGGATACTGCGCTTTTGAAGGAGGCTGGCGCCCCGGAGGCCGACTATTTCGTGGCCGCGACGCAGGACGATGAGAGCAACGTGATCAGCTCCTATCTGGCGCATGAAGCCGGCGCGCGCATCGTCGTGAGCCTCTACCAGCGGCCGGAATTTCTGAACGTTTTGCGCGCGGCACGCGTCGATATCGGGTTGTCCCCGCGGCTCATCATGGCGGGAACGATTCTGAGAATGGTGCATCGCCGGGAAATTTTGAGTCTCGATTTCGTCGCCAGCGGGGACGCCGAGGTCGTGGAGTTTCAGATTCCCGACGGCTCTCGTGCGCTCAAAGCACCTTTGCGCAAGCTCAAGCTTCCCAAGGACAGTATTATCGGCGCTGTGATTCGAGGCGAGGAACGCTACGTTCCGGACGGTGACTTCGCCTTCCAGGCTGGCGATCGCGCCCTCGTCTTCAGCTTGACGGAAGCGCTGCCGGCTCTAGAGAAACTTTTCCGAGCCCGATAACGGAACATGGCTGAAGCGAAAGCTCGCCCCGGAAGTCGGTTTCGCATCAACGTCAATCTCGGCGGCGTTCTCTTCCTCCTCGGCCGCTTGCTGCTCGCGCTCGCCCTCGCACTCATCATGCCCGGGCTCCTAGGACAATTTGCCGGCGAAGATGCACGTTGGGCGTTTTACGCGGCGGCGTTCATCGTCGCGGTGCCCGGTCTTTTTCTCGAGCGGTTCTTTCATCAAGGTGACGCATTCACCTTCGCGCGCCGTGAAGCATTTCTTCTCGTGTCGGCGGCCTGGCTCGTCGCTGCCTTCGTGGGCGCGCTGCCTTTCGTCATCGAGTTCGGCTTCGGCTTCGCGGTCAATGCTTTTTTCGAATCGGCTTCCGGTTTCACCACGACAGGCGCCACCATCTTCACCTATGTAGAGCGTTTGCCCAAGTCGTTCCTGCTCTGGCGCGCGCTGACTCAATGGATTGGCGGCATGGGGATCATCGTGCTCGGGATCGCGATCCTGCCAAAGCTCGCCATAGGCGGGATGGAGCTTCTTGCGGCGGAAGCGCCCGGTCCGATTCATGAAAAATTGACCCCGCGGATCGCTCAAACGGCGAAAGCACTTTGGGGTATCTACGTCCTGCTCACCGTCGCGGAAGTGGCTGTCCTGCTGCTCCTCGGATTGGGCCCACTCGACGCGGTCGCGCATGCCTTCGCTACGATGGCGACCGGGGGCTTCTCGACCAAGAATGAGAGCATCCGCGCTTTCGGGAGCGTCGGCGTCGAGTGGACTGTTATCGTCTTCATGGTCTTGGCCGGTGCGAGCTTCGCGATCCACTACCAATGGCTTCGGGGCAAAATCTCTGCGCTCAAACAAGATTCCGAGCTTCGGCTCTATCTCGGGATCCTCGTCGTGTCGAGCGCGGTCGTCCTTCTGAACTTGATGCTCAGCCGCGTGACACCGTCCTTATTCGAAGGCATGCGGCTTGCGGCGTTTCAGGTCGTAAGCATCGTCACCACGACCGGTTTTGTGACGGCGGAATATGACCGCTGGCCGGAGCTCTCGAGGACTTTGCTCTTTCTCTTGATGTTCACCGGCGGCTGCGCCGGCTCAACGGGCGGCTCGGTGAAGATCGTGCGCTTGCTCATCGTCTTCAAGAAAATCGCCGTCGACGTGAAGCGCGTTCTCCAACCACACGCGGTGCTTCCTGTCCAGCTGGGCGGGCGCGCCATCCCGGACGACGTTGTCTCTTCGGTGACGACCTTCTTCGTTCTTTTCGTTCTTCTCTTCGTGAGTGGCGGTGTCTTCTTGACGGTGATGGGGCTCGATCCTCTCACCTCGTTCTCGGCCGCGGCGGCATGCCTCGGCAATATCGGGCCGGGTTTCGGTGAGGTCGGGCCCAGTTTGAACTATGCGGGGCTGCCCGCTCCCGCTAAAGTCCTTCTTGCGATCCTGATGATCGTTGGCAGGCTCGAGCTGTACACGGTGATCGTGATCTTGTTCTTCCGCCGACTCGCTTAGTATTTGCTAGAACGATCTACCGTCTCAGGAAGGCGGGCGCCGCTTCGCGGAGCACGGCGCGTTTATTCTCGACGATCGTGCGCCATTCGTCGTGCGGCGCGGCGAGCTCCTGGATGTGGTCCAGAATCTCGAGCCCGCGTACCGGGTTCGACTCGGCCTGATAGTGCTCGACAAGCGCGAGACCGGCTCGCAGCCGCATCATGGGCTCCGGCGCGCCCTCGAGCAGCTGTAGATAGAGAGGGACGCCGAGGCCTTCGCTTCCGGTCGCCATGAGAGAGGTCGCCACGCAGAAAAGCTCTCTCGGCGTCAGTGAGAGCGCAGGCGCGGTGTTGACCAGCTCTTGATAGGTCTCGGCCACGAGGACGTCGTCCCGCGCTTGGGCGTGAAGCTTTAGCTCCTGACGGAGCCAACGCGTCGCTTCTTCCGGACGACCGCGCGCCTGATAGCACTGTGCGAACAGCCGGTAACTATCGCTGTCCTGTGGTGCTTCTTGGATGGCCGATTTGAGCGCGCGCGTGGCCGTCGAATAATCACCTTCCTCCATGAGCTCGAGCGCACGGGCAGCCTTCGGGTGGCGTCCGAGTAGATTGGTCTTGCGATCGAGCGCCGGTGCGAGAATGTTCTCTTCGACGCGCGTCAACTTGACCACGGAGGCCACGATGGCGCCGAACACGAAGCCGCCTATGTGAGCCCAGAACGCCACCGACGAGACGCCCGCATAGACGAAAGCGTTGAAGAGCTCTTTCATCAGCCAAAAACCGAACATGATCCAGGCGGGTGCGTGAAACGTTCCGAAGAAAACAATGAACATCCAGAAGAATCGGATACGCGTGTCCCAGCAGTGTATGAGGAAGACACCAGTGAGCGCTGAGATCACTCCCGAGGCGCCTACGAGTGGGCCGAGCGCGTCGGGCTCATAGGCGCCTTGGGCGAGCGCGGCGGCCACGCCGCCCGTGAGATAGACGACCGCATAGAGTGGGCGCCCCCAAAGATCTTCGATGCTGCAGCCGTCGAGCCACAGAAAGTACATGTTCCACAACAAGTGCGACCAGCCTGCGTGTAGAAATATCGAGCCGAACAGGCCACGGAGGGTCGGCTTTCCCGGGACGTAGCCGTATCGAGAAAAAACGTGCTCGGAGGCGACATCCTCCAAACGCTCGCGCAAGGCGTCGAAATCGGCGCGCCCCGGACAGCGCGCGCAGTCGTCTTCCCAAACGCCCGGATGGGCTTCGGCATAGGCGACGAGCTCTTCCCAGGCTTCGGTGCGACGGACGTCGTCTTGCTTGGCGGTGGGCCAAGTAAAAGCAAAGACGACGAAGTTCATCGCGATGATACCGATCGTAACCCAAGGCAAACGTTGTACCGTCATGCGCTCATGCGTCAGCGGGATCAGCATCTTCGGCCACCTGTCTCGGTTCGTGGGATAACATCCAGTATACCGACATGGAGCACATGTCATAGAATCCCGGATTGGAGTTTCGTGGAAGGAGGGTTTGTGATGAGTGACGGCGAGGGAGGAAGCGCGGAGATTGAGACTGAGACTGAGATCGACGCTCTGCTTCAAGAGGGGAGGAAGTTCTCTCCGTCTCAGGCCTTTCGGGAAAAGGCTCACGTGAGTGACATGTCGCTCTACGACGAAGCGGACAAGGATTCCGAGGCTTTCTGGGCCCGGATGGCCGGTGAGCTCCAGTGGATGGAGCCCTGGAACGAGGTGCTCTCCTGGAATCCTCCCCACGCGAAGTGGTTCGTTGGCGGAAAGCTAAACGTGAGCGCCAACTGTCTCGACCGTCATGTCGCGACCGCCCGCCGCAACAAAGCTGCGCTCATCTGGGAAGGTGAGCCTGGCGACCGACGCACGCTCACCTATTGGGATCTCTACCGCGAGGTCAATCGGTTCGCCAATGTGCTGAAGAAGCTGGGCGTCCGGAAGGGCGATAGGGTCGCGATCTATCTTCCGATGATCCCCGAGCTTCCGATCGCGATGCTGGCCTGCACCCGGGTTGGCGCCGTGCATAGTGTCGTTTTCGGCGGATTCAGCGCGGACTCGCTTCGAGATCGCATCAATGATGCCGAAGCCAAGCTCGTGATTACTGCAAATGGCGGGTACCGACGCGGCAACATCGTGCCCTTGAAGAAATTCGCCGACGAGGCGATCGAAGGTGCGCCGAGTGTCGAGAACGTCGTCGTCGTCAAACGCGGCGATTTTCAGATCCACTTCGAAGAAGGACGCGATCACTGGTGGCACGTTCTCGTGGACGATGTCGACAACTATTGCGAGCCCGAGCCGATGGATGCGGAGGACATGCTCTACATCCTCTACACCTCCGGCACGACGGGAAAGCCCAAGGGCATCGTCCATACGACAGGGGGCTATCTGACGCAGGTCGCGGCCACGACCAAATATGTCTTCGATCTCAAAGACGATGACGTTTGGTGGGCCGCGGCCGATATCGGCTGGGTGACGGGACACAGCTACATCGTCTATGGGCCACTCGCTCTCGGCATCGCTGGTGTGATGTACGAAGGTTCGCCCGACTGGCCCGACAAAGACCGCTTCTGGTCGATCGTAGAGGAGTACGGGGTGACGTGTTTCTATACGGCGCCCACGGCCATCCGCGCTTTCATGAAGTGGGGCGAGAAGTGGCCCGAGAAGCACGACTTGTCGTCTCTGAGACTTCTGGGAACGGTGGGCGAGCCCATCAATCCGGAAGCGTGGATGTGGTACCACGAGCACATTGGCGGCGAGCGTTGCCCCGTCGTGGATACGTGGTGGCAGACCGAGACCGGCGCGATCATGTGTACGCCGCTTCCGGGGGTAACGGAGACGAAGCCGGGCTCGACGACGAAGCCGTTCCCCGGGATCCAGTTGGACATCGTAACGGGCACGGGGAACACGGTCGAGGTCGGCGGCGGGTTTCTCGCCATCAAGGGTCCTTGGCCGTCTATGCTCCGTGGCATTTACGGTGATCCGGAGCGTTACGTTTCGACCTACTGGAGCAAGTGGTCGAACGAGGTCTATTTTCCAGGAGACGGCGCCAAGAGAGATGCCGATGGCTATTTTTGGATTCTCGGGCGCATCGACGACGTTTTGAACGTCTCCGGCCATCGCATCGGGACGATGGAGGTCGAAAGCGCGCTCGTCGACTATCCGGATGTTGCTGAAGCGGCGGTCGTAGGAAGGGCGCACGACATCAAGGGCCAGGCGATCGCGGCTTTCGTCACCCTCAAGGAAGGGCGGCCGGCGCCGCCGTCCCTGGTGGATGATTTGAAACAGCACGTGGTCAAACGCATCGGGGCCATCGCCCGTCCCGACGACATCATTCTGACCGCGGATCTACCAAAGACCCGATCCGGCAAGATCATGCGGCGGCTTTTGCGCGATATCGCGGAAGGCAAAGCGCTCGGCGATACGACGACGCTCGCGGACCCGACGGTGATCGAAAAACTCAAAGAGAAATACGCCGATGAAGCGGAGTAGGGGAGTAGCGGAGTAGGAGACGATGAAAATATCACTGAAAACACAGAGTATCGAGAGGATAAAAGCGGACCTCGTCGTCGCGATCGACGACCCCGACGTGAAACTGTTCGAGACCGGAAGCTCGCCGCTCGGAAAAGCGCTCGACGAAGCGCGCAAAGCTTTTCGTAAAGAGCGGGTTCATCGGGAAGTCGTGAGAACCTTCGAGGGCCAAACGCTCGTCGTTTACTCGTCGATGCACGAGAAGGTTTACGACCTTCACGAGAGCGTAAAGATTTTCGTGACGCGCGCGCTCGCCTTCGCTTCGGATTACGGCCACTCGAAATTAGCACTCGTTCTCGACGGCGCCAACGGCTCGGACTATGTGGGAAGCGCTACCGAGGGCTTCGTTCTCGGCGACTATCGCTTCGACAAATATCTCCAGAAGAAGAGCGCGCGCAGAGCGTCAGCATCAGTGAGTCTCGTTTGCCACCCCGCAGAACGCAAGAAAGCGGAGCGTGACCTGATGCGCTACCGTGTCGTGAGCGAGGAGGTCAACCGCGCTCGCGATCTCGTCAACGAGCCCGGCGATCGCGTCTACCCCAAGACACTCGCAACAGTCGCGCGGAAGATCGCCACCGCGGGGAAGCTCCGAGCTACGATCGTCTCGGGCGCGCAGCTCGAAAAGCAGGGCTATACCGGCCTCGTCGCGGTGGGGAAGGGAAGCCTCTACCCGCCTTGTCTCATCGTGCTTCGTTACCGGCCGGCAAAAAAATCGAAACACCACCTCGCTCTCGTCGGCAAGGGCATCACCTTCGATACCGGAGGCATCTCCATCAAGCCTTCCGAAGGCATGTGGACAATGAAGGGCGACATGGCGGGAGGCGCCGCGGTGCTCGCCGCCATGGCAGCGATCGCAAAACTGAAGCCCAAGGTGGCCGTTACCGGCATCATCGCCGCCGCGGAGAACTTTCCCGGCCCCAAAGCGCAGAGGCCGGGCGATATCTTCGTCGCGAAAAACGGAAAATCCGTGATGGTAGACAACACGGATGCGGAAGGACGCCTCGTGCTGACCGATGCTCTCGCTCGTGCGGGAGAAGAGAAAGCGACCCATATCGTCGACGCCGCCACCCTCACGGGCGCCGTCATCCGCGCGCTCGGGACTTCGGTCGCGGGCATAATGGGAAACGATCCCGATCTCGTGCGCGCCGTCATCGATGCCGGCGCGCGTCACGGTGAGGCCTATTGGGAGCTCCCTCTCATCGAGGAATATCGTGAGCTTCTGAAAACCCCCTATGCGGACCTAAGTAATATCGGCGGCAAATTCGCAGGTGCCATCACCGCGGGTCTCTTCCTCCAGGAATTCATTCCCGACGGCGCCCTGTGGGCTCACCTAGACATCGCGGGCCCGTTCATCCTGGAAAAAAAGTGGAAGTACTACCCCGAAGGCGCCACGGGTTTCGGAGTAAAGACCTTCGTCGAGCTAGCCGAATCGTTCTAGCGCTTTTTTTTCAGTGCAACGGCGTAAGATAGCGGCGCTTCAAAAGATCAATATTAAAAAAGATGGTTCTCCTGTCGTTTCTGGGGATCTGATTTGGGCGCGAGGGTATGGCCTATGGACGCTGCCGCGATTGTGGAAAACACCGGAAACTCCTGGAGAGAGAGGCGTTAGGGAATGGACCTCTACACCTACAAAACCGAGACATGGGCCAAGAAGTTTCTCCGAGGATGGCTGCGGCGCGCTATGAGCTCGAGGATAGAGCCCGTCAAACGCGCGGCGAAGATGATCCGCAGCCACTTCGATGGCGTCATCGCGTGGGTCACGTGGAGACTCAGCAACGGCCGACTCGAAGGAATGAACAACAAAATCCGGCTGCTGAGCCACCGCAGCTTTGGACTCCACTCTGCCGAAGCTCTCATCAGTCTCGTCTACCTAAACTGTGGCGGTCTCACCCTCGAGAGGATCCACTGAAATGGCAGGAGAGGCAAAAAGATAACGCAAAGTCGCAAAGACGCAAAGGTTCTTTTTCTGTCTTGCGCCTTGGCGCCGTTGCGTTGGTTTTTTTTCTTACTCCCGACTCGGGAAAAGCCCTCCTTCCCGGTCAAGCGCGACGAGCATCTGCACGACGGTGCCGTAGCTTTGGACGCCACCTTGTACCTGCATCGTTCTGAGATATTGGTCGTTCATCGTGGTGGCGAGGATTGCCGCGGGACCTTCGTAGCGGCGCCAGAAATCTCGGATCGCTCGGATGTCGTCTTTGGGGCCGTCGCTCAAGAGTTCCCATGCCGCGTCGACCTCATCGCGTGGAAGGTAGTTGGACGCCTCGCTCAGGAGGTAGCGCGTCGCGAAGAGATAGGCCGCGTAGCGGAAATAGGTCGTGTTTGCAGGCTGGGCGCAGGCGAGAAACGCCGCGAAGTTCGCGTCGCCTTCATGCGTAATCCCGCGCTGGTGCGCTTTTTCATGCGCGACGACCATGGGGAGCGCGACATCTGGTTGGAGCGTGTTGACGGAAGGTTCGCCGGTGAAAGGAACGAAGATCCCGCTGATGCCGAGATAGGAGAAAAGCGTGGAGCTTCGGAGCGGTTTCGCCGGTGCGGGTCGGAACGACAGCGCATCCCCCGGTAGCGCGAGGCGGCCATAGGCGTCGTCGAGCCGAAGGTTCAACTCTTCGAAACCGAACGGTAGGGCCGTCGGCGACGCTCTTGGAAGAAGCTCTTCATAGAGCTCCGAAGTGAGCATCGCGGTGCGTCTTCCCGCATCGAGGACGGCGCTCGCTTCGATTCCCTCTCTCGACAAGCCTAGCCTGTCTTGAAGAGAAGGCCGCGCGTAGTTGAATCCCCACAGGCACAGAAACGTGAGCGCGACCGCCCCCGCAACCACCCAAATCGCAACGACCGCTCTTCGGAGTCGGTGTCGTTTGCCTCTCGACCAACGGTAGATCCCGTACGCGAGTAGCAGGACGAGTGCTACGAAAAGGGGCTCTGCCAGCGAGAACGACAAACGACCGAACGTCGCGAAACCGCGCGCGACGAGCGGGTACAGCCCTCTCGAGTAGAGCGCATCGGTGACGGTGGGGAATTGGAAAGCGAGATAGGAGCTCGACACGGCGAGTGGAAGCAGCGACAACGAAACGATGCGGCTCTTTGAACTCATCAACGGCTTACCCCGGACATGTCGTCAGTTTAGCGGAAGTTCAAACTATTCTACGAAGGGAGATCGAGCTCGACAACGTGAGTCGCACGGCTGCGCGCGCGGCGATCGAGAAGCTCGTCGATACCGTACGCGTAGCCGAGTTGCTTCGGGCACCAAGCGAATTGACCTTTTCCGCCTTTCCGATCCATAAATAGCTCTGTGTACGATGTTGTGGTCGTGGGGGGAGGGATCGTCGGTCTGGCAACGGCCCACGAGCTTTTGCAAAGGAAGCCGACAGCATCGGTCGTCGTACTCGAGAAAGAAAATACACTCGCCGCCCATCAAACGGGACACAATAGCGGGGTCATCCACTCAGGCATCTATTACAAGCCAGGATCTCTGAAAGCGCGCATCTGCCGCGCAGGCATCCGCAAGCTCACGGAGTTTTGTGCGGTCAATAATGTCTCCTACGATCTCTGCGGCAAAGTCATCGTGGCAACCAATGAGGATGAACGGGCGCGCCTTCACGCGCTTTACGAGCGTGGCCGCGCGAACCGCGTTTCCGGGCTCGAGCTTCTCTCCCGCGACGCGCTGAAAAATATTGAGCCGCACGCGGAAGGTGTTGCGGCACTGCTCTCGCCCGAGACTGGCATCGTCGACTATCGCGACGTGGCCGAGAAGCTCGGCGAGCGGATCGAGCACGCCGGCGGGACGATACGAAGAAGCGCGCTTGTTACCGGTCTAGAACGACGCTCGGGCTCTACCATCGTGGTGTCCAGTGCGGGCGACGTGGAGGCGAGACGCGTCGTGTGCTGCGCGGGCCTTCAAGCGGACCGCGTAGCGAAGTTTTCGGATGGCGCAAAGAAGCTTCTCATCGTCCCTTTCCGTGGCGAGTACTATCGCCTGAAGCCGCACCGGCGTTGTCTCGTCCAGAACCTCATCTACCCCGCACCCGATCCACGCTTTCCTTTTCTCGGCGTGCACTTCACGCGGCGCGTCGACGGAGAGATCGAGGCGGGCCCGAACGCGGTGCTGGCGTTCGCGCGGGAAGGCTATCGCAAAATGGACGTCGACTGGAGAGATGTAGGTGAGATGCTGCGTTTTGTCGGTTTCTGGCGCATGGGAATAAAACATTGGACCCGGGCGGCTCTCGAGTATTATCGATCGCTCTCGAAGGGCGCCTTCATTCGTGGACTCAAACGCCTCGTCCCTGAGATCACAGGCGATGATCTCGAAGTGGGAGGCGCGGGTGTGCGCGCTATGGCCCTCGAGCCCGACGGCAACCTCGTGGACGATTTCCGCGTCGAGCGCATCGACGACGTCGTCCATGTCTTGAACGCGCCTTCTCCCGCAGCGACGAGCTCGCTCGCTATCGCCGAGCACGTCGTGAGCTTTCTCGACGAAGATCTGTGCTAGCATCCTCGCCTCTTTCACCGGGGGAGGAAAAGCATGGGTCGCATCCGATCGTTTCCGGTCATCTTTGTTCTCGCGGTAGTCTCGCTCCCGGCCTTCGGCCAGGACGTTGCCGTGCGCGCGTCGCTTCTCGTGGATCCGAGCTAATGATTTCAAAATCCTTGTCGAGAAGCTCGACGTTCAGGCGATGGAGGCGATCCGCATGGCGACGATGAACGCTGCCGAGCTCATCGGGGTCGAGGATCAGGTGGGCAGTCTCGAGCCCGGCAAGTGGGGAGACCTCATTGCCGTAGCCGGCAACCCACTCGATGACATCGGTCTCCTTGAGGATGTGAAGTTCGTCATGAAAGGCGGCGTGGTCTACAAATCACCAAATCATCCGTAAGTATCCTCTACAATGTGCATGGGATCGACGACGGCACTCGGGGCACTCGGCTTCGTGATCGTGCTCACGACGTCCCTTACGAGCGAGGCCCAGCCTTGTGTGGCCGGCACGGCGGGCGGCTTTCCCTGCAGCCGTGTCGACTTGCTCGCTTTCATGCCGCTCGAGCAACTGGGCGGTGGGACGGTCGAGGCGAACGACCTTTGGGGATGGACCGACGCCGAGACGGGACGGGAATTCGTGCTCCTCGGGATGAGAAACGGCACGGCCTTCGTCGAGATCACCAACCCGACTGCGCCGATCTATCTGGGACGGCTCCCCACGCAATCCGCGTCGAGCTCCTGGCGCGACGTCAAGGTCCACAAACACCACGCCTTCATCGTCTCCGAAGCTCCCGGCCACGGCATGCAAGTCTTCGACCTCACGGCGCTTCTCGACGTGGCGGCGCCGCCCGTCGAGCTCTCGACGGTGGCGCATTACGACGCGGAATCTTTGTCGAATTCGCACAACATCGCGATCAACGAGGACTCGGGATTCGGATACATTTTGGGCTCCAATACCTGTCGCGGCGGCCTGCACATGGTGAACCTCGACAAGCCGAGGAAGCCGCAATTCGCCGGATGCTTCAGCGCCGATGGCTACACGCATGACGCGCAGTGCGTCTCTTATGTCGGGCCCGATAGCGACTACCGAGACAGCGAAGTCTGCTTCGCGTTCAACGAGGACACGCTCACCATCGTCGATGTGACGAACAAGGCCGCCCCTCGCTCGATCTCACGCGCGAGCTATCCCGGCGTCTATACGCATCAGGGCTGGGCGAGCGACGACCACATGTTTCTACTTCTCGGCGACGAGGCCGACGAGGAGAGCTTCGTCCACAACACGCTCACGAGGGTCTGGGATCTGACCGACCTCGACCGTCCGCTGCTCATTGGCATGCACGAAGCTCCTTACCCCGCCATCGATCACAATCTCTACATTCGCGGCAGGCTCGTCTATCAGGCGAACTACCGCGCGGGGCTCCGCTTGTTCAATCTCGACCTCGTCGCGGATGGAAGGCTCAATCCCGCCGGTTTCTTCGATATCTACCCTTTAGACAACGCGCGAGCATTCAACGGCGCCTGGAGCGTTTATCCATTCTTCCCGAGCGGTGTCGTCGCCGTGAGCGGCGTCGAGCAAGGCCTTTTTCTGCTCGATCCCGCTGCCGTCAGCCCGACCCCCTAGCCTCTAACTCTAGCCACGTAAACGGGGAAGCGTCCAAGCGCAGCCTGCGGCTTCCACAAAAAGGGATGGCCACAGAGGTACAGCGCGGCGGAGCCGCAACCAAATTGGAGGACGGCTCCGCCGCGCTGTGTCTCTGTGGCCATTCTTAAGGCGCTTCATGCGCACGATTTGAGGAGCGGCCGAGCTTTCAGGTTTACCTGGTTAGAGCTAGCTCCAAAGTAGCGGACGCGAGATCGCTCTCATGTTGGTCTTTGCTTCGTGGCGAGCTCGGTGACGAGATAGACGAGCAGACTGAACGCAGTCATCGTGAGAGATGCCGGAGGCTTCAACGGAAGACCCGATGTCCACGGCTCGAAGAAGTAGCTCTAGTCGGCGAAGTAGTGAACGAGCCAGAGCCCGAGCCCGACAAGCATGGACGCGATCGCCGGCATCGCCGAATCGGGCTTGCGATAGAGGCCCATGGCGAGCGGCACGAACATTCCGACTAGAGGAAGCTCGTAAGCGTCTTCGAGAAGCGTGTAGGCGCTCTCGCCGGCAAAGGCGAAGCCGAGGCTCGCAATGGTCACTATCACGACCGCGATCCGCGTCAACGTCAGAGGAGAGAAGAAGCCACGGTTCACATATTCGAGAACGTTCTGCGACAAAACGCTAGCTGGGGAGAGAATGGCGCTATCGATCGTGGAGAGCACTGCGGAAGCGAGAACGACCGTGAAGATGACGGCAGGGATCGGTTCCAAGAAGCTGTGCGCGAGCGCAGGGAGAATGGCGTGCTCCAGACTGTCGGGTGTCAGGGTGCGCCCCGCGAGCCCGAGGGTAACAGGGATGAGGCCGAAGATGATGTAGAGAATACCGCCGCCGTAGCAAGCCTTCACCGCGGTACGCGCCGATCGCGCCGAAAAAATACGCTGCATCAAATCCTGACCTGGGACGTTCCCGAGAGCGGCCACGGCGAAAACGGCGAGCCACTCGAAAAGCAGCTGTATCGATCCCGTGGGGATGGGCTCGCGCATCTCCGGCGGCGTGTCGGCCCAGAGCCGGGCGAGCCCAGAAAGCATGCTACCGTCGCCGAGCGTCACGAGCGTGGTCCACCCGAGGACGACGAGCCCGATCATGACGAGACTGATTTGAAACGCGTCGGTCAACGTGACCGACCACATGCCGCCCATGAGTGTGTAGCCGACGGCCACTACGGCGACGAGCAAGATACCCGCCGTCATGTCGAGGCCGAAGAACAGATTGAGCATCCCCGCGAAGGCGACGAGCTGAGCGGCGATCCAGCCAAAATAACTCGGCACCATCACCGCGGCGGAAATGACCTCCGCCCGTTTGTCGAACTTTCGGCGAAAGAAATCGCTTACGTGAGGAGTTTCATCTCCCAGAGAGGACGCGCGAAGAATAATGCGGCCACGATGAGACAAAAGCCGGCGCCGAAGGGCTCGAGCGCGGCGCTTCGCAATCCTTCGCGGCGAACTTCGTCCGCGGCGGCGAGAATCGTTCCGGCGCCGAACCATGTACCCAGAAGCGTTGCTGTCGCGAGCGGGAAGCTCAGCCGCCGGCCAGCGACAATGAAGTCCTCGCTGCTCTGGATGCGCCCGCGCGTGCGAAAAGCGAGCGCGTAGAGTCCGACGACATAAGCGACGAGCGTGACGCCGAGAAACCAAGTGAAGCCGGGGTAGAAATTCACGTCGGCTCGGCGTCACTCCTGTGGAGGCCCGCTACCTGCTCGAGCATCGCGTCGGATTCGGGGCGCCCAACGAGACCCCCGATCAGCATGGCGACCGCGCTCGCGGGGAGGGCCACTAGGATGGGCGAGAGCCCGACGTCGAGGATACCGAAATGCCCGAAGCCGTAAATGACGACGTATGTGAGAGCGCCGAGTACGAGAGCGAGGACGCCGCCGAGCAGATTCGCGCGCTTCCACCAGATGCCGGCGACCGTTGGGACGAAGAGACTCGCGCTGAGAATTCCCACTCCGGCCGTGTAGAACTGGGAGATGAGCTCTGGCGGGGAGAACGCCCAGTAGAGGGCCAGAAGTCCAATTCCCCAGGCGGAGCTGATGCGGATAGCGGCGAGAGTTCTTTCGCTCGCGCGCTCACGCAAGACGTTCCCGAGCAGATCGTGCGCGATGGCGGCGCTGCACGCGAGCAGGAGCGCATCGGTCGTGGACATCACCGCTGCCAAGGCGGCGGCGACTGCAATCCCGCGGATGACAGGCGGGAACTCTGATTCCATCACGCGGAGAAAAATTTGATCCGCATCTGCGAGCCCGGGGAAGTTCAGCTTGCCGACGGGCACGATTGCGAGACAAGCTGCGAGGATCATCATGCTATAGACGATCATCGCTAGATTGAGCGATAACTGCGCGCCGCGAACGTCTTTCGCGGTGAACACACGCATGACGATATGGGGGATGACGGGGATGGCCGTAGCCCAGATGACGAAGTAGCCGAGATAGCTCGAGACGGGCTGGTTCGTAACTCGACCGAGCTCGGGAGCGACGCGCGTCGCCTGGTCCATGAGCTCGAAGGGCGAGCCGACGCGCCAGACCATGACGAGCGCCGTCCCCACCACTACGGCGAGCATGAGAAGGCCCTGGATGACGTCGGTCCAAGTGATGGCGATCATCCCGCCTATCGAGACGTAGAGGATGAAGACGACAGTCGCTAGCGTGAGGGCGGTGTTATAGGGGATGCCGAGGAGCGCATTGGCGGTGATGCCCGCGGCCTTCATCTGCGCGACGATGTAAATCGTGAAGGCGATGACGATGAGGATGGGCACGAGATAGCGGACGATCGCCGAAGGGTAGCGGTACGCGAGAAAGTCTGTGATCGTGTACCGGCCGAAATTTCGCAGTGGACGCGCGACGAGCAGTGAAGCGAGCGGAAAGCCAATCACCGCGCCCGCGAAGAGCGCGAGCGTCGCCGGGATGCCTTGAGAATAGGCGAGTCCCATGACCCCGATGATCGAGCCGCCGCTCGCAAGGCTCGCCATGATCGCCATGGCGTTGACGAACGTCCCGATGCGCCGTCCGGCGATCCAATATTCGTCGCGCGAGCCGAGGACTCTCTTCGAAGCATAAACGCCGATGCCGATACATCCCGCGAGATAGAACAGGACGAGGACGCGTTCGACGAGCATCTCAGCGTCGCTCGCGAAGGAAGACGAAAAGTGCGACCGCGGGCGAGATCACCATGAGCGCCGCCATGAACCACCCGAAAGCGGCCATCCCCGCGATTTCGATCGTGCGCCAGCGAGGCATGAAAGACACGACCGAGAACAGAATCAAAAACGCGAGTGCTGCGACCTCGCTACCTCGCATCGGGAAGAACGCTTTCATGTCTTTCTCACCTCGCCCAACGGACGCGGCATCCTAACGCAACGTGTTACATGGAGGCAATGCGAGCGGCTGGTATAATCGCCGCCCGATGCGCATCATCACGTGGAACGTCAACTCGATCAGGACGCGCCTCGAGCGCCTTGTCGGAGTTCTCGAACGCCACGGGCCGGATGCGATTTGTTTGCAAGAGCTGAAAATGGCCGAGGAGGAGTTCCCAGCGCTTCCGCTCAAGCAAGCGGGCTATCACTCCGCGATCTATGGACAAAAGACCTATAACGGCGTCGCGATCTTGAGCAAGGCGTCGTCCGGGCCGCCAAGGAACGTGACGCGCTCTCTCGAGGATAGCGCCGACGATTCCCAGGCGCGGCTGATCGCGGCCGATGTTGCGGGCGTGCGGGTGATCTCGGTCTACGTGCCCAATGGCGGCGACCTCACCTCGGAGAAGTGGACCTACAAGCTCGAATGGTTGTCGCGTCTCCACGAATATCTCGAAGCCAAAACCGACCCCGAGAAGCCGCTCGCGGTCTGCGGCGACTTCAACATCACCCCCGACGACAAAGACGTCAAACACCCCGAGCTGTGGGCAGAAAGCGTGCTGTGTCACCGCGAGGCGCGCGGCGCCTTCGACCGTCTCATCGACTGGGGGCTCGTCGACGCTTTCCGTGTCGTGCATCCGGAGGGCAGTATCTACTCGTGGTGGGATTACCGGCGGCTGGGCTTCCAGAAAGATAACGGCCTCCGCATCGACGGCGTCCTCGTCACGAAGCCGTTGGCCGAGCGGATCAGCGACGCTTTCGTCGACCGCGACGAGCGCAAGGGGAAACAACCCTCGGACCATGCACCGGTCATCCTCGATTTCTCAGACTAGCCCAAGCCCCTAAAGGATCAATATCAAAAAAAGCGTAACGCAAAGCGCAAAAACGCGAAGGCGCAAAGAAAAAGCGGTTCTCCTGTCGTTTCGGGGGATCTGATTTGTGTTGGAGGGCATGGCCTATGGACGCTGCCGCGATTGTGGAAAACGCCGGAAACTCCGGGGGAGAGAGGCGTTTAGGGAAAGGTTGTGAGCACGTACAAACGTGGAGCGGCGTTTTCCACAATCGCTTGGAAAACGCTTCGCGTTTCCCACGAGCGCCCACAGGCCCCTCCTGATATATATACAAGAAAGATTAATTCATATGGAATAAGGAAGGGGGGGCTCGATTAGTGGAGGCTATGGAAAACGCCCTTCCAGGCTTCGAAGAGAACTCAGTCGTGAGCAAGGTCTGAACGACCAGAACCGTGGGGGCGTTTCCCACAGCCTCGTCTCCCGCTGAGGGGTAGTGGCATTTGGTGAGGCCCGTGGGTTGAGAGGGTAAGCCATGTGTAGATGCGCATCGGCGAGAACGCTAGAATCTTTTTTCCCGAAAGAGAAAAGAGCGTTCCCGCGATGCGCGTTACTACGTTAGTCAACAAGCTCATCGGATTGCAAGGCCTGTGGGTCCGAGGTTTCCACTTCCAGGCGGACAAAGCCAGAGTGGTGGTGGATGTAGTACCACGGAGGAGGAAGCCTCTGTGCGGGATTTGCGGACGAAAGGTCCGCAAGAACAAAGATCGCTACAATCGCTACTGGCGGCACTTGGACCTGTTCGGAGTCCGGACCTATCTTCGCTACTCGATCCGACGAGTGGTATGTCGGCGGTGTGGAGTGGTCAGAGAAAAGGTGCCTTGGGCCGACAAGGGAAGCCGCTTTACCAAAAGCTTCGAACAAGAGGTAGCGTGGCTGGCACAGAGGACGGACGTCAGCGCCGTAGCGAACTATTTCCGAGTGACGTGGCGTTCGGTGCGACGGATCATCCAGCGAGTGGTTGCCGAGCAGCGGGATGAGCGGCGCGAGCTCGATGGATTGCGGGTGATTGGGATGGACGAGATCAGCTACCGCAAACGCCACAAGTACTTAACAGTGGTAATAGACCATCTCAGCGGCCGGGTCGTCTGGGCGGGAAAGGAGCGCAAGGCCAAGACGCTGCTGCGGTTTTTCCGCAAGCTCGGACCACAAAGAGCCGCGGAGCTCGAAGCGGTCAGCATGGACATGTGGGAGCCGTACATAACTGTCGTCGGCAAAAAGGCTCCTCAGGCACGGGTGATCTTTGACCGCTTCCACATCGTCAAGCATCTGAACGAGGCCGTGGATAAGACCCGGCGCGAGCTGGTGCGCGAGCTCAAAGGGACTGCCCGACGCAACCTCAAGAACACCAAGTTTCCCCTTCTCAAGGCCAAACACAACCGCAGCGCGAAAGACAAACGGGTGCTCCGCGAGCAGGTGCGAGCTAATCGTCGCCTCTACCGCGCCATGCTTCTGCGCGACGACTTCATGGACCTCTACACCTACAAAACCGAGACATGGGCCAAGAAGTTTCTCCGAGGATGGCTGCGGCGCGCTATGAGCTCGAGGATAGAGCCCGTCAAACGCGCGGCGAAGATGATCCGCAGCCACTTCGATGGCGTCATCGCGTGGGTCACGTGGAGACTCAGCAACGGCCGACTCGAAGGAATGAACAACAAAATCCGGCTGCTGAGCCACCGCAGCTTTGGACTCCACTCTGCCGAAGCTCTCATCAGTCTCGTCTACCTAAACTGTGGCGGTCTCACCCTCGAGAGGATCCACTGAAATGGCAGGAGAGGCGAATTTTCTCCGGTTTGCCGGTCGGCAGCATGTGTAGCTCGAGTACGATGTCGGTACCCGGTTCCAAACGCCATGCCATGTCCTCCTCAGTTTGAAAGGGTACCTTTCCGGGCGTCCAACCCAGAAAATGACCGTCCGGGGAAAGGGCATTGCTGGTTCTCATGTCCGAAAAGCCGGGTTGGGAGTCCTCCTTCTCCAGCCGTCGTGAGGCCGGCGTCCGATCGATCCGCAGAAAAGCATGATGCGCGATCTTCGGGTTGCCGGGGCGTATTTCGACGGCCTTCACATACCGCATCTCGGTGACTGGAATCGATATCACAAAATTGCGATACACGTCGTTGCCTTCCGCCGGAAGAGTAAACGGCTCGGGTATTGTCACGATCAAATCCGGCTCGCCAAGCTGCCAACCTTTGGGCCACTGTGGCTGGTCCGGCAAGTCCGCGGCGTCGCCCTCGGGTGTCCCGGTATCCACCCAACGTCGCAATGCCTCGAGTTCCACATCGCTCAGGCGCCGCTCGTGGGAAAACTTCACGACCCCCGGCTCGGGCAGCCAAGGAGGCATGAACCGGCTCCCTGTTACCTCCTTGATCTGCTTGGCGTGCTGCTTGACGTCCTGATAGGTCAATAAGCTAAACGGCGCCGACTCGCCCGGACGATGGCACGCCGCGCAATGGGCAAACATGATCGGCGCAACGTCGCTGTTGAACGTTACCTGGTTAGGCAAGGAAGTATCGGTCTGTCCCGGCAAACTTGACTCGGTACAGCCGACCCCGGCGACGACGCAAATGGCGGCCGCGCTGGCGGCGATAGGCAAAAAAAGGGCGGACTTCGCGAAGCGTTTCATGGGGGGGCCTCAAAGTAGGGGCACGCGACACTATCAATCTTAGGTCACATGCTCCTGTGCTGCAACGACTCCCTCACTGCCTGCCCATCTTGCTGAGCTTCTATTCGCCGTGTTTGATCAATTGCATTCAACTCTCCGCTTGTTCTAGAATTGGTCTGGCAGCGGCCTTATTGGAGGGCCCATGGAACTCCTTCCACTCGAGCACTTCATAGCAGTCGTCGAGGAGAGATCCTTCTCTCGGGCGGCCGAAAAGGTCTTCCGCACTCAGCCGGCGGTCAGCCAGAGCATCAAGAAGCTCGAAGACGAGGTCGGAACTCTGCTCTTTGCCAGGGACACGCCCGAGCTTGCCTTGACCGAGGCCGGCAAAGTCCTGCTCGATTATGCGCGCCGGATGCTCAGTCTCCGCGACGAGGCGTTCCACGATTTGGCGCAATTGGGAAGCTTAAACGCCGGCACAGTCGCCATTGTCGCGCACGAGTCCGCTGCGTTTTATCTCCTGCCCAGTGCGCTGCGAGACTATGCGAAAAAGTTCCCCAGAATCAAAATCGAGCTTCACCGCAGTCCGATCAGCGAAATCCCGGAGAAAGTGTTGGATCGGGAGGTCGACCTGGGTTTCGTCGTCGAGAAACCCGCCTTCCATGAGCTTCGTTCGGTACCGGTTTACTCAGACGTGCTCATTCTGATCGCCCCGGCTAATCACCCGTTGGCATGGCAGCGGACCGTTTGCTTCAAGGACCTCGAACAAGAACCTCTCGTCGTGCACAACCGTTGCAAGAGTACCTCTGGCATGACGATTCAGTTATTTCGCCGGAACAACATACCCTTCCGAGTCGCTGTCGAGCTGTCAAGCTTTGAGTGCATGAAAAATTTCGTTCAGGAAGGTGTGGGACTGGCAATCTTGCCGCGTCTAGCAGCGCTTCGAGAATTGCGAGAAGGCACGCTGGTGGAGATCCCGTTGCAGGGCCTTGACATCCAGAGGCGAACCTTCATGATAAGTAGGGATGAGCGCTACCTGTCGCACCCAGCACAAGAGCTCTGCAAACTAGTGAGAGCCTCCGTTAACGCGGGCTCGTGCAGCGAAGCGCGTCGCGACGAGACATTACCAGCTCCCTTGCACGATCCGCGGAGACGAATCGCCCACTAAATAGCTCGAACTGCAGCAGGAAGCCGCCGCATAGCGGCAACCGGGGGCCTTCACCGGGGAAAGACCCGGCCGCGTTATCAAAGGACCTGCGCGGAAATGAAACGTCGTCGATTCCTCGCCACGAGCGCCGCGCTTGTGGGGCTTCCGGGTGTCTATTGCTCCCGGTCGCGGCCCCACTTCACCTCGGACCCGTTCGCCCTCGGCGTGCGGAGCGAGCCCGGAACGTCTGGAGGCGAGCTGCCGCATCCTGGACTACGTGACGCGCCCCCCGGCTCACCCATCACTACACGCGCATCGTTCGTGGTCTCTATGGCCTCACTCTGACGTATTTCTGCAACTTCCGGGGGCGGGGCTCCCCACCGTACAGGTTGCCGTCGCGATCCACCGCAACGAACTCCGCCCCATTCCCCGTGGTCTCACGCGGATCCCCCCACGGATAGAGAACGAAGGCGGTCACCCAACCGGTTCGGGCGTCCCCGATCCTGATCCCCATCTCCCAACCCGGATTCTGCACATCGTCCGACTCCGAGTCGGCCACATAGATCTGGTCGTTTTCATCGAAGAAGATCCCGCTCGGTCGCCCGAATTGCGTCCACCTGGACAGGAAGTTCCCGTCCTGGTCGAAAATCTGGATCCGGTTGTTCGACCGGTCGCCCACGAACACCCGCCCTCTGGAATCGATGGCGATGGCGTGCAGCGTCCGGAACTCGCCCGGCCCGTAGCCGGTCTGTCCCCAGGTCTTGATGAACGTCCCGTCACTCGAGAACTTCACCACGCGGTTGTTTGTATTGCTGCCATGGCCATCCGCGACGAAAATGTCGCCATTGTCAGCTACCACGACATCGCTCGGGGCGTTGAAGCTGTACGGACCGTCTCCGGGAACTCCCGGGGTGCCGAGGGTCATCAACACCTCTCCCTCCGGGCTGAACTTGATGACCTGGTGTCCTCTTGTCCCCTCTGGCGTTCGCGCGGCGCCCACCCCGTCGGTCACCCAAACGTTTCCGTCCTGGTCCACGTCGATCCCGTGGGGCCATATGAACATCCCGCTCCCGAAGCTCTCCACGACATTGCCTTCCAGGTCGAACTTGAGGATCGGGTCCAGATCCGAATCGAGACACTCGTTGCCGAACCGGGCCGGCCAGTCGGTCTGGTAACATCGCACCGCCGCCCAGATATGCTCGCCGTCGGGGTCGATCGTCACCCCGCCCACCGCTCCCATCTTCCTCCCGTCGGGAAGCTGGGCCCAGCCATCTACAGCGCGATACGGATTCGGGAGGACCTGGGCGAAGGCCTCGACTCCAGTGCCGAGCCCTGTGACGAAGGCCAACGCTACCACCAACCTCAGTCGACTTGCATCCGACATAACCACACCTCGCCTCGAAAAGAATGACCTAACCCGGGATTTCCATTGTGGCCGTTCAATTACCACCGCCTATTGTACATCGAGACCTGAGTCAAGTCCTTTCTTATTTGAAACTCTCCGCCCTCGGCGCGATCTCAAGCGCAGCACCGGGCGCTTTGGCTGAAGAACGGCGCGTAAGTCTTTGATTTCAAACACGGACGCATTTTGATGAGGCACAGGAGGGAGAGTTCGTCTATTATAATGATTGTTCACGCGGGTCGTTGATGCGCGAGTAGAGTCGAGGAGGCGGGAGGAGAGCGCCGCATCGGGAGGAGCGCGTTCGCCGAAGATAGTTCCCCGAAGTGGCTCGGGCGTTGCACGAGCTTTTTTTTGGCCATTCGTCCTCGACGTGAGGAGGGAAGATCACGATGTCAGGTCGTACGCTTTCTTCTTCCCCGGAGCCGGGCTCCCACACATACCTTTTGAGCCCACGGGGCTCGGAGGACGCTCGGTCCTCCGAGCCTGGAGGTTGCTGTACGCCGGTCAGTCGAGAGTTCGTATTAATCGTTCCCAGCTCTTCTCAAGGAGGAAGCATGATGAAGCGATCCCTGATCGGTTGTCGCGTCCTGGCTCTAGCGGCCCTCTTAGGAGTCGCGTCCGCCGGCTCCGCGCAGATGACGGGCCTCGAGAACGGGGAGTGGCATTACCTGGGCGGTGACGCCGGGCACACCCGGTCCAATCCGCAGCTGAACCAGATCAACGCGTCCAACTTCTCCGATCTGCAGGTAGCCTGGACCTGGCGGGGGGACAACTTCGGGCCGAGCGTCGAGTACACGTTCCGGTCCACGCCGGTCTTCGTGGACGGCGTGTTGTACACGGTCGTCGGTCAGCGGCGGCAGGTGGCGGCGATCGACGCCGCCACGGGCGAGACGCTCTGGACCTTCCGGGAGCCCGAGACGATAAGGTATCTGCGCTCGCCGAGGACGGACTTCGGAAAGAGCGTCGCCTACGCGGAGGTGGACGGACGGGGCGTGATCTACGTCACGTCGCCCGCCTTCTTCCTCTGGGCGCTGGACGCCAAGACGGGGCGGCCCCTGGAGGACTGGGGCACGCCCGTACCGGTGGAGGATTTCTCCCGGACCGGCGTCGTTGATCTGATACCGGACCTCGTGGCGGACTGGGAGCCCTGGCTGACCCGGACGACCGGCCCGTACGACCCGGGCCACGGGATCCCGAGGCAGCTGGGCATGGTCACCAGCTCGTCGCCGCCCATCGTGGTGAACGGGGTGGTCGTGGTGCTTGTCGGCCACGAGCCCAGCTATGACCAGACCCGGATCGAGAACGTCCCGGGCGACATCATGGGCTACGACGGCAGAACCGGAGAGCACCTCTGGAAGTTCCACGTCATCCCGCGGCCCGGCGAGTTCGGCCACGACACGTGGGAGAACGACGCCTGGCGGTGGTCGGGCGACATGTCGTCGTGGGCTCCCGCGTCCGCCGACCCGGAGCTGGGGCTCGCGTACATCGTGACGAACGCCTCGACCGTCCAGTCGTACACGGGCCATCGCCCGGGCCACAACCTCTTCGGCGGCAGCGTCCTCGCGTTGGACGTCAGGACGGGCGAGCGGAGGTGGCACTTCCAGATCCACCACAGTGACCAGTGGAACTACGACATTCCCGCCGCGCCCATTCTGATGGATCTCACGGTGGACGGACAGCGAATCCCCGCGTTGATCCAGAACACGAAGCAGGGCCTCATCTTCGCGTTGAACCGGGAGACCGGTAAGCCGATCTGGCCTATCGAGGAGCGCCCGGTCATGCAGACCCAGGTCCCCGGCAATTATACGGCGCCCTCGCAACCCTACCCGACCCGGCCGGAACCGCTGGACCCCATCGTATGGAACGGGATCACCGACGAGTTCGTGATGGACTACACGCCGGAGCTGAGGCGGCGCGCCATGGAGATCCTGAGCGAATTTCGGGTCGGGGGCCTCTACGTACCGCCGCTCCCCTATCCCCACAACAACGACTACCGCAACGTTATCGGCTGCAGGGGCGGGTTGAACATGTTCCATCCGCCGGTTGCGGACCCGACGACGGGAATCATGTACGCGTCGCACAGGCGGGGCTGCAGCGCCCCCTCGTTCCTGGTGCCCACGAACGGGGAGGACAAGGAGCGGGGGTTGCCCGGACTGAGTGCGGTGCGCTGGAGGGGGCGGGAGCGGCATACGTCCACCACAGGTACCACGGTCGCAGCGTGGGCGCCCGGCGGCCGCCGCGCGTTTCTGCCGCTGATCGAGGGCCTGCCGGTCTACAAGCCTCTGTACCAAGGGCTCGCCGCCTACGACATGAACACGGGCGAAAAGCTCTGGGACATTCCGGTCGGCGAGACTCCCGAGCGGATCAGGAACCACCCTCTTTTGTCGGGAGTGGATATTCCCAATACGGGAGGAACCGGCAACTCCATCCAGATGGTCGTGGGCGACCTCCTGTTGCAAACCATCGAGGACCTGCGGGGCGATGCCGAAGTGAGCGAGAACGGCATGTCGCTCCTGCATGCCCGCGACAAGCGGACGGGTGAGATCCTGGCGAGCGTCGAGCTCCCGATACCCGGCCAGTACGGGATGATGACCTACATGCACGAAGGAAAGCAGTACATCGTGGTGCAGGCGGGCAGCGCGAAACGCAACCAGCCGGGCTCGCTGGTGGCGCTGACGCTGCCGTAGCCGCGCGATCGGTTCCTCGATGGGGCCGGCCCGGGGGGACTCCTCCTCGGGCGGCCTCTGTTTGTGCGCCCGACGCCTTCGCTTATCGAGTGCGCCCGATAACTCACCTGGACGACGAGGGCTACGAGACGCTCAAGGCTGCTAGAGAGGTCCAGCCGGTCGCGCAGGGCGGCGGCTAAGCTGAAGTTCCTTGGTCGAATGAACCCACTGACAGTGTGAATCCCCAATGATTACGCGTCTTTAGGGACGCCGAGAGGCTAATTTTGGAATGCAATATGTAGGCATGTCTAAAGCCTTTTATGTTTGATACACATTGATACATAGGATACTATGGTGGGCATGCATATCCACATCATCCCCAATCGCAACTCTACCCCCGCGGTCCTGCTGCGTGAGTCCTATCGGGTGGGCGGAAACGTCCGCAAGCGCACGCTCGCTAACTTGTCCAAATTGCCCATGGACGCAGTCGACGCCATCCGACGCATTCTCAAAGGGGAAAAGCTCGTCTCGGTTGAAGTCGCCTTCAAAATCGTCGAGAACGGCTCCCGGCACCATGGCCACGTCGACGCGGTGCTCAGCGCCATGAGACAGCTCGGTTTCGAAAAGCTCGTTGGTTCTCGACACTCACCAGAGCGGGATTTGGTCGTGGCCATGGTAGTCGCCCGGATCCTCGAACCGCAGTCGAAGCTGGCGACTAGCCAGTCGTCGGGTCCGGCTTCCGGTCGCCGACATTTGTTTCGGACGATGTTGCTGAGAAGGCGCAGCAGCGTGCGGAAGCTGGAAGCTCGACTCCCATCGTCAAGCTTCTTGGTTTGTATCTTGCGCAGGGCGGCCTCGGAGCGCTTCGCCGGAGCAACCGGGTCACGCCTGGCCTTCGCCTGCTGGTCCTCGTCAGAGAATAGCAGCGGCCGCCAAGCCTCCATCATGTGCCACAGGACGTAGTAGGCCAGCATGCACAAGAAGACGTGCGCCCTGACTCGGTTTTCGCGCCGGTGATGAATCGGCCGCACCTTTAGGTCCATGCTCTTGAAGGAACGAAACGCCCTCTCGACCTGGGTCAGCAACTTGTAGCTGCGCACTGTGTCGTCGGTTTTCATCCGCTGCTCAGCAAGACTGGTGCGGATCACGTAGATGCCGTCAAGGGCAACTTCCGCAGTGACCTTTGTGTCGTCGATTTCGAAGCTAAAGCTGTCGTCGCGAATGTCCAGCAACGCTGAGTTGGATTGGTTCGAGAAACACGCGATGGGCCGCGACTATACATGGGAAAAGGCGCCCGTCGACACCGGAGATGACGAGAAAGGAAAGGATTCTACCCAACCCTAGGCAGGAGGGAAGGGATTGGATATGAAAGCGACCCTCCAGAGACCGCGACTCTTCGGCGGAAGCGGAGAATCCCGGAAGCACTGTGGAAGGTTGCGGCGGGACTGGCGAGCGAGTATGGAGTCCATGGGACGTCGCGTGCCTTGAGGTTGAACTACGAAGAGCTGAAGAGGCACTGGTCGGCATCGGCGGAAGGAAAAGCAAAAACGAGCGCCGAGGCGGAAGCTAGTTCGTTTGTTCCGCTGATGGCGCCTGGGCTGGTGGGCGGACAAGGAGCGGCGGGGTACAAGGGTGTGACGGCACTTGGATGCGGGTGACCTCTTAGCCTGAAGTTCTGCCCAGTAAGTCCTCCCACGCTTCGGTAAAGTACCTTTAGTCGCATGGAGTTACAGCGCTAGAGGTGTGATTTTTGCCTGCAATTGGTAGCCATGTTGTATTTTATTTGTTATTGCTATATATACCTATATAGTGTATATAGTAGCCATGCACATCGATATCGTGCCCAACCGCAACTCCAAACCCGCCGTTTTGCTCCGTGAGTCCTATCGGGATGCCAAGAGCAAGAAACCGCGCAAGCGCACACTTGCCAACCTGTCCAAACTGCCGAGCGAGCAGGTCGATGCCATCCGACGCATACTCAAGGGGCAAAAGCTCGTTTCGCTCGAAGACGCCTTCGAAATCGTCGAGAACGGCTCCCGGCACCATGGCCACGTCGACGCGGTGCTCAGTGCCATGAGACAGCTCGGTTTCGAAAAGCTCGTTGGCTCTCGACACTCACCAGAGCGGGATTTGGTCGTGGCCATGGTAGTCGCCCGGATCCTCGAACCGCAGTCGAAGCTGGCGACTAGCCTGTGGTGGCACACAACCACACTGCCCGAAATCCTGGGGGTGAGCGATGCCGACGAAGACGATCTCTATGCCGCCATGGACTGGGTTCTCAAACGCCAGGAGGTCATCGAAAAGAAACTCGCGGCGCGCCATCTTCAAAACGACGGCCTCGCGCTCTATGACCTAACCTCAAGCTACTTCGAGGGGGTGAGTTGTCCGCTGGCCAGGCTCGGATACAACCGTGACGGCAAGAAAGGCAAGCTGCAGGTCAACTACGGCCTGCTGACCAACGAACGCGGCATCCCCGTGTCGGTATCGGTCTTTGAGGGCAACACGGGCGATCCCAAAACGCTGTTGCCTCAGGTAGAAAATGCGCAAGAGCGGTTCGGCATCGAGCAGTTTGTGATGGTGGGCGACCGCGGAATGATCACCCAGACCCAGATCGACGAGTTACGGGAGATGGACGGTATCGACTGGATTACCGCTCTGCGTCCCGAACCGATTCGCAAGCTCATTAACGATGGGGTGATCCAGATGGGGCTATTCGACAGGCGGAACCTGTTTGAGTTGACGCACCCGGATTTCCCCAACGAGAGGCTGGTCGCTTGCCGCAATCCGGAGCTGGCCGAGAGGCGGCGTCACAAGCGTCGTGATACCTTTGAGCAAGTCGTAGGCTCTCTGCTGTTTCGAGTCCGGAGTTGTCGTGACATCGAAGGTGGGCTGAGCTCCACGCCCTCCGCAACAGCTCGGCGCTTCGGGCCAACTGTTCTTGGTAATCTGAACCGCGTTTTCTCCTGTCGCGTCCATCACCCACACTTCGCCTTTGTGTGCATCGCCGCCCAGTGGCGTCGGTGCGCGGTGAAAGACAATCCTCCGCCCGTCTCGCGGCAGTTGATAGTCGAGTAGCGAGAAGTCCCCCTTCGTGATCCGTTCCTCAACTTTGTCGGCAATGGAAATCCGCCAGAGGTGGCGGTGCGTGTAGTTCTCGTCGAACGGGTACACGTCGTCGTCTACCTTCTCGCGTACCTCCTGTTCGGCAGTCTTTGGCTCGAATGCCAGGAAGTAGACAAAGGTGCCGTCGGCCGACCAGGAAAGCCTGGACACCGAGGTGGCGTGGTGAGTTACCTTTTCGGCCTCGCCGCCGGCGCTCCTCATGATGTGGACCTGGGGCAGGTCACCGCGCCGGCCGACGAAAGCGATCCGCTGGCCGTCGGGTGACCACCGAGGCTCACTTTCTCCTTTGCGTCCGTTCGTCATCTGAATAGGAGCGTTGCCATTTGGGTCAGCGCGCCAGATGTGGCTCACCCGCCCGTTGATCTCCCAATCGGGCTCGGAGAGAACGAACAGCAGGTGACGACCGTCGGAAGAGAGTTGAGGATCGCTCAAACTTGGAACTTCCAGGAGATCGACGAGGGTCATAGGCCGCTTCTCGGCCTCGGCCCGGAGCTGCCCCGCCAAGAGGCATATCAAAACGATGCCATGGCTAATCGGAGAACGATTCGAATTCTGTCGCATGGGACACCTTGCCTTTTGTGCTAGATGACATCAGGAACAATCTTCCTCGAAGCGGGGAGGTTACGCTCGGGAAACGACCTACGCCCGGCTCCTTTCGTAATCTACAGCGAGGCCGGCATGGTGTCCAACGCTAAATCGCTCGGACCACCGCCACCCAGGAGATCCAGGACACCGGGTCGATCTCACGACAAAGTCTGGCCGCGATCCTCGAGCTAAGCGGCTACACGATGACTGAGGAGCAGATGAACCGCACCAGCTAAGCGCTGGAGATGCTGATCCGGGATTTCGAGCCGATCCGGCAGTTCAAAATGCCGCCGGGCGTCGAGCCTGCAACTTGCTTTCGGGCGCGCTGAGCCGATCTCGGCGGGTCGACATTCTGTTCACTTCTGGGGGGTTCTCGCCCGGGACCCGGCATTCCCAACCGTCAGGGCTAGCGTCGTTATTTTCATTTCCCCTGTTGCCACCGTAGTCGTTATACCGCCAGCTTACACTCGAGTTGAACGCGTTGAGTCCGCCCACGCACCCCGATTGGCTTTAGCGGGTCGGCTACGCGCACATGGCGCTCGCTGGCTCGACCCCGAACGAGGTCTACTTCACGATGCGGCCCCGATTTACAAGCGACCGGGCGTGTTGTAGGGTGTTGGTCAACAAAAGGGGTTCTATGCAACCTTTGACGTTCAGGGTGGGTCTGATCGTGCCGTCCTCCAACACCGTAATGGAGCCGGATATGCACTGGCATCTCGGTGAAACATGTGCGGTCAGCACATCGCGGACGATGCTTGAAGAAACCACGCGGGAGGCCGAAACCCGGATGTTGCGGGAAGACCTGCCACGCTCCATACGGCTGATCGCCACGACCGACCCGCACGTGACCGTCTTCGGTTGCACCTCGGCGGGATCGCTTGGTGGGGTCTCCCACGACAAGCAGATCAGAGAAGCCATCGAACGAGAGACAGGCGGACGAGGAGTGACCGTTGTCGCTTCGGTCTTGTCCCAGCTCGATAAACTCCAGGTGCGCCGGTTGGCGGTGTTCACCCCCTACCTGGAGGAGCTGACCGAGTCCGTGACGGGCTGCCTTACGGAAAGCGGATACGCACTCGTCAAAGTCGCGGGCATGGGCATTCTCAAAAACCGCGACATCGGTGAGGTGACACCGGCTGAGATAGAAGACTTCGTCGTCGGCCACATGGATGGAATCGATGCCGACTGTGTTTTCCTTTCGTGTACGAACTGGCAGGCGATCGGCGCGATCGAAGCTTTGCGCGCGCGGTTCGGCATACCCGTTATTTCCAGCAATCAGGCGACGATCGAGACGGTCCGCGAGGCAGTCGCCGAATCAGCCACGACCGCAACAAGAATTTAACTGTACGCGCACAGACCGCCCGACACTCCATGGGGGCGTCCGGCGTTTGAGGTCCCGCGAAACGTGAGTTAGAACAGGTCTTGGAGCACTCGTTCACGTTGGGGTGCGTCCTAAGCCAAGAGGTTACGGATGACCGTTTATTGGATCCTGGCGTCCGCGCTGGCCATCGCGCTGGTCCCGTTGATACTAACGCTGGCACTAAAACGGATCGAGCGTGAGGAGCGCCGCTAATGGACTACGTGCTCTTGGCGGCTTTCATCGTCTATTCGCTGTTCGTCCTTTCGGTTGGAGTCTGGGGCTATCGGAAGGAATCCTTCGCCGCCTATGCCGTCGCGGACCGGTCGATGGGGACGCCTCTCGCCACGGGCGCGTTCGTCGCCACGTTCCTCTCAGCGATTACGGTCATCGGGGTGTCGGGCTATGCCTCGCGCTACGGCTGGTCCGCGGCCGCGCTCACCTGCTATGGATACGCGCTGGGATGGATACTGTTGGTTGTCGCAGCCAAGAAGATGCATCGATCGGGGTTGACCACCGTCCCGGAATTCTTGCGAACGCGATACGAATCCATCGGCCTGGGCGTCTTTTCGGCGGTGGCGATCATCTCGCTCTATTCCATCACTCTCATCGTTCAGCTGCTCGGCATCGCGATAACGCTGAACATGCTGATCGGCTTTGCCATGCCCCTGGCGATTCTGCTCGTCGGAGTCATCTTCGTGACCTACACCGTGATCAGGTGGGCGATGGAGCGTTCCCCTATCTTTTTAAGAACGTCATCGGAGGGTGGGTCAGCGTCTTCATCCTGCTGGCCGTCACGGCTTCCGTTCATTCGACCACGGACGGATTGCTGCATGTGGTCGGTCTGTACTTTGCGGTCGACGTATACAAGTCCGCCAGGAACGAGGCGAGCGAAGCGCAACTGCTCCGCGTCAGCCGGCAGGCGACACTTGTTTTCGGGATGACGGTCACGCTGATCGCGGCTTACGTCTCCTTGAACCCGGTTCCGCTGATCAGCTTGATCGGCGCTATCGCGTGGGGCGGCATGGCGTCGACGTTGTTCGCGCCACTGTTCTTCGGACTGTTCTGGCGAAGGGCCACACGTGCCGGCGCGATCGCGAGCTCGGTGGGGGGGGTGACGTTTGCGGCGGTCGCTTTCTACCTGAAGCAGTTGGGTGTGTTTGCATTTCACGAGATCTATCCGGGAATTATCGCTTCTTTCGTGTTGATGGTCGCGGTATCCTTGGGCACGCGGCCGAACACGGAGCAAACCATCAACCGGTTCTTCGCGACCCGATCCTTTCTCGCCGGATGATCCCGATGTGCTCTACGTGGCCGGGAACGTGGTCTTTCGGTCGACGGACCTGGGGCAGAGCTGGGATATCATCAGTCCCGACCTCACGAAAAATGACACGAGCGTGATGCCGCCGGTCAGCGGCGGGCCTATCAGTTCTTTGGGGTTCGGGCAAACCTTCACCAGCGTCATCATGTCGCTCGTCGAGTCGCCTCTGAGAGCCGGTGAGTTATGGGCCGGCTCGGACGACGGCGTTGTTCACCTGTCCCGGGACGAGGGCAAGACGTGGACGAACATCTCGTCGACGGAGTGGCCCGAATGGCTCCGAATCAACACCATCGATCTCTCACGTCACGATCCCGCGACCGCCTACCTGGCAGCGAATCGTTACTTCATGGACGATCATCGCCCGTATCTCTACAAGACCACCGACTACGGTGAGACATGGCGGGAGATCACCAACGGGATCGGCGAAAACAACTTTGCGCGAGCGATCCGCGAAGACCCGGTCGGCCCAGTCTGCTCTATGCCGGGACCGAGAGAGGCGTGTACGTGTCGTTCGATGTCGGGGCATCCTGGCAGTCGCTGCAGCTCAATCTGCCGGCGGTCCCGGTTCACGATCTCCTCGTGAAAGACAACGACGTGGTGATCGGCACCCACGGGCGCTCCTTCTGGATCCTGGACGACGTGGCGCCGCTTCGCCAGATCACGACCGAGGTGACACGGTCTTCGGTTTAGCCAGGTCCTCGTACAAGCGACGGGCCTCCCGCCAAATCCCGAGGACCTCCCGCTTTTGCTCCGGGTTGTCAAAGCAGACGTTGATGAAGCGCGACGACGAACCCAATTCCTGCTGGCAAGCAGCTTCCTCCAACAACGGCAGTATCTCGTCAATCCACTCCACGAAGTACCGAGCATCTTCAGGTGATTGTGCCGGCTTGCCCCGCTTGGTGACGTAGACGGGGCTGGTGTGGGCGTACACGTAGCCGTCCATGACCAGGTGCTGTCTCTCCGGTCCGGTCACGCGCGCCGCCAGCCAGCCGCTTCGGTCGACCGCGAGACTCCCGTCGAGCTTCACGTGATACGGATCGTCGGCGCTGACCGACAGCACGACCTCGCCGTTCTGCAGGATGTCGAGTTTTTCCATGGGAACCACGGAGCGTGCTTCGGCTTCAACCCGGACCGGGCTGGGGCCACCTCCGGGAAGGCGCAGCTCGTCGCCCGGCTCCTGCCCCTCGACTCGCAAGAACAGCAAAGGCCCGTTCGTGACGAATGTCCGGCCCGTCGTGAGTCCGCGGATCCAGTCCCCGTAGTTCAAGGTAGAGCCGCTTTGCACGTAGACGCGCACGGTCCCCACGGCGGGGCTCCGCCAGAAATTCGGAAACGCGTCGGTGCCGGCGGAGGCGGGGATTCTGAAGCCAAGGTTCAATGCTCGATACCACTCGCTGGCGGTGGCGCGCTCATCGGACGGGATGCTCATCACGTCATAGTAGTCCAGCTCGCCGAGGGCGACGGTGACTGGAAACTCCTTTGAGCGCCTGGGAAACTTACCCTCGTCTCCGTAAAAAGGATGAACGTATCCGCCCACGGCGCCCTGAGCGTGCACGGCATCCAGAACCTGGGTGTTGGTCGGATGGTAAGCCTCATGGGGCGTACCGACATAGGACGTGTACGAGGGGAAGAAGTATTCCTTCAGGTTCAGCAGCGACAGGTGCCCGGGAAAGCTCGGACGGAACTCCTGGTTGAAGTAAAGTATGCGACTCGAGTTGGACAGGGGGTGTGGCTTGCCCTCGAAGTACTGGAGATCGATGATGCGGCTGTTGTGATTGGCGATCAGGTCGTTGATGACGTGCACATCTTCGGCTTCAGCCTCGAGCAGGAGCGATTTCGGCGTCGAGCCGAAAATGCCGCCGTAGTTCATGTGGAGGTGGTTGTCCCCGGAGTACCAGCCCCGTGCGGGCAAATCCATGAATCGTTCGAGGCTGAGCTCCAAGGTTCGGGTCTCGCCCGCCACGATTTCCACTTCCTTCGACTGGGGGCGATACTCGAAGCCCTTCATCACCTCGACCGAGGCCCGTCCCGCAGGGAGGTCGATCATGAAGTGGCCGGGAGTATGGAAGTAGTGCTCGGTGTTGCCGGGTAGTCGGTCATATCCGGCCACGTTGGAGCGGTGATAACCCTCGAAAGGCGCGTAGCTTTTGCCATCGCCGTCCCGGACGTAGGCACGGGCCGGCGTCTTCTCGCCGGTCACGCCGTCACGAATGACGACGCGAAGCCGCCCTGCGGGATGCCGGTATTTGAAGTCCGTGATCTCGATCGCCGAGGGGGCGGCGCCCAGAGCGGGTATGGTCCAGAGCGTGAATCTGTGCTCGGCGTTGGAAACGTAGGCGAGCCGACCACCATCCGGAGACCAGCGGGGCGTGAAGAGCTCCGCTCCTTGCCGGGTCAACTGCACCGGATTGCCCGAGGCCGTGTGGATCATCCAAATTTCGTTGTGCCCCGTGCGATGAGAAATGTAAGCGATCTTCTTCCCGTCGGGTGACCAATGGGGTCGAGTGTGATAGAGGGTTTCTTCCTTCAACAACTGCTTGAGTGTCTTGTCGGCCACGTTTATGGTCCAGATGTCTCCGGTGCCGTAGAGACTGTCGCGGCTGCTGAGGAACACGATCTGTGTTCCGTCCGGAGCCCAGCTCGGCTCGAAGTTCTGGTGCTCGTCTTCGAGCAAGGGCTGGGGTGGTCCCCCGGCCGGCGAGATCAGCAGCAAGTTCAGGCTCTGGCCGTCGGCCATGGAAGCGTAGACGATGCTCTCACCAAACGGCGACCAGGCTGGGTTCACGTTGATCTGACCCTCGCGGGTGAGCTGACGGGGGTTCGCGCCGTCGGCGTCGACGACCCAAAGGTGAATCGCCTCATCATCGTCTCGAGTAAAGACAAGTTGCCGGCCGTCCGGCGACCAGGACGGCTCGGAGTCGTATTGGGGGGCGGACGTCAACTGCTTTGCCTCACCGCCGTCAGCGGAGATCTTCCATATGCTCCCCTGCATCGAGAAGGCGATCTCGCGGCCGTCCGGCGACCAGGACGGCGACCATGGTCCTGTCGTGACCGGCGGCAGGAAGATCATTTCCATGTAGCCGCGCGCGCCGGGGTAAACGAACTGGCTGTGGGGAAAGGCCGCAGAGGAGAGGGCGAGCAACAGCGGCAGGAACGATAGGCATCGTAGTCTGTGAGCTCTCATTTCGCTGCCCCCTTAGGCTTGGAATCGGAGACCGAGCGGGTGTTCCCCACGGTCGTTCCGGGTCTCGGAGACGGAATCCTAACACGATGGAAGCATCGTTCTCGAAACCAAAGATCGAGTGCCGCGCTTTTCCGGCGTGAAGTACGGTTGAAGGGCGCCGTCAGGTACTCAAGTTGGCGAATCGCGCCCCAATATCGTGGGGCTCGAGGACGCGCCGTCAGCCATATCTTGGGGTGGAATCGGCCTTGAAGGCCTCAACTTGACAATACCCTCAACCGCCTTGCCCTGTTTGCTCGAGTTCTGCTACCCTCACCCGGACTCAATCGGACTGCACCGTCCCATCCCAGTGGGGAAATTTCGTGCGGACCGGGGCCGGACAGGTATGAGTTTTCCTAATCCTAGTTTCGCCAGAATGACACTAGCAAACCTCCGCGTCGAACCGGCGATGCAAGGCTCACCAAGCCTGCTTATCTCTGTAAACAAACGTCTGGAGGAAGGCATGAGAGGTGCAAGAGTATTTTTCTGCTGCTTGAACCTGGCTCTAGTGGTGGCCGTCGGCCTGCTATGCAGCCCGAACCGGGCTCAGGCACAGCTCGTTGATGAAACTATTCTCGACAACCTTTTGTTGCGCTCCATCGGCCCCGCCGTCATGGGCGGACGCATCCATGACCTGGCCGTGGTGGAAGATCGTCCCTGGATCTTCTACATCGGTTCGGCTTCGGGAGGACTTTGGAAGACCACCAACAACGGAACCACCTGGGATCCAGTCTTTGACGATCAGGGGACTTCCTCGATCGGCGACCTCGCTCTCGCGCCTTCCGATCCCGAGATTGTCTGGGTGGGTACTGGAGAGCCCAATAACCGGCAAAGCTCGAGTTTCGGCGACGGGGTCTATAAGTCGACGGATGGCGGGAAGACCTGGAAGCACGTCGGCCTGCGCGACACCCATCACGTCGGACGCATCGTGATCCACCCCCGGGATCCCGACACCGTTTACGTCGCCGCTCTGGGACACCTGTGGGGACCCAACGAGGAGCGGGGCCTTTTCAAGACGACTGACGGGGGAAACACCTGGGAAAAGATCTTATATATCGATGAAGACACCGGAGTCGTCAAAGTAGCCATGGACCCGGTGAATCCCCGGATTCTCTACGCCGCCGCGTACCAGCGACGGAGGACACCCTGGGGATTCAGTGGAGGGGGGCCTGGAAGCGGCCTCTACAAGAGCTCCGACGGCGGGAAGACATGGAAGAAGTTGACCGAGGGCATTCCTGATGGCCCGACAGGCAGAATCGGTATCGATGTCTATCGCAGCGATCCCCGAATCCTCTATGCGCTGATAGAAAACCGTGAGGGAGGGGTTTTCCGATCGGAGGACCGGGGCGAAAGCTGGAAGAGGGTCAATGAGCTCAACCCCAGGCCCATGTACTACAGCCAGATATGGATTGATCCGAGCGACTCCCGGCACATTTACGTGCTGGGCGGGCCCTTTTATGTTTCCGACGACGGCGGGAGGACGTTCGAGGAAAACACTGCCATGACGCCCACGTTCGATGTGGGAGTGCACGGCGACCACCATGTGCTGTGGATCGACCCCGCCAACGGCAAGCATCTTATCCTGGGGAGTGACGGCGGTCTCTACGTCTCCTGGGACAGGAGCCGCACGTGGGACAAGGTAAACAATTTCCCCATAGCCCAGTTCTACGCAGTGGGCGTTGACATGCAGAAGCCTTACTTCATCTACGGCGGCGCTCAAGACACTCACTCCTGGGGAGGGCCGAGTGCTACCCGGCACCACATTGGAATCATTAACTCCGACTGGGTTCAGATTGGCCCTGGCGACGGCATGTACCAGCAGGTAGACCCCACCGATCCTAATATCATCTACACCGAGTCACAGCGCGGCGGAGCCGCAACCAAATTGGAGGACGGCTCCGCCGCGAGCGGTCAGCGGTCAGCATTCAGCGGTCAGCTCCGGATTCGAGCCTCCGGATGAGAGAGGCGAGCATACGCTTGACCTCGGTGGTTCGCTCGGCAAGCTCCTGAAGACTTTGGCTATCGAGCAACCCGAGCTCGTGGGCAAGGAGCAGTTCGTATTCGAGCTCGCTTGCTGAGCCCATACTCATTTGAAGAAAGCGGGCCATATCCCGGTCTGAACCGCGTCCACAGCCCTCAGCAATATTCGCCGGGATGGAAACCGCCGCTCGGCGCATCTGAGCCGTCAAGCCGAACTTCTCTTCGGTTGGGAAGTGGCCGGTGGCCTGGTACAAACCCTTGACTAGCTGATGGGCCTTCTCCCAAACCTTTAGATCTCGAAAGTCTTTCATCCTGACTCTTCGCTGTCGGCTCGCTCACCACGTCAGCCCAACGCGGGCTCGATGCACAATCTGGGCGTGAAGTAGACACGGCGCCACATCCAGAGTAGGAAGATGTCACGACAACCCTTTCCCATGCTGGAGGACGCCGTGAAACAGTTTTGCCTCTCCTGCCATTTCAGTGGATCCTCTCGAGGGTGAGACCGCCACAGTTTAGGTAGACGAGACTGATGAGAGCTTCGGCAGAGTGGAGTCCAAAGCTGCGGTGGCTCAGCAGCCGGATTTTGTTGTTCATTCCTTCGAGTCGGCCGTTGCTGAGTCTCCACGTGACCCACGCGATGACGCCATCGAAGTACTACTGGAGTGTCTACAGCAGCGAATGGGCCACGTTTCGTAACAGCTCTAGCCTCGCGGAGATCTATCCCGCTCTTGTACATCATGCGATCACAAACTTTTCGAGCCCCGACGTGATGCGCTTTCTCGGAAAACGGATTCGAACCGACTTTTCAGGGGAAGTCGTCAGCCGATTTCGCCACCGGCCCGAGGGTCTGCGTATCAAACATGCCCTCGACCTCAATTCCGTCAAACTCTACGACAAACAAGGTTCCGTGCTCCGTGTGGAGACAACCATCCAGCGTGCCGAGGGTATGCGCTGCTACCGGCCAAAGGAAGGCGACCCCAACGGCCCTCTCGAGTGGCGTCCGCTCCGTCGTGGCATCGCAGACCTGCATCGCCGTGCCCAGCTCTCCCAGGACTCCAATGAGCGCTACCTCGACGCTCTCGCCGCTTGTGATACCTCAACCCCACTCGGTCAACTCCTCGCTCGCGTCAGCCAAAAAACTCAATGGAATGGCTCCACCCTCCGAGCTCTTCGCCCTTGGGACGCTCTGGACGCCCGACTCCTCGCCGCTATTTCCCGTGGAGAGTTTCATCTGCGAGGCTTTCGCAACAGGGAACTCCGTGCCTTGCTCTTTCCCAAGACTTCGGACGACCCTCTCGAAACCAGGCGGCTAAGCGGACGCGTCACCCGGCTCATTCGCATCCTCCGAGCCCACCGTCTTGTCAAAAAAGTTCCCAAAACTTTTCGCTACAGACTCACAAAGCGCGGTCAGCAACTTTGCTCCGCATTACTTACCGCAAACTCTCTCTCCCTCGATAAACTCCACGCTGCTGCCGCATGATTTTTCTTCTTCTCAAAACAAGCTTTTCAGGGTTAGTAGTACAGGGAGGAGAAATCGTTCGCCTCAACCATAAGACCGGGGATCGGAAAGATATCAAACCGCACCCCGGGGACGGCGAGTCGGAGTATCGGTTTCACTGGACTTCCCCCATCCTCATTTCCCCTCATGACCCGAAGACCGTCTATCTGGGCGGAAATCGGCTCTTCATCTCGAAGGACCGGGGAGAAACTTGGACGGCCACGGAGGATTTAACCCGGGCAGAGGATCGAGACAAGCTTCCCATCATGGGGGTAGTTCCCGACGAGACCACGCTCTCGCGGCATGACGGGGTGGCGGCCTGGGGTACCATCACCACCGTGGCCGAGTCTCCGCTGACTCCCGGCTTACTTTACGTGGGCACTGATGATGGCATTGTCCATGTGTCGCGGGATGGGGGTCGAACCTGGACTAGCCTGCAGGATAGGTTCGCCGGCGTGAATGAAGAAAGAGCTACGGTGAGCCGCGTCGTAGCCTCGCATGCCGAGCCGGGCAGAGGCTACGTCACATTCGACCGTCACCCGCTGGATGACTTCTCCCCTTATGTCTTTACCACCGACGACTACGGGAACACCTGGAAGTCCATTGCCGGAAATCTGCCCCGGGTAGGTTGGGTGAATGTTCTCGCCGAGCATCCTCGAAACCCCAATCTTCTCTTCGTCGGTACGGAGACGGGGCTCTTCGTATCGCTGGATCGGGGCAACCGGTGGATTCGGCTTACGGGTAACTTCCCGACCGTCCCGGTAGATGATCTCGTGATTCATCCCCGGGACAACGACCTCGTGGTGGGCACTCACGGCCGTTCCATCTACATCCTGGACGACCTCGCGCCGCTCGAACAGCTGAGTGAAGAGGTGTTGGCTTCGGAGGTCCACTTGTTTGACATCCGCCCCGCCATGGAGTTCGTGCTCGTGAAGCATGAAAGCTACGGGGCCCAGCGGCAGTTCATCGGGGCAAACCCGCCTTTCGGCGCAGTCATCTCTTACTACCTGAAGTCGGAACCAGCTGGAGACGTCGAGCTTTCCATTGTCGACAGGAGCGGAAAGGCCCTTCGTGAGATCTCCGGGACAAAGCACCCGGGGGTAAATCGGGTGAGCTGGGACCTACGCCTTGCTGCTCCTGAAGGCGTTGACCAGGCGGTTGGCCCCCTTGTCCCCCCGGGACGCTACACGGCTCGGCTTAAGTTAGGTGAAAAGGAGCTGGCCAAACCGCTCGAGGTGGAGGCTGACCCACTCTTTCCGGTCCCGGAGGAAGAGCAGGTTGCGCGCTACGAATTCCTCGTCACCGTGAACGGCTTACGCCAGACGATCCAGGAGGCCATCGATTCGACAGAGGCAATTTCAGAACAGGTCAAAAGCCTTCTCGAGGGCACGGAGGGAGATCCTGAGGCACCGTAGGCTGTGATTTCGGCGGCTCGAACCATTGCCGAGGAATCGGAAAAGATCCGGCGCGCACTGGCGGGCGATGGTGTAGGACCGTTCTTCGGTGGACAGAGCCTGCGCTCGCGAGCAAACCGGCTCTTCACAAACCTCGATGGTCGCGTCTTCTTCACTCCCTTCGGAAACGCTGTCCGTTACCCTCAGGGCACGCTGAGTGGGCCGACGCGCGTTCAGCGGGAGCGGCTGGCGTCGCTCACCCGGCAGCTGGACGAGCAGCTGGAGTCCCTGAACCGGCTTAGCCAAACCGCGGTTTCGGATCTAAACCGCCAGATGAACGAAGCGAACCTGTCCCATATCAAGTTGGGTGCACCGGTGCGCAGGCCGCGTTAGGTTAGGTTGGTTAGGCCATCGCTGCTCCGCGACGTCGCCGAAACCTTCGTGTACTTCCGCTGACGGTATTGTCAAATTGAGCTGGTGACTGACATGAGCTAGCTAGTACCCGTCCTGAAGCCTGTAAGGGATTGAGAAAAAAGGAGAAATCGCAAATTTAGGGCTAGTCTTCTGAGGGGGTGTCGATTAGGATCGTGTCGTTGAAAACATCCGATTCTAAATGACTTAACTCCAAAGGAGACCAGCCCTAAATGCGAAAAACGATCAACCCACAGCCAAATCTACGTGAGCCCTGGCTGGAGCTGGAGCACGCACGCAAGCTCGAAACGATCTCGTCGCTACTCGATGCCCATCCTAAACTCAATGAGCTGGTACTGCAAGACCTAAGGTCGGTCACCCCACCGGCAGGGAGCGATGTTGGTCGTGGGGGAATGAGCGCGGAGCAGGTTCTCCGGGCGTTGTTGGTGAAGCAGCTGAATCAGTTCACCTATCGGGAGCTGGCGTTTCACTTGGCAGACTCTCGAAGCTATCGGACGTTTTGCCAGCTCGGCATCATAGAGCCGACCCCGTCGAAGTCGACCCTAGCCCATGTTTCCCTTTTAGGTGTCTAAGTCATCGAAAACAAAGGATCGAGATCGGCGGTTTGTCTCTACGCTGACAGCACCTCCTCGGAGAAGGCTGGCGGGTCGCGTTCAACGATGCCGAGTGCAGTCAGGATCGAGTTGGCGCGAGCGGTGCCGCGCGTGACGACGCGCTTAGTCCGCCCAGAACCCAGCTGTAAGTCGACGACCCGGACCGAGCGTAGCGCTTGTAGTGCCTCGGTTGCGGACAGGTCGAGTTCGGCGACCTTGAGCTTTTTCTCAAGAGCCCGATGCACAAGGAAGGCCAGCGTAGCTACGAAAAGATGTGCCTCCACACGCTCATCGGTCTGGTGGTAAACGGGACGCATCTCAATGACATCCTTAAGGCATGAGAAGGCTCGCTCGACCTCGTTTAGGTCCTTGTAAAGGCGCACGGCGTCGACCGGAGAGAGGTTTTGCTCCTCGGTTTGAATAACGTACTTACCCTCGTAGGCTTGCTCGCGCTTGAGGTTGACGGGGTGCTCGAAGAAGCGGAAGCGACCGTTTTTGTACTCCCAGTCGTAGTAACGGTGACCGTGGTGGCGTGCCTGTATGCGCGCGGCGGCGGCACCGATTTTCTCGGGGGCTTTCAATCGTCCGTCGTGCACGCGGCGCTCGAGGGCCTCGAATGCCGCACGGGCACGTCCCATGGCCCGCAGCCTCTGCCCGCGCTCGTAGGCGAGCCTTTCGTCGCTGTGAACGACGAAGATGCGCACCCCAGACTGCTCGGAGCGGACTTCTTGCACACGAGTCTTAGGTGGCTCGGCTTTTTCGCTCACCGTGATGCCACCAGGGCAGTCGATCCACTCTCCGCTGGCGCGCTCGATGTAACGATAGACCTCCTCGCGCCGTCGTCTTTGCAGCCCGACGAGATAGCCCTGCTTGCGCGAGCGCACCACTGCCAGGCTGTCGCTCGTTACCATCCCTCGGTCGCCGACAAAAACCACGCGGTGCAAACCGAATCGTTCGTTGAGATCGTTGAGCACCTGCGGCACCGTTTTCGCGTCACGCCAGTTGCCGGCGAAAACATGGTGGGCGATCGGCCAACCGTCCACCATCACCAGACCGATAAGCACTTGCCGGTTACGCGGTCTGCGGTCGCGACTGTAGCCGTGGGCGCCGAGCCCCGGAGGGCCTTGACCTTCGAAGTACGTCGACGTCAGGTCGTAAAACACCATGTCAACCTCAAGCGAAAACAGATCCCGCAAGCGCAAAAACAGCTCCTTCTCGATCTGTTCTTTGCGGGCATGCAGCTGGTCGAGCGTTCGGTACCATTGCTTGAGTTGGCGAAACTCCACGCGAACCCGCGGGGAGCGACTCGCTCGCCGTTCCCCATCATCGCGCCACTGCGGCACCCACCGCCGCCCCTGCCGGTCGCAGACGAAGTCGGTCTCGAGCCAGCGCGCCAGACCGTGCTCGCTTGACGGAGCACATAGCCGGTTGGCGACCAGCACCAAAGCTCGCTCGCTTAGCGCCACTCCGTCCCGCTTGCCGCGGCCCCCGAGCCGGTCGAGAATCTGCTCCAGCCCGAACTCGCGCCACAGCGTCGCCGTCACCAGCATCGGACCCCAATCCCACGCGTCTGCCCCCGCGACCTGCTCGGCTGCTCGCTCGGTGTCGGCCGGTTCACCGGCCCCAAGCAACCGATTGAGGGAGTCGAGATTGGCAACTAGGAGATCCTTGCGCCCCAAGTTGCACACTACGCGTTGCTTCGGCTTGCCGTGCTCCAGATACGACTCGACCAGGCGGACATACTCATGTTGAACCCCTTTGCCGCCTGCGGCCCGAACGATGCGGAAGAACATAACCTGTCCTCACGCATACTACATGTCATTGTCCACGATTACAACGTATTAATGGCGCTCAAAGCACAATCTCTGTCTCTACGTTTTGGGCGAAATTCAACCCCCGTTCCTTTGAATTCAGTCACTTACGAGCGTTAGGGTGCTCATAAAGGGTAAACATGGGCTAGCAGCAAACATCAAAGCCGTGAAGTTCGAAACGCTGGAGCAGATCAACCGAGAGCTGGTGAGCGTTGCCGAGGATGCTGGGATCGAAAAGGGAAGAAAAGTACGAGTGGACTGCACGGTAGTGGAATCAAACATTCATCCGCCTACAGACTCCGAGCTTCTTTATGACTGTGTTCGGGTTCTCACTCGCCTGATGTGCCGAGCTCGCGAACTGCTGGGTACAGTAGTGGTCTTCGGCAATCGAACGCGTCGAGCGAAGAGAGTCGACTGGGAGTTCTGAACGCGAAGGATAAGCAACAAAGGCGTGGCGTCTATCGAGATCTACTGAAGGTGACGGAAGAAACCTATCGCTCCGCTCAACGCGTTGCAGCACAGTTGGAAGAGTCGGGCTTGACCGAGCCGGTGAAGCGAGCGAGCGCGGAGAGGATCGCCGCGGATTTTGAGCACTTTCTCGTCCTCACCAAGAAAGTCATCAACCAAACCCAACGCCGAGTGATCGACGAAGAGCGTGTGCCTGCGGAGGAAAAGGTCGTTTCTATCTTCGAAGAACACACCGACATTATTCGCAAAGACCGGCGCGAGACTCTCTACGGCCACAAGGTGTGTATGACTGGTGGCTCGTCCTCGATGATTTTGGATTGCGTGATCTTGGATGGGAATCCGTCCGATTCAACTCTCGCGGAAACCATGATCGACCGTCAAGTCGAACTCTACGAACGGGCCCCGCGCCAGGTTGCCTACGATGGCGCGTTTTCTTCAAAGGCAAACTTGGAAGCCATCAAAGGCAAGGGAGTTGAAGATGTTGCCTTTACCAAGGCTCATTTCGCGGTGACCGATATGGTCAAGAGTTCCTGGGTCTATCAACGCCTGCGGCGATTTCGCTGCGGAATCGAAGGCGTCATTTCGTTCTTGAAACGAGTCTTTGGTCTCGACCGATGCACATGGCGCTCATTGCCTTCTTTTAACCCTAATCGCAAATAAACGTCACCGTGTCTGAGGTCTTTGGCCCCGTGAATAGCACCTTTTCCAGGTTCTGCATACACCGTGCAGAATCACCTATAGTGGCGGCGAGCGGGTGCCCCAGCACGAGCTTCTCGCCTGCGCCCAGTGCGGCTGTTTCGCGTTTTCGTGCTTCGAAGATTTTGCGATTAGGGTTAAATCGTACGTATGGAGTTCCATCATCACCTGCAACCTACTGATGATGGCAAGACACTTATTACGATAACAACTATTACTCTTCCGCCCCTTATAGCCATGGATTGCTAACAATTCGCCTCTCGTTTCGTCCAAGATTTTCATTCGCTCTCAACCCCACGAAGCCCCTTTCGAAAACGTACAATACCCACATCTTCGATAGGTCTCTCGCACACCACAAGTTATGGTGTTTCTGGACAGGAACTAGTCTAGTACCCGTCCTGAAGCCTGTAAGGGATTGAGAAAAAGGAGAAATCGCAAATTTAGGGCTAGTCTTCTGAGGGGGTGTCGATTAGGATCGTGTCGTTGAAAACATCCGATTCTAAATGACTTAACTCCAAAGGAGACCAGCCCTAAATGCGAAAAACGATCAACCCACAGCCAAATCTACGTGAGCCCTGGCTGGAGCTGGAGCACGCACGCGAGCTCGAAACGATCTCGTCGCTGCTCGACGCCCATCCTAAACTCAATGAGCTGGTACTGCAAGACCTGAAGTCGGTCACCCCATCGGCAGGGAGCGATGTTGGTCGTGGGGGAATGAGCGCGGAGCAGGTTCTCCGGGCGTTGTTGGTGAAGCAGCTGAATCAGTTCACCTATCGGGAGCTGGCGTTTCACTTGGCAGACTCTCGAAGCTATCGGACGTTTTGCCAGCTCGGCATCATAGAGCCGACCCCGTCGAAGTCGACCCTAGCAGCAAACATCAAAGCCGTGAAGTTCGAAACGCTGGAGCAGATCAACCGAGAGCTGGTGAGCGTTGCCGAGGATGCTGGGATCGAAAAGGGAAGAAAAGTACGAGTGGACTGCACGGTAGTGGAATCAAACATTCATCCGCCTACAGACTCCGAGCTTCTTTATGACTGTGTTCGGGTTCTCACTCGCCTGATGTGCGGAGCTCGCGAACTGCTGGGTACAGTAGTGGTCTTCGGCAATCGAACGCGTCGAGCGAAGAGACGTCGACTAGGAGTTCTGAACGCGAAGGATAAGCAACAAAGGCGTCGCGTCTATCGAGATCTACTGAAGGTGACGGAAGAAACCTATCGCTCCGCTCAACGCGTTGCAGAACAGTTGGAAGAGTCGGGCTTGACCGAGCCGGTGAAGCGAGCGAGCGCGGAGAGGATCGCCGCGGATTTTGAGCACTTTCTCGTCCTCACCAAGAAAGTCATCAACCAAACCCAACGCCGAGTGATCGACGAAGAGCGTGTGCCTGCGGAGGAAAAGGTCGTTTCTATCTTCGAAGAACACAGCGACATTATTCGCAAAGACCGGCGCGAGACTCTCTACGGTCACAAGGTGTGTATGACTGGAGTTTTTCCTCGATGATTTTGGATTGCGTGATCTTGGATGGGAATCCGTCCGATTCAACTCTCGCGGAAACCATGATCGACCGTCAAGTCGAACTCTACGAGCGGGCCCCGCGCCAGGTCGCCTACGATGGCGCGTTTTCTTCAAAGGCAAACTTGGAAGCCATCAAAGGCAAGGGAGTTGAAGATGTTGCCTTTACCAAGGCTCAAGGTTTCGCCGTGACCGATATGGTCAAGAGTTCCTGGGTCTATCAACGCCTGCGGCGATTTCGCTGCGGGATCGAAGGCGTCATTTCGTTCTTGAAACGAGTCTTTGGTCTCGACCGATGCACATGGCGCTCATTGCCTTCTTTTAAATCGTACGTATGGAGTTCCATCATCACCTGCAACCTACTGATGATGGCAAGACACCTATTACGATAATAACTATTACTCTTCCGCTCCCATAGCCATGGATTCCTGACGATTCGCCTCTCGTTTCGTCCAAGATTTTCATTCGCTCTCAACCCTACGAAGTTCCCTACCGAAAACGTATAATACCCACATCTTCAGTAGGCCTGTCGCACACCACAAGTTATGGTGTTTCTGGACAGGAACTAACTAGTACCCGTCCTGAAGCCTGTAAGGGATTGAGAAAAAAGGAGAAATCGCAAATTTAGGGCTAGTCTTCTGAGGGGGTGTCGATTAGGATCGTGTCGTTGAAAACATCCGATTCTAAATGACTTAACTCCAAAGGAGACCAGCCCTAAATGCGAAAAACGATCAACCCACAGCCAAATCTACGTGAGCCCTGGCTGGAGCTGGAGCACGCACGCGAACTCGAAACGATCTCGTCGCTACTCGATGCCCATCCTAAGCTCAATGAGCTGGTACTGCAAGACCTAAGGTCGGTCACCCCACCGGCAGGGAGCGATGTTGGTCGTGGGGGAATGAGCGCGGAGCAGGTTCTCCGGGCGTTGTTGGTGAAGCAGCTGAATCAGTTCACCTATCGGGAGCTGGCGTTTCACTTGGCAGACTCTCGAAGCTATCGGACGTTTTGCCAGCTCGGCATCATAGAGCCGACCCCGTCGAAGTCGACCCTAGCAGCAAACATCAAAGCCGTGAAGTTCGAAACGCTGGAGCAGATCAACCGAGAGCTGGTGAGCGTTGCCGAGGATGCTGGGATCGAAAAGGGAAGAAAAGTACGAGTGGACTGCACGGTAGTGGAATCAAACATTCATCCGCCTACAGACTCCGAGCTTCTTTATGACTGTGTTCGGGTTCTCACTCGCCTGATGTGCCGAGCTCGCGAACTGCTGGGTACAGTAGTGGTCTTCGGCAATCGAACGCGTCGAGCGAAGAGACGTCGACTGGGAGTTCTGAACGCGAAGGATAAGCAACAAAGGCGTCGCGTCTATCGAGATCTACTGAAGGTGACGGAAGAAACCTATCGCTCCGCTCAACGCGTTGCAGCACAGTTGGAAGAGTCGGGCTTGACCGAGCCGGTGAAGCGAGCGAGCGCGGAGAGGATCGCCGCGGATTTTGAGCACTTTCTCGTCCTCACCAAGAAAGTCATCAACCAAACCCAACGCCGAGTGATCGACGAAGAGCGTGTGCCTGCGGAGGAAAAGGTCGTTTCTATCTTCGAAGAACACACCGACATTATTCGCAAAGACCGGCGCGAGACTCTCTACGGCCACAAGGTGTGTATGACTGGTGGCTCGTCCTCGATGATTTTGGATTGCGTGATCTTGGATGGGAATCCGTCCGATTCAACTCTCGCGGAAACCATGATCGACCGTCAAGTCGAACTCTACGAACGGGCCCCGCGCCAGGTTGCCTACGATGGCGCGTTTTCTTCAAAGGCAAACTTGGAAGCCATCAAAGGCAAGGGAGTTGAAGATGTTGCCTTTACCAAGGCTCATTTCGCGGTGACCGATATGGTCAAGAGTTCCTGGGTCTATCAACGCCTGCGGCGATTTCGCTGCGGAATCGAAGGCGTCATTTCGTTCTTGAAACGAGTCTTTGGTCTCGACCGATGCACATGGCGCTCATTGCCTTCTTTTAAATCGTACGTATGGAGTTCCATCATCACCTGCAACCTACTGATGATGGCAAGACACTTATTACGATAACAACTATTACTCTTCCGCCCCTTATAGCCATGGATTGCTAACAATTCGCCTCTCGTTTCGTCCAAGATTTTCATTCGCTCTCAACCCCACGAAGCCCCTTCCGAAAACGTATAATACCCACATCTTCGATAGGTCTCTCGCACACCACAAGTTATGGTGTTTCTGGACAGGAACTAGCTAGCCCATGTTTCCCTTTTAGGTGTCTAAGTCATCGAAAACAAAGGATCGAGATCGGCGTTTTGTCTCTACGCTGACAGCACCTCCTCGGAGAAGGCTGGCGGGTCGCGTTCAACGATGCCGAGTGCAGTCAGGATCGAGTTGGCGCGAGCGGTGCCGCGCGTGACGACGCGCTTAGTCGGAACTTCCGCCGGCTAGACGCATGTAAACCCGTACGTTTAAAGCAGATGCGGCGGTTCGAAATGTTATGTGTACGCATGTAATAGTGATAGAACAATTTATTTTACTGATTTAGTCCTGTATAGTCGGCGCATGTACATCGCCAAGGTGCCGAACCGCAACTCGCCCCCAGCGATTCTCATCCGCGAAAGCTACCGCGAAGGCGGTGCGCCCAAAACGAGGACCGTCGCCAACATCTCGAAGTGGAAGCCCGCGCGAATTGAAGCTCTTCGCCAGTTGCTGAAGGGCAACGTGGATTTGGGTGAGGCTCAGCAGTTCGAGATCACCAGAAGCAAGCCTCACGGACATGTTGCGGCCGTGCTGGGAACGCTGCGCAAAGTTGGCCTCGAGCGAATCATCCATAGCCGCCAGCGCCGAGAGCGTGACCTCGTCGTGGCGATGATTGTGGCGCGAATCGTAGAGCCGGCTCCAAGTTGGCCACGGCCCGTGGTCTATCGAAACAGACCTTGACTTCGTCATTGGGTGAGTGTGTTGGAGTTGAAGACACCAACGAGGATGAGTTGTATGATTCCCTGGATTGGCTTTTGAGCCGCCAAGCAGCCATAGAGAAGAAACTGGCGAAACGCCATCTGCAGCAGGGCAGCCTGGTTCTCTACGACTTGACGTCGACTTGGGTAGAAGGTCGGTCGTGCCCTCTGGCGAAGCTCGGTTACTCGAGAGACGGCAAGAAAAACAAGTTGCAGGTCGTGTTCGGCTTACTGTGTGAGCGTGATGGTCGGCCGGTCGGGGTAGAGGTGTTCGAAGGCAACACCGGAGATCCCGCAACACTGGGGAGCCAAATTCGCAAAGTCCGAGAACGTTTTGAGCTTGACAGTATCGTCTTCGTAGGTGACCGAGGGATGATCACCGAAGCCCGGATTCGCGAGGAACTTCGACCGGAGGAAGGTCTCGAGTGGATCAGCTCACTTCGTGCCCCTCAGATTCAGCGACTTGCAAAAGACGGAATGCTGCAGCCTTCTCTGTTCGATGAACTCGACCTAGCGGAGATCCATCATCCTAGCTTCCCTGGTGAGCGACTCATCGCCTGCCGCAACCCTCTTCTTGCTACCGAGCGGGCGCGGAAGCGAGAAGAGATGCTTGTGTCGACGGAGTCAAAGCTAGAAGTGATTAGCAAAGCGACGAAGCGAGACCAACGTCCTTTGCGAGGCAAAGATACCATCGGCATACGATTGGGTCGAGTGTTCGCTCGGAGCAAGATGGGCAAGCACTTTCGCTACACCATTACGGACGACGGCTTCGACTTCGAGCGCGACAACGAAAACATCGAGCGTGAGGCGGCCCTCGACAGCATCTATATCATCCGAACAAGCCTCACCGAAGAGGCCATCTCCGCAGACGAAGCTGTCAGGACCTACAAAGGCTTGGCAGTCGTTAAACGCGCTTTTCGTTGCTGCAAAACCGTGGATTTGAAAGTACGGCCCATCTATCACTACAACGCTGAGCGAGTTCGAGCTCACATCTTTCTTTGCATGCTCGCCTACTACGTGGAATGGCACATGCGAAAAGCCCTCGTCCCGATCTTGTTTGACGACGACGACCCTGACGGTGCCCATGCCAAACGCTCATCCATCGTCAGCCCAGCAACGCCTTCAGACTCCGCCCAGGCAAAGGCTTCTACCAAGAAGACTCCCGACGGGTTGCCCGTCCGCAGTTTCAGAACGCTTCTTTCTGATCTTGCTACGGTCACGAAAAATCAGGTCGAAAACGAAGCCCGCGGCCTGTCTTTCGTCAGCATCACTCGCCCCACTGTGATTTGTCAGGATCATGACCCCACTTGAGGGCGTGTTTTTCAGAAACATTCCCCACCCCATTTTCAGAGACATGACCCCGGCAAAGGGGTGAGTTTTTCAGAAACATGACCCCACTTTTCGGAGTCATGACCCCACCCCTTTGAGGCCGAGCTCGGCTGTGCGAGCCTTCTTGGAAACAAGGAGGTCGTATTGGCATACAGGGAGCACGGTATGTGGGAAGTTCTGGATGTTCTGAAACGGCACCATCGAGGGGAGAGCCAGCGAAGGATAGCTGTAGCGACCGGTCGGGGCCGGAAGACGATTCGCGCGTATATACGAGAGGCGAAGAAACTAGGCTGGTCGAAGGAGGTTCCACCGGATGACGAGTTCGCGTCGCGGGTGGCGCAGCGACGCCAGCCGGGCCCGAGTTCGAGCGAGGCTTCTGCATCGGAAAAGGCGCTACGCGCCCATCATGATCGCATCCAGCAATGGGTGGAAGGCCCCGAGGGAGAGAGGGGCCTGAAGCTCACCAAGGTCCATGAGCTATTGACCCGCGAGGGAGTCGACGTTTCTTACAGCTCGGTGTATCGCTACGCGGTGGAGCAGTTCGGTTTGGCACGGTCCAGGCTGACACTGCGCCGAGCCGAGGTTTCACCGGGTGAGCTCGCCGAAGTGGATTTTGGTCAACTCGGCAAGATCTACGACCCGGAGTCGGATCGGAAGCGACTCGTCTGGGCGTTGCTCGTCACTCTCGGCTTCAGCCGCCACCAGTACGTTCACGTCAACTTCTCTCAGAAGCTGGACGTTGTCATCGATGGACTGGAAGAGGCGTGGGAGTTTTTCGGAGGTGTGCCTGAGCGGGTCGTCGTCGACAACATGAAGACGGCGGTGGTGAAGGCGGACCGCTATGAGCCTAGTTTTCAGCGCACCATGGAGCAGTATGCAGAGCTCCGAGGCTTTGTCATCGACCCGGCAGTCGTACGCCAACCGAGGGGCAAGCCGATCGTCGAGAGAGGGGTGCCGTACGTTCGAGAGAGCTTTTTCCGCGGTGAGCAGTGGCTCGACCTGGCTCACGTCCAGCGGGAAGCTCGACGTTGGTGTCTGGAAGTCGCGGGCCGGCGTATTCACGGGACCACCCAAAAACGCCCTCTCGTCGTCTTCGAAGAGGTCGAGCTTGCTTGCCTTCGGCCCGTGAACGGGCCTCGATTCGATACGCCTCAGTGGGCCGAGCCGTCCGTTCATGACGACCACCACGTGAAGTTCCTCAAGGCCCTGTACTCGGTTCCCACGGTCTACGTGGGAAAGCAGGTCACGGTACGAGGCGATAAAGCGCTCGTACGCATCTACTACAAAGGCGAGCTCATCAAAACCCACCCTAGAAAACCAGCCGGAGGAAGAGCGACCGACTACACAGACTACCCCCCAGACCTCGAGGCCTACGCCAGGCGCGACCCGGAGCGTATGGTGCGCCAAGCCAAGAAACTCGGCAACAACATCGGCCGTTTCATGAGTCTGCTCCTCAGCGGCGTCTTTCCATGGGCCAAGCTCCGACAGGCTCAGAAGCTCATGCGCTTGGCCGACAAGTACGGCCATGCTCGCGTGGAAACCGCTTGCCAGCGAGCCCTGGGCTTCGATCTCATCAATGTCCAAAGGGTGGAGCGCATTCTCAAGAATGCCGTCGCGCCGTCGGACGACCCACCACAAACAGGAGAGCTGATCTCGATGCCCTTGAGATTCCTTCGCCCCAACGAAAGTTTCTCTCATGAACCGAAACGAAAGGAGAATCCAGATGGAAATCAAAAACTCACTGAAAACGATTCTGAAGAGGCTCAAGCTCTCGGGGATCCTTGCGACGCTGCCGGAGAGGATCGCCTACGCTCAAAAGGCAAAACTACCGAGTGAAGACCTCCTGGAACTTATCCTGCAGGACGAAGTGGACCGACGCGACCAAGTCAATCTGCAACGGCGTCTCAAACGCGCCTCCTTCACCGAGGAGCAAACCTTCGAGAATTTCGACTGGGATGCCCCGGTGGGCTTCGATCGCCATCGCGTTCGCGACCTCTTCTCGCTCAGTTTTATCGAGGCCAAGCAAGACGTTCTCTTCATGGGAAGCGTGGGCGTCGGCAAAACCTTCCTCGCTCCCGCTCTCGGCCATGCAGCCTGCCGGGCCGGATACGACGTGCTCTTCATCCGCGCCGATCAGATGTTCCTCGAGCTCAAGCAGTCTCGTGCCGACTACTCTCACGAAAAGGCGCTCAGACGCTTTCTCGCCCCCGACCTGCTCATCCTCGACGACTTCGCTCTGCGTCGGCTCGATACCACACAGTCCAACGACATCTACGAAGTCGTCATCGAGCGCCACCGCCGTTCGTCCACGATCCTCACCTCAAATCGACACGTCGACGAGTGGATTCCTTTGTTCGATGACCCGATTCTTGCCCAGAGCGCTCTTGACCGTTTGTCCCACAACGCTTACCAAGTCCAGATCGAAGGCGAAAGCTACAGGAAGGGACAACGTCCCGACCTCTTGGCCTCGAAACTCGAAAATGTCCACCAAACCTGAAAAGGAGTGAATCTTGCGAATCCAACCACCGAAGCGCGAACACAAGCTCCACCATCGCCCGACAACAGCCTCCCGTGGACCGGCCCATACCTGCGGTACCCCCCTCGGCGCCGACATCCGGGTTGTCGCCGGAATCCCTGCCGCATCGCGGCCGGCGGGATCTCCAGTCGCCCTACGGGCTCCTTCCGATCCCGCCGAGGTCTCTCTCTCTATCAACGTACTCATGCATGTTCCTCCTCCACCCTCTACACCAATTTTCAAAGGCCCAAGTGTCTCAAGGATGTTGGTACACAGGAGCGACGACAGAGATCTGTTACAGATCCGAGGAAGTTGTGGTATTGATTCTCGGGTAGGCCTTTGACCCCGGGGGCATGTTTATGAAAAAGGTGGGGTCGTGATTCTGAAAAATGACACCCCACACCCTTGCAGCACAAAGCATTCAACCTGCTCGAAATCAACCCCCGCACGATGTAAGCAGTACACACACCTCTCTTCAAAAACAAAGCCAATGATGCCCACACTTACGCTTGTTCATCCGTGGAAGGTCCGGTTAGCCTCCGACAGCCGGTCCCGAATCTGCACCATGAGCGCGAACTGCTCCTGGAGGTCGGCGTCGGTCGCCGTGATCCGCGGGTCTTTCCGGATCTCGAACAGCCGCTCGAGCTCCTGCCCGCCCACCGCCAGCCGAGCACGGTAGCGTCCCGGCGGCGCCACCGGCGCCGAGGCGCGCGCGGAGTCTCCCGGTCCCGTCAACAGCGGATCGCGCGGCAGCATGCGGGCATTCGGATAGCGCAGATCCCAGACGAACCGGTTCATCCCCGCCTCGGCCGGCATCCAGCGGTTGTCCATCGCCTGGCTCGAGAATTGCTGGATCACCTCGCCCTGCCCGTCCAGGATCGTCAGCGTCGCCTCGTCCGACGGCGACTGCTTCAGGTAGTACTCGATCATCACGCCATCGGGTGGATTCTGACCCGCGTCGAGATAGGTCCGCCTGATCCGGCCATTCGCGTCTCGCCGGTCCTCGAACGCGACCTGGCCGCCGGACGCACGGGCGTACTGGATGCCCGGACGGAACGACCGCATCGGGGAGAGAGACCGCACGGGCAAGTAGCGATAGGTCGGGATGATCTCGAACAGGTGCGCTGAGGCAGCCGTCACCTGGGGTGTTAGCTGGCGCAGCGCCGTCAGGTTGTCCATGATCCACAAGCCGCGCCCGTGCGTTCCGAGGACCAGGTCGTTGTCCTTGACGAGCATGTAGTGTACCGGCACCACCGGCAGGTTGCGCTGAAGCGACTGCCAGGACGCGCCCCCATCGAATGACACGTAGACGCCCGTTTCCGTGCCCGCATAGAGCAATCCCGGCCGGTCGGGATCCTCGCGAATCACCCGCGCGAAATCGTTCTCGCGAATCCCGTCCGTGATCTTCTGCCAACTGCGGCCGTAGTCCGTGGTCTTGTAGAAATACGTGGTCCGGTCGCTGACCCGGTAGCGGTTCGCCGCCAGATAGGCGGTCCCTCGATCGTGCGGGGAGACCTCGATGCCGCTGAACGTCGTCCACTCGGGCAGGCCCTCGGGCGAGACGTTGTCCCAACTCTCTCCACCGTTCCTCGAAACCTGGACGGTGCTGTCGTCCGAGCCGAACCAGAGCTCACCTTCCTCGAGCGGCGACTCCGCAATGGCCTGCGCCAGGCTGACGTAGTACAGCGAGGACGTCGAAGTGGAAATGGGGCCGCCATATTGCTCCTGCATCTTGTCCAACCGGTTGCGAGTGAGGTCCGGACTGATGGCTTCCCAGCTGTACCCTTCATCGGTCGTTCGGAAGAAGATGTTGCCGGCTGTGTACAGGACGCCTGGATCATGGGGCGAGAGCAAGACCGGAAAGGTGTAGTAAAACCGATACTTCACGTCCTTCACTGGCGCGCCGAACTCGTTTTCGGGCCAGACGCTGATGGTGGGGGCCTGGCCCGTCCGCATGTCGTGGCGCACGATGGCGGTTCGATCGCCAGCGTACACGACGCTGCCGTCGGGCTTGACCGCCGTCTGTCCGCCCTCGCCACCGCCGATCCGCTCCCAGGTGATGGCGCTGCCGGTGGTCCGGCTCGGCACCGTGAAGTGAGAGTTATCGTTCTGGGTGGCGTAGATCCGATAGGGGAACTGATCGTCGATGGCGAGACTGAACAGGCAAGCCGTCGGCTGATTGTATATCGTCGACCACGAGGCGCCTCCGTTCAGCGTCACGGTTGCGCCGCCGTCGTTGCCTTCGATCATCCGGTTGGAGTTTTTCGGATCGATCCACATCGAGTGATGGTCGCCGTGGGGCATGGGCAGGGATGTGAAGGTCGCTCCCGCGTCCGTCGATCTCCAAAAAGAATAGGACTGCACGTACACGGTGTCCGGGTCTTGCGTGTCGGCAATCACGTGCATGTAGGACGAGGCGTTGCGCCGGAAATCGCGCCGATCGGCGATGAGCTGCCACGTCGCGCCGCTGTCGTCGGAGCGGAACAGGGGGCCCTGGTGTGCCTCGATAATCGCCCAGACGCGGCTCGGACGCGCCGGCGAGACCGAGATACCAATCTTCCCGACCACCCCCTGCGGCAAACCCGGGTTGCGAGTAATGTCCGTCCAGGTGTCACCGCCGTCCCCCAACACGTCGTCGAGTGCCTTGCGGATGCCTTTGCCTCCGTCCACCACACAGAGAATCGGCTCCTCGATGCGCAACCCCCGCTCGAGAAGGTCCTGCAACATCGCGGTGCACACCCGAGAGTTCTCCGTCGAGCCCAGCCATATACCCAGGGGCACCTTCTTTCCATCTATTGTGATTCCGAGACTTACGACGACGGTGTGTCCGGCCATCTCAAGACCATCCACCATCAGTGCCGCAAGCTCGAACTCCTCCAGCCGCCGAGACAGGTACTCCTCGAGCTTCTTGCTCGTCTGGCTCACCAGGTGACGGCTGGCGGCACTCTTGCTCGTGCCCCGAGACTTCAACTTGGCCACGGGTTTGTCCAGACTCGATTCGTAAGCCTCTTTGATTTCGTATGCATTAGCGGCTCCTTGTCCCCCTGTGGAGACGGGTTATTTGGCAGACCTATTCTCAGGCCGGCCAAGGAGCCGCCGCTACCCCAAATTCAACATCCGGCGGGACATCCCCCGGTGGTCTGCTGAAATATTACCACCGAGACGCCGCATGAATTCTTGACCATACGAGAACGATAGCGGCTGGCTAGATCTCTACACTTAGAACCGATAGTTGAACTGCAGTTGCAGCCCGCGAGGTTCGGTTCGGTTCAGGTGTGTCCTGTAGTTCGGATTAAAATTCTTGGTGCCTCCGCGGTAGTTCCACTGCCAGTAGACATCCGAGTTGAATACGTTGAAGATGCTGGCTGCAACCTCAACCTCTTGGGTGTCGCCGAATCGGAACTTCTTCGCGATCGTCATACTAAAAATCCTAATCGTGTCTGCTTGAAGCTGAACACCGCGGTTCTCAGCTATGATGCGACTCGTCGTCGACAGCGGGTTGGTCTGAAAGCCGCCTTCCACCGGCACCCTTGCGGGGCCAAATCGGGTCACGTCCGGGTCATTCCTGTCGAGTCTTTCTATTTCATACCCCAGCCAGGGACCAGCCTGATTGCGCAGGTTGCCGGAGACTTGGAACCCACCGGGGGCAAGCCACAATCCGGAGAGTCGTATGGCGTACTTTATCCACGAGGGGCCATAGCTCGAGGCAAAATTCGAATAACTGTTGTTGTCGTAGCCCCCTCGCGGCTGCGTGATTTGTCTATTGCTCGGGAATTTCTCAGGCTCGATAAACCCGGCCGGGTCCGTGGGGTTCCAGGTACCGTCCTTGTTGTAATGCTGCCATTGACGGTGGATGCCGACGAGGAACTGAAAGTTGTTGGACAAGTTCTTGGTGACCGTGATCTCGAGCGCATTGTATTCCAGGTTGTTCCAGTCAACGTTGACTAACTGATTCAGAATGCCGCGGGTCGGATCGACCCTTCCAAAGCCGATAAACGGTTGGCCCGGTTGGTCCGGGTAGATGCCATTGACATCTACGCGGGCGTATCGGTCCTTGACGACGCGGCGGACACCCGCAATATCGAGGGCGATCTCTCCGGGGAACTGCTTCCGGAATCCCACGATAAACTCGTCGGTCCATGGCTGGTGCAGACCCTCCTGAAACTCGAATCCTGCCAAGCTCGCCCCGAGGAGTGGCGTGAGCCTCTCGGTCTCGAAGACGCCGTCCAAGTCATTGTCGTAAATGTCTCGCTGAGCCACCCTGCCGCCGCCGGCGCGGGTGCTGCTGGGACCGTCGCGGCCGTTGACCGCCTCGTGGACGCGCCCGTAGCTGGCTCGCAGAACGTTACGTGCATCCTCGGTCACCAGGAAGGAGAAGCCCACCCGAGGACCGATAGCGGTGGTATCCATCCGCGTGACGTCAAAGAGGGAATCGTGTCGCCGGACGAAATCCGCCCGCACGCCGACGCTGATGTTGAGCCGTCCGGTGGGCCTCCAGTTGTCTTGCACGTAAACGCCGTAATCGTGGTCCCGCATCGCAAGCTCGTTTCTCACGGTGGGATCTACGAAACTCTGGTGGAAAGGGACAGTTTCTGCGAATTGATCCTGAAGCTGAGTGCCCGGAAAGCCCGGAGTCGTCACGACCCGCTCTTCGTAAACGAAGCCATCATTCACATAGTTGCGGGTACGGTCACGTTGGAGACGGGGAGCCAAGAAGACCCCGGTCTTGAACTCGTGAGAGCCGCCCCAGTCCTCTACGTAGCGCGTCACGTCCCCGCGGAAGATGAGCATGGACGATGGCACGAATCTGAGGGACTGTACGTTGCCCCCATCCCCGATGTTACCGGTTCCTCGGCGAATTCCGCCCGAGACGAACGAATCCTCGTGAAACCTCAACGCGGGCCCGCTTCCCGGCAAGGCTGCCAGCGTGGATTTGTCAGCCCCGCCCTTGTTGTTGTACGAGACGTTGAGCTGCGAGGTCGTGTTGGCGCCCTATACCGATGTCAGCTTTCCCCCAAACATGTTACCGCCAAGCGAAGTCAGACTGACTGGTTCGTACCGCGGCGCTCCGTTGTTTCCCAGATGGGTCCGGTCGTACTGCCAATATCCGTTGAGCTGGTGGCTCGAATTGAGCTGAGCAGTGATTTTGAGGTAGGGCTGGTGGTTTTTTTGGCCGTTCGTGAACGGTTGCCAACCGGGAACGAGAGCTCTATAGTTCGTCGCTTGCGTGGCGTTGAAGCTGATCTCACCATCTAGGTCCGCACGGCGATAGGCGCCGAAGAACCAAACCTTGTCCTCGCGAATCGGACCTCCGAACGACGCGTCGAACTGATAGATCCTGGTAATCTTCGGAAGGGCGGGGTCGTCCTCCGGTACGTTATTGGTGAAGAATGCATTGGGTTGGAGGGTAAAGCCGGCACCGCCGCTGAATCTGTTGCCTCCGCTCTTCGTGACGATGTTGATATGGGCGCCGGTGCCCATGGGATTCTCCGCTTGAATCCCAACCAGCTTTACATTGACGTCTTCAATTATGTCCGTGCTCGTGGTGATATAGCTGAGCTGGGCATCCGCATAGCTGGATGCGATGTTGCCTTCGATCTGGGTCACGTGCGCGAAAAGATCGCTGGCGTGGCCGAAATAAGACAACCGGGCGCTATTGTCGCCGAACGGCCGCTGGAGCATGCCCGTCGTCATTTCCAGGAAGTCGCTCCAGTTTCTGCGGGACTGCACGGGTATGGCCCTCCAACACAAATCAGATCCCCCGAAACGGCAGGAGAACCGTAATTTCAAGCATCGGGGTGTCTACACGGTGATACCTTTGAGCAGGTCGTAGGCTCTCTGCTGTTTCGAGTCCGGAGTTGTCGTGACATCGAAGGTGGGCTCGTCGGGTCCGGCTTCCGGTCGCCGACATTTGTTTCGGACGATGTTGCTGAGAAGGCGCAGCAGCGTGCGGAAGCTGGAAGCTCGACTCCCATCGTCAAGCTTCTTGGTTTGTATCTTGCGCAGGGCGGCCTCGGAGCGCTTCGCCGGAGCAACCGGGTCACGCCTGGCCTTCGCCTGCTGGTCCTCGTCAGAGAATAGCAGCGGCCGCCAAGCCTCCATCATGTGCCACAGGACGTAGTAGGCCAGCATGCACAAGAAGACGTGCGCCCGGACTCGGTTTTCGCGCCGGTGACGAATCGGCCGCACCTTTAGGTCCATGCTCTTGAAGGAACGAAACGCCCTCTCGACCTGGGTCAGCAACTTGTAGCTGCGCACTGTGTCGTCGGTTTTCGTCCGCTGCTCAGCAAGACTGGTGCGGATCACGTAGATGCCGTCAAGGGCAGCTTCCGCAGTGACCTTTGTGTCGTCGATTTCGAAGCTAAAGCTGTCGTCGCGAATGTCCAGCTTGAAGTGCTTGCCGACTTTGTACTTGTTGAGAACTCTGCCTACCCGCACACCGATTTTATCTTTACCATGCAGCTGACCCCGCCCGATCCGTTGGCGAATCCCTCCGAACTGCTTAGCGATCGTCCCCATGTGTCGCTTCCACCGCTGGAGCCGTTTGTTGGCGAGCTCAGAGTTGCCGTTGGCGAGGCGCGAGGCGTCGGCATCCATCGTTGTCTCGTCTAGCTCGAAGTCGAAACCGTCGTCACGGATGTCGAGCCTGTAGTACCTGCCGACCTTGTACTTGTTGAGGAGCTTTTTCACTGCAGCACGGATGTCCTCCTTGCCCTGCAAACGGCGCCGCTCGACCATCCGACAAACTTTCTCCAGCTCCTTGCAGGTCGCTTCGAGCAGAGCACGGCGCTTGTGACGCCGCCTCTCGGCCAGCTCCGGATTGCGGCAAGCGACCAGCCTCTCGTTGGGGAAATCCGGGTGCGTCACCTCAAACAGATTCCGCTCGTCGAATAGCCCCATCTGGAGCACCCCATCGTTGATGAGCTTGCGAATCGGTTCGGGACGCAGAGCGGTAATCCAGTCGACACCGTCCATCTCCCGCAACTCGTCGATCTGGGTCTGGGTGATCATTCTGCGGTCGCCCACCATCACAAACTGCTCGATGCCGAAGCGCTCTTGCACCTTTTCTACCTGAGGCAACAGCGTTTTGGGATCGCCCGTGTTGCCCTCAAAGACCGATACCGACACGGGGATGCCGCGTTCGTTGGTCAGCAGACCGTAGTTGATCTGCAGCTTGCCTTTCTTGCCGTCACGGTCGTATCCGAGGCGGGCGATCGGACAACTCACACCCTCGAAGTAGCTTGAGGTTAGGTCATAGAGCGCCAGGCCGTCGTTTTGGAGATGGCGCGCCGCGAGTTTTTTTTCGATGACCTCCTGGCGTTTGAGAACCCAGTCCATGGCGGCATAGAGATCGTCTTCGCGGGCATCGCTCACCCCCAGGATTTCGGGCAGTGTGGTTGTGTGCCACCACTGGCTAGTCGCCAGCTTCGACTGCGGTTCGAGATCCGGGCGACTACCATGGCCACGACCAAATCCCGCTCTGGTGAGTGTCGAGAACCAACGAGCTTTTCGAAACCGAGCTGTCTCATGGCTCGGAGTTACCAAGACCCACTCCAGACCTTACGTCTCGAACGACAATCCCTACTCCGAGTCCCAGTTCAAGACGATGAAGTACTGTCCTCAGTTTCCGAGCCGTTTTGGTTCCGCCGAAGACGGCCGGCTGTTCTGCGGCGGTTTCTTCGACTACTACAACTACGAGCACCGGCACTCAGGAATCGGCTTCATGACGCCGGCCGACGTTCACTATGGTCGCGCCGAACAGCTCACCACCGCTCGGCGCCAGATCCTTCTCGAAGCTCATCGGACTATCCCGAACGCTTCGTTTGCGGAACGCCACAACCTCCCGTTTTGCCTCCTCAGGCTTGGATCAACCCGCCGACGGAGAAAACGACGCTCCTGAATGCCGCACAAGCCACTCTCGCGGCGGCGTCCATACCTGGGGTACCCCCTTTTTCTGCTCCACGAAACGAGATCTCGATCGATGCAGATGTGGACCGCACCGGCGCCACGAGCCTCCCGATGCTATTCGAGGCTCACTAAACTAAGTTCCTTGGTCGAATGAACCCACTTCCCACGACCAAACCTGGTTGGGCGCTTCGGCCAGCAGCTCCGGCTTCGTGTAGTTCGGATGGCGCCGTTGGTTCCGGCGCTCTCGGACCTCGCCGTGCTCCTCCAAAATCCGATACATCGTGCGAATCGAGCAGAGGTAGGTTCCCTCGTCCAGAAGCGTGGCCCACACCTGGGCGGGCGCCTTGTCGACGAACCGCTCACAGTGCAAGGCCCCGAGGACTTCCTCGCGCTCAGTCTCGTCGAGGGCTCGGTGCGGCCGAGGACGCCGCTTCGGTTCGGGCGTCACCTGGCGCCTGCGATACAGCGTGGAACGAGCCACACCCAGAGCCTCGCAGGCTTCCGTCGTCTGCCCAATCTGCCCCGCCAGCTCCTCGGCCGCCACCATCAGTCGTTCTCGTAGCTGTCGAGTGGATTCAGGGGGACCCCCAGTAATTCGGAGGTTTTTTTTTGGGTCTCCAACATCGTCTCCACCCGAGCCAGGCGACGTTGGAGCCGGGCGTTCTCGCGCTCGAGCTCCTTGACCCGTGGATCCTCGGCCTTTGCCTTCCGGCCTCGCTTTCTCGACGCCAACCCCGCTTTGGCGACCTCGTCACGTTGGCGGCGCCAACTCGATAAATGCGACGAGTACAGGCCCTCTCGACGCAGAAGAGCAGCACGTCACCGTCACCCTTGCAGGCATCGGCCTCACGCACTATCCGCAGCTTGTACTCCGCGGTAAAGCGTCGACGAGTCTTCGATGGGTTGGCTCACCTGTGCAGCGGTGGACGGGGCGATTCCAACGTGGATACGCCTGGCAAGTTCGTCCACCATGCGAAAGACGCTCGACTCGCCCGGACCCTCAACCTTTTCGGACATCATGATCTCACCGCTCTTGCCGTGCTGAACGCGTAGGTTGATGCGGATGGTCTCGCCGGCCTGGATGAAGTTTCCCAGGACTAGGGCGCCAGCTCGGGATCGCTTGGAGACCTGTCGCTTGGTCTCGAGCGAAGTCACTCGCTCGTCGAGCCGGTCGATGTCCGCCAGGACCTGGTAGATGTGGTCCATACTTATTACGTCGAGGTGTGGGGATTGCGACAGATCGGTCACCAGCATCTCTGCCAGCCCGAGGCGCATCCACTCGAGTGCCGGATCTTGGTTGATGTTATCGAACAGCAATATCGCCACGGAGGGTCTCAAGCTCGCTTCAGGAACCGGTTCGAGCGCCACGGGGTGACTCTGCCTGAGAAAGAGCGCTTCGGCGAGAAGCAGCAGAGCCAAGACCCCGCCAGCGGATGCAAGGAGCCAACGAACACGGAATCCGTGACGGTCCACTGGAGGTCGTTGCGGCGAGTTGTGCCTTAGCGCCTTCAGGTCGACCGCCATACCCTTCATTGTCTGATAGCGCTCCGTCGGATCCTTCATCAGGCACTTCGAAACGATCCGTTGCAGCTCGGGTGCGGTCTCGCCAGGAATCGCTGCCTCGACGGAGGGTGCCGGCTCGTTGATGATGGCGTTGAGCGTTTCGGGAGCGCTCCGTCGCACGAAAGGATGTTGTCCGGTCGCCATCTCATGCAGGACGAGTCCTAGACTGAAGATGTCGCTCCGATAATCGACCGACTCGCCTCGTGCCTGCTCCGGCGACATGTAAGCCACGGTGCCCACAACCGCACCGTCTTGGGTCTCCAACTTCAGAGCCGTCTCAGCGTCGCTATGGATCGCCCTTTTCGGCTCGAGGAGCTTCGCGAGTCCGAAGTCGATGATCTTGGGATGCCCGTCCTTGGTGAGCATGATGTTGCCGGGTTTCAGGTCGCGGTGAACAATTCCCTTTTCGTGTGCCGTTGCTAGCCCATCAGCCACCTCGATGGCAATCCCAAGAGCCTGCTCGAGCGGTAACGGTCCGCGCTCCAGCACCGCGCCCAGCTTATCGCCCTCAATCAGCTCCATCGCGATGAAGTCCACGCCATCGACTTCGTCAATTTCGTAGACGACATCGATGTTCGGATGTTTCAACGCAGCCGCGGCCTGAGCCTCTTGGACGAAGCGCCGCTTGCGGTCGGGGTCGGAGACGAGTTTGGGAGGAAGGACTTTGAGGGCGACTTCGCGGTTTAGCTTCAGATCCAGGGCCTTGTAAACAATTCCCATCCCGCCACGGCTGATCTCTTCGAGGATCTTGTAGTGGGATAGGGTTCGGCCGATCATAATCACGGGCTATCGCTCCTCGTTGAGGGTGAGCAGCCAGATGTTGGATTCCGACGAACTCCGCGTAAAGTAAAGAGTCCGATTATCCCTGGAGATGTTCACCCACCGTGCAGCGGCGTCTTCCGGGGTGAAGAGCTCACGGCTCTCGCCGGTCTCCCGGTCCACCAGGAAGAGACTGCTCGCGGTGTCATCACCGCTGTGAAAAATGAGCCTGCTGCTGTCGTCCAGCCACCGCGGGAACGCTCCGAAGTCGGTGAGAGGGATCAACTCCCCGGTACCGAGTGTGGCGAGGGTTTGGCCGATCATGGGATAGGCTCCTAGGGAAGACCCGAGGATTCTACGCCCGTGGTATCGATTGGTTCAACCGAAGACGAGATAGTCGACAGGCTCCAGAGCAAGGCCACGGACGCGCATCAACGTTAGAAGCGAGGGACAGGTGCTGCGCTCGCGAACTTCTTGAACGCCGCGACCGTATAGAATCCTGGGCGAGCTTGTGGTAATTTCGCTCGACGTTAAAGGCATGAATTTACACGCTCGCTCAAGCCAATTTCCTCATCCGCTTCATCGACGCGCTCGACGTCGGACCGGTCTTTCTTACCGGAAACTCCCACGGAGGGTTCCTGACCCAGTACGTTGCTTACGAACGGCCGGACCTGGTCAGGAAGCTGGTCATCACAAGCAGCGGAAGCGGGACACGTCCCGTACCTCCAAACCACCTCTTCACGGATCAGAGCGATAGATGGGTTCAGATCGTGACAGACTGGCTCAAGAACGAGCCCGCCCGCCGCCCGAACCCGTGAGTCGTCTCGAGATCAGAGCTCGTCGACGAGCGTCAGCACTTCTTCCAGCAGCTCGAGCTGCCGTGCCACTTGAGCGGTGAGACCCTCGAACACCATGTAGACTTGCCGCGTCGGTTTCGCGTCCGCCCTCCCAACCACCCCGCTGAGCGACGCCAGCTTGAACACGGGCCCCTTCGGCGGTATGAGATTTGGATAATTCGGGTTGACGAGGCGAACCAGGGCACCCTCGATTGCGAGCAGCTTCCCTCTGGCATTCGCCGCTGCACGCGCCACGGCGGGGTCGCCGCCGGCGGCCTGCACGCGCCCGTCTATCTGCCGACGCGCGTCGCGCAGCCGGTTGACCGCGTCGGTAGCCTCCGACAGCCGGTCCCGAATCTGCACCATGAGCGCGAACTGCTCCTGAAGATCGGCGTCGGTCGCCGTGATCCGCGGGTCTTTCCGGATCTCGAACAGCCGCTCGAGCTCCTGCCCGCCCACCGCCAGCCGAGCACGGTAGCGTCCCGGCGGCGCCACCGGCGCCGAGGCGCGCGCGGAGTCTCCCGGTCCCGTCAACAGCGGATCGCGCGGCAGCATGCGGGCATTCGGATAGCGCAGATCCCAGACGAACCGGTTCATCCCCGCCTCGGCCGGCATCCAGCGGTTGTCCATCGCCTGGCTCGAGAATTGCTGGATCACCTCGCCCTGCCCGTCCAGGATCGTCAGCGTCGCCTCGTCCGACGGCGACTGCTTCAGGTAGTACTCGATCATCACGCCATCGGGTGGATTCTGACCCGCGTCGAGATAGGTCCGCCTGATCCGGCCATTCGCGTCTCGCCGGTCCTCGAACGCGACCTGGCCGCCGGACGCACGGGCGTACTGGATGCCCGGACGGAACGACCGCATCGGGGAGAGAGACCGCACGGGCAAGTAGCGATAGGTCGGGATGATCTCGAACAGGTGCGCTGAGGCAGCCGTCACCTGGGGTGTTAGCTGGCGCAGCGCCGTCAGGTTGTCCATGATCCACAAGCCGCGCCCGTGCGTTCCGAGGACCAGGTCGTTGTCCTTGACGAGCATGTAGTGTACCGGCACCACCGGCAGGTTGCGCTGAAGCGACTGCCAGGACGCGCCCCCATCGAATGACACGTAGACGCCCGTTTCCGTGCCCGCATAGAGCAATCCCGGCCGGTCGGGATCCTCGCGAATCACCCGCGCGAAATCGTTCTCGCGAATCCCGTCCGTGATCTTCTGCCAACTGCGGCCGTAGTCCGTGGTCTTGTAGAAATACGTGGTCCGGTCGCTGACCCGGTAGCGGTTCGCCGCCAGATAGGCGGTCCCTCGATCGTGCGGGGAGACCTCGATGCCGCTGAACGTCGTCCACTCGGGCAGGCCCTCGGGCGAGACGTTGTCCCAACTCTCTCCACCGTTCCTCGAAACCTGGACGGTGCTGTCGTCCGAGCCGAACCAGAGCTCACCTTCCTCGAGCGGCGACTCCGCAATGGCCTGCGCCAGGCTGACGTAGTACAGCGAGGACGTCGAAGTGGAAATGGGGCCGCCATATTGCTCCTGCATCTTGTCCAACCGGTTGCGAGTGAGGTCCGGACTGATGGCTTCCCAGCTGTACCCTTCATCGGTCGTTCGGAAGAAGATGTTGCCGGCTGTGTACAGGACGCCTGGATCATGGGGCGAGAGCAAGACCGGAAAGGTGTAGTAAAACCGATACTTCACGTCCTTCACTGGCGCGCCGAACTCGTTTTCGGGCCAGACGCTGATGGTGGGGGCCTGGCCCGTCCGCATGTCGTGGCGCACGATGGCGGTTCGATCGCCAGCGTACACGACGCTGCCGTCGGGCTTGACCGCCGTCTGTCCGCCCTCGCCACCGCCGATCCGCTCCCAGGTGATGGCGCTGCCGGTGGTCCGGCTCGGCACCGTGAAGTGAGAGTTATCGTTCTGGGTGGCGTAGATCCGATAGGGGAACTGATCGTCGATGGCGAGACTGAACAGGCAAGCCGTCGGCTGATTGTATATCGTCGACCACGAGGCGCCTCCGTTCAGCGTCACGGTTGCGCCGCCGTCGTTGCCTTCGATCATCCGGTTGGAGTTTTTCGGATCGATCCACATCGAGTGATGGTCGCCGTGGGGCATGGGCAGGGATGTGAAGGTCGCTCCCGCGTCCGTCGATCTCCAAAAAGAATAGGACTGCACGTACACGGTGTCCGGGTCTTGCGTGTCGGCAATCACGTGCATGTAGGACGAGGCGTTGCGCCGGAAATCGCGCCGATCGGCGATGAGCTGCCACGTCGCGCCGCTGTCGTCGGAGCGGAACAGGGGGCCCTGGTGTGCCTCGATAATCGCCCAGACGCGGCTCGGACGCGCCGGCGAGACCGAGATACCAATCTTCCCGACCACCCCCTGCGGCAAACCCGGGTTGCGAGTAACGTCCGTCCAGGTGTCACCGCCGTCGGTCGTCTTGTACAGGCCGCTGTCGGGTCCCCCGCTGATCTGGTCCCAGGGAAGACGCTGCAGTTGATTGAGCGACGCGTAGAGCACATCGGGGTTGGTCGGGTCCATCGAGAGGTCGAGCGCGCTGGACCGATCGCTCTTGTACAGGACCTGCTCCCAGGTCTTGCCACCGTCCTTCGTGCGATAGACGCCCCGCTCGGGGTTGGTCCCGAAGATGTCGCCCACGGCTGCCACGAACACGATGTCGGGATTCTGGGGGTGGATGCGGATCTTCGCGATGTGGCGGGTTTCCTCGAGCCCCACGTTCGTCCATGTCTCTCCGCCATCGGTCGACTTGTAGACCCCATCTCCGGGTGTCAGGTCCTGTCGCGTCAACGATTCGCCCGTGCCGACGTACACCACGTCGGGGTTCGACAAGGACACGTCGATCGCCCCTACCGGCGCCGTCTTGAAGAAACCGTCGGAGACGTTCCGCCAGTAGGTGCCCGCGTCCTCGGTCTTCCAGACGCCGCCGTGACTCGCGCCGAGATAAAAGACGAGGGGATCCTCGGGATCTCCAACCACCGCCGGCGCCCGGCCCCCTCGATGCGGGCCGATCTCCCGCCACTCCAGCGCCGTCAGGAAGTCGGACCCGACCCGCGGATAGTCCCTCGCGGTCGATGTCTCTTGCTGGCCGGCGCCTTGCCGGGCCGTCCCCAGGGCCAGCGTTAAAACCGCCAGTCCCACAGCCAGAAGTCGCTTGGTTGTCGTGTCGGATCTCATCTGCCACTCCTCTCTGGTCGAGAGCGCGTTTTCCGAGGAAATCGCTAGCCACCGACCATGTGTCGCACCAGCATGGCCACCGCGAGGCCAAGGTAGTTGCCGGCTGCATAACCGAACAGCCCCACCGCGATTCCCGGAAGCAGGCTGCTCGGATAGCCGCGCGTGCCGCATAGTGCTATAACCGAAGCCGGACCACCAATGTTCGCCTGCGACGCAACGGCGAGTGTCACCGCGTCGATTCCCACCAGGCGTCCGATGCCGAAGATGAATGCCCCGTGCACCGCCACGGTAGTAGCGGCAAAGTACAGCACCGCGGGGCCGAGGTCAATAATGTTGGCGATCACGGCCTGCGCTCCGTTGCCCGCCAGAAAAAGATGGAGCAAGTAGTTGCCCCCCACCGCGCTGCCCGTCAACGTCTTCACGGCCGGCACCTGGGCGACGAGCAACACCAGCGTGGTGAGTATGAGCACTTCCGGAACAGGAATGAGGGGAGCGAGCCGACCCGCGAACCAAACGAGCCCAATCGCGATCATGCCCAGGGCAGCCGCGTCGGCCAGCAAAATTGGTCGAACGCTGCTGGTGAGTGTGTGGGTCAAGCTCCCGGACTCTTTGGAAGCGGAGCCCGTTTCAGAGGCCGGTGACTCCACGGCCGCCTTCTTCTCTGCATCCACATCTGCGGTGGTGGACTTCGCCCCAGGCCCGAGTAACATGGGGATGGTCATGCAAGCCACCAGCCAGACGTTGGTCGTGACGACGTCGCACGCGATCGCCGCGCTGAACAGATCGGCGCTTGTGTCGAAGGCGCGTGCTAGCGCAGCGAAGTTCACACCGCCGCCGGTGTAAGTGCCCGTGTACTGTCCGGCCAGCTTCCACGTTTCCGGGCCCAGCACCTGGTTGAGCGCCAGGCCGGCTCCCGTCGCGCCAATCGCGGTCCCCGCGGCTCCGATGCCGAACGCCACCAGCATTCGCGGCCCGGCTCGGATGATCGAGCGGACGTCTACGCTCAGGAGGATCAGGACAATTGCGAAGCTGACGCCGGTACTTCTCAGGAAAACGTAAGTCTCAGACCTTCCGGGCAACAGGCCGATGTTGGACAGCGCCATGGCGGTAAGAATCGAGACCACCACCGATCCTAGCGAACGAAAGAGCCGGTAACGCCCCTGCAGGCGTATCGCGACATGGACAACTATGGCAAGAACGAGGAGAACAGCGGTCGGATCCGAAATCATTTTTGCTGGTTCCGAAAAGAGTACTTCCGGCCAAGTCTATATCATCGTGGAACGAGCTATGGCAACCTTTCCTGCCAGTTTTAGGCGACAAGCTCTTTGCCGGGAATTCCCGGGCTTATGGGTTTAGAAGAATAATCAATTGGACTTCTGCGCAGCTGTGGATTTACTTTCCTGTAGCGTCAGACATTTGGCGTGCAATCATGGATTTACCTTAACTGTAGGACACAGCTATCCTCGCGCTGGTTCAGCGTTAACACCATCTAAAGGGGTGCATGATGAAACGATCCCGGGTTTTCTTTGCGTTCATGTCTTCGTTCTGGTTGGGCGTTCTCGTCCTTTGCCAGGCGATGGCTGTGTCCTGCCAGGCTCGAGAAGAAAGCGGGTCCCAAGAAGAAGAAACGGCCGAATTGAAAGAGGGAGAAACGGCCGATTTGAAAGAGAGCGTCGTGAACTTCGAGCTCCACCAGGCGGAGCTTTTTGCCGAAAGAAGCTCGCACACCAATGCCTGGGCGGATTTCGACAACGACGGAGACCTGGACTTGTTCGTCGGCTTCGGTGGAAAACCGAGCCGTCCCAATGCCCTGTATCAGAATGACGGCGGGAAATTCACCGATGTGGCGGGGCAGGTGGGTGTTGCCGATACGGAACAGACCCGGTCGGTCGGCTGGGGAGACTACAACGCTGACGGTCACCTCGACCTGTACGTGGGATTTTCTGGCGGGTCCCAAACGGGCCCGTCGTTCATTGGGAATCGGCTTTACCGTAACGATGGAGACGGGAAGCATTTCACGGACGTGACCCAGTCGGTCGGTCTCGAGCTTGAAGCGGGAGGAGTGAGCCGACAGATCAGCTTTGTCGATTACGACAACGACGGCGACGTGGATCTGTTCGTCGCTTTTCGAGGGCGCCCGGACCATTTGTTCCGCAATGATGATGGAAAGTTCACCGATGTCACCAAATCGATGCGTGACGATCCGGGGTCTTCCATGGGGGCTGTGTGGTTCGATTTCGACGAGGATGGCGACCTCGATATGTACCTCGCCAACATGGACGGATATGCAAACTGCTTTTATCGAAACGATGGCGGGAGCTTCGTGGAAGTCGCCCAGGAGTTGGGTCTGGACACCGGGGGACGGGAGATAGCCAAAGAACCAGGTTCACATGACTTTGGAAGCATCCGACCCGACCTCATCGATTACGACAACGATGGCGACCTGGATATTTACATGACCAACCTGGGTACCGTAGACGGGCTCTATCGAAACGACGGCAACGGCCAGTTCGTCAACGTCTCTGACCAGGTCGGTTTGACCAATGACGGTTATCGGGGCACCGCTACTTGGGCGGATTTTGACAACGATGGGCGGATCGACGTTTACGTCCTGGGAACCGTGTATCGCAACGAAGGGAACGCGTTTCGCGACGTGACGCCGTCGGTAGTATCTGAAAATGTTGGAGGCTATGGCGTGCAGTCGGCTGATTTCGATGGTGATGGAGATATGGACCTCGCGTTTTCGAGCAGAAACCATTACCTCTTTCGCAACCTGCTGGGGGAAGACGCCCGTCGCCGTTCTTTGCAGGTGTTGGTTCTCGATGGAAAGGGCCACTACACGCGCGCCGGCTCGGAAGTACGGCTCTACCGGGCCGGAACACGGAATCTGCTCGGAACACGAATCGTGGAGACGGGTTCGGGTTACGGCTCCCACAACGCCATCCCCGTTCACTTCGGATTGGGAGAGGAAGGGTTGGTTGACGTGGAAATCACCACCATGACCCCGACTGGACGCAAGGTTGGCCGCCTCTCGAACGTCGATCCAGGATCTCAGGCCGGCTCCGCCATCACCGTGAAGGTGGATGCCGACGGACAGGTGGTGGAGTAGAAGAGCCGTTCAGCAGCCTACGCTCCCACCTCCATCTTTCCTGCGCGGAAGTCTTCCTGGAATCTGTCGATCTGCTCCAGGCCCGCGCGCACATCGGCCGCCGGCGTGCCCGGACCGAAGCCGAGCCGCACGTAGCCCTCGTAGCCGTAACAGCTGCCCGGAATGATGTACGTCCGGTAGGGCTCCTTCAGCAGCCCGACACACAGGTCCCAGGACGGAAGGTCCAGCTCGAACGACGGGAAGGACAGGAAGCCGCCCTCCGGCGGGACCCAGTTGAAGACGTTGCTGGATCGCATCCACCGGGAGATGAGGTCATAGCTCTCTCGCGCCGCCTCCATGCTCTTGCCAGCGAGACTCCAGAGCTTGTCCTTCTCGAGCGCCGCCATCGCCACCGTCTCGTCCAGCCGGCTTTCCTGGTGGAGCGTGATGTAGTACTTCAGCTCCATGCAACGCTCGAGGAAGTCGCGGTCCTGGGTCGCGAACCATCCCAGGCGGGTGCCGCTGAGGCCGAGGATCTTGGAAATGCTGCCGGTCGCTACGCCGTGCTCGTAGACATTGACGATGGTTGGCGACAATTCCCTGCTCCATTCCATCCCGCGGTAGATCTCGTCGGAGATGACGTAGGTGCCATGCTTGCGGGCCAGATCGCAGATCGCGGTGAGCTCGCTTTCGGTCAGCATCGCCCCGGTCGGATTGTTGGGATGGCAGATGTAGATGAGCTTGGTCTTGTCGGTGAGCAGGCCCTTCAGCTCGTCGAGGTCGAACTTCCAATTCAGCTCCGGTCGGCGGCGTAGAAGCTTGACCTTTGCCTTCAAGGCCTCGCCCAGCACTCTCGGTTGCTCCCAGGAGGGGGTTTCGACGATGGCTTCGTCGCCCGGCTCCAGAATCGAGGTCATGGCGATAAAGTTCGACATCTGGGTGCCGAGCGTGATCAGCACGTTGTCCGCCCCCAGGTCATAGCGGAAGGTGTCGGCAACACGCGCTCGCAGCGGCGGAAAGCCGTAACGGTTCCCCGACTTGATCAGCGGTGTCTCTGGCGGGAAGCCGCCGTCGATGATGTCGCCCAGCGTCCAGGCAATCCCTTCCGGGCTGATGAGCTGGTTGACCGTCCATTTCTGCTTCTCGACGTCCCAACCGAGGTCACGGCCGATGTTGAAGAAGTCGCTGAGTTTCTGCGATCTGATTTCCACCTGTTTACTCCACTACCACCTCAAGAAGTCAGCGCCTTTCAACGCCCTGGGCTCCCGGACGACGTTTGTCGGAGACCCGCGTTTCCTCGCCGCTCGAAAACAAGCTCGCCGTCGATGAAGACCATCTGAGGAAGCACACGGTAATCGAAGGGGTGTCCTTCCAGAACCATGAAATCGGCGTCCTTCCCCACATCGATGCTACCGATCCGATCCTCCATACCGATCATCTCGGCGGCGTTCAAAGTGACCATTTTCAGCGCCTCCTTCTCGGGCGTGCCGTTGCGGAAGGCCCAGGCCGCGTTGAGGGCGGGCTCGCCCCCGAGGGTTCCGGTAGGCATGACCCGGCGGGTGCCGTTGGCTCCGAAGAAGGACACGGTTACTCCAGCCTTGCTCAACAACGCCGGGCTCCGGTCGTTGTAGTCCCTCCCACCGCCGCGGAGGGACTCGTAGGAGCCGTTAACCCCTCCTGAGTTTCCCAGAATCACGCTGACACCAGATCGCGCCAGATCGCCTGCGATTTTGTACGCTTCCACTCCGCCGGCAATAATGAGATGCAGGTTGTAGTCTTCAGAGATCTTCATGGCGGTCCGGATCTCCTCTACCGTATTGGCTTGAAAAATGGCCGGAACGTCTCCTTCCAGTAACGGACGGAGCGCCTCGAATCGCTGATTGTAGGCTCCCGGCTCAACCTGCTCGAGATATTGCTTTGCCGCGTCCAGGGTGTTCCGGATCATGTGAACCGCCGTCTCCAAGGTCACTGCGACCTGAGAGTCCTTCGCCCAGTAGCGGATCGAGCTGGGCACGGCAGAAAACACCACCGAGCTCGGTGACATCCTCACCATCTTTTCCACGTTCATCCCCGCCGTCTTGATCACCACGCCCCTTCCACCGATCAGGTTGAGAATCCCGGGCGTGATATTCTGGGCCGTAATGCCGACCTGGCGGATGACCTCGAAAGACGGGAACCAGGGATCGAACGCAAAGCGGGCGTCCATCTCGGGCACGATGGGCTCGATATTTTCATCGTTTTGAATCTGCCACTTCAGATCTCCCATCCAATCGTTGGGAAAGGCACGGGGACTGACAAAGCCTGGCAAAACGATCCGTCCGCCGAGGTCCAATGACGGGACGCCCCGAGGCGCGCTGCCGCCGGCGCCCACGTCGGTGATCTTGCCATCCTCGACGAGAATCCTTCCGTTGGGAATGTTTCCCTGACTCACGGTAAAGATGTGGGCGTTGGTCAGGGCGAAGGTCTTCTGGTCCGCCTGCAATCGGCCCTTGACCGGCCGGAACGGTCCCACCTTGGTTCGGGCCGTCGTTTGCCTCCATTCCGTGCGCTCGAACTCCAGGACGCCGTCCACGAAAACTTTTTCGATCCTCTCGGCATGGAGGTCGAAGGGTGGACCGTTCATGAGAACCAGGTCGGCATCCTTGCCCACCTCGATGCTGCCGATGCGCTCATCGAGCATCATGGCCTTGGCGCCGTTGATGGTCAGAGCCTCGAGCGCGTGCTCCTCCGTAAGCCCATGGCGGATGAGGAAGGAGCCGTACTCCCGGAAACACTTCGCCTGCTCGGCGCCTTTGTCGGTTTGAATGCTCGCCGCGACCCCGGCTTCCATCAACTCCTTGACGACGTTGTGGGAAACGCGGTCGCCGTAGAATCGAACGATGAACCCCGGACCGATCACCGGGATGATCTTGGTCTTGGCGAGGATGTCTGCAATGGGGAAGACGTCCTGGACGTGACTGAGAGCCAGCCGGTCGATGAAGCCGTACTCCCGGGCCAGGTGCATCCCCATCATCACTTCGCCGGGATAATGAGAATGGAGGTGAACCATCACGTCGCCTCGCAGAACCGCAGCGAAAGCTTCCAGTCTCTCGTTCACTTCCGGTTTATCCCGCTTGCCTGCTTCGTAGTCCTCCCAATCCTTCAAGTACGCTTTTGCCCGCCGGAAGTACTCGCTGGCGGTGGCGTACCAGCCCATGACGGTGGCGGGGGTCCGATCGGGCCGTAGCCGGATCAAGGGACGGATGGCCATTTTCAAATCCACATACGGCTTGAGAATCATGTCCTTGGACGGATCGCCCTTCAGCTTCACCGCTACCGCCTGGCCGCTGCTGATAATCCCGCTGCCCGAGCGGGTGATCATGCTGGTGACGCCCCCGGACAGCGCGATGGGGATCATCGGATCGGTGGGATCGAAGTGATCCACCGCTTTCCACTCTGCCGTCACGGGCCCGGGCGGTCGATTCCCTCCGAAGCTCCGGTCGAGGGCCATGTGGGAGTGAGCGTCGATCATACCAGGTATGACCACCTCGGCGCTGAATTCGCGAGCCCCCGCCGGGGCATCGACCTTGGTTCCCACCTGCTGGATCTTCCCTCCCTCGATGAGAATCTGACCGTTCTCGATCGTTCCGCTCGTCACCGTATAGATCTTCTTGGCTTTGATAACCGTGGGGAGGGACTGCGCAACGACCGCGGTCGATCCCAGGGGCAAGGCCAATGAGAGAAGCGCAACCTGGACTGGCCTGGTTTTCATTTCGAATCCTCCATCCTCACTCTTACCCGCACCTACGCTAATTCGGCTCCGACTGGCGAGTCCAATTGATTGCGCTTCTAAGGCTATAAGCAAAACTGTGCTGTTTGTCCGATCATCGCAGCAGCCGGCAGCAAACAGCGACCTGCCGAGCAGGAGCTTCAGCACGCGCATCGGCGGTCGGGCTCAAGCGGAGGCGGTTCGCGTCTGCCAGAGGTGCAAGCGGTCCCCGGTGTTGGCGACACCGACAGTGAAGAGCATGCGCACAATCTCATCGAAGGGAGAATGCAAAGTCTCCACGACCTGGTCGTATCGGCAATTTGCATACAAGCTAAAAGCGGCAGGGGGTGGACCATACACCATTGGCCTCTGGCTTATAGGGTCAGAAGTAGAACCAATTGGACTTGCCCACCGGCATAGACTTACCATTGTCGAGGAAGGAGGTGTGCAGGGGCCAGCCATAAAGCTGAGCAGCTGTTCACCTGAGAACGAGGAGGAGATGCTGAAATGAGTAGAGTCATGCCAATTGTTCTTGCGTTGGTGCTATGTGCGTCCGCAGGCGTCTTTGGGCAAACCGGTGACAGCAGCCTGTCTGGTTATGTCAAAGACAATTCTGGCGGCGTCCTGCCGGGCGTAGCCATCACCGCAACCAGCCCTGCCATCATGGCCGCCCGCACCACGGTTACTGATGCGAACGGCTACTACCGTGTCGCCGCTCTCCCGCCGGGAACTTACACCCTCGCCGTGGAGCTGGCCGGATTCCAGACTTATACTCGGGAGGCTATTCTGTTGCGAGCCTCGGCAAACTTCAGGGTCGATTTCGATCTTGGGCTGGCCGGGGTGGAGGAGACGGTGACGGTGACCGGCGAGACTCCCATGCTCGAGGTTACCAAGACCACTTTCGCCCTCAACATCGATGGGGAATTCCAGCGGGACATGCCCGTCCAAGCTCGTAGAAACTGGAGCGACTTCCTGGAGATGTCGACGGGAATGCTCCAGCGGCCCATCGACGACAACAGCGGGCGGTTGCTCTACTGGGGCCACGGCTCGAGCAATTACTCGCACGTGGCGATGATCGAAGGCAACATGGCCACAAACTACAACGACGCTTCGCTACACCGTATCACCATGAGCACGGACGTAATCGAAGACATCAGTGTGAAGCTGGTTGGAGTTGAAGCGAAGGAACCCATGGGCACCGGCGCTCAGATCAACATTATCACCAAGAGCGGAGGCAATAACTTCAGCGGATCGGCCGGTTATACCTACCAACCCTACGGGTTCTATGGCAACAACATACCGGAGGGTGACCCAGCCCTTCCGAAGAGGACGAGGATCTATCAGGCGGATGCCTCAGTTGGGGGGCCGATTAAAAAGGACAAGGTTTGGTTCTTCGGCGCTTATCGCCGTGCAGACCTGCAGGGAGAGATCGGCTTCAACGACGTGCAGGCGACGAACTTCAGGGCCCTCATTCCCGGTTGGGATACGTACACCAACTCAACGAAAAACCACCAGCCCTTCTTCAAAGTCACGGCGTCGCTCAATCCGAACCACCAGCTCAACGGATACTGGCAGTACGACCGGACCCACGTGGATAACAACCGGGCGGAATTCTACGAGAAAACCCTCATCACTTCGGTCGGTGGCAGCATGTTCGGAGCAAAGCTGACGTCACTATGGGGCACCGACACCACGACGCAGTTCGTCGTAACGTACAACAACAAGAGCGGAAACGACCAGTCCACGAGAGACTTGCTGCCGGGCGCCGGGCCGGCGTTGGAGTTTCACGCCGACTCGTTCATCTCGGGCGGGATTATCCGGGGGACGGGTGACGTCGGGCAAGGGGGCAACAGACAGAACATCGACTTCTCACCGTCGTCCATGCTCATCTTTCGGGGGGACGTGACGCGTTTCGTGGAGGACTGGGGCGGCTCTCATGAGTTTGCGACCGGGGTCTTTCTTGCTCCGCGTCTCCACCGAAACCGTGTCACGAACTATTTGAATGACGGCTTCATCTTCGAGGAGCGGCTCGTCACGACCCCGGGCTTCCCAGAAACTCAGCTTCAGGATCTGCTCGCAGAGAGCGTTCCCTTCCACCAAAGACTCGTAAACCCTCTGGAGATCTCAACGCTCGGGGCGCGGGACCACGACTACGGCTTCTACGTCCAGGATAACTGGAAACCTACCGAACGACTCTCAGTGAACATCGGCATACGGGCGGACACCGTCCGGCGGTACGATTCCCTCTTTGACGTCGAGCGGATGAATGCCATCTCCGTCGGCCCTCGGGTGGGCTTTTCCTACCTGGTGACCGGGGATGCACGAAACGTGTTGCGGGCTAGCTGGGGGCGTATTCACGACGCGGTCAACGGACGCGACTATGCCACCGGCGACAGACCCGCCCGGTCCTCGCCGTCCCAGATAGATCGTTACGACAATGACCTGGACGGCGTCTTCGAGACCCAGATTCTCTCGCCGGTCGTGGACGCGGCTTTCGGAGGCTTCGAGTTTCATCCGGATCTGCACCAGCCGTTTACCGACGAGTTTATTGTGGGATTCCGCAAGCAGTTTCCGGGGCAAATCGCCATCGACATTGCCCATGTCAACCGCGTTGTCAGGGACCGATACGGGCGGGTGGACGTCAACGGCATCTACCCGGACGGGCCGGGCCAACCGTTTATTGGCTTTGGGAGGATCGACCCGGCGCGAGGCGTTTTGCGTCAGCTTCAAAACGCTGACTGGAACAACCTGGAATACAAATCAATCGAGCTCACCATCACCAAGAACTTAGCCAACAACTTTCAGTTCCTCGCCGGCATCCACCGTCAGTGGCAGCAATATAACTCGGACGGCACCTGGAACCCCACCGATCCGGCGGGGTTTATCGAGCCGGACAAGTTCTGGGGGCCCAACCAGGGCCAGCTCGTTCAGCCGCGAGGGAGCTACGACCACAACAGCTATTCGCAGTTTGCCTCCAGCTACGGCCCCTCGTGGAGGAAATACGCCATCCGACTCTCCGGATTGTGGCTTGCTCCCGGTGGGCTCCGAGTGTCTGCCAACTTGCGCGATCAAGCGGGTCCCTTTCTGGGGTACGAAATAGAAAGACTCGACAGGAATGACCCGGACGTGACCCGATTTGGCCCCGCCAGGGTGCCGGTGGAAGGTGGGTTTCAGACGAACCCGCTGTCGACGACGAGTCGCATCATAGCTGACAACCGCAGTGTTCAGATTCAAGGAGATGTGATCAGGATTTTCAGTATGACATTCGCGAAGGCTTTCCGATTTGCTGACACCCAGGAGTTCGAGGTGACGGCCAGCATCTTCAACATGTTCAACTCGGATGTCTACTGGCAGTGGAACTACCGCGGAGGCACCCAGATTTTTAATCCGAACTATAGGACACAGCTGAACCGAAACGAACCTCGCGGTCTGCAATTGCAGTTCAACTACCGGTTCTAGGAGGCCGTTCAGAGCGAATTGGCGGTTGGCGCCGTGGTGTGGAAGCACGACGGCGCCAACCCGTTTCGTTCGTATTGGCGTTTGCCACCACATCCTGACTCTGCTTGACACCGGAGAGCACGGGTTTGGAGCCAGACGCGCGCGATCCTGCGATTTTCGAGGACCGCCCGTCGGCTCCGGGCTTGGATTTTGCGCGCGGTCGTGCGGTGTCGTTCCGACCTTCTGGACCCAAGGCTGACCCACCGACGAGGTGCTGGAATATGGCGCGGGCGGTGCTTGCGGAGTAAGCTTGGAACCGAGAGCGAGGGAGATTATGGTTCAAGAGAATAGGGTTCAACCGTTTGAGGCTCCGGTTAGATGTCATGGGGTTCGCGTCACGGGGTTAGCGTCGCCCGGATGGTTGAGCGTGGGTATCCGCCTGATCACCTTGTTGATGGTGATTGCCGTTCCTACCGCCGTGGCGGCGCAACAACCCACGGAGCTAATCATCCGTAACGGCGTCATCGTGAACGCGGATGGACGGACCGAGGGGGACCTGCGAATCCGGGACGGAACGATTGCCGAGATCGGCCGCAACCTGGTCGCGGGGCCCGGCGCCCGAGAGATCGACGCCACCGGGTTGCTCGTCCTTCCCGGCGGCATCGATCCTCATACCCATCTCGGTGGCAACGACGACTATACGAGCGGCTCGGCCGCGGCGCTCGCGGGCGGAGTCACCACGATCTCGAACCAGGTGCCTGCGAGGCCGGGTGAAGACCTGACCGCCGTGGTGGAGCGGGCGGCCGAGCTCGTCCGCGCTCAAGCCATCGCCGACATCTTCATCCACCCGATCATCCTCGACCCGGAGGCGGAAAGCCGCGAGGGAATGCAGGCGTTAGTGGACCAGGGTCAGCCCAGCGTCAAGGTCCGCCTCCATCGTGGAGCGTTCACCACGAATCCTTTCGGCTATCAGATGGGGCTTGCCAATGCGGCCGCGGCTGGCGTCTTGACCATGGTGCACTGCGAAGATGGCCCGATCAACGATACGAGAGCCAAGCATTTGATTGCCGAGGGGCGAGGCTCGATCGGCAACCTGATCGAGAGTCGGCCGGCAGTGTCGGAAGAGATAGCGGCCCGCCGTGCCGTGGCAATGAGCGAGGCGACCGGGGCGCCGATGTACATCGTCCACCTCGCGGCAGAGCGGGCGTTGCGCGTGGCTGAGGAGGCCCAGAGTCGCGGCCTGCCTGTCTACGTCGAAACCCGTCCTGTTTATCTGCACTTCACTGCGGACGTGTACCAACAGCCCGACGCCGCGCTCTATCTCGGCGTGCCGCCCATACGCCCGCAGCGCGACCAGGATGCTCTCTGGGAGGGGATCGCGAAGGGTAGCGTTCATGTGGTCGGCACGGATCACGTTGCGTACACACGGGAGGAAAAGCTCGATCCGTCCCAGACAGTGGGCCAGGGCAATTTCCGTGGGGGCATGCCCAACCTGCAGGAGTACCTGCCGATGCTGTACTCGGAGGGCGTCCGGACGAAACGCATCACGCTCGAGCGGTTCGTCGCGGTGACGGCAACGAACCCAGCGAAGTTGTTCGGGCTCTACCCCCGCAAGGGGACGGTCGCGGTCGGCTCCGATGCGGATCTTGCGCTCTGGGATCCGAACGAGACCCGCACGATTCGCGATGAGGACATGCTCTCGCGTTCCGGATTCTCGGTTTACGCCGGCTGGGAGGTGACTGGCTGGCCACGCATAACGATCCGCCGTGGCGAGGTGGTCTACGAGGACGGCAAGGTAACGGGCAAGGCTGGCAGCGGACAGTTGGTGCCCCGGCAACGGTGGCAACGGCCCACCCTGTAATTCCGCTATCTCGAGGCTTCAGAGGAGGAGGTGAAACGTGCGTTTTATTATCGGATTGGTTGCGGTAACCATAATACTGGCGGTTGTGGCGGTCTCCATGTGGCAGGAACCGACGGCCGACGCCCGAACGCAGGACTCGACACGACCGGGGCTCACTGATAACAAAGATTATCGACATTCGCGGATCGATGTCGACGGGGTGAAAACGCATTACATCGAGGCCGGAGAGGGAGACCCATTTGTCCTGGTGCACGGAGCACTCGCTTGGTCATCCGCCGAGGCCAATTACGGCGAGGTCGTCGGCCCCCTGGGCAAGTCCTTCCACGCCATCGCAGTGGACATTGTAGGCTTCGGCCAGACGACGCCCCGAGGACCCGAGGACTACTCCGGCCAGGCTCAAGCAACTCTCCTCATACGTTTCATCGACGCGCTTGACGTCGGACCGGTCTTCTTGACCGGAAACTCCCATGGCGGATTCCTGACGCAGTACGTTGCCCACGAACGGCCCGACCTGGTCAGGAGGTTGATCATAACAAACAGTTTAAACGGGACGCATCCCATCCCTCCAGGCAGGGGGTTTATCTATGCGCCTGGAGGCCACCAATATCAAAGCCAGACGGTGGAGCAGATTAGAACAATGTTGGAACGATACTATAAACACAAAGACCTCGTAACGGAGGAGAGGGTCAAACTTGTTTACGATAATTACGTGAGAAACTACGAATACGCCGACAAGAGAGGCAAATCGGCTTCTTACTCGGTGGAAGCCTCCAATGAGAACCTGAGCTACAAGGGGAAGCATATATCGGAGTGGGCCGGAGATCTCAAGATTCCCGTGCTGCTCCTGTGGAGCGAGCCTGGCTCGAGGATTGAGTGGGGCCTGTCTCACTTCTTCAAGGTTCCCGGTGCCGAAATGCACCTTTTCCCCTGGTCCGGGCACCATCTCTTCACCGATCAGAGCGAGAGATGGGTCCAGGTCGCGACCAACTGGCTAAAGAATAAGCCCGCCCGTCCCCCGACGTCGCCGGTAACCCAATGATTCAGGATCTCCTGTCAAGGAGGTAGACTATGTTTTTGTACACTTCACGGGGTATCGGGCTCGTGGTTTTGTTTGCCTTTTTCGGCGCCACCACGGTTTCGACTCTTCAAGCTGCGGACAAGCTGAGCAAGAAGGACAAACGGTGGCTGGAAGAAGAAGTCGCCGCCATCATCACCCAGCATGAAGCCGCCATGTTCAAGGACATCTCCAAGGATGACCGCAAGCTTTTTAAAGAGCTCTTCTGGGCGCGGCGGGATCACAACCCCATGACTCCGGCAAACGAGGCCCAGCAAGCGTACGAACAGAGAGTTTCGTTTGTTAACAAGAACTTCGAGGTGCGTGGTCGCAAGGGAGCAGCCACCGACATGGGCAAGGTCTTCTTGCTTCTGGGAGATCCGACCGAGCGTGAGCAAAGTGGGGGGCGCGGCCGCGGTGATAGAAATCGGGCGGGGGATGGTAGTGGCGGCCGCGAAGACCCGGATCGCCGTCCCAGTGGCGGGGGTGGCCCTGGAGTTGGTACCGGTGGTGGACGCGGCGATAGTGGAAACCGAGCGCAGATGCAGACCTGGGTTTACACTCCAAATGAAGCGCTCGGGATCCCGAACGGTCTCACCGTTCGCTTCCGCTCCCAGCAAAACCTCGGTTTCCAGATCATCCAATCCGACGAGCTGGAAGAGGCCCTGGAACGCTCCAAAACACGCTTCATCAGGAACCCCTCTATCAACTATGAGCTCAATGCGGACGGACGTTTGATGAAGCTGGAGGGCAGGGCAGATCCCAACAGCCCGGCCAAGCTGATTCTCCAGGAGTTCCGCGACACCCGGATGGCTACCGAGGACATCCGCTTCGAACCTGACTTTGCCTTCTTCCAGTCCAATAGGGGCGACACCTATATCGCGATCTTGCTTTCCGTCGATGGAACCCCGCTTACCTGGAACGACAATGAAGCCGCGGTAGAGATCTTCTACAGCATCGAGGATGCAGACGGCTTCCCCATCAGCCAGACCGAAGAGCCGGTAACCCTGGCCCAGTCACAACAGGGTCCGGTGACCGTGGAGCTTCCCATCCAGCTCCGACCGGGTGACTACACCGTCTACTTCGGAATTCGTGATGTCGGCACCGAGACATACGGGACCCAGATCTTTCCACTCTCGGTACCCGACTTCACCCAGGATGAGCTCAAGCTTTCGACGACGGTGCTCTTCACTGACGGCGAAAAGACGGACGATTTGGTCCCGCAAATCGGAAAAGCCTTCCTTGTTGGCGAGTACCATTTCATTCCTAAACAGGGCACGAGCTTTGCGAAAACAGATGCGATCAGGGCCGTCTTCAACGTTTACGGGTATGGTATCCCCGACGGCGCCGATCCCAACCTCACGATGCAGTTCGTCTTCTCCCAGGACGGAGCCAGACGAGGCCAGACGAAAAATTCTCCAGTCCCGGCATCTTCCGTGGTTGCCATCGGAGTCATGGACGTTCCGCTTTCGAGCTTTGAACCCGGTAAATACAGCGTTCAGCTACGGGTGACGGATCACGTCAAGAACGAGGTCGTCACCGAAGACATCGCCTTCGAGATCGTGGGGGACGAAAGCCGGTAGCGCACTCGGGACGCCCTGGCCCGGCAGCGGTTCGTCGCCGGGGGTCCAGGCCGTACTCGCCTGGGACCCCCATTATCTATTCGGAGTACGGGCTGCGGTTGGCGACTTGAACTTCACTCACGGGCTCGGGGGGCGGGGGGGTTCGTTCTGCAGCCACTCCGTCACTACCTGAACCCATCTCGCGCTCTGATCGGTGAAGAGATGGTGCCCGGACCAGGGAAGGATGTGCATCTCAGCACCGGGGACTCTGAAGAAGTGAGTCAGGCCCCACTCGACCCTCGAGCCAGGCTCGCTCCACATCAGCAGCACGGGAATCTTGAGATCTCCGCCCCACTCCGATATATGCTTCCCCTTGTAGCTAAGGTTGTCATTGTAGCGTTCCACAGAGGGAAAAACCGCTCGGCTTCTCTTTTCCGAGTACTCGTAATTTCTCTGGTAGATGTCGTGAACGAGCTTGACCCTCTCCGCGGTGACAAGATCTTTATGTTTATAGTACCGTTCCAACATCGTTCGAATCTGCTCCACCGTCTGGTTTTGTAATGGTCGTCTTCCGCCCTCACGCATTGGGGGCCGGTTGGAGCTCGTCCCGTTCAAACTGTTTGTTATGACCAGCTTCTTGACTAGGTCCGGGCGTTCGTGGGCAACGTACTGCGTCAGGAATCCTCCGTGGGAGTTTCCGGTCAGGAAGACCGGTCCGACGTCAAGGGCGTCGATGAAACGGATGAGGAAATCTCCCTGAGCTTGGCCGGTGTAGTCCTGAGGTCCTCGGGGCGTGGTATAGCCCCAGCCTATGATGTCCGGCGCGATGGCGTGGAAGTGTTTGCCAAGAGGGCCGATGACTTCACCGTGATTGACCTCGCTGGATGACCAAGCGAGTGCTCCATGCACCAGGACAAATGGGTCTCCCTCTCCAGCCTCGATGTAGTGCGTTCTCACGCCGTCAACATCGATCCATGAATGTCTATAATCCTTATTATCGGTGAGTTTCGGGAGTGTCGAGTCCTGTGCCCCTGCGTTGGCCTTCCCCTCCGACCAGATGGAAACCGCCGCGAGCGTAAACAATATGGTTGCCGCAGTCGAACCGATTCTAAAGCGCATGATTCACCTCCTATTAGCTCTGGTCGCTCGTTGCCTGGACATAGTTATCCAACATATCTACCATGTACTTTTCCGCGTCGGCCAGTCCGGCGATTTTACCATCTCCTTCAATGACCATGTACTCGTCAATGTTTCCGCGCCCTCCGCCCCCGATGACCCCACCTCGAATACAGGGCACCCCATATGTATTCGGAACGACCGTCCAGGGGCCACCGCCGGCTTGAATCGGCCAGATCACACTTTGCACCCGCCAATCCTGTAGGGTTTTGAGCGTCGATTGGACGGCCGGCTCAGAGACCGACGTTTGAGAATGGCTGAAGGCAGCAAACACTTTCAACTCGATGTCTGAGTAACCTTGTTTGTCCAAGTGGCGTCGTAGACAGCCGATGATCTCCTCAGGAGACATATCCACCACCAGCCGCATGTCGAGCGTCGCCGTGGCTCGATCAGGGATGATGTATGGGATCGTGGTCGTCTCCGGCCCCAGAAAGCCGCTCCGTAGGCCGGCGATATTTAAGGTGGGTCCGTACAGGAAATTGATCAAGGGATCCATTCCCTCAGTGCCCCCTGTCGGCAGAGGGACATTATTGGCACCACCCAAGGGAAGCGCATCCCGCCAATCCCGGCCGGCAAAACGAGCGGCCAGCCTTTCCAGTAGCTCCTGCTCCTCGGCGGTCAAAGGCTTGCGATAGGTCCAAAGCTTCTCCAACCCTTCGACCTTGCAACCCCGCCCGTGTTGGTCGGTCAGGGTAGCCAGGGCCTGGGCCAGACGAAAAGGCGGGCAATCTACCAGAGAAGCCGCCATACTGTGCAAGGTGTTGACCGGGCCCCGACCCCAACTGGAGCCGCTGGCGGTGAGCTCGACAACGACCATGCCTTTCAACCCCAGACCGAGGGAGACCGTTCCGCTGGCATCCTGAGTGCTGGCCGGGCAGAAGCTGGCTTGCACCTGCTTTAGACGATCATGGTAACGCTCCACAAAATCGTAGTAGCTAGGGCTACCCATGATCTCTTCACCTTCTGCCAGAAACATGATATTGACCGGTAGCGTACCTTCGACTGCAATGATGGCAGCCAGGACATTGAGCCAGGCCGCATAGGGCCCCTTTGCCCCCATCGCCCCCCGACCCACCAGGACCTTGGGGTAAGGTCCCACCGAAACCAGCTCAGCTCCCCAGGGATCATAGTGCCAGTCACCCGCTTGGACGGTTCGGGTGTCGAACATGCAATAGCTATGGACCGTCAGAGGCGCCCCCGCATCGTAATAAGCCCACACACCCGGGTGGTACTGTCCTTCGATGACTTCTACTTCCTGACAACCCAGATTCCGGTAGGATTTGGCGACCAATTCAGCGCATTCGCGCATTCCCAGATTGTCCCAACTAACGCTTTTCTGTCGTACCCATTGCTGGATATGAGAGATGTGCTCATCTTGATGATGATCGATGTAACGTTGGATTGCTTCACGATTCAATTTGGATTCCCCTTTTCGACTACATTCAGGTAATTGCAGACCTCTCTATCGTACCCCGTCCTTCGGGATGAGCACTACCACACTGGGGCCCAACAGGTTCCTCGTTGGCCGCTCGCTTCTTCTTTACCGATGCCATCGGAGTGAAGGTCTCGTTCTTCGGGCCCGGCGGCTCTCGACGAGGGATGCCGACGGGGCGTCTGGGCGGTGAGCCGGCCCTCAACGCCGCCTGGGCCTTCCGCAACGGCGTGCCCGAGCAGGATGCTCTGAAGATGCTGACGCTCAACGCCGCCGAGATGTTCGACATGGAGGCCCACATCGGCAGCATCGACGTAGGTAAAGACGCCGACTTCGGAAGCGCCGATACTCCAGAGGGTGCCCATTCAGGATCACAATGTCGGCAACCTTCCCTTTTTCCAGGGGTATTTCCCGGTGTGATGAGATAGGTGGTCAGTCCGAGCTCACGCATGACCTTCCAGTTCGGCATGGTGGGATCGATGTTGTAGCGGGGGTCGGCGTCCGGGGTCATGGGATGAGATGGCTCGTCGGCCAAGAAATCGGTTCGGGTGTTGCCCCACCAGGGCACCACGGTTCTTCCAAACGCCGCCGTGACTCGCCCCGAAATAGAAGACGAGATCGCCGACGACCGCCGGCGCCCGGCCCCCTCGATGCGGGCCGATCTCACGCTCCAGCGCGGTCAGGAAGTCGGCACCCACCTGCGGGTACTCCCCTGAGGTCCGTGCCTCTTGCTGGCTGGCCCCAAGACTGGCGATCCCCAGGGCCAGCGTTCCAACCGCTAATCCCACAGCCAGAAGTCGCCTGGTTGTCGTCTCGGATCTCATAAGCCACTCCTCTCTGCCGTATCTCTGAAGCAGCTGGCAATATTTCCAGCAGACCTCGGCGCTTCTCCCGGAAGGCCGCGGCAGGTCATCTTGAGCCGCTCCGCCGTGAACTTACGAACCAGATCACTGAGGCGCTTTGCGCTGACGCTCACGAGGTTCCGTTTTTTCCGCAGCACCAACTGACAGGGATTCAATGAAATGCCGAATTCTCACGAGGGCTTCGGTCACTCGCTCTTCGGGTTGGACTAGGGAGATACGAACGTAGCCCTGCCATTGAGCTCCAAACGCGTTGCCCGGAAACAGAAGCACCCGGGTTTCGAGGAGAAGGCGCCGGCAAAATTCGTCGGCGGGAAGACCGTAACGCGATATGTCAGCCCAGACGAAGAACGCTCCGCCGGGGCGGCTGTAGGGAATGTTCATCGCATCCAGTCCCTGCATCATGACCTTGCGACGTCCCGCGAGGGTACGGAGACTCTCTCGGGTGACATCCTGAGGCCCGGTGAGAGCCGCTAGCCCGGCGCATTGCGAGAAAAGCGGACAGGGCCCGGAAATAACCTCCTTCAGACGCGCTATGCCATCGACGAACGCGGGTGGGCCAATGAGGTACCCGACGCGGAAGCCGGTCATCGCATAGGTTTTCGAAAAAGCGGAGAGCGTCACGGCCCGTTCACGCATACCTTCACATTGAACAACCGACAGGAACGCGGCACCGTCGTAGATCTGTCCTTCGTAAACCTCGTCCGAGACGACGACAAGTCCCGTCTCGCGCGCTACCTCCGCAATTTCGAGAACACCTTCCCGCGGGACCAGGGCGCCGGTGGGATTGCTGGGGTTCGGGAAGATGAGGAGCTTTGCGGATCCTGCGCGGGCGCGAAGCTCTTTGGATTCGAGCTCGAAATCGTGCTGCCGGTCCGTCGGCACGATCACGATCCGGCCTCCGGCGGCCTCGACGGCCTGGTCGTAGGAGGAGTACCTCGGGTCGGGCACGAGCACGGCGTCACCGGGGTTGACGAGCGCCAGCACGGTCAGGAACAGCCCCTCCTGGGCTCCATTCGTGATGAGAATCTCCGCTTCAGGATCGAAAACGATGCCTTTGTCCTTCTGGTAGCGCGCCGCCACCGCCGCGCGGAGGGGTTTTAGACCGCGTGGATCTAAGGACGATTTATGCTTCGCTATCTCCCGCATGGCGTCTCGGATGATGTGAGGCGCTGTATCGAGATCGGGGTCGCCGATACCGAGCGCGATCACATCGCTCAGCGTGGCTGACATCTGCATGAGGCTGTAGCGACTCTGGGTTGCTCGTTCACCGGGCGAAGCGACCGGATTCTCCATGGTCTCTACTCTTCTCTCTACTCTTCGTCTCCCGCGAGAGCGATCAACGCAGCCCGCTGCGACGGCGCAGGACTGCAAATGGAAAACGCCTGTTTCCAGACACGGATTCGGGCGACCAGACGCTCAGGCCCCATGAGATAACCGACCCGGAAGCTCGACATCCCGGGAAGGGAGCCCAGATTCCCGACCACGATCGTACGGTCGTGCGAGAACCGAGGGAACCAATCGCCGGCCTCTCCCTCGCCCCGCGTGCGACCGGCAAGATCACCGCAACCGAGAGCATCTTCGAGGTTGAGAATATCGGGAAGGCCGTGCTCGACGGCGAGCCGAATCAGAGCCGCCTGGGTGTCCTGGTTCGAGCTCCATTCACGATAGATCAGTCGTGTTTCTCGCGCTGGCCGTGTGATCTCCGCGGCTGACTTGGCTCGCAATCCCATCAGGTGGAAGAGGGCTTCGTGAGCGCAACGTCGGGACGAGGCGACGAGAATCTCTCCCGGGCCGGGCGCCAGTCCAAGCAGGGCCACGAAAAGCGCCTCGGACTCGCCGGTTGTGATCAGGACATTGTCCACCGAGTCGTAGGACGGCCCGCCTTCTTGAGTTAACCTTTGCGCCAGACGACGGCGAAGCTCGGGAAGACCCGCGCGAACCGTATAATGCGTCTCTCCGGCCAACAGCGCTTCTTCTACCGCCTTGAGGAGGTCCGCAGGGATTTCTCCCGTCGCTTCAACCCGATTCACTGCCGGAGCGTCGCCAAGCCAGAGCAACCGATCCGCCAAGGCCATTCCATCGTTTCCCTTCATTCCGCCAGCTCCTTCACGCGCTCTGGTGTCAGATCGAATCCTTCTTCCGTTAGTACTTCCGCTAGCCGGTAGAGGTCGAACCGTAACCCGCTCACTCCTGCACGCAGGGCAGCAAGGAAACAAGGCGGGCGTGAGCTCCTCCGAATCAGTCCATTCTGCGTTTTCCCTGGGGGAAGCGCTGCAAAGTCCCTATCCGTCATCGCGGTGGACTTTATCCGACTGCCAGGCGTGACCGTATTCACGCTCAGGTTCAGCTCGCTCAGCTCGGGCAAGCGCATGAGTCCAGGCCGAACTTCGAGGCGCAGTGTGCCGGCTCGTCGGGAAGCATTCGGCGATCGACATCTCTTCGATGGACGCCAGGTAAAGCACAGCGACATCGTTCACTAGCACGTCCACCCCGGCACTCTCGGTTGAGACCATGTCTGTGAATCGCACTTTCACGCACGGACATCCACCAGCAGACAAAATGGAAACATCTCTTTGCAACTTACATGTACTCGATATTAAGTGCTTCTCGGCGTTCCTGTGGGGTGAAAATCCTACAGAGAACCTGCCGCTCGACTGCCATAACATTAATGATGTTGGAGCCTAGGGTCGTGCCTGGTTCGAGCCTCATGTTAACCGGTGGGCCGTTGGATGCGAGTCATCATTCTAGCACCGGGACGCGGGTCCCCTGTCGTGCGGATTGATAAAGAGCTTTCAGGCAGGCGAGCGTGTGAAGGGAGGAGCGGCCGTCGGGCCGAGGAGAACGCTCCTCCCGGATGGCTGCCGCGAGCTCCTCGAGCGCGGCGACGAAGCGGTTTCCCGGTAGCGTCGGAATGAGCTCGTTTCCGCCCGTCGCTGAGAGCTCGACACCGGTTCCGCTTCTGACCCGGATGGCCCCCTCGCTGCCGTAGATGAGAGTCTCCCACGCTTCCAGCGTTCGCGATGACACGGATTTGTGCTGCACCACGCTGCCCACGGCTCCGTTCTCGAATCGAAGATGGGCCAGCGCCGTGTCTTCGAGATCACGGCGATAGCCGAGGCTCGCGGTGAGGGCTTGAACGTCCGCCACCTTGCTTCCCGACAGCCACATCATACGGTCGAGCTGATGAGATCCGTTGTAGGTCATCATGCCGCCGCCCGCCTTCTCGTGCTGCCATACCCAGTCGGGTAGCGGACCTTTGGGGATGGCGATGTCGAACACGCTCTGATACATCGGCGATTGATACGGGATCACGCCCAGGTTCGCGAGAACGATTCCCGTCAAGGTGCACATAACGGCGGAAGTGATTTTCTTCAGCAGGGAGGATTTAGATTCCAGATAGCGCGTGAAGGCGATAACGAAGAAAAGAAATTCCAGGAGAGGCAGGGGAGGTTCAATCACTGAGCTCTCATGCGCCGGGGTTGCACTTCCCGTCGTCTACCTAGCGTTCAGGATCACAGAAGGATCGCTCGCCCCCGTGGATCCATATGTGCACTTGAGGCGAGCCGCGGAAATACCGGGCGATGGAGGGCCCCTCGAGGCCCTTGCCAGCAGGAATTGGGTTCGTCGTCGCGCCTCATCAACGTCTGCTTTGACAACCCGGAGCAAAAGCGGGAGGTCCTCGCGATTTGGCGGGAGGCCCGTCGCTTGTACGAGGACCTGGCCAAAGAGTGAGCCGGGAGCTCAGCCGCGGAAAAGGATAAGATAATTGGTTCTCCTGTCGTTTCGGGGGATCTGATTTGTGTTGGAGGGCATGGCCTATGGACGCTGCCGCGATTGTGGAAAACGCCGGAAACTCCGGGCGAGAAAGGCGTTTAGGGAAAGGTTGTGAGCACGTACAAACGTGGAGCGGCGTTTTCCACAATCGCTTGGAAAACGCTTCGCGTTTCCCACGAGCGCCCACAGGCCCCTCCTGATATATATACAAGAAAGACTGAGCGCGTGCGCTCCATCGCCTAAAGGCGATGGGTTCACGTCGCCGACTAAAGTCGGCTTGTCCTTGCCTCGTTTCACTACTCACTGACCTTGAAAGAATCGTCGTCTTGGGGCACGGCACCCTGCAACTCTATATACTTCGCTATCACCTCATCCGTCACGTTGCCCGTTGTCACCACGAAGTAACCCCGTGCCCGTAGGTGCCGACCCCAGAACTCCTTCCGCATCGTCCGTAAGTCGCGCATCAGACGATTCGACGTCTTACCCTTGATCAACTGCATCACTCGACTCGGCGACAAATTCGGCGGCACGCTCAGCAACAGGTGCACGTGCTCAGGCCGCACATGACCCTTCAGTATTTCTATCTGGTTCCGAGCACAGATCTCCCGGATGAGATCCCGGAGACGAACCGCTACATCCCCTCTCAAGGCCGGCTTGCGGTACTTCGTGATAAATACGAAGTGATAGTTTAACTGGTACGTCGTGTGCGATGATTTACGATATCCTTTCACCTCGGGATCGTACCCCAAGCCTCCTAAAGGCTTCGCCTAAAGGCGAGGGATTTCAACCATCCCCGAGTGGGACATTAATTCATATGGAATAAGGAAGGGGGGGGCTCGATTAGTGGAGGCTATGGAAAACGCCCTTCCAGGCTTCGAAGAGAACTCAGTCGTGAGCAAGGTCTGAACGACCAGAACCGTGGGGGCGTTTCCCACAGCCTCGTCTCCCGCTGAGGGGCAGTGGCATTTGGTGAGGCCGTGGGTTGAGAGGGTAAGCCATGTGTAGATGCGCATCGGCGAGAACGCTAGAATCTTTTTTTCCGAAAGAGAAAAGAGCGTTCCCGCGATGCGCGTTACTACGTTAGTCAACAAGCTCATCGGATTGCAAGGCCTGTGGGTCCGAGGTTTCCACTTCCAGGCGGACAAAGCCAGAGTGGTGGTGGATGTAGTACCACGGAGGAGGAAGCCTCTGTGCGGGATTTGCGGACGAAAGGTCCGCAAGAACAAAGATCGCTACAATCGCTACTGGCGGCACTTGGACCTGTTCGGAGTCCGGACCTATCTTCGCTACTCGATCCGACGAGTGGTATGTCGGCGGTGTGGAGTGGTCAGAGAAAAGGTGCCTTGGGCCGACAAGGGAAGCCGCTTTACCAAAAACTTCGAACAAGAGGTAGCGTGGCTGGCACAGAGGACGGACGTCAGCGCCGTAGCGAACTATTTCCGAGTGACGTGGCGTTCGGTGCGACGGATCATCCAGCGAGTGGTTGCCGAGCAGCGGGATGAGCGGCGCGAGCTCGATGGATTGCGGGTGATTGGGATGGACGAGATCAGCTACCGCAAACGCCACAAGTACTTAACCCTAATCGAACAATAATTCATGACGCTAGCGCGAGTTCGATTCTTTCAAAGAGTGTCTGAGTGGAGGAGTTTGTGGCCATTCGGAGCGCGTTTCGACCACTAACGTGAACGAGGCGGCCGGCTTTGTTGATGATGCGGAAGCGGATGGTGCGGATGGTGTGCAGCAGATGGGTGCATGTACGCTTTCGAGAGATGCCTTTCGTTTCAGCGATGGTGTCGAGCTGAAAGCTGCGACACAGGTTGTGTGCGAGCACGTTCAACTGTTGCCAGGCGCTATTGGCGGCATAGTTTTTAGTGGGCACGACGTCGAGAGCGAACTGGCTGCGCAATTCGGCGAAGGTTTTCTCTTGGCCGCCTCGCCCAGCAGCGAAGTACCAAAGGCGTTGGACGGTGAGCGATTTGTTGGTGGCGACGGCTGAGTACTCGAAGTAGCCGTCGTCTGGAGAAAACAGGTCGAGCTGGAAGTTCTTCGCCGTTCGATGTCGAACTCGCTTCCGATAGATCGCGATCCGGACGGTGATATTCCAGGGCTCGATGAAGTGTTTGATGGAGAAGCCGTCGATTTCGTCACTCACGCGGTGCCATCGCTTGCGCCCAGCGACGACCTCCTTTAGGCCGAGCCACGGCCAGAACGGAGCCTTGATCGCGAACTCGCTTCGGGAGCGCTCTAGCCTCTTGAGAATCTTTTCGTTGAAAAACGCGGCGTCCGTGCGGAATTCCAGCTTTCGGGACCGACCGAACTGGCCCCGTAGCTCGCCTATCAGTTCCCGTAGAAACGCATCGGCACCCTTGGAGTCGTGAACGTTGCCAGGACGATTTCTGGATTTGAGAATCTGGCCCGTCTGAGCCAGGTGAGCGAACAAAGGGTAGTAACTTTTATTCTTCTTGCGATGAGGATTGAATCCTCGAAACGCCCATCCAACCTGATTGCCTGCCTGAACCACGGTGCCGTCCATATCTACCGTCAGACGGTTCAGACCCAATCGCTCGACCTGCTCGTGGACCAATACACCGTTCAACTCCGATAGGCCCTTGAGCCGCTCTCCCGTGAATTGCTTCAGCCAATTCACGATCGTCGGACGGCTCGGTAGTCTTCTCAACCCACAGAAGCGAAGCAGCATCGGGTCATCACAGACATACTGCAGGTGCTCTAGACGACGAGCTCCCACGAGCAGCATCCCAACCAACACCAGAACCAGTCGGACGCCCCCGTAGTCCGACCGAATGCCTTTTCCTCTGCACGCCTTTCCTACCCGGCGGCTTAGCTCAACGCGGCGCAAATATCGTGAAAACAGTTCCAGTCCACCAAACGAGCTCAGGTTCTGCTCTGTGAACTCGATCGGAAGATCCTTGTTGAAGTTCCGGCGAAATCGAGATAGTTTCAAGCGCACTATAGGGGCCTCTGGTCGTTTGGTGTTTTGTTTGGAAGCAACGCTCCAAACATAAACCCAGAGGCTCCTTTGTCAATACTTTCGCGCTACTTTGCTCTCTTTTTTTTGCGATTAGGGCTAACAGTGGTAATAGACCATCTCAGCGGCCGGGTCATCTGGGCGGGAAAGGAGCGCAAGGCCAAGACGCTGCTGCGGTTTTTCCGCAAGCTCGGACCACAAAGAGCCGCGGAGCTCGAAGCGGTCAGCATGGACATGTGGGAGCCGTACATAACTGTCGTCGGCAAAAAGGCTCCTCAGGCACGGGTGATCTTTGACCGCTTCCACATCGTCAAGCATCTGAACGAGGCCGTGGATAAGACCCGGCGCGAGCTGGTGCGCGAGCTCAAAGGGACTGCCCGACGCAACCTCAAGAACACCAAGTTTCCCCTTCTCAAGGCCAAACACAACCGCAGCGCGAAAGACAAACGGGTGCTCCGCGAGCAGGTGCGAGCTAATCGTCGCCTCTACCGCGCCATGCTTCTGCGCGACGACTTCATGGACCTCTACACCTACAAAACCGAGACATGGGCCAAGAAGTTTCTCCGAGGATGGCTGCGGCGCGCTATGAGCTCGAGGATAGAGCCCGTCAAACGCGCGGCGAAGATGACCCGCAGCCACTTCGATGGCGTCATCGCGTGGGTCATGTGGAGACTCAGCAACGGCCGACTCGAAGGAATGAACAACAAAATCCGGCTGCTGAGCCACCGCAGCTTTGAACTCCACTCTGCCGAAGCTCTCATCAGTCTCGTCTACCTAAACTGTGGCGGTCTCACCCTCGAGAGGATCCACTGAAATGGCAGGAGAGGCAGATAATTCAAGCTTGTGCGGCGTAGGCGGGTGGAGTGACAGGCCCGCTTCCGGCTGCAAGGCGTCGACCCGGCGCGCCGGCATGCCGGGTCCTCGCGCGTTAGTGCCTTCTCCGCACCGACGTCTGCGTCTACTTGAGAAAAGCCGTTAGGTCTGAATCAACGAGGGCGTTCAGCTGCTTGACGTACTCCGCCAGCCGGGCTGACAGTTCTTCGATCACGGTATACGTCCAGCGGGTCGGTGCGCCGTCGGCGCTGCCGATGACATTCGTCAAGGTCGTAAGCTTCTGGTGCAGTCCCTTGGGAGGAAGGTGCATAGGATTTCGTCCGACGACTCGCGTCAGGCCCGCCTCAATCGTCACCAGTCTTGCCTTGATGCGCTCGGCTGCGTCTTTGACGCCTGCCTGGCCCGCGCGCCGTTCGCGCTCCTCCACCTGTTTCCGCACTCCTCGAAGCCGGTGGACGGTGTCCGCGGTCTCCGAGAGCCTGTCGCGAACCTGCATCCACAGGGTGAACTGGGCGGTGAGATCTGCCTCGCTCTCCGGGACCCGCGGGTCCTTCCGGATCTCAAAGGCTTCCTCTCGTGTCCGGCCTGTTACCTCAAGCTGCACGAAGTACTTGCCAGGGGCCGCGACCGGCGCGGCCGCGCGCGGCCACTCCATGGAGGAAAGCGCCGCACCCGGGGAAAGTTGGCGCGCGTTGGGGTAGCGCATGTCCCACACGAAGCGGTTCGTCCCCGCCTCCGCAGGCACCCGCGGGTCCTCAGTGGTCGAGAAGCGCTTGATCACGTCGCCATTCTGGTCCTTGAAGGTCAGCGTGACCTCCCCCGCTGGCCTCTCCTTCAGGTAGTAGGTCACCACAACCCCATCCGGGAGGTTCTGTCCGGCGTTCAAGTTGTAACGTTGGATCTCGCCATTCGGACCCTCGATCTCCCGGAAAGCCACGGCATCACCAGCGGCCCGTCCGTAGCCGTATACGCGAAGAGCTTTCCCTGCTCTAACTCCGGAGGAGCGGCGGCCTATGAGTCGGTACGTAGGTGTGACGCTGAACAGGTGCACCGAGGACCGTGTCACCTCGGTCGTGATCTGGCGAAGCGGCGCCACGTCGTCCAGGATCCAGAAGGAGCGCCCGTGGGTGCCAATCACCACGTCGTTGTCTTTCACGAGGAGATCGTGAACGGGGGCCGCCGGCAGATTGAGCTGCAGCGACTGCCAGGATGACCCGGCATCGAAGGACACGTACACACCCCTTTCGGTCCCGGCATAGAGCAGACCTGGGCGGACTGGGTCTTCGCGGATCGCTCGCGCAAAGTCGTTTTCGCCGATCCCGTTGGTGATCTCCTGCCATGTCTCGCCGTAGTCGGTGGTCTTGTAGAGATACGGACGCTGATCGTCCATGAGGTAACGATTCGCTGCCAGGTAGGCGGTTGCGGGGTCGTGACGCGAGAGATCGATGGTGTTGATTCGGAGCCATCCGGGCCACTCCGTCGGCGAGATGATCGTCCAGGTCTTGCCGCCGTCCCGGGACAGCTGAACAAGACCGTCGTCCGAGCCGGCCCATAACTCACCGGCTCTCAGAGGCGACTCGGCGAGCGACATGATAACGCTGGTGAAGGTTTGCCCGAACCCCAAAGAACTGATAGGCCCGCCGCTGACCGGCACCATCACGCTCGTGTCATTTTTCGTGAGGTCGGGACTGATGATGTCCCAGCTCTGCCCCAGGTCCGTCGACCGAAAGACCACGTTCCCCGCCACGTAGAGCACATCGGGATCATGCGGCGAGAAAAGGATCGGATAGGTCCAATTGAAGCGGTACTTCTGGTCCTTGACGCTGTGCGAGCTGTACGTATCCTCCGGCCAGACGTTGATGACTCGGCCACCACCTAGTCCAGTGCGGTGGTTGTACTTCTTAAGTATGCCGACTCCACCCGCCCCACTTCCGATGGCTCCGGCGATCACAATGTTGGGATCATCGGGCTTGGGCGCGATGTGCCCACTCTCCGACCCGCCCACCGGGTAGCTGGCTCCAAACGGGATAGCTGCGTCATTCGTCCGGCTGGGCGTGCTGATGGCTGAGTTGTCCTGCTGAGTGCCGTACACGCGATAGGGGAACTGGTCGTCAACCGCGATGCGATAGAAGGCGGATGTCGGCTGCGAATATTGCGGGGTCCACGTCACTCCCCCGTTGAGCGTGACGGTGGCCCCGCCATCGTTACCCTGGATCATGCGGTCGTCGGGGTTGCGGGGATCGATCCACATGTCATGATGGTCGCCGTGCGTCGTCGGCCACGTCGTGAAGGTCTTCCCGCCATCGGTGGACTTCCAGGCCTGATACGACAATATGTAGAGGGTCTCCGGATCCTTCGGGTGGGGGTAGACGTGCATGTACGAAGAAGGGCTGCGGCGGAGGTCTCGCTGTTCACTAATCCGTTGCCAGGTCGCCCCGCTGTCATCGGATCGAAACAACGCCCCATCCTCGGCCTCGATCACGGCCCACACTCGACTCGATCTCGCAGGCGACATCGCCACGCCGATTCGGCCCTTGATGCCCTTCGGCAGCCCCGGTCGATCGCTGAGGTCGGTCCAGGTGTCCCCGCCGTCGCTCGTCTTGTAGAGGCCGCTGTCCGGCCCGCCGCTCACTTCATCCCACGGCTTGCGCACAAACTGATAGATCGCCGCGTAGAGCACACGCGGGTTGGTGGGGTCCATGGATAGGTCGATGGCGCCCGCCCGCTCGCTCTTGAACAGTACGAGCTCCCACGTTTTGCCACCGTCTTTCGACCGATACACACCGCGCTCCGCATTGGGGCCGAACGCATGCCCGAACGCCGCGACGTAGACGAGGTTGGGATTCTGGGGGTGAATCCGGATACGGCCGATGTGGCGGGTCTCTTCGAGACCCAGATGGACCCACGTCTTCCCGGCGTCGGTGGACTTGTAGACGCCATCACCAGAGGCCATATCCGGCCGCATGCACGTGTCGCCCCCGCCGGCGTAGATGACGTTGGGATCCGAGTCGGCCACCGCGATGGCGCCGACCGGACCGGTCTTGAAGAATCCATCCGAGACCGGCTCCCAATACGTGCCACCGTCGATCGTCTTGAAGACGCCGCCTCCGCTTGCCCCGAAGTAGAAGACCAACGGGTTGCGCGGGTCGCCTGCGACGGCGGAGACGCGCCCCCCCCGGTAAGGGCCGATCGAACGCCACTCCAGAGCCCTGAGGAAGCTCGGCGCGACCTCAGGATAGTCTGGCGTCGCGCTTTGGCCACCGTTCGGAGCGCTTGGTTCCGAGCACGCTGATGCGAGCAGCCAACACAGCCCGAGAGGAATCAGCTTCCCCTTCATCATCTTCATGGCAGACTCCTTGTCCTTATCGCAGGCGCAAGTTTTCCTCCGGCATGTCGGCCGCTAAGCTCAACCCGTCGCTCACCGGCGCCAAGACATCGCGCTCGATGCGCCACCGAGCAGCGTTCAGACCCGACTGCGCCTGCATTGGGCCGAGTCCTGCCGAGTCACGAGCCAGGCGATGGCCAACTACAGTAAACTACAGCAAGAAAGTCGAATGCGAAGCCCGTTTACCGGCGTTTGTGGACTCCTAGTCGGTTCCTACGCTCGTCGCGAAGAACCGGTTGATGGTTTGCTCCGTGTTCGGCCGCGTGCCCAAGGAGACTGCAACCATCAACACGAAAGAAGCGATAATTCCCGGATAGATCTCGTGAAATGCAAACACACCCAACTGCTTCAGATAGAAAGCGCCTGCCGCAAACGTCAATCCACCGACCGTGCTCGCGATCGCGCCGGCACGCGTGGCCCGCGGCCAGAACAGTCCGAAGAACAGTGGCGCGAACAACGTCGACGCCATGCCGCCCCACGCGATAGCGCCGATCAAGCTGATCAGCGGAACCGGGTTCAAGGAGACGTAAGCCGCGATCAGCGTGACCGTCACCCCGAAAACAAGTGTCGCCCGCCGGCTGACGCGAAGCAGTTGCGCTTCGCTCGCCTCGTTCCTGGCGGACTTGTATACGTCGACCGCAAAGTACAGACCGACCACATGCAGCAATCCGTCCGTGGTCGAATGAACGGAAGCCGTGACGGCCAGCAGGATGAAGACGCTGACCCACCCTCCGATGACGTTCTTAAAAAGATAGGGGAACGCTCCATCGCCCACCTGATCGGGCGGAATCACTTTGGCGGCCCCTGCACCACGACGGGATTCACGGCGCTGGCTTCTTTCCAACCGGTTTGGGGCGTTGGGGCCGGTGTTATAGTGTTAATCGGAAGGACGGGTTACGATAGAGAGGACAGTTTGATTTCTTTAATTACCGGCAGGACCTCGAGACCCAGCTCTTCGAACGGGTCTTCACGCCGCTGGGGATCACCGAGCCATTCCTTGCGCCCATCGCGCAATCTGTCGTCACGCACCCGGAATCCGATGATGTTGCCCCCCCAATGGGCTGAACAACAAGCTGGTTGCGTAGTCGGTCGCACACCGATAATGCGGCCCTTGTCAGCGGCCGCTCGTATGGTGAGGAAATGACTGATCAAAAGAGCCCGTTGCCCAAGGGGCGTCGGTCGCATCGAGCAACCCGTCGCACTTTTTTGTGCAGCGTGCCAGCCGCGGTGGCGGCGGGGATGGGCGCGCCGCTGGTGGCCCGGCAGACGCCGACCGCCAAGCCAGGGGAGATCTCGCGAGCTACGTTGAACTGCGCGGAGGAACTGGCGGGGGCGGGCCTCGCGTTCACCGAGGCGGAAGAGGAGCTGATGCTAGGCCTGGTGAACGTGAACCGGGAGCACTACGAGGCTCTACGGCGGGTGGCGGTGCCGGCGGACACCGAGCCCGCGTTCAGCTTCCGGCCGGCGGTGCCGGCGAGTGTGGCGGAGGCTCGTGCGCGGCGGACGGATGACGCGGTGCGCCCGTCGGCGAGGGCCGCGCCTCGGGTAGCGGTGATTGGCGAGTCGATCGAGGCGCTGGCGTTCGAGTCGGTGACGGTGTTGGCGTCGCTGGTGCGGTCGCGGCAGGTGTCATCGACGGAGCTGACGCGGATGTATCTGAACCGTCTGAAGACGCACGGGCAGCGGCTGGAGGCGGTGGTGACGCTGACGGAGGAGCTGGGTCTGGCGCAGGCGGCGGAGGCGGACCGTGAGATTGCGGCCGGTCGGTATCGTGGCCCGCTGCACGGGATGCCTTGGGGTGTGAAGGATCTGTTGGCGACGCGGGGAATTCGGACGACGTGGGGAGCGAAGCCGTACGAGCATCAGGTGATCGACACCGACGCGACGGTGGTGGAACGTCTTCGGGCAGCGGGCGCGGTTCTGGTGGCGAAGCTGTCGACGGGCGAGCTGGCGCGCGGCAACTTGTGGTTTGGGGGCCGGACGATGAACCCGTGGGACCCGACGCGTGGTGCGGGCGGTTCGTCGGCCGGGCCGGCGGCTTCGGCGGCGGGCGGTCTGGTGGCGTTCACGATCGGCACGGCGACGGGCGGCTCGATCGTGCAGCCGGCGGCGGTCTGCGGTGCGGTCGGCTTGCAGCCCAGCTACGGCCGCGTCAGTCGGCACGGCGTCATGACATTGGCGTGGACGCTCGACAAGGCAGGACCGATTTGCCGCAGCGTCGAGGACTGCATGCTGGTGCTCGAGGCGATCGCGGGGCCCGATGGTCGCGACGAGACGGTCGCCGATGTGCCGGTCGTATGGAACCCCGAGGCGCCACTCGATCGCCTCCGCATTGGGTACGTCGCTCAGGCGTTTGAGGAGCCGCCGGGCAGACGCAGCGATGCCGGCCGGACGCGGCAGGCCCGCAAGGCAGTGCTCGAGGCGGCTCTCGATGTGTTTCGCCACATCGGCGGCGGTCGCCTCGAACCGGTGGTCCTGCCCGACCTGTCGGCGCAAGCGATGTTCCCCATCCTGCTGGCGGAGGGCGGCGCCTCGTTCGACGAACTGGTGCGGAGCGGCGCTGCGGTGCAGCTTGCCGGACAGGGCGCCAGAAGCCAGGCAAGCTATCTCCGCGCGTCGCACTTCATTCCGGCGGTCGACTACATCCGGGCGCAGCGCGTGCGGACGCTGCTCATCCGGGAGATGAACGCCCTCTTCGCGCGCTACGACGCCGTCCTCATACCGTACGATCTTGGACTTGTGCGGATGACAAATCTGAGCGGCCACCCGTGCATCACGTTGAAGGCCGGCTTCGTCGACGGCCTGCCGGAAGCCATTCTGGTTGCCGGCGGGCTCTACGACGAAGGCACCGTGGCGCACGTCGCGCGCGCCTACGAACAAGCGACCGAATGGAAGGACCGACGTCCGCAAATGTCTTGAATCACGGGGGGGGATCGATGAAACGCACGCGCCGGAATGTCCTCAGGCTGTGTAGGCTCCTGTCTCCATCTGTCCGCCTGATCCGCGCGAGCATCGTAGGGTTGACTGGCATCGGGCTGCTGTGCTCCATCACCCCTTCGGTCCGCGGAGAGGCTGTGCGCTTCTCGTGGGTGAGAGCCACGCCCGAAGAGATGGGCATGGATCGCACACAGCTCCTGCAGGCGCGCGACTACGCGCTGTTCGGGCGTGAGGATCCGCACAGGGGCGGATCGGGGATGATTACGCGCGGCGGGAAACTGGTCTTGTCTTGGGGGAGTTCGACACAACTGTACCAGATCAAGTCGGCAACGAAGGGGGTCGCCGTCACGGCGCTGGGGCTTGCAATCCTCGACGGCCGCATGAGCCTGACCGACGGGGCGAAGTCGTTTCACCCCGCCCTCGGCCTCCCACCGCCGAGCAACAGCGAGAGCGGATGGCTGGACAAGATCACCATCCTTCATCTGGCGACGATGACCGCCGGCTTCGATCACGGGCACCGTTACGGCCCGCTTCTCTTCGAGCCTGGCACCAAATGGTCCTATTCGAATGCGGGAGCCACCTGGCTGGGCGAGTGTCTCACTCTGGAATACCGGCAGGACCTCAAGACGCTGCTCTTCGAACGGGTCTTCACGCCGCTAGGGATCACCGAGGCGGACTTGACCTGGCGCGACAGTGAGTACCGACCGGACCTCATCGAGGGGATAAAGCGGCGCGAGCTCGCGTCTGGCATCCGCGCCAGCGTTGATGCACAGGCGCGGATCGGCTACCTGTACTTGCGCGGTGGCGAGTGGGAGGGGAAGCGGATCCTGCCCAAGAGCTTTGTGGACGCGGTGCGGACGCCGCCGCCGAGCGTGAAAGGGCTGCCGCTGCAGCGGGAGCGCACCAATCCGGGGGCGTCGATGCATTACGGGCTGTTGTGGTGGAACAATTCGGATGGCGCCATCGCCGAGGTGCCAACAGACGCATTCTGGGCCTGGGGTGGCATGATGGGGCGCGACACTGAGACCTTGATCATCGTCATCCCCAGTCTCGACATTGTGGTGGCGCGCTCAGGGACCGGCTGGGGAGATGGGACGGTCAACTATAAGTTCCTGGAGCCGTTCCTGGCGACCATCGCGCAATCGGTCGTCACGCGCCCGCCCCCGTAGATTCGCCTAGGCAAATGTCTCGCCGCCCAGTAACAACCGCATTCGTCGAGCATGGCGGCGGTGCGAGCGTGGTAAGGGCGCTCCGGCTGAATGATCAGGAGGAAGGGAAATGATGACATTAAGAACTATGCAAACGCGCTGGTGGGTGCTTCGTACCCTGAGCATAGCCTTCTTCGTGATGCTGTCGAACCGCCCCCCTTTCTGCCCAAGAGGCTGTGCGATCCTCGGACGACGGCGGCGCAGCCCGCACGAGCGACTACCCGAGAGTGGATCCGAGCTTCCTGGCAGCCCTGGATTGGCGCTCGCTAGGCCCCCACCGCGGGGGCCGGGCGACGGTGGTGGGGGGGATCCCGAGGATCCGCTCGTCTTTTAAGTTGTGCCTGCTGGAGCAGACGGTGGCGGTCATCGATCTGCAGTGAAGCGCGCGCGCCGATGATGATGATAAGGTGGGGAAATGAGTGATGGAAAGAGCCCGGCTCCCAAGGGGCGTCGGTCGCATCGAGCGACCCGTCGCACTTTTTTGCGCAGCGTGCCAGCCGCGGTGGCGGCGGGGATGGGCGCGCCGCTGGTGGCCCGGCAGACGCCGACCGCCAAGCCAGGGGAGATCTCGCGAGCTACGTTGAACTGCGCGGAGGAACTGGCGGGCCTCGCGTTCACCGAGGCGGAAGAGGAGCTGATGCTGGGCCTGGTGAACGTGAACCGGGAGCACTACGAGGCTCTACGGCGGGTGGCGGTGCCGGCGGACACCGAGCCCGCGTTCAGCTTCCGGCCGGCGGTGCCGGCGAGTGTGGCGGAGGCTCGTGCGCGGCGGACGGATGACGCGGTGCGCCCGTCGGCGAGGGCCGCGCCTCGGGTAGCGGTGATTGGCGAGTCGATCGAGGCGCTGGCGTTCGAGTCGGTGACGGTGTTGGCGTCGCTGGTGCGGTCGCGGCAGGTGTCATCGACGGAGCTGACGCGGATGTATCTGAACCGTCTGAAGACGCACGGGCAGCGGCTGGAGGCGGTGGTGACGCTGACGGAGGAGCTGGGTCTGGCGCAGGCGGCGGAGGCGGACCGTGAGATTGCGGCCGGTCGGTATCGTGGCCCGCTGCACGGGATGCCTTGGGGTGTGAAGGATCTGTTGGCGACGCGGGGAATTCGGACGACGTGGGGAGCGAAGCCGTACGAGCATCAGGTGATCGACACCGACGCGACGGTGGTGGAACGTCTTCGGGCAGCGGGCGCGGTTCTGGTGGCGAAGCTGTCGACGGGCGAGCTGGCGCGCGGCAACTTGTGGTTTGGGGGCCGGACGATGAACCCGTGGGACCCGACGCGTGGTGCGGGCGGTTCGTCGGCCGGGCCGGCGGCTTCGGCGGCGGGCGGTCTGGTGGCGTTCACGATCGGCACGGCGACGGGCGGCTCGATCGTGCAGCCGGCGGCGGTCTGCGGTGCGGTCGGCTTGCAGCCCAGCTACGGCCGCGTCAGTCGGCACGGCGTCATGGCGCTACGGTGGACGCTCGACCGGGTCGGACCGATTTGCCGCAGCGTCGAGGACTGCATGCTGGTGCTCGAGGCGATCGCGGGGCCCGACGGTCGCGACGAGACGTTGGCCGACGTGCCGATGCTATGGGACCCCGAGGCGCCGCTCGAGGGGCTTCGCGTCGGCTATGTCGCCCGGATGTTCGAAGAGCCGCGCGTGGGCGCGAGCGCGGCGGCGCGGACTGAGTGGCCGGCCCGGCGAGCAGTGCTCGAGGCGGCGCTCGACGTGTTCCGCCGCATCGGCGGTGGTCGTCTCGAGGCGATGACTCTGCCGGATCTGCCGGCCGATGCCTTGTACGCGATTCTCAACGCCGAGGCGGGCGCCTCGTTCGACGAACTGGTGCGGGGCGGCGCCGTGGCGCAACTCGCCGGCAAAGGTGCGAGGAATCGCGCAAACTTTCTGCGCTCGTCGCGCTTCATCCCGGCAGTCGAGTACATCCGGGCGCAGCGCGTGCGGACGTTCTTCATGCGGGAGATGAACGCCCTCTTCGAGCGCTACGACGTCATCGTCACGCCGCCCGACCTCGGGGTGGTGCGGATGACGAGTCTGACCGGCCATCCGTGCATCACGTTGAAGTCAGGCTTTATCGAGGGCATGCCGGAAGCCATCCTCGTCACGGGTCGGCTGTACGACGAAGGCACCACGGCGCGTGTGGCGCTTGCCTACGAACAGGCGACCGAGTGGAAGGACCGACATCCGCGGATGGGCTGATCCGTCCGGATCTGGAGGTATCGGGAAAATGAGCCAAACGAGAAGACAGTTCTGCGCAATGGTCGGTGGCGCCGCGAGTGTTCCGCTGCTCTGGGAGCGTGCTGAGGCCGAGGTGGAACAGACCGGCGAGGTTGCGACTGACGCCGTGCGGATGCTGCTCGATCTTCACGGCAGCCGCGGTATCTACGACGACCCGGAGTGGTTCGAGGAGCTGCGCGCGGCCGTTGCCCGGATCATCCGGTCGACTCGGAGGCTACGCGAGTTTCCGATCCCCGAGGACGTTCAGCCGGCGCTCGTCTTCAGGAGGGGCTGATTCATGGCCGACGAGCTCCATTATCTGACTGTCACCGAATTATCCCGGCTGATTGCCGCGAAGGAGCTCTCGCCGGTGGAGCTGACGCGCGCCTACCTGGCGCGCGCAGACGCGATCGATCGCGTACCGTTCCGACTACCGGCCCACCCTTCAGTCAACACCGACGGCCAGCTCGCCTCGATCATCACGCTGGCTCGCGAGGAGGCGCTGCAGGCCGCGCGGGTGGCCGAGCGCGAAATCCAGAACGGTCGCATCCGTGGTCCGCTGCACGGGATCCCCTACGGAGTGAAGGATCTGCTCGATACCAAGGGCATCCGAACCACCTGGGGTTCACGTATCTTCATCGATCGGATCCCCGACCGCGACGCGATGGTGATCGCGAAGTTGAGCGAGGCGGGGGCAATCATGATGGCGAAGATGTCGCTGGCCGAGTTCGCCGGTGGCAACACGAGCACGGCGCGCAATCCATGGAAGCTGGATCGATCGACGTACGGATCCTCGAGCGGCACCGTTGTGGGCGCGGTCACCGGCCTCATCGGCTTCGGCATCGGGACCGAGACGGGCGGATCGATCGTGCTCCCGTCGGCGACCTGCGGTGCGACCGGCTTGCGGCCCATTTAGGGAAAGGTTGTGAGCACGTACAAACGTGGAGCGGCGTTTTCCACAATCGCTTGGAAAACGCTTCGCGTTTCCCACGAGCGCCCACAGGCCCCTCCTGATATATATACAAGAAAGATTAATTCATATGGAATAAGGAAGGGGGGGGCTCGATTAGTGGAGGCTATGGAAAACGCCCTTCCAGGCTTCGAAGAGAACTCAGTCGTGAGCAAGGTCTGAACGACCAGAACCGTGGGGGCGTTTCCCACAGCCTCGTCTCCCGCTGAGGGGCAGTGGCATTTGGTGAGGCCCGTGGGTTGAGAGGGTAAGCCATGTGTAGATGCGCATCGGCGAGAACGCTAGAATCTTTTTTTCCGAAAGAGAAAAGAGCGTTCCCGCGATGCGCGTTACTACGTTAGTCAACAAGCTCATCGGATTGCAAGGCCTGTGGGTCCGAGGTTTCCACTTCCAGGCGGACAAAGCCAGAGTGGTGGTGGATGTAGTACCACGGAGGAGGAAGCCTCTGTGCGGGATTTGCGGACGAAAGGTCCGCAAGAACAAAGATCGCTACAATCGCTACTGGCGGCACTTGGACCTGTTCGGAGTCCGGACCTATCTTCGCTACTCGATCCGACGAGTGGTATGTCGGCGGTGTGGAGTGGTCAGAGAAAAGGTGCCTTGGGCCGACAAGGGAAGCCGCTTTACCAAAAGCTTCGAACAAGAGGTAGCGTGGCTGGCACAGAGGACGGACGTCAGCGCCGTAGCGAACTATTTCCGAGTGACGTGGCGTTCGGTGCGACGGATCATCCAGCGAGTGGTTGCCGAGCAGCGGGATGAGCGGCGCGAGCTCGATGGATTGCGGGTGATTGGTGTGATTTGTCAGGATCATGACCCCACTTGAGGGCGTGTTTTTCAGAAACATTCCCCACCCCATTTTCAGAGACATGACCCCGGCAAAGGGGTGAGTTTTTCAGAAACATGACCCCACTTTTCGGAGTCATGACCCCACCCCTTTGAGGCCGAGCTCGGCTGTGCGAGCCTTCTTGGAAACAAGGAGGTCGTATTGGCATACAGGGAGCACGGTATGTGGGAAGTTCTGGATGTTCTGAAACGGCACCATCGAGGGGAGAGCCAGCGAAGGATAGCTGTAGCCACCGGTCGGGGCCGGAAGACAATTCGCGCGTATATACGAGAGGCGAAGAAACTAGGCTGGTCGAAGGAGGTTCCACCGGATGACGAGCTCGCGTCGCGGGTGGCGCAGCGATGCCAGCCGGGCCCGAGTTCGAGCGAGGCTTCTGCATCGGAAAAGGCGCTACGCGCCCATCATGATCGCATCCAGCAATGGGTGGAAGGCCCCGAGGGAGAGAGGGGCCTGAAGCTCACCAAGGTCCATGAGCTATTGACCCGCGAGGGAGTCGACGTTTCTTACAGCTCGGTGTATCGCTACGCGGTGGAGCAGTTCGGTTTGGCACGGTCCAGGCTGACACTGCGCCGAGCCGAGGTTTCACCGGGTGAGCTCGCCGAAGTGGATTTTGGTCAACTCGGCAAGATCTCGACCCGGAGTCGGATCGGAAGCGACTCGTCTGGGCGTTGCTCGTCACTCTCGGCTTCAGCCGCCACCAGTACGTTCACGTCAACTTCTCTCAGAAGCCGGACGTTGTCATCGATGGACTGGAAGAGGCGTGGGAGTTTTTCGGAGGTGTGCCTGAGCGGGTCGTCGTCGACAACATGAAGACGGCGGTGGTGAAGGCGGACCGCTATGAGCCTAGTTTTCAGCGCACCATGGAGCAGTATGCAGAGCTCCGAGGCTTTGTCATCGACCCGGCAGTCGTACGCCAACCGAAGGGCAAGCCGATCGTCGAGAGAGGGGTGCCGTACGTTCGAGAGAGCTTTTTCCACGGTGAGCAGTGGCTCGACCTGGCTCACGTCCAGCGGGAAGCTCGACGTTGGTGTCTGGAAGTCGCGGGCCGGCGTATTCACGGGACCACCCAAAACGCCCTCTCGTCGTCTTCGAAGAGGTCGAGCCTGCTTGCCTTCGGCCCGTGAACGGGCCTCGATTCGATACGCCTCAGTGGGCCGAGCCGTCCGTTCATGACGACCACCACGTGAAGTTCCTCAAGGCCCTGTACTCGGTTCCCACGGTCTACGTGGGAAAGCAGGTCACGGTACGAGGCGATAAAGCGCTCGTACGCATCTACTACAAAGGCGAGCTCATCAAAACCCACCCTAGAAAACCAGCCGGAGGAAGAGCGACCGACTACACAGACTACCCCCCAGACCTCGAGGCCTACGCCAGGCGCGACCCGGAGCGTATGGTGCGCCAAGCCAAGAAACTCGGCAACAACATCGGCCGTTTCATGAGTCTGCTCCTCAGCGGCGTCTTTCCATGGGCCAAGCTCCGACAGGCTCAGAAGCTCATGCGCTTGGCCGACAAGTACGGCCATGCTCGCGTGGAAACCGCTTGCCAGCGAGCCCTGGGCTTCGATCTCATCAATGTCCAAAGGGTGGAGCGCATTCTCAAGAATACCGTCGCGCCGTCGGACGACCCACCACAAACAGGAGAGCTGGTCTCGATGCCCTTGAGATTCCTTCGCCCCAACGAAAGTTTCTCTCATGAACCGAAACGAAAGGAGAATCCAGATGGAAATCAAAAACTCACTGAAAACGATTCTGAAGAGGCTCAAGCTCTCGGGGATCCTTGCGACGCTGCCGGAGAGGATCGCCTACGCTCAAAAGGCAAAACTACCGAGTGAAGACCTCCTGGAACTTATCCTGCAGGACGAAGTGGACCGACGCGACCAAGTCAATCTGCAACAGCGTCTCAAACGCGCCTCCTTCACCGAGGAGCAAACCTTCGAGAATTTCGACTGGGATGCCCCGGTGGGCTTCGATCGCCATCGCGTTCGCGACCTCTTCTCGCTCAGTTTTATCGAGGCCAAGCAAGACGTTCTCTTCATGGGAAGCGTGGGCGTCGGCAAAACCTTCCTCGCTTCCGCTCTCGGCCATGCAGCCTGCCGGGCCGGATACGACGTGCTCTTCATCCGCGCCGATCAGATGTTCCTCGAGCTCAAGCAGTCTCGTGCCGACTACTCTCACGAAAAGGCGCTCAGACGCTTTCTCGCCCCCGACCTGCTCATCCTCGACGACTTCGCTCTGCGTCGGCTCGATACCACACAGTCCAACGACATCTACGAAGTCGTCATCGAGCGCCACCGCCGTTCGTCCACGATCCTCACCTCAAATCGACACGTCGACGAGTGGATTCCTTTGTTCGATGACCCGATTCTTGCCCAGAGCGCTCTTGACCGTTTGTCCCACAACGCTTACCAAGTCCAGATCGAAGGCGAAAGCTACAGGAAGGGACAACGTCCCGACCTCTTGGCCTCGAAACTCGAAAATGTCCACCAAACCTGAAAAGGAGTGAATCTTACGAATCCAACCACCGAAGCGCGAACACAAGCTCCACCATCGCCCGACAACAGCCTCCCGTGGACCGGCCCATACCTGCGGTACCCCCCTCGGCGCCGACATCCGGGTTGTCGCCGGAACCCCTGCCGCATCGCGGCCGGCGGGATCTCCAGTCGCCCTACGGGCTCCTTCCGATCCCGCCGAGGTCTCTCTCTCTATCAACGTACTCATGCATGTTCCTCCTCCACCCTCTACACTAATTTTCAAAGGCCCAAGTGTCTCAAGGATGTTGGTACACAGGAGCGACGACAGAGATCTGTTACAGATCCGAGGAAGTTGTGGTATTGATTCTCGGGTAGGCCTTTGACCCCGGGGGCATGTTTATGAAAAAGGTGGGGTCATGATTCTGAAAAATGACAGTTGGGATGGACGAGATCAGCTACCGTAAACGCCACAAGTACTTAACAGTGGTAATAGACCATCTCAGCGGCCGGGTCGTCTGGGCGGGAAAGGAGCGCAAGGCCAAGACGCTGCTGCGGTTTTTCCGCAAGCTCGGACCACAAAGAGCCGCGGAGCTCGAAGCGGTCAGCATGGACATGTGGGAGCCGTACATAACTGTCGTCGGCAAAAAGGCTCCTCAGGCACGGGTGATCTTTGACCGCTTCCACATCGTCAAGCATCTGAACGAGGCCGTGGATAAGACCCGGCGCGAGCTGGTGCGCGAGCTCAAAGCCCTCTGTGCCAACATCGCTGAGACACTTCGCCCCTTGAAATTAGTGTAGAGGGCGGAGGAGGATCAATGCATGAGTATGTTGATTGAGAGAGAGACCTCGGCGGGATCGGAGGGAGCCCGTAGGGCGACTGGAGATCCCGCCGGCCGCGATGCGGCGGGGGTCCCGGATCCCGAAGTGAGCGAGCAAGCGAAGCGTCGACGCTTTACCGCGGAGTACAAGCTGCGGATAGTGCGTGAGGCCGATGCCTGCAAGGGTGACGGTGACGTTGCTGCTCTTCTGCGTCGAGAGGGCCTGTACTCGTCGCATTTATCGAGTTGGCGCCGCCAACGTGACGAGGTCGCCAAAGCGGGGTTGGCGTCGAGAAAGCGAGGCCGGAAGGCAAAGGCCGAGGATCCACGGGTCAAGGAGCTCGAGCGCGAGAACGCCCGGCTCCAACGTCGCCTGGCTCGGGTGGAGACGATGTTGGAGACCCAAAAAAAAACCTCCGAATTACTGGGGGTCCCCCTGAATCCACTCGACAGCTACGAGAACGACTGATGGTGGCGGCCGAGGAGCTGGCGGGGCAGATTGGGCAGACGACGGAAGCCTGCGAGGCTCTGGGTGTGGCTCGTTCCACGCTGTATCGCAGGCGCCAGGTGACGCCCGAACCGAAGCGGCGTCCTCGGCCGCACCGAGCCCTCGACGAGACTGAGCGCGAGGAAGTCCTCGGGGCCTCGCACTGTGAGCGGTTCGTCGACAAGGCGCCCGCCCAGGTGTGGGCCACGCTTCTGGACGAGGGAACCTACCTCTGCTCGATTCGCACGATGTATCGGATTTTGGAGGAGCACGGCGAGGTCCGAGAGCGCCGGAACCAACGGCGCCATCCGAACTACACGAAGCCGGAGCTGCTGGCCGAAGCGCCCAACCAGGTTTGGTCGTGGGATATTACGAAGCTTCGTGGCCCCGTCAAGTGGACCTACTACTACCTCTACGTCATCCTCGACATCTTCTCCCGCTACGTGGTTGGCTGGATGCTGGCTCACCGAGAAAGTGCGGCGCTCGCGCAACGCCTCATCGCCGAGAGCTGTCGCAAGCAGGACATTGAACCCGACCAGCTCACCCTTCACGCGGACCGTGGCAGCTCGATGAGAAGCAAGCCCGTGGCTCTGCTCCTGGCTGACCTCGGAGTTACCAAGACCCACTCCAGACCTTATGTCTCGAACGACAATCCCTACTCCGAGTCCCAGTTCAAGACGATGAAGTACTGTCCTCAGTTTCCGAGCCGTTTTGGTTCCGCCGAAGACGGCCGGCTGTTCTGCGGCGGTTTCTTCGACTACTACAACTACAACTACGAGCACCGGCACTCAGGAATCGGCTTCATGACGCCGGCCGACGTTCACTATGGTCGCGCCGAACAGCTCACCACCGCTCGGCGCCAGATCCTTCTCGAAGCTCATCGGACTCATCCCGAACGCTTCGTTCGCGGAACGCCACAACCTCCCGTTTTGCCTCCTCAGGCTTGGATCAACCCGCCGACGGAGAAAACGACGCTCCTTAATGCCGCACAAGCCACTCTCGCGGCGGCGTCCATACCTGGGGTACCCCCTTTTTCTGCTCCACGAAACGAGATCTCGATCGATGCAGATGTGGACCGCACCGGCGCCACGAGCCTCCCGACGCTAATCGAGGCTCACTAAATGCAGCTCGCGAGTGTCTCAAAGTTGTTGACACGTACCGAAGGGACTGCCCGACGCAACCTCAAGAACACCAAGTTTCCCCTTCTCAAGGCCAAACACAACCGCAGCGCGAAAGACAAACGGGTGCTCCGCGAGCAGGTGCGAGCTAATCGTCGCCTCTACCGCGCCATGCTTCTGCGCGACGACTTCATGGACCTCTACACCTACAAAACCGAGACATGGGCCAAGAAGTTTCTCCGAGGATGGCTGCGGCGCGCTATGAGCTCGAGGATAGAGCCCGTCAAACGCGCGGCGAAGATGATCCGCAGCCACTTCGATGGCGTCATCGCGTGGGTCACGTGGAGACTCAGCAACGGCCGACTCGAAGGAATGAACAACAAAATCCGGCTGCTGAGCCACCGCAGCTTTGGACTCCACTCTGCCGAAGCTCTCATCAGTCTCGTCTACCTAAACTGTGGCGGTCTCACCCTCGAGAGGATCCACTGAAATGGCAGGAGAGGCACATTAATCTGAAGTTCCTTGCTGAAAAAACCAAGATCCGGTGTTGATCCAATAAGATAGATGGAATCAATGGTGCTGGCTTCTGTCTACACGGTGATACCTTTGAGCAAGTCGTAGGCTCTCTGCTGTTTCGAGTCCGGAGTTGTCGTGACATCGAAGGTGGGCTCGTCGGGTCCGGCTTCCGGTCGCCGACATTTGTTTCGGACGATGTTGCTGAGAAGGCGCAGCAGCGTGCGGAAGCTGGAAGCTGGTCTCCCATCGTCAAGCTTCTTGGTGTGTATCTTGCGCAGGGCTGCGTCGGAGCGTTGCGCCGGAGCGACGGGGTCACGCTCGGCCTTCGCCTGCTGCTCCTCGTCAGAGAATACTAGCGGGCGCCAAACCTCCATCATGTGCCACAGGACGTAGTAGGCCAGCATGCACAAGAAGATGTGCGCCCGGACTCGGTTTTCGCGCCGGTGACGAATCGGCCGCACCTTTAGGTCCATGCTCTTGAAGGAACGAAACGCCCTCTCGACCTGGGTCAGCAACTTGTAGCTGCGCACTGTGTCGTCGGTTTTCATCCGCTGCTCAGCAAGACTGGTGCGGATCACGTAGATGCCGTCAAGGGCAGCTTCCGTAGTGACCTTTGTGTCGTCGATTTCGAAGCTAAAGCGGTCGTCGCGAATGTCCAGCTTGAAGTGCTTGCCGACTTTGTACTTGTTGAGAACTTTGCCTACCCGCACACCGATTTTATCTTTACCATGCAGCTGGCCTCGCCCGATCCGTTGGCGAATCCGTTCCAACTGCTTAACGATCGTCCCCATGTGTCGCTTCCACCGCTGGAGCCGTTTGTTGGCGAGCTCAGAGTTGCCGTTGGCGAGGCGCGAGGCGTCGGCAGCCATCGTTGTCTCGTCTAGCTCGAAGTCGAAACCGTCGTCACGGATGTCGAGCCTATAGTACTTGCCGACCTTGTACTTGTTGAGGAGCTTTTTCACCGTAGCACGGATGTCCTCCTTGCCGTGCAAACGGCGCCGCTCGACCATCCGACAAACCTTCTCCAGCTCCTTGCAGGTTGCTTCGAGCAGAGCACGACGCTTGTGACGCCGCCTCTCGGCCAGCTCCGGATTGCGGCAAGCGACCAGCCTCTCGTTGGGGAAATCCGGGTGCGTCAACTCAAACAGGTTCCGCCTGTCGAATAGCCCCATCTGGATCACCCCATCGTTAATGAGCTTGCGAATCGGTTCGGGACGCAGAGCGGTAATCCAGTCGATACCGTCCATCTCCCGTAACTCGTCGATCTGGGTCTGGGTGATCATTCCGCGGTCGCCCACCATCACAAACTGCTCGATGCCGAACCGCTCTTGCGCATTTTCTACCTGAGGCAACAGCGTTTTGGGATCGCCCGTGTTGCCCTCAAAGACAGATACCGACACGGGGATGCCGCGTTCGTTGGTCAGCAGGCCGTAGTTGACCTGCAGCTTGCCTTTCTTGCCGTCACGGTTGTATCCGAGCCTGGCCAGCGGACAACTCACCCCCTCGAAGTAGCTTGAGGTTAGGTCATAGAGCGCGAGGCCGTCGTTTTGGAGATGGCGCGCCGCGAGTTTTTTTTCGATGACCTCCTGGCGTTTGAGAACCCAGTCCATGGCGGCATAGAGATCGTCTTCGCGGGCATCGCTCACCCCCAGGATTTCGGGCAGTGTGGTTGTGTGCCACCACAGGCTAGTCGCCAGCTTCGACTGCGGTTCGAGGATCCGGGCGACTACCATGGCCACGACCAAATCCCGCTCTGGTGAGTGTCGAGAGCCAACGAGCTTTTCGAAACCGAGCTGTCTCATGGCACTGAGCACCGCGTCGACGTGGCCATGGTGCCGGGAGCCGTTCTCGACGATTTCGAAGGCGTCTTCGAGCGAAACGAGCTTTTGCCCCTTGAGTATGCGTCGGATGGCATCGACCTGCTCGCTCGGCAGTTTGGACAGGTTGGCAAGTGTGCGCTTGCGCGGTTTCTTGCTCTTGGCATCCCGATAGGACTCACGGAGCAAAACGGCGGGTTTGGAGTTGCGGTTGGGCACGATATCGATATGCATGGCTACTATATACACTATATAGGCATATATAACAACAACAAATACAATAAAACATGGCTACTAATTGCAGGCAAAAATCACACCTCTAGCGCTGTAACTCCATGCGACTAAAGGTACTTTACCGAAGCGTGGGAGGGCTTACTGGGCAGAACTTCAGATTAATAATGTTGGAGCCTAGGGTCGTGCCTGGTTCGAGCCTCATGTTAACCGGTGGGCCGTTGGATGCGAGTCATCATTCTAGCACCGGGACGCGGGTCCCCTGTCGTGCGGATTGATAAAGAGCTTTCAGGCAGGCGAGCGTGTGAAGGGAGGAGCGGCCGTCGGGCCGAGGAGAACGCTCCTCCCGGATGGCTGCCGCGAGCTCCTCGAGCGCGGCGACGAAGCGGTTTCCCGGTAGCGTCGGAATGAGCTCGTTTCCGCCCGTCGCTGAGAGCTCGACACCGGTTCCGCTTCTGACCCGGATGGCCCCCTCGCTGCCGTAGATGAGAGTCTCCCACGCTTCCAGCGTTCGCGATGACACGGATTTGTGCTGCACCACGCTGCCCACGGCTCCGTTCTCGAATCGAAGATGGGCCAGCGCCGTGTCTTCGAGATCACGGCGATAGCCGAGGCTCGCGGTGAGGGCTTGAACGTCCGCCACCTTGCTTCCCGACAGCCACATCATACGGTCGAGCTGATGAGATCCGTTGTAGGTCATCATGCCGCCGCCCGCCTTCTCGTGCTGCCATACCCAGTCGGGTAGCGGACCTTTTGCCGAAAGCATCTGATCGACGAAGAGACCCGGTCGTCCGATGCGGCCTTCGTCGAGAAGCCGCTTGGCCAGTTGATATTCTTCGCGGAAACGGTGGTTGTAATTCACCATGAGTCGGATGCCAGCCTCCTCCGCCTGCCGAGCTATTTCACGAGCGTCCCGGCGGCTCGTTGCCATAGGTTTCTCGAGCAGGATGTGCACACCGGCCGCACAGGCCCGCCGTGCCGCGTTCGCCAACTCCGAGTGAGGAAGAGCAATGATCACCGCCTCGGGGCGGAGAGCCAAAAGCTCCTCCAGCGTCTCGACGACGTCACCATCGATCTCCTGGAAGGGCCGGCGCGCCGTGGGCGAGCTGTCGGCAACGGCAACGAGCCGCGTGGCGGCGCACTCCATCGCCGCGCGAGCGTGGCGAGCTCCCGCCTTGCCGAGCCCCAGTACGGCCACCCCGAGCGTGTCCTCAGAGCTCACGAGGCTCCTCGAACGAGATACAGATTACGTTCCATCCTGTCTTTGCGTCTGAAAAATGTAACTACCGCTTTTATTTCATCGCTCTCGGGCTGAGGGTTTGCTGGATGCTGTCGCCAACGAGGTTGGACGCGAGGACGAACAGCAAAAGCGCTGTCCCTGGCCCCAGCACGAGATGGGGGGCGTGTCGAAGAAAGTTCCGGGCCTCATTGAGCATGGCTCCCCACTCCGGGGTGGGCGGTTGCACCCCCAGCCCGAGAAAGCTCAACGCGGACGCCGATAGGACGAGTGCCGGAAACATCAAGGTGGCCTGCACGCTGAGCGGAGCCGATATGTTGGGCCAGACGTCCCACAACAAGATGCGCATTCTGCTCGCGCCCAGCGCCACCGAGGCCTCGACGTAGAGCTCCCGCTTCACTGCCAGCGTCGCGCTCCTCGCGATTCTGATGAACTGAGGCATCGCGTAGAGCCCTAGGGCACCAATGACGCCATCTTCACTAGGCCCGGTCACCGCCATGACGGTAATCGCCAGAAGAATGGGCGGAAAGATGAGAAGGATGTCCGTTGCCCGCATCACCAGGGCTTCCGCTTTGCCTCCAACATATCCGGCGAGCATTCCCAGCGGAACCCCTGTGGGAGCGCCATCAAAAGTGCGCTCGCAGTGATTCGGGTGGTGACCCGCGTCGCCAGTATGGTGCGCGAAGCCACGTCCCTTCCGAACTGGTCTGTCCCGAAGGGGTGCGTCAGGGACGGGGGCGAGAACGCATTTCTCAGGTCGACGGCGTAGGGATCGTAAGGCGTGATCCACTGAGCGGTCACCGCCACGAGGAAAAAGACGAGGAGAACACCGCCAAAAAACGCGGCAAACCTGTCACCACCGAACCGCCACCACCCCATCACTGCTCCTCGACCCGCCTCACGCATTTACGCACTCTCTATCCTGGGATCCGCCATCGAGTAAAGCACATCGACGATGAGGTTGGTGGTGATGAGAGCGGCGGCGAACACCAACAGGGCCCCTTGAGTTAGAGGCAGATCTCGGGTCAGGATAGAGTTGACCATCAACCGGCCGAGGCCCGGCCACGTGAAGACTACTTCGGTGACGACCGCCCCTCCCAACGTATAGCCAAAGCGCAATCCCATCACGGTCATGATGGGCAAGAGCGCGTTCGGCAGCGCGTGTTGGAAGAGAACTCTGAGCTCGGGAACGCCTCTGGCTCGGGCGGTGGTAATGTATTCCCGGTCCAGAGCATCCAACATGCAGGCGGTGGTCATGCGGGTAAGAAAGGCCGCCTGGTAAATCGCCAGGCTCATCACCGGCAACACATAAGCTTGCCAGCTCCTCATCCCGCCGAGCGGCAAGAGGCGTAAGCGAACGGAGAACAGGTATAGGCCGGCCAACCCTATGAGAAACAAGGGCGTGCACACCCCCAGCAGAGATATCGTCTTGATACACTTTTCCATCATGCGGTGGCGCCATATCGCGGCGAGGCATCCAAGCAGCAAACTCCATACCGCCGCGAGCGACATAGCGAGGATCGCCAACTGGGCGGTGTTGACGAAACGGGGGATGATCAGGTCGATGACCGGCTCTTGGTTGTAGATGGACACTCCGAGATCACCCCGAAGCAGCCGTGAGAGGTATCTTTCGAATTGAGCGAGAAGGGGTTGATCGAACCCGTAGGTTTTCCGAATCGCTTCGACAACCTCTTCCGATGCCTTGTCCCCGGCGATGAGAAGCGCCGGGTCACCCGGCACCAGGTGAAACAGGGCAAACGAGAAAGAGACGACGACCAGTCCGGCCGGCATCATGAACAGCAGTCTGCCGAACAAGAGGTTCAGCGCGCGCATGGTTTCTAGGCCGGTCTCGTCTGCCAGATGTGCATCAAGGGATCCCCGGTGTTGACGACACCGACGGTGAAGAGCATGCGCACAATTCCAGCGAAGGGGGAATGAACAGCCTCCAACACCTCGTCATCGATATTTCGGATCTCTCCCAGCGCCCCTCCCTCCTCGACTCGGTCTCCGGTGACGACCGCTGGAAGGAAAATGCCGCCGTGGTTGGCCCGCGGCGTGACCTCTTCGACGACTTCTTCGTACTCAGAGACTTTGGCGGGATCTTGATCGGCCAAAACGCCGATGTGGCGGAGAAAATTGAAAACCCCGCGTTTGTGGAACTCCACGTCCAGCTCCACATCGCGCTGGCTCAGCCTTCCTTCGCTCCCCGCCTCGGAGATGATGCTCGGGACTCCTGCTTTTGCCGCCTCCATGAAGAGCGCGCCGACGATGGTTCTCTTTTTTGGGTGGATCGGGTGGAAGAACCTCTGGGTAAACGCCCGTGCCATCATTCTCGAGGCCCGGTCCACCTCATCGTTGTCGGTGAGGTAGTACTTGACGTGTGAGAGCTGCCTTTCCCAGAAATCTCCGGAGTGCAAATCGATGGCATACTGGGCCCGTGAGACCACGTTCTCGAAGATCACCGAGGCGAGCCGCTGGGTGAAGGAGCCTTCTTTGTTTCCGGGAAAGACCCGGTTCAAATTCAGATTGTCGATGGGGCACACGTACCTGGTGATTCTGGAGAAGGCCACGGGACTGCAAACGGGGATCACGACCACCGTCCCCTTGAGCTCGGAGGGGTCCAGTTGCCCAAACACCCGGATCGCACCCAGGATTCCGGCATACTCGGCCCCGTGAACGCCCCCGGTCACCGCAACCAAGGGTCCCTCTTGTTTCCCGGCAGCCACCCAGAGCGGAAGCCGGACTTCCGAGAGCGGGTCCGATCCAACCGGCAGCCAGGTCTTCGTTTTCTCGCCGACCGGTACGCCAAACGTCTGTGCGAAGGAAGCCATCTCGATATACTCCTTTCCTGTGCTCTTATGTCTCTATCGCTTGATCCCTTGACGGGCCATTTCCCTCTTGTCCAGCCACGCGAATCGGGTCGGATAGTTCTCGACGGGTAAGATCTGATCGCCATGGACATAGGTCTTCGTTGCTAGATTCAAGCTCAAGGTGGGCAGAAAGATGACAGGCGCATCCTCGATAATCAACCTTGCCCACTCCGCGACGAGCTCGATTCTGCGCTCCGGATCGACCGCATGATGGGCGGCGAGGGCCAACTGGTCCACCCTTTCGTTTGCGTAGAACATTCTATTCGAGCCGATCGGCCTCCATGAGCGGGAATAAAACAGGAGCATCATCGGCTCATCCGCGTCGGCCGTCGGAATCCCCCAGGACAGCAGTGCTAACTCATACTCGGCCCGCTCGGGCGGGAGCGAAAGCATCGAAGCATAGGTGGCCCACTCCCAGAACCTCAGCGAAACATCCACCCCGATGTCTCTCAACATGATGTGGACGAGCTCGGCTATCTGGTCGTCTCCCTTGGAGCGACCTTTGGCGGCGATGAGACTGAGTTTCAAAGGGCTACCGTCCCGGTCCTCAACCACGCCGTCTCCGTCTTTGTCGGAATATCCCGCCTGCTCGAGAAGAGCCCTCGCCCGCTGCTTGCTGTAGGGGTAGAGGGATTCCTCGCCCTCCGTCATGTCCACGAAACCGACCACGCCCTCTGAGAGGATAGGCGCCCGGGGAGGCGATGCTCCAACACCGGCGAACACGCTGGCCACCATCCCGACTTTGTCCACCCCGTAGTTCAGCGCCCTTCGCACGAGCGGATCTTTCAGTCCCGGGGCGAGGTTGTTCAGCACGACGTAGTACTGCCGGGTGCTGGGGACGGTACGAACGGTGATGTGCGGGTCGGCGTCCAACCACTGCAGGTCGAAATCGCTGAGCTGGACGGCCCGGTCGGCCTCGCCGGTCTCCAGCATCATGGTTCTCACGCTGGCCTCCGGTACGATCACGATGGTCAAGCCGTCCAGGTACGGGAGTCCGGGTTTCCAGTAGCGCGGATTCCTCACGAAGCAGATAAACTCGCCGTGCCGCCACTCGTCCAGGAGGAAGGGCCCGGTGCCGGTGGGGTGAGTGTTCATCCACTCCGCGCCATGCTCCAAATAAGCCCTGTGGTTCCAAATACACAGGGATCGATAGGCAAGATTTGGGAGAAAGGCCGCCAACGGGGCGTCGAAGCGAAAGCTCACGGTGTGCTCGTCTACCGCTTCGATTTCGTTGATGCCTTCTAGCAGGTACGTGGCCACGAACTTGCGAGCCCGGATCTCGTCGAAAACAAACTTGACCGCTTCGGCGTTCAGGGAAGTGCCATCGGTGAAACGGACTCCTTTTTGAAGCTCGACCGTGCATACCTTGTCGTCGTTGGAAAAGGCCCAGCTACTCGCCAGCCAGGGCACGATTTCATTCTTCTCGTTGATTTCCACGAGGTTCTCGCAAACGTTCAACCAGATCTCCTGAGCGTTGCTGGCGAGCTCGAAGCCCGGAAACAGGGTCCGGGGCTCGACCCCGTAGGCGTAAATCAACTCGCCACCGTACCGGCTGTCGTCGTCCCCGTGGATATCGGTGCCGTGGGACCCCACGCGTGATGCGCCAGAGGCTCGCGCCCCGCCAGTCGCTTCGATTTCAATGGAGTGCCCGAGCTCCTCGCTCGGGCGCTTGGGTGGAGGACTTTCGTCTGTTCGAGGCAAGATGGCCCAGCCAAGGGCCAGCAAAACAACGCACGTGGTCGTAATCATCAACCAGGTTCGCATCGTGACCCGTGTCTCAGCTCGAAGCCCCGGCATGTCAGCGAACCGTGGCCAGCTCACCCGTCTTGCTGCCCAGCAAGTCGGTCAGGTTGGAGTCGACGATTTCCTCCGACCGTTTGAGTTGCACCGCCACCCGGGCCGAGAGATCCTCGAACACTTCGTAGGACTGGCGGGTGGGAGCCATGTCGGTGCTCGACACCACCGCGGTGAGAGCGGCCAGCTTGTTGTGGAGCGCCTTGGGAGGCAGCGCCATGGGGTTGGGGCCCACGAGCCGCGTCAGTTTCCCTTCGATGTCCAAGAGCTCCTTGATCCGTTCGGCCGCCGCTTCCGAAACCTCGCCGCCCGCGGCACCTTCGCGCTCCTCGATCTGCTCCCGCGCTTCCCGAATCCGGTACACGGCATCGGTGGTCTCCGATAGCTTGTCGCGAATCTGGATCATCAGCTCGAATTGAGCGATGAGATCTTCCTCGGTCGCTGGGACTCGGGGGTCTTTGCGGATCTCAAACCTCTGCTCATACGTCTTGCCTCCTACCACAAGCTGGACCTTGTAGCTTCCGGGAGGCGCCACGGGTGCCAAGGCCGTCGGGTACTCGGAGCGAGAGAGAGCCGCGCCCGGCGGTACTTCACGGGCATTCGGATACCGCATGTCCCAAACGAAGAGATTGGCTCCCGACTCGGCTGGCGCCGTCTTTGCTCCGTCGTCAGAGGCGCTGCTGGAGAAGCTCTTGATGGTCTGGCCCTTCTCGTCCAGAAAGGTCAACGTGAGGTCGTCCGAGGGCTTTTGCTTCAAGTAGTACGTCACCATCACGCCCTCGGGTGGATTTTCTCCCGCATCCAGGAAAGTCCGGGTGATTTCACCATTCGGCTTCTGATGGTCCTTGAAGGCTACCATGCCGCCAGAGACCCGTCCATATTGAATCCCAGGGCGGAAGCGCAGGACGGGAGTGCCAATGGGCAGCAGACGATAGGTGGGCGGCACCTCGAATAGGTGGACGGGCGCCTGCGTCACCTGGGAGGTGATCTGCCGCAGGGGCGTCAGGTTGTCCAAGATCCAGAAGGACCGGCCGTGGGTGGCTGTCACCAGATCGTTTTCCTTGACCACCATGTCATGAACCGGCACCGGCGGAAGGTTGCGCTGCAAGGGCAGCCACGAGGCGCCGGCATCAAAGGAGACGTAAACCCCGGTTTCGGTGCCCGCATAGAGGAGACCCGGTCGCACCGGGTCCTCGCGTATGACTCGTGCGAAGTCGTTTTCGCGAATCCCGTTGGTAATTCTTTGCCACGTCTTCCCGTAGTCCGTTGTTTTGTAAAAGTAAGTTCGGTGATCGGCGAGCTTGTAGCGGTGCCCGGCAAAATAGACCGTGCCCTGATTGTGGGGCGAGACCTCCAGGATGCTGATGGTGGTCCACTCCGGAAGGTCTTCTGGCGACACGTCGTTCCAAGTCTGGCCGCCATCCGGAGAATAGTGGATCAAACTGTCGTCGCCGCCGGCCCACAACTCGCCGCGCTTGTGGGGCGACTCCGCAAGAGAATAGATGACGCTCGAATACGCCGAGGAGAAGCCCAGCGTAGTGATGGGGCCACCGGTGATGTTCTGCATCTTGCTAATGTCATTGCGTGTTAGGTCCGGGCTGATCGCCTCCCAACTGGTCCCCTGATTTGTGGTTCGGAAGATCTTGTTGGCAGCGACGTAGAGAACGTCGGGGTCGTGCGGCGAGAGAACGACTGGGTAAGTGAAGTGAAAGCGGTACTTGGCATCCTTAGGAGGCCCACCGTACTGGTCCTCGGGCCAGACGGTGATGAGACGAGCCTGCCCGGTGCGATGGTCGTACCGCAGAAGATTTCCTCCTCCTCCTGGAGAGCTTCCAATCGAGCCCACAAAAACGATGTTCGGATCGTCAGGTCGGACGACGATGTGTCCACTTTCCGCGCTGCCGACGGGGTAGCTTTGTTTCCAGGCTATGGCCGGCTCATTGGTCCGGCTCGGAACACTGATTGCGCTATTGTCGTTCTGGGTCCCGTAGACACGGTAGGGAAACTGGTTGTCGGTGGTCAGATGAAACAACGCGGAAGTGGGCTGGGTGTAGTGCGAGGACCAAGAAGTGCCCCCATCGCGAGTAACGGTGGCCCCGCCGTCACTGCCCTCGATCATGCGCCGCGGGTCGCGGGGATCGATCCAGAGGGCGTGGTGGTCACCATGGGGCATGGGAAAGGATTTGAAGGTTTGCCCGCCGTCGGTGGACTTCCAGAACTCATAGGACAACACATAGAGCGTCTCGGGATCCTGGGGATGCGGGATGACGTGGTGGTAGGACGAGGCACTGCGGCGGAGATCCCGTTGGTCGGTTATTTTCTGCCAGCTGGCCCCACGGTCATCGGAGCGAAACAAGGCTCCATCCACGGCCTCAATGAGGGCCCAGACCCGACTCGGGCGGGCGGGTGACACCGCTACGCCGATCTTTCCTTTGATGCCTTGAGGGAGGACAGGATCGCCGCTCACCAGATCGGCCCATGTATCTCCACCGTCGGTGGATTTGTACAGGCCGCTGTCTGGCCCACCACTGATTTCATCCCAGGGCTGACGTATAAATTGATAGATAGCCGCGTAGAGGATGTTGGGGTTTGCGGGATCGATGGAGATATCAACGGCTCCCGCCTTCTCGCTCTTGAATAAAACCAACTCCCAAGTCTTGCCGCCATCGGTGGATCGGTATACGCCCCGCTCGGGGTTTTGCCCGAAGAGGTGTCCCATGGCCGCGACGTAGACCCGGTTGGGATCCCGGGGATGGATCCGGATCTTCGCGATGTGTCGGGTTTCCTTCAGCCCGACGTGGGTCCAGGTCTTACCGCCATCGTTGGACCTATACACTCCGTCACCGGGGGCCACGTCGGGGCGAGGACAGGATTCCCCGGTGCCCGCGTAAATGACGTTGGGGTCAGACTCGGACACGGCGATGGCCCCGACGGGTGCGGTGTTGAAGAAACCATCCGATACGTTCTCCCAATATAGGCCGGCATTATGGGTTTTCCAGACACCCCCACCGCTGGCCCCGAAATAGAAGACCAAAGGATTCCGGGGGTCACCCGCCACCGCCGCGGAACGGCCGCCTCGGTGCGGGCCGATGGAGCGCCACTTAAGTGAAGCGAGGAAGCTTGGATCCACCTCGGGATACTCCTCCACCGTCGCCCTGCTCTGTCGAGTCCCATCTCGTGGGGAACAGCCCCATTGCAGCGAGAGAACCAAGCACAACCCGAGAATCATTAATCTGTCGTTCATGAAAAGCCTCCAACCAGCCGGGCGACGCCTCTGGTCTCAGTGGTTCTTTGCCGGCCCGTTGAAAGGAATCCAAGCAGAATCCCACCCGGAGCAAGCGGCAATCGGCGTCAACTCTGATCCAAGATGCAGGGGGGCTGGCGTTTGTTCAGCCCCGCCCGCTCTAAGCTAAGTCCCCGGTGCGGGCGAGTCCAATTGATTACGTTTTTGAAGCTATAAGTGACGCTACTGAAGATCAGTACGGGCTGGGGCCTCGCTCGTAGACGACCTTGCCGTCGATCAGTACCATCTCCGGAAGCGCCCGATACTCCAGAGGGTGCCCGTTCACGATCACAATGTCGGCGACCTTCCCTTTTTCCAGGCTACCGAGCTGGTCTCCCATCCCGGTAACCTCGGCGGAATTGATCGTGATCATTCTCAGAGCAGCGGCCTCGCTCATCCCGTTTTTGAAGCACCATGCAGCATTGAGGGCCGGTTCGCCTCCGATCCGCCCGATGGGCAGACTGCCTCGATGACCGCCGGGCCCGAATAGCGCGACTTTGATCCCCGCTCGCTCCAGCTTGGCCGGCATCTGCTCGTCAAAGTCGGCCCCACGCACGGCGCGGATGTTCTCGAAAGAGGTCCAGCCCACGCCGGACTTTCCCAGGATCACTGGAATGTCTCGTTGCTTCAGCTCAGGGATAACTCTGTGAGCCTCCACACCCCCGCTAATCGCCATGCGGAGCCCGTAATCGTCCCCCAACTGGATGGCGGCCCGTATCTCCTCCTCCCGATCGGCATAGATGATCGCCAGCAGCTTCCTCTCCAGCACCGGAATGAGCGCCTCGGACTTGAGGTCCCGGGGCTGGCGTTTACCCTGCGCCCGATTCGCTCGATAGGCTTTGGCACGATCGAGAGATTCCCTGATCATTGTGAGAATGCCGCCCCCATCGAAGTGATCGTTCCCCCACTGGCGGCGGGGGCCCTCGCCAATGGAGAACACCATGGCCTTGGGTTCCGGATCACGAAGCATCTCGGTGTAGGTGCTTCCGATGCCGCGCAGAACGATCCCCTTGCCGCCGATGAGGTTGGTATTTCCCGGTGTGATGAGATAGGTGGTCAGTCCGAGCTCACGCATGACCTTCCAGTTCGGCATGGTGGGATCGATGTTGTAGCGGGGGTCGATGTCCGGGGTCATGGGGTGAGATGGCTCGTCGGCCAGGAAATCGGTTCGGGTGTTGCCCCACCAGGGCACCACGGCATCGGCGGGATAGGCCCGAGCCGCCACCATGCCGGGCATCACCACCCGACCGCCTGCATCCACGACCTGGTACCCCGAGGGAACGTCGATCCCGGAGCCAACTTCCCCTATCCGTCCGGCTTCAACCAGTACCGTTCCACCACGGACGACTCCTTGTCCGGTCATGGGAAACAGCGTCCCGTTGACAATCGCGATCTTGTCCGCGCCTGGTCGTGCACGATTGACAAACTTCTTGAACGGCGGAAGCTCGGTTAGCTTGGCGGCTTGCGGCCTTTCCTTCAGCTCGAACTCCAGGTTCCCGTCGATGAAGGTGTGCGTGACATAGCTGGTGAGCTCGAAGGGAGGGCCGTCGAGGAGCGCCAGGTCGGCATCCTTGCCGGGCTCGAGGCTCCCGATGCGGTCGTCCATCAGCATCGCCTTCGCGCCGTTGATGGTTAGCGCTCGCAGCGCGTGGTCTTCGCGCATGCCGTGCCGGATGAGCAGCGAGCCGACTTCCAGAAAAACCTTGTTGTGCTGGCCACTCATGTCCATCTGCAACGAGACGTCGACGCCGGCCTCCGCCAGCAGGGCGGGAACGTTTTGCGGATGATCTTCATCGTAGCGCTGGACGATGAAAGTGGGTCCGACAACCGGGATCGCGTTTGCTTCTTTTATTTGCCGCGCCACCCGGTGAGCGTAGTTTGCGTGGCCCAGCGTCAGCCTCAGGTTGAACTCCTTGGCCATGTCGAGCACCATCAACATTTCCGCAGGGTAGTTGGTGTGAACGTGGATCGGCGACTCGCGGCGCAGCAGCACCGCCAGCGCTTCCATCTTTGGATCTGCTTCAGGTCGTTGCTTTAACTTCCCCTGCTCGTAATCGGCCCAGCGCTGCATGTAGTCCTGCGCTTTGACAAACTCCCGCCGCGCCACAGAGTGCCAACCCATCAAGGTATAGAAGGGCCCGCCGACCCCGGCCCGGACGTACATTTTCATGTCCGCGTATTCCTTGAGGATCATCTCATCGCGCGGTGCGTCTTTGAGCTTTACCGCAAGGCACTGGCCCCGAAAGACCCTACCCGGTCCTCCGCCCCTCACCAGCAGCGTCGTAACCCCGCCCTCGACGATCTTGCGAAGGACCGGATCGTCGAAGCGAAACTGATCGACGGTGCGGGCATCGGCGCTGTTGGCAATTGGAGGAGAGGGGCGCGCTCGCTGACCCCGGTTGAGTGCCACGTGTGCGTGGGCATCGATGAGCCCCGGGATCACGGACTCGGCGGTGTAGACCCTCGCGTCCGGTCCCGCCGGGACGTCCGTACCCACGGCCTTGATCTTCCCGCCTTCGATCAGCACCTGTCCGTCCTCGATAACCCCAGCGGCAGACGCCGTGTAGACACGTTTGGCCTTGACGAGAATTTGCGGTGCCTGGCCACGAGCAAAGAAAACGAAGCCGGGTGTGGCAAGGATCATGACGATAGCCATCGTCGGCACAGATTTAGCTTTCATGGCTTGTCCTCCGTAGACGACTGGAATTTTTTGAGCTCATCCGATTAAACTTCTGGCCGGGTTCGCTTCGACATTGCCGGTGCTGCGGATACTCACGGACCGTGGAACAGAATTCTGCAGACGCCACTTCATGAAATTCTTTCGACGAGCGCCAGCGCTTCCTCGAGCAGCTCGAGCTGACGCGCCACTTGAGCCGAGAGACCCTCGAACACCAGGTAGACCTGCCGCGTTGGTTTCGCGTCCGCCCTCCCAACCACCCCGCTGAGCGAAGCCAGCTTGAACTCCGGCCCCTTCGTGGGAACGATATTCGGACGATTCGGATTCGCGAGACGCACCAGGGCGACCTCGATTTCGCTCAGCTTCGCCTTGGCGCTCGCCGCTGCCCGGGCCACCGCCGTGTCGCCGGCGGCGGCCTGCACGCGCTCGTCTATCCGACGACGCGCATCGCGCAGCCGGTTGACCGCGTCGGTCACCTCCGACAGCCGGTCCCGAATCTGCACCGAGAGCGCGAACTGCTCCTTCAGATCCGCGTCGGTCGCCGTGATACGCGGATCCTTCCGGATCTCGAACGGCTGCTCGAGCTCCTGCCCGTCCACCGCCAGCCGAGCATGGTAGCGGCGGCCCGGCGGCGCCACCGGCGCCTGGGAGCGCGCGGAATCCCCGTGCCCGGTCAGCCGCGGGTCGACGGGCAGCCGGCGGGCATTCGGATAGCGCAGGTCCCAGACGAACCGGTTCATCCCCGCCTCGGCCGGCATCCAGTGCTCGTCGGTCGCCTGGCTCGAGAATCGCTGGATCACCTCGTCCTGCGCGTCCAGGATCGTCAGCGTCGCCTCGCCTGACGGCGGCTGCTTCAGGTAGTACTCGATCCACACCCCGCCGGGCGGATTCTGACCCGCGTTGAGGTACGTCCGCCTGAGCCGGCCATTCGCCTCTCGCCGGTCCTCGAACGCGACCAAGCCTCCGGACCCACGGGTGTATTGGATGCCGGGACGGAACGACCGCACCGGGGAGAGAGACCGCACGGGCAGGTAGCGATAGGTCGGCGCAATCTCGAACAAATGCGCCGAGGCCGCCGTCACCTGGGACGTGATCTGGCGAATCGCCGTCAGGTCGTCCATGATCCACAGGCCGCGCCCGTGCGTCGCGAGGACGAGGTCGTTGTCCTTGACGAGCATGTAGTGTACCGGCACCACCGGCAGGTTGCGCTGAAGCGACTGCCAGGACGCGCCCCCATCGAACGACACGTAGACGCCCGTTTCCGTGCCCGCATAGAGCAATCCTGGCCGGACCGGGTCTTCGCGAATCACCCGCGCAAAGTCGTTCTCGCGAATCCCGTCGGTGATCTTCTGCCAGGTGCGGCCGTAGTCCGTGGTCTTGTAGAAATACGTGGTCCGGTCGCTGACCCGGTAGCGGTGAGCCGCTAGATAGGCGGTCCCTCGATGGTGCGGGGACACATCGATGGTGCTGATCGTCGTCCACTCGGGCAGGTCCACCGGCGAAACGTTGTCCCAACTCTCTCCGCCGTTCCTCGAAACCTGGACGGTGCTGTCGTCCGAGCCGAACCAGAGCTCACCTTCCTCGAGCGGCGACTCAGCGAGGGCCTGTGCCAGGCTGACGTAGTACAGCGAGGATGCCATGGAGGTAATGGGGCCGCCATAGAGCTCCTGCATCTTGTCCACCCGGTTGCGTGTGAGGTCCGGACTGATGGCTTCCCAGCTGCTCCCTTCATCGGTCGTTCGGAAGACGATGTTGCCGGCGGCGTACAGGACGCCTGGATCATGGGGCGACAGCAAGACCGGGAAGGTGTAGTAAAACCGATACTTCAGGTCCTTCAGCGGTGTGCCGAACTCGTTTTCGGGCCAAACGCTGATGGTGGGGGCCTGGCCCGTCCGCATGTCGTGGCGCACGATGGCCGTGCGATCGCCGGCGTAGACGACGCTGCCGTCGGGCTTGACGGCCGTCTGTCCGCCTTCGCCGCCGTTTAACCGTTCCCAGCCAATGGCGCTGCCCGCGGTCCGGCTCGGCACCGTGAAGTGAGAGTTGTCGTTCTGGGTGGCGTAGATCCGATAGGGGAACTGATCGTCGATAGCCAGACTGAACAGGCAAGCGGTGGGCTGATTGTATATCGTCGACCAGGAGGCGCCTCCGTTCAGCGAGACGGTGGCGCCGCCGTCGTTGCCTTCGATCATCCGGTCGGAGTTTTTCGGATCGATCCACATCGAGAGATGATCCCCGTGCGGCATCGACAGTGTTGTGAACGTCTTGCCGCCGTCCGTCGATTTCCAGAACCCGTACGACAGCACGTAAAGGGTGTCCGGATCCTGCGGGTCGGCCGCCAGGTAGTCGACCGAATAGCCGCGCAGCCAATCGGGGTGCCCGAAGAGGCGCTGCCACGTCTTGCCGCTGTCATCCGAACGAAACAAGGCGCCGTCGTCCGCGTTGACGAGCGCCCAGACGCGGCTCGGACGGACCGGTGAGACTGCGAGGCCGATCCTGCCGACTACCCCCCGCGGCAAACCTGGATTGCGAGTAATGTCGGTCCAGGTGTCCCCGCCGTCGGTCGTCTTGTACAGGCCGCTGTCGGGTCCACCGGTTACCTGGTCCCAGGGAAGACGGTGCAGTTGATTGAGGGACGCGTAAAGCACATTGGGGTTCGTCGGGTCCATCGAGAGGTCGCGCGCCCCCGCCCGCTCGCTTTTGTACAGGATTTGCTCCCAGGTCCTGCCACCGTCCTTCGTGCGATAGACGCCCCGTTCGGGATTGGTTCCGAAGAGGTCGCCTGCCGCTGCCACATAGACGACGTCCGGATTCGTAGGATGAATCTTTACCTTCCCGATGTGTCGGGTCTCCTTGAGCCCTACATGGGTCCACGTCCTCCCGCCGTCGGTCGACTTGTAGACCCCGTCACCGGGTGTCATGTCCTGTCGCATGAGCGCGTCGCCCATGCCGACATACACCACGGCGGGGTTCGACAGCGACACGTCGATCGCCCCTACGGATGCCGTCTTGAAGAAACCATCGGAGACGTTCCGCCAGTAGGTGCCCGCGTCGTCGGTCTTCCAGACGCCGCCGTGACTCGCCCCGAAATAGAAGACGAGGGGATCCTCGGGATCCCCGACGACCGCCGGCGCCCGGCCCCCTCGATGCGGACCGATCTCACGCCACTCCAGCGCGGTCAGGAAGTCGGGCCCCACCTGCGGGTAGTCCCCTGCGGCCCGTGCCTCTTGCTGGCTGGCCCCCCGACTAGCGATGCCCAGGGCCAGCGTTAAAACCGCCAATCCCACAGCCAGAAATCGATGGGTTGTTTTCTCGGATCTCATCATGACATTCCTCTCTGCCGTATCTCTGAAGCAGCCGGCAACACTTCCAGCAGACCTCGGCGCTTCTCCTGGAAGTCCTTCATGAAATTCTTTCGACGAGCGCCAGCGCTTCCTCGAGCAGCTCGAGCTGACGCGCCACTTGAGCCGAGAGACCCTCGAACACCAGGTAGACCTGCCGCGTTGGTTTCGCGTCCGCCCTCCCAACCACCCCGCTGAGCGAAGCCAGCTTGAACTCCGGCCCCTTCGTGGGAACGATATTCGGACGATTCGGATTCGCGAGGCGCACCAGGGCAACCTCGATTTCGCTCAGCTTCGCCTTGGCGCTCGCCGCTGCCCGGGCCACCGCCGGGTCGCTGCCGGCGGCCTGCACACGCTCGTCTATCCGACGACGCGCATCGCGCAGCCGGTTGACCGCGTCGGTCACCTCTGACAGCCGGTCCCGAATCTGCACCGAGAGCGCGAACTGCTCCTTCAGATCCGCATCGGTCGCCGTGATACGCGGATCCTTCCGGATCTCGAACGGCTGCTCGAGCTCCTGCCCGTCCACCTCCAGCCGAGCATGGTAGCGGCGGCCCGGCGGCGCCACCGGCGCCTGGGAGCGCGCGGAATCCCCGTGCCCGGTCAGCCGCGGGTCGACGGGCAGCCGGCGGGCATTCGGATAGCGCAGGTCCCAGACGAACCGGTTCATCCCCGCCTCGGCCGGCATCCAGTGCTCGTCGGTCGCCTGGCTCGAGAATCGCTGGATCACCTCGTCCTGCGCGTCCAGGATCGTCAGCGTCGCCTCGCCTGACGGCGGCTGCTTCAGGTAGTACTCGATCCACACCCCGCCGGGCGGATTCTGACCCGCGTTGAGGTACGTCCGCCTGAGCCGGCCATTCGCCTCTCGCCGGTCCTCGAACGCGACCAAGCCTCCGGACCCACGGGTGTATTGGATGCCGGGACGGAACGACCGCATCGGGGAGAGAGACCGCACGGGTAGGTAGCGATAGGTCGGCGCAATCTCGAACAAATGCGCCGAGGCCGCCGTCACCTGGGACGTGATCTGGCGAATCGCTGTCAGGTTGTCCATGATCCACAGGCCGCGCCCGTGCGTCGCGAGGACGAGGTCGTTGTCCTTGACGAGCATGTAGTGCACCGGCACCACCGGCAGGTTGCGCTGAAGCGACTGCCAAGACGCGCCCGCATCGAACGACACGTAGACGCCCGTTTCCGTGCCCGCATAGAGCAATCCCGGCCGGACCGGGTCTTCGCGAATCACGCGCGCGAAGTCGTTCTCGCGAATCCCGTCGGTGATCTTCTGCCAGGTGCGGCCGTAGTCCGTGGTCTTGTAGAAATACGTGGTCCGGTCGCTGACCCGGTAGCGGTGAGCCGCCAGATAGGCGGTCCCTCGATGGTGCGGGGACACATCGATGGTGCTGATCGTCGTCCACTCGGGCAGGTCCACCGGCGAGACGTTGTCCCAACTCTCTCCGCCGTCCCTCGAAACCTGGACGGTGCTGTCGTCCGAGCCGAACCAGAGCTCACCTTCCTCGAGCGGCGACTCAGCGAGGGCCTGTGCCAGGCTGACATAGTACAGCGAGGATGCCATGGAGGTAATGGGGCCGCCGTAGAGCTCCTGCATCTTGTCCAACCGGTTGCGCGTGAGGTCCGGACTGATGGCCTCCCAGCTGTTTCCTTCATCGGCCGATCGGAAGAAAAAGTTGCCGGCTGTGTACAGGACGCCTGGATCATGGGGCGACAGCAAGACCGGGAAGGTGTAGTAGAACCGATACTTCACGTCCTTCACTGGCGCGCCGAACTCGTTTTCGGGCCAGACGCTGATGGTGGGGGCCTGGCCCGTCCGCCGGTCGTGGCGCACGATGGCGGTGCGATCGCCAGCGTACACGACGCTGCCGTCGGGCTTGACCGCCGTCTGTCCGCCCTCGCCACCGCTGATCCGCTCCCAGGTGATGGCGCTGCCGGCGGTCCGGCTCGGCACCGTGAAGTGAGAGTTGTCGTTCTGGGTGGCGTAGATCCGATAGGGAAACTGATCGTCGATAGCCAGGCTGAACAGGCAAGCCGTTGGCTGATTGTATATCGTCGACCACGAGGCGCCTCCGTTCAGCGAGACGGTGGCGCCCCCGTCGTTGCCTTCGATCATCCGGTCGGAGTTTTTCGGATCGATCCACATCGAGTGATGGTCGCCGTGGGGCATGGACAGGGATGTGAAGGTTGCTCCAGCGTCCGTCGATTTCCAAAACCCATAGGCTTGCACATACACGGTGTCCGGATCCTGCGTGTCGGGGACCACGTGGGTGTAGGACCAGGCGTTGCGCCGCCAGTTGGGCTGCTCGAAGATGCGCTGCCACGTCTTGCCGCTGTCATCCGAGCGGAACAGGGCGCCATCGTTCGCCTCGATCATCGCCCAGACGCGGCTCGGGCGTGCCGGCGAGACCGCGACGCCGATCTTCCCGACAACCCCCCGCGGCAAACCTGGATTGCGAGTAATATCCGTCCAGGTGTCGCCACCGTCGGTCGTCTTGTACAGGCCGCTGTCGGGCCCTCCGCTGACCGAGTCCCACGGAAGACGCTGCAGTTGATTGAGCGACGCGTAGAGCACATTGGGGTTCGTCGGATCCATCGAGAGGTCGAGCGCGCCCGCCCGCTCGCTTTTGTAAAGGACTTGCTCCCAGGTCTTGCCACCGTCGGTCGTGCGATAGACACCCCGCTCGGGGTTGGTCCCGAAGACATCGCCCGCCGCCGCCACATAGACGAGGTTCGGATTCGTGGGATGAATCCGGACCTTCGCGATGTGCCGGGTTTCCCTGAGCCCTACGTGGGTCCACGTCCGTCCGCCGTCGGTCGACTTGTAGACGCCGTCACCGGGTGTCAGGTCCTGTCGGATTCTCGATTCGCCCATGCCGACGTACACAACGGTGGGGTTCGACAACGACACGTCCATCGCCCCTACCGGGGCCGTCTTGAAAAAGCCATCGGAGACGTTCCGCCAGTAGGTGCCCGCGTCGTCGGTCTTCCAGACGCCGCCGTGACTCGCCCCGAAGTAAAAGACGAGGGGATCCTCGGAATCCCCGACGACCGCCGGCGCCCGGCCCCCTCGATGCGGGCCGATCTCACGCCACTCCAGCGCGGTCAGGAAGTCGGCCCCCACCTGCGGGTACTCCCCTGCGGTCCGTGCCTCTTGCTGGCTGGCCCCCCGACTGGTGATCCCCAGGGCCAGCGTTAAAACCGCCACCACAGCCAGAAGTCGCCTGGTTGTCGTCTCGGATCTCATAAGCCACTCCTCTCTGCCGTATCTCTGAAGCAGCTGGCAACACTTCCAGCAGACCTCGGCGCTTCTCCCGGAAGTCCTTTATCAAATCCTTTCGACGAGCGCCAGCGCTTCCTCGAGCAGCTCGAGCTGACGCGCCACTTGAGCCGAGAGACCCTCGAACACCAGGTAGACCTGCCGTGTCGGTCTGGCATCCGCCCTCCCGACCACCCTGCTGAGCGCAGCCAGCTTGAACTCCGGCCCCTTCGGCCATACAAGATGCGGATGATCCGGATCGACGAGACGGACCAGGGCGTCCTCGACTGCGAGCAGCTTCTCTCTGGCGCTCGCCGCCCCCCGGGCCACCGCCGGGTCGCCGCCGGCGGCCTGTACGCGCTCGTCTATCCGAGGACGCGCATCGCGCAGCCGGTTGACCGCGTCGGTCACCTCCGACAGCCGGTCCCGAATCTGCACCATGAGCGCGAACTGCTCCTTCAGATCCGCGTCGGTCGCCGTGATACGAGGATCCTTCCGGATCTCGAACGGTTGCTCGAGCTCCTGCCCGCCCACCGCCAGCCGAGTACGGTAGCGGCCCGGAGGCGCCACCGGCGCCTGAGCGCGCGCGGAGTCTCCCGGTCCCGTCAGCCGGGGGTCGATGGGCAGCCGGCGAGCATTCGGATAGCGCAGGTCCCAGACGAACCGGTTCATCCCCGCCTCGGCCGGCATCCAGCGCTCGTCCTTCGCCTGGCTCGAGAATCGCTGGATCACCTCGCCCTGCGCGTCCACGATCGTCAGCGTCGCCTCGTCCGACGGCGACTGCTTCAGGTAGTACTCGATCATCACTCCATCGGGCGGATTCTGACCTGCGTCGAGGTAGATCCGCCTGAGCCGCCCATCCGCTTCTCGCCGGTCCTCGAACGCGACCTGGCCCACGGACGCACGGGTGTACTGGATGCCCGGGCTGAACGATCGCATCGGGGAGAGAGACCGCACGGGTAGGTAGCGATAGGTCGGCGCGCCCTCGAACAGGTGGGCCGTGGCAGCCGTTACCTCGGGTGTGATCTGGCGCAGCGCCGTCAGATTGTCCATGATCCACAAGCCGCGACCGTGTGTCCCGAGGACCAGGTCGTTGTCCTTGACGAGCATGTAGTGTACCGGCACCACCGGCAAGTTGCGCTGAAGCGACTGCCAGGCCGCGCCCCCATCGAACGACACGTAGACGCCCGTTTCCGTGCCCGCATAGAGCAATCCCGGCCGGACCGGGTCTTCGCGAATCACGCGCGCGAAATCGTTCTCGCGAATCCCATCGGTGATCTTCTGCCAGGTGCGGCCGTAGTCCGTGGTCCCCTGAGGTCCGTGCCTCTTGCTGGCTGGCCCCAAGACTGGCGATCCCCAGGGCCAGCGTTAAAACCGCCATTCCCATAGCCAGAAGTCGCCTGGTTGTCGTCTCGGATCTCATAAGCCACTCCTCTCTGCCGTATCTCTGAAACAGCTGGCAACACTTCCGGCAGACCTCGCTTTAACCCGATTCACTGCCGGAGCGTCGCCAAGCCAGAGCAACCGATCCGCCAAGGCCATGGTATCGTTTCCCTTCATTCCGCCAGCTCCTTCACGGGCTCTGGTTTCACAGGACGCTCAGTAGCAAGTACGCACAGGCAAACCCGAAGTAATTCCCTACAGCATAACCGAAGATGCCAATAATGATTCCGGGTGTCGCCAGGTTCCCCCATTTCATGGCCATCGAGATTGCCAGCGCCGATCCGGGACCACCCACGGCCGCCTGGCTGGCCACGCAAATCGTGGCTAGATCGATGCGAAGAAGCCATCCACCTAGGTAGACGATCAAACCATGGATGGTGAGGATCAGAATCATATAGAGGAAGATCGCGGGACCCGCTTTTAACACCTCGCCAACGTCGGAGGTGGCACCGATTACGATGAAGAAAAGATGCAACGAGAAGTAGGCAAAGACTGCAGCCCCCTTCAGTCTCCGCGCGAAAGGCACCTGACCAGCTATCAAGGCGAGGGTCGTAAGCCAGAGTACTTCAGGGAAACCGGGGACAAGAAGCGAGAGCTGCCGTGAAACCCACAAGGCTCCTAGGGGTAGCGCCGCCAGAAACGCCAGATCCGTGATACTAACTGAAGTGGAGGTCCAGTGCCTGCGGGGGTCCTCGGGCGGGGGCGTGGAGTGCTCCGCTGTAGCGGCAGTGGGCCTCGATGGCTGGCGATAATAGGGAGCAAGTAGTGTGAATAGCCCCACCTGCGCCAGCAACCAGGGGACCGTGGATAGATTGTCCGCCACGAATGCCCCCGCAAAGAGCCCTGAGGGCAATTCCAGGCCCCGACCGACTGCCGCGAAATTCATGCCACCGCCAACAAACGCCGCGGTAAACGTTCCGCCGAGCTTCCAGGTCTCCGGACCAAGCCAGCGATGAAACGCCAGGCTAGCGAGAAACGCTCCAATGAAACTGCCTCCCGCCGCGAGAAGATAACCAATGACCAGACGTTTGCCGGCTCTGCGAAGGTCGCCGAGGTGAGCGGATAGGATGATGAGAACAATCGCGTAAGGAACGGCGAAATCGTAGACACCCTCGTGAATCGACGAGGCATGTGGAATGACTCCCAGATTAGCCAGCATGATTCCAAGTAGAGTGCAAACGACCGCCGAGCTGATCTTCTTGATGAAGTCAAACTGACCTTCCAGAAAACGGGCAAAGGCCACTATCAAGAACATGAAGGCCAAAAGGGCGAAAGGATGACTGATCATGACGATCTCGAACTTTGAAAAGTCGCCTCCGCGCAGAACCGCGCCCAGCCTCCGACGGTTACGCGTGGACAGGTCCGGACACCCAAGAGAGTTTCCCCACCACGGGTTGCTCGCAGTTTCTCGCTCACCCCTCGCGAGAGATTACCACGGTGACATAGTTATCATAACTGAGATAATCACAACACAATGGAAGATTCTTCATGTCGGTCGTTTCCGAGTGGTCGTGCTGGCGAGCTATTGTGTTAGAATCAGCGCGGCGGCATCCGTCGTGGTCCCGACCGCTTGGCGCATGAACGCCCGGTAGTACCGTGTGGGGCGGGGGCGGTTGTCAGGTGGCGGGCGACTCGGCAACTTGAATTGGGAGACCTCTATTCAACGTGCTCAGGTACGGTGAGTTGTTCTCTGAACGAGCCAAATCGCTGTCGAGCCACTCCCACGGGTCTCATAAATTAGTCGGCTCGGTTTGCCTTCAGTCCATGACAATTGTTTCTCCATCGAGTGAGTGGTTCCCGGTGATTCCAGAAAGACGGAGGTAACCTCAATTGCGCAAGGTTGAAGAATACGTTCCTCTGGAGAGTGAAGAATACGTTCCTCAACAGAGCAAGGAGAAGCCCGGCAGAGATAGAACGTCAGTCATAAACAGGCTTGCGATCGACCCCTTGAGCTCCGTCCCTCCACATGTTCAGCTCAAGGATCAGCTAAAAATCGCCTACACTTTTGGGACCTTGAAACAAGGCGATGTTCTGCCGTCGATCCGCGAACTCGCTAGGGAGCTGAATACAGGAGAAGCCGTAGGTCGCCGCGCGTACAAGGAGTTATGCGAGCTGGGCATGCTCTCCACGCAGCAACGAAAGAATGTCAGGGTCAATCATGGACCGGTCAAACCGCAGAAAATGGAGAGGGTCGTCACCGAATCCGGTGAGCAGTGCGATGCGATGCTAGCTTGGGCACATGAGCATGGAGTGAGCTCCATGTCTCTCGCCCGCCTTCTGCTCCAGCGAGCAATGGAACGAGAAAGCACTTCGCCATCCTACGCTTACGTAGACAGCAGCAGAAGAGCGGCTGTCGAGTTGGCTACGATCCTCACCGCGACATGGGAAGTGAAGGTCATCGGGATATCTCTCAGCGAGCTTAGGGAACTATCCACGGAGGAGAGACGGCGGTTTACCTCGATACTGGTGCACTCCTATCGGCACGAGGAATGCTTGAAAGTGCTGCGTAAAGGCCGAAGCCGTACCTTCCCGGTCCGAGTCAAGCCAAAGGATTTTTTCATCTAGAAGATTCGTCGATTGCCGAGAGACTCCAGAGTCCTTTTGCTTTATTCGGACGAAGATTTTCGGAGGATTGGGAAGTCCTCAGTGAACAATTACCAGGACTTGGTTGGCGAAAAGTGTCGGATGGAAGGGCTGCCGATCGGCAGCGTCTCCGATCTGGCTGACTTGGTGGCGCGGGGCGAGTACCGTTTGATCATTGTCAGCGTCCACCTCTGGGATGGGTTGCCAGGGCAAATAAGACGATCCTCGAGGGTGGTTAGGACGCAAAACGAGTTCGATGTGCAGTCCTTGGAGGAGATTCGTATCTCCGCGGGAATCATCGTCTAGGCATGGCGGTGGCGCATGTTCTCTCCTAGAGGAGGTCCAAGATGCTAGACCTGGTGATCAAGGGAGGGACGGTCGTCACCCCCTCCGGTGTTGGTCATTGCGACGTGGGAGTGCAGGGAGAACGAATTGTGGCCTTAGGGTTGCCGGGAAAGCTGCGAGAAGAAGCTGAAAAAACGATAGATGCGAGCGGAAAAATCGTAATTCCCGGAGGCATCGAGGCTCATACCCATGTGGGCTTTCCTCACTTGGTCTCGCTTTGGGGTGAAGTGACCTCCGGTCCAGAAGAGCTCTCCAAGGCGGCTTTGTGGGGCGGGACGACGACTATGTTGGACTTCGCCAACGTTACGATCGCCGATACAGCGGACCTTGTAGCGGCGGTGCACGAGCACCTGAGCCACTTCAGCGGACGCATGTACGTTGACTACTCGGTCCACGCGAGCTTCCTGGGCTCGTCCACGACTCCGGGCAAGATTGCTCAGATCAGAGATCTTGTGGCTGCTGGCTTCCCCAGCGTCAAGGTTTACACAACTAATCACGCTCCTCGGCCCAACCGTCCACTAACAAGGATAAATACGGGACAGCTCGTCGCAATCATGGAACAAGCCGCCGAGCATGGCGCCGTGGTAGCTGTCCATGCCGAAGAAGATGAGATCGTTCAGTGGAACTATGAAGAGGCAAAGCGAAACCAACAATGGGACTGGCATTACCTCCCGAGAATCCGCTCCAATCTATCCGAGGAACTGGCGGTCAGGCAGTGCATCAGAATTGCAGAGTTCACTGGTGCAGCCATATACGTCGTCCACACCAGCGCCAAAGAGGGAGTTGACGCCATTGCGGAGTCTCGAAGTCGCGGATACCCGATCGATGGTGAGACGATCTTGCTGTACTGCTGTTTCAACTCCCAAAAATACGAAGAGAAGGACGGGATGAAGTACCACACCTATCCATCCACGAAGTCGGAGAAGGACCGGCTTCAGCTATGGGATGGGTTGTTTCGCGGCAACCTGAATATTCTGGCGACCGACGCCATAGGGACAAGCTACAAAGACAAGACCGCACGGAAGACGGTGGTGGACGTGCAAGGCGGAAACAATGGCATCGAAATCCGTATGGGGGTAGCCTACACGGAGGCGGTGGTCAAGCAGGGAATGTCACTGGAAAGGTACGTGCAGATCACATCGACCCATCCGGCCAAACTATTGGGCTTCTATCCCCGTAAAGGCGCGATTGCACCCGGTAGTGATGCCGATATCACCATTCTCGACCCGACAATAAAGAAGCGTCTGGTCATGAGGGATCTGCACCTGAACGACTACAGTCCCTGGGAGGCGTGGGAGGTCGAAGGGTGGCCCACTACGGTGGTCCTGAGAGGGAAGGTAATGGTAGACAACGGCGCTTTCATGGGCAAACCCACCGACGGAAAGCTTGTCTTTCGAAAAATTGACTCGTCGATCCTGACTGGACTAATCAGACAGGGGTAAGGCTTCTGCCTCTCCACCTTTGGTTCTGAGTTTGTTTGGGCAGTTGAGGTTTTCCAACTTGTCCACCTACCAACGAAGTCGTATCTTTGCAAGACCGGCAGGCTGGCCGCTGGGTGAGCCTGGGGAGGTCGCCGCAGCTTCGATTTCTAATTGACAGTCTCCAGTGGGCGTGCTAGAGGTCACTGTGTTTTTCTAATCTCAGTTGCCGCGGAGTGAGTCGGATAGGAACCCAAAAGAAGGGCCTGCGAGCCGGCCTTCACGACACGAGTGAAATCTTCACGACCCCCCCCGGCGGGAGTTCCGGCTCAGGATCAGGGAAACTGAGCTCTCTGGCAGGAGATGGCCAGCGAAGGGACGGAGCGTCGCCGGTTCGGGGTGGAACGTCCAGGCGAGCTGGTTCGGCGCCGAATTGAGCTTATTCGACTTTTGAGGAGGTGGATTATCATGCCGAGGAGCAATTGGTGGAACGCTGGAATGGGACTCACTAGCCTTTTGTTCGCGTCCGCTGTACTTGCAGGTGCAGCTGCGCAGCAACCGCCGGAGCTCCTCATTCGACACGGTCGTATCGTGACGGTGCAGGGAGGTGAAGAGCGCGATCTGCGCATCCGTGGCGAGAAGATCGTCGAGATTGGTGCCAGCCTGGCTGCAGTGCCAGGCAGTCGAGAGATCGACGCACGCGGATTGCTCGTCCTTCCGGGTGGCATCGACCCTCACGTCCATCTTGGCGGTAGTTTGGCTGATGACTATACGACTGGCTCTGCCGCGGCGCTGGCCGGTGGAATCACGACTATCGCCAACTTCGCCTCCCACAGGCCCGGTGACGACGTGGCTGCTACGATCGAGCGTGCCGCAGCCCTTGTCCGCACTCAAGCTATTGCCGACGTGATGCTGCACCTGAGGATCAATGAGGCGGCCAGCTTGAGCAAACAAGCGTTAGTCGCGCTAGCCGACCTGGGTCAACCGAGCCTGAAGGTCTTCATGGTACGCCCGGCGTTCGACCAAGACGTCCCCGGCTTCCTGGCGGTGCTCAGCGGGGCGGGTGCGGCCGGCCTTCTGACGATGGTGCATTGTGAAGATGCCGCCATCTTCTCCATGACGACCGAACGGATGCTCGCCGAAGGTCGTGGTTCGCTCCGGTACTACGCCGAGAGCCGGCCGGTGGTTGCCGAGGTGGTCGCAACACAGCGGGCCGTGGCGATGAGCGAGGCCACCGGCGCCCCCATCTATATCGTCCACCTCTCGTCGGAGCGAGCCCTGCGAGTGGCCGAAGAGGCGCAGGCTCATGGTCTACCGGTGTACGTGGAAACGCGGCCCATCTACTTGCACCTTACCGGGGAACGCTACGAGCAGCCGGATGGCGCTCTTTACGTCGGCCAGCCGCCTCTGCGCAAAAAGCGCGACCAAGACGCGCTATGGGACGGGATCGCGAAAGGAACAATTCACGTGCTCGGTACCGATCATGTCGCGTATACCCGCGAGCAGAAGCTGGATCCTTCTCAGACGGTGGCGAGCCACCGGGCGGGCTTGAGCAACCTTCAGGAAATGCGGCCCATGCTGTACTCCGAGGGCGTCCGAACGGGACGCATTAGCCTGGAGCAATTCGTAGCAGTCACATCGACGAACCCGGCGAAGTTGTTCGGTCTCTATCCCCGCAAGGGAACGATTGCGGTCGGCTCCGATGCGGATCTCGTGCTCTGGGATCCGGACGAGACACGAACGATCCGTGATGCCGAAATGCTTTCGGGCACAGGTTTCTCAATCTACGCGGGCACGGAGGTCACTGGATGGCCTCAAATGACCATCCGCCGTGGTGAGGTGGTCTTTGAAGATGGCAAGGTGATCGGAAGTGCGGGAAGCGGACAGTTGGTGCGGCGCCAACCCTGGCAGAGGCCTACCCTGCAATAGACACCCGAAGAGTGGCCGCCTTGCGCAACGAATCAAGAGACGATGTTTCTTGATGCTGGCCCTTGCCTCGGCTCGTAAAGTCACCGTCCCGGTTGGCGCTGGGGGCAGAACCGGAAGAAAATTCGACATGCGAAACCCTGTTCAAGTTAGTTTGCGAGCCCTCGCCCGACTGGCATTGGCCATTTCAGGAATCGGAATTGCCATGGCGCAAACGCCTGATTTCGGGGTTATAAAGTCCGAGAACGCGAGCTTTCGCCTAGAACTGATAGCAGAGAACCTCGGTATCCCCTGGGGTCTGGCGTTTCTGGGCAACGGGCGCGCGCTCGTCTCCGAGCGTGCGGTCGGCAAAATCAATCTTCTGGATCTCACGACCGGGGAAGTGACGCCATTGGCCGGGGTGCCGAAGATGTTTTTGCACGAATTTGTCGACAGGCGGTTTGGGCACGTGCAGCCGGGCATGATGGATGTGGCCGTGCATCCGGATTTTGCCAACAACCATTGGGTCTATTTTGCCTATTCGATGGGCGACGAAAATGCGAGCACGCTCGCCGTCGATCGAGCGAAGCTTGAGGGCACGGTACTCGTCGAGCGCGAGAATCTGTTCGAGGCATTGCCCCATGCGACCGCCTACAATCACTACGGATGTCGGCTGGTGTTCAAGGACGGTTATCTGTTTCTGACCATGGGCGAACGCTTCCACATGAAACACTCAGCGCAGGATCTCATTCGTATTCATGATGACGGTCGGGTGCCTGAAGACAATCCCTTTGCCGGCGTCGAAGGCGCCAAGAAAGAAATCTGGTCCTATGGCCACCGCAACTCCCAGGGCATGGTGCTGCATCCCGAGACCGGGGTCCTTTGGGAAAATGAACACGGGCCTCAGGGTGGCGACGAGATCAACATCATCGAGCCGGGTCTCAATTACGGCTGGCCGGTCATTACCTATGGCGAGGAATATGGCGGTGGCCCGATCGGCGACGGCATTACCAAAGGAAATCATCCAGTTGACACCACCAATAAATTGTGTATAATGGTGTCATGAAGCGTTACGGTAGCCTACTTGAGTTGACGGAAGCGTTCCCTACTGAGCTCGATGACGGTAATCCCTTCTCTGTCTGCTCGACCCGGGGCTTTGTATGTCATGAGTTTGCGATGACGTTAGGCTCTACAGGTTTTTTTTCCTTTTTGTGGGAAACGGCCACCGCCCAAGTCGAGCAGACGGGGGAGGTGTCCGCGGAGATCGTAAGCGCCTTGCTCGATCTTCAGGGCAGTCGTGGAATCTATGAGGATCCGGCGCGTTTCGAGGAGCGGCGTTGTTGCACCGTTCTTGGCTGAGAGCGATATCCGCCTATGGTGGTGGCCGAGGTCCCATCCAATCGTTGGGATAGGCACGGGCACTGACAAAGCCCGGCAAAACGACTCGTCCGCCCACGTCCAACACCGGCAATCCACGAGGCGTGCTGCCGCCGGCGCCCACGTCGGTGATCTTGCCGTCCTCGACGACCATCGTTCCGTTCCGGATGTTTCCGTGACTCACGGTAAAGATATGGGCGTTGGTAATCGCGAAGCTCCGGTCACCTGCCTTGAATCTCCCCTTGACCGGCTGGAACGGTCCCACCTTCGTCGGGACCGCCGTCTGCCTCCACTGCTTGCGCTCGAACTCCACAACCCCGTCCACCAGAACCTTTTCGATGCGCTCGGCATGGAGGTCGAAGGGTGGACCGTTCATGAGAACCAGATCGGCATCCTTGCCCACCTCGATGCTGCCGATGCGGTCGTCCAGCATTATGGCTTTGGCGCCATTGATGGTCAGAGCCTCGAGCGCGTGCTCCTCCTTCAGCCCGTGACGGATATGGAAGGAACCGTACTCCCGGAAACACTTCGCCTGCTCGGCGCCGGCGTCGGTTTGAATGCTCGCGGTGACCCCGGCTTCCATCAACACCTTGAGTGTGTTGTGGGTGACGCGGTCGCCGTAGTTTCGACCCATGAACGACGGGCCGACCACCGGGATGACCTTGGTCTTGGCGAGGATGTCTGCAATGGGGTAGGTGTCCACGGCGTGAGCCAGAGTCAGCCGGTCAATGAAACCGTACTCCCGGGCCAGGTGCATCCCCATCATCACTTCGCCGGGATAGCTGACATGGAGGTGAACCATCACCTCGCCTCGCAGAACGGAAGCGAAGGCCTCCAACCTTTCGTTCACTTCCGGTCTATCGGAGACGTTTCCCGCTTCGTAGTCCTCCCATTCCTTCAGATACTCTTTCGCGCGGCGGAAGTACTCGCTGGCGGTGGCGTACCAACCCATGAGGGTGGCAGGGGTCTGGCCCGGCCGAATCCGGATCAGGGTACGAATCGCCATTTTCAAGTCCACATAGGGCTTGAGGATCATGTCCTTGGACGGATCGCTCCTCAGCTTCACCGCTACCGCCTGGCCGCTGCTGATGATCCCGCTGCCCGAGCGGGTGATCATGCTGGTCACTCCCCCGGACAGCGCAATGGGGATCATCGGAGCGTTGGCGTTGAAGTGCTCGACCGCCTTCCATTCGGAGGTTACCGGCCCGGGTATACGGCGCCGGTTGGAGCGATCGAGGGCCCCGTGGGAGTGGGCGTCGATCATGCCGGGAATGACCACCTCGGCGCTCAGTTCGCGAGCCCCCGCAGGGGCATCGACCTTGGTTCCCACCTGCTTGATTTTCCCTCCCTCGATGAGAATCTCGCCGTTGTCGATCGTGCCGCTCGTCACCGTATAAATCTTCTTGGCTTTGACAACCGTGGGCGTTGACTGCGCGACGACCGCCGTCGATCCGAAAAGCACGGCCAGTGAGAAAAGCGCGCTCCGAGCCAGCTTGGTTTTCATTTTCATTTCAAACCCTCCCTCGTCTCGTGATTGGGGCTGAGCAGGTCCTCCAGGCTCATGGAGTAAGCTTTCCTTGTCCCGCCACTGCCGAGCTTAGAAGGAGAGACAGAAGCCATTAGCGGATAAGTTCTTCGTCCGCCTTTCATTGTACCCTCACTCCTACTTCTTCTTGACGGCTCATTGATCGGCTACCCATCTAACGACTCCGTCTCGACCGACGGCGCTACAGACTCTTGATGAATCTGCCGATTCGGCGGAGTGCTTCCTTGATGAGGTTCTGGGGCAACAAGAGCGTGATGCGAACGTGTCGGTTGTTCGCGTCAGCAAAGAGGGTGCCCGGGAATATCATGACTTGTTCCTGTCGCAGCAGCTCATAACAGAACTGTTCTGCATCTAGGCCGGTGCTCGAGATGTTGGCGTAAACGTACATACCGCCGCCGGGATGACCATAGGTGATACCCAGCTGATCCAGACCATCCATAATCAGATCCCGTCTTTGTTGATACTCTCGGACCATTTCCTCGAGATCTTTCTGTGCGTACCGCAAAGCTGCCAGGGCTGCCGACTGCATGGCGGGAGCAGTGCAAATGTTCATCGTATGTTTCATCTCGATGGCCGGTTCCATCAACCACTGTGGCGCGGCGAGATAGGCTACTCGCCAACCGGTCATGGCGTAGGCCTTGGAGAAGCCGTTGACGGTAACCGTTCTTTCGTAGAGCTCGTCCAGACTCGCCAGGCTGCAATATTCGCGGCCGTCGAAGACAATCTTCTCGTATATCTCGTCGGATACGACCAGGAGGTCCTTCTCGACGGCCAGCTCGGCAATCTTCAGCAGATCGTCCCGCTCGGTGAGTGAGCCGGTAGGATTGTTGGGATTGGCCACCACAAGTAGCTTGGTCTTGTCGGTGATGGCCTGACGGATTGCGTTGGCCTTGAGCGCAAAATCATCCTCCTGTTTGGTAGGGACCGTCACCACCCGTCCGCCCGCCAGGTTCACCATATAGTCGAAGGCGTTGAACCGGGGAGCCTGCAGAATGACTTCATCCCCCGGGTTGACCAGTGCCAGTATGCTGAGAAACACAGCCTCTTGACAGCCGTTACAGATGATGACCTGATCGGGCGAGTAGTCGAGGTCGTTATCTTGACGAAGCTTGTCGCAGACGGCCTGGCGGAGCTCGGGGATGCCTGCCGGTACCGTGTAATGGTGCATCCCCTGTTCCAGGGCCCGGACGCCTTCTTTGACGATGAGCTCGGGAGTGTCGAAATCCGGATCGCCCCGGCCCAAGGGGATGACGTCGTCCATCCGTGAAGCAAGTTTGAGCATGCGAGTGCGTATGCTCTCCTCCACGCTGACCGCGCGTTCGGCGAGGTATTTCTTTCCGGCGGTTGAAGTCATGTTCGTAGGCGCCTTCATCGGTGGAGACCAAGCTCACGGAGCGCGCGTGCCGCTCCATCGAGGGTGCGGAGATTCATGCTTGCATAGTTGGGAGAAAAAAATAACCCCGGCTTCACCGGCATGATGGAGAAGATCATCAGCGAGATCAGAAACAGTACCAGCACCAATTGAGCGAAGCGCTTGGCGATGTAGCGGGCCAGCATTGCAGGTAAAAACCTCGAATCACCCCTTGCAGCTAGTCAAGAAGGTGAGTGTTGTGGAGGAAAAAAAATTGGCCTTCCGACATCAGTTGGAAGCCCGCGACTTTCTCGGAAACAGCATAGAATACCGGCTCGCTGAGCGTCGGTAGCATCAAGGCATTGTCCATGATCATTTTCTGTGCCTGGTACGCCAGCTCGCACCGGGCCTCCTTCTCCGGAACAACTCGCAGTCGACCGACGATGTCGTCGAGCTCCGCGTTGACGAATCCGCTCCATGCCCATCCGCCCACCACGTCGTGAGCCGAGTTCCAGACCTGATCCAGCAACAAGGGATCCGGGCTCCGCGCACGCTCGTACATGAGCTCGAAATCGCGGGCATTCACTCTTTCGAGCTGTACCGGGCCAGGCACTTTTTCGACCACCAGGTTTATCCCCAGCCCTCGCCACTGCGCCTGGATCGCTTCTCCAATCTCTTCCGAATGGAGTATCGTCCACCGGAACGATAGGGGTGTCCCGTCCGGAACGCCGGCGACCCCATGAGCCTCTCTCATACCGTCCCCGTCTCGATCGGTATAGCCCACCCGCTCGAGAAGTGACCCGGCCTTTTCCGGGTCATGCGGATAGACATCCGCGTTACCGTCCCAGTGACAGGGATGGACGGTGTTCAGAGGACCATAGGAGGTCAGGTAGTTGCCGTCGTAGAGCAGGTCGTTGGCTGCCGACTGATCGGTGCCGTACAGCAAGGCTTGGCGAAATTCGAGATTGTCGAAAGGTGGCTTTCTGAGGTTCATCACCATGGCAAGCCCGGTGCCGGCCTGATAGCCTTTGATGAGCCGGAAACCCTCTTTGTCCCGGTAATCGTCGATATAGGCGGTGGGAAGGTTCACCGCGATGTGGGCGTGCCGCGTCCTGACCACGTTGCCGAGCACGGCCCCCTCACCAATGAACCGGATCGTGACCCGGTCCAGACGCGCGGCGCCGGGCGCGTCGCTGATGGAGTTCCACCCGCCGTAGTCCTCCCATTTCTCGAGAGTTACATGATCGTTGGGGACCCACTCCTTTAGAGTGAACGGCCCGGCGCCCACCAAGTGCCTGTCGAACTCCTTGACGCCCCACTTTTTAGCCGCCGTCGGGGACCAGATCGGCGCGCGCCTGAATCCGTCCAAGGCCGTTACCCAGGGAACGCGGTAATGAAGCGTCACGGTGTAATCGTCCACTACCTCGACGGTCTCGATGGGACCGATGTGCGCGGCCATCTCCGCGGATTGGGTTGCGGGATCGAGAATTCTCTCGATGTTGTACTTCAACGCGTCTGCATTGAACGGCGTGCCATCCTGGAACGTCACGTCGTTACGCAGGGTGAAGGTCCATTCATCAGCACGTTTTGAGGATGTCCAACTGCTGGCCAGAGCGGGATGAAACTCTCCATCGGGGCCCAGGATAACCAGGGGATCGGCTATGAACGAATCAATCAACCAGGCGCCTTGATAGGGCTCTATGTGTCCATCCAGGGATGCCGGCTCGTGGCTGGCATCCCAGGCCATGATCAGGTGGGCAACCCTGGTTGCTCCGACTTGTTTATCGACTTCCGCTCCCTCCGGGGTGCAGGCCGTAAAGAAAAGTCCGAAAGCTACTAACCTAGTCAGAAAACCCAATTGGACCTCAATCGTGTCCTCTCCCATCAGGGCTGTCCGATGGTTTGAGTGGAGGACCGATGGGCCTGGTGGGAAGACCGCTTGCCATCAGGCCATACAACGTTGATGCGCTCAATCTGCGCTGATCTTCCCAAACCAAATCGCAATCCCGCTCCGGGAGTGGACTGGGACAGATAACCACCGCCAGCATAAACTTCAGCGGTTGACGTACTTCCGTCTCCAAGTTGGAGGGTCACGCGTGCGCCCACGGCGGTTGGATTCCCCGTTTTGCCGAGAAGGCGAACCGAGAACATACGCATGTCTTGTCGCCCTCGATTCTCAAATGCCTGCAGATGACCATCGTTGACTGCAACAACGAAGTCGACCCAGCCATCGCCGTTGAGGTCGGTTGCCGTGAGCGCTTTTGCGTCGCCGGGCACCAGTAGCCCGCTTTGGTTTGGCCATACGGGCTCGAAAGTCCCGTCGCAGTTTCCCATCAAGAGCAGACTCATGCCGCCGTCCATTCGACCGGTCTCTGGCTGAGGAGAGAAAAAGTTCTGTGCAATGTAGAGGTCCGTGCATCCATCACCGTCAACCTCCGCTAGCACCGTTCCGAAACCCGGCGCGACTTGCGCTAGACGCGGCAGCGGTTCAAAGGAGAAGTTAGCGTTGCCGTCATTTATCAGCATCCCCAACTCCAGAGTGTTCACCTCGAATCGATGCGCCTCGTTCAGTCGCTTCGGCTGGTAAATGTCCTCGAGAGGGGACACAGCGAAGTCCTGGAAAGTTGCGAACTTCTCCGCTAGGAAGGGCATCGCTTCGGTCGAGCAACTCTTTCCTCGTACGGGGTAAACGATGTCCTCCTCGAACTCCGCTTCGATCAGGTGCGGCTTCCCCGAGCCATCGAAGTCCCCATAATACAGGAGCAACGGTTTGTCCAGTGGTGCATGGTACTTCGTATTGAGGCCAAAGTTGCTCACTACGTAGTCGATGTCACCGTCGCGATCGACGTCACCGCCGGCGACGCCGTTCCACCAGCCGAGTCGCGCCGCCAGGCCGGCGTCGTGGGTCCGATCTTCTAGCTGTCCCTCGTTGTTGCGGAAGAACCTGACCGGGCCCCATTCATAAGTCACGATGAGGTCCAGCCAGCCATCGCCGTTTGCGTCGGTCCAAAGCGCGCCGGTTACCATTCCTGATTCTGGTAGTCCCGGAGCCCGTTCCTCCCTGACCTCAACAAAGGCACCACCGTCGTTTTGCAGCAGTCTGCTGATCGGACTGAGAGGGTATTTCCCTGGAACCATCCGGCCTCCGACGAACAGGTCCAGGTCCCCGTCGCGGTCGAAGTCTCCCGCCACTACGGTACTTCCGCTATCCCGGTTGTCCGGAAGCGTACCGGTCGCTGCTTTCTTGAACTTGCCTTCACCATTATTTAGATAAAGTCTGTCCTTCAAATGCGCGTCGTCCTGGCCTGATACGACACCCCCACTCACAACGTACAGGTCCAGGTCATCGTCACTGTCGGCGTCAAAGAAAAGAGCCGCCATGTCCTCGCTCGCCTGATCCACTTTCATGAACCCATGCAACGAGAAGGTCCCGCTTCCATCACGGATTGCCAATGTGCCAGCCTGACCGGAAGCGCCCCCTACGTAGAGGTCCTCGTCTCCGTCGCCATCGACGTCGCCCCAGGCTAGCCCCGGCCCTAGCTGAGACAATTGGTTCGGTAGCAGCGGCTGCTCCTGGAAGTCATCGTAGGGCCTCTCGCGATGTCTCACGCCATCAAGCCGCTTACTGCGTACGAACATCGTCGACCCGGCAACGGAAGGCGTGCGTGCGGCGAGCGGCCCCGCCGGCTCGTTGACCGTGTAAAAGTGGTCGCCATCGAGATTCTCGATCGATTGCTTGTGACCACTGGGCCATTCGACGGTAAGGCGATCCACTTTGTCTAGCTCCCCGAGACCGAAGTGGGCGAGCGGCTCATCGGCCGACATGAAACCCCGGGACAGGCTGAGGTGGCGCACCTGCACGGTGCCGCCCACCTCGGCTCGCAAGGTTGCTCCAATACCAAAACGATTGCTCAACCTGCCCTTGAGGCGAACCAGGATACTATGTCCACCCTGTAAGCGGTTGCGGTAGAGACTCACCCGCTCCTCGAGCGAGTTGACAATCATGTCCATGTCACCATCTCGGTCCAGGTCGGCCAAAGCCGCTCCGTAGCTGACCCCAACCTGGTCGAGACCCCAGGGTCGCCCAACGCTCTCGAACTGCAGATCGCCGCGGTTCTTGAAAGCCAGGTTGGCCTGTCGGAGGGTTGGCTGCTCAAGCCAAAAGCGACGTCCCGCGGGCGAGAACTTGCCACCCAGCTTCTCTACTTTTTGATCGAGATCGGTGTTTCCCCAGTCGCGAGTCATTCCATTTGTAACGAAGACGTCCACCCAACCGTCGCTGTCGAAATCGGCGAACTTCACCGACCAAGTCCAGTCTGAGCTCGCCAGGCCCGTAAGGTAACCAATTTCCATGAAACGATCGGTACCGGTGTTCAAGTAGACGGCGTTTCGCATGTACTGGCGTGGCTCGGCCAAAGTGAGGAACCAGCTCGAGTTACCCATGTCGCCCATGGACATTTTCTGGTTGTAGTGATTCGTGCCCGACATGTCAGAGGCCAGGAAATCGAGGCGGCCATCGTTGTTCAGGTCCGCGAAATCCGAGCCCATAGAAAACCACGGTGTGTGGGGCAGCGCTGCTTCCGCTACGTCGGCAAAGGTACCATCCCCGTTATTCCGGTAAAGTCGGTCGGGACCATAAAAGTCATTGGCCACGTAGAGGTCAGGAAAACCGTCACCGTTGAAATCCCACCAGGTCGCGGAAAGGCCGAGGTCGTTCCCGCGGATTTGTGCTCGCGTGCTCACGTCGACGAACTCGGGGCTGCCCACTTCGCCGACATTTCGGTATAAGTGATCGTACTGACCAGCAACGACCATCATGTCTCTTCCGTCCGGGAGATGAAGGAAATCTCCAACCTCTAGACGATGTTTTGGCAGTTCTCGTCGACCTTTCCGAAGTACGAACTCCTCCGGATACACGATGACCGGCTTTGCTGTGCGGTTCGTGAGCAGGTAGCCGTCCATGTCTCCGTCCAAATCGTAGTCGGCAAAAGCCATCATCACGCTGACGCCACTGAAGTCGAGGCCGAACGCGCCCGGTTCCTCCTCGAACGTTCCGTCACCTTGATTGAGATAGAGGCGGTTCGAGGACTGGGTTTCATAGTCGGCGATGCACAAATAGAGATCGAGATCCCCGTCGCCATCGATGTCGACGAACGTAGCGCCGGTGTTCCAGGCCTCGTCGTTGCCCACTCCTCCCGCTCTTTCGGTTACGTCCTCGAAGCGCAGGCTACCTCGATTGCGGTACAGCCGATTCCCTCCATAAGGTCGCGTCAAGTAGATGTCCGGAAGTCCGTCCCCATCGTAGTCTCCGATCGCAACGCCTCCACCGGCCAAGGCGGTCTCAAAATCGTAGTCATATTTGTCGTCATACTTGTCGGGGGGCGTCGAGTGGTGAACAAAGTCGAGATCGGTTGCATCGTGACTAAGGAGCTCGAACAGAGTGCCCTCAGCCAGTCTCGAGTCGTCGGGACCGACCCGCAACGAAAGCCTTACCGATTCAATTCCACCGGCGTCCGAAGAGGAGGCGCCCTTATCGCTGTACTTCATGCATAATGAGATCGACGGCACACCCGCAACAGCGAAGAAAAGAACCGCCAAGCCTGGGTGAATTCGTGTTTGGCGAGCATGACTTCCCATCATCGCCTCCCACTTAGATTGGAGTGTTCAATGACGCACGCTTCTCGCTTGTGAGCAAAGCTGGAAACGCGGCTCCACATCTCGTTCCTGCACGTGCCCGCTCAAAGCTGAACGGTGATCGCCACCTGTATCGCCTCTTGGGATATCTATCCCGAAATCCCAGAATCTGGCCCGCATACTATCACAGGGGAAAAGTCAAAGCGTGCTCCATCCGTCCGTTCGTACCACCAACACCCTGCCAGATCCGAGCGGAGGCAGGGTGTAGTCAACCAGCTAACCAGCCCCTCAAGAGCATAGCGACGGCGAAGCCTGTGTAGTTCCCCACGGCGTAACCGAACAAACCCACCGCCACTCCAGGCAGGACACAGTTGGCATAACCGCGGGCGCTCGCCATGGCCAGGGCGGTTGCGGGGCCGCCGACATTCGATTGCGAAGCAACGACCAGAGTCGAAATATCCATCTTGAGCAAGCGCCCGAGGCCGAAGATGACGATACCGTGGAACGCCACCGTGATTGCGGCGAAGTAGAAGACTGCCGGACCGATATGGAAAATGTTGGCGATGACCGACACGGCACCGTTGCTTGCCAGATAAAACAACAAAAGGTAGTTACCCCATAAGGCAGTTCCCGCCAGCCCGCGGACGACGGGTAGCTGGGCGGCAAGAAGCGTGATGGTGGTCAGCCAGAGGACTTGCGGGATTTGGGGAGCGTGCGGTTGGATTTCACTCGAAATCCAGACGGCTCCTACAGCTATGGCGACCGAAGCGGCCGCATCGGCGATGGGAACCGAGCGCCCGCTGTTGTAAAGCGAACGCTCCAGCGTCATCTTTTCCTCGCCAGAGGATGGAGCCTCAGTCGCCGGGGCAGGTTCCTCGGTCTGCCTGGGCCGTCCCAGCAACAGCGGAAGCGTCAGACACGTGGAAAACCAGATCGTGCTCACGACGACATCCGCGCCAACCGCGGCAGTGAACAGACTGCTGCTGGTTCCAAACGCTTGAGCCAGCGCCGCGAAGTTCATTCCGCCGCCGATGTAGGTGCCGGTGAACTGCCCTGCAAGCTTCCAGGTCTCCGGTCCCACCTGCCGGGACAAGACGAGTCCGCCAACGATCGCGCCGATCGAGCTGCCGAGAGCGCCGAGTGCAAAAGCCGCCAGCATCATCCCGCCCGCCTGAAGGATAGAGCGAACGTCGACGCTCAGGAGGATGAGGGCGAAGGCGATGTTGACGCCGGTCCCCATCAACAAATCGTAGGTGGGAGATGCCCCGGGCAAGACGCCCGTGTTGGATAGAGCGAGGGCGAGAATGATTGAAACCAGCGCCGATCCCAGGGAACGACAGGCAGCAAAACGCTCCTCGAGACGAAGCGCCGCGTACACCACTGCCGCAAGCGTCACAAAGATCGCCAGCGGGTCGGAGATCATGAAATTACTCTAGCGGCGCACCCCGCACCGCACAAGCCGAGGTCGCGGCGCGCCAGAGCTCGGTCAACCCCTCCCCTCAAAACCTTCCGAGAACGCCTCCGGGAAGCGCCGGGCGCAAGAAGCGCGGAACAGTGGGGCGCCGGTGCCGTCCACAGTCCCGCCACCGCGTATGACACCGTCTGTTGTCACGAATTAGTAACGAATGCAACCGCGGCAAGTACGATTGCAGCGATGAGGATGCGACGGTCCGGGCACTCCCCTCGCCGTCGTTCGTCTCAGACGAAGTCTGACGGATGGCGAAGATGGAAACGGGTCGCTGACTGAAAAGCGTGCGCGATCGCCAATGTCTGCTCCTCTTTGAACAGACCGCCTAGGAATGAAATGCTCACCGGCGTTCCTGTCTCGGTGAAGCCGTTCGGCACCACAACGCAGGGATGGCCGGTATAGCTCGTGAGCCTCAGGACCGCTGGACTCATCGACGGAGCGATGAGGACATCAAGATCGCGCATCGCCTGGGCCATCCTATGCATCAGGATCGCACGCGCTCGACTGGCCTGGATGTACTCCACCGCTGGGATGAAACGAGCGTGCCGTAGATTGTTCGGGCGCGAACCCTCCTCCTGTCCAACGAGAAGATCGTCCAAGTTACTCCTGGTTAGCTCGTCGAACGCTGCGGCAGACTCTGCATCCATGATCACGCGCAGAGCCTCCACGGGAAACTCGGGTACTTCCGCCGGCTCCACGCTAATCCCCAATTGCGCAATGACTCTCAACGACGCCTCATCGAATGACCTGCCTGGGTAATCGCGCTCGAAGTCGCTCCTCACTATACCCACCCTCAGGCTGGCCACATCCAAATCCGGGGTCCAAGCGAACGGAACGTCCCGTGCGGTCGAGTCTTTCCCGTCTGCCCCGTGAATTGCGTCGAATACGAGAGCGCAATCTTCTACGCTCCGGCAAATTGGCCCGACCCGGTCCATCGTCCACGCCAGGACCATGGCACCGTGACGACTGACACGCCCGAACGTAGGCCGAAGGCCCGTTGCCCCGCACCGGTGGGCCGGCAAGATGATGCTCCCTCGAGTGTCGGTTCCAATCGAGAAACCGACCAATCCCGCGGCGGTAGCGGATGCCGGCCCAGCGGACGAGCCGCTGGCACCCTGGTCGAGATTCCACGGATTGCGCGTCCTCCCTCCAAACCAGACCTCACTGCGCGCCAACTCACCGGTCGACAGCTTCGCAACGAGCACCGCTCCTGCTTCCGTCAACCTCGCAACAACCGTCGCGTCGTCATAGATGACCCGATCCTTGTACGGCGCCGCTCCCCAGGTCGTAGGATATCCCTTCACCGAGAGCACGTCCTTGGCCCCCCACGGAATGCCGTGCAAAGGTCCCCGATACCGGCCGCTGGCGATTTCTTGATCGGCGCGCTCCGCCTGCTTGAGCGCGAGCTCCTCACAAAGAGTCACGACACACTCGAGGTGCTCGTCGTGCCTCTTCAGGCGCTCCAAGTACATTCTGGTCAGCTGCACCGAACTCAACTCACGGCGGCGGAGAAGCTCGGCGAGCTGGCTTACAGGCGCAAAGGCGAGGGATTCCAGATCCGGTGGAGCTTTTTCCGGAGCAGAGGTCGGTTTACTCAGTCGTGGCGACGCGCTTCTCGTGTTCAAATCCAAAGGCATCCCGGGCAGCACGGGATCGAACTGGTAGGCGGGGGCCAAACCGTTAGGTAGCTCAAAAGTTCGAAGCGACTCATAGCGCTCGAGGTTTCGTACGATGCCCCCGAGGAGCATTTCTCGTTCCTCATTGGTGAACTCTATCCCCGTCACCCTCTCCGCCTCCGCGACGGTTTCGAGAGACATCGTACGCCCCTCCTGCGCTCGCGCAGATTGGGTCAAGGCGCTGACGCCGCCGCACGCGACGAGGCGGCGCAAGAAAGCTCGACGATCTACCATAGGACCTTCTCCCTGGGAGGGTCGCTCGGACTCTGCCCGACGCTAGTCCCCCGATCGCGGCGAGTCCAATCAATAATATTTTTGAAGCTATAACTGGAACCGTTGAGCTCTGATTGGGCCTTTTGTCTGGCCTGCCTAGCTAGTACCCGTCCTGAAGCCTGTAAGGGATTGAGAAAAAAGGAGAAATCGCAAATTTAGGGCTAGTCTTCTGAGGGGGTGTCGATTAGGATCGTGTCGTTGAAAACATCCGATTCTAAATGACTTAACTCCAAAGGAGACCAGCCCTAAATGCGAAAAACGATCAACCCACAGCCAAATCTACGTGAGCCCTGGCTGGAGCTGGAGCACGCACGCGAGCTCGAAACGATCTCGTCGCTGCTCGACGCCCATCCTAAACTCAATGAGCTGGTACTGCAAGACCTGAAGTCGGTCACCCCATCGGCAGGGAGCGATGTTGGTCGTGGGGGAATGAGCGCGGAGCAGGTTCTCCGGGCGTTACTGGTGAAGCAGCTGAATCAGTTCACCTATCGGGAGCTGGCGTTTCACTTGGCAGACTCTCGAAGCTATCGGACGTTTTGCCAGCTCGGCATCATAGAGCCGACCCCGTCGAAGTCGACCCTAGCAGCAAACATCAAAGCCGTGAAGTTCGAAACGCTGGAGCAGATCAACCGAGAGCTGGTGAGCGTTGCCGAGGATGCTGGGATCGAAAAGGGAAGAAAAGTACGAGTGGACTGCACGGTAGTGGAATCAAACATTCATCCGCCTACAGACTCCGAGCTTCTTTATGACTGTGTTCGGGTTCTCACTCGCCTGATGTGCGGAGCTCGCGAACTGCTGGGTACAGTAGTGGTCTTCGGCAATCGAACGCGTCGAGCGAAGAGACGTCGACTAGGAGTTCTGAACGCGAAGGATAAGCAACAAAGGCGTGGCGTCTATCGAGATCTACTGAAGGTGACGGAAGAAACCTATCGCTCCGCTCAACGCGTTGCAGAACAGTTGGAAGAGTCGGGCTTGACCGAGCCGGTAAAGCGAGCGAGCGCGGAGAGGATCGCCGCGGATTTTGAGCACTTTCTCGTCCTCACCAAGAAAGTCATCAACCAAACCCAACGCCGAGTGATCGACGAAGAGCGTGTGCCTGCGGAGGAAAAGGTCGTTTCTATCTTCGAAGAACACACCGACATTATTCGCAAAGACCGGCGCGAGACTCTCTACGGCCACAAGGTGTGTATGACTGGTGGCTCGTCCTCGATGATTTTGGATTGCGTGATCTTGGATGGGAATCCGTCCGATTCAACTCTCGCGGAAACCATGATCGACCGTCAAGTCGAACTCTACGAACGGGCCCCGCGCCAGGTTGCCTACGATGGCGCGTTTTCTTCAAAGGCAAACTTGGAAGCCATCAAAGGCAAGGGAGTTGAAGATGTTGCCTTTACCAAGGCTCATTTCGCGGTGACCGATATGGTCAAGAGTTCCTGGGTCTATCAACGCCTGCGGCGATTTCGCTGCGGAATCGAAGGCGTCATTTCGTTCTTGAAACGAGTCTTTGGTCTCGACCGATGCACATGGCGCTCATTGCCTTCTTTTAAATCGTACGTATGGAGTTCCATCATCACCTGCAACCTACTGATGATGGCAAGACACTTATTATGATAACAACTATTACTCTTCCGCCCCTTATAGCCATGGATTGCTAACAATTCGCCTCTCGTTTCGTCCAAGATTTTCATTCGCTCTCAACCCCACGAAGCCCCTTCCGAAAACGTATAATACCCACATCTTCGATAGGTCTCTCGCACACCACAAGTTATGGTGTTTCTGGACAGGAACTAGCTAGTATAGGCGTCGGCAGATGATCCTGGTAAGACGCTCCGTGGCGTCCGCACCCGCTGAGTGTTACGCTCGCGGCCATACGGGAGGTCGACATGCAGAGAACGCTGGTAATCGCCGTTTGTATCTGGGCATTGGCGCGTCCGGGATTCACCGCTGATTTATCGAAGGACACTGCCGTCGCGTCGCAAATCGAACTTCTGGACGCGTGGATTCAGACACAGATGGAGTACAACGGGCTCCCCGGGCTAGTGATCGGCATCATCCACGACCAGGAAGTCGTGTGGCAGAAAGCTTACGGCCACTCCAACGTCGCCGAGGAAGTCGTGATGGAGACCGACTCGATCTTTCGCATTGCGTCGCACTCCAAGCTCTTTACCTCGATCGCCGTCCTGCAGCTGAGAGACGCAGGCAAGCTGCGCCTCGACGACCCGATCGTAAAATATCTTCCCTGGTTCCACATTCAGGACCGGCATCCGGAGTCTCCGCCGATCACGATCTGGCATTTGTTGACGCACAGCGCCGGTATTCCACGCGAGTCCGTCCATCCTGCGTGGACGGAATACGAGTTCCCGACCCTCGAGCAAGTCAAGGAGACGGTCTCGGAGCAGGAAACGACCTACCGTCGTGAAGAGCGCTTCAAGTACTCGAATCTCGGGCTGTCGCTCGCGGGCATGATCGTCGAAGTCGTGTCGGGGCGTTCCTACAAGGACTATGTCGAGAGCGAGATCCTGGCTCCGCTTCGGATGGACTCGACGAGCGTCGGCCTCCCGAGCGTCGAGCACAAAAAACGTCTTGCCACCGGCTATGGCCGCCCGATGCCCGACCATTCGAGAGAGGTCATGCCGTTCGTAGACGCGCGCGCTTTCGATCCTGCGACGGGCTTGTCGTCGAACGTCGAAGACATGCTCCGATTTCTCGCGTGGCAGATGCGGCTTCGCGGCGGCGGAGGCGAAGAAGTCTTGAGTGCGAACACACTACGCGAGATGCAGCGTGTGCACTTCGTCAACGAAACGTGGACGGGGGGCCGGGGTCTCGGCTTCGGTATCACCCATACCGACGCCCGGGATCTCGTCGGCCATGGCGGCGGCTATCCCGGATATCGCACGAACACGATGCTCAGCCCCAAGGAGCAGATTGGTGTCATCGTCTTCACGAATGGCGGCGACGGCAACCCCAACCGCTATGTGCGGAAAGCCTATGACTGGGTGGGGCCGGCGATCGTGAAAGCGGTGAAAGGCGATGCCCCGCGGAAAAAGGCCGACCCGAGCTGGACGCGCTATACCGGTACCTACCGCTCCCGTGGCAGCGACCGCATGGTCATGATTCTGGACGACCAGCTCGTCCTGCTCTCTCCGATGAGCGAGGATCCAACCGCGAGCAAAGGCATCCTCGTTCCGGTGGAAGAGCACATCTTTCGGCTGGAGGCTACCGGAGGCGGCCCTCATGGGGAGCTCGTTCGCTTCACGCTGGACGAGAGTGGGAACGTCACGCGCATTTACGTGGGCGTGAACTACGCCGAACGCTTGAACTAGCCCGGATTCCAGGGCCTTCTCGATGACCAGCCGATAGGCTGGACGCGTCGGAATGCGTCTCCGCGTTGGGTACAAAGGGTTCGTACTCCGAAAACCCGCTACCCATGCCCATCCGAGACTTGTCTCCGCGAGAGTCCGATCTGTGATTTTCGAGCGAGAAAGAACTGTCACTCGCCGCTTCTGTTGCTCATCATAAAGACCAGGACCGCCGTGCCGGCGCTCAGTACCTCACTGATCACCGACTGGGCGCCGATGACGATGAAAAAGAGGTGCATGGCGAAATACGAGAGGAACTGTGCCCCTCGCAGCCGCCGCAGCGCCGGTATCTGAGCGGCCCCGAGAGCGAGTGTCGTTACCCAGAGGACCTCGGGAAAGGCGGGAAGCAAGGCCTCGAGCTGTGTCGCAGCCCACAAAATTCCCAACGGTAAACCAGCAAGAACCGCGAGCTCGGTGATGTTGAGCGAAGCACTGACCCAGTGGCGGCGCGCGTCCTCCGGGTCTCATGCGCCGGGGTTGCACTTCCCGTCGTCTACCTAGTGTTCAGGATCACGGAAGGATCGCTCGCCCCCGTGGACCCATATGTGCACTTGAGGCGAGCCGCGGAATACCGGGCGATGGAGGGCCCCTCGAGGCGCCAGTTACCCCAAGCGTCGTCGCCGCAGTCGGGACAGCCGATCGGTTTGCCGGGCATGCCGTACCTCGTTCAATCGAGCCGTAGGATACGGCGTCTTGGAGCAGAAAGCCAGCCGATAGATACGATAGCCTTCGACTTTTGGCAACGCAGCCGAGCGTCGTTTCTAGGATCTCGAAAAATGTGATCTATACCTCCCCGGAAGCCGCCACCATGTTTCCTTTTTGGAACCTCGTTTACGACCGCCAGCACTGGATAACTCGGCGCACCGTTCTGGACGCCGACCTCCCACCATGGTACGATCCCGCGCTTGTGAGGGAGTTCGTCATCCTCGATATTCCGCTCAACGTCGTTTGCGTCGATCCGCTCGCGCCAAAGCTTCAGAGACTTTTCAAGCAAGAGCTACCGGAAGAGCGATTCGCCTGCCCTTCGGGAAGCAGCGCCGCGGAGCTTTTGGAGGTGGCGAACGACGCCGATGTGCTCCTCACACGTGGACGCGCCATCGGGGCCGACCTCATCGAAAAAACGCGAGGCAGAGTCAAGCTCGTTCACGTTCTCGGCCGTCATCCGCTTTCGGTCGATCTTCCCGCGGCGCTCGACGCCGGCATCAAGGTGGCCACGATGCCTCATGGAGGTGCCATGGCCGTGGCCGACCACACGATGGCACTCCTCCTTGCTGTCGCGCGGAAGATCGTGCCGGGCCACCTCGGCGTTCTTAGCGGAGCCTATGAGAAGCTCGAACGCGAGCCACAGCTTACGACCGAGTGGAACTTTGCCTTCAACTGGCTCGGGTTTCCCGACGTGGTCGAGGCCAACCGCAAGACCCTCGGTCTCATCGGCTTCGGTGAAATCGGCATGGAAGTCGCGCGCCGCGCCCGCGGTTTCGATATGGAGGTCCTCTACCATCGACGTCGCCCGTTGGCCGGGGTGTGGGAGGAACGGCTCGGCGTTCGGCGAGCCGACTTGGAGGAGCTACTCGAGACTTCCGACTTCGTGAGCCTGCACGCTCCCCATACGCCGGAGACGGAACAACTATTGAACCAAGAACGCTTGACGCTCATGAAGCCATCGGCCGTCCTCGTGAACACGTCGCGAGGTGCGCTCGTGGATGAGGACGCTCTCGCGCGAGCTCTGAGCGACCGACGCATTGCGGGTGCGGCCCTCGACGTCTTCATCGAAGAGCCGCTCCCCAAAGACCACGCTTTCAATAATCTCGAGAATGTAGTCCTGTCGCCGCATACCGGCGGTGGCTCGGGAGGAGGGCAGAAGCTCTTCATTCACCAGGTTCTCGAAAACGTAGCCCGCTTCGCACGCGGGGAGAAGCCCTTGAATTTAGTGGAGTGAACATGAGCACTTTGACGGTGGGTTCCATCCGATGCGCACCCGGTGAGAAGGCGTCCGGCTACATCGAAGCGGTTTCCAGGGTGGACGGAACGAGCCTCGGTTTCCCGGTGGTTCTCGTTAACGGCAAGAAAGACGGCCCGGTGCTGCTCGCGGACGGCGGGATCCACGGAGATGAACAAGAAGGCACCTTGGCCATCACCGCTCTCGCGAGAGAGCTGGATCCATCCGCGCTCCGAGGCGCCTTCATTGGCGTTCCGGTGATGAACGTCGGTGCCTTCGAGGCGATGGCGCGCGGAAATCCTCGCGACACGCATACCTACGACATGAACCGGATGTATCCGGGGAAACCAGGTGGCTATCTCACCGATCGTATCGCTCACGTCCACGACGAAGTGATCGGATCGCTCGCCGACATGGAGCTCACCATCCACTCCGGCGGAAACATCTGCTACCTCGGCGAGACCATCTTCACGAAGTCCGACGACACGAAGAGCCTGGAGCTAGCCCGCGCCATGGGCGCCGATTGGCCGATCGTCCTCGACACGCCGCATCCCGTGGGCTCTCCCATGGCGGCGATGGTCGAGGCGGCAAGATCGCCATCACGGTGGAGCTCGGCGGCAGTGCCGCCACCATGCCGGATGTTTTGCAAACGAACGTCGATGTCCTGAAACGCGCGATGGCGAACGTCTGCCGTCACTACGACATGCTGGAGGGCGACGCGACCTACGCGGAGGAAATCTGGCGTGGGAGTCAGATTGCGGTCCTGGCATCGAAGAGCGGTATCCTTCTGCCCAACGCGGAGATCCCGGGCGGGAAGCTCAAGAAGCCAATCACCGAAGGAGAAGTTCTGCTGACTCTGGCAGATTTCTTCGGGGAGCCCGTGGAGGAGCTGAGGGCCCCGTGCACGGGCGTCCTTTTCGGCTTTCGAACGTACCCGAGCACGACCGCGGTCGACTGGACGCTCTTCTGCGGCAACGCCGAGCTCCAGTCGATGGAAATGCTCTAGAGGTGATGATCGACCATTTCATCGCCCTTCTGGCCTTCATGTTCCTCGTGGTGGCCTTCGCGCGGTATCTCGAGAGCCGTTTGGTCTTCGTTCAGAAGATAAGCTCGGCCGTCGTCTGCACGCTTCTCGGGATCTTTCTCGCGAACGTGGGCGTCCCGCATGCCATCGGTTTCACCGTCGAGCTCATTCAGCCGCATGCGTACAGCTGGGGCTACCCGGAAGACGCGGCCGATGTCCCTGTCGAACGGCTCGACTGGATCGCCGCAACCGTGGATGACGTCGGCACGGCTTCGCGGCGATTCGAAAAGCTCTTCGGTATCGGTGCGAATCTGCCAGCACCTCGGATTTCGGTCCTTCGATGGCAAGCGGAGCCGGAAGCTAGAAGAGCGCCTCGTACAACTTTGCCCTGGAGGAGGTCGTTGCCACTCAACTCGTCCTTCAAGCTGAAGACATTCTCCGCTTGTTGCGAGTCGTTCTCCCAGCGTCCTCTACGCTTGCCAGGTTCGCCAAGTCCGTATCTGCCAAAGCGGAAACAATCTTCCGGCGAGTGGCTCGCAGACTAGACCCGGACCACTGTCGCGCCATTGACGAGTTACTGGAGGTCGCGCCGGACGATCATCGGTCGACGCTAGCCCATGTTTACCCTTTATGAGCACCCTAACGCTCGTAAGTGACTGAATTCAAAGGAACGGGGGTTGAATTTCGCCCAAAACATAGAGACAGAGATTGTGCTTTGAGCGCCATTAATACGTTGTAATCGTGGACAATGACATGTAGTATGCGTGAGGACAGGTTATGTTCTTCCGCATCGTTCGGGCCGCAGGCGGCAAAGGGGTTCAACATGAGTATGTCCGCCTGGTCGAGTCGTATCGGGAGCACGGCAAGCCGAAGCAACGCGTAGTGTGCAACTTGGGGCGCAAGGATCTCCTAGTTGCCAATCTCGACTCCCTACGCAGAGAATCGATTCGTCGATCCGCAATCCCCGCTCAAGAAGGTTCTGCAACATCGCGGTGCACACCCGAGAGTTTTCCGTCGAGCCCAGCCATATACCCAAGGGCACCTTCGTTCCATCTATTGTGATACCGAGAGTTACGACGACGGTCTGTCCGGCCACCTCAAGGCCATCCATCATTAGTGCCGCAAGCTCGAACTCCTCTAGCCTCCGAGATAGGTATTCCTCGAGCTTCTTAGTCGTCTGGCTCATGAGGTGACGGCTGGCGGCACTCTTGCTCGTGCCACGAGACTTCAACTTCGCCGAGGGTTTGTCCAGACTCGATTCGTAATTTCGGGTCGATACCCCCACCAAGATCTGGTTCAGCACTCGCTCCGGAAGCGGGTCTTCTTCGCGGAAGGCTTCGAAGTGTGGAAGCGACGCCTCCTCGCCCGACTTCGAACGAACTCGAGGTCGCGACACTTGGATTCGACGACCGCCGAAGCTCAGCTCCCCATCCGTGCTCCCCCAGTGGTTATGAGTTCGCTCCTTCTCGTTCTTGCCCTTCGGCCCCGCGATCTTCTCCGCGTCCTCTCTCGGGAGTAGGTGCAATGCGGTCAGTCCTTGCTCGTACACCCATTCCGTCAGGTCCGCCTTCGTGGCCGCGATCCCAGCTATCATCGGTAGCAGTATCTGACCGACTTGGCCAACTACCTTGCCCGTAGGCGAGTGCGTTTGCTTTCTTACTGGCTTCTTTGATTTCCTTGGCATGGTGGCTCCTTGTCCCCCTCTGGAGACGGTTGGTTTGGCAGACCTATTCTTAGGCCGGCCAAGGAGCCGCCGCTACCCCAAATTCAACATCCGGCGGGACACCCCCGTTTATGTTTGGAGCGTTGCTTCCAAACAAAACACCAAACGACCAGAGGCCCCTATAGTGCGCTTGAAACTATCTCGATTTCGCCGGAACTTCAACAAGGATCTTCCGATCGAGTTCACAGAGCAGAACCTGAGCTCGTTTGGTGGACTGGAACTGTTTTCACGATATTTGCGCCGCGTTGAGCTAAGCCGCCGGGTAGGAAAGGCGTGCAGAGGAAAAGGCATTCGGTCGGACTACGGGAGCGTCCGACTGGTTCTGGTGTTGGTTGGGATGCTGCTCGTGGGAGCTCGTCGTCTAGAGCACCTGCAGTATGTCTGTGATGACCCGATGCTGCTTCGCTTCTGTGGGTTGAGAAGACTACCGAGCCGTCCGACGATCGTGAATTGGCTGAAGCAATTCACGGGAGAGCGGCTCAAGGGCCTATCGGAGTTGAACGGTGTATTGGTCCACGAGCAGATCGAGCGATTGGGTCTGAACCGTCTGACGGTAGATATGGACGGCACCGTGGTTCAGGCAGGCAATCAGGTTGGATGGGCGTTTCGAGGATTCAATCCTCATCGCAAGAAGAATAAAAGTTACTACCCTTTGTTCGCTCACCTGGCTCAGACGGGCCAGATTGAGCTGGCGACGCATTACGGTGCGGTTGTGGTCCCGGCTCGGGTGTTCAAGCCGAAAGACAAAGCGAAGGTGGAGTCGGCAGTGCAGGTGGCGCAGCGCTGGATCCTGGCGGTGCTTCGTCATCGCACGTTCTTCAGCCTGGCGGAACTGAACGAAGCCATCTGGGAGAAGTTAGAGGTCCTGAATGCGCGTCCGATGCAGAAGCTCGGTGTGAGTCGGCGGGAGTTGTACGAAAGGCTAGACCGGCCCGTACTGAAACCGCTACCGCAGGAGAGCTACGAGTTATCGACGTGGAAGCGGTGCAGAGTGAACATCGACTACCACGTGGAGGTGGAGAACAACTTGTACAGCGTTCCCTATCAGCTCATTCACGAGAAAGTCGAGGCACGGGTGACGGCCTCGGTGGTGGAGGTCCTGTTCAAGAGAAAGCGCGTCGCGTCGCATCCCCGCAAGAAAGGAAAGGGGCACTACTCCACGAACCCGGAGCATATGCCACGTTCGCATCGGGAGCACCTGGAGTGGACGCCGTCGCGGCTGCTCCACTGGGCGGAGCAGTCAGGTCGCGCCACGGGAAGGCTGGTTGCGGGGATTCTAGAGAGTCGGCCTCACCCGGAGCAGGGATTTTGCTCTTGCCTGGGAGTCATGCGACTAGGCAGCCGCTGGGGCAGTGAGCGTCTCGAGGCCGCTTGCGCACGAGCGGAAGCTTTGAGCTCTTACAGCTATCGCACGGTGAAAAACATTCTCTCGGCTGGTCTGGATCGTGTGGTGCTCGAATCGGACGCCGAAGCGAAACCGCGAGAGGAGCACGAGAACATCCGAGGCGCGGATCACTACGAAGGAGGAGAGTCCCGATGCTGACACCCGAAACGATAGAAAAGATGAACGCCATGAAGTTGTTCGGCTTGGTGTCCGCGTTCGAAACCCAGTTGAGCTCGAGCGAATACAAGGAGCTGAGCTTCGAGGAACGTGTGGGACTCCTGGTCGATGCCGAGTGGACCGCCCGCGAACAGCGTAAGCTTTCTCGACGACTGCGAGCGGCAAAGCTCCGCTATCCGGCATGTTTGGAGAACGTGAACTTCCAAGCGCCTCGAGGCTTAAACCGCGAACAGATCTTGAGCCTGGGCAACTGCCGCTTTGTCGGTGAGCGCCATAACCTGCTCATCACCGGCCCGACGGGGATTGGCAAATCGTTCTTGGCTTGCGCCTTCGTGGAGCGGGCCTGTCGTCGCGGCTTCACCGGATGCTACGTGCGAGCACCGCGCTTGCTCCACGAACTCGCGGTCGCTCGTGGTGATGGTTCCTACGCCCGGCTTTTGACGAAACTCGCCAAGCTGGACTTACTGGCTATCGATGATTGGCTGCTTCACCCGCTGAAAGAATCGGAGAGACGGGATCTAATGGAGGTCATCGAAGACCGCGCCGAGCGTGGCTCCACACTCATCGCGACCCAGATTCCGCTCAAGCAGTGGCACGAAGCGATTGGCGACCCAAACCAGGCAGACGCTATCTGCGATCGCATTCTCCACAGCGCGCACCGCATCACTCTCAAAGGAGCTTCTCTGAGAAAGACCAAGGCTGCGCCAAAGGCATCTGACAACGCCGATGCATGAGCGAGCGAGGGACCACAGCGTCGATGCGATAAAAACGGGTGAAACCGCCAAACCCGGGGTACCAGACGATGCGGCGCCAAAACGACGCGCGAGAATGCCTCAGGAAGCGTCTTCTCGAGCCAGGCCATACCCCAGCAACCCCCCGAAACCAGCCCCACATCGCCCGGGGTTCGGCCGCGGCAGGTCGCTGCCTACGGGAGCGGGAAGGTCGCTTCGCGTCTTTCCTTACGCCCGCTCCCTCCGGCACCGACCTGCCGCCCCTTGCTACACAACACGCAGGTAAGATAGGTTCACGTTTTCAATCAGTGGAAAGGAGGTCACCCAACACTTCATCGCTTCGATGAGCGTTCGGCTTCACCGGATTCGCTGTTCAGCTTGCTCTGGATTCGGCGTTCACGATGGCTGGAATACGCAGCTGACGAAGGACAGGCCGCGGGCTTCGTTTTCGACCTGATTTTTCGTGACCGTAGCAAGATCAGAAAGAAGCGTTCTGAAACTGTGGACGGGCAACCCGTCGGGAGTCTTCTTGGTAGAAGCCTTTGCCTGGGCGGAGTCTGAAGGCGTTGCTGGGCTGACGATGGATGAGCGTTTGGCATGGGCACCGTCAGGGTCGTCGTCGTCAAACAAGATCGGGACGAGGGCTTTTCGCATGTGCCATTCCACGTAGTAGGCGAGCATGCAAAGAAAGATGTGAGCTCGAACTCGCTCAGCGTTGTAGTGATAGATGGGCCGTACTTTCAAATCCACGGTTTTGCAGCAACGAAAAGCGCGTTCAACGACTGCCAAGCCTTTGTAGGTCCTGACAGCTTCGTCTGCGGAGATGGCCTCTTCGGTGAGGCTTGTTCGGATGATATAGATGCTGTCGAGGGCCGCCTCACGCTCGATGTTTTCGTTGTCGCGCTCGAAGTCGAAGCCGTCGTCCGTAATGGTGTAGCGAAAGTGCTTGCCCATCTTGCTCCGAGCGAACACTCGACCCAATCGTATGCCGATGGTATCTTTGCCTCGCAAAGGACGTTGGTCTCGCTTCGTCGCTTTGCTAATCACTTCTAGCTTTGACTCCGTCGACACAAGCATCTCTTCTCGCTTCCGCGCCCGCTCGGTAGCAAGAAGAGGGTTGCGGCAGGCGATGAGTCGCTCACCAGGGAAGCTAGGATGATGGATCTCCGCTAGGTCGAGTTCATCGAACAGAGAAGGCTGCAGCATTCCGTCTTTTGCAAGTCGCTGAATCTGAGGGGCACGAAGTGAGCTGATCCACTCGAGACCTTCCTCCGGTCGAAGTTCCTCGCGAATCCGGGCTTCGGTGATCATCCCTCGGTCACCTACGAAGACGATACTGTCAAGCTCAAAACGTTCTCGGACTTTGCGAATTTGGCTCCCCAGTGTTGCGGGATCTCCGGTGTTGCCTTCGAACACCTCTACCCCGACCGGCCGACCATCACGCTCACACAGTAAGCCGAACACGACCTGCAACTTGTTTTTCTTGCCGTCTCTCGAGTAACCGAGCTTCGCCAGAGGGCACGACCGACCTTCTACCCAAGTCGACGTCAAGTCGTAGAGAACCAGGCTGCCCTGCTGCAGATGGCGTTTCGCCAGTTTCTTCTCTATGGCTGCTTGGCGGCTCAAAAGCCAATCCAGGGAATCATACAACTCATCCTCGTTGGTGTCTTCAACTCCAACACACTCACCCAATGACGAAGTCAAGGTCTGTTTCGATAGACCACGGGCCGTGGCCAACTTGGAGCCCGGCTCTACGATTCGCGCCACAATCATCGCCACGACGAGGTCACGCTCTCGGCGCTGGCGGCTATGGATGATTCGCTCGAGGCCAACTTTGCGCAGCGTTCCCAGCACGGCCGCAACATGTCCGTGAGGCTTGCTTCTGGTGATCTCGAACTGCTGAGCCTCACCCAAATCCACGTTGCCCTTCAGCAACTGGCGAAGAGCTTCAATTCGCGCGGGCTTCCACTTCGAGATGTTGGCGACGGTCCTCGTTTTGGGCGCACCGCCTTCGCGGTAGCTTTCGCGGATGAGAATCGCTGGGGGCGAGTTGCGGTTCGGCACCTTGGCGATGTACATGCGCCGACTATACAGGACTAAATCAGTAAAATAAATTGTTCTGTCACTATTACATGCGTACACATTACATTTCGAACCGCCGCATCTGCTTTAAACGTACGGGTTTACATGCGTCTAGCCGGCGGAAGTTCCGGCTAACGACGCGGTCAACCGGCTGCGCGACGCGCGTCGGCAGATAGACGGGCGCGTGCAGGCCGCCGGCGGCGACCCCGCGGTGGCGCGTGCAGCGGCGAGTGCCAGAGGGAAGCTGCTCGCAATCGAGGGTGCCCTGGTTCGCCTCGTCAACCCGAATTATCCAAATCTCATACCGCCGAAGGGGCCGGCGTTCAAGCTGGCGTCGCTCAGCGGGGTGGTTGGGAGGGCGGACGCGAAACCGACGCGGCAAGTCTACATGGTGTTCGAGGGTCTCACCGCTCAAGTGGCACGGCAGCTCGAGCTACTGGAAGAAGTGCTGACGCTCGTCGACGAACTCTGATCTCGAGACGACTCACGGGTTCGGGGGACGGGCGGGCTCGTTCTTGAGCCAGTCCGTCACGATCTGAACCCATCTATCGCTCTGATCCGTGAAGAGGTGGTGCCCGGACCAGGGGAGCATGTGCATCTCGGCCCCGGGGACCTTGAAGAAATGTTTCAGGCCCCACTCAATCCTCGAGCCAGGCTGGCTCCACATGAGCAGCACGGGAACCTCGAGCTCCCCGCCCCAGTCTGATATGTGTTTTCCCTTGTAGTTCTGGTTCTCATTGTAGACTTTCACGGAGTAGCCGACCGCTTTGCCTCTCTTGTCGGCAAATTCCCAATTTCTCCTGTAGTTGTCGTAAACGAGCTGGACTCTCTCCTCGGTGACCAGATCTTCGTGTTGATAGTAATCTTCCAACATGCTTCGAATCTGCTCCACCGTCTGGCTTTCGAACTGTCGGCCTCCCGGCGCGTAGATGTACCTGAGACCCTCAGGTTGCGGGGGTACGGGACGTGTCCCGCTTCCGCTGCTTGTGATGACCAGCTTCCTGACCAGGCCCGGCCGTTCGTAAGCAACGTACTGGGTCAGGAACCCTCCGTGGGAGTTTCCGGTAAGAAAGACCGGTCCGACGTCGAGCGCGTCGATGAAGCGGATGAGGAAATTGGCTTGAGCCTCGCCGGAGTAGTGCTGAGGTCCCAGGGGCGTGGTCTGTCCGAAGCCCACGATGTCCACTGCGATGGCGTGAAAGTGCTTGCCAAGGGGGCCGACGACTTCACCGTAATTGGCCTCGCCGGATGACCAAACGAGTGATCCGTGCACCAGGACAAACGGGTCTCCTTCTCCCGCCTCGATGTAGTGCGCTTTCACCCCGTCGACATCGATCCACGAATGTTTATAGTCCTGTGTTTGTGCGTTGGCCTCCCCTTCCGGCCAAATGGAAACCACCGCGGCCGTCAGTAAAATAAATGTCGCACTGGATGCGATAGTGAAACGCATGGTCCACCTCCCTTTGCATTTACCCACTCGAGCTCTCACTCAAGCCCAGGTCCGACCGGTTCGTGTCTTTGATAGAGCTGTATTGCAGTCTCGCTTGGGAAATCTCCTCGAGATCCAGTTCCTGGACCAGCACGCCTTCCCCACCTCCGGCGAGCTGCTGGAGCAGCTCACCAAAAGGACCACGGGCAAACGACCGTCCGAAATAGCCCGACGTTTCGCCGGCAGCGTTGACCTGCACGATGAAAACGCCGTTGGACGAGCAGGCCACCTGAATCTCAGGGGCCCACATCTTCATGCTCCGCGGAGACGAGCTGTTGTTGACGCTAGACCTTCCCAGCCACGATCCCACCTCCGGTGTCAGCGCCTCACGATGAGCTCAGCTGTGCGGGTAAAGCCCGCCGCGCGAACATCGACCAGCGGGTTGTAGGAATATACTATAGTCACGGCGCGGTTCCAATTCCTCTACGTCTTCGTCGTGATGGAAGTCGGTACGCGCAGGATTGTGAAGAATCTCACAGATATACTGCGATCAAGGTGTAGAGTAACGAGTTATGGGTCATCCGATGCGGCGGATCATGATACGGGCACTTTTCGCCGGAGCCGCCATCACTCTGGGGGGGCTCAACGCCCAGGCCCAGTGCCTCATCCCGGTAGACCTGCTCATCAACGGCGGTCCCGGGCAGAACGGCATTCCCCCCCTCTTTAGCCCCAAAGTCGTCTCGGTCGCGGAGGGGAACAATTTCCTCGCTCCCGGTGACCTGGTTCTGGGCGTGGTCATCAACGGCGAGGCGCGCGCCTATCCCCACGGCGTACTCTGGTGGCACGAAATCATCAATGACTTCCTGGGAGGGATTCCGGTAACGGCAACCTTTTGCCCGCTTACCGGAAGCGGCCTCATCTACAACCCGGTCGTGAACGGGGAGCTTGGCACGAGCTACACGATTCGCTTCGGCACCTCGGGCCTGCTTTTCGACAACAATCTGGTCATGTTCGATGAAGGGACCAATAGCCTCTGGTCCCAGATGCTGGTCGGGAGCATCTGCGGCGCGCTAACCGGCGTCGAGGCGTCTCTGTTTCCGGTGGTGCAGTCGAGCTGGGCGGCCTGGAGCGCACTCCATCCCGAGACCACCGTAGCCAGCTTCGACACCGGCTTCAATCGCAACTACAACATTTACCCTTACGGCAACTATGACGATATCAGCGACAGGACATTGCTGTTTCCGCAAAGCTTTGTCGATCCACGACTTCCGATGAAGGAGACGGTGCTCGGGATCACCCACGAAGGCGTGTCCAGAGCTTATCCCATGAGTGTGCTCAATGGCATGGGGCCTCACCGCGCCATCAACGACAACGTCAATGGACTCGAGCTGCTCGTCGTATTCGAGCCACCTATTCCCTGATGATCCCCTACAACCGAAGGTTGATAGATCTCGCCGCGGGTGCCGATGCGCCCGGCCGGCTCCTGACCTTCGATGTGATCGAGGAGGGGGGCTTCCCGTTCAACCTCAAAGATAGAGAGACGGGCACGGTGTGGAGCTTGACGGGCATCGCTCTCACGGGAGAGCTCGAAGGGGCCAGATTGCAGCCCATCGCGACCTATTCTGCGTTCTGGTTCGCCTGGGCCGCCTTCAACCGAGACACGGAGATTTATTCCCCGTCGACCGCCGCTTCCCCATAACCGGCGTCCTCGCCATTTACTGGAGGAAGTGCTGCCGCTCGTCGACGAGCTCTAAATCGGCCATCTCGAAACGACTCACGGGTTCGGGGGACGGGCGGGCTCGTTCTGCAGCCAGTTGGTCACGACCTGAACCCATCTATCGCTCTGATCGGTGAAGAGGTGGTGCCCAGACCACGGGAGGATGCGCATCTCGGCCCCGGGGACCTTGAAGAAGTGTTTCAGGCCCCACTCAACCCTTGAGCCAGGCTGGCTCCACATGAGCAGTACGGGAACCTCGAGCTCCCCGCCCCAGTCGGATATATGCTTCCCCTTGTAAGTCTTGTTCTCATTGTAGACTTCCACGGAGTAGCCGACCGCTTTACCTCTCTTGTCGGCAAATTCGTAATTTCTCGCGTAGTTGTCGTAAACAAGCTGGACCCTTTCCTCGGTAACCAGATCTTCGTGTTGATAGTAATCTTCCAACATGCTTCGAATCTGCTCCACCGTCTGGCTTTCGAATTGTCGGCCTCCCGGCGCGTAGATGTACCCGCGACCTTCAGGAAGTGGAGGTATGGGACGTGTCCCGCTTCCACTGCTTGTGATGACCAGCTTCCTGACCAGGTCTGGCCGATCGTGGGCAACGTACTGGGTCAGGAATCCTCCGTGGGAGTTTCCGGTAAGAAAGACCGGTCCGACGTCGAGGGCGTCGATGAAGCGGATGAGGAAATTGGCTTGAGCCTCGCCGGAGTAGTGCTGAGGTCCCAAGGGCGTGGTCTGTCCGAAGCCCACGATGTCCACTGCGATGGCGTGAAAGTGCTTGCCAAGGGGGCCGACGACTTCACCGTAATTGGCCTCGCCGGATGACCAAACGAGTGATCCGTGCACCAGGACAAACGGGTCTCCTTCTCCCGCCTCGATGTAGTGCGCTTTCACCCCGTCGACATCGATCCACGAATGTTTATAGTCCTCTGTTTGTGCGTTGGCCTCCCCTTCCGGCCAGATGGAAACCACCGCGGCCGTCAGTAAAATAAATGTCGCACTGGATGCGATAGTGAAACGCATGGTCCACCTCCTCTTGCAGGTATCGAGATGGCGGAAACTCGCGGGGCCGTCATCGAATCCCGCCCGTGCCATGGAGACTACCGATGACTGATAGGAAAGTAATGGTACCTTTTCTCGCCCACCGTATCTGCAGAAAAAGACAATACCCAGGTCCTTGAAAAATTACTTTGCAGGCCTAATAACACGCAGACATGATTTAATCAAGGAATGGTCTGGTACTTTCCGAGAAAGAGGTTTTATTACAGTCGGGCCAACCATGGCGCGACTACAAGTCTGCCTGCAATCGGCTGGCGGAGACGGCTCGTATGCGTTTCGTGAGAGGAAAAGTGTCCTTGCCCGCATGCACAAGCTACCATGAAATATTAATATCGCATGTTAATATTTCATGGTTAAACCGAGCTCACGGTCTGGCCGTAGTGGTTAGCTCTCGCGAGGTAAGTGCTCATACAGGAGAGCGGCTTCCTGAGAGATTCTATCTTCACGCAGGTCCTGGAGGATCCGCTGGGGGTCCCGCTCTTCCGGTAGGCCATAGCCTGCCCCTCCGCCCGTGCGAACGGTCAGGATATCGCCTTTGTTGAGCGTGGTGTGCACCTTGGATCCCAATACCTCTCCCTTGCCGTCGCGAACCACGGCGCACTGACCGGAGGCGCCAGAGTGGCCGCCAAAAAGCCCGGAGGCACTGTGGTGATGGCGATCAGAATGAAGGCCGAAGGTCACACCTCCCGCCCTGTTGCGAAAGGCCCGCTCGATGCCCATTCCCCCCCGGAACTTGCCCGGACCGCCACTGTCTTTGATCAGGCGGTAGTGAAGCACCTCGAGAAAGGGAAATTCGATCTCGACCGCTTCTACCGGGGTGTTGGTGGCGTTGGTCAGGTGCATGATCATACCGTCAGCACCGTCCTGATTGTACATGCCTCCATTACCTGCGCCTATCGCCTCACTGAGAATGGCGATGCCCTCTTCGCTCCGGTAGGCGAACGAGACGCCTGTCTGGCTATCGAAACCCGGCGCCGCCACCTGGTGGGGCAAGACCGGCGCCAGGGCAAGGTTGATCGCATCGAAAATCCTGTAGCATGTGCTGGTGCGGGCACGGGTGGCAGCCGGACGTCTGGGATTCACCAGGGTTCCCAGAGGTGTCTCGAGCCTGATGGGCCGGAAGGCTCCGGCGCTGACGTGGCGAAGCTCGATGCCAAGGATGGATATGATCGTCGTGCGAACCGTAGAGTAGGTGGATGCCAGGGGGATGTTGATGAAACCGGAGGCCTCAGGGTCGGTGCCACTGAAATCCACCACCAGCTCGTCCCCTCTTACGCGCACCGCAAGCCGAATGGTGAAAGGTCCACCGGAGCCGGTCCCGTCGTCTTCCATGTACGCTTCACCGTGATAGTCACCGTCGGGGATCTCGGCAATAGACGCGCGGGTTACCCGCTCGGAATACACCTCGATCTCCCTCATGAAATCCTGAATGGTGTCAACGCCGTATTTCTCGACCAGGGCGAGGATGCGCCTTTCGCCGGTGCGGCAAGCGGCAATCTGGGCGTCAAAGTCAGGAATGGTCTTGCCCGGTGCGCGTATATTTGCCTGGAAGATCTTGCCGAAGACGCTTTCCGTCCAGTTCCCTCCCAGATCGACTTTTATCGGGGGGAACACAATACCTTCTTGAAATACGTCGGTGGCACCGGCGTAGGAGGCGGGTGCGGCACCGCCCACATCGAGGTGATGAGCGCTGGCACAGGCATAGGCAATGACCTGGCCGGCGAAATGGACGGGGGTAAACAGGAGAATGTCGTTCACGTGCTGCCCACCATCGAAAGGGTCGTTGGTCAACAGTGCTTCGCCGGGCTCGAGGGCTCTGATGTCATAGTGCCGCATGACCGCCTGCATGCCCGGTTCCAGGGCATTGGAAAGCATGGGGATCCAGTGGGCCATCGCCACGGTCTGGCCTTCGACGTCGAAGATGGCCGTACCGATGTCACGGATCTCCCGAACGATGGTCGAGTGGGCCGCCTGGTAGAGGTTCACGCCCATCTCCTTGGCGATAGCGTTCATGGCGTAGCCAATCACGCTGCGAGTCACTGGATCCATCGCTCACTCCCTCCTATCCCGGCTTAGCACCAGGTTTCGGACGTCGTCAACCTGCGCCTTCCAACCCCTTGGCAGGTACGTGGTCGCAGTCGGCTCCTCAATCACTGCCGGACCGGGCAGGGTGTAGCCGGCCGCCAGGCTCGACCGCTGGAAAAACCGGCAAGGCGTGCTGACCCCGGCGATGAGGATGGCTCTATCGGTAAACTGGAGCTCCCCTTGCGGCTGCGCCGCCTCAAGGTCGAAGAGATGCATACCGCTCGGGAGCCGTGCCGTCAAGCGGAAACTAACGATCTCTATTTCGTCGCCACTCGGGGTATGTCCGTAGCGGAGGTGGTGAGTTTCTTTGAAGCGAGCAATGAGCTCGCCCGAACGGAAGGTTTGAGTCACCGCGTCGTCGACGTCAATCTTCAGCTCGTAGGCCTGTCCCTCGTACCGCATGTCGAGTGAATGGAGGACCTCGACGTTCTCCCAGCCAAGGCCATATCTGCTGAACTCCTCCCTGGCCCGCCCAGCGAGCTCCTCGAAGAGCCGGCGGAAGGTATCGGGCTCGAGGCGCTCCAGCGCCACGATATGAGAACGGAGATAATCCTGCCTGACATCCGCCAGCATCAACCCGTAGGCCGACAACAGGCCGGGACTTTCGGGGATGAGGACATTGCCAACCGCCAGTTCCTCGGCCAGTGCCACGGCGTGCAGGGGGCCCGCGCCACCGTAAGCGACGATCGTATAGTCACGCGGATCGTGCCCTCGCTCGACGGACACCAGGCGCATGGCCTGGGCCATGGTCGCGTTGGCCAGGCGGACGACGCCGTCAGCTACCTGCTCTCGAGTCGAACCGAGCTGCTCCACCAGGGGGTCAAGAGCACTGGAAGCAGCCTCGGTCGAGAGCAGCATGCGGCCCCCGTAAAAAGTTGCAGGGTTCAGCAACCCCAGGATCACATTCGCGTCCGTTACCGTGAACTGATCCCCCCCCTTGCCATAACAGGCAGGTCCCGGATCCGCCCCGGCGCTTTCGGGTCCGACTCTCAAGGCGCCACCGCTATCCACCTTGGCCATACTCCCTCCACCGGCGCCCACCGTCACGATATCGATCATAGGAATGCCCAGGGGAAGCCCGCCGATCTTGTACTCGGTAGACATCTCGGTTTGGCCGTTGGTGACCAGGCAGACGTCGGTACTGGTCCCGCCCATATCGAAGGTCAAGAGGTTCGCGAAGCCACTGGCCCGGGCAGAGGCGATCGCCCCGATGACGCCGGCGGCCGGGCCCGACAAGATCATCTTGGCCGCGTGTCGCCGCGCTTCGGAGGCCGGTATGGTGCCACCGTTGGCCTGGACGATCGACATGTGGCCAGCAAAGCCAGCCTGGTGCAAAGAGTGTTCGAGGTCCGCCACGTAGCGATCGACCCGCGGCTTCACGTAAGCGCTGATGGTGCAAGTACTCATGCGTTCGTACTCGCGAAAACGCGGAAGCACCTCCGAGGAGAGCGTGACGTAGAGGTCGGGAAAGTGATCCTCCAGGTAACGGGCAAGTTGGAGCTCGTGCTCGGGATTGGCGTAGCTGTGCAGGAGGCAAATCGCCAGGGATTCTGTGCCACCCTCCTCGACTAGCTGGTGGAGCCGGTCCGGCAAATCATCGAGGGCCAGCGCGTGCCACACCTCGCCGTGAGGCCCCATGCGCTCGGTAACTTCGATAATGCGATCGCGGGTTACCAGGGGTTCGGGTTGCCGGTAAAAAAAGTCGAAGAGCTTCGTTTTCGACTGTCTTTGAATTTGAAGGACGTCTCGGAACCCCTTTGTGGTCAGCAGCCCGGTTACCGCGCCCTTGCGCTCGAGCACGGCATTGGTGGCCACGGTGGAGCCATGAATCACCGCGGACACGTCTGCCAGTGCGGCGAGCCCGTCCTTGACCGCGTTCATCACTCCCTGGGAAGGTTCATCCGGGGTGGATAGCACCTTACCCGTTTTCGCGACGCGATTGTTTTCTACCAGCACCCAATCCGTAAAAGTACCCCCGACCTCTACGCAAAAAACCTGCTTTGCCATTTTACCCACTCGAGCTCTCACTCAAGCCCAGGTCCGACCGGTTCGTGTCTTTGATAGAGCTGTATTGCAGTCTCGCTTCGGAAATCTCCTCGAGATCCAGTTCCTGGACCAGCACGCCTTCCTCACCTCCGGCGAGCTGCTGGAGCAGCTCACCAAAAGGACCACAGGCAAACGACCGTCCGAAATAGCCCGACGTTTCGCCGGCAGCGTTGACCTGCACGATGAAAACGCCGTTGGACGAGCACGCCACCTGAATCTCAGGGGCCCACATCTTCATGCTGCGCGGAGACGAGCTGTTGTTGACGCTAAACACGACTTCAGCACCACCCAGAGCGAGGTGGCGGAAGGTCTCGGGAAAGTGGCGGTCGTAGCAGATGGACACGCCGATCCGCGCCCGAGGCGTCTCGAAAACCGGATATCCCAGGTTGCCAACCGAGAAGTAATGCTTCTCCAGTCCATTGGGAGTGCTGGGAATGTGCCGTTTGCGATACCGACCCACTATGCCGTCCGGGCCTACGATAGAAGCGACGTTGTAAAAGGTTTGGTGCATCGGGTCCATTTCGAAAATCGGCGCGATGAGGGTTACCCCGAGCTCACTAGCCAGCTCCTCGAGCCGGTCGGTGGTGGGACCAGGAATGGGCTCGGCCCACTGGAAGTACTCGTTGTCTACCTTGCCTCCACCTGGAAAATATCCTGTAGTGAACAGCTCCGGGAGAGCAACGATCTCGGCTCCGCTTGTCGCGGCCTGGCGGATCCAATCGCAGCCTTTTTGGAGGTTGTACGCTTTGTCGCCGAACTGTCGTGCCATCTGAACGCAGCCCACTGTGACCTTCCCAGCCACGATCCTACCTCCGGTGTCAGCGCCTCACGACGAGCTCAGCTGTTGGGCGCGTAAAGCCCGCCGCGCGAACATCGATCAGCGGCTTGTAGGAATATACTACAGCTGTGAACGAGTGTTGGAGGAAATAGCCATGCGTGAAGTCGCGTTTCGACCTGTTGTCACCGACGAGATGAAGGAGGCTGCCGCACGGGTGTTGGAGAGCGGCCTTTATATCCGGACCGATCCTGATAGTGACTGCGAGGGCAAGCGTTTCGAGGAGGAGTTTGCCTTGTTTATTGAAGGACCGGACGGGCGCTGTCCAGCGGTGGCCAACCTCAGCTCGGGTACCGCTTCCTTGCATCTCGCCTGGCTGGCGCACGGGCTGGAACCTGGCGACGAAGTCATCATCCCGGCCAATACTTTCAGCAGCGTTGCCGACTGCGTCTGGTTGGTCGGTGCCGATCCGGTTGCCGTGGATGTCGAAGAGGATTCCTACAATCTCGATCCCGCTGCGGTGGAAGCCGCGATGACCCCGCGTACCCGCGCCATCATGCCGGTGCACACGGCCGGGCACGCCGCGGACATGGACCGCATCATGACCCTTGCCGAGAAACATGACCTGCTGGTTATCGAGGATGCCTGCCAGGCCGTGGCCGCCCGCCACCGGGGCAGGGCCGTCGGCACCATCGGTAACATGGGCTGCTACAGCTTCGTGCAGAACAAGGCGATGACCTGTGGGGGCGAGGGGGGGGCGGTGGCGTCTTTCGATAGTGCCAAGGTGCGGCGCGTTTTCAACCTGGCCAACCATGCTCGAGGCGAACGGTTCCAGGCGGCGAGGAAAGCCGAGGAGGCTTACCTCGCCCCGGAGCACGATGAGGTTGGCTACATGTACCGGCAGTCAGAAATCCTCTCTGCCATCGCGCGTGTCCAGCTCCGCCTTCTTCCAGCCTGGGTTCAGACGCGCAGGGCGAGAGCCTCTCAGTACCGTACGCTTCTGAATGAGCTGGACGTTCCTGTTGGGCTGCCGGTGGAACGCGAGTACGCCTACCACTCCTACGTCCGCTTCGAGATTCGCGTACCGAGACGTGACGAGCTTCGTCGATTCCTAAAGGAGCAGGGTATCCAAACTTCGGTGCACTACCCCACCCCCATCCACCTGGACCGCGTCTACCGTGAACGCTACGGCGCCCAGGCAGGTCAGAACCCCGTCGCTGAACGCCTGGCCCAGCAGATCCTTTCACTCCCCATCTACCCTCAGATGAGTGAGGATGACGTGTGCTACGTGGTTGAAAGAATCGGCAGCTTTATGGCCCAAGCCAAATCGCACGCCTGATGTTTGGCTCTTAGGCCGCGAAACGGAGGACTGATGAGGCAAAGCAAGAGCAGCATCCGTCAGGGACGATTGGCTCGAGCCGAGGATCTCCCTTGGCTGGCCACGCGCATGAAGGCCATCACTTCCAAGCCAGCCGGCCAGGAGCCGAGCTGGCCCAACCCCGTCGTTTTCACCCGCTATCTGGCCGATCTATCCGAGGAGCTCGGCGATGTAATCAGCCTCTCGGGAGGCACCATCGGCGACATGCTGCCACCGGAGTTCGTACGCAATGCCGCGCGGGAGGCTGTCGAGGCCTATCCGCACTATCCGGGTATCAAAGGGTACCGTGATCTGCGTCAGGCCATTGCCCGCAAGCTGGAACGAGAAAACCGCATCCTCGCCGATCCCGATGACGACATCCTGCCAACCATCGGCTGTCAACAGGTCATTGACAGCACCTTCCGGCTTCTCGTCGATCCTGGCGACGAGGTCCTCATCTTCGATCCCGAGTACGCCAGCACCGCGCCAGCCATTCACATGGCGGCCGGCCGCGTGGTGCCGGTGCCACTCGGACGCCGTGGTGCCGAATGGTGCTTTGATTTCGACGAGCTGGCGCGGCGCGCCACTACCAGAACCAAACTGCTGGTCATGAGCAATCCTAACAACCCCACCGGGATCGTCTATAGCCAGGAGGAGCTCGAGCTGATTGCCGACCTGGCCCGGACCCTGGATTTCTGGGTCTTCTCCGATGAGGAGTACGAGAAGACGTTGTTCGACGGGGTGAAGCATCACAGTATCGCCGCGCTGCCGGGCATGAAGGAGCGAGCCGTCACCGGTTACTCTTTCTCCAAGCCTTTCGCGATGACGGCCTATCGAATTGGCTACATGGTCGGCCCGGCAGCAATCATGGACCACATGCACAGCCTTCTCCGCTTCTCGATTCAGGCTTGCCCGGCGGTTGGTATGCGCGCTGCCCATGCCCTCCTCACCGGGGACATGACATCATGGCTGAAGGCAAGTACGGCCAGCCTTCAGGCAAAGCGGGATCATCTGGTCGAGCGCCTGAACCGCATCCCCGGCATCCACTGCAACCTGCCCCGGGGCGTCTACTTCGTATTCCCCGATATCCGGGAGCTGGCCCACACGTCCTTCGATCTTGCCGCCCATCTGCTGAAGGAAGGACGAGTCTCGGTATCACCCGGCTTTCAGTTCGGTCCGAACGGGGAGGGGCACCTTCGCATCAGCTTCTGTCCGAGTATGGAACAGGTAAACGAGGGCATGGACCGTTTCGAGCGGGCAGTAGTCTCACTTATAGCTTCAAAAACCTAATCAATCGGACTCCACCCGATTAGGATTAGGGCGATAGCGTAGAGCCGGCGAACAGGCAGGTGCGGCGGCCGGATTTTACCGTGCGGGTCTCCCCACACCATCGCTCGCGTGATTCGCGAAGACCCGATCCGCCCGGGCTGCTCTATGCGGGCACTGAAACAGGCGTGTATCTGTAAGCTGTGGACTGTCCGTCCGGACGCGCGTCCGGACGGAAGTCGGGTCCGTGCCGTTTCCCGTCGGATCTGGTTTGATCCACCGGGGCGACTGGATGATTAGCCGGAACTTCCGCCGGCTAGACGCATGTAAACCCGTACGTTTAAAGCAGATGCGGCGGTTCGAAATGTAATGTGTACGCATGTAATAGTGACAGAACAATTTATTTTACTGATTTAGTCCTGTATAGTCGGCGCATGTACATCGCCAAGGTGCCGAACCGCAACTCGCCCCCAGCGATTCTCATCCGCGAAAGCTACCGCGAAGGCGGTGCGCCCAAAACGAGGACCGTCGCCAACATCTCGAAGTGGAAGCCCGCGCGAATTGAAGCTCTTCGCCAGTTGCTGAAGGGCAACGTGGATTTGGGTGAGGCTCAGCAGTTCGAGATCACCAGAAGCAAGCCTCACGGACATGTTGCGGCCGTGCTGGGAACGCTGCGCAAAGTTGGCCTCGAGCGAATCATCCATAGCCGCCAGCGCCGAGAGCGTGACCTCGTCGTGGCGATGATTGTGGCGCGAATCGTAGAGCCGGGCTCCAAGTTGGCCACGGCCCGTGGTCTATCGAAACAGACCTTGACTTCGTCATTGGGTGAGTGTGTTGGAGTTGAAGACACCAACGAGGATGAGTTGTATGATTCCCTGGATTGGCTTTTGAGCCGCCAAGCAGCCATAGAGAAGAAACTGGCGAAACGCCATCTGCAGCAGGGCAGCCTGGTTCTCTACGACTTGACGTCGACTTGGGTAGAAGGTCGGTCGTGCCCTCTGGCGAAGCTCGGTTACTCGAGAGACGGCAAGAAAAACAAGTTGCAGGTCGTGTTCGGCTTACTGTGTGAGCGTGATGGTCGGCCGGTCGGGGTAGAGGTGTTCGAAGGCAACACCGGAGATCCCGCAACACTGGGGAGCCAAATTCGCAAAGTCCGAGAACGTTTTGAGCTTGACAGTATCGTCTTCGTAGGTGACCGAGGGATGATCACCGAAGCCCGGATTCGCGAGGAACTTCGACCGGAGGAAGGTCTCGAGTGGATCAGCTCACTTCGTGCCCCTCAGATTCAGCGACTTGCAAAAGACGGAATGCTGCAGCCTTCTCTGTTCGATGAACTCGACCTAGCGGAGATCCATCATCCTAGCTTCCCTGGTGAGCGACTCATCGCCTGCCGCAACCCTCTTCTTGCTACCGAGCGGGCGCGGAAGCGAGAAGAGATGCTTGTGTCGACGGAGTCAAAGCTAGAAGTGATTAGCAAAGCGACGAAGCGAGACCAACGTCCTTTGCGAGGCAAAGATACCATCGGCATACGATTGGGTCGAGTGTTCGCTCGGAGCAAGATGGGCAAGCACTTTCGCTACACCATTACGGACGACGGCTTCGACTTCGAGCGCGACAACGAAAACATCGAGCGTGAGGCGGCCCTCGACGGCATCTATATCATCCGAACAAGCCTCACCGAAGAGGCCATCTCCGCAGACGAAGCTGTCAGGACCTACAAAGGCTTGGCAGTCGTTGAACGCGCTTTTCGTTGCTGCAAAACCGTGGATTTGAAAGTACGGCCCATCTATCACTACAACGCTGAGCGAGTTCGAGCTCACATCTTTCTTTGCATGCTCGCCTACTACGTGGAATGGCACATGCGAAAAGCCCTCGTCCCGATCTTGTTTGACGACGACGACCCTGACGGTGCCCATGCCAAACGCTCATCCATCGTCAGCCCAGCAACGCCTTCAGACTCCGCCCAGGCAAAGGCTTCTACCAAGAAGACTCCCGACGGGTTGCCCGTCCACAGTTTCAGAACGCTTCTTTCTGATCTTGCTACGGTCACGAAAAATCAGGTCGAAAACGAAGCCCGCGGCCTGTCCTTCGTCAGCATCACTCGCCCCACACCCTTGCAGCACAAAGCATTCAACCTGCTCGAAATCAACCCCCGCACGATGTAAGCAGTACACACACCTCTCTTTAAAAACAAAGCCAATGATGCCCACACTTACGCTTGTTCATCCGTGGAAGGTCCGATTAGCGAGTCGGCTGCCGCGACCGCTGGCCTGTCTCGTCCCACTTGTCGACGAGCCGTCCAAGCTCTTTGATCGGCTCGGCGTTATCATCGACCTGCAGGCGCAGCACGGTGTCGTTGTTGAGCCAGATGCCGGCGCCCTCCTTGACGATAATCATCGCCGCCGCCTGCATTCCGCGTTTGTCGCCACCGGCTGCTTGTGCGGCTTCGAGCGCGGCGAGCAGCCGGCGCGACAGATGGCCCGACGTGTTCTCGAACGCCTCGACCATGCTGGTGACGACGGCCTCCCCCACGAGGATGTTCCCCTGGGCCGTGCAGTACTTTCCTCCCCGGTGGCCGGCCCAGTCACTAGCCTTGGGGCCGGTGAATGCCGTGTATTCACCTTTCGCATTCATCACCGCAAACTGGCGGCCCTGCTTCGACCACTCTATCGGAAGCGGATCGGGATCGTTCTCCCACAGCTGCTCGACGATCGCCGCGGGTGCAAGCCCGTGCTCGAGCAACCGCAGCGCCTGCGGCCCGTAGCTGACATCGACCGTCGCTTGTGTCACGACGGCGCCGACATTCGCCACCGCCCAGATGTTGCGGCTGCCGACCGAGAAGGATCTCGATTGTATCGCCCCCCCAACCTCGCCCGTGTCGGGATCGTACCCGAGAATCGAAAACGTGCCGGGATGCTGCGGCGACGGACTAGCTTGCATCGACACACACACCGCACCGTTCGCTATCGCGAAAACCGTGAGTGCAAGAAACCGCCTGTGGTTCGAAACCGTTTCCATGGGTTCTCTCTGTAGGACCGATAATCCGATGGGCGATTTTAGCTCCCCCGAGTCTGCGGACGCAAGGCTCGGGTAACTTCTCCGATATTATTATCGGGAGGCAGCGTAAGCGGAGCGGCCGCGTTTCTCTTGGCATCGCATGAGGGACAAAGACTCCTGGCTTTGCAGGAGAAGCAGAGTAAGAATTCGCTCGGACAATCCTCGCAAACGACCCGGGCGAAGCCTCCTTCTGGAACCCCGCAGTCAAGGTAGCGTAGCACCACGTTGTCGACGAACCCGCGCCAATAGCCATGAGCTTTTTCGAAGCGGTCCTCCCACTGAGCCTTGACGTCATCGTAGCGGGTCTCGAGGAGTTGGTACAGGTCGGAAAGTTGCGGCTTTCTCTGACGGTACAGCGCTGGTTCTGGCTTCGGAGGGAGGGTTGTTGTGGCCGCTTGCACAAAAGCGGTTCGAAGGCGAAGGGCGTGCCAAGCTTGGGTAAGAGCGGAGGAAATCCATCAACGCCACCACCGACAACGACTTGAAGCCAGCACTGCAGGCTCGGCCGACGCTCACGAATGCCGAAGAGTGTCGACGGCGGTTGTCGGTGAGTGTCCACGCGAGATGATGCGTACTCGGTCGCCCAGGTTGACTTCCAAGCGGGAAGGCTGGAACTGGAACCTAGAAGCGGTGACCTGAAACGATCGGACGTTTTCTGGGGCTGAGCCCAAAGCGGTCGACGTGTCTAACCCACATAGAGCGAGACTGAACAAGAACCACAGTCGAAGGCTAAGCTTGCATCTCGACATTGACTACCATCCTCTCTTTTTGAGGTCGACGTCCATTCATAGAATTGCAACGAGTTATGTAGAACGAGAAGTGTCGCCGGCTGTAGAGAATCGGCATCCCCTGGTAGATCTCAACACGTTAAATGCCGGCGCGCTCCTAGAAGTTTTGGGTGAAAAGGATAACCAGAACCGGGCCCGCCGGCCAGTTGCGACCGCGGAGAGAAATGGGGACGGTGAGCTCGATACCTGAAGCTTCCGTGATGGCGAAGGTGACTCCTGGTTGGAAGTAGACGACCTCGCGACGAAGCGATTCGATGATGAGGTCGAAGCTGGTGGAATCGAGACCGTAGAGACCCCGGAAAAGCCCCTTCACCGTCACTCGCGGATGGAACTGCCAGCCGAGCTCGATGTGCCAGAGGATCTCGTCGCCCGGATGAATGCCGGTCTCCTGGTTCTTCGCGCGCCAGCGGTAACCCATCTTGCCAGTGACGTAGCCCGGCTTCGGCCAGAGGGAGCGGCCTACTTCGACGAAGAGGTCGAAGTCGTATTGGCCTTCTCCCACGGGAACGATCTCGGCATCGTTGACGAACTCCCCCGGTAGGAAACTTGATGGTGCCTCCCACGGCGGCCACCAGCGGAGATTTAACGAAGTTGTAGCGGGCTTCCAGCCGCAAGTCACCCGGGCCGGTGCTGGTGCGATCGTCGCTGAAGTCGTCGAAGGAGATGCGGAAGATGGGAAACTGTACCTTAACGTCGAGCCTATCGGTGAGGCCTCGTTGGTAGTCGAAAAACAGGGCCTGGGTTCGATTCCTGCCGTCGAAGAAATAGGGGATGCGGTTGCCGTCCAAGAAGTAACGCTCGCTCGTGTCCTGGAACATGAAACCGATCTGAAGCCAGTTCTGTCCCCTGGGGAGCGTCCAGGCGCCGGCCTCGGCCGAAGCGGCCATTCCACTCAGCATGAAAGCGACGGCCGCAACGCCCGCCGAGTGCCGAAAGCGATTGGGCTGCAAGTGGCGAGGCAAAGCGGCGTCGCCGGTTATGGGGAAGCGGCGGTCGACGGGGAATAAATCTTCGTGTCTCGGTTGAAGGCGGCCCAGGCGAACCAGAACGCAGAATAGGTCGCGATGGGCTGCACCAAAGCCTGTGCTCCGCAAAAACTCGATCCGGCGTTGATTCCTCGGTTTAGACCTGCCAGGATTGGACGCGTGCGTCCTGACCGATTTCGTCGGAGCGACCCGATCAGCGAACTCCGTTGCCGGGGGGCTCGACCGGCCGACTTTGTTTTTTTGCGGACCACAACGCAGATGTGGAAGGAACTTGTCGAGAGCATTCGTGCAGCTAATCGAGGTTGTGCCACTGTAGAATTCGGTCGAGAGTCTCCTTGGTGGACTCGTCGAGCACGAGCGCCGGCAGTCGGACGACGGCATGGCTCAATGCGCCGCGTCGGCGCAGCATCTCCTTGCGGATTGCCATGCCGATGCCCTGCTGGAATTCGAACCGCATCAAGGGAACGTGGCGGTAGAAGAAATCCGCCGCGTCGTCTTTCAGGCCGGCATCCCATTTGGAAACCACCTCGACGAGGAGATTCGGGTAGGCGAAGCCGGTCATGGCACCGGTGGCGCCTGAAATGAGCTCTTCGATCAGGTAGCCGCCGCCGAGGCCGCCAAAGATGGCGATGCCGAGCCCGTCCTCGAGCTCTCGAATGCGCGCCGTTTTGTGGGGTGTGGGAGCATCTTCGAGTTTGATCGTCCGGGCCGTGGGGACTTCGCGACAGATGTCTACGAGAAGCGAGGCTTCCATGTGATAGCCAGAGACGGGAGGAAAGTCCTGGATGACGATCGCAAAATCGAACCTCTCAGCGATGGCTGCAAAGTGACGGCGGATGTACGACGAGTTGAGCTTCGGCATCCGCGGCGGGCTCACCATGACGCCCGCAGCGCCGGCCTTGTGAGCGTCCTCGCAGTAGCCGAGGCAGGTGTCGAGCCCCGGACCGGTCGCTCCCACAATCACGGGAACTCTCCCGTTCACGTGCTTTGTCGTCGTCTCCAGAATGACCGCGCGTTCGCGATCAGAAAGACGGGCTACCTCGCTCGTGACACCGAGCACGGTGAGCCCGGCGGCCCCGTCCTCGATGAAGAGATCGATGACACGTCGCAAACTCTCGGGATCGAGCTCACCGCTCTTGTCGAAGGGCGTCGGTAGAACTGAATAAACGCCTCGCAGCTCTTTCACGCGTTTCTCCTTCCGTCGTTAGTCGTGACGTTTGGCTAATCGGGAGACGACGTTTGCGCGAGCCTTACGATGACACAGCAGTCGCACCCGACAACGTTCACTAACAAGGCGACGCAACAAACTAGTCACCGAGTCAACCCCAGCAAGAGAATCGCCACCGCGAAATCCGAGTAGTTGCCATAACGGGAACCAAAAGGCAGGCGGCCATCCAGATGGCGGTCACAACCACGTCTGCGGCGATTCCCGCCGTGAACACGTTGGTGCTCGTTTCCAGCCCAACCATCGGCCTATTCTAGATGAGCTGAGCAGCAACTCACAACAAAAATGAATCGAGCAAGAAACGAAACCGTGAGAAAAGTTCTGGGGCGTGTATACTGAGGATGGCTCCGTGGTTGAGCAACCCGCAAGCGGTCAACTCGAGTTAGACTTGGTATCGAGGACACGCGTTTGACTTTTGCAGAAGCGGCTAGTTACTTTTGGTGACGTGACGGGGAGCCAGAGAATGACAAATTTACCCTCCACCGAGAAAAAGCGGCCGCGCTTGTATAAGCTTGGTGGCTTTCTCCTGCTGCTTCTAACGCTCGTTTTACCCGCCGGCCTCCTGGCGAGCCCGCTTCCGCGCGCAGCTCAAGAGCTTCCCGAGAAGTACCGCACGTGGCTGGAGAAGGACGTCGTCTATATCATCAGTGACAGGGAGCGGGGAGCTTTTCTGGATCTGGAGTCGGTGGGCGAGTGGGAAGCTTTCATCGACACCTTCTGGCGGAGGCGAGATCCCGATCCGTTGAAACCGGCCAATGAGTTCAAAGACGAGCACTATCGCCGAATTGCCCACGCAAACCAGCAGTTGGGACGTGAGTCCGTTGTTCCCGGGTGGATGACCGACCGTGGCAAGATGTACATCATCCTCGGAGAGCCGCGCGACCGGGAATCGTTCGTGGCCGTGCCATTCCTCTACGCTTCGGAAGTCTGGTTTTACCCACCCGATCGAGACAAGGGCCTGCCTGCTCTCGGTCTTCTCTTCTTCCGGGACGGATATGCTGGGCCCTACCGCCTCTTCAACCATGCGCTGGATGGGCCGGGGACACTCATGCCCGGCGAGCGGTTCGATGGCGAGAACTACCGGCTCGATGCGTATCAGATGCTTCAGGAAATCTCTCCTGAACTAGCGCACGCGACAATCACCATGCGAGCGGGCCAGAGCGCTTACGTCGGCATTGTCCAGCCGGACCGCTCTGCTCTCGATACTCAGATACTATTGGGCGACATCCTGCTCTCTCCCCATCGTCGAGTCGACACGCGCTATGTGAATGCGGCGCGGGAAGCGCGGGGTCTGGTCGAGAGTGAGTACCTTTTCAACTATGTGCCCAGTCACGGAATTGCAAACGTGATTCCCGGTCCAGCCAACTCTAGCTTTGTGCATTACAGTATTGAGCTGGAACCTCAGCATCTAACACTGGCCAAGGAGGATAACGCCTATTACACGACCTTCGAGCTGCAGGGTGAGGTGACCGCGGAGAATAGTGAGGAAGTCGTTCTACAATTCTCCAAGGAGCCTTATTTGCAGCTGACCGAATCCCAGCTTCAAGGAGTCATGCACCGTCCTTTCGCCTATCAGGACATGTTCGCACTCGTGAGCGGTGAGTATCGCTTCCGGTTAGTACTGAAGAACCGGGCACGAAGTGAGTATACGATTTTCGAAACGCCACTGCTCGTGCGCGATCGCAGTGGAGAGGCGGTTTATCTCGGCAAGCCGGTCCTCTTGTACGCTGCCGGGAAAGAGACGAGCCCGGAAGCACCGCTCACCTACGGCACATATCAGGTCGGCCCCTTGATGCTCGAGCCCAACGCCAAACACGTGTACGCCATAGGAAACAACTTGCTCGCCCATGTTCCGCTCGAAAACGCGAGCGACCAGTACCAGCTCTCCCTGCGCCTCGTGAATCGAGAGGAAGTCGCAAAGGTGATGGACTCGAAGGTGACTCCGGTTAAGACCTACCAGGGCGCTCTCGTCCTGGAAACCCTGAGCTTGGAAGGCGCCGACGGAGGACGTTATCGACTGCTGGTGGATCTTCTCGATTCGTCGGGCCAAGCCATCGCCAGCCGGTGGGAAGACTTCGATATTACACCCCGAAACGCCGTCCAGCGGCCTTGGGTCCTCCGGGAGAACACTGACGGGCAGAAAGAGGGGTTGATAAGAGTTGAGCTTGCAAAGCAGCACCTTCAGAAAGGCCAGACGCAGAGGGCCATGGAACTCTGCGAACAGGCGATCCGGGATGATCCGAGCTTGCTGACGCCCCGACTTCTTCTCGCCCGCTTTCACCTCGACGAGGCAAGACCAAAGGAGGCGGCCGAGCTTCTCGAGCCCGTCCAACCCCGGCACGAAGACAACGTGGCAGTATCGCTGACTCTGGGTGACGCCTATCTCCAAGTCGGGAATTACCCGCGGGCGGTGGAGCTATTCGAATCTACCCTCATCCTGCGGCGGCCCACTTCCTATCTTCTCAATGCACTCGCGATGTCGCACACGCGACTCGGGAATCACGACAAGGCGGTGGAGTACTTGGAAAGTTCTTTGGAGCTCGATCCCAAACAGGAATCCGTCAAGGGTCTTCTGAAAGATCTCCAAAGCGCCACGCCCCCACCATTCCGATAGGCGGGGCCCAAGCGTCGTCGATCGCGCACGCGAGTATCCGCTCGAGAACGACCCTGTGGCACCCTCGATGTCTCACCCTGGTTGCCTTCCGTTGGAGTGCTATCACTTCATTCCAGAAGTAAGCGTTCTTTTCGCGCCCCCGTTTAGGTGTCGCTCAAAGAAGTCGAACGCCGCGCGGTAGGCCTGAAGCCAATGAGCATGAGTCAAGAACCCATGGACCTCATCGGGGAATATGAGCTGCTCGATTTCCACGTCCCGCTTTCTGAGCTCCTCTACCAAATCGACGGTTTCGTGAAAGGGGACATTGCGATCGTCGTCGCCGTGAATCAAGAGCACCGGCGAGCTCCAGCTATCAAGCGACGCCATAGGTGAAGACTGATAGGCAAGCCTCAGAGCCGCCTGCCTTTCCTCCGGGTCCACGAAAGAAGAACCATACTCTCGGATCACCCTGTTTCTTCGGTCGTGAACACCGTGAAGGTCCACCCCGGCAGCAAACAAGTCCGATGCACGGGCCAGCCCCATCGCCGTGTGGTAGCCTCCGTAGGACCCCCCCCAAAGCCCGATTCGCTCCGGATCCACATCGGCTCGGGACTGCAGGTACAACCCGGCGCCTAAGACATCATTGAATTCGCTGGCGCCCATCGGCCCGTAGTCGAGGGCTTCGCGAAACTCGAGACCATACCCGGTGCCGCTACGGAAGTTGATGCTAAGCACCACGTAGCCGCGACTGGCCAGGTACTGGTTGAACGCGTACGCGTTGTGATAGTAGCCGCGGTAGCTCCATCCGAGGAGCATCTGGCTACGGGGGCCACCATGAAGGTAAACCACGGCCTGCCGACGCTCGCCTTGCCGGGTGCCGCCCGGTAGGAAAAGCTGAGCGTGGATGCTCATGCCATCCGCCGCCGAGTAAACAACCGACTGAGGCTCCAGCAGGGCCTGCGCGGGAAAATCGCCGGGGATGGTCCCCGGCGCCAGCTCCTGGGTTTGGCCTTCGCCCAACTGAATGACCGGATGCGCGGGCCGTTTGGCGTCGGAGCGCAAAAAAGCGAGCGCCTTTCCGTCGCTGGTGACGATAGGCGACCATTGGATGCCCGTGCCACGGGTCAGTTGTCTTGGCGGGCCTCCCTCTGGCGTAACGTCCCACAGATGGCGGCGGTCCAAATCGTTTTGGTTGGAGTTGAAGACGATGCGGCGGCCGTCGGGGCTCAATCCCACAAACTCGACCTCGAAGTCTCCGGGAGTCAGGAGCTTTGCCTCGCCGCCTTCGGATCGCACCGAGTAGAGGTGCGTCCATCCGTCCCGCTCCCAAGGAAAGACGATGTGGCCGGTCGCGGCCCACAGCAGTTGATTGTCGGCGGCCACGTTGCGAAAAACGCTTCCTCGGCCATCCTCAGCTCTCCAGACCTCACTTCCCCGACCGGTGGAGACGTCAAACGCTCGGATGGACCATGGCTCATTGGTGCGGTGGGGCCCGTAACGCCCGTAAAGCCGTGAAGCGGGACGGCGAAGGTAGGCGAGGTGGCCTCCGTCGGGCGACCAAACGGGGTTCGAGTCGCTGTCCACGGTGGGCTCCAAATAGCGGAGCGCGTTCGTCTCCGGATGGTAGACACCGACGAAACTGTGATCTCCTCGGTTGCTCACGAAAGCCAGGCGGGACCCATCGGAAGACCAGCGAAGGGATCCACTGCTCCCGCGGGTGTGCATGAGCTGGGAAGCCGGCTTGCTGGCGTCGAGCGGCGCCCACCAAATCTGGCTCTTCTTCACGAAAGCCACCCGGTCACCTTTCGGCGATACGGACGGCGAGCTTCCCTCGTCGAGCTTGCGGGGCTCCCCGCCTTCGATGGAAATGACCCAAACCGCCTGCTCGACGCCGCCGGGGTCGCTGAGCGGATTGGGATACTCCCCCTGACGATTGCTGCGGCCTCCACGCACGTAGACCAAGGCGCTGCCGTCGGGCGTCCATTCGAGATCACTGATTTCCTGACCATCGTCTCCTTGGTAGGAAGTGATAGCTCGTCCTCTGTAATCAGGAGGCTCGGCCACCCAGATATTACGTCCCCCTGTTGCGTTGAAGACCCAGGCCACCTGACCTCCACGGGGTGCCGCCACGAGACCGGTGGGAAAGGGAGCGCTGAGAATCTGCTCGAGGGTAAAAAGCTCCCTCTGCGGTGCGGCCTCGAGGCCGGCCCACCACAGCAAGACAAAACTCAATAAAAGCACTGTTCGACGAATCAACATGACAACCTCATTCAGTGGTTTGGTCGTTGCGACTGAAGGGGTGCTCAATGCTCGCCCCTCCCCGAGCTTCCGTCATCCATCAATGCCGAGGGGGCCCGGCCCGGCTCCGTGCCAGCGGAAAACTGCTGCACCGGTTTAGCCATGCGTTTGCTGATGTTTTCCGCTTAGCTTATCCGACGCCCCTGAGGTGGCCCCTGGTGTTCCAACCGTAGCCGTCAACCCAGGTTTGTCTTCCAGCTCTTGGAGATCGAGCTCGGTGCCCAATCCTCGTTTCGTCGCCTCCTGATACACCCAGAGGGCAACAGCCACATCCTCGAACGCGACTCCCACGGACTTGAAGATCGTGATGTCCTTGGGCGACTCGCGGCCGGGCTTCTTGCCGGCAACGATATCCCCCAATTCGGCGTGAATCTTCTCTACGGAGAGGGCTCCCGAGGAAAGCGCGTGCAGAACGTCGCCTGCCTCCGCGAGGACTTGATCCTGATAGTCCAGTACGAGGCGGGATTTCCGGAACGCATCCGCGTCCAGCTCGCGTTTCGCAGGGGAATTGGCTCCAACCGCATTGACATGCATTCCTTCTTCGAGCCACTCACCCAGAACCACGGGCTGGCTCGAAGTCGTCGCCGTTACGACGACATCGGTGTCGGCGACCGTCTCGCGGGCGCTCTCGGACACGCTGACTTCCATTCCTTGATCTGACAGATCCTGCCCCAAGCACTCGGCCGGGGCCCGATCGATATCGTGGATCTTGACCTTCGCTATGGGGAGCACCACTTTGAGCGCCGCGATCTGGGCGCGAGCCTGCACGCCAGATCCGAAAAGACCTACGGATTGCGCATCTGGACGCGCGAGATACTTCGCTGCCACCGCGCTCGCCGCCCCGGTACGCACTCCCGTCAAGTGCGTCGCGGGCAGCAGGCACGAGAGAGCACCGCTAGTCGCGTCGAAAAGCAGCATGGCAAAATAAGTTTTGCCCCCTTTTCTTTTTCCCGGAATACCCGTCAGCGTCTTGAGCCCAAACCCACCTAGCTCAGGCATGCTCGCCGCCATCACTCGAAAGGCGCCGACGTCTCCCCCGAGCTTCAAGAGGAAGCGGGGGGCAAGCATCACGGACCCTTGCGCGTACAATTTGAACGATTCCTCGACCAGCCGCACGCCCTCGGCCATCGTCAGGAGCTCGATAACCTCCCGTTCCTTAAGTATCAAAGCCATCGGACACTCCTCTCTGGGCAGTCGGAAGAGCTTCAGTTCCGTGTCAAAGAAGCATGTACGGAGCGATAACCGGCCTGCCGCTTCCGATGTGTTTGCCCATAGTCTCCACCCAAGCATTCCAGGAAATGACTCCAAATGACAATCACTATTCGTTATAGCTTCAAAAGAATTATCGATTGGACTCGTCTCATAGGAGGCAGTAGGTTACCGCGGGGTCTGATTGTACTAGTGCAAGGAAGGCAGGCATTATCTCGCAGAGTCGGCCCATAGCTAAGCACGCAGAAACCGTGTCCCACATTCTCAATCGCCTCAGGCGGTAGGCGGTAGGCGTGCGGTCGAACAAGCGAGCGCGGCGATGAGTGCCTGATCCGAGCCCTTCGCCAGACGGCTACAAGTCAGGCCTCCGTGCACAACAAATCGAGGAGGAGTGCAGATGAAGCCGAACCTAAAGCGAGGGTTGCTGCTGATTTTTTCCTTTGGGATCTTGGCGAATGCCTCTGCCGCCGATGACCATGCCAATCCACTTATTTCGCTTCTCGAGGCGGGGAAGCCCGTGATCGGCGTCTGGACGGGCGCGCTTTCCGCGCCGCGGATTGCGAAAGTGCACGCAACCAGCGATCTGGACTTCATCGTCGCTGATGTAGAGCACGGTATTTACGACTTCAACGCCTTGCATCGGTTCCTTCTCGAGGTTCAGGACTTCAGCCACCGCTATCGGAGCCAGCGGAGACCCGCGCCGGCCGTCCTGATCAAACTGGGCCACCGCGGCATGTGGGATCCGCGCTACGAAATCGCTACTTCACTCAAGGTGGGTCCCTCGATGGGCATGTGGCTCCCCTTTGTGGAAAGCCGGCGGACGTGGAGAGAGCGATCTCCGCAATCCGTCACGCGGAAACTTCTACGATGGCAGGCGTGAACATCCCAAAAGAACGCCGAGACCTGTGGCCGCTCAACCCCAAGGGAGAGATGTTGCTGGTCGCGATGATCGAGTCCGAGGAAGGGGTCCGTAACGCAAAGGAAATCGTCGAGACTCCCGGTCTGTCGGCCGTGCATACCGTACACATCTCGGAGCAGGATGCTCAGCGAATACATCAGATGTGTCTCGAGCAAGGAGTCATCTCCGGGACGAACGCGAACGCATCCAACGTCAAAGCCAAGGTCGACGCCGGTTACAAGCTGATTAGCCTGGGCTGGGACTTCGGGATTTTGCGGAACGAGCTGAACGAGAGGCTCAAACTGATGCGCAGTGCCCTCTCGAAGTAGCGTTGGGTAGGGGTTCTCGACGCGCGTTTCCTCGGTAGAAGGGGCTAGGTAACTGCCAGACAAGTTCATAATCTAAGGAGAGCGCAATGAAAAACAAACGGCGATTGACCCTGCTCGGATGGGGGCTTGGCCTCGTCCTCCTGGGGAGCTCGGCAGCGCTTGCGCAGGCTAAACGACCGATGACCATGGTCGATCTGCTGGAAGTTCCGTCCTTGGGCGACGCTCAGCTTTCGCCCGACAGCCAGGAACTGCTCTACGTTTTTGGGGAAGTCGACTGGGAGGCCAACGGCTATTTCCGTCACATTTGGCGGGCAAACGTGGATGGCTCGGCACCGGTCCAGTTGACCAACGGCTCGGGAGAGTCGAGCCCTCGTTGGTCTCCCGACGGAAAATGGATCGCTTATCTGGCCAGACCCGAGGAATCCAAACAACCCCAGATCTATATCAAGAGTCTGGAAGCGCCGACTTTCGTGGAGAGACTTCTTGGGGGCACGGAGGCCGAGCCCATCACCGACCTGGAGGTCGCGTCGCCGAGGCCTTCCTTGCTCTCGGTTTCCGGATGGGTGGCGGCACGCTCCCCCTCGGTGTCGAACATAACCTGGGCGCCGCATAGCACCGCGATTTACTTCCTCGCTCCCGATCCGCCGAGTGACGAAGAAAAACAGCGCGCCGATTTGGGAGATGATGTCTTTGCGTTCAACAGGAACTACAAGCAGTGGCACCTGTGGAAGGTGACTGTTCCCGAGGGGGCGGTCAAGCGGGTTACCGAGGGAGACTACTCGGTGCTCAGTTACCAACTCTCCCGGGACGGGAAGAAGATCGCCCATCACCGCGGACCCACCCCGCTTTACCAGGATCCGCACCGGAGCGAAGTCTGGGTGATGGACGCAGATGGACAAAACGCGCTCCAGCTCACCCGCAACGAAGTGCCCGAGAGCTCTTCCTGCTGCGGCGCCGGAGGAGCCGAGCTCTCTCCGGACAACGCGCAAGTTCTGTTCCTGGCGAAGGCCAACCAGCAGTTCGACTACTACTACAAGAGTAGCTTGTTCCTGATCCCCGCCTCGGGTGGAGAGGCAAGGCCCTTGCTTCCTGACCTACCTTATGAGCTTCGAGCGGCCCGCTGGTCGGAGAAAGGAGATTCCATCTTTCTCTTGGCAAACATGGGCGTGCGCAATGAGCTGTTTGAGCTCGACTTGGCCACCGAAGAGCTACGACAGATCACTGATGGGAAGCATACGATTCGGTCGTGGACACTCGCGCTCTCTCCCGACCGGCACGTGCTGACTATTGCCCAGTCGGACAACCCCGGTGACGTCTCGCTGCTACCGGTGGGCGAGAGCGAGGCATCGCCGACTCGAGTGACGCACGTTTTCGATTATCTCGCGCGCGATTTCGAGCTACCTCGGCAAGAGAAGGTCGAATGGAAGGGCGTCGATGGCGTTACGGTCGAGGGGTTGCTTGACTATCCTCTGAATTACGAGGAGGGAAATGCTTATCCCCTCGTGGTGCAGTCGCACGGCGGCATGGCGAACTCCGATCAGTTCGGCTTTGGGCGGTGGAGCAACTACATTCAGGTGCTTGCCGCCCGAGGTTATGCCGTGCTGAGAACCAACTATCGCGGCAGCGGCGGATACGGAGACGAGTTCCAGCGCGACATGATCGGGCGCTACTTCAACAACTCGCACCTGGACGTGATGGCGGGCTTGGACCACGTCATCGAGTTGGGCATCGCCGACCCCGACCGCTTGATCAAGAGAGGATGGAGCGCGGGGGGCTTCATGACCAACAAAATCATCACCTTCACCGACCGTTTCAAGGCAGCCTCCTCCGGGGCCGGGGTGGTGAACTGGATCTCTTTCTATTCACAAAGCGACATCCGCCACTTCCGAGATGACTGGCTGGGGGGGTCTCCATGGCAGAAGGATCCCCCCAGTGATAACTTCTGGGAGCAATCGCCGCTCAGCTACATCTCCAATGTCAAGACGCCCACCATCATCTTCGTAGGAGAGAACGACGTTCGGGTGCCTCCAGAGCAGTCGATCGAGCTCTACCGCGCACTCGAATTCAACGGCGTTCCCACCCGGCTTTACATCGCGCCTCGTGAGCCACACGGCTGGCGCGAGCTTCGCCACCGCCTATTCAAGATGAACGCAGAGTTAGAGTGGTTTGAGAAATACGCCATGGGACGGGAATACGAGTGGGAGAAGGTACCGGAGGCGGTTGACAGAAGGACATCCTCGCCTTAGATCGGAGGAAATATCGTGACGAATCGACCGGGTCATCTAAAACGAAAGCACTTCCCTTCAGCTCATCACAAACAACCCCTGACCGCGCGGCGGTGGCCAATCTCGCTTGCGTTCATGTTGATCATCGGTGCAACACCCGCCCTGGCCCAACTCGACGGCGCGAAGCTTGCCGGGATGAAGGCACGCTCCATTGGCCCGGCGAGCATGAGTGGTCGCATCGGCGCTATCGTGGGCGTGGCCAGCGACTCCGACCTGCTCTACGTGGGAGGGGCCAGCGGCGGGGTTTGGAAATCCATCAACGGAGGCATCACCTGGCAGCCGGTTTTCGACGATCAGCCGGTCCATTCGATCGGCGCCATTGCCGTCGATCCCGGCAATTCGGATGTCGTCTGGGTGGGGACGGGAGAGGGAAATCCGCGCAACACCGCCTCGGTCGGCAACGGTGTCTACAAGAGCACCGATGGTGGAAGAACATGGGCTCACGTCGGTCTGGATGAAACCGAGCGCATTGCCCGTATCCGGATCGATCCGCAACACCCGGACACCGTCTATGTGGCGGCCATGGGAAAAACCTGGGATGAGAATCCTGAGCGAGGCGTCTTCAAGACCAGCGACGGTGGTCAGACGTGGGACAAGGTCCTCTATGTCGGCGAGAAGACGGGGGCGGCGGATCTGGTCATGGATCCGACCAATCCCCAAAAGCTAATCGCCGCCATGTGGGAATACCGTCGCTGGCCATGGTTTTTCAAGTCGGGGGGACCGGGCTCCGGTATTCACCTGACGGTCGATGGCGGCAAAACCTGGACGGAACGGACCCATGAAGACGGTTTGCCCGAAGGGGACCTGGGGCGTACCGGACTGGCCATCTCCCGTAGTCGTCCGCAAGTCGTCTACGCCTTAGTTGAGGCGGAGAAGAACGCCCTTTATCGCTCGGACGATGGTGGATACGAATGGAGCCTGATCAATGATTCGGACGAGGTCCATCCGCGCCCCTTTTATTATGCCGACATCCGAGTGGATCCGCAGAACGAGAACCGCATCTACACGCTGCACGGTCGGCTCATGATGAGTGAGGATGCAGGGAAGTCCTTCCGGAGCGTCGTTCCCTCCGCGACGATTCACGGCGACTATCAGGATCTGTGGATTCACCCCGAGAATCCCTTGTTCATGGTCTCGGGAAACGATGGCGGATTGGCGATAACCCGCGATGGGGGAGAGCGGTGGCGGTTCGTCCAGAACCTTCCTCTGGCCCAGTTTTACCACGTCAACGTGGATATGGAGACGCCCTACAACGTCTACGGCGGCGTGCAGGACAGCGGCTGCTGGCGCGGCCCGAGCCAGTCGTGGTCGCTCAGAGGGATCTTCAACTACTACTGGGACCGGTTGAATACGGGGGACGGGTTCGAGGTGCTGCCCGACGCGAGTGACCCGCGATATGGATACGCCATGTCACAGGGCGGCAACTTGGTTCGCTATGATCTAGTAACCGGCGAACGGAAAAGCATCCGGCCGGCGCACGCCGAGGACGTACATTTGCGCTTCAACTGGAACGCGGCGATCGCCGCCGAGCCTTTCGAGACGAAGACGGTCTACTATGGGAGCCAGTTCGTCCACCGTAGCACCGACCGGGGTGACAGTTGGGAGGTCATCAGTCCCGACCTCACGACGAACGACCCGGAAAAACAGATGCAGTTGGACAGCGGAGGGCTCACCATCGACGTTTCCAACGCCGAAAACCACACCACCATCATGACCATTGCTCCGTCACCCGCGGAGCGCGGCGTCATTTGGGTAGGCACGGATGACGGGAACGTTCAGCTTACCAGGGACGGTGGCCAAACCTGGACCAACGTGATCGACAACATCCAGGGTGTGCCTCGCAATACCTGGATTCCTCACATCGAGGCGTCGACGTTCGAGAGCGGGGAAGCGTTCCTCGTTTTCGACAACCACCGTAGAAGCGACTGGGCGCCCTACGTTTACCAGACGTCCGATTTCGGTCGAACTTGGCGGAGTCTGGCCACGGATGAGCTCTCAGGCTACGCTCTCGTCATCGAACAGGATCCGGTCGAGCGAAATCTCCTGTTTCTCGGAACGGAGTTCGGTCTGTACGTGAGTATCGATGGCGGAGCACACTGGACCAAGTGGACGCACGGGTTTCCCACCGCCTCGGCGAAGGACATGATCGTTCACCCGAGGGATCACGACCTCGTGGTGGCAACCCACGGCCGCGCGATTTACGTGCTGGACGACATTCGTCCACTCCGAGCGCTGGCCCGGAGCGGCGCCGACATCCTCGACCAGCGGCTACATCTGTTCGAGGTGCCCGATGCCATCCAGTATGTCGTCAAGGAGACCGGGGGACTGCGCGGACCGGGCCATGCTGAGTTTCAAGGGGAGAACCGGCCCTACGGGGCTCTGATCACCTACGTGGTCAATCCTCCGGAGACCGAGGAATCGGAAGCCAAAGACGAAGACGAGGACGAAGACGAAGTTGTCCTGGAGATTCTCAATCAGGACGGAGAGGTAATTCGAACGCGAAAGGGGCCGGCCGAGCCCGGCGTCAATCGGACGTCTTGGGGACTCAGACGAAAAGCATTCCGCAGCCCCTCAGCCGATCCACCGCGTCCCGACGCCGAGGAAGCGGCCGGTCCTCTGGTGCTGCCGGGTACCTACACGTTGCGTGTCCGTTACGGCGATCAGCAACAGACGAAGTCGGTCAAGGTTTTACCCGATCCACGTTCGGAGATTTCAGCGGCGGATATGCGAGCTAAAGAAGAGATGATCCTGAGAGTCGGTCGGGAGCTCGAAGTTGCGGCCGAGGCGGTGGAACATCTTCGCGACACCCAAGAAGCGGTCGAGAGGATTTCGAAGCGCATCTCGGGCCAAGAGAATCCCGCGCTACAGGAGATCCACCGGCAGGAGAAGACGATCAAAGATTCCATCGAGGAGATAATCGAACGTATCAACGCACCCGAGATTCAGGGGAATCGGCCGGATCCGGATCTCGTCAGTGTGCGCCTCCGCTCGGTATATCGATCGATTCAATCCAGTTGGGAAGCGCCCACCGAAGCCCAGCGAATCTATCTGCGCCATTCTGAGACCAAGCTCCGACAAGTGTTGACCGAGGTCAATCGCTTCTTCGGCGAAGACATGCGGGCCTACCAAGAAGCTGTCGAAGCTGCCGGCCTCCCTCTCTTCGAAGATTACGAGCCGCTTTTGCTGCCCCCCACATAGGACGTTTTACCGAAGGCAGGCGTTACCGATTCAGGCTTTTGGACGGAATCGGTAGGGGACGTTGTGCAGAGCCGTCTCTCTGGAGACGACCATACCCAACGTGCTGTGCGTAAAGCAATCAATGCACAAGACCATCGGTTGCGGGAACGCTCGTGGCGACTGCCGAATCTCCGTCCCCTAACTTATAGGCCCAGTCGCCGGAGTTAAGAGCGATTCGTGCACCAACGCCCCGCGGCCCGGTCATATCCTATCGGAGTCCGATGTTTCGAATTGGACGGAGCGCGACGATTCCTAAGCTGAAGTTCCTTGGTCGAATGAACCCACTGACAGTGTGAATCTCCAATGATTACGCGTCTTTAGGGACGCCGAGAGGCTAATTTTGGGATGCAATATGTAGGCATGTCTAAAGCCTTTTATGGTTTGATACACATTGATACATAGGATACTATGGTGGGCATGCATATCCACATCATCCCCAATCGCAACTCTACCCCCGCGGTCCTGCTGCGTGAGTCCTATCGGGTGGGCGGAAACGTCCGCAAGCGCACGCTCGCTAACTTGTCCAAATTGCCCATGGACGCAGTCGACGCCATCCGACGTATTCTCAAAGGGGAAAAGCTCGTCTCGGTTGAAGTCGCCTTCAAAATCGTCGAGAACGGCTCCCGGCACCATGGCCACGTCGACGCGGTGCTCAGCGCCATGAGACAGCTCGGTTTCGAAAAGCTCGTTGGTTCTCGACACTCACCAGAGCGGGATTTGGTCGTGGCCATGGTAGTCGCCCGGATCCTCGAACCGCAGTCGAAGCTGGCGACTAGCCAGTGGTGGCACACAACCACACTGCCCGAAATCCTGGGGGTGAGCGATGCCCGCGAAGACGATCTCTATGCCGCCATGGACTGGGTTCTCAAACGCCAGGAGGTCATCGAAAAAAAACTCGCGGCGCGCCATCTCCAAAACGACGGCCTGGCGCTCTATGACCTAACCTCAAGCTACTTCGAGGGTGTGAGTTGTCCGATCGCCCGCCTCGGATACGACCGTGACGGCAAGAAAGGCAAGCTGCAGATCAACTACGGTCTGCTGACCAACGAACGCGGCATCCCCGTGTCGGTATCGGTCTTTGAGGGCAACACGGGCGATCCCAAAACGCTGTTGCCTCAGGTAGAAAAGGTGCAAGAGCGCTTCGGCATCGAGCAGTTTGTGATGGTGGGCGACCGCGGAATGATCACCCAGACCCAGATCGACGAGTTGCGGGAGATGGACGGTGTCGACTGGATTACCGCTCTGCGTCCCGAACCGATTCGCAAGCTCATCAACGATGGGGTGCTCCAGATGGGGCTATTCGACGAGCGGAATCTGTTTGAGGTGACGCACCCGGATTTCCCCAACGAGAGGCTGGTCGCTTGCCGCAATCCGGAGCTGGCCGAGAGGCGGCGTCACAAGCGCCGTGCTCTGCTCGAAGCGACCTGCAAGGAGCTGGAGAAAGTTTGTCGGATGGTCGAGCGGCGCCGTTTGCAGGGCAAGGAGGACATCCGTGCTGCAGTGAAAAAGCTCCTCAACAAGTACAAGGTCGGCAGGTACTACAGGCTCGACATCCGTGACGACGGTTTCGACTTCGAGCTAGACGAGACAACGATGGATGCCGACGCCTCGCGCCTCGCCAACGGCAACTCTGAGCTCGCCAACAAACGGCTCCAGCGGTGGAAGCGACACATGGGGACGATCGCTAAGCAGTTCGGAGGGATTCGCCAACGGATCGGGCGGGGTCAGCTGCATGGTAAAGATAAAATCGGTGTGCGGGTAGGCAGAGTTCTCAACAAGTACAAAGTCGGCAAGCACTTCAAGCTGGACATTCGCGACGACAGCTTTAGCTTCGAAATCGACGACACAAAGGTCACTGCGGAAGCTGCCCTTGACGGCATCTACGTGATCCGCACCAGTCTTGCTGAGCAGCGGATGAAAACCGACGACACAGTGCGCAGCTACAAGTTGCTGACCCAGGTCGAGAGGGCGTTTCGTTCCTTCAAGAGCATGGACCTAAAGGTGCGGCCGATTCGTCACCGGCGCGAAAACCGAGTCCGGGCGCACGTCTTCTTGTGCATGCTGGCCTACTACGTCCTGTGGCACATGATGGAGGCTTGGCGGCCGCTGCTATTCTCTGACGAGGACCAGCAGGCGAAGGCCAGGCGTGACCCGGTTGCTCCGGCGAAGCGCTCCGAGGCCGCCCTGCGCAAGATACAAACCAAGAAGCTTGACGATGGGAGTCGAGCTTCCAGCTTCCGCACGCTGCTGCGCCTTCTCAGCAACATCGTCCGAAACAAATGTCGGCGACCGGAAGCCGGACCCGACGAGCCCACCTTCGATGTCACGACAACTCCGGACTCGAAACAGCAGAGAGCCTACGACCTGCTCAAAGGTATCACCGTGTAGACAGAAGCCAGCACCATTGATTCCAACTATCTCATTGGATCAACACCGGATCTTGGCTTTTTCAGCCAGGAACTTCAGTCTAAAGGGCAATCCAATAGTTCGTAGATTTGATCCAAACAATGGGATATCAAGGTGTAGTCCGGCCCACATTCAGGCCAGTGGGGATCTCTCAACTGGTTTCAAAAAAAGGGTTTACACGAAACACTCGCCTTTGGCACGACTCGGCACGCGAGTTGCTTTCAGATCAAGGAAATGGGAATGTGTTCGCACTCAGCAAACCATCTAAGAGCAAGGAGGTACATATGCCTCGGTTCATCGTACTCGGTTCTCTAATAGTTAGTAGTGAAGAAGGGGGTACTAATGCTCAGATCAATCGCGATACTCCTGTTAGCGGCTTGCTGTGTCGCGACGGGAGCCTTTGCACAAAGTGGTGATAGTAGCCTTAGCGGCTACGTCCGAGACGAGTCCGGGGGTGTCCTCCCGGGCGTGAGCGTGGCGGCGACTAGCCCCGCCGTTATGGCTGTGCGTACCGCCGTCACCGACAGCACCGGGCACTATCGAATCACCAATCTGCCGCCGGGCACGTACACACTGACGGCCGAGCTTCCGGGCTTTGCAACGTTGAGGCAAGAGGAAATCCTCCTGCGCGCGGGTGCCTCCTTTGCCGTCGATTTCCAGCTCTCGCTGAGCGGGGTCGAGGAGACCATCACGGTGACGGGCGAAAGCCCAATGCTTGAAATTACATCGCCCACCCTGGCCGTCAACATCGATGGGGAATTCCAGAAGTCCATACCCGTGCAGGCCCGCAGAAACTGGAGCGACTTCCTGGAAATGACGACGGGCATGCTCCAGCGGCCGTTCGACGACAATACCGGCCGGTTGCTCTATTTCGGCCACGCCACCGATCTTTTCGCGCACGTGCCCACGATCGAAGGCAACATCGCCAACGCCTATACGGACGCCCAGCTCAGCTATATCACCATGAGCACGGACCTAATTGAAGACGTCAATGTAAAGCTGGTTGGGATTCAAGCGGAGAATCCCATGGGCACCGGCGCCCATATCAACATCGTCACGAAGAGCGGAGGCAACAGATTCAGCGGCAGTGCCGGCTTTACCCTCCAACCCGATGAATTCTTCGGCAATAACGTACCGGAGGACGATCCCGCCCTTCCGAAGAAAACCAGGATCTATCAGTTGGACGCGTCGTTCGGAGGTCCGATTAAAGAGGACAAGGTCTGGTTCTTCAGCGCCTATCGCCGTGCGAACCTGGATGGTGAGATCGGCTTCAACGGCACGCAAGTGACGAACTATGAAGCTCTCGTTCCCGGTTGGCAACAGTACACGAACGCCCAAAAAAACCACCAGCCCTACCTCAAAATCACTGCTCACCTCAATGCGAACCACCAGCTCAACGGATACTACCAGTACGACCGGACCAACCTGGATAACAACCGAGCGGACGCTTACGAACGAATCCGTCTATCTTCGGTTGGCGGGAGCTTGTTCGGCGCAAAGCTGACATCGGTATGGGGCGCCAACACGACCTCGCAGATCAACGTCTCGTACAATAACAAGGGCGGGGCTGACCAATCCACGCTGGACGCCTTGCCGGGAAGCGGGCTCGCGTTGAGGTTTCACGCCGATACCTTCGTCGACGGCGGAATCATCCGAGGAACCGGTAACGTCGGGGATGGGGGCAACGTACAGTCCCTCACCTTCCGGCCATCGTCCATGCTCATCTTCCGCGGGGACGTGACGCGCTACGTAGAGGACTGGGGCGGCTCTCACGAGTTCAAGACCGGGGTCTTCTTGGCTCCCCGTCTCCACTATAACCGTACCGTCAACTATGTGAATGATGGCTTCGTTTACGAAGAGCGGGTCGTAACGACTCCGGGCTATCCGGGCACTCAGCTTCAGGATCAATTCGCAGAAACTGTCCCTTTCCACCAGAGTTTCGTAGATCCCACCGTGAGAAACGAGCTTGCGATGCGGGACCACGATTACGGCGTTTACGTGCAAGACAACTGGAGGCCCACCGGACGGCTCAACATCAGCGTCGGCGTGCGGGCGGATTTCGTCCGGCGACACGATTCCCTCTTTAACCTCACGCGGATGGATGCCACCGCCATCGGTCCTCGGGCGGGCTTCTCCTTCCTGGTGACCGAGGATGCACGTAACGTTCTGCGAGCCAGCTACGGGCGCGTCCACGAGGCGGTCAACGGCCGCGACGGTCCCAGCAGCACCCGCGCCGGCGGCGGCCAGGTGAGTCAGCGAGACATTTACGACAATGACTTGGACGGCGTCTTCGAGACCGAAGAACTCACGCCACTCCTCCAGGCGGGCTTCGCAGGATTCGAGTTTCAGGAGGGTCTGCACCAGCCATGGACCGACGAGTTTATCGTGGGATTCCGGAAGCAGTTCCCCGGAGAGATCGCCCTCGATATTGCGGGTGTCCGCCGCGTCGTCAGGGACCGATACGCCCGCGTAGATGTCAATGGCATCTACCCGGACGGACCGGGCCAACCGTTTATCGGCTTTGGAAGGGTCGATCCGACCCGCGGCATTCTGAATCAGTTAGTCAACGTTGACTGGAACAACCTGGAATACAATGCGCTCGAGATCACGGTCACCAAGAACTTGTCCAACAACTTTCAGTTCCTCGTCGGCATCCACCGTCAATGGCAGCATTACAACAAGGACGGCACCTGGAACCCCACGGACCCGGCCGGGTTTATCGAGCCTGAGAAATTCCCGAGCAACAAACAGATCACGCAGCCGCGAGGGTTCTACGACAACAACAGTTATTCGAATTTTGCCTCGAGCTATGGCCCCTCGTGGAGAAAGTACGCCATACGACTCTCCGGATTGTGGCTTGCCCCCGGTGGGTTCCAAGTGTCCGGCAACCTGCGCAATCAGGCTGGTCCCTGGCTGGGGTACGAAATAGAAAGACTCGACAGGAGTGACCCGGACGTGACCCGATTTGGCCCCGCAAGGGTGCCGGTGGAAGGCGGCACCCAGACCAACCCGCTGTCGACGACGCTTCGCATCATTTCTGCGGATCGCAGCACTCAGCTTCAAGCAGACACGATTAGGGTTCTCAGTATGACGGTCGGAAAGAGGTTCCGATTCGGTGACACCCAAGAGGTTGAGATTGCGGCCAGCATCTTCAACGTATTCAACACGGATGTCTTCTGGCAGTGGAACTACCGCGGAGGCACCAAGATTTTTGATCCAAACTACAGGACACACCTGAACCGACAGGAACCTCGCGGGCTGCAAATGCAGTTCAACTATCGGTTCTAAGTGTAGAGATCTAGCGATAGGAAGCGCTGGCGCCGTTATCACTCTGACGGGCTCGCCTCAGCGGGAACCTTGGCGGCATCCAGGAGGCACAGCGCCAGTTCTCGCCGAGGATCTTTGGATGTCGGCTGGGCTTAAAGCCCATCCGAATCAGGGCATCGATCTCATTTCGGAGGGCATTATGGAACTCCTTCCCCTCGAGCACTTCATAGCAGTCGTCGAGGAGAGATCCTTCTCTCGGGCGGCCGAAAAGGTCTTTCGCACGCAGCCGGCGGTCAGCCAGAGCATCAAGAAGCTCGAAGAGGAGATCGGAACTCCGCTCTTTGCGAGGGACACGCCCGAGCCTGCCTTGACCGAGGCCGGCAAAGTCCTGCTTGACTATGCACACCGGATGCTCAGTCTCCGCGGCGAGGCCTTCGACGATTTGGCGCAATTGAAAAGCTTAAACGGCGGCACACTCACGATTGCCGCGCACGAGTCCGCTGCATATTATCTCCTGCCCAGTGCGCTGCGAGACTACGCGAAAAAGTTCCCCAGAATCAAAATCGGGCTTCACCGCAGTCCGGTCAGCGAAATCCCGGAGAAAGTGTTGGATCGGGAGGTCGACCTGGGTTTCGTCGTCGAGAAACCCGCCTTCCATGAGCTTCGTTCGGTACGGGTTTACTCAGACGCGCTCATTCTGCTCGCCCCGGCTAATCACCCGTTGGCAGGGCAGCGGACCGTTTGCTTCAAGGACCTCGAACAAGAACCTCTCGTCGTGCACAACCGTTGCAAAAGTACCTTAAGCATGACGATGCAGTTATTTCGCCGGAACAACATACCCTTCCGAGTCGCTGTCGAGCTGTCAAGTTTTGAGTGCATGAAAACTTTCGTTCGGGAAGGTGTGGGACTGGCAATCTTGCCCCGTCTAGCAGCGCTTCGAGAATTGCGCGAAGGCACGCTGGTGGAGATCCCGTTGCAGGGCCTTGACATCGAGAGGCGAACTTTCATGATAAATAGGGATGAGCGCTACCTGTCGCACCCAGCACAAGAGCTCCGCAAACTCTTGAAAGCCTCCGTTAACGTGGGCTCGTGCAGCGAAGCGCATCGCGACGAGGCATTACTAGTCTAGTTCCTGTCCAGAAACACCATAACTTGTGGTGTGCGAGAGACCTACTGAAGATGTGGGTATTATACGTTTTCGGAAGGGGCTTCGTGGGGTTGAGAGCGAATGAAAATCTTGGACGAAACGAGAGGCGAATTGTTAGCAATCCATGGCTATAAGGGGCGGAAGAGTAATAGTTGTTATCATAATAAGTGTCTTGCCATCATCAGTAGGTTGCAGGTGATGATGGAACTCCATACGTACGATTTAAAAGAAGGCAATGAGCGCCATGTGCATCGGTCGAGACCAAAGACTCGTTTCAAGAACGAAATGACGCCTTCGATTCCGCAGCGAAATCGCCGCAGGCGTTGATAGACCCAGGAACTCTTGACCATATCGGTCACCGCGAAATGAGCCTTGGTAAAGGCAACATCTTCAACTCCCTTGCCTTTGATGGCTTCCAAGTTTGCCTTTGAAGAAAACGCGCCATCGTAGGCAACCTGGCGCGGGGCCCGTTCGTAGAGTTCGACTTGACGGTCGATCATGGTTTCCGCGAGAGTTGAATCGGACGGATTCCCATCCAAGATCACGCAATCCAAAATCATCGAGGACGAGCCACCAGTCATACACACCTTGTGGCCGTAGAGAGTCTCGCGCCGATCTTTGCGAATAATGTCGGTGTGTTCTTCGAAGATAGAAACGACCTTTTCCTCCGCAGGCACACGCTCTTCGTCGATCACTCGGCGTTGGGTTTGGTTGATGACTTTCTTGGTGAGGACGAGAAAGTGCTCAAAATCCGCGGCGATCCTCTCCGCGCTCGCTCGCTTCACCGGCTCGGTCAAGCCCGACTCTTCCAACTGTGCTGCAACGCGTTGAGCGGAGCGATAGGTTTCTTCCGTCACCTTCAGTAGATCTCGATAGACGCCACGCCTTTGTTGCTTATCCTTCGCGTTCAGAACTCCCAGTCGACGTCTCTTCGCTCGACGCGTTCGATTGCCGAAGACCACTACTGTACCCAGCAGTTCGCGAGCTCGGCACATCACGCGAGTGAGAACCCGAACACAGTCATAAAGAAGCTCGGAGTCTGTAGGCGGATGAATGTTTGATTCCACTACCGTGCAGTCCACTCGTACTTTTCTTCCCTTTTCGATCCCAGCATCCTCGGCAACGCTCACCAGCTCTCGGTTGATCTGCTCCAGCGTTTCGAACTTCACGGCTTTGATGTTTGCTGCTAGGGTCGACTTCGACGGGGTCGGCTCTATGATGCCGAGCTGGCAAAACGTCCGATAGCTTCGAGAGTCTGCCAAGTGAAACGCCAGCTCCCGATAGGTGAACTGATTCAGCTGCTTCACCAACAACGCCCGGAGAACCTGCTCCGCGCTCATTCCCCCACGACCAACATCGCTCCCTGCCGGTGGGGTGACCGACCTTAGGTCTTGCAGTACCAGCTCATTGAGCTTAGGATGGGCATCGAGTAGCGACGAGATCGTTTCGAGTTCGCGTGCGTGCTCCAGCTCCAGCCAGGGCTCACGTAGATTTGGCTGTGGGTTGATCGTTTTTCGCATTTAGGGCTGGTCTCCTTTGGAGTTAAGTCATTTAGAATCGGATGTTTTCAACGACACGATCCTAATCGACACCCCCTCAGAAGACTAGCCCTAAATTTGCGATTTCTCCTTTTTTCTCAATTCCTTACAGGCTTCAGGACGGGTACTAGTCTAGTGCCCTGAACGATACAGGGAGAGAAATCGCCCACGAATAGATCGAACGCCAGCAGGAAGCCACCGCCGAGTGGCAACCGCAGGGCACGTGGTCTCGTCGCTGGCCCCCAACGTGCTCCGGTTCAAAAGAAGGGGATGGCCGCACCTAAGGCGTTCAGGGAGCCGAAGCACATCCGGGATGCGATGGAGCGCAACCTTCAATGGTTCGAGCACTGGCTTTCCGATGGTGGCCCAACAAGTGAACCGTAGCGCTGAAGAGCTTCTGCGGGCACGTCTCACGGCCGGGCTCGTCACGCCTCCTTCCAGGAGAGAGCCTGGCTTCGACCTGGAACAGGCCTACGCCGTCGCCGAGCAGTTGCGTCGAGCGTGGGTCGATCGAGGCCGCCGCATGGTGGGGAGAAAACTCGGCTTCACGAATGAATCCATCTGGCGGGAACTCGGGTTGTCGGAGCCGATCTGGGCGCCGATGTACGACACCACCGTGCAGTTCCAGGACGGCGAGATACTGAGACACTCTCTGGCGGGCGCTGTCGGTCCGCGCATCGAAGTCGAAGTGGTGGTGAAGCTTGCCGCGGTAGCGCCTGTTGCGATCGAATGGGCCGCGCTCGGCTACGAGATCGTTCAGTGTCACTTTCCCGATTGGGAGTTCAGCTGCGCCGACGCGGTCGCCGATTTCGGCCTCCATCGCGCGCTTCTCGTGGGGGAGCCTTCATCTGACGTGAACCACTTGGATGAACTCGAGCTAACGCTGTCGCGGAACGGGGAGCTTGTCGCGCGAGGTGAAGCGAAGAGCGTTTTCGGAGGACCGGTGCTCGCGATCGACTGGCTGGTCGACATTCTCGAACGGCAGAGTGACGCGCCGCCGCTCGAGCCGGGTGAGATCGTGACGACCGGTGCTCTGACCGGAGCTCATCACGTGGAGGCGGGCGAGAGCTGGATCACCGAAGTCACCGGTGGGCCTTCGCTCCTCGGACCTTCGTTGGTGATGGAGAAATGATGCGGCTTCTGAGTCTCCTCTACCTCTGCGTCCGCGTCTGCGTCTGCGTCTGCGTCTGCGTCTGCGTCTGCGTCTGCGTCTGCGTCTGCGTCCTCAGTGCGAGCATCGCGGCGAGCGAAGTTCGACAGAACGTTTCCATCCCGATGCGCGACGGCGTAAAGCTCGCCGCAGACGTTTATTTGCCCGACGGGCCGGGTCCGTTTCCCGTCCTTCTCAGCCGCACGCCGTACGACAAGACGCGGGGCCGCGACCGCGCCGAAAGGCTCACTCGCCACGGCTACGGCGTCGTTATCGTTGACTCACGCGGTATCTACGCTTCCGAAGGCGAGTGGCGCCCATACGTGACCGAGGCTGACGACGGCTATGACACCCAGGAGTGGATCGGACGTCAATCGTGGTGTGACGGGGCCATTGGAATGTTCGGGACGTCTTACCCGGGCTTCACGCAGCTACTTCCCGCGCCGCAACGCAGTGAATATGTGAAAGCCATCGTGCCGGTGGCAGCGCAGTCCGACAATTACGGAAGCATCTGGTACACCGACGGCCTCTATCACCTCGCGCTCGCGTTGCGCTGGGGGGCGAGCCAGGCGGCTTTCGCGGCGGGCGGCGAGCGCCCCGATGTGAACTGGATGCCTTTGATGATGCACCTTCCCATGAAAGATGCGCTGGGTCAGCTGGGCCTCGAGTCTCCGTTCGTGTCCGAGACCCTGAAGCATGCGACCTACGACACCTTCTGGCGGCAGATGAGCATCCGTCATCTCTATCACGAGATGGACGTCCCTGCTTTCCACATCACGGGGTGGTATGACGACCTCGTTCACGAGACGATCGTGAATTTCAGCAACATGCGCGCCCAATCGCGCTCGGAACACGCGCGCCGGTGGCAGAAACTTCTCATCGGTCCGTGGGGGCACGGCTTTCCTCGGAGCTCCCGCTACGGTGATGTCGACTTCGGCTCCGACGTGCTCCTCGATGTCGATGGGCTGCACCTGCGTTGGTACGACTACCATTTGAAGGGTAGCGACAACGGTCTGGACACGGAAGCGCCTATCCGCATCTTCGTCATGGGCGACAACGTCTGGCGGGACGAGGAGGAGTGGCCTCTAGTGCGGGCGCAACCAAGACGCCTCTATTTGAGGAGTGCCGGCGCCGCGAACACACGATTCGGTGACGGTGGGCTCACGCGCGAGCCGCCCGGCGAGGACCGGCCCGACACTTATCGCTACGATCCGCGCAATCCAGTGCCGACCTATGGCGGCAGTGGTTGCTGTGGCGGCGGCCTGACGCCTCACGGCCCTCTCGACCAGCGCGTGAACCAGCAGCGCCAGGATGTCCTCGTCTATACGACGGAGCCTCTTACCGAGGACCTGGAGGTCACGGGCGCCATCGAGCTGCGTCTCTTCTTCGAGACGAACGTTCCCGACACCGATTTCTTTGCGACGGTCTCGGATGTCTACCCCGACGGCCGCGCGATTCTAATTGCCGAAGCGATGGTGCGGGCACGCTATCGCGACTCCGTCGTAGAGCCCCGCTGGCTCGAGCCGAATGAGATTCACGAAGTCCTAGTCGCCTTCTGGGAAACGAGCAACGTCTTCAAGGCCGGACATCGACTCCGGCTTCACGTCACGAGCACCAACTTCCCGCGCTTCAACCGAAACCTCAACGCGGCGAAGCCGGTGGGGGAGGGAACGGAGGCGGACATCGCCGTCGCCACGCACTTGATCTATCACGATGAAGCACATCCCTCGTCGCTCCTCGTTCCCGTCGTCTCTCGGTGAGGGCCAACTCCTCGGAGTGAGCACGGCGCGCTTGCCGCGCCGAGGAAACGCCGGGCGAGCTCGGCTAGGCTGAAGTTCCTGAAGGAACTTCAGGCTGCCGGAACTTCCGCCGGCTAGACGCATGTAAACCCGTACGTTTAAAGCAGATGCGGCGGTTCGAAATGTTATGTGTAAGCATGTAATAGTGACAGAACAGTTTATTTTACTGATTTAATCCTGTATAGTCGGCGCATGTACATCGCCAAGGTGCCGAACCGCAACTCGCCCCCAGCGATTCTCATCCGCGAAAGCTACCGCGAAGGCGGTGCGCCCAAAACGAGGACCGTCGCCAACATCTCGAAGTGGAAGCCCGCGCGAATTGAAGCTCTTCGCCAGTTGCTGAAGGGCAACGTGGATTTGGGTGAGGCTCAGCAGTTCGAGATCACCAAAAGCAAGCCTCACGGACATGTTGCGGCCGTGCTGGGAACGCTGCGCAAAGTTGGCCTCGAGCGAATTATCCATAGCCGCCAGCGCCGAGAGCGTGACCTCGTCGTGGCGATGATTGTGGCGCGAATCGTAGAGCCGGGCTCCAAGTTGGCCACGGCCCGTGGTCTATCGAAACAGACCTTGACTTCGTCATTGGGTGAGTGTGTTGGAGTTGAAGACACCAACGAGGATGAGTTGTATGATTCCCTGGATTGGCTTTTGAGCCGCCAAGCAGCCATAGAGAAGAAACTGGCGAAACGCCATCTGCAGCAGGGCAGCCTGGTTCTCTACGACTTGACGTCGACTTGGGTAGAAGGTCGGTCGTGCCCTCTGGCGAAGCTCGGTTACTCGAGAGACGGCAAGAAAAACAAGTTGCAGGATCGTGTTCGGCTTACTGTGTGAGCGTGATGGTCGGCCGGTCGGGGTAGAGGTGTTCGAAGGCAACACCGGAGATCCCGCAACACTGGGGAGCCAAATTCGCAAAGTCCGAGAACGTTTTGAGCTTGACAGTATCGTCTTCGTAGGTGACCGAGGGATGATCACCGAAGCCCGGATTCGCGAGGAACTTCGACCGGAGGAAGGTCTCGAGTGGATCAGCTCACTTCGTGCCCCTCAGATTCAGCGACTTGCAAAAGACGGAATGCTGCAGCCTTCTCTGTTCGATGAACTCGACCTAGCGGAGATCCATCATCCTAGCTTCCCTGGTGAGCGACTCATCGCCTGCCGCAACCCTCTTCTTGCTACCGAGCGGGCGCGGAAGCGAGAAGAGATGCTTGTGTCGACGGAGTCAAAGCTAGAAGTGATTAGCAAAGCGACGAAGCGAGACCAACGTCCTTTGCGAGGCAAAGATACCATCGGCATACGATTGGGTCGAGTGTTCGCTCGGAGCAAGATGGGCAAGCACTTTCGCTACACCATTACGGACGACGGCTTCGACTTCGAGCGCGACAACGAAAACATCGAGCGTGAGGCGGCCCTCGACAGCATCTATATCATCCGAACAAGCCTCACCGAAGAGGCCATCTCCGCAGACGAAGCTGTCAGGACCTACAAAGGCTTGGCAGTCGTTGAACGCGCTTTTCGTTGCTGCAAAACCGTGGATTTGAAAGTACGGCCCATCTATCACTACAACGCTGAGCGAGTTCGAGCTCACATCTTTCTTTGCATGCTCGCCTACTACGTGGAATGGCACATGCGAAAAGCCCTCGTCCCGATCTTGTTTGACGACGACGACCCTGACGGTGCCCATGCCAAACGCTCATCCATCGTCAGCCCAGCAACGCCTTCAGACTCCGCCCAGGCAAAGGCTTCTACCAAGAAGACTCCGACGGGTTGCCCGTCCACAGTTTCAGAACGCTTCTTTCTGATCTTGCTACGGTCGCTTCGTCGCTTTGCTAATCACTTCTAGCTTTGACTCCGTCGACACAAGCATCTCTTCTCGCTTCCGCGCCCGCTCGGTAGCAAGAAGAGGGTTGCGGCAGGCGATGAGTCGCTCACCAGGGAAGCTAGGATGATGGATCTCCGCTAGGTCGAGTTCATCGAACAGAGAAGGCTGCAGCATTCCGTCTTTTGCAAGTCGCTGAATCTGAGGGGCACGAAGTGAGCTGATCCACTCGAGACCTTCCTCCGGTCGAAGTTCCTCGCGAATCCGGGCTTCGGTGATCATCCCTCGGTCACCTACGAAGACGATACTGTCAAGCTCAAAACGTTCTCGGACTTTGCGAATTTGGCTCCCCAGTGTTGCGGGATCTCCGGTGTTGCCTTCGAACACCTCTACCCCGACCGGCCGACCATCACGCTCACACAGTAAGCCGAACACGATCTGCAACTTGTTTTTCTTGCCGTCTCTCGAGTAACCGAGCTTCGCCAGAGGGCACGACCGACCTTCTACCCAAGTCGACGTCAAGTCGTAGAGAACCAGGCTGCCCTGCTGCAGATGGCGTTTCGCCAGTTTCTTCTCTATGGCTGCTTGGCGGCTCAAAAGCCAATCCAGGGAATCATACAACTCATCCTCGTTGGTGTCTTCAACTCCAACACACTCACCCAATGACGAAGTCAAGGTCTGTTTCGATAGACCACGGGCCGTGGCCAACTTGGAGCCCGGCTCTACGATTCGCGCCACAATCATCGCCACGACGAGGTCACGCTCTCGGCGCTGGCGGCTATGGATGATTCGCTCGAGGCCAACTTTGCGCAGCGTTCCCAGCACGGCCGCAACATGTCCGTGAGGCTTGCTTCTGGTGATCTCGAACTGCTGAGCCTCACCCAAATCCACGTTGCCCTTCAGCAACTGGCGAAGAGCTTCAATTCGCGCGGGCTTCCACTTCGAGATGTTGGCGACGGTCCTCGTTTTGGGCGCACCGCCTTCGCGGTAGCTTTCGCGGATGAGAATCGCTGGGGGCGAGTTGCGGTTCGGCACCTTGGCGATGTACATGCGCCGACTATACAGGATTAAATCAGTAAAATAAACTGTTCTGTCACTATTACATGCTTACACATAACATTTCGAACCGCCGCATCTGCTTTAAACGTACGGGTTTACATGCGTCTAGCCTGAAGTTCTGCCCAGTAAGCCCTCCCACGCTTCGGTAAAGTACCTTTAGTCGCATGGAGTTACAGCGCTAGAGGTGTGATTTTTGCCTGCAATTAGTAGCCATGTTTTATTTTATTTGTTGTTGTTATATATGCCTATATAGTGTATATAGTAGCCATGCACATCGATATCGTGCCCAACCGCAACTCCAAACCCGCCGTTTTGCTCCGTGAGTCCTATCGGGATGCCAAGAGCAAGAAACCGCGCAAGCGCACACTTGCCAACCTGTCCAAACTGCCGAGCGAGCAGGTCGATGCCATCCGACGCATACTCAAGGGGCAAAAGCTCGTTTCGCTCGAAGACGCCTTCGAAATCGTCGAGAACGGCTCCCTGCACCATGGCCACGTCGACGCGGTGCTCAGTGCCATGAGACAGCTCGGTTTCGAAAAGCTCGTTGGCTCTCGACACTCACCAGAGCGGGATTTGGTCGTGGCCATGGTAGTCGCCCGGATCCTCGAACCGCAGTCGAAGCTGGCGACTAGCCTGTGGTGGCACACAACCACACTGCCCGAAATCCTGGGGGTGAGCGATGCCCGCGAAGACGATCTCTATGCCGCCATGGACTGGGTTCTCAAACGCCAGGAGGTCATCGAAAAAAAACTCGCGGCGCGCCATCTCCAAAACGACGGCCTCGCGCTCTATGACCTAACCTCAAGCTACTTCGAGGGGGTGAGTTGTCCGCTGGCCAGGCTCGGATACAACCGTGACGGCAAGAAAGGCAAGCTGCAGGTCAACTACGGCCTGCTGACCAACGAACGCGGCATCCCCGTGTCGGTATCCGTCTTTGAGGGCAACACGGGCGATCCCAAAACGCTGTTGCCTCAGGTAGAAAATGCGCAAGAGCGGTTCGGCATCGAGCAGTTTGTGATGGTGGGCGACCGCGGAATGATCACCCAGACCCAGATCGACGAGTTACGGGAGATGGACGGTATCGACTGGATTACCGCTCTGCGTCCCGAACCGATTCGCAAGCTCATTAACGATGGGGTGATCCAGATGGGGCTATTCGACAGGCGGAACCTGTTTGAGTTGACGCACCCGGATTTCCCCAACGAGAGGCTGGTCGCTTGCCGCAATCCGGAGCTGGCCGAGAGGCGGCGTCACAAGCGTCGTGCTCTGCTCGAAGCAACCTGCAAGGAGCTGGAGAAGGTTTGTCGGATGGTCGAGCGGCGCCGTTTGCACGGCAAGGAGGACATCCGTGCTACGGTGAAAAAGCTCCTCAACAAGTACAAGGTCGGCAAGTACTATAGGCTCGACATCCGTGACGACGGTTTCGACTTCGAGCTAGACGAGACAACGATGGCTGCCGACGCCTCGCGCCTCGCCAACGGCAACTCTGAGCTCGCCAACAAACGGCTCCAGCGGTGGAAGCGACACATGGGGACGATCGTTAAGCAGTTGGAACGGATTCGCCAACGGATCGGGCGAGGCCAGCTGCATGGTAAAGATAAAATCGGTGTGCGGGTAGGCAAAGTTCTCAACAAGTACAAAGTCGGCAAGCACTTCAAGCTGGACATTCGCGACGACCGCTTTAGCTTCGAAATCGACGACACAAAGGTCACTACGGAAGCTGCCCTTGACGGCATCTACGTGATCCGCACCAGTCTTGCTGAGCAGCGGATGAAAACCGACGACACAGTGCGCAGCTACAAGTTGCTGACCCAGGTCGAGAGGGCGTTTCGTTCCTTCAAGAGCATGGACCTAAAGGTGCGGCCGATTCGTCACCGGCGCGAAAACCGAGTCCGGGCGCACATCTTCTTGTGCATGCTGGCCTACTACGTCCTGTGGCACATGATGGAGGTTTGGCGCCCGCTAGCCTGAAGTTCCTTGCTGAAAAAACCAAGATCCGGTGTTGATCCAATAAGATAGATGGAATCAATGGTGCTGGCGTCTGTCTACACGGTGATACCTTTGAGCAAGTCGTAGGCTCTCTGCTGTTTCGAGTCCGGAGTTGTCGTGACATCGAAGGTGGGCTCGTCGGGTCCGGCTTCCGGTCGCCGACATTTGTTTCGGACGATGTTGCTGAGAAGGCGCAGCAGCGTGCGGAAGCTGGAAGCTGGTCTCCCATCGTCAAGCTTCTTGGTGTGTATCTTGCGCAGGGCTGCGTCGGAGCGTTGCGCCGGAGCGACGGGGTCACGCTCGGCCTTCGCCTGCTGCTCCTCGTCAGAGAATACTAGCGGGCGCCAAACCTCCATCATGTGCCACAGGACGTAGTAGGCCAGCATGCACAAGAAGATGTGCGCCCGGACTCGGTTTTCGCGCCGGTGACGAATCGGCCGCACCTTTAGGTCCATGCTCTTGAAGGAACGAAACGCCCTCTCGACCTGGGTCAGCAACTTGTAGCTGCGCACTGTGTCGTCGGTTTTCATCCGCTGCTCAGCAAGACTGGTGCGGATCACGTAGATGCCGTCAAGGGCAGCTTCCGTAGTGACCTTTGTGTCGTCGATTTCGAAGCTAAAGCGGTCGTCGCGAATGTCCAGCTTGAAGTGCTTGCCGACTTTGTACTTGTTGAGAACTTTGCCTACCCGCACACCGATTTTATCTTTACCATGCAGCTGGCCTCGCCCGATCCGTTGGCGAATCCGTTCCAACTGCTTAACGATCGTCCCCATGTGTCGCTTCCACCGCTGGAGCCGTTTGTTGGCGAGCTCAGAGTTGCCGTTGGCGAGGCGCGAGGCGTCGGCAGCCATCGTTGTCTCGTCTAGCTCGAAGTCGAAACCGTCGTCACGGATGTCGAGCCTATAGTACTTGCCGACCTTGTACTTGTTGAGGAGCTTTTTCACCGTAGCACGGATGTCCTCCTTGCCGTGCAAACGGCGCCGCTCGACCATCCGACAAACCTTCTCCAGCTCCTTGCAGGTTGCTTCGAGCAGAGCACGACGCTTGTGACGCCGCCTCTCGGCCAGCTCCGGATTGCGGCAAGCGACCAGCCTCTCGTTGGGGAAATCCGGGTGCGTCAACTCAAACAGGTTCCGCCTGTCGAATAGCCCCATCTGGATCACCCCATCGTTAATGAGCTTGCGAATCGGTTCGGGACGCAGAGCGGTAATCCAGTCGATACCGTCCATCTCCCGTAACTCGTCGATCTGGGTCTGGGTGATCATTCCGCGGTCGCCCACCATCACAAACTGCTCGATGCCGAACCGCTCTTGCGCATTTTCTACCTGAGGCAACAGTGTTTTGGGATCGCCCGTGTTGCCCTCAAAGACGGATACCGACACGGGGATGCCGCGTTCGTTGGTCAGCAGGCCGTAGTTGACCTGCAGCTTGCCTTTCTTGCCGTCACGGTTGTATCCGAGCCTGGCCAGCGGACAACTCACCCCCTCGAAGTAGCTTGAGGTTAGGTCATAGAGCGCGAGGCCGTCGTTTTGGAGATGGCGCGCCGCGAGTTTCTTTTCGATGACCTCCTGGCGTTTGAGAACCCAGTCCATGGCGGCATAGAGATCGTCTTCGTCGGCATCGCTCACCCCCAGGATTTCGGGCAGTGTGGTTGTGTGCCACCACAGGCTAGTCGCCAGCTTCGACTGCGGTTCGAGGATCCGGGCGACTACCATGGCCACGACCAAATCCCGCTCTGGTGAGTGTCGAGAGCCAACGAGCTTTTCGAAACCGAGCTGTCTCATGGCACTGAGCACCGCGTCGACGTGGCCATGGTGCCGGGAGCCGTTCTCGACGATTTCGAAGGCGTCTTCGAGCGAAACGAGCTTTTGCCCCTTGAGTATGCGTCGGATGGCATCGACCTGCTCGCTCGGCAGTTTGGACAGGTTGGCAAGTGTGCGCTTGCGCGGTTTCTTGCTCTTGGCATCCCGATAGGACTCACGGAGCAAAACGGCGGGTTTGGAGTTGCGGTTGGGCACGATATCGATATGCATGGCTACTATATACACTATATAGGCATATATAACAACAACAAATACAATAAAACATGGCTACTAATTGCAGGCAAAAATCACACCTCTAGCGCTGTAACTCCATGCGACTAAAGGTACTTTACCGAAGCGTGGGAGGGCTTACTGGGCAGAACTTCAGGCTAGCATTCTCTGACGAGGAGCAGCAGGCGAAGGCCGAGCGTGACCCCGTCGCTCCGGCGCAACGCTCCGACGCAGCCCTGCGCAAGATACACACCAAGAAGCTTGACGATGGGAGACCAGCTTCCAGCTTCCGCACGCTGCTGCGCCTTCTCAGCAACATCGTCCGAAACAAATGTCGGCGACCGGAAGCCGGACCCGACGAGCCCACCTTCGATGTCACGACAACTCCGGACTCGAAACAGCAGAGAGCCTACGACTTGCTCAAAGGTATCACCGTGTAGACAGACGCCAGCACCATTGATTCCATCTATCTTATTGGATCAACACCGGATCTTGGTTTTTTCAGCAAGGAACTTCAGTCTAGCCGGCGGAAGTTCCGGCTAAATAAAGACGCCGGTGCCCTCCTCAACGCAGTGGGATGTCGTCCACGCTCGCGTCAGCGCGGTGGAGCCGGTTTATCGCGAGCTGATCCGGTTGGCCGCGCAGAGCTCCGTCGTGCACAACGACGATACCTACATGCGGGTCCTCGAGTTCATGGGCAAGCGCCGCGCCAACATGTCGCTCATCCACACCACCGAGCTCGATGGCGGCAACGCCTTCCACTACCTCACAGCGCTGATGCGTCATGAGAAGGCCGTGGCGCGCCATCGACGTTATAAATAGGCCCCAGGAAAAATCAAAATCCGTTGACTTCCGGAAAGAGGTTCTCGAGCGCCTGAGCGACAGGACTATTCCGGTATCGATTTTCTCCGAGCGTGATCCCGTCTGAGCCGCCGGGCCTCCGAGTCTCTGCCGGATTCTGCAAGCAGGGACGCCAGATGTGTCCCGAGTCCTTCGAAGTTCGGGTTCAAATCATACGCTTTCCAGTAGTAGTCGATGGCCTCCCGGAGTTTGCCCTCTCGCTCCGCCAGAGCGCCTAGAGTTGCCCACGCCAGATCGAGCTGCGGTCGGAGCTCCACCGCTCGTCGAAAAGCATGCCTCGCTTCCTCATAGCGGTCCGTGCGAAACAGCGTCATGCCGAGATTCGCCCACGCACTGGCCATGGCCGGGTCATCGCGAAGGGCTGCGCGGAACTCGGCCTCGGCCCGGGGAAGGTCGTTTTTGTCCATGAAGACCGTGCCGAGAGCGCTATGCGCTTCCGGATATCGGTCCGTGATGCTCAAAGCGGCTTCGAATTCCGCCGCCGCCCGCGATGGTTGGCCGAGCTCGAGCAACTCGGTACCGTAATTGAAGTGAGCTTTTGCGCTCCGGGGAGCGGTGCGAACGGTGGCTGCAAACAGAGTCTCCTGAGAGCGCCAGTCACGATTTCGCGAAATCGTTCTCACTACGCAAGCCGCTAACAAAGTTGCGATCGCCGCCGCTGCCAGGACCTGGAAACGAGGTCGAGACGGCCAGAAACTCGCAGCAAGGGCCCCCACGATGAAACAAAAAGCCGCGGAGGGCAGATACATGAGTCTCTCGGCCATGATGGTACCGATGACCACGATGGTGTTTGAAATCGGCAGCCACATAACGAGAAATAGCAGAGAGAAATACACCAAAGGCGGGTGACGTTTGCGGAGAACCGCTGCTGCCGCTCCCACCGACAGCAACACACCAGTTGCCAACAGCAGTCGAGGATCGCCCGCGCTCCCTACGATGGGGATTTGATTGTAGGAGTAATCTGCCGAGAGCCTGAGGGGGACGACGAGTAGGGAAAGGTATTTCAATAGCACCCAGATAGAGGTTGCCAGCCGTGCCGGCAGATCTACGCCGAACAGGGGGTTCTCGATAGGACGGATGGCCACTTCCCCCGCGAATAGGAAACTTCCCGTGGCGACGTAGCGAAGGCCGAAATACGCAACCACCACCCCGGCCAGGGCCAGGTGCAGGTAGGCTCGCTTGGCCACCAAGTCGAAAGCGCTCTCAGCCCTCGCTTTGTTTTGCAGTTGCGCGAAGTCAGTCAACAGAATGACTGGCCACGCAACAATGGCACTCTCTTTGGAGAGCAAAGCCGCGAAGAACAGCGAGCCAATGACCATCGCGCGGTCAAAAGAAAGCTTCTCGACCAGGCGGATCGATAAGAGCCAGGCGGATAGCACAAAGAACGTGGCCAGCAGATCTGCGCGGCCGGACGCCGGGACGACCGCCTCGACGTGAACGGGGTGGACGGCGAACAGACTAGCTGTGATGAGCCCACCAGCAAAATTGTCGAGCAATCGCCTCGCGAGTGCGAACACGAGGAGCGCGTTGGCCAGGTGCAATAAAAGATTGAGGGTGTGGTATCCGACAGGCTCTAGACCATGCGCGGCGTGGTTGAGCGCGAAAGTGTAAATGGTCAAGGGTCGATACCATTCGATGTCGTGCTCCGGGAGAGAGGGAGCAAGAAAGATGGGGATAGGGTCGAGCGAGCGGACCAGCGTGTTCTCTACGGTTACTGCTAGATCGTCGTAGACCAGGTCGTTTCCGAGCGCATTGAGGTACGGAAGAGTGGCTATCGCAATGAGGAGAACCCAGGTGCCGTGAGCACGCAAGGACTCGGCGTCCCGCCCGGCGATATCCACGAGATAGGTACGGGTCATTGAGTCAGAGTCTATATCGACAAGGCCGATAGGAAAATCAGGGGCCCTGGTCCAGCCGAGCGTCCGTCTTCTCGATCTGAGGATCGAAAAGGAGCTCGATTGGGGAGCGCGCTTCAGTTCTTGCCGACTTCGGCGTCGAGCTCCGCCAGGCGTTCTCGGACGACAGGTTGGTCGACATCGAGCTCGAGCGAGCGCTGGAACGCTTCGCGGGCCTCGTCGAAGTTTCGGAGCCGTTGGTGGCTGTCTGCGAGAGCGTTGAGAACCGCGGTGTCGGGTGGCTTGAGCTCTCGTGCTCGCTCGAGATAGCCGACGGCTCTCGCGTAATCGCCTTTGAGATGCACGGCTCGTCCCAGACCCGCCACGACGTCGTATTGATTCGGCAACGGCTCTTCGAGCGGCTTGAGAAGCGCCAGTGCCTTGTCCGGCTCCCCTCTAGGAGATGAATGTCCGCGAGTTGGAGGTGTGCCGGGACCATTCGGGTGCCCATGCGGAGGTCGCCCTGATAGAACCAGAGGTGGGACGAGACGATCTGTCCGTAGCCGTCGAAACGCTGGATCTCACGAGGCTCTCCGAGAAGGATGTAGTACCGGCCCCGATCCGTTCGCCAGCCTTCGCGAGAGGTTTCCCTTCCGAGATGGGTATTCGCATAATCGATGCGTCGGTAGTGCTCGATCTTGTACTCGTTGTCGAGGGTCGCGGGATTGGGGTCGCGCTTTCTCCAGAATGCCTCGATAAAGCGGTTCCGCTCCTCGACGGACTCGGGCGTGAGAAACACCTCGCGCTCGCGCTCAGTAATAATGTAGACGACCTCGCGCTCGAGCCAGGCCTTGTGCTCTTCGGTAAGCCTGTCGACGCGCTCGTCCGCGGAGGCGCGAGGCGCGAGGACCATGATCCCCAAAAGCGCGAGGATTGCTCTCATCTGTAACCCGTTCATGTTCGTTCAGCGCGTGGAAGCGGGCTCCTTCCTCTCCAGGCTGATGCTATAGGGCCTAATCATCTCATTGAGCGTCGTGGGCTTCAATCCCAGCAACTGCGCCGCTTTCTTCTGCACCCCGCGACGACAACGAGCTCAACACCGCCTAGCCGTGATTCCCCGAGCTGCTTTCCGATCTCCGCCAGGGTTCGAGACTTCACTCTTGAAGTCAATGAATCAGCACGATTCTCTCATTTGGAGGCTGGAGCCATTCAACTCCTCGGCTGGTTACGATTTGAGGATTTGAAATATTAATGGCGAGCGGAAACCCGGGCCTTTCGGGAATGTTCATATGGACCATGTATTCAAAAGCAAAAATATGATTCTCTTGAATCACCAAATGATGCCTGTCTGCCCGAAAATTCGTCATCGAGGGCCCGAGCGTGCCGGTGCCAACGCTGCCGAAGGCATGATTATCGATTGCGAATCCTGGCTCATCGGTATTAGCGAGCGCCTTTTGTATCATCATGTAGTCGATGTTGCCCTTGCCGTCAGCAGTCCGTCCCGTTCCCTGGATTCCCGAATTGACAAAGGGCGTATAGATGTAGCCCGCCTCTTCCATGGCTGAAACCATAGCGTCAAGAGACTCCTTGGCGGTCATGCCGACTTTCATATGGTCTCGCATGATCCATTGGCCTGCGACCGCCAGATCAAAGAGGCGTTGGATGCTCTCGGGAACACTCGTTTCCCCTTCTCTCAGAATGTACGCATGCGTCTTCGTGTCCGTCCCAAAACCCATATAGTTGACGCCAACATTAAAGGCGAAAAAATCGCCGCGCTGAAAAATGTAGTCTCCGTGCCAGATCCAATATCGTGCGTCCGGTGGATAGGGGGGGCGTTCGGACACTGCTGAGTAGTAGACCCGGATTCCACCTCGGGACCACGTACTGTATCCCGCCAAATGTCGCTTATATGCTTCCTCCTTGGCCCACCAGGTTATGTCCCTTATTGTCGTTACACCCGGCTCGATACGAGATAGAGCCTCTGCATGGATCTGACGAGCTATTTCCAATGTATTGGCCTGTGCCGTCACCTCCTGGAGCGTTCTTCTCACCACGAAGTCTGTAACGACATTCTCTGCAGACACGATTCTCTCGGAATATTTGGGGCCTAGAGTTTTGACCAGTTTCAGATAGGAAGAATGTGAAATCCCATCTGCCTCGTCGAGCCAATCCGATGTATTGACTGCGATTGTTTTTGGATCACGTTCAGCAACGAACTCGCTGAATTCGTCGTAGACTTCATCGCCATAGCCGAATGCCATGCGATATCCGCGATCATAACTGGAAATAGCCCGCGCGAAAGCGTCAGAGCCACGTATGTCGATATTTTCAACTGCCCCTCCTCCACCAAACACAGCCCGCTCGATCTTGTCCTCCACGTCGGTAAAAACCAGGTAACCGTAGGTTGTTCCGAAGTACTGAGCCATCGGATCGGGATCTCCGTGACGCGTGACATGAATCCACATGTCCACGTCATTGTCGCGCATGGCCCCCGGCAGAATGAGATCGAGCTTGTCCTTTCGGATCAGACGAAGAACTTCCCCGCCGGTCTTCGACGTATGCACCCCCAGCTGCGCATTGGCAAAAGGGGACAAGAGCGTCACAGAAATCAAGATAAACATCGCTCGAAGCATCATCTTTTTCTCCTCTCGATTAAAAGGCGGCGTACTCGCTGCCAATACGGAGATCACTCGGAGCTCTGCCAACGCGAAACGAAGAGCAGGATCACCGCAACCAGACGGACGAGATCGTCCAGGTCCACCCACTCGTCCGCGCCGAAGAAATTCCCCGCCAGGGAGCCGATCCCAATCGACGAAGCGCCTCGAAGTCGGATGGGAAAGCGGATGTCACTGGCGAGGTGGCCGATATATTCGAGGGGCTTCCGCCCCGTAACCTCGGCAACCGCAGCCCGGAGCTCGACGGAAAATCGATCGCTCCAGGCCGTGGAGGCGGAATTGGCGCTCAAACCGGGTGCGGTGACTTCGAAGCGGAACGTCTCCTCAGAGCGCGAGCGAGAGCCGGCGTAGTTCTCTGCGGCGCGGCGAACGCTCTCGAGCACGCCATCCACGGTCTTCGTCTCGGCAAAGAGTACGCGGAGCTCGGCATGACAGTGAGCCGGCGTCAGCCCTACCTTCTCACCGGCCACGATGCGCCCCAGGTTGATCTTGCAGTCCGAGAGCTCGCCCCCTCGAAGCGCATCGACCACCGCCAGGCAAGCTTCCAGGGCGTTACCGCCTTCCTCGAAGGGTGCACTTTCCGGCGTACCGATCTCTCGCAGCCGCCCGTGCCAGCCCGCGACCTTGAGCGTCACATCCAGGACGCCCCGACTCGCGTTCTTCAGCACGTCGAGACCGCCACCGTTCTCAGGCGGATGAACGTACAAGCTGTCTCCGGCCTCTTCGAGCCTCCCGAAGACCGGCAAGGTGCCGCGCGCGCCGCCGCCCTTCCCGTGGACGCTCGCCACGAGTGGAGCTTTGCGAAGACTGCGTAACAGAGCCGCCGCCGCGACCGCCACGGCCGCCAGACCTCCCTTATCGTCTGCCGCACCGAGCCCATGAACACGTCCCTCCCGAAATACGGCTTCGTAAGGCGGTGAGCTCCAGCCTCCGATCACGGCCTCCGTATCGACGTGAGCGAACAGAGTGAGCCCCGAGGGCCGTGCGTTTCGGGCTCGTGCGATCAAGTTCACGGGAGTCTCTGTCGAAGGCGGTGGTGGAGCGCTGAACTCGGGGTGGTGCCGGCTGGCGTCGGGTGGATCCTCGGTGAGCTGGACCTCGAACCCGTTGTGCTCCAAGTAGTCTCCAACGCATGTTTGCGCCTCTTTCGCCGAGCTACCGTAGGGGCTGGGGGTTGCAATCAACTCGTGGAGCAGTGTCAACATTTCGGAACGACAACTCTCGGCCAGCGCGACGGCGCTCTTCTGATCCATGGGAGGCCTACTAGTTGGTGATGGCTTCCACGACATCGAGGTCCACGCGGTCTCCCGCGCTCCGCCAGACCTGACGCGCAAGCTCCATCAGAGTTTCCCGATCGGGGCTGGTGAAGTGGACACCCTCCGCCTCTAGTCTCTCGAAGGCTTCCTCGTCCTGCCGCTGATACTCCTCGCGCTCCCAGGCCACCGCCTTCGCGGCGGCCGCGCGCACGGCTTCCTGATCGTCCGGTGAAAGGGAAGAGTAGAACCGCTGGCTCATCACCAAAGGCGCAACGAGGTACATCCAGCCAATCTCCGCCCAGTTCGGCGCCGCTTCGTAGAACCGTTTGGAAAAGTAATTCGAGCGGGCCGCCTCCGCCCCATCGATGACGCCCTGCTCCAGTGCCGTGTAGACTTCGCCATAAGCCATCGGAAGCGGGTTCGCGCCGAAAGCTTCGAAGGCGCGCAGGTGTAGCGGGTTTTCCATCGTTCGGATCTTGAGTCCCTCGAGATCTTCGCTACGCTCGACCAAACGATCCCGGGTCATGAGGTGTCTGAGCCCGGCCTCGAAGTAGCCGAGCAGCACGAGCTCCCGCTCTCCCACCGGCCCCTGAAAGCTCTGGCCGATTGGGCCGTCCAGCACTTCGTACATGTGAGGGCGGTCGCGAAAGAGGTACGGGAGGTCGAACACGAGGAGCTCGGGCACGAACGTGGCAAGCGGGGCGTTCGAAGGGGAAACGAGCTCCACGGCGCCGATGATCGTCAGCTCGATCACGTCCCGCTCGTTGCCGAGGGCGTTGTTGGGGTAGACCTCGACGTTTATCCGGCCGTCCGTCGCCGCGGACAACTCTCTTCCGAAGAACTCGAGCGCCTTCACGGATGGCTCGTTGGCGGCGCTGCTCGAGCTGGCCTTGATGGTGATCGGGCGGTTCTTCGCCGGCCGGCAGCCCAACGCCGAGACGAGGTTCATCAATGTCAATGCGAGCAGGAGGCAGAGTCGAGACTTCACAGGATTCCCAGCCAACGCGGAAGGAGTGTGACCGCGTCGGGAAAAAGGGTGATCAGAGCCAGCACCGCCACCATGGCGAGCACGGGACGGAGCGTCCAGATCGCGACGTCACTGATGCTCTGTCCGGCAATGGTGCAGGCAACGAAGAGAGTCGCCCCATAGGGGGGAGTGACCATGCCGATACAAAGATTGACCGAGGCCAGAACGCCGAAGTGGACCGGATCGACGCCGAGCTGTAATGCCAGCGGAAAGAGAATGGGCATGATGACGATGATAGCCGAGATGCTCTCCATGAACATTCCCACCACAATCAGGATCACGTTGCAGGCTATCAAGAAGGACAATTGGCTTCCGGCCAAGGCTTGAATCTGGCCTCCGACCTGCTCCGGAACCCGGCCCACGGCCACGATCCAGGCAAAGAGAAATGCGCTCGTCGCCACGAACATCACGACACAGGAGCGAAGAGCGGCGTTGACCAAGAGAGGGCGAAGGTCGGCGAGATGCAGCTCGCGATAGAACCCGAATCCCACGACGAGGCTGTATGCGACCGCCACCCCCGCGGCCTCGGTGGCGGTGAAGACGCCTGACAGGATTCCTCCGAGCACCACGACCGGCATGCCGAGCGCCGGCAAAGCCTCCCATAGTGCTCGCCCGAGGGCGCCTCCGTCTGTGCCCTCCTCAGTGGCAGCCGTTTCATAAAGGTGCGCCTGGCGGTAGCTTATCGCGACAAGAGCCCCTGCAATGAGAACGCCGGGGAGAATGCCGCCGATAAAGAGCGCGGCAATGGAGGTCTCTGTCACGTAGCCCATGACGATCATGATGATACTCGGCGGAATGATGGGCCCGAGAGCGCCACCCGCGGCTTGGAGCGCAACGGCGAAGCCGATCGGATAGCCGCGGCGCTTCATGGCGGGGATCATCATGGAGCCGATAGCTGCCGTACTGGCGCTCGAGCTTCCGGAGATGCTCGCAAAAAACATGGACGAGAGCACGGATACGGTGGGTAGCCCGCCCCGAAGTCGCCCCACGATCGCGACGGCCCGCCGGGAGATGCCGCAGGCGTTCATGAGCTCTCCCGCAAAGATGAACAACGGCACCGCCATCAGCGCCCAGGAGTTGAGAGCGGCAAACGCCCTCTGGGGGATGATCTCCAAAGGAATCTGACCGTCGACGATGAGGGCCGCCATTCCACTCAGCCCGATGGCGAAGGCGACCGGAACCCCGAGCGCGAGAAGAAGAGCGAGGCAGATGATGAGTGCCGCGATCACGGGGCGCTATCATCTTTCGATGCTTCAGCTCGGAGCTCGGAGGCGATGAGGACCACGGCTGCCACCGTCATGAGCGCGCCGCTTAACGGGAGCGCGAGATAGGGCCAGACCATCGAGATGCCCAGGGCGGGGGAGACTTGAAGCGCGGCGACTCGAAGAAGCCGTAAACCGTAGACGGCAAACGTCAGGCAGAAGAGGGTGACGAGAAGCAGCACTCCAGTTCGGACAATGCGGCGCGGGCCGGGTCGGAGTCGAGGCGTGACGTAGTCCACCGCGAGGTGCAGCCCGCGGGCGAGACAGACCGGCGCCGCCAGCAGCACGAGCCAGACCTGCAGATAACGGGCGAGCTCCTCCGTCCAGCTCGGTGGTCGCCCGAGAAGGTAGCGGGCACCCACTTGGTAGATCACGACCGCCGCCATGAGCGCCAAAACCATGGCCGCGGTGGTCTCGAGCGACCGCCAGATACGGTTCATCGGACTATTTCCATCTTTACGTCGGACGGATCTCCATGGGGGCAGCAGTCGAGCGCCTCCGCGGCTCCATAATATATTAGATGTGATATATAAACATCGTTCGTAGCCGCGGAACCTTTACGGGAGAGCCTCCATTGGCGAGCTTGCATTCTCATCGGGCTTGGCCGCAGATTCTCCCGTTCCCGGACTTTACCACCACATTGAATCAAAGGAGTCTAGTCAGTTACGCGCTGCTGTGCGCCGTGCTTCTGCTCCCGCTGCGGATGGACGCGGCCAAAATGGCGAGCATACCCGAAGGCCTCAACTTCGATTTCGGTCGTTGGCCCTACCCCTTGCATCGGGAGGTGTCCGAGCGGATGCAAGAGCTGGCGCGGCAGTATCCGAATCTCGCTCGCGCCCACGTCATCGGCAAGAGCCGCAAGGGGAGAGACCTCGGGGTCATCGAGATCACCAACTTCGAGACCGGTCCGTGACATTCGAAACCGGCGATGTGGATGGACGGTAACATCCACGCGGGCGAGGTCACGGGACGCCAGCTCATGATGTACTTCGTCGAAGCGGTCCTCGCCAGCTACGGCAAGGACTCGATAGTGACGCGGCTTGTGGATACGCGCACCTTCTACGTCATGCCGATTTTCGACGCCGACGGCGGCGAGAGCCGTCTGACGCAGCATCCTGCCTGGCCGGAGCACGAATCGGAGGAGCACAGGGGGAAGGATCTCGGCGGCGACGGGTACGTCACGCGGATGCGGGTCAAGGATCCCGAAGGCGATTCGTACCCGAGCTCCATCGACCCTCGCCTCATGCTTCGGGTCCGGGATCGCACCGGCGGTCGATGGGGCTTCGTCCCGACGACGCTTACGGAACCGGAAACTTTCGAAGAAGACCTCGTCCCGCGCGATCAGCGCTACCGCGTCTACACCGAGGGGGCCAGCCTCGAGCGGCTGGTAACGGACGAGCGCGAGCCCGCCAATTTCAACCACCTGGGCTCTCACGTCCAGCCGGACGACTCCGTGATCGAGCAGGTATACGACGAGAAGACGTATTACGGCTACAGTAAAGAAGGCCTGACCCCACATCTCCGCGAAGTCGTCCATGCTCGGGACCCCGAGCGGATCGCGGTCAACACTTCCAAGACCCTTCCGGAAGCGGACGGACTCACGGCGACGCTTAAGGAGTTCTTGATAGAGACGGTGGAGAGCCCCTACGCGGATCGCCTCGTCTCCGCCGAGCTTCTCGTGCGAGATTTCCGGACGCGCCGCGCGCCGCTCGAGAGAAAGCTCTTCACGGAGCTCGCCGAGTGGACCGCTCGGTGGGAGACCGAGGGGCTGACGGGATTCACGTGAAGCCCGGCGAGACCACCGCTCTCGATATTGCCGCCTGGTTCGAAGACCGTGCGCGCGAGCTGGGCGTGACGAGCTTCCAGACGGTTCGGGTGGTTCGTCGAGGCGATCTTCTTCCCCGCCATTCGCCCGACATTCCCATCGAGCCCGGCGACATCGTGGCGGTGGACGGGGGATTGTTTTACCTTCAGTTTGCCACGGACATGAAGCGAACCGCCTACGTGCTGGCCCCGGGAGAGAGCGAGCCGCCACAAAGCATTGGCGACGCCTGGGCGGAGGTCGTACAGACCTCGCATCTCTACGCCAGCAAGATGCTCCCCGGCGCCATCGGGCACGAGATCTACGAGGCTATCATGGCGGAGGCGAAAAGGGACGGCTACGTTCCCGACACCCGAACCGACCCGAGTGTCTCCAATAGCGGCCCCGAGCACGAGATCGCGCTCTACGGGCACTCATTGGGCAACAACCTTCACGGTATCGGCGCCCGAGTGGCCCCGGACCTCCCTTTCGCCTACGGCGATCGCGTTCGGTTCCCCCTCGTCGAGGGAGAGTGGGTTTCGATGGAGTTTCACGTCGGCGTGCCGATACCCGAGTGGGGCGACAAGAAGTGGTCGGCCCGATACGAGGAGAATGCCGCAGTGGGGAGTGCCGGGCTGGAAGATCTGATCCCCATGCAGAAGGAGCTCCTGCTCGTCCGTTCGGATCGTTAGAAAGGATTGGCTAAATGAACCTACGTCGTGTTCTCGCCGCCGTCTTGTTCCTGGGATTTTGCGTCTCGTCCGCTGGCCGGGCCGAGGAGAAGGCGGCCCCCAGGCGACCGGAGAAGCTCGGCGTCAAGGCCACCCTCGTTTTCCTCTATTACAAGGACACGGCTCGCGCACAGCGCTTCTACGAGGACGTCCTCGGGCTGGAGCTCGTGATCGAGCAGGCCTTCACCAACATCTATCAGATCTCACCGACTTCGTTCGTCGGGCTCGTGGACGAAGCGAGGGGAATGCACAAAGCCTCCGAGAAAAAGGCCGTCACCCTGTCCTTCATCACCGACGAGATCGACGAGTGGTACGGCTACCTCGTGAGCAAAGGCGTCGAGATGCGGGGACCGCTCGGCGATTCGACCAACCACCCCACCCGCGGCTTCGTGGCTTATGACCCCGAGGGCTACTACCTCGAGTTCGAGACCTTTCTCGAGTACCCCGAGAACACGAGGTTGCTGAGGGCGCTCGCAAAGTCCAAGCGCTAGCTGGGCGGCTGGGGGTCGAGAACACCCGGGGCAGACCGGTGAACCGGGACGGGCTAACGCTTCGCCGCCGGCTCGAGGAGCTGCCGTTTGTTGAAGTCTCGGATCGTCTGCTCCTTGGCTTCCTCGATGTGCTCGGACAGGCAGCGGGCGGCGGCCTCGGCGTTTCTCTCTTGTAGGGCTTCGATGATTTCCGGTAGTAGGTAGGTGAATGAGCCGTGCTCGGGGGTGCGGGCTCCAAGATTCCGAAATAGCGCGACGTAATCGTTGATGCCGACCATGATTTCCTGAAGCTTTCGGTTGTCGGAAGCCTCGAGAATCATTTGATGCATTTCCTGGTCGAGCTCCAAAGCGGGCTCGATGTCGCCCTGCTGGAGGGCACGCGCCGCAGTTTCCCACAGCTCTTTGAGCCGGGCCGTTTCCTCCGGCTCCAGTCTATCGACGGCCTTTCTCACTGCCTGTCTTTCGAGTGCGCCACGTATCTCGAAGATCTCCTCGATGTCCTTCTCGGTAAAGGTCCGAACCCGAGTGCCGCTTCGGGGAATGACCACCACCAACCCTTCCCGGCTCAGGTGCATGAGCGCTTCCCGTACGGGCGTTCGGCTTACGTGAAGCTCGGTAGCGAGCTCTTCGTCTCGAAGCCTGGTGCCGACCTCGATCTCCTGGGAAAGGACCCTCTCCTTCAGCATCCGATAGACCCGGTCGGTCAGGTTGACCTGCTCGATAGGCTTGAAACGCGGCTTCGCGGTCGCCTTCTCCCTGCGGTGCTTGGCCCGAGGTTTCCTGTTTGGGTTAGCTGGCATGTGAGCGTTCCGGTCTGTAGGCTTCGAGAGGGATCTCCTTCCCTTCCCGTGAGGAGTCGTAGATGGCCATGACGATCGCCAGCGACGCTCGGGCGTCTTCGCCGGTGAGTATCGGATCACGATCCTCGCGAATCGCGTCCACCATGTCCTGGATTTGAAAGCGATGTCGGGTCTGCGGATAGGCCCACGGGTCGTCGATGTCAGCTAACTCCAGATTTTCTTCCACGAGAACCCCATCCCTATCGCCCTTCACGTCCCAAAGGAGGAACTTGTCGTACTGCGCGTTCGCGACCACGGAGCCGTTCTCTCCATGAATCTCCAAGCGCGACTTCAGAGCCGGTCGGACCGAGGTGGTGCTTTCAATGACCCCCATGGCCCCATTGTCGAAGTTCACCAGCGCCATCGCGGTGTCCTCGACCTCGATGTCGTGGGCTTGGGTGGCGACCTTTCCGACCACAGATCGCACCGGCCCTATCAGATACTGCAATAGATCGATGATGTGAATGGACTGGGTCATCAGGCAACCACCGCCCTCGAGCTGTTTCGTTCCCCTCCAGGCCGCGGAGGCGTAGTAGTCAGGCGTTCGGCTGGACTTGTCGATGGCGTCGCTCAAGATTATGCGTCCCAGGCGGCCGGACTCTATCGTCTCCTTGAGCTTGGCTGCGACGTCGCCGAAGCGCATCTGAAATATGACTCCGAGCTTGGTCTTGTTCGCCCGGCAAACGCGAATCATCTCATCCGCTTTCTCCAGGTTCGTCTCCAGGGGTTTCTCCACCAGCACGTGCTTCCCGGCTTGAGACGCGGCGACGGTGACCTCGGCGTGCAATCCCGTGGGGACCAATACGTTGACGACATCGACATCCTTGTTCTCGATGAGCCTTCGGTAATCGGTGTGCCAGCGCGGAGCGCCGTGAGTCTCCGCAAACCGCCTCGCGTTGTCCTCGTTCCGACAACAGACGGCGACGAGCTCGGCCCCCTCCACGAAACCGAACTCTTTGGCGTGGAAATCGCCGGCCATACCCGTGCCCACTAGGCCGAAACCGATCTTCCCGTTCTTCACAACGCTTGCTCTCTCCCTCCCGAGCGGGGGGAGGAACCTCTAGCTGATTTTTTGGCCAACCGCCTTGCCTTGCGAAAACAGAAGCAGGTAGTCAGGCCCGCCCGCCTTGGAATCCGTGCCGGACATGTTGAAGCCGCCAAAGGGATGAACCCCCATGAGAGCACCCGTCGACTTACGATTGAAGTAAAGGTTGCCAACGTGGAACTCGCGCCGGGCTCGTTCCAGCTTCTCTCGGTTGGTGCTGTAGACCGAGCCGGTCAGACCATACCTCGTGCCGTTGGCGATCCGAAGCGCGTCGTCGTAGTCCTTCGCTTTGATACAGGCGAGTACGGGGCCGAAGATTTCCTCCTGAGCGATCGTGGCGTCCGGGGAGACGTCGGCGATGATCGTCGGCTGGATGAAATAGCCCTCGCCCTCCTCGCGGTCTCCCCCCAACAGGAGATTGCCCTCTTTCTTCCCGATCTCGATGAACTCGAGGATGCTCTCGAACGCGGTCTTGTCGATGACGGGCCCCAGATCGACCGAGACCTCCGTTGGATTACCGACTTGGAGCCGTTTGGCACCGTCGACGAGCTTGTCGACGAACTCGTCGTAGATCGCTTCGTCGATGATGGCCCGCGAGCCGGCCGAGCACTTCTGACCTTGAAAGCTGAAGGCAGAGGTAACAACGCCCTCTGCGGCGGCATCCAGATCGGCCTCCCGGTCGACCACCACCGCGTTCTTCCCTCCCATCTCGAGGACCGTCCGCTTGATCCAGACCTGACCGGACGAGATTTTCGCCGCTCGCTCGTGGATTCCGACACCGACTTCCATCGAGCCGGTGAAGGCCACGAAGCGTGTACGAGGATGGTCGACGAGGGCATTGCCGACGACTCCGCCGGAGCCGGTGACCAGGTTGAGGACTCCGGGCGGCAGTCCGAGGTCCTGAAGCATCTGAGTGAACAGATAGACAGAGGTCGGCGAGGTGCTGGCCGGCTTGACCACCAGGGTGTTCCCGGCGACGAGGGCCGCGGTGGCCATTCCGAAGGTCAGCGCCAGAGGGAAGTTCCACGGCGAAATCACGACCCCGGCGCCCAGTGGGATGTAGAAGAAGTCGGTCTTCTCGTCGGGGAGTTGAGCCAGCGTCGACGTTTGCGAGCCGGCGAGGTCGATCATCTGGTGAGCGTAGTAACTCATGAGATCCACGATCTCCGCCGTCTCGCCGTCGGCCTCCGCCCAACTCTTTCCTACCTCGTAAACCATCCAGGCGGAGAACTCGTGTCGGCGCTTGCGGACTTGCTCGGCCGCCCGGAAAAGGTACTCGGCACGCTCTTTGGGCGAGACCCGGGACCATTCTGGAAAGGCCCGGTCCGCCGCCTCGAGCGCGCGAACCGCGGTCTCGACATCCGCGCGTGGAAACCGCCCGATCACCTGTTGAGGATCGGCGGGGTTGATCGAGGCGAAATCGTCACCACCGGTCTCCTGTTTTCCGTCGATGATCATCGGGTAGCTGGCACCCAGCTTCGATGCGACGTCGGCAAGGGCGGCGCGGAAGGCATCCGCGTTCTCGGCTAAGGTGAAGTCGGTCTCCGGCTCGTTCTTGAAAGCTTCGTGGGCCATTGTCTTCTCTTCCTCCTCGTTTCGAGCTCAGCTCGTTTCGGCGAGGGCCGCCATGAGCCCTTCGCGCATCAAAGCAGGTGGCATGTTGCCGACTCGCAGCAGGCGCTCGTGAAAATCCCTCAGGGAAAACGCCTCTCCCAGAATCTCGGACATGCTGCCTACAGAGCGGGGGATTCGAGCCCGCCCTCGGTCCCTATCAACAGAAGTCGCTCCTCGCGGGAATCAACCATTCCACCCCGGACGAGGCCTGCCGTGCGTTCTCCTCGAAACGCGAGTAGCAGGTCTTGTCGCCCCACTCCGGGATCGGCGTGCTCACGTGGAACTCCATGGAAACGAACTCCCCTTCCACGAGAGGGAAGTGCGCGCGTTCTCCGTAGGCGAAGGGAAAATCCTGACCGATTCGCGCCCCGATGTCGTGAGAGTTGTTGCCCACGGAATGCCCATAGACTCTGAACCGTGCATCAGCTCGCCGGCTTGATCAGCAGCAACTCCTTCTGAGTCGGGATGAGCCACTTGATACCCTCGTCCGTGACCTGTGCCGTCTCTTCGAATCGCGCATACCAGGTCTTTCCGTCCCATTCGGGAATCGGCGTGCTCACGTGAAACTCGATCGAGACCCACTCGTTGGCTATCAGCGGAAAACGTACGCGATCGCCGTACGCGAAGGGAATATCCGCCGCGATGCGGGCGCCGATGTCGTGAGCCACGTTGCCGACCGAATGCCCGTACACGCCGATCTCCGGCTCGGACGTCGTCACTGCGTCGCCTCCGGCATCCGGTCCCACGGCCTTGTAGCCTCGTCTCTCGACCTCGGCGTTGATGGCGGACCAAGTCTCGAAGCCGATCGCGCCCGGGAGCATCATGCCGGCGTACAGATCACCGATCTCGTGCGTCGTCTCCCACGCTTTTTGCATGCTCTCTGGCATCGACGTCTCCCCAGGCCGTAGAATGTAGGCCGCACGCTTGATGTCGATGGCGTAACCGAGGTAGTTCAGGCCACCATCGATGCTGAGCACGTCTCCCGGCTCGAGCGGAATATTGGGGTCGTGAATCGGAAGTAACTCTCCCTCCCGCACGACTCGTACGGTACCGCCGCCGGTGAGGCCGAGCTCGAGTGCTCGATCCTCGAGCCACCAGGCGACGTCTTCCGCAGTCGTTACGCCCGTCACGATGTTTCTCTTACTGAGTGCGTCGGACATCCACCGCGCGGACCACTCCAGCAGCTCAGTGTAGATCTCAGTCTCTTGCGGTGTGCGGTTGAGCCGGAAATCGCGCACGACGAGCTCGGCCGAGACGATGCGGCTGGCGTATTCGGGCCCGATGGTTTCAAAGAGAAAGTTCTTGAGGCCGACCGTAAGGCCATCCGCTTCGGGCAGGGTGTGGGAGGTGTTGACACCGATTTCTTGCGGATTGCGGTCGTGAACCGCCTTGCGAAGATGAGGTGTCAGGCCCTCCCGACTGTATCCGTAGTAGATCGTCTCGTCGTAGACCTGGCTGATCACCGAGTTGGCCGGCTGCTCGTGGGAGCCGAAGTAGATCTTCTCCGGTGTTTCGCTGCCGTTGTCGAAGAAGATGAACGCGGCGCGAACACCGGAGAACCCGCCTCCGAGCTCGACATGGAGCGGCTCTGGGTTGTTCTCCCGATCCAGCACGATCCACATGTCGATGCCGTGATTGCGCATCGCCGGAAGCAGGGCCGTTTGAAGCTTTTCTGCAATCGCGGCCCGCTGCATATCGAATCGCTCCCGCGAATGGGGTATACCATACTCAGCGGACAGCAAAGAGGAATCGTTCCCTCTCGTTCTTGAATCGACCGCGCAACCGCCGCAAACGATCACAACCGCCGTCAGGCAAGTGAGGTAGAGATAAGCGCCTCTAGCCACCATATTATCGGTCTATAGGTCTCATCGTTGAGATTTGGCCCCGCTGCGCGGAGGAAGCTCCACACCTGATCGCAAAGGGCCATGACCTTAGAGAGGACGTAATATATCACATATCAAGCAGACGACAAGTCGATAATTCGAATGAGACTCGTGCGCAAAATGGGATTCTGCCTCTCCACGGCACGCAGACAGACTTTGATTTTTCCTCCTCAGCAAAATCTGTGGGTCATCTCTGGTTCCGGTAGATCTCCAAGTGTGTGAAAAAGAGCAACTTCGGCAGCTTTGAAGGTCCGGAATCCGAAGGCTTTTCTGGTAGTGAGTTTGGCTTTGTTGTTGAAGCCCTCAACAACACCGGCGGAGATGGTGCCTTTGGCGCGGAACCAGTTGAGGAGAAGGACACGATGTTTACGCAGCGAGCGAGCCACCTTCTTCATCGGTTCGATTTGGGAGCGCATGACTCGAGTGCACCACCGGTCGAGGAAGCGACTTGCCCAGTAAGGAGAGACGTATTTCCAGAAAAACTGGAAGTGTTCCTTCAAGAGATAGCTCCGAACGGAGCGGAGGTTGTATTGGAGCAGCTCGGCGAGTTTGACGTCCTGGGAATCCGTGAGGTTGTCCGGCCGCTTGAGTAGCAACCAGCGCGAGCCCTTGAGCACTGGCTCATACCCACGAGCGTGGAGCTGTTTTGCTTCCTCGGCCCGGACTTTGTCGATGGCCTTGCTCATCATCGACATAATGTGGAACCGGTCCAGGACATGCACGGCTTGGGAGGTTTTCTTGGCGATGACCTTCAGGTAAGGCCGCCACATATCAGAGCAGATGAGCTCAAGCGCACCACTTCGTTGCTTACCGAACCAGCGAAAGAACTTGAGCAACGTTTTAACTCGACGTTTGTTGCCCAACCACAAAAGCCGCTTGCGGTGCTCGTCAATCTGATAGACCACAGTGAGGTATTGATGGCCTTTGTGCCATAGGATTTCGTCGATGCCGATGGCCTTGATGTCGTCGAGATCCAGATGCTTGCGGCCCCACTGAACGGCCATCTCAACCGAGCGGAACACGTTTTCCCAGCTGGTATGGAAGGTTTGGACGACCTCTGTCCAGCTCATTCGCTTTGCCCACGTCGCCAAAAACCAAGCATAGGCCTGGGTGAGCCGACGTTGGCCCTGGGCCCAAGGCAGATGCTCGACCTTCACGCCACAACGTGGGCACTGAAGTCGTCGCCGAGCATAAACGAGGAAAACCTTCAGGTTCCACAAGGGAACGAACTCGAAGCGACGTGGAACTAGGGTATCGTAGCCTGGGGCCGGCCGAACGCAGACGGAGCAAAGGGCCTTGCTGTTTTTTCGAGCTCGCACTTCGACCTCGATACATTCGTCAACGAAACGTATCGACTCGTAAACGAACCCCCGATGTTTTTGAATGCGATTCAGTATAGTCTTGAGCTGCATCCCGTGGCCGTCTCCTTGAAAGATGGTTTGCTTTTGACAGCTTCATCTTCTCAGAGCCGGCAACGGGATATCAGCCTCCCCGCGGTGAGACCGAGCGGGTTAGGGTAGGACTAGATTAAGCAGGCGAGGCTGTGGGAAACGCCCCCACCGCCACTGAGCGTCCCAAGCCTTGCTCAACAACTCAGCGGTCTTCGAAGCCTGTGTGGGCGTTTTCCATAGCCTCCATTAAATCAATGCCCCCCTTCCTTATTCCAAATTAACCACACTTTCTTTTATATATCAGCAGCGTCCATAGGCCACATTGTCGCGACAGCGGCGAGCGCGTTGGTTTGAAGGGGCGATGTCAGACGGTTTCTACTCACAGATTTGGCCGAAGACCCAAAAATATCGAGAAAAAGACTTGACAGGTTTCGCACGACAAAATATGTCGCGGGGCCATCGTGTCTAGAAACGGCGCTCACATTCGCACTGTAGGGCGCTGCTGCGCTCCTATCAGACATTTTGACTTTCGTTTCGATTCGCTCCGTTCGTAACGGCTCGGAGCCGTCTCAGGGCGTACAAAAAGACCGGAGTATAATTCATTACTGCGGGAGAGATGATGATCGAAAAATTCAAGTCCTACTTCACCAAGCTCGAACGACTTTCTCACGACGAGCTCGATCGGTCCGCCCAGACGCTGGTCAAGAGCGAGAATAGGAGCGTCGCCAAGCTCATTGCGCATCTCGCCGAGATGTCCGAGCGAAAGACGGCGCTCGAGCTTGGGTACAAGAGTCTGTACGACTATGCCGCCAGGCGGCTCAACTTGAGCGAAGGGGCCGTGCCCGCGCGCATTCATGTCGCAAACGTGTCGCGGCGTTTCCCTCAGCTACTCGCCGCGCTGGCCGAGAGTCGTATCAGCCTCACGGTCGCGTGCCTTCTCGCACCCCACCTTACTGAGGACAACATCGAAATGCTCATTTCCGACTGCGCCGGGATGAGGCGCCGGGAGACAGAGGAGTACCTCGTGGCGCTTAAGCCAAAGCCTGTCTTCGAGCCGTCGATCCGCAAGCGCCCCGTGCGAGCCGAGTCCAGTCGACCCACTTCGACGCCGCCGCCATCGCCGCCATCAACCCCTCCGCCCGCGGACCCGCCGAAGAGCTCTCCACCCATCCTGCAGCCCGCAACTCCGGAGTTGTACAACTTTCGCTTCTCGGCGACACGGGATTTCAAAGACAAGTTCGAGCGACTGGCCGAGGTCGTGGGGGTCGACAACGCCCAGAAGAACATGGCCGAGATCTTGGAGAAAGCGCTCGACATCGCGCTCGACAAAAAGGACCCGAAGAAGAAACTCGAGCGGCGGAGGAAGAGGCGGGAAGCAGCCTCTGAGCCATCTCGTTCAGAACGAGATGGCGAAAAAGACGAGCGCGCCGAGAGTCGCTACGTCGCCTCGGAGGTTTCCGAGCGGGTTCACGAACGTGATGGCTATCAATGTTTGTATTTTGCTCCGGATGGGACGCGGTGTACGTCGCGCGTGGGACTGCACCTCGACCATAGGTCTCCTTTTGGCATCTTTCATAACAACGGTGAGCAAGTTCTCAGACTCTTGTGCCCAGCACACAATTTGCTGATGGCGGAGCGGGTCTACGGGGTGGACTTCCTCCAGCAGAAATTAGTGAAAGGCGCAAATCCCGCTCCCCGTGACGCCCGTGGAATCAGCTCACAATCGATCCCTAACCGCCGCTCGCGGACGTGCTTCTGGCGTTTTCCACAATCCCGGCAGCCTCCAATAGGCCATACGTGCTCGCAACGTCGGCGAGCGCCATGGTCTGATGAAGGGCGCTCGCAAACGGTTTCTACCCACAAATTTGGCCGAAGACCCAAAAATTTTTTGTGGAACGAAACCGGCCCTCATCCCGTCTAAGAGGTAGACAATCAATGAGGTGAAGATGAGCTTTCTGAAAAAGTTGCTGGGACGGAAGGACACCTACGAGCCGGGTAAGCGCATCCGTGTTTGTGTCGAGTGCGGGATGCCGGTCGAAGACCACAAGGACTGGTGCGCGATTTACCGCGAGTCCCAGCGGCGCGCGGAAGCCGCGAATACCGCATAAGTCTTTGAAAACAAATGTCATCGGACGAACTCCGAGCCTACAATCTCAGACTTCGAGTCCAAAAAATATAGAGCGCCGCCAGAACCGTCAGTTGAAGGTGACGTTGTGGCTGTGCCTTTCCACGTCGGAATACAGAGTGTCGGACGGGATCAATTCGGAAGCTGATTTCGCTACACGGACGCCGTTTCCTATCTGAGCCAGATCGGCCGCGCTGAGCTCGACTGAGTGGGGATGACCCGGTGAAGAGCTGCAAGTAGGCCGAACCAAGGAAGCGATGGACGAATACTTCTCATCGCTTGTCGCAGCCGACGGCAAGGGCTATATGGTGAGCGGGACAGGAAAAGTCACGGTGCTCGAGGCCGGTCGCCCATGGAAAATCCTTGCGGTGAACGACCTCGGCGAGGACTGCTACGCTATCCCTGCTATCGGTGACGGGAGAATCTACATTCGTACTCGCGATGCACTGTAAAGTTTTGGCCTCTCCTGCCATTTCAGTGGATCTTCTCGAGGGTGAGACCGCCACAGTTTAGGTAGACGAGACTGATGAGAGCTTCGGCAGAGTGGAGTCCAAAGCTGCGGTGGCTCAGCAGCCGGATTTTGTTGTTCATTCCTTCGAGTCGGCCGTTGCTGAGTCTCCACGTGACCCACGCGATGACGCCATCGAAGTGGCTGCGGATCATCTTCGCCGCGCGTTTGACGGGCTCTACCCTCGAGCTCATAGCGCGCCGCAGCCATCCTCGGAGAAACTTCTTGGCCCATGTCTCGGTTTTGTAGGTTTAGAGGTCCATGAAGTCGTCGCGCAGAAGCATGGCGCGGTAGAGGCGACGATTAGCTCGCACCTGCTCGCGGAGCACCCGTTTGTCTTTCGCGCTGCGGTTGTGTTTGGCCTTGAGAAGGGGAAACTTGGTGTTCTTGAGGTTGCGCCGGGCAGTCCCTTTGAGCTCGCGCACCAGCTCGCGCCGGGTCTTATCCACGGCCTCGTTCAGATGCTTGACGATGTGGAAGCGGTCAAAGATCACCCGTGCCTGAGGAGCCTTTTTGCCGACGACAGTTATGTACGGCTCCCACATGTCCATGCTGACCGCTTCGAGCTCCGCGGCTCTTTGTGGTCTGAGCTTGCGGAAAAACCGCAGCAGCGTCTTGGCCTTGCGCTCCTTTCCCGCCCAGACGACCCGGCCGCTGAGATGGTCTATTACCACTGTTAAGTACTTGTGGCGTTTGCGGTAGCTGATCTCGTCCATCCCAATCACCCGCAATCCATCGAGCTCGCGCCGCTCATCCCGCTGCTCGGCAACCACTCGCTGGATGATCCGTCGCACCGAACGCCACGTCACTCGGAAATAGTTCGCTACGGCGCTGACGTCCGTCCTCTGTGCCAGCCACGCTACCTCTTGTTCGAAGCTTTTGGTAAAGCGGCTTCCCTTGTCGGCCCAAGGCACCTTTTCTCTGACCACTCCACACCGCCGACATACCACTCGTCGGATCGAGTAGCGAAGATAGGTCCGGACTCCGAACAGGTCCAAGTGCCGCCAGTAGCGATTGTAGCGATCTTTGTTCTTGCGGACCTTTCGTCCGCAAATCCCGCACAGAGACTTCCTCCTCCGTGGTACTACATCCACCACCACTCTGGCTTTGTCCGCCTGGAAGTGGAAACCTCGGACCCACAGGCCTTGCAATCCGATGAGCTTGTTGACTAACGTAGTAACGCGCATCGCGGGAACGCTCTTTTCTCTTTCGGAAAAAAAGATTCTAGCGTTCTCGCCGATGCGCATCTACACATGGCTTACCCTCTCAACCCACGGGCCTCACCAAATGCCACTGCCCCTCAGCGGGAGACGAGGCTGTGGGAAACGCCCCCACGGTTCTGGTCGTTCAGACCTTGCTCACGACTGAGTTCTCTTCGAAGCCTGGAAGGGCGTTTTCCATAGCCTCCACTAATCGAGCCCCCCCTTCCTTATTCCATATGAATTAATCTTTCTTGTATATATATCAGGAGGGGCCTGTGGGCGCTCGTGGGAAACGCGAAGCGTTTTCCACGCGATTGTGGAAAACGGGTCTTGATTCTCTTTAACTGCGCGAGAGCATAACCGAGATAGGTTTGCTGGACTTTCCGCGACAAGAAAAGATGTCGCTCTCGGTGGAGCCTTTGCCACGCCTCCGTGACGTAAAGCCAGTCACGGGTGTCGGCGAACAATATCTCGAGAATATTCGGGTTGGCGGCGGCGCCCTGTTTCACGAACTTCACGACGTCGAAGACGACGCCTTCGACTTTGACGTCGAGAGCTTGCGCTGCGGTTGGGTGGACCTCTAGCTTCGGGTCGACGAGCCCACGCAGAGATGCGTCGATCGGCCCGTCATATTGCTCGAACGCTTCGAATGGAGAAAGACGCAAGTCGAGAGGTGCGATACAGACGCCGCGGAGGTCCACGTCTGAGCCTTGGCGGGCCGTGCCGTGGGCGTGGCTTCCGCCGAGTGTTACGAAGATCGTTCCTTCGGCGAGCGCGAACATCAAAGGGCTTCGAGCCGCGTCCGCACGACGAGCTCGTCGAGGGCCGCGACGGTCGAAGGCTCTTCGGGAAGCGCGCTTTTCTCGTGTGCCTGTCGCAACCGCTCTTCGAGCTCGTCCAAAGAGCGCTCGTGCTCCGAGATCTCGGCGTCGTCGAGTAGCCCCTTCTCCCGCCCCTCACGTTTTCTCGCGATCAAGGCGTCGATTTCAGAAAGCTCGAAGTGACGGTTCAACGTCGGGAGGTGAGAAACGGCGATACCCGTTTGCATCAGATGGATACCCGTCAGAAGAACGCGATACGCATAGAGCAAGTGCTTGACCGTGGGATTCGACTCGCGCAGGCGCTTTCTCCGGCCTTGGAAAAAGCCGAGATAGTGTCGAACCGTCTGATGCGTCACGCAGCCTCGGCCGAGATTCCGCAGAGCGTCGTGTACGGGACCCGTGATGACGACGAGTGGGGAGTAGAGTTGCTCGAGCACGTATCCGTTATGGCGTGTCATCATGCGCGCGAATTTGCGCAAGTCGTGAGCGACCCAGTCGAACTCGATTCGGGCGGTGTCCGTGAGGGTTACCGTTTCGTCCGGCGGGTGAAGACCGAGCATCGCGGTCGCCGGCGAAAGGAACACGCCTCGGAGATCGATGTCGCTATCGGGAGACGGAAAGCCGTAGAGATGCGCGCCGCTGACTGTGGCGAACAAGCAAGTCGGCCCGCTCTGGGCTACTTCAGCCAGGTGGTCTTGGTCGAGGTCGAGGTCTTCCCAATTCGGTGCGTCCATTCGGTCCCGAGCTAGTTTTCGTCGTCGATCTCATTGTAAGTCTCAGCTCCGGCGAGCGCGACTGATCAACCGACGAGGTAGGCGCCCGTGCCGACGGTGATGTGCTCGCCGTTGTCGTTGTGAAGCTCCATCCGCGTAACCGCGACTTTGTGGCCGGCCCGCAAGATGAAGCTCGAGGCGATGAAGTGCTTACCGATGCCCGGGGGATCTTCCGGCAAGCCGACTTCATCTCGCTGGCGGTGGACAACGTTGTCGAGGCGCTTCGTGACGGCGCGCTTCTCGTCGTCGTCATCTTGTTCCTCTTTCTCTGGAACGTTCGCACCACGGCGATTTCAGTCCTCGCGATACCGTTATCGCTCGCTATCGCCGTCATTACGATGATGATGCTTGGCATCACGATCAACACGATGACCCTCGGCGGGATGGCGATCGCTATCGGAGCTCTCGTGGACGATGCGATCATCGACGTCGAGAACACCTTTCGTCGCCTGAGGGAGAACCGACGCCTTCCAGAAGGAGAGCGACAGCGGGATCTCCCCGTCGTCTACGATGCAGCGCGAGAGATTCGTGCTCCGATCGTGAAGGCTACGGTCATTATTGCGATCGTCTTCGTTCCGCTGTTTTTCCTCTCCGGAGTCGAGGGCCGTATGCTTCAGCCCCTGGGCTTTGCTTATGTCGTCAGCATTCTCGCGTCGCTCGGGGTGGCGGTTACTGTCACGCCGGTCCTCTGTTCGTTCCTGCTTCCCCGAGCAGGTTTCCTCGACCGTGAGCGTGAGAGCTGGCTGGTCGAACACTTGAAAGGAGCCTATGCGCGGACCCTCGCGGTCGTTCTGAAACAGCCGACGGTCGTCGCGGTCGCCGCGGTGCCCTTCGTCGTCGTGACGATCGCACTCTTCCCGTTTTTGGGTCGGGGCTTTCTACCGGAGTTCCAGGAGGGCACGCTCACCGTGTTCGCAGTGACCGTGCCGGGAACGGGCATTATCGAGTCCGACGAGTTCGGGCGGCTGGTCGAGCGCAAGTTGCTAGCCCATCACACGGTGGTTTCGACGGCGCGGCGCACGGGGCGAGCCGAGCTCGACGAGCACGCCCAGGGTGTGAACGCCGCGGAGATCGACGTTAACTTGATCAGCGACCTATCCCAGGCAGAGCTCTTCGAGGTGATGGACGAGCTCCGAGTCGACCTTGCCGCCGTTCCCGGAACCAACATCACGATCGGTCAACCGATCGGCCATCGTATCGATCACATGCTCTCCGGCACGCGTGCTGCGATCGCCGTGAAGATCTTCGGGCCTGATTTGCACGAGCTCCGCCGAATCGCGGAGGCTGTGAGGGCCGCTGTCGAGGACGTGTCCGGCGTGGTCGACCTGGCGGTCGAGCAGCAGGCGGACGTGCCTCAACTTCGCATCACTGCTGACCGCGACACCATGAGCAAATACGGCGTGACGCCGGGCTGGCGCCTTGCTCCTCCTTCTGGAACCCCGCAGTCAAGGTAGCGTAGCACCACGTTGTCGACGAACCGGCGCCAATACCCGTACGCTTTTTCGAAGCGGTCCTCCCACTGAGCCTTGGCGTCATCGTAGTGGGTGTCGAGGAGTTGCTACAGGTCGGAAAGTTGCGGCTTTCTCGGACGGTACAGCGCTGGTTCTGGCTTCGGAGGGAGGGTTGTTGTGGCCGCTTGCACAAAAGCGGTTCGAAGGCGAAGGGCGTGCCAAGCTTGGGTAGACGTCGAAGAAATCCATCAACGCCACCTCGCACAACAACTTGAAGCCAGCACTTCAGGCCGGGCGACGCTCACGAGTGACCGGAGAGTGTCAACGGCGGTTGCCGGTGAGCGTCCACGCGCGGGGTCGAAAGTCGCCTAGGCGGACAAGTTCATTTTTCCAGGGAAAAACGGTTTCGCAGAAGTGTCAACGACGGTTGACACCAACTGTCCACCTGGCCCGGCATCATTGCACAAGTGTTTCGTGGGTAGTACGGCTTCCTCTCGGTCACGGACGGGGCTCCGCGAGCGCCGGTCGTCCACCGAAGTCCGTCGCCGGCTCGAGCCACCGTCCGACGAGAACGGCTGTCGCGACGTGGAAGAGCGTGTTGTGGTTCTTTTCGCCGACTCCGACATGAGCCCGACGAGGGGGGGCTACATTCGCAACGCGGGTAGCGAGCTCTTCTTCATTCAAGGACCTCCGCGACTCGCGCCGGCTTCCCATACCGTACAAAAAGAGCGGGCACCACAATCATGTTGAGGGCGGTCGAGCTCAGAAGTCCTCCAAGGACGACGATCGCCATCGGGGACTGAATCTCCTTTCCGGCCTCACCGCCGCCGATGGCGAGTGGAATGAGCGCGAGAGCCGCCGTCAAGGCCGTCATGAGGATGGGATTCAGTCGTTCGATAGAGCCGCGGAAGACCGCGTCCCGGCGAGGCTCGCCTTCGAGCATCAGGCGATTGTAGTGGCTGACGAGCAGGATGCCGTTTCTGACGGCGATACCGAAAAGGGTGATGAAACCCACCAGGGAGGCAACGTTCAGCACTCCACCCGACGCGAGAAGCGCCGCTACGCCGCCGATCAGAGCCAGCGGTAAGTTGACCATGATGAGAAGCGTGGTGCGAGCGCTTCCGAACTCCTGGTAGAGGATCAGGAAGATAGCGAGAATGGAAACGGCCGATAAAACGGTGATCACCCGAGCCGCCGCCTCACCGCTCTCGAACTGGCCGCCATACTCGACGGTGTAGCCCTGGGGAACGTCGACGTTCGCTTCGATTCTCTCGCGAAATTCATCGACCACGCTCGCCACGTCACGGCCGCTCACGTTCGATTGGACCACGATCTTTCTCTGAACGTTCTCTCGGCTTACCGTGTTGGGGCCGCGGTCCTCCGCGACCTCGGCGAGCCACCCGAGCTCGACCTTCGCGCCAAGAGGCGTATCGATGACCGCGGTCCGGATCTTCTCGGCACTTCCGCGGTGCTGCTCATCGAAGCGGACGACGAGATCGAAGGCGTTTTGCCCTTCGAGTACCTGAGAGACGGGCTCTCCATAGAAGGCCACATCGGTGGCCTCCGCAAGAGTCCCCGGAGACGACGCGTAGGGAGACGTAGGGAGATCCCCCCGACACTTTAAATCTCGAGTCCTGCTCCACCACGTGGCCGAGGAATCCGGACCGGAGCCTCGGGCCAAAATGCAACTTTCGTCTTGATCAAGTTCCCTTCCACCCTTTAGGATGTGGCGACCACCCTTTAGCATGTGGCAACCGCCAAGTGTGAAAGGGAATCCCATGGCAATCAAAACCCCCGAGGGCCTTCGTCGCCATCTCGACTGGGCGATCCACGTAGAGCTCACCACGATCCCGCTCTATCTCTACGCCATGTACAGCCTCAGAGAGGAGACATCAGAGGCCCACTCTGTGATTCGAAGCATCGTTGTCGAAGAGATGCTGCACATGTGTCTGGCCTGCAATCTGCTGTTGTCGGTGGGTGGAACTCCCGGCTTCTACAAGAAGCGGCGGCTGCCGTCCTACCCGGGCCCGGTCCCCCACCACCGCAGCGGCTTTCAGGTCGATCTTGAGAGGTTCTCCCCGGACCTGCTTCGGAATGTCTTCATGGCGATCGAAGTGCCCGGAGAAGCCAATGCAGTTCCCGAGGACGATCACTTCGATTCCATTGGACAGTTCTACAAGGCGATCGAAATCGTATTCGAAGAGCTGAGCAAGAGCCACGATCTGTTCAAGGACTGCCAGCGCGAGAAGCAGTTGGGAGATCCCAAGTTCTACGCCACGGTCGGGTACAACGACGAGGACACCGGTACTCTGCATTTCGTCGATGACGTGGAGAGTGCGCTGAAGGCGATGCATATCATCGTACGTCAAGGCGAGGGTGTGCGCGACGAGCACTACGCCGATGACTCGCGAAAGGAAGTCAATCACTATTACAAGTTCGAGCAGGTCATGAAGGACGCGCAGAACAAGCCGCCGGAGGTGTGGCCGCTCGCCAAGAATCCCAGGGCGGCTCAGATGGCTCCTCTCCCGAGAGAGCTCGCGACACTCTTCAACGCCTGTTACAGCTTTTCGCTCGCCACGATGGAGGAGGCGTTCGCAACGCCCGAGGGAGCCCACAAGGATGCCCTGATGGAGCGCGTTTATTTCGCGATGAAGGAGGCAATGCCCCTGGTGGCTCGTGAGCTGGTCAAGCTCCCGATGACCGACGGAGCGGCTGAGCACGCGGGGCCGCCATTCGGACGCTATTCGTTCAAGGCGGGCAAGGACATCGGGGCCCAGGTTCTCGATCTCGTCAAAGCCGTAGAGAGCGATTTCCCTCCGGTGAGTCGACTTCATGAAATCGAAAAGATGGTCAAGTCTCGCGCCACGGGACTCGAAGTGCCGACGATCCTGCCTACTTTCAACGGCCCATACAATGTCACTGGAATGCGCGAGATGCTGAACTCTCGAGGCGAGGCGCTCGACGCGAAGGTCTCCATGAACCTGTGCCGCTGTGGCGGCTCGGCCAACAAGCTGTTCTGCGACATGACCCATGTGCGAATCGGGTTTCGCGACACCAACGAATTGGATCCCGCTGTGAATCAGAGGGACGACTACGAAGCCGCGGGCACAACGATTCATGACAACAGAGGCATCTGCTCTCACATTGGCTTGTGTACCGACAATCTGAAGAAGGTATTTCGCCTCTGAGAAGAGCCCTGGATCCATCCAGATGCCGAGTCGGCCGAGAAGATCGCCGCGCAGGTCAAGAAGTATCCCTCGGGCGCACTAAGTCACTCGATCGGCGACTTCGAGCGAAGGAATCTCGCCCGATACCCGTCCATCACCGTGTCAAAGAACGGCCCCTACTTCGTGAGCGGGACGCCAGACCTCGAGGTCGACGAAGCTCGTTGGCTCGAAGGGGCTTCAAGAGAGCACTTTACGCTCTGCCGTTGCGGCCAGTCGAGGAACAAGCCGTTTTGCGATGGCTCGCACTGGCGCGTCAACTTCATCGACGACAAGAACTGAGGCTCACCACGTTGCGGGAGAATTCTCGCGGTAGCTGACCAGAGACGTCGAGTAGGGGAAGGGTTTCGGGAAACCCTTCCCTACTCGACGGCCCCGGTGAGCCGAAAGGTCGAGACACCCGGTCTTCGCCTGCTTTTTTCTGTCCGAGCAAGAAGACGCACAGGGAGAACTCGCGATGAGCGACATTATTCGCAGGCACGTCGGACCACGCCTGAGCCAGGCGGTGGAGCACAACGGCGTCGTCTATCTCGCCGGTCAGGTGGGTGACGACCAAGACGCCGACGTGGCGACTCAGACCAAGCAGATTCTTGTCAAGATCGACCGTCTGTTCGCCGAGTGCGGCACCGACAAGTCGAAACTCTTGTGGGCACAGCTCTGGGTGAAGGAAGCTCGACGGCGACGACGTACGGCAGATTCGAACCGTATCCCGCCTCCGCTTTGCGGCAAACCTTGCCCCGCAGGTATTCGCGGACTATCTCGACGCCGCACGAAGAAGGCCCGCTACTCCATCGCGCGGCTCCCGGCCCGAGATGATCCTATGGTGACTCGCGTCGATCTCATCCGCGGACGGGACGGCATGTTCATCGACACGCTGAACGTCTACTACAACGACTTCTACGCGCAGACGCAGGAATCGTACGCCGCCTGGCGCTCTCAGGACTACTGGGAGCGCGAGACGATCAAGAGCGCTCGAGGAAGCTCGAGACTCGGTAGAGGCGGCGGCGGACCATGGGTCGGTATCGGCCCCGTCTGTATTACCCCTTCGGATTTCCGAGAGCTTGGCTCGGATGACTCCGATCGCCGCACGAAGAAGGACCCGGAGACGCACATCGCTGCTCTCCGCGAGCTCGGCGCTTCGCTTGCCAGAGGCGTGGCGCCGCTCCTGGTCGAGGTGGAAGGGGAAGTCCTGCGACTGACCGGCTCGGTGGAGACGCAGTGCGCCAGTTGGTGCACGCTCTTGCGGGAGATCTTCGCCGCCGAGACGGGTTTGCCCGTCGTTACCCGGCCCGAATCGACGAGTCCCTGAACGGGCCTGCCCGGCCTCGCTGAAAAGGTATGATAATCCGTTCCAGGCGAGTCAGGAGGAATCCGCTCGTGAGACGAAGAGCAACGGGAAGTATGACTACGGACGTCTCGGCGGAACATCCAGAGGTCGTGCAACGATTACTCGGACTTGCCGAGAAAGCACGGGAGGATTTGGGGGACTCGTTGAGAGACGTAAACGTTAGATGACTTCTCGTAGAATCGTCTCCCCTGAAGATCAAAGCGCGACTTTCATCGAGCTCTTCTTCGACCTCGTCTTCGTCTTTTCGGTGACCCAGGTCGTCGAGCTCTTCCACCACGGCGTTCACGAGTATGTCGTCGGTCAGGCGATCCTCGTGTTCTGGCTCGTGTGGTGGGCGTGGAGCCAGTTCACGTGGGCCCTGAACGCGGCCGACACCACGCACACGCTCGTGGAGCTAGGAACCTTGCTGGCCACGGCGGTTGCGTTCTTCATGGCGGTCGCGGTCCCGGACGCTTTTCACGGATCCGCGTCGCTCTTTGCCCTGACCTATGTGCTCGTTCGCGTCATCGGGCTCGCACTCTACGCCTGGGTCGCTTCAGCCGACCCCTCCCAGCACGCGGCCGTTCGCGTTTTCGCCGCGTTTTCGCTCGGGGGCCTCGTCGCGGTGGTGACGGGCGGCATTTTCGGCGGCACGGCGCAATATTGGCTCTGGGGGCTCGCGATCGTTCTCGACATCGTCGCTGCCGCGATTGGTGGTCAGCTGGAGGGCTGGAACCTCCACCCCGAGCACTTTGGCGAGCGCCACGGGCTGTTCGTCATCATCGCCCTCGGGGAGACGCTCATCGTTGCCGCGGGCGGAATGACGGGAGCGCTCTGGACGGACGATCTCGTCAGCGTCGGGGTTCTCGTCGTCGGCATCGCCTGCGCCTTCTGGTGGAGCTACTTCACGCGCGCCAAGCCAACACTCGACTGCGCGTTGGAATCGAGCCGTGACGCCGATCGCGCGAGCATGGCGAGAGATGTCTACAGCCTTCTGCATTTCCCCATGCTGTGCGGCGTCATCGCTTTCGCTGTCACCGCGGAGGAAGCCATCGCTCATCCCGGAGAGCCGCTTACGGTCTCAGGTAGGATTGCACTCGCGCTCGCCCTGATCCTCTTTGTCGGCGGGATGGCCTTCGCCGTCTTGCGCGCAACGGGGCAACTTCCGCTACCTCGCCTGCTGATCTCCGCGGGCGCGGCGGTCGCGATCGTGGCGATGACCGGCTTCGTCGCCCCGGTGAGCCTGGGCATCGCTTTTCTCGGCGTGGTCTGCGTCGCGATCTGGGAACACAAGCAGCAACATCAATCGTCGTCGACGATGGCTTCGTAGACGAGCTTTCCGTGTCGGACCACGGCAGCGACGACGCCCGCGATGTCGCCGGCGTCGACGTGCTTTTCGAGCCCGCGCGTCACGAGCTCCAGGCGCTCGGACGAAAGCCCTACAGACTCGGGCGTCGTGAGCGTGAGAGCTGGCTGGTCGAACGCTTGAAGGGAGCCTACGCGCGGACCCTCGCGGTCGTTCTGAAACAGCCGACGGTCGTCGCGGTCGGTGCCCTTCGTCGTCGTGACGATCGCACTCTTCCCGTTTCTAGGTCGGGGCTTTCTACCGGAGTTCCAGGAGGGCACGCTCACCGTGTCCGCGGTGACCGTGCCGGGAACGGGCATTGTCGAGTCCGACGAGCTCGGGCGGCTGGTCGAGCGGAAGATGCTGGCCCATCACGCGATGGTTTCGACGGCGCGGCGCCACGGGGCGAGCCGAGCTCGACGAGCACGCCCAGGGTGTGAACGCCGCGGAGATCGACGTTATCTTGATTAGCGATCTATCCCAGGCAGAGCTCTTCGAGGTTATGGACGAGCTCCGAGTCGACCTTGCCGCCGTTCCCGGAACCAACATCACGATCGGTCAACCGATCGGCCATCGTATCGATCACATGCTCTCCGGCACGCGTGCTGCGATCGCCGTGAAGATCTTCGGGCCTGATTTGCACGAGCTCCGCCGAATCGCGGAGGCTGTGAGGGCCGCTGTCGAGGACGTGCCCGGCGTGGTCGACCTGGCGGTCGAGCAGCAGGCGGACGTGCCTCAACTTCGCATCACTGCTGAGCGCGACGCCATGAGCAAATACGGCGTGACGCCGGGGACTCTTGCGGAGGCCATCGATGTGGCCTTCTATGGAGAGCCCGTCTCTCAGGTGCTCGAAGGACAAAACGCCTTCGACCTCGTCGTCCGCTTCGATGAGCAGCACCGCGGAAGTGCCGAGAAGATCCGGACCGCGGTCATCGATACGCCTCTTGGCGCAAAGGTCGAGCTCGGGTGGCTCGCCGAGGTCGCGGAGGACCGCGGCCCCAACACGGTAAGCCGAGAGAACGTTCAGAGAAAGATCGTGGTCCAATCGAACGTGAGCGGTCGTGACGTGGCGAGCGTGGTCGAGGATTTCGCGAGAGAATCGAAGCGAACGTCGACATCCCCCAGGGCTACACCGTCGAGTATGGCGGCCAGTTCGAGAGCGGTGAGGCGGCGGCTCGGGTGATCACCGTTTTATCGGCCGTTTCCATTCTCGCTATCTTCCTGATCCTCTACCAGAAGTTCGGAAGCGCTTGCACCGCGCTGCTCATCATGGTCAACTTACCGCTGGCTCTGATCGGCGGCGCAGCGGCGCTTCTCGCGTCGGGTGGAGTGCTGAACGTTGCCTCCCTGGTGGGTTTCATCACCCTTTTCGGTATCGCCGTCAGAAACGGCATCCTGCTCGTCAGCCACTACAATCGCCTGATGCTCGAAGGTGAGCCTCGCCGGGACGCGGTCTTTCGCGGCTCTATCGAACGACTGAATCCCATCCTCATGACGGCCTTGACGGCGGCTCTCGCGCTCATTCCACTCGCCATCGGCGGCGGTGAGGCCGGAAAGGAGATTCAGTCCCCGATGGCGATCGTCGTCCTTGGAGGACTTCTGAACTCGACCGTCCTCAACATGATTGCGGTGCCCGCTCTTTTTGTTCGCTACGGGAAGCGGGCGCGAGCCGCGGAGGTCCTTGAATGAAGAAGAGCTCGCTATCCGCGCCCACGAATGTAGCCCCCCTCGTCGGCTCATGTCGGAGTCGGCGAAAAGAACCGCAACACGCTCTTCCACGTCGCGACAGCCGTTCTCGTCGGATGATGGCTCGACAGTTTTTCGGATGGTGTGGCCCTCCGTCGGTCCATTCCCCGGATTCCCCGTACTGGCGATCCTCGCAACGGCTGCGTTCATCGCGGGCATCGCGCTTGGGAAAGCTACGACTTCGCTTGAAGGTAGGGCGGTGTACCCTTGCAGCAGGGAGCCGACCGATCGCGGGCGTCGTGGCTGCCGCGTTGCCGACGCGGGTCTCGGCGGCGTCGGCTCAGGCACCACCGGAGCCGGCGACGGACTTCGGTGACCCCGTCCGTGACCGAGAGGAAGCCGTACTACCCACGAAACACTTGTGCAATGATGTCGGGCCAGGTGGACAGTTGGTGTCAACCGTCGTTGACACTTCTGCGAAACAGCTTTGTCCCTGGAAAAAAAGAACTTGTCCGCCAAAGGCGACTTTCGCCCCCCGCGCGTGGACGCTCACCGACAACCGCCATTGACACTCTTCGGTCTTTCGTGAGCGTCGGCCCAGCCTGAAGTGCTGGCTTCAAGTTGTTGTGCGTGGTGGCGTTGATGGTTTTCTTCGACGTTTACCCAAGCTTGCCGACTGACAGTGGCTTCCGGTTCCCTACATCAACACCCACGCCGCGGAAATTCTGTTTCGCGAGAAGGTCTTTCAACTTCTACAAGAACACGACCTTCTCTCGGACGAACGCATCAAAATTCTCCGTTCATGGCGCCGGAGCGGTTTTAGCATCGATAATGATGTCTACCTCTATCCCTCCGATACCCAAGCCCTTGAAACCCTCTCGCGCTACATCGTCCGCTGCCCCGTCTCCCTTCGAAGACTCCATTACGACAAAAAGAGTCACTACGTTGTCTATCAGCCCAAATCAAAAAACAGAAAAGCCGAGCTCCTCGACCCGCTAGAGTTCCTCGCCCGGGTGCTCATCCACATTCCCAGCCTAACCAGCATTCGATCTTGTACTACGGCCACTACGCCCGACGAAGAAGAAAACACACCCGAAAGAAACGATCCACAGCCGACGACAACGAGCTCAACGCCTCCCAGCGTAAAAACCTTCGCCGACGATGGGCCAACTTGATCCGACGTGTCTTCAAAACCGACCCGCTGATTTGCAAAAAATGCGGCGGCAAAATGCGCATCGTTTCCTTCATTACCGAGCCCAGCGTCATCCGGAAGATCCTGGACCATCTCCAAAACCGCAATAGCCGGGAAACCCTCCTATTCCGTCTGACTCTCTGCCGCGGGCCTAGCGCTGGGCCCCATTCAGGGGCCATTCGAACAAGACCCGTGTTTCCAAAATCACCATCTCGCCACTCTGTCCTAGGCTCACTTCCCCAGCTGTTGCTTCTTCCGCCTACCCACGCCACCTGCAACCTCCGTCCGCACTCCGTCGGGCGCAATTCTGTCCGTTTTCCAAGCACCGTGCTGGATCTAATTCCCTATGTTTTTCGCGTATCTGGTGGATTGAGAATCGGCCTCTTCCTTTGACGTGTTACTCGCGTATTTGGCCGAGGCATTTGTCTTGACGGGACCGAATCCCGCGGACACCTCAACTCCTGCTTCGAAACGTGTCTCGGACTTGATGGTCCGCTTCGATTCATTCTGGAGCTCAAAACGCTCGGTCGACTGCAGGTCGCGGGTGGTTTCTTCGGTACGCTCCGTCTCGATTACGGAGATCTCTTCAAGCTGTCGGAGGCGGCGGTGGTCGCGGGAGCGCGTTTCGTGCGCCATGATGTTCTCGATGTGTGCTACCTCCCCCGCCTCGTAACGGGCAAGTCTCTGCTTGACGACTTTAAGATCTCCGATGCCGGAGGGGATCATAAGAAACTTGAAGTTCACCGCAGCACCCTCCCTTCGGTGGCTCTCGGAGCCGTTACCCGGATCAGGGAGTTGCCGAGGCTCACTATCCGTTCGCGAGCCCGGAGGGTCGACCGTTCGAACTCGAGCTTGGCTATCCGGTGGTCGATCCCGTGAACGAGCGTATGGAGGCTGCCGCCAGCCTCAAAAATACCCAGCTCCCGCAAAAACGCCAAGTGCTCCGGGTGGGCTGCAAAGTCGTCCGAGAACACGAGCCAAGGGGCTGCCGCGAGGATATCCGCGTCAGCCGGTGGCGCAAGTTCAGGCAGTGGCGAAGGGCCTTTGCGTCCTTTCGATTGGGGCGGAGTCTTGCGCGGTCTTTGCTTCGCTTGAAGGCTTCTGAACTGCTCGAGCTGCTTGGCTTGAAGCTTGCTTAGTCGGTCAGACTTTTCCGTGTACAGGTCTTCGAGGAATGCCTTCAGAGCCCGGAGTCGCGTTAGGGTGTCACGGATGTGGTCATCAGCCTCCTTTTCTACCGTCCGAGCTCGCGTCCCGTTGTCCTCCACGTTCTGCGCCTCGGACGGCGGCCGTTCTTTCAGGAACGGCTGCTCTCCGAGCATGGTTGCGGGGACCGCGGGTCTCAGCCTCCCGAGTCGTTGAGCTCGCCAGCGAAACTCCTCGTTGTTTGTCGTTGCCTCAGCAGATGGAAAACCCGAATCCAGAGTATGAGCCGTTCGCGGTCGGCAGGCCGCTCATCCGGCACCATCAGATTGGCAAGATAGCTGAGCCAGACCGTCTCCTTGAGAGATTTGTAGCGCTCTTCGCCGACAAGCTCGTCGAGTTCAACAGTGCCATCGAACAGTGGATTCAGAGCCCTGTGTGTCCGCTTTCTGAAGTCGTCCCGGCTGAGTGTCGCAGACGCCGCCGCCAGAATGGAGATAGATCTGGGAGGTCAGACTCAAAAGCTTTTTGGACTCTGTTCTATTGCTGTAGTAGCGGTCAGAACTCATTAAGGTTCTCCTGTCGTTTCGGGGGATCTGATTTTTGTTGGAGGGCATGGCCTATGGACGCTGCCGCGATTGTGGAAAACGCCGGAAACTCCGGGCGAGAGAGGCGTTTAGGGAAAGGTTGTGAGCACGTACAAACGTGGAGCGGCGTTTTCCACAATCGCTTGGAAAACGCTTCGCGTTTCCCACGAGCGCCCACAGGCCCCTCCTGATATATATACAAGAAAGATTAATTCATATGGAATAAGGAAGGGGGGGCTCGATTAGTGGAGGCTATGGAAAACGCCCTTCCAGGCTTCGAAGAGAACTCAGTCGTGAGCAAGGTCTGAACGACCAGAACCGTGGGGGCGTTTCCCACAGCCTCGTCTCCCGCTGAGGGGCAGTGGCATTTGGTGAGGCCCGTGGGTTGAGAGGGTAAGCCATGTGTAGATGCGCATCGGCGAGAACGCTAGAATCTTTTTTTCCGAAAGAGAAAAGAGCGTTCCCGCGATGCGCGTTACTACGTTAGTCAACAAGCTCATCGCTTGCGAATAAGATCGGCGGCTTTTTCGCGCCTCCGGCCGAAGACACAGAGACCGGCGCGGATTCCGAGGACGACGACCCGCGCCGAGAATGGGTGACGGCCTCGGTCTCGCTCTCTGAAGTTGCGCTCCTGGCTGCCATTCCCCTCGCGATCCTATGGGGCGCTCGCGAGCTCCATGTGCTCTCGGAGGGCTTTCCCGAGGTCCTTTGGATCACGACGCTCGCGCTCGTCATCGCCCAAGTACCGTAGCTTCGCAACCTACGGGGGAGCGCATTTTTTTCTTACTTCGCGATGCACTTGTTCTTCATCGTGATTGGAGCGCAGTCGGTGTTGGCTGAAGTTCTGAACGCGGGGCCGGCGGTGCTCGCATTCATGGTGACCGTGATCGCGACACACGCAGTCGTTCTGTTCGGAATCGGATGGTTCCTTCGCTTCGACATCCGTACCCTGTCCGTCGCGAGTCAAGCCGCGGTCGGTGGTCCGGGCTCGGCGCTGGCGCTGTCGATGTCGATGAATTGGTCACGCCTGGTCACTCCCGGCATCATCATCGGCATTTTCGGCTACGCCTTTGGAAATTATCTCGGTTTTGCTTGCGCCTATTTGCTGCGAGGCTGGCTCCAATGACACTGAAGCTCGCGGTGCTCGGGATGGGCAAGGCCGGAATAAGGCACTTGAGTGCCGCGCAAGAGGTGGACACGGTGGAGGTCGTGGGTGTGGCCGACCGCGCTCCCGAGATTCGTGCGCGCATCGCGCCAGAGGCAGGGGTGCCTGTCGTCGAGGACCTCGACGCTCTCATCGAGCTCGGGCCGGACGCGATCATCGTCGCCCTGCCGCACGCGCTCCTCGCCGAGGCAGCGCTCCGATCCGTGGACGTTGGCCTCCATGTGCTCCTCGAAAAACCGATGGCCACGAAGCTCGAGGATGCTCGGCGCATTGCTACCGCGGCCGATGCGGCCGGTGTGCGTCTCATGGTGAACTACAATCACCGCTTCCGAGACGAGTATCAGAACGCGAAACGTTGGTTGGACGAGGGACGCATCGGCCGGCCGACCGTTTTCGCCGAGTCGATGTTCGCGACCTCCAGTCCTCTTCCGTCATGGATTTGGGATCCAGAGATGGCCGGGGGCGGCATGATGACCTATAACGGCGTGCATGTACTGGATCGTTTGATGTGGCTTTCAGGGGCGCCTGTCGCTTCGGTTACGGCCAGCCTGGGTCACTTCAGCTTCGACGAAAAGCTCGAAGATACGACGGTCGCTTCGCTCCGGTTCGAGGACGGAACCCTCGGCAGTCTCGTCCAGCACAAAACCAGCGTGCCTCATGCGCGAAGTGTCTGGGAGACGCGCGTTTTCGGAACCGAGGGCACACTCACCATAGTTGGCGGTCAAGGCGTCACGCTCTCGCGCGGCGCGAGCGAAGAGCACATCCAGAGCGGTCCGGAGCGGCGGTTCGTGGTGGCCCTCGAAGATTTCGCGGCCGCGATTCGAGGCGAGCGCGAGCCTCAGCCCGACGGTCCAGCCGGTATCCGGGTCCTCGAATGTCTCGACGCGCTTTATCGGGCCGCGGCGACGACGACGTGGGTGCGCGTCAGCGGCTAGTCGATGCGCGTCCGGGGCTTGAAGAAGGCTAAAATTGGATTAGCGAGTAGCCGGCGTTCGAGCGACCTGTTTTCGTGACGTCAAAGCTCACTCGGAGGACCCGCTGGTCGTAGGCACCGGCTCCCAAGGGTGGACTGTCGAAACTGCGTCGAGCTCTCGAGCCAAGGCTTACGGACGAGCTCCCGCGTCCAACGAAGGTACGCCGGTTAGACGACGCTGAAGAGGCAGCGGTGTCGCTGCGAGAACACTGGAGACTTGGCGCCCAGCCGATCGAGAGTGTCACCGCCGCCATAGAGGACGGCGGTCGTGTGGTCGTTGAGGCCGGGGCGATGACGACCTGTTCGACGGTCTGTCGGGTTGGGCGAACGAGACCACCCCAGTCGTCGTGGTGAGCTCGGCCGTTTCCGACGATCGACGTCGCTTCAGCCTCGCACACGAACTCGGACATCTGTTCATGGATGTAGGTGATGTCGATGAGCGGACGGAGGAGACGCTCGCCCATCGGTTCGCGGCGGCGTTCCTAGTCACAGCGACAACCGCACGACGTGAGCTCGGATCGAAGCGCAGACACCTGGACTTCCGCGAGCTCGCGATGCTCACGCAGAAACACGGCCTACTAGTGCCCGAACATTTGCCCTCGCGACGCGTTACCTCGTGCCCGAAGCTTGATCTGCTCTCAGTTCTCCGAAATCCGGTACAGGTGACGATAGCCCCGGAGATACATCTCGTCACCGACGATCGCGGGGGACGCGTCGAAGCCGTCGTCCAGGGAGTTCGTGGCGAGGATCTCGAGCTTCGGGCCATTGTCGAGAACGATCGCGTTGCCGTCGCGGCCGAGGATGTAGACACGGCCGTTCACCCCGACGGGCGACGCGTAGATCTCGTAAATGCCTTCGAGCCGGACCGGACCGTAATGCGCTTTGCCCGTCTTCGCGTCGCGAGCCGTCAGGATTCCGTTATTGCTCTTAACGAGATAGAGGATGTCCTCATAAAGAAGAGGGGAGGGGACATAGGGTGTATCCCGGTCGATTTGCCAGAGAATGGCCGAGGTGCCCGTGATATCGCCTTTGGCCTCGGATAGCCGGACGGCGAAAGCGGCATTACCGCGAAAGCCGCTCGTGACGTACACGATGCCGTCCTTTTCGACGGGCGACGGGATGGCGTTCAAGGTGAGGCCCGGTCCGGACCAGACGATCTCGCCCGTCTCCAAGTCGTAGCTTGTCACGTTTTTCGTTCCCGTTGTGATGACTTGAGAACGGCCCTCGTGCTCGACGACGAGGGGCGTGCCCCAAGAGCTGATTTCGTCGCGAGCCTGGCGCCAGAGCTCCTTGCCGCTGTTCTTGTCGAGCGCGGCGACGAAAGACTCGCGTTCGTGGTCCCATTGGACGACGACGGTGTCTCCATGAAGCGCCGGCGACGCGCCTTCGCCGAAGCCGCCCCGCGTGTACAAGTCCCCGAAATCTTGGCTCCACTTCAAGTTGCCTTCCATGTCATACGCATAGAGGCCCCAGGAGTTGAAATAGGCGAGAAGGATCTCGCCGTCGGTCATCGCGGAGGCGGAAGCGTAGCTGTTATTCGCTTGCTTGCCGTCGTGTGGCATGGCTTTCGTCGCAGTCCGCTCCCAAGCGAGACTCCCGTCGGCGCGGTTCAGAACGAGGAGCTTGAACTCCTGCTCGATCGATGCGGGCGGCCCGCTGCGGCGACGCCTTCTCCCTCGCGGAGCGTTCGGGTCCGCGTGCGGCGCCAGCGGAGCTTCTGATCCGTCGGTCGGAATCGCCGTCAAGATATAGAGGTGCTCGCCCCAAATGATGGGCGTCGAGGAGCCCTGGCCAGGCAGCGCGACTTTCCACTGGACGTTTTTCTCCTCGCTCCACTCGATGGGCGGGTTGGCGTCCTTCGCGATCCCGTCCATGCACGAGCCTCGCCAACGGGTCCAATTGCCGTCCTCTGAGAAAAGCGTCGTCGCCACGAAACAGAGACAGATGCCGATGCCTAGCTTTTTCATCCTGATGGAACCTCCATCGCGAATTGTAGCAAAGCCGACGTACCTCCCCGGGAGCTCACTTGGAAAAAAGAGCGAGCTGTGGTCGGATAGAAGCTCGGACGGCGTGCTCTTCATCCGCGCGCACCGCCACCCCTACGCGGTCGGACGGAGCTCGCCAAGAGCTTCAGCTCGATGACGATGATACGGAGTGGCGCTCGCCGACATCAGGACGCGATTCCGGTTAGGATGGACGGCCGAGATGGCCATCCCCCTGATGAACCTTCGATTTCGTCCGGGCGCGGACCAGACGTGGGGATTCAACGCCGGCCGGACCACCAGGCGACTTCTCGAGACGAGCTTCTGGGCGGGGCCCCTTGAGCACCGCTTTCGCATCTCCCAGTACGGAACGCTGACGAACTTGGATCTCCAGTCTGCGAAGCGCAAGTACCAGATCGTCCCCTACGCTCTGGGACGCGCTCAAGAGCACGTCAGTCCCGACTTCCAGGCTGGCGTCGACCTTCGCTTTGCACCGACGCCCGAGCATACCGTCAACGTTACCGTCAATCCCGACTTCGCCATCATCGAGGCGGACCAGGAGCAAATCAACTTGACGCGTTTCGAGCTGGCGCTCCCGGAGAAGCGGCCGTTCTTCCTCGAAGATTCGGAGCTCTACCGCCAGCGGATTCGAACCTTCTACTCGAGGCGTATCGGCGACATCGTTGCAGGCGGGAAGGTTTTGGGACGCGCCGGCGCATGGCGGTACTCTTTTCTCACGGCGCAATCCGACCCCACCCCCACTTCAGCCTCTCTCCTCCCCGATCCGCTCGCGAAGCCAGCCAACTATTCGGTCGCCCGTGTCGAGAAGGATCTGTGGCGGGCTTCCACGCTCGCCGTCATGGGATCCAACCGTTATCTGGAGGGAGAAAACCGCAGCTCGATCGGCCTCGATGCTTCGTTGTTCTTCACGGAGATATTCCGCTTCACGGGGCAGCTGATCCGCTCTCACGGACCGGAGGAAGGTGGACGGTGGGCCTTCTTCGTGCGCCCCGCTCGCGACACCGCCACGAGCCATATCCACTTTCGCTACACGCATCTCGGCGATCGCTTCAGCGACCACGTGAATGCCATCGGCTTCATCCGCGAAGACGACCGCCGCGAGATGGACAGCGCGTTCCGGAAACAGTTCTGGTCCACCCACGGAACTTTCGAGCGTGTCGACTACAACTCGAACTACAACATCTACTGGAGCCAGGCGGGCGTTCTCCGAAGCTGGCAAGTCGACCAGTCGATAGACGTCGACTTTCGCAACCGCTGGTCCGCCGGCTGGGCCTTCGCGGAAGAATTCAAGCTCTTCGCGAAAGAGTTCCGCAACCGGCGAAACACGGTGCTCATCGGCTACAACACGCGTGAGTTTCAGTCCGTCTCCGGGTCGTACACGTTCGGCCGCAATTTCGATTCGGATTTCCGCCTTCTCGGCGCCGCCGTCCGAAGACAGGTAACCGTTGGCTTCAACGTCGAGTACGAGCTCTCCCGGCTATGGCTCGACCCCGATCCCGAGAACGCGTCCACCTATATCCACGTTCTTCGCGCCGTGCAGAACTTCACTCCAGATCTGTTTATCAAAGTCTTCTTCCAGACGAACTCCGCCATCAGCCGCGAGAACGTGCAAGCTGTTTTCGTGTGGCGCTACAAACCGCCCTTCGGCACGATCCAGCTCGCCTTCGAGCGCGGCACTGCGGCGTTCGGAGAGCGCTCGGAGCAAGGCAACACGTTCTTCGTGAAGTTCTCGTACGTGATTTGACCTCACTCTGTCTGGTACTCCGCCATACCATCCGCCAGGGGCGTCTCTATCCGGCCTGGACGCTCTCGTTCGAGCCGCTTCGGTGCGCTAGAATCTACGAAGATATGTTCAAAATGCAACGGCGGATCGCGCTGCGGGTCGCATCCGACTTGAAACGAAGGCTCACCGACGAGGAGAGAGAAGCTCTCGATGAAACGGTTTCGGCGAGCCTCGATGCTTTCGACTTATTCTCTCCTGGCCCCATGAAGCGGCGTCGCGTCATTCTCGTGGTCGCCCTGGCGTGGTGTCTCGGCCTGCCTGTCTCCTCCGCGTCCACGGATTACGAATGGACCGACGTCCCGCGCATCGTTGCCATCGGTGACATTCACGGGGCCTATGACAACTTCGTGGCGGTGCTGAAGAACGCTGGCCTCGTCGACGACAAGCTTCGCTGGATCGGCGGCAAGACACACCTCGTCCAGACCGGAGACGTCCTGGATCGAGGACCTGATTCGAAGAAGTGCATGGATCTCCTCATCGAGCTCGAGAAGCAGGCCGAGCGGGCCGACGGGCGCGTGCACGCCCTCATCGGAAACCACGAGGCGATGAACGTCGTCGGTCTCTTGGACTATGTCTCCGAAAAGGAGTTTGCGTCTTACAGCGACTCCAACTCCCGGAGAGTGCGCGAGAGGGTATTCGACGACCATTTCGAAGAGCAGAGGAAAAGGGCTCGGGCTGCAGGCGAGCGACCTCCATCGCGCGGCGACGCCCGCGCGAGATTCGAATCCGAACACCCTCTCGGCTACTTCGGCCATCGCCTGGCCTTTGGCCCCAGCGGACGCTACGGCCGCTGGATCCGCCGCCACAACGCCGCCATCCGCATCAACGAGATTGTCTTCACGCATGGCGACTGGAGCGAGGAGCTTTCGGCGTTGGGAATCGAGCCGTTTAACGAGCGGGTGCGGGACGAGCTGTCCGGAAAAGCCCCACTCGTGAACGGAACGACTTTTCACCCGAAGGGTCCGCTTCAGTATCGGGGCCTAGCCGACGTCCCCCTCGACCGCGCCCAGCAGGAAGCTCATCGCGAGGAAGTGGATCGCATCCTCACGAACCTCAAAGCCACGCGCATGGTGGTCGGCCACACGGTGACGAAGGGCTTCATCGAGCCGCGCTTCGGCGGCAAACACATCAGTATCGACGTGGGCATGCTCGAGCTCTACCGTGGCGGGCACCTGGCGGCGCTCGAGATCGAGGGGCGCGCGCTTCGCGCCATCCATCCGCTCGGGAAGGTATCGCTCCCCGATGCGCTCGATGAGCTCACACTCCTCGACTACCTGGTGGCACTCGCACCCGTCGCTCGTGAGAATGTGGGCGTCTTCTCGCAATTGGCCCGACAATATCTCAGCAGGCGAGACCTTCGAGCGGCGCGCGAGAGCCTAGAGCAGCTTTTTCGCATCCCGAAGGCCGTGCCCTTCCACTATCATCAACAGCTTGGCGACGTTTATCGTGAGCTCGGCGAGACGGGTGAGGCGCGCGACCAGTACGTGGCCTACGTAGCCGGCCTCACCGCGGTCATCGATTCCACCGACGACAACGACCACTTCATCAACCTCCTGACTCGGTTCTGCCTTAAGCACAATCGTGAGCTCGATGGGTGGCAGTGCCCGGAATGCGAGCACAGCTGCCTCCGGGCGGTACCACTGATCCGTTAAAATGTTGTTTTCCTGTTAGCGGAGATTCGCGCAATGACGACGATACAACGAGGACGGAATTTGATTGCAGCATCCTGCCTGCTACTTGCGTGTGGCGCACAGACCGCCGAACAAGCGATTCGGCCCAGCACCGATGCGGAAACGGTCTTGGCCATCTATACGGAGGATTGGCGCTTGCGCTCGTCAGGTCCGCAGAAGCTCATCGTCGTCGTGTGGGACGACGGTCGCATCTTATGGTCCGACGATCTGCTGATCTGCTGAACGGCGGACCGCCGTACCGGGGAGCGCAGATTGACGCTTCTCAGCTAACCGTTTTGCTTGGCCATCTCAATGACGATGGTCTCTTCGATATCGATGATTTGACGCACGCGCGGTTCGGACCGGACTCCGAGTTCACAACGATCCTTCTGAAGTTGAGCGGAAAGCAACTCGAGATGCGATCTTGGCATGAGCTTGTCGAGGATGGCAGGAGGGGCATCGCCCGAAAGATCGGGGTCGTTGCCAATGAGAGGCCGCGTTATCAAGTTCTCGAGGAAGAACCCCAGGACTATTTGTTCTATCGATTTGTCTGGGCCGAAATCCGCGCACGCGCCCTAGCCCTGATTCCGACAAGCGGTGACCTACTCGAGGGCGAAGTGATCATGAAGTCGCGCAACTTGTCGTGGCAAGAGAGACAACAGTGAATCCTATACTGCTGTATATTTAGCGCTTCGTGTCTTTGAAATTCCTCGTCTTGTTCGCGCTTCTGACAGAGCCCCAAGCGGAGCACGTGTTTCTGCGCGACAAGATCCTCGGGATGCTCGTCGGCTCCGCGATCGGCGACGCTATGGGCGCGCCGAGCGAGATGTGGACACGCGAGCAGATCCAGGCTGAGTACGGCTTCGTGAAGGACCTTCACCCCAGAATGACGAAGCCCTCATCCGAGGGAACGTGGGAGCTCAACGTCCGGGCCGGCACCACCACCGACGACACGCGCTGGAAGGCCCTCGCTATCGATTACTTGAGCGGAGCGCGCGCCGGCGAGCTCCACGCGAAAGACTTTGCCGCCTATTTGTCCACACGCTTCGCGGCCGAGCTCGAAGAGCTGCGCCGACTCACCATGGACGACCCTGCCCCGGCGCCGATCAAAGGCGTCATGCGCTTGCAGTGGCTCGAGGAGTGGGAACGGGTTGCACGCGCCTATACAGGAGGCGATATCGACGAGTACTCGAGCGCGCTCAACCGATTCTACGGTGGTGAGATGGTGTGTGCCGGACTCCTGTTCGCGCCGGCGCTGGGCGCGTTCTATCCAGGGGACCCCGAAGCCGCGTATCGCAACACCTTCGCCATCGACATCTACGACCTCGGCTACGCGAAGGACATTAGCGCCATCACTGCGGCGATGATCGCGGCCGCGATTGGGGAAGGCTCGACGCCGGAGTCGATCTTCGCCGTGCTATCGGACGTCGACCCCCAGGGTTTTTTTGAGAGCCGCCTCATCGGGAGGCAGGCATTCAACATGCTCCGCGATGCGCGTGCCATTGCACACAGGGCGCGCGAGGTCGGGCTGACCAAAGATGCGCCGGCGCACGACCCGTGGCTCGACAGCGGGCTCGAGCCTATCGAGCGCGCGCAGATGCATGAAGCCTATCGGTTGCTCGACGAGCGGCAACAGCGCATGCCGTTTCATGCGGGCGAGATCCATCTCGTGAACTTGACCGCACTCCTCTATAGCGATTTCGATTTTCGCGGTGCACTCGAGTTTGTCGTCAACTATGGGCGCGACAACGACACGACGGCCGCTGTCACCGGTGCCGTGGTGGGCGCGTTTCTGGGCGCCGAGCGGCTTCCGGAGAAGTGGGTGACGACCGCCCTCGAGAGGAATCGCGCCATCGGGATCGACCTCGACGAACTGGCTGATCGCCTGGTCGCCGCGATCGAAAGCCGCCGATAGAAGCTTGATATGGCGACCGCCCGCGTTCTCTCCGCAGAGGAAAGAGCACGCCGCATCCGGCGCTGGATTCGGCGCGGTGAGGAGCGGCTCGTCGAGCGATTCGCGGTCCTGCGGCATCAGAACGCGATGGGGGTCACGCTTCTCGTGATGGCCGCTTCGGGAATGGTCGTCTCGGGCTGGCTCTATTGGACGGGACGGATCCCCGGCTATGTCTGCATACTGCTCAATGCGTTCTCAGCGTCGATTCTTCACGAGATCGAGCACGATCTGATTCACTACCTCTACTACCGAAAACGCCCTATCGTCCACAACGCGATGATGTTCTTCGTTTGGGCTTTCCGCGGGAACGTGCCGCACGGCTGGTACCGTCGTACGATCCACTTTCATCATCACGGGGCGTCGGGAACGCACACGGATGTCGAAGAGAGGCTAGTGGGGCTCGGCATTCCCTGGGGCTTCCGTCGCTTCGTCGTCTCCGTCGACGGCTTGATGTCGGTCCTTCTGAACGGGCGCGACCTCCGGCATGAGATCCCAGGCTTTCGTCACGGGACGCTGTTTCTCGCCAGCCTTTCGTTCTATCCCTTGTTCCTTCTCGTGCTGTTCAGCTTCATCATCTACCACGCCGCGATCTTGCTGGGCATCACCCCCTCGGCCCCTTCAGTGACGATGCAGCTCGTCTATCCGTGGCTGGATTTGCTCGCGATCGCGTGGGTCTTTCCGAACTACTTGCGCCAGGCCGCACTCCAAATTGTCTCCTCGAACTGTCACTACTATGACGACGTCGGGAACATCACCGAAGAGACCCAGATACTGCGCCCCTTCTACTTGTGGCCGCTCCAGTTGTTTTGTTTCAACTTCGGGACGACACACTGCTTCCATCACTACGTCGTCGAGCAGCCTTTCTATATTCGCCAGCTCATCACGCCTTGGGTCCTGCCCGCGATGAGGAAATACGGCGTCCGTGAGAACGACACCGGAACCTTCTGGCGCGCCAATCGATTCCGGACTTCCTAACGCTTCCGGACGTAAAACAGCGTTTGGTCTTCATGGCATAATCGGGGTCTATTCATGAGCGAAGCCATCGTTCTCGAGAACGTGACCAAGTCCTTCGGTTCGAAGGTCGCGGTCGCTTCGATGGAGCTCGCCATCCCTCGCGGCGGCCTCTATGGATTCATTGGCCCGAACGGCGCCGGCAAGACCACGACGATCCGCCTCGTGATGTCGATTCTCTTTCCCGATAACGGGCGCGTCTCGGTGCTCGGTGGCTCGGCGCTCGAAGTCAAAGACCGTATCGGCTACCTCCCCGAGGAGCGCGGGCTCTACCGTAAGATGAAGGTCGGTGCTTTTCTCGCCTACTTGGCGCGCTTGAAAGAAGTCGACGAAGCCGACGTGATGAGGCGGGTGCGCTATTGGCTCGAGCGCGTCGGTCTCGCGGATGTCGAGCGCAAGCGCTGCGAGGAGCTATCGAAGGGGATGCAGCAGAAAGTGCAAGTCGTCGCGGCCGTCTTGCACGAGCCGGAGCTTCTCATCTTGGACGAGCCCTTCAGCGGCCTCGACCCCGTCAACATGCGTCTTTTGCGCGAGCTCGTCCTCGAGCAGCACGCGCGCGGCGCGACCATCCTGTTCTCGACGCATGTGATGCCTCAGGCCGAGCAGATCTGCGAGCACATCGTGATGATCCATGACGGCGTTGTCGTCCTGAACGACAGCCTCGACGCGGTCCGCTCCCGCTTCGATCCGAGAACCATTGAGTTCGATCCCCTCGCGGAGACGCGGGAAGCGGACGAGGTCGCTCTAGGAGCCCTCCCCTGAGGAGTCTGTTCTCGGTTCCTCCGGGAACGAGCGTGAGCTCTCCTTCGGATTGCAGAAGCTTCGTCACCTGGAGAACCCGAAGCAGGGCCTCGACTACGTCGGGGTCTTTCGCGATGTCGCGAAGGGCCTCGCCCACGAGCCGGGGATGGATGGCGGCGGCTCGAGCGAACTCAACGGCGGCTTCTTTTTCCGCGGCGCTCGCAATCACATCGACTTGATTGTCGCCCGCCTGCCGGATGGCGGACGTCACCTGCCGCAACCGATTGACGACTTTTTGCTCGATCTGTTGGATCATCACGTGGTCGCGGAAGTGGACTTTCCGGATATAAACCGAGCCGAGCTCATAGCCCCAGGCCGAACCTTTGGGTGATACCTCTTCCCGAACCGTGCGGCTCATGCTGTGACGATTTTCGAGCATCTCGGGGAGGGGCAGATTACTGAGGCCTCGCACGGTGGCGTTCGCCACGTTGGCCCGAAGCGAGCCTACCGGATCGGCGTTCTCGAAAAGATAGGGCACGGGATTCTGCACCCGCATCTCATACCAGATCCCGATACCCATCGGCGTGCCCTCTTCGGTGTTGACCGGCTGGCTCCGAAGGTAACTTTGGTTGAGACCCATGTCGACGTCACGAATGTTGCCAAAGAAGCGAACCAGCAGGGCTCGGGGTCCGAACTTTGAAATCGGGAAGTGGAGGCCGGGCTCGTCGAGCACACCCAATACTTTTCCGAAGAGCACGTAAACTTTGGCATGGCATTCTTGGACGGTGGCGTAGACTCCGAAGAGCCGAGCGAATCCGAACAGAATGGGCACACCAATGAGGGCAAAGAAGAAAACGAAGAGAGTTGTTGTGAAGAAGATCACGAGCGCACCTCCCCGATGATCCGTTTGGCGCGGGGAATGAGATCGAGCTCGATCTTGCGGAGATAGGCGGCGAGAGCGCCTTTGCCGCTTCCTTTCAACTCACTCAGCTCCTCCGCCAAGCGTAGGAGCGGTTGCACCTCGGCCTGAGCGCGCATGGTCTCGATCTCCACGGCTCTCTTCGACTGCTCGATCTTCTGATCCGCCATCGCGCGAGCCACGCTCACGTCAGCAGAGACCTCGTTATGAGCGGTGTTGATGGCGGCAAGAGCGGACTCGATTTCATCCGGCGGGTCCATCCCGGTGATAAGAGAAGCGTTCAACACCACGCCGTAGCGGGCAGCTGAGGAAAGGCACTCGCGGTCCATTTCCTCGTTGACCTCGTTCAAGTTCTTGCGCAGGTCGTTGATGGAGATTCCTTCGATGGCCAGAGCATCGGGGACGACGCCCTCGAGCTCTTCCGAGGCGGCGCCGTCCTTCACTTTGAAGGTGGCGATGCGCTCTCGCAGAATGGAGACGAAGTAGCCCATCACATGAGCGATGGGGTGACGCACGCCGAAAAGATAAGCGTAGAGGTTCTCCTCACTCACCTTGTAGCGAAGCTGGCCTCGGATGCCGATGTTCAGTTGATCCTTCGTCACCGCATCCAGCATGGTGTTGTTGTGGTTCGCGGTAGGGGTCTCAGGATCGTAGGCGGCGCTCACCGTCTGGATGGCCACGTCCACCTTGTGCACCCGTTGCCACGGCCGCTTGAAGTACGGTCCTCCGGGACCGATCACCCGCACCTGGGGATAGCAGTAGCGATCGCGCTGCCCCTCGTTCAGGTGCTCGGCGATGGGCGCATCGAGTGTGGTCCGACCTTCGAGCCGCTGAGCGCGGCCGAAGGCGGTGAGGACCGCCCTCTCGTTTTGCTGCACCGTGAACAACCCCACCAGGACGACACGTAGGACGAAGTAGAGAAACAATCCGGCGATGACGCCGGCCAAAAAACCCACCATATTGCCTCCTCGAACGGAAGGACAGGCTTTCTTGATCGTCGATTGGAGATGGATGGAAGCTTTGGTCTTATCCTACAGGGATGTCAGTGTGGGCGCTACCGACCGTGGCTCCGCAACTCAACCGGAGACAACTGGAACGTGTCAATTCCTAGTCCTTTTCTTTGATCAACTCGTCCAGCATTGGCGTCAGTTGACGCCCCCGGTGAAATCCTCGAGATTCGATGAGGCCCAGTGCGGTGCGCGCGCGAGCCAGCTCGTCGGAGGTTGCGCGAGAGAGAAGCGCCCGCAAGTCGGCCACGTCCTGTGGTCGTGTTCGGTCGTCGCGGGACAGCACTTTGAGAGCGATCAAGTGACCGACGCGAGCTACGGGAAGGGTGAGATCCGGAAGCACCTCCAGCATCTCAGCATTCTCGACGACTTCGCGCTCGATCCCGGAAGAGGCAAACAATAGGTCGAGCACGAGTCCGGTGCCAGACTCTCCCAGAGGCTGAAGCCGCACGGTGGCGAGACGACCCACAGCCTCCTGCTCGATGATCGTCAGAACGACGTAGCCTTTGAGCTGAAGCTCGTGAACGAGTGCTTCGGCTTCGATGTCAGTTTCGAGTGCAACGGCGACGTCCGCATCACGGGTGAAGCGCGGTTCTGAACGGACCGAGACGGCCAGACCTCCAATCAGCGCAAAGCCAAGCTTGGCCTCGACGAGCTCGGCGCAAAGCCGGCGGAGGGCAATCTCCAGAAAGCTCACCGCGGCTTCAACGGCCAATCCAGGCGGCGCCCCGGGCAGTCTCCGTCCTCCGCGCCAGGACGGTGCCGAAGCCAGGTCTTCAGGCGGCCGTCGATCTCTTGCTCGGTCGCGTCGGGGTGGTCGCGCTTGAGATTCTGCCGCATGAGTCGGACCCCGGTCTCGAAGAGGTCCAACGCGATGCGGAACCGCTCGGCCGGACTAGGCTCTACCACGTCTTTCACGACTGTATTCTAGCAGTGAATCGTCTTGTCGACTGTCGGCCTCAAGAAGACAGGCGGATCAAGTGGGCGTTCAGGTCGCGCATTTCCGCGGCCGCGTCGTCCATGAACGTGTTGGCGAAAAGGATGGCACCGACGCCCGTTTCGCGGTTGAAGTCGATCCGCGTGTTCACGCCCGGATCGGCGCCGCCGTGACCCCAAAAAGGAAGCCCGCCAACGTCGCGCACATACCAGCAAAGCCCCCAGATCTCTTCCGAGTGCACTTGGAGCATGGTGTCGACCGTCTCCTTTTCCAAGATGGGCTCGCCGCCACGCAAGTACGCGTTCATGTAGAGCGCGAGCTGCCTCACGCTCGTGCGCAGAAAGCCGTCGGGATAGTTCGGATGGTTGTAGAGACAATTCGCGAGGTAGCCGTCGGCCTCGGCCGCAGCACCTATGGCGCCGAGCGGCTCGCCTCCCCAGGTCGGACCGCGCGCCTCACCCTGCTCGACCCACGTGTACGGGATCGCGTGCTTCGCGGTGTCTACATCGGCCAAAAACCACGACGTCTCTTGCATGCCAAGGGGCTCGAAGATGTGGCTTTGGCAATAGTCCGCGAAGGGCTCCCCCGACATCACTTCGATGAAATGGCCGAGGAGGCCGTAGGCAACGTTGCAATAGGTCTAGCGCTCACCCGGCCCCCACGCGTGGAAGTTCTCGTTCTCGTCGTAGAAACGTCCGCCGGGCGTGAAGTACTCCTCGAGCCACTCAGAAAGAGGTATCTCTGGATCGCCGCAGACGTAGTTTCTCGAATATGAAGTACCGTCAGCGATACCTGAGGTATGGGTCAGAAGCTGACCGCAGCCTTCGGGTTCACCGTGAAAGGAAGTACGGCGTTCACGTCGTCATCGAGGCGAAACGCTCCTTGTTCCCAAAGCTGCATCAGCGCCGTGGCGGCAAACGTCTTCGAGATCGACGCGATGTTCTGGATCGTGTCGAGGCCGATCGGTGTTTTCTTCTCTAGATCGGAGAAGCCGTATGCGATCTCGCGTACCATCTCGCCGTTTCGCATCACGCACCCGGTGAGCCCCGGAATATGCATCATCTCCATGCGGCCTGCGAAGAAATCCTCACGCTCAGGTTCTTCGCTGCGCGAGCAGCCGTAGACGGCACCCGCAGCCGCCACCTTCAGAAAATCACGCCGTCTCATTCTCATGGCATCGATTATAATCGCCTTCCCAGAAGGAAGCAGATGCAAAAGAGTGAGGAAGAGAAGAAAAAGAAGAGCTCGTCCCAGAATCAGTAGCCGCGCTCGGGATCGACGACGTTTTTGAGCGGCTCACCAGCGCGGAATCGCTCGAAGTTGGCGCAAAAAAGCTCCACGACTTTGGACTGCCAGCCTTCGATATCCCCGGTATGCGGCGTGATGACGACGTTCGCTAGATCCCAGAGCTCGCTTTCGGCGGGGAGCAGCTCCGTCTCGAAAACATCGAGAACCGCGCCCCGAAGCGGGCCATCGCGAAGCATGCGCGCCAGAGCTCTCTCGTCCACGATCCCGCCGCGGGAGATGTTGACGAGCACAGAGCCGGGCTTCATCGAAGCGAGCACGTTCTCTCCAACGAGACCGAGTGTTTTTTCCGTGCGCGGAAGTGTTACCGCGAGGAAGTCCGCGTCTTCGAGCACCTCGATGAGCTGATCGACCCCGACGGCGTCCCCTTGCGGCCGTGCCCGTACGCCTATGACCTGAAGCCCGAGCGCTTTCGCCTTCGCAAAAACGCGCGATCCGATGCCTCCGAGCCCGAGCACGACGAGTCTCTGGCCGTTCGAAGGCCGAAGCGGCTTTGGCTCCCAGACGTGGTCGCGCTGTTGCCGGAAGAAAGTCGGAAAGTGAAGATTGAACATAAGCATCGCGCACACGACGTAATCCGCGAGAGCTTCGTCGTGAATGCCCGAGGCCGACGTGACCCGGACCCGCGAGCTGAACGGGCGCAAGTGGTCGACGCCCGCCGAGTTGCATTGCATCCATTCGATGGAGGGTGTGGCGTCGAGCAGAAGCTCGCGTGGGAAAGGCGCACCGATCTTGCCCGTGAGCACGACCGAGGGTGCGAACCGGCGCAGCACTTTACCGAGCGCTTCGTAGCTCGAGCACGTTTCGAGCGCGAGCTCGGGATAGCGGGCGCGGATCGGCGTCGCGTAGATGTCGGGCTCACGCGCAAGAACGAGAACGCGAAGCTCGCTCACAGGCTCAGGTCACGAGCTGGCGCCTTTGGAACTCGGGGAGGCGCCAAGCTTCGGTCTCGAGAATCTTCTTCAGGACCGCCACGGCGTCCCACACGTCGCTATATCGGAGATAGAGCGGCGTGAACCCGAATCGTAAGACGTCGGGAGCGCGAAAATCTCCAATCACTCCGTTCGCGATGAGCGCCTGCATGATCGGATAGCCGTCCTCGTGCCGAAGCGAGACTTGGCTACCACGCTTCTCGCTGTCGAGCGGACATGCGAGCTCGAGCCCAAATCCTTGGCAACCCGCTTCAACGAGCTCGAGAAACAAATCGCCCATGCGCTGCGATTTCTTGTGGAGCTCCTTCATGTCCACGCGGGTCGCGAGCTCGACGCCCACTTCGAGCGCAGCCATCGCGAGGATGGACGGCGTGCCGCAGAGTTGCCGATCGATCCCGGGAGCTGGGCGATAATCCGCATCGAAAGCGAAGGGCGCTTCGTGCCCCATCCATCCGCTCAGCGGAGGGTTGATGTCGTCCTGGTGCCGCTTTGCGACGAAGAGAAACGCGGGCGCGCCGGGGCCACCGTTCAAATATTTATAGCCGCATCCCACAGCGAAATCCGCTCCCGCCGCGTTCAGCTCGACGGGTAGCGCTCCAGCGCTGTGGCTCAAATCCCAGACGACGAGCGCTCCCGCGTCATGCGCGCACCGAGTGACCTCCGCCAGGTCGTGAACTTCTCCTGTCTTGAAGTCGACATGGGTGAGCGTGACGACGGCGACGTCGTCCCTGATGGCGCCATTCAGCTCCGAGCGCGGCACCAGTCGCAGCCCGTGCTCGCCGCCCAGAAACGAGGAAAGCCCCTGGGCGATGTATAGATCTGTGGGAAAGTTCTCTTGCTCCGAAACGATGATGCTGCGTCCCGGCCGGAGACCCAGCGCCGCCCCGAGCATCTTGAACAAGTTGATGGACGTCGTGTCCGCGGCAACGACTTCGCCGGGCTCGGCGCCGATGAGCTGAGCGATTTGATCCCCGACGCGGCGCGGGAGATGAATCCAGTCATGCGCGTTCCAGCTCTTGATGAGGTCGTGGCCCCACTCGTCTTCGATGAGCGCGCGAATCCGTTCCGGCGTTTTTCGAGGGAGAGCTCCGAGCGAGTTTCCGTCGAGATAGTACAAGCCTTCCGGAACGCGGAATTCTTCGCGAAACGGCGCCAAAGGGTCAGCGGCGTCCCAGGCCGCGATCTCTTCACTCGTTAGTCCCGTCATTTCAAATGGCGGTCCGAACGGACCAGAGCTCGGGAAAGAACTGCAAGCGCAGAGCCTTTTGGAGGTAGGACGCGCCTGATGTCCCTCCCGTGCCGCGTTTGTGGCCCATGATGCGCTCGACGGTTTTCATGTGCGCGAAACGCCACTGCTGGAACTTTTGGTCCAGATCAACGAGCTTCTCCGCGAGCTCGTAGAGATCCCAATGCGTCTCGACGTCTCGATAGACCTCGAGCCACGCGGCTTCGACATCAGCGTGAGGCTCGTAGCCCAGACTTGGCCGTCGCCGATGAGAACGTTGCGCACATTCTTGTAGTCGATGTTGTGGGTGAGCTGGTGAAAAAGACGCAACGTAAGCATCCCTTCCACATAGGCCTTCGGTGAGGTAATCGGGATGTTCTCTTGCTGCCTGTCCCACTCCGTGATCGTGCCATGAACCCAGAGTTGAAGCGAGCCGGTCTCACCCCGAATTTTGAGCTCGACAGTGGGTGGAACGAAACCAAGGCCCAGCAATTTGTCGAGCTCATAGGCTGCGATCTCGAATTTGTAGGAGTCACGAAAATCGCGCTCCACCTGCCCTCCCGTGACGCGCGTAAGTCCTCGACGGAAGATGTCCACCGTTTTCCACGCAGCCGCGCACGTCGTCGTGCCGTCGGAAAGCGTCAGCTTTTGGGGCTTCGTGACCCCAATGCCGATATCCTCACGGAGGAACGTTTCAGCCTCTAGGCCCGTGAGGAGGAGCCCGTCTTGAGACGGAGGAGCGCCAGCGAGGATAACGCTCGCAAGCGCGATAGCAGGCCACATTTGACGCCTCCCATCCAAATATGTAAACGGAATGCAATCTATCCGAACCCTCTTGTCCGCGCTACCGTCAACCCGGTTTCGCCTCGAGCCGCATCGTTATATCCTCGACGCTCGAGAGGAGGGGCGTCATGAAACGCAGAGATTTCTTGCTCGCTTGCACCGGGGCCGCGCTGTTCGAACGGGCGGTGCGCGCGGAAGAGTCCGGGCAGGCCGGGCTCCCGCGCGACGTCAGAATCACTCGAGTCGTTGGCTTCAACGTCGAGAGCCGTCGGTCGAAGATCGCCGGTAAGAACTCTCGGCTCGACGTTCACGGGGACCGCGCCACGGATCGGATGCTGCGCATCTACACCAACTCCGAGCTCGAAGGTGTCGGCAACTGCCGGGCAGAGCGCGAGGCAGCGGAAGCGCTCTTGGGCAAGAACCCTTTCGATCTTTACCAGTCTGACCACGGTCGCATGGTCGGCCCTCTAGGAAGCGGGACCATGCCGCTATGGGATCTGCTCGGCCGGGCCGTGGACAAGCCGATCCACGCCCTACTCGGCGGTGGGGGGCCCGAGTGCGTTCCCGTCTATGACGGCTCGCTTTACTTCGCTGATCTCTTGCCTCAATACGAGCGCAGTTGGCGCGAACGGTTTCGCGAAGAGATCGACATGGGCAAGGCCGCGGGGCACAGCGCTTTCAAAGTAAAAGTCGGTCGCGGGGCAAAGTGGATGTCGCGCGAGGAAGGGGATGCTCGAGACAGGCAAGTCTTACGCGTGATCCGCGAACATGGTGGTGATGAAATCCTGTTGGGTATCGACGCCAATAATGGCTACGAGCCGCCGAGGATCGCATGTCAGTACAACCTTTCCGTGTCGAGCACGTTCAAGAGAGGTTCATCATTCAGAAAGCGGCGCAAGTTCTCGCAGAACAAGTCGGTGAGACGCTCGTTCTCCCGGTTGCTCGTGCTTGCCGAGTGCGGGCTCACGAGAACATTGGGCATCTCCCATAGCGGGCTTTCGGGCGGCAGGGGCTCTTTCTCGAACACATCCAAACAGGCGCCGCCGAGATGGCCGGAGCGCAACACCTCCACCAAGGCGGACTCGTCCACCAGGATGCCCCGACCCAGATTGATGAGGACAGCGCCTTTCGGCAGGAGCTCGAGCTCGGCGCGCCCGAGCATTCCTTCCGTCTCCGGGGTGTGAGGCGTTGTGAGGACGAGAAACTCCGAGCGTGGCAACACGTCGCGGAGATTCGCGAGCGTGTGCAGCTCGTCGAGATGAAGCGAAGCCGGCTCGATGCCTTCGATGTGCCGTTTGATGCCGAGAACGTGCATCCGCATCGCGCGCGCCATGCGGCCGATCTCGGTGCCGACGGCACCGACGCCGACAATGCCCAAGGTACGTCCGTCGAGATCCGTGCCCGCGTGACGCTCCCAATGTTTGCGCTCCTGATCGCGCTTCAGCCTTATGAGCTTCTTGTTGAACATCAACATCGACAGGAGACAGAACTCGGCGAGAGGCTGTACATGGACACCTCTTGCCGTCGTGAAGACGACCTCAGGCAGACGTTGGTCGTAGCCTCGACCTTTCACGAACTGGCCGATGCCGGAGCTCGTCGCCTGGATCCATCGAAGCTTGGGCACGAGCTCGGGCAAATCCTCTAAATGGGTCGCGTCGAAGTCGAAGAGGATGTCCGCGCTCTCAAGCAAGCGCCGCCAGCGTAGCTCTTGCTCTTCGCTGCGCTCGAAAGTCTTTCCTTTGTGATCGGCGGGATAACGAGGCGGCCGGAGCAAGTCTGGCTCGTAGAGAACGTGCAGTCTCGCATCGACATGCCGGATGCGCTCGACATGCTCCGGCTCCAAGTAGCTCGCGATGAGAATGGTGTAGCGGTCTCGCCCTATCATAGGAGGGCGAGTGTACACCTCCTGGTCTTTCTGGGGAATCGACTCACGATCGGAGCGCGGTCACCGGATCGATGCGCGCGGCGCGGAAAGCCGGCAACAGCGTGGCGGCGAAAGCCACGAGCACGAGCACCACGGTCGCCCCGATTTAGGTCATGCGCGACCATTGCACGAGCGTACGCAAGTTCGGCGGCTTCCCGTGCATCAGAAGTCCGATGCGAAAGACCTTTCCCGCAAACCAGAGCGCCGCGAATACCGAGGCGACGCCGATGGCGAGCGAGAGCAGGATTTGCCACGTCGGAGGCGGCGACGAGCTCGTGATACGGAGCAGCATCGCGAACGTGTTGACAGGTGGCAGGAAGCTCGTGACGAGCGCGAGCATCGAATCCGGGATCTGTTGGCGGCAAAGAGCTGAGCGAGTCTTTTTAACCGGGAGCGGCACGGGGAGGCCGCCTCCGACCTCCCCGGCTTCATGATGTAGAACGGAATCGACTACGTGTCGTTAGTTGCCCCACGCGTAGCCGCCAGCTTTGATTTTCGTCTTGACCTTCATGAGCGCTACCTCCTTTCCTTCTTTTGACCTAAACGCGCAAAAGGACGGGAAGAGGGCTCAATAAAAGTGAATTTATTTCTAGCGACTAAGGTGGTGAAAGCCGTCGTTAGGGAGGCTGGTTCGAGAGAAGCTCCCGATGCGCGGCTTCAGCTTCAGCCTTCTGGGGATGGCTGGGGGCGACTTCCTCCCAAATCGCGATCGATTCCTCGTAATGTTTTCGAGCTTCCTCGAGCCGGCCTTGCTCTCGCACGACGTGGGCGATCTGCAGGAGATCTTCGGCCACCAGATGATTCTTTCTGCCCAGCGCCTCTGTGTGGATGCGAAGCGCCTCGCTCAACGCGTCTTTCGCTCTCGGCGAATCTGCCCTGTTGCGCATACACTTCTCCCATCTCGGTCAGGACCGTGCCCACGTCGGGATGGTCCGGACCTTCGGAGCGCCGGAAAATCTCAAGGGCTTGCTTTAAGCGCGGCTCGGCTTTCGCGGTTTCGCCCATCATTTTATGGATCACGCCCAACGATTGCAGTGAGCGTCCATACTTGAAATGGTTCGCGCCAAACGATTCGCGGTGAAGCTCGACGACCCGTTCCTGCAGCGGGAGAGCCTCTTCGTAGCGACCTTGTAAGGCGTAGACGTTGGCGAGGTTGCCGATCGGCTTGCCTGCCGATAAGCCGCCTTCGCTTGCTTCAAGAGCGTCTCCCGACTTCAGAAACAGTCCCTCGGCGCCGTCATAGTCGCCCTCGATGGCGTGAACGATACCGAGCGCGTTGAGTGCGTCGCCGACGGGACTTGATTCGGGCCCAAGCGCGTGCTCGCGAATCTCGATCGACCTTCTGAAGTAGTCCCGAGCTTTGTCCAGCTCGCCGCGCCAGCTAGACAAGCTACCGAGGCTTTCAAGGCTTGCAGCCATGTCGAGATGATTTTCATCGAGAAGACGGGAGCGGGTGGCGTAAGCTTCTTCGAGATGCTTCTCGGCTTCATCATAGAGTCCCATCGTCAAATAGATGTTGCCGATGGTGTCCATCAAGTGTGCCTGGACGAGCGGCTCGCGCGACAGCTCGCCAATTCTTTCGCTGCCAGCTTCTAGTATCTCGCGAGCCGTCACATCTTGGCTGCCCGGCGCCCCGGCGCGTGCGACATCGAAGACGTCGGTAAGGAATTGGATGACCTCGTTCGCCCTCTCGGCCTCGCGCTCCGCACGGTCGCGCTCACTCGCGATCCGCGCTGCTTGGATGGACATCGAAACGCTCAGTACAACGAGCGCCGCGACGAGTGTGGCAGCAAGCGTGACGCCCGCTCGATGTCGTCGGATGAACTTGCGCGCGCGATAAACGGTGCTCGGTGGACTGGCCACCACCGGCTCGTGGCTCAGGTGCCGCTCGACATCCGCCGTGAGGGCCGACGGCGATCCGTAGCGAGAGGCAGGGTCCTTCTCGAGCGCCTTCATGACGATCCAGTCGAGGTCGCCGCGAAGGCGCTTTGCGAGGGCGTCCGCGTCGGTCCGGCGACGCGCGGCGACGTCTCCAAGTTGCTCCCCGAGCTGGGTGGCGCGGATACTCGGCGCGGGAGGGTCGGTGTTCCGGATGATCTTTCTTAGTCCGTCGAAGCCTGCCTCACGCAGTTGCCCACCTTCGAACGGCAAGACACCAGTCAAGAGCTCGTAGAGGAGCACGCCGAGGGAGTAGACGTCGGTACGGGTCGACGTGGCGACCCGAGAGCTCCGCCTGCTCTGGACTCATATATTCGGGTGTCCCGATGAGCTGCCCGAACTCGGTGTAGACGGTTTTGTCGGTCAGCGGTTGTGCGATCGCCTTGGCGACGCCGAAATCGATGATTTTTGGCTCGGGCACGCCATCGTGCACGGCCACGAGAATGTTGGACGGTCCTGACAGCTTCGTCTGCGGAGATGGCCTCTTCGGTGAGGCTTGTTCGGATGATATAGATGCTGTCGAGGGCCGCCTCACGCTCGATGTTTTCGTTGTCGCGCTCGAAGTCGAAGCCGTCGTCCGTAATGGTGTAGCGAAAGTGCTTGCCCATCTTGCTCCGAGCGAACACTCGACCCAATCGTATGCCGATGGTATCTTTGCCTCGCAAAGGACGTTGGTCTCGCTTCGTCGCTTTGCTAATCACTTCTAGCTTTGACTCCGTCGACACAAGCATCTCTTCTCGCTTCCGCGCCCGCTCGGTAGCAAGAAGAGGGTTGCGGCAGGCGATGAGTTGCTCACCAGGGAAGCTAGGATGATGGATCTCCGCTAGGTCGAGTTCATCGAACAGAGAAGGCTGCAGCATTCCGTCTTTTGCAAGTCGCTGAATCTGAGGGGCACGAAGTGAGCTGATCCACTCGAGACCTTCCTCCGGTCGAAGTTCCTCGCGAATCCGGGCTTCGGTGATCATCCCTCGGTCACCTACGAAGACGATACTGTCAAGCTCAAAACGTTCTCGGACTTTGCGAATTTGGCTCCCCAGTGTTGCGGGATCTCCGGTGTTGCCTTCGAACACCTCTACCCCGACCGGCCGACCATCACGCTCACACAGTAAGCCGAACACGATCTGCAACTTGTTTTTCTTGCCGTCTCTCGAGTAACCGAGCTTCGCCAGAGGGCACGACCGACCTTCTACCCAAGTCGACGTCAAGTCGTAGAGAACCAGGCTGCCCTGCTGCAGATGGCGTTTCGCCAGTTTCTTCTCTATGGCTGCTTGGCGGCTCAAAAGCCAATCCAGGGAATCATACAACTCATCCTCGTTGGTGTCTTCAACTCCAACACACTCACCCAATGACGAAGTCAAGGTCTGTTTCGATAGACCACGGGCCGTGGCCAACTTGGAGCCCGGCTCTACGATTCGCGCCACAATCATCGCCACGACGAGGTCACGCTCTCGGCGCTGGCGGCTATGGATGATTCGCTCGAGGCCAACTTTGCGCAGCGTTCCCAGCACGGCCGCAACATGTCCGTGAGGCTTGCTTCTGGTGATCTCGAACTGCTGAGCCTCACCCAAATCCACGTTGCCCTTCAGCAACTGGCGAAGAGCTTCAATTCGCGCGGGCTTCCACTTCGAGATGTTGGCGACGGTCCTCGTTTTGGGCGCACCGCTTTCGCGGATGAGAATCGCTGGGGGCGAGTTGCGGTTCGGCACCTTGGCGATGTACATGCGCCGACTATACAGGATTAAATCAGTAAAATAAACTATTCTGTCACTATTACATGCTTACACATTACATTTAGAACCGCCGCATCTGCTTTAAACGTACGGGTTTACATGCGTCTAGCCGGCGGAAGTTCCGGCTAGAAGCCGGTAGCCCCCGACGCGGTCGGAGGGGCCGGAGGCGTCCTGGCGTTCCAGAAAGGAGCCGGCGTCGTCGTAGGCGGAGAGCAGCGAGTCGAGTGCCGCGCGCAGGTGTGGGTCGTCGCCGCACGCTTTCTCGACGATGGTCTCGCGCTCACTCGGTGGGAGCACGCGCGCCGTTTCGAACAAGAGTTTGAGCCGCGCCCACAGTTCTGAATTCATGGAAGCTTCCCCCGTGGCACTCGCAAAGAAACTATCATAGTTAGCGTGCAGGCACGAGTCACTGAGCTCCTCCGCTCCTCGACGCGTGGGAGCCGCGAGGCTCTCGACGAGCTCATCCCGCTCGTCTACCGGGAGCTGCGGCGCCTCGCCGGAGCCCAGCTCAAGTCCGAGCGTCCCGATCACACCTTGCAGGCCACCGCCCTCGCCAACGAGGCCTATCTGAAGCTCATCGACCAAAACCGCGTAGAGTGGCAGAACCGTGCGCACTTCTTTGCCGTCGCGGCCCGGGTGATGCGCCGCGTTCTCGTTGACTACGCGAGGAAGCAACGCGCCGAGAAGCGCGGTGGTGACGTGGGGCGCGTAACACTGTCCGAAGCCATCCATGCGTCGGATTCGAGCGCAGAGGTCGACGTCGTCGCACTCGACGCCGCCCTCGAGAAGCTGACCGCGCTCGAGCCACGTTACGGCGAGATTGTCGAGCTGCGCTTTTTCGGAGGCTTGACTGTGGAGGAGACGGCCGCGGTGCTAAAAATCTCGCAGGCTACGGTCAAGCGCGACTGGGCGGCCGCAAAGGCCCTTCTTTATCGAGAGCTACGCTAGAGAGCGAGCGGCGCACCCACGTGATCCGATCTTAAACTACTCGCTCTCCAGGAAAGGATAGCGGTAGTCGGTCGCCGGGACGAACGTTTCTTTCACCGTGCGGATGCTCGTCCACCGTGTCAAGTTACCGGCGGAGCCGGCCTTGTCGTTCGTTCCCGAGGCGCGGCTTCCGCCAAACGGCTGTTGGCCCACGACCGCGCCCGTCGGCTTGTCGTTGATGTAGAAATTCCCTGCGCTCTGACGTAGCGTGCGGAACGCTTTCTCGATCGCCACACGATCGTCGGCGAAGATGGCGCCGGTGAGACCGTAAGGTGACGTCTTGTCGCAGAGCTCGAGCGTCTCCTCGAACTTGTCGTCCGGATAGACATAGATCGTGATCACCGGGCCGAAGATCTCTTCCTCGATGAGCTTGAAGTGTGGGTTGGTGGTCACGACCGTCGTAGGCTCGACGAAGTATCCCTTGGAGCCGTCATAGCCTCCGCCCGTGATGAACTCGGCCTCTGATGAGTCTTTCGCGTAATCGACATATTCCGTGATCGTTTCGAAAGCCGGTTTGTCGATCACGGCGCCCATGAAGTTCCCGAAATCCGTAACGTCGCCCGACTTGATCGTCGCGACTTCGGCGACCAAGCGCTCTTTGAACGCGTGCCAAAGGCTCTCCGGGATATAAGCCCGGGACGCCGCGGAGCATTTCTGCCCTTGATATTCGAACGCGCCCCGGATGGTATTGGCCACGAGCGCGTCGACATTGGCCGACGGATGCGCGAAGACGAAGTTCTTGCCGCCGGTCTCGCCGACGATCCTCGGATAGACCTTGTAGTTCTTGATGTTCTCGCCGACGGTGGACCACATCAGCTGGAAGACTTCGGTCGAGCCCGTGAAGTGGATGCCGGCGAGGCTGGGCATGGCCATTGCCGGCCCACCGACTTTGCCACCGGAGCCCGGGATGAAATTGATGACGCCGTCGGGAAGACCCGCTTCTTTGAAGAGCTCCATGAGGTAGTACGAGCTGAGGATGGCGGTCGAAGCTGGTTTCCACAGTACCGTGTTGCCCATGAGCGCGGGGCTCGTGGACAAGTTGCCGGCTATGGCGGTGAAGTTGAAAGGCGTAATCGCCAGCACGAAGCCCTCGAGCGCTCGATACTCGACGTAGTTCCATATGCCCGGGCTCGCGACGGGCTGCCCGGCATAGATCTCCTGCATGTAGTGGGCGTTGAAGCGATAAAAGTCGATGAGCTCGGCCGCGGCGTCGATCTCGGCTTGATGCGCGGTCTTGGATTGCCCGAGCATCGTCGCGGCGTTCACGATCGGCCGGTACTTGGTCGACAGAAGCTCCGCCATTCTCAGCACGACGCTCGCGCGCGCCCGCCAGTCCATGACAGACCACTCGTGCCAGGCGTCGCCGGCCGCTTTCTCGGCTTGATGCACGATATCCGTGTTGGCGCGGTGATATTTGGCCAGGACATGGCCGTGGTCGTGGGGGCAGCGGATTTCGCCCAAATCGCCGGTCCGGATTTCCTTCCCCCCGACGATGATGGGGATCTCGATTTCTTTACCGAGCATGTCCTTGGTGGCGGCTTGGAGCACGCTCCGTTCCGGGCTTCCGGGCGCGTAGTCATAGACGGGCTCGTTCCGCGGCGGCGGCACTTTGAGAATCGCATTCGACACTTCAACTTCCTCCTTGAGATCCACCATTTTAACTACAATAGCCGGCATGCGCGACGAAGAGATTCTCGCTGAAGTGGAAGCCGCCGAGAAGCGCATCCGCCCCCATATTCGCGAAACACCGCTCGAACCATCGCACGAGCTCAGCGAGCGAAGCGGCGCCGACGTCTATTTGAAGCTCGAAAGCCAGCAGCTCTCGGGCTCGTTCAAGCTCCGCGGAACGATGAACAAGCTCCTATCGCTCGACGAGCATGGACGCCAGCGCGTGGTGACGGCGTCGTCCGGAAATCACGCGGCGGCCGTGGCCTACGCACTGTCGAAACTTGGAGGCACTGGGGTCATCTATTTACCCGAGACCGTGGCGAAAGCAAAGAAGGAGGCGCTGTCGCCCTATGGGGTCGAGCTGCGGTTCGTCGGTCAGGATTCTGTCGAGGGTGAGCTCGAAGCGATGAAAGCTGCCGAGAGGGAAGGGTTGGTCTACGTCTCTCCCTATAGCGATCCGAAGGTCATCGGCGGCCAGGGAACGATAGGCTTGGAGATCGAACGGCAGATCGACAACGTCGATTCCGTCTTCGTTCCCGTCGGCGGCGGCGGTTTGATTGCCGGTATCGCGGGGTACATGAAAGCGCGCCATCCGGAGATCTACGTCATGGGCTGCCAGCCGGAGAACTCGCACGTCATGGCGGAGTCCGTGCGCGCGGGCAAGATCCTCGATCTCGCATCTGAGCCGACACTCGCGGACGGGACGGCAGGCGGACTCGATCCGAACACCATCACGTTTCCGATCTGCCAAAGAACCATCGACGGGTTCGTGCTCTTGACTGAGGATGAAATTGCTGCCGCGATGCGCCTTGCCGTAGAGAAACACTACATGATAATCGAAGGAGCGGCCGCTCTATCGATCGCCGCTTTGCTGAAGGAGACCCATGCCTGGCGCGGGAAAAGGGTCGTGCTCGTGGTCAGCGGCAAAAAAGTCAGCGTAGATACGCTCAAGCGAGTGTTGGCGGATTAGCTTCGTTTTAAACTGAAGTTCCTTGGTCGAATGAACCCACTGACAGTGTGAATCCCCAATGATTACGCGTCTTTAGGGACGCCGAGAGGCTAATTTTGGGTTGCAATATGTAGGCATGTCTAAAGCCTTTTATGATTTGATACACATTGATACATAGGCTATTATGGTGGGCATGCATACCCACATCATCCCCAATCGCAACTCTACCCCCGCGGTCCTGCTGCGTGAGTCCTATCGGGTGGGCGGAAACGTCCGCAAGCGCACGCTCGCTAACTTGTCCAAATTGCCCATGGACGCAGTCGACGCCATCCGACGCATTCTCAAAGGGGAAAAGCTCGTCTCGGTTGAAGTCGCCTTCAAAATCGTCGAGAACGGCTCCCTGCACCATGGCCACGTCGACGCGGTGCTCAGCGCCATGAGACAGCTCGGTTTCGAAAAGCTCGTTGGTTCTCGACACTCACCAGAGCGGGATTTGGTCGTGGCCATGGTAGTCGCCCGGATCCTCGAACCGCAGTCGAAGCTGGCGACTAGCCAGTGGTGGCACACAACCACACTGCCCGAAATCCTGGGGGTGAGCGATGCCCGCGAAGACGATCTCTATGCCGCCATGGACTGGGTTCTCAAACGCCAGGAGGTCATCGAAAAAAAACTCGCGGCGCGCCATCTCCAAAACGACGGCCTGGCGCTCTATGACCTAACCTCAAGCTACTTCGAGGGTGTGAGTTGTCCGATCGCCCGCCTCGGATACGACCGTGACGGCAAGAAAGGCAAGCTGCAGATCAACTACGGTCTGCTGACCAACGAACGCGGCATCCCCGTGTCGGTATCGGTCTTTGAGGGCAACACGGGCGATCCCAAAACGCTGTTGCCTCAGGTAGAAAAGGTGCAAGAGCGCTTCGGCATCGAGCAGTTTGTGATGGTGGGCGACCGCGGAATGATCACCCAGACCCAGATCGACGAGTTGCGGGAGATGGACGGTGTCGACTGGATTACCGCTCTGCGTCCCGAACCGATTCGCAAGCTCATCAACGATGGGGTGCTCCAGATGGGGCTATTCGACGAGCGGAATCTGTTTGAGGTGACGCACCCGGATTTCCCCAACGAGAGGCTGGTCGCTTGCCGCAATCCGGAGCTGGCCGAGAGGCGGCGTCACAAGCGCCGTGCTCTGCTCGAAGAGACCTGCAAGGAGCTGGAGAAAGTTTGTCGGATGGTCGAGCGGCGCCGTTTGCAGGGCAAGGAGGACATCCGTGCTGCAGTGAAAAAGCTCCTCAACAAGTACAAGGTCGGCAGGTACTACAGGCTCGACATCCGTGACGACGGTTTCGACTTCGAGCTAGACGAGACAACGATGGATGCCGACGCCTCGCGCCTCGCCAACGGCAACTCTGAGCTCGCCAACAAACGGCTCCAGCGGTGGAAGCGACACATGGGGACGATCGCTAAGCAGTTCGGAGGGATTCGCCAACGGATCGGGCGGGGTCAGCTGCATGGTAAAGATAAAATCGGTGTGCGGGTAGGCAGAGTTCTCAACAAGTACAAAGTCGGCAAGCACTTCAAGCTGGACATTCGCGACGACAGCTTTAGCTTCGAAATCGACGACACAAAGGTCACTGCGGAAGCTGCCCTTGACGGCATCTACGTGATCCGCACCAGTCTTGCTGAGCAGCGGATGAAAACCGACGACACAGTGCGCAGCTACAAGTTGCTGACCCAGGTCGAGAGGGCGTTTCGTTCCTTCAAGAGCATGGACCTAAAGGTGCGGCCGATTCGTCACCGGCGCGAAAACCGAGTCCGGGCGCACGTCTTCTTGTGCATGCTGGCCTACTACGTCCTGTGGCACATGATGGAGGCTTGGCGGCCGCTGCTATTCTCTGACGAGGACCAGCAGGCGAAGGCCAGGCGTGACCCGGTTGCTCCGGCGAAGCGCTCCGAGGCCGCCCTGCGCAAGATACAAACCAAGAAGCTTGACGATGGGAGTCGAGCTTCCAGCTTCCGCACGCTGCTGCGCCTTCTCAGCAACATCGTCCGAAACAAATGTCGGCGACCGGAAGCCGGACCCGACGAGCCCACCTTCGATGTCACGACAACTCCGGACTCGAAACAGCAGAGAGCCTACGACCTGCTCAAAGGTATCACCGTGTAGACAGAAGCCAGCACCATTGATTCCAACTATCTCATTGGATCAACACCGGATCTTGGCTTTTTCAGCCAGGAACTTCAGTTTAAAGAGTAACGGCGGCTGCCGCGGGTCGTAGGATATTCCACCCACTCCATTTTCCTAATTATCAATATTTAGGCGGTTTTCCGTCATGGCACGTCACTTGCTTGGGATATCGCGCGGGCATCTCCTCGAGACACCTGGTTTCAGCACGACATGTAGCCGGCAGTTCAGGTGAGCAAGAGATCGAAAAAGTGGCGCTCTTGCTCCGAAAGCCTTGGCTCTGACGAGGAGATGCCCGCCTTCTTCCGTCACGTAGAAGCAGTCTTCGAGCCGCACACCAAACTCGCCATAAACGTAAACCCCAGGCTCGTTGGTAAAGCACATGACATACGAAAGCCTCCTGAGCCGAGCATTATAGGTTATCCTCGGCGCCGAGATGCGTCGCTTCTTCCGTGGGGCGAGTTGGGGCCTTTCCGGGCTTCTGCTCGTCTTCCTCCTGCTTACCGCCTATGCGCGTGTCGCCCCGCCCACGCCGAGCCTCGGGTCGTTTCTCGCCGTGCTCAAGCTTCTCGTGCAGATGATGCTCGCGGCACTCGCGCTCCTCGTGGTGGTGCGGGCTCTGCAGTGCTTACCGTCTCGTTATCTGTGGCTCTTGTTCTGCACATTGGTGTTTCTCTTCTACCACTTCGGCCGCTTCGAGCCTTGGGGTCAGTTCTGGATGGCGTTTTTCGTCGTCGTGCCGGTTACTGTTCTCGGCGGCAGTCTTGCCGTCGCGCGGGAGTCGGGCGGTCTCGTGGCGCGCCTCGGTGTTTTAGCCGGGCTCGCGGGCCTCGCCTGGGGTCTCTACTTTTTCTTCCGTGCCGGCTTTGCCGTCGAGCCTCCGGTCGATGCCGCGAAGCTCGCGGGCAAAGCGCTTGCGCCCATCGAGCTTTCCGATCCAAGCAAACCGGGAAGCTACGACGTCTCTACGCTGAGCTACGGCAGCGGCAAGGACCGCCACCGCCAGGAATTCGGCGCCGATGTCGATCTGGTGACCGAGCCCGTGGACGGCTCCGCTTTCATCGAAGGCTGGGAGAAGCGATCGGGTTGGGCGAGAACACAATATTGGGGCTTCGACGCCGAGCATCTGCCGCTCCAAGGCCGCGTATGGTATCCAGCAGGTGAGGGGCCGTTTCCTCTCGTGCTCGTCGTGCACGGTAATCACGGGATGGAGGATTTCTCGGACCCAGGCTACGCCTATCTTGGCGAGCTTCTCGCGAGCCGAGGCATCATCCTCGTGTCCGTGGACGAAAACTTCATCAACAGCTCGTTCTCGGCGCGTCTCGACGAGATTCGCGGCCGCGGGTTGAAGACGGAGAACGACGCGCGCGGCTACCTGCTGTTGAAGCATCTCGAACAGTGGCGCCAGTGGAACGCGACGGCCGACAATCCTTTCTTCGAGCAGGTCGACATGGACCGCCTCGGTCTCATCGGCCACTCACGCGGCGGAGAAGCGGTCGCCGTCGCGGCCGCGTTCAACCGGCTCGACCTCTACCCGGACGACGCGAGCATCGAGCTCGACTTCGACTTTGCGATCCGCGGCATCGTCGCGATCGCGCCCGTCGACGGCCAGTACAAGCCGGCTGGGCGCGGTACTGAGGTAACGGATGTCGACTATTTCGTCATCCACGGTTCGCACGATGGGGACGTGGAGTCCTTTGCCGGCTCGCGCCAGTTCGAGGGTGTCTTGCTCACCGGCGAGAGTTTTCGGTTCAAGTCGAGCGTCTATGTCTACGGCGCGAATCACGGTCAGTTCAACTCGACCTGGGGGCGTACCGACAACTCGTTCCCATCGAAGAATTTTCTGAACCTCCGGCACATCATGCCCGGGCCGGATCAAGCTCAGATTGCGCGCGTCTACATCGCGGCGTTCTTCGAGGCCAGCCTTAACGAGGAGCGCGGCTATTTGCCTCTGTTCCGCGACGCGCGCGCCGGCGGCGCGTGGCTTCCCGATACGATCTACTTGACGCAATACGAAGACTCTACTCACGTCGTCGTCGCGGATTTCGAGGAAGATCTCGACGTGCGCTCGACGTCCATTCCCGGGGGGGAGCTCTCGGGCAAGAACTTGACGACGTGGCGCGAATCGCTCGTCGAGCTCAAGAGCGACGACAAAGGCACGAGCGCGGTCCACCTGGGATGGGGCGAGGAAGAAGAAGACGACGACGAGGAACACGAGGTGGGGGTCTATCGACTGACGCTTCCGAGCGGGCTCGGATTGTCCTCTGCCCACGCGCTCGTTTTCACGCTCGCGGATGCCAGCGAAGGCGGGCCGGCCGAGGAACCTATCGACCTCACGCTCGAAGTCGAAGACGGCTTTCGGGTGACGGCGCGTTTGCCGTTGAGCCACTACGCGCCGGTGCAGCCCAAGATCGACGTGCAAGTGCGGAAGAGCGCTCTATTCAATTGCTCGAAGATCTCCGAGCCCATCTATCAAAGTTTTTCGTTTCCTCTCTCGGATTTTCTCGAAGCCGAGTCCAAGCTGGACGTCGCGAGCATCACCGAAGTGCGCTTCGTGTTCGACCGAGCCGAAAAAGGCACTCTCATTCTGGACAATATCGGGTTTCGAGAACTAGCGATTCCGGGCCCGACCTCACAATAGCTCGGCCACGAGACGTCCCACGTGAGACGGGACCTCCGCGACATGAGCCCCAGCCTCTCGGAGCGCCGCGATCTTCGACTGCGCCGTACCTTTGTTGCCCGCGACGATCGCACCCGTGTGGCCCATCCTCCGGCCTTCCGGAGCGCTCACCCCGCCGATGAACGCGACGACGGGCTTCGATATCTCCGCGATGAACGCCGCAGCGTCCTCTTCCATCGTGCCCCCGATCTCGCCGAGGAGAACGACGGCTTCCGTTCCCGGGTCGGCTCCGAAGGCGTTGAGGGCGCCTTCGAACGTCGTCCCGAGGATTGGGTCGCCGCCGATGCCGAGAAAGGCCGATTGCCCGAGGCCGCGGCGGACGAGCTCGACGCAAACGAGCGTACCGAGACTGCCGCTCCGACTGGCGACGCCGATAGGGCAGGGAGAGAAAATCGTGGGCTCCCACGCAGGCAGGATACCGAAGAAGTAGCTCCCAGGAACGGCCATGCCGAGAGAGTTCGGGCCCAGGATGCTCACGTCGCGCTCGTCGGCCTCCGCGAGGAGCTCCATCGTGTCGTGGACCGGGATGTGCTCGGCGGTGAGCAAGACGATGGTCTCGATCCCTGCGGCCATGGCCTCCAGTACGGCGCTTTTCGCCGCGCGCGGTGGGACAAAGAGCACTGATGTTGTCGTTGTCGTCGTCGTCGTCGTCGTCGCGTCGTGTTGCGCCACGGCTTCCTCGACACGGTCGTAAACGGGAATGGCGTCAACGTGTTGACCGCCTTTACCGGGCGTGACGCCCGCGACGATCTGCGTCCCGCAGGCGATCATGCGCTCCGTCCAGAAACGCGCTTCGCGTCCGGTGATGCCTTGGACGACGACTCTCGGCGCTTGCGCGAAAAAGCTAGACAAGGCGGATAGCCTCTTTGACCGCGTCGTCTATCTCTCGAAAGGCTCGAGGCCGAGTGTCTTCTTGACGAGCTCGATCGCGCGCGCTTCGCCCGTGCCGTGAATGCTGAACACGACGGGCACGGACGGTGCGAGCGTCTGCCAGCCGGTGAGAAAGCCGTCAATCATCACGTCGGTGCGGGCGTAGGCGCCGCAAAGATTGACGAGCAAGCTGCCGAGGCGTGGATTCCCCAAAACGATCTCGAGAGCTTCATGTGCTTTGCGATAGGCATCGCCGCCAATTTTCATGAAGTTCGCGGGTCGGCCGCCGTGAAAACACACTGCATCGAGGGTGGCCATCGTGAGCCCGGCGCCGTTCGTGAGGACGCCGACATCGCCGTCGAGCTCGATGTAGTAGAGGCCGGCCTCTCTCGCCTTTTTCTCGAGCGCCGTGCTGTCGGCCGGCGGCAGCGGCAGCTCCGCGTGTCGCGCGAGCGCGCTGTCATCGACGACGAGCTTCGCATCGAGCGCGACGAGGTCTCCCGCCGTGGTCACAGCGAGGGGGTTGATCTCGAGCAAATCCGCGTCGAGTGCGCGATAAGCCTCGTACAACGTCTCGAGCACCGCACGCACGTTTTCGGGAAAGGCCTCGAGAGTCGAGGCGCTCACGCCGCGCCGGATATCGATGGGCCTCTTGGTGACGTGCTGCGCCGTCTCGATGTCGACACCGCCCTCCGGCGAGAAGAGCATCATCGGCGCCTTAGCGCTGCGATCGGTGACGATGCCGGCATAGAGCTCGCGCTCGATGGGGATGCGCTCTTCGACACGGAGACGGCGGAGTCGATCGGCGCGCGCCAAGAGCTCCGCGGCTTCCGCGGAGGCCGCACGCGCGTCCTCGGCGAAGCGGATGAGCCCCGCTTTGCCGCGCCGTCCCGTCGGGAGAAGCAGTTTGATCACGACCGGCGCTCCGAGCTCGCTCGCGACCGCCGCAGCCTCTTCGGCCGTGGTGGCGACCCGGCCGCGCGGGATGCGGATCCCGCGCGCCTCGAGAAGCTCCTTGGCCGTCTGCTCGTCGAAGTTCATGGTGTGATGCCGAATCGATCCCAGTAGTCGCCGAAGAGATCCGCTTCGGTCGGCGGTTCGGCTGCAATCGGGCGGGAGAGCCGGGTGACGTTGAGAAAGTGCTTATAAGTAATGTTGTCCGACGTGCTGTTCCGCCCCAGGTGCCGGCGGCGAGCGACAAAGTGAAGTCGAGACCGTGCACGAAATCCCCGCCATTACCGATGCAGTGGGCTTGATTGACGAGCACGCGGCAGACTTTGGCCCGATCTGCGAGCGCTTCGATGCGCTCGTCGTCGCGGGAGTGGATGCCGACGGAATGGTCCAGGCCTTGATAGTCCAAAATGCGGTCGATCGTCGCGAGCGCGTCGTCGAAGCGTTTCCATCGATAGACGCTCACGACCGGAGCGAGCTTTTCGCCGGAGAATGGATAATCGGGCCCGACGCCGTCTTCTTCGACGAGAAAGAGCCGTGCGCGGCGGCTTCATGCGTCAGCCCGGCGGCTCGGCGATCGCGGCAGGGGATTGTGCGACAAGCCGGCGGTCTGCCGCGCCGTCTTTCCAGAGCGCTCCTTCGAGCGCCGACTTTTCTTCGCCGCGAGCGAGGTACGCACCCCGCGCCTCGAGTGCCGCGAGCACTTTGGCGTAAACGGACGCCTCCACGTGCAACGAGTTCTCGGACGAGCAGCTCGTCGCGTGGTCGAAAGTCGCGCTCCGGAGGATCTTGTCCGCCGCGGCGTCGATATCCGCGCTTGCGTCCACGATCACCGGAGCGTTGCCGCGCTCCACACCGAGCGCGGGCGTGCCGCTTTGATAGCCGGCGAGCACGTTGGCCGGGCCCGCCGTCACGACGACGAGATCGGCGAGCGCCATGAGTTTCTGAGCGCGAGCTTTGCTCTCTTGTTTGTCCTTCGCTCGAAGGCTCAGTTGCTGCACCGCGTTGCGCGGGACGCCCAATCTGTCGAGCGCGTCATGAACGAGACGTACGAGCTCGGTGCAGGTGCCATCGGCTTTCGGGTGCGGCGCCAGCACGACGGCGTTTTCGTCTTTTCAGGGTGATCATGATGTTGTTGATAGGCGTGGCCGGTTCCAGCGGGCGTCGCGATGCCGCCAATCGGTGGGCCGAAGGCACAGGCAATCATGAGCGCCCGACCGAAATTACTCTTGAGAGGCTTCAGCTCGGCGTCCTGCAGGACGCCCACCCCGAGCGGGAGCAGGATCGCCGCGACGGCTATATCTGTAATCCGCATCGAGAGCGCGGCGCCCACGACGAGGAACCCGAGGAGCACGCGATCCGTTCGGGTGCCAACGCGGCGCAAGATGTTGAGCGCGAGCCTGCGGCCGAGACCGGAGCGGCTGAACGCGGCCGACAGCAACAAGACGCCGAGAAAGAACGTGATGATGGGGTTGCCGAAATCGGTGCGCATGACGACCGCATAGTCTTCGACACCGAATGCCGGTATCAGGAGAAGCACGAAGAGCGACGTGACTGCGAACGGTAGTGCTTCCGAGACACAGAGCACCACGGCGAAGGCAAGGACGGCCAGGCAAGCTTTGCCTTCGAGGGTGAGCTCGGCCTCGCCAACCGGCGGCGGCGCCGGCAAGATGTAGATACCGAGCATGACCGCGACCCCGATGGCGAGATAGACAGTTTTTCGCATTGCGCGAAAGCCTACGGGAGGCCTTTGGCGCTGTCAAAGAGGCGGTGTAGAGTCGTCTTGATGACCTGTGCCCACGAAAGCGCTTTTTCCATCGAGACCTCGCCCACGGTCTTCGGCCCCGGGGCCCTCGAAGAAGTCGGCGATCATGCCGCCGCCATGGATCTCCGGCGAGTGGCGCTCCTTACAGATCCCAATCTGAGACGCACGCCGCATGTGGCGCATGTCGAAACGTCCCTCGTGAAAGCGGGGCTCGACGTCGTCGTGTATGACGAGGTGCGTGTCGAGCCGACCGATGGCTCGTTTCTCGAGGCCGCCCGCTTCGCCCGAGAAGGCCGATTCGACGGCTTCGTCTCCGTTGGAGGAGGCTCCGTCATCGATACGACGAAGGCGGCCAACCTCTATGCCACCCATCGCGCCGAGCTTTTGACCTATGTCAATTCACCGATCGGGGACGGCCAACCGGTGCCGGGACCGCTCGCGCCGCACATCGCGTGCCCGACGACCGCGGGGACGGGAAGCGAGAATACGGGGATCGCCGTTTTCGACCTCGTGGCGATGAAGGCCAAGACCGGCATCGCCTCTCGCAGACTTCGCCCGGCGCTCGCGATCATCGATCCGCGCACGACCCATACACTCCCCGAGAAAGTCGCGGCTTCCGGGGCGTTCGACGTCTTGAGCCACGCTCTCGAATCCTTTACGGCGAGGCCGTATACGACGCGGGCGCCGGCGGCGCGGCCGCGCTTGTGCCCTGCGAGCCAAGGCGCCAATCCGTGGAGTGACGTCGGGTGTCGCGAAGCGCTTCGAAAACTGGGCGGGTGTCTCGTCCGCGGCGTGAAGGACCGCGCGGATCACGAAGCGCGTGAGCAGTTGATGTGGGCGTCGACGCTAGCCGGCATCGCTTTTGGCAACGCCGGCTGCCACGTGCCGCACGGGATGTCCTACTCGGTCTCGGGGCTCGTGCGTGATTTTCAGCCGGCCGGCTACCCGGACGGAGCACCCATCGTCCCGCACGGCATGTCCGTGAACGCGCCCGCTCTCTTCCGCTTTACCGCATTCGCCGCGCCCGCGCGTCACCTCGAAGGCGCCGAGCTTCTCGGGGGCGACGTCCGCGGCGCCGTAAGCGGCGATGCCGGAGAGGTGATCGCGGCTCGCCTCGTCGAGCTCATGAAGTTGACCGACATGCCGAACGGTCTCTCTGATCTCGGCTACACCGATGACGACGTCGACGCGCTCACTGCGGGCGCTTACCCTCAGCGCCGCCTGATGGACAATTCACCGGTCGAGCTCGGCAAAAGCGAGCTCGCCACGATTTATCGCACCGCGATGCAGTACTGGTAGCGGTGGACGTCTCTTCCGAGCCATGAGCCGACTCGAGATTCAAGCGCTGCGATTTCTCACTACGGGTCCGATCGACCTCACGATCGAGTCTTCCGAATGCGTTTCGGTGATGGGGGTGTCCGGCTCGGGCAAAACGCTCTTCCTGCGAGCGCTCGCGGACCTCGACGCCCACGAGGGAAGTGTGCGCTTCGATGGAACGTCCTGCGCGGCGACGCCCGCGCCGGAGTGGCGACGGCGTCTCGGCATGCTTCCGCCGGAGAGCGCGTGGTGGGCGGACGAGGTGGCGCCGCACTTTCCCGCGGGATATAGCGGCGATGAGCTTTTGGCGCTCGGGTTCGATCGGGACGTTCTCGGCTTTGACGTGCATCGGTTGTCCACGGGCGAGCGCCAGCGTCTCGCGCTCGCGCGGCTCCTCGCGATCGGACCGGAAGCTCTGTTGCTGGACGAGCCAACCGCGAGCCTCGATGCCGATAATGTCGCGCGGGTCGAAGCCCTCGTGGAACGTTACTGTCGCGGCAAAGAGGCACCGGTGATTTGGGTGAGCCACGACCGTGAGCAAGCGCGACGGGTCGCCTCGCGCCACTTCGAGCTGCGCGACGGACGTTTGGTGGCGGCCTGACAGCCTGACAGGTTGACCATGGGATTCATCTCGCTCGGCGCCACCGACCTCGCCATCGCCGCCGGCCTCGTGCTCGCGCTCGCCGGGCTCAGCCTATGGTCGTCGCTCGGTCTGACGCGCTCGATCCTAGTGGCCGCGACGCGCACGACGATACAGCTCTTGCTCGTGGGGTTCGTGTTGAGAACGCTCTTCCAGAGCGAAGGGCTCGTGTGGCTCGTGGCCATCGCGATGGTCATGCTCTTGGCCGCGGGAAGGGAAGTGCGCGCGCGTCAAGCGCGGCCGCTCGCAGGCGCTTGGGGCTTTTCCGTCGGGGCGCTTTCCATGTTTATCTCGTCGTTCTCGATCACGGTCTTCGCGCTCGTCGCCGTCATCGGCGCGACGCCTTGGCACCAGCCGCAATATGCGATACCGCTTCTCGGCATGCTCCTCGGAAACACGATGAACGGGGTCGCGCTCGGGACAGGCCGTTTCACCGAAGTGGCGTATCGGGAAAAACGCGTGCTCGAGGGCCGGCTTCTACTCGGCCAGTCGCGGGAAGAGGCGACGCTCGATCTGAGACGTGAGAGCGTACGAACGGGGATGGTGCCGATCCTGAACTCGATGGCCGCGGCGGGGCTCGTGAGCTTGCCGGGGATGATGACCGGGCAGATCCTCGCGGGAAGCCCACCGGTCGAAGCGGTGAAGTATCAGATCTTGATCATGTTTCTCGTCGCGGCGGGTACGGGCTTCGGGGTTTTCGTGTCGGTCGCGTTGACGGCGCGGCGTCTTTTCGACGAGCGCCATCGGCTCCGTCTGGACCGTCTGCGCATGACCCGGGCCCGCTCAGAAGCTAAAAGAAGCGAAGCGAATACGTGAGCTTGATCCCGCGGCCGATCTCCGGCGCGAGCTCCTTGATGAAATTCGTGTGCATCCGGTAGAGCTCGTTGGTCAAGTTGTAGGCGTTGACCGAGAAAATGTGCGCCTGTGTTCTGCTTGGTGCGCGGCGCGAGCGCCTCCGCTCGATTTTGTCGAAGTCGCGGTTCTTGTACCAGAGGAAACCAGAAAAATGCGTGAACAACGCAGGATCCTTTGTCTTGACAAGACCTGGGCGGGCTAGACCCTCACGTCCCCAGGTCCCACCGGCATTGACGGGTAGGCCGAAGCTGAGTAAGCTACGGTTGGATCTGACCTAGGCTATGGTGTACCGAATAGTCAAAGCACTTCTGGTTCTAGCGCTGAGTGGGCCACTATCCCTCTCGGCCTTGCTCTCCTTGTATCATTTGGTGCAGGTGACGGAGGCCCGGAGCGGGACTTGTGAATCCCCGTCCAAGGGGATTCTCAAAGGCGCCGAGACCTGGATCAGCGGCAGCCACGCACACCAAGTGCAACCGGTGCACCTCTGCGGGGTGTGCATCCTCGCGAAGAACCTGAGAGGCGCCGCGCCGACAGCAAGTTCACCGGCGGCACCTCTGTCATCCTCAACGGCGATCCCGGCGCTGGCGTGTGGAGAAAAGTACCGCTCGCCTGGATTCTTTTGCGTCTCCCGCTCCCCACCGACCAGGGCCTAGGGCGCAAACCGCGCCATAGCTAAGTCCAGTGCGTTTGGGGGTGTGCAATTCCGCACACCTCGTTCGAGTGTCTCCGCTAGCCCGAGAAAACCCATTCATCAGAGAGGAACGCATGACCCAACCCCCTTTTCTCCTTCCTGCCGTTCTTGCAATAGTGACATTAACCGCGGCGGCAGCCGAAAGCCGGGAAGCCCAGGACGAAGGAGATGAAATTACCCAAGAACTCGCTGCCTTGAGGGAAGAATTTGATGCCATCAAAGCTCGTTATGAAGCTCGATTGAGCGCCCTCGAAACCAAGCTGGAAGCGATGCAAAAAGAAAGTTCCCTTGATGTCGAGGAGGAGCTCGAACGTCTGGAGGAGCAACGCGATAAAGACCGTGAGGGCCTCGAGGGAGAGATCGAGAAGAACCGTAGAGCTTTCGCGCCGCTCGCCTTCACACCCTACATCACCATGTTCGGGAACCTGATGGGGCGAAGGGACAACAAAACGGTCATTAGCCCTGAGGATGATCGTATCGACAATCGCTTCGTGTTTCGGGCGGGGGAGTTCGAGCTACGTGCAGCGGTCGACCCTTTTGCGGACGCGTTTCTCGCCATCCCGCTGGAAGCGGAGTCCCCTGGAGGGCCGCTCCAAGCCGATATAGAGGAAGGGTACGTGCTGGTGAAGCGTTTGCCTTTCGTGGGTTCGCCATGGGGGTTGAAGCTCAAACCTGGAAAGTACCGCCCAGAGATCGGCAAGAACAATTTGATCCACTTTCATGATCTGATGTGGACGAGTCGACCCCTTCCAGTGGCGACATTCTTGGGCACGGAGGGGCTCGGCGAGTCCGCCGAAGCCGGATTTCAAGTGACGGGTGTGAACTCCGACTTCTTCCTGCCGTCGCCTTCTCTCAAGACAACGCTCAGAATGCAGCTAGGTGTTGGTACGACCGGGAACCTCGCCGTCACGGAAGCAAATCAAGGAGACGATCTGGTCTTCTATGGGCACGGGAGCTGGTACCAGGCGGTCAGTGACAGCCAAGCCTTCGAGCTCGGGGGCTCGTATCTGCGTGGCAAAAACGATCCGTCTGGAAGCTTGCACAGCGCGCTGGCGGTGGCCGACTTCACGTATACGTGGAAGCCGGGACGCAGTGGGCTTCGGAGGTCCTTCGTAGGCGGGGGAGAGTTCTTCTACGCTTCGCTAGAGCAGTCCGATGGGCACTCGAAAACACCGCTCGGTTACTACCTGTTTGCTCAGTACCAGCTAGCACGAAACCTTTACCTCGGGGGGCGATATGATTTCTCTCAGGAGCTCGAGAACGAGCGGTTAGATACCCAAGTCTGGGCAGGCTACCTCACCTACTACACGTCGGAGTTCTTGCGATTCCGCTTGGGTGGTGAGCACCGTTTGAGCGATCTTCCAGAAAAGGACGGCTTGAATACTTTGTTCTTCGAGCTGAACTTTGTTTTCGGCGTGCACCCTACGGAGCCGTACTGGATCAATCGGTAAGCGTCCATGTGGAGAAAAGGGATTATGTCATTGACGAAATTGTACGTAGCGGTTGTCCTGCCGCTGGCTTTTTCGGTACCGGCAGGGGCGCAGGACGACGCAAAGAAAATCGTGGTGGGCACGTTACCCACCCTGTCCGCTATCGCTGAAGAGATAGGAGGCGCAAAGTTGTCTGTCACCAGCCTTGCCCGACCGGACGAAGACCCTCACTTCGTCTCCCCTACGCCGTACCTGATGAACAAGGTCCGGAAGGCCGAGCTTCTCCTCGAGATCGGGATGCTGCAGGATCGTTGGGTGGACCGTGTGGCGGATGGTTCCGGGAACACTCGCATCACCCGCGGTGCGCGAGGGCGCATTACGACCTCGGTCGGGATCCCGAAGGAGGAGGTGCCGGACAATCCCACCCGCGCTCTCGGAGATCTGCACCCGGAAGGCAACCCTCATCTCTGGCTGGATCCTCTCCGGGCCAAGAAGATTGCTTCGAACATCACTCGAGGGCTGGTACAAGCGTTTCCGGATGATCGTGATTATTTTCAGACACGCAACAAAGATTTTCAAGCTCGAATCGATCGTGAGGTGTTTGGCGAGGAGCTAGTCCAGTTGGTGGGTGGACGGAAGCTTAGCCGGCTGACCATGGATGGGGAGCTTTTTGACTGGTTGGGACGAAACGAGGTAGGAGAAGAAAAGCTCATCCATAAGCTTGGAGGCTGGCTCAGGAAGGCCGAGCCTCTGCGCGGTGAGAAAGCGGTCGAGTACCACAAGGTGTGGGTTTATCTCTGTAACCTCCTCGGGATTGAGCTCTTGGGGACCATCGAGGAAAAGCCTGGCATTCCACCAGGACCGCGCTATCAACGCGAGATCACGGAGCGGATCAAGAGAGAGGGGGCCAGACTCATCCTGGTCGATAACTTCTATGACGCGGCGCTTCCCGATGCCATCGCCAAGCAGGCCGGGGCTACGGTAGTGATACTACCGAGCCAGGTGGGTGGCGAGCCTGGGACCGAAGACTACTTCAAGCTGATCGACGCCATCTTGAACCATCTCCTGGCTGCAATAAACGAGTAGTGGAGTGCTACCGCGATGAGTGACCTGGGCGAGCTCACCTGGATGCTCCCGCCCCTCGCCATCTGTCTCGTCCTCACCGGGATTCACGGTTACCTCGGTATCCACGTGCTGAGTCGGAAGGTTATTTTCGTGGATCTAGCCATGGCGCAGATTGCCGCCCTGGGGGCGAGCTATGCCTTCCTGCTTGGCTACGATGCCCGCCGGCCTGGAGAGCAACTGATCGTCTATTCTTTCTCACTCGGGTTTACTCTCATCGGAGCTGCGGTGTTCGCGCTGACGCGCATGCGTCATGAGAAGGTGGCGCAGGAGGCCTTCATCGGGATTACTTACGCGAGCGCGACCGCCATAGCGATGCTCATGCTGTCGAAGTCGACCGGAGAGGGAGAGCACCTGAAGCAGATGCTTGCCGGAAACGTGCTCCTCGTCACTTGGCCGGAGATCGTCAAGACGGCGACGATCTACGCGGCAATCGGTGCTTTTCACTGGGTCTTTCGCAAGCAGTTTTTCATGATCAGCTTTGAGCCCGAACGCGCACTAAAGGAGGGTCTTAAGATCCGGTTTTGGGACTTCTTGTTCTATGCGACTTTTGGCGTCGTCATCACCAGCTCGGTGGCCATCGCCGGCGTGCTGCTCGTTTTCTCTTACCTCATTGTCCCTGCGGTCATTGCGGTGATATTTGCGGAAACTATCGGCAGGAGGATAGCCGTGGGCTGGATCGCCGGAGCAGTCGTTAGCCTCGCGGGCATGATCCTCTCCTACTATGGCGACCTGCCAACCGGGCCGGCCGTGGTCGCATGCTTTGCGGCCCTCCTTCTGGCCGCTGGCCTCACCCACATGGTGATGAGCTCGCCGAGCAAACTGGGAGCTCTTGCGAAGGTGGCGTTAGGTGCTTTTCTCGTGGCTAGCTTGGCAATCGGGAGCATGGCGTTGCGCAAGGGGTCTGAAGAGCACACTCACGAGGTGACTTTCGACGAGCTGGTCCAGGCTCTGCACAGCACGGAGGCCTCGGCTCAGCTCGACGCCCTGAATCACCTTGCGGAACGGCGGGATGCCCACGCGGTGCCCGAGATCTTGGAGCTCCTTCGAAGCACGAGCTCAGATAGACTGATAGAGCACATCGCCCACGTTCTGCCGGTTTTTCAAGACCAATCGGCGGTGCCCATGCTCCTCGAGATGTGTCGCAGGGACTACGACCCTTTTCTCAAGGTGGCGCTCGCCCGAGCCATCCTGGAATTGAAGGAACGATCAGGGATTCCGGTTCTCATCGACATACTTGAAAGTGATGAGCCAGAGCTCTCCCGTCGAGAGGCGATGGAGCTGCTCGGGAATCTCAGCGGCAAAGACTTCGGATACCGCCCCAAGCGGAGTCCAACGGAGAATCGGGAAGCCATTGAAGGATGGCGTTCCTGGTGGGCAGAGCACGGTTCACACCTCAAGTGGCGGGAGCAAACACGCCGGTTCGAGTAACCCTATACGCGCCGTAGGCACGCGCGTCTACCTCTTTGACCACGTCTGTTCAGCGACGATTTCGAATTACTCAAAATCGCCCCATCCGCGGATCGCCCGCCCTCGAGATAGGCGCCTTCCAGAATCGGTCGCGAACAGTCTCTTTGAGGAAACCAAACGGCCCAATCACGCTTGGGTGTTGTAGCTTTCAAAATCGAGTCGTTCATCGAGAACTAGGTTGCGCAAACTGGAGCCTATGTCAGACAGGCCAAGTGAGAAACCTATGTCCCGCGCACGCACGCATCGTTGCCATTCCAGCAACAGTCTTCAGCGCTTTGTTCGGTTGGTGGGGGATCCCATGGGGGATCTGCTGAAACGTCTTCGTTGGGTAAGAAGCTAGCCATCGAGCCCTAGGACCCCGACTCCGGCCCTCCTTTCAGGCCTCGCAGCTACAAACTTGTAAATTTATGACGAAGCGTGGGAAAAGCCCCACACCGTGACACCCACAAATGGCTGATTTAAAACGAGTTAAGCGAAAGCCTATTCGTGGGGAGAACACCAACGACTCTGATCACAGAACCGACACGCCAGCTATGTCACAGTCATCACCTTCTCCCAAAACTGAATTTAATCTGTCCCCCCGGCTATTTGTTTTGGTTCTCTTGTCGTTTCGGGGGATCTGATTTGTGTTGGAGGGCATGGCCTATGGACGCTGCCGCGATTGTGGAAAACGCCGGAAACTCCGGGCGAGAGAGGCGTTTAGGGAAAGGTTGTGAGCACGTACAAACGTGGAGCGGCGTTTTCCACAATCGCTTGGAAAACGCTTCGCGTTTCCCACGAGCGCCCACAGGCCCCTCCTGATATATATACAAGAAAGATTAATTCATATGGAATAAGGAAGGGGGGGCTCGATTAGTGGAGGCTATGGAAAACGCCCTTCCAGGCTTCGAAGAGAACTCAGTCGTGAGCAAGGTCTGAACGACCAGAACCGTGGGGGCGTTTCCCACAGCCTCGTCTCCCGCTGAGGGGCAGTGGCATTTGGTGAGGCCCGTGGGTTGAGAGGGTAAGCCATGTGTAGATGCGCATCGGCGAGAACGCTAGAATCTTTTTTTCCGAAAGAGAAAAGAGCGTTCCCGCGATGCGCGTTACTACGTTAGTCAACAAGCTCATCGGATTGCAAGGCCTGTGGGTCCGAGGTTTTCACTTCCAGGCGGACAAAGCCAGAGTGGTGGTGGATGTAGTACCACGGAGGAGGAAGCCTCTGTGCGGGATTTGCGGACGAAAGGTCCGCAAGAACAAAGATCGCTACAATCGCTACTGGCGGCACTTGGACCTGTTCGGAGTCCGGACCTATCTTCGCTACTCGATCCGACGAGTGGTATGTCGGCGGTGTGGAGTGGTCAGAGAAAAGGTGCCTTGGGCCGACAAGGGAAGCCGCTTTACCAAAAGCTTCGAACAAGAGGTAGCGCGGCTGGCACAGAGGACGGACGTCAGCGCCGTAGCGAACTATTTCCGAGTGACGTGGCGTTCGGTGCGACGGATCATCCAGCGAGTGGTTGCCGAGCAGCGGGATGAGCGGCGCGAGCTCGATGGATTGCGGGTGATTGGGATGGACGAGATCAGCTACCGCAAACGCCACAAGTACTTAACCCTAATCGCAAATAAACGTCACCGTGTCTGAGGTCTTTGGCCCCGTGAATAGCACCTTTTCCAGGTTCTGCATACACCGTGCAGAATCACCTATAGTGGCGGCGAGTGGGTGCCCCAGCACGAGCTTCTCGCCTGCGCCCAGTGCGGCTGTTTCGCATTTTCGTACTTCGAAGATTTTGCGATTAGGGTTAACAGTGGTAATAGACCATCTCAGCGGCCGGGTCGTCTGGGCGGGAAAGGAGCGCAAGGCCAAGACGCTGCTGCGGTTTTTCCGCAAGCTCGGACCACAAAGAGCCGCGGAGCTCGAAGCGGTCAGCATGGACATGTGGGAGCCGTACATAACTGTCGTCGGCAAAAAGGCTCCTCAGGCACGGGTGATCTTTGACCGCTTCCACATCGTCAAGCATCTGAACGAGGCCGTGGATAAGACCCGGCGCGAGCTGGTGCGCGAGCTCAAAGGGACTGCCCGACGCAACCTCAAGAACACCAAGTTTCCCCTTCTCAAGGCCAAACACAACCGCAGCGCGAAAGACAAACGGGTGCTCCGCGAGCAGGTGCGAGCTAATCGTCGCCTCTACCGCGCCATGCTTCTGCGCGACGACTTCATGGACCTCTACACCTACAAAACCGAGACATGGGCCAAGAAGTTTCTCCGAGGATGGCTGCGGCGCGCTATGAGCTCGAGGATAGAGCCCGTCAAACGCGCGGCGAAGATGATCCGCAGCCACTTCGATGGCGTCATCGCGTGGGTCACGTGGAGACTCAGCAACGGCCGACTCGAAGGAATGAACAACAAAATCCGGCTGCTGAGCCACCGCAGCTTTGGACTCCACTCTGCCGAAGCTCTCATCAGTCTCGTCTACCTAAACTGTGGCGGTCTCACCCTCGAGAGGATCCACTGAAATGGCAGGAGAGGCTTTGTTTTTACACGGGTTGGTCCATCATGTCAGACACGAAATTATTGGACGGCGAGCTCCAATCAGCACTCACCGGAGCTTTCGGCAATCGCTACCAGCTCTCGGGCCGGATCGGAACCGGTTCCTACGGCGTCGTCTTCCGCGCCCAGGACACGATGCTCGAGCGGGACGTGGCCATCAAGCACGTGCGTCTCGACATTTTCCACAACCCCGATCAGGCGGAGGAAGTCAAGCTTCGCACCCAGCGTGAAGCGAAGATGGCGGCGAAGCTCCGGCATGCCGGCATCGTCGCCGTTCACGACATCGTGCACGCGCATACGAGCACGCTCATCATCATGGAGTACGTCCACGGCAAGACGCTCCAGGACGAGCTTCGCGAACAACGACACCTCGGCCTCGAACAGACCATCGAGATCATCGCGCAAACGGCGGATGCGCTTGATCATGCCCACGCGCGAGGCGTCGTGCACCGGGACATCAAACCGGCCAACTTCATGATCACCGACGATGGCCACGTCAAGCTCGCCGACTTCAGAATCGCCGAGCCTCAGGCGGGCACGGAAGCGGCTTCGATCAGCACCGCGACGGGGGACGCCCTCAGTATACCCTATTACATGTCGCCCGAGCAGGCCCGAGGCATGGAGCAGCTCGACGGACGTTCGGATCTATTTTCGGTCGGCTGCGTCACTTACGAATGCCTGACCGGAACAAAGCCGTTCCACGGCAACTCGGTATTTGACCTGCTCTTGAACATCGTGAAAGGTGAGCCGGTGGCGCTAGACTGCGACGAGCTCGCGCTCCACGCGGATATCGAGATGGTTCTAGGCAAGGCGCTCGCGAAGACGTCGGCGGCACGCTTCCAAACCGCTCGAGAGTTGGTCGAAGCCCTTCGCGCCGTTCCCGCGGTCGAATCCGCTCGTCCACTGCCGGTGGTGACGAGTCGCAAGCCGGGCGCGAGCTCGACGTTTGATGATGGATTGCAGGGTTCGTTGAGCGAGCGGTTTGTCGCCGACATCATCCGCAACATTCAAACCAGCGGCAAGAGTGGCATTCTCCACCTCCAGCGGGACGAGTTCCCGAAACGTCTGTACTTCCTGGACGGCGCGATTGTTTTCGCGAACTCCGACGCCGAGTCCGATCGCCTCGGTCAATTTCTCATCAGCGGAGGCATCATCGATGGGCCCAGTTACGAGCGCGCAGCACGCGCGATGAAGAAAACCCGACGACGGCTCAGACGGACGCTGGTTGAGCTCGGTAATCTCGCGGACGAGCGCCTCGACCAGATGATCAACGATCAAATCCGGAGCATCATCTACTCCGTCTTTAGCTGGGAATCGGGAGACTACAAGTTCGAGACCATCGACAAGCCGGTCGAAGACGATCTCTCTCTCTCGCTGTCCACCGACGAGATCGTCCTCGAAGGTGTGCGCAGCATGGCCACGGAGTCGACGATACGACACGCCGTTGGTAACACCGACCGGATCCTCCATCACGTCGAGGGAGTGGCAGCCGACGAGAAGAACGTCACCCTGACGGCTTCGGAAGGATTCGTGCTGTCTCGGGTCGACGGTAGAACGTCGGTCGACGACATTGCCGTGATATCACCACTCGGCGACGATGAAACGCTTCGCTGTATCTATGGTCGGCGACGATTTTCCGGGCGGCGTGTGGACCGTCGCCGGCGGTGAGCTCCATCCTCTCGTTCTGCTCTACGCCCTCTCGGGCGCTCTCATGATCAGCAAGACCGTCCGCATCCCCAAACCGTGATCAGGTGAGGGCTATGACGCAACTAAAACCACTCTTGTTTTGGTCGGCTCAGTCGGGTCCTGTTGCATCGGCGGATGGAGGAGAGCGTCGTAAGGTTACGGACGCGTTCCTGTCTTCGTCTCCAGCTGATCCCCGAACGGCGCCAACATCGCTTTTACGTCGGGCACGCGCGAGTCACCGAAGACGCGCATCTCGATTGACCGGGAGATGGTTTCTATGTGGACAAGAACAGGATTTTCGATGCTGCGTCGAGGTGGATGTTTCCAACAAACCCATCGATCCAAAACCGTGGAAAGTGCCACGGCCGGTACGTGTCAACAACTTTGAGACACTCGCGAGCTGCATTTAGTGAGCCTCGATTAGCGTCGGGAGGCTCGTGGCGCCGGTGCGGTCCACATCTGCATCGATCGAGATCTCGTTTCGTGGAGCAGAAAAAGGGGGTACCCCAGGTATGGACGCCGCCGCGAGAGTGGCTTGTGCGGCATTCAGGAGCGTCGTTTTCTCCGTCGGCGGGTTGATCCAAGCCTGAGGAGGCAAAACGGGAGGTTGTGGCGTTTCGCGAACGAAGCGTTCGGGATGAGTCCGATGAGCTTCGAGAAGGATCTGGCGCCGAGCGGTGGTGAGCTGTTCGGCGCGACCATAGTGAACGTCGGCCGGCGTCATGAAGCCGATTCCTGAGTGCCGGTGCTCGTAGTTGTAGTAGTCGAAGAAACCGCCGCAGAACAGCCGGCCGTCTTCGGCGGAACCAAAACGGCTCGGAAACTGAGGGCAGTACTTCATCGTCTTGAACTGGGACTCGGAGTAGGGATTGTCGTTCGAGACGTAAGGTCTGGAGTGGGTCTTGGTAACTCCGAGGTCAGCCAGGAGCAGAGCCACGGGCTTGCTTCTCATCGAGCTGCCACGGTCCGCGTGAAGGGTGAGCTGGTCGGGTTCAATGTCCTGCTTGCGACAGCTCTCGGCGATGAGGCGTTGCGCGAGCGCCGCACTTTCTCGGTGAGCCAGCATCCAGCCAACCACGTAGCGGGAGAAGATGTCGAGGATGACGTAGAGGTAGTAGTAGGTCCACTTGACGGGGCCACGAAGCTTCGTAATATCCCACGACCAAACCTGGTTGGGCGCTTCGGCCAGCAGCTCCGGCTTCGTGTAGTTCGGATGGCGCCGTTGGTTCCGGCGCTCTCGGACCTCGCCGTGCTCCTCCAAAATCCGATACATCGTGCGAATCGAGCAGAGGTAGGTTCCCTCGTCCAGAAGCGTGGCCCACACCTGGGCGGGCGCCTTGTCGACGAACCGCTCACAGTGCAAGGCCCCGAGGACTTCCTCGCGCTCAGTCTCGTCGAGGGCTCGGTGCGGCCGAGGACGCCGCTTCGGTTCGGGCGTCACCTGGCGCCTGCGATACAGCGTGGAACGAGCCACACCCAGAGCCTCGCAGGCTTCCGTCGTCTGCCCAATCTGCCCCGCCAGCTCCTCGGCCGCCACCATCAGTCGTTCTCGTAGCTGTCGAGTGGATTCAGGGGGACCCCCAGTAATTCGGAGGTTTTTTTTTGGGTCTCCAACATTGTCTCCACCCGAGCCAGGCGACGTTGGAGCCGGGCGTTCTCGCGCTCGAGCTCCTTGACCCGTGGATCCTCGGCCTTTGCCTTCCGGCCTCGCTTTCTCGACGCCAACCCCGCTTTGGCGACCTCGTCACGTTGGCGGCGCCAACTCGATAAATGCGACGAGTACAGGCCCTCTCGACGCAGAAGAGCAGCAACGTCACCGTCACCCTTGCAGGCATCGGCCTCACGCACTATCCGCAGCTTGTACTCCGCGGTAAAGCGTCGACGCTTCGCTTGCTCGCTCACTTCGGGATCCGGGACCCCCGCCGCATCGCGGCCGGCGGGATCTCCAGTCGCCCTACGGGCTCCCTCCGATCCCGCCGAGGTCTCTCTCTCAATCAACATACTCATGCATTGATCCTCCTCCGCCCTCTACACTAATTTCAAGGGGCGAAGTGTCTCAGCGATGTTGGCACAGAGGGGATCCATCCAGCGAGCGCGATCCAGGACGGACGGGACATGAACGCCGGCATGCCCAGCACAGTGAGCAGCACAACGAATCCGAGCGACGCGAGCGTCCCTGCTAGGGCGAGAGACGTTCCTTTCCCGCGGCTCTTCAAGAGAACGTAGGCCGCGAAACAAGTGTAAGCGTAGCCGAACGCCGTGCCGAGGGCCGACATGTCGACGACCCAGAGAAGCGCTTGGCGTCCGAACCAGGGAGCGAGGAGCGACACGACGCAAGCAAAGGCTATCGCCACGTGCGGGGTCCCGTGCTCGGGGTGGATGCGGCCGAACGACTCGGGAAGCAGTTTCGCACGGCCCATGCTGAGCAGGAGCCGGCTGCTTGCTAGGTAGAAGCCGTTGATCCCGGTGAAGATACCCGCTCCGACCGCGAGGCCGAGAATGGTGAGTCCGATCGGGCCGAGCGTTCGTCGCACGGTGGCGCCCGTCAACCACGGTGAGCCTTCCCCGACGAGCTCTTGCCACGGTCCGACTGCCGCGGTGCACAGCAGTACCGTGACGTACATCGCCGCGCCCGCGAGAATCGAGACCACCATGAGGCGCCGCGTTTGTTTGTGCGAGAAGGAGAGTTCTTCGGCGGCTTGCGGCAGCGTATCGAACCCGACGTAGAGCCATGGCGCGACCGCCACCATCGCGAGGATACCGGCTACCGGAGTGCGCTCGGACGTGAACAAAGGCCGAAAGTTCAAGGCGGCGCTTTCCGGTGAAAGGAAAGTGCCGATGGCGATGAGAAGAACCGTGCCAACGAGGACGCTCGTGAGTACGAGCTGGAAGACGCCGACGCTTCGGACACTCCGGTAGTTGAAGTAACCAACGAGGAGGATCGCGGTTGACGCCAGGAGCACTTCTCCGAGATAGACGTTCCATCCCGCGACGCTATAGAGAAGGCCGCGGGCGAAGAGCTCGGGGGCGAGGAATTTCCCGAGGAGCGCGAGCGCCGTCGCGTTCAGCGGGATGATCGAGAGGTAGCCGAGCGTCAGGAACCAGCCGCAGAGGTAGGCGTGGTAGCGCCCGGCGGCGTAGTAGGCGTGTGCGAACTCGGCGCCGGCGACGGGGAATCGCTCGACGAGCGGGGCATAGCTTTCGACGATGAGTAGCATCAAGGCCGCGCCCGCGAGAAGTCCGATCGTCGCGCCGAGCGGTCCCGCGCGTGCGAGGAAGTCTCCGGCTAGAACGAAACAGCCCCAGCCGATGATGCACCCGAGTGCCAAGGAGGCGACGTGCAGCGGGCGAAGCGATTTCTTGAGCTCTACGCGTTGTTCATGCATGTCCGGCTTGACGGGACCACCTCAAACGTGCGATGAACTCTAGCACAGTGGTCGCGCAGTACCTTCGCAGCGCGAGCACGGAGCAATAGGATGGCGAATATAATCGTTGGTGCCCATGCGAGCGGAGCGAGCCCGGCCCGAGTGGGCCGACGACACGCCGGGCGAGCGCGCGAGCATTAAGCAGTAAAAGGAGAAAACGAATGGCAAAGCTCCACATGACGCCAAGCGAAGCTCTCGTGGAAACCATGCGCGCCGAAGGCGTCGAGATCTGTTTTGGGCTCGTCGGCTCGGCGTTCATGGACGCGCTCGATTTGTTTCCCGATGCGGGCATCCGCTTCATCTCTGTCGCTCACGAGCAGGCGGCGGCGCATGCTGCAGACGGCCTGGCGCGCGTCACTGGCCGCCCGCAGACGTGCATTGCTCAGAACGGGCCTGGGATCGCCAACCTCGTCTCCGCGATCACCGCGGCCCTTTGGGCGCACTCGCCGGTCGTCGCGCTGACGCCCGAGACAGGCTCGGGCGGGATCGGCAAAGGCGGCTTTCAAGAGCTCGACCAAATGTCGATGTTCGAGAAGAGCGTGAAGTATCAAGTACGCCTGAACCGGCCCGACCGGATGGCCGAGCTCGCACGGCGCTGCTTCTACATGGCGAAGGCCGAGAGCGGTCCGACCCAGCTCAACATTCCGCGGGACTATTTCTACGGGTCGTGTGAAGACGAGATCTATAAAACGCCCGATCTCTCGCGCGGCGCGGGCCCGAGGGAGCAAATCGAAGAAGCGTCGGCACTTCTAGCGAAGGCGCGCTATCCGGTCATTCTCGCGGGCGGCGGTGTTTCGATGGGAAACGCGGTCGACGAAACCCGTGCTCTCGCGGAGCATCTGTCGGCGCCGGTCGTCAATAGTTATTTGCACAACGACTCGTTCCCCGTGGACCACCCGATCGCCGTCGGGCCGATTGGCTATTGCGGCTCGAAAGCCGCCATGCGCACGATCGCGAAGGCCGACGTCGTGCTCGCGCTCGGCAGCCGGCTCGGCCCTTTCGGGACACTGCCGCAATACGACATCGAGTATTGGCCCAAGGACGCGAAGGTCATCCAAGTCGACATCGATCCGAAGGTGCTCGGCTTGACGCAACGTGTCGAGATGGCGGTGCTCGCCGATGCGCGCGCGTTCACGGCCGAGCTCCTTTCATCCCTCAAAAGCGGGTGGGAGCTCGTGCCGAATCGCGAGCGCATGGACGAAGTCGAAGCCGCGCGGCGTGCGTGGGACGAAGAGCTCGAGTCGAAGTCGTCGTCGACGGCGAAGCTCATGCACCCGCGGCGTTTTCTACGCGAGCTCACGGCCGCGATCCCGAAAGCCGCCATCGTCACGACCGATGTCGGTAATAACTGCTCGATGTCGAACGCCTATTTGAAGTTCAGCGGTCCGAGGCAGTATTTCCCCGCGCTTTCCTGGGGCAATTGCGGCTTCGCCTATGGCGCCGCGCTCGGCGCGAAAATCGGCGCACCGGGGCGTCCAGTGTTCGCACTTCAAGGCGACGGCGCGTGGGGGATCAGCGGTCTCTCCGAAGTCATGACCGCGGTCCGCGAAGACATCCCTGTCATCGCCGTCATCTTTCAGAATTACGAATGGGGTGCCGAAAAGAAGAACCAGATCGACTACTACGACAACCGCTTCGTCGGCACCAACCTTTCGAAGAGTCCCAACTATGCCCGGCTCGCTGAAGACATGGGTGCGAAAGGGATCCGCGTCGAGGATTATCAGGAAGTTCAAGACGCTGTGAAGGAAGCGGTGGCTTCGGAGAGGGCTTGCGTCATCGAAGCCGTGATCGAAGGCGGGGAGAATGTCCTCGCGGAACCGTTCCGGCGGGACGCGCTCAGCAAGCCCGTCCGCCACTTGGACCGCTACAAACACCTCGAAGGGTAGCGCGTATGAGTATATGGGCTCTGCTGCTGGCTCTTCTGAACCCGGACACCGTCTATTTGAACGCCACAGTCGTGACGATGGACGCGGCCGCGACCGAGGCTCGAGCGGTCGCCGTGCACGACGGCAAGATCGTCGCCGTGGGCGACAACGCGACCATCGAGGCGATGGCAGGGCCCGAAACGAAACGAGTCGATCTCGAAGGCACCGTGCTCCTTCCCGGCTTCTACGCGGCGCACGACCACTTTCCGGGCTCGGGCCGCGTGGCACTCTTCAACGTGGACTTGAATAGCCCGCCCATCGGGGTGATCGAGACGATGGACGAGCTCGTCGAAGCCCTCGCGGCGAAAGCGGCCGACATGCCGAATGGCGATTGGGTCCGGGGACGCGGCTACGACGATACCTTAATAGAGGAGAAGCGCCACCCGACGCGCGCCGATCTCGGCCGGGCTTCGACGGATCATCCAATCTTCATCACGCACATCTCGGGACATCTCGGGGTCGCCAACAGCCTCGCACTCGAAATGGCGGGCATCACCCGCGACACGCCCGAGCCTCCCGGCGGCGTCATCCGCAAGGATCCGGAGACGGGGGAGCCCAACGGCGTCTTCGAAGAAAGCTCGTCGCTCGTGACACGGCTCACCCCTTCGCTCAGTGCAAAGGATCGCTTGGAAGCCATCCGTTGGTCGGTGGAGGATTACGTCGAGGAAGGTGTAACGACGACCGTCATTGCCGGCGGGACCAAGAACAGCTTTCTCGACCTCCAATATGCTCGCCGCGACGACTTGCTCTCGTTGCGGGTCGTGATCATGGGGCGGAAGGGCTCGCTCGAAGACCTCTCGCCCGGTGAAGCGGACGGCCTCGTGAGCGGCTTCGGCGACGAGCGCTTGAAGCTCGGTGCGGTGAAGCTCGTGCAGGACGGATCCATTCAAGGCTATACGGGCTATCTCGTCGAGCCTTATCACGTGCCGTTTATGCCTTTAAGGGACGATGCGAGCTACCGCGGCTACCCGCGCCGAGACCGGGAGGAGCTCGTCGAGATGGTGAAGTCGCTCCACCGCGCGGGCTATCAAATCGCGATCCACGGCAACGGCGATGCGGCCATCGACGACATCCTCTACGCCTATCGCGAAGCGCAAAAGGATTTTCCTCGCGAAGATGCGCGCCACCGAATCGAGCATTGCCAAATGGCCCGCGAGGATCAGCTCGACGAGATCAAAGAGCTCGGCATCAGCCCATCCTTTTTCGTCGGCCACGCCTACTACTGGGGCGATCGCCACCGGGACATCTTCATGGGCCCGGACCGCGCGGCGCGCTTGAGCCCTCTGAAATCTGCGGTCGATCGGGGCATCCGTTTCACTGTGCACGACGACACGCCCGTCACACCGGTCAAACCGCTCCAGCTCGTCTGGGACGCCGTCAACCGGATCACGACGTCTGGGAAAGTGCTCGGCCCGGAGCAACGCATCACGCCGCGCGAAGCGCTGCGCGCGGTGACGATCGACGCAGCGTGGCAAAACCACGAAGAGCATTTGAAAGGATCGATCGAAGTCGGGAAGCTCGCGGATTTCGTCGTGCTCGAGGAGAACCCGCTGAGCGTCGCCCCCGAGCACATTCGGGACATCCGCGTGCTCACGACCATCGTGGGCGACGAGGTGGTGTACGCGCGTTGATCACATCCGCGCTTGCTGACCTCACGCTGGCGATCCACCTCGCCTTCATCTTTTTTATCGTACTGGGCGGGCTACTCGTGGCCCGCTGGCCCCGCCTCGTGTGGGCGCATATACCTGCGGCGGTGTGGGGTGTTCTCATCGAGCTCGGCGGCTGGACCTGCCCATTGACACCGCTCGAAAATTGGCTCCGTCGCCGGGCGGGGGAGCGCGGTTACGAGACGAGCTTCGTCGAGCACTATTTGTTGCCTGTCATTTATCCGGAGGCGTTGACGCGTAACGTGCAGTTCGTGCTGGCCGCGTTCGTTCTGGTCGCGAACGTGGCGCTCTATGCCTTCGTCGTTCGGCGCTACGCACGGGGGACCGCGTGACGGTGGGGCGGGCGCGCTTCGAGCTTCCCGACATTTATGTCGTGCTGTTCGGCTTTATCCTCGTTGTCGCGGCTCTGACGTGGATCGTGCCCGCGGGCGAATACGAGCGCAGCGTGTTGCCGAACGGCCGTGAGAGTGTTGTTGCAGGCTCGTACCACGTCATCGAGCAGACGCCCGTCGGGTTCATGGACATCGTGACGGCGATCCCGGTCGGTCTCAGCGACGCTTCGAGCGTCGTGTTCTTGACGCTTCTCGTCGGCGGCTCGGTCGGCGTTCTACGCCGCACGGGCGTCATCGATTTGGGCATACGACGTCTGATGACCTTGATGCGCGGCCGGGTCGAGCTTTTAATCCCGGCGCTCATGGGCGTCTTTGGGCTGATCGCGGCATTCATCGGGACTCCGGAGCTCGGCATCGCTTACCTGCCAATCGTGCTCCCGCTCATGCTTCGGCTCGGCTATGACTCTGTGACCGCGGCGGGGATGGTGCTGCTCTCGTCGACGCTCGGCTATGCGTTCGGGATCACCGCGCCCGCCACGATTGGCATTGGACACATTCTGGCGGAGCTCCCGATGTTCTCGGGCGCCTGGTATCGCGCCTTGTCCTTTCTTGTGATCCAGCTCTTCTCTATCGCTTTCGTGATGCGCTATGCGAGAAAAGTGCACGCGCATCCCGAGTCGGGCTTCAACGCCGTGGTGGATGAGGCGCTCCGGACGGAGCTCGCCGCGGAGGGAGAGACGGCGGAGAAATTCACCGAGCGGCAGAGCTTTGCCGCGCTTGCTGCGCTCATCATGTTCGTCGCCATCGTCGTCGCGATCCTCCAGCTCGGCCTGGGCTTTAACGAGATCTCGGGCCTTTTCGTCGCCATGGCGGTGGTCACGTCCGTGGTCGCGGGGCACGCGGTCAACGACATCTGCCGCAACTTCAACAGCGCGTTCAGGGAGATGCTCGTGGGAGCGCTCATTGTCGGGGTGGCGCGCGGCGTCTCGGTCATCATGGTCGAAGGAAACATTCTCGACACCTTCGTGTTCCACATCGCGAGCCTCGTCGACGCGCTGCCACAAGCGTTTACGGCGGTTGGGATTCTGCTCACACAGACCGTCTTCAACTTTCTCGTGCCTTCCGGGAGCGGTCAGTGTTTGATCACGCTTCCGATTCTCATCCCGATGGCGGATCTTGTCGGGCTGACGCGTCAAGTGGTCGTGCTCGCGACCCATTGGGGCGACGGCATCACCAATATTCTTTTCCCCACGTCCGGCTACTTCGTAGCGACGCTCGCGATCGGCCGCGTGAGCTTCACGACGTGGCTGAAATTCTACTGGCCGTTCTTCTGGATCGTGTTGGCGACAGCAGTCATCGGGGTGGTCATCGCGCAATCCATTGCGCTCGGGCCGTTCTGACGGGCTGACGGGAGATGCCGTGACAAAAGTACACAAGCTCAAAGTCGAAGTTATGACGGCGGAGTCGTTCCGTCCGTTCGGGGAAGTCATGGAGGCGAAGTCGATGCCGGCGGAGCAACGCGAGTTTTTCCCGGCGCCGTTTGCGATCGACGGCCGGCCGACGCTCGACGTCATCTGGCAGCCCTACCAAGGCCGCACGTTCACGGAGCTCGAGAGGCATTTCAACGTCACGCAGACCTTCGTACCGCTTTCGGGCTCGCTCGCGGTCGTCGCCGTCGCGGCCCCCACGGACGCCAACGACCCGAAAGCCATCCCCGAGCCCGAAGACGTGCATGCGTTCTTGATCGACGGGACGCAAGGTTTTGTGTACAAGACCGGCACGTGGCACTCGCTCGATCGCTACATTCTCTCCCCGCCGGGAGCGAGCTTCGTCATCTTGAACGTCGACCCGAACCCGACCCAAGTCGTCGACTATGCGACAGAACGCGGTATCACATTCGAGGTCGATCTTTGAGAGGAAAGGGAAGTCCATGAAGCCATCGGTAACTCTTCTCGTTGTCTGTATCGTAGCCGTCGGAGCTCCGGCCGAGACAGAAGACGCGCCTCTTGTTCTCGAGGGCGCGACGCTCTTCGATGGAACGGGGGCGGCCCCGGTTCCGGACGCGCGCATCGTCGTGCGGGGTGAGCAGATCGTCTGCGCGGGCACCCGCGACGAATGCGCCGCTCCCGAGGGTGCTCTAGTCGTCGAACTGCCGTCGGGCTCTTGGGTGCTTCCCGGGCTCGTCGATGCGCACGTGCACTTCGCTCAGACGGGCTGGTTCGAGGGACGGCCCGACACGTTGGACCTTCGCGATCTGCATCCGTTCGACGTCGCCCAAGCGCAGCTCAAGTCGAACCCGGGCCGCTACTACCGCACGTATTTGTGCTCGGGCGTGACCAGCGTCTTCGATGTCGGCGGCTTTCCTTGGTCGTGGGAGCTGCGCGCTCCGGCCGAGCACGATCCGATGTCGCCGCACGTGGCCGCCGCGGGCCCACTGATCACGCATGCGCCACGGGCCAAGCTGAATCTGCCCGGCGAGCAGGAGATGATCTTGTTGTCGGACGAAGAGGCGGGACGCGCCGCCGTGCGCTACATGGCGTCGCGGGCGACCGACGCCATCAAGGTCTGGTTTCTTCGCGTGTTCGAAGGCGAGCGCGAGGACATCGATGGGCGTGTGATCGCGGTCGCGGACGAGGCGCGGCGCCAGAACCTTCCGCTGATCGTCCACGCGACGAGCTTGCGAGAGGCGAAAGTCGTGTTGCGTGAAGGCGCGCATCTCCTCGTCCACGGCGTCGACGATCAACTCGTGGATGACGAGTTTCTGACGCCGGCGAAAGAGGCGGGAACGATCTACACGCCGACCCTTATCGTCAGCGACGGCTACCTAAACATGTTCGAGGCGGTCAAGGGCGTTGCCACGCCGAGTCTCGACGACCCGAATGGATGTATCGACACCGCAACACGGCGACGCGTCCTCGAAAGCCTGAGCCTCGTGGACCATCCGGAGGTACTGGCGTTCGAGCGCGACTTCGCCGCTTACCGCGAGCGTCTCGCGGAATCCTACGAGCGGAAAATCGAGAACCTGCGGCGCGTCCACCGCGCTGGCATTCCGATCGCGATGGGCACCGACGCGGGCAATCCCGGGACGTTCCACGGCCCGTCGGTCTATGTCGAGATGGAAGCGATGCACGCCGCGGGCATCGAGTCGAACGAGCTCATCGTCATGGCGACGAGAAACGGCGCGCGGGCCATGGGACGAGAGGATATCGGCGTGGTCGCGTCGAGCAAGATCGCCGATTTGATCGTGCTCGCCGAAAACCCGCTCGAAGACATCCGGCATCTTCGCAGCATCACCCACGTCATGCGCGCGGGCCGGTTGTTGCGTATCGAGGAGCTCGCCGCGGAGTGATGGAAATGATCGGCGACAATTAATCAAAACCGAGGGAGCCGCCCGTATGCGAGCGCACGACCGCGAGAACCTCCCGTTTGAGGTGGAGCAGGCTCTCGCCACCCGCCTCTTCCAGAACGACTTGAAGCCGATCGGCCCCGAAAGGCTGGCCGTCGGGGCTCGACGCATCGATGAGGCCGTCGGTGTACAAGAACAATCGGTCGCCCGAATCGAGGCGAAGCTGCTCCTGGCTGTATGTAGTATCAGGGAACATACCCAGTGGTAGGTTCTTTGGCTCCGCTTGTGGCTTTTGTACAAGCGGCTGCCAGACGCCCCCCTGTGCCGGCGAATCCACACCGGCGGGTGCCCCGCATACGATAGGTACAGATCGGAGTCGTCGACCCGGAAGCTGAGCACCACCGCGGTGGTGGTGGCTTCATGACCACGTTCGTTGGCAAGACGGTTGAGATCGGCCAGTATGTCGTTGCTATGGATGCTGTCCATTCTCTCCGCGAGCGCGGTGTATATCCACTGGCTCATCGTGCTCACTGCCTCTCCGTGGCCCATCACATCGGCCAGCGCGATCCGTATTGCCAATGCCGCCTGAGATTTCCGAACAACGAAGTCGCGTCGATTTGCCCTCGGTTTCAATCATGTTTTTTCTCTGCAAAACTTGAGGGGGAAGTCGACCCCCTCGACGCTGTCCAGGGGGCCGATGCTACTCAGGTCAGTGCGTTTCGGCTGCCAGTCGTACCGAGGAGCATGCCGGGCTCGAGAGCCACCCGTAGCTGCCGCCCAAGATGGCACCGAAGACCAGGTGACCCATGAGGCTTGGCAACATGTTGCTCGCGGCCGCGAAGCTCCAATTGACGCCCAGGCCCATCCCCATGAAGAGGGGCATGAGGGTCAGTGGCCCCAGTAGCCACCAGGCTCCGCCGACGCCAGGCCATAGCCCAGACCGCCTTTGAAGCTACGAATCCAGCTACCAAAAACGAATCCAAAGGTCCCACCGATCACGGCGCTGATCCCCATGTGCACTAGAAATCCGAATGCAGCGGACGGGTAGCCGGCCATCTTTCCGATCATGGGCAACATTCCCATCATCCCCATCATGACGCCGAACACGACGCCGCCTGTAAGTCCACTGTAAACTCCGAGCTTCACGTTTTTTGTATTCATTTCAAGACCTCCATTGTCATGCATTTGTCAGTCCCCTGGTCCCAGCCCTAGGATCTAGGATCAGGACGTTACCTGACGGCTAGCAGTTCTTTGCCGTCTCGAGGAGTGAGTGCGACGTGGCGTCGATTTCTTACACGTTGGACTGGAAAGGTGAGCGTTGACGTTTCAAGAGGTCTCCGAAGATCGGTGCCCCAGATGGAGGGCGGAGATTTCGTGGCGCGCGTTCGGGCCGGCGACCGCGAAACACTTGAAGCCGTCATACACGCCTATCTGGGCCAGATTTTGCGCGCTGCACGCGGCGCAGGCCTGAGCCCTGAGCGCGCTGAAGACGTGACTCAGGCAACGTTCGCGACGTTCATCGAGGTAGCCCGGCACCATGGCCACGTCGACGCGGTGCTCAGCGCCATGAGACAGCTCGGTTTCGAAAAGCTCGTTGGTTCTCGACACTCACCAGAGCGGGATTTGGTCGTGGCCATGGTAGTCGCCCGGATCCTCGAACCGCAGTCGAAGCTGGCGACTAGCCTGTGGTGGCACACAACCACACTGCCCGAAATCCTGGGGGTGAGCGATGCCCGCGAAGACGATCTCTATGCCGCCATGGACTGGGTTCTCAAACGCCAGGAGGTCATCGAAAAAAAACTCGCGGCGCGCCATCTCCAAAATGACGGCCTGGCGCTCTATGACCTAACCTCAAGCTACTTCGAGGGTGTGAGTTGTCCGATCGCCCGCCTCGGATACGACCGTGACGGCAAGAAAGGCAAGCTGCAGATCAACTACGGTCTGCTGACCAACGAACGCGGCATCCCCGTGTCGGTATCGGTCTTTGAGGGCAACACGGGCGATCCCAAAACGCTGTTGCCTCAGGTAGAAAAGGTGCAAGAGCGCTTCGGCATCGAGCAGTTTGTGATGGTGGGCGACCGCGGAATGATCACCCAGACCCAGATCGACGAGTTGCGGGAGATGGACGGTGTCGACTGGATTACCGCTCTGCGTCCCGAACCGATTCGCAAGCTCATCAACGATGGGGTGCTCCAGATGGGGCTATTCGACGAGCGGAATCTGTTTGAGGTGACGCACCCGGATTTCCCCAACGAGAGGCTGGTCGCTTGCCGCAATCCGGAGCTGGCCGAGAGGCGGCGTCACAAGCGCCGTGCTCTTCTCGGGGGACTCGCCGAGACTCTGAGAGAGAGCGAAGTGGACCATGCCGCCTCTGGACTCGGGGCCGCTTGGCTCATAAACCGTTTCGCCGGCTTTCGCCTTGTGACGTTCTACACGCGCGAGCAACCCTCGGCGGCTTTGCTCGATAGACTGTCCTTCCGCGAGGAAGGACGAGGTGCGAATGTGTGGCTCGTCGTGCCCAACGATGACGGCGTGTTCCACGGCGCGTCGCAACAGGCCGGTGTCCGCTGCGTTCACCCCGTCCAGATCTACCTTGATCTTGGCGCACACCCCGAGCGCGCGGCTGAGGCCGCGACCGAGCTTCGAGAGCGTAATTTGAGCTGGGGGCCGGGTGCCTGACAAATCGACGACGGCGGCCGGCTATCGTGTTGAGCACCTCGAGCTCGTTTGTATGTCGCAACCAAACTCGGGGATCTCTCGGACGACGTAGTGATCATCGGTGGACTCGTGCTCTCGCTGCTAATCGCTCAAGACGAGCTGCCTGTCGGCGCCGATCCTCATGTCGGTACGATGGATCTTGACATCGGACTAACTCTGGCGGTGCTCGATGAAGGGCGCTATCGGACGCTCACGGAGCGATTGCGCCGCGCCGGGTTCCGCGCGGACGTCAACGAGCAGGGGAACCCGACCCGCCAGCGGTGGAAGATCGAGAACAGCGAGAAGGTGACGGTCGACTTCCTCATCCAGCCCAGCCTGCCCGACGATACAGGCGGAAAGCTCCGCGATATCGAGCCGGATTTCGCCGCAGTCATAGCGCCTGGCCTCCATCTAGCATTCCGTGACCGCCAGAAGATCACGCTTTCTGGTCGGACTATCATGGGCGAGCGAGCAACGCGGGAGATTTGGACCTGCGGCCCCGGTGCCTACGTCGTTCTCAAGGTGCTAGCGTTTGACCTCCGCGGTGAGAACAAAGACGCTTACGATCTCGTCTATGTATTGAGAAACTATGGAGCGAGCGTAAGCGATATCGTCGAACACCTCGTTCCACTGAGGACGGATCCCGCCACGATCGAAGCCATCGAGATCCTTCGCCGTGATTTCACGTCGCACGATGGACTAGGACCTATGCGCGTGGCGGAGTTTCTCGCCGGCGGCTCTGACGATACTATCCAGGCTGATGTCGTTGGTTTCGTTGATGAGTTTCTGCGCGTGTGTGAAAAATTGATTAGGCGCTAGTTTAGAAACACGTATGCCACGAGTTCAAGTGTCAAATCCACGACTTGAATCCCCGCCTCGCCATCCGCGACATAGGCCAAGTTGCCCTCGAGCGCGACGTGCTCGGCACGCCCCGGCGTCGCAAAGGTCGCTGCTTTGACGGGCGTCGTTGGATCGGAGACGTCGTACACTTGAAGGTTCCCGCGACCGGCCCCGCATAGGAGCTTCGGACCACTGGCATCGGACCCCTCGGACACCTCCATGGAACGAGGTGCATTGGGTGTATGTAGGACGCCCACGGGCTCTAACGGGCCCGGCTGAGTCAAATCGAAAACATAGAGGCCGGAAGGCGAGTCGAGGGCATAGGCGAACGAGCCGGACACGGTCACGCCGCGCGTATAGTCGTCGAGAAAGAACGAGCCCGCGGCAACGGGCTCGGCCTCGTTGGTTACATCGAGCATGACGAGGCCTTCCATATGGTCGATGAACACGACCTTATTCTCGAAGACATCGCCGATCTTCGTCTGACCGAGTGACTTGAAGGAGCCGATGAGCGTCGGCTCGTCGGCGTTCGACATGTCGAGGATGCCAAGGCCGAAGAAGTTAGCGCCGACATAGGCACGGGAGTTGGATAGGCGGAAGCCCCAGATTTCTTCGGGAAATGTTTAGGTGCCCTGGCGTTTCGGCGTCTCGGGATTCGAGATATCGTAAACCGTGAAAGACGTGCCGGCGACGACGAACGCGTGGTCGCCCTGCACCCTGACCAGATCCGCGGGCCCGGGAATCGAGCCGATCGGGTCGAAGTGCATGGTCTGAGCGGAGGCGCTGGCCGCGGCGACGAGGCTGATCCACGCTCCCACGGTGACGAGTGGCGACGTCATGACTGCTCATCCTTCTCGGGCTTTTCGGGGTTGGCGATCCGATAGAGCTTCGATTGCGTTCGGAGGATCACGCTTCCGCGGACCACGGCGGGCGTTGCCAGCGACATTTCATCGAGAGAGTTCTTGCCGAGCACCTTGAACTCGGGCCCCGCCTGCACGACATAGGTGTCGCCGTCCTCGCTCAGCAAGAAAATCTTCCCGTTATACGCCCAGGGCGACGCTGTGAAACCGTTTCCAATCTCGAGGCGCTTGCGGCCATATATCTCCTCGCCGGTCTTCGCGTCGTGGCAGAGAAAAAAGCCGCGATCGAGTAGCGTGTAATAGTAATCGCCGTAGACGAGCGCGGAAGTATTGTAGGTACCGAGTAGCGGGTAGGACCAGGCGATATCGTCGGACGTGTTTTTCGGCCCCGGGAAGCGAGCCGCGAAATTCTCGACGTCGGGCCATAGAGAGATGTCGCCCGATGCGCCGGGGCGGATGGCGTAAACCGGGCGTATGCCGCCGCCCGGATAACCCGAGCTGATGTAGAGCAGCCCGTGTTTGGCGAACGGTGACGGTATGGTGAGCCCCGACATCCCTTTGAGATCCCACAGCAGGTCTCCCTCGAGGTCGTAAGCGCGGACGCCCCCGGTGCCCGCGGTCACGATCTCCGCGCGGCCATCGTTCTCCCAGATGAAGGGTGTGGACCAGTTCCGCCCGCCCTCGGCACGCGGGACTCTCCAAATCTCTTCGCCCGTCGCCTTGTCGAAGACCACCATGAAGGACTCGGTCGTGTTGTCGTTGACGATGTACAGGCGATCGTTGTGGAGGACGGGCGAAGCGGCCATGCCGAATCCCTGCGTGGTATTGAACGCGCCAATTTTCTTGGTCCAGACGATCTCCCCACTCATCGTTAGCGCGCTGACGAGTCCGATGCTGCCGAGATACACATAGACGCGCTCGCCATCGGTGACCGGCGTTTCCGACGCGAAGCTGTTCTTGAGGTGTTTTTCGATCGGGGGCGGCGCGCTGTAGAGCTCACGCTCCCAGACAACTTCTCCCGAATCGAAGTCGATGGCGTACACCATCCATCGATGCTCCGCCAGCGATCGACGCGAGCCGTTGTCGTCGCCCGGGCAATATCCTCATCAATCCCCGAAATATCGACATGCTCTTCATCGTCGACCGGGAGACTAAGAAAATCGTCTGGAAGTGGACGCATGACTCAAAGGCGGATTGTCGCACTGTCACGAGCCCGAGATGATCGAAAAAGGGCTGCCCGGGGAGGGCAACATCATTTTGTTCGACAACGGCCTTTTTCCCAAGCACCGGAGCCACAACGGACAGACGTTCATCATCGAGTTCGACCCGACTACGAAGGAGATCGTCTGGAAGTACGAAACGGAAGGCTATGCCAATCTAAAGTTTTTCAGCAAGACTATGGGAACCCAGCGGAGGCTTAAAAACGGCAATACGTTCATCGTCGAGGACAACACGGGGAGGCTCTTTCAAGTGAAGCCCGACGGCGAGATCGTTTGGGAATATGTGAATCGAGGCGGTACGACGCGGCCTTTTCCCGTCCCCTATGATTTCACCCCGCAGCTGAGGGAGATCACCCAACCTGAGGAGCTCGCGGTCACACCACCCAACAACCTCGAGTGGCACCTAGAGCCCGATGTACTACGAAACAGAAATTGAAAACCAATGAACTACGGTGTAAATCAGAGCTCGTTGAGGATCTCGGCCGTCAGCTTCTCGAACTGAGCTTTCGCTTTTCGGTGGGTCTCCCCGGTTGCGGGGCCGGAGAAGCCGCTGTAGATGGCATGCACCGTGCGATCGCGGTTCAAGAAGATCGTGACCGGGACCCCTTCGATGGGGGCCAGCCCGGCGAGTCCTTCGAACGCGAGCTCTTCGAGTGTCGAGTCGATGATCACGATATCCCACTCGACTCCATGCTTTTTCTTGAACTCCCGAACACGGCGCTGCTTGTACTCCAAGTCGTTTCCGTACTCGTACGCGAGCCCCAGGATCTCGAGACCCTGCGCGCGGTAGTTTCGATAGAGCTCCACGAGCGCCGGAGCCTGATCGTTGCAGTTGGGACACCACGTGCCGAAGAGCTGCACGATCACGCCCTTGCCGTCAAACTTCGAGTGTCGAAGAGGCTCGAGCTCGAGCCGTCGTTCATCGGGCGTGAACGCGACGCGATCGAGCGGATCGGGCATTTCGAAAGCGTTATCACGTTCGGCGACAAAAGGATCCCGGGAATCGTGATCGACCAACTCTCCTTCCATCGTCCCATCGGGCTTTATCTCACCCTCAAGCGCTAACGCGTGCTACCCATCGAAGGTCGATAGGCGCAGGCATGTACCACGCACGTTGCCGGCAAGGAACCGCATGTCTCCGTACTCCGAAGGGACCTCGACGGATCCGGTCACAACGCCAGAGGATTCCTGCAGGAAGACGCCCTTGGCAACGCCGAACAAATCGAATTCCATCCGCCAACTACCGGCTACTTCCGCGTGTGATAAGTCGGTTTCCGCCTCTGTGGACTCGGCGGGGAAGCGAGTGCGCGGGTCCGGTTCGGATACCGGCTGGGCCGTGAGCGACAAGATCGGCTCCCTCCCGGTAGGCTGTTCTCGGCACCAGTGCCCGATCAGTGTCCCATCCGGCTTGAACCAGGCCTCGACCTGCGTTCCGTAAACGGGGAAGTCGACGACGAAGCCGACTGGGCTGCGGCGGCACTCGGCGCTGACTCGCTCCTCTCCATTGAGGATGGTCGCGGCGCCACTTCGCAATCGTCAGGCAGCCGAAGGAAGAAGGGGAATTTGTCGCCCTCCTCGGTCGCGAGGGCCGCGTGGTACCATTGCCCACCGTTCGCATCCGCGGTAGCGGGAAATTCTTCGCAGCCTCCGCTTGCCACGAGAAGTCCTACGCTAATGAGCGTGGGAGCGAACCATTTTCGATTGACTTTGTCGAGTGCGCCGGACACGGTCGACCTTTGTTGAGAACGCTCCGCCGTCGGGTAGCCTATGGGCTAACCGACCTTCGCGCCTTCTCGATGGCCGCAAGAAACTTGGGCGACGTTGTAGGAAACTTCATGACGACGTCGTACTCTCGTCGCGCCTGCGAGTACTCGCTTCGTGTGGGAAAGTAGAGGATGGGTAGGACGGCGGAATCCGGAGACAAGGATGCCATTTCGCTCTGGAGCTTTCTGGCTTCGTCGAGCGGGATGACCAGGACGTCGAAGTCGCCATTTTTCGCAGCGCCCAGGAAGGCATCGGCATCGTAGGTCACGTCAACCGTGTGGCCGATTTTTTCCAACATCTTCTCGGCATCCGGATTCCACCGATCCTCCTCTTTTGTCTTTTCATCCTGTTGCCAGTAGAAGAGTATGTTGGTCGGCTTGATGCTCGCGAGGACGCGTTGGTAGCGGGCACCTCTGCTACTGACGAGGAACTTGGAGCCGCAGGCGTGGAGCAAAGTGTCGCTCACGACGACGATCCCTGCCAAGATAACGAGAAGTAGAAGCAGCTTTTTCATACCAGCCCCCTTTCTAGATATACCGCCTAGGACGACTTCCCGTCCTTCTTTTTTGGGTCTTTGTTCTCATTCTTGCCGTCTTCGTCGCCGTCGTTCCCGTCGCCTTCGAGATCTTCCAACAACCAATCATCCATGTCGGCATCCGGGTCATCTCGTTGTTCCCACACTCCGAGATCACTACCACCGAACACTTCGAATCCCCATGACATCCCAAACGACACAGTAATGGCGTTATGGGTGTTCACTCCCCAGAGCGTCGCGGCGACATTTCCGTAGAGCTCGACGCTTTCACCCATCGGAACCGAGACTCCGCCGCCCACTCGCCAGAAATCGGCTGCAGCGGTTCGATCGTGATTCAGAAAAACTCCTTCGAAGTCGTCGTGGCTAGGGTTGACGTCGCGGGACCAGTCTATCCCCCCGTGAATGTTTTGGAAGTCCGTCCAGGCCTGCAGTGTCAGAAAGTCGCTGAGGAAATACCCAAACTCTACCGAGAGATTACTCCGATCGAGAGATATATCGTTGGGGTTTTCCATGAAAGCATAGGAATAGTGCCTCTCCTGCCATTTCAGTGGATCCTCTTGAGGGTGAGACCGCCACAGTTTAGGTAGACGAGACTGATGAGAGCTTCGGCAGAGTGGAGTCCAAAGCTGCGGTGGCTCAGCAGCCGGATTTTGTTGTTCATTCCTTCGAGTCGGCCGTTGCTGAGTCTCCACGTGACCCACGCGATGACGCCATCGAAGTGGCTGCGGATCATCTTCGCCGCGCGTTTGACGGGCTCTATCCTCGAGCTCATAGCGCGCCGCAGCCATCCTCGGAGAAACTTCTTGGCCCATGTCTCGGTTTTGTAGGTGTAGAGGTCCATGAAGTCGTCGCGCAGAAGCATGGCGCGGTAGAGGCGACGATTAGCTCGCACCTGCTCGCGGAGCACCCGTTTGTCTTTCGCGCTGCGGTTGTGTTTGGCCTTGAGAAGGGGAAACTTGGTGTTCTTGAGGTTGCGCCGGGCAGTCCCTTTGAGCTCGCGCACCAGCTCGCGCCGGGTCTTATCCACGGCCTCGTTCAGATGCTTGACGATGTGGAAGCGGTCAAAGATCACCCGTGCCTGAGGAGCCTTTTTGCCGACGACAGTTATGTACGGCTCCCACATGTCCATGCTGACCGCTTCGAGCTCCGCGGCTCTTTGTGGTCCGAGCTTGCGGAAAAACCGCAGCAGCGTCTTGGCCTTGCGCTCCTTTCCCGCCCAGACGACCCGGCCGCTGAGATGGTCTATTACCACTGTTAACCCTAATCGAACAATAATTCATGACGCTAGCGCGAGTTCGATTCTTTCAAAGAGTGTCTGAGTGGAGGAGTTTGTGGCCATTCGGAGCGCGTTTCGACCACTAACGCGAACGAGGCGGCCGGCTTTGTTGATGATGCGGAAGCGGATGGTGCGGATGGTGTGCAGCAGATGGGTGCATGTACGCTTTCGAGAGATGCCTTTCGTTTCAGCGATGGTGTCGAGCTGAAAGCTGCGACACAGGTTGTGTGCGAGCACGTTCAACTGTTGCCAGGCGCTATTGGCGGCATAGTTTTTAGTGGGCACGACGTCGAGAGCGAACTGGCTGCGCAATTCGGCGAAGGTTTTCTCTTGGCCGCCTCGCCCAGCAGCGAAGTACCAAAGGCGTTGGATGGTGAGCGATTTGTTGGTGGCGACGGCTGAGTACTCGAAGTAGCCGTCGTCTGGAGAAAACAGGTCGAGCTGGAAGTTCTTCGCCGTTCGATGTCGAACTCGCTTCCGATAGATCGCGATCCGGACGGTGATATTCCAGGGCTCGATGAAGTGTTTGATGGAGAAGCCGTCGATTTCGTCACTCACGCGGTGCCATCGCTTGCGCCCAGCGACGACCTCCTTTAGGCCGAGCCACGGCCAGAACGGAGCCTTGATCGCGAACTCGCTTCGGGAGCGCTCTAGCCTCTTGAGAATCTTTTCGTTGAAAAACGCGGCGTCCGTGCGGAATTCCAGCTTTCGGGACCGACCGAACTGGCCCCGTAGCTCGCCTATCAGTTCCCGTAGAAACGCATCGGCACCCTTGGAGTCGTGAACGTTGCCAGGACGATTTCTGGATTTGAGAATCTGGTCCGTCTGAGCCAGGTGAGCGAACAAAGGGTAGTAACTTTTATTCTTCTTGCGATGAGGATTGAATCCTCGAAACGCCCATCCAACCTGATTGCCTGCCTGAACCACGGTGCCGTCCATATCTACCGTCAGACGGTTCAGACCCAATCGCTCGATCTGCTCGTGGACCAATACACCGTTCAACTCCGATAGGCCCTTGAGCCGCTCTCCCGTGAATTGCTTCAGCCAATTCACGATCGTCGGACGGCTCGGTAGTCTTCTCAACCCACAGAAGCGAAGCAGCATCGGGTCATCACAGACATACTGCAGGTGCTCTAGACGACGAGCTCCCACGAGCAGCATCCCAACCAACACCAGAACCAGTCGGACGCTCCCGTAGTCCGACCGAATGCCTTTTCCTCTGCACGCCTTTCCTACCCGGCGGCTTAGCTCAACGCGGCGTAAATATCGTGAAAACAGTTCCAGTCCACCAAACGAGCTCAGGTTCTGCTCTGTGAACTCGATCGGAAGATCCTTGTTGAAGTTCCGGCGAAATCGAGATAGTTTCAAGCGCACTATAGGGGCCTCTGGTCGTTTGGTGTTTTGTTTGGAAGCAACGCTCCAAACATAAACCCAGAGGCTCCTTTGTCAATACTTTCGCGCTACTTTGCTCTCTTTTTTTTGCGATTAGGGTTAAGTACTTGTGGCGTTTGCGGTAGCTGATCTCGTCCATCCCAATCACCCGCAATCCATCGAGCTCGCGCCGCTCATCCCGCTGCTCGGCAACCACTCGCTGGATGATCCGTCGCACCGAACGCCACGTCACTCGGAAATAGTTCGCTACGGCGCTGACGTCCGTCCTCTGTGCCAGCCACGCTACCTCTTGTTCGAAGCTTTTGGTAAAGCGGCTTCCCTTGTCGGCCCAAGGCACCTTTTCTCTGACCACTCCACACCGCCGACATACCACTCGTCGGATCGAGTAGCGAAGATAGGTCCGGACTCCGAACAGGTCCAAGTGCCGCCAGTAGCGATTGTAGCGATCTTTGTTCTTGCGGACCTTTCGTCCGCAAATCCCGCACAGAGGCTTCCTCCTCCGTGGTACTACATCCACCACCACTCTGGCTTTGTCCGCCTGGAAGTGGAAACCTCGGACCCACAGGCCTTGCAATCCGATGAGCTTGTTGACTAACGTAGTAACGCGCATCGCGGGAACGCTCTTTTCTCTTTCGGAAAAAAAGATTCTAGCGTTCTCGCCGATGCGCATCTACACATGGCTTACCCTCTCAACCCACGGGCCTCACCAAATGCCACTGCCCCTCAGCGGGAGACGAGGCTGTGGGAAACGCCCCCACGGTTCTGGTCGTTCAGACCTTGCTCACGACTGAGTTCTCTTCGAAGCCTGGAAGGGCGTTTTCCATAGCCTCTACTAATCGAGCCCCCCCTTCCTTATTCCATATGAATTAATCTTTCTTGTATATATATCAGGAGGGGCCTGTGGGCGCTCGTGGGAAACGCGAAGCGTTTTCCAAGCGATTGTGGAAAACGCCGCTCCACGTTTGTACGTGCTCACAACCTTTCCCTAAACGCCTCTCTCGCCCGGAGTTTCCGGCGTTTTCCACAATCGCGGCAGCGTCCATAGGCCATGCCCTCCAACACAAATCAGATCCCCCGAAACGACAGGAGAACCGGAATAGTTTCCCTGAAGATAGGCTTTCGGCGCACCCGAAAACGACAATAGCTTGCCCCAGTCGAGTCCCAGGCGGAGCTCGTTCAGATGTCTGCCGATCGAGGTGTGTCCCGTCGTTACGTAGTTCGTCGTCGGAAAGCCGTACGCGACCGAGGGCGTCAGTACCCACGATCCATTGTTGAACGCCATGAAGCGCGCACCGATTCGTCCATTTTGAAAGCCGCCGTGCCAATCCCCATCGTCTAGAGGACCATGGCTCGTGATGTCATCAGGAGTGCCATCGGCGTATCGGCCGCTCACGATCGCGACCGGAGCGTTTACGGCGAGCCTATCGGTGATACCGATATCACCGTCGAGAATGACCACCTGCGATTGAACGGTTCCAAAGTCCAATGACTTGGTACCTCGATCGATGCCGCCGACGATCGTGTCGGAAAAGAGATGCCGGTCCGCGTTGAGAAACTGGTAACTCAAGGAGAAGAACGTTTCACCCTTCGCTGGTACCCAGGCTTGAGCCAGCGCGTCGACTGGAACCACGACGAAGAGCGCGACGAAGAAGAAAGGCAGAATCTGTCGAACGTCCATCTTGCACCTCCCGCTTGCCTGAGAGCGCGAACTTTCCGCGGCGAGTCCGAGCTTACACTTGATCGGCGGTATTTTCAAAGTCGCCCGATAGCGTCCTTCAGCCACGAAACTGTCTCGACGCCTGCCTATATATGTATAGGCGCGAGTTCGTACTAAATCGGGTAACGGTTGGTTCGATTACGGTCGGTTGCCGACCGACCGCCACCATGGTAGAAAGGGCTGGGTTTTCCGAACCGCACGCCAAAGCGTGTGCTCATTGCGGTTGAGCATCGACCTATGGACACTTCGAGGCAGGGGGATGTTACCGGGTTACTGGTCGCGTGGAAGAACGGAAGCTCCGAGGCGCTCGACGAGCTCGTCCCCATCGTCTATTCGGAGCTTCGCAAACTAGCCCGCCAGCAGCTCCGCGGCGAGAGACCCGATCACTCACTCCAGCCGACAACCCTGACCCACGAAGCATTTCTGCGCCTCTTCGGGACACGCCAGGTCGGCTGGCAGAATCGGGCCCACTTTTTTGCCGTCGCGTCCCAGCTGATGAGACGCATCCTCGTCGATCACGCACGAAAACGCCAGACCGTGAAGCGTGGTGCTCTGCCGACGCGGGTCACTCTCGATGAGGCAGATACGCCCGTCGAGCCTCTGGACGTCGACGTCGTAGCCCTTCATGAAGCACTCACGGAGCTTACGGAAGTCGACTCCCGGCAGTCCCGCATCGTGGAGCTCAGGTACTTCGGCGGGTTGAACATGGAAGAAACTGCCGAGGTTCTGGGCGTGTCCGCCGCGACGGTCAAGCGCGACTGGAGAGTGGCGAAGCTCTGGCTTCGCCGTGCGCTAGTAGGCGCGGCGCCGCCGTGAGCTCCCCTCGCTGGCAACAGATCAAAAAGATTGTCGACGCTGCGCTCGATCGTGATCCTTCAGAGCGAGCGCGCTTCCTGGACCAAGTCTGCCAAGATCCCGAAATCCGCAAGGAGGTGGACTCCCTTCTGACCCACGAGGCGGAAGGGTTTCTCGAGGAGCCGCCATCGGCGAAGTTCGATGCTCCCGAGGAGCTCTCGCACACGAGGGCGAGCTCAGCGGAGCTTACCGGCAAGATCCTTTCTCACTACGAAATTCAGGGGAAGCTCGGCAGCGGGGGTATGGGGGAGGTCTTCCTCGCCCAGGACCAAAGCCTCGACCGTCGCGTGGCGCTGAAACTTCTCGCAGAGGAATTGCAAGAGGACGAAACCGCGAAGAAACGCTTCCTGCGGGAAGCGAAGTCGGCCGCCGCCTTGGACCACTCCTACATCTGCAAGATCTACGAAATCGGCGAAGTGGAGGGGAAGTCCTTCATCGCCATGGAGTATATCCAAGGTGAGACGCTCGCCGACCGCTTGAAGCGGGAGGCTTTGTCGCTCGCCGACGCGCGGCGCATCGCCTCCGAGATCGCCGAGGCTCTCGACACGGCTCATCGGGAACACATCGTTCATCGAGACTTGAAACCCTCCAACATCATGCTGACGGTAGGTGGTCATATAAAGGTGCTGGATTTCGGTTTAGCCAAACGCCTGGCGACCCCGGGAGCCGCGGACAGTCAATTCGAAACCGCGTCTCGACTGACCGGGCAAGGCGTGACCCTGGGAACACTCGCCTATATCTCTCCCGAGCAGCTACGAGGTCATCCCGCCGATGCTCGCTCCGACGTTTTCTCGTTCGGCATCCTGATCTATGAGATGCTCTGCGGCGAGCATCCCTTCAGCAAGTCCACCACCATGGAAACGGCAGCCGCCATCTTGAACCTGCCAGTGCCTCCGATGACCCTGTACCGACAGGACGTTCCGGAGATCCTCGAGCACATCGTCTCGAAGATGCTCGCCAAGGAGCCAGAAGAGCGATACCAGCACGTTCATGAAGTGCGGACGGATCTCGAACGCGTCGACGCGCGGCCTCGGCCGATCGAGGAACACTCTCCCGCTCTACGCCTGCCAGCTTTGGGAAAAAAGCAACGGCGGATCGGGTTGGCAGCTTTCGCGGTGGCCGCTCTCGTAGCAGCGCTGGCGTTTTGGCCGGACCGTTCGTTCGGACCGTTCACCGAAGGACCTCCTTCGGTTGCCGTCTTGCCTCTGACCAATATCAGCGACGATCCGCTGGAGAGCGACTACCTCGCGGACGGTATCAGCCAAGCCGTCGCCACCAAGCTGACCCAAGTCGGCTTGCGCGTGACCCCATGGGAGACCTCCCGGCGTTACCGGGACAGCAACTACGGCGCGGACACCATCGCTCGGGAGCTGAACGTGGACGCCGTGCTCGTCGGAACTTTCCAAATCGCCGGGGACGAGATTCTCACCAATCTGTCGTTGGTCGATGCCGAGAGCGGGTTTCAGTCGTGGGCGGACATCATCGTGGAGCCCCATGACGATATCTTCCGGATGCAGCTCCGGATCGCCACCGGCGTGGCGGCGAGCCTGAAACAAGCGCTGACCGGCGAGGAAGAAGAGGCCCTCGCCGTTCCCGAGTCGAGGAGCGTCGACGCCTACGACTTCTACTTGCAGGGGGCCCACGTCATGCAAGAGGGCGAGCAAGAGGCCACCGACGTCGCCTTCCAATACTTCAGACGGGCGGTCGAGCTCGATCCAAGTCTGGCGGAAGCTCACGTGGGCCTCGGTGCGGTGTATGCCTCCCGCTATTGGTTCGGTTGGGGAGGTGGTCTCACGAATCTAGACCAGGCGGCAGCGAGTTACGAGAAGGCTATTCAGTTGAATCCAGCGTCGGGAGCATTACGAAAAGGCGACGGCGGTACCGAATCCGCAACAGCTTTATTATGCCGGGCTCTTCTTCGACCAGCTGGGAGAGCGGGAACGTGCGGAGGAAGCGTGGCGTCGGGGCGTGAAGACGCTCGAGCCCAAGCTCGAAGCGTATCCCGACAACACTCGCATGCGCTCGTATCTCGCCAGTTTTTACGGCCTTCTTGGGGAACGCGCTTCCTTCTTGGCCGAGGAAGAAAGAGCCGTATCATCGAATGTCAATTCCTTCGCCCTCTACGAGCTCGCCGCTGTACGAGCAAAACTAGGGGAGACGGATCGGGCCATAGAGCTGCTGCGCCGCACCGTGCGGCAGGGTCGAATCCTTCCCTTTTGGGAACGGTCTTTCGAGCTCGCTTCCGTCTCTCATCCGGCGTCCGAGGCGCTGGACGAATTTCGCAGAGAGTACGAGACGCTGGAGCGGCGCCTTCGGGAGACGTATTGAGCTTGTGCGAAACCTGTTGACGCCAGCCGAAGATCTTTTTGAACATGTTCCCGACCGCGTCGTCCTTTTTCCCACTGCCGCCGAACTACTTGCGCGCGCTGTCATTTCTATAAACTCCGTCACGTACCTAAAGTTTTTCAGCAAGACCATGGGCTCACAAAGGCGGCTTCCCAACGGCAATACGTTCATCGTCGAGGACAACACGGGCAGGCTCTTTCAAGTGAAGCCCGACGGTGAGATCGTCTGGGAATATGTGAATCGAGGCGGTACGACGCGGCCTTTTCCCGTCCCCTATGATTTCACCCCGCAACTGAGGGAGCTCACCCAACCGGAGAGCTCGCGGTCACACCACCCAACAACCTCGAGTGGCACCTCGAGCCCGACGTATTACGGAATAATCAATAAGCCGTCGGGGCCCTCACCGGCATCGTGGGTCGACGTGATCTTCAACGTGTCGAGGTCGAGGATCGAGACCGTGCCCTCGCTCGTATTGGCTACGTAGAGCCGCTCACCTTTCGAGCCGAACGCCATGCCTCCCGGGCCCTCGCCGACGGGAATCTTGGCTGTCACCTTGCGGGCGCCGAGGTCGATGACGTGGACCTGGGCCGAAGCGCGATGGGTGACGAAAGCGCGCCGATCGTCGGGGGCGATGGCCACGCGGACCGGCCCGGAGCCGACGGTGATTCTGGCTTCTAGGCTCAGATCCGATGCGTCGAACATGTAGAGATCGTTGTCGTTTCTATTCGCGACGAGGAGCCACCGTCCGTCGTGCGAAAGAGCCATGCCCTCGGCGCCGTCCCCCGCGTCGGCATGTTGGATGGACTCGGGACTCGCCGTCTTCAACAAGCTCACGGTGCCGGACTCCCGGTTGGTGATATAGGCGCGATCGCCATCGGGCGAGAGCACAACCATATGCGAGCCGCTCATCCCGGTCGAGACCTGGGAGATGACCTCGCGCTTCATCAGATCTATCGAGAGCAAAAGCTTTTTCTGCTCACTCGTCAGGTAGAGCGTTTCGCCGTTGGGATGAACCGCCATTCCGTGCGGATATCGAAAAAGGGGCGATTCGAGCCGCCCGACCTCCTCACGCTTTTGAAGATCCACAACCGAAACGGTGCTGCTCCTCGAGTTGGATGTGGTGGCGAATCGTCCATCGCGCGTGATGACGACCTCGTGTGGGTTGCGGCCCACCGGAACGGAGTGTGTTACCCGGCGCGCGTCCGTATCGAAATAGAGAAGAGCGTCCGCCGACTTGTCCGCAATCAAGAGCGTCTCGGCGGAGAGAGAGGCCGGAAGAGCGATGGACCATGCGATGGCTAAAACCGTTTGTTTCATGCGTCGCCTCTCATGGCTCGGCAGCCACAGGTGCTGGCTGCGGGTCGAGGGGTTGCAGGTCTCGTCCGGCGAGCGCCGCCGCGTCGGGTGCGAATCTTGTGGCGCGGAAAACAGCGTAGGTGTCGTCCGCGACGAAGTGTGGCTGTGAGCCGTCGGGATTGCGCACGTTGCCGGAATAGGGGCTCCAGTACTCCCAAACAATCTCGCCCGTGGGAGTGACCTCCAAGAAGCGTCCTTGTGCGCCCGAGCAGATGACGGTGTGCCCGTTCGCGAGCCGATGCGCGCCGGAGATGAAGTTTGAATGAAAGGACGTCTTGTCGGGAGCTTCGTAGGTCCATGTCGGCTCGGCGGTCCCCAAAGGGCCGCTCGCCGGAAAGACGTAGCGCCCTTCGCTATCTATCGGCGGTGCGATCTCGACGACGGCCGAGTAGTTACCTTCCGAGCTGCTCGGGTCGTTGTTGAAGACGAGCATGTTTCCGCCGCCTGGCAAGCTCTCGGGAATCCACCGGACGTCGTGCTGTCCGAATAATTGCCGCGCCGACTCGTCGCCGCGGCCATAGCTCTGAGGGTTCCCCCAGCGGTACAGGAGGTCGCCTCCCTTGCCCCAACGTCCGCCCGCGTGTCCCGCGGCTTCCTCAGTCGTGGTGCTGTGGTCGAGGATCCAGATCTCGTGGAAGCGCGGCGTGCTCAACGCGATTTGATCGAGAGCCGCGTTATAGGCGATCGCGTTGGTATGAAGATAATCGGAGAGCAAGTCCTGGGAGCTCGTATCGGCGGCCATGTAGCCGAGAGCCTTGAGCCGCTCGAGCTCCTCCGCATCAAACTCCGCGCGCTCACCATCGCCGTGGATGTTGATGAGCTCCGGATGTTCACTCGGGTCACCATAGCCATCCAAATTTGGATCGTGATCTTGAACGAGGTGCTCCCATGCATGCCACTCCCAGACGATGCGGGCCCCATCGGGCCGCACGGGCTCGAGCTCGAGCACCATATCGGGCCAAAGCCCCGCCTCGGGTATCGCGTCCGGCCGGCGACCGGCGCGAAGAACTTCCTCCGGGGATTTCCGTTCCCAAGCGATGGCGAGGACGTTTCCGTTCGGGAGCGGCTCGATGTCGTGATGCATGAGGCGCTTTTCGTTGGCGAGCTTGAAGTCCCAGACGAGCTCGCCGTCCCACGTGAATTCTCGAATGCGGCCGCCATGCCCTCCGATGGAGAACACGGGCACTTCAGGCTCGCGGGCCGTACGCAAAAGATGCCCGTTATCCAGCAAGTAGACGCTGACCCCAGGGGCGTAGTCGCTCTCCCATGTGTGCACGACGTTGCCGTCGTTATCGATAAGGTAAGTGACGCCCGAAAGGAGTGGCGAGAAGAGAACGTAGCCGGCGGAAACGGACGCCTCCTTGACGAGAAGACCTCGAGGCGGCTCGGCAATATCTTCGGTCGTCTCGGTCGGGGAGGTGTTGGAGGCCCCTGAGGTATTGGAGGACGTAGGCAAGCTCCCGAGCGGAACGGGCATGATGTTCCATGTGAACCGCCCGAGATCATCCGTAAATGTCCACAAGGTCTCTCGCTGCCAGCCTTCGTCAGAAAGAACGTAACGCCTCAGCTCGGCCTGGTCGTCGCTCGCGACATAGAGCTCGTCGCGACCGTCCTCGTCCAAATCGAGAAGAATCGAGGCGTGCTCGAAACCCGAGGAGTCCGAGGCGATGAGCTCTTTCTTCCACATGCCCTCGCCCGGCCGCAAAAGCCAGAGGCCGGCTTTATGCGTCGCCGCCACCATTTCTTTCTTACCGTCGCCATCCACGTCACCCACGGTGAGAAAACGACACAACTTGTCGTCGAGCGTGGCCACGATATTGGCCGCGGTCGGATCCGTGTCTTGATCGTAGCGGCGAATCTCCACCTTTCCCCCAGAGATCGCTTCCACGGACACGTAGAGCTCGTCTCGCCCGTCGCCATCGAGATCGTCGACGAGGATCTCCTTGGCGTGGCGGTCTCCGAGATCGACGACATCCACCCGGCCTTCGCCGGATACGGGGACGTAGCGTGCGACTTTGCCGGGCTGCGGTGTTCCATCCACTTTGTTGGGTGCGGTGGGCGTGGCGTAGATCTCGAGAATGCCGTCGCCGTTCAAATCCCCGAGCTCGATCTCGTGGACGACGGTATCGGGCGTGCGGTCGAGCTCCTCGACGGAAAAACCGCCCGTACCGTCCGGCCGCAAGACCGCGACCACGCCTTGGTCATGCGTCGCGACGGCGATGGCTTGGGAGCCGTCGCCGTAGATGTCTCCGACCTCGGCGTCTCGCATGCGGCTGAACTTTCCTCCGAAATCCACGTCCCAGAGCGTGTCCAAGCTGCCATCGGCGCCCCATAGCTTCACGGCGGCCCTGCTGCCGCCGAGGGTCAGCAAGCTCGATCGATAGGCCATCGCCTTGTGGAAGACGTTGCTGTCAGGGTCCTCGATGAAGCGGTAGCGCCACGCCCCACCCTCGCGCGTGAGAATCCCAACGCGCGCGGGGAGCGGGTTGGGAGAGCCGTCTGCGTTCTCGCCGAGCGCGGCCATGCTCAGAACCAGCGCCTGATCGAGGTCAGGACCACCCCCGTCGCCGCAGGCACCTAGAAACAATGCGACCGTGATCCACACGGCCAGAGCCAACCATTTCTCGCGTCTCGTCATGCGCTCGAGCTCCCAGCAATCATATGCCGTACAATATACGACCTGCCGGTCTTTTCGAAGCCGACATTATTAAATGTAGGAGGCTGAGCCATGAATCGACTCGTCCCGGCCATCCTGGCCCTATCGTTTGTTTTGGTCCTTGCCCCTGGAAGCGTCGCTGTTGCTCAAGAGACGAGCACAGTGGAGCTCGTGCTGAGCCAGCTCGAGTGGCGCAATATCGGGCCCGCCATCATGGGTGGGCGCATCGACGACTTTGCCGTCGTGGAATCCAATCCGCATATCGCGTTCACCGCGACCGCGTCGGCCGGCATCTGGAAGACGACGAATAACGGTGTGACGTGGAAGCCGCTCTTCGAAGATCAGCCCGTCTCGAGTATCGGCAACATCGCGGTGGCCCCGTCCGACCCTTCGATCCTCTGGGCGGGAACCGGCGAGGCTGCGAATCGCCAGAGCTCGTCCTGGGGTGACGGCGTCTACAAGTCGACCGATGCCGGCGAAAGCTGGACCCACATGGGTCTCGAAAATACGCATCACATCGGCCGGGTTCACATCCATCCGCGAAACCCGGATGTCGTCTATGTCGCGGCGATCGGCCATCTCTGGGGTCCCAACGACGAGCGCGGCGTCTACAAGACGACCGATGGCGGCAAGACCTGGACGAATACGAAGTTCATCGACGAGAACACTGGCTTCATCGATCTGGCCATGGATTCCGAGAGCCCTGACACGCTCTACGCCGCGGCCTATCAGAGGCGGCGTCGCGCCTACGGGTTCAACGGTGGCGGGCCGTCAGGCGCTCTCTACAAGACGACCGACGGCGGCGCGAGCTGGAAGAAGCTCACCGAGGGGCTTCCCACTGGAGATACGGGGCGCATCGGGATCGATATTTATCGCAAAGACCCGCGTATCGTCTACGCCATCATCCAGAACGAGGAAGGCGGCATCTTTCGCTCCGAGGACAAGGGCGCGAGCTGGACGCGGATGAGCGATACCAACCCCCGGCCGATGTATTACAGCACCATCCGCATCGACCCTCAGAACGACCAGCGCATCTGGGTCATGGGAGCGCGGATGTTCTACTCGGAGGACGGCGGTAAGACGTTCACCAACGATCGCGTGACGATGATTCACGGCGATTTTCACGCGATGTGGATCAACCCACAGAATTCCAACCACATGCTCCTGGGCTCCGACGGCGGCATCCACTATTCGTACGATCGCGGTCTGACGTGGGATTTCGTCAATACGCTCGCGCTCGGCCAGTTCTACGAAGTTGGCTACGACATGGAAACGCCCTACAACATCTATGGCGGGCTCCAAGACAACGGGAGCTGGGGCGGTCCCGTGCGCACCCGCTACCAGCAGGGAATCACGAACGAAGATTGGTTCCGCGTCGGCGGAGGAGACGGTTTCTACACTCAGATCGACCCCAACGATCCCACAACCGTCTATGTCGAGTCCCAAAACGGGAACTTGCAGCGGCTCGACCTCGAGAGCCTCGAAACCAAGAGCATCCGGCCCGAGCCGGACGAGGGCGAAACGCGCTACCGGTTCGACTGGAACTCTCCGGTGCTGATCTCACCGCACGACTCGACGACGATCTACTACGGCGGGAACCGTTTGTTCACGTCCAAAAATCGTGGCGACGTGTGGACGCGAAGCGTGGACCTGACGAAGAACATGGACCGCGACGAGATGCCGATCATGGGCGTGATGCCGAGCGACGAGACCCTGTCGCGAAACGACGGGATCTCGAGCTACGGCCAAATCATCACGATTAGCGAGTCACCGTTGAAAGCGGGACTTCTTTATGTGGGGACCGACGACGGCAACCTGCAAGTCTCGCGTGACAGCGGCGAGAGCTGGACCAACGTTTTCGACCGACTCACCGGCGTTCCCGACCCGACCTATGTCAGTCGTGTGGTCGCCTCACGCTATGCGGAAGGACGCGTCTACGCGACGCTCGACGGGCACCGCAACGACGACTTCGGCACCTACGTCTTTGTGAGCGACGACCACGGAGAAAGCTGGCGCCGGATCACGAGCGGCATGCCCGAAGGCCACACGATGAACGTCATCCGCGAGCATCCACGGAACGAGAATCTGCTCGTCGCCGGCGGAGAGCTCGGCGCCTACGTGTCGCTCGATCGCGGCGCGACGTGGCACGAGCTTACCGGCCCACTCCCGCGCGTACCCGTCGACGACATCACCATCCACCCACGCGAGAACGATCTCATCCTTGCGACCCACGGACGCAGCATCTGGGTGCTAGACGACATGACGCCTCTCGAAAAGATGAGCGAGTCCGTGATGAGCGCCGACCTACATCTGTTCGAGATCCGCGACGCGATCGGCTACCGCTCCTTTCGTCACAAGGGAAATACCGGACACAAGATGTTCATCGCTCCCAATCCGCCCGAGGGGGCGCTCGTCTCCTATTACCTGAAAGACGAGCAACCTCCAGAAGAAGAGGGCGAAAGTGAGATCCACATCACCGTGACCGACGCATCGGGGCGCGTCGTGCGTGAGCTCGAAAGCTCTGGGCAGCGCGGGCTGAACCGAGTCAACTGGGATCTGAGATACGACGCGCCGATACCGCCGATACCGGGTGCGTCAACGGGAGGGGGCGGGTTCGGTGCTCCGCCACCAGGGCCGAGGGTGCTCCCGGGGACGTACACCGTCAAAGTGGTGCTAGGCGACCACGAGGCGACGCGCTCGGTGAGCGTGAGCGATGATCCCAATGTGCGCGCCACATCAAGCGATCGGCGTGCCCACCTGGACTACTTGCTGGAGCTGCGGCGCTTGATCTCGGACATGCACGAGGCCCATCAGATGGCGGCTGACCTCGACGAGCAGCTCACGAGCCTCGACGCGTCGCTCGAGAAAGCGGACACGGTGCCCGAGTCGGTGACGACGGCACTCGCCGCCGCTCAGGAGAAAGTCGGCGAGGCCACGAGACTCTTGTCACGCAACGAAGGCCGGAGCGGCTTCGGCGGGGGCGGCCCACGGCCTCTATTCCAAAGAATGTCACGCAACGCGCGAGCCGTCGACGGATACACCGACGCGCCGAGCGCGAAGCAGAAGTCTCAGTTAACCGCCTGGTCGCGGGAGCTCACCGAGCGCAGGAGCGCGCTCGACGCCGCCGTGAGCGGAGAAGTGGCGGAGCTCAACCGCGCGATCGAGGAGAGCGCCGTTCCCCGGATTCTGGCAAGACCGGTAGGACGCCCGACGTCTCAATAATTAAAGGTTCTCCTGTCGTTTCGGGGGGTCTGATTTGTGTTGGAGGGCATGGCCTATGGACGCTGCCGCGATTGTGGAAAACGCCGGAAACTCCGGGCGAGAGAGGCGTTTAGGGAAAGGTTGTGAGCACGTACAAACGTGGAGCGGCGTTTTCCACAATCGCTTGGAAAACGCTTCGCGTTTCCCACGAGCGCCCACAGGCCCCTCCTGGTATATATACAAGAAAGATTAATTCATATGGAATGAGGAAGGGGGGTCGATTAGTGGAGGCTATGGAAAACGCCCTTCCAGGCTTCGAAGAGAACTCAGTCGTGAGCAAGGTCTGAACGACCAGAACCGTGGGGGCGTTTCCCACAGCCTCGTCTCCCGCTGAGGGGCAGTGGCATTTGGTGAGGCCCGTGGGTTGAGAGGGTAAGCCATGTGTAGATGCGCATCGGCGAGAACGCTAGAATCTTTTTTTCCGAAAGAGAAAAGAGCGTTCCCGCGATGCGCGTTACTACGTTAGTCAACAAGCTCATCGGATTGCAAGGCCTGTGGGTCCGAGGTTTCCACTTCCAGGCGGACAAAGCCAGAGTGGTGGTGGATGTAGTACCACGGAGGAGGAAGCCTCTGTGCGGGATTTGCGGACGAAAGGTCCGCAAGAACAAAGATCGCTACAATCGCTACTGGCGGCACTTGGACCTGTTCGGAGTCCGGACCTATCTTCGCTACTCGATCCGACGAGTGGTATGTCGGCGGTGTGGAGTGGTCAGAGAAAAGGTGCCTTGGGCCGACAAGGGAAGCCGCTTTACCAAAAGCTTCGAGCAAGAGGTAGCGTGGCTGGCACAGAGGACGGACGTCAGCGCCGTAGCGAACTATTTCCGAGTGACGTGGCGTTCGGTGCGACGGATCATCCAGCGAGTGGTTGCCGAGCAGCGGGATGAGCGGCGCGAGCTCGATGGATTGCGGGTGATTGGGATGGACGAGATCAGCTACCGCAAACGCCACAAGTACTTAACCCTAATCGCAAATAAACGTCACCGTGTCTGAGGTCTTTGGCCCCGTGAATAGTACCTTTTCCAGGTTCTGCATACACCGTGCAGAATCACCTATAGTGGCGGCGAGTGGGTGCCCCAGCACGAGCTTCTCGCCTGCGCCCAGTGCGGCTGTTTCGCATTTTCGTGCTTCGAAGATTTTGCGATTAGGGTTAACAGTGGTAATAGACCATCTCAGCGGCCGGGTCGTCTGGGCGGGAAAGGAGCGCAAGGCCAAGACGCTGCTGCGGTTTTTCCGCAAGCTCGGACCACAAAGAGCCGCGGAGCTCGAAGCGGTCAGCATGGACATGTGGGAGCCGTACATAACTGTCGTCGGCAAAAAGGCTCCTCAGGCACGGGTGATCTTTGACCGCTTCCACATCGTCAAGCATCTGAACGAGGCCGTGGATAAGACCCGGCGCGAGCTGGTGCGCGAGCTCAAAGGGACTGCCCGGCGCAACCTCAAGAACACCAAGTTTCCCCTTCTCAAGGCCAAACACAACCGCAGTGCGAAAGACAAACGGGTGCTCCGCGAGCAGGTGCGAGCTAATCGTCGCCTCTACCGCGCCATGCTTCTGCGCGACGACTTCATGGACCTCTACACCTACAAAACCGAGACATGGGCCAAGAAGTTTCTCCGAGGATGGCTGCGGCGCGCTATGAGCTCGAGGATAGAGCCCGTCAAACGCGCGGCGAAGATGATCCGCAGCCACTTCGATGGCGTCATCGCGTGGGTCACGTGGAGACTCAGCAACGGCCGACTCGAAGGAATGAACAACAAAATCCGGCTGCTGAGCCACCGCAGCTTTGGACTCCACTCTGCCGAAGCTCTCATCAGTCTCGTCTACCTAAACTGTGGCGGTCTCACCCTCGAGAGGATCCACTGAAATGGCAGGAGAGGCTGATTAAAAAGGAGACGTGAGCTCGGCGACTTCGGAGTCGTTTGGTCGGTGTTGTTGAGCTTTTCGAAACGCTTCGAGAGCTCGTTCCCGATCGCCCAGCTGGGCATGCGCCCGACTGAGGACTAGCTGGACGTAGAAACGGTCACGGCTCTCCTCGGGCAGCGCGATCAGAATCTGTCGCGCTTCTCGGGCGTCTCCGTTCTCGAGATGAGCCCAGGCGAGAGTGACGCGGTAGGACGGATTGTGCGGATACGCCGCGGACACCTCCCGAGCGACGTCGAGGGCCTTTTCGGTCTCGAGCCCTAGGCGCAAGCATTCCCACGCGTAGTGGTTCAGGCGTTGCAGGCGGAATGGCGCGTCGCTTTTGGCGAATCGTTCGAGCTCCTCCACGTAGAGCGCGTACAATTTTCTGGCTCTGTTTTCGTTTCCGAGAGCCTCATAGCATTCAGCCGCCTCGCGGCGCCAGGTCAATGGGAGCTCGCGCTTGGAATCGGATACACTAATCTTCTCGTAGAGCTCTGCCGCCTCCTCGTAACGCTTTTGTCGCTTGCGGACATCCGCCAGATGCCGCTTCAAGCCGTCTCCGTTCGGCGAAGCCTCGGCGGCCGCTTCGATGTAGCGGTCCAAGTCAGCGTTCATGGGAAGCTCCACTTTCCCTCGCTCGTACACGGCATAGAAGCGCCCCTTTTCGATAACGAGCGCCGCCTGGTGTCCACCCACGTAAACTTCGAACATGCCGGTATCGATCAGAATCGCGGCCCCGTCGAATCGCGGCTCGATGAGACCGAAGGTGATCGTATGCGCCATGACCATCGTGCGGACACCGAGCGCGGCAAGCACGGTGCGCAGCTCGTCCCGAACGCCCTCCACCGACGAAGCGGGAATCTGGTCGGAAAAGCGCCGCGACATCAGCGGCCCTTCGTCTCTCAACGAGAAACTTTCGGGCCAGTCCTCTCTATCCAAATCGGCGCGCACGCGGCGATTGATCTCCGCAAGCCCGAGTCCCACTACCTCTGGAGTAACGCCTCCATGGACGAAAAGGAGATCCCCAATTCGGACGACAGCGTTGTTCCTCCGAAGCCATCGCCCATATTCGCCCTCGGCGCTGTACGCTTCGCGGAGAGCCAGCAACCCCCGGGGAACGTTCTTGACGTCTCGAAACCTTCTCAGCGCGTGATCGTGCACGCCGTCGAAGGCCTTCACTTCGGCGTCGGAGACATACCCGAGGGCTCCCACCGCGTTGTAGAACTCATGGTTTCCGATGAGGGCATGCACCTCTCCGCCGGCGGCCTCCGCCTGGGGCTCGAGCTTCATGAGGAGGTCGAGCACCTTGCGAGAGTCAGGGCCTCGGTCGAGCACGTCGCCCGTTTGCACCAGGTGCGTCTCGGCGCCGATCCAGTCGAGCCCGTCGTCGACGAGCCCCGTCGCTTTCAAGTTCGCGACGAATGTGCCGAAGGCTCCGTGAACGTCGCCGATGGCCACGATACGATCGACGGCTTCGAACTCGGAGGGGATGGGTTGCGCGTGCAGGACTGCCGGCCCGGAAACGAAGAGGAGCGTGGCAAGGATCGCCTGTCCCGTGCTGAGAGAACCATACCGTTGAAAGATCATGGTTCAGTGTCTACCGTTTCGCCTCCGGCGGGGCCAATTCTACCACCGCTTGACTGGCACTGGCCCCGATTGAATCTCGACATTCGAACCGTTCCGACAGACAACTAACGGCAAAACGTTTCCGCGGAAACGCCGATACGGCTTTTCGAGCGTCGATCGTTGGGCGCTTGCCGACTTGCAGGCCGGACTCCCATGCACTACAATGTGGTGCATGAATAAAACTGAGGTCTACAGCTGGCGTATCAGCCCTGAATTGAAGGCCAGGCTGGAAGAGGCGGCCCGCGCCGAGAGCATAAGCGTGGCGCGGCTGCTCGAGCAGATCGTGACAGAGTGGGTGGGACGGACAGGCAGCGCGGCCGACGACGAGGAAGAGCAACGGCGACTTCACGCGGAAGCGGCTAAGCACATAGGCAAGATTCGCGGGGGAGATCCTCTGCGCGCGCAGGAAGCAAGCCGAAGAGTCTGCGAAAAGCTGAATAAGAACTATGGGGCCTAAGGGGCTCATCGACACCGGTGCCATCCTGGCGTTGATGGATGCTGACGACGAATGGCACGACAAGTGTGCGGAGTCTTTCCCATCGTTGCGCTTGCCCCTTGCGACCTCGGGCGCCGTTCTTGCTGAAGTTTTTCATCTCCTTGGCCGCCGAACGTTCGAAACCAATGAGACGTGGCGGTTTCTTCGCTCCGGCGCCGTCACCATCCTCCCTATTACAGATGAGGACACGCCAGATCTCGAACGTATGATGACCAAGTATCGCGAACGGCCGATGGACTTCGCTGACGCCACCTTGGTGCGGCTCGCAGAACGCGAGACTCTGGTAACCATTTTCACCATCGACCACGACGACTTCGAGACCTACCGTATCGGCGCGAAGTCGAAGTTTCGCATCGTCCCACCGCGGTAAATCTAGTACGGATTACTGGAAGGGCCATACCCTCGCGACAACCTCCGTTCGGATTACAAGCACCCGGGTTTCCACATTGGAGGTTCGCCGCCTTCGACTTTCGGCCGCCACATCGTTTCCAGCACCAAGTTCAGATCGATGCGTTCGTAGCCCCACTTCGGGTTGCCTTCCCAACCTTCGAGCTCGAGCTCGGCGAGTGGTTTGTTCGGCAGCTTCGATGGCGGAGGGACTTCGAGGATCTCCCAGCCGTTAGGATGAAACACCCGCGCTTTGCCGTTTGGCGGAAGCTCGATGCGGAAGCCATCATCATGAACTCGATGATGATGCCAATTGCATAGATTGGCGAGATTTGGGAGCTTCGTTTCTCCGTCATCCATCCAGGGTTTGACGTGACGTGCTTGCATAAACGTGCAATCGCACCCCGGCCAGATACAAGTTGGAGTTTCACGGAGCGAAAGTCGAGTGCGCGCCGTAGCGCGGGCGATATCTTCCGCGTTTTCCTCCCGACATCGAGAACGTTCCCTTCCGCGTCGTGGGTCATCACGACGATCGAGCTGTCGCACGCCAACCGGCGAGACGTTTCCGCGGAAACGCCGATCCCCCCTTCGAGCACCGACTGTCCCTCGCTCTCCGAGTCTGCGAGCACCGGCTCGTCGACATGGATGACGACTTGATAGCGGTCGGCGCTCGTGCCGGGATCGAGCTCTGCGTTCAGCGCCGCTTCAGCGATAACTTGTATCGCTTCGGCCCGGCGACGCTCCGGCGGTAATTCGTTGTCGTTTTGGTACAGCTTGTCGGATGCCGCTTGGAGGGCTTTCACGAATACCGCGCCGATCTCCGAGGGCAGCCGTCCTCTGATGACGAGCATCCTGTCCTCATCCGTATAGGTGGTCATGCTTGCGTGCTTTTGCTGGTAATCGACCTGCTCCTCTTCCGCGATGCGGTCGACTTTGCGCCAAGCCCGGACCATCCGCTCCACCTGTCCGGCGGTGCCGCCGAGCGCGATGGTCAAGAGCTGCTCTTCGTTGTTCGGCGTAGCGACGCGGGTGACCGCGCGCACTTTCGAGTACGAGATCTGGCCTTTTTCTATCGCGTCACTGATGAGTGATAAGCGGCAAGTTCGCGAGAGCCCGGGCCACGCGGATCTTCTCACGCGCCGCCCCGGCGTTGAGCCCGATGCGCCAGGACAGCCAGTGCGCGCATGTCTTGGCCCCTTGCTGACACCACCCCCCTTTCTCGTCGAACTCACGCATCAGGACGAGCAGCCGATAGTCCGCGTTCTGCATCTGAGCGGAAAGGACGGCAATTTCTTCGGCGAGCTCGTCGTTGCGGATCGTGTCGGGGTGGTAAACGGTTGCAGGAGGCCCATTTTCTCGGTTGCCATGATGGATGTATTTTAGGTGAAATCGTGGTCAAAAGTCAAATTGGTTGTGTTTGTATCTTCCTTTGTTTCATATATTTGTAAGGAATTAATTTGTGGATCCAGGGAAATTCATGCGGGCGATAACGGCCTGGAAGCGGGGGTCGGACCGCAGGGGATTCCAGATGGGCTCGACCTTCAGATAGGCGAAGTAAAAGCTTCTGGCAAACGGAGGCTCCTCGATCGCGACCTCGAGCTGATCTAAGGCTTTGTCGTTCTCACCCAGACCCAAGTGGACGAGCGCAAGCTCGGTCGCCGAGCCCCATCCCTCTTGAATTTTCTTCTCCACCTCTTGAAGCACTTGCATAGCGGCCGGGCGCTGACCTGCCTGCGCGTAGGCATACCCCAATAGAGATTCGAAGAACCGGGGCCATTGTGAACGACCAATCTCGAATCGCGAGATGACTTCATCCAGCTTGCCGTTCTGAAGCAATACCAGACCCGCGGCTATTTGTGCATGATAAAAGTCAGGAACGAGCTCGATCGCGCGCTCGTAGTACTCGAGCGCCTCGTCCAACCGTCCGACATAGTAGTGATGCCAACCGGCGATGCTGAACAAGATCGACGAAACAGGATCGAGCTCGATGCCGCGCTGGATGTCACCGATCGCTTCCTCGTGCCGCCCAACGATGGTCAAGTAGTAGGAGCGGCAGATGTAGCCGCCCGCCGAGCTCGGTTCGATTTCGACGCCCCGATTCATTACCTGTTCGGCGGCCGCCCAGTCCCACTCGAACCAGGTGCGCAGCAGTCCGAGTGTTCCGTACGCCTGTCCGAGGCCCGGATCGAGCGCGATCGCTTTTTCCGCGTGGAATTTCGCCTTCGGTAACACGTCGATGCCGCGGAAGAGACTCAAGCCGACGCCCCCGCCGGCGAGATAGACGTCTGCTAGCCCAGCATGGGCGCGGGCGGAATCAGGAGCCAGCTCCAACGCTTCCTCGAAATGCCCCCGGGCGGCTTTCATCCCGTCCTCGGTAAACTTGTACCAATGATGACGGCCGAGGAGACAGAGGTTGTAAGCGTCCACGTCGCTCATCGTTCGCTTCGTGGTGCTTGCCTTTTCCTGGCTGAGAAGCTCGACTTTCAGTTGGGACACGACTGCCAGAGAAATTTCGTCCTGAATGTCGAACACGTTGGTTAATGTCCCACTCGGGGATGGTTGAAATCCCACGCCTTTAGGCGAAGCCTTTAGGAGGCTTGGGGTACGATCCCCAGGTGAAAGGATATCGTAAATCATCGCACACGACGTACCAGTTAAACTATCACTTCGTATTTATCACGAAGTACCGCAAGCCGGCCTTGAGAGGGGATGTAGCGGTTCGTCTCCGGGATCTCATCCGGGAGATCTGTGCTCGGAACCAGATAGAAATACTGAAGGGTCATGTGCGGCCTGAGCACGTGCACCTGTTGCTGAGCGTGCCGCCGAATTTGTCGCCGAGTCGAGTGATGCAGTTGATCAAGGGTAAGACGTCGAATCGTCTGATGCGCGACTTACGGACGATGCGGAAGGAGTTCTGGGGTCGGCACCTACGGGCACGGGGTTACTTCGTGGTGACAACGGGCAACGTGACGGATGAGGTGATAGCGAAGTATATAGAGTTGCAGGGTGCCGTGCCCCAGGACGACGATTCTTTCAAGGTCAGTGAGTAGTGAAACGAGGCAAGGACAAGCCGACTTTAGTCGGCGACGTGAACCCATCGCCTTTAGGCGATGGAGCGCACGCGCTCAGTTTGCGATCGTAGCGCTCCGACCAAAGCTGATAGCCGTCCGCGATGTTGACGAGCTGCGTCGTGATGCGAATGCGGTCGCCCGATTTGCGCACACTGCCTTCCAGCAAAGTCTCGACGTTGAGAATTTTGCCGATCTCTCGCACGTCGTGCTGTTTTCCTTTGAATGCGAACGCGGAAGTGCGCGCCACGACCCGGAGCCCTCTGACCCGAGAGAGGGCATTGATGATCTCCTCGGCCATCCCGTCGCAGAAATATTCCTGCTCGGGATCGGCGCTCGTGTTAGAAAAGGGCAGCACCGCAACGGAGGGCTCCTTGGGTGCGACAGAGGATTCCGAAACAGAAAGCGCATCGACGAGGTCTTGCGTGCGAGGCCAACGCTCGTCGGGATCTTTGTTGAGACATCGCGCCACAATGCCGGCGAACGTCATGGCTTCGGCATCGAGATCGATATCATCGTTCAAGATAGCGGCGAGAGTCTCGGCTGGGGTCTCACGGCCAAAGGCGCGTTTGCCGGTCTCCATCTCGTAGACGATGGCGCCGAACGAGAACTGGTCCGAGCGAAAGTCTCCGCTCTGGCCTTTCGCTTGCTCGGGAGCCATATAGCCGACCGTACCGAGAATCGTTCCCGGTGTCGTGGCGACGTTGGCGATGGTCGAAGCTTCTGAGTCCACCGTCCACGGTGCAGACAGTTTCGCGAGTCCGAAGTCCACGATCTTCAGGAAGCCATCTTCGCTGATGATGATGTTCCCAGGTTTGAGATCGCGATGTACGATCCCGGCCTGATGCGCCTTCGCCATTCCCGCTGCTAGTTGCGCGACGTAGCGGACCACTTTGTCGTGAGGAAGAGGTCCGCCTGCGAGCATTTCTCGCAGCGTGACACCAGCCACATACTCCATCACGATGTAGGGCGCGCCTTGTTGCTCGCCCAGGTCGTGGACCGTGACGATATTCGGATGGTTGAGCGCCGAGGCCGCGCGGGCTTCTTGCTCGAAGCGCCACAACCGTTCCGAGTCGTCGGCGAGCTCCGGGCGAAGCACTTTTATGACGACATGGCGGTCGAGCTTGAGATCTTTGGCTTTGTAGACCTCGCCCATACCCCCGGCCCCAATGGGCGCGAGGATTTCATAGGGGCCCAGACGAGCTCCGGGGTTTAGAGGCACCGCCGTAATCTAGTCGTTCGATGGCAGAGAATCAACCGTATGGTCGGGGCTTGGAGAATCGAACCGTCTTCACGTCGAACTGGACGGAGGAGTTGAAGCGGCTCGTCAAGGATGGGCCCACGGACAACTGACGGCAAAAACGTTTCCGCGGAAACGCCGATGCCTCTTTCGAGCGTTGATCGTCGGGCGCTACGTGACTTGCTGACCAAATGCCTATCACTTGTTCCTTGCTTGCTTTCCTTACTTATTTTCCTTACAATACTACCATGAAAGCAACTCTTACTTCTAAGGGTCAGATTACGATCCCGGCAAGAATTCGACGAAAGCTAGGACTGAAACCGGGACAGGTTCTCGACTTCGACGAGGAGGCGCCCTATCTCAAGGCCGTACCCGTCTTTGACGAGGAAGCGATGCGTTTCGTACTCGGGTGTGCCAAGAGCCGGACCGGTATGAAGACCGCTGAATGGCTGGACGAAACGCGCGGGCGCGTGGAATTACCCGAATCGTCCCCATGATTCTCGCTCTCGATTCCTCTGCGCTCCTGTGCATTTTCAATAACGAGCCAGGGGCCGCCGCGTGGCTGGAGGCGTTGGTGGGGGCGCGGCGGCAGGGTCCTTTAGTCGTTTGTGAAGTCGTCTACGCGGAGCTCGCTCCCGCCTTCCCGGAACAGAGTGAGCTTCAGGCGGTGCTGAGTCACCTCGGGGCACGGTTCGATCCCATTCAGAGTCAAGCGGCCTGGCTTGCGGGGAGCACGTTCAAGACCTATCGCCGGGCGGGTGGCCCACGCGAGCATTTGATCCCGGACTTCCTTATCGCGGCTCACGCCCAAGTGCAGGCAGACCAGCTTGCGGCCACCGACCGCGGCTATCTTCGGAAGTACTTTCCCGAACTCCCTTTGCTTCGACCGTGATGCATCCTACGCCTCGTTCGCCAAATTGGTGTACTCGGGACCCGCGCCGCTGCCGAGGATGTGGCCCTCGCGGTGGCCAACGCGTTCGACGGTCGACCACATCGCATCACCTGCCGCTCAGCGCTTGATGAGCACGATCTTTTAACCCATCTGTCGCGAACCATCCAGTTAGCGACGAGCCGATGGCGTCGGCGCCGTCTCATTTCTATAAACTCTGCCCGTTCAGCAACACGAGGCCGGGGCGCTTCGGAAAGGTGAGTTGGTAAACGTACGGACATCTTCGCTTTCGGTGCGGTGCTCTACGAAATGCTCTCCGGCAGGAAAGCCTTTCCGGGCGAAGATGTTTCGGAGGTGCTGGCCGCGGTGCTCAAGCTTTCACCGGATTGGGATGCTCTGCCAGCAAGCCGTGTCTCAGAGCTTGTTCGCCGCTGCCTCGAGAAGGACCCTAGAAAACGCCGTCGGGATATCGGTGATGTGCGGAACGAGCTCGAGGTTGCACGGGACGATCCGTCACCGAGCGTCCCGTCAGCCACCACGGGTCTTCCATGGCGATATGCGCTACCGCTGCTGGCGGCGGTAGCGGTGCTCGCTTCGGGAGTCGCATTGTGGACGATTCGCTCGAACATGGTGAGCGATCCAGAAGGTGTCACGCGATTTGTGGTCGAGGCGGGGCGCCTCACTCCCGCAGACTCCAGCATCGCACTTTCCCCGGGGGGCATGCTGGTCTATGCCGGACACGCCCAAGATCGCGGATTGCATCGGCGCTCGATGGGTGCTTTCGAGTGGGAGACTGTAGCCTGACTCGGAATCAATTAAGTCGGCTCCGCGACAACACGAAAGCATGGAGCTCCAGGATCTGATCGTTCGTCAGCAGTGAGCCGAACGCGGGCATCGTCGTCCCGGGAACGCCGCTCGAGGTCTTGTCGACGAAACGCGACACCTCGAGCGTGGTTCCGAATAGATTCGGACCGCTCCCGCCGCCGGATTTGTGGCAACCCACGCAGCGTCCGCGATAGGTGCGCTCGGCCCGGGCCATCGCGTCGACGTCTCCGATGAACGGATTCGATTCGCTGGAGGACTGCGTCGGCTGCGGTGCATTCAAACCGGCGATCGGCTCCGAGCCTTCGGTCGCAGGAAAGCCGTAGCCGGGCAAGACGCGGCCGCCGAGGGTATGGCCGGGCGGCCCGTCTCGGGATCGAGGCCGAAGGCCCAGTTGATGCCGGGCACGATGGATTGCATCGGTTTGATTCGACTGGGGGGCGTGGGCGGTTTTGCGCTCTACCGGTTGGTCCCGCAGCACGTTTCGCCCTCGGCTGTGTACCTGTTCTTCAGCCGCTCGTAGACACCTAAGACCCTGGGCGCGTAATCTCGCGTCTCGTCAGCTATGAGAGCACTGCCCTCTTGGAAGTAATGCGCGTTCTCGGGCCCGCCGTTATACTCGGCTAAAACCACTTTGACGTCCTCGTGCTTCGAGTGGAGGATGTCGAAATACAGAGCTGCCATCTCGGTGTTCTTCTCAGGGTCATAAAGCATTTCGTCCGAGTACTCCCAGTTGAGCGTCCGTGCCAACAAGCGTCCTGTCACCGGCCAGATCTGATACAGGCCCTTGGCGTCGGCGCGGCTAGTCGCCGAGCGATCATACCCACTTTCCACAATCCCGACCGCCAAGAACATGAGAGGATCCACAGAAGGATACTTCTCCGAAGCGCTCAGGGCTAGATCCGCATAATCGGTGGCTTCATGGAAGCTCAGGTTTAGATTCGTACGCAAGATTTCGTCTCGGATCCCAACCAGCAGCAGCTGGCGCCTGGAGGCGAAGTGGATTCCCGCGCCGAGCTGTGCAATCCTTGTCTCGGTCGCCGACGCCGTTCGCGGGAGCTCTCGCTGAATCTCCGCGGCGCGGTGAATGGCCAACGACGCGGCGCATAGGCTCGTTGCTAGCAAAAGAGGCAGGCAGAGCGAGGCAACGGCCTGATAGCCCGAGCCTCGGCGAACCGCCTGAGAGCCAGGAGTCTGGTTCGACTTCAGCAACTGCCTGAGCTCTCGCCGCTTGGCTGACGGCAGGCCGGTAAACCGCATGCCATGGACGGGCTCTTCTGAATTATGGTTCTCCTGTCGTTTCGGGGGATCTGATTTGTGTTGGAGGGCATGGCCTATGGACGCTGCCGCGATTGTGGAAAACGCCGGAAACTCCAGGCGAGAGAGGCGTTTAGGGAAAGGTTGTGAGCACGTACAAACGTGGAGCGGCGTTTTCGGTACGTGTCAACAACTTTGAGACACTCGCGAGCTGCATTTAGTGAGCCTCGATTAGCGTCGGGAGGCTCGTGGCGCCGGTGCGGTCCACATCTGCATCGATCGAGATCTCGTTTCGTGGAGCAGAAAAAGGGGGTACCCCAGGTATGGACGCCGCCGCGAGATGTGGCTTGTGCGGCATTCAGGAGCGTCGTTTTCTCCGTCGGCGGGTTGATCCAAGCCTGAGGAGGCAAAACGGGAGGTTGTGGCGTTCCGCGAACGAAGCGTTCGGGATGAGTCCGATGAGCTTCGAGAAGGATCTGGCGCCGAGCGGTGGTGAGCTGTTCGGCGCGACCATAGTGAACGTCGGCCGGCGTCATGAAGCCGATTCCTGAGTGCCGGTGCTCGTAGTTGTAGTAGTCGAAGAAACCGCCGCAGAACAGCCGGCCGTCTTCGGCGGAACCAAAACGGCTCGGAAACTGAGGGCAGTACTTCATCGTCTTGAACTGGGACTCGGAGTAGGGATTGTCGTTCGAGACGTAAGGTCTGGAGTGGGTCTTGGTAACTCCGAGGTCAGCCAGGAGCAGAGCCACGGGCTTGCTTCTCATCGAGCTGCCACGGTCCGCGTGAAGGGTGAGCTGGTCGGGTTCAATGTCCTGCTTGCGACAGCTCTCGGCGATGAGGCGTTGCGCGAGCGCCGCACTTTCTCGGTGAGCCAGCATCCAGCCAACCACGTAGCGGGAGAAGATGTCGAGGATGACGTAGAGGTAGTAGTAGGTCCACTTGACGGGGCCACGAAGCTTCGTAATATCCCACGACCAAACCTGGTTGGGCGCTTCGGCCAGCAGCTCCGGCTTCGTGTAGTTCGGATGGCGCCGTTGGTTCCGGCGCTCTCGGACCTCGCCGTGCTCCTCCAAAATCCGATACATCGTGCGAATCGAGCAGAGGTAGGTTCCCTAGCTCCATAGCTTCGCGCCCGTGCGCGCGTCGAGTGCGAAGACGCGTGAGTCGTCCGCCGAGAGATACATCACGCCTTCGTGGATCAACGGCGTCGCTTGTAAGCCGCGGTTGTCCCCTCCGGTGACGAACACCCATGCGGGGTGGAGCCGGTCGACGTTCGCCGGCGTGATCTGATCGAGGCGCACGAAGCGCTGGCCAGAATAGTCGCGGCCATAGGTGAGCCATGAGGCGTTGTCGCTCGCGGCGTTCTCGAGGTCTTCGGTGGTGACGGGTTGGGCGATCAAATAGGGACAACAGAAAGCGAGAAACAGGAAAGCGGGCGTCGCCACCCGATACGGTTTAAGAGAGCTCATGAGCTTGTTTTCTCCGCGTTACCTTCCGGCTTCATCCGTTGCACGGTCCAACAAATCGCGAACCCGCAGCTCGGAAGCCCATTTTTCGAGATAGGCCATGTCGAGCTGTTCTCCCTTGACACGCAGCACACCGACAACGTCCTGCCACTGGCGATCGGAGACTTCGCCGCCATCTCGATACCATAGGAGCTTGTGAAGGACGATGTCCTCCGCGCTCGTGACATAAAAAGCATCGGTTTCCGTGAGGTGCTCTCGCTTGCGCCTTTCCAGCGAGGATTTTCTGAAGGCGTCCGAGCGCGTCACGAAGATGTCCACTTTGAACATCGTTTGGGTGTGTATGGCGTTGAAAGAAGAACCCTGTTTCGCGGCGGCGCGTGCCCTCGACTTTGGGATGTAGTAGGCCTCCTTGAGCTTTGTCAAAAGATCGTCTACTTGTTCGGGAGCGAGGGACGTCAAAACATCGACGTCTAGACTGGAACGTGGCACACCGTGAAAGGAGCTAGCGACGGAACCGCCGAGTTGGTAGGTCACACCCAGTTCCTCGAGCACCTCGACGAGAGGGACGAGGGCTCCAAGAAGTCGAGGGTCCATTAGTCGAGGCGCGCTTCAAAATAATCTCGGAGCTCCTTCTCGAGCTCCCGACCGTAGTGGAGCCCCACCCACTCGAGAAGAATCTCTCGTTCCGGCGCGTTCGGTCGCTTGTTCCGAAGGGCGCGCCTCGAGAGCGATATGACGGATGTCGTTAGCGCATCAGCCATCTCGAAACGCTGTCTGGGAGACGCGTTCCGCAGAAGCCGTAGCATCTCTGCCTCGGTTTCCGGATCGGTGTCAGCCCAAAGTGGCTTCATGCGTGCATTGTAACAGTAGTCCGGAGCTTCTCCGTTACTGGTCGACGTAGCCGTCGTCCCACAAGCGGCTCGCGTCGTGGTTGCGGAGGTCGACGCCGAAAGCGACCGCGGCTTTGAGCGGGAACAGCACGTTGAGCCACCCGGCATGGACTTCGTGCCATTCTGCCTCTTCCACGCTCTCGTAGGTCAGGGTCACGTCCGTGCCGCCCTTTCCGTCGGCCGCGAGCTCGAACGTCGCGGCGGCGCCGAAGTAATCGATGGAAAACACGGACGGAGCGGTCCGTTCGAGGATACGGCTTCGATAACTCATACCGTTGATGAACGCGAAGTCGATATGCCCGTCTCTCTCGACGGCGGACTCGGCCCAGAAGGACGCGCGGCCCCTGTCCGTGTCGAGCGCTTCGAACACTTTGTCGGGCGGTGCCGGCACATGCAGTCTCCACCGGATGGGTCCGCCAGGTGCGTTTTGCTGCGTCATCGTGCGCAGACTACTGGAATTCCAGGAAAGGGCGCAATGTCGCGATACACTACAGCGCGTGATCGAGATTTGAGAAGAGCGAGCGGGCGGCGAGGCCGCGATACGGCGCGTCACCACGGAGGCTTTTGGCCAGCCAGACGAAGCGGAGATCGTCGACGCGCTTCGAAAGAACGGCGCGGATCGTCTCTCTCTCGTCGCGCTCGACGGCGACGACGTCGTCGGGCACATTCTTTTCACGCCGGCGACCTTGGAACACGTCGAGGGGATGGGGCTTGCGCCGATGGCGGTGCTACCGGGTCGGCAACGCGACGGGATAGGCTCAGAGCTCGTGCGTCGAGGGCTCGATGAGCTGCGCGAGCGGGATTGCCCCTTCGTCATCGTTCTTGGGCACCCCGAATATTACCCGCGCTTCGGGTTCGAGCGCGCGAGTGCGCGGGGCATCCGTTGCAAGTGGGAGGCCTCGGACGAAGCCTTCATGATTCTCGTTTTCGACGAGGTCGTGATGGCCGGCGTTTCGGGTCTCGCGCACTACCGGAGCGAGCTCGGGTGAAACTCTTTGCTCTCAGCGATCTTCACGTAGGATTCAAGGAAAACCGTGAAGCGCTCGAAACGCTCGGCGCGCATCGCGACGACTGGCTGATTCTCGGTGGCGATCTCGGGGAAACACTCGAACATCTGGAGATCGTTCTCGAGATCGCTACCGAGCGCTTCGCCCGCGTGCTTTGGGTGCCCGGTAATCACGAGCTCTGGACTCATCCGCATGACGGGCCGCGCGGAGTAGCCAAATACGATGCGCTCGTCCAGTTGTGCCGCGACTACGACGTCGTCACGCCCGAAGATCCGTTCGTCGTTTGGGAAGGGGAGGGTGGTCCCTGCGCGCTCGCGCTGCTTTTTCTGCTCTACGATTACACGTTCCGTCCCGACGATGTCGCGGCGGACGACGCTCTCGATTGGGCGGCGGAGGCCGGCATCATGGGCGCCGACGAGCGTTATCTCCATCCGGAGCCGCATGCGAGCAGGGAGGCGTGGTGCCATGCGCGCTGCGACGCGGCCGAGGCGCGGCTTGCGGAAGCCGCCGAGCAGTATCCACTCGTCATCATCAATCACTTTCCGTTGCGGGAGGAGCTCTTGCGTCTCTGGCGCATCCCGCGCTTCTCGTTATGGTGCGGGACGAAGCGCACAGAAGACTGGCACCGGCGCTTTCGCGCGAAAGTGGTCGTGTACGGCCATCTGCACATGCGCGCCACCGATTGGATCGACGGCGTGCGCTTCGAGGAAGTCTCGCTCGGCTACCCGAAGCACTGGCGTGTGGAGGACGGGATGGACGCCTATTTGCGGGAGATTCTTCCTGGCCCTTCCGCTACCTGAGCGGCACCACGTCGCGCATGACGAGGCGCACTTCTTCGCCTGCCTTGCACCGGAAGCTAGCGGCGACCGCGTGCCGGCAGCTATAGGATAATGCCGTGAACTGCCAGCTTTCGGGGTTGTCCTAGAGCGGTTGTACCTACTTGGCGGCAGAACGGAGCACGCTGATGTCAAGGCCAGGACCTTGAGACTTCACTCGTCTGAAGCCAGCCACATTGCCGCACTCTGCGCTAAATGCGATACTACACACATGACGCTCGCCGATCTTCTAGCTAATGTGGATGACCTTTCGCCTGACGAGTTCAGTCAACTCTGCCGCAAGGTCGCTGAGCGCATACGGGCCCATGAGGACCTCGTAACGCAAGCCTCCCTCGATTCCATAGATGCAGGAGAGGGAATGCCTCTTCGAGAGGCTGACCAACAGCTTCGGGAGAAGCTTGGTATCAATGAGCGAAGCCACTAGTGCCCTTATCAGTGGCTCGTTGCTAATCGGGCGGTCATTTGGTGGAGTGCCAAGGCGCGGCGACGAAGTCATATCGGGAATATTCGAGGAAGAGCAACGCCGGCAACATCCAAAAGCGCAGCGACTTGTGTGACGAACTTCTGAGACAGGACACTCGGTGTTCACGGTCAGGGTTCAACCAAGAGCGTTCGCTGAAATCGAAGCCATCAATCGCTACATCGGCGAGAAGGCAAGCCTAGCAGCTGCTGACCATTGGTACGATGGCTTCATCGAGGCTCTCATCAGCCTCGAGTCGATACCAACTCGCTGCCCACGTGCCCCGGAAAACGATCGCTTCAAAGACGAGGTGCGCCATCGTATCGAGGGGGACTACCGCGCACTGTTTACGATTCGCGGTAACACTGTCTACATCATCCGAGTGCTTGGCCGTGGCCAAGACTGGGCTCAACCGGACTAGCGAACCCGCACCTGACAATGGCAGCGGAGGACGGGATGGACGTCTATTTGCGGGAGATTCTTCCTTGCCCTTCCGCTACCTGAGCGGCACCACGTCGCGCATGACGAGGCGCACTTCTTCGCCTGCCTTGCACCGGAAGCTAGCGGCGACCGCGTGCCGGCGGCTGTAGGATAGTGCCGTGAACTGCCAGCTTTCGGGGTCGTCCTCGAGCCGCGGGTCGAACGCAATCGAGATGGCGTGGCCGAACGAGAAAGAAAAATAAGCCAACGGGATCGCGAGGCCCATCCCGTGCGCTTTGATGTAAGACTCCTTCAGCGTCCAGTACAGAAAGAAACGATCGAGCTGTTCTTTCTCGGGAAGCTTTCGCAGCGCCGCCACTTCTGTCGGTGAGAAAAAGCGGTGGGCGACATTGAGAAGCTGGCCGCTCCGCTCCCGATCTTCGACGTCGACGCCAATTTCGCGCTCGCGCGCCACGATACACGCGATGAGACCGTTCGTGTGCGAGAGGTTGAATTTGAGCGATCGCGCGCTTTCGGGCTCCGCGATCTCTGGCCGCCCGTGCTCGTTCGTTACGAAGCGCCAGTCCTTCGGAGCAACATCTTCGTAGCGGGACAACACCGTGCGGACGAGCGCTCGCGTAACGAGGCAGCTGTGCTGGTCCTTCTCGAAATGAAAGCGATCGCGTTTGGCGCGCTCGTCGTCCGTCAAGAGCGCGTCGTAATCACGAAGAAGCTCAGGGTCTCGTATACGCTCCGGCTCGACCATCCAGAGATGGGCTTCGTGCTCACCGAGCTTCGTACTTCACCTCGCCGCCAATGATCGTATAAACGACTTCCGTGTCTCGGATCTCGTCGTCCGGGATCGTGAGGATGTCTTTCGAGAGTACGGTGATGTCGGCGTACTTGCCCGGCGTGAGCGTTCCTTTCACGTCTTCTTCGAACGCCGCGTGAGCGTTATTGATGGTGTAGGACTCGAGCGCTTGCATGCGCGTCATCGCTTCGTCGGCGTTGAAGATGGATCCGTCGGGGAGGCGCCGGGTCACCGAGCAATCAAAGCTCGCGATCGGGTCAATTTCTTCGACCGGCGGGTCGGTGCCGTTTTGTACGACAGCGCCGGAGTCGATCATCGAGCGGAAGATGTAGCCCCGCTCGCGCGTACGTTCTTCGCCGAGACGCTCGTCCACCCACGGCCCGTCGGAGCAGGCGAAGATGCCTTGGATACCAGGGATGACGCCGAGCTCGGCGAAGCGCGGAAGATCATCGGGGTGGATCACTTGGGCATGCTCGATGCGCCATCTCAGATCCGCTTTCTCCGGATGGTTTTCGAACTCTCGCTCGTAGATGTTGAAGAGCTCTCGCGCGGCGCGGTCGCCGATCCCTTGGATGGCCATTTGATAGTCGTGCTCGATGGCGAGCGCGGCCGACGCTTCGATCTCGGTCACGGGGGTCACTTCGAAGCCGACGCTTCTGGGTAGATCGGTATAAGGCTCGAGAAGCCAGCCGCCATGGGTGCCGAGTGCGCCGTCGAGGACTTTCTCGCCGATGGTGCGGATCGTGAGATGGCCGCCGCCGTAGCCGACGAGGCGGTAGTCGTCGAGCTTGTCTTTCATGTCTTCCGCGGTCTCCTGGATCGCCATGTAGAGGCGGAGCGGCAAATTACCTTCATCGGCCATCGTTTTCAGGAGGTCGAGCGTCTCGAAGCTCGAGCCCATGTCTTGGAAGCTCGTGATGCCGTTTTTCAGCGCGTCCTCGGCGGCGAGCGCGACTTGGTGGCGGCTCACGCGGTCGATCTCGTCGGGCGTGCGCTGGGCCTGATAGTCGGCCAGTGCCTGGCGCGCGGGGTCCGCGGACCCTTCCCGCAGCATCCCGATGGCGTTGCCGTCAGCGTCCCTGACGATCTCACCGCCCGACGGATCTTTGCTGTCACGGGTTATGCCGGCGGCCTCCATCGCTTTTGCGTTGACGAAGACGCCGTGACCGCTCGTGTGGCTCAGGAATACTGGGTTTTCGGGGCTCACGCCGCTCAAGCTGTCATGCGTGGGGAGTCCCTCGACGCTCGGGGTCGGGTGCTTTTCCCATTTGTCCTGGTGCCAGCCTCGCCCGACGATCCACTGCCCCGGCTCCACTTCGGACACGGCTTCTTCGACCATACCGACGATGTGGTCCCAGTCCTTCGCGTGGCGGAGGTCGAGCTCCATGAGCGAGGCGCCGTAGCTCATCCAGTGGCCGTGCCCTTCGATGAGGCCGGGAACGGCGAGCTGGCCGTCGAGGTCGATAAATCGTGTGTCATCACCGATATAGGCTTCGATCTCCTCATCGGTGCCGAGCGCGATAATCTGGTCCCCGCGGGCCGCAAGCGCTTGTGCCTCCGGCATGGACTCGTCGACGGTGACGATTTTCCCATTGCGCAGGACGAGGTCGGCGGGCTCGGTGCCGTCTCCGCCGCCGGTGCAAGCCGCGAGTGCGAGGATCCAAAAGACGCAAATTCCTTGATATTTCATGGCTGCCGAGTCTACAACACACGGAGTGTACGTGGCATCCCCGGACATCTTGACACCTTTCCGCCAAGCGCTATACTGAAAGTAATAGAAATCATGAACGGGCAAAGCTTCGACATCACGAGCATCGTCATTATTAGCGGGAGGTGCGGGCCTCCCTAGGCATCTATCGAAGCCGAACGGCCCCGCATCCTTTAAGGATGTCGGGGCTTTTTTAATGTCCCACTCGGGGATGGTTGAAATCCCTCGCCTTTAGGCGAAGCCTTTAGGAGGCTTGGGGTACGATCCCCAGGTGAAAGGATATCGTAAATCATCGCACACGACGTACCAGTTAAACTATCACTTCGTATTTATCACGAAGTACCGCAAGCCGGCCTTGAGAGGGGATGTAGCGGTTCGTCTCCGGGATCTCATCCGGGAGATCTGTGCTCGGAACCAGATAGAAATACTGAAGGGTCATGTGCGGCCTGAGCACGTGCACCTGTTGCTGAGCGTGCCGCCGAATTTGTCGCCGAGTCGAGTGATGCAGTTGATCAAGGGTAAGACGTCGAATCGTCTGATGCGCGACTTACGGACGATGCGGAAGGAGTTCTGGGGTCGGCACCTACGGGCACGGGGTTACTTCGTGGTGACAACGGGCAACGTGACGGATGAGGTGATAGCGAAGTATATAGGGTTGCAGGGTGCCGTGCCCCAGGACGACGATTCTTTCAAGGTCAGTGAGTAGTGAAACGAGGCAAGGACAAGCCGACTTTAGTCGGCGACGTGAACCCATCGCCTTTAGGCGATGGAGCGCACGCGCTCAGTTTTAGGCGAAGGTTGGAGACGAAACCATGAAGGGTTCCCAGATTCTCATCCAATGTCTCGAGCGTGAAGGCACGGATGTCGTGTTCGGTTATCCCGGCGGCGCGATCATGCCGGTCTACGACGCGCTTTACGACGCCGAGTTGAAGCATGTGCTCGTGCGGCATGAGCAAGCGGCCGTGCTCGCGGCCGACGGCTATGCGCGGGCGACCGGCAAGGTCGGCGTGTGTATCGCGACTTCGGGTCCCGGCGCGACGAACCTCGTCACCGGGCTTGCCAACGCCTTCATGGATTCGGTGCCCCTCGTCGCCATCACGGGACAAGTTCCGACGAGCCTTCTTGGGACGGACGCGTTCCAGGAAGTCGATATTTTAGGCATCACGCTTCCCGTCGTGAAGCACAGTTTTTTCGTGCGATGTGTCGAGGAGCTCGCCGAAGTTGTGCACGAAGCTTTTCGGCTCGCGCGATCCGGGCGGCCCGGTCCGGTGCTCATCGACTTGCCGAAGGATGTCGCGAACGCGCCGTGCGATCTCGGGCTGTCCGAGCTCCCACCCTGTGATGTGACGGCTCCTGCACCCACCGATTTACTCGATGAAGCCCGCACCCTCTTGGCGTCCGCGAAGAGGCCCATCCTCTATGCTGGAGGCGGGATCGTTCTCGGCCGCGCCGTCGATGCCTTTCGGTGTTTCGTCGAAAAGACGCGTATCCCCGTGACCACGACCCTCAAGGGCCTCGGCGTCCTCCCCACGGATCACGAGCTCTTTCTCGGCATGCTCGGTATGCATGGTACGAAGGCCGCGAATCTGGCCATCCGCGACTGCGATCTTCTCGTCGGTGTCGGCGTGCGCTTCGACGACCGTGCGACGGGGAAGCTTGCCGCGTTCGCGCCCAACGCCAAGGTGTTGCATCTTGACGTGGATCCCGCCGAAGTCGGTAAGCTGCGGCGTCCCGATGTTGCCCTCGTCGGCTCGCTCGAAGCTTCACTCGAGGCATTGTTTGAAGTTGGGTTCGAAGCTGGCGAAACCTCCCTCGATATCACGGGCTGGCGCGAGACTTGCGCCCGGCTGAAGGAGGAGCACCGGTGGGACTACGACATGCCGGCCGACGGGATCTACGGTCCGCGCTTTCTCAAGAAACTCTCCGAAGCCGCCGACCCGGGCACGATCTTCGCTTGCGACGTCGGTCAGCATCAGATGTGGGTGGCGCAACACTGCCGCTTCGAAAGGCCCGAGCAGCATCTCACGAGCGCCGGGTCGTAGGAGATGCCGTCCGGTTGGCGGATCTTGTTCCGAGCGAGGCCGGGCGCTCTCGACGTGAACTCGGACTGGCCGATCACGATTCTGGCGCTCATGCCGTTCGTGAGCTCGTCGGGCGCCACGTCGAAGACGAGTGCGCGGTTCTCCCATGGGGCTTCGACGAAGAGCCGCTCGTGCTCTTCGTCATAGGCCAGGTCGCCGGGGAGCTTCCACCGGCTTGCAGAGAAGCCTTCCTCGGTCGCATCGAAGTCGTCCTGCCCGATCACGGCGAGCGCGTCCGCACCGCTCCTCAGGCGGTCGGGGTGGACGTCGAAGACGCACGCGATTGTGGCTGCCATCGGTCACGAAGAGCCGTTGGTGCACGCGGTCCATCGCCATCTCCGCCGCGCGGGACTGGGAGGGGTAGATGCCGGCGCCCTCGCGCGAGGCGAAGTAGAAACGGTTCGCCGCCACGGTCGTATCGCGGGTCGTGAAGTCGGCTTGTCCGAGCACATAGGACGCGTCCATCCCGCTCGAGACTTGCCCCGGGGTCATGTCGAAGACGAGCACGCGGTCGTTCCACGTATCGGCGACGAAGAGCCGCTTGTGCGAATCGTCGTACTCGACGGCGAGTGGAAGCTTGATGGAAGACGCGGTGCGGACGGAATGGACCTCGCTCGTCCAGAGGTCTTTCTGCCCGAGAGCCCATTTGGCGTCGCGGTCCTGGATGCGGTTCATACGGTCGAGCTGGAAGATGAGAATGCGGTGGCCGTAATTGTCGCTCAGGAACAGCCGGTGATCGACGGTATCGATCGCCACGTCGCGCCCTTGCGTCCAGTAGCGGGGTGAGACGCGACCGTTGGCCGAGCGGCTCACGAAGTCATCTTCATAGTGTGGGTTGATGTGCCCGAGCTGGTCGACGAGCGGCGTGAGGACGGTCTCCATGTGTTCCGGCGAGATGTCGACGATGCTGATGCGGTTGCCGGCCGGATAGCCCTCGGGGATATAGGCGAGCTGGCGCTCCGAATCGATCGTGATGCGCGGCATCGTCATGCGCTCTTGCGAGACCGCGGGGTCGGTCGTCTCGAAATCGGGCTGCCCGATGACGGCGATCGCGTCCGGGTTGATGGCGCCCGTGAGCTTGTCGGGAGAGACGTCGAAGACGAGCACGCGATTGTCGAACTGCTCGCCTACGAAGAGCCGGTGATGTTTGTAGTCGAGCTCGAGGACTTCGGGGTTGAGCTTGCGTAGGCTTTCGCGCGGCTTGCGGCTATGAAAGTCGGGCTGCCCGATAACGGCAAAAGCGTCCATCCCGTTCGCGATCTGGTCGGGCGAGACGTCGAAGACGAGCACGCGGTAGTTGCGGCTGTCGGGGACGAAGAGGTGGTTCCTGGCGGGGTCGAAGGTCATCTGGCGGCCCACGCCGGCGAAGCGGTTCGGTCCGATCCCGGTCTCGTTGCTTTCGAAATCCGGCTGGCCGAGCACGTAGGATGCGTTCATTCCGGATTCGAGAACTTCGGGACGAATGTCCCACACGAGGACACGACTGTTGCGGCCGTCGGAGAAGAACAGGCGCTGGTTATCGACGTCCACCATGGCGGAGCCACGGCCACCCACGATGTTGGGGCCCAAGCCCGGATCCCAGTGGTCGAAGTCTGGCTGGCCGAGGACCGCAATGGCTTCGGGAAAATCGCCAGGCGGTAGCTGGACGAGTTTCTCGGGGTGCACGTCGAAGACGAGGATGCGTGCGCCGGGCGGACCGAGCGTCGTGCCGTCGGGCACGAAGAGCCGCTGGTGTACCGGGTCGAAATCTGCGCCCGTCGGAAAATTCAGATATTTCTTGCCGAGAGGTGCGAAGGCGAAACCCCTTCCGATGAGCGTCCTGCCAATCGCGTAGTCGGCGCGTCGCCGGAGCGGAAGCCCGTTCTCGTCGAGCTGATAGATGTCGTAGCGGCCATTGCCGTGATGTCCGATGAAGAGCCGGTTATGGACCCGATCCAGGGCCACACTTCCCGGTCACCAGATGCCGTGGCTCGTGCTACCTCCGTTGGCGACGCCGCCGACGAACGTCGGGTTGCCCCACAGATCCTCCGAACCGAGGACATCGCTGGCGGGCGGGCCCACGAGAAAGGCGCATCGACGTTCGCTGCCGGGGCACCCGTGCCACACAACGTAGCGGCCAAGATAAACGAAGCTAGAGTTTCCATTACGCGGCTCCTTCGCCTCGGAGAGTAGACGATAGAGCCGAGACTTGACAAACGTGATGTGAAGTCAGGATGCCGTCGGCAGCTTCATCGCGAGCTGGCACCCGCCTGCTCAAGTCGGTGCCAGCTCCAGCCGCCCGTCGTGAAGCTCGGCTGTACGCTTGGCGGCGAGCAGAGCGACGGCGGCCCCGTAACCGCCGGGTCGGTCCTGCCAATCGAGGTCGAACCAGCGTGACCACGTCGCCGCGGGCATGCGTACCGAGTCTTCCGCAATCAACAGGGTGACGTTCCGGGTCAGCTGGTCGTGAGACAGGTGGACCGCCAGCTTCGCTCCGCGGCTCGTTCTCAGAAGAGACAGGATGGTCTCCATGGCGCCGGCGAAGGCCACCCGGATGAGCCCTTCGTCGGCGCGCATCTCGCAAGAGGCGGGCATCGAGCTTTCGAGCTCGATGCCGAGAAGGCCGCGCTCGTCTTCGGAGTGCTCGAGCACGGACTTCAAAATTTGCGCGGCGTCGACGGATCGGCGGGCGAGCGGCGGATCGCTCGCGAGAAGCTGCAGCCCGTGGAGAAGCCACTCCGATTTCATGGCTTCGGCGCGGATGAGCGCGACGGCGACATGGTCGCGAAGTGGCCGGTCAGGCTGTTCCAAAAGGGAGAGCGTCGAGACGATCGTCTGAAGGCTGGCCTCGAGCAAGGAGCTTGCGGAGGCGCCGAGCGGCTGCTCCGGCAGGCGGACGGGCTGCGGGCGGCTGATCCGGCGGTTCGCCGCTTCGGCCAGACGGCGCGCTTCGACATCGTCCGCCTCGTGAACGAGGCAGGGCACTTCTTTCAAACCTGCATCAAGGGCGGCCTTTAGCCGTTTCGAGCCGGCCAGTAGCTCATACCGTCCGTGACGACGGCGCACCAGAAGCGGTTGGAGGACGCCATAAGCTTGAATCGAATCGACGAGGCCAACGAGGTTTTCTGTGCTTGCCGTCGCGCCCTCGATCTCGCTCGCCGCGACGAGCCGAAGCTGGGGCATGCTTCCCGCGGCGACGAGCTCGTCCACATAGTGTTCATCGTGTCGCATGCGGTAATCCGCAGGTAGTCCTTCTCTTTCTCTTTGGAATGTGATTTCGTCGGTGGACAAGGTGGTTCCCTCGAAGTATTCGTCGATCCCCGACATTTTGCCGGGATCGGTAGATTCGTTCTCGGTTTTGGTTTTGCGTCTCTCAATGTCGGACAAACATCAACCCTGGCTACGGCACGGGAATGTGAAACTGGGGTAGACACGAAGTTTTAATGTCCCACTCGGGGATGGTTGAAATCCCTCGCCTTTAGGCGAAGCCTTTAGGAGGCTTGGGGTACGATCCCCAGGTGAAAGGATATCGTAAATCATCGCACACGACGTAGCAGTTAAACTATCACTTCGTATTTATCACGAAGTACCGCAAGCCGGCCTTGAGAGGGGATGTAGCGGTTCGTCTCCGGGATCTCATCCGGGAGATCTGTGCTCGGAACCAGATAGAAATACTGAAGGGTCATGTGCGGCCTGAGCACGTGCACCTGTTGCTGAGCGTGCCGCCGAATTTGTCGCCGAGTCGAGTGATGCAGTTGATCAAGGGTAAGACGTCGAATCGTCTGATGCGCGACTTACGGACGATGCGGAAGGAGTTCTGGGGTCGGCACCTACGGGCACGGGGTTACTTCGTGGTGACAACGGGCAACGTGACGGATGAGGTGATAGCGAAGTATATAGAGTTGCAGGGTGCCGTGCTCCAGGACGACGATTCTTTCAAGGTCAGTGAGTAGTGAAACGAGGCAAGGACAAGCCGACTTTAGTCGGCGACGTGAACCCATCGCCTTTAGGCGATGGAGCGCACGCGCTCAGTGTCCCACTCGGGGATGGTTGAAATCCCTCGCCTTTAGGAGGCTTGGGGTACGATCCCCAGGTGAAAGGATATCGTAAATCATCGCACACGACGTACCAGTTAAACTATCACTTCGTATTTATCACGAAGTACCGCAAGCCGGCCTTGAGAGGGGATGTAGCGGTTCGTCTCCGGGGCATACTCGTGCTCAAATTCTGGATCCACATCTCTCAGGAGGAGCAGCTCCGGCGCTTCAAAGCGCGCGAGAAGGTCCCCTTCAAAAAATACAAGATTACGCCCGACGACTACCGCAACCGTGAAAAATGGAACGACTACGAGCTGGCCGCGAGCGAAATGTTCCAGCGCACGAGCACCGACTACGCTCCGTGGCGCCTCGTCCCCGGGAACAACAAACGCATCGCCCGAATAGAAGTCTTGAGGACCGTGTGCCGCGCTTTGAGGAAGAGGCTAAGTCAGGACGGCCGCTAGTTCGAGATCATCGCGACGGGCTGATTGCTTCCCGCCACCGGCTACCTGCTGCCCCTCTCATGGCGAGGACGAAGCCTGGGGAAGCCGATAGCAGGTAGCCGGCAGCTTCCGCCCAGGCCATCGAATCGCACCGCCTGGTCAGATAGTAACCCCGAAAGGGCCTCTCAAGGTGAAGGCGAAGACCATTGAGAGCACGAAATAAATAATCATCCAGTGGAGCTCGAGGCCGAAGACGCCCACGTTCACGCTTGCGTCCGGATAGGTAACGGTGATGGATTCGATCGGCCCGTCTCCGGGAAGGGCCGGCTCGGCCGGATAGAGCAGCTCGTTGACGAAGCCGCGCACGCGAAATGGCGAGCGGCGGACGACGTTGTCCATGACGCGCACGGTCTTTGTCGCCGAAGCGGTCCCGTTTCGGATCTCGAGCTCGTAATCGCCGGGCGCTTCGGCCGTGAGTCTCCAGGCCATCTCTTCGAGCGTCGGTATCCAGACCGCAGGCTCCCGCAGGCTCAAGCCGTCCGGCAGGTCGACTTCGAAAGCGGGCTTTACGCGCTCGCTATAGGCGCCCGAGTCGAGCTGCACTTTGAGCAGCACGTCCTTGCCGACCTCGAGACCTTCATAGCCGTAGTGGAACTGGAGCTGCGCGATGACGAGGATGAGCGGTGGGAGGGTCCACACCATCGGAGCCAAGGAATAACGCATGTAGGTCAAGTTGTGCCGGAGGATGTCGCGCTGTGCCCGCATGATGGCGCGAAAATCGTCGTTGAACAGGCGAATTTCGAAAAGACCCGCGTGAATGTGCCGCTTCACGTCTTCGAGGGCCTTTTGGTTCGATGTATGCTTGAAGGCGATGAGAAGCCCGATCGCGGTCAGGAGCGCGACGACGGTGATACCCACCATCGCGGGCAAATCGCGAAACGGATAAAGAAGCGCGTCGAAGAGAGGGCGCAAGAGCGCGTTGATGAAGGACATTGGCGGCTAGGAAATGTAGCCCAGTCCTTTCAATCGTTTCTTGATTTCTTCTTCGTCGCCAGCATCTTCGAGCTTGGCGAGCTCTTTTTCGAGCGCGTGGGAAATGAACTCGGCCGGCGAGGAGTAGCCCGCGATGTCGGAATATTTCTTCACCCGGGCGAGAAGGTCTTTGTCTAGTTTGATCTTTGATCCAAACATGCTTACCTCTTATTCGTCGGTCTCTTGGATGTTGATGGGCTCGTCGACCCCGAACTCGGCGAGGATGGCCGCCGCGAGGTCTTTTAGTCTCGGCGCGCTCTTCTTGAGCGCGCGGCTCGTCAACAGAATTCCTGGCACCGTCTCGTGATCCATCAAGTGGTCACCGCTCCACTCCTCGATGTTGTCGGTAACGATTTCCTTGCCGACGGCGCCCAAGGCAGAGCTTCCCGCCCCGCGAGTGCCTTTCGCATAGCCGACGATAATGTCGGGCCCGATCTCGATCTCGCCACGATCCTTGTAATACTCGTCGCGCTTGTACACTTTCGTCACCGCTTGCATCCCGGTCACGGGATCGATCTCCGCGAGCAGGTCCTCGGAAATCTTGTCGATGAGCGCCTTCTGCTGCCCCTCCGCTACGATGCCGTCCTTCTCACGCCCGCGCAAGTTGATGTAGAGGCCGTTGATCCCGAGCGCATAGGCCTGGGTGTGGGCCCAGTCGACGTTCACGAACATGCCCGGATCGTTCTCGATGTCGGGATTCTTGACGACGAGATAGCTTTTCTCCTTCAGCCAGGCGTTGAGATCGAACGACCGGCGAAACGATGCGAAGCCGTGATCGGACATGACGATGAGCGTCGTATCCTCGTCCATGTTCTCGAGCGTATGGCCGACCATATCGTCGAGCCCGACATAGAGGTTCTCGATGAGATCGGCGTATTTGGGATCGACTTCGGGGTCGTAGGCGGGATGCTCGGGATCGAGCGTCTTCCACATCACGTGGCTTACCTGGTCGACGTTGCCGGTGTAGTAGAAGAGCAACCCCTCGTCGAACTGTTCGAGGACATAGGCGTATTGATCCCGAATTTCCCGGCCCGCAATCTCGGCTTGGGCGAGGAACTCGTCCAGATCGAGAACACCTTCCTGGATCACTTTGGTGTCCTCGGGCATGCCCTGCGTGTAAAAACGCTCTGTCGTCCTCGCGAGCTCGGCGGCGTAGTCGTCAGGCGTCGATATAGGCGCCGCCGGCGCCATGGGGTCGAAGTTCACCGGCGTCGCGTAGAGCTCGAAATCGGGACGGACGGAGCGTAAGTAAAAGCGCGTCATTCCCGCAAGGCTCTGGGTCGGGATCATGGGGAACTCGACGGGGACCCAGTCGCTGAACTCGCCCTCTTCGAGGATGAGCTCCTCATCGCCAGCGACGATCTTGACCACCGGGTCGACCGGATCGAGATAGACGTTGAACTCCGAGGTGAGCTTCTCGCGCTCGACGAGGAACGGGTTGTCCGGGCCGTAGAGCTTCGTCTCCACCACACCGTCGAAGATGTCGACCTCGTGAACGTCGCCGCCCGCGATGTCCTCGCCGGCAAAAGCGAAGAGCTTCGACGTGTAGAACGAGAACTCGCCATAGGTCCCTGTAATGTCCGGTGTCCCCATGCCGGAGAGCTCATAGGAGGCGGTGCCGGAAGGAGGGAAGTTCGCGGGCATGCGTAGGATGGTCGTCTGGACGGCGTGGTTCTCGAGGACCTCCCAGAACGCGCGTCCTTTTCGCAAAAGCTCGACGGTGCCGCCCGATAGCGGGAACTGGTACTTCCCAATCGTCAATGAGCTACCCGCGTCGCTCGCACGGCTCGTCGACAGATAAGGGAGCATCGTGTCGGCGTCGCGGTGCACGAAGTCGTAGATGCCGTGGCCCCCGGAGTCGAGCCCCGTCATGAAATCGGACCAGGCGACCGGGCTTTGCGGCGGCACCGATGTCTCGAGCGGCCCGAAGCTCCCGCTTTTTGCCACCTTCGAAAAATTGGGCATGCGGCCTTCGTCCATGAGTTTCTTAGTGAGGCCGTAATCCAAGCCGTCGAAGCCGAGCACGATGACTTTCGACCCGGCGGCTTTGGCGTCTTGGCCGCCCTGGCAACCTGCGGTCGTGGCGGCGATCAAGAGGACGAGAGCGCATTTCTTCATCATGCTTTGCCGACTTTTCTGAACGTCCCTTCCGAGTAAAGCGGTGCTCCCTCCATGTGTTTGGGTGGCTCAAGTCCGAACATCTTGAGGACGCTCGGCGCGATGTCCAAGAGCGTCGGCTCGTCTTTGTCGATCTTGTAGTTGCTGAAGAAAACGCCGGGCACGAGCCTGGGGTCGACACAGTGATCGCCGCTCCAGGCTTTGACGTTGTCTTCGAAGACGGGTCCCGCGACCATGCCGGTGGCGCAGTCCCAAGAGATGCGGTAGCCGTCGTTGTAGCCGATGATGAGGTCGGGCGCGTTCTCCGAATAAGGCCCTTCATAGATCACTTTGGTGTCGAAGACTTTGCGGATGCCGACGACCCCGCGCCCGTCGTCTTTGATCCCGCCGAGCTTTTCGATGATCGCGTTCTTCACGGCTTTTTCTTCCTCGCCGGGCTCGACGATGCCCTGAGCTTCACGCCCCTTCATGTTGAGAAACATGCCGGTGAGACCGAGCGAGTAGGCTTTGGTGCGTGACCAGTCGACGTCCTGCAGCCATTCGGCTTCGCCGGTCGCACCTTGTTTCAGCGTGAGAAGGCCTTCCTTTTGCAGCCAACGGTTCAAATTGACGCCGCGCTGGAAGGAGCTGAAGCCGTGATCGGAGAGAACGATGAGCGCATCGTCTTTCCCGAGACGCTCCATGACTTTGCCGACGAGCAAGTCGTTGTGTTTGTAGATTTCTTCGATGGCTTTTCTGTGCTCGGCCTTCACGATGTAAGCGCCTTTATTCGCCGGGTGGTCTTTTTCGAGGTAGTGCCAGAACATGTGCTGGATGCGATCCGTGGCATCGAAGACGCAAACGAGCGAGCCTCGGCGCAAGCGGTCGAGCGCGGCGAAGAACATGTCTTGCCGCTCGCGATCGATATCGTAGCTCTGCGTCAGAAACGTCCCGTCGTCGGTGACGCCCTCGTTCAGAGCCCACGTATCCTCTGCGAGGCCGAGCGTACAGAAGTGGCCGACCTTCTTCGAGAGATAAGTCGAGTAGTAGGACGGATGAGAGATCGGCATCGCCGGCTTTTCGGGGTCGATGTTGATCGGCGTGACGTAGAGGGAGAAGTGGTCATCCGCCTCCGTCACCATCATGCGGCAGATCCCGGAGACTTTGATCGCGGGCGCCGCTTTGAACGAAAGCGGGATCCAGTCCGAGAGCTTCATCGGCTCGAGCTCGACAGTCTCGCCGTCCACCGTCAACTTGGTCGTCTTCGTCGCCCGGTCGATGTCGATGAAGAGCGGGACCTCGAGCGGGGGAGATCCTTCACGGAAGACATTCCCCGGACCTTGGAGTGTCGTTTCCATCCGGGTCCCGTTCTTTTCGAGCTGGAAGCGCAAGCCGCCTTCTTTGAACTTCTTTTCCGCAGGCCGGGTCGTATAGAGGAGGAACGTGCCCTGGGTGCCGAGAAGATCGGGAACGCACATCGCCGAGAGCTGCGCGCCGTAGAACTTGTCCGGCGGAAACGTGATGGGAACGCGCAGCACCGTGCTCCAGATTTGGTGCTCTCCCAGAATCGACCAAAACGGCTTCGATTTCCGGAGGAGCCGCACCTCGGGCTTGTGCAGCGGAATCCTGTAGGGACCGATCTTGAGCGATTTTTCGACGCTCCCGATATGGGTCGACGAAAGAAGCGGCAAGTAGTTCCGTTTGTCCCGGTCGAGAAAGTCGAAGATGTTGTGCCGCGCCGGGTTCGTCCCTGTAGCGAAGGAGGACCAGGCGACGGGCGAGATCGAAGGGTAGGTCGTTCCGATTTTCGCGTAGCAGCCCGCCTCGGCGAGCTTCTTCATGTTCGGAAGAAGCCCCTTTTTCATGAACTTGTCGGTCAGCTTCGGGTCTTGTCCGTCGAAGCCAACAATAATGAGGCGCTTCACCCAAGGTTTGGCTTGGGTTTTTCGGCGAAGAAAGCGCCACGTCATCCGGAAAGGCCAGATGAGGAGCGAGAGAAGCGCGATGATGATGGTCGTGAAGACGACGAGAAAGGACGACAGGAGCGCAAAGCCGGCGCCTGGGCCGATATAGGCCTCTGCGGGTGCGGGAAGGAACAAGAGTGTCGCGACGAGCGCAGCGAGGGCCGCCAGACCCGCCGAAAACCAAGGTCCATTTCTCGCAGATTTGCGTCCAAGCATAGCCGACTAGTCTACCGCAAAATCCAAAGTGGATGTTATAGGATCGGTGGTCGTCATGAAGAGACTCTATCGAAGAATCCGCTACGGCGAGCCCGTCATCATCGTCTCGGGCCTTCCTCGCTCGGGAACGTCCATGACCATGCAAATGCTCGCTGCGGCGGGCGTTTCGGTCGTCACCGATGGCGTGCGCAAGGCCGGCGAGGACAACCCCAAAGGCTATTACGAAGACGAGCGGGTGAAAGACCTTCATAAAGATGACGAGGACAGGGCGTGGCTCCGAGACGCTCGCGGTAAAGCGATCAAGATCACCTCGTTCCTGTTGAAAGACTTGCCGGAGACTAACAACTACAAAGTGATCTTCATGCGGCGAGATCTTTCTGAAGTCCTCGCCTCGCAGCAGAAAATGCTGGACCGGCGCCGCCAAGACAACGACACGGATGACGAGCGGATGCTCGAGCTCTGGAAAGATCACCTGTGGAAGGTGAACTATCTGATGACCCACGCGGACCCGTTCGAGCTCCTGAACGTGCCCTACCGGGACGTTGTCGCGAAACCCATCGAGCAGGCTCGCCGCATCAAGGAGTTCCTCGGCCTTTCTGTCGACCCCGAGCAGATGGCAGGGGCCGTGGACGAGAAGCTTTATAGAAACCGCTCCAAAGCCGAATGATGATTCCCATGGCACCGTTATTCACTCTGCTGCTAGCACTGTTCCAGATGATGACCTCGGACGATCTGGATCATCTCGTCGCGCCCCCAGCCGAAGCGCGCATCACTTATGGTGACGACGCGCTCCAGTTTGGCGAGCTTCGTCTTCCCGAGCGTGGTAGGCACGGCCGTGGCGCTCGATCGCGGCTTTGACGTCTTTTTCCAAGTGCTTTGGATGAGCGACGAGCCCGCTCAGCAGCGGATCACGTCGATTGAACTGGCGAGGCGTGCCGTTCGGCTCGTAGACTTGCCCGCCCGCGGCGAGGACGAGCGCAACTCCCGCGGCCACGTCCCACTCGTTCTTCGGGACGAGTGTCCACGTCGCGTCGGCGCGCCCTGCCGCCACGAGCGCGAGCTTGTAAGCGACGGAGCCCATCGGTTTCACTTCGAAATCGGCGTCCTCGAGGATGTCCCACTCACCGCGCTTCGATTCGCTGCGGCTTCCGAGCACGACCCCGCCGGTGAGCGCCTCGCGGGTGCTCATCGCAGCGGGCTCGCCGTTTCTCGTCACACCGATGTCGCGGCCCCCGACGATTTTCTCCCCGGATTGCGGGTTCAAGATGCCGCCCGCGATGGGCACACCGTCCTCGACATAGCCGATGGACACGCACCATTCGGGGATACCGAGGACGAACTCCTTCGTGCCGTCGAGCGGGTCGACGACCCAGACGCGCTCGGCGTTCAAGCGGACCAGATCGTCGGTCGTTTCCTCCGAGAGCCAGCCTTCGCCCTCGCGCGGCAGAAGCTCGTGAAGCACGTCGTTAACGGCGTCGTCCGCCGCGGTGACCGGATCGCCGCCAGCTTTCTTTTCCGCTTCGACTTGGCCGGGTGTGAAGGCCGACAGCACTTTCTCCGCGGCCAGCAGAGCTTCATGGATGCGCTCGATAGGCGTCGTGCTCACTGCCTAGGCCCCGATGAACCCGAGGCTCTCGAGATGCAAGAAGATCTCTTGCGCCGCCTCCTCGGGGCTGATATCGGTTGTGTCGATCGTGAGCGCGGCGTTCTCGGGCACTTCATAAGGATCCGAGATGCCGGTGAACTCCTTGATGATGCCCTGACGCGCCTTCGCGTACATGCCTTTCCGATCGCGCTTCTCACAGACGTCGAGGGGCGTCGACATGTGGACGAGAATGTAGCCGCCGAGCGGTGCGATCATTGCTTCGACTTCCTTACGCACCGAATCGTAAGGCGCGATGGGAGCGCAAATCGCGATGCCGCTGCTCTTCGTGATCTCCGAAGCGACATAGCCGATACGGCGGATGTTGATATCGCGATGCTCTTTCGAGAAGCCGAGCTCCGAGGACAGGTTCTTGCGTACGATGTCGCCGTCGAGAAGCGTGACCGGCCGTCCGCCCATTTCGAGAAGCTTCACTAGCAGCACGTTCGCGACGGTGGATTTCCCCGAGCCCGAGAGGCCCGTGAAGAAAACGGTGAGACCTTGCTGCTTTCGGGGAGGATGCGTGCGTCTGAGCTCCGTGGCCACCTCTTCGAACGTGAACCATTCCGGCAACTCCTTCCCCGTCGCGAGACGCTGCCGCAGCTCCGTTCCGGAGATGCTAGAAACGCGAGCGCCTTCGGGCACCTCGTCCTGCGGCATGTACGTGTCTTTGTCCTCGAGATAGACCATCATCTTGAACGGCACCATCGCGACGCCGAGCTCTTCTTCGTGCTTTTGCAAAAGCTCCTGCGCGTCGTAGGGGCCGTAAAAGGGCTGGCCGCTCGAATCGCTCCCCGGGCCGGCGTGGTCCCGGCCGACGATGAGGTGCGTGCATCCGTAATTCTTCCGGATGATCGCGTGCCAGACCGCTTCGCGCGGGCCGCCCATGCGCATCGCGAGGGGCAGCAGCGAAAGGCGGGCGGTGTTGCTCGGATAGTGCGCCGAAATCGCCTGGTAGCAGCGCACGCGCGTGTAGTGGTCGAGATCGCCGGGCTTGGTCATGCCCACGACGGGGTGGATCAGCAAGTTGGCCTCGACTTCTTTCGCCGCTCTGAGCGTGAGCTCGTGATGGGCGCGGTGCATGGGGTTTCTCGTTTGGAAGGCGACGACCTTCCTCCAACCGAGCCGCGTGAACTCTTCGCGCAGCCGCTTGGGCGCGAAGCGAAGCGCGCGAAAGTCGTAGTGGCTCGGAACCTGTAGGCCCTCGAGGCGCCCGCCAACGTAACAGGGGTTGGCTTGGTCGAGCGTGTAAGCAACAGCGGGATGCTCGCGACTCGTCGTTCCAAATACCGACTCGACTTCTTTGTCGCGGTCCGGCTGCCACACGTCTTCGACGTGAAGCACGGCCAGCATCACACCTTCGGGATCGCGAAGCGCGAGCTTGGATCCCGAAGAGAGCTCTTTCGCGAGAGTTTCGGGTAGATCCAAGGTGATGGGTATCGGCCAGAGGATGCCGCTCGCGAGCCGCATGTCGGAGCACACACCGTCATAGTCGGCGCGGCCGAGAAAACCGGTCAGCGGCGAGAAGCCGCCATTGAGCAGAAGCTCGAGGTCGCAAAGCTGACGGGGCGTGAGGTCCCAGGACGACCAATCCCGAGATTCCGTTTTGATTTCCTCCTGCCGCTCCGGCGCGGCGATGAGGTCGACGAGACTCCCGCCATGGGGCTTGATCAGATGTGTGGACATTCCTTCTCCTTGAAGTTTCGGGATCAAGCCTCGAAATCCACGTCCGCGGCGAGCCCCGCGAAACGTTCCAAACAAAGGGCCACTCTTCTCTTGCTATCGGGGGAGAACTCGAGAAAAGAGAGTCCGACACCCTTTTTGGGTTCGGCCCCTTCCGAGCGCTGCCAGCGCACTTTGACCTTGGCTCTGCATTGCCCGAGCTCCCAAGGGAGCCCGAAACGCACTCGGCCCACGGTGCCCTCCTCGGGCAACTCGTCCGTGTGGAAGAAGGTACCGACCTGGCTCAGATTAGTCAAATAGCCGGAAATGGTCTGATGGGGAAGGAATAGGTCGGCCGGGATGGTGAAGGGCCCGTAGCGCGGCTCAACGCGCGCTTCTTTTCCCGTTTTCTCGGGCTTTTTGTCGTATTCGGCCGTCGTGACCACGACTTCCTCGTTGTACGGATCCATCGCTTTTTCGAGCACGAGCAGGAGGTCGCCGGTATCGAGGGCGCCGGCTTTGTAGAACGATTTGATGTCCAGGCCTTGAAGCTCGTCCACGGGCTCTTCGCGTTTGACGAAACGGTACTCGCCCTCGGGAACGTCGAAGAGCTCTTTCAGTGCTGTGAGCACTTGTATGCGACGAAACGCGAGGCGGCTATCGGCATCGGCTTCCTTGGCGGCCTTTACGAGCAGCGGCAGCGCCCCCGGTGAGTAGGCACAAACCACGTTGCCATTCTGGAAAATCACGAGGCCTTTGCTCGTATGGCCTTTGATCGAGAGCAGCCCACTCTGTTGGGAATAGGCCACGATTTGGACGATGTCCAAAAGTGGGGAGACTTCGAGACGTCCGCTATAGGGCATTCAGTGTTTTGTCGAGCATTCGGGGGTCAAACCGATGCGGGGTATCGAACTATGTTACCGGATCCCGCGCGCGAGCGTAAGTTCAGCAGGCTGCTAAGCGGAGACGTATTGTTCGAGCGCGTCCAAGAGCTCGTCGGCCGGGAGCGGACGACGGATCATTTGCTGTCTGCTTTAACTTGTGAGAAAGATTGCACCAGAGTGGGCCGGCGGTGGCGCGAGTCGCGAAGCGCGACGACACCTTCGGCAACGAGCTCTTCGAGCTCGTCATGGATGCGCTCGAGCAGTCTCGGCGACTCGAGCGTTTCAGCCGCGAGCAGGCCGGCCCAGCCGTTCTTGCCGCTTTGTTTGGTGACGTAGAGCGCCCGATCGGCGATACCGACGATTTGCTCCCACGAGAACATCTTGGGCGCTTCCCGGTCGAACGGATAGAACGCGAAACCGATGGAGCAGCTCAAATGGAACTTTTGGTCGAGTCCGATGTCGAACGGCGTTCCCTCTATGGCGGTGCGGATGCGCTCCGCGAGATTTTCCGCGCTGACAGGGTCGGTATTCTTGCCGACGAGGAGGAACTCGTCGCCGCCCCAGCGAACGATGATGTCCGACTGGCGGCACACCTCGAGGAACATCTTGCGAACTTGAATCAAGACGCGATCGCCAGCGGCGTGACCATAGGTGTCGTTCAGCTCTTTGAAGCCGTCGAGATCGAACATCAAGAACAGCAGGCTTTTTCCCTTTGCGGGATCTTCCTTCCCATCCTTTTCTAGCTTCAGGTGACGGTCGATCTCCGCGACGTCCGTGGGGATCTGCTGCAACAGATAGCGGCGATTCCAAGAGCCTGTGAGAGAGTCTGTCAAGCTCGCTTCCTCGAGCTTCTCGTTGAACCCTTCGAGCTCCCGGTTGCGATCGGCGAGCTCTTCGGTCCGGGCGGCTACTTGGAGCCCGAGCTCGCGGTTATATTCCGCCTCGCGCTCGAGCTTCCCTGCCTGGACGCGCGTATAGGCATAGACGATGCCGATGACGCTGAGGCCATAGATCATGTAGGCCCACCACGTTCTCCAAGGTGGCGGATGACGTTGACCTGGATCGCGAGGCCTCTATCGGTCCATACCCCGTCGCTATTGGCGGCCTTGACCCGGAAGGTATATTCACGCGGCCCGAGATTCGTATAGGTGGCTCGGCGGAGATCCCCGGCCTCGATCCAGTCTTCGTCGAAGCCTTCGAGCCGATACATGTAGCGGTTTTTCTCGGGCTCGGTATAGTCGAGCGCGGCAAATTCGAAGGCGACGACGTAGTCCTTGTGGGTGAGCTCTATCTCCCGCACATCTGTGATTGGCTGGCCGAGATCCACGGATTCGTTGAACTTCAGAAAAGCTCTCAAAACCACTGGCGGCGCCTGTTGGTTGTCTCTTATCTCGTCCGGCCGGAATCTGTTGAATCCGTCGGGTCCTCCGAAGAACATCTCTCCATCCGCGGCTCGATAGGCGGCGCCATGCTGAAACGTGTCGCCCTGAAGACCGTCATCCTCGTCGTAGTTCTTGAAAGTCTCACGCTCGGGATCGAATTTCGAGATTCCACGATTCGTGCTGATCCAAAGAAGTCCCGCGTCGTCTTCGAGGATCCCGTTGATGACGCTGCTGGGAAGACCGTCCTTTGTCGTGTAACGTCGAAACTCGCCCCGGTGCGCACGCCTTGTTACGGCGTCCCAGCGATTGAGCCCTCCGTCTCGGGTGCCGATCCAGAGCCGCGATTTGCGATCCCGATAAAGGACGCGAACGTTGTCGCTCGCTAGGTTCGTCGCGTCTTTCGAGTCGTGCCGGAAATGCGAGAAGCTGGCATCGGTCGGGTCGAATCGATTGAGACCGCCTCCGTCGGTCGCGATCCAAAGCACGCCGTCTTCACCCTCGACGATGGCGCTGATGCGATTGTCGGAGAGGTTGGTGTTCTCCGTCGTGTAACGGATGAACGTGCCCTTTTTTCTTTGAAGCTTGTTCAAGCCACCGTGATGCGTGCCGATCCAGAGATCACCGCCACTGTCCTCGAAGATGCGCGTGACTCCGTTCCAGGAGAGCGTGTTCTCGTCATTGGGATCGTGACGATAGTGCTCGAAGCTATCGGTCTCGGGGTCGTATCTCTCGAGGCTGTCCTGGAACGTACCGACCCAAAGCGAGCTTTCGCTGTCCACGAGCAATGACGTAATGCGGTCGTCGGCGTGTCCAGACGGATCTTCCGTGGCGGCGCGATGGTGCGTGAAAAGCTCTGTTCGGCGATGAAGAAGGCTCAGGCCGCCGTCGTAAGTGGCGATCCAGATGCCGTCATCCCGATCCTCGGCGAACGAGAAAACGATGTTTCCACTAGGCTCATTCGCGCCGCCTGCGTCGTGCCCGTAAAGCGCGAACTTTCCCGCTGCCAGACTCCAGGTATCGAGGCCGCGATCGGTTCCGACCCAGAGCACCGAGCCGCGGTCTTCCATGAGCGCGGTGACGCGGTTATCGCTGAGACTTACGGGGTCGTTTGCATCGTGCAGGTAGCTTCGGCAGCGGCTTTCTCGGCGCTGCCATTCGCAAAGACCACCGTCGGTCGCGATCCAGAGCGTTCCCCGCGAATCCTGTCGTATGGCCACGACGGAGTCGTCTGTGAGGCTTTCGGGCACGTCCGGATCGTGTCGAAAGCGCACGAACGTGCCGCTCGCGCGATCGAACCGATTGAGCCCGGATTGGTGGGTACCGACCCAGAGCACACCCTCGTCATCTTCGTACAGGCTTTGCACGCGATCGCTGCTCAAACTCGTGGGGTCTTCAGGCTCGTGACGGTAGTGATCGAATCGTCGGCCTTCGGAATCCGTGCGCTCGAGACCGCCGCCGTCGGTGCCGATCCATAGGGTGCCGTCACGACCTTCGAAGATCGCGCGGATGCGGTCACTGCTGATACTTTTCGGATTTGCGGGGTTGTGGATGATGCGCTCGAAAGTTCCGTCCGCCTTCAGACGATTGAGCCCGCCTCCATTCGTTCCCACCCAGAGTCTTTTCGAGCTGTCCTCGTAAAGGACGCGCACGCTGTTGTGACTCAGGCTTTCCGGGTTGCTCGGGTCGTGGGTGAAATGGGAGAAGCTCTCCGTCCGAGGGTCGAAGCGATCGAGGCCGGAATCCGTGCCGACCCAAAGTGTGTGCTCGCGATCTTCGTAGATGGCGCAGACGGTGCTGTTGGAAAGCGATGTCGGGTCGACGGGGTCGGGAACGAAGCTCGAGGTCTCGTAGCCGTCGCAGCGATGCAGGCCGTCTCTCGTGCCAAACCACATGAGGCCGTGATGGTCCTGAACGATGGCGTGGATGGCTCCCACCGACGTTTCCGGGAGAGAGACATGGCGAAAGCGGATGTTCTGTGGCCCCACCGCGAAAAGCTCGGCAGGGAGTAGCGCGAAAACGATTAGCGATGCAAAGAAGACACGCTCGCAGCTTTCGAGTATCGGGGCAGCTTTGGCTTGCTCTCTGAACGAACAGAGCATGGACGCGCCCGCGGAAACCGCGGCGGCCCTCTCGCTGTCAACCCTTACACTCGTCATAATCGCAATCTTCAAAGAGAAGAACACTCTTGAGTAGTAACCTATGGAGCGATTGCAAATTGTGTGCCCGCCATTTGGGGCACTAACTGCAATAGCGACCGCGGTAGCCGCCGATGAGGCGAAGTGGATTGGCTACACGGAGAGGATGGAGTGTGGGGGGAACCACCCGCCTTCGCCCCTTCGGGGCTACGGCGGGTGCGCTACGAGATTTGCTCGGAGTGAGCGATGTCTTTGTGATGAGCCCAAAAGCCATGGGCGAGTACGACCGCGCCCAAGAGCGCGACGCTCGCGGCAGCGACCGACCCATAGCGAATCAACGGTTTCTGCCACAGACGGGCCCAATGTGCCTCCACAACGCTCACTGGAGCGACCTTCACGGGGCTCACGCGTTCCGAAGCTTCGACGAGCGGCGCGGCGGCGACGGGCTCTTCCGTCGGAGGCATGCGCCCCGCGAGCCGGTCTCCGAGATAGGGCGGGTTGAAGTTGAACGCGTATTCTGGGACCTCGTGATGGATGCGATGATGCTCGATCTGGCGAAGACGGATCGCGCCTAGCCACGGAAGCCGTGTGATCACGCGATCGACTACGTTGTCCTCGATATGCGTCAGCCAGTGCGACATCTCGAACGCCAAATAGTGAAGGACCGCTCCCAGAAGGAAGGCCAGACAAGCCGCAGGCGCCAAGATCCAAACGAGCACCGCGTAGTGAAGAAGGAACAGGAGCGGGAACGCCCAGTAGCGCCCGGGGATGTGCTCGAGTAGCGCCGCGTCTTTTACCTGAAAGCTCTTACCGTGGAACATGTGATGGTGTTGGATGTGACTGAGCCGAGTGAGCTCGAGCAGTTTCACGCGGCGGTGCATCGGCACCCGATGCCACCAATATTCCATGAACTGAGTGTACAGGGCACCTAGAAACACCCATCCCAAGAGTCCGAGTGAGAGCGTGGCCGCGCTCAAGGCGTCCAGATGGAGCAAGGTGACGGCGAGGAACGAGCCGGTCGCCGCGAGAGCAACCTTGATGATGGGCCACTGGTGTTGCCGTTGCATGCCCGCCTCCCCCCGTTCGAGATTTGCGGTAATACTCTATACTTCTATCATCCTCAATCTGGACGGAAAAAGCAAGATGGAGAGCGGCTCGAGCTCCCGGGCGGCTATTGTTGCTCGCGACCAACGAGCTTGAGAAAACCTTTTTCCTTCAAACCGCGCACGCTCTTCATAAACTCTGGAGGCGTCAGCTTCATCGAGTCGCGGATGGTCCCGAGGTTGCGCTGGCCGTCGACCTGCGACAGAAGCTCCCACTCCTGGACGGTCAAAGCAAAGGGCTCATCGATGATGATGTCGTTCCCTCGTTGCGGGACGAGATCGAAGGCGCCGTCGCGGGGCTCGGAGTCCTTGTCCAATCGGAGCACGCCAACAGTGATGAGACTATAGACGACGCGCCCTGCCTCGAAGATATCGGTCTTCAGCTCGTCGACGATTTCACGTATAGAGCGGCACCCGTCCACGAGGTGGATGACGGCCCAGTCGGACTTCGTCAAACGAATCGACTTGGCAGACATAGGCAACCATTTAGGTATGAGGTCGAAGTTCTTGACCTTGGACGCGATCATATTCCACGCGTCCAACCGGCGACTCGCCTCCACGAGAAGGCTTCTGGTCGATATCGTGATGGTCCGTTTCTCTGCGGGAGCCCCGTCCCGAAAGTCGAAGCGTCCTTTTTTCCAGAGCGCGAGCTCGTAGAAGGCCTCTTCGCCGACGTGCTGGTCTTGAGTCGCGTGGATGACGCCGCCCTCGTGAACGAACACCTTCGCCTCGTGTTTCCCGTTTTGGACCTCGACGACGCCGCTGCTGCCGTGCGCCAGGACCAGCTTCATGGCATCCGGGAACGGGACCCGCGCAAGAGATACCGATACCGCTGAATCCGGGCTCGCGGTCGGAGCCGCGGCAGCGTTTTGGGCCGCTTCGGATTTCGTGGGTTCGGGTTTGGGTTTGGCCGTGGCTTCAGCAGGAGCCGCGGCAGGTGTGTTTGCCGGTGCGGCGCCCGATGCGGCCTGCTCTGCCCCCAGAGTGGCCAAACCCGAATATTTCTTGGTGCGTTTCAGCACGGACTCGATGCGGCTCCGTAGCTCGTCCGGCTCCACGGTTTTCAGCACATAGTCGTCGGCGCCGTGTTGGAACCCACGGATCCGGTGCGACATCTTTTCTAGACCGGTAAAGATGATGACAGGAATCCATTCGGTCTTGGGGTTCGTCTTCAGCCGTTCGCACGCCTCGAACCCGTCCATCTCGGGCATCTCGAGATCCAACAAGACGAGATCGGGTGGCTCGGACTCGACTCTTTCGAGCGCAATTCTACCGTTCTTGGCGGCATCCACGACGAACCCCCAGCTCGAAAGGAAGTGGGTGATCATCGCCCGGTTGTCGGCGTCGTCATCGACGACCAGAATACGGCCTTTTCCCATGGTTGGACTGCGCGGAGCGGTTTGCCTTTAATTGTAGCAACTCGGTGCGAAAAAGGGCACAGACGCACCGTAAAGACCTGACGAGAGGCGCCTTATGGGCGCCACTTGGGGCCACTTAAGATAAGATGCGCCAAGCCCGAGGTTTTCTAGATGGCCTTCATCGTTCTCGTTTTGTCCATTTTTTTCATCATCTTGGCCATCGTCGTGCTCGATCTCCATCCTTTCTTGGCTCTCGTGCTCGCTTCCGTGCTCGTGGGCGTTGTCTCCCCGCGTCCCTTGATGGAGGCGGATCTCGATCGCGCCGAGCGCCGCCATCGCGACCTCGCACCGGAAGAGCTAGAGGGGGTACGTTCCGAGATTCTCGCCGACAAAGACTTGCCGCAACCGGTCTTGGCTCTCGAGCTCACCGCAGAAGGATTCGGCGCGACGGCGGCGAGCATCGGGATCGTCATTGTCCTCGCCGCTGTGATCGGGCAGTGCCTCATCGGGAGCGGGGCAGCCGATCGTATCGTTTCTGCGATGCTCGCTCTTTTTGGCGAGCGCCGCGCGGGAGCGGCGCTCATGGGCAGTGGCTACGTCCTGTCGATTCCGGTCTTCTTCGATACCGTGTTCCTTCTGCTCGTGCCGCTTGCGCGCTCGCTCAGGCGGCGCACCGGCGGGCACTACGTTCTCTATGTGATGGCGATGAGCGCGGGTGCGTTCATCACGCACTCGCTCGTGCCGCCCACACCCGGCCCGCTCGTGATGACCGAAACGCTCGGCCTCGATTTGGGAACGGCCATCATCGGCGGCCTTCTCTTGAGCATTCCCCCGGCGGTGGTTGTACTGTTCGTCTCCCATCGCGTCGACAAAACGCTGATACCCACCAACCCCGACACCAACCCCACCAAGCCCGACACCAACATAGCCACGGGGATTCCTGATCCAGCGGGTCCTGAACCGGTTCTGCCGGGGCTTTGGGTGTCGGTGTTGCCCGTTCTGCTCCCCGTGGTGTTGATCTCCGGTCATAGCATCGTGGGCCTACTCGGGTGGAGCGAGCTCTTGGTTTGGACCGCGTTTTTCGGCAACAAGAATTTCGCTCTTCTTGCAGCCGCTCTCATTGCTGCGTGGGTGCTCAAGCGGCAAAGAGACCTGACGTTTCGAGAGCTCAGCGAATCGCTCGAGCCTGCTATCGTGAGCGCGGGCGTCATCATTCTTATTACGAGCGCCGGTGGTGCTTTTGGCGGCATGTTGTCGCGTATCGGCATCGAGACGATTCTGCGTGAATGGTCCGTCGAGGGTGGCGGTGCGACCTATTTATGGCTCGCCTTCGCCGTCGCCTCGGTGATGAAGATCGCTCAAGGCTCGGGAACGGTTTCCATGATCACGACGGCAGCCTTGATGACAGCCGTGTTGCCGGAGAGCCTGCCGTACCACCGCATCTACGTCTACGCCGCCATCGGATTCGGCTCGGGCATCGTTTCGTGGATGAACGATAGCGGGTTCTGGGTCGTTTGTAAGATGAGCGGTTTCACGGAGACGGAGACGTTCCGCACTTGGTCTCTGGCCCTCATCGTCATCGGGGTGACTGGACTTTTGGAGGTGCTCGTGCTGAGCACCATTCTTCCACTGGTCTAAAGGCGGCGTTTGTCATATGCCTTCACCCTAGATAATATCCGTCGCGGCGAGGGGTTTCGTTAGGAGTCATGTCATGAAGAAAATCGCGATGGCTTTGGCAGTCTTTTCGTGCGTTCCGGCCGCGATGGCCGAGTATCCCTCCAATTTGTTCTCAGGCCTCGAGTACCGGATGGTGGGCCCGTCCCGAGGCGGACGCGTCACGGCCGTGGCCGGGCATCGTGCGCATCCGTCGACGTTCTACATGGGGACGGTCGGCGGCGGCGTCTGGAAGACCGAGGACAATGGGATCCATTGGCATCCCATCTCCGATGGTTACTTCGCCACGGGCTCGATCGGCGCGATCCGGGTTGCGGATTTGAACCCTAACATTATTTACGCAAGCACCGGCTCGGACGGATTGCGAAGCAACGTCATCATCGGCAAAGGCGTTTACAAATCCACCGATGCGGGCGAGACGTGGACCCATGTGGGGCTCGAGAAGACGGGCAATAGCGGCGCCGTACTCATCCACCCCGAGGATTACAACCTCGTCTATGTCGCGGCCATCGGCAACCCGTTCGCTGCGAACCCCGAGCGCGGCGTCTATCGCTCGAAAGACGGCGGCGAGAGCTGGGAGCAAGTCCTCTACGTCTCGGACGAGACGGGTGCTGTCGACCTGGAATTCGCTCCCGACAACCCGAACGAGATCTACGCCTCCATGTGGCGGGCCGAGCGCAAACCATGGACCATCATCAGCGGTGGGCACGAAGGCGGTGTCTACAAGACGGATGACGGCGGCGATAGTTGGGAGCATTTGACGACCGGCTTACCCAATGGGCTTCGCGGCAAATCGGACTTAGCGGTTTCCGCGGCGGATCCCAACCGTGTCTATGTGCTCATCGAGGCGCCGGGAAAACAAGGCGGCGTCTACCGCTCCGATAATCGTGGCGTCGGCTGGCGTCAGGTGTCGGACTTCCAACCCATCCGGAACCGGCCTTTTTACTACTGCAACCTCGAAGCCCACCCGAAGAACCCTGACATCATTTGGGGGATGGCGGAGGGCTATTACAAGTCCGAGGACGCGGGCGCCACGTGGACCCGCCAATCCGTTCCCCACGGAGACAACCACGATATGTGGATCAATCCGGACAACCCGGATATCTTCGTCCAGTCGAATGACGGCGGAGCGAACGTCACGCTCGACGGTGGCAAAACGTGGTCGTCACAGCACAACCAGCCCACGGCGGAGCTCTATCAAGTCGATATCAGCGACGAGTTTCCCTACCGTCTCTATGCCGGCCAGCAGGACAATTCGACGATTTCGGTTCCGAGCCTGCCGCCCAGGAGTATGCCCGGCGGCCATACGGCGCTCTGGGAAGCGCAAGGAGGTTGCGAGACCGGCCCCGCCGTGCCGAAACCGGGAGACCCGGCCATCGTCTACGCGGATTGCAAAGGCCGATTTGGGATGTTCAATCGTCGCACCGGTCAGGAGCAACATTACTATGTAGGCTTCTGGAACATCTACGGGCACAACCCGAAAGACCTCCAGTATCGGTTTCAGCGGGTGGCGCCTATCCATGTGTCGCCGCACAACCCGGATCGGGTGTACCACACATCGCAATACGTCCACGTGACCGAGGATGGCGGGCGCGTTTGGCAGACCATCTCTCCGGATCTCACCGCGTTCACATCGGAGACCCAAGTCGTTTCCGGCGATCCCATCACGATCGACGTGACCGGCGAGGAACACTTCGCGGTCATTTATGAGATTCAAGAATCGCCGCACGAGAAGGGCGTCATCTGGGTCGGCGCCAACGATGGACCGATCCATCTCACGCGAGACAACGGTCAGAACTGGAAAGACGTCACGCCTCCCGGGATCGGGCCGTACGGACGCGTACAGAATATCGAGGTGTCACCGCACATGCCGTCGAAAGCCTACGCGGCGATCCTTCGTTATCAAGTGGGCGATTTCGAGCCCCACGTTTACAAGACGGAGGATTACGGTGAGAGTTGGACCCGCATCACGACAGGCACGAACGGCATTCCTAACGACCATCCCGTCCGTGTGGTGCGCGAGGATCCCGACCGCGCCGGGCTTCTTTATGCCGGCACCGAGTTCGGGATGTTCATCTCTTTCGACGACGGGGAGAACTGGCAGACTCTTCAGTTGAACTTGCCGGTCACGCCGATCACGGATTTGAAAATCGTCGACAAAGATCTTGTGATGTCCACGATGGGACGAAGCTTTTGGATCCTCTACGATTTGACCCCGCTGCACGAGATCGACGAACGGGTCGCCTCCGCCGACGCGCACCTTTTCGCGGTCAAAGATCCTTATCGGCTTCGGATGCCCCGCCGCGGGAATCGCTCGGCGATGTCGCCCGACGAGCCTCAATATCCCGAAGCCGGCGCTAACATCGACTACTACCTCGCGGGCGAGCCCTCGGGAGAGATCGAGCTCGAGATTCTCGATGGAGAGGGCCAGCTCGTGCGCAGCTTCTCGAGCGACGCCAGCGGTGAGACCAACGTCTTGCCGGAGGAAGCGAGCATGCGCGAGTGGCGGCTCGAACGTGTGGGAACACCCAAGCTCGAAAAGAGTGCCGGCATGCACCGATTCACGTGGGATCTTCGGCACGCGGGGCCATGGGACGAGGACGTATCGACGTCCGGACGCGGGGGCCCGATGGCCGCGCCCTGCACCTATCAGGCCCGTCTCAAAGTCGGTGACTGGACCGAGACTGTCTCTTTCGAAGCCCACATGGATCCCCGGATTGTGAAAGAAGGCTACGTCTCAGCGGAAGATGTTACCGGCCAGGTGAGCTTGGCGCTGAAGGCACGGGATGCTCTCAGTCGAGCTCGGCTCGCGGCTTCGCGGCTCGAGAAAGCACTCGAGAGTGCTTTGGGCGGGCAGAAAGACACTCTCGAGCAAATCGACGAAGATCTCATCACGGTATCTCGGCGTTACTCGCAGCCGATGCTCGTGGATCAGATCACCTACCTGTATCAGAACCTGGACCACGCCGATCAGCGTGCGGGACGCGATGCTGTCGAGCGCTACGAGAGCCTTGCATCCCAGCTCGAAGAGCAGATCGGAAAGCTCGACGAGATCTTGGGCGCAACCGAGGAGGATCGTTAGCCTGAAGTTCCTTGGTCGAATGAACCCACTGACAGTGTGAATCCCCAATGATTACGCGTCTTTAGGGACGCCGAGAGGCTAATTTTGGGATGCAATATGTAGGCATGTCTAAAGCCTTTTATGGTTTGATACACATTGATACATAGGATACTATGGTGGGCATGCATATCCACATCATCCCCAATCGCAACTCTACCCCCGCGGTCCTGCTGCGTGAGTCCTATCGGGTGGGCGGAAACGTCCGCAAGCGCACGCTCGCTAACTTGTCCAAATTGCCCATGGACGCAGTCGACGCCATCCGACGCATTCTCAAAGGGGAAAAGCTCGTCTCGGTTGAAGTCGCCTTCAAAATCGTCGAGAACGGCTCCCGGCACCATGGCCACGTCGACGCGGTGCTCAGCGCCATGAGACAGCTCGGTTTCGAAAAGCTCGTTGGTTCTCGACACTCACCAGAGCGGGATTTGGTCGTGGCCATGGTAGTCGCCCGGATCCTCGAACCGCAGTCGAAGCTGGCGACTAGCCAGTGGTGGCACACAACCACACTGCCCGAAATCCTGGGGGTGAGCGATGCCCGCGAAGACGATCTCTATGCCGCCATGGACTGGGTTCTCAAACGCCAGGAGGTCATCGAAAAAAAACTCGCGGCGCGCCATCTCCAAAACGACGGCCTGGCGCTCTATGACCTAACCTCAAGCTACTTCGAGGGTGTGAGTTGTCCGATCGCCCGCCTCGGATACGACCGTGACGGCAAGAAAGGCAAGCTGCAGATCAACTACGGTCTGCTGACCAACGAACACGGCATCCCCGTGTCGGTATCGGTCTTTGAGGGCAACACGGGCGATCCCAAAACGCTGTTGTCTCAGGTAGAAAAGGTGCAAGAGCGCTTCGGCATCGAGCAGTTTGTGATGGTGGGCGACCGCGGAATGATCACCCAGACCCAGATCGGCGAGTTGCGGGAGATGGACGGTGTCGACTGGATTACCGCTCTGCGTCCCGAACCGATTCGCAAGCTCATCAACGACGTTCGCCAGTTGTCACACCCATTCAGTGAGGCCTTCCTGCTCTCCTATGCGACCATGCTCCATTGGTGGCGTCGCGACGGCAAAGCCATGCTGGAGGCAGCTTCCGAGGGGGAGGCCATATCTCAGGAGCAAGGATACCTTCTATGGGAGCCGTACTTTGTGGGTCACCGTCTGGCAGCGCGGAATGTCCTGGGAGAGGCTGAGCTCAACGTCAGCGAGTTCGTCGAGGCTTTGGATGAACTCGAGGCGATGGACGCCCGGGTGCACAGCTCGCTCCAGAAGTGCCAGCTCGGGGAGGGATTGCGCCGTCAGGGACGGTTGGACGAGTCGCTCATCTGCCTGAACGAGGCACTCGCGTTCGTTCGAGACACCGGCGAGGCCTACTGTGAGGCGGAGATCTTCCGCCAAAAGGGTCTCGTCCTCGTGGAGAAGTCGATCGACGTCACGGAGGCCGAGAGCTGTTTCCGGCGCGCCATCGAGGTGGCGCAAAACCAAGGAGCCAAGCTCTTGGAGCTCCGTGCGGCGACGAGCCTGGGCGAGTTTCTGCGCGATCGAGGCCGGAGCGCCGAGGCGCAGAAGCTCCTGTCGGAAATCTACGGCTGGTTCACGGAGGGCTTCGACACCGCGGATCTCGTCGACGCGAAAGCGCTTCTCGACGAGTTGAGCGACACGACCGCGGATCCAAGCCCGATTTCTATCGCTGTCGTTCCCCTTCGCAACCTGAGCACGGAGAAAGATACGGAGTATTTCAGCGATGGGCTCAGCGAAGACATCATCCTCGACCTTTCTCAGGTCTCCGGGCTGCGCGTCATTTCACGCTCGTCGGCGATGCGGTTGAAGGGAACGGAGAAAGACCTCCGCAGTATCGGCGCGGAGCTCCACGTCGACTACGTACTGGAAGGCAGCGTCCGCCGCTCCGGAGACGACATTCGGATCACGGTACAGCTCGTCGATGTCAGCAAGGATGCGCACGTTTGGGGCGATCGCTTCTCCGGCTCGCTCGAGAACGTGTTCACTTTTCAGGAGGAGATTTCACGCAAGATCGTCGAGGCGTTGAGGCTCACTTTGTCTCCGGTGGAAGAGCGACGCCTATCCGAGCGACCCATCGACGACGTGCAAGCCTACGACACCTATCTCAAAGCGCGACGAGATCTTTGGAGCTTCACGGCTGACGGGTTGGAGCGCGCGGAACGCTTGCTGCAGAACGCTCTCGATCGAGTTGGACCGAATGCCCTCTTATACGCCGCCCAAGGGATGGTGCAGTTTCAGTACGTAAACATGGGTGCACGGCCTCCCGCGAGCGGCTTCCGGATGGCAGAGGAGTATTGTGAGAAAGCGTTCACGCTTCGTCCCGACTCCCCGGACGGCCAATTCTTGCACGGACTCCTCGAGGTGCGAAAGCCCGGCGGCTTTGAGGGCTCGATCCGGCTTTTCAAACAGTGCCTCGCGGCGCAACCGAGTCACTCGGACGCGCTGTACTGGATAGGCCTGCTCTACCTCTATGCTGGAAGAACCGCCGTGGCTCGGCCTTACATCGAGGCACTCCTGGAATTGGATCCGTTGTCGCAGCAAAACCACGTGCTTCACCCCTGGAGCGAGGTGATGGACGGCCGCTTCGAGGAAGGGATCGATGGCATGCGCAGCATAAGTGAGATGGACGTCGAGAATCCGATCTTTCGATGGTTTTACTCGAGTCTTTTGGCGCGTCTGGAACGACGAGACGAGGCGCTCTCGGTGTTCGCTGAAATACGCACGTTAGCCCCCGGTTCTGTCTACGATGGGTTGAGCAAAATCTTCGAGGCGGTTTTTCAAAATGACCGTGCGAGCGCTGTCGCTGCCATCGAAGCCTACACGGAGAAGACGTGGTGGGGCTTTGTATATTCGTGGGAGGTCGCGGGCGGCTACGCCCTGCTCGGCGAAACGGAAGAGGCTCTCCGGTGGCTCCGGAATGCCGTGGATCGCGGGTTCATCAACTACCCGTTCCTCAACGAATACGACCCTTTCCTCGAAAATCTTCGCGGCGAGAAGGCATTCCAGGAGCTCATGAAGCACGTTCGCGAGCGCTGGGAGAGCTTCGACGCGTGAGTACCTGACTCATTGCGACGCACTTCCGGGAGGGCCCTCCCAGCGCGCGAACAAATCCTCGCCCAGCTCGATGTCGAGCACGTCGAGGACACGATTGACGGTTTGATTGATGATGTCGTCGATCGTTTTCGGGCGATGGTAGAAAGCGGGCATCGGGGGCATCAAGATCGCACCCATCTCCGTGACTTGCGCCATCAGACGGAGGTGTCCGAGGTGAAGCGGTGTCTCGCGGACGACGAGGACGAGCTTGCGGCGATCCTTCAAAGCCACGTCGGCGGCACGCAACAAGAGATTGTCACTATAAGCGTTGGCGATACCCGACAGCGTCTTCATGGCGCAAGGGATGACCACCATCCCGGTCGTCTTGTAGGAGCCCGAAGACAGCGACGCGGCGATATCGCCGAAGCTGTGGACTTCGCTGGCTAGTGCCTCCACCTCGCTCACCCCGAGGTCGGTTTCGAGGACGAGCGTTTTTTTCGCCGCGGGACTCATCACTAGATGCGTCTCGACGCCATCGACCTCCCGCAGCACCTCGAGCATGCGAACGCCATAGATGACGCCGCTGGCGCCGGACATACCGATAATCAGCCGTTTCAAATCGCAATCTCCTCACGGTGTCCGAGCTTCACCGAGTTGTCGATGAAGAACATGCGCTCCGGCGTCACTTCGTACCAAGCGATCTTATCGAGCGCCCGAGCGATTTCGGGCGGCGCGTCCGGTCCCACGATCGGGAACTTCGCTCGGTAGCGCTCGACTGCCATGGATTCGTGCTGGCCTTCGAGTTTCTCACAAGTTCCTTCGAGCTGGATTCCCTGAATCACGCCCCAGTCGCGATAGTCCTCCTGGATCGTGACCGCGACCCGTGGGCTCGCTGCGATATTCCGGCTGTGGCGGCTCGATGGCGCCGATAAGAACTGAAGCGTGAAACCATCATTCGCGTAGAACACGGCCGCGGCCCACACGCCCTCCGGACCATGGGTGGCGAGCGTCATCACGTTATGGCCCTCCACGTAAGCCGCTGCTTGGTCTCGCGACGCTCCGGCCGTCTCGTATGGGCCTAAGCGTGTGCCAGGTTCGAGCGACATGAGCGCCACGATCTTAGGACGATGGCGGACCGGGAGCAACCGCATCGCCTTCGAAACAAAACGATTGCGGATCTATCGAAAGCTGAACAGGTACTCCGCCGTCGCGTTTCTCATCTGGAATCGGCGCTCGACCCTCAATCCACGTGTCACGCGCGCAAGCGTAGGTTGCAGGTGATGATGGAACTCCATACGTACGATTTAAAAGAAGGCAATGAGCGCCATGTGCATCGGTCGAGACCAAAGACTCGTTTCAAGAACGAAATGACGCCTTCGATTCCGCAGCGAAATCGCCGCAGGCGTTGATAGACCCAGGAACTCTTGACCATATCGGTCACCGCGAAATGAGCCTTGGTAAAGGCAACATCTTCAACTCCCTTGCCTTTGATGGCTTCCAAGTTTGCCTTTGAAGAAAACGCGCCATCGTAGGCAACCTGGCGCGGGGCCCGTTCGTAGAGTTCGACTTGACGGTCGATCATGGTTTCCGCGAGAGTTGAATCGGACGGATTCCCATCCAAGATCACGCAATCCAAAATCATCGAGGACGAGCCACCAGTCATACACACCTTGTGGCCGTAGAGAGTCTCGCGCCGGTCTTTGCGAATAATGTCGGTGTGTTCTTCGAAGATAGAAACGACCTTTTCCTCCGCAGGCACACGCTCTTCGTCGATCACTCGGCGTTGGGTTTGGTTGATGACTTTCTTGGTGAGGACGAGAAAGCGCTCAAAATCCGCGGCGATCCTCTCCGCGCTCGCTCGCTTCACCGGCTCGGTCAAGCCCGACTCTTCCAACTGTGCTGCAACGCGTTGAGCGGAGCGATAGGTTTCTTCCGTCACCTTCAGTAGATCTCGATAGACGCGACGCCTTTGTTGCTTATCCTTCGCGTTCAGAACTCCCAGTCGACGTCTCTTCGCTCGACGCGTTCGATTGCCGAAGACCACTACTGTACCCAGCAGTTCGCGAGCTCGGCACATCACGCGAGTGAGAACCCGAACACAGTCATAAAGAAGCTCGGAGTCTGTAGGCGGATGAATGTTTGATTCCACTACCGTGCAGTCCACTCGTACTTTTCTTCCCTTTTCGATCCCAGCATCCTCGGCAACGCTCACCAGCTCTCGGTTGATCTGCTCCAGCGTTTCGAACTTCACGGCTTTGATGTTTGCTGCTAGGGTCGACTTCGACGGGGTCGGCTCTATGATGCCGAGCTGGCAAAACGTCCGATAGCTTCGAGAGTCTGCCAAGTGAAACGCCAGCTCCCGATAGGTGAACTGATTCAGCTGCTTCACCAACAACGCCCGGAGAACCTGCTCCGCGCTCATTCCCCCACGACCAACATCGCTCCCTGCCGGTGGGGTGACCGACCTTAGGTCTTGCAGTACCAGCTCATTGAGCTTAGGATGGGCATCGAGTAGCGACGAGATCGTTTCGAGCTCGCGTGCGTGCTCCAGCTCCAGCCAGGACTCACGTAGATTTGGCTGTGGGTTGATCGGTTTTCGCATTTAGGGCTGGTCTCCTTTGGAGTTAAGTCATTTAGAATCGGATGTTTTCAACGACACGATCCTAATCGACACCCCCTCAGAAGACTAGCCCTAAATTTGCGATTTCTCCTTTTTTCTCAATCCCTTACAGGCTTCAGGACGGGTACTAGTTAGCGGCTCTGACCGTATTCAAACCGAGCCGGTGTCGTGAGAGGTGGGTCGGATTAGGCGGAGCTCAGTAGCGTCCGCCGCCGCCGCCGCCGTCACGATTCTTTGGCCGCGCTTCGTTGACGACGAGCGTGCGTCCGTCGAACTCATGGCGGTTCAGCGAATCGATCGCTGCGGTTGCGTGTTCTTTCTCAACCATGGAGACGAAGCCGAAGCCGCGAGAGCGGCCAGTGTCCCGGTCGGTGATGATGCGGACTTCTTCCACCTCGCCGTGCTCTGCGAAAAGGTCCCTTAATGCGCTCTCAGAAGTGTTGAAACTTAGGTTACCCACATAAATCTTCAACGCTACTTCCTCCAGCCTGTGACCCCATGAGACCTGGAGTCACTCCAGGGCACAGGGCAAGGCTCACTCAAAAACGGCGGTCAGTATACACCATTTCCCGCCGCCGTTGGTCGAGCGCTAGTCGTGCCGGAGGGCGCGAAGAGGATTCACACGCGTGGCCGTGAGTGCCGGAACCGCACAAGCGATGAAGGCCACCGCAAGAAGAAGCATTGGGACGATGGACAGCGAGATCGGGTCTATGGCTCGAACGCCATAGAGCAAACTCGCCAGAAATCGCGTCAACCCGATGGCCGCGCCGACGCCGATAGCGGCTCCGATAAGGGCGAGCGTCATACCCTGACGCACGATCAGCGCAAAAATGTCGCGCATCCCCGCGCCGACCGCCATGCGGAGCCCAATCTCTTGCGTACGACGCGCGACTGAGTAGGCGATGACGCCGTAGAGACCGATGGCCGCGAGTACGAGGGTGAGCCCGCTGAAGATAGTGAGGAGCACCTCGTGAACTTGCGCGGCGCGATCGAGGCTTGGATGACGCTCTCCATCGTTCGAATGTCGTAGACGGGAATGTCGCGGTCCATGGATGCGGTCTCTTGAAGCCGCTGCTTGAAACGATCCGTGGTGTGAACGTCGAGGAGGTTCACGCCGGTCAAGGGCCTTCCGGTGCCGTCCACATGGACGTGGGAATAGTTGAAGCCCGGCGAGACAAGGCGCCGCCGGCATCAATCGTGCGCGTGTCCGGGCCTTTGTATTTCTCGATCTCCGCGTTCGTACCAACGGCGAGTATCCACTCGCCACGGATGGCCAGGGCCTCGGCCCAGGGTTGGTCCTCGTCGAGCGTATAGACGCGGCCGTTGACGATCGCGAGGTCCGCGACCTCCTGGGCTCCGGCCGCCGGAGCGCAGACAAGGATTGCAAGAATCGATGCGACGGCGAGCGTTCTCATGTTTGGTTGCCTCCCAAGGGCGCGTAGTTTATCAGCGGACATGACTATCAGTGACATGCGGGTGTCACCAGCGGCGGGGGTGGCCTCTGGCGCGGCGTCGATCCAGAATAGGGCGGCGCTGAGATTTGGGGCGAAAGGAGTACAAATGAGAATCGAAGTCTTGGTCTTGACCACCGTGCTCGGGATGGTGAGCGCGCCGTCCACAGGGGCAGGAGCTCAAATCGAACAGAAAAAGGCGGCCGAGCAGCAGATCGAAGAGGCGCTGAGCGCACTGCCGGAATCGATGCGCGAGGATGCCACGGTCAAAGGCTTCGACGAGAGCGGGAGCTTGGTCGTGCTTCGCGAAGGCTCGAGCGCCATCACTTGCCGCGCCGACGATCCGAGCGTTCGCGCATGGATCGTGCACTGCTATCCGGAGGAGCTCGAGGCGTTCGTTGCGCGGAGTGAAGAGCTACGGAAAGAGGGTGTGGATACGCCCGCGCGGATCAAGACGCTCACGTCGGAAATCTCGTCCGGGGCGATCCAGCTCCCCGACATCGCGGTCATTTACGCGCGCCAGGGGAACAGCGTCGATATCGCGAGCGGCGTCATCATCGCGCACGTACCTAACGCCACCGGCCGCTCGACCGGGCTCCCAACGTTGCCGACGCGGGGGTCACCGTGGCTGGCGGAGACGGGAACCCCGATGGCGAACATTCGCATCGCCGTACGCTGAGAAGCCCAGGAAGCGGTGGCTCGACGGTGTTAGTATAGGGGTGACGGGCTTGGAGTCGTCATGAAGAAACCCCGAGTTTTGTTGGCGGACGATCACACCATCGTTGCGGAAGGATTGGTGAGCTTGCTCGAGCCGGATTTCGAGCTCGTCGGCCGCGTAGATAACGGGCGAGATTTGCTGCGGAAGGCGGAGGAGCTCTCTCCCGATGTCATCGTGACGGACATCTCGATGCCGCTTTTGAACGGGATCGAGGCGCTGCGTCAGCTCAAGAAGACGAAGCCCGACGTGCGGGTCGTTTTTCTCACCGTTCACGCCGACGTGTCTTATATCACCGAGGCGTTTCGCGCCGGCGCCGCGGGCTATGTGCTCAAGCAATCCGCCGCGGAAGAGCTGCGCTCGGCGATCAAGGCCGTGCACGAAGGCCGGAAGTACTTGACGCCTCTCGTCACCAAGGACTTCCTGAACGATATTCTCGACGCGGACGAAGGGGTCGAGAGCGTCAACGTTACGTTGACGCCCCGCGAGCGTGAAGTGCTTCAGCTGCTCGCCGAGGGTCGCTCGGTCAAAGAGATCGCCTCGATTCTCGACATCTCGCCGCGCACGGTCGAATTCCACAAATACAACATCATGGAGAAGCTCGGCCTTCGAACGACCGCGGAGCTCACCCAATATGCCATCAAACACGGCATGGTCTCCGTCTGACATGTAGCTCTCGGCTTCCATGAATCCGTGAATCTCCTCCACCCTGTCGATCTGACCGTCATGGCCGCCTATTTCGGCGTCCTGCTGTGGATCGGCTTCGCCGTCATGCGCTCGGAGAAAAAGGGGAGCGGGAGCGAGTCCTTTCTCGCGGCCGACCGCGACATGAATCTTTTTCAGTCGACCGCCTCGACCGCGGCGACGGACCTCGGGGGCGGGTTCAGCATTGCCATGGGAGGTCTTGGATTCACTCTCGGGATCTCGGGCTCGTGGCTCATCGCGATATCCGGCCTGAGCGTCGTGCTCGCGTCGTTCCTGGTCGTACCCAAAGTCAAACGCTGGGCGGACCGAGTCCAAGGGCTGACGACCGGCGACCTCTTCGAACAGCGATTCGATCGACGGACGGGCACGGTCGCAGCCAGCCTCGTGGGTGTTTCGTGGTTCGCCTTCGTGGGAGGGCAGATCACTGCCGGCGGCAAGCTACTTCAAGTGACGGTGGCCATCTTCGTCGCAGGAGCGATCATTCTCGCCTATACCACGATGGGCGGGCTCAAGGCCGTGATTTATACCGACGTTTTCCAAATGGTGATCCTGTTCGTTGGGGTCGTGCTCATCCTCGTTCCGATTGGCTTCGTGAAGGTGGGCGGCGTGTCTGGCATGGCCGACCACTTCGCTTCCGATCCCGCGACGCAAACGATGATGGATTGGGGTGCGGCCGGCTGGAAGCAATCGATCGGCTGGTTCTTCTCGATCTTTCCCGTGTGGTTCATCAGCATTGCGGGCTTCCAACGCATCGTCGCCGCCCGCGACGAGAAGACGGCAAGGCGCGCTTTCTTTTTTACCGGCGTCCCGATCGAGTGGCCTCTGTTCGCGATCGGAAGCACGCTCGTAGGCATGTTCGCGCGCATGCTCACGCCGGGGCTCGCCGACCCCGAGCTCGCCACACCGACGATGATCCTCACCCTGCTGCCCATGGGGCTCGCAGGCCTCGTCATCGCGGCCTACACCGCCGCGCTCATGTCGACCGCGGATTCCTGTCTCATCGGCCCCGTCGCGATCTTCATCAACGACATCTACCGCAAGCTCTTTCGTCCGGAGGCGTCCGATGGCGAGCTCGTCCGGATGGCGCGTGTCGCGACCATCGTGCTCGGCATCTTCGCGATCGGAACCGCCTATCTGTTCCCGCGCGCCCTCGACCTGATCCTTCACGCGTATACATTCGGCGCGGCTGGACTGTTCTTCCCGATGCTCGGTCTTCTGTTCTGGCGTCACGCGACCGCTAGCGGCGCCTTCTGGAGCATCCTGGCGGGTGGCACATGCGCGCTCGCGTGGACCTTCGCCGGCGAGCCATGGGACCTCTCGTCGTCTTACATAGGCTGGGCCGCCAGCTGCGCGACATTATTAATTGTGTCACTGCTAACGCCCCACAGAAAAGAGGAAGACCTAACAAGCTTCCGCTAACTGTCTCCGGTTTCACGAGAACCAGCGACCGCCTCCAGTACCCGCCAAATCATGGATAAGAGGCCAGCGCCGCGGCTTCTCTCCGGCGCCGTGTCCAGCGAGAGGACCCTCGCGCCTTGTTGCGACGGGCCGGTCGTCCGGTCGGTTCGTTTCCGCGGAAACGTCTGCTGTGGAAAACTCCGACACGATGTGTGGAAAACCGAGGAAGGTAGCCTCACGTGAGTTACGAAAGAGTGTTCGCATTTCACGATAGCGACCGGCGGCGGAGCTGCTTTGTCCGGACGCAGTTCACTTGATTCCCAAGCTCGCGATTCTCCCGATAGCGGAGCCTCGCCTACGTCGCGACGAGAAGGTGTTCCACGTAGTACTCCCCGCTCAGCCGAAACCGAACACCGGCCGCTTCCGCCGGCCTTCACGTCGAAGTGCGAGGCGACTGCCGCTTTTGCTGGCGGGGGACATTGCTGGTAGTCTGGTCGAAGGATGAGCACGGACGCACAACAGTTGGAGCGAGCGATCGATGAATTGGTCGACGAATATCGCCAACAGTGTCTCTGGTTCCTTCGGTCCGATTTCTATCCGAAGACGGTCGACCAGAAGCTGCGAATCCTGAAGTACATCGAGCGGTACGGCGATCGAACGGCCTACCGCAAGGCAGCTAAGGCACGACAATGGCTCTTACAGAGTTCCAGCGAGACGTCTGCCGCCGGCTAGCGCAGAATAGAATCGCCGCCGGGGAGGCATATCTTGCGGGGGGCGCTACTCTCAACGAGCTCATCGCTACGCCTCGGATTTCGCGGGATGTCGACCTTTTCCACGATTCCGAGGAGGCACTGGCGGCCACGTGGGATGCGGACCGGCGCCTGCTAGAGGCGAGTAGATTTTCTGTCACCGTGCTTCGGGAACGTCCCGTGTTCGTCGAGGCGAGAGTCGCGCAGGGTGACGAATCTGTGCTACTTCAATGGGTTAGAGACAGCGCTTACCGTTTTTTTCCACTAGTCGAGCACGAGGAGCTAGGACTCGTGCTCCATCCGTTCGGACCTTGCGACAAACAAGGTCCTTGCTCTGGTGGGTCGTCTGGAAGTCCGTGACTGGGTCGATGTCATCGAGTGCGACGCCGCGATTCAACCCCTGGGCTACCTCGCGTGGGCAGCATGCGGCAAGGATCCTGGCTTCAGCCCGGCGGCAATTTTGGAACATGCCGGACGATCGGCGCGCTATTCTGCAGAAGAGGCCCTGGAGCTGTCCTTTGACGGCGTTCCGCCGGATCCTGGCGAACTATCGAAGAGATGGCATCACTTGCTGGAATCCGCCGCGAAAGTGATCGAGCTTCTTCCTGCAGAGGAGGCTGGCAAATGCGTTCTCACACAGAAAGGTGTCCTTTATCGCGAAGGCGTCTCAGAGCTTCTGGAGGCTCTGCGTCGCGACGAGATTGTATTCCACGCGGGATGTATTCGCGGTGCCTTTCCGCGTCTCCTCGACGACGGGTAGTGCGGGCGTCCTCCTGGCAAGACCTCGAAAGTCAAAAATACGTGTCGCTCGCTCTTCAAACAGTGTCTGCAGACACCCCACAGAAAGTCGGGCGACACGTCGTAGTTGGAGAACGGCGCGACCATCATCGTAGTGTCGCTTACGACGACCCACAGTCATGAAGAAGACCAGCTTCCGCTAACTTGTCTCCGGTTTCACGAGAACCAGTGACCGTCTTCTAGTGCCTCCAAATCCTGGACAAGAGGCACGCGTCGAGTCGCAACTTGGTCCGTCCCAAGTGAATCGCAACGACGAATCGAAGCCAAATCGACTCCAGGCGTAAGGAACTGAGACGCTCGAATTTCTCGTGGAGCTCCAGCTCTAAACTGAAGTTCCTTGGTCGAATGAACCCACTGACAGTGTGAATCCCCAATGATTACGCGTCTTTAGGGACGCCGAGAGGCTAATTTTGGGATGCAATATGTAGGCATGTCTAAAGCCTTTTATAGTTTGATATATATTGATACATAGGCTATTATGGTGGGCATGCATACCCACATCATCCCCAATCGCAACTCTACCCCCGCGGTCCTGCTGCGTGAGTCCTATCGGGTGGGCGGAAACGTCCGCAAGCGCACGCTCGCTAACTTGTCCAAATTGCCCATGGACGCAGTCGACGCCATCCGACGCATTCTCAAAGGGGAAAAGCTCGTCTCGGTTGAAGTCGCCTTCAAAATCGTCGAGAACGGCTCCCGGCACCATGGCCACGTCGACGCGGTGCTCAGCGCCATGAGACAGCTCGGTTTCGAAAAGCTCGTTGGTTCTCGACACTCACCAGAGCGGGATTTGGTCGTGGCCATGGTAGTCGCCCGGATCCTCGAACCGCAGTCGAAGCTGGCGACTAGCCAGTGGTGGCACACAACCACACTGCCCGAAATCCTGGGGGTGAGCGATGCCCGCGAAGACGATCTCTATGCCGCCATGGACTGGGTTCTCAAACGCCAGGAGGTCATCGAAAAAAAACTCGCGGCGCGCCATCTCCAAAACGACGGCCTGGCGCTCTATGACCTAACCTCAAGCTACTTCGAGGGTGTGAGTTGTCCGATCGCCCGCCTCGGATACGACCGTGACGGCAAGAAAGGCAAGCTGCAGATCAACTACGGTCTGCTGACCAACGAACGCGGCATCCCCGTGTCGGTATCGGTCTTTGAGGGCAACACGGGCGATCCCAAAACGCTGTTGCCTCAGGTAGAAAAGGTGCAAGAGCGCTTCGGCATCGAGCAGTTTGTGATGGTGGGCGACCGCGGAATGATCACCCAGACCCAGATCGACGAGTTGCGGGAGATGGACGGTGTCGACTGGATTACCGCTCTGCGTCCCGAACCGATTCGCAAGCTCATCAACGATGGGGTGCTCCAGATGGGGCTATTCGACGAGCGGAATCTGTTTGAGGTGACGCACCCGGATTTCCCCAACGAGAGGCTGGTCGCTTGCCGCAATCCGGAGCTGGCCGAGAGGCGGCGTCACAAGCGCCGTGCTCTGCTCGAAGCGACCTGCAAGGAGCTGGAGAAAGTTTGTCGGATGGTCGAGCGGCGCCATTTGCAGGGCAAGGAGGACATCCGTGCTGCAGTGAAAAAGCTCCTCAACAAGTACAAGGTCGGCAGGTACTACAGGCTCGACATCCGTGACGACGGTTTCGACTTCGAGCTAGACGAGACAACGATGGATGCCGACGCCTCGCGCCTCGCCAACGGCAACTCTGAGCTCGCCAACAAACGGCTCCAGCGGTGGAAGCGACACATGGGGACGATCGCTAAGCAGTTCGGAGGGATTCGCCAACGGATCGGGCGGGGTCAGCTGCATGGTAAAGATAAAATCGGTGTGCGGGTAGGCAGAGTTCTCAACAAGTACAAAGTCGGCAAGCACTTCAAGCTGGACATTCGCGACGACCGCTTTAGCTTCGAAATCGACGACACAAAGGTCACTGCGGAAGCTGCCCTTGACGGCATCTACGTGATCCGCACCAGTCTTGCTGAGCAGCGGATGAAAACCGACGACACAGTGCGCAGCTACAAGTTGCTGACCCAGGTCGAGAGGGCGTTTCGTTCCTTCAAGAGCATGGACCTAAAGGTGCGGCCGATTCGTCACCGGCGCAAAAACCGAGTCCGGGCGCACGTCTTCTTGTGCATGCTGGCCTACTACGTCCTGTGGCACATGATGGAGGCTTGGCGGCCGCTGCTATTCTCTGACGAGGACCAGCAGGCGAAGGCCAGGCGTGACCCGGTTGCTCCGGCGAAGCGCTCCGAGGCCGCCCTGCGCAAGATACAAACCAAGAAGCTTGACGATGGGAGTCGAACTTCCAGCTTCCGCACGCTGCTGCGCCTTCTCAGCAACATCGTCCGAAACAAATGTCGGCGACCGGAAGCCGGACCCGACGAGCCCACCTTCGATGTCACGACAACTCCGGACTCGAAACAGCAGAGAGCCTACGACCTGCTCAAAGGTATCACCGTGTAGACAGAAGCCAGCACCATTGATTCCAACTATCTCATTGGATCAACACCGGATCTTGGCTTTTTTAGCCAGGAACTTCAGTCTAAACTGGAGGCTGGTAAGGTTAGACGTTTCCCCGGAAACGTGCGCTGTGGAAAACTCCGACAAGGTATGTGGAAAACCTGTGGAAAGTATGCCTCACGTGAGTCATGGCGGTGCTCTACTTTGTCCAGACGCAGTTCATCCTGAGCTAATACTCCACGCTCAGCCGAAACCGAACACCCGCCGCTTCCGCCGCCTCGAGCACCGCTCGCATTGCCCGGAGACCTTCGCGGATGGCCGCGGCCTCTCTGACTTCGTCCGGGTTCTCCTCGAGGAAGTCTTGGATGGCGCCCACCACCTCGAGGCCGTTTGCGCAGGAAAACCATCGTCCCGTCGAGTCACCAACGGTGGGGGCGTCGAATTTCATGTCTGCGGCGAGCGTTTCCGCTTCGGCGTGCGAGAATGCGACGAACTCGCCGAGACCGGGAAGATCTATTTCATGCGCCGCCGCGTCCAACGTGTGACGCTCGGCGGCTAGCGCGCGCCCGTCGACCTGCCGCGGGTCGATCCCATCGAGCTCGCGCTCCAAAACGATGACATAACCGAGTCCCAAGTGTTCCTCCAGATAATGGCTAGTCCTCTACCGGCGCACGGCGTTTTAGCTCCTCCGCCCAGTTGAGAACGAGTTGGAGCCGCGCCGGTCCAGAGTCGCCCTCGCCTTCGATCATCAAGAACCGCTGGCCGTCGGGCGAAACGTCGTAGTTGGTGAAAAAGTCTGCACCGGGAGGGAATCGCCCGGCATCGAAGAGCGGCTGAGCTTTTCCCGCGCGAAACGTGGGCTCGATCTCGATAGGCACGACCATCATTTGGTTTCTTTGGCGGTAGAAGAGCTCACGGCCGTCGGGGGACCACATGGGCTCGGTCCCGCCATCGCTCGACAGGAGCTCCCTCTGACCGGGGCCGGGAAAGGGTTGCACGTAAATCTCATTTCGGCCCGACGCGTCGGACTGGTAGGCGAGCCATCGTCCGTCGGGGGAGAATCTCGGTGCCCCCTCAAAAAAGGGTGTTTCAAGAAGGGGTGAAGGATCGCCGTCTCGCGGAAGCAACCAGAGATTGCGTACTCCGGACTTGAATTCCTCAAAAACCAGGGTCGCGCCGTCGGGGGACCATGCGCCGGTATATACGCTGGACCCTCGCTCCAGGAGGGGCTCTGCTTCTCCGCTGCCATCACTGGATTGCCAGAAGAGGTCGGACCGACTACCGGCGCCGCCCCTGAACGTGATCCGTGTGCCATCGGGGTACCATTCTGGATACGAGCCGTCTACCGTGAGGCGCGTGCGGGTGTCGCGCTCGAGATCGTAGACCCAGAGGTCACTACCCGATGACGCGACAGCGTCGACGACGACACGAGAGCCGTCAGGAGACAAGCGGGGATGGCGGATCGACCCCCAACCGTCACTCACTAACGTCGACGCCCCGTCGCGAGCCGCCCACACGAGTCTTCTTTGGGATGGACTGCCGGGCACGTAGACGAGAGATCCGTTCTCGGAGAGAGCGACGTGAGGTACTCCGATGCCGGCCGTCTGCACGTTCTCGACCACGGAGATGGGATCGCCTTCGAGCGTGAGCGCTTTCGGATCGAACGGTACCGCCAGTAGTCCATCAGACTGAGCGTAGACGAGGTGGCCGCTCGAAACGAAACCCGACGCGACGCCCTGTCCCAGCTGGTCTAGCCGATGCACTTCTTGGGTGTCTCGCGACAAAGCGGCGATGCCCCAGCCGTCGCGGGTACGGATCGTGAAGACAAGCCCAGTGCCCTTCGGCAAGAACTGCGGCCAGCGGTGGGCGCTCTCGTGTCGCTCTTCATCGATACCCGTTAACTCTCTCGGCGTGCCCCCGCCGGCGGAGATCTCGAAGAGTGGGCCCTGGGTCCCGAAGACAATGGTTCCATCAGGCCCCCACGTAGCGCCGCGACTGTCGGTCGAAATCGTGCTGAGGGTCAAAGGCGCTCCGCCGCTGACGGCGACTTTCTTGAGAGCCTCGTTGGTGAAAAAGCCAATCCACTGCCCGTCCGGTGAGAAAAAGGGAGTGTGGCCCCCTTCGGTTCCGGAAATGGGGCGGGCTTCGAGATCGTCGAGGGCGCGGAGGTAGAGTCCTTCGCCCGCCGTCGCATACACCACTCGCGTACCATCGGGCGAGAGGGCTACGGGAGAAGACGCTCGTTGCAGCACTGTGACTTCGTCCGGAAGGAGAAGGGTGCTGCGCGTGACGGGCGGCGCTCCTGGACGCATCATGCTCCAAATGGCAAGACCGCTCACGAGAACGCCCAGGATGGCGGCGATGGCCAACGGCATGATCTGCCGGGAGTGGCTTGCCTCGCGAAGGACCGCTAGTCCGCCACCTTCAGAAATCCACTGAAGCTCGCTCCCAACATCGCCGGCATCTTGCCATCGCCGGTCCGGCTCTTTCGCCAGCGCTTTCCGGATGGTGCGTTCGAGAGCCGGTGGCGTCATCGGTTGCAACGAAGACAAAGGCGTCGGTTCCCGCTCGAGAATGGCCGCAATCAAGCTAGCCTGAGACTCGCCTTCAAAAGCTCTCTTCCCGGTAAGCATCTCGTAAACAACAGCCCCAAAAGCAAAAATGTCCGTACGCGTATCCGCTTCCAGTCCCTCCAATTGCTCCGGCGCCATGTACTGAAACGTCCCGAGAATCGCCCCCTTCTCCGTCAGAGGCTTAACCCGAGTAGAAATGGATGAAAGTGGGGCTTGCCCGCCATAGCCTCGGCGAAGGCGGGCAAGACCGAAGTCGAGAAGAATCGCCCCTGCCTCGGTCAGCATGATGTTTCCCGGCTTCAAATCCCGATGGACGACCCCGTGCCGGTGAGCGTTGTCGAGCGCGTCGGCAATTTGGATGGCGTAGCGCAGAGCTTCATCGAGCCGGAGCGCGCCTCTCTGAAGCCGCTCGGCGAGCGTTTCACCCTCGAGATATTCCATGACGAGGAAATCGACACCGTCTTCGCGGCCCACGTCGTAGAGGGTACAGATGTGAGGATGATTCAGGCTCGAAATGGCCCGGGCCTCACGCTCGAAACGCTCGCGGAGCTCGGCGTTGTCCGAGAGCTCTTCGGGAAGCACCTTGATGGCCACGGTGCGGTCCAGCCGGGTGTCGTGCGCTTTGTAGACTTCGCCCATTCCACCCGCGCCGACAGGCGAGACGATCTCATAAGGTCCCAGTCTTTTTCCCGATTCGAGCGCCACGACCGGCAAATGATGTCACATTCGATCGCGTCGTCCAACAGGGCCTTTACGAATCTGGAGGTTCGTCTTCGCCGACGCTCGGCCGCCACATCTCCTCGAGGGCCCAGTTCATATCTATGCGTTCGTAGCCCCATCTCGGTTTGCCTTCCCAACCTTCGAGCTCGAGCTCGGCGAGCGGTTTGTCCGGCAATTTCGATGGCGGCGGAATTTCAGGGATCACCCATCCCCTCGGATGGGTCACGCGCGTTTTGCCATCCTCGAGTAGCACGACTTTGAATATTTGTTACCATTCTACACGCCCTGGCGCTCGAAGAGGTCAGCAGGATCGAATAGGATGGGCGGGCCATGAAACGCTGGGTGCTCGCCCTATGGCTCGTCCCGCTCGGGGGATGCGCGGATTCGGGTCCCGCCGGTCCTACGACCGTTAGTCGGGATCTATCCGCGCCGGCCACATCTTTCGGCTTCGTTGCCGGTACGAGCTTGAGCTTCGTTTCCGGGGAGACCGGTCAGCCCGTGCCAGGGGCGCGCGTCGTGATTGCGGGCCGAGACTTCGTCAGTGACGGCGCCGGTCGGGTCTTACTCTCGGAGCTCGCTCCGAACGGCGCAACGGTGGATATCCAGGCGAACGGCTTTCTCGATAGGAAAACGCTCGTGCGTCGAGGTGAGGTCACCACCTTCGAGCTCTGGCCTTCCGACAGCCCCACCCGTATGGACGCGACCTATTCGCGGGCTCTCGTCTACGATAGTGCCACTCTCGAGAACGCGGGTGCGCCCGAGCCCATGGATCGTCCCAGCCTCGATACGCCGCGTGTGGCCTTGATACCGGACGGCGTTCTTGCCGGCGACCAGCGCGCGATGGTCGCCCTCCGGTCCGCCGCTCTCGAGATCACCGACGCGCTTCGAGGTGAGATCATCTACAACGTTGGCGACGACCCATCGGCGATGTCCGTTGCGCTCATGGTCGAGCCCCAGAATCCGCAGATCGTTTCGGAAAACCTCAGGGCCCTTACCCGCTGCTGGCGCTCGCGTCTCGTCATCACGCGGTGCGAGATTGTTTTCAAATCGGTCGAAGTCGCGCGCTCGGATACCGCGCTGCACGAGCTCGGGCACACCTTTGGTCTCAACCACTCTCCGGACCGGCACGAGATCATGGGCGTGCGCCGCCTCGCCGCGCCCGAGCGCTTCTCGCCACGCGAGAGGCTCGTGATGGCGATGATGTTGAAACGGCTTCCAGGTAATCTTTTCCCGGACAACGATCGACAGGCGCCCGCCTTACGGGTGTCGCGGGCGTTGCAGGACGTCAGCACGGTGGTGTGTCGGCATCCTTAGCTCAGCATTCAGGAGTGGGTCAAGCGTTCCAGATTTCTGCCAGCACCCGCTCGAAGTTGCCGCCCAAAACGAGCTCGATATCCCGATCGCTATAGCCGCGCCTGATGAGACCTTCTGCCAGATCGAAGACGCGCTTGGGGTGTGCGAGCGCGTCGATGTCGATCTTGTCCCGAAACGCGTAGGTTCCCTTGTAGCCAGCGCGAAGCGATCGGTTGAGCTCCGCCGGCATATCGTCATAGCCGTCGAGTTCGATGTCGCTTCCGATGCCGAGATGCCCGACGAGATCGCGCACGTGGTTGAAGTGATCGAGAACGTGCTCGACCGTCGTTGGCTCTTCGGTCTTGACGAACATGCGAACGCCCGTGATCCCCATGACGCCTCCGGTCGCAGCCATTTTGCGAATCGCTTCGTCGGGTTGCGGCGATAGAAGATTGCCCTAGGAATTGACGATGCGAAAGACTCGTAATGTTCTCCTTGAGGTTGCCCGGCTAATGCTCAAACGGAGTGTGCCTTTGCCGGAGCCTGATCGCAAGCGGGACAACGAGCGAGCTCCTAGCAGGCGAGGACGTGTAAGTGTTTGATTTCACGGAAGGACGAGTTTTGACGAACGACAGGCTAGCGCCGCAGCGAGCTCAACCCTACGAAAGCGCCGCCGTTCTCGCGACATAGAAGCCGCATCAGCGTCGCGAAGCGAACGCCCGTGTTCTCCTGAAAGCCGATGCGCGAGAACATGACGGGAAAGCCGATGGCGTGGATGCGCACGAGGCGATTCCCATCCCGGTCTTTCTTGTTGATGCGGTCCACCGTATCGACGACGGCCTCCATCGAACTGCCCGTGAACTCGTCGCCGAAGACGTAGAGGCTGATCTTCTTGTTCGGGGAAGCGAAGGCGCGGATGGCGCGGGTGATCCCTTCCACGGGGCTCGAGTTGCTGAACGGGGCCCATCCGCGCAGCCGATCGAGAATGATGCGGCGCCGGCCCGGGGTGTCGGGTATCCATTTTCCGGAATAGTTCCGGAACATGTATTGACCCATGTCGTTCATGACCTGGATGCCTTTGACCTTCGGATAGACGTTCAGGACTTCTTCCATCTTCTTCTGGACGAGCGGCCATGCGTAGTTGTGCATGCTTCCAGAGGTGTCGATGATAAAGATGATGTATTCGCTGTCTACGGGGATGCCGCCAATCGTCGCATCGGTTTTGGGGCGACGATAGCTTCGTCCGAGAAGCCTCTGCATCTCGGCGGTGAGCTCTTGCTGGGCGGCGAGAAGGCGCCCTTCGACGATATCGTTGATCTTCGAGAGCTGCTCGGTGGCGGCATATTCTCCTTGGATTTTGGAGAGGTCGCCACGGAGGCGCGCGATGGCTTCGCGCTCGGTCGATACTTGCTCGACTTTCGTTTTCAGATCCCTCTCGAGGACATTAGTCTCGCCGCGGATCTCGTAGAGCTCTTCTTGAAGCTTGGCGACGAGTCCCTCGAGCTCCGTGCGGATGTCCTCGAGGGCTCGAGACTCACCAATCTTCGTGAGCACGAGGAGCAGAATGATCGCGCCAAAGCCACAGCAGATGACGTCGAGGAAGGAAAGACTGAAGCCGTCGAAGTTCCGGTCTCTTTTCTTCTTCATGGCCAGTCTTTCGAAGGACTCACGAAGGCCCCGCCCGAGAAGAGAGCGAGCTTCCAAAAAGCACTCGCCGCGGCGGGGTCGCCTTCCATGGGGAACAAGATGACGTTGATGGGCGTGGAGTCGCGGAGCTGTTTGACAGCTTCGTTGAAGAGCTTGATGCGGTCCCGTCCCGATATCGTTGCGCGCCGAGGTAGTCTCTGACCTTGGGTAGGGAGGCCGTCTGTCAGCAAGTAAATATTGTCGGGCGCCGGCCGGAGCGATCGGATCGAAGCAAAAGCCTGGTAGAGGTTCGTGCCCCCTTCGGGAACGATCCCTCGCACCCGCACGACGGCTTCGTCGAGCGCTTCTCGGTCGCCGCCATCGAGCCACTGGGCGGCTTTGTCGGGAACCACTGAGCTCGACTTGGTGTTGAAGGCGTAAATCTGAAAGCGGCTTTCCGTTGGGATCTGCGTGGTGAGCCAATCCACTGTGGCGACGGTCTGCCGCCACTTTTCTGAGTTCTGCCGGATCTCGACCGTTTGGTTGCGCCGTATCAAGATGTTGACGACGGTTTCGTCGATCATGCTCGCCGAGGCGTCCACGAGGATGAGGATGCGGCGGCCGCCGACTTTCAACCCCGTGAGATATTGACGGTCGCCGTCGCCGACGAAGGTCCGCAGGCGATCCCCGGGGGTTTCCTCACTTTTTGCCGCGGCGGAGAGTCGCTTGACCTCTTCCTCGAGCATTTTGAGGTCCGTCTTCAGCTTGTTGACGTGTTCTTTCTTGGCGAGCGTCGAGTCGTCGTAAGTGGCGAGCTCCTCTTGGATTGTGGTCAGCGTCTCGAGCAGCCGGCGGGAGAGTCCCGAGGCGACGATGTCCTCCTGATCGATTTCCAGGATCGAGTTTCGAAGCTCCACGAGCTTGACGTAGCCTTCGAGGACTTCCTCTTCGAGGCGGTTCACCTCGCCGTGAAGGTCGGCGCTCATACGGCCCGAGACGCGGCCGAAACTCGCATTGATGATCATGTAGAAGAGCACGACTGCGCCGAAACCGCAGGTCATCGCGTCCAGAAAAGACAGGCTGAAGACGTTCAAGCGGCGGCGGCGAGCCATCAGCGAGCCACCTCGATGAGGTGGAGCTCGATGCCCGGAGCTCCCAGCTTTAGCCGGTCGCCCTTTTTGAGCACGGCGCGTTCGTGGATCCGCTTGCCGTTCAAGAACGTTCCGAACTTGCTGTGATCCTCGACGACCACTTGTCCGTCCACGCTGTAGATACTGCAGTGATAGCGCGAGATACCGGCGGTCTCACCCGTGAGATTGATGCCTCGCTTCCCGTCCGGACCGTCCGGACCATCCGGAATGGAGACGCCGAGAAAAAAGGGATCGCTCCCGAGAGGGTAGGCCACGCCGTCGTGCAGAATGTGCGTCGGCGGATCACCCTCGCGCGCGTTCTCCGCGATCGGCGCGCCACTCTCCGCTGCGCTCGCGTCAGCTTTAGCGCCGAGCGCTAAGGTCGTTAGAAAAGTGAGCGCGTCGTCTTTGGTGGATGGGCTGGATGGAGCGTGCTGTTCATAGAGAAGCGCGCCCGACGCGGCCGCGGTGGCCGGAAGCACGATGATGTTCTCGGAGACGTCGCGGGCGAGCTTTTCGACGAGGCCGGGTAGCGCGGCAAGCCGGTTCGCGATCAAGAGCATCGCGGACTCGTCTTTGGGCATCGACATCGCCGCGAGCGACGTGATGGGCTCGTAATAGGGAAGCGCGGCATCGACGATTTGCTGTCTCGCAAGCTCGATGACGCATTGCTTTCCGGCCGATTCCATCTGGAGCGTTGCGACGTCTTCGTCGTAGAGCGCGTCGAGCCATCCCGGGAGCGCGTCGTAGATCTTCTGCTCGCTCTCTGCCGAGTGGAGCGGGTCGAAGCGCGTCTGTCGAACGAAGGATTGCGCGACGAGTGTGGCCCACGCGTCTTGGAGTGGAACGAGGCCGACGTCCTCGTTGACGACGGTGTTCTGGCGGACGAGCTTCTTGTCGCGGAGGATGCTGGTTGCCGAAACGCGATGGAGGTGCAGATCGAGGTGGACAAGAGCGCGACCCTCGGTTACGCCCGCGGCGGCCGCGAGTGCTGCGTCCATCATGCACCCGACGGCGATCCCGATCGCTCGCGCCATCCCGAGGATCAGACCCAGCTGGTCCAAGGAGTACCAGCCGGGTACGGCTAGCACGGCGCGATCGAAATCGGCGCCTTCGGCCTCTTCCCACAATTGGCTCAGATGCGCGTGGGCCAGATCGGCTCGGCTCAGCTGGCTCGGGAATGGCCGCGAAAGGGGAGTCGTATCGAGCTCGTCCCAAAACCGCGTATGGGTGAAACGTGGCGTGAGGCGTAATCGCGACCGAGCTGTACTGCCGGTGACGATGTCATCGCCGTCGACGACCGCAATGCCCGGGCTCTCGGGCAGCGCTAGCACTTTCGGTGCGCTGTCACGCACGGCGACGATGCCGGCGTCGTTGAGCTCGAGTGCGAGAACCGCCATCCCGCCCTTCAGGGGACTTGCAGATGCTGGATGAGGTGGTCGTCGAGATAGGTCTCGGTATCGAGCACCAGGCGCTCTTGATGCAGCTGTAGCTGATGCAGCAGGAACATCAACACGATCGAGATGAGCAGCGCGATGAACGTCGAGTTGAACGCGACGCCAAGACTCTGCGTCACGCCGGCGATATCGCCTTCGACCGCTTTGTGGGCTTGTCCGAGAGCGTCGCCGATCCCGCGCACCGTGCCGATGAACCCGATCGACGGGATCGCCCAGGCGATGTAGCGGACCATCGAGAGCTCGGACTCGAGTCGCTCCGATTCGGTGGCACAGACTCCATGCGCCGTCGTCGACACGTCCTGGATGTTTTGCGTCGCGCGAAATCGGTGAAGCGCCGCGAGCAGCGCGCGCGGCAACAAGAAACCTTGCTCGTCGGCCGGAAGCGATTGGATTTGCCGTGCATATTCTCGGGCGTCTTCCGGCAGGATCCGCGTCCCTTCACTGACGGGTACGAGATCCGTTTCCAAAAGGCGATGCTCTTTCACGGCGATGACGCCTTTATACACCATGATGGCGACGGCCCAGATCATGAGCACGAAACAAGCTTCTTGCTCGAAATCGCGGATGATGACCCAGACCGAGCGCTCTTGAGCATAGGCAGGGTCGATCTCCATCATGGCGCGTTGCTCGCCAAAGACGATCTCGGCCTTTGGCCGCACGACGAGCACGTAGACGGCGTGCACCACGATGAAGGCGATGATGAGAGACAGCGCCTGATAGACGAACTCGACCGGGTAGGACTTCTTCATTTAGATGTCTACGGGAAAGGAGACGGAGCTCCCTGCGGGAACTTTCTCCGTTGGGATGAAATCCTCATCTTCGGGCTTTTCGCGTTTCTGCACCGGCGGTGCGTCCGCGGGCTCCGCGGTTGCCATAGCACTTCCCACGAAAGCGCCACTCGCGAAGAGCGAGATACTCAGAGAATAGACGATCCACTTCATGGCTTTACTCCAGATATCTCGCGATCCGAAACCCTACATCGGATCGCGCTTTGTTTCCATAATCGCGAAAGCTCAGCCGAAGCTGGGTGACGCTTCCGTGCAAGAAGCTCCCTCCACGAATCACGTGGAACTCACCCTCGGCGGGACCCATCGGGTCCTGCAGAACGTTCCGGCGCCCGGATGCATAGATCGTATACAAGTCGTGAACCCATTCCGCAACGTTGCCGCCGAGGTTATACATGCCGAGAGGATTGACGTCGAAGCTTTTCGAGGGCGCGGTCCCGGGGAAGCCGTCGGTATAGTTCGGTACCGTGGTCAGAACGAACCCCTTCGCGGTGGCATCCGCGTAGTTCCCCGCGCCCGCGGGAACCGCAAGTGCATTGCCCCAGGAATATTTGAGCTTCTCGCCCTCGGGGTGCCGAGCAACGAGAGCCCACTCCGCTTCGGTCGGGAGGCGGTAGCCCGTCGTGGGAGCGTTCGCGGGCCCGAGCTTACCGCCCACGTTGACATAGGCGGGCGGGAGGGATTCCTGCTCGCTCAGCCAATTGCAGTACGCGGCCGCGTCTTGCCACGTCACCTTCACCACCGGGTGGTGATCGATTTCAAGGTTGTGCCCTTGGACGGCGCCCGATCGGTGGCCGGAGCGGAACTCGCGAAACTCGCGATTCGTGACTTCCGTTGTGGCCATGTAGAAAGCGCGCGTGAGCTCCACCGTGCGAAGCGCTTCATTGGCGCGACGGCCCGGCTCGCGGCGTGATGCTCCCATCTCGAACCGTTTGGGCTTTATGAGACGAAGCTCTTGACCTTTGGATGTCTGGATCACGGGCAAGATCGACGCGGCTTTGATCTCGGCGAGCGTCTTCAATTGGACTTCGATCGTTTGCGGGAAACCTGGCCGCGGTGTGACTTCGGTGGCGAAGCCCTCATAGAGATCTTTCTTGATCTCGATTCGATGCGGCGCTGCGGGGAGCTTCAAGGTCTGGTGCGCTGGGCCGCGCGCTTCACCATTCACGAAGAGATTGGCGTCAGGCGGGTCCACGATGAGCTCGATCTCGCCGAGCTGCGGCTCGAGCGTGACGGTGATGGTCTGGCTTCGCGAAGAACTTACCGAGACTGCACGGGTGACGGAGTCGTAGCCCGCGCGTGACAGCTCCAGTTGATGGTCCTTGTTGGGCGGGAGCTCCAGCTCCAGAGGTGTTTGCCCGGCATATTCGCCATCGACGGTGACGTTCACAGCGCCCGGGACGCTGAGCACAACGAGATTGCCGTCGACGAGCTCGAGCCGCGCCAGGCCGACCGTCTCCGCCGTCCCGGAAACGACGTGCACCCGGCCTTGATAAGGTTTATGGCCGTTGAGAATGACGTCGTAGTTGTGCGTGCCCTCGAGTAGTTTGGCGTCGACGGGTGTCGGACCGTAGCTCGTGCCGGCGACGCGGATCAAAGCACCTTTGGGCTCCGAGGTGAACGTGACGGAGCCCCAAGCGGGCTCGAGCGTGGCTTCGAGCTCGACGATGGTGCCTTTTCCCTCGATCGTGACCGTCTCGACGAAGTCGTGGTGCAGATCGGCTCGAATGAAAAGCGTGTACTCACCCCGCTCGAGCTCGAGCGGCTCGAGCGGCGTGATGCCGACCTCTTTGCCGTCGATCGACACGACGGCTCCTTCCTCTGGTGACGTCGTCAGAACGAGCTGCCCCGACAATTGCTTCAAGAAAAACGAGACTTCCTGATTTCGATCGGAACCGACGATGAACGTCGTCTCCAAATGGCGATAGCCTTCTTTCTCGGCAATCATCGTGTATGCGCCGGGATGGGCAAAAAAGCGGTCGCCTATCTGGAGTGCGAAGGGCGGCCCTTCCACGCGATAAGTGTCGGGAGCCAGGTCGAACTCGAAGGCGACCGAGCGCGCGCCAAAAAGCGCCCAGGCCACCGAGCCGAGAAGAAGGGCGAGTACCCAGAAGACGATCGCCCTAACGCGCACGCGAGGCCGGCGCCGACGCACTTCGGCGATCGGCATGGGCGTGAACGTGACCGGGCTAACGGTATCTCCCGAGCTTTTAGGTGCGTTAGCGTTATCAGTGGTATCAGTAGTATCAGGGGGGCCGACGATGATGGGAGGATCGGTCTTCTTGTCGTCAATACTGATAGCGGGGTTGAGACAAAACTTGAAGTCGCCACCTTGCGCTTCGATCTCGATGCGGGTCCCGCCGATGGCGATGACATCACGGTCGCGGAGCCACTGCGACGTCTTTACGGGAGTGCCGTTGACCCCGACGGATCCAGAGGCGGCTTGCACGAAGACTTCGTCGCTCGATAAACCGAGATGAGCGAGTGGCTCTTCAGTTTGAGGGCCAGGAACGGGAATATCGGCGTCGGGACCGCCAACGGATAACGGGAAAGCGCTCGCCTCGACGCGGCGCCGTGTGCCGCTCGCCTCGCGTACAACGTAGCGCCAGCTCAAATCTTCTCCTCGCAGCGGACGAGTAGAGGCTCGGGTGGTGCCGTGGCTTCGACGACGAGCCGGAGCCTTACGTCGCGGTAGCCTCGGCGTGTTCCGACCACCGTGTAGGTTCCGGGCCGCAAGATGAGGGAGTGACGGTCGAACTTTCCGAGCGTTCCGACTTTGTAGACGACGACCTCGGTCTTTTTGTCGGAGAGCAGATAGACTTGTACGGGCGTCGAATATTCGCGCACGAGCGCATCGAGCCGCTCGATCTGGCCTGCGAGCCGGGGACCTTTGTCCGCGATGTCCATCGCCCGCTGAAGCGACGCGGAGGCTTCATCGAGCACTTTGGCCTCCGAGAGCCGTGCCGGGTTTCCGATGTGGAACGTGAGCTCGGACGAGAGTTCGGCTCGAGCCTCGGCGCGCGCCTTGCCCTCCTGGGCGAAGCGGATGGTCGCATCCACGTCCAGCACGGCTTGATAATGTTGGGCCGCGGAGCGCCACGCTTCGTGGGCTTCGAAGCCGCGCGCTTTCTCGCGATTCTCGGCGATCTTGGCGAGCCGTGCGCCTTCCGCGACCGCCTCGAGCCCGCTCGTGACGTCGGGCGCGTCGGGTTTGATGGCGCGGGCGCGCTCGAAGGCCTCCCGCGAACGCGGGAAGTCTCGTGCGTTCAAGGCCGCCACCGCCTCGGACATCGCGGCGGTGAACGCCTTCTCCGAAGCGTTCTTGTCGATGCGGGCCAAGCCTTGCTGGGCGGCCGTCGTGAGCGGATCGAGCGAGACGGCTTTGCGGTAGCGTTGTGCGGCGCCGTCCAAATCATCTCTAGCCTCGAGCTCCTCCGCACTTGTTGTGAGCGTGCGGACTTCGTCGAGGACACGGCTGCGCTCGAGTCCCTTGCGGGCAGCGCTTCCGCCCGGTTGGACCTTCAGAACGAGTGCGAACGCTTCGGCGGCTTCAGTGCTTCTTCCTGCGGCGAGCGCGTCGCGTCCACGGGCGAGCGCTTCTTTAGCGACTCCGCTAGCAAGACCTCGCACGGTGTTCCAGTGCGTGAGCGCCTCTTCATAGGTCGTCTCGGCGCGCGCGAACTCGCGGCGCCGCATCTGCTCGCTGCCCGCCGTCATGGCCTCGACGCCGAGGCGATAATCTTCGCCACCCCAAATCTGCGCTTGTCTCGCCTCGAGCGAATCGCGTGCGCTCGCGGCACGTTCTTGTGTTTGCTCCGCCAGCGCCTTGCCTTTGGCGAGGGTTTCTAGGTCGGCGGTCTCGACCGCCGGCACGGCTCGTGGAGCTGGCTCCGCCTCAGTCGCCTCAGTTGAACGCCGCGTGGTGTCGACGGCAAAGCGCGGGAGCACGAAGAACACGACACCCGCAAGTGCTACGAGCACCGCGAAGGCGGTGAGCGTCTTGAAGCCCATCCCGCCGCCGGAATCTTCACGTCGCTTCGCGCGAGCCGCTGGTATCGTCAATGTCAGGGGTGTCGGGGGCTTCGCCGCATCGAATGCGATCGGCTCGATCTTCCTCGCCACACGTGGAGGCGGCGTCAATTTGATAGCGGGCGTTTCGGTGATCTCTCGCCGAATCTCTTCGAGGCTCGCTTGGATCGACTGCATGTCGGTTGGGCGGTGGCGCGGATCCCGGTTGGTCGTAGCACTCAAGAGTGCTTCGAGCTTGGAAGGGAGCTTCTCGCCGCTCGTCAAGTCGCGCACGAGCATGCCGAAGGCATAGATGTCGTCGGTGGGCGATGGCGTTTCGCCGGCGAGCTGCTGCGGGCTCGCTGTTCCTTCCGAGCCGCCGCCGCGGATCTCGAGCGCACCCTGTTTCCGATCGAGAACGCCGGCAATCCCGAAATCGAGAAGCTGCGGTTCGCCCGAAGGGTCGATCAAGATGTTCGCGGCTTTGAGATCGCGGTGCACGATCCCCTGAGCGTGCGCATAGGCGAGCGCATCGGTGACGGAGATGAGCGGCGGGAGAACGTCCTTTAGTGGACGCCCGCGCAAACAGCCGATGTTCTCACCTTCGACATAAGCCATCGTGATGAAGCTGATGCCGGAGCCGCGATGAAAATCATAGACCGGCACGATGTTTTTGTGGACGAGCTTGCGTGCGTGGCGGCACTCGCGTCGTAGCAGCGCGAGTGCATCTTCGGAAGGCTTGGGGGAAGCGTCGTGGGGGATGACTTTTGCCACCACGCGATCCTCGAGCTCACGATCGTCTGCTAGCCACACTTCGCCCATACCTCCTTTGCCGAGTGGACTGATGAGTTGAAAGCGCTCCCCGAGCAACTGACCGCCAGCCAGACTCGTCATGGCACGGTGTTTGGGGGCTTAGTTCTTGGACGGGCCCCCAGACGCCGGAATGGGTGCGGCGTTCGGGTCCAAAGGCAGCCCTGTCTCGGCTGCAAAAATTTGACGGAGAATCTGGCGCCACGTGTCGTATTGGGTTCCTACCGAGCCTGTGAGTCGCAATACTTCGCCTTCGACATCAATCAAGATGGGTGCGACTTCCGAGTCGAATGACGCTGCGAGCTCGCGAAGCGCCTCCCGATGCATTTTTGCCTCTTCGGACTTCTGGAAGCCATCTTGAAGGACCATCGACCCGACCACGATTCCGGCCTGGCCGGCTGCCTGGCCCGCACGCCCGCCGCGGGTTGCGGCGATAACGCCGCCGATGATAGCGCCCACTCCGAGGACTTTCTCCCACTTGCCTTGCCCCGCGAGCTTCTCATAGGCGAGCTGCTCTTCGTAGGCGTAGCTGCGCCAGCTGTCATAAGCGGGATCGATTTGTGCGTAGAAGTCTGCGTAATACTCGTTCAACGTGTCGACGAACATGAAGTCGCGCTCGCGGATATCGGCGAGGCGCAACATCATCGGATCCTCGTAGGACGGGAGCTTTTCGATCTTGTACTTGTTTTTCTTGACTTCGAGATAGTCGCTAAAGGCGATGGGCGCGAGGTAGTTTGCGAATCGCAGCTCAGCTACCCGGCGCACTTCCTGAACGTCTTCTTGATCGAGCTTTTGGGCTACTTTCAGAAGATCGTTCGCGATTTCGTTGTACAGGCTTTGGAACGGCTCGCGGTCGGTCTCGGTCTCTTTGTAGACGATAGGATTGGCCTCGCCTTTATAGCGCCTGTCGAGCCACTTTTTTCCGCGCGCGTCCACAACGATGAGGTCGATCTCGAGGTCCTTCCCGTTGGACTTGTGGATGGTCCCACCGATCCGCAAATCGACGACATGCGATGCGGGAACGATGCGCACGGCGCCCCAGTAGCCGGACATCTCGAGCGTCTGTTTGAGGCGCATAGGAAAATAGCGCGCTTCCGAGTTGCGGACGTCGGCATAGATACCTTTTTCTTCGAGCATATAGCGCTCGTACTCGTCGTCGGGAAGACCCGGATCGAAGAGCTGGATGCCAACATCGAGCAGCAATTCTTCCGGCACTTCGGACTGCGCCTGGACGAGCTCGACGGGTTTGTCGTCGAGAGCCCACGACGGTGTCGCGAGCGTTAGGCCGAGGATGCCCAGGAGAAGGGTCGCTTCTAATCCGCGATTCGGCGCTTTTCTAGTCATGTCTGTCTCCCCAAGCAACTAGTTCTTCGTCGCGCTCTTGTAAGCACGATACTCCTCCCAGAGCTTCTCTCGGAGCACGGGGTCCTTCTCACTCATTGCAGCTTCACGAAGCTGTTTGGCGACGATGTCGTCGTCGCGTCCGTCGCCGATGTCCTCGGGAACGGGTGGCGCCTGTGTTTCGTCCCCGCCGGGCGCGCTCTCGACGCGGGCGCCGCTTTCACTCGTCGGCGGCTCTTCTGGCGCATCGGGCGATCCGCCGGTGCCATCCGCTATTTGTGCCGAGCGACGCGACTCCAACTCGTCTTCGTTTGAGCCTGGGCTCGAGCCTTCGCCAGCGTCTTCCGCGCCGCCACCATCAGCACCTCCGCCACCGGCGGCGGCTTCGCGCCGCTCTTCGAGGAGCTCTTGCTCTTTCAAGATCAAACCGTCGAACTCGCGCAAGGACTCGTCGAGCTCGCCGTCCAAACCGGCGCGCTGTTCATCCGACGTCCGCGCTCCTGGCGGTGAGCCGCCCGCCGTGGCCGCCGCCGTACCGGCCGTCTCGCCTGCTTCATCGCCTGCTGCGTCTTCATCGCCTTCTGCGCCTTCTGCGCCGGCTTCGCTGTCACTCTCGTTGCTTTCGGAAGCGGCGCTGGCCTCCGTCGTGGGGGCACTCTCGGTGCTGCTGACCGGTGTCGGTGTGGGAGCTTCGGATGTTACAGAAGGTTCTGAAGGAGGTTTGGGTGGCTCGGGAACCGATGGCGTCGAGGACTGACTCGCGGAGCAGCCAAGCAAGGCGACCAAGAGTGGTATCAGCATCCACGGGGCCAAGTTTCTTACCAAGCGTTCCAGCATCGTCGTCCGGTGGGCCTTAGACATTTGTTCCAGTACCTCCACATGGTAACCCATCTGCAAAGTCAGGGCCACAACACCTCTATGGCGCGTAAAGACGCGAAATCCCCGGATAGCAAGGACTTCCGGTTCCGCCGATCCTGCTGTCAGAGAGTAAGTTACGCCCAGTCTAGGACGTGGAGAGGACGAAAACGTCCACTCAGGATGACAGGGTCACATGCTATTCTTCACAAGCTTTTACCATGATTGATTGGGTCGCCTCGCATCTCGTTCTCGCAGGCACGGCGTTGGTCGCGGTGTTTGCGGGCGTCGCGGTCGTCCACGCGCTTTTGTTCAAGGATGAAGTCCGCGCGGCGATCGGTTGGGTGGGTCTCATTCTCCTCGTGCCACTCTTTGGCTCGGTTCTCTACTACCTGATTGGCATCAATCGCATCCGGCGAAGGGCCGTGGCGCTTCGCCGGCAAAACGAGGAAAACGCGGAAGGCGCGCTCCCCGCGGCCAGCCTCATCCCGGGGGGTGTCGCGGCGATCCTGGGGGCCACAGACCAAGCGGTGGAGCTCGCTCATCTTGTCGGGAACGTGACTTCGCGGCCGCTACTGGGCGGAAATCTCATCCAGCCGCTCGTGAATGGCGACGAGGCCTACCCTGCGATGCTTCAGGCCATTCGGGGTGCCGAGGAGAGCATCGTGCTCCTCACCTACATCTTCGACAACGACTCGGCGGGCCGCCAGTTTCTCGACGCGCTCACGGATGCGACCAATCGCGGGGTTGAAGTCCGTGTCCTCATCGACTCTGTCGGCTCGCGCTACTCGCATCCTCCGATCTCACGGCTTCTGAAACGAAACGGTGTCCCGGTCGCGTCGTTTCTTCCCACGTTTTCGACGCGGCTACCGTCGTTCAACTTGCGCAACCACCGCAAAGTCATGGTCGTCGATGGTCGTATCGGTTTCACCGGCGGGATGAACATCCGTGAGGACTTCTTTCTCGATCCGAAGCCGAAAAATCCCGGGATGGACTTGCACTTTCGCGTCGAGGGGCCGGTCGTGCAGCATCTTCACGAGACCTTTGCTGAGGATTGGGAGTTCACGACGGGAGAGTCACTCGACAGCGCGCGCTGGTTTCCAAGACTCTCGCCCATCGGCCGAACCATCGCACGCGGCATCGTCGACGGCCCCGACGCTGATCTGAACGTTTTGAACTTTACGCTGATGGGGGCCATCGCCTGTGCGACGCGCTCCATCAAGATTGTCACGCCCTATTTTCTGCCAGACCAAGCACTCGTCTATGCCCTCAACACGGCCTCGTTGGGTGGTCTCGATGTCGATATCGTTCTGCCCGAGCACGGCAACCTGAGACTCGTGAACTGGGCGATGTGGGGTCAGATCGATCAGGTTCTCGAACATGGGTGCCGCATCTGGCTTTCACCGAGAAAACCTTTCGATCACACCAAGCTCATGGTGATGGACGATTATTGGGTCTTGTTCGGGTCGACCAACTGGGACCCGAGAAGCCTGCGCTTGAATTTCGAGTTCAATGTCGAATGCTACGACCGTGAGCTCGCGAGTCAGATGAGCGACCTCGTCCAGGAGCGGATCGCGAAGGCGCGTCGGTTGACGTCCGGACAATACCGACAACGCAAACTACCCGTTCGACTTCGAGACGGAGCGGCACGTCTGCTGACTCCCTACTTGTAGGATGCTAGTGCTGCTTTTTCATCCATGAGTCCTGATGACCCAAGAAAAGCGCAGCTCGCGGCTCGATGAATTCATCGCCCATCCGCGGCGAGCGCTCTGGCGTCTCGCGCTCCCGATCATGATCGGTATGTCGGTGCAGACGGTCTACATGCTTGCGGACATGTATTTCGTCGGGCAGGTGAGCTCCGCGGCGCTCGCGGCTCTCGCGGCGCTCGCCTTCAACATGCCGCTCGTCTTTCTCGGGCTCGGGATCATCTTCGGCCTCGGCTCTGGGGTGACCTCGGTGATCGCGCGCCATATCGGCGCCAGGGAAGCACGCGGTCGCGCTCGGCGTCGTCATCTCGGCCGTCATTACTCTCATTGCTTACTGGAAGGGGAGAGTGCTCCTCGCCGTGCTCGGCGTTCCCGAGCCTTTGATGGCGCTCGCCTGGGGCTATTTCCGCATACTCGCAGGGGGCTACGTTTTTCTCGTCATGTCGGCCTTCTTCCGTTCGATCCTATCGGGCGAAGGCGACGTGAAAACGCCCGTGATGATTTAAGGCGGTGGGACGCTCTTGAACATCGTGTTCGACCCCATCTTCATTTTTGCGCTCGATATGGGTGTCGAAGGAGCCGCTCTCGCGACCGTGTTGAGCCAAGCGCTCGCGGCCTTGGCGTTCGCCTACCTTCTGTTCTTCAAAAAGCACGCCTACGTCACGTTCGACCTCAAGGATTTTCGCTTCTCTTGGTCGCTCCTCGGAAGCATATTTGCTGTCGGGGCCCCGGCATCGTTCTCGTTCGTCGTTATGGCCCTGGGAGGAGCGGTGTTCAATCGTCTTCTCGTTGAATATTCGGACGGGACCGTTGCGGCGTTTCAAGTGGGTGCGCGCATCGACCACATCTACCTGCTGCCGGTGATCGCACTCTCGGCGGGTCTCGTGACCCTTGTCGGCATGTTTCACGGAGCAGAGCGCCCCGACCTCATGCGCGACGTGATCGCCTACGCGATGACACGCGCCGTTCTCATCGCGTTTGTTGTGGGGACGCTCTTTTTCATCCTCGCTCCGAAGTTTTTGGGCGCTTTTACCGATAGCGAAGTTATCGCCCAGACCGGGGTCGGATACCTCCGCATCGGGGTCTTTGCCTATCCCTTCATCACGATCGTCATGCTCACCGGCCGCGTGCTCCAAGGGATGGGGCACGGCGCGCCGGTATTCGTCCCTTCTCTCTTGAGGGTCGTACTCATCAGCGGACCGCTCGCTTACATCTTTGTCTTGAAGATGGGGAAGCCGGTGGAGTGGGTCTGGATCGCGATGCTGATAGGCATGGTGATTACGGCGATCCTCGCCTTCGTCTGGCTAAAACACGCACTGAGACAAGGAGAGGCCATCCCAAAAGCGGCGGACGCGGTTGCTAGTGGACTGTAACGGCAAAAATGGGATCCATTCGCAGACGGAAGAAAAAACAGCCACGGAGGCACAGAGCCACAGCGCGGCGGAGCCGCAACCAGCGGGCGGTCAGCGGTCAGCATTCAGCGGTCAGCTCGTGGTGCTCGGCGCTTCGCGCCTCGGTCCCATTCTCAGTGTGCGCCGTCCCAATTCTTCGCCGCGGTGCCTCTTCTAACTGATTTACCCTCTCGCGGATCCGGCCGCAGCCGCTCAAATTCTTGCAAGAAATAGAAGCTTTTTCGGGTTAGTAGTACAGAGGGTCAAGAGGTTGCTTCGTGTGACAGCGGCGTCGGAAGACGAGTCGCGGCAATGGAGAGAACGCGGTGGTACCGTCCATGCGAGTTGGTTGCTGCTAGCTGACCGCGAGCCAATCTCTTTATGCGGTCTACGTGGAGACCCGCGGCGCGCATATCGCGTGAGAGCGAGGCTCACCGCCAGGGCTTCTCGCCATAGTCGGCCGCGACACGTTCGAAGCTCAGCTCTTCGATCGCGCCCGAGTCGAAGACTGCGAAGTAGGCTCGGCCAGGAGGTTTGACTTTTTCATAGACAACCCGCACGACGACCTTCTCCGAGTCTACGGCCAACGCCTTCGACAAACTCCAGCTCGCACGCTCGGCGCCTCGTTCCTCGAACCGGTCCATGGCGGCGTGGATCGCTCTTTGAACCCGCTGGCCCTCCTGCCACGCTTGGCCCTGTTCCGTCTGAAGCCATTGCTTGCCTTCGTGAGACCTCAGCGAGATTTCATCCTTTGTGGTTCGCCGCAACAAGAAATCCAAAGCGTTGATGGGCACGCCTCCGAGGAAATTGAAAAAAGGGAAGAGCAAGAGCCCGACGGCGTAGCCCCAAAGGCCGATCCAACGCGACAACAAGAGTGCTGACCCGACAGCAAGCAGCGCGGCGATCGCCGAAGAACCAAAGAAGCGGATCAGTTTGGCTATGCGCATAACCTGGCACGACGGCGATCGGGTCTACGAGGGAACACGATGACGGTCCAACCAGAATCCCCAGGCGACGAGGAGCCACTGAGCTTGGCCCACCCACGCGAGTGCCACGACACTCGGGGGCGGCTCACCGAAAACGTTGCCCACGTAGATCAGCAAAAGAAAAGCCACGAGCGCCCAGAATCCGAGCGAGCCCGCGCGATCGGTGGCCCGCGTCGTGCGGGCATAAAGCCAGACGCCGATAGCGAAGAGGGTGAGCTCGACCACGAGGGTTCCCCAAAGCGAGTCCCAGAGCCCGAGTCCGACACGGGCTCCGCCGGGATAAAGCGGCAAGTCGGGTCGATGGGTGAGGAAGTCGAGAAGCCAATGGCTGAGCACGGCCGCGCCGACCGCAAGCGCTCCCACGCGATATCGGCGCGCGAAAAAATAGACCGTCCCAAACAGGACCGCCCAGCCGATCACCGCGAGAAAGCTGTGCGTGATCGGGTATTCGAGGAAGTCGAGTGGAGTGACCCGAGTGATCCCGGGTCGTATCGCGACGGTTTCCAGTCCTATCAGGAGAAGCGTGGGCCAGATCAGGTCGATGAGCTGGGCTGCCACAAAAAACGTCCCGAGGGAGGTGCCACGTGCCGCGGCTTTCCCTCCGAACCCGACCGCGAAATGACCGATGAACATGAACTACCTCACGCGAGCTACTTTGCATTGGAAATGGGCTCAGGCGCAAATCGACCGGTGGCCACACCAATGTTCAGGAGAACAGTCGAATCGAAAGGCTGATCACGGCGGCGTTAGTGAAATCGAGCAGAAACCCAGCGGCGATCGGCAGCACGAGAAACGCCTCCAGAGCCGGCCCGTGGCGTTTGACGAGTGACTCCATGTTGGCGACGGCATTCTTCGGGACCGACAAAACCGAGGACAACCAGCTAGACGTCGGTTTCGATTTCAGCGCGCGCATCAACGACAAGCACCTGGTCGGGCTATCTATCAAGAGAGGTGCCTGGAGGCGGGAGTCGATGCGTACCTGTCCAAGCCGTTCAAAACCGACAAGCTCGCCAGAGTTGTCGCTCAGCTGGGACTGGATGTTGCATCGCCGGACGACGCGGAAGAGCGGCGACGTTCCGCCTAGAACCTCGCGATCGCTTACGATTCTGGAGGTTCGGCAATTTCGATGGCGGCGGGACTTCAGGGATCACCCGTGCACATGGCCGCTCGAGCCAGCGGCTTCACTGCCCCTCACCGTGGTACTCAATCAAAGCCCACGAACCTCGTCTCTTCCCATCTGCGCCCAATTCTGCCGTCGAGAAACTGTACTTTTTGCCGCGAAACAGTTAGAAGGAATACCGCAGTCGATTCAAGGAGGACGCACATGGTTTCGAATCTCGAGAAATTCTTAGCGCGAGGGCTCTTTATCCTATTGGTGCTCGTCGGGGCGCGACTAGGCTTCACTCAACAACCGCTCGACGATACAGAGCGCTTGCTCGAGGAATTGACCAACGCGCACGGGGTGAGCGGATTCGAGGGCGAGGTCCGCGAGATCTTTCGTCGCGAGTGGCGTGAGCTGCTCCCCGATCTTCACACCGATGGCATCGGCAATCTTCTGGGCACGCTCCCCGGCGGTCCCGACCGGCCGCGCGTTCTCGTCATGGCGCATATGGACGAAGTCGGCTTTCTTGTCCGCCATATCGATGACGACGGATTCGTCTACATTAATGCCTCTCCTGCCATTTCAGTGGATCCTCTCGAGGGTGAGACCGCCACAGTTTAGGTAGACGAGACTGATGAGAGCTTCGGCAGAGTGGAGTCCAAAGCTGCGGTGGCTCAGCAGCCGGATTTTGTTGTTCATTCCTACGAGTCGGCCGTTGCTGAGTCTCCACGTGACCCACGCGATGACGCCATCGAAGTGGCTGCGGATCATCTTCGCCGCGCGTTTGACGGGCTCTATCCTCGAGCTCATAGCGCGCCGCAGCCATCCTCGGAGAAACTTCTTGGCCCATGTCTCGGTTTTGTAGGTGTAGAGGTCCATGAAGTCGTCGCGCAGAAGCATGGCGCGGTAGAGGCGACGATTAGCTCGCACCTGCTCGCGGAGCACCCGTTTGTCTTTCGCGCTGCGGTTGTGTTTGGCCTTGAGAAGGGGAAACTTGGTGTTCTTGAGGTTGCGTCGGGCAGTCCCTTTGAGTTCGCGCACCAGCTCGCGCCGGGTCTTATCCACGGCCTCGTTCAGATGCTTGACGATGTGGAAGCGGTCAAAGATCACCCGTGCCTGAGGAGCCTTTTTGCCGACGACAGTTATGTACGGCTCCCACATGTCCATGCTGACCGCTTCGAGCTCCGCGGCTCTTTGTGGTCCGAGCTTGCGGAAAAACCGCAGCAGCGTCTTGGCCTTGCGCTCCTTTCCCGCCCAGACGACCCGGCCGCTGAGATGGTCTATTACCACTGTTAACCCTAATCGCAAATAAACGTCACCGTGTCTGAGGTCTTTGGCCCCGTGAATAGCACCTTTTCCAGGTTCTGCATACACCGTGCAGAATCACCTATAGTGGCGGCGAGCGGGTGCCCCAGCACGAGCTTCTCGCCTGCGCCCAGTGCGGCTGTTTCGCGTTTTCGTGCTTCGAAGATTTTGCGATTAGGGTTAAGTACTTGTGGCGTTTGCGGTAGCTGATCTCGTCCATCCCAATCACCCGCAATCCATCGAGCTCGCGCCGCTCATCCCGCTGCTCGGCAACCACTCGCTGGATGATCCGTCGCACCGAACGCCACGTCACTCGGAAATAGTTCGCTACGGCGCTGACGTCCGTCCTCTGTGCCAGCCACGCTACCTCTTGTTCGAAGCTTTTGGTAAAGCGGCTTCCCTTGTCGGCCCAAGGCACCTTTTCTCTGACCACTCCACACCGCCGACATACCACTCGTCGGATCGAGTAGATAGGTCCGGACTCCGAACAGGTCCAAGTGCCGCCAGTAGCGATTGTAGCGATCTTTGTTCTTGCGGACCTTTCGTCCGCAAATCCCGCACAGAGGCTTCCTCCTCCGTAGTACTACATCCACCACCACTCTGGCTTTGTCCGCCTGGAAGTGGAAACCTCGGACCCACAGGCCTTGCAATCCGATGAGCTTGTTGACTAACGTAGTAACGCGCATCGCGGGAACGCTCTTTTCTCTTTCGGAAAAAAAGATTCTAGCGTTCTCGCCGATGCGCATCTACACATGGCTTACCCTCTCAACCCACGGGCCTCACCAAATGCCACTGCCCCTCAGCGGGAGACGAGGCTGTGGGAAACGCCCCCACGGTTCTGGTCGTTCAGACCTTGCTCACGACTGAGTTCTCTTCGAAGCCTGGAAGGGCGTTTTCCATAGCCTCCACTAATCGAGCCCCCCCTTCCTTATTCCATATGAATTAATCTTTCTTGTATATATATCAGGAGGGGCCTGTGGGCGCTCGTGGGAAACGCGAAGCGTTTTCCAAGCGATTGTGGAAAACGCCGCTCCACGTTTGTACGTGCTCACAACCTTTCCCTAAACGCCTCTCTCCCCCGGAGTTTCCGGCGTTTTCCACAATCGCGGCAGCGTCCATAGGCCATGCCCTCCAACAAAAATCAGATCCCCCGAAACGACAGGAGAACCACATTAATAATGTCGGCGGTTATTTTGCTCAAAGCGTGCTCACGCAGCGATTGTCGATCCTTACGGCGACGGAACGCGTCGTCGGCTATACCGGGATGAAGTCGGGTCACATCCTCCGCCCCGCGGAGCGAAACCAGATGGTCCCGCTCGAGCGCATGTTCATCGACATCGGGGCGAGCAGCCGTGACGAAGTGCTGGCGATGGGTATCCGACCCGGTCTTCCCGTCGCCTATGAGACCGCGTTCGAAAAGCTCGGCGACACGGGCCGCTACCTCGCCAAGGCCTGGGACGATCGCGTCGGGCTTGCGGTGATCACCGAAGCGCTTCGCCAGCTCGGCACCCATCCCAATCAAGTACAGGTCGCGGCGACAGTCCAGGAAGAGATTGGCTTGAGAGGGGCCGCGGTCGTCGAGGAGAGCCTGCACCCGGATATCGTCATCAACCTCGAGATTGGTATCGCCTCCGACTTTCCGCTCATGACCTCACCCACTTTGTCCCAAGAGGCTCTCGGAGACGGCCCTGGGATATTTGTCTTCGACCGAAGCATGATCCCGAACAACCAGTTCATTGATTGGATTATCGACATCGCCCGCCAAAAAGCGATCCCGATCCAGTTCGAGTCGGTCTCGGGCTATGGGGAGGACGGTGCGGAGCTGCAACGCTCGGCCCGAGGTATCCCCGCGGTGAATATCGGTATCCCGACGCGCTACGGACACAGCCAATCGGGTATCATCGACCGCGCGGATTACGACAACACCGTGAAGCTTGTGCGGTGTATGATCGAAGGCCTGTCCGAGCAAGCCGTCCAGCAGATTCGAACGTTCGAGTGACGGGTCAACAAATCCATGACTCAGCTCTCTCTCGATAGCACCCCTGTCAAAAGCGGCACCCTTCTTTGCGGATTGACCCCGAGCGGCCACATTGACGTCTACCCCGGCTCGCCCGATGAGGGCCCTGGCCTCTCGACCGCAGTGCAACGGCGCATTGTCGATGCGTTCAACGTCGGGCGCGGGCATGGTGTGCTGCACTTGGGCGCGGGGGAGTTGAGCACCGACCTTCATCCTACGCTTTCGCATTGGCGCGACTTCGGGCGGTCCTTCGTGGCCAGGGTCTGCGGTGCGCTGGATCCGACCGACCCGAAGTCCCCGGTCCTCCCAGCTATTGCTCCGGACGAGCTCGCGGCTTTCTCCGAGGCGACCCCTCCGATGCGGGGCGCCGAGCTGCTCACCCCCGCGCTGCTCGTCGACTTGTGGTCCGATATCGGCAAGGCCCTGACAGCCGAGGCAGCGCGGTTCGAGGACGGCGTCCAGGGCTATCTGAAGAAGCAGAGCTCGGTCTGGAACGTGGTCGGACGGGTCTGCTTTCATCTGGCGGAGAACAAGCGCGACCCTTCCTATCCATTCGCCTTCATCGCGACCTACGTGCACAAGGTCGGAAAGCTTGCCAAGCCCCAACATCTGCCGCTCGGGCGTGCGCTCACGGACTACGCCGGGGCGAAGAACCGCCAGAAGTTGCTCGCGCTCCTCTCTCCCTTGTCGCGCGCGGCTGAGCAGAGCGCATTCGTCCGCGAGCTAGTCGACTCCGGCGATATCTACCACCCTCTGTCCTGGACACCCAACGAGGCCCACCGCTTCTTGTGCGAGATCGCGCTCTACGAGCAAGCCGGTCTGGTCGTGCGTATGCCCGACTGGTGGAACGCCAAGCGTCGTCCCCGCCCCAAGGTCTCGGTCTCGGTGGGTGGCAAGGCACCGTCGACACTGGGCATGGACGCCCTCTTGGACTTCGACGTGAAGCTGAGCCTCGACGGCAAGAGCCTCTCCCGGAAAGAAATGGACACGCTGCTCGCATCCACCGAGGGCCTGGTCCTGATCAAAGGCAAGTGGGTCGAGGTGGACAGGGACAAGCTCCGCGAAGTCCTCGATCAGTGGCGCGACGTGCAGAAGCAAGCCCAGGCGGGTGGCGTTCGCTTTGGCGAGGCCATGCGCATGCTTGCAGGCGCCGATCTCGATGTCGGCGACACGGACAGCCATGAGGACGCCCGGCCGGAATGGTCGGAGGTCATCGCCGGAAAATGGCTTTCGTCAAAGCTCGACGCGCTGCGCTCGCCCGAGCTACGGGCGGAGATCGACGCGGATGCTGGCTTGCGGGCCGAGCTCCGTCCCTACCAGAAGCTCGGTGTGCAGTGGCTATTGACCCTGCGCGGCCTGGATCTTGGCGGCTGCCTCGCCGACGACATGGGGCTGGGCAAGACCATCCAGGTGCTCGGCGTGCTTTCCCTGAGTCAGCGCGATAAGCGCAACGAGAAGGGCACAGACCTGTTGGTGGTGCCGGCCTCGCTCATCGACAACTGGCGCCTGGAAATCGAACGCTTCGCCCCGCAGCTCGAGGTGCTCATCGCCCACCCGTCACACATCCCCTCGCCCGAGCTCAAGAAACTGCCTGGCAAAGACGTGGATGCTCACGACGCGGTGATCACCACCTACGGCACGGTGATGCGCACCGATTGGATGAAGTCCCATGCGTGGCGGTACGTGATCCTGGACGAGGCCCAGGCCATCAAGAATCCTGGCGCCAAGCAGACCAAGGCGGTCAAGGCGCTCGACGCGACGTGGCGCCTGGCTCTGACCGGCACGCCGGTGGAGAATCGGCTCGGCGACCTGTGGTCGATCTTCGACTTCCTGAACCCGGGCCTCTTGGGCTCGGTCAAGGCCTTCAATCGCCTGGATAAGTCCATGGCGTCGGGGAAGCAAGGGGGCTACGTGCCGCTGCGCAGGTTGGTGCAGCCGTACATTTTGAGGCGGCTCAAGACCGACAAGAGGGTCATTGCCGATTTGCCCGACAAGACCGAAGTCAATGCCTACTGCCTGCTGAGCAAGCGCCAGGCTGCCCTCTACAAGCAGTCGGTCGAGGAGATGAAGAAGGCCATCGCGGAGCTCGAAGGCATCGAGCGGCGCGGTGTGGTCCTGGCCTTCCTGATGCGCTTCAAACAGATCTGCAACCATCCGTCCCAGTGGCTCGGCGATGGATGCTACGAGGCCGAAGACAGCGGCAAGCTCTCGCGGCTGGGCGAGCTCGGCGAGTCCATCGCCGCGCGGCAGGACAAGGTGCTCGTGTTTACTCAGTTTCGCGAGATGACGGAGCCGCTGGCCGGCTTTCTGGCCAAGGTCTTCGGCCGCAGCGGCCTCGTGCTACACGGCGGCACGCCGGTCAAGAAGAGGCAGTGGATGGTCGAAAGCTTTCAGGAGAACGAGCTAATGCCCTTCATGGTGCTTTCGCTGAAGGCGGGGGGCATCGGGCTCAACTTGACCGCAGCGTCCCATGTGATCCACTTCGACCGGTGGTGGAACCCGGCGGTCGAAAACCAGGCCACGGACCGCGCCTTTCGCATCGGCCAAAAGAAAAACGTTCTCGTTCACAAGTTCGTCTGCCGGGGCACGGTGGAGGAGCGCATCGACGCGCTGATCGCCAGCAAGCAAAAGCTCTCCGACGAGATCCTGTCTGGCGGTGCGGAGTCGGCCTTGACCGAGATGAGCAACGAGGAGTTGATCGCGATGGTGTCGCTCGACCTGAGCAGCGCTGTTTCGGGATAGAGGTGAGCCATGGGCTGGTATTCGGACGATAGCTGGCGCCCTTATGTTTCAGCGGCCGAGCGCCGCCGTAAGGCTTTCAAGGAGCTCGCCAAGATGAAAAAGGCCGGTCGCCAGGTCTCGCCCGTCGAGATCGCCGGCCGCAAGATCACAACGACCTTCTGGGGCAACGCTTGGTGCAAGAACCTCGAGTCGTACAGTGACTACTCGAACCGCCTGCCTCGCGGCCGGACCTACGTACGCAACGGCTCGGTGATCGATCTGCAGATCGAAGCGGGACACGTGGGCTCTCTCGTCAGCGGCCAGGACCTCTACGAGGTGGACATCGAGATCCATCCCCTGGCGAAGCGGCGATGGACCGGCATCAAGAGCCAGTGTGCAGGCCAGATCGACTCGCTGGTCGAGCTGCTGCAGGGCTCCATCTCCAAGGCCGTGATGGAGATCGTGACCCGCAAGACAGAGGGACTTTTCCCTTCACCCCGAGAGATCGTGCTCTATTGCTCGTGCCCCGACTGGGCGACGATGTGCAAGCACGTGGCGGCAACGCTTTACGGGGTTGGCGCGCGCCTCGACCACGAGCCGGGGCTGCTCTTCACGTTGCGAGCTGTCGACCCCGCCGAGATGGTGGAGGCCGCTATCGACCGGCCATCGTCGGGAGGCAAGTCCCGGAGAGGCAGGGTGCTCAAATCCGACGGGTTGTCATCGGTCTTCGGCGTCGACATCGATATGGGTGGGCTCTCTCATGATGATCTTGCGCCGCCGCCTAAGAAGAAGCCCTTGACGAAGAAGGCGGCTGTGGCGAAGAAACGGACCACGACACGAAGCACCAGGCAGAGGAAGAAGTAGAAAGCTACAACAACATGGAGGCGCGGCTCTTGTCGCCGTTCTAAGCGGAACGTCGCGACGCTGCGGCGTCGTCCGGCGATGCTGCATCCAGGTCCAGCTGAGCGACAACACTAAAATCGGTGTGCGGGTAGGCAGAGTTCTCAACAAGTACAAAGTCGGCAAGCACTTCAAGCTGGACATTCGCGACGACAGCTTTAGCTTCGAAATCGACGACACAAAGGTCACTGCGGAAGCTGCCCTTGACGGCATCTACGTGATCCGCACCAGTCTTGCTGAGCAGCGGATGAAAACCGACGACACAGTGCGCAGCTACAAGTTGCTGACCCAGGTCGAGAGGGCGTTTCGTTCCTTCAAGAGCATGGACCTAAAGGTGCGGCCGATTCGTCACCGGCGCGAAAACCGAGTCCGGGCGCACGTCTTCTTGTGCATGCTGGCCTACTACGTCCTGTGGCACATGATGGAGGCTTGGCGGCCGCTGCTATTCTCTGACGAGGACCAGCAGGCGAAGGCCAGGCGTGACCCGGTTGCTCCGGCGAAGCGCTCCGAGGCCGCCCTGCGCAAGATACAAACCAAGAAGCTTGACGATGGGAGTCGAGCTTCCAGCTTCCGCACGCTGCTGCGCCTTCTCAGCAACATCGTCCGAAACAAATGTCGGCGACCGGAAGCCGGACCCGACGAGCCCACCTTCGATGTCACGACAACTCCGGACTCGAAACAGCAGAGAGCCTACGACCTGCTCAAAGGTATCACCGTGTAGACAGAAGCCAGCACCATTGATTCCAACTATCTCATTGGATCAACACCGGATCTTGGCTTTTTCAGCCAGGAACTTCAGTCTAGGGCGGCTTCTTTGGCTGATTCGAGCTCGGCGTTTGCCTGCTGCAGCTCCCGGTCCCGGGCGTGAATCTGTGTCAGCATGCCATTGAAGGCGTCGGTCAGAACCCCCAGCTCATCATTCGTTTCCTTCGGAACGCGCACCGAGTAGTCCTCGCGCTCGGTGACATCGCGAGCCGCCTCTGCGAGGCGCAGCACCGGGCCCGTCACCAGCTTCTGGAAAACGGAGGCGAAGAACATGGCTGCCACGATGGAGAGAACCAGTACACCCGCGGTGAGCACCACAAAGTCGATCGTGGCTTCTCGTATCTCGTTGGTGTCGGAACGGATGAAGACGGTGCCCATTGGGCTTCCGTCGAGCTCGACGGAGCGGAACACGTCAAGCGTCCCGGCACCGAAGCGCTGCCCCTCTTGCGGCCCGTCCACGCTGCAGTCTTCCTCCCCTCGGTCGTAGGCCCCAAAGACCTCACCTCGAGCGTCGAAGATCCGCGCACAGACGACGTGCGGTTGCGCGCGCAGCGAGCTGAGGTTCTCACTTGCCGCTTCCTGATCGACAAAGCTCAAGGCGGCGGTGCTGTTGGCTCCGATCACGTCGCCCAGTGAAGCGAGCTGCTTGACCATGTTGCTTCGGAACCCCCGGAGCTCATGGACGATGAAGGCGAAACAGGTCACGAGAAGGGCGAAGGTGCACGAGACCATGACGACGACAGCGATCTTTCGCTTCAAAGACAGTCGCCGCCGCCAATCCTTTCCCGGAATCACTTCGTCTCCTCCACGAGCTCGGACAGACTCAGCAGCTTGGAGCTCAGCCGAAGTCCCGATCGTTCGGTGGTGGCTCGGTTGATCTGCAATCGGATCTTTCCACCCTTTACGTGAAACCCGATCATTCCGCCGGCGTGCGCGAAGCGTTCCGTCTCTCCCACCGTGAGCACTGGCCGGCCGGAGAGCTCGTCCAGGAGCTCTTCCATTTCCGAAGTCGAGAGCCCGGCGATGAAGAGAACGCGACAGCCATCGAGCCCGTCGGTCCCTGCGATACGCCGGATTCGTACTTCTCTTCCTCTTATCGTTTTCCCGCCGAGAGCTCGGTCAATGAATGGCCCGAAGGGATCCTCTCCTACGATGGCAATGACGAACGGCTCGTCCTGTTCTCCATCTCCAGCAGGCCAGGTAACGAAGTTTCCGAAGTTGTAGAGAAACGCAGCCTTGAGCGCGTACTCTTTCTTCGTTCTGGGGCCCTCAATCCCCTCCGGCGCCGACGCGGAGCCAAGCGCGACGGCGACGAGAAGCGCCGCCCGGACGGTGCTAGGGTGGGTTTGGGGTGCCAGCTCGAACCTGAAATCGGTTGCGTCTTTTATCTCCGGCCTCTCCGGATTCAGCACGTTAGTGGCGGCAAGCTCTTCCTCCCAGTCAATCGACGGACTATGCCGCTCGATTTGCGTTGGGGTCGGAATGATTTGCGCGGACATCGCCAGAACCATCAGAATCGTTGGGTAGGGGCTCATCGTGATTCTCCCTGTCTCATGTCATGACGTAATTGCAACGGGTATGCCAAGGTGACCGGGGCCCCTCGATTCGTGCTCGTAGAGGCGTAAGTCCCTCTTTTTCTGTGGCATGCGTCGCACGGCGTGCAACGGGGCAACGCCTCTGGCATCACGATCCGGCTGAAATCGTCCGTCCGTCGTTCGGACGATCGTTCGCGCGCCGTAACGCGCACTGCTCGGTCCGGGCGGAGCTCGACTTCCCGGTGGCTACTTCTAGGCGCGGCCGCTAAAGCCATACACAGGGGGGCCGATGGTCAACGAGAGCCCCTTTGCCCGATTCGTGGTGTATGGGGGTAGACACGGGAGGACCAATATGAAGCCTTGGAGATGTTCGTGGCGTCATCTGGGACGCGCCGTTCTTGCTGCCCTGCTGCTGACCCTCATCCCGATGCGCGAAGTCGCGGCGCAATCGCCGGCCGATGATCAGGATTATTTCGACGACTTGTTGGAGTTGGACATCGCGGAGTTGCTCGACATCCAGCTCGGGGCGATGGCCATCAGCGGAATCCACCACACTCACGATGCGGGTGAGTGGATGCTTGGATACAGCTACATATTCATGGGCATGGCGGGGAATCGGAGCGGGACGCATGAACTGACTCCGGCCGAAGTGCTCGAGAGCTACATGGTTGCACCGACAGCGATGGACATGCAGATGCACATGGGTCACTTTATGTACGCGCCGACCGACTGGGTGACCCTGATGGGCATGGTGCCTTACGTCCGCAAGACCATGGATCACGAGATGCGCAACGGAAACCGCTTCAGCACCCGCTCGGGAGGATTGGGTGACGTGAAAGTCAGCGCGCTGGCAAACCTCTATCGTGCCGGCACCCATCGGATGCTCCTGGACGCCGGTCTCAGCCTGCCGACCGGCTCCATCGATGTCGAGGGACTAACACCGATGGGACGCTCGCGCCTTCCCTACCCCATGCAGCTCGGGTCCGGGACGTTCGATCTTCTCCCGGGATTCACCTACCTGGGCCAAACGACGACTTGGGCCTGGGGGGCACACACGCAGGGAACCGTTCGTCTCGGCGAGAACCACCATCAGTACCGTCTTGGACATCGCTTCCATGTCACGAGCTGGGCCGCGCGAAAGATGACCGGCTGGCTGAGCTCGTCGGTGCGCGTCGCGGGGGGTAGCTGGGGGAACGTGCACGGCGCCGATTCTTCACTGAACGCCGCCATGATACCTACGGCTGACCCGGAGCTGAGAGCCGGCCAGCATTGGGAGCTCCTGATCGGCGCGAACTTTTTTGCGCTCGGGGGAAGGCTCAAGGGAAACCGTGTGGCGCTCGAATGGGCGATCCCACTCTACCAGAACCTGGAAGGTCCCCAGCTAGAGACTGGGGGACGCTTGAGTGTGGCTTGGGATTTGACGTTCGAGTAGAGCGAGCAAAGATGGTTCTTGCGAAGCGAGAAACGACGCGCGTTGGTGGGCGGCAGCTCGTTGCCCGGGTCGGTGAAGACTGGTTGTTCCGCCTGACGCCTCCCGTGAGCTGTGGGGAGCCCTCGACATGCACGGTGGAATGGCAGAGCGATCGACCGGAGGTCGCGATCTGGCTAGAGAGCCACCCGCCCGGCGGTCAGAAGGCCGGTGCGATACTGGAGCCCGTTTCTTCGGGATTGGCGATGATCTCCGTCCGGATGTGTCTAGAGAACGGATCCCAGTGCCAAGTCGAGACCTTCGAGCTGGCGGTCATCGACTGAACCGCGGTAGTGTTCCACGTCAATAGCCGTGTCGCGGAGGAGGGATTCATTGCCGACGAGCTGTACGTACGAGCGGTGCGGGGAGGCACTGTGACGCTCTCCAAGTTTCCCGGCTCACGCGACATGTACCTTCCCGGCGGGGAGCCGCCCGACGTGGGCGATCGCATCGTCTTCAAGGATCTGGCCAGCACCTTGCGCCGGCTCTCCGAGGGTGGGATCGACCTCTTTTATATGTCATCGACTACCGGATGGGAATCCAGGCTGCCATCGATGCGCCGCGCATCCACAACGAAGGCAATCTCTACGAAGTGCTCATGGAAGAGCGCATCCCCGAGGATGTCCGTCAGGAGCTTACGCGTATGGGGCACGAGATCGTCGTGCGCCCACCCTATTCGGGTGGCTTCGCGCTCATGCAGGCTATCCTCGTGGACCCGATGACAGGCCTCAAGTTTGCTGGCTCGGATTTTCCACGTCGTAGCGCATCAAGTTCTCACCGGTCGAAAGAGGATGCACGTCGCCTTCGAAGAAATCCTTCTGGTGATACCAGCAAGGCCCCCAGCTCAGAATACACGCGATGTTGAGATCTTCACCCAGCGCTTGGCGCCACATGAACTGGGGCAATACCCCTTCTTGGGGACTCTCATAGTGGCTGCAACCTGCCGCATGCACGTGATGGTCCGCGCTGTGCCAGCCGAGCGCAGAGAGATCGGCCCACCGCTCGAGCTTGAAGCTGACTTCGTAGTCATCGACACCTTCGGGCACCGTGATGGTCGTGTTCCCGACGAGATATTGCGGACCGCGGCCGTACTCGACGTCGTAGGTTCCCGGCGGCAGCTTCACGACCTCTCCATAGGACCGGTACACCTGGGGGTGGAAGAAGAAGTCCGGCGTCGCGTCCATGGCCACGCGACGTGAGGGCAGAGGATAGATCCCGATTAAACGTTTCACGGGCGCCGGCGTGTCCACGAAGTTGCGATTCGTGTCCCAGGGCTGTTTGCGTGCCATCGCGTGCCTGTAGTTTTCGGGCTTGGGATCGTCGACCGGATTCGCGAGAAGCCTCTCGACCCCATCGGTAATGACGAACGAGCCCATCGTCGGGCGTCCGTTCTCGTCCTCGACGAGGAAGACGACATCGACCGCGGGCAGAACGTCGAACAGAACGTCCACGGTGTTGCGGAAGCCGATATCCTGTGTTCCCTGGCCGTCTAGCCGGGTAAACCTGAAAGCGCGGCCGCTCTCAAATCGTGTGCATGAGGCGCCTTAAGAATGGCCACAGAGACACAGCGCGGCGGAGCCGCAACCAAATTGGAGGAGGGCTCCGCCGCGAGCGGTCAGCGGTCAGCATTCAGCGGTCAGCTCGTGGTGCTCGGCGCTTCGCGCCTCGGTCCCATTCTCAGTGTGCGCCGTCCCAATTCTTCGCCGCGGTGCCTCTTCTAACTGATTTACCCTCTTGCGGATCCGGCCGCAGCCGCTCAAATTCTTGCAAGAAATAAAAGCTTTTTCGGGTTAGTAGTACAGAGACACAGCGCGGCGGAGCCGCAACCAAATTGGAGGACGGCTCCGCCGCGAGCGGTCAGCGGTCAGCATTCAGCGGTCAGCTCGTGGTGCTCGGCGCTTCGCGCCTCGGTCCCATTCTCAGTGTGCGCCGTCCCAATTCTTCGCCGCGGTGCCTCTTCTAACTGATTTACCCTCTTGCGGATCCGGCCGCAGCCGCTCAATTCTTGCAAGAAATAGAAGCTTTTTCGGGTTAGTAGTACAGAGGCACAGCGCGGCGGAGCCGCAACCAAATTGGAGGACGGCTCCGCCGCGCTGTGTCTCTGTACTACTAACCCTGAAAAGCTTGTTTTGAGAAGAAGAAAAATCATGCGGCAGCAGCGTGGAGTTTATCGAGGGAGAGAGAGTTTGCGGTAAGTAATGCGGAGCAAAGTTGCTGACCGCGCTTTGTGAGTCTGTAGCGAAAAGTTTTGGGAACTTTTTTGACAAGACGGTGGGCTCGGAGGATGCGAATGAGCCGGGTGACGCGTCCGCTTAGCCGCCTGGTTTCGAGAGGGTCGTCCGAAGTCTTGGGAAAGAGCAAGGCACGGAGTTCCCTGTTGCGAAAGCCTCGCAGATGAAACTCTCCACGGGAAATAGCGGCGAGGAGTCGGGCGTCCAGAGCGTCCCAAGGGCGAAGAGCTCGGAGGGTGGAGCCATTCCATTGAGTTTTTTGGCTGACGCGAGCGAGGAGTTGACCGAGTGGGGTTGAGGTATCACAAGCGGCGAGAGCGTCGAGGTAGCGCTCATTGGAGTCCTGGGAGAGCTGGGCACGGCGATGCAGGTCTGCGATGCCACGACGGAGCGGACGCCACTCGAGAGGGCCGTTGGGGTCGCCTTCCTTTGGCCGGTAGCAGCGCATACCCTCGGCACGCTGGATGGTTGTCTCCACACGGAGCACGGAACCTTGTTTGTCGTAGAGTTTGACGGAATTGAGGTCGAGGGCATGTTTGATACGCAGACCCTCGGGCCGGTGGCGAAATCGGCTGACGACTTCCCCTGAAAAGTCGGTTCGAATCCGTTTTCCGAGAAAGCGCATCACGTCGGGGCTCGAAAAGTTTGTGATCGCATGATGTACAAGAGCGGGATAGATCTCCGCGAGGCTAGAGCTGTTACGAAACGTGGCCCATTCGCTGCTGTAGACACTCCAGTAGTACTTCGATGGCGTCATCGCGTGGGTCACGTGGAGACTCAGCAACGGCCGACTCGAAGGAATGAACAACAAAATCCGGCTGCTGAGCCACCGCAGCTTTGGACTCCACTCTGCCGAAGCTCTCATCAGTCTCGTCTACCTAAACTGTGGCGGTCTCACCCTCGAGAGGATCCACTGAAATGGCAGGAGAGGCAAAACTGTTTCACGGCGTCCTCCAGCATGGGAAAGGGTTGTCGTGACATCTTCCTACTCTGGATGTGGCGCCGTGTCTACTTCACGCCCAGATTGTGCATCGAGCCCGCGTTGGGCTGACGTGGTGAGCGAGCCGACAGCGAAGAGTCAGGATGAAAGACTTTCGAGATCTAAAGGTTTGGGAGAAGGCCCATCAGCTAGTCAAGGGTTTGTACCAGGCCACCGGCCACTTCCCAACCGAAGAGAAGTTCGGCTTGACGGCTCAGATGCGCCGAGCGGCGGTTTCCATCCCGGCGAATATTGCTGAGGGCTGTGGACGCGGTTCAGACCGGGATATGGCCCGCTTTCTTCAAATGAGTATGGGCTCAGCAAGCGAGCTCGAATACGAACTGCTCCTTGCCCACGAGCTCGGGTTGCTCGATAGCCAAAGTCTTCAGGAGCTTGCCGAGCGAACCACCGAGGTCAAGCGTATGCTCGCCTCTCTCATCCGGAGGCTCGAATCCGGAGCTGACCGCTGAATGCTGACCGCTGACTGCTCGCGGCGGAGCCGTCCTCCAATTTGGTTGCGGCTCCGCCGCGCTGTGCCTCTGTGGCCATCCCCTTTGGTTGCGGCCGCAGGCTGCGCTTGGACGAAGTTCGAAACTGTGAATAAGATCTTCGTTTCTGAGCGGTTAGAGGCTAGAGTAGAATTTCCCCGCGGGGCTCACTCCATCGGCACTTCCACGAGCGGCACGTCCCAGTGGGCGTCGAGGATCTCGAAGCGGTGTCGTTCCTCGGCGTGGAACGTCTCCATGTCCGAGAACAGGCGCGCGGCGACCTTCGGCGCGGGTGACGGCTTCATGAACTCTGCGTCGTTCTTAAAAGTGAGCTCGGTGGCGAACGTCCAGTCGGCGCGCCCGTCGCCGTGGTGCAAAGGTGCGTAGGCTTTGAAGTCCACGAGCCGACTCCCCATCTGCTCTTTCAAGATGGAATAGTGGTTTTTCTTGAACAACTCCACGAATTCCTGCTGCTGGCCCCACTTGACGCGGTAGAAGTACCACACGGTCCTCTCGCCGTTGGCCGACGTCTGAGCTTGGGTCGCGGGCAGCGTAGCGCCGATGGCCACACCGACGAGTAGCGCCAAAATAGTGGAAACGGTCTTTGTCATTACCAACCTCCCTAACATGAGCGGCCATTATGAAGACTTTGCAGCTCATGGCAACCCGCACGGTGCTTCCGCCATGGTCGAGGGGACCCTAGGTGCAGTCCGAACAGGCAGTTGCTTGATGCGCACGAATCCCAAGAAGTATTAGACTGAAGTTCCTGGCTGAAAAAGCCAAGATCCGGTGTTGATCCAATGAGATAGTTGGAATCAATGGTGCTGGCTTCTGTCTACACGGTGATACCTTTGAGCAGGTCGTAGGCTCTCTGCTGTTTCGAGTCCGGAGTTGTCGTGACATCGAAGGTGGGCTCGTCGGGTCCGGCTTCCGGTCGCCGACATTTGTTTCGGACGATGTTGCTGAGAAGGCGCAGCAGCGTGCGGAAGCTGGAAGCTCGACTCCCATCGTCAAGCTTCTTGGTTTGTATCTTGCGCAGGGCGGCCTCGGAGCGCTTCGCCGGAGCAACCGGGGTCACGCCTGGCCTTCGCCTGCTGGTCCTCGTCAGAGAATAGCAGCGGCCGCCAAGCCTCCATCATGTGCCACAGGACGTAGTAGGCTAGCATGCACAAGAAGACGTGCGCCCGGACTCGGTTTTCGCGCCGGTGATGAATCGGCCGCACCTTTAGGTCCATGCTCTTGAAGGAACGAAACGCCCTCTCGACCTGGGTCAGTAACTTGTAGCTGCGCACTGTGTCGTCGGTTTTCATCCGCTGCTCAGCAAGACTGGTGCGGATCACGTAGATGCCGTCAAGGGCAGCTTCCGCAGTGACCTTTGTGTCGTCGATTTCGAAGCTAAAGCTGTCGTCGCGAATGTCCAGCTTGAAGTGCTTGCCGACTTTGTACTTGTTGAGAACTTTGCCTACCCGCACACCGATTTTATCTTTACCATGCAGCTGACCCCGCCCGATCCGTTGGCGAATCCCTCCGAACTGCTTAGCGATCGTCCCCATGTGTCGCTTCCACCGCTGGAGCCGTTTGTTGGCGAGCTCAGAGTTGCCGTTGGCGAGGCGCGAGGCGTCGGCATCCATCGTTGTCTCGTCTAGCTCGAAGTCGAAACCGTCGTCACGGATGTCGAGCCTGTAGTACCTGCCGACCTTGTACTTGTTGAGGAGCTTTTTCACTGCAGCACGGATGTCCTCCTTGCCCTGCAAACGGCGCCGCTCGACCATCCGACAAACTTTCTCCAGCTCCTTGCAGGTCGCTTCGAGCAGAGCACGGCGCTTGTGACGCCGCCTCTCGGCCAGCTCCGGATTGCGGCAAGCGACCAGCCTCTCGTTGGGGAAATCCGGGTGCGTCACCTCAAACAGATTCCGCTCGTCGAATAGCCCCATCTGGAGCACCCCATCGTTGATGAGCTTGCGAATCGGTTCGGGACGCAGAGCGGTAATCCAGTCGACACCGTCCATCTCCCGCAACTCGTCGATCTGGGTCTGGGTGATCATTCCGCGGTCGCCCACCATCACAAACTGCTCGATGCCGAAGCGCTCTTGCACCTTTTCTACCTGAGGCAACAGCGTTTTGGGATCGCCCGTGTTGCCCTCAAAGACCGATACCGACACGGGGATGCCGCGTTCGTTGGTCAGCAGACCGTAGTTGATCTGCAGCTTGCCTTTCTTGCCGTCACGGTCGTATCCGAGGCGGGCGATCGGACAACTCACACCCTCGAAGTAGCTTGAGGTTAGGTCATAGAGCGCCAGGCCGTCGTTTTGGAGATGGCGCGCCGCGAGTTTTTTTTCGATGACCTCCTGGCGTTTGAGAACCCAGTCCATGGCGGCATAGAGATCGTCTTCGCAGGCATCGCTCACCCCCAGGATTTCGGGCAGTGTGGTTGTGTGCCACCACTGGCTAGTCGCCAGCTTCGACTGCGGTTCGAGGATCCGGGCGACTACCATGGCCACGACCAAATCCCGCTCTGGTGAGTGTCGAGAACCAACGAGCTTTTCGAAACCGAGCTGTCTCATGGCGCTGAGCACCGCGTCGACGTGGCCATGGTGCCGGGAGCCGTTCTCGACGATTTTGAAGGCGACTTCAACCGAGACGAGCTTTTCCCCTTTGAGAATGCGTCGGATGGCGTCGACTGCGTCCATGGGCAATTTGGACAAGTTAGCGAGCGTGCGCTTGCGGACGTTTCCGCCCACCCGATAGGACTCACGCAGCAGGACCGCGGGGGTAGAGTTGCGATTGGGGATGATGTGGATATGCATGCCCACCATAGTATCCTATATATCAATGTGTATCAAACTATAAAAGGCTTTAGACATGCCTACATATTGCGACCCAAAATTAGCCTCTCGGCGTCCCTAAAGACGCGTAATCATTGGGGATTCACACTGTCAGTGGGTTCATTCGACCAAGGAACTTCAGATTAGACGTCGCGGAGCTTCCGATTCTACATATTGCGACCCAAAATTAGCCTCTCGGCGTCCCTAAAGACGCGTAATCATTGGGGATTCACACTGTCAGTGGGTTCATTCGACCAAGGAACTTCAGATTAGACGTCGCGGAGCTTCCGTGGTACAAAATGCCATGCCAGCAAGAAAAACCGGGTCTACCCGTGGGCGGAAGTCTCTGTCGAAGAAAAAAACCGCTTCTTCCAAACGCAAAACCGCGAAGAAGAAAGCGCCGGCGAAACGCAAGAAAGTCGTGAAGAAGAAGCCGAGCACGCGGGCCCGACCGGCCAAGAAAGTCAGAAAAAGCAGGGCGGTCGCGCGCAAGAAAAAGCCCGCGCGAGGTAAGAAAAGCAAGAAGGCCGCAAAGTCGTCCGGCAAACCGCTCTATTTATTGTCCGTCGACGTGGAGAACGTGCGCTGCTTCGGCCCGGCTCAGACCCTGCAACTCTCCGACGAGCGTGGAAAGCCCTATGGCTGGACAGTCATCTTCGGCGACAATGGCGCTGGCAAGACGACGCTCTTGCAAGCGGTCTGCGGCATCGCGTCGACGCTGCAGGATCACAAGGAAGTCCCCTCGTTCATTCGCTATAACTGGTGGCCTCAACGTAAACCGACCAAGCCTGCCCTCGTGCGCTCGAATGTCCTGCTGAGGCCTCGCGAGGTCGCAGAGTTCTCGGTGCGCTACAGCCCCGAGCGCCGGCGCCAGAGCCCGCCGCCGCGCTGGGACTTCAACCGAGACGGCACGTTGATCTATTTCGGCTACGGCGCGTCCCGCCGGCACGGACAGGCCGCCGACTCGGGACGCAAGCCCCTCGAATCCTCGGCCGATGAAAGCCTCTTCGTGGATGACGCCGAGCTTCTGAACGCCGAAGAGTGGTTCGTGCAGATGAGCCATCTCGGACCGGCGCGCCGTCAGCTTCGCGAGGCTCGCGCCGCCAAGAAGGTGCGCGATCTGCTCAATTCGGTCTTGCTCGACGTGAAAGATATCCGCATCGCCTCGAAACAGGGACGTGCGAGCGTGGAGTTCGAGACGCATTACGGTTGGGTCTCTTTGAGAGATCTCAGCATGGGCTACCGTACGCTGATTGCCTGGATCGTGGACTTCGCCCGGCGCCTCTATGTGTTGAACCCGCGCAGCGCCGATCCCCTCGCCGCGCCCGCCGTGGTTTGCGTCGACGAGATCGATCTTCATCTGCACCAGCGGTGGCAACGCAACTTGATGAAGGTTCTCACGGAGGTCTTTTCGAAGACGCAGTTCATCTGCACGGCGCATAACCGCACGGTCTCGCAGGCGGTTCCGCGGGACGCCAACCTCGTATTGTTGCGGCGCCGAGGCGATCACGTCGAGATCCACAACAACGCTGCTGAGCTGCTCGAGGGCGTGCGTTAGCCGCGGTCCGCAAAGCCTGACCGAAGCGGAGTGTGCGGCGCTCGATGGAATGAAAGGCCTGAATCTCAGGTTGAAATTTCTTAAGAGGTGCCTGGCAAGTCCCTTTTGCGGAGCGTCTCGCTCGCATATTCGGCACGGGCCTTGGAGTCGAAGGGCCGGCCACCCGCCTTGCACCAAGCGACGACCTCCTCGATGTCCACCTCGACCTTCACGACGCGCATGCCTTGGCTCTTGAAGAGCGCGACCATCCTGTCTGCCTGCTCGACCCAATCTTCATACCGTTCTACGAGGACTTCGGGATCGTCCGCACGCTCTCGAAGAAGCTCCCACTGATCAGCGAGATACCAGGCGACCCCTACGGATTCCAATTCCTTGTCTTTATCCATACTCTCTAGCGCTGTCCCAAGCTCCAACTCTATAACACCCGTTTGCTTGCTCCAAAGCCTGATGTCAGAAACCATCGCGCATCGATCGTCGAACGATGAATCGCGGAGGGAGCGGAGTATCAGCCGCATTGGGCTCGCGCTTTCCGCACATCGCCTCCGTCGCGGATCGGATCTGTATCGTGTTTCAGGCGCGACTCGGTCTGGACCAAGTTGCGCGAAACACGGGCGCGAAAAAAACTTTGACTTTCGCTTGATAACTTTTTTCGAACGACTCCGTGCAAACTCGGCAGTGCGATCGAGGATGCGCCCATGACGCGTTCGTATCGCTTACAGAGACGCTATCGGTCTGCTTGACATTGGCCGGTTTCAGGTCTCGGTGGACGATTCCTTGTTCGTGCGCTTCCTCCAAAGCCTCGCCGATCTTGGTGGCGATTTCGAGAGCTTCTTCCAAAGGGATGGGACCGCGTGAGATCCATTCGGCCAGCGTCTCTCCCGGAACCAGCTCGAGAACGAGATAGTGCGTGCTCCCGGACTGTTCCGCCTCGCTATCAGAGAGCTAATTGGGAAATCATAGCCGACAGCACCCGGCGACGATGGATCGCCGGTTGAAGTACCTTCGAGAGTTGCAGAAAAGTAGAAGCAAAGTCGGCGTCCGCTCGTGACTTGTGCGGTTCTTGTGCGGAACTATCGAACCACTACCGAGATCATGGGTTCCCATGCTCGGCGTCTTTTCCCGTAACCGCTTGGTTTGAGAGCAGGTCAGCCTGAGTCCCGCCCCCGGTACCATCTAAGTCCTTTTAGTCGGAACTTCCGCCGGCTAGACGCATGTAAACCCGTACGTTTAAAGCAGATGCGGCGGTTCGAAATGTAATGTGTAAGCATGTAATAGTGACAGAACAGTTTATTTTACTGATTTAATCCTGTATAGTCGGCGCATGTACATCGCCAAGGTGCCGAACCGCAACTCGCCCCCAGCGATTCTCATCCGCGAAAGCTACCGCGAAGGCGGTGCGCCCAAAACGAGGACCGTCGCCAACATCTCGAAGTGGAAGCCCGCGCGAATTGAAGCTCTTCGCCAGTTGCTGAAGGGCAACGTGGATTTGGGTGAGGCTCAGCAGTTCGAGATCACCAGAAGCAAGCCTCACGGACATGTTGCGGCCGTGCTGGGAACGCTGCGCAAAGTTGGCCTCGAGCGAATCATCCATAGCCGCCAGCGCCGTGTGATTTGTCAGGATCATGACTCCACTTGAGGGCGTGTTTTTCAGAAACATTCCCCACCCCATTTTCAGAGACATGACCCCGGCAAAGGGGTGAGTTTTTCAGAAACATGACCCCACTTTTCGGAGTCATGACCCCACCCCTTTGAGGCCGAGCTCGGCTGTGCGAGCCTTCTTGGAAACAAGGAGGTCGTATTGGCATACAGGGAGCACGGTATGTGGGAAGTTCTGGATGTTCTGAAACGGCACCATCGAGGGGAGAGCCAGCGAAGGATAGCTGTAGCGACCGGTCGGGGCCGGAAGACGATTCGCGCGTATATACGAGAGGCGAAGAAACTAGGCTGGTCGAAGGAGGTTCCACCGGATGACGAGTTCGCGTCGCGGGTGGCGCAGCGACGCCAGCCGGGCCCGAGTTCGAGCGAGGCTTCTGCATCGGAAAAGGCGCTACGCGCCCATCATGATCGCATCCAGCAATGGGTGGAAGGCCCCGAGGGAGAGAGGGGCCTGAAGCTCACCAAGGTCCATGAGCTATTGACCCGCGAGGGAGTCGACGTTTCTTACAGCTCGGTGTATCGCTACGCGGTGGAGCAGTTCGGTTTGGCACGGTCCAGGCTGACACTGCGCCGAGCCGAGGTTTCACCGGGTGAGCTCGCCGAAGTGGATTTTGGTCAACTCGGCAAGATCTACGACCCGGAGTCGGATCGGAAGCGACTCGTCTGGGCGTTGCTCGTCACTCTCGGCTTCAGCCGCCACCAGTACGTTCACGTCAACTTCTCTCAGAAGCCGGACGTTGTCATCGATGGACTGGAAGAGGCGTGGGAGTTTTTCGGAGGTGTGCCTGAGCGGGTCGTCGTCGACAACATGAAGACGGCGGTGGTGAAGGCGGACCGCTATGAGCCTAGCCCATGTTTCCCTTTTAGGTGTCTAAGTCATCGAAAACAAAGGATCGAGATCGGCGGTTTGTCTCTACGCTGACAGCACCTCCTCGGAGAAGGCTGGCGGGTCGCGTTCAACGATGCCGAGTGCAGTCAGGATCGAGTTGGCGCGAGCGGTGCCGCGCGTGACGACGCGCTTAGTCCGCCCAGAACCCAGCTGTAAGTCGACGACCCGGACCGAGCGTAGCGCTTGTAGTGCCTCGGTTGCGGACAGGTCGAGTTCGGCGACCTTGAGCTTTTTCTCAAGAGCCCGATGCACAAGGAAGGCCAGCGTAGCTACGAAAAGATATGCCTCCACACGCTCATCGGTCTGGTGGTAAACGGGACGCATCTCAATGACATCCTTAAGGCATGAGAAGGCTCGCTCGACCTCGTTTAGGTCCTTGTAAAGGCGCACGGCGTCGACCGGAGAGAGGTTTTGCTCCTCGGTTTGAATAACGTACTTACCCTCGTAGGCTTGCTCGCGCTTGAGGTTGACGGGGTGCTCGAAGAAGCGGAAGCGACCGTTTTTGTACTCCCAGTCGTAGTAACGGTGACCGTGGTGGCGTGCCTGTATGCGCGCGGCGGCGGCACCGATTTTCTCGGGGGCTTTCAATCGTCCGTCGCGCACGCGGCGCTCGAGGGCCTCGAATGCCGCACGGGCACGTCCCATGGCCCGCAGCCTCTGCCCGCGCTCGTAGGCGAGCCTTTCGTCGCTGTGAACGACGAAGATGCGCACCCCAGACTGCTCGGAGCGGACTTCTTGCACACGAGTCTTAGGTGGCTCGGCTTTTTCGCTCACCGTGATGCCACCAGGGCAGTCGATCCACTCTCCGCTGGCGCGCTCGATGTAACGATAGACCTCCTCGCGCCGTCGTCTTTGCAGCCCGACGAGATAGCCCTGCTTGCGCGAGCGCACCACTGCCAGGCTGTCGCTCGTTACCATCCCTCGGTCGCCGACAAAAACCACGCGGTGCAAACCGAATCGTTCGTTGAGATCGTTGAGCACCTGCGGCACCGTTTTCGCGTCACGCCAGTTGCCGGCGAAAACATGGTGGGCGATCGGCCAACCGTCCACCATCACCAGACCGATAAGCACTTGCCGGTTACGCGGTCTGCGGTCGCGACTGTAGCCGTGGGCGCCGAGCCCCGGAGGGCCTTGACCTTCGAAGTACGTCGATGTCAGGTCGTAAAACACCATATCAACCTCAAGCGAAAACAGATCCCGCAAGCGCAAAAACAGCTCCTTCTCGATCTGTTCTTTGCGGGCATGCAGCTAGTCGAGCGTTCGGTACCATTGCTTGAGTTGGCGAAACTCCACGCGAACCCGCGGGGAGCGACTCGCTCGCCGTTCCCCATCATCGCGCCACTGCGGCACCCACCGCCGCCCCTGCCGGTCGCAGACGAAGTCGGTCTCGAGCCAGCGCGCCAGACCGTGCTCGCTTGACGGAGCACATAGCCGGTTGGCGACCAGCACCAAAGCTCGCTCGCTTAGCGCCACTCCGTCCCGCTTGCCGCGGCCCCCGAGCCGGTCGAGAATCTGCTCCAGCCCGAGCTCGCGCCACAGCGTCGCCGTCACCAGCATCGGACCCCAATCCCACGCGTCTGCCCCCGCGACCTGCTCGGCTGCTCGCTCGGTGTCGGCCGGTTCACCGGCCCCAAGCAACCGATTGAGGGAGTCGAGATTGGCAACTAGGAGATCCTTGCGCCCCAAGTTGCACACTACGCGTTGCTTCGGCTTGCCGTGCTCCCGATACGACTCGACCAGGCGGACATACTCATGTTGAACCCCTTTGCCGCCTGCGGCCCGAACGATGCGGAAGAACATAACCTGTCCTCACGCATACTACATGTCATTGTCCACGATTACAACGTATTAATGGCGCTCAAAGCACAATCTCTGTCTCTACGTTTTGGGCGAAATCCAACCCCCGTTCCTTTGAATTCAGTCACTTACGAGCGTTAGGGTGCTCATAAAGGGTAAACATGGGCTAGTTTTCAGCGCACCATGGAGCAGTATGCAGAGCTCCGAGGCTTTGTCATCGACCCGGCAGTCGTACGCCAACCGAAGGGCAAGCCGATCGTCGAGAGAGGGGTGCCGTACGTTCGAGAGAGCTTTTTCCGCGGTGAGCAGTGGCTCGACCTGGCTCACGTCCAGCGGGAAGCTCGACGTTGGTGTCTGGAAGTCGCGGGCCGGCGTATTCACGGGACCACCCAAAAACGCCCTCTCGTCGTCTTCGAAGAGGTCGAGCTTGCTTGCCTTCGGCCCGTGAACGGGCCTCGATTCGATACGCCTCAGTGGGCCGAGCCGTCCGTTCATGACGACCCCCCAGACCTCGAGGCCTACGCCAGGCGCGACCCGGAGCGTATGGTGCGCCAAGCCAAGAAACTCGGCAACAACATCGGCCGTTTCATGAGTCTGCTCCTCAGCGGCGTCTTTCCATGGGCCAAGCTCCGACAGGCTCAGAAGCTCATGCGCTTGGCCGACAAGTACGGCCATGCTCGCGTGGAAACCGCTTGCCAGCGAGCCCTGGGCTTCGATCTCATCAATGTCCAAAGGGTGGAGCGCATTCTCAAGAATGCCGTCGCGCCGTCGGACGACCCACCACAAACAGGAGAGCTGGTCTCGATGCCCTTGAGATTCCTTCGCCCCAACGAAAGTTTCTCTCATGAACCGAAACGAAAGGAGAATCCAGATGGAAATCAAAAACTCACTGAAAACGATTCTGAAGAGGCTCAAGCTCTCGGGGATCCTTGCGACGCTGCCGGAGAGGATCGCCTACGCTCAAAAGGCAAAACTACCGAGTGAAGACCTCCTGGAACTTATCCTGCAGGACGAAGTGGACCGACGCGACCAAGTCAATCTGCAACGGCGTCTCAAACGCGCCTCCTTCACCGAGGAGCAAACCTTCGAGAATTTCGACTGGGATGCCCCGGTGGGCTTCGATCGCCATCGCGTTCGCGACCTCTTCTCGCTCAGTTTTATCGAGGCCAAGCAAGACGTTCTCTTCATGGGAAGCGTGGGCGTCGGCAAAACCTTCCTCGCTCCCGCTCTCGGCCATGCAGCCTGCCGGGCCGGATACGACGTGCTCTTCATCCGCGCCGATCAGATGTTCCTCGAGCTCAAGCAGTCTCGTGCCGACTACTCTCACGAAAAGGCGCTCAGACGCTTTCTCGCCCCCGACCTGCTCATCCTCGACGACTTCGCTCTGCGTCGGCTCGATACCACACAGTCCAACGACATCTACGAAGTCGTCATCGAGCGCCACCGCCGTTCGTCCACGATCCTCACCTCAAATCGACACGTCGACGAGTGGATTCCTTTGTTCGATGACCCGATTCTTGCCCAGAGCGCTCTTGACCGTTTGTCCCACAACGCTTACCAAGTCCAGATCGAAGGCGAAAGCTACAGGAAGGGACAACGTCCCGACCTCTTGGCCTCGAAACTCGAAAATGTCCACCAAACCTGAAAAGGAGTGAATCTTGCGAATCCAACCACCGAAGCGCGAACACAAGCTCCACCATCGCCCGACAACAGCCTCCCGTGGACCGGCCCATACCTGCGGTACCCCCCTCGGCGCCGACATCCGGGTTGTCGCCGGAACCCCTGCCGCATCGCGGCCGGCGGGATCTCCAGTCGCCCTACGGGCTCCTTCCGATCCCGCCGAGGTCTCTCTCTATCAACGTACTCATGCATGTTCCTCCTCCGCCCTCTACACTAATTTTCAAAGACCCAAGTGTCTCAAGGATGTTGGTACACAGGAGCGACGACAGAGATCTGTTACAGATCCGAGGAAGTTGTGGTATTGATTCTCGGGTAGGCCTTTGACCCCGGGGGCATGTTTATGAAAAAGGTGGGGTCATGATTCTGAAAAATGACACGCCGAGAGCGTGACCTCGTCGTGGCGATGATTGTGGCGCGAATCGTAGAGCCGGGCTCCAAGTTGGCCACGGCCCGTGGTCTATCGAAACAGACCTTGACTTCGTCATTGGGTGAGTGTGTTGGAGTTGAAGACACCAACGAGGATGAGTTGTATGATTCCCTGGATTGGCTTTTGAGCCGCCAAGTAGCCATAGAGAAGAAACTGGCGAAACGCCATCTGCAGCAGGGCAGCCTGGTTCTCTACGACTTGACGTCGACTTGGGTAGAAGGTCGGTCGTGCCCTCTGGCGAAGCTCGGTTACTCGAGAGACGGCAAGAAAAACAAGTTGCAGGTCGTGTTCGGCTTACTGTGTGAGCGTGATGGTCGGCCGGTCGGGGTAGAGGTGTTCGAAGGTAACACCGGAGATCCCGCAACACTGGGGAGCCAAATTCGCAAAGTCCGAGAACGTTTTGAGCTTGACAGTATCGTCTTCGTAGGTGACCGAGGGATGATCACCGAAGCCCGGATTCGCGAGGAACTTCGACCGGAGGAAGGTCTCGAGTGGATCAGCTCACTTCGTGCCCCTCAGATTCAGCGACTTGCAAAAGACGGAATGCTGCAGCCTTCTATGTTCGATGAACTCGACCTAGCGGAGATCCATCATCCTAGCTTCCCTGGTGAGCGACTCATCGCCTGCCGCAACCCTCTTCTTGCTACCGAGCGGGCGCGGAAGCGAGAAGAGATGCTTGTGTCGACGGAGTCAAAGCTAGAAGTGATTAGCAAAGCGACGAAGCGAGACCAACGTCCTTTGCGAGGCAAAGATACCATCGGCATACGATTGGGTCGAGTGTTCGCTCGGAGCAAGATGGGCAAGCACTTTCGCTACACCATTACGGACGACGGCTTCGACTTCGAGCGCGACAACGAAAACATCGAGCGTGAGGCGGCCCTCGACGGCATCTATATCATCCGAACAAGCCTCACCGAAGAGGCCATCTCCGCAGACGAAGCTGTCAGGACCTACAAAGGCTTGGCAGTCGTTGAACGCGCTTTTCGTTGCTGCAAAACCGTGGATTTGAAAGTACGGCCCATCTATCACTACAACGCTGAGCGAGTTCGAGCTCACATCTTTCTTTGCATGCTCGCCTACTACGTGGAATGGCACATGCGAAAAGCCCTCGTCCCGATCTTGTTTGACGACGACGACCCTGACGGTGCCCATGCCAAACGCTCATCCATCGTCAGCCCAGCAACGCCTTCAGACTCCGCCCAGGCAAAGGCTTCTACCAAGAAGACTCCGACGGGTTGCCCGTCCACAGTTTCAGAACGCTTCTTTCTGATCTTGCTACGGTCACGAAAAATCAGGTCGAAAACGAAGCCCGCGGCCTGTCCTTCGTCAGCATCACTCGCCCCACACCCTTGCAGCACAAAGCATTCAACCTGCTCGAAATCAACCCCCGCACGATGTAAGCAGTACACACACCTCTCTTCAAAAACAAAGCCAATGATGCCCACACTTACGCTTGTTCATCCGTGGAAGGTCCGACTAGTCCTGCGAGTTCCCTTTTCCTTCCCCAGCCGTCTCCAACATGTCTCCAAAACGAGAGCGGGCGCCGAGTGAGATGAGGAAGATGAGCAATCGGATATGGCAGCGGAGGGATCGGGGCGGGGTAAGGACGCCCCCGGACTCAGCGTCGAAAAACCTTACACTGGGCGTGAGGGAAGGTAAGCCCATGAAATGGAAGGAAGAATCCGAACCGGTGCGGAAATTCAGCGGAGGAAGGATGGCGGAATACATTACATATTTCCGAGCCCCGGCGCGTCGATTCTGCTAAGTGCTTGAAAAGACGTAGTCGTCATTTCCGGCCCGACATTTGCGTAGAACGAAGCGTGGAGTCTTTTCGGTGGTAGCGAGTTGATTTGTCATGGTTAACCCAATTCACAAATTGTCCTGGGCCGCGCCGGCGGCGTTCGGAGCCCTGCTCCTGGCCGGAATCGGCGGCGCGCAGGCCGGTCCCATCACGATCGATTTCGACAGCCTCGGTCACGGAGACGTCGTCGACACCCAGTTCGCCGGCGTTACCATTAGCGCCGGCAATCCCAACCGGCCGGACCCCGACTACACCGTGGCCTTCGATACCACCCTGAGTCCCACCAACGATTCGGATCTCCAGGGCCCGCCGTGGGGCAACAACAACATTCCCGGCATCGCGGGTTTGGTCCTCGGGCGGATTCTAATCATCCAGGAGAACAAGACGGGCCAGACCGGGGGGTGCGGCGACGTGGGTACCTGCGATACGCCCGACGACGAGGGGCTGCGGCCTGCCGGCAGTCTCTTTTTCGATTTCTTCTCTCCCATAACCTCGTTCGGCTTCGATCTCGTGGACGTCGAGGGGCCGTCCGAGTTCGGATCCTCGAGCGGCTTCGTGGCCGTCTTCCTCAATGCCGCCGGCTCGGTGCTCGGCAGCATCGGGTTCGGCGAGTTCATCGCCCGCGACGGCGCGCTCTACGGCGACAACTCGGTCAACCGCATCAGCCCGATCGTTTTTGCCTCCGAGCTGGCTGGCGTGGGCGCCGGTGACCAGGTCAACCGCGTCGAGATCAACATGGGCGGCTCGGGCGGCGTCGACAACATCGTCTGGACCATCCCCGAGCCCGCCACCCTGGCTCTCTTCGGCGTCGGCCTCGTTGGCCTCGGCCTCGCACGACGGCGGACCGCGTAGGCCCGGCCACGGTCCTCGCGCAAGGGGAGGAAGTTTACCAGACACACTCGCCTCGGCCTTATCCCCAACGACTAAATGGCCGTGATCGTCGTCCCCAACGTGATCTTCACCGCCTGCGTGTTCTTCTCGCTGGCAACGTTGACCCGAAGCCTCATGGCCACTTATGCCGGCCTCGTCGCCATGTTTTTCGGCTACGCGCTTGCGGGGAATCTGCTTTCCGATATCGAGAACGAGCGGCTCGCATCCATCATCGACCCTTTCGGCAGCGGCGCGCTCGCTATTGCCACGAAGTACTGGACGGTGGTCGAGCGTAATACCCAGGTCCTCGCCCTCGACGGCGTACTCCTGACGAACCGACTCCTGTGGGTGGGCGTTGCACTCGCCGTGTTCTTGCAGGTAGTCGCCTACAATAAATATGTCGGCTTCCTTTTGATGATCCTGTTCATTGTGGGCGGACCGGCGCTCGGGGCGCTCGATTTCAACCACAACCTCTACTGGTATGGCGGCGTGCCGAACGCGCCCTACTCCGACATGAACGGCTACGGGCACTTCGTGAAGCCCGTGTTCTTCTTCTCTCTCTATTGGAGCTTCTTCGCGGTGCTGCTTCTTTCGGGCGTCCATCTGCTCTGGCCGAGGGGGAGCGAGTCGGGCATGCGCCTCCGTATTCGACTTGCGGCCGATCGCCTGACGGGGACCGTCAAGGCCGTAACAGCTCTCGCCGCTCTCGCATTCCTATCGACGGGCGCTTATATCTTCTACAACACGAATATCTTGAACGAGTACGTTCCCGGGGATCTTCAAGAAGAGCGCCAGGCTCGTTTCGAGAAGGACTACAAGCAGTACGAAGGTATTCCGCAGCCCAGAATCACGGCCGTTTATACCGAGGTGGATCTCTCTCCCGAGACGCGCGGCGCCGACATCCGCGGCACCTACTCTCTCGAGAACAAGACCGATAAGCCCATCGAAGCGCTCCATGTGATTGTATCGACCTCCGTCGACGTGCGTGCCGTGGATATCCCCGGCGGGCGCAAGGTTGAAGAGGACGACGAGCTGGGCTACGCCATCTACGCGCTCGAAGAACCGCTCGAGCCGGGCGGCACGCTGGAAATGCAGTTCGACGTGAGCGTGACGCAGCCCGGTTTCGTGAACCACGGCTCGAACACCGCTCTGGTCCAAAACGGCACTTTCATCAACAACGTCCAATACTTTCCGCACCTTGGCTATAGCCGTGCTTTCGAGCTGCAAAACCCCAACGATCGCCGAAAGCACGGTCTTGCCGCGGTGCAGCGCATGCCGGAGATCGACGACGAGGCGGCACGGCTCGACAATTACATCTCGACAGATGCCGAAGGCGCGTTAGTCGCGCTCTTCACCAACTTCGACGGAGCGACGCGAGGCTATTTTTCTAACGCGCTGATGTCGAACGACGCGTCGCCTACTGCGAAGCGGATTACTTTCGTGCCCTTCGGCACACGGAACGAGAAGTTGCAAGTGTATGCAGGCACGCTATCCACATCGCGAAAGGACTGCGCCGTTTTGTATTCATTTCCGTTGTTGTCGTAGAGCAGAGGCTTCGCCAGCTCAACGGGCTCGAACGACGGAAGAACCTTAACGTTGATTTGGACCGTTGCGAACTCGGTGTCCTCGCTCGGCCGGATGACACCTCTCACTCGGTTCTCTCCCGGCGGGCAATCCTGTAGGCTGACCCTCGTAGCCCGCTCCACACCCTTCGCCGTGATTTCCAGACCCTTGTAGGACGTCGAAGCGTCGCCCGAGCTTTGCGTCGCGCCCGCCATTGCGTCGATCGCGGCGCAACCCAGCAACGCGACACCGAGAAGGCAGAGCTTCATCGTCATGCGCACCTCTTTTCGTCCAACCGCCGGCGGCGGCGTGCCTTACAGGTGTCTATCGGGCCAAATCATCGTCCGCCACATGTGCGAAGACGGCGAGTTGTCCCAGCCGAGTCCTTCTTCGGGTTGCTTGAAGTGGCGCCCGATGATGTCGACGAAAGGATCGATGGACACCACGGCGCTCCGGTCGAACGAGTAAAGGTCGTTCACCGTCACCAGACGCGGATGCTCGTACCATTTATGGTTCTTGACCCATTTGTGGGTTCTCTCCAAGTAGGGTTCCGGTACGTAGTCTTCGCCGAATGTCCGAAAGTAGCTCTCGGGGTATTCGTAGCCGTATTCCGTGTCGGGAAAGAAGCGAAGGGTCTGATGGTAGCGAATGGCGAAGCTTGTGATCTCGGGCACGTAGGGCTCGACGAGTTGCGCTCCCCACCAGCCGTGATCGGGACGAATCAAGTTGAGAACGACGTCGTGCAGAAGACAGGCCAGGATCACCTCTTCCCGCATGCCGGTCTTGAGTGCGCGCGTTGCGCTCTGCAAGACGTGGTTCGCCGGTGCAAAGCGAAACTTGTAGAAGTCGAGGAGTGTCGGCTTTTCCGGCATCGGCTCTAGCTTCTTCAGCTTGCCGTCGCGCCCCTGTCTGAATAGCCCGCCTATCCCACGACGGGCTGGCCGGGTGAGATCCTGATTAGCCGCGTCGAGATCGGCGACGGTCGGATATTCCTTCTCCGCAGCGTCGAGTTGTTCTTCCATGTAATGCTCGAGCGCATTGGCCTTCTGATCCGGGGTCATGAGGGCGACCGCGGCCGCCCCACCAAGGCTCGAGACGAACGCACGACGATCGATCTCCATGAGCGCAATCCTCCGTCAATGGCTTGAGAATTCTCGGTGCTTCACCGGCGCCGCCACGCTTGCGCCGGCCGCGATGTTCCTGAGAGGATACGCCCGCCTACGTCTGGAGTCAAAGAGGATGGCCGCGCCGCAGGCTGCCGCCGTGACTGCGTGGTCTTCTATGTCGGTGCTTCTTCCGCGATAGCGACGATGACCCAACGTGAGGGCTCGGCGCGATCGCTATCCGGAAGGGAGAGCTCGTACTTTCGAAGGGTGATCGAGTACATCTTCGGACCCTCCTCGGACGACTTGACCATCATCAGCACTTCCGTGATCGCGACGTCCCCTATGAGGGGCTCGATGGCTGTCTCGCGCATCACCGATTTACCAGCGAGCTTGATTTCCTGTTCCACGGCGCGATTCAGGTCCTGGAACGCCCGTTCCTTCACCTTGCGATCTTGAACCAACTTCGACCACGCCTGCTGAATCTCACCCAGCTCCCCGTCGAACACAAAGCTCGAGTCCTCCTGAAGCTTGGGGATGATCTGGTCGAGAGCGTCACGGTTGTCGTCGAGATAGTTTCTGCCTTCCTCGCGTTGCGTGTCTCGTACCTTCTCCGCCTCGTCTTTCTGACGGCTTAGCTCAGGCAGCTCGAATGGTACGGTCGACTGCGAGCTGATCTCGACCATTTCCCACGACTCTACGGGCCCCGGCGGGCTGACCGCTGCCATGGCAGCGAGCGTAGCGCCGTCATTGCTTTTGGCGGCGAGGAAAAACTGGTCGATGGTGGCTTGTTCCGGGCTTCCACAACCCCAGAGGTAGGAGAGGTTACGAACACCAGGCATAACTTGATCTTGCTCATCCGATCCTCCTTACGGAAAGCGGACGGCGTAGAACGCGTCCTTTGGGCTCGCATTGTAGTCCCGAATCGGTGCGTTGCCAACTCCGGTGCCGCTATGCCGGGGGCTAGTGGGCATCGAGGGTTTTCAGGATCTTCTCCGTCGTCTCATCCCAGGTCAGAACCGCTCGGGCCCAATCGGGCGTCTGCTGACTCGCTCGCTGCTCGCCGAACAGAAACAGGAAGGGGACGAAATCGACGAGGTACTTCAGGACGTCGAGGCGGTCGTCCACGAAATGCGTGAGGCGCAGCTGACGGCAGTGTTCCGCCTTCTGGTCGCGCCTCAAACAGAAGCGCAGATTCGTATTCGGGATCCCCGTTTGTTCGAAAAAGCGCCACTGGCGAAACCATCGGCGCGTCTTCTTCTGAATCGATGGACCTACCTTCGACACGAGCCAGACTTTGCCGTCGGAAACGTCGACGAGCCGCGTGATTTGCTCCATCGCGCCTTCCGTCGGTGGCGTTTCCATCGCTTGCTCCATCGTACCCGTCAAGAACGAGGTGTCCGGCTGTCCGTCGCGCACAGGCGCCATGATCACACGTCCGATATCCACTCCGAGGTGTTGTTGTCGCTTCTTGTTCTTCATCGTCTTTCTCCTACGAAGAGACTACGCGAAAGGAGGCTAATAAAGAACTATTATGAATGGATAAACTATCTGATATAGTTATAGCTTGTGAAGCTAGAATGGCTCCGATCGTTCGCGGCCTTCGCCGAGCGCCGCAATTTCACTCACGCGGCGGAAGCGCTCCATGTGTCTCAACCCGCACTCCACGTGCAAGTTCAAAAGCTCGCGGAAGCTCTCGGTGTCCCGCTTTATCGCAAGGTCGGTCGCGAGCTCGTCCTTACTGTCGAAGGCGAGAAGCTTGCCGCTTTTGCGCGCGAAATCGAGGAGCGCTCGGCCGAATTTCTCGACGAGCTCGCTACCGGCTCCAGCCGTCAGCGGGTCGTGCTGTGCGCGGGGGAAGGCGCCTTCCTCTATTTGCTCGGGCCCACGATTCGATCCTTCACGAAAAAGGAAACGACGGCGCTCGAGCTGATGACTGCGGACGCGATCGGTACGATCGACGCGGTCCGCTCAGGCACGGCTCATATCGGTGTGCTCTCTCTCGAAACAACGCCGCCCGACCTCACGGCCGAGTTCATGACGGAAGTGCCTCACATGATCGTTTTTCCGAAGAACCACCGTTTAGCCAAGAAGCGGAGGCTCGGGCTCGCGGATCTCGACGAAGAAGCCCTCATCGTCCCTCCACAGGGACGGCCGCTCCGAACGACGATCGAACAGCGTCTCACCGAAGCGGGATCGCGGCTGCGCGTAGCGGTCGAAGCGTCGGGTTGGGAAGTGATGTTACATTTCGTCAGTTTGGGCGTCGGGGCGGCCATCGTGAACGGCTGCTGCAAGCTTCCTCGTGGCCTCAGCGGAATCCCGTTGAAGGAGCTTCCGAACGTCCGCTATCAGATCCTGTCTCGGCGAGGACCGCCCCTCCGGCACGGAGCGCGGGCCCTCAGAACGATGCTCATGGATCAACGAGTACTCAAATCATGGGAATGACGAAAAGCTTGAGACCTCCGACGCTCGAAGAGGTGCAGGGCGCCGCTGAGCGCCTGGCTCCGTTCGTTTCGAGGACGCCACTCGTCCGCTTGCAGAGCGACGGGCCGTCGAAAATCTTCTTGAAGCTCGAGAATCTGCACCCGATCGGCTCGTTCAAGATTCGTCCCGCCGGGAGCGCGATTGCCCAGCGAATCGACGACACGGTTGACGGCGGCGTGTACACGGCGAGCTCTGGCAACATGGCTCAAGGCGTCGCGTTCGTCGCCCGCGCGCTCGGGATTCCTGCGACGGTGCTGCTGACGAACAATGCTGCCGCCACCAAGGTGGCAGGGTTGGAGCGGCTCGGCGCGCGGATCCGCTATCTGTCGGATACGGAATGGTGGGACGTCATCCACGATCACGGACATCCGGACGAGCGCGGACTGTTCGTGCATCCCGTGGCGAGTCGCGACGTTCTCGCCGGCGACGCTACGGTGGGGCTCGAGATCTATGAGCAGCTTCCCGAGGTCGACACGGTACTCGTTCCGTTCGGGGGCGGCGGGCTCGCGACCGGGATCGCCTCGGCGATGCGCGCGCTGAAGCCGAGCGTCCTAGTGCTGGGCGCCGAATCCGATCACTGCGCGCCTTTGACGGCGGCGATCGAGGCCGGCGAGCCCGTCGAGACGACGATCCGGCCGAGCTTCCTACAGGGAATTGGCGTGGGCCGTGTGCTCGGGGAGATGTGGCCTCTAGTGAAGGACCTCCTTGCCGGCGCCGTGGTCGCGCAGGAGCGCGAGATCGTAGACGCGATCCGTTTTCTCTGCGAGCGCCATCACGTCATTGCGGAAGGCGCTGGGGCTGCCGGCGTAGCCTCTGCGCTCGCCGGGCGCGCTTCAGAAGGCAACGTTGTCTGCGTGGTCTCGGGCGGCAACCTCGATCGAGATGACCTGCTGGACATTCTGCGAGGGCGCACCCCCGCCGCCGCATTAGAACGCTCTTCTCGTGCCTTCGGAATCATGGACCTACGGCGATAGAATGGCAGACGTGACGCGAACCGACCAACCAACCTCGCCCGATTCCGGAGCTTACCCGCGTGTGCCCGGCACCAACATGGTGTTGTGGGTCCTGTGGGCGACCTACGGTTCGTTCTACTTATGCCGCATCAACCTCGCCGCCGCTCTTCCAGGGATCGAACAGGAGTTCGGTTTCACGAAGAGTCAGATGGCGAACGTGCTGATCGCGCTCAAGATCACATACGGCATCGGTCAGTTCATCAACGGACATCTCGCGGATCGAGTCTCGCCTCGATGCATGCTGTCGATCGGCATGGTGATGTCGGCGGGACTCAACGTGCTCTTCGGCGCCGGCGCCGCGATTTGGTTCTTCGGGTTCGTGTGGGCACTCAACGGTTATGCGCAGTCGTTCGGCTGGACGCCGACCATGCGGGTTGCAGCCGACTGGTTGCCAGCGGGGGTGCGCGGCAAGTCGATCGGCATCATCGGTACTGGCTACATGGTCGGCGCGTCGTTCGCCTACGTCGTGTCGGGCTACGCAGCCGACGCGTTTGGTTGGCGCGGCGCTCTCTATGTTCCATCAGCCTTCCTGTTGCTCTCTTGCGTCCACATGCTGATCTTGTTGCGGGACAAGCCGCCGAGACCCGCTTTGGAGCAGAATGGGAACGAAGAACGGGCAAAATTGCCACTGTCGGAGTCCCTGCGGCTGACACTTGGCAATAGCGCTCTGTGGCTGCTCGCTCTTGCACTCGGGTTGCTCAACGCGTGTCGATACGGCTACCTCGACTGGGGCATCAGCATGATCCACGAGGTGCAGATGGACGATAGCATTGGCTCGTCGGCCGTCAAGTTTGCCATCCTTCCCGCGGGCGGGATCCTCGGATCGCTCGGTGCCGGCTGGGCCACCGATCGGTTCTTCGGCGGCCGGCGAGCGCCGATGATCTGCGCGATGCTGGTAGCCTTGGCCCTGCTATCGTTCGGCTTCCGAAGTGCCGTAGAGATGGGCGCCGGGATGACGGTGATGTCCCTGTTCCTCATCGGCATCATGATCTACGGCCCGCAGGTGCTTCTCGTGGGTACGGCCCCGGCGGACCTCGCGCGGGGCGGTGCTGTCGCGGCCTCCGTGGGCTTCGTCAACTTCATGGGCTACATGGGCGCGGCGGCAGGTGATAAGTTCACCGGCATTCTCGCCGACGGTGTTTGTCGGGGGCTATCTCATGGAGTGTGTGCAAGCGGACTACCCTTCGTTCACCTACCGGCACAACGAAGGCTGGCCGAACAACAACATCCTCGCGTCCTTGATGGTCGCGGAGGACCTGATGAGCGAGGGATTCATCTCGACCTATGCCGACATACTCTATCGGCCGTCCGCCGTGCGGGCGCTGCTCGCCGGGGAAGGAGACATCCGTTGCGCCTCGATGAGCGCTTCCGGTTGCCCGAGCGGCTCTGGACTCTGCTGCCCGACTACCAAGATTTCGGATTCGCGGTGTTCAAGCTCGCGTCGGGACGCAGCCAGCGCGCGCACCCGATGGCGTTTGCATTTCCGACCCGCGACCCCGAAAGCCTTTTCTTTCCGACGCTTCACGTGCATGACGGCGACGTGCACGAGCTCGCGCGCTTCGATCATTACCTCTGCGCCCAGGCGCCGCATCGCCCGAACGAGGATGGATGGGAGCCGTCGTACTGCAAAGCCGGAGAGCGCGTCGATGTCGACCAAACGAGGGGAATTGTGCGAAGCGACCAGCTCTGCTATCGCCGGAGCCTCTTCGGAAAGCAAAAAAACCGTGACGTCATCTCGCCTCTCGCCGCGTAACACTCTCCATCGTCTCGAATAGGTCCCTTCAATCGTGGCGTAACGTGGCAAGAGGGTCGAGCTTCGCCGCACGGCCGCTGTTCGCGAAGGCCTCCACGCGAATACCACTGAGCAAGCTCTTCTGACGCTGCAAAGAAAGGCCTCACTGCAACAGCCATGTAAAATATCCCATATTAGGTCATAATATACCTGTAATATAATCAACTATGGGTAAAATGCGCCGAAAAGCGCTTGGTTATCTGGAAACTTGGAAATCCCGTCGGGATCGGAAACCCTTTGTGCTACGGGGTGCAAGGCAGGTGGGCAAGTCTTTCTTGGTTCGCCAATTCGCCGAATCTCAGTTCGACGGGATCATCGAAATCAATTTTGAGCGGAACCCGGAACACGCGTCGCTGTTCAGCACGTCACCCACTGACACCATCCGGAAGCTCGAGCTTTTGTCTGGCCAGAAGATCGAGCCGGGCAAAACTCTAGTCTTTCTAGACGAGATACAGGCAGCGGCTCCCGTCTTTCCAACTCTACGATATTTCTACGAAGAACTTCCGGAGCAACACGTCATCGCGGCGGGGTCACTCCTGGAGTTCGTGCTCGAAGAGCATGAGTTCCCGATGCCCGTCGGCCGGATCGAGTATTTGCACCTGGGACCGATGCTGTTCGAGGAGTTCCTGCTCGCTGCCGGCAAAGACCAATGGGTTCGCTTCTTAGAAGAGTTCTCGCTCGGGGAGCACATCCCGGAAGCGATCCATTCCGAATTGCTAGGCCTGTTGCGCCAGTTCATCGTCATTGGAGGCATGCCGGCTGCCATCGATGCATTCCTGAGCTCGGACTCCCTGCTCGAGTGCGACGGCGTCAAGCATTCCATCCTGTCCACGTACCAGGACGATTTCAGCAAGTACGGAAGACGGGTGAACCACCGGCGCCTCACGAAGGTCTTCCGGGCGCTGCCGAGGCTCGTGGGATCTCGGTTTGCCTATGTGAACATAGACCGCCACGAACGGTCTAGAGAGCTTGCCGAAAGCCTTCACATGCTCGCGCTCGCCCGCGTCATACACCGCGTCTACCACTCGGCGAGCAACGGCGTGCCGCTCGGCGTCGATGTCAATGAAAGAAAATCCAAAGTGCTGTTTCTCGACGTGGGGCTTCTGGTCCGCGCTCTAGGGCTCGGCTTGTTGGATTTCGAGCGAGCGGAGGATTTGCTTTTCGTCAACGAAGGTGCGGTAAGCGAACAGTTCGTAGGGCAGCATCTGCTGTACTCGGGCCAGCTCTTCGAGGAACCAGAGCTCTATTTCTGGGCCCGGGAAAAACGGAATGCGCTCGCCGAAGTGGACTACGTGATCTCAGACGGACCTACAATCATCCCCATCGAGGTCAAAGCGGGCAAGACGGGAACCTTGAAATCACTGCACATGTTTTTGAGTGAGAAGAGAAGCCGTCTCGGCGTTCGGCTCAATACCGATACACCGTCCTTGCTCGAGGTCGAAGCGGCTGCACCAGGGGTTGAGGGCAACCGCTACATGCTACTGTCGCTGCCTCTTTACATGGTCGGACAGTTGAGGCGCTTGGCAAGGAATTGCCTAGGCTGAAAATCGAACGATCCCCGCATATCCTTTGAAGATCGGGGCGCCTGTGACGCCTCCTTCGAGGTCGGTGCCCGCGCCATAGATTTCGCCATCTCGTTCGGACGAGATGGCGCGGCGCCGGCTTTCTGTCTCTTTCTCCGCCGGCCGAGCTTCTTCTTCGGATCTTTCTTGTCGAGCGCGATGTCGGTCTCCAAAATATCGGGCCGTTGCTTCTGAGCGTTGTCGACCCCCCAACTCCGTGTTGTTGTCGCACGGGCCGCCGGCCTTCATTGCCCATCAGTGAAGTGTGCCCGAGCGCTTGGTGCTGCTCGATCCGTTTCTTGATTACCGTTAGAATCAGCGACGATGACCTTGTCCTCGGGAACGAAGCTCAGCCACTACGAAATCCTCGAGCCCATTGGCGCGGGCGGGATGGGAGAAGTGTACCGGGCTCGCGACACCAAGCTCGGGCGTGAGGTCGCGATCAAAGTCCTTCCTGAAGAGCTCTCCCGGGACCGTGAACGTCTTGCGCGCTTCGAGCGCGAAGCGAAGTTGCTCGCGGCACTGAATCATCCCGCGATCGCGCATCTCTACGGATTCGAGGAAGAGAGCGGCACGAGCTTCCTCGTGATGGAGCTCGTAGAAGGGGAGACGCTAGCGGATCGGATAGCGCGGGGGCCGATCCCGATCGACGAAGCGATCCCGCTCTTCATCCAGATTGCCGAGGGGATCGAGGCCGCTCACGACAAAGGCATCGTCCACCGGGACTTGAAGCCGGCCAACATTATGATCACGCCCGAAGGCAAGGTCAAGATCCTGGACTTCGGTCTGGCGAAGGCTTTCGCCGACGAGGAGAGGGAGCCGCTTCAATCCTCGCTCTCCCCCACGCTCACAAAGGGCACGGCGCTCGGCACCATCCTCGGAACCGCCTCCTACATGAGCCCGGAGCAAGCTCGCGGAAAGGCCGTCGACAAGCGTACAGACGTCTGGGCGTTCGGATGTTGCGTTTACGAGTCGGTCACCGGGAAAAAGACGTTCGACGGCGAGACGGTGACCGATATCCTCGCTGCCGTCGTCAAGACCGAGCCCGACTGGGCGGGGGTCCCGACGACGCTGCGGCGGCTTTTGCGACGCTGCCTCGCGAAAGACCCGCGCCGGCGACTGAAGGACATCGCCGACGCACGGCTCGAGCTCGAAGAGCCCGAGGAAACGGTTGTCGAGCCGACCCCTGCGCGTCGAAGCTCCCTGTTGCCGTGGATCCTCACGGCGGCCTCCCTCGTCGCGGCCACCGGACTTCTCGTCTCCCGGGGAGCGAGAGAAGCCGAACGCGTGCACAGATTTCAGGTCGCGCTCCCCGAGTTTCTGAGACTCAATCGCGGCGCGTCGCCTGTTATCTCGCCCGACGGGGAACGGATCGTCTTTACGGCCATCGACGAGTCGGGCCGCCCAACCCTGTGGCTCCGCTCGTTCGACGCCCTCGAGGTCCAAAAGCTCGCTGGCACGGAGGGCGCAGGGTTCCCGTTCTGGTCGCCCGATAGCCGTCGCGTCGGCTTCTTCGCGGAGAGCGAGCTCTGCATCGTCGATCTAGAGCACCTCCTCGAAAAGTGTGCGATCTCACGAGAGGGAGCGGAAGAGGCGGCACCTGGAACGATGACGGGGTCATCCTTTTCGCGGACGGGGGTAGGCTCACACGAGTGGCCGAGACGGGAGGCCCGATCGCGATCGTGACCGAGTTCGACGCAGCACGGCACGAAACCTCCCACCGTTACCCGGCGTTTCTTCCGGACGGAGAGCATTTTCTCTTCACAGCGCGGAGCGATGTAGGCGAGCACTCGATCCTCGTCGGTTCTCTCTCGGGTGAGGAGCCCGTGCGCCTTCTGAATGCGTTCTCCACGGTGGCGTATTCGGATACCTATATTCTTTACGCTCGCAACGACGCACTCATGGCGCAACCCTTCGACGCCGGCGCGCTCGAGCTTTCGGGCAATCCGGTTTCCGTGGTCGAGGGCGTCGTTAGTTCCTCGATTGGAACCGCTCCCTTCTCGCTCTCAGCTAACGGAGTTCTCGCTTATGGGACACAAAGTGGTGGGCGGCGGCTCGTCGGGCTCGACAAGACGGGTAAAGAGCTCGAGGGCCACGAGCTCGAGGGTGGGCTCAACCACGTCCGTCTTTCGCGGGACGGGAAGAACGCTGCGATTTCGGGAGCCTACAACGAGCTCGGCTCCGATATATGGTTACTCGACAGGATTCGGGGCGTTTCGGAGCGCTTAAGCTTCGACCCTAGCTGGGACTCGTCTCCCGTCTGGTCCCCCGACGGACGGCGCATCGCCTACCGCGCTGGAGGTGGAGGTTCCATCGTCGTCATCGACCTCGATGCTCGCGAAACGGACGTCACCAAAATGCTTCTGGGTGAGCGCGCTTCGCCGACGGACTGGACCCCGGACGGACGCTTTTTAATCTATCAGAAAGAGGGCGACCTCTTCGCGCTCCCGCTCGAGGAGGGCGAGCCCGTTCCGCTGGCCGAGACCCCGTTCGACGAGACGACGGGGCGGATCTCACCCGACGGTCGCTTCCTTGCTTATGTCTCGAACGAGACCAGCCGGGATGAGGTCTGGGTGACGCCGTTTCTTTCGCAGGGTCGGAGAGAGCGCGTGTCGCCGGACGGCGGGGGGGTGCCCCTGTGGAGTCGCGACGGCGAAACGCTCTTCTACCTCAATCCTAGCTCCGAGGTCGTCGCGGTTTCGGTGCGAACCGGCGAAGGGCTCACGTTGGGCACTCCAGAGGTGCTCTTTCGAGCGAACATCGATGTGGGCTTTTCACCGTGGGACGTCCTTGGAAACGACGAGGGTTTCCTCGTCATAAAACGAAGTGACGAACCGTCTGAGTTCACCATCGTCTGGAACTGGGCGGCGGAGCTCGATCGTTGATCCTGGAAAACCAAGGGAATTGGATCCAGCACGCTGCTTGGAAGCCGGCGAAATTGGGGTGCGTGCGTCGTCTACTATTAAGGTAGGTCAAGCGACTCGCGAACTCGTAGGCGTTGTCTCTCTGGTCGGACCAGGTAAACTCCATCATCACGTCTCGGCGCGTCAGTGACTCGGCGTTCTCCCAAACTGCCGTCTAACGAGCGATTGCTGCTGACGCGATATACAATTCGAGTCGCGTGCTGCGCTTGCGGTCGGCATCTTGGTCGCGCAGCAGAATCGCGAGACGTTAGATGGACAAGGTGACGCCTCAAGAAGTACCCAGACACCTGACGTACCCGAAATACGAAGTGCCCTTCAAGAAGTGGTACGAAGGACACTATGAGTGTTGTTTTGTGCTGTTGCATCCGTTTATCGGCCTTCCGCGAGAAGCGACGGCTCGAGTTGATGACTATCCCCGCGCGGAATTGGTCAGATCCGCTGGGTTCAAGGTGCCATGGTCTGAGGTCGCAACGTCGACTGGCATCGGGTCGTGTGCGCGCCTCAACAATGCCCTTCTGACTAGCATTGGTGCCATCACAACGCGGTGCCAGGACCGAGGTGCCGCTGCGACGCTTGGCGAGTGGATTGAAAAGCAGCCGGTTTGGGCTCCCAGCGAAGGAGTCTTCGAAGAGCTGCTGGAAGTCGACATCCTGTGGGCATTTCGTCACGCTGGCGAGTCAGTTGTTCACGGAATTGAGGAACTCGGTCTTAGCTCGGGAGTCGACCTATCCATGAGATCGAGGCGACGAACTGCGGGTTGCAGGGAGTCTTCGGTGGCGTCCACGGCAGCGGGTACCCGGCCTCCCAGGACTTTCTCTTCGTGGTCGACTGGGACAGTTTCTTCACGCTGTTCTGCGGTAAGCAGGACTTCGTGGGCTCGGTTGTAGCCAAAAGGCAGTTGGAGGGATTCTTTGGCGATGAGTCGACATCGCACTGGTGGTCACTGCCGGAAGCCGGCGGATACCTTTAGGGCCCGAAGGCCTACCCTGCTTTAGTCCAGTAGTCCCAGGACGGCGGAGGCGTTTTCCGGGTCGATGCGATAGCGCACGTTTCCCTCCAGGAAGCAGGCGCGGCGGATGAGTAAGGGAGCCAGGTCGCCGCCTCGTAGGATGACGCCCGGCGCGTACTTCTCGCTGGAAATTGTGAAATCAGTCGATCCGAGGCCATGCACGCCGTACATATCAAACGCGTGGAAAGGGTCGGGGTGGTGGCCCATGCAGCTCTCGAGCTCCACGGTCCACGGATGTGAAAAGCTGCCATCGCGGCCGGGAGGACGGCCCAGAAATGTCTGGAGGCGGTGCCGCAGGTGGTCAGCCCGGGCCCGCATTTTGATCATCAGCTCCTCCATGTCCCGGCGGAAGCTTTCGGACATGCGGGTATCGCGTGGCTACAAGAAGTCGAGACTATCCACATAACGCGCGAAGTCCAGCACCAACTCCAGGCGCTCGGCCAGGTCTTGGTGGGACACGTTGATGCGTCTGAGAGTCTGGGCGTCACGTTCAATGACTTCTCCCACATCCTCAGTGGCGGCAAGGAACGACAGATCGCGCAGCCGCTCGTTAAGGAGCGCCACGGTTGTGCCCGTGTAGTCACCCAGCCGACGAGATATCCCGGCTGCTCCCAGCGGGGCAACGTCGGACGGGAGTATCGAGGGGAGAGACTGATCGAACGCGAGCGCCAAGAGCGTATCCCGGCTCTCCGGTGGGATGGGGAGCTCATTCAATACGGCTCCGCCAGCTTGACGGGTCCAGTACGCAGCCAACGGGAAGCTGGCCTCGCGCGCCCATTCAGAGTAGTCGTTGCGCTGGACCTCCACAAAGAGTCCCAAGCCAGCCACGGGATTTATGGCTTGTTTTACCAGTGAAAAGGAGGGTCCGATTCGGCCGGCCAAAACGTCCTCGTTTTGGTCAGGCGTGCGGACGACGAACTCGTCCAGGGCGGTATCGCCGCGGACTCCTTTGAGCCGGGCCAGCGCTGGCAGCTCTTTTTGAAAGTGCTCTTCGAAAACACCGGGGTTGACGCGGATCCAGGCCGCGACCATCCGATCGAGCTCGACGCCAGCTGCCTCGGATTGCAGCGCTTCGACGAACGCCTTCCAAACTTCTGCCAAGCTGGAATCGGTCCGATGCCCCCGCTGTAGCCCATGGGGATATTCTAGGCTACGGGGGACGCGTTCTGCACTTCGACCGACCACGACCCGTCATGACGGATAGGTATTTCTATCCATCGGCGTTTGGAGAGCGCTTCGCCGTCTACGGTTGGTGATGTGTGAAAATGGGACCGCTGGGCGCGACGCTAGAGCGCGAAGACGAACACCAAAGCGATCGCCACCGGGGCGACGAAGCGCACCACGAAACAGAGCGCGTCGAACCAGAAACCTTCGGCGAGTCCGAGCTCCTCTCGAAGCGAGTCTTTCTAAAAAATCCATCCCCCATAGACCGCGATCAAGAAGCCACCCGCGGGGATGACGAGGTTGGCGGTGAAAAAATCCATCAACTCGAACATGTTCTTCTCGGCGATGGGTCGGAATCGGCGAGGAGGTTGAACGACAGAAGGACCGGCAATCCCATGAGCCACATGAAACCTCCGGCCGCGATCGCGGCGGGCCGTCTAAAAACGCTGCAGTGCTCCACGAGCCAGGACACGGGCGGCTCGAGCATGCCGATCGCCGAGGTCACGGCAGCGATCGCCATGAGCACGAAGAAGAGCGGCCCGAAGATAGCTCCCGCGGGCATTTGCGCGAAAGCGATCGGAAGCGTGACGAAGACGAGCCCGGGACCTTCCCCGGGCTCGAGACCGTAGCTGAGCACGAGCGGAAAGATCACGAGTCCCACAAGCAGGGCGACAGCCGTATCCGCCACGGCAACAGTGCCCGCCATGCGCGGGATGGAAATATTCTTGGGCATGTAGGCGCAGTAGACGAGCACGAAAGCGCCCCCGCCGTTGACGCCCGTGATGTACGGGAAGCGCCAGATGTTCCCGAGGCCCACGGCGCTTCCTACGGCCGCGAGCAGAAAGGCGCGCTGGGACGACCACTGCTCGCGGACAGCGTCGTTCGCCATGTCGTCAGATCTCGAGATACATGCCGACCGACTCAGGCGCCGTCGTCACCAGCTCGTAGGTCGCTCGGCCCCCGTGACGACGCGAGGCAGACCGTTCTCCTCGAGCGTCCGGTTGAACGCGGGAAGCTCGTTATCGAGCAACCGATCCAGCTCGCGTTGGTATTCCGCGTAGCGGCCGCTCAGGACTTGGTGCACCTCGCGGTGTTGATCCGTGGGGGGGAAGTCCGCGACCGCCACCGCGCTCGCGAGATAAGCGACCCGTCCCGCCACGTGCATCGGCCAGCGCACGCGGTCCTGACCGGTCCCGGTGATCTTGAGCTGCAAGATCTTCTCTTCGAGGGCGACGAACGTCCCGTCGAGCTCTTGGGCGCTCGAAACGATCGCGGCCGCGTCGTTGCCGAGATCTTCCGCGACGGCCTGGAGGTCTTCGAGCTGACGGCGGATCCACTCAATCCGGTTGATCGAGTCCGCGACGGTATTCAATTCGTCTCTCAGCGTGCGGACCATCTCGGTCTGAACACGGATATCCGCCTCGGAGCCTTCGGAGTTCGGATCTTTGAGGACTTCGAGTGTTTGGCGCAGGTCGTGCTCACCGGCCTTCAAGACCACCGTATACGTGCCCGGCGGCTCGACGACCGAGATGCGCCGGACGAAAGCCGGACGCCAGCGATCCTCATTGAGCTCGACCCAATCCGCATTTTGGGGCGCCGTTCGAAGCTTGATCTCGGTCGACGGCTCGCCGCGGAAATCCCACCACACCCGGTTGATGCCGGGATGGTTCGTTCCGTCCAGAGTCCGTAACGTGTCCCCGGCCGCGTTTTGGATCTCGAGGCTTACGTCGTCCTCCGTCTCGCCCGACAACCAATAGTTGATGCTCGCGCCTTCGGGTGGATTTTTGCCGACCGACGGATCGTTCGGCATCGTCATCGGCGACGTGATCGGGCGAAAACGGTAAGCCGGCTTCGGCTCGAACAAGTGCGCTTCGGACGAGGCGACGTCGGCCGTCAACTGCTGAAGCGGGCTGACGTCATCTAGAATCCAAAAACCGCGCCCGTAAGTGCCGACGACGAGATCGTTGAAATGTTCTTGAACGACGAGGCCGTACATGGGCGAGGCCGGTAAGTTGTTCTGGAGCGGCTGCCAGCGCTCGCCGTCGTTGAACGACACGTAGACGGCGTTCTCGGTGCCGAGATAGAGAAGGCCGGGCCGGACCGGATCCTCCAGGATCGCGCGCGTGTAGCTGAGTGGGCTGTCTGTGATGCCGTCGACGATCTTCTCCCAGCTCGCGCCGTAGTCGTCGGTCTTGTAGACATGCGGCTCGAAGTTGCCCTGCTGATGATGCTCGATCGCCAGATAGGCTTTTGCCGCGTCCCACTTCGATGCGTCAATGCCTCGGACGACGCCGTCGGGCGGCAGAGCGGGAAGATTGCCGGTGACGTTCGTCCAGTTGGCGCCGCCGTCTCGGCTTACGTGCACCATTCCGTCATTGGACCCGGCCCAGAGCACACCGGCCTGTGCGGGAGACTCGTCGAACGCGTAGATGACACAGCAATATTCGACACCGATATTGTCCGGCGTGAGCCCACCCGAGATGCCTTGCCTCGACTTGTCGTTGGTGGTGAGGTCGGGACTGATGACATCCCAGCTCTGGCCGCCATTCGTCGTGCGATGCACGTTCTGGCTCGTGACGAACACGGTGTTGTGGTCGTGCGGTGAGATGAGGAGCGGAAAGGTCCACTGAAAGCGGTAGCGCAGCTCCGCCGCAGGCCAGCCGCCCGTACTCTCGGGCCACACCTCGACTTGACGGAACTGACGCGTCGCCTCGTTGTAGCGGACGACGATGCCGCCGCGCGCCCCGGCGCCGGAAGCGCTCGACCAGATGATGTTCGGGTCCGTCGGATCCGGCGTGGCGAAGCCACTCTCGCCGCCACCGACGGAATGCCACATCCCGCGCGGGATATTGCCGCCACGGAAGCCGCGGGTACGGCTCCGGCTCGGCCCGCGCGTGGACGGCCCGTCTTGACGATTGCCCATGACGTTGTACGGAATCGCGTTGTCCGTGGTCACGTGGTACATCTGTGCAATAGGAAGCTGCACGCGGTGCCAGCTCTTGCCGCGGGTCATCGTGACCGCCGTGCCGCCATCGTTGCCGACAATCATCCGGTTGCCATCCGTCGGATCGATCCACAAGTCGTGGTAGTCGCCGCCTGGACGCTCGCGCCCACTGAGGGAAGTACTTGTACGGCCGCCGTCAATCGAACGCACGAAGGCCGCCGTCAAGAAAAAGATTTCATCGGGATCGTCCGGCAGGACGACGCAGTTGTTGTAGTAACCCGTGCGGCCGCCGAGGTTGCGGTCGTGTGTCATCAAGTTCCAATTCTTGCCGCCGTCATCCGAGCGCCATAGCTCGCCGCTCTCGGTCTTCTCGCCGTGCCAAGGCACGCCGTCGCCCGTTTCGATCAGCGCATAGACGCGATTCGGGTCCGCCGGAGTCAAACAAACGTCGACTTTGCCGACAGGAAGCTCGGGGAGCCCGTTGCCTTCGAGCTTGTCCCAGGTATCGCCGCTGTCACGCGACATGTAGATGCCGCCCCCCGAACCGCCACTCTCGCGGCCCCACGTGTGCACTTGAACATTCCACATCCCCGCGAAGAGGATGCGCGGGTTGTTCGGGTTCATTTCGAGGCTGGACGCTCCGGTGTTCTCGTCGACGAAGAGCACGTGCTCCCAGGTCACACCACCGTCCATTGTGCGGAAAATGCCCCGCTCGGCTTGAGGGCCGTGGCTATGTCCGAGCGCGGCGACGTAGACGATGTCGGGATTTTTCGGGTGGATGAGCACGCGCGACGTGCGGCTCGGCCAAGCGAGCCCCATCTTCGTCCACGTCTCGCCGCCATCGGTGGATTTGTAGACACCGCTTCCGATGGAAACGTTCGACCGGATATGCGGCTCGCCCGTCCCCGCCCAAACGATCTGGGGATCGGACGGCGCCACCGCGAGCGCTCCGATGGCGTGCTCGGGATGATCGTCGAAGATGGGACGCCAATACTCGCCGCCATCCTCGGACTTCCAAATGCCGCCAGAAGCCGCGCCGGCATAGTAGGTGAGCGGATCGCCGGCTACGCCCGCGACGGCCGCGATGCGGTTGCCGACGGGCCCGATGTGGCGGTATTTCAAATCTTGATAGAGCTCTGGGGAGACGTCTTGCGCCGCCAGCGGGGCGGCGACGAGCAAAACCAGCAAGACACGAGTCAAGACTTTCGCGAACATAGAGACCTCCAAAAAACGCCGGGCAAGTCTACTTCAACTTACTAGTCGAGAGCACTATCGGGCGCGCGCGTCGCGTCCGTGGGCGTCACCCCATTCTTGCCACGAACCAACGTAGTTGCGCACGCGTGGGTACAAAAGGAGCCGCCGGAGGGCGACGTAGGCGTGGGCCGACCGATAGCCCGTGTTGCAAAAGGCAAGGATCTCTTTCTCGCGAGGGATGGCGCGGCTTCGAAAGATCGCTTCCAGCTCGTTCTTCGCTTTGAACTGTCCGTCGTCGCTCAACAGATGGACCCACTCCAGGTGGACGGCTGAAGGAATCGTGCCGTTGCGCGCGGCTCGTTGATCTGTGTCGAACCACTCACCATCGCCACGCGTGTCCAGAATGAGGCTTTCCGGATCCTCGATGGCGCGCCGCATGTCGTGATGCGTCGCGACGCAATCCCTTACGACGCTGTAGCCAGCACGGCGTCATCCTACTCCATCCCGGCAGGCCCGGCAGGGAGCGTATCAGGCGGTGGTGCGCGAGCGGGATGCTGCGTCGAGCGCTTCGAGAAGGGCTGTCGCGGCGCGGCCGAACCAGTCGCCCGTCGAGGTGAGCGCTTTCAAGTGAACGCGTGCGCCGTCGATGTCGCGGCGGGTCAAGAGAACGCTTGCGAGATACCAGCGCGACAGCCGCCCCGCGCGATGGGAGTCGACGCCGTCATCGAGCAAGCGCACCGTGCTCCGCGACGTGTCGCCGGTCAAATAGCGTGCGATACCAAGATAAGCTCGGGCTTCGGAGTTGCTCTCGGGGTCTTCCATGAGAGGCTCGAGGGTCTCGATGGCTTGCTCGAGCTCGCCTTGGACGAGAAGCTCGAGACCGCGTGCCGTGGCAGACTCAGTGCCTCGGGCGTCGCGACGCTCCCCGTAGAAGAAATCGTGGAACCACCCGGGAACGTTATCGCGTGTTGCGTGCTCCGCCCAAGGATTCGTGCTGAGCTCGTTGCGCATGGCGCCGGCGAGAGCCTCAGGCTCCACCTTCATTCGCACGAGAAGAAACGGCGCACTCATCGGCTGCTGCGCGAACGGGAGGTAGACGGCCCCTTGCGAGCTCTCGCCTTGATTGACGAGAGACTGTTGCGTATCGCCGACGACGCCGATGATCTCTCGAGAGACCTCTTGCACCGTAATGCGCCGACCGACGGCGTCCTGGCCCGGCCAATAGCGCTCGGCGATTGACTGGCTGACGACGGTCACGGCTCCCGTCTCCTTTCGGTCGTTCGGTGAAAAGAATCGGCCGCGCAGGACGGGAAACGATAGGGTGTCGAGATATTCCGGAGACGTGATGAGAAGTACCGCGCGCGGCAAAGGCTCGTCGGGACCCGGCGGTTGCTCGTCCACCGAGAACGACCCCGTATTGACGTAGATATTCTGAGGGAGCGAGCTCACAAGCGTTGCGTCCAAGACGCCGGGGACGCTTTCCGCGCGCTCGATCAAGCGTTCGGCGAGCGCGATTTGTTCCGCTTCGCCTTCTGGAAGGGCGAGCGTCACGGTCAAGAGGTTCTCCATGTCGAAGCCGGGATCGCTGTTGCGGAGGGCGAGAAAGCTCTCCACGAGCACGCTTCCACCGCCGAGAAAGATGACGGAGAAGAAAATCTCGGCAACGACGAGCGCTCGGCTCACGAAACGCTGGGAAGCGCCCATGCTGCCTCGGCCGCCTTCCTTGAGGACTTCAGCAAGGTTGACCTTGAAGCTCATCCACGCGGGCGATAGCCCGAACAGAAGTCCCGCGAGCGCGGCGAGCCCGAGCGTGATCATCACCACGCGCGTGTCGACGGTGGGTATCCAGTAGCTCGGGACGAGCGCTGCGAAGCTTTTCGCGAGAACCCGAAGACCGACGACGCCGAGCGCTAGCCCGAGCACGCCCCCCATGGCCGCGAGCAAGATGCTCTCGGTCAGGAGTTGGCGGACGATGCGCATACGTCCGGCGCCGAGCGACGCACGCAGAGCGATCTCGCGGCGCCGCGCTTGGGTGCGCGCGAGCAGGAGGTTTGCGATGTTGACGCAAGCGATCAAGAGGACGAACACGGCTGCGCCTTGCAAGAGCCCGAACATGATCCGTCCGCGCCGGTCCGGAATGTCGTATTGAAGGTTGAGCACGTCGATCACGAAGTCGCGATTCGACTCGGGATATTCACGCTCGAGCTCGCGGCGAATGTTGTTCATGTCGTCGTGGAGCTGGTCCATCGTGATGCCGTCTCGCTGCACTTGTTTAAGCCCGCTTGTTTAAGCCCGGAGCTTTGTCCGCCTATTTCACATAACCCAGGGACCGAAGGCGCTCGAGCGTTTCTTGCGAAACTTCCGTCTCGGTTGCGGCCTCGGGGATCATCGATGTGTCGGTCTCCAGATAGCGCACGGGGTGGGCTTCGAGCCAGCCGGCCTCGAAGCTCGAGACCGCGACTTTCCCGTCCATGTCGAGCGGCACGCCTTCGCCGAGCGCGTAGAGAATCGTGGGTGCAATGTCGAGGACCATCGTACCGCGCACCTCGCCCCCGGCGCGGATGCCTGGTCCGCGAGCGGCGAACACACCGAACGGCGCATGAAAGCCGCGATCCCCGCCCGATGAGCTGCCGTGATCGGAGACGAGCATTACGGTGGCGCGGTCGGGAAGCTCCGCGACGAGCTCGCCCAAAAAGGGATCGATTTGAAAATAGGTCTTGTCGACGACGTCGCGCACCGTGTCGGGACAACCTGGCGGGATGGCCTTCCCGCGGCGGAAGGGAAGAAAGAGATGGCCGCTCGCATCGATCGACTCGAAGTAAACGGTGAAAAAGCCGCGGTCCATCGTTGGGAGGAGCTTTCGTGCGACGCGCTGGTAGAACGCGTCCTGCCATAGAATGCGCTCGAAGCTCCTGAGATCCTTGGGCGCGAGTGGCTGGCACGTTTGGGGATAGAGCTCGGCGGCCATGCGCGCGATGGCGGCGTCATCGGGCTCGAGCGCTTCGATCTCGCCTGCGAGCTCGGGCGGCCACGTGAGCGCGGGCGACGTCTTCTGCCGTCTGCCGCGCACGCCGAGACGCGAGCTCACGAGAAAACCGTTGACCGGGTAAGCGGGCCACGTCGTCCAGTAGCCGACGATTCCCACGGCATGTCCGGCATCGCCGAGAAGGTTCCAGACCGGCGCCGCGCGCATGTGCGTGCTCTGCGCCTCGACGACTTTGGCTTCCGGTTGATGGAAGCCGCGGATGAGATCGAACCTCCCGTAGATGGGGTCGAACGTGACCACGACCTCGCCGGCGCTATCGAGGATCGAGAGCGACGCGATCGCTCCCGCGAGCGAGCGCTGATCGTTCGACGGCCCGTGATCCGCCGGACGACTTTGGCGCTCGAAGGCGAGCGTGAGACGGTTCTCCGCGGGACGCAAAGCGTCACGCGGGATCGCGAGTGTTTCGTCTTTCCAATCTTCGGTGAGCTCGACGCTACCGAGGGTCTGTCCGTTCATCGCGAACTCGACGCTTTGGGTCCCGTTCGGCGCGTAGTTGCGAAGGCGCATGTTCAACGTGTGGGGCGACGCGCCGCGGATTTCGGGGAGCCGGATCTCGGCCAGAGGCGGCCCGTCGTTTTGCCCCGCCCAGGCGAACGAAGTTCCGGGCAAAGGCAGGAGAAAATCCACGATGCCGTGCTTGTCGGGAATTTTTCCCGTCGCCATCGAAGCCCAGACGATCGGCGACCAATAGCCGCGGCGCGGCTGGGGTCGAAGCCGCCGCCTCGCGGCGAGCGATTCCATGGGGCCCCAGCTTCCCTCGCGGATGAGCCGATCGATGCTGGGAAGCTTGCCTCGAGAGCGAAGCTCGTTGATGAGCTCGGGTGTCGCGCCGTCGACGGCGATGAGCACGACGAGCGGCGACGGCTCTTCACTCCCGCAACCGAAACAAGCGAGTGACAGAGCCAAGACGGCAAAGAAATGACGGATCACGTGCGCCATTCTAAGCGCGGAAGGCAGACGGCCGATAGCAGCATATAATCGCGCCTACTCATGCGATGGAGCGAGATTGGCGTGTTCGTCCTCTTCTTGGGGGGTGCTACCGTCTTTACTTACCCGCTCGCGCTCGACATCCGGACGGCCACGAAAGATCACCACGATCCGCTGCTCGATGCCTGGGCCTTGTCTTGGGTGGCGCATCAGCTTCCTCGTGATCCCGTGCACCTGTTCGACTCGAACCGCTTCTACCCTGAGACGGGGACGCTTGCGTTCAACGACCCGATGGTCGGCCTCGGGATCCTCATGGCGCCGGTGGCGTGGCTTTTCGGGGACGCGTTGCTCACGTTCAACCTCGCGACGCTCTTCGCGTTTGCGCTTTCGGGCTATGGCGCTTACCGGCTTGGATGGCATCTCACCGGGTCGCGAGTCGCGGGGGCCGTTGCCGGGAGCGTCTTCGCCTTCGACGCCTATCGCCTCAGCCATCTTGCACATGTCCAGCTCCAAAACGCGGGCTTTATCCCGCTTCTCTATTTGTGTCTCAGGCGTTATCTCGAAGAAGGGAAGCTCCGCTACGCGGTTGGCGTCGCTGTGTTTCTGTGGTTCGTGTGCGCGTCGTCCGCGTATTACGGCATCTTTACGTGGATTCTGCTCGGCGTGGCGATCCCTTACGAGCTCTTTAGAACGCGAACGGCCACGGATCGCCGCCGCGTTATCGGCCTCGGCCTCGCGCTTCTTCTGGCGGGGCTCGCTTTCTTGCCGCTAGCGCTCCCTTTCATGCGGCTCGGCGACGATTTTGGGTTGTCCCGGCCGACACGCCGCTTGCAACGAGCCTCGGCCCGTCCGGGCGATTACCTGCGCTCGGGCTCCCATCTCCATCAAGCGCTAGGGTTGAAGCCTTCTTCCAGCGAGCGCACCCTCTTTCCCGGTATCCTCGCGGTGGGACTGGCGCTCCTCGCGATCGCTCGGTTGAATCGTGCGAGCGGCCTCTACTTGATCCTCGCGATCGTCGCCGCCTGGGCAAGCCTCGGCCCGGCATGGGGTCTCTATCGTGTCCTCCATGCCGTCATCCCCGGATTGGACGGGATCCGGGTACCCCCACGCTTCGCGATCTACGTGTTCTTCGCGATGGCGATGCTCGCCGCTCACGGCGCCGCCCTCGTGTTGAAGCGTTTTCCGAGCCACGCTCTCGGCGCCGCGCTCGTTCTATTCCCGCTCGTCGAGTCCGTTGGCCCGACGCACTACACGCAAGCGCCCCCGATACCAGCGGTCTATGCATGGCTCTCGGAGATACCCGGCTCGGTCCCCGTGGTCGAGCTTCCGCTTCCGCCGCCGAAGCGTGACCGGGACAACGCGATCTATCTCTATTGGTCCACGACACACTTCAAGCCACTGGCCAATGGCTACGGTACGGTCGTACCTCCCGTCTACGCGGAGATTTTCGAAGCGTGCAACCCCGTGCCCGACGACGCGGCGATCGTGCTACTCGAGCGCCTCGGCTTTCGCTACGTCATTCTCCATCGCGATCTTTATCTACGCGATCGTGCCGCCGAGATGGAGAAGCTGCTCAACGCCCTCTCAGGGTTGAAACGCGTTCATCGCACGGAGAACGAGACCGTCTATGAGGTGAGCTGAAGCGGGTCAGCTCTCGTTGCGCGGCCTGCGGCCACGACGGCGGCGCCGTTGCTGCCGCGAGCTTCGTTCGCTCTCTTCGGGCGCGTCGCTCTCGTCTTCAACCAGCTCGACCTTCGACGTCTCGTCGAAAACGGTACTGTCAAATTGAGGTGAGGTACCACAATATTGTGTGGTCAGGTTAGGTGTAGCAACGACTATACTGAAGTTCTGCCCAGTAAGTCCTCCCACGCTTCGGTAAAGTACCTTTAGTCGCATGGAGTTACAGCGCTAGAGGTGTGATTTTTGCCTGCAATTGGTAGCCATGTTGTATTGTATTTGTTATTGTTATATATGCTTATATAGTGTATATAGTAGCCATGCATATCGATATCGTGCCCAACCGCAACTCCAAACCCGCCGTTTTGCTCCGTGAGTCCTATCGGGATGCCAAGAGCAAGAAACCGCGCAAGCGCACACTTGCCAACCTGTCCAAACTGCCGAGCGAGCAGGTCGATGCCATCCGACGCATACTCAAGGGGCAAAAGCTCGTTTCGCTCGAAGACGCCTTCGAAATCGTCGAGAACGGCTCCCGGCACCACGGCCACGTCGACGCGGTGCTCAGTGCCATGAGACAGCTCGGTTTCGAAAAACTCGTTGGCTCTCGACACTCACCAGAGCGGGATTTGGTCGTGGCCATGGTAGTCGCCCGGATCCTCGAACCGCAGTCGAAGCTGGCGACTAGCCTGTGGTGGCACACAACCACACTGCCCGAAATCCTGGGGGTGAGCGATGCCGACGAAGACGATCTCTATGCCGCCATGGACTGGGTTCTCAAACGCCAGGAGGTCATCGAAAAGAAACTCGCGGCGCGCCATCTCCAAAACGACGGCCTCGCGCTCTATGACCTAACCTCAAGCTACTTCGAGGGGGTGAGTTGTCCGCTGGCCAGGCTCGGATACAACCGTGACGGCAAGAAAGGCAAGCTGCAGGTCAACCACGGCCTGCTGACCAACGAACGCGGCATCCCCGTGTCGGTATCCGTCTTTGAGGGCAACACGGGCGATCCCAAAACGCTGTTGCCTCAGGTAGAAAATGCGCAAGAGCGGTTCGGCATCGAGCAGTTTGTGATGGTGGGCGACCGCGGAATGATCACCCAGACCCAGATCGACGAGTTACGGGAGATGGACGGTATCGACTGGATTACCGCTCTGCGTCCCGAACCGATTCGCAAGCTCATTAACGATGGGGTGATCCAGATGGGGCTATTCGACAGGCGGAACCTGTTTGAGTTGACGCACCCGGATTTCCCCAACGAGAGGCTGGTCGCTTGCCGCAATCCGGAGCTGGCCGAGAGGCGGCGTCACAAGCGTCGTGCTCTGCTCGAAGCAACCTGCAAGGAGCTGGAGAAGGTTTGTCGGATGGTCGAGCGGCGCCGTTTGCACGGCAAGGAGGACATCCGTGCTACGGTGAAAAAGCTCCTCAACAAGTACAAGGTCGGCAAGTACTATAGGCTCGACATCCGTGACGACGGTTTCGACTTCGAGCTAGACGAGACAACGATGGCTGCCGACGCCTCGCGCCTCGCCAACGGCAACTCTGAGTTCGCCAACAAACGGCTCCAGCGGTGGAAGCGACACATGGGGACGATCGTTAAGCAGTTGGAACGGATTCGCCAACGGATCGGGCGAGGCCAGCTGCATGGTAAAGATAAAATCGGTGTGCGGGTAGGCAAAGTTCTCAACAAGTACAAAGTCGGCAAGCACTTCAAGCTGGACATTCGCGACGACAGCTTTAGCTTCGAAATCGACGACACAAAGGTCACTACGGAAGCTGCCCTTGACGGCATCTACGTGATCCGCACCAGTCTTGCTGAGCAGCGGATGAAAACCGACGACACAGTGCGCAGCTACAAGTTGCTGACCCAGGTCGAGAGGGCGTTTCGTTCCTTCAAGAGCATGGACCTAAAGGTGCGGCCGATTCGTCACCGGCGCGAAAACCGAGTCCGGGCGCACATCTTCTTGTGCATGCTGGCCTACTACGTCCTGTGGCACATGATGGAGGTTTGGCGCCCGCTAGTATTCTCTGACGAGGAGCAGCAGGCGAAGGCCGAGCGTGACCCCGTCGCTCCGGCGCAACGCTCCGACGCAGCCCTGCGCAAGATACACACCAAGAAGCTTGATGATGGGAGACCAGCTTCCAGCTTCCGCACGCTGCTGCGCCTTCTCAGCAACATCGTCCGAAACAAATGTCGGCGACCGGAAGCCGGACCCGACGAGCCCACCTTCGATGTCACGACAACTCCGGACTCGAAACAGCAGAGAGCCTACGACTTGCTCAAAGGTATCACCGTGTAGACAGAAGCCAGCACCATTGATTCCATCTATCTTATTGGATCAACACCGGATCTTGGTTTTTTCAGCAAGGAACTTCAGACTATATCTTGTGGTCCGCGCGCCCAACTTGACAGTACCCTCGGCTCTGTTGTTCTCGTACTGGTCGGTGCAGTGGATGACGGATGGCATGACTGCGCGGAGAGCGGCGCTGTAGCTTCTCAGCTTGTCGGTGACTAGCCGGCCGGGCACGCGACCTTGCCCCTTCAATAGCTTGCGGAAGAAGCGTTTGGCGGCTTTCCGGTCACGGCGAGGCTGGACGAGGATATCGATCACATCACCATCTTGATCCACCGCACGCCAGAGGTATTGGCGTTCGCCTTGGATCGTGATGAAGACCTCGTCCAAGTGCCACGTGTCGCCGAGACGGCCCTGTCGACGCTTCAGCCCGCGAGCGTACTCTGGACCGAACTTGAGGCACCAAAGCCGGATCGCTTCGTAGGAAACCGTGATGCCGCGCTGCGCCAGTAAATCCTCCGCGTCCCGAAAGCTCACACAGAATCGATGGTAGAGCCAGACCGCGTGGCTGATGATCTCGGGCGGAAATCGGTATCCACGGTAGCTCGGCGTGTCGCTTTTCATCGGCCAAGTTTGCCAGACATGGCCTCAACTTGACAGTACCGCTCAACGCCCTCTCAGGGTTGAAACGCGTTCATCGCACGGAGAACGAGACCGTCTATGAGGTGAGCTGAAGCGGGTCAGCTCTCGTTGCGCGGCCTGCGGCCACGACGGCGGCGCCGTTGCTGCCGCGAGCTTCGTTCGCTCTCTTCGGGCGCGTCGCTCTCGTCTTCAACCAGCTCGACCTTCGACGTCTCGTCGAGACGCTTCTTCACGAGAGCTGCAACGATGAGCTTGCCTTTGGGATGCTCCCAAAGCGCGTTCGTCCTCTTCGAGGCGGCCGAGAAGGCGTTTTCGGTGCGCCGCTTCGTGATTTCTTCCGCGGTGGGCACCTCGCGCTCGATGAGCTCGAGCTCGTAGCGATTGGCCTGCCGGTTGAAGTTGACGAGATCGTTCGCCGAGACGAGCGAAACGACATTGCCGCTGCGCCCGCTGCGGCCCGTCCGGCCTGCGCGGTGGATATAGTCCTCGGGCGAGTCCGGAGTTGAGTAGATGAAGACATGGGAGAGATCGTAGATGTCGATCCCACGGGCGGCGACGTCGGTCGCGACGAGATGACGGATCGTGCGTGCGCGAAACCGGGACATGACCTGCTCGCGCTTTTTCTGCGTGAGATCGCTCGAGATCATAGCGACGGGCAGCCCTTGCCGCGCGAGAAACGTGGAGACCGAGCGTACTTCGTTGCGCGTGTTGCAGAAGATCATGGACGAAGTCGGCTGATCGAGCTCGATCACTTTGTAGAGCACATCTTCTTTATGCGCCGCGGGCGCCATGATGTACGTGTGCCGAACTTCCTTCACATAGGCGAAGTCTTCGGAGAGCGAGATCCAGCTCGGCTCTTTCAAATAGTTGTGGATGATGCCTCGAATGCCGAGCGGGACCGTTGCCGAGAATAGACAGGTCTGGCGTTCGCTCGGGACGAAGTGCATGATGTCGCTCATTTCCTGAGCGAAGCCCATGTCCAGCATCTTGTCGGCTTCGTCGAGCACGAGGAAGCGCACGCCGCCGAGCTTCAGCTCGCCGCGTCTCAAAAGGTCGAGCACGCGCCCGGGAGTACCGACGACGACTTGAGCGCCGGCGCGGATATTGTCGATTTGTTTTCCGATGGCCTCGCCACCGTAGATGGCTTCGGCCTTGACGCCTTTATCGTGGCCGATGCGGCCGAGCTCTTCACAGACTTGAGCCGTGAGCTCGCGAGTCGGCGTCAAGACCATGGCTTGCACGAAGGCTCCCTCCGCGTCGATTTTCTCGACGATGGGGATGCCGAAGGCGGCGGTTTTACCCGTGCCGGTACGGGATTGAACGACGAGGTCCTTGCCGGAGAGGGCGAGAGGGATCGCCTCCTGCTGCACGTCCGTGGGATGCTCGTAGCGCATCTCCTCGAGAGAGCGGAGGGTGGCTTCGTCCAAGCCAAACGCTTGGAAGGTTTTAGTGACTATTTCGGCTGTGGTCATGGAGTTCGATGATGTCGTGTCCGAATGGAAAGCTGCCAAGGAGTTGGTGAAGCACAGACCTGGCTTAAGGGACCGATCCTAAAGATTATAACCCAAAGGCGCGGCTCACGCTTGCCGGGGGGCACGGTCCCGCGCTTGCCGCGGGGTGAATGCGAGATATAGCAGGCCTGAAACGAGGATGGAAGGGAGTGTTGCGCCCAACGGGAGCCCGGAGACCTCGACGAGCTTGTAGGTGGCGAAGCCTGCCGCCCAGGAGAGAAGCGCCACGCAGTTGAAACCCGAGGCGTAGCGATACGGACCGGCGTCGTCGTAGAGCGCGTCGACGTCGATCCGGCGTTTCCTGACGAGGAAATAGTCCGTGAGGACGATGCCGAAGAGCGGGGTGAACATTGCGCCGATGAGATAGAGGAAGCTTTCGTAGCGGTCCATCGGAAAGACGAGTGCGACGAGGATCGAGATGATGCCCGTGATCCACATAAAGCCCCGCGCGCTGATTTTCTCGGAGACGTTGAGCATCGAGCACGTCGCGGAATAGAGATCGGGAAAATCGGATGTGATCGTCGAGAAGACCACCATCAGAAGCGCCGGGATGGCGAGCCCGGCCGCACCCATGAGCTCGAGCATTTGGATGTGTGGCTCGGCCGTGCCCGTGACGAGGGTCGCCATCAGACCGAGAGCGAACATCCACGACGATACGAGGAAATAGCCGATCCACGTGGTCCAAAACGATGATTTTGTCCCGCGGGAAAAGCGCGAGTAATCCGCCACGAGCGGCATCCATGAAAGGGGCATGGCGATGACGAGATCGAGGCCAATCATGAAAGGCATGAAAGGCATCTCGCCGCCGTCCGTCTGCGCCGGCGCGCTCGCCATGAATGCCATGAAAGAATGATAGGTCTCCCAGCTCAACATAATAATGACGGTGAGAAGACCCACGACCGCACCCGCCTGCAAGATCTTCCAGACACGGTGGCCCGTGAAGAGCGCCCAGGCCAGCGTGCCGGACCCAATGACGACGATCCAGAAGCGATCCGACGCCCAGATGCCTCCGATGGGCTCGCCCAGCATCGCCCCCGCGCGGCCGCCGATGATGAGCATGATGGACGCCCAGCAGACGAGCTGGATCACGTTGAGGATGGCGGCGAAGCTCGAGCCGCGGATACCGAAAGACGGGCGCACCGACACCATTGACGGGATGCCGTGATCGGAGCCGGGAACGCCGCCGAGCGCCATGAGCGTGTTGCCGATCGCGTGCCCGAGCAGGATGGCCCAGAGCGCGCGCCAAAATCCCATGGGCGCGAGAAAGCCCCCGGCCCAAATCTCCGCGAGGGAGATGGCGACCCCGGCCCAGAGTAGAAAAAGGTCCGCGGATCCGAGGTTCCGCTTCGACGCTTCGACCGGCCGAATGTCCATAGCCGCCCCAGGTTATCGCATGACCCCTTGCCGTCGATATCAGAGAGTACCAACGGGGACGGAGGTGCACTCTTTGCTAATAGGGAGTACCTGTGGGTAAAGTGCGACTCTCCGAACGGATAAGACCGTCGTCACCGATGTCGCAGCCAAATGCGTTCCGGGCTCCGATTCGACTTAGCGTTCACCGGGACACTAGAATTCCAGGACCATGGCCAAGCCTCGCAAGCCGCTCGAGCGCGTGCGCAAGATCTGCCTCGGGTTTGCCGAGACCACCGAAAAAGAGGCAGAAAAGATGTTCGCGATGTTCGTGAACAACCACCCTAATGACGGCCGCGTGGCTCTCTGGCTGAACGCGGCCGACGGCGTTCAGGAAATGCTGGTTGACGCGGACCCCGAGCGATTTTTTGTGCCGCCTTGACTTATTCAGGCCCGTTCGGATGGATTGGCGTGCGGCTCGATATCGATGTCGACTGGAGCGAGGTGGCGGAGCTCGTCGAAGACAGCTACCGTATGTCGGCGCCGAAGGCGCTTCTCGCGATGCTCGAGGACTGAGGCCTGAGGACTAAGAAAAGACGAGGTTAGTGATGGATCGGCGAGCTCTTCTGAAAAACGGTTCTATGGCGATGCTCGGCATGGGCCTTTCGGCGTGCGCGTCCAAGCCGCCGCCTGCGGTTGCGCCCACGCCGCGGCGTCGGCGCGTCCATCTCGTTCCCGCCCAGATTTCCTGGGATCGCATCATCCGCACGACCGTTGGGCTCCGGCCGCATCGTCCCTCGGGCTTCGTGCTCAAAGCGGAGAAGATCGACGACAAGCTCGTCGTCCACAATTACGGGCACGGCGGCTCCGGCATGTCGCTGTCCTGGGGGACGGGCCAGATGGCGGCGGAGCTCGCGCTCGAGCACGTTGGCCGGCGCGCCGCGGTGCTCGGATGCGGGATGGTGGGACTGACCTGCACGCGCCAGCTTCAGCGCCGCGGTTTCGACGTCACGATTTATGCGATGGCCGTGCCGCCCCACACGACCTCGAACATGTCCTTAGCAGGGTGGACGCCGACTTCGGGCCTCGTGAACTTCCGGACGCGCACGCCCGAGTGGGAAGCGCAATTCCAACAGGCGGCGACCATCGCTTACCGGGAGCATCAGCTTCTCGCCGGCTCCCATTACGGCGTGTCGTGGATCAACAGCTACACGCCAACCGACGATGTGCGGATGGCGACAGGCACGAACATTCTCCTTCCCGATGCGCTTCAAGGTGCCAAGCTTCTGTTGCAGCCTGGCGAGCACCCTTTCCCAAAAAAATACGCGCTTCAGATTTCGATGATGCGCTTCGAGCCTTCCATCTATCTCAACGCGCTCGTCAAAGACGTTCAGCTCTATGGTGCGCGGATCGTGATTCGCAAATTCGATGCCGTGCGGGATCTCATGTCGCTGACCGAGCCCGTTGTCGTCAATTGCACCGGTCTCGGTGCCAAGGACCTCTTTGGCGATGAGGAGCTCGTGCCGCTCAAAGGGCAGCTCACGGCCATCACGCCCCAGCCCGACGTCAACTACGGGACGACCGGCGGCGTCCATATCTCGACCGGAGCCCCCGGTATCGGCATCCACATGATGCCGCGCTCCGACGGCCTCATCCTCGGCGGAACTTCCGAGCGGGGTGAGTGGTCGCTCGACGTCAACGAGGAAGAGCGGCGGCGGATCGTCGAAGGACACATCGAGCTCTTCGATGCGATGCGCGCGATGGCGTCGGGTCGCGCGACTTGAAACCTCAACGGGGATCGACAACGTGCTCGGTCAGGGTCGATACGCGTGCGTCCGGGTGCTCGACCGTGTCGAGCGTTCGGATCCATGTCGTCCACAGCTTGTCAGTGAGCGCGTGGCGGCAATAGCCTCGCTTCGTCCCCTCGAAGAATTTCACGTGAGGGTTGTGTGTCAAGTTCTCTCTGACCGGCTCCGATAGCGGCGGGGGGAAGTCTGAGGAGCATGGGAGATAGTATCTCCGCTGCTCGTGGATGGGTAAAGCCGCAACCGCTGGACATATGGACATAGCTTGTATACTGGCGCCCATCTGGAAGGGAGAGGCCATGAACTCGAAGCATATCGTTGCGGTTACTGGGCTAGTTGCCGGGCTGGTTGTCGGGCTCGTCATGATGCATGGCTCGCTGAACGCGTCCACGGAAGCGCCGCCGGCAGGGCGGATGTACAACGAGGTGAAGCAAAAACTCGCGGACGGCAAGCCCGTCATCGGGGGAACGGTGTACACGTCGGATCCGAACATCTATTGCGCGATGGCGGATGCGGGGTTCGACTTTCTGTGGATCGAGATGCAGCACAGCCCGCTCAGCTTTTCCGAGGTCGCCAAGATGATTTGGGCATGCAAGGACGCGCCGGCGATCCCGTTCATTCGCGTGCCTGATGCGACGGAGGGCGACATTCAAAAAGCGGTCGATATCGGCGCTCTCGGGATCATCGTCCCGATGGTCGCTACGGTGGAGGAAGCCGAAGCGGCCGTGCGTTACGCGAAATATCCACCCATAGGCCGGAGGAGCCAAGGCGGCGGCCAGTACCGTGCGGTCTGGGGGAGTGATTATCGCCCGACCGCCAACGACAACATCATGATCGTCGTCATGATCGAGACACCTGACGGGATCGAGATCGCAGATCAGATCGCGGCGGTTCCCGGTATCGACGTCGTCTTTGCCGCGAGCGGCGACATTGGTAGCTTTACCGGTTACGCGCAGGACGATCCGCGTTACGAAAAGCTCATCGCGAAGATCCACGACGACACGCTGAAGGCGGGAAAACAGCTCGGTGGCCCGTTTACGTGGCACGCCCGCGAGGGGTTCCAGTTCTTTCAAGCTTCGAGCGAGTCCGGCCTCATCAAGGCGGGCGCCAAGATTCTGCTCGAGACGGCGAAAGGCCAATACGAGTATTAATGCTAGGGTATAATCTCGCTTCGAGAGGACTAGCGGGTGGCGAGCACTTCGAAGGTTGGGCGCAACGATCCCTGCCCTTGCGGGAGCGGGAAGAAATACAAGAATTGCTGCGAAGGGAAACGGGGAAGGTTGACGCCTTCCCAATGGGTTACGATCGGCGCGATGGCGCTCGCCGCGGCCGTCCTCGCCTACGTCGTGTTCAACATGGCGACGGGAAATGCGGGGAGCTCACGAACGCGCCGTTGTCCCGCGGGCCAGGTCTGGTCCGCCCAGCACGGGCATTGCCACTAGACCAGAGAGAGAGAGTGCAGCAGATCGTCAGGCGTGTCTGCGGATACGTGCCGCGCCCTCGAGCTGAAAGCTCGTCCGGAGCTCGATCGACGATAGCCAGCGCTGCAGGCGATCGATGCCGTCGGTAACGCGGGAGCAATAGCGACGCAAGAACGCTTCGTCGAGCGCTTCTTCTTTCGGTAACGCATCGGCGGCGCGCATGGCTTCCGCGCCATCGAAGTCCACATAGGCGAGCCGCAAGGTGAGCTCGTTCTTGCTGCGGCCGAACGCGGAGCCCGGCACGGTGGCGACCCCCGTCTTCTCTAACAGATGCCTGCAAAGCTCTTCGCTCGAGCCTATGCCGCGCTCCTCGAGCTCGTGCTTGAAGGCGCCAAAATCGGGGAAGAGGTAGAAGCCGCCATCTGGAGTTCCGACCCGCAAACCGGCGTCACGCAGCTTGCTTGCGCAGTGCCGGCCGAGAGCGCGTAAGATGCGTCGCGACGTGCTCAAATAGGATTCGATCTCGGGCCCGCCCACGAAAGCTTCGACGGCCGCGAATTGAATCGGCGCGCTCGTCGCCGTGAAGGTTTCGCTCGCGACCGCCGCCATGGCATCGAGAAGCCAGTGGAGGTTGTCAGGGAAGGTGAACGTCCCGAGTCTCCACCCGCCGGCGCCGCACCATTTGCTCAGCCCCGAGCTGATGATCGTGCCCTCGGGGTAGTACTCCGCAATGGACGTGTGTTGTCCTGTGTGGTGGAGCTCGCCGTAGATCTCGTCCGACAGCATGACGACGTGATAGCGCTGCGCAACGTCGGCGAGCTGGCGTAGTTTGTCCTCGCAGTAAGAATATCCCGTCGGGTTGTGCGGGTAGTTGAGAATGACCAGTCGCGGGCGATCCGGATCGCCCGCGCAGAGCTCTTCGAGCTCGTCGGGCATCAGACCCCAATTGTGCTTGGCCCGCGTGCGAAGCCATCGGACCGGGCGCCCGAGGATGTGAGCTTGTGGCTCGTAGGACACCCAGGACGGCGTGGGGATACAGAGGTCCCCGTAATAGACGAGCTGCATCAGAAACATCAGCTCCTTGGAGCCGGGGCCGACGAGCACGTTGTTGCCAGTGCGCTGGATGGAGTGCTTGCGCCCATGATACTGCGCCACCGCGTCGCGCAATCGGCGAAGCCCCTTGACCGCGAGGTAGTCTCTCTGGTGGGCGTTCTCCTTCAGCGCTTCAACGACGGGGCGCGGTACGGGGAACGGCGATTGTCCGAGGCCGAATTTGATGATGTCACGGCCCTGCTCGATGAGCTCGGCACTGAGCTCGTTAATGACGAGGGTCGTGGACGGCGTGAGGCCGCGAACATTCAAGTTCAAGTTGACGGATGGGTAATCTGTGTTGCCTGTGTTGTTTGTCTCGGACGTCATGGCTCGAGGCTCGTTGTGTTTGGGGAAGCGGAGCCGCTACGACGCGCCGCGCGACGGCTCCTCAAGGTCACTTTCGACCTCCGTAGGTACGAGCGTATTACCGTTAACTATTTTGAGGATGAATCCTACTTCAAGTATAGAAACGGGTTCTCCTCCTGTCAAAACGAGCGCCAAGCGACAGAAGTACCGTGTCGTACTCCATCCTCTCGCCGCACTTGAAGTAGAATTCCGCGATGGAATGCCCAAAGTTCCTCGCCCCCCCCTCGCTCTCGCGGCGTTCTTGCAGGCCTGTGCCCCGGGTTTCCGCAACTACGAAGACACGTGGTTCCGGGACGCCGCGTTCATCTGGACGCAGAACTTGAGATTGGATAATCTGGTCGCGTGCCGCGTGACGGTGGCCGGGCGTCCCTAAGGGGCCTAAGGGGCCGAAGGACACGGACCATGAATCGTCGTCAGTTTTTCGAGTTCGGCGCCGGAGCTTGTGCGAGCGCCGCAACCGGAATCGCGTGCCTCGGAGTGCCGGGAACGGAGGCGCTTGCGTCCGTGCGCACGCTCGCGACGGAGCTTTACGATTCGTTCGACGACGCGACGCGAAAGAAAGTCTGTGTGGCTTACGACACTTGGCAACGTCCAGCAGAATCTCAAGGACAACCCGAAAGAAGCGAATGTCACGTTTCAATCCAATTCGTCCTTGATAGAAGGTTTCAACAGCAGAGCCATCATGAGGCAGCATTCGATCGACGTCGACGAGCCGAGAGAGCTCGGCGGAACCGACCGGGGCCCGAACCCCGTCGAGCTCATTTTGGCGGCTCTAGGTACCTGCCAGGAAATCACTTACAAAGCCTACGCGACGGTTCTCGGTATTCCCATGGAGAGCGTTTCAGTGGAGCTCGAGGGCGAGCTCGACCTTCAGGGGTTTCTCGCCTTGAACGACGCGATTCGTCCCGGCTACCAGAAGATTCGGGGCCGGGTGAAAATTAAGTCCGATGCGGATCCCGAGTCGCTCGAGAAGCTCCGGCAAGCCGTCAACGCGCACTGCCCGGTTCTCGACATCATCTCGAACCCCGTACCTCTGGAGCTCGAGCTCGTCCACGAAGCGGCCGAGGAGCGGCGCGAGCTCGATGGATTGCGGGTGATTGGGATGGACGAGATCAGCTACCGCAAACGCCACAAGTACTTAACAGTGGTAATAGACCATCTCAGCGGCCGGGTCGTCTGGGCGGGAAAGGAGCGCAAGGCCAAGACGCTGCTGCGGTTTTTCCGCAAGCTCGGACCACAAAGAGCCGCGGAGCTCGAAGCGGTCAGCATGGACATGTGGGAGCCGTACATAACTGTCGTCGGCAAAAAGGCTCCTCAGGCACGGGTGATCTTTGACCGCTTCCACATCGTCAAGCATCTGAACGAGGCCGTGGATAAGACCCGGCGCGAGCTGGTGCGCGAGCTCAAAGGGACTGCCCGACGCAACCTCAAGAACACCAAGTTTCCCCTTCTCAAGGCCAAACACAACCGCAGCGCGAAAGACAAACGGGTGCTCCGCGAGCAGGTGCGAGCTAATCGTCGCCTCTACCGCGCCATGCTTCTGCGCGACGACTTCATGGACCTCTACACCTACAAAACCGAGACATGGGCCAAGAAGTTTCTCCGAGGATGGCTGCGGCGCGCTATGAGCTCGAGGATAGAGCCCGTCAAACGCGCGGCGAAGATGATCCGCAGCCACTTCGATGGCGTCATCGCGTGGGTCACGTGGAGACTCAGCAACGGCCGACTCGAAGGAATGAACAACAAAATCCGGCTGCTGAGCCACCGCAGCTTTGGACTCCACTCTGCCGAAGCTCTCATCAGTCTCGTCTACCTAAACTGTGGCGGTCTCACCCTCGAGAGGATCCACTGAAATGGCAGGAGAGGCGAGACAAAATTGACTTAGGCATTCGTGACCTCCTGATCGGACGATGGTGCTCGTCGGGACCTTAGCATATTCGGCTTCCTAAAGAAAAGTCCGAAATGAGCGAATTTTAAAACGTACCGGATCTGCAAACCAGTTGGGAGTGCCGCCGTAGTAGAAGAAGCGGCGCCCATCGGGTAGGAATTGCGGATAAAGGTGAACTGGGGAGGGACCGGTCGAAGTTTCATTGCGAACGCCGGCCTGATGTGTGGATAGTCAGTCAGTTATGGTTGTCCTTTGCGCCCAAGCTCTCGAGTGGCTGTGTCTCACCAGGATATGACGTCCAGACCTGGAACGCGTTGAAACTCCCCGAGGTTTCGACTTACCAGCGTAACGTCCGCCGAGAGGGCGATCGAAGCGATCAAAAGATCGTTCGCGCCGATTGGACGGCCTTCACGCTTGAGCTGCGCTCTAACACCGCCATAATGCGCCGCGGCGGCATCATCGAACGGAAGCGATTCGAAAACGTCGCAAAACCGTTCGACACGATCGAGGTTCTCCGCGACTCTCCGCGAATTTCGAGCACCGAAGTAGAGCTCAGCCTTGACGACACTACAAAGAACGACAGAGCTTGGCGTCTCATCGAGAAGGCGCGCAGCCAGATCCTGCTCGGTTCGATTGATCAACGGAATGCACACGCTGGTATCGAGGAGTAAGCTCACGTGATCGCCTCGATATCCTCCGGCGGCGGGTCGTCCGGCTCAACAAGGTCGCCTCCGCCGTGGGTAAGCAGGTCCACTAGGCTCTTCGGCCATTCCGTCGCCGTTGTCTCTCGTCGAACCAGCTCTGCAACCCATGCGGAGAGACTCCGCTCCGCGCTTCTCGCTTGTTGGCGGGCCTCCTCTATCAATTCATCCGGGAGATATATCGTAACTTGCGCCATAGTGCAATTATAAGTTACCACGTATAAGTATCAAAACGAACAATGGCACCTCTCGCCTGCTCGACGGTGGGACGAGAGGCCGAGGACGCCCGTGGCTCATCATTAATTTGGACGGACCTGTAGCCACCGCCCCATTGTCGGACAAGGAGGCGGCGATGCGATCCGCGTGCCACGGAAGCATGTTGGGCATGGCGAGGACGTCTGTCGGTGACGAGTTCACGTGTTCTCCAACTCGTTCCGGACCAAGGTCCCTGTCTTCGTCGTTCATGACGAGGATCGCCTTGGTGCCGTCCGGGGAAATCCGAGCCATGATGTAGGTACGTGGCTCGGCGGCGATCGGCTCCTCACGGCCGTCCCGGTAAACCTAGGCGAGCGTACGTGGGGCGTCCGGACGCCCCGGCAGATATACCAGCATTCCGTCACGAGAGATGTCGAAGTTCCCGCCCGATTCACATTTTTCACCAGCGATACCGGTGCGCCGATGACGTCGAGGCTGTCGAGATCGAACCGTACCCCCAGGAGGTTCCCAGCCCACATGTAGACCGGATGCCCGGTCGGCAGATAGCGGGGATGGGTGCCGCCCTCGATGAGCACGCGCCGCTCGCGGCTGTCCAACGACTGCACGACGATCTGGGGTTCGACCGCGCTGGACGGCATTTCAGTCGAAGCGATAGACGGTGCCGCCTTTCATGACGAAGTGCACGCGCTCGAGCTCGGTGATGTCGGCGAGCGGATTGCCCTCGACGGCAATGATGTCGGCGAGCTTTCCGACCGTGATCGTGCCGATCCGATCCTCCCAGCCGACAAGATCGGCCGCGTGCTGCGTCGCCGACAGGATCGCGTCCATGGGCTCCATGCCCCACGCCACGAGATCGCGAAACTGCTTGGCGTTGTCGCCGTGCGGGATGATGCCGGCGTCGCGTCCGCGGGGATCTCGACCTCGGCGCCGACAGCAACGATGCCCTCGCCTTCGATCAGGATGAACGCGGGAGATATTGGTGGGCCACCGAGGCCGTCGATGAGGGTACCGACTCGGAGCGCGAGTCCTGCGGCGCCGGCGACCGGCGCGACGGCGATGCACCAGCCGAGTGCGATAGCGAGCGTCGGACGAAGTTTCGTTGCGAACGCTGGCCCTAATGTGTGCCTAACGTGCTGATGCTCAGCAGCTGATGCAGTTATGATTGTTCGTAGCGCCCAGGCTCTCGAGCAGCGCAACCGTCTCCGGATAAGGCTGGACGCGCTGCACGGGGCCATTCGCCATGTCGGCCGTCGTCTGACCTTTGCGGCTGACGGTGGTCACATCCGCGCCTTTCGAGACGAGATAGCGGATGAGCTCGTTGTCTCCACGGGCGGCTGCATGGTGTACCGAGTTGAAGCCCTTGTAGTCTCTCGCGTTCACGTCGGCGCCGAGCTCTTCCACGAGAAACTTCACGGCGGGGAGCCATCCATCCGGCACGTGGCGATGCGAATTGCCGGCGAAGCCTTGACCGTGGCCCACGCCCGAAGCGGCATGGATCGGGTAGACCGCGGGGCCACCCATCGGAACCGGCGGCAAGCCCGAGTGGTCTTTGTCGTCCCCAAGTCCGACTCCATATTCGCTTCCATCACGGCGCTTGCGTTCGGGAATTTTGATCGTCGGCATGTTCGGGTCCGCGCCATGCGCGAGCAAAAGGCGCATCGCGTCGATGTCGAGTGCGTGCGCCGCGCGCCAGAAAGGTGTCGCCCCTGCCCGGTTGACGCCGAGCAGGTCGCGGTTATAGGTCGTATACCAGAGCGTCTTCTTCAGGCGGACGTTCGGGTCGACGCCTGCCTTCAGGAGTGTTTCCATCACTTCGAGATAGGTGAGCTTTTGCTGCATATACGCGACGGGCTGTGGGTGGCGCGCTTTCGGGGCCCAGTGCATGTTGAGGGCGGCGTAGAGCGGTGTGGCTCCCGCGTCGCTCGCGACGCTCGGGTCGGCGCCGAGCTCGAAAAGCTGCATGGCGAGGTCGAAATGTCCGTTGAGCATCGCGATGAGCATCGGGCTCGTGTTGTCGGCGGCGCTCACTTGATTGATGTCGGCCGTGCCCTGGATGAGTGCGAGGGTGGCGCCGACATGACCTTCGCGCGCGGCGAGAAGAAGAGGGGTGAGGCCGCCATGGGCCGCGACAAGATCGGCGTAGTCGAGGGGCACCGGCTCGCCACCGCGCCGCAGCGCCTCGTCTCGGTCTTCGGGCTCGGGTTCCGGTTCGCTCGGCGCGCTACCGTCTTTCGGCACGTTCTTCATTTTTGCCGCCCGGAGCTCGGCGATCTGCTTCATGCGCTCGCGGCGCTCAGACCGGTCGTGCTCGTCCCGCTCGACGAGATCCACAACCTTGGCCGCGATCGACGGCTCCGCCTCGCCTTCGAGCAAGACCTCGACGACTTGGGTCCGTCCTGCCGCGGCCGCGAACATGAGCGCTGTCTGTCCCCATTGAGGCTCGGCTGCGTTCACGTCCGCTTCGTGCTCGACCAAAGCGGCGACGGCCAGAGCATTACCGGAGGCGGCGGCGAAGTGAAGCGGCGTCGCTCCTGTGGTAGTCATAGCGTTCGCGTTGGCGCCAGCCAGAAGGAGCGGCTTGACGACGGGAGCGCGGCCTGCGGCGCTCGCGACGTGGAGCGGTGTATGCGCTCCAATGCGCGTCGTCGCTTCGAGATCGGCGCCGGCACCAATCAAGACTTCCGCGATCGCCGCGTTGCCATTGCGAGCTGCCCAATGGAGGCCCGTCATCCCGTCGCCGAAGCGCGCGTTCACATCGGAACCTTGCTCGAGAAGCGCGCGCAGCGTCTCGACGTCGCCGCCCATCGCGGCATCAGCGACAGAGGCGACAGGGGCTTCGGGAGCCGCGACCGTCCCGGCGGTCGCCACCCAGAAGAGTGCTGCGAGATACAACCCAGCCTTCCACATGCGCATCGTTCGTCTCCTCTAGACCGAGAGCGAGAACGGAGCCGTGCTGTCTCCGAAGCTCTCCATCTCCTCGAAGCCGAGCTTCTGCAGGAGGCTCAGCATCACGTTCGCCATTGGGGTTCCCGGCGCGGCGCGGAGGTGCAGGCCGCCATCGAGCTTGCCGTTCGCGCCGCCGACGATGAAGAGCGGGCAGCGCTTGTGATTGTGCACGTTCGGGTCGCCCATCGGCGAGCCGTAGAGGACCATCGTTTTGTCCAGAATCGTCTCCCCAGCTTCGTCGATGCTCGCGAGCTTCTCCAGAAAGTACGGGAGCAGGCTCACGTGGTAGCGGTTGATACGAAAGAAATCCGTGATTTTCTCCTCTTTGTCGCCGTGATGGGACGCGGGGTGGAATCCTTTGTCCACGCCGCTCTCGGGGTAGACGCGGCCCGATGCGTCCCGGCCCATCTTGAACGAGAACACGCGTGTCATGTCCGCCTGGAGGGCGAGCGCCTGGAGGTCGAACATGAGCTTCACGTGCTCGTCGAAGGAGTCGGGAACGCCCGCGGGCGCTTGGGGTAGCTCGCGCATCTCGCCGCTCATATTGCGCTCGACGACTTTCTGGATGCGTCGCTCGATCTCGCGGATGTTCTCGAGATAGCGATCCACGCGCCGGCGGTCGGGAGCGTCGAGCGTGCCCTTCAGCTCGGAGACTTCTCCCGTCACGAAATCCAGAATGCTCTGGCTCGAGCGTCGTCGGGCGGCGCGCTCTTCGGCCGTACCTCCGGCGCCGAAGACCATGTCGAATGCGAGCCTGGGGTCTCGGAGCATCGGGAGCGGCTCCGTCGGAGACCTCCAGCTAATCGTGTCCGTGTAGACGCAAGAGTAGCCATAGGCGCATCCGCCGGCCTGGTCGACGTTCTCGATGCAAAGCTGCATCGACGGGATGGGTGTGTCCTGGCCGAAGCGCTGGGCGTAGAGCTGGTCCATCGACGTGCCCGACAAGACGTCCGAGCTCTCGGTCTGCTTGGGATGGGATTGGGTGAGAAAGACGGCGCTCGAGCGAAAGTGGTCGCCGCCGATCTCCTCGGGGATGAAAGCTTCCGCGTTTTGCAGATCGGTGTCGCTTACGACCGTCAGATATTTTTGATACGGCTCGAGAGAGCTCAGGGCCGTCGGACCGAGATCGAAGTCGCGGCCTTCCGCGGCGGGGGACCATAGGTGCTGTGTCGAGCCCCACTTGGTGCTGCCCGCGGCGCCGTGCACCATCTCGATGCAGACGAGTCGCGTGCGATCGGCCTCTGGCGCACCAAACGCTTTGTGTGCGGGCACCATCGCCTCGAGGAAAGGAAGCGCCACAGTGGCTCCCATGCCGCGGAGGAAAGTCCGGCGTTGAAGGTGCTTTCCAGTAATGATCCCCATGTCTCTGCTCCTTTTGTGCTTAATGCGATCCTTCGGCAGCGGCTTGTGTCTCTGCTTCGAAGGCCACCGACTTCATACGGAACGCGGGACTCGTCACAACGCCCAAAATATAAGAAGACATCCGCTGGCCGTTCTCGTTCGCCGCGCGCTCGATGACGCGGATCGACGGCATGTCGTAATACTCGACGCGCCGACCCAAAGCATAGGCCATCAGGTTTTCCGTGAACGTGCGCACGAACGACGTCTGCCGATTGAGAAGCGCCTCTCTCAAATCCTTCGGGCCCGCAAGTGGCGTTCCGTCGTAGAGCTCACCGGAGACGTTGACCGGCACACCGCGATCCTTGATTCTCCAGGCGCCCGTCGCGTCGAAATTCTCGAGCGCGAGACCGGGTGGGTCGATCATCCTGTGACAGGAGTTGCACGCCGGGCTCGACCGGTGCTTTTCCATTTGCTCGCGCACGGAAAGCAGGCGGCCCCCTTCAACGTCGCCGGTCTCTTCGAGCTCCGGGACGTTTGGCGGCGGCGGTGGCGGCGGCGATCCGAGTAGGACCTCCATGATCCACTTGCCGCGCAGAACAGGAGAGGTGCGGCTCGCGTGGGACGTCAAGGTCAACACACTGCCGTGGCCCAAAATGCCGCGGCGATCTTCGTCCGGATAGGCGACGCGTCGGAATTCATTGCCGAGGACGTTCTCGATGCCGTAGTGCTTGGCGAGCCGCTCGTCGACGAACGTGTAATCCGCGCTCAATAGCTCGAGCACGCTGCGGTCCTCGCGCACGAGGCTGTCGAAGAAAAGCTCGGTCTCGCGATACATCGACCGCTTGAGCCGGTCGTGATAGTCGGGATAGGTTCGCACGTTCGGATGCATCTTCTCAAGATCTGACAAGCGGAGCCACTGAGCTGCGAAGCGGGTGGCGAGCGCGAACGAGCGCGGGTCGGCCAACATCCGTAGCACTTGCTGCTTCAGGGCGTTCGACTCCGAGAGGCGGCCTTCACGCGCTACGCGCATGAGCTCTTCATCCGGGGGCGTTCCCCAGAGAAAATAGGACAAGCGCGAGGCTAGGTCGACATCGGCCACGCGATAAGCACCACCGGATGTGCTCGTCCCGGACGGCTCTTCGAAGCGAAAGACGAAATGCGGGCTCGCGAGCATGCCTTCGAGCGCCGTGCGGACGCCGTACTCGAAGCCCCCGTCTTCGGAACCGACTTCATAGAGCGCCATGAGTGCTGCGAGGTCGTTGTCGGCGAGGGGCCTTCGATAAGCTCGAGCACCCAACCGCGCCACGATCGCTTCGGCGCAGGCGGACGCTTCGTCCGGTGTTTCCGGGCGGCACGAGAAGATCTCTTGTCGGCTCGGCGTCTCTGAGACGCCTGTCGGGTTGTACGGGCCGGTGATGGCGAAATCGCGCAAGTGAGGCACGCTCGTGAAGCCATAGGAGTCTGCGATGCTCGTGCTGGCAATCGACCAGTCGTGGGGGGACATCAAATCCTGGAGCGGGCCTTCGACCTTGTTGATGAACGCGGCGGAGACGCGCTGCGGTCCGGACTCGACGAAGATCGGCCCCGTGCGGATGTCCATGCCGTCCGGATCGGAAGTGTGCATCCAGCGATCGATGGTGAAGAGCGCTTTGCGCTCGCCGTTGATGGAGACTTCGATTTGCTCGAGCTCGTCGACCGTGTGCAGCGCGGCGCGGCCGCTCCCGTGAAGCGCGCCCGTCGTTTCGTGGTGGAACGAGACGCGAAAACGATACTCACCATCGGCGGGGAAGTTATGGATGACGGAGGCGCCGCCTCTTGTTCCGTAGGGAGCGCCTTCGACTTGCTCCGTTTGAGAGACCCAGCGCGTGACTTTGTACGTGGTTTCTCTCGGCGAGGCCATGGCGTCGCCGACTGCGAGACGGCTGACTTCGCTGGCCGCTCGCAGGTAGCCTTCCATCAAAGTTGCGGACAAGAGCTGCACGTCGGCGATGTTGTCGAAGTTGGCGCTCTTCGTGTCGAGCGGAAGATAGGCGCCCGCGTCGATGTCGAGATCGAGAAGCGCTTTTATCGAGGCGCTGTACTCGGCGCGGTTGAGGCGCTGGAACGTACGCCGTCCGGGGTTCGGGTTTAGAGACGCCACTTGGTCGAGCCGCGTCTCGAGCTCGACAGCGAGCGCCTGCAGGCTCTCTTCACTCGGCCGCGGCATGCCCGCGGGCGGCATCATGCCGGCTCGGAGCTTGCGGATGACTTTTTCGGCCAGCTCTTGAGTCTTCTCGGCCGCGGACACGTTGAACGCATCGAGGGACATGTTGCCGAGGAGCGTCACGTCGTTGTGACAGATCAGACACGTGTCTTCGAGCAGAGCCTGGGCGGCTTCTGTGCTTTCGGTCGGCGACGCAGCGACGCTCGAAGCCAGAGCCACAAAGAATGTTGCGGCGCCCAGCCTTGCCGCCATGAACTTCATTAATTGCCTCACTTTACGGGCCGCTAGTCACAGACCCCAATGCGAGGGGCCCCTCAGCCCTGGCGTTTCATCCCTACGCTACAGCCAGCGTAGCATACCACCAAGCGGATCATCATTAATAGTTACTAGCCGGACGGGTCTGTCGATGCTAAAAGAACGCATGCCGCGCTGAAAGAGACCAAAGCCCTTTTCATCCGGGCAAGCCGGGACTTCACTGCACTGAGAGCTGTGCCGCACGAGCCGAGTCCCTCGACCGACGTACCGCCGGAGGCGCTTCCGTGACACGAGCTTTCAAGGAGCTATAGATGCGAACCATTTACCGCATTTTTCGGATGGGCCTGCGTCCAAACGCCGGGCACTGATACACCCACGCCCACGCCCAAGCTGAGGTTCGCGGTGGCGAAGTTCCAGCACGAAACGTGTACGTTCTGCCCAGGCGGTGATACGGAGATCGCGGACTGGATGAAGTACAGCGAGCCTCTCACGGGCGAAGCGCTTCTCGATTCCGGCACCTATATCCACGGCTTCACGAAGCGGGCCCCCGAGCTCGGCGACGTGGAGCTCGTACCGCTGACGTCTCCGATCAGTGTTTTCGGCGGCTCTTCGCGGAGTTGGAGCACGAAAGAGACGTTCGACCACTTCCTAGATCAGATGATCCGTGAGCTCGAGGCGGCTATGCCGGTCGACGGTGTTTATCTCGCGCTCCATGGCGCGATGGCGGTGCGCGACGTCCCGAGACCCGAAGCGGAGATAGCACGGCGGTTCCGCGAAGTCGTCGGTCCCGACGTGCCGATGGCCGGCTCGTTCGATCTACACGGGAACGAGGACGAGGAGTTCTTGCACTGGGCGAATTTCGCTTTCGTGACCAAACGCTACCCCCATTACGATGGCTACATTCAAGGCGAGCGCGCGGCACGGGCAATCCGCCTCGTCGCGAAGGGCGAGTACACGCCAACGACCGCGACGAGAAAGCCCGGCGAGATGATATATGTCTACCGAAACATCGGAGGCACTCATGACAGAACGAGTCTCTTTTACACTCGTCGTCAGCGCGCTCGTGTCGGGTTTCGCCTGTGCACCACCCGCCGCACCGGACGGTGACGTTCTCGCTGTCGTCAACGCTCACCTTTACCCGGTATCGGGAGCCCCCATTGAGAACGGTATCCTGCTCGTTCGCGACGGCCAGATCGCGGCGATAGGTGTCGGCCTGTCGATACCTCGCGACGTCCGTGTGCTCGACATCGGTGGGCGTTCCGTCATTCCCTGGCTCGTCGAGAGCCACTCGCACATGGGATTCAAGCAGCTCAATATCCCGGCAACGGGGAGAAACAACTGCTTGGGTCAGGACACGCCCGTCGCGATTCGCGGTGCTACGGTTCTCACAGGGGCGGGCGACACCATCGAGGGCGGTACCATCGTGTTCGAGGGCGGGAAAATCGTCGCGGTGGGCGCTGACGTTGCGCCGCCCGGCGGATCGGACATCATCGAGGCCGAAGGTTTGTACGCAACCCCCGGTTTCATCGACGCTTACTCGCATGTCGGGTTTGGCTCCACCGCGGGATCCGGCACCGCGGGAGCTGCCGAGCGACAGAGAGCACTTTGGGATCGCGACCGCTTGATGGCCGCCTCTCGGCGCATGATGGATTCGCTTCAGGAGTCTCTGGGTAACCTGGGCGCTTCTAAGTGGCTTCAGTCGGGTGTGACGACAACGTATGTCAGCCCCGGTAATCAGAACCTCGTCGGGGGAATCGGAGCTGTCATCAAGCTGACGGGAGCTGTTGTTCGGGAAGCGGCCGCCGTGAGTGCGTCTTTCGGCGAGACGGCGTTGAACGCGTTCGAGGCGCCCACGACGCGCCAGGGGATGGTCGCGATCCTCAGACAGACATTCATCCGAGCTCAGGAAGACGCGCTCGCCGGCGACGAGGGTCGCACCTTCGTCCAGCTGCTTACTGGAGAGCTGCCTTTTCGCGTTCTGGTGAATACGCCCGACGATATTCTCACCGCGCTTCGACTCGCCGAGGAATTCGACTTGACCCTCGTCCTCGATTCCGCCGCCGGTGGTCACGAGGTCGCCGAGGCGATCGCCGAGGCGAACGTTTCCGTCGTCGTCGGCCCGGCGATCATCGGGATCGGTGGTGGCGGCTCGTTCGAGACGTTCGCGCACACACCGGCCAACGCGGCTTCGCTCCACCGAGCCGGCGCACGCATTGCTCTCAGCACCGCGGGTTTCGGCACCGGTCGATCGGTCGTCATGGAGGCTCTCATGGCGAAGGCCCACGGACTTCCCGAAGACGCTGCGCTCAAGGCCGCAACCTCGGATGCCGCGGCATCACTGTGGAGTCCGCAGCGTTGTCGGCAATGCAAGGGCTCTATCGCGAAACCGAGACGGGCGTTCCGATGCGGCTCGCGCTTTCGGACGGCGGGCTCCAAATGGATGGGCGAATCCCCCTGGTCCCGCTGTCGCAGAGCGATTTTCGAGTAGGCTCCTCCGACCAACGCTTTGTTTTCGAGAGCGTGGGTCGGAAGCGGCCCAGAATTCAGGTGCGGTCCGGTGAGTACGAGGACGGCACGTATGAGCCGGTGGACGAGCTCAAACCGAGCGAAGAGGAGCTACGTGCCTACGAAGGCGAGTACCACAGCAACGACGCTGAGACAACTCTCGAAGCCGTCTTGGAAGACGGTGCCCTGGTCGTGCGTCGCCGGCCGGACCGCAGCTTCGTACTATCGCCAGTGTATCGGGACGCTTTCGACGCCGCGCGGCTCGGGTTCATCCGCTTTCGGCGGGACAGTGACGGGAAGGTCGTCGAGCTTCGTTTGCGCTTGCCACGGGTCCACGACATGCGGTTCCCGCGAGTGGGGCAGGCTTCTAGGCGCACACTCCAGTAGGAAAACGAGTTGGAGAGGTGCAAGGGAAGGGCTGGACCTACTCCCATTCACTACTTCAAACGCCTGACGATGATAGACGTGCAGTTCGGGCACCAGCTTCTTACTCCGGCAGATAACGCTTCGGGAACTTCGCTACCACCGTGTAAATGGGATCGACGATGTTCGCCACTGTATTCTCCGCGAGCTGGCCGACAAGCGCGTAGGCGTCGATCTTGTCGAAGCCGTAGTCGTCCACGAGCCATTCGATGAGCTCTACGTGGGCCAGGCGGAACGCGTCGATGAGGGGGCGCGCGCTTCCCGCCACCATGATGTAATCGTCGTCTTCGAGTCGCGGCCAGTCAATGGTTTTGCCCTTGATCACATCGATGCGGAGCTCGACATCCATGCTCGTCTCGAGCCCGGTTCCCGCCACCTCGCCCTCGCCTTGCCGAGCGTGGCCGTCGCCGAAGTAGACGTAGGCGCCATCGTGAAAGATAGGCAGATAAACCGTCGTCCCTTCGCGGACTTCGGGTGCATCCATGTTGCCGCCGAAGTCACCCGGCCAGAGCCCGCCGAAGGCCTCTTCGCCCCGAGGCGCCACCGCGACGCGCCCGAGCATCGGCTGCAGGTCGATCTCGATCTCGCCCATGCGGCTTTCGGGAAGCTCGGTCTTTCCCGTCATCTTCGCGTGGTCGAGCTTCCAGACGTAGCGCCGTGAAAGAATCGGATCGTTCAGGAGCCTCACTCTGTTGTCCGTCGCGAGCCCGCCGAAATTGGAGGACACGTTCGATACAGCCGTGCGGTAGTTCGGCTGCACTTTGAGCACTTCGACGACAAGCGTGTCGTCCGTCGTCGCGCCCTCGACGTAGATTGGACCGACCTCGCCGGGGAATGCACCGCCTTCCTCGGTGTAGTAGCCACCGTGCATCGTGTTCGAAACGAGAATCGTGCCGGGGTTGATCCTGAGGACTGGATCTCTCACCGCGAACGTCGGATAGCCGACCGAAGGCTCGAACTCCACACGCTCTTGAGCAGGAACCGCTCCGGCCATGAAACAGGACGCCAAAACGAGGCTCATGCCACGCATATCTTGATCTCCTTCATGTGTTTCAGGTTCACGCTTCCCCTTCTATTCCTCTCCGTTTCTCTGCTCGCTGAAGTTCAATCCGCGCATCCGTGCCATCGTACACCCGTGGGGTTTTCCTCTCAACGGACATTCCTGGCCCTACGATCAAAGAACGGCTGCCTGATCAACAGCGAATGGCGCGGTGTCTGACCCGTGGGCTTGCATCTAAATGTTCGAAGGACGGCGTTGACACGGGCACCCGGTCGCGGTACATTATGATTATGAAATTGGGTTTCATGTTTATCTTATGAGCACGACTTACGATCCGAAGCCCGCCGCCTCCGTGTCCCTGGCCGACCAGTCTCCCGGGTTTCGGGGACGGATCCTCGCTCACAAGAATGGCGGTGTCGCTTTGCGCCTCCGGGAGCTCGGGTTCGTCGAGGGCACGGCGGTTTCCGTGCTTCGGCGCGGCCCTCTAGGCGGTCCGTTCGAGGTCGAGCTCCGCGGTTACCGTATCTGCTTGCGCCGAAACGACATCGCTGCCATCGACGTCGAGCCCTTCATGTCCTGAGCCCGGAATGAGCACCGCGGCCGTCCCCGTCTCGCCGATACGCGTGGCGTTGGTCGGAGCGCCCAACTCGGGAAAAACCACCGTCTTCAATGCCTTGACGGGCGCGCGCGCCAAAGTCGGGAACTATCCTGGCGTCACCGTGGAGCGTCGCGAAGGCGCGATGCGGAAGAGCGCGCGCGCTGTGAACGTGCTCGATTTGCCGGGGAGCTACAGCTTGAGGGGCGAGACCCTCGACGAGCAAGTCGTCGAGCGCGTGCTCGAGGGCGAGCTCGACAGCAAGCCGGATGCGCTTCTCATCGTCGTCGACGCGACCACGCTTCAGCGAAGCCTCGCGATGGTGCTCGAAGCGCTCGAAGCGCACGCCGAGCTTCCTTCCGCGCTCGTCGTCACGATGATCGACGAGATGCGCGCCCGGCGCGGCAAGATCGACTTCAACAAGCTGAGCAAGACGCTCGGGACCCCCGTCTTTCCCGTCGTCGGTCACCGCGGTGTGGGGATTGACGCGGTCTTCCGCGCGCTCGAAAAGCCGGAAGATTGGTCGCACCCAAAGACGTTTCCACGAAGTGAAGAGCCCGAGGCTCGCTATGCGTGGGTCGACAAAGTCTGCGCCGACATTGGCGCGACGAAGATCAAGGCCGACACCCGAAGCGACCGCATCGATCGCTGGCTGCTCCATCCGTTCGTCGGCGTCCTCGTCTTCGTGGCCGTCATGGTGCTCGTCTTCCAGAGCATCTTCACCTGGGCCGTCCCCGCGATGGACGGGATCGAAGCTTTCTTCGGTGAAGTGGGGCGGCTCTCCCGCACCGTGCTGCCGGAGGGCCTTCTGACCGATCTTTGGGCGGACGGCATCGTCGCTGGAGTCGGCTCCGTCCTCGTTTTCCTGCCGCAGATCATCATCCTGTTTACGCTCATCCACTTTCTCGAAGACGTGGGTTACATGGCGCGGGCCGCTTTCGTCGTTGACCGGATCATGGGGTGGGTGGGCCTCCAAGGCCGCTCCTTCGTCGTGCTGCTCTCCTGCTCGGCTTGCGCGGTTCCGGGGATCATGGCAGCGCGCACGATCCCCTCGCCTCGAGACCGTCTCGCAACGATCCTCGTGGCGCCTTTCGTAACGTGCTCGGCGCGGCTTCCGGTCTACACGCTTCTCATCGCGGCTTTCATCCCTGCAGCAACCATCGGCGGCTTTATCGGCGTGCAAGGCCTCGTGATGTTCGCGCTCTATCTTCTCGGCGCCATCACGGCGCTCGCCGCGGCGGCCGTTCTCAAGGCCACCGTCGTGCGCGGCAACATCGCTACGTTTTACATGGAGCTTCCTCCTTACCGAATGCCGACGTTGAAGCTTTTGGCCATGCAAGTCGCGCATAGCGCGCGCGCCTTCATCAGACGGGCGGGGACCATCATCTTTACCGCGTCCGTCGTCGTCTGGGCACTTCTCAACTTTCCGCGCGCGGATGCCGGCGCCGGGATGACGGCCGAGGCGCAAGCTCTAGCGCAGCTCGAGGTCAGCGTCGCCGGACATATCGGCCACGCCATCGAGCCCGCGATCGAGCCTCTCGGCTACGATTGGAAGATTGGTGTCGGCCTCATCGCGAGCCTGGCGGCGCGCGAAGTGATCGTCGCGACACTCGCTCAGATCTACGCCGTGGGGGATCCAGACGATTTCGACGGCTTACGCGGCGCGCTTCGAAGCGACATCAACCCCGAAACAGGGGAGCCCGTGTTCAACATCGCGGTCGCATTGTCGCTTCTCGTGTTCTTCGTGTTCGCGCTCCAATGCACGTCCACGATCGTCATCATGAGGAAAGAGACCGGCTCGTGGAAGTGGCCGGCCTTCGCTTTCAGCTACATGTTCGCTCTCGCCTATCTGGCGAGCTTCATCACCTACCGGGCGGCCTCCGCCTTGCTTCTCTAACGGTTCGTTCAGCCCTTCACGCAAACGATCTGCTTCAGCCGATGGACGATCTCGACGAGATCGCTCTGCGCTTCCATCACCGCGTCGATGTCCTTGTACGCCGCCGGCGTCTCGTCGATGACGCCCGCGTCCTTGCGGCACTCGACGCCCTGGGTCGCTTTGACGTGATCGTCGAGCGTGAACGTCTTCTTGGCCGCGGTTCGCGACATGACCCGGCCAGCGCCGTGGCTGCACGACTCGAAGCTCTCTGGGTTTCCCTTGCCGCGGAAGATAAAAGAGCGCGCGCCCATGCTGCCAGGGATGATCCCTAGATCGCCGATCCCGGCTCGGACCGCACCCTTGCGGGTCACCAGGACATCGTCCCCGTAGTGACGCTCGCGCGCCACGTAGTTGTGATGGCAGTTCACGACTTGCTCTTTCGCACGAAAAGCCGGCACGAGCTTCGTGTCGCGCACCGCTTCAGTGACCGCCTCCATCATGAGCCGTCGATTCGTCGCGGCGTAAAGCTGCGCCCAGTCGACCGCGAACCAATAGTCGTCGAAATGCTCGCTCCCCTCCTCGAAATAAGCGAGGTCTTTGTCGGGAAGATTCTGCAGATGTCGCCCCATGTCCTTTTGTGCGAGCTGAATGAAGTGCATGCCCGTTCGGTTTCCGACACCGCGGGATCCCGAATGCAGCATGAACCAAACGTCGTCGTCTTCATCCAAGCAGATCTCGATGAAGTGGTTTCCCGAACCGAGCGTGGCGAGCTGGTTCACCGGCGGATTGTTGTGGTCGAGCTTCGGATACTTTGCGACGACGCGCTCGTAGCCTTCACGGAGACCCTCCCATGCCTCGACGTTCCGCTTCGGAACGGTGCCGAACGCGCCGCGGTCGCGCCGGCCACCGTGATGCGAGCGGCCATGTGGGACCGCTTTCTCGATCGCGCTGCGCAGCGGCGCGAGATTATCCGGCAGGTCCGAGGCCGTGAGGCTCGTGTGCATGGCCGCCATGCCACAGCCGATATCGACACCCACGGCCGCGGGGATGATGGTCTTTTCGTCGGGATGACGCTTCCGATCGTTGCGCCCAGTCCCCAGTGCACGTCAGGCATTGCCGCGATCCAGCGATGGATGAACGGCAGCTGCGACGTTCGCAGGAGCTGCTCCTTCGCTTTCGGATCCAAGGGCACGCCGCGGATCCACGCTTTGACAGGGCGGCCGGCCGGCGCCCCCTTGGAGGTGTCGAGGGTGACATATCGTTTGCTCATGGCGGTTCTCCTCCGCTAGATTCGATTCTTGCACAATCATCGGTGGTTGCGGAAGACCGCCGCTAAGCCTTACGCTTGGCTTCGCGCAGGACGCACAGGAGCCTATGACTACGACAACATTCGAAGCCGCACAGATCGTATTGCCCTGCAAGGACCTGGACGCCACACTTGCCTTTTTTACCGACTGGCTGGGCTTTCGCGTGGAGACGATTCACCCCGCCGACGATCCGTCGGTAGCGGTGATCTCGGGATATGGCGTGCGTCTCGAGCTGGCGCGCGGAGGCGACGGCGCGCCTGGCATGCTCCGCCTTCTGTGCGACGACCCGTCCAAGGTCGCCGACAGCGCCGCCGAGCTCACGGCGCCGAACGGGACCCGCATCGAGCTCGTCGACGCCAATCCACCGCTCGTCGTACCAGCCACGAAATCGTCGTTCGTCTTGAGTCGCAACGACGACGAAGCCTTCTTTCGCACGGGCCGCGCCGGCATGCGCTACCGCGACCTGATCCCTGATCGGCTCGGTGGCGCCTTCATCGCTTCTCACATCCAAATCCCGGACGCCGGTCTGGTCCCGGACTACGTGCATTTCCACAAGATCCGCTTTCAGATGATCTACGTGTACAAGGGATGGGTCCGTGTCCTCTACGAAGACCAGGGGCCCGCGTTCGTGATGCAGGCGGGCGATTGCGTGCTGCAGCCACCGTTCATCCGGCATCGCGTGCTCGAAACGTCGGGCGGGTTCGAAGTGATCGAGATCGGCCACCCCGCCGAGCATGAAACCTTCGCGGATCACCAGATGGAGCTCCCGAAGCCGACGAACGACCCGGAGCGCGATTTCAGCGGGCAGCGCTGGGTCTGCCATGAAGCCGCAAAGGCGACGTGGACGCCCTTCCGTATCGAAGGCTTCGAGTCTCGAGATATCGGAATTTCTGCCGCGACCAACGGCCTTGCCGGCGTCCGCGTGGCGCGTCTTTCGGGTAAGCCCTCGGGCGAGCTCGTCCGCCACGACGCGGAGTTCCTCTTCACGTTCGTGCTCGAGGGCGGGATGACCCTCCGGCGCGGCGACGGCAACGACGAACGCGTCTCCGCAGGCGATGCGTTCGTGGTGCCTGCATCGATGAGCACAGCGTTCGCGGAATGCACCGATGATCTCGAGCTACTCGAAGTCGCGCTCCCGGCCGGGTTCGCGACGAGAGCGAGCTGAGCGACGCCCTATCTGCGATGGGCCGGTACTCCGTACGGATAGAGCTCGTCCAAATCCACGTGCTCGTAAGACGCTCACATAAGCATCGTCTTCCCGCGCTTCCCAGCGCCGTGCGCGTTCCATGATGTCCATCGAGGGCGATTGGCCCGTCCATTGGTGGACGGTCGCCGTGATCACGCCGGGTTTGCTGCTCGGAACCCGGCGATGTCCCCCGAAAATGGGCCTGGTTCATTCCCGTAGTCTTCTCGGGCGGCGCCGTTCCGGATCGTGAGATCGGCGGTGCAAAAAGCCTCTCCAGAAGGCTTTGGTGCACGAATCGCTCTTGACTCCAGTAATCGCTTCGACTGAGCTTCTCGATATCGAACAAGATTAAGCGATTGAGACTCCTCTTCGATTGACCGAACGAAGCGCTCCGCATGGGGAACAGTTAGGACCCCGGACGGAGGATGGCTGGTGCGGCCGCGGGCGTAGAGTGTTACTGTAGGCCGCGAGCACGTCCAGATGTCAACCTGGCTGACGACACACCGCCTCACCCTAGTAGTGACTTCTACTCTCCTCCTGGCGAGCCCCGTGACTTTCGCGGCGCCAAAGGACGGGAATCTCAGCGCCGACGAGCTCAATCTACTGATCGACGGGCCTCCGGCGCCGGAGGATCCGGAGGTCCTGACGCGCGACGAGGGAGGGCGAGCCACGCTGCGCGCGGTTCGCTTGGACGAACCGCTCGACATCGATGGGCGCCTCGAAGAACGCGCCTATACGACGACCCCGGCCATTTCGGGTTTCATTCAGCAGGAACCTTTCGAAGGGCGGCCTGCGACCGAGGAGACCGAGCTGTGGGTCTTCTACGACGAGTCGAACGTCTATTTTTCCGCGCGGCTCTGGGACTCGCACCCGGAACGAATCATTGCCAACGAGATGCGGCGCGACAACCGGAACATCGAGTTCAGCAGCTCTAGCTTCTCCGTCGTCCTGGACACGTTCTACGATCGCCGAAACGGTTTTCTCTTCCAGACAAATCCCCTCGGGGCGCTCTACGACGCCCAGGTCACAGACGAGCGCAATACGAACAGCGACTGGAACACGATCTGGTATGTCAAATCGGGCCGCTTCGCCGAGGGCTGGACGGTCGAGATGGCGATCCCCTTCAAGTCGCTCCGCTATCGTACCGGCATCACGCAGATCTGGGGCATCAACTTCCGGCGCAACATTAAATGGAAGAACGAGCGAAGTTACTTGACCCCCATGCCGGCGGCCTTCAATCGCGAGGGGATCAAGAAGCTGTCCGTGGCGGCCACCCTGGTCGGCATCGAGCCGCCCGCGCGCGCGATGAACCTCGAAGTCAAGCCGTACGTGACGGCGTCCGCATCGACCAACTTGGGGGCGGATGTTCCTTTCGAGAACCAGGGTGACGCGGACCTCGGCTTCGACGTCAAGTACGGGGTGACCAAGAGCCTCGTGGCTGATGTCACCTACAACACGGACTTCGCCCAGGTGGAGGACGACGAGTCACAAGTGAACCTCACGCGGTTCGGTCTGTTCTTCCCCGAGAAGCGCGAGTTCTTCCTCGAAGGCCAGGGCATCTTCAACTTTGGCGGCCGCCAATCCGGTCGGCGCGGAGGCGGCTCTGGTGGCTTTGGTGGCGGCCAGTCAGACGCGCCGATCCTATTTTTCAGTCGGCGCATCGGTCTGAGCGGGAGCAGCGCGGTCCCCATCCTTACTGGTGGTCGACTCACCGGTAGAGCCGGTCCCTTCAGCCTCGGGCTCCTGAACATCTCGACGCGGTCCGTCGACGAGGCGGGGATTCCGCAGACGAACTTCTCCGTCGTGCGGATCAAGCGGGACGTGCTCAGGCGAAGCACCATCGGCTTCATCGGAACTTACCGAAACGAGAACCTCGACGGAACAGGGTCCAATGCCGCCTACGGGCTCGACGGAAATTTCACCTTCTACGAGAACCTCAACTTCAACGCCTTCTACGCGCGTACGGACACACCGAACGTGGTGGCAGGTGACACGAGCTATCGTGCTTCCGTTCGCTATCGGAACGATCGATACGGCTTCGACGCGGAACACGTCTTGATCGGTCCGAACTTCAATCCCGAGATCGGGTTCGTCCGTCGCGACGATATCCGCAAGACGGCCGGATCGCTTCGCTATGGTCCACGGCCGCGAGGCATCGCCGCCGTGCGCCAGTTCGAGTTCGAGGCAAAGTACAACTACCTCGAGACGACGGCCGGCGACGTCGAAACGAAGCAGTTCGAGCTCGAGGCGCACACCCGCTTCGAGAGCGGCGACTTTTCAAGGATCACCTACGAGCGGAGCTTCGAGTTTCTCTTCGAGCCCTTCGAGATTAGCGACGGGGTGACGATCCCGGTCGGCGGGTACAATTTCGATCGGCTTCGGGCCGGAGTCTATTTCAGCAGCCACCGCCCCGTGTCCCGCTGGGTGGGAGCCGAGGTGGGAAGCTTTTTCAGCGGAACGAGAACCGAGGTCACCTGGCGCGGCCGCATCGACGTTTCATCACGTTTCTCTCTCGAGCCAAACCTGTCATTGAACTGGATCGATCTCGCCGAAGGGTCCTTCACGACGAATCTCATTCGACTTCGTGCGACCTACACCATGTCGCCACGAAGCTTCGTGGGCGCGCTGGTTCAATACAACTCCGAAGCGAACAGCCTTTCGACGAACGTTCGTTTCCGCTGGGAGTACAAACCGGGAAGCGACCTCTTCGTCGTCTATAGCGACGGGCGCGACACCTTGACTCCCGGTTACCCGGGCCTCGAGAACCGCAGCGTCGTCTTCAAGCTCACGCGTCTCTTCCGGTTCTAGTTCTACTCGCGGTGCTCGGCGAAAAGTCGAGACGCCTCTGCCACGCGAGCTTGGCGGCCGCCCCACCCCACGAATGAGATAGCGTACTTGTGTTTTATGCATGTGCGCATTATGCTTGGATGCATAATGAAGTTCATCAATCGGGCCGAGGAAATGACCCGTCTCGACCGGCTTGCTAAAAGAAGCGAGTTCGTCCTCGCGGTCGTCTACGGCCGCCGCCGTTTCGGCAAAACACGCATGCTGCTGGAATGGGTCAAAAAGCACGACGGACTCTACGCCGTCGCGGACCTTTCCTCGGCGGACATTCAAAGACGGTATTTCGCCGAAGCGGTTAGCGCTAGGCTCCCCGGATTCGCCGATGTCGACTACCGAGATTGGCGAGTGCTTCTCGCGCGCCTGGCGAGCGAGGCCAAGCGGGCGAATTGGCGCGGGCCTGTTGTGTTTGACGAGCTTCCTTATCTCGTGCTCGCGTCCCCAGAATTTCCGAGTGTGCTGCAGCGTTTTGTCGATCACGAAGCGCGTGACGCGAAGCTTGTCGTCACGGTGGCGGGCTCGAGCCAGCGCATGATGCAGGGATTGGTCTTGGCCGGCGATGCGCCGCTCTATGGACGCGCGAGAGAGATTTTGGAATTGCGCCCTTTGGATCCAGTCTTTCTGAAAGTGGCGTTCGATACACGGGACGGGCATCGCCTCGTGCAGCACTTCACCGCCTGGGGCGGTGTGCCTTGGTATTGGGAGTTGGCGGTCGAAGGACCGCAGGATCCTTTGTCCGCGGTCGAGCGGCTCGTCATGGATCCTCTGGGGCCGCTTCATAGAGAGCCCGATCGACTTCTCATCGAGGAGACACCGGCCGCGCTCGAGGTGCGACCCATTCTCGACGCGATCGGTTTGGGCGCTCATCGTGTTTCGGAGATCGCGGGCCGTGTCGGACGGCCTGCGACTTCGATTTCTCGACCGCTAGAGCGTCTCGTCTCTATGAATCTCGTCAGGCGGGAAACGCCGTTCGGGGAGCTCGAAAAGAAATCGCGGCGAAGCCTTTACCGCATCGACGACTCTTTTTTCCGTCTTTGGTTCCGGGTCGTGGCACCGCATCGCGGTCGACTCGCCTCGAGCTCGCGCGCCGATCGCCGGAAACTGCTCGACCGGTACTGGAGCCATCTAGCCGCCGCGGGCTGGGAAGACCTCTGTCGGCAGCGCTTGCCCCTCGTGGGACGGAGCACACCGTTGGGCAAACGGGGACCGTGGGAACCGGCTTCACGATGGTGGCGGGCGAGCGCGCCCGAGTGGGATCTCGTGAGTGAATCTCTCGACGGAGAACGCTTGCTCCTCGGAGAAGTCAAATGGAGCGGACGTTCTTGGTCCGAGCGATCGCTCGATAGCGAACGCCGTAAGCTCGCTCAACGAGACGCGCCGGCGCTCACGGATCGATTCGGGAAACACACAGTTGTTCGGGCGCTTTTCGTTCCTGAGTTAGCTCGCGGCGTCTCGAGACCGAAAAACGGTCCTCTCGTCGTAACCGCGTCCGATATGCTCCGTTGAAATGTGCTCGATCACGTACACGCCACCCCATGGTCGCTGGTCCATCGTCGCCCGCCCCTCCCCGCGAGAAGGGCGCGATCGCCGGATCCAGGCCACTTGTCGGAAAGATCCGCTCGCCTCCGCAGTGCGACTCCCCAGCTGCGGGCCATTGGGGGTAAGATGCCGGGACTAGTAGCTTGTTAGGAGGATCTGATGCACCGACTGAAGACCGAATGGCACTCCCCGGGCGTCGCCGCCGGGCTGCTGCTGACCCTGTTGGCGATGTCATCCTGCTCGGGCCCCGCCCCCGAACAGGCGGCCGAAGAATCGGAGACCGTCACGGTGTACGAGGGGGCGCGGCTCATCGTGGGGGACGGGCAGGTCATCGAGAACGCCACGTTCGCCGTCGACAACGGCCAGTTCCTGGCGGTCGGCGCGGCCGGCGTGATGGACGTGCCCGCGGGCGCGACACGGGTGGATCTGACCGGCATGACCGTGATCCCTGCCATCGTCGATGCGCACACGCACCTTGGCGCCACGCGTGAGGCGCTCATCGAGGATCTCGAGCGTCGCGCGTATCACGGGGTTGGGGCCGCCATGAGCTTGGGGTTGGATAGCGAGGGCGCGCCGCTCGAGGTGCGCGACGAGGTCATCCCGGGCGCGGCGCGCTACCGGGCCGCCGGGCGCGGAATCACATCGCCCGAGCCAGGGCGCTCGGAGGTGCCCCACTGGGTCACTACCGAGGAAGAAGCTCGGCAGGCCGTTCGCGACGAAGCGGCCCGCGACGTCAACATTATTAAGATCTGGGTCGACGACCGGAGCGGGCAGTACGAGAAGCTGAGCCCTGAGCTGTACGGCGCGATCATCGACGAGGCGCACCAGAATGGCCTGCGCGTCACCGCCCATATCTTCGCCCTCGAGGACGCGAAAGGACTCCTGCGCGCGGGCATCGATGCGTTCGCGCACGGTGTCCGCGACCAGGACGTCGACGACGAGTTCGTGGAGCTCGTCAAAGAGCGCCCGAATGTGGTGCTGGTGCCGAACTTACCCAATCGCGGCGTACCCACGGACCTCGATTGGTTGAGCGGCTCGATGCCGCCCGAGGATCTCGCCGAGCTGGCGGAGCTGCAGGCCGCGGCTACCGAGCGGCCGGAGGCCCAGGCGGCGTTCGCCATCCAGGCACGCAATCTGGCACGGCTCAGCGAGGAGGGCATGCGGATCGCTTTCGGTACCGACGGCAACAGGCCCTGGGCCCCACACGTCGAGATGGAGGATATGGTCGCGGCCGGGATGACACCCGGGCAGGTGCTCGTCGCCGCCACGCGCAACGCAGCCGACCTGGCGGGCCTGGCCGAGATCGGTACGGTCGAAGTGGGCAAGAGCGCGGACTTCGTCGTGCTCGAGGCGAACCCGCTCGACGACATCACCAACACGCGGCGAGTTTCCGCGGTGTACTTGCGCGGGGAAGAGGTTGACCGCGACGCCTCGAGCGCGCGTTGGACGGCCCAGAGCGTGGAGTGATGGCACGGCGGGTGGCCGCCGGAGCTCAATATCTGCACCATACGGGGTGTCACCGCCGAAGATACTCAGCCGCGAGAAACCTGTGTCATCTGGATTAGCCGGGCCGCCTCCGGCGAGCCGTGTCGGCATGGTGGAGAGATCCACCTTGATCAGATCTGGGATGAAGATCCCCGCCAGGTCGGTGCGGCCGGTTTTGATGGCCGGTTCGAGACCCGAACCTGGGATGACGAGCGCGTTGAGTAACGCGGCGAGCTCCGGGTTCAAGGCGTATGGCCGAATAGTTGTTCGTCAACGGTGGGGCTGGTTCGGCTGTAACGATCCTTGTCGGCGATCGCGACGAACGCTTCGTTGAAGAGCGGATTGCCCTGGCGGCCGACCTGGACGAAGTCACCCTTCAGCCTGGGGTCTTTCTTGGTGCTGAGAACGGAGAATTGCCGGCGGCTCGTCGTCGCATAGACGCCCACGATTTGCATGTCGCCACCCAGCACATCGATGGGGATGTCCAGCGCGATGGTGTGCACGTTGAAGCCTCCCTGGGCGTCCTGAGCGGGACTCCGCAGCTGCAGCAGATCGAATACGGCCTGAATGTCGGCGTAGAAGCCATCGTCTCGCTGGCCCGCGAACACGCGGAAGTCGTCCGAAAGCGCGTGCACGGTTTGTGCGGTGTACGCGTCCAGCATTTCCCCTGGCGCCACTCCATCCTTGGCGGGGTTCTCGCCGTTGTTACCCTGATTGTAGAAAGGCGTGGCGATTCCCTGGTTGTTCGGCGGAACGAGCAACCGCATGCCGAGCTTACGACGGTCGCCGGTGCGGTGATCCAGCTCCCAGACCGTGTAGGTTTGAGTCAGGTTCTGGGCGTCGTCGTCGACGACGTTGATCACGCCCAGGTAGGACAGGAGGATGGTGTTCTCGTTCTTGAACTTGGTGTCGAACGAGAACTGGTATCTCAGGGTCTTTCGTCCCGCGGCGCGATCGTCGCCCAAGGCGACATGGATCTCGTAAAGGACGTTGTCGTCGAAGTTTGGAACCGAACGATCTCCAGATCCACGCCGTCCTCTCCGCTGTGCGGCGTAAGTGCGAAGGCACAGGGGTCGTTGAAACTGTTGGAAGGAAAGCGCGTCTCGGGTCCAGGCGGGCGACCGCCCGGGAATGGGCTGTCCGCTTCACAACCAGGAAGAAACAATAGGGCCAGGAAAAAAATGATTCTTGCGTAGCCGGTCATTTTCATCTCCAAGGGCTGATGTGGTTTCCGTTACTCGCCCTTAGTCGGACCTTCCACGGATGAACAAGCGTAAGTGTGGGCATCATTGGCTTTGTTTTTGAAGAGAGGTGTGTGTACTGCTTACATCGTGCGGGGGTTGATTTCGAGCAGGTTGAATGCTTTGTGCTGCAAGGGTGTGGGGCGAGTGATGCTGACGAAGGACAGGCCGCGGGCTTCGTTTTCGACCTGATTTTTCGTGACCGTAGCAAGATCAGAAAGAAGCGTTCTGAAACTGTGGACGGGCAACCCGTCGGGAGTCTTCTTGGTAGAAGCCTTTGCCTGGGCGGAGTCTGAAGGCGTTGCTGGGCTGACGATGGATGAGCGTTTGGCATGGGCACCGTCAGGGTCGTCGTCGTCAAACAAGATCGGGACGAGGGCTTTTCGCATGTGCCATTCCACGTAGTAGGCGAGCATGCAAAGAAAGATGTGAGCTCGAACTCGCTCAGCGTTGTAGTGATAGATGGGCCGTACTTTCAAATCCACGGTTTTGCAGCAACGAAAAGCGCGTTCAACGACTGCCAAGCCTTTGTAGGTCCTGACAGCTTCGTCTGCGGAGATGGCCTCTTCGGTGAGGCTTGTTCGGATGATATAGATGCTGTCGAGGGCCGCCTCACGCTCGATGTTTTCGTTGTCGCGCTCGAAGTCGAAGCCGTCGTCCGTAATGGTGTAGCGAAAGTGCTTGCCCATCTTGCTCCGAGCGAACACTCGACCCAATCGTATGCCGATGGTATCTTTGCCTCGCAAAGGACGTTGGTCTCGCTTCGTCGCTTTGCTAATCACTTCTAGCTTTGACTCCGTCGACACAAGCATCTCTTCTCGCTTCCGCGCCCGCTCGGTAGCAAGAAGAGGGTTGCGGCAGGCGATGAGTCGCTCACCAGGGAAGCTAGGATGATGGATCTCCGCTAGGTCGAGTTCATCGAACAGAGAAGGCTGCAGCATTCCGTCTTTTGCAAGTCGCTGAATCTGAGGGGCACGAAGTGAGCTGATCCACTCGAGACCTTCCTCCGGTCGAAGTTCCTCGCGAATCCGGGCTTCGGTGATCATCCCTCGGTCACCTACGAAGACGATACTGTCAAGCTCAAAACGTTCTCGGACTTTGCGAATTTGGCTCCCCAGTGTTGCGGGATCTCCGGTGTTGCCTTCGAACACCTCTACCCCGACCGGCCGACCATCACGCTCACACAGTAAGCCGAACACGACCTGCAACTTGTTTTTCTTGCCGTCTCTCGAGTAACCGAGCTTCGCCAGAGGGCACGACCGACCTTCTACCCAAGTCGACGTCAAGTCGTAGAGAACCAGGCTGCCCTGCTGCAGATGGCGTTTCGCCAGTTTCTTCTCTATGGCTGCTTGGCGGCTCAAAAGCCAATCCAGGGAATCATACAACTCATCCTCGTTGGTGTCTTCAACTCCAACACACTCACCCAATGACGAAGTCAAGGTCTGTTTCGATAGACCACGGGCCGTGGCCAACTTGGAGCCCGGCTCTACGATTCGCGCCACAATCATCGCCACGACGAGGTCACGCTCTCGGCGCTGGCGGCTATGGATGATTCGCTCGAGGCCAACTTTGCGCAGCGTTCCCAGCACGGCCGCAACATGTCCGTGAGGCTTGCTTCTGGTGATCTCGAACTGCTGAGCCTCACCCAAATCCACGTTGCCCTTCAGCAACTGGCGAAGAGCTTCAATTCGCGCGGGCTTCCACTTCGAGATGTTGGCGACGGTCCTCGTTTTGGGCGCACCGCCTTCGCGGTAGCTTTCGCGGATGAGAATCGCTGGGGGCGAGTTGCGGTTCGGCACCTTGGCGATATACATGCGCCGACTATACAGGATTAAATCAGTAAAATAACTGTTCTGTCACTATTACATGCTTACACATTACATTTCGAACCGCCGCATCTGCTTTAAACGTACGGGTTTACATGCGTCTAGCCGGCGGAAGTTCCGCTTAGTCTGAAGTTCTGCCCAGTAAGCCCTCCCACGCTTCGGTAAAGTACCTTTAGTCGCATGGAGTTACAGCGCTAGAGGTGTGATTTTTGCCTGCAATTAGTAGCCATGTTTTATTTTATTTGTTGTTGTTATATATGCCTATATAGTGTATATAGTAGCCATGCATATCGATATCGTGCCCAACCGCAACTCCAAACCCGCCGTTTTGCTCCGTGAGTCCTATCGGGATGCCAAGAGCAAGAAACCGCGCAAGCGCACACTTGCCAACCTGTCCAAACTGCCGAGCGAGCAGGTCGATGCCATCCGACGCATACTCAAGGGGCAAAAGCTCGTTTCGCTCGAAGACGCCTTCGAAATCGTCGAGAACGGCTCCCGGCACCATGGCCACGTCGACGCGGTGCTCAGTGCCATGAGACAGCTCGGTTTCGAAAAACTCGTTGGCTCTCGACACTCACCAGAGCGGGATTTGGTCGTGGCCATGGTAGTCGCCCGAATCCTCGAACCGCAGTCGAAGCTGGCGACTAGCCTGTGGTGGCACACAACCACACTGCCCGAAATCCTGGGGGTGAGCGATGCCGACGAAGACGATCTCTATGCCGCCATGGACTGGGTTCTCAAACGCCAGGAGGTCATCGAAAAGAAACTCGCGGCGCGCCATCTCCAAAACGACGGCCTCGCGCTCTATGACCTAACCTCAAGCTACTTCGAGGGGGTGAGTTGTCCGCTGGCCAGGCTCGGATACAACCGTGACGGCAAGAAAGGCAAGCTGCAGGTCAACTACGGCCTGCTGACCAACGAACGCGGCATCCCCGTGTCGGTATCCGTCTTTGAGGGCAACACGGGCGATCCCAAAACGCTGTTGCCTCAGGTAGAAAATGCGCAAGAGCGGTTCGGCATCGAGCAGTTTGTGATGGTGGGCGACCGCGGAATGATCACCCAGACCCAGATCGACGAGTTACGGGAGATGGACGGTATCGACTGGATTACCGCTCTGCGTCCCGAACCGATTCGCAAGCTCATTAACGATGGGGTGATCCAGATGGGGCTATTCGACAGGCGGAACCTGTTTGAGTTGACGCACCCGGATTTCCCCAACGAGAGGCTGGTCGCTTGCCGCAATCCGGAGCTGGCCGAGAGGCGGCGTCACAAGCGTCGTGCTCTGCTCGAAGCAACCTGCAAGGAGCTGGAGAAGGTTTGTCGGATGGTCGAGCGGCGCCGTTTGCAGGGCAAGGAGGACATCCGTGCTACGGTGAAAAAGCTCCTCAACAAGTACAAGGTCGGCAAGTACTATAGGCTCGACATCCGTGACGACGGTTTCGACTTCGAGCTAGACGAGACAACGATGGCTGCCGACGCCTCGCGCCTCGCCAACGGCAACTCTGAGTTCGCCAACAAACGGCTCCAGCGGTGGAAGCGACACATGGGGACGATCGTTAAGCAGTTGGAACGGATTCGCCAACGGATCGGGCGAGGTCAGCTGCATGGTAAAGATAAAATCGGTGTGCGGGTAGGCAAAGTTCTCAACAAGTACAAAGTCGGCAAGCACTTCAAGCTGGACATTCGCGACGACAGCTTTAGCTTCGAAATCGACGACACAAAGGTCACTACGGAAGCTGTCCTTGACGGCATCTACGTGATCCGCACCAGTCTTGCTGAGCAGCGGATGAAAACCGACGACACAGTGCGCAGCTACAAGTTGCTGACCCAGGTCGAGAGGGCGTTTCGTTCCTTCAAGAGCATGGACCTAAAGGTGCGGCCGATTCGTCACCGGCGCGAAAACCGAGTCCGGGCGCACATCTTCTTGTGCATGCTGGCCTACTACGTCCTGTGGCACATGATGGAGGTTTGGCGCCCGCTAGTATTCTCTGACCGGTACGTGTCAACAACTTTGAGACACTCGCGAGCTGCATTTAGTGAGCCTCGATTAGCGTCGGGAGGCTCGTGGCGCCGGTGCGGTCCACATCTGCATCGATCGAGATCTCGTTTCGTGGAGCAGAAAAAGGGGGTACCCCAGGTATGGACGCCGCCGCGAGAGTGGCTTGTGCGGCATTCAGGAGCGTCGTTTTCTCCGTCGGCGGGTTGATCCAAGCCTGAGGAGGCAAAACGGGAGGTTGTGGCGTTCCGCGAACGAAGCGTTCGGGATGAGTCCGATGAGCTTCGAGAAGGATCTGGCGCCGAGCGGTGGTGAGCTGTTCGGCGCGACCATAGTGAACGTCGGCCGGCGTCATGAAGCCGATTCCTGAGTGCCGGTGCTCGTAGTTGTAGTAGTCGAAGAAACCGCCGCAGAACAGCCGGCCGTCTTCGGCGGAACCAAAACGGCTCGGAAACTGAGGACAGTACTTCATCGTCTTGAACTGGGACTCGGAGTAGGGATTGTCGTTCGAGACGTAAGGTCTGGAGTGGGTCTTGGTAACTCCGAGGTCAGCCAGGAGCAGAGCCACGGGCTTGCTTCTCATCGAGCTGCCACGGTCCGCGTGAAGGGTGAGCTGGTCGGGTTCAATGTCCTGCTTGCGACAGCTCTCGGCGATGAGGCGTTGCGCGAGCGCCGCACTTTCTCGGTGAGCCAGCATCCAGCCAACCACGTAGCGGGAGAAGATGTCGAGGATGACGTAGAGGTAGTAGTAGGTCCACTTGACGGGGCCACGAAGCTTCGTAATATCCCACGACCAAACCTGGTTGGGCGCTTCGGCCAGCAGCTCCGGCTTCGTGTAGTTCGGATGGCGCCGTTGGTTCCGGCGCTCTCGGACCTCGCCGTGCTCCTCCAAAATCCGATACATCGTGCGAATCGAGCAGAGGTAGGTTCCCTCGTCCAGAAGCGTGGCCCACACCTGGGCGGGCGCCTTGTCGACGAACCGCTCACAGTGCAAGGCCCCGAGGACTTCCTCGCGCTCAGTCTCGTCGAGGGCTCGGTGCGGCCGAGGACGCCGCTTCGGTTCGGGCGTCACCTGGCGCCTGCGATACAGCGTGGAACGAGCCACACCCAGAGCCTCGCAGGCTTCCGTCGTCTGCCCAATCTGCCCCGCCAGCTCCTCGGCCGCCACCATCAGTCGTTCTCGTAGCTGTCGAGTGGATTCAGGGGGATCCCCAGTAATTCGGAGGTTTTTTTTTGGTCTCCAACATCGTCTCCACCCGAGCCAGGCGACGTTGGAGCCGGGCGTTCTCGCGCTCGAGCTCCTTGACCCGTGGATCCTCGGCCTTTGCCTTCCGGCCTCGCTTTCTCGACGCCAACCCCGCTTTGGCGACCTCGTCAGGTTGGCGGCGCCAACTCGATAAATGCGACGAGTACAGGCCCTCTCGACGCAGAAGAGCAGCAACGTCACCGTCACCCTTGCAGGCATCGGCCTCACGCACTATCCGCAGCTTGTACTCCGCGGTAAAGCGTCGACGCTTCGCTTGCTCGCTCACTTCGGGATCCGGGACCCCCGCCGTATCGCGGCCGGCGGGATCTCCAGTCGCCCTACGGGCTCCCTCCGATCCCGCCGAGGTCTCTCTCTCAATCAACATACTCATGCATTGATCCTCCTCCGCCCTCTACACTAATTTCAAGGGGCGAAGTGTCTCAGCGATGTTGGCACAGAGGGGACGAGGAGCAGCAGGCGAAGGCCGAGCGTGACCCCGTCGCTCCGGCGCAGCGCTCCGACACAGCCCTGCGCAAGATACACACCAAGAAGCTTGACGATGGGAGACCAGCTTCCAGCTTCCGCACGCTGCTGCGCCTTCTCAGCAACATCGTCCGAAACAAATGTCGGCGACCGGAAGCCGGACCCGACGAGCCCACCTTCGATGTCACGACAACTCCGGACTCGAAACAGCAGAGAGCCTACGACTTGCTCAAAGGTATCACCGTGTAGACAGAAGCCAGCACCATTGATTCCATCTATCTTATTGGATCAACACCGGATCTTGGCTTTTTCAGCAAGGAACTTCAGATTAGTACGCAAGCCCCCACTCCTTGGATGAGTGGAAAATGATTTTTCTAGCGGTGGCCCGGATTGTTCTGTAGAGCGGAGGATGGCTCAGGAGCCGATGACAGCCATCGGACCGGTGGGTTGGGGAGGCAAAAAAAGCGGTTTACAAAGCCCGTTTCGTTTCGTATACTGATATGGCTACCTAGAAAAATTGCCTCTCCTGCCATTTCAGTGGATCCTCTTGAGGGTGAGACCGCCACAGTTTAGGTAGACGAGACTGATGAGAGCTTCGGCAGAGTGGAGTCCAAAGCTGCGGTGGCTCAGCGGCCGGATTTTGTTGTTCATTCCTTCGAGTCGGCCGTTGCTGAGTCTCCACGTGACCCACGCGATGACGCCATCGAAGTGGCTGCGGATCATCTTCGCCGCGCGTTTGACGGGCTCTATCCTCGAGCTCATAGCGCGCCGCAGCCATCCTCGGAGAAACTTCTTGGCCCATGTCTCGGTTTTGTAGGTGTAGAGGTCCATGAAGTCGTCGCGCAGAAGCATGGCGCGGTAGAGGCGACGATTAGCTCGCACCTGCTCGCGGAGCACCCGTTTGTCTTTCGCGCTGCGGTTGTGTTTGGCCTTGAGAAGGGGAAACTTGGTGTTCTTGAGGTTGCGTCGGGCAGTCCCTTTGAGCTCGCGCACCAGCTCGCGCCGGGTCTTATCCACGGCCTCGTTCAGATGCTTGACGATGTGGAAGCGGTCAAAGATCACCCGTGCCTGAGGAGCCTTTTTGCCGACGACAGTTATGTACGGCTCCCACATGTCCATGCTGACCGCTTCGAGCTCCGCGGCTCTTTGTGGTCCGAGCTTGCGGAAAAACCGCAGCAGCGTCTTGGCCTTGCGCTCCTTTCCCGCCCAGACGACCCGGCCGCTGAGATGGTCTATCACCACTGTCAAGTACTTGTGGCGTTTGCGGTAGCTGATCTCGTCCATCCCAATCACCCGCAATCCATCGAGCTCGCGCCGCTCATCCCGTTGCTCGGCAACCACCCGCTGGATGATCCGTCGCACCGAACGCCACGTCACTCGGAAATAGTTCGCTACGGCGCTGACGTCCGTCCTCTGTGCCAGCCACGCTACCTCTTGTTCGAAGCTTTTGGTAAAGCGGCTTCCCTTGTCGGCCCAAGGCACCTTTTCTCTGACCACTCCACACCGCCGACATACCACTCGTCGGATCGAGTAGCGAAGATAGGTCCGGACTCCGAACAGGTTCAAGTGCCGCCAGTAGCGATTGTAGCGATCTTTGTTCTTGCGGACCTTTCGTCCGCAAATCCCGCACAGAGGCTTCCTCCTCCGTGGTACTACATCCACCACCACTCTGGCTTTGTCCGCCTGGAAGTGGAAACCTCGGACCCACAGGCCTTGCAATCCGATGAGCTTGTTGACTAACCTGAAGTTCCTTGGTCGAATGAACCCACTGACAGTGTGAATCCCCAATGATTACGCGTCTTTAGGGACGCCGAGAGGCTAATTTTGGGCGGTGTGAGTTGTCCTATCGCCCGCCTCGGATACGACCGTGACGGCAAGAAAGGCAAGCTGCAGATCAACTACGGTCTGCTGACCAACGAACGCGGCATCCCCGTGTCGGTATCGGTCTTTGAGGGCAACACGGGCGATCCCAAAACGCTGTTGCCTCAGGTAGAAAAGGTGCAAGAGCGGTTCGGCATCGAGCAGTTTGTGATGGTGGGCGACCGCGGAATGATCACCCAGACCCAGATCGACGAGTTGCGGGAGATGGACGGTGTCGACTGGATTACCGCTCTGCGTCCCGAACCGATTCGCAAGCTCATCAACGATGGGGTGCTCCAGATGGGGCTATTCGACGAGCGGAATCTGTTTGAGGTGACGCACCCGGATTTCCCCAACGAGAGGCTGGTCGCTTGCCGCAATCCGGAGCTGGCCGAGAGGCGGCGTCACAAGCGCCGTGCTCTGCTCGAAGCGACCTGCAAGGAGCTGGAGAAAGTTTGTCGGATGGTCGAGCGGCGCCGTTTGCAGGGCAAGGAGGACATCCGTGCTGCAGTGAAAAAGCTCCTCAACAAGTACAAGGTCGGCAGGTACTACAGGCTCGACATCCGTGACGACGGTTTCGACTTCGAGCTAGACGAGACAACGATGGATGCCGACGCCTCGCGCCTCGCCAACGGCAACTCTGAGCTCGCCAACAAACGGCTCCAGCGGTGGAAGCGACACATGGGGACGATCGCTAAGCAGTTCGGAGGGATTCGCCAACGGATCGGGCGGGGTCAGCTGCATGGTAAAGATAAAATCGGTGTGCGGGTAGGCAGAGTTCTCAACAAGTACAAAGTCGGCAAGCACTTCAAGCTGGACATTCGCGACGACAGCTTTAGCTTCGAAATCGACGACACAAAGGTCACTGCGGAAGCTGCCCTTGACGGCATCTACGTGATCCGCACCAGTCTTGCTGAGCAGCGGATGAAAACCGACGACACAGTGCGCAGCTACAAGTTGCTGACCCAGGTCGAGAGGGCGTTTCGTTCCTTCAAGAGCATGGACCTAAAGGTGCGGCCGATTCGTCACCGGCGCGAAAACCGAGTCCGGGCGCACGTCTTCTTGTGCATGCTGGCCTACTACGTCCTGTGGCACATGATGGAGGCTTGGCGGCCGCTGCTATTCTCTGACGAGGACCAGCAGGCGAAGGCCAGGCGTGACCCGGTTGCTCCGGCGAAGCGCTCCGAGGCCGCCCTGCGCAAGATACAAACCAAGAAGCTTGACGATGGGAGTCGAGCTTCCAGCTTCCGCACGCTGCTGCGCCTTCTCAGCAACATCGTCCGAAACAAATGTCGGCGACCGGAAGCCGGACCCGACGAGCCCACCTTCGATGTCACGACAACTCCGGACTCGAAACAGCAGAGAGCCTACGACCTGCTCAAAGGTATCACCGTGTAGACAGAAGCCAGCACCATTGATTCCAACTATCTCATTAGATCAACACCGGATCTTGGCTTTTTCAGCCAGGAACTTCAGACTAACGTAGTAACGCGCATCGCGGGAACGCTCTTTTCTCTTTCGGAAAAAAAGATTCTAGCGTTCTCGCCGATGCGCATCTACACATGGCTTACCCTCTCAACCCACGGGCCTCACCAAATGCCACTGCCCCTCAGCGGGAGACGAGGCTGTGGGAAACGCCCCCACGGTTCTGGTCGTTCAGACCTTGCTCACGACTGAGTTCTCTTCGAAGCCTGGAAGGGCGTTTTCCATAGCCTCCACTAATCGAGCCCCCCCTTCCTTATTCCATATGAATTAATCTTTCTTGTATATATATCAGGAGGGGCCTGTGGGCGCTCGTGGGAAACGCGAAGCGTTTTCCAAGCGATTGTGGAAAACGCCGCTCCACGTTTGTACGTGCTCACAACCTTTCCCTAAACGCCTCTCTCGCCCGGAGTTTCCGGCGTTTTCCACAATCGCGGCAGCGTCCATAGGCCATGCCCTCCAACAGAAATCAGATCCCCCGAAACGACAGGAGAACCGAATTTTTTTTCCGAAAGAGAAAAGAGCGTTCCCGCGATGCGCGTTACTACGTTAGTCAACAAGCTCATCGGATTGCAAGGCCTGTGGGTCCGAGGTTTCCACTTCCAGGCGGACAAAGCCAGAGTGGTGGTGGATGTAGTACCACGGAGGAGGAAGCCTCTGTGCGGGATTTGCGGACGAAAGGTCCGCAAGAACAAAGATCGCTACAATCGCTACTGGCGGCACTTGGACCTGTTCGGAGTCCGGACCTATCTTCGCTACTCGATCCGACGAGTGGTATGTCGGCGGTGTGGAGTGGTCAGAGAAAAGGTGCCTTGGGCCGACAAGGGAAGCCGCTTTACCAAAAGCTTCGAGCAAGAGGTAGCGTGGCTGGCACAGAGGACGGACGTCAGCGCCGTAGCGAACTATTTCCGAGTGACGTGGCGTTCGGTGCGACGGATCATCCAGCGAGTGGTTGCCGAGCCTTCTCCAGCTCCTTGCAGGTTGCTTCGAGCAGAGCACGACGCTTGTGACGCCGCCTCTCGGCCAGCTCCGGATTGCGGCAAGCGACCAGCCTTTCGTTGGGGAAATCCGGGTGCGTCAACTCAAACAGGTTCCGCCTGTCGAATAGCCCCATCTGGATCACCCCACCGTTAATGAGCTTGCGAATCGGTTCGGGACGCAGAGCGGTAATCCAGTCGATACCGTCCATCTCCCGTAACTCGTCGATCTGGGTCTGGGTGATCATTCCGCGGTCGCCCACCATCACAAACTGCTCGATGCCGAACCGCTCTTGCGCATTTTCTACCTGAGGCAACAGCGTTTTGGGATCGCCCGTGTTGCCCTCAAAGACGGATACCGACACGGGGACGCCGCGTTCGTTGGTCAGCAGGCCGTAGTTGACCTGCAGCTTGCCTTTCTTGCCGTCACGGTTGTATCCGAGCCTGGCCAGCGGACAACTCACCCCCTCGAAGTAGCTTGAGGTTAGGTCATAGGGCGCGAGGCCGTCGTTTTGGAGATGGCGCGCCGCGAGTTTCTTTTCGATGACCTCCTGGCGTTTGAGAACCCAGTCCATGGCGGCATAGAGATCGTCTTCGTCGGCATCGCTCACCCCCAGGATTTCGGGCAGTGTGGTTGTGTGCCACCACAGGCTAGTCGCCAGCTTCGACTGCGGTTCGAGGATCCGGGCGACTACCATGGCCACGACCAAATCCCGCTCTGGTGAGTGTCGAGAGCCAACGAGCTTTTCGAAACCGAGCTGTCTCATGGCACTGAGCACCGCGTCGACGTGGCCATGGTGCCGGGAGCCGTTCTCGACGATTTCGAAGGCGTCTTCGAGCGAAACGAGCTTTTGCCCCTTGAGTATGCGTCGGATGGCATCGACCTGCTCGCTCGGCAGTTTGGACAGGTTGGCAAGTGTGCGCTTGCGCGGTTTCTTGCTCTTGGCATCCCGATAGGACTCACGGAGCAAAACGGCGGGTTTGGAGTTGCGGTTGGGCACGATATCGATGTGCATGGCTACTATATACACTATATAGACATATATAACAACAATAAATACAATAAAACATGGCTACCAATTGCAGGCAAAAATCACACCTCTAGCGCTGTAACTCCATGCGACTAAAGGTACTTTACCGAAGCGTGGGAGGACTTACTGGGCAGAACTTCAGATTAATCTTTCTTGTATATATATCAGGAGGGGCCTGTGGGCGCTCGTGGGAAACGCGAAGCGTTTTCCAAGCGATTGTGGAAAACGCCGCTCCACGTTTGTACGTGCTCACAACCTTTCCCTAAACGCCTCTCTCGCCCGGAGTTTCCGGCGTTTTCCACAATCGCGGCAGCGTCCATAGGCCATGCCCTCCAACACAAATCAGATCCCCCGAAACGACAGGAGAACCAATAAAACTAAAGTGACGTGGCGCGCTCTCCAGTTTCTGAATCTGTTCACGAGCTGCAGGATCGGCCTCTTGTAATAGAGAGAGCGTTTTGGATCCACTTGGGTACTGACAACCTCTAAAATGCTTGGTCGGCCTTCCGAACCGTTCACAAAGCGGACGGATTTATCCTCAGCGGCTATGGTGGTCTCATTGCTAGCGAGCGTGGGTGCTTTTTCCGGCTCCGGCTCCGGCAGACGGTTCATGGAGCGATAAGCGAAGAACGCGCCCAGAGCAAGAGTCGGTGCTATCGCCGAGATGACATAGCGGTTGAGGGGGAATGTTTTCTGGGCTCGAGGTAGAGGAGAGCCGGAAAGGGGCGCCTCGAGATCCTTTTGGAGCTCCGGGACGTTTTGGTATCGATTTTCCCAATGGGGTTGGACCATCCTCTCCAGTACGGAGGCCATATTCTCGTCGCAATGAACGTGGGGCCTAAATCTCACGGTTGACGGACGGCTCGAGCTTGACTTCCCAGTCGTCCCTACCGTACCGCCGGCGAATCTCCTCGATACGAGCCAAGTTGACGGCGTGGTTGCGATGGACTCGGAGGAATCCGTAGGGCGTGAATTCTTCTAGAAGAGTGCCGAGAGGGCGAACGTCGCGCAGAGGGCGTTTGGATCGCAAACGAACCAGAGTCTCGCCGCCCACGGCTTCCAAGAAATAGACGTCTTCCGGATCGACAGGCACGCGGCGGAGCTCGGAGATATTGACGAGCACCCGACGGATAGAGCCCATGGCTGTGTCTTGTAGCATGAGCTGCGGTTCTAGGAAACAAGCTGCGGCTGTGGGAGTCTGAGTTGCGATTCTAGCGCATGAGCGGCGTACCGAAGTCTCGGCACCGAGGCAGTAGCTGGCTCGAACCGCGAGTACTCCGCATCTTGTGTCCGGCACAGATCGAGATGCCAACCTTTCAACGTCGGTCAAGAGAGTCGGCCATCGTTTTCGCACCGAGCGTTGCGGAGGGGCAGGTTCATCTTCTCCCTGCTTTCCGCCACGGTGTCCATAGGGGATGGAGACGAAATCCGTCATCGAAGACCTCCCTCGGGCGCGATATGTCGGCAAAGTTAGGCGTGCGGGTTACCGGTAGAAGCGTCAGCGCGCACGTCCGTCATTACGGGAACCTGTCGGTCGATGGAACCACGCCCGACATGAGCAACACGTCGATGACGACGCCTCAGAAGATCGCGTCGCTCACGAACATCGTGTCGATCGCGTTGTGAACGTTCCACTATCGGCTCGAGGCGGAAAGGGTCGTCGGGTCTTACCTAGGTGTCGGTTTCGGTGCGGGAGCGCGGTTTATCGTCACAGAGGGAGGGCAATCGACTTCGGTATGGATAGAGTCTTTACCAGACATTTGTCTGGTATGCTACGGAAAGGCGCCGGAGGTAAATCTCGAAGGCCGTTGTGCACGCCGTCCACGAAGAGTGTGCTAAGATCAAAGCCGATTTCATCACTCCCCAACACCAACGTAAAGATTGCTGACACGCGCCTCCGGCGCTTCGAACCGCCGGCGGTCGGTGAGATGCCGATAGGTGCCACGCGTGACCCGGTAGTTGGGAAGTCGCTACATCGATGTATCGGCCACACTTCGGATTGAAAGACAGGCCCTTCGAGCTCTCGGACGATCCGCAATATTACTTTGCACTACCGCACGAGATCGCCTCGATCACACTTAGCTACTCCCTCGAGCAACACCAGGGGATGGCCATGCTCACCGGCAAGCCTGGGACAGGGAAGACGACTCTGTTGAGACGGTTGCTCGAAGAGCTCAGTCCCGATTCCTGCGGCTTTCTTCTCCCGGACGCGGGCGCTGTCGGCGGCTCACTCACGAAACAGTTCGCCGCTCAGCTCGGCATCCACGCGACGTAAGAGCAGCTTCCCACGATCCTCGGCGACTTTCTCGAGCGCGAAGCGTCGTTCGGGCGCACGATCGTGCTCATGCTGGATGAATCGCAGAACTTGAGCCAGGAGCAGCTCGAAGAAGTTCGCTTCTTGAGCAACCGCTACGCGTCGGAGAGGCGGTTGCTGCAAGTCTTTCTCGTGGGCCAGCCGTCGCTCGAGAAGCGGCTCACGGAACACGACCTCGAATCCCTCAATCAAAGGGTTGCTGTCCGGGCGACAGTCGAGCCTTTGACGCGGGAACAAACGAAAAGCTACGTGTCGTTTCGCTTGCGCGTCGCCGGTGCCACGAGCACGCGTCTGTTCACTCCTGGCGCCCTCGACCTTGTTTTCGACAATACCAAGGGTGTCGCGCGATTGATCAATATTCTGTGTGAGCGCGCCTTGGTGGTGGGCTATGCCGATGACGTACCGGTCATCGATCGCAGCACGGTTCTGGCCGCGATCGACGATTTGCCGTCTAGACTCCTCGATCCGCAGACGGGCGCGGCGTCGGCGGAGCCCAAGCCTTTGGTGATGAGCCCCACGGCGGCGAAGGACGTCCGGTCGGACCCGACGACGACCTCTGCGTACGGTCACGGATCGAAAGATGCCAGCGACGCTGCGTTACATCACCAATTGGATCGCGTGGAGCGCAAGCTGGACCACTTGATCGCGGTGTTGTTGGGAGCCGGCGTCATGACTCCGCCGGGCGACGACCCATTGAGCCAACGCTCTTCGGGAGGTCCTCGTCCAGCGCATGCGGTTTCAGAAGAAGGTGGAGCTTCGCTTTCGATCGAGCGCGACCCGCTTCTTTCGAAGCTTTGACCCAGAGTTCGATGCCTCGATGGCAGACGTGCTCGAGCTGCGAGGCGTTTCCCGCCTAGCGGATCACAAAGCGTGCGCCGACGGCGTGATGGTCGGACACGGGGCGATTTCGGTGAGGGGACATTGCGGCTGGGATCACGACAGGGTCCCTGGCGAGGAGTCCCTTCGCCGCGAGCCAATCGAGGTGGGCTTCGACGTCTAAGCCCGGTACGGGATAGGTCCCGCGGGTCAGGTCGTTGGCGGACTCGTAGACATAACCGTGTGACGTGAGAGCTTGGAAAAGTGGCTCCCACGGCATCGGGCGCAATAGTCTCCCCGGGGTCTCCGGAGCAAGTGCGAGGCGCTCTTGCGTTTTCTTATCGCGCTTGTCGAAGCTCCACGTGTTCCAGTCTCCGCCGACGATCGTTGGGACGTCGCTTCCGTCGCTCGCCAAAAGCTCCAAGATCTGCTGCATTTGTCGCGCGCGCAGCGATGGGGGAGATTCGGACTCGAGATGCGTGCAGACGACGCGTATCGGGCCCCTGCCGGTATCCCTGCCGGTATCGATGAGGCAGGCGAGCGCCATGCGCGTACCGATGCGCTTTTGCTCATCGTCGAGCCACTGGGCGCCGCCTTCGAGACGTAACATCCGAGGCTCGTGGATGGCGTAGCGCGTGAGGATCGCGTTGCCATGAAAGCCGAGCGCGTTCTCTCCCGGGGATTGGCGCTCGGTGGGCTCTCCTTTGGTCAGCTCCAGAAACTCGACGGCATACAGATAGTTGAGTCCTACTCGCTCGGCCAACCGACGTACGGTATGCGCGTTCTCCGTGCGCGCCATGCCGACGTCCATCTCGTTCAGAAGGTAGATGTCCGCGGAAGGGAGCGGTATCTCTTCGAGCACGAAACGCCCGCGCTCGCCGTTCCAGCACAGCACGTCGAGCTCTTCCGTCGCGCCTTCTGAAGCCTCGGCGAACGCGTTGTCGAGCTCCAGCTGGTGGATTTCAGGCACGAGCTCGAGCAGCTCGCTGTGCGTTCTGTCGTCGGTGTCCTCGACCTGGGTGCGATCGACGGCCGGGATTCTGGACACCGCTCCGGTGAAGACATCGCCATGGCTCACGCCCCACTTTCTACCACAATTCTGGCACCAAGAAATTTGCGCGCTGCTGTAGGGAATTCCCCACTCTGCTAGCCTCCTTTCAGGTTGTCCCGCCGCGAGCACGTCTCAAACCTGTTGGTAATAAAGTCCTTATAGGTCTGAGCTATCCTAGCTTCCAAAAGAAGACGATTGGCGCGGAGTTTGCAGCTTCGTTCTGAGAAGCCCCGTTTGGAAATGAACAACAGCCAGTGGCAGCACCAAGTGGAGGGATGACGCCTCCACTCGCATCGGATCAGACAGAGAACCCAAATGCCTACCTTGCCAAGCTTGATGCCCCGGTTCAAGGAGCCCTCCACGTGAATGGCGAAGATAGACCGCCTCGGGTGGGCGGCCGGTACATGCTTTGTCTCTTACGGCGTGCGTATCGGAATCCGAGTCAGCAAGCCGGAGGTTTTGGAACGGCTTCCCGAGCACCTTCCACCCGGGTGGAAGGCCTCCCGGTCCCCGATCGTGGAAGCCATGTACTCCCTTAGGATTGGTGGCCGAGTGCGACCTAACGTTCGACGCTACAACCTGCTGTACTCGGGAGTGGTAAGACGGGCGCGCACCATGGATCTCGACAAGGTATTCGAAGTTCTTGAATCCGATCTTCGGCTCGACGTGGCATCCGCGGCCCGACGGAGAGTCTTTGTGCATGGGGGCGTTGTAGGTTGGCGCGGACGGGCCATCGTGATCCCAGGGCACAACTTCAGTGGCAAAACGACCCTGGTGGCGGAGCTGCTGCGGGCCGGAGCGACGTACTATTCCGGTGAGTTTGCGGTGTTCGACGCTTGAGGGCGGGTGCATCCTTATCCAAAGCCTCTTTCCATTCGTGAAAAGGACGGTTTCCGAACGAGAAGTCTCCCGGCCGAAGCCCTAGGCAGCCTTCAAGGCATCAAGCCCCTTCCCGTGGCCCTCGTCGTACTGCCCCGATACTGGCCCGGGGCGCGCAGGCGCCCGGCCCGACTGTCGCCCGGCCGGGCCCACTGCCTGAATCCGACCGCCGCCCTGGTCTGGAAGCACTGCGACGGACGAACAAGCGCCAAAGAAATCGCCACTCTTTTACAGAAGGAGTTGAAGGCGCCGCCTGGTAAGCCTGGTAAGATTGATGAGAAGTTGGTGTGGTTGGCGCTCGACCGGCTCGGCAAAGCCCACTTGTTGGAGGAGCGGCTGAGCCCACCCCCCGAGGGAGCGCGCTTTGCACGCCGGGAGTTGGTGCGAAAATTGGGCTTGGTGGGCGGGCTCACGGTCCTCTTACCCTTGGTCACTTCCATTGTAGCGCCGACACCAGCGGAAGCCGCGGCAACCTGCGTGTTTGATTGCACCGGTGAGTCCGATGGCACACCGTGCACCCAACCAACCTGCGGTAGTTTCTGCTTTGGTGGCTCTTGTCTGTGAGAGCGATTGTGCTTCACTGAGTCTGGTTTACCCATGACGGCCGACTCTGAGGCCTCGGCAGGGGCCGAAGAACGCGGCAAGTGGATTGCCGCCGCGCTCATGGGCGGGTGGCGCCTTTCGCCGCCCCCGCTGAGTCTCTCGCCCGCCGATTTGGCCGAGATTACGCCCCTGCTCCTCGGCTCAGGAGCCGCGGCCCTGGGCTGGTGGCGAGTGCGTCACTCCAAACTTCAGAGCTGTCCTGCCGCGATCCAGCTCAAGCAGGGCTACCGCCTCCACATCCTCCAGACAGCCATCCATGAACCCCAAATTCAAAAGGCGTTCGCTGTGCTTCGCTCGGCGGGAGTGGAACCTCTCCTCGCCAAAGGCTGGGCGGCGGCTCAGCTTTACCCCGAGCAAGGTCTGCGTCCTTACGGAGATATTGACCTCTACGTGCGGCCGGAGCAGCATAGGGCTGCGCGGATTGCCTTGAGCACTGGCGTACCCCCAGGGCCGGTAGACTTGCATCGAGGATTTCATGAGTTGGATGATCGCAGCTTTGAAGAACTGTACCGCCGCTCGCGTCAGCGGAATCTCGGCGGCGTCGAGGTGTGCATGCTGGGTCCGGAGGATCACCTTCGGTTGCTTTGCCTGCACCTGTTGCGCCACGGCGCCTCGCGTCCCCTCTGGCTATGTGATATTGGGGCAGCGCTCGAGTCGCGGTCGGCTGACTCGACTGGGAGTATTTCTTGAGTGGAAACCGGCGGCGCACGGACTACGTGGCCTGCACCCTCGGGCTCGCTCATCGGCTACTCGGGGCGCGATTGGACGGGACCCCCGTGAAAGGCTGGGATGAACAGCTTCCCTTCTGGCTCGTTCCCACCGTCCTACGTCAGTGGGGAGCAGGCTTTAGACGGCGAGAGCCCATGGGAACCTACCTTCGCCGTCCAGCAGGGGCACTAAAAGAACTTCGTCAGCATTGGCCGAACGCGATCGAAGGCACGGTTGGTGTCGGAGGACCTTTCAACGAGCTCTCCAGGCTGCCTTTTCAGATTGCCCATGGCCTTATCCGAACGGCCCGGTTTGCCATCGGGCTCCCTCGTTTCATCTAGTCTGTCTAGTCGGACCTTCCACGGATGAACAAGCGTAAGTGTGGGCATCATTGGCTTTGTTTTTGAAGAGAGGTGTGTGTACTGCTTACATCGTGCGGGGGTTGATTTCGAGCAGGTTGAATGCTTTGTGCTGCAAGGGTGTGGGGCGAGTGATGCTGACGAAGGACAGGCCGCGGGCTTCGTTTTCGACCTGATTTTTCGTGACCGTAGCAAGATCAGAAAGAAGCGTTCTGAAACTGTGGACGGGCAACCCGTCGGGAGTCTTCTTGGTAGAAGCCTTTGCCTGGGCGGAGTCTGAAGGCGTTGCTGGGCTGACGATGGATGAGCGTTTGGCATGGGCACCGTCAGGGTCGTCGTCGTCAAACAAGATCGGGACGAGGGCTTTTCGCATGTGCCATTCCACGTAGTAGGCGAGCATGCAAAGAAAGATGTGAGCTCGAACTCGCTCAGCGTTGTAGTGATAGATGGGCCGTACTTTCAAATCCACGGTTTTGCAGCAACGAAAAGCGCGTTCAACGACTGCCAAGCCTTTGTAGGTCCTGACAGCTTCGTCTGCGGAGATGGCCTCTTCGGTGAGGCTTGTTCGGATGATATAGATGCTGTCGAGGGCCGCCTCACGCTCGATGTTTTCGTTGTCGCGCTCGAAGTCGAAGCCGTCGTCCGTAATGGTGTAGCGAAAGTGCTTGCCCATCTTGCTCCGAGCGAACACTCGACCCAATCGTATGCCGATGGTATCTTTGCCTCGCAAAGGACGTTGGTCTCGCTTCGTCGCTTTGCTAATCACTTCTAGCTTTGACTCCGTCGACACAAGCATCTCTTCTCGCTTCCGCGCCCGCTCGGTAGCAAGAAGAGGGTTGCGGCAGGCGATGAGTCGCTCACCAGGGAAGCTAGGATGATGGATCTCCGCTAGGTCGAGTTCATCGAACAGAGAAGGCTGCAGCATTCCGTCTTTTGCAAGTCGCTGAATCTGAGGGGCACGAAGTGAGCTGATCCACTCGAGACCTTCCTCCGGTCGAAGTTCCTCGCGAATCCGGGCTTCGGTGATCATCCCTCGGTCACCTACGAAGACGATACTGTCAAGCTCAAAACGTTCTCGGACTTTGCGAATTTGGCTCCCCAGTGTTGCGGGATCTCCGGTGTTGCCTTCGAACACATCTACCCCGACCGGCCGACCATCACGCTCACACAGTAAGCCGAACACGACCTGCAACTTGTTTTTCTTGCCGTCTCTCGAGTAACCGAGCTTCGCCAGAGGGCACGACCGACCTTCTACCCAAGTCGACGTCAAGTCGTAGAGAACCAGGCTGCCCTGCTGCAGATGGCGTTTCGCCAGTTTCTTCTCTATGGCTGCTTGGCGGCTCAAAAGCCAATCCAGGGAATCATACAACTCATCCTCGTTGGTGTCTTCAACTCCAACACACTCACCCAATGACGAAGTCAAGGTCTGTTTCGATAGACCACGGGCCGTGGCCAACTTGGAGCCCGGCTCTACGATTCGCGCCACAATCATCGCCACGACGAGGTCACGCTCTCGGCGCTGGCGGCTATGGATGATTCGCTCGAGGCCAACTTTGCGCAGCGTTCCCAGCACGGCCGCAACATGTCCGTGAGGCTTGCTTCTGGTGATCTCGAACTGCTGAGCCTCACCCAAATCCACGTTGCCCTTCAGCAACTGGCGAAGAGCTTCAATTCGCGCGGGCTTCCACTTCAAGATGTTGGCGACGGTCCTCGTTTTGGGCGCACCGCTTTCGCGGATGAGAATCGCTGGGGGCGAGTTGCGGTTCGGCACCTTGGCGATGTACATGCGCCGACTATACAGGATTAAATCAGTAAAATAACTGTTCTGTCACTATTACATGCTTACACATAACATTTCGAACCGCCGCATCTGCTTTAAACGTACGGGTTTACATGCGTCTAGCCGGCGGAAGTTCCGTCTAGTAGGAGCCGGAGGTTGGGCGTTTGAGAGTCAGTGTGGTGCCCCGGACGGTTGCCACTATCTGAGCACCAGCGCTGGGTCGCCGAACAAGTGATAAATACTCAAAAGCTCGGGAAAGGCTCCCGTCTCGGCATAGGCCACCTGTGCTGCCAGCACCGCATCTCCCAGACGCTCGTGGCTTCCATTGAAGAGCTCCTGCAGCAGGGCTTGGTGGTAGCGGTGTGCCGGTCCATTCAAGCTCAGTCCGCTCGGTGAGAACGCCGCGATCGCTCCCTTGCCCTCCGCTTTCACGAGCTCTTCGGAGAGCGCGTTGAAATACGGAAAGTGGAAGTAGCCATTGAGGCAGTTCATCGTCAGCAGCAGCGGCTGTTGCGCCTGAGGCTCGAGGGAGTCGACATCCCAGATGTTAAAACATTCTCCGACGCCCAAATCACAATGCCGCCGTGGCCGATGTAGCTCATGAGAGAAGCGCCTCGGTCGAACGCGTCGACGATGGCGCTGCGGGTGGCGGCCCTCCCCAGTTGGCTCAAGTAGATCTTCTCTGGATGCTTCGAAGCCAAGACGGTTGTAGCCAGCTCGTCGGCATCCGCTTCGAAGTTTCCCGCCTTGTCCGCGTTGTCCGCTATCAACACCGCCGGAGCCGCGAGACTTGCTTCCCCTGTCTCGTAGGCCACGATCTTCTCCACCATCACCCGTGCTTCGTCCACCGTTGCCGCCGGCATTCGGCCGATGGCAAAGTCCGGTAGCACGTCATCGCCGTTGACGGCTACGTAGCTCGGGTCCGACGCGGTCCACATATAGCGCGTCTTCACCATCAGCGGTGGCACCTGGTTCCTGACGCCGGTTTTGAAATAGTCCTTGAAGTCGAACGTCGCGTCCCCGAGCAGCACCACGTAACGCAGCGACGGCTCACGCCAGTTGTGGTACGCATAGCTCAGAAACTCACGAAGGGACTCTGGCGCCGACTCCCCGTAGCCGAACTCCGAGTACACCTCTTCGATGGCTACCGACTTCACCGTGAGACCCTGGCTCCGCCTCAGCTCCAGCAAGGGCTCCGCCGCTCCTAGGAAAGCTCGAGGGCCAATGAGTAGATATTCCGCACGGTTTTGCCGGCTCTTCAAGCTGTTTAGGCTGCTCGCTGACACCTCGAGCACCTTCGGCCGACGTACGGCTTCCGCGCTGAGCACGAGGTAGCTCCCACTCGTTTCCGCTCGGAATCGGACGCTCCCAGTGTCGGTGAGCTGAGCTCCGCTCAGCCACCGCGGAGACTTTCCTGTCAGGTCGAGCACGTGGGCTCCGGTGCCCAGCCCGGTAACTTCCGCCACCCCCGATGCGTCCCAGACACCTTCGAGCTTCCCGCCTTCGGACACCGGTAAACGCGGATAGCGCACGGCGAATCGGTCGAGCATCACCATCGAGTACGCGGCTTCGGTATCCCCCACGTTCTCGAGCTCCAGAAGGTTTTCTCCCTCTTTCAGGATGCCGGGCAGAAGCTCCACATCGATGCGGCGGGGCGTGTCCCCGTCCCAGCTCACCTCGTCGAGGAAGTTCCCGTTCACGTATACCCGCAAGTGGTGGTCCGGGTCGGCCTCGAAATCACTCACTCCCTGGAGCCATACACTGAGTGTCGATGCTTGACTGCTCGGCGCGAGAGCGCTCACGTCGAACGGGTAGCTCTTCGTCGCGGGAGCAAACAACAGATCCCAGAGCCATAGATCCGGCGCATTGAGGAGCGCGGCTTGGTAGTAGCGATTTTGCTCTTGCTCGATCCGCTTCCAATAAAACGAAGTGGCTTCTCCGGAGGGAGCCGCCGAGCTCAAAAGCATCACCGCTCCCCGCCGGCCCACCTCCAGCTCGTAGACGGCCTCGTTGCCATAAGGGTTGGCCGAAGCGCCCTCGCTCACGAAGTACAGCATCGAGCCGCGCTTGAAACGATTCGGGTCCGGCTCCAAGTGGAACGCCACCGCTTCGCCGCGGCCGGGACCGAACACGTCCTCGTAACGCAAGGCGTAAAGGCCTCTCTCCGTCGTGGCGAGACGCGCCACCACGGCGCGCTCTTCGTGGCTACGACCTCTTCGGTAACGACGACCCCGCACGCCGTCTGTCGAACGCTCATCCCGCTCCCGGCCACGGAACGACAAGCGCACCACGAGACGCTGCGCCAGGACAAGCTGCCCGGTCGCGCCATCCCACCGAAGCGGCGCGAGCTCCACCAGGGCCTTTTTCACTTCTCCCTGGAAGCCCACGCTGACGAGCCGTGCGGCCTCGGACGGGTACAGCTCTTCTCCTCGGGATAGCGCTCGCACCCTCGCCCGGCGCCGAGCCGCCCGCACCGTGCCGTCTCGCCTGGCCACGACCTCCGGCATCTCTGCCTCCGACGGACGCAGGCTGGTGAACGCCTCCACGTCTCGTGCCGTGACCGAAACCAGCTCCACCTTACGGCCCGCCAGGGCCTCCACCCAAGTTCGCTTGACCGGCATCGAGGGCGAGCCCGCTTCGGCGAGCTCCGCAAAATCCGGGATCGTAATCCGTACCGTGCCGTCTTCCTGGGGCTCCGCGTAGAACCCTGTCGTCTCGAGCTCCAGAACCACATGTCGCCGGCCTCGCTGCAACACCCGCAATGAGTTTGCCGAGGGATCTCCATATGTGATGAGCGAAGTACTGGTCGGTGAGCTCTCGTCTACAGGGGAAGACGACGAAGCGCCCACCTGAGGTGTCGCCGACACCGGGCCATGCAGCTCCGTTTCTCCCGTCGTTTCGATGTCTTCCAGCTCGTAGTAGTAAGTGACACCGTTCGTGAGGCCGGTGTCGCGGTAGCTGTACTTCGCTCCCACCGGCGAGGAGCCGAGCCCCGGAATGGCGGCGGCCGTGATCCGCGCGTACGGACCAGCCTCCGATTCGGCCCGATAGAGGTGGAAGCCGAGATTGTTCAGCTCCGAGCCCGTCTCCCAGTCGACGACAACTTCTCCCTCACCGCCCGTCGCGGTGAAAGAGGTGAGGGTCACTTCGGTGGTCAAATTGTCATAGTCCACCATCGCCGCGAGCCACGATACGGCCGTGTTCCTCCCATGCGTGCCGTTGTGGCTGGCACCCAGCTCCAGACCGTCCAGCTTCGTCCCATCCCACGAACCACCGGACTCCGGAGGGGAGGTCCAGAAGACTTCCATGGTTTCAAACGCATTCCCAAGAGCGACCCACTCCGTGCTCCCCGTGGTCGCGCTCTCCCGCCAGACGATATCGTCTGGACCTCCTGAACCACCTCCGATCTGACTCATGCGCCACATGGGCTTCACGGTGTTGATAGTGCCGGACTGGGTGAAATCGTCCAGAGCGTAGAGATCAGTGGCCACGGTGGGCGCCCCGTGCTCGTTGTAGTCACTATCGTCCGCGGACACCTCGTCCACGTTCTGCCAGTGAGTGGCGCTGCCCACGGTGGTATCGAACTCAGTGACGTTCCCGGGGCCATTGGCGCCCAAGCGTATGATCTGTCCGAGCGGAGCGACCTGGGTGGTGTCGGTGAGGTAGAAATCGTCATAGAAGTACGGGCTCGCGTCTCCCAGGAGGTGGATCTCGTCGATCACCGAGCCTTGCGCGCTGTGGGTGACGGCGATCTCGAGCGAGGTGTCGAGGAAGACCCTCAGCACACCACCCCCTGCGCGATCGTAGACCAGGCGTACGGTATACCAGGTATCGTTCGCGAGGGCAGTGCTGCCAGCCGTGGTGGTGAGCCCCATCGCCTCGTCCTGGACGACTTGCAGCAGTCCCGCCGTGGTCAGCTCCAGGTGCCACAGAATGTTCAGCTTTCTGATGCCCGTTCCAGACGGTATCGGGAGGCTGCCGGGGTTCGTAATGGTGGCGTCCGTGTTGGCCGTAATGGCCGTTATCTCAAAGTACGGACCGCCAGCAGTCATTGCAATGAAGTCGCCTATTGAGACGCCGGAGGTATCGTCCGTGGCGACCGTCGTTGTGCCGTTCCAAGTCCAGGTGCCGGTCGGCGTGATGGGTGTGCTGTCGACGAACCGCACCAGCGTCTGGTCGGAGGACGGATCGCTCGGTTTCCGGAAAGAAAACCGCATCGATATAGCGTCCACAGTGAGCCCAGTGGCAAAGACGCTGGCAGTGGATGCCTGCTCCAGCGCGTAGGTGCCCGAACCCGATCGGACGGTTGCGCCTAAAATAATGGAGCTACCCGCTCCCAAGGAGACGATCTCGAACGCATCGCCGGTCTCGAATCCGACGAGGCGTTCTAGTCTAGAATCAGGGGGTTCGGGGGTGGGACCGTCCCGTCCCCTTCGCCCACAATCGCCGTGCCGAAGGTGGTGCTGTCCCGATACCCAATCACCACGTCGTTGCTGTTCAGGGCCGTGGCGGCTGTGTAGCTCGTCGCGCCCGAATTGTTGAAGACGGCCTCCGTGCCAAAGGTGATCTCAGTGGACTCGACGTGCGCCACGATCGCCGTGCCGAAGGATGAGTTCCCCCCATCCTGATAGGCGATCACCACATCGTCTCCGTTGAGGGCGGTGGTGGAGATAAAGCTCGTGCTGGCGGCATTGAACTGGGCCACCTCATTGGGGATGAAGGAGACGGTAGTGCCCACGATATTCACCACGATGGCCTTGCCGACGACGAGATCGTCGTCGGAATAGGTAATCAGCGCCTGGGTGCTGCTAAGAGCGGCGGCGGACATATAGCTCGTGGAGTTCGACTCGAACTCGACCTCGGGACTCGGGAAGCTGATCACGGTGCCCGCGACCGACCCGACCCTCGCACGACCGGCGCTTCCACCCGCGGCATCATAGGCGATCAGCACCTTGGTGCTGTCCAGTGCGGTGGCGGAATTATAATCGCTCCTAAAGGCATTGAACTCGGCCGTGGCGCTGGGGAAGCTGATGGCGGTACCCGCGATCGAAGCCACCCTCGCCTGGCCGTGGCCCGCCCCCTGGTCGTCCTCCCAGGCAATGACGACCCGGGTGCTATCCAGCGCCGTGGCGGAGATGAACCGGGCAGGGATGTTTACAGACTCGAAATCAGCCTCGGCGCCGGGGAAGGTGATGGTCGTTCCCGAGATCGAACCTACCCTTGCTTGGCCGTTACCCGCGCCCCCATCCTGATAGGCAATCACCACTCGAGTGGTGTCCAGCGCGGTGACGGAGATATCAGTCGTGGCCGCTGCGTTGAACTCGACGGCGGGGCTGGGGAGGAGATGTCCCGGCCGCTGTTGAATTTGGTCGGGTAGCGGCGGCACCTGTGAATACTCTTAGGCAGCAACCTCATCGCTGTCAAGAGATTTCTGTTTGCTTCTAAGCGCGTGAACGAGAGCGCCCATATGGCGATAGCCTTTGATACGGTGAAACTTTTTCTCCGCCGTGACGACGCCGAGAGCGGTCCATCGGCGAATCATGGAAGGACTCTTCCACCGCTTGACGTTTCTCGAGACTCTGCGGATGGTGCCGTTGAGATTCTCGATGGCGTTTGTCGTGGCCAGAGATTTGCGAAGTAACTCGGGTAGAGCGAGCTTCACAACCGTGAGTGTCTCTTCCATCCCTTCGCGAAGGCTTCCGGCAGCTTCGTCGTAGCCGTTTCGCTCGAGCCACGACACCAATGCCTGAAGTCGCTTGCGCGCCTTGTCGGCACTCTTGCATTTGTACGCTTCCTTCATTGTCTGGAGCACGTAGGCGTGACGGGACTTGGGAAGGTACGAGCGAAGATTTCGGAGTTTGTAGAGCTGGCATCTTTGGATAACCGCGAGATCCCCCAAAACGTCGACGAGTGCTTTGCGGATCCCTTTGCCTCCGTCCACTACGCAGAGAATCGATTCGTCGATCCGCAATCCCCGCTCGAGAAGGTTCTGCAACATCGCGGTGCACACCCGAGAGTTTTCCGTCGAGCCCAGCCATATACCCAAGGGCACCTTCGTTCCATCTATTGTGATACCGAGAGTTACGACGACGGTCTGTCCGGCCACCTCAAGGCCATCCATCATTAGTGCCGCAAGCTCGAACTCCTCTAGCCTCCGAGATAGGTGTTCCTCGAGCTTCTTAGTCGTCTGGCTCACGAGGTGACGGCTGGCGGCACTCTTGCTCGTGCCACGAGACTTCAACTTCGCCGAGGGTTTGTCCAGACTCGATTCGTAATTTCGGGTCGATACCCCCACCAAGATCTGGTTCAGCACTCGCTCCGGAAGCGGGTCTTCTTCGCGGAAGGCTTCGAAGTGTGGAAGCGACGCCTCCTCGCCCGACTTCGAACGAACTCGAGGTCGCGACACTTGGATTCGACGACCGCCGAAGCTCAGCTCCCCATCCGTGCTCCCCCAGTGGTTATGAGTTCGCTCCTTCTCGTGCTTGCCCTTCGGCCCCGCGATCTTCTCCGCGTCCTCTCTCAGGAGTAGGTGCAATGCGGTCAGTCCTTGCTCGTACACCCATTCCGTCAGGTCCGCCTTCGTGGCCGCGATCCCAGCTATCATCGGTAGCAGTATCTGACCGACTTGGCCAACTACCTTGCCCGTAGGCGAGTGCGTTTGCTTTCTTACTGGCTTCTTTGATTTCCTTGGCATGGTGGCTCCTTGTCCCCCTCTGGAGACGGTTGGTTTGGCAGACCTATTCTTAGGCCGGCCAAGGAGCCGCCGCTACCCCAAATTCAACATCCGGCGGGACATCCCCGCTGGGGAAGGAGATGACGTTTCCCGAGACCAAGCCCACGATCGCCTTGCCTTTGTTGGCATCTCCCTCATCCCGATAGGCGAACACCACATGGGTGGCATCCAGCGTGGTGGAGGAAACATAGGAGGAGGCGGCCGATTCGAAGTCGACCTCGGTGCCGAAGGTGAGGTCCACGTCGGCGTACACAGGAAACACCGCTTGACGTAGCCACGCAACCGGGATGCGCTTGGTGAGGAAAAGGTGGTCGCCTTCGCTTTTGAATGCGAGCTCCAGGGGGAGCCGATGCCCAGTGCTGTCCCAGGCATGGGCAGGCTCGATAAAACTCAGGTCTTGACCCTGACCGAAGGCCACCGGCTCTCCCTGAGCGACAACTTCTTGCTCCCCGTCCCAGACGCGCGTGTTCGCGCCTCCGAAGCGAGCACGGAAAGTCGTCCCTGGATCGATGTGAAGCCGAAACGGGACCTCCAAAACCTCGGCGCCCGCAGGGATCGTGCCCAGGCTGGCAAGCTCATCGAAGTGCACGATCTTACGGAAGACCATGTTCTTGGTCAGGGCTCCAAGGTGGAGCCCTTCTCCATACGCGTTTTCATAGATCACGCCCTTGCCGGCGAGGTGCGGATCGTCCTCGCCCTCGACCTCCTGGGCATTGGTGATGAGCCGCCCCGTGACCCCGCCCACCGCTTGCGCGATCACGATTTTCCCCTCCGTTTGGCCGGACCAGCCAAGGTCAGCGGGAGTGAAGGCAAGCCGATGGTTTTGGTAGCGATACTCGATGGGCGCTTCCTCGCCCAGCTTGACTGCGAGGGTGGCCTGGTACTTCGCTTTGTCCATCGCCGGTACGTGTCAACAACTTTGAGACACTCGCGAGCTGCATTTAGTGAGCCTCGATTAGCGTCGGGAGGCTCGTGGCGCCGGTGCGGTCCACATCTGCATCGATCGAGATCTCGTTTCGTGGAGCAGAAAAAGGGGGTACCCCAGGTATGGACGCCGCCGCGAGAGTGGCTTGTGCGGCATTCAGGAGCGTCGTTTTCTCCGTCGGCGGGTTGATCCAAGCCTGAGGAGGCAAAACGGGAGGTTGTGGCGTTCAGCGAACGAAGCGTTCGGGATGAGTCCGATGAGCTTCGAGAAGGATCTGGCGCCGAGCGGTGGTGAGCTGTTCGGCGCGACCATAGTGAACGTCGGCCGGCGTCATGAAGCCGATTCCTGAGTGCCGGTGCTCGTAGTTGTAGTAGTCGAAGAAACCGCCGCAGAACAGCCGGCCGTCTTCGGCGGAACCAAAACGGCTCGGAAACTGAGGACAGTACTTCATCGTCTTGAACTGGGACTCGGAGTAGGGATTGTCGTTCGAGACGTAAGGTCTGGAGTGGGTCTTGGTAACTCCGAGGTCAGCCAGGAGCAGAGCCACGGGCTTGCTTCTCATCGAGCTGCCACGGTCCGCGTGAAGGGTGAGCTGGTCGGGTTCAATGTCCTGCTTGCGACAGCTCTCGGCGATGAGGCGTTGCGCGAGCGCCGCACTTTCTCGGTGAGCCAGCATCCAGCCAACCACGTAGCGGGAGAAGATGTCGAGGATGACGTAGAGGTAGTAGTAGGTCCACTTGACGGGGCCACGAAGCTTCGTAATATCCCACGACCAAACCTGGTTGGGCGCTTCGGCCAGCAGCTCCGGCTTCGTGTAGTTCGGATGGCGCCGTTGGTTCCGGCGCTCTCGGACCTCGCCGTGCTCCTCCAAAATCCGATACATCGTGCGAATCGAGCAGAAGTAGGTTCCCTCGTCCAGAAGCGTGGCCCACACCTGGGCGGGCGCCTTGTCGACGAACCGCTCACAGTGCAAGGCCCCGAGGACTTCCTCGCGCTCAGTCTCGTCGAGGGCTCGGTGCGGCCGAGGACGCCGCTTCGGTTCGGGCGTCACCTGGCGCCTGCGATACAGCGTGGAACGAGCCACACCCAGAGCCTCGCAGGCTTCCGTCGTCTGCCCAATCTGCCCCGCCAGCTCCTCGGCCGCCACCATCAGTCGTTCTCGTAGCTGTCGAGTGGATTCAGGGGGATCCCCAGTAATTCGGAGGTTTTTTTTTGGGTCTCCAACATCGTCTCCACCCGAGCCAGGCGACGTTGGAGCCGGGCGTTCTCGCGCTCGAGCTCCTTGACCCGTGGATCCTCGGCCTTTGCCTTCCGGCCTCGCTTTCTCGACGCCAACCCCGCTTTGGCGACCTCGTCACGTTGGCGGCGCCAACTCGATAAATGCGACGAGTACAGGCCCTCTCGACGCAGAAGAGCAGCAACGTCACCGTCACCCTTGCAGGCATCGGCCTCACGCACTATCCGCAGCTTGTACTCCGCGGTAAAGCGTCGACGCTTCGCTTGCTCGCTCACTTCGGGATCCGGGACCCCCGCCGCATCGCGGCCGGCGGGATCTCCAGTCGCCCTACGGGCTCCCTCCGATCCCGCCGAGGTCTCTCTCTCAATCAACATACTCATGCATTGATCCTCCTCCGCCCTCTACACTAATTTCAAGGGGCGAAGTGTCTCAGCGATGTTGGCACAGAGGGGATATTGAGCCCTTCATCTCCAGCAATGATGTCTTCATCAAAGCCAGCTGCACTTGCTCTCAGTACGCCATCAACATAGAGCTTGAGTCTAAGACCGTCTCCGGCATTCCGATCGTAGACTGCGGTCAATTGATGCATCTGGCCATCAGAGAAGAAGCCGGCTGTTCCAGTCGACCAAGTCGCGTTGGTGAGTCCGCTCGCTGTCCTGACATAAAACTGGAGTGTCGCACTGTTGTTAGTCAGATAGGTCAGATACTTGTAATTTGAGCTGTCATGAACGACAAGGCCGCTACCTGTCTGTTGAGTGGTCGTCGAGAACCACTGCTCGATTGTTACCGCGCCGCCGGTATCCCAGTCGAGAGAGTCCGGGACCTGAATGTAGTCATTCCCGTCAAACGCCTGCCCGTCGGCAATCTTTCCTGCCATTTCGACGTTTCCGTCCTGGGTCCCGTCATTGTTGTTGGACGTGGAGTCGAAGTGCGTTGCGCCGGCGGTCTCGTCTACGACATCCTCGTACAGATGCCATACGCCCATGTAGTTGGTATCCCAGACTCCGGCGGCGTTCTGGGTGGAAGTGGTGACGGAGCTATCGCCGTAGAGGATCTTGATGACCGTATCCGTGCCCGCGTTGATCGTGTTCACGGAGGGGATCCTCACCCAGGCCACGAGCTCACCCGTCCCGCCAACCCATTTCTCGATCTCGTGATCGAGGGTGCAGGGCGCGGTTCCCACACCCCCGCAGGTCGTGTCATCAAAGCCGACGAAGTTGATGTCATCGCCCTCGGGATCCGTGACATTGTCTCGAAGATCGGTATCCTTCACGCTATAGAGCAAGGGGTAATTCGTAAGCGTCGTGCCACAAACCGCGTCATCGATCTTTGTCCGGTCGATGGTGATGGTCTTGAAGTAGGCAAAGTTGGGGTTTTGGCCGCGGTAAAGCTCACGTGTACGGACTGAAACTGGGCCGGAGAGTTGCTTGGCGTCTGCTCTAAAGCGAGCAAATCATCATCCGCGATCGCCACATTCAGGGCAGCGTTACAGGTGGTAGCGGTTCCGGATATCGTGCAGAGCAGGCCTGTGTCGGCGCCGTTCCGTCGCAGGGTATACTGAAAACTACTCCCTGCCCCAGGAGCCACGTCGATCTCGGCATACATGGCCTTGATGGTCATCGCCTGGGCGAGTTGGCGAAGAGCTTCAATTCGCGCGGGCTTCCACTTCGAGATGTTGGCGACGGTCCTCGTTTTGGGCGCACCGCTTTCGCGGATGAGAATCGCTGGGGGCGAGTTGCGGTTCGGCACCTTGGCGATGTACATGCGCCGACTATACAGGATTAAATCAGTAAAATAACTGTTCTGTCACTATTACATGCTTACACATAACATTTCGAACCGCCGCATCTGCTTTAAACGTACGGGTTTACATGCGTCTAGCCGGCGGAAGTTCCGTTTAGGGAAAGGTTGTGAGCACGTACAAACGTGGAGCGGCGTTTTCCACAATCGCTTGGAAAACGCTTCGCGTTTCCCCGAGCGCCCACAGGCCCCTCCTGATATATATACAAGAAAGATTAATTCATATGGAATAAGGAAGGGGGGGCTCGATTAGTGGAGGCTATGGAAAACGCCCTTCCAGGCTTCGAAGAGAACTCAGTCGTGAGCAAGGTCTGAACGACCAGAACCGTGGGGGCGTTTCCCACAGCCTCGTCTCCCGCTGAGGGGCAGTGGCATTTGGTGAGGCCCGTGGGTTGAGAGGGTAAGCCATGTGTAGATGCGCATCGGCGAGAACGCTAGAATCCTTTTTTTCTGAAAGAGAAAAGAGCGTTCCCGCGATGCGCGTTACTACGTTAGTCAACAAGCTCATCGGATTGCAAGGCCTGTGGGTCCGAGGTTTCCACTTCCAGGCGGACAAAGCCAGAGTGGTGGTGGATGTAGTACCACGGAGGAGGAAGCCTCTGTGCGGGATTTGCGGACGAAAGGTCCGCAAGAACAAAGATCGCTACAATCGCTACTGGCGGCACTTGGACCTGTTCGGAGTTTGACGGGCTCTATCCTCGAGCTCATAGCGCGCCGCAGCCATCCTCGGAGAAACTTCTTGGCCCATGTCTCGGTTTTGTAGGTGTAGAGGTCCATGAAGTCGTCGCGCAGAAGCATGGCGCGGTAGAGGCGACGATTAGCTCGCACCTGCTCGCGGAGCACCCGTTTGTCTTTCGCGCTGCGGTTGTGTTTGGCCTTGAGAAGGGGAAACTTGGTGTTCTTGAGGTTGCGTCGGGCAGTCCCTTTGAGCTCGCGCACCAGCTCGCGCCGGGTCTTATCCACGGCCTCGTTCAGATGCTTGACGATGTGGAAGCGGTCAAAGATCACCCGTGCCTGAGGTCTTTGGCCCCGTGAATAGCACCTTTTCCAGGTTCTGCATACACCGTGCAGAATCACCTATAGTGGCGGCGAGCGGGTGCCCCAGCACGAGCTTCTCGCCTGCGCCCAGTGCGGCTGTTTCGCGTTTTCGTGCTTCGAAGATTTTGCGATTAGGGTTAAGTACTTGTGGCGTTTGCGGTAGCTGATCTCGTCCATCCCAATCACCCGCAATCCATCGAGCTCGCGCCGCTCATCCCGCTGCTCGGCAACCACTCGCTGGATGATCCGTCGCACCGAACGCCACGTCACTCGGAAATAGTTCGCTACGGCGCTGACGTCCGTCCTCTGTGCCAGCCACGCTACCTCTTGCTCGAAGCTTTTGGTAAAGCGGCTTCCCTTGTCGGCCCAAGGCACCTTTTCTCTGACCACTCCACACCGCCGACATACCACTCGTCGGATCGAGTAGCGAAGATAGGTCCGGACTCCGAACAGGTCCAAGTGCCGCCAGAGCGATTGTAGCGATCTTTGTTCTTGCGGACCTTTCGTCCGCAAATCCCGCACAGAGGCTTCCTCCTCCGTGGTACTACATCCACCACCACTCTGGCTTTGTCCGCCTGGAAGTGGAAACCTCGGACCCACAGGCCTTGCAATCCGATGAGCTTGTTGACTAACGTAGTAACGCGCATCGCGGGAACGCTCTTTTCTCTTTCGGAAAAAAAGATTCTAGCGTTCTCGCCGATGCGCGTCTACACATGGCTTACCCTCTCAACCCACGGGCCTCACCAAATGCCACTGCCCCTCAGCGGGAGACGAGGCTGTGGGAAACGCCCCCACGGTTCTGGTCGTTCAGACCTTGCTCACGACTGAGTTCTCTTCGAAGCCTGGAAGGGCGTTTTCCATAGCCTCCACTAATCGAGCCCCCCTTCCTTATTCCATATGAATTAATCTTTCTTGTATATATACCAGGAGGGGCCTGTGGGCGCTCGTGGGAAACGCGAAGCGTTTTCCAAGCGATTGTGGAAAACGCCGCTCCACGTTTGTACGTGCTCACAACCTTTCCCTAAACGCCTCTCTCGCCCGGAGTTTCCGGCGTTTTCCACAATCGCGGCAGCGTCCATAGGCCATGCCCTCCAACACAAATCAGATCCCCCGAAACGACAGGAGAACCAGTAGGTTGAGGGGCTTGTTGATGAGCTGCCCAACAAGATGGTGTGCTTGGCGGTATTGCTGACGTACTTGGTCGTGTAGTGCACCTGGCCAGCCGTGGGGGTACCTGACGGCGAGGCTTCAATATCGAGTTTGTCACCGGCCGCCACCGTGACGCTATTGCTGGTATCCGAGCAGCTCGTAGAAGTGTTCGAAACAGTGCAGGTCAGCCCAGTGGCGACAGGCCCTGACCCGGTGTCTTTTCTGAGGGTGAAGCTGACGCTGTTTCCAGCTCCCGGGGCGAATTCGAGATTGATCCGCAAATCCCTAACCGTTCCCGCATCGGGGATGATGGCCTGTCGGTCGGTGCTGGGCGTGTCCCAGGAAGTGTTCGCTCCCATCAGGGTGTTTCGGGATGCGCTGGTAGTGTTGTAGTTAAAGTAGCCGCCGTGGACGATGATCTGCGCGGTTGACTGAGCAAAAGCAATTGAAGTGGGCAAGAAGAACAGGATTGAAAATAAGGTTCTCCTGTCGTTTCTGGGGATCTGATTTGGGCGCGAGGGTATGGCCTATGGACGCTGCCGCGATTGTGGAAAACACCGGAAACTCCTGGAGAGAGAGGCGTTAGGGATGGGTTGTGAGCAGGTACAAACGTAGCAGCGGCGTTTTCCACAATCGCTTGGAAAACGCTTCGCGTTTCCCACAAGCGCCCACAGGCCCCTCCTGATATATACAAGAAGGATTCATTCATTTGGAATAAGGAAGGGGAGGCATCGATCAGTGGAGGCTATGGAAAACGCCCTTCCAGGCTTCGAAGAGAGCTCAGTCGTGAGCAAGGCCTTGAACGATCCGGACCGTGGGGGCGTTTCCCACAGCCTCGTTTCGCGCTGCGGGGCAGTGGCATTTGGTGAGGCCTGTGGGTTGAGAGGGTAAGCCATGTTTAGATGCGCATCGGCGAGAACGCTAGAATCCTTTTTCGGCAAGAAAAAGGAGCGTTCTCGCGATGCGCGTTACCACGTTAGTCAACAAGCTCATCGGATTGCAAGGCCTGTGGGTCCGAAATTTCCACTTCCAGGCGGACAAAGCCAGAGTGGTGGTGGATGTCGTACCACGGAGGAGGAAGCCTCTGTGCGGGGTTTGCGGTCGAAAGGTCCGCAAGAATAAAGATCGCTACAATCGTTACTGGCGGCACTTGGACCTGTTCGGTGTCCGGAGCTATCTTCGCTACTCGATCCGGCGAGTGGTTTGTCGGCGTTGTGGCGTGGTCAAAGAAAAAGTGCCTTGGGCCGACAAGGGGAGCCGCTTTACCAAGAGCTTCGAACAAGAGGTAGCGTGGCTGGCACAGAGGACGGACGTCAGCGCCGTAGCGAACTATTTCCGAGTGACGTGGCGTTCGGTGCGACGGATCATCCAGCGGGTGGTTGCCGAGCAACGGGATGAGCGGCGCGAGCTCGATGGATTGCGGGTGATTGGGATGGACGAGATCAGCTACCGCAAACGCCATAAGTACTTAACAGTGGTAATAGACCATCTCAGCGGCCGGGTCGTCTGGGCGGGAAAGGAGCGCAAGGCCAAGACGCTGCTGCGGTTTTTCCGCAAGCTCGGACCACAAAGAGCCGCGGAGCTCGAAGCGGTCAGCATGGACATGTGGGAGCCGTACATAACTGTCGTCGGCAAAAAGGCTCCTCAGGCACGGGTGATCTTTGACCGCTTCCACATCGTCAAGCATCTGAACGAGGCCGTGGATAAGACCCGGCGCGAGCTGGTGCGCGAGCTCAAAGGGACTGCCCGGCGCAACCTCAAGAACACCAAGTTTCCCCTTCTCAAGGCCAAACACAACCGCAGCGCGAAAGACAAACGGGTGCTCCGCGAGCAGGTGCGAGCTAATCGTCGCCTCTACCGCGCCATGCTTCTGCGCGACGACTTCATGGACCTCTACACCTACAAAACCGAGACATGGGCCAAGAAGTTTCTCCGAGGATGGCTGCGGCGCGCTATGAGCTCGAGGATAGAGCCCGTCAAACGCGCGGCGAAGATGATCCGCAGCCACTTCGATGGCGTCATCGCGTGGGTCACGTGGAGACTCAGCAACGGCCGACTCGAAGGAATGAACAACAAAATCCGGCTGCTGAGCCACCGCAGCTTTGGACTCCACTCTGCCGAAGCTCTCATCAGTCTCGTCTACCTAAACTGTGGCGGTCTCACCCTCGAGAGGATCCACTGAAATGGCAGGAGAGGCGAAAATAATATGAATGGGCGCCAGGCACGGCGTTTTAAGTTGTTGATCACCTGAATTTTCGAGGTGAGATCAAAAATCTGCGGACTGCGCAAAAACACCCATGGGAAGTTTATTTGCCTTTGCTGTATCACTTTCGCCATGGCTCCTCGAAGGTGGCAGCATTCTGCACAAACGCACCGGTTGTTCGTCAGGTTCGCTGCAACCCATCCCAACCAGCCCTGAAAACAATCCCGGGGTAGGTGATTCTTGGCACCTGGCAATCAGGCGCGGTGAAGGCTGGTGCATCGAGTATGGTTCGGAGTGTCTCGCGCTTGCCCTCCGATAGTCCCGTGAACTCGATTCCACAAAGCGCCTGGCTGCCATCCGCCTCGAGCGGTTTGCTCCAGACTACGCGCTCGCTCGCTTCCAACATCTCTCCGTCGGAAAAACTCAGCATCATGTGGATGCCACGCCGCGTGCATACCTCACCCGTCTGCACACACGCGCCGCATTCGGAGATGTTGGTCACGACCCCGTACGCGAACGGGAGGCCGTGATCTAGCACGGCAACGGTTACTGATTGAGCTGGTACAAGGCGCGGCGATCTGCGATCAGGAGCGAAGGGCTCGAGCGATTTGGTTTTCTTTTCTCCCTGCATGATGAATCCCCCAAGCCTGATGCCCCGGGGGCAGGGCGCAGCATTTGATGTAGCTCTAAGCAAACACCGTGCCTGGAATTTGCGCCAACGCCTGCCCACGGAAAGCGGCTTGTTTGCTTAGGGATACGTCGATGCAGGAAGCAAGGTGATGTCCGTCACGGGGGTAATTCCCAACAACACTGAAGGGCACCATCCACAATTTGTGGTGCCTGTGGCCGCCGGGATGCCACACGGCGGATCAAGTTGGCCCATCGTCTGCGGGAAGACGCGACCTGCGAGCGTACGCCAACACGGTGACGATTTCGGTTCGGTCCCACGGTAGCGGTCTAGTTACGATTTCTCGCCCGTGGTCTTGTGCATCTTGCTGTCGAGCTCACCGGCAAGCCTGTTCTGGAGAAAGTCGAACTCGGCCTCGGAGGGGCGAAAGATGTTGACGAAATCCTCGCCGGCGAGAAGCGCGTGGAAGCGCGATTTCTGGAGTCGCTCGAAAAGGTGAACTGCACGCCGTGTAGTTGCAGGCCCTCGAAGCCCTTCTCACGTGCCCCGCCGCGTCGGTTCCAAACGACGCGAGCCGCGATCTCGTACAGGCGGGGCTGCCGGTAGAAGGAGAGCTTGAGGTCGACCTCGCTCCCGGGAGCCACACGGTTGTCGGTCACAATGCAGGCACCGGTCACCGAGACGTTGGTCAGCACACCGTAGGCGAGCTGCTGGGAATTCCTGAGCACCGCCGCCGTCGCGGCGTGTTTGGGTGCCATCCGTCGAATCGTTTGCAGGATGTCGAAACGCTTCTCCATTTTGCTGCTTCCGTTGGTCTTGCCCCTCGACGGCACCGCGGACACTGGTTGTTCTTTAGACCAGGATGTTATCGGTTTCGCCCGGAATTTACGGTTGGATCACGAATTTTCTTGGGCGCGAGCACCTTCGGTCGTCGCCGTCGAGGAAGGCCTCGACTTTCCAAGTACCGTACATCGAGCTCGTGACGATGCTCGTGCCCGCAACCGGCAAGACCGCCTGGAAGCGACGGCTCCGTCTCGGCGTGCCTCTCGGTATCGGCGCATCCGCGTCGAACTGAAGCGTCATCGATTGATAGAGGTTGCCTTTCGGCGTGTAGATCTTGAACTCGAGGCTATGGTGGCCCGTGAGCTTTCGCGAGACGAGTGCCTGGAGCTGGATGTCCATGATCTCCGCCGCCGAGAACTTGGGCTTTTTGCGGCGCGTCGTCGCTGCCTCGGGTGAGCTCACGAAGATGCGGCAACCCCGCGACCGTTTGGCGAGGGTCGGTGCCGCCACGCTCTCCGCGGACGGAACGAGCATGAGCACCCCCAACGCGAGACCAAAGTATTTCATCTGTTTGCGCGTCATGGTTTTCTCACTAGGGAAGGGGAAACACGACGCCGTAGATGACGCCTTGTTCGGTTCCCACGTAAATCATCGAGTTGAGAAGGTCTACCGTCGGGGCACCCACCGCGCCTCCACCGTCACCGAGCGTGACCGAGGTCGTCGGGACGGGTGCGGTGACGTCCAGTTGATAGAGATTGCCGTCCCCCGAGCCCACGAACACTTCGCTCGACCCCCAGAGGAATGTCGGGATTGAAGGGGAAGGCACGTCGGTGCTCGTCACCGGCCATCCCGAGTTGACCGCCGTGGAGGCACCGCTGTCGGCGATGGACCATACCTTGCCGTTCGTCGAGACGAATCGATTGTTCGAGCCGAACTGAGGGAAGACGAAGCCTTTGATCGCACCGTCGCCAAGCGCCAGAGGCGCCCATTTGTTGGTGCCGTCGGCGGCGTCGAGCCCGTACAGGGAACCCGCGTTGGTGCCGACGTAAAGCACGCCACCCCAAAGCGTCGGGCTACCGTCGATGTTGCCGATGGGCTTGGCCCAGAGGAGGTTTGGCGAGCCCGAGCCGAACTCGATGCACCAGATGGTATTGGCGCTTCCGCCCGTCTTCTGTCGGGACGCGAAGAACAGGCGGTGAGTGGCGTAGACGACGGTGACCGCGCCGCTGATGATGCCGATGTCCGTGTCGTCGCCGCCCTGGCTCGACAGGTTTTCGAAGCGCCACATCTCCGTTCCATCGACAACGTTCAGAGCCACCAAAGCGTTCGCGCCCGCCGAGTTTCGGGTTCCCACCAACACGAGGTCCTTCGCCGTCCCGTCGTAGGCGACGAAATTTCCACCCGGCGCCGCTTGGACCATCGTTGCGATGTTCTTACTCCACGTTTCCGAACCGTTGTCGGCGTTGATCGCGTAGACGTTGCCATCTTGGGAGCCGAGAAACGCGACTCCGTTTGTCGCCGAGCCGACGGCGAACGCCACGACCGGTGGCCTCGCCTGAGCCGGACCACCGAGTCGGTGCGGCGTCCATCCGACCGGCCAGGTGCCTCCATCGAAACCGGCACCCCCTTGGATCGCGTGGAGAATGTTGTCGTTCGACACCGCGTACACGGTCGCGCCACCGGAAAAGCGCAGCCCGGGCGACGCCATGCTCGCGGCCCCAGTCGAGTACGCCCATTTCACGTTCCCCGTCGTATCGAAAGGCCGTGCGTCGAGAAGTTGGCCGGGCAGCGGCGAGTAGTTGCCGATGCCGTCATGGACAAACGCCCCGTAGGTGTAGGTCGAATCGTTCAGCGGCGAGAAATTGGTGGTACTTTGCTTGATGCCTGGACCCGGGCACGCGACGGTGGCGGACCAGTCAAACGAGCCCGGCGTCGGATTGCTTCCAAGGTCGCGCACGATCAGGACTTCGACGCACGTCCCGTCGTCCGGCGTCACCCACTCGAGCTTCACCTGGGAGTCGGTGGCGGTCGCAGTGAAGAACGGGACGTCGGCAACCTCATTGACTCTTATCGTTTTATCGTCGGTATCCACCGCGTTCTTGACATCGAGCTCGAGGTTGTCGAAGAGCGCGGCGGCCGTGAAACCGGTGAAACCTAGTCCCGATATCGAAATGTACTCTCCCTGGGCAAAATTGGTGGTCACGTCGACGATCAGGCCGCGATCGCCCGGTTCGTAGCTCACGCTCGTGCTCACGTTCGAGGAGCCGGTCCCGCCGATGATCGCTGTCGTGATCGATGTATCCCAGAACATGGGAAACGCCGCCGGGATACGGATGATGATGTCGTCGGCTATTTTGATGTAGTTCGTGGAGCCTTCGGTGACGAACAGAGTTGCGGCCGGCGTGGGCGGCTGCGAGAGAATGAAGATCTGGTTGTACGCAGACGACAGAACCGGAGTCGTGTCGAAGACGATCTCGATGAGCCTATCGTCGACGGCGGCCACCGAGCCGTCGTTCGTTATCTCGAGCTCGAGGCTATCGGGCGGCGAGGGCGCAGTGAAGCTCATGAACTGGAGGTTGGCGATTTGGATTTGATCGCCCGGAGCGAAGTCGGTCACGACGTTGAGAACGACGGTACGGTCGAGATCCTCGTACACGACATCGGGCGTGACCTTGCCCACCGCGGTGCCGGTCAGGCCAACCGCTGTCACCGCGGCGTCCCAGCGCACGTTGAAGCCCGCCAGAATGCGGATGCGGAGGTCGCCGGAAGCGGTGATCGCCGGCGCCACGGCATCGTCGGTGACCGTGATGGCGGCGGCAGCGGTGGGCGGAGCGCCCACGGTAAAGCTCTGGTTAGTGGCGGAAGAGATCTTCACCGAATCACGGTAGGTGACAACGACCCAGATCTGGCTCACCTTGATCTGGCCGCCAGAGTTATGCACGATCCCGATCTCTAGAGCATCGAGTTCTGCCGAGCCATTAAATCAATGCCCCCCTTCCTTATTCCAAATTAACCACACTTTCTTTTATATATCAGCAGGGGCCGGTGGGCGCTGTGGTAAACGCGTAGCGTTTTCCAAGCGATTGTGGAAAACGCCGCGCCTGCCTTTGTAACCAGCTTACAACCCATCCCTAACCTAAACCTAGCCGCTAGCGCGCGTGCTTCCCGTGTTTTCCACAATCGCGGCAGCGTCCATAGGCCACATTGTCGCGACAGCGGCGAGCGCGTTGGTTTGAAGGGGCGATGTCAGACGGTTTCTACTCACAGATTTGGCCGAAGACCCAAAAATATCGAGAAAAAGACTTGACAGGTTTCGCACGACAAAATATGTCGCGGGGCCATCGTGTCTAGAAACGGCGCTCACATTCGCACTGTAGGGCGCTGCTGCGCTCCTATCAGACATTTTGACTTTCGTTTCGATTCGCTCCGTTCGTAACGGCTCGGAGCCGTCTCAGGGCGTACAAAAAGACCGGAGTATAATTCATTACTGCGGAAGAGATGATGATCGAAAAATTCAAGTCCTACTTCACCAAGCTCGAACGACTTTCTCACGACGAGCTCGATCGGTCCGCCCAGACGCTGGTCAAGAGCGAGAATAGGAGCGTCGCCAAGCTCATTGCGCATCTCGCCGAGATGTCCGAGCGAAAGACGGCGCTCGAGCTTGGGTACAAGAGTCTGTACGACTATGCCGCCAGGCGGCTCAACTTGAGCGAAGGGGCCGTGCCCGCGCGCATTCATGTCGCAAACGTGTCGCGGCGTTTCCCTCAGCTACTCGCCGCGCTGGCCGAGAGTCGTATCAGCCTCACGGTCGCGTGCCTTCTCGCACCCCACCTTACTGAGGACAACATCGAAATGCTCATTTCCGACTGCGCCGGGATGAGGCGCCGGGAGACAGAGGAGTACCTCGTGGCGCTTAAGCCAAAGCCTGTCTTCGAGCCGTCGATCCGCAAGCGCCCCGTGCGAGCCGAGTCCAGTCGACCCACTTCGACGCCGCCGCCATCGCCGCCATCAACCCCTCCGCCCGCGGACCCGCCGAAGAGCTCTCCACCCATCCTGCAGCCCGCAACTCCGGAGTTGTACAACTTTCGCTTCTCGGCGACACGGGATTTCAAAGACAAGTTCGAGCGACTGGCCGAGGTCGTGGGGGTCGACAACGCCCAGAAGAACATGGCCGAGATCTTGGAGAAAGCGCTCGACATCGCGCTCGACAAAAAGGACCCGAAGAAGAAACTCGAGCGGCGGAGGAAGAGGCGGGAAGCAGCCTCTGAGCCATCTCGTTCAGAACGAGATGGCGAAAAAGACGAGCGCGCCGAGAGTCGCTACGTCGCCTCGGAGGTTTCCGAGCGGGTTCACGAACGTGATGGCTATCAATGTTTGTATTTTGCTCCGGATGGGACGCGGTGTACGTCGCGCGTGGGACTGCACCTCGACCATAGGTCTCCTTTTGGCATCTTTCATAACAACGGTGAGCAAGTTCTCAGACTCTTGTGCCCAGCACACAATTTGCTGATGGCGGAGCGGGTCTACGGGGTGGACTTCCTCCAGCAGAAATTAGTGAAAGGCGCAAATCCCGCTCCCCGTGACGCCCGTGGAATCAGCTCACAATCGATCCCTAACCGCCGCTCGCGGACGTGCTTCTGGCGTTTTCCACAATCCCGGCAGCCTCCAATAGGCCATACGTGCCCGCAACGTCGGCGAGCGCCATGGTCTGATGAAGGGGCGCTCGCAAACGGTTTCTACCCACAAATTTGGCCGAAGACCCAAATTAACTATCTTAATTGTCGCGAATGTTCCATCTTCCGAAAAATCGAAACTTGGAACATCCACGTTGTAGTAAAGAGAATAAGACCTTCCGTTATTTCCGATATCAGACTTTGCTACAACATAATCAAAAGTGGCAGCCAGATTATTAAGGTTTACCCAAGCTTCAACAGTTATAGGGCCGGTGATATCCAAACTTGCTTTATCAGTTATCCTGATGTCACCGCTGTCAATAAAATCATTAGCACCATCTATTTTCCCAGTAGCATTCTGATTGGAACCGCTGTTTGTTCCATCATTAGCCGGACTGCTGCCTGTGGAATCAAAATGGGTTCCAGATGTTTCCTGCAGATGCTGAACCATTACAAAATTACTATCCCAGACACCGGTGGGGTTCTGGGTGGAAGTGGTGACGGAGCTATCGCCGTAGAGGATCTCGATGCCCGTATCGGTGCCCGCCATGTTCGTATTGACGGAGGGGACCCTCACTCAGGCGACGAGCTCTCCCGTCGCGCCAACTCATTTTTCGATCTCGTGATCGAGGATGCAGGGCGCGGTTCCAGGACCCCCGCAGGTCGTGTCATCAAAACCGCGGAAGACGATGTCATCGCCCTCGGCATCCGTGACATTGTCTCGCAGGTTGGTGTCCGTCACGCTATAGAGCAAGGGGTAATTCGTAAGCGTCGTACTACAAACCGCGTCATCGATCTTCGTCCGGTCGATGGTGATGGTCTTGAAGAAGGCAAAGTTGCTGGTCGACACAATGTTGATCGACGGGCTGTCCACCGGAAACGAGCTGGCCCAGGCAAAGGAATCCGTCCCGCTGAACGTCAGGTCGCCGGAGGCGTTGATGCGCATCGTCACCGACCCCGCGGGGGCTGCCCCGGAGACGTCGCACACCAAGTGATAGAACCACTTGGTCGTCCCCATGGTGCTGGCCGGCGTACCAAAGGTATTGAAGTCGGCGGCTTCGCTGGCGAAACCGACTCCCGATTTCAGCAGGGTGGTTCCCCCGTTGGTATAGTCCGCATCGGTGTCTTCATGAAGAGAGCAATTGGTCAAGTTGCCGTTCGCCGTGTAGGCGGTCGTTTCCTGGATGATGACCGAGGTCAGAGCCCGGTCGGTCGCCGTATTGGACACCAGCGAGAAGGTCCACAGCGCCTTGTTCGTATCCCCCGAGCTCACGTCGGTTTTTCCCTCCGAGGCAAGGGTGAAGTTGAAACGCGTGTAGGTTGCATAAATGCTCTGGTTGTAAGTGCCTGGGGTCGCGGCGCCGAAGGGGTCTGTCGGCCCACCGGTATATAAGTCAGCGTTATTGGCGGAGACTCCCGCCGCGTTCGTACCGAAAATATCAATCTTCGTTCCGGAATGCAGGACAAGCCAATACGTGCCAGCCGTCAAAGATACTGGCGCTGCAAACGTTGCCGTCCACCATTGTTCACCTGTTAAAGTAACTTCCAGGGTTGTGGCAACCCAGGCACCGGGCGATCCCGCGCTGTCTTGGTAGATAACACCCTTGGCCACTTTCGGATCGGCTGCCCCCCCGCCGGGTCCACCATAAAACGAAGTACTGGTTACATCTCCGTTCACAGGCAGAGCAAATTGGGACCCCTGTTTGGTATCGATGCCGGGAGTGATTCTATCCGTCCCCTGACTTGTGTTTCCGAAGGTATCGTATGGAAGTAAAAAGAGGACTACCAATACCGCCAGTACGTATTTCATTTTCTTCGCACTTCGCGTTGTCAATGGCATCTTCTCACCCCATCGCTCTGGATCGATGGTCAGGGACAAGCGATCCACGTTGGATCTGCAATCCGCATGCCGAAACGCGGGGCATGTTGGACAGCCTAATCTCTTGCAATGGTTGGGCTTAAAGGTACAGTTCCCAACTACCTTTCGTTCAGTGCCTGGAAATCCCTACAACTCTCGGGGGATTTTGTGCGGTGTCGCCCTGGGGCTGAGCTAACCCCTTGCACTGCCCCCGCTCTGGGTCCCAGGCGTCTTTTCTGGAGAAAACGGCCCACCGGGCCAATGCCGGCGTGATCGGAACCGCGCTCGAGCGTGGCATCATCATGATTCGATGAGTACGCACTCGAACCTGGGAAGCGCACGAGTATCTAAGCACCGCGTTATCAACGGGAACAGGCGTTCTCGCCGCGATTTTGGCGATCCAGTTGGGATCGATCGCCGATCGTCGGACGCCGTTACCGGTGATCGATTTCGTCCGCTCGAGCGCGTGCGCTGCCATGTCCGCGGGTGAAGTAAAGCCCATTTCGGTGACGGTTTTCCCAAGTCTCTCTCCGGTCTCCTTCATGACCTTCAAGGCGAGCTCGAGATCGGTGCGCTCGAGTTTGCCCGCACGGACGAGGATCTCTCCGAGGCGTTCCTGCTCGTCGTCGGAGCTGGCAAAGATAATGGAGCCCCCGCTGACGTAGATGCGCTTGGAACGCCGTCGCTCGAGAGATGAAGAATCCCCCCTCGTTACGGCTTACCACGAGCCCTCGCAGGACGCGCGCGAGGTCATCTGGAGTCAGGCTTCCGCGCGTAGTGTCGGGATCTAGATGGGGATGAGCTCTTTCTTCGTCTTATCCCGGTTGTTTTCGACGAGTCTTCCCCCTGCCTTCAGTTCATCAAGTGCGTAGCGAAGTAGGTTCAGAGCTCTTCGAACAACGTCCGCCTTGGAGTTGACGCCGAGGGCTTTGGTCAGGCGCGCGAGATCTCTGTCGGTTTTGTTGGAGAAGTGAATCTATTTGGCATGCTGAGGCTCCGACCACTAAAGATGCTGCTACGGGCCACGGGCGAGCACGACCGCCGGGCGCGCCCTGGTACGGTTTGCTATTCGCTTTTGGGGGACCTACGGAAAGGCTACGGGGATTTGACGGCAGACGCAAGCGGCAGTCTCTAATGCACACAGGAGGAGAGGGTTTCTTCCGAATACGCGTCGCACAAGAACGGGATGGCACGCTCGTACGACCCGATGATTTGACGATGGACAGGCAAAAAGCTACGGTTGGATCACGAATTTTCTTGCGCGCGAGCACCTTTGGTCGTCGCCGTCGAGGAAGGCCTCGACTTTCCAAGTACCGTATATCGAGTTCGTGACGATGCTCGTGCCCGCAACCGGCAAAACTGTATTCACTTCCTGGAAACCACGGCTCCGTCGCGGCGTGCCTTCCGCTATCGGCGCATCCGCGTCGAACTGAAGCGTCATCGATTGATAGAGGTTGCCTTTCGGCGTGTAGATCTTGAACTCGAGGCTATGGTGGCCCGTGAGCTTCCGCGAGACGAGCGCCTGGAGCTGGATGTCCATGATCTCCGCCGCCGAGAACTTGGGCTTTTTGCGGCGCGTCGTCGCTGCCTCGGGTGAGCTCACGAAGATGCGGCAACCCCGCGACCGTTTGGCGAGGGTCGGTGCCGCCACGCTCTCCGCGGACGGAACGAGCATGAGCACCCCCAACGCGAGACCAAAGTATTTCATCTGTTTGCGCGTCATGGTTTTCTCACTAGGGAAGGGGAAACACGACGCCGTAGATGACGCCTTGTTCGGTTCCCACGTAAATCATCGAGTTGAGAAGGTCTACCGTCGGGGCACCCACCGCGCCTCCACCGTCACCGAGCGTGACCGAGGTCGTCGGGACGGGTGCGGTGACGTCCAGTTGATAGAGATTGCCGTCCCCCGAGCCCACGAACACTTCGCTCGACCCCCAGAGGAATGTCGGGATTGAAGGGGAAGGCACGTCGGTGCTCGTCACCGGCCATCCCGAGTTGACCGCCGTGGAGGCACCGCTGTCGGCGATGGACCACACCTTGCCGTTCGTCGAGACGAATCGATTGTTCGAGCCGAACTGAGGGAAGACGAAGCCTTTGATCGCACCGTCGCCAAGCGCCAGAGGCGCCCATTTGTTGGTGCCGTCGGCGGCGTCGAGCCCGTACAGGGAACCCGCGTTGGTGCCGACGTAAAGCACGCCACCCCAAAGCGTCGGGCTACCGTCGATGTTGCCGATGGGCTTGGCCCAGAGGAGGTTTGGCGAGCCCGAGCCGAACTCGATGCACCAGATGGTATTGGCGCTTCCGCCCGTCTTCTGTCGGGACGCGAAGAACAGGCGGTGAGTGGCGTAGACGACGGTGACCGCGCCGCTGATGATGCCGATGTCCGTGTCGTCGCCGCCCTGGCTCGACAGGTTTTCGAAGCGCCACATCTCCGTTCCATCGACAACGTTCAGAGCCACCAAAGCGTTCGCGCCCGCCGAGTTTCGGGTTCCCACCAACACGAGGTCCTTCGCCGCCCCGTCGTAGGCGACGAAATTTCCACCCGGCGCCGCTTGGACCATCGTTGCGATGTTCTTACTCCACGTTTCCGAACCGTTGTCGGCGTTGATCGCGTAGACGTTGCCATCTTGGGAGCCGAGAAACGCGACTCCGTTTGTCGCCGAGCCGACGGCGAACGCCACGACCGGTGGCCTCGCCTGAGCCGGACCACCGAGTCGGTGCGGCGTCCATCCGACCGGCCAGGTGCCTCCATCGAAACCGGCACCCCCTTGGATCGCGTGGAGAATGTTGTCGTTCGACACCGCGTACACGGTCGCGCCACCGGAAAAGCGCAGCCCGGGCGACGCCATGCTCGCGGCCCCAGTCGAGTACGCCCATTTCACGTTCCCCGTCGTATCGAAAGGCCGTGCGTCGAGAAGTTGGCCGGGCAGCGGCGAGTAGTTGCCGATGCCGTCATGGACAAACGCCCCGTAGGTGTAGGTCGAATCGTTCAGCGGCGAGAAATTGGTGGTACTTTGCTTGATGCCTGGACCCGGGCACGCGACGGTGGCGGACCAGTCAAACGAGCCCGGCGTCGGATTGCTTCCAAGGTCGCGCACGATCAGGACTTCGACGCACGTCCCGTCGTCCGGCGTCACCCACTCGAGCTTCACCTGGGAGTCGGTGGCGGTCGCAGTGAAGAACGGGACGTCGGCAACCTCATTGACTCTTATCGTTTTATCGTCGGTATCCACCGCGTTCTTGACATCGAGCTCGAGGTTGTCGAAGAGCGCGGCGGCCGTGAAACCGGTGAAACCTAGTCCCGATATCGAAATGTACTCTCCCTGGGCAAAATTGGTGGTCACGTCGACGATCAGGCCGCGATCGCCCGGTTCGTAGCTCACGCTCGTGCTCACGTTCGAGGAGCCGGTCCCGCCGATGATCGCTGTCGTGATCGATGTATCCCAGAACATGGGAAACGCCGCCGGGATACGGATGATGATGTCGTCGGCTATTTTGATGTAGTTCGTGGAGCCTTCGGTGACGAACAGAGTTGCGGCCGGCGTGGGCGGCTGCGAGAGAATGAAGATCTGGTTGTACGCAGACGACAGAACCGGAGTCGTGTCGAAGACGATCTCGATGAGCTTATCGTCGACGGCGGCCACCGAGCCGTCGTTCGTTATCTCGAGCTCGAGGCTATCGGGCGGCGAGGGCGCAGTGAAGCTCATGAACTGGAGGTTATCGATCTGGATTTGATCGCCTGGAGCGAAGTCGGTCACGACGTTGAGAACGACGGTACGGTCGAGATCCTCGTATACGACATCGGGCGTGACCTTGCCCACCGCGGTGCCGGTCAGGCCTACCGCTGCCACCGTGGCGTCCCAGCGCATGTTGAAGCCCGCCGGAATGCGGATGCGGAGGTCGCCGGAAGCGGTGATCGCCGGCGCCACGGCATCGTCGGTGACCGTGATGGCGGCGGCGGCGGTGGGCGGAGCGCCCACGGTAAAGCTCTGGTTAGTGGCGGAAGAGATCTTCACCGAATCACGGTAGGTGACAACGACGTAGATCTGGCTCACCATCATCTGGCCGCCAGAGTTATGCACGATACCGATCTCTAGAGCATCGAGCTCTGCCGTGCTCCAATCGAGCCCGGTCCAGGACGAGCTCATGAGCTGACCGCAACAGGCGCCGGCCGTGGTAACGCCCACATCGTCCACGGGAGCCGGATCGACTCCGATTCGCTGGTAGCTGAGGCTAACGTCGTTCGGCGGGCCAGCTCCTCCGCCCACCTGCGCAAATACTTCGATCGCGGTAATGGTGGAGCCCACAGGAATGGTCCCGTCGTCCAGGCTGAACATCTCACGGTTGGTGTTGCCGTCGGCGTCATCCAGGAAGCTGGCAGGGTCGTTGGCCTCCACGGGTCCGGTACCGGCATTGCCGGACTGATCATTCAGACAGTCCCAATGGTTAGCGATGGAACAGCCGGTCTCGGCGGCAATGCCATTGATGAAACCGCTGCCGGTGGGATGGAGTGTGATTGTTGGAGTCGCCCCGCCGTCGGTCGTCTTCAGGATGGTCCCAGAATCTCCCACCGCATATCCGGTGGTCGGATCCACCGGAAAATGGACGGACGACAGTCTGTTGGTCGTTCCGGAGATCTGGGGGCTCCAGGTGGTCCCGCCGTCGGTCGTCTTCAGGATGGTCCCAGAATTTCCCACCGCATAGCCGGTGGTCGCATCCACCGGAAAATGGACGCCGATGAGGTTGTCAGCCGTTCCAGAGGTCTGGGGGCTCCAGGTGGTCCCGCCGTCGGTCGTCTTCAGGATGGTCCCAGAATCTCCCATCGCATAGCCGGTGGTCGCATCCACCGGAAAATGGACGCCGCGGAGGAGGAAGGGCGTTCCGGAGGTCTGGGCGACCCAGCCAGCCCAGGCCGGCGAAGTCCCGACGACAAGGATAAAGACTAAGATGGCACCAATTTGGGAAAGAAATAACCTAATAGGCGTTTTCATAAGTCACCCTTTTCCCGGCCAGAGAGCGTCCCGGGTCCATCGGCTGTCACCCTGCCTTCTCTTTCTGAGCGGACGCGGCGGCTGGGCTGGCCAAGCGGAGCAGGAGAAGCACCGAGAAGGACAAAACGCCGGAAAGAGGAAAAGGTGGTCGCTCTTCGCTTTTGAATTCGAGCTCCAGGGGCCAGAGTAGGCCCGCCGGAGTGAAGGCGAGGCTATGGTTTTGATGCGGTACTCGATGGGAGCTTCCTCGCCCAGTTCCTCGGCGAGAGTGGCCTGGTACCGAGCCTCATCCATGGTGAAAGCCCCGTCACCAAACCGGAGCGTGGTGTCGGTGAGCTGGAGCTTCCCGTCTTTCGGAGCGCTTCTAGAAGAAAACCCCGATGGGCAACGTTGAGAGCAGCCAGAGGCTCAGCAAGGCGGGGGGACACCGAAGAAAGTCCCCGGTGTCGATCCTCGGTTCCGCCTCCGCTATCTTGCTGGGCCGGCGCGACGGCGGGGTTGGCAACAGAGAGCAGGAGCAGTATCCAGAAGAGCCGAGCGGGGGACCCCGGACCCGAGCTTGGGTTTCGCAACGTTCTGAGCCTTTCCGGGGCAGCTCAAAAGCTGCAGAGCCCCCCCTGCAATGAGAGCAACAACCATGCCGGGAGCAAGCGGCGGATTCTCTCATCGGAAAGCCTTTAGACAGTGGCACTTGAGGGAGACGCCTTTCTATCCGTGGGCGCACAGGGGGAAACTCCAACAAAACCGAGGGTATTTCCCTAGTACCCGGAGCGGAAGAAATTGACCAGATAGTGCCGGTCAGCGTGCTTGTCGAACTTACGCGTCGACGACATCGCCTTTGCCGTGCGAGCTGCCAATGGATGCCGGTCGAATCGAAAATTCTCGAGCAGCCCGCTCCCTCCGAACGCACGGGTCGATGAGTTCGCTGGGTCTAAGCCGCTCCAACCAATCGTGCACGCCGCCGGTTTCGCGGCGATGAGCCCAGTCGAACATCTCGTTCATGACGCGTATGAGCCCCGTTCTTGCAACGTTCCCGTCGGAACCATTCCTCGAAACGCCATTTTGCGCTCGAGGTGGAACATCTCCAGAACGTTCTGGATCGCCTCGAGACGACCAGACATCCACGACCCTATTCGGGATGCGCCACCAAGGCGAGAAAATCACGCCACGGGACGGGACGGCCATGGATGGGAACGATCGTCTCGACATCCAGGCCGAGCCGTTCCACGTGCTGGTAAAAGCTTCGATGCGCGTCGTTCGCGCGCGCGGCGGGAGGGTCGTAGAGATCCGCTTCGATGACGATCTTCTCAGCGGGAAGATAGGCGATCAACATCCCTTCGACGTGTCCGAGGGGTTGGACATAGGAGATGTGCATCGAGCGCGTTCCGTCCGTGAGCCAGTGGTTCTCGCGCACTGTCTCTTATTGGTAGCCTTCGGCGAGCTCGGTCGGCGGCGAGAGCGACACCATGTCGGGCGCCAAAGTTCGCGGAGCGTAGTTGAGTACATCCCGCGTGTAGAAGTCGTAGTTCTTCCAATGCGTGATGATCGTCGTCCCGAGATGCATGTAGGTGCGCAGGCCGCCGATATGGTCGTGATGCTGATGCGTGTTGACGACAAAGCGGATCGGTTTATCCGGAACGAGCTTCACGACCTCTTCGATCACAGCCAGGTTGCGCGCTTCGTCGAGCGGAGCTTCGACCACCGCGATGTAGTCCTCGAACTCGACGGCGACGCTGTTATGCGACGCGCCGCCGAGAAGCCACACGCCGTCGGCCAGCTCCTCTGTTTCGACACGTATCGGGAACGCGGCGCCGCGCACCGACTCGGGTATCTCGACGGGATCGCCGCAGACGTTGGGCTCGATGTCGTCGAGCGCGCCGCCGAAGGCGTTGTGACCCGCGTTCACGCTCTGTGCTTGGTAGTTGTCGTCCCAGCCCTCGTGATGGTGCCATCCCGTCGGGAAACGAATGCCGTTTCCTAGATCCACGTAGCTCGCATTCGTGAACTCGTGCTCGTAGTTCATGTCGCCGAGAACGGGGTCGGGCACCCACGTGTGTATCCGCTGCAGCAGGTTCTCCCGGTTGATGGTCGCGTCGACGCGGTACTTCCCGAGCACGGTGATCGAGACGATCGTCACCTTCTCGGGTTTCGTCGTCGCGCCGTCCCGTCCCATCTCGCCGAGCTCCCAACGCCAGACGGCTTTCGGGCTCGCTCCGGGAAGCCGCGCCGCTTTGAGAAATCCGTGCGGGTTGATCCACAGATCGAGCTGCCAGCGCTCCGCGTCCTCGGGCCGCGCCGCGACGGGCTCGGACTCGACTCCGTCCTGATACCAGCCGTAGCGGCCGTTGACCATGAAGCTTTGGCGTTCATGCCGTTGACGCGGCTCTCCCCCACGCCACCCGAGACCATATTTCCACGACGCGGGGTTTTGCCCGGGTTTCCGGTCAAACACCTCTTTCATGGTGCCGTCTTCCCAATTCATCGTGCGGAGATAGTTCCGAAGCGGCTGAGCGTCCGGCCAGTCCACTTCGAACCCGTGCAGGCGTTGCTGGCCGACGATCGCCGCCTCCGCCGTGCCGCCGATGGTGACGCAGCGTAGTCGGTCCGCACCGATGGCGCGCTCGGCCGCGCGCAGCACGGGCTCCGGGTCGAGATAGCCGGGCGGAAAATCTTGCGCTCCGAGCGCGCTCGAGACGAGCACGGCAATCACCCAGAGTAGAGCTTGCGTTGCAGTCATGGCTTCCCCTCGCCCCTGTGTCAGGGACATAGCGGCCGAATGGCGTGCGCGACGGCGGCCATCCCGCTCGAACGGCCGCTCGATCTGGCACTCCGGTGAGGCTTCAAACAGCGCATGCCACATGCCCTGTGATACGTGCCGCCCGAGCTCCCGGAGCCAAGCTTGCGCACGTCCGTTTCGTACATCATCTCCGCGAGCTTCTCACGATGGAGAATTTGGCGCCCTCGTGAGCGCCGTGGTTCTGAATCAACGTCTGGGCCGTACTTTTTCATTAGCGTGCTAGATCTCCATGATCGCCTCCACGTCCGGGTCGAGAACGGGAGGGCGCGACAAGAACGAGATCAGAAAGAAAATCGTCGTCGAAGCGAGAAGTGAGACCGTGCCGCCGTGGATATTGTGGGGCAGCTGGATATCGAACACTTCGATGGCTAAATTCAAGACCAGGCTTACCGCGATCGCGACGCTCGCGGCGAGGGGCGTGGCGCGCTTCCAGTTGAAACCGATCCCGATCGCCGGCACGAGCGCGGCACCGAAGGTTCCCCATCCGAACGCGCCGAGAAGCGCTACGAGCCGCGCGTTCTCGTAATGCGAATAGAGCGCGAAGAGCGCCGCGAGGACCGCGAGGGCGACGGTGCCGATGCGCGCCCAGAAAAGCTCGCGCGTGAGCGAGCGTCCGGTAAGCGCGCGCGGGATGTCGTGTACGAGGGCCGCGGCGCCGATGTTGAGAAAGCTATCCGCCGTCGACATGATGGCCGCAAAGAGTCCCGCGAAGACGATACCCGCGAGCACGGGATGCGCGTATTGCTGCAGGAACGCCGGTGCGGCCGCGTCGGCGCCGGAGAGCTCGGGATGCGCGCCTGCGAGCACGAGCGCACGCATGACGAGTCCGATGCTCACCCACAGAAGCGCCGTGAGTGTATAGCCGAAGACAGTGACGAGCGGTACCCATCGGTAATTCTGAACGCGCTCGATCATCATCCCCTTCGTGAGAATCTGAGGCTGCCCCGCCGCGCCCACGGTAAACATGAAATACCACGAAAGACAGCCAATCATCCCCACGGTGCCCCACGGGCCGGCCGCCTCAGCATCATCTCTCAAAATCGTCGCCACCGCTGCCGTCGCGCCGCCGTCGAACACGAAAAGCGTCGTGAGGAACACGAGAAAGCCGGCGACGACCATCACGACGCCTTGAAACATGTCGGTATAGACGGAGGCCAGGATGCCGCCGGTCGCACAGTAGAAGACGAGAACGGAAGACGAGATCACGACACACGTCACGAGGCTGACCTCGGGAACGTATCCCGTACCGACGAGAATAGTCTGCAATACTGTCGCCATCGCGAGTGTCTGCGTCGCGAGATAGCCGAGGATGCCGAGAAGAATCGCGATCGCGGTGAGAAGGCGGGTCGCTTCGCTCCCGTAGCGCGCCGCGACGGCGTCGGGAAGCGAGATCGAGTCGAAAGCACCCGCGAACAAACGCAATCGCTTTCCGAGCAGAAAGTCGGCGACCGCATAGCTCGTGGACACCGAGATCACCATCCACACCGAGCTCATCCCGAGCGAGTAGACGAGCCCCGGCCCACCGACGAAGCCGAAACCGCTCATCGTGCTCGAGAAAATGGCGATACCCGTGATCATGATGCCGAGCTGACGCCCGGCCATGAAGAAATCTTTGGCGGAATGGGTCCGCCGCATCGCCCACAAGGATACAAAGTCCCATATAGAGCGCAACCATTCCGACAATGATCGGGCTTCGGAGCTCGCTCACGACGACCGGCTCCGGTGTTTTTCGACGAGTCGCTGATATTCCCGGTAGTCGTCCTCGGTAAGAATCCACCGGTTGTAGCCGATCACGTAAAGCAGATTGAAGAGGATCGTCACGGGGAAGAGACCGTAGAGCATGATCGCCGACGGCCCGGGGAGCGTCAGAAAAAACGACACGGCACCACCGTCCATGGTGCGCACGTAGCTCACGAGAAGCCAAACCCAGAACGCAAGAGCGACGTCGAGGCTCGCGGCGAGGGGCTTGCCTAATCCTCGGAGCGACGCGCCCTTGCGCGCGCCGAAAGCCATGAGCGCTACGAAGTAAACGAGCGAGGCGGCGCCAAAGAGTCCGCCGAGCCACAACACGTTGGCGTGACGCGCGCTCCCCGACCCGCCACTCACCATCGTGGAGAACTGCTCGTGCGGCTTTCCGCCCACGTCACCGAGCTCGGGCGTCAAGAGGAGCAGGGCGACGGCCGCGATGACGAGGAGTAAGCTTCCGACCAGGAGCGTGAGAAGACGCATAGGTGATGGCCCCGCAGTATATGACACGAGGACGAGAGAGGAGCTGAGCTACATGATCGGGCGCGACGATCCCGTGTTCCTGAACTGGATCGATCTCTGGCTCCACCAGATGGAGCTCGACGGTCTGCGCGAACTAGTGATGCTAGCTCGACCTCTTCTTCTCGAAGCGTCCGTAGCGGTAGCGATCGAGAAGCTCGACCTCGATCCCGTCGAGGATCTCGAGCGCGGCCAAACGGCCGACCACCGGAGACAAGGTCACGCCGCTATGCATGACCGAGAGATAGACATCCGGGACCCCCTCGGAAAAACCAATCACGGGAAAGCCGTCGCGCGGCAAGGGCCGGTAGCCGAGTGTCACGCGCTCGAGCTCGAGCTTACCGATTCCGGGAAGATAGGTCTTCCCAGAGGCGAGCACCTTTTCGCCTTCGGCCTCTGTTGCTTCGGTGACGGGCGCGCTACCGAAGCCCATGCCCGCGACGAGGCGGCCGTCGAGCTTCTGCTTCATGTGTGCGCCCGGGGACAGAACGACACGGTGGATGAGACGCTCGGCGGGCTTGGTATGCGCGAGAACGCCGGGAGACTCCACGAGCGGCACTTTGAGCCCGGCCATCGCGGCGAGCTTCGGCGTGTCCACGCCCGCGGCGATCACGAGGACGTCGAGCTCGAAATCGCCTTGGGTCGTCGCAACCCCGCGAAGCCGTCCCCATTTCAAATCGAGCCCTGTCACCTCGCAGGGATAGAGGATCTCAGCACCTTGAGCTTTGGCGTGATCGAGCAACACTTCCGCCGCGTGGACGGGGTCGACGCTCCCTTCTTGCTCGCTATACGAGGCCGCTAGCACCTCGCCCGGCTCGACGCCACTTTCGAGCTTCTCGAACTCGGCGAGATCGAGAAGCCGCGCCGGATAACCCCATGCTTGCTTGCTCGCGACTTGCTGGCGCAACCAACGCGCCCGTTCCGGGACGCCGTACCATTCAAGGCTCCCACCCCATTGCACTTGGAGGTCGCCGCCGAGCTCGCGCTCGAGATGGCGATAGCCGAGAGCGCCCAACCGGTTCAGATGGTGATAATGATGCGGACGCTTCGAGAAGGTCGCGTTGATCCACGCAAACGAGTTCGCGGTCGCGCCGGCTGCCGGCTTCGTTTTCTCGAACACCGTGACCGCAGCGCCCCGGCGCGCGAGATGGTAAGCGAGCGAGCCTCCGAGAATCCCGCCGCCGATGACCCCCACCCGGCGCGCCGCCGCCGCCGCTTGCCGGATTCCAGGGAGCGCCGAAACCGCGACTCCAGAAAACAACTGAAAGAATTTTCTACGTTCCATGGCTCACCTCCCGGGATGGAATCCATCTCGGCCTGGTCCACCAGGAGTGCGATGGACCATACCACCGCCCTTCGCGATTCGTGGCGCATTATTCTACACGTTCTTCGGCCCAAAGATATTCCCCGTGATCTCTCCCGCGCGACTAGTCCTGGCGCGGCAAAGTTTTACCCTCCTCGCGCCAAGGAGGTGCGATGCGATCTCGGTGGGATCCGTTCTGCCGTGCGTTGTGCGTCCCGCGGCTCGAGTGCGACCGCCGCAGCAAGGACCACTGCAAACAGAGCAAAGTTCGCTGGAAGGTGGAGGCTGAAATCGGTGAAACTGTGCAGAGCGACCGTGACCACCGCGGCGACGTAACCCGCGTGCAAGTGGAGCAGGTCCGTATCATGGACGAGATCGGCACGGACACGCCGTGTCGAAGCCACGACGCCGGCGCCTATCCAAAGGAGGAGCAAGAGCCCGGGTAGCCCCAGCTCGATCGCAAGCTGGAGATAGTCGTTATGCGCCCAGCTATAGAAGATCTGCCCACCGAAACTTCGATAGGCGGCGCCCACATATCGGAACGAGCTCAGACCCGAGCCGGTCAACCAATAGTCACCGACCGCGGGCAGACTGTCGCGCCAGACCGCTATCCGTCCCTGCTCTGTGAGCCAGTCCTGCTCGAGCGTCTCGACGTGAAAGCGTCCCAAGAGCGGCTGGATGCCAATCCAGGCGACGATCCCTGCCATCGCGAGCGCCAGCGCAAAGAGCGCGCGACGCGACGTCCCGGAGCCTCGCCGCTCCGTGCTCATGGATGTCAGCCATATCCAGACGCCACAGCCCGCGAGACCGAAAGCTAGCCCGGAACGCGAAAGCGACATAATGAGACCGAGCCCGCAGAGAAAGACGCCTATCCCAGCGATGAAGGCAAGCGCGTGATGGTCCCACGGCCCACCGCGGCCACCACTCTTCTTCCGTTCGCGATAGGAGGATAGCCAGCCCAAACCGACGAAGATCAACATGCTTTGATACGCGGCATAGTGATTCGGGTTTCCAAAGGTCCCCGTCGCGCGCAGCGCCTCCGGCTCCCTTCCGAACAAACTTTGGAACTCCAAGAGCCACTGGGCGACGCCGAGAGCGCCCGAGAGGGCCCCGGCGACGAGCAGCAGGAATCCTAGGCGCACGCTCCCCTCCGCGTCTCGGGCAAAGCGTAGAGCCAGGACGAACACCGCGAGAACGGCGAACCACAGCCAAATGGCCCTGAACGTTACGAAAGGCGCGAGGCTCCAGGGCGCCGAAGTCAACGACTCACCCGCGAGCTCGAGCGAGCCGCTCCACCATCGGTGGACCTCGGGAGATACGGATGCGAGCACATCGCCACCGAGAGGGATCAAGCCGAGCGGGATCCACGCGGTGATCAAAACGAGCGGGATTCTGAGACCGGTCCGCTTCAATGGGATCCCGCGGAAGTAGCAATACCGGCCGACGTCCAACTCGATCGCTTCGCCGTCGCCTTCGCCCGGGAGCACGATCTCGATGTCGGGAGCGGGAGCTCGCCGCGTCAACCAGCGCCCGAGACCAGGGTGACGCACGTGAAACGGCATCCGCTTCCACGCGCGATGGCGGCGCGCCCGCGCCGAGGCCTCGTCTTTCGAAGCGAACAACGTCCGGAGAGTCAGCGTGAGAACACAAGCGGCCGCGCCGAGCTCGAGGATCAACGTGGCCCACGGCGCGTAGCCACCTCGTCCGAGAGTGACGATGACCACCAGCAGGGTCAGGACCAGCGTCACGGAGTCGCCCGCAGAAGTCGTTTCAAATGGGCCCTTGCTTGCTGATGCGTCGCGTCGACGCGCAAAACGTCCTCGAAAGCTTTGATGGCGCCTTCCCGATCGCCTGAGCGACGGCGCGCCACCGCCAATCCGTAGAGAGCGGGCACGAAAGCGCTGTTCCGAGACAATGCCTGTCCATAGAAACTCTCCGCGCTCAGCCACTGTTGACGGCGACCATACTCATCGCCCAAAGAGCACAGGAATTCGAGGGTGATGCGTCCCGAGGAGCCGTATTTCTCCTCGACTCGGGCGAGCGTCTGCTCGAGGACGCGATCGGACGCCTCCGTGTCGCCGAGCTCAGCATAGGTTCGCGACATCAGGAGCGCCGGCTCCAGCGAGCTCGAGGCCGGGCCGCGCCCCTTCTCCAAGACGGCTTGCTATCGCTCCGCCGCGTTCAACGCGAGGTCGAAGTCTCCACCTTGGAGTCCCATCCTCGCCGCCGTCCGCAAGAGGTCCGGATCGCTCGATTGTTCGAGGCGTTCGTGCAAGAACGCGAATCCGGCCTCGTAGTAGCGTCCGGCGAGAAGCGCGTCCAGGAGATGACGCTGCGCCAAGGGAGCGGGAGGGGTTAGCGCCACCCAACGCTCCGGTGGGATCCGATAGACGCGCAGCGCTTCGAGTGCGGGCCAGGAGAGCTCGGGCTCGAGCTCCATGCCCCTCTGCATGTGCTTCTCGGCGACCGGCAACGGATCCTTCAACGAGCCCGGCGCATCGGGGTCCGGCCAGCCGCTCAAGCTCGTCCGCGAATTCAGAAGCCACGTCGCGAACGCCACGTGAAGTCTTCCGTTCGCCGGGTAGCGCTCGAGGGCCGCTTCGAACCCTCTTCGGATCGCGGGCACGTTCTCGAAGCGGTTCGCATGATAGGTCGCGATGAAAAACGGAGTTTGGTAAAACGTTGGCGCCTCGCCCAGTGCTCGATGGGCGAGCGCGAGCTCGCTCGGGCCGAAAAACTGCGCGTCGAATCGATGCTGTAGCACTCCGAGCAGCGCGTCCGGATGCCGCAGGCGTGCGACGTCTTCTTCGCCGAGCTCGAGAGGGTCGCGCGCGCCGCGCTCCTGCTGAAAAAAATAGAGAGCGCCCGTGGCATAGAATGCGGACAGGGCCGCCACAAAGAGGGCCAAAAGACTGCGCATGGTGGGGTTAGAGGTATTTAGAAAATGGTAGCACGAGCGCGGCTCGCCCGTCTTCGTCCTATTCCGGATCCGTTTGGTATCCTGGATCGATGTCCCTCGAGCTTCTCGGATCCCTTCTCGGCAGCACGCCGGACGCGCGCGTCGACGCAGGCGCATGGGACGCGTTGACCGATCGCGCCATCCGCGAGCGGGTCGCTCCGCTGTTGTCCATCTCGAGACGAAACGCATTTATGTATTGAACCCGAGCGGCGGGTTCTTCTGGCACCTCCTCGACGGCGCACGTGGCACGGACGAGATCTTGGACAGCACAGCTATTGCGGAGCTACCCGCGAGCGCGTTGACCGAGCTCGATCGTGCAGATAGGCGTTTCTATCCCGCGGAACAATCGGTGTGAGGGCTAGAAGGTGGCGCGGTTCACTCAGCCAACAGAAAAATAGCGCTTCAACTCGATGGAAGGTGGGATCGCTTTAGAGACGCGGCCTTTCAAGATGCTCCACTCAACTGTTTCGAGCGCGCTTCAAACGCGCCGAGCTCGCCGTCGACCAGACCGCTGTCCCTCGACCTCTTCGCGCCGAAACCGCCGGCGGCGCGGCGAGACCTGGGAGCGTTTTGATCGCAACGTCGCGCCCGAGGTTGGCGTCCTGCGCGCGGGTGCTAGTTTCTTGGGCAGTCGGAGCACATCCCCCTGATGGCGGTCCATTCACTCGTTCCCCCACCAAGGCCGATAGGCGAGTTCCATATGATCGTCACGTCTCCCCCTGCGGCTGTAGCGCTTCCGTATGGAGGGTCGAGTACCCGCCCGTCGCCGTGGAGGCTGTATCCGCTCACACCGGTGCAGGTACTCCCGGCAGCCGGAGCCCTCCAATTGACGAAGGTGACCGTGTTGACGTTGAACACAGGCTCGAAGGAGACCTTCAACGTACACCCGAACTCAGAAGCACGGAGAAGCGTCCAAACTACGGGATCGCAAGACCCGGTACCAATTCCGGCAGGTGCCGAGCAGTTGGTTAGGCCTGCCGCGACGGCCCTGTCCAAGTGGCCCTCCCAAAGTACGAAATCCTACTGTTGGGCGCTCGAAGGGTCCGGTGTCGACGATACAGACGTCGGAGAGGAGCTCGACGGGGATGGGTCACAGGCGATCATCGAACCCGCCGAGAACGCGGCCACGATAAGGCTATCGCGAATGCTCCAGCGTGTCGTTGTCATGGTTGTCATGGGTCAACTCCTTGGAAAGCGTGTAGTGATCGCAAGACGCGCTAACGTAAACGGCTTCCTGGTCTCGATCCGAATGCTGGGATCGAGAGAATCCCGGGTGAATCGATGAATCAGAAGGCTGATTTAGTTTGACGGATTTTGCGGAGATGAAGTCTCGATAAGAATACAGAACGTCGGAGGTTCCGTCAACAAAGTTCCGTCCGTTTCAAACGGCTTGCGACCTGCTGGGCTGTATGCTACCGTGATCTCAGTATCCCAAAAAAATCCCGCGTTACTTTCTGAATAGCTGAACGCTCACCGAGGTGAGAGGACCGCTTGCGGAAAGAAAGCCCGTCCGTTCTTCTGTCGGGTGATCCGGAGCGCGGAGGAGGTGTTCATGAATTCTCGTCGACGAGTTGCTTGGGGGACGTTGCTTCTAGCCTCAGCCTTGACCAGCTTCCCGCGAATGGCCCTCTCTCAAGCTGTCTCGCACGAATCGCCCGACTGTGTCGTCGTCGAGACGTATGCCAGGCTTGCCGTGTGCTTCGACACCGCGATAGCCCGCGCCAACATCGTTTTCCGGGCCGGAGGCGCTGGCCGTTCTGGTCCCTGGTATCACGTCAGATTGGACAGTTCCACCGACCCATTGAGGAACTGCTTCAGTGGGCTTCTTCCGAGACCCATGAGAAGCATCCGCGATGGGCAACTCAGCTATCGCATCGACGTAACCTGGGAGGATCTGGCCACGACCCAGACGAAGAACTACGTGGTGGACGTGGTGCAGGGCGCTCGCTACTGTGAGGGCACCGTTGCCGACTACCTCCTCGACGCCGGCGTATCCGTGCGATCCGCTTCCGGTGAGTTGGTCGTTCCGGTTGGATTCGACGGAAGTACCGCAGCCCCGAGAGTGACTCCTCCTGAACGTCCTGGTCCTCCTGAACGTCCTGGTCCTCCTGAACGTCCTGGTCCTCCTGAACGTCCTAGTCCTTCTGAACGTCCTAGTCCTTCTGAACGTCCTAGTCCTTCTGAACGTCCTGGTCCTTCTTATCGTCCTGATCCTCCTGATCGCCCTCCCTCTGTGCCAACATCGCTGAGACACTTCGCCCCTTGAAATTAGTGTAGAGGGTGGAGGAGGATCAATGCATGAGTATGTTGATTGAGAGAGAGACCTCTGCGGGATCGGAGGGAGCCCGTAGGGCGACTGGAGATCCCGCCGGCCGCGATGCGGCGGGGGTCCCGGATCCCGAAGTGAGCGAGCAAGCGAAGCGTCGACGCTTTACCGCGGAGTACAAGCTGCGGATAGTGCGTGAGGCCGATGCCTGCAAGGGTGACGGTGACGTTGCTGCTCTTCTGCGTCGAGAGGGCCTGTACTCGTCGCATTTATCGAGTTGGCGCCGCCAACGTGACGAGGTCGCCAAAGCGGGGTTGGCGTCGAGAAAGCGAGGCCGGAAGGCAAAGGCCGAGGATCCACGGGTCAAGGAGCTCGAGCGCGAGAACGCCCGGCTCCAACGTCGCCTGGCTCGGGTGGAGACGATGTTGGAGACCAAAAAAAACCTCCGAATTACTGGGGATCCCCCTGAATCCACTCGACAGCTACGAGAACGACTGATGGTGGCGGCCGAGGAGCTGGCGGGGCAGATTGGGCAGACGACGGAAGCCTGCGAGGCTCTGGGTGTGGCTCGTTCCACGCTGTATCGCAGGCGCCAGGTGACGCCCGAACCGAAGCGGCGTCCTCGGCCGCACCGAGCCCTCGACGAGACTGAGCGCGAGGAAGTCCTCGGGGCCTTGCACTGTGAGCGGTTCGTCGACAAGGCGCCCGCCCAGGTGTGGGCCACGCTTCTGGACGAGGGAACCTACCTCTGCTCGATTCGCACGATGTATCGGATTTTGGAGGAGCACGGCGAGGTCCGAGAGCGCCGGAACCAACGGCGCCATCCGAACTACACGAAGCCGGAGCTGCTGGCCGAAGCGCCCAACCAGGTTTGGTCGTGGGATATTACGAAGCTTCGTGGCCCCGTCAAGTGGACCTACTACTACCTCTACGTCATCCTCGACATCTTCTCCCACTACGTGGTTGGCTGGATGCTGGCTCACCGAGAAAGTGCGGCGCTCGCGCAACGCCTCATCGCCGAGAGCTGTCGCAAGCAGGACATTGAACCCGACCAGCTCACTCTTCACGCGGACCGTGGCAGCTCGATGAGAAGCAAGCCCGTGGCTCTGCTCCTGGCTGACCTCGGAGTTACCAAGACCCACTCCAGACCTTACGTCTCGAACGACAATCCCTACTCCGAGTCCCAGTTCAAGACGATGAAGTACTGTCCTCAGTTTCCGAGCCGTTTTGGTTCCGCCGAAGACGGCCGGCTGTTCTGCGGCGGTTTCTTCGACTACTACAACTACGAGCACCGGCACTCAGGAATCGGCTTCATGACGCCGGCCGACGTTCACTATGGTCGCGCCGAACAGCTCACCACCGCTCGGCGCCAGATCCTTCTCGAAGCTCATCGGACTCATCCCGAACGCTTCGTTCGCGGAACGCCACAACCTCCCGTTTTGCCTCCTCAGGCTTGGATCAACCCGCCGACGGAGAAAACGACGCTCCTGAATGCCGCACAAGCCACTCTCGCGGCGGCGTCCATACCTGGGGTACCCCCTTTTTCTGCTCCACGAAACGAGATCTCGATCGATGCAGATGTGGACCGCACCGGCGCCACGAGCCTCCCGACGCTAATCGAGGCTCACTAAATGCAGCTCGCGAGTGTCTCAAAGTTGTTGACACGTACCGCCCGAGCCTTTTGATCCTCCTGGTCCTCCTGAACCTGAACGTCCTGATCCTCCTGAACCTGAACGTCCTGATCCTCCTGATCTTCCTGAGCCTCCTGCGCCCACCGCGCGTGCGCCGATCACACACGAGCCGCCGGACTGTGTCATCGTCGAGACCTTTCCCAAGATGGCCGCTTGCTTCGATGCCGCGGTGGCCCGCGCCAACATCACTTTCCGGGCGGGCCGGGCTGGCCTGGGCGGTCCCTGGTATCACGTCAGGCTGGAGAGCGACCGCGACCCACTTTTGAACTGCTCAGCGGAGTTCTTCCCCGGCCGATGAGCAGCATCAGGGATCGCAAGCTCAGCTATCGCATCGACGTAACGTGGGACGATCTCGTGAAGACCCAATCGAAGGTGTACGAGGCAGACGTGGTCGAGGTTGTTCGCGCCTGCGATGGCACGGTAGCGGACTATGTGACCAACGCCAGCGTACCGGTGAGCTCTCGTTTGGAGACCTTCATGAGGCCACCCTGGCCCGCGGGCGGCCGATCTCGAGCGAGCTCGCCCCGGAGCTGGCTCGCGGACGCGACTGGATGCTCAGCCTATCGGTCGAGAGGCGTTCGGGCGCGTTCGTTCCTGGTCTCGAATATCGCTGGACCAGGGGACAGCAGCTGTTGGGATCGAGGCGGCTTTTCACCGGAGCGCGATGGTCGGATCGCGTGGAATCGAACCGAACGTCGAAGAAGCACCAGCTACACGCGCGTCTGCGGTGGAGATGGAAGGGTCAGACCGTCGTGGGGCATTACGAATGGGTCCACTCCTATGACAACACCGACGGCCCTTTTTCTTTTCCGGAACGCCAGGACGACATCCCGGCGGAATGGGCAAGAACCAGCGGCGTATCGCCTCACAACGTTTCTATCGTTGGGAGTTTCCAACTCCCCGGCCGTGCATCCTTATCTCTGGTGTGGACCTCGAGAAGCTCCTCGCCCTATAACGTGACGTCGAGTAGAGACATAGGGAGAAACGGCCTGTACAACGACCGTGGCGGAAGGCCCCGCAATACGGGAAAGGGGCCAGGCTTCAACTCGCTCTCCTTGTTCGCCCATCAGCGAATCCGGTTACCGGGTTTCCTGTCACCCTCGGTAATGCGCGCGCCGGGGGGCTGCGACCGGAGCTCGAGTCGCCCCCCATCGCCCGTCGAAGGCGCGTTTGTCTCAATGCCACCCTCGGCTTCCAGAAGCGCCTCGATGACGTCCTGGTGAATCCCCTTCTCTTTGAGCTCGAGCATCGTTTCCGTGTCGACCTCGAATGTAATTTTCGAGGATCGGATTTTCGTGATCAAAACGGTGTTCCGGAAGCCTGCCTCATGCAATCTGACCAGTTCGTCCTTGGTGAGCTCTTCGCCCAAAGCCGGCGCCGAGACAGCCACGAGGATGACCCAAGGCAAAAGTCTTCTCATCGGTCAACTCCTCCCTCCATGTAGATCGGTTGACCCACCAGAGATGGGTGCGCCGATTTTGGTTGTTAGTGATTGCTTACTTCGAGGATACGATCGGATCGAATCCGAGGCAACCCGATCGGAAAAACTTGGGAAAAGAACTTCGCGCGGGCCGTATCCGAGGCGCGGCGGTGCTGACTCTGGATTAGCCGCATGCGTGCGGACGGCGCGGCCGCCCGAGCTCGTTGCACACTCGCGCCATTTACTGATACACTCGCTGCCAATACGAAGGGTGCCATCCTTTCTCGACATTCATTGGAGGCATAGGAGGCACAACGTGAAAAAGCGGAACGTACTAGGATGTGCGCTCGCTGTTCTGGCTGTGTGCATGCTGACCGCGAACGCGGACGCGAGCCTGATTCTCCTGGGTGGCGTCGGGCGGGGTTCGCCAACCAATCCCGGCGCATTGCTTCGAATCGATACGACTTCCGGCGCAGGCGTTCTGATCAGCGATCCGGTGACGCCGGGCGGGCTGACGGGACTCGGTTTCGACAGCACGGGTCGGCTCTTCGGCACGAGCATCGACGGCCCCCTGGGTGATCGCACGAGCGCGCTCGCGCAGATCGACCCGCTCACCGGCGGACTCATTTCCAGTGTCCCCATCCTTGATTCCACGACGGCCATCAGCATTGGAGACCTCGCTGTCCAGCCAGGAACGGACGTTCTCTTCGGGATCAGGTCGAACGCGGACGCCGGAGGCCCCGGCGGCCAGCTCTATACGATCGACCCCAGTACGGGTGCCGCGACTCTTGTCGGAGACACTTTCGTCGGGAGGGGCGGCGGACTTGCGTTCGCTCCCGATGGGAGCTTGTATTTTCTGGAGTTCGGCGAGTTGCATCAGCTCAACCCGCTCTTGGGGAGCATCCTCGGTACCACATCGCTGGATTTCACCAATCACGACGGTCTCACGATCCATCCCGATGGAACTTTCTTTGCCCCAGGTTCCGGCGACGATATTCGGATCATCAATCCGCTCGCTGGAACCTCCACGCTGCTGGGTGCGACGGGTGCAGGGTATGTGTCGGATCTCGCCTTTTTCGACATACCTGTGCCAGGGACGCTGTTTCTCGTAGGTCTCGGCATTGGCGTCATGGGGATCCGCACGCGACTCGAACGTGAATCGAGAGCGAAGCTGCACCGAGGAAAGAGAGTCGAGACTTCTTCACCAGGATCGCCTATTGGCCTCCCATGGGAGTGTTAGAAATTCTGGTTCTCCTGTCGTTTCTGGGGATCTGATTTGGGCGCGAGGGTATGGCCTATGGACGCTGCCGCGATTGTGGAAAACACCGGAAACTCCTGGAGAGAGAGGCGTTAGGGATGGGTTGTGAGCAGGTACAAACGTAGCAGCGGCGTTTTCCACAATCGCTTGGAAAACGCTTCGCGTTTCCCACAAGCGCCCACAGGCCCCTCCTGATATATACAAGAAGGATTCATTCATTTGGAATAAGGAAGGGGAGGCATCGATCAGTGGAGGCTATGGAAAACGCCCTTCCAGGCTTCGAAGAGAGCTCAGTCGTGAGCAAGGCCTTGAACGATCCGGACCGTGGGGGCGTTTCCCACAGCCTCGTTTCGCGCTGCGGGGCAGTGGCATTTGGTGAGGCCTGTGGGTTGAGAGGGTAAGCCATGTTTAGATGCGCATCGGCGAGAACGCTAGAATCCTTTTTCGGCAAGAAAAAGGAGCGTTCTCGCGATGCGCGTTACCACGTTAGTCAACAAGCTCATCGGATTGCAAGGCCTGTGGGTCCGAAATTTCCACTTCCAGGCGGACAAAGCCAGAGTGGTGGTGGATGTCGTACCACGGAGGAGGAAGCCTCTGTGCGGGGTTTGCGGTCGAAAGGTCCGCAAGAACAAAGATCGCTACAATCGTTACTGGCGGCACTTGGACCTGTTCGGTGTCCGGAGCTATCTTCGCTACTCGATCCGGCGAGTGGTTTGTCGGCGTTGTGGCGTGGTCAAAGAAAAGGTGCCTTGGGCCGACAAGGGGAGCCGCTTTACCAAGAGCTTCGAACAAGAGGTAGCGTGGCTGGCACAGAGGACAGACGTCAGCGCCGTAGCGGAATATTTCCGTGTGACGTGGCGTTCGGTGCGACGGATCATCCAGCGGGTGGTTGCCGAGCAACGGGATGAGCGGCGCGAGCTCGATGGATTGCGGGTGATTGGGATGGACGAGATCAGCTACCGCAAACGCCATAAGTACTTAACAGTGGTAATAGACCATCTCAGCGGCCGGGTCGTCTGGGCGGGAAAGGAGCGCAAGGCCAAGACGCTGCTGCGGTTTTTCCGCAAGCTCGGACCACAAAGAGCCGCGGAGCTCGAAGCGGTCAGCATGGACATGTGGGAGCCGTACATAACTGTCGTCGGCAAAAAGGCTCCTCAGGCACGGGTGATCTTTGACCGCTTCCACATCGTCAAGCATCTGAACGAGGCCGTGGATAAGACCCGGCGCGAGCTGGTGCGCGAGCTCAAAGGGACTGCCCGGCGCAACCTCAAGAACACCAAGTTTCCCCTTCTCAAGGCCAAACACAACCGCAGCGCGAAAGACAAACGGGTGCTCCGCGAGCAGGTGCGAGCTAATCGTCGCCTCTACCGCGCCATGCTTCTGCGCGACGACTTCATGGACCTCTACACCTACAAAACCGAGACATGGGCCAAGAAGTTTCTCCGAGGATGGCTGCGGCGCGCTATGAGCTCGAGGATAGAGCCCGTCAAACGCGCGGCGAAGATGACCCGCAGCCACTTCGATGGCGTCATCGCGTGGGTCACGTGGAGACTCAGCAACGGCCGACTCGAAGGAATGAACAACAAAATCCGGCTGCTGAGCCACCGCAGCTTTGGACTCCACTCTGCCGAAGCTCTCATCAGTCTCGTCTACCTAAACTGTGGCGGTCTCACCCTCGAGAGGATCCACTGAAATGGCAGGAGAGGCGAAATGGTTCTCCTGTCGTTTCTGGGGATCTGATTTGGGCGCGAGGGTATGGCCTATGGACGCTGCCGCGATTGTGGAAAACACCGGAAACTCCTGGAGAGAGAGGCGTTAGGGATGGGTTGTGAGCAGGTACAAACGTAGCAGCGGCGTTTTCCACAATCGCTTGGAAAACGCTTCGCGTTTCCCACAAGCGCCCACAGGCCCCTCCTGATATATACAAGAAGGATTCATTCATTTGGAATAAGGAAGGGGAGGCATCGATCAGTGGAGGCTATGGAAAACGCCCTTCCAGGCTTCGAAGAGAGCTCAGTCGTGAGCAAGGCCTTGAACGATCCGGACCGTGGGGGCGTTTCCCACAGCCTCGTTTCGCGCTGCGGGGCAGTGGCATTTGGTGAGGCCTGTGGGTTGAGAGGGTAAGCCATGTTTAGATGCGCATCGGCGAGAACGCTAGAATCCTTTTTCGGCAAGAAAAAGGAGCGTTCTCGCGATGCGCGTTACCACGTTAGTCAACAAGCTCATCGGATTGCAAGGCCTGTGGGTCCGAAATTTCCACTTCCAGGCGGACAAAGCCAGAGTGGTGGTGGATGTCGTACCACGGAGGAGGAAGCCTCTGTGCGGGGTTTGCGGTCGAAAGGTCCGCAAGAACAAAGATCGCTACAATCGTTACTGGCGGCACTTGGACCTGTTCGGTGTCCGGAGCTATCTTCGCTACTCGATCCGGCGAGTGGTTTGTCGGCGTTGTGGCGTGGTCAAAGAAAAGGTGCCTTGGGCCGACAAGGGGAGCCGCTTTACCAAGAGCTTCGAACAAGAGGTAGCGTGGCTGGCACAGAGGACAGACGTCAGCGCCGTCGCGGAATATTTCCGTGTGACGTGGCGTTCGGTGCGACGGATCATCCAGCGGGTGGTTGCCGAGCAACGGGATGAGCGGCGCGAGCTCGATGGATTGCGGGTGATTGGGATGGACGAGATCAGCTACCGCAAACGCCATAAGTACTTAACAGTGGTAATAGACCATCTCAGCGGCCGGGTCGTCTGGGCGGGAAAGGAGCGCAAGGCCAAGACGCTGCTGCGGTTTTTCCGCAAGCTCGGACCACAAAGAGCCGCGGAGCTCGAAGCGGTCAGCATGGACATGTGGGAGCCGTACATAACTGTCGTCGGCAAAAAGGCTCCTCAGGCACGGGTGATCTTTGACCGCTTCCACATCGTCAAGCATCTGAACGAGGCCGTGGATAAGACCCGGCGCGAGCTGGTGCGCGAGCTCAAAGGGACTGCCCGACGCAACCTCAAGAACACCAAGTTTCCCCTTCTCAAGGCCAAACACAACCGCAGCGCGAAAGACAAACGGGTGCTCCGCGAGCAGGTGCGAGCTAATCGTCGCCTCTACCGCGCCATGCTTCTGCGCGACGACTTCATGGACCTCTACACCTACAAAACCGAGACATGGGCCAAGAAGTTTCTCCGAGGATGGCTGCGGCGCGCTATGAGCTCGAGGATAGAGCCTGTCAAACGCGCGGCGAAGATGATCCGCAGCCACTTCGATGGCGTCATCGCGTGGGTCACGTGGAGACTCAGCAACGGCCGACTCGAAGGAATGAACAACAAAATCCGGCTGCTGAGCCACCGCAGCTTTGGACTCCACTCTGCCGAAGCTCTCATCAGTCTCGTCTACCTAAACTGTGGCGGTCTCACCCTCGAGAGGATCCACTGAAATGGCAGGAGAGGCAAAAAAATTAGCAGCCTCTTCTTTGAGTTGTAGTCGGATTTCCTCAAGATTTCCACCGGCGTTCAACATTTGCTCGAGGCTCTTGAAGACGAGCATCTTGAGCTGGTCCGTTGTCACAGACAGCGTCTCGGGGTTAGGATCGGCGGGCTGGGAGGGCCGACCATTTCGAGGAGCCTTTGGTTCGCTCGTGACAGATGGCGGCGCTTCCCAGCGCTCTTGCGCTAACGTCTTTTTGTTGCGCAGGCGCTTGCGCACTTCGTCAGTCACCTTCCACTGCTCTGCCAGCGCGCGAGCCTCGGGTTTAGTAATCGAGTTGCCTTCGAGGTCTTGGAGCTCATAGGGACGCTGCTCGCGGAGCACTGCGAGGATGCGTGGGATCAGCGAGCGGTTGGCGATGATGCACAGGGCAGAGTTGTGGTGTTTTCCGCGATGAACCATCAGATCGTGGTACAGCCGCGCACCGTGAGGGTCGTGGCGACGAAAGTGATCGGCGGCGAGGAAGAGGTCGCGCCTGAGAAGAGCCGGTCCGGCCTTGGTAATGTGGGTTCCTTTACGATCCAAGAGACCGGTGGCATCTGTTTCCGGAAACATTCCTGCAAATCCCTGCGCCTTGCACGTTGAGGCAAAGCGCTCAGGTTCACCGAAGTAGCAGAAGATGGTCGGGGCGGTCTTCTCGGCGATGCCCGGAATACTCATGAGCAATCGTTCTGGATCGCAACGCACGTAAGCTTCATCGAGCCGCTTCTCCTTGGTGCGGAGTCGGAGCTCGAGCTCCTCGACCATCTCGACCAACTCGATGGTGTGAGCTAGAGTCGATTCGATTTGCTCCTCAGGCAAGAGATGATGCAGGCCGAGGGTTCGTTGCGCGATGACCAACAACTTGGCGGCCAAACGCTTGGCATAGCTCTTCTGAATTCGTCCCCGGTCCTTCAGAAGTTCTGCTAGCTCGTCGACTTGTAGCGTGGCGATGGTTTTAGGCCTCTGCTCGCGGAGGAAGCTCCGAGCATGCGCGGAATCGAGATCTCCGAACGCTCTACTGATGCCGGGCCAAACGGCGTTGGCGTAAGCAATGAGCTGATTCTTCAGGTCCACCAACTGCTTCACCATCGAGTTCCGCTGGCTCACCTGTATCTTGAGCTCTCGAATCTCAGGCCGCGGAACATAAGTTCTCCCCAGCTGCTTGGGGTCGAGCCAGGGTAAGCGTGCCATGATAAACGCGTCGACCTCATCCGTTTTCACCTTCGGGGAAAGGCATTTCCGAAATTCCTTCACCTGGTTCGATTTCGCGAAGCTCACTTTGTGTCCCCGAGCCAGGAAAAAGGCAGTGACGTACTCGCTCGTTGGATACGTTTGCTCCATGACGACGTGAAGCTTCGTACCTTCCTTGGCACCTTCGAGCCCAGCCACTTCCACGCGTTCCAGCTCATCGATGCCGAGCTCGAACCGAACGGCGTTTCCAATGATCGTGCCGTCCGTGTCCGCCACCATCGCTACGCTCGGCGCGCGGATGCCCAGGTCTATTCCTACTACTCTGTGTTTCATCATCACTCTCCTTGACCTTGTATCTTCACGCGGAGTGGGAATCACGCCCAGGTGGCCACTCATGCGCCCACCTTCATATCCCGGCATTCCATTACAGGCTTGTCCTGAGGTTTCCTAACCATGTCGGTAGGCATGAGGGAAAACTCCATCCCAATGGGCAGTCGCACGAACCAAGACCAAAAACTAAGACTCCCAATATGAAGTTCATTTCCCCACAACCGTTCTGAAGCTCCGTCAGGATAACCTCAGCTGCAAGCTCTGCCTCCTTCCAAATGCGCCATCGTCCTCCTTTTCCACTTTTCCACAGGGAGCTGAACCCTTCTTACTCCTGTTGAAAACAAAATTTGTGTTTCTTTGTGATTCAAAGACGATTTGAGTATACCGGGCGAAGTCTACCGAGCGCGGGACACCAAGCTCGGCCGCGAGGTGGCGATCAAAGTCTTGCCCGAGGAGCTCTCGAGGGACAGCGAGCGCCGCGCGCGATTCGAGCGTGAGGCGAAGCTTCTTGCGGCCCTGAACCATCCCTGCATTGCCACGCTTCACGGGTTGGAAGAGTCGGAGGGCCGGCAGTTTCTCGTCATGGAGCTCGTCGAGGGCGAGACGCTCGGCGAGCGCCTGGCTCGCGGACGGCACGCCGAAGATTTTGGACTTCGGTGTCGCGAAGGCGCTCATGGGCACTCACGAACGAGTGCCCGCCGAAGCGTCGCAGTCGCCGACTTTGACGAAAGGTACGGCGCTTGGCGCGATCATGGGGACCGCGGCTTACATGAGCCCCGAGCAAGCGCGCGGAAGGAGCCTCGACCCGCGCACGGATGTTTGGGCGTTCGAATGTTGTTTGTACGAAGCGCTGGCCGGCAAGCTCGCCTTCGCCGGCGATACCGTCCCGACACGCTGACGGAGGTCCTCGGGAAGGAACCGGACAGGGACGCTCTCCCGAGAGACACGCCTTCGGGGCTTCGGCGGCTGCTCTTCCGCGCGCTGCGCAAGGACGCCCGTGTTCGTCTGCAACATGTCGGTGACGCGCGCATCGAGCTGCTCGATACGTCGGACGAGCCGAGCGCCCAGGCCCCCGCCTCCTCGAAGCCTCGCTACGCGGTGATGCTCGCCGTGGCTCTCACGGCCGCTCTTCTGAACGGACTCGCCGTGTGGCGACTCGTGGGTTTCAGCGCTACGAACGATTCGCCGGTAGTGCGGATGACGCTCAGCCCTCCGGAGAGCGAACAGCTCGTGGCCGGCGAGTTGACCCAGGGTCACCGTCCCCCCGTCGCGATCTCTAGAGATGGGCAGAAGCTCCATCGAGAATCTATCTACGTGAGCTCGATTCTCTCGAGACTCGCGTACTAGATGGCACCAACAACGCAGAGCTTCCTTTCTTTTCGCGTGATGGGAGGTGGGTGGGTTATCTGGTCCGCGGTGTTATATCGAAGGTGCCTGTCGAAGGCGGCGTGCCGCTTACGATCGGGAAGGTTCCAAGAGGATCGGCTCGCGGAGCGGCGTGGTGGTCTAGTGAGTCGATTGTGTTCGGTGGCTTATCGGGAGAAGGAGGCAAAGTGGCGATTTCGACCGGTGGCGGGCGCCGGCCGCGCTGGTCCCCGAAAGGCGACGAGCTCTTCTACCGACGTGGCGCAGCTCTGATGGTGGTGCCTGTCGATCTCGAGCCGTCGTTTCGTCCCGCAGCGCCAGCACGCCTTTTCGAAGGAGCCTACATCGAGGGGTTCGACGTCTTCCCGGACGGCGAGCACTTCGCGATGCTGACCATCCCGCAGGTGGATTTGAGCGAAATCACGGTCGTGGTCAACTGGTCCACCGAGCTCACCCAAATCCTACCGGTGCTGTAGGGACGAGTTGAATTTCGGCGCTCGAGCCGTTAGATTTCACGCGTGCCGCTTAGCACCGGAACAACTTTGGGCCTGTACGAAATCATCGAGCTTATTGGCGCCGGTGGGATAGAGTTTCTAATCCGTGTCAAGCCCTTTCTTGAAAAAAAGGGTTCTCCTGTCGTTTCGGGGGATCTGATTTGTGTTGGAGGGCATGGCCTATGGACGCTGCCGCGATTGTGGAAAACGCCGGAAACTCCGGGGGAGAGAGGCGAGCTGACCGCTGAATGCTGACCGCTGACCGCTCGCGGCGGAGCCGTCCTCCAATTTGGTTGCGGCTCCGCCGCGCTGTGTTTCATCATCACTCTCCTTGACCTTGTATCTTCACGCGGAGTGGGAATCACGTCCAGGTGGCCACTCATGCGCCCACCTTCATATCCCGGCATTCCATTACAGGCTTGTCCTGAGGTTTCCTAACCATGTCGGTAGGCATGAGGGAAAACTCCATCCCAATAGGCAGTCGCACGAACCAAGACCAAAAACTAACCCTAATCGCAAAAAAAAGAGAGCAAAGTAGCGCGAAAGTATTGACAAAGGAGCCTCTGGGTTTATGTTTGGAGCGTTGCTTCCAAACAAAACACCAAACGACCAGAGGCCCCTATAGTGCGCTTGAAACTATCTCGATTTCGCCGGAACTTCAACAAGGATCTTCCGATCGAGTTCACAGAGCAGAACCTGAGCTCGTTTGGTGGACTGGAACTGTTTTCACGATATTTGCGCCGCGTTGAGCTAAGCCGCCGGGTAGGAAAGGCGTGCAGAGGAAAAGGCATTCGGTCGGACTACGGGAGCGTCCGACTGGTTCTGGTGTTGGTTGGGATGCTGCTCGTGGGAGCTCGTCGTCTAGAGCACCTGCAGTATGTCTGTGATGACCCGATGCTGCTTCGCTTCTGTGGGTTGAGAAGACTACCGAGCCGTCCGACGATCGTGAATTGGCTGAAGCAATTCACGGGAGAGCGGCTCAAGGGCTTATCGGAGTTGAACGGTGTATTGGTCCACGAGCAGATCGAGCGATTGGGTCTGAACCGTCTGACGGTAGATATGGACGGCACCGTGGTTCAGGCAGGCAATCAGGTTGGATGGGCGTTTCGAGGATTCAATCCTCATCGCAAGAAGAATAAAAGTTACTACCCTTTGTTCGCTCACCTGGCTCAGACGGGCCAGATTCTCAAATCCAGAAATCGTCCTGGCAACGTTCACGACTCCAAGGGTGCCGATGCGTTTCTACGGGAACTGATAGGCGAGCTACGGGGCCAGTTCGGTCGGTCCCGAAAGCTGGAATTCCGCACGGACGCCGCGTTTTTCAACGAAAAGATTCTCAAGAGGCTAGAGCGCTCCCGAAGCGAGTTCGCGATCAAGGCTCCGTTCTGGCCGTGGCTCGGCCTAAAGGAGGTCGTCGCTGGGCGCAAGCGATGGCACCGCGTGAGTGACGAAATCGACGGCTTCTCCATCAAACACTTCATCGAGCCCTGGAATATCACCGTCCGGATCGCGATCTATCGGAAGCGAGTTCGACATCGAACGGCGAAGAACTTCCAGCTCGACCTGTTTTCTCCAGACGACGGCTACTTCGAGTACTCAGCCGTCGCCACCAACAAATCGCTCACCGTCCAACGCCTTTGGTACTTCGCTGCTGGGCGAGGCGGCCAAGAGAAAACCTTCGCCGAATTGCGCAGCCAGTTCGCTCTCGACGTCGTGCCCACTAAAAGCTATGCCGCCAATAGCGCCTGGCAACAGTTGAACGTGCTCGCACACAACCTGTGTCGCAGCTTTCAGCTCGACACCATCGCTGAAACGAAAGGCATCTCTCGAAAGCGTACATGCACCCATCTGCTGCACACCATCCGCACCATCCGCTTCTGCATCATCAACAAAGCCGGCCGCCTCGTTCACGTTAGTGGTCGAAACGCGCTCCGAATGGCCACAAACTCCTCCACTCAGACACTCTTTGAAAGAATCGAACTCGCGCTAGCGTCATGAATTATTGTTCGATTAGGGCTAAGACTCCCAATATGAAGTTCATTTCCCCACAACCGTTCTGAAGCTCCGTCAGGATAACCTCAGCTGCAAGCTCTGCCTCCTTCCAAATGCGCCATCGTCCTCCTTTTCCACTTTTCCACAGGGAGCTGAACCCTTCTTACTCCTGTTGAAAACAAAATTTGTGTTTCTTTGTGATTCAAAGACGATTTGAGTATACCGGGTGAAGTCTACCGCGCGCGGGACACCAAGGCCGGCCGCGATGTGGCGATCAAGGTGCTCCCGGAGGCGGTCGTGCAGTCACCGGAGCGTCTGGCGCGGTTTGAGCGCGAAGCTCAATTGTTGGCATCGCTGAACCATCCAAACATCGCGACCATTCACGGGCTCGAAGAGCACGAGGGGATCGCCTACCTCGTGATGGGGCTCGTGCCCGGCGAAACACTTGCGGAGAGGTTGGGACGCGGTTCGATTCCGGAGAAAGAAGCCGTTGAGCTGGCTCGCCAGATCATCGACGGTCTGGAAGCTCTCCTCGGCCCGAAACAGTATGTCCGCATAACGGGAAAGCCGAATTCATACGAAGATAGCTTTCCCGGTGTTGTTGGGGAAGCTCGCGAGCTCTTCCCGCTCGTCCAGAGTCCGTTCCTGGAATCGAACGCTCAGTTCTCCCCGGCCGGAGGCTTCATCGTTTACGACTCCAACGAGTCCGGACGGAGCGAGGTCTAAGTGGTCTCGTTCCCTGACGCCGACAAGAAGTGGCAAGTGTCAACGAACGGTGGATGGTATCCAATTTGGCCACGAGACGGCCACGAGATCGTCTACAAAACGATCACCGGACGTGTCATCGCGGTGGCGGTCGAGACAAGAGACGACCGACTCGAGATCGGTAGCTCGACGCCTTTGTTTCGACTATCGACGTATTCGGATAGGCGTTTCGGAACCAGCGACGCCCAGAAGTTTCTCGTCATCAGCTCCGCTGGGCAGAAAAACTCACCCTGGTCACCTACTGGCCCGCGACCCTTCCGTCGAGCCCTTGACGGATGAGTCAGGAGGCGTCCGTCATCCTCGAGCGCTACGAGCTCGGGCCGCCCATTGGCGAGGGAGGCATGGGCGAAGTGTTTCGTGGCCTCGATCGCGAGACTGGCGAAACGGTCGCGATCAAGCGGCTCAAGTCGGGGCGCCTGGCAAATGACCCGACCCTGGCACGAGGGCGACGCCCTGCGCGTGCTCGACCACCCCAACATCGTCAAAGTGCTTGCGAGCGGGAGCGAGTCGGGCGACCACTACATCGTCATGGAGCTCGTCGCCGGCGGCTCCCTCGCTGATCTTCTGTCGAAAGAAGGATGTCTTCCGATAGGACGAACCGTCGGTATCGCGCTCGAGCTCGCGGATGCGCTGACGCGATCCCATCATTTGAAGATCGTTCACCGGGACATCAAACCTGGCAACGTGCTGCTCGCGCAAGACGGGACGCCGCGCCTGACGGATTTCGGAGTCGCCCGTATTGGGGAATCGGCGTTTACCGGCAGCGGAAACGTGATCGGGACGCACGGCTACATCAGTCCCGAAGCGCTTCACGGGCATGGCTCGGACACTCGCGGTGATATCTGGGCGTTTGGTGTCCTGCTCTACGAGATGCTCGCCGGTAGAAGACCTTTCGCGACGGCCTACGGTAGCGCGCCGGTTGCCGAGATAATGGGGATACTGAAGGAACGTCCGCCGGAGCTCGACGAGCTGCGCCCCGAAGTCCCCATCGCTCTCGTCGATCTCGTGGGCCGCATGCTCGAAAAGGAACCGCAGCAGCGCATTCCGTCCATGCGGCGCGTGGGAGCAGAGCTCGAGTCGATTCAAGTCGGCGCAGACGCACCGAGCGCGATGAGTGAAGAGCAGACGTTCGAACGTGGGCGCTTCGCTGAGGCGTCTTCATCGAGTCCATTGAGGCACAACCTCCCGCTGCAACCCACCCCGTTCGTCGGACGCGAACAAGAGCTCGCCGAGGTCGTCTCTTTGCTGGAACCGCCCGACGCGCGACTCGTCACTCTCGTGGGGCCCGGCGGTATGGGAAAAACTCGACTCGCGATCGAAGCGGCGCGCGCGCTGGGCGACGCGTTTTCCGGCGGCGCGTGCTTCGTTCCCCTCGCGGGACTTGCGGATTCGTCTCAGATTTTATCGAGGGTGGCGGACGCGGTCGGCTACTCGTTCTCTGGCCCCGAGGATCCGAAGCGTCAGCTCCTCAACTTCCTGCGCGAGAAGTCACTCCTTCTGATACTGGACGGCTTCGAGTACTTGATCGAGGAGACTGCGTTGCTTGCAGACGTCGTGACCGAGGCAGCCGGCGTGAAGCTTCTCGCGACATCCCGGGAGAGACTCCAACTCCGATTCGAGTCTTTCTACGAATGCGGCGGGATGCAGGTCCCCACCCTGGCCGGCGCGGACGACGCCCGTTCGTTCGGGGCCGTTCGGTTGTTCGAGACGAGTGCCCGCAGAGCACGCCCGGACTTCGAGCTCGCGGACGAAGACGTCGCCGCTGTCGTCGACATCTGTCGCCTGGTGATGGGGATGCCGCTCGGCATCGAGTTGGCCGCCGCATGGATCGCGATGCTGTCACCCAAGGAGATTGTTGACGAGGTCAAAAAAAGTTTCGACTTCCTCGAAACCGACATGCGAGACGTTCCGGAGCGTCATCGGAGCGTGAGGGCACTGTTCGACGCCTCTTGGAATCTTCTAAAGCCTGGCGAGAGAGACGCGCTCGCTCGGCTCGCCGTTTTTCGCGGCGGGTTCGATCGAGGCGCCGCAAACGAAGTGAGCGGCGCTGGTCTGAGGACCGTGGCGCGGCTAGTGAGCAAGTCGCTCCTCAAAAGAAATCCGGCCGGAAGATACGAACAGCACGACCTCGTAAAACAGTTCGCGTGGGAGCACCTGGAAAGCTCCGGCCAAGCCGAGCAAGTTCGAGAGCATCACGCCGACTACTTTTGTGATTACGTGGAGCGTTTGGAGCGGCGCCTGCGAGGTCGAACGCAAGGCCGCGCCCTGGGCGAGCTGGAGCGAGAGCTCGACAACGTGCGCGCGACGTGGGAGTGGGCGCTCGAGACGAAGCGCCTGGACGTGCTCTCTCGTTTGGTCGAGAGTTTGTTTCGCTTCTTCGAGATGAAGGGGCGATTTCGAGACGGGCAGAAGCTTTTCGGTGAGACGGCAGCGCTGATCCACGGTGACGACAGTAACGGGGACGCAGCCCAGGTATTACGAGCGCGGCTTCTCGCGCGCCAGGGCCGATTTGGTCACCGTCTCGGCGGCTGTCAACAGGCCCGGGCGATCCTCGAGAAGAGCTTGGCCATGGCACGCGAGTACGAACTGAAGGGCGAAGTTGCCTTTTGTCTGGAGAACCTGGCCGACGTGACCAGCCTTCTCGGCGAGTACGAGACGAGCAACGCGCTCGCCAAAGAGGCGCTGACGGTATGTGAGGAGATTGGCGACCGCTGGACGATGGAGAGCGTCCTGAACAACTTGGGAGTCGTCTCCTACCAGCAGAAGAAGTTCGACGATGCTGCGAAGTACTATCGAGAAAGTCTGGAGGTTGCTCGGGAGATCGGGGATCCTATGGGGGTCGGCATTCGCACTCAACAACCTCGGTGTTCTTGCGCACGACGGCGGCCGGTTCGAGGAGGCCAAGAATCGCTACCTCGAGAGCCTTCGGGTTTGTGAAGACGTGGGAGACACGCACGGTGTTGCGGCCGCGCACATCAACCTCGGGCGTATGCACTACGAGCTCGGCGAGCCGTCGGATGCGAGAGTGTCTGCCACCAGGGGGCTGGAGCTTTCAAAAGAACTAGGCGATAGCTGGGGGACGATCGCTTCGCTCGTGAACCTCGGTGAGCTCGATCTGGTAGGAGGCGATACGAGCGCGGCGCGTCAACGTTTCGTCGAAGCTCTCGAAAGAGCCCGTCAGATTCGCGCCACGCCGTTGATCCTGGAGGCACTGGTTGGGCTTGCCGCGATCGTGCACGCTGAGGGGAGAGTCGAGACGGCGATCGAGCTTGTTGCCCACGTCGAGTCCCACTCGGCCACGGACCCGGAAACCCAGGACCGAGCTGCACAGTTGATGAAGTCGTTGCGTGCGTCGTGCGGCGAGGCCATTTTCACTGAAGCGAAAAATAGAGGAGAATACCGTCGACTCGACGAGCTAGTCAACGACGTGTTAACGGAGGCCTAGTGTCTTCGAGGAGGGAAACATGGCTAAAATTCTGCGTTGTAAACATATCGGCCCGGACACGAGCTGCCAGCTCGAGGCAAAGGGCGAGACTGAGGACGAGATCCTGAAACAGGTAGCGACGCATGCTGCCGCCGAGCACGGCATCACACAAGTAACCCCGGAGCTCGTCGACAAAGCTCGGGCGAATATGGAAAACGTCTGAGCTCGAATCTCATAGAGACCGGTTCGGATTTGATCAGTGTCCGCCACATGTGCGGACCGGACTTCCGTCGTAGCCTAGCTGCTACCTAGACTGCCCCCGAGCCTCGTCCTCGAGAATCCGCGCGCCGCGCAGGATTCCACCGAGGGCGTAATTTGCCTCGTGGCACGCGTATTCGTACATGCGATTGCTCGTCGCGGGCCACACATACTCGCCGCTCCACTTCGTCGACCAAATCGTCAGGTCGTCGACCATGAACTGATAGAGCAGCGTGTCGGCGTCGAGGCGTGTGAACCGCTCGACAACATGAAGGTCGCGGGACGCGCCATTGAGCGCGGGCGTGTCCTTGAAGTTCGTTGTGTCGACGACCAGCGTGTCTCCCTCCCAGTGGCCGACCGAGTCGCCGAGCCAGCTCCGGATCTCGGGCGGTGCATGTTCCTCGTTCATCCGGATGATGCGCGCATCGTGAACCATCTCCACGAGGATCATCACGTAGTCGTCGGTCTGCACGATCCGCTTGAGGTTGTTGTAAAGCACCGGCAGCATCGGGGGGCCGGATGTGGAACCGAACCCCAGTAGGCAGCGTTCGCCGAGGGGCCGAGTCTCGGGGTCATCGTACGGGCCCGGCGCGTCCGGGCCGTTCTCGAGGATCCACCAGGCGGTGCCCGTGTTCTCTCGGCCGAGGCCCACACGCGCCATCGCCGCCTCACGAGCCTCCGGTGTCAAGGGCGGCCGTCGTCCGTTGGGCGGATCGACGATGATCGACGTCCGGAACCGCCCGTCGATCTGAAACGCCGCCGTCCCGCGGTCCATCCAGAAGGTGTTGTAGCCGCCGACATTCCCCGCTGCGCCGCTGGAGCCGTCCCCTCCCACCGGGGGGCCTCCTCCGGTATGGCGTTCGTGTCTGTTGCGTTCGGTCGGGATGTTGAATGCTTCGGCAAGGGCTTGAGGCTCCCGGGCCTCGATCTCCGCCGCTTCTTCCTCCGTCAGGAATAGGTTGTTGCCGTAGCGTTCGGGGCGCTGCACGGGAGTCAGCGTGGCCGTGTCATAGATGCCCGAAAGATCAGGCCGACCATACGACGTGCGGGGAATGTCGGTGCCTCTTTGTTGCGCGAGCGTCGCCGGCGTCACCCATACGAGCGCGATCGTTAAAACACCAATGAACGCGAGGATTCGACTGCGCATTACACTCCATCTCTACTGCACGCGACCTCGCATTCTATCTCCGGTCGCGGCCTGGCGGTAGCACTGGCGGGCGCGCGTCTCCTACAATGCAGCCATTATACGGTTACGACGGCATTGCTTTCGATAGCGACACCGAAGCCATCCTCGAAGCGGTGCCCGATGACGAGGCCTTCATCCACGATTGGCTCGGGATCGCCGAGCCCGACGAGGTTGGAAGAAATCTGCAGGAAGCGGTGCAGTACCCGTCTTTGAACGTGCGCGGTATTTTGGCCGGCTGGGTGGGTGACGAGGTGCGGACGATCATCCCCGCCAAGGCGGTGGCGGAGGTCGATGTGCGTCTTGTCGTTGAAAGTGATCCCGAAAAGCTATTGGCCTCGATCCGCCAGCACATCGTGGAGCAGGGATATCACTTGGTCGACGGCGAGCCGACCGATGCGGAGAGAAAGGCCCATGCGAAGCTTGCGTCGTTCGAGTATGAAGTCAACTATCGCACGTTCCGGACCGAGTTCGACTCCGAGCCCGGGCGCTGGCTCACCGACGCGATGACGTACGTCTATGGCGAAGCGCCGATCCGCATCCGTACGGCGGGGGGCTCGATTCCCATCGCCTTTCGTCACAACGACTAGGCGTTCCCGCGGTAGGTGTCCCGAGCGTCAACCCGGACAACAATCAGCACAGCCCGAACGAGAACATTCGCGTCGGGCACTTCGTCGAGGGGATTCGGGTGATCCTCGCCGTGCTGGCGCAACCGATCGACTAACTGGGCATGCCCCCTGTGTCTGTCAGGCCCGGCGTCTCGAAGCCTATCGCTTGAAGGTCGATGATCAGCTTTTCGCTCTGCGCTTCGTCGAGCTCGACGAGCGGTGGCCGCAGCCGGTTCCACTCCGAGTCGGAAGCGTAGTGCGAGATGATGGTCTTGAGCGCTGGGACCAGCGGAAATTGCTGAACTGTCATGCGCACCTGGTTTAGAGATTCCTGGAGCGCGTCCGCTTCGTCCGTTTGCCATTTTTGGAATAGACCGTCGATGGCCGCGGGGTTGATGTTGGCCGTTGCTGAAATGCAGCCGACGCCTCCGGCCCGCATGTTTGCGAGAAGCAGTGACTCGCTTCCCGCGAAATAGCCGAAGCCCGGAAAGGTGCGCAGCATGGCTTCCAAGTTCTCGCGGTCACCGGAGCTGTCCTTCATGCCGACGACGATGCCGGGAAAAGCTTCCTTGAGACGCCCCACGAGCTCGATCCCGAAAGGCACCGCAGACATCTGCGGGAAGTGATAGAGATAGATGCGCAAGCGGTCGTCGCCGACGCGTTCGATGATCTCAGCGAACGAACGATAGAGACCTTCGTCGCTCACGTTCTTGTAATAGAAAGGTGGCAGCATCAGGACGCCGCCCACGTCGTGGTCGACGGCGTGCTTCGTGAGCTTCACGGTGTCGGGGATCGAGCAACAGCCAGTCCCGGGCATCACGCGCTTCGGGTCGACGCCTCCATCGACGAGCATGTCGAGAAGCGACATCCGTTCTTCGATCGACAACGAGTTGGCTTCGCCGTTCGTCCCGAACACAGCGAGGCCGCAATTTTGAGCCGCGAGCCATTGGCAGTGCTTCAGGTATCGATCCCTATCGGGCGCGTAGTCGTCTTTGAAAGGGGTGACGACCGGCGCGAGTACGCCGGACATGAGTGAGCTCGCGTTCATTGGGGTGTCTCCATAAGGCTCGAGTTTACCTCAGCGCCTCTCGGAATCGGCGCGACCAGTCGAAAAGCGACGTCTTCAAATAGCGCGCCTCTTCGGCGTCGCTTCTAGAAATCGGTCCCTCGGATTCGGGCGCGACCGTGACGCTGACGAAAATCGGCCCCGGGTCTTTCAAGATGCCCGGAAGCGCGGACGCGTAGGTGCTCGCGTCGTCGAAGTGATGGACGAGCGCGAAACCGGCCGCCTTCGCCATCCCCGCGAAATCGACGGACGAGCCTCAGGGAACGGCCTGATTACCGGTGATCTCGTAAGTGCGGTTCACGATCACGAAGAGCACGAAGTTGTCCGCCCCGGCTTCGACGATGGTCGCGAGCGTACCGAGCGACATGAGCATGCTGCCGTCGCCGTTCAAGCACAGCACGCGCCGCTCGGGGCGGGCGAGGGCGACGCCGAGCGCGAGGTCGGCGGTGTGGCCCATGGCGCTATCGGCCGAAGCGAAGTCGAGGTCGCTGTCGGACAGCTGGCCCCACGGTCGGACGACACCCATGCTCGTGACGACGACCTCGTCGGTGCGCAAGCGCGCGAGAGGCTCGAGGAGGTCCTTCTTCGTCAGCACGGGCGTCACACCAGAGATCGGGTCAAGAGGAGGGCTACGGGCCGCGATTCGGCCTCGGCGCGCACGGCCGCGCGCGCGATGCGCGTCTGGTCGTCATCGGAGCGGTAGAGCTCGTAAGGAACGCGCCAGGCGTCGAGCGTCGGCTCGGTCACGACGGCCACGGAGTCCACGTCTGCGCGCGTCATCACGTCCCGCGCGCCGTCGGCCTCTTTGAGAAACTTAGGGTACCCACGGTAGGTCACGAGACAGAGCAGGGGGACGCCCATGCGCATCGCGGTCCCGCGCAAGCTGTCGCCGCTTTCGAGGAGTCCGGTGTTCTGGATGAGCACGACCGGGTGGGCCCCTCCGAGCCAGAGACCCGAAGCGACGGCAAAGGCCTCGCCTTCGCGCGTCACCGTCAGCAGCCGAATCGCTCCGTCTTCGTCGAGAAGATGAAATAGAGCGGCCGAGCTGTTGTCCGGAATTCCGACGACATGCGAGACGCCGAGGCGTTGAAGCTCCTCGTGCAGAGTGTCTGCTCGGGGAGGAGGCAGGCTAGTCAGAACGGTTTGCTACGGCTTGGCTTGGCTTGGCTTATCAGTGGGGGCTTCGGGCTCGGGACCATAGCTGAGCTCGGGGATGCGCCGCATGATCCAGGTCTCGCTGCTCGACACGATGCCGCCGAACTTGGCGGTGACCTTCTGAGCGCCTTCCGCCCCGAGCTCGCGCATCACGGGAGAGCCTTTGTCGAGCTCGGCGAAGTTCTCGAAGTAGAAGACGTGCACGAAGCCCGACTCGCCGCCGAAAGTCATCGCTCCCGTTGCATGGTGGACTTCAGCCGCGTTGAAATGCGGGAGAAAGTCTTCCATCATCACGTTCATGTAGTCCTGCTCGTGTCCCGGCGCAACTTTGGAGATGTTCATGACCATCAGGTCGGGCTCTTCACCTTCCGGCAACGGGTTTGAGACGTCGTGAAGTACGCGGACAGCGTAGCTCGTGCGGCTCGTTACACACCGCCGGAGACGGTTGATGAGCGATTCGGTTTCCGGGTCGGCGTCGCGCGCGCGGTCGTAGCTTGCGAGATTCTGCGCTGGCGTCGTGACGACGAAACGATAGGTGTCGCCGAAAACGTGCGTGCGGCTCACGCTCCGCCACGGAACTTTGGCTTTTTTGGCGCGTGCCGAGAACTCGCGCTGGACGGCCATGAACTCGTCGACCATCTCGGGATCGACTTGTATGATGTTCATCTGCACCCATGGCGGAGGCGCGTTCTCCCGCGCCACGGCGGGCGCGGCAAGGGCTACCAGGATCGCCACGCCCACCAAGATCGCCACGCCTGTCTTTTTCGTCATCCCCGCCCTCAGCACGACACGCAGTTGTGGTTGTTCTTCGAGCCGAGACTCTCGAGAAGCGCCACGGTATCTGGGAACGGAGACACGCGCTGCACGGGACCGTTGGCCAAGTCCGCGGTCGTTTGACCGGTGCGGCTCACGGCGGTCACGTCACAGCCCTTTTCCACCAGATACAAGATCATCTCGTTGTCCCCGCGCGCGGCGGCGTGGTGAAGCGCGTTGTAGCCGTTGAAGTCGCGCGCGTTCACATCGACGCCGAGCTCCTCGATGAGATATTTCACGGCGTCGAGCCACGCGCCCGGCGCGGTGCGGTGCGCGTTCCCGGCAAAACCTTCACCATAGCCGACGCCCGAGGCGGCGTGAAGTGCGAAGACGCCCGGGTCACCCTCTTTGACGCGTGGAAGACCGGACGGATCTGGGTTGACGGTGCGCTCATCCGTCGCGGGCCAGAGGCCGGGTCCGAAAGGCTGCACGGGTCTTACCTCGGTCGCTTCGGTGGTCTCCGCAATCGTGCCGGAGCGAGGTTGCCGCGGCGGCGGGGTCAAAGTCGGGATGCTCGGGTCGGCGCCATGAGCGACGAGAAGGCGCATGGCATCAACATCCGTCGCGTAGGCGGCGCGCCAAAACGCTGTCGAGCCTTTGGTGTCTTCGAGGCCGCAGTTCCGATTGCCGCAGCCGGTATAGACCATGTACCACGGGTGGCTGGTCAGCCGCGCGTCCGGATCCGCGCCCGCTTTCAAGAACGCCTCCGTCAGGTCGAGATAGGTCGCGTTCTGACGGTCGTGCTCCTGCGGTTGCGGGAATCGCGTACGGGGCTGCCACTTTGCGTTGACGGCAGCCCAGAGCGGCGTCACCCCGTTGAGCTTCGCGGCCACGTTCGGATCCGCGCCGCGCTTCAACAGACGAAGCGCGAGATCGTACTGCCCATTGATGGTCGCCATGAGAAGTGGGCTCGTGCCGTCGCCCGCGCTCACTTGATTGATGTCCGCATCGCCTTCGAGAAGCGCCATGACTGCTTCGGTGTGACCCTGACGTGCGGCATGAAGAAGGGCAGTCAGGCCGCCTTTGCTCTTCAAAACCATGCGCGGACGGAAGCGGCGCTCGTTCGGATCCGCCTCGGAGATCTCGGGGAGCTCGCCCGAGAGATAGAGGTCGCGGCCCGCGACGATCGCTGCTTGGAACTGGCTCGCGCTCGGGATGAACTCGCCTTCGATCTCGTTCTTCATTATGTAGGAGCGAAGAACTTTTTTCTGACGGTTTTCCCCGGCTTCGGCGAGCTTGCGCTCCACCTCGAGATCGATCACTTTGCTCGCGATACTCGGGTCGGCGCCGCCTTCGAGAAGCGCTCGAATGGCCGCGATCCGATTTTGCGCGGATGCGAAGATGAGCGGGGTTTGTTCCCATTCATGATCTTTCGCGTTCACTTCGGCGCGTCGGCTCGAGAGCGACCGTACGATATCGGCGCTGCCCGATGCGGCCGCCAGATGAAGCGGGGTCGAGCCCGCGGGCATGGTGCGCGCCATGACGTTGCTTCCGGCCTCGAGCAGAATCTCGGCTACGGCAGCATTGGCGTTCCGGCAGGCGACGTGAAGCGGCGTGTAGTGGCCGACGCGTGTTTCCGCCTCGACATTCGCACCCGCAAAGACGAGCATCTCCGCCATCTTGGCGTCGCCGAGTTCGGCGGCCCAGTGAAGCGCCGTCATGCCGTCGCCTTGCGCGGCGTTGACGTCGGCCCCTTGCTGAAGAAGGGTGCGCACCGCGTCGCGATCTCCCTTCGTGGCGAAGTCCGCCACCGGCGAGCTCGAAGGCGCTGCCGCGAAGACGACCCCCATAAAGAGGGCAGTTAGGAGGAGGGCCATGAAGCCTAGCGTGGTTTTCATATTGCGCTCGTCGTCAGGTCGAACGTGCCCGTACTGTCGCCGAAGCTGGCCAAGTCGTCGAACCCGAGCTCGTGCAGCAAGGTCAACATGACGTTCGCCATCGGCGTCTCATCGGCGGCCCTGAGATGTAAGTTGCCCTTGAGGTGGCCATTGGCCTTTCCGAGAAGCGCGAGCGGGCAGCGCCGATGGTTGTGGATGTTGGGGTCCGCCATCGGAGAGCCCCACACGATCATCGTCTTGTCCAGGAGCGACACCCCGGCCTCTTGCGAGCTGTTCATCTTCTCCAGAAAGTAGGGGAGCATGCTCATGCGGTAGCGGCAGATCTTGTTGAACTCGAGGATCGAGTCTTCTTTGTTGCCGTGGTGCGATGCCGGGTGGAACGGCTTGCTCGAGCCGCTCTTCGGGAAGACACGGTTCTGGGCGTCGCGTCCGAGCTTGAAGGAGATGACGCGGGTCATGTCGGTCTTGAGCGCAAGCACTTGAAGGTCGAACATCAGCTGCATGTGATCGGAGAACGAATCGGGAACACCTGCCGGCGCTTCGGGAATCTCGCGGGCTTCGCCACCGCTATTGTGCGCTTCGACCATCTGGATGCGGCGCTCGACCTCACGGACATTGTCGAGATATTGATCGAGGCGCGGGCGATCGGTAGCACCCAGCTGTCTGCGCAACCCGACGACGTCTTCCGCAATCCAGTCGAGAATGCTGCGCCGTGTCTGGCGGCGTTCCTCTCGCTCTTCGGGAGAATCGCCGGAGCCGAACAGCATGTCGAAGGCGACGCGCGGGTCTCGGATCATCGGAAGCGGCTCCGTCGGCGAGGCCCAGCTGATCGAGTCCGTATAGACGCAGGAATAGTTGTACGTGCAGCCGCCAGCCTGGTCGAGATTCTCGATGCAGAGCTGCATCGACGGCATCGGGGTGTCCTGCCCGTAGCGCCGAGCGTACATCTGGTCCATCGACGTGCCGGCGAAGATGTCGGAGCCCTGGGTCTGCTTCGGATGGCTATGGGTCAGAAACACAGCGCTCGAGCGGAAGTGATCCCCGCCGATTTCGGGAGGCGAGAACGCCTCCGCCATGCGCACGTCGGTGTTGCTTACGATCGTGAGGTAGTCCTGGAACGGCGTCAGGGGGCTCAGCGCGTTTTCCTCCGTCAGCTCGAAGTTCGGACCCGTCGTCTTTGGCGCGAACAAATGCTGGCTCGCTCCCCACTCGTTGCACCCGGCGAGGCCGTGCACCTCCTCGATACACACGAGTGGCGTGCGGTCGACCGCTGCCGATGTCGCAGCCGCCGCCCGGCGTCCGGCCGGCACCATCGCGTCCAAGAAAGGAAGCGCGACGCTGGCACCGAGACCTCGAAGAAACGTCCGGCGGGGCAAGTGCTTTCCCGTGATAGTCGACATTATGGAACTCCTTTTGTTCTTTGGTTACTGTAGCGGGGCTGCTGTCGTTGTCTCATCAGCCGCCATTGGTAATTCTCGTTTCATCCGAAATGCGTCGCTCGTCACTACGCCCAAGATGAACGTCGACACACGATAGTCATTCGCTTTGGCTTTCCCGGTAATCGCTCGAATCGTCGGTTGGTCGTAATACTCGACGCGCCGGCCCAAGGCATAAGCCAAGAGATTCTCGGCGAAGTTTCTCGCGAGCAGCGCCGGGCGCTTCAAGAGCGCCTCGACGAGCTCCGGAGGGTTCGTGATCGGCGTGCCGTCGTAGAATTCACCACGCGTGTCGAGCGCTACGCCGTTCTCACGTCGCCGCCATTTCGCGGTCACGTCATAGTTGTCGAGCGCGAGGCCGATCGGATCCATGAATCGATGACAGGCGTTACACGTGGGGTTCGAGCGATGAAGCTCGAGGCGCTCGCGTGTCGTGAGCATCCGGCCGCCTTGTGCCCCTTCGGTCGCGTCCAAATCCGGAACGTTCGGCGGCGGCGGTGGGGGAGGCGTCCCCATCAACACTTCCATGACCCATTTGCCACGGAGCACGGGAGACGTACGGTTCGCCATCGAAGTGAGCACGAGCACGCTGCCATGTCCGAGAATGCCACGACGTGAGTCATCGGGATAAGTGACGCGGCGGAACTCTTTTCCCGCGACGTTCGGGATCGCGTAGTGCTTGGCGAGACGTTCGTTCGCGAAGGTGTAGTCGGCGTCGAACAGCTCCATCAAGCTGCGGTTCTCGCGCACGAGGTTGTCGAAGAAAAGCTCTGTCTCACGCCGCATGGCGTTGGCGAGGTTCTCGTCGAAATTGGGATAGAAGTTCGGGTCGGGGCGGTTCTTGTACAAGTCCTGGAGCCGGAACCAGAGCGCCGCGAAGCGCGTACCGAGCGCTTCGGCGCGCGCGTCGGCGAGCATACGCTTGGCTTGGCGCTCGAGCTCGGATGGATTCGAGAGCCTTCCTTCGCTTGCTATCGTTTGCAGCTCGTCGTCGGGGGGCGTGCCCCAAAGGAAGAACGAAAGACGGGTCGCCAAATCCAAATCCGCGACTCGCTGGACTTCGCCAGGTGTAGCGTCTCGCGGCTGCCGCTCGAGCCGCAGCACGAAGTTTGGGCTCGCTAGAATCGCCTCGAGCGCCATGCGGATACCGAGCTCGAAACCGCCCTTCTTGGCGCCGGTATCATAGAACGCGGTGAGGCCGTCAATATCGCCTGGAGTCAAAGGCCGCCGGTACGCTTCGCTCCCGAGCCGAGCAATGATGGCTTCCGCGCAAGGCCGCTCTTCGCTCGCAATCGTCGGGCGACAGGAGAAGATCCGCTGACGGCTCGGCGTCAACGAGAGTCCCGTCGTGTTGTACGGGCCGCTCACGATCAAGTTCTGCAAGTGCGGCAAAGTCGTGATGCCCGCGCCACCCGAACCGCCTCCAGCGAAGGACCAGTCGTGCGGGCGGATCAAATCTTCGTAGGGGCCGTCGGACCTGCGGATGAACGCCGCAGAGACACGATGTTGCCCCGCACGGACGACGATCGGCTCTGTCCGAATGGGCGTACCACCCCGTCCGTCCGCGCCGCCTCTCGTTTTCGCGTAGTGAAGCAAGCCGACGCGTTCGCCGTTGATGGAGACGTCGATGTCCTCGAGCCTAGAGTTGTCCCCGGCGCCGAAGGTCAACTCGAACACATATTCACCGTCGGCGGGAAAGACGTGCTCGATGACTGTGCCGCCCCGTGTTCCGTAAGGCGTGCCTTCGATGTGGTCCCAAGGGTGTTGTGAGAGATAGATGGGGTTCGTGTAGGTGTGGTCGACGGCGGGGGCGTTGCGATTCCCGAGAGCTAGCCGACTAATATCGGCCGCCGCGTTGAGATAGGACTCGAGCAGCATCGGCGAGAGCGTTTGCGCGTCCGCGATATTGTCGAAGTTCGCGCTCATCTGGTCGAGCGGCAGCCAGTCTCCCGCATCGACGGAGAGCGCCAAAAGGTCGCGAATGGCCCGCGTGTATTCCGGCCGATTGAGCCTCTGGAAGCTCTTGACGCCGGGATTGGGGTCGCGCATGGCGGCTTTATCTATGGTGTGTTCCAGGGTTTCCGCGAGCACGGAGAGCTCGTCGCCCTCGGGCCGCGGCATTCCGGCTGGCGGCATCATCCCGGCTCGAAGCTTGCGGATGACTTTTTCGGCGGTTTTCGCCTGATGTGCGGCAGCGGCGACGTCGAACTGCTCGAGCGAAAGATTTCCCAGCAGCGTGACGTCGTTGTGGCAAGTGACGCAGTTGTCCTGAATGATGCCGTTCAGATCGACCGCGGGGGTCTCGGGCGCCGCCCAGGCACAAAACACCCATGCGCTGAGCAGCACGGGTATTGCACAGATTACAAACCTTCCCCTCACGGGGTCGCCTCCCTAGCCCCTACTGGAGAGGCAGTCTACAGATCCAAAGACCGTTGCGCAACCTCGACCTGGGCCCTGGGTATTGTCCCAACATTATTAGTGTTGCACATCCTGTGCTGAGACTCGCCCGGGGCCTGAGAGCGCTATCGGAGTCGTCCGAGCTCGGCGAGCTGTTCCTTGCTGGGGAACGACTCGACGAGGTATCGCGGCGGGCAAAGGTCCTGGTTCGTCATGAGGTTTGGTGCGACCGCCTGCACGCGCTCCCAGGAAGCGGTGGCGACGATATGGTCTTCTCCAGGTGCATCGTCATCGTAGAAGTAGACGATGTCTGTTCGGGGTAAGAGAGCGACGACGTCCTTCGACCAGACGCAGTAGCTTTAGATTGTTCCTGTCTCTTCTTTTCGGGCCGCGGAGTAGCTCGCGACGAAGATGTCTTTGCCGTCGCGCTCATGAATTGCCTCTAGAGAGGCCTGTTGCTCGTCGTAGTCCCTCGCGAACGTCTGCGCGCGAAGGAGCTCGAAACGCGGCCCGAGCCCGTGATCTTCCGGTAGTTGGAACGGAACCCACTCGTTCCATTGAAGCCGGACGGGAATCGCGGTCATGAAGCGCGCTTGGGATGCGCTAACAAGTGCCGCCAAACAAGTGCCCGCGCCGCTAAGCAAGTGCCACCCTTTTGTTCGCTAAGCGCGCTAAGCGAACGAGCTTTGGCGCGGGGAAAGCTCAGCGCGGTGTTGGGTAGCCCATTATTTTTGGCCGCTGGTCGGCAAGGCTGTCGACGACCGCCTGGGTAACGACGTTCGAGTACAGCGGTCGGATATTGAAGTGGCGGTACGGCCTCACCTGGATGAGAAGGATGCCGATGAGATCCTCCACGGGATCGGCCCAATACAAGGTGCCATAGGCACCTCCCCAGGTGTAGCTGCCGACCGAGAGCGCATCGGTCGCCTCGGCCGGGTTGGTCAGAACGCCGAAGCCGAGACCGAAACCGTAGCCGGGTCCGCGAACGTAGACGGGTTGGTCGCTGCCGATGTGGTTCGTAATCATGTTGTCGACCGTCATCCGGCCGAGGAGCCTCACGCCGTCGAGCTCGCTGCCATTCGCGATCATCTGGGCGAAGCGGAAGTAATCGGCGGCGGTCGAGTTGAGACCGCTGACGCCCCGAAAAAAACGCGTGGGCTCCACATATTCCGGTGCGCGCGCGCGCTCGATCTTTCCGTCGTCATCCGGTCGATAGACGGCCGCGACGCGGTCGAGCTTGTGGTGCGGCACGAAATAGTGGGTGTCGACCATGCCGAGCGGCTCGAAGATACGCTCGCGCAGGAATTGGTCGATCGACATACCGGAGATATTTTCGACGAGGACGGCAACGTAATCGGTCGACGAGCCGTATTGCCATTCGTCGCCAGGATGAAAGTGACCGGGAATCACGGCCGCGTGCTCGATCTGCTCCGCCAGGGTGTCGAAGCCGTTGCCGTGATGGGTGGCGTGTTCGAGCTGCTCCTCGGTGAGGCCCATACCATCCGGGTTCAACGTCAAGCCCGACGTGTGCGTCAGAACGTGCCGCACCGTGACAGGACGCGCCTCCGGCACCGTTTGCGCGCGTACCGCGTCCTGCAGTCGCACCTTGTGGTCCTCGTAAGCGGGCAGCCACTTCGAGATCGGGTCATCCAACAGGAAACGGCCCTCTTCGAACAGCATCATGAGCGCCGTGGACACGATGGGCTTCGTCATCGAAGCGAGCGCAAAGATCGTGTCCCGCGTCATGGGCGCGTTCTCTTCCTTGTGGCGCCATCCCTGCGCCTCGTAGCGGACGACTTTGCCTTTACGCGCGACCAAAGTCACGGTGCCCGCGATCTGGTTCGTGTCGACATATTCCTGGATGTAGGTCTCGATCCGCTGGAGGCGTTCGGACGACATCCCGACGGACTCCGCCTTCGCCAGAGGAAGAGCGTCCTCCTCATTCGCGTAAACGGGCACCGCCATTGCCGCGACGAGCAAAAGCGCGACCGTGATGCGGGATTTCAGCATGACTTCCTCCCTGGAGCCGCAGACTACCATGCCCCACATAGTGAGCCAACAAGTGACACCCTTTTGTTGGCGGAGAACAAAAGGATGTCACCTATCATCCCCTTTCCTATTTGAGTAGAATGCGTGGACGCTATGTCGTGGAGGTGACCGTGAAATCTTATCGATTTGTGAACGTATTTTTGGGGGTTTTGCTGGCGCTGGCGATCGGTGGGAGTGCCTTGGGGGCCGAGACCATTGTGGGTGAAGTGATCGATCAAGGATGTTTCTTGCGTCAAGGCGCTCGAGGCGCTGATCATCAAGAATGCGCGGCGCGGTGTTTGCGTAACGGCAACCCCGCCGGTGTTCTTACCGACGAGGGCGAGGTTTACACGCTCGCGACTTCGGCGGCTGCGTTCGAGGGTTTCGCGGCCAAGCGGATTCGGGTGGCGGGAAAGCGTGTGGATCGCTCGATCTTTCCCGAGTCGATGCAAGTGTGGGAGAACGAGAGCTGGGTCGACGTGCCGCTCCACGAAATTCGGATCGCCCGAAAAGGAGTAGTCCGTTCACGGCGAGCGTCGAGAAGTTTCTCGAAGGCGTGAAAGACAAGCCCAGGAGGAATCTCGTGAAGACCAACCTCATTGTCTCCGTCATGACAGCAGCATTCGTCGCCACCAGCTGCGCGCCGTCACCCCCTGCCGACGTAGAAAACCAACAGACCGTCGTCCCCGGTTGGCAGTGGACGGTCGACCAGATCGATGAGACCGTCAACCAAGTCCGCGCTGGTCGCAATCTCCAACCGGACAGCTGGCCCGGCGGCGCGCGTGTCGCGGTGCTGCTTTCTTTCGATGTCGACAACGAGACGATCGCGCTGCGCTACGGAGAGCCCACCATCGGCTCGCTCTCTCAGGGGGAGTATGGCGCGCGCGTCGCGCTCCAGCGCGTCGTCGCTCTCATCGACCGTCACGAGATCCCCGCATCGTTTTTCATCCCTTCGGAAAGCTTGCGGCTCAACCCGCACATGGCCGACGTGATCCAGTCGTCCGGCCGCCACGAGTTCGCCGTCCACGGTTGGATTCACGAGCGGAACTCGGACCTCCCCGCCGACGTGGAACGTGAGCTCGTCCAACGTGCCGTGGACTACTTGACGCAAGCCACCGGTGAGCGCCCCGTCGGCTACCGCGCTCCGTCGTGGAACTTCAGCCCCAACACCCTCGATATCATTCGGGACCTCGGCTTCTTGTACGACAGCTCTCTGATGGCGGACGATCGCCCCTACGAGCTCAATGCGGCAGGCGAGCCCACCGGGCTCATCGAGCTTCCCGTCGAATGGATCCTCGACGACGCGCCTCTCGTGAACCCGCTAGGCGGCCGCTACAGCGCGCCGCGCGACGTCCTTCAGGTCTACAAGGACGAGTTCGACGTCGCCTATGAAGAAGGCACGATGTTCCTCCTCACGATGCACCCGCACTATATCGGCCACCGCTCGCGGATCGTCATCTTGCGCGAGTTGATCGACTACATAGGCGCCAAGGAAGGCGTTTGGTTCGCTACCCATTGCCAAGCGGCGGAATATGTGAAAGAGCAAGCGAATATCGGTTGAAACTTTCGCCGAATTCGTACAGGCTGTGCCAGTCCAACTTGTCCAGCTGACTCACTTAGGAGGCAGACATGACCCACCTGACGAAAGCGCTTCGCGTGTCGCTGACGATACTCTTTCTCGCGGCTCCCCTTGGGGCCCAAACGGTCCGCATCATCCAAACGAACGCCGCGGGCGACAACGCCCACATCATCGATCCGGCAACGAACGAGATCGTGGACGAAATCTCCGGGCTTCCCATGGCGCATGGTGTGACCTCCGCGCCCGACGGAAGCGCGCTCTACTTCAGCAACGAGGTCGACCACACGCTCGACATCGTCCCCACGAACACCCTGAAAGTGTCGAAGCAGATCCCGCTCACCGGCCGGCCCAACAATGTGGCCATCACGCCGGACGGGCGCAAGATCTATGTGGCCATCACTCGACAAGACGCTTTCGTCGACGTCATCCACCTCGACGAGGGAAGGTCATGAAGCGGATCCCGACGCTCAGCGGCGTTCACAACGTCTTCATTACGCCGGACGGGCGCCACGTCGCGGCCGGGATGATCGGCGCGCGAACGCTGACCATCATCGATACCGAAACCGACGAGCCCGTCTGGTCGCTCCACTTCGATGGAGGCGTGAGACCGATGGCATTCGAGCCCAAGCCGGATGGCTCGACGAAAAGGATCTTCGTTCAGATCTCGAACTATCACGGGTTCTACGTCGTGGACTTCGACAAGAGGCTCATAGTGCAGAAGGTCGAGATGCCTGAGCTCCCATTCTCGCAAGTGGATAATGACGGGCTCCAGGGCTCGCCGGGACACGGGCTTTTCGTCTCGCCCGACCGGAAGCAACTCTGGTCCACGAGCAAGCCGAACAACCACGTTTACGCTTGGTCGCTTCCCGACCTCGAATATCTCGGCGGCGTGCCTGTGGGGAGCCACCCCGACTGGCTCACGATGACGCCCGATAGCCGCTATCTCTACTCGGCCAATGCCGGCTCCAACAACGTCTCCGTCATCGACACCCAGAAGATGACAGAAGTGGCTCGCATCCGCGTGGGCCAAACGCCCAAGCGCAACCACACGTTGGTGATCCGATGAGGGCGCGCCGTGCGCTGGTGGCACTTGGCGTCCTGTGGATAACAGCGACGTTCTCTTCGGCTCAGGAGCCGCTCAGCTTCGAGCGTTACCGGAACGAGATCGAGCCGATCTTTCTCGCGCCCCGCGGCGGTCACGGACCCGGGATGTCGCCTTGCGTCACCTGCCATGCGCGAAACGGAACACCACTCAAGCTCGAGTCGCTACAGGAGAATGACGACGGGAGCGTCTTTTGGACCGAAGAGCAGTCGCGACGAAATTCAAAGTCGTGTCACGCCTCGTTGTGCCTGGGGACCCAGAGAAGAGCCGGCTTTTGCGGAAGGCGCTCGCGCTCTCCGCGGGCGGAGCGCGCTTTCATGTTGGTGGCCGCTTCTTCGAATCTCGAGACGATCCGGATTGGCAAAAAATGGCGGCGTGGGTCCGAGACGCGAGCGCGGAGGACAGCACGACCGAACCCGTGCCGCCTCTCGACTTCGATTTCTTCCAGAGCTGCGTGCAGCAGATCTTTTTGAACAAGCGCGAAGGCCGGATGGAATGCGTGCCTGCCACGATACCGGTTTGCGTGGATTCGCGCGCACGATCCCAGAGGGCCGGACCTATTGGAACCTGGAGGAGTCGCGGCAGAATTTCGAGCTCGCGAAGCGCTACGTCGAGCCGGGCTTTCCGACGAGAAGCCGCTTTCTGACGCACCCGCTAGCGGCAGAGGCGGGCGGCGACCATTTCCACGGCGGCGGACGGCGCTGGTCCTCACAAGACGACCCGAAGTGGCAGATGTTGGCCGCGTGGGTCCGGGGCGAAGACCCAAGGTGCCTGAGCTACTGAGTCGCCTAGTGAAAAACGTATGACGATATTTTCCCGACAGTCTGCATTCATCTTGGCCCTCGTCCTTGCTTGGGCGCACCCCAGAATCGCGCAACCGTCGACCCACGATCAGCTGGCGAGGGACATCCTCGAGGAGCTCATCGAGATCCGCTCCACCGCGGCGGCTGCCGAGAACACCGTGGTCGCGGCAGAAGCGATGGCGCGCCGTCTTCTCGATGCCGGCTTTCTGCCGGAGGATGTGCAGGTCGTCGTCGGCCCAGGTGCTCAGATAGGGAACCTGGTCGTACGCTACCGGGCGGCCGATGACGGCCAGAAACCGATTCGCCTCTCCTGCCATTTCAGTGGATCCTCTTGAGGGTGAGACCGCCACAGTTTAGGTAGACGAGACTGATGAGAGCTTCGGCAGAGTGGAGTCCAAAGCTGCGGTGGCTCAGCAGCCGGATTTTGTTGTTCATTCCTTCGAGTCGGCCGTTGCTGAGTCTCCACGTGACCCACGCGATGACGCCATCGAAGTGGCTGCGGATCATCTTCGCCGCGCGTTTGACGGGCTCTATCCTCGAGCTCATAGCGCGCCGCAGCCATCCTCGGAGAAACTTCTTGGCCCATGTCTCGGTTTTGTAGGTGTAGAGGTCCATGAAGTCGTCGCGCAGAAGCATGGCGCGGTAGAGGCGACGATTAGCTCGCACCTGCTCGCGGAGCACCCGTTTGTCTTTCGCGCTGCGGTTGTGTTTGGCCTTGAGAAGGGGAAACTTGGTGTTCTTGAGGTTGCGCCGGGCAGTCCCTTTGAGCTCGCGCACCAGCTCGCGCCGGGTCTTATCCACGGCCTCGTTCAGATGCTTGACGATGTGGAAGCGGTCAAAGATCACCCGTGCCTGAGGAGCCTTTTTGCCGACGACAGTTATGTACGGCTCCCACATGTCCATGCTGACCGCTTCGAGCTCCGCGGCTCTTTGTGGTCCGAGCTTGCGGAAAAACCGCAGCAGCGTCTTGGCCTTGCGCTCCTTTCCCGCCCAGACGACCCGGCCGCTGAGATGGTCTATTACCACTGTTAACCCTAATCGCAAATAAACGTCACCGTGTCTGAGGTCTTTGGCCCCGTGAATAGCACCTTTTCCAGGTTCTGCATACACCGTGCAGAATCACCTATAGTGGCGGCGAGCGGGTGCCCCAGCACGAGCTTCTCGCCTGTGCCCAGTGCGGCTGTTTCGCGTTTTCGTGCTTCGAAGATTTTGCGATTAGGGTTAAGTACTTGTGGCGTTTGCGGTAGCTGATCTCGTCCATCCCAATCACCCGCAATCCATCGAGCTCGCGCCGCTCATCCCGCTGCTCGGCAACCACTCGCTGGATGATCCGTCGCACCGAACGCCACGTCACTCGGAAATAGTTCGCTACGGCGCTGACGTCCGTCCTCTGTGCCAGCCACGCTACCTCTTGCTCGAAGCTTTTGGTAAAGCGGCTTCCCTTGTCGGCCCAAGGCACCTTTTCTCTGACCACTCCACACCGCCGACATACCACTCGTCGGATCGAGTAGCGAAGATAGGTCCGGACTCCGAACAGGTCCAAGTGCCGCCAGTAGCGATTGTAGCGATCTTTGTTCTTGCGGACCTTTCGTCCGCAAATCCCGCACAGAGGCTTCCTCCTCCGTGGTACTACATCCACCACCACTCTGGCTTTGTCCGCCTGGAAGTGGAAACCTCGGGCCCACAGGCCTTGCAATCCGATGAGCTTGTTGACTAACGTAGTAACGCGCATCGCGGGAACGCTCTTTTCTCTTTCGGAAAAAAAGATTCTAGCGTTCTCGCCGATGCGCATCTACACATGGCTTACCCTCTCAACCCACGGGCCTCACCAAATGCCACCGCCCCTCAGCGGGAGACGAGGCTGTGGGAAACGCCCCCACGGTTCTGGTCGTTCAGACCTTGCTCACGACTGAGTTCTCTTCGAAGCCTGGAAGGGCGTTTTCCATAGCCTCCACTAATCGAGCCCCCCCTTCCTTATTCCATATGAATTAATCTTTCTTGTATATATACCAGGAGGGGCCTGTGGGCGCTCGTGGGAAACGCGAAGCGTTTTCCAAGCGATTGTGGAAAACGCCGCTCCACGTTTGTACGTGCTCACAACCTTTCCCTAAACGCCTCTCTCGCCCGGAGTTTCCGGCGTTTTCCACAATCGCGGCAGCGTCCATAGGCCATGCCCTCCAACAAAAATCAGATCCCCCGAAACGACAGGAGAACCACCGATTCTTTTCATGGCGCACCTGGACGTGGTGGACGTTCTGCGCTCGAAGCGCTGTCACGCTAGAAGTCTAGCGACCCGTCGATTGTGGCTTCATGCCCGTTCTAGCAATCACGGACGCGGACTCTGGTGACGACAGATGCTCGAGTAACGCTTCCGCCGCGTCCAGACTTCTCGCCCGAGTCGTGACGCCGGCGGAGAACATCGTCACTTTCTGCACTTCGGCGGGAATTGTCCCGACATAAGTTATCCCTTCGATCGGGAGCAGCTCGCTGACCTGCTGGAACCCGATCTCGGCTTCTCCACGGGCAACCACGGTTCCCACGCGCTCACCGACGACGCGAAGGCTCTTTGCTTCGAGCTCGGCCTTGAGCTCGTCGGGTAGGCCAAGCCGAGGGAACAGAATCGTCGACAGGTAGGTGCCGCTCGCACTCGCGGAATAGGCAATGGATTTCGATTCCACCAGCGTACGCCCGAAGGCCGCGAGCGTGCTGATATCGGGCTTCGCGCTTCCGGCGCGCACCGCCATCCCGATGAGTGAGGAGGCGAGGTCGACGCGGCTGCTCGCGACGACGTAACCTTCGGCAATCAAGTCCTCGAGTCCCTCACTCGCCAGAATGACAACGTCCGCCGGCTCACCTCGTCGCAGCCGACTTGGAATGGAAGTAGGGGCGCCACCCATGGAGGCGCCATAAACCGTCTTCAGGCCGATGTGCGTTTGGTCTGAAAATTCGTGAGAAAGCACGATGTATGCGGCCGAGAAGCCTCCGGAGCTCATCACTTCGAGCTCACGAGTTTGGGATAGCAGAGTACCGGCCAACAACAGACCGACAAGTTGCAGCGCCGAAAGCTTGATGCTCATATTCAGCCTCTCGTCAGAGTACACCCAAGTACGTTCGCGTTGCTCTACAATGAGCATTGTGACGACCTGTCCGTGTGGAACGAAAAACCCCTACACGGCGTGCTGTGGCCGCTTCATCGACGGAGACCAGAACGCCCCGACGGCGGAAACGCTCATGCGCTCCCGCTACACGGCCTACACGATGGTCCGTGTCGACTACATCACGGATACCCACGATCCGAAGTCCCGAGCGAGCCACGACCCCGAGCAGGCTAAGAAGTGGGCGGAGGAGTCTGAATGGCTAGGGCTCGACATTCTCTCGACGGACGCGGGCGGTCCCGACGACGAGAGAGGCACCGTCGAGTTCATGGCTCGCTTTCGACAAGATGGCATCGACCACGAGCACCGGGAGCGAGCCGATTTGGTGAAGCGCGACTGCGGGTGGTACTTCACCGACGGGAAAGTACTAGGGCCGAAGACCATCCGCAGCGAAGGTCCTAAGATTGGACGGAACGACCCCTGTCCCTGCGGAAGCGGCAAGAAGTACAAGAAATGCTGCGGTCGCGGCTAGTCCGTCACTGTCCGATGTATTTCTCGTAATGCGCCGAGACCCGAAGCATCGCGTCCTTCAAATCTGCCGGTCGCCAGTGGTACCAGCCGTGAGGCTCGTCGTCGTAGAGAACATACTCGGTCGGCTTCCCTTTCTCTTTCGCTAGCTCGTAATACTCGTCGGCCATGCTGATGCGCACGCTGTAGTCGCGATCGCCCCAAAGAATCAAGAGCGGCGTTTGGATGTGGTCGATGTTGAAATAGGCCGAGCGCTCCCGCCAATGATCGGGCGCCTCGTCGGAATTACCGTGGTCGCCACCGACGACATCGCCCAAGATCGGTTGCTCGGCAGGCGCCCACATCTCGTACATGTGCACGAGGTTGGTCGGGCCGTAGAAATTCACAGCGGCCTGCAATCGATCGGGAAAACGTTGGATCGCGGCCATCGTGAAGTAGCCCCCGGTGCTCCCGCCTTGTATGACGACGCGGTCGGGGTCGATATCACCTTGGGAGGCGAGGTGATCGATACCGGCGATCAGGTCGTCGACGTCGCCGCCGCCCCAGTCGCCGAAGTTCAGCCATTCGAACTCGCGGCCGTTTCCCTGGCTTCCTCGAACCTGCGGGGCGAGCACGACGTAGCCCTTCGAAACAAAATACTGAATGAACGGATAGAACCCGTTGACGTGGTTCCCGTGTGTGTTGGCACGCGCGTAGATCATCAGCGGGGGGGCTCGGCCGTCGGCGACCGCTTGCGGCCGGTACAAGAAGGCGGGTATCTCGAGCCCGTCTGCCGATTCGTAGGCGATCATCTCGGGGGCGACGAAATCGCCGTCCGACAATGCGCTCGGCATGTGGTTCGTGAGCCTCGTGGGAGTGCCGCCGTTCGCGGGAATCGACCAGATGTCGCTGGACGTTGTCGGGCTCATATGCGTGAATGCGATGGACTGACCGTCGGGCGCCCAGCGGAACGTTCCGCGCGTCTGACCGGCCTCGATGCCTCCGCTCACGCCGTCGCGCGCCGTGAGTTGCATCGGTTCGCCACCATCGGCGGAGACTTTCATCAAGTGAAAGTTCCAACCCTTGTTGGCGACATAGGCAACCCATTCGCCGTCGGGAGACCATTGCGGGTTGTGCTCGTCCCAAGGGCTCGAGATGAGCATTCGGATTTCACCGCTTGGCACGTCGATGACACCGATGTTGCGCCAACCGGATTGGTTGGAGACGAACGCGATCTTTTGGCCGTCGGGAGACCAGCGCGGGGAGTACTCGAACGAATCCTCCGTGTTCGCTGTCAGCAGTCTTTCCTCTCCACCCGTCATCGGCTCGAGCCAGATATCGTTACCTTTGATGTCGTCCTTTCCGCGGCGATCCGAAGTGAACGCGAGCCACTGCCCGTCGGGAGAGATCTGCGGATCCGTGTTGTTGTAGCGACCTTCCGTCAAGTACGTCACTTCGATCGGGCCGTCCGGGATCACGGAAGGAATCGAAGCAATTTGAGCATATCCATCAGCGTCGCCCGTCACGAAGACGAGGGAGCCGCCGATGGGCGTCCACACCGGAGCGGAGCCGCGCCTGCCATAGGTGAGATTGACGGGCGGCGCGGAGCCGTCTGGTCGAATTTTGAAAAGGAGTCCGCGCGACCGATAGGAGATCCATTGGCCGTCCGGCGACCAACGCGGCTGAACGGAAGGTCCATCGCTGACTTGGTGAACGGGGTTGTTTGGATTGATGGGGCGGGCGCCCCCGCCATCGGCGTTCATGACCCACAGGTGGTGCTCGCCGTTTTTCGCCGATAGGTAGACGATCTGCTGGCCGTCGGGGGAGTACTGAAACTGTTCGACCTTCCCGTTGGTCTCGGCCAAGAGATCGATGAAGCTTGCAGGCGGGCTCCCGCCACAGGCGGCCAACAGGCACCACAGGAGAAGGGGACTCACGCGTCGTCGCATAAAACCTCCAAGGAGCGGCCATTGTAAGCAAAGCAGACCGTGCGCGCGACGCGCACAAGCCGCTTGGACCCTATGAAGAGACGTGCTGTAATGGGCCCGCTTTTTCAACGGGCGAGGTGAATCATGGAAGACTGGAGAGCCGGCGGAATGCTCGCGTCGTGCCTGCTGCTGTTTGCGGGCACGAGCGCCGTCTTCGCGGAAGACAGAGCGTCGTGGCAACAGTGGGGCGGGCCGAATCGCAACTTCATCGTCGAGACCACCGGACTCGCGGATACGTGGCCGGAGGACGGGCCACCGATCCTCTGGAGCCGGCCGCTCGGAACCGGGCACTCGTCGATAGTCTCCGACGGCGGCGGACGGCTCTTTACGATGTATCGTGTCGGTAACGGCCGCGAACGAGGTGGGCCGTGGGAGCTCGAAGAGGTCGTCATCGCGCTCGACGCGAGAACGGGGGAGACGATCTGGGAGTACAAGTACCCGTCGAAGCTCCAAGACTTTAATTTCGGTGCTGGCCCGCACGCGACCCCGCTCGTCGTCGGTGAGCGTCTGTTCACCGTCGGGACCAACAAGAAGATGCACGCCTTCGACACGCGCACCGGAAAGCTCCTGTGGGCGCACGACCTCGTCGAAAATTTCAATGCGCCCTCGCTCGTGATCCGCGCGATCGTGAAAGCGGGCTATGGCTGCAGCCCCATTTCTTTCGAAGACACGATCATTTGTAGCGTCGGCGGTCCCGGACAATCGGTGATGGCTTTCCGGCAAGACGACGGCTCGGTCGTGTGGCGAAGTGGAGATTTTCTGACGTCACAAGTGCCTCCCATCCTGATCGAGTTTGCCGGCCAGCGGCAGTTGGTCGTTGTGGGCGGCGGCACCATCAACGGACTGGACCCCGCGGACGGACGGTCGCTGTGGTCCTATCCACACGACCCTGGCAACGACCTCAATTGCAGCACCCCGCTGTGGGGCTCGGACGACATACTCGTGGTCTCTTCGGCTTACAAAGTGGGAAGCAGAGCCATTCGGCTGACTCGAAGGGGCGATCAGACGATGCCGGAAGAGATGTGGTTCACGAAGCGCACGCGCTTTATGTTTCTCAGTGCCCTTCGACTCGGCGACTACATTTACGGCACGAGCGGCGATTTCGGGCCGGCGTTTCTCACCGCGCTCGATGTGAAGACGGGAGACGCGGCGTGGCGGCACCGCGGCTTCGCTCGCGCGAGCATGATTTACGCGGACGGCAAAGCTATCATACTCGACGAAGATGGAGATCTCGCGATCGCGAAGCTCTCGCCTGAAAAGGTTACGATCCTGTCGCGTGCGAAGTTGTTCGAGACGACGGCCTGGAGCGCCCCGGCGCTCGTCGGGACCACACTCTATGCACGCGATCGAGAGAAGATCGTCGCAGTCGACTTGGGAGCACGCTGATGTTGCGGCCGCTCGTCTCCCATCTCGCCGTGCTCGCGGTTTTGGCGCCTGTCGTCGTGCATGCTCAGGCGGTCGATCTCTCGGGTACCTGGAGCCTCGATGAAGAGCGGAGCCGCGTCCGCGCGGAAGCAACGCTCGCCGGCCTCATCGGTGCGGGCGCACCACGGACGCTACATATCACCCAACCGTCGAACCGTACCGTCGTCGTTGAAAGCCAGATCAACGAGAGCTATGCGCGCCTCTACGTGCCGGGCGAAGAGACCTCGACGCCGGTCTTCCTTGGAGAACCGGGCAGCATCACGATGACCTCGCGATGGGAAGGGCGCGCGCTCGTGAGCGAAGGCACACGTGAATCTCCGTCGAGCACCGGAAACGTACGGGAAGTCTTCGGACTGAGTGAGGACGGTCAAACTCTCGAAGTCGAGATCGCGCTCGAGGGCGCGGACGGTGACATCGTGAGTACGTTCCGATATACGAGGATCCGTGATGTCGGCCCGTGCGAGAGCTGGCCGACACCGTGCAAGGATCCCGCGCGACCTAGGCGGTAACATTCGCTTCCTTTTGTCGTGGAATTGATGTATAAGGGTGCCCCCCCGAAGCAAATTGAAGCAAATTCCTGGTGCCAGGAAGGTGTATGCAATGGCTACCACACTCGGGGATCCCACGAGGCCGGCGTTCGTCTCAGACGGGCACTTGGACTATCTCGATGACCTTTTCGACAGCTATTCCATCGATGTGCGACGTGCCCCGCCCATGCTGTGCACGGTGTTCCGGCTCGGCGAGCGAGAGGCGGAGGCGGTCGTCGAGTTCTGGAGCAGTACGTTCGGCCGCAGGCTAACGGGGTCCTGATTCCGGCCGCTTTTTCCGGAACTCCCCGCACCACCAGTTCTCGTTGGGGATTATATACGAAAGTGGCGAAATACCCCGGCCTCACTTCGCCCGTTTGGGCATCACCTTACGAACCTTCACGGGGAGAAGTAGCGCCTTGACCGCATCCTCGAACGTCCCCTTCAGCCGCAAGTCTTCTTTCAGTTCCCTAGCGTTTGGCTGGTAGGACGGGTGTGGAACTTTGACTTCACGAAACCGAGGGTTTTTAGGTTCGTCTGTCACGGCAGTCTGCCTCCTCCTTCTGTCTCGACGGTTGCGGTTCTGGGAGTTATTGTGGAGCCTTGGACGCCTTCCATCGCTGCCGACTCCCTTCAGATTCGATCCCTAGATAATCGACATGGGACAGACTTTGTCGCTGCCGCTCTTCAAGTGCGTGTTCGCTTTCCCATACCTGTATCAGTCTGTCCCCTATCTCCACTCGCTTCGTGTCGGGTAGCCATGGAATGAGAAGCTGTCCGACATCGGGCCAATATGTCGTATAGCGGCCTGAACCTGGAGACAATGACTGCATGTCGGCCCGAATTTTGTGGGATCTCAGTATCGACCACAAATAAGCGGCATCCTGGGGCGACGCGCAATCAAACACCGTGTAGCTCGTTTCCGATACGAGCGCACCGTCCAATTCGGGTGTAACAATGCCTACAGCGCCATCACTCGCACGAATAGTAGAAAAGACTACCTGACCAGCCGACACACGATGCATCGATGCCGCCCGGATTCTGCTTCCTGGTTTCCGGTTCTCCACGACACAGCGACCATCGTAAGACACTTTCAGAAGCATAAACTCATCAGAAGGAGTGTCTGCTGGTCTAATCGTGTTCTTGGTCGGAGTGACGATTTGATCTAGGCGGCGAACTTCAATGCCCTGTCTTCGCCACTTGGCCGCCATCCGCCCGAACAGCGGCACACAATTACGAAGATCCAGGCGATCCTCCGAGCGGCGAGGAAGCCGACGGAACGCAACACGTCCAGGTCTGCGACGGAAGCGCGCTGCCGAACGCCAATGCCGACAAGATCTACGTCTTGCGTCCGAACGGTCAGCTCGCCCAAGAGATACTGGATGTGACCGACCCCAGTCCGCCGACGGTGGTCACGACCATTTTGACGACCGGCTATACCGAAGACGGTCGTCGAGAGCCATCCGACGCATTCTCAAAGGGGAAAAGCTCGTCTCGGTTGAAGTCGCCTTCAAAATCGTCGAGAACGGCTCCCGGCACCATGGCCACGTCGACGCGGTGCTCAGCGCCATGAGACAGCTCGGTTTCGAAAAGCTTGTTGGCTCTCGACACTCACCAGAGCGGGATTTGGTCGTAGCCATGGTAGTCGCCCGGATCCTCGAACCGCAGTCGAAGTTGGCGACTAGCCAGTGGTGGCACACAACCACACTGCCCGAAATCCTGGGGGTGAGCGATGCCCGCGAAGACGATCTCTATGCCGCCATGGACTGAGTTCTCAAACGCCAGGAGGTCATCGAAAAAAAACTCGCGGCGCGCCATCTCCAAAACGACGGCCTGGCGCTCTATGACCTAACCTCAAGCTACTTCGAGGGTATGAGTTGTCCGATCGCCCGCCTCGGATACGACCGTGACGGCAAGAAAGGCAAGCTGCAGATCAACTACGGTCTGCTGACCAACGAACGCGGCATCCCCGTGTCGGTATCGGTCTTTGAGGGCAACACGGGCGATCCCAAAACGCTGTTGCCTCAGGTAGAAAAGGTGCAAGAGCGCTTCGGCATCGAGCAGTTTGTGATGGAAAGGGTCGCGTATGTCCACCGCGCGTACCCCCGCATTGAGTGGGCGACCGCGGAATGATCACCCAGACCCAGATCGACGAGTTGCGGGAGATGGACGGTGTCGACTGGATTACCGCTCTGCGTCCCGAACCGATTCGCAAGCTCATCAACGATGGGGTGCTCCAGATGGGGCTATTCGACGAGCGGAATCTGTTTGAGGTGACGCACCCGGATTTCCCCAACGAGAGGCTGGTCGCTTGCCGCAATCCGGAGCTGGCCGAGAGGCGGCGTCACAAGCGCCGTGCTCTGCTCGAAGCGACCTGCAAGGAGCTGGAGAAAGTTTGTCGGATGGTCGAGCGGCGCCGTTTGCAGGGCAAGGAGGACATCCGTGCTGCAGTGAAAAAGCTCCTCAACAAGTACAAGGTCGGCAGGTACTACAGGCTCGACATCCGTGACGACGGTTTCGACTTCGAGCTAGACGAGACAACGATGGATGCCGACGCCTCGCGCCTCGCCAACGGCAACTCTGAGCTCGCCAACAAACGGCTCCAGCGGTGGAAGCGACACATGGGGACGATCGCTAAGCAGTTCGGAGGGATTCGCCAACGGATCGGGCGGGGTCAGCTGCATGGTAAAGATAAAATCGGTGTGCGGGTAGGCAGAGTTCTCAACAAGTACAAAGTCGGCAAGCACTTCAAGCTGGACATTCGCGACGACAGCTTTAGCTTCGAAATCGACGACACAAAGGTCACTGCGGAAGCTGCCCTTGACGGCATCTACGTGATCCGCACCAGTCTTGCTGAGCAGCGGATGAAAACCGACGACACAGTGCGCAGCTACAAGTTGCTGACCCAGGTCGAGAGGGCGTTTCGTTCCTTCAAGAGCATGGACCTAAAGGTGCGGCCGATTCGTCACCGGCGCGAAAACCGAGTCCGGGCGCACGTCTTCTTGTGCATGCTGGCCTACTACGTCCTGTGGCACATGATGGAGGCTTGGCGGCCGCTGCTATTCTCTGACGAGGACCAGCAGGCGAAGGCCAGGCGTGACCCGGTTGCTCCGGCGAAGCGCTCCGAGGCCGCCCTGCGCAAGATACAAACCAAGAAGCTTGACGATGGGAGTCGAGCTTCCAGCTTCCGCACGCTGCTGCGCCTTCTCAGCAACATCGTCCGAAACAAATGTCGGCGACCGGAAGCCGGACCCGACGAGCCCACCTTCGATGTCACGACAGGAGATGTCCCGGCCGCTGTTGAATTTGGTCGGGTAGCGGCGGCACCTGTGAATACTCTTAGGCAGCAACCTCATCGCTGTCAAGAGATTTCTGTTTGCTTCTAAGCGCGTGAACGAGAGCGCCCATATGGCGATAGCCTTTGATACGGTGAAACTTTTTCTCCGCCGTGACGACGCCGAGAGCGGTCCATCGGCGAATCATGGAAGGACTCTTCCACCGCTTGACGTTTCTCGAGACTCTGCGGATGGTGCCGTTGAGATTCTCGATGGCGTTTGTCGTGGCCAGAGATTTGCGAAGTAACTCGGGTAGAGCGAGCTTCACAACCGTGAGGGTCTCTTCCATCCCTTCGCGAAGGCTTCCGGCAGCTTCGTCGTAGCCGTTTCGCTCGAGCCACGACACCAATGCCTGAAGTCGCTTGCGCGCCTTGTCGGCACTCTTGCATTTGTACGCTTCCTTCATTGTCTGGAGCACGTAGGCGTGACGGGACTTGGGAAGGTACGAGCGAAGATTTCGGAGTTTGTGGAGCTGGCATCTTTGGATAACCGCGAGATCCCCCAAAACGTCGACGAGTGCTTTGCGGATCCCTTTGCCTCCGTCCACTACGCAGAGAATCGATTCGTCGATCCGCAATCCCCGCTCGAGAAGGTTCTGCAACATCGCGGTGCACACCCGAGAGTTTTCCGTCGAGCCCAGCCATATACCCAAGGGCACCTTCGTTCCATCTATTGTGATACCGAGAGTTACGACGACGGTCTGTCCGGCCACCTCAAGGCCATCCATCATTAGTGCCGCAAGCTCGAACTCCTCTAGCCTCCGAGATAGGTATTCCTCGAGCTTCTTAGTCGTCTGGCTCACGAGGTGACGGCTGGCGGCACTCTTGCTCGTGCCACGAGACTTCAACTTCGCCGAGGGTTTGTCCAGACTCGATTCGTAATTTCGGGTCGATACCCCCACCAAGATCTGGTTCAGCACTCGCTCCGGAAGCGGGTCTTCTTCGCGGAAGGCTTCGAAGTGTGGAAGCGACGCCTCCTCGCCCGACTTCGAACGAACTCGAGGTCGCGACACTTGGATTCGACGACCGCCGAAGCTCAGCTCCCCATCCGTGCTCCCCCAGTGGTTATGAGTTCGCTCCTTCTCGTGCTTGCCCTTCGGCCCCGCGATCTTCTCCGCGTCCTCTCTCAGGAGTAGGTGCAATGCGGTCAGTCCTTGCTCGTACACCCATTCCGTCAGGTCCGCCTTCGTGGCCGCGATCCCAGCTATCATCGGTAGCAGTATCTGACGACTTGGCCAACTACCTTGCCCGTAGGCGAGTGCGTTTGCTTTCTTACTGGCTTCTTTGATTTCCTTGGCATGGTGGCTCCTTGTCCCCCTCTGGAGACGGTTGGTTTGGCAGACCTATTCTTAGGCCGGCCAAGGAGCCGCCGCTACCCCAAATTCAACATCCGGCGGGACATCCCCTCACGACAACTCCGGACTCGAAACAGCAGAGAGCCTACGACCTGCTCAAAGGTATCACCGTGTAGAGAGAAGCCAGCACCATTGATTCCAACTATCTCATTGGATCAACACCGGGTCTTGGCTTTTTCAGCCAGGAACTTCAGTCTAGTACCTGGAACTTGTCCGGACTCAGTGTGCTGACGAAATGCGTCAGCGCAGACTTCGGCAAGCTCACAAGTTCATCGCAGTGAATACTACTGTCGTGTTTCAGCCCTTCAGCGAATGGTTGATCCGATGAATCCAGGTGAAACTCTCTTGGCGGGTGTTACCCTTGGTAACGTGTGTTTAACATAATCAGCGCACACGTGTTCGTTGCGATGGTGTCTCGGCACCTGGGGGGCCAAGTGCCGCTCTTTTTGGGTCCAGGTCCCAGGCGGCTACGTCCATCTACATGCTGGCTACATCCATCTAGATGCTCGACCGCTGTGAGTGAACGGTAACCGGGTGTTCAAAATTCGAGCCGTACTCCCCCGTTGATGACGCGCCCTTCGAGCGGCGCCCACGCATCGACGGTCCACCTCCCGTCGACATTGCGCGTCGGCCGAAGCAGGGGATCCCATCGTGACTGGCGCACGCCCGTGAGGTTCTCAGCATTGACGAATAGTCGGATGCGCCCGAAGCGGCGCTCCGCGAGTAAACCGACGACGACATAGGGCTCGCTCGTCTCCCGATGAGGATTTGCTTCGACCCGCTGGCGACCCGTGAGATAAACCTCGACCCCGAGACGACCATTCTCGTTCTCGATCATGGAGACCACTCCCGCGCTGTTGCGAGGCGTCAAAGCGACATCCACGCTATCGCCGCCGTCTCGCTCGAGGGAACGAACGTAAGTGTAGGTTCCGGTCAAGGCGAAGGGCGCGCGGCGGAACGTCGCGAGGAGCTCGACGCCCGTATTGCTCGCGCCTCCCGAGAGGTTACGAAGCACGTACTCGGTAGACCGATCGACGAAGATGGAGCCGTCGATCCGTGAGTCGAAGAACGTGACGGTGTAGGAAGCCGCTCCATGAGTGAAGCCGACGTCGAAGGAGAGGCTGCGGCCTCGCTCCGCGATGAGCGGACGCTCAACCCGCAACCGCGTGAGTCCAGCCGCTTCGGTTTCCTCGGTGAGCGGTGTCGGCGCAAAGAAACCACTTCCGGCGGAAAAACGGCCCGTCCAGGGCCCTCGTCTGACGAGGGCGGAGACCCTGGGACTGAAGAACGTGCCAAACTCGCTGTGAGCGTCGAGACGCGCGCTCAACGACAGCGACAACCAGTCGGCGACGTCCACGTCGTCCTGGACGAACACCCCCGGCGTCGTGAACGTGTAGTCGAACCGCGGCACATCTTTCGGGTGGTAGGATTCGCGCTCGAATGCCGCGCCCAGCACCCAGGTGTGGCGACCGGCTGCTCCCCTAAGCGCGGTTTCGGCGAAAACCGTCTCGTGACGGTCCCGTTCCAATTGGTCTCCGTAGAAATGCTCGTGCCTCGCGCTCGCGAACGCGGCCCGCGCCGTAAACACGAAGCGCTCGGCGAGGAGTGTCTGGCCCGAGGCGCCGAAATCGTAGCGTCGCGTCTCGAGCGATTCCTCGTATGGCGCGCCTGTGGCTTCCAGCACGGCGCCTTCTAGCGTCCCCCCCTTGCGATCCTCAAAGGTAACTCCTGTGGTCGCGAAGAAACTCCTCCCTTGTCCATCGTCCCAGAAAAAGCGCGGCCGAGCGACGCCGCGTCCGTAGCCGGCGAGATCGGCCCATCCATCGTCATCGACGTCTACGCGTCCCTGCCCGTGCCCACTCGCCAGAAGCGAGTAGCGCCAGCTCGGCGAAAGCGAGCCCGAAAGCCAAAGCACGGCATCGGACGCCCCGCGCGAAGAGAGGTTGAGAAGCACCTCGCGTTCGGCCGTCTGATTTGGCCTTCGGGTGAGTAGATTCACGACGCCTCCCACCGCTCTTCCACCGTAGAGAGCTGAAGCCATTCCCTTGATGACTTCGACGCGGCCGAGATCCGTTGGTGGAATCTGCAGCAGCGCCAACCCGGCAGCCTGCTCTCCGTAAAGAGGCAAGCCGTCGGACAAAAACCTGGTGTAACGGCCGCGCATGCCTTGGATGCGAACGCTGGCAGCCCCGAGAGACGGCGACGTTGCTGCTACCCGCATGCCGCCCATCTCGTTCAGCATCATGACGATGTCGCCTGGTGTCATGAGCATTTTCTCTTCGATCTCTTCTCGTCCGAGGACTTCGACGCGCATCGGTTGATCTTCGACGCCTCGAGCCGAGCGCGTCGTGGCCACGACGGTCACCTCTTCCACGACGACCGGCGAAGCGTCGAGTAACACCTGTACCTGGTGCTCCGCATCGGCAATGACCTCGACGGAAACGGACGAAGGAAGAAAGCCTTCCTTCATGATGTGGATCGAGAGCTCACCGGGGGCGGCAGCAAACGTCACTCGGCCGTTTGCGTCCGTCTCGTAGGCTTCTCCGTTGACCGCGATACTGGCCCCCGGAGACCGGCTCCGCACCATGAAGCACCTCGACGGATAGGCTTCCAGTACGTGTCTGCGCCGCCAGGCCGGTCGCTGCTTGCAGCAACAAGACGGCTGAGACGCCAAGAGTCCACAGGCAGATATTTCCGGAGCCTGTCGTTTTCGGGACTGCCAACATTGTCTGCGCACTATAGCGTCTCGCGCGAGCGGGGATAGATCCTCTTGCAATAAAGGAGGCGGAGAATGATCCCGAACCCTGTGCCGTTTTGTCAATGATGAGAATCATCGTCGCGCTTTTTCTCAGCTCGCGGCCAGCTGCCTTTGTGGAAGACGCGGGCTACTCTCCGAGCTCGATCTCAGGCTGCGAACTCTGCGAGTGTTACTATCGGTAACGTGTATTTAACATAATCGGCGCACACGTGTTCGTTTGAAATGATGTCTCGTGGGCGATGACCCTCCCGACGGTAATGGAATCGCAAGTGTGGAATCGCAGGTGCCGCCCTTTTGGTCGGTCGGTCGTCCCCAATCACGGCCACCTCAGGTGTAGACGCGACATCTGGCCGGGGCCTTCGAGAACGTCGCGCTAGGCTAATTTTCCGTCGGGACGAGGCGTTCGAGCTCGTCGAACCAGTTGAGCACGATGACGAGCTCGTCTTGACGAGCCACGTCCGGGTCTCCCACGATGACGATGAAGCGTCCGTCGGGACCTACGTCGTAGCTTCGAGGTCCGCCGCCTTGGAGGAACCCGTCGAACAACACCTGAGCCGTGCCGTATGAGAGCTCGGTCTTGCTGTCGTCGATGGCAACGGCCATCATTTTGCCGGCGTTCGTGAAGTAGAGCTCCTGCCCGTCCGGCGACCAGGCAGGTTCCGTTCCTCCGTCTCGGGAGATGCGAGCCGATCCGCCGGGGGCGTCCATAGGCCGGACGTAGATCTGATACCCATCGCCGTCCCGGTCCGACGTGTAGGCAAGCCAATTGCCATTGGGCGAGAGCGCGCCCTGCCCTTCGAAAAAGGGCGTCTGTACGACCGGGCGGCCGTCCCCGCCGCCTGTTGCGAAAGCCCAAATGTCGAAACTGCGCTCCGGATGGTTCTGGTACACGACGACCTCCGCGCCATCGGGTGTCACGAAAAGAGGGTGCTGGGGCAGGTCGCTGGTACCCATCCGCTCCGGGGTCAGCGAGCTCCCGTCTGCGGGCAACCAATAGAGATTGCGCGGCCCGTCTCGGTTGGAGGCGAAGACCACTGATGATGAAACACAGAGTAGTAGGAATAGACCTGGGCATCCGCGCGCCGAGCGTAGCGATGGTGGCGGACACGGACGGCACGATCATTGGAAACGCCGTTCGGTTCGAGCTCGGCATCGATGAGCTGGAACGCGTGGAAGTGGCTGGACTCGAAGGTGCCAAGGAAGGTACGAAGCTTCACGTCGTCATGGAGCAAACGTATCCAACGAGCGAGTACGTCACTGTCTTTTTCCTGGCTCGGGGACACAAAGTGAGCTTCGCGAAACCGAACCAGGTGAAGGAATTTCGGAAATGCCTTTCCCCGAAGGTGAAAACGGATGAGGTCGACGCGTTTATCATGGCACGCTTACCCTGGCTCGACCCCAAGCAGCTGGGGAGAACTTATGTTCCGCGGCCTGAGATTCGAGAGCTCAAGATACAGGTGAGCCAGCGGAACTCGATGGTGAAGCAGTTGGTGGACCTGAAGAATCAGCTCATTGCTTACGCCAACGCCGTTTGGCCCGGCATCAGTAGAGCGTTCGGAGATCGTGAGTTTCCGACAAGCGTGCATGAAATTGGAAGGCGTTAAGCGCTAGATTTGTCCTCCGAGAACAGGAAGCTAAAGGAGGTCAGGGATGAAAGGAAAGAAGGAGGTAAAGGCGCTTCCTAAGCGTCTGAATCGAGGAGTTGAGCGATTCGAGAAATGGCGAGCGACTCGTGAGAATCGCAGAATCCCGGAAGCACTATGGAAGATAGCGACGGGCCTGGCGAGCGAGTATGGAGTTCATCGGACGTCGCGTGCATTGAGGTTGAACTCCGAAGAGCTGAAGAGGCGTTGGTCGTCATCAGGGGAAGAAAAAGCAAAACCGAGCGCGGAGGCCGGTACGTGTCAACAACTTGAGACACTCGCGAGCTGCATTTAGTGAGCCTCGATTAGCGTCGGGAGGCTCGTGGCGCCGGTGCGGTCCACATCTGCATCGATCGAGACCTCGTTTCGTGGAGCAGAAAAAGGGGGTACCCCAGGTATGGACGCCGCCGCGAGAGTGGCTTGTGCGGCATTCAGGAGCGTCGTTTTCTCCGTCGGCGGGTTGATCCAAGCCTGAGGAGGCAAAACGGGAGGTTGTGGCGTTCCGCGAACGAAGCGTTCGGGATGAGTCCGATGAGCTTCGAGAAGGATCTGGCGCCGAGCGGTGGTGAGCTGTTCGGCGCGACCATAGTGAACGTCGGCCGGCGTCATGAAGCCGATTCCTGAGTGCCGGTGCTCGTAGTTGTAGTAGTCGAAGAAACCGCCGCAGAACAGCCGGCCGTCTTCGGCGGAACCAAAACGGCTCGGAAACTGAGGACAGTACTTCATCGTCTTGAACTGGGACTCGGAGTAGGGATTGTCGTTCGAGACGTAAGGTCTGGAGTGGGTCTTGGTAACTCCGAGGTCAGCCAGGAGCAGAGCCACGGGCTTGCTTCTCATCGAGCTGCCACGGTCCGCGTGAAGGGTGAGCTGGTCGGGTTCAATGTCCTGCTTGCGACAGCTCTCGGCGATGAGGCGTTGCGCGAGCGCCGCACTTTCTCGGTGAGCCAGCATCCAGCCAACCACGTAGCGGGAGAAGATGTCGAGGATGACGTAGAGGTAGTAGTAGGTCCACTTGACGGGGCCACGAAGCTTCGTAATATCCCACGACCAAACCTGGTTGGGCGCTTCGGCCAGCAGCTCCGGCTTCGTGTAGTTCGGATGGCGCCGTTGGTTCCGGCGCTCTCGGACCTCGCCGTGCTCCTCCAAAATCCGATACATCGTGCGAATCGAGCAGAGGTAGGTTCCCTCGTCCAGAAGCGTGGCCCACACCTGGGCGGGCGCCTTGTCGACGAACCGCTCACAGTGCAAGGCCCCGAGGACTTCCTCGCGCTCAGTCTCGTCGAGGGCTCGGTGCGGCCGAGGACGCCGCTTCGGTTCGGGCGTCACCTGGCGCCTGCGATACAGCGTGGAACGAGCCACACCCAGAGCCTCGCAGGCTTCCGTCGTCTGCCCAATCTGCCCCGCCAGCTCCTCGGCCGCCACCATCAGTCGTTCTCGTAGCTGTCGAGTGGATTCAGGGGGATCCCCAGTAATTCGGAGGTTTTTTTTTGGGTCTCCAACATCGTCTCCACCCGAGCCAGGCGACGTTGGAGCCGGGCGTTCTCGCGCTCGAGCTCCCTGACCCGTGGATCCTCGGCCTTTGCCTTCCGGCCTCGCTTTCTCGACGCCAACCCCGCTTTGGCGACCTCGTCACGTTGGCGGCGCCAACTCGATAAATGCGACGAGTACAGGCCCTCTCGACGCAGAAGAGCAGCAACGTCACCGTCACCCTTGCAGGCATCGGCCTCACGCACTATCCGCAGCTTGTACTCCGCGGTAAAGCGTCGACGCTTCGCTTGCTCGCTCACTTCGGGATCCGGGACCCCCGCCGCATCGCGGCCGGCGGGATCTCCAGTCGCCCTACGGGCTCCCTCCGATCCCGCAGAGGTCTCTCTCTCAATCAACATACTCATGCATTGATCCTCCTCCGCCCTCTACACTAATTTCAAGGGGCGAAGTGTCTCAGCGATGTTGGCACAGAGGGGGCGGAAGCTAGTTCGTTTGTGCCTCTGATAGCGCCTGGGCTCGTGGGCGGCGAAGATGCGGCGGAGTACAAGGGTGTGGACGGCGCTTGGATGCGGGTGGAGTGGAAGGGAGCGAGTCCGGACCTGGCGCGGTTGAGCGAGAGCTTTTTCTTCGGTGGTCGGTCGTGATCCAAGTAACGCCGCAGATGCGGATCTTGTTGGCGGTGGGTGCTGCGGACTTCCGCCGTGGGATCGACGGGTTGGCGCGGCTGTGTCGTGAGGAGCTATCGCGGGATCCGTTTAGCGGGACGGTGTTCGTGTTCTGCAATCGACGGCGGACATCGGTGAAACTGCTCGTCTACGATGGCCAAGGGTTTTGGTTGCTCCAAAAGCGATTGTCGAAAGGACGTTTCCGTCACTGGCCTGGGGGAGGAAAGCATCAGAGTCTGGAAGCGCACGAGCTTGGGGTTCTGTTGTCGGGAGGAGATCCCGCGGCAGCGAAAGGAGCGCCTCAGTGGCGAGCGGTGGGGGTGCCAGCGTGAGGGTGAAACGAATTGTGAAAAAGGGGTTACGTTCTATCGAACGATCCTCCAAGCTTTTGTCTCATGAACGGTGTTCGGTATCGCGGCCGGGAAGTGAGCGAAGCGGAAATCGAGTTCATCCGCGAGCTCATCGCCGCCCATCCCAAGGCAAGCCGTCGCGCGCTGTCGTTGAGGCTGTGTACGGCGTGGCAATGGGTGCAACCGAACGGCGCACCGTGCGACGCGATCGCTCGAGGGCTTCTGCTCAGCCTTCACCGCTCGTCTCGAATCGAGCTTCCGGAGCCGCGGTATCGGTTCTCGACGCCGTATCACCGGAACAAACCGGGTGTGGTGGAGCTGGACTCGACCCCGCTGCGGGCACGTCTGTCAACGCTTCAGCCTCTGGAGTTTCGTCAGGTCCGGCGCACGGAACAGGAGGCTGTGTTCAACGGGCTCATCGAGACCCACCACTACTTGGGCTACAAGCAGCCGGTGGGAGCGCACCTGAAGTACCTGGTTTTGAGCCAAGGGCGTCCGGTGGCCTGCGTGTCGTTTTCATCAGCGCCACGCCACTTGGGGGCCCGGGACCGTTTCATCGGTTGGTCGTCTGAGGCGCGGCGGCGTAACATCCGCTTCATCGCTTATAACCCACGGTTTTTGATCCTTCCCTGGGTTTTCGTGCCGCATCTGGCGTCGCACATTCTCGGACGGATGGCACGTCTGCTCCCCCGACACTGGGAGCAGAGCTACGGCTACCCCGTGTACTTCGTGGAGACCTTCGTGGACCCGGCTCGATTTCGCGGGACCTGCTATCTTGCGGCGAACTGGAAGGTTCTGGGTATGACGAAGGGGCTAGGCAAGGACAGCCGGTCCAAACGTCCGAACCGCTCGCTCAAGCAAGTTTTAGGCTATCCGCTCATGAAGCGGTTTCGGGAGAAGCTGTCGAGCTAGAATGTCTCGTTCGCAAGCATTCGCAACGATCGAGTTGGAGATGAAAGAGCTGGAAGCACTATCCTCCCATCAGAAAAACTCCGTTGCGACTCCACGACCCGCCGTTGCCCGACAGCACGCCTTCTGAGACGATTTTCTGCACGGGGCCTCCGGCGGCTGGAATCGTGAACAGTCCGCCTTTGGCGCGGAAGGCGATCCTGTCTCCTTCAGGAGACCAGAAGATTTGTCGCGCGCCGTCGGTGCCTGCAAGCGAGGTGGTCGCCGGATCCGTGAAGGGCCGATATCCAGACCAGAGGCGTGCCTTCTTCGCCGTTGACGATGAACGCCACCCGGCTCCCGTCCGGTGAAACGGCTACCGTTTCCCACTCATAGGCCCCGAATAGGGGGTTTTGGGGGCCGACACCAAACCCGGCAGGATGGAAGGAGAAAAGGACTGGGCCCACAGAGTAGGGAAGGCTGCCCGATGAGCCAACGAACAGCCAAGCTGAGACGGCGAAAGCCGCCGCGGCGAGAATCCAGGCGGCGAGCCTGTGCCGAGGTGGCGCCTTTTCTCGAGCAACGGCCGTTTCGTTTCCCAGCCAGGAAAGTTGGAGCCCCATGTCGTGCGCGCTATGGAAGCGAGCGTCGGGGTCTTTCGCGAGGCAAGTCTTCACCACACGGTCGAAGGCGGCGGGCACTTCCGGACGGATCTCGCCCACGTCCGTCGGCGTCTTGTCGAGGATCGCCGCGATGACACTCGCCTGGCTCTCGCCTTCGAACGCGCGCCGTCCGGTCGTCATCTCAAAGAGCACACAGCCGAGCGCCCAGATGTCCGTGCGCCTATCGCTGTCCTTTCCCTCCGCCTGCTCGGGCGCCATGTAGTGGAGCGTCCCCAAGATCGCATGGTCTTTGGTCAGACCTTGCTGCTTGGTGGGCGCATCGGACCCGTCGGACACAAGGTCGTCGGTCATGAGCCTCGCCAGCCCGAAATCCAGAAGCTTGATTCCGGACTTCGTAATAATAATGTTCGCCGGCTTGAGGTCTCGGTGGACGATCCCGGCTCGATGTGCCTTGTCCAATGCGTCCGCGATCTGAATCGCGTATTCCAGAACTTTGTCGAGGGGCAGCGGTCCTTTCTTCAACCTCTCGGCCAACGTCTCGCCTTCGAGGTACTCCATGACGAGGTAGTCCAGCCCGTCTTGCTCGCCCACGTCATAAAGCGTGCAGATGTGCGGATGGTTGAGCTGGGATATCGCCTTGGCCTCACGCTCGAAGCGCTGCTTTCGCTCGGGGCTCTCGGCGAGGTGCTCGGCGAGGACTTTGATGGCCACCGTCCGGTCGAGCCGGGTGTCCCTGGCTTTGTAGACCTCCCCCATACCTCCTGCGCCGATCGGCGCGAGGATCTCGTAGGGGCCTAGGCGCGTTCCGGAGATGAGGGCCATTCGTATCCTTATCAATAAGAAATCTAGCGTTCTGAGACGAGGGAATCAACCGGCGCACATTGGAGCTTCACTCGCTATGAGCTCGTGGCGGCGGCTAGAATGTCCTGTCTGTGGGCTCGACTGCCGAGGAAGGCGTACGATGGGTATCCGGTGGAGCGATTGGAAACCGTACTTGCTGCCTGAAGAAGAGCAGCAGGATCCGGCCTTGCGGGAAGAGTTGACGAGGGTCGCTGTCGCCGGACTGAAAGCGGTCGTCTTCATGACCGTGGTAGGGGTTGGGTTCATGCTGACGGTCACGACGTTCTTGAGCAAGCTCGGATACCTGTCCCACGTCTGGGTTTGGCCCGACCTCGCCCTGATGGGGACGGGCCTGCTGGGAGTCCCGTTCTGGGTTGTGCCCAGGCTACGTAAACACGCGCGGCTGGCCGTATCTGTCATCGGCTATGGCGTGGTGCTGATCTTCATCGTAACGGCCGTGACAGCCTCTTATCCCGGAGTCGAGCACGCCGTGCCACCGAACATCAATCTCGTGATGCTGGTGGCTATCGGCGCGATTCCTTTACGGCCGCTTCACACGCTGGCTCTGGGGTCATCGATCTTCGTAACTTACGTCGGCGCGATGGCGCTTTATCCAGAGAAGTTATTCGTTCCAGATGTCTCGCCGTTGAATCTTACCGCTCTCGCTGCCGTGATTCTCATCTTTGTCGGATTGACGGCCATCGTCTACCATCCAGCGAGCCTCCGCCTTTCAGGCCCGCCAGCAGGTGCTACGAGCTCAGGCGCAGGTGACTCTCGCCAAGAGTGCGGCCGCGCAAGGACGGCTCGCGGCGGCTTTGAGTCACGAGCTCAATTCGCCCATTGGGGTTATCAAGAGTAACTTGAGCACCCTGGCTGCCGCCCTCGAGAGGTCGCAGGCTTCAGAGCAGCCCTCAGACCGGCTGATGAAAGTACTGGGCGACATCGAAAGGACGTCCAGACACTCCTGCGAACGCCTGATCGAAGTCGTCGGACGGATGCAGCGGTTCACGCATCTTGATCGGGCGGAGGAAGCGGCGGTCGACGTGAGTGTTCTACTCGAGGATACCGTCGAAACTCTGAGAGCCGAGCTCGAGGAGACTGCGGACGTCACCCTGAACCTCGAGCCGCTTCCAGCCATCCGGTGCCGTCCACAACAGTTGAGTGCCGTGTTCACGAATCTTCTGCTAAACGCAAACAACGCCATCGACGACAACGGCACGATTCGCGTTCGCTCTTGCGTCAACAAAGACGGAGTCGTCGTCGAGATCGAGGATGACGGACGCGGGATTCCGACGGAGCGGCTGGACCAGATATTCGAGCCTTCGTTTGCGGTGGCAGATGGCAGGGTCACCACAGGCAATTGGGGGCTGTTCAACTGCAGGCGCATCATCCACGGCTTGGGAGGCGAGATTCAAATCGAAAGTGTTCTGGGCGCGGGTACGACAGTAAAGATCATTCTGCCTGCCAAACAGGTTTGACCCTGCTGTCGTCAGGATTGTCCGTGACGCAAATTGAGCTCGGTTATTCGCTTTCGTCCGTTACGACGTCCGTGACCCAGATGTCGCCGAGAACCAACGCCGGAACGGAAGTCTGTGCGGAGCACACCGTCCATTGGTATCTCTTGACGATACTATTGTTTGTCGCTACTATTGGAGCGTGAAACACCCAGGCGAGTACCTCAAGGAGAGCTTCCTCGACCCCCTCGGCATCACGCCCTACCGGCTGGCGAAGAGCATCGGCGTCCACCAGACGCGGATCTCCCAGATCTTGCACGGCAAGCGTGGCATTACCCCAGACACGGCCGTGCGGCTCGGCGCGTTCTTCGGCGTGCCGCCCCGATGGTTCATGGACCTGCAAGTGAGCTACGACCTCGCCCAGGCCGCGTCCAGCGCGGAGGGAATCGAGCAGTTCCCAGGTCGATACTGGGTCCGTCCGAGCGGCGCCGAGTGGCTGGGTCCTGCTCCCCTTGCCCAACCGACCACCCATCGTATCGACCCCGGATTCCGAGAGCGAATTCGTGCTCAGGCCGCGCTGTCGCCGCCGCGACGGCCTCGCCAAGTCGTTGCCGTCGAGTACGACAACGGAATGAAGGCCGTCGTCGGCCGGGAGATCGATGAACCGTCTTCATGAACTTGGCGCAGTCGTTGCGGCTAACGTGATCGAGGACGCCATCGAGATCGGGGAACTGCTGGCCCGTCTAAGGATTCCTCACGCGCTGATCGGTGGACTGGCGGTTGGGCTCAATGGTTTCCCACGCGCCACGAAAGACGTGGACTACCTCGTCGGATCGGAGGCCTTCGAGAAGACGGCACCGTTGCTCGTCTACCGGTCGGAGCTGAAGGACCGCATCGAGATGACCGTCGTCGACCTTCTGGCTGTACCCCACGCATTCCCGTGCCTCGCCGATCAACTGGCCGTCGTGGAGGTTGGCGAGGTGCACGTCGTCGCTCCCGAGGCTCTCATCCTGATGAAGCTATCCGCCAACCGCCCACAGGATCGCGCCGATGTCGCCCGCCTTCTCGACGCCGGCGTCGACGAACGCGGCGTTGCCTCCTATCTCGCCGAACACGCGCCTGACTTGCTCAACCGCTTCGCCGAGCTCGTCGACGAAGCGCGATGAGTCGCGTTGGTGCATGAATCAGTTCGGAACACGCACGCAACACTTATGGGCCTGCTTTGCGACGGCCCTTACAACGGAGTTGTTCCGGCTATGCTCGCTTCCCGGAATGGGGGACGTGAACTCGATCCGGTTGATTTACGCAATCGAAGCGTACGAGACCATCGGTTTCTCGCGGCACTTGGAGATGGCCAGGGAGGTGGCGGCGAAGCTATAGTTTCTCGCTGGTGAGTAGGGAAGGAGCCCATCATGACGAATCAAGATAGGCGTCTTGTTAGCCGAAGACGGTTTTTGGCAGCTGCAAGCGTGGGTGCCGCAGGTTTGGGGCTTTCTCGTTACACGCAGACCCAAGATGGAGGATATTTTCCGCCCTCTGAACAGGATGGCGGCTGGCGTGTCGGAGACCCACAGACTCTTGGCGTCGATCCAAGCCGACTGAGCGAAGCCATCCATTACCACGACAAGGCCATCGCGACGACGAGCTATGGCGGCGCGCTCGTCATCGTCCACAAAGGCCACATCATCGGCGAAACCTACACGACGGGCACCGAGGGCGGACCGCAGCGATGGACGGCGCAGACCTGCAACGACATGAAGTCCTCGACCAAGTCCGTCTTCGGAACGGCCGTCGGCGTCTTTCTGGAAGAGTACAAGGACCAGGTCGACCTCGAGAGCTATCTCGTGGGCTCTTCGCGCGAAGAATCCCTCATCCCTCAGCTTTGGGAGCAGCCCATCACGGACGAACGGAAGCGAAGGATCAAGGTCAAACATGCGCTATCCATGACCTCCGGGCACGAATCCCGCGAGCCATGGTTGGCGCCGAGCACGCGTCATCTCTACCCGGACTATTCGGGTCCCTTTCAGATGTACGAGTACTGCTTAGGCTGGTGGCACTTCGACGGGATTCCCGCACACCATACGCTGAAGTTCGAGCCTGGGTCCGATTTCAATTACAGCAATTACGGCTTGGAGCAAGTGGCGCTCGCCATGCGCAACCTCTCCGGCGAGCGCGTGGGCCCTTACGTGTATGACCGCGTCCTCGGTCGCATCGGGATGCCCATCGGCATTCGGGACAACGAGTTCCGAGATATGCCCTACGCGACCGACAAAGAGCTGAATTTCTCTGGCGAGCCAGGATGGGGGATCGGCGGGAGCGAAGGCTGCGACGCCTATGGCGCCGACAAGAGTGACAGCCCGTTCGGATATAACACGATCGTCGGGAGCACGTTCCGGTGCACCGCTCGGGATTTTGCCCAACTGGGATATCTCTGGCTGAACAAAGGACGGTGGGGGAGTGAGCAGCTCGTACCCGAGGCATGGATGAAGCTTGCGACGAGCCGCTTCGTTCGCGAGAGCGGCGAAACCCCCAATCCCTATGGCTACACGTTCTGGATTCAAGACGAGTTCGAGAACGTGCCGAAAGACTCGTTCATGTCGCGAGGCCACAACCAGAACCACAGCTTCATCATTCCGAGCTTGGACCTCGTGGTGGTCCGGCAAGGAAACGACAACCGCCGCCAAGTGGACGGCCAGCCTTTTTCGTCGACGCTGATTCAAAAGATCGTCGCGGCGATGCCATCGTGATCGGCCGTCGACGTCTGTTGAAAGCCGCCGCCGGCTTGAGCCTTTGGCCTTTGCCGCAAGAGCCCTATGCGCCGCCGCCCGAGCGCGACGGCGGCTGGCGTGTCGGCGATCCGGCCGCGCTAGGGGCTCCGCGTTCAACTACAGCAATTTCGGCATGGAACAGTTTGCCCTGGCGATGCGGAACCTATCCGGTGAAAGGGTCGGGCCCTACATCTATGATCGCGTCCTCCGTCAACTCGGTATGCCCATCGAGATTCGCAACAATCAGTACAAACACGTGCCGGAGCCCAACTTTTCCGACGAGCCGGGATGGGCTATCGCCGGCAGTGAAGGCTGCGACGCCTATGGCACCGACAAGAGCGAAAGCCCGTACGGCTACAACACGATCCTCGGAGCGTCGCTCCGATGTGGCGCCCGCGATCTCGCCCGGCTGGGATACCTGTGGCTGAACGACGGTCGATGGGACGAAAGACAGCTCGTTCCCGTCGCGTGGATGCAGAAGGCGACCACGCGCTTCCGACAGAGCGACGGCGAGACGATGAGCTACGGCTACACGTTCTGGATTCAAGACGATTGGGAGAACGTGCCGGACGACACCTTCTCGTCTCGCGGCTACAAGATGAACGATTGCAATGTGGTCCCGAGCCTAGACCTCGTTGTCGCTCGATTGGGGAACGTTAATGCACCGAGAGCGGAGCGGTCCCTCTTCACGAAAACGCTCATGCAGAAAGCGGTCGCTGCCATCGGTAGCTAGCAGCTAGCAGCTAGGACTTGGCGCCGAATCCGAACCCGCTCGATTTCTCCTCCGGGAACGAGCGTTCGGCCTCGAGGCGTTGCTCGTTCAACACTTCGAAAGCCGCCTGCAGATGTTCCTCTTGCACTGGCTTGCCGGCATTGATCGCGTGGAAAGAGCCGAGCGTATAGAGCTCGCGCAAGTAGGCCATCGAGAAGCCCTCGGTCTTCTTCGCGAGGTCGCTCGCGACCGCCTCTGCATCGGACAGGCCGTGCTCTGAGCTGTCGAGGAGCCGGCAAATGTAGAGCCGCCGCGTCTCGAGATTCGGCTTTCCGAGCTTCCACAGCCGGTCCAGCCGGCCGGGGCGCTCGGTGAGCGCCGCGCCCAACTTGGCCGGGTGATTCGTCGTGGCGACGATGAGGACGCCTCGGCTGAGCTCCGAGACCCCATCGACGAGGTTCTGGAACTCGCTATAGGCGAGCGGGCTCGTGCCGCCGAACATAACGTCGATGTCCTCGAGAATAAGAAGGCTCGGTGCCAAGCGTTCCGCCTCGCGGATGGCGGCGCCGAGCTCTCGCTCGCCTACGGTTTTCGTGAGCGGGACCATGACAGGTTTCAATTGAGGATAGCTCGCCGCCAATATCTTGATGAGCATCGTCTTGCCGTTGCCGGGCGGGCCGAAGAGCAGAAAGCCTCTTCGGTACGGAATGTTGAGGCGACGGTATAGCGACTCGCTTTCCAGAAACGTCTTGACCTGCATGCGAATCTCTTGCTTCTGGTCGGCTGGAAGGTATATGTCGTCCCACGTGGGCGGGGAGGTCGGACGGATCTCTCCGCTACCCCAGACGCGAATGCTTCCGTTCTCGCGCTCTCGGCGGAGCCGCTCCGAGGCGAACTCCACGAAGTGCGCGTCGAGCCGCGACCAGCCCGGCCCCGGACAAAAGGCGAAGATCATGTTGCTATTCGTTGGAGAGAGAAAGCGAAACGAAGCCACGTGCAAAACGAATGTCTCGCCGTTCATACGAACGACGAAAGTGCCTTCCCGGTTGTAGCGGGTGACAGGGGTCGGGTCTTCGTTGACCGCGCCCTCCGGGTCGAGCGGTGCGCCTCCTTGTGAGAGGACCCGCGAAGGGTCCTGCACCCCTAGGCTGAGATTGAATCGGAGCTTTTCCAGGGTCAGGCCGATGGGGTCGTCGCCGGAAGAAAGCTCCTCGATCTCGGCGCCGCGACTCTTGCAGAACTCGAGGAAGTGCAGCACATTCAACCCGAGAATCGTTCGGACCTCCGCGGGGGCGACGTCCGGCACCCGTTCCTCGATACTATTCTTCAACTCGCTTGCGACTTGCTGGTTCGCGCGAAAGACATGAGAGTAGCTCATCCACAGACCCTACCCTGTTGGGCCAACGTTGACAATTCGATATGCCGGCGCTGGTGACGGATAACGGGCATCTACATCGTAGCCAGCATGTATGGCCGCAATTTCACGCGCCTCACCAAGGAAGTCCACAAGTTCGATCGCCCGTATGACGAGCGATTCCGCGACTACATGACGAAGGCATGTCGGTGCGTGATGCAACAGCGGCGCTCGAGGGCAAGTCGGTCGCCGAGAAGAACGAGCTGCTGTTCTCGAAAGGCGTCAACTTCAACGACCTGCCAGCCTGGCAGAAGCGCGGCGTCGGCCTCTATTGGAAATCCTACGAGAAGGAGGCGACCAACCCCAAGACCGGCAAACGCGTCACGGCACAGCGCCGCCGGATCAAGATCGATCTGGAGCTGCCCATGAAGGACGACTACAGCTCGTTCATCGCCGGCCTAGTGGGGTGACTAAGCTCTGTCCGGGCAGAGTTGAACCTCGCCCCCGTGTTGCTCTCGCGTCCCTGGTCCAGACTAAGCACGTTTCTGGCTCGCTGTGCTATCCTCCATTTCGCACTGAAAACGGGATGCGCCCACGATGCCGCACGCTTCGGACAGCTCGCCTCTTGAAGGAAGCGAGGTTTCTACATTTGCCCGCTCCACACGTCGCAAGCTCTGACGCCCCAGAACCTACACCACATATGATTAGCGCCGTCTAGTCTCTTTCTTTTTCTCCATCCTTATTAATAAAGGTTCTCCTGTCGTTTCGGGGGATCTGATTTGTGTTGGAGGGCATGGCCTATGGACGCTGCCGCGATTGTGGAAAACGCCGGAAACTCCGGGCGAGAGAGGCGTTTAGGGAAAGGTTGTGAGCACGTACAAACGTGGAGCGGCGTTTTCCACAATCGCTTGGAAAATGCTTCGCGTTTCCCACGAGCGCCCACAGGCCCCTCCTGATATATATACAAGAAAGATTAATTCATATGGAATAAGGAAGGGGGGGCTCGATTAGTGGAGGCTATGGAAAACGCCCTTCCAGGCTTCGAAGAGAGGTTCTGCATACACCGTGCAGAATCACCTATAGTGGCGGCGAGTGGGTGCCCCAGCACGAGCTTCTCGCCTGCGCCCAGTGCGGCTGTTTCGCATTTTCGTGCTTCGAAGATTTTGCGATTAGGGTTAAGTACTTGTGGCGTTTGCGGTAGCTGATCTCGTCCATCCCAATCACCCGCAATCCATCGAGCTCGCGCCGCTCATCCCGCTGCTCGGCAACCACTCGCTGGATGATCCGTCGCACCGAACGCCACGTCACTCGGAAATAGTTCGCTACGGCGCTGACGTCCGTCCTCTGTGCCAGCCACGCTACCTCTTGTTCGAAGCTTTTGGTAAAGCGGCTTCCCTTGTCGGCCCAAGGCACCTTTTCTCTGACCACTCCACACCGCCGACATACCACTCGTCGGATCGAGTAGATAGGTCCGGACTCCGAACAGGTCCAAGTGCCGCCAGTAGCGATTGTAGCGATCTTTGTTCTTGCGGACCTTTCGTCCGCAAATCCCGCACAGAGGCTTCCTCCTCCGTGGTACTACATCCACCACCACTCTGGCTTTGTCCGCCTGGAAGTGGAAACCTCGGACCCACAGGCCTTGCAATCCGATGAGCTTGTTGACTAACGTAGTAACGCGCATCGCGGGAACGCTCTTTTCTCTTTCGGAAAAAAAGATTCTAGCGTTCTCGCCGATGCGCATCTACACATGGCTTACCCTCTCAACCCACGGGCCTCACCAAATGCCACTGCCCCTCAGCGGGAGACGAGGCTGTGGGAAACGCCCCCACGGTTCTGGTCGTTCAGACCTTGCTCACGACTGAGTTCTCTTCGAAGCCTGGAAGGGCGTTTTCCATAGCCTCCACTAATCGAGCCCCCTGTCCCTCGTCAATAACCGTCCACGTTTGAAATCAGAGACTTATTAGGCACCCCTGTCACCCCCGGCCGGAGGAGGGGATCTTCGGCTTGAGATTACGGGGCGGAAAAGCCACACTCCGCCGCTATGCTCCATGTTCTCGTATTCCACGCCGAGCTCACGAAGCTCGGCTTCATCATCTCGGAGAAGACCGTGTCGCGGCTCCCAGCTGAACCCGACCAAGTGAAGCGTTGGGTCGCGTTCTTGCGAAACCATGCGCACAAAGCTACAGGTTACAACGGATGCGAACAGCAGGTTGCAGCCGTCGGAAACTCAACGCACTCTGTCACGCGTCAGCTAGAGCAGTAGTTGACTGCAGCCCATCTTGTTTCACGATGTCGCGGCGACGAAGCTCTGAAATCATCGCGACGGAGTCACGAAGCGTCTGATCGTCATGAATGAACTCCAAGCCCAAGCCGTTTGGCAAGCTCGGCACCATGCCGTCGTTACGCCACACGACACATGCCTTGACAACGAGGCCCGATACCTCAGCTCCAGGACGAAGTAAACGTAAATTCACCCCAATGAGATCACCCGGTTGGAATTCGAGGGACGAATACGCGGTCTCCGCTACGAATGTGCCGTGAAGACTTAGGTCGGTACGTGTCAACAACTTTGAGACACTCGCGAGCTGCATTTAGTGAGCCTCGATTAGCGTCGGGAGGCTCGTGGCGCCGGTGCGGTCCACATCTGCATCGATCGAGATCTCGTTTCGTGGAGCAGAAAAAGGGGGTACCCCAGGTATGGACGCCGCCGCGAGAGTGGCTTGTGCGGCATTCAGGAGCGTCGTTTTCTCCGTCGGCGGGTTGATCCAAGCCTGAGGAGGCAAAACGGGAGGTTGTGGCGTTCCGCGAACGAAGCGTTCGGGATGAGTCCGATGAGCTTCGAGAAGGATCTGGCGCCGAGCGGTGGTGAGCTGTTCGGCGCGACCATAGTGAACGTCGGCCGGCGTCATGAAGCCGATTCCTGAGTGCCGGTGCTCGTAGTTGTAGTAGTCGAAGAAACCGCCGCAGAACAGCCGGCCGTCTTCGGCGGAACCAAAACGGCTCGGAAACTGAGGACAGTACTTCATCGTCTTGAACTGGGACTCGGAGTAGGGATTGTCGTTCGAGACGTAAGGTCTGGAGTGGGTCTTGGTAACTCCGAGGTCAGCCAGGAGCAGAGCCACGGGCTTGCTTCTCATCGAGCTGCCACGGTCCGCGTGAAGGGTGAGCTGGTCGGGTTCAATGTCCTGCTTGCGACAGCTCTCGGCGATGAGGCGTTGCGCGAGCGCCGCACTTTCTCGGTGAGCCAGCATCCAGCCAACCACGTAGCGGGAGAAGATGTCGAGGATGACGTAGAGGTAGTAGTAGGTCCACTTGACGGGGCCACGAAGCTTCGTAATATCCCACGACCAAACCTGGTTGGGCGCTTCGGCCAGCAGCTCCGGCTTCGTGTAGTTCGGATGGCGCCGTTGGTTCCGGCGCTCTCGGACCTCGCCGTGCTCCTCCAAAATCCGATACATCGTGCGAATCGAGCAGAGGTAGGTTCCCTCGTCCAGAAGCGTGGCCCACACCTGGGCGGGCGCCTTGTCGACGAACCGCTCACAGTGCGAGGCCCCGAGGACTTCCTCGCGCTCAGTCTCGTCGAGGGCTCGGTGCGGCCGAGGACGCCGCTTCGGTTCGGGCGTCACCTGGCGCCTGCGATACAGCGTGGAACGAGCCACACCCAGAGCCTCGCAGGCTTCCGTCGTCTGCCCAATCTGCCCCGCCAGCTCCTCGGCCGCCACCATCAGTCGTTCTCGTAGCTGTCGAGTGGATTCAGGGGGACCCCCAGTAATTCGGAGGTTTTTTTTTGGGTCTCCAACATCGTCTCCACCCGAGCCAGGCGACGTTGGAGCCGGGCGTTCTCGCGCTCGAGCTCCTTGACCCGTGGATCCTCGGCCTTTGCCTTCCGGCCTCGCTTTCTCGACGCCAACCCCGCTTTGGCGACCTCGTCACGTTGGCGGCGCCAACTCGATAAATGCGACGAGTACAGGCCCTCTCGACGCAGAAGAGCAGCAACGTCACCGTCACCCTTGCAGGCATCGGCCTCACGCACTATCCGCAGCTTGTACTCCGCGGTAAAGCGTCGACGCTTCGCTTGCTCGCTCACTTCGGGATCCGGGACCCCCGCCGCATCGCGGCCGGCGGGATCTCCAGTCGCCCTACGGGCTCCCTCCGATCCCGCCGAGGTCTCTCTCTCAATCAACATACTCATGCATTGATCCTCCTCCGCCCTCTACACTAATTTCAAGGGGCGAAGTGTCTCAGCGATGTTGGCACAGAGGGGGTTCACCACCTTCCCAGAGAAGAACTGTTGTCCTTTCGAGAGAAGACATTCCATCGGCGCCGCAAGGGCGTAGTGCTTGGTTCTTCGAAACACTGTGCTGCCTCCGAGTCGTGGCGCGCCGGGCCCTCACAGAAGAGGGCTGCCAGGTGAAGTGAGCATCCCGCGGATCATCGGAGAAGTCTGTGAGATCTGCCGTAGTGTTTCCACCACGATGTTCTCGCTGTGATCCGGACCAAAATTGGTCTCGTTTCTGGGTCCTCGCGACGCCCCCTAAAAAGGATCTTGGGGTGTGAGGGAGGAGAAGAGAACCCGTCCTCCCACACAACCCCGGATGGCTTTCAGGGTAGGACGCGACATCCGCCCAACGATCTATCACTCCGGGAAGTTCATGCGGCGGAGGAGGTCCTGGAAGCGGGGGCGGTACGTGTCAACAACTTTGAGACACTCGCGAGCTGCATTTAGTGAGCCTCGATTAGCGTCGGGAGGCTCGTGGCGCCGGTGCGGTCCACATCTGCATCGATCGAGATCTCGTTTCGTGGAGCAGAAAAAGGGGGTACCCCAGGTATGGACGCCGCCGCGAGAGTGGCTTGTGCGGCATTCAGGAGCGTCGTTTTCTCCGTCGGCGGGTTGATCCAAGCCTGAGGAGGCAAAACGGGAGGTTGTGGCGTTCCGCGAACGAAGCGTTCGGGATGAGTCCGATGAGCTTCGAGAAGGATCTGGCGCCGAGCGGTGGTGAGCTGTTCGGCGCGACCATAGTGAACGTCGGCCGGCGTCATGAAGCCGATTCCTGAGTGCCGGTGCTCGTAGTTGTAGTAGTCGAAGAAACCGCCGCAGAACAGCCGGCCGTCTTCGGCGGAACCAAAACGGCTCGGAAACTGAGGACAGTACTTCATCGTCTTGAACTGGGACTCGGAGTAGGGATTGTCGTTCGAGACGTAAGGTCTGGAGTGGGTCTTGGTAACTCCGAGGTCAGCCAGGAGCAGAGCCACGGGCTTGCTTCTCATCGAGCTGCCACGGTCCGCGTGAAGGGTGAGCTGGTCGGGTTCAATGTCCTGCTTGCGACAGCTCTCGGCGATGAGGCGTTGCGCGAGCGCCGCACTTTCTCGGTGAGCCAGCATCCAGCCAACCACGTAGCGGGAGAAGATGTCGAGGATGACGTAGAGGTAGTAGTAGGTCCACTTGACGGGGCCACGAAGCTTCGTAATATCCCACGACCAAACCTGGTTGGGCGCTTCGGCCAGCAGCTCCGGCTTCGTGTAGTTCGGATGGCGCCGTTGGTTCCGGCGCTCTCGGACCTCGCCGTGCTCCTCCAAAATCCGATACATCGTGCGAATCGAGCAGAGGTAGGTTCCCTCGTCCAGAAGCGTGGCCCACACCTGGGCGGGCGCCTTGTCGACGAACCGCTCACAGTGCGAGGCCCCGAGGACTTCCTCGCGCTCAGTCTCGTCGAGGGCTCGGTGCGGCCGAGGACGCCGCTTCGGTTCGGGCGTCACCTGGCGCCTGCGATACAGCGTGGAACGAGCCACACCCAGAGCCTCGCAGGCTTCCGTCGTCTGCCCAATCTGCCCCGCCAGCTCCTCGGCCGCCACCATCAGTCGTTCTCGTAGCTGTCGAGTGGATTCAGGGGGACCCCCAGTAATTCGGAGGTTTTTTTTTGGTCTCCAACATCGTCTCCACCCGAGCCAGGCGACGTTGGAGCCGGGCGTTCTCGCGCTCGAGCTCCTTGACCCGTGGATCCTCGGCCTTTGCCTTCCGGCCTCGCTTTCTCGACGCCAACCCCGCTTTGGCGACCTCGTCACGTTGGCGGCGCCAACTCGATAAATGCGACGAGTACAGGCCCTCTCGACGCAGAAGAGCAGCAACGTCACCGTCACCCTTGCAGGCATCGGCCTCACGCACTATCCGCAGCTTGTACTCCGCGGTAAAGCGTCGACGCTTCGCTTGCTCGCTCACTTCGGGATCCGGGACCCCCGCCGCATCGCGGCCGGCGGGATCTCCAGTCGCCCTACGGGCTCCCTCCGATCCCGCCGAGGTCTCTCTCTCAATCAACATACTCATGCATTGATCCTCCTCCGCCCTCTACACTAATTTCAAGGGGCGAAGTGTCTCAGCGATGTTGGCACAGAGGGGGGTCGTCGCGGAGAGGGTCGAGCCTGGGGTCCACGTTGAGGTGTACGGCATAAGTATCGCGCTCCTTCACCGCCTTGTCTAACCAGCTCAGTGCTTGTTCCTTCTCGCCAAGGCCGACGGAAACGACACCAATCTCGTAGGGCGAGACGTAACCTCGCTTTGACGAGTTCTTTAGTTGGGCGAGTATCTTCTGTGCGTCTCCTCTTCTACCCGACAGCGCATAGGCGTAGGCCAGCCCTGCGGCCATTCGGCTGCTGTCACCGGAGATCCGTCTCGCCTCCTCAAGCCGGACAATCGCATCCTCATACTGCTGTATTTACACATAGGGCCCGGCCGAGGTAGTAGAGCGCGGGGGCGAAGTTCCAACCGAGAGGGAGGTTTCCTGACCCAAAATTCGTCTCTATCTCCAGGAGGTGAAATATGCGGTTGGGATAGCGTGGGACGGGTCGAATTCCCGCTCCAGGAGATTCAGAAGGCGGAGCGGACGATGCTGCCAAGCGAGAGCGCAAGGGCTGCCAGAGCAGTGGTAATGAGAATGGATCGACACGATACTCGCCATCCTCGGCTCGTCTGTTCCGCGGGCACCATGCACGCTGCTGCCGCAAGTTTCGTACCAACGAAGCGACGAGCGGGAAAGACCGACGAGCGAAGGACTTTCTCGCAAAAACCTGGGCCCAGGCTGTAATGGACTTCACTACAAGGTGGTCGACGACAGAGGCGATTCCGTGATCGGGGCCACAGCGAGAACCGCTCAGTTCAAGGTGAAGCAAGCACGTCTGCACATCAGCGTGAGATAGACTCTCCGATCAATGAACAGGGAGGAATCATGCGATTCACTAGCGTCATCGGTACCGTTTCGTTCTTGTTCATCGTTGGACTCGCGGGCTTCGCCGGCGCCGCTCACGTGTAGTCCTGGACACCGCCGTCGGAGCGAGAGCGCTGCCCCACCAAATGGGGGGCCGGAGACGAGCGGGGCGCGGCGAACCACATGGGCCCCGACGCCGTGCTCCGGGCGGCTCGGCTGATCCGCACTGGGGAAGTGATCGAGCTGGCATATGTACTGTCGGGATCGGTGCCCCTGGCCCTCTGTGCCAACATCGCTGAGACACTTCGCCCCTTGAAATTAGTGTAGAGGGCGGAGGAGGATCAATGCATGAGTATGTTGATTGAGAGAGAGACCTCGGCGGGATCGGAGGGAGCCCGTAGGGCGACTGGATATCCCGCCGGCCGCGATGCGGGGGGGGTCCCGGATCCCGAAGTGAGCGAGCAAGCGAAGCGTCGACGCTTTACCGCGGAGTACAAGCTGCGGATAGTGCGTGAGGCCGATGCCTGCAAGGGTGACGGTGACGTTGCTGCTCTTCTGCGTCGAGAGGGCCTGTACTCGTCGCATTTATCGAGTTGGCGCCGCCAACGTGACGAGGTCGCCAAAGCGGGGTTGGCGTCGAGAAAGCGAGGCCGGAAGGCAAAGGCCGAGGATCCACGGGTCAAGGAGCTCGAGCGCGAGAACGCCCGGCTCCAACGTCGCCTGGCTCGGGTGGAGACGATGTTGGAGATCCAAAAAAAACCTCCGAATTACTGGGGGTCCCCCTGAATCCACTCGACAGCTACGAGAACGACTGATGGTGGCGGCCGAGGAGCTGGCGGGGCAGATTGGGCAGACGACGGAAGCCTGCGAGGCTCTGGGTGTGGCTCGTTCCACGCTGTATCGCAGGCGCCAGGTGACGCCCGAACCGAAGCGGCGTTCTCGGCCGCACCGAGCCCTCGACGAGACTGAGCGCGAGTAAGTCCTCGGGGCCTCGCACTGTGAGCGGTTCGTCGACAAGGCGCCCGCCCAGGTGTGGGCCACGCTTCTGGACGAGGGAACCTACCTCTGCTCGATTCGCACGATGTATCGGATTTTGGAGGAGCACGGCGAGGTCCGAGAGCGCCGGAACCAACGGCGCCATCCGAACTACACGAAGCCGGAGCTGCTGGCCGAAGCGCCCAACCAGGTTTGGTCGTGGGATATTACGAAGCTTCGTGGCCCCGTCAAGTGGACCTACTACTACCTCTACGTCATCCTCGACATCTTCTCCCGCTACGTGGTTGGCTGGATGCTGGCTCACCGAGAAAGTGCGGCGCTCGCGCAACGCCTCATCGCCGAGAGCTGTCGCAAGCAGGACATTGAACCCGACCAGCTCACCCTTCACGCGGACCGTGGCAGCTCGATGAGAAGCAAGCCCGTGGCTCTGCTCCTGGCTGACCTCGGAGTTACCAAGACCCACTCCAGACCTTACGTCTCGAACGACAATCCCTACTCCGAGTCCCAGTTCAAGACGATGAAGTACTGTCCTCAGTTTCCGAGCCGTTTTGGTTCCACCGAAGACGGCCGGCTGTTCTGCGGCGGTTTCTTCGACTACTACAACTACGAGCACCGGCACTCAGGAATCGGCTTCATGACGCCGGCCGACGTTCACTATGGTCGCGCCGAACAGCTCACCACCGCTCGGCGCCAGATCCTTCTCGAAGCTCATCGGACTCATCCCGAACGCTTCGTTCGCGGAACGCCACAACCTCCCGTTTTGCCTCCTCAGGCTTGGATCAACCCGCCGACGGAGAAAACGACGCTCCTGAATGCCGCACAAGCCACTCTCGCGGCGGCGTCCATACCTGGGGTACCCCCTTTTTCTGCTCCACGAAACGAGATCTCGATCGATGCAGATGTGGACCGCACCGGCGCCACGAGCCTCCCGACGCTAATCGAGGCTCACTAAATGCAGCTCGCGAGTGTCTCAAAGTTGTTGACACGTACCGTGGGCGACAGGCACTTCGACCTCTACATGAAACCCACCAGGATGAACCCACAGCCCAACCGCCGCGGCTCGAATGAAGAGCTGATCGTCGCAGAGATGGGTCAGGTCGGGACGCAGTTCGACGCCTTCGGGCACCAGACCATCGGCGACGGCCTATACAACTGTTACGACCTGAACGACATAATGACCCGGAGCGGCTTCACCCGACTCGGTGTCGAGAATGTAGGCACGCTCATGACGCGAGGCGTGCTCATCGACGTTGCGGCGCTCAAAGGCGTGGACGTGCTCCCGGATCGCTACGAGATCACCGTTGAGGATCTGGAGCAGGCACTAAAGCGGCAGCAAACGGCGCTTGAGGCTGGTGACGCCGTACTGATCCACACGGGCTGGGGCACGCTCTACGAGAGCGATCCCGAGCGTTTCGGAAGCAGCGGCCCCGGGATCGGAATAGCAGCTGCCGAGTGGCTCGTCGAGCGCGACCCGATGCTCCTCGGCGCAGACAACGTACCCGTCGAGGTCATGCCGAACCCCGATCCGCAGGTATCTCTTCCCGTCCATCAGATCATGCTCGTCGTCCACGGGATCCACCTGGTGGAGCGGATGAAGCTGGATGAGCTGGTCTCGAAACGGGTGTACGAGTTCGCATTCGTCGTGCAACCGCTGAAGCTACAGGGCGCGACAGGATCGACCGTTTCGCCAGTGGCGATCTACTGATCAGACTCAGCCTCCGATTTTCCACGAAGGAGCGGGCCAGGCGTGCATGACCCTCGCGTCGGTGAGTGCCGTGGGGCGCTCCGAACGTTGAATTCAAAGGAACGTTATTGGAAACGAGCGACGCGCCGCCTGCCTGTTGGTAGGTTGTCGGTGCTTGCGCCATTCGCTGTTGATCAGGCAGCTGTTCTTTGATCGTGGGGCCAGGAGATCGTCGGCAGCTCAGCTGCATCAGATTCCGTGGGCTGGACGGTAACAGAGACGCGGGCGACCGCCACAAAAAGACGTAGAGAGACACACCGCGTGCGGTGAAGATATCGCTCAAGCGCTCACCCAGCCGGCCTGCATCGCCGCGTCCCTGTCTCACGCCTCGAACTTTAAGGCTTCTTCTCAAGTTCGTTTAGCTCGGAAGCACTTTGAGGGTGACTTCGCGGTTCGGGCAATTCAGGTGATTCCTGCTAGCCGAAAATTCGAGAGCACCGAGGACGACCCGAAGCATGTGCCGGCCTACATCGTCGAGCAGTTGTACGGGGTGTTGTCCGCGTGGCGAACCGCGGACAAGCTCTCCGACGCGGATCTCTGGGTGTTGGACCGAGAGGCGCGCGAGTTCCTGGAAGTGGCGGGCGGGTGCGAGAGAATCGAGAACACTCTGATGTCGCAGTCGTTTCCGAGTCTCTCGCGACAAGCGCTCCTGCTTTATTTGTTGTATTTGCCGTGGTCCTTGGCGGGTGATTTCAGCTACTTCATAATTCCTCTTACAATCCTCATCGTGTACTTCGTCATCGCCGCCGAAGGTATCGCGCACTATGTCGAACGGCCTTTCGGCGAGGACGACGATCACCTCGACTTGGATTCTATTTGTGCCTGTATCGATGCCAGCGTGACCGAGATTCTGGAGCGGTAAGAACGTTTGCGTCGACCAGGTAGCTCATAGCGTGTCGGTGGATTCGGATTCGATCGCAACGAAGAAGCCTTTGTCCGGGCACGCGAGAAGCCAGTCCACGACGCCGTCGTTAGATGGGGGTCGTCTTGTTAGCCGGTATTCGCCGCGATCGATGCGTTCGATCTCGAACTCCTCGCCAGGTTCGATGTCGTCCTGCTCTCGGATCTCCGCCGGGAGAATGATCTGACCCTTGTGGAAATCCTCGTCTTCACCATGGGTAAGATGGAATCTTACCCAGATCTTGTCAAATTGGCCCGGGAATCAGCGGGTCGATCACGGACACCGCCGCGTCCAATCGCTCGCCGTGTGAGCCACGGATCTTGGTAAATGTCAGGCGGCGCTCGACGAGAGCGCAACGGAAGAGCTCGTGCAACTCTTCACGCCGGTCGCCGCGATCGCGCTGCTCCCCGTCGGGGACCCAGGGGATGTCGATGTCGGCCAGGAGGTAGAGGTCTGCGGCTCGTTTCTCCAAAGCCGCCTCGATCCACTGGGGGCAATCGCCGTAGTAGTGGCGACTATAGAGGACCGTGCTGAATAGGTCGGTATCCTCAATAAGAAGACGGGACGCCTCGTCGGCTTTCTCGTCCTCGAGGGCGATTTGGCCGCGGGCGATGGCCTCGACATCTTCGTAGTCGGGAGCGGCGCCCTTGTCGATCACGAATTGGCGTGCAAACTCCGGCACCCAGGCGGTCTCGTAGTGCGCCGCAAGCGCCGCCGCGAGTGTTGTCTTGCCTGTACATTCGGAGCCGACCACCGCCACGCGGATCACGAGGTCAACTCCGGCGCGGCCGATTCGCCACCCAAGAGCGACCGTCGCCACTCAGCGAAACCCATGGCGGCGAGCACAAGAAAGACCGCGTAGAGTCCCGCCGTGAGGTAGAGTTCCTTGTACAAGAACATACCGATGTAGAAGACATCGACGGCGAGCCACGCGAGCCAGGATTCGAGGAGTTTCTGCGTCTGCATCCACTGGGCGGCGATGCTGAACGAGGTGAGCGTCGAGTCCATGAATGGCAGCGACGCGTTGGTGAACCGGGTCAGCGTAAGGCCGAGCAGAATCCCGCCGAGCGTTGCGACCAACAGGAGCACCACGCGTGTCGTGCCCGATGTCAGCGAAACCGCGAGCTCGCTGTGGTCCTCACCGCCGTGCAACCAGGCCCACCAGCCGTAGGCTGCGAGCCCGAGATACAAACCCTGGAGCCCCATATCGGCGTACAGCCGCGCGTCGTAGAAAACGACTGCATACAGTGTGACGCTGACCATGGCGAGCGGCCAGCACCAGATGATCTGGCGCACCGTCAGGTAGACCGCTAGCAGCGTGAGGACGACAGCGACTGGCTCGAGAGACAACACGACGACTCAGAAGCCGACCTCAAGCGAGACGACGAAGTTGCGCGTCGCCAACGGGTAGTAAAAGGGAATGCCGTCGAGGCTGTCCATGCCGGTACTGTTCCGAACGAGAAATTGATAACTGTAGCCGCTGGGGAACTGGTCGCGGTTGTCGAGCACGTTGTTGACGAACAGCGTGACGCGCGCGTCAACACCTTGCCACCAGCGACCCAGGCTCTGCGACGCCCGCACGTCCACGTTGGTGAACGACGGCGTCCGGAATTCGGCGAGTCCGGTGTTGTCGAGCTGGGATTCAGCCACATAGCGGCCCATGAGCCCGATGCTGGTGTCGCGATGTGACCATTCGACGCCGAGGTTGAACAAGACCTCGGGCGTGAGTAGCGGCCGCACGTTCTGGTAGGTGATCGGCTCGCTTCCGATCCACATCCCCTGCTCGTCGAAGATATCGTAGAACTGCGTCCATTCTCGGATGCGGTTGCGGCTTACGTTCAGACTGTGCAACACGGACCAGTTCGGTATCGGCATCCACTTCAGATCGACTTCGATACCGCGCCGGTACGAGCGATCGACGTTTCGCCGTAGCGGCAGACCGACTTCGGACAACTCGCCGGTCAAGGCGATCTCGTTCCGGAACTCCATCAGATAGACGTTGGCCTGCAAGCCGAGCCGGGGCGTGTTCCAATTGACACCACCCTCGAAGTTCACCACCGATTCGGGTTTCACCGCTTCGAGATCATGCGCCACGGTGGCGTTGTCCTCGCCCAGCAGAAGATCGAGGCGCCCCGGCTCGCGCTGTGCTCTCCCGATAGAGGTGTAAAGACTCAACCCCGGAGAGAGCGTTTGTCTCACGCCGATCTTGGGGTCGAGAAAGTTCCAGTCGATCGAGTCTAACTCGACGTCACCTTCGTACGAGAAGCCGGCCCAGCGCCATTGGACGTCGCCGAAAAGGAGCGTGTCTCCCAGACGGTACTCGAGCTTGCCGAAGGTGTTCGTCGTCTCCTTGAAGCCGGTGTTCTTGTACAAACGAGTGCCCGTGTCGCTATCGAGAAAATGGTCGCCGCTGAAGTCGTTATAGTGCACACCCACCGTCGCCGAAAGATTATCCACGCTTGTACTCAGCGTGACCATGCTTCCGAAAAATCCCTGGTCGATGCCGAATCGGAGCAAGTCGTTTTGTGCCACCGGATCGTCCCATAACTGGAACCAACCGTCGGCGCCGTTGTAATAGAACGACGCGCTCAGCAACGAGTCGCTGCCGAGCTCACGCGTATACTTGATTTGGGCGAAGTCCTGTCCGAAGTTGTCGCGGTCTTGCTCGGTGAGCGGGTTGAACCGTCGGTTCTCGCTCAGGGTGTCCGGGTCGACCGCGAGATAGGCAAGCTGCGACTTCTCGTCGCCCGAGAACGCGACCAGCGACAAGGACGATCGCTCTTGCTGCCAACCCGCGTTCACAAAGAACGTGTGGTGCTCGGTGCCGGAGCGGTCGCGATAGCCATCGGTTTTGGCGTACGAGAACCGTCCGGAGACGTAGAGCCCGTTGTCGAAAACGCCCGACTCGTAGCCGATCGAGGCGCGTGTGGTGTCGTACGAGCCCAGTACCAACCGAGCATCACCCCGGTTGTCTCGAGGCGGCGCCGCGCTCGCGAAGTTCACCGAACCGCCGTAGGCGGGCGAGCCGACCGACGAGGTGCCCACGCCACGCTGGATTTGAATGCTGTCGACAGCGCTCAGGAAGTCGTGAAAGTTGTTGAAGAACAGAGCGTGCTCCGCGGGGTCGTTGAGGGGCGCGCCGTCGAAGGTCATGCTGATGCGCGTCTGCTGGATCCCGCGCATGCTGAAATACGAGTAGTTGGACCCGATGCCCGAGTCCGAGTACCAGTTCATCGACGGAGTATGCTCGAGGAGCTCCGGAACATCCTGTCCGTAGCTGAATTTCTCGATCTCCTCACGGTCCATGTTGCGCTTCGTCATCGGGACTTCTTCTCCTGCTCGAATCCCGACGACGGTGATCGACTCTTCGACCGAGCTCACCCACTGGAGTCGGAGCTCGAGATCGAGACTTTGATCCAAAACCGTCACGCGGTGGTGCAACAACCGGTAGGCGGGATGGGATACGCTGAGCTCCCACGCGCCTCGTGGCAGCGAAATCTCGAAGTGTCCCATCTCGTCGGTGGCCACGCTCTTTCGCCCGTCCATCTCGATGCGGGCTCCTGCCGCCGGCTCGCCCGTGGGGGCGAGGACGACTCCCTGCACCCGAATCGGGGCTTGCGCAAAGGCGTTGGAGGAAATTGCAACGAGCGTCATCACAAGAGCGACACCGATGAGCGGAAGGCGATCGTGGATGTTCTTGGCTAACATGTCATTTTCCCAAAAGCCGGAGATGGCCGAATCGCGCCGAGCTGGCTTGCTCCGTGGTGTCGGAAAACCCAGGTGCCGTTTCCTCCGCCGGTACGAACCGGATCAGGTTCCGAGGGTTTGCTCTCAGGCCGCGCGGCCACCCCTAGGCGTAGTGTCAGCGCTAGGTTCGCGCTTTCTTCACGGGAAGTCAAGAGGGGTAGTTGAGCTTCCTGTTTCCGAAATAGCCTATCAACTCAGTGGTGCTGAGGTTTGTGGTAGGCTCGCAAACGATAGAACGTTACCGTCCTCGAGTTTCTCCATCATCTGCCGCGGTTGTAATCCCCGAAAATTCCGGTGCTTCGGGGTTAGCCTTTATCCTTAGTCGCTTTCCACGTTCTTGTGCCACGCGACCTGTAAACTCCGCACGATCCGGCGACTGTAAAACACAGCTGCAGCCGATAGAGTTATCAACTCGTCAACTGCGGGTCGCAGCGTCGCTGACCGAGCCGTCACGGGTCTTGCTCGAGCTTCACGCTGCGCGTCGGTAGTCGCCTTGAACGCCGCCGAGAACTGGAAGTCGAATGACACTTCCGTTACTCTGAGAATGCTGCGCGAATTCTAGATCCGAACATGGATCTGGGATTCCGCACAACCCTTGATGCGGTCGAGCTCCATGAAAAAATCGGATGTACTCCGAAACCACACGGTGAACGTGGGCTTCACCGAAGAAGACAAAATGATTGAGCGCTTCCTCGCGTAGAGTCCGGTTGAAGCGTTCGATATGCGGCGTCTCCTGTGGACAGCCTGGCGTGATGGGAATGCCCCGGATGCCTATGGTTTCCTTCAGCCAATAATCAAGGTGTGAGCGATAGCCAAGGTGCGACCGGCGGTCTTTACCAAACTGGCCGTAGATCCCGTCGTTGTCGTGAATCAAGATCCTTGGCTGCACGCCGAAGGCTGTGGCCTCTCGAATTTGCTGCTTCACCCATGCGAGTGTGGGATTGCAGGTTACGTTGAACCCGATGATCTTCCGCGTTGAAATCTCCATAATGATGAAGATATAGACTACGGAGAATAAGGCAGTGTGCTGCACCAGGAAATCGCAGGACCAGATCTCATCTTTGTGGTTCTTCATGAGGGTCCTCCAGGTCTGCCCGGTACGAGTGCGGTGCTCGGGTCGAACCATGTATTTCTGCACAGTGCTCGCAGCGTGCCGGATACCGAGCTTCAGTCGAAGTTCGTCGGCAATCCGATCTGCACCCCAGCCGGGTTCGTCGATGGACATTTGACGGATCAGGTCCTGATGCTGCTTTGGAATTCGCGGTCGACCGGTTTTTTCGCACTTTTTTCTCCAGAAAATCTTGAAACCGGCGGCATGCCAACGAAGGACCGTTCTCGGTTGCACGAATCTCAGACACGTTCTCCAACTTCGATAACCCATGGAGAAAAGAACCCAGAAGACCCGGTCTTCAGTCTTGAGTCTCGGTTTAACCTTTAGCTGGCCGTAGACCGAGAGTTGCTGGCGCAGCGCCATGTTCTCCATGGCGAGGTCGTTGCGCGTCCTCAACAGCGCTCGAAACAGCCATGCGAGGGTCCGAAATAGGAAACGCATCGCCTTATGATGACCGAACGGGGCCTTCGCGGGCCACTAAGAAAAATCGTTTGGTTTCAAATAGATCAGACTTTTCGGGGATTACAGGGGATTAGAACCCAAGCCGAGCGCTACGTAGGGCCGAGCGTTGTAGAAATTATCAGTTCCGCATGTGGCCAAAATGTGGTCATTACGCCCCGACGTCATCTGTAAGCAGTTGATACAGCTAGTGTTAGCTATTCGTGGTGCCGAAGGGGGGATTCGAACCCCCACAGGTGTTACCCCATACGCCCCTCAAGCGCACGTGTCTACCAATTCCACCACTTCGGCACTAGGGAAGGTGTCCGTAAGGACGCGCCATTATAAGAATGTAGAGTGGGAACTGCAAGATTGACCGACTGAGCGCTTGTCGGTTCTGCCTCCCCTGCGCGACTCTATTGGGGGTCCGGTGATTCGCCTTCGGCGGGCGGGTCTTCTGATTCAGAAGCATCTGCGTCGTCGGATTCGGTGTCGGGCGTTTCGCCAGACGGTTTCCCCGCTGCCGGTTGGGACGCTGCCGGGGTGTCCGGGATGACCGTCTCCCCGGTGACCGCGGGCCGGAGGTAGCTCAGGCTGAGGGAGGTCACCATGAATAGGGCCGCCGTACCGGCGGTGATCTTGGAGAGCAGGGTGGCGGTGCCCCGGGCGCCGAAGGCTGTCTGCGAACCGGTTCCACCGAAAGCACTTGCGAGATCCTGCCCTTTGCCCTGTTGCGTCAGGACAATGAGGATCAAAAACACGCTCACGAACACGTGAAGGATCGTGATGAGAATCACTAACATTTTTCTACGTTCTCCGTTCGAAGCCGCAGATTCGGTTGAAGGAGTCAGGCTTTAGGCTCGCTCCTCCGACCAGGGCTCCGTCGATATCGGTCTCTGCCATGAGGTCGTCTACATTATCCGGTTTTACGCTGCCGCCGTAAAGGATGCGGACGGTCTCGGCGGCGTCCGTGTTGAAGAGCTTCGCGAGCTGGCCGCGGATGGATTGGTGGACCTCCTCCGCCTGCGCGGGGGTCGCGGTGCGGCCCGTGCCAATCGCCCAGATCGGCTCGTAGGCGATGACGATGCGATCGAGCTGGGTTTCGGCCACGTCCTTGAGCGCCTCTTTCACTTGGCGGTCGACGACGACGTAGGTCACACCTCGGTCGCGCTCGGCGTCGGTCTCGCCCACGCACAGGATCGGGATGAGGTCGTGGGTCAGCGCGGCGAGCACCTTCTTGTTCGCGCTTTTGTCGGTCTCTCCGAAGAGCTGGCGGCGCTCGGAGTGCCCGACGATCGCATAGTCGCAGCCGACATCCTTGAGCATGACGGGTGACACTTCGCCCGTGAACGCGCCCTTTTCTTCCCAATACAGATTCTGTGCGCCGAGTGCGATGGGTGTGTCGCGAATTTCCTGGCGCACTGTGCTCAAGGCCGTGAAGGGCGGGGCGAGCACGATGTCCACATCATCCATGTCGCGGCAGCGTTCCACGATTCCTTGGGCGAGCTCGGTGCCTTCGCCGAGCGTTTTGTGCATCTTCCAGTTGGCGGCGATGATGGGTCTACGCATCAGTCAATACCTCGACTCCGGGTAGCTTTTTTCCGGCGAGAAACTCGAGTGACGCGCCTCCGCCCGTCGAGATATGGGTGATGCGGTCGGCGACGCCGGCTTGGTGTACCGCGGCGACGGAATCACCGCCTCCGACCACGCTCGTTCCATCGCTCGCCGCAATGACCTCGGCGAGCGCCACCGTTCCTTTGGCGAAGGGCTCCATCTCGAAAACACCCATCGGGCCGTTCCACAGAATCATCTTCGCGGCGCGGATTGCGTCGCCGTAGGCGGCAACGGTCTTGGGTCCGATGTCCAGTCCCATCCAGCCGTCCGGGATCTCGCCGATCGGCATCACTCGGTGCTCGGCTTCGGCGTCGAACTTCGAGGCCACGATGTGGTCGAGGGGCAGTACGAGTTTCTCGCCAGCTTCCTCGAGGAGACTTTTGGCGAGCTCGATCTTGTCTTCCTCCACGAGCGACTTCCCGGTGGGAAGTCCTTGTGCCCGTAGAAATGTGTAGGCCATCCCTCCACCGACGAGCAAGCGGTCGACTTTTTCGAGCAGCGAGCGCACCACCTCGATCTTATCGGAGACTTTCGCGCCTCCGAGCATGGCGGTGAATGGGCGCGGCGGATCGGTGAGCGCCATGTCGAGATAGTGGAGCTCTTTTTCCATCAACGTCCCGGCAGCGGCCTGCTCGAAATGCCGCACCATGCCCTGCGTGGATGCGTGCGCGCGATGCGCGGTGCCGAAGGCGTCGTTCACGTAGAGCTCGGCGGTCGTCGAGAGGCGGCGTGCGAAGTTAGCATCGTTATCGGTCTCGCCGGGGCTGAAGCGAAGGTTCTCGAGGAGCAACATCTCGCCATCCGCGAGCTTAGACACCTCTGTGTCGACGGCGTCGCCGACGGTCTCTCCGCAGAACCGGACCAGCTTAGAGAGGTGCTGCGAGAGTCTCTCGGCTACCGGCGCGAGGCTCAGCTCGGGGCGTCGCCTTCCTTTCGGGCGGCCTAAGTGCGAGCCGAGCACGAGTCTCGCGCCCGCGTCGAGTGCTTGTTTCAGTGTCGGCAGCGTGGCCCGGATCCGCGTATCCTCTTGAACAACACCGTCTTTTAGCGGCACGTTGAAGTCGACGCGCACGAAGACGCGACGTCCCGCCATCTCCAGTGCGTCCATTGTGAGCTTTTTCATCGTCAGGCAAAGCGCTCATTATAGCTTATCGAGCCCACCAACATATTGGGGTTTGGGTAGCATCTCTACACTACTTGTTGCTATACTCCCCGCGACAGACAGGCTCAGGTGCCCGAATGGTTCGGGTAAAAGGGAATGGGGTGAGAAACCCCAACGGCCCACGCCACTGTAAGCGGAAAGCCTAAGTCCAGGCCAAACGATTGGCAGCCACTCTCGGCGCGAAGCTGGGGGGAAGGCGGACGGAAGGCGCGGATCCGTGAGTCAGGAAACCTGCCCGAGTCGAGAAGTCGGAGTGCTCTTCGGTGGGAAGAGCCCGGTTTCGAGGCAGGCTCGAGCGACACTTCTCGTCCACCGAAGGCGAGGAGTTTTTTTCTTGCCTTCGTCGTCGCCTGCTATCGGGACTCGCAGTGTTGACTGGGAGGTCTCAGATGCGCGTTCTGTTCACTTTTCTCCTTACTTTGCTCGCGAGCGGTGCGCTCGCGGATTCTATCGACATCTTTGTGGTCGACCCGCAAGATGCGGGCGTTCCGCACGCGACGGTGCAGCTCTCGCGGCGCGATGCCGGGTGGCGCGCGAACATCCGCGTGGACGGCGAAGGCCGTTATCGGTTCGGCCTGCTCACGCCCGGTATCTATGTCGTGCAGGCAGAAGCTTCTGGTTTCACACGGAGCGCCCCGCAAGTCGTTCGGCTCGTCGAAAGCGCGTCGGCATCGCTCGAGCTTCGGCTCGACCTCGCCGTCTTCGAAGAATCTGTCGTCGTCACGAGCGCGGGCACCACGCAAACATCCGGCGAGGTCACGAAGACGGTCACCGTTCTCGGTGCGAAGGAATTCGAAGCGCGCAACGAGTACTTCATTCCAGAGGCGCTTCGCACCGTACCCGGAGTTAGGGTGCAGCAGCTCGGCGGTCCGGGAAGCTTCACCTCTATCAAGATCCGCGGGCTTCGAACCGAAGACACCGCGGTGCTTCTCGACGGCGCACGCTTTCGCGATCCCGCCGCCCCTCAGGGCGATGCCTCGCCTTATCTCGAAGCGCTCATGGCGACCGGTCTCGAGCGGGTGGAAGTGCTTCGCGGCACAGGCGCAACACTCTACGGCACCAATGCCGGCGGCGGCGCTATTAATGTTGTTACGAACCCCGGTGGCGGCGAGCCGCGTGGGAGCGTTCTCGCCGAAGGCGGGGGGCTTGGTCTTTTTCGCGCGAACGCTCAGACTTCCGGTGGCTATAGCGATCGGCTTCTCTACAGCTTCGGCCTCTCGCATCTGAACGTCGCCGACGGGGTCGACGGTAACGACTCCGTACGCAATACGAGCGTTCAGGGTCGGGCCCAGCTGAAGCTCGGGCCTACGTCGAGTCTCGCTTTCCGTTTCTACGGTGCGAACGCGAAGCTCGATTTGAACGAGAGCCCGGAAGCGCTCGGAAAGCTACCTCCGAGCGGCATCATCGACGCCGTCGCCGACGGCAATTACGTACCGAGCGCGGATGATCCCGACTCACACCGCGACGCGAGCTTTACGTCGACGCTCGTGAGCTTCGAACAGAGACCGCGGGACGATTTCGGTTACACCATCCGCTATCACGGTCTCTTCACCAGTCGCAACTTCTTCGATGGGCCCGAAGGCGTGAGCGCTTTCGAGCCCGTGAGCTCCACACTCGCCGAGTTCGAAGGGAGCATCCACACGCTCACCGCGCGGACGGATTTCGCTTGGGGGCGGCAGCACATCCAGGCGGGCTTCGAGCTCGAGCAAGAGGCGTTCTTCAACCGCTCTTCGCCGGACGATCCGAACGCCAACTCAAGCGTTGATGTCTCGCAGACGAGTCAAAGTCTCTATGTGCAAGATCAAGTGAGCTTGATGGACGGGGCGCTTTCGATTGCGGGCGCCGTGCGGGCGCAGTGGTTCTCGCTCAGCGATCCCGTGTTCGCTCCGTCGACGAACGCGCCCTTTGTGGGTACGGAGGTCCCTTCACTGGAGAGCGCTTTCACCGGCGACATTTCGGGCGCCTATAGCTTCGATAGCGGCACGAAGCTCCGCGCCCATTTCGGCAATGGCTACCGCGCGCCGTCGCTCTTCGAGCGCTACGGCACGTCGTTCTCGTCCTTCGGCTATTTCGTCTTCGGGGATCCGCGCCTGGGCCCCGAGCGCAGCCGCACTTTCGATGTGGGCGTCGAGCAGAGCTTTCTGTCCCGGCGCGCCCGCGTCTCGGCCACTTACTTTCAGACGCGGCTTTCGGAGATCATCATTTTCGACTTCTCCGGCGGTATCGATCCGGGCTCGGATCCTTTTGGCCGCTTCGGGGGCTATCTATCGACCGATGGCGGTACGACTCGGGGTATCGAGTTCGTCGGCAATGTCGTCGTCTCTGGCGGGCTTCACTTGAACACGTCCTACACCTATACCGACGCGGAGCCTCCGACCGGCGTGACAGAAGACCAGACGCGCGCCTTCGTCATCCCGCGCCATCAGCTCGCGCTCGTCGCCACACAGCTCATCGGGCGCCACGTCACGCTGAGTTTCGACCTCGTTGCTTCGAGCAGCTACCTCGCGCCGATCTTCGACCCCGGCACCTTCGCGAGCCGCGTCTATCGTTTCGACAGCTACTTCAAGAGCGACTTCGTGGCGAGCTACCGCTTCGACGCGGGGGTCCGTCTGTTCGGAAAGGTCGAGAATCTCTTCGACCAGCAGATCTTCGAAGGCGGGTTCCGTACACCTGGGCGCTACGCGCTCTTCGGCGCTGCTTTCGATTTCTAGAGGCGATTTCTAGAACTATGAAACTTCTACTAGTAGTCGCGCTCGCGCAGCGGATCATTTCGCTCTCTCCGAGCGCCACCGAGATCCTCTACGGGATCGACGCCTTCGATCACGTCGTGGCCGTGTCGAGATATTGCGAGTATCCGCCCGAGGTCGAGAATCTTCCGCGAGTCGGTGGATGGACCGACACCAATCTGGAGCAGATCATAGCACTCGAGCCGGACCTCGTCATGCTTACCGGCGTCGACGCACAGGCTCCTCTCATGGAGCCGAAGCTTCATGCGCTCGGGATCGAGACGCTGGCGGTCGGGAGCCAGTCGATGGCCGACATCTTCGAGTCGATCGAGACGATCGGCGAGGCCGTCGGTCACGAGGTGCAAGCCAAGAAGCTCGTGGGCGAAATGCGGGCGGAGCTCGACGATATCCGTCGGCGGACGCGCGAGCTGCCGCGTCCCAAAGTGCTCGTCGTTGTGGATCGGCTTCCCGGTACCCTGCGTGATATCTACATCGCAACGCAAGGCAGCTATCTGACGGAGCTCGTCGAGATCGCGGGCGGCGAGCCGGTAACACCGCCTGCGCGGCACAACTACATGCAGCTCGGAGCTGAAGCGCTCGTGGTGTTCGACCCCGAAGTCATCTTCGACATGGTGCAAGCGCTCACGACGCCGACCGTGATGGGCGGCGGGAGTCTCTCGGAAGACCCGACCGAGGTGTGGGGTAGCCTTTCGGTGCGGGCCGTCGAGAATGACCGCATCTATCCTTTGACGAACAAGTTGCTCGTCCATCCGTCACAGTTCGCGGTCGAGGCCGCACGGGAGTTTGCGCGCCGTCTCCACCCCGAGGCCTTCGAGTGAGCGCCATTCTCACGGCCGAATCTCTCGTCTTTTCCTACGGAGCCATGCGTGTGATCGAGGGGGTGTCCCTCTCGATCACGCGCGGGCATTTTTGCGGGCTCATCGGTCCGAACGGTTGCGGGAAGTCGACGCTACTGCGGTTACTTTCCGGCGTTCTCTCGCCGTCCGAGGGCTCGGTCTGTCTCGAAGGGCAGCCGCTCGGCGATATCGAGCCTCGCGCCCGGGCAAGGCGCATCGGCTACGTGCCGCAGCAGCAAAGCCGCGTCTTTCCCTTCACAGCTCTCGAGCTCGTCTTGACAGGTCGAAGTCCGTATACGTCGCGGTTTCGTTTCGAGACCTCTCGCGATGTGGACATCTCGATTCTGGCGCTCGAGGATGTCGGTGCCGCCCATTTGGCGAAGCGTCCCATTACGGAGCTCTCGGGGGGCGAGCAGCAGATGGTCGTCGTCGCGAGGGCGCTCGCGCAGCGGGCCAGTCTCTTGCTTCTCGACGAGCCCGCGGCCGCGCTCGATTTGAAACATCGCGCACAGCTTCTCGGCGCCCTCCAGCGTTTGCGCGAAGAGAGAGAGCTCACCGTGCTCGTCGTGACTCACGAATTGCAGATGCTCGACGCGAGCTTCGACTATCTCTTGGCGATGCGCGCCGGCCGTCTCGTCGCCGAGGGCCGTTCCCAGGACGTCTTGAACGAGAAAACGCTCTCGGAGATTTATGAGGACCCAGGTGTCCGAGCCCATCGGATAGAAGGCCGTACGTTCGTCTGGTCGGAGGGGTGATGGCGACGGGCGGGCGACTTCTGTGGGCACTCGCTTTCTTCTTCGTGGTCGTCTGTGGCGTTACGTTCTTTGCGCTCTCGACGGGCTATCAACAAATCGACTGGAGCGAGCTCCGGACGGACGAGACCTCGCGCACGATCTTCTTTCGCCTCCGCGTCCCTCGGGTCGCGCTCGGGCTTCTCGTCGGCGGCTCGCTCGCCGGCGTCGGCGCGGCGCTGCAGGCGCTTTTCCGAAACCCTCTCGCAGAGCCGTTTACGCTCGGCGTTTCTGGAGGCGGGGCGCTCGGAGCGAGCATCGCTATAGCACTCGGTCTCGGTGCGAGCGTTGCAGGAATTCCGCTGGTGTTCCTGTTCGCCTTTGCGGGCTCGATGGCTTTCATCGCTATTGTGTACCGGCTCGCTTCCGCGGGCAGCGTCGTCATGCCCGGCTCGCTCCTGTTAGCGGGCGTCGTCTTGAACTTGATCGCGGGCGCCGGCATCTTGATGATCCAGTTCATGACCGATTACACGCGGGCGCTTCAGATCCTTCGCTGGATGGTCGGAAGCCTCGACGTTGTCGGCGCCGGTCTCGTGTGGCGCATGTTGATCTTTCTCGTGCCCGGGCTCGCGTTCCTACTTGCGGCGACGCGCGATCTTCATCTCATCGCGATGGACGAAGAGTCGGCCGCGGCGCTCGGCGTCGACGTACGTCGAACGGAGCGCTTCGTTTACGTCGCGTCGTGCCTCATCGTCGGTGTGAGCGTCGCCGTCGCTGGGCCGATTGGTTTCGTCGGACTCATCGTGCCTCATGCGGTGCGACTTCTGTTCGGCGAAGATCTGAGGATCGTGATCCCGTGCTCGATCTTGCTCGGCGCGGCCTTCCTCGTGCTCGCCGACACGCTGGCCCGCACGCTCCTGGGAGCGAGCGAGCTTCCAGTCGGTGCGATCACGGCTTTGATTGGCGGACCACTATTTCTTTTGCTGTTGAGTCGCCGCCGACGCTATGCGGCGATTTGAGTGAGGTAAGTGAAGATGTCTATCGCAACCAAAACAGGTGACAAAGGGCAAACACGTCTCGTCGGTGGAAGTCGGGTCTCGAAAGGGGACATGAGAGTCGAAGCCTACGGGACGCTCGACGAGCTTGGCTCGGCCATGGGTTTTGCGCGGTCGATCTGCCGTCACGAGAAAGTGGCGGACGCCACGAAGCAGATCCAGAAGGAGCTTTTCACCGTGAGCGCTTCGCTCGCGAGCCCCGAGGGCGACAAGAAGACGAATCGTGTGACGGAGGCGATGGTGGATGCGCTGACCCGCCACGTCGATGAGATCGAGGCCATCGAAGGCATTGTCGGCGATTGGGTGCTTCCGGGAGAAGACACCGTCTCGGCTGCCTATGACGTCGCGCGCACGGTCTGCCGGCGCGCGGAGCGGGTTGCGGTGCGGCTGGGTGACGACGGTGTCGAGGTCGATCCGCTCGCGATCACGTACATCAATCGACTCTCCGATGTGCTTTGGCTTTTCGGACGCCTCGTCGAGAAAGAGAAAGGGATTGACGCGAAGCTTCGCGACGGAGAAGGCTCGAGTTGGACGAAAGCGTGGTAGTGCCTCCCGACGAGGGCTTTGCCGAGAGGGCGCGGGCGCGCCAGGAAAGGCTCACGAAGCCTCCGGGAAGTCTCGGCCGGCTCGAAGAGATCGCGATCCGCCTCGCGGCGATCCAGCGAACCGACACGCCGAAGACACGGCCGCGGGCGATCACGGCGTGACCGAAGAGGGAGTGAGCTCTTATCCTTCTGAAGTCACGGGACAGATGCTCTTGAACTTCAACGCTGGCGGCGCGGCCATCAACGCTCTTGCGCGTGTAGCCGAGGCGGATCTTTCCGTCGTGGATGTCGGGACACTATCGAACCCCGCCGTTCGACGCGGCACATGCAATTTCGCGCGCGAGCCCGCCATGACCGAAGACGAGATGGACGCTGCGATCGAGATCGGCAGGAGCGAAGCACGCCGGCTCGAAGGTGTCCGAATCTTGGGGCTCGGCGAGATGGGCATCGGTAACACGACCGCGGCGAGTGCGATGACGGCCGCGCTCACGGGTCTTCCCGTCGCGGCCGTTACTGGGCGCGGCACCGGGGTGGACGGGCCCGGGCTTCGCCGCAAGGTGGATGTCATCGAGCGCGCGCTCGCGCTTCACGATCCGAAGACACCGCGCGCCATCCTTGCTTCGGTGGGCGGTCTCGAGATCGCGGCGCTCGTGGGCGTTTGTCTCGAGGCCGCGCACCGCGGCGTTGCAATCCTCGTCGACGGTTTCATCACGACCGCCGCCTTTGCCGTTGCGTGGAAGCTCGAGCCCGCGGTCAAGGACTACGCATTTTTCTCTCACGTCTTCGTCGAGCCGGGCGACAAGGCACTGCATCAAATGATGGACGTCCGACCGCTTCTCGACCTCGAGCTTCGTCTCGGGGAAGGCACGGGCGCCGCACTGGCGATCCCCATTCTGGACGGCGCCGTCGCAGCGCATAACGAGATGGCGACGTTCGAGAGCGCGAGCGTTTCCGACAAAGCCCCGTGACACGACTTCTCGCCGCCATCGCGTTTCTCACACGCGTGCCGATCCGCCGGCCGTTCACGACCGAAGATGTCGGACGCGCTGCGATTTTCTTTCCTCTCGTTGGCGCGGGGATCGGAGCGGCTCAGCTCGGCTTGTGGAAGCTTCTCGATACGACCCTGCCGCCCCTTGTTCTTGCGGTCCTCGTCGTGTCTTTCTCCGCCTGGGCGACGCGAGGACTTTACTTGGATGGCCTCGCGGATTTCGTCGATGGGCTTGGCGGTGGCCATACGCGTGAGGATGTGCTGCGCATCATGCGAGATTCCTGCATCGGCGCCTTCGGCGCTATCGCGCTCGTTCTCGTTCTTTTCACTAAAGTTGCCGCGACCGAGGTTGCCGCGCTCGTTCTCTGGCAAGCGCTCGTCCTCGCTCCGGTACTCAGTCGGTGGAGCGTCGTGCTGGTGGGGTTCATGCTCCCCTACGCGCGGGAGACTGCAGCGCCGTCGTCGCACTTTGGCAAGCGTGAGCTCTTGGGCGCCACGGTGATGCTGGCCGCGGCCTGTTTTCTGGCGCCGCGAGTCGCCGCGACGATGGGCGCGAGCGTTTTGGTCGTGAGCTTGGTCGTTGGGGCGATCGCCCGCCGCCGTATCGGAGGCGTCACCGGCGATGTGATGGGCGCCAATCTCGAGCTCGCAGAAGCCGCCGCGCTCCTTGTCGCTCTATGATCGCGAGCTGGGATCGACCCGAAGGCGTATGGCTGCGGCTGCTGCTCATCCGCCACGGTGAGCCAGAAGCGTCCGCGCGCGGGCGTTGCTACGGAAAGCTCGACATAGGACTTTCGGCAAATGGCCGCGCTCAGATGGCGCGGCTCGGCGAAGCTCTTGCGTCCGCGTCGATCGACGCTTTCTATGCGAGCCCGAGGCGCCGAGCGCTCGAGAGCGTTGAAACAGTCATCGAAAGAGTTATCGAAAGAGTCAAGGTCAAGCCCATCGTCGAACCGCGACTGGAAGAGATCGATTTTGGGGAGCTCGAGGGTCTGACCTACGACGAAGCCGCCGAGCGCTATCCTCGAATCTACGAGGAATGGATGCGCGCGCCAACCGAGGTACACTTCCCTGGGGGCGAGAGTTTCACAGAGATGAGACAACGGGTGCTTCAAGCCGTTTCGGAGATTCGCGAGTCACGGAAGGAGCAAACGGTGGCGATCGTTTCGCATGGCGGCGTCAACCGCATCGTGCTCGCGCAGGCACTCGGTCTTGCACCACCTATGATTTTTCGGATGGAACAATCCTACGCGGGCGTCAGCGTCATTGATGAGATTGATGAGATTGATGAGATTGATGAGCTCGATGGCGACTGCGTCGTGCGGGTCTTGAACGCAGTATGTTGACGTTGATCCTCGGCGGCGCGCGAAGCGGCAAGAGTCGCTACGCGCAAACACTCGCAGGCGTTGCGTCTTCCGTCGTGTACATCGCCACGGCGTCGGCCGGCGACGATCCCGAGATGAAGCGCCGTATCGCGCGTCACCGAGCCGAGCGGCCGCCGCACTTTCGAACGATAGAGGCGCCGGTAGCACTCGTCGAAGCGCTCGAAGCTGTGAAGGAAGGGGTCATCCTCGTAGACTGCATGACCCTCTGGCTTTCCAATCTCAGCTATCGCCACCGCGCGCTTCACCCCGAAGCCCGGAAGTCTCGAATCCTCGGCGCCGTGTCGGCGTTCATCGAGGCCGCACGCGAGCGCGAGATCACTGTCGTGAGCAACGAGGTTGGTGAGGGTGTGGTCCCGGACTCCGCCGTCGCGCGGGATTTTCGAGACCTTCAAGGCCTCGCCAATCAAGCCGTGGCGCGAGAAGCGGACCGAGTGGTCTTGATGGTGGCCGGGATCCCGCTCGCGGTGAAAGGTTAGCGCACTAGACAGACTAGACAGACTAGGCTAGTCGTCCCCGAGTACCTTCTCGATCCCGTCCGGGTCGAGGTCGAGCTCCTGGGTGTGCGGCATTTTGGGGACCTTCGCCGTCTCGAGAGGCGGCTCGGCCGCGAAGGATTCCATGAAGCCGGCTTCGAGCGGAGCGGGATCGGCCTCGATGCCAGTCAAAGATTCTGTCGTTTCGCCGAGCTTTCGGACCGGTGCCTGCACGGACTGCATCGTTATCACCTCGGCCGGAGTTGGCGCTTTCGTCGCCACCGGATCCATCGCGAGCGCTTCGAATCCTGATGGAGCGGCGGTGGGCGCCGCTGAAGTGGGAGTGGCCGGCATCTGGACGAACTGAGTGTCGTCCTCGTCGTCGGGAGCCTGTGGTGGCACGGTCGCGGGGGTTCCGCCTTCCAGGATCGTCTCCATGAGCTCACCGGTCGACGGCGGCGGAGCCGGCGGTTCCACCATGAGCTGTGTCTGGTTCGGTGGCGCAACGGCGACCTGGGTTTGGTCGGGCCGCGGCGGAGCTGGTGGCTCGACAACGAGCTGGGTTTGGTCGGGCCGCGGCGGAGCTGGTGGCTCAACGGCGAGCTGGGTCTGGTCGGGCTGCGGCGGAGCTGGTGGCTCGACGGCGAGCTGGGTCTGGTCGGGCGGCGGCGGAGCTGGCGGCTCGACGACGAGCTGGGTCTGGTCGTTCGGCGGCGGAGCTGATAGCTCAACGGCGACCTGAGTCTGGTCGGGCTGCGGCGGAGCCGGTGGCTCGACGATGAGCTCGGTCTGGTCAGGCTGTGTCGTCGTCGGCGTCGAGGGCGGCGGCTCGTTCGCGAGCTTCGCGAGCTCCGTCGCGCGAACGGCAGCTTCCGCTTCGCGCCGGAGAGACGTCTGCGTCTCGACGAGCCGCTCCGGCGGCGAACCGTCCGCTTCGACGGGGACCGAAGCCGGCGGCGGCGGTGCATCTGCGGTTGCGGTGATGACCGCCTCCGGAGGAGGCGTCATCGGTATGGCGTTCTCCGTCACCGCTTGCTCGATCTGCGCATCTTGGGGCATGGATGTTCTCGCTCAAACAGCTCGAATGGTTAGAGTTTGGTTCGTATCCATCCATTATACGGTAGAGAAATGTGACTGGGAAGCCTTGTAACTGATTGAATATAAGCGTGTTATCTCTAGGACACGCCCAGGATCTCGTTGAGATTCATCGGCAGGCGGATGGTGAAGCGCGTACCTTCACCGAGCGTGCTTTCCGCGGTAATCGTGCCGTGATGGTCTTGAATGATCTGGTAACAGATGGAGAGGCCCAAGCCGGTCCCGACGCCGACGCCTTTCGTGGTGAATCCGGGGTCGAAGACTTTGGCGAGGTTTTCGGGGGCGATGCCGGCGCCGTCGTCTCGAATCGCGACGGTGACCCTGTCGTCTTCGACAGCGGTTCGGATCGTAATGGTGTCTGCGTCAGAAATCGCCTGGCGCGCGTTGTTCAGAAGATTCAAGAAGACTTGATTCAGCCGGCTCGGATAAACCGAGATTTCGGGGAGATCGCCATAGTCCCTTACGATCTCGATGTGGTGCTTGATCTGATGATGGACGAGCGTCAGCGTGTCCTCGAGCCCCTCGTGGATGTCGACGTTCTTGAGCTCGGCCTCGTCGAGGCGTGCGAAGCTCCGCAACCGCCGGACGATCTCCCCCACGCGTGTGGCGCCGGAGTTGATGACCTGATTCGCGTCGTTGATGACGCCGAAAATCTTCAGGAGCTTCTTGTCGTTTGCGAACAGCTCGGGGTTGCTCGTCTCGAGATGTTCTTTCAACTTCTCGACCCCTCGCACGAGCGTGTCGTGCATGCTCGTCATCGCGCCGACGGGCGTGTTGATCTCATGAGCAATACCGGCTACGAGGCTTCCGAGAGATGCCATCTTCTCCGACTGAACGAGCTGGGCCTGCGTTGCGCGTCGCTCTTGGTTAGCCTCTGCGAGCTCACTCATCGCGCGCTTGATCTCGGTGATGTCGCGGCCCATCCCGACATAGAGCGCGAGCTCGCCGGTGGCGTCATGAATGGGAAAGATAGAGATATCGATGGGGATGTTGGTTCCGTCTTTTGAAACGCCTGTCGCTCCGCCGCGATAACTTCCGATGTTGGCGATCGCTTCTTTGATGTTCGAGGTCTCGCCCGGCTCGATAAAATCGAAGATCGTTTTGTCGACCAAGTCCTCGTCGGTCCAACCCGTGCGTTGCCTGTGCGCGGGGTTGCGCTCGATGATGTGCCCCTCCTTGTCGATGATCGTGATGACGTCGACCGAGTGTATAAAGACTTCGCGGTAGATCCGGAGCTTCTCCTCCATCTCTTTCTGGCGCGTGATGTCTAGAAAGCCTCCAAGCACGACCTCCTCGCCGCCGATCTCGGTCTCCGCAAGTGAGAAGACCATCCACTTGAAGCTCCCGTCGGCGCGCCGGACTTTCACTTCGAGGTCTTTGACGAACCCGTCCTTCTCGAGGCGCGCGATGACCTCGTCGCGCTCGCCGGCGTCGTAGTAGAACTCGGTCGACGAGCGTCCCTTGATCTCTTCGGGGGACAGGCCGATGGCGTCTGCAAGATGGCGGTTCGCATAGAGAATCTCGCCGTCCGATTTCCGGGTGATGATGTAAGGAACGGGCGCTGACTCGACGAGACGGGTGAGCTGCTCTTCAGCTTGGCGCTGCCAGCGCCGAAGCTTTGCGAACTCGAGAGCTTGGTGGATGGTGATCTCCATCTCGTTCACGCTGACCGGCTTGACGAGAAACCGTTGCGCTCCTTGCATGACCGCTTGTACGGCGAGCGGAACGGACGGATGTGCCGTCAAAAGAACGAACGGAAGATCGGGATCCAGTTTTTGAACGCGCTCGAGAACGGCGAGCCCGTCCATCTCTGGCATGTTGAGATCGCAGAGGATGAGCGCGGGCTTGTCGGAGACGAGAAGCTCGAGCCCTTCCTTACCGGAGGAGGCGGTCGCGACAGCGAAGCCTCTTTCCTCGAGGCTCGCGGCCATCTGCTGGCGTTGTTCTGGGTCGTCCTCGATATAGAGCAGCTTGACGTCGGCCATCGTGCGATGGGCGCTCGTGAATGCCGGAGCTAGAGGCCTTTCTCAGCGATGTAGTGGATCAAATCTTTGACTCGGCAGGAGAAGCCCCACTCGTTGTCGTACCATGAAAGCACTTTGACCACGTTGTTCGAGACGACCTTCGTGAACGGCGCATCGATAATGGACGAGCTCGGGTTGCCGCGGAAATCGGCCGAGACGAGAGGCGCCTCCGAGTATTCGAGAATGCCCTTTAGCTTTCCATTGGCGGCGCTTTTCAGAGCGTCGTTCACGTCTGCCACCGAGGCGTCCTTCTCCAAGACGGCGGTCAGGTCGGTGAGCGATACGTTCGGTGTCGGCACTCGAACGGAAATGCCGTCGAGCCGGCCTTTGAGCTCCGGCAGCACGGTTGTGACGGCGACAGCGGCGCCCGTGCTCGTCGGGATCATCGAGAGCGCGGCGGCCCGAGCGCGGCGCAGATCCTTGTGAGGAAGGTCGAGGAGCTTCTGGTCGTTCGTGTAAGAGTGGATCGTCGTCATGATCCCTTTGGCGAGGCCAAAAGACTCGTGTAGTACCTTCACGAGCGGCGCGAGGCAGTTCGTCGTGCACGACGCGTTCGAGATAATGTGATGCTGCGACGGTTCGTATTTGTCATGGTTGACGCCCATGACGACGGTGAAGTCTTCATTTTTTGCCGGAGCCGAGATGATGACCTTCTTGGCGCCGGCGTCGAGGTGTTTCGAAGCGTCTTCGCGCTTGGTGAAAAGCCCGGTAGACTCGATGACGATGTCTACGCCGAGGTCCTTCCATGGGAGGTTTGCCGGGTCGCGTTCCTTGAGGACTTTGAAGCTCTCGCCGCCCCCAGTGATGGTGTTGCCATCCGCGCTCACGTCTTGTTCGAGATTACCGAGAACGGAGTCGTATTTGAGAAGATGCGCGAGGGTCGCTGCGTCCGTGATGTCGTTGGCGGCGACGATGTCGATCTCGCTGTCACCCATCGCCGCACGAAAAACGTTCCGCCCGATGCGGCCGAACCCGTTGATGCCTACCTTGATTGCCATCCAGCGCTCCTAGATATCGAGAAATTGCCGGGCTCGCGTCCTGCAAGCCATGCCTATCGGGGGAACCCGCAGTCAGTGAGCGAGAGTATAGGTCGCGCCCCCGCGAGGTGTCAACGCGTGCCGTAACTTGCTTGTTTTCAGTTGATTCCGTATAGTTCTCACCGACCTTTGATGTATCATCTTTATAGCGTCCTCTTCTCGGGGCTCCTTGTCGTTGGCCTCCCGTACCTGCTGTATCGGAGCCTTCGCGAAAAAGGCTACGCTTCGAGTTTTCGGGAGCGCTTCGGACTTACTGAGCTCGTGGCACCGAAAGAGCCTTCGATTTGGATCCACGCGGTCTCGGTTGGCGAGGTGCTGGCGGTCGCGACCCTGCTGCCGTCGCTCAAGAAAGCGTTTCCCGACACACCGGTCGTCGTCTCGGTCATCACGGTTACCGGGCGTCAAGTCGCTGCCGACAAGCTCGCGGGGGTGGACGCCGTCTTCTACTGCCCGTTCGACCTCGCGTTTCTCGTGCGCCGCGTCGTCGCCAAGATGCGCCCGCGCGCCCTCGTCGTCATGGAGACCGAGCTCTGGCCGCACTTGCTCCGCGAGTCGCGTCGGGCCGGGGCGGTCACGATGGTCGCGAACGGCCGCATCTCTGACGGGTCCTTCCCGTGTTATCAGGCCATCGCCGGCGTCATGAAGCACTATCTCGAGCAGGTGGACCTCTTCTGCATGCAGGACGAGCTCTACGCCGAACGCATCGCAGCACTCGGCGCCCCGGCCGGCAAGATCAAACTGACGGGAAGCTTGAAGTTCGACGGACTACCCCAAGCGCCGCCGCGCGACGGTCGCGTCTTTCCCGAAGGGCGGCGGATTCTCGTGGGAGGGAGCACGCTCGCCGACGAAGAGGCGGCGCTCCTATCTATTTTCGAATCCCTTCGAGAGGACTATCCCGATCTCTTCCTCGTGATCGCACCGCGCCATGCTCCGCGTTTCGACGAAGTTTACGAGCTCGCTCGTGACCGCGATCTGCGTGTCGCTCGCCGCTCAACGCCTCTGGCCATGGCGGCCCGTGCCGCCGACGTACTGATTCTCGATACGCTCGGAGAGCTCGCCTCACTCTACCGAGAAGCCGATTATGTTTTTGTCGGGGGGAGCCTCGCCGACCAGGGAGGCCATAACATCATCGAGCCCGCGTCCGAGGGCAAGCCGGTTTTGTTCGGACCGCATATGCAAAATTTCGCCGACATCGCGCGCGCGTTTCTAGAAGCGGAAGCCGTCGTCCAGGTCGAAGATGCTGCAGCGCTCGAGGCCGCGCTGCGAAAGTTGATCGAAAGCCCAGATAAAGGGCGCACCCTCGGCGAGCGCGCACGGCGTGTCGTCGAAGAGAAACGCGGCGCCTCCGAGCGTACGGTCACCGTCTTGAAAGAGCTCCTTGCATGAAAGCGCTTGCGCCGCTCTCATGGATTTACGCCGCGGGTGTCTCTCTCCGTAACCGCTATTACGATCGCGTCGAGCCGAAAAAGCTCGGCGTTCCTGTCGTGAGTGTTGGCAACCTCACGGTGGGTGGGAGCGGCAAGACACCGTTCGTGGAAGTTGTCTCGCGGCACTTCTTGTCGCGAAAGATTCCCGTCGCCGTGCTTTCTCGAGGTTATGGACGGGAGGGGAGTGCGCCGTTCGTTCTCGTCTCGGATGGACAAAGCGTGCTCGCGAGCGCTCGGGATAGCGGCGACGAGCCGGTCGAGCTCGCGCGTAAGGTCGACGGTCTCGTGGTGGCGGTGGGCGCCGACCGCTACCAAGCGGGCCGTACTTTGATCGAAAGGCTCGGGCCACATGTTCTCGTGCTCGACGACGGGTTCCAACACCGGCGGCTACACCGCGATCTGGATATCGTGTGTTTGGATTGTGGTGACCCGAACCTGCGTCTTTTACCCGCGGGTCGTCTGCGCGAGCCTGTCGCGAACCTGTCGCGAGCGCATGCAATCGTACTCACCGGTTATCGTGAGGGCTGCCGCCCTCCCACGCGCTTCGACAAGCCGGTTCTGCGCTCTGTCACTCGCGTGGTCGGGTTTTCCCGGCTCGATGGCACTGACCAGCCGCAGCTGGGGGCCGATGCGTTTCGCGGCGAGCCGGTGGCGCTGGCCGTCGCCGTCGCGCGGCCGGAGAGAGTTCGAGAGAGTCTCGACGCCGACGTCGTTTTGTTCGAGAGGCGTCGAGACCACCATCCGTGGAGCGCGTCGGAGCTCGAAGCGATCGCGGCTGGTGCGAGCGGCAAGGGCGCCCGGGCGCTTCTGGTGACGGGAAAAGACGCCGTGAAGCTAGAAGAAGGCGAGGCCGCCACACTCCCGATCTATCGCATCGACATCGAGAGCGAAATCCTGGACGCCTCCGCGCTCGGCGCGCTCTTGGACGCCGTGCCCTCGCTGACCTCGCTGACCATGTTGGCCATATTGGCCATATTGGCCATATTGAGGTTGACGACGATGTTTCGGTGTATCATGTGCGGTTTGGTTTTCGTATGAAGCACCGTCTCGAGTACTTACTGGCGCGCGCGCTTTCCGTGGTGATGCGTTTTTTGCCGCGCCGGGCGCAGCTGGCGTGGGGACGCGCGGCGGGGAGCCTCGTCTTCACGCTCGATGGGAGGCACCGAAAATCGACCATCGGCCATGTCGATTTGGCCTTCGGAAGTGAGAAAAGCCACGGCGAGAAGCGTGAGATCGCGCGCGGCGCCTACCGGCACTTCGGCTCGATGCTCTTCGAGCTCATCTCGCTTGGCCGACCAACTCCTGCGCAAATGGACCGGCTCGTCGAGCTCGAAGGCGTCGAGAGGTTCGAGCGCGCCCAGGCGCTGGGCAAAGGTGTCATCCTCACGACGGGCCATTTCGGCAATTGGGAGATGCACGGCATCGCGCATGGTTTCAAGCTCGGCCGGATTAACGTTTTGGCGCGCGTCCAAAGCAATCGCTTTCTCAACCAATGGCTCGAGAACGTGCGCGGGATATCCGGGAATACGGTCGTCTACAAAGAGGGAGCGCTCAGCGAATTGCGGCGGCTTCTGAGGGACGGTGAGACGATAGCGCTCGTCATCGATCAAAACGTGCGTCCCGAAGATGCGGTATTCATCGATTTCTTCGGCCAGAAAGCAGCCACCACTCCGGTGCCGGCCTGGTTCGCTTTGAAGACGGGGGCCGTGCTCGTACCGGCTTTTTGCTACCTGCTTCCCGATGGCCGCTACCGCGCTGTGTACGAAGAGCCGATCGCCTGTGAGCCTTATCGGAAAATGGATCGGGATAGGGCGATTCTGAAGATCACGCAAGAGCTCGCGCGCGTGCAGGAGACTTACATTCGCGCGCATCCCGAATGTTGGATGTGGATGCACCGCCGCTGGAGAACTCGCCCGCCCCAGGAAGCGAGGCCTCTAGATGCGCCAGATGCGCCAGACGCGGCGATGGACGATATAGTGGCGGCCGAGCTCCAATGAAAATAGATTCGATACTCATCTTTGCGCCGAGCTGGATTGGCGATTCCGTCATGTCGCTCGGCGCGATGCGCGCCGTGCGCAAAGCTCATCCGAATGCACGGCTCGTCGTGCTCACCCGTCCTTGGGTGCAAGAGCTCTATGCGGGCTGCGACGTCTTCGATGAGACCATCCTCTATGATCCGCACGGAGCCGATCGCGGGGGTTCCGGCTTTCTCCGTGCCGCGCGCCGCGTGCGCCTCGAGGGCTTCGACGTCTCGATCTTGTTTCCGAACGCGTTCCGCGCGGCTTTCTTGGTCTATGCAGCCGGTATTCCCGAGCGCTGGGGCTACGCGACCGAGAGCCGAGGCGTGTTTCTGACGAAAGGCGTGCCGCCCGCGCCGCGCCCGTTCGGACGCCATCAAGCTCATTTCTATCTCGACCTGCTCGGTGGTCTCGGGCTCGATCTTGCCGAGCCCGACTTGAGCCTCCAAGCTACTGAGGAGATGCGTCGCGCGGGCTGCGCACTTCTCGAACGGGAAGGTTTCAAAGGCGGACCGCTCATCGGTGTGCATCCCGGAGCCACGAATAGCCGCGCGAAAGTGTGGCGGGCTTCGCGTTACGCGGAAGTGGCGTCGAAGCTCGCCGAGACGCGGGACGGGCAAGTCGTCGTTCTCGGCGGTGTCACGGAGGGCGTTTTGGCGGAAGAAGTTCAAGCCGGGCTTCCCAAGGAACGAGTTCTGATGCTGCAAGGAAAGACGTCCCTCGGCGAGCTCATGGGTGTCCTTTCGGAGCTCTCCGTTTTTCTCACGAATGATTCCGGTCCGATGCACTTGGCGGCGGCCCTCGGTGTTCCTACGGTTGCCGTCTTCGGCCCGACCGATGCACGCGAGACAGGACCGTATAGCTCCATCGCGCGCGTCGTGCGTGAGCCGGTCCATTGCAGCCCGTGCCTCTACCGCGATTGCCCGATCGACCATCGCTGCATGGAGCGGGTGACGCCCGAGCGCGTCTACGACGAAGCGGCCGCGCTGGTGTCGTCATGAGCGAGAAGCCGGCCATCTTTCTCGATCGCGACGGAACCCTCAACGAGTCGCTGGGCTACGTCAATCACCGCGACCGTTTCCGTCCTTACCCCTTTGCTGTGGACACGGTTCGGCTGATCCGGGACGAGGGTTTCCTCGCCGTGCTCGTGACCAACCAGTCGGGCGTGGGGCGTGGGTTCTACCCAGCGGAGCTCGTCGAAGAGATCCATGGCGGGTTTCAAGCGACACTCGAGGAGGCGGGTACGGAATTCGATGGTATTTATTACTGTCCGCACAAACCGGGTGATAATTGCGCCTGCCGCAAACCCAAGCCCGGAATGTTGCTTCAGGCACAGGGCGAGCTCGATATCGATTTGTCGCAATCATGGATGGTTGGGGACACGATCGCCGATATGCAGGCGGGATGGACCGCCGGCACCCGTAGCGCGTTCGTCAAGACCGGTTTCGGCAAAGGAAGCCTCGAATATGAAGGCGCGCGTTGGGGGCGCCAGCCGGACCTCGTCGGCGAGAACGTCTATCGCGCGGTGTGTGACATCTTCTGGGGGAGTGTCGAGTGAGAGACCGGCTTCTTGCGCTCATCGATGGCCTCGCCAAAGTGCGGGTCTTGTGCTTCGTCGACCTCGTCGCGGACGAATATATCTATGGACAGATTTCGCGCGTCAGCCGCGAGGCTCCGGTATTGATTCTCGACTATGACGATACGCGCGTCGTGCCCGGCGGAGGCGGCAACGCTGTCAACAACGTAGCTGCTCTGGGCGGGCGCGCGATCGCTGTCGGGATCGTCGGAAAAGACCAGGCGGGCCGCGAGGTTTTGGCTTCGCTCCGAAAAGCGAACGTGAACGTGGACGTGTCAGCGGTGCGCCGTGACGGCGCTTATCGTACACCGGTGAAGACGCGCATCCTCGCGGGGGGCATTCACGCCGCCAAACAGCAAGTGGTACGCATCGATCGCAAGACCCGTGTGAGACCGACCAAAGATATCGCTCGGCACCTCGACAGCGCGCTGAAGAAATTTCTTCCCAAGGCCGATGTCGTCATGGTCTCGGATTACGACTACGGGCTCATTACGCCGGAATTCGGCAACGCGCTTGCCCGCCGCGCGGCGTCGATGCGCAAACCGGCCGTGCTCGATTCGCGTTATTCCATCCTTTCCTATACCGGCTTCACGTCGGCGACGCCGAACGAGCCCGAAGTCGAAGCCGCTCTCGAGGTTCGCATCGGGCACGACGCGGCCACGCTCGAGCGCTCGGGGCGACGCCTCTTGAAGAAGCTCCGGGCCGAGTCGCTTCTCATGACCCGTGGCAAAGACGGTATGGCGCTATTCGAGCGGCGCCGCCCGACGCGGCACATCCCGATATTCGGGACCGACGCGATCGCCGATGTGACGGGAGCCGGAGACACTGTTATCAGCGCCTATACGCTCGCGCTCGGCGCGGGCGCATCCTTTACCGAGGCTGCGATGCTGGCCAACTATGCGGGCGGTATCGTCGTGATGAAGCGCGGAACGGCCACCGTGTCCTGCCAAGAGCTCGCCGATGCCGTGCGTGCGGGTGAAAGCTGAGACGCGTCGAGATGGGTCGCGTCGTGAGTTTGGACGAGGCGGCGGCGGCCACCGCCCTGGCGAAAGACGCGAAAAAGCGTGTCGTGCTCGCGAACGGTCACTTCGATTTGATACATGTCGGACATGTTCGCTACCTGGAAGGCGCGCGCGGGGAGGGTGATTTTCTCGTCGTGGGTGTCAACGGAGATTCTGCGACGCGGCGTCTCAAAGGCGAGGGACGTCCCATCCTGCAGGCGTCCGAGCGTGCCGAGCTCGTGGCGGCGCTCGAAGTCGTGGACCTGGTGGTCGTGTTCGACGAAGACAACGTCGCGACCCTTCTCGATCGGCTACGGCCGAACGTGCACTGTAAAGGCACGGACTACACGGAAGAGACGGTGCCCGAGCGGGATATCATGATCCGGCTCGGAGGCGAGACCCGCATCGTCGGCGACCCAAAAAACCACTCGACGCGAGATCTGATTGAGGTGATCTTGGAGCGCTTCTCGGGCTACTCGTCGCGCGAAGATTAAGGCAAGGAGATGTGGGGATAGGAGGGGATAGGGGGATAAGAGAATGTTTAGCTCTTGTCTCCACATCTCCACACATCCCACCTCTCCTGTTCTTACACATCGACGGGTTGCAGTTTCAACAGCCGGTTAGAGGCTTTCGTCGTGGCGTTGTAGGGCTAGGAGCATTAGTTGGGTGGTGGAGCGGGATTGTTCTATGTTGTAGGGGACGCCGGTTGAGACGAAGTGGAAGCGGCCCCACTTTACTGGTATTAGGTGGAGGGCGGCGGCTTCGTCGGTGAGGTCGCCGGAGAAGCTTCCGCAAATGTGGCCTACGTGCATGTGGATCTCGCCGTGGCGCTCGCCGTCGATGTGGGGAACTCCTGTTGCTTGGTTGGCCTCTAGCATTTGCAGGATGTCGGTATTTTTGAAGACGCCAAAGTTACCGCCGAGCTCGCCGGAATGGTCTTGACGTCCGTCTTCCAGTAGCTGCTTGGCGCGGTGGACGAGCTCTTCTGGCTCGAACGGGCGGCGGAGACAGACATCGGCAGCGCCGACAGCGGGGCCTAGTTGCGGATCACCGGAAGCGTCGGCGAGAAGGACGATTGGGGTGGCGATGAGCGCGGGCGCGTCGCGGATTTTATGCACGAGCTCCAAACCAGAGAGGGCGCCATCGGGCTTCATCTCGCAGATAATCAGTTGCGGCGGAGCGAGGCGCGCGCAGGTGAGTGCCTCTTCCATATTCGGTGCGGCGACGACCTCGATCTCAGACTCTTCTAGATGGCGCCACAGGACTTGCCGTGCCTCGTTATCCGGTGCGACGAGGAGTACGCGGGGGACGGGCTCGGGCTCGACCTCGACCTTGCCATTTATCTTGTTGCCGAGGAGAATCAACCCCAGATCTGGATCGGTCTCCATCGTGAGCGCCGCTTGGACCAAATCTGGCTGCGTCGCTTCCTGGAGCGCGGCAGCCTCGATTAGGCGTTGCTACTCATTTTCCTAACTTTACCAAGTTTCGCAATCGCACAGTCCGAAGTTGCCGGTGCGTTGGCCGGTGTCGTCTTCGAGGACACCGACGGCGACGGCCGAAGAGGACCCGGTGAGCCCGGCCTCGCTGGCGTCGTCGTCTGCAGCCGATCGGACTGCGCTCAGACCGATGGTGGCGGTATCTACGAGGTCGCGGTCGAGCCGGACGGCTACCGCGCCGTCCGCGCACATTGGCGCCGTGTCCCAGCCGATCCCTTCGAGTGGCTCGTTAATTTTCGATTGGAAAAAACGCCGAGCTCACGCACGTTCAGCTTCATCCACGCCTCGGACACGCATCTCGATGAGGAGAGCCTGCCCCGGATTCGCCTCTTGAGAGAACTGACCGAAGCGCGCGGGGTGGACTTCGTCATTCACAGGCGACCTCATCCGCGATGCCTTGCGTGTTCCCGAAGAGACAGCGCTCGAACGCTACGATCTGTTTCGCGAGGAGAAGGACGCTTTCCGGTTCCTGTCTGGGTCGTTCCGGGCAACCACGAGAACTTTGGCATCGAGCGACACCTCTCAGGCGTGAGCGAAGACCACCCGCTCTACGGGAAGGCCATGTACCGAAGGTTCCTCGGGCCCGACTTACTATTCATTCAACTATGGCGGCGTGCATTTTGTCGCGCTCGATACCATCGACATCGCGGACAAGTGGTACTACGCGCACGTCGACGCGACCCAAATGATCTGGCTCGACGAAGACCTTTCGATGGTGCCCGCCGAGACACCGATCATCACGTTCAATCACATCCCGCTCTTTTCGGCGGTGCTCCACGGGTGGGGCTACTACCCGGACGGCGGAAGTCTCATCGAGATCGATGGCCGCGAGCAGTACCGCCACATGTCTCGAACTACGCCGAAGTGCTCGAGCGCTTCGTGGACCGCAACTACCCGCTCGCGCTCGGAGGCCATGGCCACGCCCGGGAGGAAATCCTGCTGGGCGACCGCCGCTTCGAGGCGCGATTCCATCAACCGCGGCCGTGGTGGGGACACCGGCAAGCGAGAAGGGATGCAGTATGCGTCCGGCGTGACGCTCTACCGCATGCGGGATGGCAAGATCGAGGGGTGGGAGTTCATCCTGCTGGATGACCCTTCAGGATCCGTTGACAGCCAAAGTTGACGTCGCTATACTCAACTGTTTCCGTGGGCCGGTCAGGCTGGCCGGGCCGCTTCTTTGATGTTGTAAACGCCCACGACCTAGCGGGGTCGTAGTTCAGTTGGTTAGAACGCCGGCCTGTCACGCCGGAGGTCGCGAGTTCGAGTCTCGTCGGCCCCGCCATAATTTTCAATGACTTGCGGCGATAGCGTCGAAGCTGTTTCTGGCAATTGTCCGAAAACTGTCCGAAAACGCTTCGCGTCCCCGCCGGCCGCACGCCTTACCGGAACGATCTTCGGTACAGCTGATTGCCCGGCGACGTAGCTCGCGAGCTTCGCCGCGGCGTCTTTAAGGTCCTTCTCGTTGACTAAGGACGTAACCCAATTTTCCAGAGTTCTCCCGGGTTCGCCTAGAAAGTCCGCGGCCTCATTCAACCTTGCGCGAATCAAATAAATCTTCACCCTAATCGCAAAATCTTCGAAGCACGAAAACGCGAAACAGCCGCACTGGGCGCAGGCGAGAAGCTCGTGCTGGGGCACCCACTCGCCGCCACTATAGGTGATTCTGCACGGTGTATGCAGAACCTGGAAAAGGTGCTATTCACGGGGCCAAAGACCTCAGACACGGTGACGTTTATTTGCGATTAGGGTTCAAAGCCCCGATCTTCGCCAGGCCGGTCATCAAGGCTTCCGTCATGCCATCCACGAAGTACTCCTGCTCGGCGTCGCCGGAAAGATTCTCGAGTGGCAGCACCGCGATGGATTCCATCTTCGGTCCCTGCGACTCACCGAGGACCCACTCACGAACGTCCGGGACGATAAAGGCAAGGATCATCAAGAGGATGATGGCCATCGCGCCACCCGCCCAAACCGCAGCTCTTTGATGACGCCGTGTGGGCTCCTTCCAGGGAAGGTCCTTCGCGATGTCCCCCGTCGAGTCATATCGCTCCGCTGGGTCCTCAGAGAGGCAGCGGTCAATGACCCTGGCGGCGCTGGCTGATACATTCGGACTGGCGCTGGTTAGGGGATCGGGCTCGGCCTCGATGATGGCGGTGAGCGTCTGTGTCGTGGAGTCTCGCACGAAGGCTCTCTTCCCGGTGGCCATCTCGTAGACGATGGCTCCGAATGAGAACTGGTCAGAACGGAAATCTGCGGCCTCGCCCTTCGCTTGTTCCGGAGACATATAACCGACCGTACCGAGAATCGTGCCTGGAGTTGTCTCTTGCACCAGAGTCGAAAGCTCCGAGCCAATGTCGCCGGCGGGCAAGAGCTTGGCAAGCCCAAAGTCGAGAATCTTCACATAACCATCGTCACTGATGATGATGTTCTCGGGTTTCAGATCTCGATGAACAATCTCTGCCTGATGCGCCTTCGCCAATCCCTCCGCCATCTGCGTCGCGTAGCGTATGAGCTTATCGTTAGGGAGCCGACCGTCTGCGAGAATCTCCGAAGCGTCCGGCCCTTCACATACTCCATCGCAATGAACGGAGTACCCTCGTGTTCACCGATCTCGTAGATCGTGACGATGTTGGGGTGGTTCAAGGCCGAGGCCGCACGGGCTTCTTGCTCGAATCGACGGAGACGGCTGGAGTCCGAGGCCATCTCTTGGGGGAGGACTTTGATCGCGACGTCTCGACCCAGTTTGAGGTCCTTGGCCTTGTAGACCTCTCCCATGCCGCCTGCGCCGAGCGGGGAAACGATCTCGTAGCTACCTAGTTGCGCCCCTGCTTGCAGATTCATCGCTCTAAGCGAGGAAAGTCGTCGTAGTTGAACAGCACCATGGCCTCGCCTCTTTCTTCGATCAGTTTCTGAAGATGTGCGAGTAACGCATCCCGCCTTTTCAGTACCGCTTTGATCTGGCCCCCACTCAGCAGTTTCATACTGCCATCCTCGAACTCAACGGATCCAAGTTGGGCATCCAGACGCTCCCGGTTGAGCCCTTTCAGCTTCTCGGCTAGTTTTCGATCGAACTGTACCGGAAGCTTCTTCGGCTTCTTCATATCATTGTCCCGGTAGTGAACGCACGGGAGTGGTCAATGAGAATGATATGGAAGTGTGGGTCCACCATGAAATTCTGCGCGTTTCGGTCCTCGTTGTTGATGAGGACATCGAACATCTTCATACGGGAAAGCTCGTGATTCCAGCTTGGTGTTCTCGGAGTCTTGTCTTGGGCGTCCCGGTAGAGATTGCTGTCCTCGGCCCATAATTGAAGCGAACCTTTGTCAATATCGACGCGTACTCTCTTGATACGCCTCACCACCGTGGGGGGAACCATGTTGAGACCGAGCATCTTATCCAACTCGTAAGCGGCAACCTCGGCCGTATAGCTCTCCCAGTACCCATGGTAGCGGCCCGACTTGATCGGCTTATAGGCTGCGCGGAACTTCTCGTCGCCATTCCTGAGCGTGATTCTCCAAGGGTTGGTTACCCCCTGGCCGATGGGCTCGAAACCCTCGATCTCCGCTGTTCTGAGGAGATTCTCCATCTCTTCATGACGGCCCAACCAGGACTTGTATGCGCAGGAGCTGCCGTCGTCTTGCGCTGCGACAAAGGCAACCGTGGCAGCAAAGATAAAAGTCATTAGGCCGATTTGTCTCCTCATGATGCTCACCTCCATGGAGAGGACTTTGATAGCAACATCCCTGCCGAGCTTAAAGATCCTTGGCCTCGTACACTTCTCCCATACCGCCTGAACCCAACGCGGAAAGGACTTCGTAGTTGCCGAGGCGGGTGCCGGGTTGGAGGGGCATGGCTATTGGTCCGTTGGCACGAGACGCTCGAGCTCTTGGAGCCAGTTGAGCACGATGTGGACTTCGGTGGTGGTCGCGGGGGCGTCGCGCTGTAGCATCAAGAACCGTTGCCCGTCGGGTGTGACGTCGAACTCGCGGATGCCCAGGGCCGCGCCCCACTGGAAGGAACCATCGTTACGGAACAGAACCTTCGGTGCCGAAGCTTGAAACGGCGACGTTTGCAGGATACTCACCACCATCATCCGTTGGCCGCCTTCGGTTCCGACGAAGAAAAGCTCGTTGCCGTCGGCGGACCACACCGGGAGCCCTCCGCCGTTCACAGAGATTTGATACTCCGCCGTGTCAGCGATCCGCTCGAGGCTCTGCACGTAGACCTCCGATATGCCCGTTTTGCCGGACCGGTAGGCGGCCCGTCGGCCGTCCGGTGAGAGGTCGGCTGCGCTTTCATTGAAAGGTCGGTTGGCGATTGGCCGGATTGCGTCCGGTGCGTCGAGCGTGAGGAGCTCGACATCCTCGCTGGTCGACGGGTTTAGCGCGACGAGAACGATGGTATCGCCGACCCAGTCCGTGGGGAAGCGATTCGCCGGTTTCAAGTCCCGATGGATGATTCCCTTTTCGTGCGCGGCTTCCAGTCCCTCGGCGATTTGAATGAACAGCGGGATCGCTTCGTCGATTGGAATGGGACCCTTCGAGATTCGCTCCGTCAAGGTCTCGCCTTCCACCAACTCCATGACGATGAACTTCTGCCCGTCGTGCTCCTCAAGCCCATGGAGTGTGGCGATGTTCGAGTGATTGACTTGGGTGAGCAGCCGGGCTTCTCTCTCAAAGCGGCCCAAGCGTTCTTTGTCTCGTGCGAACTCCTCGGGCAAGACTTTGATGGCAACGTCGCGTCCGAGTTTGGTATCGCGGGCTCGATAGACTTCTCCCATTCCACCTGCACCAATGGACTCGACGACTTCGTACTGGCCGAGTTTGGTTCCTGGGGAGAGGGGCATGGCTAGTTGACCCTCGGGACGAGGCGTTCGAGTTCTTGGAACCAGTTGAGGACGACATTAATATGCGAAGACGTCGCCTCCGGGAACTGGAGCATCACGAAAGGCTGGCCGTCAGGCGCGACATCGTAGCCGATCCCGCCACGATCCAAACCGGTGTACGGCACCTCGAAGAGTACCTTCGGTGGCCGACAAGCGACCAGCCTCTCGTTGGGAAAATCCGGGTGCGTCACCTCAAACAGATTCCGCTCGTCGAATAGCCCCATCTGGAGCACCCCATCGTTGATGAGCTTGCGAATCGGTTCGGGACGCAGAGCGGTAATCCAGTCGACACCGTCCATCTCCCGCAACTCGTCGATCTGGGTCTGGGTGATCATTCCGCGGTCACCCACCATCACAAACTGCTCGATGCCGAAGCGCTCTTGCACCTTTTCTACCTGAGGCAACAGCGTTTTGGGATCGCCCGTGTTGCCCTCAAAGACCGATACCGACACGGGGATGCCGCGTTCGTTGGTCAGCAGACCGTAGTTGATCTGCAGCTTGCCTTTCTTGCCGTCACGGTCGTATCCGAGGCGGGCGATCGGACAACTCACACCCTCGAAGTAGCTTGAGGTTAGGTCATAGAGCGCCAGGCCGTCGTTTTGGAGATGGCGCGCCGCGAGTTTTTTTTCGATGACCTCCTGGCGTTTGAGAACCCAGTCCATGGCGGCATAGAGATCGTCTTCGCGGGCATCGCTCACCCCCAGGATTTCGGGCAGTGTGGTTGTGTGCCACCACTGGCTAGTCGCCAGCTTCGACTGCGGTTCGAGGATCCGGGCGACTACCATGGCCACGACCAAATCCCGCTCTGGTGAGTGTCGAGAACCAACGAGCTTTTCGAAACCGAGCTGTCTCATGGCGCTGAGCACCGCGTCGACGTGGCCATGGTGCCGGGAGCCGTTCTCGACGATTTTGAAGGCGACTTCAACCGAGACGAGCTTTTCCCCTTTGAGAATGCGTCGGATGGCGTCGACTGCGTCCATGGGCAATTTGGACAAGTTAGCGAGCGTGCGCTTGCGGACGTTTCCGCCCACCCGATAGGACTCACGCAGCAGGACCGCGGGGGTAGAGTTGCGATTGGGGATGATGTGGATATGCATGCCCACCATAATAGCCTATGTATCAATATATATCAAACCATAAAAGGCTTTAGACATGCCTACATATTGCATCCCAAAATTAGCCTCTCGGCGTCCCTAAAGACGCGTAATCATTGGGGATTCACACTGTCAGTGGGTTCATTCGACCAAGGAACTTCAGGTTAACCGCCTGCGTGTGCCGCTCCCAACATCGAAGATCCAGATGTCGGGCCCAACGGGAACAGCGATCTGACGGCCGTCAGGCGATAAACGAGGATTACTGTGAGGGCCAGGGTCGTCGACGATAGGTGTCGCCCGTCCCTGTCGATCGACCCATACCAGCGTTGTGTTCGCCGCGCCAGCATCTACCGGCGGGTACACGAGTGTTCCGGTGTCCGAGACTGCAAAATGGGCACTACCCAGCCCAGCGAGATGCGACACCCGCTCGAGGAGAGGAGAGGGAGAACCTCGAGTGTCCATTTGGGCAAGATCAAACGGAACCGCAAGCAACGCCCCTGACTGGCCGTAAACGAGATGGCCGGCCTGGACGTACCGGGCACCCTCGGCATCGGGGAGCACGGTGCGCCATTCGTTTGACGCAAGGGACAAGATCGCCGTGACAAATCCTTCGGTCGAGGCGATGGTAAACAGCACATCACGACCACCGGGGAGAATCTGAGGGGCAAAGTGTCGAAATTCTCCGTTTGCGGCGTCTGGAAGCGTCAGCGGCTCTGGTGTCCCGCCACTCGCCGACACTTTGTGAAGGCTAAGAGTGAAGTGCGAAAAGACAATCGTGTCATCGGATCCCCAGCTCGCGCTCGCGAAGAGCGCCATCGTGTCGCAGATCTTCACCGGCAATCCACCCTGACACCGATACCTTCTGAAGGGTCTCATTGGTAAGGAAACCGATCCATCGGCCGTCCGCTGAAAAGAACGGAGCTTGCGCACCTTCGGTGCCCTCGATGGGTTGACCGATGAACTGATCCAACGGGCGAAGAAAAAGCCGCGTCGTTCTGCTTCCGCGCTGGGCCGTGGCGTAGACCAAGAGCTGACCATCGGGCGAAAGTGCGATGGGATTCACAGAGCCCTGCTCGCCCAGCGACAGTTTCTGCCCAGACGGAAGCGCGACAACGACGCGAGCCGGCGATGGAGAGGCGGGCAGCTGCCGGCTCGTCCAAACGACGACGGCCGCTCCCACTGCAAACAGCACGGTCAGCGCCCACGGGACCAGACGCTGCCAACGGCGAGCATGAAGTGGCTGTTCAGCCTGGAGCGCATCAACATCAACGGCTGAAGCAAAAACGCACCAAAACCTCCAGTTCTTCTTGAGGTTACGTCGAGCCGTGTGATAAGCTCTTCTGTTCGGATATGAGGTTAACCAAGAATCAAGTCGAGTTCATCGCTTACCGTATCACTCGGGAGCTCCAGGACAGGAAATTGATCGAATGCGATTATCCAGCCCACATGATGGAGTCGCTGATTGGGATCATAACAGAGGAGCTTCTCGTGGAAGATCGGCTGAACGACGAGGTGCGCGAAATCCTCACAGAGCACGCGGAGGAGATGCGCCGTACGAACGTCGAATATCGCGAGATGTTCAAGATGATCAAGAAAAAGTTGGCTCGGGAAAGGAAGATCATCCTCTAGCCTATGCGACTCTCCAACGCCAAAGTCAATCATCTCGCCAATCTAGTGATGAACTACCTTCGGAGCGAGCCCGAAGTCGAGTTCTTTGCAGAAGATAGCGACATCCGGCTCGAGTTGGCGCGCGTCATCCAGGAAGAGCTCAAGGACGACGAGGTCATCGACCAGGCTGTCCGGTACAAGATCGAAAGCCAGGCGCGCGATATCCCCGAAGGCAGCGAAGAGTGGGACATTCTCTATCGCCGATACTACGACGAACAAATGGGCAAGCGCATGAAGGTCATCCCCGCTGGCTTCGTCCCGACGGCCGATCGGTAAGCCAAGCCACTACCACAACCGCCACCCAAGAAACCCTGTCACGAGCAGCCATCCGAGCATGGTCCAATGCTCCCGATTGCGCAGAAGCCTTTCTGCGGAAAATCCGCCTAATGCCGTCTCATCTCCCCTTGGAATTCGAGGCCAAAACAACGGGACGCGTTCGGCGAACGCCGCATGATCGCGAGGAAAGACCTGCCCCAAATACGCTTCTTCGCGCCTCATGACCGGAACGTAGACGGCGATATAAAGAACCGCCACCACAACGAGAAGAACAAAGCGTCCAGTGGCGAGAGCGAAACCGGTGCCGACCAGCAAGCTACCTAGATAGAGCGGGTTACGGGTCCATCGGTACGGACCGCCCGACGCCAGCCGTTTGTTCTTCTCGAGGTGTCCCGCCGCCCACATCCGAATGAGCTCCCCGGCTAGGGCCACGGCCACCCCGGACGCATAGAGACGAGGCGTTGGGATCGCGAAATAGAGCGTACTCAGGCCACAAAGCCAACCCAGAGGAACCCGCCATCTCGCTAATCTTTCAGCACTTCCCAAAACAGCGGACAGTTTACCACGTGGTAAGTGTCATATATCTGATGTTAATATAATCATATATAATATAGTAACATGATTTATATAGACGCATATAATTTGACATCTACGTATGTACTTGGTATATTACGGAGGTGCCACAGAAAGGTCGTCCCGAAAGTTTCGAAAGTCCAAAAGAGGAGGATTCCCGATGAATCTAGTAGTTCGCGACCCATTTTTGAAAGATTTCACCGCTCTCGCCAACCGTTTCAACCACTTCTTTGATCTGCCCCGCGAGTCCAACGCCGACTATCTCGACGCCTGGAACCCCGCTGTCGACATATTCGACAGGGGCGGTGAAGTGGTCATCCACGCCGAGCTTCCCGGAATCAAGAAAGAGGACATCGACGTGCACGTCGAGAACAACGTTTTGACCATCCGGGGCAAGAAAGAACGTAAGGAAGAAGCCAAGGAAGAGGGCTACTACCGAACGGAGCGCTCCTACGGCTCCTTCAGCCGGTCCTTCAGCCTTGCGCGCTCGGTCGACGTTACCAAGATCGATGCCGAGTACAAGGACGGCGTTCTCACGCTCTCCCTACCCAAGTCCGAAGAAGCGAAGCCGCGTCAAATCGACGTCAAGGTTGCCTAACGTCATCTCCGGAGGGGGGCCGCCCGCGTGAGCGGGTGGCCTTTTTCTATTTCGAACGTTGCCCAACCGTTTAGGGTTCCTCACGTGCAGCCGAGGCGACTAGAAGCTCTTGCGGTGTAAGGATGGAGGTTTCTTCGAGTTGGCCCTGCGGGTCAATCGCGACCCCGAAGACACCTTTGCGCAGCAGCCCGTCGATGATCCGAAGTAACGTCGTATCCGTCATCTTGGACGACTCGAGCACTCTCACCAAAGTCTCGTGTCGAATCACCGCTTGAAAGATCTCGAGCTCCGCGGGTGTATACGCGCTCGGTGGCATGGAAGGCGGTAAGAACAAGCAGCGGACTATAATGTCGCGTCTTCGCTATCCGACGCGCGCATTTCCTCTGGAGGCCTCGAATGCTCACACGACGACAAACCGCTTTGGTCAGAGTCTCTGTTCCAGGTAAATTTTTTCGCCCGGCGCGTGTCAACCGGCCGACGGGATGTCGCCCCGTTCTCAATGGCGTACAATCCCTGGCGGATTCCTTTGGGAGGCACGTCGATGAAGCGGATCATTGTCGCGTTAGCATCCACGGCGATTCTGGTGGGAGCCTGCGCTCGAGAAGAATCGACTCCGATCACCAACGGTCAGGGTGAGATTGCGGGTGAGGTCACGACCGAGAGCGTCATCCTTCAATCCCGACTCACCATCGGCGACGAGTTGGTCGACGGCGATCTCCCCGGCGCGGAAGGCGTCGCCCGATTCGAGGTCGCGACGTCCACGGAGTTCGCGGACTCGGTGACGACGGGTTGGCTGCGGGCGACGTCCGAGCATGACTTCATCGTCAAGGCGAAGATCGATGGATTGGATGCCGGAGCTCGCTACTACTACCGCCTCGGCTACCGTCTTACGGAGGATCGGACGACAACGGGACCCACGCGAACCTTCAAGACACTAGACGGTCCGGAGGCGTCCACCGAAGTCAGTTTCGTCGCCGTGACGGGGATGAACTACCACCGGTTCCACCACGCTCCCAACCGCGCCTACACGGGTCCCGACAAGGATTTGGGCTACCCGGCGCTCGAGACGATCCTCGAGTCGAAGCCGGACTTCTTCGTGGCCACCGGCGACAACGTTTACTACGATATCCCGTATGAAGGACGAGCCGAGACCGCAGCCGGGATGCGAAAAAAGTGGCACGAGCAACTCGTTCAGCCGAGGTACGTCGACTTGTTCGCAGAGGTCCCCACGTACTGGGAAAAAGACGACCACGACTCCCGGTATAACGACAGCGACAATACCAGCGATGCTGAACCATCTCCGGAGCTGGGTGCTGCGATCTTTCTCGAGCAAGTTCCCGTAGCCGATCCGAGCAGCTCGAGCCCCGTGACGTACCGCACACACCGAATCAACAAACTCCTGCAAATCTGGTTGACCGAGGGCCGCGATTACCGAAGTCCTAACATGATGGAGCCGGGACCGGACAAGTCCCTCTGGGGCGAAGAGCAGCGCGAGTGGATCGAGCGAACGCTGCTCGAGAGCGATGCGACCTTCAAGATTCTGATCTCTCCCACACTCTTCCTACGGACGGGGACGGATCGCGCTTGGCTGAGGTAGGGATCTCGACTCCGTACTTTTCTGGCACGCTTGGAATCCGTCAGGAATGTACTCGCGGAGCGGGTACGCCCATGCCGGATGTCTGGGGTCTTGCTCGAGAACGTCCGGACCAACTTGCCGGCGGCGTCGAGAATCTCGAGTGTCATCTCCTGGTCCTCGGCAGTTCCTCCGCGAGGGTGTCGTAGATCACCGCGCCGTTCGGCGGGTTTTTTCCCTGCGGGCCCGACGGGATGTCGAAGCCGAGGCCTTGGGTGGAAAGCACGAGGTCTTGGTCCCTGATCTGGAGGTCCGTTACGGGAGTCACTGGCAGATTCAGCTGCAGTGACTGCCAGCTGTCGCCGTCGTTGAAAGAGACGTAGATGCCGTACCATCTCCTTGACCTCGCGCCTCTCGGGCTGAATAATTGCCGAGCTCACGGAGGTACTCATGAAGCAGATGATCGTCCTTATCTTCGCTCTCGCGCTCGTTCTTCCCGCGCCCGCCAACAGCCAGCAAGCGGACAACTACGACTACTGGCGTTTCAATCGGGACATGATCCAACACGGCCAACAGGCTATCTTCATGTGCAACGGCCTGTTTACGTCCCACCGGACCCTCGAGCAGGTATTCGCTCAGGAGCTCGCCTATTTGCGCCACCCCGTCGGGACACCGGACAGGGGTGACTATGTTGTCGATTGGGAGCGCAAGACCGTCGCCATAGGGGCGCCCGGCGGGACGCCGACCATGCGTGCCGCGTTCCGCGAGGGGCTTGGCTGCGTCATCATGGCGCCCGATCAAACCTTCGAGGATCTCGACAGTCTGCCGATTCTCGAGATGGCGCCGCCAGCGGGCAATCCCGCAGAAATTGCGTGGCCCGATGGCGATCGGACTGAAGACACGCCGCTTCCGGCAGGGGTGGATGTCGCCGCGCTTCAGGCGGCTTCCGACTGGGCCTTCGACCGTGAGTCGCCGGAGCAAGTGACGCTCAGCTTGCTCGTCGTCAAGGGCGGGCAAATCATCCACGAGCGTTACGCGCCAGGCGTGGACGTCACGACGAGGACCCGCACTTGGTCGACGGCCAAGAGCATCGCCGTTACGCTCATCGGCATATTGGTCGACGAGGGCCGGATGGCGTTGGACGAGCCGCTCGGGTTCGATTTTCTCCCTGAAGTTTCATCGCCCGAGAGCGATCCGCGCTCGGCTATCACGCTCCGGCACGTACTGAACATGTCGAGCGGCTTGTATACCGTGGACAACGCCGGTCGCGAATACGCTATTGGCTCCGGGATGTCGTACTGGGCCGGGGGGAGCTCGATCCAGGGCATGAGAAATCGCGGGTTGATCCGCGAGCCGGGGACGTACTGGGATTACGAAAACTACGATACCCTGCTCGCTGTCTATGCCATGAAGCGGGCTCTTGGGGACCAGGAGACGTACCTGGAGTTTCCGCGGCGAGCGCTCCTCGATCGTATCGGCATGCGGAACACGCTCCTGAGTGTGGATCGCTTCGGGGATTTCATCCTTAGCAGCCAGGTCTACACGAACGCGCGCGATCTCGCGCGCTTCGGGCTTTTGTACCTGCAGTCTGGCATGTGGAACGACGAGCGGCTGCTCTCGAAGGAGTGGATCGACTTCGTTCGCACGCCGGCCCCAGCGACGGCCGGGCGCGGCAACTTCTACGGCGGCCAGTGGTGGCTCGTTCCCGACGATCGCAAAGACGTACCCAAGAGCGCGTACTCGACCTCCGGAAACCGGGGGCAATACGTCATCGTCGTTCCGACGCACGACCTCGTCATCGTCCGTCGCGGTTTGGACTACCGACGGCAGGGCTTCAATCGCTGGGACCTTACGAGAGAAGTGTTGAAAGCAGTCCACATGGAGGCGTCCGACAACCAGTAGCCAGTAAGCAGCACGGTGGCGGAGAGTTACCCGAGCGCGGCTCTGTGGTATTCTCTCCATGTTGAGAAAGCGCTGATTCGTCATGAGTCGGTGATACGGGATGACATGGCCACCGTTTGGACTCCATTGGACCAGACCGTCGTTCTCCGAGGCGTGTGCTGGGATACCTATGAGAAACTTCTGGGGGACCTCGTCGACTCGAGCGCCCCACGACTGACGTTCGATCGTGGAACGCTGGAAATCATGAGCCCCACCGCGGAACACGAACGGCTCAATCGGCTTTTGGCATCCTTTGTCGAAGAGGCTTCGCTTGCACTTGGTATCGATGTCGAGAGCTTTGGCTCCACGACGTTCAAACGAGATGACTTGGAGCGAGGCTTCGAGCCCGACTCCTGCTTCTACATTGCTAACGCCGACCGTGTCCTTGGACGGCGGACGATCGACCTGAGCAAAGACCCTCCGCCAGATCTCGTCATCGAGATTGACATCACAAGCGCCTCCGTCCGCAAGCTCCCAATCTACGCTCAGGTCGGCGTACCGGAAATATGGCGGTACGACGGCGAAACGCTCGCGATGTTCAAGCTCGCTGGTGATGAGTACATAGAGATCGAGGAGAGTATCTCTTTGCCTGTCCTCAATGTTCGAGATCTATTGGAGTTCTTGGAGAAGAGCAGAGACACGCCACGTCTGGAGCTGATTCGCGCGTTTCGCGAGTGGCTTAGACACTAGCTGGGTTGGCTCCGCGAAGCAGTCTCGAAAGCCTAAGGCTGACTTGTCGGCGCCTCCATCGAGCTGCGCGAGCTCTCGATGAAGCTCGCGACATCCTCCTTGAACCTCCGAAGCATGTCGGGGTGGATGTACATCATGTGACCCGCTTCGTAGTAGCCCATGCTCACCCGTTCGCGATAGCTCGGCTCGTAGCCCAGGTGGTCGAAGGTCCACTCCGTGGCGGCGAAAGGCGTTGCCATGTCGTAATAGCCGTTGGTGATGAACACACGAAGATAAGGATTGCGCGCCATCGTTTGGCGCAGCTCTTCCAGCAGGTTGAGATAGCGGTTCTGTTCATGTGTGCTTTGATCGCATTCTGTGTCTCCGCCCTCGTGCAGATGGATGTGGCGCTCGTGCGACCGTTCGTACCGAACGGTCTCGGGCCCGTCTTTGCCGCGGCCATTCCTGCCTATTTCTCCTTTGCCGGATTCGCCATGCTCATCGAGCTGGGAGGTGAGATCCGCCGTCCCCAGCAGAGCATTTCCCCGTGCGCTCTTCATCAGCTTTGGGATCGTGCTCGCGATCTACGCCGCCGTCTCGCTCGCGATCGTAGGTGTGGTGCCGTGGAGAGAGCTCGGTGACACCGCGGCTCCTGTAGGCCGGGCGGCTGCCCTCGTGCTTCCGGGCTGGGCCGCCCAGTTCGTCACGTTGTCGGCGCTCGCCGCGGCTGCGACCTCCGTGAACGCGTTGTTTCTCGGTTACTCGCGCGATATTTCTCGCGTTGGCGAGAGCCAGGGTGCTGCCGGAGCGATTCGCGAAGATTTCGGCGAAACACGGTGAGCGTCGTCTTCATCGTTGTCGTGGCACTGGGGGCTGTGTTGGTCGGGGCGACGATCGCGGAGTTCGCGACTTTCGTCGTCTTCGCGATCCTGGTCACCCAGGTTCTTCAGGCTGTCGCTGTGTCTCGACTAGCGGAGGCAGTGCCCGAGGGATTCCGTGCTGCTGGATTTCGCCTCGGCAAGCGGGCTCGCCGGTTTTTCGCCGCGGGGCTCAGAATGACATCCCTGACATTCCTGGGCCTGGGGATCGTCGAAAATCCAAGGACCGCCGTCCTGGCGCTCGCCTACTTGGTGGTAGGTGTGGCGTTGTACCGCTGGTTTTTGAGGCATGGAGATAATCTTGTTGGAACGAGATCTCCGCCCAGATGAAATTGGTGGCAACGCGTTAAAACAAGCAAGTAGAGTCACGTCCCCGCCATCTGAGTCAAACACTGGAGCTTAGGCTGGATGGGGGCTGGCGGCCCACGAACGGCCTCGGGACGTTTTGTGGTAGAAAATGCAAGAAAAGATGGAGCGAGACCATAAGATTTCACCGTCGTGCGGAGCCCCTGCCGGCCCAACTCAAGTCCGCGGGGTAGATTATTGGCACGAGTCGAATGGGTACGCCTCTTGCGAGTCGATGATGTCGAAAAAGAAGATGAAGAAACACGCCTTGAGCAAGTGGGACTTCAAGGACTGATTCGGGGGCGTGCTGCAGAAAGATCTTTTTGCCGGGCTGACGGTCGCCTTCGTTGCCTTGCCGCAGTGCATGGCGTACGCGCTGCTCGCTGGCGTGGCGCCCCAATACGGGCTCTACGCTTTCATGGTGGCATCGATCGTGGGCTCACTCGCAGGCTCGTCGCGTCACCTCCAAACCGGACCCACGAACGCAAGCTCCATCGTCGCCGCGAGCGCCCTTGCCGTCTATGTGGGACGCGAAGACTTCATGGCTATCGTGTTTCTCCTGACACTACTCTCTGGCCTATTCCAACTCACTCTGGGACTGCTCAAACTGGGCAACCTCACCCAGCTCGTTTCGAGCTCGGTGCTCCTCGGCTTCACCAGCGGCGCCGGCGTTCTCATCGTCGCCAACCAGATCCCTAATCTTCTCGGACTACCGTCGAAGGGTAGCGTCTCGGTTCTCGGTCAGATCGGCTACGTGGTCTCGGGCATTGCTGACACGAATCCCACGGTCCTCGCGCTCGGAGTGGGGACGTTCTTTTTGGCTCTGTTTCTGTCCAAGGTAAGCCCGAAATCGCCCGGGGGCGCTCCGCTTCTTCCGGCTTACCTATTGGCGATACTCGGTGCGGCGGGTGCGGTGGCCTTTCTCGGACTGCGCGAGACGGGCGTCCGTGTCGTCGGTAACATTCCGGCCTCACTTCCACCGCTGAGCATGCCGGCGTTCAGCTGGGATCTCATCCAGACCCTCGCGTCCGGCGCGATTGCTCTGTCGCTCATCGGCCTCGCCGAAGCTTTTGCGAGCGCGAAGTCTGTCGCGAGTTTTTCCGGCGATCGTATCGACACCGACCGGGAGTTCGTTGGGCAAGGCCTGGCCAAGATCGTTGTCGCGTTTTTCAGCGGGATTCCGGTATCGGGGTCGCTGACTCGAAGCGCTCTCATGTACCAGGCGGGCGCTGCGAGCAAGAAAGCGCACGTGTTCTCGGGCGTCTTGCTCGCCGGGCTCGTCTTCGCGCTCGGCCCTGTCACCCGATACATACCCGTGGCCTCACTGGCCGGGATTCTCCTGATCATCGCCGTCAAGATGGTCCGCTGGGAACACGTCAAGCTGGCCCTCACCGCAACACGCACCGACGCTCTTGCGTTCCTCGCAACGTTTGCCGCGGCGCTTCTGCTGCCCCTCGCCGACGCCATCTATGTCGGCGTGGGCGTGTCCCTCGCACTCTTTGTCAGAAGAGCGCGGCTCCCCCGTGTCGTGGAGCTCGTGTACGACGAAAAGAAAGGGTTTCGCGAGGTGACGGACGCCGACGAGCGGCCGTGCCCCGAAGTGGCGATCGTCCACGTCGAGGGTCCCTTGTTCTTTGGCGCCGCCGACTATCTCGAAAATAAGTGCTTAAAGGTGGCTTCTCGTCCGAAAGTGCAGGCGGTGATTCTGCGGCTCAAGCGGACGGCCGCCCTCGATTCCACGACGCTACTGGCGCTAGACAACGTGAGCGCGGCGATGAAGCGCCAGGACAAGCTCCTCATCATCTCGGGCGCGACTCCAGAAGTGGAGGAGCTCTTGCACCGCGTCCATCTGATCGACGTGCTCGGCCCTGAGAACGTTTTCGTCGCGCACGCAACCATCCTCGAATCCACGAAGCAGGCACTCGACCACGCGATCGACTACGTAAAAAAGAAGCCGAGGACCAGGCCGGCAGACCCTTGATCCCAGCTCGTGAACCGCTATAGCCCTTACCGCTCGCGTTATGGGTTACGTTACGAATGGCTGAACTTCGGGGACTGGGGCGGTGGAGACGTCGACGATCTCGTTGCGGGCATCGAACACCTCGCATCCGAGGGCCTCATCGATCCGGACCGCGTCGTCATGCAGGGCGGCAGCACGGGAGGCTTTTCGTCATGAGCCTGATCCAGCGCTACCCGGATCGGCTAAAGGCGGCAGTGAACTTCTACGGGCCGGATCACGGAAGCGCTGCCCGCGTCTTTCCCATCAGCGAGAATCCACGGGTCGAGTTGTTGACGGAGTTCGGACAGTTCACCTCGGCCTGTGGGCTGACCCGGTACTTGGGAGACGTCTTTCCCGATGAGTACCGGCGCGCAAGCTTCGTCGCCGAGCCGGTGCACAACCTCGTCCACGTGGATTTCTGGTCAGAGGAGGGGGCTACCTCCGTAGCCCGACGCGGACGCGAGAACATCGAGTTTCTGGCCTCCACCGACGGCTGGTTCAGACCGGTGTACTTCTACGTCGGGCCGGATGGAGCTCTTTACTTGGTGGACTACTACCGCGAGTCCATCGAGCACCCGGAGTGGATGTCGAGCGAGCACCACCACCACGACTCTCCCGATCTCTACACCGGCACAGAGCGAGGACGCATCTTTCGACTGGTCCCGGACATCGACGATCCCCCACCTCCGCCGGGACGGCTGAGCCTGGCGGAGAGCTCGACTCGAGAGCTGGTGGCTCATCTCTCTCATCCCAACGTCTAGGTAATCGAGTTCCCATCTCAAGCCGCCCGTTATCTCGCCGGCCTGAGCGATCACGCACAGGCATTTGCGCACAAGAGATCGGAACTTCGCATGCCATTCTTTTTCGGGGACAGAGAACCGAAGCGCCGTGTCTACGTCACCCGTTTCGCCATGTCCAATCGAAACGACTGGTACAGAATCCATCCACCTCGGCGATCATCTGCTTTTCTGCGGAGATAGTTTTTGAATCCTCAGCGAAACTCCGAAGGTATAGAATGGGCGTTTCGCTTTCGATTATCGAGTCGGCGTGCGTGTTCTTCCGCCACTGGACGACTCTAAGCAGAAGGCGTTCTAGCCACACAACGATATACGCGGCGACATACGCGGCTGGCCGCTCCACCTCAGCGAACAGATACCACGTGCAAGGCAACCCTAATACGACCAACAAACCCTGAACTAGGCTCCATTTTGCCCAATTCATTTGGATCGCTCTTCTCGATCTCACAACCTACCGGCCGTCGTCATACCAATAAACTCGAGAGCGCTCCAAGAGAGAAGTTCAGAATTCTAGCAGCACGTTGGCATTCTGACGACCGTGGAATTGCGGCGCTTATCAGGTGTCCTCGAGACGTTCAACAAGTCAGGCAATCCGGGTTCTCCCCGGTACTTGGTGTCCACATCGGCCACCACGCCCCGGCGACCGTAATAGCCGCGAGCGGCTGCGCCTTCGATCTCGGCCTCCCGTCTGATGCTCGTTGAGGCTTCGCCTTCGAAACTGGCCACTCCGTAGCCTTCTCGCTCGATTTCTCGCTCGCGCTCGACGCTCTCGCCAAACCGCCCGGTGGCGGTCGATTCGCGCTCCACGGATTCCACGCGACCGTCGTCGAACTCGACCTCCCGGCTGGTCTCTCGACTCGCGCCGGTCGAGCTCACGCTACCGCCGCCTCGGGTGGATCGATTGTAAGTGCCATCCGGCCTCGCGTGGCGGACCGAGCCGCGTCTCCGCTCTTGAGCATCAGCCTCGACCGCGCCTTCCGGAGCCTCGAACACGAAGAGCTCATCTGCAAGCTCGGGAGAAAGATTCCAGCTCAGAAACCGCGCCCTGTACTTGGGCTCGCCTGGCTCGTCCATGTAGGCGATGGCGACCTTTCGTGGCAGTGGATCCCGTCAGGTCAAAAAAACGGTTCTCCTGTCGTTTCTGGGGATCTGATTTGGGCGCGAGGGTATGGCCTATGGACGCTGCCGCGATTGTGGAAAACACCGGAAACTCCTGGAGAGAGAGGCGTTAGGGATGGGTTGTGAGCAGGTACAAACGTAGCAGCGGCGTTTTCCACAATCGCTTGGAAAACGCTTCGCGTTTCCCACAAGCGCCCACAGGCCCCTCCTGATATATACAAGAAGGATTCATTCATTTGGAATAAGGAAGGGGAGGCATCGATCAGTGGAGGCTATGGAAAACGCCCTTCCAGGCTTCGAAGAGAGCTCAGTCGTGAGCAAGGCCTTGAACGATCCGGACCGTGGGGGCGTTTCCCACAGCCTCGTTTCGCGCTGCGGGGCAGTGGCATTTGGTGAGGCCTGTGGGTTGAGAGGGTAAGCCATGTTTAGATGCGCATCGGCGAGAACGCTAGAATCCTTTTTCGGCAAGAAAAAGGAGCGTTCTCGCGATGCGCGTTACCACGTTAGTCAACAAGCTCATCGGATTGCAAGGCCTGTGGGTCCGAAATTTCCACTTCCAGGCGGACAAAGCCAGAGTGGTGGTGGATGTAGTATCACGGAGGAGGAAGCCTCTGTGCGGGGTTTGCGGTCGAAAGGTCCGCAAGAACAAAGATCGCTACAATCGTTACTGGCGGCACTTGGACCTGTTCGGTGTCCGGAGCTATCTTCGCTACTCGATCCGGCGAGTGGTTTGTCGGCGTTGTGGCGTGGTCAAAGAAAAGGTGCCTTGGGCCGACAAGGGGAGCCGCTTTACCAAGAGCTTCGAACAAGAGGTAGCGTGGCTGGCACAGAGGACGGACGTCAGCGCCGTAGCGAACTATTTCCGAGTGACGTGGCGTTCGGTGCGACGGATCATCCAGCGAGTGGTTGCCGAGCAACGGGATGAGCGGCGCGAGCTCGATGGATTGCGGGTGATTGGGATGGACGAGATCAGCTACCGCAAACGCCACAAGTACTTAACAGTGGTAATAGACCATCTCAGCGGCCGGGTCGTCTGGGCGGGAAAGGAGCGCAAGGCCAAGACGCTGCTGCGGTTTTTCCGCAAGCTCGGACCACAAAGAGCCGCGGAGCTCGAAGCGGTCAGCATGGACATGTGGGAGCCGTACATAACTGTCGTCGGCAAAAAGGCTCCTCAGGCACGGGTGATCTTTGACCGCTTCCACATCGTCAAGCATCTGAACGAGGCCGTGGATAAGACCCGGCGCGAGCTGGTGCGCGAGCTCAAAGGGACTGCCCGACGCAACCTCAAGAACACCAAGTTTCCCCTTCTCAAGGCCAAACACAACCGCAGCGCGAAAGACAAACGGGTGCTCCGCGAGCAGGTGCGAGCTAATCGTCGCCTCTACCGCGCCATGCTTCTGCGCGACGACTTCATGGACCTCTACACCTACAAAACCGAGACATGGGCCAAGAAGTTTCTCCGAGGATGGCTGCGGCGCGCTATGAGCTCGAGGATAGAGCCCGTCAAACGCGCGGCGAAGATGATCCGCAGCCACTTCGATGGCGTCATCGCGTGGGTCACGTGGAGACTCAGCAACGGCCGACTCGAAGGAATGAACAACAAAATCCGGCTGCTGAGCCACCGCAGCTTTGGACTCCACTCTGCCGAAGCTCTCATCAGTCTCGTCTACCTAAACTGTGGCGGTCTCACCCTCGAGAGGATCCACTGAAATGGCAGGAGAGGCAAAAAAACTAGAACCTCCTGCCGTGGGTCACTTTAGAAAGTCTGCTTCTGCTCCCCCATCCATTTGAATTCTCTGGTCGCACGTGGATACTTGTGCTCCGCAAAAACTCGATCCGGCGTTGATTCCGCGGTTTCAACCTGCCAGAATCGCCGTTTCGCGCCGACCGGCCCGACGGGGTGTCTGTCGTCACATTCTGAACGTGGAAAGGCTCGCTCTTGCGATTGCTCTCGAATATCGTGCCCCTTGTCTTCGACGCCCTCGCGTTCGCTCGGAATCTCTGCCGTTCGCAGGGTGCTCTTGCCGCGGAGAATCTCTTTCTTCGAAAGCAGCTCACATTCTTCGTCGAGCGTGAGCAGGCACCTCGCCGTACCGACAAAGCCACGAGGTTCACGATGGCTACCCTGGCTCGGCTGTTCGAGTGGAAGAACGTGGTTGTCGTCAAGCCCGATACGCTCATCCGCTGGCACCGGAAAGGTTTTCGTTTGTTTTGGCGGTGGAAGTCTCGACCCAAAGGACGTCCGCCCGTGCCAGAAGAGCTCAAGGAGCTGATCGTCGAGATGGGGACCGCGAACGTCAGCTGGGGCGAAGAGAGAATCGCGCATGAGCTCCTCGTCAAGCTCGGCATCCGAGTGTCGCCGCGCACGGTGCGAAAGTACATGCCGGATCGAGATGACGGAGGTCGCTACCCTGGGGATTCGTCCCAACGGTGGGCCACGTTCGTACGAAATCATGCGAAGGCGATCATTGCCGCCGACTTCTTGACCGTCGTCACGGCGCGGTTCTAATTCCTCTACGTCTTCGTCGTAATGGAAGTCGGAACACGCAAGATTCTCCACGTGAACGTGACCACGCATCCGACCGCCGAATGGACGCTGCAGTTCCGAGAAGCGATCCCGTGCGAGCACGACTATCGCTTCGTGATCGTGGACCGGGACAGAAAGTTCTCTGAGGACCTGCGAACATCAGTGCGAGCGATGGGCGTCAGGGTTTTGAGAACGCCCCCATTCGCGCCGCAAGCGAATTGTTATGTCGAGAGACTGATCGGCACCACCCGCCGAGAGTGTTTGGACTATCTCATCCCGCTCTCGGAGATTCACCTTCGTCGAGTTTTGGCCGAATGGCGTGACTACTACAATCAAGCCAGGCCGCATTCGTCTCTCGGGCCCAACGTTCCTGAGCCCGGGGGCGATCTTCCTCTCGATCGCACTTGGCCGCGGCACACGATTCCGAGTGGATTTCGCGTCGTTTCCGTGCCGATTCTCGGCGGGCTCCATCACGATTACCGGTTGGCGCGCGCCGCTTGACCGGGCGAAGCCCTCAGAGCAGCGCTTCCGACGTCTTCGAGGCGTCTGCACTCGAGCCCCGTTTCTACGGTCTGAACGCCGCGTAAGCTTCGCGAACTCGACACGTGCGTCCTGACCGATTTCGTCGGAGCGACCCGATCAGCGAACTCCGTTGCCGGCTCGACCGGCCGATTTTGTTTTTGCGGACCACAGGAGACGCGTCTATCAAAAATGCCCCGGTTGACGAGGGTCTTGGTCTCGTTCGTATTTTTGGACACAAGGGGGCGGCGGATCGCTCCAACGGTTAGCCCGTCAACGCCTTCTTCAGTAACGCTGTCGACTCCGCAGTAACGCTGTCGACTCCGCCGAAAGCTCCAAGGCCAATGCCGCCTCGTGGCCACGCTCGGTCATCTTCTTCCACGTCTTGCGGATGATGTCGATGGCCTTTTCCTCTCCGATGTCGTCACGTTTCAGGAAATCGTCGAGATGATGGACCAGGAAGACGAGCGCCGCGGCGTCTTCGAGGGTCTGCACATCGGCGTCGGTGCGAAGATTTCTTTTCTGGAGCAGTGTCTGAACGCGCTCGATCGTCTCATCGTCGTAACCCGTGGCCCGAAGAAGCTCTGACGCCTTTTGGGCATGGAACGCGTACAGCGTTGTACGCCAACGGAGGTACCCCTTCCGGTCCATCGGATAATCGCTACGCGGAATCTCCCACCTGCGGATGTGTTGGCTCCGGGCGGCGATGCGCAGTGCTTCGGGAGCGCGGGAATCGAGCTTCTCGACCCATTCCTGCATCCTCACTCCGTACAGGAGTTCTTTGGGCTGCGCCACACCGTCGACGACCTCGGAGTTCGGGTCTTCGCCGTTGGCCTCGTCGATGCTCCGGATCGCCCGCTGAAATCGATCTGTGTCACTCATGAACTCAAGGATACAACCGTGCTGCTCACGCAGACCTCATGGATAATTGCGAGCAGTTGTTCGACGAGCTCGCGTTCTGGCGATTTTCCGAACAGCAGGGCCAGCGCGTGAAGATTCGCAGCGACGGCAACTCGCTGCTCGATTCGCGGCGCTCCTGACCCACTGCGCTCTCTTGCGTTGCTCGGAAAGCCGCTCTGGCAGATTCTCCTCCCGGCCGAAGTAGACCTCGTCTGGTGTACGAGCTGAGTTTGACCTTCTTCGTCCCGGAACTCAAGCGGTGCGAGAAAGAGCGTAAGTCCTTGATTTCAAGGCAGCACGAGTTTTGACGAGGGACAGTTAAAAAGGCAGCGCGAAGAGACCCCCCCCGAACGCGCAAAAACCAGATGGCCGGAGGGCGCGTATTGCGGAGCGAATCCTCCCTCCAAAAGCACGCGATACTCGCCGGTCTCGAGATCTAGAATAGCGATACTCGACTGGTCGTAGACCTCCGTCTCCGTGGTGGTCATCGAAAAGAGCACATGATTCGCGCCTGGGATGACGGACGGAAACGAGAATGCGAGCAGACCCGATTCGACAGAAGGTATAGCTAACGGTTCCGGCTCCACCTTCTTCTGGGACCCGATAGAGCCCATCTTGATGTGAGCTGAAGACGATGGATCCGTTCGTTGTCCAGGTGCCAATGTTCGCTCTGTGCTCTCCACAATGATTATGCGAACAGCACGGTTTCTTCTTGCAAGCTGCGGGCCTACGTGTTAAGGATGACCCCCAGGAAGTGGTTGGATGGAAACTTTCTTGTTCTTCATCGCCGGGCTCTTGGTCGCGTTCGGCGCGGCCGCGTTCGCCGCCCGCAATAACTACAGCTCCGACACCAAAGTCATCATAAGACGGAAGAACGACAAGCTCGTCGTGGAGGCCAAGAACACGTACGTCTTGTTCGACGGCACGCACACGTTCGAGCTGAAAGAGAACGGTATCGAGGTCGAGATAGAGTTCGAGACGAAGAAGAAGGGCGGCAAGAAAGTCCGGGGCCCTTTTGCCGAGAAGAAGGGTGGCGAGAGAGGCAAGTACCGTTTGACGGGCGCGAGCAAAGTAGAAAATCTTACGCCCGATATCGATCCCGGCTTGATTCGCGACAAGTGGAAATTCACCGTGAAGGATCCTCGAGGTCAGAAAATCGACCCGGGACTACGCGTCAAGAGGTAGCCTGGCGCGCCGTCTCAAGGCACCTCAGGCTGGACTTGGCTGGAATCTCCGAGCTCCGCGAGCTCGGGGCTGGTCGTGACGTCCACGCCTCCCTCGAGTGCGGCGGCAATGTGCGACTCGGCGCGCGACGGCTCGCCACAGAGTACGTAGCTGATGGCAACGTAGTAGTGAATCGCCGGGCTGACCGGCTCGCCAGCCGTCGAATAGTCCGCCTGCTCGCGCGACTCCTCACATCTTCCGGCGCCGGCGAGAGCCATAGAGAGCTCTGCCGAGGCTTCTCGGTCGAGTGCGTTGACGCGCAGTCGAGCTTCGCCGAGCTCGATGGAGCGCACATAGGCCTCCCGTGCGTCTTCCGCGCGTCCTAGCTGCCGGTACGCGTCCCCGAGGTTACTGAAATAGAGAGCGTCATCCGAGATGAGCTCGGTCGCATTCTCGAACTCGAAAGCGGCTTCCTGATATTGCTTCTGCGAGTAGTAGACAAAGCCGAGGCTACTGTGAGCGTGGGCGGATGGGTGGATTCTGAGCGCGGCGCGCAACAACGGCTCGGCTTGATCGAGTTCTCCGAGAAAAGCTGTGGGCGATGGCCAAATTGACGTAGCCGGTATCGCTCTCCGGCCGCAGCTCGACGACGTTTCGAAACATGATCTTGGCTTCTTCCAGACGTCCGCTGTCTAGACGGAACTTCCGCCGGCTAGACGCATGTAAACCCGTACGTTTAAAGCAGATGCGGCGGTTCGAAATGTAATGTGTACGCATGTAATAGTGACAGAACAGTTTATTTTACTGATTTAATCCTGTATAGTCGGCGCATGTACATCGCCAAGGTGCCGAACCGCAACTCGCCCCCAGCGATTCTCATCCGCGAAAGCGGTGCGCCCAAAACGAGGACCGTCGCCAACATCTCGAAGTGGAAGCCCGCGCGAATTGAAGCTCTTCGCCAGTTGCTGAAGGGCAACGTGGATTTGGGTGAGGCTCAGCAGTTCGAGATCACCAGAAGCAAGCCTCACGGACATGTTGCGGCCGTGCTGGGAACGCTGCGCAAAGTTGGCCTCGAGCGAATCATCCATAGCCGCCAGCGCCGAGAGCGTGACCTCGTCGTGGCGATGATTGTGGCGCGAATCGTAGAGCCGGGCTCCAAGTTGGCCACGGCCCGTGGTCTATCGAAACAGACCTTGACTTCGTCATTGGGTGAGTGTGTTGGAGTTGAAGACACCAACGAGGATGAGTTGTATGATTCCCTGGATTGGCTTTTGAGCCGCCAAGCAGCCATAGAGAAGAAACTGGCGAAACGCCATCTGCAGCAGGGCAGCCTGGTTCTCTACGACTTGACGTCGACTTGGGTAGAAGGTCGGTCGTGCCCTCTGGCGAAGCTCGGTTACTCGAGAGACGGCAAGAAAAACAAGTTGCAGGTCGTGTTCGGCTTACTGTGTGAGCGTGATGGTCGGCCGGTCGGGGTAGAGGTGTTCGAAGGCAACACCGGAGATCCCGCAACACTGGGGAGCCAAATTCGCAAAGTCCGAGAACGTTTTGAGCTTGACAGTATCGTCTTCGTAGGTGACCGAGGGATGATCACCGAAGCCCGGATTCGCGAGGAACTTCGACCGGAGGAAGGTCTCGAGTGGATCAGCTCACTTCGTGCCCCTCAGATTCAGCGACTTGCAAAAGACGGAATACTGCAGCCTTCTCTGTTCGATGAACTCGACCTAGCGGAGATCCATCATCCTAGCTTCCCTGGTGAGCGACTCATCGCCTGCCGCAACCCTCTTCTTGCTACCGAGCGGGCGCGGAAGCGAGAAGAGATGCTTGTGTCGACGGAGTCAAAGCTAGAAGTGATTAGCAAAGCGACGAAGCGAGACCAACGTCCTTTGCGAGGCAAAGATACCATCGGCATACGATTGGGTCGAGTGTTCGCTCGGAGCAAGATGGGCAAGCACTTTCGCTACACCATTACGGACGACGGCTTCGACTTCGAGCGCGACAACGAAAACATCGAGCGTGAGGCGGCCCTCGACGGCATCTATATCATCCGAACAAGCCTCACCGAAGAGGCCATCTCCGCAGACGAAGCTGTCAGGACCTACAAAGGCTTGGCAGTCGTTGAACGCGCTTTTCGTTGCTGCAAAACCGTGGATTTGAAAGTACGGCCCATCTATCACTACAACGCTGAGCGAGTTCGAGCTCACATCTTTCTTTGCATGCTCGCCTACTACGTGGAATGGCACATGCGAAAAGCCCTCGTCCCGATCTTGTTTGACGACGACGACCCTGACGGTGCCCATGCCAAACGCTCATCCATCGTCAGCCCAGCAACGCCTTCAGACTCCGCCCAGGCAAAGGCTTCTACCAAGAAGACTCCCGACGGGTTGCCCGTCCACAGTTTCAGAACGCTTCTTTCTGATCTTGCTACGGTCACGAAAAATCAGGTCGAAAACGAAGCCCGCGGCCTGTCCTTCGTCAGCATCACTCGCCCCACACCCTTGCAGCACAAAGCATTCAACCTGCTCGAAATCAACCCCCGCACGATGTAAGCAGTACACACACCTCTCTTCAAAAACAAAGCCAATGATGCCCACACTTACGCTTGTTCATCCGTGGAAGGTCCGTCTAGATAGAAGACGCCTTTGTAGTTGTAATTCTCCCAGTATCGGGGTCTCAGGTCGATGGCCCTCTGGTACATGCTTTCCGCTTCACCGTCTCTGCCCAGATTCGCGTAGGCACCCGCGATGCGACGACAAACCGCATCGTCGCCGGGGGCGAGCTGCTGGGCCAAGGCGAACGACGCGAGTGATTCTGCTGTTCGTCCCTGGCCGAGCTGCACGATACCCGAGGCAAGGTGAGCTTGTGGAAGATCAGGGTTCAGTTCGGCCGCACGCTCCGCGGCCGCGAGCGCCTCTCTGACGAGAGCCGGCCGGCGCGTTTCCTCGTATTGCTTCCATAGCGCCCGGGAGAGACCCGCGTGGGCCTCCGCGAAGCGATCGTCCTCCTCAATCGTCTGTCGTAGTGCTTGCTCCGCCAGTTCGTGATTGCGCTCGACATCCCACCCCTCGAGGTAGGCCATTCCTTTGAGGTACAACTGAAGCGTTCGAGCACTTGGTGGCGGCTCCAAGACTGCGGACTGGGCACCGACCGTGTTCGCGAATGCGGTGGCGACGTCATCCAGTATCGCGACCACTTCCGTTGTGGTTCCCGAGAAGCAGCGCTCCCAGCTCTTTTCGCCGGCCGCAGAAAAAACTCGAAATCGCGCGTCGAGATCTTCTCCGTGGACCAGAACCTCTCCTTGGAGGAGCATGTCGACGCCGAGTTGTTCGGCCATGAGCGCTGGCTCCTCGGTCGCCGCGAAGCTTCGGCTGGAGTCGTACGGCGTCACTTGCAGGCGGTCGTAGGATCGAAGCGCCTTTTCCAGGAGCACCGGCGCGAGGTCTCTAATGTACTCGCTTTCCGGTGGACCTTCGTACTCCAGTTGCTGCACTGCGAGTCGTGTGATCTCCGTTGGCGCGGGTGGCAGGCGGAGTATTAGAAAAGCGACGATCACGGCCGACAACACGATCACCGCCAGCGTCGCGAACTTCCAGGTCCTGTCGGCCCGAGGCGTTTGAGCTCCGATGCTGGAGGTCGACAGCATTGCCTCGGCTCGAGCAAACGCGCGCCCACTTCGGCGGCGGATTGAGGCCGTCGAGAAGGTTCCTTTCTAGGCAACGAATGACCACGACATCGAGAGCCTCGGGAACTCCCGGCGTCCACTCGCTGGGGACCGGACAGCGCTCGCCGGTGCGGCGCAGCGCCAGAGGCAGATTCTCCCCATCTCCGGGGGGCCTCCGGCCAGTGAGCATCTCGTACAAGATGACACCGAGGGCGTAGATGTCGGAGCGGATGTCGGCTTTCTCGCCAACCGTCTGTTCGGGCGACATGTAGGCTAGCGTGCCGAGAGCCGCTCCAGCTGCGGTGATCGGCTCCGCATCCAGAGGGTAAGCGAGACCAAAATCCATGACCACGATGCGGCCCGAGCGGTCCAGCATAATGTTGTGGGGCTTCAAGTCTCGATGGATGATCGCCTCGGCGTGAATCGCTTCGAGCCCCGCACAGATCTGGCTACCAACGCTCACCGTCTGCCTGGGCGATAGATGTCCCACCGCTTGTGCCCAGTCCTTGAGGGTTTGGCCGTCGATGTACTCCATGGATATGTAGTAGAACCTGTCGCTTTCGCCGATGTCGTGGACGCGGCAGACGTTCGTGTGACTCACGCGTTGCGCCAGGGTGAGCTCCCGCTTGAAGCGCTCGACACGCAAGCTATCCCCGCCGAGTGATGGCGACATCAGCTTGAGCGCGACGGTCCGTCGGGACTGCACGTCGATCACCTTGAAGACGTGCGCCTGTCCGCCAGCTCCGATCTCCTCGACGATGGTATAGCGGTCAGCGAACCGCTGTCCCGGCTCGAAGCGGAACACTGAAGCAAGGCGAGTGGTCCGCGACGCATCGTCGCGTCCGGTAACGCGAAATTGTTCGACGCCGCACTCAGGGCAGCTCTGCTGCCCATCGGCCAACCCGGAACAGGTCCGTGTTACCGGTCGCAGCGATGGCATCGCGCAGCCTATGGTCGTAGGTCTGGCGAACTCGGTGGGCTCTCATCATGCCGCAGCATGGCAGGCAGCAAGCCTCGCGGCCAGCCGGTCGCTCATGGAAGCCCTGCATAGATGTGTCGAACGTTCGCTCTCCGTACTCCAGAAAGAGCGTGCGAGCAGCACGGGTGTTCCCGCACGGTCGTTTCCCGGTCTCGGAGACGGGATCCTAACATGATGGAAGCGGTCATCGTTCTCGACGCGCACGATCGAGTGCCGCGAGTGCCGTAAGACTTTTGTGGGCTCGACCGATCCGACATCGGATGATACGCGCGATTACAACCGGAGCACCGAGATGAAAAACATCGGTGCCACCGCACCGAGGCGGTGGACATTCAATGACATTCATTCGGGTTTGCGCCAGGCCAGCAACGGAAATATCATCACAGCGGCATGACACTTTCTGCTCACGTTGGGCACTTGTTGGGCCAGTGGATCGCCTTCGGCCAGCGTCATGAATCCCTGGAGCCGTACCGTCTTCCGCGCTTCAGTTCGAAAGAATTGGAAACCGGATGAAGCCGCCTTTCACCATTGCCGTCCTGGCCGATTACATCGCGGCCGAACGGTTCGAGCGGCTTCCGAAGCGCGTGGTCACCAAGGCCGTTCATTGCATCCAAGATTCGGTGGCCTGCCTTTTGGGAGCGTACTCGACTCGCCTGGCGGGCATCCTCACCGGCTTCGCCCGCGAGCGGGGTGGCCCGCTGGAAGCCCACGTCCTGGGGAGCCGGATTCGAACCTCCTGCACCACAGCCGCGTTTGCCAACGCGCTCCTGATCAACGCGTTGGACTACGATGACATTGTCCTAGGGCATATGGGCGCCACCGCGATTTCCGCAGCCTTTGCCTCGGGAGAAAAAACCAACGCCGCGGGAAAGGACCTCATCGCAGCCACCGTGGTCGGATACGAGGTTTCGGCGCGCATTGGGAGAGCGCTTCTTCCAACATCGCCCCGGAAGAAGACCCACGGGTGGGGGACCTGGCAGACCTTCGGTGCCGCTGCCGCTTCGGCCTGCTTGCTGAAACTGGATCCCGATCGGGCCGTTCACGCCCTGGCAATCGCCGGAGCCAATGCGCCGGTACCTTCTGTCATGAAAACCGTATACGGCTCATGTGGTCCCAACATGGTCAAGAACAATTTCGGGACAGCCGCGGAAGTGGGCCTGACGGCGGCGCTGCTGTCCGCCCGGGGTTTCGAGGGTCCGATGGACCTGTTTGAAGGCGATACGGGTTTCTGGCGGATGATTGGAACCGACCGGAGCGACCTGGACGCCATGGTTGAAGGCCTGGGACGCGAGTACGAGATTTTGAAGGTGGGTTTCAAACAGTTTCCCGCTTGCCGGGTGATTCAGAGCACCATTGAGACCGCACTGGCGTGTGTCAAGAGACATCGGATCGACGTGTCGTCCATTGATCGGATTCGGGTCCGGGCCGTCCCAAGGGCCTGCAACGGCCCCTTTTCGAATCCCCGGCCGAAGGACATGTGGGCGGCGCAGTTCAGCACTCCCTATTCCGTCGCGGTAGCCCTTAGGGGGGTAGAGCCGGGACCGGAATGGTTTGCCGCACGGACTTTGGATGACCCGATGGTGTGGAATCTGGCCGCGCGGGTGAAACTCATTCCTGACCGGAAGGCGCTCGCGCGGAATCGACGAAATTCCAGCCAGGTGCCTGTTGAGGTGGAAATCGAAGCGAAAGGCAGCAGGTTCCGCGAGCACCTTCTCACTGCGCGCGGGGAATCGTCCCGCCCGCTTTCGGCAAAACAGCGCTTGGGAAAGTTCCTTCGGCTCGCCCGCTGGCGGATTCCCGAGGAGCGGGCGGCGGCTCTCTGGGATGAGCTGGGTCGTCTCGACCGAGTCGGTTCCGTGCGCGAGTTGGCGGCCGGCATGGCGAAAGGGCGAGCGATCCTTCGGTGATCCTGAACGCTACGTAGACGACGGGACGTGCAACCCCGGCGCAGGAAGGCGTTTATTTCTCGGACACGGCAAGGACGTGGCTCCTCGTTCTGAAATACAGCTTGCCCTCGGAGATAGCTGGCGTTGCCATCGCGATCTCGTCCAGAGAATTCGTGGCGAGGAGCTCGAACTCCGGTCCAGCCCGAACCACGAACACATCGCCGAACTCGCTGGTAAAGTAGATCTTCCCATTGGCAGCGACCGGGGAGGCGGAGAATCCCATTCCGCCGCTGCCCAGACGCTTCCGGTAGACGCGCTCGCCGGTCTCGGCTCTGTAGCAGCTCAGCACGCCGTTGTCCCGACAGTTGTAGAGATACTCACCATAGATCAGCGGTGTCTGCATGTAGGCACCTCCCCGGTCGACGCTCCAGGCAACGTAGTCGTTAGAACGAGAGCCTCCCTCGAGAGAAATGTCCCCCTGGGCATCGAGTCGAATCGCGTAGATCGGCGCCATGGAGCCATGCGCGTTGGTGAAAAAGGCCAGATCATGTGCCACGACCGGCGTAGGAACCGGGATGTCGCCTCCACCTCGAAGTCGCCAAATCTCCTTGCCTGTCGTCGCGTCGTATCCCCCGATGTGCTTCCATCCGTTGACGAGGAGTAACGTTCGATCGCCCCGTTGGTGAACGGTGGGCGTACTCCATGTGGGGACGTCGTCGCGCGGTGTCCGCCAGAGCTCTCGGCCGTCTTCGAGGTCGAAAGCTGCAAGAAAGGAGCCCTCAATGATGTCGCACTGAACGAACACAACGTTCCCATGGATGATGGGAGAGCTGGCGAAGCCCCACCCGCGATCCGGTTCCTGGAAGAAGGCTGCGTCGAGAACACCGAGGTCCTTCTTCCAGAGCAGTTTGCCAGACAAGTCGTAGCAGTAAAGGCCCTCGGAGCCGAAGAAAACCACGACGCGCTTGCCGTCGGTCGCGGGAGTGGGATTGGCTTGAGTCGCCTTGGGGTGGCGTTTCACTCTGGGCGCGCCCTCGTGCGCCGTCCGCTCCCACAGAATCTCGCCCGTGTTTTTGTCCAGCCGGTAGACGCGCCAAGCATGCACGGTGTCGTCCTGAACCGACTCGAGTCTTCCTAAAATCTCCGGGAGTCCGACCCTTAGGTTGGATTCCTTTTTCAAGCTAATTGCCGACGTGACGAAGAGGCTCGAGTCCCAGATGACCGGCGAGGAATGCGCCAGTCCTGGGATTCGTGTTTTCCACTGGATGTTCTTGGGTTCTTGGGCACTCCAGACGGTGGGAGTCTCATATCCTTCGGCGATACCGTTTGCGTTTCGGCCGCGAAAGCTCGGCCAGTTTTGCTCCCCCTTTTCGCCTTGAACCGCGCCAAGGCGCGCTGTTGACGCCAGGATGAGGCTGATTGTCAGGAAGACTGTTCTATGGGTCATCGTTCACTCCTCTTTTGGATGGGTCGCCACCGACCCGCTTCTTCCCCGATATTAAACGAGCCGGCCGCGGGGCGCCTGGGAGCGGCGCTTCACGAGGACCCCTCCCACCGACCGGGGATCAGTTCTTCCGCGGTAAGCTCGAAATCAAGAACGCGAAACGCAAGACTGCTACTGACTCCAAACGTGCCAAACGCGTACCGAACGCCTCGGTTATGGATTGTCAGCCTTGGCCACTCGCCGTCTGGACATAGTTATATAAGAGATCGACCACAAAGTCATTGAAGCTTCCGCAAATCTTGGTCGATGATCTCGATCACGTCCTCGCGGCTATACGTGACGGCCACTCGGCGCGCCTCTTGCAGCCACCGCAGGGCTTCCTCCAGGTTTCCGCGCTCACCGTAGATCATCGCTAGCTCGTACATGTACAACGGCGTATCATCGCCGCGTGGTAGTGCTGCTCCGCACGTTCGGGTTGTCCCTTCGCCCTTACAAAGAGATGAGATTCACGTGAGCCTGGAGGAGGTCGGGGTCGAACTCCAGCGCGTTCTCGTTTTCTTCGATTGACTCATCCAATCGCCCGTCTCGGTCCAAGCTGAGCGCGCGATTGAGATGGGCGAGCGCACCGGTTCGGAGAGCGCGCACGCCGCTCATCAACAGATCGCTGATGAGCGGCTGGCGCAGGGCGGCAGTCTCGGCCAGTTTAAAGTGGCGGAGCGCTTGGCTCGAGTCGCCGAGGTCACGGTAGGCGAGTCCAAGCGCATAGTGAGCGGACCCGTACTCAGGCGCGAGCTCGATAGCCTTCGTGAAGTACTCGAAGCCGCTGTGTTGCCTTACGCCGCGACGGATCGTCCCAGTCCGTACACGGTGTGGGCGAAGTCAGGGTTCTCCTCGACGAGCTCCGCATAGTGCGCTCGGCTGCGTTGGATCTCACCTGTCTCGAGAAGCAGTGCTGTTCGCACGATCTTTGTGGAAGGCGGAGAGCGAACGTTCGACACATCTGCATAATGCAAGCCTTCTATGAGCGACCGGCTGGCCATGTGGCTTGCTGCCTGCCATGCTTGGGCATGAAGAGAACCCCCCGAGTTCGCCAGACCTACGACCACAGGCTGCGCGATGCCATCGCCGCGACCGGTAACACGGACCTGTTCCGGGACGTTTCCATTCCGGCTTCGACGCGACGCACGTGGGCCCGTGGCGACGTGCGTCCCGTGGTCGCTTCGGTCGATGTGGAGCTGGAGGTCTACGACCTGTTGGAGCAGGTCGACAAACTACGACGGCGTGCCAGGGAGCAGGCCGCGATCATCGGAGTACTGGTGCGACTGTTGAACCTCCGCGGCGGCAAACTCGACGGCGATCGCGTTCCCGATGGTGCAAGCAAATCCGCGGTTCTGCGGGCGATCGCATCGGCGACGGGGCTGCTGTCGCTGGGCACGGCACTCAAAATCGTAGGGATCTCGTCGGCGCGCTATCACGCGTGGCGGCGCAAGGAAGGCTGCGGGCTTGACGATCAACCTAGCTGTCCGAAGTTCTTCCCCCGCCAACTGACGCGGGAGGAAGTCTCAACGATGAGGGACTTTGTCGAGGCCGAGACATATCGCCACATAGCGGTTCAGAACCTGGCCCCTTTACGCGCAGCGTCTTGGCAAGCTCTTCGCGTCTGCAAGCACCTGGTACAAGATGATCCACCAGCGCGGCTGGAAGCGCCCCCGAAGGCGGGTGCATCCCGCAAAGCCCAAAGCAGGCCTCAGAGCAACGCGCCCCAACGAGTATTGGCAAATCGACGCAACCGTGATCCGGCTGACGACCGGGATCCGAATCTACCTCCAAGCGGTCATCGACAGTACAGTGGCGGTACGGCGTCTCGTCACATTCTACGTCCGTGAGCACAACGAAGAGATTCCGCGTGCCGTTCTCGAGGGTCGCACGCCAGACGAGGTGTACTTCGGCCGGGAGGAGAACCTGTTCGAGCGGCTTTCTGAGCTACGCAGGAGAGCACGAGAGTTCAGAAGCGCGGCAAATCGAGCAGCGAGTTGTCATCGCTGCGAATACTCACGCGCAGGTCCAGCTGCGGGGAGTGTCGCCAGAACACGAGCGCGGCGAAAACCTGCTCGTAAATCTGCATGAGGTCCGTGTGAGCAGCACCGCTACTCGTCTGATACCCTGACACGGGACGGCCGCAGTGCCTCTTCACACCCACGCCCACGAGCGGGAGACACTCCTCAACCGCCTTGCCCCGTTTGCTCGAGTTCTGCTACCCTCACCAGGACTCAATCGGAGTGCACAGTCCCATCCCAGTGGGGAAATTTCGTGCGGACCGGGGCCGGACACGTATGAATTTTCCTATTCTTTATTCTTTATCGGAGCAAAGGAGGAATTTTATGAAACATTTCGTCCCGGCGTTCTGCTTGCTCTTCACGGCCATCGCGTTCGTCCCGGCCGAGACCCCGGGCCAGGGGGCGCCCCAGGCGGCCCAGACCCAGGGGCAACAGGCGGTTCCCCAGCCTCTCCCAGGCCATCCGCCCGGATGGGTGCCCGGGGGGCCCGTGCCGCCGTCCCCCCCGGAGATCACCGTCCTGAGGGTTGGAGGCATCGTCGACCCGGATACCGCGACCGTTGCGCCCAGCCAAATGATCCTGGTTGAGGGCGAGATCATTAGGGAGATCGGCCCAAACGTTGCGGTTCCGCCTGACGCGACCGTCATCGACCTTTCAAACCTCACCGTGCTGCCAGGCATGGTCGACGCGCATCATCACCTCGCGATGGCGAATTCGGGGTCGCCCAACGCCGACTTCTACCTCTACTATCTCCAGAACTCCAACCCCACGCGCACCGTACACGCGGTGGCGAACGCGATGGACATGCTGAGCGCTGGGTTCACGCTGGTGCGCGACGAGGGCAACGCCGGCAACTACATCGACACCGCGCTGCGGGAGACGATTGAACAGGGGTGGCTTCCCGGACCAACGATCTTCAACTCCGGGATCATGATCAGCGGCACGGGCGGCCAGTACGGCTTCCCGCGGCGTCGCGGACTGACCCCCGAGATGTGGCGCGATCGCAACATCGTCTATCCGGAGTACATCGAGGCCGACACGCCGGACGAGATCATCAAGGCGATCCGGCAAAACGTGATGTTCGGCGCCAAGGTGATCAAGGTGATTGTCGACCAGGCACCATACGCTTACACCACGGAGGAGATGAGGATTTTCGTCTCTGAGGCGGCAAAGAGCGGGCTGCGCGTGGTCGCGCACGTAGGAACCGAAAAGGGTCGGCGGGCTGCCATCGAAGCGGGCGTATGGGGTCTCGTCCATGCCGGCGGCGCCACGAACGAGCTGCTCGCGCTCCAGGCTCAGAAGGGCATCTGGTATGCGGGTACCGAGCGGCCGCTGGCCGCCTGGCGTGGCAGCCCCGAGCGGTTGAAGCGAATGGCCGCAACCTTGCGGCGCGCGTACGACGCGAGAGTACCACTGACCTTCTCCAGCGACGGCGACCAGAACCCGCCAGGCATGACGCGCGGGCAGTACATCACCGCCATTCTGGACGTGTGGAAGGAAGCGCGCATTCCGAATGCGGACATTCTGCGTGCGATCACGATCAACGGTTTCAAGTACTCGGAGGTCGAGCACGAGCGGGGGCCGATCACGCCTGGCCTGGCCGCTGACATCATCGGCGTGGCGGGTAACCCACTAGAGGACATCGACCTCCTGAGGGACGTCCAGTTCGTGATGAAGGACGGCATCGTTTTCAAGCGCAACGGCCTGATCTCTATTGCGCCGGAGAAGGCGTTCCGTGGGGGACACATCCGTCGCCGACCCGTGCCGCGTCCGCCGTCCTAGACTTAGACTAAGACTAGAGCACCCTGTCGCTGGCACGGCCAGGCCGCCGAGCTATGAAACTCACATTGACACTGACAGCGGCGAAGTGGTGGAGCAATGGACAGTTCGGCCGTCTGCCTCTACTGGAGAGGTAGGGGACCTTGAACGCGATGTGGCACGGCAGGCGTGGTGTGCGTCCATTTCGTCGGATCGCCCATCCACGACATTGGATCCACCAGCCCCAACACCACATCTTGGGGTGAGTGTGTGGGAATCACACCATATGTGTGGGGAGGCTGGCCCGCCCAATATGGCATGAGGATTGCCATATCATCAAACATGTGGGAAGGGGACACAGACGCGCTACATGGGTGAGGAGGCCCCCCACCCAAGAGCGGGCCCCCGGAGGCCGCCGGCTATGGTGCTAAATCGGCCAAGGGCCTGGCAATGGGAGCAAGGCACCGAGACGACTTTCAGGGAGCGGAAGCGTTACTGCAGCGAGCTCTCGATCGGAATCCGCGAAGCTGGAGGACGGCTAAGGAGCTTCGCCGAGCTGTATCGGCACGACCTTAACGGGAATCTGGATATTCGACCCGACGGCCGTGATCCGCTCGCCCTGCACCAAGATGACCTGGTTCTCCGTGAGGGTGCCGGTTTCGGGGTCGATCAGACGACCGGCGCGGATTGCGGTCGGTCCGGATGCCTGGGCCGCTATCTGGGCTAGCGCGACGCTGGTCCACGCAACCACGACGCAACAAGCGACGAGTATACGTCTCAACGTACTCCGTTCCTTTCTCGAGGACGGCCGGAGCCACTCCGGAGGTGGTTCACACTCCCGTCGGTCCGGCAATACGCAACAGCAGATAGAGGGTGTCTCCGGGATAGACGACCCGCCTCGGAAACATCGTGTGCACCACGCCGCTGATCGGAGACACGACTGTGCTCAGCTCGGAACCATCCAGGTCCGTGATCCTTCCGATGACTTGTCCTCTCTCGATCAAATCTCCGGCATCCGCTCCAGCCTGAAAGATGCCCGACACCTCGGCTCGCGCCCGTTGCCAGCTCATGTCGAGATACTGCTGGCTTCTGGGGCGAGTCGGCGCGCCCGCCATCATGCCGAGATGTTTCAAGACGTTCTTCACACCCTCAACGTGCGGAACGATTTCCTGTTCCCGCGGCTGGGTCCGGTAGCCGAGCCCACACTCCGTGATGACGGAGGGCACACCCCGCGTCACCGTCTCGTACACGAGCCTGCTCTTCGAGGTGTGGGAGATGTCGGGTGTTCCCGGCATGACGTACTCGAACCCGATGACTTTCGCCAGCTCCTCACACGTCCCATCGATCTCCTGCCCGATCTTCGGGAAGATGGTGTGAACCAGATGCGACTCGTTCAGATCACCGCCACGCAGGTCGACGTGGTAGTTGCCTTTGAGCACGATCTCGTGGAGCAGCGTGTGAGCGACGACTTGGGTCACCCTACCTTGCGGGTCACCCGGAAACACCGAATTGATGCTCAAGCCATCCATCGGACTGATGGACCGTGTCAGGTTGAACCAGGGGGTGCGAAACTGCAGACATGGCATGTTGACGACGGGGACGACTACCAGTCGCCCGGCTAGATCTGAGGGATGGATGGTCTGATAGAGTCTGGCGGCCGCCTCTACGCCGGCGTACTCCGTCGGAAACAGCCCGCCCGTCACGACGACGGTCGGTCCCTCCGAAGTGCCATGGATGACGCCCACGGGCATATCGATCCGGGTTGCCACGCAATCGACCACGTTGAGATGACCGAATTGCTTCTGCCCTTTCGGGACCTGAAACGGGGCAAAGCCAGGATCGGCGGCCGCGCCCGGCGATGTCTGCGCGGCGGTTACCTTGCCGCCACTCGAGTCGGTGGCTGCCTTCACAGTGCCGAGCGCCGTTGCGGAAGCCAGCGCGGCAAGATACTGGCGCCGGGAGTAGCCGGTTTTCATTCGCGCTCCTTTCTGACGCCCGCCTTGGTCTGGCGGGCCCCCAACCTCCGCCGCTCTGCCTGCGACGAAGGCCAAACCGAGATTTCCGTTTTGCCTGCCCCGGATGGCATCTTTATAATACATCCGAGGGCCGCCAGGCGCACGAACTTTGTTCGTCGCACAATCATCCAGCTCCAGAGGCCGTCACCTCAGCCCGCGCTGACGTGCGACCGACGGGGGCCCCAGCGTTCAGGGCATTTCTCAGACACCGCTCCACACGTGTGCCGTTTCTTCGCCAGGCGGACTTCGTTGCACTCAGGCCGCGCGTCAGCCTGCCGGCACGGGTAGCGCCCAGATCTTCCGCAGCATGTCGCCGAACAGCCGTGCTGCTCACACAGACATCATGCAAATCTCCGAGCAGGTTTTCGACGAGCTCGTGTTCTCGCGACGTTCCGCACAGCGGGGTCTGCGCGTGACGGTTCGCAGCGATGGCAATTCGCTGCTCGATTCGCGGCGCTCCTGACCCGCTGCGCTCTCTTGCGTTGCTCGGAGAGCCGCTCTAACAGGTTTTCCTCGCGGCTGAAGTAGACCTCGTCCGGCGTACGGCCTCCGAGAACGGAGCGCGGAATCTCTTCGTTGTGCTCACGGACGTAGAATGTGACGAGACGCCGTACCGCCACTGTACTGTCGAGGGCGTTCAGGAAGAGCCACGCGTGCTTCAATTGTCGCCAAAAAGCTTCGATCAAAGAGTTCGAGAACAATATGTCGATTTGGGCGAGCACACGATTGAGAGAATTCGAATCCTCGAGAAGCTTGTCTACCTCGCCGAAATTCTCTGAACCGCCGTCGGTGACGACAAGCACGCTCGTATTCGGTGCGAGGCCTGGCACGTGCTCTGACGCCTCAATGAGCAGCTCGCGTGTTGTTGCCGAGCTCAGCTTGTCGCTCACCCGCCAAGCAAGAATCCTTCGGCTGAAATTGTCGATGACCGCTTGGAGGTAGATTCGGATCCCGGTCGTCAGCCGGATCACGGTTGCGTCGATTTGCCAGTACTCGTTGGGGCGCGTTGGGGCGCGTTGCTCTGAGGCCTGCTTTGGGCTTTGCGGGATGCACCCGCCTTCGGGGACGCTTCCAGCCGCGCTGGTGGATCATCTTGTACCAGGTGCTTGCAGACGCGAAGAGCTTGCCAAGACGCTGCGCGTAAAGGGGCCAGGTTCTGAACCGCTATGTGGCGATATGTCTCGGCCTCGACAAAGTCCCTCATCGTTGAGACTTCCTCCCGCGTCAGTTGGCGGGGGAAGAACTTCGGACAGCTAGGTTGATCGTCGAGCCCGCAGCCTTCCTTGCGCCGCCACGCGTGATAGCGCGCCGACGAGATCCCTACGATTTTGAGTGCCGTGTCCAGCGACAGCAGCCCCGTCGCCGATGCGATCGCCCGCAGAACCGCGGATTTGCTTGCACCATCGGGAACGCGATCGCCGTCGAGTTTGCCGCCGCGGAGATTCAACAGCTGCACCAGTAATCCGATGATCGCCGCCTGCGCCCTGGCGCGCTGTCGTAGTCTGTCGACATGCTCCAACAGGTCATAGACCTCCAGCTCAACGTCGACCGCAGCGACTACTGGGCGCACCTCGCCACGCGCCCATGTGCGCCGCGTCGACGCCGGTATGGCAACGTCCCGGAACAGCTCCGCGTTGCCCGTCGCGGCGATGGCGTCGCGCAGCCTATGGACGTAGGTCTGGCGAACTCGGTGGGTTCTATTCATGCCCAAGCATGGCAGGCAGCCATTCACATGGCCAGCCGGCGGCTCATAGAAGTCTGCAAACGATCCTGTCGAACGTTCGCTCTCCATCCTCCACAATGATCGTGCGAGTAGCACGGCTCCGCCGAACTTGCTGACCTTATTGTCGTTCGAATATTTTGACCCTACGAGGTCGTAGAACGACGACATTGCTCCCCCCGTTCGGTTCATAATAAGGATCGAGCGCGCGGGGCGGAGCCCGCCTTGCGCCATCCTTACGCCGGTCACCCTGCCAGAGCTGGGGTGCGGCCGTAACACGAGGAGGTCCACGGGCCCATGTATCGAATCGGCGTCGACGTCGGCGGCACGTTCACGGACTTCACCATCCTCGCCGAGGCAACCGGGGAAGTGCACCACTTCAAGGTACCGTCGACGCCCCGCGACCCCTCGGAGGCAATCCAGGAGGGCATCGGCAGACTGCTGGAGATTCACGGCGTCGGCGCCCAGACCGTTTCCTACCTGGGCCACGGCACCACGGTGGCCACCAACATGATCATCGAGAAGCGCGGCGCGCCGACCGGACTGCTGATCACCAAGGGGTTCCGCGACGTGCTCGAGATCGGGCGCCAGACCCGCCCGCACCTCTTTGACTATGCGGTGCGCAAGCCGCAGCCCCTGGTCGCCCGGGAACACAGGCTGGAGGTCGACGAGCGGATCGGTGCCCACGGCGACGTCGTGCGGCCCCTGGAAGAGGCGGGCCTGGAGGCGGCTGTCCGCACCCTGAAGGAGGCGGGTCTGAGTGCCGTCGCGGTGTGCTTCCTTCACTCTTACAAGGCCCCCGACCACGAACGGCGGGCCCGCGCCGTGATCGAACGCCTGATGCCGCAGGCCTACATCAGCCTGTCGTCGGAGGTTCTGCCCGAGTTCCGCGAGTACGAACGTCTGTCGACCACGGTGTTGAACGCCTACGTCGGGCCGCGCATGGGCGCCTATCTGCAGCGCTTCCTCCATCGGGTGCGCGAAATCGGCATCACCGTTGAGCCCTACACGATCCACTCCAACGGCGGGCTGATGTCGATGCAGACGGTCCGCAAGTGCCCCGTGCGTACCTGCCTGTCGGGACCGGCGGCCGGCGTGGTCGGGGCCACCGAGGTCGGCCGCGCCGCCGGCTTCCCCAACCTGGTCACCTTCGACGTGGGCGGCACCAGCACCGACGTCTCGCTGGTCCATGGCTCCGCCCCGCTCTTCACCTCCGACCGGCTGGTCGCCGACTACCCGCTGAAGATGCCGATGCTGGACATCCATGTGATCGGGGCCGGCGGCGGCAGCCTCGCGTGGCTGGACGATGCCGGGGCGCTGAAGGTAGGCCCACGAAGCTGCGGCGCCGAGCCCGGTCCCGTGGCCTACGGCCGTGGCGGCGCGCAGCCCGCCATCACCGACGCCCATGTCTGCCTGCACCGGCTCAACCCGGTGGCGCTCCTGGACAGCCGCATGCCGGTGGACGAGGCCGCCGTCCGCCGCGCGATCGAGGAGAAGGTGGCGGGCCCCCTGGGCATGGGCCTCGAGACGGCGGCTCACGGGATCCTGCGCATCGCCAACGCCACCATGAGCCGGGCCATCCGCTCGGTGTCGACCGAGCGGGGCTACGACGTCGACACCTTCGCGCTTTTCGCCTACGGTGGCGCCGGCCCCCTGCACGCCGCCGAGATCGCTCGCGAGTGCGGCATTCCCACCGTGATCGTGCCCCAGGCGCCGGGCACCATGTGCGCCCGCGGCATGCTGCTGTCGGATGTCAGCCTGGACTTCGTGCGCAGCGAGATCGCGGAAGCCACGCAGGAGACCTGGAACCGCACCTGCGCCCTGTTCGACGCCATGGGCCTGGACGCCGACGACTGGCGGTCCAACGAGAAGCTGGCTGCGGAGGACTGCACCTTCCGCTACCTGATCGAGGCCCGCTACCAGGGCCAGAACCACGAGGTGAAGGTGCCCCTGGAAGACATCCGGTCCGACGGTCTGCAGGAGTTCCTGGAGAGCTTCGCCGCGAGTCACAAGCAGGAGTATGGGTACGACATCCCCGGCCGCGCCGTGGAGGTCGTCAACTGTCGCTTGCGGGCCATCGGGCGGGTGCCGAAGGTCCGCCAGGAACCCCACGTGGGCGGCGGCACCCTGGAAGACGCGGTCAAGGAGACCCGCCGGGTCTACTTCGGCGTGGACTGGGGCTGGGTCGAGATCCGAGTGTACGATCGGGAGGGACTGCCCGTGGGGCCGCCTTTCGGCGGCCCTGCCGTCATCGAGGAGATGAGCGCTACCACCATCGTCCCGCCCGGCCAGCGGGCTCGGGTCGACGACTTCGGCAACATCATCATCGAGGAGGCGAGATGAGCGACGGCCAACGTGGGGAGCGCATACACGATCCCATCGCCATGGAGGTGTTCAACAACCGCCTGCTGTCCGTCACCGAGGATATGGGCAACATCCTGATTCGCTCCTCCTTCTCTACCAACATCAAGGAGCGGCGGGACTGCTCCGTCGGGCTGTTCGACGCGCGAGGCCGCTGCGCCTGCCAGGCCTCCCACGTGCCCATGCACCTGGGCTCCCTCCTGGGCAGCACGCGGGCGGTGTTGGAACGCTACGCCGTGGACGAGGTGCTGGAGGGCGACGCCTTCATCTGCAACGACGTCTACCTGGCCGGCGGCACCCACCAACCGGACGTGACGGTGGTGACGCCGGTCTTCTGGGACGGCCGGGCGCGCTTCTTCTGCGCCAACGTCGGTCACCATTCGGACGTGGGCGGCCGGGTGCCGGGATCCATCTCGGGCACCAACCGAACGATATTCGAGGAAGGCATCCGCATCCCCGCCATTCGCATCGTTCGCGGCGGCGAGCTGGACGAGGACCTGATGCACCTCCTGGTCCACAACACGCGCGAGCCGGAGGACAGGGAGCTGGACTTCCGGGTCCAGATCGCCACCAACGAGCGCGGCAAGGCCATGCTCGTGGACCTGATCCAGCGCTCGGGCCTGGCGGCGGTGGAGCGCTCGGTCGACGACGTCATCGCCCATACCCGCCGGCGCCTGCGCAACCGCATCGCAGCGCTCGAGGACGGCGACTACAGCTGCACCCGCTACCTGGACGACGACGGCTTCGAGGGCGATCCGGTGCCGCTTCACGCCACGTTGCGCATCCGTGGCGAGGATCTGACGATCGACATGACCGGTTCCGGGCCGCAAGGCCGCGGCGGCATGAACCTGCCGGGCAACGCCTTGCACGCCGCCGCCTACTTCGCCGTCAAGACGGCCCTCGACCCCGACCTCATGCCGAATAGCGGGCTCTTCGATGCCATAACCGTCACCGCCCCCGCGGGCACCATCACCAACCCCAGCTTCCCCGCCGCCGTGGGCGCGCGCAGCATCACCGCCAACAAGGTGGCCGGCGCCATGCTGGGCGCCTTCTACACCCTGCTGCCGCCCGAGCGGGTGTTCGCGGGCGGCCACGAATCGGTGCCGGCCATCGTCTTTTCCGGTGAGCGCCCCGGCGGCCGGGGCACCTACGTCTATCTGGAGACCATCGGCGGCGGCGTCGGCGCCTGCCACGACCACGACGGCATGGACGCGGTGCAGATGCACACCTCCAACACTTCCAACCTGCCGGCAGAGGCCCTGGAGCACGAGTACGACCTGATGATCGACGAGTACGCCATGGTGGAGGATTCGGGCGGCGCCGGACGGTTTCGCGGCGGCCTCGGCCTCGCCCGCCAGGTGCGGGCCCTGCGCGACGGGATCGTCTTCACCGCTCGCTCCGACGGCCATGTGATCGCTCCGCCGGGCGTGTTCGACGGCTGCGACGGGGCACGAGCGCGCCTGATCAAGAACCACGGCACGCCCGCGGCCGAGGATCTGCACTCCAAGGCATCCTACATCGAGCTGAAAGCGGGCGAATCGATCCGCATGGAGACCGCCGGCGGCGCCGGCTACGGTCGGCCCGCCGATCGCGACCTCGATCGCCTGGCCGCCGACATCCGCGGCGGCAAGGTCTCGCGGGCGGCGGCCGAGCGCGACTACGGCGTTCACCGGGTGGCCGCCGCCCTGCGCGAAGCGGCCGCACCGCCCGCCTCATCCGCAACCACGACGGCTCAAGCCACGGTTGCTCGAGAGGAGACATCATGACGGCCGGCCCGAGCCATTTCGACGTCATCGTGGTCGGCGGCGGCATCGTCGGTTGCGCCGCTGCATTCTGCCTGGCCCGTCGGGGGCAGACGGTCGCCGTGGTCGAGCGCGGCCGGATCGGCGGCGGCACTACCAGCGCGAGCTTCGCCTGGATCAACGCGACCTCCAAGGTGGCCGACGAGGCCTACCATCGGCTGAACGCCCTCGGTGCCGCCCGTTATCGCGAGCTCGCCGTGGAATTCGGCGAGGAGCGCCTGGGCCTGTATCCGACCGGAATGCTGCAGTGGGTGAATACCCGCAACGAGAGCCGCCACAAGGCGATGCACGAACGCGCCAGGCACCTGCAGTCGTTCGGCTACCCGGTCTCCATCGTCGGGGCCGAGGTGCTCGCCGCCCTGGAGCCACACGTCCGTTGCGACGACGACAGCGAGGCGCTGATGGCGATGGCCGACCCCTGGCTCGACGCGCCCGTTTTCGCGCGCTTTCTGGCGAGCGAGCTGCGCGCCATGGGCTCTGCGGTCTTCGAGCATTGCGCGGCGAGGGAGCTCGTGTTGGGCGACGGTGGCGCGGTCACCGGCGTGGTGACCGAGCAGGGTGACCTCGAGGCCGCCAAGGTGCTGGTGGCGGTCGGCCCCAACACGCCCGAGGTGGTGAGCGAGCTCACCGGATACGAGGACTTTGCGGCTCGCTTTCCCCTCAACCGCGTGCCCGGTCTGCTCGTCACCACCCCGAGCACCGCACCGGCGAAGCTTCTGCGCCACATCGTCTACTTCGATATCGAGCCCGGCGAGGTTCACCTGCGGCCAGCTCCCAACGGCGGGCTGCGGATCGGGGCGGACGATACCGACGGTCTGGTGGCCGAAGACGCCTCGCCGGAGCACGTACGCACGGCCGCCGTCGAGTTGCTGCGACGCACCGAAGCGTTGATCCCCGGATTTGCGGGCGAAGGATGTATCGACGACTGTGAGCTGGCCATCGGTGTCCGGCCCTACCCGCAGGACGGGAAGACCATGGCCGGCCCGCTCCCGGGCGCCGATGGCCTCTACGTGATGGCGACCCACAGCGGTGTCACCCTGGCGCTGGCGATCGGCCAGCTCATGACCGATATCATCGTCGACGGCGCAGTGCCCGATCTGCTTCGGTCTTTCTCACTCGAGCGATTCCAGGGCTTCGGTTGATGAACTATCGGTGCTTCCGCCATCAGCTGTTATTCAGGCTGCCAAAAGCGCGGGTGCTTCTGCCGTCAAGTTTTGCTGCGCGGCTAGTGGCAATCGCATAACAGGCGAGGTTGCCGGTGCGGGAGATTTAGCCTGAAGTTCCTTGGTCGAATGAACCCACTGACAGTGTGAATCCCCAATGATTACGCGTCTTTAGGGACGCCGAGAGGCTAATTTTGGGATGCAATATGTAGGCATGTCTAAAGCCTTTTATGGTTTGATACACATTGATACATAGGCTATTATGGTGGGCATGCATATCCACATCATCCCCAATCGCAACTCTACCCCCGCGGTCCTGCTGCGTGAGTCGTATCGGGTGGGCGGAAACGTCCGCAAGCGCACGCTCGCTAACTTGTCCAAATTGCCCATGGACGCAGTCGACGCCATCCGACGCATTCTCAAAGGGGAAAAGCTCGTCTCGGTTGAAGTCGCCTTCAAAATCGTCGAGAACGGCTCCCGGCACCATGGCCACGTCGACGCGGTGCTCAGCGCCATGAGACAGCTCGGTTTCGAAAAGCTCGTTGGTTCTCGACACTCACCAGGGCGGGATTTGGTCGTGGCCATGGTAGTCGCCCGGATCCTCGAACCGCAGTCGAAGCTGGCGACTAGCCAGTGGTGGCACACAACCACACTGCCCGAAATCCTGGGGGTGAGCGATGCCCGCGAAGACGATCTCTATGCCGCCATGGACTGGGTTCTCAAACGCCAGGAGGTCATCGAAAAAAAACTCGCGGCGCGCCATCTCCAAAACGACGGCCTGGCGCTCTATGACCTAACCTCAAGCTACTTCGAGGGTGTGAGTTGTCCGATCGCCCGCCTCGGATATGACCGTGACGGCAAGAAAGGCAAGCTGCAGATCAACTACGGTCTGCTGACCAACGAACGCGGCATCCCCGTGTCGGTATCGGTCTTTGAGGGCAACACGGGCGATCCCAAAACGCTGTTGCCTCAGGTAGAAAAGGTGCAAGAGCGGTTCGGCATCGAGCAGTTTGTGATGGTGGGCGACCGCGGAATGATCACCCAGACCCAGATCGACGAGTTGCGGGAGATGGACGGTGTCGACTGGATTACCGCTCTGCGTCCCGAACCGATTCGCAAGCTCATCAACGATGGGGTGCTCCAGATGGGGCTATTCGACGAGCGGAATCTGTTTGAGGTGACGCACCCGGATTTCCCCAACGAGAGGCTGGTCGCTTGCCGCAATCCGGAGCTGGCCGAGAGGCGGCGTCACAAGCGCCGTGCTCTGCTCGAAGCGACCTGCAAGGAGCTGGAGAAAGTTTGTCGGATGGTCGAGCGGCGCCGTTTGCAGGGCAAGGAGGACATCCGTGCTGCAGTGAAAAAGCTCCTCAACAAGTACAAGGTCGGCAGGTACTACAGGCTCGACATCCGTGACGACGGTTTCGACTTCGAGCTAGACGAGACAACGATGGATGCCGACGCCTCGCGCCTCGCCAACGGCAACTCTGAGCTCGCCAACAAACGGCTCCAGCGGTGGAAGCGACACATGGGGACGATCGCTAAGCAGTTCGGAGGGATTCGCCAACGGATCGGGCGGGGTCAGCTGCATGGTAAAGATAAAATCGGTGTGCGGGTAGGCAGAGTTCTCAACAAGTACAAAGTCGGCAAGCACTTCAAGCTGGACATTCGCGACGACAGCTTTAGCTTCGAAATCGACGACACAAAGGTCACTGCGGAAGCTGCCCTTGACGGCATCTACGTGATCCGCACCAGTCTTGCTGAGCAGCGGATGAAAACCGACGACACAGTGCGCAGCTACAAGTTGCTGACCCAGGTCGAGAGGGCGTTTCGTTCCTTCAAGAGCATGGACCTAAAGGTGCGGCCGATTCGTCACCGGCGCGAAAACCGAGTCCGGGCGCACGTCTTCTTGTGCATGCTGGCCTACTACGTCCTGTGGCACATGATGGAGGCTTGGCGGCCGCTGCTATTCTCTGACGAGGACCAGCAGGCGAAGGCCAGGCGTGACCCTGTTGCTCCGGCGAAGCGCTCCGAGGCCGCCCTGCGCAAGATACAAACCAAGAAGCTTGACGATGGGAGTCGAGCTTCCAGCTTCCGCACGCTGCTGCGCCTTCTCAGCAACATCGTCCGAAACAAATGTCGGCGACCGGAAGCCGGACCCGACGAGCCCACCTTCGATGTCACGACAACTCCGGACTCGAAACAGCAGAGAGCCTACGACCTGCTCAAAGGTATCACCGTGTAGACAGAAGCCAGCACCATTGATTCCAACTATCTCATTGGATCAACACCGGATCTTGGCTTTTTCAGCCAGGAACTTCAGTTTAGCGAACATCAGCGCAGCGCTCCCCACACGCAACGGAGTTTTCGTCGACACGAAGATGTCCCTGAAGGTCAGCCGCCGCGCGGCGAGCCCAGACTGCATCGCCGGCGTCCGGGTTTCCCGCCCGAACCGCAAAGCCCTATGCGGCCGAACGAAATTGTAGTAGCAACGCGATAACTCCAGGTGGCCCTCGAGCCCCTCCTTCGAGCGCGCGTGGCATGGCGATCGCCGGCCCAAGTACGCCGACCCTTGACGAATGGTAAGGTTCAGCCGCTCGATGAACGACGTGTTCAATGTCGAGGAATCCTCGGAATCAGTGAGCGCCTTTTCGAATCGCCACGCGGCTCCGACTAGGGCCCGTCGTTCAACCTTGACGATGCGATCGTTCCTACGCGTCTTGAGGACTTGGCCGTAGAGACACGCGGGTGCGAAGATGCGACGGACGACCTTCTGGTAGAAGTCAAATCCGTCGGTGACGATCAGTGGAATGAGTTCAAAGTCCATTCGATTCGAAACGTCGCGAAGAAGCGCGAAAGTGTTCCGGTAGCTTCGCCTTCCGACGACGGTCGAAGGCCAGAGACGAGACCAGACTTCGATCGCCGCGAAAATCCACATTGGCCGCGCTTTCGCTCCTACGAAGGAGCGAATCTCGTCCGCCTGGAGCTCCTCGACGGCGAACCCGGTGATGGTTCGGTTATTGTACTACTTTCCCGACTGCCGCCAGTGCCCTCAGTGACCCTTGTTCCGGATCACTTCCTTGATCGCGACAACCGTGCGCTCGGTACGCGCGTCGGAGAGCTCGCGGGCCCACTTGAGCGATTGAGAGAGGTTCGCGATCGAAACTCCGTTGATCACCGCCTGGCCCGTCTTCACCCGCTCTTGCCACCGAACGGAGTTGATGTCCGTGAGCATCATGTTGAGCGTGATGCTTGGGCTGTCGTGCAGCCTGTCCCGGGGCATGTCGGGCCTGGTGACGCCCCGTTCGCGAAGCACGTTACGGGAGCCCTGTAGTACTCGTTGATGTGCGCAACGATCGCGCTGCCGTGCCACCGCGCCGTGAGCTTCTCGGCAACTGCCGCCTGGCCACTCTGATTCCCACCGCTGTCACCGATGAACATGATGTGCTGGAAGCCGTGCATCTTCAGGCTGTGCGCCACGTCGGTCAGTATCGCCTGGAAGGTTTCTTCGCGGAGGCTCAGAGTACCCGGGCTCGTCATGTGCCCGCCCGGCGGATCGGTGGAGCCCTCCGGCACTAACTCCAGGATTGGAGCGCAGAGGGTGTTCCCGAGCTTGCGCGCAATCGCGTCGCAGGTGTCGCGCAGGATGTAGTTGTGCTTGCCCGTCACGAGCCATGGCCCGCTCGGCTCGATGCCCCCGGTCGGAATGATGGCTGTCTTTTTGCCCGCGGCGAGCGCATCGCGGACGTCCATCCACGTCATCTCCTCAATCCACACCGTGCTCGCGGTGGGCAGGGGATTCGGCGTGTCGGAACAGTTGTACGGGTTCTGACGGCAGTCACCGCCGCCCATACTGCGCGGGTCGGGCGCCGGCTGCTCTCCGCTCCCGGCGCGCTGCCGCTGTGGGCGCGGGGGAGCGGGCAGCGTCCCCTTGTTCGCGATCGCTTTCCTGATCGCGGCAGCACTGCTCCACGCCCGGAAGTCGACGATCTTCCTCGCCCACTCGAGCGACTGCACGCGGTCGGCGAACGAGACGCCGTTAATGCTCGCCAAGCCCGCCGCGCTGCGCTCGTCGTACCGCACCGAGGACGGATCGGTGATCATCATGTTGAGTGCGATGACGGGGTCGTCGTGCAAGTTGTCCCGCTCCCCCCCCCACCAAACCCTGCCCCTCCATGTAACGTGCGACGCTGGCGTAGTCGTAGTACTCCTGGACATGCGCCACGACCGGGCTGGCTTCCCACTCCGCGTTCAATTTCTCGGCCACGGCTCTCTGACCACTCTGATTGCCGCCGCTGTCACCGATGAAAATGATGTTCTGGAAGCCGTGCATCTTCAGGCTGTGCGCCACATCGGTGAGCATCGCCTGGAAGGTTTCTTGTCGGAGGCTCAGAGTGCCCGGGCTCGTCATGTGGCCGCTCTGAGGTTCGATGGAGCCCTCCGGCACCAGCTTGATGATCGGCGTGCAGATCGCGTTTCCGAGCTCCCGCGCGATCGCCTCACAGTTCGCGCGTAAAATGTAGTTGTGCTTGCCCGTGACGAGCCAGGGGCCGTTCGGCTCAATGCCTCCGGTCGAAATGATGGCCGTCGTCTTTCCGGCGGCGAGCGCATCCCGGACGTCCATCCACGTCATTTCTTCGAGCCACACCGTGCTCGTCGCAGGCAGCGGATTCGGCGTGTCCACGCAGTTGTACACGTTGTCTCGGCAGTCCGCGCCACCCCTCGAGCGTGGATCGGGAGCTCGCTGCTGTCCGGCAGCCTGCGAGAGAGGCGCCGTCAAGGCGGACAACGGTTCCACTGTCAGAAGCGCTGTGCCAACGAGCACGGCGCCAACGGTCAAGACTTTCTTCATGGGTCACCTCCGAAGGGTCGGGACTTCTCATCGGAGCGGGTCCGGCGCGGCAAAGAACTTCGGATCCACCACGCTTCAACGACTCCGCCACACCGAACCCTCCGCGACCCCTTCCCGAAGGTCTCGGCATCCGAAACACCCTTTAATGTCCCACTCGGGGATGGTTGAAATCCCACGCCTTTAGGCGAAGCCTTTAGGAGGCTTGGGGTACGATCCCCAGGTGAAAGGATATCGTAAATCATCGCACACGACGTACCAGTTAAACTATCACTTCGTATTTATCACGAAGTACCGCAAGCCGGCCTTGAGAGGGGATGTAGCGGTTCGTCTCCGGGATCTCATCCGGGAGATCTGTGCTCGGAACCAGATAGAAATACTGAAGGGTCATGTGCGGCCTGAGCACGTGCACCTGTTGCTGAGCGTGCCGCCGAATTTGTCGCCGAGTCGAGTGATGCAGTTGATCAAGGGTAAGACGTCGAATCGTCTGATGCGCGACTTACGGACGATGCGGAAGGAGTTCTGGGGTCGGCACCTACGGGCACGGGGTTACTTCGTGGTGACAACGGGCAACGTGACGGATGAGGTGATAGCGAAGTATATAGGGTTGCAGGGTGCCGTGCCCCAGGACGACGATTCTTTCAAGGTCAGTGAGTAGTGAAACGAGGCAAGGACAAGCCGACTTTAGTCGGCGACGTGAACCCATCGCCTTTAGGCGATGGAGCGCACGCGCTCAGTCCCACGATGACCTATCACATACGGGACTGCGTTTCAAAACACAACGGTGAAACACGAGATCGCACACGCCGACGTCCAGCCGGACGAGAAGTTCATGCAGGCGATCGAGCGGTATCTCGGCATCGCGGAGAAAGACGTGTTCAGAAAGAGCTCGCACTTTGCCGACAGGAACAGCGGGTTCAAGCGCTAGAAACCGTTGCTGCCCAGGCGGTCGAGCATCTCCGCGATGCCCGAGAAGCGGCAAAACGCTCTCGATGTCGGTGAGGTAGAGGTCGGTGAGGTAGACGCAGGTGACGCGGGATGGGTAGGAGGAAGCTCGGCTGGCAGGGGATGTGGCGGAAGGGATGTCGTCCTCGCGTCTGGATGGTGAGTCCGCCGAAGCGGTTTGCGGTGACGGGTGTGTGAGAAGATTGTTTCGGATCCGATTTGCGTAGGCTTCCAGCCGCGTTGACGGATCATTTTGTGCCAGGTACTTGCAGAAGCAAAGACCTTGCCCGGGCGCTGCGCGTAGAGAGCTAGGTTTTGGACCGCCACACGACGATAAGCCTCAGCCTCCACAAAGTCCCTCATCGTAGGTCTGGCGTCTGCCCTGGGTCCTCTTCGTACCCAAGCATGGCAGGAGGTCAGCCATAGGGTCGACTCGGTCCCTCAGGAAGTTCAACGTTTACAGACGCGTCGAACGTTCGCTCGGTCTCCTCCACAATGAGCGTGCGAATAGCACCGCAACTTAATGCAAGTGGGTGGCCAGTCCACCCCGGCAAGCCAGAGGAGGCTAAGCACCGTCGAAGCGACCTGCCGCCCGTACTCGTCACAGCTCCCCTCGCCGCCAAGAAATTAAAGGCCGCCAGCGAAACTAGAACTAGAGGCGTGCGAGGGGGTTCGTGTGCTTTGATACTTAACGATCCGCCACTCGACCCAAATTCTGAAAGGTTCGATAAGATACATCGGAGCCTGAGAGGCTAGGTAAGGAGAAATAACAAATGTACAACTTCTACAAGTGGAAGGTTCCATACCGTGTGCCTATCGTAGATGAGCCGGTTGTTGATGCGATAGTCCGGGTGATGAAGAAGGGTGTCATCTACCGGGGCGACGATACCACTGGTTTCGAGGAAGGATTGGCCGCTTACATCGGAGTCAAGCATGGCGTGAGTGTCAACTCTGGCACCTCCGCCCAGTTTCTCTATTGGCTGGCCTGCGGTTACGAACCCGGCAGTGAGATCATTAGCCAGACCAACGGCTTCATTGCTGGCTTAACATCAGCCATGCATGCGGGGCTGAAGCCTGTCTTTGTGGAACCCGACAAGGACACGTTCACGATCGACGTCAACAAGGTCGAGGCGGCCATCACGCCCAAGACCCGGGCCCTGCTCGCTGTGCACCTGTATGGGCACCCGACTGAAATGGGACCGCTCATGGAACTATGCGATCGGCACGGCATCGACGTGTTCGAGGTCATCGCCCATTCCACCGGCGGTGAGTACGGGGGACGGAAGTTGGGTTCCTTCGGCCGGGCGGCCATGTCCACCTTCGGCAGCAAGGTGCTGACCGTCAACGGGCTGGGTGGCATGCTGCTGACCAATGATGAGGAACTGGCGAAAAAGGTTTCCATTTTGCGGAAGAACAGTGCGGAAACCTATGAAGAGTATCTCAATCTGGACGTCCTGCCGTATAACTTGCAGCTCAGTGATTGCCTGGCCGCCGTCGGAAGGGTCAACCTGAAGCGGCTTGACGCGCACGTCGAAAGCCGCCGGCATAATGCCGCCCGCCTGCGCAAGAACCTGCTCGAGGCGGACCTGCCGATTATCGTGCCGATCGAGAAGAATTGGGGGCGCCATGCCTATCTGCACTTCGTGATCCGGTCCAAGAAGCGGGATGCATTGAAGGCTTTCCTCATCGAAAAGGGAATCGAGGTGCGCGTTCACTATCCCATACCCGGGTACCTCATCGGTCCGATTCGCACGGCCGGCGGGCACAAGGAAGGGGACTTTCCTATTGCCGACGAAATGGCCAAGACCGTCCTGTCGCTGCCGGCCGGCCCCTGGTTCACGGACGATCAGATCGACTACGTGGCCGATCAAGTCAAGGCTTTTTTCAGGAAGTAGGAGCCAGCAGACGGCAACCCGTGCCTGCAAGGAAAGCGAGGGTTCGAAACGATGTACGAACCGGACTACTCGGGAACGCACGGGTTGGCGAGCTTCGTCGATATGCTCACGGCACCCTGAGGGAGCCTCAACAGCTATGGGGACGCGATTGCGGTCGCGAACCATACATGGCTAGAGCGGACGCCTACCTTGCAAGGGGGGGCGCCAGCGGCGGCGGCTTGCGACGCCGCGACGCTTGCTCGTAGGAGTAGGCGAAGTTCAAGAGCATCGCTTCGGTAAACGGCCGCCCCAAAAACTCGAGGCCGGCCGGCAGCGCGTCCGTCGTGAATCCGGCCGGCACCGTCAACGCGGGAAAGCCCGTCATGGGGCTCAGAGCCCGGTTGCGGCCTAAACCATACTCGTCTTTGGGCTCAGGATTCGTGAGAGCGTCCGCGGGGATCACGCTTGGTTGGTGGTCGGATGTCGCGTAGACGAGCGCGTCGAGCTCGTGATCCGCCATCACCTTTAACACGCCGCGCCTCAGCTCTTCCTTGGCCAACAAGACTTGCAAGTGGCCGGCGTCGCTCGTCTTCCTCCCAACCGCCCTGATCAGACTGCTCGCTCGCCACGGCGTGACTTTTCCCGACAAGAGGATCTCTTGAAGAGTCTTTACTGGGGAGTTTCCGTGCTCTTCCAAATAGGCATTCATCGCCTGCTCGGTCTCGAAGCGCCTCCCCGATCTTTCGAAGAGCTCTGCCATGTTCGGGATCACGACGGGGTCGATGAGCTGGGCGCCCGACGAGCGCAAATCGGAAATGGCGGCATCGATCACGGCCCGGACCTTTTTATAGTCGTCGGTTTCGGGGTCGGTCTTGTTATCCATGGGCTCGCGAATGACGCCGATGCGCGCCCCTTTCAGCCCGTCCTCACGAAGACCGCTCGCGTACGAGTCCGGAACCTGTCCGACAGCATAGGCCGTCAGCGCGTCGTTTTCGTCGTAGCCCGCGATGACGTCCAAGAGTGCAGCCGCGTCGCTTACGGTACGCGTCATCGGGCCCAAGGTGTCGGTGGCCGGCACCGCCGGCATCATGCCGTGACGACTCACGAGCGGGACGGTCGGCCTCAGACCGACGAGGCAGTTGGCGGCTGCAGGGCCTCGAATGGAACCTCTGGTATCTTCTCCAATGCCGACCATGCCGAAGTTGGCCGCGATGCCGCTACCCGTGCCGCCGGAGGAGCCGCTCGGATTCCGGTCGGGGTCATAAGCGTTCCGGATCATGCCGAAGGCCGAACCGACATAGCGCGAAGCGAACTCGCCCATAGTGCTCTTGGCTAGGATGATGGCTCCGGCGCTTTTCATCTTCAGGACGATGGTCGCGTCTCTTTCCGGGACGAAGTCCTCGAAGAGCACGGAACCGTAGCTCGTCGGCAGATCACTCGTCTCAACTTGATCCTTGAGGAGCACCGGGATGCAGTGGAGCGAGCCAACGAAACCCAAAGACGCGAAGCTTGCGTCCAGCTCGTCGGCTAGCTCGAGGGCGCGCGGGTTGATCGTCTGGATGGTGTTCAAATTGGGACCTTTCTTGTCGTAGGCTTCGATGCGGTCCAAGTACATTTGTACGAGATCGCGGCACTTCAGCGCGCCCGCGGTCATGGCTGCGTGAACGTCATCGATGGTGGCCTCCTCGAGCTGGAACTGTCCCGATGGACTCGACTGTGCGCCGGCGATACCGAACGCCAGCAAGAACCACACTGCTGTGTGGGCTAACCACGATCTAAGTTTCATACGCCGTTCTCCTTGCGTCGAGATCATATCAAAGGCGGTGCACGTAATCTCCTGTTCTTCGAGGCTTGGGATATGGCGCACGGGACGCGTTCTTTCCCGTCAACGTCGGTCACCTGGAACGGAGCGTCGCTTGTCCGTCATCATTATTAGTCCGCTGGTACAGTAAGGCCCGTGCGGCTCGGCGATGAGGACGATAGCGGACTCGACGTAGGCGAAACGCTGCCAGGAACACGCGGCCTGTGGTTTCACGAGCTGGAGAACACAAGCTACGACTGCTCCCGCGGCGCGAGTTTCGCGACGATAAAACTGCCCTACGCTGCGTCGCTCCACGCGTAGCGGTGGTGCAGTCCACCAACTCTCGGCAGCGTGACAACTTTCGCCGTGGGTGACGGTCGCGGCGTGATGAGTCTCTCGTTCGGCGTGTCTTTTTCGAGCCCCAAGTGGCAACGATCCTCGTGGTAGTAGCTGATTTATGCCGAGTACCGGATTATGCCGCGTAGGGGTGGTGCGCGTTGGATCGATGCACGGTTGGCGCGGGTTTTGCGCGGTTGAAGGCATTCTCTACGCGGCATAATCAAAGGCTCTCCAAGAAGGCGAGTAGCTGGTCCTGAGGGCGGAAGTGTCCAGGCCTTGTATTGGGCAGAGCGGTCTTTGCGAGCGCACGTTCCTTGATGGCGAGATCTGCGTGCAGATAGATCTGAGTGGTCTCGACAGATTCGTGCCCAAGCCAAAGGGCGATGACGCTGGTGTCGACCCCAGCCTCGAGGAGCTGAACGGCGGTGGTGTGGCGCAGGACGTGGGGGGATACGTTTTTGTTGATGAGAGCCGGGCACTTCTTGCAAGCGGCGGCGGCGTGCTTTTTGACGAGCCGTTCGACGGCGTCGCGGCTCAGGACGCCGCCGCGACGGCTGGGGAACAGCGGCTCAGCTGGAGTTGCACGTTGTTGCTTAATGTCCCACTCGGGGATGGTTGAAATCCCTCGCCTTTAGGCGAAGCCTTTAGGAGGCTTGGGGTACGATCCCCAGGTGAAAGGATATCGTAAATCATCGCACACGACGTACCAGTTAAACTATCACTTCGTATTTATCACGAAGTACCGCAAGCCGGCCTTGAGAGGGGATGTAGCGATTCGTCTCCGGGATCTCATCCGGGAGATCTGTGCTCGGAACCAGATAGAAATACTGAAGGGTCATGTGCGGCCTGAGCACGTGCACCTGTTGCTGAGCGTGCCGCCGAATTTGTCGCCGAGTCGAGTGATGCAGTTGATCAAGGGTAAGATATCTTCGCACTTCAGCTGGATGAGCTCCGAGACACGAAGTCCGGTTTGGATCATCGTGAGCAGGAGCGCATGGTCTCGGCATCCGATCCAACAGTTTCTATCGGGAGCTTCGAGTAGGGCATCGATCTCGGTGCGGTTCAAGAAGCAGACGAGGTTTTTGTCAAAGCGCTTATGCGGGATGGCGAGGACGCGTTGAATGAGGGCGCCATGGGCCGGCTCTCTTAACGCGATGAAGCGGAAAAAGGAGTGGATGGCGGCGAGGCGAGTGTTGCGAGTTCCGACGCTATTGTTCCGTTCCGTTTCCAGGTGATCGAGAAACGAGGCAACGAAAGGAGCATCGATATCGGTGAGGAGTAGCGCGGAGGGTGCTTTGAGGAGATGTTTTTCGGCGAAGGTGAGGAGGAGGCGAAAAGTGTCGCGATAAGAAGCGATGGTGTTGGGGCTAGCCTGCTGTTGCCGGAGTAGTCGATCGAGAAAAAGCGCTTCGAGCAAAGGCGAGAGAGTGGTCATGGCAGTTTCTCCATAGCGCGTTCGAGTCGTTTTCCGGCAAGCGCCATCAGATCAGGAGTAGCGGTCAGATACCAGTAGGTTGGTGTTGGACTGACATGACCGAGGTAGGTCGACAAAGAAGGCAGTCTCGGCTCGACGTCTAAACCGGCTTCGTACCAGCGGCGAATCGTCTTGACTGCGAACGAGTGGCGCAGGTCGTGAATCCGAGGTCGGCGGGGGCGGCAGTGATTCAGACCAGCTCTTTTCCGGAGTCTCAAAAAGTTGGCGTGTACGTTTTGGCTGATGAGCCGCGTTGCCGAGGTAGAGAGTAAGAAGCTCGGTGCTCGTGGTCGTGAGATGAACTCATTGCGTTGCTCAGCGTAGGTGCGTATCGCATCCCGACTCGTCGAATGGAGCGGTAGTTCTCGCGACTTCTTGAATTTGGAGTCTCGGACGAAGAGCACCGCGTTGTTGCAGTCGACGTCATCACGGTCGAGCCTGAGGGCCTCGCCAAGGCGCATTCCAGTGACAGCAAGCAGGCCAAACAAGGTGGTGTAGGTGGCGGCCATCAAAGGATGTGGAATCACCTGGGCTTCGCCGAGCAGAGCTGTAACGTCCTCATCCGAGTAGATATACGGCTCGTATCGAATCTTGCGGTACGGGATCAGCTCGGCAGGTGGAACTTCGTGCCGTGGGTCCGATGCGTGCAGATACCGCGCGAAACCACGCACGGCGATGCGGCGGTTAGCGTGCGTGATGGACGCGACGTTGTTCGACTGGATGGCCCAATCCAAAGCCAACGCTGTCGTCACGATCGAGGAATGCTGTTGTTGCGCGTATTCGACGAAGTTGCGGAGCAGGTGCTCGTTTGTGTCAAGTTTGAAGCCGAGAGCACGACGAACAGCCAAGTAGGAGTCGAGAGCGAGTCCAAGCGCGTTCATGCCTCACCCCCTGGCCATGGCTGTGCCAGCTCCCGCAAAGTGGAGTGGTCGACTTTGGCGTAGATGGCAGTCGTATCGATGCTTCGATGTCGCAGAACAAGCGCAACGTCGGTGAGCGATGTTCCGTTGCGGAGCATCTGCGTTGCTGCAGTATGGCGGAGACGATGACTGCTGATTCTCCGTAGACCCGCACGCGCTGAGGCCGCAGCGACGATCCCAGTGACGCGACCGCGAGATAAACGCCGATAGGGTGCCCGGCTCGTAAGAAAAAATGCTCTAGATTCTGAGAGTGAGGATGGCCGTCCCCGTTTCAGATATCCGGCAATCGCTTGTCCAACATCGCTGGGCAGAGGTAGCCGCTCATCACTATGGCCTTTGCCATGGAGGATGAGCTCACCTGCTCGCCAATCGATATCGTCGAGTTGGAGGGCCGCGACTTCACAGCTGCGAAGTCCGAGTCGCGAGAGCAAAACCAGGATGGCGAAATCACGGCGACCCACGTGGCGGCGGCGATCGCAGCTGTTCAGAAGTAGCCGAAGCTCTCGAGATGAAATGAACTTGGGCACGCCGGCTTGTCGCCAACCCGCGACGCCAGGCACTGCGCCTACAAGCTCGCGTTGGAGATCGCCTCGAAGATGCAGGAAGCGAAGTAACGAGCGTAACGCGGTCACCACAAGCTTTGTGGTGGCTACGCTCGACGTTTTGGATTCGTGCAGTATGAACGTTGTGATGTCGTCTGCGCCGAGGCAGCCGAGTTCTACGCATTTCGAGTCAAACCCGTGGGATAGGAATTTCTCAGCATACTGACGGTAACAGCGGGCCGTCGAGACTTGGAGCCCGCGCTCTTTGAGAAGGAAGTGCTCGTATTCATCCAAGAGCTCTTCGACCGTGTTGCGCGTCACCAGAACTTCCGGAATCGACACAACGCCTTCGGCCTCCAGATACTGCAATATCGGTCTGAGCGACAACGGTGTGAGATGACTCTTGTAACCAGCTTGTCTCCTATCGCCAAAAAACGCCTCGATGCTTTCACGCGTGAGATCGCTCAGCCGCAGCCCAGCGGCAACAAGCCAACGGCTCAGATGGCTCACCAGATGCAATAAGTCCTTGCTCGTACGCGGTCTATAGCCCTGCGCAAGCAGGTGTGACCAAACTCTGCCGACGAAAGGCACGAGTGGGCCGTTAATACGGATGCGCGGTATTGTCGTCATAGGACCTCCTTCCCCGGCATTGGCCGGGAAGGCGTCACCATGACACGAGAAAACAGATAGTTTTATGCCGACTAGAAATCCGCTAAAGACAGCGCCAAAGCGCCTCAGGCCACTCTACGCGGCATAATCCGGTAGTCGGCATACATCCGCTTATGCCGATATCGGCATAAGTTGATGTACAAGCGCATGAGCCGTACGAGATGGCGCTCGCCGAGGACTACGACATGCTCAAGGAGCTCGCGGCGACAGTTTCCGATCCAGCGCTCAGCGGTACCGTTTTGCCAAGGGCTCCGATAAGAAATGCGAACAGGCTTTGTGCCCATGGCCCTTATGAACTCAACCACCGCAGGGCTGAAGATCGAGTCGCGGTCAAAAACCAAGTATCGTGGCGCCGTGTCGTATGGGAACGCTTCGCGCAGTTGCTGAATTACCCACGCTGACGTGGGGTGGAACGTTGCGTTGAAGTGCAAGATATGGCGACGGCCGTGCTCGATGACGAAGAAGCCGTACAGCAGTCGAAGCGACGCGGTCGGCACGGTGAACAGATCCATTGCGGCGATGTCGTCCTTGTGGTTGCGCAAGAACGCTACCCATCGCTTCACTTGGTCGGGCTCGGCTGGGCGTCGCCGCATGTATCGCGACACAGTCATTTCACTGATGACGAATCCGAGCTTCTTGAGCTCGGCGTGGATACGAGGTGCGCCCCAGCCGTCTTGCGACATCGTGCGGATGAGGTGACGGATCTCGGCATCAATCCGAGGTCGGCCTGGTTAGCGTCTGCACGAGATCCGAGTCCAGTATCGTCGGAATCGATCCCGATTCCACCGGGCGACTATGTCTGCGTTGACGATGACCAAGCGGCTCGCCCACGCCGGCCACGAGCTTCGGAGCGCAACCCAGAATCCGCGGTCCGTGTCGTCGAGCGGTGGCCGGGGGCGCTCCTTCTTGAGCGCCGTCACCTGCTGCCGCAGAGCAAGGTTTTCAATTACGAGGTCGGCGCGCCGCCGACACACCGCCCGCAACGCCCGGGCGCCGAGGGAGACGAGGAATACGAGAATACGGAGCATTGCGCGGCGGAGTGTGCTCTTTCTGCCTCCTAATCTCAAGCAGGAGATCCTCCTCCGGCTGGGGCGACAGCCGTGCGTAAGTCTCTGATTTCAAACGCGGACGGATACATTGATGATGCACAGGTTCATTTGGCTTATGGAACGAAAAGAAAAATTGATTGGTATCTACTCGCCTACCCGGCGTAGGACCGTCGCGGATGTGGTGTACATTCCGGGGCGGTATGTACGTATCTACCTACCTCAATCCTGATTTACTTGCGAGAGGGGAACGCTATGGCAGTATTTAGGGCACTCTACAAACCGCGGCGGGGCGCTACAAATCGCGAGAATCGCCGGGCGTGCGGCCGACGATTGCTCGTGGCAGCCGTCGTGGCATTTTGTTTGGTTGGGACGCTGCCCCTCTGGGCACAAACTGACATCTTCGGTACGATCGACGGCCGGGTCCGAGACGCAACCGGCGGCGTGTGCCGGGAGCGTCGGTGGAGCTGAGCTCGCCTGCCATGATCGGAGGTAACCGGGTGGCGGTGACCGACGAGAACGGACGATATCGGTTCGTGAGACTCCCGGTGGGCGCATACTCGGTGACGTTCTCGCTGCAGGGGTTCGCGACGGTCAAGCGCGAGGGGGTCATCGTCAATGCGGGGTTTACCGCCACCATCAACCCCGAACTGACGGTGGCCGCGTTGGAAGAAACGGTCACCGTGACGGGCGAGTCTCCGATCGTGGACGTGCGGAGCACCACGCAGCAGCTCGTTCTGGATGACTCGGTCATCGACGCCCTTCCCAGCGCGCGTAGCATGTTTGACATGACGAAATTCATCACCGGGGCTTCGACCTCCCGGCCCGATGTCGGCGGCAACACGACGATCATCTACACGGCCATCCAGATTCACGGCAGCGCCAGCTCGGATCGAACCTATCACCGGGACGGTGTCTGGCTGGGGGGCTACTTCGGCAGCGGTGACGCGCCCAAGGCCACCCAATCGGTCGGCGCTCAGGAGGAAATGACCTATCAGACGACCGCGATTCCCGCCTCGGTGAAGGTCGGCGGCATGGCGATCACCATGGTCTCGAAGTCGGGCGGCAACGATTTTAGCGGCTCGGTTTTCGCTTCGGGCTTGAACGAATCGATGCAGTCTTCGAACCTCGACCAGGAGTTGATGGACCAGGGTGTCACGGCGACGAGTGGGATGAAGAAGGCCTACGGCATCGACGCCACCTTCGGCGGACCCTTCAAGCGGGACAAGCTCTGGTTCTTCGGATCCTACCGAATTTTTTCGGTCAACACTCTGCGGGCGAACCAGTTCTTCCCGGAAGGCACGAGTTTCTTTGGAGACGACGTCGGCGGCCTGCAACTGTTCGAATTCATCCGGAAGGGCCAGCAGGACTTCAAGCTCACCTACCAGGCGAACCCCAACAACAAGATCAGCTTCTCGATCACGCACGAGAACGCCTTAAGGCCGACTCGGCCACAGGGCGCGAGCTTCGTCGAGTTCGAGGCCACGGCCTACAACATCACCGAGCCCAGGAACTGGTTCTTCATTGCCAACTACACGGGGACGGTCGGAGATTCTTTGATCCTCGAGGGAAAGTATTCGAACATGGATTACAAATTCTCCTCGAGTCCCCAGGACGGGCAAACCGGAGCTCCCTGCCTGGACTTCGTGAACTCGATACTCACTTGCGCAAGCATCCGACACAGTTTCGCCGGTCCGGCAGTCAACGCTTATCATGGGTCGGCCACCTGGCTGGGCGAGGACCGGAATGTAGCCCTCCGTCGGCACCGCGAGATTCCGGCTGGCTCGCAGATCCCGATACTCCCTCCGGTGGTACATCACCGACACGGCCAGATTGGGGGCCAGCTCATGCTCGACCCCCAGACTGACTCGTTGTTGTGGGGCCGCCTCACATCGGAGGCGTACGTCGTCGTGAGGCCGCCGCTAAACCCCCGGCAGCGGCTGAGCTCATCCGCCGTAGCCGTCCGGTCACCGTTCAGATCGTCCCAGGCGCAACGGTTGCTCTGCAAGAAGAGAGGATTGACACCCTGCTGCACGGTGGTGAAAGGCAGCTTCAGCAAGTACGTGGGCAACGAGGCATCGGGCCGTCCGCAACGACGAGCCGCACCAGTTCAAGCTGTCGGGTAACATCCTGCTGCCGGGAGAGATCAACCTCAGCGGATTCTTCATGGCCTACACTGGCCACTCGCGCCAGCGGACTGTGAGTTTCGGCCGGTCGACCGTGCCGGACCTTACCCGCTCCTCCCAGAGGATCAGACTCGAGCGGAACGACGACAGCCGCTACGACAACGTGTCCTTGCTCGATCTCCGCATTGGGCGGGTCTTCCAGGCTGGGGCAGTGCGCCTCGAGCCCTTCATCGACCTCTACAACATATTCAACGCCAACACGATCCTGACCCAGGCGACGTCGCGGGCGGTACGTGTCAACAACTTTGAGACACTCGCGAGCTGCATTTAGTGAGCCTCGATTGGCGTCGGGAGGCTCGTGGCGCCGGTGCGGTCCACATCTGCATCGATCGAGATATCGTTTCGTGGAGCAGAAAAAGGGGGTACCCCAGGTATGGACGCCGCCGCGAGAGTGGCTTGTGCGGCATTCAGGAGCGTCGTTTTCTCCGTCGGCGGGTTGATCCAAGCCTGAGGAGGCAAAACGGGAGGTTGTGGCGTTCCGCGAACGAAGCGTTCGGGATGAGTCCGATGAGCTTCGAGAAGGATCTGGCGCCGAGCGGTGGTGAGCTGTTCGGCGCGACCATAGTGAACGTCGGCCGGCGTCATGAAGCCGATTCCTGAGTGCCGGTGCTCGTAGTTGTAGTAGTCGAAGAAACCGCCGCAGAACAGCCGGCCGTCTTCGGCGGAACCAAAACGGCTCGGAAACTGAGGACAGTACTTCATCGTCTTGAACTGGGACTCGGAGTAGGGATTGTCGTTCGAGACATAAGGTCTGGAGTGGGTCTTGGTAACTCCGAGGTCAGCCAGGAGCAGAGCCACGGGCTTGCTTCTCATCGAGCTGCCACGGTCCGCGTGAAGGGTGAGCTGGTCGGGTTCAATGTCCTGCTTGCGACAGCTCTCGGCGATGAGGCGTTGCGCGAGCGCCGCACTTTCTCGGTGAGCCAGCATCCAGCCAACCACGTAGCGGGAGAAGATGTCGAGGATGACGTAGAGGTAGTAGTAGGTCCACTTGACGGGGCCACGAAGCTTCGTAATATCCCACGACCAAACCTGGTTGGGCGCTTCGGCCAGCAGCTCCGGCTTCGTGTAGTTCGGATGGCGCCGTTGGTTCCGGCGCTCTCGGACCTCGCCGTGCTCCTCCAAAATCCGATACATCGTGCGAATCGAGCAGAGGTAGGTTCCCTCGTCCAGAAGCGTGGCCCACACCTGGGCGGGCGCCTTGTCGACGAACCGCTCACAGTGCAAGGCCCCGAGGACTTCCTCGCGCTCAGTCTCGTCGAGGGCTCGGTGCGGCCGAGGACGCCGCTTCGGTTCGGGCGTCACCTGGCGCCTGCGATACAGCGTGGAACGAGCCACACCCAGAGCCTCGCAGGCTTCCGTCGTCTGCCCAATCTGCCCCGCCAGCTCCTCGGCCGCCACCATCAGTCGTTCTCGTAGCTGTCGAGTGGATTCAGGGGGATCCCCAGTAATTCGGAGGTTTTTTTTGGGTCTCCAACATCGTCTCCACCCGAGCCAGGCGACGTTGGAGCCGGGCGTTCTCGCGCTCGAGCTCCCTGACCCGTGGATCCTCGGCCTTTGCCTTCCGGCCTCGCTTTCTCGACGCCAACCCCGCTTTGGCGACCTCGTCACGTTGGCGGCGCCAACTCGATAAATGCGACGAGTACGGGCCCTCTCGACGCAGAAGAGCAGCAACGTCACCGTCACCCTTGCAGGCATCGGCCTCACGCACTATCCGCAGCTTGTACTCCGCGGTAAAGCGTCGACGCTTCGCTTGCTCGCTCACTTCGGGATCCGGGACCCCCGCCGCATCGCGGCCGGCGGGATCTCCAGTCGCCCTACGGGCTCCCTCCGATCCCGCCGAGGTCTCTCTCTCAATCAACATACTCATGCATTGATCCTCCTCCGCCCTCTACACTAATTTCAAGGGGCGAAGTGTCTCAGCGATGTTGGCACAGAGGGGGGGCGCGGAATATGGGAATGTTTCCCGGACAATCAATCCACGCGTTATTCGGATCGGAGCGAAGCTAGACTTCTAAGCAAAGCTTCGGCTCAACTGTCGATCAGGAGGTACGATACGAGCCCCAGCCGGCCACCAAGCGTGGCTGGCTGGGGTTGGCTTTTTTTGCATCTTTTGGCTACAAGAAGAGGCGACCCCACCATCATTGCCGATGACGTCCCTCCAGGACGTCGACTCTCCGGCGCGAAACACAGTTGAGGAGCGCAGCCTCAGTCTGACCGGCTCCCTACAGCTACGGTTTTACTTATGACCTCAGAAGCGCAATCAATTGGACTCGCTAGCTGTCCATCATCTTTATAGATCCGCGCGAGACGCCGACCGTCTGCCTCGGTCGCCGCAGTGACGGTGAGCTCAAGACAACACAGCAGTAGGGCGGATTCACGCACGGGGGCGCGTGGCGACACGGGATCCAGGGCAACAAATGCGGCTACGCAGCATCCCGCCATTCGTAACGATGGTGCAGCCCGCCCACCTTCGGCAGCGCGACAATTGTGGCATTGGGCGTCGGCCGCTGCGTGATCGACCTCTCGTTCGGAGTGTCTTTGCCGAGTCCTAAGTGGCAACGATCCGCGTGGTAATAGTCGATGTACAAGCGCGCGAGGCGAACGAGATGGCGCTCGCCAAAGACGACCACGTGAGCGAGCATCTCTCGACGACAACTTAGGATCGACCGCTCGGCGGTGCCATTTTGCCATGGGCTTCGATACGAGGTGCGAATGGGATCGATGCCGAGCGCCCTCACAAACGCCACGACGGCAGGACTGAAGATAGAGTCCCGGTCGAAAATGAGATACTTCGGCGCTGTGTCGTATGCAAACGCCTCACGGAGCTGCTGGATGACCCAGAGCGCCGTCGGATTGAATGTGGCGTTGAAGTGAACGATGTGTCGCCGGCCATGCTCGATCACGAAGAAGCCGAAGAGCAATCGAAGTGAGGCTGTCGGCACGGTGAAGAGATCCATTGCGGCAATGTCGTCCTTGTGGTTCCGCACGAACGCTACCCAGCGCTTCACTTGGTCGGGTTCGGGAGGCTGGCGGGCAGGTAACGTGGGATAGCTACGACTTCACTTGACAGGTAGGAGTTTCCTAGCAGCAAGGACTCGCCGTGACGGAGGGAGCCCGTAGGGCGACCGGGTGCGCCTGGCATGGATGAATGGCGGCGGGTGCAAGTCCCGTATGGGGCCTACTGGAGGCAACCATGATTCGAAGGCAACTGCACGAGGTCGAAACCGGCGAGAGCTGGAGACGACCTTTCCCGTGAGGGCGTGTGGACGGATAGCCGTTTGTATCCCGAGGGCCATTCCGTGTGAGGTAGATTTCCTCTCGCGGACGGCGTTTTGAATTCATCCGCACGCATCGCGAGAGACAAAAGGGGCGACGTGGTGGCGGTACGTAGGCGTCGAAGCCTGTTGACGAGGTTCAAGACACAGCAAGAGCGTGTCGTTAACGGGTAGGCGTCAATGGAGGTTGAGCGTCGGGTTGGGAGGCGCTCTTTGTCCCGATGTGTTGTTGTTCCGGTGCGCCAGAATCCGACGGATGGAGGCGGGTTCAGTAATGAAGGCGACCACGCGGAGTTTGCCGCCGCAAAGACACAGCAGCGGGTCGAGTTCGAAGACTCTTCGAATCAGATCTGCCCACCGACGCCGCAAAGCCTGTTTTCGGGCGGGGCTCAGGGTCGGCTCGTCTTCTTGTCTCTCGACTTGAGAAGAAACGGCCTGCTCGGACGGTTGAGAAATTTTCCGCCGTCCTCGAACCACGTTTGCGTAGTACCCATAGTAAAACAGCAAATGTCGTCTCGAATCTGGGATCTGTGTGATGACTCGTGCCAAAAACTCGGGAGCGTCGATTTTTTAGAGCCGCGGGAAAAGCTCACTCGAGTCGTCGTGAGAGGATTTGGGTGCGTAGAGAACATGAGGAGATCCTTGGCTCCATTGCATTCTGGATAGGCTCACCGGGGAACGAAGCATGTAGCGAGCGACTTTTTCCAGCGTGTCATTTTCACCCGCGGGGATACGGACGGAATCGTCGATGCTGAAGCCGGTTCTTCTCCACGAGAGAAGGAGCTCGATGCGCTCGTAGCAGACTTCCCATATCGGCTCCTTTCTTGAGCGGCTTGATTTCGCTTTTCACAACGTCATCAAACCACCCGAGAGGGAGCCGTTTTAAATTTCAACTAAGAGTGGCACACATTCGAGCGCCCGGCCGTCGTTTTGGAGATGGCGCGCCGCGAGTTTTTTTTCGATGACCTCCTGGTGTTTGAGAACCCAGTCCATGGCGGCATAGAGATCGTCTTCGCGGGCATCGCTCACCCCCAGGATTTCGGGCAGTGTGGTTGTGTGCCACCACTGGCTAGTCGCCAGCTTCGACTGCGGTTCGAGGATTCGGGCGACTACCATGGCCACGACCAAATCCCGCTCTGGTGAGTGTCGAGAACCAACGAGCTTTTCGAAACCGAGCTGTCTCATGGCGCTGAGCACCGCGTCGACGTGGCCATGGTGCCGGGAGCCGTTCTCGACGATTTTGAAGGCGACTTCAACCGAGACGAGCTTTTCCCCTTTGAGAATGCGTCGGATGGCGTCGACTGCGTCCATGGGCAATTTGGACAAGTTAGCGAGCGTGCGCTTGCGGACGTTTCCGCCCACCCGATACGACTCACGCAGCAGGACCGCGGGGGTAGAGTTGCGATTGGGGATGATGTGGGTATGCATGCCCACCATAATAGCCTATATATCAATGTATATCAAACTATAAAAGGCTTTAGACATGCCTACATATTGCATCCCAAAATTAGCCTCTCGGCGTCCCTAAAGACGCGTAATCATTGGGGATTCACACTGTCAGTGGGTTCATTCGACCAAGGAACTTCAGATTAAGGATGGCGGCGTGCACGCGAATACCTCTCTGAGCGTGAGTCGGCGCGCGACGAGCTCGGCCTGCATTGCCGGGGTCCGAATCTCCTGCCCGAACTTCAGAGCCCTATGCGGCCGAACAAAATCGTAGTAGCAACGCAGCAAATCGAGGTGCTCTTCGAGTCTCTCCGTCGAGCTGTTCCATGCGAGACCCTCGACCCGAGCAATCGCGCAGATACTGACGTCCTCGACTCTGAGGGCGACGACGGCGTCGAAGGTAAGGAGCGGCCGGCGGAGTTTCTGCACTATACGGGCCGGCGCCTGACACGTTTGACGTTCCAAGGTTGGCGCCAGGCGAGATACCGAGATCACCGGAGCCGGCTCGTAAAACAATCAGCGAGTCGCCGCGGCGATAGCCGCAAAACCGGCGAAGAGATCGGCCGGGTTTGCCGGCTGCGCCACCAGCTGTTGCGCATGCTGTTCGTGGCACATCGTGGTGACCATCCGTTGATGCGCCGGCGAATCCATACCGAAAGGTGGCGTAACGCCGGCGAAATCGCGGAACATGGTTTCCAGTTCGTCCATCGCCCAGGGCGATGCCTCGGAGTAGCGCTTAACTTTCGCGACCCAGAGATCGAAGGCCTGTTGCAAGGCATTGTAGATGGTGATCAGTGCCTGTGGGTGCTGTTCGGCGAAGGCCCGGCGCGCCGCTACGATGTGAAATCCCGGATAAACGCTTGTGCGCTGGTAGTATTCTTTTTCTACCTGGCGGTAATTTTGCACCAACCGACGGATTGCACCGCCCGGTTTGAACACTTCGTCGGGCGCGAACGCCGTCGTCAGCGCGTCAACCCGGCCGTCCAGCAAGGCGCCTAGCAAGTAGTCGTCCGCGCCTAGATGCTCGGAATCACTTGGCGGCGGGACGTCGCTCGGGCTGGGCGGTTTGTTCGGGGTATTTGAGTCGAGCGTGCCCATCATCCACTTCACGTCGCCGACTTCTACGCCGGCTTCGCGCATGGCGGCGCGGGCCCACATCGTTCCCGTATCGGGCCAGGCATCCGTGCCGACACGCTGGCCGCGTAGATCGGAGAGTTTTGTGAGCGGACTGTCCGCCCGGACGAAGAAATTACGGTGCCGGAACCCGCACAGGATAAATGCCGGCAACCCGATCAAACTGTCGTCGCCGCGCGCATAGCCGACGGCGTATCGATTGAACGACGTTTCGGCAATGTCGACGTCATCCGAAAAATTGATCGTCAAGGGTGCGCGATGATCAAGCCGTAGCTTGATCCCGGGTGTCGGTACATCGCCGAGAAATAGCGGGCAAAGGTGATCGTAAGCGCGTAGAGGAAGTCTAATCTCAAGCTCGGCCATCAGGTGTCCTTCCATCGAAAAGCAACAGGAAACGTCGGGGCCATCGGGCAATCCCCAATCGGCCTGCGAACGGCGCGGGACCGACGGCTCCGCCAGACAGCGAGGCGGCCCAAATCGGTATGCCTCTTGGTTGGGTTACAAGGAGCGGGACCGTTCGTGAATCGGGCCCAGTGCGGCGGAGGTCTTTCATCAGACGATGTTGGCTATCAGAGCGTGTTGGCCAGATCGACCAAAACGTCGGTGACAATCTGGGACCCGGCAGCAACGTCTTCCGAGGTCGCGTCCTCGGCCGGGTTGTGACTGATGCCGTCTTTACAGGGAATAAAGATCATCCCCGTTGGCCATAAGTCGACCATATAACGGCAGTCGTGGCCGGCACTGGAATAAATGCGGCGATGGCTATAGCCGCGTTGCCGGGTCGCGCGTTCGCAGCTTTCAATCACCGGACCGGTAAACTCTATGGGCGCCGCGTGGCTGATTTCGATTACCGCCACGGCGCAGTCAGTACTGGCATGCTGACAGGTCGGCAGCACTCGATCCCCCAGTTCATCGAGGGTCGCCTGCTCGGGATGCCGAAAGTCGATCGTGAACTCGACCTTGCCCGGCACGACAGTCACGGCGCCGGGGACGATCTGGAAATGGCCGATCGTGAAGCGAATGATGTCTTCGTCGTCGTGGAACACGCCGTGCAGGGCACGCACGCAGTTCACGGCGTCGATAAGCGCGTCCCGGCGGCGGCTGCGGGGGGTCGTGCCGGAATGGTCCTCCCGGCCGGTAACCTCCACCCGGAAGCGTCGGTTTCCCTGCATGCCGGTGACGATTCCGATGGTTTCGCCGGCGTCGAACAGCACCGGCCCCTGTTCGATATGGGCTTCGACCAGCGCCGCCATGGGCGCCCCCAGGGCTTGCTCGCCCGCGTCCGACAGCGCGCGTCGCAGCCGGGCGATGCACTCGGACATCGAGACGCCGTCCTCGTCCACGCTGGCTAGGGCATCCGCCAATGGCCGCTTGCCGCCGTAGACCGCCGAGCCCATGGTTGACGGCAGATGCCGGGCGCCTTCCTCGTTGTTCCAGATGACCGTCTCGATGGGCCGTTTTGTCGCCAGACCGGCATCGTCGATCGCCTCCAGTGCCTCGAAAGCGGCGAGTACGCCAACGATCCCGTCAAATCGACCGCCGGTCAGCTGCGTATCGCTATGCGAGCCGCTGACTACCGGGGCGGCGTCCGAATCGGACCCAGGGCGGCGGATGAACATGTTACCGACGGGGTCGATGGAGAAGATAAATCCGCGCGCCCGCGCCAAATCCGCCAGCATCACGTGGGCCGCGATATCCTCCTCCATCAAGGCCGGGCGCCTGACGCCTCCGTCGGTGGTCGCGCCGAGCTTGGCCATGTCGACATGACGTTGCCAGACCCGCGCCGAGTCAATGGGTATGTCTTTTGTCACGTCGTTCTCCATTGTTGCAGGCCGTCAAACACCCGGGACTCGGGACCTGGGCGATTTTTCCAACACGGCGGCTTGGGCGATCGTAACGCCTCGGCCGTGGTCCCGATCTTGGTCGTTCGCGAAGCTAGCCAAAGGCCCGCACGATTCGACGATAATCGGCGCAAACCGGTGTGAAGCGATGATCCTGAAGGGGACAAAGTTGGCAAACAGATCGGCGAATTCTCCGACACGATCATGTACGCGCCTTGAGCAGGACGCAACTTTGCTTTACTTTTCGGCGAGAATCGCATCGTAGACGAGCATTTTGAGCTCTTCCCGGAAACCGTTGCCGCTCGCGGGTGAAATCTGGGCGTTGACGATCGTCACCATGTCGTAGTTGGGGTCGATCCAGAAGCGCGTTCCAGCGGAACCGTCCCCCCAGTAGGTGCCGTCGGTCATCGGATGCTCGTACCTTGCGCCATCCATCACGACGCAGAAACCGAGCGTCCAGCCTGCCCCGTGCATCGGCCGGCTGAATCCGATCGGAAGCAGACCGTCGGGCACTCGATTTGCGGTCATCACAGCGACTGTCTCGGGCTCCAAGAGGCGCCGTCCCATGAGCTCCCCCCCGTTCAGAAACATCTGCGAGAACCTCAAGAAGTCCATCGTCGAGGAGACGAGGCCAACGCCGCCCTCTAACAAGGCCGGTCGCTCGGTGAAGGGAACGTCTTCGAGCTCAACGGGACCGAGCTTGCCTTCTGGCGATGGACGGTACACGGTTGCGAGGCGTTCCGAGCGCTCGTGGTCGACCCAGAAGACCGTATCCGTCATACCGAGCGGCGCAAAGACACGCTCCTGAAGGAACTCGCTGAGCTTCCTCCCCGACCAGATTTCGACGAGCCGTCCAACAACCGTCGTGGAGATGCCATAGCGCCATCGCGTACCGGGATCCTCGAAGAGCGGTACCCGCGCCGCGTTCGCGACCATCCGTTCGAGAGAGATCGAGCGGGAGCGAACGTTTTCCGTCCGGTAGGCCGTGGAGCTACGACTTCCCAAACCGGACGTGTGCAGCAAGAGGTGCTCTACCGTCATGGTGCCGTTCCTGGCCCGCGTCTGGTCCATCCTCGGCGCGCTCGGGTTGGCGAAGACTCTCTGGCTCTCGAGCTCGGGGAGGTACTTCGCCACGGGATCATCGAGCTGAAACCTTCCTCTTCCCACAAGATCATTGCGGCCAAGCTCGTGATGGGACGGGTCATGGAGTACATGCGGAACAACCCGTCCTCGGGCATCGGGCTTCGGGACTCGAGCTCGCGGAAACCGACGGCCTCCAGGTAGGCGAGCTTTCCATGACGGACCACGGCCGCGACGGCGCCGGCAATGTCGGCCTCGTCAACACGTTTCTGGAGTGCCTGGGTCACGAGCGCGAGCTTCTCCGATGACAGGCCGACGGACTCCGGTGTGGCGCGCCCGAAGCCTTGTCCAGAAACGTTCGCGCTGAAAAGGAGGAGGGTAAGAGCGAGCTAAGACGCGACAAGTTTGATCTTTCTGACCATAAATAATGATGTCACTTTACCGCACAAAAAGGGTGCCACCAAAAGGTGCCTACCAATAGGTGCTGCCTACCAATAGGTGCCACCCTTTTGTCCCAGAAACGAGCAGCCAGATGTAATCGAGCTCTTTTTTTTGAGAACGGCGGGAGGAATTCCGTGTCAAATTTCGTCAGGCCGACATTCGCAGCGATCGGCTGCTGGAAAGCCTAGACCGGATCGACGAGGCCATGGACGACGCCAATACGGCTGTGGAGCTTCTCCTTGCCGACAATCCCGAAGATCACCGCGCCCCCATCAAGCTCAGTGCAGCTCTGACTCTACAGGGCCGACTCTTCGAGAGGCTCGGCCAGAACGAGAGCGCGAGGCGGGCGTGGGAGCGAGCGACCGGAGCGATTGCAGATAGGGCCGAGGGCTCGCGCGATTGGCGCTACCTCGACCCTTGGGCACGAGCACTGCTACACCTCGAGTTGACCGAGCAAGCGAGGCCGATTGTTGAAAAGCTCATCTCTTTCGGGTACCGGAATCGCGACTTCGTCAAGGCCTGCAACCGCCTCGGAGTGCCGCAAGAAATGTTTTCGATGAAGGTCGATGCGTCCGCCCCAAAAGGGTTACCTCTCGCTCGCAGACCGCTCGCGGACGCGATCGCCCGAAGCACCGCGGATTTGGTTTGACCATCAGGAACGCGATCAGCGTCGAGTTTGCCTCCGCGGAGCCTCAACAGTCGCACCAGCAACCCGATCATCACCGCCTGAACCTTGGCGCGCTGTCGTAGTTTGTCGACCTGCTCCAACAGCTCGTAGACCTCCAACTCAACGTGGACAGCAGCGACCACTGGGCGCACCTCGCCGCGCGCCCATGTGCGTCGCGTCGAAGCTGGGATCGCCACGTTCCGGAACAGGTCCGCATTACCAGTCGCGGCGATGGCATCGCGCAGCCTATGGTCGTAGGTCCGGCGTACTCGGTGGATTCTCGTCATGCCCAAGAATGGCAGCGAGCTATTCTCATCGCCAGCCGCTCGCTCATGGCTGTCCGCAAAGGATCCTTTTGAACGTTCGCTCTCCGTCCTCAATGATCGTGCTAAGAGCACGGCTGGAAGCGACAAGATTTATTGTTTCGGAGCGCCGATGGGGCTTTGAGCTGCTTCCTCTTGGATTCGCTTCGCGTCCTCCTCCAGTAGAAGTCGCACCTCCACCAGACGCTCGACTTCTTCGGCCACGCGCGCCACGTAAGCCTCATGGTCGGGATAGCGCTCTTCAACCGAGGGGCGAGGATCCCCGCTGGCGAGGCGGTCGGCGCGCGTCACCGGAAAGGGGATAAAAGAGCCGTCCTGGTTACAGAGCTCTCCCGCCGCTGGGCCCGAGGGATCCCAGACCGTAGGACAATGCTTTGTCGATTCCGCCCAGCGGATTGGCGGTACCCACCGCATCTTCCGTTTGATGCCTGAGAAACGAGACGAAATCCCGTGCCGCCGCCAACCCGATCCCCATCACCGGAGGGTTCGCCGCCTGGTGAATGAACTGATAGATAAACCCTTTCTTGAACGGGGTGCCGTCTGGCAGGAGCTGGATGGCACCGGGCCCATCGAACGTCCAATGGGTTTGAGGGAGCTCCACCGGATCCTCGCTGCGCCGCTCCCGGACGAGAAGCGTCGCCACCGATGGGTCGACTTGCGGAACGGGATAGGACAGCTCGCAACGGAGGCCCCCTTCCTCGAAGAACATGCACTCATCCCAAATCGTACCTTCAATGGGGGAGCCATCGGGGTTTTGGGCAACGGGAACTTGAAGCGTCAAACGATCGTTGCCCGGTTTCACGTCCGCTAAGATGCCCCCCCACACCAGCGTGTATCCCCGGCGCATGAGGAAGCCGTTGCCCGCGTCCTCTGCGGAGGTGGGATCGCTTCCTCCCGCGCTGTCGTTGTAGGTGGAAAGAAGGGGCTTGTTTCCCCGATTGCCGAACTCGTAAAGGATCCGCCCGTTGCCTTTCGTCATGTCCAGCGGCTTCAGGATGTAGAAGTCCGCCGAGTACTCCACATGGCCCTTTTCGTTTCGAGGCGCTTTGTCGATGTCCGTGATGATGGTGTTTCGGCGGTCGGCGGGATCGAGCTCGGCGTGAAATCGCCCCACGAGCTTTTCGTAGGGCCCGATGTCGCCGAACGCCTCGCCCTCAAAAGTCGGCGATTCCACGCGCTCGATCTCGAGTCGAATCACACCGGTCTCCGGCCGCGGCGGGCCCGAGCACGCGGTCCACACCCCCACCAGGACCGAGCACGCGGCGAGCGAGCAGGAAAGGTTGACACGGTTCATCTTCTGCCTCCTGGATCCGGCAACGACGCTCTCCTGGCTCGCGGGTTTATAAATGTCGCCAAAGGACTCATCCCGCCTTGCCATCGAGCACGGAGGCCAAGATCTCGCTGACCCGTGAGGGCACATCCGCCACGTGGGCGCCGGCCTCCTTTAAAGCGGAGATTTTAGTCGAGGCGCTGCCTTTTCCACCCGAGACAATCGCGCCCGCATGTCCCATGCGCGTCCCTTCCGGAGCGCTCTTGCCAGCAATGAAGCAAACAACGGGTTTCGTCATCTTCGGGATGAACGCCGCGGCGTCCTCCTCGAGGGTTCCCCCCACCTCGCCCACCAAAACCACCGCCTGAGTTCGCGGGTCGGCCTGGAAGATCCGGAGGGCGTCCAGAAAGGCGGTTCCAACGACGGGGTCTCCCCCGATGCCGATGAACGCCGACTCCCCCAGGCCCCCGCGCACCATGTTTAAGCAAATCAACGTTCCCAAACTCCCGCTCCGGGAAACGACCCCCACCGGGCCAACTTCGAAAATGTTCTCCGCCCAGGCCGGCATGATACCGATGAAGTACCGCCCCGGCACGACCAGCCCCGGACAGTTCGCCCCAATCACTTGCACGCCCCGCTCGTCGGCCTCGGCAAAAAGCTCCATCATGTCGTGGACGGGTACGTGCTCGGCGAGAACGATGAGATGCTCGATACCTGCGCGCATGGCTTCCTGTGCGGCCCTCTTGACGGCTATGGGAGGCACGAAGAGTACCGACGCATCGATTTCCTGATGCTCACAGGCCGCCTCCACCGTGTCGTAAACGGGGACGCCGTGCACGAGCTGTCCTCCTTTTTTCGGCGTGACTCCGGCGGCGATCTCGGTGCCATAGTTCTTCATGTGCTCGGTCCAAAAGGAGCCCTCCCGACCGGTGATCCCCTGTACCAAAACATGAACACGTTCTTTCCGCAGAATCGATTCCATCACTTTCGGCCTAATCGTCTTTGTCGACCGCCATACGAATCGCGGCTTTCACCGCGTCGTCCATTTGCTCATGGGGGTCGATGCGGAGCTCGTCACGAACCATCTGGATGGCCCGCTCCTCGCCGGTGCCGTGAATGCTGAAGGCCACCGGGATCTGAGGTTTGAGCACTCTCCAGCCGGCGAGGAAACCTTCCACCATGATGTTGGTTCGCGCAAAAGCCCCGCACAAGTTGACCAACAAGCTCTTGACCCTGGGATTGCCAAGGACGATGGAGAGCGCCGTGGCTGCCTTCTTGTAAGCGTCCCCACCGATCTCCATGAAGTTGGCTGGCTTACCCTGGTAGAAGGTGATGGCATCCATGGTCGACATCGTCAAACCAGCCCCGTTTGCTAAAACCCCGACATCTCCGTCGAGCTCGACGTAAAGAAGCCCCTCCGCCTTTGCCTTGAGCTCGAGTGCCGTCCCCCGCGGCTTCGCGCGAGGTAGATCGGGGTGGCGCCGAAGGGCGCTATCGTCGACGACTAGCTTGCAATCGAGCGCCACCAGTTGACCGGAAGGGGTCACGGCCAGCGGGTTGATCTCGACCAGCTCGGCATCGAGGTTCTGATACAGGGTGTAGAGATCGCCGAGCACGTCGGCAATTTTCTCTCGCAATGGCTCTTCCAGAGGTGAGCCGGTGAGGAAGCTCCTGAGCTCGGTCCCGTCGGGCCCTTTTCGGATTTCGAGGGGAAGAGAAAGAATCGCGTCTGGTGAGGTGGCGTGGATCTCCTCGATGTCCATACCTCCCTCGGTCGAGAAAAGCATCAGGGGGCACTTGCGCCTCGTATCATTGATGACGGCAGCATAAAGCTCCCGGGCGATGGAATGCTGTTCCTCCACTAAAGCTTGCTCCACCGTGTAGCCGTCGAAGCTGGTGCCAAGCAGGTCCTTGGCTTCCTCCCCCGCTGCTTCTGGATTCTTAGCGAAGCGAATGAGCCCCGCTTTGCCGCGCTTTCCCGTTGGCACCTGTGCCTTCAGAACCACGGGCTTGCCGAGCTTGCGGGTGACGCGAGCCGCCTCGGCGGACGACCGGATCACCGAGCCTCTCGGCACCGCAATCGAGGTCCGAGTCAGAAGCTCCTTTGCCTGATGCTCTTCCAGAAACACGGGGGAGACCTCCTTTCGAATCGGATCTCAAGTTGCGAGAGACGGACCCTCAACCGCTGTACCGCTTCAGATAATTGCCCCAGAGCTCCTCTTCGGTCGGCACCGCGGCCGGTATCTCCCGCGCCAGTCGAGTGATGTTCAGGAAGTGCTTGTACGTAATGTTGTCGCAGGTGCTGTTGCCTCCCCAAGTTCCCGCCCCCAGGGAGAGCGTGAAGTCCAATCCGTTCGCAAAGTCCCCGCCGTTGCCGAGGCAGTGGGCCTGGTTCACCAGGACCCGGCACACTTTCGTGTTCTCCGCCAACTGGATGATGTGCGCTTCCGTTTTGGAATGGATCCCGCAGGAGTGGCCCAAGCCCTGGTAATCGAGAATACGGTTGACCTTTTCCACCGCCTCCGTGAAGTCCGTGTACTTGTAAAGGGTCAGAACTGGGCAAATCTTTTCTCCGGAAAACGGATAATCCTCGCCGATTCCCTCTTCCTCGACGAGGAGGAACTTGGCCTCTGGGACCTTCTCGTTATCGATCCCGGCAAGCTCCGCTATGGTCTGAGGCGATTGAGCTACGACGTCGCGGCTCAGCAATCCGTTTTTCCACATGATTTTTTGCAGGTTGTCCTTTTCTGGCGAGGATAGGAGAAGCCCCCCCCGGTCGGTGAGGGCTCCTATCATCTCGCCGTAGACCCGCTCGTCGATCAACAGGGAGTTCTCCGAGGAACAGCTCGTGGCGTGATCGAAGGTCGCGCTACGAACCACTTTGTCTGCCGCATCGGCGATATCCGCCGTGCGGTCGATGATGACCGGAACGTTGCCTCGGCCGACGCCGAGGGCGGGAGTGCCACTTGTGTACCCCGCGTGGACGTTGGCCGGTCCCGCCGTCACGAGAACGATGTCGACCTCGGCCATCAACTGCTGAGCCCGAAGCTTGCTCTGTTGTTTGTCTGCCGCTTTGAGGCTGAAAAGCTGCACGAGATCCGCGGGAGCCCCGAGCTTCGCCATTTCCCGGTGGGCAAGACGCACTACTTCCGTGCAAGTCCTTTCGCCCTTCGGATGGGGGGCGAGGATGACGGCGTTGCGCCCCTTCAAGGTGATCAGGATGTTGTTGATGACCGTAGCGGCCGGGTTGGTCACGGGTGTGATGGCGGCCACCACTCCCACCGGCTTGGCGAGCTTGGTGATGCCGCGCTCCTCGTCCACGTGAATGACGCCCACCGACCTCGCGCCCTTCAAATCGCGCAAGGTCCCGAGAGTCTTCCGGCGGTTTTTCGCTACCTTGTCGTCGTACTTTCCTAGTCCCGTCTCTTCGACAGCGAGCTTCGCGAGCGCCGCGGCATTCTTGTAACCGGCATAAGCGACACCGGTAACGACATCGTCCACCTGTTCTTGATTGAAGTCTTCGAACTTCCGTTGGGCCGTCCGAGCTCGGTCTATGAACTCCGCGACCATTTTCTCATCGGTTACAGTGATCATGTCCTTCACCTCTGTCACTCGAGCGGAAGACAATCGGCGTCTATTGCTGGTATCGGGGCAGGTGACGGGTTGGCTTCTTTAGCGCGTCTCTCCTGAAAGGCTCCTCGACCCCATCCGCCAGGACCACCCCTTGACCGGAGATGATGACTGGGAGCTTGGCTTCCGCCAGTATCTCCGCCGCCCGCTTCAGCGAGCTCTCTGCTCCCGCACCTCTCCGCACCTCCCGATATCTTTCCGGGGGAAGAATCTCCACGTCGACTTCGCCATACAAATGGTCGCGTGGAATGTCGATTTGAACCGGTCCACTTTCCGCCAGTGCAATCCGGAAGGCATTACGCACATACTCGGGAATGCGGTCCGGCCGGTTCACTTGTACTTGGTACCTCGTGATTCTGGAGAAGATGCTCATCTGATCTGCTTCTTGAAAGCCATTGGTGCCCACGGTCTTGGACGAAGCAGAGGGACTGAGAAGAATGACGGGCGAGTTGGCCAGATGCGCCACCGCCATCCCGGTCACCATATTCGTAACCCCGGGGCCGTTTTGCGCCGTGCAGACGCCGGGCTTTCCCAAGATTCGAGCATAGGCGTCGGCCATGTGCACCGCCGTTTGCTCGTGCCGGACGGGAACGAATCGAATGTCGGCCTTCGGAAAAATATCCAGGGCGTCCATGAAAGCGGAGCCCACCAGGCCGGTTATCACGGACGTGCCTTCCACACGAAGCGATTCCACCAACGCTTCACTTGGACCCATGCGTGTCATGATTGTGCCTCCCTTCGCAAGCGATGAAGCTGGTTCGTTCGGAGTCGACGCTCGGAGTGATCGTGAGCGTCATGCTAAGCGGGCCAAAGAAGGTCTGTCAAGCATTTTGGATTTGATTGATTTGATCATGCGAATAGCGCACTGACACGTGGGATCAGGATGTAGCGAGTGGTTATCGCGAAACGACTTGAAGGGTCCAGGTTGAAGCGATACCATCTCGCCGGAAAGGCGGTGAGCGGGATGGGTGTGAACGAGAGCCCCGTGGAACCTACGGCAAAAAAAGACCGCAAGCTCGGGTACTTGTTGGTCGCCGTCGCCGTGATGGGGATCATCTACCTCCTTCCCAGCCCCGAGCCCCTCGTTCGAGGCGAGGACACGGTCGAGTTGACCGACAAAGGCAAGGGCTGTATCGCGATTCTCGCGTTTGCCGTAACGCTTTGGGTGACGGAGGCGATCCCCTTCGCGGTAACTTCTCTCTTCGTGGTGCTTTTGATCCCGGTCTTTCGAATCGCCGACTATCCCACCGTGGTTCGGGTGGGATTCGGGAATCCCATCATCACCTTTTTCATCGGGGTGCTCATTTTGTCGGCGGCCTTCAGCCGATCGGGCTTGGGAAGCCGGTTGGTCTTGAACATCCTGCTCAAAGTCGGCACGAGATGCGACCGCGTCCTGCTGGGATTTCTTTTCGTGGGAGCCATTCTGTCGATGTGGATTACCGACATGGCGGTGGCGGCCCTCCTCCTTCCCCTGGGTGTCGGTCTCCTGAAGGACGCCAAACTGCGGCTGCGGGAAAGCAATTTCGGCAAAGCGTTGATGATCTCCTGCGCTTTTGGTCCGCTCATCGGTGGCATCGCCACCCCCGCCGGCACCGGGGCCAATCCCATTGCCATCAGCTACCTGAAGGAGCTTGCCGGCCTGGACATTTCCTTCCTTCAGTGGATGTCGTTCGGCTTGCCGGCATCTCTGCTGATGATTCCGGCGGGATGGTTGCTCCTGTTGAGAGTTTTTCCTCCCGAGATCGAGTCGTTGCCTATCGAACGGCGGGAGATCGAGAACAATCTCGCCGCTCTCGGCCGACTGAAAGGTATTGAGATCAAGACCCTATTCGTTTTCCTGATGACGATCTCTCTGTGGGTGCTAACTCCAGCTCTCGAAAAGTTGAGCGACGGAGCGATCGATCTCCCCATCCAGGCGGTGGCCCTTTTCGGTGGCTTGTGTTTGTTCCTGCCCCGTATGGGCGTCTTGACGTGGAAAGAAGCTCAAAGCGACGTCGACTGGGGTGGAATCCTCCTCATCGTCGCTGGCCTTTCCTTGGGAATGATGGTCTATGAGACGGGAGCAGCGCGCTGGCTGGCACTGGTGCTCATGGGGGAAATAGGCGTCGTCCACTTCATGATCCGCCCCTTCGTCATTGTCATTTCCGTCGCTCTTCTACATTTGTTGTTCTCCAGCAACACCGTGACCGGCACGATCATCATGCCCATCCTAATTGCTCTGGCCGCCGAGTTGAACCTCGATGCTTGGGTGATTGCGGGCCCGGCAGCCTTCACCTCCTCTCTCGCCTTTATCCTGGTCACGGAAAGCCCGACCAACGTGATTCCCTATGCTTCCGGGTACTTTTCCATCAAGGACATGGCCAAGGCCGGTCTCTGGATGACGCTCATTGCCGCGGTATGCGTAACCATATCCTTTGTCGTTGTGGGAACGCTGACAGGAACTTTGAGCTAAGCCGATTCTGGCTTCCCGCCAAGGTTTTGTTCGCCCGCTTTTGCCAACGAGATCATCGTCCTTCAAACAGGCATTGACAGCAGTCAGAAAGTCGCATAGCCTTCTCGCGCGACGACTGCCGCCACACTCCTTGGAGGCAAAACCCTGCCCAAGTCGAAGTACGAAACCCTTTACTGCGCCCATTAGGATACCGAGAGCGTATGATGATCCTACAAGGCACCTCCGACGGCGTCGTTCCAAGAAAGAGGGAAAAACATGAAGAGCAAATGGAGTCCGCTCCTTTCGATTCTCGCGCTGTCCCCTGTCGTGCTGTCATTAAGCGGTGCAGCGGTGCTTCGGCTAAGAATCCAGAAGAGCTAGCTCTCGAAACCTATAAACAAGAACAGGGGAACCGCCCCGAAGTCGAGATCCGGGGAACCGAGGCGATGGTCTCTTCTTCCGTGCCGCTGGCCACACTCGCGGGCGCGAGGATCTTCATGGTACGAGGCAGCTGGCTTACGAGTCCGAGGACACGACCCACTTCGTGGTGGTCGACAAGTGGGGGAACATGGTGTCTACGACCACGACTCTGGGGAGCGGCTTCGGCTCCAAGGAAGTCATCGAAGGAACGGGTATCTTGCTGCAGGACCGCACCTGGTGGCTGGCTCTGGACCCGCCGAGTCCCAACGTCGTGGCACCGAACCGAAGAGCGAACATCGGTCACTCGCCAATCATGGTTCTGAAGGACCAGAAACCTTTCATGGCCATCGGAAGTCCAGGAGGGGACACCATCCGGCAGACGGTGTTCCAGGGCATCGTCAACGTGATTGATTTTGGTTTGAACATGCAGCAGGCTATCGAGGCAGCTCGCTTTACCGCTAACCCCCTTGACAACGCCGTGACAATAGAGCCTCGCATCTCGGCGGAGGTGCTGGCCGAGCTGGAGAGGAGGGGTCACAAGCTCAGGCGCACCGATCCGTGGCGCGGCCCCGGCGACCTCCAAGGCTTCACCATCGATCCCGCCACGGGAGCCATCATGGGAGGGTACGATCCGCGTGGCAACTCGCTGGCCATTGGATGGTAATCAGTTGGGCCACAAGCTGGTGCGCACCGAGCGATGGCGCGGACCGGGTACCCTGGAAGGTTTCACCATCGATCCCCGGACCGGAGCCATTCTAGGCTGAAGTTCCTTGCTGAAAAAACCAAGATCCGCTGTTGATCCAATAAGATAGATGGAATCAATGGTGCTGGCTTCTGTCTACACGGTGATACCTTTGAGCAAGTCGTAGGCTCTCTGCTGTTTCGAGTCCGGAGTTGTCGTGACATCGAAGGTGGGCTCGTCGGGTCCGGCTTCCGGTCGCCGACATTTGTTTCGGACGATGTTGCTGAGAAGGCGCAGCAGCGTGCGGAAGCTGGAAGCTGGTCTCCCATCGTCAAGCTTCTTGGTGTGTATCTTGCGCAGGGCTGCGTCGGAGCGTTGCGCCGGAGCGACGGGGTCACGCTCGGCCTTCGCCTGCTGCTCCTCGTCCCCTCTGTGCCAACATCGCTGAGACACTTCGCCCCTTGAAATTAGTGTAGAGGGCGGAGGAGGATCAATGCATGAGTATGTTGATTGAGAGAGAGACCTCTGCGGGATCGGAGGGAGCCCGTAGGGCGACTGGAGATCCCGCCGGCCGCGATGCGGCGGGGGTCCCGGATCCCGAAGTGAGCGAGCAAGCGAAGCGTCGACGCTTTACCGCGGAGTACAAGCTGCGGATAGTGCGTGAGGCCGATGCCTGCAAGGGTGACGGTGACGTTGCTGCTCTTCTGCGTCGAGAGGGCCTGTACTCGTCGCATTTATCGAGTTGGCGCCGCCAACGTGACGAGGTCGCCAAAGCGGGGTTGGCCTCGAGAAAGCGAGGCCGGAAGGCAAAGGCCGAGGATCCACGGGTCAAGGAGCTCGAGCGCGAGAACGCCCGGCTCCAACGTCGCCTGGCTCGGGTGGAGACGATGTTGGAGACCCAAAAAAAACCTCCGAATTACTGGGGATCCCCCTGAATCCACTCGACAGCTACGAGAACGACTGATGGTGGCGGCCGAGGAGCTGGCGGGGCAGATTGGGCAGACGACGGAAGCCTGCGAGGCTCTGGGTGTGGCTCGTTCCACGCTGTATCGCAGGCGCCAGGTGACGCCCGAACCGAAGCGGCGTCCTCGGCCGCACCGAGCCCTCGACGAGACTGAGCGCGAGGAAGTCCTCGGGGCCTCGCACTGTGAGCGGTTCGTCGACAAGGCGCCCGCCCAGGTGTGGGCCACGCTTCTGGACGAGGGAACCTACCTCTGCTCGATTCGCACGATGTATCGGATTTTGGAGGAGCACGGCGAGGTCCGAGAGCGCCGGAACCAACGGCGCCATCCGAACTACACGAAGCCGGAGCTGCTGGCCGAAGCGCCCAACCAGGTTTGGTCGTGGGATATTACGAAGCTTCGTGGCCCCGTCAAGTGGACCTACTACTACCTCTACGTCATCCTCGACATCTTCTCCCGCTACGTGGTTGGCTGGATGCTGGCTCACCGAGAAAGTGCGGCGCTCGCGCAACGCCTCATCGCCGAGAGCTGTCGCAAGCAGGACATTGAACCCGACCAGCTCACCCTTCACGCGGACCGTGGCAGCTCGATGAGAAGCAAGCCCGTGGCTCTGCTCCTGGCTGACCTCGGAGTTACCAAGACCCACTCCAGACCTTACGTCTCGAACGACAATCCCTACTCCGAGTCCCAGTTCAAGACGATGAAGTACTGTCCTCAGTTTCCGAGCCGTTTTGGTTCCGCCGAAGACGGCCGGCTGTTCTGCGGCGGTTTCTTCGACTACTACAACTACGAGCACCGGCACTCAGGAATCGGCTTCATGACGCCGGCCGACGTTCACTATGGTCGCGCCGAACAGCTCACCACCGCTCGGCGCCAGATCCTTCTCGAAGCTCATCGGACTCATCCCGAACGCTTCGTTCGCTGAACGCCACAACCTCCCGTTTTGCCTCCTCAGGCTTGGATCAACCCGCCGACGGAGAAAACGACGCTCCTGAATGCCGCACAAGCCACTCTCGCGGCGGCGTCCATACCTGGGGTACCCCCTTTTTCTGCTCCACGAAACGAGATCTCGATCGATGCAGATGTGGACCGCACCGGCGCCACGAGCCTCCCGACGCTAATCGAGGCTCACTAAATGCAGCTCGCGAGTGTCTCAAAGTTGTTGACACGTACCGGTCAGAGAATACTAGCGGGCGCCAAACCTCCATCATGTGCCACAGGACGTAGTAGGCCAGCATGCACAAGAAGATGTGCGCCCGGACTCGGTTTTCGCGCCGGTGACGAATCGGCCGCACCTTTAGGTCCATGCTCTTGAAGGAACGAAACGCCCTCTCGACCTGGGTCAGCAACTTGTAGCTGCGCACTGTGTCGTCGGTTTTCATCCGCTGCTCAGCAAGACTGGTGCGGATCACGTAGATGCCGTCAAGGGCAGCTTCCGTAGTGACCTTTGTGTCGTCGATTTCGAAGCTAAAGCGGTCGTCGCGAATGTCCAGCTTGAAGTGCTTGCCGACTTTGTACTTGTTGAGAACTTTGCCTACCCGCACACCGATTTTATCTTTACCATGCAGCTGACCTCGCCCGATCCGTTGGCGAATCCGTTCCAACTGCTTAACGATCGTCCCCATGTGTCGCTTCCACCGCTGGAGCCGTTTGTTGGCGAGCTCAGAGTTGCCGTTGGCGAGGCGCGAGGCGTCGGCAGCCATCGTTGTCTCGTCTAGCTCGAAGTCGAAACCGTCGTCACGGATGTCGAGCCTATAGTACTTGCCGACCTTGTACTTGTTGAGGAGCTTTTTCACCGTAGCACGGATGTCCTCCTTGCCGTGCAAACGGCGCCGCTCGACCATCCGACAAACCTTCTCCAGCTCCTTGCAGGTTGCTTCGAGCAGAGCACGACGCTTGTGACGCCGCCTCTCGGCCAGCTCCGGATTGCGGCAAGCGACCAGCCTCTCGTTGGGGAAATCCGGGTGCGTCAACTCAAACAGGTTCCGCCTGTCGAATAGCCCCATCTGGATCACCCCATCGTTAATGAGCTTGCGAATCGGTTCGGGACGCAGAGCGGTAATCCAGTCGATACCGTCCATCTCCCGTAACTCGTCGATCTGGGTCTGGGTGATCATTCCGCGGTCGCCCACCATCACAAACTGCTCGATGCCGAACCGCTCTTGCGCATTTTCTACCTGAGGCAACAGTGTTTTGGGATCGCCCGTGTTGCCCTCAAAGACGGATACCGACACGGGGATACCGCGTTCGTTGGTCAGCAGGCCGTAGTTGACCTGCAGCTTGCCTTTCTTGCCGTCACGGTTGTATCCGAGCCTGGCCAGCGGACAACTCACCCCCTCGAAGTAGCTTGAGGTTAGGTCATAGGGCGCGAGGCCGTCGTTTTGGAGATGGCGCGCCGCGAGTTTCTTTTCGATGACCTCCTGGCGTTTGAGAACCCAGTCCATGGCGGCATAGAGATCGTCTTCGTCGGCATCGCTCACCCCCAGGATTTCGGGCAGTGTGGTTGTGTGCCACCACAGGCTAGTCGCCAGCTTCGACTGCGGTTCGAGGATCCGGACGACTACCATGGCCACGACCAAATCCCGCTCTGGTGAGTGTCGAGAGCCAACGAGCTTTTCGAAACCGAGCTGTCTCATGGCACTGAGCACCGCGTCGACGTGGCCGTGGTGCCGGGAGCCGTTCTCGACGATTTCGAAGGCGTCTTCGAGCGAAACGAGCTTTTGCCCCTTGAGTATGCGTCGGATGGCATCGACCTGCTCGCTCGGCAGTTTGGACAGGTTGGCAAGTGTGCGCTTGCGCGGTTTCTTGCTCTTGGCATCCCGATAGGACTCACGGAGCAAAACGGCGGGTTTGGAGTTGCGGTTGGGCACGATATCGATGTGCATGGCTACTATATACACTATATAGGTATATATAACAACAACAAATACAATACAACATGGCTACTAATTGCAGGCAAAAATCACACCTCTAGCGCTGTAACTCCATGCGACTAAAGGTACTTTACCGAAGCGTGGGAGGGCTTACTGGGCAGAACTTCAGTCTAGGCGGCTACGACCCCAAAGGAGGTTCCATCGCCATCGGATGGTAGCCCGGAACGTCCAAAAAGTCAGTTGAACGCCGGCGGGTCGTAGGGTCGACCTTGCGCAAGTACCGGATTCCATAAATACGGGGTACCGTATTTTAGCTCGCCTTTGATTCAGGGTGGTTTAAGCTTGCAATTTCGCAACTGTCTTCCCGATTCTCTCCACAGCCTCCCGCAATCGTTCTACGGGCTCGTTCGAGAAGATGATCCGCACATGTCCCGCAGCCGTCGACGGTCCCCACGTGGTCATGGGTGTGACTGCGACGTTCACTTCCTCGAGCAGAAACCGAGCGAATCTCTCGGCATCGGGCTCGACGTCCCGATGGTCGAGAAGCAGCCACCAGCCGCCCTGGGCCTTGACACAGGAAAGCCCCGGAATCGCATTAAGGCCTTCTGCAGTGACAGCGCGGCGTTCCTGAAGGATCTCGGTGTTTTTCTCTTTGTGGGCTTGATAGACGGCATCGTCGGTTAGCAAAGCAATGACCCCGGCCTGAGCAAACCCTCCGGTCAAGGTCCCGTTGTACATGTGCGCCTTACCGATGTGCTCCATAACCGGGGCATCGCCCGCCGCCCAGCCAACGCGCCAGGCCGTCATGTTGAAGTCCTTGGAAACACCCCCCAGAGTGATGGTCCGCTTCCTCATGCCCGGCCAAGTGGCAATGTGGTGGTACGCGGTACCGTCGAACATCAACTGTGAGGTCACGCTGTTATTGACGACCCAGAGGTCGTGTTCCTCTGCTAATTGAGCAATCGCATCGATCTCTTCTTTACTGAAGACCGCTCCCGTCGGCATGTTCGTGGCGTTGATGACGATGGCCTTGGTCTTCTCGGTAGGCCGATGGCGGAGCGCATCCAAATCGAGGCGCCACCCCTTGTCCTCTCGCAGGGGCACGAACTGGGGCACGGCGTGCGCGAGTCGGATACGATTGATAATCCCCGAATAGGCGGGCTCGGGTGTGATCACCCCATCCCCGGGGCTGAGAAGCGTGAGCAGAACAGACATCAGCCCTTCCTGCACGCCACTAATAATGATGATCTCGGTGCGCCAGTCGTAATCGAGGCCGCTATCCTTCCGAATTCTCTCCGACACCGCGGTGCGAAGCTCCGCCAGGCCGACCAGCGGCAGCCAGCTGTTGTACTCATCTACTCCCACAGCTTCACGTGTGGCCCGGATGACCTGGTCGGGGGGCGGGATGTTGCTATCGGTGTTCTCCAGACGATAGCAGCCGCCGCGCTCGTCGGCGAGGTCACCCATGATATCGAGGCCGATTAGCCGGGATGCGCTAACCGGATATGTCGCTTGCCCCCCACAATCACGTGGACTGCCGCCCCGTAAGCATCGCGTCCCAAACCAGGATCGACCGGACGGACGATGAGCCAGCGGCCCTCCTTCCTCGCATCATTGCGGTACAGGCGAGCTTTACCTGCGGTGTTGGTCACTAGGAGGTCCAAGTCACCATCCTGGTCTACGTCTCCCACTGCCAGCCCCCGGCTGATCTCGACCGGCGCGCAAAAGGTCTCACCCTCGGTGCAAGCGTCGGTAAAGCGTCCCAAGCCATCGTTGCCGAGAAGCTGGTTCGGCTCGGCGTAGGGATTCCAGTAAGGGCTGAGCCCTGCACTCTGTACAAGCGGATGGCGCTCGACGCGTCCATTGGCCACCGCCAGGTCTAGATCGCCGTCGTGGTCGAAATCAAGAAACGCGGTACCGAATCCGGTCGTCGGTAAGCTCAACGCCGCGAGACCGGAGGCTGCGGTGACGTCTTCAAGATTCATATGGCCGTCGTTGCGGTACAGAGTGTTGGTTTCGATTCGTTATGTGCGTTACGAAGAGGTCCAAGTCACCGTCACCTTCCACGTCGCCGACGGCCAGCCCCATACCCACTTCTGTACGACCGAGGGCGTTCAAGCCGACACCGGATAGAAATGCCGCGTCTTTGAATATGCCTTTTCCCTGATTGATCCAGAGCAAGTTGGCCCCTTCGTCGTTAGCTACGTAGAAATCGGGTAGCACATCCTCATTGAAGTCAGCGCAGATGATCCCAAGCCCTGGCTCGGCTGCTGCTTGGATTCCCGCCTGTAAGCTCACGTCGGTGAAAGTGCCGTTACCTTCGTTGTGGTAAAGCACATCCCTCGCTCCGGGAAAAACGGTGGGAGCGCAGTAACCGCGACTACCATCCGATTTGATGCACTCTTTTTTGGGATCGTAGTTGAGATAGTGCGTCACGTAAAGATCCAGGTATCCGTCCTGGTCATAATCGCAGAAGCAGGCGGAAGCGGACCACTGCTCTCCTGAGATTCCCGCCCGGCTAGTGATATTGGTAAACCGCTCTCCGCCCTCATTGCGGTAGAGCGCGTCGCGCCCATAATTGGTTATGTACAGGTCTCGCCAACCGTCGTTGTCGATGTCACCGACCGCGACGCCCATGCCGTAACCGGTGTCACCTAGACCCGAGACCGCGGTGACATCTGCAAAGGTTCCATCGGCCTCGTGCCGGTAAAGGCGGTTGGGTAAGGTTGCCCCCTGAGAGTGCGAACCTGCTTGGATGAGATAAATGTCCAAGTCGCCGTCGTTGTCGTAATCGAAAAAAGCTCCGCCGGAGCCCATAATCTCCGGCATGAAGAAGCTACCGTCAGCCCCGAGATCGTGGACGAAGTTCAACTGGGCGATGTCCGTGATTTCGCTAAAGAGCGGCCCTCGATCCTGCGGCAACGAGTCCCTGGACAAGCCAAGGAAGAGCACGACGAACGGTGCCCAATTCGATGGCCTGGCTGGGGAGAGAATCGGCGAGTTTTCGTGCTCGCGACTCTGTTGCTCATTGAGCCACTGGAAGTGCTCAACGATTTCAGCCACCTCGACACTAAGAGCCATGGTGAGATTCTTGGGCGAATGAAACTGCTCCCAGTCACGCTCCTCGACGAATTGTCGGAGTCGCTGAATGAGTTGACGCATGGCCGAGGCCACTACGGGCTGCCGGAGGGGTGGAGGGCGTTTGGCCTCCCAGGCTCCGCCGCGCGCGAGCTCGCACCGTGCAGCATGGCGACGGTTCGGTAAACCAAGTGGGCAAACTTGGAATAAGGGATGTAGACGAGAAGGAAGAAAACAAAGACGAGATGGATGAAATAGGTGGGATAAGCAAGCCGGGCCACGTCGGCCAGCCGCAGGAACTGACTGAGGAACCCGGTTAGCGTCGTCAGGAGTAGGATATCGAGGAAGAGCCAGTCAGAGTAAGTGCTCTTGTCAGCCCTCTCCTTGTCCGCGATGCGCCGGTAGCCGAAGACAGCCAGGGCGCTCACCAGCGCCAGCCCGCTCACGTTGCCCAGGATCTTCACCGGGTGCCACACGGGCCAGGGAGTCAAGTAGCCGAAGGCGTAGATGCCGATCCCCACCGAGCTCGTGGTCACTACCAGGCCCAAGAACGCGTAAAACGCCAAGAGGTGGGTCCGATGGAGATGCTCTTTATGCGTCTTCCGGGTCCCCACCGGCTCCTCGCTGCACTCTTTGAACGTGCGGTGCTTTAGGATCGTAACGAGCGTCGCGACGAGGCCACGAGGGGGGCGGTCGCCATTTGTTCCTGCTTGCTGGCTCATGGCCCTCCAGTAGCGGATACCTCCAAACAGCGCTCCGATTCCAGACAGCGTCAAAGCCGCGATGAAGACCACCTCGATATAAACGATCGGCATGAACTTGGAGAACACGACCTCTCCATCCGGGAGCGCCGTCAGGTGCCCCAACCACCCCAGGATTGCCCCGAATAGGAGTGCGGGAATGGCGAACAGGAGAGGCAACAACTTCGGCTCCTTGAGCGCTTTCCCCATGAATCGGGGGAAGGCATAGTGGCCAATGCTGTAGTCTCTGAGCGCGGCCATCAACTCGGCCGGCTTGGCGTCCCTCGGGCAGTAGGTGGTACAAGTTCCGCACTCGTGGCAGAGCCAAATGGAGGCGTTGGATAGCGCCCTAGCCTTCAGCCCCCACTGGACCCAGACCATCTCTTTGCGGGGGAATGGGTTATCGGTTGTGGAGATCGGGCAAGCCACCGAGCACGCCCCGCACTGGTAACAAGCGTTCAAATCGTGGGCGCCGAGACCGAGGATCTGTCGCTTGAACTCAAGGTCAGGTTGAACCAGCGTCGTTTCCGGCACGATGGATATCTTAGAACCCCTTCATCGGATTAAGACCCACCCGCTTAATGGTTTCCACGAACTCCTCCAGCAGAGCTGGGATCCTTGCGGAGTCCGATATCTCCACTTCCATGAATCGCACCCGCTCCGCCTCCAGCGCCAGGCGATCGAGCGTCTCCCGTACGTTCTCCATCCGTGTCTCCAGGAGCTCACTGCCCCGGATGTAGTGGCACTGGTAATCCTCGCCGGCCTTGCAACCCAAGAGCGCCACCCCGTCGAAACCTCTGGAGACGGCATCAGCAATCAAGATACTGTTGACCGATCCCAGGCATCGCACCGGGATCACTCTCAAGGAGACGGGAAGGTGAAGGCGGGCGATTCCTGCCATATCCAAAGCCGGGTAAGCGTCGTTCTCGCAAGCGAATGCCAGGATGCGGGGCTTCTCCTCGTCATCTTCGGGGATCGACACGGCCTTGATCATCGAGGACAGCATGTCGACCGAGTAATCGTTGAAGGAGATGATTTGGACCGGGCAGGCCCCCATGCAGATACCGCAACGCCGACACCGATTGGGGTCGAGAACCGGGTGTTTTTCCTCATCTACCTCGAGAGCGCCAAATGGGCACTCTTGGGAGCACCTGCCGCAGGAGGTACACTGCTGCATGAAAAACTCAGGGTAGGAGAGATCGCCGACCCGCGGGTGCACGGCGGCTCCCGCGGAGGACTTCTCGATGGACTGGACGGCTTTGAGCGCCGCCGCCGTCCCGTCCTGAGAGCTCGTGGCCAGGTCCATGGGTTGGCGCACCGACCCTGCCGAGTAGATTCCCGTCCGCCGTGTCTCGTAGGGGAAGCAAATGAAATGGGAGTCGGCGAACCCGAACTTCGTGGTGGGTAGATCTTTGCCTTGGAGGTACTCTAGGTTCAGCGAGCCGCTCGATGCGGGGTCCAGCGCGGCAGGGATCATGTCCGCGGAGAGGACCAGCAGATCCACCACTGTCTTGATGGCGCCCCCCAGCACCGTGTTCTCGACCTCGAGGACGATGTTGCCGTGGGTGTCCTCGGCGACGTTTTGGATCTCCCCCCGAGAGAACAACACGCCTTGGTCTTCCTGAACGCGCTTGTAGAAGTACTCGTATTGTCCTGGCGTCTGCATGTCCCCATAGAGAACGTACACGATTGAATCCGGGTGCTGGTCACGGATATACAACGCTTGCTTGAGCGCGACCAGGCTCGAGACGTTCCCCCCATAGGGGAGGTGGGGGTCGTCTTTGGGCCCGTCGCAGAGAACCAGGGCCGCTTGCTTCACTGGCCGCCCGTCGGAAGGGCGTGCGATCGTGCCCTTTGCCGCCATCTCTTCCAGCGTGATGCTGGTCACGACATTAGGGTACTTACCGAGCCCGTAAGACTCGAACTTGGCGGGATCGGCCGGCACCCAGCCGGTAGCCATCACGATGGACCCCACGCTCAGTTGCTCCGCACCGCGGCGGCTCCGAATCGTCACACTGAAGCGGCCCGGTTCACCGGAGATCCCTTGGACTTCTGCCTCGGTTAACACCCGGACGTTGGGTAAGGACTCGGCGTGACGGATTCTAGATTCGATGTCCGGGGCCTCCGGGTCCCGGTAGGGAGGGCGCTTTGGAAACTGTTTGTGGAGGCGGGCGGCATAGCCACCGAGGCTTGTGCTTCTCTCGACAATAACGACGTGGAAGCCGACCTCGGCCGCAGCGATCGCTGCGGCGAGCCCTGCAGCTCCGCCCCCTACCACGAGAACCGTCCGCTCGTTGGCCTCCGTGTACGGGGTCGGCGCAGTGGACTTCTGGGCCCGCACGATTCCCATTCGGAGATAGTCTTCGGCCAAGCTCTGCGTTTCTTCCTCGTTCGGCGGGTGAGTCCAGGCGACTTGCTCCCGGATGTTCACTCGCTCCACGAAGGCCGAGTCAAAGCCGAACACGTCGGTATTGACCCGGGGGGAGCAAGCAGCGATCACGACCCCGTCCACGCCTTCCTGCTCGATGTCATCCCGGATCTGTCGGGCGTCCTCGAGACAAAAGGCCGGCGAGGTGCGGACGATGGGAAGAGAGTACTCGGTGGCAGCGATGTCCATGAGCTTCTGCTTGTCCAGGCACTCGCCGATATCGCAGCCGGTGCACACGTAGACCCCTACTTTCTTGCTCATCCGGGCTACCTCTGCGCCGCGCCGCGGATCGCCCGCATCGCCTTCAGCGCCGCAGCGGTAGCGTCCTGAACGGCCATGGCAACGTCGCCCGGACCCCGCGCACAGCCCGCCGTGTAAATGCCGGGGGCTGACTGATCCGGCAGGAAGAAGTGATCCTGGTCATAGCCGATGTCAGCGCTGGGCTTTCTCTCCTCTATACTCGCCACCATTCCCGTAGCCAGAACCACCAAGTCCACCTTGACGCTGATCTTCTCAGACGAAAGGATATGCTCGGCCTCGACAGTGAGCCCTCTGGTCGCAGGGTCCTCGGTGATCTTGGCCACTTTGCCTTTGATCACCGAAACGTTCGGGTCGCTCTGGACTTTCTTGGAGAAGAACGCGTACGTACCCGGGGTACGCAGGTCGATATAAAATATGAAGACCTCAGAATTCGGGTCCTGTTCCCTGACATACGTCGCTTGCTTCAAAGAACCCAAGCAGCAGATGCCCGAACAGTACCCTAAATGGTTCTCGTCTCTTTGCCCTGCGCACTGCACGAAGGCCACGCTGGTCACTTGTTTTCCGTCGGAAGGCCGGACGATCTTTCCTTTCGTCGGCCCGTTCGGAGCGGCCAACCTCTCCATCATCACGTTGGTGATGACATCGGTATACCTGCCGAAACCCAGGTTATCGATTTTGTTGGCATCGTACGGCTTCCATCCGGTCGCCATGATGACGGCGCCGACCTTTAGCTTGAATGTCTTTGGCCCCATGTCTAAATCAATGGCATCGTACGGGCACACCTCGACACATTTCGCGCACTCCGTGAGCTGGCAGACCGAATCGTCAATGGCGTATTTCATGGGAAAGGCCATGGCATGCGGGAGGTAAATGGCCTTGGTGGTGTCCATGCCAAAATTGAAAGCATTGGGCCGGTCGACGGGACAGACCGGAACACATGCATTGCATGCAGTGCAGCGGTCGTTCACATAGCGTGGATGCTGCTTTATCGTCACATCGAAATTGCCGGGCCCACCCGAAATGTGCTCGACTTCTGCCAAGGTATAGAACCGAATGTGGCGATTGTTCCTGATTCTTTGAAAATTGATCTCCATGCCGCAGTTGGGAGGACAGAGCTTTGGAAAGTACTTGTGGAGCTGTGCGACCCGCCCACCCAGGTAGGTTTCTTTCTCGACGATCACAATATCGTATCCGGCTTCCGCTGCCTCCACAGCGGCGGTAATGCCGGCAATCCCTCCGCCAACAACGAGGATGGTTCGGTGGATCGAAGAGGCAGTTTCCGGAGACTCGGCGTTCATCGCCATGCGTTTCTTCCCGTTTCGATTGTCGGATGGCTCACGGGATGACCGTGATGAAGGGCTTTTTGCTCAGAGTCCATTCGCTCTTTGTTGCGTCGTAGGTTGAGTTGACGAAGCATTTCCAGTTCTTATCGTCGAGCTCGGGGTAGTCACCGCGGTAGTAGTAGCCGGGCCAGCGTGTCTCCTGTCTGAACAGGAGGTGCCGCATATGGGCCTCGCCGCAAAAGACACGGTCCCACACCTCCCAGCCCCTTAGCAGCTCGTGCAGGTCTCGGGCCGCCAACTTCTGAAGGTCTTCTTTAAACAGCTGCATGAGCTCTAGACCCCTCAGGAGAGTGGGCTCGTTCGTGAGGTAGTAAGCTCCCTGGCCCGCCGCGTACTCGTCCATGATCTTTTGGAGTCGAAGGAGGGCTTGTTTCGGGAAGACGTAGTGCGGGTTGACGTCTGGCTTGGTCGAGGTGCCGGATGCTTCCTCAAACACCCGGAATGGCCGCCACAGCTCCTTCTTAATGTCCTCGATCCGGTCCGAATCCACCTTGGGCGTGTCCGGGTTGTCGGAAACGTAGGCCACCGCCGCCTTCCCGGCCAGCCTCCCCTCGGTGTGGGAGCCGGAAGAGAACTTGTGCGCGGAACCGCTGACGCCATCCCCGGCCGCGAACAGGCCCTCGATAGTCGTCATGCGGTTATAGCCCCAGAAGTACTCACTCGGGGAGATGTCCTCGGGGCCGCTCACCCATGCTCCGGTGGCCGAGGCGTGGGAGCCCATGAGGTAGGGCTCCGTCAGCACGACCTCCGAGGGAGTCTTGGCAGGATCAATATTCTCCGAAGCCCAGAGCAAGGCCTGCGACATCGTCATGTCGAGGAAGTCCTCCCAGGCCTCGGCCTCGATCATCCGTATTTGCTTCTTGTCATGCTGCGCATCGGCAAACATCTTCTGGAGAGCTTCGTCCGTCCTGAGATAATGAGGTCCCCCGCCGGCGAGATAGTCTTTAATCATCTGGTGGTTCCGGAGCGGGGTGGGGATCGGCTTGGCGGACCCATAGGGGGGCCACTCCTTGAGCAGGTCAGCCCACTTTTCCTCGACCAGCTCCCCGTAAGCATTCTTTAAAACCGCTTTGAACAGCAGGAACCACATTCCAACCGGGCCGTAGCCGTCCTTGAATCGGGCCACGACCAGGCGGTGCTCGAACTGGCTCATCTCGGCGCCGGCGGCAATCATCAGCTTGTATACCGAGCCCGTGTTCCACGGTGCGTACCAGATACGCCCCAATCCCTCGCCAACCGCGTGCGGGCGAAAAACGCCCGTGGCTCCTCCCGCCGCGCAAATCACCGCCTTCGCTTTGAAGACGTAAATCTTGAGCTCCCGCACGCTGAAGCCAACGGCTCCGGCAATCCTGCCGGGGTTGTTGGGGTCGGTAAGCAAGTGTGAGATAAAGATCCGTTCGTAGACGTTGCCCTCGCCCACGGATTTCTTGGCCGCCTCGGCGACGATAGGCTTGTACGACTCGCCGTGAATCATGATTTGCCAGCGGCCTTCCCTTTTATAGCGGCCGTCAGGTGTCTTGATGATGGGCAGCCCCCACTCTTCGAACATGTGGACCGTCGAGTCGACGTTGCGCGCAATGTCGTAAACCAGGTCCTCGCGAGACAGTCCCATGAGATCGTTCCGGACGTAGTGGACAAAATCCTCGGGCTGGTTCTCACCCCACTTCATGCCCATGTAGCAGTTGATGGCCGACAGCCCCATGGCGACCGCGCCGCTTCGCTCGGTGGCACCTTTCTCCACCAACACGACCCGCAAACCCTTGGTCTTGGCCCAGTACCCCGCCTCATAAGCGGCCCCACAGCCAGCCATCCCTCCACCCAGGACGAGGACATCACAGTCCACAACTTCAGACTTCGGATCGTCCATTAATTCTTCCTTCCCAGTTTTTAAGATTGAGCAATCGTCGGCAGGTTGGGGACACCGAGGAACTTCTCCTGGCCGCAAAGTCCAGGCGTCTTGAGCTCCTCCGGGGCGGGGTCGGGGAGTCCAGCGTAAACCTCGATGGACCCCCAGGGCGTGGTGCGAATGGGATACTTGAATCGCTTCGTCTCCCCGTTCCGGAACTTCACGGTCCACATGATCGAGTCTGTCCCCCTGAGCGGTGTGAGGCTCGCTCCCATCGGCATCACATCTCCGTACCCTCGCATATCAATGGCCGACTGGGGGCAGGTCTTCACGCATGCGTAGCACTCCCAACAGAGATCGGGCTCGATGTTGAAAGCTTTCCCCATGGACTGGTCCAAGTGCATGATGTCCGAGGGACAGATATACATACAAGCGGGCTCGTCCAATGCCTTGCAGCCATCACACTTGTTCGGGTTTACATAGGTTGGCATCGGTTGTCCTCTCGTGCGGCAGACCTATGTCTGCCCTTTGGCATATTTGTGGAGCTTGACCTCAACTCTCTCATCCAAGCTCGCATAATACTCGCGCAAGATTTCCAACACTTCTGGGCGGCTGAAGTGGTCGGGGACCTCCCCCCCTCCGAGAGGGTCTTCCGCAACATGGTCCCGCTGACCATCACCCGGTCTTCCTTCTTATGTGGACAGGTCCTGAGGGACGCCATCCCGTCGCACTGATGACATACTATTGACCGGGGCTAGTGGCGCTCTTCTCCCTCGGCATGCTTCACCTCTCAACAGAGCTATGCGCCCCCCGAAGAGGGGGTCAAAACGACGACAACGTAACACCGAATGGTGTTAAATCCAAATCCTTTCGCAGCGCGGCGGAGCCGCAACCAAGAAGGCCAGCAGAGCCTCGCAATCGGTGCCGTGCCCGCGAGCAACAGCTAGCTCCACCGCACTGAGCGGCGCTCAGCTGTCAGCTCAAGTTAGTTTTGCATCCCTCCGCGCTTGGCGCGTTGGCGCTGGGATGTGGCGAGCCCGGACCACGCGAATGCGGACGTCATCCTCCTCGTGAGCGCGCACCTCGAAGCGGGGCACTACTTCAACGCGCACGCGCAACGGATCATCGAAGGCACCCACGACGGCGCCAAGCTCATCGTCTTCGACGTGCGACTCTCGAATACCGCCACCCACGCGGACCACTGGCTCGCACCCTATCCGGGAAGTGAGGCCGCCATCCTTCTCGCGATCGCGAGCTTTCTCATCCGCACCGGCCGTTACGACCGGGATTTTGTGCGGCGATGGTGGAACTGGAAAGAGTACATGGCCGCCGAGAAGCCGGAAGCCGAGCCCACGTTCGATCGTTTCGAGGGATTTCTGGACGAGCTTTATCGTGGGTACACCTTTGCCTATGCCGAGAAAGATGCGGGCGGCCGGGTGCCATTGGCAACTTTTGGCGTGGAGCGTTAAATTACTCGCCGGACTGGCTCGTTCCACGCTGTATCGCAGGCGCCAGGTGACGCCCGAACCGAAGCGGCGTCCTCGGCCGCACCGAGCCCTCGACGAGACTGAGCGCGAGGAAGTCCTCGGGGCCTTGCACTGTGAGCGGTTCGTCGACAAGGCGCCCGCCCAGGTGTGGGCCACGCTTCTGGACGAGGGAACCTACCTCTGCTCGATTCGCACGATGTATCGGATTTTGGAGGAGCACGGCGAGGTCCGAGAGCGCCGGAACCAACGGCGCCATCCGAACTACACGAAGCCGGAGCTGCTGGCCGAAGCGCCCAACCAGGTTTGGTCGTGGGATATTACGAAGCTTCGTGGCCCCGTCAAGTGGACCTACTACTACCTCTACGTCATCCTCGACATCTTCTCCCGCTACGTGGTTGGCTGGATGCTGGCTCACCGAGAAAGTGCGGCGCTCGCGCAACGCCTCATCGCCGAGAGCTGTCGCAAGCAGGACATTGAACCCGACCAGCTCACCCTTCACGCGGACCGTGGCAGCTCGATGAGAAGCAAGCCCGTGGCTCTGCTCCTGGCTGACCTCGGAGTTACCAAGACCCACTCCAGACCTTACGTCTCGAACGACAATCCCTACTCCGAGTCCCAGTTCAAGACGATGAAGTACTGTCCTCAGTTTCCGAGCCGTTTTGGTTCCGCCGAAGACGGCCGGCTGTTCTGCGGCGGTTTCTTCGACTACTACAACTACGAGCACCGGCACTCAGGAATCGGCTTCATGACGCCGGCCGACGTTCACTATGGTCGCGCCGAACAGCTCACCACCGCTCGGCGCCAGATCCTTCTCGAAGCTCATCGGACTCATCCCGAACGCTTCGTTCGCGGAACGCCACAACCTCCCGTTTTGCCTCCTCAGGCTTAGATCAACCCGCCGACGGAGAAAACGACGCTCCTGAATGCCGCACAAGCCACTCTCGCGGCGGCGTCCATACCTGGGGTACCCCCTTTTTCTGCTCCACGAAACGAGATCTCGATCGATGCAGATGTGGACCGCACCGGCGCCACGAGCCTCCCGACGCTAATCGAGGCTCACTAAATGCAGCTCGCGAGTGTCTCAAAGTTGTTGACACGTACCGCCGGCGCAACCTCAAGAACACCAAGTTTCCCCTTCTCAAGGCCAAACACAACCGCAGCGCGAAAGACAAACGGGTGCTCCGCGAGCAGGTGCGAGCTAACCCTAATCGAACAATAATTCATGACGCTAGCGCGAGTTCGATTCTTTCAAAGAGTGTCTGAGTGGAGGAGTTTGTGGCCATTCGGAGCGCGTTTCGACCACTAACGTGAACGAGGCGGCCGGCTTTGTTGATGATGCGGAAGCGGATGGTGCGGATGGTGTGCAGCAGATGGGTGCATGTACGCTTTCGAGAGATGCCTTTCGTTTCAGCGATGGTGTCGAGCTGAAAGCTGCGACACAGGTTGTGTGCGAGCACGTTCAACTGTTGCCAGGCGCTATTGGCGGCATAGTTTTTAGTGGGCACGACGTCGAGAGCGAACTGGCTGCGCAATTCGGCGAAGGTTTTCTCTTGGCCGCCTCGCCCAGCAGCGAAGTACCAAAGGCGTTGGACGGTGAGCGATTTGTTGGTGGCGACGGCTGAGTACTCGAAGTAGCCGTCGTCTGGAGAAAACAGGTCGAGCTGGAAGTTCTTCGCCGTTCGATGTCGAACTCGCTTCCGATAGATCGCGGTCCGGACGGTGATATTCCAGGGCTCGATGAAGTGTTTGATGGAGAAGCCGTCGATTTCGTCACTCACGCGGTGCCATCGCTTGCGCCCAGCGACGACCTCCTTTAGGCCGAGCCACGGCCAGAACGGAGCCTTGATCGCGAACTCGCTTCGGGAGCGCTCTAGCCTCTTGAGAATCTTTTCGTTGAAAAACGCGGCGTCCGTGCGGAATTCCAGCTTTCGGGACCGACCGAACTGGCCCCGTAGCTCGCCTATCAGTTCCCGTAGAAACGCATCGGCACCCTTGGAGTCGTGAACGTTGCCAGGACGATTTCTGGATTTGAGAATCTGGCCCGTCTGAGCCAGGTGAGCGAACAAAGGGTAGTAACTTTTATTCTTCTTGCGATGAGGATTGAATCCTCGAAACGCCCATCCAACCTGATTGCCTGCCTGAACCACGGTGCCGTCCATATCTACCGTCAGACAGTTCAGACCCAATCGCTCGATCTGCTCGTGGACCAATACACCGTTCAACTCCGATGGGCCCTTGAGCCGCTCTCCCGTGAATTGCTTCAGCCAATTCACGATCGTCGGACGGCTCGGTAGTCTTCTCAACCCACAGAAGCGAAGCAGCATCGGGTCATCACAGACATACTGCAGGTGCTCTAGACGACGAGCTCCCACGAGCAGCATCCCAACCAACACCAGAACCAGTCGGACGCTCCCGTAGTCCGACCGAATGCCTTTTCCTCTGCACGCCTTTCCTACCCGGCGGCTTAGCTCAACGCGGCGCAAATATCGTGAAAACAGTTCCAGTCCACCAAACGAGCTCAGATTCTGCTCTGTGAACTCGATCGGAAGATCCTTGTTGAAGTTCCGGCGAAATCGAGATAGTTTCAAGCGCACTATAGGGGCCTCTGGTCGTTTGGTGTTTTGTTTGGAAGCAACGCTCCAAACATAAACCCAGAGGCTCCTTTGTCAATACTTTCGCGCTACTTTGCTCTCTTTTTTTTGCGATTAGGGCTAATTGTCGCCTCTACCGCGCCATGCTTCTGCGCGACGACTTCATGGACCTCTACACCTACAAAACCGAGACATGGGCCAAGAAGTTTCTCCGAGGATGGCTGCGGCGCGCTATGAGCTCGAGGATAGAGCCCGTCAAACGCGCGGCGAAGATGATCCGCAGCCACTTCGATGGCGTCATCGCGTGGGTCACGTGGAGACTCAGCAACGGCCGACTCGAAGGAATGAACAACAAAATCCGGCTGCTGAGCCACCGCAGCTTTGGACTCCACTCTGCCGAAGCTCTCATCAGTCTCGTCTACCTAAACTGTGGCGGTCTCACCCTCGAGAGGATCCACTGAAATGGCAGGAGAGGCAGAATAATAATGCATTGCATTAAGGTAAGCGCAATGGCATCGCAAGTAACCGTTCGGCTCCCTGACGACTTGAAGGAATCTCTGGACGCAGCGTCCGCAAAAATAAACATGAAAACATCCGAGATCGTGCGGATGGCTCTTCAGGAGTTCTTGAGAGTCCCCAGCCGCTCGGGACGATGTTCAGCCGATCGTGTCCGGGGCTTGATCGGATCGCTAGAGTCCGGTGTCCCGGATCTAGGCACTTCGTGATCGAGCCCAGGTAGAGTCGCGAGACAAAGAGAGATTCAGCAAACTAGGGAGAATCGCCGTTTCCGGCGTCGATGCCGTAGGCGCGCATCTTCTGCAGCAAGGTCCAGCGGCTGATTCCGAGCTGCTCCGACATGTGGGTCTTGTTCCCGTGGAACGTCTCATGCGCTCGCTGGATGAGCTCTCGCTCCACCGCTTCGATGGCTTCGCGCAGGGCGCTGTGCTTCTTCCACTCCGTCGTCCCCGCCCTGACATCATCGGTACCGGTACACAGTTGGGATGTCCTCACAAACGGCGTTATCATACGTTAGAGGATATTTGGATCCATGCGTTACCCCGTGGTAGTGGAATCGAAGTCTAATGAGGAATATACAGCAGAGCCCTTGGGCAAACCCGAGCTCAGGGTAGTTGCGCCAACAGAGGCGGAGGCCCTGGAGAAAGTCGAACGCGCCCTCGGAGAATGGCTCGGCTCAGCAAAATGGGTCGAGCTGGAGGTCCCAGTGGGCAAGGTGGGGGATCCCTGGCTCGATGGGTTTGGGAGATCCGCGGACGATCCAGATTTTGAGGAATATCTTCAGGAGATCGAGCGCGCTAGATCCTGATGCCTCCCGCGCTCAAGTGGTTGTTCGACACGGACCATGTCAGTCTCCACGAGCGCGGATTCCCGGGGCTGAGGAACAAATTGGAGGCGGCTGAGCCAGGAAGTATCGCTACCAGTGTGGTCACTGTCGAAGAGATGCTTCGCGGTCGTCTTGCCGTACTTGCGCGCCGAAGCGCAGGAGACGCTCGCGTCCGCGCGTACGAGAAGTTCTTCGAATCTGTTCGATTCTTCGGTTCCATACCGGTCGTGCCGTTCGACCTCGCCTGCGAGCAGAAGTTCCAGGAACTGCGGGCGCAGGGAGTCCGTGTGGGCAGCCAGGACTTGAAAATCGCGTCCACGGCCCTGGCAAACGATCTTGTGCTCGTGACCCGCAATACACGTGACTTCATGAAAATTCCGAGACTCAGCGTGGAAGATTGGTCTCTCGATTAGCACTGCCTCGGTGTTGTCGTCGTCTTCGGCGAGCGCCATTTGGTCCGGCTTGTGAGTTCGTACATCAGCTATTACCGTTGCCACTTGGGACTTGGGACTTGAAAAAGACACGCCGGACGAGAGACCGATCACGCCGCGACCGTCACCCACGGCCAAGGTCGTGGCGTTGCCGAGAGTGGGTGGCCTTCACCATCGCTACGAGTGGCGGGAAGCTGCGTAGCGCCGTTCCGGTGGCGAACGTCGCGTGGCCCGAAGCCCTGACCATTCTTGCTTTCCGATCATCAAGCCCGCAGTCGACGTGACGGCGCCACTGTCTCGCGGGTGTCGACCTTGCTTTTTTCGTCATCGTCGGGGCGCACGAGCCCGCAGTTCCCAGGCCGATTGATAATGACGAACGACAGGTGTGGGGCATTAGCCACCTGATTTGGCATCGAGCAAACTAGGGAGAATCGCCGTTTCCGGCGTCGATGCCGTAGGCGCGCATCTTCTGCAGCAGGGTCCAGCGGCTGATTCTGAGCTGCTCCGACATGTGGGTCTTGTTCCCGTGGAACGTCTCGTGCGCTCGCTGGATGAGCTCTCGCTCCACCGCTTCGATGGCGTCGCGCAGGGCGCTGTGCTTCTTCCACTCCGTCGTCCCCGCCGGCGTGCCGGTGATTTTCTCGGAGAGCTCGGTCAAGTCCAGCCGCTCACCCGGGGTGGCCAATACCAGGGCGCGCTGCACTTCGTTGGCGAGCTCGCGCACATTCCCCGGCCAGTCGTAGGCGGCCAGCGCCTTCATCGCAGCGGCGATAAAGCCGGGACAGTCCTGGCGGAACGCTTTGGAATAGTCGTCCAGGAAGTGCTTCGCAAGTAGGGGGATGTCTTCCCGGCGGTCTCGCAGTGGTGGCAGACGTACCGGAAACACGCTGAGGCGATAGTAGAGGTCCTCGCGAAAGCGTCCCGCTTTGATCTCGAGCTCGAGGTCCTTGTTCGTGGCAGCTATGACGCGTACATCGATCTTGCGAGGCTCGAGCTCGCCGACCCGTATCACCTCTCCCTCCTGTAAGGCGCGCAAGAGCTTCACCTGCAAGCCAGGGCTGGTTTCGCTCGCCTCGTCGAGGAAGATAGTTCCGCCATGCGCGGCTTCCAGCAAGCCCACCTTGTCCTCGATGGCTCCGGTAAACGATCCCTTCTTGTGGCCGAAGAGCTCGCTTTCGAGAAGTGTCTCGGTGAGAGCGCCGCAATTGGCGGCCACGAACCGGCCTTGCTTCCGCAGCCCGTTGAAGTGGATCGCACGTGCAAAAGCTTCCTTGCCGGTGCCGGTCTCTCCGACGAGAAGGACGGTGACATCGCGGTCCATAACTTTGTTCACCAGATCGAACACGCGCTTCATCTCGGCGCTCCCATCAATGATCGCGTCGAACCGGTAGTTCTTGGCGAGCTCTTCTTTCAAAAACCGGTTTTCGTGGTGCATCTCCCGGATGCGCAACATGCCGCGAACGCGGGCCACGAGCTCGATGGGCTTGAACGGTTTGGTGATGTAGTCATCGGCTCCTGAGTCGAAGCCTTTGACCAGGGACTCGGTGTCGGTTTTGGCCGTTACCAGAATCACTGGAGTAAAAGAATTGGCCGTGCCTTCCTTGATGCGCTCGCACGTCTCATAGCCGTCCATCCCCGGCATCATGATGTCGAGAAGGACGATGTGCGGACGGTGGGCTTCGAATTTCTCCAGAGCCTCGAGGCCATTCGACGCTTCGAGAATCTCGTGACCCTCGGCTTGGAGTTTCATCCTTATGGCTTTCACGTTGGACGGATGGTCGTCGACCACGAGGATCTTGGCTTTGTTCATGATTCCTTCCCGGCGTCTTTCAAGTATTTGTCCACATGCTCGATCAGAATCTTGGGGCGATAGGGTTTCGACAGATAATCGTTGCAGCCCGAATCCACGACGCGCGGCTCGTCGCCGCTCAGCGCGTAGGACGTAACCGCGATGATGGGAATCGTCCGGGTGCGCTCGTCGGAGCGCAATCGCCGAGCGACTTCATAACCGGAGAGCTTGGGAAGCTGGATGTCCAGAAGGATCAAGTCGGGAGGGCAGGCCAAAGCTCGCTCCAGACCGTCCTCTCCGTTCACGGCCTCCTCGAGGGCATAGTCGGTACGTCTGAAGATATGACGGACGGCCTTGCGATTCGAAGGGTTGTCCTCGATATGCAGTATGCGTTTCGATGTCAAGTCAAGCTCCCTCCGCGGGAATGGTGAAGTAGAACGTTGAGCCTGATCCCATTTCGCTTTCGACCCAGATGCGGCCGCCATGCATCTCCACGAATTTTCGCGCGATGGTGAGGCCGAGGCCGCTACCTTCTACCTCGCGGGTCAGAGAGCCATCGACCTGACGAAAGCTCTCGAAAATGTTGTCGCGCTCGTCTTCGGGTATCCCCATGCCGGTATCGGCCACCCAGAAAAGAATCGCTCCGTTGTCTCGCTTCGCGCCTACCGTGATGCTGCCTTCCGGGGTGAATTTGATGGCGTTTTTGATCAGGTTGACGAGCATGTGCTGCGTCAAGCGTCGTTCGTCCGCCTGTATCTCTGGAATCGTCTCCGCAACATCGTGGGAGAGCTCCAGGCCTTTCTCGTCCGCTTGATAGTGCAGCGTCGAGATGGCACTGTCGATGCAATGGCCGGGAACGCATGGACTGGTCGAAAGCCGCATGGCACCCGCCTCGATCTTGGCGAGGTCGAGGATGTCGTTGATGAGAGTCAGCAGAGCCTCACCATTCCGGTCGATTTCCTCGACGGCGTCTCGTAGATCCTCTGAGATTTCGCCGTAGGTGCCATCGAGAATCAGTGCGGAGAAGTTGATGACAGCGTTCATGGGAGTCCGAATCTCGTGTGACATGTTAGCTAGAAACTCGGACTTCAATCGGTTGGTAGCGTCGAGAATGCGGTTTTGCTCTTCCAGTTGCAGGAAATCGCGGTGTCGCGTGTAGCCGAGAGAGAACGCTTCGGCAAATCGTCCCAGGATCTGTGCGTCTCGATCGGAGAAGTGCTTCGCTTCCCAGTGACTGATGGCGATGGCGCCCCCGTTGAAGGGCGCGCGCACGCTGGAACGTAATGTCAGCTCCTTCGGCCAAGGTTTGACCTTGTAGAGCTTCTCATATTGAGAGTTGATCTTGGCTACTTCCGCTTCCGTGCGCGAGACGAGCATCGTCTCCAGAGTGCGGGGCTGTCGCGTGTAGTACTCGTTGGTCGTGATAGTAACGAAGTTGATAGCACGCCCCGTGGCACCCGGCACGTCGGTAATCGTGATCGGACCTTCCTCTTGCTCGAGTCGCGCGATCGTGCCTTCACCAAATGGCAGGATGATGTGTGAGCCGCGCTGCAGTGCTGCCGTGGTGTCGGCGCCGGTCATATTGTAGGAACGTACTTTGCCTTCCGTTTCATCGATCAGGCTGATGACGGAGGCGCTGAAATCGAGCCCGACTTTCTCCAGTTGCGAGGTGAACAAGGCCATCACTTTGACGATATCCGCGCTCGACTTCATGGCCTGCACCGCGTTTTGGACGGCCTCGACAGCCCGCTCGTTCTCGAGCTCGCGGTTTTGCTCTTCCAGGCGGCGGAAGTCCTGGTAGCGGGCGTATCCCAGTGAGAACGCTTTCGCAAAACGCGTCAAAATCTCGGCGTCCGACGGCTCGTATTTATCGGCTTGATTATGGCTTACGGCGATCACACCGCCCGCGAAAGGCGCACGGATGGACGAACGCAACCTGAACTCTGCCACGGGCAGGGCCATGTTCCAGGTTCTCGCGAGCGAGCGCATAAACTTCTCGAGCTCCTCTTCGGATCGCGAGATGATGGTGGTCTCATCGACTTGCACCTGACGCTCATAGTACACGCCCAAGGGCATGCTGACCCTCGTGACAACTTTGTCGCCGGCTTCGGGAACGCCGGTTATGACCACGGGCGTAGCTTCGCTATCGAGCTTTGCGGCACTTTCGGAAACGAAGGCCACATCTACGGATTTCATATCGAACTTGTACGGAGGTTTGTGGGGAAGCGTCGCATAGGATGTCATCGCGCCGCGCTGAGTGTCTTCCAAGCTGATGGCGCACGAAACAGAATCGATGCCCAGCGTGTCGATCTCGTTCGAAAGCAGGGTGATGACCCGGACGATATCGGCGCTCCCAGCCATTCCCTGAACAGCGCTCTGCACGTTGGCCACGGCACGCTCAATGTCGAGGGCGCGATTCTGCTGTTCGAGGCGACGGAAGTCGCTGAAACGGCTGAACCCTAGCGACATCGCTTCGGCGAAAGCCGTCACCAAGTTGACGTCGCGCTGCGAGAACGCATCGATATACCGGTGCGCGACCACGATGCTCCCGTGGGAGAAAGGCACGCGGATCGCGGACCTGGGGACGCGGTCCAGGTCGAGTTCGCTTGTCGCCCAGCGATGGCTCCAGCGTTTCAGGAGTTTTCTTGCATCCTCTTCAGACCGTCGCTCGATGTGAGGCGGCCTCGACCGCTCTTCCGTCACCGGCGATAGCCCAAGGGGCTCGGCTCCTAACATGAGGTCGAATTCGCCCCAGTAGCCACGGATGATGAAGTACTCGCCACGCGTCGGTAGCCGTTCCACAACCTTCGGGTCGGCATCGGGCAGCTTCCCTCGTAGCATGGAAAGCTCTGACAGGCCGAGCCCGTAGATGCGGACGACGTCTTCCTTGCCGGCCTCTTCTCAATCTCGGAGCTCGGGCATTTCGAACACTTTGCTTTGCGTCACCCGAACCAGCTTACCTTTCTCGAGGTCCACTTTCATGAAGAACGTCTTGGAAGCGCTGCCTCCCCGGCGCCCGGACGAATAGGTGAACGGTTGCCCAATGAGGTTGTCATCCCACCCCTCGAGCGTTTCCAGCGCCTCCACCAGTTTCTCGCGCGTCAGATCAATTCCCGCCCGGCGCAGGCCCTGCCCAAGCAGCTGAGCATACCCGTAGCCGCCTGCGTGGTACAGCGTGATGCGGCGGCCCGGATCATGTTTGTCGACGAGCTCGCGATAGGTCGTCATTTGTACGCTGTCGCTTTCCATGTCGATGAAGTTGAGCACATGGAGGTTTCTGGAAGCGTCGCCCGTGAATTCCACGATGCGGTCATCCGCGACGACAAACCAGCCGAAGAATTCTGGGGACCAGCCGAGGCCATCTGCCTCCTTCAAGATAGCAGCGCTCTCCCTCAGGGCGGTCCAAAGCACCACGTGCGTGGCACCTGCCTCGCGCACGTTGAGGACCTGCGAGCCGAAATCGATGGCGCCACGTTTGTGACCTGCCTCGGCGACGATAGGGATGCCGTAATGCTCGGCCGCTTCACGCAACCCCAGGAGCCCATCGGCACCCAGGTCGTCGTCCTGGAAGATCACTCCAATCTTGTCATCCTGCGCCTTCAGCTCGTCGGCGATGTACTCCACGAAGATCCATGACTGCATGCGGTAGGTGGGGTCCACACCGAAGACGTAGCGCGACGGCGGGCTGTAAATGGCGCTTGCCCACGAGGCGGCGGGAACGATGGGCACTTGCTCTCGCTCTACAATCGGTTTCAGCGCCAGGCTGGGCGCCGTGCCAGCGCTCAGCGTAATGCAGAACACTTCATCGCGATCGATGAGCTTGCGGTAGGCAGCCACGGTTCGCGGCGGCTGATAGCCGTCATCCTCCACAATGAGCTCGAGCTTACGACCGTGGATACCGCCCGTTTCATTGACGTGCTGGAAGTAGAGCTTGGCTCCCGCGCTGAACTCCTGGCCCAGAAACGCGATCGGGCCGGTGAGGTCGGCGGGCATTCCGATACGAATCGTGTCCTCGGTGACACCAGGCGTGCCTGACGGCCCCGATCCACAAGCGGCAACCATCGCGACTAGAAGAGCGAGAGCACTCGAAAGCATCCATCGATTCATAACTTTTCCCTCCACGACCGTTGCATAAAGCAAAGGATGTGCCAGAACGAGACATTGGCGCAAGCAACACAAAATAAGGGAGTTGCTAGATTTATGGTGGAGGGAGAGGCGATAAATGCGAAGCCAGCTACCAGCATTGACAAGCTCCAATGATGGGTAAAGTACTACTTTTCAATGACTTGTCAAGCTGTCTCGCGACTTATCAGTGACTCGCGAATCGGAGGCGCGAACTCTAGCCCATGTTTCCCTTTTAGGTGTCTAAGTCATTGAGAACAAAGGATCGAGATCGGCGGTTTGTCTCTACGCTGACAGCACCTCCTCGGAGAAGGCTGGCGGGTCGCGTTCAACGATGCCGAGTGCAGTCAGGATCGAGTTGGCGCGAGCGGTGCCGCGCGTGACGACGCGCTTAGTCCGCCCAGAACCCAGCTGTAAGTCGACGACCCGGACCGAGCGTAGCGCTTGTAGTGCCTCGGTTGCGGACAGGTCGAGTTCGGCGACCTTGAGCTTTTTCTCAAGAGCCCGATGCACAAGGAAGGCCAGCGTAGCTACGAAAAGATGTGCCTCCACACGCTCATCGGTCTGGTGGTAAACGGGACGCATCTCAATGACATCCTTAAGGCATGAGAAGGCTCGCTCGACCTCGTTTAGGTCCTTGTAAAGGCGCACGGCGTCGACCGGAGAGAGGTTTTGCTCCTCGGTTTGAATAACGTACTTACCCTCGTAGGCTTGCTCGCGCTTGAGGTTGACGGGGTGCTCGAAGAAGCGGAAGCGACCGTTTTTGTACTCCCAGTCGTAGTAACGGTGACCGTGGTGGCGTGCCTGTATGCGCGCGGCGGCGGCACCGATTTTCTCGGGGGCTTTCAATCGTCCGTCGCGCACGCGGCGCTCGAGGGCCTCGAATGCCGCACGGGCACGTCCCATGGCCCGCAGCCTCTGCCCGCGCTCGTAGGCGAGCCTTTCGTCGCTGTGAACGACGAAGATGCGCACCCCAGACTGCTCGGAGCGGACTTCTTGCACACGAGTCTTAGGTGGCTCGGCTTTTTCGCTCACCGTGATGCCACCAGGGCAGTCGATCCACTCTCCGCTGGCGCGCTCGATGTAACGATAGACCTCCTCGCGCCGTCGTCTTTGCAGCCCGACGAGATAGCCCTGCTTGCGCGAGCGCACCACTGCCAGGCTGTCGCTCGTTACCATCCCTCGGTCGCCGACAAAAACCACGCGGTGCAAACCGAATCGTTCGTTGAGATCGTTGAGCACCTGCGGCACCGTTTTCGCGTCACGCCAGTTGCCGGCGAAAACATGGTGGGCGATCGGCCAACCGTCCACCATCACCAGACCGATAAGCACTTGCCGGTTACGCGGTCTGCGGTCGCGACTGTAGCCGTGGGCGCCGAGCCCCGGAGGGCCTTGACCTTCGAAGTACGTCGACGTCAGGTCGTAAAACACCATATCAACCTCAAGCGAAAACAGATCCCGCAAGCGCAAAAACAGCTCCTTCTCGATCTGTTCTTTGCGGGCATGCAGCTGGTCGAGCGTTCGGTACCATTGCTTGAGTTGGCGAAACTCCACGCGAACCCGCGGGGAGCGACTCGCTCGCCGTTCCCCATCATCGCGCCACTGCGGCACCCACCGCCGCCCCTGCCGGTCGCAGACGAAGTCGGTCTCGAGCCAGCGCGCCAGACCGTGCTCGCTTGACGGAGCACATAGCCGGTTGGCGACCAGCACCAAAGCTCGCTCGCTTAGCGCCACTCCGTCCCGCTTGCCGCGGCCCCCGAGCCGGTCGAGAATCTGCTCCAGCCCGAACTCGCGCCACAGCGTCGCCGTCACCAGCATCGGACCCCAATCCCACGCGTCTGCCCCCGCGACCTGCTCGGCTGCTCGCTCGGTGTCGGCCGGTTCACCGGCCCCAAGCAACCGATTGAGGGAGTCGAGATTGGCAACTAGGAGATCCTTGCGCCCCAAGTTGCACACTACGCGTTGCTTCGGCTTGCCGTGCTCCCGATACGACTCGACCAGGCGGACATACTCATGTTGAACCCCTTTGCCGCCTGCGGCCCGAACGATGCGGAAGAACATAACCTGTCCTCACGCATACTACATGTCATTGTCCACGATTACAACGTATTAATGGCGCTCAAAGCACAATCTCTGTCTCTACGTTTTGGGCGAAATCCAACCCCCGTTCCTTTGAATTCAGTCACTTACGAGCGTTAGGGTGCTCATAAAGGGTAAACATGGGCTAGAAAGGCCAGAGACGCCAGTAGCGCTGGATTTTCTTCCAGCGACCGGCCAGTCCTTCGGGCTCGAATACGAGGATGAGGATCAGGACGCCACCAATGACGAACGCTCTCAGGTCCGGTAGTACGAGGTCGGGGCTCACGCTCTTCGCCACGTCCAGGACGAACCGAAGCACTTCCGGCAGCAGGGTAATGACGAAGGCCCCGAGCACGGAGCCGAGGATCGAGCCGAGCCCGCCGAGAATGATCATCGTCAGGTACTCGATCGACAGCAGCACGGTGAAATGATCCGGCCCGATATAGCCGAGAAAGTGTGCGAGCAGAGCTCCTGCAACACCGGTATAAGCGGCGCTGATGCCAAACGCCAGCATTTTGTATCTGGCCAGGTTGACGCCCATGGCCTCGGCCGCCGTGTCGCTGTCCCGGATGGCCACGAGGGCGCGGCCATAACGGGAACGCATCAGATTGACCATGCCGAGCGCGAGAAGGACGGCGATGGGCACGGTCAAGTAGTAGTAGCGCACAGAGCCGCTGAAGATGAACGAGCCGAGCGCCGGAGGTGGCACCGTCATTCCGTTGGCCCCCCCGGTGACGCTTTCCCAGCGAAGAACAACGTGCCCCACGATCACCTGGAACGCGAGCGTGGCCAGGGCGAGATAGATGCCTTTCAAACGTAGCGCCGGCATACCCACGAGCAGGCCGACGACACCGGTCAGCGCACCTGAGATCGTGATCGTCATCCAAAAAGGAAAGCTCAAAGTCGTCGCCACCCAACCGGCCGTGTAAGCCCCGATAGCGAGGAAGGCGGCGTGGCCGAGAGACACCAAACCCGCTGAGCCGGTCAGCAGGTTGAGACCGAGCGCAACGATGGTCGCGATCCCCACCATGTTGAGAAGGTAGGCTTGGAGGAACATGTCCATCAGTCGTCCTTTCGTCTTTCCCGCTTCCTAGAAAGGCAAGAGCCGTACCAAGAAGCCTGAATCGCGCAAGCTCCTGAGCCACGGTATGTTGGCGGAATCCGCGCCGCAAAGCGAGTGGTCAGCGGCTAGTCATTCTGATGCTGACCCACCCGTTTTGATAAGTGGCGAGTCACTGGCCCCCTGTGCGCGGCGGACCCCATCTAGTCAGCCTGAAACGTGAACCGTGACGTCGTCACTCCTCTCTCCGAATCGTGAAGCCGGAGAGCCCTTGGGCTTTTGCCGCTCTCTAGAGCAACATAACGACCGTCCGGCTGGATACCGAGATGTTCCGCGTCCTTCAGCGCGTTCAAGAGCGCCTCTATCCGAATGCTACGACCCTGCCGATCATGCTGACCGGTGGCACGGACATGAAGCCGTTGAGGGCCAAGGGTGTTCAGGCTTATGGCCTCGGGCCTCTAGTGGAGGAGAGCAAGGCCGACACGAACGGCGCCCATGCCGATGATGAGCGTATCCGGGAGAGCTCGCTACACATGTTCGTGGAGTATCTCTGGAACGTCGTTCTCGAGACCGGCGCGGTGCGTTGAGGGATCCGCTGCGCCGGCTTCGCCGTTTCGCCGAGGGGTGCGATCTGGTACGTTTGCCGCTCATGAACCACGTACCGAATCGATTCAGGAACTACGTTCCAACACTTGGCGCGGTTTTGGTCGCGGCTGCGACGATCGGCGCGCAGCCCCCGCAAAAGCCGGCCTTGACGGCTTCCGACTACGGAAAGTGGGAGAGCCTCGACGCGGGGGAGTTGTCGCCCGACGGCCACTGGCTGGCGGTTCCCGTACGCCGGGTGGACGGCACCCGCGAGCTCAGGCTTTACGACCTGCGGAGCCCGGGGACGCCGATCGTGGTGGACGAGGGAAGCCATCCGCGTTTCTCCGATGATTCCCGGTGGCTCGCCGGTGAGGTCGGCTATCCCGAGACGATCCGGCGGCAGAAGGAGAAGGACTCCGAGCCGATTCGCAACAAGATGGCGCTCGTTCGTCTCGAAGACGTTCATGTCGAGGTGGTGGAAAACGTGCGGCGTTTCGACTTCGGCAATGACGGCGCACACCTCGCGTTCCACAAATACCCTCGCGAGGAGGGCGACGAGGGCGACGAGGAATCCGAGTCGCTCGAAGAGCCCGAAGAGCGAGAGCCGTCGGCCGACCTAATCGTTCGCCTCCTCGCGGACGGAAGCGAGGTCCACTTCGGGAGCGTCTCGGGCTTTGCCTGGCAGGACGAGGGCGGCCTGCTTGCTTTCACGATCGACGCAGACGATCGCTCTGGCAACGGCGTCGAGCTCTACGACGCGTCGCGTGGCACATTGCGGGTCCTCGATTCGGGCGACGGGCTGTTCAGCGGTTTGGCCTGGCGGAAGGACGAGGACGATCTGGCCGCGCTTCGGACACGAAGCGACGACGGCCGCGAGGGAGCAAGCCAAGTTCTTCTCGCCTGGCGCGATCTCTCGGGCGAGGGCCAAGGCTTCGTTTACGATCACCTGTCCGACGACGCTTTTCCGGGCGGGATACGGCTTGCTTCGGATCCTCCTCCCGCTTGGTCCGATGACGGAGAGACCCTCTTTTTCGGCATCAAGGAGTGGCGCGAGCGGCCCGAAGAAAGCGGAGAAGAGAACGGAGAAGAGAACGGGACGGACACCGAGCCCGATCTCGATCCATCGGGCGTGCAGGTGTGGCACTCCTTGGACGAGCGCATCTTTCCGATGCAGCAATTGCAAAAAGACGACGACCGCAAACGGAGCTTCCTGTCCGCCTGGCACCTCGAAGCCGGCCGCTTCGTGCAGCTCGGTATCGATCTGTACGAGACCGTAACTGTGCTAGAAGGCCACCGCTTCGCGGCCGAGACCGACCGCAGGCCCTACCGGTTCGACAACCAGTTCGACCGCGCGCGTCGCGACGTTCATCTCATCGACGTCACCAGCGGCGAGCGCCGGAAGGCCATCGACGGCACCTGGTACTTCGAGGGCGGGAGCGCAACCGGCCGTTATCTGCTGTACTTCGAAGACGACCAGCATTGGGCCTACGATATCGATGAAGACCGCCACGTCAGCCTGACGCGCGACTTGAAGGCGTCTTTCGTCAACGACGACTACGACACGCCCGTGCGAAAGCAGAAGCCTCCTTGGGGCGTGGCGGGCGGGCTCGCCTCGGACACTGCGGTACTGCTGTACGACAAATACGATCTCTGGAGCGTCCGGCCCGATGGGACGGGGGGCACGCGGCTCACCGCGGGCGCGTCCGAGGAGGTCCGGCACCGTTACGTCGAGCTTGACGAGGAGGCCGAGTCCATCGCACCCGAAAAGCCCCTGTTCCTCTCGGTCTACGGGTATCGGACGAAGAAGTCCGGCTACGCGCGGCTGCTCTTGGCAGGCGCGGAAGCGGCATCCGCTGAGAGGCTCGTCTGGAAGGACGAACGCGTCGACCGCTTGACCAAGGCCGAAGATACGAACGTCTTCGCCTACGTCAGACAGGACTTCGACGATTCTCCCGACTATTTCGTGAGTTCCGCTACGTTTGCGAATGCGAAGCGGGTAACCGCGACCAACACGTTTCAGGCAGACTACGCTTGGGGCCGCTCGGAGCTCGTGGATTTCGAGAACGAGCGAGGCGAGCCGTTGCAAGGTGCGCTCTTCTACCCCGCGGGCTACCAAACGGGTAGAGCGTACCCGATGATCGTTTATATCTACGAGAAGCGCTCCCAGGTCGTCCACAACTACGTCGCCCCCACCGAACGACAGCCGTACAACCCGAGCGTCTTCACGCAGCAAGGCTACTTCGTCTTTCAGCCCGATATCGTCTACCGCGATCGCGACCCGGGGGTCTCGGCGGTGGAGTGCGTAGTCCCGGCGGTGACGAAGGTCCTGGAGACGGGAATGATCGACCCGGAGCACGTGGGGCTGGTCGGCCACTCCTGGGGCGGGTACGAGGCGAGCTACATTCCGACCCGCACCCGGATCTTCGCCGCGTCGGTGGCCGGTGCGCCCCTGACCAACTTCTTCAGCATGTTCGGGACCGTCCACTGGAACCAGGGAAACCCCGAGACGTCGCACTTCGAGACGGGTCAAGCCCGCATGGACGTGCCTTACTGGGACGACATGGACGCCTACGTCCGAAACTCGCCGGTGATGTTCATCCGTGAGCTCGAGACCCCCATGTTGATCTTCTTCGGCGACAAGGACGGCACCGTGGACTGGCATCAGGGCGTCGAGCTGTACAACTACGCGCGCCGAGCGGGCAAAGAGCTGGTGATGCTCGTCTATCCCGGAGAAAACCACAGCGCCCGGCAGCCGGAGAACCAGATCGATTACCACCATCGAGTGCTGCAGTGGTTCGGACACTACCTGAAGGGAGATGACGCGCCGGAATGGATGACCCGAGGCGTGACCGCCCTCGAGCGCGAGCGAGAGATGAAGCGATAGCTTCTGACCAGGCGCCAAGGACATGAGAACCCGAAAATCTTATGGATGCTGGAAGTGCTATCGCAGCAGCGATGGATGTCGCGCAGGAGCTATGTCTTGACAAATCTTGATTCGTCAAGTTACTATCATGTGGAGGACGCTTGATAGCATCGGTCAAGATCAGCTCCAAGGTTGAAGAGGGGACGTGGAATGATCTCCGGGAGCACGCGCGCGAATCCCATCGCAGTGTGTCGGGGATCCTGACGGAGGCGATCAAGGAGTATCTGGCTCGCCGTCGCGTGAGACCCTCGGTACTTCTTCACCTCGAAGACTCTGTTCGGGAGAATCGCGAGCTGGGTCGTCGCCTCGCCGAGTAAGAGCGCCCGCGGATCTTGGCTAGTGCTCGGTCTCCGTGTACCCGTGCGCTGGCAGGAATGACCGCTGTTCAGTTCCTCACCCTGGACGAGGTGCTGGCTCTTCACGAACGCCTTCTTCAGGAGTTTGGCGGCCCGTCCGGAGTTCGCGACCTCGGTCTCCTCGAAAGTGCACTCTATCGGCCCCGCTCCGGATACTACGAAGACATCTTAGAAATGGCGTCCGCACTCTGCGAGTCGCTGCTCATAAACCATGCCTTTATCGACGGCAACAAGCGGGTCGCCTTCTTCGCGACGGACGTCTTCCTGCGAATGAACGGGTGGAAGATCAGGGCGACGGCAGAGGAAGTCTACGATTTCCTGGTGGGAGGCCTCGAGCGCGGAGGGCTCGACCGCGAGGCGCTGGCGGCCTGGCTCCGCAGAGTCGCTACTGAGCTCGATTGAATGGAGCTCCGCAGGTCTCGATGGATGGAAGAGAAGGGCCAAGCGAGCGGCTCAGAGCGGCAGCAATCGCGAGTCCGGATCGCCAGTTCTCTCGCCAATCGATGTAGAGCAGAGTTTAACGAAAAAGCTAGGGCGCCTTGCGCGGTGCCGTGTCGGTCTCGGCGTAAGAGCCAGGAGTGCTCGAGCCCGGGGTGGCGATCGCCGTATCGGGGGAACATCCCGCGTCCAATTGCTCGGCATCGTCAAACACAACGCCACAGGAACGTCAAAGCGATGCGCTGAGACAGGAGCGGTTTTCGCTCCGGCACTCCCGGGCCGGGAGTGGACGTCGGCGCGGTTTCCAGGCGCCCGTGCGAGAGATGTCTTGAAGCGCGTGCCCGAACCCCGAAAGGATTGAGCGCCCGTCCTTATTCGTGGGCGGCCTCGTCTCCGGGAAAGGACGGAAAGCGACCGTTCGAAGGCGACGAAAGCGCGGAGGGCCTGGTACGGCCTTTGCAACGCGAGCGAGCGGAGGAAGCGAACGATGCCTAAACTAACAATGCTGACCGTTTTCGTGGTGGCCGCGCTAACGACCCTCGTCGCGAGCGCGGATTCCAAAAATGAGGGGCGCGCCCGTGTGTTCGTTCCCGTAAGCGATTCTTGGTCCATCGGGGGCGAGTTCGCTATTTTCGACGAAGGCGGGGTGGGCGAAGTGTCGGGCGGAGCGAGGCCGCAGACGGCCGAGATCGTGAAGACGCTCCACGACCGATGTCCCAAATTGATCGTGACGCGGAAAGAGGAGCGGGCCGACTACATCCTCGTGCTCCAACATGAGGGCGGCAAGTTCTTGCGGAAGGACAACAAGTTCGCGGTGTTCAACGCCGACGGCGACGCCATCGAGAGCGGCTCCACTCGCAGCCTCGGAAACGCTGTCAAAGAAGCGTGCGCGGCCATCGCTTCCGATTGGGCGGAGGTCGAGCGCACCGAGCGCTGAGCGTCATTCACTTCAGCTCGAAAGCTCATACAGAATCGGTGGTAGAGCCAGACCGCGTGTGTGATGATTTCGGGCGGAAATCGATATCCGAGGTAGTCGGCGACTTGCTGTTCATTGGCCCATTCTGTCAGTCACCAGCTACTGCGCCGCTCATGCGCTAGAATCGCAACTCAGACTCCCACAGCCGCAGCTTGTTTCCTAGAACCGCAGCTCATGCTACAAGACACAGCCATGAGCTCTATCCGTCGGGTGCTCATCCCTTTGCCTACTTGACAACACTTCTACGTTAGTCTAGATTTATCTTTGAGATCAAAGAAAATGACTAGATCAACGCAGATCTCCGCGCCTATCTCGCAAGAGACGAAGGACTTGCTTGAGAAGCACGTGAAGGCCACGGGCATCAAGAAAGGCCACCTCATCGAGTCCGCACTCCGTTACCACCTTCGTGCGCTTCACGAGCTGCCGGCCGACGTGCTCGTCCCGGCCCGGCTCGTGCTCACGCGCCGGTCGTTCAAGGACGTCGCCGACCGCCTTCGCTCTCCTGGTCCGCCGACAGATGAGCTTAGGGATCTCATGAGCGGCGATGGAGATTAGGCCCCTCCGAGAGGCCGACGATCGTACGACATTCCACTCTGGCGAGCCCGATCTCGATCGCTTCCTCACCAAATACGCCGGACAGAACCAGTTCCGCCACCACATTGGCACTACCTACGTAGCAGCGGAGGACAACCGCATCCTCGGCTATGCTACGGTGGCGGCCGGGCATGTAGAGGCCGACGATCTCCCGTTGGGCCTCCTCCGCAAGTTACCTCGCTACCCGTTGCCTGTGCTCCGACTGGCACGCCTTGCCGTTCATTCGACGGCACGCAACCGCGGGCTGGGTAAAGAGCTCCTGCGTTACGTTTTTCTGCTTGCGCAAACGATGTCGGAGGAGTACGGGTGCGTCGGTGTTGTCGTGGATGCAAAGCCCGACGCCGTGGAGTTCTACTCCCGGTTCGGCTTCTCTCCGCTGGAACTCGTCGAGGGACAGAAGGAGTCTCGCCCCGAGCCCACGCCCATGTTCCTGCCGCTCGGTCTCATCGAAGACGCGCTCGAGCCCCGCGCTCGGTGATTCGAAATGGAATTCGAAACCCAGCAAAGTAGTCGTTCGAGTGTGCACGTTAGCGTACACTCGATTGGACGGAGGCTAGCATGAAGACAATGACCTTGACGGAGGCCCGCAATCAGCTCTTGAAGGTGGCGGAGGAGATGGAGAGCGGCAAGAAGGTCATGACGCTGTCCACCGAAGTCTACGAGGCTCTCGTCGAGACGTGGAGATCGTGGCCGACGAGGCCACCTACGCCAAATTGCGCCGGGCGATCAGGGAGATTGACGCGGGCAAAGGGACATCTTGGACTGCTGTCCACGAGGAGCTGGACGTAACCGTTAGACCACGTCGCACCGCGCCTTGAACAATGTCTCTGGCGGGCTCGAGACTTGAAGGCTACATCGGAGCAGGATACAGTAGCTATATGGCAGGCTTAGCGTTGAAGACGGCCGGCGGGTGTCAGGTGCTCGTCCTCGTCTTGTCTTCGTTGGCCGGCCTCGTGTGTGCCGATTCGGACGACATGCAGGCGATGGAGTGCTGCCGCGGCGATGCTCACCATTGCAACATGCCAGAAAAGACTGAGGACTGCTGCAAGCCGGATCGAACTTCGCAGAACCCAGCCTCGTTGGAATCGTCCTTCCGCTCCTCTGTCGATGTCCAGCGCGCCCCAGGCGCGGCGGTCGTAGCACCTGTTGTCACCGCGCCCGACGCCGGCTACAGGGTCATTCCCTTTTCGTCTTCCCGCGGATCGCCTCCCTTACTCGCGAACCAGCCCATCGACATTCCACTCCTGAATTGATGCCCTAGCGCCCGTCTGCACGGGCCAGGGCGTGCGGTGTTCCTTCCGCCGCCTCCTCAATCCATCCAAATCGCTTGGACAGCGTCTGCAGCTCGTGCAGGCGCGGGAGGCCAATTTGCGAAACGTTTTTTTCTACTACTTACTCAAGCTCGCGGCATTAGAACTGAGCTCGGGGCTCCTACTCGCTCAGGAGCCGCAGCGGGATCCTCTTTCCGAGTTCGACTGGCTCGAGCGCGACGTGGTGATCCGCGCCGTAGTCGAGCGCAACCCTACGATCGAATCAGCGCGCCAAGCTTGGAAGGCGACGCGGGAACGAGAGCCGCAGTTATCGAGCCTCGACGATCCCAGTGTCTCGTACCGTGTCGCCCCACTCAGCATTTTTGCCGGCGACGTGCGCTACGGGCAGAGCATCGGTTTTGCCCAGCGCCTACCTTACCCGGGGAAGCTTCGCCTCAGAGGAGAGATCGCTCGCGCCGAGGCCAAAGCCGCTCGCCACGATTACGAAGCCGTGCGCCTGCAGCTAGCGACGATGGCCTCTTTGCTCTTCGACGATTACTACTTCGTCGCTCGCGCGCTCGAAATCAACGTGGAGCACATCCACCTGCTGGAGGACTTCCAGCGCATTGCGACGGCCCGTTACGTGTCGGGGCTCGCCGCACAGCAGGATCCCCTCCAGGCCGAGGTCGAGGTCGCGCACGTTCTCCATCGCGATGTCGTACTACGAACGAGTCAAAGAACGATCGTCGCGCAGTTGAACGCGCTTCTTCATCGGGCGCCGGACGCGAGCCTCCCTCCTCCCCCATCCGAGCTCGGTGCGCCCGACACCACGGTGCGGGCGGACCAAGCCCCCGTCGAACGACCGGAGCTCGAGGCCCGGCTCGCGGAGATCGGAGCCCGAGAGGCGGAGGTTCGTCTCCGCGAGAAAGATTTCTACCCCGACTTCGAGGCGACGACCTCGTTCAATTCCATGTGGGGTGATTGGGAGTATCGGTGGATGGTCGGGATTAGCATCAACCTCCCCATTCGCCGGGACCGCCTCCGCGCCGCATCCGCCGAGGCGGCGGCGGCCCTGAAGCAGGCAGAAAGTGCGCGCACGGCGCTCGAGGACACGATTCGGGCGGAAGTCTACGTAGCTCGGGAGAGACTGCTCGAAGCCGAGCACATCGTAGAGCTTTATCGGAGCCGGCTCCTCCCCGCCTCGGGGGATCAGATTCGCGCGGCCCGGGTCGGGTTCGAGACTGGCCAGAACAGTTTTCTCGCGCTCATCGAGGCAGAGCGCAATCAGCGAAGCGTCCAGCTCGGCTACGAAGCGGCTCTCACCAACGGTTACCGGCGCCGAGCTGAGCTGGACCGCGCTCTGGGCAGAATTCCAGCCCTGTCCATCGAAGATGAAACTGCCAGCAGACGAGGCGCACCGCGAGGCAAGGCCCTCGAAGGAGGCATGCAGTGAACGCCCATCAAAGAAGACCGCGTCGGACGTGGCTTATCGCCGCGACGTTACTGATCGTTTCCGTTTCAGGAGCTCTCGTCGTGACGAGCTGTTCGAAAGACGAGGGCGCCCCGCCATCGAACACGAAGACCACCCAAACTCCGCCTCTAGAGAGAGAGGAGTTTCCCCAGCCAGTCCTTCAAGCTCTTCACGAAGCGCTTGCCTCCTACGAAGAAGCCCGGAGCTCTCTCGCCCATGACCGGCTGGACGAAGTCAGAGCGCCTGCCACTGGTGTCGCTTACTCCCTAGAAGAGGCCGAGGCCGAGGCCGAAACCGGGAGCGCGTCTCTCTCACCACGCGTGCAAGCTATCCTTGCCGAGTCAGCCCGCGCCGCGACGTCGCTTGGCGAGGCGATGGATCTGGACGCAGCGCGGGAAGCCTTTGGCGAGCTGAGCCGACTTCTTCTCGTCCTCACCAACGTCGACCCTTGTGTACTCGAAGGGCGGCACGTCTATTCCTGCCCCATGACGTCGACGTTTCCCAAATGGATGCAGCCCAGAGGAGAGCTCGAGAACCCCTTCATGGGTCAGGCCATGCCAAGCTGCGGTGTCGAGACGGACACAACCGTCGCTCCGCCCACTTCCCTCCCGGAGGTCGAAGCCCATGTGGAGCACGCTCACGATGGAGAGATCTCCCACTACACCTGCTCCATGCATCCTTCGGTCAAGAGCCAGGAGCCTGGCACTTGCCCTATCTGCTCCATGGACCTCGTGCCCGTCACCCGGGAGGAAGTCGAGACAGGGGTCATCTTCATGGACGCCCAGCGCCGGCAGGCGATTGGGGTCCGGACGGAAGCGGTCGCCCGGCGAGAGGTCTCGGTTCGCCTCCGCGCCGCGGGAAAGATCACTTATGACGAGACGCGCCTCGCCGAAGTGACGGTCAAGTACCGCGGCTTCATCGGAAAGCTCCATGCCGATGCCACCGGTGTGCGCGTGCGCAAAGGGAAGCCCCTCTTCACCCTGTACAGCCCCGAGCTCTACGCCGCTCAGGACGAGCTTTTCACCGCGCTCGAAAGCCAGCGCCGCGCGCGCGAAACCTCGGCGCCAAACCGGGCAGACTATCTGGTCGAAGCGGCTCGGAAGCGGCTTCGACTCTGGGATGTTCAAGAGTGGCAGATCGACGAGATCCTCACCCGAGGCGAGCCCGAGCAATACCTCCCGATCGTATCCCCGGTCGACGGTTACGTGATCGAGAAGAACGTCTTCGAAGGCGCGACGGTGGAGCCTGGCGAAGTCCTTTACCGCGTCGCAGGGCTCGAGCGCATCTGGATCGATGCCGCGGTGCACGAATCGGAGCTTCCCTCGATCTCCGAAGGCCAGGAAGCACAGGTGACGCTGCCGTACCTGCCGGGGAGGAAATTTCAAGGACAGGTCTCCTTCATCTATCCGTATCTCGAAGATCGGACGCGGACGGGACGGATCCGTATCGAGCTCCCGAACTCTGGCCTGGAGTTGAAGCCCGACATGTACGCGAACGTCGAGCTCGTCAGCGATCTGGGCGAGAGACTCGTCGTTCCCGAAGAAGCTGTGCTCTACGCGGGTCCCCGGCATCTCGTCTTCCTGGATCTCGGTGAGGGTCGCCTGCGACCACAGGAGATCGAGATCGGCGTGAAGTCCGGAGATGACTACGTAGTGCTCTCCGGCCTCGAGGCGGGAGACGTCGTCGTTACCTCCGGCAATTTTCTCGTCGCGGCAGAAAGCCGACTCAAGTCGGCGACGAAGCAGTGGTAGGCGTCATGGAACGCGTAAGCCACGATGGTTTCATCGCACGGGTGATCGAAGCAAGTGCCAAAAACCGCCTAACCGCGGTCCTCTTCGTCGCGGGGCTCGCGCTCTGGGGCTATTACGGCATGACTCATGGTCCGCTCGACGCGATCCCTGATCTTTCCGACGTCCAGGTCATCGTGTTCACGGAGTGGCCTGGCCAGAGTCCCGATATCATGGAGGACCAGGCCACGTTCCCGATCTCGTCGAGCCTCATGGCGGCTCCTCGAGTGAAATTTGTGCGCGGCCAATCCTTCTTTGGCCTGTCTTTCGTTTACGTCATCTTCGAGGACGGCACCGACATGTACTGGGCGCGCTCGAGGGTGCTCGAGTACTTGAACCAGGTGCAGGGGGCCTTGCCCGCCGGTGTCACCCCCACGCTGGGTCCGGACGCCACCGGGGTGGGGTGGGTGTTCGAGTATGCCCTCGTCGACCGGACTGGAAACCTGGACCTGCAGCAGCTCCGGAGCCTCCAGGACTGGAACTTGCGCTACGCCCTCGAGAGCGTCCCCGGAGTCGCAGAGGTGGCTTCGGTGGGCGGCTTCGTCAAGCAGTATCAAGTCATCGTCGATCCCAACAAGCTACTCGGCTACGACATTCCGCTGCGCCGGGTGATCCAGGCGGTCCGCGAGTCCAATCACGAGACCGGCGGCCGGGTCATCGAGATCGCCGCCCACGAGCAGATGGTGCGCGCTCGGGGCTACGTCACTTCGAAAGAAGATCTCGAACTGGCTCCACTCGCGGTGAGCGATTCTGGGGTCCCGATCACCATCAAGGATGTGGCCGAGGTGAGGCTCGGTCCGGACATGCGCCGCGGCCTCGCCGAGCTCGATGGGGAAGGCGAAGTCGTGGGAGCCATCGTGGTGATGCGCTACGGTGAGAACGCGCTCGACGTCATCCACGCCGTGAAAGAGCGCATCGGGGTCATCGAACGGAGTCTTCCCGACGGGGTCGAGATCGTCGTGACCTACGATCGCTCGGAGCTCATCGAGGCATCCATTGAAACGCTAAAAGACACGCTCATCGAGGAGATGATCGTCGTGAGCGTCGTCATCTTTCTCTTTCTGATGCACGTGCGGAGCGCCCTCATCCCGATCATCACGTTGCCGCTCGGGGTGTTGCTCGCCTTCATTCCCATGTTCTACCAGGGCCTGACGATAAACATCATGTCCCTGGGAGGGATCGCGGTTGCCATTGGCGCGATGGTCGATGCCGCGATCATCATCATCGAGAACATCCACAAGAAGCTGGAACAGTGGGATGATGATGGCAGTCCGGGCGGCCGCACCACCGCGATCATCGAAGCTATGCAGGAAGTCGGCCCGAGCATCTTCTTTTCGTTGCTCGTCATCACCGTCTCCTTCATGCCGGTCTTCACGCTCGAGGGCGTAGAGGGTCGCCTCTTCAAACCCCTCGCCTTCACCAAGACTTACTCGATGGGATTCGCGGCGATTCTTGCGGTGACCCTCACACCTGCACTCGCCGCCACTTTCATCCGCGGCAAAATCCGCCGCGAGGAGAGGAGTTTGCTCAACAGGTGGCTCGTGGCCGCCTATGCGCCCATCGTCCGCCTGGTCGTTCGGTTTCGGAAGACCGCCTTAGCAGCGACGCTTTTCATCATGCTTGCCACCATCCCCGCGTTCCTCGACCTCGGAAGCGAGTTTATGCCGCCTCTCAACGAAGGCGCCATCCTCTACATGCCGACGGCGCCGCCCGGCATGTCCATTACCGAAGCGGCTACAGTCCTCCAATCGATGGACCGGAAGCTCCGGCGATTTCCCGAGGTGGAGCGTGTGTTCGGAAAGATGGGCCGCGCGCGAACCGCGACGGATCCTGCCCCTATAGGCATGGTCGAGAGCGTCGTGCTGCTGAAGCCCAAAGACCAGTGGCGTCCGGGATTGACGTGGGACGATCTCGTTGCCGAGATGGACCGAGAGCTCAACTACCCAGGCATGCCCAACATCTGGTGGATGCCGATCCAGACACGCGTCGAGATGCTGACCACCGGCATCCGCAGCCAGCTCGGCATCAAGGTCTTCGGCGACGACTCGAGCGAGCTCGAGAAGGCTTCGATCGCGATCGAGCAAGCGCTTCCGGAGGTTCCGGGAACCCGAAATGCCTTCGCCGAGCGGGCGACCGGAGGCTTCTTCCTGGACGTAGCGGTGAACCGGCGGGAGGCGGCGCGATATGGGCTGAGCGTTCAGAACGTGAACGAAGTCGTTATGACCGCTATCGGTGGCAAGAACGTCTCGGAAACTGTCGAAGGCCGGGAGCGCTACCCGATTCAAGTGCGCTACGCGCGAGAATTTCGCGACCATCCCGAAGCACTCAAAAGAGTCCTCGTCGCGACGCCCACCGGTGCGCAAGTGCCTCTGTCTCAGGTAGCCGAGATAGCCTTCGCGACGGGCCCGCCAATGATCCGAAGCGAGGACGGACAGCTCGTGAACTTCGTCTTTGTCGACATCGCCGGCCGGCCCCTCGGCGACTATGTGGACGAAGCGCGGCGCCTAGTGAACGAGCGTGTGGAGCTTCCTCCCGGGATCCGGCTCGAATGGGCGGGTCAGTTCGTTTACCTGAAGCGGGCGAAGGAGCGACTCGAGATCGTCATCCCAGTCACGCTCCTCATCGTCTTCATTCTCCTCTACATGAACACCGGCTCCATCACCGAGACCGGTATCGTCTTGCTGGCGGTTCCGTTCTCTCTCGTGGGTGCTATCTGGCTGATGTGGCTCCTCGACTACAACATGAGTATCGCCGTCTGGGTGGGTCTCATCGCCCTCGCCGGGCTCGACGCCGAGACGGGTGTGATCATGCTGCTCTATCTCAAGCTCGCCTACGTTCGACGTCAAAACGAAGGTCGCCTCCGGTCCTTCGACGACCTTCGCGAAACCATCGTGGACGGCGCCGCTCGGCGGATCCGTCCAAAGCTGATGACGGTGCTGACCACCATGATTGGACTCTTGCCCGTCATGTGGAGCACGGGCACGGGAGCCGACGTGATGAAGCGGATCGCCGCACCGATGGTGGGGGGATTGGTGACCTCGTTCGCGCTCGAGCTCACCATTTATCCGGCCATTTTCGCCATCTGGAAAAAACGAGAGCTGAACCGCGGAGGCGATGGGACATGACAACCTAGCCGGCAGGCATGGGCACAAACGCCCACAACTCCCTGGACCGGATGTGGTGGCACTATCGCGAACGTTTTTTGGCGAAGACTCGCAATCCAGATTACGCCGCAGACGCGGTGCCTACAATCACGACGCTTGGTTCTTTGGCACGGCGCCGTGCATCCTGCGCTGAGTTCGCAGTGTCATAGTTATCCTCCCCTAGGTTTTGGATTCTACGCCATTGAAGTATGTGACAAACTTAGCTGAAAAATCGACGAGGTACTCGACAATTTTCTCCCCGATCTCGGCGCTCGAGTTGTTGGGGTCGCCGTCGGCGATGCCGGTATCGCAGATGTCGTCGATGTCGATGGCGAGATGGACGTCGACACCCTCGAACCTGACCGAGTTGAGTCCCGAGGGAGGCAGGCCGAGTACCGGTTTCTTGTCTTTCATCTCGATCAGATCCATGCGCATCAACTCGGGAAAGAGGTGCTGGTAGGCCGACGTCAGCGGGTCGCCGCCGTGGCCGAGCGCCGCCGTGCCGCGCTCGCCGTGAAGCTCGGCCCACTGGGCGGGGGTCATCAGGCGCCACAGGTTGAGGCATGGAATCCACACCCCCCGTTCGCGTTTGAGCTTGCGGATGGACTGGGTGATGCCGATGAGGACGCCGGGCAGGATGCCGGCAAGCAGTAGCCTGCCGATGGAGACGTCGGCGACGGCGCCGAAGATCACCATGGCGACGCTGGACGGGATGATTGGGCCGATCATCGCCGAGGCGACGGTGACGGCGGCGCTGAAATCGGCGTGGTAACCCTCCTTCTGCATCGCCGGGATAAGCACCGAACCCAAGGCCGCCGTATCCGCGGTGGCCGAACCCGACATGCCGGCGAAGATCATGCTGGCCACGATGTTGACCTGGGCCAGGCCGCCCTGGATGTGGCCGACCAAGGCCTTGGCCATGGCCACAATACGGTCGGTCAGCTTGCAGGCGTTCATCAGCTCGCCGGCCAGGTAGAAGAACGGGATGGCCAGGATGAGGAAGGAATCGACCGCCGATGTCATGCGCTGGGCGAGCATGGAAAGATGGATATCGGCGATGTAGAGATAGATGACCGCCGTCGACCCCATGGCAAATACCAGGGGCATGCCAAGCAACAGCAGCGCAACCAGAAGCACCAGTATGGCGACGACGAGCACGGTCTTTCCTCCGCCGCCTACATGGGCTCTTTGCTGTCGTCGAACGCTTCGCCCATCGCCGCCCGTTCGGCGGGCAGGCGATAGACCCAACGCAGCACGATGAAGATAACCATCAAGGCGCCGCCGATGGTTGCCGGGACGCGAACGAAGCTTGCCGGGATGTCCATGGATCCCAGCGTCGCGATGTGCTCGATGATCACCATTTCGATGCTGAAATAAGAAAGCACCACCAGGAAGACGATGGCGACGGCCCCGTTGAAGATACGGACATAGCGGCGCAAGGGGCGCGGAAGCTTGACGAAGAGGGCGTCCACGCTTAGGTGGGCGCCCTCCCAGCAGACCACGGCACCGCCGAGGAACGTCACCCAGACGAGCAGCAGTCGCGCCAGCTCCTCGCTCCACACCAGGGGGCTGTCGAACACGAAGCGGAAGATGACCTGGGCGATGGTCAGCACCACGATCACGCCGAATCCGGCGCCGACGACCAGGCGCAAGGGAAAAGCCAAGTCCAGGGGCCGCCTTGGGTTGGCACCGTCGGTCCCGGTCATCGCTTGTCTCGTCTTTTCGAGCTGGCGTCGACCCGGGATTTCATCCCAGCAGGTCCAGGGTAGCGCGGCTGATGGCGCGAACGCCGGTCGGGATGGCCAGTTCGTTGCAATCGTAGTTGGCTTTGTGCAGCATGGTCTCCAGGCCGTCGATCTTGGCGCCGATGCGCAGGTGGGCGCTGGGAAAGCGTTCGGTGAAGAAGGACAGATCCTCGCTGCCCATGGAGGAAAAGGCTAGGTCCTTGACGTTTTCGTCGCCCAGAATGTTCCGCGCCGATCTCAGCACCCGATCCAGGATCGCCGTGTCGTTGCGCAGTACCGGGACAGCAATGCGGTAGTCGAGCTCGTAATCAACGCGCATCCCCGCCTTGATGCCGTCCAGCAGCCGGCGCATGGTCTTCTCCACCCGCTTCATCACCTCGGTCGATTGGCCGCGCACGCCGCCCGACAGGCGAACCTCGTTGGCGATGATATTGCGCGCGGTGCCACCCTCGATCTGCCCGATGCTGATGACGGCCGGTTCGGTCGGCGAAATCTCGCGGCTGACGATGGTCTGCAACTGGGTGATGAAGTACGCCGTGGCGGCGATGGCATCGACGGTGGTGTGGGGATGGGCGGCGTGCCCGGACACCCCCTTGAGGGTAATGTCGAATAAGTCCGCGGCCGCGAACACCACGTCCGTCTGGTAACCGACTTTGCCTGCTTCCAGGAGCGGCCAGCTGTGGTAGCCCAGCACGATGTCGATCGCCGGGTCCTCGAGCACCCCGTCCTCGATCATCGCCTGGGCGCCCCCAAGGCCCTCCTCGTTGGGTTGGAAAATAAGCTTCACCTGGCCCTTAAGACGGTCCTTGATCTCGTTTAGCACCATGGCCGCGCCGAGGGCGATGGCGGTGTGAACGTCGTGGCCGCAGGCGTGCATCTTGCCCGGCACCTTGGAGGCGAAGGAAACGCCGCTCTGCTCGTCGATGGGAAGTGCGTCCAGGTCGGCGCGGATCGCGACGGTCTTGCCGGGGCCGGCGCCCTCAATGACGCCGACAACGCCGGTGCCGCCGACGCCGCTGCGTTGACGAATCCCCAGCCTGTCGAGAGTGCCGGACACCAGCTTCGCGGTCTCGAACACCTCGAACCCCAACTCGGGATTCTGATGGATGCTGCGCCGGATTTGGATGAGCTCGTCGGTGATCTTTTCCGTCAGGCCGTCGATCGCGTTGTTGGGATCCATGCCCCGTTCCTCCCCGTTTCGCCGCCGTGCGCCTCGTCACACGCAGGCTTGCAAGAGCCTGATGTCAAACAGTTCTTTTTGAGTCAGCCTCTAACTGTCCTAAAACGTCAATAGAGTTGCGATTTATTAAAAACGTTTTTCATGCTGCCTGGCCGGTTGTCTAGCAGGCACTCCAAATTATGTATAAAAATGTCAGTTACTTTTCTGTTTTCATCCGCAACCGTACTTGCGGAGTGCGGGCTTATGAGAACATTGGGACGACCCTCCGACGCCGCGGAAATCCGGGCCATCTGATCGTCTTCCAATGGCGTGGCAAAAAATATGGTTGCTTGCATTTGCGTTCGGGTCCCTTTTTAATTGCGCGTCAAACGGTCGGGTACAGGCCGGATCCACAGAATGCAATATATCACTATACTATATGAATTAACAACGACAGGGCGCCGTCGAGAATCTTTTCTTCAGTACAAGCGCACGCTCGGAAACAGCCTTCTCGCGCGCGGCTACGAATCGCAGAAGCAGCAGGCAAGGATCGGGTGCAATGTATTGAACCGGATGGCTGAGCTGGGCAAGCCTGAATCCCAAGCGATCGTCGGGGAGTAAGTTGGGCCGCCAAAAGGTTCCGTGCGTGTCCCGAACTGATTCATGCACCAACGCCACTCCGGGCGGCAGCCGCCGATCCTAGATCGCCGCGCTCGGATCAAACGGACAACGATGAAACAACGGAAGCGGCAGAACCTACGGGCCGCGTAGAACCAACAACTGGCTGGAAGGTGTCTCTAGCGAAATGACCGCCGTGGTCTCGATTACTTCGACGATGCACACGCCAGAGCCGCCTCTCCGCTCGCCCTCTTGCTGGAGTTACGGTTGGGTCGTAATCGACGCGACGGCAGCTCCGACGAGGAATGCACGGAAAGCCGAGCCGCCCTGTTCAGATTCCTCGTGTCGACGACTGCGATGCAGTCTTGGCGACGTGGTTGCTATGACATATCAGCCATTTCTATCCCGAGGACCCGTCCGCGGGAGGGTTAGATTGAAGCTCACGCGGGGCGGTTTGAAATAAATCGAGCGCTTTGCGAGAGAAAAAGGCCTCGCGGGGTGGCCAGCCTTGCGGCGTGGAAGGTCGTTCGCTGGTTTAAGACAGAGGAAGAGTGTGTCCCTGACGGGGAAGGCGTTTAGTGGACGTTGAGCGTAGGCTCGGGAGGAGCTCTTTGTCGCGAGGCTTTGTGTTTGCGGTGAGCCAAAATACGACGAATGACCGCTGGCTCAGTGATGAAAGCGACGATCTTCATCTGAGTCCCGCATTGGCGACAGGTCAAAGGGTCGACTTCGTAGATTTTGTAAATTAACTCTGCCCATCGTTTTCGTAAAGCGCCTCGGGGAGGGGAAGATTCATCCTCTGGCTGCTTTTGTGCGGAGTCGCAAACACGCGGAGTCGACGAACGAACGCGGTTGGCGTAGGCCCCGTAAAAATGCAAATGTATCGCGATACATTTGCATTTCTGCGGTGCCTTTGCGAACCGAGTCCGGAAATCGCTCTTCGAGGTCGAAGTCAAGGAGGTCTCAGCAGAACTTCTATCCAACTCATCTAGCTCGGCGTCTGCCGCCGAGCCTGGCCCAGCTGCGGGGGGGCAGCCCTGCGAGTCGGGCGTCCTGGGCCCGTCTTCTCCGAAAAGTTTTTGAAGTCGATCCACTGATTTGCGGTCGATGCGGTGGGGAAATGAAAGTGGTGGCCGCTATCACCGAGCCCAAGGTCGTGGACCAAATCGTTCGACACCTTCTGGAAAAACTCGAATCCGAATCAGAGCGCGCTCCGCCGGGAGCCGTCCCACCTTCTCGCGTAAGCCCACAGGGGTCTGTTCCCGCCCGCTAGCCAATCTCTAGAGGGTCTAGCGCTGTCCGAAGGGCGCCAACCTTCCGGCCCCCGTGCGCCTCCCACCACAGCTCCACCCCACAAAGTCCCTGAGCGGAGTGGTCGAGACGCCATTTCGCCCCCACTGCCGCGCGACAATCTCCATCCAGCCGTCGGCAGTTCGTTGAGCCCGCCTCCTGACCCGATTTGAACCTCCGCCCTGGGGCCGATACAATCCCCTACGTATTCTCGATAAGACGACGGTCGGGGCCAGACGAGAGCTCCTCTTACAAGGTTCCTCTACTCGGGCTGCCCGGCGTGGCCAGCAAGAGTGCTGTCGCCCCGTAGACTGTCGCGACTGCGGTTTGACGGCTGACTAGGACAAGGAGGCCTGACGTGAACTTACTGGAGAACCTCCGACATTATCAGAGTGGCTTCGAGAAATACCGAAATGGTACGGGGTTCCACGGGCGTGTCGGCTTCGGCGAACGGCCGGCGGTGCTAGTAGTCGATATGAATCTAGCGTCGACAGACCCTCAGGCTCCGAGCGGAACCGACATGAGCTCTTGCATCGAAGCCATAAACCAGGTGCTTGCAGCGGCGCGACGCCGGGGTGCTCCGAGCATCTTCACGACAATGGCTTACGAACCCCACCTGAAGGACATGGGATTGCCTCGCCGTCTTAAGCGATCAAACGCCCAGCCCGACCAGCTGATTGATTCCGAAGGCCGACTTAGCAAGCCTGCGCAGCTCGATCCCAGGCTTGACTACGATCCACGGGAGGACATGTTCTTCGTAAAGAAACATAGCTCGTGCTTTTTTGGCACGCCGCTGCTGGGAGCGCTAGTGTCAGAGCAGATAGATACCATTGTCCTTACGGGCTGCAGCACGACAGGTTGCATCCGTGCCACGGCAATCGACGCTCTTGCGCACGGATACCGAACGATTGTCCCACTGACCGCGGTGGCCGACAGACTTGAGGCACAGGGGCCTGAAGGGCAAGCGCTCGTTGCGGCCGATCTGGTCCAGATCGACGCGAAGTATGGCGACGTTGAGCCTCTCCAAGCGGTGCTCGAAAAGCTCGAACAGACTCCAGCCGGGGCGACGAGACCGTGAGTCCTCGCACGGGCACGCTCCCTTTCAAGCGGGATGTCGCAGGAGTACGGTCTTGAGACGCGACCTTGCGGGCTACGGAAAGCACTATCCGACGATACGGTGGCCCGACAACGCTCGAATAGCGGTCTCGGTCGTGGTGCACTTCGAAGAGGGGGCGGAGCGTACCCCACTGGAAGGCGACGCTTACCCGGAGCTCGGCAACCAGCCGGTGGCGGGCGCGGAGTCCAGAAGGAGCTTCGTGACGGAATCGGCTTATGAATATGGTCCTCGGCGCGGATTCTGGCGGCTCATGGAGATACTCGATAAGAATGATGTGAAAGCAACCTTCTTTTGCTCCGGGCAGGCTCTGGAGAAGAACCCGATTGCCGCCCGCGAAATAACGGCTGCCGGCCACGAGGCGTGTGGTCACGGCTACCGCTGGCTTCCCTCGTACGAATTCAGTCGCGAAGAGGAAGAGGTCCAGATCAGTAAGGCCGCGGACGCGATCGAGCGCATGACCAACCAACGGCCTGTAGGTTGGATCAGCCGTGTTCCAAGTGTGCACACGCGCGAGCTTCTTGCGGAAAACGGCTCGTTCATCTACGACTCAGATTCTTACGGAGACGATCTTCCTTACTTCGTTGAGTTGAAGGGGCGTTGGTGGTTGACCATTCCGTACAGTCTCGAAACCAACGACGAGAAGTATCTGCCCCCTCCGTTCGTGCCAGCCTATGGCAGGCCCGAACACTTTTTTGCCGTGCTCCGAGCTAGCTTCGACCGCTTGTACGCTGAAGGGTCTTCGCAGCCAAAAATGATGTCGGTGGGACTGCACCTGCGTCATTCGGGAAGGCCGCCGAGAGCCAGACAGCTCGACGACTTCCTTAGATATGCCAGAGGATTCTCTGGCGTGTGGTTTCCCCGCCGCGTTGACATCGCCAGGTGGTGGCTCGATCACTATGGTGATTTGGACTTCGGACGAGGAAGATCACCAGTTGGCCAGGAAGCGCACCCTGCCCCAAGTTGAGCCCAACTCCGTGACGACTGCCGCGCGCGACCTCATCGGATACGGCAAGGACTATCCTCAGATATCCTGGCCCGGTGGTGCTCGGATCGCAGTTTCCTTCGTGGTGAATTTCGAGGAAGGTTCCGAGCGCACGCCACTGAACGGAGATTCGATCGCCGATCCCACGGGAGAGGCGTTCGGGGTCCCGGCTGGCCAGCGCAGCATGATCAACGAGTCGCTCTTTGAGTACGGGGCTCGTGCGGGATACTGGCGCCTGCTGGACATGCTAGGTACCCACGACATCAAGGCGACCTTTTTTGCGTGCGGAATGGCGCTGGAGTTGAACCCGGATGCGGCGCGTGAAATTACGGCCAATGGGCATGAACCTGCCAGCCACGGCTATAGATGGATGCCCAGTGATTTCAAGTCTCGCGAGGAGGAGCGCCAATACATCCTGAGATCCATAGATGCCGGCGAGAGGACCACCGGCGAGCGCCCCCTGGGCTGGTTCAGTATGAACCCTAGCGAGCACACTCGCGAGCTCCTGATGGAGGAAGGCGGCTTCGTCTACGACTGCGATTCGTTTGCAGACGATCTGCCCTATTTCGTTGAGGTCACCGGCCGAAGAGGGCTTGTAATCCCCTACGACCTAGTTAATAACGATGGCCCATATACCCGTCCGCCTGGGTACTCCGAGCCGGGGGACTTCTTCAATCAGCTAAAGGCGGCTTTCGACTGCCTGTACGAAGAGGGCGCTTCCCACCCCAAGATGATGTCTGTGGGACTCCATATGCGCCTGTCGGGCAGACCCGGTAGAGCTAACGCGCTCGAGGAGTTCATCCGATACGCCAAGGGCTTCCCGAACGTCTGGTTCGCACGCCGCATCGACATCGCGCGATGGTGGCTCGAGCACTACAGCCATCTGCCCACGCTTCCGGTTGGATAGACGCCCGTCGTCTGGCGGCATCGGTGCAAGGAATCTGACATGGGTTCATCGATAATCAGAGGGAAGTATATCATCTGCAAAGTGACAGGCCCCGACTCCGCGCAGGTTATCACGGACGGCGCCATCTTCCAGCGGGATGGCGAGATCACGGAGCTGGGCAGATACGACGACCTACGGGCCAATCATCCCCACGAGAAGGTCATAGGGTCCAGAGATTATGTCGTGATGCCGGGGCTGGTTAACGATCATTTCCACGTTGGCCTCACGCCATTTCAGCTTGGCGCTCCGGACTTGCCGCTCGAGCCGTGGATCATAGCGCGTATGAGCGCCAGAGACGTGGATCCATATCTGGACCAGCTGTATGGCGCCATACAGATGATCGAGTCGGGAACCACCACCGTGCAAGCTATACACAGAGCAGGAGGCCCGCGTAGCCCCGTCAGCATGGATGTGGCCGACAAGGCGATCAAGGCCTACCAGGATTCCGGCATGCGCGTATCGTATGCGGCGTCTCTGGGCAATCAGAACCTGCTGGGCGCCGGAGCTTCCGGCGGAGACGATGCGTTCTTGTCCCAGCTCCCGAGCGATCTTGCCCAACGTTACCAGTCCCACATGTCCGCCATATATGTATCCACCGAGGATATCGTCTCGTTCGCCGAAGAGCTCAGCGAGAAATATGGCGGAGGGCGCTACGAAAGAGTTCGCGTCACCCTCGCCCCCAGAAACGTTCACTGCTGCTCGGACGAACTGCTGATGGCGTTCAAAGAGCTGTCAACGAAGCACGATACTGGGATGCACATTCATCTTGCAGAGACGGTGTACCAAAAGCTGCACGGGCTGGGAGCCTGGGGAACTACGCCACTGCAGCATCTCAATGACCTCGGGTTCCTCGGCCCTGAACTCACTTGTGGCCACAGTGTCTGGATCACGGATGAAGATATCGAGATAATGGCCTCCGTCGGCGCCAGCGTCTGTCACAATGCCAGCTCGAACTTGCGCCTCCAGTCGGGCATCGCCCCGGTCAACCGGCTTCTCGAAAGGGGCATCAGAGTCGCGATCGGTAGCGACGAGGCCGGCATAAACGACGATAAGGACCTGCTTCAGGAGATGCGCCTTGTGCTCAGCCTGAACCGAGTGCCTGGAGTGGACAACGTGGCTCCCACGGCGCACCAGGTATTTGAGATGGCCACTGTGAATGGAGCACATGCTTCCTGGTTTGGAGATCGTATCGGCACCCTTGAGATCGGAAAGCGAGCCGATGTGGTGCTACTGAGGCTTGAGAACATCGAGGAGCCCTACCTGGACGCCAGTGTGTCCATCGTGGACGCGGTCGTCCATCGGGGACGGAACACCGATGTAGACACGGTGGTCGTCGACGGCGAATTGATCATGCGTGACCGCAAGTTCACACGAATCGACAAGGACGCCGTTTTCAGGGAGATCTCCGCGTCACTGGCCGGTCCACGCCAACCCCATGAAGTCCAGCGGCGCGAGCTTGCCGCACAGCTTGCTCCCTAGTCCGATGAGCTTCGAGAAGGATCTGGCGCCGAGCGGTGGTGAGCTGTTCGGCGCGACCATAGTGAACGTCGGCCGGCGTCATGAAGCCGATTCCTGAGTGCCGGTGCTCGTAGTTGTAGTAGTCGAAGAAACCGCCGCAGAACAGCCGGCCGTCTTCGGCGGAACCAAAACGGCTCGGAAACTGAGGGCAGTACTTCATCGTCTTGAACTGGGACTCGGAGTAGGGATTGTCGTTCGAGACGTAAGGTCTGGAGTGGGTCTTGGTAACTCCGAGGTCAGCCAGGAGCAGAGCCACGGGCTTGCTTCTCATCGAGCTGCCACGGTCCGCGTGAAGGGTGAGCTGGTCGGGTTCAATGTCCTGCTTGCGACAGCTCTCGGCGATGAGGCGTTGCGCGAGCGCCGCACTTTCTCGGTGAGCCAGCATCCAGCCAACCACGTAGCGGGAGAAGATGTCGAGGATGACGTAGAGGTAGTAGTAGGTCCACTTGACGGGGCCACGAAGCTTCGTAATATCCCACGACCAAACCTGGTTGGGCGCTTCGGCCAGCAGCTCCGGCTTCGTGTAGTTCGGATGGCGCCGTTGGTTCCGGCGCTCTCGGACCTCGCCGTGCTCCTCCAAAATCCGATACATCGTGCGAATCGAGCAGAGGTAGGTTCCCTCGTCCAGAAGCGTGGCCCACACCTGGGCGGGCGCCTTGTCGACGAACCGCTCACAGTGCGAGGCCCCGAGGACTTCCTCGCGCTCAGTCTCGTCGAGGGCTCGGTGCGGCCGAGGACGCCGCTTCGGTTCGGGCGTCACCTGGCGCCTGCGATACAGCGTGGAACGAGCCACACCCAGAGCCTCGCAGGCTTCCGTCGTCTGCCCAATCTGCCCCGCCAGCTCCTCGGCCGCCACCATCAGTCGTTCTCGTAGCTGTCGAGTGGATTCAGGGGGATCTCCAGTAATTCGGAGGTTTTTTTTTGGGTCTCCAACATCGTCTCCACCCGAGCCAGGCGACGTTGGAGCCGGGCGTTCTCGCGCTCGAGCTCCTTGACCCGTGGATCCTCGGCCTTTGCCTTCCGGCCTCGCTTTCTCGACGCCAACCCCGCTTTGGCGACCTCGTCACGTTGGCGGCGCCAACTCGATAAATGCGACGAGTACAGGCCCTCTCGACGCAGAAGAGCAGCAACGTCACCGTCACCCTTGCAGGCATCGGCCTCACGCACTATCCGCAGCTTGTACTCCGCGGTAAAGCGTCGACGCTTCGCTTGCTCGCTCACTTCGGGATCCGGGACCCCCGCCGCATCGCGGCCGGCGGGATCTCCAGTCGCCCTACGGGCTCCCTCCGATCCCGCCGAGGTCTCTCTCTCAATCAACATACTCATGCATTGATCCTCCTCCGCCCTCTACACTAATTTCAAGGGGCGAAGTGTCTCAGCGATGTTGGCACAGAGGGCCCGGAGTTTCCGGCGTTTTCCACAATCGCGGCAGCGTCCATAGGCCATGCCCTCCAACACAAATCAGATCCCCCGAAACGACAGGAGAACCATATCTATAATGCTAGAGTGTAATTCACGCCGGCTGAGGCCAGGCACCACACTGAGTGAGGAGGTCCCAATTGCGCAAGAATCCGTTGAAAGAGAAACTCGCCAGAGGCGAGACGGTGGTTGGATGTGACTTATCATTCGCGTCCCCTTTCGTTGCGGAGCTGATTGGTGCCGCGGGGTTCGATTTCGTGCTGATAAATGCCGAATATAGCTCCATAGGCGATGAGCAGGTAGAACACATAGTGCGAGCGGCATTCGTTCGGGATACGCCAACGGTAGTGTCCGTGCGCTCGGAGGGAGACCTGTACGGATGCCGGCGGATGTTGGACCGGGGCGCACTGGGCATAGTGATGCCCAGCGTGAGGAGCAAGGCAGACGCCGAGGCCTTCGTCCGGGCGTGTAAGTTCGTTCCCGATGGGATACGCGACCAGTGCTCTTTCATACAGACCAACGACTTCGGCTTGACCCGAACTCCTCAGGAGTACAGCGCCTTCGCAAACCAGGAGGTCCTGTGCGTCGCGCTGTGCGAGAACAAAGAGTCCATCGACGCGATCGGGGACATTGCGGCGGTGCCTGGCCTTGACGCCGTGTGGGTCGGGGCAGGCAACTTGGCTGCGGAGCTGGGGTGGCCGGGACAGCCCGAGGTGCAGCGGATCGTGAGCCAGATGAGCAAAGCCGTTGTGGACGCGGGTAAGGTGGTAGGCGCAGGTAGCCGGCATGGAGACCTTACGCAGCTGCGAGCCGACGGCACGCGCTTCGTAGTCTGCATCGCCCATGACCTGTTGAGGGTGGCCTTCAGCAACTACCTGGAGCGGGTCAGGGAGCAATAGCTTGCGCCCTCTTCTCTCTCAGGCAGGTTTCGAAGCGATCCAGAAGAGTTATGAGAAAGTTCTCGCCCGCAAAGACGCACGAGCCGGCTCGGTGTCATCGATTCAGACCTTTGGTTCGTACGGCGCTAATTGGCACCCGCACCTTCACTGTCTTGTCACGGAGGGGGTCTTTTCTCCGCAAGGGGAGTTTGTAGCGTTGCCGCAGCCGGGCAACACCATGGGGAAGGAAATCGAGGAACGCTTCCGGCGGCTTTTGCTCAGACGTCTGCACGGCGTGGAGCGTCTGTCGGAGGAGTTCATGAGCCGGCTGCTGCAATGGAGCCCTTCGGGCTTTTGGGTCTTTCCAGATGGGCACAGTGAACGGAGCCCACGCCAGCGGCTTTGGCGGCAGCATCGGTACCCTGGAAGTAAGGTAAGCAAGCTGATATGGCGCAGATCACCGCCCTCTGTGCCAACATCGCTGAGACACTTCGCCCCTTGAAATTAGTGTAGAGGGCGGAGGAGGATCAATGCATGAGTATGTTGATTGAGAGAGAGACCTCGGCGGGATCGGAGGGAGCCCGTAGGGCGACTGGAGATCCCGCCGGCCGCGATGCGGCGGGGGTCCCCGATCCCGAAGTGAGCGAGCAAGCGAAGCGTCGACGCTTTACCGCGGAGTACAAGCTGCGGATAGTGCGTGAGGCCGATGCCTGCAAGGGTGACGGTGACGTTGCTGCTCTTCTGCATCGAGAGGGCCTGTACTCGTCGCATTTATCGAGTTGGCGCCGCCAACGTGACGAGGTCGCCAAAGCGGGGTTGGCGTCGAGAAAGCGAGGCCGGAAGGCAAAGGCCGAGGATCCACGGGTCAAGGAGCTCGAGCGCGAGAACGCCCGGCTCCAACGTCGCCTGGCTCGGGTGGAGACGATGTTGGAGACCCAAAAAAAAACCTCCGAATTACTGGGGGTCCCCCTGAATCCACTCGACAGCTACGAGAACGACTGATGGTGGCGGCCGAGGAGCTGGCGGGGCAGATTGGGCAGACGACGGAAGCCTGCGAGGCTCTGGGTGTGGCTCGTTCCACGCTGTATCGCAGGCGCCAGGTGACGCCCGAACCGAAGCGGCGTCCTCGGCCGCACCGAGCCCTCGACGAGACTGAGCGCGAGGAAGTCCTCGGGGCCTTGCACTGTGAGCGGTTCGTCGACAAGGCGCCCGCCCAGGTGTGGGCCACGCTTCTGGACGAGGGAACCTACCTCTGCTCGATTCGCACGATGTATCGGATTTTGGAGGAGCACGGCGAGGTCCGAGAGCGCCGGAACCAACGGCGCCATCCGAACTACACGAAGCCGGAGCTGCTGGCCGAAGCGCCCAACCAGGTTTGGTCGTGGGATATTACGAAGCTTCGTGGCCCCGTCAAGTGGACCTACTACTACCTCTACGTCATCCTCGACATCTTCTCCCGCTACGTGGTTGGCTGGATGCTGGCTCACCGAGAAAGTGCGGCGCTCGCGCAACGCCTCATCGCCGAGAGCTGTCGCAAGCAGGACATTGAACCCGACCAGCTCACCCTTCACGCGGACCGTGGCAGCTCGATGAGAAGCAAGCCCGTGGCTCTGCTCCTGGCTGACCTCGGAGTTACCAAGACCCACTCCAGACCTTACGTCTCGAACGACAATCCCTACTCCGAGTCCCAGTTCAAGACGATGAAGTACTGTCCTCAGTTTCCGAGCCGTTTTGGTTCCGCCGAAGACGGCCGGCTGTTCTGCGGCGGTTTCTTCGACTACTACAACTACGAGCACCGGCACTCAGGAATCGGCTTCATGACGCCGGCCGACGTTCACTATGGTCGCGCCGAACAGCTCACCACCGCTCGGCACCAGATCCTTCTCGAAGCTCATCGGACTCATCCCGAACGCTTCGTTCGCGAAACGCCACAACCTCCCGTTTTGCCTCCTCAGGCTTGGATCAACCCGCCGACGGAGAAAACGACGCTCCTGAATGCCGCACAAGCCACTCTCGCGGCGGCGTCCATACCTGGGGTACCCCCTTTTTCTGCTCTACGAAACGAGATCTCGATCGATGCAGATGTGGACCGCACCGGTGCCACGAGCCTCCCGACGCTAATCGAGGCTCACTAAATGCAGCTCGCGAGTGTCTCAAAGTTGTTGACACGTACCGCTTGAAACGCCTAGATGAGCCGTACCTGAACCCTGACGTGTCCATTGTAGACGCCCTGGTTCACCGAGCCAGAGGTGTTGACGTATATGCCACCATAGTGGACGGAGAGGTGGTTATGAGAGGAGGGCAAGTGACCAGGGTGGACAAAGAGGCCCTTTTCAAGGAGATAAGGCAGTCACTGAACCGGTCCCTTACGCCTGAGGAGCAGGAAAGGGGCGATCTGGCCCGGGAGCTCAGGCCCCATCTGAAACGCTACTACGCCGGGACTCTGGGCCAGATGCCAGCCACCCACTCTAGCTATAACGCCCGCACCTAGTAGCAGGCCCGGCCAAGGAGTAGACTTTTGTGAAATAGGGTTACCCTCCTCCAACGGGGGTTGTCAAAAAAGGGCTTGACATGGATTTAGAAACTCGATGCCCCACGAGCGGGAGACACTCCTCAACTCCTTGCCTCAATTGCGCGATTTCTGTTACCCTCACCACGACGCAATCGGACAGCACGGGCCCATACTAGTGAGGAAATTTCGCGCGGGCTGGGGTCAGACACGTATGAACCCTAGTCGCAAAATCTTCGAAGCACGAAAACGCGAAACAGCCGCACTGGGCGCAGGCGAGAAGCTCGTGCTGGGGCACCCGCTCGCTGCCACTGTAGGTGATTCTGCACGGTGTATGCAGAACCTGGAAAAGGTGCTATTCACGGGGCCAAAGACCTCAGACACGGTGACGTTTATTTGCGATTAGGGTGAATTCTCCTATTCTTTACTCTGATTTGCTATGGAGGTAACAAAATGAAGAGAAGAGAATTTCTATCTCGCGCCGCGGCGGTGTCCGCCGCAGCATACGCGGGCGAAGCTTGCGCCAGGACACCTGGCGAGCAGGCGACATCCGACATGCATGATCTTGTTCTAATAAATGGTCGAATCCTCGATGGTTCCGGTAACCCGTGGTTCCAAGCAGATATTGCGTTGAAGAACGGAAGGATAAGTAAAATTGGCAGAGTAGACAGAGAAAAAGCTGACAGAATCATAGATGTTAAAGGACTCATCGTCAGTCCAGGTTTCGTCGACATCCATAACCACTCTGACACTAACATGTTGGTTGATCCATGGATGGAAAGTAAGATTAGACAGGGCGTCACCACAGAGGTAAATGGTAATTGCGGTGGAAGCCCAGCACCCCTTAATGAGCAAATGAAAGCCAGAGGAGTAAGAAGCCTTTCAGAAGAGGACATTGACTGGTCAACAATGGATGGGTACTTCAATCGACTTGCGACACAAGGGGTCGCCCAGAACGTGACCACTCTCGTTGGGCATGGCACCGTGAGAAGGTATGTGATGGATGGAAACCACGGTGCACCTACTCAGGCGCAACTCGACGAGATGAAGGAACTCGTAAGAGAAGCCATGATACACGGCGCATCAGGACTCTCCACGGGTCTCGCATACTCTCCAGGTTGCTATGCCCACACCGACGAGGTTGTAGAATTAACCAAGGTAGTAGCTGAGTATGGGGGCATCTACGCCTCCCATCTCAGAGACTTTAGCTCAAAAGTTCTCGGGTGGTCAGGGGAAGAAGGTTCCGTGTATCAAGCTGTTGAGGAAGCCATAGAGATTGGGAGGAGGTCTGGAGTAAGGCTTGTCCAGCTTTCCCACCTCAGCAGCAATGCACCCTACTCTAAAGTCCCAGAACTTCGTGAGAAGGTTCACGACCTGATCTACAAATCAAGGGAGGAAGGAATTGAAGTCTTGGCAGATATCCTGCCCAGCGACTGGGGTTCCGTCGCCCCATGGCCAGGACGATCCGTCTTCTCCCCTGCTTATCTCGCAGACGGAAAGGAGAAACTCCTTGAAAGACTGCGAGACCCAGATCAGAGGGCTGTACTGAAGGAGGAACTACTCACAAAGTCTCCGGCGGAGATGGGTTTCGAGTACACCACAAATCGGCTACTCCAAATTAGAGCTGGTAAGGGGGACGGTGTGTGGATATTCCCCCCGCTCAATGGGCATTTCAAGAACCCTGAATACGAGAGAAAAACATTGGATGTAATCGCCGAGATGAAGGGGGTTGATCTATTTGACGCCTTATTTGATATTCTCATCGAGGAAAACGGGGAGGTATCTATCGCGAACAGGATAATGGAGGATCGGAATAGCCAGCTGCTCTGGTCAGTCGCTATGCCGAGTAGCGATGGTGGAAGCGCGGCCAAGCCAGGTGAGTCTACTAGACGGGTCCGACCAACTGGGTATAGTGGATTCAGTAACGCTCTCATGTGGGTCAGGGAAAAGAGGCTAGTTACACTCGAGGACATGGTCAGGAAGATGACATCGTTGCCGGCACGTGCCCTACGCCTCAGGGACAGAGGTTTAATCAAGGAGGGCTTCTGGGCGGATATCACGGTATTCGATCCCGAGAACGTCAAGAGTCTTTGCACCTACGAGAACGACGCAAGACCCGCTTACCCAGAAGGGATACCCTATGTCATCGTCAACGGCGTACCTGTGATTGAGGATAATAAGTTAACAGAAGCGTTACCAGGAAAGGTGCTGAGACACCCCTCTGCCTAACTTAAACTTTGATGATAGTACATGGCTTTTTCGCCGTGCGCTATAATTCAGGCCATGAAAGCTCGCGGATGGAGCGTCGTGGCGTTGGGAGAAGCCAATTTCATTGCACAAAGAGTCGGGCGGATGGCGTTCATTGCTTTGGGCGAGTGGGCGTTTAAGCAGGCGTGGTTTGTGCGAGGACGAGAAATAGAGCGGTGGTGTTTCGCGGCGCTGCCTGGCCAGGACGTTTCCTAGACGGCTCCGAGTGGGGCGTAGACCGCGTCGTTGAAAAGAGGAGGCGAGTGTACAAAGAGCTCGGGTTTCTGTGGAGGCAAGCCCACGCAGTCAAGGATCTTCTTTGCGGTTTGAAACTCGGCGATGATGGAGAGGATTTTTGCTTCAGCGCCACAAAACGTGCACAGGAGCGGGTCGATTCGTAAACTTTTTTTGAGCATCTTGGACTCAAACGAAGCCGCCCACCAAGCTGCTCTTTCAAAATGCTGTTCTCCTCTTGAAGGTACTAGAGGATCTTCTGCTGCTCCCGGTTGAGCCAACCCGCCAAGAGGCAGACAAGGAAGATACGTGGCGAGACGGTGGTGCCACTTACGGCTGCAGGAGTCGGCCGGCGGAGTTTCTGCACCATACGCGGCGGGCGAGATGCGCGCCGCGCCCTGGTGGGCAGCGGGTTCCGGCTCCGGAGCCTCTTTGCCGTATCACAGGTGTCTCTAGCCCTGGTGCTCCTGATCGGGTCAGGACTGATGATCCTAAGCTTCCAGGGCGCCTCACGACTTCCGGCGAACATTCATCAGCGACGTGCTTGATGACGGCGCTGATATGTCCGGGACATGCAAACGTCAACACAACGGCTCGCTACTACCGGAGAGGCGAGGAAACGAAGCGCACGCCGCCCAGCTCTTGATGGTCCCCTTCAAAAAGCGCGCGAAGGAATCGAACCTTCAACCTACGGATTAAGAGCTTCAAATATTCGCGCCAAAGCTCGCCGGCGTCTTGTGAAGCGACAGCGCAGGACCGCGTGGAAGCGCGTAATACCCTTGCCGCGTGCGCCGATACAGTATTGTGTGTGGAGCTCCTCTTCGAGGCAGCGACGCTCCGTTCCAGGTGACCGACGTTGACGGGAAAGAACGCGTCCCGTGCGCCATATCCCAAGCCTCGAAGAACAGGAGATTACGTGCACCGCCTTTGATATGATCTCGACGCAAGGAGAACGGCGTATGAAACTTAGATCGTGGTTAGCCCACACAGCAGTGTGGTTCTTGCTGGCGTTCGGTATCGCCGGCGCACAGTCGAGTCCATCGGGACAGTTCCAGCTCGAGGAGGCCACCATCGATGACGTTCACGCAGCCATGACCGCGGGCGCGCTGAAGTGCCGCGATCTCGTACAAATGTACTTGGACCGCATCGAAGCCTACGACAAGAAAGGTCCCAATTTGAACACCATCCAGACGATCAACCCGCGCGCCCTCGAGCTAGCCGACGAGCTGGACGCAAGCTTCGCGTCTTTGGGTTTCGTTGGCTCGCTCCACTGCATCCCGGTGCTCCTCAAGGATCAAGTTGAGACGAGTGATCTGCCGACGAGCTACGGTTCCGTGCTCTTCGAGGACTTCGTCCCGGAAAGAGACGCGACCATCGTCCTGAAGATGAAAAGCGCCGGAGCCATCATCCTAGCCAAGAGCACTATGGGCGAGTTCGCTTCGCGCTATGTCGGTTCGGCCTTCGGCATGATCCGGAACGCTTATGACCCCGACCGGAATCCGAGCGGCTCCTCCGGCGGCACGGGTAGCGGCATCGCGGCCAACTTCGGCATGGTCGGCATTGGAGAAGATACCGGAGGTTCCATTCGAGGCCCCGCATCCGCCAACTGCCTCGTCGGTCTGAGGCCGACCGTCCCGCTCGTGAGTCGTCACGGCATGATGCCGGCGGTGCCGGCCACCGATACGTTGGGCCCGATGACGCGTACCGTAAGCGACGCGGCTGCACTCTTGGACGTCATCGCGGGCTACGACGAAAACGACGCGCTGACGGCCTATGCTGTCGGACAGGTTCCGGACTCGTACGCGAGCGGTCTTCGTGAGGACGGGCTGAAAGGGGCGCGCATCGGCGTCATTCGTGAGCCCATGGATGGCAGGACCGACCCCGAAACCGACGACTACAAAAAGGTCCGGGCGGTGATCGATGCCGCCATTTCCGATTTGCGCTCGTCGGGCGCCCAGCTCATCGACCCCGTCGTGATCCCGAACATGGCAGAGCTCCTCCAAAGATCGGGGAGGCGCTTCGAGATCGAGCAGGCGATGAATGCCTATTTGGAAGAGCACGGAAACTCCCCAGTAAAGACTCTTCAAGAGATCCTTTTGTCGGGAAAAGTCACGCCGTGGCGAGCGCGCAGTCTGATCAGGGCGGTTGGGAGGAAGACGAGCGACGCCGGCCACTTGCAAGTCTTGTTGGCCAAGGAAGAGCTGAGGCTCAGCGTGTTGAAGGTGATGGCGGGTCACGAGCTCGACGCGCTCGTCTACGCGACATACGACCACCAACCAAGCGTGATCCCCGCGGACGTTCTCACGAATCCTGAGCCCGAAGACGAATATAATTTAGGCACCAACATGGCTCTGAGCCCCTTGACGGGCTTTCCCGCGTTGACGGTGCCGGCCGGATTCACGACGGACGCGCTGCCGGCCGGCCTCGAGCTTTTGGGGCGGCCGTTTACCGAAGCGATGCTCTTGAACTTCGCCTACTCCTACGAGCAAGCGTCGCGGCGTCGCAAGCCGCCGCCGCTGGCGCCCCCCCTTGCAAGGTAGGCGTCCGCTCTAGCCATGTATGGTTCGCGACCGCAATCGCGTCCCCATAGCCGTTGAGGCTCCCTCAGGGTGCCGTGAGCATATCGACGAAGCTCGCCAACCCGTGCGTTCCCGAGTAGTCCGGTTCGTACATCGTTTCGAACCCTCGCTTTCCTTGCAGGCACGGGTTGCCGTCTGCTGGCTCCTACTTCCTGAAAAAAGCCTTGACTTGATCGGCCACGTAGTCGATCTGATCGTCCGTGAACCAGGGGCCGGCCGGCAGCGACAGGACGGTCTTGGCCATTTCGTCGGCAATAGGAAAGTCCCCTTCCTTGTAACCGCAGGCCAGCCAATAGGGTGCTTCGGCCATGAACTGTTGGCGGCCCGGCCCTAACCCGCGCGCGTGCTAGAGTTTGACTCCTGATTTCGAGAGACGCAGTTCTTTCGTCGATGAGGCGCACGCGAGTGAAGAGTCTGAGCTGTCTCAACCCCGAGTGTCGATTGGAAGGAAAAGTCGGTTCCGGAAACATCGTTCGTCACGGATTCTATCGAACGACGCGTGGGAGACGCCGTCGATACCGCTGCGTCGAGTGCGGAAAGACGTTCTCTTCGACCAAGGGCACGCCGTACTACCGTCTTCACCGTCGTCGAGCTACGTTCGATGCGGTCGTAGCTCTCAGAGTCGAGGGTGTGAGCATTTCTGCGATTGCTCGAGTCGAAGGGATTGCCTGGAACACGGTCGCCCGGTGGCTCGAAAGGACAGCCCAAGTGTGTCGTCGATTCAACCACGGAAGGATCATTGGATTCGTGGTCGAGTGATGAGCTTGCGAATCGGTTCGGGACGCAGAGCGGTAATCCAGTCGATACCGTCCATCTCCCGCAACTCGTCGATCTGGGTCTGGGTGATCATTCCGCGGTCGCCCACCATCACAAACTGCTCGATGCCGAAGCGCTCTTGCACCTTTTCTACCTGAGGCAACAGCGTTTTGGGATCGCCCGTGTTGCCCTCAAAGACCGATACCGACACGGGGATGCCGCGTTCGTTGGTCAGCAGACCGTAGTTGATCTGCAGCTTGCCTTTCTTGCCGTCACGGTCGTATCCGAGGCGGGCGATCGGACAACTCACACCCTCGAAGTAGCTTGAGGTTAGGTCATAGAGCGCCAGGCCATCGTTTTGGAGATGGCGCGCCGCGAGTTTTTTTTCGATGACCTCCTGGCGTTTGAGAACCCAGTCCATGGCGGCATAGAGATCGTCTTCGCGGGCATCGCTCACCCCCAGGATTTCGGGCAGTGTGGTTGTGTGCCACCACTGGCTAGTCGCCAGCTTCGACTGCGGTTCGAGGATCCGGGCGACTACCATGGCCACGACCAAATCCCGCTCTGGTGAGTGTCGAGAACCAACGAGCTTTTCGAAACCGAGCTGTCTCATGGCGCTGAGCACCGCGTCGACGTGGCCATGGTGCCGGGAGCCGTTCTCGACGATTTTGAAGGCGACTTCAACCGAGACGAGCTTTTCCCCTTTGAGAATGCGTCGGATGGCGTCGACTGCGTCCATGGGCAATTTGGACAAGTTAGCGAGCGTGCGCTTGCGGACGTTTCCGCCCACCCGATAGGACTCACGCAGCAGGACCGCGGGGGTAGAGTTGCGATTGGGGATGATGTGGGTATGCATGCCCACCATAATAGCCTATGTATCAATATATATCAAACTATAGAAGGCTTTAGACATGCCTACATATTGCATCCCAAAATTAGCCTCTCGGCGTCCCTAAAGACGCGTAATCATTGGGGATTCACACTGTCAGTGGGTTCATTCGACCAAGGAACTTCAGGCTAACGAGAACGGCGCGTCCGTCTTGTGTTACCCATTCGATCGCGGTTATACTATTAGTATGAAAACGGCCATCTCGATTCCGGATGAGATCTTCAAGAAGGCGGAGCGGCTCGCACGGCGACTCGGTATCTCTCGCAGTCATTTGTATCGCCTCGCCGTCGAGGACTATGTGAAGAAACGACGGCCCGAATCGATCACTAACGCCATGAATCGAGTCCTCGATAAAGTCGAAGCGTCCGGCGATGAATTTGTCTCTTCGGCCGCACAAAGAGTCCTGGCACGGACAGAGTGGTAGTTCGTCAGGGCGATATATGGTGGTGCGACCTTTCAGCGCCCACCGGTTCCGGTCCTGGATTTCGGCGCCCGGTACTGGTCGTTCAGGGCGACCCACTGAACCGTACCCGTCTCCCCACCGTCGTGTGTGTGCCGCTCACGAGCAACCTGAAGTGGCAGGACGCACCCGGAAACGTCCTCCTTAGTCAACGCGTGTCAGGTCTCGCCAAAGATTCCGTTGCAAACGTCTCGCAAATCATCGCGGTGGACAGCGGCCTCTTCACGGAGCATGTGGGTCGCATCTCCGTGCGCATTCTGGAAGAAGTTCTGGAAGGTATCGACGTCGTGCTGGATCGATGAGACACCCCTCACCCGTCGGCCCAATTTCGATTCCCGTCTCGCAGGCCACTAGATTTTCCCGATGGCCCTCACCTCCGTCCCGCGTCTCAGCCCCTACGAAATCCTCGCTCCTATTGGTAAGGGCCGTATGGGCGAAGTCTACACCCGCCTGGAACGCACCGTAGCCATCAAAGTCCCCCTCGAACATCTCGCCGAGAGCCCCGAACCGCGTTTGGGGAGGCGAGCCGCCTGGGACCTCCACACCGAGCCCGCTGTGTCGTTCATCTCGAGCGCATAAGCGTCGCGTCCGAGTCCTACTCGATTGAAGAACACCTGCCCGAGGCGGGCGCCGAGAAGAAGGGCCGTTTGCGGGCGCTCCTGGCGCACACGTGTGCACTCAAACGTTTCAGCGGAAACGTTTCTGTTACCTTCCGTAACGTTTCGTCGCCGTCGGAGCGCACACGTGTGCACCGACTTCAAGTGTTACTTGAGGTGCGTAGGGCTCGATTCACGGATTGGTTCACGCCTCCTTGCGCTAGTTGACATCCCGTTCGCCCGTCAGAAATAGGTTCGACAAGTGGGAAATCAAGCAGGAGATGCGAGGGTGAGACGTGAGACCACCAGGCATCCTTTTTCCGGCTCTTCCAGTTCGTCGCTTGTGAGGCTCGACAAAATTGCGGAAAGTAAGGGTAGTCTCTCGTCGCGCTTTCTGAGAAAGTCGAGTCAAAGCCTGCAAAGGAGAAGGTCGATGCGCAATATCTTCGTTTCCTCGGTGTTCGTGGCGGGGTCGGTAGCATTCGCTTTCGTGGAGGACGCCGGGATGTTGCGTCACGGCCGAAGCTGGAAGATGGCGACCGCCCTCCTCGAATACGGCGCCGTCCTCACGGCCACGTCAGCGGAGAGGTCAGAAGAGGAGAAGATCCGAGGCCTCGGCCTCTTCGGTTTCATGTCGCTAGGTCACCACCACGGGCCGCATCACCTCGCGATTGCACGCGGGGCGGGTCCGAACGCTCACTAGTAGTTATCTTCGGGGTGTCCACGCTTCGCGCGCCTCGTCTGAGAACAAACGGTGATGTCGCCACGGCTCCTGAGGCCACCCTCGTACTCCTGGTAGTTGGTCACGCGATACTTCGTCTTGTGTTTGCGGTTCACTCTAGTCTGAAGTTCCTTGCTGAAAAAACCAAGATCCGGTGTTGATCCAATAAGATAGATGGAATCAATGGTGCTGGCTTCTGTCTACACGGTGATACCTTTGAGCAAGTCGTAGGCTCTCTGCTGTTTCGAGTCCGGAGTTGTCGTGACATCGAAGGTGGGCTCGTCGGGTCCGGCTTCCGGTCGCCGACATTTGTTTCGGACGATGTTGCTGAGAAGGCGCAGCAGCGTGCGGAAGCTGGAAGCTGGTCTCCCATCGTCAAGCTTCTTGGTGTGTATCTTGCGCAGGGCTGCGTCGGAGCGCTGCGCCGGAGCGACGGGGTCACGCTCGGCCTTCGCCTGCTGCTCCTCGTCAGAGAATACTAGTGGGCGCCAAACCTCCATCATGTGCCACAGGACGTAGTAGGCCAGCATGCACAAGAAGATGTGCGCCCGGACTCGGTTTTCGCGCCGGTGACGAATCGGCCGCACCTTTAGGTCCATGCTCTTGAAGGAACGAAACGCCCTCTCGACCTGGGTCAGCAACTTGTAGCTGCGCACTGTGTCGTCGGTTTTCATCCGCTGCTCAGCAAGACTGGTGCGGATCACGTAGATGCCGTCAAGGGCAGCTTCCGTAGTGACCTTTGTGTCGTCGATTTCGAAGCTAAAGCGGTCGTCGCGAATGTCCAGCTTGAAGTGCTTGCCGACTTTGTACTTGTTGAGAACTTTGCCTACCCGCACACCGATTTTATCTTTACCATGCAGCTGACCTCGCCCGATCCGTTGGCGAATCCGTTCCAACTGCTTAACGATCGTCCCCATGTGTCGCTTCCACCGCTGGAGCCGTTTGTTGGCGAGCTCAGAGTTGCCGTTGGCGAGGCGCGAGGCGTCGGCAGCCATCGTTGTCTCGTCTAGCTCGAAGTCGAAACCGTCGTCACGGATGTCGAGCCTATAGTACTTGCCGACCTTGTACTTGTTGAGGAGCTTTTTCACCGTAGCACGGATGTCCTCCTTGCCGTGCAAACGGCGCCGCTCGACCATCCGACAAACCTTCTCCAGCTCCTTGCAGGTTGCTTCGAGCAGAGCACGACGCTTGTGACGCCGCCTCTCGGCCAGCTCCGGATTGCGGCAAGCGACCAGCCTCTCGTTGGGGAAATCCGGGTGCGTCAACTCAAACAGGTTCCGCCCGTCGAATAGCCCCATCTGGATCACCCCATCGTTAATGAGCTTGCGAATCGGTTCGGGACGCAGAGCGGTAATCCAGTCGATACCGTCCATCTCCCGTAACTCGTCGATCTGGGTCTGGGTGATCATTCCGCGGTCGCCCACCATCACAAACTGCTCGATGCCGAACCGCTCTTGCGCATTTTCTACCTGAGGCAACAGCGTTTTGGGATCGCCCGTGTTGCCCTCAAAGACCGATACCGACACGGGGATGCCGCGTTCGTTGGTCAGCAGACCGTAGTTGACCTGCAGCTTGCCTTTCTTGCCGTCACGGTTGTATCCGAGCCTGGCCAGCGGACAACTCACCCCCTCGAAGTAGCTTGAGGTTAGGTCATAGAGCGCCAGGCCGTCGTTTTGGAGATGGCGCGCCGCGAGTTTCTTTTCGATGACCTCCTGGCGTTTGAGAACCCAGTCCATGGCGGCATAGAGATCGTCTTCGTCGGCATCGCTCACCCCCAGGATTTCGGGCAGTGTGGTTGTGTGCCACCACAGGCTAGTCGCCAGCTTCGACTGCGGTTCGAGGATCCGGGCGACTACCATGGCCCCCAAGAAGCTTCCGAACTAGTTCGATCGCAAGCTCGTGGAAGCGTTGAAGGGACTCGGCCGGGACACCCTCGACGCCCAACTAAAGCCTTATTTGAACGGAGGTCAGATCAAAGGCATTCTCGAGCGGCGCGACTTCCTGCTGGAGCATCTCGACAAGCTCATTCAGGAGCGAGGCCAGGCGCGCGTGCTCTTCTAGCTGATTTTCCTACAGCTTCGCAAAGCCGTCGGGTGCTCGTCAATATCTCCGAGCTCCGCCGCGTGCCTGTCGTTCCGAAAGACGTCTATTTCTTGGAAGCAGTGGGGGGCGACACTCTGGTTCGTTTGCGATCCAAACGGTCTCCGCGCGACGTTCGCCCTCTCGGCACTCTTCTAGAAGAATTCACGCCCTACGGATTCCTCCGAATCCATCGCAACCACGCCGTCAACTTGGCTCGCATCCAGGAGATTCGCCGGCGGAAGGGTAGGGACGACTGGGAAGCTGCCCGTGAGCCGCAGGCAACTTAAAACGAGGTTTGACGAGGGCGCTCCGCACGTGCATCAGAAAGAGAAAGATGACGACGCTCACGACGATCATTTCCTCGATGAGAGTGGAATGTCGTAGGAGGTGTGACTCAACTGAACCTATCGAAGAGAACGATTTCTTCGCCGCGTCGTTCGATGAGCGATTCGATGTGACCCACCAACGTGTCGCGGCGGTCCCAGAGCGTCTTAATCTGCAAAAAGCCCACGTAGGGGCCGAGCCGCTTCTTCACTTCGTCCTTGTCGAGGCTCCGAAGCCGCTCCCACAACCCACGCTCGCAACGTCGGACTTCATCGATCTTCACCACCTTGGATGAAACGTAGAAAGAGCGAGTGTGATCGATCTTGCGCCGTGGCGAGGAACTCCAGCGACCCGGCCTTGGTCTTGCCATTGGGTTGCGGACCGTGCCGCATGGTGAAGAGGTTCATGCGGCTGTAGTCCACGCGTGGATTTCCGAGCGTCAGGTTGCAGGCGGCGAGCTGGACGCCGTGACGGTTGATGTCAAGGCCGTACAGCACGTCCTCGACCAGGGCAAGATGCAACAGGGCTGAGTCGGCAGCCGCGCCAGCCGAATGTTCGTGGCGGTCTCGAATGGCATGCATTGCCGCCATCAGCAGGGTTCCTGTGCCGCAGGCTGGGTCGATGATCTTGAGTTTTGCGAGTACGTCCGCGTCAGACCAGTTCACCGTGTCCTCGGTGAGCGCTAGCCTTGCGAGCAGCATAGCCGAAACGTCGTTCGTGTAAAAGGAGCCGTCGTACCTAGCCGAGGCGAGAAGCCTGTGGTAGAGCGAGCCCGCATGGTCGAAACGGAGCGATGCCAGCTCGTAAAGTAGTGCCGATCAAGGCGCCTCGAGCTTCCTGGCCACGGTGCCTTCCGGGTGGTCGTACCATCCGGGATCTTCGTAAGACGTGATGCCTTCTCGGATCTTGACCACGGTAAACATGCCACCCATTTCGATCGGACCGAAGGGTCCTTCGCCAGTCATCATCGGAAGCGTATTGCGCACGCCTCTCATGTGCGCGGCATGGCTTGCGTGCTCGGCCATCCCGGTCTCTCCCATGGGCATGTAGCCGGGAACCAACCTGGAGATCTTTGGACCAACATCCGATTGGTCCACCCCGATGATATTGGGGATGTCATGGTCCATGACATTCATCGCGTGATGGGCCTTGTGACAGTGAAAGGGCCAGTCGCCGGGGTTGTCGGCTATGAATTCCACAACCCGACAAGTTCCGGGAGGCACGTTCATGGTGGTCTCGGGCCAGTAAGCGGTGTCCGGCAGCTGTCCGCCATCGGTCTCGACGACTCGAAAATAGTGTCCATGGATGTGAATGGGGTGGGAATCCATACTCAAATTGGCCAAACGGATCCTCACCCTCTGGTCCTTTCGAATCACGAGCGGAGAGGTACCCGGATAGGCTCTTCCATTGAACGTGAATGTGTTGAAATCGGTAATGATATTCGGGTTGGGTGTGAATGAGCCCGGCTCCACGTACCATTCCGCAAGAAAGACGGCAAAGTCGCGATCGATGGGCTGCGCTCGCCGCTGCGGGTGAATCACCAGAAAACCCATCATCCCCATCGCCATCTGGACCGTTTCATCGGCATGCGGGTGATACATGTAGGTTCCGTGCTGTCGCAGGGTGAATTCGTAGACAAAGGTTTCCCCTGACTTGATGTGCGGTTGCGTCAGACCTCCGACGCCATCCATGCCGTTGGGCAGAACAATCCCGTGCCAATGGATCGTGGTGTGCTCGGGAAGACGATTGGTCACGAGAATACGAACGCGATCGCCCTCGACTGCCTCAATCGTCGGGCCAGGGGTCATCCCGTTATAGCCCCAACAGTTCACGATCATGCCAGGGGCAAATTCGCGCTTGACCGGCTCGGCGATGAGATGAAACTCCTTGACGCCGTCCTTCAACACGTAAGGGAGCGTGGCTCCGTCCGGAGTTTCGACCGGCGTGTAACCCAGTCGATCGGCGGCGGCGCTCGTACGGGAGCCGGCCCGTGCTAGTGCAGCGAGTCCGGTCGCGGCTGCTGCACTCTGCCAAAAACCACGTCGGGTGAACTTCATGGTATGACCTCTTTCTTCGGCTCGCCTGAGGCGAGCCGGGAAGACGAGAGCAGGGAAGACGTTTTCTGAGTACTCGGTCCAAGACGTCCACCGAGCGCTCTTTCGAGCTCTACGCGTGCAATCCAGTAGTCACGCCACGCTTCGATATAGGCCCGCTCGGTCTCTACTTCGCGCTCCCGCGCCGCGAGCAGGTCGTAGGTGCCCTGCAACATCATGTTGTATTGCTCGAGCGTAAGCTCCACAATCTGTCGTCGCTGCGGGAGCAGACGATCACGGAAGTACTCGGTTAGTTCACGCGACGCGATCATGAAGTCTCGCGCCAGACGGACTTCCGAGCGCGCGTGAATCGAAAGATTCTCCAGACGACGTTGGGACTGAAGAAGTTGGGACTGGAGTCGCGCGATCGCGGCCTGCCCCTGGTCGAAAATGGGGAACTGGATCCCAAGCGAGGGCCCAGTCACCCGCGCGCCATCCGGGTCTTTCTCGGATTCGATGCCGATCTCAATGCCTACGGGAAAAAATCGGGTACCTTTGGTAAGTGCTAGCGCGCGTGCCACCTGCTCGATCCCCTTTCGCGCAGCGGCCACATCGAATCGCTGCTCGAGTGCGACGGCCTCGAAGGACTCCAAGCGTGGATCCGTGTCAGGGAGAGAGGGCAGCCCTTTTCCAGCGAGCCAACGAACCTCTTCGCCCCAGAGTCCCATGTAACGATTCAGTGCCTCGCGTCGTCGACGTAGGCCGAGCTCTGCCCTCACGATATCGACGCGCATCTGATTGTAAACAGCGCGATGTTGCTCCAGATCGAGCACGTTCAAGTTACCAGCTTGCTCCTGAAGTGCGGCGAACTCAGAAGCGGCCAGACGGATCTCCCCCATCAACTCGAGTCGTTCGAGCAACTCTTGACTGGCGAGGAGCTCATAGAAGGCCGTTTTCACTTCAGCTGCCAGCCGAATCACCTCGTCGGCGACGCGCAGCTTGGTGCGTTCCAGCTCAACGCTAGCGAGTTTCTTCTTCAGCGGAAGGATGAAGACATCCAGGAAGTCGAGGGCAAGACCCACCTCGGAACGGCCCCAGTGCAACACCGGGTTGCTGATGCGGGACGCCTGAGCCAGATCGGCTTGAGAGATACCAATCTCCTCGAAACTTGCGAGAAGCGCGCGATTGTTCAAAAGGGCGATGCGCACGGCCGTGTCGGCGTCAATCGGCTCGGCCAGCAGATCGTGAACGACCTGTCGGGTAACTTCTGTCTGCTCAGCGTTCCGGGGCCATTCAGGTGCATGGCCCGAACGAGAGGCAACCTTCTGTCGCATGTCCAGAAACGCCGGTCGAGGATTGGTACTCGCACATCCGCTCAGCCCGAGTAGCAGAAGCGAGCCTCCGAGAAAGCGCGCGATGTAGCGAAGAGCGTCATTCACGGGACCGGATCCTCTCTTAGCACAAGAGTCATCCCGCAGCGAGGGCAGCTGCTCCCCTCCTGGCCGGTAACGTCCGGGTGCATCGGACAGGCGTAGACCATCTCGGGCGTATCGTGGTCGTGCTGCGAATGGGAGCTCGCGGGCGATGGACTCTCTGAACCAGCCTCTGATTCCGCAGTGGAGTCCGCGGAAAGGCCGGTGCTATATGGAGACTCCCCGCCAATCGCCGCACGGGGATCGCTGGGATCCGGCTGCGACAACTGCGAAACCGTGACCGAGCAACCGGAAGCGAGCACGGCCGCGACCCAAACCAGACTCGCGCTAGGTGGCAAATAACGAGACGAGAATATCTTCGGGACTAATGTCATTTTCAGGAACCTCATCATTGGTAATAAGGGGGCCCCGCGAACTGGGCAAGGTGGACAGGTCCTGTGCTCGCGGGAGCGGTTAGCGAGGGTGCCGCGTCAAATCAACAAGACGGTGCTGCGGACATAGGGGAGGAGGGGATTTACCGGGCTCATGGAATCCTCGCGGAGCACGCCATGCGAAGGGATGTCCGTTTCAATCGGAAGACCTTCGAGAGAAGCAGCAAACATCGAGGCTTTGGCGGTAGTTTCCTCGAAGCTCGACGCCAAGACCATCGTCCAGCTCGTATGATAGCCGCAATCCTCGTTCTCGGAAGGCTCGGGCACCAGAGGGTTGGATCCGGAACCGCCAGCCCTGCCGGAATGCCCTTCGTCGTGGCAGTTCCCGGGGTCCTCCGCACCCTGGTGGATGGCATGGGTGTCCTCGCATGGGAGCGCGAGGCACTGGGCTAGACACTGAACTTGAGCCGCGACGGCAAAACACAGCATTAAAAGCGTCGCTCGAAGCATACGCGTCCCAACCATCACGATTATTATAGGTCAATTGAAAGGTAGACAAAACTCACTCTCGATCATTGGGCGCGCTCGTGCCATCTACCCAAAGATGATACAAATCCTCTGGTGGGCGACCGGATGCACGTGCTAGCCATTCCTCTCGCCGGTGTGCTCTATCAGCAATTTATTAATGGGAGATAAAGTAATGAGGTCATTCATCGCCATCGCAACGTTCACCACGATCTTCTTTTGCCTCTCCTGCCATTTCAGTGGATCCTCTCGAGGGTGAGACCGCCACAGTTTAGGTAGACGAGACTGATGAGAGCTTCGGCAGAGTGGAGTCCAAAGCTGCGGTGGCTCAGCAGCCGGATTTTGTTGTTCATTCCTTCGAGTCGGCCGTTGCTGAGTCTCCACGTGACCCACGCGATGACGCCATCGAAGTGGCTGCGGATCATCTTCGCCGCGCGTTTGACGGGCTCTATCCTCGAGCTCATAGCGCGCCGCAGCCATCCTCGGAGAAACTTCTTGGCCCATGTCTCGGTTTTGTAGGTGTAGAGGTCCATGAAGTCGTCGCGCAGAAGCATGGCGCGGTAGAGGCGACGATTAGCTCGCACCTGCTCGCGGAGCACCCGTTTGTCTTTCGCGCTGCGGTTGTGTTTGGCCTTGAGAAGGGGAAACTTGGTGTTCTTGAGGTTGCGCCGGGCAGTCCCTTTGAGCTCGCGCACCAGCTCGCGCCGGGTCTTATCCACGGCCTCGTTCAGATGCTTGACGATGTGGAAGCGGTCAAAGATCACCCGTGCCTGAGGAGCCTTTTTGCCGACGACAGTTATGTACGGCTCCCACATGTCCATGCTGACCGCTTCGAGCTCCGCGGCTCTTTGTGGTCCGAGCTTGCGGAAAAACCGCAGCAGCGTCTTGGCCTTGCGCTCCTTTCCCGCCCAGACGACCCGGCCGCTGAGATGGTCTATTACCACTGTTAAGTACTTATGGCGTTTGCGGTAGCTGATCTCGTCCATCCCAATCACCCGCAATCCATCGAGCTCGCGCCGCTCATCCCGCTGCTCGGCAACCACTCGCTGGATGATCCGTCGCACCGAACGCCACGTCACTCGGAAATAGTTCGCTACGGCGCTGACGTCCGTCCTCTGTGCCAGCCACGCTACCTCTTGTTCGAAGCTTTTGGTAAAGCGGCTTCCCTTGTCGGCCCAAGGCACCTTTTCTCTGACTACTCCACACCGTCGACATACCACTCGTCGGATCGAGTAGCGAAGATAGGTCCGGACTCCGAACAGGTCCAAGTGCCGCCAGTAGCGATTGTAGCGATCTTTGTTCTTGCGGACCTTTCGTCCGCAAATCCCGCACAGAGGCTTCCTCCTCCGTGGTACTACATCCACCACCACTCTGGCTTTGTCCGCCTGGAAGTGGAAACCTCGGACCCACAGGCCTTGCAATCCGATGAGCTTGTTGACTAACGTAGTAACGCGCATCGCGGGAACGCTCTTTTCTCTTTCGGAAAAAAAGATTCTAGCGTTCTCGCCGATGCGCATCTACACATGGCTTACCCTCTCAACCCACGGGCCTCACCAAATGCCACTGCCCCTCAGCGGGAGACGAGGCTGTGGGAAACGCCCCCACGGTTCTGGTCGTTCAGACCTTGCTCACGACTGAGTTCTCTTCGAAGCCTGGAAGGGCGTTTTCCATAGCCTCCACTAATCGAGCCCCCCCTTCCTTATTCCATATGAATTAATCTTTCTTGTATATATACCAGGAGGGGCCTGTGGGCGCTCGTGGGAAACGCGAAGCGTTTTCCAAGCGATTGTGGAAAACGCCGCTCCACGTTTGTACGTGCTCACAACCTTTCCCTAAACGCCTCTCTCGCCCGGAGTTTCCGGCGTTTTCCACAATCGCGGCAGCGTCCATAGGCCATGCCCTCCAACATAAATCAGATCCCCCGAAACGACAGGAGAACCAGAAATGTAAAAGCGGGACGCGTCAGTAGATGGGTCGCTTCCATCAACACCGCCTCACTCGCGCCACGGAAACGGTTCGTCTATCAAGAAAGCGGACGAAGTCCGAGTGTTGCTTTTGGCTCCAAGTGGGGACAGGGGCGAGGGCGACAGGTGCTGGGGACAGGGGCGGGCCGAGCAGGTGCCGGGGCGAACAGGTGCCGGGGCGGGGCGGGGCGAACAGGTGCCGGGGCAGGGCGGGGCGAACAGGTGCCACCCTCTTGTATGAGCCCAGGACAGGTCCTAAACACCCAGTCGGTCTGTCATTTGAAGTGGTCGCAGACTGGACGTGCCCGCGTAGCTGCTACGTTCCGTAGCACTCTCCTGTGGAAAACATGTGGAAATCTTGCCTCACGTGGGACAGACCTTACGTGGGACAGCCTTCCGTGGGACAAGAACAGGTGCCACCCTTTTGTTTATGGACGACCTCGCTAGTTTATGGACGGTCCGGACGACCTCGCTATGCCGAATTCGGCATAGGAACTGGATCCCGACGGCGCCGTGTTCGGCCTCTGGGAGCCGAAGTCCTAGCGGGTCAAAGACGCATCGTCGCGATACACTCTCGGCGATGCGTCGAGCTACTGTCGTCTTCAGCCTGACTTGGACGCTCGCCGCGTGCGGCGGCATCACCCTCCGGGAGATCGTGACGCCGCAACCCGTCCCGGAAGATGCCTGTCTCGTCGTCGGCTTTCTCGGCGGGCGGGACCGCTGGGACGATACCGATAAGGGCGTACGCAAGCTTGCGCTCGACCTCAGGAACTCCGAACGCGGTGTCTTCGCCGAGACGTTCGAGAATCAGCGCCGGGACGTTGCGGAGAGCTTCGTCGTTACCGCGTCACCCGCGCGGCTCGTCATCTACGGACAGAGCTTCGGCGGTGCGGCCGTGCTCAAATTCGCGCGCACGCTTGAGGCGCACGGGGTTCCGATTCTACTGACCATCCAGATTGATAGCGTTGGAAGAGGCGACGCCGCGGTCCCGCGCAACGTGGCTTACGCGGCCAACCTTTACCAAAGCGACGGCTGGTTCATCCGAGGCGAGCAACCGATCCGCGCCGTGGATCCCGATGCGACCACGATTCTGGGCAACTGGCGCTTCCGCTACAACGAGGCGCCAGGTTCTGAGATTTCGCTCGACGGGGTGCCTATTTGGAAACGCCTCTTTCGCATTCCTCACGCGAGGATGGATCGCGACGCCGCCGTTTGGAGCACGGTAGAGAGGCTCATCCGCGCCGCTTGCGGCCGCGAGAACCTGCGACTCGTCGCGGAGGCGCTCGGCTCATGAAGCGCGTGTGGCTCTGGTGGAGCAGCGGAAAGGACAGCGCCTGGACGCTCCACGAGCTGCGCCAGCGAGACGACGTCGAGGTCACAGCGCTCGTCACGACGGTGAACGAGCGCTTCGATCGGGTCGCCATGCACGCCGTCCGCCGCGAGCTCCTCGAAGACCAGGCCCGTGCAGCGGGGCTCGAGCTCCGCGTCGTCCCCATCCCGCATCCTTGCTCGAACGCGGAGTACGAGGCCGCTTTCCACCGCTCGGTGGACGATGCGATGCGCGAAGGTGTCGAGTTCATGGCGTTCGGAGATATTTTTCTGGAAGACGTGCGGAGCTACCGAGAAAATTTGTTTCGCATGACGGACATCGAGCCTCTTTTTCCGCTTTGGGGCCGTGATACCTACGCCTTGTCACGCGAGATGATTGCGTCTGGTCTACGTGCGAAGGTCACGTGTCTCGATCCCAAAGTCCTTCCAAGAGAGCTCGTGGGGCGCGAGCTCGATGCATCGTTTCTCGCGGAGCTTCCGCCTGGCGTCGACCCGTGCGGTGAGAGAGGCGAGTTTCACACGTTCGCCTGGGCCGCGCCGTGTTTCTCGGAGCCGGTGCCGTGCACCGTTGGCGAGACCGTCGAGCGGGACGGCTTCGTCTTCGCGGACCTTTTGCGAAGCGTCGACGCCCGGGGCTAGACTGCGTCATGCGTATTTGCTCGCTCCTTCCTTCCGGCACCGAAATCGTCGCCGCGCTCGGTCTCGTCGACGTGCTCGTGGGCGTCACTTACGAATGCGATTTCCCTCCGGCGGTCAAAGAGAAGCCCATCGTCGTGAACACGCGGCTTCCGACAACGGCGGATCCCGGCGAGATCGACAAGCTCGTGCGCGAATATCTTTCGCGGGGCGAGAGTCTCTACAAAGTCGAGAGCGACGTGCTTCGCAAAGGTGAGCCGGACCTGGTCGTGACGCAGGAGCTTTGCAACGTGTGTGCGGCGACGCCGGGCGATCTCGCGTCGGCGCTTCGTGGGCTCGCGGTGCAGCCTCGCGTGCTCTCGCTGCACCCGCATCGCATCGAAGAAGTGTGGAACGACATCCTCGCGGTGGGGGAGGCAACCGAGCGCCAGGACACGGCCCGTGAGCTCGTCGACGGGTTGTGCGCCAGGATCGAAGCCGTCGAAGCGTTCGTCGCCAAAGCGGAAGCGCGCCCGCGCGTTGTTTGCCTTGAGTGGACCGACCCGCCCATGGTGGCGGGCCATTGGGTGCCCGAGATGGTGGCGCTTGCCGGCGGTGTCGATGTTCTCGGGTCTCCGGAGAAGCCGTCCTTTCGCGTCGACTGGGATGCTATCCTCGACGCCAAGCCCGAGGTCGTCGTGGTCATGCCTTGCGGGTACGGCCTCGATCAGGCAGCCTCGGAGTGGCGGAAGACGTCGCGTCCGAATCGCTCGAACGCCAGGGTCTATGCAGTGGATGCGAATAGTTACTTCTCGCGCCCGGGCCCGCGCTTGGCTAACGGGGTGGAGCTTCTCGCGCACTTGCTGCATCCGGAACTTGTCCCTCGCGTGAGTGGCTCATTGGACTTGAGCTGATGCGCAAGTTGCCTGCTCTATGTCGAGCTGATGACGCGGTGAGCTAGTGCCCCGATTGCACAAGGGCTACCGGCCCTCCAGGAAGGCTACGACGACGTCCACGAACTTCTCGCGCTCTTCGATCGGCGCGAAGTGGCCGCTTGCGGCAAAGAGCTCGAAACGCGCATCGGCGATGCCGTCGGCGACTTCACGTCCTTTTTCCGGCGGCAACAGGTCATGAGCACCGCTGATCACGAGGCTCCGGGCTGTGATCTTGGTGAGATCGTCGCGGGCGTCGAATGAGGGCCACTCCACGTTGGCGTATTGTGCGTGCGCCCAGCTGAACTCGGCTTTGCGAAAGAGCTCCGAGTTACTTCGCAAATCTCTGGCCACGACAAACGCCATCGAGAATCTCAACGGCACCATCCGCAGAGTCTCGAGAAACGTCAAGCGGTGGAAGAGTCCTTCCATGATTCGCCGATGGACCGCTCTCGGCGTCGTCACGGCGGAGAAAAAGTTTCACCGTATCAAAGGCTATCGCCATATGGGCGCTCTCGTTCACGCGCTTAGAAGCAAACAGAAATCTCTTGACAGCGATGAGGTTGCTGCCTAAGAGTATTCACAGGTGCCGCCGCTACCCGACCAAATTCAACAGCGGCCGGGACATCTCCGAGATAGAGGTTGGGGGAGTAGTAGATGTTCCGCTCCACCATGAGGTCGAGGACGTCGTCAGTCAGAAGCGCCCCGTGCTCGAGCGTGCGCGTGCCCGCGAGGATCGCGCGCCGCGCGCCTTCCGGCGCATGCGCGTGGGTGGAGACAGGAATCCCGGCCTTTTTCGCTTCGTCCATCGCCCACTGGAGCTGCTCGAGCGAATGGGTCGCTGTCCCGCCCGCGCGGCCGCTGCGGGTCGCGAAGACTTTGAGCCAGTCGACGCGGGACTCGATGCGCTTTTGTACTTCCGCGCGCAAGAGCGCTTAGTTCGCGGGCTCGGCGCCATTTTGGACAGCGTCGCCCTCGGCTCCCGGGGCGTCCCCGTCGGAGATCCACCGTCCCGAGACGAGAAGCCTCGGGCCTGGCACGAGCCCCTCGTTGATGGCGTCGCGAAGATCGATGTCCTCGTAGCGCGGGCTTCCCAGCGTTCGCACCGTGGTGAAGCCGTGCTCGAGCAAGGTGCGCGCGCTATAGGCCCCCCAAAGCGAGCTGAGAGAGGGCCGTGCCTCGTCCCGGCCAAAATGGGTGGTGATGTGAACGTGGCTGTCGATGAGGCCCGGAAGCACGGTGTAGCCACGGAGGTCGATGACCTCCGTCCCCTCGGGAGGCTCGCCGGAGCCGAAGGACGTGATTTTGTCGCCCTCTGTAATAATGATGGCGCCAGGGTGGGCGTTTCCTTGACCGTCGATGGCGAGGTCGGTGCGGATGGCAAGCGATGCCAGGAGCAAAAGCTTAATCATGGCTTTACCTCTCTCGGACCACGTTAATATAGAATGTAGGCGAAAACGTCAATCCGCCTTTGGAGGCTAGGGTTACAAATGTTCATCCGCCAACTTGTTGGAATTCTTATCGTTGTTCTCTCCGTCGCCGGTACGACTTCGGCGGCTTCGGCTCAATGGACTGCTGAAAAGCCGGGAAGCGATAATATTGAAGTCTTGTCCCACGTCCCGCTCGGCCCGCGCCTCAGCGTCTCCGACGTCGACCTCGAACAGGAGATGGATCGTCCTTACGCCTATGTCGGCCGCATGGTCTACGGCACCGAGGGCGACAAGGGCATCGACATCATTGATATCAGCGATGTCCGGAAAGCGAAGCGCATCTATTCCTGGCGTATCGAGGACCAAGACCTGCACTTGGGGACGGGCGGAATGGACGTCAAGCACTTCAAATACAAGGATCGCTACTACGTGGTGCAGTCGCTCCAGTTTAAGCAGGGCGGACCGGATAACGACCTCGGCGCCGTCGTGCTCGACGTGACGGGCCTGCCGGATCCCGCGAAGGTCAAAGAAGTCGCTCGCATCCGTGAACCGGACCACCCCGGCGGCTTCCACAATATTTTCATCTACAAGCACAGCAACGGAGCCGTTTTACTCTTCACGACGATTTCCGGGCCGTTCTCGCACGTATACGATCTCGGCCGCGTCGTCGAAGGCGACCTTGAGAACGCGCTCGTCGCCAAAGTCCCGGTGCCAAACTCCGAGAGCGAGCGTCGCGGCTATCATGACTTTTACGCCGGCTATCACCCGGACTCCGCCGAGGATCGTTTCTACGGCGGCGGCACGGGCGGCTACTACGTCTATAACGTCACCGATCTCGAAGAGCCCAAGCTTCTCGTCTCGCTCACCGGCATCAGAGGCGTCAAAAACGGCCACACGTTCACGCCCACGCCCGACGGCCGCTATGTCGTCGCCGAGACAGAGTATCAGTACGCGCCGCTTCGCATCTTCGATCTCAAGCCAGGCCTCGACAAGGAGGTCGAGACGATCTCGAAGCCGATTGGCGCCTGGACCGCCGATTGGAGGAACCTCTCCCACAACCACGAGATCCGTTGGCCCTACGTGTTCGTCTCCGGTTATCTCGATGGACTCCAGGTCTTCAGCTTGATGGATCCGAAGAACCCGACGACGGTGGCGTATTACGACACCTATACCGGCCCGCCCAACACGAAGCGCTACGCGATGTTCAACGGTGCGTTTGGCGTGGATGTGCGCAACGAAGATGGGCTCATCGTCGTGAGCGACATGACGACCGGCTTCTGGGTCTTCCGAATGGAAGGCTTCCAGGGCTGGAAGGGCGAGGACTGGGGTATGCCCAACATCTCGAGCGCCCAGGACTGGAAAACGGCCCCGGGCTCAGACGGAAATCACTAATCACTAATCACTAATCACTGATCACTGATCAATGACATTCTTTCTGGCGCTTTTCGTGATCGCGGCTTCGGCGAACGCCGCGGAGCGCCCCTCGTCTCCGTGGAGCGTGCCCTTTGGCTTCGGCGGCGCCGTGTGCAGCGGGACGACTAGAACAGCACTTCCCGATCTTCCGTCGAACTATTACGGGATCGAGATGGTGCCGACGAAGCGTGTTCACGGGATCGGCAACGGCGTGGGGTTCGGGAAAGTTACCTTTTCGAGCTCGCCTTACGGCGTAGCCGTGTCACCATCCGGCACTTACATGGTCGACATTACGATGGCGCTCCGACGGATCAAGAAACCCAAGAAAGGTTTTCTGACGGCGTGGGCCACCAAGGATGACTTGTCGGAGACGACGCGGCTAGGCGTGCTCGATGACGACTTCCATGTCTCGGGTAAGGCGGCTTGGAACAAGTTTCTTCTCGTCGTCTCGCTCGAGCCGACGGACGAGCCGACCGAGAAATGGAGCGGGCCGATCGTGATGCGCGGCATGTCACGAAGTGGCATGATGCACACCCTCGCCGGCCACGGCCCATACCAAGCGGAGCCCTGCGCGAAGTACGGATTCTGATCGTGAAAATCGTGCTCAGCGTTATCTCGCTGGCTCTGTGCGTGTCCGTGTGGGCGCGCCAGGACCATCGCAACATGCCAGGCGGCGATCCGAAAGCGTGGCGCATGCCGCCGCACGATTTCCCCATGCCGCCCCTTCCGGGAATCGCGACCGCGGTACCGATTGTCGGTCCGTTCCTCGCGCGGATGGACGCCGGCGATCTCTCGCAGTTTCCCGAAGCGAAGCCGGGCGAGATCGTGGAGATGGCCGACGGCGAAAAGCTAGTCATGAGCGCGAGCATCGTGCGCCGTACGTTAAACGGCAAAACGTTTCTGATGTACGGCTATAACGGCCAATATCCAGGGCCACTCATCAAAGCGGAGCGGGGCGCGACCGTCATTGTCGAGCTCGTCAACGAGATCGAGATGCCGACGACGGTGCATTGGCACGGGCTCCGGCTCGATAACCGCTTCGACGGGGTCCCCGACGTGACGCAGCCGGCGGTGAAACCAGGCGAGCGCTTCACGTACGAAGTCCATTTTCCGGATACCGGAATTTACTGGTACCACCCGCACGTGCGCGAGGACATCCAGCAAGACCTCGGCCTCTACGGGAACATGCTCGTCACACCGCCCGAGGCCGACTACTACAACCCGGTCAACAAGGAACAAGCGCTCATCCTCGACGACATCTTGATGGACGATCTCGGGCCGTTCCCGTGGGGGGACCGTGCGGCGACACATGCGCTGATGGGGCGATTCGGAAACGTCATGCTCGTGAACGGAGCACCCGGATACGAGCTCTCGGTCGAGCGCGGAGAAGTCGTCCGCTTCTATCTGACGAACGTCGCGAACTCGCGCACGTTCAACGTCGTGTTCGGCGGCGCCCTTATCAAAGTCGTCGGCTCGGACGTGAGCAAGTACGAGCGTGAAGAGCGGGTGGAGAGCGTTGTTCTCGGACCTGCCGAGCGCTACATCGTCGAAGTCCTCTTCGACGAGCCCGGCGATATCGAGATCGTAAACTCGATCCAGGCCATCGACGAATTCATGGGTGAGTTCCACCCGCATACGGATTTGCTAGGGACGGTGCACGTCGCCGAGACGCGTGTCGCCGAGAGCCACGCGGGAGTCTTTGGCGAGCTCCGCGAGCACGAAGACGTGAAGGCCGACATCGACGCCTTCCGGCAATATTTCGACAAGCCCGTCGACCACAGCCTCGAGTTCACGCTCGAGATCGAGAACTTGCCGATGCAACTCGTTCAGGCCATGCAGTTCGAAGCGGGGCTCTACGCGCCGCCCATCGAATGGAACGACGCGATGCCGATGATGAACTGGCTATCGAGCGCCGAGCAGATCCACTGGAAGCTCCGCGACCCCGACACGGGCAAGGAGAACATGGACATCGGTTGGAGCTTCGAGGTCGGAGACGTCATCAAGATCCGGATCTACAACAACCCGGAAACGATCCACCCGATGCACCATCCGTTCCACCTGCACGGCCAGCGCTTCCTCGTGCTCGGGCTCGACGGTGTCCCGAACGAGAATCTTGTTTGGAAAGATACCGCTATCGTTCCCGTCGGCACGACGATGGATATCCTCGTCGACATCACGAACCCCGGCGAATGGATGGCACACTGCCACATCGCCGAGCATCTCCACGCGGGGATGATGACATCGTTCATTGTCACCGAGCCCTGACGCAGATGTAGAGGGAGAATAGCTGCGTCGGGAAAGACGACGTCCCGACGGTGCTGTTGTTCGACCCTTCAGGAAAGCTCTTGAAGAGCTTTGGCGCGGGCCTGCTCGAGTGGCCTCACGGCATTTTCGTCGACGCGGACAATAACGTTTGGGTGACGGACGCGCGCGGCAGCAAAGGCGGCGGCCACCAGATCATCAAGTTCAGCCCCGAGGGGAAAGAGCTCATGCGGCTCGGAAAGGCTGGCGTTGCCGGCGACGGGCCGGGCGAGTTCAACGGACCGTCCGACGTCCTCGTCGCCCCGAACGGCGACATCTTCGTCGTCGACGGCCACGGTATCGAAGGGAACAACCGCGTCGTCAAGTTCTCGAAAGACGGCACGTTCATCAAGACGTGGGGCAAGACGGGCACGGGACCCGGAGAGTTTCTCGACCCGCACGCGCTCGCGATGGATTCCCAAGGGCGCCTCTTCGTCGGCGACCGCAAGAACAACCGCGTGCAGATCTTCGACCAGGACGGCAAGCCACATCGCGAGCTGGACCCAGTTCGGCAGGCCGAGCGGTTTGTTCATCGACAAGAACGACATTCTGTACTCGGCGGACTCGGAGTCGAATTTCGGAAGCAATGCCGGCTGGAAACGCGGCATCCGGATTGGAAGCGCCAAAGACGGCATGGTGTTCGCGTTCATTCCCGACCCCGAGTGGAAGACTGCGTGCGCGGCACGACGGCAGCAGAAGGAGTCGCGGTGGACGCCGACGGCAACATATACGGAGCTGAAGTCGGGCCGCGGGCGCTCAAGAAATACACGAAGAATTGAGAGTAGTGGGAGGGCCCGATGCAAGGAATCGTCAAGCGCGCGCTAGCCTTGGCGGCGGGGGTCGTCGTTGTAAGGTTGATTCTGGAAGAGACGGGTGCACCATCGTGGTTGATCAACGTTTTCGGTGTGACGTGGCTGTACGCGCTGGCCCCGTTCTATTTTGCGATGAAGGTCGCTCACTCCTCCGAGACGTGTCCCTATGTAACGCTCGCGAAGATGTCGGCCAGCTTCGTTTTGGTAGCGGCGGCCATGGTCGGGGCGACGTACAGCTTGGCGTCCCTGTTCCGGTTTTCGGCGTACCGGTTCACGGTCGAGGGCGGAGGTGTAATAGGAGAGGGCATTACACCTCTTCAAGGCTATATCGTGATGCCTCTGACCAACTTCGGCCTGACCGCCCTCATTGGTCTCGTAGCCGCAGTCGTCATCGGACCGGTCGTGCTATGGATGTTTCGCCGCTGAGTGCTCTCAACTGAGCCAGCCCCTCCTCCACCTCTTCGCGGGGCAGCTTGCCGTGCTTGAGCGCATCGTCGGGCTTCGTGAGCAACCGCTCGTAGAGTTCGATCCCCTCGGGGACGAGCTCGGGGTGTCCCGCGTCGATAAGCTCGAACAACGTGTCCTCGGCATCCGCGTAGGCGCCTTCGCGCTCGTAGTGCCAGATGAGCCGTTTTTGGATCTCCGGCACGGGCGCGTAGGGGGCTAGCTCGCCGAGCAACGTCTCGATCTTCTCGAGATAACGGTCCGCATCGGGAATGCGCTCGAGGCTTTCACGCCCGGAAACTTCGAGATAGAGCCCGAGCGCGCGCACCTTCGATTGGTAAGCGACGCCGTCCTCCCCTTTGAGCGTTTTGACCTCGCCATCTTCGTAAAGAAGCTCGGCGACGACGAGACTTTTCCCGGGGTCGAGGATTCCCCCCGGGCTGTGATTTGTCAGGATCATGACCCCACTTGAGGGCGTGTTTTTCAGAAACATTCCCCACCCCATTTTCAGAGACATGACCCCGGCAAAGGGGTGAGTTTTTCAGAAACATGACCCCACCCCTTTGAGGCCGAGCTCGGCTGTGCGGCTTCAGCCGCCACCAGTACGTTCACGTCAACTTCTCTCAGAAGCTGGACGTTGTCATCGATGGACTGGAAGAGGCGTGGGAGTTTTTCGGAGGTGTGCCTGAGCGGGTCGTCGTCGACAACATGAAGACGGCGGTGGTGAAGGCGGACCGCTATGAGCCTAGTTTTCAGCGCACCATGGAGCAGTATGCAGAGCTCCGAGGCTTTGTCATCGACCCGGCAGTCGTACGCCAACCGAAGGGCAAGCCGATCGTCGAGAGAGGGGTGCCGTACGTTCGAGAGAGCTTTTTCCGCGGTGAGCAGTGGCTCGACCTGGCTCACGTCCAGCGGGAAGCTCGACGTTGGTGTCTGGAAGTCGCGGGCCGGCGTATTCACGGGACCACCCAAAAACGCCCTCTCGTCGTCTTCGAAGAGGTCGAGCTTGCTTGCCTTCGGCCCGTGAACGGGCCTCGATTCGATACGCCTCAGTGGGCCGAGCCGTCCGTTCATGACGACCACCACGTGAAGTTCCTCAAGGCCCTGTACTCGGTTCCCACGGTCTACGTGGGAAAGCAGGTCACGGTACGAGGCGATAAAGCGCTCGTACGCATCTACTACAAAGGCGAGCTCATCAAAACCCACCCTAGAAAACCAGCCGGAGGAAGAGCGACCGACTACACAGACTACCCCCCAGACCTCGAGGCCTACGCCAGGCGCGACCCGGAGCGTATGGTGCGCCAAGCCAAGAAACTCGGCAACAACATCGGCCGTTTCATGAGTCTGCTCCTCAGCGGCGTCTTTCCATGGGCCAAGCTCCGACAGGCTCAGAAGCTCATGCGCTTGGCCGACAAGTACGGCCATGCTCGCGTGGAAACCGCTTGCCAGCGAGCCCTGGGCTTCGATCTCATCAATGTCCAAAGGGTGGAGCGCATTCTCAAGAATGCCGTCGCGCCGTCGGACGACCCACCACAAACAGGAGAGCTGGTCTCGATGCCCTTGAGATTCCTTCGCCCCAACGAAAGTTTCTCTCATGAACCGAAACGAAAGGAGAATCCAGATGGAAATCAAAAACTCACTGAAAACGATTCTGAAGAGGCTCAAGCTCTCGGGGATCCTTGCGACGCTGCCGGAGAGGATCGCCTACGCTCAAAAGGCAAAACTACCGAGTGAAGACCTCCTGGAACTTATCCTGCAGGACGAAGTGGACCGACGCGACCAAGTCAATCTGCAACGGCGTCTCAAACGCGCCTCCTTCACCGAGGAGCAAACCTTCGAGAATTTCGACTGGGATGCCCCGGTGGGCTTCGATCGCCATCGCGTTCGCGACCTCTTCTCGCTCAGTTTTATCGAGGCCAAGCAAGACGTTCTCTTCATGGGAAGCGTGGGCGTCGGCAAAACCTTCCTCGCTTCCGCTCTCGGCCATGCAGCCTGCCGGGCCGGATACGACGTGCTCTTCATCCGCGCCGATCAGATGTTCCTCGAGCTCAAGCAGTCTCGTGCCGACTACTCTCACGAAAAGGCGCTCAGACGCTTTCTCGCCCCCGACCTGCTCATCCTCGACGACTTCGCTCTGCGTCGGCTCGATACCACACAGTCCAACGACATCTACGAAGTCGTCATCGAGCGCCACCGCCGTTCGTCCACGATCCTCACCTCAAATCGACAGGTCGACGAGTGGATTCCTTTGTTCGATGACCCGATTCTTGCCCAGAGCGCTCTTGACCGTTTGTCCCACAACGCTTACCAAGTCCAGATCGAAGGCGAAAGCTACAGGAAGGGACAACGTCCCGACCTCTTGGCCTCGAAACTCGAAAATGTCCACCAAACCTGAAAAGGAGTGAATCTTGCGAATCCAACCACCGAAGCGCGAACACAAGCTCCACCATCGCCCGACAACAGCCTCCCGTGGACCGGCCCATACCTGCGGTACCCCCCTCGGCGCCGACATCCGGGTTGTCGCCGGAACCCCTGCCGCATCGCGGCCGGCGGGATCTCCAGTCGCCCTACGGGCTCCTTCCGATCCCGCCGAGGTCTCTCTCTCTATCAACGTACTCATGCATGTTCCTCCTCCGCCCTCTACACTAATTTTCAAAGGCCCAAGTGTCTCAAGGATGTTGGTACACAGGAGCGACGACAGAGATCTGTTACAGATCCGAGGAAGTTGTGATATTGATTCTCGGGTAGGCCTTTGACCCCGGGGGCATGTTTATGAAAAAGGTGGGGTCATGATTCTGAAAAATGACAGGGCTGAAGAGCGCGACGATCTGCTCGAGCGGTAGAGCGTGCAACGTGCGGACATCGAGCCCAACGAGGTTCTTGGCGGCCTCGGCGATCGTCATCTCGGCCTCGTCGAAGCGTTTGGCTTTCCGGAATGTGAGAACGGTGCCGAGTGTTTTCGCGAGTTGTTCGACGAGCCTGAGGATGTAGTCGCGCTGGAACATCCCGAGGTCACCTCAATGCGTCAGCGCATAGATAATGTAGTTGATGCCGAACTTGTACCCTTCGTTCGAGAGCTCGATGGGGTAGTAGCCGTGGTCCGACCACTCCCAGTAGTCTCCGATATCGTTATTGAAGTCGGCGACGACGATGAGTCTCTCGGCATCGTCTCGAATACCCCAGAACGTGGGCACATCGTAGGCGCCATATGGAGGCACCATTTCCAGAGTCTTGATGTGAAAAAAACTCTGAACACCGGGTCTTCGAGCTTGAGGCGCTCGAAGTGGCTTCCTGGCAGGACCCGCGCCATACACGCTTCGAAATTATCCCAATCCCAGGGGCCATCGAAATCGTCAAAAATGGCGAACCCGCCGCGAAGGAGGTAGTCACGGAAGTTGGTCGCTTCGTCGGGGCTGATCGCCCACGTCCCCGGCTCGCCGAAATAGAGAACCGGGTAGCGCATGATGTCCGGGCTATCGAGTGGGACCACCGTATGGGCCGCCGATTCGGTGTAGATGTCGGTGACCTCGGAGAGAATGCGCAGAAGGTTGCGCTCCGCGCGTGGGTAATCGTGAGACCATCCCGGGCGCCTCCTCGAGCGGTTGGACTGAAACTGCACGCGGGCGAAGGTAAAGTTAGCAACGATGGTCGGATTCAGTGCCTCGAGCGGCTCAAAATCCCGCCGCCACTGAGGTTGCCGCTGTGCCCCTTCGGCCACGAGCGAAATCAGCGCTATGAGTGCGAGCGCCCTGACGAGCATGCCTGGCCTCCCTAGCCTTCCATAGAATCATACGCCAGGCTTACCATCTGACCAAAGGCGGTTTCTGTCGATGAAACGTATTGCTGTGAATCCCTGGGAGTGGTCCAAACAGTATCAATTCAACCAAGGCGAATCCTCGAAGGCGTGAGCCGCCAGCTCGTCTGCTCGGGCCAGACCGCGATCGATGCCGAGGGCAAAGTCCAACACCCAGACGATTTGAGAGGTCAGATTACTGCAGCCATCAACAACCAGGAAGCCGTGCTCTTCGCACGATCATTGTGGACGACGGAGAGCGAAAGTTCGACAGGCTCCTTTGCACGCAGCCATGATCGGCCAGCTGGCGATGAGAATAGCACCCTGCCATTCTTGGGCATGACGAGAACCCACCGAGTTCGGCGGAGCTACGACCATCGGCTGCGTGACGCCATCGCCGCGACGGGCAATGCGGACCTCTTCCGGGACGTCGCCATCCCCGCTTCGACGCGACGCACATGGGCGCGCGGTGAGGTACGGCCCGTGGTTGCTTCGGTGGACGTTGAGCTGGAAGTCTACGAGCTGTTGGAGCAGGTCGACAATCTAAGACAGCGAGCCAAGGTGCAGGCGGCGATCATCGGGTTACTCGTGCGTGTGTTGAGGTTCCGCGGGGGAAAACTCGACGGCGATCGCCTTCCGGATGGTGAGACCAAATCGGCGGTGCTCCGGGCGATCGCGTCGGCGAGTGGTCTCCTGTCGTTAAGCACCGTGCTCAGAATCGTGAGCGTCTCGACGGCGCGTTATCACGCGTGGAGGCGCAAGGAAGACGGCTGCGGACTCGACGATCAACCGAGCTGTCCGAAGTCCACTCCCAGCCAGCTCACGCGCGACGAAGTCTCCACGATGAGAGATTTCGTTGAGTCCTAGAGCTATCGCCACATCGCCGTCCAGAACTTAGCGCTTTACGTGCAGCGGCTTGGCAAGCTCTTCGCCTCGGCAAGCACGTGGTACAAGATGATCTGCAGGCGCGGGTGGAAACGTCCTCGAAGGCGGGTGCACCCCGCAAAGCCCAAAGAAGGACTCCGAGCAAAGCGCCCCAACGAGTACTGGCAAATCGACGCGACCGTGATCCGGCTGACGACCGGCATCCGAATCTATCTGCAGGCGGTCATCGATAATTTCAGCCGAAGGATTCTTGCCTGGCGGGTGAGCGACACGCTGAGCTCGGCCACCACCCGGGAGCTCCTCATCGAGGCGTCAAAGGGCCTTCCGGACGACTCAGCGACCGCGAACGTACTTGTCGTCACCGACGGCGGTTCGGAGAACTTTGGCGAGGTTGACCAGCTGCTCCGGGATTCAAGTTCTCTGAGTCGTGTGCTCGCCCAAGTCGACATTGTCTGCTCGAACTCCTTGATCGAGGTGTTCTGGCGACAATTGAAACACGCGTGGCTCTTCCTGAACACCCTCGACAGTGCGGCGGCGGTGCGGCGTCTCGTCGCGTTCTACGTCCGTGAGCACAACGAGAAGATCCCGCACGCCGGACGAGGTGTACTTCAGTCGAGAGGAGAATGTGCCGGATCGGCTCTCCGAGCAACGCAAGACAGCACAGCGGGTCAGGAGCGCGGCAAATCGAGCAGCGAACTGCCATCGCTGCGAATCCTCACGCGCTGGCCCTGCTGTCCGGAGTGTCGCCAGGCCAGGGGCTCGTCGAAAACCTGCTCGGAAATCTGCATGATGTCTGTGTGAGCAGCACCGCTGCTACCACTGCGGCAGGTAGGTCCGTCCGCCCTTGATGGTCCGCCACGGCGTGAGCTTTTGCCGCCCAACTCTCTCCCCGCCGTAGGCGTCGACGAACCTGTGCTCGCCGTCGAGCATCTCGAAGATGGCGATGTCGCCCTCGGCACCGACCCGCAGCGTTCCGATCTGCACGTCCCAGCCTAGGGCGGCGGCGGGCGTCGCCGTGGTCTTTCGCACGGCCTCCTCCAGCGAGAGCCCCAGATAGAGGAACTTCGAGAGCGTGGTGGCCAGGTCGTACACCGGGCCTTCCTCACCAACATTATAGGCGTGCACGTCACTGCTGATCGTGTGCGGGAGGACACCCTGGCGCATCGCCATCTCCATCGTGTCGAACGAGAAGCTGCCCTGACCGTGGCCGACGTCGAACAGTACGCCCCGCTCCAAAGCCTCGCCCGCCGACGTGCGAAGGATTCCCTCGCTCGTGAGGATCCCCTCGTCAGCGGATTCCGGCGTTCCCGATCGACGGAAGCTGTGAGTGAGCAGGTCGCCGCGTCGTAACAGAGCCAGGAGCTGATCGATCGGTGTTACGGTGTTGGTGATATGCATCATCAGCGGCAGGCCAACCGCCTCCGCTGCCTCGAGCGCGCGTTGAAGCGCAACCAGATCGTTGGGTCCTGACTGGCCTCTGCCGCAGCGGACCTTCACGCCCAAGATCAGGTCCCGATTCTGCTCGATGGTCCGGATCGCCCGCTCGACGTTCGCGTGCTCCAAGTCCTCCAGCTCTCCGCGAAGAGCGGTGAGCATTCCCGTGACGGAGATGTTCAGGAGTGCTCGGATTCGCGTGGCCTGCACCTCGATCACGTACTTGCGGAAGCCGGGGAACGTCTGGGCTCCGGCAGATCCGGGATCGAGGACCGTGGTGGCGCCACGGCTGAGACAGTACTTGTCCGCGTTGATGCCATAGTGCGAAACGCCCTCATAGACGTGGGCATGCAGATCGACGAACCCTGGCGTCACGATCCGCCCATCCACATCGATGACCTCCCGCCAGCCCGCAGGGTCGATGGTCGGCGCGACTTGGGCGATCTTCCCCTCTCGGATCGCGACGTCATACCGACCGTTGAGGCCCTGTGACGGATCTACGACCCGGCCGCCTCGAATCAGAATATCCCAGCCCTGTGCAGTCTTACTGGCTTTGGGCGCCGCCCCGAAAGCGGTCTGGTCGCGCAGTCCCGTGGCCAACCCGGCCGCCATTCCCACAGCAGCCGTCAGGAACTGACGTCGTGCGATCGCATGGTCGTGGGTGTGCGAGTGCGGATGCGTGTGCGCCTGTGCGCGCGTTTGTGTGTGTGCCTGGCTCATGACAACCATCCCCGGAAAGGGTGAAAAGGCAGAAGACCATACCTTCCTATCGATCTCCGGCCACCCGTCCTCATATAGGACTGGGCGGAGAAGGTCCATCGGTCTCTTCCTCCCGCAGAAGGGATATTAAAGGGATAGTAAATTTCATGGCCCATCGTGAAGCGTGTGCCTCCAATTTCCTCGGCTTGGGTGGGGCTAACCCGTGTTGATGAGGCTCGTCGAGGATATCAGAAGATAGGGGCGCCTGAAACTGGTTCAGACCGCCTCTTTATGGGGGAGATAGGTGAGCGAGCAGGCGGAATTCGGGCCGCGCTTGACGAGGAGAGAACGCTTTTTGGGGAGCGGCTGGCTGAGCTAAGGAGGAGCGCGAGACCCGAGGGGTCGCGTCGCATCCAAATGCGTCAAGGTGTTTCTAATCGTGTTGCGTTCGGTGATGAAGGCGATCACGCGGAGCTCACCGCCGCACTCAGACCGCAGCGGGAGGCCTTGCGTGAACTCGTCTGGTATAACGTGCTGCTGAGCTGCGGCCAGCTTGGTCGAAGACAATCTAGATGTGAATCGTTGCTCGAACTCTAAGTGCCGGCCGTCAGCTCCAGCTGAAGTTATACAGCCCCACCCTTCCATTTGTCACGTCCAGGGGCTACCCGCCCAATAACAGCGCCCGTACGGTTGAACCTCGACACTCGAACAGGTAGATTGCGTCGATGAATCGAGCAGCGAGTTGTCATCGCTGCGAACCGTCACGCGTAGGCCCTGCTGTGCGGATTGTCGCTACAACACGAGCTCGTCGAAACCTACTCGCAAATCTGCATGAGGTCTCTGTCAGCAGCACGGCTGAATCTCGACGGGAAACACACCCCCGAATTGGCCTACTGGACGTGGCGGGTCAAGACGGAAACGCGATCGGTCCAACGATGAATTCAACCTAGGAGTTTTGTATGAAAACTTATCTCCACAGCTTACTCAACGAAAAAGACGATCCGGTTGTTCAGCAATACCTTGAGTTCATTAAGAACGGCATACCCAAACCCAAAGGGTCAAAAAAAGATGTCTTGGTGATTGGCGCGGGCATGGCCGGAATGGTTTCGGCGTCTATGCTTCGTCAAGTCGGACACAACGTCACTATCGTCGAAGCCAATACCCGGGTCGGAGGCCGCGTCAAGACGTTCCGAAATACCGCCGAGAAAAAATATTGGGAAGACGACAGTCTTTACGCCGAAGCCGGGACACGCCCGACCCTGGAAACGCGAACGCCGTCAACCCGGATGAGAACCACCGAGCGGACGTTTTGTTGGGCAACGCGTTGCTACCACTGAAACGATTCATCGCGATTAATCCGCAACAAAACTGGCCAGTGTTGATTGAACGGCTCGGAGAATACTCTATGCGCCGGTTTTTGAAAGAAACTACCGACTATTCCGAGAACGTCATCGAAATGATCGGCGTGCTGCAAAACCTGGAATCGAGGATGTCTTACGACTTTCTGCAGAGCTTTATTGAAGCCAATATCATTCAAAATGATACCGAATTCTGGCAAGTCGTTGGCGGAACCGACGTCCTTACCGACGCCGTTTACGCAAAACACAAACTCGCTGAAATCACACACCTTGACACGAGAGTCACCGATCTTTACTTGCGTGAGGAGATGTCCCGGCCGCTGTTGAATTTGGTCGGGTAGCGGCGGCACCTGTGAATACTCTTAGGCAGCAACCTCATCGCTGTCAAGAGATTTCTGTTTGCTTCTAAGCGCGTGAACGAGAGCGCCCATATGGCGATAGCCTTTGATACGGTGAAACTTTTTCTCCGCCGTGACGACGCCGAGAGCGGTCCATCGGCGAATCATGGAAGGACTCTTCCACCGCTTGACGTTTCTCGAGACTCTGCGGATGGTGCCGTTGAGATTCTCGATGGCGTTTGTCGTGGCCAGAGATTTGCGAAGTAACTCGGGTAGAGCGAGCTTCACAACCGTGAGGGTCTCTTCCAACCCTTCGCGAAGGCTTCCGGCAGCTTCGTCGTAGCCGTTTCGCTCGAGCCACGACACCAATGCCTGAAGTCGCTTGCGCGCCTTGTCGGCACTCTTGCATTTGTACGCTTCCTTCATTGTCTGGAGCACGTAGGCGTGACGGGACTTGGGAAGGTACGAGCGAAGATTTCGGAGTTTGTGGAGCTGGCATCTTTGGATAACCGCGAGATCCCCCAAAACGTCGACGAGTGCTTTGCGGATCCCTTTGCCTCCGTCCACTACGCAGAGAATCGATTCGTCGATCCGCAATCCCCGCTCGAGAAGGTTCTGCAACATCGCGGTGCACACCCGAGAGTTTTCCGTCGAGCCCAGCCATATACCCAAGGGCACCTTCGTTCCATCTATTGTGATACCGAGAGTTACGACGACGGTCTGTCCGGCCACCTCAAGGCCATCCATCATTAGTGCCGCAAGCTCGAACTCCTCTAGCCTCCGAGATAGGTATTCCTCGAGCTTCTTAGTCGTCTGGCTCACGAGGTGACGGCTGGCGGCACTCTTGCTCGTGCCACGAGACTTCAACTTCGCCGAGGGTTTGTCCAGACTCGATTCGTAATTTCGGGTCGATACCCCCACCAAGATCTGGTTCAGCACTCGCTCCGGAAGCGGGTCTTCTTCGCGGAAGGCTTCGAAGTGTGGAAGCGACGCCTCCTCGCCCGACTTCGAACGAACTCGAGGTCGCGACACTTGGATTCGACGACCGCCGAAGCTCAGCTCCCCATCCGTGCTCCCCCAGTGGTTATGAGTTCGCTCCTTCTCGTGCTTGCCCTTCGGCCCCGCGATCTTCTCCGCGTCCTCTCTCAGGAGTAGGTGCAATGCGGTCAGTCCTTGCTCGTACACCCATTCCGTCAGGTCCGCCTTCGTGGCCGCGATCCCAGCTATCATCGGTAGCAGTATCTGACCGACTTGGCCAACTACCTTGCCCGTAGGCGAGTGCGTTTGCTTTCTTACTGGCTTCTTTGATTTCCTTGGCATGGTGGCTCCTTGTCCCCCTCTGGAGACGGTTGGTTTGGCAGACCTATTCTTAGGCCGGCCAAGGAGCCGCCGCTACCCCAAATTCAACATCCGGCGGGACATCCCCTTGCGTGACGGGAAAGTGAGAGTTTCGACGGAGATCGAAATCAAGCGTGATTCCGCATATTACAAAGACAAGGGGTTCGCCGTGCAGGCCGTCCCCGTCAGTGAGATGGAATTTGACGAGGTGATCGTCACCATTCCTTTCTCCGTCTTCAGAATGGTCCATGTTTGGCCTAAATTCTGTCAGGAGAAACGCAAGGCGATTCGCGAACTGCACTACGACGCCGCGACGAAGGTCCTGGTCGAATTCAAGCAGCGATGGTGGGAAAAGTCGCCTTACAATATCGTCGGCGGAGGAACCATCACCGATCTTTCCAACAGGTTCATCTATTACCCGAGTCAGCATATCGGCGCAAAAGGCAACGGCCTGATGCTCGCATGCTACTGCTGGGCCGATGACGCGCGAAAATGGGATTCGATGAGCCACAAAGATCGTTACATATATGCGCTCGATAACATCGCCGTGGCGCACGCGCCGGAGGATCTGCAAGAGCAAGACCGCATCAAGAGCCTGGCGGTATTCGATCCAGACGCCTCACCAGCCGAAGGCTACGCGGATGGCATCGTAGGTGCCGCCACGGTTGCCTGGATGCAAAACCCATACGCTTTTGGTGAAGCGGCCATTTTCTCACCCGGTCAGCTGCATCTGTTGCAACAGTACATCGAGCAACCCGAGTGGGACGAAAAGGCGCACTTTGCCGGAGAGCATACCTCCCTCAAACACGCCTGGATCGAGGGCGCCATCGAGTCCGGAATCCGGGCCGCGCTGGAAGTGAACGAAACCGCGGTTGAACTCCCGGAAGGTTAACGAATAACGAATAGGAAATTCTAACCTTGGACGGTTGGAGCGACGAGCCGAAATTTCGCGGTGGAGGTGAACCGACTGTAGTGCTGCTCCCCGAAGCTCAAGCCTGTCCCTTCCATTTATTCGTCCGCGCGCGTCGCACTTGATCTTTCTCACGCCGGCGTCAGCATCAGGGCATGATTTAGTTGTTTCGGTTCTCCTGTCGTTTCGGGGGATCTGATTTGTGTTGGAGGGCATGGCCTATGGACGCTGCCGCGATTGTGGAAAACGCCGGAAACTCCGGGCGAGAGAGGCGTTTAGGGAAAGGTTGTGAGCACGTACAAACGTGGAGCGGCGTTTTCCACAATCGCTTGGAAAACGCTTCGCGTTTCCCACGAGCGCCCACAGGCCCCTCCTGATATATATACAAGAAAGATTAATTCATATGGAATAAGGAAGGGGGGGCTCGATTAGTGGAGGCTATGGAAAACGCCCTTCCAGGCTTCGAAGAGAACTCAGTCGTGAGCAAGGTCTGAACGACCAGAACCGTGGGGGCGTTTCCCACAGCCTCGTCTCCCGCTGAGGGGCGGTGGCATTTGGTGAGGCCCGTGGGTTGAGAGGGTAAGCCATGTGTAGATGCGCATCGGCGAGAACGCTAGAATCTTTTTTTCCGAAAGAGAAAAGAGCGTTCCCGCGATGCGCGTTACTACGTTAGTCAACAAGCTCATCGGATTGCAAGGCCTGTGGGTCCGAGGTTTCCACTTCCAGGCGGACAAAGCCAGAGTGGTGGTGGATGTAGTACCACGGAGGAGGAAGCCTCTGTGCGGGATTTGCGGACGAAAGGTCCGCAAGAACAAAGATCGCTACAATCGCTACTGGCGGCACTTGGACCTGTTCGGAGTCCGGACCTATCTACTCGATCCGACGAGTGGTATGTCGGCGGTGTGGAGTGGTCAGAGAAAAGGTGCCTTGGGCCGACAAGGGAAGCCGCTTTACCAAAAGCTTCGAACAAGAGGTAGCGTGGCTGGCACAGAGGACGGACGTCAGCGCCGTAGCGAACTATTTCCGAGTGACGTGGCGTTCGGTGCGACGGATCATCCAGCGAGTGGTTGCCGAGCAGCGGGATGAGCGGCGCGAGCTCGATGGATTGCGGGTGATTGGGATGGACGAGATCAGCTACCGCAAACGCCACAAGTACTTAACAGTGGTAATAGACCATCTCAGCGGCCGGGTCGTCTGGGCGGGAAAGGAGCGCAAGGCCAAGACGCTGCTGCGGTTTTTCCGCAAGCTCGGACCACAAAGAGCCGCGGAGCTCGAAGCGGTCAGCATGGACATGTGGGAGCCGTACATAACTGTCGTCGGCAAAAAGGCTCCTCAGGCACGGGTGATCTTTGACCGCTTCCACATCGTCAAGCATCTGAACGAGGCCGTGGATAAGACCCGGCGCGAGCTGGTGTGCGAGCTCAAAGGGACTGCCCGGCGCAACCTCAAGAACACCAAGTTTCCCCTTCTCAAGGCCAAACACAACCGCAGCGCGAAAGACAAACGGGTGCTCCGCGAGCAGGTGCGAGCTAATCGTCGCCTCTACCGCGCCATGCTTCTGCGCGACGACTTCATGGACCTCTACACCTACAAAACCGAGACATGGGCCAAGAAGTTTCTCCGAGGATGGCTGCGGCGCGCTATGAGCTCGAGGATAGAGCCCGTCAAACGCGCGGCGAAGATGATCCGCAGCCACTTCGATGGCGTCATCGCGTGGGTCACGTGGAGACTCAGCAACGGCCGACTCGAAGGAATGAACAACAAAATCCGGCTGCTGAGCCACCGCAGCTTTGGACTCCACTCTGCCGAAGCTCTCATCAGTCTCGTCTACCTAAACTGTGGCGGTCTCACCCTCGAGAGGATCCACTGAAATGGCAGGAGAGGCGTTGTTTCTTTGCTCGCTCATCTCGGCCCTCAAAACGCGCGGCTCGCTGGCGCTCGAGAATCTCGCTCTTCGTCAGCAACTCGCCGTCCTCCGTCGTTCGGTGAAACGGCCGCGGCTCTCAGATGTGGATCGCGGGTTCCGGGTGCTTTTGCGCAGAATCTGGACTGACTGGGATAGCTGTGGTCCGCAAAAAGTCGGTCCGTCGATAGAATGGGGAGAACACGCTGCCTTCTTGAAACGATAGGCCCACCTGAACCAGTCGGAGCCGTGGAGAGTTTCGACTAGGAATGGGATTGACTCAGAATATCCGGAACCCGCAACGGGAGAGGACAGCACGCCCGCTGTCAAACGCTGAGCTTCAGTTGGCCGCCTGGGGCCTACGTTCTTGGGGCGTGTTTTCGGCGTGAACGGGTGGAAACTTGAACAAGCCAGCCGCATTCAATCGTCCCTCCGCGGCCGCGGGTATCCATCCATATTTGTAGAGATCGTGAACGTCGCGCAGGAGTATCGCGTTAATCTTTCTGGAGGGTTTTTGTGAGTCCAAAACGACGGGCTGCGCGAGAACACCGAGGAGAAGATTTTTCATCTCAAACGCACTAAGAAAAAGTCCCAGGCGCCGCCCGAACTGCCCGGCGTTAGCGTTACCCTTGTTGTGAGCACGTATTGCGGGAAGCATGGATCTGTCGAGATACTCTCCGAATGACTTCTCAGAATAGATCCACTCACTCGTCATTGGCGTACCGTCAAGTTCCGGGCGAACCGACCAGACAAAGGCATTCAGCTGGTCTTGGTTGAAGCATCCGCTTGCCAAAACCCCCGTATTGATGCCGTGCTTAAGAGAGTGGATGAAACCAGTGTTGACCTTCCGGTCATTAAAGCGGCCGAGAATGAAATCTAGTGGCGTGCTCCAGATCGGTCCAGACAAGTACGCGACTATTTTGATGCCCAAGCTACTGGTACCTAGGGCATCAGCCCAGGCTTTAAGGTCTTTGCCATGGGTTCCTGGCAAGGCCATTTGGCCATACGCGGTATCGGTTCTCGAGGCGTCGAGCATCGGGCATGTGATACGCCCGGGTGCTCGAGTCGGACGGCGTGACGCCCGTGGCCAACGCCTCGGTGGAGGTGGACCGCCAGATCGGCGACAGCTTCGAGTTCATCTTCGAAACGGCAGACGCCGACGGAAACTTCGCTTTCTTCAACCAGGAGCCGGGCACATTCGAGCTGTTTGCGGAGGATGATTTTGCGTTGAGCCGGTTCGAGCGTGTAGAGCTTCCGAGCGACACGCTGACGCTGGTGCAGGACATCGTGCTTCCACCGTTCGGCACCGTCCAAGGCACGGTGACGGACAGTACGGGCTCACCGGTGGCTTTTCCGGAAGTGGCGCTCCGAAACGCGAACGTGTTCTTCACGCGGAAAGAGACCGGAGATGCGAGCGGAAACTACCGCTTCGATCGAGTGGCGGTGGGCTCGTACAGCGTGACCTTTACGCAATCGGGCGTATCATCATCATCATCGCCGTTATCGGCTACGGCAGTGGGCCGCGTGGACGAAGGGGAGCTCGAGCTCGCACACCTCGTCTTGCCAGGTGTGGGCACGGTGTTCGGTCAACTCGCCACGACGCCCATCGATCCGACGGCGGTGGCGAGCGTGGAGTCCCGCGGGCAGGAATCCGAGGCCTTCCCCCGCATCTTCGAAAAGAGCGAAACGGTGGGAACGGACGGGACGTACCGCGTCGAAGGCGCTCCGGTGGGCGACGTAACGATCACGATCGATGACGCGGGTGCGGTGGGCGCGGCGGTGGCGACGGTGGTCGAGGGCGGGGAGACGATGGCGGACGTGACGCTCGGGACCGCGACCGGAGTACCAATTGCACTCGAGCTCGACCCGACGATCGCGAGCGACGGATTCACGCAGATCGATGTGGACGGCGTTTTGTTGGGTGAAAGCGGCTTTGAGCTCGGCCGGGTGTGGTTGAACGACAAGCTGACGCCGGACCTGTCCTCGGCGCAAACGGAGCCGTCGGGCCAGTACGTGTTCGGTCCGATGCGTGCGGCGGGCGTCGACCATACGAGGAAGATTCAAGTGTCGGCGGATAAGCGCCGGATCCGCTACCTGGAGATCTTGGAGAACCCGCACGCGGTCGACATCGAAGTGACGTTCTTCCTCTTTAGGAACGGTCTGGTCGTCTCCGAGACGTCGTCGGGCGACAACGTGGTGGATTTCACGGACCGTTATGTGGCGATGTTCTCGGATGCCGCTATCGTCACGGTCTTTGCGGGCGAGGGCGCGGTGCGGTTGCCGGACTCTCTGAGAAGCACCTCCGACCTCGCCCTCGAATGGAGGCGGCTGACGATTCCGGCGGGCGGGAAACTCATCTTCATGCACTTCGCCCTCCAAGACGACGACTTCGCTAGCGCGAGCCTCCGGGCGCAGTCGCTTGTGAGCTTGTCGGACCCGAGTGTCTATTCGGACCTGACGGCGGAGGAAAGAGCGGCGATCGTGAACTTCCTGGTGCCGTAGCCTTGAAACGCTTCCCGATCCATGCCGCGGCCTCGGTCGGTTACTTCATCTGCAGCCTGAGCGGCTCCGCCACGCTTCAAGGCCCGAGCCCTCGGAGCGGGTGAGCGTCTCGAGCTCGGGGGTAGAGGGTGACGCGAACCTAAGAGTCCGGCCGTCAGCTTCGACGGTCGAATCATAGCCTTCGCGTCGAAGGCGACGAACCTATCCGGCACATCCAGAAACTTCTTGGACGAGCCCGGCTCGATAGAAAGCGATAGAATACAAGGTGAGATGGCCACCACGACGAACAAGGAATCGCTCGTTAAGCCGGAGCACTACGTCTACTCGCACATCACGAAGATCCCCGGTGTGTGCGGGGGTAAGGCGACGATCGACGGAAGACGCGTTCGAGTGATGGACATCGTCATTCTTCACCAAGATAGCTACACACCCGAGGAGATGCTCGAGGAATACGACTTTCTGAATCTGGCTCAGATCCACGCCGCACTGTCCTATTACTACGAAAACCCCGAGGAAATCGACGCCCAGCTGAAAGCGGACAGGGAGTGGGATGAGCGGTTTGAGCGTGAGAAAGCCGAGTTCCTGAAAAAGAAAGCCTCGAGCTCCTCCCAATAGTGGCCGGTCGCTTCCCTCTGTACACCGACGAAAACGTCAAGGGAGCACTCATCAAGGCGCTTCGGCAAGGCGGCTGGGAAGTCGTCCGCGCGATTGAGGTCTTCCCTGAGGGCACGGACGACGAGATCCACCTCGAGCACGCCGTCAAGGAGCACTGGGTGCTGGTCACGAACGACGAACCACTGCAAGCTACCGCTCATCAGTGGCTCAGTAGGGAAAGACGATTCCTGCGCTCATCGAATGGCCTCAGGAGAAATACAAACGAATGACGATTGGCGAGATCGTTCAAAAGTTCGAGGAGCTAGCCGAGAAAGACCAACCCTTCAACCCCGATTACCCCATCACCCACCTCTAACCTAACCACGTGTGGTCAAGAAACTCATGCGGCCTCCCGGTAGTAATATTTTCAGGAGCCTGCCGAGCTGTTCGCGGCCGACGATTGACCCTTCGGGTTCCAGTTTTGCTGACCTCACGCCGTCGGGCCATCTCAGAACCGGCGTGGATCTGTGGGAACCAGCTCACCGTAGGCTGAGAGAGGCTCCCAGCAAGGTCCGCTGGCGAATTCACATGGCACGGGATCCCAATCGAGATCTGCTGACTCGACCCACGCGCGGGCAACAAGGCGTGGCCGGCGGCGCTCTAACAGAGAAAGCGAAGCGATTGCTACGGGCAACCAAGGGAAGGAGGAAAAAATGAAAGGCTCAGTCAAGAGGCGCGGAAATCGATGGCGTGGACGCGCGGATATCGGTTTGGATCCCCTGACCGGAAAGCGCAAGGTCGTGTCCGTCTCCGGCCGTACGAAAGGCGAAGTCCAAACGGAGATCGCCAGCATCACCGCCGCCGTCAACAAGGACGAGTACGTTGTCCCGAAGAAGACGAGGTTCGGCGATTGGTTGGACACTTGGTACAAGACCGCAAAGGAGAACCACCGGCCCCGCACGGCAGAACGCTACCTTGGAATTATCAAGAACCATCTCAAGCCGAACCTCGGGAACATCACGCTTCAAAAACTCCAGGCCGTGCGGATCGAGCGTTATTACCAGGAGAGCGAGCTGTCCGCATCAGGGCTTCAGCTTCATCACGCAGTGATCCACAAGTCGCTCGCGTCGGCCGTGAAAAAGAGGATCCTGAACCGGAACGAAGCTGCACTCGCGGACAAGCCCAAGGGTCGCGAGAAGAGCGAGACGACAGAGATCCGCGAGAACTGCTGGGATGCCGACGAGGCACGCCGATTTCTCAAAGCCGCTCAAACGGAAGGGCAGCAGCCACACACGTTCTATTCGCTGCTTCTTGAGATCGGCCTTCGGAAGAGCGAGGCGGCTGGCCTTCTTTGGGAGCACGTAGATCTTGAGTCGGGCACGCTACAGGTGTTGCACCAGCTGAAGCGGCCGGGACCGTCCCCGGAGCTCGTCCTGCTCAAGAGCGGCACGCCCAGAACAATCGAACTCTCGGCCGGGCTCGTGGGACTGCTCCGTGTTCATCGGGTTCATCAAAGCGAGCTCAAAATGCGAAACCGCGGCGTCTACCGTGATCATGGGCTCGTCTTCGCGAAGGAGTGGCCGGATCTCTCCAACGGACGCACCCGCCTCGGCGATCCGCTCGCGGTGAACAACATCGGCGTTCGCGAGTTCGCCCGGCTCCTCAAAGCGGCCAAGGTCCGGAGAATCAAGTTCCACGGACTTCGGCACACGGCCGCGACGCTCGCCCTGGCAGCCGGTGTGCCCGTGAAGACCGTCGCCCATCGGCTTGGGCACTCTAAGACAAGTATCACGCTCGACCTCTACTCGCACGTGCTGCCGGCCATGGACAAGGCCGCGGCCGAGCTCGTCAGCTCCTTACTCCACGGGTGAGCCGGCATGGACGACGTTACGAAGCTCATCCAGATCGCTCGCGACCTTGCCCAAGATACGCCAGGTTTTCTCGAAGTGAAGGGCCCTGGCAAGGGTGACAGGGCGACGTTCAAGTTCATGAAACGCCTAGGCGAGATGCTCGCCCAGCAAGTACCGACCGCCTTGCCCCAGCAGCGCATCTGCGGGGAGAACAAGCTGGCGGTCGACTTCTACATCGAACGCTTGGGGGTCCTCGTCGAAATCGCAATGCTGCTGAAGAACTCCAACTCCGAGTTCGAAAGAGACATTCTCAAGGCGGTCATGGCGGTGGAAACCGGCCGGCGTGTGAATCGGCTCGTCTTCATTTCAAAGCCGGGGGCAATCAAACGACACCAGCAACCCTCGTCGCGGGCCTTCATCGACTGGGCTCTCAAGAGCCACAATCTCAAGATCGAAATCCACGAACTCGGTGAACAAGCATCTTCGGCTTCGTAGCTCGGCGGTCACATCGTGGTCACGGAATGTATGGAAAGGATGGAAACCGCACTACCAAGCACGTGTCGCCCAAGCGTAGTCTCCGTGTAAACCACTGCAATGATGGAGCTGACGGAAAAAACGGAAAAGGCACGAACTAGATAGGCGAATCCCCCCTTCGGCACCAATCGAACCTAAGTCCTTTTAGTCCTTAGTCTTCCGGGTCTCCCCGGTCACCGTCTCCAACATGTCTCCAAAATGAGATGCCGTCCCGGCCGCGATACCTTTTTCTCTCGCAACGCGTTTGATAATTCAAACCGCCCCGCGCGAGGAATTTGCTTCAATCTAGCCCTCCCGCGGATTGTTCCTCGGGATAGAAATATCTGTTCAGGGACTACCTTCGTACGAAATTTCATGTCGTGCGGCTTCGCATCGTGAGCGGGGCTTGGGCTATTGGCTGTAGCGTCCCTCAAGGTGCAATCGGGACTAGGTTCCACCCGTCGCTCTCGGTAAACTCGCGGGCCGAAAAACACCAGATGACTACGCGCTTGCCTTCCCAGTAATCGGGGTCGCGTTGCGCCCGCCGGAGCAAGTTGACCCGCGCAGGCGTCGCTCCGGATCCGCGCACCGCCACGAGGTCGACGGCCGTGCCGAGCTCGAGCGCGAGTTGATCGGCGAGACCTGAGCCGGTGGCGTGCATGTCGTCGCCGCTATGGAACACCAAGTTGTGACTGTCACCCAGGAGCAGGATGGGGCTCGCCGGATCAGGCACGATGGGTCTGGCCTCGCCGCCCGCGCCTCGAACGACCCGGCGCAGACGGAGCTCCTCGCGGGCAACGCTCTCGTCCTCGAGATCTTGCCAAAGATCGCCCGCGATGGTGGTCGCGTACCACTGGTGAGCGAAATCCTCTGTATCGAGCTCTGTAAACCATGGCCGCTGCCGAACCATGTCGGCTATCGCCTTGGCTGCGAGGACACATGCGGTACCCGACCAGTGCGTATCCTGGCGGCAGTAGACGGGGCCTTCTGGATGAGACCGATTATCCAGAAAAAAATCGGTGAGGTCCATCACCGTCACGCCTTCGCTTCGTAGCAGCTCGTAGAACAATTGATGCGCCGGATCGAGCCGAGGCGGCGGGCTCGGCAAGCTCAAGCTCGAGGCGAGCATGTCGCCATAGACGATGCTCTTGGGCGGCACCGGTACGAGGATGAGCTCCACGCCGATGGCGTCGAGCTGTCTTTTAAAATCGAGGATGGCCGGCAGCGGATCGGCGTTCTCCGCTTTACGCGCGCGGCTGATGCGGGCCGCGTCTTCCCCCCAGAATGGGCCCACGCCGATGTGCCGGAGCTCGGGACCGAAGAACAACCAGCCTTCCCGGCCGCGGATGGTGATGGTTTCCGCCCGCTCGGCTTCTGCCGCCAGCGCGGCGTAATCCTCCGGCGACCCAATTTCTGAATCATCCGGCGTTTCCACGGCACAGGCCAAAAGCCCCGCGAGAGCGACGACGAGAGCAGACCGCGCGGCGGTGATGGGCATGACGGCTTCACTCCTGGCCGGCCGGCTCGGACTCGGCCCACCACGGCTGGGCCAAACGGATCGCGTTGTCCTGAAGCTCGGCACGGTTGATGCGGTCGAGCTCATCCGCGACCTCGGACCAGGGGATCAAACGGAGGCGAACGGTCTGGCCCGGCTGAAAGGTCGCGACCGGAGTCAGAACATTGTCCCGCATGCTCCACATATACACGAGGGCGTGATCGCCGGCCGCGATGCCCTCCTCGAGAACCACCTCGGCGAGATGTAGAGCCACGATATGATCCTTATAGGGCACCGTGCCGGGACGCGGCGGCGATGCCAAATCGGCAATGATCCCCCGGACGACAATCTTATCACCCGCCGGTACGAGGAACGTGGATGTCCCGCTTGGCGCCTCACCCGGGTCGATCAGCTTCCAGTCGCCCTGGGACAGCTCGCGCTCGGCGAACTGATAAATGACCACACGCTTGCCCGCGAGACGGTCACGCCCCCGGCGCAGCTCGTCCGCCAGCATCTGGCGCGATGCGAAGGCGCCGTCGTCATTGCGGGTCAGCCGGTCGATCGGTCGTTCGAGCACGTAGCTCAACTGCTCCACCAGCCCGCCACTTTCACCCCATCCCATGACGCCGAGAGAGAACACATTGCTGAAGCTATCACCGAGAACGAGCACATCCGCCGAGCCGTCGGCGCGCCATGATTCACCCGACGACGTCATGATGGATCGAATCTCCACGCGCTCCGGTGGATAGGCGGTGCCCGTGCCCGATAGGTCGAGGAGCTCGGCGATATCGCCCGTGTTCGACAACTCGGTTTCCACTACCTCATAGCCGGGGGATTCCACGTTCGGCAGATCGACCTGCTCGGAGATAAAAGCGCTGAGCTGTCGGGCTATCACTTGCATCGTTTCCGGTCGCCAGTGCGTGTCGGTGGCCAGGTAAAGGGGCGTGCTGCTCCGGCGCTTCAACTCGAGCATCACCGGGGCGGGGTCGAATACGAGCACACCCGCCTCCCGGAGCTCGCTCAAGAAGCCCTGGCGCGATGGGTTGTCGATCCAATCGTTGCGGCTTGCAAGGCGTGAGAGTTGCTCCGGATGCACCGACGGTTTGACCGGGGTGGGGACGACAATCAGCTCGATATCCCGCTCAGCGAGCACTTCCGCGAAGTTCAGGATGGCCGATCGCGGATCGGGCAGGGGCGGCGCGGTGATGGTGTCGCCGAGCGCGGCGCGGCGGGCAAGCTGGCGCTCGCCGAGAAAACCCGGTCCCGTCACATGGTCCATGTCCGGTTTGAAGAACAGCCAGCCAGCCCTTCCCTGCCACACCTGCTCCGTACCGGCGCCGAGCATCGTAAGAAGGTTCTGTGCGCGGGGCCGGATGGCCTTGGCCAGGCAGTTCTCATGCTCCAGCCGATCGCTCAATTGGTTGATCCGCGCGAGCAGCTGTCGGTTGGCGGTGAAGAGGGACCAGCCTCGTCCTCGCGTCGTTTGGCGCTTGTCGTTCGTCGGTGTGACTGCGCTCGTCGTCATCGACGGTGAGGTGGCCAACAAGCCGGAGCCTATTTGTGCCAGCGGCCCGCCCGAGATCATTACCAGGAATACAACCAGCAAGACGTAGGCAGTTGCCGGGCTCACCGCGGTTTGGCCGACCTCGGTCCGTGCGAGGGCCACCCGTTCGAGCTGAACGGGCGAGGTCATTCGGCGCTCTTCTGGTCTCATGCCGCTTCAGAAAATGAAATAGATGAACGGATTGTAGGCTTGTGTCGCAAGCACCCCAATGGCGACACTCAGCAGAACGAGGATCACGGCCGCCTTGGTGCCCGAGATGGAACGTGTCCAATCCCAGGTCTGTGGCGCCAGCCAGGTAACGAGGGAGGCCATGGCGAACGTCGCCAGAAAATACGGCTGGTACAGCAGCCCGGATACCAGAGGCGCCGCGGGCCCCGCTTCGCCGAGACCGAACATCCGGCCGAGGTACTGCATGGCGCTGGCGAGGTCGGGGCTTCGGAAGAACACCCAGGTGATCAACACGATTCCAAAGGTCACCGCGATCCGAGCCTGGCGCGGGAAGTGCCCATACCAGGCGTTCTTGCCCCGTCTCCGCTCGACCGCGAGGAGGACGCCGTGAATGCCGCCCCAGACCACGAAGTTCCAGGCGGCCCCATGCCAGAGCCCTCCCAGCAGCATCACGAGCGCCAGGTTGACATGGGTCCGAGCTTCGCCGCGGCGATTACCCCCCAGCGGTATATACAGGTAATCGCGCAACCAGGAAGAGAGCGAGATGTGCCAGCGCCTCCAGAATTCGGTGATCGACGCCGACAAATAGGGCGAGTCGAAGTTCTTCGGGAATACGAAACCGAGCATGAGACCGAGACCGATCGCCATGTCGGAGTAGCCGCTGAAATCGAAGTAGATCTGAAACGCGTAGGCGGTCACGCCGTACCACGCATCGAGCGGGGTGATCGAGCCGGCGCCAAAGGCCACATCGGCGATGCTCCCGCAGGGGTTGGCCAGGAGCACTTTCTTAGCCAGACCGAGGCTGACGAAAGCGACACCCCGGGCGAACTTCGCTACCGTATGGGATCGGCGCGCCAGCTGGTCGGCGATCTCGGAGAAGCGCACGATCGGGCCCGCCACGAGCTGCGAGAACATCGATACGTAACAAGCGAAGTCGATTAGATTTCGGAGGGGCGTCACTTGGCCCCGATAGATGTCGATGGTGTAGCTCATCGACTGGAAGGTGTAGAAGCTGATCCCCAGCGGAAGTGTCACCCGAAAAGCCAGATCGAGCTGCAGTGCCTCCACTCCGAACCAGCTCCCGATGGCGCTGACGTTCTCGGCCGCGAAGTTGAAGTATTTGAAAAAACCGAGAAGCGAGAGGTTGGAGACCAGCGAGCAGATCAGCGCGAGACGCTGCCGACGTGAACGAGTTCCGTCGGCAGGAAGAGCAACTAAAGGACCGGCCCATTGCTCGGCGGTTCGACGCGCTGCAAACAACCGGGCCAGCCAAACCGGACCTCGCCCGACCAAGAAGAGACCGCAGAGATAGTCGACGAGCGTGGAGAAAAGCAGCACGACGACGAACAAGGGATTCGCCCACCCGTAGAACAGGTAACTGCCCAGGGTGAGGACGAGGTGTCTGGCCCGACGGGGCGCCGCGTAATAGAGACCGATCGCCGCCGGCAGGAAATAGAAAAGGAAGACGTGCGAGCTGAACACCATGAGTGATCACACGGCAAGCTCAGAGGACACACGGCGCTGATCGTGACATCGTTCGGGCTCCCGGCTCGCGGAGATCGACTCGAGTCTCGGCGCGGTGCGAGAGCGGCGCGACAAGGCTAGCGCACCTCGATGGCGTCGGCGGAACCCATATCGTAGTAGAGGGTGAGGAGGAAATCTTCCGTCTCCATGACGAGTCGCTGGCCTTCGAGCTCCGGGTGATCGTCGTAGGGCGAAAGCACCAGCCGATGGCGCTCACCCTTTGGACGCGCGGCCGTGTCGAGCACCTGCCTGTCTCGAATGACCCAGTGCGCCGCGATGAGCTTCTGTCCATCGTAAGCGCCCTCGACCACCCCCACCACGGAGTACTCCATGGCCAACATCGCATGCTTGTAGGGGGCGATCGAAACGGGGGTCGGTAACTGCACATCGTCCAGCACCTCGACATCGACGATCAATCGACCGGAGCCCGGCGCGGTGGCCCTTCCCGCCGGCGGCGACGTATCGTCCTTCGGTCCGACCTCCCTCGAGTTAGTGACAAAGGCAGGGCCAGCGGGGTCGATCCACACGTCGGGATAGAACTCCTCCGAGTCGTTGTGCGTGACCTGCGCCCAGCTCTCGACCGTGGTGAAGTCCGCTGCGAAACGGCCCAGGAAGATCTCGACCTGGCGCCCGCCGGCTCGGACCTTGTTCGCGCCGGGACCCACGGTGTAAGGGCCGGTGATGACCATGAACCGCGGGTGATTGGTCCATTTCGGATGATAGACTTCGAAGCCCCCGATCCCCGGCGCGCCGTTGATGGTCACCCGCCATCGACGCTCCCGGTTAACGTCCACGATGGTGAGGTTTCGGTGGGACCCGTCGAAGTACCAGAACAAACGGCTGTCATCTGAGGCGAGGGCGGTCCAACACCCCTCCCCGAGCCGACGCCACGTACCCGCGTCGAGATCGGCCACCCCGGCTGCCGGCCATGGGAAGAGTCCGCCGGCGAACCGGGCGTCGCGCGACAGCTGAAAACTGTTGCCGCTGACCGGTTGCGCGTCCCACACCTGCTCTGCCGTCGACGGGTCATCGAGGAGGTGACGGGTGATGAGCCGATATGCCGGCGGGTTTCTGCCCGCTTGCTCGGAGCCGACATACACCCACTCGCGTCCGTTGCTCGGATCGCGCCACACCACAAGACCGAATCCGCTGGCCACTCGTCGTTCGTTCCCGCCATCCCAATCGACGACATAGACGCCGTCGTCGGACAGCTTCGAGAAGACCGCCCGGTCGCCTGACGGCGTGATGAGCGGCTTCGCATAGTCAGACGGCTCGGACACGATGGTTCGTTCCCCCTCATTGTTCCGAGAATCGAAGCCCATGATGGCCAGTCGCTCATCGTCGTCGGTGCCATCGCCGACCTCACGCGTCCACACCGCGCGCACCCCAGCCCCGGAGAGCCGCCCCAGCTCGGACCGTGCCCGTATGATCTCGCGAGTCAGCTGAGCGTCGGGCGCGGCCTGGGCCATTGAGGAAGACGCGTCGGATTGTGGATCGTTGGCTGACCCGGTACACGCGATACCATACATGAGGAGGAACGCCGTCCAGACGCTCACCATACGTAGTCGCATCGGTCGACACCCAGTGTCCTGATTCCGAAGTCTCTTGACATCCGGGCGCATCGACGCCCTCCGTCGTCAAGACACCTCAGAATCAGGACACTAGGAGTCTTGATGACATGAGCCTCATGCGGATGTCGCGCTAATCCTCGACATTGTAACATCTTGGGGGGACCTTCCCGGCCGCCCATCGATCCGGCGCCGCTAGGCAGGATTGGAGCCTAGCGTTTACTGCTCGAGCGTTTGGATAATATCGACCGTTGACTCCTCGTGTCCAAAAACACGAACGGCACCGAACGCTCGACGCCCAATGGCGTTCACGAGATCGCCGAGATCGCATTGACGAACCGACGGCGCGCCGGTTCGGCGAACAATCTTCAAATCCCTCGGGGACGGTTTCTCATCGCGGAGCATTTCCGCCACACGCTCCATCTCCCGCATCGCGCGCAGCAGATTGAGCCCAGCGACTTTCTTGACCTCCTCATCCGTGTAGCCGCGCCGAAGAAGCTCCACCAACAGGTCGGGGAATTTCGTGACGTTCTCGAGACCTTCGGCCATGGACGGGCCGCCGGCGTCGTAGAAGTCGGAGCCGATACCCACGTGGTCGATGCCGGCCACGCTCTTGATGTGGTCGATGTGTGCGGCCACATCGGCGATCGTTCCTCGGGGCGCGGGGTGCTCCGCGACCCAAGCTTGGAGGCGTCGAGCAATCTCTCGCTCATCGTCGAGCTCCCCGCGAAGCTCTTCGAGCATGGCATCGCACCACGCGGTCCAGACGGGCTCGTCCGCCGATCGGCCCGCTTCCGGACCGATCGGCGCACGATAGGCTTCGTCCGCTGGCACGACATAGCCCGGGATGAAGTTCACCATGACGACGCCACCGTTTTCGGCGACGAGGCGCAAGACGTTGTCGGGCACATTCCTCGGATGGACGTTCACAGCCCGTGCGTTCGAGTGCGAGTAGATCACCGGCGCCCGGGAACAACAGGCGAAGGATGCGAATGTGATCATAGCCGAATGCATGCACGACACCGAATGCTGTCCCCTTACGGCAGGCCTGGATGGAGACGAGGGCTGCTTCTGAGAGGGCTGCCGCCGGGGGTGGAATCCTGGAGCCGGGCAAGCTTCGGCGCAGCAGCAAGACCGCTACTTCGTCGGCAGAAGCGAGCCAAAGGTCCAAGACCTCAAGTCCGTTTGGGGGTTGGTTGAGCAGCTCCTTGGGTGCGTTCGAGCATGACGTCAGTTTGCTCGTGAAAGTGGACAACGACGAGCCGAGGTACTCATTCGTCAACCCCTCTCGCGCGCCCGCGTAGCCTCCGAGCACGAACCAGTCGTCCCGCCGCCCAATCTGGCGGGTGGGCGGGCTGAGCCGGTTTTCCCCGCAGAACAGATTTCTCTTTGCTTCAACTGTTTCGGCAGCAAGTGGGGAGATCTCGAGATAGCCAGAATCCGCCCCGTCGGTTCCGACGACCACCGCGTTTGCACGTTCACCCGGCGGTGAAAACCGCCGAGGCTGTTTAGTAAGTGCGTCTTCGTAGGGGATCGTTATCTAGCTCCCGAACATACCGGGCAGTCCGCCAAAGACGGCGATGATCAATGTGATCCAACGCCACGGAATTGCGCCTTCTTCCGCCATGGATCTTGTATAGACCAGAACGACACGCATCGTCAAACCAAGACTACGACAACGGCGTGTGTCCCCGTCGAGCTGGCACCACCAAGGTTGAAGTAATTCCATCTGGCGTTAGACCAGCGCTTCATTCGTGGGATCTCAAGGATTCTCGGTCACGAGTTCGGCGCAATTCGCTCCCGGCCGCGTACGTGGAGTCGGGCGGCCTACTTACCGGCCTCGATCGGAATCTCGATTGCGGGTCCGACGACGGTCTTACCGGCTCTGTAAACCGCCGCTACGCGATCAGCGACGAGGCTTCGCTCATGGAGAGCGCGGTCACGCTATCGGCACTCCACGAGTCGGAGCGCAAGGCTACAACAGCCCAAGTTCAGCCCAAGTTTGGTGAGACTCGCGAGAGGCGTGGCAAGACGAAAGGCCGTAACTGATGCGGACATTCAAGATCGTGGTGCCGGGGAGTGGAATAGAACCACCGACGCAAGGATTTTCAGTCCGTTTAGGCCGCTCCCTGCAAGTTGTTCATCCACGAAGCAGTACGAGAATAATCGCGCCGAAGTCTCGCACCAGCCGCCGCGGCAACGTGAGCGGCAATGCGAAAGTTCAATTCTCCAGGTCAAGCGCAGCGATTCTTGTCCGTGCATGGACTCGTCCAAGACCTCTTCCGCGTCGGGCGCCAACTGTTGCAGGCTCGCCATCACCGAGAGCTACGGGGCCGCGCGTTCCTCTCTTGGGACGCCGTCACGTGCGCCGCGTGACTCGAACGGAGACGTCACTCCGGCGGCGCCCGGTGTGATTCTTCCGAAACCACTGGTCGAATGGTGTGAGGTCAACCTCAAAAACTTGACGATCATCAAACTTGGCAAGGGGCTCCACTACTTGCCGGAGGATCATCCCCATGCCATCGGGGAAGCTCCGGCCGAGTGGTATCGGGCGCTCTGATCCGCGCGCGGTGCTCAGCGGGCCGAGATAGCGGTCTCGCTGGATGACGTGTTATGGAGGTCCCATCAGTGGTGCATCACCACCATACCGTTGGGGCTTCTCCAGCCGAGTGGGTCCTCACCGCTATTGCCCACTGAAGACCTTGTCTCGGGCTCCTTCTCCATCTGGATCGTGGCGGTCACCTCAGAAGTTAACGAGGAGGTGCAATGGAAGCCGTAGAACCATCTCGCAAGAGCGATGACGACGCCCGGCGTTGCCTTGGATTCGTTGGAGACGCCCATCTCAACGTTGAGTCTGGGACGGGGACTCGTTGAGATCCTGGAATACGCTGACCAGGGCCACGCGCGAAAACTTGTTGAGCCCGGAAGGGTGGTAAGCTGAAGGCAATCCTGACCAATAACCGCGTGCCGGTCGTGACAGCGGCGACCAGGGCTACGCAAGCGAGCTCGGAGAAGCCGGTCCACGGCACCAACCGCGGCCAGCTGCAGTCCAGCGGCGGCAAAGGTACTCGCCGAGAAGGCGAAGGAGAAAACCAGCTCATGCGAAGCAAGTCACTACAACCGGCCGGTTTAGATTGGTCTCTAGTTTTCGTTGCGCTCGTGGCGATCGCGCCTGGTGCATTGGCACAGCGCGGCCTGTCCGAGGCGCCTCCGAATTCTCACGCGAAGCGCTACGCGAGGGATGGGAGTGCGATCGAGGTTACCGGAATGCAGGCCAGTCATGCGTGGCCGTCGAGGTTCCAGCGAACGCTCACGTCGATTACTCCGGGCACGACTGGGAGTGCGATGCGGGTTATCGGCGGCAGGGGGGAAGTTGTAACGCGCCGGAAGGGTAGCGGCGACCGTTGGGGGGCTCATGTTCCATTGGTGAAACCGTGGGAATCAAGTGAAGCCACTAGCGTCTATGAAGAACGCCGGCGGCGACTATACGGAGGCGCCCCGACCCGGTCTCCATGCGTCCTGCGTGAAAAACGATTCGCGACTGGGATATCGCGCTTCTCGCCTGGGATCTGATGGACGTGATCGACGACAGCTACTCTCGGCGTTTCACCGTGCACAGCGTCCTGCACTCCTATGGTGTTGCGTTGCTCGATAACGCTTATCTCGCCGTGCTGGCGCGCGTCTGTACGGAAGAGAACCGCTACGAGTTCATGATCACGGTGCTGCCTCTGAACATCGAGCGAGGCACGGGCAGTCCTGTCAATCCGCTGGCGATGCTCTAGCGAGACGCGCGCAGAGTGGCGGCCAATGGCTGCCGCCCACTTCATCCGCTCCGAGTCCGACTACTCGGGCATCGGCGGCGCGACTTTCGCCTGGTCCGCGGCGACGAGCCACTCGCCGTCGACCTGCGTGACGAACATCGTGAAGAAGCCGCTCGTCGGCATGCCTTCGGCGCCCGCGGAGACGGTCCAGGTGCCGTCAGCGACGACGAGGGTGTCGTTCACGACGTGCAGGGACGTCCGCTCGATCGCGATCTTGTTGTCGCCGAACTGTGTGAAAGTCTCCGCCAAGCCCGCTTCGATCGCAGCGCGTCCCTTGTAAATCATACCCGCAGGATCCATGCTTTCCCCGTCCTCGGTGTAAAGAGCTGCGCACGCCGCGGCATCGGTGTTGTCCCAGCACTCCTCGAACTTCCCGTTGATCGCATCCACCACGGCTTCCATATCGGCGTGGCCCTCATGCTGCGCGAATGCATAGCTAGAGAACAGGGCAAGAAATGCGATGAAACCGATAGTTGTTCGTCTTCTCATTTCGAGCCTCCTTTATGAAACCGGGATCTGAATCGGAATCATCGGCCGCACGCAGTGGAGCGTCCACTCGCCGTTCTCTTTGACCGCGAGGTTCGTGTACTTGCCTACCGTCATGTCTTCGCCGTCCGGAGACTTCATACCCAGGATTTCGTATGAGCCCTGTACGATCGCGGAGTCTTCGAACGGGAACCTCGCCGAGCTCTGAGTCACGGTCAACGTCGTTCCCTGATAGATGCCCGAGAACAAATCCTCGTAGCGCGCCTGGATCTCGTCCCGGCCATGAAACCGGACTCCGGCCGGATCCAGTATATCGCCGTCGGTCGCGAACAGCGCTACGAGTCCAGCAGCATCGGCGCTCGACCACGCCGCCGCAAACGCGTCGGCCTGGGCGCTGAGCAGGTCGTCATCGCTCATGCTCGCCTCCTCCGCTTCCATCTCGGGCGGCGCCGCTTCCTCTGCCGGCGGCTGGCAACCGAAAAGAACAAACACGAGCACCACTGCCATGAGCAGCCACAAGTGACGCATCGTTCCACCTGTTTGATGTCCCACTCGGGGATGGTTGAAATCCCACGCCTTTAGGCGAAGCCTTTAGGAGGCTTGGGGTACGATCCCCAGGTGAAAGGATATCGTAAATCATCGCACACGACGTACCAGTTAAACTATCACTTCGTATTTATCACGAAGTACCGCAAGCCGGCCTTGAGAGGGGATGTAGCGGTTCGTCTCCGGGATCTCATCCGGGAGATCTGTGCTCGGAACCAGATAGAAATACTGAAGGGTCATGTGCGGCCTGAGCACGTGCACCTGTTGCTGAGCGTGCCGCCGAATTTGTCGCCGAGTCGAGTGATGCAGTTGATCAAGGGTAAGACGTCGAATCGTCTGATGCGCGACTTACGGACGATGCGGAAGGAGTTCTGAGGTCGGCACCTACGGGCACGGGGTTACTTCGTGGTGACAACGGGCAACGTGACGGATGAGGTGATAGCGAAGTATATAGAGTTGCAGGGTGCCGTGCCCCAGGACGACGATTCTTTTAAGGTCAGTGAGTAGTGAAACGAGGCAAGGACAAGCCGACTTTAGTCGGCGACGTGAACCCATCGCCTTTAGGCGATGGAGCGCACGCGCTCAGTTGGATGACTCTACGCCTGTCCACATATCAAGTCAATCGAACGCGTACCGCCGCGCTCGTCAGATCTCGAGGCGCAACGGGGGGGTAGAAGGAAGGCCATCCGAACGCGGCTACAAGGAGAGACCAAGCAGTCAAAATCGTCGTGCTTGAGTGACTAGGAGTCGGCTTGTCCCTCATCAAAATCCTCACCGGAGCGTCATGCCATCGGTAATCCACAGCACCAAGCAGCACGAAAACAATCGGGCCGAGGTCTCCCACGAGCCGACGCGGCAACGGGAACGACAAATGCGACGGTTCAAATCTCCTCGTCAAGCGCAACGATTCTTGACCGTGTACGGACTCGTCCAAACCTCTTCCGCGTCGGGCGTCACGCCGCCGCCGGCGCCGGCTTGCTCGCGCAACGTCAACTTGACAGTACGGGCGCGCGGCCATCGGCTCATCTCCTCGATCTTCAATGTATCGAGAAGCTGAGTCGAAGCGCTTGCCGGAGTCAAGAGCGCTTCGTGCACCAAAGCCCAACGGAGACGGACTAGAAGGACAGTCTAGACGACCGCCGAACCCGGTGCCTTTTCCAGGGCGGGCGCGCGTCTTGATGATGCGGCTGGCTGGAAACGGCCCCCTTGCCGCCAGCCGCCAGCCGCGGGTCAAGATTCCCGCCACGCAAAGGTGACTGAGCACGCCAAGGGCAACCATGGCCTGAAACGCGACACCGAGAACAGCCCCCACTGAAATGCCCAACAGGCGAAGGTCTCGGCGTTTGATTCGGTTTAGGAAATCGGGTGGGTAGGGTTTGCCGTGCCGGAGAGCATACTCCTTGGTCACGTAGCTCGCCATGAAGTAGCCGGAAAGGGAAAGGAACCCCCCCATCCACGCGAGTAGGCCCGGATGCGAAGAGGAGTAAGAAAAGGTGATAGCCAGCACCACCGCAAGATCCGCATAGCGGTCGAGCATCGTATCAAGCCAACCTCCCCTGGGGCTGGCGATCTGTCTGAGACGAGCCACTTCACCATCACAGCCGTCCACTACTGAGGAGAGCTGTACCACGAGTCCCCCCGCCAGCCCGGCCAGATAACCCGGTAAAGCGAGGAGAGCCGCCCCGCCAAGCGAAAGCACAAAGGCGGCGACCGTGATGCGGTCGGGAGAGATCCGCGCGTCGGCCAGCAGACTCGAGAGCCGTAAAGAGAGAGGACGGTTGAGATGTTGCGAGACGTAGCCGTCGTCCGTATTCTTGACGACCGAGGACAGAAGCCTCCGCTTCGCATGGCGGAACGCGAATGCGTTGTCCATATCGATCCATTTCTCGCCCGTGACATCGACCGCGCGAACCCGCCGCTCAGCCGCTAGCTCCCTGACCGCATCCGAGAGCCCGTAGTGCCCCTTAGCCGATGCCCGCCGGATACCCTCGAAGAGTGCCTGCGTGCAGTAGAAAACCCCCGTGTCCGCTGTTTCCCAGTTGCTCAGCTCTTTTCCAATCCGGACCACCCGCCCGTTTGCGACGTGCACCTTTGTCACGTCCTCGAGATCGAGAAGATTCTCTTTGTTCGAGTCCACGGCGAGGCAAATTTCTTCTTCCGTGGGAGGCATGCGTAACACTTGCTCCAACAGCCGCGAATCGATCAGATGATCGGCCATGGTCAGTAGAAAGGATTCCTCCGACACGACACTGGAGGCGGCGAGAGCACTGGCGCCGTTTCCCAGCCGCCAGTCTTTAGCAACGACGCACTCCACCTCGCAACCGCGACGGGCCGCTATGTCGAGGACGTGTTCGCGGACCTCGTCCGCTCGGTAGCCCAGCACCACTACGAAGTGATGGATCCCAGAGGCCTGGTAGGTGAGGATGATCCGTTCCGCAAGGGACAGGCCGAGCAAAGGAATCGTTGGCTTGGGGTGGCCATTGCCTATCGAAGCCACACGGGAACCCATGCCGGCCGCCAATATGACGACAGTGGGGACCCCGGAATCGCCTCTTGCGATCTCAGTAACAGAATAGCCTCTTGCGATCTCAGTAATCGGATGGGTGGTCGAGGACACTAGCGATCTCCTTTGCGAGTTCAGAGCTTGCCGCCGCGATCAAGCTGGTACGTTGCTCGAGCCCCGTCAGAGCACCGAGCGGATTGCCTTTCCGGTCCACGACAGAACCTCCAGCCTCTTCTACGGCAAGTGAAGCGGCCAGAAAACTATCCAGCGTCAATCGATCCCGCACATCCACGTGCGCGTCTATTGCTCCAGAGGCTACGAGGCTCAGGGCAAGCGAGCAGCACCCGTAAACCCGCACGCCCCGGGCCCGGCTCAACAGCGTTCCCCCTCTGTGCCAACATCGCTGAGACACTTCGCCCCTTGAAATTAGTGTAGAGGGCGGAGGAGGATCAATGCATGAGTATGTTGATTGAGAGAGAGACCTCGGCGGGATCGGAGGGAGCCCGCAGGGCGACTGGAGATCCCGCCGGCCGCGATGCGGGGGGGGTCCCGGATCCCGAAGTGAGCGAGCAAGCGAAGCGTCGACGCTTTACCGCGGAGTACAAGCTGCGGATAGTGCGTGAGGCCGATGCCTGCAAGGGTGACGGTGACGTTGCTGCTCTTCTGCGTCGAGAGGGCCTGTACTCGTCGCATTTATCGAGTTGGCGCCGCCAACGTGACGAGGTCGCCAAAGCGGGGTTGGCCTCGAGAAAGCGAGGCCGGAAGGCAAAGGCCGAGGATCCACGGGTCAAGGAGCTCGAGCGCGAGAACGCCCGGCTCCAACGTCGCCTGGCTCGGGTGGAGACGATGTTGGAGACCCAAAAAAAAACCTCCGAATTACTGGGGATCCCCCTGAATCCACTCGACAGCTACGAGAACGACTGATGGTGGCGGCCGAGGAGCTGGCGGGGCAGATTGGGCAGACGACGGAAGCCTGCGAGGCTCTGGGTGTGGCTCGTTCCACGCTGTATCGCAGGCGCCAGGTGACGCCCGAACCGAAGCGGCGTCCTCGGCCGCACCGAGCCCTCGACGAGACTGAGCGCGAGGAAGTCCTCGGGGCCTCGCACTGTGAGCGGTTCGTCGACAAGGCGCCCGCCCAGGTGTGGGCCACGCTTCTGGACGAGGGAACCTACCTCTGCTCGATTCGCACGATGTATCGGATTTTGGAGGAGCACGGCGAGGTCCGAGAGCGCCGGAACCAACGGCGCCATCCGAACTACACGAAGCCGGAGCTGCTGGCCGAAGCGCCCAACCAGGTTTGGTCGTGGGATATTACGAAGCTTCGTGGCCCCGTCAAGTGGACCTACTACTACCTCTACGTCATCCTCGACATCTTCTCCCGCTACGTGGTTGGCTGGATGCTGGCTCACCGAGAAAGTGCGGCGCTCGCGCAACGCCTCATCGCCGAGAGCTGTCGCAAGCAGGACATTGAACCCGACCAGCTCACCCTTCACGCGGACCGTGGCAGCTCGATGAGAAGCAAGCCCGTGGCTCTGCTCCTGGCTGACCTCGGAGTTACCAAGACCCACTCCAGACCTTACGTCTCGAACGACAATCCCTACTCCGAGTCCCAGTTCAAGACGATGAAGTACTGTCCTCAGTTTCCGAGCCGTTTTGGTTCCGCCGAAGACGGCCGGCTGTTCTGCGGCGGTTTCTTCGACTACTACAACTACGAGCACCGGCACTCAGGAATCGGCTTCATGACGCCGGCCGACGTTCACTATGGTCGCGCCGAACAGCTCACCACCGCTCGGCGCCAGATCCTTCTCGAAGCTCATCGGACTCATCCCGAACGCTTCGTTCGCGGAACGCCACAACCTCCCGTTTTGCCTCCTCAGGCTTGGATCAACCCGCCGACGGAGAAAACGACGCTCCTGAATGCCGCACAAGCCACTCTCGCGGCGGCGTCCATACCTGGGGTACCCCCTTTTTCTGCTCCACGAAACGAGATCTCGATCGATGCAGATGTGGACCGCACCGGCGCCACGAGCCTCCCGACGCTAATCGAGGCTCACTAAATGCAGCTCGCGAGTGTCTCAAAGTTGTTGACACGTACCGCAGCGGGAAACGCCCGTTCGAGATAGCTCCGCACGTACTCGTCGGCAACGAGGTCAAAGGAGCGCTGGAGGTCTCCCTTGGCATTCTTCCGCCCGGGGTCGGGCCTGTCTTTCCATGCCTGAAGCTCCTGTCGGAGCTCGCCATGTAAGTCGGCAAGGATTCCGGGGACGGCGGATTCAAATGGGAACGCGTGTGAACGCCCCACGTCCTCAGTCCTGCGACTGTCCCATTCCATTTTCCTTCACCAGTCCTTTAGCGGACAGAATCCGTTCCCTCTAGCTCATTTCCAAGCGACGAGCGGAGGGCCCTCAATTGGAAGCCGGGGATTCCGGCCTTTGCTCGCTCGTAGGAAGGCTCTCGTCGCTGCTACGCGAAGAAGTAACTACACCGCACCCAACCTGGGGGAACCAGCGTCGATTGACCTAATTGGAAGCCACGACAATCTATCTTTTGCGCCGCCAGCGGATAGTATCACATCTTTTGGGAAGCGCCCGTGGCACCAAGGTCTCGCCTCGGAATCGCGCAGCCGCGGCCATGGCGCGCGGGGGCTCCGCTGAACGGGCATCCACCCAAGATCGTCCAAAAGCCAAAAAAGCGCGAAAGCGACAACCGCGGGCGACTGGCAAAAGACGCTCCCGGCAACACGGACACTCGGCTATCGGAAAGCAGTATCACCAAAGTCGGATGCCGACTCGGCCCAGCAGGCGCGAGGCACCGACGTTCAACGGAAAGTAATCGAGAGCCTCATCCACATCGCGAATCCAGGATTCGACAGCAAGGGAGCTGATGGTCGGCGTCAACTGGAAGAACCCGCCGGCGAACCCGAACGACGTCTTGAAAGCTGTCAGCGAAGCTGACTGCAAAGGCTTACAACCTTGTGGGCGCCAGTTCAATTCTGGCCTCCGGCACCACCGCAAACGCACTATAGCGGGCGGTTCGGATTGATCAGCGTTCGCCACATATGGGCGACCGGGCTTCCGTCATAGCCGAGCCCTTCTTTGGGTTGACGGAACTGACGGCCGATGATGTCCGTGAACTCTTCGACCGGAGGAGGCTCGATGTCCCGGTCGAAGCCATATTCGTCGTTCATGGTGATCAAGCGGGATTCCATGTAGTATTTGTGGGCCTTCGCTTCGTCATGGGCGACGCGTATGTACTCATCCGGCGCGTAGTCGACGCCGAAGATGCGGTTGTACATCTCGGGATATTCGTAGCCCATCTCGACATCGGGAAAAAAACGCAGCGCTTGATGATGGCGGATCCCCCAGCTGATGCGCTCGTCGACATAGGGCTCGAAGAGTTGTCCGCCCCACCAGCCGTGATCGGATCGGCAGAGTGCCTGGGTGACGTCGTGGACGAGACACGCGAAAACCGTGCGTTCGGGCTGGCCCGTGTTCTGGGCGTGAGCCGCGCTCCTGCGCCCATGGGCGGTCAAGAATCGCGAGTGGAAGAAATCGATGAGCGCCGGCTTCGCGGGCATCTCGGGGAGCTCCGATAGGCGAAACACGGTACCGGTGCCGCGCGCTTCCGCCGGCTTGCGGTAAATGCTGCCGCCGCTCCGCACTTGAGTCGATGCACTCACGCTTTCGATGCGCTCGTTCATATAGTGCTCGAGCGCCTCGGCCCGATCTTCGTGGGACATGAGGGAAACAGCGGTGACGCCTCCGAGAGAGGCAAAAAAAGCTCTGCGATCGACTCCGATGGTCGCCATGCGTGCCTCCGATTACGAGATGTCGCCCAAGCCCCTGTATTGACACGGAGAGTAGCAGTCGAACCGCCACGGCGTCAATTGGACGGATGTGCTAGGAAAATGGAACCTATCACGTACCGACGCTCGCGATCATGAGCCCGCTCGGCGACCCGCGAAGCGACGACGCGAACGACGTCGCGCTTCGCATCCGCACATGGCACATGCAAACCGCGCTCCGCAAGGTCGTCAAAAAAGCGCTCCGCATGGGGATCCCGGTGGCGGCGTCGACGGATGGAAGTTATGGCGATGGCAACGACACCGCGCGCGTCCATTTGCAGCACGATATGGAGGAGCTCGTCTCCATCGGGATGACGCCCCTCGAGGCGATCACCGCGGCGACCGTCACCGGCGCCGAGCTTCTCGGCATCTCGGATCGCACAGGGCGCGTGGCCGTGGGACTCGAGGCGGATCTACTCGTGCTCGACCGTAATCCGCTCGAAGATTCTCGCGTTATCTGCGAGCCTCTCGTGATTGTGGCCGAACATGATGAATAACGAGCGATGACGTCCTCGCCGCGGCTCGGCGGGACTCGGAAGGCCAAAGTTTAGGGTCGATCCCCGTGACCGACCAAGAATTCGGGTTCTCCCTTCTGGAGGAAAAGTACGTCTTTTTCTTGCATCGACATGAAGGAATCGATAGCCTTCACTCGTAGCACTGAGCGCGGGTTCATCGAGAAAGCGAAGGCGGGATGGCGCGTAGTCAAACAACATCGACAACGGAAGAAATGCTCGACCCGAGCGCGGCGCTATCTGGAGCGACAGGCTCAGGTCGACTCTGGCGATCTATAGCATCGGGCGGCAGCTCCTCGAGCAGCGCGACCCGGGCGAGGTCATCAAGACCATCCATCAGGCTCTCATCGATCACCTACGGCCAGATCACACCTGCGTCTTGAGCGTCTCGCGCAGCGGCGAGTTGAAGCCGCTCGCGACCCACAATCTGGATTTGACGGGGCCGGAATCCGAGTGGCAGTTGAGCCACACCGCGTGCGGCAAAGCCAGGGAGACGGGGCTCGCCGTGCTCATGGCCGACCAGATCGACGATCTCGCCGTTCGGGATGCGGATAGCGTCGACATTCTGAAGATTCGCTCCATCATTTGCGTCCCGCTCGCGCAAAACCCTGTAAAGGGGCTCATCTATCTGGACAATCGTGGCGGACACAGGCTGTTCGATCGAGCAGACCTCGAGTTCGTCACGGCTCTCTCGCTGTACACGGGCACCCTGATCCAGCGGACGCGGGAGTTCGTCAAGAACAGCAATGCTCTCAAATCGAGCAACGAACGGTTCAGCCTGCTCGAGGAAGAGATCCGCCGGTACCACATCGTTGGATGAGATCCAAAGCTTCTTTCCGCGTTCGATCAGGTGTGCAAGTTGGCGGCCGCGGGCGCGAGCGTGATCTTGCGCGGCGACACCGGGACCGGAAAAGAGCTCTTCGCCCGGGCCTATGCGGATAATAGCGACCGGCGCGGCAAGCCCTATGTTCCCGTTCCCATCCCGGCTTTGGCGCCGACCGTGATCGAATCGGAGCTATTCGGCCATGTGAAAGGCGCTTTCACTGAGGCACGGCAAGACAAGAAGGGCCGTTTCGAAGTGGCGCATGGGGGCGTGCTCTTTTTGGACGAGGTGGGTGACATCGAGCCTTCGCTCCAACCGAAGCTTTTGCGTTTTCTGGATTCGGGCGAGATCTATCGAGTTGGAGATACACAGGTGCGCTACGTCGACGCCTACGTTGTCTCCGCCACGAACCGACCGCTCGAGAAGTTGGTCGAGGAAGGCCGCTACCGCGCCGACCTTCTCGCCCGACTAGGACAAACGGTGCGCTTGCCTTCTCTGCAGGAACGGCAGGAGGATATCATCGCGCTCGTCGAGCATTTCTCGGCCATGTACAACCGCGGCCCCATCAAGAAGCAGTTCGCACACGAGACGCTCGAGGTCCTTCAGGAGTACCGTTGGGAGTTCAACGTGCGCCAGCTCGGACAAGTCGTTCAGACAGTAATGTGTCTTTCCGACAACGACGTGATCCTGCCGAGGGATCTCCCTGACTATATTCGCGAGCACTCGCCCCTTCATGCTTCCGGAGGAGGTGCTTCGTCCTCGAATAACGAGATGCCGAGGTCTCTCAAAGAAGTGATGGACGAGCACGAGAAAATGCACATCGTGCGCGCGCTCGCGTTCACGAAAGGAAACAAGCGCAAGGCCATCGAGATTTTCAAGATCTCTCCCGATACATTCTACAAACGGCTCGAGCAGTTCGGCCTGCATAAAAAGAACGCTTAGCCGATCGGCCGAGACGTCAGTTCGTTTCGGCCCTCGATCGTGTCTGCGAGTGTTCTCGCGAGCCCCTCCCCGATTCAATCTCTCCTCCACCGGGGGGCGTAGCCTATAATGGTAAAAAGCGAAATTGGAGGTCTCTCGTGGAGCATGCGCTTAGTATTTGCCTGGGCCTGGGCCTAGCGGCAGCTGCGGGATTCCGGGTATTCGTTCCTCTGCTTGCGATGAGCGTCGCTGGTTATACAGGCCATCTCGAGCTCAGTGAAGGTTTTCGCTGGATCGGGACCTTTCCGGCGCTCGTCGTGCTGACCACGGCCACCGTTCTCGAGATCGGCGGCTACTACATCCCGTGGGTCGACCATCTTCTGGATACAGTCTCGGCCCCGGCGGCTGTCGTAGCAGGCTCCATTGTCGCGGCGTCCGCCCTGACGGACGTGGACCCGCTTCTGAAGTGGAGCCTGGCCATCATCGGGGGCGGGGGGCTGGCAGGCATCGTCAAGGGATCGACCATGCTTGCCCGCGGTGCCTCGACCGCGACGACGGGCGGTCTCGCCAACCCATTGGTCTCGACGGTCGAAGCGGGGGCTTCCTTTCTGCTAGCCGGCCTTTCGATTGTGCTGCCACTCGTCGCGCTGTTTCTGATTGTCTTCGTGATGTACTTCGTTTTGAAGAAACTATCCGGCTGGCTAAGGCGCCGGCAGGAAGCCTAGCGGAGATCCGCCGACTTTCCCGTTTCGAGGCTCTCGATCGCGGACTTCTTTCTTCATAGGGCGGCCAGAGGCCGCAACCAAAAATGGCCACAGAGACACGGAGGCACAGCGCGGCGGAGCCGCAACCAAATTGGAGGACGGCTCCGCCGCGAGCGGTCAGCGGTCAGCATTCAGCGGTCAGCTCCGGATTCGAGCCTCCGGATGAGAGAGGCGAGCATACGCTTGACCTCGGTGGTTCGCTCGGCAAGCTCCTGAAGACTTTGGCTATCGAGCAACCCGAGCTCGTGGGCAAGGAGCAGTTCGTATTCGAGCTCGCTTGCTGAGCCCATACTCATTTGAAGAAAGCGGGCCATATCCCGGTCTGAACCGCGTCCACAGCCCTCAGCAATATTCGCCGGGATGGAAACCGCCGCTCGGCGCATCTGAGCCGTCAAGCCGAACTTCTCTTCGGTTGGGAAGTGGCCGGTGGCCTGGTACAAACCCTTGACTAGCTGATGGGCCTTCTCCCAAACCTTTAGCCTGAAGTTCCTTGGTCGAATGAACCCACTGACAGTGTGAATCCCCAATGATTACGCGTCTTTAGGGACGCCGAGAGGCTAATTTTGGGATGCAATATGTAGGCATGTCTAAAGCCTTTTATGGTTTGATACATATTGATATATAGGCTATTATGGTGGGCATGCATACCCACATCATCCCCAATCGCAACTCTACCCCCGCGGTCCTGCTGCGTGAGTCCTATCGGGTGGGCGGAAACGTCCGCAAGCGCACGCTCGCTAACTTGTCCAAATTGCCCATGGACGCAGTCGACGCCATCCGACGCATTCTCAAAGGGGAAAAGCTCGTCTCGGTTGAAGTCGCCTTCAAAATCGTCGAGAACGGCTCCCGGCACCATGGCCACGTCGACGCGGTGCTCAGCGCCATGAGACAGCTCGGTTTCGAAAAGCTCGTTGGTTCTCGACACTCACCAGAGCGGGATTTGGTCGTGGCCATGGTAGTCGCCCGGATCCTCGAACCGCAGTCGAAGCTGGCGACTAGCCAGTGGTGGCACACAACCACACTGCCCGAAATCCTGGGGGTGAGCGATGCCCGCGAAGACGATCTCTATGCCGCCATGGACTGGGTTCTCAAACGCCAGGAGGTCATCGAAAAAAAACTCGCGGCGCGCCATCTCCAAAACGACGGCCTGGCGCTCTATGACCTAACCTCAAGCTACTTCGAGGGTGTGAGTTGTCCGATCGCCCGCCTCGGATACGACCGTGACGGCAAGAAAGGCAAGCTGCAGATCAACTACGGTCTGCTGACCAACGAACGCGGCATCCCCGTGTCGGTATCCGTCTTTGAGGGCAACACGGGCGATCCCAAAACGCTGTTGCCTCAGGTAGAAAAGGTGCAAGAGCGCTTCGGCATCGAGCAGTTTGTGATGGTGGGCGACCGCGGAATGATCACCCAGACCCAGATCGACGAGTTGCGGGAGATGGACGGTGTCGACTGGATTACCGCTCTGCGTCCCGAACCGATTCGCAAGCTCATCAACGATGGGGTGCTCCAGATGGGGCTATTCGACGAGCGGAATCTGTTTGAGGTGACGCACCCGGATTTCCCCAACGAGAGGCTGGTCGCTTGCCGAGCTAGACGAGACAACGATGGATGCCGACGCCTCGCGCCTCGCCAACGGCAACTCTGAGCTCGCCAACAAACGGCTCCAGCGGTGGAAGCGACACATGGGGACGATCGCTAAGCAGTTCGGAGGGATTCGCCAACGGATCGGGCGGGGTCAGCTGCATGGTAAAGATAAAATCGGTGTGCGGGTAGGCAGAGTTCTCAACAAGTACAAAGTCGGCAAGCACTTCAAGCTGGACATTCGCGACGACAGCTTTAGCTTCGAAATCGACGACACAAAGGTCACTACGGAAACTGCCCTTGACGGCATCTACGTGATCCGCACCAGTCTTGCTGAGCAGCGGATGAAAACCGACGACACAGTGCGCAGCTACAAGTTGCTGACCCAGGTCGAGAGGGCGTTTCGTTCCTTCAAGAGCATGGACCTAAAGGTGCGGCCGATTCATCACCGGCGCGAAAACCGAGTCCGGGCGCACGTCTTCTTGTGCATGCTGGCCTACTACGTCCTGTGGCACATGATGGAGGCTTGGCGGCCGCTGCTATTCTCTGACGAGGACCAGCAGGCGAAGGCCAGGCGTGACCCGGTTGCTCCGGCGAAGCGCTCCGAGGCCGCCCTGCGCAAGATACAAACCAAGAAGCTTGACGATGGGAGTCGAGCTTCCAGCTTCCGCACGCTGCTGCGCCTTCTCAGCAACATCGTCCGAAACAAATGTCGGCGACCGGAAGCCGGACCCGACGAGCCCACCTTCGATGTCACGACAACTCCGGACTCGAAACAGCAGAGAGCCTACGACCTGCTCAAAGGTATCACCGTGTAGACAGAAGCCAGCACCATTGATTCCAACTATCTCATTGGATCAACACCGGATCTTGGCTTTTTCAGCCAGGAACTTCAGGTTAGATCTCGAAAGTCTTTCATCCTGACTCTTCGCTGTCGGCTCGCTCACCACGTCAGCCCAACGCGGGCTCGATGCACAATCTGGGCGTGAAGTAGACACGGCGCCACATCCAGAGTAGGAAGATGTCACGACAACCCTTTCCCACGCTGGAGGACGCCGTGAAACAGTTTTTATCACGTCACGAGGATCGAATCACAGGGGTACTGAGCGGATTCGACCGGTTGGTGTTCCGCGGAACCCTACGCCACATTTCTTATACGGACGGCATGGGTAAGTACCTTTCCTACCAGAAAATCCTTCTGAAGGAGTTCGCGGAGTTCGCACTGCAGCGTACCTCCGAGCTCAAGCAGGCCTTGTATCAGCAGGCGGAGCGACTCGAGCGTCCGGTCGTCTATCTGGAGTCTTCCCGTAAGAACAAGGAGGCCATCGCACGCGAGATTGCACAACAAGACAATGTCCGCAGTGGTCTCATCGCAGTGCTGAGCTGCGTGGAACCTTGTATCACCTTCAGCATACGTCGCAACCGCCAGAAGAAGCGGTTGGAGCTCGTGCAATCCCTCAGAAAGTGCCTAAACTTTTACCACTACTGCATGGACCCTATTTTTGGTTTCATGCATGCCCGTATCCAAAGCTGGTTTCCATTCAATGTTCAGACAACCATCCAGCGTGCCGAGGGTATGCGCTGCTACCGGCCAAAGGAAGGCGACCCCAACGGCCCTCTCGAGTGGCGTCCGCTCCGTCGTGGCATCGCAGGCCTGCATCGTCGTGCCCAGCTCTCCCAGGACTCCAATGAGCGCTACCTCGACGCTCTCGCCGCTTGTGATACCTCAACCCCACTCGGTCGACTCCTCGCTCGCGTCAGCCAAAAAACTCAATGGAATGGCTCCACCCTCCGAGCTCTTCGCCCTTGGGACGCTCTGGACGCCCGACTCCTCGCCGCTATTTCCCGTGGAGAGTTTCATCTGCGAGGCTTTCGCAACAGGGAACTCCGTGCCTTGCTCTTTCCCAAGACTTCGGACGACCCTCTCGAAACCAGGCGGCTAAGCGGACGCGTCACCCGGCTCATTCGCATCCTCCGAGCCCACCGTCTTGTCAAAAAAATTCCCAAAACTTTTCGCTACAGACTCACAAAGCGCGGTCAGCAACTTTGCTCCGCATTACTTACCGCAAACTCTCTCTCCCTCGATAAACTCCACGCTGCTGCCGCATGATTTTTCTTCTTCTCAAAACAAGCTTTTCAGGGTTAGTAGTACAAAGAAAAGCGACGAGGCCGGCCGAACCAGCTCCGTGGACTCTGCCTTTCTCTGTGGTCGACGTTGCTAGCGGCAAGAATGCCCACAATTGGTACAACCGCGAACTAATAGGAGATTTCGTCACGGCCGGTGACAGAGCGAACGGAGCGTGGAAACGCACAGTGTTTTTGATTCTCCGTGTCTCGGTGTCTCTGTGGCCATGCTTTTGGAACATTTGCGCGGTCAACGCAAATCCTGCGGAGTAATTCTATAATCATTGATGCTGCCTCAATATATCGACGAGCTTGGCTTCGATGGCGCTGCAGGGCACGAAGGTCGGTTTGTTAGTGACCTCGACCCGAATCGTTTGCTCTTTTATCGAGTAATCGCCTCCGAATTGGCCGATAGGTGTCGGCATTGAAAAGCTTCCACCACTATCCGAGCCGTCGAACGAACCGCCGGCGTCGGCCATCTTGGTGCGGAGCTTCTCGACGAGCGCGAGACCGGTCCCGGGAAACTCGAACTCAAAACGGCAATCAGACATGTGGTTTTTCGTAGAAACCGGCCCCGTGGCCTGTGATCCGGTCCGCCATTAGCTGCGGGTCTTTTTCTTGGCGGGTTTCTCGGCGCTAGCGAGAAGCTTCGCAATAGCGGTCGCGGGGAGCGTGCGCGATCCGACTTCGCTGAGAAGCTCATCGTCGCTGAGCTGATTGAGACGCACGTGGCGTTTTTCCAAGTGATTGATCATGCGGCGCACGCGGCGTTTGATACGGTCGAGCTCGCGCTCGATGTCTTTCAGCTCGTCCAGCATTGAGGGCGCCTCCGAATGTGGGTGGAAGCTCTTATTGTACCGCAAGGCCCGCCGATGCTACGAGGATGAGAAGCGCCTTCTGGATGCCCAGGTGTCCGTCCTTGTTGGCCCACCACTCGTGCAAGCTGTGCCCGCCTCCGCTGTCGCCACCGCGGCCGATCGTGGTCGCGGGGATGCCGCGGGCGATGGGCACGTTCGCGTCGGTCGATCCTGTCGTGAGTGCGGGCTCCACGCCGAAGTAACGCGTCGCCGCGAGGGCGCGCTTTATGAGCGGCGTGCTCGGATCGACGATGCCCGACGGCCGGTCGCCGATCAAATTCACATCGACGGTCAAGGGCTCGCCGTCACGCCGGAGCTCGTTCTGCTCGTCGAGCGCGCGCTTCACGGCTTCCTGAAAAATCGCGTCGATCTCTTCGAGGCGATTCGGGTCGTTCGAGCGCATATCGACTTCCGCCCAATTCTCGAAGGGGATCGAGTTTACCGACGTGCCGCCTCCGATACGTCCGATATTGTAGGTCGTCTTCGTTCCGGAGATGACATATTCGCCGGCGGCTTGGTCGAAATAATAGATGGCGCGGCTCAGCGCATGCGCTGGATTGCCGAGCCCGAAAGCACCGAAGGAGTGTCCGCCCGGTCCTTTGAACGTCAGTCGGTAGCGATGCGAGCCGGTCGCGTGGTTGAGCACGCGCTCGGTGCTACCGCCGTCGACCGCGATGAACTGATCGATACGAGGCCCGCCCTCGCGGAACAAATGTTTCACGCCGCGCAGATCGCCAAGGCCCTCCTCGCCCACGGAGGCTACGAAGAGCACGTTGTCCTTGGTCTTCACCTCGGCGCGCTTCATCGCCTGGATGACCGCGATCATGAGCGCGAGCCCACGCGTGTCGTCTCCAATGCCGGGAGCGTGCAGCTGCTCGCCTTTTCGTTTCACGGTGACGTCCGTGCCTTCGGGGAACACCGTATCTAGATGGGCCACCATCGCCACGGTCTCGTGGCCTTCGGTACCAGGCCACTCACCGAGCACATTGCCTTCTTCGTCGATGCTCGCATCCTCGATGCCGGCGTGGCGCATCAATTCCACGTAGCGCGCCGCGCGTAGTTCTTCTTTGAACGGCGGCGCCGGGATCTCGGTGAGCTCGATGAGATTCTTTTCGGTCTCCGGCTCGAGCTCGACGATGATCGCGAAGGCTTTTTGGATCTCGGGCCGCGAAGCGATGTCTCTAATTTCACGATCGGTGTCGGTCTCTTGGACGATTGCCGCGACCGCAACGAAAAGGGCAAAAGATGCTATCGAGAGTTGTTTCATGGCGGCCGATTCTACTGTCCCGCGGGTGGATTCTCCACTCCGTATTCCGGGGCAGCATGTGGGGAGGTGTCATCTCTGTTAACGTTAGCAGGCTGATGAAGAATACGATCGCCGCGCATTGAGTACTTAGTGCGTCCAAGAGGGGGAGAGACCATGTCGGAGTTTCTCGGTCGCGAGTACAACTACAGCGAATGGAAACGGGAGGCCGGAGCCTTCGAGCTGTTTCGCACGATCGCGTATGCGGGGGACGAGCCGCCCGACTTCACGCTTCCCGCGATCGATGGCGACGAGGTGAAGCTATCGGCTCTTCGCGGCAAGCCTGTCGTCCTCGAGTTCGGCTCCATCACGTGAGCGCCCTGTCGGGCGGAGTTTCCGCTCATGGACGATCTCGCGCGTGAATTCGCCGATGACGCGCGTCACCTGTTCATCTATCCCCGTGAAGCCCATCCCGAGATCGCGCGCTCTGAGAACCTGCCCTATCTTGCGTTCACTTCGTTCGAAGACAAGCTCCAGCGGGCGAGGATCCTGAAGGAGACGCACCGGTCGCCTCGGACGATGCTGGTGGACGGGCTCGACGGTGAGGTGCATCGCCAGTACGCGGGCGTCCCGAACCAGTGCTGGGTCCTGGACCATACGGGGCGCGTTTTCTTCAAAGCGTCTTGGACCAGAACGCACGATGTGCGTAGCGCTCTCGAAGAGGCGCTTCTGTGGCGGAAGCTGAAGCGGAAGGGAGACGTCTTCGTGCAGTACTACCGGGAAGCGATCTCCTATCGGTTCCCGAACCTCGAGCCGTGATTGGGGGTGAGTGCTTGGCCCACGTGAGTCCACGACGCATGCATTGGGTTGTCGCGGCGAGCCGAAGGCGGGAGTGTTAGAATCTGGGGCGGAGGCACAAGAGCGGCTGTTGCCTCACCGGGGCGGGTCGATTATAAAGGACCGCCGCCTGAACGCAGAAAGGACATCATTGGTCACTCATGAAGATCGAACAGAGACAGGAAAACGATGTCGTCATCCTCGACCTCTCCGGAAAACTGACCATTGGCCAAGGTGACGAGCTCCTTCGCGAGAAGGTCGAAAACCTCGTGCAGGCGGGAAACAAGAAGATCGGATTGAATCTCGCGGACGTGCCCTATGTCGATAGCGCCGGCCTCGGCGAGATCGTGCGCTGCTATACGAACGTGGACCGTCACGAGGGAAAGCTCCGCGTGCTCAATCCGAGCAAACGTATCCGCGACCTTCTCAAGGTGACCCGGCTCGATAAGACGTTGATGGGAGACGACGACTGGGCGAAATAGACCACGCCCGTCTCAGTTGACGGGTGCGGCCGCGCCAATTTCACTCTTGGCGACGAGCACCGTCCCGACCATATCGCCCATACAGTTGATCGTCGTGCTCCCCATGTCGATCAATCGGTAGATCCCGCCCACGATTGCAGCGATCTCGATCGGCAGCTGAAACGCCTGTACGAAAATGAGTGCGGCGACGAGCCCTCCTCCAGGGATCCCGCTCGAGCCTTCGGACAGAATCAGCCCGATCAACACCGCAGCTTTGGACTCCACTCTGCCGAAGCTCTCATCAGTCTCGTCTACCTAAACTGTGGCGGTCTCACCCTCGAGAGGATCCACTGAAATGGCAGGAGAGGCATATTTTGAATGGTTCGGTTTTGGCACACGTCTTGTAAGGCTCTAGACCCATGACCGATTGGCTTCGAGATGCGCGTGTCGGGCTCAGAAGCTTGCTGCAAAAGCCCGCCTTCACGTTGGTTGCCGTTTTGACGCTCGCTGTAGGTCTCGGCGCGAACACCGCGATCTACAGCTTCGTTCAACGTGATGCTGCACCCCCTTCCATTCCCCGAGCCCGAGCGTCTCGTCCAGATTTGGGAGACGGCCGAGCGCGACGAGCTCGAGTTGCGCTCGCTGTCTTTTCCGGTGCTCGAAGACTTGAGCGGGGAGCACGAGGTGTTCGATTCCGTTGCCGGGTCCTTTCAGATCCCGCTCAATCTCGGCGGTAGCTCCGAGCCCGAGCGCATCATGGGCGAAGGGGTGAGCCCGAGCTACTTTTCGATGCTCGGCGCATTGACGCTTCGTGGCCGCTTTTTCACCGATGAAAGCGATCGCAGCGATGCGAACCATCCGAACGTCGTGTTGTCCCAAGCGCTTTGGGAGCGCCGCTTCGGCGCCGATCCCGCGCTCATCGGTCAGGACATTCTTGTCAGCGAGATCGCGTCGACCATCGTCGGTGTGGCGTCGGGGCAAGGGCTCACCGGCGATACCGAATTGTGGTTTCCGCTCGAGACGACGCCGCAGCTCGTGGGGCGCGTTGGGCGCGGACGTTTCGAGCAAAGGGGCGCGCGTTGGCTTTCGGCCGTCGGCCGCTTGAAGCCGGACGTCTCGTACGAAGCGCTCGACGCTTGGATGGCGCGCGAGACCGAGCGGCTGCGTGCGGACTATCCGCGGGTCATGGATCAGCGCGGTGTTCTCGCGCTCCCGCTCGAAGAGCAGCTCTTTGGTGACGTGCAACAGACCGCGAAGATTCTGATGATTGCTGTTGGCTTCGTGATGCTCATCGCTTGCGCGAACCTCGCGAGCCTTTTGCTCGCGCGCGGCGTCGCGCGTGAACGTGAGATCGCTCTGCGAATCGCGATTGGCGCCACACGGGGGCGCGTCGTGCGCCAGCTTCTTACCGAGAGCCTCGTGCTCGCGTTTCTCGGTGGCGCCGTGGGGGTCGTGCTCGCACTCTGGTCGAAGGATGTGCTGCGCGGCTTGAGCGTCTTCGGGCAGCTCCCGGGCTATGTCGAGCTCGGCATCGACGCCCAAACGCTTGGCTTCGCTGCTCTCTTGTGCATCGTGACCGCGTTCGTTTTCGGCACCGCGCCTGCGATCGCCGCGGCGCGCTCGCAGCCAGGTAGCACGTTGAAAGGAATGCGAGGGCGCTCTGCTGGCGGCAGCCGGTGGCTTTCTCCGGGGCGTGGACTTCTCGTCTCCGTGCAAGTCGCCCTCGCCATGCTCTTGACCGTGGCCTCGGGGTTGATGCTCCGTAGCCTCTCGAAACAGCTCGATATCGACCCCGGCTTTAGGAGCGATGGCGTCTACACGTTGCGTGTGCAGCTTCCAGCACGGCGCTACGACAGAGACGCCGCTCTCGGTTTCAGCCGCCAGCTCGAAGAGAAAATCGGCGCTCTTCGGGGCGTTTCGTCGGTGCGATGGGCTCGGACATACCTCTTGTCGACGGCTACAGCGCGCTCATCGCGCGTATCGAGGATTGGCTGAGCGACCGTCGGGACGACAAGGTCCGCGCCTATCACCCGCCGGGCAGTCCCTTTGAGCTCGCGCACCAGCTCGCGCCGGGTCTTATCCACGGCCTCGTTCAGATGCTTGACGATGTGGAAGCGGTCAAAGATCACCCGTGCCTGAGGAGCCTTTTTGCCGACGACAGTTATGTACGGCTCCCACATGTCCATGCTGACCGCTTCGAGCTCCGCGGCTCTTTGTGGTCCGAGCTTGCGGAAAAACCGCAGCAGCGTCTTGGCCTTGCGCTCCTTTCCCGCCCAGACGACCCGGCCGCTGAGATGGTCTATTACCACTGTTAAGTACTTGTGGCGTTTGCGGTAGCTGATCTCGTCCATCCCAATCACCCGCAATCCATCGAGCTCGCGCCGCTCATTCCGCTGCTCGGCAACCACTCGCTGGATGATCCGTCGCACCGAACGCCACGTCACTCGGAAATAGTTCGCTACGGCGCTGACGTCCGTCCTCTGTGCCAGCCACGCTACCTCTTGTTCGAAGCTCTTGGTAAAGCGGCTCCCCTTGTCGGTCCAAGGCACCTTTTCTTTGACCACGCCACAACGCCGACAAACCACTCGCCGGATCGAGTAGCGAAGATAGCTCCGGACACCGAACAGGTCCAAGTACCGCCAGTAACGATTGTAGCGATCTTTGTTCTTGCGGACCTTTCGACCGCAAACCCCGCACAGAGGCTTCCTCCTCCGTGGTACTACATCCACCACCACTCTGGCTTTGTCCGCCTGGAAGTGGAAATTTCGGACCCACAGGCCTTGCAATCCGATGAGCTTGTTGACTAACGTGGTAACGCGCATCGCGAGAACGCTCCTTTTTCTTGCCGAAAAAGGATTCTAGCGTTCTCGCCGATGCGCATCTAAACATGGCTTACCCTCTCAACCCACAGGCCTCACCAAATGCCACTGCCCCGCAGCGCGAAACGAGGCTGTGGGAAACGCCCCCACGGTCCGGATCGTTCAAGGCCTTGCTCACGACTGAGCTCTCTTCGAAGCCTGGAAGGGCGTTTTCCATAGCCTCCACTGATCGATGCCTCCCCTTCCTTATTCCAAATGAATGAATCCTTCTTGTATATATCAGGAGGGGCCTGTGGGCGCTTGTGGGAAACGCGAAGCGTTTTCCAAGCGATTGTGGAAAACGCCGCTGCTACGTTTGTACCTGCTCACAACCCATCCCTAACGCCTCTCTCTCCAGGAGTTTCCGGTGTTTTCCACAATCGCGGCAGCGTCCATAGGCCATACCCTCGCGCCCAAATCAGATCCCCAGAAACGACAGGAGAACCGTAGTAACTAAAGGGCGCCAGATAGTACGGATGCATCATGGCGCTTGGGAGCCCGGCTCCGAGATATCTTGGAAAGCTATTAGTTGTAATGACTTATGAGGGCTTTCTCAGCGGTGGGTCGCGACGCGCCGGCTTTTCCCCACGCCTCGAGGGGGCGGGACCCCACAAAATTAACTCGTTCAATAGACGACGAGCTCGAGGATCTCGAGAAGCTGCTGAACGCCGCTTCGTACAGACGCGACCGAAACCCGTTCGTCGTTGCCGTGGACGGAGCCTTCGATCTCGACCGGGACGATGGTCGGGTCGAAGCCGTAGCAGACGATGCCGAGATCCCTGAAAAAGTGGCTGTCCGTGAAGCCGGTCGAGATGGATGGGACGACTCGGGCGCCTGGGAAGTGGCGCGCGGCCACGGTCGTGATGGCGCGGTACAGGTCGGTATCCGTCGTCGACACGGCTGGTGTGAACCCCATGATCTTTTCGACACGGACCGCCGGGTCGTTGATAACGGAGTGGAGCAGCGCGACGAACGCGTCTTGGTCCTGATCGGGCAGGAGGCGGCAGTCGATCTCAGCCGTGACTTCAGGCGGCACCACGTTGATCTTGCTGCTGCCTTCGAGACGCGTGATGGAGCACGTGTTTCTGAGAAGTGTGTGCAGGAACGGGCTGTCGAGCTGGAGTGCCAGGAGGAAGCTCGGGTCCTTCACCGCCTCGCTCAAGTTGGCGAACTGGCTTCGGCGGTTACCCTGCTGGTCTTCCGCGATGCCTTCGAAATAGATCTCGACGGCAGGGACGATGCGAGGTGCGAACTCGTAATGGTCGATGTTGGAGAGCGCCCGAATGAGGCGGCTAACCGCGGAGCTGACTCTCGGTGTCGAGCCGTGACCCGGCGCGTCGGAAGCGATGAGCCGGAGCCAGAGCGGTACTTTTTGGGGTTCTCCTGTCGTTTCGGGGGATCTGATTTGTGTTGGAGGGCATGGCTTATGGACGCTGCCGCGATTGTGGAAAACGCCGGAAACTCCGGGGGAGAGAGGCGTTTAGGGAAAGGTTGTGAGCACGTACAAACGTGGAGCGGCGTTTTCCACAATCGCTTGGAAAACGCTTCGCGTTTCCCACGAGCGCCCACAGGCCCCTCCTGATATATATACAAGAAAGATTAATTCATATGGAATAAGGAAGGGGGGGCTCGATTAGTGGAGGCTATGGAAAACGCCCTTCCAGGCTTCGAAGAGAACTCAGTCGTGAGCAAGGTCTGAACGACCAGAACCGGACGTCAGCGCCGTAGCGAACTATTTCCGAGTGACGTGGCGTTCGGTGCGACGGATCATCCAGCGAGTGGTTGCCGAGCAGCGGGATGAGCGGCGCGAGCTCGATGGATTGCGGGTGATTGGGATGGACGAGATCAGCTACCGCAAACGCCACAAGTACTTAACAGTGGTAATAGACCATCTCAGCGGCCGGGTCGTCTGGGCGGGAAAGGAGCGCAAGGCCAAGACGCTGCTGCGGTTTTTCCGCAAGCTCGGACCACAAAGAGCCGCGGAGCTCGAAGCGGTCAGCATGGACATGTGGGAGCCGTACATAACTGTCGTCGGCAAAAAGGCTCCTCAGGCACGGGTGATCTTTGACCGCTTCCACATCGTCAAGCATCTGAACGAGGCCGTGGATAAGACCCGGCGCGAGCTGGTGCGCGAGCTCAAAGGGACTGCCCGGCGCAACCTCAAGAACACCAAGTTTCCCCTTCTCAAGGCCAAACACAACCGCAGCGCGAAAGACAAACGGGTGCTCCGCGAGCAGGTGCGAGCTAATCGTCGCCTCTACCGCGCCATGCTTCTGCGCGACGACTTCATGGACCTCTACACCTACAAAACCGAGACATGGGCCAAGAAGTTTCTCCGAGGATGGCTGCGGCGCGCTATGAGCTCAAGGATAGAGCCCGTCAAACGCGCGGCGAAGATGACCCGCAGCCACTTCGATGGCGTCATCGCGTGGGTCACGTGGAGACTCAGCAACGGCCGACTCGAAGGAATGAACAACAAAATCCGGCTGCTGAGCCACCGCAGCTTTGGACTCCACTCTGCCGAAGCTCTCATCAGTCTCGTCTACCTAAACTGTGGCGGTCTCACCCTCAAGAGGATCCACTGAAATGGCAGGAGAGGCCTTTTTGGGTCACTTCGATCCCGAAACTGACGGTGTCGCCGCTGCGGCTTCCACCGCCACCCTCATTGAGCAGAAAGCCCACCCCTTCGAAAAGACCCGGACGATTCTCGACGAGCCACCCCGCTCCATAGAAGCCTCCGGCTTCTTCGTCCGCGGTCGCCATGAAGATCACGTCTCGATTGAGGGGTTTTCCCGCACGATGGAGCGCGACGAAGGCTTGGAACTGCAGCATCCCGGTGCCCTTCATGTCGAGCGCACCGCGTCCCCAGAGATATCCGTCGCGGAGCTCGCCCGAGAGCGGATCCGTCGTCCAGTAGCTTTCGTCTGCGGGCACGACGTCCGTGTGATTGAGAAGAATCAAAGCGGGCTCGTCGCCGCCGCCGAGCCGGGCCCAGAGGTTTCCGCGTCCCGGTGCGGACTCCGCTGATTCGTAGGGGATGCCCTCGGTTTCGAGAAGCTTCGCGAAGAAGTCGACGGCGTTCGTTTCGTTCCCCGGAGGGTTGATCGTGTCGATGCGAAGATATTCCGCGAGGCGAGACACGGTCTCGTCCTGGAGCGACTGTCCGCTCGAGCTGGCCGCGAGCCCGAGGACCAACAACGAAAGGGCGATTCTCACGAGTGACTCTGTCGAAGCTGGGACGAGACGAAGTAGCCGGCGAAGGCGATGATGGCGGCGACGAGCACCGTGCCTGCGTTCACGAGGCCTTTATCCGCGTACCAGACGATGATGTAACCGATGGATCCAGGAAGGAGCGCGTAGTACACGAACGGAAGGATCGTCATGCGGATGACGGTCCCTTCTTTTCCCAAGAGCCCGACGACCGCGGAGGCGGCCACGACGTTGTGGACGCAGATCATGTTCCCCGCGGCGCCTCCGACGGCTTGAAGCGCCACCATCCAGCTCGGGTCCACACCGATGCGCTCGCCGACGCCGAATTGGAACAGCGAGAACATCATGTTGCTCACCGTGTTGCTCCCCGCGACAAAGGCGCCGAGGCCACCGATGAAAGGCGCGAAAATCGGCCAGGCGCTCCCCGCGAGGGACGCGACGCCGTCCGCGAGCGCAATGGGCATCCGATCGAAACCGGCCGCTCCGCCGCCGCTATTGATGAAGACCTGCACCATCGGGACGGTGAAGACGAGTGCTATGGAGGCCGCGGCTGTCGTTTTGATCGAGCTCGACCAAGCTTTCGCGTAAGAAGCAGTGTCGACCCGGTGGAGGAGGAACGTGGTCAGCGACACCACGATGAAAACGGTCCCGGGCAAGAAGAGCGGCTGGAAGCTCGCCGTGATGGACGAGCCGAGGATCTCCGGCCACCGCACCGACCACGCGTTGAGCCAGCCGAAAAACGGCAGGGCCCGAAGCCGCGTCAGCACGAGGAGCAGCCCGACCAGGCCATAAGGCGCCCACGCCATCAGGGAGCTCATCGTGGTTTTGGTGCTGTCGTCGCGGATCTCGATGGTCCCCGACCATTCCGGATCCCACTTGTCCTTGTCGGGAAAGTCCCAGTAATCCGAGGGATCCGGCATGAAGAGGCCTCGCTTGGCCGCCGTGACGACGATAGCGAGTCCGATGAGCCCGCCGAGAAGCGCAGGAAATTCGGGCCCGAGGAGATTCGCGACGATGATGTACGGAATGGTCATCGCGAACGCTGCGAAAAGAGCGAAGCGCCAGACCCTGAGACCGTCCGCAAACGACCGGTTCTCTCCGAAAAACCGCGTCACGAAACCGAGCACGATGAGCGGGACGAGCGTTCCCGCGATAGCGTGCAGAAAAGCCACCTTCGTGCCGATCATCGCCAGAAAGTCGGCCCATTCGTGAAAGCCGCCCGCGGCAGCGAACGCTTCGGCGTTCTCGGCGCCGCTCAGGCCGGTGTTCACGCCGACGAGGATCGGGGTGCCCGCCGCGCCGAAGGACACGGGCGTGCTCTGGATGAGCATGCCCGCGACGACAGCGGCGAGCGCGGGAAAGCCGAGTCCGACAAGAAGGGGCACGGCGACGGCCGCCGGTGTTCCGAAGCCGGCTGACCCCTCGATGAAAGAGCCGAAGAGCCACGCGATGATGATGACTTGAATCCGGCGGTCGGGCGTGATGTCAGTAAAACCGCGACGGATGGTGCGGAGCGCGCCGCTTTCCTGGAGCGTGTTCAAGAGCAGGATTGCGCCAAAGATGATGTACAGGAGCGTGCCGGCGACTATGAGGCCGTTGATCGTTGCCGCGGCCACTTGAGTGCCCGGGACGTTCCACACGAAGAGCGCGAGCCCTGCGGCCACGAGGTAGGAGAGCGGCATGGCGCGGCTCGCCGGCCATCGAAGAATGACGAGAAAGAGCGCGACCGTGAACACGGGGGCCAGCGAAAGCAGCGACAAAGAGTAGGTTTCCATAATCAGCGCCGCCTCAAGCCTTCAGAGAACACGACGACGCTCGCGTCGCCGTCCTTGGCCAATCCCGCCATTTTGATGAAGCGCCCCGCCGCGCCGAAACCGCGGGTCTCCGGTCGCGAAGTGCTTTTTTAGTGGGTCGCTCGGCAGAGAAGCTTCCGCGTGCGAGGTGGCGGATACCGTTAGCGGGAGTTTGAGGAGGAAATAGGGAGCAAGCAAAGGGGTGGTCTCCTTTCGTCGAGCGGCGCTGAGACTAGCATAGAACTCAAAGGCTTGCATCCGTTTGGGCCATTTGGGATAAGGCGAGCTCCTGTTTCTAGCCGCGCTCGGCTGGTGGTAGCTGGTGGCAGGACCAGGAAGCAGGTAGCTGAAAGCCGGTAGCGACTCGGATCGCGGAACCGTGAGATTCATTTCGTTACGACGTCGAGCGTTCCTATAATAGGGGCATGGGAATGCTCCTTTTGCTCTTCATCCTCGTTCCGGCGATCGAGCTCGCGCTGCTTCTCGAGGTCGGGAGTCATCTCGGCACCCTCCCCACGCTCGGCCTGATCGCTGTTACGGGTGTCGTGGGCGCCTCTCTCGCACGTCGACAGGGACTCGCCGTTCTCGGCCGCGCTCAGGACCAAATGGCGCGCGGCGAGCTTCCCGCTGGCTCGCTCGCCGACGGCGTCATGATTCTCGTCGCGGGAGCCTTGCTCATCACCCCAGGAATACTGACGGACGCGTTCGGCTTTCTTCTCTTGGTGCCGGTGTTTCGCGACGTCGTTAAGAATGTCTCGATGAACCGGTTGCGAAAGGCGATCGACGAGAATCGCGTTCACGTCGACGTCGCGGGTGTGGGGTTTCCCAGCGAAGTGGGCCCCGTCATCGACGTTCCCCCGGAGCCTTTCGAGCCAGGTGAGCCGCCCCCGCCGCCAAAGTACAAAGTGCATTGACCGTCTTTTGGCGCTATTGGCTGCTCCAGATTCCAGGTTGGGGCGTTCTCATTGCGCTCCTTGCCGGCGCGCATCATTGGCTCTCGCTGTCGCTCTTCGCTTCTGTGCTCGTTTTCATGGGTTGGCTCGTCAAAGACGTCCTCTTCTATCCGATACTAAAGCCGCATTACGACTTCAAGGAACGTGAGGCCCACATGTGGATGCTCGGGGAGAAGGCTGTGACCGAGGAGCCGCTCGCCCCGCGAGGCTATGTCAAGCTGCGAGGAGAACTGTGGATGGCGGAGCTTGCCCGCGGAGAGCAGGAGGTTCCGCAAGGGGAGACGGTACGCGTAGAAGCCGTGGATGGCCTGACGCTCAAGGTCAGGCGCTGACCGGCGTTTCGTTGAGCTTCACGATGAGCTCGCCGATGAGCTCGTCGGCATTGTCCGCCGACAATGGCGTAGCACCAGCGCCTCGGTGACCTCCGCCTCCATATCGCGACATGAGACCGCCCACGTGCACGGGGCAAGTGCGATTGAAGATGCTGTGGCCGACCGTTGCCACGACGAACTTGCGTTCCGGGCCCCAGGCAATGCGGATGGAAACGTTGGCCTCGGGAAACAAAGTGTAGATGAGGAAGCGATTGCCGACTGGCAACCCCTCGACGTCACGCAAATCGGTCACGATCACGCGGCCTTCCAAACGGGATTGTTGCTTGACCACCGCCAGAAATTTCTCCCGCTCGTCTGCGATGCGCCGCGCGCGCTCTTTCACTTCCGGCAGCTCCAACACGTCTTCGATGGTTCCTTCTTGGAAGGTCTCGACGAGCTTCATGAAATAGTCTTTGAAGCTCCCGAGTCCGGTGCGGGGATCCGTCGTGAATCCCAGCAGGATATAGCCCTCCGGATTCGTGACGTCTTCGATGGTGACTTGCGCGCTGTCATAGCGATCGGTTGCCTTTACGAGTTCGTCGTGGAGCTTGAAGCCCGGATTGTCAGCGACGTAGTAGTCATAGACGAGGCGCGCGGTGCTCGGCGCGAGCCCGTATTTGCCGTCGAAAAGCGTCGGTGGTTTGTCGTAGGTCCGCGTGGCCGAGTGGTGGTCAAACCACTTGAGACAGGTTGGGTGATACGGGAGGTTCGCAAGAATATCGCCTTGCTTGACTTCGAACTTGTCATCCGTGATGTCCTGAGGGTGGATGAGCTCGATGCCATCGAGACGTTCGGCATGGTCGATCAGCACCGCGCAGGTGAGACCATCCATGTTTCCTCGCGTGACAAGCCGCATTCGCAGTTCTCCCTCGAGCTCTCGGGGGTGTTCTTTAGAGTAGCAACTAGCGCAGATAGCGTTAAAGCTGGCGCGCTTGTCCTGTTCGAACAGGATCGTTTACGCTCTCGCGGATGTCCGAGAAGCGATACAACCCACTACTGGATGAGTGGGTCTTGTGCTCTCCGGGGCGGCTGAAGCGTCCCTGGCTCGGCCAGCGAACGAGAAAAACCGCTCGTCTACGTCTTCCTACGACCCGGAGTGCTATATCTGTCCCGGGAATCGGCGTGCGTCCGGCGCTCGCAATCCCGAATATGAGCACGTTTTTGTTTTTGACAACGACTACCCCTCGCTCGTCGACGAGAACGGCCCCTCGCCCGAAAGCGCGCATCCGCTTCTCCTCTCGGAGCCGGAGCGGGGCCGCTGTCGCGTCGTGAGTTTTTCCCCGCGTCACGACGTTCACTTGAGCCGCGAAGCCGCCGTTGCAGCGGTGCGTCACCAAGCGGCGTCGACGCGCGCGCTCCGCGACGTGAGCGTCGAGCTTCTCGACACCGCTCGATCCGCGATGGACGAGACGACGTACCGCCGCGCGCTCCACGTGATTCGGGAGAACGGAAGGACCCTCGAGATGGCGCAGGCGCTCCGCCGGGGCGACATCGAAAGCCTTGATGGGTTGATGGCGGACTCTCACAAGAGCTTGTGCGAACTCTACGAGGTCTCGAGCCCAGATCTCGATCGTGTGGTCGGGTATGCACGAAGCCATCCAGGCTGCCGTGGAGCCCGGATGACCGGGGCCGGGTTCGGTGGTTGCGCCGTAGCGCTCGTCGACAAGGAACAAAAGAGCTCCTTTGCTGCCGAGCTGCGAGCCTCGACGGCGGAGCTCTACACGTGCCAGGTGGTCTCGGGAGCGGAGATTCTCGAGAGTGAGATACGGCGCACATCCTCGACCGAATAAGGAAGAAGCCGGACGTTTTTCAAGTACCAGGCGTAGTCTTCGAGATCTATCCAAGCAGGCGCGGTCATCGACGGGAGCCTCTCCTCGAGCCAATCGCGGAAACCCACCACTTCCTCGAGGGTTTCGTTCACGTCGGCAGCGAGCTCGGGCTGATCGCTCGACACGCGCGTTTCGAGATCGCGGTACCAGCCGATGATGCCAGCCGGCTGTGGGTGGCGAACCGGCTCACCCTGGCCCACGCCGTCATGCTGCTCGAGATGGCGGATGGCGGGCCGTGTGAGCTCGGCGGAGGGCTCGGTAAGCTCGACGCGCGCTTCGGCGATAGTTTTCCGCACACCACTGAGCCGGTCTCGAAATGCCGTGACGTCAGAAACGGGAACGTCCTCATACGCGGCTCTCCGGATGCGGTCGATGTAGTGGAGCGGGTCGCGAGAGCGTGGGCGCATGACCCGCAACTCGAAGTCTTTGCCCGCGAGGCGGGCGCGCACGAGCAGATAGTCGACTTTCTCCGATCGCTCCCAGCGCGAAATGTCGATGGCCGCGAGACGGGTCTCGAGTTCGGATACCGACTTGGCGGTGGAGGCATCCTCGATCTCGCCGTGGATCGCGACGAGCGCGTCGTAGGCGGCCATCTGCGCCTCGAGCACGCCGGCCAGAAAGAGAGCCAGAAACGAGCCTACCTTCATGTCAGCCTCCTTGGAGTTTCTCTACGAGGCGGTCCACGAATGCCGCCTGTGCAGGGTTCAATTTGATCCGGGCCGTCTCGGCCGTGAAAAACGCCGCGCGATCGATCTCGGGAAACGACTGCTTGCGGCCCGAGCGGGGCGGCCACTCGATCTCGAACGTGTTCGAGGCCATCGCGTCGGGGTCGCCGTCGCCCTCGAACGCCCAGGCCAAAACGCGCTTTCCTCCTTTTTGTTGGACCTCTCCGAGACACGCGTAGCCGGTCTCCGGTACGGTGAGCCCGGTCTCCTCGGCAAATTCGCGTCGGGCAGTCTCGAGCGGGTCCTCGTCCGCTTCGAACTCGCCTTTGGGGATCGTCCACGCACCGTCGTCTTTGTTACGAAAGAAGGGCCCCCCGGGGTGTACGAGCAAGAGCTCGAGCTTTCCGCTTCCGCTCGTGCGATACATCAAAAGCCCCGCGCTTCGTTTGAGCACGAGTTCAATATCGGATGAGAATCACGGCTGCAATGATCCAGTCGTAGACCCAGCAGAGAACAGGATAGGTTTTTCCGGTATTCGCGCCCGTGATTTTGCGGTGGTGCAGGATGTCCCAAGCGCCGTGCGCCAGATAACCCCAAGCGAGGACCGCCGAAGCGTACCAGCGCCCCGCGAGTGCCACAACGATGAAGGTGAGCCCTGCGGTTGTCTCTAGCGCGAGCGTGCTTCGGTTGTCGCCGGCGAGGGCCGCGCCGATATAGACGGAAGCCGCGGCGACGAGGATGACGGTGAGGAAGTCGAGAGCTTGCTGCTCGGAGAGAACTTGAAGGATGACGAGCGTGAGCGCCCCGAGCGCGAGGGCGCCCGTGACACCCGGATGGCTCTTCACAGGAACCTTTACCTCACCGGGCGAGAGCATACCAGAGGCAGGCACGACGGCGGTAGAATGGTCGTGTGACCTCGCATCGACTTGCCGTCGAAATCTCGCGGAAAGGACAGAGAAAATGTGGATCCTCCTCGGCCTCGCGCTCGTGGTGCTCGCTGTCGTCGCTTACGACCTCGTGCAGCGTGAGCACGCGATCCTGCGAAACTTTCCGGTCATCGGACATTTTCGATACATGTTCGAGGCCGTCGGTCCGGAGCTCAGGCAATACATCGTCACGAGCAACAACGAAGAGAAGCCCTTCAGCCGGGACGAGCGCAGGTGGGTCTACGCGTCGGCGAAGAAGCAGAACAACTATTTCGGCTTCGGCACCGATCACGATCTCGAAACCTCGCCCAACTATCTGATCATCCGGCATTCGGCCTTCCCGCTGCCGTCACCGGGGAGAGGGGACGACGCCTATTCGGAGACCTATGCATTGCCTGCGGCCAAAATCCTCGGCGGAGCTCGCGAGCGGGCGAAGGCCTTTCGACCCGACTCGGTCGTCAACATTTCGGGAATGAGTTTCGGCTCGTTGAGCGCGCGGGCCGTCGGCGCGATGAACCGTGGCGCGGCGCTAGCGGGTTGCTTGCACAACACGGGAGAAGGCGGGATCGCGCCCTATCACGATCACGGCGGCGCTCTCATCTGGCAAATCGGGTCGGGCTATTTCGGCTGCCGCGCGGCGAATGGTGGTTTTGACATTTCGCGTTTCCGCGAGACTGTGGACGGCCACGACGTACGTGCGATCGAGATCAAGCTCAGTCAAGGCGCGAAGCCCGGGATGGGCGGGGTTCTTCCGGCCGCGAAGGTGACGCCGGAGATCTCGGCGATTCGCGGGATCCCGATGGGGAAGGACTGCGTGAGTCCCTCGTCCCACACGACGTTCCGCGACGAAGACGAGCTGCTCGACTTCGTCGAAAAGCTCGCGGATGCTACCGGGCTTCCCGTGGGTATCAAATCGGCTGTAGGTGACACGAGCTTTTGGACGCGTCTCGCTCATCAAATGGTTTCGACGGAGCGAGGAGTCGACTTCGCGACGGTCGATGGCGGTGAAGGCGGCACGGGCGCGGCCCCGCTCGTCTTCGCCGACCATGTCGCGCTACCTTTTAAAGTCGCCTTTGCCGAGGTCTATCGCGTTTTCAAAGAGGCTTCGATCGCCGAGAAGATCTTGTTCATCGGCTCGGGCCGCCTCGGTTTTCCCGAGTCGTCCCTTTTCGCTTTCGCGCTCGGCTGCGACATGGTCAACGTGGCGCGGGAGGCCATGCTTGCTGTTGGCTGCATCCAGGCCCAGCGTTGCCACACGGGGCATTGTCCGACGGGGGTGGCAACGCAGAGCGCCTGGCTCATGCGGGGGCTCGATGTCCACTCGAAGGGCGCGAGGCTTGCCAACTATCTCGTGACGCTCAGAAAGGAGATTCTTCTGCTGTCGAGAGCGTGCGGCCATCCCCACCCGTCCTTCGTCACCACCAACCAGCTCGACATCGTCGACGACCGCCTCCGGACGAAGAGCGTGCGCGAGCATTTCGGCTACCAGGAGGGATGGGGTCTTCCGGCGTCGGCGGATCAGGAAGAAATCCGAAAAATCATGAAAAATCCGAACCTCTAGCCGAGAAAGAGCCGGATTCGTTCGTCTATTCCTGTGAGCATAGGAGAACACCGGTTATGGAAGTCTTGCATTACACTGCGTTCGAGCTTGCGGCTTTATTCCAGGACGGTATGCCGGGATTCCTGGTGCATGAGCACGTCGAGGCGTGCGAGCGGTGCCACATTCTGTTGGCGCTCGTGCGGCGGGCGCGGGGCGAGCCCAGCGCCGAGCAAGCGGAAGTCTTGGTCGAAGCTCTGACAGGATCTGGCGCCGGACCCTACCCGCGATCCGAGTAGCTACCTGCTTCCAGCTACCTGCTTCCTTGTCGGCGCTTGGCAGCAGGTAGCAGGCAGCCACTCGGATTGCGGAACCTGATATACTTTTCGATTCAAGGAGATAGGGGTGTCCACGGCTTCTTTTCATTCGCTTGGCTGTCGTTTGAATCAAACCGAAGCGGCGTCGCTCGCAGGAGCGTTCCAAGACAAGGGCTATGACGTCGTCGAATGGGGCCAGCCGGCTGACGTCGTCGTCATCAATACGTGCTCTGTCACGGAGCGGGGCGAGGCTGCATGCCGACGCGCCATTCGCCAAACGCTGCGTCGTCAGCCCGAGGCGTTCGTGGTCGTGACGGGCTGCTATGCCCAGGTGGGGCTCGAGGCGTTGCGCGCGATCGACGGCATCGACATGATCGTTGGCACCGAGTACAAGAACAAGTTCCTTAGTTTCATCGAGAATCCGCGCAAGCTCCACGAGCCAGTCGTGCTTCATTCGAACCTGATTGATGACGGAGATTTCGAAGTCCCCGGGACTGGCGTGTATCACACGACGCGCGCAAATCTGAAAGTACAGGATGGGTGCGACTTTTTCTGCTCGTTTTGCATCATTCCGTTCACTCGAGGTCGCGAGCGCAGCCGCGATCTGACCGATCTCCTCAGGGAGGCGCGAGAGCTCGCCGCGCGCGGCTATCAGGAGCTCGTTCTCACGGGCGTGAATATCGGCCGCTATCACCAGGCGGGGACGAGCTTCGCGGATATGATCCGAAAACTCGAGGAGATCGAGGAGCTGAAGCGCATTCGGATCACCTCGATCGAGCCCACGACGATCGAGCGCTCGCTCGTCGAGCACATGGCGCGCTCGGACAAGCTCTGCGAATATCTGCATATCCCCATCCAGAGTGCACAAGCGCCCGTTCTCGAGAGGATGAACCGCCGCTACACGCCCGAGGAATATAAAGAATTCGTCGACTTCATCGCCGCAACCGTTCCAGATATAGGGCTCGGTACCGACATCATTGTCGGTTTCCCGGGAGAAACGGATGCGATGTTCGAGGAGACTTATCGCTATCTCGAAGCGCTGCCGTTCGCTTATTTCCACGTCTTCAGCTATTCGAAGCGCTATGGCACGAAGGCCGCCCGTCTCGACGGACATGTACGGCCAGATGTGATCAAGGCGCGAAGTCGGGCGCTCCGGGAGCTCTCAGTCGCGAAACGCCGGGCCTTCGCGAGCCGCTACCTTGGAGAGGACGTCGAGGTGCTGTTCGAGCAGCAGGACCCGAGCGGCCTTTGGACCGGGCTCACGAGCAACTACCTCCGCGTGGGCGTTGTCTCGCCAGAGCCTCTTCGCAACACGTTTCGCCGCGTCACCATCCACGAAGTGACCGACGAGTTGGCGCTCGCTGCGCTCGGAGCTATCGCGGCGCGAACAACCGAGTCGTCGCTGACTCCGGCTTAGGAAAAGGCAGAGAATCGGCGTAGTGGACCGCATCGTCGACGATGACGGTGCACTCGGTTTCGATAGCCTCGAGCGCGGTCCGCGTCAGACCGCCTTTACCGAGAAGGTATTCTTCGTACAGCTTGATGGGGTCGCGCGCCTCCCAGTATTCTCGGGCCTTCTGCGAGACATAAGACGCGTCGTCATGCTCGCCGTGGCCGCGCCGGCGGAAAGTGAGAAACTCCAGAAGAGCTGGGCCCTGGCCGCTGCGGGCGTGGTCGATCGCTTTTTTCGCGTGCCGGATGACGTTGAAGACGTCGTTTCCGAAAGCGACGTCCGTGTACAGGTTGAATGCGGGGCCGCGGTCCGAGACGCGCTTGACGGGCATCTGCTTGTGGATCGGGGTGGAATAGGCGAACTGATTGTTCTCGATGATGATGACGAGCGGCAGTTTGTGAATCGATGCGAGATTCAGTCCTTCGTAGAAATCGCCCGGGCTCGTTGCGCCATCCCCCGTGAAGGCGATGTAGACGTTCGGCTGGCGCTTCATCTTGAACGCCAAAGCGAAGCCCGCCCCGGACGGGATCCAGGAGGCCATCGAGCCGTTGTGATAGGGCGCGATGCCATAAGTTTCAAGGTCGGCGAGGAACAAGCCCAAGTCACGGCCGTGCGATGGGGGCACGTCTTTGCCGAACCAGCGGGCGACGACGTGCTTCGGCTCCACTCCGCGGTAAAACCAGGCCGCCAAGCTGCGCGAGACGGTGCTGACGATGTCGTTTCTGTCCATCAACGAAACGACGCCTGTCGCGATCGCCTCTTGTCCGGTGCCAAGATAGACGGCGCCGATGATCTTGCCCTGGCGGTACAAGGAGGCCAGCCGTGTCTCGAAAATGCGCGCGAGCCGCATGGCTCGGTACATGCGCAAAAGCTCGTCTTCCGTGAGCGTGAGGGGCGCGGGATCGATGGCAAGACAGTCGAACTCGGGTGGCAGTGGCTCGAAATCGTAGACGGTCGTCATGGCTAGCGAGAGTCTATCTTAAATCTCGGTTGGCTCAGATCTCGGCTGGCGAGACGGGCGTGCGGCTTTCGGAGGCTCTTTACGAGCAGGCGGTTTACGAGCAGCCGCTGGTCGTGCCGCAGTTGAGGCATTTGTAGCAGCTTCCGTTGCGAACCATGATCGAGCCGCAGGTGGAGCACGGTGGAGCATCCTCAAATAAGGGCGGCTCAAACAAGGGCGGCATCGAAGGCATCGAATCCGGGGCTCCCGATTCCGACTCCGGTCTCGCGGCGGGGGTGGCGGCCGACTCCGAGACGGGATCGGGATTAAGCGGGCCTCCAGTCGCGATCGTGCGGGTCTCCTCGAGAACGCCGGCTTGTGCGAGCTTATCCGGCGAATAGAACTTCGACGCCAGCCACCGGAAGAGATAATCCGTAATGGACTTCGCGTAGGGGATTTGATCGTTCCCGGTGAATCCCGAGGGCTCGAAACGCGTATGAGCGAACTTGTCGACGAGCACTTCGAGCGGCACACCGTATTGGAGCGCATAGGAGATGGCGCGGGCGAAAGCGTCCATCAAGCCCGACACTGCCGAGCCTTCCTTCGACATGTTTATGAAGATCTCACCTGGCGAGCCGTCGTCGTACATGCCGACCGTGATGTAGCCCTCGTGCCCCGCTATGCTGAACTTGTGCGTAATGGCCTGTCGCTCGACGGGAAGCTTGCGCTGCACGGGTCGAGCGGCCTGAGGGACGTCGCTGGCCACGCCAGTTTGCCCCGAAGTGTTCAGGGGCTGCGTCCGCTTGCTGCTGTCCCGATAAATCGCGATTGATTTCAAGCCGATCTTCCACGCCTCGATATACGTCTGCATGATCTCGTCGATAGTGGACTCTTTCGGCATGTTGACCGTCTTCGAGATCGCGCCCGAGAGAAACGGCTGAACGGCCGACATCATCTTGACGTGACCCATATAGTGGATAAAGCGTTTGCCGCCGGGCGACTGTACCGCGCAGTCGAAAACCGGCAGGTGCTCATCGCGCAAGAGCGGCGCACCCTCGATGAATCCGTTCTGGTGCACGTAATCTACTATCGCGTCGACTTCGTTTTCCTGATAGCCGAGCCGCGCCAGTGCCGAAGGCACCGTCTGATTGACGATCTTCATCAGCCCGCCGCCGACGAGCTTCTTGTACTTGACGAGCGCGAGATCCGGCTCGACGCCTGTCGTATCGCAATCCATCATAAGTCCGATCGTGCCAGTCGGAGCAAGGACGGAAGCTTGTCCGTTCCGGTGACCGTGCTCTTCGCCGAACTGCACTGCCTCGTTCCACGTATCGACGGCGGCGCGGTAGAGATCCGGCTGGACGCGACCGGGATCGATGGCCTCGACCGCGTCCCGATGCATCTTCATGACCTCGTTCATGGGCTCGCGGTTTTCGCTGTAGCCTTCGAACGGGCCGAGATTGGCGGCGATGAGTGAAGACTGACGATAGGCCTGTCCCGTCATCACCGCCGTGATGGTAGCGGCGGTGTCACGGCCCTTCTCGTCGTCGTACGGAATGCCCTGATACATCAAAAGAGCGCCGAGGTTGGCATAGCCAATCCCGAGAGGACGATAGTCTTGCGAATTGCGACCGATCGTCGGCGTGGGGTAGCTCGCATTGCTGACGATGATCTCCATCGCGCTGATGACGACATCGACCGCCTTCTGGAACGCTTTGACGTCGAACTGCCCGTCGGACGCCACGAACTTCATGAGGTTGAGGGACGCGAGATTACACGCGCTATCGTCGAGATACATGTACTCGGAGCAAGGATTGGACGCGTTGATGCGTCCGCTATTCTTCGACGTGTGCCACCGGTTGATGGTGGTGTCGTACTGCATGCCCGGATCCCCGCAGACATACGTGGATTCCGCGATTTTGTGAAGTAGGTCTCGCGCGCGGTAGGTGCTGTGAGTTTCACCTGTTCTTACGGACCGCGTCGACCATTCGTTGTCCTGCTCGACGGCTTGCATGAAATCGTCGGTTACACGCACGCTGTGATTGGCATTCTGGTAGAAGACCGACGCGTAGGCTTCACCGTTGAAGGAACCGTCATAACCGGCATCGATTAAAGCCCAGGCTTTGTGCTCTTCACGGAGCTTGCACTCGATGAACTCCATGATGTCTGGATGGTCGATGTTCAAGATCACCATCTTTGCCGCGCGCCGCGTCTTGCCGCCGCTCCGGATGACGCCGGCGAAAGCGTCATAGCCTTTCATGAAGGAGACCGGGCCGCTAGCGATGCCGCCGCCGGAGAGGCTTTCTTTGGAGCTTCGAATGGTCGAGAGGTTCGAGCCCGTTCCCGAGCCCCATTTGAACAACATGCCCTCTGTTTTCGCGAGGTTCAGGATGGAGTGCATCGTGTCGTCGACGGAGTTGATGAAGCACGCGGAGCATTGGGGTTTCGACTCGATGCCGCAGTTGAACCACACGGGGGAGTTGAACGAGGCGTGTTGGTTCAAGAGCAGGAATGTGAGCTCGTCCCGGAACGTTTCCGTATCGTCCTCGCTGGCAAAATAGCCGCCTTCTCGTCCCCAACGCGTCATCGTGTCGACGACGCGTCCGATGAGTTGACGCGCGCTGTTCTCGCGCTCGTCCGTGTCGAGCGGGCCATGAAAATATTTCGACGCGACGATGTTGGTCGCCATTTGCGACCAGCTCTTCGGGACTTCGACGCTCTTCTGCTCGAAGACTATGCCGCCTTTTTCGTCAGTGATGACAGCGTCTCGGATGTCCCATTCGATGGTGTCGTAGGGAGAGACGCCTTTCTCGGTGAAGACCCGCTCGAATCGAAGCGCTTTCGATCGCTTCTTGACGGTGTCCTGACCGTTCGAGCTCGTGGTCATATCGTTATGTCCGGGTTTTCCGAGCGAGGCACTGCTCTCCATCGTTTCTGAGTCTAACACCAAAGAAATATCTTTTTTCGTCGTCGCCATCCTGAGCCCTCCGGTCGCGAGAAAGAACCCGATTTCCGAGACACCGACTCACGGCGCTCGTTCCGCTGTTCTACTTTTGCCTGGCTTATCGCCGAAACCTTCTAGAAATCTAATAACTGGCTCATGTTCAGCGAATACCATCCACGCTCCCTCGAACGTCCCAAAAGACAAAACGAGGGCGTATTGAGCTGCCAGCCGAGGCCAGCAATTCCGACTACCTAGTGTTCTTTCTGAGCGAGCCTTGGAAATAGTTTTATAAGCGGAGCCGGGATTCGCTGTCAAGAAAAAAATACTAGATTTTGCGCTGTTGCTCTATCGGACCCACTAAATGTAGGGGGAAGCCTCTGAGCGGGTGGGATTTAGGGACGGAGCATGTTTTGGGAGTATCTTCTATAAGAATAATTAGAAAAGGTATAAAACGGCGATATTGCTGACGGATCGGTCGCGCCCAAAATACAGTTAACGCCAATCTAGTAAAGTGCTGCTTTAAGTGCAGGATGGGTGGTAACCACGAAGTTCGTCGCGAGGTTTCAATGAGATTCTCTTTCGCGCGGGAGCCTTCGTTGGCCGAATCAACCGAAGATTTTCTTGAACATGTCGCGTAGCGGGTCTTTCTTGCCGCCCGGCCCCGAGCTCAATTGTTTTCGTGCTCCTTCATGCTGGGGACGAATACGCAGTGCCGTGCGGAACTCGTTCTGTGCCCGTGAGTGCATCGCGAAGGATTTGTAGTACAGCCCGAGCGAGAAGTGGAGGTCCGCGTTCTGGGGCGCGAGCCGAAGCGCTTCGATGAAGTGGCGTTCAGCATCCTTTCTCATGACGGGGTGGCGCGCCATCGCGCGGCCGAGCATCCCGTGATGTTGTGCTGCTTCGGGCTCGAGCTCCACGAGCTCGTACAGGAGCGAGACGGCGTGCTCCCAGTCACGTACTTGAAAGTGCAGCTTGACGTCGCGGAGGAGCTGGCGCACGCGCTCGGCGCGGGCTGCGCCAGTCAAGCGAGCCACGGTGGCATGTTCGTCCGGCTCGCGCTCTAGGCTCTCCTCTGCGGACGCTTCGTCTCCGGATGGCCCGGATGGCTCGGGCGGCTCGGGCGGCTCGGGTGGCTGCGTGTCGACGAGAGCGTACGCAGTCTCTTCGTTGTCCAAGCTGAGGTCGATCCCCATTTCCTCGAACAATTCTTCATTCAGCGGAGGCAGTTGCTGTTCGGTCGGTGTTTCGAACGTCGGTACTGCAGCGGTTTCGGGCTCGGTGTCCTCGTTCGCTTGCTCGCGCTGTTCGAGCATGCGGTCGTAGGCTTTTTGCAGCCGCTCCTGGATGACGTCGATTTTGGCGACGAGCGTCTGCTGCGCTTCCACCATCGCGCGCTTTTTTTTCCACTCGGATTGGCGCTCTTCGAACGCTTTTTTGATAGCGGATTCTTTTGCCGGGCCTTCGAGGTGCAGCAGCTCTTTTTCCGAGGCGCGGTCCAGGCGATCGAACTCCATCAGGATCTCCTGCTGAGCGTTCGTTGCTCGAATCTTCGCGAACTTTCTCTGAATCTCGGAGAGCACGAAGACGCCCGTCTCTTCCTGCACTTTCAAAGGACGGCGCCGGTTTTCGTCTGCGGGATCAAGAAGCCCCGCCGCGTACAAGCCGTAGCACGCTCTAAGCACGAGGCCGCGTTCGCTGTCGCCGCGCTGTAGTAACGCTGAAAGGGGGACTCCTTTGCCGGCACCGCGCAGAACGCTTTGCTCGATCGGCTTCAGCTTCCGCGGATCGATAGTGAAAGGAGGATGCTCCGCGACCCGCACCATTGTGTTGAGCGGCGGAAGGCCCGTGAGGAGGAGCTTCCCGTTCGTCATGTGCCGCACGCCCTCGAGGAGGATGCGGTAGATGGACAAGCCGACCATCAACTCCATCGGGATCACGGTGTCGCGCTCGTCGAAGCTATAGACCGCATCGGGGGACTTGAACAGCGACATCACGATCCGATTGACTTGAGCAGCGACATGCTTTCCGAGCTCCTCTTCGGACATGACGCCCGCTTTGACGAGGGCCTGTCCGAATTTGCGGCGGCTGCCTCTCATCAACATGCTCGCGAGCGCGAACTCGTGCCGCGAGATCCGTCCGGCTTGGATGAGGCTTTCGCCTAGACGATCGCGTTTCAAATTGCTTCCGGCGAAGATGACAAATCCGTGGTCGAAATAAATGCTCTTGATGGCGGAGCCGAGATTGATTTGAAGATCGCCGCTTCGTTCCTCGGCGGCGATCTGACGAAGAACTTGCGCTAAGGGGACGGCATCGAGCGAGCCTATCCACTGCACGCGAGAGGCGGCCCCTTTGAGGTTCGTTGCTGCCATGATCGAGACTATTTTGTCGGAACGGGATTATTTTCTACGATTTCCGATCAAACCACAACCGACTTCGAGGGCTGTGGGGTTTTCCCAACATCGGCGATGTTCGAATGGACTCGCGGTCTCGGTCTGTTGTATGAAGGAGGGTCCCGGATCGCGGAATGAAACTAAAAATTCTCGAAATTCGAATCGCACATGGCGTGAGTGAGCTGCCCGGAAGGTTTCCATGGGCGCGTTCGGAGCGGGCGTCGCTCTACGAAGTCGAGCGCGCTCTCGACCGCGCGCGCGAGGATGAGCGCATCGGAGCGCTCTATCTCGAGCTTGCGGATATCGAGATCGGCTGGTCACAAGCGGAGAGCTTGCACCGGGGCATTCGCGCGTTGCGCAGTCAAGGGAAGGCGACCGTGGCCTTTATCGAGGGCGCTTCGAACGTGACGTTCCTCTTGGCTTGCGCATGCGAGACGATCGTCCTCGCGCCGAGCGCGACTCTGTCACTTCAAGCGCTCTCGAGCGAAGGGCTGTTCTTCAAAGATTTGCTCGGTGAGCTCGGAGTGAGCCCCGAGCTCGACGCGGTGGGTGAGTTCAAATCCGCGGGCGAAATGTTCGAGCAGCGCCGCTCGTCGGAGCCGCACCGTCGAGAGATGAAATCCATCCTCGAGGACATGAACGAGCAATTCGTCCGGCATATCGCCGAAGGTCGCGGTATGACGACGGATGCTGCCGCCGCGGCTGTCGCCGCCGGTCCTCATATGGCCCAGGATGCGAAACGAGCAGGTCTCGTCGACGAGCTCGGCTACGAGGATTCTTGCGACACGCTTTTCGAAGAGGCGCTCGGTCCAAGAACGAAACGGATCGAGTATACGCGCTACGGGTCGCCCGGTTGGCTCGGGCGCGTCGCACGATGGCGGCGTCCACGAGTGGCGGTGCTCCATGCCGTTGGGGTCTTGACGACAGGAGTCGGCCGGTCGACGGCTTCGGCCAACACCTTGCGCGAAGCGCTCCAAAAGCTCAGACGCCATCCGCGGGTACGAGCGATCGTCCTGCGGATCGAGAGCCCCGGAGGAGGCGTTATCGCCTCCGATGCCATTCACCGCGAGCTTTCGCTTACCGTGAAGGAAAAGCCTGTCGTCGTTTCGATGGGGAACATCGCGGCATCCGGCGGCTATTACATCGCGGCGGCGGCGAGTGCGGTCGTCGCGGAGGGAACATCACTGACCGGCTCCATTGGCGTGGTCGGGGGAAAGTTCGTCGTGAGGCGTTTGCTCGATCGTCTCGGCATCGACCGCGAGATCATCGCCCTCGGAGGCAATGCCCGGATCAACTCTCCGCTGCGCTCTTTTACGGAGGAGCAGCGCGCGTGGCACCGGCGCTATCTGGAGGAGTTCTACTCGCGCCGGTTTCTACCGGTCGTGGCCGAGGGAAGAGATCTCACGATCGAGCAAGCAGACGCGGCCGGGCGAGGACGCGTTTGGACTGGACGGCAGGCGCGTGGGCTCGGGCTCGTGGACGAACTCGGCGGCCTCAACGATGCCATTCGGCTAGCGGCCCAAAAAGCGCATCTCGATCTTGGGAAGGCGCGCATCGCCGTCTACCCACGCCGCCGCAGCCTGCTAGCGCGCCTGCGTGTCGGACTCGCCGGCCCGCGAGAAGGCCTGATGGCGGAGTTCCTTGAACGCATCGCCCTCGTCGACACGCTAGCGCGAGAAGAGCTCCTCTTGTTAATGCCACGTATCTTTCGGATCCGCTAGACTGAAGTTCTGCCCAGTAAGCCCTCCCACGCTTCGGTAAAGTACCTTTAGTCGCATGGAGTTACAGCGCTAGAGGTGTGATTTTTGCCTGCAATTAGTAGCCATGTTTTATTGTATTTGTTGTTGTTATATATGCCCATATAGTGTATATAGTAGCCATGCATATCGATATCGTGCCCAACCGCAACTCCAAACCCGCCGTTTTGCTCCGTGAGTCCTATCGGGATGCCAAGAGCAAGAAACCGCGCAAGCGCACACTTGCCAACCTGTCCAAACTGCCGAGCGAGCAGGTCGATGCCATCCGACGCATACTCAAGGGGCAAAAGCTCGTTTCGCTCGAAGACGCCTTCGAAATCGTCGAGAACGGCTCCCGGCACCATGGCCACGTCGACGCGGTGCTCAGTGCCATGAGACAGCTCGGTTTCGAAAAGCTCGTTGGCTCTCGACACTCACCAGAGCGGGATTTGGTCGTGGCCATGGTAGTCGCCCGGATCCTCGAACCGCAGTCGAAGCTGGCGACTAGCCTGTGGTGGCACACAACCACACTGCCCGAAATCCTGGGGGTGAGCGATGCCCGCGAAGACGATCTCTATGCCGCTATGGACTGGGTTCTCAAACGCCAGGAGGTCATCGAAAAAAAACTCGCGGCGCGCCATCTCCAAAACGACGGCCTCGCGCTCTATGACCTAACCTCAAGCTACTTCGAGGGGGTGAGTTGTCCGCTGGCCAGGCTCGGATACAACCGTGACGGCAAGAAAGGCAAGCTGCAGGTCAACTACGGCCTGCTGACCAACGAACGCGGCATCCCCGTGTCGGTATCCGTCTTTGAGGGCAACACGGGCGATCCCAAAACGCTGTTGCCTCAGGTAGAAAATGCGCAAGAGCGGTTCGGCATCGAGCAGTTTGTGATGGTGGGCGACCGCGGAATGATCACCCAGACCCAGATCGACGAGTTACGGGAGATGGACGGTATCGACTGGATTACCGCTCTGCGTCCCGAACCGATTCGCAAGCTCATTAACGATGGGGTGATCCAGATGGGGCTATTCGACAGGCGGAACCTGTTTGAGTTGACGCACCCGGATTTTCCCAACGAGAGGCTGGTCGCTTGCCGCAATCCGGAGCTGGCCGAGAGGCGGCGTCACAAGCGTCGTGCTCTGCTCGAAGCAACCTGCAAGGAGCTGGAGAAGGTTTGTCGGATGGTCGAGCGGCGCCGTTTGCACGGCAAGGAGGACATCCGTGCTACGGTGAAAAAGCTCCTCAACAAGTACAAGGTCGGCAAGTACTATAGGCTCGACATCCGTGACGACGGTTTCGACTTCGAGCTAGACGAGACAACGATGGCTGCCGACGCCTCGCGCCTCGCCAACGGCAACTCTGAGCTCGCCAACAAACGGCTCCAGCGGTGGAAGCGACACATGGGGACGATCGTTAAGCAGTTGGAACGGATTCGCCAACGGATCGGGCGAGGCCAGCTGCATGGTAAAGATAAAATCGGTGTGCGGGTAGGCAGAGTTCTCAACAAGTACAAAGTCGGCAAGCACTTCAAGCTGGACATTCGCGACGACCGCTTTAGCTTCGAAATCGACGACACAAAGGTCACTACGGAAGCTGCCCTTGACGGCATCTACGTGATCCGCACCAGTCTTGCTGAGCAGCGGATGAAAACCGACGACACAGTGCGCAGCTACAAGTTGCTGACCCAGGTCGAGAGGGCGTTTCGTTCCTTCAAGAGCATGGACCTAAAGGTGCGGCCGATTCGTCACCGGCGCGAAAACCGAGTCCGGGCGCACATCTTCTTGTGCATGCTGGCCTACTACGTCCTGTGGCACATGATGGAGGTTTGGCGCCCGCTAGTCTGAAGTTCCTTGCTGAAAAAGCCAAGATCCGGTGTTGATCCAATAAGATAGATGGAATCAATGGTGCTGGCTTCTGTCTACACGGTGATACCTTTGAGCAAGTCGTAGGCTCTCTGCTGTTTCGAGTCCGGAGTTGTCGTGACATCGAAGGTGGGCTCGTCGGGTCCGGCTTCCGGTCGCCGACATTTGTTTCGGACGATGTTGCTGAGAAGGCGCAGCAGCGTGCGGAAGCTGGAAGCTGGTCTCCCATCGTCAAGCTTCTTGGTGTGTATCTTGCGCAGGGCTGCGTCGGAGCGTTGCGCCGGAGCGACGGGGTCACGCTCGGCCTTCGCCTGCTGCTCCTCGTCAGAGAATACTAGCGGGCGCCAAACCTCCATCATGTGCCACAGGACGTAGTAGGCCAGCATGCACAAGAAGATGTGCGCCCGGACTCGGTTTTCGCGCCGGTGACGAATCGGCCGCACCTTTAGGTCCATGCTCTTGAAGGAACGAAACGCCCTCTCGACCTGGGTCAGCAACTTGTAGCTGCGCACTGTGTCGTCGGTTTTCATCCGCTGCTCAGCAAGACTGGTGCGGATCACGTAGATGCCGTCAAGGGCAGCTTCCGTAGTGACCTTTGTGTCGTCGATTTCGAAGCTAAAGCGGTCGTCGCGAATGTCCAGCTTGAAGTGCTTGCCGACTTTGTACTTGTTGAGAACTCTGCCTACCCGCACACCGATTTTATCTTTACCATGCAGCTGACCCCGCCCGATCCGTTGGCGAATCCCTCCGAACTGCTTAGCGATCGTCCCCATGTGTCGCTTCCACCGCTGGAGCCGTTTGTTGGCGAGCTCAGAGTTGCCGTTGGCGAGGCGCGAGGCGTCGGCAGCCATCGTTGTCTCGTCTAGCTCGAAGTCGAAACCGTCGTCACGGATGTCGAGCCTATAGTACTTGCCGACCTTGTACTTGTTGAGGAGCTTTTTCACCGTAGCACGGATGTCCTCCTTGCCGTGCAAACGGCGCCGCTCGACCATCCGACAAACCTTCTCCAGCTCCTTGCAGGTTGCTTCGAGCAGAGCACGACGCTTGTGACGCCGCCTCTCGGCCAGCTCCGGATTGCGGCAAGCGACCAGCCTCTCGTTGGGAAAATCCGGGTGCGTCAACTCAAACAGGTTCCGCCTGTCGAATAGCCCCATCTGGATCACCCCATCGTTAATGAGCTTGCGAATCGGTTCGGGACGCAGAGCGGTAATCCAGTCGATACCGTCCATCTCCCGTAACTCGTCGATCTGGGTCTGGGTGATCATTCCGCGGTCGCCCACCATCACAAACTGCTCGATGCCGAACCGCTCTTGCGCATTTTCTACCTGAGGCAACAGCGTTTTGGGATCGCCCGTGTTGCCCTCAAAGACGGATACCGACACGGGGATGCCGCGTTCGTTGGTCAGCAGGCCGTAGTTGACCTGCAGCTTGCCTTTCTTGCCGTCACGGTTGTATCCGAGCCTGGCCAGCGGACAACTCACCCCCTCGAAGTAGCTTGAGGTTAGGTCATAGAGCGCGAGGCCGTCGTTTTGGAGATGGCGCGCCGCGAGTTTCTTTTCGATGACCTCCTGGCGTTTGAGAACCCAGTCCATGGCGGCATAGAGATCGTCTTCGTCGGCATCGCTCACCCCCAGGATTTCGGGCAGTGTGGTTGTGTGCCACCACAGGCTAGTCGCCAGCTTCGACTGCGGTTCGAGGATCCGGGCGACTACCATGGCCACGACCAAATCCCGCTCTGGTGAGTGTCGAGAGCCAACGAGCTTTTCGAAACCGAGCTGTCTCATGGCACTGAGCACCGCGTCGACGTGGCCATGGTGCCGGGAGCCGTTCTCGACGATTTCGAAGGCGTCTTCGAGCGAAACGAGCTTTTGCCCCTTGAGTATGCGTCGGATGGCATCGACCTGCTCGCTCGGCAGTTTGGACAGGTTGGCAAGTGTGCGCTTGCGCGGTTTCTTGCTCTTGGCATCCCGATAGGACTCACGGAGCAAAACGGCGGGTTTGGAGTTGCGGTTGGGCACGATATCGATATGCATGGCTACTATATACACTATATAAGCATATATAACAACAACAAATACAATAAAACATGGCTACTAATTGCAGGCAAAAATCACACCTCTAGCGCTGTAACTCCATGCGACTAAAGGTACTTTACCGAAGCGTGGGAGGGCTTACTGGGCAGAACTTCAGGCTAGTATTCTCTGACGAGGAGCAGCAGGCGAAGGCCGAGCGTGACCCCGTCGCTCCGGCGCAACGCTCCGACGCAGCCCTGCGCAAGATACACACCAAGAAGCTTGACGATGGGAGACCAGCTTCCAGCTTCCGCACGCTGCTGCGCCTTCTCAGCAACATCGTCCGAAACAAATGTCGGCGACCGGAAGCCGGACCCGACGAGCCCACCTTCGATGTCACGACAACTCCGGACTCGAAACAGCAGAGAGCCTACGACTTGCTCAAAGGTATCACCGTGTAGACAGAAGCCAGCACCATTGATTCCATCTATCTTATTGGATCAACACCGGATCTTGGTTTTTTCAGCAAGGAACTTCAGGCTAGAGCGTCAAAAGATCAAAATCAAAGAAAAAAGCCTCTCCTGCCATTTCAGTGGATCCTCTCGAGGGTGAGACCGCCACAGTTTAGGTAGACGAGACTGATGAGAGCTTCGGCAGAGTGGAGTCCAAAGCTGCGGTGGCTCAGCAGCCGGATTTTGTTGTTCATTCCTTCGAGTCGGCCGTTGCTGAGTCTCCACGTGACCCACGCGATGACGCCATCGAAGTGGCTGCGGGTCATCTTCGTCGCGCGTTTGACGGGCTCTATCCTCGAGCTCATAGCGCGCCGCAGCCATCCTCGGAGAAACTTCTTGGCCCATGTCTCGGTTTTGTAGGTGTAGAGGTCCATGAAGTCGTCGCGCAGAAGCATGGCGCGGTAGAGGCGACGATTAGCTCGCACCTGCTCGCGGAGCACCCGTTTGTCTTTCGCGCTGCGGTTGTGTTTGGCCTTGAGAAGGGGAAACTTGGTGTTCTTGAGGTTGCGTCGGGCAGTCCCTTTGAGCTCGCGCACCAGCTCGCGCCGGGTCTTATCCACGGCCTCGTTCAGATGCTTGACGATGTGGAAGCGGTCAAAGATCACCCGTGCCTGAGGAGCCTTTTTGCCGACGACAGTTATGTACGGCTCCCACATGTCCATGCTGACCGCTTCGAGCTCCGCGGCTCTTTGTGGTCCGAGCTTGCGGAAAAACCGCAGCAGCGTCTTGGCCTTGCGCTCCTTTCCCGCCCAGACGACCCGGCCGCTGAGATGGTCTATTACCACTGTTAAGTACTTGTGGCGTTTGCGGTAGCTGATCTCGTCCATCCCAATCACCCGCAATCCATCGAGCTCGCGCCGCTCATCCCGTTGCTCGGCAACCACTCGCTGGATGATCCGTCGCACCGAACGCCACGTCACTCGGAAATAGTTCGCTACGGCGCTGACGTCCGTCCTCTGTGCCAGCCACGCTACCTCTTGTTCGAAGCTCTTGGTAAAGCGGCTCCCCTTGTCGGCCCAAGGCACCTTTTCTTTGACCACGCCACAACGCCGACAAACCACTCGCCGGATCGAGTAGCGAAGATAGCTCCGGACACCGAACAGGTCCAAGTGCCGCCAGTAACGATTGTAGCGATCTTTGTTCTTGCGGACCTTTCGACCGCAAACCCCGCACAGAGGCTTCCTCCTCCGTGGTACGACATCCACCACCACTCTGGCTTTGTCCGCCTGGAAGTGGAAATTTCGGACCCACAGGCCTTGCAATCCGATGAGCTTGTTGACTAACGTGGTAACGCGCATCGCGAGAACGCTCCTTTTTCTTGCCGAAAAAGGATTCTAGCGTTCTCGCCGATGCGCATCTAAACATGGCTTACCCTCTCAACCCACAGGCCTCACCAAATGCCACTGCCCCGCAGCGCGAAACGAGGCTGTGGGAAACGCCCCCACGGTCCGGATCGTTCAAGGCCTTGCTCACGACTGAGCTCTCTTCGAAGCCTGGAAGGGCGTTTTCCATAGCCTCCACTGATCGATGCCTCCCCTTCCTTATTCCAAATGAATGAATCCTTCTTGTATATATCAGGAGGGGCCTGTGGGCGCTTGTGGGAAACGCGAAGCGTTTTCCAAGCGATTGTGGAAAACGCCGCTGCTACGTTTGTACCTGCTCACAACCCATCCCTAACGCCTCTCTCTCCAGGAGTTTCCGGTGTTTTCCACAATCGCGGCAGCGTCCATAGGCCATACCCTCGCGCCCAAATCAGATCCCCAGAAACGACAGGAGAACCAGAAAAAAAAGATCAATATTAAGAAAAGAGCCTCTCCAGCCATTTCAGTGGATCCTCTTGAGGGTGAGACCGCCACAGTTTAGGTAGACGAGACTGATGAGAGCTTCAGCAGAGTGGAGTCCAAAGCTGCGGTGGCTCAGCAGCCGGATTTTGTTGTTCATTCCTTCGAGTCGGCCGTTGCTGAGTCTCCACGTGACCCACGCGATGACGCCATCGAAGTGCCTGCGGATCATCTTCGCCGCGCGTTTGACGGGCTCTATCCTTGAGCTCATAGCGCGCCGCAGCCATCCTCGGAGAAACTTCTTGGCCCATGTCTCGGTTTTGTAGGTGTAGAGGTCCATGAAGTCGTCGCGCAGAAGCATGGCGCGGTAGAGGCGACGATTAGCTCGCACCTGCTCGCGGAGCACCCGTTTGTCTTTCGCGCTGCGGTTGTGTTTGGCCTTGAGAAGGGGAAACTTGGTGTTCTTGAGGTTGCGCCGGGCAGTCCCTTTGAGCTCGCGCACCAGCTCGCGCCGGGTCTTATCCACGGCCTCATTCAGGTGCTTGACGATGTGGAAGCGGTCAAAGATCACCCGTGCCTGAGGAGCCTTTTTGCCGACGACAGTTATGTACGGCTCCCACATGTCCATGCTGACCGCTTCGAGCTCCGCGGCTCTTTGTGGTCCGAGCTTGCGGAAAAACCGCAGCAGCGTCTTGGCCTTGCGCTCCTTTCCCGCCCAGACGACCCGGCCGCTGAGATGGTCTATTACCACTGTCAAGTACTTGTGGCGTTTGCGGTAGCTGATCTCGTCCATCCCAATCACCCGCAATCCATCGAGCTCGCGCCGCTCATCCCGTTGCTCGGCAACCATCCGCTGGATGATCCGTCGCACCGAACGCCACGTCACTCGGAAATAGTTCGCTACGGCGCTGACGTCCGCCCTCTGTGCCAGCCACGCTACCTCTTGTTCGAAGCTCTTGGTAAAGCGGCTCCCCTTGTCGGCCCAAGGCACCTTTTCTTTGACCACGCCACAACGCCGACAAACCACTCGCCGGATCGAGTAGCGAAGATAGCTCCGGACACCGAACAGGTCCAAGTGCCGCCAGTAACGATTGTAGCGATCTTTGTTCTTGCGGACCTTTCGACCGCAAACCCCGCACAGAGGCTTCCTCCTCCGTGGTACGACATCCACCACCACTCTGGCTTTGTCCGCCTGGAAGTGGAAATTTCGGACCCACAGGCCTTGCAATCCGATGAGCTTGTTGACTAACGTGGTAACGCGCATCGCGAGAACGCTCCTTTTTCTTGCCGAAAAAGGATTCTAGCGTTCTCGCCGATGCGCATCTAAACATGGCTTACCCTCTCAACCCACAGGCCTCACCAAATGCCACTGCCCCGCAGCGCGAAACGAGGCTGTGGGAAACGCCCCCACGGTCCGGATCGTTCAAGGCCTTGCTCGCGACTGAGCTCTCTTCGAAGCCTGGAAGGGCGTTTTCCATAGCCTCCACTGATCGATGCCTCCCCTTCCTTATTCCAAATGAATGAATCCTTCTTGTATATATCAGGAGGGGCCTGTGGGCGCTTGTGGGAAACGCGAAGCGTTTTCCAAGCGATTGTGGAAAACGCCGCTGCTACGTTTGTACCTGCTCACAACCCATCCCTAACGCCTCTCTCTCCAGGAGTTTCCGGTGTTTTCCACAATCGCGGCAGCGTCCATAGGCCATACCCTCGCGCCCAAATCAGATCCCCAGAAACGACAGGAGAACCAGAAAAGATAACGCAAAGGCGCAAAGCCGCAAAGGCGCAAAGAAAAGAAAAGCAAGAAGAGAGGAGAGTCTTGCCGCCTGAGTTCTTAGTCGGCGCTTGGGGCGGATGGTTTCCGGCGGAGAGAAAGTCTCGCTAGACGAACGCGGAAGAACATTCCTTTCATTACTTTTTTTCTTTGCGCCTTTGCGACTTTGCGCCTTTGCGTTACGCTTTTCTTAACCCTAATCGCAAATAAACGTCACCGTGTCTGAGGTCTTTGGCCCCGTGAATAGCACCTTTTCCAGGTTCTGCATACACCGTGCAGAATCACCTATAGTGGCGGCGAGCGGGTGCCCCAGCACGAGCTTCTCGCCTGCGCCCAGTGCGGCTGTTTCGCGTTTTCGTGCTTCGAAGATTTTGCGATTAGGGTTAGTATTGATCACTCTTTGCTCTTCTGTGCTTTTCTGTGCTTTTCTTTTTTCTTCGCGTCTTTTGCGCCTTCGCGCCTTGCGTTAGTCTTTCTTATTTTTGATCCTTTTTTTTTGGATCTCTTAGCTTCTTGTCTTTGCGGTCTTTGCGTTGTCTTCCTTTTCCTGTCTTTTGTCGTTTTGCTCCTTCGGGTTGTGCTTTTTAGGTTAGGTGTCGCCGCCTGGATGCAGCTCTAGCGGTTGTTGTTGCCGCGGGAGCGGGCTGAGCCTCGGCCTTGGGAGCCTCGGCTGCCACGGGATCGGGTAGCTGACCCGCCGCGTGACGGTCTTGGGGTTGAGCGCATGCCGGATGGGCGGCTTCGCGTCGTGCCGCGTGCGCCTCTCGTGGTCCCACGCGGCGTGCTGGACCGAGGGCGTGGCTGCGCTGCCGGTGCACGGCGCCGGCTACCGGGCGAAACCCCCTGTGTCCGGAAGCCTGAGCGGTTGGAGCGTGTGGTGGTACCTGAACGGTTGGAGCGCGTGGTGGTACCTGAGCGGTTGGAGCGCGTGGCGGTACCTGAGCGGTTGGAGCGCGTGGCGGTACCTGAGCGGTTGGAGCGCGTGGCGGTACCTGAGCGGTTGGAGCGCGTGGCGGTACCCGAGCGGTTGGGGCGCGTGGCGCTACCTGAGCTTGGCGTGCGAAAGGTGCGGGTGGACATTGCGCGCTCGGTGCGGTTACGGGATCGATTCGCAGGACGACTGCCCGTCGTGGTGGGCGTGCGAAAGGTGCGAGGTGTCGTGACGCGCTCGGTACGGCTCCTCGAGCGGGTCGTGGGCCGAGCGGTCGTCGCCGCCGGCGTGCGAGGGGTGCGGGTGGGCGTTGCGCCCTCGGTGCGGTTTCCGGATGGATTCGCGGGCCGACTGCCCGTCGTATTGGGTGTGCGAAAGGTGCGCGTCGTCGTTTGGCTGTCGGTGCGCTCTTGCGACCCACTTCTAGTTGTGGCCCTCAGGATTGTGCTCGACGGCCCACGCCTCGCTGTCGTGCCCGAGCGGCCCGTGCTCAATCTTCGAGCTGCCGCGCGCTCGGTGGCGTTGTTGCGCCGGATCACTTTCGTGTCCGTTCGGCCGATGAGCTCCTGCGCTCGCTGTAGGCTCACCTCGGGCGAAGCGGCTCGCGGTCGTGCGCTCGGCGTTCGCGCTGCGCGGAGGATTACACCTCGAGGTGGTCGCAGGGTTCCCTGAGCTCTCCCACGCGCGTCGAGCGCGTGAGGCGTCAGGTTACGATCCAAGACGGAGGCTGTGGTGTGGAGTTCGGCGGCGCTCGACGTCGATCGAACTTGGTCCACGCGCAGCCGGGCATGTCGCGCACGGCTTCCGAAGTTTCTTGTGTGTGAGAAGTTCCATCCCGCACCGTTGTCGTAGACGTGGCGGGGCACGGCTTTGCCGCCGCGGTAACGAGCGCCACGGGTGCGGCCGTGGTTATTGAACCCGTGGTGGAAGGAGGTATAGGAGAAAACAGGACCGCCGTAATAGCCGAGCGGACTCCAGCCCACCCAAGCGGGCCCGATGGCGAAGGAGACCCAAGCAGGCCCCCAGTGGTGGCCGGGAACCCAATGCCATCCGTGGTGATTATAGCCCCAGCGGCCGTAGTGATACGGCGCCCAGCCCCATGGCTCGTAGGAAATCCACGTGTAGCCGTAATGCGTGTAGCCCCAACGTCCGTGACGGTAAGGCGCCCAACCAACGCTTACACTCGGGTACCAGGCATAACCTTGCTCTTCGTGCGCCCGCCACTCTCCGTGCTCGCTCAGCTCGTCGACATAGTGATGGACCTCTTCGGGCACTTCGGCGAGCGGTACTTCGCGGCGGCGCGGATCGTACAGATCTCGTTGCGCGCTCCACTGGTCGAACGCGTCGCCGCTCGCCGCATCGAAGGCCAACGGCGTAGATGGGGACTGCGGCTCTTGGGACGCCTCGATGTAGCTTTGCTCGCCCGCGCCGACAAGGACGGAGCCTTCGGTGCTCGCGAGCTCCGCGCGGCCTTGTCCGACGGACAGCGTCATCGTCGTGCCGTCACGCACATCGATGCGATAGACACCTTCAAATTGCGGGTACACACTTCCGGCCTGGGAGTCGATGCGAGGCTTTGCGCTGCTGGCGCCGAGCTTCAGGATGGCGCTTCCGCTCCACAGCAAGATATTGGGCTCGCCATCGAAAGCGACGAAGTCGACTTTCGTGCTCTCGTCGAGGCGAAGGATCGTACCGTCGGCGAAACGGATAGCGACACGCGAGTTCGCATGCGTCCAGAGCCGATCTCCCTGTAGTATGGGAACGTTGATGGCTCCGGGCTCGGGCTCCGTCGCTCGTTGCAGCGTGACGTCACCGTCGACGTAGTGAATGTAGGCATTCTCGTAAGAATATTCCTGAGCGACGCTCGTGACCGGCAGGGCGGACAGCCCTAGCATACACATGCCGAGAACAGATGTTTTTCCCATCATTTCCCGATCCTCCTGAGAATGAACGGACGCCCGACACGCCCGAATCATCTCAGTTGCAACCTCTATACCACAGCGCGGTCCGCGTGCGCAAATGGCTGAAAGAATTGAAAACAAAGAAGTTGCTCGAGACAACACCCGCGGCCGAAATGTGATTGAAGTCACCGTTCGGGGACAAGATTGTCGTCGTTTCAAGACAAGAAAATTGACAAATTCGGACTCATATCGTATGGTTTTTGTTTGACTGAATCTCTATCAGAATACCAGGGATACAGAGAAGGAGCACCAATGACCAAAATCATCGGGATCGACTTGGGAACCACCAATTCGGTCGTGGCCGTCATGGAAGGTGGGAGCCCGGCGATCATCACGAATCCCGAGGGCGGCCGTACGACGCCTTCCGTCGTCGCTTTCGCGAAAGGCAACGAGCGGCTCGTTGGACAAGTCGCCAAGCGGCAGGCTATCACCAACCCCGAGAACACGGTTTTCTCGATCAAGCGATTCATGGGGCGTCATTTCGACGAGGTCTCGGAAGAAATGCAAATGGTCCCCTACAAAGTCGTCAAAGAAGAAAATGGCGACGCCCGGGTGGACATCAAAGGGCACCACTACTCGCCGCCCGAAATCTCGGCGATGGTGCTCCAAAAGCTCAAGTCCGCCGCGGAGGACTATCTCGGCCAAAAAGTCGAACAAGCCGTCATCACCGTTCCGGCCCATTTCAACGACAGCCAACGCCAAGCGACTAAGGACGCTGGCGAGATCGCTGGGCTCGAAGTCATGCGGCTCGTCAACGAGCCCACGGCGGCGGCGCTCGCCTACGGTCTCGACAAGAAGAAAGACGAAAAGATCGCCGTCTTCGATTTTGGCGGTGGCACCTTCGACATCTCGATCCTCGAGGTGGGTGAAGGCGTTGTGGAAGTCAAGTCCACCAACGGTAACACCCATCTCGGTGGCGATAATATGGATCAGAGGATTATCGATTGGCTCATCGATGAGTTCTCGGCCTCGGACGGTGTCGATCTTTCGAAAGACCGGATGGCGCTCCAGCGCCTGAAAGAAGCGGCCGAAAAGGCGAAGATCGAGCTCTCCTCAACGATGGAGACCGAGATCAATCTTCCGTTCATCACGGCCGATTCCAGCGGACCCAAACATCTCTCGGGGCGTCTGACGCGCTCGAAGCTCGAGCAGCTGATCGACGATCTTGTTCAAAAGACTGTCGCGCCCTGCAAGCAGGCGATTGACGATGCCGGGCTCAAGGCTTCCGAGATCGACGAAGTGGTGCTCGTCGGCGGCTCGACGCGTATCCCAAAGGTCCAAGAGGTCGTGAAGGAGCTTTTCGGCAAAGAGCCCCACAAGGGCGTCAATCCCGATGAAGTGGTCGCTCTCGGCGCCGCCGTGCAAGCAGGCGTTCTCGGAGGCGAGGTCAAAGACCTTTTGCTCCTCGACGTGACGCCGCTTTCTCTCGGGATCGAGACCCTGGGTAACTTGTTCACGAGGCTCATCGAGCGCAACACGACCATTCCCCACAAGAAAAGCGAAGTGTTCTCGACCGCCGCCGACAACCAGACCCAGGTCGAAGTTCACGTCCTGCAGGGCGAGCGATCGATGTCGGCGGACAACCGCACCCTCGGAAGATTCCATCTCGTGGGTTTGCCCCCGGCGGTACGTGGAGTGCCGCAAATAGAAGTCACGTTCGATATCGACGCAAACGGCATTTTGAACGTTTCTGCGAAGGACATGGCGACAGGCAAGCAGACGGCGATCACGATCACCGCGTCGAGCGGGCTCAGCGACCAAGAAATCGACCAGATGCGCAAGACCGCGGAGCTCAATGTCGAGGACGACAAGAAACGCCGCGAGGAAGTCGAGGAGAAGAACGAGACCGACAACCTCATCTATCAGACCGAGAAGCTTCTGAACGAGCACCGGGAGAAGATCCCGGAAGCGGACGCCAAGCAGATCGAGGCAGCGCTCGAGGATGCCCGCAAAGCGCTCAAAGAAACGGAGGTCCAAGGGATTAGGAACGCAAGGGAGGTGCTCCAAAAAGCGAGCTACCGGCTTGCCGAGTTCATGTACGAAAAAGCCGGCGGCGCCGACGCGTCGCAAGCCGCCGAGGGCTCCGCGTCGGACGGCGAGGATGTCATCGACGCCGAGATCGTGGACTCGGACGAAAAGAAATAGACGGAAACGAACATGGCCCGGAACGACTATTACGTGCTTCTCGGCGTGGAGGCGAGCGCCTCGAGAACCCAAATCCGTCGCGCGTTCCGAAAGCTCGCACGCAAGTACCACCCCGATATCAATCCTGGAGACAACGTCGCGGCGGTTCGCTACCAGCGTATCGCGGAGGCGTTCGAAGTTCTCGTAGACCCGGAACGCCGCGAGCGCTACGACAGTATAGGGGCGGAGCCTGAGGCGCCGCGGCACACGGAGCCCGTCCGCTACGGTTTCGAGGGTTTCGACTTCTCACTCGAAGAACGTCGGGAGGTCGACATATTTCCAGACTTGTTCCGTCGACCGACTGCGAGCTCCGAGCGCGCTCGCCTGGATGGAGAGGATATTCACCACCGATTGAATATCTCTTTCAAAGAATCTCTCCGCGGGATCGATAGTCGTTTTCGCGTGGGGCGACAAGTTTCGTGCGAAACGTGCGAAGGTTTCGGGGAGATTCCGGCTAGTCAGCCGCGGCCTTGCACGGCTTGCGGCGGGCGCGGGCGCGCGACACAAACGCGGGGGTTCATGCTCTTCGCGAAGCCCTGCGAAAAGTGCCGAGGCGCGGGGATGGTCGCGCGCGAGCGGTGCCCCGGTTGCGCCGGCGGCGGACGGGCTACAGAAGAGCAGACGATCTCGGTCGAGATCCCGGCCGGCGTCTCGGATGGAGATAAACTTTCTGTTCCGGGAATGGGCAATCAAGGAAGAGGCTCGGGCCGTCCCGGAGATCTCTACATCCATATTCAAGTCCAGCCCGACACTTTGTTCTCGCGTAAAGGGGACAATTTGTTTTGCACCGTGCCGATCTCGTTCGCCGAGGCGACGCTCGGTGCGAAGCTCGATGTGCCGACCCCGGATGGCGATGTCACGTTGCGCGTGCCGGCGGGAGTGCAATCGGGACAGAAGCTGAAGCTATCCGGACGCGGCGCACCCTCGCGTCGAAGCGCCGAGGGTCGCGGCGACTTGTTTGTCGTTATTCACGTCGTGACCCCGACGGTCTACGACGATCGCTCCCGTGAGCTTTTGCGTGAGCTCGACCGGCTGAACCCGATGGACGCCCGCGAGTCGCTCCGCAAGAGTTGGGAAGGAGCACCCACGTGAAAAAGTCGGCGACATCGGCAACAGGGGGTTCGGACGGACCGCGCAGCCGCGGCAAGGGCAAGGGATACTACATGATTAGCGCCGTCGCCGAGACCTACGACATCCATCCTCAGACGCTCCGGCTCTACGAGCGTGAGGGGCTTTTGGCCCCGTCGCGAACGGAAGGCAATACGCGTCTATATTCCGAAGACGATTTGCGCGAGCTCGAGACGATTTTGAATTTGACGCGGGATTTGGGCGTCAATCTCGCGGGTGTCGAGATCATACTCAACATGCGTCAGAAGATGGAAAAGATGCAGGGCGAGATCAGCGAGTTCATCGAATACGTTCAGCGGGAGATGGGCCGGCAAGAGGACGGCTGGAAGGACCGTGTCCAGAATGCCCTCGTCCGCCTGCCTCCACACGAGCTCGTGAAGAAGGACTCTTGAGCGAGCACATCGACTGCTCCGAGTGCGCTGGCACTTCCTGGAGGCGCGTCGAGCGCGACGGCGTTGACGCGGTCATCCGCTGCACCTGTTGGGTCGGGGATCGCCACGAGTCTGCGATGGCGAAGGCCGGTGTCCCCACGCGGTATCGGGAGTGCGCGTTCGACGCGCGAAGCGGTGGCCGTCCCTTCGACGGATTGCAGCCGAGCCTCGTGCGGGCGACAAAAGTCGCGGAGAGTTGGGCGGATCGATTTTCCGACGCAGAGGCGGGGCTTTTGTTCAGCGGACCGCCGGGTGTCGGGAAAACCCATCTCTCGGTGGCGGTGCTCCGGCGAATTCTGCTCGAGCGCGAAATTGCGGCGCCGGCGCTTTTTTGCGATTTTCGCTCTTTGCTGCGCGAGATAAAAGGCTCCTATCATCCGGACACAGCGGCGACGGAGATGGAGGTCTTGAGGCCGGTACTAGAGGCAGAGCCGCTCGTGCTCGACGACCTTGGTGGGGAAAGCCCGACGCTCTGGGTTCTCGATACGTTCTTCTACATTCTCAATCAACGCTACAACGAAAAGAAGCTGACCATCATCACGACCAACTACTCCGATAAGCCCACGAGCACGGGACCGGTCGCTGTCAACAAACGATCCGCTCGCATGGGGGCGGCAGAGGCCACGCTCGCGGATCGCATCACCGTCCGGCTGCGATCGCGCCTATACGAAATGTGCCGGGACGTGCGGATCGATGGCGATGACTATCGGCAGAGCACGATGCAGGCTAATTTTCATTCTTAGGCCGTAGTTCGAGTCTGCTACCGGCTGCCTGCTTGCTGCTGCCCCGGACGCCTCGTCTCTTCTTTGACTTTTGTGCCTTCTTGGGGGGAGAATCTTGGTTCGTTGGAGGTTTGGTGTGCGCTACGAACAACGGGTCAAGAAAGGGCTCGATAGCATTAACGGGGTCGCGCTCACTCCGAAATCGAAAGCCATCGAGTTAGGCCGCGCTTCGGTGGCATGGCGGGCGAACGCGACCGTGGCCGCCATTCGCAAAGCGCTCTCGTTATCCGAAACTACCCAACCTTGACAAGGACGATCGAGCTAGGGTAAAACAGCAGCATTAATAGTAAACTTTCATAGTCGAAAGACGATTGGGGCGCGCCGGTCTCCCCCCCACGACCGGGGCGAACGTGGTTATGTTGTCCATCGAATATAGAGATCTACTCGTGTCGGTGTGGCCCGACGGGATGCCGGGGATGTTCCGCGCCAGAGCAGAGGAGGAGTTTGGCCGCAGGACGCCGTCGGTCCGTTGCTATCTGCCTTTCGACGATCGCAGCTTCGTTCGATTCGCGGATCGCCTGGACGAGCTGAGTTCGCGAGAGCTCCACTATGTGGGCGCTCGCCTATTCGACGCGTTGTTTCATGGTGAGATCCTTCGCCTCTACGTCCACCTGTTGGAGCAGGTGCGCCATACCGGCGCCAAGCTGCGGTTGCGGCTCAAGCTCGAGCCCATGATCGTGGCGCGACTTCCTTGGGAGTGCCTCTACGACACCCGAGAAGCGAAGTTTTTGAGCACGAGCAGTGACGTGACGCTCGTACGTTACGTAGCGCCGCGAGCGGAGGAACCGCAGCCCGTCGCGGCACGACACCCGCTCAAAGTGCTTCTCGTGGCGCAATCCGGTAACGGCCCGTCAGCGTCGCGCGTGACGCGGGAGGCTCGCGTTGCGGCCCAAGCTCTCTCCGAGCTCGAGGCCGAGGGCGTCGCCGAAGTGGTCGAGGCCGGCTCTGAGTTTGATGGAGACGACCTCACCGCCGAGACCCTTGCCGTGCTTCTCGCACAGAATTTCGACGTCGTGCACCTCATTGCGGACGCGACCAGGGATGGGGAGGGAGCGGTTTTCTCGTCGGGGCACGGCGGGATCGAGCTCGTCGCCTTGGCGCGAGTGCTCGCGGCGAACAGCCCGGGCCTCGTCATTTGGAGCGGTGGCTCGCCAGCGGGTGGCTCGCGCCGACTTTCGCAGACGGTCTGCTCGACGCGGTACCTGCCATGCTCAGCCAACGCGACAGCATGCCGGATGAGCCTCTCGAGCTCTATACGCTCGAGCTCTATCGGGCTCCCGGCGCCCTCCAGCCAGTGGACACCGCGCTCGCGGCCGCGTGCGCCGCGGCCCTCTCCCAATTTCCATCCCAGGGTGAATGGGTGATGCCCGGCCTCTATCTTTCTCGCAAAGACGCTGCGATCTTCGAAAGCGCAGCGAGTGGGAGCTCGACCGATACCTATCAAATCTCCGAGGGCCGCTATCGCCGTCGCTTGCGCGAGAGCTTGAACCGTTTCTGGCCGAAACCGGAGCGCTACTTCCCACAGCTTCTGCGGTGGATGCCACGCACGCAGCCGCTCGTCGGCTATGTACACGCAGCCGATTTTCTGGGACAGCCACAGAGCGCTTCCGAGCTCTCCCGCCGCTTCCAGCGTCTTTTGTTGTTCGGTGAAGGGGGCTCCGGTAAGAGCATGGCGCTCTATCGCTTGTTCTACGAAGCGGCGCAGCCCATCTTGGCCTACGAAAAGAAGTCGCCGCTCCCGATCTATCTCGCGCTTGCCGACCTCCACGAGTCCAAGAATCTCTTCGAGCTTCTTTCCGCTGAGTACGACCGGGATCTGTTCGCGAGCGATCTCGAGGAGGGCCGCTTCCTGTTCCTGTTCGACGGGCTCGACGGTCTGAGCGCGGAAGGAGCCGCGCGCCGCACCGATGCCTTGAACCATTTCATGCGGCGCTACCCCTTGAATCGCTTCGTTGTGAGCGCGCGCCGTCCGAGCCCGCGCGCGGTCGAGATACCGAATTGGGTCGAGATGCTGCCATTTGCCGAATGGGAAGCGATGGACTTCCTGATGGACAATGGCGGGATCCGCGCCGAATCGGCAAAGATTCTCTACGCGCAGCTCGCGAAAACGCTAGGTGTGCGCGCCGGCAATCCACAACTGCTCGCGTTCGCGCGGCGCCTGTGGCGTGAAGGCGCCCGTGTCCCCACTGGTGTTACGGGGATCTTTCATTCTTTCCTGCGGGTCGCGGGATCGACACTCGCGCGCGAAGACCTCTTGCCGCAATTGGCGTTTTTCATGAGCAAGTCCGACCGCGTGTCGCTCGTGAAGGAGCACCTCGAGGACCGCCGTCGCACCGAAGACGCGGCGGCGCTCGCCCAAGCGGTCGCCGTTCGCAGCATCTCCGCCATGAGCGCCGAAGAGCTCATGGCGGAGGTCTCTAAGACTCGCCTTTTGCGAGGTCCTGCCGTCTTTACGTTTCCCAACCTGGCCTTCCAAGAGTTCCTGACCGCTTACGCGCTCCGGGCCGCCGCACCGAGCACGATCGTGAACTTGATTCAGCCTGCAGATTGGCGCCAGATCGATGGCGACACCGTCCGTCCATTGAACTTGAGCCGGGGACCGTTTCACGGCTCCTTGCCTTTCTTGTGTGGTCTGAAAGACGACGGCCCTCGTCTGGTCGAGCATCTCGTCGAGAGAGACCTCGTGCTCGCCTGCGCTTGTTTTCACGAAACAGGTCCGTCAAAGACGGTGGATTTCATGTTGCGCGCCGCCGTGGAGCAAGGCTTGCTAAGCGGTGACGCGATGGCGGCGCGTATCGCATGCCTCGGGCTCGAGGCGCGCGGAGACGCGTGGGCGGTGGACATGCTCGAGCGGCTCGCCTGCGACCCGGGCGACGCTCGTGCCCTCGCACTCGAAGCGCTCGGGAATCTCCGCTCGGTTCGAAGCGTGCCAGTGCTAGAATCTGCGGTGGAGGCCTCCGATACGAACGTCGCCAACGCCGCGATGGACGCATTGGCCCGCATTCAAGTCAGCTGAGGGCGGTCATCGGCTGGCGCTCGAAGAACCCTGCGTTTTTGCGATGTCGGAAATCCTAATCGAGACGGTCGAAGACGTTCGCTCTCCGCTCTTTCGCGCCTCTTACGGCTTGTATCGCCGGGTCTTTCCGCGCGACGAGCAGATGCCCGAGCGCTATTTCTACGAGCATCTCGTGGAATCGCGTCTCGGCTTGAGCCGGCCATTCAATTTCAACTACCTCATCGCCGGCCGCGGCGACCGCGTGCTCGGCTTCGGTTGCTGCACTTATCTCGCCGTGGTGAACATGGGATTTATCGACTATCTCGCTGTCGATGCCGCCGCGACCGGCGAGGGTGTTGGGACCGCGATACGGGACGAGCTCGTCGAGCGGCTGCGCGCGGATTCTCGGGCGGCGGAACACCAAGAGCTCGTCGCGGTGCTCGGAGAGGTCCAGACGAAGAGTCGATGGCTTCGGCGTCTTCAGGACAGGCGCGAGGCCGTGGCGCTCGACATCGACTATCTCCAACCGCCCCTCGATGACAGCAAGAACCCCATGCCGCTCGTCCTCTACGTTCAGCCGATCGCGGGCACGTTTGAAAGCTTCGAGGTCTCCGAAGTGCGGAGTCTCCTATATGCGCTCTACCATCGACTGTATCGCATCCCCTATCCACTTCAAGATCCGAGCTTCCGATTCATGATCAAACAACTCTCGGGACGCGAGCGCGCCGGCGCCAAAAAAATAGCCCCGCCCTAACAATTCGTCGCACGAAATCTAAGTCTAGCAGGTAAACCTGAAAGCTCGGCCGCTCCTCAAATCGTGTGCATGAGGCGCCTTAAGAATGGCCACAGAGACACAGAGTTTCGAAAACACTTACCGTTTCCGCTGGGCGCGACGAGATCTTCCAGGGAGCTCACGACGTCACCGTCCGCCGGGATGACGCTGCTAGCAGCGTCGAACACAGAGGCATCAATAGAGCCCGCCGAGTGCTCTTCGCTCACTCTCGCTTTCTCTGTACCTCTGTACTACTAACCCGAAAAAGCTTCTATTTCTTGCAAGAATTTGAGCGGCTGCGGCCGGATCCGCGAGAGGGTAAATCAGTTAGAAGAGGCACCGCGGCGAAGAATTGGGACGGCGCACACTGAGAATGGGACCGAGGCGCGAAGCGCCGAGCACCACGAGCTGACCGCTGAATGCTGACCGCTGACCGCTCGCGGCGGAGCCGTCCTCCAATTTGGTTGCGGCTCCGCCGCGCTGTGCCTCTGTGGCCTTTGCTTTTATCCCCACCTCCCCAATAATCCCCACCTCTCCTTGCCTTTCACGGATTTAGTGTCTTAGCAGCACTGGGTGCTGACGAGCTGGCTTATCGCTCGTAGACGATTTCGCCGCCCACTATCGTCAGGACGACGTCCATGTCGCGGATACGTTCGGGCTCGCAGGTGAGGATGTCGTCGGAGAGGACGACAAGATCGGCTAGTTTTCCCGCTTCGAGCGTTCCTTTCTCGTGTTCCTCGAAGGTGAGCTCGGCATTGGCGGGGCCCATGGCTCTCAGGGCCTCCTCGCGAGTGATCTTTTGCGCTTCACCCATCGCGCCGGCGCTAATCGTGTCCCGCGTGATGAAGTGATATAGGACCCAAAGCGGGGGATAAGGCACGAAGGAAGAGGACCCAGAAACGCTTCATGCGAGCATCGCTTTTCGGCGCTCGACGACTTCAGGCGAGAACCAAGATTCGAGAAATTCCTCGCGCGCCGCTTCTTGCGTCTTCTCGATGCGCTCGAACATCGGTGCGCGCAAAGCGAGCTTGCTTTGATGAAAGGCGTGGCGCGGTTTCGAGCCGAGCTCCTCGGCGTATGCGGTGGCCTCCGCGAGAAGCTTTTCCGGCGCGACGACATGATGCAGCATCCCGGCCAAGAGTGCTTCCCCCGGAGAGAGGAGCTTACCGCCAAGGAGCACTTCCGGGATCCACGCCGGCGTGAGCGTGTGCCGCATGATCTCGAAAGCACTCGCGGGAAAGGCTATTCCCAGCGTGACTTCGGAGACCCCGAGCTTGTGGCTCCCGCTCGCGCCAATCCTCAAATCGGCGGCGCAGGCGAGAACGCAGCCGCCCGCGATCGCGTGGCCGTTGACGGCCGCGACGACGGGTAGCGGGAATCGAAGCATCTCGATATTCGCCTCTTCGAAACGCGCGACGAACGACGCCATCCCTTCGCGGGTCTCGGGAAGCGATTTGAGGTTCAGGCCCGCCGAGAAGAATCGATCGCAGCCTGTCAAAACCACGGCCGTTTTTCCCGTGTCGAGCGCCGAGCGAAGCCCATCGGTCAGAGTCTTCAGAAGCGCCTCATCGATGGCGTTCGCCTTCCCGCCGCTCAGTTGGATGGTGTAGACGTCGCTCATTCTCAATCCGGCCAATCCGGCCAATTCAGAAAGATATGCTACCCGTCTTTGTTTCTCAACCTCTCCCGGGTCCTGCGGATCTGCTCGAGCCGCTCACCCATGCGTTTTTCGAAGCCTTCCTCCGTCGGCGCGTAGTAGCGGCGTCCGCGTAGCCGCTCGGGGAGGCATTCCATGCTGGCGATCTTCTCGTCTCTATCGTGAGCATATTCGTAGCCCTTGCCATAGCCCCACGCTTTCATGTGACCCGTAACCGCGTTTCGCAAATGAAGGGGAACGGGCTCGGTCACATCTTCGAGCGCGTCCTTCGCCGCGGCGCCATAGGCGCGATAGACGGTGTTCGACTTGGGAGCGGCCGCGAGATAAACGACCGCTTGCGCGAGAGCGAGCTTGCCTTCGGGGATGCCGATGAAATGAAAGGCTTCTTTGGCGGCGACGGCTTGGGCGAGCGCCCCGGGCTCGGCGAGGCCAATATCTTCGGATGCGAAGCGGACGAGCCGCCGCGCGATGTAGAGCGGATCTTCTCCGGCCTCGAGCATGCGGGCGAGCCAGTAGAGGCTCGCGTCGACATCTGAGTTTCGGATCGACTTGTGGAGCGCGGAGATGATATTGAAATGCTGTTCGCCGCTCTTGTCGTAAAGAATTGCTTTTCGCTGGAGCGCGCTCTCGAGCTCGGCGACGCTGAGCACACGGTCGCCCCCGGCCATCGGCGTCAAAGCTTCGAGCACGTTCAATACGAATCGTGCGTCTCCGTTCGCCTGGCGCGCGAGCCACTCGAGGGCTTCCTCGTCGACGCGAAGGCGGCCACCGAGCCCGTTCTCTTCGTCCTCGAGTGCGCATTTCATCAACATAACGAGCTCTTCCGGCGTGAGTTGTCGAAGGATGAGCACGCGGCATCGCGAGAGAAGGGCGGCGTTCACTTCGAATGAAGGGTTCTCGGTCGTTGCGCCGATCAAGATAACGTTGCCGCTTTCCACATGAGGGAGGAAGGCGTCTTGCTGCGCTTTGTTGAATCGATGGATCTCGTCGACGAATAGGAGCGTGCGGCGGCCATAGATGTGACGCTGCTGTTCCGCCTCCTTCATAACCGTTTTGATTTCCTTGATGCCGGAGACGACGGCGCTGAACGGGACGAAGTGCGACTGGGTGCGCTCCGCGATGATCCGTGCGAGGGTGGTCTTGCCGGAGCCCGGAGGACCCCATAGGATCAACGAGCCGACCCGGTCTTTCTCGATCGCGGCAAAGAGCGTCGTGTTCGGGCCGGCGATTTCTTCTTGGCCGATGAGCTCGTCGAGATCGCGTGGCCGCATCCGCTCCGCGAGGGGCGCCGGCGTTCCCGCGCCGGAGGCTTTCGAGAAGAGCTGTTGTTGATCCATGGCAGAAGCTTATTCCGGTCTACGTCCCCCGTCGAGCGGCCTCGAACAAAACGAGCGCCGCCGCCGTGGCCACATTCAACGACTCCACCTCACCTAGCATCGGGATGGTGAGCGCGAGCTCCGCGTGGGCGAGGAGCGATGGGTCCAAACCGGCGCCCTCGCGTCCGAGCAGGATGGCCATCGGCCGCGCGTAGTCCGCTTCTCGATAGTCGATCCCGTCCCGAGGAACGAGGGCTGCAAGGCGGAACCGCTCGAGCGCTTCGAGCTCATCGGGGTTTTCGAGCTCGAAGATGGGAAGACGCAGTACGCTTCCCATGGAGCCGCGCACCGCTTTCGGACCAAAAGGATCCGCCGAGCCGGGAAGCGTGACGAGCGCCGAGACGCCCGCGGCTTCCGCGACGCGCACGATGGCGCCGAGATTGCCGGGATCTTGAATGCCGGCGCAGACGACAAGTAGGCCGCGGTCGGGAAGCTCGGCGCGCGGCGGACGCTCTGCCACCGCGAGGATTCCCTCGGGCGAATCCAGAGTGCTCACGCTTGTAAACAGTCGCTCGGGAAGCTCCACGGCCAGAACACCCTCGGGCACCCTCCCGGAGAATGTGCTCGAGACCACCACCGTCTCGACCCGTGGGCATCCATCAATGGTGGCATCAATGGTGGCATCGAGGGCGGCATCGACGAGCTTGCGACCTTCGAGCAAAAACCTGTCTTCGCGCTTGCGCGGCTGCGCGAGGCGGCGAATCGTCTTAACGAGCGGGTTTTGAGGGCTCTCGATGCGCTTCATGTATCCCTTGCGGAAGGCGAACGGCCTGGCTATCATGCCAAAAAACCATGAGCCATGAAATCATCGACAAACTCAAGGCAGAGATCAAGAAATTGGAAGAGGAGCTTCATGTGGAGCTCCCAAGAGCGCTCAAAGTCGCCCGGGAGCATGGCGATCTTTCTGAGAATGCCGACTACGACGCTGCCAAGGAGCGCCAGGGCTATGTGAACGCGAGGCTCGGCCAGCTCAAGAAACGCCTCGGCGAGCTCTCGATGGTCAATTTCGACAAGATACCCGAGGGGAAAGTCTCCTTCGGCTCCGAGGTCACGTTGTACGACCTGGAGAAGGAACAAGAGGTCGTCTACAAGCTCGTCATGAGTGAAGACGCGGACGTGGCGAAGGGCCTTATCTCGACGAGCTCCCCGATTGGGCGCGCGCTCATGGGGAAAGAGGAGGGCGACGAAGTCGACGTCCAGACGCCGGGCGGCGAGAAGAACTTCGAGATCACGAAGCTCGTCACCATTCACGACGCGAAGCTCAGCGGCTAAGCTCGTAGACCCGGCCCTCTTCGAAAGACGCTTTGAGCTCCATTCTGTCTGCTTGGCTCGTGGCGCGCGCGAGCACCTCTTCAAAACCGCGGGCGTCGTAGCCGCTTCGGTGGAAGACGGCGTAACGCACACCGAGCTTCTCGAGCTCGGCCAGGCCGACGTCGTCCGGGAAGCTCCCAAGGATCCGAAAGAGCTGGCGGTGCGACGGCGGCGTGAAGCCGCTGTAGCCATTCACGAGCGGGCGCAAGTGAACTAGCGAGTCGAGCATATAGCGTGAATGGTGGCGCGCCGCTTCGACGTCGTCAGCCGGATCCGGGATCGGGAGCACAACGATAGGCTCGCGGTCGGATTGCTCTCTCAGCCAGATATCCATCGGCGTCGACGTCACGGCGTAGAGCTGGGTGTCGAGGGGGAACGCGGCGAGCTCGACCAAAATGAGCGCGGCGAAGAGCGGCGCCAACAAGGGGCGTCTCGTGGTAGCGAGGCGCTCAGCCCCGAAACCTGCGAGTATCGCGAGAGCCAAGGCCGTGAGAATCGTCAGCCGCGACGGCACGCGGATGAAATCAAAACCAGGGAGCCATCGATAGAGCGCCGCATAAAGCCCGCCTTTTGGGCCGATCGATGCCCAGAGCGTGAGCAAGGTGAGGCCGAGATAGAACGCCGCGTGGAACCTCATGCGAGCCTCGGCCCACCTCCGGAACCATCGACGATAACCATGCGCGAACGGCGTTCGGCGATAGATCGCGACGCGAACGCCGAGAAGGACGGCGACGACGACGAGCGCGCGCCAACCGCTGCTCGCGGAGACGCTCCCGATACGGAGGCCCTCCGCGGCCTCGATCAAGATCGCGAAGAGCACGACCGCGATGATGGCGATGTCGAGAAGCAGTGAGGCTGACGCTTCCGATCTTGTCGTTGTCAGGGGCCGTTCCTTGCGGCCCATCAGGGCTGCCATCGCGAGCAAGATGGGAAGGAAACCGGGAAACAGGAACGCTTTCGCCTCACGCGCGATGCGAGCTTGCCAACCGAGGAGCTCCCAAACGGCTCGATGCGCGTGCGCGGGCGATGCGAGGAAACTTTCGGCGCTGGGCGACCAGAATGTGGCCTCCGCCAAGCTACGCTCGAGCCCGAGCTCTTGCTGAACTTTGAGATAGGGAAGCAAGAACGGCACGTTGAGGATTAGGACCAAGACCGTGGCCACCACGATGTCCTTCGAGAGGCGGCTCGAAGGACCGAGCTCGCCAAAGAGGAGCAGGTAAAGGAGCAAGCTCGCGGCCGTGAGGGCGAGAAAGAGCCCGCTTTGTCCGCCGGACCAAGCCGTAAGCGTGAAAAAGAGACAAGCCGCGACGAGGTGTCGCGTGGAGCCCTTTCGCGCGTAGCGGTGAAGGCAAAGGAGGCAGAATGGGATCCATTGCACTGTAGCCAGATGCAGTTGGCCTAGCCGGAAGAATCGTGGCGGGGTGAAGGCGAAGACGATGCCCGCGACAAGAGCGCCCCAAATCCCGAGCCCGAGCTCTCGCGCGAGCAGGAATGCGCCGAAACCCGAAAGCGCGCACGAGGCGAGCAAGACGAGGTTCATCGCGAGCAGGGGCTCTCCGGTGGCGAGCAGCACGGGTGCCGCGACGAGTGCGCTTCCGATTTGATGCTCCGAGTAAGCGAGCGTGTTGCGCTCCGGGTAGAAGATGTTCGCATCGAAGATCGAAAGGGGCGCGTGCGCGAGCGCGTGGACGTCCCAGCCGAGTGTCCACAGAAACAGACGGGTATCCGGACCGAGATCGAGAGCCTCCGTGCCCGGCGCGGTGCTGAGCGGCAACGCGAACAGCGCCGTCAGTGCAGCGAAGAGGAGCGCGACCGCGGCGGCGGAGAGGCGGGGATGGGCGAGCATCTCGGCGTTTTCGCGACACTAGCACGTGTATGCGCCAAACGCCTAGTTGTGGTCCCTAAGCATTTATTCTATAGGGACTTAACGAGATTTCTGTCTTGACACCGATGGGCCGAGATTCTATAATTTGATGGCCCATGCGAATAACTCGCGTCCTGTCAATTTCTTGTTTTGGCTCTTGCATTGGCGTTTGTGTTGGTTTAGGAGCGAGTGTCGCCGCGTCCGCCGGGCCGATTTACAAAGTCGTCCTCGACGATGTGATCCACGGCGTCACGGCAGGTCACGTCATCGACACCATCCATGCTGCAGCCGAAGATGATGCCGAGCTCGTGCTCATCCAGCTCAAAACACCAGGCGGGCTTCTCTCCGCAACGCGGGATATGATCGAGGTCATGCTCAACAGTGAGCGCCCTGTCGTCGTCTATGTTGCGCCGGCCGGAGCCCATGCGGCCTCGGCTGGATTTCTCATCACGATCGCCGCCGACGTCGCCGTGATGGCGCCGGGCACCAATACTGGCGCGGCAACGCCGGTATCCGGCAGCGGGCAGGATCTGCAGGAGACGATGCAAAAGAAGGTGACGTCGGATGCGGCTGCTTATACGCGTTCACTCGCGGAGCGCCGGAACCGCAATCCGGAAGCCGCGGAAAAGGCGGTGACGGAGACGCTCTCGTGGACGGCTTCCGAAGCTCTCGAAGTCGGTCTCATCGATTACATCGCGAGCAGCGAGAGCGAGCTGCTCGAGCTTCTCGACGGCAAGGCGATCCCGAGACCCGGAGGCGCCGAGATCGTTTTGGCGACGGCGGGGAAAGTTGTGGTGCTTCGCAAGATGACGCGCAAGCAAGAGATCCTCGCGTTCATCGCGAACCCGAACATCGCGCTTCTTTTAGGAATGATCGGTCTCGCCGGGCTCTATATGGAGTTCTCGAATCCGGGCATGCTCTTTCCAGGCATTTTCGGCGCCGTCGCGCTCCTGCTCGCGGCCTTTGCCTTCGAGATTCTCCCGGTGAACATCGTCGGCGTCATTCTTCTCGTCGCTGGTTTCGGGCTTCTCATCGTGGAAGTGGTCACGCCGTCGTTCGGAATCATAGGAACGGGAGGCGTCGTCGCGCTAGTTCTCGGTGCTCTGTTGCTGTTCGACGAACAGCCGATCCCGACGCCCGCGCTTCGCGTGAGCTTGGGGATGGTACTTCCCGTCGCGATTCTTCTCGGCGTGATCGTCATCGCCCTCGGCCGCAAAGTGGTTGAGGCGCAACGCCGCGCCCCGATGACGGGCAACGAGAGTCTGATCGGCCAGTCCGCGACGGCGCGCACGCCGATCGACCGTCGCGGTAAGGTTTTCATACGAGGTGAATTCTGGGACGCGCATGCGGACGAGCCTATTCAGGAAAGCGAGCGCGTTCGGGTCTTATCCGTCGACGGGTTGCTGCTACATGTCGAGCGCGATCCGGAATCGTCATAAACGGGGGACATCATGCCTGGTGGACTTTCAATTGGCACGCTCGCGGTGGTCATCGTCGTCGCGATTTTTCTTCTCAACTGGGTCAAGATTCTGAATGAGTACGAGCGCGGTGTCGTCTTCCGTCTCGGCAACTTGATCCCGAGGCCCAAAGGCCCGGGGCTCGTTCTCGTCTTCGCGCCGATCGATCGTATGGTGAAGGTGAGCTTGCGGCTCGTCGCGCTCGACGTGCCGCCACAGGACATCATCACCAAAGACAACGTTTCGGTGAAAGTCAACGCCGTCGTGTTCTTCCGCGTCGTCGAGCCGATCAAAGCGATCGTCGAAGTAGAAAATTTTCTCTATGCGACGTCACAGCTCGCGCAGACGACGCTTCGGAGCATTCTGGGGCAAGCGGAGCTCGACGATCTTCTCGCTGAGAGAGACCGGCTGAACATGCAGCTTCAGGACATCCTCGACAAGCACACCGATCCGTGGGGAATTAAAGTCACGTCGGTGGAGGTCAAGCATGTCGACTTGCCGTCGGAGATGCAGCGCGCGATCGCCAAACAAGCGGAAGCCGAGCGTGAGAAAAGAGCCAAAGTCATTCACGCCGAGGGCGAGTTTCAAGCGTCCGAGATGCTGTCGAAGGCGGCTGAGATCGTCGGCAGGCACCCTCTGGGTATGCAGCTTCGCTATCTTCAGACGCTGACGGAGGTCGCAAGCGAGAAGAACTCGACGATCATTTTTCCGCTACCCATCGAGCTCATCGAGCCACTCCTCGGCAAATTCAAGGAGTGGAGGGACGGAAGGGCCAAGGACTAGCGGGATGCGAGGCTCGCAGGAGGAGCTTTCATGACCATGCAAGCTGAAGAGCTGACGATTCGCGGCTCTTTGTCCGAGTCGAGCCTGCCCGAGCTACTCGCTTCGATCAGCCGGAGCAAAGAGACAGGGATTCTCAATTTCCACGACGCTGGACGATGGAAGGCTATTTACTTCAAAGCAGGCCGCATCATCTACGCGATGTCGAACTCGCAGGACGATCGGCTCGGCGAATTCTTGCTGAAGACGGGGAAAATCACGGTTCGGCAGTTCCTCGAGGCGAGCAAGAAGATACAGCCGGACAAGAAGCTCGGCGCCGTTCTCGTCGAGCAGGGCATTATCACCCCCGGATGATCTTTTCGTTGCCATCCATCGGCACGCGGAAGCGATCGTCTATAGCTTGTTCGTCTGGACGCGCGGCGAGTACGAGTTCGTGATCAAGGACCTCACCGCTGACGGGCCGATGGTGCTCGACCTCGACTCAGAGAACGTCATCCTGGAAGGCATTCGCCGACTCAAGGATTTCACGCGGCTGTATGCTGGGGTCGGCTCGCTCGAATCCGTCTTGCGGCCGTCGGACAATGCCGACGGTTTGATCTACAAACTGCATCTCGACGAAGACGAATCTCAAGTCCATTCGCTCGTGAACGGACGCATCAACGTCGAGCAGATTCTCGCGATGAGCTATCTGCCGAATTTCGAGACCTTGCGGATACTCTTCGGTCTTCTCACCGCTGGCGTTGTCGAGCGCGGCGGTTCGCACGAATCGGAAAAGCGCGGTATCGAGTTCGAGTACGAGCTCCAGGAAGTGGTCGAGCACTACAACCGCAACTTCGAGCGCGTTTGTAATTATCTCAGCCGCAAGCTCGAAGGCGAAGCGGCCCTCGAGTTCAGCGCGGGCGTCATGGCCGACGTCGCCAAGCAATTCCCGCTTCTCTTTGAGAGCGTGGAGCTCGGCACGGCCGGGCGAGTGGATTTCGACCAGCTGCTTCAGAATCTAGGCGACAAGCCGCACGAGGCCAAAAGGGCCGTTCTTGTTGACGGGCTGAACGAGCTCACTTATGGGCTCCTGCTAGAGATAGGTCGCAAGTTAGGCAAGAGCGAGCAGGAAGCGGTAGCGACGAGCATCCTGAGCCAGGACTAAGCCGGGCCTCTTGACTGGAAGCATCAACGACACAAATTTCTCCCTTCAATGTTGATATTGGGTTAGAATACTTCGTCTCAAGTAAAATATTAGCTTCTGGGGTCAAAGGAGTTGGTAGTGAGATGGCCGAATACGATGATGGGGCCTATTACGAAGTCCAGCTGAACAACAAGCAGTTGGTCTTCTTCTTCATGGCGACCCTAGCCATCGCGGTAGTCGTTTTCCTCTGCGGCGTGATGGTAGGCAGGGGTGTCCGGGACGCGACGCTCGCCGCCGTGCCCAACGATATCGCCGCCGGCACGTTGACGCCATCCGCGGAGAAGATCCTAGCGAAAGCGAGCACTGACAAGCCGAAGCCGAATCTCGATTACCCCGACCGGCTCGAGACGGGCAACGTGCAAAGCAAGCTCGAGACGGTGAAATCCGAGAGTCCGGAAACGCAGCTGCGCAAGACGAGGCGCAAGACCCCGCCTTCGCCCAAGCCGGCTCCGGTGCGGCGAGCGGTGACCATTGGCGGCGCTGAAGGTGCTTTTGCTGTTCAAGTCGTGGCGCTAACGACCGAGGATGCGGCGCGGTCTCTCTTGTCCCGACTCAAGAACAAGAACTATCGGGCTTATCTGGAGGGCGGTGGTGAGGCTGGGCTTCATCGCGTGCGGGTGGGCCGCTTTTCGACGCGTGCCGAAGCGGAAAAGGTCGCCCAGAAGCTGCGCGACGAGGAAAGGTTCAAGCCCTACATCACGCAGTAGCGGCATCAAGATCAAGGGAGCAAGTGAGTCAATCATGATTGAGGATCTTCTAGAGCGTTCAGAAAATCTCGGCCGTCGTGCCCGCGATGTTCGAGGCTATCTTTGACCAAGCTGCCCTAGAAAAATCCATTCACGAGCTCGATCAAAAACTCTCTGAACCCAACATCTGGTCCCAAGGGGGAAAAGGTCAGGAGCTCTCCCGGGAGCGGAGCCGTCTTCGGACCGACCTCGATCTCATCCAGAAGCTCGACGACTGCGAAGAGGAAGTGCGCACGCTCGTGGAATGGGCGCAGGAAGGGGAGAACGTCACCGACGATCTCATCGCACATCTCGAGGCGTGGCAGGAGGAAGTCGAAGCCGCCGAGTTTCAGAAGCTCCTCGGCGGAGAGAACGACGCCACGAATGCCATCGTCAGCATCCACCCGGGTGCGGGCGGCACCGAGTCTCAGGACTGGGCGGAGATGCTGCTGCGCATGTATCTGCGCTGGGCGGAGAGCCGCGGTTTCAAAACCGAGATGATCGACTACCAGGAAGGGGAAGAGGCTGGGCTTAAAAGCGCCACTTTCACGGTCACAGGTCCATATGCCTACGGCTATTTGAGCGCGGAGGTGGGCGTCCACCGCCTCGTGCGAATCTCGCCTTTCGATGCGGCGAAAAGAAGGCACACCTCCTTCGCGTCGCTCTTCGTTTTCCCCGAGATTGACGAAGACGTTGAGGTAGACATCAACGAAAAGGATCTGCGCATCGATACCTATCGCTCGAGTGGCAAGGGCGGACAGCACGTGAACGTCACGGATTCCGCCGTTCGGATCACACATCTCCCGACGAAAATCGTCACGCAGTGTCAGAACGAGCGCTCCCAGCATCGGAACAAAGATATGGCGATGAAGGTTCTCCGGGCGCGTCTTTACGACCTCAAAATGAGAGAAAAGCAAGAGAAGGTCGACGCCATGCACGACGGCAAGAAGGACATCGCCTGGGGGAACCAAATCCGTTCCTACGTGTTCCAGCCCTACCGCATGGTCAAGGACCACCGCACCAAAGTCGAGGTGTCTGATGTCGATCGCGTGATGGATGGCGACCTCGACCCGTTCATCAAAGCTTTCCTTCTAATTCGGCGCGAAGGCTAGAGCCTAGCCAGGTAAACCTGAAAGCTCGGCCGCTCCTCGGTAACAGCGCCTCGAATCGTGCGCATGAGGCGCCTTAACCCTAATCGAACAATAATTCATGACGCTAGCGCGAGTTCGATTCTTTCAAAGAGTGTCTGAGTGGAGGAGTTTGTGGCCATTCGGAGCGCGTTTCGACCACTAACGCGAACGAGGCGGCCGGCTTTGTTGATGATGCGGAAGCGGATGGTGCGGATGGTGTGCAGCAGATGGGTGCATGTACGCTTTCGAGAGATGCCTTTCGTTTCAGCGATGGTGTCGAGCTGAAAGCTGCGACACAGGTTGTGTGCGAGCACGTTCAACTGTTGCCAGGCGCTATTGGCGGCATAGTTTTTAGTGGGCACGACGTCGAGAGCGAACTGGCTGCGCAATTCGGCGAAGGTTTTCTCTTGGCCGCCTCGCCCAGCAGCGAAGTACCAAAGGCGTTGGACGGTGAGCGATTTGTTGGTGGCGACGGCTGAGTACTCGAAGTAGCCGTCGTCTGGAGAAAACAGGTCGAGCTGGAAGTTCTTCGCCGACGGAGCACGGAACCTTGTTTGTCGTAGAGTTTGACGGAATTGAGGTCGAGGGCATGTTTGATACGCAGACCCTCGGGCCGGTCGCGAAATCGGCTGACGACTTCCCCTGAAAAGTCGGTTCGAATCCGTTTTCCGAGAAAGCACATCACGTCGGGGCTCGAAAGTTTGTGATCGCATGATGTACAAGAGCGGGATAGATCTCCGCGAGGCTAGAGCTGTTACGAAACGTGACGTCGGTGGCCCATTCGCTGCTGTAGACACTCCAGTAGTAGTCGAGGCCACTCGGCGGGAATAATTTGTCTTGCAATGGATTGACGAATCGACTCAGGCGATTCAGGATGTGAGGCCAGTTGGTTTTGAGCTGCTCATCGAGAAGCTGCTGTGCCGCGTGGGCATCCTCAACCCAGGTAAAGCAGTTTTCCCGGCGCCGATATTGAATGCCAGCCTTATCCATCTCAACGGCGAGCCATTCACGGCCGTTGACGTAGACCTGAACATTGAATGGAAACCAGCTTTGGATATGGGCATGCATGAAACCAAAAATAGGGTCCATGCAGTAGTGGTAAAAGTTTAGGCACTTTCTGAGGGATTGCACGAGCTCCAACCGCTTCTTCTGGCGGTTGCGACGTATGCTGAAGGTGATACAAGGTTCCACGCAGCTCAGCACTGCGATGAGACCACTGCGGACATTGTCTTGTTGTGCAATCTTGCGTGCGATGGCCTCCTTGTTCTTACGGGAAGACTCCAGATAGACGACCGGACGCTCGAGTCGCTCCGCCTGCTGATACAAGGCCTGCTTGAGCTCGGAGGTACGCTGCAGTGCGAACTCCGCGAACTCCTTCAGAAGGATTTTCTGGTAGGAAAGGTACTTACCCATGCCGTCCGTATAAGAAATGTGGCGTAGGGTTCCGCGGAACACCAACCGGTCGAATCCGCTCAGTACCCCTGTGATTCGATCCTCGTGACGTGATAAAAACTGTTTCACGGCGTCCTCCAGCGTGGGAAAGGGTTGTCGTGACATCTTCCTACTCTGGATGTGGCGCCGTGTCTACTTCACGCCCAGATTGTGCATCGAGCCCGCGTTGGGCTGACGTGGTGAGCGAGCCGACAGCGAAGAGTCAGGATGAAAGACTTTCGAGATCTAAAGGTTTGGGAGAAGGCCCATCAGCTAGTCAAGGGTTTGTACCAGGCCACCGGCCACTTCCCAACCGAAGAGAAGTTCGGCTTGACGGCTCAGATGCGCCGAGCGGCGGTTTCCATCCCGGCGAATATTGCTGAGGGCTGTGGACGCGGTTCAGACCGGGATATGGCCCGCTTTCTTCAAATGAGTATGGGCTCAGCAAGCGAGCTCGAATACGAACTGCTCCTTGCCCACGAGCTCGGGTTGCTCGATAGCCAAAGTCTTCAGGAGCTTGCCGAGCGAACCACCGAGGTCAAGCGTATGCTCGCCTCTCTCATCTGGAGGCTCGAATCCGGAGCTGACCGCTGAATGCTGACCGCTGACCGCTCGCGGCGGAGCCGTCCTCCAATTTGGTTGCGGCTCCGCCGCGCTGTGCCTCTGTGGCCATCCACTTTGGTTGCGGCCGCAGGCTGCGCTTGGACGAAGTTCGAAAGTGTGAACAAAATCCTCGTTTCTGAGCGGTTAGAGCCTAGATGATGAGACGGACGCCACCCAGTTCGGCCAAGCCGTATAGGAAGTGGTCGCCGGGCGAAGCGATGAACATGAAATTCGTGGGGATATTCCATTCTTTGGAAAGCTTCTTGATGAGCTTGGGGCCGAACTCGCCTACATGGACGACGAACTCGATGTCGATCTCGGGATAAGCCTCGTCGAGGAACTCGAGGTCTTTTTTCAGCCGCGGCGGCACGTCTTTTTCGTCCTCGACCACCGTCACCACCTTGAGACGATTGGTATGTTCGTTGTTGCGCACGTACAACATCGCTTCGTTCAAGTTGTTGATGCTGTCACCGCGAGTAAAGAAGACGATCTGCTGCGAGTTGATTTCGTCGATCTTATCGTGAAGACCTTTGGCCAGAGACGAGGTGATCCCGGCGATGGTCTGGCTGATCCGTCGGATGAAGTACAGACAGACTTTGAGCAACCCGATACGTCCGAGCATCACGAAGGCGACGAGCACGGTGGGGATGAAATATTGGAGGAACACCCAGAAATATTCCGGGTGATCGACGTAATTGCCGACGAGACCCACGAGCACCGCGGCGATGCCGAGAAGGACTACGGGCCACGTTGCTCTAGACGGCCGCGGGAGCCTCGCGCGTTTCACTTTCAAGAGAACGTTGCCGATCCCGAAAAGCGCCATCACCGAAAGAAAGGAGATCGTGTACACACCGGCGAGGGCTCTGACCTCTCCTTGGGTGATCCAATGCACCGACACGGCGAGCAGGAAAAAGACAATGATGATCCAATGTGTCGTACCGCGCCTGTTCGTCTTCAGAAGGAACTGAGGTAGCACGCGGTCGAGGGTCATTCGCTTTATAAGCCCGGTGACGCCTACGAAGGGGGTCAGGACAGCTCCGCTCAACACGAGCGTGGCGTCCACGGAGACGATATATGACAGCCATTGGCCGCCCGCGAGATTTCCCATATGCGCCAGGAGATCTTCTTGATGCGCGTTGACCTCCCCGATGGGGACGATGGCGAGCGCGAGAAAGGCCATCAACGGATTGAAAACGCTGACCGCCACCCACATATTGCGGAGCGTTTTCGGGAATACGCCTTCGGCTTGCTCTTCCACGAAATTGGACGAGCTCTCGAACCCGGAGATCCCGAGCAGCGCCGCGGCAAAGCCGAAGAAGAGAGCTTTCGGCACACTCTCGGTCGGCGTGGCCATGTTGAGCGAGAGGACCGAGAGGCCGTGGCGCGACAAGTAGATGCCGATCACCGCGACGAGAAGGGTCAAGCTCGAGAGGTGGAAGAGAAAGATGCCGACGGAAACGCGGGACGATTCCTGGATACCGATGATCGTGAGCACCATGAAGATCGCCATCAGAACGATCGTGGCCCAGAATATATTCAGCCCGTGCCAGAGCCCATGCGCGTAGTGCATGGCTTCGCCGGCAGAAATGACGGCGGTGGCCATATAGGAAAGGATCGTCAAGCACGCCGCGATGGAAGCCCATCTTTTGCTCGTGGTGTTCAAGAGCGCGTTATAGGCGCCTCCGTTGAGCGGTAGGGCGCCGACCACTTCGGCATAGATACCGCGGAAGAGGAACAACACGGCGGCGACGATAAGAAGCGATAGGCAGGCCCATTTGCCGCCTGCGATGATGGAGAGCGCGGAGACGTAGAGCACCGAAGAGGTGATGTCGTTGCCGCAGATCGCGGTTGCCGGAAGCTCTTTCAAGCCTCCGTGTTTGCGTGCGGTCGAAGCTTTACGCGTCTTGGCCTGGGGGTCTCTGCTAGCCATACAGGTCGGGTCGGATGTGTTTGGAGCTACGTCGTGTAGTGGTCGGTCTCGGGTGGGACGGCAACGGTAAGTTCATGGTAATGCGCCCCCGATAGCCGTGCAACCATGGACAGCGAGCGCTCAGCGTCGAGAGCGTGCGAGCTCGATCTGGCGAGCAAGAAACGCGTCCATCGCGATCCCCGCTGCTTCGAGCTGCTGAGGGATGAAAGAAGCCGCGGTGAGTCCAGGAAGTGTATTGAGCTCCAGGAACACCGGGCCTCGATCGTCCCCATCTCGCCGATCGGACCGATCCGGCCGATCCGGCCGATCCGGGATGATGACGTCGGTTCGGGAGTAGCCGTAGCAGCCGAGCGCTTCGTGCGCCGTCAGAGCGACGCTCTGGGCGGCGGAAGCGACATCGTCCGAGACAGGCGCAGGGGTCAGCTCGAGCGCGCCTTTGCCGAGATACTTTCCTTCGTAGTCGAAAGTTCGACCCTCGTCCAAACGGACCTCCGAGCACGGCAGAGCCGTCCGGCCATCAGCACTCTCGCACACGGCGACCGTGAGCTCGCGCCCGGCGATGAACGCTTCGGCGAGCACCTCGGCGCCGCCCTGGCGTCGCACGTCGACGATGACCTCGTTGAGATCCTTTTCCGTCTCGATGAACCGTACGCCGTGGCTCGAGCCGTCAAAGACCGGTTTCACGACCACTTTCCCGTGGGTCTCGAAGAGGCGGGCGAGCTTCTCGTGAGTGGCGCTGTCGCCGTCCACGAGACAAGCGTCGGCCACACGTACCCCTCGCGCGGAGAGCGCTTCCCGGGCACGGACCTTGTCGAAGGCGGCACAACTCGCCTCGGCTCCCGAGCCGGTAAAGGCATACCCTCGTGTCTCGAGTCGGCTTTGGAGTTTACCGTTCTCACCGGAGCCGCCGTGGAGGGCGAGAAAGAAAACAGATTCCCGGGCCTCGTCGTCCTCGAAAGCGCGGTCGATATCCGCCCAGATCGCGCGCGGCGTCGGAGAGAAATCGCGCTCGAAAGGCCGCTCGAATCGGAGCAAGGCGTCTCGCTCGACATCCTGCACCGCTCCGTCGCGAGTCCAAAACCAGAGCTTCGCCTCCGCGAGATGCGAGGCGACGTTCTGCGCCGAGGCGACGGAGACACGATGCTCGCTTCCGTCTCCTCCAAAAAGAACGATGACCGCGGCCATCCTTACGCGCACCCGAGATGCGCGCGTGGATTCTCTTTGCTTAGGGTGGCGAGCTCTTCCACGAGCTCTTTCTCTCGCTTCTCGAGCTCTTTCGGCACAACGACCATGAGCTTCGCGAACAAATCGCCGTGACCGCTCCCCTTGAGCTTCGGCATGCCTTTACCTTTGAGCCGCATATGCCGGCCTGTCTGAGAGCCTTTCGGCAACTTGATGCGGGCCTTGCCGGACAAGGTGGGCACTTCGATTTCCGCGCCGAGCGCCGCCTCTGCGAAGGTCACCGGCAAGTCGAGCGACAAGTCGTCTCCGTCACGCTGATAGATCGCATGCGGGACCATTTTGACTTCGAGGTAGAGGTCCTTAGACTTACCCGATCCTCCTGGCTCGCCTTTGCCAGCTACGCGCACTTTCGAGCCGTCCTTCACCCCTTTCGGGATTCTCACTTCGATGACGTCTGTTGCGCCCGCGCGTTCGACCGAGAGCCGTCGAACGGTGCCGTTATGGGACTCCTCTAGTGTGATGTTGATGCTGGCCGTCACGTCGCGCCCTGGCTGGGCGGCATAGGAAGGCGCTCTGCCTCCCCCGCGTCGCGCGCCGCGAAATCCGGCCCCGGACCGGCCGAAGAGATCGTCCACGTCCATCCCGGCGCCGAAAAACGTCTTGAAGAAATCGGAGAAGCCGCCGCCAGGCCCTTCGAAGCCGACGTTGAAGCCAGGGAAGCCGGCGCCACCGCTGGGCCGAGCAGATGGTTCGTACCGCTTCCAGTTCGCGCCGAGCTGATTGTATTTCCGGCGCTTCTCGGGGTCGGAGAGAACCTCGTGGGCCTCGTTGATCTCTTTGAACTTGTTCTCGGCGCCCCGGTCCCCCGGGTTGACGTCGGGATGGTACTTCCGTGCCAGCTTGCGAAAGGCTTGTTTGATTTCCTTTTCGCTCGCGGTCTTCTGGATCCCTAGAACCTCGTAATAATCCTTGTAGTCCATGTACTCGACTGTAGCCGTCAGCGAGCGGCCGACGCGACGTATTCAGCGCATCAGCTACGAGCGCGTTACTGAACCCTGATCTCGGATGAAGTCTTGCCTCCCGGTGGTTGCGGCGGGACCATCTTGACGGGCAGATCCGGAAACACGAGGGGTAGCACTTCGTCGAGGCTCGACACGAGGTGGATCTTGAGCTCTTTGCGTATTTCCTCGGGCAAGTCCTCGAGCATGGCCTTCTCGTTGAGCTTGGGAATTAGCACTTCCTTGATCCCGTAACGATGTGCGGCCAGCAGTTTCTCTTTGATACCGCCGACGGGCAGTACGTGGCCCGAGAGGGTGATCTCACCCGTCATGGCGACGTCGGGACGCGCGGGCGTATCCGAGAGGATCGAGACGAGCGCCGCGACCATCGTGACGCCAGCGGAAGGGCCGTCCTTGGGCGTTGAGCCTTCGGGAACGTGAAGATGAATGTCCATTTTGCGGTAGAAGTCCCCTTCGAGGCCGAGAGAGAGACTATTCGACCGCACCCAAGTCAAGGCCGCGCTCGCCGACTCTTTCATGACGTCGCCTAGCTGTCCCGTCAGGGTCAGGTTCTTGGCGCCGCGCACTTTGGAGCCTTCCACGAAAAGAATGTCGCCTCCGCTCGGCGTCCAGGCGAGGCCAATGACGACGCCCGGCACGTTGACGCGGTCGTGGATCTCTCGCGATAGGGACGTCGGTGCGCCGAGGAGCTCTTGGAGCCTATCGGCCGTTGCGTGAAGCGGTTTCGTCTCACCTTCGGCGAACTTCCGAGCGGCCTTGCGGCAGATGGCGCCAATCGCGCGCTCGAGATTACGCAGACCCGCTTCGCGCGTGTAGTCGCGAATGATGTGCGAGATCGCCTCGCGCTCGAACGTGGGTGCTACCGTCTCGTCGGTCAAGCCGTGGTTCTCGAGCTGGCGCGGGATGAGATGCCGATTCGCGATTTGGATCTTCTCCTCTTCCGTATAGCCCGCGAGGTTGAGGACCTCCATACGGTCATTGAGCGCGGGGGGGATGGGGTCCATTATGTTGGCCGTCGCGATGAAGAGGACTTCCGAGAGATCGAACGCAAGGTCGACGTAGTGATCCCGGAAGGTGTCGTTCTGCTCCGGATCAAGAACCTCGAGAAGCGCCGAACTCGGGTCGCCGCGAAAATCCATCCCGAGCTTGTCGACCTCGTCGAGCATGAACACGGGGTTCTTCGTGCCCGCGCGGCACAAGTTCTGGATGATTTGTCCCGGCAGGGCGCCGATATAGGTTCGCCGGTGGCCGCGGATCTCCGCCTCGTCGCGGATCCCGCCGAGGCTCATCCGGACGAACTTGCGCCCGAGAGCTTTGGCGATGGATTTCCCCAGGCTCGTCTTGCCGACGCCGGGAGGGCCCACGAAGCACAGGATGGGCCCTTTGATGTCGGGCTTCATCTTCCGGACGGCCAGAAACTCGAGGATGCGGTCTTTCACTTTCACGAGGTCGTAGTGATCGGCCTCCAGAATCTCCTGTGCTTTGGGGATATCGTAGATGTCTTCGGTCTTCTTCGACCAGGGAACGCGCACGAGCCAATCGAGATAGGTGCGTCCGACGGTATATTCAGCCGAGGCGGGCGGGATCTTGGAGAGGCGATTCAGCTCGCGCGTCGCCTCCTTCTCCGCCTCTTCGGGCATCTTCGCTTCCTGGATCTTCTCGCGTAGCTCGTCGATGTCCTTCACGTTCTCGTCGTTTTCGCCGAGCTCCCTTTGGATCGCTTTCATCTGCTCGCGCAGGTAATACTCGCGCTGGGTGCGGCCGACTTCGTTCTTGACTTGGGACTCGATCTTGTTGCCGACCTCGAGAACTTCTTGCTCGCGCAGAAGCGCTTCGTGTACCTTTGTGAGGCGCTCCTTCACGCGTACGACCTCGAGCACCTCTTGCCGGTTCTCGGTATCCAAGCTGGGAAGGTTCTGCGCGACGAAATCCGCGAGCCGTCCCGGATCGTTCAGCGTCGCGGCGAGCGAGCCGACTTCGTCGGCGAGCTGTGGAGACATCTCGACGATTTTCGAGAACGCGGAATGCACGTTTCTCGAGAGCGCATCGACTTCGATGGCGTCTTCGGCTGAGGCAAGGTTTCCCAGTACTTGAATGTCTGCGCGAATGTAAGGGCTCACCTGGATGACGCTCAGTACTCTGAACCGGAAACTGCCCTGGACGACGAGCCGGATGGAGCCGTCGGGCATCCGAACCGATTTGTGAATGCGCACGCTCGTTCCGACGTGATGCAGATCGGTCGCGGTGGGAGATTCGATGGAAGCGTCCCTCTGAGTTACGACCCCGATGAAATCCACCGACTCCCCGTTCTCGTTCAATAGGCGAACGGTGCTCTCGCGGCCGACGGCCAATGGCAGGATCGACTGCGGGAAGATCACGGTATCTCTAAGGGGGAGGATGGGTACGGCGCGATGGATCTCGCCGTTGCTTTCTCGGTGGCTCTCTTCGAATGGCTGCATGGTCTGAACCTCGATGTGTTATCGATAACGCGAACATACGGGTCCGCTCGGTTCCGATCGTCGATGGACGTGCCTCACTTCCAAGGTACCAAGGCGGACCCGAGCACTCAAGCAATACGGCATCATCCGCGACGCCCGTATTATCGATACTTAGTGTGGAATTGTCAAATGAGGGTCAAACTATTGCAATACAAGAGTTTGTTGTGCCGATGGTGCCATGTTTATATGAGTGCTATCGGGGCATATTTTATTGCCCCGGATAGCCCGTGGGCTCGGACCCCGCGATGAAGGCTTCCAGGATGACTTCGCCACCCCCTGACGCTGCCGGGTCGCCCGTCTTCTTGTCGACGGGAACGAAAACAATATTCGACGGAACCGGGAAATCTTCGATCGGCTGATCCGCGAGCGCGTGCTCCATGAAGCTGATCCACGGGGGGAGCGCCGCCCGCGATCCCGTCTCGCGATCGCCCAAGGTCAGCTTCTGATCGAAACCGATCCAGGTGCCTGCCACGAGCGTCGGGTCGAAGCCGATGAACCACGCATCTGTGTAGTCGTTGGTCGTGCCTGTCTTGCCGGCGAGCGGCCGTCCCAAACGCGCGGCCCGGATCCCGGTGCCGCGCTGAACGACGCCCCGGAGAAGGTTCGTGACGATGTAGGCGGAGTCGGCTCGAATGGCAGACGCGGCCTCCGGGTAGGTCTCCTCCAGAACGTTGCCTTCGTGGTCCATGACCTTCGTGACGAAATAGGGTCGCATGCGGATGCCTTGATTCGCAAAGGCTGAATATGCGGAGACCATTTCTTGTAGGGTCGCTTCCGCCGCGCCGAGCGTTACGCTGAGATACGGGGGGATGGGTCCCGACAAACCGAGACGTCGCGCATAGTCCGCTACTTTCTGCGGGCCGATTTGCTGCGTGAGCCGGACCGCGGGCACGTTCCGCGAGGATTCGATCAAGCGGCGCAGCGTGATCCAGCCTTCGAATTTGCGGTCATAGTTCTTCGGCTCGTAGACCTCCTCGACATGTGGATCGATGTAGCGAACCGGCTCGTCGAGGATGAGCGATGTCGCCGTGTAGCCTTCTTCCACCGCCGCGCCGATCGCGAAGGCCTTGAAGGCCGAGCCAGGTTGGCGACGCGCCTGGACGGCGCGGTTGAACTTGCTCTTGTCGAAGTCGAGGCCGCCCACCATCGATTTGATTCGGCCGGTCCGCGCCTCGATGGCGAGAAGCGCCCCTTGCGCGATGGGCTCCTGTTCGACTTTCAGCACCATGGACGTCGTCTCCGAGTCCACACTCGCGATCTCGAACTGCGAGATGTCACCGGTTTCGAACAAGTCAAAAAGCGCCGTCTCCGTCCAAGCCACCGACTCAGAGTCGACGGTGGCCGTGAACCGGCCGACTCTCACGGTGGGGCTACCCTCGGCCTCGGTGACGACGCCAGTGACGATCTGTCCCGCCGCGAAAGGCTCGACCCAGTCATCGCTGCGGAACTCCTGGATGGAGATCTCCATGTCGCGGAGCACGTTTTGCTGGACGCCTCGAAAGCCCTGGCGCTTGTCGAGCGCTCGAAGCGCTTGCTCGATAGAGGTATTAGCTTGCTCTTGCATCGAGCGACTCAAGGTCGTGTACACGCGCAAACCGCCGCGATAGATCCGCGTCGAGCCGTATTTCTTCTCGAGATATTGGCGAACCTCTTCGACGAAATAAGGAGCGATGTTCCCGCTCGGCCCGCGTCGTCGCAGCTGGAGTGGGACGGATTTGGCACGCTCAACTTCTTCGGCCGTGATCACGTCTTCTTCCCGCATCCGCGCCAGCACGAGGTCACGGCGCTCGAGAGCGAACTCTGGATTGACGAAGGGGCTGAAGTTTGCCGGCGAGGGAGCGATGCCGACGATGAGCGCGGCCTCTTCCAGAGTGAGCTCGGTCGTCGGTTTGTCGAAATAGTAGTTCGCGGCGGCTTCTACGCCATAGAGGCCATGGCCGTAATGCTGCAAGTTGCAATAGAAGGTCAGAACTTCTTCTTTCGTATAAGCCCGCTCGATTTTGAAAGCGAGAATGGCCTCTTTGATCTTGCGGCTATACGTTTCCTCACGGGTGAGGAACAAGAGGCGTGAAACCTGCTGCGTGACGGTGCTCGCGCCCGAGACGATTTCACCGGCCCAGAGATTGTCCCACGCGGCGCGCGCCATCCCGACGGGATCGAAACCGTGATGGCTCCAGAAACGCTGATCCTCGTAGGCAACGATGGCTTGTTTCAGATGATCGGGAACGTCCTGAAAGCGGATCACGACGCGCCGCTCGACCGCGAACTCGGCGATCACCTCGCCGTCATCCGCGAAGACTTGCGTAATGATGCTCGGCTGGTAGTTCTCGATTTCCTGGATGATGGGCAAATCCCGCTGATAGGCGAGTACGAGACCTGTCAGCGTGCCGCCCATGGCGGCGAGCGCGAAGAGTATGCAAACGACGATGATCTTGACGAGCTTGCGCCCGCGATTCGAGGGTGTTTCGAGCGGCGTCAATTCCGAGCTATCCATGAGTCTTGCCTACAGGGCGCGCGCCACCATCCTCATTATAGCCAAAGCCAAACCGCCGACATCACTTGCGGTTTTTGATAATATCTGAGAGTGCCTCGTCGAGTTCGGGGTGCCGGAACACAAAGCCTGCCGCCAGAAGCTTTTGAGGTTTGACCTTCTGGCCCTCGAGAAGAATTTGAGCCATCTCGCCGAAAAGAAGCTTCAGTCCGAATTCGGGTACCGGAAAGAGCGTTGGGCGGCGAAGGGCCCCCCCGAGCCCCTTCGTGAAATCCGCGTTCGTGGCGGGATTGGGAGAGGTGCCGTTCACGACCCCCATGAAGTCTTCTTTCTTCATGATGAACCGCATCGCCCCGACAAGGTCGTCAATGTGGATCCAGGGCATCCATTGGCGGCCGTTAGAAAGGCGGCCGCCCAACCCGAGGCGGAAAGGCAAGAGCATTTTGGCGAGAGCTCCCCCCTTGGTCGAGAGCACGATGCCGGTGCGCAAACAAACGGTCCTTATTCCGAGTCCCATCGCGTCGAGGGCCGCCGTCTCCCACTCCTGGCAGACCTCTGGTAGAAAGCCCTCACCCCGCGGCGAGGTCTCGTCAAGCTCTCGGTCCTCGCCGTCTCCGTAAAAGCCCACCGCGGAAGCCGAAAGCAGGAGCTTTGGCTTGAGCTTCAAGCTCTTGAGTCCTTCGACGAGGAGCTTCGTGCCCTGAACACGGCTGTGGCGAATGGCTTTCTTGGTCTTCGCGTTCCAACGCTGCGCGACCGGCTCGCCGGCGAGATGGACGACGACATCGACACCCTCGAGGGGGCTTGCGTCAAAGCGGCCGTTTTCGATATCCCAAGTAATCGTTGTCAGTGGGGGGAGGCTCGCGCGGCGCGAAATCGCGAGCACCTCGTGGCTATCGGCAGTGAGATTCGCACGCAAAGCCGTCCCCACCAGACCGGAAACACCGCTGATGGTAACTTTCATCGAGACCTCCAGATTTCGAAAAAGTATACTGCACTGTGAATCGCGAAGGGTGTAAAGCGGGAGCCGTTCGTGCAAGGACATCTACAAAGTGACGACACCGACGATCGTGCTCGTGGGTGAGAACGACGTGCGCGTGCCGCCGCCGCAATCCGTAGAGCTCTATCGGGCGCTCAGGACGAACGGCGTTCCGACGCATCTGTACATGGCTCCCCGTGAGCCCCATGGCTGGCGCGAGCTGCGCCACGAGCTCTTCAAAGTCAATGTCGAGCTAGACTGGTTCGACAGGCACGTCCTCGGCAAAGACTATGTATGGGAAACCGCACCGGAGGACGCTGAGGACGAGGCGGCGAAGGCAACCGAAGAGCCCTAAGCGCGCGGAGAAGAGATCAAGAGATCAATATTAAGAAAAGCGTAACGCGAAGGCGCAAAGTCGCAAAGTCGCAAAGAAAAAACAAGAAAAAAAGATGAGAGGAAACGCTCTTGTCGCTAGGTTTTTGGCCCCAAACCTATCAGAACCGAGCATTTTCAACGCAGCGAAAGAGGCGCAAAACACAGAGGTTTGGAGGGAACGGACGCGCGGGTGCCGTCAGCGTTACGCTTTTCTTAATATTGATCGTACCTTAGGGCGAGGTTGTGGTCAGCGGGTGACTTCTTTCCAGACGCGGAAGAAGTTTCCTCCCATGACTTGCGAGACCTCCGGGTCGCTATAGCCTGCGTGACGCAGGGCTTCGTGGATACCTTCGAAGCGCGCTTCTTCAAAATGCGCTCGAGCCGGTCGAGCGTGTAGGTCCAGGGCTCGCCGGGCTCGGGACGTAGGTTCCCGGTCGCGATCTCGGCGCCGTCGGGCTCGATGTAGCCACCGCGGTAGGGTGTGTCCGTGCTGATATTGCAGACGACGACGTCGATCCCACCTCGTTGATAACGCGCGATTTCTTCGTTCGTGATCCGCGGGACATCGGCGCGGTGGAAACGGCTCGGATGGGCGTGCATATCGGCGCCGAGCTCCTGTGCGGCGAGAAACGCGAGGAGGTAGACCGCGAGCGGTGTCACTTCAATTGCTCGCTCGCGGGTCGAGCCGAACGACACCAACGCCGTCGACGTCGTCGATTTCAGTCCCGAAAGGTTCCGAGACACGTTTCAAATCCATCAAAATTTTGCGGCCGAGCGTGTCGTCAGCGAGCATCGGGCGCCCGCGCACGGTGCGCGGTTTACCATATCCGAGGGAGATCGGGTGCAGGCGAAGCTCGACGAGACGTTTGCCTTCGAAAACCGGCATGGCGATGACCGATTCCCAGATCTCCGGTGTAGCGGGAAAGCCGACGCTATCGTTCTTGTAGCGGGCGTCGTTGAAATCCGCTAGCCCGTTGTCCTCGCCGAGGCCGTAGCGCGCGTAGTTCTCGTAGGGGAGCCTCTGGAGCGTCTCGTTCTGAAAAAGAAAATCGCCGAGGCTGTAGAGAATCGGTTTGCCGTTATAGATCTCGATGCCGCGTAGCACGTGGGGCCCGTGTCCGACGAAGACGTCGGCGCCTTCGTCGATCATCGCGCGCGCGAATTTCGTCAGAAACTGCGTGGGCACGAAGCGGCTTCCGTCGCCTTCATGAGCGTGAATGGTCACGATCGTGTAGTCCGCTTGGCGGGACGTTGCGCACCACCATGCCGATGGCTTCCATGTCGTCGGCGTTTGGCTCGGTCCTCACACCGGGCGTTTCGGATAGGACGAAACGGTTGCGGAGAAAGCGCAGCTCGTCGCCGTTATCCGGAGGGTCCATCGAGAGCTCTTCCATCGTGTCGCGGATGGCTTCGAGTCGCGCCCGGCTCACATGATAGGTCGTCTCGTGGCGCAAGGGGTTCATCCCCGGCCGCGACGGGATGTCGTCGCGGGATGCGCTCGCCATCGCGTGCGCGGGAAAGGTCGAGGCGACCGAGATGAGAGCAATCCGCGCCTTCGTCGTCTCTCGAAACTTTGCCTCCCGCGCCTCCGCGAGGCTTCTGCCGGCGCCCGCGGCGGTGATACCTGCGTCGCGTACGTATTTTTCGGTGAGAAGCAGCGCCGGAGGTCATCCGGGAGATCTGTGCTCGGAACCAGATAGAAATACTGAAGGGTCATGTGCGGCCTGAGCACGTGCACCTGTTGCTGAGCGTGCCGCCGAATTTGTCGCCGAGTCGAGTGATGCAGTTGATCAAGGGTAAGACGTCGAATCGTCTGATGCGCGACTTTCGGACGATGCGGAAGGAGTTCTGGGGTCGGCACCTACGGGCACGGGGTTACTTCGTGGTGTGAAGAGCCGGGGCCAAACCCCGGTATGGGGTGCGGGTCCGAAGATTCTACCAGGTGGTTCGCATCACGGGCGGGTGCGGTTTTCACCCGCGCGAAAAAAAGGGCTCCCACGCCGCACCGCGTGCGAGCCCAATCTCAGATGCTTAGTAATGCAAGGTTATGTCGAATTGGACACCTCTGCCCGGCTGCCGGTTCCGCGGCTGCAGGAAGCTCTGGTTGAAGTCCGAGTTGCCTCCATTGTAGGTGTACTGCTGGAAGTCCCCGAAGTTCGGGATGTTGAAGAAGTTGAACGCAACATCCACGCGACGTGCGTCACCGAGCTCGAACTGCTTTCCGACCTTGATCGAGATGCGCTTGGTATCACCCAGCTTGACCTGATTCTCGTTGCGGGTGGGGAACCGGAAGCGGATCGCCGTTGCCAGCGGGTTCCCCTGCGTCGAGCCGTCGGGCAGTGTCACCTGCGCGGAACCAAAGGTCGGATCCGGCGCGTCAAGCCGGGAGAAAATAGCCCCCGACCAGGGTCCGGCCTGGTGCGTATAGGACCCTGCCAAAACCACCCCCCACGGCCCGTGATAGGAGGCACCGAGACGGTACGAGTAATCTCTCCGTATTGCTGCTTTGACGACGATCCTTTCGAGCGAGAGCTTACCGCTGAACACTTTGGTGACCAGGATGTTCGTCGGGGTTGATTCGTTTACGCTCCTCGCCATCCCTTTCTTCATTGCTGCCGGTGAGATCATGAACGCCTGCGGCATCACCGATCGCATCGTCGTCTTCTCTCGCGCTCTGGTGGGTCACATCCGTGGCGGGCTGGCGCATGTAACGGTCGTTTCGAACATGTTCTTTTCCGGGATCTCGGACTCGGCTACAGCAGACGCGTCGGCGCTTGGCTCCATGATGATTCCAGCCATGGTGAAAAACGGCTACGACCGCGACTATGCGGTTGCAGTCAGCGCATCGGCGAGCGCCATGGGCCCCATCATTCCCCCGAGCATTTTGATGGTGATTTACGGCTCCATCGCCAATGTTTGCATTGCCGAGCTGTTTCTTGGCGGTATCGTGCCGGGTATTGCGGTGGGGTTGGGCCTCATGGCGACCGCCTATCTGGTGGCCGGGCGCAGGAGCTATCCGGCCGAAGCGCGCGCCAGTCTCCTGGACCTATGGGTGGCCTTCAAGGCGTCGTTCTTCGCACTCCTGATGCCGGTCATCATCCTTAGCGGGATCTTTTCCGGAATTTTCACAGCTACCGAGGCGGGCGCCGTCGCCGTCGTCTATGCGATTCTGGTTGGACGATTTGTGTATCGCAGGCTCACGTTGGTGCAGTTAGCCGATGTGCTCGGGAAGTCGGCGGTCACAACTTCCACCGCTTTGTTTGTCATCTCCATGGCGAGCGGGTTCGCCTGGTTACTGGCATGGCAGATCTTCCGCCGATCGTGCTCGTGGGTCGACTGAACTCCTACGCCGCCAGGGATGTGATATGGATCGAAGACGTCCGTCCCATTCACCGGGTAGAGGAGTTTCTGTCTGATATTTTCCAATCGGTCAGGTGGAAATACTGCGGATAGCCTTGGTCAGCGGGCCTCAGCACCATCACAACAGGGCACTCAGATGGTATGCCGATCGAGTGTCCAGGAGAGGTGTCGGCCTCGACCTGAAAGTGCTCGATGGCGCCCAGCTCGGAGGTGAGCGGGACTACACCGAGGGGATGATTCTCGGCAGTATCCAATTGGCTCAGGTGTCCACCGGGCCGGTCGCCAGCTTCATCCCCGAGTTCGACCTCTTCAGCTTGCCCTACCTATTTCGTCACACCGAGCACTTTGCCAGGGTCCTGAGTGGACCGGTTGGCGAGAAATTCTTCCAGCTGCTCGAAGAGCGTGGGATCAAGGGGCTCTGCTGGTTTGACAACGGGTATAGAAACGTCTTCAACAAAAAGCATCCCGTGCGAACGCCGTTGGACATGAAGGGGCTGAAGATCCGAGTCATGCAAAGTCCAGCGATGGTGGAGACCGTCAACGCGATGGGAGCTTCGGCAACCCCAATGGCTTACGGCGAACTCTACACGGCGCTCCAGCAGGGCATTCTGGATGGCGCCGAGAATGCAGCCGGTAACGTCGTCAACGACAAGCTTTTCGAGGTATCGAAGTACTATTCCCTGACCCGCCATTTCCGGCCCCCTGGCGTCGTCGCCATAAGTCTGGTGGTGTGGAACCGGCTCTCTGAAGTGCAGCAAAAGGCGTTGCTCGAGGAAGCGAAGGCGCTCCAGGCTTACGAGATAGACATGACCACGGAGGTCGAGAAAGAGGCGCTCGCGAAACTGGGCTCGAGTGGCATGAAGATCAACGAGGTCGATTTGAACGCCTTTCGAGAGGCAGTACGTCCAGTCTACCGGAGCTTCACGTCGCGCTTCGGGAGCGAGCTCGTCAACAGGGTTGTTTCGACCGAGTAGGCTGCGTCGTCACGGCGGAGAAGAAGTTCCGGCGAATCAAAGGCCATCGCCACATGAGCGCTCTCGTTCACGCGCTTAGAAGCAAACAGAAATCTCTTGACAGTGGCAAGATTGTTGCGTAGAAATATTCACAGGTGCCGCCGCTACCCGACCAAATTCAACAGCGGGCGGGACATGCCCGACAAATGCGTCGAAAGGTGGTCGGTGGCGGACATGTTGAGCTTGATGCAGTAGATAGGAGCAGTTCGTTCCAGTTGACAGCTACGAGTCGGCGAAACTACTTTCTTACTGTTGGCGTGCGGAGTCGAGGAGGCTGTCGTTGGAAATCACGCAGAAAAAAGACGAAGGAATCATCGTCCTGTCCTTGAGCGGAAAGCTGCTCGCCGGCAAGGACACTGCGCTTCTTGAAGAGACCATCAGCACGACTCTTCAAACCGGACACAGGGACGTCGTTCTCGATTTGACCGAACTGACGTACATCGACAGCTCCGGTATCGGCGAGCTCGTGACCTGCCACAACATCGTCACCGGCAAGAAAGGTACTTTGAAGCTTCAAAATATCCCGAAACGGGATTCACGATCGGCTCGCCGTCACTCGCTTGCTATCGGTTTTCGACGACGAACCGAGCTAGGCCGCCTAGTTCCTGTCCAGAAACACCATAACTTGTGGTGTGCGAGAGACCTATCGAAGATGTGGGTATTATACGTTTTCGGAAGGGGCTTCGTGGGGTTGAGAGCGAATGAAAATCTTGGACGAAACGAGAGGCGAATTGTTAGCAATCCATGGCTATAAGGGGCGGAAGAGTAATAGTTGTTATCGTAATAAGTGTCTTGCCATCATCAGTAGGTTGCAGGTGATGATGGAACTCCATACGTACGATTTAAAAGAAGGCAATGAGCGCCATGTGCATCGGTCGAGACCAAAGACTCGTTTCAAGAACGAAATGACGCCTTCGATTCCGCAGCGAAATCGCCGCAGGCGTTGATAGACCCAGGAACTCTTGACCATATCGGTCACCGCGAAATGAGCCTTGGTAAAGGCAACATCTTCAACTCCCTTGCCTTTGATGGCTTCCAAGTTTGCCTTTGAAGAAAACGCGCCATCGTAGGCAACCTGGCGCGGGGCCCGTTCGTAGAGTTCGACTTGACGGTCGATCATGGTTTCCGCGAGAGTTGAATCGGACGGATTCCCATCCAAGATCACGCAATCCAAAATCATCGAGGACGAGCCACCAGTCATACACACCTTGTGGCCGTAGAGAGTCTCGCGCCGGTCTTTGCGAATAATGTCGGTGTGTTCTTCGAAGATAGAAACGACCTTTTCCTCCGCAGGCACACGCTCTTCGTCGATCACTCGGCGTTGGGTTTGGTTGATGACTTTCTTGGTGAGGACGAGAAAGTGCTCAAAATCCGCGGCGATCCTCTCCGCGCTCGCTCGCTTCACCGGCTCGGTCAAGCCCGACTCTTCCAACTGTGCTGCAACGCGTTGAGCGGAGCGATAGGTTTCTTCCGTCACCTTCAGTAGATCTCGATAGACGCCACGCCTTTGTTGCTTATCCTTCGCGTTCAGAACTCCCAGTCGACGTCTCTTCGCTCGACGCGTTCGATTGCCGAAGACCACTACTGTACCCAGCAGTTCGCGAGCTCGGCACATCACGCGAGTGAGAACCCGAACACAGTCATAAAGAAGCTCGGAGTCTGTAGGCGGATGAATGTTTGATTCCACTACCGTGCAGTCCACTCGTACTTTTCTTCCCTTTTCGATCCCAGCATCCTCGGCAACGCTCACCAGCTCTCGGTTGATCTGCTCCAGCGTTTCGAACTTCACGGCTTTGATGTTTGCTGCTAGGGTCGACTTCGACGGGGTCGGCTCTATGATGCCGAGCTGGCAAAACGTCCGATAGCTTCGAGAGTCTGCCAAGTGAAACGCCAGCTCCCGATAGGTGAACTGATTCAGCTGCTTCACCAACAACGCCCGGAGAACCTGCTCCGCGCTCATTCCCCCACGACCAACATCGCTCCCTGCCGGTGGGGTGACCGACCTTAGGTCTTGCAGTACCAGCTCATTGAGCTTAGGATGGGCATCGAGTAGCGACGAGATCGTTTCGAGTTCGCGTGCGTGCTCCAGCTCCAGCCAGGGCTCACGTAGATTTGGCTGTGGGTTGATCGTTTTTCGCATTTAGGGCTGGTCTCCTTTGGAGTTAAGTCATTTAGAATCGGATGTTTTCAACGACACGATCCTAATCGACACCCCCTCAGAAGACTAGCCCTAAATTTGCGATTTCTCCTTTTTTCTCAATCCCTTACAGGCTTCAGGACGGGTACTAGCTAGTTCCTGTCTAGAAACACCATAACTTGTGGTGTGCGAGAGACCTATCGAAGATGTGGGTATTATACGTTTTCGGAAGGGGCTTCGTGGGTGCCATCATCAGTAGGTTGCAGGTGATGATGGAACTCCATACGTACGATTTAAAAGAAGGCAATGAGCGCCATGTGCATCGGTCGAGACCAAAGACTCGTTTCAAGAACGAAATGACGCCTTCGATTCCGCAGCGAAATCGCCGCAGGCGTTGATAGACCCAGGAACTCTTGACCATATCGGTCACCGCGAAATGAGCCTTGGTAAAGGCAACATCTTCAACTCCCTTGCCTTTGATGGCTTCCAAGTTTGCCTTTGAAGAAAACGCGCCATCGTAGGCAACCTGGCGCGGGGCCCGTTCGTAGAGTTCGACTTGACGGTCGATCATGGTTTCCGCGAGAGTTGAATCGGACGGATTCCCATCCAAGATCACGCAATCCAAAATCATCGAGGACGAGCCACCAGTCATACACACCTTGTGGCCGTAGAGAGTCTCGGCGCCGGTCTTTGCGAATAATGTCGGTGTGTTCTTCGAAGATAGAAACGACCTTTTCCTCCGCAGGCACACGCTCTTCGTCGATCAGTCAAGATGGTTCTGGCCGCGAGTGGGACGGCGAGCACGAGGAAGAAATAGGACGGCATGACGAAGCGCGGCATCTCGCCGGACGGGAAGTTCTGGATATAGGCGAAGGGGATCAAGTGGGCGAGATAGGCGATCCCGAGCGTGCGTTCAGGTCCCTTGAAGCTGAGCGCGAGGCCCGTGAGACCGAGAACGAGCGTCGCGAGATTGACCAATGGAAAGTGCCCTAGGCCTCTCCAAAACGTTTTGACGGGGAGCACTGTCATCCCGAGGCACGTGCCTTTCAAGACCGCACCCGTCCGACCGAAATCGGTAAAGTATCGCGACCAAGTGATTGGCGCGCCGTCGGATGTCGGCAGCCCTTCGGCTCGAAGCCAAAACTGTGTGTGAAAGCTGATCGGGTAGAACGGATCGCCGTGGGCGACGGCGTTGCTGAGCAGGAATGGCGCGACGAGGGCCGTCAAGACCGCGAGGAACAAGGCGGCATAGACGCGTCGGTCGTGTCTCTCGCGTCTCTCGCCTCTCTCGCCTCTCTCGCCTCTCTCGAATGACAAGAGCTTCGCGCCGAGGAGCGGGACGGCAACGCTCAGTGAACTCAACCGGATGAGCACCAGCAGGCCGAATGCGGTGCCCGCGAGCCCCGCGGCGCGTCGGCTCGCGGACGTGAATAACATCGCGGCCGTCGCCGCGAGGAGGAAGAATGCGTAGGCGCTCATGCGATAGCCCGTGGGCGCTTCCAGGATGAGCCATTCGTGAAGGGCGATAGGCACGAGTAGGGCAGCCGCCCAACATGGACCGTGGAGCCTTCGAGCGATCAAGAGGAACAGGAGGAGCGTCGCGCACGAAAAGAACCAGCTCTGGATGAGGATCCCAACCTCCTCTCCGGCGAGGGCGAGAAATGGCTTGGTGAGGGCGATATAGAACGGCTCTCGAAACGATGGCGCGTAGAAAGATGACCACGTAAACGTCTCGGCACGATCCAGATAGCTGCGCACGTCCGCGCGATAAGGATCGTCGGTCGCGCTTGCGGGGTTGAACTGTGCGTAGGGTGGGACCCATCCGTGTAGGTATTCGTGCGCGCCGCTCCCCGAATGCACGAAGAGCGCGTCGAGACGAAGAACGGATCCATAGAGGATGATGACGGTGGCCGCGGCGGCCGGAAGCCATCGTTGGCGAGCAAGCTGCGCCCGCATGGGGGCGAGGCGCGAAAGCCCATAGAACAGAGCGCTCCAACAGAGGACGGCGAAGCCGAGCGAGAAGTAGGCCGAAAGACGGGCGCCGCGCCGCGAGCCCTCTCCGGGGGCGTGCAAGTAGTACTCCATCGGCAGAAGCTCGACGAGGCGTGGTGTCCTCCACGCGAACGAGAGGGCGGCGGGCCCGCCATCCTGCCGGTAGCGCAAGGTGAAAGGGAGCTCGCCGCGAAGAAGCTCCATCGACGCCTCGTCAGCAAGCCGGGTGTCTCCGAGCCGTATGTCGCACGTATCGTCGCATTCGAGCTCGAATCGGTAGAGCCCGTTCCGCGGGATTTCGAGAACGGCCTCGGTCTCTAAGCGCACGTTGCGCCGCTCGCCCGTCAGGCGCCGCAGCTCTCGGCGCCTCGGCAGTTGCAAGCTGTCCGCGATGACCTCTCGGCGGACCCCGTCCTTATTGTTGATACCCACGGCGAGTCCGAGCGGGGGATCGAGCACGGCACTCCGCCACACCGAAAGGACGACGAAAGCCGAAGCCATGGCGACAGCCGCGATCGCTCTGCCGCGACCGAGAGGAGCCCGGTCACGGCGCGGCGTTATGAAAAATCCCACAGCCGCCGCGACTATCGCCCAGCGAAGAGAGATCGCGGGCACCTCGAAACCTGCGAGGCGCGCGCCTTGCTCACCGAGAAGCGCCCAGGCCGCAAGAGCGATGGGCGCGAGGACCTTTATTCGGTCCATTGGGGCTCGCCGTCGGGGAGCTTGTGCTGGAAGTCCTCGAAAGCACGTTCGACGGCGTCTTTATCCGTGCCGTCGAACGTGACTTTGGTCTCGTATTTAGGATCTTGCCATCGCGGGTAGGAGCCGATCGCGACCTTCGGAAACTGCGACACGGTCTCGTCGAGAAAAGGTTTCAATGCGGCTTCGTCAAGCTTGGTGAACACCGAGCGAGTGACGAAGGGCGCACTAGCTTCGAGGTGCTCGTGGACGATCTCGAGCTTCATGCGAAAGACCTCGGGGATGCCCGGCAAGATCCAGACGTTCTCGATAACCGCCAAAGGCCAAGGCGTGCGCGCAATCCGGAGCTTCTTGACTCCTTCTGGAACATTCGCGAGAAGCAGATGGTTTTCGGTGACGTCGTCGCCGTAATAGTCGCGGAGCACGCGCTCCAAATCGGGATCCCGCACGACGGGAACGTCGAAGGCTTCCGCGATCGCGGCGATGGTCACGTCGTCATGGGTCGGCCCGACACCGCCGCTCGTGAACACGTGGTCATAGGCTTTAGAGAGTTGCTGTACTTCGTGGACGATGACGGGGATGGAGTCGGGAATGACGACGACGCGCGCGAGCTCGACGCCCCGGTTGCGCAAAACGCGAGCGAGCTCGAAGACGTTTGCCTCGCGGATCTTGCCGCTGAGAATCTCGTCCCCGATGATGAGCCCGGCTGCCGTTCGCGTAGGCCGCATCTATCTCTTAACCTCTCAGTCTCTCGTACTCTCAGCGGACGGAGAGCTCGGGAAGCGGGGCGACGATCGTCTGCTTCGATTCTGCGACGATCCGCGTGACTTGGCGCGACCACGGCTGCGCGCGGCCTTCGGTGAGATAGCGGTGCCAATCGCCGAGAGACGGGACGCCGATGAGCCGGAAAAAATGCCAACCGTTCGAGACGAGAAAGCGGCCGCTCTCGCTGCCCGTGATGATACCGGCCTGTTTCTCCCAAGGGACCACGCGATCTCGCAGGACACTTTCGTAGGCGTCTGTCTCTCCCGGGGCGATCCGATGGGAAACAAGAACCTGAAGTGGTGCTTTTTCCACGTCCCCCCAAGCGAGTGACACGTCCATTTCGACGAACTCGTCGCGATGCTCCTGAGTCAAAGCGCCGAGGCGACCATAAAGCCCGCCGAGCGACGCACCGGTCTTGCGCACGGCGTCGTGGAACGTATCCATCCCGGCCATCCCCTGATAGGTCGAGACGACGATCAGGTCGACCGGCTCGGGACTTTCCGCTTCGCGATAGCCCCTAAAGCGCAGCATCGGCGCATGAGCGCGATAGACCGGAAGCGCTTCCTCTTCGAAGATCGTCACCGCTTCCTGATTCCGGCCGGGAAGGAACTTGAACGTGACGAGCTGGCGAACTTCCGGGAGCTCCTGGACGGGCGCTGTCAGAGCGAGCAAGATGAGCCATGCCGTCATATTTGACCTGTTATATTGGACCTCTCAGGGGAGGTGGAGGCACACAATCGACGCTTACGCTCCGCCCGTCGGCTGGATGAGGAAAGCGCAATCGGTTTGCGTGCAGGAAGTAGCCGTTATCTCCGGGCAAAGCACTCGTATCTTTCGGAGGGATGCCTCCGGGCGGGTAGAGTGGGTCGCCCGCGAGTGGAAAGCCCGCTGCCGCGAGATGAATGCGGATCTGATGCGCGCGCCCCGTCTCGATGCGGATGGCGACGAGCGATGTCGACTGGCGTCGCTCCACGAGCGTCACGTGGCTTATGGACGGTTTGCCGTTCGGATGCACTCCGATGACGCTTCCGAGGCGCTGGTGCGGGATAGGGCCGAGCGGGGCGTCGATGCGGGTGGTGCCCGCGGGAAAGTGACCGGTCACGAGCCCCACATAGTCGCGCTCGACCGCGCCCCGCTGCCACGCATCGACGAGCACCCGTCTCGCACTCTTGTGTCGCGTGAAAAGGGTGATGCCCGAGGTCCCGCGTCCGAGCCGGTGCAGCGGTGAGGCGAGCGGGTCGAAAGCCTGCACCCGGCGAAGGAGGGTCCGCTCCAAGAAGCCGCCGCCCGGCATCGCGGCAAGCCCGCGCGGCTTCGCCGCCGCGAGCAAGTCAGGGTCGCGATAGAGCACAGCAAAGCTCGAAGGCGCTTCGGGCTCAATCCAGGGTGGTCGATTCCAAGTCAGACGCTCACCGAGCTCGAGCCGCCGAGTGGACGCGACCGGTTCGCCGCCCAAAAGAACCCGCCCGTCCTTAATATGCCCTGCCCACGTGCTCTCGCCAGAATGCGAGTACCTTTCCGAAAGGTAGCCAAGAACCGTCCGCCCCGCCCCCCGGGCTCCCACTCGCTCTGAATAAGAGTAACCGCCGTTCAGCATGCCGAGATCGTGCGGGTTTTCTTTCTTTACTGCAACTCGATGTTTGCTACCTGCTCCCGGCTCGGGGCGCTCGCTAGGGAACGAGGTCGCTTACGGCGATCTCCAGATCGGGAAACGACAGCGGCGAGACGATCTCAGTTGCCTGCAACACTACGCGTGTTGCGTATGAGCCATCCATCGGATCGCGACAAACCTCCAGCACATCGTCGATGAGATTCACAATCCAGTAGTCTGCGATACCGGCCTTGGCGTAGATCCGCGCCTTCTGATCGCGGTCGAAACGAAGCGAGCTATCGGAGACTTCGATGACGAGAAGCGGCTTTGACTTCTCCGTGTGCACATCCCGAGGATTGGGGCTCGAATTCACAACCACATCCGGCTCCGGCTCGGACCGAACGTCTTTGATAGTCAGAGCATCTTGGACTTGGACGCTGGCGCGACCCTCCAGGCGGGGAACAAAGATCTGGGTCGCCAAACCTACGGCGACACTGTGTCGTCTTCCCTTAGGGCTCATTTCGCGGATCACCCCCCGAATCAGCTCCACGCGCTCCTCGGGCTCGAACACACCTGCCTCACCCATGCGGTGGTACTGCTCTACCGTGAACGTGCGCTGGCCCTCGATGACTTCGACCATGGCTCTATTCTACCTCCATTCTCAACGAGCGTCTGTCCCTCGACGCCCAAGAAAGACTGGGATACGGAATCTCCCCCGCATGAATGCGAGGGTCCCGGCGCCCACTGCTGAGTCTTGCGTGGACACTACGGCCTCCGCGCCACAATATACGCAATCCAAGCTTCCTCGTCCCCGCCACGCTCGACACGCCGAAAGACGCTGTTGCCTTCGCCGGTCTCGCGGTCGGTGCCTTCCCACAGTACGTGGATGTCCTCGAAGCCGGCTTCGTCCATCAGCTCCCGGAGCTCTATGAGGGTCCACAAGCGCCAATCGTAGACGAAAGCGTTCTTCATACGCGAGCCGTTCCGGAACTCGAAGTGGATCTTGCAAAGGATGTGGTTCGTCACAGGGTCGAAATCCGCTTGGTCCCACACATAGGTGAAACCTTTTTGGCGCTTTTTCTCTTTCATCACGAACTGCGCCTGGCCGCCGCCCCAGTTGTCGAGGATGAAGAGCCCGCCGGGTTTGATCGCTCGAAACGCGTTCTTGACGTAGGCGCCCATGTCTTGGCGGGTCTTGAAGACGGAGAAGCTGAAGTTCAAACCCGCGAGCAAATCCGCCTTCGGCTCGCGCACGTCTAGCACGTTGGCTTGCACCAAGCTCAAACGTTTCTGCTGATCTTTGTCGAGCTCGCTGACGTTGTGCTTGCGGGCCCAATCGAGCGTCGGACCGTGGAAGTCGATACCGATGGCGTGGTTTTTCTTGTTGAGCTTGACGAGCTCGCAGGACAGGATGGCCGTACCGCAAAAATCTTCACGGAAAACGCGCAGCGGCTCTCCGGTGTACTTTTTGTAAAAGCGCGCGAAGAACTGCGCGTCATCCTCGGGGGCTTGCACACTTTGCTGGTACAGCACGTGCTTGTCCGCGTTTTTCGCCGTCAGCTTCGTTTTGATTCTCTTGGGCACGAGTTCTCGAACAGATGGAGGAGTGGGGGAGCTCTAGTCACGTTAATGAACGGTATAGGGCTCACTGAGAGTAAACGGTGCGATCTCCACATCAAACTCGGTGCCGTCCTCTCCGGTCATCTGATAGGTACCCCACATCGATCCGAAGGGCGTCGCAAGGGGGCAGCCGGACGAGTACTCGAAGGACTCGCCGGGCGCGAGAGTGGGCTGCTCGCCGACAACGCCGGGCCCTCGCACTTCCTTAATCTTTTTGTCCGCGTTCTCGATGATCCAATGGCGGCTCACGAGCTGGACGGTACGCGAGCCTTGGTTCGTGATCTCGACCGTGTAGAGAAAGAACCAGCGGTTTTGCTCCGGGTTCGAGTTCTCGCGGGAGTAGCGAGAAACTACGCGCACGCGGATGTCTTGGGTGGTTGCTTCGGATGTGAACACTTCGAACGCGGCTCCCGAGTTTCCTTGAAAACGGCGGGGATCGTATCATGTCTCGCATGATCCCGAGACCTCTCAATTCTGTGACGCGACCGGGGTCTCGCGAGGCATCCCGGGCTTCACGGCCGAGTCTGTTTATCTGGGCTCGCGCGACGAGGCCTCCATCGAGCGCGTCGTGGCGGGGCGTCACCTCGGGATGATCGCCGGTGAGGCGAGCCCTGTCGAGCGGCCCGTTTTCTAACGCACGGAGGTGCTGACGAGCCCGACGAGCGGGATCCTCTACCCGCGCGTGGAGCGCGGGGCTCGCCGTCACAGAGGGTACCGTACTCGCCACCGTGACGGACTTCTTTGGAAACGTGATCGCCCAAATCCGTAGCGCCGTTTGCCGGTACCGTGCTCTACGTGGTCGCGACCCCACCCATCCGGGAAGGTGAGCCGGTCGCGATGATGGGCGCCCCCCGATAATGGTCGGAGAACTCCCACAATTTCTGTGGATAACTTGTGGAAAACCTGTGAGGGCGAGCCTTCGAAACCGCGCTATTCAAGGCCCAGTAACATTATGCACACTTGTTGAGCAGCGCTTTTTTCGGATAGATAGCTCAGTTGTGGCTTGTTTATAAGGCGACGGAGACTCTATTCACAGAAATACAAGATTGGCCATTTGTGTTTGCGATACCCGCAACACGCAACTTCTCTTGTGTAAAACTCCACGGAATCCAGAGAATCTTAGGGTTCGTTCCCGACTTACCCGTGTCCCATCAGACGGAGCCGGTCGTGGAGCAGCCCCGCCCTGCTAGCGATCGGCGGCGGCGGCCTGGGCGTCTTTTTGTTTTCGGAGCTCGCGGCTGAGCTGGTAGACCGCCATCGCGTAATACACGCTGTTGTTGTAGCGGGTGATCACGTAGAAGTTGTCGAAGGCGAGCCAATATTCCGCGCCTTCGCGGTTGTGCAGCGCAAGGGGAATCGCTTCCTTCTCGCCCGGATAGGCGCCCGACACGGTGACGCCTCGATTCTTGAGCTCTTCGAGGCTCGCTCGCGTCGAGAGCTTCGACGCTTCGAATGAAGTGGCCGCCGAGCTTTCGACATTGGCGGGGATCGCGACCGGCTCGCCGCGTTGCCAGCCATGCGCCGTCAAGTAGTTCGCCACGCTCCCGATCGCGTCCGAAGTGTTCTCGAACAGGTCCCGCTTGCCGTCGCCGTCGAAGTCGATCGCGTAGCGCCGATAGCTTCCGGGCATGAACTGCGCAATCCCCATCGCGCCCGCGTAGGAGCCGCGCGGCGTGGCGAGCGCCAACGTCTCCTCGCGCGCCAGCAAAAGATAGTGCTCGAGCTCGAGGCGAAACATCTTGGAACGCTTCGGATAATCGAATGCGAGCGTGGTCAGGGCTTCGAGGACTCCGAACCTCCCAGTATTTCTTCCGTAATGCGTCTCGACGCCGATAACCGCGATGATGACTTCTTCAGGGACGCCGTATTTCTCCCGCGCTTCGGCGAGCTTGTCCGCGTTGTTCCGCCAAAACCGGAAACCGTGCGTGATTTTTTCGCGATTGACGAAGAGCGCCCGATAGTCCTGCCAGGGCTTCAGTTTCGCCTGCCGGTCCATCAGTTCGACGATCTTTGCACTCGAGCGAATCCGACCGAAGACGCGTTCGAGCTCGCCGCGGTCGAACCCGTGCTTCGCCGCCATCTCGTCGATGAAAACGTCCACCGAGTCTTCTTCTAGGGGCACTAGGGGCCCTAGGGGCGGTGCAGGCGTCACCGAAGGCGCGGTCGTCGCAAGCGTGGCGACAAAGAAAATTTCTAGGATCCACACGGACGTACTCCAAACTCGGGTCGCGAAAAGGTTGCTAAGGGCTTGTCATATCGACTTTTGAGTATTATAACAGACGAACGATGCATATCATCCCGACCGGCGGCGCTCTCGGCGTCGAGATTCGGAATGTGGACACGAGCCGGCCGCTCGAAAAGCCCGTCGTCGCGGCGCTCCGCGAGGCGATCCGTGAGCACCTCGTGCTTTTCTTTCGCGATCAATCTCTGAGCGAGGAAGAGCAAGTGCGCTTCAGCCGCTATTTCGGAAAGCCGGAGCGTCATGTCCGTGAGCAGGAGAAACGGGCGGTTGAAGAGATCTTCATCATCTCGAACGTGACAGAGGATGGAAAGCCACTGGGTGCGCTCGGCAGTGGTGAGCTCACGTTCCACTCCGATCTTTCTTACCTTGATCGTCCGGGCTCTTTCTCCATCGTCTACGCCATAGAGGTGCCACGGGAAGGCGGCGACACCCAGTGGGCGAACGGCTACGCGGCTTACGACGCGCTCGTCCCCAGTCTTCGAGACCGAGCCCTCGAGCTACGCGCCGTCCATCGACACGAAGAAGAGGCGCAGAATCCTGAAGTGCCGGCGCTGCACCCGGTCATCCGAACCCATCCCGAGACCGGGCGTCGCGCCACGTTCGTGAATCCGCAGTTCACGCGCACCATCGAGGGCGTGCCGGCCGAAGAAAGCTCGAAGCTTCTCGACGCCTTGCTCCGTCATGTGACCCGTCCCGAGTTCGTCTGGACCCACAAATGGCGGCCGGGGGATCTCGTGATCTGGGACAACCGCTGCACGATGCACCGGCGCGAGCCCTTCGATGCCAACGCGCGCCGCATCTTGAAACGCACGCAGATGTTCGGCGATAAACCCTATCTCGAGGTCTAGTGATGCTCATGCGAAGAACCTTGTGGCTTTGGATGGCGCTTTCGGCCGCGGCAGAAGCGCAAGACGCGCTCCAGATCCGCGACTACTACCGGATCGAGAGCGCCGACGAGCCGTCGATCGCCCCCGACGGCGCCCTCGTGGCCTTCACAAAGCACACCATCAACGAAGCCGAGAACGCGCGGCGGAGCGAGATTTGGCTCGCCAAAACCGACGGCTCGGCGCCGCCGCGTCGGATCACGGTGCCGGCCTTCGACGCTTCCCGTCCCCGTTTCAGCTCCGATGGAAAGCTCTTGAGCTTTCGCTCCCGGCGCCGCGGCGTGACCTCCACATGGTTTCTACGGAGCGACGGGCTCGGAGAAGCTTTCGAGATCGAAGGCGTGAGCGGCGAGGCGGTGGTCAGTCCCGACGGCCGGCTCGTCGCGTTTACCAAGACAACGCTTCCCACGGAGCCGAAGCCCGAGCCGACCGGGCTCGAAAAAGAGCTCGAAGCACGTTTCGAAGGCGAGATCTACGATTGGATGCAGGTCCGCTTCGACTGGCGCGGCTACCTTCCCGATCCGACCGATCCCTATGCGAGCCCGCCGCGCGAGCTCTACGTGGTCGCCGCCTTTGGCGGGGAGCCGAAGCGGCTCACATCACTCGGCGTCGACGTCGAAGATTTCTCGTGGAGCGCTGACAGCTTGAAGCTCGTCTTCGCGGCCGACGCGCATCAACGTGACGCATACGTATACGAGCGCGCCGATTTGTGGATCGTCGATTTGGAGGGCCAGATCGAGCGGCTCACCAATGACGGCTTCCACCATAGCGTTCCGGCGTTCTCGCCGAACGGTACCCGTATCGCCTATCGACGCTTGAAAGGCCTAAGCCTCGTCATCGCCGAGAAGGCGAAGCGCGGTGCGACGCTCGATATTTACGCGATGGACCTCGCCTCCCGAGAATCCGTCAACGTCACCGCCGATTGGGCCCTCCGGCCGGGAGCGCCTACCTGGAAGCCCGATGGACGTTATCTCTATTTTGATGCTGGTATCGGCGGGAGCCGTCATTTGTTCCGGGCGAGCGCTTCGGGTCGTGAACCGGTCGAGCAAATGAGCCGCGGCGAGCGCTGGCTCACCGGCTTCAGCTTCACCGGCGACCGGGAGCACATCGCTTACACGGCGGGGACGGGTGCCGCGCCGTCCGATGTGATGACGAGCGCTACCGAAGGGGGCGCCGAGAAGCGTCTCTCCGAGTTCGGCGCAGCCTTTAAGTCCGAACATGTGTTGTACCCGCCCGAGAGGATCACTTTTCCGAGCGCCGATGGGACCGTTATCGAAGGCTGGGTGGTGCTGCCTGCCGGCTATAGGGACGACCGCGCGTGGCCCTTGATCCTGAGCATCCACGGCGGACCGCACGGCGCTTACGGAAATCGCTTCAACTTCCAGTTTCAGCTTTGGGCGAGCGCCGGCTATGTCGTCGTGTACACCAACCCGCGAGGCTCGAGCGGTTATGGTGAAGAGTTCCTTTACGCGACTTGGGGCGGCGGCTGGGGGAATCTCGACTCGGAAGACGTGCTCGCGGGCGTCGACTATGTGCGCGCGCACTACGCCATCGACGAGACCCGCATGGGTGTCACCGGCTATTTGTATGGCGGATTCTTGACGAATTGGATCATCACCCACGATACGCGCTTCGTCGCAGCTGTGGTCGGCGCCGGCATCTCGAACTGGATCAGTGACTATGGCACGGCCGATATCCCGCGGACGAAAGAGAGTGAGTTCTTCGGCCCGCCCTGGGAGGACACGGGCGGGACGCTCTTACAGCGGCAGTCCCCCATCAACTACGTGCAACATGTCGTGACCCCTACGCTCTTCGTCCACGGCGAGAGCGACTACCGCGTCCCCATCGAGCAAGGAGAGCAGATGTATACGGCCCTCAAGAAGCTGCGCGTGGCGGCGAAGTTCATCCGCTACCCGGACTCCTATCACGGTGGCTGGTCTCCGTGGAACATGGTCCATCGCTACTATCACGAGACAGAGTGGTGGCATCAACACTTGTCGGGCGCCGCGCCGCCGTCACAATAGCCGTGCGTTTTCACGCCCCGATGGACAGGTTCGTTTTTGGCATGACTTCGTTCGTGCTTGTCGTGATGGGTGGCGTTCTCGGTGGTGTCTTCAAGCTGATGGCGCGCGGACCGTCGAACGTTTGGCTGCAAGCGGGACTCGTTGCGGGCGCCGTCCTCGTTGTCGCGATCGTTGTCTTCGCCTACGTCTATACACCCAAGAGCTTCCATCTCGACGCGGACGCGCTTCGTATCGCACGCCCGGCGGGAGCGGTCGTCGTGCCTTTCGCCTCGGTGTCCGAGGTCGAGCCTCTCGACCGCTTCCTGGGGCTTTCGCTCAAAGCGCCGCCCGGCGGCAATAGCGGCTTGTTCGGCCTCTATGGAACGTTTTGGAAACGAGATCTCGGCAAGTACCGCTTGTACGGGAGAAGCGCGACCGGGGGGGTGTTGTTGAAAACTTCCAAAGGCAGTATCGTCGTCACGCCCGATCGCCGCGACGCGTTCATCGCCGCCCTTCGAGAGCGCATCCAAGAGCATTCGCAGTAGACCTCATTCGCAATGTTCCTCCGTTGGCCCTTCGTGCTCGCCATGCTCGCTTGGAGCGTGCTCGTGAGCGCGGCCCCCCGCGTGATTCTTGTGTCGTGGGACGGCGCCGGCTACGAAATGACGTCGAAGCTGCTAGCGGAAGGGCGGCTCCCGAACTTGCAGCGGATGCTGCGCGAGGGTGCTTGGTCCGACGGAATGGTGTCGAGCTTTCCGACCAAAACAGCGGCCGCGCACGCCGTTCTCTTCACCGGCCACTACGGACATCGGAGCGGGATTACGGCCAATGCGCTCCTTTTGTTACCGGCATCCGAGCACAACCGGCTAGAGACCGAGAGCGGATATTTCTCGAACGCGCTCCGCGTCGATCCCGTCTGGATCCTTGCGGCGCAGAACGGCCTCGACACCTACGCGATGCACGCGACCCAAGCCTATCCCTTCGACGATGCGCGGGCGCGGTTGAGCCCGAGCGAGCTCGAGCATCTTTTTCTCATCCACGGCTATACCGAAGTCCAGTCGCACGGTGAGAGCTTTAACGAAGCCTCGCTGCGTCTCGAAGCGTCGGCGGGCTGGGCGGTGCCAGAAGCTTGGGGAGGCGAGGCCCGGGCGTTTCGCTTCGAGGTGGAAGAGACGCCGTTCTGGGGGCTCTTTTTCGACGATCCACTCGACCCCGTTCCCGGCTGGGACACGCTCGGGATCGTGCGCGAGACCCGATCGACTTCGTTTCTAGCCCGCGTCAAGCCGGGTCTTGGTTTCTCGACGCCTATCCAAGCTACGGTGGAGGGGAAGTCCGTCTGGTTCTCCCTCCGCATGCTTGATCTTTCTCCGGATGGACAGCACTTTCTCCTGTATCGATCAGGCGCAACCGAAATGGCCGTCTTGAACAGCGAGATGCCGTATGCCGATCTTCCGGTGATGCAAGCCTACGCTGGAAACGGCGCAACGCGAGCGTACCCGCGAGGCCGGCTCGGGCCCAGACTTGCGGATGGGGGCGATGGTATCGCCGAAGTGCGCTTTCTCGAGACGCTCGTGCATCTTCAAAGCCAAATCATCGCGCAAGCGAAGGTGGCCCTCGCGGAGGATTACGACCTCGTCGTGCTCTATAGCCCTGTGACCGACGACGTGAATCACGAGCTCGTCGGCTATCTCGATCCGGCGCTCAAAGGCCACGATGAAGCGGTAGCGGCGGGGCTCTGGCCGTTTGTCGTCCAAGGCTTCGAGCTTCAGGACACGTTTCTCGGTGTTTTGATGGACGCGGCCGAACGAGACGGCGCGCACGTCATTGTTGTGAGCGATCACGGGATGGCGGGAACGGATCGTCTGCTGCATTTGAACGTCGCACTCGCACAAGCCGGGCTTCTGGCGCTTAACGCCGACGGCTCGATCGATTTGTCGGCGACTCGAGCGCTGGCGCCGCCGCTCGCCGACGGCTCGATTGCGGTCAACTTGATGGGACGGCCCGGAGGCATCGTGCCACAAGAAGAAAGGGAGGAGATCTTACGGGAGGTGCGCCGCGCGCTCGGCGCGCTCCAGGATCCGGAAACGGGGGAGCCCATCATCACCGCGTTCTACGAGCCCGCAACGAGCGGACTCCTGCAGCCCGGAGGCGCGTCGACGGGGGATCTCTTTCTGGACTATCTCCCCGGTTACTATCCTTCGACGGAAACGGGCGGGGATGCGGTGGTCGAGACGACCGAGCCGCGTGGCAACCATGTCTTCGTCCCGACGCGGCGCAATATGCTCGCGATCTGCGCCGCGTGGGGGCCGCGCATCCCGTCGGGAACGAATTTCGGCAAGATCCGCTCGATCGACGTCGTGCCCACGGTCCTGGATTTGTTAGAGCTAGAACGCTCCGCGGATCTTCCCGGTAAAAGCCTTGTTCCGCCCGCGACGCTGCTAAACTCGACGCGGTCCGCATCCTTTTCCACCAAGCATCTGGGCGCCGCCTTTCGTATGGTGAAGTGAAAGCGAGCGCATAGGTGTTCGGAAACGGACATCCATCCGGGGCTGCCAAACGCGACTGGATTGCATTAGTGATTAACCCTAATCGCAAATAAACGTCACCGTGTCTGAGGTCTTTGGCCCCGTGAATAGCACCTTTTCCAGGTTCTGCATACACCGTGCAGAATCACCTATAGTGGCGGCGAGCGGGTGCCCCAGCACGAGCTTCTCGCCTGCGCCCAGTGCGGCTGTTTCGCGTTTTCGTGCTTCGAAGATTTTGCGATTAGGGTTAATAATCAGTCAGATACGAGGTTAACACCGATTGGCACACAACTTGCGCTGCCTGATAATACGGACTCGGAGGTTGGAGCTTAATGTCCCACTCGGGGATGGTTGAAATCCCTCGCCTTTAGGCGAAGCCTTTAGGAGGCTTGGGGTACGATCCCGAGGTGAAAGGATATCGTAAATCATCGCACACGACGTATCAGTTAAACTATCACTTCGTATTTATCACGAAGTACCGCAAGCCGGCCTTGAGAGGGGATGTAGCGGTTCGTCTCCGGGATCTCATCCGGGAGATCTGTGCTCGGAACCAGATAGAAATACTGAAGGGTCATGTGCGGCCTGAGCACGTGCACCTGTTGCTGAGCGTGCCGCCGAATTTGTCGCCGAGTCGAGTGATGCAGTTGATCAAGGGTAAGACGTCGAATCGTCTGATGCGCGACTTACGGACGATGCGGAAGGAGTTCTGGGGTCGGCACCTACGGGCACGGGGTTACTTCGTGGTGACAACGGGCAACGTGACGGATGAGGTGATAGCGAAGTATATAGAGTTGCAGGGTGCCGTGCCCCAGGACGACGATTCTTTCAAGGTCAGTGAGTAGTGAAACGAGGCAAGGACAAGCCGACTTTAGTCGGCGACGTGAACCCATCGCCTTTAGGCGATGGAGCGCACGCGCTCAGTGTCCCACTCGGGGATGGTTGAAATCCCTCGCCTTTAGGCGAAGCCTTTAGGAGGCTTGGGGTACGATCCCGAGGTGAAAGGATATCGTAAATCATCGCACACGACGTACCAGTTAAACTATCACTTCGTATTTATCACGAAGTACCGCAAGCCGGCCTTGAGAGGGGATGTAGCGGTTCGTCTCCGGGATCTCATCCGGGAGATCTGTGCTCGGAACCAGATAGAAATACTGAAGGGTCATGTGCGGCCTGAGCACGTGCACCTGTTGCTGAGCGTGCCGCCGAATTTGTCGCCGAGTCGAGTGATGCAGTTGATCAAGGGTAAGACGTCGAATCGTCTGATGCGCGACTTTCGGAGGATGCGGAAGGAGTTCTGGGGTCGGCACCTACGGGCACGGGGTTACTTCGTGGTGACAACGGGCAACGTGACGGATGAGGTGATAGCGAAGTATATAGAGTTGCAGGGTGCCGTGCCCCAGGACGACGATTCTTTCAAGGTCAGTGAGTAGTGAAACGAGGCAAGGACAAGCCGACTTTAGTCGGCGACGTGAACCCATCGCCTTTAGGCGATGGAGCGCACGCGCTCAGTAAAGATGGACGTCAAGCGCGAAGGAGTCGCTGAGGCTCCGATGGCTCGCCGCGCGCACCGAAGGTCGTGTCGAGCGTGTGCTCGTGCTTCCGGGCACGGACGTGGAAGCGGACACAGTCATTCTGGAGATGGCGAATCCGGAGCTCGTACAGTCGCTCGAAGACGCGCGGCTCCAGCTGCGCGCCGCCGACGCGCGCTTCGAGGACCTGCAGGTCCAGCTCCAAAGCCAGCTTCTGAACCAACGAGCCCTCGCGGCCTCGGTGCAGGCTGAGTACCGCACCGCCGTCTTGCAGCTCGAAGCCGATACCGAGATCCACGAACTAGGCATCATCGGGGATCTCAGGCTCAAATTCTCCGCCGAACGCGCGAGCGAGCTCGAGGTGCGGAACGAGCTCCAGCAACAACGGCTCGCGATCGCCATGCAATCGAATGAGGCCCGTCTCGCGGCCGAAGTTTCAGGCGTCCAGCAGCTCCGCGCGCTCTACACGCTTCGCAAGAGCCAGGTCGCAGGGCTCAAAGTGCGACCGGGCTGAACGAAGGAGATGAGGTCATTTTATCTGACACCTCCGCGTGGGAAGACTACCGAAAGATCCGCCTGAATTGATCTTGAACTTTATCGACGAACTTAAAACGATAACCGAACAACCCGAACAAAACGAACAGGGGTCCAAGCAAGTGAGTGAAACGGAGAGCCGCTGATCCGGCTGCAGAATCTCGAAAAGTTCTACGAATCCCGTGCGGGGCGCACCTATGTGCTTCGGCAAATCACGCTCGACTTCGAAGAAGGCGAGTTCGTTACCGTCATGGGGCCCTCCGGAGCGGGCAAGTCCACGCTTCTTCATATACTCGGGATGCTCGATGGCGAATGGGGCGGTGAATATTACTTTCAAGACCACTCCGTCCACGACATGAAGGTCAAACATCGCAACGAGCTGCACAAGCAATTCATCGGCTTCGTCTTTCAGGCTTATCACTTGCTCGACAACCTCACCGTATATGAGAACCTCGAAATCCCGCTCTCGTATTGCAACATCCGGCGCTCGGAGCGCCAGGCGATGGTTGGTGACGTGCTCGATCGCTTCGCGATCGTCGGCAAGAAGGATCTCTACCCGAGTCAGCTGTCCGGCGGCCAGCAGCAGCTGGTGGGCGTCGCGCGCGCGGTCATCATGCAGCCGCGGGTGATCCTTGCGGACGAGCCCACCGGTAATCTCCATACCGAGCAAGGCCGGGAGATCATGAAGCTCTTCAAAACGCTCAACCAAGAAGGCACGACGATCATTCAAGTCACGCATTCGGAGACGAACGCGGCCTATGGGAATCGCATCATCCGGTTGAAGGACGGCTGGGTCGAGAGAAATTGAACATGAGAGGGGCGGTCCCGCGCGTTCTCGTGGCCGACGACCAGCCCGACGTTTGCGAGGCGTTGAGGCTCTTACTCAAATCGGAAGGCTACAGCACCGAGACCATCGACACGCCCGAAGGCATCGTCAAGGCCGTCGAAGGACAGGACTTCGATCTGCTCTTGATGGATTTGAACTATGCGCGGGACACGACGTCTGGGCAAGAAGGACTCGATCTACTCAAACGGTTGAAAGATGTCGATGAGACGCTTCCCGTCGTCGTCATGACCGCGTGGGGAACGTCGAGCTCACCGTGGAAGCGATGCGCGGCGGCGCGCGCGATTTCGTACAAAAGCCGTGGGACAATGCCCGTCTTCTCAGCATCCTGAGAACGCAAATCGAGCTCGGCCGCGCACTTCGTCGCGGCGAGCGCCTCGAGCGCGAGAACGAGCTGCTTCGGCAGGACTCGCCGAAGCTCGTGACCGAATCGGCGGTGATGAAGCGTGTCCTCGAGCTCATCGACCGAGTCGGGCCGTCGGACGCGAACGTGCTCATCACAGGTGAGAACGGCACGGGAAAGGGCGTCGTGGCCTGGACGTTGCACGCGGTGTCCTCGCGCGGCGGCCGGCCGATGGTCACTGTGAACGTCGGCGGGCTGTCCGAAGGTGTTTTCGAGAGCGAGCTCTTTGGTCATGTGAAAGGCGCCTATACCGACGCTAAGACCGACCGTGTCGGGCGCTTCGAGCTCGCCGATGGCGGCACGCTCTTTCTCGACGAAATCGCGAACATCCCCCATAGCCAGCAGCGGAAACTTCTGCGCGTTCTGGAAACGGGAGAGTTCGAGCGCGTCGGCTCCGAAAACGAAACGGGCGCACGTGCGCATTCTGTCTGCGACGAACTCCGACCTGGCACAAGAAGTCTCTGAAGGACGGTTCCGTCAAGATTTGCTTTTTCGGCTGAACACGATTGAGCTCCATTTGCCGCCGCTCCGGGACCGTCGGGCGGATATCGAGTCTCTCGCCATGACGTTCTTACGCCAACATGCGCGCCACTATCGCAAGAACGTCGAAGGCTTCGAAGACAAAGCCCGTCAAGCGCTCTCTGAGTTTTCCTGGCCGGGCAATATTCGTGAGCTCGATCATGCGATCGAGCGCGCCGTTTTGATGGCGCAAGGGAAGATGATCCGCGTCTCCGACCTCGGGCTTCGTGCCGCCTCCGAAGACGGCGTGGGTACGCTCGAGGATATGAACCTCGAAGAGGTCGAGCGTCTCTTGATTCAAAAAGTGCTCGCGCGTTACAACGGCAATGTGAGCCACGCCGCCAAAGCGCTCGGGCTGAGCCGCAGCGCTCTTTATCGCCGGCTAGAGCGGTATCGGCTGTAGCGCCGTGGGCGAAGTATCGAGAGAGCATGACGATCGCGGAGGCGAACATAGTCCGACTTCACTCACTCTCGTCTCCCGCCGACGAGGCTTGAGCCACGACACCCACGTTCTTCTTCTAGCGCTCGCCGCGGGGCTTCCTGGTGTGGTCGTTTCCATGATTCTCATTTGGGGGGGAGACTACACCGCCAAAGTGCAGTGGACGCTGAGTCTCTTTATCCTCGGTGGTTGGCTCGGGTTCTCGTTCGCGGTGCGGGAGCGCGTCGTGACGCCGCTCCAAACACTCTCGAACCTGCTCGCTGCGCTTCGAGAAGGCGACTATTCGATTAGGGCGCGAGGTGCGAACACGGATGAAGCGCTCGGTCAAGTCATGCTCGAAGCGAACGTGCTCGGCGAAACGCTCCATGACCAGCGCCTCGGCGCGCTCGAGGCCACGAACCTTCTGCGCACGGTGATGGCGGAGATCGACGTCGCGCTGTTCACGTTCAACGATGAAGAAGAGCTGAAGCTCGTCAACCGGGCGGGCGAGCGCCTGCTCGCGCAGCCCGAAGAGCGACTCCTTGGACGAAAGGCATCCGAGCTCGGGCTTGCGGAAGCGCTGAGCGGCGCGAGTAATCGCACGTTTCAGAAAACGTTTCCAGGTAAAACCGGCCGATGGGGGATGCGTCGTGGCCGCTTTCGTGAGGAGGGGAGACCCCATCACATCGTCGTCCTCACCGACCTCAGCCAAGCGCTTCGAGAGGAGGAGCGGCAAGCATGGCGGCGGCTCATCCGTGTCATCGGCCACGAGCTCAACAACTCGCTTGCACCTATCAAATCGATGGCGGGAACACTGGCTCATTTGCTCGATCGAGACCAAGGCGATGATTGGAAAGTCGATATGAAGCGCGGGCTCGTCGTCATCGGCGAGCGCAGCGAAGCGTTGAGCCGCTTCATGAGCGCCTATGCTCGGCTCGCGCGCCTTCCCGAGCCGACGTTTCAACCCGTGGATGTCGATACGCTCGTCAGGCGTGTTTCGGCACTCCAAACGAGCTATCCGGTCGAAATTGACGCGGGGCCACCCATCCGGATTCAAGCCGACGGCGACCAGCTCGAGCAGCTTCTGATCAATCTGTTGCGCAACGCCGTGAACGCGGCAGAGGAAACCAAAGGCGGCGTGCGGGTGCGCTGGGCGGTGAGCGACGCGAGTCTCGAAGTCTTCATCGAAGATGAAGGACCGGGGCTGATTCGAGTCGGGAAAGGACAAGAGGACGATTTCGACAGCTTGGAGAAAGCACAGTGGCGCAAGTTCAAAGATGCGGCTGATTACATCGCCCCTCGCGAAGGAGAGACCCTTCTAGACATCGGCTGCGGCTATGGCGGGCAGCTCCGCGTCGCGCTCCAGGATCTACCTTTCGGCAAAGTCGTGGGCTGGACCCATTCGACGAACCAGGCGAAAGTCGGACGACAGATGCTGAGCGCGTACCCGCGTGAGCGGTGGGAGTTGAACGAAGGGGACTACCGGACGGACGAGAGAGTCTTCGACCATATCACCTCGACCGGCATGGTGAGTCACGTGGGTCCGAGAGGCCTCGTTCCTTATGTGCGCAACGTGCGGCGTCGGATCCAACGCGGAGGCCGCTATCTACACCACGCCTTGATGCTCCCATATTGTCGCGGTCCGCATGATTTCAACGTCGGTCTCGTGTTCAACAAGAAATATGTCTGGCCGGGCTTTCACTGGTTCAATCTCGGTGACCACGTCAAGGCGCTGGAAAAAACGGATTCGAGGTGGAGAAGCTTCGAAACCTATCCGAGCATTACGCGAAGACGACGGCCGCCTGGTACGAGCGGATGATGGAACGTGAGGACACGATGGTCGAGAACGTGGGCGAGCCGACCTTTAGGGCTTGGCAGCTCTTCCTGGCGGGCATTACTGGGGCATTCCGCAACAAGAACACGCACGTTTATCGTCTCTACTGCGAAGCGGTCTGAACGCATAGATGGATCACGAAAAGCTGACCTACCAGTTCAGCGGGCGGGAGACGTCGCGGGTGTGGTGGCGGACAAGATTCTGGCTCGAGGCGCCGCTTCGAACGAGTTGTCTTTCTGCTCAGCCCGCGAGCATCTGTTGCGTTTCGGCGAGCTTCTCGTCATGTCCCATGAGTACGAGCACGTCACCCGCGAGAAGCCGCTCTTGGGGGCCAGGGTTGAAGATCATGTGCTTCCCGTCTCGGCGGATGGCGACGACATTGACGCCGTATTCGGAGCGTAGTGGAGCGTCCGCGATGGATAGCCCCTGAGTGGCGAACCCTCCTGGACCTCCGCCTCCATCAAGCTCATTTCCATGTAGTGTTGGTCGGAGATGTGCTTCATGAACTGCAGCACGGTCGGGCTCGTCGTGGCCTGAAGGATGCGATGGCTCGCGAGGTTAGAGGGGGAGATGACCTCGTCGGCGCCGCCTCGCCGGAGCTTCACCTCGCCGCGCTCATCGACGGCGCGCGCGATCACCCGCACGTCCGGGTTGAGGGCCTTGGCCGTGACGGTGACGTAGAGGTTGTCGGCGTCGGACCCAAGCAAGGTGAGCACGGCGGCCGCACGGACGACCCCGGCATCCTTGATCGCTTCGTCCGTCGTCGCGTCATCGATGAGGTAAAGATAGCCGAGATCCTGGAGGGCCGGCTCATTGGCGGGGTCCATCTCGATGACGCAGAAGGGAAGGCCTTTATGCGCGAAGCCTTCCGCGACGGGCCGCGCGGCTCTTCCGAAACCGCACAGAATGTAGTGTCCCTTGAGCCTACGCAGCTCCTTCCGCATACGTCTTCTCCCGAGCCCGCCGAGGAGCTCTCCTTCCAGCACGACTTGCCCCAACCGCGTGAACGTGTAGACCGCGGTTCCGAGCCCGCCCACGATGAGAAAGCTCGTGAAGATTCGGCCGGCTGCCGAAAGTGCGTGAATCTCACCGAATCCCACGGTGGAGATCGTGATGATGGCCATGAACAGCGCGTCGGCGAACGGCCAATGCTCGATCCAAATGAAACCGACCGTGCCGACAACAGTCCACAAGATCAGCATGAAGATCCCGAGCCGCAGCCCTCGTTGCCACCAACGGAACGCCGACGGTGTTCTCGATAGCGCCTCTTTCATTGGAGCTGAGCATACATCATCGTCCCGCCATGAAGTGGGGACTGTCGCGCACTCTTTGACCGTGAATGAACACCAGCCCGGGCGAGCGTGGCGGCCTGTTAGAATCGGGGCCATAGGATCCCGTATGTCGTCGAAAATCCGCAACGTTCTTCTCGTCGAGGGCGCCTGCAATCTCTTGGTCCTCATTGCAAAAGCAACGGTCGGGTTCAAGACCGGCTCGCTCGCGCTCTTGGGCGACGCCATCCACTCCTTGGCCGATGTTGCGAACAATGTCGTCGCCCTCGTCGTCGTCCGGCTTGCGAGCGAGCCTCCCGATCGAGAACACCCCTATGGGCATCAAAAATTCGAGACGCTCGCGGTTTTTGGATTGGCCATGCTCCTCGCGGTTCTCGCGATCGAGATCGCGATCCGCGCGATCGATCGGTCGGATCGAGAAGTCGTTCAGACCGGCTGGGGACTGGCCGTCATGCTCGGTGTGCTGGTCGTCAATACGGGCCTTGCGTTTTGGGAGCGTCGCTGGGCTCAGAAGCTCGGCTCTCAAATCCTGAACGCGGACGCTCAACATACTTTCGCCGACGTGATGACGACCATCGTCGTCATCACGGGCTGGCAACTCGCCGCCCGGGGTTATCCGTGGCTCGACACGGTGTTCGCGCTGCTCGTGGCGCTGCTCGTCATGTATCTCGCTTATGGGCTCTTTCGCCGGGCCATACCCGTTCTCGTCGACAGCATCTCCCACGAGCCCGAGGACATCGTGGAGACACTCCGAGACGTCGACGGCGTGCGTAAAGTTCGGAGGGTACGCTCACGTTGGGCGGGGTCGAAGCCCGCGGTCGATGTCGTGATCGCGGTCGCACCCGAATTGCCGACGAGCGCGGCCCACGAGGTCGCCGACGCCATCGAGCAAGTGCTTCTCGAGAAGTTCTCGATGGACGATGTGACGGTGCACATCGAGCCGGATCAATAGAGTGCTTCGCTACCGGCGGGGCCGCTTGCTGATGTGCGGCTGACGGAAGCCGAAAAAGACGAGGGCGTAAGAAGTGACCCTTATTCCGTTCCGTCGCGCTGGACGAAAGCGGAACTTCTCGACCGCTTCGAGCGCAAGCGCGTCATAGCATCTTCGGGGGTGCGTAGGACGGCTTCTCGGACCTGGCCGCCTTCATCGATCTCCACCTCCACGAATACTGTGCCCTCATAGAGCGCGGTGGGCGGATAGAGCGGTGTGGTCGTTGCCGTGGGGTAGGGAAGGTCCTCGGAAGTCTCCTGGACGTGCGTCGGTTTCGGCGGCTCGGCGCCCATGAGAACGGGCGGGCGAAACACGCCAACGACGAGCGCCTTACCGTAGACCGCCGCCCCATCTTCGCGGGCGGGTCGAAAGCGCCAAGTGCGCGCAGCTTTCGTGATCGCTTCGGTATAGGGCGGACCATCGTCGATCACGACGCTGTCGGTGACGATGCCCGAGGGTGCAATCTCGAGCTCGACCACGACGAGGGCCCCGGTCGAGGCGAGCGGCGGCTGTCCAGGAATCGTGCCGCTCCCGAAGCGCGCGGGATCGTAGCTCTCCTGGGCCGCGGCAACCGTCCCGCACAACAACGCATAGGCGAGCCCCATCGATACACGCCCACTAGTCACGATTCTTGCTCCCAGGCACTAACCCGTACATTACACCGCGAACCGCCGTGCGCTCAAATACACGGCATCCATCTTCGGGCCGTCTCGTCCTTTTTGCTAGAATCCATTCGTGAAGTACGACGCGTTCGAAGAAATCGGCGGAGGTCTCGAATTCGTACCGCGAGCCGACGTCTACCGTACGCCTGGCGGGTGGGTGGTGAAATTCGACCTCGCCGGGGTGAAGCCTCAGGACATTCAAGTCGAAGTGGACGGGTCGGTCTTGCGCGTTGTGGGTGTCCGTCGCGACTCCTTCGTCGAACGCGGCTTCCGCCACCATTCGATGGAGATCTTCTATTCGTGTTTTGAGAGAAGCCTGCGGCTGCCGTGCACGGCAGAGGAGGCGTCTGTGACGACCGAGTACCTGGACGGCCTGCTGATCGTGACGATCGACACGGGAGAGTGACCACGTGAGCGACGACGACATTTTGACCTTGCCGCTGTTCCCGCTGAAAAACGCGGTGCTCTTTCCGTATTTGGGTCTGCCCCTCACCGCGGGGCGTCCCATCTCGATTGCAGCGATCGAATCCGCGTTGGCGACGGAAGAAAAAGAGATCCTCGTTGTGGCACAACGGGACGCCGCGGTCCAAGAACCGTCTGGTGAAGAGCTCTTCGAGGTTGGCACGAAAGGCATAATCCGAAGGCTGGTCCCGCTGCCCACGGGAGGCGTTCAAGTCTTCGTCCAAGCAACGTTGCGAGTTCGTATCGAGGAGCTCGAACAGGCCACGCCGTTCATCACCGCCAAGTACGAGCCGGCTCCAGTGGCGCTCGATAGCGGCGCCGATGTCGAGGCTCTAGAGCGAGAAGTAAAGGATTTGGGCGCGAAAGTTCTGTCGCTCGCACGGCCGCAGACCGAGATCAACATCTCTCAGCTCGCCGGAAGCGAAGAAGACCGCTTGCGGTGGCTCTACATTCTGGCCTCTCTAATGGGGCTCGAACATCAAAAAGCGCAGGAGCTCCTCGCGGCCAATGAGCTTACGGAAGCCTTCGGCTGATGCACGGCTATCTCCAGCACGAAGTGCACGTGCTCGAGCTCCGGCAGAACATCGCGAGCAAGGTGCAGAGCGAGATGACGAAACAGCAGCGTGAGATGCTGTTGCGGCAACAGATGCGCGCTATCCAGGAGGAGCTCGGCGAGACCGACGAGGCGGGCGCCGAAACGGAGCTTCTTCGCGAGCGTTTCGACAAGGCGGACCTCCCGGAGGAGGTCCGTAAAGAAGCGGAGCGTGAGCTGAAACGACAACTATCTCGACATGCCGTTCGACCTCTCGAACGTGTTTTTCATTACGACCGCGAACTCGCTCGACACCATCCCGCAGCCGCTTCTGGATCGTATGGAAGTGCTGAGCTTGACCGGCTATAGCGAGGAGGAAAAGCTCGCCATCGCGAAAAATACCTCGTGCCGCGCCAGCTCGAGCAAAGCGGCGTCCGCGCGGATCAATGCGAGCTTCTGGACGAGACTCTTGAGCGCATCATCCGCCGCTACACGCGAGAAGCAGGGTTGAGGCAGCTCGAGCGCGTCATCGGCCGCGTGATGCGCAAACTGGCGGTCGGATTCGCCGAAGGCTCGACGGAGACCGTGATGGTGACGGTCTCAGCGGACGACCTGAGCGAGATGCTCGGACCCGAGCGCTTCCATCTCGAAAAAGCGCGCAAGGACATGCCCCCGGGTGTAGCGGCCGGGCTGGCCTGGACGCCGGCGGGCGGCGACGTGCTCTATATCGAGTCGACGCTCCTTCCTGGCGGGAGCGGCCTAACGATGACGGGCCAGCTCGGGGACGTCATGCAGGAATCCGCGCGCGCCGCGCAGAGCTACCTCTGGTCACACGCGGACGATTTCGGCATCGACGCGGAGCGATTTCGTAAAGAAGGTGTGCACATCCACGTGCCCGCGGGCGCGATTCCCAAGGACGGACCGTCCGCCGGCATCACGATGGCGACCGCTCTTGCATCGCTCTATTGCGGCAAGCCGGTGCGCTCCGATACGGCCATGACCGGCGAGATCACGATCACAGGACTCGTGCTGCCGATCGGGGGCGTCAAAGAAAAGGTGCTCGCCGCGAGGCGTGCAGAGTTCACCCGCATCATTCTGCCGCGTCAGAACGAAGCGAATCTACACGACCTTCCGGACGACGCGCGGTCGGAGACAGAGTTTATTTTCGTCGACCATATCGACGACGTGCTCCGCGCGGCGATCCCGAAGGCGTGCCGCTCCGAGAAAGCGTCCTAGCCGATGCTCGATTCCGACGGGACGCCAGAGTCTTAGCGAGTTCGGCATAGCGACTCCGCCCGGACAGATTCTCGACTGCCAGAAACCGTAGCTCAGAACGACGGCCGGCTCGGCCCCAGGCTGGTCGTCCTCCGGCGTGAGCGTCCTTCCCACGAGGGCTGGCGTACGCAGCAAGGGGAAAAATTGCCCGGTCATCGGCTTCACCACGACCCGCTGCGGGTCGCCGTCCGAGACGGTCAAGTTGCGGTCACGCCCGTGATAAATGGCGATCGCCTCGAATACATCGTTCTGCTCGAGATAGTCAAAATATTCGGGCTCCGAGATCGACCCTCGCGGGAACTGGTGCCATTGGCTCCAGAAACGGACGAGGCGATCCGCTCCTCGAAATCGAGAGGCTTCAGGAGCACGCCCTGTACGACGGTGAAGATCGCCGTATTCGCCCCGATACCGAGACCTAGCGTCAGGACGGCTACCAGAGTGAAGCCGGGGCTGCGGCGGAGACTACGGAAAGCGAGTTGCACCTCTTTCATGACCGATTGGACGAAATGACGGCCCGGGAGGTTGCTTTCACCACCATTCGGAGGAAATGCAGCCCTGAGGACGTTGCTTCGTGATAGCGTTTCTGTCGCATGAGCACGTCACTCAATCCGGCACAGCGCCGGGCGGCAGAGATTCTCGAAGGACCCGTCCTCGCCATCGCGGGGGCGGGGACCGGGAAGACCCACACGCTCGTCCATCGCCTCGTAAAGCTCATCGAGTCGGGCGTGGCCCCCGAGTCCATCCTTCTTCTGACCTTCACGCGGCGCGCCGCACAGGAGATGGTGGCGCGCGCGGCGAAGCTTCTCGGCGGCGAGCGGGAGCCCGTGGGAGGCGGAACGTTCCACTCCTTCGCGAACCTCACGCTCCGGCGCTACGGCCGCGACATCGACCTCCCGTCGGATTTTACGATTCTCGACCAATCGGACGTCTTCGAGATCCTGAGCGGCATCCGCACAGAGCTCAAATCGACCGATGAGAGCCTCGATCTTCCGCGCCGGGAGACGATCGCGGCCATCATCAGCAAAGCGATCAACCAACAGGCCCCCATCGAGGACATCGTCGCTCAGGAGTATCCTCAGTTCTTCAACGTCACGGATTATCTCGGCATCGCCGCGAGCCGCTACGAGAAGTACAAGAGCGAGCACAACCTCGTTGATTTCGACAACTTGCTCGTTTTACTGATCCGCCTGCTCGAGCAAAGTGACGAGGCGCGGGCGCGCGTCCACCATCGTTGTCGCTACGTCATGGTGGACGAATATCAAGACACGAACGTGCTGCAGGCACGCATTACCCATCTGCTCGCGGGCGAATCCCGAAACCTCATGGTGGTCGGTGACGATGCGCAGAGCATCTACGCTTTTCGAGGCGCCAATCACCGGAATCTCTTTGATTTCAAGGAGAGCTTTCCCGACGCGGAGCTCGTGACGCTCGAAGAGAACTACCGCAGTACGCAGCCCGTGCTCGACGTCGCCAACGCACTCATGGTTCAAATGTCCGAAGCGTTTCAGAAACGTCTGTTCACGGAGCGGGCCGAAGGCTCCCGCCCTCTACTCGTCGAATGCTCGAACGAGCAGGAGCAAGCCGTCTTCGTAGCGGAGGAAATCGGGCGGCTGCGTGAGCAAGGCGTGCCGCTTTTCGAGATCGCCGTCTTGTTCCGCGCGAGCCGCCATGCTTTCGCGCTCGAGGTCGAGCTCGGTGGACACGATATCCCTTATGTGAAATATGGCGGGTTCCGCTTCATGGAATCGGCGCATATCAAAGACGTGCTCGCTCATTTGAAGCTCATCGAGCATCCCATGGATGACTTGTCCCTGTCGCGCGTCCTGCTGATGCGGGACGGCATCGGCAAAAAAGGCGCCAAGCAAATCTTGGGCGCCGTGCGGGGACTGTCTCTCGTGAAGAGCCTAAGAAGCTACAAAGCGCGAGGCAAAGTGCGCGCGAGCCTCGACGAGCTGGCGTCGTTCCTCGAATCGATCGAGCCGCTCCGCGAGGCCCCGCCGCGTTGTCTCGAAGCGGCGGTCGAAGCGTTCGACCCGCTGATCAAAACGCGTTACGACGACTGGCCGCGCCGCAAACGCGACCTCGAGACACTCGTAGGGCTCGTGGAACGTTATCGCAGCTTGCCGTCGATGCTCACAGACCTGACACTCGAGCCCCCGACCGCTGCCCGCGGCCAGGGGCTTGCGTCCAAAGCTCCGCGTTCCGAGCTCGTGCTCTCGACGATGCACTCCGCTAAAGGCCTCGAGTGGAAGGCCGTTTTCGTCATCCAGGCGCAAGACGGCTTCATCCCGATGATCTCGGGCTTCAACACTGAACGGGAGGAGGACGAGGAGGCCCTCGACGAAGAGCTCCGTCTTCTTTACGTTGCCGTCACGCGCGCTAAGGAATCGCTTTACGTCGTCTGGCCTCGTGACACGGCGCGATCGCGCTATTCTTGGCCGATGCCGTCACGCTTCATCGAGCGCATCCCCGAAGAATATTTCGAGCGCTCTGACGCGTATGACTGGATGGCGTGACACCGGGCCTTTGAAATTAACCATCGGCGCCGGTTGGCGGGCTCAGCTTGAACTCTTTGAGGTTCCATCCGAGCTCGAGGTCTCGCCGAAGTTGGGAAAGCTCTCTCGACATGCGGGCTCTGTCACTGTTCTCGCGGAGGGTGATTCCGAGCTTGCCGCCTATGTTGGACGCGGCTTCGAGGACCTGCGAGAGGCTCTCGTGCTCGCGGAGGAGCTTGGCCGCGGTCTTCAACCCGATCCCGGGCACCCCCGGGATATGCGTGGAGCCACTTCCCGCGAGGGCCCAGAGATCCACGAGCTGCTCTGGAGGCACGTCGAATTTCTTCTGCACGTAACCGCGGTCGCGGTCTTGCTTCTGGAAATGATCGCGGAGCGCAATGTGGTTCGAGATGAGCTGACAATAGGAGTTGTCGGTCGATAGGATGATGGCGTCGCTTTCGTGCTCCGCTGCCTTGGTGGCAAGGGTCGCCACGACGTCGTCCGCCTCGAGGGCGGGCTTGCTGACGGAGGCGATGCCGAACTCAGCAAAAGACTCCCGGTAGCTTGAGAGCGCGGCCCGTAGAGCTTCGGGCATGGGCTTTCTGCCTGCTTTGTAGTCCGCGTAGAGCTTGTCGCGCCACGTCGGGCCCTCACCGTCGAAGACCGCGACCACGTGTGTCGGGCGCGCGTGACCGAGCGCCCGCTTCAACGATTGGACGGTCGCGTTCCTGGCGGCTTCGGTGTGCTGCGGCGCCTTGTCTTCCGGTGTCGCAGCGTGGACCCGGCGTATCAAGTTCAGTGCATCCACGATAAGAAAACGAATCGCCACGGCGCCTATTGTAGAGTCGTCGGTGGCGTGATAGTACCGCGATATTCTCGTGGCATTTCTCGGCGGTACATCCTGAGTGCCGTCCTGACCACAGAGCGGGTTACTCTCGATCAGCTGAACGGGCTTTGAGTCAACAAGCGGTCGCGGCGATGCTTGCAGACTTCCACCCTGCAAGCGCTCGGCCGGACGGAGTTCGCGACCGATTTCGATCTCAAACGGCGTCTTGATGGTGGCGGCTGCTCGGGAGTTTCTTTTTATAGATGTTGCACTCGACGGAGGACACGTACAGGCGCTGTTCCCGCTTCGACGGCAGGCCAGCCGATGCAGTTGGGTTGGCGGCCGAAGAGCGCGTACACCTTGCCGTCTCGTGGAGGGCCCTCGCGCTCGCCGCCGTCGACTACCCAGCCTCCGGCGCCCCCCTTCGTAAGCGCTGCCGAGGGCGCCTCCAGGGCCTCGGCGCCGTGCGCGCGGAGTCGACGGGCCTCCTTGCGGCATGCTTCGTAGCTCGTGAGGCCGCCCCGAAGGACCTTCGTGCCGTCTGATGGCTTCCGAATATCCAATTTGGCTACAGGAACGTCGACGCACCAAAGTGCGCGCTGGACGCCATCGAGATCGGCTTCCTCGCGGATACCCTCGTGCCGCAAGAACTCGGCCCAGGCCCCGTTGGGCGTGTCGGCCAAGTATTGAACCCGGCCTTCCCCCTCGCCGTGCCAACGAGCCGGCGGCTGACCCGGTGACTCCCAGAGAAACGGAAAGCGGCGATCGCTATGGCGAAAGAGGATCAAGTCGCTCCCGCTCCGAGAAGCGCCGCTGCTAGAGCGCGCACTCGCCGGACACCCTGGTCGTCGGGCCGAAAACCTTTCTTCAGCAGAGCTCGCGGCGCACGGCCGCCGAGTTGGGCCCGCGGCCGTTCGAACCATCGACGAATGCCGTAGTCGTTGTAGCTTCCCGCCAGGTCGGAGACGATGAGCGCGAGCACGTGCAGCCGCTCGGCGACGTCCTGGGGGGTCGTGCGCGCACTGGTTCTGTAGCGGTGAACGCTCGGTCGAGAGATTCCCAGGAGCTTTGTGAGCATGTCGTCTCCCAGCACATCATGCATCGGTTTCCACTCTGCCTCGGGGAGCGGGGAGTCCTCGATGGTCTCGTAGAGCCGACCGAGCTCGGACTCGAGCGATACGCCCGATCGAAGCGTCAGTAGCGGAGCTGCGCGCAGGAGCCCGGCCTTCCTGAGCGAGCCTAGGACGGCCGTCCACGTCTTCCGATCCAGCGTTCGAATGGCCTGGGTGACGAGTCCCACCGTGGAAGCGAATGCAATGACTCTCGCCGCGAGGCGTGCGAGGCCGGGATTCGTGAACGGATCGGAAACGGATTCAATTCGGACATCTGCCATAATCTATTCATAACCGATTTGAGCACGCCGAGCAAGGTTTCTTTCCCCGAATCAGCCCACCACTTCTTCGAAGACGCGGATGTAGTTGCCGCCCAGGATCTTTTCGATCGTACGAGCCTTGTGTCCCTTCCGCTGCAGAGCTTCGGCGAGATGGAGCAGTCTCATCGGATGGCTCAACTCGGGAACGCGTATGTGCTTGACGTCCCAGTCGAGCTGCGGATAGTCCTTCCGCCTCCTGTCGAAGCTCGCCTGGTGCCGCTCGACTTCGTCGGGCCGCATCGCCGTCATATCCACGGCGTCCTGGTCAGATCCGAAGGCCACGTGATCTTCGCCAGCGATCCGGGCCACGTGGTCGATATGCGCGAGGAAATGATCCATGGAGATCACCGGATCCTTGGTTAGCCATCCGCTCTGGTTGTAGACGCAAAACACGCCGCCGCGCTCCGCCCGGCCTTGATGTTGCGATCGCTGACGTTGCGCGGGTGCGGGCAGAGCGCCAGGCAGCCGGAGTGGGAGAAAACGGTCGGCTTCGACGATGCCTGGATGGCGTCGAGCGCCGATTGCTCGCCCACGTGGGACAGGTCCACGATGATCCCCTTGTCTGCGAAAGTTTGAACGACTTCGTAGCCGAACTGGCTGAGCCCCGCGTTCGTGGGCTCCCAGCACGAATCGGCGAGGAAGTTGCGCCGGCCGCCCGTGAGCTGAATCTGCCGCAAGCCCATCGAGTAGAAGACGTTGAGCTTCCCAGCCGAATGGCGCGGAAATCTGGAAGTTATAGATGAAGCCGACTTTGCCGGAACGTTTGACGGCTCTCAGCCCCCTCGTGTCCGTGACTTTCGTAAAGACATCCGAGTGCTCGGCGACAAAGCTGTCCCATTCGCCGATCATCTTTTGGGCTTCGAGAAACATGGACTCGACGCTCCTCAACCTCGCCTCTCCCGAGACCATGTTCATCGAAAGCGCGGTGATGCCCGAGCCTCTCAGGGCTTCGACTTTGTCCTCGGTGAGGTAGGTGACGTAGTTGCGCGGGGGAGCGGCGCCGAAGCACATAGCATCGATGGCGAAGGACCGCTCGTAAATCGCCTTCACGGTTTCGCTCGTCTGCGTCGGTCCGGGTCTTGGGGGCATCATCACCGCGCCTTCGCTCAGAGCTTTCAGGAAATCTCGCCTCTTCATCTCCACCTCTCGTGCGCCGGGCGCCGAAAACGCGGTCGGTCGCGTGTCGATATCCGCATCTCCTCTTTACCACAATTGGACTCTCCGCATCCCATGCTTTCACTTTCGTTGCGCGACGCATAAAACGTGCGCTGGAACATCTTGATCTCGATCGCGTTCGGATCGCGGAAAGGCTTACGATAGGCTATGCCGGGGCTGCGAGACACGTGGACTACGTTTTGGCGGCGTGAGCCTTTTCTGAGCTTCTCGATCTTCGGCGGGCTCACGTTCCTCGTTCTGTCGCCATATCTCGCGTCCGACAAAGAGACTATCGTGATCGATGCGCGGACACGCGACAGTGTGATCGAGCGCCGCACGAACCTCGAAGGTCGCGAGCTCACGTCCGAGGAGCGCGATCAGGCGATCGCGGACTACCTACGCGACGAGATTCTCGTTCGGGAGGCTCATCGAAACGGGTGGCATCTGGAGAATGGAAGGGTCCGCCAGCGTCTCGTTCTGGCCATGCGCACCGCGCTGAATGAAAACGTGCCCGAACCCTCGCTCGCGCAGCTACGGGCTTTCTTTCGAGCGACCGCGGAGCGCTACCGCGTCCCGCCATCGGTGACCATGGCTCACGTCTTCTTCGAAGCAGGCTCGTCGCACGACCTGCAGCAAGTGCTCGCGTCCCTTCGTGAAGGACGTGACTTTCGCGACATGGGCGATCCGTTTTGGCTGGGCGCCAAGTTTCTGCGTATGACGGAGACGCGACTCGCTGGAGCGCTGGGGGAGAGCTTTGCCACGAGCGTCTTCGCTCTCACGCCTGGCTCGTGGTCGGGCCCGATCGCGTCGAATCGGGGGCGCCACTACGTCCGCGTCGAGATCCGGCGAGATACCGAGCTTCCACCGTTCGAGGTTGCAGAGCCTCACCTGCGCCTCGATTGGGAACGTACGCGACGGGGCGAGATCTACGAGAGAAAGATGGAGCGGATGCGCGAAGACTATGTCGTTCACCTGGAGACGCCCTGATGGACAGGCTGGCGTTTTGCGACGCCTGCCGTATGGGCGTCAAGCTCTTGGCCCTCGCTGCCATCTGTTACGGCGTCTATCATCGCTGGGCACTCGACGGCGGTCGCGAGATCGAAGTCACGGTGCGGATAACCGGTGAGATCGCTGAGGCTGCAGAGGAGCTTGTCGGCCGGCCTTTGACGCTCGGGGAAATAGACTTGGCGGTCGCCGACTTCGTGGATGAGGAAATCCTCGTGAGAGAAGCCTTCCGGAAGGGGCTCGACCGCGGCGACCGACGTGTGCGCCCGATGCTCATCGAGCATGCGCGGAGCGAGCTTCTGCGCGCGGCGAGTTACGAGCCCTCCGAACCGACGGAGGACATGCTGCGCGCCTATTACGACGAGCATCGGGAGAGATACCGGCTTCCCGAACGCATCGACGTGGAGCAAGTCCTGTTTCTCTCGGGCAACGAGCGGCTTTCCCCCGACGCGGTGCTCGAGGAGCTTCGCGAGGGGGCGGACTTCAAGAGGATGGGCGACGGCGGAAGACTGAACGCGAGCGTCAAGGGTGTGACCCGCGCCCAGATGGCTAGGGCCTATGGACTCGATTTTACGAATGCGGTGTTTGCCCTTCCGAAGGGGGACTGGCATGGGCCGCTTTCGTCGACCGCGGGAACGCATTTCATCCGTATTGTGGCCAGGTCAGAAACCCAGGAACGGAGCTACGACGACGTCGTGGAATATGTTCGTGAGGATTACGCATTGTTTGACGCTGAGCGCGTCGTGACCCGGGAGATCGCGCGCATCGGCAAACGCTACCGTGTGGAGATGCCGGAGATGCCGGAGATCGAAGATGCGGAGTGAGCTGAGGCTAGCAGGCTTACTCCTGCTCGCCGTGCTCGCGTCCGAGAGCGTTTGGGCGGACTCGATGGCCGTCCCGGCGGTCGCGCTTCGCGAGGAGCCGGCAGGGAAGTATGTGCTCGAAGCGCAAATGGCGCCCGTTCTGGTACCGGGTGCGCGGCCTCCGATGGCTCCCGATCGCTGCTCCGTTTCTGACGCCTCGAGGGTTGCGAAGGACGGGGGCGTTCAATTGAGTTTTGCCATCGATTGCGGCGACGCGCCGCTTCGACCCGATGACGTTTTCGTTCTGCCATGGTCGGTCGATGGTATCCAGATGACGGCCACGTGGTCCGATGGCCAGGTCAAAAGAGCCCTTTTCGGCCGCGAACAGATAGGTGTCGTGATCCGGCTGGATCGGATCCTGGACCGTAACGAAAGCCTTGCCGAGCTCGTGGTCGAGCACGGGCTCTCGGGGTGGAGGCACGCGTGGGGTGGATCCAACCACTGGATCTTCGCTCTTGCGCTCGTGCTCGCGGCGTCGGGATCCGCGCGTAAGGCATTTGGGGCGCTCGGTGGATGGCTTGCGGGACATGCGGTTGCGCTCGTTCTGTCCGATGTCGGCATGAGCGGGCTTCCCCTTGCTCCGGGCGAGGCGCTCGTCACCGGGGCCGCCGCGTTGTTCGTCGCCGGGGCTGTCCGAGAGAGCGTCTCGATGCCGGCTCTCGCTACCGCCTCGGTGTTGCTCGGCGCCCTTCACGGGTTGGGAATAGCGGGCGATCTGAACCGGTCGGGGCTGTCCTTGTCGCGCTTGGCGCCGGCCCTTTTCTTGACGAATAGCGGGATCGACCTCGGGAACCTACTTTTGCTGACGGCCGCACTCGTTCTCTTCCATGTTGGGCGCGTCGGGCGATCGATCCTCGAGCCGTACCGCGCGTACGTCTCGGCGTTTCTGGGGACGGCGTCCATGTTTTTGCTCTTCGCGACCATGCGGGAAGGTCTGACGGCGCCGACGAGCGCTGGCGACGCAGGCTTCATGGAGATGGACGCGCTCGTGAGATCGGAACCTATCTCGGCCCCCACCATCGCCGCACCGCCGAGGCAGACCGACGCGTCGGGGCGGCTGACGTTGCCCTTCATGAGCTATCTCATCGTCGAGCCGTACCAGATCCGACACGAAGTGCTCGTGGATTTGAAATCGGCCGTGGAGTGGATAACTTTTGATGTGGATGCGCAAGACCAGATACCGGTTGACCGCCAGAGCGCTTTGACCGACGAGCTCGCCACGCTCATTGCCGAGCGCAGTCCCATCCACATCGATGGCGCTCGCGCCCGAGTGGCGTCGATGATGGGAGACTTCGTTGTGCTCGGTCCGAACGGAGCCCTCGCTCGGGGGACTCCCGTGCCCGAACCGCTCCCGAACGCGATCGTTGGCGTATCGCTCGTTTATGAGACTCAGTCCATGGCGGAGTCGGTTGCGCTCGAGCGGGGTCTGTTCTCGGCGGCGGGTTCCTCGGTGCCGCTCACTGTCACTGATCCTTTGGCGGTCGAAGCATCCGAGCTGAACCCGAACGCGTCACGCTACGAGTGGAGGAACCGGCTCAGGGATTTCGAGATTCCCAAGATCGAAGCCATTGCTGCGACGCGTCCGAATTGGCCGTTCGTATCGCTTCTGCTCGGGGTCGTGGCGCTTCTGACCCTTTCCCTCGGCCGCGCGTGATACTTGCCGTCCTTCTGTCTCGTCGCGGCCTATGGGCTCTATCCTTTCGCACGCGTCGAAGCCACGGTGCCTTGGATCGGTGAAGTTCGAATCGATCGCGAGGCCTCGACCGAAGTGCTCGAGCGCCTGCTCACGAACGTTTATCGTTGTTTCGACATACACAACGAGGACGCGATCTACGATCGCCTGGCATTGACGGTGACGGGGGAGCAGCTTTTGGCTGTGTATCTCGAGAGCCGTCGCGCTCTCGAGCTCGAGAACCGCGGCGGCGCTCGCGTACGCATCGACGAAGTCGTGGTGCGGGAGGTGCGCTCGGTCAAAGAAACGGAGAATGGCGGCTACGCGATCGACGCCGTATGGACCGTGGGCGGCTCCGTGAACCACTTCGGCCACCTTCACTTTCGACAGAACCGCTACGACGCGACGATCACCATCGTGCCGATCGAGGACACGTGGAAGATCCGCTCGATGGAGCTGCTTCAAGAAACGCGCGAGCTCTAGCTGGCTAGGGAAGGGGTTCGCCACGGCATCGTTTCATTCGTGCGTCCCCCTCACTCTCTGCGTTCTCTACCGCCTCTGCGGTGAGATTTTGGTGCGGCTCGCCGCGTTGTGTTATAGAGAGAGGCAATGAAGCTAGAGAAAATTCTGGTCCCGACCGATTTTTCGGCCGCGTCTTCGAAAGCCCTCGCGCAGAGCTTGACCCTCGCCGCCGGTGGTGCGGCCCGTCTGCATCTTTTGCACCGTCTCGCGTCCCCCATACCTATATTCCCTTCGGCGCCATACCCTGGTATCAGCAACTGGAAAGAGCTCGGAAGCATGCTCGAAGAGTACATCGTGCAGTCTCGAGAGGAGGCGTCCCGCGAGCTCGAGAAGCTCGCGAGCGAAGCTCCTTCCGGGGTGGGGGTCGAAACGTCGCTCGACGGTCGCCACGAAACGCTCGAAGCTATTTCCAAAAAGGCCGAAGCCTGGAAACCGGACCTCATCGCGATGGGGACCCACGCAGCGGGCGGATTGGAAAAGCTGGTCCTGGGAAGCATGACCTCCAAAGTGCTCCATCACGTCGATGCGAACCTTTTGCTCGTCCGCTCGGACTCGCGTCTTTTCGACGGTGGCCAGGGCCCGCGCATCCTCGTGCCCATGGATTTCAGCGACCACTCCATTCGCGCTCTCGGATTGGCCCGGACGCTCGCGTCTCGATATGAGGGTGACCTCCATCTTCTGCATGCGTCGAGCTCATGCACACGCCGTTCGAGCCCGCGGGGCTCACGAGCCGCTTCGACAGAGAGCCGGAGCTCAAAGAGAAGTACGAAGAGGCGCTCACCGATTTGCTCGCGGGTGCTTCGGGAGACATCCACGTGGCGGAAGGCTCGGTGGCCAGCGAAGTCCTTTGGTGGCGCGAGAAGCTCGGCGCCGAGTTCGTCGTGCTCGGAAGTCGAGGGCTCCGGGGCATCAAGCAAGCGCTTGTCGGTAGCGTGGCCGAGAAAGTCGCGCGTTTCAGCGAAGCGCCCGTGATCGTCGTCAAATAGAGCTGACCAGCAGCTAGTGCCCGAACCCGCTAATCCTGCCGTGAATTCCTGGCCCTTTTCGGCGCTGACTGCGTTGCTCCTCCTCGACATATCTAAATATGACGTCGTCGGCTCGCCTTGTCAGCACCAAAAATGGCCTAGGACTTCACCGACAGGATTAGCGGGTTCGAGCACTAGTGCTCGTCGAGCACGTCGCGTACCCGTTTCGTCAGCTCAGCGCGGGTGAAGGGCTTTTCGAGAAAAGCGAGCCCCTCTTCGATGACGCCGTGATGGACGAGCGTGTCATCGGCATGGCCGGACATGTAGACGACTTTGACGTCCGGCCGGCCTTGGCGGACCTCTTTCACCACTGCCGGGCCGTTCATGCGTGGCATGACGACATCGGTCACGACGACGTCGATAGGCCCGCCGTGCTCAGCCGCGACGCGGCACGCGTCGTCGCCGTCGCGCGCTTCGAGCACGTCATAGCGCCTTTTTGAGATTGCTTTTTGCCTCTCAGTAATATCATTGACGAAGGCGACCGCGATCGATCCCTCCTTGGTCTCGATATGGCTCAAGCTGATCTCGACGGGAAACTCGCTTCCATCTTTCCGATGTCCATCCAGATCAAGCCCGAGACCCATGGGGCGTGTGTGCGGTTCTTCGAAAAATCCTTCGACGTGTCGGCGATGCGCGGCGCGCATCGCGTCCGGCATCAAGACGTCGAGACTGTGTCCGCTGATCTCCTGGTGCTCGTAGCCGAAGAGCTTCTCGGCCATAGGGTTCATCGTACGGATGCGCCCGCGCGCGTCGACGGAGATGATCGCCTGTGCGGCGTTGTCGAACAGGGCGCGCCCGCGCTCCTCGCTATCGCGGAGCTCCTCCTCGACGTGGGTCCGTTCTGTCACGTCGGTCCCGATGAGATAGACGAGCCCATTGTCGGGATGGGCTTGAACCGTCCACTCCACCGATCGGTAAGCACCGTCGCCGCCTGACAGAGGCGAGCGTCGCGCGCGGCCTATTGCTTCCGAGGGCTTCCCGCGCCCTCTCGTGCTCGTCCGGATGCCGAGGTCGAGGAAGTTCCGATCTTCGAGCTCCCGCGGCGCCAAGCCAACGAGCTCTAGCCGGGCTCGGAGGGCGCGCCGGCGCCCGTAGATATTTTGCCGAGGATTGAACTGCCTCGTTGAAAGAGCGCACGCACGAGAAACGGCGTGCTCGCTTGCGCGACGCGCGTCAGCGTGCGCGTGACGATAGCGGGGTTACGGATCAGCACTAGCCCCACGATGGCGCCTGCGACCGTCATGAAGGCCGGATGGCGCGCGAGAATGTTGCTCGGCGTCACGCTTTCCTCGGCGCGGCCCTGGAGCGCTGCCAAATCTCGATCGAGCCGCTCCCGCGTATCATGGAGTGACTTTCTGATTTGTCGTGTCGAGCGCTTGGTCGATCTCATTTCCAATCGCCCGGCTCGGACTTCGAGCGACCCCAGTAAATACCAGCAGCAAAGGAGAGATAGACCGCGCCAAAAATCAGGAGCGTGACCGGCCAGCTGCCGAAAAACTGCTGTACCAGCATGGCGAGGCCGGCTGTCGCGAGCGAGACGCCGATAACGACGGCGACGAGCGACAGGAGCTGGCGCGCCACGTCGACACGAAACTCCGCGAGCTCTTCGCGCACGGACGCACCAACGAGCTCCATGCTGTCCTCGACGACTTGCGTCAGGTCCAGGACCACGTTGCGCAAAAGGCCGAGCGTCGACGGGCGTTCTTTCGAAGACCCCTCTTCGCTCGCGACGTAGCTTTCGGGATGGGACTCTTCGTGGGGTACCGTTGCCATCAGCTTCGCGTCAGTACTTCCTTGACCCCTTGCACTGTTTTCCTTGCCGCTTCCGTGGTCTCGCTCAGACCTTCGCGGCCTTTTTCGAAAGCTGCCTCACCCCGCTCACGCAGATCGTCGGCGACTTCGCCGGAACGCTCGCGAACGCGGCGGCTTTCATCCATGGCCCGGTCCCGCAATTTGCGGCCCTCATCCACAAGCTCGTCACGCAGCTCGCGGCCCGACTTCGGGGCCAGAAGAAGTGCTCCCATGACGCCCATGGCAGCGCCGACGAAGAACCCCACTAGAAAATTCGCGCCGTTGTTATCGTTCGCCATCACTACCTCCTTTAATAAGAGAAGATCCCATTGTAGTTGGCTAGCAAGCAACGTGCCACCCGGAAACTCGCCATCTCTAGAGTGCTCAATGCTCGAGCATCGCCGAGCTCGCCCGGCGTTTCATCGGAACCGGCGGGCCGTTCACCTAGCTGAAGAGGAGTGACGCTCTGCGATCAGAATGCAGGGATAGCGGCAGGAAGAGAGAGCCGCCGAGAGCAAACAACACGAGTGAAATAGCGGCTTTCCCACCACCCGATTTGCTCTCAGTAGCCCTGAGTTGCCACCAGTCCCAGCACAGTGACACGGTTGTTATATTCCTGATGGAGCTCGACAGAGGGGAAGTTCCGGAGGCGCTATTGGAGCAGTCCCACCTTCCATTTCTTGCCGGCTGGTCGTCCGATGGAAAGCGCGTTCATTACGTCGACTTCGACGTCGAGCAGCTCGAACGGCTGAATTTTGACATCTGGGAAGTGTCCCTCGAGACTGGCGCCCCGCGCCCCATCCTCGAATCTCCCAAGCACCAAGTGCAACCCGCCTTCTCCCCCGATGGCCTCTGGCTAGCCTATATGTCTGTCGAATCGGGTCAGACTGAGGTCTATCTGAGGCGATACGACGATCCCGGTGCGGGACGTCAGATCTCCATCGACGGCGGACGAGCGCCGGTTTGGGCGCCCAACGGTCGCAGAGTCTACTACCGCAATGAAGACAAGATGATGGTCGTGAGATCACCACCGACCCCGCGTTTTCCGCCGGGAGCCCCACCGTACTTTTCGAGGGACCTTACGATCTGGATACGAATTGGAAACCTCGAATCTACGACTTTTCCCCCGACGGCAGCCGGTTCGTCATGATCCAGAGTGAAGAGCATCCGGCCCCGCCGCACTTCAAGCTCGTGCAGAACTGGTTCGAAGAGTTGAAGCGTCTCGTCCCAACGAACTGACCATGTCCCTCTCCTCCGGCACCAAGCTTGGTGGTCCATCGACCCTCGACGCACCGAGACCGCCGAGCGCGCCGATTTGCTCATCCAGCCACGCCCGGGGACGGACGGTGCGCTGGCGCTCGGGCTCGCCCACCTCCTCGTCCGGCGAGGACATATCGACGACGCGTTCATTGCGAATCACGTGCTGGGATTCGACGCCTATCGCGAAATGATAGAGGCTTACCCGCCGGAGCGCGTGGCATCGATCACGGGCGTGTCTCGAGAGCAAGTCGAGCGGCTCGCCGAGCTCATCGGAGCTCAGTCCCCGGTTACCATTAACACCGGCTTCGGGATGCAGCGCTATGTGAATAGTGGCCAAACGATGCGCGCCATCATCGCACTTCTGGCCATCACCGGAAATATCGGTAAACCGGGCGCCGGGTGGGTGTTCGCCAACCTGACGAGCCATATCTTCGGCGAGGTCAAAGACCCCGTCGGGTTCTACCCGCCGTCTGAGCCGGACGGTGTCGTGCGTGTCTCTGTCTCGACAGCGCTTCTCGGGCGGCAGATGCTCGAGCAGCGCGATCCGCCACTCGAGATAGCCTGGGTCGAGTGCGGGAATCCGGTCACGCAGAATCCGAACACGAACGAAGTTCTCGAGGCTTTTCGGGCTCTCGATTTCGGGTGGTCGTCGAGCAGTTCATGACGGACACGGCGCGCGAAGCCGACATCGTGCTTCCCGCCAAAACCATGTTCGAACAGAGCGATGTCATCAACGCTTATTGGCACGACTACATTCAGATCAAACAGAAAGTGATCGAGCCGCCCGGAGAAGTGAAAACGGAAACGGAAGTATATCGTCTGCTCGCGGAGCGTTTGGGCTTCCCGGAGGCGGCCATCGCGGAACGACTACCGGGGCCCTCGGATGAGGATATCGAGGCCTACCTCGAGAAGCGTCTCGCGCCCTTCCGTGACTTGTCGCTCGAAAAACTGAAGGAGGGTCCCATCCGCTCTCCCGACCACGAGGAGGTCGCATTTTCCGATAGACGCTTCATCGCCTCGCCGCCGATCTCGCGCCCGCATGCACGACGTCCCGCCCGACCGGCGCGCTTCGTTTCGGAGAATTCGAGCCCCCAAAAAAGCCAGCGCCCGTTCCCGGTTTCTACCGAGACCACATCGAGCCCGCGGTCAACGATCGCATGATGGAAGCGAACGAGCAACGCTATGCTTACTATGGCGTAGCGCAGGATTTTCGGACGCTCGAGGAATACTTTGGCCGCCTCGAAAAATCTCCGCCTGCCATCAACATTGCAACCTTCATAGGTTCGGGCGGGATTCGTGACTTCGTCATCGGGCGCGAGGACCGACGGGCAAGCCCTGAAGAGCTCGACGAGATGACGTGGATGGTGTCTCGGGCCATGGAGGCAGGAGCGCTCGGGCTGAGCGCCTCGCTCCAATACGTGCCCGATCGATTCAACTCCACCGACGAGCTGGTGGCCATGGCCTCGGTGGCCGCCGAGTATGGTGGCATTTACATTACCCACCAGCGCTCCGAAGGCAACCTCATCTTCGAGTCCCTCGACGAGGTGTTCGAGATCGCCGAGCGAGCGGCCATCCCGGCCGAAGTCTGGCATCTGAAGACTGCTTACAAGGCCAACTGGGGAAAGATGGGAGAAGTGCTAGAGCGTTTCGAGGCGGCGCGGGCGAGAGGCCTCGACGTGAGCGCGAACCAGTATCCCTATATTCGTGCTTCGAACGGCCTCCACGCCTGTCTTCCGGTCTGGGTCCGAGAGGGTAGCACCGAGGAGATGCTTTCGCGTCTGAAGGATGCTTCGCTCCGCGAAAGGATCAAGACCGACATGGCGGCGGATGACGTCACCGAATGGGAGAACCAGTGGTACGGTTCGGGCGGCGCCGAGGGCGTGATGGTGAGCTCGGTGCTGGACCCGGAATTGCGGAAGTATGAAGGCAAGACGATGGCGCAGATCGGGACTGAGATGGGTAAGGACCCGCGCGATGCGCTCATGGACTTAGTGATTGCCGATAGCGGAGAGAGCTCCTGCATCATCTCCATCATGAATGAAGAGGATGTTCGGACCGCGCTCAAACACCCGCTCGTATCCGTCGACACGGATTCCTCGGTACGGGCGGAGGATGGACCGTTATCCGAGACCAAATCCCACCCGCGTGCCTGGGGGACCTTTCCGCGCATTCTCGGCAAGGAAGAGGGGCTTCTCACTCTCGAAGAAGCCATCCGCAAAATGACGTCGCGCCCCGCGGCCCGCGTGAAGCTCATTGACCGCGGTATCCTGCGCGCGGGGATGGACCGTCTTCGATCCGGCAACCATTCGCGACGTGGCGACCTTCGAGGACCCGACGATTATTCCGTCGGGGTGAGATACGTATTCGTCAATGGACGCGCGGTTTTCTCCGAGGGAAAGATCACCGACGAGCGGCCGGGAAGGGTGTTGCGCGGTCCGGGCTATCGGTCGACACCCTGAGTAGCCCCGCCGGAGAGGACACGACTGTCCCAACGGGAGGTCGTGGGTCGTTGCGATCGATGCGTGATCCCTGGCACAGAACCTGCTTTGATGTCCCACTCGGGGATGGTTGAAATCCCTCGCCTTTAGGAGGCTTGGGGTACGATCCCCAGGTGAAAGGATATCGTAAATCATCGCACACGACGTATCAGTTAAACTATCACTTCGTATTTATCACGAAGTACCGCAAGCCGGCCTTGAGAGGGGATGTAGCGGTTCGTCTCCGGGATCTCATCCGGGAGATCTGTGCTCGGAACCAGATAGAAATACTGAAGGGTCATGTGCGGCCTGAGCACGTGCACCTGTTGCTGAGCGTGCCGCCGAATTTGTCGCCGAGTCGAGTGATGCAGTTGATCAAGGGTAAGACGTCGAATCGTCTGATGCGCGACTTACGGACGATGCGGAAGGAGTTCTGGGGTCGGCACCTACGGGCACGGGGTTACTTCGTGGTGACAACGGGCAACGTGACGGATGAGGTGATAGCGAAGTATATAGAGTTGCAGGGTGCCGTGCCCCAGGACGACGATTCTTTCAAGGTCAGTGAGTAGTGAAACGAGGCAAGGACAAGCCGACTTTAGTCGGCGACGTGAACCCATCGCCTTTAGGCGATGGAGCGCACGCGCTCAGTTTTGATCGAAGCTAGTGCTGTGTGCGGGACACACAAGGAGGTTCAATCGTGCTTCGAGCGACAGTGATGGGGATGATGGGATGGATGCTCACGGGCTCATTACTTTTGGGTGGACCGGTATCTGCAAACGCGGACGAGGCTTCCACGAGCGAGCTCGAACGACTCGAGAACGAGCTCGATGCGTTTCAGGAGGATCTTCAGGTGTCGGTGGAGGCACCCGAGTCCTTTCGCGCTCGGCTGGACGATCTCCGTATGGAAGTCGTCTACCTCAAAGTGAAGTCCAGGAAATATCGTGAGGCTGGAGGTGAAGGCAGCGGGCTGAGCACCGATGAGATTGACGAGGTCTCTCGCGAGCTCGGGCGCCTGCGCAAAGACCTAGGGTTTTCTGAGGACGACGGTATGCTATCGCTCTCCATTGGCTCCCGGCTTTCGGCACGGCTCATGGACAGCTTGAGCACCCGCTACACGGAGGCCGGGGATGCGTTTACTGCCATCACGAACGTTGCCGTGACCCGCAACGGACATGTCGTGATCCCCGCAGGCTCGGTTCTCTACGGCGTCGTGGAGCAGGTCGACCGTCCGGACGGACGCCTCGATCGAAGTGCAAAGCTCGTCCTCGCGTTCGAGAGGATCGAGGTCGATGGGTACGAGTATCCGCTGACGGCCACCGTCGTCGGCGCTTCCGAAAAGATGGAAAGCGGTCTCGGCGACGAGAAGACCAAAATCGGCGTCGGCGCCTGGAGTAGGCGCCGTGCTCGGCGCGGTGCTCGGCGGTAAGAAAGGTGCGGTGGCCGGAATCATTCTCGGTGGCTCGGGCGCCGTCTTAGCGACGGAGGGAAAAAACGTCGAGCTCGATCGCGGCACGATGCTGACGCTACGGCTCGACCGTGCCCTCGATCTGCCCATCGCCAACCTGCCGGTGCACTAATCGGACCTTCCACGGATGAACAAGCGTAAGTGTGGGCATCATTGGCTTTGTTTTTGAAGAGAGGTGTGTGTACTGCTTACATCGTGCGGGGGTTGATTTCGAGCAGGTTGAATGCTTTGTGCTGCAAGGGTGTGGGGCGAGTGATGCTGACGAAGGACAGGCCGCGGGCTTCGTTTTCGACCTGATTTTTCGTGACCGTAGCAAGATCAGAAAGAAGCGTTCTGAAACTGTGGACGGGCAACCCGTCGGGAGTCTTCTTGGTAGAAGCCTTTGCCTGGGCGGAGTCTGAAGGCGTTGCTGGGCTGACGATGGATGAGCGTTTGGCATGGGCACCGTCAGGGTCGTCGTCGTCAAACAAGATCGGGACGAGGGCTTTTCGCATGTGCCATTCCACGTAGTAGGCGAGCATGCAAAGAAAGATGTGAGCTCGAACTCGCTCAGCGTTGTAGTGATAGATGGGCCGTACTTTCAAATCCACGGTTTTGCAGCAACGAAAAGCGCGTTCAACGACTGCCAAGCCTTTGTAGGTCCTGACAGCTTCGTCTGCGGAGATGGCCTCTTCGGTGAGGCTTGTTCGGATGATATAGATGCCGTCGAGGGCCGCCTCACGCTCGATGTTTTCGTTGTCGCGCTCGAAGTCGAAGCCGTCGTCCGTAATGGTGTAGCGAAAGTGCTTGCCCATCTTGCTCCGAGCGAACACTCGACCCAATCGTATGCCGATGGTATCTTTGCCTCGCAAAGGACGTTGGTCTCGCTTCGTCGCTTTGCTAATCACTTCTAGCTTTGACTCCGTCGACACAAGCATCTCTTCTCGCTTCCGCGCCCGCTCGGTAGCAAGAAGAGGGTTGCGGCAGGCGATGAGTCGCTCACCAGGGAAGCTAGGATGATGGATCTCCGCTAGGTCGAGTTCATCGAACAGAGAAGGCTGCAGCATTCCGTCTTTTGCAAGTCGCTGAATCTGAGGGGCACGAAGTGAGCTGATCCACTCGAGACCTTCCTCCGGTCGAAGTTCCTCGCGAATCCGGGCTTCGGTGATCATCCCTCGGTCACCTACGAAGACGATACTGTCAAGCTCAAAACGTTCTCGGACTTTGCGAATTTGGCTCCCCAGTGTTGCGGGATCTCCGGTGTTGCCTTCGAACACCTCTACCCCGACCGGCCGACCATCACGCTCACACAGTAAGCCGAACACGACCTGCAACTTGTTTTTCTTGCCGTCTCTCGAGTAACCGAGCTTCGCCAGAGGGCACGACCGACCTTCTACCCAAGTCGACGTCAAGTCGTAGAGAACCAGGCTGCCCTGCTGCAGATGGCGTTTCGCCAGTTTCTTCTCTATGGCTGCTTGGCGGCTCAAAAGCCAATCCAGGGAATCATACAACTCATCCTCGTTGGTGTCTTCAACTCCAACACACTCACCCAATGACGAAGTCAAGGTCTGTTTCGATAGACCACGGGCCGTGGCCAACTTGGAGCCCGGCTCTACGATTCGCGCCACAATCATCGCCACGACGAGGTCACGCTCTCGGCGCTGGCGGCTATGGATGATTCGCTCGAGGCCAACTTTGCGCAGCGTTCCCAGCACGGCCGCAACATGTCCGTGAGGCTTGCTTCTGGTGATCTCGAACTGCTGAGCCTCACCCAAATCCACGTTGCCCTTTAGCAACTGGCGAAGAGCTTCAATTCGCGCGGGCTTCCACTTCGAGATGTTGGCGACGGTCCTCGTTTTGGGCGCACCGCCTTCGCGGTAGCTTTCGCGGATGAGAATCGCTGGGGGCGAGTTGCGGTTCGGCACCTTGGCGATGTACATGCGCCGACTATACAGGATTAAATCAGTAAAATAACTGTTCTGTCACTATTACATGCTTACACATTACATTTCGAACCGCCGCATCTGCTTTAAACGTACGGGTTTACATGCGTCTAGCCGGCGGAAGTTCCGACTAATCTGAAGTTCCTGGCTGAAAAAGCCAAGATCCGGTGTTGATCCAATGAGATAGTTGGAATCAATGGTGCTGGCTTCTGTCTACACGGTGATACCTTTGAGCAGGTCGTAGGCTCTCTACTGTTTCGAGTCCGGAGTTGTCGTGACATCGAAGGTGGGCTCGTCGGGTCCGGCTTCCGGTCGCCGACATTTGTTTCGGACGATGTTGCTGAGAAGGCGCAGCAGCGTGCGGAAGCTGGAAGCTCGACTCCCATCGTCAAGCTTCTTGGTTTGTATCTTGCGCAGGGCGGCCTCGGAGCGCTTCGCCGGAGCAACCGGGTCACGCCTGGCCTTCGCCTGCTGGTCCTCGTCAGAGAATAGCAGCGGCCGCCAAGCCTCCATCATGTGCCACAGGACGTAGTAGGCCAGCATGCACAAGAAGATGTGCGCCCGGACTCGGTTTTCGCGCCGGTGACGAATCGGCCGCACCTTTAGGTCCATGCTCTTGAAGGAACGAAACGCCCTCTCGACCTGGGTCAGCAACTTGTAGCTGCGCACTGTGTCGTCGGTTTTCATCCGCTGCTCAGCAAGACTGGTGCGGATCACGTAGATGCCGTCAAGGGCAGCTTCCGCAGTGACCTTTGTGTCGTCGATTTCGAAGCTAAAGCTGTCGTCGCGAATGTCCAGCTTGAAGTGCTTGCCGACTTTGTACTTGTTGAGAACTCTGCCTACCCGCACACCGATTTTATCTTTACCATGCAGCTGACCCCGTCCGATCCGTTGGCGAATCCCTCCGAACTGCTTAGCGATCGTCCCCATGTGTCGCTTCCACCGCTGGAGCCGTTTGTTGGCGAGCTCAGAGTTGCCGTTGGCGAGGCGCGAGGCGTCGGCATCCATCGTTGTCTCGTCTAGCTCGAAGTCGAAACCGTCGTCACGGATGTCGAGCCTGTAATACCTGCCGACCTTGTACTTGTTGAGGAGCTTTTTCACTGCAGCACGGATGTCCTCCTTGCCCTGCAAACGGCGCCGCTCGACCATCCGACAAACTTTCTCCAGCTCCTTGCAGGTCGCTTCGAGCAGAGCACGGCGCTTGTGACGCCGCCTCTCGGCCAGCTCCGGATTGCGGCAAGCGACCAGCCTCTCGTTGGGGAAATCCGGGTGCGTCACCTCAAACAGATTCCGCTCGTCGAATAGCCCCATCTGGAGCACCCCATCGTTGATGAGCTTGCGAATCGGTTCGGGACGCAGAGCGGTAATCCAGTCGACACCGTCCATCTCCCGCAACTCGTCGATCTGGGTCTGGGTGATCATTCCGCGGTCGCCCACCATCACAAACTGCTCGATGCCGAAGCGCTCTTGCACCTTTTCTACCTGAGGCAACAGCGTTTTGGGATCGCCCGTGTTGCCCTCAAAGACCGATACCGACACGGGGATGCCGCGTTCGTTGGTCAGCAGACCGTAGTTGATCTGCAGCTTGCCTTTCTTGCCGTCACGGTCGTATCCGAGGCGGGCGATCGGACAACTCACACCCTCGAAGTAGCTTGAGGTTAGGTCATAGAGCGCCAGGCCGTCGTTTTGGAGATGGCGCGCCGCGAGTTTTTTTTCGATGACCTCCTGGCGTTTGAGAACCCAGTCCATGGCGGCATAGAGATCGTCTTCGCGGGCATCGCTCACCCCCAGGATTTCGGGCAGTGTGGTTGTGTGCCACCACTGGCTAGTCGCCAGCTTCGACTGCGGTTCGAGGATCCGGGCGACTACCATAGCCACGACCAAATCCCGCTCTGGTGAGTGTCGAGAACCAACGAGCTTTTCGAAACCGAGCTGTCTCATGGCGCTGAGCACCGCGTCGACGTGGCCATGGTGCCGGGAGCCGTTCTCGACAATTTTGAAGGCGACTTCAACCGAGACGAGCTTTTCCCCTTTGAGAATGCGTCGGATGGCGTCGACTGCGTCCATGGGCAATTTGGACAAGTTAGCGAGCGTGCGCTTGCGGACGTTTCCGCCCACCCGATACGGCTCACGCAGCAGGACCGCGGGGGTAGAGTTGCGATTGGGGATGATGTGGGTATGCATGCCCACCATAATAGCCTATGTATCAATATATATCAAACTATAAAAGGCTTTGGACATGCCTACATATTGCATCCCAAAATTAGCCTCTCGGCGTCCCTAAAGACGCCTAATCATTGGGGATTCACACTGTCAGTGGGTTCATTCGACCAAGGAACTTCAGACTAATATGCCATGACCTGCCCTGCGGCGAGTTCCCGGGTTTTGGCTCAGGAGTGCTCTGCCAGGAGCTCCGCGTAGGTCGGCGATCCACGTGACGGAAGACGACGTGCTCGAGCTGGAGGCGGCGCGCCCCGCGGTGATCGAAATGGACCACGTTCGGCGAGAGCAGTAGGTTGGGGGCAGGCGAGAACTCGCCTGCCCCCGGTAGAACTAGTTGTAGTTGTGGGAGGCTTGAACTTTCCCTTTCTGACTAAAGATCTTGACTTGGCCTGGAGCGGACGTTTTCGCCAGGCGCCGTCCGCGTTTCACCGCGGCGGTCTTCAGCCGGTGAGAGCTCGCCGGCTTTTTCTTTCCTTGCAACTGCACGTCCCACTTGCCATCCTTGCGGTTCACTTTCACGCAAACAACCGTGCGTTTCTTAGCTGCCATGTTTTACCTCTCTGGTTGAGGAGAAGCACCAAACGGCTTCTCATGCTCGTGGAGCTGCCCGAGGAAACGTCCTGATAACGCCTCGAGCAACGCTTCTTCGTGTTGTCTGTTGATATACAACTAACATAGCGACCGCCCACCGAATCGTCAAACGCGAAACCGGTAAAAAGACCGCGTCTGGATAGCGCGCTGGCGTGGGAAGTGATTCGTAGTCCTTTCCTCTGACAACTCGTCACCCGTTTGGTAGCCTGGAACGAGAACCGAATCCCGATCCGACCTATAGCAGGAGTCCGAAATGGCCAATTCACTGCAGGCGTCCCTGAAAAATCTGCTCGATGACACGCGACGGGTACGTGTTATCGAAGACGGCATCGACTGCGGCCGGCCAATCGGATCTGCCGTTTTGCTCGACACGGAGGATCCGGACGCTCTGGCTGGGCTCGGCTAGGCGCTGCGGATTGCCGGGCGGTCGGAACCGTGCCTCTGTGCGGGCGATCCGACCATCGAGCTCCTTTCCAGCTCCGGCGCGTCGTTGGCTCTGATTGGGGTTCAGAGTATGGCGGTACCGTTCTATTTTGTGAGCAACAGTCGCTTGCCCAGCAACCTGCTCGGGTCGGCTCCCGGTTTCGGAACGAACTTGTCCACCCAGCCGCCGCTGTAGGAGGCGATGTAGAGGTTGCCCTCTTCATCCATGTCGAGCTGGTGTGGAAGTGACAGGCCGCCGGCCAGGTGCCTCGCCCGATAGCACCCGCCTGACCGTATGCACCCCAGTGGTACTGGAGCACGCCGTCGCGGTTGTACTTCAGGACCCGGTTCAGGCTCGCATCCAACACCCAGACCGCCCGGTTCTCGTCGAGCCAGATGTTGACGGGATCGAAGATGTTCGGCCATTCCTCGATGAACTCCCCGTCGTGGGTGAAGAGCTGAATGCGATTGTTCTGCCGATCGCCGACGTAGACGCGGTCTTCATCCACGGCGAGACCGTGGAGGAGATCGAACTCGCCCGGGCCGTCCCCGAGCGCGCCCCACTCCATCACATGCTCGCCGTCCTCCGTGTATTTGATGATGCGTGAGCGGTCCTGTCGTCGCCGCCCTTCGTCATCACGACGTCCGCGTCCGATGCCGGCGCAGCTTGGTTCCACCGACGCAGCCCGTGATGATTACAGGCGACGAGGCGAGCGCAAAGACGAGTAGGATGGAATGAGGTTTATTGTTTCTCTTTGGCTGTTTCAGGGGACGGCGCCCAGGGGTCGTTGACGCCGGCCCCCCCACAGAAGTCCCCGGTGTCGAGGAAGTGGGTGTGGAGGCACTCGAGCGACGAGCCCAGTCGCGTGAGCAGCTCCACCGTCTCCGGGTACGCCACGCGCGTGAAGAAGCCGGATCGACCGCCACGCGCCATGTCGGCGGTCGACTGGCCCAGGCGCGTGATTGCGGTGACGTCCGCCCCCTGCGACAGGAGATACTCGATGAGCTCGTTGTCGCCTCGCGACGCAGCATAGTGGAGCGGCCGGTAGCCCCAGGAGTCGGTGAGGTTGACGTCTGCTCCGTGCTCCTCGACCAGATACGTCACGGCCGGCATGAACTGGTTCGGTGCGTTGCGCACGCTGAAGGCCCCGAGCCCGAGGTAGCCTCCCCCCGCGGTAGCGTGGATCGGATAGGCGTTCAGCGCCCCCTCGGGGATGTAGGGCAATGCCGAATCCTCCTGCTGCCGCCCGTCCTGCTGCCGCCGCCCCCTCATGCCGACTTCTGGCCACTTGGTCGGGATGTTTGGATCCGCGCCGTGCGCCGAGAGCAGCTTCATGGCTTCGAGGTCCTGCGCGAAAGCAGCACGCCAGAACGGCGTCGCGCCCGTGAGGTCGATCCCCATCTTGCCGAGCCCGTACTCCCAGTACCATAGATGCGTGTTCAACCGGACGTTCGGGTTGGCTCCGGCCTCGAGTAGGGCCCTCAGCACGTCCATGTACTCCGTCCGCTGATCGTCCTGTGCCCGGGGCTGGGGATAGTTCGACCTTGGCGCCCACTGGGTCTGGAGCACGGCGAACAGGGGTGTAACACCGTCGGTGGAGGCCGCTAGGTTGGGGTCGGCGCCGCGCTCGAGGAGGACCAGCGCCAGATCGAACTGACCGTTGAGCGCGGCCATCAAGAGCGGGCTGGTTCCATCCCCACTCACCTGGTTTACGTCGGCGTCGCCATCCAGGAGTGCGACCGCCGCTTCGATGTTGCCCTCGCGAGCCGCGTGCAGAAGCGCCGTCATCCCGCCCGTCTTCCCGACGAGAACCTCCCTGAAGGGAGGACGCACGACGTCCGGACCTCCGGGGTAGTCCGGCCGGACGCGCGCGAGCGAGTGCCCATCGACCTCTCCGACGTCGTAGCCGGACGATAGGAACTCTCGCTGAGCGCGGATAGCCGCCTGAACCTCGGTCGGGCTGGGCTCCACGTCCGGCGCTTTGACTCTGGCCCTGGGTTTGGCCATCGCCTCGGCCACCTCAGGCCCATAAATCCTCTCCCGAAACCTTCTGGTGGCCTCCCGATCCAGCGCGAGGCTCGGGAGAACGTCGACGACTTCCGTACGAAGTCCCGGATCCGCCTCACCCTCGAGGAGCCCTCTGACGGATGCCGCGCGGTTGGACCCGGCGGCGAACATCAGCGGCGTCTGACCCGCCGACCACTCGCGGGCGTTGGGGTCGGCCCCGTGATCCAGGAGCGCCGCCACGGCATCCGCGCCCCCGATCGCCGCTACCGCAAGGTGCAAAGGCGTCACGCCGCTGTTCGTGGTGACGGCATCGGGATCGCCGCCCGCCTCGAGCAGCGTCATCATTATAAGAACGTGTCCGCCCCGGCTACCCAGGTGGAGCGGGGTGTAGCTGCCGATGCGCGTCTTCGCCTCCACGTCGGCGGACGCTGAGATCAACAACTCGGCGACCTCGGCGTGGCCGCGCTCTGCCGCCCAGTGCAGCGCGGTCATGCCGTCGCCCGGCGCCGCGTTCACGTCAGCGCCCTGATCGAGGAGCGACCGGACGGCTTCCGCGTCTCCCCGGCGCACGGCCTCCGTCATATCGGTGATATCGACGATAGGGGCTTCGGGCGAGGGGGCGGCGCCTGCCAGGGCCACCGCGATGCCCAAGAAGACGGCTGATTTCGCGACGTTCCTCATACGTTACCTCCGCTACCTAAGCCACCTACGGTTGCTGCGCCCCGCGGGAAGTCCATGGGAAACTCTCCCGTGCTGTCGCCGAACGTCTCCATGTCCTCGTGTCCAATCTTCTTCATCAGGCCAACGAACACGTTCGCCATCGACGTTCCCTCCGGGGCTCGCAGATGCAGGCCTCCTTCGAGGGCGCCGTTCGCGTGACCCAGGAGCAGGAGGGGCGCCCGGCGGTGGTTGTGCAGGTTGGGGTCGGCCATCGGAGATCCCCAGATGATGGCCGTCTTATCCAGCAGGGACGCATCGCCCTCGATCGTATCTCGCATCTTCTGGAGGAAGTAGTTGAGCTGGCTGAGGCGGTACGTGTTGATCTTGTTGAAGTCCAGGATGTCCGCGGGGACGTTGCCGTGGTGGGAGACCCCGTGGATAGACTTCGTGGTCCCGCTCTGCGGGAACGTTCGATTCGACTGATCGAATCCGGTCTTGAACGTGATGACCCGCGTGAGGTCGGTCTGTAGCGCGAGTACCTGGAGATCGAACATCAACTGCATGTGCTCTTCGAACGAGGCGGGAACACCGGAGGGCGTCTCGGGCATCTCCGGCTCTTCGCCGCTCGTGTTGCGCGCCTCGACGAGCTGGATCCGCCGCTCGATCTCGCGGATGTGTTCCGTGTATTCGTCCAGCGCCGCGCGATCCGCGGCCCCCAACGTTCGCTTCAGGCGCGAGACCTCGGTCGCGATCCAGTCGATCATGCTTCGGTCGGTCCTACGCCGGGCCGCCCGGTCTTCCGGGGTGTCGCCGGCGCCGAACAGTCGCTCGAACACGACCCGAGGCTCGCGAATCGCCGGGAGCGGCTGGTTGGGGGATGCCCAGGACAGCGAAGTGGTGTACGCGCAGTGGTAGTTGTAGGCGCAGCCGCCGCCGCGGTCGATGCCTTCGATACAAAGCTCGAGCGAGGGTAGCGCGGTGTCGCGCCCGAAGCGCTGCGCGTGAAGCTGATCGAGCGACGTCCCCAGAAAAATGTCCGAGCCCTGGGTCTGCTTCGGGTGGGCCTGGGTCAGGAACACCGCCGTCGATCGGTCGTGGTCGCCGCCGATCTCCTCCGCGCGGAAGGCCTCGGCCGACCGACAGTCCGTATTGCTGACGATCGTCATGTACTCACGGAACTCCTCGAGCGGCTTCAGCTGGCTGTTCGTGGCGAGCTCGAAGTCGCGACCGACCTCGGCCGGAGCGAATAGGTGCTGGGAGTCCCCCCAGTCGCTCGAGCCGGCGGCTCCCATCGATTCCTCGATACACACCAGGCGCGTGAAGCCGCCAGTCCCGTCCCCGCGGATTCGCCCCGCGGGGACCATGGCTTCGAGGAACGGCAGCGCGAAGCTCGCACCCGAACCTCGGAGGAACGTGCGGCGGGACAGGTGCTTTCCCGTGATGAATGCCATGGCCCTAATTCTCCTGTTCGGACCGTTGGTCTTCTCCCAACGGGGCCGCTTGGGATCGCGACATCTGGAAGGGATTGCTCTTCACGACCCCCAGGATGAACGAAGACATCCGGTAGTCGTTCGCTTCGGCTTCCCGCACGATGGATCGAATCTCGGGCTGGTCGAAGTACTCCACCCGCCGCCCCATCGCGTAGGCCAGCAAGTTCGCGGTGTAGTTCCGCACCAACGGAATCGGTCGCTTCATGAGCAAGTCGGTGAGCTCACTCGGAGTGTTCACGTCCGTGCCGTCGTAAAAGGTGCCACGCGTGTCGAGCGGGACTCCGTTCTCGCGGATCCGCAAACGTCCCGTCACATCGTAGTTGTCCAGCGCCAGCCCGATGGGGTCCATGAATCGGTGGCAAGCGTGACACGTCGGGTTGGCCCGGTGTATCTCTAACCGCTCACGAGTGGTCAGACGCCGGCCTTCCGATGTGCCTTCCGTTTCCTCGAGCGCCGGCACGTCGGGCGGCGGCGGGGGCGGCGGCGTGCCCATGAGCACTTCCATGACCCACTTCCCGCGCAGCACGGGGGACGTGCGGGCGGACATCGAGGTCAATAGCAGCACGCTCCCGTGGCCCAGCACGCCGCGCCGGGTGTCATCGGGGTACTCGACCCTGCGGAACTCTTCGCCCGACACGCCGGAGATCCCGTAATGCCGCGCCACGCGCTCGTTGAGGAACGTGTAGTCCGCGTTGAACAGCTCGAGCAGGCTCCGGTCCTCCCGAACAAGGTAATCGAAGAAGGATTGCGTCTCGCGTACCAGGTCGTCGCCCAACAGCCCGGTGAAGTCGGGATAGAAGTACGGCTCCGGGTGATTGTCCTCCGCGTCCTGGAGCCGCAGCCATTGCGATGCAAACCGTGTGGCGAGCGCCTTTCTACGGGGGTCCTCGAGCATCCTTTCGACCTGCTGCTCCAGGATCCCCGGATGCGACAGCCGACCCTCCGCAGCAAGCGTAAGCAACTCGTCGTCCGGGTTCGTGGCCCACAGGAAGAACGCAAGGCGTGAAGCGAGATCGAGGTCGCTCAGACGATAGTTCGTACCCGCGCGAATGCCGGCGGGTTGCTCCTCGAGGCGGAAGATGAACTGCGGACTGGCCAGGATCGCCTGCAGCGCGGTCCGGACGCCGACCTCGAAGCCCTCGTCTTCTTTCTCGTTTGCGCCGCGATCGTAGAAGGACATGGGGCCCGCCAGATCCTCGGCCGTGACCGGTCGCCTATAGGCCTCACGGGCCAGGCGACGGATGATCGTCTCGGCGCACGGACGCTCCTCGCTGGGCGAGGTTGGGCCGCAGCTGAAGATCTTCTTGCGGCTGGCCGTCTCCGAAAGCCCGACGGAGCGCTGGGGTCCCGTGATCATCAAGTCGCTGAGGTGCGGCAGCGCAGTGATGCCGTAGTTCGCCCAGGCCTGCGAGTCCTCACCCCCGACGAACGACCAGGCGTGCGGGCTCAAACGATCCTCGTACGGACCTTCGATCTTCCGGATGAAGGCTGCGGAGACTTGGCGCTGGCCTGCGCGAACGAAGATGGGCTCGGTCCGGATCGGAACGCTTTTGGCCCCACCATGCTCCAAGCCGAGGAGAGCCACTCCTTCGCCGTCGATCGAGATGTCGATATCCTCGAAGCTTGTGCCGTTGCCAAGCACGGTCTCGATCGAGAAAACGTACTCGCCGTCTGCCGGGAAGTCGTGCGTGACGACGAGCCCGCCGCGCGTCCCAAAGGGCGCGCCCTCGATATGATCCCAAGCGTGCTGCGAGACCTCGATCGGGTTCCTGTACTTGGCGCTGCTCGAGAGCGCATTGCGGTTGCCGACGGCCAGACGACTGACTTCGCTGGCGGCCCTCATATAGGCCTCGAGCAGCGTCGTCGAGAGCCCCTGGGCAGCCGACATGTTGTTGAAGTTGCCGAGATAAGTGTCGGCCGGGAGCCAGCGACTGGCATCGATATCGAGCGCGAGGAGATCTTTAACCACCCGCTCGTACTCGGCTCGGTTGAGCCTCTGAAACCGGCGGGCGCCGGGATTCGGATCGGCCGCCGCGGCTTGGTCCACCACCGCCTCGAGGGTCGTAACGAGCGTCAGCAGCGTGTCGGCGGACGGACGGTCGATGTCCGGCGGGGGCATCATGCCGGCCCGGAGCTTCACGATCATCTTCTCGGCCGTCTCGGCCCGCTCGTGAGCCGCAGCGACGTCGAAGGTCTCGAGCGAGAGGTTGCCCAAAAGCGTCGAGTCATTGTGGCAGGTCACGCAGAACTCCTGAATGACCGGGTTCAGGTCCGCCGGGGACCCCCCTCCAGCCGGCCAGCGGGTCGCACCGATACCGGCGGTCTGGCTCCCAACTGCAAGCCAGATTCCGAGAAATGCGGCACCGGCAGCGAGTGTCTTCATGCGCCATCCTTTCGGGGAATGCACGCGCGTCCGCGTGCCGCGTGACCCCGTGACGCTCGGGCATGATCGCGCTCAGGCGCTCATGAGTCCGCGGCGCCCCGATCACGCCTGCAAGCTCAGCCGCGGTCATGATTACAGATATGGGCGAGCTGAGGCAAGTCGTTCGTAGCAGAGCAAGCGATTCTTCGTCTGGTGTTTTCTCGCAAGCCTCGGCCACCGCCAAACAGCCTTCCCAGCATTTGAGAATTCCCGTGCTCGGCACGTAGAAACCGAGCTCCACGCCGTCATAGTTGAACTGGGGAAAACGCTTGATGAGCTCCGCGCGATCGATCACTTCGTTGTCGACTCCGAGCCTATCGAGGACCGTCTTCGATGACTGGAGGTATCCAGTCCACTCGCGGAGCAGCGTGATCTGACCGGTCTGGAAGAATAGCTTTTTGCCCCACTCGGCCTCTCTGGTCTTCCACCGCTCGAATGCATCGACGACCCAACGCGAATAGAGCTCACGGTCGCCGTAGGTGGTACGAATCTGTCGCGTCTCGCCGGCCGAGCTCGACCGTACGTTGCCCGGACCGTGCGCGTCGACGAGTGTGACCGACAGTCCCATCTCTCGAAGGTAAAGAGCCGTCCATCCACCGAACGCGCCCGCTCCAATCACGACGACCTCGGGGGGCTGCGTCGTCTTCGCAAAAGACCAACGCGGCGGCTAGTTGGAGCGAATCCGCCACTCGGCACCTATGCGGGGTCCGCGGCCGTGGCTGATGTTGTTTTGAATATGCTTTGAACGTTCCCGTAGAATGGTCTACCGAAAGGGGTAGCTCATGGGGGAGCATCAGGTACAGGACGACATTTCGCCTGAGCAGCTGCGACTGTTCATGCGAAATCTTCTCGACGACCTGAGGGCGCTCGAGCGGATGATCGAGGATGACTGGATCGAGTCCGGCGTCCGCCGCGTGGGCGCGGAGCAAGAGATGTTCCTCGTGGGGCCCGGCTGGCGCCCAGCTCCCATCGCGACGGAAGTGCTCGCCGCTATCGAAGACCCTCGATTCACCACGGAGCTCGCGAAGTTCAACCTGGAGGGGAATCTCGACCCTGTCGTCTTCGGGAAGGGCTGTCTTTCACAGATCGAAGCGCAGCTGACGGAGCTGGTGGGCCTCGCACGCGACGGCGCGCGGGATTGCGGCGGCGAGATCGCCCTTTGCGGCATTTTGCCGACGCTTCGAAAGTCCGACCTCGGCCTCGACAACATGGCGCCCGTGCCGCGCTACTTCGCGCTCAACCGCGCGATGAACAAGCTGCGCGGGGGCTCCTACGACTTCCAAATCAAGGGAATGGACGAACTCATCGTGAAACACGACTCGGTGATGCTCGAATCGTGCAACACGAGCTTTCAGGTGCACTTTCAAGTCGCCGCGGACGAGTTCGCGAGACTCTACAACATCGCGCAAGTGGTGGCGGCGCCCGTCCTCGCGGCGTGTACGAACTCGCCGCTTCTTTTCGGAAGGCGGTTGTGGCGTGAGACGCGCATCGCTCTCTTCCAGCAAGCCGTGGACACACGCAGCACGAGCCACGAGCTGCGCGAGCGGCAGCCCCGGGTGAGCTTCGGACGCCAATGGGTGAAGGAGTCGGCGACCGAGCTCTTTCGTGAGGATATTGCGCGCTTCAAGATATTGATCGGCGGAGACACGGATGAAGACCCCTTCGCCGAGATCCGCGCGGGCCGGCCGCCGAAGCTCAAGGCCTTGACGCTTCACAACGGGACGGTCTATCGCTGGAATCGGCCGTGCTACGGGATTACCGACGGCAAGCCGCATCTGCGCATCGAAAACCGTTACCTGCCTTCAGGGCCGACGATCGTCGATGAGGTAGCCAACGCGGCCCTCTGGTTCGGCCTTGTGAGCGCGTTCGCGCGGGATATTGAAGACGTGACGAAAGTGATGGAGTTCGAGGACGCGCACTCGAACTTCACTGCGGCGGCTGTAAACGGGCTCGCGTCCGAGCTCACTTGGTTCGAGGGGCGCGAGCGCCCCGCGCGCGAGCTCTTGGTGAAAGAGCTATTGCCGATGGCGCGGAGCGGTCTCGAGAGCTCGAACATCGACCAGGAGGACATCGACCGCTATCTCGGAGTCGTCGAAAGGCGCGTGGAAACGAAAAAGACGGGAGCACAATGGTTTCACCAATCACTGGCCGCGATGAAGGGAAAGGGCACTGATGGCGAGCGCATGAGCGCGCTCACCGCCTCCATGGTGAGCCAGCAGAAGGAGGGACGACCCGTGACAGAATGGCATGCGGCGTCGCTCGACGAGGCGGGTGGATGGAAGAACCACTACTTGATGGTGGAGCAGTTCATGACCACGGACCTCTATACGGTGAACGAGGACGAGCCGATCGACCTGGTCGCGAGTCTCATGGACTGGGAGAAGATCCGGCACGTGCCCGTGGAAGATCATGATCATAGGTTGGTGGGCCTCGTCTCCTATCGGTCACTCATCCATTTGTTGGCCAACGGCGAGTTTGCGAAGCGCGAAGAGCCGATACCCGTGAGCGAAGTGATGAAACGCGACCTCGTGACCGTGGCGCCAGAGACGACCACGCTCGAAGCGGTTGCTCTGATGAAGGGGAAGTCGATTGGGAGTCTGCCGGTGGTGAAGGACGGGCGTCTCATCGGGATCGTTACGGAGCGAGATTTCATGGACATCGCGAGCGAGCTCCTGGAGGAGAAGCTGAAAGAGTAGTGATGAGGAAGATCCGTTTTCGTCACTCGAGCTCTCTCGGGCGCCATAGATGCAGAAGCGATATCTCGACGCCGAGCTCTAGGGCCCGCCAGCTTTCGATGCCGAGCTCGAAGACCGCGAGCGCGGCGGTGGGAAAGGGCTCGGGATGGCCGGATAGCCTGCTGACCAGGTCTTCCATTCCCGGGTTGTGGGCGACGAGCATCACGCGATCGATGCCGTCGTCGACGCGGCTCTGTACTTCTGAGAGGAGCTCTCCCGCGGTCGCTAGGTAGAGCTCCGCGAGGTGCTCGATAGTGTTCTTGTAGTTGCACGCTTCGGCCACGGCTTCGGCCGTTGTTCGAGCGCGGACAGCCGTGGACGACAAGATGAGGTCCGGGACGAGCTGTTTTTCGAGAATGAGGTGCCCCATCACCGGTGCGGTTTTCTTTCCGCGCTTGTTCAAAGGACGGTCGTGGTCTGAGATGCCCTTGTCTTTCCAGCTCGACTTGGCGTGGCGCAAAAGCATGAGCGTTTTCATGCGGCGGGCCTTCGGTCTCGGTCTCGTCCCCTGTCTCGAACGAGCGCAACGATGCGCGGCACGAGAAAGCTCACCCAGAGGCCGATGGCGGCGAAGCGCAACCACAAATAAACGTAGTAGTACACGGAGTCTTCGCCCGGCGAGAGCTTCTGAAGCGCAAAGTAAATGACGGGAAGGCCCAAGAGGCCGACGACGAGCCATGCGCGGCGGCTCCGGGCCGAAACACCTTCTGAGTAAAGGCCTTTGTGGTATGCGAAGACGAGGCCTCCGAGGGCCCCAGCGAGCCCGCCCATGGCGATCGCCGTGTTTCTCGACGGGTACAAGAGGGCGAGTGCTATGGGAACGCAGAGCGCCAAGAGCACTTGGGCGTTCAAGCTCAGCCCGGCCGCTTTCTCCGCGAGCGTCTTCGACCACCGAGCAGAACCCCAAGCGATCGCGGCGCCGAGGGTCCATCCCGCGAGCACGTCGCTAGGAAAGTGAGCCCCAAGATAGACGCGCGAAAATCCGATCAGGAAAATCGTCAGCGCGGCGACGATCGTGAACCAGCGTTTCTTGAAGTGGAGCGCAAGTAGGCCAAAAAAAACTGCCGCCTGTTGGGCGTGGCCGCTCGGGAAGCTGAACTCACCGGGCGCGCGTAAATTGGCGATGTCCGCATAGACGAACGGGCGGGGGAGTGCCACGAGATCTTTGATGAGTGTGTTGATGTAGACGCTCAGCACCAGAGCAACGAAGAGTCGTACCCCGAGCTTCCACGAGAAAGCCCACCACAGGATCGGCAGCATCGCGAGATAACCGGCGGTCGAGCCAACATCCGTGACGGCGAAAAAGAACTGGTTTAGTAGCGGCGAGCGAAAGCCCTCGAGCCAGTGGATAATGTCGATCCCGAACTCGAGGATTTCAGTCACGAGTTAACCCTAATCGCAAAATCTTCGAAGCACGAAAATGCGAAACAGCCGCACTGGGCGCAGGCGAGAAGCTCGTGCTGGGGCACCCACTCGCCGCCACTATAGGTGATTCTGCACGGTGTATGCAGAACCTGGAAAAGGTGCTATTCACGGGGCCAAAGACCTCAGACACGGTGACGTTTATTTGCGATTAGGGTTAACAGTCGTCGGTAAACGTCGGGGTCCACGTTGCCTCCGGTGACGACGCAACACACCGACCGGCCGCGGAAACGATCCGGTTCTGTGAGGAGCGCGCCCACGCCGAGTGCGCCCGTGGGCTCCGCTTTGAGGTTGGCGCAAGAGAACAGAAGCCTCAGCGCTTCCGCGATGTCGTCTTCGGGAACTTCGACGATCGTCTCGAGGCCGTCCTTGAGAATCTCCCAGTTGTTCTCGCCCAGGCTCACGGTCCGTGCGCCGTCGGCGATCGTGAGCGGCTCTTTTTCGTTCTTGACGATGTGTCCGGCGCGGAGAGACCGCGCGGCGTCGTTTCCGAGAAGCGGCTCGGCGCCGACGACCCGAGTGCGCGTGTTGCCGGCTTCACGAAGGCCTTTGACGATCCCCGAACTCAGACCTCCGCCTCCGACCGGCACGACGATAACGTCGAAGTCATGCGCCGCTAGCTCCTGGCCGAGGGTCGCATTCCCATCGATGACGCGTGGGTCGTTATAGGCGCTCGCGACAAAGGCGTCGGGGTGCTCGGCGGCAAGCTCCGCGACCCCCTCCGCCCGGCTCTTCACCGTCACGTTGACCGGCACGACCGTGCCACCGTGCTCGCGCACGGCGTCCATTTTCACCTGCGCCGACGTTTCGGGCATGACGATGATGGCGTCCTTCTCGAGAAGCTTTGCGGCATAAGCGAGCGCCTGGCCAAAGTTCCCCGACGATGCGGTCAGGATTGTGCGCTCTTCGACAAGCGCGGCGAGGTTATACCCAGCGCGGAACTTGAAGCTTCCCGTGTGCTGGAACGTCTCGCTCGCAATACGGAGCGAAATCCCGAGTCGGTCGGCGAGGCGTCGCGGCTCGAGGAGTGTCGTTTCCCGGATGACATCGCGTAGGTTCTCGGCTTGCTCCATCATGGGTGCCCCAATCTTATAGTATGGAGCCCATGCGCATTGACGCTCATCAGCACTTTTGGGAGTACAGCCCCTCCGAGTACGACTGGATCGATGAGCGCATGCACGTTCTGAAGAAGGATTTCGGACCGGCCGATTTGAAGCCGCATCTCGACGCGACGGGCATCGGGGGCTCGGTGGCCGTTCAAGCGCGGCAAAGCGTCGAAGAGACGGAGTATCTGCTTCGGCTCGCGGATACGACCGACTCCGTGCTCGGCGTCGTCGGCTGGGTGGATTTGTGCTCGGAAGACGCCCTAGCCCAGCTCGAGCAGTTCGGCGCCCATGAGCGTTTCGTCGGCGCGCGCCACATCGTACAGGACGAGCCCGACGATTACTTCCTTCTTCGCGAGGATTTTCTTCGCGGGGTGGCGCTTTTGAAAGAGCACGATCTGACCTACGACGTGCTCATCTATCCGAGCCAGCTCCCCGCCGCTCTCGAGTTTGTCGAGCGGTTTCCCGATCATCGCCTCGTGCTCGACCATATCGCGAAGCCTCATATCGGACGGCGCGAGCTCGAGCCTTGGGCCGGGCATGTCGAGAAACTCGCCCAGCACCAAAACCTCTATTGCAAAGTCTCCGGGATGGTCACCGAGACCGAATGGCATGGGTGGAAGCTTGACGACTTCACGCCTTATCTCGATGTTGTCTTCGAGGCTTTCGGCGCCCGGCGCATCCTCATAGGATCCGATTGGCCCGTCTGCACTCTTTCGGCGACCTATTTAGAAGTGATGGACATCGTCCATCAGTACATCTCGACTCTGTCTGATGCGGACAAAGCGGCGGTCCTTGGCGGGAACGCTATCGATTTCTACAACCTGGAGGCACCGACTGATGCTGATGCGCGTTAAAGCCGTCATCCTTTGCACCCTTCTTGCGGCACTCGGCTGTCAGAGTGAGAGTGAGAACGCCGCGCCTGAAGACGACACCCTAGTCATCGCCGTCATTCCCAAAAGCACCACGCACTCTTTCTGGAAAGCCGTTCATGCGGGTGCGGTCAAAGCTTCCGTCGAGCTCGACATCGAAGTAATCTGGAAAGGGCCCGGGCGCGAGGACGATCGCGAAGCTCAAATCGCGGAAGTGGAGACGTTCATAAGTCGCGGTGTTTCCGGTATCGTGCTTGCCCCTACCGACGACAAAGCGCTCCGGATTCCGGTTACGAACGCCATGCGGAGCGGGATTCCGGTCGTCATCATCGACTCCGCGCTCGACAGCGACGACTATGTGAGCTTCGTCGCCACCGACAACTACAAGGGCGGCCGGCTCGCCGGGGAGCGCATGGTGGAAGTGCTCGGAGGTTCGGGCCGTGTGATGATGCTCCGTTACCAGGAGGGCTCGGCGAGCACGATGAAGCGCGAACAGGGCTTCATGGACGTCATGGCCGAGAATCCGTCGATGAACGTCGTGAGCTCGAACCAACATGCTGGCGCCACCGCCGAGCTCGCTTATCAGACGAGCGAGAACTTACTCGCCCGGTTCGCGGCGGCGGATGGCAGCCTCGAGGTCGACGGCATCTACTGTCCCAACGAGAGCTCGGCTTTCGGGATGCTCCGAGCGCTCCAAGATGCCGGGCTGACGGGCTCGGTGAAGCTGATTGGATTCGACGCCTCCGAGCAGATGGTGAGAGGCCTCGAGAACGACGAGTTCGACGCGCTCGTTCTTCAAGACCCGCTGAACATGGCCTATCTCGGCGTCAAGACGATGGTCGCGCATCTGCGGGGCGAGCCGATCGAAAAGCGCGTCGACACCGGGGTCACCCTCATCACGCGTGACAACATGAACGAGCCGAGGATGCAGGAGCTTCTGCGTCCCGACGTCGACAGGTGGTTGAACTGAAGCGTCTCGAAGCGAAAGGGGTACGGAAGCGCTTCGGTCCCACGCTCGCCGTGGACGGCGTCGATTTTTCTGTTTCGGCAGGTGAAGTGCGCGCGCTCGTCGGCGAGAACGGGGCGGGGAAGAGCACGCTCGTGAACGTGCTCTCCGGTGTTTTTCTTCCCGATGACGGAGCGCTCTTTCTCGACGGCGAAGCCTATGGACCCGCGAGTCCTCGCGACGCTCGCGATCGAGGAGTGCTCATGGTGCATCAGGAGCTCGCGCTCGCGCCGCATTTGAGCGTCGCCGAGAACATTTTTCTCGGGACGGAGCCGACGCGACGCGGGCTATTGCAGCGTGGCGAAATGCGGGCCCGCACCGCCGCAGCGCTCGCCGAGCTCGAGCATGACGACATTGCACCCGAGCAGAAGGTCCGTACTCTCTCTCTCGCATCCCGGCAGATCGTCGAGATTGCCCGCGCGTTGATTCTGGAGGCCAAAGTCCTCATCCTCGACGAGCCGACGAGCAGTCTCTCGCGGCCGGACGTCGAAAAACTCTTTCGACTCATCGGCCGGCTCAAAGAGCGCGGCCTCGCGATCGTCTATATCTCTCACTTCCTCGAAGAAGTGTGGCAGGTTGCGGACAGCTTCACGGTGTTGCGCGACGGGCGTTCCGTTGATGAAGGGCGAATCTCCGACGCGAGCGCCTCCGCGATCGTGAAGTCGATGGTCGGCAGGGACATCGACGAGCTCTTCCCTCGGACGTCGCGGTCTCCGGGAGACGTTGTCCTCGAGGTCGAGGGGCTCGCAGGAATGAGTCTGCCGCGGGACGTGAGCTTCGAGCTTCGTCGCGGTGAAGTACTTGGTATCGCCGGGCTCATGGGAGCGGGACGCACAGAGATGGCGCGGGCGATCTTCGGGCTCGAACCGGTTCGAAGCGGTCGCGTGCGTGTGGGCAAATTCGAATCTGCCGCGACGCCGGCCATGCGTCTCGAGCAAGGCATGGGTCTATTGAGCGAGGACCGCCAAGGGGAAGGTCTCGCGGTCGCGAGAACGATAGCCGAAAACTTGACGCTCTCGAGGCTGCCGCGCTGGGTGAGACCGTCGGAGCTCGATGCAGGTGCAGCCGAGTGGATCTCTAAGCTCCATATACAGTCCCGCGGACCGCGCCAGCGGGTCAAGGATCTTTCGGGAGGAAACCAGCAGAAAGTCGCACTCGCGCGGCTTCTGTATCACGGTCTCGATGTGCTGCTGCTCGACGAGCCGACGCGCGGCGTCGACGTCGGGAGCAAAGCTCAAATCTACGAGCTCATCGACGCGCTCGCCTCGAGTGGCAAGTCCATCGTGCTCATTAGTAGCTATCTTCCCGAGCTACTCGGCATGTCGGACCGCATCGCGGTCATGAGTCGAGGCCGTCTCGCGCCGGCACGCCCCGTGAACGAGGTGGACGAAGAGCAGATCATACAGGAGGCGGTCTCTTGAGCGAGACACGTGCAAGGTGGGCGGGCCCGTGGCTCTCGTCGCTCGGACCTCTCATCGGCCTCGTTCTCGTCTATCTCTTCTTTGCGTTCATTGGTCCCGATAGCTTTACGTCGATCCGTACGCTCGAGACCATCGCCAGGCAGACCGCCATCGTCGGCACCGCGGCGCTCGGCATGACGCTCGTCATCATTCTCGGCGGCATCGATCTTTCAGTGGGCTCGATCGTGGCGATGACGTCGGTCGTCGTGGCGCTCGTGCTCAACGGGGGTGGCGGACCCGCCACGGCGATCCTCATGGCGATGTTGGCGGGCGCTCTAACGGGACTCACGAGCGGCACACTCATCACCCGGTTGAAGGTGGCGCCGTTCATCGTGACCCTCGGCATGCTGCTTCTCGTGCGCGGCGTCGCGAAGGGTCTCGGCAAAGAACAAAAAGTCGATGCTCCGGTCACATGGCTCGTCGAGCTTTTATCTTCTTTGCCTCCGGACCGCCGGTGGATGATCGTGCCTCCAGGAGTGTGGATGCTCGCTCTTCTCGCGCTCGCGACGGCGGTCGTCTTACGCTACACGCGGCTCGGCGCGCACATCTTCTCGATCGGTTCGAACGAGAAGACGGCGCGACTTTGCGGTGTTCATGTCGAGAGGGTCAAGGTCACGGTCTACACTTTGACGGGCGCGCTCGCGGGCCTCACCGGTGTTCTTCAGTTCTCACGCCTCACGGTTGGGGACCCCACCGTCGCGGTGGGGCTCGAGCTCGACGTCATTGCTGCGGTCGTGATCGGAGGTGGAAGCCTATCGGGGGGAGAGGGAACCGTCACCGGCACACTCGTTGGCGCGTTTATCATGACGGTTATCCGAGCGGGCACTTCCCAGATGGGGCTTCCGAACTGGGTTCAAGAAATCGTGACGGGCACGATCATCGTCGCCGCAGTCGCGATCGATCGATGGCGCCATCGAAGATTGGAGGCGGCATGACGCGGATCACCGGCTTTACGACCGAAGACATTCGTTTTCCGACCTCGCGAGACTCCGATGGCTCCGACGCGATGAATCCGGACCCGGACTACTCCACCGCCTATATCGTTTTCGAGACAGACCATCCCGACGGGCACGAGGGCCACGGGCTGACCTTTACCATTGGCCGCGGCAACGACCTTTGCGTGGAAGCGATCGACCCTCTCGCGACAAACATCGTGGGGCAAGAGCTCGAGTCGATCACGTCGGATTGGGGCGCGGTCTGGCGTGAGATCACCGGGGACAGCCAGCTCCGCTGGCTCGGACCGGAGAAAGGCGTCGTCCATTTGGCGACCGCCAGCGTCGTCAACGCGCTCTGGGACCTCCAGGCGAAAGTCGCGGAAAAGCCGCTCTGGCAGCTGCTTTGCGCTATGTCGCCCGAGGAGATCGTGCGTGCCATCGATTTTCGCTACATCACGGATTGCATCACGCCGGAGGGGGCGCTTACGCTTCTGAGCGCGCTCGAGCCGACGCGACGGGAGCGCATCGAGACCGTGCTCGCGGATGGGTATCCTGCCTACAACACGTCGGTCGGCTGGATAGGCTATAGCGATGACAAGATCCGACGCTTGTGCAAAGAAGCGATTGCCGAGGGCTGGACCGCCTTCAAGATGAAGGTCGGGAGAAACCTCAACGACGACATCCGCCGCGCCGCGCTCATCCGCGATGAGATTGGCTGGGACCACGCACTCATGATGGACGCCAATCAAATCTGGGATGTCGACGACGCGATCTCTTGGATGGAGCGCCTCGAGATTTTTCGTCCGCTATGGATCGAAGAGCCGACGAGCCCGGACGATGTTCTCGGACACGCGACGATTGCGCGGGCGGTCAAACCCATCGGTGTCGCGACTGGTGAGCACGCGCATAACCGCGTCATGTTCAAACAACTTCTCCAAGCGGAGGCGATCGCGTTCTGTCAGATCGATAGTTGCCGCCTCGGTGGCGTGAACGAAGTGCTTGCAGTGCTTCTCATGGCGGCGAAGCACGGCGTTCCTGTCTGCCCGCACGCTGGAGGCGTCGGTCTTTGCGAGCACGTGCAGCATCTTTCTCTCTTCGACTACGTTTGCGTGAGCGGATCGATGGAAGGACGCATGATCGAATACGTCGATCACTTACACGAGCACTTCGAAGCACCCGTCGTTGTCGAAAAAGGAAGGTATCGTGCTCCCGATCATCCGGGATACAGCATCACGATGAAGAAAAAGTCACGAACTGCGTTCGCATACCCGAATGGCATCGAGTGGGTTGACCTCTAAATCACCAAAAACCGCTTGACACCACTCTTATAGCTCTTTACCCTACAGCTAGTGTTATCAACTTCTCATAACAGCACAGCTTGTTGTTGCGTGTCTTCATTGGGGCGGCGTGCCGCTCTAATCCATGAAGAGAGGAGGTGATGAGTAATGGCGAAGAGAAAAGCTGTTAAGAAAAAGACCACCAAGAAGAAGGCCAAGAAGAAGAAGGCTGCAAAGAAGAAGTAGCGACTTCCTCAGGGGTAATAAGAGGGGGGGGTGAATGCCTCCCCCTTTTTTTTGTGTCCAGACGATCTCGTTAACGTGTACCGTCTCGTTTCTTTTCATAAAAGTACCCCCGGCGCGCACGGACGTCGACGCCGCGGACGTTGACTTTGACCGAGAGGGTATGCCACCCCTCGTGGATGGGCTCCCGCGGACGATAGGACAGCAGATAGCGTGTTTTCATCTCGGCGAGGATCGTCGAGAAGATCGGTCCTAGATTCTCGGTCGTGTCGGTCTCGATGAAACGTCCGCCGCTCGTCTCGGTGAGCTTGCGAAGAAGCCGGGTCCGTTCGGCGTTGGCGTTGCGGGCAGCCCGGCGCGCGCGGTCCCGCGCAAGATGCCCCCGACCGAGATCCATCGGCAGTCGCTCTTTTCGGCCAATGGCGTAGATGACAGCCTGCGACTGCTCGACGAGCGGAAGCATTTGCTCTTCGCGGAGCCAGCTATAAGTGTCGATTCCATCCGTGAAGAGCAACACCATGGGGCGGTGCTCGACGTTCTCGACCGTCTTTAGCCCGACGAAGAGTGCATCGTGCCACGCGGTGCCGCCGTAAGCCTCGACCGCGTCGATCGCGGCCCGCACTCGGTCTTTGTCTCGCGTCAGCTCAGCGTCCCGCTTCAAGTGATGCGAGAACGAAATGAGGGCAGCTTCGTCTTCATCGTCGAGGTCGTCCAGAAGCTGACTTGCGGCGTCGCGCAAATGACTCAGGCGTAGGCCCGCGACGCTGTCACTCACGTCGAGCACGAGGGCCATGTGTACCGGAATGCTTTGAGCGTCGACGAGATCGAGCTCTTGGTGCACGCCGTCCTCGAACAGCTCGAAATCCGATGCGCCGAGCCCAAGCACCGCCCGCCCGTCACGGCCGACATAGACGTCGACTTGCACGATCTCGGTCGTTGCTCTGAAAAGAGGGGTCTGCGGTTGGATGATGAAAGCTGCGAGCATCCAGGAAAGTCCCGTCATCGCGCCAAGGCCTCGCGCATCGATGACAAGAGCGGATCCGCGCGCTCACTCAGGCCGAGCTCGTATTCCCACCAACCGCTTGCCGCAGAATCCGACAGGAAGAGTGCCTCCTCGAGCGCGGTGCGCGACGCTTCGCGCTCCGAAGAGGTGTGAAGTGCATGGCTCAGTGCGAGATAGCCGATCTGCCAATCGGGCTCGAGCTCGATCGCCGCTCGGTAGTGGCGGATCGCCGGTTCGGGGAGCACGCGCCGCTCCGCCAGATTCCCGAGCGCCATTCGGGCTCTATATATTCGGGCTCTATATATAATGTCGTGGTCCGCCTCGAGCGCGACGAGCTCCTTGAGAGGAGGCACGGCCTCATCGAAGCGGCCTCTTTTTTCCAAAACCTTGCCATAGCGCAGCAATGCTTCCGCCAGGCCTGGTTCTTGCTCGAGAGCGCGTGCGTAAAGGCGTTCCGCCCGCTTCAGATGGTCCAGCTCACCAAAAGAGAGCGATCCCGACCACTCCCAGAGCGCCCCCGCGGCGACGTGGATCTCCGCGTCTCCGGGGTGGCGGTCGAGCGCTTCGTCGAAAAGGGCGGTGGCTTCCCGGAAGCCGATCTCACGGTCCCCAGTAAAAATCAGTCCCTGGTAGTAGAGAGCGACGGCCAGAAGCCAATCTCGCTCGAAGTGCCGCCCGGCTTTGCGGCTGAGGGTCCGCCCGAGCTCGAAATGGCCGAACGCCTTTGGCCAAGCGCCGTCCTCGACGAGGTAGATCGCCGTATCGGTGTGAAGTAACGCCGCCGCTTCGACGCACGGATGCGAGCGGTGATCTATGTGAGCCGGATCGAGCTGCTCGACGAAAGACTCGAGCGCCTCGTGGTCGAGGCGCGCGGCGCCCTGAACGGCATCGAGCCATTGACGGTCGCGATAGCTGTCGACGACGGCGATGTATTCCGGAGAAGCCTTGGTGCGTGCGAACGCTGTCTTACAATCTTCGCCCGACACGGGCGCCGCCGAGACGAGCGCCGCGAGGCTCAGCCAGCGGACCAAAGCTCTTCCTCGGAGGGGATGGGCGCGCGTCCCGTCATTCCTTCACATTTCTTGGCGGCCGCCGTGTTCGCGAATCGCGCGGATTCGGGGATCGAGCGTGTCTTCAAATAGGCATGGGTAAAAGCACCATGAAAGACATCGCCGGCGCCGGTCGTGTCGAGCACGTCGATCGCCGGCGCTTGCACGCGCACCATCGGAGTATCGCGGCTCGCGACCGCACAGCCCTCCCCGCCGAGCGTCACGCCGACAATCGCAGGACCGTCCTTCGGAAGGCGTTCGGTTGTCTCGTTCAGAAACGCAGCCACGTCGTAATCGCCGCCGTGTAGCGCGCTCGGATAAGTATGGGAGAAAATCACGATGTCGGTCGACTTCATGAGCTCGTCGACGCCTTCGCGGGGATGGCCGCAGTCCAGCACGACGAGCCCGCCGGCCCGGCGCACATGACGGGCGGCCTCGATTTGCACCGGCACCGTGCGCGCATCGACGAGAAGCGCGTCGCAGTCGTCGAGCGGGAGCCCGCGCACGTCGTCCCAAGCGAGAGGAAATCCGATCTCGTGAGGCGCTTCGAGGATCGTGCGGCGTCCGTTCTCGACGACGATGACGCTCGTAGGAGATTCGAAGCCTTCGTGGACGGTGACGGTGCTCGTATCGACGCTCTCTTTCTCGAGGCCCTCCACGATGAAACGGCCAACGGCGTCGTTCCCGACGAGCCCGGCGATCGCGGTCTTCCGTCCGAGACGCGCCAGGGTGACGAGGGCGGTGGGTACCGGGCCGCCCCCGGATTCGTGGAGCTCACGCGCGGAGATTTTTTCGTCCGGGGCGGGGAAGTGGTCCATGAGGACACTGATGTCGCGCACGACGAGCCCGATCCCAATGGCGTCCCATACGCTCACTGAGGTAGTTTAGTCTAGATGCAACGCAAAGGTCGCGGCGCGGGGAGTAACGCCACCGGCCGTTTCGAGCGACTTGTATATGTCGGATATGTCCCGATCGAAGAACGGGACCGAGTCGAGACCGTCGTCTCGCCCGACAACACCCGCTCGATCCTCGCGAAGAACGACTCACCCGATGTTCCGTTCTCGGTCTCGATCAACCCGTATCGCGGCTGCGAGCATGGATGCATCTACTGCTTCGCGCGGCCTACCCACGCCTATCTCGGTTTGTCGCCCGGTCTTGATTTCGAGACGAAAATCTTTTCGAAGCCCAAGGCGCCGGAGCTCTTGAGACAAAAGCTTGCGAAGCCCAAATATCGCCCGGAGCCGATCGCCCTTGGCTCCAATACCGATCCGTACCAGCCCGCCGAGCGCGAGCACGGAATCACGCGTGGCGTGCTCGAAGTCTTGGCCGAGTACGAGCATTCAGTAGGCATCGTCACCAAGTCGCATCTCGTGTTGCGCGATTTGGATCTGCTAGCGCCGATGGCGGAAAAAGGGCTCGCACATGTGCTCGTTTCCATCACGACGCTCGACCCCGAGCTCGCGAGCCGGATGGAGCCGCGCGCGTCGACGCCGAAAAAGAGACTCTCGGCAATCTCGGAGCTCTCGGCCGCCGGTGTGCCTTGCGGCGTTTTGGCGTCCCCGATGATCCCCGCGCTCAACGACTCGGAGCTCGAGCGCATTCTCGAGGCCTCGGCCGCCGCAGGTGCCACGAGCGCCGGCTACATCCTTCTGCGACTGCCTCTCGAGCTCAAAGAGCTTTTCCCGGAGTGGCTCGAGGCTCACTATCCGGACAAGGCCACGCATGTCTTGAGCTTGATGCGGCAAGCGCATGGAGGTGAGCTTTACCGCTCGCAGTTTGGCGAGCGCATGCGCGGAACGGGACCCTACGCGGCGATCCTGGAAAAGCGTTTTCGCGTCGCCGCGCGAAAATTGGGGCTCGACGAACCTTTGCCGCCTCTCGACACGACGCGGTTTCGAAGACGCGGTCAGCTCGGTTTGTTTGGCTGATGGCTCGCCGGCTTTCGTTTGGCGAGTAGGGTTTCCGAGAGCGCGGGGCCGCGGCCCGGTTCGCTCCAAGGACAGACCTCGATGCAAATCGCGCAGCCATAGGTCTTCACAAAATACGGGAGACACTTGTCGAAGTCCCCGTACCAGCGCTCAACGCCGCGCACCCACTGCTTGTTGTCGAAGAGTGCGTCGGGCGGGCAGTCGATGACGTAGCGCCGGCAGTGCACGCAGAGGTCTTCGACGCCGCAATCGACAGGGCCGCCGAAGGCGAGAGGCATGTCCGTGAGCACCGCCGCGAGACGAAAGTTGGAACCGTACTCCTTCGAGATCATCGAGCCATGCTTGCCGAGCTCACCGGAGGAAGCGTCGCAAGCCGTCGAAGAGCTCGTGAAAGGCGGTGCGGACGTCATCAAAGCGTGGGCGGGCCTGACCCGGGAAGACTATGACGCCATAGTGGCCACTGCGCATCGCAACGGTATCCCCGTGCACGCGCATCTATACGATCCCGAATCTCTGAGAACGCGCTCGAGGCTGGCGTCGATGTACTCCAGCATGTCGGATCGGCGGGCACGCCTCCTACGAGCCCGAGCTCGTACGCGCCATCGTCGAGAGCGGCCGTCCGGTCGTACCCACGGGAGCCCACCGCGTCTGGGTCTTTCCCGCGACGGTGCAGTTCCCGGAGCGGCTGCAAGACCGCCGCCTCAAAGCAGACTTCCCGGCGCCCCTTTACGACGAAGTGCAAAGGAGCTTCGAGGACTTTCACACGCTTGCTTATTTCCGCACGACACCCCGGCAGATGTTCTTCGGCGTTGCGTCGATGAAGCAGTGGATCGACGCTGGCGCCGTCATCGGCATGGGGACGGATTCGGGAACGCCGATGAACTTCCATACGGAAGCACTCTGGAGGGAGATCAAGGTCTTCGTCGATCTCGGCATGTCCCCTCAGGCCGCCATTTCGGCCGCGACGCGCGTCAACGCGCGTATCCTCGGCAAGTTGCACGAGCTAGGTACGATCGAGGCGGGGAAGCTCGCCGATATCATCGTGGTGAAAGGCGACCCGCTCTTCAACATCATGGCGCTTGCACAGGTTGAGGTTGTAGTTAAAGGGGGATGCGTTTTTGGACACTGAACGGCCCCTGTTGCTATTGTTGCTATCGGCCGTCTGCTGCCTGCTTACTGCAAGCTGCTTTCTATTAGCTCTTTCGTCAGGGTCAGGGCGTAGCCTTCGTCGGCTTCGTTCTTGGTCACGTGGTCTTGTTGGAACGGTTCGAACTCGAACGGCTTGATGATGCGGCCGTAGACTTCCTTCAGGGCGCGGGCGCCGACGCGGGCTTGGCGGGCGGCGTGTTGGGCGATGAGACTTTTGGCCTCATCGGTCATCTGTAGGTCGATCTTGAATCTATGGAAGAAGCGTTTCGAGGATTCGAAGAGAGAGTCTTTCGTACCGGTGAAGATCACCTCTAGAACTTCCGGGGTGAGCTCGGCCAGGACGAGAGTCGTGTCGAAGCGGGACAGGAACTGGGGGAGCATCCCGAACTTGAACAAGTCTTCCTGCCTCAAGTACTCGGACAACGAGAAGACTTGCTCGAACTCGACGCCGCCGTCGAAGGCCGAGACCATCTTCGTGAGCTCTTCCTGGCCTTTCTCTTCGTAAACCCGGGCATAGACCTGGTCATAGAGCTCTTCGAATGCGCCGCCGCATATGAACAGGAGCTTCTTCGTGTCGATCTCCATTTGCACGGGCCGGTAGTCCCCGTCCACTAGAAGCTGGGTATCGAACGTCACTTTTTCGTCCTCCATCAGCGTGAGGAGCGATTGCTGGACGTTGATCCCGGTCGGGTTGGCTTTGCCGCCAACGACCGTCGAGACTTTGTCGACTTCGTCGATGCAGACCGTGGCGTGCTCGATGAGAAGCTTGACGTTGTCCGGCGTGGCTTGTTCGCCGAGAATCTGAACCGCCCGATCCTAGAGAGTTTGGAAGAGCTGCTTGCCGGTGATGACCGCCCCTTCTTCGTTCGCGAGCGTATTGGCGTTCAACCGTGCCACGACGCGATACTTCTGAAACGACGGGTTCGCGAGATAGAGCTGCTCGACCGCGCGCATGACCGTCGTTTTGCCCGTGCCAGAATTACCGATCATCAGCAAATTCCCGACCGCTTCCCCGCAGAGATGCTTGAATATGGCGACCGAGACATAGCGGAGCGCGTCGTCCTGCCCGACCACACTCCTGTGCATGAAGCTAAAGAGGTCGGTTGGCTTGAGGCTCATACGCCTATGATAGCCTTTCTTCCTTTGGAAATTGGCTCTCGAGCTCGAGGAATCTATGGAGATGCGAAACGTCGCGACTTATCCGGAGCCGCTTCTCCGCCGCTTCACGACCGATTTCCTGCTCAGATTGGGCGCATCGTCCGAAGAGGCGGACATCATCGCCGATGGGCTCATGACCGCCTGCCTCTGGTGGCATCCTGGGCAAGGTCAGGGGCTGGAGAAGCTCGTGCGTTATCACCGTCGCGTGCTGAACGGTGGCATCGTCCCGGCGGCGACGATGGAGTGGGTGCGCGATGGGACGAGCACAGCACTTCTCGATGCCGGCAAAGGTTTCGGCTACGTTGCGGCGCATCGCGCGATGGCCCGTGCGATCGAACAAGCGTCCGAGACCGGGCTCGCGATGGTCGGCGTCCGCAACAGCAACCATTTCGGCATTGCTGGCTATCACGCATTTTCCGCCGCTCGGAAAGGTTTGATCGGCTGGGCAATGACGAACGCCGGAGCGGAGATGGCGCCGACGGGCTCGGCGAAGGCCGTCCTCGGGACAAACCCATGGGGTATCGCCATTCCGAGGCGCGATCATCCTCCCATCGTTCTCGACATGGCCCTCACGATGAGCGGCAAAGGCATGATGCGCTGGCACGACCGCGAGGGACGTGAGATGCCGGAAACCTGGGCACTGACGCCGGACGGGCGCCGGACAACGACGCCCGCCGAAGCGATGCTGGGCGCGCTCCTTCCGATTGGCGAGTACAAAGGCTACGGCTTGAGCTTGTGGACCGACGTGCTCGCCGGCGTCATGACGGGCGCTTTGTTCGGGACGGATGTGTTCCAAGACGATAGGCATTTCGACGTCGGTCATCAGCTCGTCGCGATCGCGCCCGAGGCTTTCCAGAGTCGTGAAGATTTCGACCAGCGCCTCGAAGAGCTCGTGGCGCAAGTAAAGTCCGCGCCCCCCATCGACGTCGAGGAACCGGTGATGCTCCCTGGCGAGCGAGAGCAGCAGCGCCGACGCGAGAGGCTGGATTCGGGAATTCCCGTGGACCTCGCGACCGTCGAGAATCTGCGCCCGCTCGCCTTCGAGCTAGGCGTCGATTTCTTCACCATAGAGGACTGAACCGGAATACGTGCTCACACGGAGTTGGTCCTGGCGTGCCTTCGACTTGTCGACGGACGGCAAGCGGTTTCTGATGGTCAAGAGAATTGCCGACTCAGACACCGCCTCGAAACCCGAGATTCGGGTCATCCTCAACTGGACGGAGGAGCTGAAGCGACTCGTTCCCACGCACTAGCGTCTCCCGCACCAATCGCTCTTGCGTGGCGAACTTGACACCGCCGCATTTTTCACGTTTCATAGAAGTTAAGCCAAAACAACCTCATCCGACCACAACCAACCGGCGTCTCCAGCAGGCGCTGGCTCGCGTGGCTATTGGGGGGGGAGTCAGCACATGGTCGAGCTCAACCACAGTGAACGGTCTATGCGGGCCAAGATCGTCTATTACGGTCCCGCCACTGGTGGCAAGACGACCAACTTGCAGGTGATTCATCGCCGAGCGAAACAAGACAAAAACTTCGAGCTCTTTTCCGTGGACACGGCTCAGAACCGTACGATTCTGTTCGATCTTCTCCCGATGAGCACCCCGGCGTTTCAAAACTATCAGCTGCGTTTCCAGCTCATCGGCGTCCCCGGCCAGAAGCTCTATGCCGCGACGCGAAAAATGCTCTTGAAGAACGCGGATGCGATCGTCTTCGTGGCGAACTCCGCGAAGGACCGCTGGAACGAGTCCATGGAGGCCTTCAACGAGATGATGGGCTTTCTCGAGGGCCTGGGGCTCGAGCCGGTTACCATCCCCACCGTGTTCCAGTACAACAAGCAAGACCTGGATGACACCGTCGATCTAAGAGCCATGGAAGAAGCGATGAATCCGTGGGGAGCGCCGTACTTTCGCGCCGTCGCCAACCAAGAAAAGGGAGTCCTCGAGACGTTTGCCGGCGCGTTGCAAGCGACCGTATCCGATCTCATTCGGCGCTACGGAATGGACTCGGAGCTCTCCCATGCCCAGAGCGTCGAAGAGTGGGCGGAACAGACGATGCTCCTCACTTTCGGCGTCTTGAAGTTCGACGACGACGGCGACTACGTATCCGCGGATCCGAGCAAGTCGGGGGAATCCTCTTCGGCGCCAGAGCCCGCTGCGAAGGTCGTGAAGGTGCGCACCCCGTCCAAGAAGCCGGGCCCCGCTAAAGCGCAGACGGCATCACCGGCAGAAGAGCCTCTCTTGCCCGCGCCAGCGCTTACGAATCCGGCACCGCTACAGGCGAATAAAGCGGGCGAGGCGCAGCCGGCTCCCGCGGCCGTGACGACGGTCGATGACGACTTCGTTTGGGGAACGGTCTCGGCAGCAAACGAAGTCCAAGACGCATTCTCCGCGCAGGCCATGGTCGAAAGCTACGCCGAGGCCGCCGTGGGCTTGGCGGATCACATCAGTGATCTCCGCGATCAAAAGGACTCGCTGTCGCGCCGCGCCGCGGATTTCGCCGTGGTGTCCGATACGATGAAAAAGCTCGCCTATGACGCCACCGCGGATGCACACGGTCTCCTGGAGCAGATGCTTCGCGATCTCGCGGCCAATTGGGAGGCGGCGCACGCATTGCTCTACGTCTAGAGACCGGACGGAACACTCGACCCCGTCATCCGCCACGCACTCGAGATCGATCCTTTCAAAAGCGCCATAGAGCCTGATTCTTCGTCGGAAGGCGTTGCCATTCTCGATGCCGGTGGCAGGGTGGTCCAGATGCGTGGCGAGGAGGGCTTGCTCATGAAGCCCATCAAGCGCGTTGGGCTCGACTGTGTCGGCGCGGCAGCCTATCCATTGTTCACACCCATCCGCCGCGTCGGCCTTCTCACGTTGTGGTTCGCGCAAGGCGCCGCAGTGCTCAACCTCGGCGAAGCGGAGCATTTGGATAGAGTGGCGCTCGAACTCCGAAAGACGTTCGACGTCAACACCGCCGACTTTACCATTGGCCGTGATCCGAAAGCTGACCAGCGATTCACCCATAACAGGGTCGCGCCAGCGCGCGAGAAACGTGTCGAAGTGCCAGTGCTCGAGGTCCGCGACCCAGCTCGAGTGACGGCGTAGAACGAGAGCATCGCCTTCGATGGAGAGGCTCAGCACGCCGTACATGGGATCCTCGTGCTCACCGGCATTAAGGGTCGACATACGAACCTCCGGGCACGAGTTTAACCTGTCCGACCACCGATACCCGAACAAGAACCTCAACGCTTCGGGCTGGACTCGGGGCGAAGAGCACATTGCCGGCCGAGCGGCGGCGGTCACGATCCGTTTCGACGGTGGCGGTCAGCTCGTGCTGCTCGGGCTGAGGCCGCAGCACCGGGCACAGACGCACGCGACGTTCAAGCTGTTCTTCAATGCAATTGATGCTGCCACGCCTGCTTCCCTAGTGCCCGAACCCGCTAATCCTGCCGTGAATTCCTGGTCCCTTTTCGGCGCTGACTGCGTTGGGTTATCGTTCCAGTTCGGCCTTCGGCCTAGCCCTCCGCTCGACAGGCTCGCTGCGGAAGGCGGCTCGACATATCTGGATATGACGTCGTCGGCTCGCCTTGTCAGCACCAAAAATGGCCTAGGACTTCACCGACAGGATTAGCGGGTTGTAGCACTAGCCTGCTTCGTCGACGTAGTAGATCTCGCCGCGGCGCTCTTTCTCGCGATAGCTGCGGCGGATCGCTCCGCCAGTCCTGAAGTAGTCGGCGGCCATCGTGGCGATACGCCAGAGCAGCTTGAGGTTCCGCCACGTGCGGGCGAAGAGCAGAAGGACTGCGTGTTCTGCTCGTCGAGCGTTCGCATGCGTGGTCTCGTCGCGCATCTTATCGCGAACGACCCCGTCCGCTGGTATGCCAAATCTGAGCAATCTGTGTCAATCTGTGTCATCTCTCCTGTGGCGCCATTGCAGATCGGGAGTGTCAGCGTGGCGCCGCAGGCCTTCATCAGCGCGGGTGAAGGGCCGGACTATCTTTCCGTGCGTTGCACTCATGTACCCGAAGTTCTCAACGAGTTCCAAATTCGGCAATTATTTGAAAGGGTACGGTGTTTTCACCCCACCCTTTTGTACCCCACGACGTGTTTTCAACGACTTCGCGTCATCTTCTTTTGGCATTGTTCTTGCTTCTTAAAGAAGTAGCTCGTCCCATTAAGCCTTAATAATTTAGTTAGTTCCTGTCCAGAAACACCATAACTTGTGGTGTGCGAGAGACCTATCGAAGATGTGGGTATTATACGTTTTCGGAAGGGGCTTCGTGGGGTTGAGAGCGAATGAAAATCTTGGACGAAACGAGAGGCGAATTGTTAGCAATCCATGGCTATAAGGGGCGGAAGAGTAATAGTTGTTATCGTAATAAGTGTCTTGCCATCATCAGTAGGTTGCAGGTGATGATGGAACTCCATACGTACGATTTAAAAGAAGGCAATGAGCGCCATGTGCATCGGTCGAGACCAAAGACTCGTTTCAAGAACGAAATGACGCCTTCGATTCCGCAGCGAAATCGCCGCAGGCGTTGATAGACCCAGGAACTCTTGACCATATCGGTCACCGCGAAATGAGCCTTGGTAAAGGCAACATCTTCAACTCCCTTGCCTTTGATGGCTTCCAAGTTTGCCTTTGAAGAAAACGCGCCATCGTAGGCAACCTGGCGCGGGGCCCGTTCGTAGAGTTCGACTTGACGGTCGATCATGGTTTCCGCGAGAGTTGAATCGGACGGATTCCCATCCAAGATCACGCAATCCAAAATCATCGAGGACGAGCCACCAGTCATACACACCTTGTGGCCGTAGAGAGTAGTCGAAAGCAGGTAGCCGATAGCACCAGTAGAACCTGGCGGGCCGAAAGGCCCGCCAGGTTACAATAAATCCCATGAGCTCGCCCCCCCTTCCGCCTGCTCCCTCTCCCTATAGGCCTCCGTCGTCCGGTGGCTCGCGTCCGCCCTCGGTGGGCCCGCGTCTGCCGTGGGAGGAGCGCGATCGGCTCGGCATCGCCCGGGCATTTGTCGACACGGTCAAGCTGCTCGTCCGCGATCCGTCGGATGGCTTCGCCCGCCTTCGGAAAGACGGCGACCTCACGAGCCCGATGCTGTTCGGGATCCTCGTGTCTTGGATCGCCTTTCTGCTGTCGCAGCTTTGGAACATGCTCCTCACAAACACCATGCGCGGATTCTTCGACGGCTTGGAACAAATCGAAGGCTTCGAAGGTTTCGGACAAGCTTTTGCCGCACCGTCGCTCGTGGAGCTCATCGTAACGCTCGTTTTTTGGCCAATCTTCTACGTGATCGTCATTTTCATCGGATCGGCGGTCATGCATGTTTGCCTGCTTCTCGTGGGCGCGACCGAAAAGTCCGAGACCGGGTTCGAGGGCACTCTCAAGGTCTACGCCTATTCCACCATCGCTTGGCTTGCGGTCGTGCTGCCGTTTGTCGGGGGCCTGGTGGCGTCGATTTGGAACCTGGTGCTCGAGGTGGTCGGCTTTGCCGCAGTGCACCGAACATCGCAAGGACGCGCGCTCGTAGCCGTGCTGATCCCACTTATCCTGTGCTGCTTGTGCGGGCTGATTCTTTCGATCCTCTTCGGGGCAGTGCTCTACCAGTTCATACAGCAGTTCGGAGACATGCGGTGAGCCGTCAGGTAGCACTTCTTTGGGGAGGTGTTGCCGCCGCGCTCATCATCGTCTCGCCTTGGGCGTCCGGTTTCACCGGCGGGCTCTGGGCCTGTACGTTCAAGAGCTGGACCGGCTACGCATGCCCGACCTGCGGCACCATGCGGGCCGCCTTGTTGTTGGCCGATCTCGACTTCGCGACCGCGCTCTCGCTCTATCCTTTGCCGGCGGTCGGGTGGATCCTTTTTCTCGGTGGCGGGCTCGCGGCCGCGACCTTGACGCTCGTCGGCCGAACCCCTCCCGCGATCCCGACAAGGCTGACCTTAACAGGACGCGTTGCCGTCGTCTCGGCGATCTTTCTGAACTGGGCTTATTCGATCGCTACGGGCGTGTAGCGTCACATTGTAGATGGGCCGATCGCGACGAGGTGTGCGTCCGTGCGGATGAACAACGTGCCGCCGGAAATTGCGGGTGAGGCGAGTGTGCGCTCTTCGAGCCGGTTTCGTGAGACGAGCTTGGGCGGTGCGCCGGCTTCGAAGACGAAGGTCTCGCCGGACTCGTTGAGAAGATAAACCTTTCCGTCTCCCGCCACAGGCGATGCGGTAAACGCTCCACCGAGCCGTTCGCGCCAGAGCGTTTCTCCGTTTTTAGCGTCGACAACGCTTGCGATCCCGCGCTCGTTCGCCATGAAGATCTTTTCGTCGTAATAGAGCAACGACGAGATATAGGGCGCGCGTGTCGGGACGTGCCACTCGACATGGCTCGCGTTCACATCGCCGCATCCTCCGAGCCGGATGGCTGAGTACGGACCACTCGAATAACCTCGGCTCGCGTAGAGGATGCCGTTCGCGTAGACCGGGACGCCGATGGCGAGCGTGACGGGCGCACCGACATGCCACAAGAGCTCGCCGGTCTTCGGGTCATAGACTTCGATACGATGGCTCGAATTGACGACGAGCTCATCGCCTTCGGGCCCGGGGACGACAAAAGGCGTCGAGTAAGATCGGATGCCTTCGCCGCGGTCGACTTTCCAGAGCTCTTTGCCGTTCGTCTTGTCGAGCGCAATCAGATAAGCGCCCGGCGGGTGGTCGCAGAGCAAGATGAGCGTGTCGCGGTATAACATCGGTGAGCTGCCATGGCCCCACAACACGTGGAAGGGTGCGTAGTCGCGGCCGATGTGGCGGGACCAGACGAGCTCACCCTTCAGAGTCAGCGCGACGAGTTGGCCCGTCCCGACCCAGGCATAGACGAGCTCGCCATCCGTGGTCGTGCTCGGGCTCGCGAAGTTGTGTTTGGGATGGACGGAAGGCAATCCGTCGCTCGGCTCGACGGCGTCGAAGCGGTGCTCCCACACCTGGCGCCCATCTTCATGGGCGAAAGCTTGCACCGTGAATGTGATCCGGTTGCCCTCCCGCGTGTAGTCTTTTGCGGTGACCCCTTCGTCGAACTCGGCACCGCGGCGGTCGATGGGCCCCATGCCGAGCTGCGAGGTCAAGAACACGAGGTCCTCCCAGATGATCGGGGTTGAAGTTCCGAGCCCTGCGAGGGGCGCGCGCCAGCGGATGTTTTGCTCCGGTCCCCAAACTTCCGGCAAGTTCGTCTCGGGCGAGCTCCCGTCACCGCGCGGGCCGCGCCATTGGGGCCAGTTCTCGCCTGCAGCGCTTCCTACGAGCATCAGGGAGACCAAGAGATAGAACCGCTTCATGAAGAAATTCTACTCCGAATTTTGAATCAAGTTGAATATCTGGCCTCCTTGTGGCGTATTACAGGTAATGGACGCGACGGAAGCTGACTGGATCGAGGGCTGTAAGGCCGGGCGCCGGAGGGCTTTCGAGCCGCTCGTCCGTCGATACGGGCCCCGCGCCTATCGTTTCGCGCTCGGGATCGTGGGGGATGCGGAAGAAGCGAAGGACTTGTCGCAGGAAGCCTTCCTCCGGGCCTACGGTGCGATGGCTCGCTTCGACGAGACGCGGTCCTTCTATCCGTGGTTTCTGACCATTTTGCGCAATGTCTGTCTCAGCTATTTGCGGCGTCGGCGTCCCAAGATCGTGCTCGAGGACGTTCCGGAAACGCAAGCGCGACCCGAGCTCGCGCCCGAGCTCCGGCTCGCGATGGAAAAAGCGCTGGCGAGCTTGAAGGAGGCGGACCGGGAGATTCTCGTCATGAAGGCCTTTCAGGACATGAGCTACGCCGAGATCGCGGAGACGCTCGGCATACCAAGAGGTACCGTCATGTCGCGGCTCTATCACGCGCGCCGGCGGCTGAAAGAAGTGTTCAAAAATGTCGTGTGAAACTTGGAAGCCTCTACTCGCGGGCTACCTCGACGGCGAGCTCACCCCCGACGAGGCGGAGCGTTTGAAAAGCCATCTCTCGCATTGCTCGGAATGTCGGGACGAGCTCACGGAGATGAGAGAACTGGAAGGAGTGACCGAAGCGATGAAACGAGAAATCGATACCTTGCCAGATGTTTTCTGGGACCGGTACTGGCTTTCCATCTATAACCGCATGGAGCGAGGGCTCGGCTGGTTGTTCTTCACTTTCGGGGTGACGCTTCTGATTGGATTCGGCCTGTGGCACTTGGCGACCAACCTCTGGCTCGACGCGTCCGCGCCGCTCGTCGTTAGGATTGGCACCGCGTCTCTCGCCGCTGGATTCGCGCTATTGCTGGTGAGCCTCGTCCGCGAGCGTATACGCACATGGCGCCACGATCCCTACAAGGAGGTGAAACGATGATTGTCTCGACCTGCGAAACCGTCCCTGGCCGCGAGATCGTAGCTGTGCTCGGCCTCGCGCGGGACAACACGATCCGCGCCCGTCATATTGGTAGAGACATCACGGCGGGGATCAAAGGCCTGCTCGGCGGCGAGATCCAGGACTATACGAAATTGATGGCCGAGAGCCGTGAGCAGGCCATCGACCGGATGGTGGCGCATGCGCGCGAGCTCGGCGCCGATGCTGTCGTGGGTGTACGCATCGGCACGTCCATGGTGATGCAGCTCGCGGCCGAGATCGTAGCGATCGGTACGGCGGTAAAGCTGAAGTAGCCCGCGAACACCCGAAGCTTGGCCCTCATAGCGCGCAGGCATTCGACACTCAGTCCTCGCTGTCGTTAGAATGCCGGGTAAGTCATGCCCTTGACGCTTGGCACCAAGCTCGGCCATTTCGAGATTCTCTCTGCCATTGGCGAAGGCGGGATGGGCGAGGTCTATCGCGCCCGCGACGACAAGCTCGGCCGCGACGTCGCGATCAAAGTCATCCGCGCGGACGCCATCGAATCTTCGGATCGGCGTGAGCGTTTCATCCGTGAAGCGAAAGCAGCCGCCCTGCTCAACCACCCGAACATCGCGACCGTATACGAAATCGACGAGGCGAACGGTCTCATCTTCATTGCTATGGAGCTCATTGACGGCGTCAAGCTCAGCGAGCTTATCGCGACGAGGTAGCTTTCCACCGAGCGCGTGGTCGAGATCGCGATCGACATAGCAGAAGGCCTTAGCGCGGCACATGCCAGGAATATCGTTCACCGAGACTTGAAGCCGGCCAACGTCATGATCCTCGAGGACGGACGGGTGAAGATCATCGACTTCGGCATCGCGAAGCTTCTCGAGACGGGAAGCGAAGCAGAGACGGCGACCAAGACCCACACAATGCTCGGCACGGTCGCTTACATGTCACCTGAGCAAGCGCGCAGCGTGGAAATCGACCACCGGTCGGATCTCTTCAGCTTCGGCATCGTTCTCTATGAAATGCTAACCGGCGCCAACCCGTTCGGAGGACCGAGCGCTCCGGAAACATTAAGCGCCATCATCAACGCGTCTGCTCCTCGACTGCCCTCGATGCTCGCGTCGATCCAGCCGATCCTGGATCGCTGTCTGGCAAAGGATGTCGATGCACGCTACAACCATGCGCGAGAAATAGCCACGGCTCTCCGCGGGACCAAACTTGGAGAGACGTCTCGTCGCAGCAGGGCACCCTGGGTGGTTGCGGCGGTCGCCGCTGTCGTCGTGGCGGCGGTACTTTTGAGCGGCGACGGCAGCGCTCCTGCAGGGACTCCACGGATTGCAAACCCTACTCTTGTAACACGGGCGGTCGGTGTGGAAGACCACTCTGCGTGATCTCCGGATGGAGAGACGTTGGCCTATTCGGCGTCCACAAACCCGAGCTGGTTCAGTGCCAATTGGGATGTCTGGGTGTCGCAGGTGTGCAGCGAACAGCCATTGAACCGCACCGCCGACCACGTTGGCGACGACCGCTTTCCGAGCTGGTCGCCCGATGGAAGTCAGATCGCTTTCTGGTCCACCCGCAACGACGGCGGCATCTACGTCATGCCCGCGCTGGCTGGAGGCGCCCGACGTTTGAGCGGGACCGCGTCCGGCCCGAACCGACCGCAATGGTCCCGCGACGGCCAAGAGATCGCGTACAAGGTGGGAAACAATATCGAGATCTTGTCGGTGAGCACCGGAGACACGCATCGCATTGTCCCGCAGCATTCACAGGGTATTTTCGATCTTGCCTGGTCGCCGGACGGCCGCTTCTTCGCCTTCATCCACGCACGGGGGAACCTGGCCGCTCAAGTCACTCAGCTCGTTTTGCTGCGCGTGTCCGATGGCAAAGAGTTCGAGATCACCGACGGCGTGACGAACGTCTGGAGCCCCGCTTGGCGGGACGGGAGCCGCACTCTTGCTTACGTGTCGAACCGAGGCGGTCCGCGCGATCTCTGGATCCAGCGACTGAAAGAGGATGGCGAGCCCGCAAGCGAACCGACGCAGATGACGACGGGCCTCGAAATCCTGTCAGCGAACTTTTCCGTTGACGGGGGAAGAGTGGCGTACTCCAAAGGAAGGTACATCTCCAACGTGTGGCGGGTGCCGATACTGGAAGATCGCGTCGCCACCTGGGACGATGCCGAGCGGATCACTCACGATCAGGCGGATGTCGAGTTTGTCGATGTCTCTCCCGATGGCACCGAGTTCGCGGTAAGCTCGGACCGCTCCGGCGAGCCGAATTTGTGGATCCTGCCGAGCTCCGGAGGCGAGATGCGTTCGCTAACGACGGATCCGACGCCCGACTGGCAGCCCGACTACTCGCCCGACGGCAAGGAGATCCTGTTCTACGCTTTTCGAAGCGGCAACCGCGACCTGTGGGTCGTACCGGCCGCAGGTGGCGCGGCGCGTCAGCTCACGACGCACGAGGCGCGTGACTCGTACCCGACGTGGTCGCCTGACGGCACGCGGATCGCGTTCGACTCCGAGCGAAGCGGCAACGCGGACATCTGGCTGTTGACGGTCGCCTCCGGCGAGATCGAGCGGCTAACGACGGAGCCGCGAGGCGAGCGTCATCCGACGTGGTCGCCAGATGGAGAATGGGTCGTCTTTTTTTCGGGTGGAAGACCCTGGCGCATCCCGGCCCACGGCGGAGAACCAGAGTCGCTCGGAACGACATCAAGTGGCTTCGGACGCTTCTCGCCGGACGGGCGGAGCCTCTATGTGAGCCACATCGATAACGGCGCGGGTAACGTTTGGGTGATCGATCCAGAGACGAAAGTGGAGCGCGCGGTTACAAAACTCGAAGGACGTCTCGGTGCGCTAGGGGTGCGCGCGCTCGCCACCGACGGTCGCTACATCTACTTCACCTGGAGGTGGACATCGGTGACGTGTGGGTCGCAGATGTCGTGGATCGAAAAGACTAGACGTCAGGCTTTCTTTTTCTTCGGGCGCGCGGTGGCTTTCTTCTTGCTGGTGGTCGTCTTTTTAGCCGCCGGTTTTTTCTTCTTGGTGGCTGCTTTTTTCGCCTTGGCGGGTTTGCCCTCCGACTCGCGCTTCAGCTTCGCGACTTCTTTCTTCAATGCGTTGACCTCGCTCTGGCGGGCCACGCCCGCGCGTTTGAGAGCGTTCGCGACTTGGCGATCGAACGCGGCTTCCATGCTGGTGTAGGTCTCGCTAGCCTGCTTTTTCGCGGCGTCGACGGTATCCTTGACATCGCCTGAAGTAGGGATCAAGTCTTCGTATTTCTTTCCTTTTTTGACGAGCGCTTTGAAAAGCTTGTCGCCCTGCTTTCCTGCCTGAGCCAGCGCCCCGAGGCCTGCGAGCCAGACCTTGTTGGCGGAGGTCTTCAGTGTGTGCAAAGCGTCGTCCTTTTTCTTGGCCATGAGAACAGTTTAGCGAGGATTGGGCGCGATGGCCACTTTTGCGAGACGGTTTCGTTAGAATGGCCGACGCCATGACCCTCGCCAGAAGCCTCGGCCTCGCCGCTTTGCTGTCGGTTGCCTCTTCGCTTTTATTGCAGGCGGCGCAGGAAGTGGAGCGCCGCGAGGCCTTTGCGGCCAAAGTCACCAAAGTCGCCGAAGTTGATGGCGCGCCGGTGATCGACGGCGTTGTCGACGACGACGTTTGGTTTACCGCTCCGGTGCTCACAGATTTCATTCAGGCCGAGCCTCTCGAAGGGGAGCCTGCGACGGAGAAGACCGAAGTCCGCATTCTCTACGATGAGACCTTCATCTATGTTGGTGTGATCTGCTACGACCGCGACCCGTCCGGCATCGTCGTCACCGATAGCCGGCGTGATGCGGGCCTCAACGATATGGACTCGTTTCAAATAGTCTTCGATACCTATCGAGACCGCCAGAACGGATTTGTTTTCGGCACCAACCCGGCCGGGATCGAGTATGACGGTCAGGTCAGCAAGGAAGGTGGGGGCGGGCAGACGTCCAGCCGTCAGCGCTCGCAGACGGGGTCCGGGAGCGGTTTCAATCTCAATTGGGACGCGAGCTTCACCGTACGCGCCCATATCGGCGAGATGGGATGGATGGCGGAGTTCGCCATCCCGCTGCGGACGCTTCGCTACGGATCGGGGAAGCCGCAGAGTTGGGGGCTAAACTTTCAGCGCAACATTCGACGAAAGCGCGAGCAAGTGTACTGGTCTCCTGTCTCGCGCATCTTCAACCTCTACCGCCTATCCTCCGCGGGCGATTTGAACGGTCTCGAGCTCGCGACGCCGAGAAACTTCAAAGTGACCCCGTACGCGCTGTCCTCGGCGAACCGCGACTTCCCGACGAGTACGTCCTCGGACTTCGACGCTCAGTTCGGCATCGACGCGAAGTTCGGCGTCACCCCCGCGTTGAACCTCGACGTGACGGTCAATACCGACTTCGCTCAAGTCGAGGTGGACGATCAGCAGGTAAACCTCACTCGCTTCAACCTCTTCTTTCCCGAGAAGCGTGGCTTCTTCCTCGAGAACGCCGGCACCTTCGCGATGGGCACCGGAGATTTCAGGAGTCGCACGCTCCAGCTTTTCTTCAGCCGCCGCATCGGTATCGGCCCGTCCGGCGAGCTCGTCCCCATCAAAGCGGGCGCGAGGCTGAGCGGAAAGTCGGGGCACTACAACATCGGTCTGATGAACATGCAAACGGATGCGGTGGACGGCGTCACGCCCGCGAACAATTTCACCGTCGCGGCCGTCCGCCGCGAGCTTTCGAGCCGCTCTAGCATCGGCGCGCTCTTCGTCAACCGGATGGGTACGGGCGATCTCGGGGGCGAGGTGACTGGAACCGTACCTGGGGCGTGGATGGAACTCTCGGCATCGGTCAAACCTGGACCTTTCGCGGCATGGCGGCACGCACGGAGACTCCCGGAGCTACGGGGAGGGAGCATGCCGCGGATTTTTTCGGCGAGTTTCGCAAGCTCTGGGGACGGTGGTGGGTCGAGTACACCGAGGTCGGCGATCAGTTCAATCCAGAAGTCGGCTTTCTCGTGCGCAAGGACTACCGTACGATTCAGTCCAGCTATATCCAGAACATTCGGACGCCGTCCGTGTCCTGGCTCCGTGAGCTGCGTCCTCACGCGACCTATCGGAGCTTCTGGGATTTTGAAGGCTTCAAGGAAACGGAGCAGCTCCATCTCGACTCGCACGTAGACTTCGAAAGCGGGGCGTTTTTCAGCCCGGCCGTCAACCTGAACCGGGAAGGGCTTACGGAGCCTTTCGAGATCGCGCCCGGCGTGATCATCCCTGTGGGGATCTACAAGTTTACAGAGCTCGGGTGGCGCTGGAACACGGATGAAAGCACGTGGCTCTCATACCGTGGAAGCCTAGATGCGGGCGGCTTCTTCTCGGGCGACCGTGTGTCGACCGGGACCACGATTCAACTCCGCCGCGGCGCAAAGCTCAACACGAGCTTGACGTGGTCCTATAACGACGTGAATCTGCCCCAAGGCGAATTCGTCACGAACTTGGGGCAATTCCGTGTCAATTACAGCTTTACGCCCTTCGTGAACTTGCAATCCTTGATTCAGTACAACGACCAGAGCGACGTCTGGTCCGTCAACGTGCGCTTCAGCTGGCTGAACACGGCCGGGACCGGGCTCTTCGTCGTGTATAACGACACGGAAGGCTTGGGTGATTTTCGCATCGGCCCCCAGAGCCGAAGCTTCATCGTGAAGTACACGCACCTATTCGATGTCTTGAACTGAAGACGCCCCGCCTATCCTAGCGTCGCTACGAACGTCGGTGCCTGTCGGCGGTTCGTCGCCTGCTCGTAGCCGTAGGCAACTTTCAGCAATGTCGGTTCGCTCCACCGGGCCCCGAAGAAGGAAATGCCGACCGGCAGACCGGACACGAATCCCATGGGGATCGCGATGTCTGGATAGCCGGCGATGGCGGCCAGCCCGGCGCTCGAGCCGCCTTGTAGACGGTCGCCCATGATGTGGTCGGTCAGCCAAGCCGGGTCCCTCGTCGGTGCGACGATCGCATCGAGGTTGTGCTCCTTTACCAAGGCATCGATGCCTTCGGTGCGGGCATGTCGTTGTATGGTGCTGAGGGCCTCGAGGTAAACGGAGTCGGTGAGTGGCCCCGCTTCTTCGGACGAAATGAGGCGCTCCTGGCCGAAGAATGGCATCTCGCGATCGCGGTTCTCGTTGTTGAAGGCGATGAGCTCGCTCAAGCTCTTCACGGGCGCATTCGCCCCGAGACTTTCGAAATACTTATTGATGTTGGCTTTGAACTCATAGTTGAGCACCCGCGTTGGGAGCGCCGAGAACACGTTGGCGTTGTCCATACTGGGAATGTTTGCCGGGTCGATCACCTCGGCCCCGGCAGCTTTCAAGTCTTCGACGGCCTGGTCGAACACTGCGAGGACGCGCTCGTCGAAGCCGGGAAAGTTGCGTGCGACGCCGATGCGCGCGCCTCTCAATCCGTCCGGGTCCAGAAATTGGGTGTAGTCGGTGTGGGAGTTGCCCTCGCTCGCCGCGGTGGCCTCGTCTCGCGGGTCGACACCGGTGATCGCGCCGAGGAGGACGGCGCCGTCCTTCAGGGTTCGCGTCATCAGCCCGGCCGTGTCTTGTGAGTGCGAGATGGGGATGATACCGGAACGGCTCCAAAGACCGACGGTCGGCTTGATACCGACGATGCCGTTGATCGAAGAAGGACACATGATGGACCCACCGGTCTCGGTTCCGATGGCGAGCGCGACAAGGTTGGCGGAGGCCGCCACGCCCGAGCCGGAGCTGGATCCGCACGGATTCCTATCGAGCGCATAAGCGTTCCGGCATTGCCCGCCGCGTGCGCTCCAGCCACTGGAAGCTTTGAATCCTCGCCAATAAGCCCATTCACTCATGTTGGCCTTGGCCAAGATGATGGCGCCCGCTTCACGCAGCTTCTGAGCTACGAACGAATCTTGCGGAGGGATCGATCCCTTGAGCGCCAGAGAGCCCGCGGTGGTGGTCATTTGATCGTGCGTATCGATGTTGTCTTTGATGGCGACGGGGATTCCGTGAAGGGGACCGCGCGGTCCGCTGGACTGGCGTTCCGCGTCCAGTTGGTCTGCGATCGAAAGGGCCTCGGGATTGGTCTCGATGATGGACCGCAATTCCGGTCCCTGGCGATCGAGCGCCTCGATACGGGCCAGATACATCTCAGTGATGGCGCGAGCCGTCAGCCGTCCCGACTCCATGCCTTCTTGTAGCTCGTACAACGTTCGACAACGAACACCGCTGGGTTGCCGCTCAAGGTATAATGGAGGTGACATGAAGATCCTCACTGGCAAAGTTGTTGACGGGAAGGTCGAGATATCGGGAGTAGCCCTCGAAGAGGGAGCCAGCGTCACCGTCATGGTTCCGGAGTCCGAGGAATTTTCTCTAACGCCAAAACAGGAGGCAGAGCTCCTGAGAGCCCACGAAGAAATTGAGCGCGGCGACTTTGTTGAGGGTGGCGACCTACTCGAACAACTCCGAAGCCAGACCGAGGATTGATCTACCGGGTTAAGGTCTCCAAGACAGCTGCTCGTCAGATCCGCGAAGCAGCCGATTGGTGGTAACGTAACCGACGTGGCGCCGTGGACGCACTGGCCGATGACCTCGCGCGTGCCTTCGACCTCATTGCTCGGCAGCCAAGAATTGGGAAAATGGCCGACCCGCCTGATTCTATTCAGTCCCGCCGGATCTATCTCAACCGAATCCACTATTATCTTTACTATTCGGTTGACGATCCCAGCGAAACCGTTGAGGTGCTTGCCTTCTGGCACGCGAGAGAGGTTCCTCTCCAGAGTTTGACTAACCGCTCACGCCCCAACGGCGTGGGCCGTAGTAGCGGAAGAGAAAGCGGCCGTAAGGAAGACACGAATCCAGACTTGCATGGCTACTCAAAAACGAATCGCACCTTCAAGCTCTTCTCGTCGAGGGCGAGAGCCGCGTCGAACTTCTTCCCGGTCTTCTTGCTCTTGAACCCCTTGAGCTTCCTCGTCTTCTTGTGGTCGAGGAGCTGCTGGGCTTGCGTCGATGTGATCGTCTTGCCGGCGATCCTCTTCCAGATGGTGAAAGAGCATCCTTCTCTCCATCGGCTGCATCCGTAAGCCTTTGGCGTTTCGCGAACGATCCCTTCTTGGCACAACGGGCACGTTCCAAGGCCGACCGCTTGCGCCCCGGCAAGGTCGGCAAGGGGAGCCGCCGCAAAAACTTTCGGAAGAAGAGACTTCAGGTGAGTGACGATATCGGCCTCGAAGGCCTCGGCGGCGAGCTTTCCTTCTTCGATGTCCTTCAAGCGCTGCTCCCACTGGGCTGTGAGGGCTGGGTCACGGAGCTCGTCTTGGACCTGGGCGATGAGGTCGATGCCTTTGCCGGTCGGTAGGAGCTCCTTCTTGCTTCGTTCGATATAGCCGGTTTTGAGGAGCCGCTCGATGATGGCGGCCCGGGTAGCGGGAGTGCCGAGCCCGCAGCGCTTCATGGTCGCCGCGAGGTCTTCGTCATCGATGGAAGCGCCCGCTTTTTTCATCGCGTCGAGAAGCGAAGCGTCGGTGTGTGGTTTGGGTGGCTTCGTCACCCGGGTTTCGAGAGACTGCGAGCTCTTCCTACAGCGCTCGCCCTTCTCGAGGGGAGGAAGTTTCTGAGCTTTCTCGTCGTCGGAGTCGTCCGTGGCTTTGCTGCGCTGTTTGCCTTCGGGCTTCGCGGAATGAACGGTCGTCCACCCGGGCTCCTTCACGACGGAGCCTGTCGCCCGGAACGTGTGCGGGCCGATGGCGAAGAAAGCCGTGGTCTCGGCCTTCACGAGCGGCGGCAGAAAGATGGCGAGAAAACGGGCGACGACCAAGCGGTAAATCTTCTGCTCCTTATCCGAGAGATGGAGTCCTCGTGGGTTGCGCGGCGTAGGGATGATGGCGTGATGGTCCGTGAGCTTGGTGTCATCGACGTAGCTCTTCGGAAGCTTCAACGTCGGGAAACGCGCTTGGGCGAGAGCGGCGGCCTCGGGGAAGGAGTGCCGAGCGGCGTCGATGACGGCTGGCAGGTCGGGAACGATGTCACGGGAGAGGTGCCTGGATTCCGTCCTGGGATACGAGAGGAGCTTGTGCGTCTCGTAGAGTGACTGAGCGATCTGAAGCGTCGCGGTGGCGGTGTAGCCGAAGCGCTTGTTGGCTTCTTTCTGGAGTGTGAGAAGGTCGAAGAGAGCCGGGGCGTGGGTCCTCGTGTCCTTCGTTTCGACGCTCGTGACCTCGGCGAACGGCACGCCGGCGATGTCCTCGAAGACCCGCACCGCAAGAGACTTGTCATCGATGCGGGTCTTCTTGTTCTTCCCGACATACTTCGCGATGAAGCCGGGCTCGAGTACGGCGAGAACTTCGTAATAGGTCTGGGGTACGAAGTTTCGGATTGCGTGGTGGCGGTTGACGAGAAGCGCGAGCGTCGGTGTCTGGACACGTCCGACGGTGCAAAGCTGCCGGTTGTGAACGGTGTAGGCCCGGGTGAAGTTCAAGCCCATGAGCCAGTCCGCATGCGCGCGGGACCTGGCCGCTGCGGCCAGCGCGTCGAACGCTTCCGACGGCTCGAGGGAACGAAAGCCTTCGCGGATGGCTTCATCTGTGAGGGAGCGGATCCAGAGTCTCTTCACGGGCTTTTTTGATCCCGAGCGTTGATAGATGAGCCTGAAGATGTGCTCACCTTCTCGTCCGGCGTCGGTCGCGGCGATGATCTCGGCGGTATCTGGAGCGTTCAGCAGTTTCTTGATGACGGCGAACTGCTTTTGTCCATCTTTCGTGACCTCGTACATCCACCGCGGAGGCACCATCGGGAGCTGTTCTTTTCTCCAGGGCTTCGCCCATGCTGGATTCATCGCGGCGGGCTCGGCGATCTCCACGAGATGGCCGAAGGCCCAGGTGACGGCATAGCCGTTTCCGGTCAAATGGCCGTCGGCCCTCGTGCGGCAGCCGAGCACGCGGGCGATGTCCCGAGCGACGGAGGGTTTTTCCGCAAGAACGACTTTCATGACGAAACGTTCTCCCCGCCGCGAAATTCCATATCTGGCCAAAACACGGCCTAAGAATACGACTTGTGGCCACGTTTAGAGAACTATGTCGGCGTGCTGGAGCAGGCGCGGAATTTCGGTGCTAACGGCCGTCGTCCAGCTTGTCGACGACTTCGACCCGCAGGCTTCCGAAGAGCCGAAACAAATCTCGAAACCCGCCGATGGTGATCCACACGAGAAACATCGCCCCGAGACCGAACATGACGTAGAGATAGGTCGGCCAGAACGATCGCCAGCTCTCCATCGGGACGTCGTAGCGGAAGTTGTAAACGCCCACCGCGAGATGCAGCAGAACAAACAGTCCAACCAGCACGTAGAAGCCACGAGAAAATCTGCGACGCCTTTGATGTACTTGCGCGAGAGCCAGGCCGCAGCCAGCGGGAGCGCGAAAAGGGCCGTAAGGATCGCCCAGTCGATCGGCTGCAGATTCATTCTTGACGGGCGCCTTCGGGTCGGCCTAATTGCTTAGGCGTCATGACCATCATTATCGACAGCCATTGTCACATCGGAGAGGGTGTTCGCAAAAGTGTCATCGCCGACGAGCTTTTGCGGGAGATGGATGAAGCGGGGATCGATCGCGCCTTCCCTTCGTCCGTGAGCGGATTTGGCGCGGGAAATAGTCGACGGTGTTCTGGAAAAACACGTCCTGGTCGGCTATGCTTTCCTTATGAGCACGGTCTATGAGGAGATCATCGACTTCATCGCCTCCGGGACGAGTTCCCAGAGTGTAGTGGATTTCGTTCCTTCTGAGGAATTGAGAGACCGTGTGACAAAGCTCATCGAGTCGGAGAAGACTTCAGAACTCAGTACAGACGAGCGTTCCGAGCTCGATCACTACCTTCAGATCGAGCACATCATGCGCTTGGCGAAGGCGCGTGCCCGCAAACATCTCACCAACACCTAGAGAAGGCTAGACCAGCCTACACAGATCTCGTCGCTACTCGATGCCCATCCTAAGCTCAATGAGCTGGTACTGCAAGACCTAAGGTCGGTCACCCCACCGGCAGGGAGCGATGTTGGTCGTGGGGGAATGAGCGCGGAGCAGGTTCTCCGGGCGTTGTTGGTGAAGCAGCTGAATCAGTTCACCTATCGGGAGCTGGCGTTTCACTTGGCAGACTCTCGAAGCTATCGGACGTTTTGCCAGCTCGGCATCATAGAGCCGACCCCGTCGAAGTCGACCCTAGCAGCAAACATCAAAGCCGTGAAGTTCGAAACGCTGGAGCAGATCAACCGAGAGCTGGTGAGCGTTGCCGAGGATGCTGGGATCGAAAAGGGAAGAAAAGTACGAGTGGACTGCACGGTAGTGGAATCAAACATTCATCCGCCTACAGACTCCGAGCTTCTTTATGACTGTGTTCGGGTTCTCACTCGCGTGATGTGCCGAGCTCGCGAACTGCTGGGTACAGTAGTGGTCTTCGGCAATCGAACGCGTCGAGCGAAGAGATGTCGACTGGGAGTTCTGAACGCGAAGGATAAGCAACAAAGGCGTGGCGTCTATCGAGATCTACTGAAGGTGACGGAAGAAACCTATCGCTCCGCTCAACGCGTTGCAGCACAGTTGGAAGAGTCGGGCTTGACCGAGCCGGTGAAGCGAGCGAGCGCGGAGAGGATCGCCGCGGATTTTGAGCACTTTCTCGTCCTCGCCAAGAAAGTCATCAACCAAACCCAACGCCGAGTGATCGACGAAGAGCGTGTGCCTGCGGAGGAAAAGGTCGTTTCTATCTTCGAAGAACACACCGACATTATTCGCAAAGACCGGCGCGAGACTCTCTACGGCCACAAGGTGTGTATGACTGGTGGCTCGTCCTCGATGATTTTGGATTGCGTGATCTTGGATGGGAATCCGTCCGATTCAACTCTCGCGGAAACCATGATCGACCGTCAAGTCGAACTCTACGAACGGGCCCCGCGCCAGGTTGCCTACGATGGCGCGTTTTCTTCAAAGGCAAACTTGGAAGCCATCAAAGGCAAGGGAGTTGAAGATGTTGCCTTTACCAAGGCTCAAGGTTTCGCCGTGACCGATATGGTCAAGAGTTCCTGGGTCTATCAACGCCTGCGGCGATTTCGCTGCGGAATCGAAGGCGTCATTTCGTTCTTGAAACGAGTCTTTGGTCTCGACCGATGCACATGGCGCTCATTGCCTTCTTTTAAATCGTACGTATGGAGTTCCATCATCACCTGCAACCTACTGATGATGGCAAGACACTTATTACGATAACAACTATTACTCTTCCGCCCCTTATAGCCATGGATTGCTAACAATTCGCCTCTCGTTTCGTCCAAGATTTTCATTCGCTCTCAACCCCACGAAGCCCCTTCCGAAAACGTATAATACCCACATCTTCGATAGGTCTCTCGCACACCACAAGTTATGGTGTTTCTGGACAGGAACTAGTTAGTACCCGTCCTGAAGCCTGTAAGGGATTGAGAAAAAAGGAGAAATCGCAAATTTAGGGCTAGTCTTCTGAGGGGGTGTCGATTAGGATCGTGTCGTTGAAAACATCCGATTCTAAATGACTTAACTCCAAAGGAGACCAGCCCTAAATGCGAAAAACGATCAACCCACAGCCAAATCTACGTGAGCCCTGGCTGGAGCTGGAGCACGCACGCGAGCTCGAAACGATCTCGTCGCTACTCGATGCCCATCCTAAGCTCAATGAGCTGGTACTGCAAGACCTAAGGTCGGTCACCCCACCGGCAGGGAGCGATGTTGGTCGTGGGGGAATGAGCGCGGAGCAGGTTCTCCGGGCGTTGTTGGTGAAGCAGCTGAATCAGTTCACCTATCGGGAGCTGGCGTTTCACTTGGCAGACTCTCGAAGCTATCGGACGTTTTGCCAGCTCGGCATCATAGAGCCGACCCCGTCGAAGTCGACCCTAGCAGCAAACATCAAAGCCGTGAAGTTCGAAACGCTGGAGCAGATCAACCGAGAGCTGGTGAGCGTTGCCGAGGATGCTGGGATCGAAAAGGGAAGAAAAGTACGAGTGGACTGCACGGTAGTGGAATCAAACATTCATCCGCCTACAGACTCCGAGCTTCTTTATGACTGTGTTCGGGTTCTCACTCGCGTGATGTGCCGAGCTCGCGAACTGCTGGGTACAGTAGTGGTCTTCGGCAATCGAACGCGTCGAGCGAAGAGACGTCGACTGGGAGTTCTGAACGCGAAGGATAAGCAACAAAGGCGTGGCGTCTATCGAGATCTACTGAAGGTGACGGAAGAAACCTATCGCTCCGCTCAACGCGTTGCAGAACAGTTGGAAGAGTCGGGCTTGACCGAGCCGGTGAAGCGAGCGAGCGCGGAGAGGATCGCCGCGGATTTTGAGCACTTTCTCGTCCTCACCAAGAAAGTCATCAACCAAACCCAACGCCGAGTGATCGACGAAGAGCGTGTGCCTGCGGAGGAAAAGGTCGTTTCTATCTTCGAAGAACACACCGACATTATTCGCAAAGACCGGCGCGAGACTCTCTACGGCCACAAGGTGTGTATGACTGGTGGCTCGTCCTCGATGATTTTGGATTGCGTGATCTTGGATGGGAATCCGTCCGATTCAACTCTCGCGGAAACCATGATCGACCGTCAAGTCGAACTCTACGAACGGGCCCCGCGCCAGGTTGCCTACGATGGCGCGTTTTCTTCAAAGGCAAACTTGGAAGCCATCAAAGGCAAGGGAGTTGAAGATGTTGCCTTTACCAAGGCTCATTTCGTGGTGACCGATATGGTCAAGAGTTCCTGGGTCTATCAACGCCTGCGGCGATTTCGCTGCGGAATCGAAGGCGTCATTTCGTTCTTGAAACGAGTCTTTGGTCTCGACCGATGCACATGGCGCTCATTGCCTTCTTTTAAATCGTACGTATGGAGTTCCATCATCACCTGCAACCTACTGATGATGGCAAGACACTTATTACGATAACAACTATTACTCTTCCGCCCCTTATAGCCATGGATTGCTAACAATTCGCCTCTCGTTTCGTCCAAGATTTTCATTCGCTCTCAACCCCACGAAGCCCCTTCCGAAAACGTATAATACCCACATCTTCGATAGGTCTCTCGCACACCACAAGTTATGGTGTTTCTGGACAGGAACTAGCTAGTACCCGTCCTGAAGCCTGTAAGGGATTGAGAAAAAAGGAGAAATCACAAATTAGGGCTAGTCTTCTGAGGGGGTGTCGATTAGGATCGTGTCGTTGAAAACATCCGATTCTAAATGACTTAACTCCAAAGGAGACCAGCCCTAAATGCGAAAAACGATCAACCCACAGCCAAATCTACGTGAGCCCTGGCTGGAGCTGGAGCACGCACGCGAGCTCGAAACGATCTCGTCGCTACTCGATGCCCATCCTAAGCTCAATGAGCTGGTACTGCAAGACCTAAGGTCGGTCACCCCACCGGCAGGGAGCGATGTTGGTCGTGGGGGAATGAGCGCGGAGCAGGTTCTCCGGGCGTTGTTGGTGAAGCAGCTGAATCAGTTCACCTATCGGGAGCTGGCGTTTCACTTGGCAGACTCTCGAAGCTATCGGACGTTTTGCCAGCTCGGCATCATAGAGCCGACCCCGTCGAAGTCGACCCTAGCAGCAAACATCAAAGCCGTGAAGTTCGAAACGCTGGAGCAGATCAACCGAGAGCTGGTGAGCGTTGCCGAGGATGCTGGGATCGAAAAGGGAAGAAAAGTACGAGTGGACTGCACGGTAGTGGAATCAAACATTCATCCGCCTACAGACTCCGAGCTTCTTTATGACTATGTTCGGGTTCTCACTCGCGTGATGTGCCGAGCTCGCGAACTGCTGGGTACAGTAGTGGTCTTCGGCAATCGAACGCGTCGAGCGAAGAGACGTCGACTGGGAGTTCTGAACGCGAAGGATAAGCAACAAAGGCGTGGCGTCTATCGAGATCTACTGAAGGTGACGGAAGAAACCTATCGCTCCGCTCAACGCGTTGCAGCACAGTTGGAAGAGTCGGGCTTGACCGAGCCTGTGAAGCGAGCGAGCGCGGAGAGGATCGCCGTGGATTTTGAGCACTTTCTCGTCCTCACCAAGAAAGTCATCAACCAAACCCAACGCCGAGTGATCGACGAAGAGCGTGTGCCTGCGGAGGAAAAGGTCGTTTCTATCTTCGAAGAACACACCGACATTATTCGCAAAGACCGGCGCGAGACTCTCTACGGCCACAAGGTGTGTATGACTGGTGGCTCGTCCTCGATGATTTTGGATTGCGTGATCTTGGATGGGAATCCGTCCGATTCAACTCTCGCGGAAACCATGATCGACCGTCAAGTCGAACTCTACGAACGGGCCCCGCGCCAGGTTGCCTACGATGGCGCGTTTTCTTCAAAGGCAAACTTGGAAGCCATCAAAGGCAAGGGAGTTGAAGATGTTGCCTTTACCAAGGCTCATTTCGCGGTGACCGATATGGTCAAGAGTTCCTGGGTCTATCAACGCCTGCGGCGATTTCGCTGCGGAATCGAAGGCGTCATTTCGTTCTTGAAACGAGTCTTTGGTCTCGACCGATGCACATGGCGCTCATTGCCTTCTTTTAAATCGTACGTATGGAGTTCCATCATCACCTGCAACCTACTGATGATGGCAAGACACTTATTATGATAACAACTATTACTCTTCCGCCCCTTATAGCCATGGATTGCTAACAATTCGCCTCTCGTTTCGTCCAAGATTTTCATTCGCTCTCAACCCCACGAAGCCCCTTCCGAAAACGTATAATACCCACATCTTCGGTAGGTCTCTCGCACACCACAAGTTATGGTGTTTCTGGACAGGAACTAGTTAGTACCCGTCCTGAAGCCTGTAAGGGATTGAGAAAAAAGGAGAAATCGCAAATTTAGGGCTAGTCTTCTGAGGGGGTGTCGATTAGGATCGTGTCGTTGAAAACATCCGATTCTAAATGACTTAACTCCAAAGGAGACCAGCCCTAAATGCGAAAAACGATCAACCCACAGCCAAATCTACGTGAGCCCTGGCTGGAGCTGGAGCACGCACGCGAACTCGAAACGATCTCGTCGCTACTCGATGCCCATCCTAAGCTCAATGAGCTGGTACTGCAAGACCTAAGGTCGGTCACCCCACCGGCAGGGAGCGATGTTGGTCGTGGGGGAATGAGCGCGGAGCAGGTTCTCCGGGCGTTGTTGGTGAAGCAGCTGAATCAGTTCACCTATCGGGAGCTGGCGTTTCACTTGGCAGACTCTCGAAGCTATCGGAAGTTTTGCCAGCTCGGCATCATAGAGCCGACCCCGTCGAAGTCGACCCTAGCAGCAAACATCAAAGCCGTGAAGTTCGAAACGCTGGAGCAGATCAACCGAGAGCTGGTGAGCGTTGCCGAGGATGCTGGGATCGAAAAGGGAAGAAAAGTACGAGTGGACTGCACGGTAGTGGAATCAAACATTCATCCGCCTACAGACTCCGAGCTTCTTTATGACTGTGTTCGGGTTCTCACTCGCGTGATGTGCCGAGCTCGCGAACTGCTGGGTACAGTAGTGGTCTTCGGCAATCGAACGCGTCGAGCGAAGAGACGTCGACTGGGAGTTCTGAACGCGAAGGATAAGCAACAAAGGCGTCGCGTCTATCGAGATCTACTGAAGGTGACGGAAGAAACCTATCGCTCCGCTCAACGCGTTGCAGCACAGTTGGAAGAGTCGGGCTTGACCGAGCCGGTGAAGCGAGCGAGCGCGGAGAGGATCGCCGCGGATTTTGAGCACTTTCTCGTCCTCACCAAGAAAGTCATCAACCAAACCCAACGCCGAGTGATCGACGAAGAGCGTGTGCCTGCGGAGGAAAAGGTCGTTTCTATCTTCGAAGAACACACCGACATTATTCGCAAAGACCGGCGCGAGACTCTCTACGGCCACAAGGTGTGTATGACTGGTGGCTCGTCCTCGATGATTTTGGATTGCATGATCTTGGATGGGAATCCGTCCGATTCAACTCTCGCGGAAACCATGATCGACCGTCAAGTCGAACTCTACGAACGGGCCCCGCGCCAGGTTGCCTACGATGGCGCGTTTTCTTCAAAGGCAAACTTGGAAGCCATCAAAGGCAAGGGAGTTGAAGATGTTGCCTTTACCAAGGCTCATTTCGTGGTGACCGATATGGTCAAGAGTTCCTGGGTCTATCAACGCCTGCGGTGATTTCGCTGCGGAATCGAAGGCGTCATTTCGTTCTTGAAACGAGTCTTTGGTCTCGACCGATGCACATGGCGCTCATTGCCTTCTTTTAAATCGTACGTATGGAGTTCCATCATCACCTGCAACCTACTGATGATGGCAAGACACTTATTACGATAACAACTATTACTCTTCCGCCCCTTATAGCCATGGATTGCTAACAATTCGCCTCTCGTTTCGTCCAAGATTTTCATTCGCTCTCAACCCCACGAAGCCCCTTTCGAAAACGTACAATACCCACATCTTCGATAGGTCTCTCGCACACCACAAGTTATGGTGTTTCTGGACAGGAACTAGTCTAGTACCCGTCCTGAAGCCTGTAAGGGATTGAGAAAAAAGGAGAAATCGCAAATTTAGGGCTAGTCTTCTGAGGGGGTGTCGATTAGGATCGTGTCGTTGAAAACATCCGATTCTAAATGACTTAACTCCAAAGGAGACCAGCCCTAAATGCGAAAAACGATCAACCCACAGCCAAATCTACGTGAGCCCTGGCTGGAGCTGGAGCACGCACGCGAGCTCGAAACGAGTTTAGGTAGACGAGACTGATGAGAGCTTCGGCAGAGTGGAGTCCAAAGCTGCGGTGGCTCAGCAGCCGGATTTTGTTGTTCATTCCTTCGAGTCGGCCGTTGCTGAGTCTCCACGTGACCCACGCGATGACGCCATCGAAGTGGCTGCGGGTCATCTTCGCCGCGCGTTTGACGGGCTCTATCCTCGAGCTCATAGCGCGCCGCAGCCATCCTCGGAGAAACTTCTTGGCCCATGTCTCGGTTTTGTAGGTGTAGAGGTCCATGAAGTCGTCGCGCAGAAGCATGGCGCGGTAGAGGCGACGATTAGCTCGCACCTGCTCGCGGAGCACCCGTTTGTCTTTCGCGCTGCGGTTGTGTTTGGCCTTGAGAAGGGGAAACTTGGTGTTCTTGAGGTTGCGCTGGGCAGTCCCTTTGAGCTCGCGCACCAGCTCGCGCCGGGTCTTATCCACGGCCTCGTTCAGATGCTTGACGATGTGGAAGCGGTCAAAGATCACCCGTGCCTGAGGAGCCTTTTTGCCGACGACAGTTATGTACGGCTCCCACATGTCCATGCTGACCGCTTCGAGCTCCGCGGCTCTTTGTGGTCCGAGCTTGCGGAAAAACCGCAGCAGCGTCTTGGCCTTGCGCTCCTTTCCCGCCCAGACGACCCGGCCGCTGAGATGGTCTATTACCACTGTTAAGTACTTGTGGCGTTTGCGGTAGCTGATCTCGTCCATCCCAATCACCCGCAATCCATCGAGCTCGCGCCGCTCATCCCGTTGCTCGGCAACCACTCGCTGGATGATCCGTCGCACCGAACGCCACGTCACTCGGAAATAGTTCGCTACGGCGCTGACGTCCGTCCTCTGTGCCAGCCACGCTACCTCTTGTTCGAAGCTCTTGGTAAAGCGGCTCCCCTTGTCGGCCCAAGGCACCTTTTCTTTGACCACGCCACAACGCCGACAAACCACTCGCCGGATCGAGTAGCGAAGATAGCTCCGGACACCGAACAGGTCCAAGTGCCGCCAGTAACGATTGTAGCGATCTTTGTTCTTGCGGACCTTTCGACCGCAAACCCCGCACAGAGGCTTCCTCCTCCGTGGTACGACATCCACCACCACTCTGGCTTTGTCCGCCTGGAAGTGGAAATTTCGGACCCACAGGCCTTGCAATCCGATGAGCTTGTTGACTAACGTGGTAACGCGCATCGCGAGAACGCTCCTTTTTCTTGCCGAAAAAGGATTCTAGCGTTCTCGCCGATGCGCATCTAAACATGGCTTACCCTCTCAACCCACAGGCCTCACCAAATGCCACTGCCCCGCAGCGCGAAACGAGGCTGTGGGAAACGCCCCCACGGTCCGGATCGTTCAAGGCCTTGCTCACGACTGAGCTCTCTTCGAAGCCTGGAAGGGCGTTTTCCATAGCCTCCACTGATCGATGCCTCCCCTTCCTTATTCCAAATGAATGAATCCTTCTTGTATATATCAGGAGGGGCCTGTGGGCGCTTGTGGGAAACGCGAAGCGTTTTCCAAGCGATTGTGGAAAACGCCGCTGCTACGTTTGTACCTGCTCACAACCCATCCCTAACGCCTCTCTCTCCAGGAGTTTCCGGTGTTTTCCACAATCGCGGCAGCGTCCATAGGCCATACCCTCGCGCCCAAATCAGATCCCCAGAAACGACAGGAGAACCGAAAAGATGAACGCCATGAAGTTGTTCGGCTTGGTGTCCGCGTTCGAAACCCAGTTGAGCTCGAGCGAATACAAGGAGCTGAGCTTCGAGGAACGTGTGGGACTCCTGGTCGATGCCGAGTGGACCGCCCGCGAACAGCGTAAGCTTTCTCGACGACTGCGAGCGGCAAAGCTCCGCTATCCGGCATGTTTGGAGAACGTGAACTTCCAAGCGCCCTGGGCATTCGGCATTCGGTCCAGGATCGCCGCCCGGTTCGAGACATCCCACTTGCCGACGGCGCCGGTTGCGTAGCCGACCGTCTTGAGTTGTTCCGCCAGCGTGATCTCACTGGCCGGCATGTTCCAGCCCCAGCTGCGAATCGGATATCGGCCCGTCAGGAGAGCCGAGCGCGATGGTCCGCATACCACCTGTACATAGAAACTGGTAAAGCACGTGCCCTCCTTGGCCAACTGGTCCAGCCGTGGCGACTGGATCGTTTCCGACCCGAAAGAGCCGAGGTCGCCGTACCCCTGATCATCGGTGAAGATGATGACGATGTAGGGGGCCTTTCCCCCGAACCTTCCCGCGGTCCCGTTGTAGTACACGACAGCAGCCCCGCGGTGAGCGTGAGGTGAAACGCAAGCGTTACGAGAGTTGCAGGCGTTGCATGGGATGGATGGTGATGGCGGTGGCGTTTTCTGCCGCCGCCCCTGCGTAGGTAGGGAAGTGTCATCGATCCATCCTTTCAAATTCGTTTGGGCTGGCGTGCCAGCCGTTCGGACAAAGCGAGCGCGCGCCATCGTACTACTGCTGGTTATTCACTTTCGAGTGCGTGGGAGGCCCGTGCCAGCGCTGTCCTCCCATTTCTTTGTCGTGATACACTAAATATATGAAACGTACAAATCTGGTGCTTAACGCAGAGCTGCTCGAGGAGGTACTCCGTTTGAGCGGGGAGAGAACTTACTCGAAGGCCGTGGGGCGGGCCCTCACCGACTTCGTGCGACGAGCCAAGGCGGGGCGCATCCTTGAGCTGGCCGGCTCGGGGCTGTGGGAAGGAAGTCTCGCGGAGATGCGACAGGACGAAGATCAGAGGAAAAACGGTGGTTCTCGTTGACACGTCGGTGTGGATCGAGGTTTTTGCCAGACCGAGCCGCCTCGACCTGGAATCGCAGCTCGAGCTCGACGAAATCGTGACATGCCTTCCCGTGGTTCAGGAGGTGCTGCAGGGTTTTCGAAACGACAGCGCCTTCCGCCTCGCGCGGGATGCTGTGCTCGCTTTCCCAATCGTGGAATCTCCGCTCGTGCAGGAAGTTTTCGAAGAAGCGGTCGCGTTGTACCGTAACGCGCGGCGGACAGGGCTTACCATCCGATCGAGCGTCGACTGCCTGATTGCTGCTTGTGCCATGCGGCACGATCTTGCCGTCCTTCACCGCGACCGGGACTTTGCATCGCTGGCCCGAATCGCACCCCTCCGTGAACGTGGGGTGTGAGGCGACCGACGAGGCGCGCGGGCAAATTCTGGGCGAGAACGCGCGCGAGCTGTGGCGATGACGGTCGTCGATGCGCACGCGCACATCATGCTCGAGCCCTATGCGTCGTTGTCACCCATCGAGCCCCAGCAGGTCATGGACGGGTTCGCGCGTCGAGGGCCATCTAGTCTGAAGTTCCTGGCTGAAAAAGCCAAGATCCGGTGTTGATCCAATGAGATAGTTGGAATCAATGGTGCTGGCTTCTGTCTACACGGTGATACCTTTGAGCAGGTCGTAGGCTCTCTGCTGTTTCGAGTCCGGAGTTGTCGTGACATCGAAGGTGGGCTCGTCGGGTCCGGCTTCCGGTCGCCGACATTTGTTTCGGACGATGTTGCTGAGAAGGCGCAGCAGCGTGCGGAAGCTGGAAGCTCGACTCCCATCGTCAAGCTTCTTGGTTTGTATCTTGCGCAGGGCGGCCTCGGAGCGCTTCGCCGGAGCAACCGGGTCACGCTGGCCTTCGCCTGCTGGTCCTCGTCAGAGAATAGCAGCGGCCGCCAAGCCTCCATCATGTGCCACAGGACGTAGTAGGCCAGCATGCACAAGAAGACGTGCGCCCGGACTCGGTTTTCGCGCCGGTGACGAATCGGCCGCACCTTTAGGTCCATGCTCTTGAAGGAACGAAACGCCCTCTCGACCTGGGTCAGCAACTTGTAGCTGCGCACTGTGTCGTCGGTTTTCATCCGCTGCTCAGCAAGACTGGTGCGGATCACGTAGATGCCGTCAAGGGCAGCTTCCGCAGTGACCTTTGTGTCGTCGATTTCGAAGCTAAAGCTGTCGTCGCGAATGTCCAGCTTGAAGTGCTTGCCGACTTTGTACTTGTGAGAACTCTGCCTACCCGCACACCGATTTTATCTTTACCATGCAGCTGACCCCGCCCGATCCGTTGGCGAATCCCTCCGAACTGCTTAGCGATCGTCCCCATGTGTCGCTTCCACCGCTGGAGCCGTTTGTTGGCGAGCTCAGAGTTGCCGTTGGCGAGGCGCGAGGCGTCGGCATCCATCGTTGTCTCGTCTAGCTCGAAGTCGAAACCGTCGTCACGGATGTCGAGCCTGTAGTACCTGCCGACCTTGTACTTGTTGAGGAGCTTTTTCACTGCAGCACGGATGTCCTCCTTGCCCTGCAAACGGCGCCGCTCGACCATCCGACAAACTTTCTCCAGCTCCTTGCAGGTCGCTTCGAGCAGAGCACGGCGCTTGTGACGCCGCCTCTCGGCCAGCTCCGGATTGCGGCAAGCGACCAGCCTCTCGTTGGGGAAATCCGGGTGCGTCACCTCAAACAGATTCCGCTCGTCGAATAGCCCCATCTGGAGCACCCCATCGTTGATGAGCTTGCGAATCGGTTCGGGACGCAGAGCGGTAATCCAGTCGACACCGTCCATCTCCCGCAACTCGTCGATCTGGGTCTGGGTGATCATTCCGCGGTCGCCCACCATCACAAACTGCTCGATGCCGAAGCGCTCTTGCACCTTTTCTACCTGAGGCAACAGCGTTTTGGGATCGCCCGTGTTGCCCTCAAAGACCGATACCGACACGGGGATGCCGTGTTCGTTGGTCAGCAGACCGTAGTTGATCTGCAGCTTGCCTTTCTTGCCGTCACGGTCGTATCCGAGGCGGGCGATCGGACAACTCACACCCTCGAAGTAGCTTGAGGTTAGGTCATAGAGCGCCAGGCCATCGTTTTGGAGATGGCGCGCCGCGAGTTTTTTTTCGATGACCTCCTGGCGTTTGAGAACCCAGTCCATGGCGGTATAGAGATCGTCTTCGCGGGCATCGCTCACCCCCAGGATTTCGGGCAGTGTGGTTGTGTGCCACCACTGGCTAGTCGCCAGCTTCGACTGCGGTTCGAGGATCCGGGCGACTACCATGGCCACGACCAAATCCCGCTCTGGTGAGTGTCGAGAACCAACGAGCTTTTCGAAACCGAGCTGTCTCATGGCGCTGAGCACCGCGTCGACGTGGCCATGGTGCCGGGAGCCGTTCTCGACGATTTTGAAGGCGACTTCAACCGAGACGAGCTTTTCCCCTTTGAGAATGCGTCGGATGGCGTCGACTGCGTCCATGGGCAATTTGGACAAGTTAGCGAGCGTGCGCTTGCGGACGTTTCCGCCCACCCGATAGGACTCACGCAGCAGGACCGCGGGGGTAGAGTTGCGATTGGGGATGATGTGGATATGCATGCCCACCATAATAGCCTATGTATCAATATATATCAAATCATAAAAGGCTTTAGACATGCCTACATATTGCATCCCAAAATTAGCCTCTCGGCGTCCCTAAAGACGCGTAATCATTGGGGATTCACACTGTCAGTGGGTTCATTCGACCAAGGAACTTCAGGCTAGTCTGGAGGCGCCGGTTTCAAGGCCGGGGAAGACGTCGAAATCAATGACCTCGGCTTCGACGTAGACTTCGGGAGTACCTGCAACCATCGCTTCGCTCAGAGATACCCTGAGGATCTGGCTTGCGGTGCGATAGAAGATCGCGCGTCCGTCGGGGAGACCAAACGGGGTCGGTGCCACCATCCGTAGAAATCGGCGTCCGCGCTCCTGCCGTAGGATAAGACGTCACGTAGACTTCGTCGCGCCCCGATCGTCCGGATACATAGGCGAGCCAGCGACCGTCGGGGGAGAAGCGCGGGAACGTTCCGTAGAACGGGCCCGAGAAACGCCCTGCGTCCCCGTCAAGATAATGCATGACAATTTCGTTACCCTGACCGTAGGCCAAAGTGCGTCCGTCCGGCGTCCACGAACGTGGCGCACGACCGTCTATTCCTGCTTCCACGAGTGGCTCTTCTTTCGTGCTTCCATCAGCGGAAATCCAGAAAGGCCGAGGTGGATCGCCGGAGCGGCCCGCTGCGAATGCGATTTTCGTTCCATCGGGCGACCACAAGGGAAAGGCGTTCGAGCGACCCTCCCGCACAAGGGGCACGAAAGACGATCGCGCTATGTCATAAAGCCAGATCTCGCTACTGGCAGCTCCGAACATCTGGACGGCTAGCCGACTACCCTCCGGGGATAGAGCCAGATTGCGATGGGTTCCTTCGAGACCACTCAACTCCTGCCATGAGCGATCGGCGCCGAGCGTTTGGACGGTTGTGATCGGGCGGACCGCGGGTGCTGGAACAAATGCGAGCGTTCCTGAATCGGATATGGCGGTGAGTGAGAGACCGCCGCCAATCGAGGTGTAGACGTTTTCGACGGCTACGAAAGGTGGCCCTGTGATCTCGAGCGCGTCAACGTCGAACGGTGCAGCAAGCAGCGTCGATTCGTAATCGTAGAGCAGGTGGCCGGACGACACGTATTGAGCATCGGTTGCTCTCGCCGCCTCTGGAAGGATCTCCTTCCTATCGCCCGTCTCGAGAGACTTCACCACGATCTTCGAGCCCTCTCCGGTTCGGATCGTAAAAAGCAGGTTCTTTGCCCCAGGTAGGACTTGGGGCCAGCGATGACCCGTTTCGCCCGCGTCTTCATCCAGTCTGGTCAGCGGTTGCGGCTCGCCACCACAGTTGCGGCCGCTCGAACTTCAGATCGACGCCCACCCTCCCGGTCACCGAGCACGTTTCCTTATAGATCAGCGCGTGATGGATGCGACAGAGCGAGACGATGTTACTCGGGTCATCGGTGCCGCCCCTACTCTTGTATCGGATGTGATGCGGGTCCAACGTCTTGCGCATCGAGCAGCCTGGAAAGACACATTGATAGCCATCGCGTGTGAAAACAGCATCTCTCACTTCGTAGGAAAGACCCTTCTCGTCTTCGGTCTCGAACAAGGCGCGTTGGTCTTCTTCCGCCGCGGCGAGATACGTGCTCATAAACTCCGCCAAGGCCGGCTCGAGAACTTGCCATTTTTCGAGCTCCGCGCCGCTCACTCGCTCGGCCAGCTCGTACGTGTCGTGCCACACAGACAGGAGCTCCACGGGCATCGATATCGTCAAGGTCACGAACTCGCCCGAACCTGTACCCTCGTGCTTGCGCACGGCCTTTTCGAGATCGCGGTTCGAGAGCTTCTTCGCTTTTTCGAGCCACTCTTGCTCCGTCTCCAGTGTAGCCACGCGCACGATCTCGCGCGCTTTCGTCCACGGAAGCTCCCCGGCGTTGAACGCTGCCGCAATGACAGGAAGCTTCTCCAATCGGTCGGCGATGAACACGAGATACTGAGCCTTCCGCGGTTTCACACCGATGAGCTCCATCGCGTAGTCCCCTATAGAGGAAAATCCTCGTTTCTTGTAGAGCGAGCGCCGATCCGCCTCGAGGAGCCAATAGGCCATGTTGCGCTCCTCGAGATGGTGACGATGGGTGGCCTCCACGAGCCGCGATTCGATTTCGTCGAGAGAAAGACCGGACTCGAGCCCGGTGTCGGACGTCAGAACGCACATAAAATCCTCCTAATTGAATATTTGGGAGGAGAACGTTTTGCGAGTGATGTTCTGTGGGAGGAACGTTATTCTGGTGGAAGTCTAGTGTAAATGAGTGGCGAATGCAAGAGAAAAATCGCTTATTTGCAATAACTTCCAGAGATCGCTACCGCAACGACACGTTCGCCGCTTCGAGCAGGCCTTTCGCGTATCGAATGGGTATCGCGTAGCTGATCCCGCTCGGCTCGACGAGGATGCGCTCCTTCGTCGTCTTCACGAAGACGCTGTTGACGATCCCGTAGACCTCGCCTGTTTCGGGGTCGTAAAGCGGGCTTCCGCTATTACCCGGATACGCGATTGCGTCGAGCTGGAACACGGTGTAGGTCTCGCGCAGACGGCTGATGGTCGCGTTGTCGAGCGCTCGTCCGCTGGGCATGGGCTGCACGATGGGCGTGATGGAGGCGACCATAGCCCGATGGGTGGCGGGGTAGAGGCCGAGTACGGAGCCGATGGGAAAGCCGGTAAACGCCAGGCTCTGGCCTTCTTCGACTTTGGCGTCGTCGCCCAACGTGAGAGGGGGGAGCGTCTCGTTCGTGAGCTTCAAAAGAATGAGGTCGTGCTCCGTATCTTCTGAAACTTTGACGAGGTGGTGATAGCTCACGTTGTCGCCGTCTCTTCTGAAGGCAACGATGAAATCCTCCGGGGGGCGACCGTGGCGCTCGCTCTCATCTTCTACGGCGGCGCGGTAGACGTGGGCGTTCGCCATCACGTGATGTCCGTCGCCCACGACGAAACCTGTGCCGAGCAGTTGGGCCTGTGGCTGACGGGTGGGGTGGAACGTACCGATGCCGACGATGCTTGGTTTGACGGCTTTGACCGTTGCTGGGAGCCCGCGCGAGCTTTGCCACTGAGCCGATCCCGCGCCCAAGCCGAGGGCGGCGACAAGCGCAAACAGCCAGCTCACGACGTCAGCAGGCCGCGCATGTAAGCGAAGGACTTCTTCATCCCTGGAAGGGGCGCCTCCGCGTCGATCTCATATTCCAAGTTGACGTAGCCCGCATAGCCCATCTCGTCGAGCTGACCAAAAATGCCTCTCGCCGGCATCGCCCCGTCTCCAACGATGCACTGAGTCTCTGTGACGTCGAGCTGACGCAGATCCTTCATGTGCAGGTCGAGCACGCGATCGCCGCCTTGGGCAATGGCCTCGACGACGTCGATCCCCGTGCGGGCCGTGTGCCCGACATCCACGCAAAGGCCGACGCGCGGGTCCATGTCGCGGATATGCGGCAGGATGTCCTGGGGGCCGGGGAAGTGCGGGTCTTCGGGGCCATGATTATGTACGGCTACCTGGATGTCGTACGCCTTCACGAAGCGCTCGATGCGCGGGAGCGTCTTCGTGGTGGCGCCCACGACCATGAGCGGCATGCCGCTGTCGCGCGCGTAGTCGAAGTGGAAGCGGATATGGTCGTCGTCTTCTTCCTCCAGGTAAATCGTCCCGCCGCCCACGATCGTCAGACCGGCCTTCTCGAACTCCGCGCGCGCGGCGGCGCGCTCCGCACGTGTAGTCTCGTAAGGAAGATGGAACGATTTGATGTTGACGTACGGAGTTCCGAGCGTGCGGATAGCTTCGATCGTGTCGGCGCGCGACAGCTTGCGCAAGGAATAGCTCGCGGCGCCGAGATGCCAACTACGCGACTTTCGCGACGTTCGCGCCAGGGCCAGACCGACCGCAGCGCTCAGAAACTCACGCCGCTTCATGTTTTGAGCGCCCATCCTGAAGCATATTCCCGGCTCCAGAGCTTCATCGCCTTGCTGTCGTCCACGACGTGTCCCGTCTTCGCATCGCACTGCAACGCACGGCCGGTGCGTTGGGCGATGTTGCCGAGGTGGCAGAGCAGCACACTCTTGTGTCCCTCGTCGATCAGCGCGCGCGGCTTTTCTTTGCCGCGGACGGCCTCCAAAAAGTTCAGGATGTGTGCCGCGGTCATGCCGCCGCCGCCTCGCGTATCGAGCGCGCCTTCGTTCGCCTCGTTGAGGTTGCTCTTGATCTCGTTATTGTCGTTGTCGTAGACGACGTAGCCGCTGCGGTCGAGAACGACCGTGCCTTTTTCGCCATGGATCGAAGCGCCTCGGCCTCGATTTTCGATAGGACGGCCGTTGCAGCTTCGTCCTTCCCACGTAATCGTCTTGCCGTCGTCGAACTCGAAGGAGGCGACTTGCGTGTCATACGCTTCCCAGTCGTCGTCGAAGTGATAGCGCCCGCCCGCGGAAGTGACGCGGGTGGGGTAGTCGACGTTGAGCGCCCATCGGCAGACATCGATCTCGTGCGTGCCGTTGTTACAAATCTCGCCCGTGCCCCAGCGCCAGAACCAATGCCAGTTGTAGTGCACGACGTTGTCACGATACGGCGTGTGCGGCGCCGGGCCTTGCCAGAGGTCGTAGTCGAGGTCTTCCGGGACCTCCGCGACTTTCCCGTGACCGATCGGGCCGCGCGTATTCGCGTACCACGCGCGTGCAAAGTAAGGCCGGCCGATCAAGCCGTTATGGATCGCCTCGATGATCTCGATCGACGTCCGTGCCGAGCGCTGCTGGTTGCCCATTTGCACAATATGTCCGTGACGTTTCTGGGCTTCCACGAGGAGCTCGCCTTCGCGCGGGTTGTGTCCACACGGCTTCTCGACGTAGACGTGCTTACCCGCGTCGAGCGCGAGAAGGGTCGCCGGGGCGTGCCAGTGATCGGGCGCAGCGATGGCGAGCGCGTCGACATCCTTGTCCTCGAGCGCTCGGCGGAAGTCCGAGACGCCTTTGGCCTTGGACATTCCGGCGACAACTTTTTCTGTGACCCGCATGTCACGTCACAGATGTAGCGGACGTCGATATTCGGCTGGGCGGCGAACGTCTTCGCCAGGACGGCCCGGCGTCCGTTGACGCCCATCACGGCTACTGAGATGTGATCGTTAGCGCTCGCACCACGGCCGGGCACGAGACCAGCGGTCGTCGCAAGGAATGTTCTGCGATGCATGTCGTTCCTCCTCTACTGCTTAATGCTCGCTCTCTCTTCTTTCCAGCCGAGCTCGCCGGGCCGTCGTCGGCGCATTCACGCCGTGCTCGCTCCGAGTAGACCGAGCGCAGGCTGAATCGTAGTTATTTCGGTTCTCCTGTCGTTTCGGGGGATCTGATTTATGTTGGAGGGCATGGCCTATGGACGCTGCCGCGATTGTGGAAAACGCCGGAAACTCCGGGCGAGAGAGGCGTTTAGGGAAAGGTTGTGAGCACGTACAAACGTGGAGCGGCGTTTTCCACAATCGCTTGGAAAACGCTTCGCGTTTCCCACGAGCGCCCACAGGCCCCTCCTGGTATATATACAAGAAAGATTAATTCATATGGAATAAGGAAGGGGGGGCTCGATTAGTGGAGGCTATGGAAAACGCCCTTCCAGGCTTCGAAGAGAACTCAGTCGTGAGCAAGGTCTGAACGACCAGAACCGTGGGGGCGTTTCCCACAGCCTCGTCTCCCGCTGAGGGGCAGTGGCATTTGGTGAGGCCCGTGGGTTGAGAGGGTAAGCCATGTGTAGATGCGCATCGGCGAGAACGCTAGAATCTTTTTTTCCGAAAGAGAAAAGAGCGTTCCCGCGATGCGCGTTACTACGTTAGTCAACAAGCTCATCGGATTGCAAGGCCTGTGGGCCCGAGGTTTCCACTTCCAGGCGGACAAAGCCAGAGTGGTGGTGGATGTAGTACCACGGAGGAGGAAGCCTCTGTGCGGGATTTGCGGACGAAAGGTCCGCAAGAACAAAGATCGCTACAATCGCTACTGGCGGCACTTGGACCTGTTCGGAGTCCGGACCTATCTTCGCTACTCGATCCGACGAGTGGTATGTCGGCGGTGTGGAGTGGTCAGAGAAAAGGTGCCTTGGGCCGACAAGGGAAGCCGCTTTACCAAAAGCTCCGAACAAGAGGTAGCGTGGCTGGCACAGAGGACGGACGTCAGCGCCGTAGCGAACTATTTCCGAGTGACGTGGCGTTCGGTGCGACGGATCATCCAGCGAGTGGTTGCCGAGCAGCGGGATGAGCGGCGCGAGCTCGATGGATTGCGGGTGATTGGGATGGACGAGATCAGCTACCGCAAACGCCACAAGTACTTAACCCTAATCGCAAAATCTTCGAAGCACGAAAACGCGAAACAGCCGCACTGGGCGCAGGCGAGAAGCTCGTGCTGGGGCACCCGCTCGCCGCCACTATAGGTGATTCTGCACGGTGTATGCAGAACCTGGAAAAGGTGCTATTCACGGGGCCAAAGACCTCAGACACGGTGACGTTTATTTGCGATTAGGGTTAACAGTGGTAATAGACCATCTCAGCGGCCGGGTCGTCTGGGCGGGAAAGGAGCGCAAGGCCAAGACGCTGCTGCGGTTTTTCCGCAAGCTCGGACCACAAAGAGCCGCGGAGCTCGAAGCGGTCAGCATGGACATGTGGGAGCCGTACATAACTGTCGTCGGCAAAAAGGCTCCTCAGGCACGGGTGATCTTTGACCGCTTCCACATCGTCAAGCATCTGAACGAGGCCGTGGATAAGACCCAGCGCGAGCTGGTGCGCGAGCTCAAAGGGACTGCCCGCGGTACGTGTCAACAACTTTGAGACACTCGCGAGCTGCATTTAGTGAGCCTCGATTAGCGTCGGGAGGCTCGTGGCGCCGGTGCGGTCCACATCTGCATCGATCGAGATCTCGTTTCGTGGAGCAGAAAAAGGGGGTACCCCAGGTATGGACGCCGCCGCGAGAGTGGCTTGTGCGGCATTCAGGAGCGTCGTTTTCTCCGTCGGCGGGTTGATCCAAGCCTGAGGAGGCAAAACGGGAGGTTGTGGCGTTCCGCGAACGAAGCGTTCGGGATGAGTCCGATGAGCTTCGAGAAGGATCTGGCGCCGAGCGGTGGTGAGCTGTTCGGCGCGACCATAGTGAACGTCGGCCGGCGTCATGAAGCCGATTCCTGAGTGCCGGTGCTCGTAGTTGTAGTAGTCGAAGAAACCGCCGCAGAACAGCCGGCCGTCTTCGGCGGAACCAAAACGGCTCGGAAACTGAGGGCAGTACTTCATCGTCTTGAACTGGGACTCGGAGTAGGGATTGTCGTTCGAGACGTAAGGTCTGGAGTGGGTCTTGGTAACTCCGAGGTCAGCCAGGAGCAGAGCCACGGGCTTGCTTCTCATCGAGCTGCCACGGTCCGCGTGAAGGGTGAGCTGGTCGGGTTCAATGTCCTGCTTGCGACAGCTCTCGGCGATGAGGCGTTGCGCGAGCGCCGCACTTTCTCGGTGAGCCAGCATCCAGCCAACCACGTAGCGGGAGAAGATGTCGAGGATGACGTAGAGGTAGTAGTAGGTCCACTTGACGGGGCCACGAAGCTTCGTAATATCCCACGACCAAACCTGGTTGGGCGCTTCGGCCAGCAGCTCCGGCTTCGTGTAGTTCGGATGGCGCCGTTGGTTCCGGCGCTCTCGGACCTCGCCGTGCTCCTCCAAAATCCGATACATCGTGCGAATCGAGCAGAGGTAGGTTCCCTCGTCCAGAAGCGTGGCCCACACCTGGGCGGGCGCCTTGTCGACGAACCGCTCACAGTGCGAGGCCCCGAGGACTTCCTCGCGCTCAGTCTCGTCGAGGGCTCGGTGCGGCCGAGGACGCCGCTTCGGTTCGGGCGTCACCTGGCGCCTGCGATACAGCGTGGAACGAGCCACACCCAGAGCCTCGCAGGCTTCCGTCGTCTGCCCAATCTGCCCCGCCAGCTCCTCGGCCGCCACCATCAGTCGTTCTCGTAGCTGTCGAGTGGATTCAGGGGGATCCCCAGTAATTCGGAGGTTTTTTTTTGGGTCTCCAACATCGTCTCCACCCGAGCCAGGCGACGTTGGAGCCGGGCGTTCTCGCGCTCGAGCTCCTTGACCCGTGGATCCTCGGCCTTTGCCTTCCGGCCTCGCTTTCTCGACGCCAACCCCGCTTTGGCGACCTCGTCACGTTGGCGGCGCCAACTCGATAAATGCGACGAGTACAGGCCCTCTCGACGCAGAAGAGCAGCAACGTCACCGTCACCCTTGCAGGCATCGGCCTCACGCACTATCCGCAGCTTGTACTCCGCGGTAAAGCGTCGACGCTTCGCTTGCTCGCTCACTTCGGGATCCGGGACCCCCGCCGCATCGCGGCCGGCGGGATCTCCAGTCGCCCTACGGGCTCCCTCCGATCCCGCCGAGGTCTCTCTCTCAATCAACATACTCATGCATTGATCCTCCTCCGCCCTCTACACTAATTTCAAGGGGCGAAGTGTCTCAGCGATGTTGGCACAGAGGGCCGACGCAACCTCAAGAACACCAAGTTTCCCCTTCTCAAGGCCAAACACAACCGCAGCGCGAAAGACAAACGGGTGCTCCGCGAGCAGGTGCGAGCTAATCGTCGCCTCTACCGCGCCATGCTTCTGCGCGACGACTTCATGGACCTCTACACCTACAAAACCGAGACATGGGCCAAGAAGTTTCTCCGAGGATGGCTGCGGCGCGCTATGAGCTCGAGGATAGAGCCCGTCAAACGCGCGGCGAAGATGATCCGCAGCCACTTCGATGGCGTCATCGCGTGGGTCACGTGGAGACTCAGCAACGGCCGACTCGAAGGAATGAACAACAAAATCCGGCCGCTGAGCCACCGCAGCTTTGGACTCCACTCTGCCGAAGCTCTCATCAGTCTCGTCTACCTAAACTGTGGCGGTCTCACCCTCGAGAGGATCCACTGAAATGGCAGGAGAGGCGTTATTTCATCAGCCTGCTGGGCAGCTCGCGGATCCGAATGTTGCGGAACCAGACGTCGTCTCCGTGATCTTGGAGCACGATGTGTCCTTTCCGTTTGTCGGCGAAACCTGGAACCGAGAGATATTTGCTCTTCTTGAACTTTTCGGCGAAGGCCTCGCTCTCGAGGTCGAACGCGACCACTTTCATCCCGTTGAGCCAATGCTCGCCATGGGTGCCGTCGAAGACGATGCGCGTGTGGTTGAACTCGCCGACGGGCTTCAAACGTTTGCCCGCCGCCGGGCCGACCAAGTCGTAAAGCCCCCCCGCGGTGCGGTTCGGGCCGTTTTGCGCGTCGGCGTGCAGGTCGTCGTCGAGGATTTGATACTCGAAGCCGAGTGCGGCGTGCTGGGGTGGCGAGCTTGTCGACATCGCCTCCGACACGTTGTATTTGATGTCGCTATTCGCGCCGGGAGCGACTTTCCACTCGAGCTCCAGCTCAAAGTTCTCGTAGGTCGCGATCGTCATGATGTCGCCGCCTTCGAGAGGCTGCCCGTCTGCGGCGGTCGGAACGGTGCCCCTCGCGACTTTGCGGATCGCGCCGGCTTCGATCACCCAGTGCTCGGCGGGGATCCCGTCGCGGCCCTCTGCGCACTCCTCCTCGAGGGCCCCGCACCAGCCGGCAAAGGTTTGTCCGTCGAAGAGCGGTTGCCAGTCGGCCGGCGGAGGCGCCGCCATCGCGAGGGCTAGCAGTACCATCGTGCGCAAAACCATAGGCGTGTTATATCCCGAGCAAGCACGCAAGCGCGAGCGCGAACAGGAGTGTCCCAAGCTCTAATATCCTCGGCAGCAAGCCATGACGCTTCCTTCTCGTGTCATCGAGGTCCTGTCGTTGCTGCTGACCATAACAGCGGTATCGGCGGCGGTACTGTCAAGTTGAGGGAGTGGAGCCGATCCGACCCCTAGATGTGGGCAGCAGAGCCGGGTTGATCCGCACTATGTTGGGGCCCGTGCCGCGCTTGCGGCGCCAACTTGACAGTACCGTAGAAGACGTCATAAAGATAGGCATTTCTATCCCTTTGAACAATCCGAGCGCACCCCGATGAGCGAAGTCCGCATCGCGATCGGCCGCGATCATCACATCGAAGCGTTCACGATGTGGATGGCTGGCGGCGGCGTGAAGGCAGGCCTGTCGTACGGCGAGACCGATGACATCGGCTACTCCGTCGTCGAGAACGGTGTGCACGTTCACGACCTGCACGTGACCATCCTGCATCTACTCGGCATCGATCACGAGCAGCTGACCGACCGATTCCAGGGATGCGATTTCCGGTTGACGGACGTGCACGGACGCGTCGTGCACGACATCCTTGCCTAACGCCGTCGAACCGGTCTTCAAGACCTGAACAACTCTCGTCACGCTGAGTTTCATAGAAACGGAATTCGCAACAACCCGCTGACATCTAGACACCGTGACATCAGCAAATCAGCTTTGCTAAGCTCACCGAGTAATGAGAACCACTTTGAAGATCGACGATGACGTCCTTGAGGCCGCTCGGCACTTGGCAATTGTCCAAGAAAAGACCATTGGCGAAATTATCTCGCAGCTGGCCCGACGAGGGAAAGTCGATAGACAGTTTCCCGTTTTCGAAGTGTCCGACGAAGCCGCGCCGTTGACGAGCGAGTTGGTCCAACGAGCTCTGGACGACAACGAGTGACGGCGTTTCTCGACGTCATGCCTTTTGGCGCTCGACCGTTGAGGGCGTCTCGCATCCGACGACGAAAAAATCGGCACCCTCCTCCCAGCGACTTATAAACACGAAATTCTGATCCAGATGGGAGTCTAGGCCTATTCGAGGCCGAGCTTCAGCACCTGGGGGCCGTTGTGCAGCGGCACTAATCGTGAATCGAGCGATCCGGATTACCGAGCGCGAAGCGACCTACGCGGTATGGTTTCGTCGGATCCTCGATGTCGATCACGTCGTGGCGCTGGCCCGCGCTCAAAGCATGCACGTGCCCGTCGTGGATGTAGATACGGCGCGATAAAGTTCATGCTCACCACGCTATTCCGTAGTCTTCGCCATGGTTGCTCGCGCCGCCCCACATCGTTCCGTGTTCCCAGTCGAAGAAAATGGCGTTGATGGGACCTGAGGTCCTCGCGCGAAAATCGAGCTCGTAGCCCATCGCCGACAATTCCTCCCGCACCCACGGAGGGATGGACTCGTTGAGCCGCAAACGTCCTGGCTGCGATTCGTGGGCACCGAACGAGCTCTGCATCTGGTAGCTGTTAAAGTTCGCCGCTTCCACCGCCTCCTGGACGTTCATGCCGAACTCCACGACGTTCAGGAAGAACTGAAGCAGATTTTGATCCTGCGAATCGCCACCTTGCACTGCGAACGAGAGAAAAGGTTTCCCGTCCTTGAGAGCGAGACTTGGTGTCAAGGTGGCGCGCGGGCGCTTTCCCGGCTCGAGGACGTTGTAGGGGTTGATGCGCGGGTCGAGCACGAAGCTCTGCATCCGCTGGCTCATGCCGATGCCGGTCCGCCCGGCGATGCAGGCAGGGTTCCATCCGCCACTCGGTGTGACCGAGACCACCCAGCCTTCCTCGTCGGCGGCTTGAATGGAAGTCGTGCCAGCGTAGAAGCCTTCCTCGAAAAGCTGTTCGTCTTCCTCCGTGGCCGGCGGTTTGCTCTTCCAGGCCTCGAGGTAGTCGAGGTAGGGATTCGTACCGCCTTGGTGCGGGTAGGGATCCCCTGGCTTCGCGTCGACATCGTTCTTCTCCCAGTCGATGAGCTTTCTTCTTTCTGCCGCATACTCCTTCGAGAGCAGTCCTTCGATAGGCTCCTTGGGAGCGAAGTACGGATCGCCATAGTAGAAATCCCGGTCGGCGAAGGCGAGACTCATCGCCTGATAGAGCGCGTGTATGTAGCGGCTCGAGTTGTAGCCCATGGACTTCACGTCGATGCCTTCGAGGATGTTGAGCGTTTGATTCAACACCGGTCCCTGGACCCAATGAGTGAGCTTGTAGACTTCGATGTCTTTGTAGGTCGTCATGACCGGCTCTTCGATGTGGACTTTCCATTCGGCCAAGTCTTCCTTGGTGTGCAGCCCGCCCTGCTCTTGCGAGCCTCGGGTGAACTCCTCGGCGATGTCCCCCTGATAGAAGCGCTCGTAGGCGGCATAGATCGCTTCTTTGCGCGAGGCGCCTTCGGCGAGGGCTTTCTGCTCGGTCTCGACGAGCTTTTCGAGCGTTGCCTTCAAATCAGGCTGCCGGAAAACCTCGCCCGGGTAGGGAGCTTCCCTCTTCTCGCCCAGGTGCGTCAGAAAGGTGTCGCGTGAGTAGGGCCACTCCCGAATGCGATCCTTCTCCCGTTCGATGGCATTCGCAAGCTGGGCTTCGATCGCGTAGCCCTCCGCCATTTCGATGGACGGGCCGAGAACGTCTCTCAAGCTCAAGGTGCCGTACTCGGCCAGCATCACCATGAGCCCTCCGGGGGTTCCTGGCGTCACGGCCGCGAGCGGACCGTGGGCGGGCGGATAGTCCATGCCCTTGCTCTTGAAGTATTCGGGCGTCGCACCCGTGGGGGCGACCCCGAGAGCGTTGATGCCGATGACCTTCTTTTCCCCAGGATGGTAGATGAGGGTCTGCGTCTCCCCGCCCCAGCTGAGCGCATCGTACATCGTGGCGGTGGCCCCGAGCATGGCGCACGCCGCGTCGACCGCGTTCCCACCCTTCTGGAACATCATCGCGCCCGCGGTGGCGCCGAGAGGCTTTCCGGTGATGGCCACCCAGTGCCGGCCATGCAGCACCGGTTTTTGAGTCCGCTGGGCCGCTACCGTCCCGGCGAGAGCTAGTAAGATCGCTGTGAGCCCAAAGAGCTTCCTCGAATACATCGCGTCCTCCTTAACTGTAAGGCTGCCTAGGGAGCGCATTTTCTCCCCACTCGCGACGGAAGGCAAGTCTTGCCCTATTTATCGAACGACGGATCTTTCCGCGTCAAACACTCGACAACAGAACGGGTGTCGTCTAGTCTCTGTACCGTGGAGCTCGAGCCTCGAGCTTTGATCGCCGCGGAGTAAAGGAGAGACCTCATGACCCAGGTAACGTCAGCGAAAGGCGCACATCTCGTGGGTAGCGTTCCACTCGAAAGCGTTGAGGCGGTCTTCCTGACCTCGGTACGAGAGCTCGGCGGACATCTCGAACGGCTCCCGGACGGCGAGCTGCGCGCGCGCTCGATCTGGATCGCGTGGCAGCGCGATGTCTTTTCGAAGCTCGACGGCTTCGACGAGGTCCCGCCCGCTCTCGGCTCCTATGTATCGAGACCATTACTCCGGGCGCGTCCGAACGTGACGGCGGCGGACTTGAGCCTGGGGCCGCTCGGCTACGCTCAGGCAGCCAAGGAGTCCTACGCGGTCTTCGAGCGTCTCAAGAAGGCGGGAGAGTTGCCCGAGCCCCTCCACTTCCAAGTCGGTCTCCCCACTCCGATGGAGCCCGTCATTGGCATGTTCACCGTCGAATCGCAGTCGGTGATTGCTCCCGTCTACGAACGAAGTCTTCTCCGAGAGCTCGACAAGATTCTCGAGGCCATCCCCCACGAGCAGCTCGCGATTCAGTTCGAAACGGTTTACCTGCTCGGCGTCCTCGAAGGTGTTTGGAAGACGGGTATCGAGAAGAGCTCGATTCCGGCGAGAATCGCAGCACTCGCCGACCTCGTCCCCAACACCGTCCCCGTCGGCTATCACCTATGTTACGGAGGTTCCGGCCACCGCCATTTCAAGCAACCGGAGAGCACGCGCATCATGGTGGACGTGGCAAACGGGATTCTCGAAAGCGCCGGCCGAAGCATCGACTGGTTTCACATGCCCGTGCCTAAGAACCGCACCGACGACGCTTACTTCGAGCCGCTTTCTGAGCTCCGTCGCCCCGAAACGACGGCGCTCTATCTCGGCCTCGTGCACGCCACCGACGGCGAAGTCGGTAGCCGCGCGAGGATCGCTACTGCATCCCGCCATACGCAACGATTCGGAGTGGCCACCGAGTGCGGGTTGGGGAGGCGCCCGCCAGAGACCATTCCGGAGCTTTTGCGCATTCATGAGAGCGTTTCGGCTGCTGTTTGATACGAACGCACGCTCGAGATCGCAACGAGAGCCGGCCAGGACTCCGAGTGCAACCCCTCGAGCGCTCTGGGAATCTGCCGGGGCGCTGCATCCGTTTCTTTGACCAGACGTCCTCACAACCAATTGCGACGTCTGAAGAAGATGTAAAGCGCCGAGCACGCCAAAGCCATAAACCCCAGCACCGCAGGATATCCAAACGTGGACTTGAGCTCCGGCATGTTCTTGAAGTTCATCCCGTAAATACCGGCAATCATCGTCGGCACCACCGCAATCGCCACCCAGGCCGAGATCCGGCGCATGTCCTCGTTTTGCCGCACGCTTACCTGTGTCAGGTTCGCTTCGAGAACGCTTGTCAAGAGATCGCTGAAGCCTTCGACCTGCTCGTTGACCCGCAACAAATGATCGTAGACGTCACGGAAGTACTCCTGCACATCCTCGTGCACATGAGGCATGGTCCCCGCCGCTAAGTGGTTGAGCGGGTTCAACAGGGGTGCGGTCGCCCGGCGAAACTCGATCACCTCGCGTTTCAGATAATAGATGCGCTCGGTCGGGTTGGTCCGCTCGCTCGAAAAAACGGCTTCTTCTACTTGGTCGATGTCTTGCTCGAGACCGTCCACGACCGGCCCGTAGTCGTCCACGACCTGATCCACGATGGTATGGAGGACCGCACTAGGTCCGAGAGCAAGAAACTCCGGTCGGGCCTCGAGCGATCGACGCGCTTCTTGGAGCCCGCCCGTGTCCCCGTGTCGCACCACCACGATGAACCCGAGCCCGAGGAAGATCAGTATCTCTCCGAGTTCGACGACCTCTTTGATGTCGACGTAGCGCGCAGGCTTCAAGACAAGCAGCGCCGAATCGTCGTAACTCTCGAGCTTCGGCCGCTGATGCGCCTTGATCGCATCCTCGACTGCCAACTCATGGAGGTCGAACTCACGACGCACCTCTTCGAATTCGTCGCGCGACGGCTCGTGGAGCCCAATCCACACGAAGGCGTCGTCGTCGCGACTTTGCCGGAAGGCTGCCTCTGGCGTGAACTTCCCCGACAACCGCCGTCCTTCCTTATATACTGCGCAATCGACGATCATCGCTCTCTCACTCGGCAGGTGATGGTATCACCGGGAGATTGGAAAACTTGAGCCGGGGAAGAGTTGTGCCACCTCACTTTGCAAAACCAACACGTTGCGCAGGTCGCCCTCGTAGCTTTCCGCCCACAAAGCTTCGCCGGTTTCCGGATGGATGAGTTGCGCCATGACGGTCGCTGCCGCTGCTCACTCGAAATGTGGCTGCAGGGCTTCCGCCGAGTAGCGCGAAAGATTCACCGACGAATTGCGGGATGCGCTCGTAGGAGAGCATCCATGAAAAAGCCACCGAGGTTCCCACGAGGAGCATCACGATGGATGTCGTGACCGAGGCATCGACAAGAATTTTGGGGACGTCCCGAAGCGTGACCTCCCGATAGACGGGCACCCCGAGCACGAAGCTGTAGACCACCGCGATGGCGCCGGCTTCGGTTGCGGTGAAGTAGCCGCCGACGATCCCGCCCATGACGAGCACGACAAGAAACAAGCTCGGAAGCGCGGCGAGAAAGCGCCGGAAGATCTCGCCCGGGGCGACCGGGGCGTCTACGGGATAGCCGCGCTTTTTGGCGATGAATTCCGCCACCGCCATGAGTGCTATGCCCACGAGGAGTCCGGGGAGATAGCCCGCAACGAACAGGGCGGCGATGGAGACCCCGCCGCTCGCGAGCGCATAGACGATGAGAATGTTGCTCGGGGGGATGATGAGGCTCGTGGTCGCCGAGCTCACGTTGACCGCGGCGCTGAAGCTCGTGTCGTAGCCTTGCTCTCGCATGCGCGGGATCATGAAACCACCGACGGCCGCGACGGCCGCGGCTGCCGATCCTGAGATGGCGCCAAAGAGCATGCCCGCGACGATGTTCACGTAAGCGAGCCCTCCCGGGAACATCCCGACGAGCGCCCGCGCCAGATCGACGAGTCGCCGCGGTTCATGAGCTGTCCGGACAGGATAAAGAACGGGATCGCGAGAAGGGTGAAGCGATCGAGTCCGGTGGCGATGCGCTGGGCTATGGTGACGCTCGCGGTCTCGAGGCCCATCGTGAACAAGAGAGTGACGAGCGCCGAAAGAGCGATCCCCACCGCGATGGGCACGCCGAGCGCGAGTAGAGCGACGAAGGCGCCCAGCATTAATAATGTATGTGCGGGATCCATCGCGGGCTAGCGCGTTCTCTCGCGGAAGTCGATGACCGTGTAGAAGAGGATGAGCAAGCCTGAGAGAGGGAGCACGACATAGACGTAGCCGCGTTGGATCTGAAGCGCTGCGGATGTTTGTCCGAGCGCGAGCGTGACGTCGACGAGCCGCCACCCACCGGCGATGAGAACAAGAATCGCGAACATGGCCACCGCCGCGTGGACGACAGCGTCGAGCTTCGGGCCTCGCGGGAGGAGGTCTATGGCGAGGTGGGCCCGTTGGCCGAAGCCGTAGCTTGCGCCGAGCAGGGCTAGCCAAACGAGCCCAAAGCGGACGAGCTCTTCCGTGACCGAGCTCGGTTGGCGCAATAGAAACCGCGTCAACACCTGCCACGAGACGACGAGCACCATCCCGCCGAGGATCGCGGCGAGGGCTCCTTCGAGGAGGCGGTCGACGATCGCCTTCATTTATTCGAGCTCGCGGATCTCGCGGACGAGCTCGAGGAGCTCGGGATAATGCGCGTAGACCTCCTCGACAGCTTCCACGAACGGCGTCTTGTCGGGCGTAACGATCGTCACCCCCGCGGCGCGGACGGCGTCGAGAGCTTTCTGTGTCGCCTCGCGCCAGAGCTCGAGCTGGAGGGCGGCTGAAGCTCGAGCGGCTTCGGTGACGGCGGCGCGCTCTTTTTCGGAGAGCTCGTCCCACAATCCGCGGCTAATGAGAAGCACGTCCGGGGTCGCGGTGTGCTCGTCGAGCGAGTAGTACTTCGCGACTTCGTAATGTCCCAAGAGATGGAAGCTCGGCGGGTTGTTCTCGGCACCGTCCACGACTCCTTGTTGCAGGGCGGTGTAGAGCTCGCCCCACGCGATGGGCGTCGCCGCGCCCCCGAGCGCACGAACCGTCCTCATCGAAAGCGTGCTTTCTTGAGTACGGATCTTGAGGCCAACGAGATCGGTAGGGCTTTCGATGGGCTTCGTCTTGGAGTAGAAGCTGCGGCTTCCCGCGTCGTAATAGGTGAGGCCCCGAAGCCCCTGTTTTTCACCCACCCGGAGAAGCCGCGCGCCAATCTCTCCGTGGAAGACGCGCTGGCGGTGCGCTTCATCGCGGAAGAGGTAGGGCATGCTGAAAACGGCATAGGCCGGGACAAAATTTTCGAGCACGCTCGCCGAGACTTTCGTCATGCCGACCGCGCCGAGCTGGAGAAGCTCCAGGCTCTCCCGCTCGGTTCCGAGCTGCTCTGCAGGATGGATGTCGACCCGGAGCTTTCCGCCCGAGCGCACGTTGACCCGCTCGGCGAAAAACTCCATCGCGGCGTGCACCGGGTGGCTCGTGGGAAGCCCATGCGCGAGCTTGATGACCCGCACGCTCTCTCGCTCGGCGCAGCAGATCGCCGTCAGGAGCATTACAAGAGCAACAAAGCGGGCCATGCGCGTCCTTTACCGCTCCGCAACTTCGACTCTCAAGGTCACCGTGGCGCGCACTTCGACGGATCCGGGCTCGACGGGTGTTTGTGCTCGTCCCACTTCGGCTTGCATCATCGTGGCCGCCGCATAAGGCCTTACCACTACGGGCTCGCCTTCGGTCACGGACAAGACGCGTACGATGTCGAGGCCGAGCGCTCTGGCGAGGGCCTCCGCCCGAGCGCGGGCCTTGAGCGCGGCGTCCGCGAGCGCTTGTAGCCTTAGCGATTCTTCGTCGTCGACCGTGAACTGCAATCGTCGCACGTTGGTCGTCCCTGCGCCTGTTGCTGCGTCGATCACTTTGGCCGCGTCGTCGATAGCAATTTTCGTCACGCGAATCATGTTCGAAGCCGTGTAGCTCGCGATCGTTGCCTCGCTGCCGTCACGGGGCCGGGTATAGTTCGGCCGCAAGGAGTAGGACTGTGTTTCTATCTCCCCGTCCGGGCCAAGAGCTTCGCGCACGGCGGCTATGACGGCCTCGAGCTTCTCCGCGTTCGCGTCTGCGGCCTCTTTGGCCGTCGCCGCTTGTGTGACCACGCCGAGATCGATCTCGGCGCGCTCCGGCTCGGCGCGCACCGTCGCCGTGCCCGTGACACGAATCTCGGGTGGCGCGGCCTGCTGCGGCTGCGTAGTCACGAGAGCGAGGGCTATGTAAAACAGATGCATTCTAGACTCCGTTCTTCATCCAGTTAGCGGCGCTAGCGTATCCGTCTAAATCGCCCACGTCGAGGCGGCTTCCTTGCATCTCGTGGGTGTAGACGGAAGATCGCTCCGCCAGCCAGCCGATGAAGCCGCCAAGCGCATCGGCGCGCGGATACTCCGCGATGTAGGCGCCGAGCGCTTCGATAGCTTCGGGCTCCAAAATGTAGAGAGCCGGGCAAGCCCACGGCGTGGGCGGCTCATCCGGTTTCTCCCAAAGCTTCACGATCCGGCCGTTGTCGGCGTTGATTTCCGCAATGCCCGTCTGGCGGCATTTATCGATAGACGACTCACGGTAGCGCAAGTCGAGCGTGCGCGGCTTTCTGTGATAGTCGTCGAAGAAAGCGTCGAACGCCATCCGAAACAGATTGTCGCCTGCGGCGACGAGCGCGGGTCCATCAGGTCCATCAGATGAAGACACGCGGAGCGCAAGCGCCAAGTCCTGCACGGCACCGAGGCGCGTTTCGTTCGTCGTGGCGCCGTCGTCGAGGGCGCCTACATTGATATTGGCCCGTCTGCCCGCCCACGTGACGAACGCATCGTAGAAACGACGGTTGCTCACGACGACGAAACCATCCACGTGCGCGGCGAGCTGATCGACAAGATATTCGACGATAGGTTTTCCTGCGACGGGGAGTAGAGTCTTGGCGCGATCTTTCGTCAGCGGGTAGAGCCTCGTGCCGAAGCCGGCGCACAAGATAATTGCCTTCATTGCCTTCACTGAATACGGACCCCGTCGTCGCTGTCGAGAAGGAATACACGTGCGGGCGGACGTGCGTCCATCGCTTGCTCGACCGAGCGGCGTATGTCTTCGTCGCGCGTTCCGTCCACGAGCGCTATGACGCATCCGCCGAAGCCCGCACCGCTGAACCGCGATCCGTACACGCCTTCGGTGTCGAGAAGAATCTGCTGGAGCTCGATGAGCTCCGGCGAGCCGGCTTCCCAATTCTGAATCGAGCTCTCGCACGACGCGTTCATCAGCGCGCCGAACTCCGCGAGATCGCCTCGACGCCAAAGCTCAGCGCCCCGCCGGACGCGTGCCCGCTCCGTGAAGAAATGGCGTGCGCGCCTCGCCGGTGCGCCTTCGAGCTTGGTGCGGTGCTCGTCGAACTGTGCGTCGGTGAAGTCGTGCAGCCCGCGCGCGCCCTCGAGCCCTGTTTCGGCGGCGAGCGACTCGACCGCTTCGAAACATTCCTCCACGCGGCGGTTGTAGCCGGTCGCGGCGAGGTTTCGCGTAGTGCCGGTAAACGCGACGAGGATACGCCACGCGGGCGCCCCGTCCCCGAGCGGCAGCGCCTCCCAACGGATTTTGCGGGAGTCGATCCAAAGAAGATGATCGCGCTCTGCGCCGACGATGGCGGCGGGGTCGAGGATGCCGACTTTCACGCCGACGAACTCGCGCTCCGCCGCGGCCGCGAGCTCGACCTTTTCTTTCGCCGTTAGCTCGAGCCCGTTCGCATCGGCGAGGGCTGTGAGATAAGCGAGTAGCACGGAAGCCGAGGAGCTCAGCCCGCCGCCCGGCAGCGTGCCTTCGACAGTGCCGTCGATGCCGCGTGTCACGCGCTCGCCGAGCGCGAGAGCTGCCGCGCGGGGGTAGCGTCCCCAATCCGGCTGGTCCGACTGCTCGGCAGGGTTCTGGAGGTCGAAGCGGACCTCGCCAGCAAAGTTGGCGCTCTTGAGACGGACTAGATGCGAAGCTGACGGTGAGAACGTGAGCTTTGTGTGGGCGCTGACGGCCATCCCGAGCGTGGGGCCACCTTGGTGGTCGCTATGCGCACCGATCGGGCAGATTCGATACGGGGCGAGGACGGTGCGCTTCGAGTCTTGTATGATGTCGCTCAAGGAGCGGCCATGATTTCACGAAGACAGTTTCTTGTCACGGGGAGTGCCGCGGCGATGCTCGGTCCCAGCTTGGCGGCGAAAACGCGGATCGCGATGGTTGGCACCGGCATCCGCGGTGTCAATATGTGGGGCAAAAACGTTCAGGAGAACTACAGTGACGTTGTCGAATTCGTCGGGCTCAGCGACATCAATCCTGGGCGGCTCGCCTTCGCGAAGCGCCACATCGGAGCGAGCTGTCCCACCTTTGTCGATTTCGATGAAATGCTGCGAACGGGGTTCAAGCGAGCTACTCCTGTACGACTTATTCGCCTTACGAGGGCTACCGCATCGCTTTCAACGGCACGAAAGGCCGCCTCGAGGCGTGGGTCCACGAGCGCCAGCCTTGGCGGCGCGAGAGCTACGACGAGCTACGCGTGACCGACAACTTCGGTGAGACAGAGCTCATCCGTATCCCGCACAGCTCGGGTGGCCATGGGGGCGGCGACCAAAGGATGCAGGATCACATCTTTCGCGATGCGCAGGGACCCGACCCTTTTCGACAGCGCGCAGGTCTGCGCGAAGGTGCTTTGTCCGCGCTCCTCGGGATCGGGGCGCGCAAGAGCGTTCAGTCCGGAGCGCCGGTTCGCATCGCGGATTTGACGTCACTGGAACCGAGAAAGGAGACAATATGAACCGCGCGCTATTCGTCAGCTTTTTTCTGTCCGCTTCTCTGAGCGTCGCCTCGAAGGACCGTACCGGCGAGGTCCAGGAGATCGCGCCGGGCGTGTACTTTCATCAGGGCGACATCGAGAAAGGCCACTGCAATCAGGGCTGGGTGATGTTCGAGAACTTCGTGCTCGTCATTGATGGGAACTACCCGAGCGGGGCCGAGATCGTCGTGAGCAAGATCCGCGCGGTGACTGACAAGCCGATCCGATTCGCCTTCGATACGCATCACCACGGCGACCATATGTACGGCAACAAAGTGTGGATGGATGCGGGTGCGATACCGGTGGCGCACGAGGGGGTGATCGAGGAGGCCGAGCGCTACGAGCCCGAGCGGTGGAACGGTCAGACGCGGGAAGACGTTGCCTCGAGCGAGCTCGTTCTGCCGATCCTCCGCTTTCCCGACAAGCTCGTTTTCGATGACGGAACCCGGCGGGTCGAGCTTCTTCATCTCGGCGTGAGCCACACGCATGGCGACGGATGGGCCTGGCTTCCCGAAGAGCGCATCCTATTTAGTGGCGATGCGGCCGTGAACGGCCCGCATAATTTCGTAGGAGACGGCGACACCCGGGCGTGGCCGGCGACGCTCGAAAAGGCGCAGGCGCTTCGTCCTCGGATCGTGGGGGTGGGACATGGACCGCTCGGCGACGGATCAGTGCTCGAAGACCAGAAGTCGTTTTTCGAGACGCTTCACCGGGTGGTGAGTGAGGAGCGCCGCGTCGGGCGCTCCGCGGCCGACCTTCAAGGGCGGATCGAGAGCTTGCGCGCTCAGGTCGTGTCGAACGAGCGCATCGCGTGCTATGTCGGCCCCAGCTTCGCGGCGCAAATCGAGAAGGTTTGGATCGAGCAGGGCGGGGAAGCGTTCGAAGCCTCGCCGCTCGAAATGCACCGACTCGAACACAAGGCGCATCATGTCGGCCGATAACCAAAAGCTGACCGAGCTCGTCGAACATATACGTGACGCCGAGCGGGTCCTCGTCTTCACGGGCGCCGGTATTTCGACAGGGAGCGGTATACGTGATTTTCGCGGGCCAAAAGGCGTGTGGAAGGAGCGCCAGCCGGTCTATTTCCAGGATTTCATGACGTCTCAAACGGCACGCATCGAGTATTGGGATCAGAAGCTCGAGGCGTGGCCGTCGTTCAGGGACGCCGAGCCCAACGCCGCCCACGCCGCCATCGTGGACTTGGAGCGTGCCGGGAAGATCGAGATGGTCATCACGCAGAACATCGACGGCCTGCACACGTGCGCCGGCACGTCCGCCGAAAAGCTCGTCGAGATCCACGGGACGAACGGGGCCATCGAGTGCATGAGCTGCCACGAGCTCACCGACCCGGATGCACACATGAAGACGTTCGCCGAGACCCACGTGGCTCCAGATTGTGGTTGTGGAGGCTACTTGAAGCCCGCGACGATCAGCTTCGGCCAGGATCTGCGGCAGGAAGATCTACGTCGTGCGACGCACAGCGCCGAGGCGGCGGACCTTGTCATCGCGCTCGGCTCGACGCTATCGGTCTATCCGGCCGCGGGATTCCCGCTCGCGGCCGCGGAGCGCGGAGCGCCTTATGTTGTGATCAATCGCGGTGTCACCGACCACGACGGGTACAGGGCGCTCACGCTGCGGCTCGAAGGCGACGTGGTGGAGCTCTTGCCGCCGGCCGTAGCAGCCGCCCTCGCGTGAGCCCTGGCGTTGGTGCATGAATCAGTTCGGGACACGCACAGAACGTTTTGGCGGCCCAACTTACTCCCCGACGATCGCTTGGGATTCAGGCTTGCCCGGCTCAGCCATCCGGTTCAATACATTGCACCCGATCCTTGCCTCCCGCTTCTGCGATTTGCAGCCGCGTGATCCAGCACGTGGGTCGGATTCCCGTCCTTGTGGAGAAAGTGCTCGTTGGTGAGGGGATTTGCCGGCGAAAATTCTTACTATCGGTCTTGAAGAGTGCCCGGGCCCGAAAACCGAGCGGCGTTCACGCTTGAAGCCCTCCTGTCCTCATGATGCCACTTCTCTGGTATTGGACGAGGCGGCTCCCTGGCGATGAACGAGAGTGACTTCGGACCGTGCGCTGCATCACTCCTCCCGCTGGCGGCACCGGGTATAATAAGTACGAAATCCCCAATCTGTCTCATCGAGCGATTCCTCCAACTCTGACATCGATCGTCTAGCCTAGCGCGGCGACGAGCGCGCGAGGTGACGCCGTGAAGAAAAGGACCAGGGTCTTCGCCGTCGCCTGTGCCGCTGCTCTCCTTTGCATCTGGAGCGGCTGCAGTTCGGAGGAGGGCCTCTTGCCGACGGGCTCTTCACCGGTCCCACCGCGCCCGACGCTGCCACCGCTGCCGGAACTACCACCGGCGAGCTCCGGTACCAGTCATCAAAAGAGCAAGGCCCCGGGAAGCGATGTCGACGGCAAGCGCAAGAAAGACCGCAAGAAGAAAGATCAATCGGACGGCTCTGACGCAGCGCGTGATCGCCCCCAAGGTGGTGAAACCTCCAGCGACAAGCGCGCCAGCCGAAACACGGACAAGGCTTCGAAGGACGGGAAATCGGGCTCCTTTGCCGCGGAAATCGACATCGACCGAGAAAACTCCAAGATCGAGATAAAAGCAGTGCTCGTGCGTCCGAAGGCGAGTGACGGGGTGGACCCTTCGGCGGAAGAAGTGGCGCTCGACGTCGGAAGCTTTTCCATGACCATTCCCGCCGGCTCTTTCAAGCTCACGGAAACGACCCCAGTGTCACAGTTTCGGTTCGAAGGCGACGTCGACGGCGTGAATTTGGAGATGAGCATTCGCATCTTCGACGAGCTCGTCTGGTTCGACGCCGAGGCCGAGCCGGCGGAGTTGCCTGTGAGTTCGAGTCCGCTGGTCGTTGCATTTAGAATTGGGGACGATACCGCGACCACCACCGCGACCGCGGACATACGGTAGGGTCCTCTGGCGCTCCCCTGAGCTCTCACTGCCCTCAGCATTGATGTGGGCGGTGCGGCTTGTTAACTTAAAGGCCTCTCCTGCCATTTCAGTGGATCCTCTTGAGGGTGAGACCGCCACAGTTTAGGTAGACGAGACTGATGAGAGCTTCGGCAGAGTGGAGTCCAAAGCTGCGGTGGCTCAGCAGCCGGATTTTGTTGTTCATTCCTTCGAGTCGGCCGTTGCTGAGTCTCCACGTGACCCACGCGATGACGCCATCGAAGTGGCTGCGGATCATCTTCGCCGCGCGTTTGACGGGCTCTATCCTCGAGCTCATAGCGCGCCGCAGCCATCCTCGGAGAAACTTCTTGGCCCATGTCTCGGTTTTGTAGGTGTAGAGGTCCATGAAGTCGTCGCGCAGAAGCATGGCGCGGTAGAGGCGACGATTAGCTCGCACCTGCTCGCGGAGCACCCGTTTGTCTTTCGCGCTGCGGTTGTGTTTGGCCTTGAGAAGGGGAAACTTGGTGTTCTTGAGGTTGCGCCGGGCAGTCCCTTTGAGCTCGCGCACCAGCTCGCGCGGGGTCTTATCCACGGCCTCGTTCAGATGCTTGACGATGTGGAAGCGGTCAAAGATCACCCGTGCCTGAGGAGCCTTTTTGCCGACGACAGTTATGTACGGCTCCCACATGTCCATGCTGACCGCTTCGAGCTCCGCGGCTCTTTGTGGTCCGAGCTTGCGGAAAAACCGCAGCAGCGTCTTGGCCTTGCGCTCCTTTCCCGCCCAGACGACCCGGCCGCTGAGATGGTCTATTACCACTGTTAAGTACTTGTGGCGTTTGCGGTAGCTGATCTCGTCCATCCCAATCACCCGCAATCCATCGAGCTCGCGCCGCTCATCCCGCTGCTCGGCAACCACTCGCTGGATGATCCGTCGCACCGAACGCCACGTCACTCGGAAATAGTTCGCTACGGCGCTGACGTCCGTCCTCTGTGCCAGCCACGCTACCTCTTGTTCGAAGCTTTTGGTAAAGCGGCTTCCCTTGTCGGCCCAAGGCACCTTTTCTCTGACCACTCCACACCGCCGACATACCACTCGTCGGATCGAGTAGCGAAGATAGGTCCGGACTCCGAACAGGTCCAAGTGCCGCCACCCTCTGTGCCAACATCGCTGAGACACTTCGCCCCTTGAAATTAGTGTAGAGGGCGGAGGAGGATCAATGCATGAGTATGTTGATTGAGAGAGAGACCTCGGCGGGATCGGAGGGAGCCCGTAGGGCGACTGGAGATCCCGCCGGCCGCGATGCGGCGGGGGTCCCGGATCCCGAAGTGAGCGAGCAAGCGAAGCGTCGACGCTTTACCGCGGAGTACAAGCTGCGGATAGTGCGTGAGGCCGATGCCTGCAAGGGTGACGGTGACGTTGCTGCTCTTCTGCGTCGAGAGGGCCTGTACTCGTCGCATTTATCGAGTTGGCGCCGCCAACGTGACGAGGTCGCCAAAGCGGGGTTGGCGTCGAGAAAGCGAGGCCGGAAGGCAAAGGCCGAGGATCCACGGGTCAAGGAGCTCGAGCGCGAGAACGCCCGGCTCCAACGTCGCCTGGCTCGGGTGGAGACAATGTTGGAGACCCAAAAAAAAACCTCCGAATTACTGGGGGTCCCCCTGAATCCACTCGACAGCTACGAGAACGACTGATGGTGGCGGCCGAGGAGCTGGCGGGGCAGATTGGGCAGACGACGGAAGCCTGCGAGGCTCTGGGTGTGGCTCGTTCCACGCTGTATCGCAGGCGCCAGGTGACGCCCGAACCGAAGCGGCGTCCTCGGCCGCACCGAGCCCTCGACGAGACTGAGCGCGAGGAAGTCCTCGGGGCCTTGCACAGTGAGCGGTTCGTCGACAAGGCGCCCGCCCAGGTGTGGGCCACGCTTCTGGACGAGGGAACCTACCTCTGCTCGATTCGCACGATGTATCGGATTTTGGAGGAGCACGGCGAGGTCCGAGAGCGCCGGAACCAACGGCGCCATCCGAACTACACGAAGCCGGAGCTGCTGGCCGAAGCGCCCAACCAGGTTTGGTCGTGGGATATTACGAAGCTTCGTGGCCCCGTCAAGTGGACCTACTACTACCTCTACGTCATCCTCGACATCTTCTCCCGCTACGTGGTTGGCTGGATGCTGGCTCACCGAGAAAGTGCGGCGCTCGCGCAACGCCTCATCGCCGAGAGCTGTCGCAAGCAGGACATTGAACCCGACCAGCTCACCCTTCACGCGGACCGTGGCAGCTCGATGAGAAGCAAGCCCGTGGCTCTGCTCTTGGCTGACCTCGGAGTTACCAAGACCCACTCCAGACCTTACGTCTCGAACGACAATCCCTACTCCGAGTCCCAGTTCAAGACGATGAAGTACTGTCCTCAGTTTCCGAGCCGTTTTGGTTCCGCCGAAGACGGCCGGCTGTTCTGCGGCGGTTTCTTCGACTACTACAACTACGAGCACCGGCACTCAGGAATCGGCTTCATGACGCCGGCCGACGTTCACTATGGTCGCGCCGAACAGCTCACCACCGCTCGGCGCCAGATCCTTCTCGAAGCTCATCGGACTCATCCCGAACGCTTCGTTCGCGGAACGCCACAACCTCCCGTTTTGCCTCCTCAGGCTTGGATCAACCCGCCGACGGAGAAAACGACGCTCCTGAATGCCGCACAAGCCACTCTCGCGGCGGCGTCCATACCTGGGGTACCCCCTTTTTCTGCTCCACGAAACGAGATCTCGATCGATGCAGATGTGGACTGCACCGGCGCCACGAGCCTCCCGACGCTAATCGAGGCTCACTAAATGCAGCTCGCGAGTGTCTCAAAGTTGTTGACACGTACCGCCAGTAGCGATTGTAGCGATCTTTGTTCTTGCGGACCTTTCGTCCGCAAATCCCGCACAGAGGCTTCCTCCTCCGTGGTACTACATCCACCACCACTCTGGCTTTGTCCGCCTGGAAGTGGAAACCTCGGACCCACAGGCCTTGCAATCCGATGAGCTTGTTGACTAACGTAGTAACGCGCATCGCGGGAACGCTCTTTTCTCTTTCGGAAAAAAAGATTCTAACGTTCTCGCCGATGCGCATCTACACATGGCTTACCCTCTCAACCCACGGGCCTCACCAAATGCCACTGCCCCTCAGCGGGAGACGAGGCTGTGGGAAACGCCCCCACGGTTCTGGTCGTTCAGACCTTGCTCACGACTGAGTTCTCTTCGAAGCCTGGAAGGGCGTTTTCCATAGCCTCCACTAATCGAGCCCCCCCTTCCTTATTCCATATGAATTAATGTCCCACTCGGGGATGGTTGAAATCCCTCGCCTTTAGGCGAAGCCTTTAGGAGGCTTGGGGTACGATCCCCAGGTGAAAGGATATCGTAAATCATCGCACACGACGTACCAGTTAAACTATCACTTCGTATTTATCACGAAGTACCGCAAGCCGGCCTTGAGAGGGGATGTAGCGGTTCCTCTCCGGGATCTCATCCGGGAGATCTGTGCTCGGAACCAGATAGAAATAACGGTTCTCCTGTCGTTTCGGGGGATCTGATTTGTGTTGGAGGGCATGGCCTATGGACGCTGCCGCGATTGTGGAAAACGCCGGAAACTCCGGGCGAGAGAGGCGTTTAGGGAAAGGTTGTGAGCACGTACAAACGTGGAGCGGCGTTTTCCACAATCGCTTGGAAAACGCTTCGCGTTTCCCACGAGCGCCCACAGGCCCCTCCTGGTATATATACAAGAAAGATTAATTCATATGGAATAAGGAAGGGGGGGCTCGATTAGTGGAGGCTATGGAAAACGCCCTTCCAGGCTTCGAAGAGAACTCAGTCGTGAGCAAGGTCTGAACGACCAGAACCGTGGGGGCGTTTCCCACAGCCTCGTCTCCCGCTGAGGGGCAGTGGCATTTGGTGAGGCCCGTGGGTTGAGAGGGTAAGCCATGTGTAGATGCGCATCGGCGAGAACGCTAGAATCTTTTTTTCCGAAAGAGAAAAGAGCGTTCCCGCGATGCGCGTTACTACGTTAGTCAACAAGCTCATCGGATTGCAAGGCCTGTGGGTCCGAGGTTTCCACTTCCAGGCGGACAAAGCCAGAGTGGTGGTGGATGTAGTACCACGGAGGAGGAAGCCTCTGTGCGGGATTTGCGGACGAAAGGTCCGCAAGAACAAAGATCGCTACAATCGCTACTGGCGGCACTTGGACCTGTTCGGAGTCCGGACCTATCTTCGCTACTCGATCCGACGAGTGGTATGTCGGCGGTGTGGAGTGGTCAGAGAAAAGGTGCCTTGGGCCGACAAGGGAAGCCGCTTTACCAAAAGCTTCGAACAAGAGGTAGCGTGGCTGGCACAGAGGACGGACGTCAGCGCCGTAGCGAACTATTTCCGAGTGACGTGGCGTTCGGTGCGACGGATCATCCAGCGAGTGGTTGCCGAGCAGCGGGATGAGCGGCGCGAGCTCGATGGATTGCGGGTGATTGGGATGGACGAGATCAGCTACCGCAAACGCCACAAGTACTTAACAGTGGTAATAGACCATCTCAGCGGCCGGGTCGTCTGGGCGGGAAAGGAGCGCAAGGCCAAGACGCTGCTGCGGTTTTTCCGCAAGCTCGGACCACAAAGAGCCGCGGAGCTCGAAGCGGTCAGCATGGATATGTGGGAGCCGTACATAACTGTCGTCGGCAAAAAGGCTCCTCAGGCACGGGTGATCTTTGACCGCTTCCACATCGTCAAGCATCTGAACGAGGCCGTGGATAAGACCCGGCGCGAGCTGGTGCGCGAGCTCAAAGGGACTGCCCGGCGCAACCTCAAGAACACCAAGTTTCCCCTTCTCAAGGCCAAACACAACCGCAGCGCGAAAGACAAACGGGTGCTCCGCGAGCAGGTGCGAGCTAATCGTCGCCTCTACCGCGCCATGCTTCTGCGCGACGACTTCATGGACCTCTACACCTACAAAACCGAGACATGGGCCAAGAAGTTTCTCCGAGGATGGCTGCGGCGCGCTATGAGCTCGAGGATAGAGCCCGTCAAACGCGCGGCGAAGATGACCCGCAGCCACTTCGATGGCGTCATCGCGTGGGTCACGTGGAGACTCAGCAACGGCCGACTCGAAGGAATGAACAACAAAATCCGGCTGCTGAGCCACCGCAGCTTTGGACTCCACTCTGCCGAAGCTCTCATCAGTCTCGTCTACCTAAACTGTGGCGGTCTCACCCTCGAGAGGATCCACTGAAATGGCAGGAGAGGCGAAATACTGAAGGGTCATGTGCGGCCTGAGCACGTGCACCTGTTGCTGAGCGTGCCGCCGAATTTGTCGCCGAGTCGAGTGATGCAGTTGATCAAGGGTAAGACGTCGAATCGTCTGATGCGCGACTTACGGACGATGCGGAAGGAGTTCTGGGGTCGGCACCTATGGGCACGGGGTTACTTCGTGGTGACAACGGGCAACGTGACGGATGAGGTGATAGCGAAGTATATAGAGTTGCAGGGTGCCGTGCCCCAGGACGACGATTCTTTCAAGGCCAGTGAGTAGTGAAACGAGGCAAGGACAAGCCGACTTTAGTCGGCGACGTGAACCCATCGCCTTTAGGCGATGGAGCGCACGCGCTCAGTCTTTCTTGTATATATATCAGGAGGGGCCTGTGGGCGCTCGTGGGAAACGCGAAGCGTTTTCCAAGCGATTGTGGAAAACGCCGCTCCACGTTTGTACGTGCTCACAACCTTTCCCTAAACGCCTTTCTCGCCCTGAGTTTCCGGCGTTTTCCACAATCGCGGCAGCGTCCATAGGCCATGCCCTCCAACACAAATCAGATCCCCCGAAACGACAGGAGAACCACTTAAAGTTACATCCAAACAATCTCGCGTAAACGGCTCGCCGCTTCGTTTGTGCAAAAGCGGAACAGCCAGTTTGCTGAAAACCAAGGAGAGAGAGATGAAGACCCGACATTTCTGTCTCGTGCTTCTGGTGGCCGGAATGGCCGCGGGCACGGCGCTCGGCCAAGAGCTCGGAGTTCGCTCTTACCGCCTGCGCGGCGGCATCAACATGAACCCGGATCAGTTCAATTTCGGCGCCCACATCGACGCCGGAAGTTTGGCGTCACGCGTTCGTCTCCAGCCGAGCTTCGAGCTCGGCCTGGAAAACAGCGTGATGCTCCTTGCTACCAACGTGGACGTCCACTACCTTTTCGCCGCGCGCCGCTTCCTCCCCTATGCCGGGGGCGGTCTGGGAATCAACTTCATCGACGTCACGAGCGGGACCGGGCGGAGCGGAGGGTTGAACATCGAGCCCGTGTTGAACCTTGTGGGCGGATAGAAGACGTAATCGACAAACTGGCGGTCTCATCAGCGTCCGCCAGAATTGACGGCAGGATCCACGCGGCGGCCGCGGGATCCTCGCTCGCGTGAGCTCTAGCCGCCGATCCCGTCGGCAGTGAAATACGAGCAGAGCGACGTGAGCTCCTGCGACATGTCGTCGATCATATTTCGCAGCAGATGGCGTGTCGAGAGCATCCCCCGCACGCGGGTATTCTGGTCGACGATCGGCAAGTGCCGGATGTGGTTTTCGATCATCAACCGCAGCGCAGCTTCGCAGTCGGTGTTCGCCTGCGCGACTGTTAGGGGGAAGGTCGCGACTTCCGACAGTCGCGTTTTCTCGAGCCGGCGCCCTTTGGCGACCGCGCGGCGCAGTAAATCGCTAGCGGTGAAAATGCCTCTGGCTTGGTCGTCGTCGACGATCACTACGGCGCCGGCATTCTTGTCGGACACCCGCTTGACGGCGTCGAGGACGGTCGCGCTTGACCCGATCGTGACAGGCGGCACGCGCGCAATCCTGAGTAGGTCCATGAGTTACCTCCTCGGCATAACCCCGGCACGGGTCTCGATTCGGCTCGAACTGACCGTAAACGCTATAGACTCCTCTTCAACTCGCGGGGGAACCTCCCCTTTATATCCCAGCCAAGGTTTCACTTCAACTGCCCGACCACTAATTCTCGTTGGTCGTGGGAACCATCTGCGCTTGCTTGGCCTGTTCGACCATCCGGGCGACGTCTGCGAGAAGCTCCTTGGCGTCATAGACGATGCCGTCCTTGATCGTGTACTTGACGCCGCCGACACGCTCGACCTCGCCGGTATCGTCGTTTAGCCGAACCGCTCCGGTCCCGTACAGGACTTTGAAGTTCGCGATCGGATTCTCCTCGACGACGACGAGGTCTGCGAGAAGGCCGGGTCGGATGATCCCGAACTCGATCGGAATGCCCTTGGGCTCGTGCAAAGTCTCAGCGCCGTTGAGTGTGGCGGAGCGCACGACCTCGAGAGGATGGAAACCGGCTTCCTGCAAAAGCTCGAACTCTTCGATATAGGCGAAGCCGTAGAGCTTGTAGATGAAGCCCGAATCGGAGCCCGTCGTCACGCGGCCGCCCGCGTTTTTGTAGTCGTTCAGAAACTGCATCCACACGTGGTAGAAGTTGCGCCATGCGATCTCGTCATGGCTCGTCCAATAGAACCAATAGGCGCCGTGGCTGCGTCGGCTCGGCTGGAAGAAATCCCACTGTGAGGGAAGCGTATACATGTCGTGCCAGTCGGCGTTGCGCGCGGCCATGACGTTCCGGCCCGCGGCATAAATCGTCATCGTCGGATCGATCGTGAGGCCGAGCTCGATGAGCTCATCGATGAGTGCGTTCCAGGGCTCGCTCCCGCGCGGATGGATTTGATCCCAGAGGCGGGCCACTTGGCCGAACCGGTGCTGCTCGTCGTTCTGATTCTGGTCGATGGGCCAATCCTGCACGTAGTGGTCTTTGAGGAGGGCTTCGAAAAGCCCGTAGAAGTGCGTCTGGGTCCCGAGGCCGAGGCGCGCCGCGTCCAGAACATTCATACGAGCAACGCCGTTTTGTCCGAGATGAGCCATGGTGCCGAGACCGTTCTTTTTCGCCTCATCGATGAGCGCTTCCATGATGTGGGGGTCGTAGGAGCCGAGCTTGAGGCCGTCGATCCCTTGGGCCGCACCCCAGCGCACCCATTCACGGGCTTTTTCAGCGGTTTGGATGGACCCGTCCTCCCAACCGGTGCCCGTGCCGGCACGTGCGTAGGCGAAAATGCGAGGGGCTACGATTTCGTTCTTGGCGCTCCGCTCTTTCTCGCTCAGGACAAAGCTGTGCGCGCCGGAGCCGGCGTCGCGCGTCGTCGTGACCCCGTGGGCCATCCAAAGCTTGTAAACATACTCCGCCTCCGGCGCTTTGGGGACACCGCCCGTGTGCGTATGAAGGTCCACGAAACCGGGCATGACGTACATTCCCGAGATGTCGATCTCCTTGGTCGCGTCCGCAGGTCGCTTCGACTCGTCGATCTCGATGAAAGGCGTGCCGACGCTTTTGATCTCTACGATGCGGTTGCCTTCGATGACGATATCCTTCGGTCCCGCGGGCGGCGCGCCCGTGCCGTCGATGACGATGCCGCCACGAAGGATGAGGCGTTCGTGCGGTCCATCGCCCTGGCCGTTCCGGTCGGGCGCCGGACGGACCTGCTCGCGCTCCTGCGAAATAGCCGGCGCCACGAGGGCGAAAACCAAAGCGACTGCGGCAAAAAATGAAAATGCCCATGTATTCATCGAATATTGCCTCCCAAACGAGTGCTCGTCATTGTATACGTCTTCACTCGCAAAGCCGTCCACCTGTTCTGTAACCCGGGAAATTTTCGGGTTTACACATGCGGCGAATAAAGGTATTAGTATGGTCGTTGAAGGTTGCCGGGCGTGCCCATTGGGCGGCCTCTGTCGAGATGAGCACTCGCCATTATTGGCGGTAACCGCAACGGCGTATTGGCGTAGTCTTGCCTTTGGAGCTTCCCGCGCCAGACGTTGTCGGTATCGTATCGGCTTCGTCGTCCTGGAATCGATGCCTAGCCTTCCAGGTACCGCCCTGCAACCTTTCTAAGTTTGCCCCGCGCGGGTGCTCCTAAGGGACGGGTGGCGAGCAGCGGGCCTCGGCGTGGCGAGCAGCGGGGCCTCGGCGTGGCGAGCAGGGGGCCTCGGACTCGAATCGACGCGCCATCCACCCATGCGTTATATTGCTCATCCATGTTCCTTCCCATCGGAGACCAGCCGAATCCGCGTGGCACACCGTTTCTGACCTACGCGCTCATCGGTTTGAACGTAGCCGTCTTCGCGCTCACGTTTCTGCCGTTGACCGCCCGGCTCGCGGACCCAGCGGATCCGAGGGTTCAGGAATATCTGGGCGCCATTCGCCAAAATCTCCCGCCCAACGTGCCCATGGAGCAGGTCGCGCCACAGTTGACCGCTTACGATCTGTTGGTATTCGAATATGGCTACCGGCCCTCCGATCCGTCGATCGTGACCCTCTTCACGTCGATGTTCATGCATGGTGGGTTCATGCACCTGTTCGGGAACATGCTCTTTCTCTGGATCTATGGAGACAACGTCGAGCATCGGCTCGGAGCGACCGGCTATGTCGTGTGGTACTTGATCTCGGGAGCGGCGGCGACTTTGTTCCACGCGGCCTTCGCGAGCGATTCGCCCATCCCGCTCGTCGGGGCATCGGGGGCGATCTCGGGCATTCTCGGCTTCTACTTCGTCTGGTTTCCGCACAATCAGGTGCGCGTGCTCATCTTTCTCTTCTACTTCATTCGCGTGGTCATGCTTCCGGCACGCTGGGTGCTGGGCTTTTACATCGTCATCAGCAATATTCTTCCGTTCCTCGCGACGGTGGGGCAGGGCTCGGGCGTGGCGCACGGGGCGCATATAGGCGGCTTTCTCGTGGGTGGGGTCGTGGCCTTGTTTCTGAATCGGCGCGAGATGACGGCGCCCCCGCGAGAGTACCGTGAGGAGCATCCTTCGTCGAGCAACAGGCCGCGCTCCATGGGGGAAGCGATTACCGCGGCTGTTACGCAAGGGAAGTTCGAGACAGCCGCAGAGCTTTATTTCGATCTGCCGTCGATCCGGACGCGCGGGATTCTTGCGCCCAAAGTTTCGCTCTCGCTGGCGAACTGGATGTCGAAGAATGGACATGCGCGCGGGGCCCTCACCGTGCATCAGCGCCACTTGCGGGACTATCCGTGCGGCCCCGGTCTCGCGGAAGCACACGCGGGCGCCGGGCTCGTTCAACTCCATGATTTGGGCGAGCCGACGGCGGCCTACCAACATTTTGTAGACGCACTCGACCACGATCCGCCGCGCGAGCTCAAGGGGTTGATCCGGCAAGGCCTCGCCGAGATCGCCTCGATGCAGAAATTTCCGATCCGCCGGCATTAGACGGAACTTCCGCCGGCTAGACGCATGTAAACCCGTACGTTTAAAGCAGATGCGGCGGTTCTAAATGTAATGTGTAAGCATGTAATAGTGACAGAACAGTTATTTTACTGATTTAATCCTGTATAGTCGGCGCATGTACATCGCCAAGGTGCCGAACCGCAACTCGCCCCCAGCGATTCTCATCCGCGAAAGCTACCGCGAAGGCGGTGCGCCCAAAACGAGGACCGTCGCCAACATCTCGAAGTGGAAGCCCGCGCGAATTGAAGCTCTTCGCCAGTTGCTGAAGGGCAACGTGGATTTGGGTGAGGCTCAGCAGTTCGAGATCACCAGAAGCAAGCCTCACGGACATGTTGCGGCCGTGCTGGGAACGCTGCGCAAAGTTGGCCTCGAGCGAATCATCCATAGCCGCCAGCGCCGAGAGCGTGACCTCGTCGTGGCGATGATTGTGGCGCGAATCGTAGAGCCGGGCTCCAAGTTGGCCACGGCCCGTGGTCTATCGAAACAGACCTTGACTTCGTCATTGGGTGAGTGTGTTGGAGTTGAAGACACCAACGAGGATGAGTTGTATGATTCCCTGGATTGGCTTTTGAGCCGCCAAGCAGCCATAGAGAAGAAACTGGCGAAACGCCATCTGCAGCAGGGCAGCCTGGTTCTCTACGGCTTGACGTCGACTTGGGTAGAAGGTCGGTCGTGCCCTCTGGCGAAGCTCGGTTACTCGAGAGACGGCAAGAAAAACAAGTTGCAGGTCGTGTTCGGCTTACTGTGTGAGCGTGATGGTCGGCCGGTCGGGGTAGAGGTGTTCGAAGGCAACACCGGAGATCCCGCAACACTGGGGAGCCAAATTCGCAAAGTCCGAGAACGTTTTGAGCTTGACAGTATCGTCTTCGTAGGTGACCGAGGGATGATCACCGAAGCCCTGATTCGCGAGGAACTTCGACCGGAGGAAGGTCTCGAGTGGATCAGCTCACTTCGTGCCCCTCAGATTCAGCGACTTGCAAAAGACGGAATGCTGCAGCCTTCTCTGTTCGATGAACTCGACCTAGCGGAGATCCACCATCCTAGCTTCCCTGGTGAGCGACTCATCGCCTGCCGCAACCCTCTTCTTGCTACCGAGCGGGCGCGGAAGCGAGAAGAGATGCTTGTGTCGACGGAGTCAAAGCTAGAAGTGATTAGCAAAGCGACGAAGCGAGACCAACGTCCTTTGCGAGGCAAAGATACCATCGGCATACGATTGGGTCGAGTGTTCGCTCGGAGCAAGATGGGCAAGCACTTTCGCTACACCATTACGGACGACGGCTTCGACTTCGAGCGCGACAACGAAAACATCGAGCGTGAGGCGGCCCTCGACGGCATCTATATCATCCGAACAAGCCTCACCGAAGAGGCCATCTCCGCAGACGAAGCTGTCAGGACCTACAAAGGCTTGGCAGTCGTTAAACGCGCTTTTCGTTGCTGCAAAACCGTGGATTTGAAAGTACGGCCCATCTATCACTACAACGCTGAGCGAGTTCGAGCTCACATCTTTCTTTGCATGCTCGCCTACTACGTGGAATGGCACATGCGAAAAGCCCTCGTCCCGATCTTGTTTGACGACGACGACCCTGACGGTGCCCATGCCAAACGCTCATCCATCGTCAGCCCAGCAACGCCTTCAGACTCCGCCCAGGCAAAGGCTTCTACCAAGAAGACTCCCGACGGGTTGCCCGTCCACAGTTTCAGAACGCTTCTTTCTGATCTTGCTACGGTCACGAAAAATCAGGTCGAAAACGAAGCCCGCGGCCTGTCCTTCGTCAGCATCACTCGCCCCACACCCTTGCAGCACAAAGCATTCAACCTGCTCGAAATCAACCCCCGCACGATGTAAGCAGTACACACACCTCTCTTCAAAAACAAAGCCAATGATGCCCACACTTACGCTTGTTCATCCGTGGAAGGTCCGATTAGAGCCTATGGACGTTCCTTGCCGGCTCTATCGCGGGGGCACGAGCCGCGGCGTATTTTTTCTCGAGAGCGATCTTCCCGAGTCACGGGAAGAGCGCGAGCGCATCTTGCTGCGCGTTCTCGGAAGTCCCGATACGCGGCAAATCGACGGCCTCGGTGGAGCGAATTCGCAGACGAGCAAAGCGATGATCGTCGCACCTGTGACGGCTCGAGCCACTCGAGATCGATCCGTGCGCATCGCCCAGGCACGCCGGGTATCTCGAAATTCCCGTCGGGCGCGAGACGGCCGTCCCGCGTGGGAATGTGCGCGTGCACGCGCAGGCCCGTATTGCGGCTCATGATCCGAACGACCGTCGTAGGCTCGGTGGGCTCGACCAGCCCCGCATCGAGTGCGCAGACACCGACGGCCGACGTCAAGTTCCCGCAGTTCCCGCTCCAATCTACCAGCGGCTGGTCAACGGCCACCTGGGCGAAGAGCGTCGACACATCCGCCTCTGTATCCTCCGCCGGGAGGCTCTGCCGGACGCGGTTTGCTGCCGAGCGGCCAGGCCTCGGATAGGGTAACGCTTCCGGATGGTCGCAGCTTCGAAGTGTCCATGCTCGACGCGGCGAACCCCGCCGTGTTCGTGCGTGCGTCGGATGTCGGCTTGACCGGAACGGAGCTTCCAGCCGCCATCGAGTCCCGGCATTGCAATTTACTTCATGCAAGTCGCGCTCATCGTGGCCGCGCTCGTGGAGTTCGGGATCCTCCCGATCGCAGCGCACTTCTTCATTTACTATTTCGGGACTTTTCCTTCATTATCCCGCCGGGTGCATCGCCGCGATCGCCGCAGCGAGCATCGCGGGCGCCGGACCCATGCGGACGGCGTGGGAGGCGGTCAGGCTTGGCATCGTCGCCTTCATCGTGCCGTTTATCTTCGTGATCTCGCCGTCGCTTCTAGCGGAGGGGGAGCTCTGGCAGACAGGCGTCGACTTCACCGCCGCGCTCGCGGGCGTCTTCGCCATCAGCGCGGCACTGCGCGGCTTCGTCGTCGCTCCCGTCGGAATGCGCGGCCGCGCCGGGCCACAACCCGGTGTTCACTCCGCACGATGGGCTGGCTTGGCTGATGGCCAAGACCATCGTCCAGATCGCCGACGCCAACATGCACGAGGCGTCCACGCATCTGGCGCGCACGCACCTGATGCTCGAGCCCTTCGTCATCGCCACCGAGCGTCAGCTCGCCTGGAACCACCCGGTGGGCCTTCTTCTGCGCCCGCATTTCGAGGGCACCCTGTTCATCAACGATCTCGCACAGTCGTTTCTGATCGCGCCCGGGGGCCCCGTGGACGAGCTGCTGGCCGGCACCCTGGACGCGACCCGCGAGCTCGCGGCGCGGGCACTTGCCGACTACTCCCTGAATCACGCCGCCCTGCCGGCCGCCCTGCATGCGCGCGGGGTCGACGATGCGAGCGTCCTGCCGCACTACCCCTACCGCGACGACGCTCTTCTGTACTGGCGCGTCATCAAGCGCTGGGTCCACGACTACGTGCGCACCTACTACCGCTCGTCGCGGGAGGTTGTCGAGGACACCGAGCTCGCGAAATGGTGTCGCGAGTTCGGCCACGCCGGGCGCGTCGCCGGCTTTCGAGACGGCGCGGTGATCACGACTCGGACCGCCCTGGTCGATGCGCTGACCAGCGTGATCTTCACCGCCAGCGTCCAGCACACGGCGGTGAACTACCGCAATACGACCACATGGCCTACACGCCGAGCATGCCGCTTGCAGGCTTCGCGCCCGCGCCGGTCGGCGTCCACGGGTTGAACGAGCAAGACTACCTCGAGCTGCTACCGCCTCAACGCTCGGCCCTGGGTCAGCTCAACATCCTGTATCTGCTCGGCAGCGTGCGCCACACCACCCTCGGTGAGTACGGCGACGGCACGCTGTGCGACCCTGCCATCCAGAGGCCGATGAAAGGCTTCAGTCGCCGCCTGGACCGGGCCGGGGCTCTCGTCAACGTTCGCAATCGTAGGCGCCGCCCCTATCCCTTCCTCGTACGTGGAGGGATCTCGCAGAGCACCAACATCTAGAACGCGGGACAGTCCGACGACTCACGTCGTCGAATTTCCGTTGGCTCGGGACCCTGTTGTTCGTCAAAACTCGTCCTTCCGTGAAATCAAATACTTACACGTCCTCGCCTGCTAGGAGCTCGCTCGCTGTCCCGCTTGCGATCAGGGCCCAGCAAGGGCACACTCCGTCGCTATGCTCCGTTATGTCACACCACCATTACGAAGGGCGCGAAGCGGCCTGAGAGGGCAGTCAACTCTCGCCGCTTGGATTTGAACAAGGGCGTGGGGGCAACCTGAGCCAGTCTCCTTGCGTTATCAACCATTACCATTAGCCACACTCCTCCTGTGAGCTCGACCCTATCGGAAGACGGCCTTTTGCGACCCGCGGCTCGTCCGGATTAATGGATTAATAATGATGAGACACCCCACTCTACGCTGGACCTGCAACCCAACAGCAAGGTCAACGGGTCCGCTTAGTCCAAGAACCGTCGAGTGGATGACGAGCGACCCCGTCGGTCACATCGTTCTACTCGTCGATCCCGGCGTGCGGTTCGGTCACTAGCGGTTCGAGCCAGCTACTGCGCCGCTCATGCGCTAGAATCGCAACTCAGACTCCCACACCCGCAGCTTGTTTCCTAGAACCGCAGCTGGGAGCCCACGCCGACGATCTTGAGGGCCGTCGCGGGGGTATTGACCGTCGCTTGATAGAAGAAGAGCGTCCGGGCATCGAGGTTGCGTCTACCGTTGCCATCGTCGATCAACCACCGATAATCCCCGCCGACGAACGCGGCCGAGCTATCCGCTCCCAGCCTTACGTTTCGATGATCGGTCGAGAAACGGTGGGAGTCTTCGTGACTTTCCCTCGCTCCGAGCGCTTGGCAGAGCGTTTTTTAGCGACGCTCTCCGACCTTAGCAATTGGACTGAGCGGTAGATTCCCGCCGCCAGGTCTCGCTCCTCTTGAAGCTCCCGCGTGGCGATTTCAGCATGCTTGATCGAGAAGTCCAGCTGGGCCGTCTTCTCCGCAACATGGTCGATGATCGCCTTCTGCCCGTGGAAGTTCTCCAGGTTGACGTCAATATCCTGCATAAGAAGGCTGAGTTTTTCGACCTTGCTCTCGGCTTCCTCGATGTATTTGTGTTTTGCTTCGACGGAGCGGAGCTTCTTCTGCACTTGCACCGTTTGCCCTTGCAGCTGGTCCAGCAGTTCCTGGGTGTCGAGGATCTCCTGCCGCGTTCCGGCAACCTTGGTTGCTTCCTTGCGGGTGCGATGGGCGGCCTCGTAGAGGCCCTCCACGTCGCGTTTGAGCCTGTCCACCGAAGCCTGGCGAGAGTTGATGAATTCGATTTTGCGTTCCACTGCCTCTGCCAATTCCTTGTGAGAATCGAGCGTTCGCTCGTACTCCGCCATGCGCTTCTCAGAAGCCGCCAGACCGGCTTGCCGGTTCTCCAGATCCCTCTGAAGCTCCCCAACCTTGCTGAGATGGCTGTCGGTGGCTTCGACGCTAACCTCGAGCTCGCGCTGTCGAGCTTCGATCTGCACGACCTGCTCGCCCCACTGGTTGCATAGCTCCCCGACCTGGTCGAACTCTCCCTTGAAGACCTCGAGTCGCTCCACCCTTCCGTCGGCCCTTGCCGTGGCGGTCTCCAGCTTCTCCAGCACGTCTCGAGCCTGCTTCTGAGAGTCAAGAAAGGCCTCGTCAGAAGCTCGGACCTCCACCAGATTCTTTCCGGCCGATTCCACGCGCTCTTCGAGCACATTCAACTTTCTGCCCAGATTGCCCAGCTTCGTGGATTGCTGTTGAGATGACAGTTGCTTTTGAAGGTCGGCAACCTGCTGGGCCAACCCAGCTTGAGCGTGGCGCATGGACTCCAGCTCGGCTTGTTTGGATAGCTGTTCCGAGACGCGAGTGTCGATGCTCTGGCTGAGCTCGCTGAGGTGATTCATCCGCGATTCCAGGCCCTGGACGAGCTCAATGCGCGGCATGAGCTCGGCGGTCTTAGCTTCCAGCGACTGGGAAAAAAGCTCGATCTCTTTCAATCGAGACTGGAGCTCATCAACGGTCTGCAAGCGTTCAGCCAGCCGGTTGACGCGAACCTCGGCGTCGAAGCTCGCGGTGCGGAAATCCGAGAGAACCCGGCCGACGCGCTCGACCTCGGCAGCGTCCTCCTTGAGCTTTTCCAGCTTGCCCTGGACATCGTTGTGAATCGTGGTGATGTTGGAGAGCTTCTCACCGACCGAGTCGACTGCCGTGCGGTGGACATTGAGCGTTTCCATCTGCCGGTTAATCTGCGACGAGAACCCGGCCAGCTGGTCCAGGCGTTTTTGCATCGGGTCCAGGCTTTCTAATTTCGTCCCGAGATCATCCGCTACGGACTTTAGTCCCTGCACGTGAGAGGTCAGCGCATCGACCTTCTTGTGGGCGATGCTGATTTCCTCATCTTTGGCCGCCATTTGTTTGATCTGGCCTTCATGGGTACGCAGTCTGCTGTTGAGATCGTCGACGCGCTTGTCCGCCAGAACGAGGTCGTCTTGCACCATCTTGAAGCGGTTCGCTTCCTTCTGGATCGATTCGAGAGAAGCATCGAGTTCTTTCTGCAGTCTCCCCCTTTGCTCGACGAAACTGTTCTTCTCGTCCTTCGCCGCTCCTATTTGGCCCTCGAGGTCCTTGTACATCTGTTGCAGCTCGTCTATTTTCTGGCTCGTGTTCTCGAGCTGTCGGCTGTTCCTGGATACCTTTTTTATCTCCAGGCCCATCTCCAACTGCATCCCGTGGAGGCGGCCCTGTTCCGCCTTGGCCTTTTCAACGAGATCCCTTACCGCCTCCAGCGATTTCGCTTTCTGGGAGACACGCTCGGCCATGGCATTGAGTCCGTGGACCTGCTTTTCGAGCGATCTCACCAGACCGTGGGCGGCGGGTAGGTCGGCCAGCTTGCTCTCAATCTCGCTCACCTTGCCCATGGCGCGCTTGACCTCTTCCTTGAGCTGACCCCCGCTCTCTCGAGCCTTTTCGGTCTGCTTTTCAATCGACTGAGCACTGGCGCCCAGGCGGTCCTGCTCTATCGAGAGCGCGGAGCTCTTACCATGAATCTTGTTCAGCTCCTGGTTCAGCTCTAGTACGCGCTTTTGGACGTGGTCGATCGACCGCGTCTCCTTCTTGAGAGCTGCGAGCTTCTGATCCGCTTCCGAGCCGAGGTCGACCACCGTCTGCATCAAAACTCTGGTTTTTTCCGCCTCCGCAGCTCCCCCGGTCAACGATTGCTGGTTCTCTTCAGCCTTCTTCATCTGCACGTCGAGATTTTCCGCGCGCTTTCTGAGAGAATCCTGTTCGGCGAACAACCCCTTGGCAGAATCCGTAAAGCCCTCGACCCTCTGCAGATCGTCCTGAGCCACGCCCAGCCGCTCCTCGATAACATGGACCGACCGGTAGAAACTGCTCACTTTTCTTGCCTTGTCCTGGAGCTGGTCCAAGACCCGTTTGAGGCTGCCCTTTTCCTCTTGCGACTTTCTTAGAAGCTCTTTCATCTCTTGGGGGGTCGTGTCGAGGCGTTCCTTTTCCTGGCCGCCGTTGATTAGCCTCTGGAGCAAGTTTGTCATGGCTCACACTCCTGTGAATTACCGGGGAAAATACGGATGAGAACTGTACCATAAAGCAGTTGCGGGGTTCAAGAAGTTGAAAGTTGCATGGACAGAACGAGTTGGCGGCCGTTCTACTAGGCGAATACTCGCCACGACACGGTTTGGTCTGGCGGCGCGTATCCGATCGGAGATAAGATTCTGCAAGTGATGAGGCAATCACTTCCACGCGGACTTAAAGGCTCGGCGAAGGTTGCGGGGCTCCGCCGACCATTGACACCCGTACACGAAGGAGAATATCATCTGTAGCTTGTGTCCTGGTAAAAGGGTGTAGCAGCTTCCGTCCAAACACATCGGTTTTAAATAAGGTCTGTTAACCCTAATCGCAAAATCTTCGAAGCACGAAAACGCGAAACAGCCGCACTGGGCGCAGGCGAGAAGCTCGTGCTGGGGCACCCGGTCGCCGCCACTATAGGTGATTCTGCACGGTGTATGCAGAACCTGGAAAAGGTGCTATTCACGGGGCCAAAGACCTCAGACACGGTGACGTTTATTTGCGATTAGGGTTAACACGAGTCCCATCATTTTTCGATCGAGTGTTCCGTGCGTGATGACGAGAGAAGTATTATCGATTCGACAGCCAGCTTTGATGGCGAGCTGGTAGGGATCAATATCACTGTTAAAGGCCGTTTCAAGGGGAAACTGGAGGCCTCCGGTGAGCTCCGCATCGTCGAAGGCTCAAACATGGAAGCCACAATCAAGGCCGCACGAGTAGAAATTGGCGGCACCTTCCGCGGTGAGGTCGAGGCTGAAACCCTCCATCTGCTCGAAGGCGGGTCCGCCTCAGGTAGGTTCCGCGCGCAGAAGTTGAGCGTCACGGAAGGCGCTGCGCTCGAGGGAGACCTGGAGATTGGCAAACCGCCAGTCGACGGTGAAACTCGTCCTAGCAGACCCCAGCCCAGGCAGCCCAGCGCCTCCAGTCCGCCCGGCAGCACCAGCCAGCCGAGCGCTCCGAGCCAGTCCAACAGCTCGAGCTCGCCGAGTCCCTCCCGCCGTGCCGGTCACCGCACGCCCTTCGATACGCGTTCGTAGTTGAGCCACCGCGGAAAGTAGCTGACACCATAGTAGGCTTCGTTGGTGAGGATCTCTCGAACCGACGAGACCGACCACACCTCGCGCCCGCCACGGGGCTTGAACGGCGAGGCGGTGAGACGCTTGGTCGCCTGTCTTACCGAAATAGCTTCATCCCGCACCCAGCCGAAAAGCTCCCGGATCATAGGTGCTTCGTCTGCGTTGATCTCCCAGCGTCCACGCTCGCCTTCGTAGCGGATATAGCTATAGCTATAGGGAGCTTTCCATGACACGACCGCGCCATGCCGAGAATGATAAAGCTTGGCGTGAACGCTCGGCGATCTGGGCTCGCTCGTACTCGGCATCGCACCCTGGATCTGCGTCAGCAACTGGCTATGCGGGTCCTTCGATGGGGCGTGAGTGGCTCGTCTTCGACTCCAACCTCCCGTCCTCCCACACCAGCTCAAGTGCATCGCGAAGCGGGCGAGCCTCGGGCTCGGCAGGAACGGCAGCATTTCGACCAACGGTTCGGGCGATATCTTCATCGCCTTTTCGACGGCTCACAAAGACATCGGCACCGAGGAAGGCGGCCTCTACGATCTGAAGATGCTCGGAAACTCCGAGCTCCCGCCCTTTTTGGGCGCGACTGTCGAAGCCACGGAAGAGGCCGTCGTGAACGCGCTCGTGGCGGCGGAGACGATGACGGGAAGAGAGGGTTATACCGTCCATGCGCTTCCGCATGCCCGCCTGAGAGAGATTCTGCGCCGCTATAACATAACCGTCTCGTCGAGTAGCGAAACAGGTGATGTGACGCCCTGACAGAGCCGCGCCCTCGAAGGCGTGCGCGATAGAAACTCGGGCGGTGTCTTTGGAGTTGTTCTCTCAGTGTCGAACCCGCGCGAATCTTCTCGACCTGTGCTTGCTCGGCGATCTGGATCTCCTCGGCCGTGTCCATAGCGCTCTCGATGTGGTCTTTGGGAACGAACAAGACGCCGTCGTCATCCGCGAACACGAAGTCGCCTCGCTCGACGTTCGCTTCATCGAACTGGCAGCGGGCGAAAGGTTCCTCGACGGGCGCGAACGTCCGCTGCATACCCAACGGGTACGTTCCGCACGAGAATACCGGCACACCGATCTCCTCGACCTCCGCGCTGTCACGATGCCGGCCCCAGATGACGACGCCCACCAGACCTTGTGAACGCGCCTCATAGGCGGCGAGGTCTCCGAAGCAGGCCTCATCGGAGCGACCTTTATTGTCCAGCACCAGGACGTTTCCTGCGTCGCTTCTGTAGATGCACTCGAGTACGCGGTCGGCGTAGCCGTTGAGGACGACAGGAGAGGCCGGCCCGGCGAACTTCGAGCCCCCGACGAGGGGCCGTATTCCGCTCGGCGCGATCGTCGCAGGCAAACCCAGCTGGATTACGGCATCCGCGACTAGAGGCGTCGTCATCTGCCGGAAGCGTTTCATCACATCATCAAGAACCGGTCGTCAGGCCCACGTCGTCGATTCTACTTGCATCTGTGAATGCGCTGCAAAGCTCGTCTGTTGCCCGCTGCGGCAGAGCAGTCGTCCGATAGCTGTGTGCTACGATTCGGTCAATGAGCGATGTGCAAGTTGTTTTGATCATCGCCGTTGCGGGCGCGGCTATCTGGTTCGTGGTCATGTACGCGAGCTCGGTTCTTGGGGGCTGGTCGACTTTGGCCCGTGCATACCGTGGCACCCCGCCCTTCAAGGGTCGTCTGTGGCATGGTCAATTTGTGGCCATGAGCCACTATTGGGGATTTGGATTGATAACCGTGGGGGCGAGCTCAGAGGGACTGCATATGAGTCTATACGTATTGGGTCCACTGCAGCACCACCCCGCGCTCTTCATTCCGTGGCGGGACGTGACGGTGAGAGAGCCCGCGCATTTGAAGGCGTTCTACAAGGCAGAGCTGAGGTTCCATCGAGCGCCGGAGGTGCCCGTGAGGATCAACGCGTCGCTCTTAACCAAGCTCTCCTCTATCAACCGGAAACTGCTCCAGTAGGCACAGGAACGTAAAACGCGAGTGACACTGCGGATCGCTCCGGTGGGTGTGTGACGTGGTGCTACGTGGCGCATCGGGGCCCTCCGCTCGCAGGTCTACTCCTGGAGGACGTCCATCTAAATCGGTGGCGTCCGAGCAACCTATAGTGTGCTTCTCTCGAGAAGTGTCGGCGCCGCACGTCGCTTCGAACGTGGGGCGGTTGAGCTGCTCGCGCTACATCCCGGCTGACAAATCGCCGCTAAAAGCTCCCGCCAAGACCATGCCGATCATTAGAACGGGAACGCAGGCCAGCGAGTAGAGGAAGGGCTTCTTGGCGTCATCCCAGAACATGATGATGTAGAAGAGCCCGACAAACGGGACGAACAAGTAGCCTAGCCCATGTTTACCCTTTAGGAGCACCCTAACGCTCGTAAGTGACTGAATTCAAAGGAACGGGGGTTGGAATTCGCCCAAAACATAGAGACAGAGATTGTGCTTTGAGCGCCATTAATACGTTGTAATCGTGGACAATGACATGTAGTATGCGTGAGGACAGGTTATGTTCTTCCGCATCGTTCGGGCCGCAGGCGGCAAAGGGGTTCAACATGAGTATGTCCGCCTGGTCGAGTCGTATCGGGAGCACGGCAAGCCGAAGCAACGCGTAGTGTGCAACTTGGGGCGCAAGGAACTTCTAGTTGCCAATCTCGACTCCCTCAATCGGTTGCTTGGGGCCGGTGAACCGGCCGACACCGAGCGAGCAGCCGAGCAGGTCGCGGGGGCAGACGCGTGGGATTGGGGTCCGATGCTGGTGACGGCGACGCTGTGGCGCGAGTTCGGGCTGGAGCAGATTCTCGACCGGCTCGGGGGCCGCGGCAAGCGGGACGGGGTGGCGCTAAGCGAGCGAGCTTTGGTGCTGGTCGCCAACCGGCTATGTGCTCCGTCAAGCGAGCACGGTCTGGCGCGCTGGCTCGAGACCGACTTCGTCTGCGACCGGCAGGGGCGGCGGTGGGTGCCGCAGTGGCGCGATGATGGGGAACGGCGAGCGAGTCGCTCCCCGCGGGTTCGCGTGGAGTTTCGCCAACTCAAGCAATGGTACCAAACGCTCGACCAGCTGCATGCCCGCAAAGAACAGATCGAGAAGGAGCTGTTTTTGCGCTTGCGGGATCTGTTTTCGCTTGAGGTTGACATGGTGTTTTACGACCTGACGTCGACGTACTTCGAAGGTCAAGGCCCTCCGGGGCTCGGCGCCCACGGCTACAGTCGCGACCGCAGACCGCGTAACCGGCAAGTGCTTATCGGTCTGGTGATGGTGGACGGTTGGCCGATCGCCCACCATGTTTTCGCCGGCAACTGGCGTGACGCGAAACGGTGCCGCAGGTGCTCAACGATCTCAACGAACGATTCGGTTTGCACCGCGTGGTTTTTGTCGGCGACCGAGGGATGGTAACGAGCGACAGCCTGGCAGTGGTGCGCTCGCGCAAGCAGGGCTATCTCGTCGGGCTGCAAAGACGACGGCGCGAGGAGGTCTATCGTTACATCGAGCGCGCCAGCGGAGAGTGGATCGACTGCCCTGGTGGCATCACGGTGAGCGAAAAAGCCGAGCCACCTAAGACTCGTGTGCAAGAAGTCCGCTCCGAGCAGTCTGGGGTGCGCATCTTCGTCGTTCACAGCGACGAAAGGCTCGCCTACGAGCGCGGGCAGAGGCTGCGGGCCATGGGACGTGCCCGTGCGGCATTCGAGGCCCTCGAGCGCCGCGTGCGCGACGGACGATTGAAAGCCCCCGAGAAAATCGGTGCCGCCGCCGCGCGCATACAGACACGCCACCACGGTCACCGTTACTACGACTGGGAGTACAAAAACGGTCGCTTCCGCTTCTTCGAGCACCCCGTCAACCTCAAGCGCGAGCAAGCCTACGAGGGTAAGTACGTTATTCAAACCGAGGAGCAAAACCTCTCTCCGGTCGACGCCGTGCGCCTTTACAAGGACCTAAACGAGGTCGAGCGAGCCTTCTCATGCCTTAAGGATGTCATTGAGATGCGTCCCGTTTACCACCAGACCGATGAGCGTGTGGAGGCACATCTTTTCGTAGCTACGCTGGCCTTCCTTGTGCACCGGGCTCTTGAGAAAAAGCTCAAGGTCGCCGAACTCGACCTGTCCGCAACCGAGGCACTACAAGCGCTACGCTCGGTCCGGGTCGTCGACTTACAGCTGGGTTCTGGGCGGACTAAGCGCGTCGTCACGCGCGGCACCGCTCGCGCCAACTCGATCCTGACTGCACTCGGCATCGTTGAACGCGACCCGCCAGCCTTCTCCGAGGAGGTGCTGTCAGCGTAGAGACAAACCGCCGATCTCGATCCTTTGTTTTCGATGACTTAGACACCTAACCCTAATCGCAAATAAACGTCACCGTGTCTGAGGTCTTTGGCCCCGTGAATAGCACCTTTTCCAGGTTCTGCATACACCGTGCAGAATCACCTATAGTGGCGGCGAGCGGGTGCCCCAGCACGAGCTTCTCGCCTGCGCCCAGTGCGGCTGTTTCGCGTTTTCGTGCTTCGAAGATTTTGCGATTAGGGCTAAAAGGGAAACATGGGCTAGGCCCCACCAGATGCTCTGTTGGAAGGCCTTAATCAGGATCTGGATGCCGAAAACCAGCATTCCGAGGCTGGCGACGAGCGCGAGAATGCCACCGATAGCGGCCATGGAAACCTCCGTTTCGATCTGCGCCTTGCGAAAAGGCGACGCGATTTTATTTGATTGTTGTGTGAAGTCTAGAAATAGTATACGGAGCGTCTCCGAAGATCGTCAAACGTGAATCCAACTCGCGATGGCGCCTTAAAGAAGCGGGACAAGGTGGGCACGACGTGCTACCATCCTCGCCATGGAGGGCGACCGCGGAGAAGCTGCCCGCCGATTCCACGACGCAACGAAGCACAGCTATCAGAGCGTGCGACACGTTCCGCATTTTCTGGATTACGACAACCAACCTCTTCCGTTCAAGCTCTATCGAGGTCTGCGCGAAATCCCGCTACCGGACGTGAGCGAAGCCGGCAAAGTGTCCGCCCTTGCCGCCATGAATACAAAGACGAGCACGCGAATCTCGAAAAAAGCGCTCGACCTTGAGGCGCTCGCCCGAATCCTCTTTTACACCGCCGGCATCACCAAAAAGCGCGACGATCCAGGCGGCCAGATGCTTTTCCGCGCCGCCGCATGCACGGGAGCGCTGTACCACATCGAGCTCTATTTGGTTTCGGGCTCGGTCGATGGTCTGGATGCGGGCGTGTACCACTACGGGCCGAAGCTCGGCGCGCTCGAAGTACTCCGTGACGGCGACTGGCGGGAAAGCCTCGTCGAAGCGTCGGGCGGAGGGCCGAGGCTCCGGGAAGCCCAAGCCGCGATCGTTCTCACGAGCACGTATTGGAGAAACGCGTGGAAGTACCGGGCGCGGGCCTATCGCCACACGTTTTGGGATAGCGGCACGATGCTGGCCAACTTGCTCGCGATGACATCAGCGCTCGAGTTGCCGGCCCATCTCGTGCTCGGTTTCGCGGACGAGGATGTCAACCGCCTCCTCGATGTTGATAGCGACAAGGAAGTGGCGGTGGCGATCGTGTCGCTCGGAGACGGCGCGCCGAAGGTCCCAAAAGCCCCCGGCGCCGTCGAACCACTCGGCCTCGAGACGGTCCCACTTTCACGCGCGGAGGTCGACTACCCGCTCATTCGTGAGACCCATCGTGCTTCGAGCCTTCGGGACGGTGAACGGGCGCATACCTGGCGGGAGCAAGGAGCGGTTCCTCCGAGACCGCGCGCGGAGGACGCTCGGCCGGCGGATGACGGGACAGCGCCGATCGAGTCTGTGATCCGCCGGAGAGGCTCTTCGCGTCGTTTCGAGCGAGCGTCCATCTCTTACGACGCCCTCTCGACGATACTCGCAACCGCGAGCCACGGCGTCGATGGAGACGTATTCGACTCGGGAGCGACCTTGACGGATCTCTATGTCATCGCGAACGACGTCGACGATCTTGCGCAAGGAACCTACTTTTACGAGCCCGAGGAGAACGCGCTCACGCTTCTGAAGAAGGGCTTGTTTCGGAGCGAAGCCCGCTATCTCGACCTCGGACAAGAGCTCGCTGGCGATGCAAGCGCGAACATCTACGTGCTCGTCGCGTTGGAGCCCCTGTTGGAGCGACTGGGTGAGCGCGGCTATCGCCTCGCTCAGCTAGAAGGAGGGATTGTCGGCGGCAGGATCTACTTGGCGAGCTACGCGCTCGGCCTTGGCGCCTCAGGGCTGACTTTCTTCGATGACGCGGTCACGGAGTTTTTCTCGCCGCACGCCGCGGGAAAGGCCGTGATGTTTCTCGCGGCCGTCGGTGTGCCGGGAAAAAGAACCGTCTCCCGTCAACATTGAGCGGGGTGAGCGCGGCAAAGCTTGACCGTGTCCGCTTACCGCACTATAATAGTTTTAGATATAACGAAGACTATGCTATGAGTAAGAAAACACGTTCGAGCCCAAAGGTCGAGTCGCCCATTCGTCTGACGCCGGCTTTTTTTCACATCCTCCTCGCGGTCGTCAATGAAGCCAGCCATGGATACGCGATCATGCAGACGGTCCAGGAACACACGGGTGGCGCCGTCAAGCTCGGTCCGGGCTCTCTCTATTGGGCCATCAAGCGACTGGTCGATGTCGACCTGCTGAAGGAAGTGCCCGCTCCGTCTGCTGATTCGCCGTCTGCTGTTTCGGAGGATGAGCGCCGCCGATTCTACGCTCTCACGGTTTTCGGTCGCGATGTGTTGAAGCGAGAGGTCGAGATTCTCGCAGAGATTGTCGGTTACGCCGAATCCCAGAAACTGATCCGGCGAGCCAAGGTCGTCTGAATGGCCGAGCATTGGTTCCGGCGCCTCTTGCGCCTCTACCCAACTTCCTTTTGACGCGAGTTCGGCGATCTTATGATCGAGCTCTTCAACGAGATTCGTTCGGACGCGAATCTCGACACATGGCTCGGTCGCGCTCGATTCACGTGGAAGGTCCTACGTGATTTCATCGTGACGGCCAGCCGCGCTTGGCTGGCTGTCGTCACGCGCAAGCAGGCGGCGCAACCCGGCGCTGGGGACGGACACGGATGGCGCGGATGGCTCGATCGATCGGGCCAAGACGTGCGCTACGCTTTACGGACTCTCAAAAAGCGGCCCGGTTTCACGGCTGTGATCGTGATGACGCTGTCGCTCGGCATCGGCGCCAACACGGCTATCTTCACGCTCGTCAACGAGATCGTCCTACGCCCGTTGCCGATCGGCGATCCGTCCACCGTCATCGACATCTTCGCCGACGTTCCGGGTGGAAATAGTTTTTCCGGGTTTTCCTACCCCGATTACATGGATTACGGCGAGCGCAACGACGTGTTGACCGAGCTCGTCGTGTTCACCGGTCGGACCGTCAGGCTGGGCGCCGCCGGCAGCGGCGAGACCATCAGGGTGCAATTCGCATCCGCCAACTATTTCGATTTGCTTGCTGTCAGACCCGCTATGGGTCGGGGGTTTCGGCCGGAAGAGGGGATACGGGGCAGTGCGCCTACCGTGGCGATCGTGAGTCACGGCTATTGGCAACGCCGCGCGGGTGGAGACCCGTCGTTTCTCGGTTCGACGATTCTCTTGAACGAAACGCCGTTCACCGTTATCGGCATAACGGCGGAAGGATTTCAGGGAACGTTCATCGGTTTCCCGATGGAGGTCTGGGCCCCGCTCGCCAGCGCTGAGTCGATCCTGCCGAACTTCGATCTGTCCGATCGGGCCTCCCAGGGTTTCGAACTGATGGGGCGGCTCGAACCGAACGTCTCCGTATCCCGAGCACAAGCGGCCTTTGATCGCATCGCGAGAGAGCTCGAGTCCGAGCACCCGACCGAGAAGCGAGGACACGGGGTCGGCATCGTTCCCACGACGGGCATCGACCATTCGATGCGGGGTGGTGTGATGGGGTTCCTCGGTATATTGATGACGATCACAGCCCTCGTTCTGCTGATCACCTGCTTGAACGTCGGCAATATGTTGCTCGCGCGCGCCACCGCGCGGCAGAAAGAGATGGCCATTCGCGTCGCCATAGGTGCAAGACGCGGCCGTCTCGTTCGTCAACTGCTCACCGAAGCGCTCCTCTTGTTCACCCTTGGCGGGCTTGGCGGCGCAGTCGTTGCCGAGCGATCCGTGCGGGCGCTGCTTCGCCTGAGCTCCACCCAGTGGCCCCTCGGCTTTAGTCTCGACCTCGATTGGCGCGTGCTCAGTTTCACGGCCGTCATAGCACTCGGCGCGGCGTTGCTCGCCGGGCTCTTCCCGGCGCGAGAGGCGCTTCGACAAGACCCCATTAGCGCGCTGCGCGTGGGCGGAAATCAAGATACATACGTGGCCGGTCGCTTACAGAGCGCGTTCGTCGTGGTCCAAATCGCGGGCGCGGTGGTGCTTTTGACCGGCGCCGGATTGTTCGTACGGTCCTTGTGGGAAGGTGTGCGCATCGATCCGGGCTTCGAAGCCGATCGCGTGGCCGCCACCACCATCAATCTACCCGAGACCGAATACGACGAGGAGCGCGGCCGTCTGTTTTTCACGCAGCTACTCGACGACATCGCGCGACTTCCAGAGGTAACCTCCGCGTCGATCGCGCTGCGGCGGCCGATCGGCGTGTCGCTGAACCCGGTCCGTATCGACGTTCCCGGCTTCGAGCCGCCAGCCGACCGACCGGAGCTCTTGGTCGACGCCAACGCGATCGACACGACGTACCTGGCCACGATGGACATCCCGATCCTGAGAGGTCGGGACTTCTTGCTCTCTGACGATCGAGGTCCACCGGTGGCGATCGTCAACAGGACGATGGCCGCTCGGTTCTGGCGCGATCGTAATCCCGTCGGTCAGCAATTCTTCGTCGACGGTGGCGCCGTACAAGTCGTAGGCGTCGCTGCCGACAGCCGGCACTTGATTCAAGACGACGCTCCGATGGCCCACTTCTACCTTCCGTTGGCACAAAATTATTCGCCGCGCGCGCAACTGCTCGTTCGCTCCGATGACAACCCCTTGGCGTTGCGGTCGCAGATCCAGGCGGCGATCGATGGTCTCGATCCAAGCTTGCCGCCCATCGATCTCGTTACGCCGCGGGAAACGATCGACGCGTCGCTTTTGCCGCAGCGCGTCGCGGCATCGGTCACCGCAACGCTCGGCCTCATCGGGTTGCTGCTCGCCGCGCTAGGGGTTTACGGAATCGTCGTCCATGCTGTGAGCTGCCGCACGAAGGAGATCGGAATCCGCATGGCCCTCGGTAGCAGCGCGACGGCGGCGGTTGGCTTGGTGTTGAGTGCGGGCATGAAGCTCGTGATCGGGGGCGTCGTGCTCGGTACGGCGCTGTCACTCGCGGCCGCGCCTTTGCTTCGAAGCTTCCTCGTGGGTGTTCACCCCGCGGACCCGCTGACGATCGGAACGGTCATCGCCACGTTTCTCACCGTGGCCTCCATCGCCTGCTTCCTACCCGCGCGCCGCGCCACGAAGATCGACCCGACGACAACGTTGCGGTGGGAGTGACCTCAGGTGGCGGGCACCGAGCACAAGATCTTGCGTCATCGTTGCCGGAGCGAAGCCGGCTTCGGAAGCCAGGGGGAATGCCTCATCATCGTGTTGATGATGGGCATGACGCTGGCCGTGCTGACCCCATAGGCGATCCGCCAAAGCTATCGCCGCGGTGAGACCCGGTCGGCCCGATGTATCGGCAACCTCCTCGAGATCGCCGACGGCGCGGATCCGGCAGCCCTGGCTTGTCCCATCACGGGTGATGCCTATGCACTCCGGAAAGGTGAATCCGGAGAAAGAATTGCCTGCCCCGATCCCGACAATCATCTAGGCTTGGCGGTTTATCTCGTGCACGAGGGTGTCGGCTGGGCCCTGCGTGTCGACCTTCCGCCACCTCCACCGCCCGACAGCGCCGGGCGGGTAACGCTTGGGCAGCGGACCGCTAGCGATCGCGCCAAACGAGGTGAGAATCGAAACAACGCCACCGTCCCCACTGGTTCGGTTCGTCGTCGTTCCTTTGGCAATTGTTTTTATCGGCGCGATCTTCTTCCTACCGCTGTACGGGATGCTAGGCGCTCCCAGTGTCGACGGCCGGCCAGGAGTGATGTTCTTCGTCATTCTCTGCACCGGTCTTCTCACGATGGCTGTTCTGGTTCGCTATCGTGCGCGCAGCGAGGAGGTCGTTCTTCAGGGGGAGACCCGGCGCATCCGCATCCTCACTCGTCATTTCGGGCTCGAGTTGACAGCGAGCGAGACCCTGGAGTCGGTTCGAGGCGTCTACCCCGTTTCGTTTCAGGGTCGCGTGGGGGCGGTGGCGATCTACGAGAGCGACGGCGAGTTGAGCTATCGCGTTCTCATGGATTCATCGGCGCAAGACGCAAGCGTTCTTTCCCATTTGTCTTACGTCTTCCACGGCGACTAGCGTTCTCTGGCATCCTGGCACTCGAGACAAAACGGCGTTTCCGGACGTGCTTTCAAACGCCGGTAGTCGATCGGCTCTTCGCAGGAGCGACAAAGACCGTACTCGTCTTTGTCGAAAGCACCGAGCGCAGCGCGTATCTGGCGCAGCTTTCTCTTGTAAGAGCTACGGTTGGCCTTCGTCATTTGCTGCTGCTGGATGGCGTCCATCCGGCTGAGCCGGCCGATCGGTTCGTCGAGACCGACGGGCTTCGCGCCGTCTTTGGAGATCCGCAGAAACTCTTCGAGGCGCGTACGCTCCTCCGTGAGCGCGTGACGGAGCAGCTCGAGCTCCTCGGCTGTGAGCATCTTTTTTTTTGGACCTTGGACTTTAATTTTAACACTGAAGCCAAGACGGCAATTTGACGTTCCAACACCCTCCATCTACACTGAATATGTAACCCAACAGTCGAGATTCGAAGGGGGAGTGCCATGAATTATTGCCCTCACTGTGGTGCGTCTATCGGCGAAACAGCGGCCTTTTGCTCGGGCTGCGGCAAACCCCTAACCGCTGAAGCGAAACCGGCGAGCTTCGGGAAAGGCGTGGCCGCTGCTGTGGTTGGCTTGAGCCTTTTGGTCGGGGTTCTATGGGCCACGATGAGCTCGAACTCGGCCGACCGCCGGCGTGGCGCGCCGGTAGCTTCCGCCGCCGAAGGCGCTCCCGTAGCTTCCGCCGCCGAAGTGGAAAGGGCAGCGGATGTGGCCTCTCCCGACGTTGTCGTGGAAGAGCCTGGATTCGTCGGCAAGCTTCTAGGCCAAGAGCCGCGAATCCTACTGACGATCGCGAATGGCGAGCCTCTCGCGCTGGAGCTCGGAAGCGCGATCTCGACCGAGACCGCGACCAGCGGTGACACGTTCACGGCGACGCTCGCGAAAGCGATCCTCGTGGAAGAGCGAGAAGCCCTTCCGAAAGGCACCGAGCTCTGGGGACACATCGCCCACGCCCAGCGATCCGACAAAGTAAAAGGCCGCGCCGAGCTCACACTGGAGCTCGACCGACTCGTCCTCGGAGGCGGTGAAGAGCTTCTCATCGAAGCGGAGCCGATGCGCTTCGAAGCCCAGTCGGAAGCGAAGAAAGACGCCGCCAAGGTCGGCGGCGCGACCGGCATCGGCGCGCTCGTCGGCGCGATTGTCGGAGGCAAAAAAGGCGCAGCGATCGGTGCGGGCGTCGGCGCCGGTGCAGGGACCGGCGTGGTGCTTTCAACCAGGGGCGAAGAAATCCATCTCCCAGAAGGAACCCAACTAAAAACCAATTTGACAACAACCCTAACCGTCGAGCAAAAGGAATGAGCCCGCGGACCTAATATTCCTGAATGCTGAATCCTGAATCCTGGTGTGCTATACTTCGTCTGCGTCTCGTCGCATTCCAATCGGCGACAGACTTTCGTGGTAGCCTCCCTTTCCGGATCTCCCCGAACTTAACTCAACTTTGATTTCAGCCTAGATTGGGCCTCGTGCGGTAGTACCGGGTAGGCCGATTTAGGAGCACCGTATTCGTATGTCTTTCCACCGACTGGGCTTGTCTGCCAAGTTGCTTCGCGCGGTCGACGCGCAAGGCTACAAACACCCGACACCCGTTCAGAGCCTGGCCATTCCCCCGATTCTCCTTGGCGATGACCTCATGGCCCGCGCGCAAACCGGCACCGGCAAGACGGCAGGATTCACGCTGCCGCTGCTGCAGCGGCTCAACGAGACGCCGCGCCGAACGCACCAAAAGCGTCACGTTCGCGCTCTCATCCTCACCCCGACGCGGGAGCTCGCCGCTCAAGTTCACGAAAGCGTCCGCACGTACGGCCGTTACCTGCCTTTGTCCACAGCCGTCGTCTTCGGCGGCGGTGGCTTTCGTCCGCAGGCGCAGGCGCTCCGGCGCGGCGTCGATGTGCTCGTGTCGACCCCGGGTCGACTTCTCGATCACATCCAGCAGCGGACCGCGGACCTCTCCGGCGTGGAGGTTCTCGTCCTCGATGAAGCGGACCGGATGCTCGATATGGGTTTTCTTCCCGACATCCGCAGGATTCTCGCGAAGCTGCCCACCTCGCGCCAGAACCTTCTATTCTCGGCGACCTTGCCTCGCGAAATTCGCGACCTTGCCGACCGCCTTCTGAATACGCCGAGCTACATCGAGATCGAGGCGGAACGCCCCACCGTGGACGGCGTGTCACAGATCGTTCACCCGGTCGATCGCCAAGAAAAGAGCAAGCTTCTGAGCTTTCTCATCGGCTCGCAGAACTGGAACAAGGCGCTCGTCTTTACGCGCACCAAGCGGGGAGCCGATCGGCTGACACGACATCTGAAACGCGACGGGATCTGCGCCGAGGCGATTCACGGCGACAAGACCCAAAGCGCCCGCACGCGTTCTCTGGCCGACTTCAAGCGCGGGAAAATCCGCGTTCTCGTGGCAACGGACATCGCCGCAAGGGGACTCGATATCGACGAGCTGCCTCAGGTCGTGAACTTCGAGCTGCCGCACGTCGCCGAGGACTATGTGCACCGTATCGGGCGCACGGCGCGCGCAGGGCGCAAAGGCGATGCCGTCTCTCTCGTCTGTACCGATGAATCGAAACAGCTCGCAGCGATCGAGAAGCTGCTCGGCGATAGGATCGAGAAGACCGTGGTCGAGGGCTTTGCGCCAAGCGCGAGAGTGGCGAATCCAGAGGGGAGTCCTAGGCGACCGCGTCAATCCACCAGAAGCGACAAGCCAGGGCAGCGACCTCGTGGGTACCGTGGGACGAACGGGCGGCGTGAGGAGGGGCCCCGTGCCGGCCGATCGAACCGCAGACCTCGTCCCCAACGGTGAGCTCGCGATCGCGTGACGACTCGACCGGTTTCGCGTGGCAGTCCGGGTAGGCGTCCAAGTCCGCTTCGGTGATCTTCGAATGTGCCTCACAGATTGTGGCGGCGCGCACCGCCGACCGCCTCTTCTTGACGGCGGCTGAGTTTTTGGCAAACTACTGGGGCGTCACCGGTGGCGAGCGCTCAGGTCGCGCAACTCGACTTTCCGGAACTCGATAGGGTGGCTTTCCGCTTGTAGCGCGATGTAGCCCTCTGAGAGCGGCGTGCGGTCCGGGACCGGATAGTCTTCCGCTTTGTTGTCGCCGCCGATCTGCGGCTCCGAATAAACGATCACGGTCTCACCTTCGACGACGTGGTGGATGAGCTCGTCCCCCCGCACCTCCATCTCGACCGTGACCCAATCGTCTCCGTGGTAGGTCTTCGAGCTTCACATCAGCGCGGCTTACGGGGACAACGAGAGGAAGATGGTCGCCGACATGTCGGAATCCGCGGCCGAGATGCTTCTAGCTACCGGCGCCGAGGACATCGAGACCCGAAATGAGATGTCCGCGCCTGGGCTCGCGATCCACGAAGTCGGAACGGCGCGCATGGGTAACGATCCCAAGACGTCGGTTCTCAACAAGTGGCAACAAGCTCACGACGTCTCGAACCTCTTCGTGATGGACGGCGCGTGCTACCCGTCCTCCGCTTGCCAAGGTTGAAACAAAGCGCATCGGCGGCGATCCCGACTTCATCGAACGTCTGCGAAGCTGGGAGAAGGCTTGCGGGGCCGGCCGGGCCGCCTCATTACTCGTCTCGCCTCGCGTAGGAACGCCGATGGCGCTTGGGTGGAATGCGCCTGCGATATTGCTACCGGCCGCACTCACGGAGCAATTAGCGCAAGCGGAGCTCGATCAAGTACTTCTTCACGAGCTCGCGCACCTTCGCCGCTGGGACGACTGGACCAAGCTAGCGCAGAGGCTGGCGGAGGCCATCTTCTTCTTTCATCCTGTGATCTATTGGATAGCACGGCATCTGAATCTGGAGCGTGAGGTCGCCTGTGACGATTGGGTGGTCGTATACACCGGACGCACCAAGCCCTATGCCCTTTGTCTCACGCGATTGGTGGAAACCGCCAGAGGTTATCGGCATCCAGCTCTTGCTTCAGGAGCTCAGAAGAGCGGCAAACAGCTTTCTTGGAGGATCGAAATGTTGCTGAACAAGAATCGTGACGCGAGCCTTCGCGTTCAGAAGAACATCGTGTGGGTGACCGCGATTATTTTGAGCATCGGTCTCGCCGCGAGCGCCTGGGTCTCCCCGGTCGTTGCCGCTAACAAAAGAAGTGGAGGCAGCGAAGCTCGGCCTTCGTCAATGCCGGCCTTCGAGGAGCCCCTTGAGCAAGACGAGCAAGAGGAACGAGACGAACAGGCGCGAGAGCAACAATGCGCCCACCTCGCGCAGCTAGCGGAGATGGAGAGGCAGGCCGCTGAGCGAGACGCGCAGCTCGCGGCAGAGGCGGCCCAACGTGAGGCCGAGGTCAGAAACCGCATCCATGAGATCGAGATGCTGGAGAGGCAGCAGATCCACATGCGACAGGAGCTGGCGCGAATTGAGGCGCAGAGGTCAGAGCCCTTCGTGGTGGCCGTTCCTAGAGTGCAAGCCCTGAGAGCTCTAGAACCGGTCATCGCCGAGGAGGAGCTACTACCGCTCATGGCTGAGATTGCCAGGAACGATAACGACCCTGTCGTGCGCAAAGCGGCGCTCAGCCAGCTAGCCACAGCGGGCGGAGAGGCGGGAGCGGAAGCTCTCATTGCGCTCTACGATGCGCAAGATCCGGACGTCAAGAAGTTTGGGTTCTCCTGTCGTTTCGGGGGATCTGATTTGTGTTGGAGGGCATGGCCTATGGACGCTGCCGCGATTGTGGAAAACGCCGGAAACTCCGGGCGAGAGAGGCGTTTAGGGAAAGGTTGTGAGCACGTACAAACGTGGAGCGGCGTTTTCCACAATCGCTTGGAAAACGCTTCGCGTTTCCCACGAGCGCCCACAGGCCCCTCCTGATATATATACAAGAAAGATTAATTCATATGGAATAAGGAAGGGGGGGCTCGATTAGTGGAGGCTATGGAAAACGCCCTTCCAGGCTTCGAAGAGAACTCAGTCGTGAGCAAGGTCTGAACGACCAGAACCGTGGGGGCGTTTCCCACAGCCTCGTCTCCCGCTGAGGGGCAGTGGCATTTGGTGAGGCCCGTGGGTTGAGAGGGTAAGCCATGTGTAGATGCGCATCGGCGAGAACGCTAGAATCTTTTTTTCCGAAAGAGAAAAGAGCGTTCCCGCGATGCGCGTTACTACGTTAGTCAACAAGCTCATCGGATTGCAAGGCCTGTGGGCCCGAGGTTTCCACTTCCAGGCGGACAAAGCCAGAGTGGTGGTGGATGTAGTACCACGGAGGAGGAAGCCTCTGTGCGGGATTTGCGGACGAAAGGTCCGCAAGAACAAAGATCGCTACAATCGCTACTGGCGGCACTTGGACCTGTTCGGAGTCCGGACCTATCTTCGCTACTCGATCCGACGAGTGGTATGTCGGCGGTGTGGAGTGGTCAGAGAAAAGGTGCCTTGGGCCGACAAGGGAAGCCACTTTACCAAAAGCTTCGAACAAGAGGTAGCGTGGCTGGCACAGAGGACGGACGTCAGCGCCGTAGCGAACTATTTCCGAGTGACGTGGCGTTCGGTGCGACGGATCATCCAGCGAGTGGTTGCCGAGCAGCGGGATGAGCGGCGCGAGCTCGATGGATTGCGGGTGATTGGGATGGACGAGATCAGCTACCGCAAACGCCACAAGTACTTAACCCTAATCGCAAAATCTTCGAAGCACGAAAACGCGAAACAGCCGCACTGGGCGCAGGCGAGAAGCTCGTGCTGGGGCACCCGCTCGCCGCCACTATAGGTGATTCTGCACGGTGTATGCAGAACCTGGAAAAGGTGCTATTCACGGGGCCAAAGACCTCAGACACGGTGACGTTTATTTGCGATTAGGGTTAACAGTGGTAATAGACCATCTCAGCGGCCGGGTCGTCTGGGCGGGAAAGGAGCGCAAGGCCAAGACGCTGCTGCGGTTTTTCCGCAAGCTCGGACCACAAAGAGCCGCGGAGCTCGAAGCGGTCAGCATGGACATGTGGGAGCCGTACATAACTGTCGTCGGCAAAAAGGCTCCTCAGGCACGGGTGATCTTTGACCGCTTCCACATCGTCAAGCATCTGAACGAGGCCGTGGATAAGACCCGGCGCGAGCTGGTGCGCGAGCTCAAAGGGACTGCCCGGCGCAACCTCAAGAACACCAAGTTTCCCCTTCTCAAGGCCAAACACAACCGCAGCGCGAAAGACAAACGGGTGCTCCGCGAGCAGGTGCGAGCTAATCGTCGCCTCTACCGCGCCATGCTTCTGCGCGACGACTTCATGGACCTCTACACCTACAAAACCGAGACATGGGCCAAGAAGTTTCTCCGAGGATGGCTGCGGCGCGCTATGAGCTTGAGGATAGAGCCCGTCAAACGCGCGGCGAAGATGATCCGCAGCCACTTCGATGGCGTCATCGCGTGGGTCACGTGGAGACTCAGCAACGGCCGACTCGAAGGAATGAACAACAAAATCCGGCTGCTGAGCCACCGCAGCTTTGGACTCCACTCTGCCGAAGCTCTCATCAGTCTCGTCTACCTAAACTGTGGCGGTCTCACCCTCGAGAGGATCCACTGAAATGGCAGGAGAGGCGAAGTTTGTTGTCCGCTCTCTCGCTCGGAATGCAACGCGTCCAGCAGTGGAGAAGCTCAAAGCAATCGCCAAGTCGGAACCCGCCCCCGAGCTGAGGCTCGACGCGGTTCGCTATCTCGGCGCCTTGGCGTGATCGCCCAAGGACGAGCTAGCTTTGATGCCGATAACCGACTTGGCCCCGGTTCCGATGCTCCCGCCCCCCGGCGCCTCTGAATCCACGCAAACCGGACAAGAAGTAACCGCGTTCTTGCGCTGACGCCATTCATGGATAGGTATACTGGAACACGTCCTTGACGAGGAATGTCAGAGGGCACCGCCCCGCGTCACGTTCGTTTTCGAGCTCCGAGTTTCTTAGAATGGCAGGCACAGTCGCGGACCGGCTATGTTGATGCCTCAACCGTTCTTCCTTTTGCGTCGTCCCCAGTTGCTTATTCGCGGAACAGAATCATGAATCGAAAAACCGTGGCCTTTTTTTGCATCCTCATGGCGCTGGCCTCGACGCTCGTTGCCCAGAAACCAAAGGGGAGTCTCACCATCGATCGCGTCGCATCCATCAAGCACCCATCGGAGGCTCGTATACGTCATGCCCACCGATGCGGAAAGCTCGTCCAAAGCTCGGCGTCTGACATCCGGCCGGTTCGAGGCTGGGTTCGGAAGCTGGTCTTCGGACAGCAAGCGCATCGCTTTTTACGACAACGAGAGCAGCCCCATGGAACGCTTCGTCCGCGTCGTCGATGTCGAGACGGGTGAGATCGAGCCCATCGTGACGGAGAAGGGCGTCAACTACTGGCCTCGCTTCTCGCCGGATGACAGCCGGCTTGTTCTCGAGCGCACCGATATCGAGAACTCGGTCGATCTCTATGTCGTGGATGTGCAGCGCGGTGCTCAGTTGACGCGCTTGTCGAGCTCGATGCCCGAGGAAATCCAAAAAACCGACTTGATCGCCCCCGAGCCCGTCCATTTTCCGAGTCGCGTCGATGGCAAACAAGTGCCAGGGAGCGTGTTCTTACCGAAGGGCCTCGACCGATCCCGCCGCCATCCGGCCATTGTTTGGATTCACGGATCCGGCTCCGATCAAAACTTTCTTGGCTGGCATCCTTTCAGCTACCGGATGTACTACTCGGCAAGCCAGTATCTGGTGCAACAGGGCTACGTGGTTCTCACGGGGGACTATCGAGGAAGCTCGGGCTACGGCCGCGAGTGGGGAACGGGGCATCACCTCGACCTCGGGGGCCCGGACGCGCTCGACGTCGCTTCGGGAGCGGACTATCTCAAGACGCTTTCCTATGTCGACCCGGACCGCATTGGCGTGTGGGGGCTGAGCTATGGTGGGTTCCTGACATTGCAGGTGCTCACGCGAACCCCCACGCTGTTCCGCTGCGGCATCGACGTCGCTGGCGTCACCGACTGGGCTACTTGGGGACTGGAATCGAACGGCGGTTGGATAACGGGCCGCATGGACACGCCGGAGGAGAACGCGGAGGGATATATTCGCACCGCGCCCATCAAGCATATGGAAACGCTGGAGAGGCCCCTGCTCATCCTTCACGGTACAGCGGACGTCAACGTCACGTTCCGGGAATCTCTGAACTTGGTCGACGTACTCCTGAAACAAGGGAAGGCGTTCGACTTCGAAGTCTATCCGGGCGAGCTCCATTTCTTCCGGCGCAAACACATACTTCGGGATGCGTGGAGGCGCGCCGAGCAGTTTTTCGATGCGCATTTGAAACAGGGAGCTCGTCTCACGAGCCACTGATTAAGAAAGCTCTTCGAGCAGAAGCTTCGCCTCCTTCAAGTCCGAAGTCGACCAACCCTTCTGTTAACCCGGCGTAGATTTCCATTAGCCGGCCGCTGGTTTTTCTCATCAAGGATCGGGAAGAGCCCGAAGCCATACTCCTCCGCGCCCATCGTCTCGTGCCCGGCGTCGAGTACTTTCAGATGAGCCTTTTAAGGTTCACTCTGCTGGACTTGCGCGCGGCCATCGGCTCATCTCCTCGATCTTCAATGTATCGAGAAGACTGAGTCGAAGCGCTTGCCGGAGTCAAGAGCTATTCGTGCACCAAAGCTAATCCGAGCTGTTAGGAGACTGTAATGGGGCGTCGAGAGGCGGTCGGACCGGTATGCCGTTACCTGAGTGCCTCTTCGAGCGCGGTCGCCGAGTCGGTCTTCGCGTCTCGATACTTTACGATCACAGGGGCGTAGAGCGACAGGCCGTGGCGATTCGCGAAGGGTCCGTTCGCTTTCCTCGATCCCGGAACGACGACCGCGCCGTCCGGAATGCGGAGGGGGCGCCCCGCCTTGGAGCGGTACACCTCGCCTCGTACCAGATCGTATACGGCGCTGGACGCGGTGAGGTGGATGCCTGGCGCAAGGACGGTCCGGCGGCCAACCAAAGTTCCCTCGAATATGCCGCAGTTTCCGCCAACTATGGCCTCGTCTTCTACGATCACTGGTCTCATTCCGACCGGCTCCAAGACCCCGCCCAATTGGGCCCCCGCGCTGAGATGGACCGACTTTCCGACCTGAGCGCAGGAGCCTACCAGGGCATGGGAGTCGATCATCGTCCCCTCGTCGACATAGGCCCCGATATTCACGAATGACGGAGGCATCATGACGACGTGGGGGGCCAAGTAGGCGCCATCCCTGACGGAGCTCCCGCCCGGTACGATTCGGATGTTCTCCTCGACTCCTCGGACCTCGCGCAAGGGAAGCGTATCTCGATCGAAAAACTCGAGCGCTCCTTCATCTTCGAACCGCTTGTTGCGGCCGGATCGAAAAGCCAAGAGGATGCCTCGTTTGACCCACTCCACCACGCGCCAAGAGTCGCCGTCTCGTTCGGCAGCGCGAACCTCGCCGTTGTTGAGAGCAACTCGGAGGCGCCGCACGACCTCTCGAGCCTCGTCATGATCGGCAGGATCGTCGACCTCGGCCCACCGCTCGACCTCGGCTCTCAGTTTTTCGATATCGGTCATGGGAGCACTTTCGAAAACCCGAGCGCCTCTCTCAAGGGTTGCCGCTTTTCTTCCGAAAGAGGGGTCAGAGGCAGGCGGAGATGGCCTTCCATTCTCCCCATCATTTCCAGAGCAGCTTTGACCGGGATGGGGTTGGTCTCCAGAAAATTGGCCTCCATCAGCGGCAGGAGTCGATCGTGCAAGACGCGGGCATCCTCGAACGCTCCATCGAGTCCCAGGTGAACCATCCGGGTGAAGGATTCAGGAGCTTCATTTGCCACGACCGCGATCCCGCCATCGCCACCATGGGCGACAACCGCGAAGGTCAGTGAGTCCTCACCGGATAGGACTAGGAAACCCTCCGGCCTTCCTCGGATCAGTTCCATTACCTGGGTTAGATTTCCCGAGGCCTCCTTCACGCCGCCGATCGTCTCCAGCTCGGAGAGACGGAGCAGGGTAGAGGGAAGCACATTCGAGGACGTGCGGGCCGGTACGTTGTAGACAAAGAGAGGAACAGAGAGCTTTTCAGCAATCGCACGGTAGTGTTGGTACAGACCTTCCTGAGTAGGCTTGTTGTAGTAAGGGCTCACCGACAGAACCGCATCCGCGCCCGCATCGACCACCGCCTGCGCCATCTCGATGGCCGTGGCCGTCCGATTCGAGCCGGCTCCCGCCATGATCGGCACCCGGCCTCCGGAGACCGCGACGGCCCTTCGGATCAAATCGAGCTTCTCCTGCGCAAGAAGCGTCGCGCTCTCACCGGTGGTGCCGCAGGGCACCAGGTAGTCTACTCCCCCTTCGATTTGGAACTCGACATGCTCCGCGAACCGATCCCAATCGATACTTCCATCCTGCGTCATGGGAGTCACCAAGGCCACGCCCACGCCTCGGAACGAGCTCGGCTCGATCAAAACGGACCCACCTCGGGAAAACGATCTTCGAACAACTCCGCCATCGTATAAACCCCTTTCCTGCCGTGGATCCATTGGGCGGCCATCACGGCTCCCCGCGCGAATCCGCCTCGGCCGAGGGATTCGTGCCGGATCTCGATGCGCTCTTCCAAACCTTCGATGCCAACTTTATGTTCACCCGGGTTCTCACCCGCTCGCACAGAATCGACTTGAAGAAGGTCATGCGGGATCGAGCCGGGATCCAAGTGACCGGACCAGCGTTTCTTGCGAGTCACCTCTTCTAGAATGATATCGGCGAGACGCGCTGCCGTACCGGACGGACGATCCTTCTTGTGACGATGGTGCATCTCCTGCACATAGAGATCATAGTCTTCCAAGTCGTTCACGAGACGAGCGGCTTCCCGAACGACGCTGAAGAACAGGTGAACACCCACCGAGAAGTTCGGCGCGTAGATCAAACCGCTGCCGGCATCCTCCACCATCGACTTCACCTCGTCGAGATGGCTGAACCAGCCAGTCGTTCCCACGGCGATATCGATCCCCAGCTCGGACGCTCGGCGGATGTTTCCCAGCACCGCCTCCGGGACAGAGAATTCAATCGCGACATCAGCTCTCGCCGCAGCTTCTAGATCCCAGTCGCCGGCGCTTTCGATACGGGTCACGATCTCGTGGCCGGACTCTTTCGCTACTCTTTCGACCGTGCGGCCCATCCGACCATAGCCAATCAGAACGATGTTCATGGCTCAGCTCTTTGACTCTTTCACACCGGCAACGGCCTTTGAGACGAGCGAGTCATGGAGGCGCTGGACGACAGCTGGCGCATATTCCTCGGCCACTACAAAGCTGAGGCTGACGTCCGAAGCCTGAGAAATCAGATGAATCGGAGTCTCTTCGCCTACGGCCCAAAACACGCGGGCATTGATCCCGACTTCCGCCATGAGGCCTCGGCCGACGACGGTGACGGTCGCGAGGTCCGGCAGGATCTTGACGTCCGCAAAATCCGCGAGCTCGCCTACGACCGCCTGGACGTCTCTCGCCACGTCGACCGTGAAAGCCGTCGAGCTGTGAGACGTTGCGACCAAATCCACCGCCAGCTTATGGCGTGCCAATATTTCGAAGACACGAGCCAGGAATCCGTATTCGAGTGAGCTCGGACGCGCCCGCACTTTGATCAGAACCACACGAGACTTGTGCGCTACCGCAGCGAGATGAGCTGCCCCCTCACTCTCCGTATGGATCAGGGTTCCGGGGGCGAACGGATTGAACGAGTTCCGTATCCAGATAGAGACCTTTTTCGCGAGGGCGTGCTTGGCGGCTCCAGGATGGATCACCGTCCCCCCGAAGTAGGACAGCTCGACAGCCTCCTCGAAGCCGAGCTCCGGAAGGAGCGTCGTGCCTTCGACTCGTCGAGGGTCTCCTGAGAGCAGGCCGTCCACGTCTGTCCAAATCTGAATCTCAGGAAGAGCGAGCGCGCCGCCCAGGATCGCCGCGGTCAGGTCCGAGCCGCCGCGCCCCATCGTGGTCGTGCGGCCGGATCCGTCACTTCCAATGAATCCCTGCAGGACGGCTATCTCGCCTGCATCCACGATGGGTGTGAGCTCCGCTCGCACCAAGTCAGGGATGACGTCGTCCTGGGGGACCGCTGCGCCGAATGCAGAATTCGTTTGGATGATCCTGCGTGCGTCCACGACGCGCGCCGGAGGTCCAAAGGCCCGGATGGCCGCGGCCATCAGAATCGCCGCGAGGTCCTCGCCGGTGGCGACAACGTCATCGCGGAAACTGGACATATCCTCCAGCGCGTTCGCAGAACCTCCGGCCGCGATGCGAATCCGGATCCGCTCATCCAGTACCGAGATCCTTTGCTCCAGCTGCTCCCGCGTGGCAGCTCGAAGCTCGAGTTGCGGAGCGATCGACGTCAAGGCGTCCAGATGGCGTCGGCTCAAGAGCGCTAGGCATTTCTTCACTCCATCGAGCTCACCATCGAGAACGAGAGCTCTCAGTTCCGTCAGAAGATCCGTGACTCCGGCCATCGCGGAGACCACGACGATCGGGAGCGGGTCGGCAGCCAGAGCCAACTCCGCGCAGTGCCTAATCCTCTCGCCGTCCTCGAGGGAAGTGCCTCCGAACTTGCAAATGATCATGTGACGTCAGGCCATGCGCTTTGACCCGTCGGGAGTGCTATGCCGACCACAGTGGGAACCGCAATCGTCGTTGGCTTCATTAGGTAGAACTTAGCACCGAATTGAGGTGATCCCATGACGACGCATCAAACGCTACCGCATTGTAATCTATGAGACCAAACGTGCCGCCATCCGTCATGGCGCTATTCGGATCCTGACACAGGGGGGATGATCCGGACGCTGGTGTTCCAACAGAATATTTGTGGCTATAATGCGTGCCGCACCGAAATGAGTGAAGTCAGCACGCTTTTTGACGAGGAGTTTCTGCGGAAGCTCGAATACCTCAAAATCGTCGCCAACCGCATGGTTCCAGGACACTTGCGCGGCGAGCACCGGGCCCGAAAGAAGGGCACGGGCGTCGAGTTCGCGGATTACCGGCCTTACGTCAGCGGCGACGACACCAAAGATGTCGACTGGAAAGCTTATCTCCGGCTCGACAAGCTCATTCTGCGGATCTTCGATGAAGAAGCGGATTTGCCGATCTACTTCTTCGTCGACGCCAGCAACTCCATGGCCTTCGGCGACCCGCCCAAGTTCGACTATGCCCGCAAAGTTGCGGCGGCGCTCAGCTATATCGGGCTTTTGAACCTCGACCGCGTGAGCGTCGTTGGTTTTTCGAACGGCGTCTCCGAGCAGATCGCCGCAAAGCGCGGTCGCAACCAAATCTGGCGCATCTTCCGATTTCTCGATCGTATGGAGATGACGGGGGAGACGTCTCTCGAGCGCGCTTTCAAGACCTTTTTTGGCACGAAGCGGCGGCGCGGCCTCGTCGTGATCGCTTCGGACTTCATGGATCCGGAAGGCTACGAGCCCGCCTTCGACTTCCTCCGCATGTTCCGCCACGACGTATTCAACGTGCAAATCCTCACGCCCGAGGAGCTCAAGCCGCAATTGCCGGACGAAGCGATGCTCGTCGACTCCGAGAACGGAACGTCGCAGAGACTCAGAATGTCGCCGACGCTCATCGCAGCCTACGAAGTGGAGATGGAAAAGCTCAAGACCGGCATCGAGTCTTATTGCTCCCATTACGGCTGGGGCTACGTGCAGACACAGACACCGATACCCTTCGAAGACTTGATCATCCAAATCTTCAAACAGGATCGTTTCATACGCTGACGCCCTCATGAGCTTCGTCGCGCTGACGTTTTTTCAAATGTTTCTCTTGGCCGCGGCCACGATCGGGGTTGTGGTCTTTCTCTACTGGCTGAAGCCGCCACCGCAGCGCGTAACCGTACCGTCCACCTTTATTTGGGTGCGCGTGATGCAAGAGCGGAAGAGGCGGTCCGATTTCTGGCGCTGGCTCGTGTCGCTCCTCGTGGCTCTTGCCATCGGCCTCGCCATCGCGGCCGCGCTCGGAAAGCCTGTCATCGGAGCGCTCTCGGGGCGCGTCCGACGCATTGCGGTTATCCTCGACAACTCGCCGACGATGATGGCGACGACGTCTTCCGGTGAGACCCGGTGGGAGCTCGCGCTCGCGCATGCCCGCGATCTTCTGAACGAAGGGAGCCCGTCGAGCGAATTCATGGTGACCGACACCTGCGGGCAACTGCCGGCGTCTGGTTTCGTCAGCCGTCGCCGCGCACTCGAGCTTCTCGAACGGCTGGAGCCGTCTCTCGAAGACCGGGGTCAGTTTCCCGAGAGCGACGCGTTCCTGGCAGACGACACCGAAGTTTACTTCATCGGCGACGGTGTTCTGGTTCGAGACATTCCCGACTCGGTCCAGACCATTTCGGTGTTCGAGCCGTCCGACAACGTGGGCATTACCGCGTTCGCTCTCCGGCCTGTTCCTGCCGAGCCAACGCGCTACGAAGGTTTTCTCGAGCTTTCGAATCACAGCACGGAGTCGAAACGCGTAGCGATGCAAATCGACGGGGCCGGAGGCGCTTCGGTGCAGCGCGCGGTTACCCTCGCGCCCGGGCAAGTGCTCGGCAAGCCTGTGGATGTGGACAACTTTCTCTCGGGCCCGATTCGGGTGCTCATCGACGCGCCGAATGACGCTTTCGCTTTAGATAATGTCGCGTACACGTATCTCGCTGCGCCGCGTAGCGTCGACACGGTGCTCGTGACGCGCGGCAATGCTTACCTGGAGACGCTCTTGGACCTCGACCCGCGGGTCGCTCTCGAGATCGTGGCTCCCGACGATTATTCCGTTCCTGAAGGCGACGGCGACGTACCCGGGCTTTATGTTTTCGATCGCTTCGCGCCCGAGGAGCGCCCCGTGGCGCCGGTCCTCTTGTTTCGTCCGACCGCGCGCGGCTGGCTACCGGCTTCCGCTGGCGAGGACCTGAGCGATTTTTCGCTGATGGGTGCCACGAGCGATCATCCCATCCTGAGCCACGTGTCTTTGGCGGACGTCATCGTGGAGCGCGCCGCCCACATTGACCCGGGAGAGCACGAAGTCATCGCGGGAACCTCCGCGGAGCCGGTACTCATCGTTGGCGAGAATCCCTTGCGTTGGGCCGAGCTCACGTTCGATATCGCCGATTCGAGCTTTCCGCTCCAAGCGGGCTTTCCCATTTTTCTCGCCAACGCCGTGGCTTGGCTGACGAGCACAGATGTCGTGCCCGCGGCGCTCGGGCGTTTCACCGTGCCGGCGCGCGTGGCGTCGGTGACCGACGGACGCGGCAATGAAGTTCCGACCCGCTCGCTAGGAGACATCACCGTGTTCAACCCTGAAGCACCGGGGCTGTACTCGGTGCGCACTGCGGATGGCGAGCTCGTGGTCTCAGCGAACCTCTTGAGCCCCAAAGTCTCGGCCGTAAACGCATCCGCCTTCGCGGGCGAGAGCGCCGGCGCCGCGCTCGTCGACCTCACCGGCTCGGTTGGCGGTGGGGAGCTCTGGCTCGTTTTGATCCTCGTCGCACTCGTGCTCATTCTCATCGAGTGGTGGACCTACCACCGGCGAATGACGGTTTAGACGCTAGCGATTGTCGCCACGAGCTTGTTCTCTAAAGAAGCTCTCTGTAGTCACGCGCACCGTGCAATATTCTGTGGACGAGAACCGTCCGCTTCTCAACCGTGTAGAAGATGAGGTAATTGCCAACAATGAGGTATCGGTACCCAGCCTCACGAACATCCGGATCACGTGGAATACGGCCTAGTTCGGGGAAGCTCGCGAGGGATGCCAAGTCCGATTCGATACGGTCCGCCAATTTCAAGGCCGCGGTGAGACTATCTAGAGCGATATAAGCGATGATCTCGTCGAGGTCGTCTTCGGCAATTGGCAGGAGTCGAACGACGAACTTGACGATCTTATCGCTCACGCAGTTTCTTCCGAACGCTGCTCATCACCTGACGAAGCGTGCGGCCTTTTTGTCCCGAGGCGAGTTGCGACTGCGCAGCTCCGAGCTTCGTCAATAAATCGATCTTCATTTGCATCCGGGCATAAAGGGCCATCGACATCACGACCATATTGCCCTCGCCGTTCTTAGTGATAAAGATCGGCTCCTGCGACGTGTGCACTAACTTCGAGATCTCGTTCGCCTTGTTCCTCAAGTCCGAAATAGGCTTTATGATCGGCATTGGGCTCCTCACTATCATTATTCTATCACTGTGATGATAGGTTAGCACGGATACGGGAAAATTACTGCTTCGTCGAGTGGTAGACCTGCCAGCGGCGGAACACGGCTTGGCAGGCTGATAAGAATGGGGTCGCCTGCGCCCTCCAATCGAGGAGCTGTTCGAGGAGAAAGCAGTAGAAATCAGTCGGGCGGAGCTAGCCGTTTCAGCTCTTCAGACCAGTTCAGCACGACATGGATCTCGTTGAGCTCTGTCGCGTCCGTTTCGATCATGATGAATCGAGTGCCATCCAGCGACACGTCGTAATTGGGGTAGCCACCCGGATTGGACGCGAAGGGCGCTTCAAAAAGCATCCGCGGAGCTCCCGGACGAAAAGTCGGCTCGATCTGAAGTGGGACGACCATCATTCGATCGCCATCTCGATAAAAAATCTCCCTCCCGTCGCGTGACCAGACAGGCTCCTTGCCGCCCTCAGTCGAAAGCGTCCACTTTTCGCCGGGGTCGGGAAAAGCTTGGGCGTAGATCTCGTATCGTCCCGACTCGTCGGACATATAGGCCAGCCGACGACCGTCGGGGGAGAACCGCGGAACGCTGTCGCTGAACGGTCCCGACACCACCGGTGTCACGATCCCATCGCGCCATGCCTTGATGTCGTAATTTCCGGTGGCGCGATCGGGGAGTACGAAAAAAACCAGGGTTTGGCCATCGGTGGACCAGTGCGGTGCTAACGCCCTGCCATCGAAATCAACGCGCTCTCGCTCGCCGCCCGCATCGGCGGCCCTGACGATAATACGGCCATCGGCCGTAGTGAACGTGACGCGCTCGCCGTCCGGGTGCCATACGGGGAAAAGGGCGCCTCCGTCGGCCGTGAGGCGGGAACGCGTGCCACGATCGAGCTCATAAACCCAAACGTCCATGCCGAGATTCCCTCCGATGGTCATTGCTAGACGCCGACCATCGGGTGAGAGACTGAGGTAACGATAGTCGCCGGTTTGATCGAACAGTGGAGTGGTCTGGCCATCGCGGTCGACATAGACCACCCGACCCTCTTCCGCTCCCCTGAGGTAGGCCAAGTTTCCGGCGCCCAACGCGAAGTGAGCGAAGTCGGAAGTGAGCGACGTGCGTACATCTGGCGTCACGGGAACGGGACTCCCACTCCCTTCGAGCTCATCCATATCGAAAGGAACGGCGAACAGAGTTCCCGATTGGCCGTACATGAGATGACCGGTCCCGAGATATCGAGTGTGCGGCCCCGTGGGGACCAGGCCGGCCACGAGTCGGTGCTCACCCGTCGCGCGGGTAAAAACTGCTGTCCGAAACCCATCCAAAGTATCGACGGAGAAGAGCACATCTCCATTCGGTAAGAAGTAGGGCCGCCGGTGACCTCGCTCGCCCTGCTCGAATTTTACCGTGGACAAGCTCTCCGGCTCGCCTCCGGACGCGTCGACGCGATAGAGCCCATTGAACCGATCAAAGGAAAAAATGATCTCGCCGTTCGAACCCCAAACGGCATGGGGCTCTACTATCGTGTAAGGCGATCTGCAAATGAGCGTCGCCACGTCGCCGGTCAACTTGGCTTGGCGGATCTCGTCGCCGACGAAGAACCCCACCGCCGCTCCGTCCGGTGAGAAGAACGGGGCCGAGGCGCCTTCCGTATCCACGATGGGTTGCGCTTTGAAAGCGTCGAGCGCCCGAAGTTAGAGCCTTGACGCGCCGTCCACTTCCGCCACGTATACGAGCCGACTTCCATCGGGAGAGAACACGATGGCGTCGGAGTATCGGCCTACTAGTTTCTGCTCCGGAGGCAGTGTCATCACCCAACGGCTTACGGCTGCCGGCGTGCTGGTCGAAGGAGCGAAACTGGTGTACAGCGCGTAAGCCATTGCCAGTAACCCGATTCCCAATGCGACCGGCCCCCACTTCGGTTGCCGCGCCGGCTCAGCGCGCACGCCCGGAAACGAGCCTCTCAGACTCGCGAGCGCGTCTCCGATATCGCGCAGCCGGTGCTTGGGATCCTTCACCAAGCAGTGTCGAAGCAAAGGCTCGATGTTCGCCGGCAGCGTTTTCGGCAAAGCGTCCCACTCGGGCTCGTCCCGAAGGACCGCACTCAGTGTGTCCGAGAGTGTGTCTCTTGAGAAAGGAGATTTCCCAGCGAGCGCTTCGAACAAGCAGCAACCGAAAGCCCAGATGTCCGTGCGTTTGTCCACCCTCTTGCCGCGAGCTTGCTCAGGGCTCATGTAGGCCGGAGTTCCTAGGATCGTGCCCTCGCGCGTGTCGTCCTTCGCGAGGGTGGGTGAGTCCGAAAGATCGATGTCCGTCCCTCTGGGCTCGTAGTCTTTGGCGAGGCCGAAGTCCAGGATCTTGACGTGCCCTTCTGGTGTGATCTTGGCGTTAGCAGGTTTGAGATCGCGGTGGACGATGTTCTTCTCGTGCGCTGCATCGAGCGCTTCCGCGATCTGCTCGAAGAGTGCCATCGCTTCGTCCAAAGGAATCGGCCCTCGGTCGAACCGCTCGCGCAAAGTCTCGCCTTCGACGAGCTCCATCACGAGGTAGCGCGTTCCCGCTGACTCCTCGAGCCCATGGAGCGTCGCAATCCCTGGATGATTGAGTGCCGCCAGGATGCGTGCCTCTCGCTCGAACCGGGCCAGTCGCTCTTCGTCTCGGGCGAGCTCTTCAAGCAGCACTTTGATGGCGACCTCACGCCCGAGCTTGGTATCCTTTGCCCTGTACACTTCTCCCATGCTACCCGCACCGATGAGGCCGAGGATTTCGTAGTTTGCTAACTTTGTCCCTGGTTCTAGTGACATCGATTCAGAGGACATTCTATAAGACTCGAGCCCTTGAAATGGGAAGTGAACTGGAATCGAACGATCGGATGCAGACAGAAACAAGGTATTTGGAGACGAACCATGTCGAAGACGAACTGGCTACTATGGGGACTGCCTGCGGCTCTCATGCTGTTGACCGGGTGCCAAACCGAATCACCTTCAGACCAGTCATCCGTTGCGATCGATGATGACGATATCGGGGGCGTAGTTACCAGCGCGAACGGGCCCGAGGCCGGCGTCTGGGTCATTGCAGAGACCAACGACCTCGGCACCATGTTTGCCCGGATCGTTGTGACCGATGACCAGGGTCGCTACCTCGTGCCGGATCTACCCACGGCAAACTACACTGTCTGGGTACGTGGATACGGACTTGCCGACTCCGGCAAGGTCGACGCCAAGCCCGGTGCTCATGTCGATCTCACGGCAGTGATCGCTCCCGATGCGGCAACCGCTGCTGAAGTCTACCCGGCCGCCTACTGGTACGCGATGGTGGATCTTCCGGACGACGGCGAGCTCAAGAAGGTCAGGGGTGGCAGGAATGCCTACCTGATGTGGATGAAGAACATGGGTTGCGTCGGGTGCCACCAGATGGGACAACGCGCGACCCGAACCCTGCCCGAAGGCATTGGAGAGTTCGAATCATCAGAGGAGGCTTGGGTCCGCCGTATATCTTCGGGCCAGGCCGGCGGGCAGATGGCGCGCCAGGCGGCACAGTTGCTGGGTGGATTGCCGACCAAGTACCTTGCGGACTGGACCGACCGCATCGCGGCGGGCGAAGGACCGTCCGCCATTCCGGAGCGCCCGACTGGCATCGAGCGCAACGTCGTGGCGACCGTCAGGGACTGGTCCAATGAAAAGGCCTACATGCACGACCTTTCCGGCACCGACCGGCGTGACCCGACGGTTAACGGATACGGACCGCTATATGGCGCGCCTGAGCTCAGCACCGATGAAATACCTATCCTGGACCCGGTAGCCAATACGCAAACCGTGTACCACGCCCCGGTAAGAGACGACGACACACCAACGACCAATAGCGCCCCGGTCGTCGCACCGTCGCCATACTGGGGTGATGAAGCCATCTGGGACAGCAAGGCCAATATCCACAACCCGATGCTCGACCAAATCGGCCGGGTCTGGCTAACGGCACGTGTACGTGGCCCGAACACGCCTGCATTTTGTCAGGAGGGCTCGGATCATCCTTCGGCCCGACTCTACCCCACCGAGCGGTCCTCGCGGCAGCTGGCGATGCTCGACCCCGAGACCCAGGAATATACTTTCATCGATACGTGCTACGGCACTCATCACCTCCAATTTGCCTACGACGATGAGAATACGCTTTGGACCAGCGGCGATCGCCAAGTTGTCGGTTGGCTAAACACGAACGTCTTCATCGAGACCGGTGACGCGGCCGCCGCTCAAGGATGGTCGCCACTCGTGCTCGATACCAATGGAAACGGCCGCCTCGACGAATGGGTGGAGCCTAACGACGACATCAACCCGGAGCTCGACAAGCGAGTTTCCAAAGGGTTCTACGCGGTCATGCCGAATCCGGCGGATGGGTCCGTGTGGGGCTCCAATTCGTTCGCCTTCCCCGGCTCCATAACCCGTTACGACCCGGAAACCGGGCTGGCGAAGACCTACAACCCGCCGTTGCCGGGATTCGGCGTACGCGGTGCCGATATTGATACCCATGGCGTCGTCTGGGCGTCTCTCGGCAGTGGCCACCTGGGAGAGTTCGATCGCAGCAAGTGCACGGGACCGTTGAACGGTCCGGAAGCGACGGGCGATCACTGTCCCGAAGGCTGGACCCTCCACGACTTGCCGGGCCCGGCCTTTGCGGAAGAGCCTGGATTCAGCGTGGAATCCAGCTACTACACTTGGGTTGATCAGCACGACTCGCTGGGGCTGGGCGCCAATGTTCCTATCGCCACCGGCAACTTGTTCGACGGTGTACACGCTCTAGTGAACGGCGAGTTCGTCACGCTGCGAGTCCCTTATCCACTTGGCTTCTATACCAAGGGATTCGAGGCCCGCATCGATGATCCCGATGCGGGCTGGAAAGGCCGCGGGATTTGGGTACCGGAAGGGGATCGCACGCCTTGGCTGAAAGAAACCGGCAAGGGCAGCAAGCCCATCGTCGTTCACTTCCAGGTGCGCCCCGATCCGCTGGCCAAGTAATAGGGTAGTCACTGGACACTGATCACTAATAATGATGCGCTGATACATCAAAAGCTTGACAGAATTCGACCTCGCGCATACCCTTTCGGCCCTGATGGATGTTTTCTCCCACGATGTGCTCATCGTTGGCGGTGGCGGCGCTGGTTTGCGCGCAGCGATCGCCGTCGCGGAAACCAACCCCAAGCTCAGTCTCGCCGTGGTCTCCAAGGTCTACCCGATGCGAAGTCACACCGTTTCCGCAGAAGGTGGCGCGGCCGCAGTCATCAAAGACGATGACAGTCTCGACGATCACGCCTATGACACGATTTCCGGAGCGGACTGGCTTTGCGACCAAGACGCGGTCGAGCTCTTCGTCAACGAAGCTCCCCGTGAAATGTTGCAGCTCGAGCACTGGGGTTGCCCGTGGAGTCGGCTTCCCGATGGCTCCGTTGCCGTCCGCCCATTCGGGGGCATGAAGATCCAACGCACGTGGTTCGCCGCCGACAAGACCGGCTTCCACATGCTCCACGCGCTTTTTCAAACGACGCTCAAATACGATCCGATAGAACGCTACGACGAGTATTTTGTCACGAAGCTACTGGTGGACGAGGGGCGCTGTCGCGGCGTGGTGGCCATCGAGCTCGCTACCGGTAGGATCGTCACGATTTTAGCCAAGTCGGTCCTGCTGTGCACCGGCGGCTGTGGGAAAGTCTTCCCGTTCACCACTAACGCCAACATCAAGAACGGCGACGGCATGTCGCTCGCCTATCGCGCCGGCGCGCCGCTCAAAGACATGGAGTTCGTGCAGTATCACCCGACCGGACTCCCGTTTACCGGCATCTTGATTACCGAAGCTTCGCGCTCCGAAGGCGGCTGGCTTTTGAACAAAGACGGCTATCGCTACCTTCAGGACTATGATCTAGGCAAGCCTGAGCCCCACCCGGTATTGCGCTCGATGGAGCTGGGTCCGAGGGACCGGCTCTCCCAAGCGTTCGTGAAGGAGCAAGAGAAAGGCCGCACCTTCGAAGGCCCGTATGGCAATTACGTTCATCTAGACATCCGTCATCTCGGCGAAGCGAAGATCGACAAGCAGATCCCTTTCGTACGTGAGCTGTGTCGCAAATACGTCAACATCGATCCGGTTCACGAAATGATCCCCGTCCGCCCCGTGGTCCACTACATGATGGGAGGCGTTCACACGGATCTGAACGGTGCCACGCCGCTCGCCGGACTCTACGCGGCGGGCGAGGCCGCGTGCGTCAGCATCAACGGCGCGAATCGCCTCGGCTCGAACTCGCTTACCGAGCTTCTCGTGTTCGGGGCGCGAGCGGGTAACTCCGCCGCCAAGTTCGCGCTCGAGGTAGAAGGCAACGGAAGCTCCGCTATTTCCGCTCAGGCCCGAGACGAGCAGAGGCGCCTCGAGAAAGGTTTTCTCGAGAAGCGAGGCGGCACGGAGCGCATCGCTACCGTTCGCGAAGAAATGCAGAACACCATGGAGGGGTGCGTCGGCATCTACCGCAACGGGAAGGAGCTCGAGCGAGGTGTGGAGGAGTTAGCGAAGATTCGCGAGAGGGCCGATAACATAGCACTCGATGATCACAGCCGTACGTTCAACACCGAGCTCACCGCTGCGCTCGAGCTCGGCTACATGATGGATGCCGCCGAGACCATCATCTATTCCGCCAAGGCTCGCCACGAGTCCCGGGGGTCTCACCAGAGAACGGATTATCCGGAGCGGGACGACGACAAGTTCCTACAACACTCGCTCGCGTACCGAACGGAATCGGACGCGCCCAGAATCGAATACGCGCCGGTCAGCATTACTCGCTGGCCACCCGGCAAACGGGTCTATGGAAAGTAGGTGAGCATGGCCGATACCATCACCGTAAGCGTCAGCCGCTATCGACCGGAGCAGGAATCGGAGCCCACTTTCCAGGACTACGAGGTGCCGCTCCGCGACGATTGGGCCATCCTCGATGGGATCAACTACATCAAAGATACGCTCGATGGCTCGCTCTCGCACCGGTGGTCGTGCCGGATGGGCGTGTGCGGCAGCTGCGGGATGATGGTGAACGGCGAGCCCACGCTCACCTGCGCCGCGTTCCTGAGCCAGTACGCGCCCGGCCCGGTTCGGATCGAGCCCCTGCGCTACTTCCCCGTGATCCGTGACCTCGTGGTGGACATCACGTCGTTCATGACGAAGCTCAAAAAGGTGAAGCCGTGGATCGTCCGCGAAGAAGAAAAACCTCTCTCTGAAGGAGAGTACCGGCAGAGCCCGGACGAGCTCGACGCCTACAAGCGCTACAGCATGTGTATCAACTGTCTGCTGTGCTATTCCGCCTGTCCGGTGATCGGGCTCGAGCCAAGCTTCATCGGCCCGGCGGCTACGGCTCTCGCCCAGCGCTACAACATGGACTCGCGCGACGAAGGCGCGGCGGAGCGACTTTCGATTCTCTCGCAGGATGATGGCATGTGGCAGTGTACGTTCGTCGGCGAATGCTCGGAAGTCTGCCCCAAGGATGTGGATCCCGCCGGTGCGATCCAGCGCTACAAGCTGACGGGTGCGGCGAACTGGTTCAAGACCATTCTCCCCTGGGCCTCGAAATGACGACCGAGGCGCGCTACACCCTGTATCACCCGAAATGGTATCGGCGTCCCGTGTCTGTCTGTTGGTGGCTTTCGAGCTGGCGCTACATGAAGTTCGTGCTGCGCGAGCTGACGAGCGTGCCCGTCGCGATTTTCTCTCTCTTGACTTTGTGGCAGGTCCGCTCTCTCGCGAACGGGCCCGAAGCTTACGCCCGTTTCGAGACGTGGATGTCGTCTTCTCTCGCCATCGCGCTCAACGTTCTGATCTTCGTTGCCGTCTTGTTTCACGCGCAGACGTGGTTCCATCTGGCCCCCAAGGCGATGGAAGTTCGTCTCTCGGGAAAACGCGTTCCCGATCTCTTGATCATCGTGTCGAACTATATCGGTTGGGTTGTCGTTTCCGCCGTCGTGGCGTGGTTCTGGCTCGGAAGGTAACGTACGATGCTGAAGAGAATGACACCCCTTCTTTGGTTTCTCTTCAGTGCCGGAGGCACGGTCGCCGCGCTCCTTTTCCCTCTACACGTGCTCGTGACCGGGCTCCTGATCCCGCTGGGATGGATCGACGTTCCGGGTTACGATTCAGTGGTGAGCTTGGTAAGCCATCCTTTAGCCCGGGCTTACCTCTTCGTTCTGATCTCGCTCCCCTTGTTCCACGGGGCGCATCGCTTCCGCTACACTCTGTATGACGGTTTGAAGTTGAAGCACTTGCACGTTCCCATCGTTCTAGTCTGTTACGGCAGTGCTCTCACGGGAACCGTCGCGGCAGCGTTTTTTCTCTGGAATTTCTCTTGAAGAAATTCGAGCTCAAGTCGATTTCCGAAAACGCCGTCGACTCGGCACTTGAGAAGGCGGTTTGGTATCGCGCCTTGAACGAGCCTTTGGAAGCAGAGAGCATTTGCCGCGACGTGCTCGAAGTGGATCCGGACCATCAGCTAGCCACCGCGACTCTTCTTCTCGCGCTCACCGACCAATTTGCACGCGGGCTCGGTCAGCGAGTCCGTGAATCGCGCGAGCTCGCCAAGTCGCTCAAAAGCGATTACGAGAAAGAGTATTACGCGGGTCTCATCGCGGAACGCCGCGCGAAGTCCCAGTATGAAAAGGGGATTCCGGGCTGCGGGCACCTCGCCTATGAGGGACTCGGTGAGGCGATGGCTCACTACGAGAAAGCGCAGAAACTCAGCCCCGAGGGAAACGACGATGCAGTGCTGCGCTGGAACACTTGCGCCCGCATCATCGACGGCCATCCCGACATCGTCCCCGCTCCCGCCTCCCAAAGCGAGCCCCTCGAGCTCGAGTGAGGTTTCGGGTACGACGTCACCCCCAGATACTTCTTGCGGTTTCCACGACTCGGCGCAGCTTGGCCTCCTGGTCGGCGACGGAGATACGATTTCCCACGATAGAGGTCGAGAAACCGCATTGCGTCGAAACGGCGAGCCGATCTTTGGGTAACACCTGGCTGGCTTCTCGGATCCGCCTTTCGAGCTCTTCCCTGGAAGGTGTGGCAGGCGTCTTGGTCCCCACCAATCCCAGAACGACGACGGCTTTCTCGTTGACGTGGCAGAGAGGCGCGAAAGAGCCCGAGCGCTCGTCGTCGTATTCGAGAAGAAGTCGGTCGGCCTGGATCTTCGAGAACAACGCTCGGGCGATCGGCTCGTAGTCTCCTTCGGACAGCCACCGGCTGTTCTGGTTGCCTCGTCAGAGGTGAAACCCAAAGGTCAACTCCGGATGGCCTTCCATCACCGCGTTCTCGAGCTCGATCCCACGATCGAGCTAGCCCTTGATGGTCCATCCGTGGCCCTCGTAGAATTCACGGTTCGTGGCGTTTAGCAGGGAGGTGTAGTGCGGAGCGTCCAGTTGAATATAGGTGGCGCCCAGGCGTGAGAGCTCCGCCACTTCTTCGCGTAAGAGCGCGACGACATCGGCCAGGTAGGCGTCAAGGGTCGGGTAGACGTCGCGCGACCTTTCGGGCGACCAGAAGTTGATGAAGAGCGTTGGGCTCGGCAGCGTGATCTTCGGCGTCGCCTTGGCACGGGCGCTAAGATAGACGAGCTCTTCCGCTGACAGGGAACGGCGACGCTCGAGCTTGGAGATGACGCCGAGCTCTGGCCTCTCGACGTTCCATTCTTCGAGCTCGTTACTCCGCCACTTTCCCCAGAGAAAGGCGTCCAGACCATGCTCGACGAAACCCGACACGGCGTCGGTCATCTGACTCTGGAAGGAGCTCCGGCGCATCTCGCCGTCCGTCACGACTTCGAGGCCGAGCCCCTCTTGAAGCGCCACGGCCTCGTCCACGGCCCGATCTTCGATCCTTTTGAGCTCAATCTGAGACAGTTGACCCGCGGCCCGGGCTTCGCGAGCTCGGAGAAGCTCACGAGGGCGAAGCAAGCTGCCTATGACATCGGCGCGAGCAGTAATCATGAATGGAAGTGTAGCCGAGCACGAGCACTTTTATCGAGGCATTCTGTCGGGCTGTCGGGCTGTCTTCTCCCAAGCGAAATCGTGAGCGCGGTACCCTCAGAGCACTTCCATCACCGCTGTTCCAGCTCATCGAACTCGGAGAGCGTGAAATAGAAGTGCTCGCTGTCCGTCGACCATTCGGGGCGAAGTGAAACGCGATGGGGATCGTCGAACCTCACGAGCATTCGAGGCTCGCCGCCGGCGGAGGGAACGGACCAGATTCCGTTTCCGTGCTGGTCGCGGAATTCGCGGAAGTGACTATGGCGTTACCTCGCGCAACTCGAAGGTAAACACCCCGTGCCCCGACGACATCGTCACGAGTTGTTTGCCGTTCGACAGATAGCTGATGGGAGCCGTCGACATGGCGGCGCCGCCGAGGCCGCCCAATCCGGCGCCACCGAGATAGATGTGCCACAGCTCTTTGCCGCTCCCGGCATCGAGAGCGTAGAAGTAGCCTTCGTAACTGCCGGCGAAGACGATGTTCCCGGCCGTGGACATCACTCCGGACCACGGCTTGCCGACGAGCTCGAAATCCCAGGCCTTCTCGCCGGTCTTGGGGTCGAGCGCGCGAACGGCCGCGTAGCCCGGCTCTTCGGCAATCTCCATCTCGGGAATACCTCCGAGAAAGAGCTCGCCCTCGGCATACTCGATCTCGTCTTTGCGATAGAGCCCCTTGTTCTCCCACGCGGTGAGGTAGAAGAGCCCCGTCTCCGGGCTATAGGAGGGCGAGTACCAATTCGTGGCGCCTTGAACGCCCGGCCACAGCAACACACCTTCTTCGGGTCTTGGCAGCGATGAGCTGCGCAGACGCGGGCGCAGCGGTGAGCGTCATCATTAGTAGGCCGATTCTTTTCATGGTGGGTATCATAGTGGCTCGGAAGATTCTCTTCCACTCCTGTGTTTTTCGCGCTAATGGTGGGTGAGGTGTCGAAGGGCGCCGTCTGCGATCGTTTCGGCTCCCGCGAGATCGACGCCCCCCCCAACAGTCTCTTCGCCACTACATTATTAATGGGGAGTGTGACCGGCCCGAAAGTAGCTGATGTAGGCTCGTACGAGCCGTTGGCGTGATATCGCTTGACGCCCCAGCTCTTGAGCTCTCCTTGACAGCTTAGGAGAGCGGTTGACGCAGAGTGACAGAGGAGATTGGTTTGGCTGACCGGATGGGTTTCTAGTGGTCCGCGCCCGTGTTACCCTAGATTCAATCGGTTGTCCATCTCCTTTCCCTGCTGTACCCGACGACAAAGTGATCAAATGGATTGAACTGCTCCGGCGTTTCGCCCGGGCGATGAAGCACTGGAGTGGAGCGGGGTCGCTGTCACTCTTCGTCCCCTCGTCCCCGACGAGCCTCTCGAACCCGATCTTGATCGAGGAGGGTGAGCTCCTCCCTGTCCCCGAGCTCGCCGATTTGGGCGCGGCGGAGGCTTTCGACCGGAACTTTCAATTTGATTTGTCCGAAGCTGGCGGATCCTCGAGCTTGCTCTCGGTGCAGCCAAGTGGCGCGCCCGACTGTCTCCTGGTGCGGGTTCCCTCGGCACTCCTGTTGCACTCCGTCTATGAGGCGAGCGTCTGGAACAAAAAAGGACGCCGCAAGGGCGACCGAGATGGGACAACGACAGAGCTCCCCTCGGTCGTTTGGATCGGTCTACGGTTCGAAGAAGGTCAGAGTCCTTTTCCCGGTGGCGAGGATCCCACCGGGCTGCCGCCCTCGCCGGAAGGGACGACCGGATGGTGGCCTTGGCTGCTCGCTTTCGGAGCCGCCCTGGCCCGGCATAGTCAAGAGGTCTCGGAAATGCTGGACGATTCGGTGACGGGGCTGCCCGGCCGAACCGAGTTTCAGACTCGACTTCGCTACGCCTTGGAGGAGGCCAAGTTGAGCGAAAAGCCGCTCAGTCTACTCTTGATGAACCCAGATGGTTTCGCCGCGGTCAACGAAAGGTTCGGCCGCGAGGCCGGTGATAGCGTGATCCGCGAGATCGTCCGTCGCATCCAGGCGTCGCATCGTAGCTCCGACATAGTGGCAAAGTACGGGGGGGTCATCTTCGCCTCCGTGCTTAGCGACACGGACACGGACGGCGGAAGGGCCGTCGCCGAGAAAGTCTTAGCCAACCTTAGAGCAAGCCCCTTCCTCGTTTCGACGTTCAGCTTCGCGACCGGAACCCGCGGGCGGTGGACGGGATCGAGCCGTGGCGCGAATCCGTCAAGACGTCCACCGAGTGGCGGCACGCTTACTTCTCCTTCGACGAGCTTCACAGCTACGCGCCGGATAGCGACGGGCGGTTCGATCCAGAAGAGGTGGTTGGTCTTGCGTTCTACTTGGACACCACGACCGTCCGCCCGGGCGTTTCCGGACGGATCTGGATTCGCGGTCTGCGCATTCACCCCCGTTGATAAAAACGCTGCTCAGTCGAGGATGTCGTGCACGACCCGTCCGTGCACGTCGGTCAGCCGGAAATCGCGTCCCTGGAATCGGTAGGTCTACTGGGCAGTCTTCAGATTCGCATGCTTGCCGGTCGCGGGATTGTATAAGATGCAGGCGCTATGAGGTATTTTGAATGGACTTTCATACTCATCTTCGCCGGCACGACCGGTTTCGCGGAGACGCATCGCTTGCCTCTCACGCCGGAGAACGTGCATTGGGGATATTTCGATGCGCGCGTCGAGCCCGTCTTGACTATCACGTCTGGAGACGAGGTGCTGGTCGAAACACATATTGCCCGAGGTCTCGAGCGTTTGCGGCTCGCGGGCGCTACCGACGATGAGTTCCCCGAATCGATGCGGACCGTCGAGGCGGAAGTGACGGAGCGCGGTCCCGGCGCCCACCCGCTGACGGGTCCAATCTTTCTTGAAGGTGCGGAGCCAGGAGACGTCGTCGCGGTTCACATCGATGAGATCGATTTTCTTCTTCCCCTCGGAGTGTCGGGCTTTCTGCCCGGAGGCGGCACGCTTCCCACCGATTACCCCTATGCGGGCCTCCATTTGTTTCGCTTCAACTTAAATACCCGCACCTCGCGGTTTCGCCCCGGCGTCGACGTGCCTCTCAGACCGTTTTTCGGCACTATCGGTGTCGCGCCGCCACGGCTCAAAGGCCGCATTTCGAGCGGGCCGCCGGGGTTTCACGGCGGTAACTTCGACCTCAAAGAGCTTGTTGCTGGAAGCACCGTTTACTTGCCGGTGCACGTTCCCGGCGCGCTCCTGTCGATCGGAGACGGCCACGCGGCTCAAGGCGATGGGGAGGTGAGCGGCACCGCGATCGAGACGGCTCTCTCGGGTCGCGTGCGTATCGTCCTTCACAAGGATCGCGAGATTCTCTGGCCGCGCGCCGAAACGCCCACCCACTTCATCTCGATCGGTCTCCACGCGAATCTCGATGAGGCGTCCCGCATCGCAACGTGGGAGATGATCGACTTTCTCGTGGCGGAGAAGGGGATCCCGCGGGACGAGGCCTATATCCTGGCCTCTGTGGCGGTCGATTTGCGCGTCACACAGCTCGTGGACGGGACGAAAGGCATTCATGCCATGATCGCCAAGTCTCTGTTTCGTTGACGTGCAAGTAGGGCTTTAAGGCCTGAACCGAACGTACTTCACCAAACGCTGGCGGCCAACCTCCCCAGCGTAGATGTTGCCCTGGAAATCCACACCCAGGAACTCCACTCCGGTGCCGTCGGGCGCTTCGGAGTCGGGGATGAAGGCCGTGACCCAACCGGTCTTGACGTCTCCTATTCGGATCCCTCGCTCCCAACCGGGGTTCCACTGGTCATTCGACATCCCATCGCCCGCATAGATGACGCCGTGGGGGTCGACGAACACCGTGCTCGGCCGACCGAATTGCGTCCAAACGGCTAGGAGGGTTCCGTTCCCATCGAAGATCTGGACCCGATTGTTTCCTCGATCCGCCACGATGAGTCGGCCCTCGGAATCCATGGCGAGGTCATGCGGGTCGTTGAACTTCCCCGGGTCACCGCTCTTGGAGGCGACATCGCCGCCGACCTCTAGTAGGAACGTTCCGTCGCTCGAGAACTTGACGATGCGGTTGTTTCCGCCGCGATGCCCGTCCGCGATCCAGATGTCGCCGTTTTTGGCGACCACAACACCCGACGGACCGTTGAAGTGTTTCGCGCCGTAGCCCGAGACCCCCGCTTCACCCAGGGTCATCACCACCTCGCCATCCTGGTCGAGCTTGAACACGTTGTGCCCGAGGCCGCGTTTGAGCCCCTCGACTTCTCGACGGTCTCCGGCGGGCGCTCCTTCGGTGACCCACAAATATCCTTCGTGGTCGAGAAAGAAACCGTGAGGGAACGAGAACATGCGGGCGCCAAAGCTCTTCACCACGTTCCCTTCCAAAGCGAACTTGAAGATCGCGTCCTGGTCCGAGCTCGCGCAGTGGTTGGCGCCGCAGCGGGCCAAGATCCAAATGTGCTCGCCATCGGGATCGGGGAAGACGCCGCTCGGCACGCCGAGTTTCCACCCGTTGGGCATCTTCTCCCAGCCGTGTACCGCATGATATGGATTGTTGGCTACCGATTGAGCGTGTGAGCTCGTGCTCCACGTCACGAGCAACGCCGCCAAGCTGAATGCCACGATCGAGCCGACGCGACGGGAATCAAACAACTCGAGCTCCTCTCAAAACTTCTGTACCTTCTGTACGGTCACGAATCATCAGAATCGTCAGAATCAAAAGGGAGCCGCAGCGCCACGAGCGAGCCGGGGTGGGTCGGGCTCATGATCTGCACCACGATGTACTGCTTCCCATCGTGCAAATAGGTCATCATGCCGTACTGGCCCGGTGCGGGCATGTCGACGACTCCCAGACGCTCACCGGTCTTCTTGTCGATCGCACGGAGGACCGGTTGGCCCCCGGAGCCTTCCGCATGGATAAGCAGGCTTCCCGTGGCGAGCGTGACGGGACTGGTGGTCACTCCGGTATTCGGCAAGTCCACCCCCTGAAGCGCCGGGTGGTTCTTGATGCGAGCGGGCGTGTCTCCGTTCGGGATCTGCCAAAGCTGCTTGCCCGTGTTCATGTCGATGGCGGTGATCCGGCTGTAGGGCGGCTTGTAGATCGGAAGACCTTGCGGGCCACGAAAGTCACCGCGATTCGCTACGACCCAGTCCGCGATCGTCTTACCCGTGGTCATGCGGTCATCGGGCTCGTCCATGACGCGGCCGGGCACGATGTTCTCGGATCGACACCCCGTTCGCGAGGACACGTATAAGATCCCGGCCTCCGGATCCGCGGAGGCTGGACCGTGGATATTGGTCGCACCGCTCGGGCAGCTGACGAACGAGCGCAGACCCGAAGGGTGGTCCACCTGGATGGGCGGGTTGAAGATCGGTCCGATCTTGTAGTGCTTAATAATGTCCAAGGCCTCTTGCCGGAGCTCGGGCGTGTAATCGATGAGATCGTCCTCGGTAAGCCCTTGCAGGTCGTAAGCGAGCGGCTACGTGGGGAAAGGCTGGGTCGGCGAGAGCTTCTCCCCGGGAAGGTCCGACTGCGGAACTTCGCGCTCTTCGATCGGCCATACCGGCTCGCCGGTCTCCCGGTTGAAGGCGAAGGCCCATGCCTGTTTCGTTGTCTGAACCACGATAGGCGTCGGACGCCCGTCGACGGTGACGTTCAGCACGACCGGCGCCGTGGGATTGTCGAAGTTCCAGATGTCGTGGTGCACCAACTGGAAGTGCCACACCCGCTCACCCGTCTTCACATCGAGTGCGATGAGGCTAGTGCCGAAAAGATTGTCGCCGGGACGGAAGCCGCCATAGAAGTCGATCGTCGGCGGGTTGGTGGGGATGTAGACGATCCCGCGCTCCGGGTCGGCCGACATCGGCGCCCACGACGAGACATCGCCCGTGGTCTTCCACGCGTCGTTCTCCCAGGTCTCGTGACCGAGCTCACCCGGACGAGGGATGACATGGAACTTCCAAAGGTGTTTCCCGGTGCGCGCGTCATAGGCGAGGATGTCGCCCGGGATGTTCTCGGTGCGGGTCTGGTAGTAACCCTGCTCATGAACGTTGCTCACGATCACGACGCCGTTCACGACGATGGGAGGCGACGAGCTGCTTAGATTTCCAAGGTCGCGCGGGATCCCGTGTTCCGGGTCGTAGGTATAGCCGGACGTAAGCCAGGGGTCCCAGTCCCTCACAAGGTCTGGCAGTAGGTCCACGACTCCCGTTTGAGAAAAGCCCGGGAGAGGCACCGGTGTCCCCCAGTTCGGAAGCGGTAGGCCCGTCTTCGCGTCGAGGGCGTGGAGGAAAAAGCCAGGGCTGCTGGTAAAGATCACTCCACGGCCGTCCACATCGGCGTAGGCGACGCCCTTCCCGTAATTGTTCCGCATGCCTCGCTCGTAGCGTGTCGTGTGTGGCTCGCGATACGTCCAGATCGTCTCGCCCGTGGCAGGATCGATAGCGATGACGGTGCGGCGGCGGCCGGCCACGGTGTATAGCAGTCCGTCGACGTAGATCGGCGTCGAGCGGAAAAGGTAATCGACGGTAGCGCCGTAGTTGTCCCCCCGAAAGACCCAAGCCTCCTCGAGATCCTCGAAGTTGTCTTTGTTGATCTGGTCGAGGGGCGAGTACCGGGTGTGCCCCGCGTCCCCTCCGATGTAGCGCCACTCTCCTTCGTGGTTGCCGCGGTCTTGGGCGGCGGCCGGAACCGTTGCGGTGAGGATGAGGCTCACGGCGAAAAGGGTCCTCTTCATCGTCTTCTCCTCTTCAACTCGGGAATGAAACAAGGGCCAGGCAGGGACACAACATCGTCCGCGTCGAAGGCGCGAAGACTATATCATCCGGCAGGACGTCGCTCACGCGCGCCCTCTTCCTAGCAGTCTTTTTGCGCGTGCCGTACGGAGCTGGGCGGCGAGGCGCTCGGCCTCGTGCCGCGCCCGCCTTCGTCCTTCGAGGGTCACTTCGTAGTAGCGGCGCCGTTCGTCAACAAGCTCGGGCGCCGGCCGCTCGTCGAGCTCCCCGAGGAGCCCCTCCTCGACGAGGCGGGCGATCGCGCGGTAAAGCGTTCCGGGGTGGACGGTTTGTCCGCTGCGCTCTTCGATATCGCGCATGATGTCGTAGCCGTGACGCTCTTTATCCGCTAGTGACAAAAGGACTTCGAACGCAACCGGGGAAAGTGGCTTGCTCACTCAATCGCCTCCATGCTCGCTTTTTGAATATACGCATAAGGCGAATAGATGGTTCCAGGAAAATCTTCGTAGTCGTGTCGATCCACCTGCCGAGAGGTACAATGCGCGGCGTTATGACGGCTGCATCTTCAAGGGTTCGTGTTCGTGTCGCGCCGTCTCCGACAGGCGATCCGCATGTCGGGACGGCCTATCAGGCGCTCTTCAACCACGCTTTCGCGCGGCAACATGACGGGCAGTTCATCTTGCGCATCGAGGATACGGATCAAACGCGCTCCACGCGCGAATCCGAGCAAATGATCCTGGACTCGCTGCGCTGGCTCGGGCTCACTTGGGACGAGGGTCCGGATGTCTCGGGACCCCACGCGCCGTATCGCCAGAGCGAGCGCTTGCCGATTTACAAGGAGCACGTCGATCGGTTGCTCGCGGACGGCCATGCCTATCGGTGCTTTTGCACGAAGGAGCGTCTAGAGGCGATGCGCGCCGAGCACCGTGACCAGAAAGTGTTCCCTGGCTATGACCGGCACTGCCGTGACATCGCGCCGGAAGAGTCGGCCAAGCGCGCCGCATCCGATGAACTCTTCGTCGTGCGGATGAAGATTCCCACCGAAGGCCATTGCGTGATGCACGATCTTCTTCGCGGAGACATTCAGAAAGACTGGACGTCCATCGACGACCAGGTCGTGATGAAGTCAGACGGTTTTCCGACCTATCATCTCGCCAACGTCGTCGACGATCACTTAATGGAGATCAGTCACGTGATTCGTGGCGAGGAGTGGATCAATTCCGTTCCGAAACACTTGAAGCTCTACGAGTATTTCGGGTGGGAGCCGCCGGTGTTTTGCCATCTGCCGCTTCTCAGGAATAACGACGCGAACAAGTCCAAGCTCTCGAAACGGAAGAACCCGACCTCCATCAACTATTACCGCCGTGCTGGCTTTCTCCCCGAGGCCATAGTGAACTTCATGGGCATGATGGGTTGGACGCGTGCGGAAGGAGAAGAGAAGTTTACGCTCGCGGAGTTCATCGAGCATTTCGACATCGAGACGTTATCGCTGGGCGGCCCCGTTTTCGATGTCGACAAGCTACGCTGGCTGAACGCGCGCTACATCCGTGAGGACTATGACGGCGCCGGGCTCTTGAAGCTGCTCCAGGATTGGGCCCTCGGCGCCGACTATCTCGGAAAGATTGTGCCGCTCGCCCAGCCGCGCCTCGAGACGCTCGCTGATTGGGGCTTTCTCACCGCGTTCTTCTTCGCGGATCGGGTGCCGCTCGAGAAGGATGAACTGACGCTGAAGGGGAAAGAGCCGGATGATCTGGCGCGTGTTCTCCAGATGGCGATCTGGCTCTTCGAAGCGCTCCCGAAGTTCAGCGAGGAGGCCATCGAAAGCGTCTTGCGCTCGCTATCGGAGAAGCTGGACATCAAGCTTCGCGACCTGACGCGGCCTTTTTATGTTGCCGTCACAGGCTCGAAGGCGTCGACGCCGCTCTTCAGCTCGATGGCGCTCCTCGGACTGGACTTGACGCGCGTACGCTTGCGCCAAGGGATCGAGGTTCTCGGCGGGCTCTCGACGAAGAAAACCAAGGCGCTCGAAAAAGAGTACCGAGCGCTTTTCGGAGAAGGATGAATGCACTTACTCGCCGTGATGATTCTTGCTCAAGCCCTCGACCCCGCGCTTCTCTCGGAGCTCGCCTATCGCTATATCGGACCTGACGGCAACCGCACGATCGCGATTGCCGGCGAGCCGGGAAACAACGCCGTCGCCTATATCGGCGCCGCTTCGGGCGGCATATGGAAGACGACCGATGGCGGCTCGAGCTGGTCGTCTATCTTCGATGACGTCGACGTCGCTTCGGTCGGCTCGATTGCTATCGCACTTTCGGATCCGAACGTCGTCTGGGCGGGCACCGGCGAGACCTTCGTCATTCGCCCGGCGCTTGCGATGGGACACGGCATGTACCGTTCGACCGATGCGGGTGAGACGTGGACCCATGTCGGGCTCGAGAAAACGGGCCGTATCGGCCGTCTCGTCGTGAGCCCGACGGATCCCGACGTCGCCGTCGCTTGCGCGGCGGGTCACCTCTATGCGCCGCAGCCCGAGCGCGGCGTCTACCGCACCACGGATGGCGGTGCGACGTGGGAGCAAGTGCTCTTCGTGGACGAGAAGACGGGGTGTTCCGACATCGCGACGACGTCGGCCACGACAGCGCCGACTTCCGTCCTACCGACCAGCAGCTCGAGGTGCACGCGATTTTGACAAAGCGCCTCGACGAAGTCCGCGAAGAGTATCGGAAGCTGACCGAGGAAGACGTCCCTGCGTTCCGGGAGAGCTTTCGATGAACACCGCACGCCGTGAGCTCGCGGCTGCCTATCGGCTTGCCGAGCGCTTCGGCCTGAACGAAGGCATCTCGAATCACTTCACGCTACGCGTGCCAGGGGAATCGGAACGCTTCCTCGTCATCCCCCACGGCCTCCATTGGTCGGAAGTCCGGGCGAGCCGCCTTCTCGTCGTCGATGGCGATGGGCATGTGCTCGAAGGGGAAGGGGAGGTCGAGCCGTCGGCGCTGTTCATTCATTCGCGTATCCTCCGGGCCCGTCCGCACAGCGATTGCGTGTTCCACACGCATCAAACTCATGCGACGACGATTTGCGTTCTCGAAGGCGGCCGGCTCTTGCCGATCAGTCAGAACGCCCTGCGGTTTCATGGCCGCGTCGCCTATGACGACGTTTATGGTGGCGCCGCGGATCAAGCGGAAGAAGGAGAGCGTCTCGCCGTTGCGCTCGGCGAGAGCGACATCCTCTTTCATGCGAATCACGGCGTGATCGTGGCGGGGGAGTCGATGGCGCGCGGCTTCGACGACCTCTATTTCCTCGAGCGCGCCTGCCAAGTGCAAATTCTCGCCCAAGCGACGGGTCAGAAGCTCCGCACGATTCCCGACTCGATCGCGGAGCACTATGTCAGTGATGCGCGGCCCAATAACCTCCGTAAGCAAGCCCGCGAGCACTTCGTTGCTTTGATGCGCATTCTCGATCGGGAAGAGCCGGACTACGCGGACTAGCCCTTGTACAAGCACGATGCGGGCCGCGAACGAGTATTGAGCAACCGCTATGGATGAAGCTCTTGAGCGCTGAAGAAGATGTCGACCAGCACGCTCGGCGATACGTTGGACCGGCTCGACATTGCTGGGCATTGCTTCGGGATCCTGCCTCTCGACCCGAGCTTTCGGCTCTGCGGACGCGCCTTCACGATGCGAACCCTTCCCGCAGCCGCGGGCGGTGGCACGGTGGGAGACTACATCGACGACGTTCCGCCAGAGCGGGTGATCACCATCGACAATGCGAGACGTCTCGACGCGACCGTTTGGGGCGACATCATGACCCTTGCCGCAGTGAAGCTCGGTATCGCGGGCTCGGTCCTCGACGGCGTTTGCCGTAACGTCAGCCGAAGCCTCCAGCTTGGATATCCGGTCTTCAGCGGGGGCCGCTCGATGCGGACGGGAAAAAATCGGGTAGCCCGTGATGCCCTGAACGTTACCGTGTCCATTGGGGGCGTGCGCGTCAGTGACGGCGACGTGCTGCTAGGTGATGCGGACGGTGTCGTCGTCGTGCCGCGCGCGCGAGAGTCGGAGATCATCGAACTGGCCCGGAAGGTCGACGCCCGCGAGGCAAGCATTCGCGAAGCCCTCGAGAGCGGGATGCGCCTCGAGGAGGCACGAAAGAAGTGGCGGCTTCAGTGAGGACTCGGATGCTGCTCCTACTCTCCGCTATCGTGACCACTTCGTGTGGGACTCCGGGGACCGAGAGCGCAACGATGATCCTGGCGCTCGAAGGCGAGCCCGCCACCTTGACCGCGCATCTTTCGAGCGATCTGCCAGCGGTCATGATCGCGTCCAACCTCTTCAACGGGCTCATCGGCTACGACTTTGATTTCAACCCGACGCCGGACCTCGCCGACAGTTGGGAGGTTTCGCCCGACGGGCTTCGCTACGTCTTCCATTTGAACCCAGAGGCGTGGTGGCATGACGGCGAGCCGGTGACGGCCGAAGACGTGGCGTTCACCTTCAACGATGTGCTCGCGAAGGTGCACCCTCGTGCGAGCCGCTGGTGGAACAACGTCGTCTCCGCCGAAGCGGAGTCCGAGCACAGGTTCGCGATCACGTTGAAAGAACCGTTCGCGCCTTTCCTGACGCTGCTCGGCAATCGGCTCGGAAGTGGCACGCTGATTCTGCCGAAGCATATCTACGAAGGCACGGATCCGAGAACGAACACCGCCAATCGGAAGCCGATCGGAAGCGGACCCTTCAAGCTCGCTGACTGACAGCCTGGATCTTTCATCGTGCTCGAACGGAACAACGACTACTTCAAGCCCGGGCTTCCACACCTCGACCGTCTGGTGTTTCAGATTACGCCCGATGCGGCGACGAGACTCCTGGCGTTCGAGCGCGGCTAGATCGACTTTCTCCACAGCTACATCGTGCCCTACGAAGCGGTCGGCCGTTTGCGCGAGGACCGCCGGTTCCGCGTCGTCGATCGGGGTCTCGAAGCAGCGGCCACGAACGAGAACCTCCTGTTCAATCTGCGACACCTTCAACTCCAGGACGAACGCGTCCGGAGGGCTCTCGCATACGCCATCGATCGCAAGGCCATCATCGAAGGGGCTCTCTTCGGCCTCGGACGCGTGGCGCACAGCCACATCAATAGCGGTCTCGGCTGGGTGCATGCCGGCGAGTTCGACGACTACAACACGCGCGACCTGTCGAAAGCCGAAGGGCTACTCGACGCGGCGGGGTTCGAGCGCGGCGCCGATCGAGTGCGCTTCGGGCTGCGGTTGACGCACGACGCTGGCAAAGACACCGAAAGGCGCGCGGCCGCGATCATCCGCGACAACTTGCGGGAGGTCGGCATCGAGGTCACGGTCGAGCCATTCGACCGGCCCACCTATATCGAGCGCACGTTTCGTGGCTGGGATTTCGACATGGCGCTCCAGAATTTCGTCACGGGTCCCGATCCGGCTCTGAGCGTGAGCACCCGCTACCATTCGAAGCAGATTAAGAAAGCGCCGTTCATCAACGCCATGGGGTGCTCCAATGCTGAAGTGGACGCTCTCATGGACGCCGACATCTCGGAGCTTCGCCGCGGCCGACGGGTGGCAACGTGGGAACGCGTCCAGCAGATTCTCATGAAAGAGCTTCCGGCGCTCCCGCTATTCGAGTACCCGGCGCTCAACTTGGTGTCCGCTGGCCTGGAGCAGGTCGTCACGACGCCAAACGGCTATTTGCAGTCGCGAGAGTTGGCGCGCGTTCCCCACCGGTAGTTCTAATGACGAAAGGAAAGCTATGCATGCTCACCGTCGCCTGTGACAATATCGACCGGCTCGTCTGCGTCGAGATGCGCCGTAAGGGCCTTCCGGTCGGATTCAAGACCGTGCTGTATGACAAACTAATAGAATCGTAATCGGACTCGCGAGTTTCGGTCCGATTGAGCGTGAACCGCGGCGCTCCCGCCACGAGGTTGGTGCCTCTGCTACCCGGGCTCTACAATAGGGTGATGGGTGAGACCGACAAGAAGCGGCAAGGCGAAGTTCTCGAAAAGACGCGCCAGAAAACCGACAAGCCGAAACTCTATAAAGTTCTCATCCACAATGACGATTACACGACGATGGATTTCGTTGTGGTGATCCTGGAGATGATTTTCAACAAATCGCCCGCGGAAGCCTATCGGGTGATGATGAACGTCCACACTGGAGGAATCGGTGTCGCGGGCGTCTATCCTTATGATGTCGCGGAGACCAAGGTTGCCATGACCCACGAGACCGCGAACGAGGCGGGGCATCCTCTCCGCTGCAGCATGGAGCCGGAATAAACACTTATGTTTAGCGCGAATCTCGAAATGGTCTTGAACGTTGCTTATCGCGAGGCGGAGTCGCGCCGACATGCGCATCTCACGCTCGAGCACTTGCTCTTCGCGATTGCCCACGAGCCCAAAGGTGAAGACGTTCTCCTTGCTTGCGGGGTGGATCTCGACAGGCTCCGGGATGACTTGAAGAACTATCTCGAGACTTCGGTCGAGCTCATGCCGAAAGACTCGGATCAAGAGCCGATCCAAACGCTCGCGTTTCAGCGCGTTTTGCAGAAAACCGTCCTCCACGTCCAGAGCTCGGGGAAGACGGAAGCGGATATCGGCGACGCGCTCGCTGCAACCTTGCAAGAGCGCCGCTCGCAGGCCGCGAAGCTTCTCGAAGCGCAGGGTGTGAGCCGGCTCGACATTCTCAACTACATCTCGCACGGGATCTCGAAGGTTCCGTTCATGCCGAACGACGGTCCCGCTCATGCGGGGGAAGGGGACGAAGAGGCGCCGATGGGGCTCGGCGACCCGCTCGCCGCTTTTACCACGAACTTGACGGAGCGCGCCCGACGTGACCTCCTCGACCCACTGATCGGCAGGAAAAGCGAGATCCGCCGCGCACTTCAAGTGCTCGGCCGGCGCCGCAAGAACAATCCCGTCTTCGTGGGCGATGCCGGGGTCGGCAAGACGGCGATCGTCGAAGGGCTCGCGCAGTGCCTTCTGGCGGAGGACGTCCCCGAGATATTGAAAGGCGCCGAGATCTTTTCGCTCGACTCGGGCGCGCTCCTTGCGGGCACCCGATATCGCGGCGACTTCGAAGAGCGGTTCAAAGCCGTCATCGCGGCGCTCGAGCAGCGCGACAACCCGATCCTCTTCATCGACGAGCTTCACACGATGGTGGGCGCGGGAGCGACCACCGGCGGCACCATGGATCTCGCCAATCTCGTCAAACCTATCTTGACCGAAGGCCGCGTGCGTCTCATTGGCTCGACGACTTTCGAAGAGTTCAAGCATCTCGAAAAAGACCGCGCGCTACACCGCCGACTTCAGAAGATCGTCGTCGACGAGCCGTCCTTCGAAGATGCGGTGAAGATTCTGGAGGGGCTTCGCTCCCGCTACGAAGACCATCACAAAGTGACTTACACCCCAGGGTCTCTCGAGACCGCGGTGAAGCTCGCTCAGAGGCATCTTCGGGAGCACAAGCTTCCGGATAGCGCTGTCGATATCATCGACGAGGCCGGCTCGATGCTGCGTCTCGACGCGCAAACGGAAGACGTTCCCAAGGTCGACATCCCCGAGATCGAGAAGATCATTGCCCGCGTCGCGCGTATCCCAGAGAAGCAAGCGACCGCGTCGGACAAGGAGCGGCTCCGCACGCTCGAAGATTCGCTCAAGCGCGTTGTTTTCGGACAAGAAGCTGCGGTCGCAATCGTTGCGCAGGCCATTCGCCGAGCGCGCGCAGGGCTCGGTCTCCCGGATCACCCGGCGGGGTCCTTTCTTTTTACCGGTCCGACCGGCGTCGGCAAGACCGAGCTTGCGCGCCAGCTCGCGCGTCATCTCGGAAACGAGTTCTTCCGCTTCGACATGAGCGAGTACATGGAGAAGCACGCGGTGGCGCGTCTCATTGGGGCGCCTCCAGGCTATGTCGGCTTCGAGCAGGGAGGCCTGCTCGTCGACGCTGTTCGCCAGCATCCTTATTGCGTCGTGCTCCTCGATGAGATCGAAAAAGCGCACATGGATCTCTACAACATCCTTCTCCAGGTCATGGATCACGCGACGCTCACCGACAATAGCGGCCGCAAAGCGGATTTTCGCCAGGCGATCCTCATCATGACCTCGAACGCGGGTTCTCGCGAGATGAGCCAGGCCGGTGTCGGCTTCGGCAGTAACTCCTCGAAGGAGGCGCCAGGGCGCGCCAAGAAAGCCATCGAGCGGGTGTTCAGTCCCGAGTTCCGCAACCGCCTCGATGCCGTTGTCACCTTCGAGTCTCTCAGCGAGGACGTCATGGAGACGATCGTCGAGAAATTTATCCTCGAGCTCGAAGCCCAGTTGCGAGAGCGTCGCGTCGCGTTCACGCTGCAACCGGAGGCGCGGGTCTATCTTGCGAAAAAGGGCTACGATCCTGTCTACGGCGCGCGGCATCTCGCCCGGACCATCCAGACGGAGGTTCGCGATCCGCTGACGGACGAGATTCTATTTGGTGAGCTCGAGCATGGCGGCACGGTCACGATTGGCTTCGACGGTGAAAAGCTGACCTTCGGTGTCGACGCGCCCGAGCCAGCCGCGCCCGCTTCAGAGAAGCCCTCGCCTGCAGACGCCTCCTGAAGGGCGCCTCGCGCATGACCGTCTACCGGCTCGGGAGCGACATTGTATTCCCTCCGGTCGAGGAAGCCGAGGGCGGCCTTCTCGCGGTCGGGGGCGATCTCAGGCCGGCGCGGCTTTTGCGCGCCTACGCCGAAGGCATTTTTCCGTGGTACTCGGAGGGGGAGCCGATCCTTTGGCACTCTCCGGACCCGAGATTCGTCCTCACGAGCGACCAGTTCCGAATACCTCGAAGCCTCCGGCGCACGGTCAAGAGCGGTCGGTTCGAGCTCACGATGGACGAAGCTTTCGCTCGCGTCATGGAAGGCTGTGCTACCGTTCCGCGAGCCGGACAGGGCGGCACGTGGATCACGGAGGACATGAAAGACGCCTATGGTGAGCTACACCGGCTCGGGTTCGCGCACTCCGTCGAAGTGTGGCGTTCAGGGGAGCTCGTTGGCGGACTCTACGGCGTTTCGATTGGCGCGGCCTATTTCGGCGAGTCGATGTTCGCGAGTGAGAGCGATGCGTCGAAAGTAGGCTTCGTCGCCCTAGTCGAACAGCTCGATGCCTGGGGCCTCACGCTTATCGACTGCCAGATCTACACCGAACACCTCGCGCGCTTTGGTGCCAAAGCATGGCCACGCTGTATATATCTCGAGGCGCTGCACCAAGCCGTGCGGCGACCGACTCGCCAATGCCGGTGGCTTTTCGATTGACTGGTCGATTGAGTGGGCTGGTAAAGTTCCTTGGAGCCTTTAGGGCTCTTGGCCCTGCGACTACGCCGCGTGGCGTCGTGCGAGTGGGCGGGTTTCTACGGAACGTACGGAAGCCCGGCCGCGAGTCTCGAGGCCAAGCTCTCGAGCGACGCCAAGGTGGTCAAGACCGTCCTCGCCGTCGAGTCGCGACTCGAGGAAGGCGCGGATTTTTCGATCGTCGCGGAAATCTTCACCGACCGGAACCGGGAAGTGGTGAAGGACATCGCTCCCGAAATGGTGTCGGTCATCGACGCAGAGGAAATCCTTGCGAAGATCATGGTGCAGACGTCTCGTACGAGCGGCCTCTCGGTCGTTTATTCGGAGCTTCTGAGCTTTGAAGGCTGCGAGATGTATTTCCACAACAACCCGGCGTGGTCCGGCCTTCGCTTCGACCGGCTCCAATTTCACTTTCCCGACGGCGTTCCCATCGGGATTCGAGCTCCGGACGGCGAGATAGAAATCCGGCCTGCGCTCGACCGAGAGATGACGGCCGACGACGAGATCCTCATCGTCGCCGAAGACGACTCGACCATCGAATTTGTGCCGCAGCCCGTCACGACCCCGAGGGCAGGCATGATTCCCGACAAGCGCATTCACTTGAAATTCGAGCGCCAGCTCATACTCGGATGGAGCTACAAAGCACCTATCATCATCCGCGAATATGCCGATTACGTTCTCGATGGCTCCCAAATCGACGTCATGGTCAAAGATCCGCCGCCGCAACTGCTGGAGACCATTCAGAAGCTCGACGCGGAGAGCACAGCGACGGTCCGTCTCATCGACAAAGATCCTCTCATCTGCGACGACCTCGAATCGATGTCCCCGTTTCTCTACAACAACGTCATTATCCTCCCTCAGAAACCGTCCATGGATTGTGAGCCCGAGCGGATCGACTCGGAGACGATCGTCGTGCTGCTGCATCTGCGCAAACTGCAAAAAGCGCTCACGGAAGCGGGCAAGACCGTCGAAACGAAGCTCATCACCGAAGTACTCGAGTCCCTTAATCGCGAGCTCGTGTCCCATGCGGGCGTCAACGACTTCATCATTTCGGACCGGATGGTGTCGATGATCTTCGCCCAGATTAGCGAGGAAAGAGACATCCAGCGTGTCTATGACAATCTCTTCCAAGAAGACGGTTCCGAGATCTACGTCAAGCCGGCTTGGCTTTATTTCGATAAGCTTCCGGTCACGTGCCGTTTCGGCGACTTGATGCGAGTAGCACAAAAAAGAGACGGGGAGATTTGTCTCGGATACAAGCTCAGAGCACTCGAAAGCGATGTGGACGCAAACTATGGTGTTAAACTGATACCTCTCAAGGATTCGGAGGTTACACTCACCGAGCAAGACAGCCTCGTCGTTGTCGCGGAAGACGACCGTTAGACGCCCTCAATCCCCCCGATGCAGATCGATCAACTACTCATTTCGCTCGGTTTCATCACGGTCGCGAGCATCGTGATCATGTATGCGAGCAACACGTTCGAATCCGCCTCGAACTATCTCGGGCGCAACCTCGCGGCCGGGATCAAAGGCGCGACGATCAACGCCGCCGGCTCCTCGATGCCGGAGCTGCTCACGACCGCCGTATTCTTATTCGTCTACGAGGACGTTGACGGCTTCTCTGCGGGTGTCGCGACCGCGGCAGGCTCGGCGGTCTTCAACGGGCTCATCATCCCCGCCGTTTGTATCTTCGTCGTCGTGATTTGGGGTACGAAGAAAAACGGGGTCGAGACCAAAGTTACCCACATCGAAGTCGACTCGCGCTCCGTTCTGCGAGACGGTATCTGGCTCGTCATCGGCGAGGTGATGCTCATCGTCTTTCTTGGCAACACGACGTTGACCTGGGTCGCAGGTGCGTTGCTACTCTCGAGCTATGTTGGCTATTGTGCGCATCTCGTCTACCACAACCGAAAGTTTAGCCTCGAAAAAAAGGAAGAGGAAAACGAGGACGAAGAAGAGAGTGGCGCCTCGAGCTCGAAGCTCAAAGCGCTCCTGACCTTCGACTTCAACACGCTGCTCTTCGACGGCCGACGCTTCACCGCGGGCTCGGCGTGGACGGTACTCGCCGGCGCCGTCTTCGTCCTCGGCGCCGCCTGTCTTTTGCTCGCGGAATCCGTCATCAGAGTCGCCGAAGCGCTCGACATCCCGACCTACTTCACCGCCGTCGTGCTCGCGGCCGCTGCGACGAGCGTGCCCGACACCGTGCTTTCGGTGAAGGACGCACAGAACGGCAATTATGACGACGCCGTCTCGAACGCCCTCGGCTCGAATATCTTCGACATCGCGGTCTCGCTCGGACTGCCGCTTCTTGTGTACTCGCTCATCTTCGGGGACGTGTCGCTGACGGCGGTCGCCGGGAACTCGGCAGCGCAGGTGCAGATTCTGCGCATCGTCCTCTTGTGGGTGACGGTCGCTGTCATCTCCTTGCTGCTCATGGGGAAAAAGGCGGGCCTGGGCAAAGCAAGCGTCATGATGCTGATCTACGTCGCGTGGATGACGTGGATCGCCGATTCCGCTTTCGATCTCGGAATTTTCCCTTCATAATCCCTCCTCACGACCGTGGTGGAGGTGTTTTCAGTGCGTGTTCTTGTCGCAGGTCTCGTTGTCTCTTGCGCTCTCGCATGCGAGCCAGCGCCCGAATACGACATTCTCATTCAGGGCGGTCGCGTCATCGACGGGACCGGCAGCCCCGCCCGCGATGCCGATGTCGCCATCCAGAACGGCATCATCGCGGACATCGGAGAGCTCGACGCCGCGCGCGCCAAACGTGTCATCGATGCGGAGGGGCGCGTCGTGACACCCGGCTTCATCGACATGATGGGCGGGAGCACCCTTCCCCTGTTGCGCGATCCGGTCACCGCCGAGAGCAAGCTCCGCCAGGGCATCACAACGATGATGGCCGGCGAAGGCCTCTCGCTTGCGCCACAAAACGATCGCACCTTTGCCGAGCTCGACCTCGCCGAGCTCCCTCACCGCTGGACGCGCTTTGCCGAATATCTCCGTATTCTCGAAGACAACGGTGTCGCCTTGAATGTCGTGCACAACGTTGGGGCCGCGCAGGTACGCCGCATCGTGCTCGGGGACGAAGACGTCGCGCCGAGCGAAGCGCAACTCGAGGAGATGAAGTCGCTCATCGCCCAAGCGATGGACGATGGCGCCGTCGGCATCTCGAGCTCGCTCATCTATCCGCCGGGCGCTTATGCGACGACCGAAGAGCTCACCGAGTTCGCGAAGGCCGCCGCCTCTAAAGGCGGCGTCTACTTCACGCACATGCGCAACGAGAGCAACCGCGTTCTCGAAGCTATCGACGAAGCGCTCGTGATCGGCCGCGGCGCCGCTATCCCCGTCCACATCTACCATCTGAAGGCGGCGGGCGAGGAGAACTGGCCTTTGATGGAGCAGGCCCTCGCGCGCATTCAAAACGCTATCAACGAAGGAATGGACGTCACCGCCGACGTCTATCCATATATCCGAAACGGCATCGGTCTCGGCTCATTTCTCCACCCGCGCCACTATGCGCGAGGCGAAGAGGCCTTCATCGCGGAGATGTCCCGGCCGCTGTTGAATTTGGTCGGGTAGCGGCGGCACCTGTGAATGCTCTTAGGCAGCAACCTCATCGCTGTCAAGAGATTTCTGTTTGCTTCTAAGCGCGTGAACGAGAGCGCCCATATGGCGATAGCCTTTGATACGGTGAAACTTTTTCTCCGCCGTGACGACGCCGAGAGCGGTCCATCGGCGAATCATGGAAGGACTCTTCCACCGCTTGACGTTTCTCGAGACTCTGCGGATGGTGCCGTTGAGATTCTCGATGGCGTTTGTCGTGGCCAGAGATTTGCGAAGTAACTCGGGTAGAGCGAGCTTCACAACCGTGAGTGTCTCTTCCATCCCTTCGCGAAGGCTTCCGGCAGCTTCGTCGTAGCCGTTTCGCTCGAGCCACGACACCAATGCCTGAAGTCGCTTGCGCGCCTTGTCGGCACTCTTGCATTTGTACGCTTCCTTCATTGTCTGGAGCACGTAGGCGTGACGGGACTTGGGAAGGTACGAGCGAAGATTTCGGAGTTTGTGGAGCTGGCATCTTTGGATAACCGCGAGATCCCCCAAAACGTCGACGAGTGCTTTGCGGATCCCTTTGCCTCCGTCCACTACGCAGAGAATCGATTCGTCGATCCGCAATCCCCGCTCGAGAAGGTTCTGCAACATCGCGGTGCACACCCGAGAGTTTTCCGTCGAGCCCAGCCATATACCCAAGGGCACCTTCGTTCCATCTATTGTGATACCGAGAGTTACGACGACGGTCTGTCCGGCCACCTCAAGGCCATCCATCATTAGTGCCGCAAGCTCGAACTCCTCTAGCCTCCGAGATAGGTATTCCTCGAGCTTCTTAGTCGTCTGGCTCACGAGGTGACGGCTGGCGGCACTCTTGCTCGTGCCACGAGACTTCAACTTCGCCGAGGGTTTGTCCAGACTCGATTCGTAATTTCGGGTCGATACCCCCACCAAGATCTGGTTCAGCACTCGCTCCGGAAGCGGGTCTTCTTCGCGGAAGGCTTCGAAGTGTGGAAGCGACGCCTCCTCGCCCGACTTCGAACGAACTCGAGGTCGCGACACTTGGATTCGACGACCGCCGAAGCTCAGCTCCCCATCCGTGCTCCCCCAGTGGTTATGAGTTCGCTCCTTCTCGTGCTTGCCCTTCGGCCCCGCGATCTTCTCCGCGTCCTCTCTCAGGAGTAGGTGTAATGCGGTCAGTCCTTGCTCGTACACCCATTCCGTCAGGTCCGCCTTCGTGGCCGCGATCCCAGCTATCATCGGTAGCAGTATCTGACCGACTTGGCCAACTACCTTGCCCGTAGGCGAGTGCGTTTGCTTTCTTACTGGCTTCTTTGATTTCCTTGGCATGGTGGCTCCTTGTCCCCCTCTGGAGACGGTTGGTTTGGCAGACCTATTCTTAGGCCGGCCAAGGAGCCGCCGCTACCCCAAATTCAACATCCGGCGGGACATCCCCTTCATCGCGACGCTCGGCGATAACAGTGTGCGCGCCCGCTTGCGCGAAGAAGTCGAGGAGACCTCGGATTGGGAGAACTGGTACCGCCATGTCGGCAACGACTGGAACAATGTCCTCATCACGCGGGTTGGTCGGGAGACGGCTCCCGAGCTCGTGGGGCTCTCCGTCCAGGAAGTGGGCGACAAGCTAGGCGTCGATGCCTGGGACGCCTTGTTCGATCTCGTGGCGCAGGGTGGCTGCGGTGTTGCGCCGAAGAGTATGAATGAAGAGCAGAAGCATCTCGCGATGCAAGCGGATTTCATGTGCTTCGACAACGACGCCTCACCTACGAACCCCACGACCGTGGCAAGCTCCCATCCGCGCGCTTTTGGCGCCTTCCCGCGCGTCCTCGCGAAATACGTGCGCGAGGAGTACGTGATCCCGCTCGAAGACGCGATTCGGAAGCTCACGTCTCTGCCGGCGAGGATCGTATTCCACTGGGATCGAGTTCGTTCTTGTAAACGGCGAGATCGTGATCGAACATGGTGAGCCGACCGGCGCAACGCCAGGGAAGGTGTTACGCCACCAACCATGAAGTTGTTTTTTACCGGGAGACGATGTCGAGAAGCATCGCGGGGGTGGCCGGCTCCGAAGCCGTAACGCTAACTTCAACACGGCTGCCCGACGGGAGTCGCACGGGCTCAGCGAGCCAATATTTGTGCGGCCAGTCGGCGCTCGGTTGATACAAGCGGATGAGCGCGACCCGCGACCCATCCGGCAGAACGAGCTCCGCGCTGAACGCGTCGACATCCGTCTCGAGCGCCGGTACAAGCGCGACGAGCTCGCCGTCCTGCCCCATCGTGTGGGGCGAGCCCGCGTTCACGGCAACGGTCTCGACCAGCTTGGCGGCGTCGCCTTCGTGAAAATAAAGCGCCAGCGTGCTTTGATCCGTAACCGCCGAACCCTCATCGAGCCACGTCTTCTTGTAGTGCAGCCGCAGTCGGATCTCGGCGCCTGCAGGAACGCGCCACCCGATGCCACGCGGAAGCCCCTGCGGCGCCTGCCCCGGGACCCACGTTGCGAGCGGCTCCGAGGCATTACCGAGCGTCATCGTCGCCGAACGGACGATGGTAGCACTTCCGGGCCGAAAGTCGATCGCACGCAAGGTGCGATCCGCTCCGAGCCCCGTCGCGAGGACGAGCTCTTCGACGGCCTCCGAGCTATCCGCATCGAGCTCGAAGGCAGACGGCATCGCGAGCTCGAGGTCGGGGCTCCCGAGGGGCCATGAATCAGCATCGGCGCTCGGCGAGCTCGGCGAGCTCGTAAGGGGATCCCCTTCCGGGCTTCCGCCGAGACACCAATCGACGATCGTGTCCATCTCTGTCGCGGAGAGAGCGCCGCGATGTTTGAACGCCCCGAAGCGCTCGTCGATGAACCAGGGCGGCATCGCAAGGTTCAGCACTTCGTTCTTGATCGAGACCGCCCACGGGAAGGCCGAGTAGTACGTAAGAAGCGACATCGGCGCCACGCCGCCCGAGCGATGGCACGAGCCGCACTTCGCGTCGAAGATGGGGTAGATGTCCTTGTTATAGGTGAACGTCGTCACGGTCGGCTTGTGCGCCCAAACAGGTACGGCGAAAGCAAGCGCGACAACGGTGAAGGCCGCACGGCCTAGCACCCTCATTCGTAAACGCTCCGAATGGCTTCCACCGCTTCGTCGAACAAGTCATAGGCCACATAAACTTTTTCTTTGTTCCCCAGATCTCCGTAGTCGTCGAGGAGCCAAGCCGAGCGGACGAGCTGACGAAGCGCCCACTGGAGCGACGCGCGGCGCTCGGCGGGCGCCTCCTCGAGATGGCGTTCGAGCGCGACCGCAAGATTTTTCGCCTCGAGCGCCGCCAAGTAGATCTGCGTGAAATTACCCGCCGTCACGAGCTCGCGCACCCTCACGTTGCGCTCGGCAATGGCCGTGGCGATGCCCGCTGGGCTCCTGGGAATGACGAGCTCGCCGGCCGCGGTTGCCGTGGGCACGATAATCTCAGCGTCCACCGAGATATCGGCAAAGATGAAATCGAACCGATCGAAATCACCCTCTCGTTCGAACCAAACCTTGGCCGTGACCTCGCGCGGCAAATCCGCGCTGCCGATATGAGCTTCGAGATAAGTCCCGTCAAGAGCGGCTAAAAGAGGATAGGTGAGCAACTCGCGCGTTTGCTTCGTGTCCATATCGAAGACTTCTTTGAGCACAGCGCGGCCTTTGAACGCTTTCACGTTCAAGGGCTCAGAGAAATTGTTATACAGATAGACGCGGAAGACGCCCTCCTCGGGGTAAGTGCCTTCGAGATGGTGCCAATTATCCGGCGCCATGAAAAACATCCCGCCATGTTTCGGATTGTGGTCCTGATGCGGTCTCGTCGAGATCGAAGGTTCGAGCGCCATGTTACAAATGGGACAGCTTCCCGGCGCGACCTCGCTCACCTCAGGATGCATCGGGCAGGCGAACGTGACTTCCTCGGTGATCAAGTAGAGGTCCCGGGCACAAATCGGGCATTTCCCGGGCGCGCGCTCGGAGATCACCGAGTGGATGGGACAGCTCCAAGCTTGCTGCACGAGCGTCTGGATCAGCTCACGCTCGCAAAACTCGCAATTCCCCGCCTCGTTCTCGGTGACGTCGCGGTGCACGGGGCACGTCCAGACGAGCTCGGGCTCGATATTATTTGGGTCGTTTTCCTGAGCGGCAACGGGTGAGATGAAACCCAGCGCTACGATCAAAAGCCCGGTAAAAACGCGCGCAATCATGGGTGACTCCGGGGCGGATCCTACCACGCGATGTTAGACTCCGCTGCATGGAGCCTTACATCGCGAGAGCGGTCGAAGCGGAGGAGCGCGTCACCGAAGAGCGTTGCCACATTCTCGAGACGGGGAACGACCCGCGGGATCCCGAGGTCGGCATCGCTCGGGCGCGCGTCGAGCCGGGTGTCACGACGGCGCTCCACATGCTCTCGGTCGACGAGCGCTACGTCATCACAGAAGGCCGCGGCCGCATGGAAGTCGAAGGCCTCGAGCCTGCCGATGTCGGGCCTGGAGATATCGTGGTCATTCCGAGGGGCCGCTCGCAACGCATCACCAATATTGGCGACCGCGATCTCGTTTTTTACTGCGTGTGCACGCCGCGCTTCGAGCCCGACCACTACCGGGACCTCGAAGGTTGAAAAGCTCAAAAAATCCATTGACAATGACCGGACAAAGTTTGCCTCTCCTGCCATTTCAGTGGATCCTCTCGAGGGTGAGACCGCCACAGTTTAGGTAGACGAGACTGATGAGAGCTTCGGCAGAGTGGAGTCCAAAGCTGCGGTGGCTCAGCAGCCGGATTTTGTTGTTCATTCCTTCGAGTCGGCCGTTGCTGAGTCTCCACGTGACCCACGCGATGACGCCATCGAAGTGGCTGCGGATCATCTTCGCCGCGCGTTTGACGGGCTCTATCCTCGAGCTCATAGCGCGCCGCAGCCATCCTCGGAGAAACTTCTTGGCCCATGTCTCGGTTTTGTAGGTGTAGAGGTCCATGAAGTCGTCGCGCAGAAGCATGGCGCGGTAGAGGCGACGATTAGCTCGCACCTGCTCGCGGAGCACCCGTTTGTCTTTCGCGCTGCGGTTGTGTTTGGCCTTGAGAAGGGGAAACTTGGTGTTCTTGAGGTTGCGCTGGGCAGTCCCTTTGAGCTCGCGCACCAGCTCGCGCCGGGTCTTATCCACGGCCTCGTTCAGATGCTTGACGATGTGGAAGCGGTCAAAGATCACCCGTGCCTGAGGAGCCTTTTTGCCGACGACAGTTATGTACGGCTCCCACATGTCCATGCTGACCGCTTCGAGCTCCGCGGCTCTTTGTGGTCCGAGCTTGCGGAAAAACCGCAGCAGCGTCTTGGCCTTGCGCTCCTTTCCCGCCCAGACGACCCGGCCGCTGAGATGGTCTATTACCACTGTTAAGTACTTGTGGCGTTTGCGGTAGCTGATCTCGTCCATCCCAATCACCCGCAATCCATCGAGCTCGCGCCGCTCATCCCGCTGCTCGGCAACCACTCGCTGGATGATCCGTCGCACCGAACGCCACGTCACTCGGAAATAGTTCGCTACGGCGCTGACGTCCGTCCTCTGTGCCAGCCACGCTACCTCGTCCATCTTCTCTTTTTCCTTTTCCGCGAGGATGACGACAACCGGATCGGATTCGCTCTCGTTGGCCTCGACGAGCTCGCGGAGGATCTCGACTACGCGCGGGCTCCAGCTGAGGATCAAGGAGTGACCCGACTCGAGAACTTGGCTATGGCCTTTTTTCAGATGTGAAATGGCCTGGTCGAGCGCGGTGGTGAGAAACGCGATGAAGGCGGAGAAGATGACGACGCCCGTGATGCCGGCAACGACGGCCGCGGTCTTGAAAATCGTCGGCGTGTCGTTGTCCTGGACCATGTTCCCTGGGTCGGTGAGCTGGAGAAAGATGACCCAAAGCTGGTCGGCGAAGTTGTGCTCTGTGTCGGGGGCAAACTGATGGAACAGCCATCGCATCGAGCCGATCAGGGCGATCGAGCCGAAAAAAGCGACAATGAGGGACAGGAAGAGAGGACCGCTGCCTCGCGTGAGGAAGCTGTCGATGCGGTAGCGCCAACGCTGCCGGAACGTGATCGCGTGCGTTGCCATAGACCCGTCACCCTAAGAAAGAGCGGCCTTGGAATTTCAGGAAGTTGGACTGGATCGTTCGAGAACTATGGCTCTAGTTTAGCAACTGGGGCGCGGACCGCCACCGCCCGACCTAACGGGAAGCCGGGAAGTCGGGTCAGGGAGCCATCACGCCGAGCCAGACGAGCCCGTAGAGGGCGAGCGCCGCGTAAGCGCCGCTGACGAGGTCGTCGAGGATGATCCCCCAGGAGCCGTGCATGTCGCGGTCGATCTGCTTGGCAGGAGGTATCTTGACGATGTCGAAGATGCGGAAGAGCAGAAAGCCGACGAGGGCGACCTGCCAGAGCTCACCCCCGCGGAAGAGGATGGGGACGACGAGGTAGCCCGCCACTTCGTCGAGCACAAAGTTCCCCGGGTCTTTGTTCTTCCAGTACGCGACGGCCCAAGGGGTCAGCCAGTGGTTTGCTGCCGCCACGAGCGCGAGGCCGAGAACCAGCATCGGGACATGCCACGACGCCGGAAGCCAGAGCACGACGCCGACGTGATAAGCAACCCCGACGAGCGCGCCGAAGCTTCCGGGAGCGATGGGAGAGAGACCGAGCCCGAAGGACGTACCGATTGCCAGATAGATAAACTGCCGCGATTTGGACATGAACGCCGAACTTTATCGACTCTGCGCCCGCACGTCTAGTTGGAGGGCCTGCTCTCTCGAACGATGGGTTTATTTAGGCTTACCGCGTGGTAATTTCCGTATGATAATCTCGGGCCTACGATGCTCGGGCGAACCCTCAACCACTACCGTATCGTCGAAAAGCTCGGAAGCGGCGGTATGGGAGAAGTCTTCGCCGCCGAGGACACGAAGCTAGGCCGAAAAGTCGCTTTGAAGGTGCTCTGCCGCCGGAGATGGCGTCACCCGAGCGCCGGGAACGCTTCGAGCGGGAAGCGAAGTCTGTGGCGGCTTTGAACCACCCGAACATCGTGCAAGTCTTCTCGGTCGAAGAAGCCGACGGCATCCACTTCATCGTGATGGAGCTCGTGCGCGGCAAAACACTCACGGAGCTTCTCTCCCGAAACGGAATGCCTCTGAGCAAGTTCTTCGAGATGGCCATCCCACTCGCGGACGCCGTGGCCGCAGCGCATGGAGCGGCCATCACGCGCCGGGATCTGAAGCCAGACAACGTGATCCTCGGCGATGACGGGCGCATCAAAGTACTCGACTTCGGTCTGGCCAAACCGGCCCCGGCATTCGCGGAGGTCCGCACGATCGCCTACGCGGCGAGCACGTCTGGTGACCTTCAGACTGGCAATACTGATATCTGGGTCACGCAGCTGGGCGGTGGGTCGCCGGCGAACCGCACACCTGATCACGACGGGCGGGACTCGTTTCCAAGCTGGTCGCCGGACGGAACCCGTATCGCCTTCTGGTCGGACCGCGACGGTGGCGGCTACTTCCTCATGTCCGCCGTCGGTGGCCCGTCGCAGCGTGTGGTGCCCGCACGCAATCCAGACGGGCCGGCAGCGTGGTCGCCGGACGGAATGGAGCTCGCTTGCATCGTGTCCGATGGGGACCGTGTGTTTCTCGATGTGGTCTCGGTGAGCACTCTCGAAGTCGAGCGAACTTTGCTTACGCAGGGCGGGTATTTGGGACGCGAACCCGCGATGGATTCCAGCTGGTCGCCCGATGGCAAGCTTCTCGCGTACGTGGCCGGGAATCGGAGTCATGTAGTCACCACGCTACGCGTGTTCCGTTTCGCTGACGAGCAGACTATCGACCTGACCGATGGCCAAACGAAGGTCTGGAGTCCTGTCTGGGCAGACACAAGTCGTGGGCTGTTCTATTTGTCGAATCGCGAAGCGAGCATGGATCTGTGGCATCAGCCCCTGACGGTGGACGGCATTCCGGTCGGTAAGCCCGTGCCGATCACCGTTGGCATCGGGATGCAGCGCGCCGCCTTCTCTCCCGACGGGACCAAGCTGGCCTATTCGGTCGCTACGTCTCGAATCTCTGGCGCGTGCCGATTCTCGCCGATCGTCTGGCGACGTGGAGCGACGCGGAGCAGCTAACGTTTGACCAAGCTTTTGTCGAGACCGTCGACGTCTCTCCGGATGGCACCACGCTGGTCGTCGACTCAGACCGGGCCGGAAATATGGATCTTTGGCTCCTGCCGGCGAGTGGGGGAGCGATGACTCCGCTTACGACCGACCCCCATCCGGATTCCGTCCCGAGATGGTCACCCGCAGGTGACGAAATCGTTTTTTATTCCTTCCGGACGGGCCAGCGTGAGCTGTGGGTCAAGCCGAGCGCGGGTGGGTCGGCAACACAGCTCACCGATGGCGCCGGAACCGGCGTTCAATCCTGGTGGCCCAGCTGGTCGCCCGATGGACGGGAGATCGCGTACACGCAGATGGGAACGGGCGCAGGCACGTACGTTCTCACGCGAGACAGCGGCGAGGTTCGCCAAATCGCGCCCACCGGAGTGAGTGGCCGCTGGTCCCCTGCCAGCGACTGGATTGCCGATGGCAGCTTGCGGCTGTTCTCAGCGAGCGGTGGCGGCGAACGAAAGATCACTGAGCGCGACTGGGGGACGCCAGCCTGGTCGCACGATGGCCGGACGATCTACACCGTCGTGCGTGACCGAAAAGATCTCTGGTCGATTTCGATCGACAGTGGCGCGGAAAGACGCCTTACGGATTTCGCCGGGCGGCGCCGCAACCTCCTCGGGAGATCCACGGCAACCGATGACACGTACGTCTATTTCTCGTGGCAGGAGGACACCGGCGACATCTGGATAGCCGATGTCGTGCGTGGGGAAGAGTGACGCGACGAAGGCGGATTGTGTCCGCGACCGGACGTTTTAGCAAAAAAAAATCGCGAAAAGACTTGACAGGTTTCACGTGGCAAAATGGGTCGCGTGGCCGTTGTGTCTGAGAATGGTGCTGATGTTCGCAGCATAGGCCCATGCTGCGTTCCCATCGGGCATTTTGACTTCCGTTTCGATTCGATCAGTTTACAACGTCCCCGAGCGTTCTGACGGCGTACAAAAACCCTGTAGTATAATTCATTACTGCGGGGGAGATGATGATCGAAAAATTCAAGTCCTACTTCACCAAGCTCGAACGACTTTCTGACGACGAGCTCGATCGGTCCGCCCAGACGCTGGTCAAGACAGAGAATACGACCGTCGCCAAGCTCATTGCGCATCTCGCCGAGATGTCGGCGCGGAAGACGGCGCTCGAGCTTGAGTACAAGAGTCTGTACGACTATGCCGCGCGACGGCTCAACTTGAGCGAAGGGGCCGTGCCCGCGCGTATTCATGTCGCGAACGTGTCCCGACGTTTCCCTCAGCTACTCGCAGCGCTAGCCGAGAGTCGCATCAGCCTCACGGTCGCGTGCCTTCTCGCACCCCACCTCACTGAGGACAATGTCGGAAAGCTCATTTCGGACTGCACCGGGATGAGGCGACGAGAGACGGAGGAGTACCTCGTGGCGCTCAGACCAAAGCCCGTCTTCGAGCCGTCGATCCGCAAGCGCCCCGCGAGCCCCGTGCCAGCGGAGCCACCTCAACCTGATTCGTCGGCGCCATCGCTACCACCTCTGCCCGTGGAGCCAACAAGGAGCTCGCCACCCATTTTGCAACCCGCGACTCCGGAGCTCTACAATTTTCGCTTCTCCGCGACCCGGGATTTCAAGGACAAGTTCCACCGTTTGGCCGAAGTGGTGGGTGTCGAGAACGCCCAAAAGAACATGGCCGAGGTCTTGGAGAAAGCGCTCGACATCGCGCTCGACAAGAAGGACCCGAAGAAGAAACTCGAGCGGCGGAGAAAGAGGCAGGAAGCAGCCTCTGAGCCATCTCGTTCAGAACGAGATGGCGAAAAAGACGAGCCGGCCAAGTCGCGATATGTTGCGTCGGAGGTTTCCGAGAGGGTTCACGAACGTGATCGCTATCAGTGCCTGTATTTTGGTCAGGATGGAACGCGATGTACGGCCCGCGTGGGGCTTCACCTCGACCATAGGTCACCGTTCGCCATTTTTCGCAACAACGATGAGCAAGTTCTGAGGCTCTTGTGTCCAGCCCACAATTTGCTGATGGCGGAGCGTGTCTATGGGGTGGACTTCATCCAACAAAAAATAACTGATAGGCGCAAGTCGCGGTCGCCATGACGCCGCTCGCCTGCCGCGCCGAAACCCGACAGGGGGGGCTTGCCGCGCCGTAGCCCGAAGGGCGAAGGCGGGCTAGTCGGATGCCTTGGTCCGATCGATGTCTTTGCCGTGCGTCAGCTTGAGACCTAGGCTTACGAGCGCGATCCCGCCGCCGAGATAGACGAGCTCGATGGGTTTCTCGAACTTCAAGTCGATCGTGACCTTGAGAAACGTGATGGTAAGGATCATCAGCACGACCTTACCGAGAACGCTCTTGAGCTCTTCGAGCGAGCCGAAGATGAGCCAGTCCGGGCGAATGTCGGTTTGCTCGAGCGCCGGATCGATGCGCGAGACGAACAGATCGTAGGACCCGAGTCCGAAGATCAGAAGCACGATTCCGACAAGAAAATCGTCGACCACTGTAATGACGCTTATGATGAGCTCGTTATATGTCAAGAGCCCGCGACCTGCGTCCTCGGCGAGGTGCCCGTGGTTTGTCCAGAGCGTGGTTGCGAACTCGCCGACGAGGGCCGTCGTTTCGACGATTCCGAGCACGAAGACGATACTCGACGCCATCAGGAGCCCGATCACTCCCGGAACGATCACGAGGCGGAAATGCCAGAGAAAGTTTTCGAACCTGCGCTCGATGGCGCGACTCAGACGGCTACGGTTCGAGTTTTGGGGCTCGTCGCTCATAGACCTCTAACGGATAGTTTGGATGTGATTAGAATTTTGGTTCTCCTGTCGTTTCGGGGGATCTGATTTGTGTTGGAGGGCATGGCCTATGGACGCTGCCGCGATTGTGGAAAACGCTTCGCGTTTCCCACGAGCGCCCACAGGCCCCTCCTGATATATATACAAGAAAGATTAATTCATATGGAATAAGGAAGGGGGGGCTCGATTAGTGGAGGCTATGGAAAACGCCCTTCCAGGCTTCGAAGAGAACTCTTGAAAGCGCGCCGATCCCCGCCTTCGCCCGATAGCGCCTCACACAAGGCCGTCACGACAGCATCGACGGTCGCTACATCTTTTGGGTCCGCCTCGACAAAGGTCAAATCTTCGGTGGTGGATTGCGGCGTGACACCTCCCACTCGTAGAAGCTTCCCTCGCAATCGTCGGGATAGCGTGTCATCCAGTCCTCGATGACGCGGATGTGCGGGACGCTCTCTCCGCCGTCGTTCTGAAGCGTCGGCGTCACTATCGAGGCTCCGCATGCGAAGAGAGACGCGTAGCGCACCGAGCAGTTCGGGCACATGGCGAGCGTTTACAGCACCTATGAGATCCGCACCCACGAGACCGACACGGAGCCGCGGCGGCACGGGATCACGCATTTCAACCTTGGCCGCATCGACGGCCGTTGGTGGATCGTGACGTTGCAGTGGTCGGGGATCTCCGAGAAGTACGCGCCGCGATAGCGAGTCGTCAGAACCGCACCGCGAGCGTGATGAAGAAGCGCCCGCGGCTCTCGTCGAAGACAGGATCCAAGTTGAATCCGTAGCCGACACGGAAGGGATGTTCCAGATCGGCGCGAGGAATTGGAGCTCGGCGCCGGCGTCGTAGCGCAGCTTAGGCGTCTCGAGGCCTTCGAAGTCGGTCGCGTAAACGTTTCCCATATCGAAGAAGCCCACGAGCCGGACGCGCGGGTGCGGCGCGAACTGATACTCGGCGGAAGCGAAGACGAGGCGGTCGCCGCCTACGACGATGTTGGCGTCGCGCGGCCCGACGCCGCGGATGGCGAAGCCGCGCATGTCGTTCTCGGTACCGAGGAACAAACGTTCGAAGCGCGGCAGCCCGTCGGCCACGGTCGCGCCGAACGACCAGACAGCTTCGACGCGGCCGGAGAGCACGAGCACGTGCCGGCGGCTTCCACCGAGGCGCACGAGCTCTGTGAGCTGAGCACGCGCGTGGGTGGCTTCGACGTCTCCGGTCACGAGCTCGACACCTAGCGAAAGCCCCGTGCCGCGCGTCGGGAACACCTGGCGATCTCGGCTCTCGAAGGCGAGTGTCGCGCTCGTACGGTAAGTTCAGATTCCGATGAAGGGCGTCAAGAAAGGGACGATGTCGTCCAAGGTCGACGCGAGCGTGAACTGAACGACGCGAACGCCTGCGAGGAATTGGAGCCGCCGGCTTTGAGGGCCGCCCACGCGAAAGGTGAAGTCGAACGTGTCTTCGGAGGTCTCGTCTGGAAAGGTCAAGTTGGCACGCACGAAGTCGACCGAAAAGAAGAGGCGATGGCCGAGTGTCGACGGATCGCGGTAGCTGACGCCGAAATTCTGGAAGCGGTCTCCGAAATCCAGATTGAAGCGCCACATGTCGCCGCGCCCGAGCAGGCTCCTGGCGATGAATTGGCCGTTTCCCGACCCGCCTTGAACCCCGTTCACGCCGCCGCCAATCAAATATTCGAACGGGTCCACCTCTTCGATGTGATAGGTGATGTCCACACGTCCCGGCCGCGCGGTGAAGTCGATCTCGGGCACCACGCGGGCGATGGTCTCGAGCCGCGTGAGGGTCTCGACATCCCGTTCGACGAGCTGCTGGTTGAAGCGCTCGGACTCGTCGAGGTCGAGCTGTTGCCGCAGATCGCGGTCGCGATGACGAACGTTGTCGCGGAACAGGATCCGTCCGACGCGAAGAAAGGCCCCTTCGTCGATCCGGAGCATCACGCGCACCGCACCCGCGACAGCTTTTTCTTCCCGCACGACGCGCACACCCGGATAGCCTCGGGACTGGTAGTGACGTTCGACGCGTGCCGTCACGGCATCGAGCGCGCTCGCGTTATAGACGTCGCCCGGGCTCGGAAGCCAGGCGTTCGCTTCCTCCTGGCTCAGAAGCGAGCCTGGCTCGATCTCGACGGCATCGAGGCGATAGCGGCGGCCTTCGACGATCGGGATCCGCAGCGCTATTTCGAGATCGACGGGACCGACACGGATATCGCGATAGCCGCGCGAGCGATAGAGCTTGCGGAGGCTGTAGAGGTCCGCCTCGAGCGCTCGTTGTGAGAGCTTGTCGCGGCCCGTGATGCGCGGTCGTCCAGTCTCGTGGCTTCAGATGCATCACGTCGCGAAGTTCAGCGTCCGTGAGGGCCTCGTTGCCGTCGAGCTCCAGGCTCGAAAGCCGCTGGATGGGGACTTTCTCGACGGTGAGGACGAGCTCGACGCGCGCGTCGGGGAGAGGCTCCACGCGAGCGCGCACGTCTACCTCCTCGCCCAGAAACTGCTGGGTGAGACGCTCTACGGTGCGTGCATCGTCTTGACCGAAGGCTCGGTTCGTGTGCAAGTCGAACCCTGCTCTTCGCAGGCCTTCGAGCAGCTCCTCGTCCTGGGATGGCGCGAGCTTCTCGCCTTCGAGCCGGTACGCAGCGAGGAGCGGCTTTTCTTGCACGTGGATGACGAGGACACCGTCTTCGCGATCGAAGCGGACATCTTCGAACAGACCTGTCGCCCACAAACGTTGAAACGCCTCCGGAAGCTTTTCCGCGGTCGTGGCCGCGGCGTGACGGCGAACGGCGTCGTCCGACACGCGCAAGTTGCCTTCGACGCGGACGTCCTGGATCGATTGTGAAAGCGCAAGAAAGAGGAGCACGAAGCTCAAAAACGATCCAGGCGGAAAGGCTCGAGAGAGATGGACGGCTGACCGCCGCTCGCGAGCTCCGCGACGAGCTTCCCCGTCATCGGGGATTGCGTGAACCCGAGCATCGCGTGTCCGGTGGCCACGAGAAGACCTCGATAAGGCTTCGCCCAGTCGACGATTGGAAGGCCGTCCGGAGTCACGGGCCGCAAGCCGCTCCAAGGCTCTTCGTTCTCCATGGGCGGTCGCACATTCAAGATCTCGCATCCGGCCCGCTTTACTGCGTCATAGCGCGCGCCGTGGATGGTCTCGTCGAAGCCCGTGAGCTCGAGCGTGCCGGCGAAACGCAATCGGGAATCGAGAGGCGTGACGATAACGCGGCGCTCCTTCACGAGAATCGGGTAGCTCGGCGCGCCCTGGAAGGTGTCGATGGTGCAGCTATAACCTTTGGCCGGCTGCAGCGGAATGTCGACGCCGAGGGGTTTTGCGAGTGTTCTGGACCAGGCGCCTGCCGCAAGCACGACGAGATCGGCCTCGAGCGTTTCGCCGCCATCGAGCTCGACCCCCTTTATGTGCTGGGCGCGATCGTGCACGAGACGCGAGACCGCGTGATCCGCGAGAATGCGAGCCCCTCGCTTTTCAAGCGTCGCCGCGAGCGATGTGACATAGGCGAAGCTCGAGCCGTGCGCTTCACCTTCGGTGAAGAGCCCGCCTCGAACGTTCGGTGAAAGCGCAGGCTCGATCGCGAGCGCCTCGTCTCGGGAAAGGAGCTTCGTGTTGAAGCCCTTCGCATCCAGCGCTTCGCGTGCGTGAAGGAAGTGATCGAGGCCGTCCTCGGTGAGAGCGACTTCGACGACGCCTCGGCGCTTGAAAAAGAAATCGGCATCGCCATCGCGCCGCAGCTCTTCGTAAAGCTCGAGGCTCCCCGCGCTGAGGCCGAGGAGCGCGCCAAAAGCGTGCCGGGCCTTTGCAGCATTACAGTAGCGGCGGAACTGCCAAAAGAAACGCAGGAGGCCCGCATCGAGCCTCGGACGCACGTAGAACGGGCTGTCCCTCTTCGTCATGAAGCGGAGCGCCTGGCCGATGACGCCAGGGCCCGGGATGGGCTCCGAGTGGCTCGGCACGATGAGGCCAGCGTTCCCGTACGAGCAACCGCGGCCGATCCCACCCTTGTCGACGAGCGTGACGTTCCAGCCCGAGCGATTCAGATAGTAGGCTGAGGCGACACCGATCCCGCCGCCACCCACGACCACCGCCCGCCCGGCCATCGGCTCAGATCTCGGGTCGACCTTCCTCGGTGGGCTCGAAATGAGGTTGTAGCCGCAGCGCTTCGGCCTTCGCTTTCGCGGCGGCCGCTTTGTTGCCGTTTTCGAGAAACGCCATGGCGAGGTTGTAGTGATAGACGGCCCGCCGCGGCTCGAGCGCGATGGCTTCGCGATAGGCCTCGACCGCAAGGTCGAGCTCACCGCGATAAAAGCGCACCGTCCCGAGGCTGTCGAGAAGGTGCGGTGCGTTGGGCAAGAGCTCCATGGCGGTCTCGATCGATTGGAGCGCTTCGTCGAGTGCGCCGGTTGGTGCGAGGATCAGCGAAAGCCGGTTGTAGGGTTCGGAGTGCTTGGGCTCGAGCTCTGCGGCTTTTCGAAGAGCGGCGATGGCGAGGTCGATCTCATCGATGCGGTAATAGACGAGGCCAATCTCGTTGTGAGCTACGAACGAGTCGGGCGCCCATTCGAGGTCCTCCGCGAGAACCTTTACGGCCTCCTCTTGGCGTCCGAGCTCGTGAAGCGCGCGACTGAGAAGCACCTGACTCTGTAGCCCAGCGGGGTCGCGCTCGAGGGCGTCGCGCCGCTCGTCGACGCTCTCGAGCTGGATCGTGAGGCGGAGCTCGTCCACCGCTTCTTCGTAGCGCTTGGCTGCGAAAAGGGCCGTTCCGAGCAGTTGTTGGGACGGTTTGTGCTGCGGGTCGAGCGCGACCGCGCGGCGTGCGGCGTCGACAGCGTCGCCGTAGCGTTCCCTCGTGAGGTAGAGTTCGGCCGCCATTCTGAGCCTTCGGACCGTGGCCTCGCTCTCGAGCGCGTCCTCGATCTTGGCGAGCGCTTCATCGCTATGGGCCGTGGCGGCGAGAAGCAGCGCCTCGGTCTCCAGGACCGCAGCGCTATTTTGCGCGCGCTCTTTCGCGATGGGCGCCGACGCGACGAGCGCGACGACCGCGGTGCCGGCGGCAAGAAGAAAGGCCGTGCGATACTTGAGCGCCGCGCCGAGAATCGCGCCTACCACGAGCCCGCCGAGATGGCCCGCGTTGTCGACGAAGTCGAGCGAGAAGCCGATGATCAAGTTGATGCCGATAAAGAAGAGGATGCTCGTCAGAAGATCGCGCCCGACTTTCTCGGGCAAGTGGATGTGAGCGAAATACAGAAACGAAGCGAGCGCTCCAGCGATCCCGAACACGGCGCCGGAGGCGCCGGCGCTCACGACATATGGATGCCAGATGAGGCTTGCAGCGCTTCCCCCGAGCCCGGTGAGCAGGTAGATCGCGAGAAATTGCCAGTTCCCGAACATCCGTTCGGCGAGCCGGCCGAGGCTCCAGAGGCACCACATGTTGAAACCGATATGGAGCACGCCGAAGTGGAGAAAGGTGGACGTGAGCAAACGCCACCACTGCCCGTGCACGGTGTAGCCGCCGAAATTGGCGCCGAACGGCAAGAGCTCCCAGGGACCGGGCGAGGTCGCGGAGACGCCGAGGCTCACCATCGCCAGAAAGATGGTGACGTTCATGGCCACGAGCGTCGGCGTCACGATGAATCGGCGTGCGGGCTCCATGCTTCCATTCTAGCGTGCCGCCGGCCGCTCTCGCTTTGTGGTATAGAAACGGCATGAAATATCGATACCTTGCTCTCGTTGCTCTCGTTTCGGGGGCTCTTGGCGTCGCCTCCTTCGGTCTAGCGCAGGACAAGCGTCCTGTCGACTTCGAAGATATCTTGTCGATGAAGAGCGTCGGCTTGCCGCAGATCTCTCCCGACGGTGCTTCGGTTCTCTACACCGTGACGGGCTGGGAGGAGGGCGATAAAGAAGGTGCGAAGACTTTCGTCTCGCATCTCTGGCGTGTGGCGTCCGAAGGCGGCGGCGCGATGCAGCTGACTTTTGGCGAAAAGGGCGAGAGCGGGCCGCGGTGGTCCCCGGATAGCAAGTGGATGAGCTTTCTCGCCGCGCGCGGAAGCGGCAAGACTAAGGAAGACGAAGACGAGCCCAAGCGGCAGATCTGGCTGATGCGCGCCGCCGGCGGTGAAGCGATGCCATTAACAGAAGCGAAAGAAGGCGTCCTCGATTACGTCTGGTCGCCGGACGGCGGGAAGATTGCTTTTACGTCGAAAGAAGCTCTCTCCGAGGACGACGAGGAAAAGAAAGAGCGTCGCGACGATCCGCTCGTCTATGAGGACGACGCGCGCTTCAACCGATTGTGGGTGATCGACGTCTCATCCAAGGATGCGGTGATTCAAACCGAAGCTTCCGCGTTCACCGTCAAGGGCCGCCCGAGCTGGTCTCCCGACGGGACCCTGATTGCTTTTACCGGTGCTCCCACGCTTTGGCTTCGAGACAGCCGCGACGACGTTTATGTTCTGCCGGTCGGAGGCGCCGCGCGCAAGATTACCGAGAATCCCGGAGCGGACCGCTCGCCCGTATGGTCTCCCGACGGCAAGGCCATCGCGTTCTTGTCGATCCCGAATGACAGCGAGCCGCTTCCGAACGGCACGCTCATCCAGCCGCTCACGAACGCACATTTGACGATCTACGACGTGCAGGAAGGCGGATTGCGGGATGTCTCTACTGGGTTCGATCGGATTCCCTCGAATCCCCGATGGACGCCGGACAGCCGGAGGATCCTGTTTACTGCGGGCGACAGCGTTTATCGCGAGGTCTTCGCTTATGACGTCGCGTCTAGGCGCTACGTCAAGCTCACCGACGAACGATTCGTCGGCTTGGGCTCCGTGAGCGCCGACGGCTCGTGGGTGGCCTTTACGCTCGAATCCGGCGAGGCGCCGTCGGACGTCTACGTCTCGGGGCTCGATTTTTCCACGGTGGAGAAGCTCAGCGACGTCCATCCCGACACGCGAGAGCTTGCGCTTGGCGAGACGGAAGTCATCCGGTGGAAGAGTACTGAGGGGTTCGAGGTCGAAGGTGTTCTCGTGAAGCCGGTCGGCTACCTTCAGGGTGAGCGTTATCCGCTCATGACCGTCGCGCATGGGGGCCCCACCGGCGCGCATCACGACTTCTACCGGGTGCGCTACGGCGACGGCGGCCAACACTGGGCCGGTCAAGGATGGGCGGTGTTGTATCCGAATCCGCGCGGGAGCACGAATTACGGTGAGACGTTCATGAAGGGGAATCTCGCGGATTGGGGCGGGGGAGACTACCGCGACATCATGGCCGGGGTCGATGCCGTGATCGAGATGGGGATCGCCGATCCCGACAAGCTCGCCTTTCAAGGCTGGAGCTACGGCGGCTACATGACGTGCTGGACGGTGTCCCAGACGACGCGTTTCAAAGCAGCGATGATCGGCGCCGGTCTCACGAATCTCGTCAGCATGTACGGCACGAACGACGTCCCAAACTATCTCGGTGCATTCTTCAACGGAACGTTGTCACCCGAGACGGAGCAGCTCTATCGCGACCGGTCCGGGCTGACCTTCGCCGATCAGGTCACGACCCCGACATTGATCCTTCATGGCGGAAGCGACCAGCGCGTGCCCATTGGCCAGCCAATGGAGTTCTACCGCGCGCTCAAGGATCGCGGCGTTTCCGTCGAGCTCGTGTTCTACCCGCGCGAAGGTCATGGCTTGCGCGAGTACTACCACCGACTCGACCGCTTGAAGCGCCAATTCGAGTGGGTCACACGTCATGCGCTCGGGACGGCTCCGGCATCCGACAAACTTTCTCCAGCTCCTTGCAGGTCGCTTCGAGCAGAGCACGGCGCTTGTGACGCCGCCTCTCGGCCAGCTCCGGATTGCGGCAAGCGACCAGCCTCTCGTTGGGGAAATCCGGGTGCGTCACCTCAAACAGATTCCGCTCGTCGAATAGCCCCATCTGGAGCACCCCATCGTTGATGAGCTTGCGAATCGGTTCGGGACGCAGAGCGGTAATCCAGTCGACACCGTCCATCTCCCGCAACTCGTCGATCTGGGTCTGGGTGATCATTCCGCGGTCGCCCACCATCACAAACTGCTCGATGCCGAAGCGCTCTTGCACCTTTTCTACCTGAGGCAACAGCGTTTTGGGATCGCCCGTGTTGCCCTCAAAGACCGATACCGACACGGGGATGCCGCGTTCGTTGGTCAGCAGACCGTAGTTGATCTGCAGCTTGCCTTTCTTGCCGTCACGGTCGTATCCGAGGCGGGCGATCGGACAACTCACACCCTCGAAGTAGCTTGAGGTTAGGTCATAGAGCGCCAGGCCGTCGTTTTGGAGATGGCGCGCCGCGAGTTTTTTTTCGATGACCTCCTGGCGTTTGAGAACCCAGTCCATGGCGGCATAGAGATCGTCTTCGCGGGTATCGCTCACCCCCAGGATTTCGGGCAGTGTGGTTGTGTGCCACCACAGGCTAGTCGCCAGCTTCGACTGCGGTTCGAGGATCCGGGCGACTACCATGGCCACGACCAAATCCCGCTCTGGTGAGTGTCGAGAACCAACGAGCTTTTCGAAACCGAGCTGTCTCATGGCGCTGAGCACCGCGTCGACGTGGCCATGGTGCAGGGAGCCGTTCTCGACGATTTTGAAGGCGACTTCAACCGAGACGAGCTTTTCCCCTTTGAGAATGCGTCGGATGGCGTCGACTGCGTCCATGGGCAATTTGGACAAGTTAGCGAGCGTGCGCTTGCGGACGTTTCCGCCCACCCGATAGGACTCACGCAGCAGGACCGCGGGGGTAGAGTTGCGATTGGGGATGATGTGGATATGCATGCCCACCATAATAGCCTATGTATCAATGTGTATCAAACCGTAAAAGGCTTTAGACATGCCTACATATTGCATCCCAAAATTAGCCTCTCGGCGTCCCTAAAGACGCGTAATCATTGGGGATTCACACTGTCAGTGGGTTCATTCGACCAAGGAACTTCAGTCTAGACGGAACTTCCGCCGGCTAGACGCATGTAAACCCGTACGTTTAAAGCAGATGCGGCGGTTTGAAATGTAATGTGTAAGCATGTAATAGTGACAGAACAGTTATTTTACTGATTTAATCCTGTATAGTCGGCGCATGTACATCGCCAAGGTGCCGAACCGCAACTCGCCCCCAGCGATTCTCATCCGCGAAAGCTACCGCGAAGGCGGTGCGCCCAAAACGAGGACCGTCGCCAACATCTCGAAGTGGAAGCCCGCTCGAATTGAAGCTCTTCGCCAGTTGCTGAAGGGCAACGTGGATTTGGGTGAGGCTCAGCAGTTCGAGATCACCAGAAGCAAGCCTCACGGACATGTTGCGGCCGTGCTGGGAACGCTGCGCAAAGTTGGCCTCGAGCGAATCATCCATAGCCGCCAGCGCCGAGAGCGTGACCTTGTCGTGGCGATGATTGTGGCGCGAATCGTAGAGCCGGGCTCCAAGTTGGCCACGGCCCGTGGTCTATCGAAACAGACCTTGACTTCGTCATTGGGTGAGTGTGTTGGAGTTGAAGACACCAACGAGGATGAGTTGTATGATTCCCTGGATTGGCTTTTGAGCCGCCAAGTAGCCATAGAGAAGAAACTGGCGAAACGCCATCTGCAGCAGGGCAGCCTGGTTCTCTACGACTTGACGTCGACTTGGGTAGAAGGTCGGTCGTGCCCTCTGGCGAAGCTCGGTTACTCGAGAGACGGCAAGAAAAACAAGTTGCAGGTCGTGTTCGGCTTACTGTGTGAGCGTGATGGTCGGCCGGTCGGGGTAGAGGTGTTCGAAGGTAACACCGGAGATCCCGCAACACTGGGGAGCCAAATTCGCAAAGTCCGAGAACGTTTTGAGCTTGACAGTATCGTCTTCGTAGGTGACCGAGGGATGATCACCGAAGCCCGGATTCGCGAGGAACTTCGACCGGAGGAAGGTCTCGAGTGGATCAGCTCACTTCGTGCCCCTCAGATTCAGCGACTTGCAAAAGACGGAATGCTGCAGCCTTCTCTGTTCGATGAACTCGACCTAGCGGAGATCCATCATCCTAGCTTCCCTGGTGAGCGACTCATCGCCTGCCGCAACCCTCTTCTTGCTACCGAGCGGGCGCGGAAGCGAGAAGAGATGCTTGTGTCGACGGAGTCAAAGCTAGAAGTGATTAGCAAAGCGACGAAGCGAGACCAACGTCCTTTGCGAGGCAAAGATACCATCGGCATACGATTGGGTCGAGTGTTCGCTCGGAGCAAGATGGGCAAGCACTTTCGCTACACCATTACGGACGACGGCTTCGACTTCGAGCGCGACAACGAAAACATCGAGCGTGAGGCGGCCCTCGACGGCATCTATATCATCCGAACAAGCCTCACCGAAGAGGCCATCTCCGCAGACGAAGCTGTCAGGACCTACAAAGGCTTGGCAGTCGTTGAACGCGCTTTTCGTTGCTGCAAAACCGTGGATTTGAAAGTACGGCCCATCTATCACTACAACGCTGAGCGAGTTCGAGCTCACATCTTTCTTTGCATGCTCGCCTACTACGTGGAATGGCACATGCGAAAAGCCCTCGTCCCGATCTTGTTTGACGACGACGACCCTGACGGTGCCCATGCCAAACGCTCATCCATCGTCAGCCCAGCAACGCCTTCAGACTCCGCCCAGGCAAAGGCTTCTACCAAGAAGACTCCCGACGGGTTGCCCGTCCACAGTTTCAGAACGCTTCTTTCTGATCTTGCTACGGTCACGAAAAATCAGGTCGAAAACGAAGCCCGCGGCCTGTCCTTCGTCAGCATCACTCGCCCCACACCCTTGCAGCACAAAGCATTCAACCTGCTCGAAATCAACCCCCGCACGATGTAAGCAGTACACACACCTCTCTTCAAAAACAAAGCCAATGATGCCCACACTTACGCTTGTTCATCCGTGGAAGGTCCGTCTAGCGATTCGCGCGTTGCCGGTCGAGTACCTCGAGGTCGAGCGTGAACGAGAGCGGCACAGACACCGGGCCGAAGCAGAGCTCGTCGTTGCAGGCCTGGTAGTCGAGCGTCCCGGTCGGGGTCAGCGCGTCGAGCTTGGCCAGCGCTGCCTCGGCCTCCCGCGTCCCCTCCACGACCGCCTCCTGCAACAACATGAACGGCTGCTGATACACCGGCACCCGCTCGTCGAGCGGCTCGAAGTGGTAGATCTCAGATGCCGGAAACTGGACCGGCTGGAACCGGACGTGCGGCACCTGGGCCATGGTGAGCCCGACCACGCGGTAGCCCATCTGCTCGGCGCCCGGTGCGTACACGTGGATGTTCGGGTTTGGCTCGATCTCGACCGCGACTGAGAACCGGGTGCCGACGGTGACGTTCGGGTTGCTCGGATAGGCGGTCAGCGTCAGGTGCGCGGTCGCGCCCTCGATCGCGGCAATGGGGGAGAGACCCGCGCCAAGCTTCAACATCACGTTCGACGTCGTGTTCCGCTCCCGGTAGAACGCCTCGAAGAATCGCGAGGTGACGCGACCCTTCGCATCGAGCATGAAGGTGCCCGGGAAGGGGGTGCCGACAATCATCCGGTTGGCGCTGAAGACCGATACATACTTCGCCACATCGGCGACGACGTCCGGATCGTCCCGGTTCGGGCCCACACCCTCCGCCGCCACGGTGTTCAGGATGCCGAAAGCCGTGATCACCGACGAGTCGTCATCCGACAGAAGCGGGAACGTGATGCCGCGCCGTCGGGCGAAGTCGGCGAGCACCTACTGCGAGTCGTAACTGATCGCCACGACGCCGAGCCCGCGCGCCCGCAGGTCCTCCAAGCGGCTTTGCAGCTCCACGAGCTGCGCTTTGCAATACGGTCGCCAGTCGGCCGAGCGTGAAACAGCAGGATCGCACCGTTCGGTCCCAGGATGGAGTCGCGGGTCCAGACCCGGCCGTGCTGGTCCGGCAAGTTGAAAGCAGGTACTTCCTCGCCGACCTGCGGGCCAAGCGACGCCACTTCGATCGGGGTCCTTGATTGCATTGCCTGAGACGGGAATCGGAGCACAAGGGCAGAGAGGAACCCAGCCAAGGCCGCTCGCGGGAACACTCTTCTCATGGCGCCGCATCCTAACACGCGAGGCGGTGAAGGGGTGTGGTGGTCAAGACCGCGAGATCGCAGGGACGAGGGACGAACGCTGATTATAATAGCGCGGGAGGTTCAACCTTATGCGAACGGTGCAGAAGCTCACACTCGATGACGCGCGCGTGATGATGACCGCCGCCGAGGCCAAGGCACAAGAGATCGGTGTCGATATGGACATCGCCATCACCGATGACAGCGGCAGCCTGCTGATGTTCCACCGGATGGACGGTGGGCGGATCACGAGCATCGACGTCGCGATCAGCAAGGCGTTCACGGGGGCGGCCGCGCGCAAGTCGACGCGGGCGTATGGCGAGGTCAGCGGTCCCGGTGGTCCCGCGTTCGGGATCCACGTCAGCAATCAAGGGCGTTTCATGATCGTCGCCGGCGGGCTGCCGGTGTTCGTCGACGAGCAGATCGTCGCCGGCATCGGGTGCAGCTCCGGCAGCCCGGACCAGGACGAGGTGGTAGCCCAGGCCGGAATCGACGCGTTGTTGGGCAGCTTGCAGGGGTAGAACCGTGTTCGAGCATCTCTCTCGGCGACAGTTCCCAATCCAGCGCTCAGCAGTTCCTTGCCAAGGACTGCGAAAAGAGATGCGAACAGGCTTTGTGCGCACGACCCATTCAGTCCCAACGCGGGCTCTTGCACTTAGGGCTCATATGCAGTATGTTTTCTACAGTAGATTTATTACAGAGACGAACCGTGACCAAAGCTGCACAACCAGAGTTCGAGCCCGGGAGGCTCTACCGCACACGGGATCTCCGCCGCTGGAGTGCAAACCCGACGCGTCTGGCGAAGCGCTTTGTACGTGAGGACAAGCTGCGGCAGGCGGCGCACGGTCTGTTCTATGTTCCGGTGCCCAGCCGCTTCGGCGCAGCACCGCCCAGCGAGACCGAGGTCCTCCGCGCGTTCTTTGCGGGCAGTCCCTTCCTCATTAGCGGGCCGCCGAAGTGGAACGCGCTCGGCTTGGGCGCAACGGCGATGTTCGCCGCCACGCTCGTCTACAACACCAAGCGCACAGGCGAGTTCACCTTTGACCGGCGACGCTACTTGATGCGGCGGGTGCTCTTCCCCGAGAACCCTGTGCCGGAGTATTTCGTTGTCGACCTGCTCCAGCAGCACGACATCGCGGGTGTGTCACTGGCCGAGTTCGAGCGAGGTCTCGTCGCCACCTTGAAAGACGGGCGCTGGAAAAGGGACGCGCTCCTCGACATGGCCGAGCGCTACGGCACCAAGGCAACGCTGGCTCTCGTGGATCGTGCTCTTCGCACAGCGAACAAAACGCCATGAGCTTTGTGCACGAGGACAAAGACTTCGAGCAACTCCTGGCGATTGTCGGCAGGGATACAGGGATCTCGGAGGCGCTGATCGAGAAGGACTATTGGGTGACGCACACCCTGTGGGCGCTCCATGAGACCGGCCTCGATATCTGGTTCAAAGGCGGGACATCTCTGTCCAAGGGCTTCGGGCTCATCCAGCGCTTCTCGGAAGACCTGGACATGATGATCTTGCCCGGGATCATCGCTGGCTTGCCGGAGGTGACGAACTGGACCAGCACCAACAAAGGTCCCGTCGCGCGGCGACAAACTTTCTATGACGCTCTCACTAGTGTGCTCGTCGTGCCCGACGTCCGCGTCGAGCGGGATGAAAGCCGCATCGACAAACGTGCCCTCGGTGCAGACTATCTCGGCCATTACCCCGGCATCCGGCAGAAGCAACTGGCGCCCGCTATGAGCCCTTTCGTTCGCCTCGAGGTGGGTCATGCCCGGGTGGAGCCCCACGTCGAGATGACGCTCAGCTCGTTCGTTCACGACTACCTCGATGCGCAAGGCATGCTCTCCGACTACGAAGAAAACCGCCCGCGGTTCGTGCGATGTGCTCACCCGCTCATGACGCTGTTCGAGAAGCTGGATGCCATGGCGCGCCGCTACGAACGCGACGAGATCGAGGCGGACAGCTTCGTGCGGCACTACGAGGACGCGGCTCGTATCATCGGCGCCGTCGACGCGCTTCCGGAGATCGAGATGACCATCCTCGACCTTGCCCAGGATATGTTGGCCAAGAAAGACATGCGCGCGCTCCCAAGTCCCGACGAGCCCGCGCTCCGTCTCGATGACGCCGACAAGCGCGCGATCGTTGAGAAGGCCTGGGCCAAGATCGCTCCGATGTTTTGGGGAGAGCGGATCGCGCTGGATGAGGCGTGCAGCACCATCCGGTCCTGGCTTGCTCGATGCTTGCCTCATTAGCTGTTGATTAGGGGCCACTCGCCTTGTGGATCGGTCAGCCAGCAGACGCTTGGCGGCTCGAGGGCGTTAGACTGAAGTTCCTGGCTGAAAAAGCCAAGATCCGGTGTTGATCCAATGAGATAGTTGGAATCAATGGTGCTGGCTTCTGTCTACACGGTGATACCTTTGAGCAGGTCGTAGGCTCTCTGCTGTTTCGAGTCCGGAGTTGTCGTGACATCGAAGGTGGGCTCGTCGGGTCCGGCTTCCGGTCGCCGACATTTGTTTCGGACGATGTTGCTGAGAAGGCGCAGCAGCGTGCGGAAGCTGGAAGCTCGACTCCCATCGTCAAGCTTCTTGGTTTGTATCTTGCGCAGGGCGGCCTCGGAGCGCTTCGCCGGAGCAACCGGGTCACGCCTGGCCTTCGCCTGCTGGTCCTCGTCAGAGAATAGCAGCGGCCGCCAAGCCTCCATCATGTGCCACAGGACGTAGTAGGCCAGCATGCACAAGAAGACGTGCGCCCTGACTCGGTTTTTGCGCCGGTGACGAATCGGCCGCACCTTTAGGTCCATGCTCTTGAAGGAACGAAACGCCCTCTCGACCTGGGTCAGCAACTTGTAGCTGCGCACTGTGTCGTCGGTTTTCATCCGCTGCTCAGCAAGACTGGTGCGGATCACGTAGATGCCGTCAAGGGCAGCTTCCGCAGTGACCTTTGTGTCGTCGATTTCGAAGCTAAAGCTGTCGTCGCGAATGTCCAGCTTGAAGTGCTTGCCGACTTTGTACTTGTTGAGAACTCTGCCTACCCGCACACCGATTTTATCTTTACCATGCAGCTGACCCCGCCCGATCCGTTGGCGAATCCCTCCGAACTGCTTAGCGATCGTCCCCATGTGTCGCTTCCACCGCTGGAGCCGTTTGTTGGCGAGCTCAGAGTTGCCGTTGGCGAGGCGCGAGGCGTCGGCATCCATCGTTGTCTCGTCTAGCTCGAAGTCGAAACCGTCGTCACGGATGTCGAGCCTGTAGTACCTGCCGACCTTGTACTTGTTGAGGAGCTTTTTCACTGCAGCACGGATGTCCTCCTTGCCCTGCAAACGGCGCCGCTCGACCATCCGACCAACTTTCTCCAGCTCCTTGCAGGTCGCTTCGAGCAGAGCACGGCGCTTGTGACGCCGCCTCTCGGCCAGCTCCGGATTGCGGCAAGCGACCAGCCTCTCGTTGGGGAAATCCGGGTGCGTCACCTCAAACAGATTCCGCTCGTCGAATGGCCCCATCTGGAGCACCCCATCGTTGATGAGCTTGCGAATCGGTTCGGGACGCAGAGCGGTAATCCAGTCGACACCGTCCATCTCCCGCAACTCGTCGATCTGGGTCTGGGTGATCATTCCGCGGTCGCCCACCATCACAAACTGCTCGATGCCGAAGCGCTCTTGCACCTTTTCTACCTGAGGCAACAGCGTTTTGGGATCGCCCGTGTTGCCCTCAAAGACCGATACCGACACGGGGATGCCGCGTTCGTTGGTCAGCAGACCGTAGTTGATCTGCAGCTTGCCTTTCTTGCCGTCACGGTCATATCCGAGGCGGGCGATCGGACAACTCACACCCTCGAAGTAGCTTGAGGTTAGGTCATAGAGCGCCAGGCCGTCGTTTTGGAGATGGCGCGCCGCGAGTTTTTTTTCGATGACCTCCTGGCGTTTGAGAACCCAGTCCATGGCGGCATAGAGATCGTCTTCGCGGGCATCGCTCACCCCCAGGATTTCGGGCAGTGTGGTTGTGTGCCACCACTGGCTAGTCGCCAGCTTCGACTGCGGTTCGAGGATCCGGGCGACTACCATGGCCACGACCAAATCCCGCTCTGGTGAGTGTCGAGAACCAACGAGCTTTTCGAAACCGAGCTGTCTCATGGCGCTGAGCACCGCGTCGACGTGGCCATGGTGCCGGGAGCCGTTCTCGACGATTTTGAAGGCGACTTCAACCGAGACGAGCTTTTCCCCTTTGAGAATGCGTCGGATGGCGTCGACTGCGTCCATGGGCAATTTGGACAAGTTAGCGAGCGTGCGCTTGCGGACGTTTCCGCCCACCCGATAGGACTCACGCAGCAGGACCGCGGGGGTAGAGTTGCGATTGGGGATGATGTGGGTATGCATGCCCACCATAATAGCCTATGTATCAATGTGTATCAAATCATAAAAGGCTTTAGACATGCCTACATATTGCATCCCAAAATTAGCCTCTCGGCGTCCCTAAAGACGCGTAATCATTGGGAATTCATACTGTCAGTGGGTTCATTCGACCAAGGAACTTCAGGTTAGATGGTGCCCAGGCGGAGACTCCCGCTTCGACCGCCTTGAGCTTGCCCGTGAAAAAGTGATCGCTTCCAGGGATCACGAGGAGCCGTTTGCGCTCGGGCAGACGGCCGCGTTCGCTGTCGGGAACGGCTCGGCGGGCTGCTCCGTTTCCGCCATCGGGAAGCCGCATGAGTTTTTTGACCAGACGAGGATGCGGGCCGCCGATGTGGCTGGTTTTGGGTGCTTCTGGCTGGCCTCTTTTAGGTGTTCGCTAACAGCTGGCAGACGAGGGCGAATTCCCTCTCAGTCCTCGTAGACCTCCTTACGATGTCCAATCTTGACAATCAGGACGCTATTCGGAGGTTCTATCTTATAGATCTCACAGTAGTCCCCCACACGCAGTCGGCGAGCACCTTTCAAACTGTATCGTAGCGGTTTTCCAAGCTCGATCGGATTCGACGTGAGGCGCCGTTCGATGGCTCTCTTGATTTGTCGCCGAGCCGTTTTCGTCAGCCCGGGGATATCTTTCCGAATAACCGTTTCAAGGTATTCAATTTTGTACCTCAATCCCAGGCCTTATCATGAGAGATCCGCTTTTCCTTCTTACTCAGCCGCTCGTTCGCAACTCGCGAATAATAGAGATCCTCTCGGTACTCCAAGGCCTGCTCGATCAGGCTCAGGCCCATTCCGGAAACCGATTGTTCTCTCTTGATCGATAGGCGTTCGAGCGCCTCGTAGGTTTCGTCACCGATAGTGATATTGATTCTTTTTTTGGCCGTAGGCATTTTCCTCGTGTTCCAGGACCGGACAAAGTGTCTCGCTGTTACATCACCCGCTATGGGCTCCATGGCGGCAACTCCCGCACTCGTCCCCAAACAGGGCGCATAGCCTGCTACCTATCGCCAGTGCAGTCCTCGCGCCACTTCGCTCTACCAGCTGGTCGAGAACCACTACGAATCTGTCAAGGGCCTGTGGGAAGAACGACCTCGTAAGGACTGAGCCGAGCTCCCGCGGTCAACGTCATCCTTGTATCCGTTCCTTCACGGCTGTATCTTACGGGTTCTTCGGCCTGAAGAAAACTGCACGGAGGTCACTTGATGCTACGCTGGACGCTTTTCACACCTTTTGTTTTCTTTGCTTGCTCCTCGCCGCCGCCGGACGCTCCGGTCCTGCGTCTCGTCGACGTCTTCGACGAGGCCACGGTCGAAGGTAGCTCGACGGACGGTGCGGAGCTTCCCCGGACGGAGTGGCGCTTCGACGGGGGCGACCACGGTTGGAAGGCGGGACCAGGTGTCGAGGGCCTCACCGTGCGAGACCGGCGTCTCGCGGGGCGCGCGACGACGGAAATTCCCATCTTGCACGTCGAGAGGATGTCGGGGATCGACGATCCGGATACGCTTCACGCCGTCGAGGTCCGCCTGCGCGCATCCAAGGGATCTAACTTGTCGATGGCGCTCATCGGCTCGGAGGAAATCGACTTCGAGACCGCCACGCGAACGGCGAGCGGAGGATTCTGGCCGTTGAACAGCCCCATTTTGCCTTCCGAGGAGCTGCAGACGTATACCGTGAGGCCGAGCCGCTCGGCCGTTTCGTCCAGTTTCCGCCATGTACTGCTCCGACCCACGGATGAAGCCGCGGCGGAGTTCGAGATCGAGTCGGTGCGTCTCATCTTCCGGAAGGAATATCTGGCGAGCATTCCTTCAGGCGTGAGCTGGTAGGGTCTTTCGGAGATCTACCGCGAAACGGTCGTGACGCGCTCACCGGAGACGGTACGGTTCTCGATGACGCTTCCCGAGAGACCGTGGCTCGACCTCGCCGTCGGAACGGTGGAAGAGGCTCCGGTGACGTTTCGCGTGGGCATCGTGAGAGCCGGTGAGGAGGAGACGATACTTGGGGAGATGACCGTCACCGAAGCGCACCGCTGGGAACCTTCGCCGAGGGAGATCGACGCGTTCGCGGGCGAGAAGGTTACGCTCTCACTTTCCCTGGATGCCGATGAGCCGGGCACTCTCGGGTTCTGGGGTGCTCCCGCCGTGCGGAATCGCGGAGCGGTTCCCGCGTATGCCGACGCGACGCAAGGCAGCTTCCGACGGATGCCGAACTCACCGAGGCGATCAGCAGCGAAGAGTTGGAGCGCCTGCGGAGCCTTGGCTACGTGCAGTGATATCCTGTGCGCACGGATGTTGGCTGATGCGACGCTGCTCTTTGGACCGCTCCAGTCTCACTGCCTGGCATTGTCCCTTTGTTTTCAGTGAATAGGCTTGGCTGGTCTTGAGAGCCGTCCCCCTTTCTAAAATTCTCCGCTCATCACGCCGAGCGGATTTAGCATCGACTATGATGTCTGCCTCTATCCCTCCGATACCCACCCCTTGACATCCTCTCGCGCTATATCGTTCGCCCCGTCTCCCTTAAAGACTCCTTTACGACGATAGTCAACTTCAAGCCGCTCCGGCGGGCCGGCGCCGCAATTATGCGCTGCCGGATGATCTGCTCAGCCCCTGTAAGCCCGTAGCGGGAGCGGTATACCTTGTAGCTTTATGGTTATATAAAGTATACTTGTACTATAGGAAAGACGATAACCTTGAGCGTGAAAGTCGACGAGAAGTTCGCCCGATCGTTCCGGCGTTTCTGTGAGGACCATTTCCTACAGATGGGTAAATTCGCCGAGCACGCGCTCAAGGAAGTGATGGAGGATTATCACTTCGGCACGAAAGCTCAGCGAGCCTTGAGTCAGCACAGCGGCGAGCCCATCTCTCACGAAGCCTACTTCAGGAGGACTTCCCGCTCACGGAAGTCATGAAGATTCTCTACCTCCACGAATTCATCGAGAAGCTAGAGCGTTTGGACAAAAAGGCCCAACGGCAGATCAAGGAAACGCTGAGGGAGCTCTACCGCACCCCTGCGGAAGGACATGTTCCTGCCCCGCTCAAAGGCGCCCAATTCAAGGGACTATACAAGCTGCGGGTGGCGGATTGGCGACTGATTTACAAGCTGGAGCAGGGAGGAGGTTTTTTCATCACGCTTGGTCACCGGTCGGAAGTGTACAAACCATAGCGTCGGGGCTCCCCCCGGCGACGAGCCAATAGCGTCAGCGGTGTTGGCGGGCGAAATAAATCGCGAGCGCCACTGCGCCAATGAGTAAGCCCGCGCTTATCGGCGACGAGACAAAGATCCACGCGCCGTTTTCCGAGAGCATGAGGGATCGCCGGAAATTGGTCTCGAGGAGTGGCCCGAGGATGAGCCCGAGAAGAACCGGCACGAGCGGGTAGCCGAAACGTCGCAAGGTGAAGCCGAAAACGCCGATCACGACCGTCAGGCCCATCGCGAACGCGGTCCGCTCCGACGCATAAGCAGCGACGAGCGACACCGCACCAATGAACGGCAGTAAATATTTGCGGTCGACGGTCGCGAGCCGCGCGAACCAAGGAAGGAGAGCAAGCCCGAGCACGAGGACGAGCCCGTAGGCGAGGAAATAGCCGACGAAAAGAGGCGTCATCACGTCGCCGGCGTCATGGAAGATCGTCGGCCCGGGCGTCAGACCTTGGATGATGAGGCCGCCCAGGATGACCGCGGTGACTGCATCGCCCGGGATGCCGAAAGCCAGCATCGGCACGAAGGCGCCGCCCGTCATCGCGTTGTTAGCGGTCTCGGGCGCGATGATGCCTTCGGGGATGCCGGTTCCGAACGCGTCGGGATTCGGCGCGCTCCGCTTCGCTTCGGTGTAGGCGAGAAAGGCGCTCATGGCCGCCCCGCCGCCGGGGAGCGCGCCGACGAAGGCGCCAATCGCGGCGCTCTTCGCGAAGAGCTTGAACCCGACGCGCTTCACCGTCGGTACGAAATCGAACACGCGCCGCCACGCAATAGCAGGTTTCTCGAGTGACTCGAGTTTTTCGCCCGCTTGCCAGAACAGCTCGCTCAGCGCGAACAGCCCGATGACAACCGGCAGTAGCGGGATGCCGGCGAGCAGATCCGGGACTCCCATGGAGAATCGGCTCACGGGAACGAGCCGGTCGAGCCCGACCGTCGCGAGCATGAGTCCAAGGGTCGTCGCCGCGAGACCTTTCGTGAGCGGACCGGTGCTGACGGCCGAGACTGCGACGAGTGCTAAGACGACGAGGGCGAAAATCTCGGGGGATTGAAACTCGAGCGAGAGACGGGCGAGCTGCGGCGCAAGCAAAACGAGGACGACGCCTCCCGCAATCCCGCCGACGAACGAGCTGAACGTAGCGAGCCCGAGCGCTTCCTCCGTTCGACCGGCTCGCGCCATGGCGTGCCCGTCGAGAAGCGTCATCGTATTGGCGGGCGCTCCCGGGATACGGACCGTGATCGCCGTGATCGAGCCGCCATAGATGCCGCCGACATAAATCCCCGTGAGCGCGAGCAGCGCGTCCACCGTCTCGAGCGAGAACGTGAACGGCAGAAGAAGTGCTATCGCCAGCGTAGCCGTCAAGCCGGGAATAGCTCCCACGACGAGCCCGAGGGTCACGCCGCCGGCAAGAAAGCCGAGCGTAGCGAGCGTCAAGGAAGCGGCACCCCGAGCCCGAGCCCAAAGATAAAGTAGATGGAAGCCGTTGCGGCCACTGAGAACACGAGGACGCCCCACCCCCGCCGCCCCAGCACGAGCGCGACCGCGCCGCCATAGAGAACCGTGGCGACGGCGAACCCTATGGAGGAAAAAACAAGCGCGTAAAGAACCGTGATACCGATGACCCACAGCGACCGCGTCCGCGCCTCACCGCCACTCGAGCGCCATCCCCGGACAAGAATGACGAGACCAAGAACCAAAAGAACACCGCTGAGAAGCGTAGGAAAAAAAACGGGCCCCGGCTCATCCCTCCCAGAAGGAAGCCCCCGAGCCGCAAAAAAGTAAAAGACGGAAAGAAGAACCAGCCCCGCCCCAGAAACGCCGTCCCGCATCAACCTGAATGCCGAATGCTGAATGCCGAACGCTCCACCGAAATGCGGCTCACGCAATCCACTTCGATACCGGCGCGTTCGCTTCGTGAAGCGGCTGCGTGACGACGTCGAGCAGATAAGGACCGTCGCTCGCGAGGCTTTCCTCGATGGCGGGCCCTAGCTCGGCAGGCTTCTCGACGCGGCACGCGCGCATCCCGAAGGCTTCGGCGATCGCAGCGTGGTTGGAGTCCCTGAAGTCGACCGAGTAGTATTTCTCGCCGCGCACCCGCTGACCCGCTTTGATCCAGCCAAAGCTTCGATTGTTGAAGACGACGAGGGTTATCGGCAAATTCAAACGCACGATCGTCTCGAGCTCGCCACACGAGATCCCAAAGCTACCATCGCCCATGAGCCCGACGACACGCCCCGCATCGGGGCGCGCGAAGAACGCTCCGACGATCCCGGCAAGCGCGTAGCCGAGCGCCCCGTGCGCCCGCGGCGAGACGAACCACCGGCCCGCTCGAGGCAATCGGTAATACGCGGACATGTAGGGGCAACTCGTACCCGGGTCCGCGCAGATGACGGACGTCTCCGGCAGACGAGGAAGGAGCTCCGTGAGAAAACGCTCGGGCCGGATGGGCGTCGCGTTGGAAGTAAACGTGTCCTCGACGCTTGCGAGATAGAGCGTTCGCTCGCACTCGATCTCGGCCGGGTCGACTTTCTCCGAGGGCGCGAGAGTTTCGAGAAGGGCCGCGACGCCACGCTTCGCATCAGCGACGATCCCGAGCTCGGTGTCGTAGTTGAGACCGAGCTTTTCGGGATCGATGTCGAGCTGCAAGATGCGATGCTCGCCGTTTCGCGGGAGCGTCCACTTCTCCGTCGTCACCGACCCCACGCCGCAACCGACATAGAAGATGACGTCCGCGCCGCGAACAAACGCATGACGGTAGGAAAGCCCGCCATTGCTTCCGATCACGCCGAGCGCGTAGGGATCCGTTTCTGCGATGCTGCCTTTGCCGCCGATCGAAGTCGCCACCGGGGCGCCGAGGCGATGGGCGAGTTCCGTCACCTCGTCCCATGCGCCGGATCGCACCACACCCGCCCCGGAAATGATGAGTGGGCGCTTCGCCTCCGAAAGCATCCGCGCGCCTTTCTCGACGAGCTCGGGCTCCGGATCCATCCGAAACGCCGGGTAGCCGTCACCGCCTTCGCGAGTGTGCAGCTTAGAGCCGGCGTCACCGGTCTGGACGTCGAAGGGGAGCCTTACATGCGTTGCGCCGAGCGCACCGGAGGCCGCGGTGCGGAAAGCGTCTCTCAAAACACGCGATACTTCGGCAGCTGACGACGGCGAGAAAGTCGCTTTGGTGACCGGTCGGAAAAGACTATTTTGGTCGAGCTCGGTCAGCGTGCCCCGTCCCATGTCCGCTTGGTCGATGTCACTCGTGAGACAGACGAGCGGGGCCGACGAGCCGTTCGCTTCCGCAACGCCAGGCAGGATGTAGGTCGCGCCGCCGCCGCTAGGCCCTTCGCACACCCCGACACGGCCGCTGAAGCGCGCATAGGCGTCGGCCATGAAGGAGGCCGAACGCTCGTCGCGCGTCAGCACGTGCCGCATCCCGTGGTCGATGTCGTACAAAGCCTCGTAGAGAGGCAAGGTCGTGTCGCCGCAGAGACCGAAAATGACGTCGACCCCGAGGCCTTTCAGCGTCCGGACGATGGCTTCGCTTCCGTTCACGATAGCTCCAGCGCTTTCATGAGTGCTTTGACCTTCGCGGCTGTGTCGCGCAGATAAACGCGTGTCTCGTTCGCGTCGCGAAAGCGGGCGCCGATCACCGCTTTCTCGGCCCAAGCTTGGAACGCTCGGTCGTTCCAAGCCGCGCGAAGCGCCGCTTCGAGTCGGCGGCGCACGTCTTCAGGGGTGCGCTTCGGAACGGCGAGCACACGAAAGCCTCCATAGGCGATGTCGAAGCCTTTCTCACGAAACGTGGGCACATCGGGCACGAGCGCGTCGCGTTCCTCGGACATGACCGCGAGCACCTGCAAGGCGCCTTCACGCACATAAGGTAGGGATGCGGGTAAACTTGCCACGGTCGCGTCGACCTCGCCTCCGAGAAGCGCTGTGAGCTGTGCGCCCGAGCCGGCCTCGTAAGGGATGTGCTTGAGAGAAATAACCAGAGCCTTCTCCATCGCCGCGGCATGCTGATGCCAAATGCCGCCCGTACCCACGTTCCCGACTTTGAGCCGCGTCCCCGCGGCAGCCTCTTCGCGAAAAGCATCGAATGTTGCGAAGCGCTCCGCGCGCACGATGAGCGCGCTCGGATGCTCGGTGACCATGCCGATGGGCTCGAAGTCCGCCCAAGCGATCGGCGCGAGCCCCTGCGCCGAGAGGGTCAGCACGTCATAGGTCAAGGTGCCGATTGTGTAGCCGTCGGGCCGCGCCATCTTGAGACGCAGGAGGCCGACTGCGCTCAAGCCTCCGGGGATATTCTCGGTGACGACCGAAGTCCCGAGGTATTTCTCGAAATACTGCATGAAGCCGCGCATCGCCGTGTCGGTGGCGCCGCCCGCACCCCAAGGGATGATGTGGCGCACGTCGCGCCGCGGAGCGGGGTAGTCTTGCGCGTGACCCGTAGCTGCTGCGAGCAAGACGAGGGCGAGGATGTGTCGCATTGGCCGGGCGATTGTACTAAATTCGAACGATGGAGCTGACGATAGGTGTGCTCACGAGTGGGGGAGACGCTCCCGGAATGAACGCGGCCGTGCGGAGCGTCGTGCGCATGGGTGCCCATCGCGGGTGGTCCGTCTTGGGCTTTCACCGCGGCTTCGAAGGCTTGATGCGCGGTGATTTCGAAGCGCTTGGACCGTGCTCGGTGTCGAATATCTTGCAGCGGGGCGGGACGATCTTGAAGACAGCGCGGAGCGAAGAGTTCAAGACCGAAGCTGGGCAAAAGAAGGCGCGGCGCGTTCTCGAGGAGCACGGTGTGGGCGGCCTCGTCGTTATTGGCGGCGATGGGAGCTTTCGTGGTGCTCATGCGCTCGGTAAGATCTGGAACGCGGGGACGGTCGGATCATTGGTGTTCCCGCCACGATCGACAACGATATCTATGGCACCGACGAGACCATTGGCTTCGACACCGCGCTCAACACGGCGCTCGAAGCCATTGATCGCATCCGCGATACCGCGAGCGCGCACGAGCGTCTGTTTCTCGTGGAGGTCATGGGACGCGACTCGGGCTTCATCGCCCTCAATGTGGGAACGGCGGGCGGCGCCGAGGAGATCTTCGTTCCGGAAGTCGTCACCGATCTCGACGCTTGCACCGAGCGGCTCGTCGCCGCGCGCGACAAAGGCAAGACGATGAGCATCGTCGTATGCGCCGAAGGCGATGACCAAGGCGGCGCTTTTGCCACGGCGAAGGAGCTGGAGCGGCGGACGGGCTTCGAGCCCCGCGTCTCGGTTCTCGGCCATATCCAGCGCGGCGGCCGGCCGAGCGCACGCGATCGCATCTTGGCGACGAAGCTCGGCGCCTATGCCGTCGAAGCCATCCACGACGGCAAGACGGATGTCATGGTGGGGGAGGTGCGCGGCGAGCTCGCAGCGACGCCCCTCGAGGAGAGCTGGGCGAAGAAAAAGGAGCTCGATCGTTTTCTCCTGGAGCTCATTCCGATTCTAGCGCGATGATTCATTCGTTCCTCTTCTTGCTCGCCCTCGGCGCTGCCGAGGAGCGCGCGATCGCGTTTCTGTCGCGCGAGGTGCCGGCTTGGCCCGCGGAGAACCAATGCTTCTCGTGCCACAACAACGGTGATGCGGCGCGGGCGCTCTTCGCTGCCCTACGTGCGGGGCACTCGGTGCCTCCGGAATCGACCCGCGTCACGGTCGAGTGGCTCGCCGACCCCGCGGCATGGTCCGATCAAAAAGCGGCAGAAGCGTTCAGCGACGAAGCGCTCGCGCGGATCCAGTTCGCGAGCGCGCTGCTCGATGCGATCGACGTGGGCCTCGTCGACGATGAGAGCGCGCTCGACCGCGCCGCCGCGCTCGTGGCGTCAGACCAGAAGCCCGACGGCTCGTGGAAGTTAGACGTGAGTGGCAGCATCGGCTCGCCCGCGACCTATGGAACCTTTCTCGCTACAGCGGTTGCTCGGCGGGTTCTCGCTGTCGCGGACGCCAAGCAGTTCGCCGGTGAACTCGATCGCGCCGACCGCTTTCTGCGCGACATCGAAGTTAAGACGGTGCTTGCGGCGGCCGCGGTTCTCAGCGGGCTGGTTGGGGCGGAGGACAGGGCCGCTATCGCCCAGCGCGAGATATGCCTGGAGCTGATCGCGAATGGACAAGCCCCCTCGGGCGGCTGGGGACCTTACGTCACGTCTGCGGCCGAGCCTTTCGACACAGCCGTCGTCGTGCTCGCGCTCGCGCGTGTCGGTGGCCACGAAGACAAAGTCAAAGCGGGCCGGCGCTATCTGCTCGAAACTCAGATCGCAGATGGAAGCTGGCCGGAAACGACGCGCCCGGCCGGGCAGATAAGCTACGCGCAATACATCTCGACGACGGGCTGGGCTCTGTTGGCGCTTCTCGAAACGGAATAGCGCCATAGCGCCGCCAAAAGCCCCAAAAAACAGCGAGACAAGAAAGGAAAAGTGGGCTAAGATCAGGGAGGCTAGGAGCGTCAAAAAAACACGCCGTCGTCGTAGAGCCCAGCAAGCTGCCGAAACTGCTCGACGGAAGGGGCGGCCATGGGCGCAAAAAGGCGAATCGGCAACGGAACATGGTTACTGTTGGTCAGCGCGATTTTCGTGTTCGCCTTTGTGACTTACTCCTACAACTCGCTCCGCAAAGCCACCGAGCTCAACCCGAACGACGCGTTCGCCAAGCGCATGTTGGAAATAGTGCGGCGGCGGTCTCGGAATCCCGAACAATAGCGACGGAGAGGCTACCGCTCCCTCACCGGGATTCGCTTCCCGCCGGCCCGGATCGTTATCTCTGCAAGCAGATGGATTACGATAAAGACTTGGTAGTTATTTTTGCCGCGACGCTGAGTAGCAGTTTCTGGTGCTTTGCCTTGACCGTTAGTACAATGGGCGAGTGAGTCCCACGATCCTAAGAGAGGGGCTCTATCGGTTTTTCTTCTTTTCGCGGGAAGCGCCAAGAATGCACGTTCATGTGCTCTACTGAGTCCATCGAACACCCCGAGAAGTTTCCGCTCAAAGCGGCGCTCGACTGATAGCCGGCCTTCGCTCGCAGACTACCGCTGGGTTGCTACCGTCCTGAGCCGGAGCCGTGCTCTGCGGGCGCGGGTGCTCGATACTATCTGGGCCCGTTGCGAGAACTGTTGAGTGCTTTCGGCCTAAGGGCCCGGCTGGCAGGAGCGCAGCCTGTTTATTGCGCAAGAGAGGAAGCTGTCTTTTTTTCACTATGACTTCTATTCGCGGGCGCTTTCGAAAGTGCAGAGAGCGCACAGCAAAGATGTCGACGATGTGAAGCAGATGTTGAGAAGAGAGTTGATTGAGCCGAAGAGAGCTCTGGAGCTCTTCGGGATCATCGAAGCCGAGCTCTATCGGTTTCCTGCAATCGACCCTCCTTCCTTCAAGGCTAGGGTGGAGACGACGTTTGCACCTCGCAAGAGCTGACCGTTGCGGCACTAGCTCCTCGAGACACTCTCCACGAAGCGCATCAGTTGCTCGCCGTCGTTCCGCGAGATCTGCTCGTCGAACACGCGATCCTGCGCGGAAATGACGCGATCCCGTAGCCCGGAGTCGGTCACCAACAGATGCGCGAGCTCGGCGATCTCGTCAATTTTTTTCTCATGCAACAAAATACCGGCCCCACCGAGCGTCTCGCTGACCGCCCCCGTGTCGTAGGCGATGACGGGAACACCCATCTCGTATGCTTCGAGCAGGGGGACGCAGAAACCTTCGTGCTCGCTCATGCACAAGAAGACGTCGGCGACACGATAATAAGCGACGAGCTCCTCGGTGCTCACGCGACCGGGGAACTCGACGTTTCGAAGATCGAGCTCGTCGGCGAATCCAACGAGAGATTCGTAGTAGCGCTCGCAGTCGCGCCATTCGCCAACGAAGATGAGCCGGCACTTCCTATCGATGAAGCGCTGGTAGTACTTGACGACTTTCATGACGTCTTCGAGACGCTTGTTGGGGATGACGCGTCCAACGAAGAGGAAGTTGGTCAAGTCGTCGTCGAAGAGCTCCTCCACCACCGGGCTCGGCGACGCCGCCAAACGGTCGGGATCGGACAGGAGCGGGAGGACTCCCGTGGGCTGGAAGCCCAAACCCTCGAGCTCGCTTCGGTTGTACTCGGAAACACCCAGGGCGAGCGCGGTGCGCTCCGCGAACGTCGCGAGCTCCTGTCGTCCGCGCGAGCATTGCCGGGCGACTTTGGGGGCGAAGTCTGCGAACCAGTGAGCGGGCGTGATGTTGTGGTAGCGGAGCAAGAGCCGGTCCGGAAGCTCTCGCGCGAGCGAAGCGCTCTTCGAGCCGATCGAAAAGTGCAGTAGCAAGACGTTGTCCGGCGATGCCATCGACGGATATTGGGAGAGCTCTCGAGCGCGCCCCGACATCACCAAGTCCGTCGACTCGGTAAAAATCTCGGATTCCACTCCGTGGGATCGAAGCACCGATTGGATTCGGAGTGCCTCGTTTCCGATGGCATCACCGAAAGTCAGTGACGCCACCATCTGATGAACGACCATCGAGCGACATCATCTTGTCACCTTCCCGTAAAAAGGTCCACCAACCCCGAACCCGCGCTTGATCTCACCCGAGGAGCGGCCTACTATGCCGGGGAATTGCAACCTTTAAGTAAGGAGTCGCTCACATGACGAAGCTAGGCATCACGAGTGCTCTTTTGTTCGCGCTCGTAGCAACATGGTCGCCGACAGGCACCGCGATGGCCGAACCGGTCCCCGCGGATGTCGGTCCTCAGTTTCAATCCATCGGACCGCTGACGTTTGGCCCGGACGGTGTTCTCTTCGCCGCCGACAACAAAGCAGCAAGGATCTATGCCATCGACCTTGGTGACCACGCCGCCAGCAAGACCGCGGGTGCTGCGGACACCAAAGCCATCGACCAGAAGATCGCGAGCATGCTCGGCACGGACGCGCGCGAGCTCACGATCACCGACCTCGCCATCCACCCTGAATCTCGAAATGCCTTTCTATCGGCGCAGAGGGGCCAGGGCGCAAACGCTCAGGCCGTCTTGCTCCGTGTCGACGGCGCCGGCGAGATCGCTGTCATCTCGCTCGGGAAGCTGAAATATACCCATGTCGAGATCCCGAACGCACCCGAGGCTAACCCGACGGCGCGCCGCGATCCCCGGACAGCGACGATTACGGACATGGCCTATGTCAGCGGGCGTGTTTTCATCGCGGGCCTTTCGAACGAAGAGTTCGCGTCGAAGCTGCGCTCGGTGAAATATCCGTTCGACAGCGTCGACGGCGGCACGAGCGTCGAGATCTTCCACGGCGCCCACGGCGCCTGGGAGACGCGCTCCCCTGTTTACACTTTCGTCCCCTACGAAGTCGACAATGAGCCGCACCTCATAGCCGGCTATCTCTGCACACCGCTCGTCAAGTTCCCGATTAAGAAACTCGAGGCAGGCCAAAAGCTCGTCGGCACGACGATTGCGGAGCTCGGCAATCGCAACCGTCCGCTCGACATGGTCGTGTACTCGAAGGACGGCAAGGACTACATTTTGATGTCCAACACGAGCCGCGGCGTCATGAAAATCCCGACCGAAGGGTTCGGCTCCCAGGCGGGCATCACCAAACCCGTCGCAGGCGAGAAAGAGGGTATCAGCTACAAGACCATCACGGTGATGACGGGCATCGAGCAGCTCGATCTCTTCGATGACAGCCACTCCATCGTCCTCGCGCGTACCGATTCCGGTTCGCTGAATCTCGAGAAAGTCGCGCTTCCGTAAGGAACTTCGCATTGGAAAGATGGCGGCGTCGCCTCGCGTGCGGCGTCGCCCTTTTTTTTGCGTCCTGGGCGAGTAGCGCGCCGGGAGAGATCCGCGTCGCTCTCGTCGACGGACAGATCGAGATCGCGGGCCTCACGATTGAAGCGATGGAAGCGATGGAGGCGGGCGCTACGCGCGTCCGCGTCTCGGTCGCGCCCGATGCTCCGGCGATCCTGGGTGAGTACCGAGTCGCCGGCGGGCGTCTCTACTTTCAGCCCATGTTCCCTTTCGATCCGGGACGTGAATACATCGTGCGCGTCGACGGCCGAGGCGAACCTTTCGTCGCCACGGTTGCGCTTCCAGCCCGCGACCTCGTGCCCACCACGATCGTCGAGCACATCTACCCTTCGACCGATGCGCTTCCGGAGAACCAGCTCAAGTTTTACATCCACTTCTCGGCACCCATGGCGGGCGGCGACGGGCTTGCTTTCGTCAAGCTTCTAGACGAGAACGGAGAGCAAGTGATGGACCCGTTCCTGCCGCTCGGCGACGCGTTCTGGGGTCGCGACCACCGACGCTATACGGTGTTCTTCGATCCGGGCCGCGTGAAGCGCGGCATCCTACCCAACGAAGAGATGGGACGGCCAATCCTCGAGGGACGGCACTATGTACTGGTCGTCGACCCCACTTGGCGAGACGCGGAAGGCCTGCCGCTCGCGGAGCCCTTCCGCAAAGAGTTCATGGCCGGGCCGCCCGACGAAACACCGATCGACCCGAATGTGTGGACGCTCACAGCGCCGCGAGCCGAAACGCGGGAGCCGCTCACCGTCGATTTCCCCGAACCCCTGGACCGAGCCGTCCTCGCCCGCACGCTCGCGGTGGAGAACGTCGACGGGGAGATCGAGATCTCGCGCGACGAGACGCGCTGGTCGCTTACGCCGGAGAAGCCGTGGCAAGCGGGCACGCACCATCTCGTAGCACTCAAGATCCTCGAGGACCTCGCGGGAAATCGAATCGGGAAGCCCTTCGAAGTCGATGTATTCGCGCGCGTCGACAGCCCCGACGACGTCACCGAGACGCACCGCGTGCCGTTCGTGGTCCGAGACTGATCATCCTACCGCGGAGCAAGCCGGGAAGCTCGGGAATGAAATCAGCGGGTGAGGCTAGTTCGACGTTCACATGCAGGGACTCTTTCAATCTGGGGATGGCGCGGAAGAGAGCATCTTGTTCAGGGATGATGCGAAGGTCGAGGTCTACCGTTGTGGAACGCCATCCAGAGAACGGCGCTGACTCCCCCCGCAAAGTAAACGCGAGACTCTTCCTTGGCCGCCTCTCCGAATGAACGAAGGAAGGCTCGAACTACGTCTTCGTGACAGGCCGACGCATTCAAGCGCGTTCTCGAAGCTGGCGAGACGACGGACGAGGGCGTTGTAACGGGAGTGAGCAGAGTTTTCATCCTCGCGCGCCAGCCGGTCATAGAGCCGCCGTTCGGGGTCGGAGAAGACGTTATCGGGCACCGGAAGTCCTTCGTGTCGAAGTCGCCAGGCTCCTATCGACACGAGAAGCGCCTCGTCGGTCTCGCGCTTTTCGGCGAGATCGCGCAGTCCTTTCTCGATGAGGTCGCCTCCTGGCAGTGATTCGATGCTCACAGCGCAATAGTAGCAGTCCGCTTGGTCTGAAGGCTAACTTTACAAAACTTTACGAACCAGACACGGCGCCTTCATACGCGAAACCGTATTCCTGATCGAACGTCGAAGCCAAAAGGAGGCAACAGTGAGTACAGAAACGAACGACAAGCGACGCAGCACGCGTCATGGGTTCTGGTTTGGGATTTTCGTCGGCGGCTTCGCGGGGGCGCTTCTTGTGGGGGCCGTAGCGACCGCGACCGTTGCAGCGGCTCCGGCGATTGCAACGAGAGCGATCGGCCATCGGTTTTTTGGGCATGGTTCGGCTGACCTCGAGGCGATGCAGGAACGCGCGGAGCTCGCCGCCGCGTTTATCGTCGGGCGGGTCGACGCCACCGATGAGCAGCAAGCCGAGGTGAAGCGCATCGTCTCGGACACCCTCGGGAACTTGCAACCCCTTGCGGAGCAACATCGAGCCCTCCGGGACGCGTTTCACACCGAGCTCAGCCGCGAGACAATCGACCCGGTGGCCATCGAGCAGCTCCGTCAGTCCGGGATGACGCTCGCCGATTCCGCATCACGTGAGCTGAGCCAGGCCATCACCGCCTTCGCTCAAACGCTCAGCTCGGAGCAGAGGGCGGAGCTAAGCGAGATGGCGCACCGCTTCCGCCACTAGGCTGCCTAGGCGCCTCCCTCTCGTCGCGGAGACGAAGGGAGGCGCTTTTTGTTTTTGGCGACCGCGTGCAGAAGCGTCTCTCGGATCGCCTGCAGATCTTCCTCGGCGAGGCGGAAAGCGCGGCGTCCACGCGCGGTCAGGCTTCGATGCGAGAAAGCGGACCGCATCAGACCCCGGTCGCGATGTCCGTTCAGTCGCAGGAGCAAGTGGCCGAGCTCATGGGCGAGGACCCGTCCCAATGCTTGCGCATAGACTCGGTCGTCGACATTGGGGAGCTCCTTGCGGTCCCAGTTTCCATCCACGGCGCGCGCCACTTGTTCCGACCATAGGGTGATGCGGCGTGAGCGCAGTTGGGTATGGCCGAGCCGGTGATCGTGGCGGTCGCGGCTACATCCGTGCACTTTGAAGCGCGCCGGCCGTGGCTGCACCATCACCGTCACCAGTGGGCGGCTTGCTGAGTCGTCCGGGGAGACGTCGAAGCGAAGCTCGATACCGCCGGGCTCGAAAATGCGCGCGGTCTCTCGGAGCGCGCTCGAGAGTACCTCTTCGCGGAGCTCGGCACCCAGATAAATCGGAACGTCCAGGGTCAAAGGCCCTGTTTCTGGCGCTCCGAGCCCCGTTGTCGGCACCGCGAGCCCCGTTGTCGGCACCGCGAGCCCCGTTGTCGGCACCGCGAGCCCCGTTGTCGGCACCGCGAGCCCCGTTGTCGGCACCGCGAGCCCCGTTGTCGGCACCGCGAGCCCCGTTGTCGGCACCGCGAGCCCCGTTGTCGGCACCGCGAGGAGTAAGGCGAGCGCAACCATCCTGCTATGTTAAAGTCCGACGCGGTGAGACGCTACTTCATACTCTCTTTCCTGGCGGTCGCGGCAGGCGCCTGGGCTCAGCCTGAGCATGTCGTGCTCGTGTCGATTGATGGGCTCGCGGCCTATCATCTCGACGATCGCGAGCTCGTGCTTCCGAACATCCGCGCGCTGATCGAGACCGGCGTTTGGGCGGAGAGCAGCGAGACGGTCTATCCGAGCGTGACGCATCCGAGCCACACGACGCTCGTGACGGGCGTGATGCCGCGCGTGCACGGCGTCGTGGGAAACCGTGTCGTCAACCGAGAGACCGGCGAGCGCTTTCAACCAACAAGCCGCACACGGAGACGGTGCGCGTTCCAACGATCTTCGATGCGCTACCGATGGCGCAGATCGAGACCCAGCGTTGAACTCGGCGATCTTCGGGCTTACACTCGCACAACGACCAAAGGAGGAGCTCATGACTCGTCGATCGACGTGCTGGCTGCTTGCGAGCATTTTCTTGGCCTCATCCTCTGCTGCGCAGGAAACGGCCAGCGAAGGCCGACTCACAGCAGACCACATTCTCGACTGGGAGCGTGTCAGCGACCCCCAGATCTCACCCGACGGCAAACGCGCCGTCTATACACGGTCGATGGTGAACTGGATCGACGATCGTTGGGACTCCGAGCTCTGGATGATCGGCACCGACGGGGCGCGCAACCGGTTCCTCGTCGATGGCTCGAGCCCGCGCTGGTCGCCGGACGGAACGCGTCTCGCCTACTTGTCCGATGGTGAGCCCAAAGGGAAGCAGATCCTCGTGCGGTGGATGGACGCGGAAGGCGCGACGTCGCAGATCACGCATGTCACGACAACGCCGCGGGATCTGCACTGGTCTCCGGACGGAAACCGTATCGCCTTCACGATGATCGTCCCCGCGAAAGAGACGTGGGACCTGCCTTCCATGCCCTCGCCACCCGAAGGGGCTGATTGGACCACGCCGCCCCGCATCGTCCGCAACATGTATTTTCGCCAGGACCGCATCGGCTTTCTCGACGAAGGCTACCGGCACCTCTTCCTCGTTCCCGCCGATGGCGGCTCGCCGCGCCAGCTCACCGAAGGGAAGTGGCATGTGGGCTCACGAGGTGCGGTCGGACTCGACTACGGCGCCGGCATCGACAGGACGCCCGACGGCACAGCGCTCGTTTTCGACGGCGCGATGGAACACGACGCGGATGTGAAATATCGCGAGTCCCATATCTACCGCGTCGACATCGCCTCGGGGGACATCGCGCCCCTGACAACGAAGCGCGGTCCGTGGACTTCGCCCGTCGTCTCGCCCGACGGCAAGACGGTCGCGTTCTCCGGATTTGACTGGACCGCGCAAACCTATCGCGTGAGCGACCTCTATGTTGTGAACATCGATGGCACCGCGATGCGGAACATTTCCTCCGAGCTCGACCGAGACGTGCGTGGGATCGTATGGTCTTCCGACGGCAGGCTGACGAGCTGTTCATTCGCGATATGGGGAGCACCAACGGTACCTACGTGAACGACGAATCCGTGCGCCGGCAACGTCTCCGGACCGGGGACCGCATCCGGATCTGGAGCTTCCAGCTGAGCGTCACGCTCGTGCCCCGTCGGCGGCGGGAAAGCAAGCTCGCCAGCACGTTTCGTATCGGGACGGTCGGGAATATCCTTCCGTATCAAAGCGAAGTGTCCCCGACGCACCTAACGGTGTCTCCGGAACGCATCGATACGACGCTGCCCGATTTACTGATAGGGCTCGCCAACCACGGGATGACGGCAATGATCGTCATACGGAATCAGAGCGGTGACGGTCGGATCTACCTGAAGGACGGTCAGATCGTGCACTGCCAGGCAGGAAACGTGCGCAAGGAGAAAGCGCTTCACCGCGTGCTCGGGATACAGAAAGGTCGCTACGAGATCTTCGCGTTCCCCACGGACGCGACCGTACCGACGACGATCGCAGGACAGACGGATCTCATCATTCTCGAAGCGATGCAGCAGATCGAAGCACTCGAGCGGCTGACGTCGAAGCTACCGCCACTCGTCTACGAGATCGGGCTCAACGATGCTTGCGCCGTCGCCGTCAATTCACTCAGCGCCGACGAGATCGAGATTTACGAGTTTCTCATCCGCTATCAGACGATCGTCCGCGTCATGGAGGAGTCGCCGCTGACGGACTTCCAGGTGCTCCGGCATATCCATTCGCTCCTCGCCAGAGGCTTTTTCCGGACGACGAGAGCCTCCGACGGGTTATTGGAGGAGACGGCCTTCTCCCGCCCGCAAGTCAGCTGACATTTCCACGCTCATTTCGGCAACACACTGTTTGTAGAAGAAAAGGGGAGGTGGGGATAGGAGGGGAGGAGGGGATAAAATGCGACATAGCCTTGAGAGTTCGGTGGGATCTGGTAAATGGTCGCGTCTTTATAAAATATGATCTTGCCCAAACCGCCCGGGTAGCCGGCAGCCGGCAGCAGAAAGCAACTACTGCGAGCCACGAGCCGCGATCCTCGCCCACGCATCCTTGAGCGAGACCGTGCGATTGAAGACGAGCTTGTCGGCCGACGCGTCCGTGTCGACGATGAAATAACCCTGCCGCTCGAACTGATAACGAGTACCTGGCGCGGCGCCGGCCACGCTTGGCTCGAGCTTGGCGTTGTCGAGGATCTTGAGCGAGTCGGGATTCAAGCTCGCGGTGAAGTCCTGACCTTGTTCCACGTCGTCGGGCTTCTCGCGCGAGAAGAGCCGATCGTAGAGGCGCACTTCCGCATCGAGCGCGTGCTCGGCGGAGACCCAATGGAGCGTGCCGCGCACGCGGCGCCCATCGGGCGGCGTACCGCCGCGCGTTTCGGGATCGTAGGTGCAGCGGAGCTCGACGATCTCGCCCGCGTCGTCCTTGACGACGTCGGTGCACGTGATGAGATAAGCGTAGCGAAGCCGGACTTCGCGGCCAGGAGCGAGCCGGAAGAACTTCTTCGGAGGATCCTCCATGAAGTCCGCGCGCTCGATATACAGAACCCGCGAGAAAGGCACTTTGCGCGTCCCGGCGCTCTCGTCCTCGGGGTTGTTCACCGCGTCGAGCTCGTCCACTTCGCCTTCGGGGTAGTTCTCGAGCACGACTCGGAGAGGGTGGAGGACAGCCATCACACGAGGGGCGCGGGCGTTCAAGTCCTCGCGGACCGCGTGCTCGAGCTGTGCGACGTCCACAAGGCTGTCGCGCTTCGCGAGCCCGATCCGCTCGCAAAACGTTCGGAGGGATTCTGGCGTGTAGCCGCGCCGCCGCAATCCGCTCAGCGTCGGCATCCGGGGGTCGTCCCATCCGCTGACGTGGCCCTCTTGCACGAGGCGCAGAAGCTTCCTCTTGCTGAGAATTGTGTAGCTCAAGTTCAAACGGGCAAACTCGATTTGCCGGGGTTTGAACGCGACGCCGGTCTCGTCGACCGACCAATTGTAGAGCGGCCGGTGATCCTCGAACTCGAGCGTGCAAAGTGAGTGCGTGATGTGCTCGAACGCGTCCGAGACGGCGTGGGTGAAGTCATACATCGGATAGATGCCCCACTGGTCGTCGGTGCGATGGTGCGCTACTTTCCGGATCCGATAAAGCGTCGGATCGCGCATGTTCACATTGCCCGAAGCCATGTCGATCTTCGCTCGCAGGACGTGCGTTCCGTCCGCGAACTCGCCTGCGCGCATTCTCTCGAACAGGCCGAGGTTCTCTTCGACGGAACGCTCCCGGTAGGGGCTGTTCTTGCCCGGCTCTGTCAGCGTGCCGCGATATTCACGGATTTCCGAAGCACTCAAACTGTCGACGTAAGCGTTGCCATCTCGGATGAGCTTGACGGCGCAGGCATAGATCTTCTCGAAGTAGTCGGAGGCATAGTACAGCCGCTCGTCCCAATCGAAGCCGAGCCAGCGGACGTCCTCCTTGATGGCGTCGACATATTCCACGTCTTCTTTCGTCGGGTTCGTATCGTCGAACCGCAAGTTGCACGTCCCGCCATACTCTTCAGCGACCCCGAAATTGAGGCAGATCGATTTAGCGTGGCCGATGTGCAAATAGCCGTTCGGCTCGGGAGGAAAACGCGTGGCGACGCGGCCATCATGTTTCCCGTTCGCGACGTCTTCCGAGACGATCGTTCGGATGAAATCGAGCGATGGCGCTTTGTCGGAGCTTTCTTCGGACACTATTCGAGCTCCAGTCCGCCTTCGCGATGGTCGAAAACGGAGTGGTCTGGCGGCAGGACGATCTCGTTCAAATAGAAGACCTTGCGCATCTAACCTCCGAGCCCGCGATCGTAGCACAGCGCGGCGGAGCCGCAACCAAATCTCCGCCGCGAGCGGTCAGCGGTCAGCATTCAGCGGTCAGTTCGTGGTGCTCGGCGCTTCGCGCCTCGGGCCCATTCTCAGTGTGCGCCGTCCCAATTCTTCGCCGCGGTGCCTCTTCTAACTGATTTACCCTCTTGCGGATCCGGCCGCAGCCGCTCAAATTCTTGCAAGAAATAAAAGCTTTTTCGGGTTAATAGCACAGATGGTAATCGACACCGATCGCTACTCCTGAAACCTGGCCTGAAACCTGGCGACGAAGCCGCGTTCTTCGAATAATGATGTGTGAGGAGGCCGGCGATGAGACCTTCCGTGACGCTTGACCGGGCCACGGCCCGTATCGCTCTCGTGGCGGTTTTGAAGAACGCACACGCGGGGGAGCTTGGGGCTGCTCGTGCCTATCGCGGGCACTGGCGCTCGCTCCGGGACGCCCTGGAGGTTGCGAAGATCCAGAATATCGAGCGTGAAGAGCTCGAGCACCGCCGGCAAGTGGGCACCATGTTGCGTGAGCTCGGCGCCGCTCCGGACGCCCGCCTCGAACGCAGGATGTCTTGGATTGGATTGGCAGTCAGCGCTTTTTGCAGCTTCGGAGGCTGGTTCGCTCCGATGTACGGGGCGGGCAGACTCGAGGCTGCCAATGTTCAAGAGTACGAGGACGCGGCTCGCTTCGCGGTTCTCGCGGAGGAGCCCCAGCTAGCGATGGATCTTCTTCGGATGGCGGAGGCGGAATGGGAGCACGAGCGCTATTTTCGTGCGAAGGTCTTATCGCATTGGCTCGCGCGGTTCGTTCCGGTGTGGGAGCCGCTCATGCCTCGACAACATATCTGGGAGAGCTTTGAATATTTCCTCTTGCTGAGGGCGTCGCTAGTGCGAGGACGGCCTGCGGCTTGATTCAGAGACGCGGGTTCACCACTTGCTGGATCCAATCGATCAGTTCCGAAGCGCGAAACGGCTTTTGAATGAATGCCGGGACTGTCTTGCCCTCGAATGTCTGCGAAACCTCCTGTTCGCTATGGCCGCTCGTGAGCAGGACCTTTACGTGGGGCCGCATGCGGCGGAGCTTGACCAACGTTTGCTCTCCGCTCATGCGTGGCATCGACATGTCGAGTAGGACCGCGTCGATCTCCGACGCGCGCTCGACGAAAATGTCGAGCGCTTCGTGACCGCTACCGGCGAGCAGCACTTGAAAGCCCGTTTCTCGGAGCGCCGCCTGTACGACTTCTCGGACGCTTTGTTCGTCATCGATCACGAGGATGGTGCGAGTGCTGCCGGGTGACGATCGCTGGTCGTCGTCGAGGACCGCGCGGCGCGGGCTCGTTGCGGGGAGGAACACCGTCACGGTCGTGCCTCGACCCAGTTGGCTTTGGACGCGAATATCGCTGCGATGGGCTCGGACGATCCCCTGCACAGCCGCGAGACCGAGCCCCCGCCCGGTAAATTTGGTCGTAAAGAAGGGGTCGAAGATTTTCTTGGAAGTATCGGCATCCATGCCTCGCCCGGTGTCGGAGATCTCGACGAAAACGCGTGTTCCCGAGTGAGCGGTGCTTTTGAGCGCTCCGGTGCGGATCGAGACCTCGCCGTGTTCGTCTTGGAGTGCTTCCGAGGCGTTCGTCACGAGCGCGACGACGACTTGTTGGAGCTGGACCGGATCCGCCTCGATGCTGGGTAGGTTCGCGGCCCACGACTCACGGATACGGGTATTCTTGGAGATCGCCGTTCGCACGAGCGGGATGACATTGCTGACGAGTTGGTTCAAGTCGACGAAGCCCACTTCGAAATTTTCCTTGCCGGCATAAGCGAGCATTTGGTTCGTCAGGACGGCCGCCTTCTCGGCTGCTTGCAGGATGCGCTGGATCTGCTCCTCTGCGGGAGAGCCTTCTGGGAGCCTCGAAGAGGCGAGACTCGCGCTCCCGAGGATACCTGTCAGGAGATTGTTGAAATTGTGGGCAATGCCTCCGGTAAGTCACGGCGAGGCTCTCGAGCTTCTGCGCGTGTTGTACCTGTGTTTCGAACTTCTTACGCTCCTCCTCGGCGTTCTTGCGCTCGCTCAGATCGGTCGCGATGACGAGAACCATCTCGACGACATCGTCGTGTTTGATAGGGATGAGCCTCGTGAGCCACCACGTCAGCCCGGCTGTCGACAGCTCTAGGGAGCGGGAGACGCCGTTCGAGAAAACATCGTCGAGAGCTTCCCGGTACGCGGCACGCTCATGCTCTTCGACGTAGCTCATGACGTCGGTGCCGATGACTTCATCGGTCGAGAGATTGGAAAGCGTGTGATTGATGAAGAGGATGGTGCCTTCGGGGTCGAGGGTCAAGATCCTATCGGGGGAGTTCTCGACGAGCACGCGAAAATACGCTGGGTCGCCAGGGCCTGCGATAGGCTTCCAATTGTCGTCGCTTGGCAAGAGTTAGCCGTTTCTCGCCGCACCATTCTGAGAACGCTGTGCACGCTACAGCGCTTGGGTGGTGAAGTCAAGCCTATGTCGGCAAATGTTGCTAGGATGGGCTCCGAGACGAGCATGGAACACGCGGGGGCGGAAAGGGCGAATCCTTACTCTCCTCCCGAGGACGGCGTGCGGCCATTGCCGAGGCAAAGCTCGGGGGCCGCGACCGTCCTCCTCGCCGTCCTGCTCGTCGAGCTTGCGCTCCGTGCTTTTCGGGCCACGCTCTATCTCGCCGTCTTTTTTCGCTGGGACGGCTACCAGAACGCGATTTTGACCCTTACTCCGGGCCCGCTCGAGCTGAGCTGGGCGTTGACGTGGCCGCTGCTTGCGCTCGTGGTCGTGAGTTTCTCGGTCTGGGTCTTTCGTGCAAACCGCGATGCGCGCTCGCTTGGCGCTGAGGGAATGTTTTTCTCGCCCGGATGGAGCGCTGGGATCTCTTTTGTTCCCGTCGCGAACCTGATCGGTCCGTACCGCTCCGTGAAGGAAATCTATCAAGCGAGCAAGCCAAAGCGATCGGGGGTCGAGTGGGTTTCTGCGACCGTGCCGTCCATTCTCCCCATGTGGTGGGGATTTTGGCTGGGGAGCATCGTGTGGGCCATTATCTCGCAGAACCTGGGTGCGGAATCCACGGTCTGGAGCCTCACGGTCTTCGAGACTCTCCGAGCTCTCGCAACCCTTCTTCTCATGATGGTCGTGCGAGAGATCGATCAGCGCCAGACGGACAAAGCGCGTGACGGGGCCATGGGCTAGCCACCCGAGCGATGAGGTACAATCGCCGCCGGAAGGAGAGACAAATGCGAGGAGTGTGGTTTGTTGCTGGCGCATTCGTTCTGGGTGCTACGGTTTCGCTCGGGGCTCAATCGGAGAACCCCCCATGCCTGGTTTCGACGCCGAGGGCTCGGATCCGGAGGCCATCGCGGTCGCGGACGAAGTCATGGAAAAGCTCGGTGGCCGCCGAGCCTGGGACGAAAGCCGCTACGTGACGTGGAGCTCCTTCGGACGCCGTACGCACGTGTGGGACAAACATAGCGGTAACCTTCGCTTCGATAGCGATGAGATGCTCGTCCTGATGAATCTGAATTCGAAGAAAGGTCGCGTCTGGAAGGACGGTCAGGAGGTCACCGATCCGGCTGCTCTCGAGGAGGCGCTCCACAGTGCCGAGGGTGCCTGGATCAACGACTCCTACTGGGTGTTCATGCCTTTCAAGCTCAAGGACAGCGGTGTCACCTTGAAATACTTCGGTAAAGGCGAGACCGCGGACGGAAAGGCAGCCGACGTTCTGGAGCTGACCTTCAAGGATGTCGGCCGTACACCGGAAAACAAGTATCACGTCTATGTCGACGAGGATTCTCGTCTCGTCACGCAGTGGGACTACTATCCGAAAGCCTCCGACCCGGAACCGCGCTTTCAAATTCCCTGGCAGGATTGGCAGAAGTAAGGCGGCATCATGCTCTCTGCCGATCGGGGTGAGCGCAAACATGAGAACGTAGCCGTTCTCGTCGACGTCCCCGCGTCCGTTTTCGAGAGCCCAGCTCCCATAAATGTCATGGAATACAAGAAATAGCGGGCCCCGACCCGCCGGTTTAGCGGTGCCGTCCCGCGTAAAGTACAATGCCTCGTGGGGCGAATCGGAGGTATGAGCTGTGAAATCTCGTACAAAGCTCGGATACGCCGTGGGCGCGGCGCTCGCTTTGGCGACCTTCATGCTCGTCATCCTCAGTGTCAGTGCTTCGAGCGTGGAAGATCCCGGCTATGTCGACAAAGTGAAGAGCTGGCAGGCCGAGCGCGAAGCGAACTTACAGAAGGATACGAGCTGGCTGACGGTCGCGGGCCTCTATTGGCTCCGCGAAGGTGAGAACTGGGTCGGGACGGCTACCCGCAATGATTTCGTGCTCCCCGAGGCCTCAGCGCCTGCTGTGGTGGGCGTATTCGAGTTTCACGATCGCAAAGCGACGTTCCATGCTGAGGACGGCGTCACCATCACTCAAGACGGAAAGCCCATCCAGAACGTCGAGCTCGAGATGGGGGAAAAGCACGCGATCGCGATCAACGACTTGAAGATGTGGCTGCACTATAGCGGTGAGCGTCTCGCGATCCGGCTCCGTGACTTGAACGCGTCCTACCGTAAGGAGTTTGCCGGCCTCGATTGGTATCCGGTCGACCCGAGCTTCCGAGTGCAGGCGAAGTTCACCCCGCACGCGGAAGAGAAGAAGGTGGAGATGTTGAACATTCTGGGCGACATCGAGGTCTTCGAAGCCGCAGGCTATGTGGATTTCGAGCTTCGAGGACAGAAAGTGCGTCTGGAGCCGATGAAGGCGCGCGAGGTGTGCTTTGGCTCATCTTCCGGGATGGGACGAGCGGCAAAGGGTCCTATCAGGCGGCCCGCTTCCTGCGCACCGAACCGCCCGAGAACGGCAAAGTCGTGATCGATTTCAACCAGGCCTATAACCCCCCCTGTGCGTACAACCCGCACACGACCTGCCCGATGCCGACGAAAGAGAATCGGTTGGAGATTCGGATCGAGGCGGGGGAGAAGAATTACAAGAAACATTCTTGAGGCGGGCAGCGCACGTCGCGAGATTCACTACTAAGCATCATGCTAAAGGGCTGCGGTTCGCGCCGCCCCGGGACGAAAGAATGAAATTCAATCGTTGGACGGTCGTGGCGGCGGCCATTTTTGCGCTCACGGCCGCGGACGCTTTCGCGCAGCTCGGATCGATCCGGGGCAAGATCGTGGACGAAGACGGCAACCCTATCGGCGGCGTGGAATGCTCGATCGAGGTTTCCGGCGGCGGCGGTCGGCGCACGAACGCCAAGACGAAAGGAAACGGCCAGTTCACGAAGGGTGGCATGCGCCCTGGCACCTACACGGTCGTCTGCGACAAGGAAGGCTATCGCAAGCTCCTGTTAGAGACCCGAGTCTCGGCTTTCGATCAATCCAATCTCGGCGAGCAGATCATGTTCAAGCTTCAGGCGGGCGAGCTGTCCGAGAAGCAGCATGCGCGCGCGACCGAGCTTCTCGACGAGTTCAACGTAGCGACCGAGACCGGAGACCAACAGGCAACTCTCGACAAGCTGTTCGAGCTGAAAGAGTTAACCCTAATTGCAAAATCTTCGAAGCACGAAAACGCGAAACAGCCGCACTGGGCGCAGGCGAGAAGCTCGTGCTGGGGCACCCGCTCGCCGCCACTATAGGTGATTCTGCACGGTGTATGCAGAACCTGGAAAAGGTGCTATTCACGGGGCCAAAGACATCAGACACGGTGACGTTTATTTGCGATTAGGGTTAATGCCGGAGTCGAAGGAGATAGATTTCAACATCGCCGCCACGTACGATCAGATGGGCGAAACGGACAAGGCCGTCGAGTACTACACGATAGCGGCCGAGAAGAACCCAGATCTTGCTTATGACTCGTATCTCGCGGTGGCGGATCTCCGCGGTAAGGCCAAGGCTTGGGCTGAGGCCGCGGGTGCTTTGAAGAAGCCACAGACATCCGCGCGACGGATCCGCTGGCGGTGTTCAACTATGCGGTCTATTCGCAGAACGCCGGAGATGCGGACAGCGCGCTCACCGCTTACGAGAAAACGCTCGAGCTCGATGCGAATCGTGCGATGGCTCATTACCAGGCCGGTCTGATTCTGGTCGGCAAAGCCGAGAACGAGAGAGCGCTCGTGCATTTCGAGCAGTTTCTCATGCTCGCGCCCGACCATCCGCAGGCCGCGGCCGCTCAGGAAGTCATCACCGCGTTGAACGCGAAAGAGAGCCGAAAGAAACCCGCATGGGCATAGCTCTCGGCGTCCTCGTAAGCGACGGCAGCCGCCCAGGTCACGACCCGTCCCAAAGCGCCAGGCTCGTCCGGTCTTTGACCAGGATACCTTCGGTGGTCGGCACGGGATGCGCCCAGGTCGGGCTGTCGGCCACGGAATAGGTGCGGACGGGCTCGAAGCGATCGGCGTCCGCGCGCAGGACGAAGAGCTCGGCGCTATCCGTCAACGCGAGCACCCAGTCGCCCGCCGCCACGATCGCAGCATTGTCGCCCTGACGCGGCGGGCCTTCCCAGATCGTCTTGCCGTTTCTGGCTTCGAGGGCGACGAAGTGGCCGCTCTTCTTGTCGGAAAAACCGATGAGCCGATCGCCCACGAGTACGGGCGTGCTCATGTAGAACGTTACGGACTTCTTCCATCGCTCGCGCGTTTTGTTGCCATGGACGGTAACCGCAACGGTACGCTTACCGAGCCCGGAGAAGATGAGCCTGTCGCCGTGCAGAATGGGTGTCTGGATGTTCTGGTCATGGGGCATCTTGAACGGAATCTTCCAAAGCGAAGAGCCTTCGGAGAGCGCGATACCGACGATATGGGCGTCGGTCTGCGTAACGATCTGGCGCGTGCGCTCGAGACGCACGATGATGGGCGAGGCGTAGCCGGGGCCATCGCCGTCGTGATGCCAGATCATCATGCCGGTCTCGGGCTCGAGGGCACAGATGGAACCTTGGCCCGGGCCGCCGATATGCGTGATGAGCTTGCCTTGTGCCAAGAGCGGAGACGTTGCGTGCCCATAGAGGGGCGATGTGGTCGGGTAGAGGTTCTCGAAGTCGTGCTGCCAGATGAGACCGCCGTCTTCCGCGTCGTAGCAGGAAAGCACGCCGTCGATGCCTAGAACGAACACTTTGCCGTCAGCGACGAGCGGCGAGGATTTGGGTCCCTTCCCGTGAGCGGTAGCGGCGGGGTTCATTTGGTAGGGCGCGCGGTACGACGCCCTCCATTTCGTCTCGCCATCCGCGAGGCGGAGTGCCCGCACGACCTCGTCCTCACCTTCGCGCGAGAACTGATAGACGAGGTCGCCGCCGACGGCGGGGCTCGAATGGCCTTCACCGACAGAGACTTGCCAGCGCTTCACGAGCGCCTCAGGCCAGGACGGGGGCCAGGACGGGGGAAAGCCCCAGCTAGTGACTCCAGTGCGTTCTGGGCCGCGCCATTGGGGCCAGTCTTCTGAGCTCATTGAACATACTCCCGTGACCGATCGATGACGGCGGTCGCGTAGCGGTTCTCCTGACGGACGTAGTCTCGCATGAGAACGAAAAACGGGCCGCTCAGAGCGAGCACCGCAATCAAGTTCGGGATGGCGCAGGAGCCGACCGCGAGATTGGCGAAGATCCAGAGTCGGTCGACATTCGAGACGCCGGCGAAGAGCACACCTGGGATGAGATAGACATAACGCAAATAGCGGACGTCGGTCGCGGCGAGGATATTCGAGAGAAAATCGAGATCGCCCGAGGATTCGTCGATGCCTCGGATGTTGCCGTGCTCGGCGAGCAGTGCGACGGTGTCGGCCTCGAGGCCCGTCCCCGCGCGGGCAGGCGCGTTCGAGACGATGAGGGGCGTCTGCACCGCATCAGCGATGCGGCGGAAGTGCTCGAGGATCCCCGCTTGATTCGGCCGAATGAAATAGGGAACGACCGACATGATGGCGTCGACCCCGAGCCAGTCCATCTCTTGGGCGAGCTTGACGGCGCGCTCGGTGATGTTGTCGGAAGCGGAGGCGACGATAAAGATATGGCCTTCGGCACGCTTTTGCACGATCTCGACGAGACGCTTTCTTTCGCCGAGCGTGAGGCTCGCCTCTTCACCGGTCGTGCCGCACAGCACGAGGCCCTGAACGCCCGACTTCAACTGGCGCTCGAGAAGCCGGACGACACCGTCCTCGTCGAGTGTGCCATCGGCGCGAAACGGCGTGACGAGGGCGGTGAACGTGCCGCGAAACATCTCTCTAATACGCCGCCGCGCAGCCGTCACGGCATCTCAAGTCGGAGCCGCCTTGAAAGACAACGTTGTCTCGGTCGAAGAGAATGACTTGCGCGCAGCCGAGGGTTTCCACGATCTGGAACGCATGGCCCTTCGCCTGTAAGATCGCGAGGGTGTCGGGCGAAAAGGAGTTCTTCTCGATGCGAATCTTGTCGGGAAGACACTGATGGTGGAACCGCCCGGCGTCGATGGCTTCTTGCGCGTTCAGCCCGAAATCCACCGTGTAGAGGGTGGTCTGGACGACGGTGTTGATGATCGTGCGCCCACCGGGACTTCCGGTGGCGAGAAAGAGCTCTCCGTCTTTCACGACAATGGTGGGGATACCACCATACCGTTCCTGCCACGGACGGGCTGCGAGCTCGCCAAAGCGAGCGAAGCGCTGAGCGAAAACACGACAACGGATGCAACGAGACGCCTCAATGGAGTCCTCCTGGTGCGACAGGATACACCCGTACACCCGTACACCCAATCAGTGTCGGGCGCGTGGCGGCACCGCCCGGCCGCTCCGCTACTAGGACGCGACGAACTCCTCGGGGTGGGCCCGCACATACTCGACCTTCAGTGAGCGCGGTGGCTCGAGATGCTTGAATACGTCGTCCAAAACGGCATAGGGCTCGGGGGATGAGTCGCGTCGCAGAAACGTCGCGAGCGCGTCCTCGACGAGCGCCGCGTGACATTCAGCGCCTACGAGCTCGTAGCCTTGCATCGCCTTGGCGGCCAGGTGGCCGCTGCCGCGGGACAAGTACGCTTCGAAACCGTCGCGGCGGACCTCGTTCTCGACGTGGCGCGTGGCGTAGATCATCTGAAGTCCCGGTGCAAGATGATCCAAATAGGTGTGGTCGGCTCTGCCTCGAACGATCGACGCGATCTTGCGGGCGAGCACGTCTTCGAGCCTGTCGTCTGCGATGGCTTCGAGCCGTGCGGTCGTGATGGTGAGTTGCATATCGAACCTCCTTTACTAAAGGAGGACGACATCCAGGCCGCTAGACCTCCCTCGACGCCTGCTAGGAGAGCAAAAAACCGAGCACGACGTAGAGCGCGATGGTGATGCCGGCCGCCGTCAGCGCGTACGGGAGCTGCGTCCGCACGTGGTCGATGTGGTCGGTGCAGGCGGCCATCGACGAGACGATGGTGGAATCCGAGATCGGGAGGAGTGGTCGCCGTCTTGGAAGAGATCTGCGAGCGCTTCGATCGAATGATAGAGGCCGGTCGCCGGGTGAAAGCCGTCGACGATCGTCCAGCCGAGCCAGATGCCGGTCATGAGGGCGAGGTAGACTTGTTTCGTCCAAATCGCGAGGCCGATCGCGAAAAGGGGTGGGAGCAGCGAAAGAGCGCCGTAGTCGGAGCTCAAGGCTCGTAGGCGGGGCCGCGCGCCGCGCGCCCGGGAAGCTCTCCGCTATATTCGCCTTCACGGACTACGGCAACACCGTTCACGAAGACGTACTGCATCCCGACGGAGTAGTGGAATGGGTCCTCGAACGTGGCACGACCTTCGATCGTCTCCGGATCGAACACCACGATGTCGGCGAAATTTCCGTCCTTGAGTGTGCCGCGATCCTCGATGCCCAGGATCTCCGCGGGGAGGCCTGCGAGCTTGCGGATGGCCTCTTCCCACGTCATGACCTTTTCGTCCCGCACGTAGGTCCCGAGCCAACGCGGCACCGTTCCGAGGTGGCGCGGGTGGACGAGGGGAGGGAGGTCTTCCCACTCGAGATCGAGAGCCCCGCCATCGGTGCCGCCCGTGACATAAGGCTGAACGAGCACTTGACGGAGCGTGTCTTCTTCGTTATTCCAATCGATGACCAGGCCGCGGCCCTCTTGCTCGAGCACGACGTCCATGAAGACTTCTTCGGGAGGCATTTCGCGCATCTCCGAGACTTCCTCGACGAGCTTCCCGTTGACTTCTGGATCGTCGACGCCGAGGCGCACATGATGCCAGCCGACATTCGCCAAGTAAGGCTCTTCGTCCACGAAATCCTCGGCGATCCGCTTGCGCTGCTCCGGATCGCGCAGCCTCTCGAGCATCGCCTGGCGTCCGCCCTCCTGCACCCAGGCGGGAATATATGAGGAGAGCCCGGTGATGCCCCACGTGTACGTATAGCTGTCTCCCGAGATCTGAACACCGCGCTCACGCGCTTCGTCGATGATTGCGAGAAACACGTCTGCGCGCGTCGACGCGATGGAGTTGAGGTGGAAGAAGTGCAGAGCCGAGCCCGCTTTCTCGGCGATCTCGACCGCTTCGGTGATAGCTTCGGGATCGGTGCCGTTCATCGTTCTCGCATGATTGGCGTAGATACCGCCAAGCTCCGCGGACGCTTGAACGAGCGCCACGAGCTCCTCGGTCGACATGTAGATGTTCGGGACGTAGCTCATGCCCGAAGAGATTCCGAAGGCGCCTTCGCGCATCGCGTCGCGAACGATGGTCAGCATTTCTTCGAGCTCGTCTTCGGTCGGCTCTCGGTCCTCGTAGCCTATAACGACCGCGCGCACGCCGCCCGACCCGACGTAAGAGAGCACGTTGGCCGAGATGCCTTGGACTTCCATGAAATCGAGAAATCCCCCGAGCGTTGTCCATTCACCTTCGAGCTCGTCCGGAAAGTCGGTCTCGCGCTTGCCGCCGAGGGGCCCCATCGACGTCGTCTCACCGTAAACCTCGGTCGTGAAGCCTTGATAGGCCATCGAGGGGCCGTGGCCTCCATTCATGAGACGTCCCATCTCGGAGTGGCTGTGCATGTCGGTGAAACCTGGCGCGACGTAGAGGCCCTCGGCGTCGATCTCGAGAGCGCCACGGCCGCCGACGTCGCCCACGGCGACAATCCGATCGCCTTGGATCGCCAGATCGCCCACGACCCCAGGACTTCCTGTGCCGTCGAAAAGCGTTCCGCCGCGGATAACGATGTCGTGCTCGGGCGTGCACGCGATGGAAGCGCCGAGCGCGAGCAGTGAGAAGAGACCATACCGTCTCGAGTGCATCTTGGACCCCCTTGAAGCCGCGCAAGTGTGCTCCGCGTGCCTCCGCCTGTCAAGAATCTATACTCGGGCATGGTCTCGACCTTCGTGCTGGTCGTGGCACTCGCGCAGGCACCGCTCGAAGGCGCCGAGGCGGAGGCCTTTTTGCGCAAAGCGAAAATCGTCGCTGCGGAGCGCCTCCCACACGGTGTGCCCGGAGTGACGCGCTCCCGCGACGGAACGTTCGAGGCCAACTTCTCGGACAGCTACAAATTCGAGTTCGCCGCCTACGCGCTCGACAAGCTTCTCGGCCTCGGTCTAGTACCGCCCACCGTCGAGCGACGTTTCCGCGGCAAAGCTCTGCTCGCTAGAGCTCTTCATCGAGAACGCGACCCGCGTGTGGGCGATCGACAGCTCACGAGCGTTTCGTCTCGAGGAAGAGCTTTTCGAAGAACATACCGTCGATCATTTTTCGCGCGCCGTGCTCGAGCGCCTCGAAGCGCTCGACCTCGAAACGCTGAAAGAGCGGCTCGGCCGATGGGTCTCCGACGAGCGTCTGGAGGCGCTCTTGGCGCGTCGCGATCGTCTGCTCGCGCGTGCTCGGAAGCTCGTCGCCGAGCGCGGTGAAGGCGCGGTGTTATTTCCTTGAGTTTTTCGAGGCCGACTCGGTCCGGGCGGAGTGACTTAATCTATGGTGGGGTGCGCGGAGACGGTGGGCTGTTGTACCCGGGTCAACCTCTGGGCGCTGAGTCCGTCGGGGCAACCTTTCGCGGTTTGGGTAGCGGTTGGGAGCCGTGGATCCTGAGCGCAAGCGGCCAGCCGATCCAAGAAACATTCGGCAAGACCTTCCTCTGTTACTTGGCGTTTCCCGTAGACGACCCCGAATACGATTGGGCTACCTTCGATTTCGAAAAGGACCCGGAGCGCATGGGAGCGATCCGCGAGATTCTCGACGCGGTCGACCCGGACCTCACGCGATTCAAAGAGCGAGGTGGCAAGCTCATCAGCTATTTCGGTTGGGCGGACACAGCGCTCAACCCACTGCGCACCATCGCGTATTACGAAGAAGTCGAGGACACAATGGGCTCTAGCCCGCACGATTTCTTTCGCCTCTTCATGGTTCCCGGCATGTTCCATTGTCGCGGCGGGCTCGGCGTGGATCGTTTCGATGCGCTCACCGCGCTCGTCGACTGGGTCGAAGCTGGCGTCGCGCCAGAGACGTTCGTCGCCGAGCGCGAGGAAAACGGAACCGTGACGTTGTCCCGGCCTCTGTGCGCCTATCCAAAGGTCGCGCGCTACGACGGCGCCGGTAGTGCGAATGACGCCGCGAGCTTCAGCTGTGTCGCGCCGGTTGGAGCCTCGAACTAGCAGTGCCCCCGCCCGGAGAAGGGCGGGCGGCCAACTCGTTCCAGACCGAGTGACTTAAAGTATTACTTGAGGTCTGCGCACACGTGTGCGCCGGCTCGGGCGTCGTCCGAGGGTAGTGACTCGTCGGCAGGTTCGGGAGGCCCGACACCAACGGCGTGTCGCGCGTGCGGGAGAGACGCCTTACGCCGCGCGGTTGATGTGTCTCAGCCAGCTTCGGACGGCACGAGCTGGTCGACCTCGACGAGAAGCTCTTCCGTCATTCGCCATAATGCCGCGCGTGCGTTCTGGCGGACCTGCTCTCTTGACATCGCGCCCGCGATCACTGAAGTGACGGACGATTTCGCGAGAAGCCACGCGAAGGCAAGATCGAGAATCGTGTGTCCATGCCGCTCCGCGAACGCGACGAGCGACTCCACTACGGCGAGAGCGTCGTCGTTGAGCCTGTCCGAAAGGCTCGCGATCGTCGTCAGTCGCGTGCCTTCCGGGGCCGGTTGGCCCTGGCGGTATTTGCCTGTAAGAAGGCCGCTAGCGAGCGGAAAGTAAGGCACAAAAGCTAGGCCGAGCCGCTTACACGCCTGCAGCACGGCCTTCTCCGGCTCACGGTGCAACAGGCTGTACTCGTTTTGTACGCCCACGAATCGGGCACCGCCCTCCGCGGCCTTGTCGGCAGCGTCCAGCTCGCTCGAAGAAAAGTTCGAACAGCCGATCTCACGGACCTTACCCGCCGTGACGAGCTCGTCGAGCGCACCGAGCGTGTCCTCGATCGGCACACTCGGATCCGGCTTGTGAAGCTGGTAGAGATCGATATAGTCGGTCTTCAAACGCTGGAGGCTGTCCTCGACGGCTCGTTGCACGTAGTCGGGGTGTGCGCCGCGGCGCTCGTCGTCGAGCTCCCATCCGAATTTCGTCGCCACCACGACTTCACGACGCAGCTTTCCCAAACAGCGGCCAACGAATACTTCACTATCTGTGCCGCCATAGGAATCCGCGGTATCGAAGAAATTGATGCCGGCATCGAGCGCTGCGTGGATGACCTTGCTCGTGCCCGGCTCGTCGAGGCGCCGTCCGAAGTTGTTGCAGCCGAGACCGACAACGGAGACTTCGAGCGAACCGATCGGACGCATTTCCATCAGCTTTAGCCCTCGGGTTACTTTCTGAAGTCGATTTCCATTTCGGCGGCCAGGTAGAACATGGTCGTGTAGCCGGCGGTCAGGTAGCGCATGTCTTCAGGAATGATTTTGTCGAACCTGTCGTTGGGTGTGTGGTGATACTTCATATAGTCGTTCGAGTTTTGCATGAAACTGAGAGCCGGCATTCCCGCTCGTCCGAGCACGCTCATGTCCGATGAGCCTTTCGAGTTGTTCGCATCACTCCACGCGATACCTAACGGAGCGATGAGTTTGTACATCTCGCGAACAACCGGCAGCGACTGCTCACCCACGCCCGAAATCAGCGTATGGATTCGGCCGCCGCCGCTATCGACCTCCGCGCCCAGCAGGTGCTCGTGGAGCTCGTTCTTGTGTTTTTCCATGTACGCATTCACGCCATAGAAGCCGATCTCCTCGCCGGCAAAAAGCAGCACGCGAATACTGCGCTTCGGCCGTTGCTCCATCTGCCCGATGAAAGCCGCCGCGGCCATCATCGAGGCCACACCCGCACCATCATCCAGCGCACCGGTACCTTCGTCCCAAGAATCCACGTGGGCGCCCAGCACGAGATAGTGGTCGGGATCCTGACGGCCCGTGATCTCACCAATGATGTTCGCGCCTTTCGTTGGACCGGTGATCTCGGATGTCAGATTCATTTTCATCGTCACCGGCTTGCCGCGCTTCAGCATGTTCTGAAGAAGAACCGCGTCTGGAGGCGACAAAGCCGCGGCCGGTATTTTTCTTACGCCGTCGATACACCCGTTGCCGCTGCCGGTATGCGCGTAACGATGGTTGTCGGTGCCGACCGAGCGAATGACAATCGCCTCAGCACCACGCTTCGCGGCGGTGACATGACCGCGTCCGCGTGCTTTGGTACCTTCACCGTAGGCCGCCATGCGTGAGGCGCCGGGCTTCGGGACGTAATCATTCATGCTGTACGAGACGAAGGCGATCTTGCCCTCGAGGCTGTTGCCTTCCGGCACCGCCTCGAGATCCTCGAAAGTCTCAAACTCGACAAGCTCGCCAACGAGATCGCCATGGGTGCCGACGCTGTAGCCGAGAGCAGTCAGGACAATATTGTGCGGATAGGGCGCAAGGATTTCTGCCCTTGCCTCGCCGCGAATCCAGCCATGGTCCAGATCGACCTCTTCTATCCAGACCCGGTCGAAACCGAGCTCCTTGAACTTGGCCTGCGCCCAAGCTATAGCCCGCCGATCGCCTTCGGTGCCCATGCGGCGCGGTCCGACTTCTGTCGTGAGCGACTCCAGGATGTCGACGGAGAGATTGTCAATGAGCGCGCGTTCGCGAAGCAGCACTGCAGTGTTCGCGAGCTCCGCAGAAATAATCGAGTGATCCACTTTGAGATCGCGGACCGATTCTTCCCCGAGTGCCGTTGATGCGAGAAGCAAGATGCACGCTGACAGTAGCGTGGTTACTTTCGTTCGAGTTGCAGTTTTTGTCTTTTGCATAGCCTTCCGATCCGTCGTTCCCTTGTGGAAAGTGGGGCCATCTTAATGTCCCACTCGGGGATGGTTGAAATCCCACGCCTTTAGGCGAAGCCTTTAGGACGCTTGGGGTACGATCCCCAGGTGAAAGGATATCGTAAATCATCGCACACGACGTACCAGTTAAACTATCACTTCGTATTTATCACGAAGTACCGCAAGCCGGCCTTGAGAGGGGATGTAGCGGTTCGTCTCCGGGATCTCATCCGGGAGATCTGTGCTCGGAACCAGATAGAAATACTGAAGGGTCATGTGCGGCCTGAGCACGTGCACCTGTTGCTGAGCGTGCCGTCGAATTTGTCGCCGAGTCGAGTGATGCAGTTGATCAAGGGTAAGACGTCGAATCGTCTGATGCGCGACTTACGGACGATGCGGAAGGAGTTCTGGGGTCGGCACCTACGGGCACGGGGTTACTTCGTGGTGACAACGGGCAACGTGACGGATGAGGTGATAGCGAAGTATATAGAGTTGCAGGGTGCCGTGCCCCAGGACGACGATTCTTTCAAGGTCAGTGAGTAGTGAAACGAGGCAAGGACAAGCCGACTTTAGTCGGCGACGTGAACCCATCGCCTTTAGGCGATGGAGCGCACGCGCTCAGTTGGTCGCAATGCGAACGGCAACAGAATCGCAGAGCCTGCGTGTGCGGCATCAGGTCAGGGCAACGCTCCGGGGGTGTATACTGGTGGCGGGGAGTTTCTATGGCGCGTTTCGTTCCGACGATCGAGGAAGCGGACGCCGTCCGTAAGGTGCTGGAGCAACAGACTGAGGAGGGCGAACACGACCGAAGTCTGATCGTGGAACGGCTCGGCTGGACACCCGAAGAGCGACTCGCGGCCCACGCGGCGTTTCTGCGCTTTTTTCTGAGCGTCCGACCAAATGGCCCGTTGATCCGCGAGTAGAATGACCCCACTCCAGGCTGAGGAGATATTCGCGTGCCTGGATCGCCACCAGGTCCGGTACGTTCTGATCGGCGGCCTGGCTGCGGTGCTTATGGCTCGCCGCTGCCTACGCTCGACATCGACATTTGCCCGTTGCGGGAGCCGGAGAACCTGGAACGCTTGGCTGCCGCGTTGGACGCTATGGATGCGCGCATCAGGACGGCGGACTCGCCGGACGGCGTTCGATTCCCGTGTGATGCCGAGTTCCTGGGTGGCGTGGAGCTCCTGAACCTTCAGACGCGCTTCGGCGACCTCGATCTGTCATACGTACCTGCTGGAACCGAGGGGTTCGACGACCTTTCTCGGAAAGCTGTGGGAATGGCGATTCAGGGATCGTCGGTACCAGTAGCAGCGTTAGAGGATGTGATTCGCTCCAAGGAGGCGGCGGACCGCCCGAAAGACCGCCGAGCTCTCCCCGTCCTTAGGCAACTTCTTTCGGAGATCAGGAAGCAGCAAGATGATCCGTCGAGCTAGCGATGTTCACAATAACCCCGGTGCCTCTAGCGCCCAGTTTCCTGGTGATCCGATAGTGGGCGAAGCTCTTGCCTATCATCGTGCTGTTGCCCGGAGATTCCATCCCACTGCGCAAGGCCGGGAGCTACACTGCTACACGGGGGGGCGGTTCAACTGTGTCCGGACACAGTTCAAACGACGGCGCCGGTTCACCGACTCGGTCGGCTGAACGACGGTGCGCGTCGATTTTCTCTTTGCCGAAGTCCAGCTCCGCCAGGTACAGGTTGTGGCATGAACACATGAGCCGAATATTGTTCGCGCTACGATCGCCACCGCGTCCGTACGGGTCGTCGTGATGGTACTCGAGGCGGTGGCGCTCGGGACATCGTTTGCCGTCACGCGCGGCGAACGTGCACTGCCCGCCATCTCGTGCCCACACGACACGCTTCACCGCGGCAGCGATGCCGCGCACACCCGGTGACGGGTCGGCGCCTTCGACGTTCGTTCTTGGATAATCCGTTTTACCGAAACGCTTGGCTTCGAGCCGCTCGAGCTTTTCGCTCACGGCGGCGTCGATGACCGAAGTGAGGTCACTGCCGGGAATGAGCGCCTCGAGCCGCTCGAGCCTGTCGCGAAGCTCGGCGCTAGCTGTGAACTCCACTTTGTAACGCGCCGGCGAGAGCGGCGCGACCGTCGGCCGTTCTTCAGGGGCCGCCGGACCGGTAGGTGGAGGCTCGTTCTTCCGAGGCTCCTCACGCCCTTCGTCCGACGCCTCGCTCAAGGCTTTTGGTTGCGGCCTCTTTCGAATCGTCGGCGGAACATCCGGGTTCGGCACAAACTCCGCCACGAGCTCTTCGAGCGCACGTTTGCTCTTGTGCGCGGCTCTAGTCAATACCTCTTCGCAATTGGCCTCGGTGAGGTGCTTCGAGATTACGGCGATGCCACACAAGTGAATGCGTCCGTCCTCGAGCATCGTGAGGAGCACGGGAAATCTGCGTGAGAGCCGAGCGGCGTTGATTCGCCGATAAGCTTCCGCTTCCGATAAATGCAAAACGTCCGTACAAAAGCGGAACATGGACGGCGAAGCGTCGCGGGCATAGAGACGCCGTGCATCGACTTCGGCGATGTGTGCGACGAGCGCTGCTTCACCGCGCCGCGACTGCTTCGAGGCATCCGACAGTCGAACGAGAAGCTCGTCATCCGATAGTGCCGAGAGCCGTTTCAATTCATCTTTTGTGCTCATGTGTTCTTATAGCATGAACTTTTTCGACGCTCAGCGTTGGCGCGTGACGAACACAAACGCTTCGAAACACTTTCGAAGTCTCCTCGAACGAGAAAGCACGGCTGTCGCTTCGCTGGCGGGTGCAGAGACCCCAACAGATCGAGCGCGAGCTCCTTTTTCAAGTCGCGTCAGAAAAGCTGTCAAACAAAAAATGGTTCTCCTGTCGTTTCGGGGGATCTGATTTGTGTTGGAGGGCATGGCCTATGGACGCTGCCGCGATTGTGGAAAACGCCGGAAACTCCGGGGGAGAGAGGCGTTTAGGGAAAGGTTGTGAGCACGTACAAACGTGGAGCGGCGTTTTCCACAATCGCTTGGAAAACGCTTCGCGTTTCCCACGAGCGCCCACAGGCCCCTCCTGGTATATATACAAGAAAGATTAATTCATATGGAATAAGGAAGGGGGGGCTCGATTAGTGGAGGCTATGGAAAACGCCCTTCCAGGCTTCGAAGAGAACTCAGTCGTGAGCAAGGTCTGAACGACCAGAACCGTGGGGGCGTTTCCCACAGCCTCGTCTCCCGCTGAGGGGCAGTGGCATTTGGTGAGGCCCCCCTCTGTGCCAACATCGCTGAGACACTTCGCCCCTTGAAATTAGTGTAGAGGGCGGAGGAGGATCAATGCATGAGTATGTTGATTAAGAGAGAGACCTCGGCGGGATCGGAGGGAGCCCGTAGGGAGACTGGAGGTCCCGCCGGCCGCGATGCGGCGGGGGTCCCGGATCCCGAAGTGAGCGAGCAAGCGAAGCGTCGACGCTTTACCGCGGAGTACAAGCTGCGGATAGTGCGTGAGGCCGATGCCTGCAAGGGTGACGGTGACGTTGCTGCTCTTCTGCGTCGAGAGGGCCTGTACTCGTCGCATTTATCGAGTTGGCGCCGCCAACGTGACGAGGTCGCCAAAGCGGGGTTGGCGTCGAGAAAGCGAGGCCGGAAGGCAAAGGCCGAGGATCCACGGGTCAAGGAGCTCGAGCGCGAGAACGCCCGGCTCCAACGTCGCCTGGCTCGGGTGGAGACGATGTTGGAGACCCAAAAAAAAACCTCCGAATTACTGGGGGTCCCCCTGAATCCACTCGACAGCTACGAGAACGACTGATGGTGGCGGCCGAGGAGCTGGCGGGGCAGATTGGGCAGACGACGGAAGCCTGCGAGGCTCTGGGTGTGGCTCGTTCCACGCTGTATCGCAGGCGCCAGGTGACGCCCGAACCGAAGCGGCGTCCTCGGCCGCACCGAGCCCTCGACGAGACTGAGCGCGAGGAAGTCCTCGGGGCCTCGCACTGTGAGCGGTTCGTCGACAAGGCGCCCGCCCAGGTGTGGGCCACGCTTCTGGACGAGGGAACCTACCTCTGCTCGATTCGCACGATGTATCGGATTTTGGAGGAGCACGGCGAGGTCCGAGAGCGCCGGAACCAACGGCGCCATCCGAACTACACGAAGCCGGAGCTGCTGGCCGAAGCGCCCAACCAGGTTTGGTCGTGGGATATTACGAAGCTTCGTGGCCCCGTCAAGTGGACCTACTACTACCTCTACGTCATCCTCGACATCTTCTCCCGCTACGTGGTTGGCTGGATGCTGGCTCACCGAGAAAGTGCGGCGCTCGCGCAACGCCTCATCGCCGAGAGCTGTCGCAAGCAGGACATTGAACCCGACCAGCTCACCCTTCACGCGGACCGTGGCAGCTCGATGAGAAGCAAGCCCGTGGCTCTGCTCCTGGCTGACCTCGGAGTTACCAAGACCCACTCCAGACCTTACGTCTCGAACGACAATCCCTACTCCGAGTCCCAGTTCAAGACGATGAAGTACTGTCCTCAGTTTCCGAGCCGTTTTGGTTCCGCCGAAGACGGCCGGCTGTTCTGCGGCGGTTTCTTCGACTACTACAACTACGAGCACCGGCACTCAGGAATCGGCTTCATGACGCCGGCCGACGTTCACTATGGTCGCGCCGAACAGCTCACCACCGCTCGGCGCCAGATCCTTCTCGAAGCTCATCGGACTCATCCCGAACGCTTCGTTCGCGAAACGCCACAACCTCCCGTTTTGCCTCCTCAGGCTTGGATCAACCCGCCGACGGAGAAAACGACGCTCCTGAATGCCGCACAAGCCACTCTCGCGGCGGCGTCCATACCTGGGGTACCCCCTTTTTCTGCTCCACGAAACGAGATCTCGATCGATGCAGATGTGGACCGCACCGGCGCCACGAGCCTCCCGACGCTAATCGAGGCTCACTAAATGCAGCTCGCGAGTGTCTCAAAGTTGTTGACACGTACCGCCCGTGGGTTGAGAGGGTAAGCCATGTGTAGATGCGCATCGGCGAGAACGCTAGAATCTTTTTTTCCGAAAGAGAAAAGAGCGTTCCCGCGATGCGCGTTACTACGTTAGTCAACAAGCTCATCGGATTGCAAGGCCTGTGGGTCCGAGGTTTCCACTTCCAGGCGGACAAAGCCAGAGTGGTGGTGGATGTAGTACCACGGAGGAGGAAGCCTCTGTGCGGGATTTGCGGACGAAAGGTCCGCAAGAACAAAGATCGCTACAATCGCTACTGGCGGCACTTGGACCTGTTCGGAGTCCGGACCTATCTTCGCTACTCGATCCGACGAGTGGTATGTCGGCGGTGTGGAGTGGTCAGAGAAAAGGTGCCTTGGGCCGACAAGGGGAGCCGCTTTACCAAAAGCTTCGAGCAAGAGGTAGCGTGGCTGGCACAGAGGACGGACGTCAGCGCCGTAGCGAACTATTTCCGAGTGACGTGGCGTTCGGTGCGACGGATCATCCAGCGAGTGGTTGCCGAGCAGCGGGATGAGCGGCGCGAGCTCGATGGATTGCGGGTGATTGGGATGGACGAGATCAGCTACCGCAAACGCCACAAGTACTTAACCCTAATCGCAAAATCTTCGAAGCACGAAAACGCGAAACAGCCGCACTGGGCGCAGGCGAGAAGCTCGTGCTGGGGCACCCGCTCGCCGCCACTATAGGTGGTTCTGCACGGTGTATGCAGAACCTGGAAAAGGTGCTATTCACGGGGCCAAAGACCTCAGACACGGTGACGTTTATTTGCGATTAGGGTTAACAGTGGTAATAGACCATCTCAGCGGCCGGGTCGTCTGGGCGGGAAAGGAGCGCAAGGAAGACGCTGCTGCGGTTTTTCTGCAAGCTCGGACGGTACGTGTCAACAACTTTGAGACACTCGCGAGCTGCATTTAGTGAGCCTCGATTAGCGTCGGGAGGCTCGTGGCGCCGGTGCGGTCCACATCTGCATTGACCGAGATCTCGTTTCGTGGAGCAGAAAGGGGGTACCCCAGGTCCGTCGAGACCTGCCTTTTCCCCTGCTCGATATTGGGAAAGGGTCGTACATAGATTTCGTTCCGTCCCGATTCGTCGGACTGGTAGGCGAGAAAGCGCCCATCGGGTGAGATTTCCGCATTCATCTCGTTGAACTCGGTCGCCAGAAGCGGCGCAGTAGAACGTTCGCCGTCGAGGGAGAGCCTATGCAGGTCGTAGCCTCTATCGGGGTGCCTTTCCCAAAAGATTAGATGTTTGCCGTCGGGCGAGAACGTCTGGGCACGTTGCTGATTCGTGCTCGCGGCAAGCGGCTCGACGCTTCCCGTACCGTCGGCCGCAGTCCAGACGAGATTGTTCGGACGGCCTGAGGCGAATACGATGCGACCCCCATCAGGCGTCCAGATCGGGGAGATATCGGCACCCGGGTCGAGACTGAGCCGGGTCAGCGTTTCACCAGCCAAGTCCCACACCCAAACGTCCTCCCCTGGTGTTCGAATATCGAGAGCGATGCGCGTTCCATCGGGGGAGAGTCGGAGATAAAGATAGAGACGGGCTGGGGCGGCCAATCTCTCCTCTCGGCCTTGCCGATCCACCCACACCGAGTTTTTGTCCAAGCGACTCGGCGTGTCCGTGATATAGGCAAGGGACCCGTCTTGCGCGACGGCGATGTCCAGACCTCCGGATTTCGAAACGATCGGTCCCTCGAGGACCGATATCGGATCGCTCGTCACCTCGAGCCTCTCGAGGTCGAAAGCCACGGCGCGGAGCGTCCCAGCGACGCCGTAGACGATGTGCCCCGTCGGCACGTAGTGAGGGTTAGCGCCGGATGGGATCAGGATGCGGATCGCACCCGTCGCGAGCGACAGGACGGCGATCTGTGCGTTGTTGATCCCACCGCGCACGCTCGTGAACAATACCGCGGCGCCACCGGGAAGGACTTCGGGCCAACGCTGTTCTCCTTGCTCGGGATCGTATGGCGTCAACGCTTCGGGCGTGCCGCCGCCCGAAGACACGCGCCAGAGTCCTCCCGCGTCCGCCTCGGCGAACACGATCGTGCCGTCGTCTCCCCAACTGGCACCGCGTGTATTGTTGCTTCGAAGCTCACAGATCATCTCGGAGGGCCCGCCGTGGATCGAGATCTTCCGCAGAGCACCGTTGTCAACGTAGCCGACCCACTCTCCAGGTGGTAACAAAGTCCGAACGGTCCTCGTCGTGGCGGAGGTGGGTTTGTCGCTCGTGCTGTTGATTGGCGCTGGCCTCCTCGTGCGCAGTTTCACGAAGCTTCAGCAGGTGGAGCCGGGGTTCCATGCTCAGAACGTCCTTACGCTGTCGGTTCCCCTGCCTTTGTTCAAGTACCGCGTTCCCGACGCGCGGGTGAATTTCTACCCCCGTTTGCACTAGCGCCTCGCGGCGCTGCCTGGAGTCGCGGCGGTAGGCGGCATTACGCCCCTTCCGTTGCGCGGTGGCGGTCAGTACTGGGTCCAGCCCTACGGCCGGGCTCGCGACAGATACCCAGCACATGGGCTACGTGCTTCGTGAAGGTGTTTCACGAAAGTGTGATTCGTGTGATCCCTGAATCGCGCGTGCAGCTTTGGGAGAGAATCCTCATGCGTCGTGTAGGTGCGAAGCTCGTAAATCTGAGCGTCTAGCTTGGGCTGCGCCCAGTTCTCGGAGGGCACTGCGAACAGAGCGAGCGCGAGCGCGAGGGCCGACAAGATCAACTTCTTCATGGTTTCTCCCTTCGTAAAGGTGGAGGATAACCTAGTTTGGGGGCGCAAAGCATCAGTGCCTTTTCTATAGACGGGAGGCGGCCCCGAAGGCTACTCGGTGATATGCTCCGTTTCTTCGGGTCACGATTTGGACCCAAGAGGAGCTGGAACATGAAACCACTAGCATTCGTCACGCTGTTCGCCATCGCCACGTTTGGAGCTTGCGCGGCGCCTACGCCGGAGCAACAGATTCTCGAGGATGTCTCGGCAGCGCTTGGCGGCCGCGAGGGCATCGAGGCCGCTCTAAGCCTCTCGATCGAAGGCGAAGGGGTGATGCGCAACCTGGGCCAAGACATGACGCCCGATGCCACGTCGCAGACCTTCACGATCAGTGACTACACGCAATCTATCGACCTCACGACGGGACGCATGCGTGTCGAGCAAACCCGGACGCCCACCTTCAACTACTTTCGGGGGCCAGACCCTATGAAGCAGGTCTTCGGCATCGATGGAGATGTCGGGTACAACGTGGCGGCGGACGGCAGTGTGACCCGTGCGCCGAATGCCACGGCGACGGCACGCCGCGCGGCGTACTACCACCATCCGCTCACGCTTCTACACGCCGCGCTGAAGCCGGCCGCAAAGGTGGCGAACGCGCGAACGACAGACGGTGAGAGCCTCGTGGATATCACCACCGAGGACGGCCTCGACTTCACGCTGGCGATGGACACCGCCACGAAGCTACCGAGCCACGTGACATCCATGTTGAACCACGCGAACCTGCGAGACGTCGCGCAGCGGACGAGCTTTACGGACTACGAGGACGTGAACGGGCTGTTGCTGCCGACCGGTATGACGGTGTCGACGGACGATTACCAGATTCTCGATTTTCGCGTGACGGCTCAAAGCTTGGGAGCCGACGTGGGCGATCTTGCCGCACCGGATGCGGCGAGCGCGTCGGCGCCGATTACCGGGCCGCCCCCGGCCAACGTGACGGCCGAGGAAGTGGCCGACGGCGTCTGGTTCCTGGCCGGCCAGTCCCACCACAGCGTCCTCGTTGAGTTCAGTGACTACCTGATGCTCATCGAGGCACCCAACGAAGCTCGAACGCTTGCCGTGATCGCCAAGGCGCGGGAGCTCGTCCCGCAAAAACCGCTTACACACCTGGTGAGCTCACACCACCATTTCGATCATTCAGGCGGGGTTCGGGCGGCCATTTCGGAAGGGCTCACCGTCGTGACGCACGCGGCGAACGCGGCCTTCTACGAGGATCTGGCGGAAAGGACGAGCACGATCGCGCAAGACGCCCTTGCCCGCAATCCCAAGGCGCTGACGCTCGAGACGGTCGACGACGAGAAGAGCTACGAAGACGACTCGATGCGTGTAGAGCTCTATCACATCGCGGACAACCCGCACGCCGATACAATGCTAATGGCGTACCTCCCTCGGCAACGATTGCTCGTCCAAGCCGATGCGTTCAGTCCGGGGCGCGATTTCCAGCCGTTCGCGACCAACCTGCTGGAGAACATCGAACAGCGCAACTTGAGGGTAGACCGCATCCTGCCGGTTCACGGCGGGGTGGTGGCCTACGACGAGCTCGTGAGTGCGGTCCGATCCACGTCGAGCTGAGAGCTCAGAGAATCAGGCCAAGGATCGTGTAGAGAACGAGGCACATGGCGGCGACGCTCAGCGCGTAGGGGAGCTGGGTGCGCACGTGGGCGATGTGATCGGTGGTCGCGGCCATCGATGAAATGATGGTGCTGTCGGAGATGGGCGAGCAGTGATCGCCGAATATGGCTCCACCCAGGACGGCGCCGATCGTGAGGCCTGGATGAAGCCCTGAGACCGTCATCATCGGGATGGCGATGGGGAACATGATGGCCCACGTTCCCCATGACGTTCCCGTCGAGAAAGACATGATCGCGGAAACGAGAAATAGCATCGCCGGAAGCACGAAGGTGGGAAGTCCGCTATCCGTGATCTGCGCGATGTAGAGCCCCGTTCCCAGAGCCTGACAAGTATCACCGATCACGAAAGCGAGCATGAGCAGGAGGACGATGGGAAAGAGGCCGCCGACGCCCCGCATGAAGAGATCGGTGAGCTCAAAAAGAGTGAGAAGCCCCTGCGCGCGATAGAAGAAGCTCGCACCGAGAAGCGTGACGACGAGTGCCCCAAATACCGCAGTCGTACCATCACCGGCGATGAGATTGCCGCCGCCCGTGGCGTAGAGCCCGGCGAAGACGGTCATGAGCATCGTGAGCACAGGAATCACCATGTTCCTCGCGCGCGGGGGGACGCCGCCCTTGGCCTCGAGCATGAGGACTTCGGTGGCCACGAGCGGTTCGGCGCCGTCGCGAAGCAGCTTTCCCTCGTCGCGCAACCGGTGCTCGGCTTTACGCATCGCGGCGAAATCTCGACCGGTAACGATGGTCGTAAGCGCGACCAGCACGGTCAGGATCGGATAGAAATCGAAGGGGCACCGAGCCCGCGAGCGCGCGCAGAGGGTTTTCGACGTTCTGTGCCTCAAGCAAGCCGAGGAGATAGGCGCCCCAGGAATTGATGGGGATGAGCGTTGCGATGGGAGCAGCGGTCGCATCGAGAATATAAGCGAGCTTTTCGCGTGAGATGCGAAGTCGGTCGAAGATCGGCCTCGATACCGGGCCCGCGACATAGACGCCGACATTCGCTTCGATGAAGAGCGCGGTGTCGAACAAAACAAGACTAAGGGCTAGTAGAAGCGGAACCTACGGGCGCGTTCATTCTTTCGACGAACATCTCGATGAAACGGCGCCAGTCGAGGTCATGCTGAACTTTCATCTTGTGAGCTCCTTCGGCGCCCGGCCAAATCTCGGTGCCGCCGACGGAGGTCCCATAGCTCACGCCGTGGTTGTCGTCGACGTCGACGAAGAGCTCTTCGGTCATCACGAGCGTCGGGTCGATCAAACTTCCCACGGCGACTTGGTCGTACATGAGCCAGACGCGATCCGGATCGCGGTCGAACCGTGGCCCCATCGTTGTCCTCAGGAGCCGGGTAATGGCCGTGTCCGAGGCGACCATTTTCTCGTACCACTCCTTCGTCAACGCGGTTTTGCGTGAGACGTTGAGCGGAGAGAGCATGATTGGGATGCCGGATCGGAGCGCGACGCGAGCGGCTTCGGGATCGACCCAGAAATTGAACTCGGCGTTCGGCGTGATGTTGCCGGCGCCGTCTAGGAGCGAGGCGACGGCGCCTCCCATGATGAGGAGCTCGCGGACGCTCTCGGCGAAGGCGGCGTTTTGCCGGATGGCCGTGGCGACGTTCGTCATCGGCCCAATCGCGACGATGGTGATTTCGTTGGGACTTGCCAGGACCGAACGGACGAGGAGCTCGACGGCCGTCTCTTTTTCGACTTTCTTCTGTGCATGGCCCCCAGGCGGCGGGGGAGGGGCGTCGTTCGAGTACCACTTCCCGTGATGGTCGACGGCAAAGTCGCTTCTCTCGTGGACCCAAGGCATGTCGGCGCCCTGATAAACGGGGATTTCCGTACGCCCGACGGACTCGAGAAGCCACAAGACGTCCGCGGTGGCGCGCTCGACGCTCTCGTTACCGGCGACGGTCGTGACGGCGAGAATCTCGAGCTCCGGAGATTGGAGCGCGAGAAGAAGCGCCAGACCGTCATCGCCTGGCGGCAAAATAAAGTCGGTATCGAAAATGATTTTGTGACTCTGGCCTGTAGCCACCGCGGGAAAAATCCCTGTCGAAAGCATGACGAGAACGGCGAAGAGGACGGCTCGAAGCATGGCGAGGAGCGTACCACAAGCAATGCCAGCTTTGATGCAGACCCTCTTGGCCTCCTAGACTGAAGTTCCTGGCTGAAAAAGCCAAGATCCGGTGTTGATCCAATGAGATAGTTGGAATCAATGGTGCTGGCTTCTGTCTACACGGTGATACCTTTGAGCAGGTCGTAGGCTCTCTGCTGTTTCGAGTCCGGAGTTGTCGTGACATCGAAGGTGGGCTCGTCGGGTCCGGCTTCCGGTCGCCGACATTTGTTTCGGACGATGTTGCTGAGAAGGCGCAGCAGCGTGCGGAAGCTGGAAGCTCGACTCCCATCGTCAAGCTTCTTGGTTTGTATCTTGCGCAGGGCGGCCTCGGAGCGCTTCGCCGGAGCAACCGGGTCACGCCTGGCCTTCGCCTGCTGGTCCTCGTCAGAGAATAGCAGCGGCCGCCAAGCCTCCATCATGTGCCACAGGACGTAGTAGGCCAGCATGCACAAGAAGACGTGCGCCCGGACTCGGTTTTCGCGCCGGTGACGAATCGGCCGCACCTTTAGGTCCATGCTCTTGAAGGAACGAAACGCCCTCTCGACCTGGGTCAGCAACTTGTAGCTGCGCACTGTGTCGTCGGTTTTCATCCGCTGCTCAGCAAGACTGGTGCGGATCACGTAGATGCCGTCAAGGGCAGCTTCCGCAGTGACCTTTGTGTCGTCGATTTCGAAGCTAAAGCTGTCGTCGCGAATGTCCAGCTTGAAGTGCTTGCCGACTTTGTACTTGTTGAGAACTCTGCCTACCCGCACACCGATTTTATCTTTACCATGCAGCTGACCCCGCCCGATCCGTTGGCGAATCCCTCCGAACTGCTTAGCGATCGTCCCCATGTGTCGCTTCCACCGCTGGAGCCGTTTGTTGGCGAGCTCAGAGTTGCCGTTGGCGAGGCGCGAGGCGTCGGCATCCATCGTTGTCTCGTCTAGCTCGAAGTCGAAACCGTCGTCACGGATGTCGAGCCTGTAGTACCTGCCGACCTTGTACTTGTTGAGGAGCTTTTTCACTGCAGCACGGATGTCCTCCTTGCCCTGCAAACGGCGCCGCTCGACCATCCGACAAACTTTCTCCAGCTCCTTGCAGGTCGCTTCGAGCAGAGCACGGCGCTTGTGACGCCGCCTCTCGGCCAGCTCCGGATTGCGGCAAGCGACCAGCCTCTCGTTGGGGAAATCCGGGTGCGTCACCTCAAACAGATTCCGCTCGTCGAATAGCCCCATCTGGAGCACCCCATCGTTGATGAGCTTGCGAATCGGTTCGGGACGCAGAGCGGTAATCCAGTCGACACCGTCCATCTCCCGCAACTCGTCGATCTGGGTCTGGGTGATCATTCCGCGGTCGCCCACCATCACAAACTGCTCGATGCCGAAGCGCTCTTGCACCTTTTCTACCTGAGGCAACAGCGTTTTGGGATCGCCCGTGTTGCCCTCAAAGACCGATACCGACACGGGGATGCCGCGTTCGTTGGTCAGCAGACCGTAGTTGATCTGCAGCTTACCTTTCTTGCCGTCACGGTCGTATCCGAGGCGGGCGATCGGACAACTCACACCCTCGAAGTAGCTTGAGGTTAGGTCATAGAGCGCCAGGCCGTCGTTTTGGAGATGGCGCGCCGCGAGTTTTTTTTCGATGACCTCCTGGCGTTTGAGAACCCAGTCCATGGTGGCATAGAGATCGTCTTCGCGGGCATCGCTCACCCCCAGGATTTCGGGCAGTGTGGTTGTGTGCCACCACTGGCTAGTCGCCAGCTTCGACTGCGGTTCGAGGATCCGGGCGACTACCATGGCCACGACCAAATCCCGCTCTGGTGAGTGTCGAGAACCAACGAGCTTTTCGAAACCGAGCTGTCTCATGGCGCTGAGCACCGCGTCGACGTGGCCATGGTGTCGGGAGCCGTTCTCGACGATTTTGAAGGCGACTTCAACCGAGACGAGCTTTTCCCCTTTGAGAATGCGTCGGATGGCGTCGACTGCGTCCATGGGCAATTTGGACAAGTTAGCGAGCGTGCGCTTGCGGACGTTTCCGCCCACCCGATAGGACTCACGCAGCAGGACCGCGGGGGTAGAGTTGCGATTGGGGATGATGTGGGTATGCATGCCCACCATAATAGCCTATATATCAATATATATCAAACTATAAAAGGCTTTAGACATGCCTACATATTGCATCCCAAAATTAGCCTCTCGGCGTCCCTAAAGACGCGTAATCATTGGGGATTCACACTGTCAGTGGGTTCATTCGACCAAGGAACTTCAGCCTAGTTGACACGGAGCTCTTGGTGCGCTAAAAATTTAGCATGCTTTGGCCACGTCGCTCCAGGACACCAGTGCCCGAGTTCGCGAGCAAGCCGCTTGGGCGCTCGGGAAGCTCGACGCGCGGACGGCCGTCCCCGCACTCTCGAAGGCTCTCGCGGACGGCGACGCGCGCGTGCGGGAACAGGTGAGCTGGGCGCTCGGTAAGATCGAAGACAAGGGCGCTCATCGTTGCGATGGAAGACTCGAGCGACGACGTGCGCGAGCAAACGGCGTGGGCACTCGGCCGCATCGAGGACGGGAGCGCGGTTGATGCGCTCGTCAAAGCGCTCGGTGATGAAAGCCCCGATGTGCGCGAGCAATCGGCGTGGGCGCTCGGGAGAATCGAATCTTCCCGTGCACGGGGCGGGCTCGAACAGGCACTTTCCGACGTGGACGCGGATGTGCGTGAGCAAGCCGCGTGGGCGCTCGGCAAGATCGCGGACGGACGTGCGGTCAAAGCACTCGGAGACGCGCTCCAGGACGAAGAAGCTGATGTCCGCGAGCAGGCCGCGTGGGCGCTCGGCCGCGTCTCGCGTTGAGGCAGCTGGCTGTTGCCAGCTGGTTCCACCAGCTACCTGCTACCAGCTACTGTTCGGTGCCGTCGAGAAGCGCGTAGACGCGCTCGACGGCGTGCGGGTGTACGCCGGGGCCCTCGATTTGGGAGAAGTGCTCGGCGTGGCTCGTTAGGTCGATCGTTTTCGCTGCCTCGTCCGCGCTGACGCCGGCTTCGTGCTTCGCGACGATATTCGTCCATAGGTCTCGGAGGTAGGCCTGGAAGTGCGCGATCTTCTCTTTGCCCTCGAAGGCAGCGCCGTGGCCGGGCAAGACGACGTCGAAGTCGAGCTCTTTGACCGCGTCGAGCGTATCGGCCCACTCGCTCAAATAGGCGTTGCCCATATAAGCGATGCCGTTGGTGACCAGATCGCCCGTCGCGATGACTTTCTCTTCGGGTAGGTAGACGACAACGTCGCCGCCGGTGTGACCGCGGCCGAAAAACCACAGCTGGATCTCGCGCCCGCCGCGGGTGAGCGTCATCTGCTTCGTCAAGGTCATCGTCGGTGGCGTCGCGACGATCGCGTTCGTCGCGTCTCGATAATTCGTATGCACGGCGAGCTGCTTGCGAGCTTCCGCTTCGGCGTCGGTGTCGGTCGCGTCGATTGCGGTTTCCAGCTTGCTCTCGGCTTGCTGGATGCGTTGCGGGATCCCTTCGACGACGAACATCTCCCACGCGCGGCCTTCCTTGGAAGCTCCCGCGACGAGCTGTTCGCGCGTGTATTTGTGTCCGATGATCTCGACGTCGTCACCGAAGGCTTGGTTGCCGTGCACGTGGTCGAAATGAAAATGGGTATTGATGACGTAGCGCACGGGCTTGTCGGTGATGTTCTCGAGCTCTTGCATAAGCGCCCAAGAGGCGGCCGGCGTCAGGTGCGAGTCGACGAGCAGGACGTCGTTTTCATTGATGATGACGCTGCCGTTGCATCCGACGGTCAGGTTGCCGGTTCCGACGGCGTGGTAGATGTCGTCACGGATTTTGTGGAAGGTGAAGGCCTCGCCCTCCCAGACGGCGCCCGGCGGCGGTTCCGCGGCGGACCTCGGGCTTGTTTCGGGCGCATGGACGGGCTGGCAGGCCCATGTAGCGGCAAGCGCCAGGACCCAAAGCTGCCAAAGCTGGTGGCTATTTCTCACTTTTGCGATAGACATTTGGTCGTGACCTCTCTCACGTTGCACCCGTGGCGAAGAAGGGAGATTACGCTATGAGGCGTTCAGTTTCAACGACGTAACATCTCGGAAACATTCCGGTTCAGTGTCGGGGGCGGCTACCGTTTCATTGGAGGCGCAGGACGTCTCCAAAACCGGCTCGACGGGTTCACGGCGAACGTCGCCTTGAAGATGAGCTTCTTCTAAAACGGTTCCAGCGAAACGGTCGCATTGAGCGCGAGCTCGGCGCCCCGTCGAAGAACGCGCAAAGTGATCGTTCGAGGACGAGCGTCGAGCTCGCGGACGAGCCACGCGCGAAGCTCGAAAACGGTGCTGTCGTTGAAGAATGGCTCGCCGTCGACTTCCAAAAGCAAGTCACCTTCTTGCAGCCCCACTTTGTCGAAGACGCTCCCGTCCTCGATGGCATCGACGCGAAGTGCTGCGAGCTCGCCTCCGAGATCTCCTGGCACGATGTGGCCTGTGATGCCGAGCGGCGGCAGGCGATCTTCGATAGAGCGCTGGGCGTACATTTCCCAGAAGGAAAGTACGCCCTCTGGGTGGCTCGGCTCGAGCGACTCGGAAAAGGCGCGCGCTTTTTCCGAGGATCGCGACGCTCGTTGGTACGTGGACGAGCAACGACGCGGCATAGACACGGCCGGGATCGCCGCGCTCACCCGCGTCCTTGTCCGCGAGCTCGAGCGATCGTTCGACGATGTCGCGATATACGCGTTCGCCATTGATATGGATCTCGATGGGTGCGTCCAGATCGATCAGGTGGTCCGTCAGGAACACCCGGAGCGACCGTATCCATCGCGCGGTGATGTCGATGCGCGTGCGGGACGTGACACGCGCCCGCACAATTCCCCGGCGCGTGTCGGACTCGATCCAGTGAACGCGGCGTGCGAGCGGCATGATGCCATGGTGTGGGACGCGCAACACTACCCTTGGATAAGGGTTGCGCGGCCGTTCGGCGAGCCAGCGAAGCACCTCGGGATATTGCTCGGCGAAACCCTCATGGGACCGATCCGACATCTCGCGATAGACGATGTTGTACTCGAAACTTTCCAGGATCCGCTCCAGCGCGCGCGGACCTTGGATGCTGCGAATGTTGCGGTCGAGCTTTCCTTCGAGCACGAACGTCGGAACGTGCATCAGGTTCCGCAGTAGGTGCTCACGCGATTCCCCTTCGGTCGAGACGGGAACGATTGCGGCGAAGCGATCCGGCCGTGAGGCGGCGAAGCCGATCGAAAAGTTCGATCCCAGAGAGATCCCGGTGGAGACGATGCGGTTGGGATCGATCGGATAGAGTGCCGCGACCTCGCGCAAAATAGCTTCCATTTGCTCTGGACGAAGGATCTCGTAGGGAAGCGTCTGTTCTGTACGTGGTGCGCGCGCGACGACATGGGTCATCGCGGGAGAGACGACGATGATGCCGGCGCTCGCGGCCGGCACGTCCCAGACGCGCAGCATGCGCAGAGCACCCTGTAAAGCCGACCTCGCGTTCGGAAGCGGCCCACCATGCATCGCCAGAAGGAGGGGCCATCGTTTCGTAGGCTCGAATTGCGGCGGAGGCTGCACCAAGACTGGGATCGTGCGGCCGTCGGGAAGTGACACTTCGAGTGCCACCGTGCGAAAGCTCCCATCAGCCTCACGAACCTCTTGCGGGCTCGCGGGCGGCAGCGCGGCGAGCAGCTGTCGCTCGAGCGTTTCGATAGCCTCTCGGGTGACTTGAGCCTCGGCGCTCGCGGCGGCGAGCGCGGCATACAGGAACACATACCGTTTCACACCAACATCCTATCAGCTGCTTTTGCGCAGGGCAGGCGGACCACGCGAGCTTCCATAAGCGGTGCGGCAAAGAGCACGAGCAGGCCGAGTACGGGAGCCTTCACGCGCTCTCTCCCCAGTCCGCGAGCGAGGTCAGCGCTGCGCCAACGCCTTGGCCGAGAGTCACAGGCACACCAAGGTCCGCGAGAGTGCGCTCGAGCATCGCGAGCTGTGCGCAGAGATAGGTCGGATGCGCGGCCATAGCCATGTGGCCGAGCCGGAAGAGCTTGCCAGCGAGCTCGCCGTAGCCGCCCGAGATCATGACGCCGTAGCGGTCGCGCAAGTGTCCGCGAAGCTTCTTGTCGTCGACACCTTTCGGCATCACTGCACCCGTGACGCAGGACGCGGCGATCTCTTCGCGCGCCGCCCAGAGCTCTAGTCCCATCGCCGAAACACCGCGCCGAGCGGCTTTCGCGACCGTCGCATGGCGCACGGCCATGGCCTCCATCCCTTCTTCGAGCGCTTGTTCGAGAATCGATTCCAGGGCGTAGATGTTCGTGACCGACGGTGTATAGGGGAAGATCTTCTTGGCCATCCACGTATCGCGCCAGTCGAGAATCGAGAGAAAGCTTCCTCGGAGCGGGCTTTTCTTGGACTCCATCGCTTCCCAAGCTCGAGGGCTCACGGACAGCATGGAAAGCCCCGGGGGCCCCCCGAGACACTTCTGCGGCCCGGCGACGGCGATGTCCATCCCCCAATCCTCGGGGCTCAAGAGCTCTCCGCCCAATCCCGACACGGTGTCGACCATCGTGAGGACGCCGAACTCTTTCGCGACCGCGCCGATAGCTTCGACGGGGTTGACCGTTGCTGACGGCGTCTCCGAGTGCACGACCGACAGAAACTTTATGCTGGGGTTTTCTTCGAGAGCTTTGCGGACGGTATCGGGGTCGATCGCTTCGTTGTACGGCACGGCAAGCTCGATCGTCTCGCCGCCGTATTTTTCGATGAACAGCTCGAACCACTTTCCGAAAACACCCGAGACAAGGTTGAGCACTTTGTCGCCCGGCGACAACAAGCACGCGGCCGCGGCCTCGAGCCCGAGGATGGCCTCGCCCTGCATGATGACGACGTCATACTCCGTTCGGTAGATCTTCTTTAGTAGGTCACACGTGTGGCTGAATATCTCGATGAAGGCGGGATCGTAGTGATACAGCACGGGACGGGATTGGTCTCGAAGGGTGCGATCGGTGAGCTGCACGGGGCCGCCCGCGAGCGTCATTTGTGGCCAGGCTTTCATGACAACCTCCTAGTGGCACTAAGCATATTAAATACCACGCCGGCGGAGGACACCGAGTGTTTATTAATGTCCCACTCGGGGATGGTTGAAATCCCTCGCCTTTAGGAGGCTTGGGGTACGATCCCCAGGTGAAAGGATATCGTAAATCATCGCACACGACGTAGCAGTTAAACTATCACTTCGTATTTATCACGAAGTACCGCAAGCCGGCCTTGAGAGGGGATGTAGCGGTTCGTCTCCGGGATCTCATCCGGGAGATCTGTGCTCGGAACCAGATAGAAATACTGAAGGGTCATGTGCGGCCTGAGCACGTGCACCTGTTGCTGAGCGTGCCGCCGAATTTGTCGCCAAGTGGAGTGATGCAGTTGATCAAGGGTAAGACGTCGAATCGTCTGATGCGCGACTTTCGGAGGATGCGGAAGGAGTTCTGGGGTCGGCACCTACGGGCACGGGGTTACTTCGTGGTGACAACGGGCAACGTGACGGATGAGGTGATGGCGAAGTATATAGAGTTGCAGGGTGCCGTGCCCCAGGACGACGATTCTTTCAAGGTCAGTGAGTAGTGAAACGAGGCAAGGACAAGCCGACTTTAGTCGGCGACGTGAACCCATCGCCTTTAGGCGATGGAGCGCACGCGCTCAGTGAGGTTAGGCAGGCTAAATGTGATAGAAATCTCATGAAGGGAGGGTCCAGCAATGAAACGTCCATGGCTTTTTGGGATGGTGCTTCTGGCGACGGCGGCCGCTTCGCAGGAGCGCAAGCTTCTCGAGACGCTCGGCCCGTTCGGCTCCTACGGGCACGTCTACGACAATGACAGCATCGAGGCGATGCGCCCTCGCGTCATGGGCACGCGCGGCGTCATCTCGACCGGGCACTACCTGTCGACGCTCGCCGGTATGGAGGCCTTCAAGAAAGGCGGCAACGCCTTCGACGCTGGCGTGACGGCCGCGATGGCCTTGAAAGTCATGAAGATGGGCTATGCCGGGTGGACCGGCGTGGCGCCTTTGATCCTCTATAGCGCTGAAGAAGGGCGGGTCATAACCCGGGTGGGGGCGGGGAAAACACCCGCGAAAGCGACGCTCGCGCACTTCCTGGAACACGGAAAAACGCCGACGAGTATCGCGCTCATACCTGCCGATGTCGACGTGTGGCTTTCTACGCTCGATCGATACGGAACGTTCAGTTTTCGGGACGCAGTGACCCCGGCTCTCGAGATTGCTGAGGGGGGCTATCACCTCTACAAGCACCAGAAGGGGCTTCTCGATAGACAGCAGGATGCGATTACCCAGTTTCCGTACAACGTCGAGTTTTGGTTTCCGAATGGCGTCGGCGATCAGAAGCTCGGGGACGTGATGGTCAACAAAGACCTGGGAAGGCTCATCCGCTACATGATGGATGCCGAAGCGAAAGCGCTCGAGAAGGGCGCGTCGCGCTCCGAGGCCATCCGCGCATCTCGGGACGCGTTCTACAAAGGCGAACCTGCCCGCGCGGCGGCGGCGCTCTATGAAGGCTTCGATGACGGTCTCGTGCGCTACGACGATCTCGCAAGCTATGAGAGCCGGTGGATGGAGCCGCTCCATACGACGTTTCGCGGCTACGACGTCTATGTTTGTGATGGATGGTCCCAAGGACCTCGGCTCATCCTGATCCTGAACATGCTCGAAAGCTTCGACGTCGAAGCGCTCGGCTACAACACCGCCGAATACATCCATGTACTTTCGCAAGTCATCGAGCTCGCGATGGCCGACAGCCACAAATATATCGGCGACCCCGATTTCGTGGACGTGCCGAGCGGACTTTATACGAAAGCTTATGGCCGCAAGCGCGCGGAGCTCGTCGACCGCGACAAGGCTTTTGAAGACATGCCGCCTTGGGGCGATCCCGCGAACATGGAAAACGTCGCCACCGACTCGCCCGAAGTCTTTGCCGAACTCGGCTCGGGGCAAGCGCGGCTGCCGCTTCCGGACACGACCTCTCTCAACGTCATGGATGCGGAAGGGAATGTATTCTCCATGACCGAGAGCGACGGCCACATGCTCACGCCGCTCGTCCCAGATTGGGGATTCGGTCTCGGCGGCCGGATGGGCCAGCTCAATCTCGACCCGAGCCTCGCGAACGTCATGAACCCCAAGAAACGCCCGCGTAACACCAACAACCCCATCCTCATCATGAAAGACGGGAAGCCCTTCATGGGACTCTCGACGCCGGGTGGCGACCAGCAAGTGCAGGCGATGCTGCAGGTTTTCTTGAACGTTAGCGTGTGGGGCATGTCGCCGGAGCATGCGGTCGACCAGCCGCGCTTCGGGAGCTATAACTTTCCCGGCACCGGGAGCGAGGTCAACAGGAATCCCGGCGTGCTACGCGTCGAAGCGCGTATCCCGACGGCGACTTTCCAGGCGCTCGGTGTGAAAGGCCACGACGTGCAGTCCTGGGGGCTGTGGAACTGGCGAACGGGTGCGCCCACGCTGACCTATCGGGATCCGGAAACGGGCGTGATGATAGCCGCGGGTGACGTGCGGCGCGAAACGCATTCGCTCGGCTATTGATGGCGCGGGAAGCTCTCTTCGCGTCATCTATGGCGGGTACGGCGGGCAGGGTGCGCCTTTGACCCTCGTTGCCCTCTACGGGACGTTGAAGGTCGGCTATTTCAACCACGAGTTGCACTTGAAAGGTGCGATGCCCGTGGACAGTCGGCGCGTCGAGCTTCCGTTCGAGATGTACGAGAACGGCGAATATCCCATGCTCGTCCCGTCGTCGGAGCGCCACTCGATTTGGATCGAGCTTTTCGAAGTGGACGCCGACAAGCTTCGGGAGCTCGACGATGTCGAAGCTCCGTATGGCTACTGGCGGGAGACAGTGTTCCTGGAAGAGCTTTCGCGCGAAGCCGAGATCTATGTGCACGCGCCGCCGCCGCCGCCCGGTTTTACGCCCGTCGCTTCGGGTGACTGGGCCCGCCTTCGCTAAAGCTTCGGCGGGCAAGCCCGTCCGCCTAAAGCTTCGGCGAGGCAAGCCCGTCCGCCTAAAGCTTCGGCGAGGCAAGCCCGTCTGCCTAAAGCTTCGGCGAGCACCCATCCGAGTAGCAAGAAAGCGTGCGCTCATGAGTCACCTGGAGTGAAAACACTACGATCGCGATTTAGCTTTTCGCGCTTCGGACCGGGCAGGCCGCTTAAGTGGTTTTGATACTTGTGCTTACGGAGGTATGCCGGGATGCTCTTTTGTCGGAATAGATTTTGCACTAACGGTTCGTTCACCCCAATCTGTCGATAAGTTCAGGCTAGCGCGTGAATATTTTTCCATCAAAAACGGCTGCGAGAGCAAGGCGTCCGCTCAGAGCGGTTCTTTGGGTTCTCGTTGCCGCGGTCGGGGTCGGGGTCGTCGGCCGTGTCTGGGCCGACTATGTTGGGTCGCTCACGAACCGCGTCTTCGTGGATCCAGGAAGCCTTTCCGTTATTGCTGATGGCTACCAGAACGGTGACGTTCTGACGTTAATTCTCGAGACCACTCCCGCAGATACGGGCTCGGACTCGGGCCACGCGGCGTGGATGACGTTCTACGTTCCCGCGGGGGTCGAGGTCGTGGGCGCGGAATTCGTCCAACCTCTCAGCGATGGGAGCTATGCCCCCGTTGGCGCCCAGGACACGGACGCCACCTATGACGGCTTTGGCGTACGCGGCGCCGTCGGCTATGTGCCGGCGGCGGGATCGACGCGCCTCGGCGAAGGCTTTGTCAACGAAGTGCAGCAGGACACGGGGATCTTCTATAGCACCGATTCTTTGACGGCCCTGCTGGCGACGCCGCTGACGGACCTTACGCCGACCGGGCCGCAGACCAAGCCCGCCGTCGTTTGGAACTTGTGGGATCACCGACAGCTCGACGCTTTTGGCACCGGGAACGCGTTATCGGGCAATGGGGGCAAAGGGAATACCCCCGTTGTCAGCACGGATAGCGGCGCGACCTGGGCCGTCGTCGGATCGATGGTCGCCGGCCCGGACACCTACTACACGAACGACTACAATCCGGATTGTTCCGGCAGCGCAAACTTCGAGGACGACGTGACGTGTGTCGGACCGTGGCAGCGTATCGCCACGGTCAACGCGAAGATCGGCGCTAGCGGGGCGGTCACGCCCGCGACCACGCAAGGGGCCATCCAGAATACTTCGGTCGCGACCTCGGCCGGCTACAGCCTCTCGATGTCGAGTCCGCTGCCGGCCGGCACGAACTCGGTTCGCTACGTGCACGGAGCTCGCCGCCTTGGTGAGTTCGAGACCGCGAGCATCACCTTCCGCATCACCGATGCGGCGGCTTTCATCGCGAGCATGAGCGATGACACGTTGTGCCTCGACAGTACGGGTGGAGACACCAGCGACGTCGCGGGGAAGGACAACCCGTGGAGATATTACGAGCCGGCGCACCAGTGCTCCATAATGAATGCGAACGCCAATCTTCTGAAGCAGTCTGTTTACGTCAACGGTCAAGGCGGAATCGGTGGAAGCCTCGCTGTGGGCGACGTCATCGGCTACCAGATCACTTATACGAATACATCTCCCAACCCGCTGACGAACGTCATGCTGACCGACACCCCGGACGATACTTCGCGGCTGAGGCTCGTCGTCGATCCCACCGATGCGGGCGATCCCGCGACCGCCAACTGTCCCTATTCGAGCTACGACGGGACACTTTCGGGACCGGCCTACGATCTCGGGTCCTCGAGCACGACACAAGCCGTTTGGCAAACCGTCCCGAGTGTCGCGCCCGGTGCAACCTTCACGGTGTTCTTGTGCGCGGAGGTGATTGGCGGCGGCAAAGGCGACCGCATCGAGAACACGGCCTCGGTTACCTATACGCTGCCAGACTTGTCCACCGAGACTTTGACGTCGACGGCCGGAGGCACCATCGCCGCGCTCATTTCCGGGCACGTCTATGCGGACAACGACGGGAGCGGTGGCTTCACAGCTGGTGACACCGCTCTCAGCGGTGTCACGGTGCAGCTCTATCTGGACAACGACGGCGACGGCACCTTATCCGCGGGCGACACGCTCGAGGAGACCGCCGTCACATTGGCGGATGGCCGCTACGAGTTTCCCGGAGTTGTCCCCGGTGACTACGTCGTCGTCGAGACCGACCTGGCGGGCCACGGCAGCATTGCCGATATCGACACCGCGGCGGGCGCGTGCGCCACCGGGAACGGTTGCAACACGATCGGCACGATCACGGTGGTCGCCGTCGAATCGCATACGGGCAACGATTTTTTCGACACGCCGCCCGCGCTGACGAACACGGTAAGCGGCACCGTTTATGTCGACGTGAACTCGAACCAAGTCTACGAGCCCGGTCTCGGTGAGCAGGGCGAGCCCGGCGTCACCGTCCGGCTCTATGACGATAATAATGGCGACGGGATGGTCGACGGGGGCGATACGCTTCTCGAAACGAAGGTCGCCGACGCCAACGGCGAGTACACGTTCTTGCTCGCCGCTCAAGACGGCGATTTCGTCATGGAAATCGACACCGGAACGCTGCCATCGGGCGGGAGCTTGACCACCGACAACGTCGAAGTGGCGAGCTTCACGGGTTATGGGAGCTCGGATACGGGGAATGATTTCGGATTCATCCGACCAACGGCGTTCAGCGCCACGAAGTCTTCGAGTTGCGCCAGTCCTGGCTGTGGCGGTGGTACCGTGAACGCCGGACAAATCGTCACCTACACGATTGGGATCACGAACACTTCGGGGGAGAGACAGTTCGAGGTTCGGGTGAACGATCCGCTGCCTCCGGGCACGAACTACGTTCTTCAAAGCACAACGGCCACGGTCTCTCCCATCGTCGTGTCCGCTACGGATGACTTCGAGACGAAGACCTATAACGGCGGGACGGGATGGGCATCCGACTGGATCGAGGTCAACGACGACGGTGATCCTGCCAAAAAAGACGTCACGATCAAGGAGGACCAGAGCAGCCAGCGGCTTCACATCAAGAAGAAGAACAACGGCATCCAACGTGACGTCGACCTATTTCAATGCTCGAGCGCCACGGTCAGCTTCGATTACCTCCGCAAGAATTTTGACCCGACCGATTCGATAACGGTCGCCGTTGTGGGCGGCTCCACCATTACGACCTTTGGGCCCGTCGAAGACTTACCTATCAGAATGGGACGTTTACGATTCCGGACGCTTCTCTCAGTGCCGCGACGACCATCCAGTTTTACAGCACCGGTTTCAAAGGTGAATTTTTCTTCGACAACATCGTCGTTTCCGCGACCTGTCCTGCCCCGATAACGAAAACGAACGCGCCGGCGGCGCCCTATCCGCTCGACGACGGGACGCCCGCCAATCTCGTGACCACGGCCGACGACTTCGCTCTCCGGGCCGGGCAGAGCATGACGGTGACGTTTCAGATCATCGTAAACAGCCCGCTCGATCCCGCGATCACGCAAATCGTGAATACAGTGAGCGTCCGCAGCAAATCGAATCCCGTTCCCGCGACCGCGACGGTGACCGACACGGTCGATCAGTTCACGCTAGCCACGATCGCTTCGCTCGTAGCGATCGATGACGGCGGACGTGTCTCGATCCTCTGGGAAACGTCATCCGAAATTGGAACGCTCGGCTTCTACTTGTTGCGATACGACTGGGGTGGGCGCCAATGGGCCTTGGTCAATACGGAGCTCGTCCAAGGGTTGATGCAGCCGCAGGGCGGCACCTACAAGCTGGCCGACCCGGGAGCGAGCCTCGGCAGTCGTCTCACCTACGCGCTGGCGGAAATCGAGAACAATGGCGGCGTGAGGGTGCATGGTCCCTATGATGTCCCGCTAGGTACCGTGGGCGCAGCGAATGTCGAGCTCTCATCGAACGGCAAAGGCCGGGTCCGGAAGCCCAGAGCGAGCGTCCTGCGGCGTTTGGCCAAACAACGCGCCAAAAAGAAGCAGCGCTCCTCGAGGAAGTCGCAATTCGCGTCCGCGATCAGGATCCACGTGAAGGAGAGTGGGCTCTACTTCGTCGACGCGGCGAGGATTGCCGAAGTCTTTGGCTTCGGGCTCGACCAGAGCACGAGACTGATTCGAAGAAACCACCTCCATCTCGAGAACCTCGGACACCGCGTCGCCTGGACGCCCGCGCCTGGCGATACGGGCCTTTACTTCTACGGGGAGGCCATCGACGACGTTTACGCATCTGAGAACATCTATACGCTCCGTGTCGGTCGCGGGGTGACGATGACGAAGATGAGGGCCGGTGGCGTGAGCGCCACTTCTGGACAGAGCTTCATCGCGACGACGCATCGCGAGGAGAACAAGTTCGGCGGCGTTAGCGTTCCACACGAGCCAGGAGCGGATTATTGGTACTGGCAGTTCGTGACGAGCGAGGATCCGACCTACGGTACGAGGCGTTTCGATCTGAACGTAGATGGTCTCGCGACGACGAACGCAGCCGCCGAGTTGGTCGTGCATCTCAGAGGCGCGACGACGGTCGGGATCCCGGATGAGCATTTCGTCGTGGTCAGCCTGAACGGTTACACCGTTGGCGAATCTAGTTGGATGGGCTTCAGCAAACATGAGGCCAGATTCTCGATCCCGTCGAGCTATCTCGTAGAAGGCGAGAACACCGTCGAGGTCGTCGGCAAACGCGATCCCGGCGTGGCCTATAGCATCTTCTACGTCGATGGTTTCGACCTGAGCTACCCGCGCCGCTATGAAGCGCGAGGCTCCGAGCTTTTCTTCGGGAGCGCTGATAACGCTAGCGTCACTGTCGGGGGATTCACCGATCCGTCCATCACCGTGCTCGAGCTCTCGAACCCCCGTCGTCCTCGTGTGCTCGATCGCGTGAATGTAGAGGCGGACGGAGCTTTCTACCGCGCCAGCTTCAAGGCTCGTCGACGAGAGACACCCTATCTAGCGGCGTCGACGGCCGGGATCAAAACACCTGTTGCCATTACGCCCGATACCAAATCCAGGCTTCGCCGCAAGCGTAACCGTGCCGACTATCTCGTGATCGTGCCTGCCGAGCTTCTCGAAGGTGCGAACGAGCTCGCCAAGCTCCGCAGGCGGAACGGCCTCCGTACCAAGGTCGTCGAATTAGAGGACGTCTATGATGAGTTCGGCTATGGGTTGGAAACTCCCGAAGCTGTGAAGGCATTCCTCGTCTACGCTTATAAAGAGTGGCGCCGCGCGCCTCGATATGTCCCAATCGCCGGCAACGGTCACTTCGACCATCACGACTATTGGAAGCTCGGCGGCAATCTGTTCCCACCACTCATGGTAGGAACACCGGAGGGGCTCTTCGCCTCAGACAACGCGTTCGCGGACGTCGTTGGCGACGATGGTATCCCCGAGATCGCGGTGGGGAGGATCCCGGTGCTCACGAATGACGAGCTTCTCGATTATGTTGAGAAGGTTCGACGCTACGAGAGCGGCGGCTCCGGCCCGTGGGCGAACCGAGTTCTGATGCTCGCGGATAACGCTGACGCGCGGTCCAACTTTCCACGAGACGCCGAAAGGCTAGTTGGCTTCATCCCACCGGGCTACGATGTCGATCGCATCTATCTCTCGCAACTCACGAGCGAGGCCGCGAGACTCAAACTCTTCACGGCGCTGCATGAAGGCGTCGGACACGTCCACTACTTTGGGAATGGCGGACTCGACCGCTTGGCGGACGAGTCGCTGCTTCTGATTTCGGACGTCGAGTATCTTGCGAATCAGAACTAGGAGATGTCCTGGCCGCTGTTGAATTTGGTCGGGTAGCGGCGGCACCTGTGAATACTCTTAGGCAGCAACCTCATCGCTGTCAAGAGATTTCTGTTTGCTTCTAAGCGCGTGAACGAGAGCGCCCATATGGCGATAGCCTTTGATACGGTGAAACTTTTTCTCCGCCGTGACGACGCCGAGAGCGGTCCATCGGCGAATCATGGAAGGACTCTTCCACCGCTTGACGTTTCTCGAGACTCTGCGGATGGTGCCGTTGAGATTCTCGATGGCGTTTGTCGTGGCCAGAGATTTGCGAAGTAACTCGGGTAGAGCGAGCTTCACAACCGTGAGGGTCTCTTCCATCCCTTCGCGAAGGCTTCCGGCAGCTTCGTCGTAGCCGTTTCGCTCGAGCCACGACACCAATGCCTGAAGTCGCTTGCGCGCCTTGTCGGCACTCTTGCATTTGTACGCTTCCTTCATTGTCTGGAGCACGTAGGCGTGACGGGACTTGGGAAGGTACGAGCGAAGATTTCGGAGTTTGTGGAGCTGGCATCTTTGGATAACCGCGAGATCCCCCAAAACGTCGACGAGTGCTTTGCGGATCCCTTTGCCTCCGTCCACTACGCAGAGAATCGATTCGTCGATCCGCAATCCCCGCTCGAGAAGGTTCTGCAACATCGCGGTGCACACCCGAGAGTTTTCCGTCGAGCCCAGCCATATACCCAAGGGCACCTTCGTTCCATCTATTGTGATACCGAGAGTTACGACGACGGTCTGTCCGGCCACCTCAAGGCCATCCATCATTAGTGCCGCAAGCTCGAACTCCTCTAGCCTCCGAGATAGGTATTCCTCGAGCTTCTTAGTCGTCTGGCTCACGAGGTGACGGCTGGCGGCACTCTTGCTCGTGCCACGAGACTTCAACTTCGCCGAGGGTTTGTCCAGACTCGATTCGTAATTTCGGGTCGATACCCCCACCAAGATCTGGTTCAGCACTCGCTCCGGAAGCGGGTCTTCTTCGCGGAAGGCTTCGAAGTGTGGAAGCGACGCCTCCTCGCCCGACTTCGAACGAACTCGAGGTCGCGACACTTGGATTCGACGACCGCCGAAGCTCAGCTCCCCATCCGTGCTCCCCCAGTGGTTATGAGTTCGCTCCTTCTCGTGCTTGCCCTTCGGCCCCGCGATCTTCTCCGCGTCCTCTCTCAGGAGTAGGTGCAATGCGGTCAGTCCTTGCTCGTACACCCATTCCGTCAGGTCCGCCTTCGTGGCCGCGATCCCAGCTATCATCGGTAGCAGTATCTGACCGACTTGGCCAACTACCTTGCCCGTAGGCGAGTGCGTTTGCTTTCTTACTGGCTTCTTTGATTTCCTTGGCATGGTGGCTCCTTGTCCCCCTCTGGAGACGGTTGGTTTGGCAGACCTATTCTTAGGCCGGCCAAGGAGCCGCCGCTACCCCAAATTCAACATCCGGCGGGACATCCCCCAGAACTATCCCATCGTGACGTTCATGACCTGCTCGGTCGGCCGTTTCGGGATTCCCGGCTTTACGCCTCTTGCTGCCGAGCTCGTGCAAAAGGCCCGTGGAGGCGCCATTGCCGTTTGGTCGCCGACAGGCCTGTCGAAGAACGGACAAGCGGGTGTGGTCGCAGAACGTTTCTTCCTTGCCTCCTTTGGTCATAGGGACATGCTTCTGGGTGATGCGATCGTAGTTTCGCTCCAGGAGTTCGCGTTGCTCGGAGGCACGCGCGCCATGCTGTCTCTCTATCAGCTAATAGGCGACCCGGCGCTCCGACTAAAGGATCTTCTGGGCGTGAGTCAGAACTGAATAGGGGAGTTCCTGCACTACCGAGTAGTGCAGTTTACTGTACTGCCGTCATGCGCCGCGCGATGCGTGGTCAGCTTCTCGCCTTGTGCGACCTCTCCACCATTAGCAGGCCCGACTCGATGCGCTCGCGGATCGACTCGGGCAGGCTCAGGAAACCTCCCACCGAGGTCAGATCGAAGCCGTCACGGATCTTTCCTTTGACTTCCACTCGTGCGCCCTTTCGCGGCACTCCTTTAGACGAGAAAATCCAGAGGCGCCCGGTCGTGCCTTCTAAGCGATAGAAGCCGGTGCCGGCAACGGAATAGCTCTCGATGACTTTACCTCGGAGAGCAATGTTGCGGTCGGCATAACGATGTGGATCGGCCATGACGTCGTTGACTCAAAAATGTCCTCTGGCGAGGACATTCGCAGTATTACTTCTTTCTCGTTCGCGCCGAGCTCAAAGCGTTACGAATGTCGCGGGCAAGAAGCTCCTGAACGATACCGAAGGGAGCGGAGCCTACCTTGGACTCGACGTTGCTTTTGGCTCGGTTCCACGAGATATCGTTCCTGGCGAGATCTAGAAATTCATGACCCGCCCACGTGATCCGCTCCGGCCACCATTGGCCGGGGACGAGCTCGTCGGCGACGATGAGACCGGCGTCGTGCAGCAGCTGGATGTGGTAGTGGAGCGTCTGCGGATCTTCGCCGTCGTCGTCAGTGCCGCGCATATTCGAACTGTCGTTTTCGAGACGGAGCAGAATGCGGCGGAGAAGATCGATGTCGCGCTTCACGGCGTGTGAAGGACGTCGCCACCTACGATCGTGTAGACGACTTCCGTTTCGAGGATCTCTTCGGCGGGTATGGTCAAAATGTCTTTCGAGAGCACGGTGATGTCGGCATACTTTCCCTGCGTGATAGAGCCTTTGACGTCTTCCTCGAACGCGGCGTAGGCGTTGCTCAGCGTGTAGGACTCGAGCGCTTCCTCGCGCGTCATCGCTTGGTCGGGGAAAAAAGCGCTGCCGTCTTTCGAGATGCGTGTGACGGTGGCGTAGAAGCTCGCGAGCGGGTCGGCATCTTCCACGGGGACATCGGTGCCGTTCGTGACGATGGCGCCTGCGTCCAGGAGGTCGCGCCACATGTAAGCCCCGGATTCGGCGCGCTCGTCACCGAGGCGCTTGTAGACCCACGGCGCGTCCGAGGTGCAGTGGATGCCTTGCATGGCTGCGATGACGCCGATCTCGAAGAAGCGGGGGATGTCGTCGGGATCGATGTGCTGCGCATGCTCGATCCGCCAGCGCAGCTCTTTACCGCCACTCGCGTCGGCGGCGAACGCTTTCTCGTAGATATCGAGCACTTCACGGTTTGCGCGATCGCCAATAGCATGGGTGTTGACTTGATAGCCGTGCTTGATCGCGACTTCCGCCGTGCCGGCGATATCTTCGACGGTCTCGAGAACGAGACCGGCCGAATCGTGATCTGCGTAGTCCTCGAGAAGCCAGGCGCCGTGAGCGCCAAGGGCGCCGTCGATTTGCCGTTTGATCGAACGCACCGTCAAGTGGCCGTCATAGGCGTTCGTCATCTTGTACGCGGGAAGCTGCTCGTCCATCGCCGCGTTCGACTCGCCCCGCACCATGACGTAGAGTCGCAGGGGGAGCTTTCCCGCCTCGGCCATCTCTTTGTAAAAATCAATCGTCCCGAAGCTGACGCCTGCATCGTGAAAACTCGTGATGCCTTTTGAAATTAAGTCTCGGCTCGCAAGCTCGACCTGCCGTTCGGCGCCTGCGCGCTGCTCTTCGGGAGAGCGCTGGTTGAGATAGTCCTGAAAGACTTTGCGCACGAGCCTTTGCGCCGTTTCGCGGAGCGCTCCTGTTGGATCCCCATCAGATCCTTTGACGATCGTCCCGCCCGCAGGATCGGGGGTGTTCGCGTCGATTCCCGCGAGCTCCATCGCACGCGCGTTCGCGAAAGCGGCATGGCCGCTCGCGTGTCCTAGAATGACGGGATTGTCCGGCGACACTTCGCTCAGGCCCGTGTGGTTGGGTAGACCGTCGATCGCACCCGGCGGGATCGCGTCCCATTTCTCTTGATGCCAGCCGCGGCCCGAGATCCACGTGCCCGGCTCGGCGTCGCGCGCCGCGTCGCCGACCATGGCAACGATCTCGTTCCAGTTCGCGACTTTCGTGAGATCGAGAATCATCTTCGCGTTGCCGAGGCTCATGAAGTGTCCGTGACCTTCGATGAAGCCGGGAATCGCGAGACGGCCTTCGAGATCGATGACTTCGGTCGCTTCGGCGATGTGGCCCGCGATGTCGCTGTCACTTCCCACGGCCAAAATCCTGCCGTCCTTCACCGCCACGGCTTGCGCCTCGGGGAGTGCTTCGTCGACCGTGACGACTTTCCCATTTCGAAGAACGAGGTCGGCCGGCTCCTTCGTTTCCTGAACCGTGCAGCCGGTCAAGAAAGCTACCGCCAATATCTTTGCGAGTCGTGTCATTGAGCTTGTCATCGATTTCTCCTGGGCTGCCCATTGGCCTTTCTTTATTTGGCGGGAGTCTACCCTCGGGGGACGCTCTTCGGCAAGAGAAAGACAAAAGGCAGCCCGAGCAGCGCGAATCCGCCGCACCACATGTAAGTGGTGCGCAGCCCGACCGTGTCGCCGAGCCAGCCCACGGCGAGAAGAATGACGGCACGTGCGGCGAAGTTGATCATGAAATAGGTGCCGTTTGCCGCCGCCGGGTTGTCTCCGGCGTTTTCGAGTACGACCGCCATGATCACGGGTGCGGTGGAGAGCATCGTCAGACCGAGAAAGCCGAGTACGACCAAACGGGCCAAACCGGTCGTGTGCAGGTATAGGAGCATCAGCGGCGGCGCGAGCGCGATAGACAGGACCAACACACGGCGCCGTCCGATGCGGTCGCTGAGCGTGCCCGAAGTCAAGGCCTTGACGATTCCCAACTTCGCGAAGGGTGTCGAAGGCGCGGCCGGACCAAAGCCTTGTGCTCACGCACATAATGGCTACTTGAATGATAGGCCGCTACTCGATGCGCTAGAGCACGGCGCCTGCAGCTTTGAAGTCGACATCTTTCTCGTGGACGGTAGATTGCTAGTGGGCCATGAGCGAGAGAAGCTTCACGCCGAAGAAACTCTCACGAACACGTATCTGGAGCCACTTCGTCGTCGAATCGAGAGACATGGCGATCGGGTGTATGCGGAAGGCACGCCGCCAATTTTGTTGGTCGACATTAAATCCGACGGTTTGGAGACCTACAGAGCGTTGCGTCAGCTTTTGACGGAATACAAGGATATCCTCAGCTGCATGCAGGACAACCGGATGACAGCTGGAGCCATGACGGCGGTCGTTAGCGGCAACCGGGCAATCGATAGCATTTCGGCCGACAAGCTACGTTGTGCCGGCATCGACGGACGGCTCTCGGACCTGGACTCTAGGATACCCAGCCACTTGATGCCGCTCATCAGCGACAACTGGGAAGAGCATTTCGAGTGGCGAGGTGATGGGACGATGCCGAAAGAAGAGAAGACAAGGCTGCGAGAGATTGTTCACAAGGCCCATCGCTTTGGCCGCCGGGTAGCGACCTCTTCGTTGTCTATAGCGACGGCCGCGAGACTGACCTCGGCGGTTTCCCGATGCTCTTGAATCGCACTTTTGCGGTCAAGTTCACGAAGCTCTTCCGCTTCTGAGAGGAACTTACTCCGCGAGCATCGCCTCGATGCGCTCCTCGGGATAGCTCAGAAGCCGGCCCATCTCGCGCGCGATCTCTTTTCGCGCTTCGCCCTCGTACAGTCCGTCGTCGATGAGTTTTTGCTTGCGGGATTTGAGCGCCCTGTACTCGTCTTTGACGGGGTCGAGATAGATGAGCAGCACGTGCTTGCCCTCGGTAACTTCGACGGGGAAGAGGTCGGTAACGAGAAAGTCGGTCTCCAGGAAGGATTGCGCGCGACGATCTTCTCTGCTTCTTCGAGAAGGCCCGCCATGTCGTCCGGCGACATCGCGGAGCTGAGCGCGAGCTTCTTGAGGCCGACGCCGACGACTTCGGCAAAGTCGCCACTGACGCCGAGCTGATACGAGCGCTCATCGATCACACCGACGCTGACGCTGTTAGTGGCAGCAACCGGAGGCTCTGCGGCGGGCGTCGGTTGACAGGCACAGAGAGCGACCAGAGCGAGCATCGAAGCGTATCTCATAGCCGCCGGCATGCTAGCACCGGTGATATCCTTCGCCGATGACGCCGCTAGGAATAGACGAGCTATTGACCACGACCCGTGCCGTGCGCAAGAGGCTGGATCTCGAACGCTCCGTCGAGCTCAAGGTGATCCGCGAGTGCCTTACGATGGCGCTCCAAGCACCGACGGGATCGAACCAGCAGGGATGGCACTTCGTTGTTGTGACCGACGCCGCGAAGCGCGAGGCCCTCGCTGAGCTCTATGCGAAGGCTTTCGACGCTTATGTTGGCCAAGCGTCCTCGTCCTCGCCGGACGCCCAGATGGTGCGGGTCCTTAACTCCGCGACCTATCTCGCGCAGAACCTCGCGAAAGTTCCCGTGCATCTGGTGCCCTGTGTCGAAGGCCGCATCCCTCCTGAGAAGGCAACGACGGTCGCGACCGCCAGCTTCTACGGTTCGATCTTGCCGGCGACGTGGAGCTTCATGCTCGCGGCGCGCTCGCGCGGACTCGGCACGGCGTGGACGACGCTTCATCTAGTTTATGAGCAAGAAGCCGCGGAGATTCTCGGGATCCCCTATGATCGGATCACGCAAGCGGCCCTCATTCCTGTCGCTTATGCGAAAGGAACCGAGTTCAAACCCGCGGTGAGACGTCGTCTCGACGCGTCCCTGCATATCGACGCTTGGTAGGAGAGCAAATGGCGAGACTGTTCATTTCCCTCATGGCAATGGCGGTGGCTGCAGCCGTATCGGCTCAAGGTACGGTTCACGTTATCATCGATACGGAGCACGGCGAGATCGAGGTCGCGATCGATCGGGAGCACGCCCCGGGCACTTCCGCGAACTTCTTACGCTATCTCGATGCGGGCCACTATGACGGCGGCCAGTTCCATCGCACGGTGACGATGCAGAACCAGCCGGACAACGAAGTCAAGATCGAGGTCATTCAAGCAAGCGTGAACGGCGCGAAGGGGGAAGAGGGTTTCGGCGCGATCCTCTCGAGCGTACGACCACGACAGGGCTTGCGCATAGAGACGGCGTAATTTCGATGGCGCGGGGCGAGCCCGACAGTGCGACGTCGAGCTTTTTCTTCTGCATCGGGGATCAGCCCGAGCTCGACTTCGGCGGCAAGCGCAATCCCGACGGTCAAGGCTTCACGGCCTTCGGGATGATCGTGTGGGGGATGGACGTCGTTAAGAAGATCCAGATGTCACCCCATGAGGAGCAGTGTCTCGAGCCTCCGGTACGGATTCGATCGATTCGGCGTCGGGATTAGATTCTTCGACAGAAGGTTCATTAACTTCTCGAGGCTCTGACATAGCACATGTGATATCGTCCCTCGCCAAAGCGAGGATTCTCATGGATCGACGGCAAGCGTTGAAGACGATGGGCGCGGCCGCGCTCGCCCAGCTTTCCACGAACGAGCTCTTCGCGATGGCTCGGGAGACTCACGGCCAGCTGCAAGAGGTCACCGACACCGACCGCTACATCTTCAAGAGCTTGGACCCGAAGCAGAATGAGACGGTGACCGTGATCGCGGAGCTCATCATTCCCGAGACCGACACGCCGGGGGCCAAAGCTGCGCGCGCTAACGAGTTCATCGACGTGATGCTGACGGATTGGTTCACGGACGAAGAACGCGCGAGCTTTCGAAAAGGCTTGGCGGAGCTCGACGGTGACGAAACACCGTTCGTCGAGCGCGATTCGGCCGAGCAGATCGCGGTCCTGGAGAGAGCCGAAGAAGCCGCGCTCGCGGAGCAAGAGGAGCGGGCGACGAGCAGGAGTCCGGTGGCGACATCGGATTCTCCCGCGGCGCAGCCGTTTTTCAGCGTGATGAAATGGCTCACGCTCTGGGGCTACTACACCTCGGAAATCGGGATGGAGCAGGAGCTCGATCATGTCGTCTTTCCCGGCTCCTATGAAGGTTGCGCTCCCATCCGCAACATCGAGGTCTAGCGATGGTGTTTCTGGTGCAGCGCAAAGAGTACGACGCGATCGTCGTGGGCTCGGGCATCAGCGGCGGCTATGCCGCCAAGGAGCTTACCGAGAAAGGGCTCGCGACACTCGTTCTCGAAGCGGGCCGGCCGACGAGCCCGGAGCAGGACTATGTCGAGCATGTCCAACCGTGGCAGCTCCCGTTCCGAGGGCTCCGCAATCGTGCGCGCCAATCGAGCACGCAGCCGATTCAAAAGAACTGCTATGCCTGCGACGAATGGTCGAGCAAGTTCTTCGTGAACGATCACGAGAACCCTTACACTTTCGACAAAGACAAGCCGTTTCACTGGATTCGCGGCCGGCACGTCGGTGGACGCTCGATCATGTGGGCGCGGCAGACCTATCGCTGGAGCGATCTGGACTTCGAAGCGAACGTGAAGGAAGGCATCGGTGCCGACTGGCCGATCCGCTACGACGAGATCGCACCCTGGTACGACTACGTCGAAGAGTTCGCTGGCATCAGCGGCCAGAAAGAGAACTTGCCGCAGCTTCCGGACGGAAAGTTTCTGCGGCCGATGGAGCTCAACTGCGCGGAGCAGCATGTTCGCGACTCGCTGAAAGGGAAGTTCGACGACGGCCGGATGCTCACGATTGGCCGCTGCGCCGTGTTGACCGAACAGCACAAAGGACGCGCGCCGTGCCACTATTGTGGGCCGTGCCGCCGGGGCTGCATCACACGCTCCTATTTCAGCAGCGTGAATGCGACCTTGCCCGTGGCGCGCGCGACCGGACGCCTGACGCTCCGGCCCTACAGCGTCGTTCATAGCGTGATCTACGACGAAGGGACTGACCGCGCGACAGGTATCCGCGTCATCGACGCCAATACACACGAGAGCTTCGAGGTTTATGGAAAGGTCATCTTTCTATGCGCTTCGGCGCTCGAGTCCACCCGCATTTTGCTGAACTCGAAGACGCCTCGTTTTTCCGATGGGCTCGCCAACTCGAGCGGGCAGCTCGGGAAGAACTTGATGGACCACGTCATGGGTGGCGGCGCCGAGGGCACGTTTTCCGGCAACGAGGACAAAACGGATAACGGCCGGCGTCCCAACGGACTCTACGTGCCGCGTTTTCGCAACGTGACGTCGAAGAGTCCCGGCTTTTTGCGCGGCTATGGCTTTCAAGGCAGCGGCTTTCGCGAGCGCTGGCAGCACGGACTCGATACCCCCGGCTTCGGCGCCGACTTCAAACACGCTCTCAGAGATTATGGTTCGTGGAAGCTCCGATTCTACGGTTTCGGCGAGTGCTTGCCGAGCGAGAACAACTACGTGGCCATCGACCCGGTCGCGAAGGACAAATGGGGTATTCCCGCGCTTCGAGTCCACATGACGTGGGCAGAGAACGAGCGTGCGCTTCTCGAAGATGCCGCCGTGACCGCGGCGGAAATGCTCGACGCATCGGGCGCCAAAGACGTCTCGACCTTCGTAGAAGACAACCCACCGGGACTTACGATCCACGAGATGGGCACGGCACGGATGGGGCGCGACCCGGCGACGTCCGTCTTGAACGGCCACAATCAGGCGCACGACGTGCCGAACCTCTTCGTAACCGATGGCGCATGTATGACGTCTTCGTCCTGCCTAAATCCCTCGATCACCTACATGATGTTGACCGCGCGCGCCTGTGACTACGCGGTCAACCAAATGAACCTAGGCCACATCTAGCTTCTGAGCACTTTTGAGATTTGGAGCTCGATCAATATTAAAAAAAGCGTAACGCAAAGGCGCAAAGTCGCAAGGCGCAAAGGAAAAAAAAGAAAAAGAAGATGAGAGGTACCGCTTTTGGCGCTAAGTTTTTGGCGGTTTCCTCCTGCGTCAGGGAGAGCCGAACTGAACTGAGGTAGGAGCCCAAAATTTAGCGACAAGAACGTTTCCTCTCATCTTCTTTTCTTTTCTTGCTTTTTCTTTGCGACTTTGCGCCTTTGCGTTACGCTTTTCTTAATATTGATCTAGCTCTAACCCGTCAGATTAGGGAAGGCTAGTTGGTTGCGATGATGATGCGCGCGATTTGATGCTCTTGATAGCATCTTTCGCGTATTTGCGCGTGGTCGTGTCCTTCCCCTTGTCGATACGCTCCAGGATCGAGAGGCTGCTCTTCGAGGCGAGACGGCCGAGCCCCTCGATGGCGTTCAAGCGCGCCAGCTCATAGGGGTCGTTGATCTTCTGTGCGAGATGCTGGACCGCCTCTTGACCCCCGAGCTCACCGAGCGCGTATAGGGCGCAGGCCCGAGTCCAGCCGGATGGATCGCGGGCCAGCTCGAATAGCACCTCGAGCGGCTGTTTGCTCGGAAGGTCATAGAGCGTCCCGCCATGTTCGGCGACGGTTATCAGGTTCGCGTGCTCGAAGAGGGGCTGGATGCCGCCCAGAACATCGGCGTCGACGCGCACTTCGAGCGCCTCGACGGCGTTCGATCGCACGTTGAGCTCGGGGTGAGTGAGATTTCCGAGGATGAGGCGCATGCCGTCGCGCTCACCGAAGACGCTGTCCAGAACGTCGAGACTGTTCTCTTTGGCGCCCTTGACGCGGTCGGCGAGCGCGTCGCATACGAGGCGAAGACCCGGCGTCTGGGGAAGGGTTCGGAGTTTCTGCAAGCGCACGAGGGCGTAGTAGGACTGCTCGGCTTCGAGTGAGAGGATTTGGAGAAGTGCCTGGTCCGCCCGTGTCGATCCGATCCCGTCCAGCGCCTCGATCGCGTGCCGCCGCACCTCGACTTCGGAGCCCCAGAGCGAAAGAAGGAGCGGTACGACCGCCGCTTCTCCCGAACCGGCAAGAGCCCGTGCGGCGAGCCGGCGCGTGGTGCCGTCGCCTTCCTCCATGAATCGAACGAGACGTTGGATCGCCTCACGCCGACCGGCCTGGGCCAGGCTGAGAATAGCTTGACGGCGGACCGCCATGCTCTCGTCGACGAGCGCTTCGTCCAGGAGCCGAACGGAGCGGGCATCGCCGATCTCGCCCAGTCCGTACAGCGCCGATCGTTGGTGCGCCTCCTCCTCGGTCCGGTACATCTCTTCGAGAATCTCGCGGCCATAGTCGGCTCCGCGCTCCGGATCGAAACGACTATAGGCGACCGCCGCGTTGGCGCGGATTCTCCTTTCCGGATCCGTCTCGAAGGACGGGAGAAATGAGTCCGGGTGTGCCAGGCCGATCTGTGCGAGTGCTTCGATCCCGTTGGCTCGCACCCTCGGGTCCTTGTCCTCGAGCGCCGGTTCCAGGAGCCGCGTCGATTCGTCGCTCCGGCGCAGCAACCGACCGAGTGCCGCCACCATCGTGGCGCGCACCCGTGGGTCCTGCTCCCGGCGCACGCCGTCCACGAGAAGCGGTGCAGCGGCGGGATCGCGGAGCTCGGCGGCTACTTCGACGCCGAGGAGTCTCACCGAAACCTCGTTGTCGTTCAGAGCTCTTTCGAGATCCGACATATCCCGTGTTCGCCGCGTCTGTAGCATCGCTTGTGGTGTATCGCTCGATGAGAACGCAAAGCGAAGCCGGCTCTTCTCTTCGAGGATCTCGACCAGGGTTGCGAGGTACGCGGAGTGCAGTCGAAGGGAGACCAGAAGAAACGCCCCCGACACCGCGAGTGCTGCGATGACGAGTGTGCGCAGCTCGAAGAAGCCGCTCGCAAGCAGGAAGAGTCCTCCCACAAGCACGCCCGCGGGCTCGATGACCGTTTCCTTGAAGGCTTTAGCACGGCCACGGCGATCGGCGGGAATCGGATTGAAGATGAGGTCTGTAGAGGTCCGATAGATGGAGATCCGCAGCACCTTTTGGACGGCTCGGCTTGCGAGCACGGCGAAAAAGAAAGCCGGTCCGAGCGCGTTTCCAGTCGCGATCAGCACCACCCCTATCGAACCGAAGCCTGCGAGAACCGCGAGCGGAGCTGCAAGCTGCCCTCGGGTAACGCCGAGCGAGGAGATCAGCCGGTTGGCGGCGAGAAGCTGCACCAGGGCGCCTATTCCGATGACACTGCCGTTCAACAGAGCATAGAAGGAGGTGAGAGCTTCTACGTCCACTCCCCCCAGCTCTGTGAATCGGACACTGGCAGCTTTACCCATGAGAAAATCGAGCACCTGTGCCAGAAATGCGAACAGCAGGAACGATGCCGAGATGCTTCTCAGTAGGGGCGATGAGAGCGAGATGCGCAAATCGGACCGAAGGCGATAGAGGGAGTCCTTGACCTTGAATCGTCCTGGGATCTGAGGTCGCTCGAGATGAGTTCCGTATTGTTGGGCAACGCTGCGCGTCGGAATTAGGGCGGCGACCAGCAGTACGGCAGCGGTCAGCAGAAGATCTTCGGTGGGCATCCATCGCGGCAGCACAGAGGCCGCCACCGAGGCGGTCACTCCTCCTGCAAGGCTGAAGCCGAGCAAGATGGGGAACAAGCGCTTCGCTTGCCGGAGGTCACAGACGTCTCCGGCGATCAGCCAGAACTGCAAGAAGAGCAAGCTCTTCATCAGATAGGAAAGCACGTAGAGCGCGCGATAGATGAGACCTGGAGCTTGCTCGCCCTGATGGTGTGAGAGCGCTAGAACGGCGGCGAAAAGGATCAGCGTCGCCGCGAAGAGCTTGAATCGGTCCAGCCGATCGATGATCGGAATGATGAATAGGCTGGCGAAGATGAGAAGCAGTGCACTTCCAACATAGACTTGCGGCAGCACCTCCGCGCCGAGATTCGCCACCAGGAGCGATGTGATGCCGATATCAAAAAGCGTGTACGCTGCCGCCACCACGAAGTGGAGTGCCCCGAGGAGCAGGATGGGACGCTGGTCCATCTCGAGGATGTTTAAAGCTTTACGAATCTCCATGTTTCTCCGACGGAGAATAAATCTGTTCGTTCGCTTGGCGTAGACGCCGGGCGAACTCCTCGAACATCGCGAAAGCGATGTCTGGATAATCGAGCACCGCAACTCGAAAATCCCGCTTGCGAAGTACGAGCAAAGTCGAGGTCTCTTCGACCCTCGCAGAGGCGGGTCGCGGTTGGTCGTCGATAATGGCCATCTCTCCGAAGTAAGCTCCTCTGTCGAGCGTCGCGAGAAGCTTCTCGGAGGGGGCGTGGCCGCGAAAAAGAGAGACCTTCCCGGAATGGATCATGTACATCTCGTCGCCGCGATCCTGCTCGGCGAAAATTAGCTCTCCGCTGGCAACCCGCGTTTCCCGAACCGCGTCGGAGATGCGCTTCAAGCCCTCCCCGCGGACGGCGGCGAACAGGGATATCCCCTTGAGCGCGACGATGAGCTCCATGGTCGATAGCATCAACGATCCTCTCAGAATACTGGTCCGCGTGATTCTAGCTGTCGGGAAGTCATCGTTGCCTTCGCGCTACCATGGCCGGAGACTTTCAGATTTGCAGGGTCGTGTCAAGCCGTTACGTTAGAATCAGTTAGAACGAATTGGGCGCTCCCTCGATCTGTGCTAAGATGTTCTGGTTACCAACCGGTCGGTAAATGATAACAACGCGCAAGACAGGAGCCCAGATCCTCTGGGACGCCCTTGAGCACCAGGGGGTCGAGACGGTCTTCGGCTATCCTGGTGGCGCGATTTTGCCGGTCTATGATGCCCTGCTCGATTCGAGTATCCATCACGTTCTCGTGCGGCACGAGCAAGGCGCGGCGCACATGGCCGACGGCTTTGGGCGTGCTACCGGGCGTGCCGGCGTCGCGATCGCGACCTCGGGCCCAGGTGCCACGAATCTCGTCACGGGGATAGCCACGGCGATGCTCGATTCGTCGCCCGTCGTCTTTATTACAGGGCAAGTTCCGAGCAGTGTCATCGGTACGGATGCGTTTCAAGAAACAGACATCACAGGCGTCACCCTTCCGATCACGAAGCACAATTTTCTGGTTACCAAGACCGAGGACATTGCCCCGACCATCAAAAAGGCGTTCCATATCGCCGAAAGCGGCCGTCCCGGTCCCGTGCTCATCGACATCACGAAGGACGCGCAGCAGGGTGAATGCGACTATGTATGGGATGACACGCCGGTCGAGCTTCCGTCGCGTGCCCCGCGACACACGGTAAGCCCGGAAGAGCTCGAGCACGCTGCGGAGATCCTGAGCACTGCGAAGCGCCCGCTCATACTCGCGGGCCGCGGCGTGACGCTTTCGGGTGCGACACGGCGGCTTGGCGATTTCGTTGAGAAGACGCAGATCCCCGTCGTGATGACGCTTCTCGGTATCGGCGGCTTTCCCGCGTCCCATCCGTTGAATCTCGGCATGATGGGCATGCACGGCGAGGCTTGGGTGAACCAGGCCATCCAGAACGCCGACGTTCTTCTAGCGCTCGGCATGCGCTTCGACGATCGCGTTGTCGGTGACCCGAAGAAGTTTGCTCCGGCTGCGCGCAAGATCCATCTCGAGATCGACCCTTCCGAGGTGAACAAGATCGTTCAAGTTGACGTCGCCCTCATCGGCGATCTCGCGGGCTCACTCGACGCTCTTGCGCCGAAAGTATCCTGCCAGGACCTAGCGCCGTGGCACGGCTTCATCCGCGATCTCAAGGGCGACTCGGCCGTCCGTGACATCCAGCAACTTCCCGATAGCGGCCATCTCTACGCGGCCCACGTCATCAGCGATTTGTGGAACTTGACGGAAGGTAATGCCCTCGTCGTCACCGATGTCGGCCAGCACCAAATGTGGGAAGCGCAATATTACAAGCACGACGCGCCGCGAAAGCTCATCACCTCCGGCGGTCTCGGTACGATGGGCTTTGCGCTCCCTGCCGCCATCGGCGCGAAGGTCGCGCGGCCGGACGAGGAAGTCTGGGTCATCGTGGGTGACGGCGGATTTCAGATGACGGCCGCGGAGCTATCGACATGTGCGCAAGAGAAGCTGAAAGTGAATGTCGCCATCATTAATAACGGCTATCTCGGCATGGTGCGCCAATGGCAGGAATTTTTCTACGACAAGCGCTACGCGGCGACCCCGATGCAGAATCCGGATTTCGTCAAGCTCGCTGAGGCGCACGGTCTCCTTGGGCTGCGCGTCAAAAAGCGGGCGGGCATCGAAGAGGCTGTCGCCACCGCGCGTGAGTCGGAGGGGACCGTCGTGATCGACTTTCGCGTCGAGAAGGAAGACACGGTCTACCCGATGGTGGCTCCTGGCAAAGCCATCGAAGCGATGATCCGGCGGCCGGAATCGGCGCTCGAGAAGAAAGGCGACTCGGCGCTGGTGAAAAAGGACTAACGTGATGGAGCCAAGCATGCGCGCCCGCACTTTCGTCGTTCTCGTCGAAGACCGCCCGGGCGTTTTGGACCGCGTAGCGTCGCTCTTTCGCCGGCGCGCCTACAACATCGAGTCGCTCGCTGTGGGGCATACGGACCGGCCGGGCGTCTCGCACATCACGATCGTCATGAATGCCGATGACCGCACGGCTCGACTCGTCGAGGCGAATTTGTATAAGCTGGTGAATGTTCTGGACGTCGAGGACGTCTCGAACGTCCCGTCAGTCACGCGCGATCTGGCTCTTATCAAAGTTCGGGCCGGCCACGAACGCCGGTCCGAGGTGATGCAGGTCGCGGAAGTGTTTCGGGCGCGGGTCGTGGATGTCAGCCCCGACGCTTTGATCTTCGAGATTACGGGAACCGAGGACAAAATCAATCGTCTCGTGGAAGTGCTGCGGCCTTTTGGCATTCTAGGGCTCGCGCGCACGGGACGGGTAGCGATGGCACGCGAGCAAACGCCTGCCGAGGAACTTGCACACGAAGGAGTGGTTTAAATGGCAACGATTTACTACGACAAAGACGCCGATCTCGCGATCGTGCGAGGAAAGAAAGTCGCCGTCATCGGCTATGGCTCGCAAGGCCACGCGCATGCGTTGAACTTGAAGGATAGCGGAGTGGACGTACGCGTCGGGCTTCGTTCCGATAGCCGCAGCCGCGCGAAGGTCGAAGCGGACGGTCTGAAGGTGGGGAGCGTCGCCGAGGTCTCCGATTGGGCCGACGTGATCATGGTGCTCGCACCCGACACGAAACAGCCGAAGATCTATAAAGAAGAGATCGAGCCGGGCTTGAAGGCGGGCAACACACTCATGTTCGCCCACGGCTTCAGCATCCACTACAAGACCATCGTGCCACCGGAGGACGTGGACGTTTCAATGATCGCCCCGAAAGCGCCGGGCCACCGCGTCCGCGAGACTTATGTCGACGGCGAAGGAACACCGGTTCTCCTCGCCATCCATCAAGACGTGTCGGGAAACGCGAAGGAGTTCGGACTTTCCTACGCGATGGGGATTGGCGGCAGCCGAGCGGGCGTTTTGGAGACGACTTTCGGAGAGGAGACAGAGACGGATCTGTTCGGCGAGCAGACGGTTCTCTGCGGCGGCGTGAGCCATCTCGTGAAAGCGGGCTTCGACACGCTCGTCGAAGCGGGCTATCAGCCGGAAATGGCTTATTTCGAATGTCTGCACGAGCTGAAGCTGATCGTGGACCTCATGTATCGGGGCGGCGTGAACTACATGCGCTACTCGGTCTCCGACACCGCGGAGCATGGGGACTACACGGGCGGGCCGCGTATCATCACCGACGAGACTCGCAAGGAGATGAAGCGCGTCCTCGACGAGATCCGCGACGGCACCTATGCCAAGAAGTGGATCGAGGAGAACGAGAACGGCCGCCCGTGGTTCAACGAGACCCGCGCGAAAGAGCAGGACCACTTGATCGAGCGTGTCGGCGCCGAGCTCCGGAAGATGATGCCGTTTCTCGACCCGGTGACGGTGAAGCCCGGAGAGGGGCCGATCTCCGAAAAAGCGCCGATTTCTGAAAAACATAAAGACAAAGAAGAAGTCGAGGCTTAACCCTAATCGCAAAATCTTCGAAGCACGAAAACGCGAAACAGCCGCACTGGGCGCAGGCGAGAAGCTCGTGCTGGGGCACCCGCTCGCCGCCACTATAGGTGATTCTGCACGGTGTATGCAGAACCTGGAAAAGGTGCTATTCACGGGGCCAAAGACCTCAGACACGGTGACGTTTGTTTGCGATTAGGGTTAAATCACTCTCAAACTACGGGACGTCGAGTAGCCGCCGCATCAAGTCGGGAACGAAGGCGTCGGACGCGGTGTGGCAGTAAGTGACGCGCCGCCGTGTGTCGAGCTCGCTCGAGACGATCAGGTAGGGCTTATTCTCGCTCGGCTGGATGTCGTTGGGGTGCGTTTGGATCTCCACTGGTAGCGAGTCGCAACGGATCCATTCGGGCGACGTCAAATAAGCGACCGCGAGCGTGTCGAAGGGGAAGATAGCGCGCACCTGGAAGTGGGTGTCGTACCAGTTCACGTAGTCGCGCAAAGGCTCGAGAAAGAAATCGGCGAGCTCGGGAACCGTGGCGAAGCGCTCGATGTCTTTTTGCGAAATCGGTGTCTTCGCAGAGATCTCGAAAGGCGCGAGCACGATGGGAGCACCCGAATCCAGGAGGATCTGGAACCCTTCCGCGTCGTACTCGAAGTTCATGTCCCTGAGCGGCCGTCCGCCTTCACCGAGCACGAAGGTTTGTCCAGGCCGGCGGCCCGCGACCGCGATGAGCTCGTCGATTTGGCTGGCGAGCTCGGGATGGTTTTTCAGGACCGTCGCGACATTGGTGACCGGACCGAGCGCCAAGACGGTGAGCTTCTCGCGGCGGAGCGCAGCGGCGAGAGCGCGCGTCGCTTCGTTCTCGACACCGAGCTCGCCACGGCTGGCAGCGCCTTTGTAGACCTCGACGCCTTTCGGCCCGAACCGCTTCACGATCTCTTGGCCGTTAGGATAGCCCTGCTCGAGGGCGGAGTTCCCGAACACGACGCTCACGCCGCGCACTTCGAGCTCGGGAGAATGAAAGCTCTGTACGAGCGCAAGCCCGTCATCGGGCTCGTGGCCGCCTCTCAAAACGGCAGGGTCGACATCGAGCCAGACGACTTTAGCCGCGAGCGCGGCGACGAGAAGCCCTTTAATCACGGTTTCCTCCTACAACGTTCGACGAGCGTCCCGATGGTTTGGGCATCCGTCACAGAGCGCGAATATTCCGGCGGCCTCTTCGAGAGCGGCGAAAGTGTCGCGCGTCATGTCGAAGGCGCGATGGTAGGTTACGCTCATGGGCTGCGCTTTTTCGAGGAGCTCCCGGGTGCGCGCGACGTCGGCGGTGGCGTCGGCCGTGAGCACGCCAATGACGACACCATCGGCGCCGAGGTTTTTCGCCGTGGCGATGTCCTCGAGCATCACTTCGTGCTCGGGATCCGCGTAGAGAAAGTCGCCGCCGCGGGGGCGGATGATGATGTGAAGGCCGATCGAGAGCTTTGCCCGCGCCCGCGCGATCGCTCCGGCACTTGGGGTGAGACCGCCTTCGAGAAGGGCCGTGCAGAGCTCGACGCGTTCGGCCCCGCCTTTTTCAACGGCGACGGCGCTTTGCACGGAATCCACACAAGCTTCGATGAGCATGTGCGGAGTCTAGCAAGGCAGCCTGGAAAGGGCACGAGAAATTCTTCAAAGCAATGCGCGGCTATAGGCTAGCCAGGTAAACCTGAAAGCTCGGCCGCTCCTCAAATCGTGTGCATGAGGCGCCTTAAGAATGGCCACAGAGACACAGCGCGGCGGAGCCGCAACCAAATTGGAGGACGGCTCCGCCGCGCTGTGCCTCTGTGGCCATCCCCTTTGGTTGCGGCCGCAGGCTGCGCTTGACAAAGTTCGAAAGTGTGAACAAGATCCTCGTTTCTGAGCGGTAAGAGCCTAAAAGGCACCGATTCGCTGGATCGTTTGGGCCGCCTCTTCAGCGCCCTTTTCCAGGCTTGCGGCGATGTTGCGGCTTTCGCAATATTCGCTCAAGAAGCCTGCCGCGAAAGTATCGCCCGCTCCCGTTGTGTCCACGACGTTGTCCACGGGGGCGGCGGGGCATTCGTGTCGGCCCCCGCGCGACAAGGCGAGGCTCCCATCGGCGCCGAGGGTGACGACGATGAGCTTGCCGGTCTCGGAGGCCAGCGCGGCGACTTCCTCGATGAGCGTGCTGTCGGCGCGAGAAAGGCCGAGAAAAGCGATGTCGAAACGGTCGCTGTAGCGGCGCACGTTGGTGGGGCTCGGATGTTGGGCGATGTCGGCGAAATCGACGACCCGCAAGCCTTTCGACGGCGTCTCGAGGCAGCAAAAGCCTTCTCGGCGGAGCTCGGAGGGCCCGACATCTACATCAAGCGCGACGACCAGACAGGCCTCGCGTTCGGCGGCAACAAAGCGCGCAAGCTCGAGTTCATCTTTGCCGATGTGCTTGCGAAGAAGTCCGACGTCATTATTACTTGGGCCGGAATCCAATCGAATTGGGCGCGTCAGACCGCGGCCGCGGCCCGTATCTACGGCATCGAGCCGATTCTCGTGCTCGCGAGAGGCGAGCATTCGCCGGACCACGGCGGCAATCTTTTGCTCGACGCGCTCATGGGCGCCGACGTCCGCCTCGTGGACGCGGACGTGGACCTGGGTGAGATCGCTCGAGGGATTGCCGCGGAGCTCACCGCCCAAGGCAAGACGCCCTATGTCGTTCCCGTCGGAGGCTCGCGTCCGATGGACTCGATGGAGCTTCCGCTCGGCGCGGTCGCCTACGCGAACGGTTTCTATGAGCTCTGGCAGCAAGCCCAAGCAAGAGGCTGGGCCATCGATCACGTGGTGCTCGCGACCGGCTCGGGCGGCACGCAAGCCGGGCTCATGGTGGGCGCCCGCGCGCTCGCGCCCAACGTCGAGGTCGTCGGCATCAGCATTTCGAGCGAGAAGAACGCGGCCAAGAAGGGCGTATCCGAGATTGCAAACGCGACGGCGTTGGCGCTCGGTCTCGAGATGACGTTTAGCTCGGAGGAGACCGTCGTCCTCGACGACTACATCGGTGAAGCCTATGGTGTTGTGGACGAGTCCGTAGCCCTGGCAATAGGGATGCTCGCGCGCCACGAAGGCGTCCTGCTCGACCCAGTCTATTCGGGAAAGGCCATGGCGGGGATGATCGACCTCGTCAAAAAAGACTATTTCGAAGGAAGCCGTGGTGTCGTCTTCTTGCACACGGGCGGCACCCCAGCCCTTTTCGCTTATGAGGAAGAGCTCTTGAAATATCTCAAGTAGTAAGGCAAGCTCACCGAAGCACCTCACAAAGTAGTGGCGAAAGGACATCGAAGCTGTCTACGAGGCCGGCTGGAGCGAAGCCGCGTTGCATGATGTGGTGCTCGTCACGTGCATCGCGAGCTTCATGAACCGCTTCGTGTTCGGACTCGGGATCGCAGCCGAGGGACACCTACAAAGAAGCCGCGGGAAACGCGATCGCGAGCGATCCCGTTTTAGAAAGTTGCTGGAGGAAAAGGATGCTGAGGAATGAGGGCGAGCGGCTCATCCGGGTCGTCGTCTCCACCCCCGAGCAAAGAATATTTCGATGTCTCCGATACCGAGGCCCATAACATGAACGAGGTCGCGGACCGCGACGCGACGATCTCACAGCACACAGCGCTCCAAGAGAAGTTGGCGTCGCGGGGCGCCGAGGTCATCGACGCCCCCGAGCTCGATGGCCATCCGAACTCCGTGTTCACGCGCGACGTATCGCTCATGACGCCGCAGGGCTACATCAAGCTCCGAATGGGAATCGACACACGGCGCGGGGAGGAAGCATGGCTCGGCGCGGTGCTCGAAGAACACGGCGAGGCTTGCGCGGGGGAGATCGAAGCACCCGGGACGGTGGAGGGAGGCGACGTCACGATCCATGGTGACGTAGCCTTCGTTGGGCCATTCGGCCCGAACGAACGAAAGCGGCGTGCAGCAGATTTTGGAGCTTCTTCAGAAAATGGGCTACGAAGTGCGTGTCACGGGCGTCGTCGGCTATCTGCACCTCGGCGGTGCGGTGAGCGCCGTAGCGCCGGATCGTTTGCTCGTCGTGCGCGACGACTACCCGCATGGTTTCTTCAAAGAGTTCGACGTGATCGAAGTGAACAAGAAAGGCCCGTCGACGGGGAATGTCATTTGCGTGGCGCCGAACGAGGTCGTCGCGAACGAAGCTGAGAATCAGGAGGCGATGGACGTGCTCGATAGCCGCGGCGTTCAAGTCCACGGCGTCGACTTGTCGGAATTTCGCAAAGGGGCCAGGGGCCCGACCTGTCTCATCATGCCGGTGGAGCGCGAGGCATGAGGGGCGCTCATTGGCTTTTGACGCTTCTGTGCTTTGGTTGACCCGCTCCGATGAACAGAACGGAGGCGATGAGTTTGCTTCACGGTTCGTATCGACACAGGGGGTGCTCTTCTCGGCGGTGGTGCAAAACGTGACGGCCTCGGATGTGGCCACGTGCTTTCGTGCCTCCGGACTCGAAGACCGTCGCTTCAACCACGAAAAGCTCTGGGACGTGCTGGCGCCTTACATCGCGTCGGCGACGATCCGTGTCGAGGAGATCGGCCGTTCGCTACAAGGCCGCGCCATTCGAGCACTGCACTTTGGCGAAGGCGAGACCAAGGTGTTGCTGTGGTCGCAAATGCATGGCGACGAGGCCACGGCCACGATGGCGCTCGTCGATATCGTGCGCTTTTTCGCCGAGGGCGAGGGCGAGCCTCTCAGGGAGCGCTTGCAACGAAATCTGAGCATCACCCTGGTGCCGATGCTCAACCCCGACGGCGCCGAGGATTTCACACGCCGTAACGCGATCGGGGTCGACGTCAACCGCGACGCGCGCCGTCTCGCGACCCCGGAAGGCCAAACTCTCAAAGAGCTTCGCGACCGCCTTGAGCCTGATTTCGGTTTCAACCTCCACGACCAGAACGCACGCACCACCGCCGGTGAAAACGGCGGCCAAGTCGCGATTGCGCTTCTCGCACCCGCCGCAGACGAAGCTCGCAGCTACGGAGACGTCCGGACGCGCGCCCGACTGGTCGCCGCGACGATCGTCTCCGTTCTGGAGCCCACGATCGGCGGCCACATCGCGAAATATGACGACACATCCGACCCGCGCGCGTTTGGCGATTTGATGCAAGCCCGGGGCACGAGCACGGTGCTCATCGAGTCGGGGGCACTTCGCGGGGATCCCCAGAAACAGAACCTGCGCGCCCTCAACGTGCTCGCGATTCTGGAAGCGCTCGACGCGATAGGCACCGAGAGCTACCGGCAAGCGGACCCGTCGCTTTATGAGAGCCTTCCGGAAAACGATGGCATCGAGCACGACGTCATCCTCACGGGAGGGAAACTCCTGTTCGGTGACGCGCCGCCCCTCGAGGTCGACGTCGGGATCTGGTTCTCCGATCCGGTGGCGCGCGAAGGTGTCCGCCTCGGTGATGTGGGTGATTTGAGCGAGACGCCCGCGATCGAGATCCTCGATGTTGCTGGACTCACGATCCGCATCGAAACGTTCGGCGACGCCCGCGGGCGCCTGGAACGCGACGCGCCCGTGATAATCACGGTGCAGGGAGAGGACGACGCCGTCGTGCACCGCTTCGGGTCATCTGTGTCTAGCGTGTCTGGCGTGTCTGGGCCGCGGTAGGGACGCTTCCCCAGCAATTGGGTCTTCCTCGACACCGTAGACAATTCCGAGCCGGCCAGAGTCTCTCGGGGGCGAAAACTTCCTACACGATGTTGATCCTCGATGCGCGTCGCCTGCACTCGGACGCCCTCCCCAAGTTTGCGTCGATTCTTACCGAGGCCCGGAGCTCAGCCATAACGTCGGAACCATTCGAGAACTACTTGGACACAAGGATGCGAGCACGACCATGACCTATGTCACGTCTCAAACCCCGGCGGACCGAGGCGTGAGAATCTCTCTTGACTCCACGATTTGAAAACAACCATGATTCTGCGGTATCCTAGCCGTCGTTTTCGGGTCTCTCGACCAATCCGTTATCGGGTTATATCGCGAGCGAGCGCGGTCAGTGAGTCACTTCGTGTAGAGCTGCCGATGCCACGTCAAAGAAGGCTGAGGATTCTCCTGAATATATAGGAAGCAGCCTAACTTGCCGATGAACCGGACGTGGCCTTTCTCTTCGAGAGTCGTGGCGGCATCGTGAAGATGAGGTAGCCTTCGGTCGACGACGTGCCGGAACCAAGGGGCTGGCCACGCCGGTTATCGGCGCTGGTTAGAACAACCCAGCACAGGTCCGACGAGATCGAAATTGCTTGGGCGAGAATGCGACGAAAAGTTGACGAAGGAGCAGCAGATGGCGCATGAAGTGTGGGTCGAATTGCCTGCCCACGGATTCGAGGTCGGGAAGTCGGACTTCGTGTTCCAGATTCGCCAGGATGAAGAACTATTAGGCCACCTTGAAGTGTCCCTGGGCGCGGTTGTATGGAGGCCGGCGAACAAGAAGATCAAACTAAAGGCGAACTGGTCTCAGTTCGACCGGATGATGCGGGACCACGCTCCGGGAGAGGAATAGCAGCGTGTGCTTCGCCACGCGATCGCCCGCTACGGGCGGCCCGACACAGGCTGTGTCGAAAACTCAGGAACCGCGCCGCCGGTTGGAACGAGATGAGGATGGCCGATTAATCGATTGGACGCCGTCTTGTCGACGTCAAGGAGGGCAATATGTCAGAGGCGAATAAGCAGACCATTCGAAGAATTAGAGAAGAGGCTGCGGCCAATCCAGACTTGCTCGATGGCCTGTTTACGGATGACTACGTCTACCATGGTCCTTCGGTTCCAGGGGAACTCCGCGGCGCTGCCGCATTCAGAAATGCTGAACGTCTTTCTGACCGCGATGCCCAACGCCCGTGAGCAAGTGGAGGATCAGGTCGCCGAAGGAGATAAGGTGTTCACGCGCTTCAGCGGTCGTGGGACGCAGACAGGCGAACTGATGAGCATTCCAGCGAGCGGCAAGGAGATTACCTGGACTGGTATGGTCGTCAGCCGTTTCAGCGACGGGCGGATCGCCGAAGAGTGGGTTGAATGGAACTCGCTGAGTTTCTTGCAGCAGCTTGGAGCCGTACCGCCGCTTTCGTAGCGTAGAGAACAATTGGGCAATCTACCAATGCCTTGAAGCTGACGAGCCGAGCTGTTACGGTCCGTGCTTGCGCACGGCCCGCGTGACTTCGGCTTGCAGCTTAAGGCGCCGTTTAGACGGCCACGTGAGCTGCGCCAGTTGGTCGACGTTACAAACTTGGGCACGGAGGTGGACATGAGCAAGACGATCATCAAGACCGGCCAAGCGCCTGCTGCGGTCGGGCCGTATTCGCAGGGTGTGGTTCTCGATGGCTGGATCTGGACATGCGGCCAGGTCGCGCTGGACCCCGCGACTGTATTTGGTTGGTGCGTGGACTAAGGAGGAAAACATGGCGACCACCGAAGTAGTAGGCTCCGTAGCCGGGCTGTGGAGGTTTCCGGTCAAGTCGATGAGGGGCGAGCGGCTTGAGCAGGCGGAGCTCACGGAGCGAGGACTCCTCGGTGACCGTGCCTACGCGCTCATCGATACGGACACAGGCAAGGTGGTGAGCGCGAAGAGTGTGAGGCTGTTTCCTGACCTGTTCGGGTGCCAGGCAGCCTTTGTCGAACCGCCACGATCGGCCCAGGAGCTGCCACCAGTGCGGATTGTGTTGCCGGACGGCACGTCAGTGACGAGCGACTCCGGTGACGTTGACCGCGTGCTGTCAGCGTCCTTCAAACGTGACGTCACACTAGCTCGGGCCGCGCCGGAAGACTTCACCATCGACCAGTACCACCCTGACGTCGAGGATCTAGACCGTGCAGGCCACCGAGACGCGGTAGTCGAGCAGAAGCTCGGCTCCGCTTTCTTCGCCGAAGCTGGTCTTGCTTCCCCGGTTCCCGTCGGTTCGTTCTTTGACCTGTTCCCGGTGTCCGTCCTGACGACGTCCACCCTCGAGCCGCTGAGCGGGTTTCGGCCCCAGGGCCGTTTCGACCAGCGTCGGTTCCGTATGAATGTCGTCGTCGACACCGAGGAACCTGGATTCCTTGAGAACGAGTGGGTGGGTCATGAACTCGGAATCGGTGACACGGTACGACTCAACGTGGCTCTGCCCGATCCGCGATGCGTGATGACAACGCTTGCTCAAGACGATCTACCAAACGACACCGACATCCTCCGGACTCTCACTCGCCACAACAGGATTCGAGTTGGCGATGCCGGCCAGTTCCCCTGCGCTGGCGTATACGCTGTGGTTGCAGCGTCGGGGACGGTGCGAACAGGTGACCGTGTCGGACTCAAATGAGCTCAACCCGTCGTAAAGGGTGTCCTATTCGAAAACGGCTGGGCCTAACACGTCGCGCCTTGGCGTCCGCAGCTTATCGATGAGCCGTTAGGTCGCAGGTACGCGTGAGGTAACGGTTATGGATCCGAACAAGAATGACCAAGGGCTTGAGTGGCAAATCGGGGTCTGGGATCGAATATCGGCACTGTATGGCTACCTTACTACGAACCCGGATGACCGAGGATCTTCGTATCCGGAACTACTCCGAGAAAACGGTCTCGATCTACGTGCGCTGTGTTGCGGCGTTCGCGAAGTACTTCGGTCGGTCTCCCGAGGAACTCGACGAGAGACATATCCGTGAATACCAGCGGTATTTGGTGGAAGAGAACCGTGTCACTTGACAAGCGTTACCTCAGGAGGTAACGTGTCGTCATGGCGAGGATCCGCCGTGGTGGCTACATATTCCTCACCTGGATAGGCGACCATTCTCCGCGGCACGTCCACGTATACCGGGATGGGAAACTCATCGTGAAGTGGGACATTGAGAACAGGTTGCCCATGATTGGTGAGGCTAATCGGAGGATCCTGAGTCTCATCGACGAACTTGAATCCGAGGGCCTCCTATGAAGATCCGCTCAGTCAAGGCGAACAACCGAAGAAAGGCGTTCGAGGTAAGAACGCACTCGAGGACGCTTTCCTTTCCGTACATCAAAGCGGAGCCGGGACCCACGGCCAGCGATCGCGTGGACAGTGTAACTGTGGACAGAGAGCTCGCGCGAGAGGCTTTCATCTATGTCCTCAAATCGGGTGCGGAGGGAACCATTCATATCGAGCAGGTGTTGGAGTACAACCAAGACCCGGGCTATTTGCGTGATCTCCTGCTCTACAGGTTGACTCTGGAGGCCCAGAGGAGAGTCGAGGCCAGCGCGTTGTCGAAGCGAGAGATCATTCGGCGTCTGGGCACTTCAGCTGCTCAGTTCTATCGATTGGTTGACCAGACCAACTATCGCAAGTCTGTTGATCAGGTTCTCAATCTCCTGCATGTCCTCGACTGCGACGTTGATCTGGTGGTGAAGCCGAAGAGCGCGTTATTTGGCTGACCTTGCGATTCCGGACTCATGGGCGTAACGGTGGACGAACCAACGCTGTTCCAGCTCGGAAATCGAGCATTCGTGGCCGGTGACTATGAGAAAGCGATTCGGCTCCTCCTGAGTCACAGAGACCGGTTTCCGGACGATGCTGCGAAGTGTCACTCCGGTATCGCTGACTGCGATCGCCGAAGTAACATCCTCAGGGAGTGGGTTCCTGTTTACGGCCGGGGTGACCCGAGTTTAGAAGCGTCGGACCGCCCACCCGGTTCACCCTGGTCGGCGAAGGAGGGCCCACGCGGCCAGGAGGATGAGCCCGAAGACGTTCGGCTCGGAGACCGGGACGGGGGCGGCACGGATACCCGGTGTCGGCGGCGAGGCGAAGAAATCCGTCGCGTTGTCGCCGGTGTCGGTGCTCAGTGCGTCACGTGTGAGCCCGAGACCGGCCGGGGGGTCCGGTGCGGGCGCCCCTGCACCGCGGTTATGCGTGCCAGCGCTACCATATTGAAATGCGTCCGCGAGCCCGCCAAACGCGTCGTAAAGCAGCACCGCGTCCGGACCGTTTTGCCAATCGACGTTTGCCACGAAGTCGCGCACAGCGAGTAGGGTGCCTACGGCCGACGCCGTCGCGAGCACCAGAAGCCCGTCGGTCGGGATAACGGCACCCGTGAGATCGAGCGTGCGATAGAGCATTCCGTTCGCGCCGTTCACGCCAACGAGCGACCAGCCGTCGAGAGAGGTCCCGGGGCTTCCGTAAAGCTCCGTGAATACGGAGCTCCTGTCGGGGCCGAGAGCGTCGTAGAAGACCTCCTGAATGATGGGCGTCGCGGAGCCCTCGCCTGCCCATAGAGACGCGATCAGGACGATAGCGTTGATTTTACTCATCTGTTCTCCTCCTGAAGAGTACAGACGAGATTCGGTTTCGTCGTCCTCCCTTTGGCGGAGAAAGAAAGTTTGGTGCTACCGAATACGGAGCTCGATTTCGCTCGCGGCGCGACGGCCCAAAGAGCGATCTTCGATGCGGATGTCAACGCGGTAGGGGCCAGGGGAGAGCTTGTTCATCGGAATCCGCAAGATGACGGGCGTCCCGCCGGGCCGGTCTTCACGAAGCGCCATCGGGCCGGCTTTGCCGCCCGTGTCGATGGCGTGATCGCCTTCATCGAACAGCGTATAGGTGAGCTCGACCTCGCGTGAAGGGCGGTCGACACCGGCGAAAACCTGGAAAAGCAAGTAGGCGTCATCCCCTCGTATCAGGCTCGTTGTTGGGAGGATGGGGATGTCGCCTGAAATCGCGTTCGTGGCATCGGGCGCGACCACCGGTACGATGCTCGAAATGCCGAAGCGCTCGCCGAATCCGGCCGGCACTTGGATCCCGGTCGAAGCTTGGTAAAGCTGCGCTCCGTCCGCGGTCAGAGTAATGCGCAAGAGATAGAGCCCGGGGTCGAGCTCCACGTTCTCGACGAGAAAATAGCGCTGCAAGTTCACCGACTCTTCGAACGTATGGAGCGTTTTGTCGTCCTGAGAGATGGTGACGGTGAGCTTGCGATCTTCTGTGGCGGAGAGAAGCTCGGGCGGAAGCGCCACGCTCACAGGAACGCGCGAGGAGCCCGTGCCCGTGGGCAAAAGATAGCTCGTGAGTTCGAGCGCGTCGGGAAGTACCCGTGACCGCCGCTCGTCGACGTCTACTTCTTCGCTCTCCGCCTCGGCCCCGTCGGCTACGACGGTGGCGGGCTCGCGCGCAACGTAGCCTTGCCGCACGATGATCTCGACGCCTGGTTTGCGGACCTTGACCTCGATGCGGCGATACTTACCGTCGAGCTCCGGGTTCGACGGGATATAGCTCAAGAGGTAGTAACGTTGGTTCTCTTTGCCGACCCGCCGGAGGGGTGTTTCGAACGCGATGCTGTTACGGAAGTGGCGGCCGCCAGTCCCGCTGGCGAGGGGAAAGAGCCCTCCCGCGAGCGACAGGTTACTCTCCGGTCCCCGGAGGTCGATGGTGTAGACGGTGGTGTTTGCTTGGTTGAGTGCTGTCGCTGCGCGCTCCAAAGTGAGGCCTTCGTTCGATCGGCGTGAGCCTGGGCTCGTGAACGTCGCGAGCTCGTTCGAGAGCAGCACGAGCACCTTGCGGCCCGGAATCGACTCTAGGGTCTTGCCTAGCGATTCCAGATCTCGGTAGAGCTGTCCGGCTGCGCGATCCGCGCCCATCGGGTAGTCGACGACCATCTGGCTCAGGGAGCGGACGCTTTCGAGCGTATTTTCCTTGGTGGAGCGAAACTGTTGAACGATCTTGAACGAGTAGCCGTTCTCGATCACCATGGCCTCATCGCCTTCGGCCATCGACTCGACGATGAACTCCCGAAGCGCGCGTTTTCCGCGGTTCAACCAGTCGAAACGAGCGCCTTGCCGGTTGAAGACGAACACGAAGCGGCGTGGGTAGGTGTTGACGGAGGCGGCGTCGGTCGCGGGGCGGCCGTCGGTCTTGGCGGCGACGTAGGAGGTCCAGTCGGTCACGTCGAAAGTCGTAATCGTCTGGGGAACTCCGTCCTCGAAGATCTCGAAGTCGTCCTGCGTGAGTCCCGACACGGGATTCCCGTCCGCGTCGAGCGCCAAGGTATCGACGAGAACCGTCGAGACTCCGGTGCGGAATGTGGGGATCCGATCTCGTTCTTGCGCATGCGCGAAGATCGTCGTCAAAAGAAGCAGGAAGCCCACCGTAGCTGCCCATACACCTCTTCGGCCGGGCATTTCTCCCAGGCCTCGCAGGAGAGCACAACTTACGTGTCTGAAAGCGGGCATGGACACCTCCTCGGCGATCGCATTATAGAAACGAATCTGCGGAGTCTCCAAACGGCGTTGTCTTGGTCCTCTGGAACGAGTAAGTTACGCTCCGGATAGCGCAGCACGAAACGTTTGGCGCCGAAGCTGAACTCGATGCGCGCGCTCCTAGAGAACATCGTCCGACATGCCCGACATAAGGCTGTCCTCTTGGCTGTCCTCTTGGCTGGTCGTTGGTGTGCATGCGCTTGCCCACGGATTCGCCTATGCGAGCATCGACCGCGACGGCACTTTCGCCGCCCGCGAGGAGCTCGCGCTGATGCACGCGTTCGCCGAGCTCATGGAGTCGCGGGTCGCGAGCCGCATGGGGCGCGCCGTCGAAAAGACTTATTTGAGCGGGCTTTCAATGGGCGGTGGCATTGCGCGCTTCGCGGCCGAAGAGGATCCGCCCCGCTTCGACGGCGTCCTTATTATTGTAGGCGCCGGTGGCGACGCCCCGTCTCGCGGGGAGCGCGCGCTCACCGAAGCGCAGTCTTTGTTCCCGTGATCGCGACCGCCCTCTTTCAGGCGATCACCGTCCTCGTCCACGGCACGCTCATCGATGGTACGGGAGCGGCTCCGCGCGGCGACACGGTCGTCGAGATCCGCGACGGCACCATCACCGCCATCGCGCGCGCCGAGAACTACGTCGTGCCCGAAGGTGCTTCGGTCATCGATGTTACCGGGAAGTGGATCCTTCCGGGATATATCGACACCCACACGCATCTCCTGGACTCCGGCAGTCTCTATACGAGCCCCGACGACTATGACCTCACCGACCACGTGCCTCACGAGGCCGAGCGCCGCCGTATCCGCGAAGGCATCCCGGCGACGCTCGAGCACTATCGCTGCTCCGGCGTGACCACGGTCGCGTCTCTCGGCGGGCCGCGTTGGGAGCTCGAGGTCGCGCGCGCATCCGACGCACCGCGCGTGCTCACGTCGGGTCCGTTCTTCGCGAACTTTCCGGTTTTGGAAGTCACTCTCTGGACTCGAGACGATCCCGTGCTCGTTCAGTTGAAAAGCGTCGACGACGCGCGCGCGAAGGTCCGCGATGTCGCGAACGACGGTGTCGACCTCGTCAAAGTCGGCTATGCCGGTCGACCCGAGCCGCGCGGGGCCTTCCGTCCGATCCTGGAAGCCCTCGTCGACGAGGCGCATGCGCTTCGCCTTCGCGTCGCGATGCACGCGGAGGAGCTCGAGACTGCGAAGATGGCGATCCGGGCCGGCGTCGACGTGCTCGCGCATACGATCGTCGATCAGGTCGTCGACGGCGAGTTTCTCGACCTCGCTAAAGAGAGCGGCGTTGTCACGATCACCGGGCTCGGCCATTTCGATCGCTATCGCGAAGTCCTCGATGGCGCAGTTTCGCTCTTGCCCATCGAGCGGCGTTGCGGCGACCGGCGCGTCATCGCGAGCTGGGACGCGCTTGCGGCTATTCCACCGGCCGAGCGACCACCCGTTCCCGACGCCATCCAATGGGGAAGCGGGGAAGAGGCGCGGCAGATTCTGCTTACGAACATGCGCAAGATGTTCGAGGCAGGCATCCCTATTGCGGCCGGATCGAATGGCGGCAATGTGGGCACGTTGCAGGGCCCGTCGTTCCATCGCGAGTTTCACAAGATGGCGGAGGCGGGCCTGCCGCTCGAAGCCATTATCGCGTCGGCCACGCGAGATGCGGCGCGTGCGCTTGGCCTCGAGGACCGCGGCACGCTGACGCCGGGAAAACGCGGCGACCTCGTTGTGCTTGGCGAGGATCCACTCGAGCACGTGAGCCATCTCGCGGCCATCGATTTCGTCCTAGCGGGCGGAAGCTCGTCGGCGCACCCAAGCGGGTGCCGGCCGAGCCGATGAGCTATCGCGGTGCGCTTTGGCTGGAGCGAGAGGACCGCTATTACGAAGAGCGTCCCGACCTCGTGCTCCAAGCGATGGCGCTCGAGCCAGGCGATGTCGTAGCGGATATCGGCACGGGCTCGGGATATTACGCTCGCCAGATCGCGCCTCTCGTCGCACCCGGCGGTCGCGTTCTCGCGGTCGACATCCAGCCGCAGATGTTGAAGTTCTTGAGCCAGCTCGTGGAGGAGGAAGGCGTCACGAGGGTCGAGCCCATCTTGAGTGAGCCGGACGATCCGAAGCTTCCGGCGGGCGAGGTCGACTGGATCTCCTGGCCGACGTCTATCACGAGATCGCGGCGCCCGAGAGAGTGCTCAGCAAGATGCGGGAAGCGCTCGCGCCCGACGGCGCGTCGCGCTCCTGGAATATCGCGTCGAAGACGGCACCGGCGACCGCGTGAAGGCCGATCACACGATGTCCGTCCGTCAAGTTCTCTCGGAATGGAAGCCGGCCGGGTTCGATCTCGTTGCGCTCAACGAATCTCTCCCGATGCAGCATCTGTTCGTCTTCGCTGTAGAGGGCGGCGAGCACACGATCGAAGACGTCGACTTTCTCGACGCTCTCGACGTGGACGCAGTCGAGGCGGAGATCGAGAGCTCGGGCGCGCTCCGCATCCGCCGGAAGACGGCGCGGCCCATAGTGGTGACGCTGCCGGTAGGTACTTATCTCGAGGCGCCGGACGGCAAGAGAAGCCTGTCCTGTCCAAAAACACGAACGAACTCAAGTCCCGCGTCAGCCGGGGCGTTTCGGATAGACGCGCCTACGCTTACTTCGCCAAGGGAAGCTAGAATGCTCCGTCATGGGCACGCCGATCCAACCCTGGACGTTCTTGGTTGTCGTCGTGGCTGGTTGGATCCAGCGGACCAACAGGCCGCTATCGTCTACTTGCTCGAGGAGAACAGAGTCCTCAAAGGCTTAGCGGGAGGAAACTTCGCTTCACCGACGACGAGCGACGTCGGCTCGCGGTAAAGGGTAAGGAGCTTGGCCGGGAACTCTTGGCCGAAGTCGCCGGTATCGTGACCCCGGACACTCTCTTGGCCTGGCACCGAAGACTCATTGCGCGGAAGTGAGACTACAGCGCGCGGCGGAAACAGCTCGGGCGACCCCGGGTGATGGTCGAGATTACCGAGCTCGTCGTGGCCATGGCGAAGTCGAATCCGAATTATGTGAACTGCGCGGATATGTGAACAACGATGGCCGTTGCGCCGCCGCGCCCCGACGTGACGCGGGTCTCGACCTCGAGGGGCGACCGTCTACTTCACATAAGTTTCCGAGGCATCGGTCCATGAGCCACTGGATGACATCGTGCCGCTAGCGCCGGAGTCTGTCACTGTTGGCACTTGGACCGGCGCGGTCCTGATTCCCCTACGGCCTGAGCGGAGCGTCGTCCCACGGCGTGTTCGACAGTCCGTTCCGAAGTGCTGCGCAGAACTCTCCGTCCGGGGCTTGGGTTGGAAGCAGCGCATCGAGCGCTGGAAAAACTTATGTGAAGCTCGCGGCGATAAGCTGCCGCAACTACTGGCGTGACCCGCCCAGGTCCACATATCCGCGCGGTTCACATAATTCGGAATATGTGGAGCTCCACATATTCCGAAGTGGGGCTATACACGAATTCGCGGCGCACTCTCGAATCTCGGTCATACCGTTGCCAGGAGCACGGTCGCGAATATCCTACGAGAGCACGGCATCGAGCCCGCGCCCGAGAGAGGTGAGCGGACGCCGTGGCGCACGTTTCTGACCGCCCATTGGGAAAGCGTCGCGGCCACCGACTTCTTCACCGTCGAGGTCGCCACGTTCCGCAGGCTCGTGACCTACTACGTGCTCGTCGTCATCGAGCTCTCTTCGCGAAAAGTGCACATTGCTGGAATCACTCCCGGGCCTGACAGCGCTTTCATGATGCAGGTAGGCCGTAATCTCACCGACCCAGTCGACGGCTTTCTGCTCGGCAAGCGCTTCCTCATCCTGGACCGCGACGCATAGGAGTTCTGGCAAGCAAGCTGGACGGAACGGATGGCCCGGAGGCGAGGTCTGCTCGGGATCGCCTATCGCAGGTCCAGTGCCACGTCGGCTGGTCTCCGCGAATTTCGAGAACGCCTCTAGGATTCGAGCTTTCGGCTCCGTTCGTGTTTTCGGACACGACGCCGTCGCTCCGTGTGAAAACGATGCGTAGTGCGACTGCGGTGCGAGCGCGAGTGCTATGGCGAGCGCTCCGCTAAAGGCCTGGGCGTCGAGCCGGCAAAGTTTGGCCGCCACGGTCGCCGCTGAAAGAGCAAACACCGCCGGTGGATGCAGGCCGTGCTCTTCGACGGCTCTTTGAAACCATCCGCGCGCGTAGCTCTCGATCTCGCTCGCGACCGCCATCGCGACGTAGAGCTCGCCCAGCGTCGCGTCTGCGACTTCGCCGGCGGCAACACCCGCTGCTGCGACTTCGGGCCCTGCGTTGAGCTCTAGATCGTCGCCCGCGAAGCGATTGGCGAGCGCTGCATCGGGCGCGTGGACGCACTCACCCGTCGACCATAACGTGGCAGAGGGCTCACCCCGGACGAGCGACTTCAGGGCATTCGCACCGCCGAGACTCACGCCCACTTGATCCATGAGCACCCGGCGGGCCGCGTCATGGACGCCGGCCGGGATCGTGTGGGTGCGGACGGCCCAGTCGGAGAGCTCCTCGAGCGGCGTTGGCACGCGACCTGTCAGTGAATCTTACGCGAGTGATTGTTGTGGCGCGTCGTATGCACGACTTGGCCGTCCTCCACCGCGAAAACGATCGCCTCGCCCAGCTCTCCGTCCTTCCGAACGCGGCGAAACCTATGGCCCTCGTCATGTTTCAGGGGAATGAGCTCATCCGCGGGGTTGTCGGTGGGAAGAAATACGAAGCCCAGACTGTCTTTCCACGGTAACACGACGAGCTCGCCGCCCCAGCCGCCAAGATAGGTGCCTGTGTACATCTCGAAGGCAGGGTCCATCGCTTTGCCCTTTTCGGGGGCATCGAGGGCTTCTTTAATCGCCGGCGCAACGATTGAGTAAGCCGTGCGGGTGAAGGCCCCGGCATTGGCGTCCATCGCGTTGGTCATGACGACCGTGGCGATCTTTTCTTTTCTCTGGAGCAGCAAGTCGGAGCGAAAGCCCGGGCAGCCGCCGCCATGGCCGACGAACGTCTTATCGTCTCGGCGTCTGACGGAAAACCCGAGGCCCCACGTCAATTTCCAGTCCGGGTCCGTCCACTGCACGCGCTGCATCTCGCGAAGTGTTCCGGCGCGCAAGATCTCGGTGCCACCTTTGTCGAGCAAGCGGAACTGCCACGACGCGAACTTGGCGAGGTCCTCGACGGTCGACGCGAAGCCGGCCGCGGGTGCTACGCCCTTAGCCTGAAAAAACTTGATGATCTCTCGGCCGCCCTCACGCCTCTTTCCACCATAACCGGTCGCGAAACGCCCGCCTCGATGTTCGGCCGGAAGCTCCGGGAACGTATCGCTCAGTCCAAGCGGCATCAGGATGTGCTGCTTCACATAAGCGTCGTAAGGCATTCCAGACAGTTGGGCCACAATTTCTCCCGCGAGGGTGAGACCCTGGTTCGAGTATTGAAAATAGCGGCCTTCCGGATAGAGGGTCGACTGACGCGAGAGCCGCTCGATCACGTCCTCGCGTTCGGGAAACTCGAACTCCGGATAGGTCCAATAGGAATGATCTGTTTCTCGCGGGAGCCCTGCTGAATGGGTGAGAAGCCCGCGCACCGTTATTGGAGGCGCGTCTTCGTAGCTTTGCTGAATGTCGAACCATGGGAGATGTCTTGCCGCCGGGTCGTCGAGCTGAAGCTCGCCTCGATCGCGAAGCTGTAAGACACTGATGCTCGTGAAGAGCTTCGAGATCGAGCAGATGCTATACATGGTTTCGGGCGTCGCGCGCTTCTTTTGCTCGCGGTCAGCGAAGCCGAATCCCTGGCTCCAAAGAAGCGTCTGATCGTGGACGACGGCGACCGAGACACCGGGGATGTCCTTGTAAACCGCTTCAGCGTCGACCCAGGCCTCGAGAAGGCCGAGCGCGGTGGCGACGCGCGGGTCGGCGGTGAGCTCCTTGTCACTCGCCCAAGAGGGGAGCGCCACGCAAAGGATCCACATCAGACAAAGCTTCTTCATCATAGCCTCTTCAAAGATGACCGAGATCCATCTCGCGCACAGCATAGTCGCAAGCGCGTGCGGTCAAAGCCATATAAGTTAGAGATGGGTTGACGCAGGAAGACGACGTCATGCAGGCGCCGTCCGTAACGAACAGGTTCGGGATGTCGTGACTCTGGTTGTACCCGTTCAAAACCGATGTCTTTGGATCCCGACCCATGCGGGCCGTTCCCATTTCGTGAATCGTGAACCCCTGATCGGTTTTCTGAACGAACGGGCGCACGTCCTTGGCCCCCACCGCTTCCAGGATCATCGAGAGACTATATCGCGTCCGCGCCAGAACTGAGCAAAGCGCATGGTATTCTTTCGCGCCAGGAGCCATCTGTGTTCGATAACCGAGCCGTTTTCCGCAGCGTTCGCATGATCGGCATCGTTGCCGTCGCGACCGTTGGCTGTGAGACGGTCGAGGGAACTTTTCCGTCGAAGCCCATAGACGTTGTCACCCATGCGTCGCCCGGCGGCGGCACGGACGCGACCGCGCGCGCGATGTTGGTCGGCGCGCGGGATGCGCTCGGGGTCAGGATGGCCGTTGTGCCCAAGGTCGGAGGCGGTGGGCTCGTGGCGATGAGCTACGTGAGCACGCAGCCTCGGGACGGTTACACACTGATGGGCATCACCCCTACACATCTTTTTGCGCTCGCGCGCGGCCAGGCGAAGTTGAGCATCAACGATCTCGTCGGGATCGCGCGCGCGGCGGACGACCCCATTGTCGTGATGGTGCGCGCCGACAGTGCCGTCAAAACGCTCGACGATTTGGTCGCGCTCGGCCGGCAGCGTCCCATCAAGTGGGGAGCGACGCAGATCGGAAGCGTCGATCACGTGGCGGGGGCCATGCTCGCCAAAGTCGCCGATACCGGGCTCAGCGTCGTCCCGTTCGGCGGCGGCGGGGAAATCGTTACGAACTTGATGGGCGGCAACATCGACGCCGCGGGTTTGAATCTCACGGAAGGTCTCGACCAGATACGCCGGGGCGATTTTCGAGCGCTCGCCGTCATGGCTGCCGAGCGCATGGAAGCGATTGCCGAAGTCCCGACGACCGTCGAACTCGGCTACGACGTCCAGTACTCCACCGTGCGCGGCTACGTCGTTTTGAAAGGGACGCCCGAAGATCGGATTCGCGTTCTCGAACAAGCTTTGCTCGAGGGCCTTTTGCATCCGAACTATCAGAGCTATTTAGCGGGCGCGGGGCTCGATCAGCGCTCGGTGGCGGGAGCGACGGATTGGAGCGCCCAGATTCAACAAATGTATGAGCAAGCGCGTCATGCGATGCGCGAGCTCGGTATCGTTGAGAACTAACGGGGAGAACTGACGTGCGGCTTTCTCGAGACGTTGCCGCGGGAGTCGCGCTTCTCCTATTCTGCGGGGCCGCGTTCTACGCCACGACGACGTTTCGCGACGTTCCGGCGATGCTCTCCCAGAACGTGCCGCCGACGTTTTTTCCACGCGTCGTTCTGATAGCCCTCGCGCTCTTGAGCCTGGCGCTCGTCGCGTTCTCGAGGAACGGGCGCGACGAGCCGACGGCCCCCCTCGAACGGCCGGCGGCCCCGCTCGAGCGGCCGGTCTACGTAACAGCCGGCATCTTTACGATCGCCGTGGCGCTCGTGCCGTATTTGGGCATGCTGGCGACGGTGTTTCTCGTGTCGATTGGTCTGTCGCTTTATTGGGGCGAGCGCCGCGCGCTTCGGATCGCGGGTCTCGCATTGGGTCTTCCTCTGGCCGTCTATGTTGTCTTCGTGCTCGCCCTCGGCATGCGCTTTCCGAGCGGCGTTCTCTTGTAGGGAGGAGTGCCGGATCTAGGGCTCGCGCTCGCGCTCGTGACGGATCCTGTCGTCCTCGGTCTCATCGTCGCAGGAACGATCGGCGGTGTTCTCGTCGGTGCGCTTCCCGGGCTCTCGTCCTCGATGGCTGTTGCGCTTCTTCTGCCGTTCTCGCTCTATCTGGAGCCCGTCCCCGCAATAGCACTTCTCTCCGCTTTGTATTGCGCGGGGACGTTCGGTGGGTCGATTACGGCGATCTTGATCAACGCTCCGGGTGCACCACCTGCGGCGGCGACAGCGTTCGATGGATATCCGATGGCGCGCCGAGGAGAAGCGGGGAGAGCGCTCGGGATGGCGGCGTTCGCGTCGGCGGTTGGGGGTATTTTTAGCGTGCTGGTCTTGCTCTTCGCCGCACCCCTTCTCGCCCGCATGGCGTATGGTTTCGGACCGCCAGAGTACTTCGCGCTCGCGGTGTTTGGACTCTCGATGCTCGCGTCGATCGGTGGCGAGGCTCCGCTCAAGAATCTCATCGGCGGATGCCTGGGCTTGCTGATCGCGACCGTGGGCGTCGACTTGACCACCGGCGTCGAGCGCTTCGTCTTCGGGGTTCCGGATCTCTATGACGGGATCCACTTCGTTCCCGTGCTCATCGGCTTGTTCGCGGTCACCGAGGCGCTGAGCCAAGCGCAGAACCTGGGCGCGAGTCTCGAAAGCGCCGGCGTTTCTGTGTCGCGCCTTCCGTCGCTCGAAGACTTTCGCAAAGTCAGAGGGACGATTCTGCGCTCGAGCTTGATCGGAACGTTCGTCGGGGTGTTGCCGGCGGAAGGCAGCACCATGGCTGCGATGATCGGCTACAACGAGGCGAAGCGGTGGTCGAAGGAGCCTGAGGCTTTCGGAACGGGGGCTCTCGAAGGAATCGCTGGTCCGGAAGCCGCGAACAACGCTGCAACGGGAGGCGCCATGGTGCCGACGCTTGCGCTCGGCATTCCGGGGAGCGCGACCGCGGCTGTGATCATGGGCGGCCTTCAAGTCCATGGTTTGCGCCCGGGCCCAAATCTGTTCGAGGAGCAACCGAGCCTTCTCTACGGGATCTTCATCTCCATGCTGCTCGCCAACGTGCTCTTTCTCGTCATCGGGCTCGCGGGAGCAAAACTCTTCGCCCGAATCAGTCTCGTGCCGAAGACGCTTCTCTGGCCGGCCGTGTTCGTGCTGTGTGTTGTGGGCGCTTACGGTGTCGAGCAGTCTATGGTCGATGTTTGGATCATGCTCGCAGCGGGACTTCTGGGGTTTGCGCTCAAACGCTTCGGCTTCGGCGCCGCGCCCATTATCATGGGGCTCGTTCTCGGGGGTTTGGTGGAGGCCTCGCTCGCGCAATCGATGATCCTTTTCGACCAGGATTGGACAGGTTTTTTGTCGCGCCCGGTGGCGCTCGCTTTGTTCCTCCTTGCGGCAGGCAGTATTCTGTTTCGTCCCATCCGTGCGCTGGCTAATGCTGATGCGCACTGAGAGGTAATGATGTCATCGAAAACCGAGCACTTTACCCCCGACATAGACTCGCGGCGGGGAGAGGGCCTCACGAGAGAAGTGTGCGGGTTCGTTACGGGGACGGAATACGAGGACTTGCCTGAGGAGCTCCTGGAGCTCGGCCGAAAATCCATACTCGACGGCCTCGGGCTCGCGCTTTCCGGCTCCGTTGCTGGGAGCGGACGCCTCGTTCAGGATTATTTGAGCTCGCAAGACATTGCGGGCGACGCAACGGTTATCGGCACCGCGCTCAAAGTGTCGCCTCGATTCGCGGCCTTTGCGAACGGCATCGGCATGCACGCGGACGACTACGACGACACACAGCTCGCGGTCGGCGCCGATCGCGTCTATGGTCTGTTGACCCATCCCACCGCGCCTTGCCTGCCCGCGGCGCTCGCCATCGCGGAGGCAGCCGATCGGTCAGGACGCGACCTCGTGCTGGCGTACCATCTCGGAGTGGAAGTGGAGACCAAGATCTCCGAAGCGATGTCGCCGCGTCACTATCAGCACGGGTTCCACTCCACGGCGACATGTGGCACGCTCGCCGCGGCCGCTGCGACGTCCAAGCTCTACGGGCTCGCGCTCGAGCCGAGCTTACACGCGACGGCCATCGCAGCGAGTCAATCGGCGGGCTTGCGGGAGAATTTCGGCACGATGACCAAGCCGTTTCACGCGGGCCGCGCAGCAGAGTCCGGCGTGCTCGCTGCCGATCTCGCGCGGAGCGGATGGACAGCGACCGATCGCATCCTCGAATCGCCGCGCGGATTTTTTCAGGCGCATGGGGGGGGCTACGCGCTCGAGGCGATTGAAGGGAAGCTCGGCAACCCCTGGACCTTCATCGAGCCCGGTATTTCCATCAAACCGCATCCTTCGGGCTCTCTCACACATCCGGGGATGACGAAGATGCTCGAGCTCATTCTCGAGCACGACATCGATCCACCGAACGTCGAGCGTGTCGACGTCGGTACCAATCACAACATGCCCAACGCGCTCATCCACCACCGGCCCGAGACCGAGCTCCAAGCAAAGTTCTCGATGGAGTTTTGTATGGCGATCTTGCTGCTCGAGCGGCGAGGTGGTCTGAGCGAGTTCGTCGACGAGGTCGTCCATCGCGCCGACGTGCAGGACATGATTCGAAAAATACACTTCGGCGTGCATCCGGCAGCTGAGGCGGCCGGCTACGACAAGATGACCACGATCCTCGATATCCATCTTGCGGACGGCCGTCACATCACCGGGCGTGCCGACTTCGGCAAAGGCAGCCCATCGAACCCGATGAGCTACGACGAGGTCGCCGACAAGTTTCGAGAGTGCGCGGGCTTTGCTGGGTTTCGAGCCGATCGGATCGAGCCGGTCATCGACGCCGTCCAGCGTCTCGAAGAGCTCGCCTCCGTCCGCGAGCTGACCGGTCTGCTCGCGGGGCGGAGTGACTAAGGTGGGCTTCGACGTCGACCTTGGCGGTCAGGTGGCGCTTGTCACCGGGGGCAGCCGCAACATCGGGCTCGCGATCGCGGAAGCGTTTCGAAGCGCCGGAGCCCGCGTTTGCATCGTCGCGCGCGCCGATTCAGAGCAGCTCGAAGCGGCGCTTGAGCGTCTGGATCCAAGCGGCGTCGACGCGATGAGCACGCTGCTCGACGTGGCCGATGAAGGCGCGGTCGTCGAGCTCTACGAGCGTATTGCAGACCGTTTCGGGCCGCCTTCGGTGCTCGTGAACGGTGCCGCGACGAGGCCCCATGAATCCTTCACGGAGCTCAGCCTCGCGTCTTGGAACGCAGTGATCGACACCGTACTTACCGGCGCTTTTCTCACTTCGCGGGAGCTTTTCCGGAGGCTTCCCGCGTCGCGGCAGGGCGCCATTATTAATGTTGGAGGTCTGAGCGCCCATCGTCCCCAAAAGGACCGGGCGCACGTGATTGCCGCCAAGAGCGGGTTGATAGGTCTCACCCGAGCCCTGGCGGAGGAGGGGCTCGGTCGCATCCGGGTGAATGCCGTCGTGCCGGGGCTGATCGATGCCGAGCGGCGGCCCGGCCAATCGAACCCGCATCTTGGGGAGCTCGAACGCAATCGCTCCGTCGGAACGAGCGAGGATGTCGCGCGCGTCGTGCTTGCGTTCAGCGATCCGCGGGACGTCTATGTCACCGGCCAGACCGTGCATGTGAACGGCGGACGTTTCATGCCGTAAGCGCGTGCAGGAAGGTGAACGCGCTACGGTTCGTGCTGCGCGAGCGGTGGGGTGCTCGCGGGCGTGCGGCGGTGCCTTGTTTGGTGCTCGAACGCCGAGGCCAGGCGGATCAAGACCGGCTCGCTGAACGGTCTTCCTAGAAACTCCACGCCGATCGGTACGCCGAGTGGGGCGCTCGAGGTCTTCGGCGAGAAGCCCCCGGGAACCGTTATCGCCGGAAAGCCCGTGATCGCCCCGAGCACGCCGTTGCGGTCGACCTGGTCGTTGCCGATGGGCACGACGAGTCTTTTTTGGTGCGGGTAGACGAGGGCGTCAAGCCGATGATCGGCCATCAGTTTCATCACGTGGTCGCGAAGTGTCAGTCTCGCGAGGCGCCGCTCCTGGTATTCGGGCTCGTCGACGCTACGGGTGAGCGCGCGCTGATAGAGGCCCTCGAGCATCGGCTCGTACTTACCGGAGGCGAGGACATCGCTGAGCGAGCGGACAGGCATCCCGCTCGCTCTCAAATAGGCGCTCAGGTGGGCGTCGAGCTCGTAACCCGAGACCGCTTCGGCACGAGCGATGGCGTTGGGGTTGACGAGGATGACGGCGTTGATCGCTGGGCCCCCCTGATCGTACGCAGCGATGCGTTCGAGATAGACCTCGACGAGGCCGCGCGCGGTTAGCTCTCCAGACTCCATCGCGGCGTGAATCTCGGCGATCGTGGCTTCGTCGACACGAAAGGCAGCGTGCGCGGTAGCCGCAGCGATGGTCAAGCTCACCGTGAATAGAACGCTTGCCGTTTGAGGGGTGATCATCCGCATGGTCGTCCTCCAAGAGTCCTCGCGGCCCGATGGTAGCGGCACGGGCGCCCCGCTTCAAACGACGCCGCCGAGATGTCTCTCGCGATCGGAGCGCGGAAACCATACGCTCCCATAGCAGAGGTGTTTCATGCATGTTGCTGTTTGGGTCGTTCTTGCTGGTGTCGTGTCGCTCGCGCCTGCGTCGGCGCAATACAAAAACGGCGTCCCTATCGGCAAGGAAGTCGACTCCCGGCTTCTGATGTTAGTATTCGTCACGCCTGAGACACAAAGGCTCCGCAGGCAAGGAGGTAGGATCCCATGAGAGGGTTTCGCATACCACTACGGCTCGTCCTTCTCGTCAATATTGTTGGGGTCGTTAGCGTCTTCGCCGCCGGATGTTCTCGGGAGCCCGACGTGCCCATTGCGCCTTCGGACAGCGACGCGGTCGTTCGTCTGGCTCTGGCCCTCGACGCGATCGTGCCGGACGACGCGGTCATCGAGAAGCTTGCAGGAGACTTCCAGTTCATCGAGGGCCCGGTGTGGATCGAAGATGCGACGCGTGGTCCTCACCTTTTGTTCAGCGATATTCGGGCGAACACGATCTATTCATGGTCACCGACAGAAGGGGTGTCGGAGTTTCTCAATCCCGTCACGCCCGACGACTCCGAAGCCGGAGGCAATGGCGGATCGAATGGACTGAGCCTCGATCTAGAAGAGAGGCTGATCCTCTGCGAGCACGGCAACCGGCAGGTCTCCCGCATCGAGACGGATAACAGCCGAAGCGTCCTGGCGGATCGCTACGAAGGCAAACGTCTGAACAGATACGACGTCCTGGAGGACGGCCGCTTGAGCGAAGGCACGATCTTCTTCGACGCCACGGAGTCCGACGCCCCAGGTGTCCCCGACGGCCTGCGTGTCGACACGTCAGGGAACGTCTATGCGACCGGCCCGGGCGGCGTGGATCATCGCTCCAGATGGAACGCACCTGGGAACCATCCACCCCCCCCGAGCTGCCTGCGAATGTTGGCTGGGGAGATGAGGACGGCAAGACTCTCTACATCACAGCTCGCACGGGTCTTTATCGAATCCGGCTCCTTGTCACCGGTAAGCTCCCGTGATAGCCGTGGTGCAGCGAGAACCGACATGGGCGCGGGCAACCGGTCGAAACCGCGCGACAAACGACGCCGCCCCGTCTAGTCTTGTCTAGGCTTGGCTGCGACCGAGAGGAGAACGCACGATGACACGCACAAGACGCCGATTCATCAAGGACTCTTCCAAAGCCATTGTGGGAATGAGCGTCGCCGCTTCGCTCGGACCTGTCGCGGCGCGTAGCAGCTTCCGACAAGATCGTCGTCGGGGTCATCGGCTGCAACGGCATGGGCTTCAGCGATCTGCGCTCCCTGTTGAAAATCGATGAAGTCGAGTGCGGCGCATTGTGTGACGTCGACGAGAACGTCCTGAACAAGCGCGCCTCAGAACTCGAAGTGATGGCGTCGACGTCGGTCAAACCGAAGCTCTACGGCGACTACCGCGAGCTTCTCGACAATCGAGACCTGGACGCGGTCGTCATCGGAACGCCGGACCATTGGCATCGCTTGATGATGGTCGATGCCTGTGAGGCGGGCAAGGACGTCTACGTCGAAAAGCCGCTCGCCAACTCTATTTACGAGTGCCAGCTCATGCTAGCCGCGGCGAAGCAGCACAACCGCGTTGTGCAAGTCGGCCAGTGGCAGCGGAGCGGTCCGCACTGGACCGAGGCGATGGACTTCGTTCACTCCGGAAAGCTCGGCCGCATCCGCTCGACACGCGCGTGGGCTTATATGAATTGGCTACCTGCGGTTCCCGATATTCCAGACGAGCCCGTACCCGCCGGTGTGAACTACGACATGTGGCTCGGACCCGCGCCGGCACGCGCTTTCAACCGAAACCGGTTTCATTTCAACTTTCGCTGGTACTGGGACTATGCCGGCGGTCTCATGACCGATTGAGGCGTGCATCTCATCGACATCGTGCTCTGGGGCATGAAAGCGACGGGGCCGAAGTCGGTTGCCGCGCTCGGCGGAAAGTTCGCCTATCCCGACGATGCGCAGGAAACTCCGGATACGCTCCAAACGATCTACGAGTTCGACGATTTCTCGATGATCTGGGAGCATGCGGTCGGTATCGAGCTCGGTCCGTTCCAACGCGGGCACGGCATTGCGTTCATCGGGAACAAAGGCACGCTCGTCGTGGATCGCAACGGTTGGGAGATCTACCCCGAAGAGAAGCTCGAAGGCGGCCGGCCGGTCGGCTACAAGATGAGAGCGAAGCCGCCGGTCGAAGCGCGGCCCAACGCGCGCGGGCTCGACCAGCACACGCAGAACTTCATCGATTGCATGAAAACCCGCGAGCAGCCCGTATGCAACGCGGAAGTCGGAAGCCTCGCCGCCGTGAATGTGCATCTCGGAAACATCGCGTTCCGCACCGGCGAGAAGGTACAGTGGGACAGCACGAGCACGAGCTTTCTCGACAACGATCGGGCGAACGAGCTCCTCACGCCGCATTACCGCGCGCCCTGGAAACTTCCTACGAGTTGAAACAGACTAAACCGCTAAGAGTCTTCCAATTCAGCGCCATACAACTCGTCGACCGCGAGCTCGGCCGAGAGGCTCGCCAGTGCAAGCTTCTCACCGGGACCAGCCGTGAGAGTCGTCCACGCGTCGCCTTCCTTGCGATGGAGAGTCAATCGAGATTCGGCGTGAGAGACGATGTGTACCTCTCGCAGACTCCCGAGCAACTTGTAGTGGCGCAACTTGTCACCGCGGTCATACGCCTCGGTTGAAGGGCTCGTTACTTCGACGACAAGCACGGGATTCACAACCGCCAGGCCGTCATCCGAAGCGCGCTCCGTAGCGCCGCACACAACGGCAGCGTCGGGGTACGTTGACAAGCCAGTGTCGGCGATTCGCACTCGGAGGTCCGAGGTAAACACCCGGCAGCCGGACGGGAGCTGTGGCGCCCACAAGGCAATGACAGCAGCAGCTAGGGCGGCGTGATCTGGAGAACCGCCTGCCATCGCGTAGATTTCGCCGTCGAGATACTCGTGCCGGACGGTGGCATGTTTCTCGAGCGCGAGATACTCCGCGTAGCTATAGTGAACCTGCCGCGTGGTTGCCGACATACTCGTTACTGTAGCACCCTGTGAAGTCGAAAACGAGCCACGCCCAATGTCGCGCTATAGAGCTCGGCGGATCAATAATGACGAAGGACACCTCTCGAATACTTAGAAACGAGTTGAAAAAGGCTAATCGAGCGGGCCGCGCAAAGCGTTCACGAGCGCGCTCAGGTCCCCGGCTTCGGGGAGGGCGTCCACCGCAGCTTCGAGACCGCCGGCACGCTCGGGGACGAGCTTCGCCATCTTCGCGCGGGCGTCTGTTTCGCTCCGAGGGGCCGACGTCTCGGCTACGCGCTCCGTGCCGTCGGCCAAAAGCACACACACACGCGCGCCACGCGGTCCCACTGCTTCCGAGATGTCGACTCTCACGCGGTCGGTAAGCGGCTGGCCTGCGAGCTCTGCGATCGCGTGGGGGATGGAGGCCTTGGCGCCGATAGGCGTGGTGGCGTCGGCGTCCCGACTGAGCTCGGCGGCAAAGGCGTAAGTCTCGACGTGCACGGAAGCGATCGGCACTTCGATCGGTAGAAGTTTCTCGAGGGCCGTCAAGGCGGCGTGCACGGAACGACAGGCGGACCATGGCTTGAGCTCGACGTGCAGGACTTCGTCGAGATCGAGCTCGAATGCAGGCGTCGGCGCGTGTCCCAGGAAAGCCCCGACGCCGTCGCGCTTGGACTCGAAGAGCTCGTCCGGACCGCGGACGCCGCTACGTGACAAGAGCGCCGCTTGGACACCGATATAAGCTGGGTAGCCTCCGTAGAGATCTTTCACTCTCGCGCCTCGGGTGAAGCTCTCGAAAGGCCCGAGCGGCATGAGCGTTCCTGCGAGCGCGAGAGCGCCCATCATATGTCTTCGTTGGCGTCGAGAAGACGGGCGGCCGCCGCGGCGGCGCCGAAACATCCGACCATGCTCGGCGGGTGGAGCCGGTGCGTCTCGATGCCGCTCCTGAGTGGCCGGCCGCAAGCGACCGCTGCGCTGTAACCGCTTGCGATGGCCGCGAGGAGCGCTTCGCCTGTGGCGCCGGTTGTCTCGGCGACGGCGAGCGCCGCGGGGATGACGGTGACGCCGCCGTGAAGGCTCGCGCGCGCGTTCCCGTCATCGAGCTCCGCGTGATGCGCGACCGTGCCGTTCACGAGTGCCGCGTGCGACGGGTCCCGTGTCGTGTCTGCAAACCAGAGCGAAGCGTCACCGTCGGAGCCGGGTATGAAGTCCGGGTACGGGTCAGCGCGCCGGCCCTCCGCGGCAGAAGCGAAGGCGTCGAGAAGAAGCTCGGCGACGCGCGCGCGGGCGGATCGGCTGAAATCTCGCCACGTCAGTGACGTGAGGGTGGCGGCTATCCTACGGAGAGAGGATTTCAGCTGTAGACCTCTCGCAGCAGGATAATTACGAAAACTGGGACGTTTGGGTCCACGACATCCCTCGCGGGGCGCTGACCCGATTAACCTTCGCCGAGGCCAAGGATTATATCCCGCTGGGCTCGAGATCGAGCAGGTTCTGGCGGCCCCGCAGCTCGGAGTCATGAGTCAGGATCTCGGGATCACCTTCGGACGGAAGACGACACCGCCTAAGCTGGCAGCGAACATCCCAAGATAGGAGCTCCGATTTGGGTGTGGCTGGTTGAGCTTGCCAAGGCCGGGCCGTCGCTACTTACAGAATTCGTTAGCTGGAGTGACACCGCCTCAAGTTAGCCCGTCGGCTGTCACGTTGGTGACTGTCGTGGTGTAGCATCCCACCGGGGCGTTCTTCAGTGTGAATGTCACCCTGCCATCGGTGCCTGTGGTTCCACCCCCGACCCAGGCCTGGCCGGTCGTCGTGTTATCAAGCCCAGTGGAAGGCGACAGGAAGTTTCCGGAAGTTTCGGAAGGAACCAATTAGGTCACTTCGTGACCGCGAAGGTCGTCGACCCACTCCCTGATGTATAGCCAGCTTTGGAGGCTGTGGCGTCCAGGGTGTAAGTCCCTACGCCATCACGCTTGGAATTGACCTTGTAGATGAACTTAGCGACGCCGCTCTCGTCTGTCGTGCCTTCTCCCGCGAATTTTTTCTCGTTCGCGGTGGTCAGATCCACATGAACCGCTGCTCCTTCAACCGGGTTGGTGCCGTCGGTCACCGTAACGGTGATGAGGACTTGCTCCCGATTGACGTAGCTCCCGTTGTCCGTCTCAACGCTAATGCTAAGCGCTGCAGCTGGAGTCGGGCTCCCAACAGTGATGCTGATGGAGTCAGTTCCATTTTTGCCACCAGAGTCGGTTACCGATTCGGTGATCGTGTGATAGCCGTCGGTGAGTGTAGTCAAGAAGCTGCCCCCGGTGCCTATCTGCCCATCCATGCTGGAAGTCCAGATCAAACTAGCAGTCAGATCTCCGTCCTTGGTGTCGCTAGCCGACCCAGCGAAGCTGATCGTGGCCCCTGAGACAAATGTTGAGGCATTAGCCGGAACTTCCGCCGGCTAGACGCATGTAAACCCGTACGTTTAAAGCAGATGCGGCGGTTCGAAATGTTATGTGTAAGCATGTAATAGTGACAGAACAGTTTATTTTACTGATTTAATCCTGTATAGTCGGCGCATGTACATCGCCAAGGTGCCGAACCGCAACTCGCCCCCAGCGATTCTCATCCGCGAAAGCTACCGCGAAGGCGGTGCGCCCAAAACGAGGACCGTCGCCAACATCTCGAAGTGGAAGCCCGCGCGAATTGAAGCTCTTCGCCAGTTGCTGAAGGGCAACGTGGATTTGGGTGAGGCTCAGCAGTTCGAGATCACCAGAAGCAAGCCTCACGGACATGTTGCGGCCGTGCTGGGAACGCTGCGCAAAGTTGGCCTCGAGCGAATCATCCATAGCCGCCAGCGCCGAGAGCGTGACCTCGTCGTGGCGATGATTGTGGCGCGAATCGTAGAGCCGGGCTCCAAGTTGGCCACGGCCCGTGGTCTATCGAAACAGACCTTGACTTCGTCATTGGGTGAGTGTGTTGGAGTTGAAGACACCAACGAGGATGAGTTGTATGATTCCCTGGATTGGCTTTTGAGCCGCCAAGCAGCCATAGAGAAGAAACTGGCGAAACGCCATCTGCAGCAGGGCAGCCTGGTTCTCTACAACTTGACGTCGACTTGGGTAGAAGGTCGGTCGTGCCCTCTGGCGAAGCTCGGTTACTCGAGAGACGGCAAGAAAAACAAGTTGCAGGTCGTGTTCGGCTTACTGTGTGAGCGTGATGGTCGGCCGGTCGGGGTAGAGGTGTTCGAAGGCAACACCGGAGATCCCGCAACACTGGGGAGCCAAATTCGCAAAGTCCGAGAACGTTTTGAGCTTGACAGTATCGTCTTCGTAGGTGACCGAGGGATGATCACCGAAGCCCGGATTCGCGAGGAACTTCGACCGGAGGAAGGTCTCGAGTGGATCAGCTCACTTCGTGCCCCTCAGATTCAGCGACTTGCAAAAGACGGAATGCTGCAGCCTTCTCTGTTCGATGAACTCGACCTAGCGGAGATCCACCATCCTAGCTTCCCTGGTGAGCGACTCATCGCCTGCCGCAACCCTCTTCTTGCTACCGAGCGGGCGCGGAAGCGAGAAGAGATGCTTGTGTCGACGGAGTCAAAGCTAGAAGTGATTAGCAAAGCGACGAAGCGAGACCAACGTCCTTTGCGAGGCAAAGATACCATCGGCATACGATTGGGTCGAGTGTTCGCTCGGAGCAAGATGGGCAAGCACTTTCGCTACACCATTACGGACGACGGCTTCGACTTCGAGCGCGACAACGAAAACATCGAGCGTGAGGCGGCCCTCGACAGCATCTATATCATCCGAACAAGCCTCACCGAAGAGGCCATCTCCGCAGACGAAGCTGTCAGGACCTACAAAGGCTTGGCAGTCGTTAAACGCGCTTTTCGTTGCTGCAAAACCGTGGATTTGAAAGTACGGCCCATCTATCACTACAACGCTGAGCGAGTTCGAGCTCACATCTTTCTTTGCATGCTCGCCTACTACGTGGAATGGCACATGCGAAAAGCCCTCGTCCCGATCTTGTTTGACGACGACGACCCTGACGGTGCCCATGCCAAACGCTCATCCATCGTCAGCCCAGCAACGCCTTCAGACTCCGCCCAGGCAAAGGCTTCTACCAAGAAGACTCCCGACGGGTTGCCCGTCCACAGTTTCAGAACGCTTCTTTCTGATCTTGCTACGGTCACGGAAAATCAGGTCGAAAACGAAGCCCGCGGCCTGTCCTTCGTCAGCATCACTCGCCCCACACCCTTGCAGCACAAAGCATTCAACCTGCTCGAAATCAACCCCCGCACGATGTAAGCAGTACACACACCTCTCTTCAAAAACAAAGCCAATGATGCCCACACTTACGCTTGTTCATCCGTGGAAGGTCCGATTAGCCGGGCTGGTAATGGAAGCAGTGGGAGCATCATTGACCAGACCAGAAGCCGCTGTGGCCTCGTCGGCGTCCACCAGGCCGTACCCGTAATGCTTGTCTCGTCCCGCCTTACCAAGGTCGTCGGCGGTCTCTTGCAAGCGAAGTCTCACATCATCGTTAATCTTGCCGTCTGCATTTGCGTCGCTGATTCCGGCTGCAATAACCAAAGCCGCGGTCCCGGCCACGTGAGGAGAGGCCATGGAAGTTCCATTAAATTCCACGTAGCCGACCCATAACTTGGTGGAGTTAACCCTAATCGCAAAAAAAAGAGAGCAAAGTAGCGCGAAAGTATTGACAAAGGAGCCTCTGGGTTTATGTTTGGAGCGTTGCTTCCAAACAAAACACCAAACGACCAGAGGCCCCTATAGTGCGCTTGAAACTATCTCGATTTCGCCGGAACTTCAACAAGGATCTTCCGATCGAGTTCACAGAGCAGAACCTGAGCTCGTTTGGTGGACTGGAACTGTTTTCACGATATTTGCGCCGCGTTGAGCTAAGCCGCCGGGTAGGAAAGGCGTGCAGAGGAAAAGGCATTCGGTCGGACTACGGGAGCGTCCGACTGGTTCTGGTGTTGGTTGGGATGCTGCTCGTGGGAGCTCGTCGTCTAGAGCACCTGCAGTATGTCTGTGATGACCCGATGCTGCTTCGCTTCTGTGGGTTGAGAAGACTACTGAGCCGTCCGACGATCGTGAATTGGCTGAAGCAATTCACGGGAGAGCGGCTCAAGGGCCTATCGGAGTTGAACGGTGTATTGGTCCACGAGCAGGTCGAGCGATTGGGTCTGAACCGTCTGACGGTAGATATGGACGGCACCGTGGTTCAGGCAGGCAATCAGGTTGGATGGGCGTTTCGAGGATTCAATCCTCATCGCAAGAAGAATAAAAGTTACTACCCTTTGTTCGCTCACCTGGCTCAGACGGGCCAGATTCTCAAATCCAGAAATCGTCCTGGCAACGTTCACGACTCCAAGGGTGCCGATGCGTTTCTACGGGAACTGATAGGCGAGCTACGGGGCCAGTTCGGTCGGTCCCGAAAGCTGGAATTCCGCACGGACGCCGCGTTTTTCAACGAAAAGATTCTCAAGAGGCTAGAGCGCTCCCGAAGCGAGTTCGCGATCAAGGCTCCGTTCTGGCCGTGGCTCGGCCTAAAGGAGGTCGTCGCTGGGCGCAAGCGATGGCACCGCGTGAGTGACGAAATCGACGGCTTCTCCATCAAACACTTCATCGAGCCCTGGAATATCACCGTCCGGATCGCGATCTATCGGAAGCGAGTTCGACATCGAACGGCGAAGAACTTCCAGCTCGACCTGTTTTCTCCAGACGACGGCTACTTCGAGTACTCAGCCGTCGCCACCAACAAATCGCTCACCGTCCAACGCCTTTGGTACTTCGCTGCTGGGCGAGGCGGCCAAGAGAAAACCTTCGCCGAATTGCGCAGCCAGTTCGCTCTCGACGTCGTGCCCACTAAAAGCTATGCCGCCAATAGCGCCTGGCAACAGTTGAACGTGCTCGCACACAACCTGTGTCGCAGCTTTCAGCTCGACACCATCGCTGAAACGAAAGGCATCTCTCGAAAGCGTACATGCACCCATCTGCTGCACACCATCCGCACCATCCGCTTCCGCATCATCAACAAAGCCGGCCGCCTCGTTCGCGTTAGTGGTCGAAACGCGCTCCGAATGGCCACAAACTCCTCCACTCAGACACTCTTTGAAAGAATCGAACTCGCGCTAGCGTCATGAATTATTGTTCGATTAGGGTTAATACCCACGCCTGGTGCCGCCAACTCCACCGTATCGCCGGTGCTCGAGAACGAGGCACGCTGATCGCTGGAGTCCGTCGCCGCCACAGTCACAACCGAGTCGTACCGGGCGGGCCAACCCACATTATTCCCCTTGCCTTTGGGTTGCCGGAGTTGCCTGCTGCGGCCACGTGAAGGACTCCAGCCGCGGCGGAGTTATCGAAAGCGGCTTCTACCGTCCCGCCCGGGTTCAAGCTGCTGCCATAGCTGTATTTGATCCTACCACCGGCGGCTCGGACAAGCGCCTCTTCAGCCGGGCCCGGCTGACGAGCAAAGCCGATCAAGACTTTGACCCCTTCGGGCTGCTGGCCCATGGCTGGCGTGGCGGCCGCCACTAGCAGCAATCCCGTAAACGCCCATACCCTAGCGAAGACGCCGGCTCTTGAGCTGCTCGGCCAATGCATAGCTCGCTCCTTTGGAAACCTCTGGAGGGTTCAATCGCACATTCTATCCGTCGGGTTTAAATTTAAACGATGTCAAACCAGCCCTCCCACTTCTGTTGGCGTGATTCGGTGGGTGAGGGTCATAGCTGCCGGGTGGTTGTGACAGGTGCGTGCCGACCTTTTATAAAGGAGGCGTTCCAGTTGCCTCTTGGCCGTCTAACACAAAGGGTGGCACCCCGCTCGGCCCCGTTAGGGCTGCACCCGGTTGGGACCGGGGCAGCCCAACATGGGCGACTCCTCAGGGCGAGGGCGGCGGGTCGTACCTGTAGATGTAAACCCGGCCCGAGAACGCCAACTCCACGCCGTCAACAACTTCGTTCCGTCCCGGCTCACCGATCAGCACGAAAGAGTGTCTAGTACTCACCGACGTCCCTTCGTCGGTGACAGTGGTGACAGTGGCGGATATCGCCGTCGCGGACCATCCGAAACCGTTCCAGTCAGGGTCGAACTCCTCTGGGAGAAAGGTCCTGCTCGGCGGAACAGGCGAAGGAAGGAATTCTGAAAGCGCGGGGTTCAGGTAGAGATACACCAGGCCCATGCTGCTATTGGCGGTGCCACAGGCCGCGTTCGGCACACCGATGAGATAGTCGGAAGAGCCCGGAGACATATTGTCGATGTCGCTGATGTGGATACCGGTCGTGGCCCAGCCTCCGGCTTCCGCGCCGGGAACGAGAGTGAAGTTCGGACTCGCTGGAAACGCTCCGATGGGTGACAAGAAGTGCTCGGCGCGTGTCTGGTTGTTCTGCCACTGGGTGGACACGACGACGTCGTTCGACACACCAACAAGCGCCTCCACCGTCGCCAGCTGAAATCCGAGCATGTCGTTTGCGTTCGTACCCTTCCTCAGAGTGATGGGGTTCGTGTCGTCGAATGGGAGGCCCATTGGAGGAAAGTTTCCTGTTCCACGAAAGACGAAAACCTCTCCCGCATTCTGCATTTTCCCTATTTTGACGTCCGGGGCGCCCACGATCAGAGCCTGGTACAAGTCCCCATCCACGACGTTTCCGAACTCGAGGCTCGCGCCAAAACTGTCGCCGTTGCTCAAGCCGAGCTCGGAAGCGTCAATGGTCTGGAGAAGGTTCAGGTCATCGTCGAACACGAATACCTTTGCAGATAGTGTTTTTTTGCCGGGGCCGCCGCTAAACGAGCTCACCGCGAACTCATCCTGCGAGTCGCCGTCGATGTCGCCCGCGGCGATGTCCCTGCCGAGGAAGTCCGCTAAGTCCGCTGGCGCCTCCACAAGCTTGCCGGGCCCGTATTTGAGCGTCTCATCCCCAGGATCGTAGCTTCCTAGGAACACCTCGACCGACGAGAGTTTAGAGCTGGCGCTGATGAAATCCGGCACGTCGTTTCCGTCGAGGTTCGCGAGGACGAGGGTCGAGGATCTGACGAGGGTTTCTAACGTGACGTTCTCTTTCTTCCCGTCCACTAACCGAACTAATCGAGAGACGATGCCAGAAGACTCCAACAGGTACAAGTTGACGCGCCCGGGTCCTCCGGTCTCTGCGCCCGCCCTCTCGGTGATGGCAAGCAGGATCGGTTCGACCTTATCATTGACCGTCAAGTCCATCAGCTGACGCCCTCGAACCATATTTCCGAACCTGCTGTCTTCACGCAGGGTTTCCAGCGTCAATGTCCTGACGAGCGTAAAGTCCGTGGGCGTGGCGCCAGTGAGGTCACACTGCCCCTCGGTACCGCCACCCTTCTTCGTCACCTTGAAGCGCTCGATGCCCTTACCACTGCGCCCGTTGGAGAATATTTCAATATCGAACTTTTTCTCAGTCTGTGCGTCACTCGCGACATCAATGTTGGCGATGATCCGAGTCGAGCCCCGGACCTTGGTCGAGTTAACTTTGATCCCGCCTGGATCGTTGGCGGTGGTGACAAGAAACTTTGCCTTGTCGCCCTTCTTGAACCCACTGCCTCGGATCACCACGTCGAGATTGACGGTGCCTTGTTCCGCCGAAGGCGGGTCGGCGGAGTCGACCGTGATATCCTGCGCCTGGGCCCCTCCCGGTCCCGTCCAAGTCAGGAACAAGAACAAGACACTCGAGATGATAGAAAAACTTCCTGTCCTGCGCTGACCTTTCATCGTTTCACCTCTCTTCACTTCCTTTGACCCGGACTGAGGGACTCCCTGGTCCAGGGTTTCTGCTTTACATACACGGACGCGGCCTTTCGTTTTTTCCGCAAAAAAAAATCGCTCGTTACCCTTAGCGCCCCACTAAAACGAAGGCAGCCCAGTGGTAAGGGTGGCTATAGGGGCCACTGGCTCGCACCGCGGCGCGCTGGGCCTCAGTCAGTGCCTCGGCCTTGTCACCGTGGCCTAAGTGGCGATAGAAGCGGCGCATGAGACTGAGCGTGGACCAGTCGTCCACTTCCCACAAACTGGCCAGCAACGAGGTACTTCCGGCAAAGAGGAAAGCCCGGGTGAGCCCCACAATCGTCTCCCGCAGGTACCTCCGTGAAGTAGCCGCTCCCGAGCGCCGTCTCGCAGGCGCTCAAGGTGACCAGATTTGCTTTCAGTCGAAGGCCTAGAATCTCGTGGACGGCCAGCCGTCCGTCCTCGTGCTCATCGGGCTCCAGCTCCATTCCCGATAAGAGCGGATTCAGCTTGTTGAAGTACCCGTGGGTGGCGAGATGCAGAATCTCGTACTGGCCCGCAAGGCGCTTGAAGGAGCTCTCGGTGGCGCCGCTGCCCACCAACGCCAGTCCCCTCCCTGCGAAAATCTCCGCGATGCTCCGTGCTTCTTCCTGTGCGTATTTCAGCCGGGATCTTTACGAGTCTCGGGTTTCAGGTCGCCGATATCCCGTCGGGATTTCCGATTCTGATGCTGTGGGTGCTCGGCGGTGTCGCGGCTCTCTGCGGAGCGCTTACCTATGGGGAGCTCGGCACGGCACTTCCGCGTTCGGGCGGCGAGTATCATTTGCTGTCACGGATCATGCACCCCGTGCTCGGCTTTCTGTCGGGCTGGGTCTCCGCGACTGTGGGCTTTGCCGCGCCTACCGCGCTCGCGGCCATCGCGTTCTCCACTTACCTCGCGACCGCGTTCCCCGCGGTTCCCGTCGCGCACACGGCGGCGGCTCTCGTCCTGTTCTTCACAGTTCTGCATTGCAGCAGCGTGTGGTGGGGAACGCGTTTCACGAACGTTCTGACGATCCTCAAGGTGCTGCTCCTGCTCGTCTTGATTGGCTCCGCCTATCACGTGCGCGTTCCTCAAGACGTGACCCCGTTTCCGGTTCCGGGCGATTGGGATCTCATAATGACACCGGCTTTCGCAGTCTCGCTCGTCTACGTCGCCTTCGCTTACACCGGGTGGAATGCGGCTATCTACATCGTCGGTGAGATGGAGTCGCCACCGCGGGACCTGACTCGGGCTCTTGTTCTGGGCACGGCTACCGTGTTCGTTCTGTACACCTTTGTGAACTACGCGTTCATGTACACGGTGCCGTTTCCGGAGCTCGCCGGTCAGATCGAGGTCGGCTATCTCTCGGCGTCGAAGATCTTCGGCGAAGTGGGCGCGAATCTCATGGCGGTGACGATTGCGCTCATTCTTACGTCGACCGTCAGCGTGATGATCTATGTCGGGCCGCGGATCGTGCAGGTAATGGGGGAGGACGTACCGCTTTTGCGCTTGCTTTCATACAAGAGCGCGGGCGGCATCCCGACCTACGCGGTGCTGGCGCAGTCCGCACTCACGCTCGGCTTCATCTACACGGCGACGTTCCAGCAGGTGTTTCTCTACGCGGGTTTCACTCTCAATTTGATCACGGCGCTGACCGTTGCGGGTATCTTCGTCTTGAGGCACCGCGAGCCGGAACTCGAACGGCCTTATCGTACTTGGGGTTATCCGTGGCCGCCGATCATCTTCCTCGTGCTCAGTGCGTGGAGCTTGAGCTTCATGCTCGTCACCCAACCGGCTGAATCGCTCGCGGGCCTAGCGACGCTGATGCTCGGGTTGGTGATTTACGCGGCCGAATATCTCACTCGTCGCGCTTAGCAATTCCGGCGCCCTAGTGGTACAACCATCAGCGACCCGCTCGTCGTGGCGCGACAGAGCCGGGAAAGCTCTTCGACGGTAGCATCGTCGCCACCATCGTCGGCGGTAAGGTTCTTTACGAAGCGGAGTGAAACTATGTCGAAAACGAAACTTCTAATGGTCGTTCTGGCAACGGCCATCGTCTCCTCGGGCGTGACTTTCGCAATTCAAGAGCAGCGCAGTCGTCGCGAACCGCAATTCGAGAACGAGCACGTCAAAGTCTGGAAGAGCATTATCCTTCCGAACCAGCCGCTCCGGCTGCACCGGCACGAGAACGGCCGCGCGCTCATCGCGCTGACCGACGGCAGCCTCAAAGTCATCAACGAAGAGAACGAGCAGGTCGACACCTATGAGTGGAAAGCGGGCAATGCCTATTGGCTCGACAAAGACCCGCCGGGCATACTCCACGGAGATTTGAACGAAGGACCGGGAACGATGGAAGTGATCGTCGTCGAGCTCAAGAGCGGGACTTGATCACACGTAATCTGCTGCAATAGCGTCTCGCGCTCGCTGTCGCTCAAGCTGTCGGGAAACTGGAACTTACCAACGGGGTAGCGCAGATCATCACTCACGTCGTGTTCTCCTTTGCCGGAATTATAGGAAAGGGTAAAAAGCCTGTCCAATTGCCTCAGGGCATTCCGTCAGACCCGTCAGATGTTGTTCAATATCTCCATGGCCGTGCCGCTGAAGATGCGTTGTTTCTCGCCGTCCGGGATCCGCTTCGCGAAACAAAAAAAGCTGCCGCCCCTTTTGCGGGAGCGGCAGCCTTGTCCTTGACGTCCTTGAAGGGGCTACGCAGCCTGTGACTTGGCCGCGCTCAGAACCTTGTCGAAGACTTTGACGGCCTTTTGCATCTCGTCCATCGTGCCGATGGAGATACGGCAATGCGTCCAGAGTGGCGGGAACGGACGGCCGACGCGGACGCCTTCCTTGCGGCACGCTCTCTGGAAGTCTTCGATGGGCATTTGGACGTCGACGAACATGAAGTTGGTCTGGGCGTCGGTGTCCTTGTACCCACGATCGTGGAACCACTTGCGCGTGAAGCTGCGCGCTTCGTTGTTCCGCTTTTGCTCGTTCGGGATGAAGCTCGGATCGCTCGCGTCCCGTTCCAACGCTGCGATGGCGGCGGCATAGCTCAAGCTCGACACGGAGTTGCCCATGTGGAACTTGGTGAGCTCTTTTACTGTGTCTTCGTGCGCGATGGCGTAGCCGATGCGAAGTCCAGCCATTCCATAAGCTTTCGAGAAGGTGCGTGAGACGATAAGACGCGGATTCGTGATCGCCTGCGGGATCATCGTCTCGTGGCCCGGCGTGGTGACGTAGTTGATATAGGCTTCGTCCAAGAGGATCCGGAGGTCTTTGTTCATCTTGAGAACGCGCGGGATGAACTCCTTGCTTTCGGCGGGATCGACGAGCGAGGCTACCGGGTTGTTCGGGTTGCAATAGAAGAGCATCCCGGCGCCTTTGCAAGCGTAGAACGTGTGGTCGAGATCCATCGAGAAGTTGCTCGTAAGCGGAACCGCTTTCGTCTTGTGGCCGACGAGAGACGCGTAGCCGAAGCACTCCTCATAAGTCGGGAGCGAGCCCACGAGAGCTCTCTGGTTCGATGTGTACGTGTGGGTCGCGCTGACGAGGATCTGAGTCGACCCCGCGCCTACGAGCACGTTCTCCGGCTTCACGTTCCACTTCGCGGCAAGCGCTTCGTTGAGCGGTGTCGTATAGGGGAACGGGTAGCGTCCCGGCTTTTCGCCGTGCCCGCCGAGCGCTCGGTCAATAGCGTCGAACACCGGTTTTCCGGGGCCCATCGGGTTCTCGTTATTGGCGAGGTTTATCACCTCGTTCACGGGGAGCCCGACTTCGGCGGCGAAGGCGATAGACTCCTGTTTGCGCGTGCTGATGAGCGAAGCCGCGTAGGCTCCCGCAGCACCGACGCCCAAGTTCTTCACGAAATCACGTCGCGATTGCGACATAGCAACCTCCTCAGTTTCTCTAAACTTGTTCACAGATACTTTGCTCATTTGGGCGTCCGTTTAGTTGCTGCCGACTCCAGCGGCTTCAGCGGCTTCAGCATCAGTAGCTGAAATACCAAGCACCTCGGCGAACACTTCCGTGGCGCGCTTCATCTCGTCCATGGTGCCGATCGAGATGCGGGCATGCGTCTTCTCGTAAGGCGGGAAGTCGCGACCCACTGCAACCTTGTGCTTCGCACAAGCTTCGCGGAAGTCTTTCGCCGGCATGTTCGTCTTGGCAAAGATGAAGTTAGTCTGGCTGTCCGAGACCCAATAGCCATGGCTACCGAAGAAGTCGATCGTGTACTTGCGAACTTCGGTGTTGCGCTTCACTTCGTTCTTCAAATGCTCAGGGTCGTCGAGCGCCCCCATGATGGCGGCGAGCCCGAGGATGTTGGTCCCCATGGTGAGCTTGTAAGCGCGAATCTTGGCAGCGGTCCCTTTCGTCGCGAGCGTCCAGCCTTGACGGAGCCCAGCCATCCCGAAAGCTTTCGAGAAGGTGCGCGCAACGAGGACGTTGCGATGCGTCAATGCGAGCTCTGCCGCGGTGGAATAAGACGGCTTCGTCACATATTCATGATAGGCCTCGTCCACGAGGATATAGGTGAACGGGGACGCCTTCGTGACGTAACGCACGAAGTCGTTGACATCGCTTCGGCTGTGTGCCGTGCCCGTCGGATTGTTCGGGTTGCACAAGAAGACGAGGCCGGCGCCAATAGCCGCACCAGCCATCTTGTCGAGGTCGAGCGCGAGGTCGGCCGCATTCGGGACCGTCTTGACGGGCACATCGAAATACGCCGCCGTTCTCGTGGGGCTTTCGTACGAGCACTCGGCGGTCACGAGAGGACGGCTCGGGCTCGTGAAAGCGCGCACGCAGTTGCGAAGAATCTCGCCGGAGCCAGGAGCGATCACGACGTTGTCGGCCCTCGCATCGTCGAACTGCTCGGCGATGCGCGCCCGCACGGCGTCATCCGTGATCCGGCTGTTCATCGGATAACGGTTGGACTGGTCCGCATTGTCGCGAATCGCCTGAATCGCGGATGGTCCAGGTCCGAGCGGATTCTCGTTGCTGCTGATGCGAACTTCATCCACGTCGGCCGGTGGAATGATGCCCGCCTCGACAGAACCGAATTCGCCTTCCAGAGCCTCCCGACCGCGAGCAGTGATCATCGCATGGGACGGGGCGCCGGCTCCTGGTCCTACTGTGCGAAAAAACGCACGGCGCGTAAGCGTCATGTGATCCTCCTTAAATAGATCCTGTGTCGTTGGTGCCTTTGAGTGGGCGGGGCCGATGACGAGACCCCGGAAGAGTTGGTTGGTCCAGAGTCATCCGGGCCAACGAATATGAAACAGAAACGGCCGTGCGGATGCATCCAATCCTTTTACCTTCAGAGCTACATTAACTTACACTCGATAGTGGGGCAAAGCAAGGGAAACCCTGCTAGCAAGCAATGGCATCGGTGGACCTGCCGGGACGACGTCGGTCACGGGCTCAATCGTTCTCGCGGGTGATTTTGCCGAACTGATGTCCGCCCGTGCGCGGGTTGGACCAGAGTCCGGCATAACGATCGTGGAAGAACACGACGCGAGCGGAATAGGTGCCGAGTCCCGGTATTGACTCGTCCGTAAGGCTCACAACGGGCGTGTCTCCCGCCCATAGAAGCTTGACAGGGACGGGCAAGCTCACGTCGGTCTCGCCAAACTGGAGCCGCGCGTGGAAGAGCCAGATGTCGCCGCCGACTTTCTCGACGCGCTCCACCGTGTAACGCTCGGTCGAGGCTTCGCGCTCGGAGCCGTCGACGGTGAATGAGCCTTCCAGAACGACCCCGCGCATCGAGCGGGCGAACGCGTGCTCGAACGCCTCTTGCTCCTCCGGAGCGATCGCGGCGCTACCGCGCGCATAGCCGAAAAAGTAGCAGGCACTGCTGACGAGAAGCAGCACGAACGAGCCCAAGAGCCAACGCTTCATGTCGTCCTCCGCGCCATTGTAAAGACTGGCGGGAGCGCTTTGTCAAGAGCAAAGGCTTGCGCCAAGATAGAAACGTGCTGGAATCACTTTACGAGAACGAAGCGTTTGACCGCTTGCTCGACGAGCCGCTCGCGATCGTGTTCAAACACAGCTCTACGTGCGGGATCAGCGCCCGCGCTCACGGCGAAGTCGAGAAGTTCCTTTCGGAGCACCCGGAGCGGCGCATCCATAAAGTCGAGGTTCTTGGCGCTCGGGCGGTCTCCGACTACATCGAGGAAAAGACCGGAATCCGACACGAGTCGCCGCAACTGCTCGTGCTCCGGGATGGCGAGGTCGTCTGGCATGGCTCCCATTCCCGCGTCACCGCAGAAGCGATCGAAGCCGTCGATTTCGACTAAGATAGGTGTCCATGGCTGAACCGCGCGAGGAGTACCAAGTCCTCGACGACTATCTCACGAAGCACGGTCTGAAACACTCGAAGCAGCGGGCAATCGTGCTGCGGCATTTTCTCGATACGAGCGGTCACATGACGGTGGATGATCTGTACCGCGTCATTCGCCGAAAGCATCCCCGTATCGGACGGACGACGATTTACCGCGCGTTGAAAGTCTTCGTGGACGCGCAGCTCGCCGACGCGATCGAGCTCAGGGACGGCCTCACCCGCTTCGAGCACAAATTTCTTCATGCCCATCACGATCACATGATCTGTACGGAATGCGGCACTATTCTCGAGTTCTTGAGCCCGGATATCGAGAGGCTCCAAGACGAGATTGCCGACGCTTATGGATTCACGATCGAGTCGCACCGACATCAGATTTTCGGCCGCTGCCAAAAGTGTACGCGCTCGCGAACGAAGTCGAGAAAGAAAGCGGCACGACGCTAGATCAGCATTCAGGATCGTGGCAACTGAGCGCCCTCCGGAGGTTTTTTCTTCGCTTCAGGTTAAACTCTTGGGGGCCCCTCCCGGTCTTAACTGCATGACTGCGAAACGGATGCTCTTCGTTGCACTACTCCTCGCAGCTTGTTTGCTGGCGTCGGGGCTCGGGGTCGCGGGGCCGTCGGGCGATGAAGTCACGAGGGCGAGGCTCCTGCTGTCGCGCGCCACTTACGGAGCGCGACCCGGCGATTTGGATGCGGTTCTTGCCAAAGGCACGAAGGCTTGGCTGGAAGAGCAGCTCGAGCCCGAGCGTATCGACGATAGCGCGGTTCTGACAAGCCTCAGGAAACTCGAGAACCTGCAGCTATCCACGGCGGAGCTGATGCGGAAATACCCGCAGCCGAGCCGGGCGGAGCGCGAAGCGATGCTCAAAGCGCGATCCTCGGACGAGAGGAAGGCGCCGCCGCGCGACCGCCGCGGGCTCGTTCTGCGGGAGCTCTGGCAAGCGAAGCTCTACCGGGCGGTCCATTCCGAAAGACAGCTCCAGGAAGTCATGACCGACTTCTGGTTCAACCACTTCAATGTCTATGCGCGAAAGAACCGGAACACGCTTCTGGCGGTGCCGTCCTACGAACGCGACGTGATACGGCCTTACGCGTTGGGCCGCTTCGAGGATTTGCTCGCGGCAACGGCCGAGCATCCGGCGATGCTTTTCTATCTCGACAACTGGGTGAATACGAAAGAGGGTTTCGACCCGCGGGAGGCGCTGCGCGCCCAGCTCGGACGTCGCGGTGGCCGGGGGCGTCGCGGGATGCGTGACGTGGACGAGAAAGCTTCACGGCGTAGCGGCATCAACGAGAACTACGCGCGAGAGCTCATGGAGCTCCACACGTTGGGGGTGGATGGCGGCTACGAACAGAAAGATGTCATCGAAGTGGCTCGCGCGCTCACCGGCTGGTCCGTCGTCGGCCCGCAAGCCATGCGCATCAAGGAAAGAATCGAAGAGCGAATGGGTCGAGGAAGGATGCCAGAGGTGCTCCGCTCGCTCCCGGATGAAGGAAGCTTCTTCTTCAACGAGCTCGCCCACGATGATGGCGTCAAGACCATTCTCGGCGAGCGCATCGAAGATGGTGGGGAAGGTGGGGGACGTGGGCCTAGTGGGATCCATGCAGGCTATGCCGTCATTACGCTTCTCGCCCGCCATCCGTCGACGGCGCGTTTTGTCTCGACCAAGCTCGCTCAGAAGTTCGTTTCGGATACCCCGTCCGACGCTCTCGTCGACGAGATGTCCGCGACGTTTCTCCGCACGCGAGGTGACATCCGCCAAGTTCTCCGCACGATGTTCTACTCGCCGCGCTTCGTCGAAGAAGGGATGGCGGGCGAAAAGGTCAAAACGCCGCTCGAGCTCGTCGCGAGCGCATTGCGGGCGACAGGGGCTGAAGTGCGAGGCCCGGCTCTGGCACGCACGGTGGCGGAGCTCGGGATGCCTCTTTACCTTTGTCAGCCTCCCACGGGCTACGACGAGCAAGCGGCGTCGTGGCTCGGAGCCGGGAGCGTCCTCACTCGCATCCGTTTCGCGACCGAGCTCGCCAACGGCCGTTTGCCCGGCGCGACCCCTACGGAGCAGCCGAGGGATTTCGAAGCTTGGGCGCGCAAAATCCTGCTCCGGCCAGAGGCGCTGCCTGTTGACGAGACTCTTTCCGCCGTCGAGCAGATGGCCCTTTTTCTTTCGAGCCCAGCCTTTCAGCGCCAGTAGCAGGTTGATGGAAAAGCTATGTACACCCTGCGCTCGGTCCCCTCGGAGCGAGCCCGGCGCGAATGCGCCGATGGCACGCCGAGCGAGGGAGCGAAGAGCGACCGAGCACTACACATAAGGAGATCGAGTGATGATGCAACATCGATGGGGTCGGCGCGAGTTCTTGAGAATGGGTGGGTCGACGCTGCTTCTTCTTGGCGGCGCGGGAACGCGAGCGCTCGAAGCGGGTAGAAGCGCGAAACCTGGCGTCTTGGTCGTGTTGTTTCAGCGAGGCGCCGCGGACGCACTCCACATGGTGGCTCCCTACCGGGACAAGAGATATCGTGAGCTTCGAGGTGCTTTGGCGCTCGAAGAGCCGGGAAGAGGGGAGAGGCCGACCTTGGATCTCGGCGGGGGCTTCGCTTTCCATCCCGCGTTGTCCCCACTCTCCCCGCTTTATCGCTCTGGACGGCTCGCGGTCGTTGTGAATACGGGCTCGCCGGATCCGACGCGCTCGCACTTCGATGCCCAGGACTATATGGAGTCCGGCACGCCGGGAAAGAAGTCGACGCGAGATGGCTGGTTGGCACGCGCACTCATCGAGCTCGGCGGGCGGCAGCCTTCTGGCCTTGAAGCGCCGAGTCCTTTCAACGCGGTGGCGCTGACCCCTCAAATGCCGCGCACCCTCGTGGGCGCTCGCGACACGATAGCACTCGAGGATTTTGGCTCGCTCGATATCCCCCGCCGCCAGAGCGCGCTCGCCGAGCGGCTCGAGAAACTCTACCGCGAAGATGCAAGCCCGAGCTTCGCGTCCGCGGGAGCCGGCGCGTCACGAGCCGTCACGTTGTTTCGCGAGCAAGACCCGCTCGCGCTGCCGCCCCGGAAGGGTGTGCGCTACCCAGGAGGCCGCGGCGGCAATCCCCTGAAACAGCTGGCGCAACTCCTCAAGTCTGGACTGGGCGTTCGTGTCGCTTTCGTCGAGAGCAGTGGATGGGACACCCACTTCCGGCAAGGCGCGGCCACGGGATCGATGGCGAATCTGCTGGGCCGTCTATCGGGGTCGCTGGCGGCTTTCTATGAAGACGTTGGCCCGGATGTGCCGGTCACCGTGCTGACTGTAACGGAGTTCGGGCGCACCGTGGCTACCAACGGCGCTGGCGGCACGGATCACGGACACGGCTCGGCGATGATGGTCCTCGGCGCCGGCGTGCAGGGTGGGCGCGTTCATGGCGACTGGCTCGGACTTGAGCCGAGGAACCTCTACGAAGGTCGCGACCTTCCCGTAACGACCGATTTCCGAGACGTTTTCACCGAGGTCGCCAAGAGCGCCCTCGCGCTCGAGGATACGAGCGGACTCTTTCCGGGCTATCGCAACAAGAACGTGGGCGTAATGGCTTAGATCAATATCTTAATGTCCCACTCGGGGATGGTTGAAATCCCTCGCCTTTAGGCGAAGCCTTTAGGAGGCTTGGGGTACGATCCCGAGGTGAAAGGATATCGTAAATCATCGCACACGACGTAGCAGTTAAACGGTTCTCCTGTCGTTTCGGGGGATCTGATTTGTGTTGGAGGGCATGGCCTATGGACGCTGCCGCGATTGTGGAAAACGCCGGAAACTCCGGGGGAGAGAGGCGTTTAGGGAAAGGTTGTGAGCACGTACAAACGTGGAGCGGCGTTTTCCACAATCGCTTGGAAAACGCTTCGCGTTTCCCACGAGCGCCCACAGGCCCCTCCTGGTATATATACAAGAAAGATTAATTCATATGGAATAAGGAAGGGGGGGCTCGATTAGTGGAGGCTATGGAAAACGCCCTTCCAGGCTTCGAAGAGAACTCAGTCGTGAGCAAGGTCTGAACGACCAGAACCGTGGGGGCGTTTCCCACAGCCTCGTCTCCCGCTGAGGGGCAGTGGCATTTGGTGAGGCCCGTGGGTTGAGAGGGTAAGCCATGTGTAGATGCGCATCGGCGAGAACGCTAGAATCTTTTTTTCCGAAAGAGAAAAGAGCGTTCCCGCGATGCGCGTTACTACGTTAGTCAACAAGCTCATCGGATTGCAAGGCCTGTGGGTCCGAGGTTTCCACTTCCAGGCGGACAAAGCCAGAGTGGTGGTGGATGTAGTACCACGGAGGAGGAAGCCTCTGTGCGGGATTTGCGGACGAAAGGTCCGCAAGAACAAAGATCGCTACAATCGCTACTGGCGGCACTTGGACCTGTTCGGAGTCCGGACCTATCTTCGCTACTCGATCCGACGAGTGGTATGTCGGCGGTGTGGAGTGGTCAGAGAAAAGGTGCCTTGGGCCGACAAAGGAAGCCGCTTTACCAAAAGCTTCGAACAATAGGTAGCGTGGCTGGCACAGAGGACGGACGTCAGCGCCGTAGCGAACTATTTCCGAGTGACGTGGCGTTCGGTGCGACGGATCATCCAGCGAGTGGTTGCCGAGCAGCGGGATGAGCGGCGCTAGCTCGATGGATTGCGGGTGATTGGGATGGACGAGATCAGCTACCGCAAACGCCACAAGTACTTAACAGTGGTAATAGACCATCTCAGCGGCCGGGTCGTCTGGGCGGGAAAGGAGCGCAAGGCCAAGACGCTGCTGCGGTTTTTCCGCAAGCTCGGACCACAAAGAGCCGCGGAGCTCGAAGCGGTCAGCATGGACATGTGGGAGCCGTACATAACTGTCGTCGGCAAAAAGGCTCCTCAGGCACGGGTGATCTTTGACCGCTTCCACATCGTCAAGCATCTGAACGAGGCCGTGGATAAGACCCGGCGCGAGCTGGTGCGCGAGCTCAAAGGGACTGCCCGGCGCAACCTCAAGAACACCAAGTTTCCCCTTCTCAAGGCCAAACACAACCGCAGCGCGAAAGACAAACGGGTGCTCCGCGAGCAGGTGCGAGCTAATCGTCGCCTCTACCGCGCCATGCTTCTGCGCGACGACTTCATGGACCTCTACACCTACAAAACCGAGACATGGGCCAAGAAGTTTCTCCGAGGATGGCTACGGCGCGCTATGAGCTCGAGGATAGAGCCCGTCAAACGCGCGGCGAAGATGATCCGCAGCCACTTCGATGGCGTCATCGCGTGGGTCACGTGGAGACTCAGCAACGGCCGACTCGAAGGAATGAACAACAAAATCCGGCTGCTGAGCCACCGCAGCTTTGGACTCCACTCTGCCGAAGCTCTCATCAGTCTCGTCTACCTAAACTGTGGCGGTCTCACCCTCAAGAGGATCCACTGAAATGGCAGGAGAGACAGTTAAACTATCACTTCGTATTTATCACGAAGTACCGCAAGCCGGCCTTGAGAGGGGATGTAGCGGTTCGTCTCCGGGATCTCATCCGGGAGATCTGTGCTCGGAACCAGATAGAAATACTGAAGGGTCATGTGCGGCCTGAGCACGTGCACCTGTTGCTGAGCGTGCCGCCGAATTTGTCGCCGAGTCGAGTGATGCAGTTGATCAAGGGTAAGACGTCGAATCGTCTGATGCGCGACTTACGGACGATGCGGAAGGAGTTCTGGGGTCGGCACCTATGGGCACGGGGTTACTTCGTGGTGACAACGGGCAACGTGACGGATGAGGTGATAGCGAAGTATATAGAGTTGCAGGGTGCCGTGCCCCAGGACGACGATTCTTTCAAGGTCAGTGAGTAGTGAAACGAGGCAAGGACAAGCCGACTTTAGTCGGCGACGTGAACCCATCGCCTTTGGGCGATGGAGCGCACGCGCTCAGTATTGATCTATTCTCTGCAGTTCAATCGCTTTGAGTTTTATCCAGGCCTCTAGTCGATCTGGGCCGCGAACTCGGCAAAACGCGCGAGATAGCGCTCGAGGAGCTCGGCCGAGCGCTGCTCGAGCTTCGTAAACTTGATGCCGACGCCGGCGATTCCCGCTGTTCTGTCGTCACGCGTTTCCCGCTCGTTGCGCCAGACGACACGCGCATGGGCCCGCAACTCGCCGAGCCGCCACGGAAGGAGCGCCCATACATGGAGGTCTGTGCCGTCGCTGGGCGGATCGTCTACCGCGAGAAAACCGCCGCTGCTGCTGAGGTTCGTGAGGAAACCCTCGTGCTTCTCGCCGTGGATTTCGACCTGCGCCTTGATCATCAACGGGCCGAAGCGTGGCATTCTTCTATTCTCTCTCATGATTGCCGGTCTCGAACGATTCGGTTGTGCTTCTGGGTCAGCGGACCTTGATCTTCCAAAGAATAGCGGTCTTCGACCGAGCGTAGTTTCTTGTGTAGGGCGGCATTCTCCATCGCCATACCCGCCTGGGTGAGAAAGAGTGCGAGGCCGGCGAGGTTTCCGATCGGTCCCCCTGAATTGGGGTTGTCGCACAAGACGACCAACACCACTTCGTTATTATTCAAGATCGGTAGAAGCTCGTACACCTTGGCTCGCCCTCGATCGAACCCGGACGGCAAAGCGTTCGCGTCGTGGCTTCCGGAAGCGCCGCTTCTCGAGTAGACGACTTCGGCAAACGGATGCACGTCTTGAAGCTCGAAGGCCAAGCCTTTCACGGCTTCGGTAGCGTTTTTGGTCGAGGTGCCTTTACGAAATGCCGCGAAAGCATACGCTCGAGGGCCTTTGACGGTGAATAGCACCGTACGCTCGCAATGTTTGGCGCTCACACGGAGCACCATCCTCGCGATGTTCTGATTCGGGTTTTTGAGTTGCTCTGTCATGGTCTTCAAGAAATCGAACATGAGGTTGTCGTTGAGCTCGGGAACGCTGGGCTCGGCGGCACTGGAATCCGCATGCGCCACGAGCTTTTCGAGCTCGTGTACGAGGATTTTCGTGAACGACGCCAAATCTGCGACATATTCGTCGTCGTCGAGCTTCGTGAGCGCGGGCTTGAAAGCGACTTTGCGGACGCCGAGTTTCCTGGCACGCGCGCGTGCCTCCAAAGAAAGGCTCTCCGTAATGAGCATCGCTAGGCCGCGACCTCCGGTGAGCTTTTTGAGCTTTTCGACGACCTCGAAACCGCCTTCGAAACTGTCACCGCCCGAGCTCGGCATCGCGACATCCGTCACGAGGACGGCGGCGGTTTCCGAATCGACGAAGTTCTCGAGCTGCTCGAGTGCTTCGGCGGCCGAGCCTGCTGCGATAACGCGACAGCCCGACCGTTTGAGCTCCGCACCGACGATGTCGAGCACTTTCGGCTCGTCGTCGACGAGGAGCACGGTGATATCCGGACGCTCGATGAGCTGCGGCGTGCTCGCGGCGTTCGGCTCGCTCTCGATGTGCTTCGCCATCTCCTCGGACGATTCGAGCAGAGACGTGCTGTCCTTGCGCGCAGTATCGAGCTCTCGGGCGAGCTCGAGCATGAGCGATTGCGGGTCGACACCACCCGCCACGAGGAAACGGCTGATATCCATTCCCTCGAAATGCGTCGGAGGCTCGGAAGTGAGAGTGAACTCGAACTGCCCTTCGCGAAGCGCGACGAGCTCACGAAGCGCGATACGGATCTCGTCTTGCAAGACGAGCGCGCGAGATTCGTTGAGCGTCAAGCCCGAGAGCGGACTCACGATCGGCGTGGTGGACGTCGAGAAAGCACAGAGGACGACGCCATCCTGGAACAACACTGCGCCGCTCGCAAGTGTGCTCTCGACCTTTAGCGTTCCCGTTTTCTTCGAGAAGGCGATGATCTGGAGAATCTCCAGAAAGTTCAGATCTTCTAGACGTCCGCTCAGTGCCATGGGCGTGGGTTTTCGAGGTCGCGATAGATTGTGGGTCTATGGATCTATGGTACCGCAGCGCCCAGGGTATTTACACGCTTTCGAGCTCACCACATCCCGGGCACGAGGCGGTAGGGAACCTGCTCCGCGTAGTCGTGATAGGTCTCGACCTCGTTGAGGAGACGCTCCTCGGTGAGGATGCGCATCCTGACGAATGGTACGGCCACCAGCAGCACGGCGAGCGCCATGGGCGTTGGTCTGGATAAGAGGCAGGCGAGCATCATCACGAGCTCTCCGGCGTAAGCGGGGTGGCGGATGCAGGCATAAGGCCCGCGGGAGACGACGCTGCGGAGTGCCGGAAGCACAGCAAAGTTTTCACCGAGCGCGAGGAAGGTTGTGATGGCGATACATGCTCCCAACAAAAAGAGGCCTTGGATCGAGACGGGCCATTCGGCGAGAGGCGCCGCCAGCCGGAAAGCGAGGCCCGCGAGCACGAGGGCGGGGAGAGCCGCCATCACCGCGCGGGGCGAGCCGACGCGGACGACAGGAGCGCGCCGCGCGATAGCGAGCGCTACGCTCAGATGGAGCGTCGACACGGCGATGCGAGGTAGCGTGACAGGGCCTTCGGTCGCGGCCCAGCCTAGGATCGCCCAGGACCCGAGAGACAAAGCGAGCAAACAGTCGAACGCCCTCTCGAGCGCCGGTTTGGTGCTCGGCTCTAACGCCGTTGATGGGTTGTAAATCGGGCTAACCGGTTCAATAAATCCAGAAGGACCAGTCGAACATCCAGCTAAGGAAATTGATCAGGATCAGCACGCCGATCCAAACGACCCAGCCACCAGCACCATCGTCATCGCTCATAGCTTTGTACCCCTATTTGATTGTTTTGGAAGGATTGCGGACCGGGATCGACCATTTCTATGGTACCAAGCTTTCCCGGACTTGACTACTGTCGGGATGGCTGCGGTTATACTCGTCCTCGAATGCAGGGATCGGAGGCTCGGGGCGTCCGAGTAGTGTGGCTTGCGGTCGCCATAACTGTCTTTGCCGTCGCCTTTCATCGAGCCGCCACCGTGCCGGCCGCTTCGTCGTTCCACGTCGGCGAGCGGAGCACGCGTGCGCCCCGGGTGCCTGGTTCGCTATTCGATCCGCTATTCGAAGTCGGCTTCGCTTCCTCGGGCGGCACGCCATCGGTGCACAGCGCTACCGCCATCGAGATCGCCGGAGGGGACCTCCGCGCTTTCTGGTATGGGGGAAGTCGCGAAGGTGCCACCGACGTCGCGATCTATTCCTCCGTGTTCGACGCGGAGACGGACACCTGGAGGCCGGAGCAACAGGTGACGACTCGGGAAGAGACGCAGAAGGATTTAGCGCGCTACATCAAAAAGCTCGGAAATCCGGTCGTTACACGCGACCGTGGGGGACGATTGTGGCTTTTCTACGTGAGCGTTTCGATCGGCGGTTGGTCCGGGAGTGCGATCAACGCGAGATCGTCCGCCGACGATGGGAGAACGTGGTCGCGCGCAAGCCGGCTCGTGACGTCGCCATTTCTCAATTTGAGCACGCTCGTGAAAGGACCGGCGATCCACTACGCGGATGGAATGCTCGGGCTGCCCGTCTATCACGAGCTCCTCGGAAAGTTTGGCGAGCTTGCGCGTCTCGACGAAAATGCCCGGGTCATCGGAAAAACGCGACTCTCTTGGGGGCAGTCGTCCCTTCAGCCGGTGGTGGTGCCTCTGGATGGGGAGCGAGCCCTCGCGTTGATGCGAAGAAGCGGCCGAAGCGCTCCTAGGATTCTCGCGACCGAGACCAGCGACGCTGGACGCCACTGGACGGCCCCGCGGCCGACCTCCGTGAGCAATCCGGACGCCGCGATCGCGGCACTTCGGAGCCAAGACGGCGAGCTTCTGCTGGCGTTCAACGACAGCGAGCACGACCGGAGCCATTTGACCTTGGCGCTGTCGAACGATCGTGGACAAAGCTGGCAGAGTATCCACGTGCTCGACCCGCCCGCGCCAGTCGTGGCAGGCGGTGCGAGATTTGCCTATCCCTGGCTCGTTCAAGGAACGAATGGCGAGTTTCATCTTCTATATACGTGGAACCGAGAGCGTATCGTTCATGTGAGGTTCAACCGCGAGTGGCTTCTCCACAATCGCTAACCGGGCTCGCGGGCATCGGGCTTCTGTTCGTATGGTGCGCGCTCGCAGTCGGCCCTCGGCGAAGAACCTGGCTCGTGGTCGCCCTCGCGCTCGGGCTTTCGTGGCTGCCCGTTTCAGGAATGCCACTCGCCGGCTACGTTAGAGCGGTGTCGTCCGATCTGAGCTTGACCTCCATGGCGTTTTTGGCGTGCGCGATTGCTCCGCAGCTCGGGGCTTCGTCGTTGGGCTCGGTGGACGAGTGGCGATTCGTGTTCCGGCTCGTCGCGACCGGGGGCCTTTTCCTGTACCCAATGGCGCTCGGGTTGGGCCCTTTCGACCCCTACACGCTCGGATTCGCGTCGACCGGATTGCTCGCGGTGCTGGCGCTTTTTGCAAGTCTCGCCTGGTGGCGGCGCTACCACGTCTGTCTCGGCGCGATCGTCCTCGCGGTTCTTGCCTATCGGCTCGATCTTCTCGAATCCTCTAACCTTTGGGATTACCTCCTGGATCCATGGCTCGTGCTCTATGCGATTTACGATCTTCGGCCGTTCCTGTCGACCTTGCAGAGGTGGGCAAAGGCGTCGCCAAGGTTACACCGGAATCGACGATGATTTCGGTCTACGCCTGAGACGATATGCTTTAGCAGTGATCGGTTGTCAATGAATGATGACCCACACGAAGCCCGGAGCTTGCAATCGCGTATCCAAATGGTATTCTAAAAGCACACTGTTTGTCGTCAATGTCGCTCAGTTTCAGTCTTATCCTTTTCAAGGGAATGCGGCCTAAGTCCGATGTGGCACACCGCTTCGAGCTCCGCGGCTCTTTGTGGTCCGAACTTGCGGAAAAACCGCAGCAGCGTCTTGGCCTTGCGCTCCTTTCCTGCCCAGACGACCCGGCCGCTGAGATGGTCTATTACCACTGTTAACCCTAATCGCAAAATCTTCGAAGCACGAAAACGCGAAACAGCCGCACTGGGCGCAGGCGAGAAGCTCGTGCTGGGGCACCCACTCGCCGCCACTATAGGTGATTCTGCACGGTGTATGCAGAACCTGGAAAAGGTGCTATTCACGGGGCCAAAGACCTCAGACACGGTGACGTTTATTTGCGATTAGGGTTAAGTACTTGTGGCGTTTGCGGTAGCTGATCTCGTCCATCCCAATCACCCGCAATCCATCGAGCTCGCGCCGCTCATCCCGCTGCTCGGCAACCACTCGCTGGATGATCCGTCGCACCGAACGCCACGTCACTCGGAAATAGTTCGCTACGGCGCTGACGTCCGTCCTCTGTGCCAGCCACGCTACCTCTTGTTCGAAGCTTTTGGTAAAGCGGCTTCCCTTGTCGGCCCAAGGCACCTTTTCTCTGACCACTCCACACCGCCGACATACCACTCGTCGGATCGAGTAGCAAAGATAGGTCCGGACTCCGAACAGGTCCAAGTGCCGCCAGTAGCGATTGTAGCGATCTTTGTTCTTGCGGACCTTTCGTCCGCAAATCCCGCACAGAGGCTTCCTCCTGGAGATGTCCCGGCCGCTGTTGAATTTGGTCGGGTAGCGGCGGCACCTGTGAATACTCTTAGGCAGCAACCTCATCGCTGTCAAGAGATTTCTGTTTGCTTCTAAGCGCGTGAACGAGAGCGCCCATATGGCGATAGCCTTTGATACGGTGAAACTTTTTCTCCGCCGTGACGACGCCGAGAGCGGTCCATCGGCGAATCATGGAAGGACTCTTCCACCGCTTGACGTTTCTCGAGACTCTGCGGATGGTGCCGTTGAGATTCTCGATGGCGTTTGTCGTGGCCAGAGATTTGCGAAGTAACTCGGGTAGAGCGAGCTTCACAACCGTGAGGGTCTCTTCCATCCCTTCGCGAAGGCTTCCGGCAGCTTCGTCGTAGCCGTTTCGCTCGAGCCACGACACCAATGCCTGAAGTCGCTTGCGCGCCTTGTCGGCACTCTTGCATTTGTACGCTTCCTTCATTGTCTGGAGCACGTAGGCGTGACGGGACTTGGGAAGGTACGAGCGAAGATTTCGGAGTTTGTGGAGCTGGCATCTTTGGATAACCGCGAGATCCCCCAAAACGTCGACGAGTGCTTTGCGGATCCCTTTGCCTCCGTCCACTACGCAGAGAATCGATTCGTCGATCCGCAATCCCCGCTCGAGAAGGTTCTGCAACATCGCGGTGCACACCCGAGAGTTTTCCGTCGAGCCCAGCCATATACCCAAGGGCACCTTCGTTCCATCTATTGTGATACCGAGAGTTACGACGACGGTCTGTCCGGCCACCTCAAGGCCATCCATCATTAGTGCCGCAAGCTCGAACTCCTCTAGCCTCCGAGATAGGTATTCCTCGAGCTTCTTAGTCTGAAGTTCCTTGGTCGAATGAACCCACTGACAGTGTGAATCCCCAATGATTACGCGTCTTTAGGGACGCCGAGAGGCTAATTTTGGGATGCAATATGTAGGCATGTCTAAAGCCTTTTATGATTTGATACACATTGATACATAGGCTATTATGGTGGGCATGCATATCCACATCATCCCCAATCGCAACTCTACCCCCCACGGTCCTGCTGCGTGAGTCCTATCGGGTGGGCGGAAACGTCCGCAAGCGCACGCTCGCTAACTTGTCCAAATTGCCCATGGACGCAGTCGACGCCATCCGACGCATTCTCAAAGGGGAAAAGCTCGTCTCGGTTGAAGTCGCCTTCAAAATCGTCGAGAACGGCTCCCGGCACCATGGCCACGTCGACGCGGTGCTCAGCGCCATGAGACAGCTCGGTTTCGAAAAGCTCGTTGGTTCTCGACACTCACCAGAGCGGGATTTGGTCGTGGCTATGGTAGTCGCCCGGATCCTCGAACCGCAGTCGAAGCTGGCGACTAGCCAGTGGTGGCACACAACCACACTGCCCGAAATCCTGGGGGTGAGCGATGCCCGCGAAGACGATCTCTATGCCGCCATGGACTGGGTTCTCAAACGCCAGGAGGTCATCGAAAAAAAACTCGCGGCGCGCCATCTCCAAAACGACGGCCTGGCGCTCTATGACCTAACCTCAAGCTACTTCGAGGGTGTGAGTTGTCCGATCGCCCGCCTCGGATACGACCGTGACGGCAAGAAAGGCAAGCTGCAGATCAACTACGGTCTGCTGACCAACGAACGCGGCATCCCCGTGTCGGTATCGGTCTTTGAGGGCAACACGGGCGATCCCAAAACGCTGTTGCCTCAGGTAGAAAAGGTGCAAGAGCGCTTCGGCATCGAGCAGTTTGTGATGGTGGGCGACCGCGGAATGATCACCCAGACCCAGATCGACGAGTTGCGGGAGATGGACGGTGTCGACTGGATTACCGCTCTGCGTCCCGAACCGATTCGCAAGCTCATCAACGATGGGATGCTCCAGATGGGGCTATTCGACGAGCGGAATCTGTTTGAGGTGACGCACCCGGATTTCCCCAACGAGAGGCTGGTCGCTTGCCGCAATCCGGAGCTGGCCGAGAGGCGGCGTCACAAGCGCCGTGCTCTGCTCGAAGCGACCTGCAAGGAGCTGGAGAAAGTTTGTCGGATGGTCGAGCGGCGCCGTTTGCAGGGCAAGGAGGACATCCGTGCTGCAGTGAAAAAACTCCTCAACAAGTACAAGGTCGGCAGGTACTACAGGCTCGACATCCGTGACGACGGTTTCGACTTCGAGCTAGACGAGACAACGATGGATGCCGACGCCTCGCGCCTCGCCAACGGCAACTCTGAGCTCGCCAACAAACGGCTCCAGCGGTGGAAGCGACACATGGGGACGATCGCTAAGCAGTTCGGAGGGATTCGCCAACGGATCGGGCGGGGTCAGCTGCATGGTAAAGATAAAATCGGTGTGCGGGTAGGCAGAGTTCTCAACAAGTACAAAGTCGGCAAGCACTTCAAGCTGGACATTCGCGACGACAGCTTTAGCTTCGAAATCGACGACACAAAGGTCACTGCGGAAGCTGCCCTTGACGGCATCTACGTGATCCGCACCAGTCTTGCTGAGCAGCGGATGAAAACCGACGACACAGTGCGCAGCTACAAGTTGCTGACCCAGGTCGAGAGGGCGTTTCGTTCCTTCAAGAGCATGGACCTAAAGGTGCGGCCGATTCGTCACCGGCGCGAAAACCGAGTCCGGGCGCACGTCTTCTTGTGCATGCTGGCCTACTACGTCCTGTGGCACATGATGGAGGCTTGGCGGCCGCTGCTATTCTCTGACGAGGACCAGCAGGCGAAGGCCAGGCGTGACCCGGTTGCTCCGGCGAAGCGCTCCGAGGCCGCCCTGCGCAAGATACAAACCAAGAAGCTTGACGATGGGAGTCGAGCTTCCAGCTTCCGCACGCTGCTGCGCCTTCTCAGCAACATCGTCCGAAACAAATGTCGGCGACCGGAAGCCGGACCCGACGAGCCCACCTTCGATGTCACGACAACTCCGGACTCGAAACAGCAGAGAGCCTACGACCTGCTCAAAGGTATCACCGTGTAGACAGAAGCCAGCACCATTGATTCCAACTATCTCATTGGATCAACACCGGATCTTGGCTTTTTCAGCCAGGAACTTCAGCTTAGTCGTCTGGCTCACGAGGTGACGGCTGGCGGCACTCTTGCTCGTGCCACGAGACTTCAACTTCGCCGAGGGTTTGTCCAGACTCGATTCGTAATTTCGGGTCGATACCCCCACCAAGATCTGGTTCAGCACTCGCTCCGGAAGCGGGTCTTCTTCGCGGAAGGCTTCGAAGTGTGGAAGCGACGCCTCCTCGCCCGACTTCGAACGAACTCGAGGTCGCGACACTTGGATTCGACGACCGCCGAAGCTCAGCTCCCCATCCGTGCTCCCCCAGTGGTTATGAGTTCGCTCCTTCTCGTGCTTGCCCTTCGGCCCCGCGATCTTCTCCGCGTCCTCTCTCAGGAGTAGGTGCAATGCGGTCAGTCCTTGCTCGTACACCCATTCCGTCAGGTCCGCCTTCGTGGCCGCGATCCCAGCTATCATCGGTAGCAGTATCTGACCGACTTGGCCAACTACCTTGCCCGTAGGCGAGTGCGTTTGCTTTCTTACTGGCTTCTTTGATTTCCTTGGCATGGTGGCTCCTTGTCCCCCTCTGGAGACGGTTGGTTTGGCAGACCTATTCTTAGGCCGGCCAAGGAGCCGCCGCTACCCCAAATTCAACATCCGGCGGGACATCCCCTCGGATCGAGTAGCGAAGATAGGTCCGGACTCCGAACAGGTCCAAGTGCCGCCAGTAGCGATTGTAGCGATCTTTGTTCTTGCGGACCTTTCGTCCGCAAAATCCCGCACAGAGGCTTCCTCCTCCGTGGTACTACATCCACCACCACTCTGGCTTTGTCCGCCTGGAAGTGGAAACCTCGGACCCACAGGCCTTGCAATCCGATGAGCTTGTTGACTAACGTAGTAACGCGCATCGCGGGAACGCTCTTTTCTCTTTCGGAAAAAAAGATTCTAGCGTTCTCGCCGATGCGCATCTACACATGGCTTACCCTCTCAACCCACGGGCCTCACCAAATGCCACTGCCCCTCAGCGGGAGACGAGGCTGTGGGAAACGCCCCCACGGTTCTGGTCGTTCAGACCTTGCTCACGACTGAGTTCTCTTCGAAGCCTGGAAGGGCGTTTTCCATAGCCTCCACTAATCGAGCCCCCCCTTCCTTATTCCATATGAATTAATGTCCCACTCGGGGATGGTTGAAATCCCTCGCCTTTAGGCGAAGCCTTTAGGAGGCTTGGGGCACGATCCCCAGGTGAAAGGATATCGTAAATCATCGCACACGACGTACCAGTTAAACTATCACTTCGTATTTATCACGAAGTACCGCAAGCCGGCCTTGAGAGGGGATGTAGCGGTTCGTCTCCGGGATCTCATCCGGGAGATCTGTGCTCGGAACCAGATAGAAATACTGAAGGGTCATGTGCGGCCTGAGCACGTGCACCTGTTGCTGAGCGTGCCGCCGAATTTGTCGCCGAGTGGAGTGATGCAGTTGATCAAGGGTAAGACGTCGAATCGTCTGATGCGCGACTTACGGACGATGCGGAAGGAGTTCTGGGGTCGGCACCTATGGGCACGGGGTTACTTCGTGGTGACAACGGGCAACGTGACGGATGAGGTGATAGCGAAGTATATAGAGTTGCAGGGTGCCGTGCCCCAGGACGACGATTCTTTCAAGGTCAGTGAGTAGTGAAACGAGGCAAGGACAAGCCGACTTTAGTCGGCGACGTGAACCCATCGCCTTTAGGCGATGGAGCGCACGTGCTCAGTCTTTCTTGTATATATATCAGGAGGGGCCTGTGGGCGCTCGTGGGAAACGCGAAGCGTTTTCCAAGCGATTGTGGAAAACGCCGCTCCACGTTTGTACGTGCTCACAACCTTTCCCTAAACGCCTCTCTCCCCCGGAGTTTCCGGCGTTTTCCACAATCGTGGCAGCGTCCATAGGCCATGCCCTCCAACACAAATCAGATCCCCCGAAACGACAGGAGAACCAAATGTTTAAGAAGCTGTGGTAGGACGTGATGGGTACGGAATAGGGTAAGAACTTTCCGTTCTTGACCAGCCGGAGGTCGCTCCCTCCGTATTGGATAAACCACTCGGTGCTTTTTAACAACCTCGTGAACAGGCGCGGGGAATTGGCCCAGATCCACAACCTCTTGAACGTGGAGGTGTTCAATTGGAGCAACGAATCGCCGTCCGGGTTTTGCCGGTGGTATGTCATATGATCGAAGAGCCCAAGCTCGAACTTGTACACCTGTGGTCCATAGGCGATGGTCGCATATCCGGCATTCTTGAGCCAGTAAAGGAACGAATCGTCCGAGTTGAACGCACGTCTCATGTACTCCGGCGCGGACACGTCTCCACCCTGCCGTTTACCCGAGAAGATCGAGGAAAGCGACATACGAGTTGAAGGGTAGAGAGCGACATTCTCCCGGAAGTTGACGAAGCCCGCGAGAGCGCTCCGATATTCGGGAGAAAGCGTTTGGGGAAACAACCCGCTGTCATAGCCGTCCAGAATGATGTGGTAGATATTGGGAAGATCGGGCTCTCCAACACCCACCAGAAACGGAGTGCCCGAAGATTCCGAAACCGCCGGTTCCAGATGGGTCGCGAAGGAATACGCTTCGGCTGTCAGCAGCAGCAAACTGAAAACGGCGAACGGGGCTGCAAGTCTCGATAGTCGTAGGCGCGAAGAAACGACGACTGTAGTCACCGCGAAGGCGGCGAGATAAACGAGTACCCCGGCCCAAGTGCCGAATATCCAGAGGAACAAGTAATCGCCCATGGACCAGTTTTGGAGAAAGCCGAAGATGAGGAAGCAAGGGCTCGCTACGTAGTAAGCAAAGAGCAAGAGCCGGAACGGTCGATACTTCGACAGCGCATAGAACGTGATACCTGCCGACAGGGTGAGGAAGAAAAGGCCGATAAACGGGACCAGCACCCCTATCTGATGTTGAAACTCCCCTTGGTTCCTGAGGTACAGCGTGTTGGCCGACGAAACGAACACCAGAAGGGGAGTCGCCAATAGGGAAACGATACTTGCCAGATGGCGCCAGAGAGGCCGCTTGTTCGAACGGGGCATTATGCCGACTTCATTTGCTGGAACGGGGAAGAGAACTAAACTATTTTACATGCAAACGCCGTTCGGCGCTCGCGTCGTTTCAAAACCCGCTCTTTCACCGGTTCAGATCTCTTCCGAGATGACAGTCGCTTCGAGGCAGTCCTCGAAGGCAAAAAGCGAATCGATTGACAGAACCATCTATTTTTCCCATTCTTAGGATAAGCAACCTCTTCTAAATCTAGGACCGTTGATGAAGCCCATGCTCAAGATAATATTTTTTCTTTCAGGTGCGACCGGAGTCGGATATCAAGTTCTGTGGAGCAAGTTTCTGCTGGACGTCATCGGCGTCAGCGCCTACTCCTATTCCACCGTCCTTGCGGCTTTCATGGGTGGGCTCGCCCTTGGAAGCTGGTTGCTGGGCAGAGTGGCCGACCGAACCAAATCGCCCATCAAGCTCTACGCCTATCTCGAACTGGGCATCGGCCTCTATGCCGTCGTCTATCTTCCCATCGCCAACGGGTTCCAATCCTTGTATGGGCAATGGATGAGCTCATCGGGATTCGCGACCCCGAGCTCCGGCCTCTGGGCCAAGGTGCTCATTTCGGGAATCATGCTGATCCCACCCGCGCTGCTCATGGGAGGCACGCTTCCCGCCATGCTGCGGCACGTGACGGAGAAGGTGGGCCTCGTTGGGCGACGAACGTCTCAATATTACGCGCTCAACGCGTTCGGCGCCGCTTTCGGGGGCCTGTTCATGGCATTCGTGCTCATGCCGAGCTTGGGCATGGAAGCGAGCTTGATGAGCCTGGCGCTCACGAACGGCCTCATCGGCGCCGTGGCCTATCGGATTGCACGAATCAAGAATGTCAAGGAATCTCCCACCGAGCCCGAGACCGCCGACGCGCAAGCCGATGATGAAACCCTGGCTCCGAGTCTGACACCGGTGCAGTTGAGGCTGGGCCTCGTCTTGATTTTGATTTCCGGTTTCGTGGCGTTTTGTTACGAGATCGCGTGGACTCGCTTCTTCGCGGTCGTCTTGGGCTCGAGCACGTATTCCTTCGCCATCATGTTGACGGCGTTCATCGGCGGCATCGCGGCCGGGAGTGCACTTTTGTCCCGGATACAGAAGCGCATCGAGAGACCTCTGTACTTCTTCGGTTGGACCCAGATTCTCGCGGCCGCCCTCGTCATCCTTACTCTACCCGCTTATCCCTACTTGACGTGGTGCCTCACCGTTTTCGTGACGTCTCTGTCCCACACCGTGGCGGCCTTTTACTTGAACGAGCTCGCGATGCTCGTCCTGTGCTTTCTCATCATGTTCCCCCCCACGGTTTTCCTTGGGATGTCCATCCCGAGCGTGGTCAAAGGCTTGAGCCGGAGCTTGAAAGAGCTCGGCCACACGACCGGCCGTGTTTACGCCTGGAACACGACGGGTAACGTGCTCGGCGCTTTGATGGCAGGGCTCGTCTTGCTTCCCTGGCTGGGCATGGAGCGTCTGATCAGCTTCGCGGTCGCCGGCAATGCTCTTGTGGGACTCGCGGCAGTCCTTCTCTACGCGGCACCGCAGGCCGAAGAAGGGCGCGGAAAAAGTTGGCGTCTACCCGTCGCCACCACAGCGGCAGCTTTGCTGGCCGTGACGATGATGGGCTCGTGGGATCGAATCTTCTTCACACTTCAAGGCTTCCGTCGCAAGTCGACCCTGCTTACTCTCGAGCAGCTCAAAGCCGCGCATGAGAACCGCGAGGACCTTCTTTTCGTGGATGATCCAGCGGGGCATCTCATGGTGTGGGCCGACGAAAAACCGGAAGGCCGGACACTCATTTTGTTCGTCAACGGAAAGGCCGACGCCTCTTCCGGAGTAGACATGGGCACGCAGCTCCTGTTGGCGCACGTGCCCTTGCTTCTTCATCCTGATCCGAAAAACGTGATGATCATTGGTCTGGCGAGCGGGATCACGGCGGGAGCGGCGCTGACACACGATATCGATCGGGCGGACGTGCTGGAGGTCCTGCAGTCCATGCCGAGAGCCACCAAATTGTTCTCAGAGTGGAACGGCGACCCTTTTTCGGACGAACGCTTCCACGTGATTTTCGATGACGCCCGAAGCTACGTTGCCTATACGCAGCGAAAATATGACGTCATCATCTCCGAGCCGTCCAATCCCTGGGCGGGAACGGCACCCCTCTTCTCCCGCGATCATTTTGAGCGGGCCCTCGGCGCCCTCGAGCCCGACGGCCTCTATCTCCAGTGGCTGCAGGGATACGAGATCAGCGACGAGACGGTCGCCATCGTGATGCGAAGCTTCCGTAGCGCTTTTCCTTTCGTCTACACATTTCAAGCCACCGGTCCCGACCTGATGCTCGTCGGCTCGCGAGCTCCCATCCACGTCGGAGCCTCCAATCGAGAGCGCATGGCGCGGCCGGCGGTTCGTGAGAGCCTTGCACAAATCGGGATCGAGGATTTCGAGGCGCTTCTGTACTTCCAGCGGTTGTCACCGGTGACGAGCGATTTCTTGGCATCGCAGACGCACCGCGAACATACGGACAACAACCATACACTGGAATACAGTACGCCGCGCGATCTCTTTCAGGGGAAGAGGCCTGTGTTGCTGGCGAGCAGCGATGAACGCTTGGTTTCGGCGCCGTCACTGTTGTGGAATCAGAAAGCTGTGACCGATAAGCAACATCGAGAAGTGGTCCCGATTCTGAAGAGCTTACTCGCTGATCCCAATCCGGTGGCTCCTGTGCTCGGAGCGGTGGAAACGAGCTACTTCCATGCTCTGTCACGCGATCTGGTCGCTGGAGACGTCGTCTACGATCCAGTACTGCCAGACGCGTTCTGGCAGAATTCTCCTCTCACGGCCGCTCAGCTCACAGCCCGCATCGAGACCCTTCTTCGCCGGGGACACAGCTCGGCCGCCTGGTCGACGATCGGGCCCTATCGGCCAACCATTCTCTTCCAGACAACCCGATCCCCGGAGAATGCGGCGTTCTGGCTTGGAAAGGTCGAGAAATGGTCGACGGTGAGCTCGGAGAGCGTCGCCAGTCGATTCCGCAACCTGTTCATCGATCTATTGGCAGCGAGTCACGACCCACGCTTTGTCGACGAACTTCTGGCCGCGGTGGGAAGTACCCAGCCACCCTCGGCACAGTGGGCGGTACTCAGGGCGTGTCGATTCGGCAAACGCCTGTGCGACGAGGTCGCAAGGGCCTACCTCGAGCGCGAGCCTATCCTGTGGCTTCACCGCTTCTGGATATTGAGGCATCCGGTGGACCCACCACAGCTTGCGGGCCGCGCAAGCGCTCTAGACTGACTACTAGTCCCCTGTATCAGTAGTTCGTCACATAAATCTCGGGCCCTTTTGCGCGCTGGCTTCGTTGCTCCTCCTGGAAATATCTAGATATGACTGCGTCGTCACGCCTCGCCAGCCCACAAAATGACCTCGAGCTTTATGCAACGAACCACTGTTACAGGGGACTAGACTTTCTATATCTTCCCCGGCCGTCCATCATGGATGGGCCAAGCGCGTAGGCGCCCGTTCTCGATGGCGATGCGTGTGTTGTGCGAAAAACCGGTGCTTCCGCCAGTTGGCCAGGGGAGCTCGGTGGCGGACGTCACCTTGTCGGCATGCCCCTGAGTCTCGAATCACTTCTGAGCTCGACGAGGTGGGTTTCGGGGTTCAACATGTAGGCCTTCCCGGTCGGATCGACGGGAACGCTTTCCAGAAACCCGGTGCCGATAAGCTCTTGCCAGCCAGTTGGATAGCGGCCGGCGCGCTGATGAAACGCCCCGACCACCTTTCTCAAGAGATCCATCTCATCAAGGGCGTCGAGTTGTTTCAAGTGGATGGTGGCATTGTCCTGTTGCTGGCTTGTCTCCGCACTCTCATACAGCATCTGCCACAGATGCCGAGCCGTCTCGCGGTCCCCACCCCGGGTCAGCATGCGACTCGCGGTGGCGACCATCCAGTACGGCGCTCCGGAGAGCTTGCTCCCCTCCAGGAAGACCTCCGCCGCCTTCTTGTAGTTGTTCAGGAACCAGAAGTAGATGAACCCCTTGTCGAGGTAGAAGCGCCAGTGCTCGGGGTGCTGCGCGATACCTTTGTCGATGATCTCGATACCTTTCGAAGGCGATCCCGCACCCGTGGGGAAGGGCTCCGAGAGAAACGTCGCTCCATAAGAGTAGGCGATCTTGAAATTGGGATCGAGCTCGATGGTGATATTGAGCAAAGGCTCGAGAAGATCGTAGTCCTTATTCGTCGCCTGGAGGCGTTTCCCGCCGAAGTACTGCACCGTTCGGAGCCAGTACAGATCCGCGGTGACACTGTCGAATCCCAGGAGCACGCGCTTCATCGCGTTGCCGCTGTCGACGTAGAGAATCTCTTCCGTCGCGCGATACTGCCCAAGAGATTTATCGATACGAGACTGGATTCCGTAGACCGCGCCGAACAGCAGCACCAGTGCGGGGAGACGAAAAGTCATCCTGGCTACTTGAGATTCCGGTCCCTGAAGATCCAGGTGGAGACCACGAGCAGGAGTGAGATGTAAACGAGCCCGTAAGCCATCGCCCACCCGACCTGGGAAAGCGGCAAGGGCGCTCCGGCGACCGCCTGAGCTTTAATATCGAAGTTCTTGAAGTTGGGCAGCACGTAGTACAAGGCTGCCGTAATCTGCGGCAGAAAGTCCGAGTCGACGATGCTGTCGAAGTTCTTGAGATCGCTCGAGTAGTAGCCCGTGACGTAGGTGAAGCCTGTGAAGAGCCCTGCGAGAGTCGGAGAACTGAACGTGCTGAAGAGGATCGCTACACTCACGAGCACCACCAGCTTCACATAGATGAGCACGATGGCTTTGAGCAGGCCCGACTCGAAGGGCTCTCCCATGACGAAGAGCAGCAAGAAGAAGCCGGCGCTCATGATGGCGACGTTTACGAGCAAGGTCAGACAAAGACCGAGGTACTTGCCGAGAATGAACTGCTCTCGGGAGATCGGTTTGGGGAGGAGACTGTAGAGCGTGCGCTTTTCGATCTCCTTCGATACGAGGCCGATGCCGATGAAGACGGCGATCACCATGCCGAACACGGAAATCGACGCGAGCCCCAGATCCTTGATGATCTTCACTTCTTGGTAGACCGAGATCGTCCCGAGGATGTAGGAGCTCGCGATCATGAGAAGCGCGAAGAGCACGAGATTGTAGAGGACTTTGTCACGAACGGTCTCCCGGTAGGTGTTCAGGGCGATGTAGCCGATCCGATTCATTTCGGACCTTTCTCGGAGATCTCGGCGACGAAATACTCCTCGAGGCTCTGCTTTACCGGCGTCACCGACAGGAGCCGCGCGCCGCCGCCTGTCAGGGGACGCAGGGCCGCGTCGAAATCTTCCCGGCGGGCGAATACAATCCGTACGTGAGTACCGGATTTCTTGATCTCGATCGCTTCGCCAAGGAGCTCGGCCTCGAGCGCCTCACTCAGGTTCTCAGCCTCGACTTCGATAGCCTGGATGGAAACGTCGAGGATTTCAGTAAGCCGCCCTATCTCCACGAGCTTCCCCTCGTTCAGAATCGCGACGCGATCGCACAGCTGCTCGACGTCGGGGAGGATATGGGAGCAAAAAAACACGGTGACCCCTGAATCACGAAGTTCTCGTATCAGAAGCGTCATCTCACGCCGGCCGAGAGGGTCGAGTCCCGACATCGGCTCATCGAAGAAGACGACTTTGGGGCGGTTGATCAACGCTTGCGCGATCCCGAGACGCTGGGTCATACCTTTCGAGTACTTCCGAAGCGCTACGTCACCGGACGCGGTCATGCCGACTTTATCGATGAGTTCCTCGACGCGCGTTCGGCGCTCGGTCCGGCTCAACCCGAAGAGCTGTCCGAAGTAATTGAGGAGCTCCCGCCCCGTCAAGTAATCGTAGAAGTACGGTTGCTCGGGCAAATAGCCGATCTCGCTCTTCGCATCTCGATCGCCGATGGGCTTTCCGAGGATTTTGGCCTCGCCCTCCGTCGGGAAGACCAGCCCCATGAGGAGCTTCAGGGTCGTCGTCTTCCCCGCACCGTTCGGTCCGATGAGCCCGAACGTTTCACCCTCTTCCACCTCGAGCTCGAGATGGTCGAGAGCCCGGAGCTTCCTTCTCGAAAACGATCCGACCACGTAGTCTTTCGTGAGATTTATGGTCTGGATCACGGTCGAGTGGGTTTTCATGGCTCCGCGAGCCGCGTAGGCTCGTCTCAGGTTGGTTTATCGAGCGTTAAGTCATTTTAGCATAACGTGCCGAGAGCCGAATGCCGCGCGCATTGAGAAAAATTGCGGGAGCTACTGGAGCGCTACCGCACCTGCCGGAACGGGGCACGGCATCATCACTCCAGTCGGATCTTGGAAGATCGCTCCCACCGATCCTCCCAGGAACGAGCGCACGCCGGTCAACCCGATCTGAGACGGCCCCGCAACGTAGCAGTAATCCACGAGCGAGGCAGGGTCACAGATCGCTGGATTCACGCTCGGTGCGACGACGTTCACCAGGTAGTCACGACGGTAGCCGGCCTTGTCATAGGGAGTAAGCCGGCCGAGATCGCCGGCGAGAAACTGCGGTGCTTGAGCTGGGTAGCTGGGAATGCAGATCGCGCCGCCTCCTTCTTTGGTCATGCACATCAAGTCCGCTGCGAAATAGCCGCAGTTCGAGGCCGCGTACGCGACGTTCGCCGACAGGACCGAGCGCGTATCCCCGATCGCCTGGGCCTCGTTGGCCGAGATGCGGGCGCGGAGAAGATTGGGGATGGCGATGGTGGCGATGATACCGATGATGGCCACGACGATGAGGAACTCGATGAGCGTGAACCCACGGAGTGATTCGACCTTGTGTCGCGCCATTGGCATCCCCCCAAGCCGACGTTCGTCTCGTCTTCACGACTTTGGGGCGGCGCCCTCGAAAGAGCGCCGCCCCAACACTACGCTATCCGTTACTCGAGAAAAACTGAGGCAGCAACGGGCGGGCAAGCAACCAGCTTCCCCGCCGGATCCATGTAAATCGCACCGCTGGCGTGGCCCATAAAGGCACGCACACCCGACAGACCGAGGTTGGTGGGAACGGCGTGGTAGCAGTAGTCCAGAAGGCTTTTCGGGTCGACGTTAGCGCTCGGCGACTTCACGAGTACCCCGTCTTGGAAAGTGCGCGTGTAGCCGGATTTGTCACCCAGACGGGCGAGGTCAGCGCCGAGGAAATCAGGAGCGGCGGTCGGATAGTTTGGGATGCCGACTTTGTCGCAGCCGGCGCCTATAGAGCAGAGCTTTGTTATGTTCCCGAAATATCCACCGTTGGCGGAGGCGTACGTCTGCTCGGCGGAGATCACCGAACGGGTGTCGCCGATCGCCTGAGCCTCATTGGCCGAGACGCGTGCCCGGAGCAAGCTCGGGATGGCGATCGCGGCGATGATGCCGATGATCGCCACGACGATCAGCAGCTCGATAAGGGTGAAACCTTTTTTGTTCCTCATTGTCTTTTCTCTCCTTCGAAGCCCCGCTCGCTCGCGGGATTGTGATTGCTTACCCGCCTCCCCCCGGCCCTATGGATTCCCCAACCTCGGGGCCAACGAATGGCGCCTGCGGTAAGCAAGAAACCAAATCAGTTGCCTGAATCAGTCCGGTCTATAGCAACCTCCGTGCCAGTCGGTCGCGAACCAAGGCAGCACCGAAAATCACATATAATTATAGCTCGTTGAGCTAGTTATAGGGATCTGCCACCCCTCCGAACCGAAACGCCTGGTGCTACGGACGTAGGCAACTTGCACTTTTTGGCAGTCACGGCGCGCAAAATTTTGGCCCACGGGGTGCAGATCGGGTGACGCTCGTCGTTCGGGGTGTCGTGCTACCGCGGGCTGTACTTCTGCAGGAGCTAGGCGGAACGACCGCAAGTTCATGTGGAGAAGCTTTGCTGCCTGCGTCTACACGCCGCGCGCGCGCTCCATCGCCGTAGACAGGAGACGCTTCTCGACGCTCGCCACGCGCTCACTGAAATCGACCCCTTCCTCGGGAAAGATCTCCTCGCCGGAAACGCTCTCGCGGTTCACCGCTGCCTCGCCGTCTTGCCTGAGCTTTTCTGTACGTGGATCCAACGGGCGGGCAGATCGGTTGCCCGATTCCTGGTGCGACGGTATTCCTCGAGTAGTCGAACTCGAGCTAATACGCTGTGGGGGGCGCCGCCCCGTTTTGCGTTTTCGCGCCTTTTCGTTCAAGGCTCTTCCAGCTTCCAGAAATCGATACCGGAAGCCTGCTTTCCCACCTCTATGACTGCACGCCGCTCGAGGTCTTGAAGGTCGTAGACCTCCACGAGTCCTGGGTCGCCGCCCACGCCCTCGACGGTGACGAAGGCGAAGCGGCTATCGGGCGTTATGGTCACGCCATGAGTGATCTTGTTCGTGCAGCGAATGCTCTTGCGCTCCTTGCCTGAGTCGAGATCCCAAAATGCCGTGGAGTGATTGGACTTCTCCGTGACGACGAGCGTCTTCCCGTCCGGGCTGACTGCGAGATTGTAGGGGCCAGCATTCGTGTGGAAGCGCCGGCCGATTCTCCACCGCTTCAAATCGACTTCGACGACTTGGCTCGCGCCGTTGAACGCGACATAGGCCAAAGGTTTCGTCGGGTGGGGCTCTACCCAGGTCGGCTTGACCGTTCCGCTGCCGTCGTCGAGGGTAAGCTTCAACTTCCGGCTCACGGCGAGCGTCATCGCGTCGATCTCGAACAGCTCGTTCGACATCATCGCCACCGAGTAGGAGAATCGTCCATCGGGGCTCACTCGCGATCCGTGAGGCATGATGCCTTGTTCGATTTGCGCGATTTCGGTCATCGAGACCGTATCGATAACCGAAACGTTGCTTCGCACGTGATCGCCATGGAGATTGAAGTTGACGACGAACAGAAAGCCTGTCGTTGGGCTGATGTCCATCGTCGCGGGGAAAAGCCCGACCTGGGTGTCTGCGACGGCGACGTCGACGCCCGCTTCATATTTGAAGACGTAGCCATACGGCATGCCGTGCGCGATCGAGACGAACCAATAACGGCCGCCGGGCGCGACTTTGATGCCGTGAGGGCCTTCGATCTCGTTCGGGAAGATCCCGACAGGGATACGCTTCACGAGCTCGCCACCCGCCGGTCCGAACTTTATGAGGTCCACTGTATCGTCCGATTCGGCCGCGACGTAGGCGTAGTAGTTGGCCGTCACAGGATCGCCCGCATAGGACGGGGCTGCGAGGAAAACGAAGGCTAGAAGATTTCTCATGGCATGCTCCCAGACGATCGGTCTCCGCTGTCCGCGAACCGCACGGCCCAGAGCCCGCTGTGGAAATCCGAAAAGAAAATGACGCCTTTGTGCGGTTGAGGTCCCCATACGAAAGGCGAGTTGGGGACGTAGCCAGCCGTGTCGTCCGAATAGAATTTCGCTATCTCGCGGCCTTGGCGATACAGGTCACCCACGAGCTCGCCCGAGACGTCCACGATTCGAAGCCCGCCGTTGAAGTAGGCGACGTACATAATCTCTTGTTCCCAATCTATCCAAAGGTTGTGGGGGCCAGCTTCGGGAACGCGGTAGCGGGCGATTTCCTTGGGCTCGGCCAAATCCTCGAACTCGAGCACATGGATCCAGCCCATGGCGCGCGAAGCGCTCCGCTCCTCCCACGCGATGATCGGTCCGGGCACTCGGGGGTTGACGGGATGTGCTTCGTCGCCCGCGATGACATAGAACTTGCCCGTCGACGGGCTTCGGAAAGGCCATACGGCGTGGTTCCACCCGGTGAGCTGCGGGAGACGGCCGACCTCGACGGGGTTGGCCGGAGAGCCTCCGTGGCCGCCGCCCCCGACATCGACGAGCACAATCCCGTCGCTGTTGCCGGCTTGAAACACGATGCCGTCTCTGACCCAGACATCGTGCACGGAGCGGCCCGGACTCTTGCCTTCGAAACGCGAAACGCGGAAAGGGTTGGTCGGGTCTTCGATATTGATGACATCCCAGCGCCGTCCGTTGTTGATCGCGAAAACGTGGTCCTCGTAGAGAAAGACATTGTGCACGCCGCCCGTGAGCTGCTCGTCGAATCGCGAAACGATCTCGGGAGCGCGCGGGTTGGACACGTCGAGCACAACAAAGCCGTTGCGGCGATTGGAAGCGCCTTCGCGTGTGATGACGGCGTAGCGCCCGTCCTCCGTGACTTTCACGTCGTTGACCGTCCGCGCATCGACTTGAACTTCCGCGATCCGCTGCATGTTCGCAGGATCCGTCACGTCGAAAAACAGCGCGTGCCCGTCCGCGTTCCACGTCCCGAGGATCGCATAGTCACGTCCGTCGAGGCCCTCCCAGACCCAGAGATCCGATGTGATGCGATCGCGCACGGGAGCTTGGCCTACGAACTCGAGCTCACGCGACACGTCACGGGGTGCGATCCGCACGGTGGCGCGTGCGAAGCGGTCGCCCGAGGTCGCGAGCACCGTATAGAGGCCGGCCTGCTCCGCTACGAAGCGGCCATCGGGGAGAATCTGTGCGGGTGCCCCGGCACCCATCGTCTCCGCACGGCTCGGATCCGGGTGCGACTCGAGCGCGAAGCGGACGGGAGCGTCGGCGGGCGCAACAAGGAAGCGGATCACATCGCCGGTGCGCGCCTCCGGCTGAGACGCCGTGAGGCGAATCGATGTCACGGGATTTGGCACGACGACGAGCTCCCGTTCCGCATAAATGCCGCCGTCGACGGACGCGGTCAGAGTCGTCGTTCCGGGGGAGAGTGCGGTCACGAGTCCGGACGCGTCGCCGGGGTAGAGATCGGGCCGCGGCCGATCGTAGAAAGGATGCGCGTGAAACGTGCCGCGAAAGAGATCGCCGAAGCCGTGTACGGATGCTACCTTGTCGTCTTCCACCGAGAGGCTCGGACGCACGTCTTTGACTTCGTCATGGGCGTCGGTCGCAACGACATGGACGCGCACCCGCTCGCCGACGCGAAGTGTTTCGGGAAGCCCTTGTATGTCGAGCCGTGCCAGCGGCGAGGGCTGCACGGTCACCGCAATCTCGACGCGGATGCCCGGATCGTTCTCGCGATAGAGCTCAGCGTCCAGACGCTCGGCCGGGATCAGAGCCACGAGGATGGCGGTTCCCGAGCGGCGTGCCGTGACGACCCCCGAAGGCGTGACGCTCGCGGTCCGCGGCGCCGTCGAGAAGAAAATGACCGTGGCGCCTGCGTCGGCGATGGCTTCGAGGCGTGCTGTCTCTCCCACGCGTAGCTCAAGCGCTTCGGGCTGCACCGAAAGCTGCGCGCCGAGCACTGCGGCAAAGAGTAGAGTCGGCATCATTCTTCACCGTCCGTCGACTTGTCGGATGGCGCGAGGCGGATGGCCCACAGCCCGCTGTTGAAATCGGCGAAGAAGATCGTGCCTTTGTGTGGCTGCGGTCCCCAGGCGAACGGGGCGTTTGCGAGAAAGCCTTCGTTGTCGGTCGAGAAAAAACGGCCGATCTCGCGGCCTTGACGGTAGAGATCGCCGAGGAGCTCGCCCGAGATGTCAACGATACGCAGGCCGGCATCGTAATGCGCCACGTACATGATCTCTTCATCCCAATCGATCCACAAATTGTGAGGGCCGGAATCGGGGAGCTGATAGCGCGCCACTTCATGCGGCTCGTTCATATCGTCGAACTCGACGAAGTGCAGCCAGCCCTTCGCGTGCGAGGGGATCTGCTCTTTCCACAAGATCCCGCCGCCCTCCGGTTTGATCGGGTTGGTATAGAACGCTTCGTCGCCGCCCACGACGTAGAAGCGGTCCGCGGACTTGCTCTTGAACGGCCACACGGCATGGTTCCATCCGGTGATTTGCGGGAATTTTCCCATCTCGACCGGGCTCGTCGGAGAGCCGCCCATGCCGCCGCCGCCGACGTCGACGACGATGAGCCCGTCCGAGCGCCCCGCCTGATAAGCGATCCCGTCTCGCACCCAAACGTCGTGCACGCTACGGCCTGGTGTTTTCGTCTCGAAACGGGAAACACGGAACGGGTTTCGCGGGTCTTCGACGTTGACGACGTCCCAGCGCCGGCCGTTATTCACGGCGTAGACATGGTCCTCGTGGATGAACACGTTGTGCACACCTCCGGTGAGGCCGTCATCGAATGTAGAGAGGATCTCGACATTGTGTGGGTCGGAGACGTCGAGAAGGACGAAGCCGTTACGGCGATTCGACGCGCCTTCGCGGCTGATGATGCAGGTGCGGCCGTCCTCGGAGACTTTGACATCGTTGACAGTACGCGCGTCGACTTGAACCGTGTCGATGAGCTTCATGTCGGTGGGGTCGGTGACGTCATAAAAATACGCGTGGCCTTCGGCGTTCCACGTGCCGTGGACAGCATAGTCGCGTCCATCGATCCCTTCCTAGACCCAAAGATCCGCGGTGATGCGATCCGAGACCCGCGCGTGGCCGAGAAACTCGATCTCTCGGGCCACGTTTCTCGGTGTGACGAGAACACTCGCGCGCGCCATCCGATCGCCGGACATGGCGACGATCGTGTAGATACCCGGCTGCTCGGCGACGAAACGGCCGAGCGGGTCGATCTGTGCCGGGGCTCCGGCGCCCACGGATTCCGGACGGTTCGGATCCGGGCGTGAGGAAAGCGCGAAAGCAATCGGGACGTACTCGAGCCTCTCGCCGGCACTCGAAAGTGCCGAAGCCTCGAAGCGTACGACATCGCCCGTGCGCGCCTTCCGCGAAGACGCCGTAAGCGTGAGGCTCGCGGTCGGGTTTGGGATCACGTTCACGTCGTGATCGGCCGACACGCCGTCCGCGTCGGCCGTGATCGTGAAGCTTCCCGGAGCAAGGGCCGTTACGTTGCCGAACCCGTCCGTTTCCGCCGTTTGGGCGTCGGTGTCGGTGTCGATGTCATCAATGAGAAAACGCGTGGTGAAGTCCGTCCGCTCGGCGCCGCTCGTGTCCGTGCCGCGCGCGCGGATCGGCAAGGTCGTGCCTGCATACATGCGCGATGGGAAGCCGACGATCGCGATGCTCTCGAGGGGAGGCTCGGGAACGGTGACCTCGATCGTCGTTCGTATCCCCGGGTCGCGACGCGAGTAGGAATCCCACGCGCCGTCGAAGGGTTTATCGGGTAAGAGCGCGGTGACGACGAAGGTGCCCGGCCTGTTGGCGGTGACACGGCCGGAAGGCGTGACCGTGAGCGCCATGCGATTTCCCGAGAAGAAAACCACTTGCGCGTCCGAGCCGTGGATGACGGCTCGAAGCGTCGCCGATGCGCCCACCTCGAGGGTCATGCTCGCGGGGGTGACCTCGATGGTCGGGGCTTGGACCACGGTGAGTAAAAGTAGAAGAGCGCGCATTCCATCCTCCATGAATGGGCTCAAATTTACAGCTAGAGCGCGAAAAAAGCGAGCGGAGCGAGGCAGCCGTCGCGACTTTCGAGGGCGCTTTGCAAAACGATAGCCCCGACACGCGCCCTGAAGTAAAATCGGTCGGATCATGTCGCTGAGCTTCGAGACATTCTGGCCGCTTCTGCTCCTGCCGGCCCTGGCCTATTTGTGGTGGGTGCGTCGGGGGACGGATACGTCCCTGACCGTCCGCCACTTGACGCTTCTCACTTGGATCCGGAGCGCGGTGGTTTTTCTCCTCGTTGCGGCGCTCATGCGGCCGCTCTTGAACCGGCCTGGCAGGGAGCTCTCCACGATTTTCGTTTTGGACATCTCGCGGAGCATCTCGCCGGAATTCTTGAACGCTGCCATCCAGTGGAGCGGCGAAGCGGTGCAAAAGGGGAATCCGGCGCATGCGCGCTTCATCGGCTTCGGCGCCCAGTCAGCGCTCGTGGAGCGAGCCGAAGAGCTCGGTACGCTGGCTGTCTACGACGGCGCGGCCGTGGAGTCCGGCGACGTTCAGCCGGGCGCTATCGACCAGAGCCGCACGAATATCGAGCGCGCCGTCCGACAGGCGATGACGAGCTTTCGGCCCGCGAGCTTGCGGCGACTCGTCCTCATTACCGATGGCCACGAGACGGACGGCTCTCTCGATGCGGTCTTACCGGAGCTTCGCGAGCAGGGAGTCCGCGTCTTTACCGTGCCCGCCGCTGTGCGCGGCGAAGACGATAGCTGGATCGAGTCGATCGAGGTCCCTGAAAAAGTGCGCGCCAAGGAGATGAGTGAGATTGGTATCGTGGTCTTCAGCCGCACGGAAAAAGAAGCGACCGTGGGGCTCGAGATGTCCTCGGCACGGCTCGCGAGCCGCGAGCTCACGCTCTCGCCCGGCTTTACCCGTGTTGCGTTCGAAGTTCGGCTTCCTGACGAAGGGCTCGTGGATCTGCAGGCGCGCATCGAGACGGCTGAAGACCCGTTCGAGATAAACGACGTGAGGGTCCAGACGGTGGCGGTCGGGCCCGCGCCGCGAGTGCTCTACGTCGAAGGCCACGTCGCTAGCGCCGGCTACTTGAGAACTGCGCTCTCCTCCGAGGGGCTCGATGTGACGGTGCGCTCGGGCGACAACCTGGCGTCGGTGGACTGGAAGGCCTATGACGCCGTGATTCTGAGCGACGTTTCGATCAAGGACTTGAGCGAGCCAACGATGCGCGCCATCGAAAGCTATGTGCGCGACGACGAAGGCGGGTTCATCTTCGCTGCGGGCGAGACGAGCTTCGGCGAGGAAGGCTACTCCGACACGATCATCGAGCGCATTTTGCCGGTGGAGTTTCGCGTCGAAGAAAAGTGGAAGGATTTGTCTCTCATCATCGTGCTCGATAAGTCCTACAGCATGTATGGACGCAAGATTGCGCTCGCGAAGGAAGCGACCAAAGCGGCGCTCGATTTACTCGAGGAAACCCATCGTTTCGGCGTCGTGACCTTCGACTGGAATCCCTATACGACGATTCCACTTCAGCTCGTCGCTACCAACAGGGAGTTCATCAAGGAAGGGATCAGCCGGATTCAAGCGAGCGCGCAGACGAACATTTATCCGGCCCTCGAGCGCTCGTTCGAGCAACTCCTCGAGAGCCCCTCGAAGGTCAAGCACGTCATCCTGCTCTCCGATGGAAAGACTTATCCCGACGATTACGAAGAGCTCGTGAACCGCATGACGGAGAAAGAGATCACGGTCTCGACGGTCGCCGTGGGGGAAGAAGCCGATCGGGAGCTTCTTGCCGATATCGCGGAGTGGGGGGAGGGTCGCAGCTACTTTATCGAGGACGCGGAGCGTGTGCAGCAGATCTTCATCGAGGAGACACAAATTGCGCTCGAGTCCACGCTCATCGAAGAGACGTTCGAGCCTCTCGTGAAGCGCGAGGTCGAAGCGCTGAGCGGCATCGATTTCGACACCGCGCCGCCGCTCAAAGGATACGTTTCGACGCTTCCGAAAGATACAGCCGAAGTCATCCTCGAAGCTCCGGACGAGGATCCGCTTCTTGCCCGATGGCATTACGGGATTGGCCGCTCTGTCATGTTCACGTCCGACGTCAAGAATCGATGGGCGGCCGACTGGCTCGAATGGGATGGCTACGGAAAGTTTTGGGCGCAGCTCGTGCGCGAGACGTTACGGCGCAGCCGCGGCGCGGAAGTCGATTTTCACGTCGAGCGCAAGGGAGACGCGGCGGAGGTCGACCTGCGCGTCGTCGACGAGAAGGGTGAGTTCCCCAGAGGGCTCGTACCGTCTCTCGAGATCACCGGCCCCGGGCGCGCTGTTCGCACCATGGCGATGCGGCAAACGGCGCCGGGTCACTACCACGCATCGGTTCCCTTGAAGATCTCGGCGGACTCTCCCTGGCGCTTTCAACTTTCGGGTGACGGCTTGCCCGAAGAGGCGCTCGCCCTCGCGGGGAACGCACGCGCGGTGTTTTATCCTTATCCGGATGAGTACCGTTTCTATCCACCCGACAGCGCGCGTCTCGAAGCCATCGCCGAAGAAACAGGCGGCGTGTTCCGCCCGGAAATCGAAGATATCTTCGCCGCGCGCCGCGAAACGGCGAGCTTTCCTACCGAGCTCTGGCCCTTCTTGGCAGCGCTCGCTTTGCTACTCTATTTTGTGGATATCGCGCTCAGACGCGTTCCCTGGCTTTGGGAGAAGCTCGAAGTGCGCGTGAGCACCAATTTTCATGCGGGCCGCTTGGCGGACATACGGAAAAACCGAAGAGCCCTATACGGTCCCGGATCTGGAGGGTCTGCTGTCGGAGGTGACGGGTGATGTCGGGTTCGCGAAAGATTTCTTTGCTCGCTACATTCACGATAGCGAGCTACCCGACTACGCGTCCCTTCTGGCGCTCGCCGGGCTCGAGCTGCGGCTACGAGCCGAAGGGGAGCCCAGCATCGGCGCGAGCATCCGAGAAGAGGACGGAAAGCTCATCGTTGTCTCGACTGTCCTCGATGGGCCGGCCTATCACGCCGGTCTCGACCGCGAGGACGTCATTCTCGAACTCGCCGGTCGACCCATCACTGATGCCAAGAGCTTGATTGAGGCGATGAAGGTTTTCGCGCCTTCTGACAGCGCGACGATCGTTTTCGAAAAACGCGGTGAGCGACGGGAAGCGGAGCTCGTGTTCGAGCAGAACCCGCATATCGAGGTCGTGCCGTTCGAGAAGGCTTCTAAAGACGTTACGCTCGAGATCGAGAGCTTTCGGCGCGCGTGGCTCGGGAGCTCGCTGACGCACGCGCTCGAGAGACATTGTCACGAATGCGGCCGGAGCTTCGCCTTCGAGAACGCGTTCTGCCCTTATGACGGTAAGCGTTTGAAGATCGTGCCCAAGCAGTAGTAGCCCGAGCGGTAACGATGTTCCATCCGGACGGCCCGACGTTTTGGGAGCTGGCCCGGCAGGCTCTGTCCTCGACAGCCCGAGGCTACGACCTTTTCGCACCCAAGTTCGACGTCACGCCGTTTCGGACGCCGGACTTCATTCTTCGCAAGAGTGCTGACTACGTTTACGAGAGCTTGAGGCCGCGGCGGGCGCTCGATCTGTGCTGCGGCACCGGTGCGATGCTCGAGTGGCTGCCCCCGGGCTCCGTCGGGCTCGACGCGAGCAGCGGGATGTTGACGGCAGCGAGGCGGAACGTGCAGGACCAGAGTCTCGTCCGCGCGTCGGCGCTCCACCCTCCGTTTCGGGCCGCGTTCGATGTCGTCACCTGTTTCAGCGCGCTCGGCCACTTTGTTCCTAGTCTGAAGTTCCTTGCTGAAAAAACCAAGATCCGGTGTTGATCCAATAAGATAGATGGAATCAATGGTGCTGGCTTCTGTCTACACGGTGATACCTTTGAGCAAGTCGTAGGCTCTCTGCTGTTTCGAGTCCGGAGTTGTCGTGACATCGAAGGTGGGCTCGTCGGGTCCGGCTTCCGGTCGCCGACATTTGTTTCGGACGATGTTGCTGAGAAGGCGCAGCAGCGTGCGGAAGCTGGAAGCTGGTCTCCCATCGTCAAGCTTCTTGGTGTGTATCTTGCGCAGGGCTGCGTCGGAGCGCTGCGCCGGAGCGACGGGGTCACGCTCGGCCTTCGCCTGCTGCTCCTCGTCAGAGAATACTAGCGGGCGCCAAACCTCCATCATGTGCCACAGGACGTAGTAGGCCAGCATGCACAAGAAGATGTGCGCCCGGACTCGGTTTTCGCGCCGGTGACGAATCGGCCGCACCTTTAGGTCCGTGCTCTTGAAGGAACGAAACGCCCTCTCGACCTGGGTCAGCAACTTGTAGCTGCGCACTGTGTCGTCGGTTTTCATCCGCTGCTCAGCAAGACTGGTGCGGATCACGTAGATGCCGTCAAGGGCAGCTTCCGCAGTGACCTTTGTGTCGTCGATTTCGAAGCTAAAGCTGTCGTCGCGAATGTCCAGCTTGAAGTGCTTGCCGACTTTGTACTTGTTGAGAACTTTGCCTACCCGCACACCGATTTTATCTTTACCATGCAGCTGACCTCGCCCGATCCGTTGGCGAATCCGTTCCAACTGCTTAACGATCGTCCCCATGTGTCGCTTCCACCGCTGGAGCCGTTTGTTGGCGAGCTCAGAGTTGCCGTTGGCGAGGCGCGAGGCGTCGGCAGCCATCGTTGTCTCGTCTAGCTCGAAGTCGAAACCGTCGTCACGGATGTCGAGCCTATAGTACTTGCCGACCTTGTACTTGTTGAGGAGCTTTTTCACCGTAGCACGGATGTCCTCCTTGCCGTGCAAACGGCGCCGCTCGACCATCCGACAAACCTTCTCCAGCTCCTTGCAGGTTGCTTCGAGCAGAGCACGACGCTTGTGACGCCGCCTCTCGGCCAGCTCCGGATTGCGGCAAGCGACCAGCCTCTCGTTGGGGAAATCCGGGTGCGTCAACTCAAACAGGTTCCGCCTGTCGAATAGCCCCATCTGGATCACCCCATCGTTAATGAGCTTGCGAATCGGTTCGGGACGCAGAGCGGTAATCCAGTCGATACCGTCCATCTCCCGTAACTCGTCGATCTGGGTCTGGGTGATCATTCCGCGGTCGCCCACCATCACAAACTGCTCGATGCCGAACCGCTCTTGCGCATTTTCTACCTGAGGCAACAGCGTTTTGGGATCGCCCGTGTTGCCCTCAAAGACGGATACCGACACGGGGATGCCGCGTTCGTTGGTCAGCAGGCCGTAGTTGACCTGCAGCTTGCCTTTCTTGCCGTCACGGTTGTATCCGAGCCTGGCCAGCGGACAACTCACCCCCTCGAAGTAGCTTGAGGTTAGGTCATAGAGCGCGAGGCCGTCGTTTTGGAGATGGCGCGCCGCGAGTTTCTTTTCGATGACCTCCTGGCGTTTGAGAACCCAGTCCATGGTGGCATAGAGATCGTCTTCGTCGGCATCGCTCACCCCCAGGATTTCGGGCAGTGTGGTTGTGTGCCACCACAGGCTAGTCGCCAGCTTCGACTGCGGTTCGAGGATCCGGGCGACTACCATGGCCACGACCAAATCCCGCTCTGGTGAGTGTCGAGAGCCAACGAGCTTTTCGAAACCGAGCTGTCTCATGGCACTGAGCACCGCGTCGACGTGGCCATGGTGCCGGGAGCCGTTCTCGACGATTTCGAAGGCGTCTTCGAGCGAAACGAGCTTTTGCCCCTTGAGTATGCGTCGGATGGCATCGACCTGCCCGCTCGGCAGTTTGGACAGGTTGGCAAGTGTGCGCTTGCGCGGTTTCTTGCTCTTGGCATCCCGATAGGACTCACGGAGCAAAACGGCGGGTTTGGAGTTGCGGTTGGACACGATATCGATGTGCATGGCTACTATATACACTATATAGACATATATAACAACAATAAATACAATAAAACATGGCTACTAATTGCAGGCAAAAATCACACCTCTAGCGCTGTAACTCCATGCGACTAAAGGTACTTTACCGAAGCGTGGGAGGGCTTACTGGGCAGAACTTCAGCCTAGTGAGCACGCTCAGCTCGTCGCCGCCGTCAAAAGCTGCCTTCGACCGAACGGACACTTTTTGTTCGTCACCGGATCCATGCCGTCTCCGGCCTCCTCCAGCTATTGGATAGCGCGTGGTTTTAACGCGGCGATGCATGTGAGAAACACGTTATGGTCGCCGCCATTCGTGATGTACTACCTGACTTTCTTACTCCCGGAAGCCTCGAGCCTCTTAGAAAACGCAGGCTTCCGCGTAAACGTCGTCGCCGAGCTCGCTGAGCGCTTGGTGCTGGTCGACGCCGAGCTAGATTGATCTCCAACCCGCCGCAATCGCGAATTCCGTGTTTTGGAGCAAGATCAATATTAAGAAAAGCGTAACGCAAAGGCGCAAAGTCGCGAAGGCGCAAAGAAAAAATGGTTCTCCTGTCGTTTCTGGGGATCTGATTTGGGCGCGAGGGTATGGCCTATGGACGCTGCCGCGATTGTGGAAAACACCGGAAACTCCTGGAGAGAGAGGCGTTAGGGATGGGTTGTGAGCAGGTACAAACGTAGCAGCGGCGTTTTCCACAATCGCTTGGAAAACGCTTCGCGTTTCCCACAAGCGCCCACAGGCCCCTCCTGATATATACAAGAAGGATTCATTCATTTGGAATAAGGAAGGGGAGGCATCGATCAGTGGAGGCTATGGAAAACGCCCTTCCAGGCTTCGAAGAGAGCTCAGTCGTGAGCAAGGCCTTGAACGATCCGGACCGTGGGGGCGTTTCCCACAGCCTCGTTTCGCGCTGCGGGGCAGTGGCATTTGGTGAGGCCTGTGGGTTGAGAGGGTAAGCCATGTTTAGATGCGCATCGGCGAGAACGCTAGAATCCTTTTTCGGCAAGAAAAAGGAGCGTTCTCGCGATGCGCGTTACCACGTTAGTCAACAAGCTCATCGGATTGCAAGGCCTGTGGGTCCGAAATTTCCACTTCCAGGCGGACAAAGCCAGAGTGGTGGTGGATGTCGTACCACGGAGGAGGAAGCCTCTGTGCGGGGTTTGCGGTCGAAAGGTCCGCAAGAACAAAGATCGCTACAATCGTTACTGGCGGCACTTGGACCTGTTCGGTGTCCGGAGCTATCTTCGCTACTCGATCCGGCGAGTGGTTTGTCGGCGTTGTGGCGTGGTCAAAGAAAAGGTGCCTTGGGCCGACAAGGGGAGCCGCTTTACCAAGAGCTTCGAACAAGAGGTAGCGTGGCTGGCACAGAGGACAGACGTCAGCGCCGTCGCGGAATATTTCCGTGTGACGTGGCGTTCGGTGCGACGGATCATCCAGCGGGTGGTTGCCGAGCAACGGGATGAGCGGCGCGAGCTCGATGGATTGCGGGTGATTGGGATGGACGAGATCAGCTACCGCAAACGCCATAAGTACTTAACAGTGGTAATAGACCATCTCAGCGGCCGGGTCGTCTGGGCGGGAAAGGAGCGCAAGGCCAAGACGCTGCTGCGGTTTTTCCGCAAGCTCGGACCACAAAGAGCCGCGGAGCTCGAAGCGGTCAGCATGGACATGTGGGAGCCGTACATAACTGTCGTCGGCAAAAAGGCTCCTCAGGCACGGGTGATCTTTGACCGCTTCCACATCGTCAAGCATCTGAACGAGGCCGTGGATAAGACCCGGCGCGAGCTGGTGCGCGAGCTCAAAGGGACTGCCCGACGCAACCTCAAGAACACCAAGTTTCCCCTTCTCAAGGCCAAACACAACCGCAGCGCGAAAGACAAACGGGTGCTCCGCGAGCAGGTGCGAGCTAATCGTCGCCTCTACCGCGCCATGCTTCTGCGCGACGACTTCATGGACCTCTACACCTACAAAACCGAGACATGGGCCAAGAAGTTTCTCCGAGGATGGCTGCGGCGCGCTATGAGCTCGAGGATAGAGCCCGTCAAACGCGCGGCGAAGATGACCCGCAGCCACTTCGATGGCGTCATCGCGTGGGTCACGTGGAGACTCAGCAACGGCCGACTCGAAGGAATGAACAACAAAATCCGGCTGCTGAGCCACCGCAGCTTTGGACTCCACTCTGCCGAAGCTCTCATCAGTCTCGTCTACCTAAACTGTGGCGGTCTCACCCTCGAGAGGATCCACTGAAATGGCAGGAGAGGCGAAAAAAAAGCAAGAACCGAAAGGGAATGTAAGAGAAAGAAAAGGAGGGAAGAAAAATGACAAAAGACCGCTTGCGCGGTCTCGCGAGTCTTTCTCACTGCTCGAAGGCACTGGCTAGGTAGCTTAGGTGGTTAAGGGCCGAAAACTTAGCGACAAGAGCGTTTCCTCTCATCTTCTTTTCTTTTCTTGCTTTTCTTTGCGCCTTTGCGCCTTTGCGTTACGCTTTTCCTAATATTGATCTAGCTTTAGGGCCTAAAGGCGCTTTAGAAGGTGTAGCCTTCCGGGGCCCAACCGCCTGGAGGCTCCCACCGGCCTTCGTCGTTCTGGACCGTCAAGACGCGCACGCCGTCTTTTGTGACCGCGAGCGTGTGCTCGTATTGGGCGGAGAGCTTTCCGTCGATCGTCACGGCGGTCCAACCGTCGTCGAGGATCTCCATCTCCCATGCGCCTTCGTTGATCATGGGCTCGATGGTGAAGACGAGCCCCGGTGTGAGCCGCAACCCACGGCCCTGCCTTCCGAAGTGAGGTACTTGAGGCGCTTCATGGAAGCCGCGGCCGGTGCCGTGTCCCACGAAATCCTGGACCACGGAAAAGCCTTTGGGCTCGACATAAGATTGGATAGCGTGCCCGATATCGCCGATACGTGCGCCAGGCTTCACGACTTCGATGCCGCGTCGCTGCGCCTCGAGCGTTGCGGTCAGAAGCTCCATGGTCGACTCGCTCACGGCGCCGACGGGGATCGTCGCGGCGTTGTCGCCGTGGAATCCATCCAAGACGAGCGTTACATCGATGCCGACGATGTCACCTTCCTTCAACACGTGATTCTGATTCGGGATGCCGTGACAAATCACCTCGTTGACCGCGGTGCAGATGCTCTTCGGGAATCCGCGATAGTGGAGGGGCGCCGCGACGACGTGATGGCGTTTCGCGAAGTCGACCTGCAAGTCGTCGATGTCCTGCGTCGTCATCCCGGGCTGGACTTGTTTGACGATCCACTCGAGACATTCGGAGGCGAGACGGCCCGCGGCCGCCATCGTCTCGAGCTCCGCTTGGCTCTTGATGAAGACTTTACCGCTTGATTCGTAGAAGTTGACGCCGGACTCTTTCATGTCGTTACCCTAATTGTAACAAGAGAGTCTAGTCGGGGCGCCGCGGCAAGCCCGGCACATAGCTGACGGGCAATCTCCAGGCCGCGCTCTTCGGGGAGGCGTCCGATGCGTCTCAAGAGTGAGCTGAGGTCCTCGCCTTTGACATATTCCATCGAGAGGAAGAAGCGCCCGTCGACTTCTCCGATGTCCATACATCCGGCACACGTTGCGGTGCGTCACCTGCCGGGCGATCCGCACTTCTTTGTGGAAGGCGCAAGCCGGTGCGGATCCGCCGCGAGATCGTCGGGGAGGAATTTGAGGGCGACTTCCTGGTTGAGTGTGAGATCTTGAACGCGGAAGACTTCGCCCATACCTCCCTTGCCGACGAGGTTGATCATGCGTTAACGGCCGGCGACGACATGGCCGGGAGCGAACGGACCGTCGGCGGGCGACGACCGCGCGGACGCGTCGGAGGAGCGAAGGCTCGTTTCCTCTTGCTGAGCTCGGAATCCGAGTTCGACATGGCTAAAGCTGATCGGCATAATCGCCGAGGATCGCTTTGCGCTGGTAGTCACGGCCCATCTCGGACACGCGTCCTCGCGCGATGAAGAAAAAGGTGACACCGAGAAGCGCCCAGATCAGAACGATGAGCCATTCCTGCGGCCAAATCAACGCGGAGGGGCTTCCCGGCAGATAAAGATAAATGAAAAAGACGGTTGCGAGAAGGGCGAGGGTCCCGACGAGCTTGGCTGCGGGCACGCGATAGGGTCGTTCGAGCTCGGGATGGCTCTTGCGGAGCTTGAGGAACGACACGGTGACGAACAAGTATCCCAACACCGTCGCGAGGCCTCCGGCATCGACGAGCCACACGAGCACTTGACGTCCGAAAAACGGAGCGAGAATGGAGATCGCGGTCAGAAGAACGATCACCGCGACCGGCGATTCGTATCTTGGATGCAGGTGGGCGAAGGTCGCGGGCAGCATGCCGCCCCGCGCCATCGCGAAGACTAGCCTCGAGGCGCCTATGAAGAACGCGTTCCAGCTCGTGATGATGCCGAGCAAACCGCCGAAGATGAGCGCGTGCCCTCCCCATGGGCTTCCGCAGACCGCGGCCATCGCGTCCGCCGTAACGAGCTCCGAGCTTTGCCGCGCGGCCTCGTTCAGATTCAGCCCGACCGTCCATTGGACGAGCACGTACCAGATCATCGCCATCGCGATCGAGATCAGAATCAGCTTGCCAACTGCTCGGAACGGGATCTTGATCTCTTCCGCCACCTGGGGGATGACGTCGAAGCCGAGAAAGAGAAACGGCGTCATGATGACGACGCGAAAAAAACCTTCGGTGCTCACGAAACGCGGCGCGAGGTTTGCCGAGTCCCCGCGAAGAAGGCCCGGCACGAAAAAGGCGATGCCTACGAGGAAGAGCGTCGTCGCGGCGGCGCCTTGAATGAAGGATGACATGCGGAGGCCAAAGTAATTCACGACGCCGATCGCGAGCGCCCCCACGATACCGACCGTGACCCAAGCAAGGTGCACATCCCATCCCGCGACGGTGTAGAGCTTGCCGGACTCGAGCCCGTCGAAAACATAACCAAGGACTGTGGGGAGCGAGACGACCTCGAAAGCCACGACCGTCATGTAAGCGAGCACGAGCGCCCAGCCGCAGACGAAGGACGCCAAGGGACCGATCCCGGCATAAGTGAACGCGAGCTCGCCGCCCGCGCGTGAAAGCGACGAGGTGAGCTCGGCATAGGTGAGGCCGACGAGAAACACCATGACCGCGCCGAACATGAACGCGAGCGCGGAGCCGTAGGTTCCCGCGCTCGCCGTCATCTCGCCCGAGAGCACGACCCAGCCCCAGCCAATCATCGCCCCGAAAGCGAGGGCCAAGACGTCGTGTCGCCCCAAGATCTTGGTCAGATCGGCCCGCGTCCCGGTCGTCATGGCGGGAGTGTATCATCGAGGCCTCTCCTGCCATTTCAGTGGATCCTCTTGAGGGTGAGACCGCCACAGTTTAGGTAGACGAGACTGATGAGAGCTTCGGCAGAGTGGAGTCCAAAGCTGCGGTGGCTCAGCAGCCGGATTTTGTTGTTCATTCCTTCGAGTCGGCCGTTGCTGAGTCTCCACGTGACCCACGCGATGACGCCATCGAAGTGGCTGCGGATCATCTTCGCCGCGCGTTTGACGGGCTCTATCCTCGAGCTCATAGCGCGCCGCAGCCATCCTCGGAGAAACTTCTTGGCCCATGTCTCGGTTTTGTAGGTGTAGAGGTCCATGAAGTCGTCGCGCAGAAGCATGGCGCGGTAGAGGCGACGATTAGCTCGCACCTGCTCGCGGAGTACCCGTTTGTCTTTCGCGCTGCGGTTGTGTTTGGCCTTGAGAAGGGGAAACTTGGTGTTCTTGAGGTTGCGTCGGGCAGTCCCTTTGAGCTCGCGCACCAGCTCGCGCCGGGTCTTATCCACGGCCTCGTTCAGATGCTTGACGATGTGGAAGCGGTCAAAGATCACCCGTGCCTGAGGAGCCTTTTTGCCGACGACAGTTATGTACGGCTCCCACATGTCCATGCTGACCGCTTCGAGCTCCGCGGCTCTTTGTGGTCCGAGCTTGCGGAAAAACCGCAGCAGCGTCTTGGCCTTGCGCTCCTTTCCCGCCCAGACGACCCGGCCGCTGAGATGGTCTATTACCACTGTTAAGTACTTGTGGCGTTTGCGGTAGCTGATCTCGTCCATCCCAATCACCCGCAATCCATCGAGCTCGCGCCGCTCATCCCGCTGCTCGGCAACCACTCGCTGGATGATCCGTCGCACCGAACGCCACGTCACTCGGAAATAGTTCGCTACGGCGCTGACGTCCGTCCTCTGTGCCAGCCACGCTACCTCTTGTTCGAAGCTTTTGGTAAAGCGGCTTCCCTTGTCGGCCCAAGGCACCTTTTCTCTGACCACTCCACACCGCCGACATACCACTCGTCGGATCGAGTAGCGAAGATAGGTCCGGACTCCGAACAGGTCCAAGTGCCGCCAGTAGCGATTGTAGCGATCTTTGTTCTTGCGGACCTTTCGTCCGCAAATCCCGCACAGAGGCTTCCTCCTCCGTGGTACTACATCCACCACCACTCTGGCTTTGTCCGCCTGGAAGTGGAAACCTCGGACCCACAGGCCTTGCAATCCGATGAGCTTGTTGACTAACGTAGTAACGCGCATCGCGGGAACGCTCTTTTCTCTTTCGGAAAAAAAGATTCTAGCGTTCTCGCCGATGCGCATCTACACATGGCTTACCCTCTCAACCCACGGGCCTCACCAAATGCCACTGCCCCTCAGCGGGAGACGAGGCTGTGGGAAACGCCCCCACGGTTCTGGTCGTTCAGACCTTGCTGCGTATTCAGGGGCATCGTGAACGCAGATTCCAGCCGAAGGTGAACATCCATTCCAAAGCATCGTGAACACGGATTCCGGGGATCGTGAACATCGATTCCGGGGAAGGTGAACACGGATTCCAGGCAACGTGAACGCCGGTTCCGGCATCGCGAACGCTCATCGATAGCACGTTTCAAGGCACTCTAGGTCGTACCCGGAAGGAGGACGATCTAGGAAATGGCAGCTAAGAGGTTATCGATGAGAAAAATACGAGAGGTTCTAAGGTTATTCTTGAGATCGTATGTAATGATGATGTCTACCTGCTCCGAGAGATCGTCGGGATTATAGAAGTTCCATGCGATGAGATTCAGGTTCTCGATGAATTCTTTTCTGAAATCGAAGACATCATTTGCCGATATCGGTAAGCGGGACACCAATCCGATCTCATTCAGAGCTTTCTCTGCCGCGACAACCGTCTTTCTGTTCCACAGAAGAACGACGTCAATATCGACGGTTCCCCGTACAGCGCCATGCAATGCCACGGCGTGGCCACCGACGATGGCATACCGCACGCGAGCCCGACTAAGGGTGGCGCAAATTCTCTCCAGAGCGGTCATCTTTCTTTGAGTATATACTGGTATATACCAAAGTTAGCCTCAGATTCTCGATTCAGTTGGCGCGTGACCTCCGTCGACGAGCTCAGTGGGATTTCGTCGGTACGATGGGTAGAACGATGTGCGACGCGCGCGCTCTATCGTGATAGACCGAGTTCTCGGCGTCGACTTTGTGTCGATGCTTCCCGAGTGGCTCTCCGGTATTCGGGTTCACATCGAAACGCGGGAAGTTGCTGCTCGAGATATCCACGCGAATCCGGTGCCCTTTCTTGAACCGATTCGCGGTGGGGAAGGGCTCGATCGTCAGCTCGTAGATCTCGCCGGGAGTCATCAAGACTTGCCGTTCCGGGGTCTCGCGATAGCGCGCGCGCAAGATGCCGTCGGTGAGGTTCATCTTGAATCCCGAAGGGTAGTCCTCGGAAGGTGGATAGACATCCACGAGCTTGACGGTGAAATCGGTATCGATGGCGCTCGATGAGACGAAGAGCTTCACCGTCACGCCGCCGACGATCTCCACCAGCTCTTCGACCGGTTCCGTTTGGAAGACGACGACGTCCGAGCGCGCGTGAAGTGGGAGATAAGGCGGCTTCGAGCCGTAGAAGCCCTCTCGTTCGGATTGATCGTAGGCGCCGGGCTCGAAGACCGGGCTCGTGCTCGAAAAAGCGCCCCCGATTGTCGGAACGGGATCGTCTGGATCAAAGAGATAACTCGTCGGGGCGACGTCTTGCTTCGGCGCTTCGAGACGCAAGCTTCCGTCGGCGTGGAGGTAGTAGCTCTTCCATTCCGTGTCGGGCAGCGGTCACGTGGGTTCGCTCCGCCAATAGCCGCCATGGAACATACGTCCCTCCGAGTCCCGATGGCCGTCTCCGGTGCCCATCACGAAAATCCGCACTGGGGCAAGGTCCCGGGCTAGCCCCGGGGCAAGGTCCGGGGCTTCGGGCTCGTCTTCAACGTCTATGCCTCTGAGATAGCGGTCGAACCAGCGAACGTGGAACTCGCGATAGAAATCGTCGAGGGCGGCCTCGGCGCCGAACTCCACTTCACCGGCATAGGATCGGGTGTTGCCTCCATGCGTCCAGGGGCCCATCAAAAGATGGATGGGCGAATCGAGGTAGCTCGAGAGTCCGAGGTGATTCTGGACGGTGCCGCCCGCGTAAGAATCGTACCAGCCCGAGACGAGCAGCATCGGGATGTCCGCGGTCTGCTCGTGATATTCGATCCAGTTCACGTCGGGATGCTTGAAATATTCCCCGTAATCCGAGTCCGTCAACATTGTTAAAATGAAGTCTTCATAGTTCGGCGCGGCAGATAGAGGATTGAGCCCTTTGCGCAAGGGCAGCGCGGTGAGCCATTCCTCGATACGTTCCTGCTCGAGCATGCTTCGAATGACGGGATCCTTCGTTTCAGAAGCGAGATTTCGGAATGCCCACGTGAGCTGCTGCATCTCGAACGCACCGTGGTTTCGGATCTTGTGGTCCCAGCCGTTTGAAAGGCCTCCCATGTTGACGACAATCGTCTCGAGGTGAGGCGGTCTCAACTTGGCGGCATTGGCTTGGGCGTGCGCCGCGTAGGACGTCCCGTACATCGCAACTTTGCCGTTCCCATAAGGAAGGGTCGCGAGATACTCGACGGTGTCGTAATCGTCCTCGCCTTCGCCGATATATTTCGTGAAGACGCCCTCGGAGGCGAAACGGCCGCGCGCGTCCTGCACGACCGAGACGTAGCCTTGGCGCGCGAAATACTCGGCCGACGCGATCGCGCTCGAGCGCTTTTTGTCGTAAGGCGTGCGGTGCAGCACGATGGGGAGGAGCTCGTCGACGGGCTTCGCCTCTTGTGACGGTCGGTAGATATCGGTCGCGAGCCGTACGCCATCTCGCATCGGCACCATGAGATTCTCCTCATGGAGGACGACGTCGTAGGGCGCCGCGGCCAACAGAAACAAGAAAGGCAACGCTTGTACGAGCACGAATCCCTCCTTGGATGGCATCCTGTGCGTTTTGGCTCGCGACGTCAAGAGAGTTTCTTGGTGGGTTTTGTGCCTTTAAGGGGCACACCCTCATTATCGTCACCCATGATGAGGAAGTGGCGTCGCATGCCGACCGCACGCTTCGCGTCCGGATCGGACCGTGGATTTAGAAGCCGATGCGCCGCATCACGAATCTAGGCAGGTTGCGGATCACCATCATGACGTAGCGCCAGATACCCGGCGTGTAGACGAGAGGCGTGCCGCGCTCGATCGCTCTGAGGATGTCGCGGGCGACAGGTTCGGGCTCGCCGGCGAAAGGCGGCGGGTCGAGCCCGGCGGTCATGCCCGTTTTGACGAAGCCGGGCTTGACGCAAATCGTCTTCAAGCCCTTCGAGCGAAACTTGTGATCGAGCCCTTCGAGGTAAGCGGAGAGCCCCGCTTTCGAAGCGCCATAAAGAATGACCGGTTTGCGGCCGCGATCGCCGGCCACGGAAGAGAGCACGCAGAGCGTGCCGCCGCCGCGGTCCAACAAACGTGTACGCGCCTCTTCGCAAAAAGTTACGGTATGCGCGAAATTGATGACGAGAAGGTTCCGCGCGCGCTCTCGATCGGTTTCGAGCTCGGGCTGCGAGGCGAATTGCGCCGCCGTGACGATGACGGTGTCCAGTCCTTGGAGTTGCTCCTCGGCGGAGACGAGAGCGGGAGCGAAGGTTTCGGGTCGGAGAAGGTCGCATGTCGCGGTTCCCACCGAATGCGACGTGCCTCCGCGGATTTGCAAGTCGTTGCTGGACGCTTCCAGTTCCTCCGGGTTGCGGCCGAGTAAACAGATGTTGTGGCCCTTCTCTGCGAGCAATCGTCCGAGCGCGCGACCGATGCCTTTCGTGCCCCCGAAGAGCGCGACCTTCACGCTGGATCTCCCAACATACGCACGGACTGCGCGCTTTTGATACGAAGCTCGGGGTCCCATCGTTTGCGGACGTCTAGCCACGCCTCGAGGCGCGGCTCCATGTCGCGAAAATGCTCCTCCCGCGTGAAAGCATCCTTCGCGAGATAGACGCGCCCCCCTTGCGCGAGGACTGTCTCGTTGAGGCGGTCGACGAGCGTTTGCGTGCGCGCGTCGACGGCGAGGTCCAAAGCGATAGAGATCCCGGGAAGCGGAAAGGAGAGCATTCCCTTGCCCTCCTCCGCGCAGTCTTTGACCACGCACAAGAAGGCGGCGGCGCGTTGCTCGTCGAGCACATCGAGGAACCGCCGCGTGGCGTCGGGGCCGCCCGCCGAAGGCAGAACGCATTGGTATTGGATGAAGCCTCGGCGGCCATAAATGCGATTCCAGTGATGCACTTTGTCGAGCGGGTAGAAAAACCCTTCGGGGTGAACGATCTTCCCGCTGGAGCTTCCTTGCACGTAGTACGTCATGATGTTGAAAGCGCGCATCGACCAGCGGTTGAGAACCCAATTGGGAAGCTCGAAGGGCACGGTGACCGCCGATAGCGGCAGCGGTGGATCCGAGGGCGCGTCTTTGGCCTCGGCCCATCGTCCGCGAACCAGAATGCCTCGCCCTTTGCCGAGGCAATCGAGCCAGCCGACGGTGAAAGGCCAGTCGGGGGCGGCGTCTTTCAGCGCCGCGGCGAGCGTCTCGATGTCCGGTACCGTTTCGCGCTCTTCGTAGATCCACGGCGACGCGATGGCGCGCATCTGGAACGCGACTTCGAGGATGTGCCCCGTGAGCCCCATCCCGCCCACGCTCGCCCAGAAGAGCTCGGGCTCCTGGTTCGGCGAGCACTCGATCAATCGGCCGTCGGCAACGCCCAGCAGGATGGCGCATACGTGTCGTCCAAACGTGCCGTCGACGTGATGGTTCTTCCCGTGGACGTCCGCCGCGACCATGCCGCCGATCGTCACGTCCTGCGTGCCCGGTGTTACTGGAGTGAACCAACGTCTCGGAAGAAACAAGCGGTTCAGCTCGCGAAGCGAAAGTCCTGCCTCGGCGCGGAGGATGCCAGAAGTCTCATCGAAGGCGAGCACGCGATCGGCGAGCGTCGTCGTCGCCACTTCGAGGTGGCCCGGCGGGGGGAGCGCCGAGTCGCCGTAGGAGCGGCCGAGTCCCCGAGAAAGCACGGCGTTCCGGCTCAGCGCTCTCAGGTCCTCGGAGAACACTTCCTTGCCGGGTTTCGAGAGGCGGCCCCATCCGGAGAGCATGGGCGTCGTTTGTCGGGCCATTTCCATCAGCGGGCGTAGTTTAGTTCAGCTCGCGTTCTCGGGCCATCTTGCTCTGAGCCGTTCGGTACTGGTAATCTTCGCCGTTATGCTCACCATCATGCCGACCATCATGCCCACCATAATGCCCACCATAATGAAAGACATGCTTTGGCGTTCTATTTGTTTAGGAGGCATGATCGTCCTTATGTCGAGCTCGAGTGCACCCGCTCAAGAAAAAAGGCTTAACAAGATCGTCACGCTTCTCGATTCGGGAAAGCCGGTCTTTGGTGTTTTCTCCGGGGAGAAGACACCGGCGAGCGCCATGGAGGTCGTCACGACTGAAGCCGACTTCATCTTCTATTCGATGGAGCGCGGCCCGTTCGACGTTCCCGGCATGCAAGTCTACATGCAGTTCATGCTCGAACGGGCAGATCTTGTCGACCGGAAGAGCCTCTTCAACGAGCACCCCATCATCACGCGCATCCCGCCCATCCGAGACGGCCGTGTCGAAGCGCAGGATCGCACGCAGCGTATTCTCGACGCCGGCGTCCACGGCGTCGTCTATCCGCATGTCGAGAGCGCCGAGGACGCGGAGCATGCGGTCCGTTCCATGCGCTACCGGCCGAAGGGGCTCCGGCCAAACGCGCAAGGCGTCGCGGCTCGCTACTGGGGCGTGGGTCGAGAGGACTACGTCTCGCGCGCCGACATTTGGCCCGCGAGTCGGCGGGAGAGCTCATCAACATGCTGCTCATCGAGGACAAGATCGGTATCGAGAATGCGCGCGCTATCGTCTCGACAGAAGGGGTGAGCATCGTGATTCCCGGGCCCGGCGATTTGCGGCGTGCCTATGAGGGCGACGATGTAGCGATCGAGAACGCGATCCAGACCGTCCTCGCAGCGTGCAAAGAGTTCGATGTAGCGTGCGGTATTACCGCCGGACCCGACGATATAGAGAAACGACTGGAACAAGGCTTCCGCGTGTTCATCGTCACCTCCCGAGAGGCGATCGCTCGGGGACGGCGGGCGTCCGCCCGCTAGAAGAGAAAGAAAAGAAGAGATAGGAGATCACCATGGCAACCTCTGAAGTCCAAACGAAAGGCGATCTTCTTGCGCGCGACAAGGCGCATCTCATCCATCCGCTCCACAATCCCGCGGCCCACGAAAACGGCCACGTCTGGGCAAGTGGAGAAGGAGCGTGCCTCTACGACTTGGACGGAAAGGAATATATCGACGGTCTCTCCGGCCTCTGGAACGTGTTCGTCGGACATGGGCGCAAGGAGCTCGCGGATGCGGCTTCCGATCAGATGAGCACGCTCGGCTATTGCTCGGGTTATTCCGGAAGCACGAACCGTCCCGCTATCGAGCTTGCGGAGCGCTTATCGGAGTGGGCCTACCCGAACATCAATCATTTCTTCTTCACGTCGGGCGGCGGCGAGTCGAGCGATAGCTGCTTCAAGACCGCGCGCTATTACTGGAAACTCAACGGCAAGCCTGAAAAGACCAAAGTCATCTCGCGCCAATGGGGCTATCACGGGGTCACGCTCGCGGCGATGAGCGCCACGGGCATCAAGAGCTATTGGCCGATGTTCGAGCCGCGGGTGCCGGGCTTCGTCCATATCCCCTCGCCGTACCCCTATCGCTACGAAGGGCCCGAGGGCACGAGCCAAGGTGTCGCGGCGGCGAACGAGCTGGAAAAAGCGATTCTCGCGGAAGGCCCGGATACCGTGGGCATGTTTCTCGCGGAGCCTGTCCAAGGCGCGGGCGGTGTCATCGTGCCGCAGGACGACTATTTCGCGCGCATCCGCGAAATTTGCGACCAATACGACGTTCTTCTTGTGACGGACGAAGTCATCACGGGTTACGGCCGCACGGGGACGAAGTTCGGGCTCGAGCATTGGGGCGTGAAGCCGGACATGATCCAGTTCGCCAAAGGCATCACGTCCGGCTACTTTCCGCTCGGCGGCATTGGGATCAGCGATGAAGTGTCGGACGTGTTGAACCAAGGCGATACGATCTGGATGCACGCCTACACGTACAGCGCCCATCCTGTAGGTTGCCGGATCGCTCTGGCCAACCTCGACATCATCGAGCGTGAAGGCCTCGTGGCGGCGGCGGGGGAGAAAGGCAAAAAACTCCAGGACGGCCTGCGGGGGGCGCTCGAGAGCCACCCGCACGTCGGCGAGGTCCGCGGCCTCGGGCTGATGTGCGCCGTCGAGATCGTGGCGGACAAAGCGACCAAAGAGGAATTTCCCGCGTCCGATAAAATTGGGCCCCAGGTTCTCGCCGAAACCGACCAGCGGGGGCTCTTCTCGAGGGTTCGCGGCGATGTCTATTGCATCGCGCCGCCGGCGGTCATCACAGACGCTGAAATCGACCGGGCGGTGGACGCCATCGCCGAATCCGTCAAGGCGGTACTTGGCTAACCCATTGGGGTGCTCGAAAAGATCAATATTAAGAAAAGCGTAACGTAAAGTCGCAAAGGGGCAAAGGCGCAAAGAAAAAAAAGATGAAAGGAGAGGAGATCCGGCTTTTCCAGAGGGCCGGCTCCGGCTGGTGGCCATGCTATTGCAGACTGTGGTACTCTAAATACAGCTGGAGGAGGAGCGTAAACACTCATGGAACCCATTCGCGAATTTGAAATCGAAGAAGAGCGCGAGGACAGCACCCAACGTGTTCTCCTCGAGATCGCGAAGGACGCTCGCACCCTCAAGGATCGCTACCTCAGCGAGACCATCGTGCCAGAGGGCGGCGAATAGAGCATCGCCACGCCACGTCGGTGCTATTCGGTCGCCTGATGGGACAGGAGACCGAATACGCCATTCGCTTTTCTCCCGATTGCGCTCATCCAGGAAACGATAGAATCTACGAGTCGCTGGCCCGTGCCATCGGGAGACGGGTTCGCACCGAGCCCGGGATGTACGCCGAGCGGCCCCAAATATTCACACAGAATGGCGGTGCTTTTTACTACGAGTATCTTCCTTACCGTATGGAAGGCGGTCTCATCGAGGGCGCCACGCCCGAATGCCGCGGGCCCGGCCAGCTGCTACTCTACCAGAAAGCTCAGGAATCGCTTCTCCGTAAAGCGATCCCCCAAGCTGAGCAGGAGCTCGGATCGAGCGGTTTTCCGGGTCGGCTCGGGCTTCTGAAAAACTGCCGTGACGCCGAAGGGCACGTGTATGGCGCACAGGAGAGCTTCGAGTGCCGGGTCGCCACCGGCCCCGTGCTTTGGATTTACCGTCTTGGCCTCACACTCCTCATGCCCCTTCTCGCAGCGACGGTGGTCCTCGGCTGGTTGGTGTTCATCGCACTCTTGGTCGCGGCCATCGTCGTCGGAACAGCTACGGCCATCGTGACGGCGCTTCCGCCGTTCCGACACCACCGATGGTTCGCTCGTCTCACGTCGCTCGACGATCACAAGCTCGAGAACCTACTCGGACGCTTCCTCTACTGGGTGAGCTATGTCGTGACCTTGCCTGTCATCGCCGGCCTTTCTTTGGGGCTCCGCGTTGTCGCCTTCCGCCGGGTGCGACAAAAGACGCTGGCGTTTCTCGTCTCGCGTCCTGTGCTGAGCGGATCGGGAAGCGTCGAGCCGGACGGGCGTTTCGTGCTTTCCGAAAAAGCGCCGGCGATCAAACGAAAGATGCGTTTTTCGATCAGCCCCAACGACCGAGCGATTTTCGATACCGGTAACTTGATGAAGCCGGCTCTCGCGGCGGCGCATTTCCACATATTGCCGCTCCTCAGCTTGTTTCGCCGGCGGCAACGGTTGCAGCTCGGCCTCGCCGATTCCAGCATGCTGGAGGACACCGAGTTCTTGAAAATGGGGACGACCGCGCTCGTGATCGATATGGCCGAAGCCGGCTGGCTCCGCGACGCTCCGAAGCTCCAAAAACCCATCGCCGCACTTCATGCGATCGCGGCGGATCCCAGCCTCGAAGCCGTGGTGCGGAGCGATGGCGGCGAGGTGACTGCGCTCGAGCTTCAGCGCTACTACCTTGAGAAAGCGAAGGGCTACTTGAGCGCGTCGAAGACGACCTCACTCGAGGCGTCCGAAGTCATGGAGCAATGGGAAGATGTGCTCGTGGCCCTCGAGCGTAAGGAGATATCGCGGCTCGTCGGGCGGCTCGATTGGGTGACGAAGCGCTATCTTCTCGAGGCCTGTGGCGATGAGGATGACCTCGCGATGCTCAAGACGATCGATCTTCGCTATCACGAGCTCGAAGAGGGATACGCATATAAATTCGCGGCGACGGGGAACGTGCACCGGCTCCTGGCGCCGAGCGAGATCGAAAGAGCCATTTCGGAGCCTCCAAAAGGGACGCCGGCTTTTACCCGCGGACGTTTCATCCGCTCCCGCGCGCCGCACCTCACGCCTGTCAGCATCGCGTGGGACTCCGCGCTCATCGGCGGGCGGATTCGGGGCAAGCTCATTCGATTCCCCGGACCCGAGGCCTGAGTGCCTGAGTGCCTGAGTGTGGACGTCAGCAAATTTCTTTGCTACGTGTTGCGCCACCGTCCTGAAGAAATAGGAGTAAGGCTCGACCCCTCGGGCTACGTCGACGCCGCCGAACTCGTGAGCGCCATGCGCTCTCGCTACCCCGAGTTTACGATAGAGGTGCTTCAGGAAATCGTCGCCACCGACGACAAGAAACGCTACACGCTTCGGGATGGGCAGGTGCGGGCCAATCAAGGGCACAGCGTCTCCGGAGTGCTCGCCGTGTCCTCGACGCCACAGAAACCGCCCGCGTGCTTGTTCCACGGTACGACGAGCGAGAAGTGGGCCAAGATTCAAGCGAGTGGCGGTTTGCGTCCGATGAACCGACACCACGTGCACCTCTCTCCGGATGCCGAGACGGCTTGCCGAGACGGCTTGCCGCGTCGGCGCCCGGCGCAAGGGCGAGATCGTCATCCTGGAGGTCAACGCTCACGCAATGGCTGCGGACGGGTACACGTTCCTGGTCTCCGACAACGGCGTGTGGCTTGCGGACGCGGTGCCTCTTTCTTATCTTTGCGTTGCGCTTATCTTTGCGTCACGACCGCAGTAACATAGGCTTGTCATGCCCGGAAACAGTTTCGGCCAATTCTTTCGGATCACGACCGCGGGCGAAAGCCACGGGCCGGGCTACGTCGTCATCATCGACGGTGTTCCGCCGGGGCTTGCGCTCTCGGAGTCGGACCTCACGCCCGATCTGGATCGGCGTCGTCCGGGCCAGTCCAAAGTGACCACGCAGCGCCAAGAGGCGGACGTCCCCGAGATTCTATCCGGAGTCTTCGAAGGCAAGACGACGGGGACGTCGATTGCGATAAGCATCCGCAATCGAGACCAACGACCCAAAGACTACTCGGAGAACCGCGACAAGTATCGCCCCGGACACGCCGATCTGACGTTCGACGCGAAATACGGTTTCCGTGACTACCGAGGCGGTGGCCGCTCGAGCGCGCGCGAAACGTCGGTGCGGGTCGCTGCCGGTGCGGTGGCGAAGAAGCTTCTTCGTGAGCTTTTCGGCGTTCGTGTGGTCGGCTATGTGAAACAGATCGGAGACCTGGTGGCGGAGGTGCCCAATCCTGAAGCAGTGACGCTCGAGGCCGTGGAGTCCAACATCGTGCGTTGTCCCCATGCTGCCGTCGCGGAGAAGATGATTGCGCTCATTGAAGAGATGAGGCGCTCGCGCGATTCTGTCGGCGGTATCTCGGAGATCGTCGCGACGGGGGTCCCTCCGGGTTGGGGCGAGCCCGTCTTTGACAAGCTGAAGGCCGATCTCGGAAAGGCGATGTTGAGCCTTCCCGCGGTTATGGGCGTTGAGTACGGCGCGGGCTTCGGCGTCGCGACGATGCGGGGAAGCGAGGCCAACGACGTGTTGACGCGCGACGGCGAGCGCATCGTCACCCGCACCAATCGACATGGCGGAATGCTAGGCGGCATCTCGTCGGGCATGCCCATCGTGCTGCGGTGCGCGGTCAAACCGACGAGCAGCCTTCCCCGGGAACAAGACACGGTGAACCGCGAAGGTGAGGTCACGACGATCGCGACCAAAGGGCGGCACGACCCCTGCCTCTTGCCGCGGTTCGTCCCCATGGCCGAAGCGATGATGGCGGTGACCCTCGCCGATCACGCACTCCGCCAGCGCGCGCAGCGCGGCTAGAACGGCCTTATTTCCACGCGAAACGTGGTTGCTCGAAATGGGCCACGCGCGTCGAACGGCCGTGAACGACGACTTCGCGCGTTTGGTAGAGCAGCGCCGCCGTCGGCGCCCAGATCGTTGTGCCCAGCGATTCGACTGTTATAGAAATCAAGGGGTGCTCGCTTGTTGCACTTTCCCGAATGGTCGGAACACCCGGTGCCTCCAGGACTTTGAGCGGGACGACATAAGCGGCGTAGACCTCGGTGGGGTCGGGGCGTAGTGCGGGCTCGCTCGGTCCAAAGAAGACGACGGGCGTGATCAAAAAGCCCGAGCGTGTCTGAAAGTCATCGAGACGGCCGACGGCGCTCTCGCGGTCGAGGCTTACACCGACCTCTTCTTCGACCTCTCGCCGCGCGGCGTCGATCGTGTTCTCGCCGTGGTCGCAACGGCCTCCGGGTAACGCCCATTGTCCCGCGTGTCGGCGAAGGTTCAACGGCCGGCGAGTCAAGATGAACGAGGCTTCACCGGAGCTGTCGCCGACGAGTGTTACCGCCACCGCCGCCGGCGTGAGAACGTCGGGTGCTATCGCGCGTCGATCGAAGCGTTCGAGATGCTCCGATACGCGCTCGCGAAAATGATCGTTAAAGGGAAGCCCAGCCACAAAAGAATTATACCGACGTCCGTCGACGGACGCGCGTCAGTCCTTAGTCGTGCGCGGAAAGGATCTCGAAGCGCCGCGCGAGCCGGTTCCCCAGCTGGTCGACGACCGTCACCACATGAGGGCCAACCGTGATGTCGAGCGCTTGCTGGTGGAACGTGATCGTGCTCCCCAGATAGCGCGCGTCGAGGTGCCAGAACAACGTGGCTTCCTCGTCGCGGTGGACGGCCTCGAAAATCGTGCGTCCTTTTTCCTGGCCTAGGTCCATCGGGATGTAGAGCCGAGTCCCGTGGTTGGGGTAGAGAAACGCAATCGGGGCATCGGCTGCTCTGGCGAGGCGGCAGTCCGCGCGATAGGCCGGTAGTCTTCGATAGTTCGCGTGATGTTTGCGGTAGTAGTGCTCCAAATGAGCGGGGAGGATAAACCACGAGCGATGCGTCATCGCGCGCGGCGCCTCGCAGGCGCCATGCACGCGTTTACGGCCTGCGCTGTCGAGATGCACGCGCTGATGGTACGGGCTCACTTGATCGAAGTGGCTGTGTTTCGGGATCCATTCTGAACGCGTCTCGCAGCCGCCGCCTGCGAGATAGCCGTCGTTCTTGCAGACCTCGACCTGCTTCATGTGCAAGTAAGGAGGCTCGAACCATCCGGCATCGTCAAAGGGGATGAGGCGGTTCAAGATATCGAACAAGATCGGCGCTGCGGTCGCGGTGCCCGTCAAGCCGGGACGTCCTTGGCCGCTCGCGTTGCCGACCCAGACCGCGACCGTATGCCGCGGCGTGGTTCCAATTGCCCAACCGTCACGGTGGCCGTAGCTCGTGCCCGTTTTCCAGCCTACGCGCCGCGAGCTTCCGAACCCTCGCCAATGACGGCCGTCGCCGGGGCGCGCGACTTCGACGAGCGCTTCGAGTGTGAGCCAAGCGGCGCCGGGGCTGAGCTCTGCGGTGCGTTCGGTCCGCGTTTCGTCTTCGCTCGTAAGCTTGAGCGCGCGGTAGGTTGTCCCTGCGCTCGGTCGACGCTGGCGGGCAGTCTCGGCGAGGTTCGCATAGATACCGGCCATATCCCAGAGCGTTGTCTCCGCGCCGCCGAGGATGAGCGTGAGCCCGTAATGCTCGGGACCCCGATCGAGGGTCGTCATCCCCATATGGGTCAAGAAGTCCTGGAAGCGTCCCACGCCGTGACGTCTGAGCATGCGGACAGCGGGAACGTTCAGCGAGCGCGCGAGCGCAACTTTCGCCGGGACGGCGCCGCGATAGCCGTGGTCGTAATTCTCCGGCACGTAGCCGGCATATTGCGTGGGGACATCGGGCACCAGGCTCTCGGGGAGAATCTCGCCGGCGTCGAGCATCGCGGCGAACAGAAGCGGCTTCAAGATGCTTCCGGTGCTGCGCGGCCGCTGAATGACGTCGACGGCGTGGCCTCGTTCGCCACTCGAGGACCAGGAGGCGTTGCCGACATAGGCGAGGACCTCGAAGTCGACGTTGTCGACGACGATGGCGGCGGCGTTGTGGATGTCTTGGAGCGAGAGCCTGCGAGCATGCTCCTGCACGATCGCGTTCGCCGCGGTCTGTATCGATGGGTCGATGGTGGTCTCGAAGCGATGGGTTCCGTCGCCGGCTCGAGCGCGCAACGTGTCCAGCAAGTGCGGAGCGGCTTGGGGGAGTGGCAGCGGCTTCGACGGAAGCGGCTCCCTGAGTGCGAGCTCGAGGTCGAGCGCATCGAGCGCCCCGATGTGGTGGAGCTTCCTCAGCAAACCATCGCGTTTCGCGAGAAGCTCGTCGCGGTTTCTTCCCGGATGGATGAGCGCGGGGCTATTCGGAAGCACCGCGAGCGTGGCGGACTCGGCCCATGACAGCTTTTCGGGAGCTCGGCCGAAGTAACGCCAAGACGCGGCCTCGAGCCCGACGACGTTCCCGCCGAAGGGCGCATGGCTCGCGTAGAGCGCGAGAACTTCGTCGCCTCTCCTGCTATTTCAGTGGATCCTCTCGAGGGTGAGACCGCCACAGTTTAGGTAGACGAGACTGATGAGAGCTTCGGCAGAGTGGAGTCCAAAGCTGCGGTGGCTCAGCAGCCGGATTTTGTTGTTCATTCCTTCGAGTCGGCCGTTGCTGAGTCTCCACGTGACCCACGCGATGACGCCATCGAAGTGGCTGCGGATCATCTTCGCCGTACGTTTGACGGGCTCTATCCTCGAGCTCATAGCGCGCCGCAGCCATCCTCGGAGAAACTTCTTGGCCCATGTCTCGGTTTTGTAGGTGTAGAGGTCCATGAAGTCGTCGCGCAGAAGCATAGCGCGGTAGAGGTGACGATTAGCTCGCACCTGCTCGCGGAGCACCCGTTTGTCTTTCGCGCTGCGGTTGTGTTTGGCCTTGAGAACGGTACGTGTCAACAACTTTGAGACACTCGCGAGCTGCATTTAGTGAGCCTCGATTAGCGTCGGGAGGCTCGTGGCGCCGGTGCGGTCCACATCTGCATCGATCGAGATCTCGTTTCGTGGAGCAGAAAAAGGGGGTACCCCAGGTATGGACGCCGCCGCGAGAGTGGCTTGTGCGGCATTCAGGAGCGTCGTTTTCTCCGTCGGCGGGTTGATCCAAGCCTGAGGAGGCAAAACGGGAGGTTGTGGCGTTCCGCGAACGAAGCGTTCGGGATGAGTCCGATGAGCTTCGAGAAGGATCTGGCGCCGAGCGGTGGTGAGCTGTTCGGCGCGACCATAGTGAACGTCGGCCGGCGTCATGAGGCCGATTCCTGAGTGCCGGTGCTCGTAGTTGTAGTAGTCGAAGAAACCGCCGCAGAACAGCCGGCCGTCTTCGGCGGAACCAAAACGGCTCGGAAACTGAGGGCAGTACTTCATCGTCTTGAACTGGGACTCGGAGTAGGGATTGTCGTTCGAGACGTAAGGTCTGGAGTGGGTCTTGGTAACTCCGAGGTCAGCCAGGAGCAGAGCCACGGGCTTGCTTCTCATCGAGCTGCCACGGTCCGCGTGAAGGGTGAGCTGGTCGGGTTCAATGTCCTGCTTGCGACAGCTCTCGGCGATGAGGCGTTGCGCGAGCGCCGCACTTTCTCGGTGAGCCAGCATCCAGCCAACCACGTAGCGGGAGAAGATGTCGAGGATGACGTAGAGGTAGTAGTAGGTCCACTTGACGGGGCCACGAAGCTTCGTAATATCCCACGACCAAACCTGGTTGGGCGCTTCGGCCAGCAGCTCCGGCTTCGTGTAGTTCGGATGGCGCCGTTGGTTCCGGCGCTCTCGGACCTCGCCGTGCTCCTCCAAAATCCGATACATCGTGCGAATCGAGCAGAGGTAGGTTCCCTCGTCCAGAAGCGTGGCCCACACCTGGGCGGGCGCCTTGTCGACGAACCGCTCACAGTGCAAGGCCCCGAGGACTTCCTCGCGCTCAGTCTCGTCGAGGGCTCGGTGCGGCCGAGGACGCCGCTTCGGTTCGGGCGTCACCTGGCGCCTGCGATACAGCGTGGAACGAGCCACACCCAGAGCCTCGCAGGCTTCCGTCGTCTGCCCAATCTGCCCCGCCAGCTCCTCGGCCGCCACCATCAGTCGTTCTCGTAGCTGTCGAGTGGATTCAGGGGGATCCCCAGTAATTCGGAGGTTTTTTTTTGGGTCTCCAACATTGTCTCCACCCGAGCCAGGCGACGTTGGAGCCGGGCGTTCTCGCGCTCGAGCTCCTTGACCCGTGGATCCTCGGCCTTTGCCTTCCGGCCTCGCTTTCTCGAGGCCAACCCCGCTTTGGCGACCTCGTCACGTTGGCGGCGCCAACTCGATAAATGCGACGAGTACAGGCCCTCTCGACGCAGAAGAGCAGCAACGTCACCGTCACCCTTGCAGGCATCGGCCTCACGCACTATCCGCAGCTTGTACTCCGCGGTAAAGCGTCGACGCTTCGCTTGCTCGCTCACTTCGGGATCCGGGACCCCCGCCGCATCGCGGCCGGCGGGATCTCCAGTCGCCCTACGGGCTCCCTCCGATCCCACCGAGGTCTCTCTCTCAATCAACATACTCATGCATTGATCCTCCTCCGCCCTCTACACTAATTTCAAGGGGCGAAGTGTCTCAGCGATGTTGGCACAGAGGGGGGCGGCTTTTTTCAGCTGACGCTCTCCATCACGCGCGCCGATGCGACCGCGACCTGCCCAGGGCAAGAGAAGCCCGAGGACGTCCAAGCTCCCCTCATGAACAACGAGGACCTCTGGGTGCAGGAGAGCAGCAACTGGAGCTATACCGAAGACTATTACGGGCAAAGCGGCGACGGCAGCAGCTGGCGCGACCGTCACGATCCTTGCAAGGACGCCTACTACCAGTACGAACGGGGCGTGCACGACGAGCGAAATTTTCTCGCGTCGAATATCGGCCTTCTCGTCAAGCGCGAGCCCACCGGGAAGCTCTTCGTCGTGACCACCGACCTCCGGACCTCAGAGCCGATGAGAAGCGTCGACATCGACCTCATGAATTTCCAAGATCAGCGCATCGGCGAGGCGAGAACGAACGTCAACGGCTTCGCCGAGATCGACGTCAACGCCACCCCGTTCTATCTCCTCGCCGAGAAAGGCACCGATAAGGGTTATCTCAAGCTCTCTCGCACCGCAGCGCTTCCCGTGAGCCATCTCGATGTCGGCGGCGAGAAACTCACCCACGGGATCAAGGCGACCATCTATGGCGAGCGCAGCGTCTGGCGGCCCGGTGACGCCCTTCATCTCACCTTGGTCGTCGAGGACCGGAGCGGCCTCATCCCGCCCAAACACCCCGTCACGATGGAGCTCATGAGCCCGCGAGGGCAGATCGTCGAGCGCTTGATCCACGCTGAGCCCGTCGGCCGCTTCTACGCCTTCACGATGCAGACCGCGGAGGACGCACCGACCGGTATCTGGACCGCGCGCGCCCGGCTCGGCGGCGCCACGTTCACGAAACCGCTCCGTATCGAGACGGTCATGCCCAACCGTCTCAAAGTCGATCTCGATTTCGGCGCGGAGACGCTCGAGCGGAGCCACATGCCGCTCTCGGCCGAGCTATTCGGCCAATGGCTGACGGGCTCGACGGCCGCAGGTCTCGATGCGGACGTTCAAGTGCGGCTCGCGCCGACTCCGACGCGGTTCTCGCGCAGCACCGATTTCGACTTCGACGACCCCGCGCGCACGTTCGCGGGCGAGCCCGAGACCCTCTTCGAAGGTCAGCTCGATAGCGACGGCTTGGCCCGATTTCGCGCCAACATCGACGTCGAGCAACAAGCACCCGGCCGCTGAGATGGTCTATTACCACTGTTAACCCTAATCGCAAAATCTTCGAAGCACGAAAACGCGAAACAGCCGCACTGGGCACAGGCGAGAAGCTCGTGCTGGGGCACCCACTCGCCGCCACTATAGGTGATTCTGCACGGTGTATGCAGAACCTGGAAAAGGTGCTATTCACGGGGCCAAAGACCTCAGACACGGTGACGTTTTTTTGCGATTAGGGTTAAGTACTTGTGGCGTTTGCGGTAGCTGATCTCGTCCATCCCAATCACCCGCAATCCATCGAGCTCGCGCCGCTCATCCCGCTGCTCGGCAACCACTCGCTGGATGATCCGTCGCACCGAACGCCACGTCACTCGGAAATAGTTCGCTACGGCGCTGACGTCCGTCCTCTGTGCCAGCCACGCTACCTCTTGTTCGAAGCTTTTGGTAAAGCGGCTTCCCTTGTCGGCCCAAGGCACCTTTTCTCTGACCACTCCACACCGCCGACATACCACTCGTCGGATCGAGTAGCGAAGATAGGTCCGGACTCCGAACAGGTTCAAGTGCCGCCAGTAGCGATTGTAGCGATCTTTGTTCTTGCGGACCTTTCGTCCGCAAATCCCGCACAGAGGCTTCCTCCTCCGTGGTACTACATCCACCACCACTCTGGCTTTGTCCGCCTGGAAGTGGAAACCTCGGACCCACAGGCCTTGCAATCCGATGAGCTTGTTGACTAACGTAGTAACGCGCATCGCGGGAACGCTCTTTTCTCTTTCGGAAAAAAAGATTCTAGCGTTCTCGCCGATGCGCATCTACACATGGCTTACCCTCTCAACCCACGGGCCTCACCAAATGCCACTGCCCCTCAGCGGGAGACGAGGCTGTGGGAAACGCCCCCACGGTTCTGGTCGTTCAGACCTTGCTCACGACTGAGTTCTCTTCGAAGCCTGGAAGGGCGTTTTCCATAGCCTCCACTAATCGAGCCCCCCCTTCCTTATTCCATATGAATTAATCTTTCTTGTATATATATCAGGAGGGGCCTGTGGGCGCTCGTGGGAAACGCGAAGCGTTTTCCAAGCGATTGTGGAAAACGCCGCTCCACGTTTGTACGTGCTCACAACCTTTCCCTAAACGCCTCTCTCGCCCGGAGTTTCCGGCGTTTTCCACAATCGCGGCAGCGTCCATAGGCCATGCCCTCCAACACAAATCAGATCCCCCGAAACGACAGGAGAACCCGAATTTATTATTGATTGAATCGCGGTACGTTAATCAGGTTAGCAAATATTGCGCCAGGCAGACGGCAGGACGGGCGCGCCGACGCGAATCCTTGAAGAACGCGGGCTTCGTAAACCAACGTTTCTATATGACGATGTTGAACGGCAAAACGAATCGGTGCGGGCATGTAATTCTTAGGAGCGATGGGCGCTTCTTACTTGATCCAAAGGGCTTTCGGATTGAGCTGCCACCCTCTCGCCACGCTGCCGCCACAGAAATGCCATGAAGGCACTTGCAATTGGTACCCGATGCTCGATAGCATCCGGCGAACTGGAGGAAGGCCAATGAAAATTGTTTCCGTACTGTGCGTGCTCGTGCTTCTGCTCGCCCCGAGCTTTGCGCTAGCCCACCCGCACTTCAGCAAGACCGTTACCGCGAAGCTTCCGAGTGGCGCCGAAGCCACCATCACCTACAACACGACGCCGGCGAATCTGAGCCGTGCGGAGAGCGCGAAGGAAGGCACCTTTGTGTCGCCGCGGGGTCCGAAGCTGATGCTGTCTGCGGCTGCTATGTCTGGCAGCACCGAGATCCCAGCCGGGGAGCACACCATCGGCTGCATCAAGAACAGCGCGAACGATTGGACGATGGCGCTCTACAAAGGCGGCCTCGGCCGTGGGGAAACCCCGGACGAGGCGAAGATCATCAAGCTCGACTCGATGTATTCCGGGAGCATGGGTAGCGCCGATCACATGCTCATCGACATCACGCCCGGCCACGGCAAGTTCGAAGGCAAGGCCGTTTTGACACTGCACTTCGGCACGATGTTTTTGTCCGGAGTGATTTCGTAAGAGGGTTGGATTTGTGAGGTGACCTCGCCCCACGCAAGCGGGGTCGAGGTCACCTCGCATTATCAGTAGCGGTAGTGATCGGGCTTGTACGGCCCGTCCACCTTCACGCCGAGATACTCGGCCTGTTCCGGGCTGAGCTTCGTGAGTTTCGCCCCGAGCTTGTCGAGATGAAGTCGGGCGACTTCTTCGTCTAGCTTTTTCGGTAGCGTATAGACCTTGTTCTCGTACTTGTCGGGGTTCTTGTAGATCTCGATCTGAGCGGCTACCTGATTGCTGAAGCTGTTACTCATGACGAAGCTCGGGTGACCCGTCGCGTTTCCGAGGTTCAATAGGCGCCCCTCGGAGAGTACGATGATCGAGTGCCCATCGCTGAAGCGCCACTCGTCGACTTGCGGCTTGATGTTGATGTGCTCGACACCTTCAATTTCGGCGAGGCCCGCCATGTCGATCTCGTTATCGAAGTGTCCGATATTGCCGACGATGGCGTTGTGCTTCATCCGCTTCATGTCATCGGTGGTGATGATGCTCAAGTTGCCGGTCGCAGTGACGAAAATGTCAGCGGTCTCGACGACATCGTCGAGTAAAACGACCTGGTAGCCGTCCATGCACGCCTGCAAGGCACAAATCGGATCGACTTCGGTCACGACGACGCGGCACTTTTGGCCGGAAAGCGCCTGAGCGCATCCCTTGCCGACATCGCCATAACCGAAAATCACGGCCACTTTGCCGGAGAGCATCACGTCGGTGGCCCGGACGATCCCGTCCACGAGCGAATGGCGACATCCGTAGATGTTGTCGAACTTGCTCTTCGTTACCGAGTCGTTCACGTTGAACGCGGGGAAGAGCAGCGATCCGTCTTTTTCCATGTGGTACAAACGGTGAACGCCCGTCGTTGTCTCTTCGCTGACACCAAGCACCGATTCGGCAATCGGTGCCCACATGGACGCGTTGTCCTCGGCGACTTGAGCGAGTAGCGACAACACCACCTTGGACTCTCCGCTGTCCGCTGTCTCGGGCGCGGGGACGCTTCCGGCCTTCCCGAACTCGACGCCCTTGTGCAGCACGAGTGTGGCGTCGCCGCCATCGTCGAGGATCATGTTGGGGCCTTTGCCGTCGGGCCAATTGAAAGCCTGGAAGGTACACCACCAATATTCGGGGAGCGTCTCGCCTTTCCATGCGTAGACGGCGGGCCCCTTGGGATCGTCCGGCGTTCCGTCGCGGCCCACAACGACCGCGGCGGCCGCGTGATCCTGGGTCGAGAAGATGTTGCAACTGACCCAGCGAACTTCCGCGCCGATATCGCGCAGCGTCTCGATGAGGACAGCAGTCTGGATCGTCATATGGAGCGAGCCGAGAATGCGCGCGCCGGCGAGCGGCTGCTCGGCGCGATATTTCTCACGAAACGCCATGAGGCCGGGCATCTCGTGCTCGGCAAGCTCGATTTCTTTCCGACCGAAAGCGACCGTCTCGGGCGAGAGATCGGCGACTTTGTACGGGAGGTTGGTGAAAAGCGGGAGGCCGGTATCCATGAACGTGGCCTGTGAAACGGTTGCGGACTTTGTCAAAATTCTTGCTCCTTCACTCGAAATCGTGCGAACCAAATCATGTTACAGCTCTCCAATGGAGCCGTCAAATTCTCGCGGTTATAGCCCAGTCATAAATGGTTACGCCTTTTTCCGAACCGGCTCACGCCCCGCGTCGCCGCAAAGCCGAGTCCGATGAGCGCGAGCGAGGCGAGTACTTGCATGGTGCTCGGAGCGAAGCGCTCCGTCGGCCAATCTTTGGCGTCGAAGCTGTAAGCGTTCTCCGACGTGACCACCGTGCCTTTGATCGTCTGGCCGGGCGCGGGCGGCACCGCGTGTTGGAAGGGCCAGATGCCGACGATGGCGCCGAGAAGGAGGCCCAGGAGAGCGCCGAGCGTCGGCTTGCGGTAGCGATCGAGGAGATAGCGCAAGAGATTGCTAACGCCTACGACGCCGGCCACGACGCCCATGCCAACGGGGACGCCCACTCTCATCGCTTCGATTACGAGATCCCAGTTGCGCGGCGAGCCCGTCAGGCCTTGTTTGAAATCGCTGACAGCGCTCAGAATCGGCACGTATTGCCCGAGGAGCAAGAGGAGGTAGCCGCCGCTCACGCCGGGGAGGATCATGGCGCTCGCGCCCGCGAGCCCAGAGATAAAGAGAAGCCCGTAGGCTGGTCCGGCCGAGGCGCTCGAGGCCGGCTGGCCAAGGGCCATTAGAAGCATGACGGCGAAGCCGGCTGCGGCGCCCACGACAAGACCGGAGCTCATCGGTTTCGCGAGCTTCCATACGATGGGGATGCCGCCGAGCGTGAGCCCGATGAACAAGCTGTACATGATCCATCGGTGATCGACGACGAGGTCTTTGACGGGACCCGCGAAGAGCAAGATTGCGAGCGCGGCGGTGGCTACGACGCTTCCAAGAAGAAGTATGGAGCGCAGCTTGAAGCGCAGGGTTGTGATTTCCGCGATGGCGCCGATAAACTCGGGATAGACGCCGACCGAGAGCAACATCGTGCCCCCGCTGATGCCGGGAACGAGGTTGGCGAGCCCCATGAGAAGGCCACCGATGGCGCCCCGCACGACATGGAGGGGTGTGGTTTCTTCTTCCGCGGTCATCGGGGGCGGAGTATAGCTTAGGTCAGGATTCAGGATTCAGTTGTCAGTTGTCCGTCGGGACCAGACGCTCTAGCTCTTGGAACCAGTTTTGGAGTCCGCGCGTGATCCGTTCCGCGAGTGTCTCTCCCTGAACCAGCTCGAGGATGAGATAGTGCGTGCCCTCGGACTCTTCCAGCCCGTGAATGGCAGCGATGCCGGGGTGGTTCAGCGAGGCGAGAACTTTGGCTTCGCGTTTGAATCGGGCGAGCCTCTCTTCGTTTTCGGCGAGCTCATCGCGCAACACCTTGATCGCCAGATCCCGGCCGAGCTTGCCGTCCCGCGCGCGATACACCACGCCCATCGCACCCTTGCCAATGGGCTCTAGGATTTCGTAGTGAGCGAGTTTGGCGCGAGGCTCGAGTGAGATGGGCCGGATTGTACCTGAATTCCGGCGCGGCTTCGTGGTCGCGGCCGTTCGAGCCGCGCTGTGGGCTCGGCTCAGTAGCGGAATGATTGAGTCACCCTAAAACTGCACATGTGTGCGGTTTTAGCGAAAGGGTGGATTCGATGGAGTCGGAGAGGAGATGGAGAGTGCAGAAACGAATTTGGCGCCAGATCCACTCGGGAACGCGGAAAAACGCTCCGAGAGGCAGACCGGTATCGTCGATCGAGTCCATCTGACATGACTGGGTGGCAGGATCTAGGTATCGGTCGGCTTTGGATCCGTGCAACTTTCGAGAGAACACTCGCGCACGTCTAGCTCGCCGAGCCAAATGCTCGGGCGGTCGCGACGGCGCTCCAACACCGCCTGCATCAATTTCGGAAAGGTCCATTCGAGATCATGCGATGCGCGTCCTTTCACGCGGATGCCCGTCTTGTGGATCAGAGTGTGATGGAAGGTGCAGACGGTTGTGAGGTTCCACGGCGAGTGGCAGACGCCATGGCTGCGATACTGAATGTGATGAACGGTTAATTGCGAGCGAGCACTGCAAAAGGGAACCGTGCATTTCCAGCCGTCCCTTTCTAGGACGAGATCGCGCATCCGTTTGTATTCCGGGTCGTCCTCGTAGTCCGCCTCGGCCGCGGCCTCGCTTTCGAACAGGCTCGGTTGCATGACTTGGTCGGTGTCGATTTCTTCGGCCCAGGGAAAGACGGGACCCGTTTCGGTTTCGCTTTCTGCCGGCAGGTCGGCTTCCGGCGCGTCGTCTTCCGCGGGAGCTGCCGCGTCGTCTTTGAGTGTTTCTGGTTCGGGCGTTTCCGGCGTTTTGTCGGGGGCAAGGTAATGGCCCCATTCTGAGACTTTCTCGGCGAGCAGGTATTCGAAGACGGCGAGGGGCGATATCTCGGCGCCCGCACGGCGGCGGAAAATCTCGAGTGTGTCCTCCCACAAAAGACGCATGTCCGCCGACAACGGGAAGTGAAGCATCGTCGCGAGCGTGTCCGTGCCGTCCGCGATGCGTCGCTCCAGTTGTTGTACCGTCAGGGACAACGCGGATTGGAGCCACATCACCTCGTTCTCGGGAAGGACGAAGTCGGCGAGTCGACTTGCCTTGCACCAGCCGATTTTTCCGTTCGCCATCGCTTCGCGGAGCTTCGGAAGATGCTGGATCCTCTTGCCGAGACGAACCAGATAGTGGGTCTTGCGCTCCTTGAATCCGAAGCGCGCAAACGTGTAGTCGGAGATGTTCGCGTAGCCAAAGTCTACAAAGAGCCGCCTCTCGCGCACCTCGGCCAGGTAGCAGCACACGAGCATCTCGGCCTTCTCGCTCTGGATGACGGCTTCCTCCAGCTTTCGGTCCACCTCCTCGTCCGTGAGGTCGGGCATCTGGGTAAAGACATCGTAAATAGACACGGTCATGGGACACACCTCTCCTGAAGAATGTGGTCGAGAAACAAAACCCCCACCGAGCCGCTCAGGGTGAAACCAGAGTGTAGGTGAAAAACGAGGATATGTCAAATGACCGTGGCGTTAAGTAATGCTATTACTATGAGATACAGACGAAATTGGCGTGAAATCGCGAAAAAGCGTGGTCGTAACCTGCTTCTGGACAAGCACTTACGGACGGCTTTTTTCCACTCTCCAGCTTTTTCTTCCAAAATTGACGGGTCGCCCACATTATTCTGTTTACGTCATGCGGATCATCAGCTGGAATATCAACTCGGTGCGGCTTCGGCTTCGGTCGGTTTCGCGGGTTCTCAGGCAGCATCAGCCGGACGTCCTTTGTTTGCAGGAGATCAAATGTGTCGACGAGCTCTTCCCTTCGGAGCGGTTTCGTCAGCTTGGGTACGTGCATCAGCTCATCTCGGGGCAGAAGGGGTATCACGGCGTCGCCATTCTTTCTCGAATGCCGCTTTCTGATACCCGAGCGAAAGCTTGGTGCCAGCGTTCCGATTGCCGGCACGTCTTCGCGACGCTTCCGGGTGGCATCGAGCTTCATAATGTTTACGCGCCAGCTGGGGGAGACTTGCCCGATCCCGACAAGAATCCCAAGTTTGCGCACAAGCTTCAGTTTTTTCGCGATATGACGCGGTGGTTTCGCCGGCGAGGCGTGAACGGCGCAGGCGGGATCCTCGTCGGAGATCTCAACATCGCGCCGCTTCCGAATGACGTTTGGTCGCACAAACAGCTTCTGCGGGTCGTCACCCATACGCCGGTCGAGGTTGCGGCGCTCGAGAAGTTGCGTGCGTCGGCAGATTGGATCGACGCGGCGCGGCATTTCGTTCCCGAGTCCGAGAAGCTTTATACGTGGTGGAGCTATCGCGCTCCCGATTGGAAGGGTGCCAACAAAGGGCGGCGGCTCGACCACGCCTGGGTGACGCCGAAGCTTCGCGAGCGCCTTCTCGCGGTGAACGTCCTCGACCGGGTTCGCGGATGGAAGCTACCATCGGATCATGCGCCGGTAAAAATCGATTTAGATTTGTAGAATAGAACAGAGACAAGTAAAGATGATGAGTGAGTCGAAACCTAACCCCCTGTTGCAAGACGCCTCGACCGTCCCGCCTTTCGATGCCATCGAGCCTGCGCACGTAGCGCCGGGTATCCGTGCGCTCTTGGCGGAAGTCGAGGCCATGCTCGAAGAGCTCGAAGCGAACGGGACGTCGAGCTGGAAAGGCATTGTCGAGCCGATCGAGCGGATGCACGACCGCCTCGGATTTGGCTGGGGCCTCGTCGAGCATTTGATGAGCGTTCAAAACAGCGACGCGTTGCGCGAGGCCTACGAAACCATGGAGCCGGAAGTCGTGAAGCTCGGGATAAGGATAGCCCAGAACCAGGAGATATATCGACGGCTCATAGGCCTTCGGGACATTCGAGACAGGGGTGAAGCCGGAAAGCTCGACGCGGCGCAAGAGCGCATCTTGGAAAAGCTCATCGAAGCGGCCGATCTTGCGGGCGTTGGCCTCGAAGGCGACGAGCGCGAGCGGTTTCGGGCGATCAAGCTCGAGCTCGCGGAGCTTTCGACGCGTTTCGGGAACCACCTTCTCGATGCGACCAAAGCGTTCCACGTGCAGCTGACGTCCCGAGAAGAGATCGAAGGCTTGCCGCAGAGCTATTTGAAGTTGGCGGCGCAAAGCGCGCGGGACGCTGGCAGAGAAGACGCTACCGTGGAATCCGGACCGTGGCGCATAACGCTGGACGCGCCGAGCTTTCTCGGTTTCATGAACCACAGCGCGCGGCGGGACTTGCGCGAGGCCCTCTACCGCGCTCTCGTCGGCCGTGCGAGCGAAGGCGAGCTCGATAACCGCCCTCTCATCGACTCGATTTTGAAGTTGCGGCGCGAAGAATCGAAGCTTTTAGGTTTCCAGACTTACGCGGAGCTTTCGCTTTCCCGAAAGATGGCGGGGTCGGTGGAGCGCGCGGAGAAGCTTCTCGAAGAGCTGCGGATCGTTTCTTATGACGCCGCACAGAACGATCTCGACGAGCTCCGTGACTTCATGCGGGAGCACGGCGCCAATGAAACGGCCGACGACACGAAGCCGTGGGATATCGCCTTTTGGAGCGAGCGTTTGCGAGAAGCGCGGTTCGACTTCAGCGAGGAAGAGCTCCGGCCGTACTTTCCGCTCCCGCACGTGCTCAACGGTCTGTTCGCGCTCGCGAAGAAGCTCTTCGACATCGATGTCGTCGCCGCGGATGGCGATGCGCCCGTGTGGCACGAGGACGTGCGCTTTTTCCGCGTGCGCGCGCTCGACGGCGAGGACCTGGCTGCCTTTTACATGGACCCGTATAGCCGGCCCGCGGAAAAGCGCGGCGGCGCGTGGATGAACGAGGTCGTCGGCCGAAGTCGTCTTTTCCCCCGGGCGAGCGGCGAGGCGCGGCTTCCTGTGGCCTATCTCGTGTGTAATGGCTCGCCGCCTGTCGACGGCAAGCCGTCTCTCATGACGTTCCGCGAGATCGAGACTCTCTTTCACGAGTTCGGCCACACGCTTCAGCACATGCTGACGCGCGTCGATTACGGGCTCGCCGCCGGCATCCGTAACGTGGAGTGGGATGCGGTGGAGCTTCCGAGCCAGTTCATGGAGAACTGGTGCTATCACCGCGAGACGTTGATCGGCCTGTCGGAAAATGTCGCAACGAAGGAAAAGCTACCCGATGCGTTTTTCGACAAGATCCTCGCAGCCCGCACGTTCCGATCCGCGAGCCTCATGCTGCGTCAGCTGAATTTCGGCGTGCTCGATTTGGAGCTTCATCACCGTCATGAACCGGATGGTGACGAAACGGTGTTCGACGTCCAAAGGCGCGTGGCCGAAAAGACGACGGTGCTTCCGCCGATTCCCGAAGATCGTTTCTTGTGTGGCTTTTCGCACATTTTTCAAGGCGGCTATTCCGCGGGCTACTACTCCTACAAATGGGCGGAGGTGCTTTCGGCCGACGCCTTCGGTGCTTTCGAAGAGGCCGGGCTCGACGAGCCGGGCTCGATCGAAGCGACGGGAAAGCGCTTCCGCGACACGATCCTTTCGCTCGGAGGGAGCGAGTCGCCGATGGAAGTCTTCAAGCGCTTTCGCGGACGGGAGCCTTCGACAGAAGCGCTTCTACGTCACTCGGGTCTCGTGCGGGCTTAGGCCTATGCGTTCGCTCTTGCTTTTGAGCCTTCTCGCCTTTGTTACGGCGTGCAGTAACTCGGACGCACCCATCTTCCCGGTTGGCTTCCCGACGGCCGCGCCGTCCACAGCGCTCGCCGACTTCGAGTTGTCGGCCCGCGTGCTCGGTCCGGTCTCGAGCGATGACGACGCGGATTTGCGAATTACGTTGGCGGAGACGAACGGTATCGCCTCGCGGCTGAACTTTTTGCGGCTGACTTGCTCGAACAAGGCCGTCCGGGAGTGGGGTTCAGGGAATATCGCCGCCGAGCGTGGCTCGAACCGCGTCGCCGGCAACACGGAGCTCGTACTCGTCCGGCACTACGTTTGTCCCAGCTATTCGAGGCCCGCACGGCTTCTCGCGGATTTGACGGACGAGAACGGGTTCGCTTATCAAGTCACCGCGGTCCCATACCATCCCGACTGGCCCGGCACCTGAGCCCGTGCCTGAGTCCGCACCTGAGTACGACGCGCCTGTAGAAGAACTTCTTCTCGGAGCGATCGAGAGGCGCCGCGCCCTGCTCGAGCGGCTGCACGCGGAGGGGACCGACTGCTATCGGCTGTTTCACGGCGTGGCCGAAGGACGACCCGGCCTCACTATCGATCGCTACGGGCCAGTGCTCTTGCTGCAGACGTGGCGCGAGCCGCTCACGCCCGAGGAGGTCGAGCGCATTGGCCGAATCGTCCGAGAGACATATGGCCTGGACGTCACACCTGTCTGGAAGCATCGCGGTCGTGACCGCGGAGCCCAGCTCCGTACGAAGGCCCCGAGCCCATCGACGACCCCATCGGCGGTGAGCTCGGCCTGCGCTATCACGTGACGCCGCGCCATCGCGGACAGGACCCGCTCTTGTTCCTCGACCTGCGTGCGGGCCGCCGGCGCGTGCGCGAACACGCCCGAGGGAAGAGCGTTCTCAATCTCTTCGCCTATACCGGTGGGGTCGGGCTTTGTGCTCTCGCCGGCGGCGCCGATGAGGTTTGGAACGTGGATTTTGCGCGTTCGTCGCTCGCCTGGGCTGAAAAGAATCTCGCGTTGAACGGCTTCGGTGGGGACCGCGTCCACATGGTTCGAGAAGACGTCGTGCCGGTGCTGCGTCAACTTGCCGGGCTTCCTCTGAAAGGCCGCGGCGCCCAAAAGCGCGCCTTTCAGAGCTTCGAGCCACGGAGCTTCGATCTCGTCGTTCTCGATCCGCCGCGCTGGGCCAAAGGGCCGTTCGGTGCGATCGACATCGTGCGCGACTACCCGAGTCTTCTGAAGCCGGCGCTTCTCGCCACGGCTCCGGGAGGAAGCCTTCTTTTGACCCACAACGCGGCGCGTGTCGGTCGAGACGACTGGGTCGCGATCCTGCGCCGGACCGCGGAGAAGTACGGCCCTCCTTTTGCGTCACTTGAGCTCTTCGAGCCGGAAGAAGATTTTCCGTCCGCCGACGGAGAGCCCCCCTTGAAGCTCACGTGGGTCTCGCTCTGAGCGCTACTCCGGACGGAGGGCTTCGAGCGGATCGATGCTGGTCGCCCGGCGCGCTGGGAGCCAACAGGCAAGCGCGGCGACGGCGAGGAGCACGAGCGAGACTATGACGAAAGTGATGGGATCGGTCGGCTCGATCTGAAAGAGATGTCCCGTCATCAAGCCGCTGAAAGCCACGGAGCCGACGATCCCGATGGCGAGGCCGTCCGCGACTAGCTTCAATCCTTCGAGCAACACGCTGCGGGCGACGCCCGACGGGCTGGCGCCGAGTACCATCCGGATCCCGATCTCGTTCGTCCTCTGGCTCACGCTCAACGCGAGCACGCCGCTCACACCGGCGGCGGTGATGCACAGGGCGAGCGCAGCGAAAAGCGAGAGAAGTGTCGTTGTCAGCCGCGGCGGCGCGAGCGATTCGCGTCGAGCTTGCTCGAGCGTCTGGATATCCGCGACCGCTTGGTCCGGATCGATGGCATAGACCGCTTCGACAAACTCCCTTTCCATGCGCTGTGGCGCGATCGTCGTACGGACGAGCAGATTCGCGACGCGCAAAGGGAACTGGGCGATCGAGACGTAAGCAGCCGGTGTCGCCTCGGAATCGAGGCCGTACTGTCTCACGTCGCCAACGACGCCGACGACGGACACCGAAGCGCCGCCCCGCCTGTGATTGTGTGGCCGATGGGAGACTCGTCGGGCCAATAGCTTTTTGCCGCCGCGCGGTTCACGAGCGCCACGGCGGGCGCGTCGGCGTCGTCCGCCGACGATAGGTCGCGGCCTTCGAAGATGGAGACGCCGATCGTGCGGAGGTAATCGCTGCTCACCGCGTGAAAGTCGAGCACGGGCGCGGGCTCGTCATTATCACTGCCGTTGCGCCCTTCGATGCGAAAGCGCGCCTCCGTGGGAAGCTCGCCGCGCGCGAGCGGGAATGTCCGTCCCATCGCGGCGGTCGTGACGCCGGGATGGCGCGCGATCTTCTCGAGCAACGTTTCGTGAAAAGCCCGCACCGGCTCGGCTTCGTCGTACTTCGACCAGTTGAGATCGAGCAGCATCGTCATGACGCGCTCGGTCTGAAAGCCTCCGTCCACTTGCTGAAGCCGATAAAGGCTCCGGACCATGAGGCCCGACGAGCAGGATGAGCGAGACGGCCACCTGGACGGTCACGAGCGCGTGGCGCATTTTGCGGCCGCCGACCGTGATGCCGGCATTCGGTCCGGGCACGAGAGTTCGGCTCGTGAGCGCGGCGGGAAGCGCACCGAAGATGAGCCCGGTCAGAACCGAGAGCGCCAGAGTAAAGAGAAGCACATGCCCGTCGAGAGCAATCTCCTGGGCGCGAGGGGTGAAACGCGCCCTGAAGCCGACGATGAGATCGAGAAGCCCCCAAGCGAGCGCGAGCCCGAGAATTCCGCCGAGCATCGCGAGAAGCGTGCTCTCGGTAAGGAGCTGTCGGACGAGGCGCCGTCGGCTCGCCCCGATGGCGGCGCGCAAGGCGAGCTCGCGTCGGCGTTTGACGAGGCGCGACAAGTTGATGTTCACAACATTGGCGCAGGCGATGAGAAGCACGAAGCTCGCGGTCGCAAGCAGAAGCAGAAATGTCGGTCGGGCGTTCCGGGTGAGCGCGTCGCTCAAGAGCGCCGTCTGGACCGCGTAGCCCAGGCTTTCGGGATAAGAAGACGGGTTCGCCTGCCGGACCGTCTCAGCGACCAGGTCGAGATCGCGCGCGGCGTCCTCGAGCGTGACGCCTTCTTTCATTTTCCCGAAGACGCTCATCATCCTCGCGTTGCGATTCGCCATGAAGTCCGGGTTCGTGTGAAACGGGCAGGACGAGACCGGCATGTAGACGTCGTTCTCGTCGGGGAATTGCGGGAAGGGAGGTAAGACCCCGACGACCCGGTGCGCGCGGTCGTTCATCTCCAGCATGGCCCCCACCAGGCTCGGATCCCTCCCGTGGCTCCGCTCCCAGTAGTCGTAGCTCAAAACGAGCACCGGCTCGGCGTCGAGAATGTCCTCCCCGGGGAGAAACGTACGGCCGAGATGGGGCTCTACTTTGAAAACCTCGAAAAAATCGGCGGAGACAACGCCGGTCTGGACGCGCTCGGGCTCGTCATCCTTACCGCCGAGAAGAATGAACGGCATGCTGTGATACTCGACAACGGCGTCGAGCGTTCGATTGAGAGCGCGGTAATCCGCGATCTCTTTCACCGAGAACAGAATGTTGTCGAGCTCGGCGCGGGGTGCCTGCTGGGTAACAAGCACGAGGCGATCGCCGTCTTCGTAGGGGAGCGGGCGGAGGAATACGCCATAGATCGCGCTGAAGATGGCCGTGTTCGCGCCGATGCCGAGCGCGAGCGTCAGGATGATGGCGGTCGTGAAACCGGCGCGGTCCGAGAGAGAGCGCCATGCGTAGCGCGCGTCCTGGGAGAGAATGTCGATGACCTCGAGCCCGCGAAGTCGCCGTACGTTCTCTTTCGTTTGCGAGAACCCACCGAAGGTGCGTCGCGCCATATTGCGCGCTTTGCGGGGAGACATACCGAGCTCGATATTCTTCTGCGTCTCCATCTCTAGATGGAAGCGCAGCTCGTCGTCGAGCTCTTGCTCGAAGCGATCGCGCTCGACGAGAGATCTCAGCCGGCCGACGACTCCGTCCCACATGGCGCTACGAGGTTTGCAAGATGCGTATGACGGCGCCGGAGAGACGTTCCCAGTTCTCGGTCTCTTCGCGGAGCTGTTTTTGGCCCGTGGCGGTCAGCTCGTAGAACTTCGCGCGTCGATTGTTCTCCGAAGTCCCCCAACTCGACCGAATCCAGCCTTGGAGCTCCAACCGGTGCAGCGCGGGATAAAGCGAGCCTTGGTTGACCTGCAGCACGTCCCTCGAGATCTGCTGAATCCGCTGCGAGATACCCCATCCATGCATATGCTTGAGCGAGAGCGTCTTGAGGATCAACATGTCCAGCGTTCCCTGAAGCAGATCACTCTTATCTTTACTCTTAACCCTAATCGCAAAATCTTCGAAGCACGAAAACGCGAAACAGCCGCACTGGGCGCAGGCGAGAAGCTCGTGCTGGGGCACCCGCTCGCCGCCACTATAGGTGATTCTGCACGGTGTATGCAGAACCTGGAAAAGGTGCTATTCACGGGGCCAAAGACCTCAGACACGGTGACGTTTATTTGCGATTAGGGCTAACCCTAATCGCAAAAAAAGAGAGCAAAGTAGCGCGAAAGTATTGACAAAGGAGCCTCTGGGTTTATGTTTGGAGCGTTGCTTCCAAACAAAACACCAAACGACCAGAGGCCCCTATAGTGCGCTTGAAACTATCTCGATTTCGCCGGAACTTCAACAAGGATCTTCCGATCGAGTTCACAGAGCAGAACCTGAGCTCGTTTGGTGGACTGGAACTGTTTTCACGATATTTGCACCGCGTTGAGCTAAGCCGCCGGGTAGGAAAGGCGTGCAGAGGAAAAGGCATTCGGTCGGACTACGGGAGCGTCCGACTGGTTCTGGTGTTGGTTGGGATGCTGCTCGTGGGAGCTCGTCGTCTAGAGCACCTGCAGTATGTCTGTGATGACCCGATGCTGCTTCGCTTCTGTGGGTTGAGAAGACTACCGAGCCGTCCGACGATCGTGAATTGGCTGAAGCAATTCACGGGAGAGCGGCTCAAGGGCTTATCGGAGTTGAACGGTGTATTGGTCCACGAGCAAATCGAGCGATTGGGTCTGAACCGTCTGACGGTAGATATGGACGGCACCGTGGTTCAGGCAGGCAATCAGGTTGGATGGGCGTTTCGAGGATTCAATCCTCATCGCAAGAAGAATAAAAGTTACTACCCTTTGTTCGCTCACCTGGCTCAGACGGGCCAGATTCTCAAATCCAGAAATCGTCCTGGCAACGTTCACGACTCCAAGGGTGCCGATGCGTTTCTACGGGAACTGATAGGCGAGCTACGGGGCCAGTTCGGTCGGTCCCGAAAGCTGGAATTCCGCACGGACGCCGCGTTTTTCAACGAAAAGATTCTCAAGAGGCTAGAGCGCTCCCGAAGCGAGTTCGCGATCAAGGCTCCGTTCTGGCCGTGGCTCGGCCTAAAGGAGGTCGTCGCTGGGCGCAAGCGATGGCACCGCGTGAGTGACGAAATCGACGGCTTCTCCATCAAACACTTCATCGAGCCCTGGAATATCACCGTCCGGACCGCGATCTATCGGAAGCGAGTTCGACATCGAACGGCGAAGAACTTCCAGCTCGACCTGTTTTCTCCAGACGACGGCTACTTCGAGTACTCAGCCGTCGCCACCAACAAATCGCTCACCGTCCAACGCCTTTGGTACTTCGCTGCTGGGCGAGGCGGCCAAGAGAAAACCTTCGCCGAATTGCGCAGCCAGTTCGCTCTCGACGTCGTGCCCACTAAAAACTATGCCGCCAATAGCGCCTGGCAACAGTTGAACGTGCTCGCACACAACCTGTGTCGCAGCTTTCAGCTCGACACCATCGCTGAAACGAAAGGCATCTCTCGAAAGCGTACATGCACCCATCTGCTGCACACCATCCGCACCATCCGCTTCCGCATCATCAACAAAGCCGGCCGCCTCGTTCACGTTAGTGGTCGAAACGCGCTCCGAATGGCCACAAACTCCTCCACTCAGACACTCTTTGAAAGAATCGAACTCGCGCTAGCGTCATGAATTATTGTTCGATTAGGGTTAACTCTGGCCATACGATAGATGTACCGCAACGACCTGTAGAATGTCAATAGGAGCGAAGATGGCAAGGCAACCGTTAGCACTAGCGAACTACGGCCACACGGTGGAGCTTCGGCTCGAGAGGCGCTAATATGGCGCGCGCCCAACAGGGTGCGAAGAAACGTGGGTCATCCTGGTGGGCTGGGTGGGCTCGGGGAAACGCCGCGAGCGAAAGAAGGAGACTTAGAAGAAAACATGGCAGCGACCTACGGCATTAACCAGCTCCGCACGGGGCTCAAGATTCTCGTGGACAACGCACCGTGCGTGATCATCGATTTGGATCTTGTGAAGCCCGGCAAAGGCCAGGCATTCACGCGCGTGAAATTTCGGAACTTGAAAACCGGCCGCATGCTCGAGAAGACAGTGAAATCGGGAGAGAACATCGAGGGGGCGGATGTCGTCGAGACCGATATGCAATATCTCTATAGCGACGGCGAGTTTTGGCACTACATGGATCCGAACAGCTATGAGCAGTATCAGGCGGATGCGGCCGCCGTGGGGGACGCTTCGAAGTGGTTGAAGGAAGAAGTGCAGTGCTCCGTGACTCTCTACAACAACGTGATCATCCAGGTCACACCGCCGATGTTCGTTGAGCTCGAGGTCATCGAGACCGAGCCCGGAATCCGCGGAGACACGGCCGGGACGGGTGGCAAGACCGCGAAGCTCGAGACCGGGACCGTCGTGCGCGTGCCGCTCTTCGTACAACAGGGCGAAAAGCTCAAGCTCGACACCCGAACCGGCGAGTATGTCGGGCGGGTTAAAGATTAGCGGGACTAGGGGGCGTGTGTTCAGTCCGAGATGACCTGGAAGCCCACAGCTTCGCTCGAGGTTTTGCGTCTGAGGGCGAGCCTTCTCGCACGGATCCGTAGCTTTTTCGAAGCGCGCGGTGTTCTCGAAGTCGAGACGCCGATCCTTGGGCACGCGTCGCTCACGGACCCATTTGTCGAGAGCCTCCGAAGCGGGGAGCTCTATCTACAAACGTCGCCCGAGCTCGCGATGAAGCGTCTGCTTGCCGCGGGCTCAGGGCCCATCTTCCAGATCTCCAAAGCCTTCCGTGCCGGTGAAGTGGGCACGCGACACAACACCGAGTTCACCATGCTCGAGTGGTACCAGCCCGGATACGACCATCACGCGTTGATGGATGAAGTGGGCCTTTTGCTTCAGGAAGTCCTCGAAGCCGAGACTGCGGAACGCGAAACCTATGGGGCTCTTTTCCTACGCCATGTGGGGCTCGACCCTCACACGGCGGATCGGAGCGCGCTCGAGCGCGCGGCGACGGCAGTCGGGGAGGCACCTTTGGCCGCATCCCAGCTCGAAGTGGACGATTGGCTCAACTTGCTGATGGCGAGGGTGATAGAGCCGCAGCTGGGTCGGGAGCGGCCGTTTTTCGTCTACGACTACCCGGTTTGTTTGAAAGCGCTCGCGCGCCTCCGTGCCGGAACGCCTCCTGTTGCTGAGCGATTCGAGCTCTACTACCGCGGAATGGAACTTGCAAACGGATATCACGAGCTCACGGACCCCCGTGAGCAGCGTGCCCGTTTCGAGGACGACCGAAAACGGCGCGAGGCCTTGGGTCTCGCGGCCGTGCACGAGGACGGACCGTTTCTCGATGCCCTCGAGGCTGGCCTCCCGAACAGCGCAGGCGTGGCGCTCGGCTTCGATCGTCTCGTCATGATCGCTGCGAGCGCGACGTCGATTCGCGATGTTCTGAGTTTTCCATTCGATACGTCATGAAACCCACAACCCCGACGATTCTGCTCCTTGCCGCGCTCGGCACCGCAAGCGCCGAGACCGTTTTTCTCACCGATGGCGGCGCGCTCGAAGTCAGCCGCTACGAAGTGCGCGACGAGGTCGTGATCTTCGTCACCCCTGACGGGAAGCTCCAATCCTTGCCGCGCGCCTACGTAGATCTCGACGCGACGCGCAAAAGGGGCCGCTTCGCGCTTTCCGAAACATACCGACTTCCCGCGACCGACGCCATGGTCACCGAAGCCGTCGAGCTGATCGGGCTTCGACATCTCACCGACGAGATTGCCACCTCCGCACAAGGAGTCGCGCGCGGTGTCCGACACGCTTCCTTCCCGCCGGACGTGCTGGCTTTGGCGACGGCCAAAGGCTTTCGCGCTGACCGACTCTACGAAGTTGCCGAGGACGCGTTTCGCTCGAAAGTGTCTCGATCGCAGCTGAGCGCCGCGCTCGTCTGGCTGCGCTCACCGCTTGCGCGCCAGAAGGGTGCTCTCGAAACCGGCGCGTCGCGGGACACGCGCGCGCGCTTTCAGGCCGCCATCATGAAGAACCCACCTTCGAGAGCGCGGCTCGAGCTCGTACAGCGTCTCGACATCGTGTCCGGCACGAGCGAAGCCGCGGTCGAGATTCAAGCCGCGATGATGGGGGCGCTTCTCGAAGGTTTGGAAACGCCGGCCTCGGCCGCCGAGATGGTGGTCGAGAAGGCACGCCCACAATTTTCGGCGAAAACGCGCGCTCGGGTCCAGATGTCGCTTTCTTTACCTATAAGGATGTGAGCGACGAGGAGCTCGCGGAAAATCTTCGCTATCTCGAGTCCGAGAATGGCCGCTGGCTGGGCGACGTCGTTTTGAAGTCGCTCTTCGCGGCGATGGAAGACGCCGCCCGGCGCACGGGTGCAACCATTGCCAGAGAGCTTCGCGAGCGTCAAAAAGTCCGAGCTTGAGCGTTCAGTTCTTTCGCGCTCCTCAGTGACAGTAGTGGCACAGATGGGGAAGACATCTGGCTCCTGCCAATCGCGACCGACGCGCTTTCAGATCGCTAATTCGTGATCGCCATCGCCTTGGCCTTCCCCACGTAGTCCTCCACTTCGCGTAGGAGCTCCTTCGCGTCGAAGACGACGCCGTTTTTGATTGTCCAGCGTACGCCGCCATGGCGCGAAACGTTCCCATCGTCCCCGATGATTTCGATACCGGTGCCGTACATCACTTTGAAGTTTTGGAGTGGATTCCTGTCGATCACCGCGAGATCCGCCGTTTGTCCGATCCGGATGCCGGCAAGCGTTTCGAGGCCAAGCGTCTTGGTGGCGTTCCACGTTGCGATCTGGATGATGTCGATGGGGTGGATGCCCGCCTGTTGGAGCAGCTCGAGTTCGCGAATCGTTGAAAAGCCATAGAGGGCATAGAGCGATCCGGCGTCCGAGCCCACTGTCAACGTCCCGCCGGCGTCGAAGAACTCCTTCACGTAGCTCATCCAGATTTGGAAGTTCTCCTTCCAGGCGATCTCGTCCGCCGTACTCCAGCGGGCGTGATAGGAGCCGTGGTTGCTCGGATTGGGGCTCCAGTAGTCATAGAGCGTCGGGTGGGTGTAGCGCTCGTGCCAGGCGAAGTTCCGAGCGCGTCCCAGATCGAGGTTTGTCTCGTAGACGACCATAGTCGGATCCCAGACGGTGCCGTTGTCGATCATTTGTTCGAGCACAGATCGGATGGCGTCCGGATTCTGGTTGGCCTCTTTCCAGAGATGGCCGGCCCAGCGAAAGCGATCCTCCTCGTTCCAGTAGTTGTAGCCAGCGGGAAACCGTTGCGCGCCGGAGAGCGCGGCATCCGGCACACCGTACCAGTGCTCGATCGTGCTCACGCCGGCGTTCGAGGCGATGAGAGCATCCGTCTCGCTCACTTTGAGATCCACCGCGATGCCGTTCATGCCGAGCTTCTCGACTTCGTCGCCGATGGCGGCGAGGACGTCGGGAAAATGACCGGGGCCCTTGCTGACTTTGATGCCGTCCGCGCCTTGCTCCTTGAACTTCCCGACGAGCGTCCGGGCTTCCTCGGCTGTGTGCCCCTTTTCTCCCTGCCGGGAGACGTTGGGCCAGCGCTCGTAGAGGAGCAGCCTCGGGATCGCGGCGGTGCTCTCCTCGCTCAAAAGGCGATGCGCTCGGAGTTTCTCGATGCCGGCGCCGTCTCCCGCATCGCGCAGCGTGGTCACCCCGTGCGCCAGCCACAGGCTGTAAGCGTAGGCGAATCCCCGGTCGCCGGCCCGTCCCCCGTCGCCGGGAATATGGGCATGCATATCCACGAGCCCCGGTATGACGTACATACCTTTGGCATCGATCACGCGCTCGCCGCCGGGACGTTCCCATTCGGCACCGTAGCGGGCCAGAGAGACGGGATCCACCGGGATCATATCGACAATGGAGTTGCTCTCGATGACGATGTCCATCGGGCCTTCAATGGGCGTCCCCCGCCCGTTCACTACCATGGCGTCACGGATCACCAACGTGGAATAGCGCGCGCCGGTGCTGAACTCCGAGCCCGGCTGGGCCGAGGTGACACCGCCGGTCACGACAAGTAATCCCCAACTCAGAGTAATGCTTCGCCACATGTAAACCTCCTCGAGGGCTCGAGTATAATCCAAAGCTCCAGCTGCCAGGCATTCGGTTAGGCTTTGGTGCAGCACCGAGGCAGTAGCTGGCTCGAATCGCGAGTACTCCGCATCTTGTGTCCGGCACCGAGCACCCAAAAGGGGGACCCAATTACGTCCCTTCCGAACAACGTATCGCGACCCGACAGATAGGCATTTCTATCGGTGCTTGCGTCATTAGCTGTTGGTTAGGCGGCCACTACATGAAGGCCAATGCGGCGAAGAGCGTGCCGCTGGGGGGCGCATTCTGGGACGCCGGAGCGCAGGTCTTCATCCATAAAGGCGTCAACGGGCGCTGGACCCAGCGTCTACCGGAGGAGGATCGACTGCGCTACGAGGAGCGTGCGCTCAAGGAACTGGGGCCAGAATGCGCGCGGTGGTTGATGACCGGTGAGATGTCGTGAAGGCGATCCTCATCGCCCTTGAGTGGCTGCACGTTCACGAGACGTGGTCGCCGGAGCGCGGGGATAGAAACTACAGGAAACGCAAAGCCCTGTCATTGCGAGCGACACTAGGTCGGGTGCTTAGCCTTGGCGAAGGCGGGAATCGCCTACTCGGACGGGGATGATAAGGATATGAGCGACGAGGAGCTCGCGGAAAATCTTCGCTATCTCGAGTCCGAGAACGGCCGCTGGCTTAGCCACGTCGTTTTGAAGTCGCTCTTTGCGGCGATGGAAGACGCCGCCCGGCGCACGGGTACGACCATCGCCAGAGAGCTTCGCGAGCGTCAAAAAGTCCGAGCTTGAGCGTTCAGTTCTTTCGCGCCGGTCCCCGGATCGGGCGTCCCGGCTTTTCGCCCGTCAGCGCTCCGTTCTCGAGAACGGGAACTCCGTTCACGAGCACGTGGCGGATGCCGACCGAATATTGATGCGGATCCGTATAGGTCGCGCGGTTGGCAATCGTTTCGGCATCGAAGACTGTGATGTCGGCGTACATGCCTTCGCGAATCAACCCGCGCTCGTGCTGGCCGATTTGCGCGGCCGATAGCGACGTCATCCGGCGGACGGCCTCTTCGAGCGTGAGCACTTCGAGCTCGCGCACGTAGCGGGCGAGAATTCGCGGGAACGTTCCGTAGCTTCGAGGATGCGGATGGCCGACGCCATAGGCCACGTTGTCACCGTCGGTATCGATCATCGCGTAGGGATGGCGCAGGATGCGTTTCACGTCCTCGTCGTCCATCGAGTGGTAGATGGCGCCGAAGCCGCCTGCAAGCTGGAGCTCGATCACGAGATCGATTCCGGTCGCGACCGTCAGCGGAAGCTCGCGATCGCGTGCGAGGTCCGCGAGTGTCTTGCCGTTGTAGCTCGGGTCGGCCTCGACGGTGCGGAACTGAACCCGGGCAAGGTCGTTTCCTGCGCGCTGGTTCACAAAGATCTTCTCCATGTCAGTCTCGATGCGCGCGCGGGTCTCGGGATCGCGGAGGCGTGCCCGAAACGTTTTCGTCCCGCCCGCGAGCGCCCATTGAGGGAAGAGCACGCGCGAGGTGGTGCTCGACGCCGTGTAAGGATAGACGTCGAGCTTGATATCGAGACCTTCGGCGCGGGCCTCGTCGATCATCCTCAAGGTTGTCTCGGTCAGACCCCATTGCGGGATGCCGACGGCTTTATGATGTTGTATTTGGCCGGGGAGACCGGCTTCTTTGGCCACGCGAATCGTCTCGGCGACGGAGTCGAGTAGGCCTCTGGCTTCGTTCCGCATGTGCGAGACGTAAATGCCGCCGTAGCGCGCGGCGACTTTGGCGAGCTCGATCACTTCCTCGGTCTTTGCGAAGTTCGCGGGCACGTAGAGTAGGCCTGTGGAAAGCCCGAGCGCGCCGTCCTCCATCGCTTCCTCGACGAGCTTTTTCATTCTCTCGAGCTCGTCCGCCGTCGGCTCGCGATCGTCGAACCCCATTACCGTCTTGCGCGCCCAAGTGTGGCCCGCGAAAAAGCCGACGTTGGGCGTGACCTTCAAAGATGCCATGTGCTCGGCGAGAGGGTAAGGCTGGTCGCCGCTATGGAGGCTCGCTATGAGCGTCGTGATGCCTTGGCGGAGAAAGTTCTCCGCGAGCGGATGGTTGCGGATTCTGAGCTGGACGTGTGCGTGCTGGTCGATGAAACCGGGCGCCACGATGAGCCCTTCCGCGTTGAGCACGACGCGTCCCTCATCGGCTTCGATCCCGCCCGGGTCGACGCGCACGATGCGATCGCCGCGGATCGCGATATCGGCAGGGAAGCGCCCCGCGCCGGAGCCGTCCACGACGGTGCCGTTCTTGATAATGATGTCGTATCCCGCTTGGGCGGAGAGGAGGAGCGATAGAATGACGGCGAACATGGGGCATTCTCAGCCCCGTCGTAACAAGGAGTCAAACGATGAGATTCGCTTGGATTCTGCTCGCCTGGCTGACGCTCGCGTCCACCGCCGCGGCGCTCGACAACGTCATCGTGCTCGTACGCCACGCTGAAAAAATGGACGACAGCCGCGATGCGGAGCTTTCGGAGACAGGCCGCGTGCGCGCCGAGGTGCTCGCGGCGCTTCTCAAAGACATGAAGATCGACACGATTTTCAGCTCGGACTACATCCGGACGCGGGATACGGCGCGCCCGCTCGCGGAAGCGCTCGGGCTCGAGCTCGAGCTCTACGATCCGAGGGATCTCGAGGCCCTCGCGACGAAGCTCCGCGCTGCAGAAGGCCGCATCCTCGTCGTCGGCCACAGCAACACGACGCCCCGCCTCGTCGGTCTCATTGGTGGTGAGCGCGGCACAGACATCACCGACGACGAGTATGACCGCCTCTATATCGTCGTCGCCGGCTGCGGCGGGCCGGTGACGTCATTGGTACACTTCTCGCCGTGAAATAGACCTAATCGAGAAAGCTCACGGAGAAAACGAAACGCGTCGACTTCAGGAGACTATTGAAGCGTCCATCGAAGAATCGGAAGTGTTCGTTATTACCGTGCGTCCCGATTTGAGCCGCTCGTCCACGGCAGACACCAGCAACTAATAGATCGAGCAACACTCACAATTGCCCTCCGGCTCAGGCTTCCGGGGGGCTTTTCTTTTGTCCTCGCACGGCAAAGGATAGGTCCCCGTAGGATAATCGCGTCGACATTTCTCAACTCGCATGGGGCTCGTGCCGTGATGCGGTCAACTAGAACGAAGAGAGGACGACTGTCGGATGGGTGCGCATACTGGCATTATTAAGCCGATGGCCAAAGACGAAGATGATGTAGCGCGGCGGTTCGACTCTCCCGACGGTATGGAGATCCTCGTCGGGAGAAGCGCTTCGGATAACGACGTCTTGAGCTTCAAGATCGCGGCGCAGAATGACTTTTGGATGCACGTCGCCGGCGAGTCCGGCTCACATGTGGTGATCCGAAACCCCGACGGACTCGACGCGCTTCCGCGGGACACGCTCCGTTATGCGGCCGCGCTCGCGGTGCGCTATTCCAAAGCCAAGAACGCGGGGAAGGTCGCCGTGCACGTGGCCCGGGTCAAGGATGTGAAGAAGCCGCGGGGGCTTGCGCCGGGGAAAGTGACGCTGTCGCGCTACAAAAGCGTGAAAGTCGAGCCTCTTCAGGAGTGAGGGCGAGCTTAAACGTGGGCTCGGACCGTGCCTCGTCCGCGAAGACCACATCGATGCGGTAAGCATCGGCGTCGTCGTAGGACGCCATGAGCCAGGTGCGGATGAATTCGGCGGTTTGCTTGCGCCCGAGCTCTCGGACAAGAGAGACGTTCTCCTGCGCGCGCTGCTTTGACAGCTGCGAAAGCCCTTTTCGCAGATTCTCGAGCGCTTCTTCTTCATCACGCAAGATACTTCGATCGGCCACTTCATAGCGGATATTGGAGACGTCGATCGCGGGCGTGTTGTAGCGGATGGCGGGCGCGTGGACGACGACGGCGTGCTCCTCGAGCAGAAGATCCCACGGCTCGTCGAGATCGAGATAATACGTGTACTCGACTGGGGCTTCCGCGCGCACGACGACGTCCGGTAGCGCGAACTGACCCCAAAGAACGGTGGCCGAGTCTTTGCGCTCGAAAACCTCGATTTCCTTGAGAGTGGCGAACTGCAAATACTTGCTGCCGCTCATCTCGGCGGCATAGCTGATGAAGCGTGTCGTGACGGTGCCCTTCCTGAAGCCTTCTGCCACCGAGCGCGCGTCGCCGAGGAGGGAGCGTCCCTGTTTGATGAGGTCTCCGGGCAGGCTGCGCGCGGTGTGGAAGAAATAGCCGGCGAGGCCGAGGCAGCCGAGCCCGAGCACCGCGAGCACCGTGAGCGCGAGCGGCCATTGCGAGCGCGGCCTTTGTTCGTTGGAGTTTTGAACCGGGGGCGACACCATCGAGCCCATTGTAGCAATCGTGTGGACCTGATCCGCTCGATGGGCTACGCTAATTCTTACATGGCGGAATCGAGTGCCGAAGGTCCCCGTTGGTGGCCTGTTTATCTGATCGGAATCTTCGCCGTCGTGCTCGTCACGATGACGTGGCTCGGGGCTTCCGACTCCAGTGAGCGGATCCGTCAAGAGAAAGTCGTGATGACCGCGTCGGTCCTGCTCCTCGCGTCCTTTCTCCTGCTTCTCTGGGGCGCCTTCTTTTCTCGGCTGCCCCGGCGCTCTCGTGTTTTCCTCGTCGGAGGTTTCTTCTCTCTTTTAGTCGTCTTCTTCACGCTGTTTCAGTACCGCGGCGTGAGCGGCGACCTCGTCCCTTGGTTCGAGCTACGATTTCGCTCGAGCGCCGCGAATCTCGCTTCCGACAACTTGGCGTCGCTTCCGGGGGTCGCGGACTTCCCGCAATTCCTCGGCCCGGACCGTAATGGCGAGATCGAAGGCGCTCGTCTTTCCCGAGATTGGACGGCCGAGCCACCAAAGCTCTTGTGGCGACGGCCCGTCGGACGCGGTTGGTCCGGGTTCTCCGTTTCGGGTAACGCGGCGCTCACGCAGGAGCAACACAGCGCTGAAGAACGCGTCGTGCGCTACGAGCTCACGACTGGACGGGTCGAGTGGGCGACGCGCGAAGTCGCGCACTATCAGAACGCGCTTGCGGGCGAGGGACCTCGGGCGACACCGACGATTCACGGCGGGCGCGTCTACGCGATGGGCGGTACGGGACTGCTTACGGCTATCGAGCTCGATTCGGGAACGACGCTTTGGAAGCGAGACGTGATTCGAAACAGCGCTTCCGGCGTTCCGGTTTGGGGAAAGAGCGACTCTCCGCTCGTTTTGGATGGACGCGTGATCGTCGCCGGCGGCAAGTCCGCGACGTTGGTCGCTTACGACGCGGAGAACGGGCAAGAGATCTGGCGGGCGGGCGAGGACGGCGCTGGCTACGCCTCACCCATCTTCGCAACGCTCGCCGGCGTCGAGCAGATCGTTGCTTTCAACGGCGCGAGCTTGACGGGACATGACATTCAAACGGGGCGCGTTTTGTGGATGCAGGCATGGCCGCGGCGACAGCCAAACGTTGCCCAGCCGCTTCTACTTCCCGGAGACCGGCTCTTGGCATCGACCGGATACGGCGTGGGCGCGAAGCTTTTCCGCGTCGACAAGCGCCCGGACGATACGCTCGCCGCGGAGCTCGTTTGGGAGAGCCTGCGACTGAAATCCAAGTTCGCCAACTTCATCTATTACGACGGCTTCGTCTACGGAATCGATGACGGTATCATGGTTTGCATCGACCCGGAGAACGGGCGGCGGAAATGGAAAAGGGGACGTTATGGGCATGGGCAGCTTCTTCTCGTACGGGCGCGGGGTGAGGATGACGGGATACTCATCGTTCAAGGTGAGCACGGCGAAGTCATCCTCGTGGAGCCGTCGCCCGACGAGCTCCGGGAGCTGACGCGCTTTCGGGCCCTGGATGGGAAGATCTGGAACCCCCCGACGCTTGCCGGGCGCTACCTTCTGGTGCGTAACGACGCCGAGGCGGCTCTTTTCGAGCTTCCCGTGACGATGGAGCTGAGCGCGCACTGAGCGTGTGTTAGCATCTTCGCGTGTCCGGCGGCGCTAGTCCCTTCGCGCAGTTCCTCGATCTCTATTTTCTCGTGGTGCTCGTCGCGGTCATCACGAGTTGGATGCAGCTTCCTCCCAACAATCCCATCATGCACTATTCGAGGATGTTGACGGAGCCTTTTCTTGCGCCGATTCGGAAGCTTCTGCCGCCGATGGGCGGCTTCGATTTTTCGCCGCTGATTCTTCTTTTTCTGATACGTTTCATCCGGGGCATGGTTTGAGGCCAAGTTATACTAGAGCATGGCCCAGTTGGAGCGCCGGCTAGAACATAACGCCTCGGGGGATTTCTTCGTCAATGCGAGCTGCATCGACTGCGATACCTGCCGGTGGATGGCGCCCGATACGTTCATGCAGCGTCAGGGGCAGGCGAGTGTCCATCGCCAGCCCGTCCGCGACGACGAACGGCTGCGGGCACTCATGGCCTTGCTCTCCCGCCCCACGGTCTCGATCGGGACCGAGCAGAAGCACGACGTCACCGAAGCAGGCGCGGCGCTTCCGGACCGCATCGCTGACGGCGTCTATCACTGCGGCTACCATTCCGAGTCGAGCTACGGGGCTACGAGCTATCTGATCGTCCGTGAGGCGGGGAACATCCTCGTGGATTCTCCGCGCTTCAACCGTCCGCTCGTCCGCCGGATCGAAGCGCTCGGCGGCGTGCACACGATGTTCTTGACACATAAGGACGACGTCGCGGATCACGCCAAGTTCCGCGAGCACTTCGGCTGCGAGCGCGTGTTGCACGAAGACGAGATAGGCGCGGGAACGCGCGCTATCGAGCGGCCCATCTCCGGCTTCGAACCGGTGCGCCTCGATGAGAATACGCTCGTCATCCCCACGCCGGGCCACACGTCGGGCTCGTCTTGTTTGCTCTATCGGGACAAGTTCTTGTTCACCGGAGACCACGTCGCGTGGAGCGCCACGAGGGGCCATATCTATGCGTTCCGCAGCGTGTGCTGGTACGACTGGAGTGAGCTCGTGCGCTCTGCGGAGCTCCTACGCGCCTATGATTTCGAGTGGATCCTTCCCGGACACGGGCGGCGGTGCCACTTCGAGCGTGAACGCATGCGCGCGGAGATGGAAAAAGGCGTCCGTTGGATGCAATCCGCGGCTTGACTCAACGGTCAGCGCTCGATCGTCACAGAAAGCATCACATCCCCTTCTTGCACTTTGTCGACGTTGTCGAGTCCTTCGACGACGCGTGCGAAGACCGTATAGTTGTGATCGAGTCGATAGTTGTCGACGAGGTTGATGAAGAGCTGGGTGTCTCCGGTGTCGCGCCCGCGTGTCGAGATGCCGAGCGTCCCGCGCTCGTGCGATAAACGTCCGACCTCGTCGCGAATGTAGCCGTCTGTTCCCACGAACTCGTTGGCGCCGGGGCTTCCGCCTTGAAGGACGAAGTTCGGCGCGATGCGATGGAAGGTGAGGCCGTCGTAGTAGCCGGCCTCGGCGAGCTTGACGAATTGCGCCACCGTGAACGGGGCCGCCTCGGGCAATAGCACGAGCACGAAGCTGCCTGCTTCCTTCATGCGGATGCGCGCCTTTGCCCCCGCGAGCTTTTGGAAGAACGCCTCCGAAGGCGCGGGTGTGGGTGCGAAACGCGTTGTCTTCGATGCCGCCGTTTCGCCGTTCTTTCCCATGATGCTCGCCGCGAGCTCGGCAATGAACGGATCGAAGTCCGAGAGAAGGAACTCGAGCTCGTTCGCGACGCCGAGCTCGCCTAACCGCTCGAGCATCAAGCGCCTCGGGTCGCGCGACGTAGCTCGCCCCTGGTTTGTGACTCGCTTCAACGCGGCGAGCAGGGTCGGGATGTCGCCACGGGTGACGCCCCCTTCGAGAAGCCCGAGCGCTCTCACGAGAAGCCCGTAATGATCGCTTGCGAGCGCTGCGAGCGCGTGCGCCGGCGTGACGAGCGCGGCGGCGACGACGTTCGGGTGGCGGTCGGCGCGGAGCTTTTCTAGAGTCCTGTCGTCTTCGAGAATGCGAGCCGCGCGCGCCGTGTAGACGCGCGCCTGCCAGACGTCGTGGCTCGCGAAGCACGGCAAGTGCGCTTTGGCTTCGGTGGGTCGAACACGTGCGAGCGAAACGAGGGTGCGTGACGCGCTGCGCCAGTCGCGCTCGAGCAAGCTGGCGGGAATCGAGCTGCAGTGCTTGCCGAGTAGATCGATCGCGAGAAGGGCCACGTGTTCGCTCGGATCGTCAAGGGCCGCTTGGGCGCGCTCGCACGTCGGGGCCGCCTTCAGCCCCGCATAGCGGACGATAGGAGACGGATCGTCGCGCCACTCTTCGAGCCCGAGTACGGCTAAACGCCGGACGAGCGGGCTCGGGTCGCGCCACGCGATCTCCGGAATATCCGTATCCCGGTCGCCCCCACGGTTGAGCGCGAGGAGAGCGAGCTCCCGAATCTTCGCGGAGCGTGAATCCGCGACGGCCTTGCGAAGAGCGAGAACGGTCGCCGGGGTCACGGGCCGTTCCCCGGTTCGGAGGAGATGCTCGAGGCCTTTGACGGCGCCGGTGCGTGCGAGCTCGTCCTCGCCGAGGCCGGCGACGAGCTGCTCTTGCGTGGTCGTAGGGATGCGTCCGAGCGCCTCGTAGAGTGCGGCGCGAACGGCCGGCACGCGCTCTTTCTCGAGTCGGTCCCCGAGCGGTGGCGCATCTGCCTTCATTTGGGCGAGAGCGCCCACGGCTTCGACCCGCGTTTCGGCCATTCGAGCGTCGAGAAAGGGGACGACGTGCTCGGCGAGCTCAGCACGCTCGAAGCGTCCTAGCGCTCGGATCGCCTGACGTTTGACGTCGGCATCTCCCGTTTGGAGCGCCTCGACTAGTGCTTTGGCGTCGCCGCGAGCGTCCTCGATGACGAGAAGCTCGTAGTTCGAATTCCACTGTAAAAGGAGCGCGAGAACGAAAATCATGGCGGGACACTAACACAACTTGTCCCACGCTTCGCCGAGCGCTATTCACTGGGAGTAGGGACAGCTCACAACTATTCCTTTATCTCGCCACATTCGTGCCACTTCGCTCAGGCGAAATGGACAGTATGAGCGAAACAATTGGCGATGTAGCGGTATGGTTTCGGGACTCGCTGCTGGGACGTATGGTGCTCCTCGGAGCGCTGATTCTTGCACTTCAAGTACCCATCGTTTGGATCCATGGCCTCGTCGGTGAGCGCGAGGAGAATCACCTCGCCGCGATCGCCGAAGTTCGGGAGAGCTGGGGCGGCTCGCAGCTGCCGCAGGGGCCAGTGCTCGTCGTACCGTATCGAAGTGCTACGACCCCTTGGATCGATCCGTATGAGAACTCGATGGGCGTCGCCTACGCCTATCTGAGGCCTCGCGAGCTTCGCATCCGGGCGACGTTGTCGCCGATCGTCCGCACGCGTGGGATCTTCGACGTGCTCTTGTATCGTGCCGCGATCCGCTTCGAATGCACGTTCGCACGGCCTGATCCTGAGGAGCTCGGCGTCAAGGAGGAATCGATCTTGTGGGACGCGATTCAAGTCGCGCTCCCTTCGAGGCCGTCGGTACCGGACAGCGTGGCCATCCAGGACGTGAGCGTGGCTCCCGCACCGTCGAGTCTCGAGCCTTATCGCGGCGTCTCTTCCTAATGGGGCTAATGGGACCACCACGTCCTGGCCGCTTGGTGTAGCTTATGATCTCGACATCGACGGAAGTGAGCGGCTCGCTTTCGAGGGGACGGCGGGCACCACTTACGTCGAGCTTGACTCGACCTGGCCGCACCCGAAATTCGTCGGGAACCATCTTCCGGTAACGCGCGACGTTCGCGCCGATGGCTTCACGTCGACGTGGGAAGTGACCGGGCCCCTCGGGCCTCGTCTCGGAAGCTGGCCGCCTCAGTGAGAGCCCGAGGAGCCCACCTTCGGCGTAGAGCTCATCCAGCCCGTAGACGCGTACCGCATGACCCGCCGCTCCATCAAATACGAGTTCTTGTTCACGGCGTTGACGCTCGGGATCTTCTTCCTAATCGAGGTCTTCGGACGCTACCGGGTCCATCCCATACAATACTTGATGGTCGGCAGCGCGCTCGTCTTGTTCTATCTTCTGATTTTGTCCTTGTCCGAGCACATCACGTTTACCGCCGCCTATGCACTTGCGGCCGCAGGTGTGGTCCTCCTCGTGTCGTTCTATGCGCGCGCGATGTTCGCCGAAGGGGCCCACGCGGCGATCGTGGGTGCCACGCTTTCACTTGTCTACGGCTTCTTGTTCGTCTTGCTCGCGCTTCAGGACTATTCGCTGCTCATGGGATCGCTCGGCCTGTTCCTGGTGCTCGCGAGCGTGATGTGCTTGACGCACAACGTCGATTGGTACGCGAGGAGTGCCAAGCTCAGAGCTTGAGGGACACGACCTCAAGACAAGCTGACGAGCTCGATGTCGAAAACCAGAGTCGCGTTCGGTGGAATCGGTCCGGAACCTGTCGAGCCGTAGGCCAGCTCCGGGGGAATGACGAGGCGCCGAAAGCCGCCGACACGCATGCCGTTTACGCCCTGGTCCCATCCCGCGATGACCTGCCCGACGCCGAGCGTGAAAGTGAAGCCCTGGCCGCTGTCGAACTGCGGGCCTTTGTTCTCGGTTGCATTGGCGTCATAGAGCCAGCCCGTATAATTGACGACGGGTCGATTTCCGGGCGCGGCTTGCGCACCGCCGCCGACGAGAAGATCCGTGATCGTGAATGGGACGCCCGCGGACGGGGAGGCCGGTGTCGTGTTCGTTGTGCTGTCGCCGCAAGCCGTCATCCATACAACCCCCAGAAGCCAGATCGTCATCGAACGCAAAGTCGAACCCCCTGCCCAACCGTTAGTGTACTCCGCCGCTTCTGGCGGACGAGGAAAAGCTCGTTCTAGCGCGACACGCCAGGCTCAGAGCGCAAGTGCGTGTGAACGTCAATGGCGGGAAAACGCGCGGTGGCAACCTCGGTTTGCGGGACCCGGAGCATGCTCCGCGGCTCGAAACCTCTAAGGGTCAGCTCCGCGGACGCCCTCTCGGTGCTCGGCTGTTCACGGCCCGCGAGAGGTGCCCCCATCGCGGCGAGCGCCGCGAGCCACTGCCTTCGTGTGTATCTCATGCTATGTCAGGGCTCGTTTTCGGTCGGCCGGTCTCGTTCGTTGTCGTCCGCGTCCTCTGGAGCGACGACCCATTCGTAAGATCGCCCGCGTGCGTGCTTTTCGAACCAGTCGAGCTCGACATTGATCTTGAACAGCTCGTGCCGCAGCTCTCGCCAACCGTGAGGCTCGCGCGGCGCCATATAAAGATGTGTCTGAACGCCGTTCGATTTGAGCGCCCGGTAGAGCTCCACGGATTGCGGCGGCGGGACCCGTTCGTCGTTTGCTCCGACGAGCACGAGTGGCGGGGTCGTCGCCTTATAGATGTCTTTGAGAGGGGAGTGTCCCCAGTAGAGATCGATGGGGGCGTCTTCTTGCCAAGGTGTGCCTCCGAACCACGGCGTGCGTTGCACCCGGGTGTCGCTCTGGGCATACATCGAGGTCCAGTTCACGGCACCGGCCCCTGAAGACGCTGCCTTGAAACGCGTGGTGTGGGTGATGATCTTGTTGGTCATGTGACCACCGCCGCTCCAGCCCATTTTGACCATGTGGTCGGAATCGGCGATCCCACGCTCGATGAGGTAGTCGACGCCCGCCATGACGTCGAGATGCGACTGGCGAAAGTAATGGCCCACCATGTCGCGCAGGAACTCGTCACCATATCCCGTGCTGCCGCGGTAGTTCGGCTTCAACACCGCGTAGCCCATCGCCGTTTGCACTTGAACGTATCGACTCCAAGAGCCGAACGAGAACTTGTCCGACGAGCGAGGACCGCCGTGGGTCTGAACGATGAGGGGATAGCGGTGGCCTTCCTCATAGCCGAGTGGGTAGTACAGAAGCCCCTCGACCTCGACACGTCCTCGCCTTTCCAGCGGATGGCTTCCTGGCGAGGAAGCTCGAACTCGGCGAGATAGTCGTAGGCATGGGTCACGCGTTGGGGGCTTTCCGCACCCTCGTCCGCGACCCAGACATCGCCCGCGTTGGTGGGCTCGTCGACGCGATAAACGTGGCGTTTCTGCTTCGGGAAATAGGTCCAGCTCGTCACCGTGTGGTCGCCACGTGTGAGCTGATGGAGCTCCTCGCTCGCCACGTCCACGCGAAAGAGCTCGGCGCGGACACCTGTATTCGCCGTGAAATAGATGGACTGCCCATCCTCGGACCAACTCGCGCTCTGGACCTCGTGACGCATGTCTCGGAGGAGCAGCTTGGCAGCCCCGCCGGAGGCCGTGGCGATAAAGAGATTGCGGTTGTAATAGAACTCGAATCGCGCGTTCGCATCGGAGATGAAGAGCACGCGGGTGTTTTCCGGCGAGAGCTCGGCGCCGCGTTCCGGCACCTGGTTGTCCGTCACGCGCGTGGCGCCCGTTCCGTCGCTTGCAAGAACCCAGACTTCGGCTGTAAGGGAGTCATCGAGAAGCGGCGTCGGCGAGCGATGAATGGCGAACCGCGTTCCATCCCGCGACAGCCGATAGCTGCGAACGTGAAAATCGCCCGTGGTAATACGGCGCTCGCTGCCATCATTCACCTTTATCGACCACAGGTGGCGGGGCTTCCAGTCTTCGTCGAACGCTAAGACGTCGTCCTGAAGCTCGTGGCGACGTTTCTCCTCGTCGGTCTTCGCGTCCTCGGATCGATTGGGGTCATGGGCCGCTGCGCGGCCGCCGCGGCCGCGGTCAGGCAAGCAAGGGTTAGGCCGATGACGATACGTGAACGACTCATCTTTTTCCTCCCGATGGAATCGACTTTATTGGGTGCCGATGGCGTAAAGGTGGCTTGCGCCCCGCAAGAAGATCTTGCCTCCGGCAATAGCTGGAGACGCCGTCACTGATTCGCGGATGGAGTTCGCGGACAGCACCTCGTGTGTCGCGCCGGCACGAATCACGAAGAAGTCTCCGTCCTCGCCGCCGAGCAGGATCTTGTCCTCCCATGCTACTGGTGAGGCCCGAACAAAGGTGGCCACGGGAATCCGACCGCCTTCGTAAACGACGCGCCCGGTCTCCGGGTCGAGGCATGTCAGGATGCCTTTGTCGGACACCAAATAGAGGTAGTCACCGTGGAGCAGAGATGACGGTGTGTAGCCGGTGCCTTTTCTATACTCCCAGAGCACTTTAGGCGAGGCGCCGTTCTTGGGGATGCGAATCGCTCGCGTCAGTTTGTCGGGGTAGCCCGATGTGACGAACACCGTGGTCTCGTTCGCGACGGGCGTCGGGACGGCGTTTCCGATGAAACCTTCGTGCCGCCAGCGTTCTTTTCCGTTCGCGGGGTCGTAGGTGACGACGAAGTTGTAGCTCGTTGTAATGAGCTCGTGACGCCCATGGGCTTCGACGAGGATGGGACTGCTGTAGTTGATGCGCTCTTTCCGGGGCGTTCGCCAGGCCAGTCTGCCGGTTTTCTTGTCGAGGGCGATGAGAAAGGAGCCGTCGCCTTCGTTCTGATCGACTTGGAGAATCAGAGAGTTGCGGTAGAGCAGCGGGGACGTTCCGTGACCGTGGCCCCAGGTACTGATGTTCCCGAGGTCGACCTTCCATGCGAGACTGCCGTCGAAATCGTAGGCAAACAGACCCTGTGAGCCGAAATAGACATAGACGAGGAGGCCGTCCGTTACCGCGGTCGGCGTCGCATAGGTGTTTCGCCGATGACGGTTGTCGAAAACCGGTCCATCATGTGCGGTGCGCGTCCACAGAATCTCCCCCGTGCGGGCGTCGAGGCTCAGGACCTTCAACGTGTGCCGGCGATCGGCGCTCCGGGCCGCGGGGTGCAAGTAGGTCTCGCCGGCTCGTATATGGTGTGGAGCCTTTTTTTCCGGAATCACATCACCTTCGATGTCGGTCGTCACGAACATCTGGTCGCCCCACACGATCGGGGAAGAGTGCCCTCGACCCTCGACGTGTGTTTTCCAAAGAATGCGCTCGCCCCATTCGAGCGGTAGTCCGGAAGCCCGCGATACGCCGTTGCGTTCTGGCCCCCGCCACTGAGGCCAGTTCGAATCTTGCGCCCACGCCGGGCCCGAAGGCAGGCTGACAGCAAGTAAAGCGGCGTATAGTCTCATCGACTTCGGCGCATATTATAACGGCTCGCATGTCTAGATCGAGGCGTGGTCTCGACCTGACGCCGGCGGGTGCATTATGTTGGCGGTATCGCGGAGACCGCGCTGCAACCAAGAGGGAGACACGAGCTCATGCGCCCAACTTGCCTCGCGTTTTTTCTACTCATGACGTCACATGCGCTCTCCTACGAAAAGATCGCGAGCCCCGGACGCTCACGCTGAACGACGTCTTTTCATCGCAAGCTTGCCGGGCGCGAAACCGTGCTCCGGTTCTCACCGACGCTAATCGCGATCCGCTCCTGCCAAAGTTTGGTACGTGTCCCGTCTATTTATTCATCCGCGGCCCCCGACTTGCCGCGCGTGTCAGACTTCGACCGGGGGTTTGGGTCCACCTTGACCGTGCTACGAGTGTCATGCGTCGTCTTGGCGCCGCCGGCGGGCCGCTCGCGGCTCGATCCCGCAGGTGCTAGCCTGGAATCATGCACGTGGTGGCAGTGACGCGATGGGGATCGCCGCTTCAGGAAGAGCTTCCCGATCTGGCGGCTCGGCTCGGCATGGTGGCCTACGATCTGCGCCTGCGGCTCGCTGGTGGGTTGCCGGCCGTGTTCGCACGGGTGGAGGACGAGGCGGAGGCCGCGGGGCACGTCGAGTTTCTCCGGGCACGCGGGCACGGAGCCGTCGCCTGCGACGCGGAAGCGGTCCCGGGCCCGGAAGATCAGCTCGTGCCCGTCGACTTCGAGCCGACTGAGACTGCACTTCGCGGCATCTCTATCGGGGGGCGTCGCTTCGAGCTCCTCTACACGGAGATCTTGGCGCTGGTGCACGTTGCCTGCGTTACCAGCGCGGAGCACACGGTGACGACGGGGGAGAAGAAGTTCGCCCCCGGGCGGGCCCTGCTCTCGGGCGGGATGGCGCTTCGCAAGAAAGTCGACCGTGTCGACAAAACGGTGACTCACGAGCAGGAGCTCATGATCTACATGTTCTGCCGCTCACACCCCGCGCCCTGTGTCTGGAAGGAGCTGACGTTGCGCTACGAGGGCCTAGGCGATCAGCGCCAGCTGACCACGGCGCAGAACTTCGCAACGCTCTCGAAGAGGCTGCGAACGCTGGCCCCCGACGCTTTCCACGACCAACGCCTGTTGACGCACAAGCGGCGAGCCGACATCTCGGTGTTCGGCGGCAGCGCCAGGGAACGCCGGCTCGAGACCTCGAACGCCACGGAAAATGATCTCGCGGCCTTTCTGCTCGTCCGAGGCTACCTCGAAGGCCAGCTCTGAAGCTCCGGGACATGGAAGAGCCGGAGGCATCGGCCCGGTCGACCCGCCGTCGATCCCGGGTCTGCATCCCGGGATCATCAGTGTCTGGGTCCGGGAGTAGTCCGAAATCCTACCCGCCAAAGTTGCGAATCTTCAAACCGAGAGCATCCACCCACCGCATGACGCCCATCGCTCTCGGCTGGGCGCGTGGCAGCGGCGCCCTCGATCTAGCTCTATACTGGCTCTAATCGCCGTCGAGAGGTGCAGTCATGAGAAACACGAGAATCACTCTGTTCGTGCTCGTATCGATCCTCGGCACCGGGCCGAGCCTGCTCGCGGACTCCAAAGAGAAAGACGACAAGAACGACGAGTTCTTCGCGCCCGGCCCTGGCTTTTGGGACGACAAGCTGCACTCTGCATGGGATGCGGAAAGCGGCTCCCCCTCGCCGCGACTCCACCGGCAAATCGCCTCTGACTTTCGTACCGTCTTCACTTCCACAGAGACCCTGATGATTCTAGGAGCAGGGCTCGGTGCCGCCGTCGTGGCCAGGCCCTTCGACGAAGCCGTGCAGACGAGTGGGTTGAACGCAGAGGACTTCGGTGGGGCGGGAGTGGATAACGCCTTCGAGGCGGGAGAAGTGCTGGGATCGAGCCTCGTCCAGGTCGGCGGCGCCTTCGTAACGTTTGGCATCGGCAAACTCGTCTCCGATCCGGAGATCGAAGCTCTCGGCCGCGATCTGGTTCGGGCGCAGATTTTGAGCCAGGCCATGACGCATATGCTCAAATACGCCGTCAGGCGGATGCGTCCGGACGAGAGCAACGCGCGCTCCTTCCCGTCCGGACATTCCTCCGGTGCCTTCGCCACCGCGACGGTGCTGCAGGGGCGTTACGGATGGAAGGTCGGCTTGCCCGCTTATGGCGTGGCGGGCTACGTGGCGGCGTCTCGTTTAAGCGAGAACCGGCACTTCCTGAGTGATGTCGTCTTCGGCGCCGCCGTCGGCTTTCTGGCAGGCCGCACCGTGACCGTTGGCCGTGGCGACACCCGGTTTGCCCTTTCTCCAATGTTCACTCCGGGTGGCGCGGGCCTTCAAGTGAGCTTGCTCCCGCGGGAGTGAGCGCGCTTTCGCTCGGACCAGCTAGTCTTCCCATTCCAGAGCAGGGCAGCGTAGAATCTTGACTGTCGATCTTTGAGGAAGAACGGGCGCGCTCGCAAAGGGCGGACCACTCTCGTATCTTATCGGGTAACCAAAAAGCCGGCGACATTTGCGTGATGGATGCCGTCCCGGACTGGGTATCGTTTCTTGAATGGTGCAATGGAACGCAAATCGCTCGCCCATTACCGCCTTTTGCAACGGTTCGGAAGAGGCGGCATGGGGGAGGTCCACCCAGTTGATCTCGTAGTTCCCGGAGATGCCAAAATGTTTGTTGACGAGGTCCGCTTCGCGTTTCACGCCAAAGATGAAGCTCCGCTCACTCTCGAGAAAAATCTGACGCTTCTCTGGAAAGAACAACGAGAACCGCGTGAGGTTGATTTGCTGGACGTCGGCTTCCTCCTGGGCAAAGTCCGTGTTGACGGTGAAATCCGCGGTCAGCCCCGTCGTGACGCCCCATTTCGCGTCGGCGCCGATCTCTTGTCGCGTCGAAGTTTCGTCGAGCTCGACCGTTCGGTCGACGCCACCAAGGACGTAGGGCCGGAGCTCCACCGCGCGTCCAGGACGGATGTTCCTCTTGAAGCTATGGTTGTTCTGTGGAAGTGACCTCCGTGATCATGAAGCGCTCGAACCAGTTCCTCAAATAAAGCTGGACCCTCATGAGGTTGGTTGGCGGGAGGCTTCGGCTGTGCCACCCGTCGGTGAGCCGGATCATGGCCGTGGGTATCTTGCGCATCTTGAGAGCGCGGTAATACTGCTCCGTCTGCTCCATAGGCGTCCGCAGATCTTTCTCGCCCGTGATGAGAAGCGTCGGCGTGGTGACGTTACCGACATACATCAGAGGGGAGCGTCTCAAATGCTCGCTCGGATCGTCCCAAGGCATCGCGTCGAAGTTGCGGTACCACGAAGAGCCGTCCGTCGTGCCGACAAAGCTGAGCCAATTTGTCACGGGCGCTTTGGCGACTGCCGCGGTAAACCGGCTCGTGTGACCGACGATCCAAGAAGTGAGGACACCGCCACCGCTTCCGCCATAAACGAACAAGTTGCGCTCGTCGATGTAACCGCGGCTGAGGATCTCGTCGACGCCGGCCATCAGATCGTCATAGTCCTTGTCGGGATAAGCGTTCTCGATGGCGTTGCCGAAAGGGCTGCCATAACCGGAGCTTCCACGGGGATTGGTATAGAGCACGACATAACCGTTGGCCGCGTGGTTCTGATTTTTGAAATCGAAGCCCGCGTGATACATCGCGTGCGGGCCGCCATGGATGCGAAGGATGAGCGGGTACTTCTTGTTCGGATCGAAATCCGGCGGTTTCACGATCCATCCATGGATCCGAAGATCGTCGACGGAGCTGTACCAGAGCTCTTCCACTTCTCCGAGCTCCACTTCTGCGAGAACGCCGCGATTCGTCACGTGAAGCGTCGTAAGCTCGGCAGGCCTCTCGAGCTCGAAAGTGACGAGGTTCTTGGGCACGGCGTAGCTGCTCAATGTCCCCACGGCACGGCCTGCCTCGATGTCGGTCACGTTCACCATATGGTTGCCGCTCGTGATTTGGCGCGGTGTTCCGTCGAGAGGCGCGAAATACAAATTCGATGTCCCTTGGACCTGGGCGGTGAAATAGATACCGCTTCCGTCCTCCGCCCATTCGAGATTGCCCGGACGCCGCCCCATCTCCGTCGCGATCACGTAGGGCGCGGACCCGTCCGATGCCATGACATAGAGGCCTTCCTCGGTGTAAGTGTCGTCTGACATGTCGTGCCCGAGATACGCGATGTGACTGCCGTCCGGTGAGGGGACGGGGCCGCGATCGGGCCCGGCACGTCGCGTAAGTTGCTGTATCTCTCCAGTGGCGATGTCCGCCTTGTAGATTTCGGACTCGCGCCACTGATGCTCGGCATCATCGACGCGCAGCGAGCGGAAGACGAGCGAGCGTCCGTCGGGCATAAAGCGATAGTCGTCGTGATGCCAGTCGCCGTCAGTGACGGCGTGAGGCGTGCCGCCATCGGCGTCCACGATAAAGAGGTGCCGGAACCCGGCAGGAAAGTAGCCGATGCGGTCGCGGCGGTAATCGAGCCGCTCCACAATCCTGGGAGGACCTGTCCAATCGGCGCCTTCGGGCGGCTTCGGCATGTCGATGTCGAAGCGCCCGTCCTTCTCGGGCGGCACGACCATCTGGAACGCGAGGGAGCCTCCGTCGGGCGACCACGAAATGTTGGACGGTGTCTCGCGCACGCGGGTCACCTGGCTCACCGCGCCTTCCGCGTCCATCCAGCGGACGAAAAGCTGCGTGCCTTCGGGCTTGCCTTCGGCCAGAAAGGCGATGCGTGTCCCGTCGGGCGACCAGCGCGGGGACGAGCCTTTGATGAGGAAGCGGTTCCGCGAACCGTTGGCGTCCATGATCCAGAGCGACGATTCCCAGCGGTCGTGAACGGCGTCGACCCAACGTCGTTCGTAGAGAACTTGCCGGCCGTCGGGCGAAAGCGCGGGACGCGCGACGTCTTCCCAATCGAGATAGCGATCGACGGTAAGGCGGTTCGACTCGGACGCGGCAAAGGCGACGCTCCCGATGGCGAGGAGCGACAAGGTGGCCAGAATTCGAACGTACATGGTTAACCTCCGTGAATAAGACAAGTGTATCGATTATAGGACGCCGTGCAAGCTTCCTCCGGGCGCCGCGAGCTCGTCAACGCGTTTCGTGACTTTGGGGTCTTCTATCAAAGGCGGGGCGTGATGCGGCTTCAAGCGCGCGTCGATGATGAGAGACTTCTCGCAGCCCCAATGTTTGTGCGCTGTGAAGCTCTTGACACCGTGCACATCGTGCGACGGGTTCGAGCGGGTAAACGTCACCCACAAGAAATTTCTCGAGCTCGTAGCAGTGAAGGCGGCGTCGTCGACAAGCACCACGAGCGGAAGCTCGTCGAGCGGCTGGCTCGCAAGATGGCTCGCGAGCTCCGTCATCTCGCGTGCGATCGCGTCATAGCCTGGGAACGGAGCCGCCTGGAGCACGAGCACGCCAGGTAGGGCCAACGCTCTGTCGCGACATGCGGACGGCAACGAAAGCTCGGGCAGCTTGCGCGCAAGGCTTCGCTTTTTCGCACCGGCGGCGGCAATGACGAGCTTGGAGCCCGCGTTGAGATCCGTCCCGGAATAGTCGAGGGTATCGATCGTCGTGCGCGTTTGGAAATGCAGATCACGGCGGAAATCGACACGTTCCAAGAGATGTATCAGAAACCGCTCGATGTCATCTAGATCCAATTCCGGGTCGTCCTCTTTCGCGACGATCATCAAATATTTGGCGAGCGACGCCTGGCCAAAACCCAGAATGGAGTTGGCGTTCGTGAGGAGCTCCTGAGGGACGCGCTCGCCGTACGGAACGTAGCGCTCGCTCCCGATGGCGAGTAGAAGGGGATGGACCCCCGCGGCGTCCACGGCGTGCATGGCCTTCACTCCTGGAAGCTCGACGGGCACCATGGGTGCGGTGATCTCGTGGATGAGCTTGCCGAACGTCGTGTCTTCTTGCGGTGGCCGTCCCACGACGGTGAACGGCCAGACAGCGCCTTCGCGGTGATAGACGGACGCGACGTCGAGAACGGGGAAGTCGTGCACGAGGCTGTAATAACCGAGGTGGTCTCCGAAAGGGCCTTCGGGAAGCGTGCGCCGCTCCGGATGGACGCGCCCAGTGATGACGAAGTCCGCTTCGGTCGCGATCGCAAAACCGTCGCGTCGCGCGATCCTGAAACGCCGCCCGTTCAACATGCCCGCGAAAAGAAGCTCGCTCAAGCCTTCGGGGAGGGGCATGACGGCCGCGAGCGTATGCGCCGGCGGCCCTCCGACGAAGATGCTCACCTCGAGCGGCTCGCTACGACGAAGCGCGGCCGCGTGGTGAACACCGATACCGCGATGGATCTGATAGTGAAGGCCGACTTCTTTTTGCGGCTCGTAGTCGTTGCCAGCCAGTTGCACCCGATACATGCCGATATTCGAGCGCATCACACCTCGGCCATCCGGATCCTCCGTGTAGACCTGGGGGAGCGTAATGAACGGACCCCCGTCATCCGGCCAGCTTTGAATGGCGGGAAGCGACGCGATGTCGGTGCGGTGTTGCAAGACCGGGCCGCTCGATACCGATTTCGGCAGAGACGAGATCCCGGTCAATGGTGCGGACGCGTAGGCGAAGGGGTGGCGCCACGCGTGCGACGGATCGGCTTTGAGCTGGATGACTTTCTGGACGCGCGCGAGCGTGTCTCGGAACAAGAAGCGAGCGCGCTCGAGGGTACCGAAGAGATTGGACACTGCTTGGAAGGGCGAGCCCTTCACGTTCTCGAAGAGGATGGCGGGCGCTTCAGCAAGGTAGGCGCGTCTTTGAACCTCGGCCATCTCCAAGTGAGGGTCGACCTCCTCCTCTACTCGTGCGAGCTGGCCGTGTCGTTCGAGGTCGTCAAGGGCGCCGCGTAAGCTCTTGTAACTCATCGTGCATCGAGATTGTTTGTCTCGAAGCCTTTGGAGTCAAGGCTCGGGTTCGATACGAAACGACCCGGAGCGATAGAATGCGCAACCGGACGAGGAGGATCCATGACCAATTCTGATGCCGTCCTGACCGAAGATGAAGAGATCGAGCTCTTCACCTTTCTGATTACATCCGTGCGGACCCGTATTCAGAGGACATGGAACTGGACGTTCAAAAGATCGCCAGGGAAAAACTCGAGGAGACCGTGAGTGACCTCCTCGATTCGACACCGTTTCGTGACATTCTTCGCGTGCGCGGGATCGCCATAGAACGCTGGTCAGCGCCAAAGCAGACCGAGACGACTCAGCGGTGGAAGCTTGGCTTGGCAGTTCCGGATTCGGATGTCTTGCGCCACACGAAACTGGAGTTCTCGAGAAGGGGCATGAAGAGGGGCGCCGTTTTCGAAGCATTGGATCCGGAGGTGATAAGGGTTCACCAGCTAACTCCTATTAGGGCCAATCACTACGATGCCCATGCAGCATACGAGCAGAAAGTCGAAGCTCTGATAACGAGAACGGCGACGCAGGCTAGAGATATTTTCGATCTCAACCTCCTTCTGAATTCAGGAGTCGACCGGCGTATTTCGAATCGAGCACTGAGCGCCCGTCTTGCTGAAGCCGAGTCGAACGCGATGTCCGTCACCTTTGACGTATTCAAGGCCCAGGTGCTGTCGTATCTCGATCCAGAACATCAGGCACAGTATGACTCCGAACCCGTATGGGAAGATGCTGTGCTCAGAGTCGTAGACGCGCTCAGTAGCGGCGGGGGAAAATGAAGCTTATCGCCGCGCTGGCTGAGATCAAGAGGAGCCGGCAGGCCGTTCTAACAACGGCAGATGTGATGGGGTTGTTGGACCTGGAAAAGAGTCATGCGAGCAAGCTGTTGTCGCGTCTGGCTGATTCCGGTCACGTCGTGCGAGTCAAACGCGGTTTGTGGGTTCTCGCCGGAGAGCTGGATCCGCTCACGCTGCCAAGGTTCCTCACAGCGCCATTCCCAAGTTACGTATCTCTTCAGAGCACCCTTTACTACCACGGCATGATTTCACAGATCTCGAGCGTTACATACTGCGTCTCACCGGCACGGACGCGGAGTTACAGGACCCCACTTGGTACGTTCTCTATCCATCATGTCGCGCCTTCCTTCTTCTTTGGATACGAGGAGGCAGGGCATAACGGCGTTGCGATGGCAGTGCCGGAGAAAGCACTGATTGATTTCTTGTATCTAGCCCCGGCGAAGTCGCGTCTGTTTGCCGCGCTCCCGGAGTTAGAGCTGGCGCCAAGCTTCAGTATGCGGAAAGCAAGAGAAATGATGGGTGCTGTGTCGTCCAGGGTTCGCAGGAGCTTGATCGACAAGCGCCTGCAGCAGCTAGAGCAAGAGGTGGCTTTGTCAGATACCGCGTACTCTTCAATCTCACCCTGATCCCGCCGCGACCCGGTGTGGAGCAGAAAGTTGACATTGCAGAGCATGGCTTTCCGCGACACGACAACTCAGGAAGCCGACGCCTCGCGCGAGGCGTCACGGCTGGGCTCTTGCGGCGAACGATTCCTTCCTGCGATTCTATTTGAGGGTCCGTCCAGAATGCCCGTTGATCTGCGAGTATCTATCTAGGCGCGGTTCGCCGCAAAGCGCTTTTCAGGGGTTCCGACGAGTATCTTGTTGATCGCTTGGCGTACCCGTATCGGCGTGAACTTGAGCGCCTGTACGAGTACTTTGTTCAAAATTCCGTTCACGCTCATGATCTTCTTCTTTCTCAGCGCTTTCCCGAAAGGCGAAGACTTTCGAGTCGAGGCTTTTAGTAGAATGGCGCTGATGAAGATGAATAAGACGCTATGGTTCCTTTTGTTCCCATTTAGCGTCGTTAGCCTCGGTGCACAGGACTACACCGAGAGCGATTTCTTGACACGGACGTGGCGACTGACGTTCGAAGGGCGTCGCGCCGGGGAGGGCTATTTCTCGCCGGACGGCACCCGCATGGTGTTTCAGAGCGAGCGCGAGTCTGGCAACCCGTTCTATCAGATCTACGAGCTGGACCTGGCGAACGGCGATACCCGGCGCATCTCGCCGGGCCACGGAAAAACGACGTGCGCGTTCATTCAGTCAGGGACGGGAAACATCCTTTTCGGCTCGACCCATCACGACCCGCGGTCTAAGGAGTTTCAAAAAGAAGAGCTCGACTTCCGCGCGTCGGGGCAAGAGCGACGCTATTCCTGGGACTACGATCCGGAGATGGAGATTTACGTCTTTCAGAACGACACCGGAGAGCTAGTACGTTTGACGCACGCGCGCGGCTACGACGCGGAAGCGAGCTACTCTCCCGACGGCGCGTGGATAGTGTTCACCTCGATGCGCGACGCCTATGGCCGCGAGCTGAGCGCGGACGAGCAGAAGACGCTCGAGCTGAACCCCTCTAATTTCGGGGAGATCTATATCATGCGCGCGGACGGCTCGGAGCAAACTCGGCTCACTGACGTCCTTGGCTATGACGGGGGGCCGTTTTTTAGCACTGATGGTGAGCGTGTCGTGTGGCGTCGGTTCGACGAGGAAGGGCTCATTGCCGATATCTGGACGATGAAGCCGGACGGAACCGAGCAGCAACAGATCACGAGCTTCAGCTCGATGAGCTGGGCGCCCTATACCCATCCCTCGGGCGAGTACATCCTCTTCGCGGCCAACAAGCTCGGCTTCGCGAATTTCGAGGTCTTCATGGTCGACTTTGAAGGAAAGAAAGAGCCCGTTCGGATCACCTATACCGACGGCTTCGATGGGCTTCCCGTGCCTTCGCCGGACGGGACCAAGCTCGCTTGGACGTCGAGCCGCGATGGCGGCGGCGGCGGGCAGATCTATCTCGCGAGCTGGAACCACGAAAAGGCGCTCGAAGCGCTGAAGGCGGTGCCTCCTCGCGCCTCGAAGGACGAGTGATGAAACTAAGTGTTGTCGCTTTGTGTTTGCTGACCGCGTCGGCATCCATCGCCGAGGACATCAAGACCCACGTGACGACCCTCGCTTCCGAGGCCATGGGCGGACGGCTCACGGGCTCGGACGGCGCCCGGATGGCGGCCGACTACATTATTAAAGAGCTTGAGCGCCTCGGTGCTTCGCCACTACCTGGACGAAGCTCGTTCCAGCTGCCTTTCGAGTTCACCGCTGGTGTGCGCGACACGGGCTCGTCGCTTTCCTTAGACTTGGCCTTAGGAGGGTGGTCCGCTCCCTCCGACCGGTACGTGTCAACAACTTTGAGACACTTCGCGAGCTGCATTTAGTGAGCCTCGATTAGCGTCGGGAGGCTCGTGGCGCCGGTGCGGTCCACATCTGCATCGATCGAGATCTCGTTTCGTGGAGCAGAAAAAGGGGGTACCCCAGGTATGGACGCCGCCGCGAGATGTGGCTTGTGCGGCATTCAGGAGCGTCGTTTTCTCCGTCGGCGGGTTGATCCAAGCCTGAGGAGGCAAAACGGGAGGTTGTGGCGTTCCGCGAACGAAGCGTTCGGGATGAGTCCGATGAGCTTCGAGAAGGATCTGGCGCCGAGCGGTGGTGAGCTGTTCGGCGCGACCATAGTGAACGTCGGCCGGCGTCATGAAGCCGATTCCTGAGTGCCGGTGCTCGTAGTTGTAGTAGTCGAAGAAACCGCCACAGAACAGCCGGCCGTCTTCGGCGGAACCAAAACGGCTCGGAAACTGAGGGCAGTACTTCATCGTCTTGAACTGGGACTCGGAGTAGGGATTGTCGTTCGAGACGTAAGGTCTGGAGTGGGTCTTGGTAACTCCGAGCATCGTCGAGCTCGCGGGACAAACGATCACCAATATCTACGATTACACTTATGCTCTCGACGTGGTGAAGATCGGCGAGCCGATCAAGGTCGTGTATGAACGGGACGGAGAGCGCAAGGAAACGTCGCTGACGCCGCGAGCGCGCAAATAGGTTCAGGAGGCAGAAAGAGAAAGAAAAAAGCGGATCAATATTAACAAAAGCGTAACGCAAAGGCGCAAAGCCGCAAAGGCGCAAAGGAAAAGAAAGAAATAACAAAAACCGACGACGATAGCGAATCAAGGCTTCGCTATCGCTTCTTCTTCCTGTTTTCTTTTACATTCCCTTTCAGTTCTTGCTTTTTTTTCTTTGCGCCTTTGCGTTACGCTTTTCTTATTATTGATCCGCTCTTCTCTTTTTCTTCCCTTTTCCGCCTTTGCGTTGCGCTTCTAATCAAATTGGCTCTTCGGCAGAATCTGTGGCTAAAATCGTCGCCAATTTTTATTATTCGTGCTCGGTCGTCGGGTCGATCATCTTGCGGATCTCGGTAATCGTCGTCGCTGGGAATCCACTTCGGCGCGCATGTTCGTGGATGATGTCCTCGTCCTTGGCCATGTAGACGCAAAACGTCTTGTCACCCGCCACATAGGACTCGATCCACTGGATATCGGGCGCGAGCTCGGCTAGAACGCTGTTCGATTTCTTGGCCGCACCGCGCAGCGCGTCGCGATCCGCGCTACCTATGTCTGGAATGTCGCGCTCGATGACATATCGCTTCATGGAGTAGTGATACTACGCGGGGAGGCCGCCGTCAAGATGCGGTGTCAGGGGGTTGATGCGGGCGAGTTCGAGGAAGCTCCGCGAGCGCGAGGCCTTCATGCGTCCCCGTCAAAGGCGGCCTTCAAACACTTTTTCGCTTCCGCGTCGAAGTCCGACTTCTTCTCGAGCCTGTGGAGCAATGACGCGACGTCATCGAGTAGACTGTCGCTCCATGACGCCGAGCTGGATCTCCGTCATACCCCCTGTTCTGGCCGTGGTGTTGGCGTTCATCACGCGCGACGCCGCGACGAGTCTTGCGGTGGCCTGTTTTGCCGGCACGCTCCTGATGGGCCTTGGACCGCAAGGCTTCCCAGGGCTCGTGACCCGCGCACTCGGGAACGAAGACTTCATTTGAGTGTGTGCCATCGAGCTCTGCATTGGCGTCCTCGTCGCGTTTTTTTCAAAGGAGCGGCGCCGTCGGGATGTTCACCGCCCGCGTGGGGTAGTGGGTGACGTCGCGCAAGGAGGTGAGCGTTCTCGGCTGGGGGTTGGGGCTCTTCATCTTTTCAGCGACTATTTCAGCCCGTTATTCGTCGGACTTGGCCTATCAAATGAGCGGGGACGTGATGAGCACGCTCGTGGTGGTGTCCTTTGCCGCGGTCGCCGGCGGAGGCGTCTTCGGGGACTACGTCGCGCCGCTTTCGGATACGACTGTGCTCTCGTCCCTCGGGGCGGCCTGCGATCATATCGATTACGTCGAGACGCAGCTCCCTATGCGCTCGTCGTGGCCGCGGTCGCCTCGGCGCTTTATTTGCTCGTTGGATTCATGGCCGCGACATGATGACGCGATGGGCCGTGTTTGGCGCCGGGATGATGGGGCGCGTGGTCGCGAAGGATCTGATTGACTCGGAGACCGACGCGAACGTCTCGCTCCTCGATTGGAGTGAGGAGCTTCTGCGAGAAGCCTCTGCCGAAATCGCCAGCGATCGTCTTCGCGTCGCGCGCGTCGAAGCCACGGATGGTGAAGCGACGAAGCTCGCGATGGCAGGACACGACGTGGCCGTGGGCGCGCTGCCGCATGCGCTGAGTCTGCCGCTCGTCGAGGCAGCGGTGGCGTCCGGGACTTCGCTGGTCGATCTCGTCGGAGAGGCTCCTTCCAAACGGCGCGCTCTCGACGGCGAGGCGCGTTCCAAGGGCGCGACCATCGTGCCTGGCTGCGGTGTGGCGCCCGGTATCAGCAATTTCTGTGTCGGACGCGGGATGGAGCTTCTCGACGAGACCGATCGCGCCGTCATCTATGTCGGAGGCATACCGCGCGAGCCGCGACCGCCGCTTTACTACGAGACGGTGTACCTACTCGAGAGTGTTTTCGGCGCCTATCGGCGCCCGGCCACCATCCGACTCGGTGGCGAGCCGGTCGAGGTCGAGCCCCTGACCGGTCTCGAAGAGCTCGAATTCCCCGTGCCCATCGGTGTGCTTGAGACGTTCTATACGGACGGTCTCGGCTCGCTTGCCATGACGGTTGGCGACCGCGTGCGCGACGATCTCTACGAGAAGACCCTTCGCTATCGGGGGCATGTCGCGGCTATCCAGCTGCTTCAGGCATGCGGCCTTTTCGAGCGCCGCCCCGTCGACGTTTTTGGCACGAGCGTTCCTCCCGTCGTGTTCTTGCAAAAAGTGCTCGAGGACCGTCTGAAGCTCGGGCCAGCGAGCGACATTCTCGTCTTGAGTGTGCTCGTTCAGGGTCGTAAGGATGGGGAGCCGCGCGCACATACGTTCGAGCTCATCGATTTCTTCGATCCCGCGACGGGAAACACCGCGATGGCGCGCACGGCGGGGTTCACCGCCGCTTGCGCGGCGCGACGTATTGCATCGGGTTCGATAGCGACGCGCGGCGTGTTGTTCCCCGAGGAGATCTTTCTCGGGGATCGCTACGACGCGATCGTCTCGGAGCTAGCGGACAAAGGAGTCACGATTACGCATCGAGTGGGCTGGTAATGCCTCACGGGCGCGCCCAATCGCCCACCGCGATCGGGACGTCCGTCTGCAAAAACCGATTGTTTGCGCTTTTGCGGTGCGTGTCGTTCGCCACGGGAAACGTGCTGCGTGTCGCTCTCGTCAGCAAGGTCCAGCTATCACACGGCTCAAGCCGTGGCGGGTGTGTGCTCCTGCTTTTTCGAGGTCCCGAACTTCGCGTCGACGCTCAGCATGCCGGCGCCGTGGGCAGCGATATACAAGAACAGGAAGGCGTAGAGCACGGGGAGCTCGCCGCGGTTCTGGATGGGGAAGAGTGCTCGGGACGCATGCGCCATGAAATAAGCGACGGCCATTTCTCCGCTCGCGAGGAACGCGACCCAGCTCGTTTTGAAGCCCACCGCGATCAGTAGACCTCCAAAGAGCTCGATGAGGCCCGCGAAGAAAAAGAGACCGAGGAAAGGCGCCGTGCCGCCGTCCGGGCCAAAACCACCGAGAAACCCGAAGAGCTTCTGAGCGCCGTGCTGGGCGAACATCAGCCCCGTCACGATCCGAAGTGCCGCGTAAATGATTCCCGAGAATCTACCGAGATAACTTTCCATAGTGCCTCCAGCCTTGAATTTTGAAGTACGCCAGGGTCTCATTTATTACGAGATGGCCGGTCTCGTCAAGCGTGAACATATATCCGTGCTAAAATTAACGGTTTAGCCGACCATGCCGCTCAAACAGGTACGCAATTTCTGCATCATCGCGCATATCGACCACGGGAAGTCGACCCTCGCCGATCGGCTCATTCAGCGCTGCGGGGGCGTCGCCGAACGCGAGTTCCGCGACCAGATTCTCGACTCGATGGAGCTCGAGCGCGAGCGAGGCATCACCATCAAGAGCAACACCGTCACGCTCATCTATGACGCCAAGGACGGCAAGCAGTACCAGCTCAATCTCATCGATACTCCCGGTCACGTGGACTTCTCGCACGAAGTCCGGCGCTCTCTCATGTCGTGTGAAGGCGCGCTCATCCTCGTCGATGCCTCACAGGGCGTGGAAGCGCAAACGGTTGCGAATCTCTACTTGGCCATGGAGTACGAGCTAGAAATACTTCCAGTCATCAATAAGATCGACCTGCCGGCTGCTGATATCGACCGTGCGCGCGAAGAGATCGATGCGGATTTGGGGCTTGACCCTTTCGAGGCCGTTCCGGTCTCCGCCAAGCTAGGGCAGGGGATCGACGAGCTTCTCGAAGCGATCGTGGAGAAGCTCCCGGCACCCTCGGGGGACTCGGAAAACCCGACGCAAGCGTTGATCTTCGACGCCCAATATGACGCTTATCGCGGCGTCGTCGTGCTGTGCCGCGTCAAAGAAGGCACGCTCGCACCAAGACAGACCATCCGCTTGATGCACACGGGAAAGGAGTACGACATCGAAGAAGTCGGCCTGTTGCAGCTCAAACGCGTCAAGACGAAGGAGCTCGCAGCGGGCGCGGTGGGCTATGTGATCGCCAATATCAAGACCATCCGCGACATCGCGATCGGAGATACGATCACCGACATTACCAACCCGGCCGCGGATCCGCTGCCGGGCTACAAGGAAGCGAGGCCCGTCGTTTTCTCGTCGATCTATCCGATGTCGACTGACGACTACGAAGACTTGACGAAAGCGCTCGACAAGCTCGCGCTGAACGATCCCGCGTTGACTTTCGAGAAAGACTCCTCGGCGGCCCTCGGTTTCGGCTTTCGCTGCGGTTTTCTGGGTCTCTTGCATCTCGACGTCATCCAGGAGCGCTTGCGGCGAGAATACGACCTGTCGCTTCTGCTGTCGGCGCCCTCGGTTCGCTATCGCATCACGCTCGACGACGGCGAGACGACCATGATCGACAACCCGAGCGACTATCCTGACGTGATGAAGATTTCCCGGACCGAAGAGCCTTTCATCAAGGTCTCGATCATGATGCCGGAGCGCTATGTCGGCGTCATCATGGAGCTCTGCCGCGATCGGCGTGGCTCGAGCTCGACGTTCAACTATCTATCCGTCGGGCGGGTCGAGCTCACCTCCGAGCTTCCGCTCGCGGAAGTGCTCTTCGATTTCTACGATCGTCTCAAGACCGTCACTCAGGGCTACGGCTCGTTCGACTACGAGATGCTCGACTATCGCGAGACCAAGATTGTGAAAGTCGACATCCTTGTCAACAGCGAGAAGGTCGACGCTTTGTCGCAGCTCGTGCACGAAGACAAGGCGCGGGCGCGCGCACTTCGCTATTGCGAGCGCCTTGCCGAGACGATCCCCAAGCAGCAGTTCAAAATTGCCATCCAGGGTGCGATTGGCGCCAAGATCATCGCGCGCACGACGATCAACGCCTATCGCAAAGACGTCACCGCGAAGTGCTATGGCGGCGACATCACTCGAAAGAGAAAGCTGATCGAGAAGCAAAAAGAGGGCAAAAAGCGCATGAAGATGGTGGGCGCGGTCGAGATCCCCCAATCGGCCTTCGTCGCCGTGCTCAAGTCGGATGAGTGAGCCGGGGCTCTACGTGCACGTTCCTTTTTGCTCGGCCATCTGCCCCTATTGTGACTTTGCGGTCGTGACGGATACATTCGCGAACCGGCGCGCGCGCTACACGAAAAGCCTTCTGCGGGAGCTCGAGACCCGGCAAGGGCCCGCCGCCTATGACACGCTTTATTTCGGGGGCGGAACGCCTTCGCTTTTGGAGCCCGATGGGCTTGGCGCGATCCTGGGCGCAGCACAGCTTGCTTCCGGGGCGCGGGTGTTTCTCGAGGCCAATCCTGAGGACGTCCACGAGGATGCGGTTGCGGCCTGGAAGGAGCTCGGTGTCGATACGCTCAGTCTCGGGATTCAGTCCTTTCAGGACAAAGCACTCGCGCTGCTCGGAAGACGCCATTCGGCGGATGCGTCGCGCCGTGCGCTCGAGGTCGCGAAGGCGGCTTCTTTTCACACTGTCTCGATCGACTTGATTTTTGGATGGCCCGGGCAGGCGCTCTCGGATTGGCGGCTGGAGCTCGAAGACGCGCTCGCGCTCGAGCCCGATCACGTGAGCTGCTACCAGCTCACGGTCCACGCAAAGACCATGTTCGGGCGCCGAAAGAGAGAGGGTCGCCTCGTCGAGTTGGATGACACGATGCAAGGGGTGCTCTTTCGCGAGTCCCATCGCGTGCTCGGCGCTGAGGGTTATGACGGCTACGAGGTGTCGAACTTCGCGCGCGGCCTCGAGCATCGCTCGCGTCACAACGAGAAGTACTGGAACCACACGCCCTACCTCGGCGTAGGGCCGTCGGCACACGCGTTTGACGGGCGGAGCCGTTCGTGGAATGTGCGCTCGTTCTTCGCGTGGGAGAAGCATCTCGAGCGAGACGAAAGCCCGGTCGAGGGGAGTGAAGTGCTTGGTGACGAGGACCTCCTCCTCGAAGCGCTCATGCTCCGATTCCGGACGAAGGACGGCGTCGATTTCGAGACCCTCGAGACAAAATTCGGCGTCGATCTACTTGAGACGAATCGTGAGCTCGTGAGCTGGCTCTCGGACGAAGGTCTCGTCGAGCTCGAGGGCCGCCGCCTCTCGCCTACCATCGATGGTCTCGCGGTCGCAGACAGCCTCGCGAGCGCGTTCCAGCTCCAGCTCCCCCAATGACCGATGCCAGCGCCCATCGCTGTAACGTACGAAAGAATTTTTCGTCTCTGGGTGCCGCTCGCGGCCACCTGGCTGATGATGTCGGCCGAGGGACCGTTCCTTGCCGCGGTGATCGCGCGCCTGGACGAGCCCACGGTCAATCTCGCCGCCTATGGCGTCGCCTTTGCGCTCGCCCTTATCGTCGAATCGCCGATCATCATGATCCTGAGCGCGGCGACCGCGCTCGTCGAGGATTGGGAGTCGTTCCGAAAGCTGCGGAACTTCAGCTATGTACTCAATCTTCTGATCACGCTTCTCATGTTCGTCGTGATTTGGCAGCCGGTGTTCGACTGGCTCGCGGAGGACGTTCTTGCCCTTCCGGGCGAGGTTCTGGTCTTGACGCATCAGTCTCTGGTGCTCCTACTTCCATGGCCGGCTGCGATCGGCTATCGGCGCTTTTACCAGGGTCTTCTCATCCGCCACGAGATGACGCGGCGCGTCGCCTATGGCACGGGGGTTCGGGTCGTGACTATGGCCGCGACGGCTGTCGTGCTCTATGTTCATTTCCGGCTAGAAGGTGCGCTCGTGGGCGCAGCGTCGCTCTCGTTGGGTGTCGTCTTCGAGTCGGTGGCGACGAGGCTCATGGCACACGGCATTCCCGACCGCATTCGAGCGCTCGAACCTAGCCGGGACGTGTTGACCTATCGGCGTATCGCCGACTTCTATTGGCCTTTGGCCTTGACGTCCGCGGTCTCGCTCGCCGTTCATCCGATGGTGACGTTCGCTCTCGGACAGAGCCGGTTGGCGCTCGAATCTCTCGCCGTCTACCCGGTGGTCACCGCCCTCACGTTCATCTTTCGCAGCATGGCGCTTTCGTACCAGGAGGTAGCGATCACTCTGCTCGACGGCACGCGCGAGAACTTTCGCCTCATCGCGCGCTTCGCGTTCGCGCTTGGGGTGTCGGCGACGGTAGGACTCGTCGTCATCGCGTTCACGCCGCTCGCGGGGGTCTGGTTCCAAACTGTTTCGGGACTCTCGAAAGAGCTCGTGGAACTGTCGGTGCGCCCATTGCGGTTGTTCAGCTTGATCCCGTTCTTCTCGGTGCTCCTGGCATTTCAACGTTCCATCTTGGTCTTCGGCCGCTATACGCGCCCTGTCACCGTCGCGACCCTCATCGAGGTCACTGCCATCGTGGGGCTCTTGTTCCTCACCATCCGCGTGCTGGACTTGGTGGGTGTTGTTGGCGCCGTTTTGGCTCTTTTCGGCGGTCGACTGTTGGGAAACACGTCCATGATGTTCCCCGCATATCGCGTCCTGGTCGCGAACGGAATTTATCGCGGTTGAGTTGCGCGTTTTGGCCCTGCCCGGCATACTGATCAGATAGCAAAATTCTATTTTCATCGAGTCAATTAGAGGGAGGTTTTCCCAATGCTTAACCTCATCGAAGCGCGGGGAGAGTTGCTCGAGCTAACTAGTTCCTGTCCAGAAACACCATAACTTTTGGTGTGCGAGAGACCTATCGAAGATGTGGGTATTATACGTTTTCGGAAGGGGCTTCGTGGGGTTGAGAGCGAATGAAAATCTTGGACGAAACGAGAGGCGAATTGTTAGCAATCCATGGCTATAAGGGGCGGAAGAGTAATAGTTGTTATCGTAATAAGTGTCTTGCCATCATCAGTAGGTTGCAGGTGATAATGGAACTCCATACGTACGATTTAAAAGAAGGCAATGAGCGCCATGTGCATCGGTCGAGACCAAAGACTCGTTTCAAGAACGAAATGACGCCTTCGATTCCGCAGCGAAATCGCCGCAGGCGTTGATAGACCCAGGAACTCTTGACCATATCGGTCACCGCGAAATGAGCCTTGGTAAAGGCAACATCTTCAACTCCCTTGCCTTTGATGGCTTCCAAGTTTGCCTTTGAAGAAAACGCGCCATCGTAGGCAACCTGGCGCGGGGCCCGTTCGTAGAGTTCGACTTGACGGTCGATCATGGTTTCCGCGAGAGTTGAATCGGACGGATTCCCATCCAAGATCACGCAATCCAAAATCATCGAGGACGAGCCACCAGTCATACACACCTTGTGGCCGTAGAGAGTCTCGCGCCGGTCTTTGCGAATAATGTCGGTGTGTTCTTCGAAGATAGAAACGACCTTTTCCTCCGCAGGCACACGCTCTTCGTCGATCACTCGGCGTTGGGTTTGGTTGATGACTTTCTTGGCGAGGACGAGAAAGTGCTCAAAATCCGCGGCGATCCTCTCCGCGCTCGCTCGCTTCACAGGCTCGGTCAAGCCCGACTCTTCCAACTGTTCTGCAACGCGTTGAGCGGAGCGATAGGTTTCTTCCGTCACCTTCAGTAGATCTCGATAGACGCGACGCCTTTGTTGCTTATCCTTCGCGTTCAGAACTCCCAGTCGACGTCTCTTCGCTCGACGCGTTCGATTGCCGAAGACCACTACTGTACCCAGCAGTTCGCGAGCTCGGCACATCACGCGAGTGAGAACCCGAACACAGTCATAAAGAAGCTCGGAGTCTGTAGGCGGATGAATGTTTGATTCCACTACCGTGCAGTCCACTCGTACTTTTCTTCCCTTTTCGATCCCAGCATCCTCGGCAACGCTCACCAGCTCTCGGTTGATCTGCTCCAGCGTTTCGAACTTCACGGCTTTGATGTTTGCTGCTAGGGTCGACTTCGACGGGGTCGGCTCTATGATGCCGAGCTGGCAAAACGTCCGATAGCTTCGAGAGTCTGCCAAGTGAAACGCCAGCTCCCGATAGGTGAACTGATTCAGCTGCTTCACCAACAACGCCCGGAGAACCTGCTCCGCGCTCATTCCCCCACGACCAGCATCGCTCCCTGCCGGTGGGGTGACCGACCTTAGGTCTTGCAGTACCAGCTCATTGAGCTTAGGATGGGCATCGAGTAGCGACGAGATCGTTTCGAGTTCGCGTGCGTGCTCCAGCTCCAGCAGGGCTCACGTAGATTTGGCTGTGGGTTGATCGTTTTTCGCATTTAGGGCTGGTCTCCTTTGGAGTTAAGTCATTTAGAATCGGATGTTTTCAACGACACGATCCTAATCGACACCCCCTCAGAAGACTAGCCCTAAATTTGCGATTTCTCCTTTTTTCTCAATCCCTTACAGGCTTCAGGACGGGTACTAACTAAAAAAAAGCAAGAGTCGCGACCCGCGGCAAAGCGCCGTAAGCCGCCACCGCTCCCGAGGCGCTCGCCGCCACGAAGCACGGCATGGCAGTCGACGGCCCTGTTTAGTCTGTGCGTGCTCTTCGTTGCGGCGATCGGGCTAGCCTTGTACGCCTTCCAGCGCGCCATCGTTCTCGAAGATCGCCTGCGGGACAGTGTCGGCGAGATGCAAGCGGGTTTGCAGGAGCTCAAGGCCAGCGTTCAGTTCGACTCGACGCGCCAACAGCTTCTACTCGGGATTCGCGACGAGATCTTGCGCGTGAACGAAGAGATCAGTCTCGGCGAAGCCTATAACTATGCCGAGCTTCTGATCACGGCTACGGACAAATATCCCTCCGTGGATCCGGTGCTTCTTCTCTCGGTGGGCGTTGTGGAGAGCCGGTTTCAGACGGACGCTCGCAGTCATGCCGATGCGCGGGGCCTCTACCAGATTTGGCCCTCAACAGGTCGGATGCTGGCGGGCATGCTCGGCTGGGCCTATAGCGACGATATGCTGCACGACTCCCACCGGAATACCGAGATGGCGGCGCTCTATCTGGATGTGCTCATGATGACCTACAACGATGTCGGGATGGCGCTCGCGGAATATAACGGCCGCCCCGTCAATGCCGGCTTCTATCGCGCCCGCAGCCATAGGGCGTCGGCGGAGACGCGCGACTATGTGCCGAAAGTGCTCGAAGAGTACGAACGTATGGTCAGGAAGCTCCCGACCGCGCCCGGTATGAGCTACGACATTATGTACCGAGATGCGTCGCGTCCCGGAAAGAAGCTCGAGCCCGCAAAAACCGACTGACGTCGCTGTCGCGATCGATTCTTTGGTTTGGATGCGGATAGAACGCCGCGGCTGAGCTGAGTCGGCAGAGCAACTCGGTCCGGGCGGAGTGACTTAAAGTGTTACTCGAGGTCTGCGCACACGTGTTCGATGACAGGACGCACGCAGCCGGCGGAACGGAACTCATGGACCGTAACTGGCGCGTGCAGTAGGCGGCGCCCGGACTACGAAAGGGTTCGTCGCGACGTAGTCAGATGCTGCCTCTTCGTGTTACATAGAGGCATGCAAATCCATTCAATTGTGCTTCTGCTGGCTCTTTTGGTCGGCGCCGGCTGTGGCATCGAAGTCTCGAAAGCAGCCACCGAGCGCGAGGACATGACCGCCCCCGAATATGACGCCGCGGGCGACATGCTCCGTCCCGAAGGTTACCGCCACTGGGTGTTCGTCGGTGCTTCTCTCGGGCTCCGCTATGCGAAAGACGGGGAGGCGGAAAACGAAGGCCCGGGTAGCTTTCACAACGTCTACATCCAGCCCGAGGCTTACGCCTATTTCATGGAGCACGGTGTCTTTCCGGAAAAGACCATCCTTGCGATGGAGACCTACGAGGCGGGAACACGGGAGCCGAAGTCCGAGTTGACCGGAGGCTTTTTCGAAGACGCGTTCGTCGGACTTTCGGTGGCGATCAAAGACAGCGAACGGTTCGAGGAAACGTGGGGCTACGTCACCTTCAGGGGCGCGACCGCGTCACCTTTTCCGAAAGCGCGCTGCTACGACTGCCATGAGGAGCACGGCGCGGTCGATAACGTGTTCACGCAGTTTTATCCGATTCTCAGGAGGTGAGTAGCTCATGAAGAGAGTCGTCCTGCTTCTCGCGCTCACGGCCGCGCTCGAGCCGCTTTCGGCTTTAGCGGCCGATCGCGTCCTCGTTGTGGGTGTCTGGCTACGACGCCGTCTATTTCACCAAAGACCCTGTCATCGAGCGCGACTCTTTCGGGGTCGTGCATTTCGATGCTGCGCGCCGCGGCCTGTCCAGCTTCGAGATTGGACCGAAGTTGGACATCGTCCATCTTGCCTTCTCTCCGGACAGAAAGCGCCTTTATATCGGCGGGCATGACGTGGTGGTCGTGGACATGGAAACGCATCGGATCCTCGCGCACAAAGAAGGCTTTGAGCGGGGCCGTGCGAACACGGGATGGGTTGCTTCCGAGGACGGCTCGAAGCTCATTGTCGGGGGCGTGGGCGACCGTCTCAAAATCTATGACGGGAACACGTTGGAGTTGATCGAAGAGAAGATCCTCGAGGGTGACGCCATGTTCGCGCCGTTCCCTTTGCCGAGACGTCTCGTCGAGAGGGCGTCGCGATAGATGACCCCTAACGTCGTCGCGGAGCGCTTGCAATCCGCGTCGGGCCCAGTTCTCCTTCTCGGGGTCTCGCGGTCTTTCGTGGCCGAGCTGGCGCGAGCCACAGGTCGCGAGGTGGTGACCGCCGACATCGGCGCTCCTCTGTTCGGCGCCCCGGGGGCTATCGGTACCGGACGCTATGAAGGTGGAGGGTGGAAGCTCCTCCGTGTCGAGGCTCTCTGCACGCTCGACGCGGCAAGGTTCCGACTGCCGCTTCTCATGGCGCTCCAGCGCGCCGTTTCCGGCCACGCTTTGGTTCAGCTGCCCGGTATCACGCGCGGCATGGCGGCAGCAGAGCTCGTCACTGGCGCGATCACGCTTCTCGGTGCCGGAACGGTTCTCTTGGGCTTGGACGAGGCAGAGGCGGCGCTCGTTCACGAGCTCGCGGCGGGCGGTGTCGAGTGGCTCCGCGTCGCGGGTGAGCAGGACTCGTCGCGTGACCGGACAGACTGTACAGGCCGTACAGGCCGGACAGGTCTCTGGGACGACTATCTCGATGGAGCCACGACGTCGGTCGTCTCATTGGACGATCTGAGCCTTTTGGGCACCCCCCCGCCGGTCGAAGCGATTCCGGCGTGGCCGGGACGGCAAGTTGCTCTCTTGGATGCGCAGCAGAGAACGCTCGCGCTCGGCGAGGCTCTTGGGATCGAGGGACACGAGCTTCTCGTGAAAGCTCCGTCGTTTAACAAGCAGGACGTGCGTGCACTCTTGACGCGGGACGCTCGGCGGTCGGCCGGCGGTTTGCTGGCGACGGAACGCCGAGCCCCGATGTCAGCGGACGAGGCGCAGCCCGATCTACAGGTCAAGGACTACGTCACCACGGCGTCGCGGACCCTGAGTTTGTCATCGGCCAAGGCCGCTCTCGTGAACGGCGTCTTCGGCGACCCGCTCCTCCACATCCGACTGCGCCATCTAAAGCGCAGCCTTCTCTTCGATCTCGGTGACTCCGCACGTCTTCCCGCGCGCATCGTGCATCAAGTCTCAGATGTTTTCATCTCGCACGCGCATTTCGATCACATCGGCGGATTTCTCTGGTTCTTGCGCTCGTGTCTCGGCTCGCCCGTGCCGCGGCGCCTCTTCGGACCACCGGGACTCGTGGGGCATATCCGAGGGATGCTCGGCGGTATCCATTGGGATCGGATCGGCAAGGGCGGGCCGGTCTTCGAGCTCACGGAGGTGGGAGAGAGCGAGACCGTGAGCTATCGTCTCAAAGTCGGCGTGGACGGGCTCGAGCCTTTGGGGACGCGTCCGCTGCGCGACGGCGTTCTCGTGGACGACGCAGCGTTCCGCGTGCGGGCGACTACCCTCGATCACGGGATCCCGGTTCTCGCCTTTGCCTTCGAGGAGGCGCGTGTGTTTCAAGTGAGAAAAGACGCTCTCGTCAAGAGCGGTTACGAGCCGGGCGCGTGGCTGAGCACGCTCAAGACGCATCTTCATCGCGGCGAACGCGGCGCCCAGGTCGAGCTTCCGGATGGGAGCTCACGGTGCGTGGAGGCGCTTGCGCGCGAGCTCGTGCTCGAGCGTCCAGGAAGCAAGCTGTGCTATGCGACCGATCTCGACGACACCGCGTCGAACCGAGAAAAGCTGGCGGCGCTCGCGCAAGACGCGGCTATCTTTATTTGCGAAGCGAGCTTCCATTCGAACGACGCACACCTTGCGCGAGCGACGCAGCACCTCACGGCACGGGCTTGTGGCGAGATCGCCGCCACGGCGGACGTTCGCCTGCTCTTGCCGTTTCATTTTTCCAAACGCTACGAGAACGATGTCGGCCCCCTCTACGACGAGGTTCGGGCAGCCTTCCCCAGGGTGCGCGCGTGACCGAGCTGCGGTCGAACGCGGTCGGCTTTCCGACGGCGCTCGCCACCGCTGTCGGTCTCATCATTGCCGGCTCGGTCTTGCTCACAGCGACAACCGGGTTCGGGATCGGCGGCAGCACCTTTGCGCTCGCGATCGCTTTCGTCCTCATGCTGGCACAGAAGTGATACATTTCTGCGCATGAAAGCCATCCGATTTCACGAATTTGGAGGACCCGAAGTCCTGAAGCTCGAGAACGTAGCGGAGCCCGAGCCCGGCATCGGCCAAGTTCTCGTTCGCGCGCGAGCCGCTGGTATCAACCCGGTCGACACGTATATCCGCTCCGGAACCTATGCGTTCAAGCCCGAGCTTCCGCATACGCCGGGCTTTGATGGCGCTGGCATCGTCGAAGGCACGGGTGAGCGGGTTTACTTTGGTGGCACGTCTACGGGGAGCTCTGCGGAGCTCGCGGTCTGCGATAGCGAGAATCTCTACCTGCTACCCGATAACGTTTCCTTTGCCGAAGGTGCGGCGATCGCGGTTCCCTATGGCACAGCGCATCGCGCTCTCTTTGCGCGCGCCCATGCTCAGCCGGGAGAGACCGTGCTCGTTCACGGTGCTAGCGGCGGCGTCGGCACCGCGGCAGTGCAGCTGGCCCGAGCCGCGGGGATGACCGTCATCGGGACCGCGGGAACCGCCGAGGGGCGCGAGCTCGTCGCGCGCGAAGGAGCGCATCACGTCCTTGACCACGGCGTTTCGGGCTACTTGGACGCCCTTATGGAACACACCGACGGCAAGGGCGTCGACGTCATCCTAGAGATGCTCGCCAACGTGAATCTCGGGAAAGATCTTCAAGTGCTTTCCCGCTGCGGGCGGGTAGTCGTGATTGGAAGCCGGGTGTAGGAGTCCGCCATCCACGAGCTCCCCCACTTCGCTCGGATACGCGCCGTTCAGTGCCCGATGTTTGTCCGACGCGATGCGAACTCTCAAAAAATGCGACGCGAGCGCCGTCTCCGAGATACGTGTGGCGGCGTCTTGTCGGCTCGATGGTGGCTTTATAGGCGGCTCGGTTTCGTCAGCGCAACCGAGGAGACACAAAAGAGACCGAGTAGCACGAAATATCTCATTCGTGGGGTTTCCTCAAGACGGACAACACAGAGCTCACACGGCGACGAAAGAGTGCCGCGTCGACCCACTGTTCGCTCGTGGTCGTGGCGGCGGGCCGGACGAGCTCGGATGTTGCGATACGGGCACGCTGGGTGTTGATGCCCTTGCTGTCGAGTTGGTCCAAGACTGTGTGGTAGCTCGAGACGTCGTTCGCGAGAACTGCATCGCCCGCGGCGCGAGCGCGCAGCGATTCAAGGGCCTGAGCAAGTGATTCGATTGATTCCGCGTTGATGGGATCGTTCAAGGATTCGGGAAGCGTCGTTGCCGCGTCCAAGCGGGCGAGCTCGATTTGCCGCGAGTCGAGACCGCGCACGCGTTTAAAGTTACAGCCCTCGAGGTTCGATTGCCTGAGTAAGGTGTTCGTCAGGTCGGCTCCCTCGAAGCTGGCTCGGATACCGAGCGACTCTCTCAAATCCGCGCCAATGAGCCGGGCGTGCTTGAAATCGGCCTCGCGGAAATCCGCCACGGTTATCTTGGCTCGGCTCAGATTTGCGGCATCGAGGCGGGCGCGGCGAAGCTTGGCGCCGGCAAGTGACGAGTCTGCTAGATCGGCACGATGCAGGTTGGCGTCACTGAGGTCGACCTCGTGAAGCTTGGCCTCCCGCAGGTCGGCATGGCTCAGGTCGGCGCCGGTGAGCGACGAGCATATCAGCGTGCAACCCCGCAGGAGCGCATGGCTCAGGTCGACACCGTCCAGCTTGGCCGCGGCCATCCGGATACCCGTCAAGTCCGGCGTAACGCTCGCGTTTTGGGCGCGCCAGTCGTTCCACTCGGATACACCTTGGCGCAATAGGGTCTCATGGGCGGGATTGGCCATCGATGCCCCTCTGCAGTGATTGGGTTGAGTTGAAAGGATCACCTTTAGAATACGCCTCGATCCGCCTAGGCGCTAGTGCCCGAACCCGCTAATCCTGCCGTGAATTCCTGGCCCTTTTCGGCGCTGACTGCGTTGCTCCTCCTCGACATATCTAGATATGACGTCGTCGGCTCGCCTTGTCAGCACCAAAAATGGCCTAGGACTTCACCGACAGGATTAGCGGGTTCGAGCACTAGTGGTCGCCCCGCGCCTTCTTGGTGCTGCGCCGTGGATTGTGCTACCGTCGCATGTTTTGCGCGAGCACCACGGAGGTGTCTATTTCAACGCCTGATACAGCGAGTCGAGAGCGGGATTACCCGCGCGATCAAGTCCACGTCTTGAAGATCGACGGGCGAGAGTTCATCCTCGTCGGCACGGCCCACGTTTCGCGAAAGTCAGCGGAGCTCGTCCGGCGCGTCATCGAGCAAGAGAAACCGGACCGCGTCTGCGTCGAGCTCGACCATCAGCGCTACCAGGCGCTTACGCAAAAGACGCGCTGGGAATCTCTCGACATCAAGGAAGTCATCCGAAAAAAGCAGCTGAGCACCCTCATGGTCAACCTGCTTTTGAGCGCCTATCAGAAGAAACTCGGGCTCAAGCTCGGCGTGATGCCCGGAACAGAGCTTCTCGAGGCGACGAAAACGGCCGAAGAGCACGGGATTCCGATCTCGCTTTGCGACCGCGACGTGCGGGTCACGCTTCGTCGCGCGTGGCGCTCGACGCCGTTTTGGAAGAAAGCGTTGCTGCTCTCGGCCATACTCGCGAGTGTTTTCGGCGAGAAGGAAGTGACGGAAGAGCAGATAGGGGAGATGCTCAAAGGGGACGTACTCTCCGAGCTCATGAAGGAGCTCGGCGAAGCGATGCCGTCTCTCAAAAGGGTGCTCATCGACGAGCGCGATACGTTCCTGACGCAGAAGATGCGTGAAGCTGATGGAGACCGTATCGTCGCCGTTGTTGGCGCGGGCCATCTCGAGGGGATCATCAAGGCGCTCGATGCTCGGCAGGAGGATGACCTCGAAGAGATCAACCGTATCCCGCCGGTGTCTCCCGTGTGGAAGTGGGTGGGGTGGGGGATTCCTGCGGCCATCATCGCTTCGATTGCTTTTATCGGCTGGTCGAAGGGACCCGAAGCCGCGGGAGACAACGTCCTCTACTGGATTCTCGCGAACGGTGTCCCGTGCTCCATCGGCGCGATGATAGCGCTCGCGCACCCCCTCACGATCGTCGCCGCCTTCGTGTCGGCGCCGATCACGAGCCTGACGCCGGTGATCGGCGCCGCCTATGTGACGGCCTTCGTCCAAGCCTATCTTCGGCCGCCGGTCGTCAACGAGTTCCAGACGGTCGGAGAAGATATCGGTATCTTGAGGCGATGGTGGGGGAACAAGCTATTGCGTGTCTTTCTCGCGTTCATCCTCCCAGGGCTCGGTAGCATACTCGGTTCCATCGTCGGTGGCGTCGAGATTTTTAGAAACTTGTTCGGATGAACCTCTCCTACGTCGACTTCATCGCCTTTGGCGCATTCCTCACGGTGGTGGTTGGCGTTTCTCTTTATGCGGGACGACGCGAGCGCTCGACCGAGGACTATTTTCTCGCGGGCCGCAGCTTGACGTGGTGGCTCATAGGGATCTCGCTCATCGCCTCGAACATCTCGACGGAACACTTCTGGTGATGAGCTCGTTCAACTCGATGCTCAACTCGGCGTCGACCATCTTCACGATGGACCTCTACGCGCGCCACTTCCAGCCGAAGGCTTGAATTCAAAGGAACGGGGGTTGAATTTCGCCCAAAACGTAGAGACAGATATTGTGCTTTGAGCGCCATTAATACGTTGTAATCGTGGACAATGACATGTAGTATGCGTGAGGACAGGTTATGTTCTTCCGCATCGTTCGGGCCGCAGGCGGCAAAGGGGTTCAACATGAGTATGTCCGCCTGGTCGAGTCGTATCGGGAGCACGGCAAGCCGAAGCAACGCGTAGTGTGCAACTTGGGGCGCAAGGAACTTCTAGTTGCCAATCTCGACTCCCTCAATCGGTTGCTTGGGGCCGGTGAACCGGCCGACACCGAGCGAGCAGCCGAGCAGGTCGCGGGGGCAGACGCGTGGGATTGGGGTCCGATGCTGGTGACGGCGACGCTGTGGCGCGAACTCGGGCTGGAGCAGATTCTCGACCGGCTCGGGGGCCGCGGCAAGCGGGACGGAGTGGCGCTAAGCGAGCGAGCTTTGGTGCTGGTCGCCAACCGGCTATGTGCTCCGTCAAGCGAGCACGGTCTGGCGCGCTGGCTCGAGACCGACTTCGTCTGCGACCGGCAGGGGCGGCGGTGGGTGCCGCAGTGGCGCGATGATGGGGAACGGCGAGCGAGTCGCTCCCCGCGGGTTCGCGTGGAGTTTCGCCAACTCAAGCAATGGTACCGAACGCTCGACCAGCTGCATGCCCGCAAAGAACAGATCGAGAAGGAGCTGTTTTTGCGCTTGCGGGATCTGTTTTCGCTTGAGGTTGACATGGTGTTTTACGACCTGACGTCGACGTACTTCGAAGGTCAAGGCCCTCCGGGGCTCGGCGCCCACGGCTACAGTCGCGACCGCAGACCGCGTAACCGGCAAGTGCTTATCGGTCTGGTGATGGTGGACGGTTGGCCGATCGCCCACCATGTTTTCGCCGGCAACTGGCGTGACGCGAAAACGGTGCCGCAGGTGCTCAACGATCTCAACGAACGATTCGGTTTGCACCGCGTGGTTTTTGTCGGCGACCGAGGGATGGTAACGAGCGACAGCCTGGCAGTGGTGCGCTCGCGCAAGCAGGGCTATCTCGTCGGGCTGCAAAGACGACGGCGCGAGGAGGTCTATCGTTACATCGAGCGCGCCAGCGGAGAGTGGATCGACTGCCCTGGTGGCATCACGGTGAGCGAAAAAGCCGAGCCACCTAAGACTCGTGTGCAAGAAGTCCGCTCCGAGTAGTCTGGGGTGCGCATCTTCGTCGTTCACAGCGACGAAAGGCTCGCCTACGAGCGCGGGCAGAGGCTGCGGGCCATGGGACGTGCCCGTGCGGCATTCGAGGCCCTCGAGCGCCGCGTGCGCGACGGACGATTGAAAGCCCCCGAGAAAATCGGTGCCGCCGCCGCGCGCATACAGGCACGCCACCACGGTCACCGTTACTACGACTGGGAGTACAAAAACGGTCGCTTCCGCTTCTTCGAGCACCCCGTCAACCTCAAGCGCGAGCAAGCCTACGAGGGTAAGTACGTTATTCAAACCGAGGAGCAAAACCTCTCTCCGGTCGACGCCGTGCGTCTTTACAAGGACCTAAACGAGGTCGAGCGAGCCTTCTCATGCCTTAAGGATGTCATTGAGATGCGTCCCGTTTACCACCAGACCGATGAGCGTGTGGAGGCACATCTTTTCGTAGCTACGCTGGCCTTCCTTGTGCATCGGGCTCTTGAGAAAAAGCTCAAGGTCGCCGAACTCGACCTGTCCGCAACCGAGGCACTACAAGCGCTACGCTCGGTCCGGGTCGTCGACTTACAGCTGGGTTCTGGGCGGACTAAGCGCGTCGTCACGCGCGGCACCGCTCGCGCCAACTCGATCCTGACTGCACTCGGCATCGTTGAACGCGACCCGCCAGCCTTCTCCGAGGAGGTGCTGTCAGCGTAGAGACAAACCGCCGATCTCGATCCTTTGTTTTCGATGACTTAGACACCTAAAAGGGAAACATGGGCTAGCGCTTTGTGTCATTTGCAGGGGATCCGCAGGATGGCAAACAGCTTTTCAACACAGTTTTGCACATTGTGGAGGGAAGCAGCGAAACCGGGTCAGCTCTGACGCTGGTGGGAGGCTATGTAGAAGCCGAGCACAGCGCCCACGCTCAAGCTGGCGACGGTCGTGATTTGCTGCAGGACCTCTCCCGCCATCAGCGTATCGAAGGCTCCGAGGCCGCGCGCGCCCTCGACGAGCCCGAGGACAACGATATAGCCGCCGGCCACCATCAGAATAATGTAGCGGGCTCTGGCCTGGCTCAAAGGTTTCATGAACGATCCGATTGTGGGTGTTTCTTCTATATTAAGGTTGGACGGCAAAACTGTCAAAAATCCAGCAACCGGGGCGCGTGGTCGGACGCCTCCAGAAATCGGAGTAAATCGTTGGGGGCAATCGCAGTGGTACGGTCGTTGTCGAGCGGGTGGTAGTTCAAGGGATTGACGTCGAGCATGGCGCGGTCCAGAACGACTTGGACGCGTCGCTCGGGGTCGTTGACAACAGCGAAGGGTGTGACCGCGCCCGGAGCGACGCCGAGCGCGTCCATCATCAGCGCAGCACTTCCGAAGGACAGATTTTTGTGAGCGCCCAGGGTGCGCGTGAGGTTTTTGAGATCGATCTTGCGGTGCTCGAGTGCCACCACCAGAAATAGGTGGCGCTTCTTGTCGCGGAGAAAGAGGCTCTTACAGTGACCACCAGGGATATCGCCCCGCAGGCGTTTGCTCTCCTCGACGGTAAAAACGGACGCATGCTGATAGGTCTTCGTCTGGATACCTAGCGAGGCCAGGAGTTCGAGGAGCTCTTCCGGAATCGTCATCGCTTCGATCTTATAATATCTGTCGTGAAGATGACGAAGCTCGGCTGCAAGGAACTCGAGATCTCACGGATTGGGCTCGGCGCCTGGGCCATGGGGGGCGGCGACTGGATGTTCGGGTGGGGGCAGCAGGACGATGCCGACTCGGTCGCAGCGATCCATCGTGCGGTCGAGCTTGGGATCAACTGGGTCGACACGGCCGCGGTCTATGGACTCGGCCACTCGGAAGTCGTCCTCGCGCGGGCGTTGCGCGATCTGAGCGGTTCCGAGCGTCCGCTCGTGTTCACGAAGTGCAGCCGGGTTTGGACGCCGCGTGGGAAGATCCGCCACAGCCTCAAAGCGGACTCTGTTCGGCGAGAGATCGAAGACAGCCTGCGCCGCCTTGAGATGGAGACCATCGACCTCTATCAAATCCATTGGCCGTGCTATCCGGCGGATGGGCCGGCGCCAGAGATCGAAGAAGGCTGGGAAACACTCCTCCGCTTGCGGGACGAAGGGAAGGTGCGCCATATCGGGGTGTCCAACTTCAACGTCGAGCAGCTCGAACGGCTCCGTCCCATCGCTCCGGTGGGCTCGCTGCAAACCATTTATTCGCTCTTGCGACGAGACATCGAACAGGAGCTCCTGCCGTACTGCCTCGAGCAAGAGATTGGCGTGATCGTGTACTCGCCGATGGCCTCGGGGCTTTTGACCGGAAAGATGAGCCGCAAACGTATCGCGTCGCTACCGAGCAATGATTGGCGTAAGACGAAGAGCCTCGAGTTTCAAGAGCCCCGCCTGAGCGAGAATCTTGCGCTCACCGAACGTTTGGCGGAGCTGGCCGCATGCAACGGAACGACCGTGGCCGAGCTCGCGGTTGCCTGGACGCTTCGGCATCCGGCCGTGAGCGGCGCTATTGTCGGCGCACGACGGGCGAGTCAAATCGAGGATTTCGTCGGCGCTTCCGAGATCGAGCTCGACGCTGACGAGTGGGATGCTTTCTAGACCCAGCCATGTAAACGTCATGCGTCTGGCACTGCAGAGGCAATTCTGATTGGTTGGAGCTGGGTCGAGGGTCAGTCGCGCTTGCCGGTCTTGATGAGCCACGAATAGTAGAACATCGGCAACAGAACGAGGGCGGGCAGCACAAAGAGCAGCACGAAGCTACCGAGAGGTAGTCCCAGCATCACGCGTTCTCCGGAAAAAACTTCTGGAGGGCCGAGCCCGCGACGGGCTTCGTGACCATCGACACGACGAAAATCAACACACCGGCGGTCGCAAGGCCGATCACGCCGGGGTGGATCTCTTGTGCCCACGCCGCACCAGCGAGTCGTGCCCACGTCCATAAGATCGTGATCGCCGAGCCGCCGACGGAGGACGCGATCGCGGCTTCTTGGCTGACACGCTTCGTCGTCAGGCCGACGATGAGCGGGAAGAAGAACGTTGCGCCAAGGCTCGCAACGGCGTAAGAAACGATCTACAAGATCAAATCGACGTCGGGAAGCGCGCCGAGAAACGACACAACGCCGACGATGACAATCGTCCAGCGAGAGGCGCGCAGGTAATAGCGATCGTCTCTCTCGACGCCCCGGGACTCGTGCATGCACTTACGAAGCAGATCATGAGCGACGGCGGCGCCCGACATCAGAAGAAGCGAATCCGTCGTGGACATCGCAGCGCTCGCGATGCCGGTGAGGGCGAAGGCGGCGAGAACGGGAGGGAGAATGGTCGCGACGAGCGCGGGAAACGCTTGGTCGGGCGCCGAGATCGAGTCCCAAACGAGAATGCGTGCCGCACCGCCGATATAGAAGTTGCCGTAGAGCAGAAAAATCATCACGAGGAGAATCGTCCACGGGAGCGAGCGCCGAGCAATCTTGTCGTCACGGGCGGCGTACATCTTGGTGATGAGCTCGAGCCGCGTGCAATAGGCGACGAACCAAATGATGTACCACGAGACGAGAAAGCTGAGGCTCCAAGCGGCGATGTCCATCCCCGCGCGAGAGCTTCGACTTTGTCGATGACGTCGTACCACCCGCCGACTTTCGCGTAGACGTAGGGCCCCATCAGCAAGAGGTCGAGCCACATGAAAACGAATTGCACGATATTTGTCCAGACGACAGCAAGAAGGCCTCCGACCGCCACGTAGAAGACGAAGATGACCGTCCCGACGAGCATGCCCCAGAAAAAAGGAATGTCGAGCAGGCGCTCCAGGATGAACCCCATGACCCGGATTTGGCCGATCAGATAGATGATGCTCGAGACCGCGGCCATCACGGCACAAAAGCCGCGAAGGAAGTTGCTGCCGAAGCGATCCCCCATATAGTCGGGGAGCGTGAAGCCTCGGGAGTCGCGGAGCTTCTTCGCTAAAAAGAAGGGTTCTCCTGTCGTTTCGGGGGATCTGATTTGTGTTGGAGGGCATGGCCTATGGACGCTGCCGCGATTGTGGAAAACGCCGGAAACTCCGGGCGAGAGAGGCGTTTAGGGAAAGGTTGTGAGCACGTACAAACGTGGAGCGGCGTTTTCCACAATCGCTTGGAAAACGCTTCGCGTTTCCCACGAGCGCCCACAGGCCCCTCCTGGTATATATACAAGAAAGATTAATTCATATGGAATAAGGAAGGGGGGCTCGATTAGTGGAGGCTATGGAAAACGCCCTTCCAGGCTTCGAAGAGAACTCAGTCGTGAGCAAGGTCTGAACGACCAGAACCGTGGGGGCGTTTCCCACAGCCTCGTCTCCCGCTGAGGGGCAGTGGCATTTGGTGAGGCCCGTGGGTTGAGAGGGTAAGCCATGTGTAGATGCGCATCGGCGAGAACGCTAGAATCTTTTTTTCCGAAAGAGAAAAGAGCGTTCCCGCGATGCGCGTTACTACGTTAGTCAACAAGCTCATCGGATTGCAAGGCCTGTGGGTCCGAGGTTTCCACTTCCAGGCGGACAAAGCCAGAGTGGTGGTGGATGTAGTACCACGGAGGAGGAAGCCTCTGTGCGGGATTTGCGGACGAAAGGTCCGCAAGAACAAAGATCGCTACAATCGCTACTGGCGGCACTTGGACCTGTTCGGAGTCCGGACCTATCTTCGCTACTCGATCCGACGAGTGGTATGTCGGCGGTGTGGAGTGGTCAGAGAAAAGGTGCCTTGGGCCGACAAGGGAAGCCGCTTTACCAAAAGCTTCGAACAAGAGGTAGCGTGGCTGGCACAGAGGACGGACGTCAGCGCCGTAGCGAACTATTTCCGAGTGACGTGGCGTTCGGTGCGACGGATCATCCAGCGAGTGGTTGCCGAGCAGCGGGATGAGCGGCGCGAGCTCGATGGATTGCGGGTGATTGGGATGGACGAGATCAGCTACCGCAAACGCCACAAGTACTTAACCCTAATCGCAAAATCTTCGAAGCACGAAAACGCGAAACAGCCGCACTGGGCGCAGGCGAGAAGCTCGTGCTGGGGCACCCGCTCGCCGCCACTATAGGTGATTCTGCACGGTGTATGCAGAACCTGGAAAAGGTGCTATTCACGGGGCCAAAGACCTCAGACACGGTGACGTTTATTTGCGATTAGGGTTAACAGTGGTAATAGACCATCTCAGCGGCCGGGTCGTCTGGGCGGGAAAGGAGCGCAAGGCCAAGACGCTGCTGCGGTTTTTCCGCAAGCTCGGACCACAAAGAGCCGCGGAGCTCGAAGCGGTCAGCATGGACATGTGGGAGCCGTACATAACTGTCGTCGGCAAAAAGGCTCCTCAGGCACGGGTGATCTTTGACCGCTTCCACATCGTCAAGCATCTGAACGAGGCCGTGGATAAGACCCGGCGCGAGCTGGTGCGCGAGCTCAAAGGGACTGCCCGGCGCAACCTCAAGAACACCAAGTTTCCCCTTCTCAAGGCCAAACACAACCGCAGCGCGAAAGACAAACGGGTGCTCCGCGAGCAGGTGCGAGCTAATCGTCGCCTCTACCGCGCCATGCTTCTGCGCGACGACTTCATGGACCTCTACACCTACAAAACCGAGACATGGGCCAAGAAGTTTCTCCGAGGATGGCTGCGGCGCGCTATGAGCTCGAGGATAGAGCCCGTCAAACGCGCAGCGAAGATGATCCGCAGCCACTTCGATGGCGTCATCGCGTGGGTCACGTGGAGACTCAGCAACGGCCGACTCGAAGGAATGAACAACAAAATCCGGCTGCTGAGCCACCGCAGCTTTGGACTCCACTCTGCCGAAGCTCTCATCAGTCTCGTCTACCTAAACTGTGGCGGTCTCACCCTCGAGAGGATCCACTGAAATGGCAGGAGAGGCAAAAGAAGAAGATCACGGCGATGCCGCCCACGAAAGCGAGGTAGGGGAGTCCCGCCACGCCACCGATATCGCCCATCAAGGCGACGCCGCTCAAAACGGACCCGCCGTGCATGATGGCCGCCATATTAGCCATGACGAGAACAGCGAGGCCGATGCTCCGGTTCGCGACCCAGAAATCGGCGGATGTTTTCTGATGGCGCGCCGAGACGATCCCGACCCCCACCATGATCGCGAGATAGAGACCGAAGAGAACAAGACCTGTCGACATTCATGGCAGCTGATCTCCCATCAGACCGCAGGGTTGGTGCTAATGCCGCGGCGGAATCCCACCGTCACTCCGCGGCACGCGCAGAGTTATCCCTCCGGAGAACGAGCGGACGCTCAGGAACCGGACGAGGCGCCCTTGGATCTGGACATCATGGCCCGGTCAATCGCCTCGAGGTGGTCCACGGACGTTGCCGGTGTCTTCAAAACCAGGTCGAACTGCTTTTGAGCTGCAGCGAAATCTGCCTTCTTGGGCTTGAACAGAACCGGCAGAACCTCCGGCCCCGAAGCACCGAAGACGACGTGCCCCGCCACGGTTTCCACATCACGGAGATCGGCCATGACGAAGTCGAAGCGCCCGTTCCTCAAGGCTTTACCCAGTTCGTCTGGATTCTGGGCCACTTACATGGCTGGCGCAATTTAGCGAAAATCGCCGCGACAATACCAATACGGCGCGAACACCATGACGAGGTGGTCCAAGATCTGCCGGATTGCGCTGGGCTCGGTGATGAGCGAAACGACGCACGGCGGATCAAGCTGCCCCACGAATGCGCCGATCGACTTAAGCACGTTCCCCCGAAGGTGTTAACCTCAATCGCCATTCGTCCCGTTACACGACATGAACGACACCTTTGGCCACTACAGGATCTTGAGAAAGCTCGGCTCCGGTGGAACTGGAAGCGCTTCGAGCTCAATCCTATTTCTACGCTTTTTTCATCTCTACAATCCACGTCGGTCTCGGACAGGTGGATCGCGCCTTCGAATTCCTGGAGGCAGCCTATCAAGATCGAGAATCCCTTTTCACCTATGTGGGCGCGCAACCCGCTTTCCGCGAGCTTCGCTCGGACCCGCGCTTTACCCATCTCAATCGAAGGTGATTTCAATCTCGACCATGCCAACGATTACGCCAACTACGACGTTTCCGCAGATGACCAGCAATTCCTCATGGTGGAAGCGGGTGATCAGCCTAGGGAGATCACGGTCGTTCTCGGACTTGCCGATCAGCTTGAGCGCTTGGCTCCCCATCCTTGAAGTGGATGGGCTCGATATGGATTCTGGGAAGCAGGGTCCTCCGTCGACACGGCTGGCGCGACTTAGCGAAATCGTGGGGATAATGCCAATATGGTGCACACGCCATGTGGACACCGTCCGAGCGCATCCGCCATCCACTACTCGATACGACGTGGCCGAGCGCGGACGAAGCGCGGCGTGCGGCGCTCTTCAGCTCCATCCGTATCGGACCGATCGAGCTCCGTCACCGGACGTGGGTTCCCGCCATGGTGCCGTGGCGCACGACCGAGGAAGGCTTCGTCACCCGAGAGGTCCTCGATTGGTACGAGCGGTTCGCGCGCGGCCAACCGGGTGCGATCGTCGTCGAGGCGACGGGCATCCGCGATATCCCGAGCGGGCCGCTCCTCCGGATCGGACACGATCGCTTTGTTCCTGGATTGTGCGAGCTTGTCGAGACAGTCCGCGGCGCGAGTGAAGGCCAGACCCGGCTCTTCATCCAGATTATCGACTTTCTTTCGGTCAAGAGGCGGCCACCGGCGGAGAAGTTTTTCCGGCGCTTTCTCGAGATCCGCCCAGAGCATCGCGAGAAGTTGTCCAAAGTTCTCGAAGACGCAAAATGGAAAGACGCCTCGGAGTCGGAACTGCGCGACCGCCTTTTGCGTTGTACGGATGACGAGCTCGACAAGACCCTGAGCCCGCGCGAGCTCGACGACTTGCGCTACGGCGCTCGCGAGCGCGTGAACGACATGCACTTGGAGCACATTCGCGAGCTGCCTCGAGTGCTTCCTGGAATCTTTGCGGAAGCGGCGGCACGCGCCCGCGAAGCAGGCTTCGACGGTGTCGAGCTGCACTACGCCCATGCCTACACGATGGCGTCGTTCCTCTCGAAGCAAAATCACCGCGAGGACGGCTACGGCGGATCGCGTGAGCATCGCATCCGCCTTCCGGTCGAAGTCTATGAGGCCGTGCGGCAGCGCGTCGGTGACGAATACGTTGTCGGATGCCGCATCCTCGGCGACGAAGTCATCGAAGGCGGGAGTGAGCTCGACGACGCGACGTTTTTTGCTCTCGAGCTCGGTCGCGCGGGGATGGATTACATCTCGCTCTCCAAAGGAGGGAAGTTCGAGGACGCGAAGCAGCCCGCGGTCGGCTGGGCCGTCTATCCCTATACAGGTCGCAGCGGCTACGAATGCATGCCGACGGTGTACTCGGACAAGAGAGGGCCGTTTGGGCGCAATGTGCCCCTCGCCAAGACGATCAAAGCAGCGCTCACGGCGGCCGGCCTCGCGACGCCCGTCGTGACTTCGGGAGGCATCGGGACGTTCGAGCTCGTCGAGCGGATTCTGGAGCAGAAAGAAGCCGACATCATCGCCGCCGCGCGCCAATCCTCGCGGACCCCGATTGGTTTCTGAAGATGCTAATGGGGCGGGGGGAGGCGGTCCGCCGCTGCGAGTTCACCAACTACTGCGAGGCCCTCGACCAGAAACACAAACGCGTCACGTGCAAGCTCTGGGACCGCGAGGCGCGCGGCAAACGCCGGCTGATCGCTCCGGAATGGAAACGCTGACGCCTTGACGGACGCCGCTATTTCGGGATGACCGCGGTCGTTTCGATCTCCAGGCGCGCACCGTCCTCGACCAAGCCTTTGACCTCGACGACCGCCATGGCGGGGTAGTTCTTGCCCATCACCTCGCGGTAGGCCGCGCCGACTTCTTTGAGGCTCGAAAGATATTCCTGCTTGTCCACGATGAACCACGTCATGCGCACGACATGCTCGGGGCCCGCGCCGGCTTCGGCGAGGATGGCCTTCGTGTTCAGGAGTGCCTGCCGAAACTGAGCCGTAAAGTCCGAGCTTGCAAAGCTCTCGTTCTCGTCCCAGCCCACTTGGCCCGAGACGAAGACCAGCGAGCTCGATCGCGTCCTCGAGAGCGAGCTTCGTGCCCGAGCCAATCGAAAAATGCGCTGTATGAGCCGAATCCCCGAGAAGGACGATGTTCTCGTGGTACCACTTGCGGTTGCTCACGCGGGGAAAGGTGAGCCACGCAGTGCCGGGCAAATGAGCCGCGTTGTCCATGAGCTCGTGACCGTCGAGGTAGTCCGCGAAGAGCTTCTCGCAGAAGCGGTTGCTCTCGGGCTTCGACATCTTGTCGATCCGAGAGAGCGCCACGTTTCCTCCGTGCACTCGATGATGAAGGTACTCGTGTCGTCGTCGAAGCGATAGCCGTGCACTTGAACCCAGCCGTGCTCCGTTTTCTCGAAGATGAACGTGAACGCATCGAGGGTCTTGTGCGTACCGAACCAGATAAACTTGTTCTTGCGCATCTCGATATCTGGCTCGAAATGCTCGGCATATTCCGTGCGGATCTTGCTGTTGAGCCCGTCGCAAGCGATGAACAAGTCGTGCTCGCCGACATCGGCGAGAGAATCCACCTCCATCTGGAAGTGGAGGTGGACACCGAGCTCTCGAGCGCGCTCCTGCAAGATGAGAAGCATCTTCTTGCGGGACAAGCCCGCGAAACCATGGCCGCCCGAGCGGATGCGCTCGCCTTTGAAGTGAATGTCGATGTTGTCCCAGTGGTGGAACGCAGAAAAAATGCGTTCCGCGGAGATCGGGTCGTTTTCGCGGAGATTTTCCAGCGTTTGGTCGGAGAAGACGACCCCCCAACCAAAGGTATCGTCCGGGCGGTTGCGCTCGTAGACGTGGATTTCATGGGCCGGATTCCGGCGCTTGGCCGAAATCGCGAAGTAGAGACCGCCAGGTCCGCCTCCGATGCAAGCGATCTTCATGTGCGACGAATACTATATCACCGGGCCGAGCCGGACTCCTTTAGAGCGCGTCACTTCCTTTCAGGCTTTCCGGCTTGAGGATAATGCCTTCGTGTCGCTTGCCGTTCATCTTCACCACCGCCGGCGCATCCAGGCGGAGGTGTCGGACGGGGCCGTCTTCGTAGCGCGCGGGGCGTTGCGCCAGCCAATCCCAGTCGAGAAGCCCGCCTGTTTCTTCCGGATTCACCGTGAAATAACCCACGCTGTTTGAAATGAGATTTTGAAAAAAATGCGTCCCCTGGGAAGGCGTGACCCGGAAGTCGCGGAACCCCGCTTCGACGATGACCCTTGCGCCCGCCACTTGGCTCCACGTCACCGGGATGCCGAGATAAGGCTCGCGCGATCCCCAGCGGCCCACGCCGATGAGAATATAAGGTCGGCCCTCGGCTTGGAGCGCCGCGTTCAGTTGGCTGATGATCTCAGCCGTGTGGCGGCTGTCCTTGCGCTCGAAGCGGTGGTAGTCCACGACGACGATATCCTTCAGATCTTCGAGGTGCCCGTGACCGAGGACGCTCTTGCTGTGGCAGATGAGGGTGGCTTCGGTGGCGCTTCCGAGATCGACGTCCTCGAGCTCCTGGGCGAGCGCGAGCGGGCGTAGCTGGAGGAACCCGAACTCGCGCTCCCCATCTCGTGTCGGCGTGAGGTTGACGGCGAACTCGAGCTCCACCGGGCCGCGTGTGCCTTTCTCACCTATCTCGAGAAGCGCCTCGAGAATCTCGGCGAGGGGGAACAAGTCGTGTTTCAAGACCGGCGCGAAGGTCACGACTCTTGCGCCGTCGCGGGACACCCCGTCATAGAGAACATCGTTCTCCGCCGAATAGGTAGACGCGACCTGGGCGAGCGTCCCGTCCTCTTCCGCGGCGTCTAAACCCCACTGCACGAGGTCCGCCACGGCGTCGCGTCGACCGTCTCGCGTTAGCTCGACGGCGTAGAAGCTGTGCTGCGACGTCTCGATACCGTCCGGAAGGCTCATTGGCACGTGGCGTGGATATTTGGGGCTGAATCGCACACAGGAACCGCCTTCCTCGACGGTCTTCCCGAGTCCGAGCGCGACGGCGGCGATCCCGTCCTCTCCCTTCGCGGGAGGTGTCGGGTAGAAGTTGTGCGATCGTGCCGCACCCGAGATATCCGGATAGAAGCGATTACCGTGCGCCGTGCCGATGACCTTTTGAATGATCACGGCCATCTTCTCCTCTTCGAGCCGATATTGCGTCGCGTCCAGAAACGTCTTGGCGCGTGAGGAAAAGGTCGAGGCGTAGACGCGCTTCACCGCGGTCATCAGTTGCGCGAGCCGCACATCGAGCGACGGATGGTTGTTGGGAACCATGTAAGTCTCGTAGACGCCGGCGAAAGGGTGGTAGGGCGAATCCTCCAGAAGACTCGACGAGCGTATCGCGAGGGGATAGTGGGCACGGTCGAGAAACACTTTGAGATCCTTCCGGAGTTCGCGCGGGAACGACGCTTTCTGGAAGCGCCGCACGATCTCGGGGTCGTCGTCGCTTTCACTCGCGAAGGCCCAGAAATCGTTGTCCTCGATGAACCGGTCGAAGACTTCCGTTCCAATGACGACGGTGGTGGGGACGAGGATGGCGACGCCCGGGAAATGGCGGTCGATGTGGTTCTGGTTGAGAAGATTGTTCACGAAGGCGATACCGCGCGCCTTACCGCCGAGGGATCCACCGCCGATGCGATAAAAGCTCGCGGAGCCGTCGAAAGTACTGCGGTCGAAGTCGACGACAAGGCCTCGGTTGCGCTCCTTGCGGTGCTCGGCGATGGCGCGAACCACGGTGTCGCGGAGCTCCTCGAGCGTCGCGAAATCCGACACTTTACGAGGCCGCAGCTTCTTTGCGAGGTCGAATTCGGTGCGAGCCTTGAGCCAGGTGGAAAAGTCGTTGCGTTCGCCGTGATAGGCGAGGCTTTCGGCTGGCACCGTTTCGAGCATGTGCGCGAGCGTCTTCAAGTCCGAGGCGCGGCCGAGCTCCGTGCCATCGGGAAGCCGGAATACGAAATCGCCGATACGGAGGCTCTCCACCATGAAGCGGCGAACTTGCCGCAGGAGCTGCGGCGAGCCCTTCAGGAGAAACGATGCGCCGACACCTTTGGCTTTCGCTTCGTTCTCCTGGCGGCTCGATTGCAGCATGATGGGCACGTCGGGCCGGATAGCGCGCACCGCCTTGGCGAAGCGAACACCGGCGTCCCGACAGCGTTGGCCGTCCTTAGGGAATTGGATGTCGGAAATGACCCCCAGGATTTCGTGCGAGTAGCGGCTGAAATGTTCCCAGGCTTCTTCATAGTGGTCGCATAAGAGGATCTTGGGTCGCGCCCGGATGCGCATGAGCTTGTCGGAAAGGTTCAAGCCTTCGGGAAGGAGGCTCTGAGAATGTTTGACCAGCTCGGTGTAGATGACCGGCAGAAAGGACGAGTAGTAGCGGATGTTGTCCTCGACGAGCACGATCGCCGGAACACCCACGACGCCGGTGTCGTCGGCGACGTTCATCCGGTCTTCCATGTACTTCACGATGGCGAGAAGGATGCGGACGTCGCCTTGCCAGAGGAAGGCTCGCTCGATCGTTGAGATGTCGTTCTTCTCGATGAACTTCGAGAGCTCACGGCGGTCATAGGCGAGAAGAATCACCGGCGTCTTGATGCCGCGGGCGCGGAGCTCTTTGATGAGCTGGATCACGTTCATATCGCCGAGCTCGATCGAGGTGATGATGAGGTTGTAACGCTCCCGTTCGGACGCGTGGTCTAGCGCCTCTTGCCCGGAGAAGACGTGCGTCATGTTCGGTGTGTGGCGTAGATTGAGCTCGAGGAACTCCCCGAGGAATTGCTCGTTGAGACGTCCGTCTTGGGAAAGGATGTAGTAGTCGTAGAGAGTCGAGACGAGAAGGACATCTTGAACGCGCTTTCGGATGAGATCTTGGAATCCGTGGAAGCGCTCTCCCGGCGGCGGCTGGCCCTCGATCGGGAACTCGATTTTCGTCACGGCGTCAGCCTCAATGCCCTACATCGTCGCTAGCGCGTTTCTAGAAGCAGGGCTCCATCGCCGCCATGAACGCGCCGATCTCAGCCAGGTCGCCGACGGTACCGCGCAAGTCGAGATCTTCGGCGGGCGTCTCGGGGAACGGGTCGGGACCGAACCAGACGCCGAGACGACGCCGGTCGTCGTCGCACGCGAATAGCGTCAGCGTCACGAGGCCATCGTGAGAGTCGTCGACCTGATCGGTGCCTGTGCCGACCTGATCGGTGCTGACGCGTCCGCGATGGGTTACCCACAGGATGTCGTCCGTATCGCGCTCGAGGAGTCCGCGGTCGAGCCGCTCGTCGAGGTCCAGGTCCAGATTCTCGCGGCGCAGCGAGTTGACGTCTTCGCTCCGGCCCTCGAAGAAGTCATAGAGCTCTTCGTCGCCTTCTCCAACTGCTAGAAAGGAAACAAAAATGAACCCGTGCTTGCCCATCGAAGGCTCGCCGTCTTCTTTTGGCGGCTCGTCCGAGAGCATGGCGAAGTCAAAAACGAACGGGACCGAAAAGGCGACGACAGCGTAGTAGCCGTCCGGCAGCTCGCTCGCGCCCAATGCGGAGAGGGCACGCGCCGTGCGCTCTTCGGGGTCTTTCATCGACTCGCCGAACTCCCGCGCTTTGTTGACGCCCCAGAAGCCGAGCCCCACAGCGATGGCGACGAGCGCGACGATCGCTCCGACGCAACCGCCCCAAGCCCACGGAGGCAAACCCTTGTCTTGGCTCATGCGCTAATTATCGGTCTCTTCGTCGTAGATTTCGAACCATTTCAAGATATGGGCGACCTTCGCCGTGAGCTGGCTCGGCCGGGCTGCGATCCCGCGCGAGGCTCCGGGAATGCGCACGAGAGCGCTCGGCACTGAAGCGCTGGTAGTACTGCTCCGATTCGGAGATCGCCGTCACACCGCTATCCATCCAGCGCATGTAGAGCTGGGTCGAGCCGTCCGAGCTCGACGCGTAAGCGAGCCGCTCTCCATCGGGAGACCAGCGCGGCGAAAAGTCGTTGCCGTTCCCCGTCGTGAGGGGGCGATGGTCCGTCCCATCAGCGCTGACGATCCAGAGATGGGACCGACGCACGTCCTTCATGATGTCCATGAAATTGCGGACATAGATGATGCGGCTTCCGTTCGGGGCGATCTGTGGATCGGAGGCCCACTCGAGCTCGAAGATGTCACGAAGGCCGAAGCGCTCGTCGTCGTGATCGAGCGCGGTCGCGAGGCCGGGGATCAGGAAAACGAGAAGGATGACACGAAGTTTCATCGAGGGTCTCCTTTTGGGAGGCGAAGATTAGCACGAACCCGTAATACAGATTGAGAATGTGACCGTTAGCGTGTATGTTCCGCCGGACACAGCAAATAAGGAGGTGTTCCATGTTGGGCGAACTGATTTTCGAAAAGAAGGGAACCACGTCGGGGATTCGTGTGCTGTCATCCGAAGGCGGTGAGGTGGAGGTCGAGGTGAATCTCAAAACCGAGGGAAAGATCCTCGGGGTTGAGGAGACGAGTATGTGGACCTATACATCGAAGACGCGTGCCGACGGCTCAATCTACGGAGAAGGGACCGGATTCATGACGACCGAGAGCGGTTACTTCCACTCCCAAATTTTCCCCACGGTGTTGCCCTGCGCGTCCACGTCGTATTCGACGACGCCCGCGATGGAGTTCAAATGCGCGTATTTTTCCGCGGTCGTTTGGAAGTAAAGGGCGCCGCGATACGCGGCCGACCCATCCGATGTGGCCTTTGCGGCGCCCTGCGCGTGCATATGGATCGTGGCACCATCTTGCGTCCGCTCGTCGTCCTCTTCGCGGCGAGCGGGCACGATTTCTCTTTCGGCAGCGGCTGACCTTACAATCGCGGTGGCTATGGGAGGAAGAGCCGATGCGGCGTGAGCTGTTGTTGTCAATCGTTGGGGGGCTTGGCTTTCGCGGCCGGGTTCGGCGTGCAGGAACTCACCCGAACGGTCGTCGTGAATCTCGAGAACCCGCATCCGATTGTGGGGAACGTCGCAGTGCCTGCGCCGATCCCTCATAGCGATATGGCGGCCATGGTCGACGTCGTGGTCGCGCCCGCCGGGCGCACCCAGACGAGTCTTTGGACCGAGGTGGGGAGCATCACGACCGAGGGGTTTACATCGGCGGTCCTGAGCCTCCACGGCCAACTTCGCGGCAGCACGGGTGGGGGAGGGGTCGTCGCGGTCGTTCTCGTTCCGGAAGAGGAGAACATCCTCCGCGCGCTCGCTGAACGTGAGGTCCATCTCGAGCTCGAGGCCATGGCGGATCCGGTGCCGGGAGACGCGATGTATTTCAGCGGCTCACGAGCCGGCCTACCCTGAAGTTCCTTGCTGAAAAAACCAAGATCCGCTGTTGATCCAATAAGATAGATGGAATCAATGGTGCTGGCTTCTGTCTACACGGTGATACCTTTGAGCAAGTCGTAGGCTCTCTGCTGTTTCGAGTCCGGAGTTGTCGTGACATCGAAGGTGGGCTCGTCGGGTCCGGCTTCCGGTCGCCGACATTTGTTTCGGACGATGTTGCTGAGAAGGCGCAGCAGCGTGCGGAAGCTGGAAGCTGGTCTCCCATCGTCAAGCTTCTTGGTGTGTATCTTGCGCAGGGCTGCGTCGGAGCGTTGCGCCGGAGCGACGGGGTCACGCTCGGCCTTCGCCTGCTGCTCCTCGTCAGAGAATACTAGTGGGCGCCAAACCTCCATCATGTGCCACAGGACGTAGTAGGCCAGCATGCACAAGAAGACGTGCGCCCGGACTCGGTTTTCGCGCCGGTGACGAATCGGCCGCACCTTTAGGTCCATGCTCTTGAAGGAACGAAACGCCCTCTCGACCTGGGTCAGCAACTTGTAGCTGCGCACTGTGTCGTCGGTTTTCATCCGCTGCTCAGCAAGACTGGTGCGGATCACGTAGATGCCGTCAAGGGCAGCTTCCGTAGTGACCTTTGTGTCGTCGATTTCGAAGCTAAAGCGGTCGTCGCGAATGTCCAGCTTGAAGTGCTTGCCGACTTTGTACTTGTTGAGAACTTTGCCTACCCGCACACCGATTTTATCTTTACCATGCAGCTGACCTCGCCCGATCCGTTGGCGAATCCGTTCCAACTGCTTAACGATCGTCCCCATGTGTCACTTCCACCGCTGGAGCCGTTTGTTGGCGAGCTCAGAGTTGCCGTTGGCGAGGCGCGAGGCGTCGGCAGCCATCGTTGTCTCGTCTAGCTCGAAGTCGAAACCGTCGTCACGGATGTCGAGCCTATAGTACTTGCCGACCTTGTACTTGTTGAGGAGCTTTTTCACTGCAGCACGGATGTCCTCCTTGCCGTGCAAACGGCGCCGCTCGACCATCCGACAAACCTTCTCCAGCTCCTTGCAGGTTGCTTCGAGCAGAGCACGACGCTTGTGACGCGCCTCTCGGCCAGCTCCGAACATGGCTACAATATACACTATATAAGAATATATAACAACAATAAATACAATACAACATGGCTACTAATTGCAGGTAAAAATCACACCTCTAGCGCTGTAACTCCATGCGACTAGACTGAAGTTCCTGGCTGAAAAAGCCAAGATCCGGTGTTGATCCAATGAGATAGTTGGAATCAATGGTGCTGGCTTCTGTCTACACGGTGATACCTTTGAGCAGGTCGTAGGCTCTCTGCTGTTTCGAGTCCGGAGTTGTCGTGACATCGAAGGTGGGCTCGTCGGGTCCGGCTTCCGGTCGCCGACATTTGTTTCGGACGATGTTGCTGAGAAGGCGCAGCAGCGTGCGGAAGCTGGAAGCTCGACTCCCATCGTCAAGCTTCTTGGTTTGTATCTTGCGCAGGGCGGCCTCGGAGCGCTTCGCCGGAGCAACCGGGTCACGCTGGCCTTCGCCTGCTGGTCCTCGTCAGAGAATAGCAGCGGCCGCCAAGCCTCCATCATGTGCCACAGGACGTAGTAGGCCAGCATGCACAAGAAGACGTGCGCCCGGACTCGGTTTTCGCGCCGGTGACGAATCGGCCGCACCTTTAGGTCCATGCTCTTGAAGGAACGAAACGCCCTCTCGACCTGGGTCAGCAACTTGTAGCTGCGCACTGTGTCGTCGGTTTTCATCCGCTGCTCAGCAAGACTGGTGCGGATCACGTAGATGCCGTCAAGGGCAGCTTCCGCAGTGACCTTTGTGTCGTCGATTTCGAAGCTAAAGCTGTCGTCGCGAATGTCCAGCTTGAAGTGCTTGCCGACTTTGTACTTGTTGAGAACTCTGCCTACCCGCACACCGATTTTATCTTTACCATGCAGCTGACCCCGCCCGATCCGTTGGCGAATCCCTCCGAACTGCTTAGCGATCGTCCCCATGTGTCGCTTCCACCGCTGGAGCCGTTTGTTGGCGAGCTCAGAGTTGCATTTCGAACCGCCGCATCTGCTTTAAACGTACGGGTTTACATGCGTCTAGCCGGCGGAACTTCAGTCTAGCTCGAAGTCGAAACCGTCGTCACGGATGTCGAGCCTGTAGTACCTGCCGACCTTGTACTTGTTGAGGAGCTTTTTCACTGCAGCACGGATGTCCTCCTTGCCCTGCAAACGGCGCCGCTCGACCATCCGACAAACTTTCTCCAGCTCCTTGCAGGTCGCTTCGAGCAGAGCACGGCGCTTGTGACGCCGCCTCTCGGCCAGCTCCGGATTGCGGCAAGCGACCAGCCTCTCGTTGGGGAAATCCGGGTGCGTCACCTCAAACAGATTCCGCTCGTCGAATAGCCCCATCTGGAGCAACGAACGCGGCATCCCCGTGTCGGTATCGGTCTTTGAGGGCAACACGGGCGATCCCAAAACGCTGTTGCCTCAGGTAGAAAAGGTGCAAGAGCCATCTCCAAAACGACGGCCTGGCGCTCTATGACCTAACCTCAAACATTTCGGGCAGTGTGGTTGTGTGCCACCACAGGCTAGTCGCCAGCTTCGACTGCGGTTCGAGGATCCGGGCGACTACCATGGCCACGACCAAATCCCGCTCTGGTGAGTGTCGAGAACCAACGAGCTTTTCGAAACCGAGCTGTCTCATGGCGCTGAGCACCGCGTCGACGTGGCCATGGTGCCGGGAGCCGTTCTCGACGATTTTGAAGGCGACTTCAACCGAGACGAGCTTTTCCCCTTTGAGAATGCGTCGGATGGCGTCGACTGCGTCCATGGGCAATTTGGACAAGTTAGCGAGCGTGCGCTTGCGGACGTTTCCGCCCACCCGATAGGACTCACGCAGCAGGACCGCGGGGGTAGAGTTGCGATTGGGGATGATGTGGATATGCATGCCCACCATAATAGCCTATGTATCAATGTGTATCAAACCGTAAAAGGCTTTAGACATGCCTACATATTGCATCCCAAATTAGCCTCTCGGCGTCCCTAAAGACGCGTAATCATTGAGGATTCACACTGTCAGTGGGTTCATTCGACCAAGGAACTTCAGTCTAAAGGTACTTTACCGAAGCGTGGGAGGGCTTACTGGGCAGAACTTCAGCCTAGCGATCGCGTTTCCGAAATATCGGGTCTTTCTCTACAACACGACCGATCGTAGCGCGTCGGTCGACGTCTATGCCTATCTGATTCACTGACGTTCGAAAAGGGGAGTGTATGGAACCCGAACAACCCTATCGTCCTTCCGCGGCCAATCTGTCGGCGCGTCCCGTAGCTGGCGGCGGCGCCGCCGCGATCACGCCAAACATGGTCCAAATCCTCGAGAGCACGAGGCCTTGGGTCGTCTTCTTGGGCGTGCTCGGGATGATTGGCTGCGGCTTCGTCGCGATCGCGGCCGTCGTCTTTATCGGCGCCGGAAATGCCATGGGGATCGAAGGCCTCGATGGGGTTGGCGGCGCGGCGCTCGGAGGTGTGTACGTCTTTGTGGCGTTTCTCTATTTCTTTCCGTCGCTTTATCTTCTCCGCTACGGCCGCGCGATCAAGCGCATTCGCGGCCGCGGCGACGTGGTCGTAGCGGAAGACGCCTTGAGACAGCAGCTGTCGTTTGGCGCTTCGTCGGGATCATCGCAGCGGTCGTGCTCGTTCTCTACGGCGTCATTCTCGCGCTCGTGAGTCTAGCGGCCGTCTTCGCTTCGGGAAGCTAACACTCGCGCTACACCACCCCCTGATCGAGCATGGCATCCGCGACTTTCAGAAACCCCGCGATATTGGCCCCGTTCACATAGTTGCCTTCGGTCCCGAACCGCTCCGCCGCGTCGACGGTGGCCGTATGGATGTCTTTCATGATCATCTTGAGCCGGTTATCTACTTCTTCGCGCGTCCAGCTGTAGCGCATGCTGTTTTGCGCCATCTCCAGACCCGATACCGCGACGCCGCCCGCGTTGGCCGCTTTGCCCGGGCCGAAGAGCACTTTCTTGTCGATGAAGCGCTCGACTGCATCGGGCATGGACGGCATGTTGGCACCTTCTGAGATGACGTAGACGCCGCCGTTCATGAGATTCTCGGCGTCCTGGCCGTTGATCTCGTTTTCCGTGGCGCACGGGAAAGCGCAGTCGGCCTTGTGGCTCCAGAGCTCGTTGCTCTCTGCTTTAGGATCGGACGGCGTGAAGGTCGCGCTCGAGAACTCGTCCGCATATTCCTTGATCCGGCCGCGACGCTTGTTCTTGAGCTCCATGACCCAGTGAAGCTTCTCGCTGTCGATGCCTTCGGGGTCGTAGATATGCCCGCCTGAATCGGACAGCGTCACGACTTTGGCGCCGAGCTCGTTCAGCTTCTCCGTGGCGAACTGCGCCACGTTGCCGCTCCCCGAAACGAGGCAGGTTTTGCCGTCAGGGGTCTCGCCCCGTGTCTCGAGCATGTTGGCGGCAAAATAGACGGCACCATAACCGGTTGCTTCCGGTCGGATGCGCGAGCCGCCCCACTGGATGCCCTTACCCGTCAAAACACCCGTGAACTCATTAGCGATGCGCTTGTACTGGCCAAAAAGAAAACCGATCTCACGGCCGCCGACACCGATATCGCCCGCGGGGATGTCGGTATTCGGGCCGATGTGGCGGAAGAGCTCCGTCATGAAGCTCTGGCAGAAGCGCATGACCTCGCTGTCGCTTTTCCCCTTCGGATCGAAATCCGAGCCGCCTTTGCCGCCGCCCATGGGGAGGGTCGTCAGCGAGTTCTTGAAGACTTGCTCGAAGGCGAGGAACTTCAAGATGCCGAGATTGACCGACGGGTGGAAACGAAGCCCGCCCTTATAGGGGCCAATCGCACTGTTCATCTCGATGCGAAAACCGCGGTTGATTTGAATGTCGCCTCGATCGTCCGTCCAAGGCACGCGGAACATCATGATGCGCTCGGGCTCGATGATCCTCTCGAGCACTTTAGCGCTTCGATATTCGGGATGCCTGTCGAGAACGACGACGAGGGACTCCGCCACTTCTTCGACAGCCTGATGAAATTCGGGTTGAGCGGGGTTCTTGGATTTCACTTCGGACATGAGAGCCTGCACGTAATCCGTCATCGAGTTTGAAACCTCCTATGGTTGGTAAACGATTTCGCCGCCGACGATAGTCATCACGACTTCGGCGTAGCGGATTTCTTCCAGGGGAATGCGCGTCAAGTCACGATCGAGCACGGCGAGGTCGGCTAGAAAGCCGGGCTTCAGCATCCCTTTGTCGTTCTCTTCATAGGATGCGTAGGCGCCATGTCTCGTATAGGAGACGAGCGCGTCTTCCACTGAGATTTTCTCTTCCGGAACCCAGCCGTCCGGGTTCGCGTCATCGAGCGTGCGCCGGGTCACCGCGGCGGAGATCCCTTCGACCGGTGTCGCTGGTGCGACCGTCCAATCGCTGCCGAATGCGAGGGTCGCGCCTGCGTCCAGCAAGCTTTGGAACGCGTAAGTGGTCTGGATGCGTACGGGGCCGATATAGCGCTCCGCCCAGCGTCCGTCATCGATCGCGTGGTAAGGCTGCATGCTCGCAATGACGCCGAGCTCCGCGAAGCGCGGGATGTCCTCGGGCCTCAAGTGCTGAGCATGCTCGATGCGAAAACGCCGGTCGCGCGCGCCGTTGTCTCGGGCGACACGCTCGAAGATGTCGAGGAGCGTTTCGTTGGCACGATCCCCGATGGCATGGACGACGACGTGCAGTCCGTCCGCGTCCGCGCCCGAGATCCACGTTTGAAGATCTTCTTCCGTGTTGATGAAAAAGCCTCGATCCGAGGGCTGGTCGTCGAACGGAGCGTGAAACGCCGCGGTGTGCGATCCGAGTGAGCCGTCGACGAAGCCTTTGAGGACCCCATAACGCAGCCAAGCGTCCCCGCGGCCGTGCTCGGCCACTTCGTCGCGCAGGCGCTCCCAATCCGCAAGCGGGACGGCCGCGTAGATGCGTGTCTTCAGAGTGCCGTGGTCGCGCGCCCGTTGGACCACCGCGAGTGTGTCCCAGCTGCCCATGTGGTGGACGCTCGTCACTCCCTGCGTGGCCACGTGGCTCGTCGCGGCTTCGAGGGCGCGGTCGTAAGCGGCGTCGTCCGGAGGCGGAAGAACGTCGAAGACGAGACCCATCGCGTTGTCCTTAAGGACTCCGGTCGGGTCTCCGTTGCCGTCGCGCTCGATGGTGCCGCCGGCCACGTCGGCCGTGTCCCGCGTGACGCCTGCGAGCTCGAGCGCCAAGCTATTCGCTAGAGCCATGTGTCCGTCGAGCCGGTTGACCCACACGGGATGTTCGGGCGTGAGCTCGTCGACCATCGCGCGATGGGGAAGCTCACCGCCCCAAAGTTGATGATCCCAATCGCCTCCGGTGATCCACGCCCTTGGGGGGACGGTCTTGGCGAACTCTCCGATGCGGCGGGCAAACTCTTCGGGAGTGTCGGCATCGCGCAGCTGCACCGAGGCGAGCTTGAAGCCGCCGTCGAGGAAGTGGACATGCGTGTCGATGAAGCCCGGAACGACGAATCGTCCCGTGGCGTCGATGACACGCGCCTGTCCGATTTGGGGGCGGATCGAAATACTCGAGCCAATCGCGACGATGCGATCGCCTTCGATGAGAACGGCCTCCGCCGTCGGGTTATCGGGATCGCCGGTCCAGATGGTGGCGTTCAACAACGCGAGCCCAGCGGGCTCCCCCTTGCTCTCCGACCCGCAGGCGGAGACAAAGGCGAGGAAAACAACAATCAGGAAGCGCATCGAGCGAGGTGTCTAGCGGCGTCTCTTCCAGGGCCGCGCCTCCGCGTAAGAGAGAAGCGACATGGGGGCGATCTCACCGGGGCGGCACGTCATGCACGACTTGACGAAGATCGGTGCCACGTCACTCGTGAACGTCACCGCGTCTTTCTCGGCGCCCGCGGTGATGCCGGCCGCGAGGGCAAAAAAAAGGACGAGCTTCGAAGTGCGTTGCATGCACAAGCCTCCCTGGGGGATCGTAGTGCGAAGCCTCCGTCGTTTCAACACCTCGATGTCACGGGAGCATGGTACATAATACCTGCCTTTGAGGAGGTCCCTGTGTCATCGATGCGCGACGAGTTCGTTGAAGCCTGGCGGACGAATAATCACATCAATCTATTCCTGATCGACAAAATCAGCACAGCGGGCCTGAAATGCTCGCTGTGTGCTTCGGCCATCTTGGTGGCGATGTCGAGAGCCTCTTCCAATGGGATGGGACCGCGTGAGATGCTCTCCGCCAGAGTCTCTCCAGGAACGAGCTCGAGGACGAGATAGTGCGCGCCTTCGGATTGCTCGAGACCGTGAATCGAAGCGATGTTCGGGTGGTTCAGCGGGCGAGGACCTTGGCCTCTCGCTTGAATCGAGCTACGCGTTCTTCGTTCTCGGCGAACTCCTCCGGCAGAACCTTGATCGCCACTTCCCGTCCGAGCTTTCCGTCTCTCGCCCGATAAACCTCTCCCTGTACGCCCTTACCAATAGGCTCAAGGATCTCGTAGTGGGCGAGCTTGTCGCCGGGTGAGAGTGGCATTTCAGGCCGACGATGTTACGACAATGGTGGGAGGTGGGCAACCAGGTACGATGTATCTCTACGCCCCTTTCGGCTGCGGTGAAAATCCTCGCCTCTGATAGCGTAGGCCAAAAAACTCGCGACAAGAGCGTTCCCTCTCATCTTCTTTTCTTTTCTTTGCGTCTTCGCGTCTTTGCGCCTTTGCGTTACGCTTTTCTTAATGTCCCACTCGGGGATGGTTGAAATCCCTCGCCTTTAGGCGAAGCCTTTAGGAGGCTTGGGGTACGATCCCCAGGTGAAAGGATATCGTAAATCATCGCACACGACGTACCAGTTAAACTATCACTTCGTATTTATCACGAAGTACCGCAAGCCGGCCTTGAGAGGGGATGTAGCGGTTCGTCTCCGGGATCTCATCCGGGAGATCTGTGCTCGGAACCAGATAGAAATACTGCCTCTCCTGCCATTTCAGTGGATCCTCTCGAGGGTGAGACCGCCACAGTTTAGGTAGACGAGACTGATGAGAGCTTCGGCAGAGTGGAGTCCAAAGCTGCGGTGGCTCAGCAGCCGGATTTTGTTGTTCATTCCTTCGAGTCGGCCGTTGCTGAGTCTCCACGTGACCCACGCGATGACGCCATCGAAGTGGCTGCGGATCATCTTCGCCGCGCGTTTGACGGGCTCTATCCTCGAGCTCATAGCGCGCCGCAGCCATCCTCGGAGAAACTTCTTGGCCCATGTCTCGGTTTTGTAGGTGTAGAGGTCCATGAAGTCGTCGCGCAGAAGCATGGCGCGGTAGAGGCGACGATTAGCTCGCACCTGCTCGCGGAGCACCCGTTTGTCTTTCGCGCTGCGGTTGTGTTTGGCCTTGAGAAGGGGAAACTTGGTGTTCTTGAGGTTGCGTCGGGCAGTCCCTTTGAGCTCGCGCACCAGCTCGCGCCGGGTCTTATCCACGGCCTCGTTCAGATGCTTGACGATGTGGAAGCGGTCAAAGATCACCCGTGCCTGAGGAGCCTTTTTGCCGACGACAGTTATGTACGGCTCCCACATGTCCATGCTGACCGCTTCGAGCTCCGCGGCTCTTTGTGGTCCGAGCTTGCGGAAAAACCGCAGCAGCGTCTTGGCCTTGCGCTCCTTTCCCGCCCAGACGACCCGGCCGCTGAGATGGTCTATTACCACTGTTAAGTACTTGTGGCGTTTGCGGTAGCTGATCTCGTCCATCCCAACTGTCATTTTTCAGAATCATGACCCCACCTTTTTCATAAACATGCCCCCGGGGTCAAAGGCCTACCCGAGAATCAATACCACAACTTCCTCGGATCTGTAACAGATCTCTGTCGTCGCTCCTGTGTACCAACATCCTTGAGACACTTGGGCCTTTGAAAATTAGTGTAGAGGGCGGAGGAGGAACATGCATGAGTACGTTGATAGAGAGAGACCTCGGCGGGATCGGAAGGAGCCCGTAGGGCGACTGGAGATCCCGCCGGCCGCGATGCGGCAGGGGTTCCGGCGACAACCCGGATGTCGGCGCCGAGGGGGGTACCGCAGGTATGGGCCGGTCCACGGGAGGCTGTTGTCGGGCGATGGTGGAGCTTGTGTTCGCGCTTCGGTGGTTGGATTCGCAAGATTCACTCCTTTTCAGGTTTGGTGGACATTTTCGAGTTTCGAGGCCAAGAGGTCGGGACGTTGTCCCTTCCTGTAGCTTTCGCCTTCGATCTGGACTTGGTAAGCGTTGTGGGACAAACGGTCAAGAGCGCTCTGGGCAAGAATCGGGTCATCGAACAAAGGAATCCACTCGTCGACGTGTCGATTTGAGGTGAGGATCGTGGACGAACGGCGGTGGCGCTCGATGACGACTTCGTAGATGTCGTTGGACTGTGTGGTATCGAGCCGACGCAGAGCGAAGTCGTCGAGGATGAGCAGGTCGGGGGCGAGAAAGCGTCTGAGCGCCTTTTCGTGAGAGTAGTCGGCACGAGACTGCTTGAGCTCGAGGAACATCTGATCGGCGCGGATGAAGAGCACGTCGTATCCGGCCCGGCAGGCTGCATGGCCGAGAGCGGGAGCGAGGAAGGTTTTGCCGACGCCCACGCTTCCCATGAAGAGAACGTCTTGCTTGGCCTCGATAAAACTGAGCGAGAAGAGGTCGCGAACGCGATGGCGATCGAAGCCCACCGGGGCATCCCAGTCGAAATTCTCGAAGGTTTGCTCCTCGGTGAAGGAGGCGCGTTTGAGACGCCGTTGCAGATTGACTTGGTCGCGTCGGTCCACTTCGTCCTGCAGGATAAGTTCCAGGAGGTCTTCACTCGGTAGTTTTGCCTTTTGAGCGTAGGCGATCCTCTCCGGCAGCGTCGCAAGGATCCCCGAGAGCTTGAGCCTCTTCAGAATCGTTTTCAGTGAGTTTTTGATTTCCATCTGGATTCTCCTTTCGTTTCGGTTCATGAGAGAAACTTTCGTTGGGGCGAAGGAATCTCAAGGGCATCGAGACCAGCTCTCCTGTTTGTGGTGGGTCGTCCGACGGCGCGACGGCATTCTTGAGAATGCGCTCCACCCTTTGGACATTGATGAGATCGAAGCCCAGGGCTCGCTGGCAAGCGGTTTCCACGCGAGCATGGCCGTACTTGTCGGCCAAGCGCATGAGCTTCTGAGCCTGTCGGAGCTTGGCCCATGGAAAGACGCCGCTGAGGAGCAGACTCATGAAACGGCCGATGTTGTTGCCGAGTTTCTTGGCTTGGCGCACCATACGCTCCGGGTCGCGCCTGGCGTAGGCCTCGAGGTCTGGGGGGTAGTCTGTGTAGTCGGTCGCTCTTCCTCCGGCTGGTTTTCTAGGGTGGGTTTTGATGAGCTCGCCTTTGTAGTAGATGCGTACGAGCGCTTTATCGCCTCGTACCGTGACCTGCTTTCCCACGTAGACCGTGGGAACCGAGTACAGGGCCTTGAGGAACTTCACGTGGTGGTCGTCATGAACGGACGGCTCGGCCCACTGAGGCGTATCGAATCGAGGCCCGTTCACGGGCCGAAGGCAAGCAAGCTCGACCTCTTCGAAGACGACGAGAGGGCGTTTTTGGGTGGTCCCGTGAATACGCCGGCCCGCGACTTCCAGACACCAACGTCGAGCTTCCCGCTGGACGTGAGCCAGGTCGAGCCACTGCTCACCGCGGAAAAAGCTCTCTCGAACGTACGGCACCCCTCTCTCGACGATCGGCTTGCCCTTCGGTTGGCGTACGACTGCCGGGTCGATGACAAAGCCTCGGAGCTCTGCATACTCGCTACAGCTATCCTTCGCTGGCTCTCCCCTCGATGGTGCCGTTTCAGAACATCCAGAACTTCCCACATACCGTGCTCCCTGTATGCCAATACGACCTCCTTGTTTCCAAGAAGGCTCGCACAGCCGAGCTCGGCCTCAAAGGGGTGGGGTCATGACTCCGAAAAGTGGGGTCATGTTTCTGAAAAACTCACCCCTTTGCCGGGGTCATGTCTCTGAAAATGGGGTGGGGAATGTTTCTGAAAAACACGCCCTCAAGTGGGGTCATGATCCTGACAAATCACACCAATCACCCGCAATCCATCGAGCTCGCGCCGCTCATCCCGCTGCTCGGCAACCACTCGCTGGATGATCCGTCGCACCGAACGCCACGTCACTCGGAAATAGTTCGCTACGGCGCTGACGTCCGTCCTCTGTGCCAGCCACGCTACCTCTTGTTCGAAGCTTTTGGTAAAGCGGCTTCCCTTGTCGGCCCAAGGCACCTTTTCTCTGACCACTCCACACCGCCGACATACCACTCGTCGGATCGAGTAGCGAAGATAGGTCCGGACTCCGAACAGGTCCAAGTGCCGCCAGTAGCGATTGTAGCGATCTTTGTTCTTGCGGACCTTTCGTCCGCAAATCCCGCACAGAGGCTTCCTCCTCCGTGGTACTACATCCACCACCACTCTGGCTTTGTCCGCCTGGAAGTGGAAACCTCGGACCCACAGGCCTTGCAATCCGATGAGCTTGTTGACTAACGTAGTAACGCGCATCGCGGGAACGCTCTTTTCTCTTTCGGAAAAAAAGATTCTAGCGTTCTCGCCGATGCGCATCTACACATGGCTTACCCTCTCAACCCACGGGCCTCACCAAATGCCACTGCCCCTCAGCGGGAGACGAGGCTGTGGGAAACGCCCCCACGGTTCTGGTCGTTCAGACCTTGCTCACGAGGCCATGCCCTCCAACACAAATCAGATCCCCCGAAACGACAGGAGAACCGAAATACTGAAGGGTCATGTGCGGCCTGAGCACGTGCACCTGTTGCTGAGCGTGCCGCCGAATTTGTCGCCGAGTCGAGTGATGAGTTGATCAAGGGTAAGACGTCGAATCGTCTGATGCGCGACTTTCGGACGATGCGGAAGGAGTTCTGGGGTCGGCACCTATGGGCACGGGGTTACTTCGTGGTGACAACGGGCAACGTGACGGATGAGGTGATAGCGAAGTATATAGAGTTGCAGGGTGCCGTGCCCCAGGACGACGATTCTTTCAAGGTCAGTGAGTAGTGAAACGAGGCAAGGACAAGCCGACTTTAGTCGGCGACGTGAACCCATCGCCTTTAGGCGATGGAGCGCACGCGCTCAGTATTAATCGAGCCTCTAACCACGGAACGCGAATTGCGGAACGCTGATCAACCTACCGGCATGAGCTCGCGGCGCCGCCACTCGGGAACGACGACGCCGAGCGAGATGATCATCCGAAGGGCTTCGTCGACCGTCATATCGAGCTCGATGACCTCGTCGCGGGGAACGAAAATGACGAAGCCAGAGGTGGGGTTCGGGGTCGTGGGGACGAACACGCATAGCACTTCTTTCCCCATGCGAATCTGAATCTCGCCCAGCTCGCTCGACGTTTGAAAGCAGACGCTCCAGATGCCTTTGCGGGGGTACTCCATGAGGAGCACTTTGCGAAACGACTCGCTCGTCGGTGACAAGAGCGTTTCCGCCACCTTCTTCACGCCTGAATAGACCCAGCTCACGAGCGGGATACGCGCGAGAAGCCCTTCCCAGAGGGCCAGCAGGCGCTTCCCGAGAAGGTTGGCAGCCAAAAAGCCCGTCGCCGCTACGAGCGTGAACGTGAGGATGACGCCTAGGCCCGGGATGCGAAAGCCCAAAAGGTTCTCGGGACGGAGCGCCGACGGGATCAGCAGGAGTGACTGATCCATCAAATTTATCAGCACCCGGAGGATTAAGAGCGTCACCGCGAGCGGAATCCATACGAGAAGACCCGCGGCCAGATAACTCCGGATCTTCAGTCTACGCATGCGGTTCCGACACCCCCAAGCAAGGCCGGCAGAGCTTTGATTTTTTTGTTTGTGGAGTAGAGCTCAACCTCCAATGTAACCGAGTCGCATCACGACGGCAAGCCTTTCGTCTCAATCTTCGAGATAAAGGCCCTTTTTCAGCTTGGCCAGCTGCTCCGGCGTAAGAGATTCTTTCTCGAGAATTTGGATGAGGCTCTCCCGGCCCCGAGCGAGCGCTTTGAAACCGCAGCCGTCGAAAAACTCGGGGTTGGCCTGTTCGAGGAACGGGTGCGGGTAGTCGCGGCACATTCCGGGCCGGGAGTGGTAGCTGTCGCAGCTGCGCGACGCCCAGTCGAAATGAGTGCACTCAAAGATGAAAGCGCGGTCTTCCCGCCGGGCCTCCTTGAGCGCGAAGCCGTTGACGTATCGGTGCCAGCAGAGAAAGACACGCCGAGAGCCGGGGAAATACCACGTGACGCGGCCGACCTGAATGCCCGGCGCCTCGCAACATTTAGCGCAGCGGACGCACTCGCCGCCGAGCTCGTAACGCGTGTCGGCCTGAAGGCGGTGGAGAAACAGCCGCGCGTAGTAGACACCGAGCCCGAAGCGTTTGATTTGCCTGCGAACGGGGCCGTCTTTCATCGGAGAAGCGCTGCGATCTCCTGTATGCGGTGCTCGAGGGCAATCGCCTTGTCCGGCGCTGCGTAACGCGTGCGCAGTCGTTCGGGGATGAAGTTGGGGTCGGTGCTCTCGCGGATGGCGACGAGCTGCTGCAGCTCTTTCTCGAGACCGTAATCCGGCGATCGAAAATGCGCGAGCGTGTCACGGATATGCGCGGCGGAGGGCGAAGGGGCGCCTGCGATCGCGGCGCGGCGGACGCATTGCACGAGCAAGCTTTCGATGTCCGCGCCCGTGAGCTCCTCCGGCAAGGTCGGAATATCGCCGGGAGCGACCTCGACGCCGTTTTTGCGCGCCATCGCGAGAAACATCTCCTGGCGCGCCTCCTCGGTCTCGGGCGGGAAGAGCGGGATGTGGACCTCACAGCGCCCTTGCCGCTTCAAGTCGACGGGCAGCATGTCGGGACGGCAAGTGAGGAGTATCCAAAAGATGCGCCCGCGGTAGCGGGTGTCGCTCATGAGCGACGAGATCATCCTGAACATGCGGCTCGACGTGCCGCTGTCGCCGCCCGATCCTCGGCTTCCAAGCGCGGCATCGGCTTCGTCGATGACGACAACAACGGGTCCGAGCGCTTTGATCACCGAGAGAACTTTCTGGAGGTTGCCTTCGGAGCTTCCGACCCACTTACTGCGGAGGTTCTTGAAGACGATGGTCGGGACGGCGAGGCTTCCTGCAAAGCACATCGCGGTGAAGGTCTTCCCCGTGCCGATGACGCCGCAGAGGAGATAGCCCATCGGGAGCGCCTCGAAGCGTCCTTTCTTGAACAGCGACACATCTTGCTCGAGGCGGTCCTTGACCGCGTCCGGAGCGACAACCATGTCGAGGTCGAAGCTCGGGGCCACGAACTCGACGAGGCCGAAACACTGTTTCTCGATGAGCTCTTTTTTGGCCTCGCGTAGACTCGCGAGCTCCGCGGAGCCTTTGATCGCCTGCGTAAGACCGACAAGCGTCAGGCCATTGCCTTCGCGGGCGACGGTCTTCGCCAGCGCCCTGTCGTTCAACAGTTGCTTCACGTAGCGCTCGCACGTCGTTTCGTCTGGGAGCTCGACCTCGACTTTGGAGATGAACGGGTTCTCGACGAGACGGCGGTTGACGTCGCCGAGGTTCTCCGTGACGAGACAAAGCGTCACATCGGCGCCTCGAATCCCAGGGTCGTTGGCCCAGTTCAGGACCTTGATGAGATTGGCGCCGAGCTCGCCCGTGAGCCACGAGCCGTCGACGGCCGGAGTAATGGTCTCGACATAACGGATGACGATCGCGAGGCTCTTGCGATTGCCGTCTTTGGGCGTTTCGACGAGCTTGTGGAGGATGTAGCGGTCGAGGAGCTCGAGCACCACTTTGGGATCTTTGGGCCTCGAGCTCGCGAAGCTCGTGCCGCTGATCGAATCCACCGCTTTGAGCGTCTTGTAAAAGTCCTCTTGCATGGAGGCCCGACGGTCGCCGTCCCCGGGAGCGAGAAAGCGGATGCCGCTACCGCGATCGTAAGTTAGAACGATGTCCCGCTGGCCGAAAAGCTGGGTGGAGAGATAGTCGTCGAGTGAGATGAACTCGTTCTTGTCGCTGACCGGGACGAGGTCGTGGACGTTTCCGTGAAGAAGGAAGACGCTCGCTGCGCCTCCGACATAACTCGAGGCAAGCTCCCGCGCCCAGCTGGGCGCGCCGCTTCCCAAAGGGTTATTCACCGGACTCTGGTGTGGCCTCTCTCTGCGGTCCTACGGTTTTCTCACTCGATTCCGAAGAGGGCTCGGCGATCCCTTGCTCGATCTTGAACTGCGCGAGCAGCTCTTGCGCTTCGGCCTTGTCCGCGAATTGCTTTGCTTTCAACTGATCGATGCCTTGATCGCTCAGATCCGAGGCGACCTTCGAGCGCGCTTTTGCTTTGTTGATCTGGTCATCGACGCGGCTCAGGATCAAGCCGATATCGGACGAGACGTCGAATTGGGTGTTGAGCGCGCCGGCGGTCTCGGAGACCTCGGCCAAAGCTTTCTCCATCTGAAGCGCGGCTTTCTTCTTGTCTAGATCCTTCTTGGCCGTCTCGATGTCCTTGAGCGCCGCTTTCATCTTCAGGAGGTTGTTCTCGTAACTCTCGCGATGTTGCGCGAGCTGCTCGGTGTTGCTCTCGAGCTCGCCTTTGACTCGAGCGAGCTCGAGAGCAAGCTGGCCCGCCATCTCTTCCTGATTCGCCTTCAAGTGGTTTTTGATTTGGCCTGTGACGCTCGCGATGTGCGACTTCTCGCTTCCGACTTGACCTTCGACTTTCAAAACGAGTGCTTGATAGCTGATCAAGCCCTGGCGCGCATCTTTCAACCGCTCGGTGGCCTGCTGGAGCTTGGACTCCGCGAGTGCTATTACGTGCTTGTCCTCCATCTCAGTGACGGATTTGTTGATTATGGCGTACCAGACGGCTCGGATCCGCTCGAATAGCCCCATCACGAACTCCCTTCGGTGAGAACCGGTTTAGGGAATCGTAACATAGCGTTCATGTCGAGGCCTCGTCCGTCTCGTCTTCGTCGGTTATGCTCGAAAGGGCGGAGACGTTGATTTTCTCGAGCGCGTCGACGAGCTCCTGAAGGTCGTCGACATATTCGAGTCTCTGTATGAGCACTTTGACTTTCGGGTCGTCGACGCCGCGATAGCCCCGGAAGCGATGCGCCATGAAGCGCATCAACGGGATGAGGGTGCCTTCGATGAGGTAGGATTCGCGCGAGATGAGCTCGTAATCCTCCGGCGGCGCCTGGGCCTCGCCCCCGGTCCGCGGTGCGGCGGCGAGCTGCTTCTGTCCGTTCTGGAAGGCTTCGAGAAGCTCATGGAGTTTGTCGATATAGGGAGCGAGGTCGAGCTTCACCTCTAGGTTGGGCGGGAGGTTGGGCGCGGTGAACGCAGCGAGATCCGGATCCGCCGAGAGCCCTTGCGGGCGGGAAGCGGCACTCGAGGCGGCGCGGTCGATGCTCTGACCGATGTCTTCGAGATGCTCGGAGACCAAGCTGAGCTGTCCCGTGAGCCGCGTTGCGGGGTCGTCGTCGCCGCTCCCCATACGTTGCACCCGAACGAAGCCGCTTTTGATCTCCTCCCAGCGCGCCTTCTGGCTCTCGCTCATCCGGCCGCGCATCTCGGCAAGCTTGAGAAGGTTCTCTTCGGCGCCGGTCGTCAAGGTCTGCGATTCGCCGAGATAGTGGTCGTCGATGAGGCTTTCGAGCTCGTCGTCGTTCATCGCGGCCACGATCTTCTCCGCGAGCTTGTTCATGTTGCGGTAGCTCCCCTGGAGCCGGAACGGCGGCTCGGTGCGATAGGCGTCTTCCTGCGACGCCGAGCGAATATATAGCTGGTTGATCGCGAGGAGCACCTGCTGGACTTTGAGAAGTTTCTTCAGAACGGACTGGATCTCGCCGATCTCGACGGCGGAGTAGCCGTGCTTCAACTGGTCTGCCTGGATTACTTCGCCGCTCGCCATGCGCACGAGCAGCTCGATATCGCTTTGCTCGCGCGTCGTGAGTGGCGCGAGGACGGCGTTCGACGTCAGCGCGTTCTCGATGTAAGAAAGCGCGAAGAAGTCGTCCTTGCCTTCGAGGATGTCGCCTAGATTGTAGGTATCGGCGCGGTTCGCGAGCATGTCCGGGATTTGGAATTTCTCGCCAGACTCCGTGTAAGGGTTTCCTGCCATGCACACGACGAACTTCTTTCCCCGCAGATCGTAGGTGCGCGTCCGCCCTTTCCAAACTCCTTCCACTTTTCGCTGAGCGTCGCAGAGGGAAATGAATTTCTGCAGAAACTCGGGATGGGTGTGCTGGATGTCGTCGATGTAGAGAAGGACGTTGTTGCCCATCTCGAAAGCGAGGTTGAGCTTGTTGACCTCCTGGCGCGCGGTCGCGTTGGGCGCTTCGTCGGGATCGAGCGACGTGACCGAGTGGCCGAGGGCAGGGCCGTTGATCTTCATGAAGACCAGGCCGAGCCGGTTAGCGAGGTACTCCATCAAGGTCGTCTTGCCGTAGCCCGGAGGCGAGATCAGTAGGAGCATCCCCATGAGGTCGGTGCGCTTGGCGTCGCCGAGAGCCCCCATCTGTTTCGCGAGGTTGTCGCCGATGAGCGGCAAGTACACGTCGTTGATGAGACGGTTGCGCACGAAGGACGACATGACTTTGGCCTTGTACTCGTCGAGACGTAGGCTCTCGCGCTCGCGCTCGAGCACGTCATGGCGGGCTTTTTGGAAGTCTCTGAAGCCGGGGACCTCTCGATGGCGAAAATGGCCGAGCCGCGAGAGGAATTCGTCTAGATGGAGATCCATGCGGCCTTGCGGCATGCGGGGGTGCTGCCCAAGAAGCCCCTCGACCGTGACTTTGGCCTGCGCGCTCGAGGTTTCTCGGCTCACTTTGTCTTCGAAAACAAGCGCGACGACGGCCTCGAGGGAAGACCGAGCCAAACGATCGCCGTTCTCCGAGCTCGCGAGAAAAGCGGCCATCCACGCCTCCGTGAGCTCGTAAGCGCGCACGGGCGTGTCGCGGAGCGCGCGCAAGTCCTGTTCGAGCTCGCGGTCGCTGCCGGACTCACGCAAGTGTTTTTCGAAAGCGCGCTTGAGCTCGTCTGCATCCGCACTCAGGACGAATTTCTGCGGCTCACGTGCGATCTCTTCGAGCAGGTAGGCGCCGGCTAGGCGCGACGCTTGCTTCGGCACATCGATCCCGATATCGGTGAGATGGGTCGCGATCGCCTCGTTGAGCTCGCCACTGAGCTCCGTCATCGCGTCAGTGTGCTCGAATTGGGTACGGAGGCGGATGAGGCCGCGAGCTTGGCTCTCCCAGGCCGCGCGCTTTTTCCGGTCGTTGTAGAGCGCCCAGAACACCGTAGCCAATGCACGCGCGTTCGGGGTGAATCGAAGCAGATCCGCGGTCTCGTGCATGCCCAGGATCTTTTGCAAGATCAACGTCGCGTCGGCATCGTGGAGGCCCCGCTCATACCCCTCGTCATATCTCTCCGCGGCGTAATCGCGGACGATGCCCAAAAGCGCGCCTTTGCGGCGTGAGGCTTCGAGAAGTTTTTTCAGCGACAACCCGGAATCGCCGAGCTCTGCGTCTTCGAGCACGCAGTAGGCCAGATATTCACCCCGATAGACCTCACGCGTTTCGGAGACGAGCTCTTGCGACCAGAAATCACGCGTCTTTGCGAAGACTTCATCGTCGACCTGCTCGTAAAAACCGGTGCCGGTGAGATGAAAGGCCATGGCATCGTCGCGAGGCACTATGGTGAGCTCGAGACGCTGGGTGTTGACGCTGAATCGATGGCGGCCGAGCTTGATGACGTTGGCGCCGTCCTCGTAGATCTCCTGACGGTCGCGGAGGCCTCGAGCGGCGTCTTCTTTGGCGGCTTTGAGGCGGCCGTCGATCTCGTCGGAATGGACGGAGTCGCCGAGCTCTCGTAAATTGTTTGCCGTGCTTCGAAGCTTGGCGACCATCGCATCGGCGGCGAAATAGGCGTTGAGGTCGTTCGCGGTCTCGAACGTTTCCGCGCGCCGCGTCACACTTGCGAGGATGCGCTCGGCGGCCTGCATCAAGTTTTGCGCGCGGCGCTGGCGCCGGTCGACAAGGGACTGCTTCTTCGAGCTGAACGCCTCGTAGACCTCTTCGCGCTTGGTCGTGAGCTCTTCGGTGAACTCGTCGAACTCGGAGAAACGGGTCTCCAAATCTTCGAGCTGCAGCATGAGCTTCGAGAGCTGTTCGTCGCATTTCTCGGGTGTTTTGGAGAGAGACAGAGCGCTCGTTACGCTTTGGCTCAAGAGCTGGAACTGCACGCCGAACTCGGCGATGCCTTCTTTGCCGAGAAGCTCTTTGCGCCGATTGGTGATGAGCGCACGCACGCGGTTGAGGCTTCCCATGATCTCGGAGATGTTCCCGAGAATCTGAGTGCGGATCGTCGCGTCGTCGATCTCGAGCGAGCCGATCACGTCGGTCAGGAGATCGAGACTGTCGCCAAGCTCCTGGAGCGCGTCGTGATGCGCGTCCGCCTCGGTGACTTTCGAGAGGGCGGGAACACCTTCTTCGAGCTCGCGGGCGCGCTCTTGGTAGGGAAGTAGCGCTTCATCCTGCAGAAGAAACTCGACCGCGCGCTCGCTTACGTTGTCGAAGCGCTCGACGATCTGCGCTTCGACGGTGTCGATTTGGGCGAGGTCGATATAGCGTACTTCGCGGAGCGTGATGAGCTGCCCGCGCGCCGAGCGTAAGCTCGCGAGACAGGCGACATATTGGTCGATCGAGGTCCAGGAGTCGGGATAAATGGTGCGGAAGATCTCCTTGACCTTCTCGCCAGCCTTTTCGAGAGACTTTCTTGCTTGCGCTCGGAGCGCTTCGACTTTCTCGAACTCGTCGATGATGCTCTCGGCGGCTTCGTGAACTTCTCGGAGCGGCTCACGAAGGTTCCCGATCTCCGGGTTGTCGAGCCAGTAATAGCTGTCGATGACGCGCGCCGCCGCGGAGACGAGGTCTTCGTATTTCTGGCGCGTCGGCTCCTGCTCGTCGACCATGCGGCGGATGCTCAAGCAGTCTGAGACGCCGCGCACGAGCTCGGCATTGCCTACTTTCTCGAGAAAGGAGCCGGTGGGCGGCCTCGACTGGACCGCTTCGTCGCTCAAGAAGGGCGTGCGCCAGATTTGCATCCCGTGGACGCGCTTGGGCTCGTCGTCACCGGCGCGGAAAACGACGAGCGTGCCGTCAGGATAGAGGCTGAAGCCGTGGCAGTTGAGCGGGTTGTCGACTTCCTTCCGGATCATGTTGTACGGAAGAAGGATCGTGCGCCCGGACTCGCGCTCGTGAAAGGCGTAGAGGACGTCTTCGCCATTCGGCGAGCGCAGACGTCTCAGGAACTCCATCCCGCGGAACTCGCGATCGAACGATTTGGTGTGGCCGCTCTGGAGGTAGTAGCCGCCCGGGAAGATGAGGCCGTGGTCCTCGGGAAGCTGTACGCAGGATTGGCCAATGGCGTCGATGCGATCGACTTTTTGGGTGCGCGTGTTGAAGACGAGGTACCGGTACTCCGTTTCGCGGTAGGGGAGCATCTTCAGAAGAATGAGCGTGCCTACTTTTGCGTAGTGGACTTCTGCGTCGTCCAAAGATTGATCCGCGTCGAGCACCGGCTCGCGATAGATGCCCTGGCCGTCTTCGGTGTTGTTCTCGACCTTGATCGTGAGATCGCCGCCGACGGTCTCGACGAAAACTTCGTCGAGAATGTTGACGTGCGGGTGACGGCCCTGGACGTGCTCTTCACGCGCCGTGAGCGTCCATTCGAAGTCGTGGGTCGGAGGGAAAACGTGGTCGCGCTCGCCGCGGTTGTCGATATAGGTAACAGCCCCGTCGGGGGAGACGGCCCAGCGGAACACCCGCACGTCCTCGATCTTCTCGCCGATTTGGAATACAGCGAGTAGCTTCTCGCCGACCCGTCTCAGCTGGAGGAGCTTGGTGTTCTTGTAATAGTGATAGAGCTCGTGGAACTCTTCGAGAAATTTCGTGTCCGAGAGAAAGTAATCGGGAGAGTCCTTTTCGACTTTGCGAAAGACGAAGCCGTCCTCCGTCTTCTCGTGCCTGTGAAGGCTGAGAACGTCCTCGACGTGGGTCTCGCGCTTGAGGCCGATGAAGACGTTGTAGCCGAACAGGAGGCAGTTGCCCACCTCCTTGATGTCGCGCGGGATACAGTTGTTCTCGGTCCGGATGCGCTCGTTGCCCAGGACCGCGAGCTCGGTGCCTCCGAAGATCTCGAAGCGCTTCTTGTTGAGCCCATCGGCCTTCTCGGCGAGTGTCTTGCCGTGGCCGAGCAAGCGGTCCCGGATGATCTCGTAAGTGCCTCGCTCTATCTCAGGCTGTTTTTGTACGTCCGTGCTCATCGTGCCCTCGTACTCATGATGCGAGCCTTCCGTTAAAGACGAACGTCGTCGATGCCTAAGGCTTTGGCCTGCCGCTGAAGCTTCTTCAGTTTTTCGCGATCGTCTCCTCCCACATCGGTCGCGATCTTCGTCAGAAGCGCACCGATGGTGATGTCCTTGAGGGTTCCTCCGTCGATGCCGGAATCTTTCATTATCTGCCGGATCTCTTTGATGATGTTCTTGTCGCCATTGAAATAGTCCTTGGCGAGCCCAGAGATGACGTCGCTTTGCTCGACGAGCTCGTCGATGCCCTTGCCCATGCTGATGGAGTTCACCATGCGGTCGAGAAAGGCACCGTCGCCGCCGACGATGTCGATATCCGCCGACTCAAGCGCTTTGGAGAGGATCTGGGCTTTGTGCGCGGCCACGGCTTCGCGCGCCTGGATCGCTTCGAGACCGAGCAGGCGCTCGTTCTCGAGGCGGATGCGATACTCCTCGTGCTCGCGGCTGTCCTTGTCGAGCAGTTTCATCGCCTCAGCTTTTTCCGCGAGGCCTTTCGCCTCAGCGCCGAACTTCTGTTGGATGGTGTGCGCTTCGGCGACGCCTTTCTCGCGAACCACGGTGGCTTCCGCGGTGCCGACTTTCTCGACGGCACCGGCTTGGGCTTCCTGGACCCGGACTTCGGCGAGGCCGTGTTTCTCGGACGCGACGGCGTCGGCCTCTTTGACCCTGGCGGCCGCGAGTCCTTCAGCAGCGGCTTCCGCCTGGGTGCCTTCCGCGAGACGGATCTTGGCTTTTGCCTCGCGGTCGGCGGCCTCGAGCTGGGCGTCGGCGAGGGTGACGCGCTCTACGGCTTTGTGCTTCGCAGCTTGCTCCTGGGCCTCGGCGGCTTTGATGTCCTTGACGAGGGCTTCTTCCGCTTCGGCCTCGGCCGTAATGATCGTGGCCTGCTTGGTGCGCTTGGCTTCCTCGACGACCTGGAGCTCTTTGATGCGCTCCTGTTCCTCGACAACGGTGCGCTCGACAGCGACGCGTTCGCGAATAACGTCCTGGATCGCTTTTCGCTCGACTTCGAGAGCTTTCTCCTTGTCGATGCGCTGGAGCTCGACTTCACGTTCGCGGTCCACCTGTGCGAGCTGGCGGTCTTTCTCGACCCTCTCCGTCTCGACGCCGATAACGCGCTCGCGGTTCTTGCCAGCAACCTGGACCTGGCGGTTCTTGTTCTCCTCGGCGACCTGGACCTCTTCGTCCGTCTTGATGCGCGCCGATTCGGACTTGAGCCGCTCTTCCGCCTGGACTTGCTGGAGCGTGGCCGTTTCGCGGGCGCGAACCGACTCGATCTCACGCTTTTGCTTCGATTCGGCGTCCGCGTGCTCGCGATCGAGTTCGAGGATGACTTTCGCGCGCTCGACATTCTGTTTCGTGATGGCTTTCTTCTCGTTGTTCTCGAACTCGTTGGTTTGGATGTGCTCGATCGCGGTAAGCTCGGTGATACGCCTTATGCCTTGCGCGTCGAGGATGTTCTGCGGGTCTAGATGCTCGAGGGGGGTCTGCTCGAGATAGTCGATGGCAGCGTCCTCGAGCGCGTAGCCGTTCAAGTCACGGCCGATGATTTGGATGATGGCGTCGCGGAATTCGTCGCGCTTCGTATAGAGGTCGACGAAGTCGAGCTGTTTGCCTACGGTCTTGAGCGCTTCCGAGAACTTGGCGCTGAAGAGCTCGTCGAGCGTTTCGGGAGATGAGGCTCGGGCGCAGCCGATCGACTGCGCGACTTTGATGACATCTTCTCTGCGCTTGTTGACGCGGACGAAGAAGTTGACTTTGATGTCGGCACGGATGTTGTCACGACAGATCAGTCCGTCTTTCGCGCGCCGGTCGATCTCGAGCGTCTTGACCGAGATATCCATGACCTCGGCCTTGTGGATCACCGGGAGCACAGTCGCGCCCGTGAACGTAACCTCGGGCTCTTGCTTCATCTTGTTGACGACGAGCGCTTTGCCTTGTTCTACCTTGCGATAGAACTTGGCGATGAGCATCAAAAGGCCCATGCCGAGGATGAGCACGCCCACGCCGACGGCGAGAAAGACCATTACCCAATACATGAATTCTCCCCCTATCGAGCTAAACTATGGATCGACCGCATTCGATGCTTCAGCCAAGGCATCGTCGACGGGTCCAATGAAAAAGACGCCGTCGGCCGGGTCGTAGCGATACACGAGCGCCTGTTTGTCTCGCGTCAATTGGTTGTCCTGCGGGCATCGCACTTCGGCGACGAAACCCGTCGCGCCGTCATCAATTTCGGCGCGGCCGAACTTATCATCGACTTTCACGGACGTAACGATACACATCTTTCCGACGAGCGAAACGCGACTAGGCGCAGTTGGTGTCAAGAAGACTTTCCTGAAAGGACGAGTGGAGATCGCCGCCAAGACCAACGATCCGAAAACCGATCCTCCAGCGAGAAAGCCGCCGACGAGGAACGTCGCCGCCGCAGCGCCCAGTAATTTGGTGCCGACCATGCTGATAACCCATGCCCAGAGCAGCACGAAGCTCAGAACGACCGTGATGGGAACGCCGCGAACGCCCATCATGTTCAAGAGCCCGGAAAGGGCGCCCTGCCGAGCCCCGTCGCTCGTATCTCCCGAATCAGCGGCATCGGCGGCGTCCGCCGCACCTTCCGCCGCACCATCGACCGCGCCATCGATCGCAGCATCAATTGATTCGGCCGCACCTTCGACGGCCCCGTCTGCCATCCCGTCGATCGATTCGAGCGCCCCGTCGAGGGCCGCATCGATGCTGTCAAGACCGAGGGCGCTGTCGAGAAAGTCGAGGTCGAGCGCGCCGAAGATCACGACGAGCCAGTACAGGAGGGCGACCGCGAGGCCGAACGTGAACACGATCGTGGGAAATGCCACGACCGTTACCAGAAACTCCTGCACGATTCCGCTCCTTTCGACATTTCGAACCGCTGCCGCTTGGGATGTTGGATGGCGGCAGCGCGGCGAAGCGACGAAGACGCCTCGTCCGCCCGATAGACAGCTACCGCGATTTGAGAACCGTGATTTCGATTGTGGATGTGCCGGTTGTGGCGCCCGAAGCTACCATTAGCCCGAACTCTGCCACTAATAGTACGCGAAAAGCCGAATGAAGATCAAGCGGCGACCGTTTCCCAGCGGGTTCTCTTATTATGGTTCTCCTGTCGTTTCGGGGGATCTGATTTGTGTTGGAGGGCATGGCCTATGGACGCTGCCGCGATTGTGGAAAACGCCGGAAACTCCGGGCGAGAGAGGCGTTTAGGGAAAGGTTGTGAGCACGTACAAACGTGGAGCGGCGTTTTCCACAATCGCTTGGAAAACGCTTCGCGTTTCCCACGAGCGCCCACAGGCCCCTCCTGATATATATACAAGAAAGATTAATTCATATGGAATAAGGAAGGGGGGGCTCGATTAGTGGAGGCTATGGAAAACGCCCTTCCAGGCTTCGAAGAGAACTCAGTCGTGAGCAAGGTCTGAACGACCAGAACCGTGGGGGCGTTTCCCACAGCCTCGTCTCCCGCTGAGGGGCAGTGGCATTTGGTGAGGCCCGTGGGTTGAGAGGGTAAGCCATGTGTAGATGCGCATCGGCGAGAACGCTAGAATCTTTTTTTCCGAAAGAGAAAAGAGCGTTCCCGCGATGCGCGTTACTACGTTAGTCAACAAGCTCATCGGATTGCAAGGCCTGTGGGTCCGAGGTTTCCACTTCCAGGCGGACAAAGCCAGAGTGGTGGTGGATGTAGTACCACGGAGGAGGAAGCCTCTGTGCGGGATTTGCGGACGAAAGGTCCGCAAGAACAAAGATCGCTACAATCGCTACTGGCGGCACTTGGACCTGTTCGGAGTCCGGACCTATCTTCGCTACTCGATCCGACGAGTGGTATGTCGGCGGTGTGGAGTGGTCAGAGAAAAGGTGCCTTGGGCCGACAAGGGAAGCCGCTTTACCAAAAGCTTCGAACAAGAGGTAGCGTGGCTGGCACAGAGGACGGACGTCAGCGCCGTAGCGAACTATTTCCGAGTGACGTGGCGTTCGGTGCGACGGATCATCCAGCGAGTAGTTGCCGAGCAGCGGGATGAGCGGCGCGAGCTCGATGGATTGCGGGTGATTGGGATGGACGAGATCAGCTACCGCAAACGCCACAAGTACTTAACAGTGGTAATAGACCATCTCAGCGGCCGGGTCGTCTGGGCGGGAAAGGAGCGCAAGGCCAAGACGCTGCTGCGGTTTTTCCGCAAGCTCGGACCACAAAGAGCCGCGGAGCTCGAAGCGGTCAGCATGGATATGTGGGAGCCGTACATAACTGTCGTCGGCAAAAAGGCTCCTCAGGCACGGGTGATCTTTGACCGCTTCCACATCGTCAAGCATCTGAACGAGGCCGTGGATAAGACCCGGCGCGAGCTGGTGCGCGAGCTCAAAGGGACTGCCCGGCGCAACCTCAAGAACACCAAGTTTCCCCTTCTCAAGGCCAAACACAACCGCAGCGCGAAAGACAAACGGGTGCTCCGCGAGCAGGTGCGAGCTAATCGTCGCCTCTACCGCGCCATGCTTCTGCGCGACGACTTCATGGACCTCTACACCTACAAAACCGAGACATGGGCCAAGAAGTTTCTCCGAGGATGGCTGCGGCGCGCTATGAGCTCGAGGATAGAGCCCGTCAAACGCGCGGCGAAGATGATCCGCAGCCACTTCGATGGCGTCATCGCGTGGGTCACGTGGAGACTCAGCAACGGCCGACTCGAAGGAATGAACAACAAAATCCGGCTGCTGAGCCACCGCAGCTTTGGACTCCACTCTGCCGAAGCTCTCATCAGTCTCGTCTACCTAAACTGTGGCGGTCTCACCCTCGAGAGGATCCACTGAAATGGCAGGAGAGGCCTTATTATTATTGTTGGGAAAACCTGGAGCCGGTATGTATCGATGTTCTGAAACGCATCGTGTCGTATAAATCGTTGAACGATAGTCAATTGGACGCGGGTTTGGTTCCTTGACAAGATGTGGACAAGACGCGTCTTTTTCGTCTTGACAGTGAGGGGGGCCGCCTGTATTGTTGTAGTAATTATCAGATAGCAAAATATGTCTTTGTTTTGTGATTCCATAACGAGCAGTTCGCCGGGGATCCGCAAAAGACCCGTCATTTATAACCCGGGTCTTATCCATCCATCGACCGAACCCGCAACTTCATCCTGTTTTTTCATTTACCTCGTCCTAAACTCTCCACATAAATAATCCTTGGCAACAGTTCTTTTGGAGTCACAGGGGGGGCGCTTTCGGGCGCCCCCCGCCCTAATTTAACGAGAGCTTTTTTTCAAAGCTGTCCAATCTACCGTCAATCGCGCGAACGTTTCGTGTTAAAGATCACGCATGAAACTGACGATCACGATTCTGCCGGGCGATGGCATCGGACCCGAAGTCGTCGCCGAAGCTATGAAGACCTTGGACGCGGTCGCGTCCAAGTTTGGTCACGAGAACGACACGACGCCCTATCCGTTCGGCTCCGCCGGCTACGACGCTGCCGGCAAGGGATTTCCGGACGAGACGCGCGACGCGTGCACGAGCGCTCCCGCTATTTTTCTCGGTGCGGTCGGTGACCCGAGGTACGACCACTTACCGCCGAACGAGCGCCCGGAGCTCGCACTACTCGAGCTGCGCCGATTAATAGAGAGCTTTGCGAATCTGCGTCCCGTCATCTCGCAATTCGTCTCGCCGACTTCACCCTTTAAGCCCGAAACGCTCGAGGGCGTCGACCTTCTGATCGTGCGCGAGCTCACCGGAGGGCTGTACTTTGGAGAGCCCCGTGGCATCTCGGGCGAGGGGCAGGATCGGCAGGCGGTCAACACGCTTACGTACCATACAAAGGAGATCGTCCGCGTCGCGCGCGTCGCGTTCGAGGCGGCGAAGGGAAGACGCCGGCACGTGACCTCGGTGGATAAAGCGAACGTTCTCGAGACGTCGAAGCTGTGGCGCGAAGTCGTGACCGAGGTCGCGAAGGACTACCCAGACGTCACGCTCGAGCACATGCTCGTCGATCGCGCCGCGATGGAGCTCGTCGCCAAACCGTCCAACATCGACGTGCTGCTCACGGCGAATCTTTTCGGGGATATCTTGAGCGATGAAGCCTCCATGCTCGCCGGCTCGCTCGGCATGCTGCCCTCCGCGAGCCTCGGAGGAGCAGTCGGCTTATACGAGCCCGTCCACGGTTCCGCGCCGGATATCGTGGGAAAAGGCCTCGCGAACCCGATAGGCGCCATTGCGTCGCTAGCCATGATGCTCCGCTATACCTTCGAGCTCGAGGACGAGGCGCGCGCCGTCGAGCGCGGCATCGAGTCCGCCCTCGAGAACGGCTACATCACGTCCGATTTAGCGATGGAAGGCAAAGGCCGCTCGACCGAAGAGGTAGGCGACCACATCGCGAAGTACGTGCAGGACGCCTAGCTCTTCCGTGCGCAAAGTTCCAGGAGACGAGGAGAGGTGGGAATAGAATAAGGCGAATCAATTCATCGCTTTATCCCCACATCCCCTCGCTTCACCAGACTAGTAGAGGCAAAGGAGAGGTGGGGATAAAAAAAGGGCAAAATCAGTTCTTCGCTTTTATCCCCACCTCCCCTTGCTTTTCTTTGCAACTTTAGGCTCTTAGGTCAGAAACGAGGATTTTGTTCACACTTTCGAACTTCGTCCAAGCGCAGCCTGCGGTCGCAACCAAAGGGGATAGGCCACAGAGGCACAGTAGTACAGCGCGGCGGAGCCGCAACCAAATTGGAGGACGGCTCCGCCGCGCTGTGTCTCTGTGGCCATTCTTAAGGCGCCTCATGCGGACGATTTGAGGAGCGGCCGAGCTTTCAGGTTTACCTGGCTAGGGTTGTCGTTACGTTTTTGCCTTCGCTTCTTTGGCCTTGAGCTTCTCGGCGATGAAGTCGCTGTGGTCGATGTGGAGTAGCTTGGCGATTTTGCGGATTAGATATTCTTCGTGCTCCTCGAGCCGATCGTCGCTATACGCGATTTGCCACAAAAGCCCGATGATGTGTTTCTTCTGATCGCGGGTGAAGCTCTCATCGATGAGGCGGGTGAACTCGTAGAGCGAGACCGATGCGTCGACTTCCTCCTCGGCAAGGGCGATGATCTCACGTGTCTCATCCTCAGTGAGCCCGAAGCTTCGCGTGAGAGCTTCTTCGATGGCGATACGTTCCTCGTCCGCGACTTCGAAGTCCGCACGCGAAATCTCTATCAGGAGCGCGGTGGTCGCTAGCTGTAGCGCGCGCTCGAGCGACACCACTGGCGTTTGTTCGGTGATGATGCGTTGTTGGAAGAATTCCTGGATTGTGCGAATCATCAAGCCTCCGCCGGTACGGCCTTCTCTGTTTGTTTGCGCCGGTCCATGACGTAAAGCGACAGCGCCCCAAAACCCCAGAGAGCCGCAATGATCGTAACGACAACACCGACGACGGGAATCGACTTGGCAACGTAAATCAATAGCAGTCCGAGGGCCACCCGGCCGAGCGCTTGCCCGGCGCTGGTTGGTGTTCCGAGAATCTCGCGGCCGATATAGGCCCCGACATAAGCTTGCGCGAAGTACAGCCCAACGGTCAGGAAGAAAGCCGTCGTCAAGCCGAGAGGAAGACCAACGAGGGTGACCGACGCGAGGATGGTGAACGCGGCGAGCACTACCGAAGCGATGAGGCCGACGAGGAAGCTCTTGCCATAGTCCGGGACGTGGCGGGTCACGACGCCTTCCGTCGCTTCGGGGGTCACGAGCATGACCGCGGCACCCAATATGAACGCGGCGGCCCAGTATCCGAAAAGGGCCCAAACTCTGGAGGTCAGCGACTCGTCATCGTCCTCGATCCTTTCGAACTCGAATGGCGAAGTGAGCTCAGCATCAGCCGAGACTTCCGGCTCTTGGGAGCCGAAGAATTTTGCCTCGCCGCCGATGGCGCCGGTCGGGCCCACCGTGAGCCGTTCGCCGAAGACGAGTGCCGAGCCGCCGATACGCGCGTGGATCTCGGAACTTTCGGCCGCCAGTACGAGATCGCGCGCGACCGGTGCATCCAAAATCACTTCTCGCGACCCGGCAGTGAAGCTTCCTCCGAGCGTCGCTCCCGGGCGTAAGCGAATGACCTCGCCGCCCGCGGTGATGTTGCGCCCCACCTCGCCGTCGACAACGAGCGTGCGGGCGCAGGTGCGCACATTGCCTCCTACGCGGCCATTTATCTCGATGCGCTCAGCGAAGCCGAGAACGTCCCCATGCACTTCACCCGAAACTTCGACGGAGCGCGCGCAGACGATGAGGTCGCCGATGACGGTCCCCTCGATCACGACCCTCTTGCCGACGACGATGAGATCGTTGTCGATGACCTCTCCTTCTCGCAGCGTGTAGGTGTTCAGGTCGTGCTTGATGATTGCGGCCTGCACGCTCGCCGGCGCTGCGAGTACACCTGAGAGGGCGACCAGCAGCAGCGAGAGTGTTACTGCCGACGAAAAAAAGCGTCGCCAGCCCCAATGCAGCACGTAGCCAGCGGCGACTGCCACTAGTAAGAGGGCCACGCCCTCGACGAAACCCGTCAACATATCGGACCAACCTTCCCAGAGAACTCCTTGAATAACAATTGATGTCGCGACGCTCGTGCCGTCGAGCCCGATGCTCTCCATGCTTTCGATGATGGGCTGCACATAGCGCGTCCAAAGGGTGGAGACGGCGAGCGTTCCGAACGCGATCATCGCGACCAGCACCCACGACACGTCGGCGTGGCGTGGCCGCAGATGGCCGGGTAGCGCTTCTTCACGCTCAAGAACCGCGGCGCGCAAGAGCTCGGTCTCCGCCTTCAAAGCTTCGTGGGCCGCACGGCAATGGGCGCAGCGGATGAGATGCTCGCGCGTTGCATGCTCGCGCTCCTGCGAGAGCTCGCCGTCCAGAAACCGCATCACCGTCAGCTCCTCGACGTGTTTCGCGCTCTCGCTCATTGTTTGAGCTTCGTCCTCATTTGACGCCGCGCTCGCAGCAATAAAACCCCTGTGAAATTGCTCGAAATGCCGAGCACGTCGCCGATCTCTTCGTAGCTCATGTCGGCGAAATACCGGAGGATGACGACGAGCCGAGATCGATCGTCGAGCTCGGCGATGGCGTTACGGACGTTCCGCTTGGTCTCGTTGAGCAAAACCGCCTGCTGAGGCGTTGGGGCATGGTCTTCGAGTTTTTGGAGCTCCGATTCGGCGTCGTCCCACTCCCTGTGGGTTCTCTGTTTGCGCAGCTCGTCCCAGCAGTGGTTCGCCGCGACGCCGTAGATCCAAGGTGCGAAAGGTCGCGAAGCGTCAAATTGATTGAGGCGCAGCCTCGCCTTGAGGAAGACCGCGGCCGTGGCGTCTTCAGCGTCTTGCCGGTTGTTGAGCGCTCGGCGGCAAAGTCGGAATATCGCGGGTGCATTGGCTTCATAGAGTTCGGACCAAGCCTCCGAGCTTCCCTTGCGAGCCTGTTCCGCCAGGCTCTCGAGCTCATCGCGGCTGGACATTCCCACTTGGTATTACGCTCCGGTCGAGGAATTATTACAGGTAATCTCGGCTGACAGGGCTATTTGACGAAGACGCGGTCACCGGGGCGGCGGGCGGCTTGACATGGTGGCTGGGATTGCGGTACTCGTAGGGTCCCGACCATGATGCGCCGTCTTCCGGACGGCCTGGCTTATGTGAATTAGTCTTTATTTGACAACTATTTGTGGGGAAATCATCATGGATCGCGACTCCTTTATTCGGGTTTTGGAAGGCTGTATCTCGAGCGCCACAGGACGGGACTACAAACATATTGACTGGGCGAAGATGAGCGATCAGGGCCTCGTCGAGTGCGCGGAGTTCGTGCGGGATCTCCTCGAAAAACGCCTTCGCGACCTCGACAAGATCGTGATGGCTTCTGAGCCTCTCGATGGGAATATTCATTGACTGACAGACGCTTCGAGCGTGTCAGTGTGAGGGTTCCGTTGTTCATCACCGTGGGCGGCGGCCGGCTTTACGAAAAAGCGGTCTCAATCGAAAGCCGCGATATCTCCGGAGGCGGTTTGTGCTTCGAGACGCGGAGCAAGATCCCGCTCTCCGCTCAATCCAAAATCATCATGGGCCGCTCTCGGCAACCTCCCGGGTTCGGCGCTCATCGAAGGGCGCATCGTTTACCGGCGCAAGCAGCAAGACTCCGAACGTTATACGGTCGGCGTGGAGTTCATCGAGTTCGTCAACACCACGCGCGAGGAGGTCCTTCAGTATATCGACCTGTGGTGCAAGAAGGAGAGCGCACCCGCCGACAAATCCGGCGACTGACGCAGCCCGCCACCCGTTCGCGGCGCATGCTGCGATATCATGCACCCACCATGAAAAAGATCGTTGTCGCGTTCTTGGTCCTCGCCCTGGGGGCCGGAGTTGTCTTCGGAGCGCTTTTCGTCGATCGGATGGCGGTCAATTACATCACGGGGCAGCGTCGCGTCGCGGGCGAAGGTTTTTGGGATGAGGGGATCGCGAATGACGGCCCTGTTCAGGGCTACGCGTTTCTCGGATTCACGCGGTCGTCGGAGGAGCCGCGCGGCCTCCGTATCATGCGCCCTTGGGAAATGGCGCGCGAGATCGGCCTCGAGCGCGGCGACGTCATCACCTCTGTCGAAGGTGAGACGTTTTCGTCGTCGCGGGAGCTGATGAGCTACCTCGTCAGGAACTTCGAGGCCGGCGAGACCGTGCGGCTCACGGCCGTGACGGAAGGCGAGCCCGAGCGCGCGCTCACGATGACGCTTCGCGCTTTTGTACGGCACCCCGGCGATTTGGACCTGCCTTACGAAGAGATCGAGATTGCCTCTGATAGTGGGTATCTGCTGCGCGGGTGGTACATCCCTCCGCCGGAGCGCAGCGACGGCCGCGTCGGCATTTTCGTGCATGGCGCGAATTCCTCGCGTTTCCAAGCGCTCGAGAACGGCGCCAAGTATTGGCATCATCGCGGCTACGGGCTGATCACGATGGATCTGAGCGGCCGCGGGGCGAGCGAAGGGGACTACATCACGTATACCGTGAACGAGCGCCACGACGTCAAAGCCATCCTTCGCTGGGCGCGTCACCACCCCGGTATCGACCCGAAGCGCGTTGTGCTCTTCGGAACGTCGAACGGCGCCGCGTCCGCGATCTATGCAGCTGCGGGGGATCGGGAGCTTCCAGCTCTTGCACTCGATGCGCCTTTCGGCGATCTCTGGGACGCGGCCGGCGCGATGCTCTCGTCTCGCGGCGGATATGCGGCGCTTCGCTATCCGTTGTTTCTTGCCGTGCGATTGCGTGCGGGCATTGACTTGCGAAGCGTCCGTCCCGCGGAAGTCATCAACGAGATCGAGGCGCCTGTGCTTTTCGTGCATGGAGATGCGGATCGGCAAGTCCCGATCGCGCATTCGGAGTCGATGCACGCCGCGCGTCAGGGCGCGGGGCTAGAAAGCACGCTATGGGTTCTTCCAGGTGGAGAGCATGGCTTCGACAACTATCCGCCAAAGGGTATTTTCTGGAACCGCATCTTGGATTTCTTCGACCTCGCATTGGGTGGGCCGCCTCCCGAATGGAAGCTATCTTCGTAATGGGCATCAAAGATCTTCTGACTTCCGAAGGACGACTCAAGTTCCGCATTCAACGCAGTACGAAAACACTCCTCCATCGCTACGCGCAGCACGAAGCGCGCATGGAAGCGGCAGACAAGCTTCGAGACATTGGGACTCCCGAAGCGATCTACGGTCTTGCGCGACGGTTCTCCGCAACCTCGGAGAATCTAGGCACCGATCAAGAAGAGAAGAAAACGATCCAGGGGGTTCTGGTCGGTTTCAGTGACGACGGCGTCGAGCCTCTCGAGCGCTACATCCGCAACTACGACAAGATCACGTGGGCGATCGACGCCTTGAAGCGGCTAGTCGCGACAGACAAGCTCATCCCGTTTCTTTTGGAAGTGCTGAACGAAGGCGATCCGGTGTACATCCGCGGCGAGAAGGCGACGCAGATCGTGAGCGCGCTCGAGAACTTGAACCAGCCGGAGATCGTCGCAGGTGTGATCCCTTGTCTCAAGAGCCCGGACGACACGGTGCGCTTCGCGGCGGTGGAGTGCCTCGAAGCCTATGCTGACGAGAGTGCGCGCGAGCCTCTCTTGGAGACGCTCGTGAACCCCAATGAGGACTCGATGCGGGTCAAGATTCGGATTGGCGAAGCGCTCGTGAAGCTCGAGTGGGAGGTCAAAGGCTATCGCAAGAAAGTCGAAAGCGCGCTTCCCGACTCGTTTCGCGTGACCTCCAAAGGACGCGTGACGCATTAGCTTCCCTAAGACGCATCGAAGTAGGGAAGCACTTCTTCGCCGAGTATGCGAATGGCGTCGGCTTCCCGCACGCCATGCGGGGTTCCGAGTTCGAAAACGTCGACTCCAGCCTCGAAGAGTTTCTCCATATGCGCAATGATGTCGCGGGGGGTGCCATAGGTGCAGAAACGGCGTAGCGTGTCCTCTGTGAGCGCGGCGGCGGCGACTTCTTCATCCCCGGCAGCTAGGGCGCGCTCCACCACGTTCATCTCGGGCGGCGAGTAGGTGGGGTCGAGCCGCCCAGTGACACCGACATAGATAGCGACGTTCCGGCGCGCGACCAACTCGGCGACGCGCGCGTCGTGATCGACCACCGTCACCGCACCATAGACGAGCTCGATGCTCTTCGGATCGCGGCCCGCGGCCTGAGCACCCGTCTTCAAGTAATCGCGAAAGATCGGAGCGCTCTCTGGATTGGCGCAGCCGCCCACTTTGACCATGTCGGCAATCTCGCCAGCGAGCGCCACGGTCTTCGGCCCCCAGCCGCCTACGAGCACAGGAAGCTCGCGGCTCGGAATCGGAAAGTGCAGATAGGCTCGCTCAGAGGCGTGGAAGATCTCGCCTCGATAAGGCTCGCGATCACCTCGCAGAAAGCGTTGCACGAGCTCCACTGTTTCCCGGATGGCTCGGAGCGGTCTCGGCTGCGGGACGTCGATGGCTTCGAAAAAAGCGCCGCGGCCGACGCCGAGATAAGCCCGCCCGCGGCTCACCTCATCGAGCATCGCGAGATGGCCGGCGACAAGAACCGGGTGCGATAAGTAGGGATTGACGACCGGAGGGCCGAGCAAGGGTCGCGTGGTGTGCTCCGCGAGCTCGAAGAGCGCGGGCCACGGAGGCTGAAAGAAGAGGTCCTGATACACGCTTACTGCTTGAAAGTCGTATCGTTCCACGACGTCCGCGAGCTCGCGATACTCGGCGATGATTTATCGCTTTGAAACGAGATCGCGAAACGCGCCATGGGCCCTTAGGTGAGGTCGCTCTTCGAGAGCTCGACTTTCTCGAGGCGCTCGATCTTCATCACGAGCCTCATCGGGGTCCGGACAAACGACGAGGTTGTCCGATGCGAGCCAGTCGTTATCAGAAAGCTCGCGCTGCTTGGCGGGGAGGAGCGGCACAGCGGCAGCGAGCGCGTCGATACAAAAATACCGGCCGTCCGGAAGCACGAGCTGGCTGCTATTGCGAAGCTCGAAGCTGTCGCCGATCTTCATGCCGCAGACCGAGCGCCCCCGGATCTCGACGACCGTGACCCGCAGATCGTAGAGCGAGAACGTGTCCGTCATCTTTTGCAAAACGCCATGAGATGCCAGCCGAGAGGGCGGACCCAAGCTCTCGGCAGTGTATTGAACGTGCCGACGAATACATGGTTGAATGCGAACCCCTTCCACCCGCCGTGAAGTCGCGACTTCACCGGGAAGCGTTCCGGGACGATCCGCGCCTCGCTGAAGATCGAAAGCAAACTCTTGAACTCCGCGATGGAGTATTTCTTCAGGACCGGCGCGTCCTCGTGCTCGAGCTCGACATGCATCAGCTTCGAGAGCCCGTTGAGCCAGGAAATGCGGTTATAAACCATGAAGATAGCGGCCCCCCCGGGACGCAGCACCCGGCGGCACTCTGCCATCATGTGGTTGGCGTTGGCGGTGTATTGCAGCACGCCGTGCCCGTAGACGACGTCGAACGAGGTGTCGTCAAAAGGGAGGTCTTCACCGTTCGCGAGCTCGAGGCGCATGGTCACGCCGGCCTGGTCGGCGTTTTGCTTGGCGAGCGCGAGCGCGGTCTCCGACAAGTCGACGCCGGTCACGTTCGCGCCGCCGCGCGCGAAGCGCACGAGATCCGTCCCGATGCCGCAGCCGACTTCGAGAAGCTCCCGATCGGCATAGCCGTTGAAATCGACGACCTCCGGCAAGTAGCGAAGCTTGTCGAAGCGATATTCCTCGAGGTCTGAGAAAAATTCCGGCGTTCCCGGATCGTGCTCCGTCATCTCCAGGTCGTGGATGCGCACATTCCAATAGTGTTTTACGCGATCCAGCGTGGTTTCAGTTGGGACGGAGTTCTGCATCACGGTCTCGGCAGGCCGAGTATTATAGTACGTCGATGAAAAGAGATATCGCTGCGCTCGCCGATCGCGAGTTCGACCTCGTCGTCGTCGGCGCCGGTGTGTATGGCGCCGCGACGGCCTGGGACGCTTCGCTGCGCGGGCTTTCGGTCGCGCTCATCGACAAAGGTGATTTCGGGAGCGGTACCTCTTTCAACAATCTCAAGACCATCCATGGCGGCCTCCGATATCTACAGCACGCCGATTTCACCCGGATGCGCGAATCGGTGCGCGAGCGCAGGAACCTCATGCGCATCGCGCCGCACCTCGTGCACCCGTTGCCGTTTCTCGTCCCGACTTATCGAGGGAGCCTGCTCAAAAGCCGGACGGCGATGCGGGCGGCGCTATTCGTAAACGATCTCCTGAGCTGGGATCGCAACGAGCTCGCGGACCGCCAGAAGCATCTGCCCGCCGGGAAAGCGCTGACGCGCGACGCTTGCCTCGAGATGGCGCCCGGGATCGAGCGCGACGGTTTGACGGGCGGCGTGCTCTGGTACGACGCGCAGATGTACAACTCCGACCGCCTCACGCTGTCTTTGGTGCTCTCGGCAGCGAAGGAAGGGGCCGTGGTCGCGAATTTCATCGAGGCGACGGAGCTCATGCGCGACGGCTCGCAAGTGAAAGGCGTGCACGCTCGTGACGTGCTCTCGGGCAACGACGGCCTCGAGCTTAGAGGTCGTCTCGTCGTGAACGCCGCCGGTCCTTGGGTGGATGGATTGAGCCCCGCGCCCCGAAAGCTCTTCCATCTCTCGAAAGCCATGAACCTCGTCACACGCCCGATCGTCGACGATGTGGCGATTGGCGTCACGAGCCGCCGCGCGTACCGCGATGCCGACGCCGTCGTGGGCGCAGGCGGCCGCTTTCTCTGCCTGATCCCGTGGCGCGACGTGACGCTCGTCGGCACGAGCCACGCTCCCTTCGACGGCCGCCCCGATGATCTCGAAGCCAAGGAAGAGGACGTCCAGGATCTCATCGACGATGTGAACTACGCTTATCCCAAAGCGAAGCTCGAGCGTAGCGATGTCCGCTTGATCCATCGCGGACTTTTGCCGCGGGTACCCGCGTCGGTGCCTGCATGGGTGAATGGTGGGGAGGTCACGCTTCAGAAAACCTATCGTCTCGACGACCATCGTGAAGACGGCCTGGAGGGGCTTCTCACGATCGTGGGCGTCAAATATACGACGGCACGCGACGTCGCCGAGAAGGCGGTCGACCGCGCACTCGCTCTTCTCGAAAAAGCTCCTAGCGCGTCGCGCTCAGCGGAGACGGCACTCGTCGGCGGTGACATCGAAAGTTTCGACGATTTCGTCGCTGGTGTGACGGGCGACGCGCCGCCGGATGTGTTGAGACATCTCGTCTACACGTACGGTTCCGCGTATCCAGAGATTTTGAAAGGGGACCGCGAGCGCATAGTTCCCGAGAGCCCGGTTCTCGCCGCGGAAGTGCGTCACGCGGTACGCGAAGAAATGGCGACCGACCTCGCGTCGGTGGTATTGCGACGGACCGAGCTCGGCACGGCGGGGCATCCGGGCCGCGCCGTCCTCGAAGCCTGCGCGGACATCGTGCAGTCGGAGCTCGGTTGGAGTGAGGCCCGCAAGAAGGAAGAGCTCGAGAGTCTCGAGACCTTCTACCGCCACAGGAGCTAGCTTGGCCGAGTCCATCGCACGAACCAGCGACGCCGCAGCGGAGCCGAGCCTACCGCTCTGGAAGGCCGTATGGAATCCACGCATGCTCATTTGCGTGTTCATCGGTTTCAGCTCGGGTTTGCCCCTCTGGTACTTGATCCAGCTCATCCCTTATTGGCTGCGTACGAACGGTGTCAGCTTGATGAGCATCGGCTGGTTCGCTGTGCTCCTTTTACCGTATAGCTGGAAGTTCGTCGCGGCGCCGATGCAAGATCGATACGCGGTGCCGGGTTTCGGAAGACGCCGGACATGGATGTTCGCATCGCAAATCGCTCTCATGCTCATGATTGGGATGATGGGATTCTTCGACCCCGTGCAATCCCTTTGGAGCATTGCTTACGTGGCTTTTGCGGTGGCCTGTGCGGGAGCGATCCAGGACATCGCCATCGATGCCTATCGACGTGAGCTTCTCCCCGATAACGAGCTCGGTCTCGGAAGCGCGATCCACGTCAACGCTTATCGCGTGGCCGGCTTGGTGTCGTTCAGCCTCGCCGTCTATTTATCCAAGTTTGCCGATTGGCGCATGGTCCATATCTTCGTAGCCGCTTTCATGTTGCCGGGAGTCTTGTGCAGCCTCGTGGTGAAAGAGCCCGAGATCTACGACTCGCCTCCGCGAACCCTCTACGAAGCGGTGGTCGCGCCCTTCAAAGAGTTTCTTCAACGTAGCGGTGGCTTCCGAACGGCTTTCTACGTTCTTGCGTTCATGCTTCTCTACAAGTTTGGAGACAACCTCGCCACCGCTCTCATCACGTCTTTTTATGTCGACATGGGTTTCACCGAAGAGCAGATCGCTTTCGTGTCCAAGTCGGTGGCGCTGGCGTCGATGATCACGGGTGGGTTCCTTGGCGGGCTCATCATGTATCGCATCGGCATCAACCGGTCGCTCTGGATATTCGGAGTGATTCAGTTCCTTTCGATTTTTGGTCTCGCCTTTCTCGCGACGCAGGGCAGCAACGTTTGGGTCTTGGCCGGTGCGGTGGCTTTCGAATATCTCGGCGTGGGGCTCGGGAGCGCAGCCTTCGTGGCCTTCATGGCGAAACAGTCGGACCTCCGCTTTACCGCCACGCAGCTTTCGTTGTTTACCAGTCTCATGGCCATCCCGAGAGTTATGACGGGCCCCATTGCGGGATTCACGATCGAAGGCAGCGAGAGCTTCGGCTTCGCCGGTTTGGGCTACGCCAACTTCTTCCTGCTCTGCGCCATCGCCGCCATTCCGGGCATGCTGCTCTTGTTCAAAGTCGCCCCGTGGAACAAGAAGGAGAGCTAGGGGGTCGGGAGAACGATCGTCCGTACCGTGCCCACCGCCTCGCGCGTTTCCTGCGTCCAGCGGCCCTGAAAATATTCCACGACGCTTTGCATGAGCTCGTGGGTCACGTCGGTCAAGCGCCGCTCGAGCGGCCAGTCGAGAAATCGTGCCGGTGCGGAGAGCGCGTTCGAGACAGCGATGAGGTTGTCGAAGATCGAGATCCGGACGCCGTGGGTGTCGGGTTGGGCGAGGATGCGAATGACGCCGCCGCCCGCGCCGGCGAGACGGCGCCGGGAGTTCTCGATGAGCGTATAGACTGAAGTTCCTGGCTGAAAAAGCCAAGATCCGGTGTTGATCCAATGAGATAGTTGGAATCAATGGTGCTGGCTTCTGTCTACACGGTGATACCTTTGAGCAGGTCGTAGGCTCTCTGCTGTTTCGAGTCCGGAGTTGTCGTGACATCGAAGGTGGGCTCGTCGGGTCCGGCTTCCGGTCGCCGACATTTGTTTCGGACGATGTTGCTGAGAAGGCGCAGCAGCGTGCGGAAGCTGGAAGCTCGACTCCCATCGTCAAGCTTCTTGGTTTGTATCTTGCGCAGGGCGGCCTCGGAGCGCTTCGCCGGAGCAACCGGGTCACGCCTGGCCTTCGCCTGCTGGTCCTCGTCAGAGAATAGCAGCGGCCGCCAAGCCTCCATCATGTGCCACAGGACGTAGTAGGCCAGCATGCACAAGAAGACGTGCGCCCGGACTCGGTTTTCGCGCCGGTGACGAATCGGCCGCACCTTTAGGTCCATGCTCTTGAAGGAACGAAACGCCCTCTCGACCTGGGTCAGCAACTTGTAGCTGCGCACTGTGTCGTCGGTTTTCATCCGCTGCTCAGCAAGACTGGTGCGGATCACGTAGATGCCGTCAAGGGCAGCTTCCGCAGTGACCTTTGTGTCGTCGATTTCGAAGCTAAAGCTGTCGTCGCGAATGTCCAGCTTGAAGTGCTTGCCGACTTTGTACTTGTTGAGAACTCTGCCTACCCGCACACCGATTTTATCTTTACCATGCAGCTGACCCCGCCCGATCCGTTGGCGAATCCCTCCGAACTGCTTAGCGATCGTCCCCATGTGTCGCTTCCACCGCTGGAGCCGTTTGTTGGCGAGCTCAGAGTTGCCGTTGGCGAGGCGCGAGGCGTCGGCATCCATCGTTGTCTCGTCTAGCTCGAAGTCGAAACCGTCGTCACGGATGTCGAGCCTGTAGTACCTGCCGACCTTGTACTTGTTGAGGAGCTTTTTCACTGCAGCACGGATGTCCTCCTTGCCCTGCAAACGGCGCCGCTCGACCATCCGACAAACTTTCTCCAGCTCCTTGCAGGTCGCTTCGAGCAGAGCACGGCGCTTGTGACGCCGCCTCTCGGCCAGCTCCGGATTGCGGCAAGCGACCAGCCTCTCGTTGGGGAAATCCGGGTGCGTCACCTCAAACAGATTCCGCTCGTCGAATAGCCCCATCTGGAGCACCCCATCGTTGATGAGCTTGCGAATCGGTTCGGGACGCAGAGCGGTAATCCAGTCGACACCGTCCATCTCCCGCAACTCGTCGATCTGGGTCTGGGTGATCATTCCGCGGTCGCCCACCATCACAAACTGCTCGATGCCGAAGCGCTCTTGCACCTTTTCTACCTGAGGCAACAGCGTTTTGGGATCGCCCGTGTTGCCCTCAAAGACGGATACCGACACGGGGACGCCGCGTTCGTTGGTCAGCAGACCGTAGTTGATCTGCAGCTTGCCTTTCTTGCCGTCACGGTCGTATCCGAGGCGGGCGATCGGACAACTCACACCCTCGAAGTAGCTTGAGGTTAGGTCATAGAGCGCCAGGCCGTCGTTTTGGAGATGGCGCGCCGCGAGTTTTTTTTCGATGACCTCCTGGCGTTTGAGAACCCAGTCCATGGCGGCATAGAGATCGTCTTCGCGGGCATCGCTCACCCCCAGGATTTCGGGCAGTGTGGTTGTGTGCCACCACTGGCTAGTCGCCAGCTTCGACTGCGGTTCGAGGATCCGGGCGACTACCATGGCCACGACCAAATCCCGCTCTGGTGAGTGTCGAGAACCAACGAGCTTTTCGAAACCGAGCTGTCTCATGGCGCTGAGCACCGCGTCGACGTGGCCATGGTGCCGGGAGCCGTTCTCGACGATTTTGAAGGCGACTTCAACCGAGACGAGCTTTTCCCCTTTGAGAATGCGTCGGATGGCGTCGACTGCGTCCATGGGCAATTTGGACAAGTTAGCGAGCGTGCGCTTGCGGACGTTTCCGCCCACCCGATAGGACTCACGCAGCAGGACCGCGGGGGTAGAGTTGCGATTGGGGATGATGTGGGTATGCATGCCCACCATAATAGCCTATGTATCAATATATATCAAACCATAAAAGGCTTTAGACATGCCTACATATTGCATCCCAAAATTAGCCTCTCGGCGTCCCTAAAGACGCGTAATCATTGAGGATTCACACTGTCAGTGGGTTCATTCGACCAAGGAACTTCAGTATAGACGAGCCCGCGCAAAAGAAAAGGCTCTGCAAAGACGGGACGCACGCCAGGCTTGATCTCGACGATGAAGCGAATCCCTTGCTCTGTCAGCCCAGGCCCGAGCTCCTGCTCGACGCGCGAGAGAAGCTCCCCGATCGGCGTGGGGACGCGGCTGGGAAGCCTGCCGGCGCGAAGATCGAGCAAGGTCTGCCGCATGAACTTGACATGGGAGGCGTAGCCGTCGACATGTTGGATCTCTTGCGCGAGCCAGTGTGGAGCATCCGGGTGCGAGCGCATCCGGTAGAGCGTCTGGTCGATGCCTCCGAGGGGCGCGTCGAGGCTATAGGTCGCGCCCTCGGCGACGCGTCCGCGAAACGCACTTCGGAGACTTTGTTTGAGCGCATCGGACGCATGTGCATCGGAGATCACTTCGAGCGCCATGGTGAGCTCGAGGACCACGCGCTCCATGTGCGCGATCGTCTCTTTATTGGGCGCGGGGGCCTCTTGCGGAAGATAAAACGTGAGAAGCCCGAGCGCGTGCACTGGTGTGCGCATCGGCAGGGAGACGACGGCGACGCAATCGACCCCGGCGCGGTCCATCGCGTCCTCCAGAGGTCCGGCCTCGCCGCGCAGCTGGACCATCGGCTGGGCGCTGTCGACGATAGCCTGCGCCAGCGGACGCCCGCCCGGCGTCTTCGCGCCTTCGAGCGGATCGACCTGGAGCCCGTGGCCCACGACTTGCTCGAAGTTGCCGTCGGGGCGGATGACGCTCAAAGACGCCTGCGTGCAGCGGAGCATGTTGCAGAGGGAGTCGACGAGACCTTCGAGAAGAACTGGGGTTTCATCAGGCGTGGCCTCGAAGAGTTTCTTCGCGACATCCGTGACTACGGTGAAGGCCTCGACGCGTTTCGATTCGACCTCGGTCTTCTCAGTGAGCTCGCTGATGTGGTCGGCGAGCCGCGACGCGGCTTCCGCATAGCTTTCCACCATCGCGTTCGCCGATTGGGTGTCGAGCTCGAGCGATCCCGCTGGTGGGGAGTGCACCGGTGGGCTCGAGCCGCCACCGTAGCTCGAGGTAGACGAGTCGAGCGTGGGCGCGGGGAGCGGTCGCGTGACTGCGGACAGCTTGGGCGCTTTGACTCGAAAGATTCTGGAAGGCGGGGGCTCATCTGGGGGATCGGGGACCTTTCCGGATTTCAAGAGATCTTCGAGCGTCGTCCCGAAGATCTCGAGCAGCGTGCGCGACGACCACTCCTTTGCCGAGCGCGCGTCACCGAGGCCTTCTCCGATCCTGTAACGCGTCGCGAGCTCGTGCATTGTCCGCTCGAGTGCGGCGCCAAACGTTTCCAGAACGCCTCTGCCTTCGGTCGCGATGGCACTGAAGCTCGGCGCACTGCGAGCGTTCAAGCCCCGCTCCATGATCTTCACGTCCGTCGTATCGGGTAGGTCGCGATTGTTGTACTGGAAGACGATTGGGATCGTGGACGGCTCGATGCCGTGATCCAACAGATACTCCGTCATCTCCTTCATGCTCTGGAGATTTTCCTGCCAGCGATCCGTCGCCGAGTTGGCAACGAACACGATGCTGTCGGCATTCTGGAGAAGCATCTTCCGCGTCGCACCATAGAGTTTCTGCCCGGGCACGGCGACGATCTGAAACCGGAGCTCGTAGCTCCGAAAGGCGGGTGTGCTGAGTGGCAGTAGGTCGAACAGGATCGTTCGGTCCTGAGCCGTGTTCACCGAGACGAGCTCTTGCCGACGCTCCCCGCGGGCGAGACGGTGGATGGTCTGGAGCGTGGTGGTCTTGCCCCCCGCCGCCGGACCGTAGTACAAGATCTTGGCGCGTAGGAAGCGTTCTTTGTGATTGATCTCGACCAAAGTTTCTTTTCGCTCTTTAGCTGCCGGTCGTCACGGGTTCCCCGTGAATGCTGTCATAGGCGAGGCTGACGCGCCGCCTGGGACCCGTGAGCGAATCGTAGACGTCGCACTGGCTGTAAGGCTTCGAGTATAAGTGCAAGCTCGCTGCGTTCTCGCCAAACTCCACCGGGTTCTCGACCGCGTGGATCTCGGCCGGCCCGTCCAAGAAACCGACGGAGCCGTCCATGGGCTCGCCGACGCGTTCGAGCCTCAGTGGCTCCTCGGAGAGGATGCTGTAATTCGAGAATCGTAATTTTCCGCGCTCGACGCGTGCCCAACAGAGCTCTCCCTCATGGCCGTGAATGGGGGCTCCTTGGCCCGAAGCCCAGCAAATGATGAGGAGCTCGAAGTCCTCATCTTTGTGGATGAGATGTCTAGTATAGCGGTCTTCACAGTAGGACGCGTACTGATCGAGGGCTGCTGGGCCCAATGGAGTTTCCGTCAAATAGGCGTCGACTTCTTCTTTTGGGAAATTTCTACCCGCGAAAGACCTCAGGTCTTTCAATAACTCCTCGACCGCCACGTGACGCTGCATCTACACTCCTATCTTTGCTGTTCAAACAAAAGAGGTTCTCCTGTCGTTTCTGGGGATCTGATTTGGGCGCGAGGGTATGGCCTATGGACGCTGCCGCGATTGTGGAAAACACCGGAAACTCCTGGAGAGAGAGGCGTTAGGGATGGGTTGTGAGCAGGTACAAACGTAGCAGCGGCGTTTTCCACAATCGCTTGGAAAACGCTTCGCGTTTCCCACAAGCGCCCACAGGCCCCTCCTGATATATACAAGAAGGATTCATTCATTTGGAATAAGGAAGGGGAGGCATCGATCAGTGGAGGCTATGGAAAACGCCCTTCCAGGCTTCGAAGAGAGCTCAGTCGTGAGCAAGGCCTTGAACGATCCGGACCGTGGGGGCGTTTCCCACAGCCTCGTTTCGCGCTGCGGGGCAGTGGCATTTGGTGAGGCCTGTGGGTTGAGAGGGTAAGCCATGTTTAGATGCGCATCGGCGAGAACGCTAGAATCCTTTTTCGGCAAGAAAAAGGAGCGTTCTCGCGATGCGCGTTACCACGTTAGTCAACAAGCTCATCGGATTGCAAGGCCTGTGGGTCCGAAATTTCCACTTCCAGGCGGACAAAGCCAGAGTGGTGGTGGATGTCGTACCACGGAGGGGGAAGCCTCTGTGCGGGGTTTGCGGTCGAAAGGTCCGCAAGAACAAAGATCGCTACAATCGTTACTGGCGGCACTTGGACCTGTTCGGTGTCCGGAGCTATCTTCGCTACTCGATCCGGCGAGTGGTTTGTCGGCGTTGTGGCGTGGTCAAAGAAAAGGGGTTCTCCTGTCGTTTCAGGGGATCTGATTTGTGTTGGAGGGCATGGCCTATGGACGCTGCCGCGATTGTGGAAAACGCCGGAAACTCCGGGCGAGAGAGGCGTTTAGGGAAAGGTTGTGAGCACGTACAAACGTGGAGCGGCGTTTTCCACAATCGCTTGGAAAACGCTTCGCGTTTCCCACGAGCGCCCACAGGCCCTCCTGATATATATACAAGAAAGATTAATTCATATGGAATAAGGAAGGGGGGGCTCGATTAGTGGAGGCTATGGAAAACGCCCTTCCAGGCTTCGAAGAGAACTCAGTCGTGAGCAAGGTGCGTATTCCAGCCATCGTGAACGCCGAATCCAGAGCAAGCTGAACAGCGAATCCGGTGAAGCCGAACGCTCATCGAAGCGATGAAGTGTTGGGTGACCTCCTTTCCACTGATTGAAAACGTGAACCTATCTTACCTGCGTGTTGTGTAGCAAGGGGCGGCAGGTCGGTGCCGGAGGGAGCGGGCGTAAGGAAAGACGCGAAGCGACCTTCCCGCTCCCGTAGGCAGCGACCTGCCGCGGCCGAACACCGGGCGATGTGGGGCTGGTTTCGGGGGGTTGCTGGGGTATGGCCTGGCTCGAGAAGACGCTTCCTGAGGCATTCTCGCGCGTCGTTTTGGCGCCGCATCGTCTGGTACCCCGGGTTTGGCGGTTTCACCCGTTTTTATCGCATCGACGCTGTGGTCCCTCGCTCGCTCATGCATCGGCGTTGTCAGATGCCTTTGGCGCAGCCTTGGTCTTTCTCAGAGAAGCTCCTTTGAGAGTGATGCGGTGCGCGCTGTGGAGAATGCGATCGCAGATAGCGTCTGCCTGGTTTGGGTCGCCAATCGCTTCGTGCCACTGCTTGAGCGGAATCTGGGTCGCGATGAGTGTGGAGCCACGCTCGGCGCGGTCTTCGATGACCTCCATTAGATCCCGTCTCTCCGATTCTTTCAGCGGGTGAAGCAGCCAATCATCGATAGCCAGTAAGTCCAGCTTGGCGAGTTTCGTCAAAAGCCGGGCGTAGGAACCATCACCACGAGCGACCGCGAGTTCGTGGAGCAAGCGCGGTGCTCGCACGTAGCATCCGGTGAAGCCGCGACGACAGGCCCGCTCCACGAAGGCGCAAGCCAAGAACGATTTGCCAATCCCCGTCGGGCCGGTGATGAGCAGGTTATGGCGCTCACCGACAAAGCGGCAGTTGCCCAGGCTCAAGATCTGTTCGCGGTTTAAGCCTCGAGGCGCTTGGAAGTTCACGTTCTCCAAACATGCCGGATAGCGGAGCTTTGCCGCTCGCAGTCGTCGAGAAAGCTTACGCTGTTCGCGGGCGGTCCACTCGGCATCGACCAGGAGTCCCACACGTTCCTCGAAGCTCAGCTCCTTGTATTCGCTCGAGCTCAACTGGGTTTCGAACGCGGACACCAAGCCGAACAACTTCATGGCGTTCATCTTTTCTATCGTTTCGGGTGTCAGCATCGGGACTCTCCTCCTTCGTAGTGATCCGCGCCTCGGATGTTCTCGTGCTCCTCTCGCGGTTTCGCTTCGGCGTCCGATTCGAGCACCACACGATCCAGACCAGCCGAGAGAATGTTTTTCACCGTGCGATAGCTGTAAGAGCTCAAAGCTTCCGCTCGTGCGCAAGCGGCCTCGAGACGCTCACTGCCCCAGCGGCTGCCTAGTCGCATGACTCCCAGGCAAGAGCGAAATCCCTGCTCCGGGTGAGGCCGACTCTCTAGAATCCCCGCAACCAGCCTTCCCGTGGCGCGACCTGACTGCTCCGCCCAGTGGAGCAGCCGCGACGGCGTCCACTCCAGGTGCTCCCGATGCGAACGTGGCATATGCTCCGGGTTCGTGGAGTAGTGCCCCTTTCCTTTCTTGCGGGGATGCGACGCGACGCGCTTTCCCTTGAACAGGACCTCCACCACCGAGGCCGTCACCCGTGCCTCGACTTTCTCGTGAATGAGCTGATAGGGAACGCTGTACAAGTTGTTCTCCACCTCCACGTGGTAGTCGATGTTCACTCTGCACCGCTTCCACGTCGATAACTCGTAGCTCTCCTGCGGTAGCGGTTTCAGTACGGGCCGGTCTAGCCTTTCGTACAACTCCCGCCGACTCACACCGAGCTTCTGCATCGGACGCGCATTCAGGACCTCTAACTTCTCCCAGATGGCTTCGTTCAGTTCCGCCAGGCTGAAGAACGTGCGATGACGAAGCACCGCCAGGATCCAGCGCTGCGCCACCTGCACTGCCGACTCCACCTTCGCTTTGTCTTTCGGCTTGAACACCCGAGCCGGGACCACAACCGCACCGTAATGCGTCGCCAGCTCTTCGTACGTCCGGTTGATCCCTGGCTCGTAACGGTCCACCATCCACGCCGCTCTTCAAGTTGTCCGGAACCCAGATCTCCGTACTGCCACCGAAGTAATCCGACATCCCCTTATGGGCCTTCGCCCACGATTCCAGCGACTGGTTCAGTGTCGCTTCGACGTAGGTGTAACTGCTCGCGCCCAACGTCCCGACGAACAGCTCCATTTCGACGAGCTCTCCCGTTTTCGGATCGACGATGTGAGGCTTCTTCCCCGAAAAATCGACGAATGTCTTCTCGCCTGCTCGATGCCGTTGACGCATCGTCGGGTTCAGCTTCTTCTTCCACTGACCGTACAGCTCGCAATAACGGCTGTAGCCGTACGCTCCCGGCTTATTCTCCGCGTACTCCACCCACAGCTGCAGCAACGTCAGCTCTCGGTGACGCCTCAGCTCCTCGTGGATGTGGGCATAGTCCAGACCCGGCCGTGCGCCAGATGAGCCCTGCGGCGGAAACAGCCCTGCCTCCAGCTCCCCGTCGCTCAGCTCCTCCGGGAGCGGCCAGCTCAGACCACCCTTCTTCGCCTTGGCCAGGTACTCACTCACCGTTCCAACCGCCACGCGAAGTGCCTTTGCGATCGTGCGGTGAGTAAAACCCAGCTCGTACTTTAACCTTAGAACCTCTCGTATTTTTCTCATCGATAACCTCTTAGCTGCCATTTCCTAGATCGTCCTCCTTCCGGGTACGACCTAGAGTGCCTTGAAACGTGCTATCGATGAGCGTTCGCGATGCCGGAACCGGCGTTCACGTTGCCTGGAATCCGTGTTCACCTTCCCCGGAATCGATGTTCACGATCCCCGGAATCCGTGTTCACGATGCTTTGGAATGGATGTTCACCTTCGGCTGGAATCTGCGTTCACGATGCCCCGGAATACGCAGCAAGGTCTGAACGACCAGAACCGTGGGGGCGTTTCCCGCAGCCTCGTCTCCCGCTGAGGGGCGGTGGCATTTGGTGAGGCCCGTGGGTTGAGAGGGTAAGCCATGTGTAGATGCGCATCGGCGAGAACGCTAGAATCTTTTTTTCCGAAAGAGAAAAGAGCGTTCCCGCGATGCGCGTTACTACGTTAGTCAACAAGCTCATCGGATTGCAAGGCCTGTGGGTCCGAGGTTTCCACTTCCAGGCGGACAAAGCCAGAGTGGTGGTGGATGTAGTACCACGGAGGAGGAAGCCTCTGTGCGGGATTTGCGGACGAAAGGTCCGCAAGAACAAAGATCGCTACAATCGCTACTGGCGGCACTTGGACCTGTTCGGAGTCCGGACCTATCTTCGCTACTCGATCCGACGAGTGGTATGTCGGCGGTGTGGAGTGGTCAGAGAAAAGGTGCCTTGGGCCGACAAGGGAAGCCGCTTTACCAAAAGCTTCGAACAAGAGGTAGCGTGGCTGGCACAGAGGACGGACGTCAGCGCCGTAGCGAACTATTTCCGAGTGACGTGGCGTTCGGTGCGACGGATCATCCAGCGAGTGGTTGCCGAGCAGCGGGATGAGCGGCGCGAGCTCGATGGATTGCGGGTGATTGGGATGGACGAGATCAGCTACCGCAAACGCCACAAGTACTTAACAGTGGTAATAGACCATCTCAGCGGCCGGGTCGTCTGGGCGGGAAAGGAGCGCAAGGCCAAGACGCTGCTGCGGTTTTTCCGCAAGCTCGGACCACAAAGAGCCGCGGAGCTCGAAGCGGTCAGCATGGACATGTGGGAGCCGTACATAACTGTCGTCGGCAAAAAGGCTCCTCAGGCACGGGTGATCTTTGACCGCTTCCACATCGTCAAGCATCTGAACGAGGCCGTGGATAAGACCCGGCGCGAGCTGGTGCGCGAGCTCAAAGGGACTGCCCGGCGCAACCTCAAGAACACCAAGTTTCCCCTTCTCAAGGCCAAACACAACCGCAGCGCGAAAGACAAACGGGTGCTCCGCGAGCAGGTGCGAGCTAATCGTCGCCTCTACCGCGCCATGCTTCTGCGCGACGACTTCATGGACCTCTACACCTACAAAACCGAGACATGGGCCAAGAAGTTTCTCCGAGGATGGCTGCGGCGCGCTATGAGCTCGAGGATAGAGCCCGTCAAACGCGCGGCGAAGATGATCCGCAGCCACTTCGATGGCGTCATCGCGTGGGTCACGTGGAGACTCAGCAACGGCCGACTCGAAGGAATGAACAACAAAATCCGGCTGCTGAGCCACCGCAGCTTTGGACTCCACTCTGCCGAAGCTCTCATCAGTCTCGTCTACCTAAACTGTGGCGGTCTCACCCTCGAGAGGATCCACTGAAATGGCAGGAGAGGCAGAAAAGGTGCCTTGGGCCGACAAGGGGAGCCGCTTTACCAAGAGCTTCGAACAAGAGGTAGCGTGGCTGGCACAGAGGACGGACGTCAGCGCCGTAGCGAACTATTTCCGAGTGACGTGGCGTTCGGTGCGACGGATCATCCAGCGAGTGGTTGCCGAGCAGCGGGATGAGCGGCGCTAGCTCGATGGATTGCGGGTGATTGGGATGGACGAGATCAGCTACCGCAAACGCCACAAGTACTTAACAGTGGTAATAGACCATCTCAGCGGCCGGGTCGTCTGGGCGGGAAAGGAGCGCAAGGCCAAGACGCTGCTGCGGTTTTTCCGCAAGCTCGGACCACAAAGAGCCGCGGAGCTCGAAGCGGTCAGCATGGACATGTGGGAGCCGTACATAACTGTCGTCGGCAAAAAGGCTCCTCAGGCACGGGTGATCTTTGACCGCTTCCACATCGTCAAGCATCTGAACGAGGCCGTGGATAAGACCCGGCGCGAGCTGGTGCGCGAGCTCAAAGGGACTGCCCGACGCAACCTCAAGAACACCAAGTTTCCCCTTCTCAAGGCCAAACACAACCGCAGCGCGAAAGACAAACGGGTGCTCCGCGAGCAGGTGCGAGCTAATCGTCGCCTCTACCGCGCCATGCTTCTGCGCGACGACTTCATGGACCTCTACACCTACAAAACCGAGACATGGGCCAAGAAGTTTCTCCGAGGATGGCTGCGGCGCGCTATGAGCTCGAGGATAGAGCCCGTCAAACGCGCGGCGAAGATGATCCGCAGCCACTTCGATGGCGTCATCGCGTGGGTCACGTGGAGACTCAGCAACGGCCGACTCGAAGGAATGAACAACAAAATCCGGCTGCTGAGCCACCGCAGCTTTGGACTCCACTCTGCCGAAGCTCTCATCAGTCTCGTCTACCTAAACTGTGGCGGTCTCACCCTCGAGAGGATCCACTGAAATGGCAGGAGAGGCACAAAAGAAATGGCGAAGCGGACACTTTGATCAAACGGCATTTGTGCGTGCATTGTCAAGGGCATAGGACTGAAAGACGTGCCGATCGTTCGCTTTTCTTGCCGCACCGACCCCCACGGGCTACACTTTACTTTCATGCCTTTTCGCTCCCTCCTATTTTTCTTTCTCGCAGCGGCTTGCCCGAGCTTTGCGCTCGAAGGGCGCGTCGTGGATCCGGACGGGAAGCCGATCATGGGCGCTTCTGTATCTCTGTTGGATCATACAGGGGTGGCCCGTACCGATCGGGACGGGCGTTTCGTCTGGACGCCCGATCCGTCTCCACCGTTTTACGTTCTTATCGTGCTCCCGGCTGGAACGTACATGTCGCCCGTCTTCGTCGAGGCGCTGCCTACCGATGGGCCCCTCGTGGTCGTCGTCGAGCCACTCGTGTCCGAATCGGTCATGGTGGCGGGCGGCGCCGCGCCGAACATCGAAGCGCCTCCCGGGAGTGCTACGACATCGGTTCCCGAAGAGAACATTCAAGAGCGGCATTCAGCCCGCTTGACCGACGTCATCCAGAACGTTCCGGGGGCGGGAAGTCTCTCGGACTTGCACGCTTCGGTCCCATCGCTCCGAGGCTTGGCGCGGGGGCGGACGCTCCTTCTTCTCGACGGTGCGCGCGTCACGACCGAGCGGCGGGCGGGACCGAGCGCAACGTTCCTCGACCCGTTTTTCCTCGAAGGGGTCGAGGTCTCGCGCGGGCCGGGATCGGTCGCCTATGGCTCGGATGCGTTCGGCGGAGTGATCCATGCTCGCACGCGGCGGGTTGCGCCCGGCGCGCCAACGACCGTGCGGATTCGCGGAGCGCTCGGTGCGGGATTGCCCGAAGCGACGGCCGGCGTGGAGCTTACGCACGGCCTCGAAGACGGGGGCTTCGTCGTGCAGGCGCGCTACCGCAACTTCGAGGAATATCGAAGCCCTGAAGGGATCGTCTTCAATTCTCGAGCTACCGATAAAGGTTTTCTAGGCCGCTTCGCGCATCGTGTCGGGCCCGGCGATTTCTCGATCGGATGGCAAACCAATCTCGGCCGCGATACGGGACGCCCGGACTCGCGCGGCGAAGCCTTTCGAACGTCTTATCCCGAAGAGAGCTCGAACCGGTTGACGATGTCCTACGATCTCGATCCCCAAGCCGGGTTCACACGTTTGGGGTTTCAAGGATTCTGGGGAAACTATCGGCTCGTCACGGAGCGCCTCACGATGGCGAGTGTAGGGGAGCCCGAGAGCGAGAGTCTCGCCGATGTGAGCGCGAAGGATTTCAGCTTTCGCGGCTTCGCCGTGCGGCCGCTCGGCCGCGCGCGCTGGGACGTAGGCGTCGACATCTACGGCCGATACGGGCTCGAAGCTCTGACCTCGCCCACCTTGTTCGACCGCCACGACCAGATCCTGCGGCAAGTCGAAGAGGTCCCGGTCGAAAACGCGCGCCGCTTGAACAACGCCGTCTATACGAGCACCGAAATGCTACTCGGCTTCCGATGGTCTCTCGGGGCAGGCGCGCGCATCGACCGCGTGACCACGGTGAACGAAGGCGGCTTCTTCGGCGACCAATCGACGGAGAACACGGCGCTTTCCGGTTACGGTTCCATCAAAGTCGAGCTCGCGAGGGGGCTGAGCTTGACGGGTCAGCTCGCGCACGGCTTCCGGGACCCGACGCTCTCGGACCGATATTTTAGCGGCATCAGCGGGCGCGGCTTCATCATCGGAAACCCGAACCTCGGCCCGGAACAAGCCAATCAATTCGACGCGTCACTCCGCTACGGCGGTGGACCTGTCCGTTGGGCCGTCTTTGGCTATTTTTATGGTCTCTCGGATCTCGTGGAGCGATTCGAGGAGCAGGATGATTTCTTTTTTTTACGAAATCGGGGTGCGGCTGACATCCGCGGGCTCGAAGCCGAAGTGCAGGCCGAGCTTCTGGATGGGCGGTACAACTTGGAGATGGCGACCCACTGGTCGCGCGGCAACACGCGTGATGACGACGAGCCCATCGATGACATCCCCGGTGTGAACGTGAAATTCGACTTCCGTCGTAACCTTGCGGACGGCCGAGGCTATGCCCAAGTGCGGGTGGCGGTTTTCGCGCGCGACGAACGTCCCGGGCCGACGGAGATGGTAACGCCGAGCTTTACAACCGTGGACCTCGGTGCGGGCTGGCGCCTCTCGCCGAACGTGGAGCTGCGGGGTACGGTCCGCAACCTCTTCGACACAACCTATCCGGTGAGCCCCGATATGCGCGCCGTTCTGGCGCCGGGTATCAACGCTGTGATTGCCGTCGTGGGAGAGTTCTGAAGGGACGCTCTCTCCTTGGTGTGACGAGAGATTAGCAGCGTCGAACACAGAGGCAACAATAGAGCCCGCCGAGTGCTCTTCGCTCGCTCTCGCTTTCTCTGTACTACTAACCCTGAAAAGCTTGTTTTGAGAAGAAGAAAAATCATGCGGCAGCAGCGTGGAGTTTATCGAGGGAGAGAGAGTTTGCGGTAAGTAATGCGGAGCAAAGTTGCTGACCGCGCTTTGTGAGTCTGTAGCGAAAAGTTTTGGGAACTTTTTTGACAAGACGGTGGGCTCGGAGGATGCGAATGAGCCGGGTGACGCGTCCGCTTAGCCGTCTGGTTTCGAGAGGGTCGTCCGAAGTCTTGGGAAAGAGCAAGGCACGGAGTTCCCTGTTGCGAAAGCCTCGCAGATGAAACTCTCCACGGGAAATAGCGGCGAGGAGTCGGGCGTCCAGAGCGTCCCAAGGACGAAGAGCTCGGAGGGTGGAGCCATTCCATTGAGTTTTTTGGCTGACGCGAGCGAGGGGCATGCATGAAACCAAAAATAGGGTCCATGCAGTAGTGGTAAAAGTTTAGGCACTTTCTGAGGGATTGTACGAGCTCCAACCGCTTCTTCTGGCGGTTGCGACGTATGCTGAAGGTGATACAAGGTTCCACGCAGCTCAGCACTGCGATGAGACCACTGCGGACATTGTCTTGTTGTGCAATCTTGCGTGCGATGGCCTCCTTGTTCTTACGGGAAGACTCCAGATAGACGACCGGACGCTCGAGTCGCTCCGCCTGCTGATACAAGGCCTGCTTGAGCTCGGAGGTACGCTGCAGTGCGAACTCCGCGAACTCCTTCAGAAGGATTTTCTGGTAGGAAAGGTACTTACCCATGCCGTCCGTATAAGAAATGTGGCGTAGGGTTCCGCGGAACACCAACCGGTCGAATCCGCTCAGTACCCCTGTGATTCGATCCTCGTGACGTGATAAAAACTGTTTCACGGCGTCCTCCAGCGTGGGAAAGGGTTGTCGTGACATCTTCCTACTCTGGATGTGGCGCCGTGTCTACTTCACGCCCAGATTGTGCATCGAGCCCGCGTTGGGCTGACGTGGTGAGCGAGCCGACAGCGAAGAGTCAGGATGAAAGACTTTCGAGATCTAAAGGTTTGGGAGAAGGCCCATCAGCTAGTCAAGGGTTTGTACCAGGCCACCGGCCACTTCCCAACCGAAGAGAAGTTCGGCTTGACGGCTCAGATGCGCCGAGCGGCGGTTTCCATCCCGGCGAATATTGCTGAGGGCTGTGGACGCGGTTCAGACCGGGATATGGCCCGCTTTCTTCAAATGAGTATGGGCTCAGCAAGCGAGCTCGAATACGAACTGCTCCTTGCCCACGAGCTCGGGTTGCTCGATAGCCAAAGTCTTCAGGAGCTTGCCGAGCGAACCACCGAGGTCAAGCGTATGCTCGCCTCTCTCATCCGGAGGCTCGAATCCGGAGCTGACCGCTGAATGCTGACCGCTGACCGCTCGCGGCGGAGCCGTCCTCCAATTTGGTTGCGGCTCCGCCGCGCTGTGCCTCTGTGGCTATCCCCGTTGGCACAGAGGGGAGTAGCGATTGAGCTCGTGTCTACGGAACGCCCGGGCTTCCCTGGATGAGGCGTGCGTTGTGAATGGCGGCATAGCTATAAGCCACCATCAACCCGATCCGTAGCCCTAGCGCGAGCTTCGGCTTTCCGGTGCGTACGAGACGATCGCTCGCCCAATATAGGGCCTCGGGACCCACGACGTGGGTCCCGAGGCGCAGGCCGCGCTGCGACGCAGCGGGATTTCCCTCGTGAAGACCTTGCGAAAGCCCCCACTCCGTCGTGGCGATATCGGCTGCGGACGCGGCGAACATCCCGACACCGCTCGCGCGAAAAAGCGCGGAGTGCCCGTCGTCGAGGATCACGTCCCCTTCGGGCGAGGCCAGACGGAAGGACTCGAGGTCGCTTTCGGTAGGCTCGAGCGGGCGGGTCTGCTGCTGGTTCTCATTTTCCGTGTCATCAGCGAAAGCAACAACCGTGAGGGCGAGGATCGAACATAGGGCGACGCAGAGGGTGCGGGCCATGGAAACCTCCGAGGTGGGACCAAGAAGCACGGAAGGGGGAGTGCGCTCGGTCTTTTTAGGAGGGTTATTGCAAAGATGATACCGGCCCCGTGAATGCGCTATCATCCTGTGGACACGCCACTTAAGGAGTGCGCCTCGGCGCCTATAGTGGGGTGAAGCCTACAGAAGGGGGAGAAGAGCCCTACGCATCGAGGTCCGCCAGAATCTCGTCGGGATGGGCGCCGGCGTCGACTTGTGGATAGGCCTTCCGCACGTTTCCATCCGCGCCGATCAAGTAGCTGACCCGCTTGGCGTGAGACGCGCTCTGGTCATCGCAAGCTCCATAGGCCAAACCGATCGCGCGGTCGGTATCGCAAAGAAGCGGGAAGTTGAAACTGAACTTCTCCACGAACGCCCGATTCTCGTCCACCGTATCGAAGCTCACGCCGAGGACATAGACGTTCTTGTCGTTGAACTGTTGGTTGTTGTCGCGGAACCCGCAACCTTCGCGCGTTCACCCAGGGGTGTCGGCCTTGGGGTAGAACCAGAGGATGACGTTCTTGCCCTGGTAGTCGCTCAGGCGCACGGTCTCGCCTAGATGGTTCTGCACTTCGAAGGGCGGGGCTGGTTGACCTACTTGGATCATCTTAGCTTCTCCGGACTCTCTGACGAAAGGCTCGCTGCGACCTGGGGCTGTCGCCTCTCGAAGTCGCTCCAGACGACCTTCTGGCGTACATGCAGCGAGCGAAACAACACGCGGCCCTGAACGTAGAAATTGGCGCGTTCGGGCAGCCAGATGTCCTCGCTCACCGGATGGCGCATGAAGGTTCCCTTCATCTGAGAGATCGATCCGAACAGCCCCCACCAGAGCCTGACGCGTTCGGTGAGCTCGAACTCGACCGTGAGCTCGAACTCGACCGTGCGATCTGGAACGTCTCCGCGTCGATCCAGAGAGAGCCCGTGGTTTTATTGAGCAGGCGGTCCATGCGCTTTTTCTGTGGGAGCTTTCCGGGTTCCGGCTCGGGTTCCGGCTGGGGCAACGGAGGAAGGATCTCCAGTTCGTCGTCTCCGTCCGTTAGCGCCAGCGTCGCTCTGGGCTCGGGAAGCCGGCTGGCCGATACGGACTCCGATGTCAGGGCATTCGGGCTAGTCGGGTCATTCTTACCTGGCTTACCTGGCTTGCCTGGCTCACCTAGCTCACCTGGCTCGCCACCCAACGTGAACAGCGACAACACTACCGCTGTTACGACCGCCGAGGCCAGAGCGATGGCGCCCATCAACATGGTCTGACGTCGTCGGCCGAGCCCGCCGGCCCCGCCCATACTGGGCTCGGTCGATTGCGATCCGGGGCCGCGCCGTTTCTCGTCTTCGACCTTGCGAAGGGCGTCGAGTATGAAGCTCATGGTCTATTCAGACGCGGCATGCGATAGCCGCCCGTCAAGCTATAGAGCGCCATTCGAGTGTCCTGGCCGATGCTCCCGGTCGGCTCCAGTAAGACACGTTGCTGCAGTGCTCGCACCGAGGACGTCATATCGGTGTCATCCAAGAATCCGATATGCGACAAGTGCCCGCGTGCCCAAGCGAGTCGGCGCGCCACGTCGTCCGATTCGAGGTCGTCGAAGTCGCGCCAGAACAGGCGTGCGCGTCCCGTCCAGAACTCTTTCAACACTTCGAGCCGCAGTTGATAGAAATCGCCGGGCGCGAAGTAAACGACTGCAGCGTCGTCCGCGAGACCCGTGAGCGTCACGAAGCGCGGATGTTCCTGGGACGGATGGTGCACTTCCAAAACGGCCGGCATGTTGAGCGCCCGCCGCTGGTCGAAGCTCGTGTCGAGCTCGGCATATTGAAGCGACGCCCGCGTCGCGAGCGACGGCATGTCTTCGAGGGTCGAAATGGTCGACAGGCCTCCGCCAAGACGAAAGCCCCAGAGCTCGAGCAACACCGCGGAGGCCGCGCGGTGCGAGAGCTTGTCCGAGAGGGAGACGAGGCGTAGCTCGAATTGCTCCGAGAAGTCCGCGGCGCCTCTCGCGAGCGGAGCGACCTCGCTATCGTTACCGGAGCTCCCGAAAAACGCGCTCGGCCGGAAGCTCGCGACGCCGATCGACGCGAGGGAGAAGAGGCCTATGACGAGCCCGAGGCTCGCGAGAAGCGACGTCATGCCCCACCCCAAGCGACGATACCAAGGACGTGCTTCCGGCATGTTGAGCTCGCCAATCGCGCGGCGCATGATGCTCGGCGTGATCTTGCGCTGCTCGAGAACGTATGCGGCAAGGAGCGCACGATCACAAACGAGGTTGATGAGCCTCGGAACGCCTTTCGAAAAACGACGCGCAGCGCGAATCGCGCCAGGCGTGAACTGCACGCGGTTGCTACCTCCGGCGACTACGAGACGGTGATGGATGTAGCGCGTCGTCTCCTCGGGGCTCAGAGGCGTGAGGTGATAGCGCGCCGTTACGCGCTGGGCGAGCTGGCGCAAGTCTCTCTGAGCGAGTAAGTCGTTCAACTCGGATTGGCCAATGAGAACGATCTGAATGAGTTTCTCGGTATCCGTCTCGAGGTTAGAGATGAGACGTACTTGCTCCAAGACGTCCCGCGACAGGTTCTGCGCTTCGTCGATCACGAGCACGATATTCTTTCCGTGGAGCCGCGAGTCGAGGAGGAATGTGTGGAGCCCGTCGATGAGCTCTTTGTCGCTGTCGCCGTTCGGAGTAATGCCGAGATCCCGATTTACCGAACGCAAAAGCTCGGTCGTGCCGAGCGCCGGGTACAGAATGAAAGCGCTGACCGTGTCCTCGTCGAGCCGTTCGAGGAAGTAGCGGCACAAAGTGGTCTTGCCCGTGCCGACCTCACCGGTGATGACCATGAAGCCGCCGCGCTGGCGGAGTCCGAACTCGAGATGCGCAAAGGCTTCGTTGTGCTTGGCCGAAAGGCAGAGAAATTTCGGATCTGGAGTCAGGTTGAAGGGCTTCTCTCGAAAGCCGTAAAAGGCTTCATACATCGTAAATTCAGCCTTGGCTCACCAGAAACGACACTTGTTCCAAGAGCGGACTGTAACACAAACCCGAGGCTCACCAAAGTCGAGTCCGGCACCGCAGGCATCAACCTATCTGTGCAAGAATTCACAAGCACGTTAAGCTGGTCTGTATAAGCTGGGGCACGGAGGAACGACGCATGAACCGATTCTTGTTGGCAGCCATGATTGGCGCGCTCGCCACCGGATGCGAAGCCCCGCGGGCGAGCCCGATCGCGGGAGATATCTCGTCGGTTCTCGAGCGCGGCATCGCCCACGGCACCGGCGGCTTCGACCACAGCGTGTGGGACGAGCTCCTCATGGCTTACGCTCAGGACGGCGGCCGCCACTTCGACTATGCCGCGCTGAAACAGGACGAGGAGAAATTCGAGGCCTATTTGTCGCGTCTCGCGAATGCCGACCTGAGCTCTCTCGCCGCGGACGAGATACAGACTCTTTTCATCAACGCGTACAACGCCTATATCGTTCGAGGTATCGTCGAACACGTCACCGACGACGGTACCTACGAGATCGCGAGCATCCGCGACATCCCCGACGTGTTCAAAAGAGAAACACATGTCGTCGGCGGTTTCGAGCTCAGCCTCGACAACATGGAGCACAACATCCTACGCCCCATCTTCAAAGATCCCCGGGTGCATTTTGCCGTCAACTGCGCGTCCTCGTCGTGCCCGCCGCTCCCGGTGCGCGCTTTCGAGGCGGCTCGGCTCGACGAGCAACTCGACGAGGTGACGAAAGCCGCGCTCACCAATCCCGATTACATCTCGATCGAGGACGGGTCACTGCTCGTCACGAAAATCATGGAATGGTATGGCGCCGATTTCGTGAACCCCGAGTTCAAAGGTTCCCAGAAAACACTCCAAGCCTACATCGCCAAATACGCCACCGAAGAAGTAACGTCCTTCATCAAAGAGAATGGCGAAAACCTAACCGTAAGATTCCGCAACTACAACTGGGCCCTGAACCGCCCGTAAAAGAAAAACGCCCAGTCGCCAGAAACACCTAACGACTGGGCGCAAAACCCTGAATGCTGACTACTTGATTTTCTCCCCCCGGCCAAGAATGTCGGAGCGCTCCTGAAGCCCAGGATCGTTCACGCCGTACTCCAAGGCCTTCGCAGAGTGGTCCACGATCAAAGCGACGAGCGCATCGTCTTCCGGCGTGCACGGGCAGCCGGCGATGATTTGTCCGAACGCCGACCACGCGAGGCCCCAGTGCGCGAGACCATAATTCGGAAAAGCCTCGATCGCTTTTTGAAAATTCTCGGCGGCCTCGGCATAACGCTGGCTGTCTTTGAGGGTGACGCCGTAATAGGCCCAACCGAGAGCATTCGAATATTCCGGCGACGTCACGGCTTTTTCGAGCGCTGCGAGCGCCGGCTGTAGCTGCTGGCTCTCGTAATGGGCGATGCCGAGCTCCGTCAAATAGTCCGCGTTCCCCGCATCGAGCGACTCGGCTTTCTGGAGCGCCGCGAGACCTTCAGCGGTTCGTTTCTGCGTGCGCAGGAGACGACCCTTCCGGTAATGCGCTTCCGCGAGGCTGTCATCGAGCTCGGCCGCTTTCGAGAACTCCGCGAGCGCGTCCGCACTGTTCTTCGCGCCCTCGTGTGAAAGACCGAGATAGAGATGACCTTGCGCGTTGTCGGGATCCGTCGCGATCAGTTGCTGCATCAACTGCGCGAGCTGGGTGAACTTTTGCTGCTCGACGTAAATCTCCCCGAGCGCGTTATAAGCGACGGTGAGATTCGGGTTCAGCTGGACAGTTTTCTCGTAATAGGTCGTCGCCATGCTCATATTGCCCTGCGCATGGTAGACCTGCGCAAAGGCGAGGTTCGCGTCCGGGTCGTCGGCGTTGACGGTGATGGCCATCGCGAGATCCGAATAGGCCTCAGTGGTGTTTCCGAGAGCGTTGTTGGCCTTGCCGCGAATGCCATAAGCGCGCGTCAACTGGTCGTTGAGCTCGAGTGCCTTGGACGCGGAGCCGGCGGCCCCGGCATAGTCCTCTTCGTCGAATAGGACCTGGGCGAGCCCGGCATGGGCGTCCGCGGTGTTCGGGTCGAACTCGAGGGCTTTTTGAAACGACGCCTTGGCCTGTTCTCGGTTTCCCTGAGCGAGCGCCGCTTCACCTAGGGTGTTGTGCGCAAACGCATTGTTGGGCGCGAGCTCGAGCGCCCTCGTAGCGATTTGCGCGGCTTCGTCGATCTGGCCGGTCTTCGCCAGTCCCATCGCCAAACCAATGGCCACATCCGCGCTATCGGGGTTCATCTCGAGCGCTTTGCGGCCGACTTCAACCGCCTTCGAGTAGTCTGCCGAGCGCGAATAGGCGATCGTCATGCCTTCGTAGCACTCGGCTTGGTCCTTGGCGTCGTCGAGATGCTCGACCGCCAGCGCATAGGCGCTCGCTGCGTTCGCCCACTCCCCGAATCCCCGATAAATCCGGGCGACCTGGATTCGAGAATCTCCATCGTCCGGAAAGTCCTGGAGAACTCGTAGAAACAGTCCGCCGGCCTTGGCGGGATCGTCCTCTTTCAACGCTTTCTCGGCTGCTTGGATGTAACGCCGTGCTTCCCGTCTAGAAAGCGGTTTGTCGTCCTGGGCCAGAACCGGCATCGCCAAACCGAAAATAAGAATGATAAGGGTGGCCGCCTTGAAAGCCCCAAAAGTCCTCATGACATTCCTCCTGTACAAACAAAACCAATAAAGTTTCAGCGTAACGAGCCGAATGTTCCGAGCATCCTATACCGAGCTGTGCGCCGCTTCAACCTCCAATGGCTCCAATGGCTCCAATGGCTCCAATGGCTCCAATGGCTCGAATGGCTCCAATGGCTCGAATGAGGTTTGCATCGTGGGCGAACACGGCTAACATGCGGGTGCCATCGAATCCATCGAATTCGTCGTATTCATGTCACACCCTTTCTTGTTCGTCGCGACGTCGGCCGCGACAAGACGTCAACGGGCCCGAGACGTCGTACGCGAGCTGCCCCGAAGCGGCTCGCTCTTGGTGCTCTCGAAAGAGCAGGAATCTTCGGATCACTTCGTCCGGGAGCTCGCGGCGGAAAGAGGATCGCTGTTCGCGGTTCGGCGTTTGACCCTCGACGCCCTTGCCTATGAGCTCGCTCTTCCGGCGCTTGCTCGCGCAGGAAGAGCCTCCCACAGCCGCCTCGGTCAAGAAGCCGTGATGGCGCGCGTCGTTCACCAGGGCCTTCGAGACAACCGCCTGGGAAGACTCACGAGCGTCGCAGACGGGCCCGGTCTCGTGCGCGCTCTGACCTCCACGATCCAGGAGTGCCGTCTGCACGGCGTGACCACCGCATCGCTCAAAGCACTCGGCGCCGAGGGCGAAGTCCTCCACCACGTCGCCGACGCCTACGAAGCGCTCTCTCGCGAGCACGGCGTCGCCGACCGCGCCCATGTGTTGGCGCAGGCACTCGACGCGCTCGACGCCTTCGTCGGAACCTACGTCGCCGTACCGTTGGTTCTGCTCGATGTGCTCATAGAGATGCCCGCCGAAGCGAAGCTCGTGAAAGCGCTCGCGGAACGCGCGCCCACCGCCGTCGCTACCGTGCCGTCGGGCGACGAGGTCTCCTTGCGTTACTTGGTCGACGCCCTCGGCTGCGACCCCGAGTTACTCCCTCCTGAAGGCCCCCCGTCGCTTCGCGATCTTCAGCAATACCTTTTCAGCGAAGAAGCACCCCCCCCGCGGGAAGAGGCGCACGAAGTCACGATTCTCTCCGCACCCGGCGAAGCCCAAGAAGCCGTTGAGATCGTGCGGGCCGTCCAAGACGTGGCGGCGACGGGGACCCCCTTCGACGAAATTGCGGTCTTGCTGCGCTCGCCCGGGAGCTATACGACGCTCCTCGAAGACGCGTTCGGCCGTGCAGAAATTCCCGCGCACTTCGAGGGCGGCACGACGCGCCCCGATCCCGCCGGACGCGCTTTCCTCGCGCTCATGGACTGCGCGGCGGAAGAGCTGAGCGCGACGCGTTTCGCCGAGTACCTCTCTTTGGCGCAACTACCCAAGCTCGACGCCGAGGGTCTACCGGTGCCATCCGAGGCTTTGCCCGAGGACGAAGACATTCTCTGGGTCCCGCCGCAACATGCTCTCGCGCCCAAAACGGCCGAAGCGATGGAGCCGGTACAACTCGACCTCTTTGCCGAGCCCGAGAAAGTCGACGAGCCGGAAAAGGCCGTCGCGATTGAAGGCGGATTACGCGCACCGTGGCGATGGGAAAAGCTCCTCGTGGACGCTGCCGTCATAGGCAGCCACGCGCGCTGGGAGCGTCGGCTTGCAGGTCTCGGACGGGAGCTCGAGATCCGGCTCCTAGAAATCGAAGACCAAGACAGCGCGGAAGCGGAGTCACTAAAGCGGGAGCGGGACGACCTCGAGCACTTGAAACGCTATGCCCTCCCACTCGTAGAAATTCTCGCAGATCTTCCCACGCAAGCTCTATGGGGCGAATGGATCGAAGCGCTCGAGCGGCTCGCAACGCGGGCCCTCACCCGCCCGGAAGGCGTGCTCACGATTCTCGAGGAGCTTCGCCCGATGGCCTCCGTCGGTCCTGTCGATTGGATGGAAGTCCGCGACGTTTTGAGCGAACGCCTCACGCTGCTCTCGCAACGCCCGAAAGACTACCGTTACGGAAAAGTTTGGGTCGCGCCCATAGACGCCGTGCGCGGTACGAGCTTTCAAGTGGTGCTCGTACCCGGCCTCGCGGAGCGAATGTTTCCGAGAAAAATCGTGGAGGACCCGCTTCTGCTCGACCAGAAGCGTCGCGCGCTCGGGGCGGGACTTCAACTCTCGGGAGAGCGGGCGTCGAACGAAAGGCTCGCTCTCAAGCTCGCGATAGGCGTTGCCACGAAGCAAATCGTCTTCAGCTACCCGTCCGTCGATCTCAAGAAAGGCCGCGCCAAAGTGCCGTCTTTCTATCTTCTCGAAATCGCTCGCGCGAGCCAGGGTACCCTTCCCGATTTCGAGACACTCGAGCGGGAGGCCGCGAGCTCGAGCGGCGCCCGCCTCGGCTGGCCGGCGCCGCGCGAGCACGAGCGCGCCATCGACGCGACCGAGTTCGATCTCGCTTTTCTCGCGGACGCGCTCCGGCGAGACGCGCGGGAGGACGACGTGCGAGGCACGGGACGCTATCTCGTCGACGTGAACCCATCACTCGCGCGATCGCTCCGCGCCAAATACCAACGGGGACGCTCGGGAAAATTCACCTCCGTCGACGGCTATCTCGAGCCCTCCGAAAGCGCGAGAAAGATGCTTCGAGCCCACCGGTTAAGTGCGCGCGCCTATTCGGTCACGGCACTTGAGAAATACGCGGGCTGTCCCTATCGCTTCTATTTGAACGCGATCCTGCGACTGCGCCCGCGCGACGTCATCGAGCCCATCACGCATCTCGACGCGCTCACGCGCGGCCACATCGTTCACGAAGCGCAGTTTCACGTCATCGGCCGGCTCGAAGAAGCCCGCTTACTCCCCGTGACCCCGGAAAATCTCGTCGAAGTGATGCAGCTTTTCGAAGTCGTGCTCGACGAGGTCACAGACGGTTTTCATGAGCAGCTCGCGCCCGCCATCGAGCGCATCTGGCAGGACGAGCTCGAGCGGATCCGCATCGACTTGCGCGGATGGATTCGCCGGGAAGCCGAGAAGACCGATGGCTTCGTCCCCTACCGGCGGGAATACACCTTCGGCATGCGGCCGCGTGGGCCGGCCGATCCCTCGAGCACCCTCGATGTCGCGAAGCTCGAAGGCGGGCTGAGGCTTCGCGGTGCTATCGACCTCGTCGAAAAACGCGCGGACGGCAAAGTGCGGGTGACAGACCACAAGAGCGGGAAAGTGTGGATGCCGGAAAGCGCCATCCTGAACGGCGGTGAGAGCCTCCAGCCGGTCCTCTACACACTCGCCTATGAGGCGTTGACCGGCGAAGAAGTCGAATCGTCGCGCCTTTACTACTGCACGGAGCGCGGCGGCTATGCCCAGCGCGTGGTGCATGTCGACGACCAAGCGCTCGAGGTCGTCGCGGAGTTTCAACGACGCCTCGACGACATCATCGACGAAGGTTTCTTCCCGGCCTCTCCGCAGGCCAAGTTCGGGTGCCGCTTTTGCGACTACCTCCCCGTTTGCGGACCGAGGATGGAGGTCGACGCCAAACGCAAGCAAGCGGACCCTCGTCTTTCGCCTCTCAACTGGCTGCGGAATCTCACATGAGCGAGCCACTCGCCGACCAGGCCGCGCGCGACGCGATCCGGAATGATCTCGACACGACTCTCGTGGTGGAGGCCGCTGCCGGAACGGGTAAGACGACAGCGCTCGTCGGACGGATCATCGAGATCATCAAAACGGGGCGCGGCGAGCTTCCGAGCCTCGTGGCCGTCACCTTTACGGAAAAGGCGGCGGGTGAGCTCAAGCTCCGTCTGCGCGGCGAGCTCGAGACCGCCCGCTCGCTCGCGATCGATTCCGCAGCACCTGCAATAGAAAACGCTCGCGATATTTTGGCGCGGCTCGATCGTGGTCTCCTCCAGCTCGAGCAAGCCCATATCGGAACCATCCACGGCTTCTGCTCGGATTTGTTGAAGGAGCGCCCGCTCCAGGCCGAGGTAGATCCACTGTTCGAAGTCTCGACGGAAGACGAGACCGAGCGCATTTACCGCCGTGTCTTCGATCGCTGGCTCGAAGAGAAGCTCGCCGATCCTCCGCCGGGTGTACGGCGGCTGTTACGGAAGCGTCCTTTTCGAGACCAGGGCCCCATCGACGATCTCTATCGTGCCGGACGCTCGCTCATCGACATCCGGGACTTCCCGACGCCTTGGGAGATTCGCCCTTTCGATCGCGAGGGCATGATCGATGACCTAATCGAGCGCGGACTACACCTCGCGGAGATGGCGGAGAGTCCTCATAGCCAGCGCGACTACCTTTTCATGGATCTCGGGGGCTTACAGAGCTTCCTACAAGAACTATGCGGTCAGGAACAAGTCAGCGGCAAGCGCGACTACGACGCGCTCGAGCATCGCCTGTCGGCACTCAAGCTCGGGCGGCGCAAAGGTCGCGGCGCCTTTGGCGAGAGTGGCGTTCGCGAGCACATTCTCTCGGAGCGCGAGACGCTCGTGGACGCTATGGCCAATTTCAAGAAGCAGGCCGCGGCCGACCGCGCCGCGCATCTACAAAACGAGCTTCAAGAAGTGGTGACGGGCTATCAGGAAGCGAAGAACAAGGCGGGCCGTCTCGATTTTCTCGACTTGCTGATCCAAGCGCGCGACATGCTGCGCAATCATCTTGAGCTTCGAAAAGAGCTCCAGGACCGCTTCTCCCATATCTTCGTCGACGAGTTCCAGGACACCGATCCGCTCCAAGCCGAAATTCTTCTCTTGCTCGCCTCGAGCGAGCCCGGCGAGGATCAGTGGCGGAAAGTGCGGCCGGTTCCCGGGAAGCTCTTCATCGTCGCCGATCCGAAGCAGTCCATCTATCGTTTCCGCCGCGCCGATGTCTCGCTCTATCAGACCGTAAAGCGCCAGCTCGTCTCCGCGGGTGCGAAGCCGCAATATCTCAGCGTGAGCTTTCGTTCGGTGCCTGAAATCCAAGAGATGGTCAACAGTGCCATGGCGGAGGCGATGAAGCGCACCGAGCACAACCATCAAGCCGAATACGTGCCCCTCGAGCCTCACCGGCCGGGGATCGTCGATCAACCGGCGGTCGTGGCGCTTCCCATAGCACGGCCTTACGGCGATTGGGGCTATTTGACTCAATATGCGATGGCGCGCTCCGAGCCCAACGCGGTCGCCGCTTGGGTACGCTGGCTCATCGAGGAAAGCGATTGGCTAGTCACCTCGCGCGCGAGTGCTCAGCCGAGGCCCGTCACGGCGTCGGACGTTTGCTTGCTCTTCCGTCGCTTCGTCAGTGGCGGTCGCTCGATCACGCAGCCCTACATCGAACAGCTACAAGGCTTCGACGTGCCACACGTGCTCATCGGAGGACGCGGCTTCCATCAACGCGAGGAGATCGAAGCCATGCGGGTCGCCCTCACAGCGATCGAACGGCCCGATGAAGAGCTCTCAGTGTTCTCCACGTTGCGAGGGCCACTCTTCAGTCTTTCAGACGACGACCTCTTCCTGTTTCGGACCGCGCACGGCCCGCTCCATCCTTTTCGTCAGACGGAAGCAGCCTCGGGAGATGTGCAGCGCGCGCTCGACGTACTCGCTCACTTGCATCGCGGCCGGAACATCCGCCCCATCGCGCTTACCATCCGCGAGCTTCTAGATGAAACGCGCGCTCAAGCGGGTTTCGCGCTCTGGCAAGCGGGCGATCAAGTTCTCGCCAATGTGCTTCGCCTCATGCAGCTCGCGCGCAACTTCGAGGAGAGCGGCGGGCTTTCGTTTCGCGGCTTCGTCGAGCACCTGGACGGGCTCGCGGAAAAAGGCGACCCGAACGAGCAGCCGCTCATCGAAGACGGGGTCGAGGGCGTGCGCCTCATGACGGTGCACAAAGCCAAAGGCCTCGAGTTCCCCGTTATCGTGCTTTGCGACATCACGTGCAATTTTTCCATGGGCGCATCGCGTCATGTCGACCCGGAACGTAAGATCTTCGCGGTGAGGCTCGCGGGCGGGTCGCCCTGGGAGCTCCTCGACAACGAGCAAGCCGAAGGCGAGCGCGACGGCGCGGAGAGCTTGAGACTGCTCTACGTCGCCGCGACACGTGCAAGGGACGTGCTCGTCACGCCGGTCGTGGCGGATCGTGCCCAAGACAGCGGCTGGGTGGGACCGCTTCTCCCGGCGCTCTACCCTACGCTCAAAACGCAACGCTTTCCCGTCGTCCCTTCGGGTTGTCCTCGTTTCACGGGCGAGGAGTGCGTTATCGAGCGGGGCGATCGCGCCGACGTGATGCTCGGAGAAGGCGTCCGTCCGGGGCTTCACAAGCCGCGCCGCGGCCTCCACCGCGTCGTGTGGTGGGATCCGCATCATCTCGAACGCGAGACCGCGACAAAGCCCGGGCTCCGGCGCTATTGGATCCTGAAAGGCCAGGAATCGGACGGGCCGACGAAGGGCGCATGCGAGTACGAGAGCTGGTCCGTGCATCGGGAAAGCCTCCTCGCGAATGGCGCCGTGCCTAGTCACCGCGTGACGAGCGTCACCCGTCTCGTCGATGAAGACGAGGCCCGGGTCGTTGGTGCTTCCGGCGTCGAGATTGCCGAGGTGTCCGGACGTGACCCGCAACGTCCCACGGGAAAACGTTTCGGCTCGCTTATGCATGAGCTTCTCGCCCGGACGGCTCTCGCGGAAGCGAGTGAGCCGAGTGAGCTCGAGCCGCTTGGACGAAGCCTTGCCCGCATGTTTGGGGCTACGGAGACCGAGACCGAGGCGGCTGTCGAAGCCGTGACCCGGGCGCTCGTGCATCCGATACTTGCGGCCGCGCGCGACGCCGCCGAGTGTTACCGAGAGACCCCGCTTCTCGAGCGCACAGCGGATGGGCGCCTCATCGAAGGCATCGCCGATCTCGTCTTCCGCGCCCACCCCGACACTTCGTGGACGATCGTGGATTTCAAGACCGATCTCCGGGTCGACATGTCCGAAGAGGCGTACCGACAACAAATCGCGCTCTACCAGCGCGCCCTCGAAGCCGCCACCGACAGCCCCGCCAAAGGCATCCTCTTATACGTATAAAAAAGGGAAATTATATACGATCTTAGCCATGGCTAAGATCGTATATAATCCCCCAAAATTACACTGAGCACCTTCACGGCAGCTCATTCTTCCTTCACCGGAACCTCGATCCACTCGCCGGCAGAGTTTCCACGCTCCACGACCTTTCCGATGACGCCACTGCACGCGACCGACACGTCGCCATTGAAGCCGCACACGACTGTGTGCGGAGAATCATAGACCGGGATCCCGTTTGAGAACGGCTGGCCACGGCTGAAGTAGTCTACGGTCAGACGGTCCCACTCACGTGAATGGAGCTCTCCGTAGTACTTCGCACGCCGTATCCCCCGTCGTACATCTCGAAGATGCGCCGCACCACCGCTGCCTGCTCCTCGTCGATTTCCCGCTTGACGTATAGACGAGTTCCGTCTTCGGCATTTACACTGACGTTGCGGAAGCCATATTGGCGACCTGTCCCTCGTCAATACTCGTCGGCCTGTGAAATCAAGGACTTACATCCCGCTTGAGTTCCGGGCCTAAGAAGGCGAAACTTCGCCGCCATGCTCCGTGTACTCATTTTCATCGTCTCTCTCGGCGCCCGTGCGTTGCGGGCGATGTGTCGGCGCCGGGCCGACCTTGTGATCGAAAACCTCGCTTTGAGGCAGCAAGTGACGGTGCTGAAGAAAGAGCGCCCGCGCCCACCGCTCGAAGACGTCGATCGAGCCTTCTGGGTGGCGCTTCGCGAATCGTGGCCAGCGTGGGCCACTCGTTCAGTCATCGTCAAAGCCGGCACGGTGGCCGAGTGGAATCGGGCCCGATTTCGGCGATACTGGGCGAGGATTTCCCAACGTCGGCATCCGGGGCGACCTCGCGTCGACGCCGAGATTCGTCGACTCATCCGGCTCATGGCGCAAGACGGCTGGGGTGCTCCTCGCATCCACGCCGAGCTCACGAAGCTCGGCTTCATCATCTCAGAGAAGACCGTGTCGCGATACATGCCACGGCTGCCAGCTGAGCCCGACCAAGTGAAGCGTTGGGTCGCGTTCTTGCGAAACCACAAGGACGACATCGCAGCGATGGATCTGTTCGCCGTGCCGACGGCGTCGCTTCGGCTGCTGTACGGCTTCTTCGTCATCGAGCACGGCCGGCGTCACATCGTTCACTTCAATGCCACGTTCCATCCGACGTCGGCGTGGGTGATGCAACAACTGCGTGAAGCGTTTCCCTACGACACCGCGCCGAGGTATCTCATCTTCGACCGCGACTCTATATTCAGCCCTGCGGTAGTCGAGTTCATAAGGGCCATGGGCACAAAGCCTGTTCGCATCTCCTATCGCAGTCCTTGGCAAACGGAACCGCTGAACGCTGGATCGGGAACTGCCGCCGAGAGCTTCTCGAGCACGTCGTTGTCCTCAGCGAACGGCATCTCGTACGGCTCGTGCGCTTGTACCTCAGCTACTACCACGAGGACCGCTGTCATTTGGGTCTCGACAAAGACACTCCGAACGAGAGACCGGTCACACCACGTCCGTCACCCGCGGCGAAGGTCGTCGCACTGCCGCGCGTGGGCGGACTGCATCATCGCTACGAATGGCGCGAGGCTGCGTAGCAACGTTTTCGGCCGCATCCGGGGCCCGAGTCTTGACATTCCCGACGCTCCTGAATCCGCGCTCCGCATCAACGCTGACGCCGTCTCTCAGGCTTTGAACCTCTTCTCGTCGTCGTTCTCGCTTCCCGTTACTAGTTAGTACCCGTCCTGAAGCCTGTAAGGGATTGAGAAAAAAGGAGAAATCGCAAATTTAGGGCTAGTCTTCTGAGGGGGTGTCGATTAGGATCGTGTCGTTGAAAACATCCGATTCTAAATGACTTAACTCCAAAGGAGACCAGCCCTAAATGCGAAAAACGATCAACCCACAGCCAAATCTACGTGAGCCCTGGCTGGAGCTGGAGCACGCACGCGAACTCGAAACGATCTCGTCGCTGCTCGACGCCCATCCTAAACTCAATGAGCTGGTACTGCAAGACCTGAAGTCGGTCACCCCATCGGCAGGGAGCGATGTTGGTCGTGGGGGAATGAGCGCGGAGCAGGTTCTCCGGGCGTTACTGGTGAAGCAGCTGAATCAGTTCACCTATCGGGAGCTGGCGTTTCACTTGGCAGACTCTCGAAGCTATCGGACGTTTTGCCAGCTCGGCATCATAGAGCCGACCCCGTCGAAGTCGACCCTAGCAGCAAACATCAAAGCCGTGAAGTTCGAAACGCTGGAGCAGATCAACCGAGAGCTGGTGAGCGTTGCCGAGGATGCTGGGATCGAAAAGGGAAGAAAAGTACGAGTGGACTGCACGGTAGTGGAATCAAACATTCATCCGCCTACAGACTCCGAGCTTCTTTATGACTGTGTTCGGGTTCTCACTCGCGTGATGTGCCGAGCTCGCGAACTGCTGGGTACAGTAGTGGTCTTCGGCAATCGAACGCGTCGAGCGAAGAGACGTCGACTGGGAGTTCTGAACGCGAAGGATAAGCAACAAAGGCGTGGCGTCTATCGAGATCTACTGAAGGTGACGGAAGAAACCTATCGCTCCGCTCAACGCGTTGCAGCACAGTTGGAAGAGTCGGGCTTGACCGAGCCGGTGAAGCGAGCGAGCGCGGAGAGGATCGCCGCGGATTTTGAGCACTTTCTCGTCCTCACCAAGAAAGTCATCAACCAAACCCAACGCCGAGTGATCGACGAAGAGCGTGTGCCTGCGGAGGAAAAGGTCGTTTCTATCTTCGAAGAACACACCGACATTATTCGCAAAGACCGGCGCGAGACTCTCTACGGCCACAAGGTGTGTATGACTGGTGGCTCGTCCTCGATGATTTTGGATTGCGTGATCTTGGATGGGAATCCGTCCGATTCAACTCTCGCGGAAACCATGATCGACCGTCAAGTCGAACTCTACGAACGGGCCCCGCGCCAGGTTGCCTACGATGGCGCGTTTTCTTCAAAGGCAAACTTGGAAGCCATCAAAGGCAAGGGAGTTGAAGATGTTGCCTTTACCAAGGCTCATTTCGCGGTGACCGATATGGTCAAGAGTTCCTGGGTCTATCAACGCCTGCGGCGATTTCGCTGCGGAATCGAAGGCGTCATTTCGTTCTTGAAACGAGTCTTTGGTCTCGACCGATGCACATGGCGCTCATTGCCTTCTTTTAAATCGTACGTATGGAGTTCCATCATCACCTGCAACCTACTGATGATGGCAAGACACTTATTATGATAACAACTATTACTCTTCCGCCCCTTATAGCCATGGATTGCTAACAATTCGCCTCTCGTTTCGTCCAAGATTTTCATTCGCTCTCAACCCCACGAAGCCCCTTTCGAAAACGTATAATACCCACATCTTCGATAGGTCTCTCGCACACCACAAGTTATGGTGTTTCTGGACAGGAACTAGTTAAATTGAGTATAGAAAGTGTGTACAATAAGTGAATTAGGAGGTCCATCATTACTAGCAAAGTGTTCGTTGGAAATATGAGTTATGACACGACGAGGGGCGAGCTCGAAACGATTTTTTCCGAAATCGGCGAGATCGTTGAGATCTTCGTTCCCACCGACCGAGTCACGGGTCGACCCCGAGGCTTCGCGTTCGTCGAGTTCACGGAACAAGACTCCGCCGAACAAGCGATCGAGCGTTTCGATGGCCACGAGCTTTCCGGAAGGAATCTTCGTGTCAGCGCGGCTGAGGAAAGACAGCGTCGTCCGTCCGGATTTTCCGATGGCGGCGGGCCGGCTGCACCTCGCGGACCGCGTGGGGGTGGTGGCAAGCCGAAAGGCAGCCGCCGGAACATTCGGGGCAGGAAAAGAGGGTTCTGACTTCTCGCCGGCCGTTTCATCCGATCCTCAAAAATAGAATAGCTACTCACCGGCGGCTGTCGGGGCTTGTCGCTCGCCCAAGCTGTGTCTGAGCGGTGCGACACTCACCCATAAGCCGATACCGAGTATGCCGACAGCCTGCCAAAGCGCACGAGGTCCGAACGCTAGCAGAACTGGTGGAATGACTGCGAGCTAGGTATTCTGTAGTCATGGGAGTAACACTTCTGCTCGCGACGGCTGGGCTCGCCATCGGCCTCGCGGTATGGGTTTTTCTGCGCCACGAAGATCTGCCCGCTGCTGGCGTCGCCGTGGTCATCGCGATCGCCGCGCTCGGGATTTGGTCGAGCGGCGCCGCGCGCCGCGACGAGCTTCTAGACGAGATCCAAAAAGCGCGCGAGCGGATCGCTGTTCTCGAAGCGACCCCGGCGCAGCGCGGCTTCAGCGATGAAGCGCGGGCCGCGATGGTCGAAGCGTTGAGCACTTTCGTCGGCCCGACGGCTTTCGTGCTCGCGAACGCGTCTGATCTCGAGACGACGGAATATGCCCGTGAGATTGCGTCGATCTTGAAGGATGCCGGCTGGGACGTGCCGGCGTCCTTTGGCATGACCTACGCACCGCTCGTCCTGCCAGGGTACGAAGACACGCCGACTGGCGTGATTTTCGGGGTCTCGTCTGATGTCCCGGACGCGTTCGCGGCGTCGGTCTTCAACGTGTTCCGCGAAGGGGGGGTTGATATCGCGCGTGGACCCCATTGGCCCGGAACGGATCATCCGATCTCGATTCTGGTCGGTCCGCCGAGACGGCCTTAGGGTCCGGGCGCGCGAGCGCGCACTAGCTCAATGCGTCATCGCATAGATCGCGATGTTCACGCCGAGTGGATAGGCGCGGATGGAAAAACGGTAGAAGAACTCGTCGTCTTCCGCTTCGCGCTCCCAACCGTCCGCGATGTCGGTATTGTGAGTCATGATGACCATCAAGCGGCCTTTTTCATCGAAGATGCCGCGAAAGTGAGGCTCGCGACTCTCGAAGCCGCGCTCGGACGTGCTCGTTCCGCCCGACCGCCTCCAAAATTGAATGGACGAGATTTGCGGTACTTTCTTGATGGTGAAGAACGACCGGAAGATCGGGTGGTCCAGCGGCACGTCGACGATCGGGTACATGTCGGGTGGCAATACCTGGGCCATCTCTTGCTTCCAATGTTCGAAGGCGCGGATTCCCCAGAAGTCGTCCACGTAGAGCATGCCGCCGCGTAGGAGATATTGCCGTAGGCGCTCGGCTTGGGACGGCGTGAACCCCGCGGTGCCGACATCGGACATGAAGATGAACGGGTAGTTGAACACCGCGTCGTCATCGAGCGTTACCACGATGTGGTTGGGCATCCCCTCGGCGTCTCGGTTGATGCGCGCCGATGTCAGCTCGGAGAAACGGACCATGAAATTGATGTCGGAGTCGGGATAGTCCGTGTTCCAGCCGTGGCCGAGAGGCTCGTTCCGCACGCTCTCGTAGAGGATGCGACAAAAGGAAAAGGAGCGCTCGCGCAGGTCTTGTTCCGTCGGGAACTTGGGTGGGACGCGATTCCACCACCCGCGCCAGCCGCGGTTTTGCTGCCATTGCTGCGCGAAGCCGAGCGAGACCACGAAGATGAGCAGGCCCATGGTGAGGGCCGCCACCCAGCGATGTCGGCGCTCTCGCTTCATCACGCCGCGATGGTATTACCCTTGTTAGAATGAAGCAACTAGCTCGTCATCATGCACAAAGACCGCGAATCTGCGATCGCCGGGACGCTATTGGGAACCGCCCTCGGGGACGCCTTGGGGCTCGCCTGCGAAGGCATGGGCGCTGACGCCATCGCTCGCCGCTTCGGCCGCATCGACGATTTCCATATTCTTGGACGCACCGGCTTCGTCTCCGACGACACGGAACAGTCGGCGCTCGTCGCACAGAGTCTCGCCCGAAGCAAGGACTTGCAGTCCTGCCGCCGGGCCTTTCGCCGCGCGATGCTCGGCTGGTTTGTGCGACTCCCTTGGGGGATCGGACTCGGCACGATTCGCGCCTGCTTCAAGATCGCGCTCGGTCTTCGGCGCTCGGGAGTAATGTCCGCGGGAAACGGCGCGGCGATGCGCGCGGGCGTGGTGGGCGCGGTTTTTGCCGACGATGCCGCGGCCCGACAAGCCTATGGCCGAGCGATGGCGGAAGTCACTCATCGCGACGCCCGGGCGGTCGACGGTGCGCTTTGCGTCGCAGAGTTGACGGCGCTCTCCGTGGGCGCGCCATCAGGCGAGGATCGTGGCGAGTTCGTGGAACGCGCTTTGGGCGTCGTGCATGAGCAGAGCCTTAGAGGCGCCATCAAGTCTGCGCTCGCGAAGGCGCGCGACGGGGCCAGCGCGCGGGAGGCCGGCGACGCACTAGGTACCTCCGGATTCGTCATCCACTCGGTTCCCATGGCTACCTACGCGTTCGTGCGGTTCGGCTCCGAGCCGTCGGGGCGCTCACCGAGCTCATCTCGGCGGGAGGGGATACCGATACTCACGCCGCCATCCTCGGTGGTTGGGTCGGCGCGCTCCACGGCGACGCATCGCTACCATCGGAGCTCATCGACCGCATCCAAGACGGGCCGTTCGGACCGACGCACCTCCGCGCGCTCGCGAAAGCGCTTGCAACCGGAAGGCCGCCACCGAGCTACTCGATTGCCTATGCGCTGCTGCGCAACTTGGCGATATACCCGGTCGTGATCGCGCACGGTTTTCGTCGACTCGTTCCTTGACCGGCCTTGACCCTTGACGGGATGGACCGCACCGGTCGGGACGGCCAGCTCGGGACTCAGCTACCGGTCCCCTTGAACTGGTCATCGTCGTCGGCGAAGAGCACGTTGAAGCTCGTGAGCGAGCCGTAGCATCCGGTGATATAGCCTTGGAGCTTGATCTTGACATCCGCAGGAAGCTCCGAGTTATTGACGTTCTGCTCGAGGACTCGGAGCTTGTTCCGTACCATCACGATCTTGTTGAAGAAGACGTCGAGGGGAATCGTCTTTTCCTGAACCCCCTCACGCCCGGGCTGTAATACGAGCGTTCCACCACGCCACTTATCGGCGATCGTGACGGGCGTCAGGCCGAGCTCGTCGCGTATCACCTGGCGCAGAACCTGCTCTAAATCCGACGGTGTTTCGAATGTGCTCATCGAGACTTCCTTCGTCCTTTCGATCGCGGGCTTTGCGGGTGTTTCCATTGGGCGAGGTCGCGGCTCGCTCTGCCGTGCGCCGCGGTAGTTATGCTGGCTTCCGCAGGTATCGCACATCACGCGAAGCGGCTGGCCGTCGCCTCCGACGACCATGACCGTGTGCGCGCGGATGGAGCGGCAAGGGCGACACTTGTCTTCGACGCGATGCCCAACGCGAATCGGAATCTGGGTCTCTTCGCTCAACGCAATCCTTCAGAAGTCTTTACATTATGGCATTGATGCTTGCCGCTTGACGCTCGACGCGTTGTGTGTGAATGACGACTGAGAAATGACAAATGACAGAGTAGAACAGGTTGAGCTGGACGGCGAATCGCGATTGTACGTATAATCTCGCGCGATGTCGCTTGCGAAAGGCTCGAAGCTTGGTGGCTACGAGATCATCGCTCTCATTGGGGTTGGGGGCATGGGTGAGGTCTACCGTGCGCGCGACGCCAAATTGAAGCGTGACGTCGCGATCAAAGTGCTTCCGGAGGATTTCGCGCAAGATGCCGAGCGGATGAAACGCTTCGAGCGCGAGGCGCAGGTACTCGCGTCGCTCAATCACCTCACATTGCGTCGATCTATGGGCTCGAGGAGAACGCGCTCATCCTCGAGCTCGTCGAAGGCCCCACGCTCGCCGAGCGCATCGCGGAAGGTCGGCGGGTTGATCCAAGCCTGAGGGAAGAAGCTCTTGCCATCGCGCTTGTCCACCGGTTTCCCTTTGGCTTGCTCGGGCGCCATGTACCCGGCCGTTCCGAGCAACACACCGACCCCTGTGGCGCGCGTCAGCGTCGGCGAAAGCGAATCATCCGGACTGGCTGCGTTGTTGTCGCCGAGCGCCTTGGCAAGACCGTAATCGAGTACCTTGACATCGCCGTCTAGAGTGAGCTTGACGTTGGCCGGCTTCAAGTCGCGATGGGTGATGCCGTTCTCGTGCGCATATTCGAGCGCTTCCGCGATTTGCTGCGCGTCGTTTTCTCCTTGTGCGGCATTCAGGAGCCCACACGTCCGCGCGTTCGGTGTCGTTGTCTTCGAGCTCCTGACCGGTAAGAGGCTTTACTCGGGGGACGGTACGTGTCAACAACTTTGAGACACTCGCGAGCTGCATTTAGTGAGCCTCGATTAGCGTCGGGAGGCTCGTGGCGCCGGTGCGGTCCACATCTGCATCGATCGAGATCTCGTTTCGTGGAGCAGAAAAAGGGGGTACCCCAGGTATGGACGCCGCCGCGAGAGTGGCTTGTGCGGCATTCAGGAGCGTCGTTTTCTCCGTCGGCGGGTTGATCCAAGCCTGAGGAGGCAAAACGGGAGGTTGTGGCGTTCCGCGAACGAAGCGTTCGGGATGAGTCCGATGAGCTTCGAGAAGGATCTGGTGCCGAGCGGTGGTGAGCTGTTCGGCGCGACCATAGTGAACGTCGGCCGGCGTCATGAAGCCGATTCCTGAGTGCCGGTGCTCGTAGTTGTAGTAGTCGAAGAAACCGCCGCAGAACAGCCGGCCGTCTTCGGTGGAACCAAAACGGCTCGGAAACTGAGGACAGTACTTCATCGTCTTGAACTGGGACTCGGAGTAGGGATTGTCGTTCGAGACGTAAGGTCTGGAGTGGGTCTTGGTAACTCCGAGGTCAGCCAGGAGCAGAGCCACGGGCTTGCTTCTCATCGAGCTGCCACGGTCCGCGTGAAGGGTGAGCTGGTCGGGTTCAATGTCCTGCTTGCGACAGCTCTCGGCGATGAGGCGTTGCGCGAGCGCCGCACTTTCTCGGTGAGCCAGCATCCAGCCAACCACGTAGCGGGAGAAGATGTCGAGGATGACGTAGAGGTAGTAGTAGGTCCACTTGACGGGGCCACGAAGCTTCGTAATATCCCACGACCAAACCTGGTTGGGCGCTTCGGCCAGCAGCTCCGGCTTCGTGTAGTTCGGATGGCGCCGTTGGTTCCGGCGCTCTCGGACCTCGCCGTGCTCCTCCAAAATCCGATACATCGTGCGAATCGAGCAGAGGTAGGTTCCCTCGTCCAGAAGCGTGGCCCACACCTGGGCGGGCGCCTTGTCGACGAACCGCTCACAGTGCGAGGCCCCGAGGACTTCCTCGCGCTCAGTCTCGTCGAGGGCTCGGTGCGGCCGAGGACGCCGCTTCGGTTCGGGCGTCACCTGGCGCCTGCGATACAGCGTGGAACGAGCCACACCCAGAGCCTCGCAGGCTTCCGTCGTCTGCCCAATCTGCCCCGCCAGCTCCTCGGCCGCCACCATCAGTCGTTCTCGTAGCTGTCGAGTGGATTCAGGGGGACCCCCAGTAATTCGGAGGTTTTTTTTTGGGTCTCCAACATTGTCTCCACCCGAGCCAGGCGACGTTGGAGCCGGGCGTTCTCGCGCTCGAGCTCCTTGACCCGTGGATCCTCGGCCTTTGCCTTCCGGCCTCGCTTTCTCGACGCCAACCCCGCTTTGGCGACCTCGTCACGTTGGCGGCGCCAACTCGATAAATGCGACGAGTACAGGCCCTCTCGACGCAGAAGAGCAGCAACGTCACCGTCACCCTTGCAGGCATCGGCCTCACGCACTATCCGCAGCTTGTACTCCGCGGTAAAGCGTCGACGCTTCGCTTGCTCGCTCACTTCGGGATCCGGGACCCCCCCCGCATCGCGGCCGGCGGGATCTCCAGTCGCCCTACGGGCTCCCTCCGATCCCGCCGAGGTCTCTCTCTCAATCAACATACTCATGCATTGATCCTCCTCCGCCCTCTACACTAATTTCAAGGGGCGAAGTGTCTCAGCGATGTTGGCACAGAGGGGGGGTTGCGGTCACGCTGGCCGACGCTCCAAACGACAAGGGAGGTAGCTGGTCCGAGGATGGAACGATTGTTTTTACGCCCAAGGATGAGGACGTGCTCTTTCGAGTCTCGTCCGCGGGTGGCATCCCCGAACCGTTGACGAGCCTCGACAAAGAAGAGTCCGAGGTGACGCATCGCTGGCCGCAATTCCTTCCGGGTGGCGGTGCTGTTTTGTTCACAGCATCTGCCGTGAGCTACGAGCACACCAACGCCCATATAGTGGTGCATTCCTTGGAAAGCGGAGAAACGAAGATCATACACCGCGGTGGCTTTCTCGCGCGCTATCTGGAAAGCGGCCACTTGGTTTATGCCCACGATGGGAGGCTCTTTGCCGCGCCCTTCGACTCGAGCCGGATGGAGCTGACAGGCCCGCCGTTTCCGGCGTTGGATCACATGGTCACCCGATCGGTGCTTGGTGCGGGCCAGTTTGCGGCTTCGAGCGACGGCAGTCTGGTCTACGTGCCGGGAGAGGGATTCTGGATCGACGGGGGGTACATCGACTGGCAGCATCGGGATGGGCAGAAGGAGCGCTTGCGAAGTGAGTTCAACGAGTACCTCGCCCTGAAGTTCTCGCCGGACGGGCGACGTCTGGCGCTCACGCTCCGGGATCCCCAACTCAATGTGTGGGTGTACGAGTGGGAGCGGGACACCATGTCCCGTGTCACTTTCGGGGAGGCGGACATCACCGAAGACGTCGGGTGGCCGGTGTGGACTCCGGACGGCCGCCGGATCGCGTTCGGTTCGGATCGCGATAGTCCCGGTATGCGGAATCTCTACTGGACTCGAGCCGATGGTTCGGGTCAGGCGGAGCGGCTCGCGGAGAGTCCGCACGACCAGACGCCGTTTTCCTGGGATCCGAGCGGGAAGCTCCTTGCGTTCACGCAGCGGGTCACAAGGGACGGCCCCAGAGATGTTCTGATGCTACCGATGGAGGGGGACGAGACCTCCGGCTGGACCCCGAGGGAGCCAACGCCGTTGCTGGACGACCCATTCGACGAGACACAACCGGCGTTCTCCCCGGATGGCCGGTGGCTGGCCTATGCGTTCAACGAATCGGGGAGGTTCGAGGTCTATGTGCGGCCCTTTCCCAGCGCCGAAGGGAAGTGGCAGATCTCGACCGACGGCGGCACCTACCCGACCTGGTCGCCCAAAAGAAACGAGCTATTTTTCTACCACACTGCCGGGTGCCGATCTCGTTTCCATGATCGAGGCGGCCGTGACGGAGAAACTCGAACGGGTGGAGGCCAAGCGCCTCGGCAAAGTCAAGAAACCGTGAAAGAGCCTCGAAGAGGCCGACACGTCGCAGGGAGTGCGCGGAATCTCCGCCCCGGTGAAGCGTTTTGTGTGGGAGCGAGATCAGGGTCAATGTACGTACGAGAGCACGGACGGTAGACGATGTCCCGAGCGTCGTGGGCTGCAGTTCCATCACGACGACCCCTACGGGTTGGGCGGCGACCGAGGTGCCACGAATGTCAGACTTTTGTGCGCGGCCCATAACCTCTACATGGGAGAGATGGACTACGGCAAAGACAAGATGGACCAGTACCGGCGTCGCGCCGACCGTGTCCGTGAACCGTCGCCGTCGTTTCCACTCTTTCCGGACGGAGTACAAGAGTTGCCACCCGGTCGTGTTGCCATGGGACTTGCGGCGAAGGACGGCGACGCACCTCGAGCCGGTACCTAGCTCCCGCCAGCGTCGCACGCCCAAAAACCGAAGGTTTTTTCTCACGTCCTGCATTCGGACGGAGTTCCACCATCGGCGCCGGCTTGGACGGTTCACGTCTTCTCTCGAACGAAGGATCCTGCGCCGAACCTTCTAGGCCGCCAGGCAGAAAAGCGATGTACTATGCGCCTGAAGCTAAGATGACCACTCTAACCGAGCTAAAAAATATCGAGGCCGCGCGCACCGCGCTCCCGGCGGACATCCGGCGAACGCCGATCATTCCGCTCGCGCACGAGTCCGCCGAGATTGGGAACGAGCGGTGCTTCCTGAAGTGCGAGAACCTCCAGGTGACCGGCGCCTATAAGGTCCGGGCGGCTTTCACCATGCTCAATGCCTTGCCCGAGGATGACCGCAACAAAGGTGTCGTCCTTTCATCCTCAGGGAACTTTGCCCAGGCTTTCGCTTATGCGGGGCGCACAATGGGTGTGCCCATCACCATCGTCATGCTGGACCATACGAGCGCCTACAAGATCCGAGCAACAGAAGGCCATGGCGGCGAGGTCCATTTTTGCGGCACGGATGCCCTCGAACGCCAGCCGACTGTGGAGCGGCTGGCCGTCGAGCGCGGCATGACTGCCATCGACACTTGGGAGGAGCCGCCGATCACGGCCGGTCACGGCACCATCGGGCTCGAGGTGGTCGAGGATTTCCCGGATGTGCAACAGGTTCTGGTTCCGGTCTCGTCCGGCGGCTGCGCGGCGGGAATTGCCACGGCCGTGAAGAAAAGGCGGCCCGACGTCAAGGTTATCGGCGTGCAGCCCGAGCGCGCCAACGCTGCCTATGTGTCGCTCGAGGGCGGTGCGCCGACGACGATCGATTATTGGGTTTCGATCGCGGATGGGCTTTCGGCCGTCCGCCCAGGCGCGTTCCCTTTCCTTCATCTCCAGCGCTATCTCGACGACATAGTGCTGATCCGCGAGGAGGATATCGCCAACAGCTTCTGCATTCTTCGTGACCGCGCCAAGATTATCGGCGAGCCGGCCGGTGTGGTCGCTACGGCTGCGTTTCTTGCGGACAAGGTCGATACCTCGTTGACCACGGTCGCCGTGGTCAACGGCGGCAATGTCACCATCGAGACGATACAGCGGCTCATGGAAATGGCCGAAGGTTCTTAGATAATGCACCCCCTTGATTGGAGAGGAGTCATCATGCGATTGAAGATTCTCGTGGCGTTGAGCTTGGCGCTGGGTCTGAGTGCCGGGCAGGCGGCGAGGCAGGCATAGCACTCGATGCAGCGCGCATAAGATCGATGCCATGCCGCAAGTATCGATGCGGAGACGTGCTCGACAGGGCCTGGCTTGTTTGGCCAGAGCTCGAGCTTCTTCCATTTCGTTTGGATCAGGGACGTGTCGACCACGAGGTCTCTGAGAACACGGTAGCGATCGATGGACGCGAGCGTTGTCCCGTCGGTGAACGGCGTGTCGCATGCGAGCGACGGTTTGCCGTCGATGAGCATCGCACAAGAGCCGCAAGTGAGCTCGCGGCAGTTCGCGCGGTAAGCGACATACGTACCCTGATCGCAGAGCCACTCGAGGGCCTCTATGACGGTCATCGTCGGGACCCAAGGGACCTCGAACGTTTCGCGCCGACGCCCGTCGTGTCGATCTCGATCCGGATCAAACCGCTCCACGTGCAGCTTGTAGATTTTCTCCGACTCGATGGGAGGGATGTAGCTCGACATCTGTCAACTCAACTCAGTGCCAGGGCGAAGTCTGCGCGGCGTAATCGCGCACATCCGCGAGCGGGATGATGGTCTGTTGCACGGGCCGCTGCTCGCTCTCGAGCACGCCGTCGTCTCGCTTATGGAACGCGATGTTCTCGAGCCATTCCGCATCGCGCCGCTCCGGGAAGTCTTCGCGAAAATGCGTGCCTCGGCTTTCCTCGCGCCCGCGTCGCCATTTCTTCGATCGCGAGGCGGTAGAACATCTCCAGGACGTCGCGCAGCTCGTAGTTGAAAGCGCGGCTCGAATCGAACACGCGCAGCCGCCTCCGTTCATCATCTCGTGGCCCGTCTCGTCGCCGGAGAAGACGGTGCGCCGGAAGCGATGCCCACCGAAAGGCCTCACGCTCGGTGTGCCGTCCTCGTCGCGATCGAACAGACACCCGAACGACTCGAGCCGGTCGAGAAGTTTCTGGCCCTCGGTCACGAGGATGCGGACGAGCTCCTGACGATTGAGAAAGCCGCCAGACATCAACGTGTCCTCGGCATGGGTGCGCCACGAGTCCCGCGGATCTTTGTGGTAGATCGCCATCCCGCCATGGGCATTGGGCGAGCACCCCGATTTTCCGAGCTGGCCCTTGTCGATGACGAGTGTCTTGGCGCCGGCCGCGTGGGCGGAGATCGCGGCCATACAAGCAGCGGCACCGCCGCCCACCACGAGAACCTCGGTGTCGGCAGCGTCGAAAGTCAGTCGCATTCCGGAAGGCGCGACTATAGCACCTTGCCTATCGAAATTCCCTCGTGCTAATTTGTCGGGCGTTGGCAGGCTTCAAACGAACGCTCGCAAAGCTATTGCCCGGTGTGAAGACCTACGTGGTTGCCCCGCGAACCCCGCACAAAGCTACATGTCATCAAAAACTGGTTCCAGGAGCTTCAGAGGGCGGTCGTCCAATAGCCCGCCGCAGAGTACTCGCGGTTCGAGCCAGCTATTGCCTCGGTGCCGAGACTTCGGTACGCCGCTCATGCGCTAGAACCGCAACTCAGACTCCCGCAGCCGCAGCTTGTTTCCTAGAACCGCAGCTCATGCTACTCCCAGGCTCAGCTTTCCGCTCAGGTGGTATCTACTCTGAGCTTGGTGTGGCGCGCAATCACATCGAAGTCGGCGTCTCGATGCAGGATCGCCGCGTCGGCGCTAATGGCGACGGCGCCGATGAGGCAATCCATGAGCTTGCGGACCGTCTCTCCTTCGCGGCGACATTGACGATAGATGGCAGCCGCCTGGTCATAGTCCACGGGCCCAGTGGGAAGGACAGTGGCTCGCGCCAGAAGTCGACGGAGCTGATGCAAATGTAGTTCGTCGCGCGCTCCTGCGAGTACCTCCATCCGAATCGCGTCGCAGATGGCCACATCTTCTGCGAGCAGCCCGTCGACTCGATTGCAAACTTGCGAAGCGGTATCGCGGAGAAATTCGATCCACGCCGAACTATCGATCAGGATCACGGGGTTCGACTTTTGCGCATGGCGTCGAGGTCGCCATCCCAACCCGAACCACGCAACCGGCGGGCATCATCGACGGTGAGCGGTTCCGCAGCGAGTGTTCGTAAGGCTAAGTTCACCGCGTCGCGCTTCGTGGCCAATTGATACCGTCGCATGACCTCTGCGCACGCTTCATCGTCGATGTCGATGTTTGTGCGTGACATACACTAACAATACACCATTCTACTACTGAAGACGAACTCAAAGATCTCCCAAGGAGCGCCCTGAAGATTTGGTCGATCCCATCTGGTCTCATCTTACTCAGACGAGATCGCAAGGCGTTTGCCTCTGTGCTCAGCGTGGGTGCGCCACGAGTCCCGCGGATCTTGGTGGTAGACCGGAAGGCGCGACTATAGCACCTTGTGCTAGTTTGTCGGGCGTTGACAGACTTCAAACGAACGCTCGCAAAGCTTCTGCCCGGTGTGAAGACCTACGTGGTGGCCCGGCGAAAGCTCGCGAAGTTTCGCGCCGGACACTTTCGTCCGCTCGGGTCGCTCTTCACGCCGGTGCCGGAGATCTTCACCGACCGCCCGGCGGACGAGACGACGAACATCAACGTCAACTCGGAAAAGTACTACGAGCACGCGGAAAACCGTGAGTTCTGGCTCAACCGGCCGTTCTCGCATCCGGAGACGGTGGGGAAGAACCTGGAGCGTTTCGGCCATCTGCTGTCGACGCTCGCTATCCGGCCGGGAGACAAAGTGCTCGATTTCGGATGCGGGACCGGGTGGACGTCGACCATGCTCGCGCGCACCGGCGCGGAGGTGGTGGCGATGGACATCGCTCCCGCGGCGCTCGACATCGCCCGCGAGTCCGCCGAGCGCGAGCTCAGCGAGGAGGCGCACTCGCGGCTGCGCTTCGAAGTCTATTCAGGCTCTGCTATCGATCTGGAAGACGGTGAAGTTGACTTCGTCGTCGTCTACGACGCTTTCCATCATTTTCCCAACCCGATGGAGATACTGCGCGAGTTCCATCGCGTGTTGTCGTCCCAAGGCCGCTTTGGTTTCGCCGAGCCCGGCGCCGGGCACGCCGCAATGGAAGACTCGCTCATGGAGATCGAGCACGGCATCCTGGAGCAGGACCTCGACCTCGAACAGTTCTATCGGAGCGCCATGGCTGCGGGCTTTCAAGGGCTTGAGCTCGCGCTCTCTGCGCTCGACCCGGAGCTCCTTACGGTGCCGATGGATCGCATGCGCAGCTTCCTTCGCGGGAGCTCCTGGATCGTTCCGGCGGACTTCATTCGAAAGACCGTACTCATGGGGCCGATCGGAGTGTTCCGCAAGGGGCCGCATTCGGTGACGTCGCTCAACCCTCGGACGCACCACGCGAAGATCCAACCCGATGTGACCCGTTTGTCGGTGGCGGCGGGCGAAGAGCTCAGCCTCGGCGTCCGGGTGACGAACCAGGCAGAAACCGTCTGGCTGCGAGAAGGGCGGCGCGGACGCGGTTATGTTCGGCTCGGCGCCCATCTTTTGAAGGGGCAAGAGATGCTCGGCCACGACTACGGAAGGGCAGAGCTGCCACGCGATCTTGCCAAGGGCGACAAAGCGTCGGTCGAGCTCTCCCTCCGCGCGCCAAGCGAGCCTGGGAGCTACGTCGTCCGACTCGACATGGTCAACGAAGGTACGTGTTGGTTCGCGCAGCGCGGCTCGCCGGAAGCGGACGTCTTGATGGAGGTAGCGCTGTCTTGACGCGCGCATGGGCAGGGGTGGCGCTGGCGCTCGTCGCGGTGTCGTGCGGTGAGGGAGATGGACCGCGTGTGATTCGGTTCCCACAAGCGGTGAACGCGGAGCACCCGCGTGTGGTTGCCAGCCAAACCTTTGCCGAACGTCTCGCGGCGGAGACCGAGGGGCGGCTCGTGGTCGACATTTTCCCGGGCGGTCAGCTCTACGGCGCGCGCCAAGCGGCGGCGCTCGGAGACGTCGAGATGGCGATGGAGCCCGAGACCCACTACATCACGTTCGACGACGCCTTTCGTGGCGTCGACATGCCGTTCCTCTTCGAGGGCGACGAGGATTTCCGGCGCTTTCTGGAAGGTAGCTTCCGTGAGAAGGTCGAGAGCCGGCTCGCGGAGCGCGGTCTCGTGGTGCTCGCGCTCTGGGACGAGGGTCCGATGGTTCTCGGCTCCCGCGAGGCGGTGCTTCGTACCCCGGATGCTTTTCGCGGGACCAAGATCCGATCGTCGGGACACGACTTGCTCGCGCGCACATGGAACGAGCTCGGCGCGACGACGGTGCGCCTTCCGATCGAAGAGGTGTACTCGGCGCTCCAGCAAGGCGTAGCGGATGCGATCTACACGATGCTGTACACGTTCGTCGCCGGCAAGTTCCACGAGGTCGCGCCCAAGACGGTCATCTGGCCGTCGCGCGCAACCTATGTGTGGGTCGTGAACCGTGCTTTCTGGGAGAGGTTGACGCCGGAAGACCGCGAGACTGCACGCCGGCTTGCAGGTCTGGCGACCACGGACTCACGACCAGCTCGACAGATCGAGGGACGCGATGGGAGCGACGATTCGAGACGCTCGCGACGGCGAGCTCGTCGAGCTCCGTCCGGACGAAGTTGAGACCTTCCGCGAACACGCTGCGGAGCTGCTTTTGGAGTGGCGCATCGAGTTCGCCGACGTCTTCGGAGAATAAGTTGCGCACGCTCGCGCCCATAGAGATCGGGGTTGCTGCCACCTCGATCGCGATCGCCTTTGCCATCGTCCTCTATGCAGTCATCGCCCGCGTGATCGGAAGACCGACCTCGGAGTGGGTGCTAGCCCATGTTTCCCTTTTAGGTGTCTAAGTCATCGAAAACAAAGGATCGAGATCGGCGGTTTGTCTCTACGCTGACAGCACCTCCTCGGAGAAGGCTGGCGGGTCGCGTTCAACGATGCCGAGTGCAGTCAGGATCGAGTTGGCGCGAGCGGTGCCGCGCGTGACGACGCGCTTAGTCCGCCCAGAACCCAGCTGTAAGTCGACGACCCGGACCGAGCGTAGCGCTTGTAGTGCCTCGGTTGCGGACAGGTCGAGTTCGGCGACCTTGAGCTTTTTCTCAAGAGCCCGGTGCACAAGGAAGGCCAGCGTAGCTACGAAAAGATATGCCTCCACACGCTCATTGGTCTGGTGGTAAACGGGACGCATCTCAATGACATCCTTAAGGCATGAGAAGGCTCGCTCGACCTCGTTTAGGTCCTTGTAAAGGCGCACGGCGTCGACCGGAGAGAGGTTTTGCTCCTCGGTTTGAATAACGTACTTACCCTCGTAGGCTTGCTCGCGCTTGAGGTTGACGGGGTGCTCGAAGAAGCGGAAGCGACCGTTTTTGTACTCCCAGTCGTAGTAACGGTGACCGTGGTGGCGTGCCTGTATGCGCGCGGCGGCGGCACCGATTTTCTCGGGGGCTTTCAATCGTCCGTCGCGCACGCGGCGCTCGAGGGCCTCGAATGCCGCACGGGCACGTCCCATGGCCCGCAGCCTCTGCCCGCGCTCGTAGGCGAGCCTTTCGTCGCTGTGAACGACGAAGATGCGCACCCCAGACTGCTCGGAGCGGACTTCTTGCACACGAGTCTTAGGTGGCTCGGCTTTTTCGCTCACCGTGATGCCACCAGGGCAGTCGATCCACTCTCCGCTGGCGCGCTCGATGTAACGATAGACCTCCTCGCGCCGTCGTCTTTGCAGCCCGACGAGATAGCCCTGCTTGCGCGAGCGCACCACTGCCAGGCTGTCGCTCGTTACCATCCCTCGGTCGCCGACAAAAACCACGCGGTGCAAACCGAATCGTTCGTTGAGATCGTTGAGCACCTGCGGCACCGTTTTCGCGTCACGCCAGTTGCCGGCGAAAACATGGTGGGCGATCGGCCAACCGTCCACCATCACCAGACCGATAAGCACTTGCCGGTTACGCGGTCTGCGGTCGCGACTGTAGCCGTGGGCGCCGAGCCCCGGAGGGCCTTGACCTTCGAAGTACGTCGACGTCAGGTCGTAAAACACCATGTCAACCTCAAGCGAAAACAGATCCCGCAAGCACAAAAACAGCTCCTTCTCGATCTGTTCTTTGCGGGCATGCAGCTGGTCGAGCGTTCGGTACCATTGCTTGAGTTGGCGAAACTCCACGCGAACCCGCGGGGAGCGACTCGCTCGCCGTTCCCCATCATCGCGCCACTGCGGCACCCACCGCCGCCCCTGCCGGTCGCAGACGAAGTCGGTCTCGAGCCAGCGCGCCAGACCGTGCTCGCTTGACGGAGCACATAGCCGGTTGGCGACCAGCACCAAAGCTCGCTCGCTTAGCGCCACTCCGTCCCGCTTGCCGCGGCCCCCGAGCCGGTCGAGAATCTGCTCCAGCCCGAGTTCGCGCCACAGCGTCGCCGTCACCAGCATCGGACCCCAATCCCACGCGTCTGCCCCCGCGACCTGCTCGGCTGCTCGCTCGGTGTCGGCCGGTTCACCGGCCCCAAGCAACCGATTGAGGGAGTCGAGATTGGCAACTAGGAGATCCTTGCGCCCCAAGTTGCACACTACGCGTTGCTTCGGCTTGCCGTGCTCCCGATACGACTCGACCAGGCGGACATACTCATGTTGAACCCCTTTGCCGCCTGCGGCCCGAACGATGCGGAAGAACATAACCTGTCCTCACGCATACTACATGTCATTGTCCACGATTACAACGTATTAATGGCGCTCAAAGCACAATCTCTGTCTCTACGTTTTGGGCGAAATTCAACCCCCGTTCCTTTGAATTCAGTCACTTACGAGCGTTAGGGTGCTCATAAAGGGTAAACATGGGCTAGAGCTTCCGATGGAGCTTCTTGTCGTAGCGACGATCTACGCGACAGGCTCTCTCATAGCCGAGCGGCGTCACCTGAGCGTGGGCATTCTCGTAGAGAGGCTGCCAGCGATCTGGCAGCTACGGGTCGCCAAGCTCGTGAACCTCACCCTCGCCGCGGTCTCAGCCTTTCTCGCTCAGCGTGCCGTGGTGGCTGCACTGCAAGCCTCGCGCGCCGGGCTCCGCGTACCCGAGCTCTTCGGCATGCCGACCGCGCTGCCGCTCGCTGTCGTCGCCGTCGGGATCGCACTCTGGTGCGTACATCTTCTGTTCGCGGCGGCCGTAGAATCCTGATGGAGCTTTTGGACGCTCTGCCGTTCCTCGTTCTGCTGACCCTTCTTGCACTCCGCGTACCCATCGGCTTCGCGCTGATTATGGCCGGCATGACCACGAGCGCACTCTCCGGCGAAAGAAGCTTCACTTCCACCGTACGCATCCTCGTGGACGCGCCCCGCCACTACACGCTGCTATCGATCCCGCTCTTCGTGCTCGCCGCCGAGCTCTTCGTCGCGAGCGGCCTCATCCGGATGTTGTTCGACGCCGGTCGCGCCTTCGTCGGGCATCTCCCCGGCGGCGTGGCGAACGCCACCGTCGCCGGCACGATACTCTTCGCCGGAACGTCGGGCTCGAGCGCGGCGGACGCTGCGGCGTTCTCCCGCATCGGCGTCGAAGGCATGACGCGCGAAGGATTCAGTCCCGGCTTCGCCGCCTCGCTGGTGGCGTCCTCCGCGACTCTAGCCATTCTGATCCCGCCGAGCATCGCGATGATCATCTACGGCTCGCTGACGGATACATCAATCGGCGGCCTCATGTTTGCCGGCATCGTGCCGGGCCTCGCATTCGGGCTCCTCCTGATGCTCTATGTCGCGCGCGCAGCGCAGAGCCAGGCCGTCCAAGGCGTGGAACGAGCGAGCTGGCACGAGAGGCGCGTGCACTTCGTCCAACTGATCCCGGTGCTCGGCCTACTGGCCGTCGTGCTGGGAGGCTTCTACACGGGAAGCTACACCGCGACCGAAGTGAGCGCCGTGGCGGCGTTTTTCGCCTTCCTGATGGGGCGATTTTTCTACAAAAGCCTTGGGTGGAGCGAGCTACCCGGAGTATTCACCCGCACCGCCGCCACCACCGGATCCATCTTCTTTATTATCGTTGGCGGCACGATCTTCGGGAAGGCCCTGACCGCGAGCGGCTTCGCCTCGCGCCTCGTGTCCCACGCTACGGGCGCCGAGTTCACGGGTTGGCAGTTCCTGCTCGGCGTGACCGTGCTGCTTTACTTCCTCGGAATGTTCCTCGAGGGCATATCGCTGAACGTCATGACCACCCCGCTCCTCGCCCCCATCGCGTTCGACCTAGGCGTCGACCCCGTCCAATACGGGATCTTTCTCATCTTTAATATTGAGGTCGCGCTCATCTCACCGCCCGTGGGTCTGCACTTGTTCATCGCCTCCGCCGCCAGCGGCGTCCGTGTCGAAGAGATGTATCGCACGATCTGGCCCTTCATCGTGATGCTGCTCGTGGGAGTGTTGTCGCTCGTCTTCGTACCGGAATACGCCCTCTGGCTCCCGCGCATCGTGTACGGGAATTGAGTACTACGAGAAGCATCAAGGCGCCGATCTTCTGTGGCGATGCCCACGACTACTCGGTCCGGAACGAGTGAATCGCAAGGAATATCAGCGGACACGGAGTAAACGGGAACCGGCTCGGATACCCGATCGTCCGAGCGACGATACTGGTCCATCACGTCCTTCCCGAAGTCACGCTCGGCCATCAGAGCGTTGTGCGTCGTACACATGAGGGAAACATTGTCTGCACCGCGGTCACCTCCGCGGCCGTAGGGTCGTGGTGGTGGTACTCTACCTGTCGGCTACACGTCGGGCGTATTCGCCGTCTCATTCGTCGTTGCGCTCTTTTCGACCTTGACGTCAGCGCAACCGCAACCGCCCACCTACCCCGGAGAGGCATGGGAAACCTCAGATGGCCCCGAGGAGTTAGGCTGGTCGCCAAAAAAACTGCAACAAGCGCGGACCTACGCCGAGACCATCAACACCGCCGCAGTGATGGTCGTTCAAAGCGGAATCGTCGTCGACGAATGGGGAGAGACCACCCAGAAGTACAACGTTCACTCCATTCGCAAGAGCCTACTCAGCGCATTGATTGGGATCTACGAAAACCAAGGCACGCTAAAGCTCGAAAGCACTCTCGAAGAGCTGCGTATCGACGATCGCCTCGGCCTGACGATCGATTTACTCGGCTCCCGCTCCGGCATCTATCACCCCGCAAATCTCGTCGGCGAGGAAGCATCGGAAAACTGGCCCAAGAGAGGCAGCCACGCTCCCGGCACCCATTGGTTCTATAGCAACTGGGACAGGAGCCATCTTCGAGAAGAAGACCGCCCGAGCCGTCGGAGACTACGGAGGCCACGAGTTCTTTTGGTGGATTTCGATAGACGGACGCCTCTATCCGAGCGTGAACCTCGGTGAGGGCGCCTACGCCGCTCATGGCGCCGGCGGGCACTACATCACGATCCTGTCGGCCCATGACGTCGTCGTCGTGCACCGCGTGAATACGAACGATCGCACTGTACCGGTCGGCGGTACAGACCGAGGCACGAGGGTTGCACGAGCCGAGTACGGGAAACTTCTCGCTCTGATACTCGCGGCCCGCCAATCGGGTGTCGAGCGCTAGAAATGGACGAAGATTCGTAAGGCGCGAGCTTGGTTCCGGGAGCGAGAGGCATGGCTCGGGTCAGTTGTCGGTGGGAACGAGGCGCTTCAGCTCTTCGAACCAGTTGAGGACGAAGTTGATTCGCGGACGTGGCTGATCCCTGGCGTCGGAGCTACCCAGAACCACGAAACGTTGACCGTCGGGCGAGACGTCCCAGTCACGGGAGAGCCCAAAAGGCCACTCGAAGAGGAGCTGGGGCGCGCCGACTTCGAGCTCCGGCTCAGTGCGAACTTCGACGGCCATGATTGCCTGGCGCTCGCGGTCATAGTAGAAGATCTCGCGTCCGTTCGGCGACCAACGCGGGCTCCATCCCCCGTCGGTAGAAATCTGTCGCCGGCCACCCGGGCCGGTGAACGGTTGAACAAAAATTTGCGGCGTGTCACCCGACACGCGCGAGTGGTAGACGATATAACGTCCGTCGGGAGACAGATCCGGTTGCCCTTCATTGACCGGTGTTTGAAGGAAGAGGCGGGGCTCGGCATCACCCTCCAGGTCCAGCACCCAGATGTCGGCGGCGGACCCAATTTCGTGTTGGAAAACAAGGCTCTTTCCGTCCGGCGTCCACCGCACATATCTATCATTGCCCTCGCGTTCCAGCACCAGCTGGGGAGGACTGCTGAAGTCGGAACGCATGCGAAAGAGGTCGAGATCGGAAGAGCCCGAGCTGAAGACGAGCCATTCTCCGTCGGGCGACCAATCCGGGAAGCGGCTGGAGCCGTCGGTAGTGAGCTGGGTGAAGGTGTCGCGCTCGATGTCGAGGAGCCACACGTCCATGCCGTTCCCTTCAGCGACTGTGACGGCAAGACGTTTGCCGTCGGGTGACAGGTGCGGCGTCGAAAAGATCCCCGTCTTGTCGGCGAGCCGACTCGCTTGGCCGCCTCGCTCTATCCAAAACAGATGCTGTTCCAAACTCCCGATTCCGGAGGCGAACGCGAGCGTGCCGTCGTCGGAAAAGCTGAACTGGGCAGTCCCAGTGCCTCCGGTGGCTCGCATGACACCCTCGACGACGGGAATGGGCCCGCCCGTAACTTCGAGCTTTCCCAGATCGAAGGGCACCGCAAACAGAGTCGATTCGACGGCGTAGACCAGGTGACCGGTAGGCAAGTAGCGGGCATCGCTTCCGCCTCGAATGAGGGTCTTCCTTTCACCGGTGTCGAGTCGGTCAACTACGATGGTGGATGCGTCCCAATTCGTGCCGCCCTCTCTGACGGTAATAAGAAGTGCGTTTCCCTCAGGAAGCTTCTGAGGGCCCTGGTAACGCACGCCGTTTCCGCCCTCGACAAGGACGCGCGCCTCTCCGCCGTTGGCGGACACCTCCCAAATTCCGGAGCTTCCTTGTCCGAATACGATCGTACCGTCCGCGGCCCAGCTCGCGCCAAATGGAACGTCGGCCTCGCAGAGGGTTACCGGGGTGCCTCCCGTGATAGCGACCTTCTTCAGGTACCCGTCCGCGAAGAAGCCAATCCACTCGCCGTCGAGAGAGAAGAATGGTTCTCGGCCACCTTCGGCACCGCGGATGGGAACGGTCTCGATTTGGTCGAGCGGCCGAAGGTAGATCTGATTGTTGGCAGCGTAGACCAAGTGTGTCGCCTGGGGAGACATGGCGACGAGGTGGCGATTCGTGCGAGTAAAAGCATCTCCCTCCGGAAGAACCATCTCGAAGCGCTTGAGCGAGTGGGGCGCGTCAGGGTTGAGATGCCATCCCGCGATGCCTGTCGCAACGCTCAACGTGACGGCCCCGGCAACTGGAAGCCAAGGGCGGGAACGTCGCTCCTGCCCTTCCGCGGAAACGGGCGCGTGCGGCGCCTCGAGATCCGTGCGTATGTCCCCGATATCCCGGCGGCGTTTCTTCGGGTCTTTTTCGAGACAGCGACCGAGAATCTCGCGCACGCGCGGGTGGAGCTCTGCGGGAAGACTTCGAAAGTCCGGATCGCTCCGGATCACCGATGCCATGGTGTCGGCGACGTCCTCGCCTTTGAAGAGCTGCCGGCCCGTGAGCATCTCATAGAGCACGATGCCAAAAGAAAAGATGTCGGTCCGTTTGTCGACGGGCTTCCCGCGCGCCTGCTCCGGGCTCATGTAGGCGGCCGTCCCCAGAATAACCCCGACCTTGGTGGCGTGCGCGCTCAGAGTGGGGGAGTCCGAAAGCTGCGCATCCGCCGACTCGCCCGCTAAAGCCTTGGCGAGTCCGAAGTCGAGCACTTTGATCTGGCCCTCCGGCGTGATCTTGATGTTCGCCGGCTTGAGATCGCGATGGATGATGCCGTTGTCGTGAGCGGCCGCCAAGGCGTCGGCAATCTGGCCGGCAAGCTCGAGAGCTTCGGCGAAAGGAATGGGCCCGCGCCGCAAACGCTCGGCGAGCGTCTCGCCGGGAACGAGCTCCAGGACGAGGAACCACAGAGAGTCGGCCTCCTCGAGGCCGTAGATGGCTCCGATGTTCGGATGGTTCAACGATGCGAGAAGTGTCGCCTCTCGCTTGAATCGAGCGAGGCGTTCCTCGTTCTCGGCGAACGCATCGGGCAAGACCTTGATGGCCACGTCGCGACCGAGCTTCCCGTCTCTCGCCCGATAAACCTCTCCCATCCCGCCTTTCCCGATGGGTTCGAGGATTTCGTAGTGGGCGAGTTTGCGACCGACTTGGAGTGGGGAGATATGGCGACGATGTGGCGATTCGTGCCAAAAAAAACATCTCCCTCAAGGACCATCTCGAAGCGCTTGAGCGGGTGGCGTCTCAAGCCTGACGCGCCCCGCACCGCAATACCCGTCACAAGGCCCGTCGCAAGGCTCAAAGTGACGGCCCCGGCAACTGAAAGCCAAGGGCGGGAACGTCGCTCCTGCCCTTCCGCGGAAACGGGCGCGTGCGGCGCCTCGAGATCCGTGCGTATGTCCCCGATATCCCGGCGGCGTTTCTTCGGGTCTTTTTCGAGACAGCGACCGAGAATCTCGCGCACGCGCGGGTGGAGCTCTGCGGGAAGACTTCGAAAGTCCGGATCGCTCCGGATCACCGATGCCATGGTGTCGGCGACGTCCTCGCCTTTGAAGAGCTGCCGGCCAGTGAGCATCTCATAGAGCACGATGCCAAAAGAAAAGATGTCGGTCCGTTTGTCAACGGGCTTCCCGCGCGCCTGCTCCGGGCTCATGTAGGCGGCCGTCACCAGAATGACCCCGACCTTGGTGGCGTGCGCGCTCAGAGTGGGGGAGTCCGAAAGCTGCGCATCCGCCGACTCGCCCGCTAAAGCTTTGGCGAGTCCGAAGTCGAGCACTTTGATCTGGCCCTCCGGACTGATCTTGATGTTCGTCGGCTTGAGATCGCGATGGATGATGCCGTTGTCGTGAGCGGCCGCTAAGGCGTCGGCAATCTGGCCGGCAAGCTCGAGAGCTTCGGCGAAAGGAATGGGCCCGCGCCGCAAACGCTCGGCGAGCGTCTCGCCGGAAACGAGCTCCAGGACGAGGAACCACAGAGAGTCGGCCTCCTCGAGGCCGTAGATGGCTCCGATGTTCGGATGGTTCAGCGATGCGAGAAGTGTCGCCTCTCGCTTGAATCGAGCGAGGCGTTCTTCGTTCTCAGCGAACGCATCGGGCAAGACCTTGATGGCCACATCGCGACCGAGCTTCCCGTCTCTCGCCCGATAAACCTCACCCTGTACGCTTGCCACAGCGTCAGTGCAGCGAGAGCGTGTGTTACGGGAAGAGTCGTTCGGAAATGTCTATGTACAAGGCCTCATCTCGCGCCCTTGGCGCGATGCAATCAGCATCATCTCGCGCCTTTGGCGCGAGGCAGTCAGATCGTCTCGCGCCGGCGAGATGATGGCGAGCCTGATATGCGACAATAGTGAGCCCCGGCCGCCAGAAACGACCGGGGCTCTGATGTTTGGATGGCCCCCGAAGGAGGCGCTCCACTACAAATTGAAGCTAGCCTCTCACATACGGGCGGCCATAGTCCAGCGCTTTGCTGAGTCCCAAATGGCCACCAAACCTGTCGTTCTTCTTCGGTTTTTCTGCCGCAACAAAAGCTGTGGAATGCCTTTCTTCATCTGCAAGTCGTGTTACCGCGGACAGTGTTACTGCGGTCCAACTTGCCGTGAGCAAACCCGTCGAGAGAATCAGCGCGAAAATAACCGAAATTACCAGAAAGGTTTCAACACACGAAGACTCCACGCGGCACGGCAACAGGATTATCGTCTGCGCCAGGCGAAAATAGTGACGGAGCAAGGTTCCATTCACCCCAGTAGTTCTGGCAATCTAGGAGTTAGTGAAATTCAAGCTAGTGGCTCGATGGCTCATTCAATGAAAACGAAGCTTGAGAGCGTCAGATATGCCAAATGCTGTATCTGCGGCCGACGCGGGAGGTTAAAGGATGTCGAAGTAGGGTAATGAACCGCTCACGAGCGATGCTCTGACAGAAAACGATTATGTCCGGACGATTTTGGACCTCTATGTTTCCATTCCGAACACACCTGAGCGTCCACGACGCGACGACCGGTTCATGGCGACGCGGCTCTACCGCCAGGAAGTCCCGTTATACGAATTCGAGTGTGCCCTACTTCTAGGTTGCGCTCGTCGGGAGCTACAAGAACATGAGGAGCCACTGCAGCCCATTCGCTCCCTTCGTTATTTTTCACCTGTGCTCGAGGAAGTGCAAAGTCAATATCTAGGTCCGCCTTATGTTCTTTACCTTCGAGAAAAACTCTCGGACGTGCTTCGTCCGAAACAACCGAGAAAAAAACGAGCACGAGTTCGCGGCATCGCGCGCCAGCTTCGATTGCAATGGTAGAGCAAATCTCATGATGAGCTGAAACTGTTTTCGATTTCGTCAGCAGCTTGCCGGCAACGCCGAACCTCTCCCTGCGCTCCGAGCGCCAGGAATGGACTTGCGTGCCGGCAATTTTCTTGTGATGGACATCCAGTGGGGAGTTGCGCTTCGAGCGCCAGTACAGGGGCCGATGAAACATCACATACGCTGGCGACAATGAGTGCTTCCATGAATCAGCTCAAATACGACTTCCTCGTCGGTATCGACCTGGGTCAATGGCTTCACATGGCCGTCGCGCTCGATGCCAAGGGGGAGTTTGTGGGGGAACGAAGCTTCCCCCATAGCCGCGAAGGACTATCAGAAACCATCGACTGGCTTTTGCAACTGACCACGCAAGACACCGAGCGCATCGCAGTGGCGATCGAAAAACCTCATGGGGCTGTCGTCGAGCTCTTTCTTGACAACGCCATCGCCATTTTTTCATCAATCCCAAGCAGGTCGGCCGTTTCCGCGACCGGCATTCTATGAGCGGCGCCAAGGATGACCGGCGCGACGCCTTCGTTCTCGCCGATTCGCTCAGAACCGACGGCCACCGCTTTCAGCGCTTACAACTCCCACCTCCGGAGATCCTCGCTATGCGCGGGCTGCTGAGCACCCGCGACCAACTCGTCAAGAACCACGTGGCCCTCAGCTCGCAATCCGTGAACTCCTTACTCGTTGCTGGCCTCACATCGTCTCGCTCGCGCCGAAGGACAAGGCTCTCGACTCTTTTTTCTGCGAGCTCCTCCAGCTCTTCTTCGAATCTAGCCCCAACCCTCTTAGCCGCCACACCATCGAGACGCTCACTCAAAAACATCGCATCCGACGTGTACAACCCGAGAAGATCCTCAAGACCCTCAAACAAAAACCTCTCCGGGTCGCGCCCGCAACCACACAAGCTACTTCCGAGCATCTCGAACTGCTCCTTCAGCAGTTACTCCTCGTTCGACAACATCGTCGTGCCTCCGACCAGCATCTCGAAAAGTGGTTCAAGCGCGTGCAAGCACTGACCCACGAGCATTGCTCCGACCCTGCCATTCTTGCCTCTTTGCCCGGCGTCGGGGCTTACGTGCTCGCCTCCGTGCTCCTCTTTGGCGACGCAAATCTGTTTGCCGTCGAGACTGAGGTCGAACTGTTCCGGGTCCGAGCCGCCAGGGAGCACCTTCGTGACGCGTCCTGCCGCGACGTCGACCACCGCGACCCCATCGAGGGTCTTGTCGGTGACTTGTGCCGCGCAATCCTCATCCGACATCCAAGGCGGACATTTGGGCGAGCCGCTCAGCGCGACGTAGGCGGTCCGGCCGTTCTTGCTGAGGCGCACGCCCCTCGGGCGCTTGCCGACGGGGATGGTTGCGATGACCTCGTGCGTGCTCGTTGCGATGACGGTGAGATCGCCGGAGTCTTCGTTCGTGACGAAGACGAGCTCTCCTGGGGCGGAGGACGGCTCTGGCGCGGGCTGTGCGCATGCGACGGTGAGGGTCGTGCCGAGGACGATGTACAGTGGACGCAAGCTCATACCTCCCAATTTGCTGCTTCTACGAGCCGAATGTTAGGCTTGCGTGCGCTGAAACACCAGTCTTTTGGGGGCTTTCTCATGCGAAATACCGTTCTTCTAGCGTTTTTCCTGATGCTGTCAGCCTCCGCGTGGGCTCAGACGTCCGGCCAGCAACTGTTCGACAGTCACTGCGCGCGGTGTCACGGCATCGGCGGTACCGGAGGGGAGGGGCCGAGCCTGACGCGCCTCATTCTCCGCCGCGCGAGGGACGATGAAGCGCTGAGCTCGGTCATCGTGAACGGCATTCCCAATACCGACATGCCGGGAAACTGGATGTTGGGCACGAACGAGGTGAAAGCGGTCGCGAGATATGTGCGCTCGTTAGGTCGTGCCGAGGAAGAACCGCTTCCCGGTGACTCCGAGAACGGCCGGCGCCTCTACGAAGGTAAAGGTGGGTGCAACGTCTGTCACATCGTTGCCGGCGAAGGCGGTGTCCTCGGGCCGGATTTGTCGAATATCGGCATCATGCGCGGGCTCGCTCATTTGCGCGAAGCTCTCGTGGCGCCCGGCGACAACGTAGCTTTGAACTATGTCGTTGTGAATGCGCGAACCAAAGACGGCAAGGAGCTGAAAGGCCTCCGCGTCAACGAGGATTCGTTCACGGTTCAACTGAGGGACGAGTCCGGGCGTTATCACTCGCTCGACAAGTTGGAGCTCGCCTCTTTCGAAAAGAAGATTGGCGAAAGTTTGATGCCGAGCTACGAGGGGGAGTTCACGTCCGAAGAGCTCGACGATCTCGTTTCCTATCTCAGCAGCATGAGAGGTGAGCTGTGAGACGTCTTGTTCTCATTATCACATGGGGTCTCTGCCCGTCGCTGGCTCTTGGGCAAGTCACCTATGAGCGGATCCTCAACGCGGACAAGGAGCCCGGCACGAGCTTTCTCGGTGGAGGCGAGCGCGCGCTTCACGGCGATGACGCCGCGGGCGCCATCCGTGCCCTCGACATCTCGACCGGCGAAACGAAGTGGGAGTTCCGCCAGCACTCGCCCCCGTGGGCCGGGGTGCTCTCGACCGCGGGCGACCTGGTCTTTGCGGGAACGGAAGAGGGGAACTTCTTCGCCCTCGACGCCGAGAGCGGGGAGCCCTTGTGGCATTTCCAAACTGGCGACGACGTTCGCTCGAACCCCATCGCCTTCGAGATTGACGGCAAACAACACATCGCGGTCGCTTCGGGCCAGGTGCTCTTCGTCTTTGGACTCTGATCCGCTGAACAGGACGCGCGGCGCCTGGAATGGATGCGCCGGCAGATGCCGCTCACCGAGCGGCAGATCGAGGCGACGGCAAAGCTCGACGGCGTGCGTCTCGCCATACCGGCTCATCTCGAGCACAAGATGACGCGGCTCTTCGAAGGGCTGCTCGAGTGGGGCGCGGCCGTCTTTCTCACGACGCGCAATCCGAGCACGGTGCGCGATGACGTCGTGGAGCATCTCGTTGCGCGCGGAGCGGAAGCGCGTGCGTGGAACGGCATGAGCGCAGACGATGAACGTTCCGCTGTCACGAGGGCGCTCGATTGGAAGCCGACCCACCTTTGCGAGATGGGCGCGGAGCTGACGAGTGCTATCGTCGACGCCGAGCGGACCACGAACGTGCGCGCGAGTCTGGAAGCGACTCGCTCGGGGATCACCAAGCTGGCTCGGTTGGAGTCTTGCGGCCGGAAGGCAACGTTCCCCGGTCTTCAACTGGGACGACTTGCCCATCAAAAGCTGGGCCAGTCAGTAAGTGACTTCGCCATTTCGACTCTCGTTCGTGCGGCTCGGGAAGTGATTCGCGAACATGACGTGACCGAATTGAGCGATCGCGACAGAGACCTCTTCATCTCGCTTCTCGAAGACGCCGACGCATCTGCGAACGAAACTCTTCGTGCGGCCGCAGACCACTACAAGAAAGAGCTGGCCTAACCGCCGAGAATGCCTGGCTGGAGCATAGAGAAATTCAGCCGATCCCACGAACGCGACGAGTTCGATTGCGGCAACGACTTGCTGAATGAATGGAGCCGCAGGCTATTGAGTCAGTACGAGCGACGCGACCTCTCCAGAGCCTACGTGGCTGTCCGGCAAGGGCAGCTCGTGTCGGGCTACTATGCGATATCCACGCACAGAGTTCGGTATGAGGCGTTGCCCGCGGAGCAAGCGAAGGGCCTTCCTAAGATCGATGTCCCCGTCGTGCTGATTGGAAGGCTGGCTGTGGACAGAACGATGCAGGGGCAGGGACTCGGTGGGCTTTTGCTCATCGATGCGCTCAGGCGTACGGAATTCATCGCCAATCAAGTCGGGGTGCGCGCTGTCGAGGTCGACGCGATCGACGAGACGGCACGCCGGTTCTACGCAAAGTTCGGTTTTACCTCGTTGCTCGATGACCCCCAGCACCTTTTTTTGTCTCTCGAGGCTGTGAGAGGACTCGAGCTACCACCGCTCGCGGGCGAGCCGTAACGGGTCGTCTACACAAAGCTATTCTCGATGTGAGCGCACCTACTTCCACGTTACTTCCATGGCGAAGAAGTGGTCGAACACTTTGCGCCCCGGGTTGTTGCGATCGTCGTTCTCCGGGCTGCGGATGAAGAAATCCATCTGCATCGCGCCCGGGTTCACTGCGCCCGCGCGCGATTTTTTGTTCAAGAGCGGGTAGTCGACTTTCAGGGTCTCGCGATCGCGCATACCTTGCGTGACCATGAAGTGTATCTGGTAGGCCTCGTAGAGCATCTCACCGTCGAGGGTCGCTTTTCCGAAGCCCCATCCCGCCAGATAGATGAACGTTTTCGGCCAGTTGGTATCCCCGCAGCCGGCATCTCCGTGCTCATAGATATAGGCGGCGACTCCACCGTCCTGACAGGGGCTGAACTCGTGGAACCTTTCGAGCTCGATGACCAGCTCGCCTTCGGGGAGCGTCATGCTGGCGACGAAGGTTCCCGTGTTCGCCTGCTCGTCGACGTCGATCTCAGCCGTGCCGGAGACCGCGCGCACGTTTTGGGCGTCGTTTCCAATGTGATTCCAGCCGGGCGGGTCCTCTAGGGTTCCCACGTGGTGGAGCCCGCCTCCCGTGATGATGAACCGGCCATCATAGAGGTCGTGATCTTCGGGGGCGTAGAGTGTGATGTCGGCGCCTGGCTGCTGACGCGGCGTCGCTTGGGAGATCAATAGCGCGAGTAGGAATATCGAGGCTTTCATGGGCTGTACTCTATATCAATGGAGGTGTGTCCGGTTTCCGGGATCGTGACTTCCTGCTCCATGGGGCCGAGGCGTTCGTGCCAGAGCTCGAGCGTGTAGGTGCCTGGGGGGATGCCTTCGATGCGGAACTTTCCTCGAGCGTCGGTGACGGCGTGGTACGGGTGGTCGTCGACGCGGATGTAGGCTTGCATCCAGCCGTGGACGTCGCATTTCACGGAATAGATGCCGGTGCTTTCGAGGGTGCGCGAGTTCGTGGTGCCTTGGATGGGAAGAGAGATGTTTATTTCTGCCGGGCCGTAGAGGTGGGTCGTATGGAGAACGGCGTCGCTGTTTTTGGCCTCGATGGTGCTTCCTGCCGTGACGATGGCGGTGTGTGGTTCGAATCGACAGGCAGCGTTGTCGAGGGTGAGGGTTTGGGGCGGAGTTTCGCGGGACGGTGCGTTCTGGATCGCGACGATGACGTTGGCGAGGCCGCCGCCTTTGGAGAGAGCGATATCTTCGAGGGTATGGCTCTTGCCGCAGACGTCGGGGTCGGTCGTATTCTCGATCTGTGTCGGTTCGATGGAGACTTCGCCGGCGAGGCGGATAGTGCCCACTATTTCGCCTTCACGAGGCGGGGGGGTGTTCTGGGTGCCGCCACACCCGCTCAGGAGCATCACGAGGCACGTCGCGCGCTTTCCCATTTCTCAGGATTCCCTTCGCCGTGTCATCGTGAGAAACACGGGATAGCTTGCTGCGATAAGTGCGAAGGTGTAGAGGCTGTTCCTCGTCATGGCGGAGCTTCTTCTCGATTGGAAAGTGCCCTATGTCTTCGGCCTCGGCGGCTCCGAGGAAGTGGGCTTTCTCGACGCACTCGTCGACCGGCTCGACCTTCAATACGTGCACGGGCTGCACGAAGGCTCGGTGATGTCGATGGCGGATGGCTATGCCCGCGCGACGGGGGATGTGCCGATCATGAACTTCCATTCGGTCGCAGGGGCTGCGTATTCGCTCGGGCCGATGGTGAACGCGTTCAAGGATCGCATCCCGCTCGTCGTCACTGTTGGGCGGCAATCGACGGACATCCGCGGGGCGAACGCGTTTCTCGAATCCGTGAATCTCCATCAGCTGCCACAGGAATATACGCAGTGGACCTGGGACGTTATGAGCACCGAAACGATCCCGGAAGTGGTGCGGCGCGCCTTCGTGCTCGCGCAATCGCCGCCGGGCGGGCCGACATTCCTTACGTTCTCGAAGGATCTCTGGAAGAGCGGGTCGACGAGGCCGAAATTCTTCCGCGTGAGCGTTCTCGAATCGAAGTCGACGTGGCGCCGAACGAAGACCAGGTGCGGCGTATCGCGGACATGCTCGTCGCGGCGGAGTTTCCTGTCATCGCGGTCGGGATGGAAGGGGCGCGCTTCGATCCGAGCGAGCCGCTAATGGAGCTTGCGGAGCTGCTTGGCGCGCCGGTTTTTCAGGACATTTATATGGCCCACGGGCCTATGGTGTTCCCGTCGACGCATCCTCATTATTCCGGGATGTTTCGCCAGGACCGAGCTACCCTGCGGAGCTCGACCTCTATTGGGCGCTTGGCGGCACCATGTTTGGTTTCGGGCGATTGCCTGAAGAGCCGATTGTGTCGCGGGATGCGCGCGTCATCCATACCGGTCTCGACGCCGCGGAAGTGGGGAGAACCTACCCCGTCGACCTCGCGGTCATCGCGGGGGTCCGAGCGACCACAGCCGCGGTGCTCGAGGAAGTCAAAACGCGCGACCTGTCAAAGCTCGTGGTGGAGGATCGAACACGTCGGGTGCGCGACTATCATGCGGCGCGCCGGCAGCGGCTCGAAGGGGCGGCTCAAGATGCATGGGAGAAGAGTCCGATTACGAACGAGCGGCTCATGGTGGAGCTCAACCGGCGCATGGCGCCGGATGCGATCGTCGTGAGCGAGTTCATCACCTCGGAGCCCTATGTTCCGTCCTATCTCGACACCGACCACACGCGCACGAAGCGGCGCAAGAACTTGGCGACGAGTGGCGGCGTGCTTGGTTGGGGTGTGCCCGCGGCGGTGGGCGCGCATATTGGCCAACAGGACCGGGAGGTGTGGGCGCTCGTGGGTGACGGCTGCTATCAGTTCGGGGTGCACGCTCTTTGGACGGCGTCGCGCTACGAAGTTCCGGTCGGCATCGTCGTTTGGAACAACGGGCAGTATCAAGCGAATCGAAGGTTCCTTCACGCGTATGGCGGACGAGCTGCCGAGACGGGCAAGTACATTGGCTGCAATCTCGGGAGCCCCGATATCGACAACGTGGCGCTCGCGCGCGGCTACGGGGTCGAAGGTGAGACGGTGGAAGAGCCGTCCGAGGTGGGCCCCGCAATCGATCGCTGCCTTCGCGCGATGGCGGACGGGCGGCCTTACGTTCTAGACGTCAAAGTCGAACGGCAGTTCGGGGGGGCCGACTCGACATGGCACGACTTCTTCTCGGTGGCCAAGAGGCAAGCGCGGCGGAGCTAGAACGAAAAAACCAACTTGCTCATGTCGTGCGCGTCCCCGTCGGGGTCGACGCCGTAGCCGGGGATGCGGTATTCCTTGAAGCCGAGCGGCTTCAGCACTTCGATGGCGTCGCTCTCGAGATCGGAGATGAGCATACAAGTCAGATGGCGGAGTCCCATGCCGCGCGCGGCATCCATGAGCAGGTTCACGAGCGTGACACCAAGCCCAACACCGCGAAATTCCGGAGCGATAAGCCACTTGACCCGTCCGACCAGGCGCAACGGGCCGTGGTCACGCCGGTGAAGCGAAGCGTCCGCGACGACCCGCGGCCCGTCGAAAGCGAGAAGCGGCAGCACCCGGTCGTAGTCGATGTTGTCCGCCCAACTCTCGATAAGCCCGCGACTCTCGATCCGGTCCCAAGCGAAGCGCCGCCAGTCGACGGGAAGCCTAAGAAAAAAATCATGGAGCCCGTCCGCATCCTCCGCTCGAAAAGGACGCACGATCAACCGCCGCCCATCGCGAAGAATTGTAGCAGTCGGATACCGATGCCCCGTCACTGAGCCAGCACCATATCACGCCCCAAAAGGAAAGAAAAAGGTGACATGCCATCCCACGTCCCACATGCAAAAGGAAAGAAAAAAGGAAAGAAAAAAGGTAAAAAGGGGACATCATGAAAAAAGGGGTTCTCCTGTCGTTTCGGGGGATCTGATTTGTGTTGGAGGGCATGGCCTATGGACGCTGCCGCGATTGTGGAAAACGCCGGAAACTCCGGGGGAGAGAGGCGTTTAGGGAAAGGTTGTGAGCACGTACAAACGTGGAGCGGCGTTTTCCACAATCGCTTGGAAAACGCTTCGCGTTTCCCACGAGCGCCCACAGGCCCCTCCTGGTATATATACAAGAAAGATTAATTCATATGGAATGAGGAAGGGGGGGCTCGATTAGTGGAGGCTATGGAAAACGCCCTTCCAGGCTTCGAAGAGAACTCAGTCGTGAGCAAGGTCTGAACGACCAGAACCGTGGGGACGTTTCCCACAGCCTCGTCTCCCGCTGAGGGGCAGTGGCATTTGGTGAGGCCCGTGGGTTGAGAGGGTAAGCCATGTGTAGATGCGCATCGGCGAGAACGCTAGAATCTTTTTTTCCGAAAGAGAAAAGAGCGTTCCCGCGATGCGCGTTACTACGTTAGTCGGACCTTCCACGGATGAACAAGCGTAAGTGTGGGCATCATTGGCTTTGTTTTTGAAGAGAGGTGTGTGTACTGCTTACATCGTGCGGGGGTTGATTTCGAGCAGGTTGAATGCTTTGTGCTGCAAGCTGCGTGGCCCGGTCATGGGATCATCGCTACGTCGTTGATTTCGAGCAGGTTGAATGCTTTGTGCTGCAAGGGTGTGGGGCGAGTGATGCTGACGAAGGACAGGCCGCGGGCTTCGTTTTCGACCTGATTTTTCGTGACCGTAGCAAGATCAGAAAGAAGCGTTCTGAAACTGTGGACGGGCAACCCGTCGGGAGTCTTCTTGGTAGAAGCCTTTGCCTGGGCGGAGTCTGAAGGCGTTGCTGGGCTGACGATGGATGAGCGTTTGGCATGGGCACCGTCAGGGTCGTCGTCGTCAAACAAGATCGGGACGAGGGCTTTTCGCATGTGCCATTCCACGTAGTAGGCGAGCATGCAAAGAAAGATGTGAGCTCGAACTCGCTCAGCGTTGTAGTGATAGATGGGCCGTACTTTCAAATCCACGGTTTTGCAGCAACGAAAAGCGCGTTCAACGACTGCCAAGCCTTTGTAGGTCCTGACAGCTTCGTCTGCGGAGATGGCCTCTTCGGTGAGGCTTGTTCGGATGATATAGATGCTGTCGAGGGCCGCCTCACGCTCGATGTTTTCGTTGTCGCGCTCGAAGTCGAAGCCGTCGTCCGTAATGGTGTAGCGAAAGTGCTTGCCCATCTTGCTCCGAGCGAACACTCGACCCAATCGTATGCCGATGGTATCTTTGCCTCGCAAAGGACGTTGGTCTCGCTTCGTCGCTTTGCTAATCACTTCTAGCTTTGACTCCGTCGACACAAGCATCTCTTCTCGCTTCCGCGCCCGCTCGGTAGCAAGAAGAGGGTTGCGGCAGGCGATGAGTCGCTCACCAGGGAAGCTAGGATGATGGATCTCCGCTAGGTCGAGTTCATCGAACAGAGAAGGCTGCAGCATTCCGTCTTTTGCAAGTCGCTGAATCTGAGGGGCACGAAGTGAGCTGATCCACTCGAGACCTTCCTCCGGTCGAAGTTCCTCGCGAATCCGGGCTTCGGTGATCATCCCTCGGTCACCTACGAAGACGATACTGTCAAGCTCAAAACGTTCTCGGACTTTGCGAATTTGGCTCCCCAGTGTTGCGGGATCTCCGGTGTTGCCTTCGAACACCTCTACCCCGACCGGCCGACCATCACGCTCACACAGTAAGCCGAACACGACCTGCAACTTGTTTTTCTTGCCGTCTCTCGAGTAACCGAGCTTCGCCAGAGGGCACGACCGACCTTCTACCCAAGTCAACGTCAAGTCGTAGAGAACCAGGCTGCCCTGCTGCAGATGGCGTTTCGCCAGTTTCTTCTCTATGGCTGCTTGGCGGCTCAAAAGCCAATCCAGGGAATCATACAACTCATCCTCGTTGGTGTCTTCAACTCCAACACACTCACCCAATGACGAAGTCAAGGTCTGTTTCGATAGACCACGGGCCGTGGCCAACTTGGAGCCCGGCTCTACGATTCGCGCCACAATCATCGCCACGACAAGGTCACGCTCTCGGCGCTGGCGGCTATGGATGATTCGCTCGAGGCCAACTTTGCGCAGCGTTCCCAGCACGGCCGCAACATGTCCGTGAGGCTTGCTTCTGGTGATCTCGAACTGCTGAGCCTCACCCAAATCCACGTTGCCCTTCAGCAACTGGCGAAGAGCTTCAATTCGAGCGGGCTTCCACTTCGAGATGTTGGCGACGGTCCTCGTTTTGGGCGCACCGCCTTCGCGGTAGCTTTCGCGGATGAGAATCGCTGGGGGCGAGTTGCGGTTCGGCACCTTGGCGATGTACATGCGCCGACTATACAGGATTAAATCAGTAAAATAACTGTTCTGTCACTATTACATGCTTACACATTACATTTCGAACCGCCGCATCTGCTTTAAACGTACGGGTTTACATGCGTCTAGCCGGCGGAAGTTCCGGTTAGTCAACAAGCTCATCGGATTGCAAGGCCTGTGGGTCCGAGGTTTCCACTTCCAGGCGGACAAAGCCAGAGTGGTGGTGGATGTAGTACCACGGAGGAGGAAGCCTCTGTGCGGGATTTGCGGACGAAAGGTCCGCAAGAACAAAGATCGCTACAATCGCTACTGGCGGCACTTGGACCTGTTCGGAGTCCGGACCTATCTTCGCTACTCGATCCGACGAGTGGTACGTCGGCGGTGTGGAGTGGTCAGAGAAAAGGTGCCTTGGGCCGACAAGGGAAGCCGCTTTACCAAAAGCTTCGAACAAGAGGTAGCGTGGCTGGCACAGAGGACGGACGTCAGCGCCGTAGCGAACTATTTCCGAGTGACGTGGCGTTCGGTGCGACGGATCATCCAGCGAGTGGTTGCCGAGCAGCGGGATGAGCGGCGCGAGCTCGATGGATTGCGGGTGATTGGGATGGACGAGATCAGCTACCGCAAACGCCACAAGTACTTAACAGTGGTAATAGACCATCTCAGCGGCCGGGTCGTCTGGGCGGGAAAGGAGCGCAAGGCCAAGACGCTGCTGCGGTTTTTCCGCAAGCTCGGACCACAAAGAGCCGCGGAGCTCGAAGCGGTCAGCATGGACATGTGGGAGTCGTACATAACTGTCGTCGGCAAAAAGGCTCCTCAGGCACGGGTGATCTTTGACCGCTTCCACATCGTCAAGCATCTGAACGAGGCCGTGGATAAGACCCGGCGCGAGCTGGTGCGCGAGCTCAAAGGGACTGCCCGGCGCAACCTCAAGAACACCAAGTTTCCCCTTCTCAAGGCCAAACACAACCGCAGCGCGAAAGACAAACGGGTGCTCCGCGAGCAGGTGCGAGCTAATCGTCGCCTCTACCGCGCCATGCTTCTGCGCGACGACTTCATGGACCTCTACACCTACAAAACCGAGACATGGGCCAAGAAGTTTCTCCGAGGATGGCTGCGGCGCGCTATGAGCTCGAGGATAGAGCCCGTCAAACGCGCGGCGAAGATGATCCGCAGGCACTTCGATGGCGTCATCGCGTGGGTCACGTGGAGACTCAGCAACGGCCGACTCGAAGGAATGAACAACAAAATCCGGCTGCTGAGCCACCGCAGCTTTGGACTCCACTCTGCCGAAGCTCTCATCAGTCTCGTCTACCTAAACTGTGGCGGTCTCACCCTCGAGAGGATCCACTGAAATGGCAGGAGAGGCAAAGTTTGTCTTCTCCGGGTTTTTGCGCCCGATACTGAGCGGTGCGATCATACCAGGTACCCTGCAAGGTGTTCTCGCCACTGTAAAGCGCCCTGGCGCTACTGACGCCCGGCCAATCAAGCGGCGATGCAACGAGTCCTTCTTTGCAGCCGTTCGCAAGAATGTACGAGAATCGAGCGACCTGCGCCTCTTCGGACGCTTCGACGAGTCAAGCCCATTCTTAGTTGAAATGTTCCACGGCTCCCGGTTCGTTTAAGCAACGTTCTTCCTCGACGTATTCTTTTTCGCGGTCTCGATCTTCAGTTCACGCTTGAGCGCTTCACGCAGCTTTGGAAGGTGTCGGTAGCCCATCACCTTCCGGAGGCGCGGCTCGATGTCGGTGAGCGCGGTCGCGAGCCAGCGTTGGCGTTGGTTCGAAGTCTTCCAGTGATCGACCTTCGCGCAACGTTCCTCGATAAGCGCATTGACGGACTCGATGCAGTTCGTCGTCTTTAGTGAGTGACCGAGCACCCCGTACATGCCAAGACGATGCAAGGTCAGGGTCTCCTCCAGCCCCTCTTCGAGGCTAGAGGCCGCAGACTGATTCCTCTCTTCCAGCTCGCGGTGGAGTTGCTCGAGGGCCTCAAGCGCCTCCTTGTGCGTCGGCCGGCCGTACGCGCGCTGCAGCCGCTTGCGCCACAACGACTGCTCGCTCTTGGACAAATAGCTCACGACATTCTCTCGTTTGTGCCACTGGCAACGGCCCACGACGACCCGCCTGCGAAAGGCCTTGGTCACGGCTCCTCGCAGCCCCTTGCTGCCGTCGATGACCACCAGCAGCCCTTCAGAGATATCGAGACCCCGCTCGACCAATGAACGCAGGAACGGCCTAAGAACACGCTCGTTCTCAGTGTCTGTCTCCACGAAGCCGAGGAAGCGTTTGTCCCCGGATAACGTGATGCCGAGAGCCACCACCATCGTCGCGTCGGCGAACGTCTTGCCGTCCAGGACCATCGCCACCACGTCCTCACCCGAGAGATCACGCTCCTGCATCTCACGCAGCTTCGCTGCGCTTGCTTCGACGAAGCCGCGCGACACCGACGAACTCGACAGACCGATCGCGCCCGGGACCAATTCCGCCGCCGACTCATAGTTCCGGCACGAGATCCCGTACAGCACTCTTCGTAGAAGCAACTCGTCCACCTCTCCGCGGTGACTCAGACTCTCGTACGAGCTCAACGGGATCTCTCCGTCGCGGCCGCGAACACGGGGAACGCGGACCGGAACTCGCTGACCCGCGAGTTTCACCGTGCCCGGATTCGTCCCGTGACGTCGTCCCTGCACCGTCTCCGATTTCCGAACGTATCGCTCTCCCGCAAGCTCACTGACCTCGGCGTCCAGCAACTCGTGAACATGCATCAGGCCGAGAGGCACCAGTGCGCGGATCATCTCGACCTTCGAGTCCACCTCGAGCTCCCCGTATCCCTCTTGCTCCATGACCTCTACTTCACCTAGACGACGCGTCTTCTTGCGTTCCTTGACCCTTCGTAGCAGACTTCCCATATCGGCTCCTTTCTTGAGCGGCTTGATTTCGCTTTTCACAACGTCATCAAACCACCCGAGAGGGAGCCGTTTCAAATTTCAACTAAGAGTGGCACACATTCGCTCCGACCGAGGCGGAGTGATAGCGTCGCCCCCACAGGTTCTCTCTCCAATCATGAAGACGCCCTAACTCTTTGGCCAAGTTGCCTTTGACGAAACCCACGAACCGACTCATTTGTCTGACGGAGTCCGCCTTCATCAGCAAATGAAAATGGTTGCTCATAAAGATGAAAGAATAGAGGGCGACGTCGTACTTTGCTTGGGCCCGACCCAGGACCCCGACAATGAGGTCATTGCTCTGCGGAGAGGGTCGGAGCAGAAAGCGTCCATGTTGGACGCGGGAAGTAATCTCTACAACACCGCTCTCGTTGTCGATCATACGCAGACGTCGGGCCATCACCTTTTCATGACGACATACAGTGACCAAAACCTCCCTGGCTTTAAGTGACATCCGCTAAGAAATGACCTTTTCGAAGGTACCCGCAACAAAAGGGTGGAACCTTTTGTGTGAGGGCGGACGGGAGTGAACCTTTTGTGTGAGGACGGACGGGAGTGTGAGGGCGGACGGGGGGGAACCTTTTGAGGGCGGATGGGGGGGTTAGCTTTGGGGGGGGAGTTTTTGGCGGACGGCGTTCCTATAGCGTTCTATGGTGCGGAGCTTGACGGCTTCGTAGCCTCGGATTAGAGCGGGGAGCTCTGCGAGCTCTACGGCGGCGTTGTAGCGTTCCTTGGACAGGGACACGAGCTCTTTTTCGATTATGTTGCGGTATTCGTTTATTAGGGTGCGCTCGATGCGGCGGATAGCGGTGTGGCCGAAGGGGTCGAGGGCGGTTCCTCTTAGGAACTTTAGGCGGGCGAGGGTGTTTAGGATGGGGCGGAACCACGGGCCGAAGGGGATTTTGTGTTTTACCCCTATTGCGCGGAGAAACGGTGGGAGCAGCATTAGCTTCCATCGGGTGCGGTCGCCGAACGTGCGTGCTACGGAGGCGGTGAGCTCGGGTTTTGTGTGGAGGCGTGCGACTTCGTATTCGTCTTTGTAGGCCATTAGCTTGAAGAGGTTTCGCGCGACAGCCTCGCTCAGGCGTGCGCCGTTTCCGACGCGGGCGGTTTCCGTTGAGGCGACGCGCTCGACGAGCTCCACGTAGCGGCTTGCGTAGGCCGTGTTTTGATAGGCGATGAGCTCGGGCACGCGATGGGCCAGAAGGCGTCGTAGCTCGCCTGAAGCGCCGGTTCCATCGACGAGGGCGAGCGCTTCTCCTTCGAGCTTGGGCGTTTCGTCGAGCCGTTCGCGGCGCGTGAGCTCTAGCGAGCCGACCCAGTCCGGGTCCGCGACCGCGCGCCGGCCGATTGAGAACGCTTGACGGTTTCGCTCGACAGCGACGCCGTTGAGCTCGATGGCTTTTTCGAGGCTCCATCGCTTCACCGGCAGGAGTCCTTGTTGGTATGCCGCGCCGAGGAGAATCACGTTCGCGGGCATGTGGTCCGAGAAGAAATGCTCGGCGAGCGCGGTTGCGTCGAGGTAGACGTTGTTCTCGAAGCGCGTGTGTGCATCGATCCGGCTCGCGAGCTGGTCGAGCTCGGGAAACGCCTCGTCGACGTGGGTGACCATCCTGCCGGTTGGGATGCGGCTCGTCGACACCACGGCGGTCGTCTTGTCGGAACGGGCGCGGGACAGATGGCCGGGTGCTGCGGAGGCGAGGATGTCGAAGGCGAGATAGACGTCGGCGTCGCCCGCGGCGATCGTATTCGACACGCCCGCCTCGCTCTCCAGAATCTTGAGATGCGAAACGACGGGACCCGCCTTTTGGCTGAGGCCGGTCTGGTCGACGCCCGTCGCATGTTTATCCTCGAGCATCGCCGCGGTCACAAGTATTTGATTCGCAGTGACGACGCCAGTGCCCCCGATCCCGACCATGTAGATGTGCGCCTCCTTCACGCGCAGATCCGGCGACGGAAGCGCGACCTCCTCGAAGCTCGATCGTGGCGCGCTAGGACGCGCACCGCCGGGGATCACGCGAAGAAATGACGGGCAGTCGCCTTCGAGGCAAGAGTCGTCCTTGTTGCAAGAGGCCTGATGGACCTGTGTCTTGCGGCCGAGCTCGGTCTCGACGGGGAAGAGGCTCAAGCAACTCGATTGAACCCCGCAGTCGCCGCAGCCTTCGCAGACAGCTTCGTTGATGAAGATGCGCTCCTTCGGCTCCGGCGCCACGCCCCGCCGGCGCTTGCGCCTGAGCTCGGCCGCGCAGTGTTGGTCGTAGATGAGAACGCTCGTGCCGGGCGTTTCTCGAAGAAGTTGCTGTGCCTCGTCGAGTCGGTCTCGATGCCAGGCGTCGACGCCCGCGAGCTTTCGCGGCTCGTCGCTCAAGACGAGTATCTTCTGGACACCTTCGGCCTCGAGCGCGCGCGTTAGCTCCGGGATCGGCATCGCGCCGTCGACGTCCTGTCCTCCTGTCATTGCGACGGCGCCGTTATAGAGGATTTTGAACGTGATGTTCGTCCCCGCGGCGACCGCCTGGCGGATTGCGAGCGTTCCCGAGTGGAAGAGCGTGCCGTCGCCGAGGTTTTGGAACAGATGCTCGGTCTCCGTGAACGGCGCCATGCCGACCCATTGAACGCCCTCACCGCCCATGTGCGTTATGCCCACGGTGGAGCGATCATCCATCATCATCGCCATGGCGTGACAGCCGATGCCGGCGCCGGCGAGCGAGCCCTCGGGGACCATCGTGGAGCGGTTGTGAGGACAGCCCGAGCAGAAATGAAAGAGGCGCTGGGAGGCGAGCGGCGCTTCCGTCTGCTCGCGGACGAAGCCGAGGATACCGAGTCTCGGCGCGAGCTTCGCTTCCGGGACGCGTGACGCGAGTCGCCGTGCGAGAATCTCCGTCAACGTGTCGGGGTCGAGCTCGCCCGAAGCGGGCACGAGCGGGTTTTCGGCTTCGTCTCTTTTTTCAACAACCCGAGGGCCCTCGCGTTCGTTATAGAGAGCTTCCTTCAAAAAGAGCTCGAGAAAAGACCGCTTCTCCTCGACCACCAGTATTTCCTCGAGGCCGTGGGCGAACTCTTTCACGGTCTCGGTCTCGAGCGGGTATGGCATGGCGACTTTCAGAAGACGGATGCCGTGCGCGCGGAGCGCTTCGTCGTCGAGCCCGAGATGCGCGAGCGCTTCGCGAAGGTCGAAATAGGTCTTGCCTGGAGCCGCGATCCCGAGGCGGTCTCGCGGCGTCGAGACGGTCACTCGGTTGAGCGCATGGGCCCGCGAGAACGCTCGCGCTGCTTCAAGGCGGCCAACATGGATTTCACGCTCGAGCGTCAAGCTCATCGGCGGCGCGAGAAAAACACTCTGCGTCGCACGCCACGGCTGGCCATCGATATCGAATTGTGGATCGACGACGACGATGCGATCCGGGGAGACCTGCGCCGTGCCATAGGCGTCCGCAACGGACGTCGCCATCTTGAAGCCCACCCAGAGGCCGCTATAGCGCGACATCTCGAAGCCGAGCCGGCCGAGGTCGAGAACTTCTTGAACGCTCCCCGGAGAGAGCACCGGCATGAGCGCGTCATAAAACGCGGCTTCCGATTGTGATGGGAGCGTCGACGATTTTGCGGTTGCGTCGTCACCCGCGACCGCGAGTACACCGCCAGTGCGTCCGACCCCCGCGAAGTTCGCGTGCTTGAAAACGTCGCCGCTGCGGTCGACCCCGGGTGCTTTTCCGTACCACATGCCGAGGACCCCGTCATATTTCGGGCGAGGGAAGAGGCCGGCCATTTGGCTTCCGAACACCGCGGTCGCGCCGAGGTCTTCATTGACGCCGGGGAGGAAACGGATCTCGTGGTCACGGAGCAGCCGTTCGCGCCGCTGCAACTCGTGGTCGAGACCGCCGAGCGGGGAGCCGCGATAGCCCGAGACGAGGGTGGCTGTGCGGAGTCCAGCCCGCCGATCGGCGCGATGCTGATCCATCGGCAGGCGCACGAGCGCCTGCACGCCGGAGATCAGAATCGTGCCGTCTTGGGTGACGTACTTCGATTCGAGTGAGAACTCCACCCGGGGAGTTTAACTCGTTTGTGCCGCTTCTTCTGGTGCCTTGGCCTTCAAGACGACCGCCGTGATACCGGCGGCCAGGCTCCCAATCACCGTGGTGAACATGATCCAGAACGTGAATTGCGGCACGAGACCGATATAGAACCAGGTGGCGAGAGCGCTCATCTCCGGAAGGCTGCCGGGCGGTACTACGTCGTAATGGGTCCCCCAGCTACCGGAAATCGCGACGAGCATCACGAGTGCGACCGGTATGCGGGCCGCGAACGCGTAGGCGAGAAGCGTTCGGAAAAGCTCGGGCCACGCGAGGCGTTGCAGGGCGATGCCGATGCCGGCCCCCACGAACGATGCCAGGACGAACACGACGCCACCGCGGCTGAGAAAGGGCATCATGATCCCCATGGAGACTACCGCCCCAAGGACCGCGAACACGATTACCTTGATATTGCTCTTCGGCGTGTAGCCGTCACGAACGAGCTTGACGGCAAAATAGATGCCGAAAACCGGGACAAGCCAGGAAATCCCGACCAGCGCTCCACCGCCGCCCGCTTCCCGGCTGAAAAGCAGAGGTGACCATTGGTTGAGTTCGCCGACGAGCCGTAAGATCGTGATCGCAAAGCTGATGATTGCGGGAGCGAGGATGAGATTTCGAATATTGGGACCAGATGTCGACGCGTTTGTCATAGTTCCTCCTACGAGCGCGGATTCTATACTAGCCAGTCGGTTCGGTGCTATTCTCCCGCCGATATGGATTTTCGTCTCACTCCGGAGCAGGAACAAATCCGCCACTCGGTGCGGGACGTCGTCCAGGACTTTTCCGGCGAATATTGGCAGAAGCTCGACCGGGAGCTCGACTACCCGACGGAGTTCATCGACGCGCTCACGAAAGGTGGCTGGCTTGGCGCGCTCATTCCAGAAGAGTACGGTGGGTCGGGTCTCGGGCTCCTCGAGGCGAGCCTCATCCTGGAGGCGATCAACCATTCGCCCGGAAATGCCGGTGTGTGCCACGCCCAGATGTACATTATGGGGACGCTGCTCCGGCATGGCACGGACGAGCAGAAGAACCGTTTCCTCCCGTCGATTGCGAATGGCGAGCTCAGACTTCAAGCATTCGGGGTGACGGAGCCGACCACCGGCTCGGACACGACAAAGCTTCAGACCTTCGCCCGCCGGCAAGGCGATCGCTACATCGTGAACGGCCAGAAAATCTGGATCTCGCGCAGCGAGCATTCCGACTTGATGCTGCTCCTCGCCCGCACGACGCCTTTCGAGGAGGTGGCCAAAAAGACCGAAGGTCTCTCGGTGTTTCTCGTCGACTTGCGCGAAGCCATCGGAAACGGCATCACTGTGCGTCCCATCCCCACGATGATGAACCACCATTCGTGCGAGCTGTTCATCGACGATTTGGAGGTCCCGGCCAAGAATCTGATTGGGGAAGAAGGGAAAGGGTTTCGTTACATCCTCGATGGGATGAACGCGGAGAGGATTCTCATTGCCGCGGAATGTATCGGCGACGCACGTTTCTTTCTCGACCGCGCGAGCGAATATGCGCGCGATCGCGAAGTCTTCGGCCGGCCCATCGGGCAGAATCAAGGCATTCAGTTTCCGCTGGCACGCGCCCACGCACACACTGAAGCGGCGGACTTGGTGCGCTTCCGCGCGGCCGATTTGTTCGACCGCGGTGAATCGTGCGGCGCCGATGCCAACATGGCAAAGCTTCTGGCCGCGGATGCGTCGTGGGAGGCGGGCAATGCCGCGGTCCAGACCTTCGGAGGCTTCGGCTTCGCCGCCGAGTACGACATCGAGCGGAAGTTTCGTGAGACACGGCTCTATCAGGTGGCGCCGGTGTCGACGAACTTGATCCTGACCTTCATCGCCGAGCGTGTGCTCGGTTTGCCGCGGTCGTATTAGTGCTTAGTGCTCGTTCGCTCTTCGTGAACGCGCCCGGCGTTTCGTCGGCCCATTCATCAGTGGGCACTCTCTCTTTGTTCGCGCCCTGTCCTCCGCTCGCAGGCTCGCTGCGGACGGGCCGGGCTCGCTCCGCTCGCGCAGGCTGCGAGTGTACTTTTTGGGCAGCCTGCTAGTGCTTCCTCTCGACGACGTCACGGTCGTGTCGGTGGAGCAAGCCGTCGCCGGCCCCTTCGCGACGCGGCAACTCGCCGATCTTGGGGCCCGCGTCATCAAGATCGAGCGGCCGGGAGAAGGCGATTTCGCGCGAGGCTACGACCGTGCCGTCAAGGGCATGTCGAGCCACTTCGTTTGGCTGAACCGGTCGAAAGAGTCGCTCACCCTCGACATCAAAGCGGCGAAGGGTCGGGAAGTACTCGGAAAGCTCATCGACAACGCGGATGTGCTCCTCCAAAACCTCGCCCCGGGCGCGCTTGGTCGGCTCGGCTTTGGCGCGGGGACGGTGCGTGAGACCTATCCCCACATTATTAATTGCGAGATCTCGGGCTTTGGTTCGACCGGTCCGTACAAGGACAAAAAGGCCTATGACCTTCTCGTGCAGGCGGAATCGGGGCTTCTCTCGATCACGGGCACCGAGGCGGCGCCAGCGCGGGTCGGCATCTCGGTGGCCGACATCGCGGCGGGGATGTATGCCTATTCCGGCATCCTCACTGCGCTCATCAAGCGTCAGAAGAGCGGCGAAGGGAGCTACGTGGAAGTCTCGCTGCTCGAAGCGCTCGGCGAGTGGATGGGCTACCCTGCCTACTACGCCGGCTATAGCGGAGTGTCGCCACGGCGTTCGGGAACGCGCCACCCGACGATTGCGCCGTATGGCGAGGTCGAGACGGGGGATGGTGAGGCCATATTCCTTGCGATCCAGAACGAACGGGAGTGGCTCAGCTTTTGCGAGCGCGTTTTGGAGCGCCCCGAGCTCGCCACCGATGCGCGCTTCGTCTCGAACGCACAACGCGTCGAGCACTGGGAAGCGCTTTTCGAAGTCATCGAGTCGGTGTTCCTCGCGGCGACCACGAAAAAGATCCTCGACCGGCTCGTCGACGCGGATATCGCCCACGGCGAGGTCAATGAAGTTCTCGATTTCGTGCACCACCCGCAGCTCGCGGCGCGCGATCGTTGGCGGGAGATTGACTCACCCGTGGGCAAGCTCTCGGCGCTAGTGCCACCCGCGACGATCGAGGACGTGGAGCCAGTCATGGGCCCGGTGCCCGAGGTCGGCGCCGATACGGATCGTATCCTGAGCGAGATCGGCTATGGCGCGGAGGACATCGCGGCTTTGAGGATGGAGGGGATCATCTAATGGCGGTCAAACAAGGATGGACGGGGCGTGTCTACGAGGATTTCGAAGTGGGTGATGTTTACGAGCATCCTCTCGGGCGCACCGTATTGCCGGTCGACAATAGCTGGTTCACGCTCTTGACGCAGAACACGAACCCGATCCACTTCGATCATCACTACGCCGCACAGACGGAGTTCAAGAAACCGCTCGTCGACTCCACGTTCACGCTCGCGCTGGTGACCGGACAATCCGTCACCGACATCTCCCAGAACGTGATGGCTAATTTGGGCTGGGACGAAGTGTGCCTGCCGAACCCCGTCTTCGAGGGCGACACGATCTACTCGAAGAGCGAAGTGCTGTCGAAGCGGGAGTCGCAATCGCGCCCGAATGTCGGTATTGTGTCTTTCCACACCATGGGCTACAACCAGGAGGGGACGACCGTCATCGAGTTCAAGAGGACGGTCATGGTCTATAAGCGCGGACACGTTCCGCACAGGGTGAAACCGTAAATCAGGAGGTGCTGAAGCGCATGTTAGTGGAATGGGATATGTCGCTCGAGCCTTTCAACTCGATGGTCAAGGATGGTACGGCCGGCCCGGCTATCGAAAAGGCGATCGGGGCGATCCAGCCCGAAGTCTGTTACTTCGCCGCGAGAGACGGTAAACGCGGCGGAACGATGGTGGTGGATCTAGAAGATGCCAGCAATATCCCCGCCGTCGCGGAACACCTGTTTCTCGCCTTCAACGCCAATGTGCGATTTCTTCCGTGCATGACGCCGGAGGATCTAAAAACGCCGGTCTCGCCGAGCTCGGCAAGAGCTATGCGTAGATCTCTTCTCGCGCTCGCGTGCGTCGCCGGGCTCGCTTGCGCGGCGCCGCGAGCGGAAGAGACGAGCGACGGGTCCGGTTACTGTTTGAGTATCTGGACACCGCCAACTTCCAGCTCTACGCGAACGAGCCCCGTCTGAGAGAGCTGGCCGACTTCGCGAGAGTGATCGAAGACCTGGATTGTACCCCTTCACCGAGGAAGAAGTGGCGCGCCGCCACGGCCATTGACGTCAGGAATGGCACCGGGCGAGTTCGCGTGCCGGAGGGATTGATCCGGAAGTCATAACCTCAAGTATCACTTGAAGTCGTGGCACACCTGTGCCACGACTTCATCGGTTGCGGGCGAACTCTACCGGCGCGCGGTAAGGCAACGACGCTCGCCGCGGAGGACGGTCGCGGCGTGACGGGTCCTCCATGAGAAGAAAGAGCGCTCTTCCGATGCTCGCTGAGGGGCCAAGAGCTCCGGTCTCTCAAGGCCCGAGCCCGATCGGTCCCGCATCACGCGGCTATTGCGACTCTTGCCAGTTCAAGAGAATCGTATAGTCTCGGCGGCCGTTCCGGTGCCTCGATCACAAGAAAGCATTGGGGGCGATCGAGACGGGCTCTCCTTCCAGCTCGAGCGAGCGCGGATCGAAACCGTGGGCGTACCAAACCCCATCCCGAACATAAAAGAGGTGATCGTTCGCGTAGAGCCCGGCCGTGGGAGAGCTCACCATAGGAAGGAGTTCCGACGGAGACCCCCTCGGATGTAAGACGTTTTGTCGCGGTGGCTGCCTCGCTCCCGGCGGACGCCGGCTCGGTTTGCGTCCAGGCCAGCCCGAAATCCACAAACTTGGCACCGGTGCTCGTCACGATGATGTTCGCCGGCTTGATGTGGTGATGTACGATCCCGTGCTTATGGGCTAGAGCGAGCCCGTCGCCAACTTCGGCACCGATCCGCAGTGCTTCGCGAAGCGGCAATGCGCCCGCAACGGGCATCTTTGTTGAACACACTTGCGCCTGGCACTACAATTCCTGCGTCGGCTGACCCACGCATGGATATCAAACACGTCCTGCGAAGTCTCGTGAACGCTCCGGGCTTCACGCTCGTCGCGATCTTGACTTTGGCGCTCGGCATCGGCGCCAACAGCGCCATCTTCAGCGTCGTCCACACCGTGCTGCTCAAACCACTTCCGTTTCCTGAGCCCGAGTCCCTCGTCCAGATTTGGGAAACGCGGCCTGCGCGAGGCTGGGAGAGAGTCGGCGTCTCACCAAATTTCTGGGATTACCGGGCGCGACGCTCGTAACGGGAGGCTCGAAGGCCCGATGGGAGCGGCTGCCGTTTTCAAAACACGCTCGTCAAGACCACCGGTGAGGCGTTCATCCGGGATCCGGAGAAGCTGCAAACGGAAGCATTTGGGAACGTCAACTTGTTTGTGGTGGCCAAAGACGCGGATGAGCTCGAGAAAGTGGCGGGCAGCTTCGAAGGCAATCTCACCGGATCCATCTACACGGATACGGAGGGCGAAGATGACGGGCTCTACGCTCGCGTGGAACGGCACCTTCGAAGACGTGTCGGGCGCCTCCTGAACGACAAGATGCCTACTGGAGTTGCGGTGACTCCGGCCATGAATCATGGGGGGGCCGTACCCGGCCCCGGGTTCACGGCCGTTGGTATTCCGGGTTCGGTTCGGCGATTCGCCATGCTCGAGTGCTACGACAACGTGCGCGAGCCGCGGCTTCCCGCGGAGCTGCGTGACCGTAACCCCGGAGGCGTCTGGCGACAGATAGATGGAGCGTGGACGCAGGCGGATTCCGGTTAGTTCTGCGCCGATCCCCAAATATCCCCGACGGTGAATCCGTTTGGGAAAGGGTCTTCCGGATCGACGACGTATTGGGCGAACCCTGTGATCCACGCCTGCCCGCTCAAAGTGGCGACCACGGCGTCGTAATCTCCGACCTTCGTCTCGCGTATCAATCGGCCGGTAAATAGAGTGCCCAGGGGGCCCTCGTGATGGAAATCCTCGTTCAAGGGTAGCAGACCCTTGGCGTGCAGGACCGCCATCTTGGCGCAAGTACCGGTGCCGCAAGGCGAGCGATCGAGCGCCCCTGTCCAGGACGAGGGTTTATCCCAGTCGAGGACGCCGGTCGAGACGATCACGGAGTTTTTGGCCGTGGCGTCGGGGTTTATCGGTGGTCCGGAGAGCTGGGCGATGGTGATCCCACGAATCTCAGGGTTGTCAGGGTGCACGACAGGGAACGTCTCCGCGGCCGCTACCTTGATCATCTCGCCGATGCGAACGATGTCGCGGCCTTCGTCTGCAGTCATTCGCAGCCCGAACTGTGTTCCATCGGCGATGACATAGAACATGCCCCCGTAGGAAACATCGACCGTTATCGTACCCAGCTCGGGCACTTCGACGGGGGCGTCCAGCTGCACGGCGAAAGCCGGCTGGTTCTCGAAAGTCACGCGCCTGGCCTTGCCGTTGTGAACTTCTGCAGTCACCGGGATCGGGCCCGCGGGCGATTCCAGCAGCAATTTAGTGATCGGCTCTTCCACTGGCACCATGCCGGTCTCTATGAGTGCCGTCGTGACGCAAATCGTGTTCGTTCCCGACATCGGCGGGTATTCGGTCTGTTCCATGATGACGTAGCCCGCATCGGCTTCCGGCAACGTGGGCGGCAGGATCAAGTTGCAGTTCGCCGCGGGGAATCCGCGCGGTTCGTGCAGCATCCGTTTGCGGAGGTCGTCGGCTTTCGTCTCCAGATAGTTCTTTTTCTCGAACATCGTGTTGCCGGGAACATCGCGTACGCCGCCCACGATGACCCGGCCGGGCTCTCCAGCGCAGTGGAGATCCACCGCGTGGATCATGCTGGCAAGTCGCATAGGTCACGTCCTTTCGTCGGTTGCGAGCCTATCGCATAGCCGGGCCTTGACGCACCTCCGACCGAAGGTTAGTTTAGTCCGCCAGCACAACCCGGGAGGAATGCCATGACACGATCGTTCGAGCCGCAGTTCATGAAGATCGGTGTCCTGACGGCAGCTCTGCAGGAGCTGACCCCGCGCAAAGTCCGCGACGACGACCCCGACCGCGCCATCGAGGAGTGGATGGCGTTCGAGCGGGAGATGGATGCCGACAACATTCAGCTGTCGGCCGCGCTCCACCCCACGGAGTCCGATGTGCCTCCCGAGGCTATGCTCGACCCGGTGGCAAATACGCTCGACCTGCGAGAGCCCTTCGACGCGAAGCGCGCCGAGCGAGTCATAGCGGCGCAGAAGGAGCACCGGATCGGACTTTCGAACCTCGCCTATTTCGACAATATGCTCCACCATGACCCCGAGATCCGGAGGAAGAAGCACGACTTCATGCTCCGTGTCTACGACGCCGCCGTGCTGCTTGGAACCGACGCGGTGTGCGGCTTCGTCGGGCGCAACGCCGAGCGCAGCATGGAGGAGAACCTAGAGGACTTCGAGGAGAGCTTCATCCCGCTGCTGAAGGCCGCGAAGGAGCGCGGCTTGATCTATCGCGTCGAGCAATGCCCGATGCCCGGCTGGACCACCGGCGACAGCTTCCACAACAACATCGCCTATGCGCCGGGACCGTGGATTGCGTTGCATCGAATCTGCGAGAAGCACGGTGTGGGCGATCAATTTAGAATCCATTACGACCCGTCCCACTCCATCCTGATGGGACAGGATACGCACTCGATGTTTCAGTATCTGAAAGACGAGGGGTACGGCTTCCTGATCGGCGGCTTCCACGTGAAGGGCCAGGTCATCGACTCGCGCGGCGTCTCCGCTTGGGGCTACGGGGGACAGACGTTCGAGCGCGGCGATTGGAAGGACGGCAAGCCTTCCGACAATCCCGCCGATCAAGTCAACGCCTGGAAGAAGCAGACCGTGCTCTGTACGCACGAGCTACCGGGTACGGCACGCCACGATCCGCTCGCCTATCTGCAGAACCGCAGCGTCGACTGGCTCGACCATCAACTCGCGGCTCGTGAGCTGCTCGACCTGGATGTGGCGAACACGCACCTCGTGGTCGAGCACGAGTACCCGCCCGCGCGCATCCAGGATAAAGCGAAGCTCGCGCCGATCCTGGAGGGGTCGATCGCGTTCACGCGCAAGATCGACGAAACCGCGTCCTGCATGTTCGCGCTGCAGGCGGAGGTGCTAGCGGATCAAGGGATTCCGGTCCAAGGCACGGCCCGCGAGGCGTACCGGTCCTGAGTCAACTAACAAACTCGAGACTAGGGTGTCTTTTTGTGAAGCCGACCACGTGACCACCGTCAATTCGGCGGAAGCTTCAACAATTTTTCGCCTCTCCAGATCCGAACGACTCTTGCTGTGTCGGTATCGCGTCGATAGACCATACGAAATGGTGGGTGTATGAGCTCTCTGAGGCGAGGGTTCTCGAATTCGGGAACGATTCTCCCGACATCTGGATACTCGCGCAGCGTTTCGATGCGATCGAGAATTTTCGCGACGAGGTCGGCCCCGACGTTAGGGACTCCCTGTTCTACATAATGGGCAACGGTGTCCTCGAGATCATGTACGGCCGAGTCGGCTAGCGTTACCCTCAATCCTTTGTCTCAAAACGCTGCCTGACCTCGGAAAGCTCGTGCTCGCGCCCGGATTCCAAATCCGACAGGCCCTGCAGGATCCCGCGCACAAACTGGCGCTCTTGTTCGGCGCGCTCATACTCGCTGACGGACTGAACGACGGCCACTCCTCGTCCCCGACTTGTTAGAAGCACCGGACGGTTCGTTTCCGCGACGTGTTTCATGATTTTTCCCGGGTTCTTTTTCAGGTCTGTCAAAGGAACCACATCTTCTGAAAATTTAGTACTCATAACAGGTCCATATAATAGCACATTTTAAGAGTGCTCTAAACAGGTCTTTTGAATCTTTTCGATAGAGTTTATGGGCTTAGATCAGCGATGAGGTCCGCGTCCCGACCTCAGAGAGAACGGGCCAACGTGATGGGGCAGATTACTTTTTCGGCACCCTGCTAGAGTCCTGTATCAGCCGCGAACTTCGAAGATGGCTTCAACCTCTACCGGTTGGTTTGCCGGCAGCGATGCCATGCCTACAGCGGCGCGGCCGCCTCTGCCCCTTTCCTCACCGAAAACTTCGACCAGCAGTTCACTGAAGCCGTTGATCACTTGCGGTTGCTGGCCGAAGTCGGGTGTGCAGTTGACCATGCCGAGCACTTTCACAAGCTGTACCACGTTATCGAGGCTGCCCAAAGTGTTGCGTACCGTGCTCAACAAGTTCAGGCCGGCGATGCGCGCGGCCGCGTGGGCGTCCTCCACCGTCATGTCGGCGCCGACTTTCCCCAGCAGCGGCGATCCGTCGGGTCCGCGCGGGGTGTGGCCGGCCGTGAACAATATGTTGCCGGTGCGTACCGCTGGCACGTAGACGCCGACCGGTCGCGGCGGTGGTGGCAGTTCGATGCCGAGCTCGCGCAAACGTTGCTCGGGGCTCGTGCTTTGTGTGGTCCCGAGGCCAGCCGTTTCTGAAGCCTGGGCGAGTGGAGTCCTTCTCGTTACCATCGCGAGAATGGCACTACCGGCCACACCGGCCGTCGCCAGACACTTGCTGCGGAGGAAACTTCGGCGGGTTTCTGTGGACATTTGTGATAACTCCTCTTATCGGCCTAGAGCGTCTGGCCGAGCATTGGCGGAATAGTATCCGGTCAGCGAGGCGCGGGCAATTCACGCGGGCGGCGCCCAACCGGCGGGGTCGGATCCGCCGAGTGAGTCCACCTTCGTAGATCAAGGTATCCTAGGAGTGTCATGGCCACCACAACGAGTTCGGTCTACTCACACATCACAAAGAACGCCAAGATCCGATGTGGAAAACCCTGCATCGAGGGAACGCGTGTAGCGGTCGAAGACATCGTGTTTTACTTCCATCGTGGCTATGCTGCCTCTGGTCTTGGCCGCGAACTGGCTCGAGGGTGTCGGGGACCGTTCCTTTCGGATGATCTATTGGGAGAAAAAGCATCAAGACCAGGTGAGCATCGGCACTTTTGTGGACAACTTCGAAAAGCTCGCGGAAGAAGACGAACCCTTCTTCTATCCCATCCGTTTCCTGAACCCTTGATGATACGCATGCAGACCGACATTACCCCCGATGGCAAACGGTTCCTGACGATCAAAAACCCCATCTTCCCACCGGGTCCGCAGGTCTATCCGGTCAGCGAGGAGCGGGCAATTCACGCAGGCGGCACCCAACGGGTAGGATTCTGTCCGCCGTGTAGCCTCGTCCCGAAAGAGGGTCCCCGGAGCTCGAGCGTCTAGCTCCCTGGCTAGAGGAGCGGATTCCGCACCGCAAGAGAGCCGAACCTTTTGAGGTCATCGACGTTGTTCGTGTACAGGGTCGGAACTCCGTGCTGTCTCAGAATCGACGAAAGGTGAGCGTCGGGGACGAAGTTGGCTCGTACGGAAGTATTCTTGGTGACGTCACGGTAAAGCTCCAGGAAGCCGGCCCGCTCGGAGATGAGACGCACGTGCGGCAGTCTTGCGAGTCTATCCACGTTCTGCAGCGCTTCATTCGGGGTCAGAGGATTCGTAAAAATGCGCGGATGGGTGGCCATCCGCATGTAGGACATAAGGGTGAGGTAGCACAAGTAGATGGGCTCGTCCCGAGTAGCGCAAGATTCCAGAAACGTGACGGCCTGCGAATGAAACGGACTCGACTCGTCGGAGCCATACAAAAGGATGTTGACGTCGATCGAGTAGCTCACGGTCGTTAGTCCGGGCGTTCGTCCAGCGCGGCGAAAAGCGCCTCCTTGTCCGAGATATCGATCCGGGCTCCCATCGCGCGTGTCTTCCAATGGAACTCTTGGGGCTTCGATTCACGCCGAGCCCGAAGGGCCAGTGCTTCTGCGACAAGCTCGGAGACCAGGTCACCGAGCGACTTGCGCTCCGTCTTACGCATTTCGTGGAGTTCCTCGAGGAGCGGATTATCGAGGTTCAACGTCGTTCTCGTCATGATGTTATGATGCTAACAATTAGCGCATCTGATGTCAAAAAGCTTACTTAGATCTGACGGGAACGGCGCGATGGTGTTCGTCGAGTGTACGCCGGCATCTGACACGAGCATTCAGATGCCTGTTGGCGTAGCGACAACTGTTCCGTTCAGTCCTCGAAGTTCTCCCACTTCTCTTTGACGGTGGCCATGAGCTCTTGGAAGCGGGGCTCGCCGCGGACATTCTCCAGGAGAGGGTCGTTCTTCCAAAGAGGATAGTTGATCCAATCGCGCTTCACGGTGTGCTCGAGCCACCGGAGCGCTTCCTCCTTGTCGTTGTGAAGCGCGTAGCTCGAGGCAATGAACCACGCGCAATCAGGATCGTTCCAGAAGTAGGACCTCGCCTCTTCTGACAATACCGTCGTTTCAGCTGCGTTTTTCTGGTTGAGCCCGGATTCGAAGAACGCGCAAAACTCCGTGAAAGGATCTCGCAGTCCCTGCTTTGCCATGTGCGCCACCGCAGAGGTTACTTCGCTGTATTTCTTGTGCAGTGCGAGGACATAAACGATCCACATCCATGTAGATGTAAACTCCGGCTCCAGCTTGAGCACTTTGCGGAACGTGGACAGGGCGGGATCAAGGTGTCCTTCTATCCATTGGAGCGCTCCAAAACAAATCAGCGAGAAAGGCGTGAGAGGGTCAACTTCGATGAGTTTTGTGAGCAGTGGTCTTCCGCGCGACGGCTTCCCGAGCTGCAGGCTGTAAATGGCGCCGAGAATCATCCACGAATTCACGTGGTTCGGGTCCACGGCGAGAGCGGATTCGAAATATTTGGCGGCCTTGAGAATGGAGCCCCGGAACCGTTCGAGCCTGCCCAGGAGATAGTAGCCGACGGCCGATTCTGGTTGCAGCGCTCGGATCTTGTTGGTGAATTCCTCAGCGTCTTCTAGATTTGCGGCGCCGGCGTTGTGTCCGCATTCATAACGGTTGAGATGCACTTCGGCCATGCCGGCGTAGAGCAGAACATTTTCTCCGACGATGTCTAATCCCACCTGCAAATCACGAAGCGCTCTTTCGAGTCCGTCCGCGGTTCCTCTGAACATCTCTCGCCGCGCTCGTTGATAGCACTCATAGGCCTCGACATTGTCGAAAGGCTGCTCGGCGATCTTTCGATTCTCTTCCGGGCTCAAACTAATCTCGAGGGCGTCGACGATGGACCGGGATAGCTTTTGCTGGATGTCGAACACGTCGTCCAGCGTGCCGCTATACCTCCCGCTCCATCGATTCGTGTCGTTCCGCGACTCGATCAACCGTGCTGTGATGCGAAGATTGTTACCCGCTTTTCGTACGCTCCCTTCGAGGACGTACTGCACGTTGAGCTCCTCGCCTATCGTCTTGATCGACTTGTTCGTTCCTTTGAGCTGCATCGATGACGTACGAGAGATCACCCTCAGTGACTGAATGTCGGAGAGATCTCCGATGATCTCGTCGGTAATCCCGATGCAAAAGTACTCCTGCTCTGGATCCGCGCTGACGTTCTCGAAGGGAAGCACGACGAGGGACGCTTTTTCGTCCCTGCCCAGATCGCTGCCAGAGGAAACGCCTTCGAGGTCCGTGAGAAGCTCCTTGGCCGATGGGTAACGGTCGTCGGGATCTTTTTGCAAGGCCTTCTGAATAATAGGGTCTACGCCGGTGGGTAGTGGCTGAGAGGCCTGAGATGCCTGAGATAAAAGAGGCGGCGCTTTGTGAAGAATCTCGTCGAACAACGACGCGGGCGTCTCGCCGCGAAACGGCGCGGCGCCCGTCGCCATCTCGTAGAGAACGACGCCAAACGAGAACACATCGGTTCGGGCATCCAGCGACTTGCCAAGGGCCTGCTCCGGAGACATGTAGCTCGCGGTTCCCATGACCGTCCTCGGGTCCGTCCCGTGCTTGGTGAACGTCGGGCCTTCGGAATCGGATTGAGCGGGACTCAGGAGCTTGGCGAGGCCAAAGTCGAGAATCTTCACATGACCATCGGTCGTGAGCATCATGTTCTCAGGCTTGAGATCCCGATGGACGATATCGGCCGCGTGCGCCTTGGCGAGACCTTGCCCGATCTGGACGGCGAGCTCGAGCATTTTTTTCGGCGGAAGCGCCCCCGAGGAGATCAGCTCACGCAGCGTCACGCCTTCGATGTACTCCATCGCAATAAAAGGCGTGCCCTCGTCCTCGCCAATTTCGTAGATATGGACGATGTTCGGGTGGTTCAGAGCGGAGGCCGCCCGCGCCTCCCGTTCAAATCGACGACGGCGGTTGGCGTCAGCAACCACATCCGCCGATAACACCTTGATGGCGACGTCGCGGCCGAGCCGAGTATCCCGCGCCCGAAAAACCTCCCCCATACCCCCACTCCCGATCTTCTCGAGAACTTCGTAGTGAGAGAGCGTGCGACCGATCATGAGGGAAAGCTGAATTCTGAATGCCCCACTAGAAACGGTGAGTATAATTTATCTTCGTCGTCGCCGCACGGTCGAGCGTGAGCCAGCGGTTCTCGAGGCTCTGCCAGTTCTGTGAGTACACGATGAAGAGATCGTTGCCGGGCCGCAGGATCCAGCGGAGGCGGGTAAACAGACCCAGCTCGCTCGAAACGTTGTCGTACTGAACGATCGAGGTCAGCGAGATCCAAGGGCTCACTTGCCACTCGGCTCTTTGCTCGACGAGGTTGGTGACGAATTCTCCCTCGGGCAGGGTCACGTTGTTGCGCTCCCACTCCGTTGAGAAGAGCAAGCCGGAGATGGGACGTAAGGTCAGCTCCGTGTCGAGGCCCCTTCGGTCGCCCGACCAAAATTGACCTACCGTCACGGCGAGCTCGGCGGCCACCTTGCGTTGCGACGCTGTTTCGACCTGGAAGCGAACATCGTTGAACGCATGTTCGCCGACCGGCAACACGATCCCTGGGTGGATCTCGAAAGGCTCGTCGAGAACCTCGAAGCGGTTGTTGACCCGGATGCTGAGCTGGTCCCCGCTTTCGAAGCGGATATCGAACAAGCTCAGGCGCGTGTTGCGGGTGAGCAGCACGTTGTCGAGATCGGTCAGATATTCGAAGAAGATCTGCCATTCGAACTGCCGGACCCACGAAAGGTTGTCGGGGCGGGGCGCGAACGTGAACGAAGGATTTAGCCGACGAAATCCGTTCCGCCGGTTGAAACCGACCGCGGGGTCATAGGAGTTACCGAACTCACGGTAGGACGTATGGACGCGCCACCGATCGTTCGGGTAGTTCACCCTCAGTCCCCAGGCGGAGCGATCGCGAAGCTCTGTCGTCAGCTCGGAGAGGGGATCGGTATGGATAACGGCGAAGGCCTCGAATTGGAGATTCTTGTCGCCCATGAAGCTGGCCGTGGCGAGGTCGATATCGACGCCGAAGGTATGGCGGTCTTCGAGAGCATCTTCGAGCAGATCTGGCGCCGCCTCGGTCGCTTGGGTCGCACGTCGCGTATAGATCATGCCGAGGCTCGATTGGGCGAAGAAGTTTCGCTTCAAACGGGCGACGGTGAAGTCCTCGGGCGCGGTCTCGTCGGTCTCGCCTGTGCGCACCTGGAGAAACGCCATGTCGAAACGCCCGGACTGTCCGCTCAAACGCGCACCGTAGACGATGGGGATCGGATTGCCGCCGGACAGGCCGATCCGGCGGCTGAAGTAGGGCTCCGGACGGCTTGAGCGGGCGAAGGTGAAGATGCTCGACCCCTCGAGAAAAAAGTCGCGTTTCTCGGGAAAGACGAGAGGAAAGCGCGTGAGGTTGACTCGACGGTCGTCTACATCGACTTCGGCAAAATCCGTGTTGAAGGTGACGGCCGCGCGCAAGCCGGGTGTGACGCTGTAGTTCACGTCGAAGCCCACATCGGTGGGGGTGTCGGAGCCGGTCTCGATATCCTCTTTATAGGACGCGGCTGCGTAGGGTTTCACTTCGAGGCCGAGCCCTTGAGAAATATCCTGAAGACCCGTGAGCCGCCCCGCGTTCACTGGACGGAACAAGCCTTCGTTGAGGTGGTAGCCGCTCCACAGACTCTCTTCTTGATTGCGCCGCACCGTACGCTGGAAATCGATTCCCCACGTATCGCTGCTCGGATTGAAGTTGAGCGTGCGGAAAGGGATCTCGATCTCGGCGGACCAGCCGCGATCGTCGCGCGAGACGCGGACGTTCCAGATTCCGTCCCAGGATTTGTTCACCCCGCGCCTGCTTCCCGCGCGCAGAAGCCCGTCGCCGAGAAGCCCTGCCGGGTTCGTCTCGAAGAAATAAGCAGAGCGGCCGTCGAGAAAGGTATCGAGGATGAACATGAAGCGGTCGTCGCTTCGCAGCGAGCCGTCGCGTTGTTTCTGATAACCGATGATTTGACCGGGCTCGGTATCGTAGAGCATCACGCCGATATAAAGATGGTCGCGATCGAACGCAATGCGGACTTCGGTGGTCTGGTACGCGGGAGCGCCTTCGTTGGGCTCTTGCTGCCGGAAGCCGTCTGCGGGCGTAATTGCTTTCCAAAAAGCCTCGTCGAGCCGGCCGTCGAGCTCGACCTTCTCGTCCTCCGCGAGGAGGACCGCGCGCACCGAGGGGCGCACGCGTTCTTCCTGGGCTTCGGCGATCCCGAGGCTTGTTGAAACGGCAAGGAGAAGGGTGGCGGTGCGCGGCATGAAATCGAGTCTTTTCATCCTAACACGCCGGTGGATCTTCCCCGACTGTGTTATAAGACTCGTGTCACGAGCGCGATAGACACACCTGGGGGCCGCGCTTACACTCGGAACCTTTCAGCCGGAAGGAGGATTATCGTGATACCTGCCAGTTTCGACTATGCCTGTCCCAAAACGGTCGCGGAGGCCGTTTCGCTTCTAGGGCAGAACCCGGAGGCGAAGATTCTCGCCGGCGGGCACAGTTTGATCCCAATGATGCGCTTCCGCATGGCGACGCCCGCCATGCTGGTCGACATCAATCAGCTCGAAGGCCTGTCCTACATCAAGGAAGAGGGCGATTGGCTCGAGATTGGCGCCATGACGCGCGAATCGGAGCTGGACCGCTCGGAGCTCGTCCAGAAGAGCTATTCCTTGCTCGCCGATACCACGCGCGTGATCGCAGACCCGCTCGTCCGGAACCTCGCGACCGTGGGCGGGAACATCGCTCACGCGGACCCGGCCAACGACCACCCGGCCACCATGTTGGCTTATGGGGCCGAAGTCACCGCGACGGGCAGAAGCGGAGAGCGCTCCATCCCCATTGGAGACTTCTTCGTGGACGCTTTCACAACGTCGTTGAGCCATGACGAGATCTTGACAGCCATCCGCATCCCGCGCGCCGTCGAGAAGAGCGGGGGAGCCTATTTCAAGCTCGAGCGCAAAGTCGGTGATTACGCGACCGCGGCGGTCGCGGCGCAGCTCGTGCTCAACGGTGACGGCAAGATCGCCAGCGCCGGTATTGGGCTCACGAATGTGGGGCTCACCCCCATCAAGGCGACGGCCGCCGAAGATGCGCTTACCGGTAAAGTCTTGGACGATGCTTCGGTCAAAGAAGCGGCTCGATTGGCTTCGGAAGCCGCGGAGCCCATCGAGGATCATCGCGGCTCGGAGGAGTACAAGCGTCACCTCGCACGGACTTTTACGGCGCGGGCGCTCCGAAAGGCCCAAGAGCGTGCGGAAGGAGGTGGCGTGTGAGCACCCACTCGATCACTTTGAAGGTCAACGGCGAGGACCATACGCGCGAAGTCGAAGCTCGCATGCTGCTCGTCCATCTCATCCGGGAAGAGCTCGAACTCACCGGAACCCACATCGGCTGCGACACGACGTCTTGCGGCGCTTGCACTATCTTGCTGAACGGGCGTCCGGTGAAGAGCTGCACGATGTTCGCGGTCCAAGCCAGCGGCGCCGAAATCGCGACCGTCGAAGGGCTCGCAACGAATGGCAGCCTGCATCCGATCCAGGAAGGCTTCACAGAAAAGCACGGCCTTCAATGCGGCTATTGCACGCCGGGCATGATGATGACGACGGCAGCACTTCTGAAAGACAACCCCAACCCGAGCGAGGAAGATATTCGCTGGGGGATCTCGGGGAATCTTTGCCGCTGCACGGGCTATGTCAATATCGTGAGGGCGGTGCAATACGCCGCCCAAAAGATGGAGGAGGGAGGTTCCAATGACTGAATGTCGCGGACTAGGACACTCCGTTCGCCGGAAAGAAGATCCTCGGTTCATCCAGGGGCGTGGGCGCTACATCGACGACATCAAGCTCCCGGGGATGCTCTATCTCGACATCGTGCGAAGCCCTTACGCGCACGCGAATATCAAGAGCATCAACACCGAAAAAGCGCTCGCGACGCCCGGCGTCGCGGCCGTGGTGACGGGGAAGGACCTCGACGCTCACGGGCTCGCGTGGATGCCAACGCTCATGAGCGACCAGCAAATGGTGCTCCCCATCGAGAAGGTGAAGTACCAGGCGCAGGAAGTCGCGGCGGTGGTGGCCACGAGTCGCTACGCGGCGGCGGACGGCGTCGCGGCTCTCGAAGGCGAGATCGAGTACGAGCCTCTTCCAGTTGTCGTCGACCCTTTCAAAGCGCTCGAAGACGGCGCCACCAAAGTGCGCGACGACAAGGACAGCAACCATATTTGGCACTGGGAGAGTGGGGACAAGGACGCTACCGACAAGGTCTTCGAGGAGTCCGATGTCGTCGTCGAAGAGAACATGCACATCCCGCGCATCCACGTCGCCTCCATCGAGACGTGCGGATGCGTCGCCAGCTTCGATCCCATCGGAGGCAAGCTCACGCTCTACATGACGACCCAGGCGCCGCACGCCATCCGTACGGTTTTGGCGCTCGTGGCTGGACATGTCGGGCTCTCGGAGGAAAAGATTCGCGTGATCTCGCCGGATATCGGCGGAGGATTCGGCGGTAAAGTACCGATCTATCCCGGTTACGTCATCGCGGTGGCGGCATCGGTTCTGACGGGAAAGCCCATCAAGTGGATCGAGGACCGCTCCGAGAACCTGCAGGCCGATTCTTTTGGCCGGGACTATCACATGAAAGCGTCACTCTCGGCCAAGAAAGACGGCACGCTCACGGGAATCAAGATCAAAACAGTCGCGGATCACGGCTACACCGACGCCGCGGCAAACCCGGCCAAGTTTCCAGCAGGCATGTTCCATATCGCCACCGGCTCTTATGACTTCAAACAAGCCCATGTCGAGGTCGACGGCGTCTATACGAACAAGCCGCCGGGAGGCATTGCCTATCGGTGCTCGTTCCGCGTGACGGAAGCCGTGCATTGCATCGAGCGCATGACGGACATCATGGCGCACGAGTTCGATATGGATCCCGCCGAGCTTCGGATAAAGAACTTTGTCCGGCCGGAGCAGTTTCCTTTCAAGTCGGTCCTCGGCTGGGAATATGACAGCGGGGATTACGAGAAGGGCCTCCGTAAAGCCATGGAGATGATCGACTACGACAAGCTGCGCGAAGAGCAGAAGGAAAAACGCGCCCGCGGCGAGCTCATGGGTATCGGCATCTCGTCCTTTACGGAAGTCGTCGGCGCCGGGCCGTCGAAGGACTTCGACATTCTCGGGCTCAAGATGTTCGACTCGGCCGAGATCCGCGTCCACCCGACGGGAAAGGCCATGGCGCGCTTCGGCACCAAGTCGCAAGGGCAGGGCCACGAGACGACTTACGCGCAGATTGTTGCCGAGGAGCTCGGTATCCCACCGGAGCACATCCAGGTCGAAGAGGGCGACACCGACACCGCGCCTTACGGGCTCGGCACCTATGCGAGTCGCAGCACGCCGGTGGCGGGCGCGGCTGCCGCCCTCGCGGCGCGCAAGATCCGCGACAAAGCGAAGAAGATCGCCGCGCACTTGCTCGAGGCCTCCGAGGACGACCTCGAGTGGGAGCAAGGCAAGTTCTTCGTCAAAGGCTCGCCCGACCGCTCGAAGACGATCCAGGAAATCGCCTTCGCGGCCTACACGAACCATCCGCAGGGGATGGAAGCGGGGCTTGAAGCGGTCAGCTACTACGATCCGCCGAACTTGACCTTTCCTTTCGGCTCTTACATCTGCGTCGTCGACATCGACCGCGGCACCGGCGAAGTCAAGATCCGCCGTTTCGTCGCCGTGGACGATTGCGGCGTCCGCATCAACCCGATGATCGTCGAGGGGCAAATCCATGGCGGTCTCACGATGGGGATGGCGCCCGCGCTCCTCGAAGAGATCTCTTATGACGAGAACGGGAACATCCATGGCGGCACGTTCATGGACTACTTGCTCCCCACCGCCATGGAGACCCCTGCGTGGGAGACGGGCGAGACGGTGACGCCGTCGCCGCATCACCCGATCGGCGCCAAGGGTGTCGGCGAGTCGGCCACCGTGGGCGCCCCGCCGGCGATCGTGAACGCCGTCGTCGACGCCATGTGGCACCTCGGCGTGCGGCACATGGAGATCCCCATGACGCCGAGCCGGGTGTGGCAGGTGCTCAAAGAGAAAGGGGCGGCGCTCGAAGAGTGACCACTCCGGACATCTTGGAGACGGCTCTCCGGCTTCGGAATGCCGGGGAGCCGTTCGTCCTTGCCACGGTCGTTCGTGCCGAGAAACCGACTTCGGCGAAGCCCGGCGCGAAAGCCATCATTAGCGCCGAAGGAGACTGGATTGGCTGGATTGGCGGGAGCTGCTCGCGCCCCGCGGTAGAGTATGAGGCGCGGCGCGTGCTTCGATCGGGCGAGCCCTGTGTCGTCCATCTCGCGTCGACGGAAACGTGCGCCAGCGGAGGAACGCTGGATATTTACTTGGAGCCTTACTTGCCCAAACCCCATCTCGTCATCATCGGTCATCTGCCGGCCGCCGAAGCGATGGTGCGTCTCGCGAAGCCGCTGGGGTTTCGCGTCTCGGTCATGACCCCGGAAGGCCACCCCGACCAGTTTCCCGAAGCTGATAGTTTTTCCGAGAGCATCGACTTGAGCGAAGCTGAAGCGGGAGAAACCTACGTCGTGATTGCGAGCCACGGAAACTATGACGCCGAGGCACTCGAAGCGGTTTCGAACCTAGCAAGCGGCTATGTGGCGCTCGTCTCGAGCAAGAAGCGGGCCGCGAGTCTCGACGTTCCGGAGCATGTGAAGTTCCCTGCAGGTCTCGACATCGGCGCCGTTACGCCCGAGGAGATAGCACTCAGCATCCTCGCGGAGATCGTTTCGGTGCGTCGCGCTCGCCCGAAAGAGAGGGGAGCCTCCGCCCCAGAGGCTTTCAAGGATCCGATTTGTGGGATGATGGTTGGCGTCGACGGGGCGCGTTACACCGTCTCCCAAGGTGATGACACCGTATATTTCTGCGGCCCCGGCTGCAAAGAGGCTTACGAGCTCAAACATGCTGATTGAAGGTAAGGACAACATCAAAGCGACGCGCAAAGAAGTCTGGGACTTTTTGACGGATGCGGAGTCTGTTTCGAACTGCACCCCGGGGATCGAGTCGATGGGGATCCTGGAGCCCGGCAAGAAGTTTCAAGCGCTGGGGGCGCTTCGTCTCGGGACCATCAAAGTGAAGTTCAAGAGCACCATCAAATGGACCGAGCTAAAAGAGCCGGACCACGCCAAGATGAAGATGAACGGCACCGCGCCGGGAAGCTCGATCGATGTCGGGAGCGAGATCTCTCTATCGGATGGCGCCAATGGCTCGACGGATTTGGCGTGGAAGGCCGACGTGACAGTCGTGGGCACCATTGCGAGCCTGGCGGCACGTCTCATGAAGCCGGTGTCGGCGAAGATGGCCGGGCAGTTCTTTTCCTGTTTGAAGAAGAAAATCGAAGCATGAAGTTTGGGCCCGTTCCTCTCGAACTGGCCGAAGGCAAGATCCTCGGACACAACGTCGCGGGCGACAACGGCAAGCGACTTCTTCGCAAAGGAAAACCTCTCACCCCCGATGATCTCGAAGCGCTGCGCGCGATTGGGCGGAGCGTCGTTTACGTGGCGGAGCTCGAAGCGGGCGACGTCCCCGAGAACGAAGCCGCCGAGCGTGTCGCGCAAGCGGCCCTCGGAGCGGGGCTCCGGCTGTCGAGAGCGGCTACCGGTCGCGTCAACCTGAGCGCGAGCGTTCTCGGTTTGTTCCGGGTCGACGGCAAGCGCTTGAAACGGCTGAACGCGAGCGACGGCATCACGCTCGCGTCGGTCGCGGCCCATGCGGTCGTTCGGCCGGGACAAACCGTTGCGACCGTCAAAGTCATCCCTTACGCCGTCTCCGCCGACGTCGTGGAATCGGCGGAGGCCGAGGCACGGGGCGGTGTCCCGCTCCTTCGTGTGGATGAGCTGCCCCGTCGCCGGGTCGGGCTGATCCTTTCGGGCTCGCCGTCCGCGAAGGCCGCGTTGACCGAGAGCTTCTCGCCGCTCGTCGAAAGGATCGAGTCGCTCGGCGCCGAGGTTTCCGATCGGGATTATGTGACGCTCGAGGACGCTAGCGGCGAAGAAGCGCTCGCGCGGGCGATTGAGCAACAGTGTGACGAGGGCGTGGAGCTCATCGTGCTCGCGGGCGAGACCGCGATTATGGACCGTCACGACATCACACCTCGGGCGGTCGAGAGAGCTGGTGGCGATGTCGAGACGGTGGGCGCTCCCGTGGATCCCGGAAACCTCCTGATGCTGGCCTATATCGGTGAGATCCCGGTGCTCGGTGCGCCCGGCTGCGCCAGGAGCCGCAAAACGAACGTGGTGGACTGGGTCCTCCCGCGCCTCCTTGCCGCTGACCGGCTGACGTGTGAGGATATCGTCGCGCTCGGCGCCGGCGGTCTTCTCGAAGACGTCCCCGAGCGGCCCCTCCCCAGAAGCCGCATTCGAGATTAGCCTCTAACCGCTCAGAAACGAGGATCTTGTTCATACTTTCTCTGTGACCATTCTTAAGGCGCCTCATGCACACGATTTGAGGAGCGGCCGAGCTTTCAGGTTTACCTGGCTCGAAGTGCTTTCAACTGCTCACGCGTTGGCGCGCCGGCGGTATCTATTCCAAGACGCTCGCCATCGTGCTCGGCGTGCTGCAGAACACCTACAGCTCGCCACGAGACGGCTACAAGATCTATCACTTGAGCGTTGCCGACATCGACAACCTCGGCAAACACCTCGAGAAAGAAAAAGATCAGAACGACTCGCGGAACCGCTGCATCCTCGACATCCTCGATCGCATCGGTACGCTCGGGGGACTGCGCTGGGACGAGTCCATGGAACAAGTGGCTCGCCAGGCCCTCAAGATCAGAAGCAACTTCTTTGACAACACCAAAGCCCTCGAGGATTGCATCCCGCAGGTGCTCTTGGTTCGCGGCGACTACCGGCAAGAAGAAGTCCCGCCGCAGCAGCTGTTCGCAGACTGAGAAGCGAGAGGAAAAAAAAATGGCTCAGGCAATGGAAGCAGTAAGAATTTGGGCCGAGATTATCGGCTTGCCCAACGAGGAGCGCATCGGAGATATCGAGAGCCGGCGGCTGCAAGGTGTCTTCGGCTGCCGGTCCACCGAAGCGGTTGAAGCTGCGATAACCTACGCGCAGTTTCTGAGCAGTTCCGGCATCACGCCGGAAAACTATCCGGTGTTCTTGCGGATGCTCGAGATCGAGAACCATTGGGTCATCGACGCCCTCATCGGTGAGCGGGATCCGTTCTTGCTCCTCTCGGGTGTGCAGCCGAACAAGTACATCGTCGGCCGTATCCTCGCGATGATGACGCGCTGGCACAAAGGCGAAATCTACCCGAAGAATCTCTCGGTGATCCTCGGTGTGCTCCAGTCCGTTTACAGCTCGCCTCGTGACGGCTACCGCATCTACCCACTGTCGATTGCGGACGCCAACGCGATTGGCAAGCACTTGGACAAAGAGAAGGGGCAGGACGATCCGCTGAACCGCGCGATCCTCGAGGTGCTCGATAAGATTGCGGCTCTCGAAGACGGCGATGACTCCGAGATGGAAGAAGTCGCGATGCACACCTCCGGCATCCGGAACGCGTTCTTCGATGACCGGAAGCGTATGGCGGACGTGATTCCGCCAGTGCTTCTCGTCAGCGTCGGGGACCGTCAAGGGATTCCCCCCCGGCACAGCGCTCACGTGGCTCAAGATCGCCCGAAGGCGGCGGTTCCGAGCTCGAAAGCCAAGGCAAAGCCCGCTGTGCCGCCGGCCGCTTCGGCTACCAAAACCCCCGACGGGGTTTCTCGCAAAGAAAGCTGAGCGTTCGGCGAGGATGCCAGAAAATGGATCTGCCCGGCGGGACGATGGAGGGGACAGTGTTCCCGCCGACGGCTGCCGGGTAGATCTACAGGCGGCGGAAGTCGAGCTCTTATTGAAAGCCTGCGAAAATTACCGGTCTACCCTGCCCGTTTACCTGCTCTCGGCGAAGGAAGAGATGGAGATCGCCGATGAGCTGTTAGAGAAGCTCCGCAGCATCCAGCATTCAGCATCCAGTCCGACTGAGTCGCGCGAGCATTCCGGAACTCTCGACCACGGCTCTGCCCCCACTGTTTCGCCCGGCGAGCTACGCGCGCGAAGTGCGCTATTCTGGACGCTGGATGTTGATCTAATTCTGCCCTTTCCTCCCATCGATGCTTCGGTACATGTCCGCGATGACTTCCTTGAGCGACGAAATCGTCTGATCCTGATCGTGCCGATCCTGCAAGTAGCCATCGAGAGAGCGCGAGAAATCGTTGATCACTGTTTTCAGTGAGTCGATCGTCTCTTTGTCATCGGCGACTTTTTTCGCGTGCTTCGTGATGAGCTTGTCGCGCTCTCCGAGCTCCTTGTGCGCGTCAGCCAACTCCCGAGTCAGTGACTCCAGCTGGCCTTGCACCTCAGTGAGCTCGCGGGCAACTTCCTGATAAGACTCCTCGAGCCCACTGGCACGGTGGACCTGTTGCTTCGACGTGGCCAGTTCCGTCTCGAACTCTTTGCGAAGCGAAGTGATAGCGTCCTCGTGCTGCAGGCGGACTTTCTCGAGCTTGGCCTTCCAGTCGCGTTCCGCCCCCGAGTCGGCCTTTTCGATCCGCTCGTCGAGATTCTTCTCGAGGTGCTCGAGCTTCTGCATCCAGTCGTTCTCGACGCGCTTGAGGCCTTCAGCGTGCCGACCCTTGAGCTCCGACACCCGCCGCTCGTAGCGCTCGCGGGTGGCCTGGTGGAGCTGCTTTTCGTGCGCGAGCGCGTCGATGCCTCGCTTGAGCTCTCCGCTTGACAGACGTTTCAGCTTCTCGACGGAGGACGCGAGGAATTGCTTCTCGTCCTCGAGCTACGAGGACTTGGCTTTTACCTCGTTCTTGAGATCTATAAGCTCGGCCTTGTGCTGTTTTTCGAGCACCGACAAGCTCGAGCGGTGTTGGGCCGCCATCTCCGCCATCTCGGCGCGGACGCCATCGAGCATCACCCGAGCCTCGTCCCGTTCGTCCTCGACGCTCCTTAGAGTCGTGCGGCCAGCGCTTTCTTGCTGCGACACGGCGCTCCGATGCACCTCTTCCAGGGTCGCGAGCTCGTCCTCGGAGTCTTTGCGGAGGGCCGCAAGCGCTTGGGTATGCTTCTTTTGAAGTTGCTCGATCTGGTCGCCGGTGTCGGCTTTGACCTGCTCGACGGCCTCTCGCAGAGCCTGTTGCGCTTCCTGATCCTTCTTGGCCAGCGCTTCCATGTAGCTCGCCTGGAGACGAGCGATGTCTTGCTCTTTGCTCTGCCTGAGTGAAGCCAGCTGATTCGCGTGGCTCTGCCGAGCTTCCTCATGTTCCTTGGTGAGCGAGCTCTTCGCGCGCTCGACGGCGTCCGCGATTTTTTGCTCGTTTTCCCGGTCCTTCGCGGCGAGCGCACTTTCGTAGGTCGCCGTCAGGCTCGCCAACTTTTCCTGGTGCCGTTTGTCGCGCGATGCGAGCGCAGCAGCGCGCTCGCGGGCGAGCTCCTCGAGCTTTTGCTCTCCTACGGTGCGCTCGGCCTCGAGCGCCCGGGTCCGTTCGTCGCGGAACTTCTGCGTCAGCCCCGCGAGCACCGAGAACTGATCCTCCTCGGCCCGCTCCAAGTGTGTGGCGTGCTCGGCGTGAAGCTCCGCGAGGTCCTTCTCGTAGCGCTCCCGGGTCGCGTGGTGGCTTTGCCGCTCCTTCTCCCAGCTCTTGAGGACGTTCTGGACCTTCGCGTCGACCTCGTCCACCATGCTTTCATTGGCTTTGACCGCGGCGTCTGCTTTCTTTTCGAGCTCTTCGCATTCAGCTCCGTATTTTTGGATCAGCGCTTCTACCTTGTCACGGTGACGCTTTTCGGCGGCTTCGAGATCCGCGGTACGTTTCTGCTCAGCCTGCGCGAGCTCGGCGACCCGCTGCTCGTTCGACTGCTCGAGGCCTTCGGCACTCCTGGCCGCCGCGTCGCGCATCGCTTCCTGAGCTTCGGCCGCGGCGCGCTCGAGAGCCTCGATATGCGTTTCGTGCAGCGCGGCGACCTCCTTTTCGTTCTCGATGCGAGCTTCCGAGAGTGTTCGACCAAGGCTTTCCTCGACCTGGTGCAGTTTTTTTGTGTTTTTCTCCTTGAGGTCGGCGATTGCTGTCGCTTTTTCCTCTCGGAGGATCTTCTCGAGCTCCTTGAGCGCTTTCTGTCGTGACTCCTCGCCTTCCTGAACGATCTGGGTCCGCTCCGCGCGTAGCTCCGTGATCTGGCCTTCGAGGTCGTGACGCGTGACCGTCACCCGGACTTGCTCCTCCGACAGGACCTCCTTGAGAGCCTCGACGTCGCGCTCGTGGAGCCGCTGTTGCTCCTCGAGCTCGTGGGCAACGTGTTCCAGTTTGTTCTGCGTGCCGTCCAGGCGCTCCTCGAGCTCGGTCGCTTCCTCCGCGCTTTGTTCGCGGTCTTTTTGTGCATCCACGAGCTTTTTGCTGAGCTCGGCGAGCTTGCGCTTGACGACCAACACGTAACCGTCGCGACGGTTGATCGTCTCTTTGAGCGCGACAATTTCTTCCTCTTTGCGGTTCGCTGCTTCGCGCAACGTGACGAACTCGCTCGAGAATGGCGAGCTCATTGCGTCGCTGCGCGCTTGCTGGAGCTGCTCCTCGAGTCGCGCGACGAGGTCTTCGATCTCGGCGAGCCGTTCGGGCGATACGTCTCCCGTGTTCGTCGGTGACGGGCGCAAGAACTCGGATGCTTCTTCGTCAATCTCGTCGAAGATCGCCGCGGTTTCGAGATCGAGAAACTGTGTGAGCCTCGGATCGATATCCGCCTCGCGCCGTTCAGGTTTCTCGGCCGTTGCCTCGGTGTCGAGCGCTTCGTCGAGTTCACCAGCTCCGGCTTCAGGCGCAGCCTCTTCCTCTTCGGGCGCGGTGGTCGAGTCTCCAACCGAAACCTCGTCGCTCGGCTCAGCCAGCGAGAACCCCCGTGCCTCGAGAATCTCGACGAGCTGCTCGTCCGTCAGCTCGCGCTTGTCGAAGTAGGCCTCCGCGTGGATACGGAGCTTCCCGTGGAGCTTCATCTCGGCTTTCTCGACCGTCGACGTCGTCAGCACGACCGGCAGGTTCCGCTGCGCCTTCTTGACTTTGGTGAACACCGAGAACCCAACCTTATCGGGGAGCTCTACGCTGATGAAGACGATTTTGGGACGGTGCCGATGGAGAAGCGTGAGTGTTTCGCGATCGTCTTCCTCGACGAACACGAGACGAACTCCTTTAGATGGAAGGAGATGTGATAGACGTTCACGGAACGACTCGTCTGGATCGACGATCAGAATGTAGCGGTCAGACATGCAGAATCGCTCGGGTCGCGGGCGTCGAGCCCGCGCGTGGAAGCTCGGTTCGTTCGTGGATCTACCTTTAGAATAGCAAATGGGAGCTATCATGGTGCCGTTGGGAGGTTTCGTTTTTTGCCGTCTTCATGTTAAAGAGACGAGATAGTCGAGATAATTGTCCCGAGCTTTTCACATTTCGCGTTCTCGGGTGTTATACAGACTAGATGCCCGGAAAAGCGCGGTTCGCAGAGATCCTCGAAAGCTACCAGAAGGAAATCTACCGCTACACCTTCCGGATGACGGGAAATCCCGACGACGCGGCGGACCTGCTGCAAGATACGTTTCTGCGGGCATTTAAGGCGTTTCCGCGACTGCCGAAAGACGCCAATCACCGCGCCTGGCTCTACCGCATCGCGCATCGCCAAGTCCTGAACCATTTTCGATCCAAACGATTGCGAGGCACCTCGCCCATCGACGCCGCCGCGGAGGTGCACGATGCCAACGGCCACCCTGACGATCTATCGGAGACACGGCGGCTCGCGCGAGTGCTCGCCCACGTCGTTCGCGACCTCACGCCGCGGCAGCGCTCGGCGCTTCTACTCAAGAAGTACGAGGGCTTGCCGTATCGTGACGTTGCCGAGATTCTGGGTATGAGCCCGGAGAACGCGCGGGCGCAGGTTTATCAAGCCATGAAGAAAGTCCGGAATGGACTGAAACGAGAGGAATCATGACGATGCAGAATCCCGAGCTTCCCACGCCGAGCGCGCCTGAATGGAAGCGAGCCCACGAGGCGCTCAGGAGCAGCTTCGACCCCGTCCGCGTGCATTACGGTTGGATCGACGCGCCGTTCGGCAAGATGTTTCTGGCTAGAACGCAAAAGGGTCTCTGCCTCGCCAGCTTCCGACGGTCGGAGGACGCGTTGGTCAACGACCTCGAAAAACGCGAGCTCTTGCCCGAAAAAGCGGCCAGTGAGCTCGACCGCGAGCGCCGTCAGTTCGTCGAATATTTCGAAGGTAAGCGCAAGCGTTTTCAGCTCCCGGTCGACATCCGATGGGGGACGCCGTTCCAAAGGCAAGTGCTCGAAGCTGCGAACGAGATCCGTTTCGGCGAGTGCGCGTGCTACACGGATGTAGCTGAGCGTATCGGGCGGCCGAAGGCTCAGCGCGCCGTCGGCAACGCGCTCGGTCGGAACCCCGTCGCCATCGTCATCCCGTGCCACCGCGTCGTCGCTTCCGGCGGCGGCATGGGAGGTTACACGGGTGGCTTGGACATCAAGAAAGCCTTAATGGAGATCGAAGGGATCGATCCGGCAGAGGGCACTAGCACGACGCGAACATTCATCAACAAGAGGAGAAGCTAATGGCAACCCAAGCGACTGTATTGGAACATCCCTGCCGTCACTGCGACGGTGTCGTGGAACCCGAGCTCGTCTCGATCTATCCGACGAGCGAAGTTTGCCTCGACTGCATGCCCAAGGCCGATAAAGAACGGCTCCAAAAGGACCCCAACCAGGTGCAGCGCCTCGATCGTGCTTTGCTGCCGCAGATCCCGTTCGTACCCGGATGGGAAGTCGGCCTGCACTACCGCGCGTCGCGACTAATCAGCGGTGACTTCTACGACGTGCGCGCCGAGGGCAGCCGTGTCACGCTGCTTCTCGGGGACGTGATGGGGAAGGGGATCCCCGCTGCGCTTCTCCGGACGGGGCTTCAGGGTTCGTTCAAAGCGCTCGTGCCGGAGGTGTCGTCGCCGGCGGCTGTGCTCCAGAAAGCCAATCGGTATTTTCTCGACAGCGCCTCTCCAGGCCGACTGGCAACGGTCTTCTACGGGAGTCTCGATGCCGATAGCGGGGAGCTGCGCTATGCAAATGCCGGCCATCTTCCGCCGCTACTCCGGCGCGCCTGCGGCGAGTGGCGTACGCTCGACTCGACGGGCCTCGTGCTCGGTGCTCTCGAGAATGCGACTTACGCCGAAAAGAGCGTCCAGCTCGACCCGGGTGATGTCTTGGCGCTGTTTTCCGATGGTTTCACTGAAGCCGAGAACAGCGCTGGCGACATTTTCGATGAGCGCCACATCGTTCGCTGGGTTGACGCCGAAGCCGACGCGCCGGCGCAGGTGATCGCTTCGACCGTTGCCGATCAGCTCGCGCGCTTCGCGCCCGGTGAGCCCAGCGACGATCGAACGCTCATGATGGTGAAACGCACATGAGCGAGATGGAGAGGATTCGCGATCAGCTGCGCCGCGCGTATAGCGGTGACGCGTGGCACGGGCCGTCACTGAAGGAGCTTCTCGAGGGTGTCGACGCGGACACGGCGTCGGCGCGGCCGATCGCGGACACGCACTCGATACGGGAGCTCGTGCTTCATATCGTGGCGTGGGAGAAGGAGGCTATCCGCCGGGTGAACGGGGAGGGGAGCGATTTGCCTCCGGAGGAAGATTGGCCAAACGGCGCCGATGCATGGACGGCGCTCTTGGCGGAGCTCGAAGCGAGCCACGTCCACCTGAAGGAAACACTTGCCGAGCTCGACGATAGCCGGCTCGACGGCGCCGTCATCGGTACTGGCGGGACGGTCTATCATCTTTTGCACGGGGTCGTTCAACACAATCTTTACCATGGTGGACAGATCGCATTGCTGAGACGAGCCGCATCCTCCGTTGCCTGAACTGTGTATGGATCTTGTAAAATGGCGGCATGAAAACCGTGACAAACAAGACGCGAATGCCGCTCAAGATCCCGCTGCCTCGCGGAAAATCGCTTCACCTCGGCCCCGGCAGGACCGGGCAGCTACGTGACGACGCCGCGGCGCATCCGGGCATCAAAAAGCTCGTTGAGGCTGGCTCGATCGAAATCTTCGATGGTGGCAAGACGGATACGGGCGCGACCGGCACGGCTTCCGCTCCGCACACGGTGAGTCGAGGTTTCGCCAAGTCCGGCGCGAAGTCGCGAGGCGGCGATCGTTGAAACGAGAGGGTCTCGTTCTTAACGAAAAATGAATTTGCGGTAGGGGGCTTCGTCGGCTTCATCAATGATGTCCGCGAGGCGTTCCCGTCGCTCGGGGCAACGACGACTATCTCAAATAGGAGGCGACGAACGGATCGCGGGCATCGCGAACTCCAAATGATGGCAACGGCCAGCTCGGTGACGAAAGCTCGCGTTAGCTCGAGATCGTGCGCCAGTTCTCGATGAGGTGAGCGGCTGTCCGCCACGCGAGCGCCTGCGCTGTGAGGGTGGGGTTGTGTGCGCCGCTCGTCCCCATCACCGACGCACCGAGGATCCCGAGATTCGGTGCCTCATGGGAGAATCCCCAGCGGTCGACAACGTTCGCGTCGGCGTCGTCGCCCATGCGCGTCCCGCCATAGGCATGGGTGGTGGGTCCCATCGTGCCGATGGATTGCCTGACCGTCTCGACGGCGCCGGCTTCCATGAACCACTGAACCATCTTGTCTTGGATGAACGCGGCTGCCCGCTTTTCGTTGTCTTTGAAGTCGGCCGTGATCCGGCATACCGGGAAGCCGAGCGGGTCCTTCACGGTGGGGTGGAGGTCCAGGTAATTGTCCTCGTAGGGAAGCGTCGTCTTTTGGAGATAAGAGCCGGTCCAGCGATCCGCGTTCTCCTTGATGAACGCTTTCCACCGAGAGCCCCACCTTGGCGCGCGGCCGAACGTGTTCATGTTCGCCGCCGCGATCGGCTGCCTTTCCGTGTAGACCCATAGGTTGCCGCCGCCGACGAAATCGAGATCGGCGTGGTCGAAGTTGTCATCGGCCCAGTTATCCACGGCGATACCTTGGGCCGGGAGGCCGTACCACGTGTTCAAGCTCGACGGAAATAGCGCGAGCACTCCCGCCCCCGTGTTGTGGCTCAGATAATGCTTGCCGACCTGAGCGTGATTGTTGGAGAGACCGTTGGGGTATGCCTTCGATTTGGAAAGGAGCAGCGTCCGGACGTTCTCGTAGGTGTAGGTGGCGAGCAGCACTGCGGCAGCAGGTTGGAAGTAGGACTCGCCGTCTATCAGATAGGTCACGCCGTTCATGCGGCCGTCGCCGTTCACGCTGATTTTGGTGACGTGGGCCTCGGTCACGACGTTCAATCGGCCGGTGGCTTGCGCTTTGGGAATCGTGGAGACGGCGGTGGAATTTTTTGCGCCGACATGGCAGCCACCTCGGCTGCAGAATCCATGATAGACGCAAGCCGCTCGGTCCTCGTACGGCTCGGAATTGACGGCGGCCGGTCCGGGAAACGGGTGCCATTCGAGCCTTCGCGCCGCCGAGGCCATCAAGTCGGTAAAGCCTGTGCCTCTGAGCGGGGGCATCGGGTAGGCGCGCTGGCGTGGGCCTCGAAGATATTGCCGCGCGCGTCGATCTTTCCTCGGATGTTGCCCGCCTGGCCGGAAATACCGAGTGCGTACTCTGCGTGGTCGTAGTAAGGCTCGAGCTCCACGAGATCGAACGGCCAGTCTTCCACGGTCGAGCCTTTCGGAATGCGTGAAGCGCCATAGCGGCGGCGCGTTTCACTCGTGACTTTGAAGTCCCAAGGATTCAGTCTCCAGCTTTGGCCCCAGTAATGCAACGATGTGCCGCCCACGGCATTCATCATCGGGTGAACCAATCGGCGGGGAGAGTCTGGCGCCGACGCGTTTGGGCGATGGACGGGAATCTCGTTATTGGCCTTCTGCACGGAGCGCGGCCAGCCCCGGACGTTGTTCCGCAGCTCGTCTGGAGCGAAGTCAGTGCGGGAGAGCCAAGTCCCGGCTTCGAGCGCGGTAACCTCGAGGCCCGCAGTTGTCAGGGGGAGCGCCGCCACGCCTCCGACGGCGCCGAGGCCGACGATCACAACGTCCGTCTTTTCTAATCTAACGGCCACGTCGAATGACTTCTTTCACGAAACGCTCGAAATCGTAGGCTGATCGGTGAAGGGGCGCGGCGATTCACCGAGGCGCTGTTGGTCCGCAGTGACCACGATCCGGACGCCGGGATAGCCGATCAGGTCCCATCCGACGAAGCTTGCATTCCCTCCGTAATGGGGATCGCAGAATGTGCCTTGGATCGTATGCGTTCGGACGAGCTCGAAGAACGTGGAGGAGTTTGGCGTAAACCCGGCGGCATTATCGTTCTCCATCTCGCGCAAGATGTCGTCTTGCTCCTGCCGTGCGAGCCGAGCGAAAGTGGCGTTTTTCGTACGCCGCGCGAGGGCGTCCACGGCGGCGAGGCCTGCAGCATAGGCCTCTCTCGACGGCGCCAATGCACTCCCGAGCGCCCGGTCGATGTAGTGCGCGGCGCGGGCTTCGGTGGCGCCGGGCCCGTTCTCGTCCGTGGGGATCAATCGCGCGACGATCGCTTCGAGAGTGGCCGCTTCTGCGGATGTGAGGGTCTCGAACGACTCCTGAGCGCTCGTCGTCTCGATGACAAAGCTTGCGGGCACAACGGTCGCTGCACCGAGGATGACTCGTTTGAGCAGCTCACGACGTGAGACGTTGAGTCGGGTGGTCTCGTTCCCAGCGGTCATGGTCTGCGTCCTACGGGCTTCGAACATATCAGAAGTCCGATGAGCTTCGAGAAGGATCTGGCGCCGAGCGGTGGTGAGCTGTTCGGCGCGACCATAGTGAACGTCGGCCGGCGTCATGAAGCCGATTCCTGAGTGCCGGTGCTCGTAGTTGTAGTAGTCGAAGAAACCGCCGCAGAACAGCCGGCCGTCTTCGGCGGAACCAAAACGGCTCGGAAACTGAGGGCAGTACTTCATCGTCTTGAACTGGGACTCGGAGTAGGGATTGTCGTTCGAGACGTAAGGTCTGGAGTGGGTCTTGGTAACTCCGAGGTCAGCCAGGAGCAGAGCCACGGGCTTGCTTCTCATCGAGCTGCCACGGTCCGCGTGAAGGGTGAGCTGGTCGGGTTCAATGTCCTGCTTGCGACAGCTCTCGGCGATGAGGCGTTGCGCGAGCGCCGCACTTTCTCGGTGAGCCAGCATCCAGCCAACCACGTAGCGGGAGAAGATGTCGAGGATGACGTAGAGGTAGTAGTAGGTCCACTTGACGGGGCCACGAAGCTTCGTAATATCCCACGACCAAACCTGGTTGGGCGCTTCGGCCAGCAGCTCCGGCTTCGTGTAGTTCGGATGGCGCCGTTGGTTCCGGCGCTCTCGGACCTCGCCGTGCTCCTCCAAAATCCGATACATCGTGCGAATCGAGCAGAGGTAGGTTCCCTCGTCCAGAAGCGTGGCCCACACCTGGGCGGGCGCCTTGTCGACGAACCGCTCACAGTGCGAGGCCCCGAGGACTTACTCGCGCTCAGTCTCGTCGAGGGCTCGGTGCGGCCGAGGACGCCGCTTCGGTTCGGGCGTCACCTGGCGCCTGCGATACAGCGTGGAACGAGCCACACCCAGAGCCTCGCAGGCTTCCGTCGTCTGCCCAATCTGCCCCGCCAGCTCCTCGGCCGCCACCATCAGTCGTTCTCGTAGCTGTCGAGTGGATTCAGGGGGACCCCCAGTAATTCGGAGGTTTTTTTTTGGGTCTCCAACATCGTCTCCACCCGAGCCAGGCGACGTTGGAGCCGGGCGTTCTCGCGCTCGAGCTCCTTGACCCGTGGATCCTCGGCCTTTGCCTTCCGGCCTCGCTTTCTCGACGCCAACCCCGCTTTGGCGACCTCGTCACGTTGGCGGCGCCAACTCGATAAATGCGACGAGTACAGGCCCTCTCGACGCAGAAGAGCAGCAACGTCACCGTCACCCTTGCAGGCATCGGCCTCACGCACTATCCGCAGCTTGTACTCCGCGGTAAAGCGTCGACGCTTCGCTTGCTCGCTCACTTCGGGATCCGGGACCCCCCCCGCATCGCGGCCGGCGGGATCTCCAGTCGCCCTACGGGCTCCCTCCGATCCCGCCGAGGTCTCTCTCTCAATCAACATACTCATGCATTGATCCTCCTCCGCCCTCTACACTAATTTCAAGGGGCGAAGTGTCTCAGCGATGTTGGCACAGAGGGAGACGAGTCGCTTCCGATCCGACTCCGGGTCGTAGATCTTGCCGAGTTGACCAAAATCCACTTCGGCGAGCTCACCCGGTGAAACCTCGGCTCGGCGCAGTGTCAGCCTGGACCGTGCCAAACCGAACTGCTCCACCGCGTAGCGATACACCGAGCTGTAAGAAACGTCGACTCCCTCGCGGGTCAATAGCTCATGGACCTTGGTGAGCTTCAGGCCCCTCTCTCCCTCGGGGCCTTCCACCCATTGCTGGATGCGATCATGATGGGCGCGTAGCGCCTTTTCCGATGCAGAAGCCTCGCTCGAACTCGGGCCCGGCTGGCGTCGCTGCGCCACCCGCGACGCGAACTCGTCATCCGGTGGAACCTCCTTCGACCAGCCTAGTTTCTTCGCCTCTCGTATATACGCGCGAATCGTCTTCCGGCCCCGACCGGTCGCTACAGCTATCCTTCGCTGGCTCTCCCCTCGATGGTGCCGTTTCAGAACATCCAGAACTTCCCACATACCGTGCTCCCTGTATGCCAATACGACCTCCTTGTTTCCAAGAAGGCTCGCACAGCCGAGCTCGGCCTCAAAGGGGTGGGGTCATGACTCCGAAAAGTGGGGTCATGTTTCTGAAAAACTCACCCCTTTGCCGGGGTCATGTCTCTGAAAATGGGGTGGGGAATGTTTCTGAAAAACACGCCCTCAAGTGGGGTCATGATCCTGGCTAATCACAGAGCCAGTTCCGGAGAACGGCGACCGTCTTGGAGGATAGAGGTATAGGACGTTGTTTGCGCCCCTTTCCTCGGCAACGGAGGTGAGCGATGGACTCAAAAGAGATGTCTTCGTATTTCAGGTTGATGAGCTCTGAGACACGGAGCCCGGTTTCGCTCATCGTGAGCAAGAGCGCGTGATCTCGAGCGCCGTTCCAAGAGTTTCGGTCGGGAGCTTCGATCAAGGCATCGGCTTCGGTGCGTGTCAAGAAGCAGACGAGGTTGCGGTCAAAGCGCTTAAGCGGGATGGCGAGCACGCGCTGGATGAGGGCACTATGTGCTGGCTCTATGAACGCGACGAAGCGGAAGAAGGAGTGGATCGCGGCGAGGCGATTGTTTCGAGAGCGGGGGCTATTTTTCCTCTCCGCTTCCAGGTAGTCGAGAAACGAGCCAACGAAAGGAGCATCGATATCGGAGAGGAGTAGTGCGGAAGGGGCTTTGAGGAGATGTTTTTCGGCGAAGGCGAGGAGGAGGCGAAAAGTGTCACGATAAGAAGCGATGGTGTTAGGGCTAGCCTGTTGTTGCCGGAGTAGTCGATCAAGAAAGAAGGCTTCGAGCAAAGGTCGAGAGTGGTCATGGCAGTTTCCCCATAGCGCGTTCGAGCCGCTTTGACGCAAGCGCCATCAGCTCAGGCGTGGAGGTCAGGTACCAGTAAGTTGACGTCGGATTGACATGACCGAGGTAGGTTGACAAAGAAGCAACTCGCGGCTCAACGTCTAGTCCGGCCTCGTACCAGCGGCGAATCGTGTTGACGGCGAACGAGTGGCGTAAATCGTGAATCCGCGGTCGACGCTCGTACAGGCCGGCTTTTTGGAGGAGTTTCCAGAAGGTAGCGTGAACGTTTTGGCTTATGAGCCGCGTTCCTGTGGTCGACATCAAGAAACTCGGTCCTCGAGGTCTTGAAATGAACTCATTGCGTTTGTGAGCGTAGGCGCGGAGCACATCCCGGGTTGTCGAATGAAGCGTAGTTGGCGGGACTTTTGGAACTTGGAGTCGCGAATGGTGAGCACGGCGTCGTTGTAGTCGAAGTCGTCAACGTCGAGCGCGAGGGCTTCGCCGAGGCGCATCCCGGTAACAGCAAGCAGACCAAACAGAGTGGTATAGGTGATGACCTTGAACGGATGGTGAATGGAGTGGGCTGCCTCGATTAGAGCTGTAACCTCCTTGTCCGAGTAGATATACGGCTCGTGTCGAAACGTGTGATACGGGATCAGTTTGACGGGTGGAACTTCGTGCCTCGGGTCCGATGCGTGCAGATACCGCGCGAAACCACGCACGGCGTTGAGGTTTTTGGCGTGCGTGATGGGCGCGGCGTTGTTCGACTGGGTGGCCCAATCCAAAGCTAACGCTGTCGTCACGATCGAGAAATGCCGTTGTCGCGCGTATTCGACGAACTTGCCGAGCTCGTACTCGGCTCTGTCGAGTTTGAAGCCGAGAGCACGACGCACAGCCAAGTAGGAGTCGAGAGCGAGTCCAAGCTCGTTCATGCGTCACCCCCTGGCCATGGCTGGGCCAGTTCCCGCAAAGTAGAGTGGTCGACTTTGGCGCAGATGGCAGTTGTATCAATGCTTTGATGTCGCAGAACAAGCGCAACGTCGGTGAGCGATGCTCCGTGGCGGAGCATCTGCGTTGCTGCAGTATGGCGGAGACGATGAGCGCCGATTCGAGGTAGGCCCGCACACGCTGAAGCGTCCGCGACGCTCGCAGTAACGCGATGGCCAGTCAAACGCCGATAAGGCGCCCGAGTGGTAAGAAAAAGCGATCTAGATGTTGAGAATGCGGATGGACGTCCTCGTTGCAGATATCCAGCAATCGCTTGTCCAACATCACTGGGCAGGGGCAACCGTGCGTCGGCATCGCCTTTGCCATGGAGAACGAGTTCGCCTGCGCGCCAATCGATATCGTCCAGTTCAATAGCCGCCACCTCGCAGCTACGAAGTCCGAGTCGCGCCAGCAGAAGCATGATGGCGAAGTTACGGCGACCCACTTGGGTCCGGCGGTCGCAACTCTTCAGAAGCTGTTGAAGCTCTCGAGGCGAAATGAACTTGGGTACACCCGCTTGCCGCCAACCCGCAACTGCAGGTACAGCACCCACCAGATCGTTTTGGAGATCGCCGCGAAGATGCAGGAAGCGAAGTAGTGAACGCACCACGCTGACCATAAGTTTCGTGGTGCCTACGCTCGATGTTTCAGACTCGTGCAGGATGAAACCGGTGATGTCGTTAGCGCTCAGGCAGCTGAGTTCAAGGCTATTCGAGTCAAACCGATGCGATAGGAACTTCTTGGCGTAGGAACGATAATAGCCGCGGGCCGTCGAAGCTTGGAGCCCACGTTCTTTGACCAGGAACTGTTCGTACTCATCCAAAAGATCGTCGCCCGCGCTGCGCGGCACCACAGATTCCGGAAGCGACACAACTCCCTTTGCTTCCAGATACCGCAGAATCGCATCGAGCGACCGTGGCGTTACATTCCTTCTGTAACCAGCACGTCTTCTCTCGCCAAAAAACGCCTCGACATGTTCACGCGTAAGAGCGCTCAGCCGCACCCCGGCGTCGACAAGCCAGCGACTTAGTTGGCTCGCTAGCCGCAATTTGCACTGGCTAACAAGCGGTGTACAGCCCTGCGCGAGTAGGTACGACCACACTTCACCGATGTAAGGCGCAAGCTGGCCGGGAAAACGGATTTTCGGCACGATCGCCATGGGACCTCCTTCCCCGGGCACATGCCCGGAAGGCCGTACCATGGCACAAAGAAATGGATGGGATTATGCCGACCAAAACCCCTTGAAAGGCAGTCGCAAAGCGCCTCAGGCCGTCCGACTCGGCATAATCACGGACTCGGCATTATGCCCGGCGCATAATTTGTTGGAGGCGGAGCGTGCCTACGGGCCGGATTTCATCCAGCGAAAGATTAATGAAAGGCGAAAGAGAAAGGAAAAGTCTCGGTCGCCATGACGCTCACCAGCCGAGAACGTAGTCGCTTTTCGCCGGGCTCACCCCGCCGTAGAAGGTGCCTGTTTCCGGGTCGATCATCAGCATCTTGACCGCGCCTGCGCCCGAAGCTGCTTGCATGTAGGGCTGCTGCGCTTCGAGCACTTCGACGCGGTGGCCCTTGGCGGCGAGACCTTTGGCCGCGTGCTCTCCGAGCCCGGCTGGCATCGTGAGTATGCCGCGCATCCTTCCCGGATACATCGAGGCGCGAAAAGCGCTCGACGTGACGGTGGCCGCTTCCACGGCTTGCTGCACATTCGCACCGAAGTGGACGATGGCTAGAAACGCTTGCAGCATCGCTTGGGGCTGGTTGTCGCCACCCGGCGTGTTCCACGCGAGATAGGGCTTGCCGTCTTTCAGTGCGAGCGCCGGGTTGACCGTGTGCCGCGTGCGCTTGCCGGGAACGAGAACGTTGACGTCGTCCTCTTCGAGGGAGAAATAGGGCATGCGGTTGTTGAGAAAGTACCCTCCTCCCTCGACGGCCATCCCGCTCCCGAAGCCTGAATTCACGCTATGGGTCACGGAGACGAGGTTTCCGAAGCGATCGGCGATCGAGAATGACGACGTTTCGCCATCGAGGTTCTCTGGTTGAGAGGGCTCTGTAATCGGCTCGGCGCCGCTCGCATATTCGGGGCGGTCGCCTTCGAGAAGTGCTTTGCCGTTTCTCGGGTCGCCCGGCGGCGCGACGACCATTGCGCGATCGCTCCGGATGAGTTTCCGCCGGGCGGAGGCGTAGCCTTTCGAAAGAAGCGCTTCTGTGGGGACATCGACGAAGCGGGGATCGCCGACATAGCGATTGCGATCGGCAAAGGCGAGCTTCATCGCCTCGGTGACGACGTGCAGATATTCGACACTGTTATGGCCGAGCGCCTCGAGGTCGTAGCCTTCGAGAATGTTGAGTGCTACGAGCATGACGATGCCTTGCGAGTTGGGCGCGCTCTGGTAGACATCGAGACCCGCATAGGCTGTGTGGATGGGCTCCGCTTGTTCGGCTACGTATTTGGCGAGGTCGTCCGCGCTGAGCAGGCCGCCTTGCTCGGCATAAAAATCGGCGCTCTTGCGCGCGAGCGCGCCGCGGTAAAACACGTCCGCGCCGTCTTTCGCGATGGTTACGAGTGTATGGGCTAGATCGGTCTGCACGAAGAGCTCTCCCGCGGCGACCGGGCGTCCATCCTTCATCAGAATCTCAACGGAGCTCGGATAAGCGGAGATCTTGCCGACGTTGCGCGCGTGTTGCGCGGCCGCCCAGAAATCGAGTGGGTGGCCTTTGGCCGCTTCGATGGCAGGTGCGAGGAGCTCGCGGTAGCTCATCGTGCCGTATTTCGAGAGCGCGAGATCGAAGCCGCCCGCCGCGCCGGGAACATCCGTGGAATACGGTCCTTTGTTCGGTATCTCACCGAGCTCTCGGTAAAACTCGGCGGTCGCGCGCGCGGGCGCAGGACCGGTGCCGTTGAAGAAGACGACACGGTCCTCTTCTTTGATGTAAGCAAGGATGAATCCGTCTCCGCCGAGACCCGCTTGGTGCTGCTCTACCACGGTCGTCATGTAGAAGACGGCGACCGCTGCGTCGATGGCGTTACCACCGGCGTCCAGGATTTTCATCCCGGCCATGGCTTCGAGCGGGTGCTCGGCGGCCACCATGCCGTGGGTGCCCATGACGACGGGCCGCCAGAAAGGCTCTTCCGCTGGTGCCTGCGTGAGCATCGCGGAGCTCAAGATAAAGGCGAGTAGATACATAGCGCACCTCCGTGCCGTCGCCGTATCTTATCTGCTTTACGGTCTTGATCGGTGGGTCATGTGCACTGCGGTGTCTTGCCAAGAGGGAGAAACGGCGTTCCTGGGAACCATCTGTGCTGGCCGGTCGAAACGCTCTTTCCGGCGATCGACCGCGTCTTCCCCAGCGTTACTGCGGGCCACATCGATCGGCATGCGTAGGGTACGGTTCACGGTTTCCGAGTCGCGAAAGACGGCGGCCACATCGGGCTCGAGAAGAACGACGTTGGTGCCCGCCTGATATTGATCGTAGTACTTTCCGCGCTCACCACCCGAGATGTCGTATTCGACCCTCATCTCGTCCGCTTCTTTGTTATTCTCCTGACTCATAGATTCTTCGCTCCGTCGGGGTCACTTCGCGTGCGCCGATGATACGGAGCGCTTGCGCACGCTCCGTGTGCCAGACGATCAGCACGCGCCCTGCGCTCGACATCCCTGTCGTGAGGTACCGCTCCTCGCTGACCGAGTGTTCAGGGTCCGCTACCGTCGTCGCGAGTGGATCTCCGAAGACGAAAACAGCTTCCTCGAAGGAGACTCCGTGTTTCGACTGGTTTGAAGGCCGCCTTCTCCAGATCCCACTCGATCTGCACTAGGCTCAGTGTAGCACTGCATCGAGGCCCCGCAAATCGTTCACGACTCCTAAAAAAACCCACAAGCTGTACCCGCTCGAAGAGCGGCTCGTGCAGTACCGCGCGCGGGCCGGACAAGATCTCATCAACTATCCGACGGCCATCGACAGCAAACTGGCCCGGCTCTTGAACTTCGCCTCGATGGGTGACGCGCCGCCCACGGATGGCGCGCGCCAGCTCTTCGCGCGGCTTTCGCAAGGGGTCGCTGAGCGCTCGAGGATGTGGAGCGTGACGCGTTCGCGACGTTGATGGAGCTTACCAGGCGTTGATGATTTGGCCGAAGCCCGTGTGCTCGACGAAGCGGCCCCGGTCCGTCGTCTCGAGTCTTTGAGCGACGTCTGGGCTGCACGCGCCGTTCCTGAGATGGTAGAGCGCTTCTGCGAGTGAGGCTTCTTCCGGGTCGGCCAGCGGTTTGTTGATCCCGTCGCGGACGGAGCAATCGACGGGGAGGCCGCCGTAATACTCGCGTTCGCCGGCTGAGTTGACGGAGTGGAACGAGACCGGAAAGAACACTTTCTCGCAGAACTCGAAGCCGTATTGGCCGACGGGCTTGCCGAACGTTCGTCGTCCGATGAGAGTGACGGGGATGAACGGATCGAGACCGTTGATGACGAGCTCGCTCGCGGAGGCCGAACTGCGTGACGTTATGATGACCACTCGAGGAGCACTGATCGCTTCTGCGGGAAGCTCGAAGCGTACCTGGCGATTGCGCGCCGTCTGCTTGTCGTTGTGGATGTAGTCGATAAAGACCTTCGTGTTGGTGCGCAGGCCGCCAATCAAGCTCGCGAGGTGCTGAGCGACGCTCACGAGCCCGCCGCCGTTGTAGCGGAGATCGAGGATCAAATCGACGACGTCTTCCCGGCGGAGCTCGGCGAAAGCTGCATTCAGCGCTGGTAACGAAGGCTCGACGAAATTGCGGAAGTGGACGTAGCCCACGGGCAGCCCGTTCACATTAAACACGGCCGTTTGCGAGACCGTCGGGATGGTCACGGGACGCTTCGTGACCACCGCGCTCGACTCCCGTCTAGTCAGGGAGCGCCAGCTCAGCTCGAGAGTGTAGCCGATCTCGGACGGACCGAGCTCGGCGCCGAGCTCACCGTTCGCGATGAGTTCCGGGACGGGGCGTCCGTTGACGGCAAGCAGATAATCTCCGCGCGCGAGCCCCGCATCCGAGGCTGGGCTGTTCGGGAACACCTGGGCGATTCGATACTCTTCGGGGGAGAGTAGCCTGGAGCCGAAGCCGATGCCGATGAACTGGCTGTTCGAGTAGAAGGCGGTCGTGGCCTGAGCGGAAGCGATGTAGCTGAAGCTTCTATCGACGGGCCGGAAGCGCACGGCCGCGAGATAGGCCTCGGGGGAGTCGTAAAGGGACGGGCTCGCATCGGGGAGCTCGCGGTACCAGAGGTAGTACTCGTCGGGAACTTGCCTGACGAAAGTGTTCTGCCCGACGACGGAGCAGTCATCTTGTGAAAACGCTGGCGAGCTAGCGACGAGAAGCGCTGCCAAGAAGAAGATCCACTGTTTCAATCCTTTCAGGCCTTTCAGGCGTTTCAGTTGCTTCAGGCTGAGCGTCATGGCGCTTACACGATCTCCGTGATGTATTTGGCTTTCGCTAACCTCCAAAATACGACGAGAAAGGCCGTGAGAGGAATCGCGAGCACCATTCCGGCGATGCCGTCGAAGGCCGTCCCCCAGAAGAACAAGGCCACGATGATCGCGAGCGGGTGAAGGCCGGTCCGCTCCCCCATGACTTTCGGGGTGAGGTAATAGCCTTCGATCAATTGTACGATGGCAAAAACCACGAGCACGAGCGTGAGCCGGACGGCGCCGCCATCTGGTTGAAAGAACGAGAGCGGGAGCGCGATGGCGAGGCCGATCATGCTGCCGAGGAAGGGGATGATGTTGAGAAAACCGAGCAAGAGGCCAAGGATGAAGCCGTGCTGTAGTCCGACCAGCGTAAAGCCCACGGCAAAGAGAAGCCCCTGGCCGAACGCGACGATGAGCTGACCTCGGAAGAAGGACACGACGATATCGATGAATTCCCGGATCAAGTAGACGACGTCGTTTCTCGTATCCTCTTTCAGAAACGGCAATAGCTCGTTCCAGTCTTTTCGGGGAAAGGGCGGAGCCATCAGAAAGAACGCGAGATAGACCGGGAGCACGAACCAGCTGAGCGCGGCAGCCACGCTCCGAAACGCGCTCGCGCCGGCGGAGAAGGCCGAGCGGGTCACCATCGTCGCTGCGTTCCAGATCGCATTGGCCTCTTCCGTCACAAGTTGCTGCATGCGTCCCGTCATCCCGTACTGGTCCCAAAACTGCTTGACCTGCGGCCAGTGTGTCTCGACGAAAACCTGCGCGCGGTCCGCGAACTCCGGCAATTTTCCGACGAGCTCCGATATTTGCGACGCCGCGAGCAGGCCAAAGAACCAAGAGAATAGTCCGACGGGCACCAGGATGGAGACGAATACGAGCGCCGTGGAAGCGGCGGGTGGCGCGTGCAGCTTCTCCTGAAAAAATTGTTGCACCGGTCGGAGCACGAGCGCGAGAATGATCGCGACGAACAGAGGTAGAAATACGCTCGAGAAAATGGCCACGAAGCGCGCTAGCAAGAAGAAGACCCCGAGCGCGACGGATAGAATCACACCGGCGGCGAGTGCCGTAGCCGCCGCGGCGACCGTCCCCGATTGGCGGGACGTGAACTCGAGCTTCATTGATAGGCCGCTTGGATCCGCTCGCGATGCAAATAGAGCAATGAGCCGAGAGTATGCGCTTGCGCGAGGGTCGCATAGGCGAGAGAGAGGGCGGCGACGAGCGGGCCCAGATACGGAACGAAGGTCGCGATCGTCTGTCCCGCCAACGCCAAGACGGAGATCGCGATGAGTAGCAGCACGGCGAGGAGGCAGTCCTCTTTGAGCTCGCGGAGGGCTTTGACGACAGAGCGGGGTTGCAGCGCCCGCCTCTTGTCAGTGTCGAGTAGCAAGAGGCCGACCGCCATCGGGTAGTACGCGAAGAAGATCACAGTGATGGGAGGCCAGAGAAGCACGTGTGCCGACGGAGACGCGTAGAGCTGAATGACGGTGATGACGCTGAGGAAGGCGATCGTGAACGCGGCTGCCTCGGCGGCCCGGTCGTAAAGTTTCTTGAAATTCGTGTTTGCTGTCAGCACGAGCTTTTTCCCTCCGCCCATCGAATCGACGCATGCGTGGACGAACAGAATGAGGGCCACCAGATAAAGAGGTACGAGGTACACCGAGAGCGAGGCGAGCCACAACAGCAGACCCGAGACCGCGGTGATGCGCCAGGCACCACCCTTGACGGGGTAGCGCAAGACTTCGCGCCACCGCTCCCACGCCGGGCGCTCGCGCAAGCGCGGGTCCGGGGGCTGCACCGAGCCGCTACAGGCGGGACATCGTTTCGGCTCCACTTGGATGAGGGAGCTCATGCAGTCGCGGCAATAGCTGCGCCCGCAGGTGTAGCACGTCCCGGCCGGCTCGCCGTCTCGATGGTTGACGCATTGGTGTCCGGCGATGGCAACGAAATCGGAGTCGACGAAAAGGCTCGCGAGCTCCGGATGTTCAGATGCTGGAAGGAACTGTTGCCCGTCCTCCGAGACGAGATCCCAGGGCCGCACGCGAGCATCCTGAACAGCTTGGGCGCACACTTCCACGCTGAGTTGCGCGACCTCTCCGGTTGGAAGACGCACGTGGTAGCCAAGACCCATCTCCTGCGAGGGAGGAAGCGGTGTCTCGGAATCTTCCTCTGGGGCGGAGCCCACCACGGACGTGTCCTGAAAACGCACGAGCGTCGACGTGCCACAGCCTTGACAACTCCGATCGATGCCGTCTTCCGGGAGTTCGGCTCGGTCGATGAGGTTTGCCTGCCCGCAGGCAGAACAGTAAAACTGGAGAAAATCGGTCATGGGGACACTGTTAAGATTCTAACCGACGCGGTGGCGGCGCTCTAGCGCTTCGGCGGTGCGCCGCGCCCGCTCGCCATGTTAGGCTCTCGGGCCATGAAGATCGTCGCGATACTTTCTATCGTGTTGTTCGCGGGCTGCCAAGCCTCTGCTCCTGAAAAAATCCCGATCGTGGAAGCGACCATCGCGGACATTCAAGACGCCCTCCGTTCTAGCCGTACGACCTGTCGTCTCGTCGTGCAGGCCCATATCGATCGCATCGAGGCTTACGACCGGGGAAGCGGGCTATCTGCTATTACGGTCGTCAACCCCGGAGCACTCAAGCGCGCTGACGAGATCGACCAGGCGCTCGCGAGCGGAGAAGAGCTCAGGCCGCTCTTTTGCGCGCCGATACTCGTGAAGGACAATTTCGATACCCACGACTTGCCGACGACGGGCGGATCGGTTGCGCTCATGGGGAGCCTGCCGCCGGACGATGCCTTCATGGTGCGCAAACTGCGGGAGGCGGATGCGATCGTCGTAGCCAAGACGAACATGGCGGAATGGGCGTTCAGCCCACGGCGAACGGAGAGCTCGTCCTACGGCATCACTGCAAATGCCTATGCGCTCGATCGGGTTCCCGCGGGCTCGAGTGGGGGGACCGCGTCGGGGGTCGCTGCGAGTTTCGGGGTTTTCGGCCTCGGCTCCGACACCGGCAACTCCATTCGGGGACCGTCCTCTCACCTCGCCCTTTTCGGAATCCGCTCGACGATCGGGCTCACCAGTCGCGACGGCGTCATCCCGCTCGCCTTCGACCGCGATATCGCGGGGCCGATGGCGCGTACCGTCGAAGACGGCGCGCGTGCTTTCGACGTTGTTGCCGGCTACGATCCCGCAGACCCTTATACAGAGCTCGGCCGAGAGCGGCGTGAGCCCGACTATACGCGTTTTCTTCGGGCCAAAGCACTCGAGGGTGCACGACTCGGCGTCTTGCGTGCGCTCGTGAACACCGAAGACACCGATCCGGAACTCATCGCGCTCTTCGAGAAGGCGGTCGAGGACTTGCGCGCTGCCGGGGCGGTCATCGTCGATCCTATCGAGATCGATAACTTCGAAAGCCATCTGGATGCGGAGAACGGTTGCTCCCGATTCCGTTACGACATGTTCGTTTACTTGCAATCGCTCGGTGAGAACGCCCCCATCCGTGACGTCATGGAAGCCTACGAGAATGGAGACTATTCCGAATACGTTGAGAGCCTGCTCGCGCGCCACGCCGATCGCCCTTTGGATGTGCCGCCGCCGGAGTGGGATCCGCCTTGCCCGGATTACGCGGATCATCCTGGGCGTCAGGCGTACTTGGCCGACGTCGTCGCGGCCATGGATCGCGACGACATCGACGCGATTCTGTATCCGAGCTGGACCAATCCCCCAGCGCATCTCGACAAACCGAGCGAGGAGTATAAAGGGGATAATAGCCAGCTCGTCGCACCCGCGACCGGGATGCCGGCGGTGACGGTGCCGATGGGCTATTCGTATGAAAACCTACCCGCAGGCTTGCAGATCCTCGGTAGGCCTTATGCGGAGGGACGACTCATCGAGTTGGCCTATGCGTATGAGCAGGCGACCAAGCATCGACGTCCGCCTGCAGGTTTTGCCGAGCTCCGCTAGAATCGCGAATCACATTTTGATCAATATTAAATTAGGTTCTCCTGTCGTTTCGGGGGATCTGATTTGTGTTGGAGGGCATGGCCTATGGACGCTGCCGCGATTGTGGAAAACGCCGGAAACTCCGGGGGAGAGAGGCGTTTAGGGAAAGGTTGTGAGCACGTACAAACGTGGAGCGGCGTTTTCCACAATCGCTTGGAAAACGCTTCGCGTTTCCCACGAGCGCCCACAGGCCCCTCCTGATATATATACAAGAAAGATTAATGTCCCACTCGGGGATGGTTGAAATCCCTCGCCTTTAGGCGAAGCCTTTAGGAGGCTTGGGGTACGATCCCGAGGTGAAAGGATATCGTAAATCATCGCACACGACGTAGCAGTTAAACTATCACTTCGTGTTTATCACGAAGTACCGCAAGCCGGCCTTGAGAGGGGATGTAGCGGTTCGTCTCCGGGATCTCATCCGGGAGATCTGTGCTCGGAACCAGATAGAAATACTGAAGGGTCATGTGCGGCCTGAGCACGTGCACCTGTTGCTGAGCGTGCCGCCGAATTTGTCGCCGAGTCGAGTGATGCAGTTGATCAAGGGTAAGACGTCGAATCGTCTGATGCGCGACTTTCGGAGGATGCGGAAGGAGTTCTGGGGTCGGCACCTATGGGCACGGGGTTACTTCGTGGTGACAACGGGCAACGTGACGGATGAGGTGATAGCGAAGTATATAGAGTTGCAGGGTGCCGTGCCCCAGGACGACGATTCTTTCAAGGTCAGTGAGTAGTGAAACGAGGCAAGGACAAGCCGACTTTAGTCGGCGACGTGAACCCATCGCCTTTAGGCGATGGAGCGCACGCGCTCAGTTCATATGGAATAAGGAAGGGGGGGCTCGATTAGTGGAGGCTATGGAAAACGCCCTTCCAGGCTTCGAAGAGAACTCAGTCGTGAGCAAGGTCTGAACGACCAGAACCGTGGGGGCGTTTCCCACAGCCTCGTCTCCCGCTGAGGGGCAGTGGCATTTGGTGAGGCCCGTGGGTTGAGAGGGTAAGCCATGTGTAGATGCGCATCGGCGAGAACGCTAGAATCTTTTTTTCCGAGAGAGAAAAGAGCGTTCCCGCGATGCGCGTTACTACGTTAGTCAACAAGCTCATCGGATTGCAAGGCCTGTGGGTCCGAGGTTTCCACTTCCAGGCGGACAAAGCCAGAGTGGTGGTGGATGTAGTACCACGGAGGAGGAAGCCTCTGTGCGGGATTTGCGGACGAAAGGTCCGCAAGAACAAAGATCGCTACAATCGCTACAATCGCTACTGGCGGCACTTGGACCTGTTCGGAGTCCGGACCTATCTTCGCTACTCGATCCGACGAGTGGTATGTCGGCGGTGTGGAGTGGTCAGAGAAAAGGTGCCTTGGGCCGACAAGGGAAGCCGCTTTACCAAAAGCTCCGAACAAGAGGTAGCGTGGCTGGCACAGAGGACGGACGTCAGCGCCGTAGCGAACTATTTCCGAGTGACGTGGCGTTCGGTGCGACGGATCATCCAGCGAGTGGTTGCCGAGCAGCGGGATGAGCGGCGCGAGCTCGATGGATTGCGGGTGATTGGGATGGACGAGATCAGCTACCGCAAACGCCACAAGTACTTAACCCTAATCGCAAAATCTTCGAAGCACGAAAACGCGAAACAGCCGCACTGGGCGCAGGCGAGAAGCTCGTGCTGGGGCACCCACTCGCCGCCACTATAGGTGATTCTGCACGGTGTATGCAGACCTGGAAAAGGTGCTATTCACGGGGCCAAAGACCTCAGACACGGTGACGTTTATTTGCGATTAGGGTTAACAGTGGTAATAGACCATCTCAGCGGCCGGGTCGTCTGGGCGGGAAAGGAGCGCAAGGCCAAGACGCTGCTGCGGTTTTTCCGCAAGCTCGGACCACAAAGAGCCGCGGAGCTCGAAGCGGTCAGCATGGACATGTGGGAGCCGTACATAACTGTCGTCGGCAAAAAGGCTCCTCAGGCACGGGTGATCTTTGACCGCTTCCACATCGTCAAGCATCTGAACGAGGCCGTGGATAAGACCCAGCGCGAGCTGGTGCGCGAGCTCAAAGGGACTGCCCGGCGCAACCTCAAGAACACCAAGTTTCCCCTTCTCAAGGCCAAACACAACCGCAGCGCGAAAGACAAACGGGTGCTCCGCGAGCAGGTGCGAGCTAATCGTCGCCTCTACCGCGCCATGCTTCTGCGCGACGACTTCATGGACCTCTACACCTACAAAACCGAGACATGGGCCAAGAAGTTTCTCCGAGGATGGCTGCGGCGCGCTATGAGCTCGAGGATAGAGCCCGTCAAACGCGCGGCGAAGATGATCCGCAGGCACTTCGATGGCGTCATCGCGTGGGTCACGTGGAGACTCAGCAACGGCCGACTCGAAGGAATGAACAACAAAATCCGGCTGCTGAGCCACCGCAGCTTTGGACTCCACTCTGCCGAAGCTCTCATCAGTCTCGTCTACCTAAACTGTGGCGGTCTCACCCTCGAGAGGATCCACTGAAATGGCAGGACAGGCTTAAATTATTGATCTAGCATCTCTGTGCGGTTCAAAATGTTCTGCGGTTCAAGACGCCTTCCGGTTTACTTGATAGCTTAGGCCACTTCGTCGGGGGGATGGACGATGCCGATATAAGGAAGGGTCCGGAAGCGGTCCCCCCAATCGAGCCCATAGCCGACGACCCACTCGTCTGGAATCGTGAAACCGAGATAGTCGATCGAGATCGGTACCTCGAGGCGATCCGGTTTTTGAAGAAGGCTTGCCGTTTTGAGCGACGCCGGTTCACGCGCTTGGAGCGTGCGTATCAAGTATTGGAGCGTATAACCGGTGTCGACGATGTCTTCTACGACGAGTACGTGCTTGCCTCGGAGAGGTGCTCGCACGTCGAGAACGAGGCGGACCGCGCCCGTCGCCGCGGTCGCGGGGCTGTCGTAGCTCGAGAGCGCGATGAAGTCGACACGGCGCGGCACGGTGAGGACGCGCGAGAGGTCCGCCAGGAAGATGAATGCTCCGCGCAGAACGCCGAGCATTTAGAGGTCTGTCGACGTCTTTGTAGTCCTCGGAGATCTGAGCGCCGAGCGCTTGGACTCTTTTTTGGATCTCTTCCTCAGGGATGAGGACTTCGGGCTGCTCGGTCATCGGTTCCTCTCACCACTGGTCTCGGTCTTGCGCGGAATTTTTCGTACAGACGGGTGTGGCGCGAGCTCAAGTCCACTGACTGGCCGCGAATGAAGACATGGCGCACCTGAGTCGGTACGTCGAGCAGATCACCATCCGCGACGACAACATTCGCGACTTTCCCGACCTCGAGGCTTCCGTAGTGCTCGCTCACACCGAGGATCTCGGCCGCGCCGCGCGTCATAGCGCGCCAGGCGCTCTCGCGAGAAAGCCCGAAGGCGACCGCGAGCCCCGCATGATAGGGGAGGTTGCGCGCATTTGTCGCGCCGCCCGATCGAAAGCAGAAGGGGATGCCGGCCTTTTTGAGAAGGGCAGCGGCCCCGAACACGGCGTCGTATGGGTCTCCTGGCGCGGGCCGGCTCTCGAGGGGTCCAAGGATAATCGGGACGCCCGCCGCCGCGATCTCGTCCGTGACGCGCCATACGTCCCGCGTTCCCGCGAGGATCGTTTTCAAGCCGAGCTCTTTCGAGAAGGCGAGAGCGGCGCGGACACCCTCGGCGGTCTCCGCCTGGATTATAACTGGAAGCTCTCCGCGCACGACCGGCACGAGTGCTTCAAGCTCGTCCTTGTCGTCATTGTCGGAGCTCGTCATTTGTACGGTCGCGAGGCGTCTGCTCGCGAGGGCGCCGGCATAGGCTTGCGCTCGCCGCATCCAACTCCAGAGCGTCTTGCGATCTTTGTCGATGCGCTCGCGCTCTTCCTCGTCGGGAGCGGCGAAGCCGGAATGTTCGGGAAAGCTCACCATCATGGCGAGCGGGCTCCTGGCTACGAGCTCGGGCGCGGTCCAGCCCGCGAGGTCGATGAGCGCCGCCTGGCCCGAAATCCATCCTCCTGTCGGTGCGCTGACCACCGTGGTCACGCCGTTCGCGCGGGTGACGGGGATCATCTCGGAATGAGGGTGGATGGCGACCGCCGCTTTCACGCTGCTATTGACGTCTTGAAGCTCCCGCTCGTCCCGCGTTGCGGAGACGGCGCCGATTTCCGCGAGGCCCACCGTCGTGCCCGCATTGACGAGGCCCGGCGTGACCGTGAGCCCTTTGGCATCAATCACCTCGACGCCGGACGGAACTTCGACATCCGTCCCAACGGCGGTGATCTTGCCGTCGCGGATCAAAACGGTCCCGCTTTCGAGCGCTGGCCCGGCCATCGTGAGCACTTTGCCGCCCACGATAGCGATGTCGCGCGACGAGGATAAGGCCGGCGCTTGCACATCGCCATATCCTGGCGGCAGCGGCGCGGATTCGGGCGCTTGCCATCTCGCGAAGCGTTCCCTTATCGCGGGGGACTCGTCTGCTTCGCCTGCTTCGGTATGAAGTGTTTCGAGCGCCACGGCCGTGGTTTCCACTTTGCTGCGATCGAAGTAGACCTGACCGTCGACGAGCGTATAGGCGACTTGGGCGTCGGCGGAAAAAGGATGCGCGGTGTAGATCGCGAGATCGGCGTCCTTACCGGTCTCGATCGAACCGACGCGATGGTCGATGCGAAGATGCTTTGCAGGGTTGAGCGTAATCAACTTCAGCGCTTCTTCTTCGGACGCGCTCCCGTATTTCATCGCTTTCGCGGCCTGGAGGTAGAGCCGATTCGTCATCTCGCCGACGGCGTCGGAGTTGATCGAGGCGGTCACCCCGCGGCTCGCCATGAGCGCGGCGTTATAGGGGATCGCGTCGAAGGCTTCCATCTTGTATCCCCATCCATCGGCGAAGGTGGAGGCGCCAGCGCCGTGAGCCGCGATCTCATCGGCGACTTTGTAGCCTTCGAGCACATGCTGCAACGAAGCGATACGAAAGCCGAAATCTTCGGCGACGCGCAGAAGCATCAGAATCTCGTCCGAACGGTAGCAGTGCGCGTGGACGAGAATGCTCCCATCCAAAATACCCGCCAAGGCCTCGAGCCGAAGGTCGCGCCGCGGCGGCATCGGGTCTTCGCCGCGCGCCCGGGCGGCTTCATAGGTCTCCCGCTCGGCTTGGTATTCCTGCGCGCGGGTAAAGCTCGTTCGCAACGTGAGCTCGACACCCATCCGCGTCGCCGGATAGCGCGGGGTGACGCCGTCGGGGCGCGTGCGGTTCGTCTGTTTGGGATTCTCACCGAGCGCGAATTTCACACCCGCAGGGGTGCCCTCGAAAAAAAGGTCCGCCGCATCCTTGCCCCAGCGAAGCTTGATGACGGCGTTCTGACCGCCAATCACGTTGGCCGAGCCGTGGAGGATGTTGACGGTCGTAACACCTCCCGCGAGGGCTCGGAACATCGAGGGGCTCCGATGATCGATGACATCCGCGATACGGACCTCGGGGGTGACGGCGTGGGACGACTCGTTGCCTCCGCCCGCGATCGCGATGTGGATGTGGGCGTCTACGATGCCAGGCATCACGAACATGCCGGTCGCGTCGATCTCCCGGGTGCCGGCTGGTACGGAGACACGGCCGTCCGGTCCAACAGCCTCGATACGGCCGTTATTAATAAGGATGGTTCCTGGCGAGATGGTGCCGTCCGTGACGGTCAGGAGCGTGGCGTGACGGATCGCTGTTGCGTGGGCTTCTGGCCACAGGGGGCCGGTTGGAGCCCGCCTTTGCCAGAGCTCGCGCAAATCGCGCTTGTCTTCGTCGTCTTCTTCTTCGTCCTTAGTGTCGGTGTCGTCCTCAGGGCCGCTCGCCTCAGCGTTTTTGGGCGTGGAGCGTTCGGTTTCGTACAGGCGACCGTCGACCCACGTGGCGGTGACGGTGCCGTCATCTGCGAATAGATCGCCTTCGACAGCAACGATATGGGCTGCTTTGCCGACCTCGAGCGTTCCCAGGTTCGCTTCGAGACCCAGAAATTCCGCCGGCGTCGTGGTCAACGCTTCGAGCGCGGCGGTTTCGGGAAGACCGGCACGGACAGAGCGGCGAAGATTCGGAAGAAAGCTCTCGGCCTTGTCGAGCCCGTGTGTCGCGAACGCGAAGCTCACTCCAGCGGAATGGAGCCTTCCAGGGTTCGTCTCGGCGTCCTTTTTGTCTTCCGCCCCGGGACTGTCCATCAGCCCGCCGGTCGAGCGCGCGCCGAAGCCGACGGGGTCGCGCCGTGGTCGTTGGTCCAACGAGACGAGTACGGGGAGGCCGCGCTCGGCGAGCTCGTCAGCCACACGCCAGCCGTCGATGGCGCCACTCACCACGGCATCGAGGCTCAACTCATCGGCGAGCTGCAGCGAGCGCAAGATGGCGTTGTCGGACCACGCTGAGAACACGACGGGCTGCTCGCTGCGCGCGGCGGGGCCGAGTGCCTCGAGGCTTTCGTCGAATCTGGGACGCTCGATCGTGTCCGGTGCTTCATCGAAGCGCCGCCAGGACTCGGCATACCAGAGCGCGTCGGAAAAGTACTGTCGGATCGAAGCGAGCACACCCATGAGCGTTCCGGGGTAATCGCTGCGCTGACGGGAAAACGGCTCGAAGGCGATGTGCTGAGACCAGCTCTCGCGGAGCAGGAGCTCGTCGATGCGCCCATCGCCGAGCGCCATCACCACGCTTTGACCTCTGAGAATGCCGTCCTTCGGAGCGATGGCAGCGACGGTAACACCGGCCGCACGGAAAGCTTTCAGAGCCTTCGCGTCCTGCCGGTAGAGCGAGGAGGCGCGGGTCTCGGCGCGGAGTCCCGGGGTCGGCTCACCGCGCTCGCGCCGATCGGAAGCCTCTTTCGCGGATTCTTTCGGGGCGTCGGGGATACCAACGCTCGAATGCGCGTCGATGAATCCGGGATAGAGTGTCCAGCCGCTCGCGTCGATGACGATGGCGTCGACGGGCGCGGTGACGTCTGCGCCGACGGCAGCGATGCGGCCATCGCGCATGACGAGCATTCCCGAGTCGATGATGGGCCCGGCCATCGTGACGATGCGCGCGTTTTGGAGTGCGTAGGCGGGAGGCGGCGACTTGGCCCCTTCCGCTAGGTGAGTCCATGAAAGCAGGACACATAAGCCAACGAACCGGATCGACATGGAACACCTCCAGAAAAAACGTCGTAGCGTACCACAGCGCGGCGGAGCCGCAACCAAATCTCCGCCGCGAGCGGTCAGCGGTCAGCATTCAGCGGTCAGCTCGTGGTGCTCGGCGCTTCGCGCCTCGTCTCATTCGCAGCACGGACTCGCCCAGAATCCTTCGCCGCCGTACCCCCTGCTAATTCATTTACGCTCTGGCAGATCCAACCACCGCCCCTCAAATTCTTGCTAATAAAACAAGGATGTCAAGGAAACGTACCACAGGGGACCGGAGGCCTCGTCATGACGACGCTCTTATACCGAACGGTCAGCCCTCAGCCCAGATGGCGGCTCGTGACAGCTTCCCTGTCACTGGGCCTCGTCGTCGACTTTCCCGAACCACTCGATCGCGCTGTCCTCGTCCGTGCCCTCGACGTCGAGAAATCACGGCAGGAGACGCGATGGTCGTTTACGCCGGCGAGACCCTGGCGTTCCGGCACTCACTTTCTCGTCGCGCTGGCGATTCTGGAGGATCTCGCAGGGAACCAGATCGGCAAGCCCTTCGAAGTCGATCTGTTCGAACGAATCCACACCCCGACGACCAGCGGGAACGTACCGTATTCCGTTTTTCGGTCGGGGGCGAGACGGAAGGCATTCTTCCGGTCACCGCGACCTAGACATAGGTTGCGTCGAGCCAACAGGGCCAGAACGACAATCAAGAAAAGGTTGAGCCCGATCTGGGTTAGTTTGGCGACGTTGCTCGTCAAGCTATCCGAGGGTCGGAAGAAACTCTGCGCGGCCTCGGCCGACTGAGTCCACGGCTCGATGACTCGAAACCAGATGGGGCGACCGAGAAGGGCGCCCACCTCGACACGGATGGGAATCTCGGGCGCGTCGGGAAACGCTCCGGTGAACGCGGCACGCTCGGTGGCATAACCGGATGGGAGCTGGGGGTGCTCTCTGAGAGCCTCCGCGTGCGTTTCCAAAAAGAGACGATCTTTGGGACGATTCGCCTTGGCCTTGGACTCGATCCCGCGGGCTCGCAGACGTGCCAAACGGCAAGCAAGTTCTTCGCATCAGCGGGCAGGAATAGATCCCGATCCTTGGTTGTGAATAACGTCGATCCGGACGTTGCGTAGTAATTTGCTCCCCAGACGCCGATCAGCACGAATCGTGCGTTCGCGTCCTGGAGCGCCGCGACGAGCCGTTGGAAAGAATGCATCGGAGTTCAGCGAACCCGCACGGCCTTCGTGAAGTGAGCTTCGGAATCTCGTATCGCCTCGTCGACCCACGTCTTGTCCGTGCCGCTCTGGTTTCGGCGCAGAGACTCGACCCTTGCGACGGCTTTCAAATAAGTCTCGGAAAGCGGGACATCGGCCTCATCCGGGCGCGGGGGGCGGGCATAGGCAAATGTCTCGGGTGCGGTGTCCCTCATCGCTTGGATTCTATCATCTGGACTTCGTCCTCCGTTAGGCGTTGGTGTTGCGCTGGCGGCACCCGCCTCCTCGACGCGGCCTCGGTAAAATCGCCGTCTCACTCCGCGTAAAACCGAGCTCTCGTGACGTGCACCAAAACCTGATCCGCGCTAGCACCGCGAACCCTACCTGTAGTAGCCTCTGTCGCACTCGCCGCTTGGCGATAGCGTTCTCACAAACCTGATTTCGATGCCTTTTAAGTCCTTCTTACGCTCCAGAGTCTCGAGGAGACCTTTATGACGATGCCGGCGAGCATCACGGTGAACGGGACGGAGACCTCTCACGAGGTCGAGCCTCGTTTGTTGCTGGTGCACTATCTCAGAGATGTTATTGGCCTAACGGGAACGAACGTAGGCTGCGATACGAGCCAATGCGGCTCCTGCACCGTGCTCATCGACGGCCAGGCCGTCAAGTCGTGTACCGTGCTTGCGGTCCAGGCGGACGGGAGCGACATCACCACGATCGAAGGGCTCGCCAAAGACGGCGAGCTTCATCCGATCCAGCAAGCCTTCTGGGACAATCACGGATTGCAGTGCGGCTTCTGCACGCCCGGCATGATCATGACGGCGACGGAGATCTTGAAAAAGAACAAGAACGCCAGCGAGCAAGACGTCCGCCACGGGCTCGAGGGCAATATCTGCCGCTGCACTGGCTACGAGAACATCGTGAAGTCCATCGTTGCCGCCCAGAGCATAGCGCCCGCGAAAAAGGCCCGAAAGGCCAAGAAGGGAGCGGCGTAATGGGTTACGTAGGTTCGAGGGTCAAGCGTGTCGAAGATCCGCGTTTCATCCAGGGAAAAGGAAGCTACGTCGGGAACATCAGCATGCCCGGGATGGTCTATCTCGCAATCAAGAGAAGCCCCTACGGGCACGCCAAGATCAAGAAGATCAACGCCAAGAAGGCCAAAGCCCTTCCCGGTGTCGTCGCGGTCTTCACGGGGCGGGATCTCTTGGATGGCGGTTGCGGGCCACTGCCTTGCGGGTGGAACGTGCCCGACATCAAAACACCGACGCGCTACGCGCTGACGATCGACAAAGCCAGGCACGTCGGTGACGGCGTGGCCGTCGTTGTGGCCGAGGACCCTTACACCGCGGCCGATGCCGTCGAGTTCATCGACGTCAGCTACCAGCCGCTCGATGTGGTCGTCGACGCGCGCCAGACTACGGATGTGGGCGCCCCCCTCGTCCATGATGACATCCCCGAGAACACGAGCTACGAGTGGGCCCTCGGTGACAAAGCGGCGTGCGACAAGGCGTTCGAGGAGGCCGACCACATCGTGGAGCTGGATCTGACGAATCAGCGACTCATCCCGAACGCGATAGAACCTCGCGCCTGTGTCGCCCAGTGGACCGAGACGACCGAAGAAATGATCGTCTGGACGACGAGTCAGAATCCGCAGCTCATCCGGCTTCTTTTGAGCGCTTTCACACTCTTTATCCCGGAGCACCGGCTTCGCGTCATCTCTCCCGACGTCGGCGGCGGGTTCGGCAGCAAGATTTTTCATTATCCCGAAGAGGTCATCACCCCTTGGGTCGCACGCGCGGTCAATCGTCCGGCGAAATGGGTCGCGACGCGCTCCGAATCGTCGATAACCGATTCGCAAGGTCGGGACCATGTCACGGTTGCGCGTATGGCGCTCAAAAAAGATGGGGAGATCACGGGGTTGCACGTGTCGACGTGGGCGAACATGGGCGCCTATCTTTCGACACTCGCTCCGCTCATCCCGACGGCGATCTACATCACGCTTTTCTCCGGGCTCTACCGGATGAAAGGCATCTGGGGCGAAGTGTGGGGGACGCTGACGAATACCGTGCCCGTGGATGCTTATCGCGGTGCGGGACGACCGGAAGCGTCTTTCTTGCTCGAACGTCTCGTCGACGTGGCGGCTCAAGAGCTCAGCATCGACCCGGTCGAGATCCGTGCAAAGAATTTCATCGGCAAGGACGAGTTCCCGTACCAGACGCCCGTGGCCTTTCAGTACGACAGCGGCGACTACCACGCGCTGTTCAAAAAAGCGACGAGTCTCGCAAACTACGCGAAGATGCGCACCGACCAGGTGGAAGCGCGCGACAATGGGCGGCTTGTCGGCATCGGGGTCTCCGGTTGCATCGAGGCTTGCGGGGCCGCTCCATCCGCTGTAGCCGGCTCGTTGGGCGCTGCCGTCGGTCTGTGGGAGAGTGGTGTCGTCCGCGTCCACCCCACCGGCAAAGTCACGGTGTTGACCGGCTCGCACTCGCACGGGCAGGGTCACGAAACGACGTTTGCCCAGATCGTCGCCGATGAGCTCGGCGTGGACATGACGGACATCGAGGTCGTGCACGGTGATAGCGGGCGCATACCCTTCGGCATGGGTACTTACGGCAGCCGAAGCGCCGCCGTGGGTGGCAGCGCCTTGGTGAGGAGTGCGGAGAAGATTCGCGCGAAGCTCATCAAGGTCGCCGCGCATCAGCTCGAAGCGGCCGAAGAGGACATGGTCTACGACCAGGCCGAAGGCAAAGTCTACGTCAAAGGCTCGCCCGACAAATCCAAGCCTTTCGCCGAGCTTGCTTTCGCGAGCTACACCGCCCACAACATTCCCGAAGGTCTCGAGCCGGGGCTCGAGGAGATTTCGTTTTACGACCCGGCCAATTTCACCTTCCCGAACAGCGCACATATCGTCCAAATCGAGATCGACCCGGAGACGGGGGAAGTCGAGCTGCAGCGCTATGTCGCGGTCGATGATGTGGGCAACGTCATCAACCCCATGATCGTGGATGGTCAGATTCAGGGCGGGATCGCGCAGGGCGTCGGCCAAGCTCTTTGGGAGCAAGGCGTCTACGATGAAGGTGGTCAGCTGCTCACGGGATCGCTCATGGAGTATGCGATGCCGCGCGCCGCTGCGTTTCCCAAGTTCGAGATCGGTCGTATCGAGACACCTTCGCCGCACAACCCGTTGGGGGTGAAGGGTGCAGGTGAGATGGGCACGATCGCGAGCACCGTCGCCGTCGCGAACGCGGTGATGGATGCGTTGGCGCCTCTAGGTATCCGTCACCTCGACATGCCGCTGACTCCCGACAAGGTCTGGAGCGCCATGCAAAAGGTCGGCAAAGCCAAAACCGCCAAAGTCGAGTATTTCGGGGGAGAGTGATTCATGTACCCAGCTAGTTTCGATTACCACCGACCGAAGACACTGAAAGACGCGATTGCGCTCCTCAAGAAGAACAAAGACGCGAAACTTCTTGCGGGCGGGCACTCGTTGCTCCCGGCTATGAAGCTCCGCGTCAGCTCTCCTTCGGCGCTCATCGACATCGGCCGCATCAAGGGCCTCGACGGGATCAAAACGTCGAAGTCGACGGTCAGGATCGGTGGGCTGACGACGCACGCGGCCGTCAAGAGCTCGAAAGAGCTAGCGAAAGCCTGCGCCGTGCTGTGCGAGGCCGCAGGGCTCATTGGCGACATCCAGGTGCGCAATCGCGGCACCATTGGCGGAAGCCTAGCCCATGCCGATCCGGCCGCGGACTATCCCACGGTCATGCTCGCGCTCGGCGCCGACATTACCGTCACGGGAAGCCGGGGCAAACGGAAAGTTGCCGCGGGCAAGTTCTTCGTCGATCTCTTCACCACCGCGCTCAAACGGGGTGAAGTGCTGACCGAAGTGAGCGTTCCCGCGATGAAGACGGGGCAAGGGGCATGTTATCTCAAGCACCGCCATCCGGCCTCGAGCTACGCCGTGGTCGGTGTGGCTGCTTATGTAAGCTTGAAGAAAGGTGTTTGCAGCGACACGCAAGTCGCTGTCGGCGGCGCGACTTCGGTCCCGATCGTCGCTAGCGGCGCCGCGGAAGCGCTCGTCGGCAACGCGCCCACGACGAAAGTGATTGAGGCTGCCGCGCAGACTGTAGCGGAGGCGATTGAGTTTCCGCTTGGAGATATCTATGCTTCGGGAGAATATCGAACGCACCTCGCCACGGTCTTGACCCGCCGGGCGCTCACGGAGGCGTTCAAGCGAGCGAAACGGCAGAAATAGCTTGACGATCGGATCCATCGAGGCGCTCCAAGCGCAGCTCCGGGAAAAACTGTACATTGCCGATCGTGGCCTCGCGACCGCGATGTATCTCGCCTTGAAGCTCGAGCGGCCGCTTTTTCTGGAAGGAGAGGCGGGCGTGGGGAAGACCGAGATCGCCAAAGTCCTCACCGAGATTCTCGACACCGAGCTGATTCGGCTGCAATGTTACGAGGGACTCGACGTCAATCAGGCGGTCTACGAGTGGAACTATACGCGGCAGATGATGCATATCCGCCTCGCGGAGAGCCGCGGAGAGAAGCTCGAGGAAAAAGATCTCTTCGGACCGGATTTCCTTCTCGAGCGGCCACTTCTCAAGGCCATCGACCCCTCCGCTAAAAAGGCTCCTGTTCTCCTGATTGACGAAGTCGACCGTAGCGACGAAGAGTTCGAAGCCTATCTCTTGGAGGTCCTGTCTGATTTCCAGATTACAATTCCGGAGATCGGAACGATCCGCGCGAAGAAACGCCCGCTCGTCGTCGTGACCTCCAACCGGACCCGCGAGGTGCACGACGCGCTCAAGAGGCGCTGTCTCTATTTCTGGATCGACTACCCGACGTTCCAAAAAGAGCTCGAGATTGTGCGCGCCAAGCTTCCACACGCTTCGGAGAAGCTTTCTAACCAAGTGACCCGTTTCGTTCAAGAGCTTCGTGAGATGGAGCTCTACAAAGTCCCAGGGGTTGCGGAAACCCTGGACTGGGTCAGCGCACTCGTGGCGCTCGATAAAGAATCGCTCGACGAGAGCGTCGTGGAGGAAACACTCGGAGCGCTCCTGAAATATCGCGACGACATCGACAAGCTGCGAGGCGGTGGTGCGCGGGCGGTTCTAGAGCGAGTCCAAGCGGCGGGCTAGCCTCATGGCTCACCTGCTCCGAAACCTCGTTCTCTTCGGGCGAGTCCTGCGCGGGCTCGGGCTCGACGTCAATCCCGGGCGTATGATGGATCTCGTCCAGGCGCTCTCGCATGTCGAGGTCGGTCTTCGCTCTGACTTCTACCACGCTTCGCGCTCACTTCTCGTTCATCAGCGCGACGACATACCCCTTTTCGACCAAGCCTTCGAGATGTTCTGGCAAAAGCCGCTCGGCGATTGGAAGCTCTCCGAGATTCACGGGCGGCGCGTGCGACGAACCACGAAGCCCAAGCCTCTCGTGGTGCCGCCGCCGCTCGAGTCCGAGAGCTCGGGCATAGCACTTCCTGACGACGCGCAGGAGAGGCCCGTCATCGAGGTGACGAAGACCTACAGCGCGCGTGAGGCGCTCCGGCGGCGCGATTTTTCCGATCTCACCGAAGACGAGATCCAAGAAGTCCGGGAGCTCATCGCGGATCTGGTTTGGCGTCTCGGCGAGCGTCTTACGAGACGCCAGCGCGTCGGCGAGGGGAGGCGCCTCGATCTTCGGCGGACGTTGCGGCAGAGCCTCCACCGCGGCGGCGAAGTTCTGAGCTTCGCCCGCCGCGAGCCACGTCGAAAGCCGCGCCCGCTCGTTGTCATCGCCGATATCAGCGGCTCGATGGAGCGCTACACGCGGCTTCTTCTGCATTTCATCTACAGCTTGACGCAGGGCCTCGGCCAGCGCGTGGAAGCCTTCGCCTTCGGCACGCGGCTCACCCGTCTTAGCCGGCACATGCGCGATCGCGATGTTGAGCGTGCATTATCGGGCGTCTCGAGCGCCGTCACCGATTGGTCGGGCGGGACCCGCATCGGAGACTGCCTCCATAGGTTCAACTACGATTGGGCGCGGCGTGTCTTGAGCGGCGGCGCCATCGTCCTGCTTATCAGTGACGGCTGGGATCGTGGCGACCCGGAGGTTCTCGCCGAGGAGATGGACAGGCTCCGCAGAAGCTGTCATCGTCTGGTCTGGCTGAACCCGCTTCTGGGCTCACCCGAATACGAACCGTTGACGCGGGGCATGCAGGCGGCGCTCCCGCACGTGGATAATTTTCTTCCGGTGCACAATCTGAAGAGCCTCGAGGACCTTGCGCAGCACCTCGAGAAGCTGGACCGCCGATGAGGCAGATATGACCATTCGAGACATCGCTAGAGACGTCGATCGATGGCGCGACGAGGGGCAGGACATCGCTCTTGCGACGGTCATCCAAACTTGGGGCTCCGGCCCCTGCCGCCCTGGCGCGAAAATGGCGGTTACCCGGGACGCTCGGATTACGGGCTCGGTGAGCGGCGGCTGCGTCGAGTCCGCGGTCGTTGAGGAGGGCCGCGAAGTTCTCGATAGCGGTAAGCCCAAGCTACTTCATTTTGGCGTGGCCGATGAAACGGCGTGGGAAGTCGGGCTTTCCTGCGGGGGGACGATAGAGATTTTCGTCGAGCCGCTTACGGACGAGGTCTACGTTCCTCTCAGGCGCGCCTTCGGCGAAGAACAACCCGTCGCCCGAGCGACCATCGTCAAGGGTGAAGCGCTCGGGGAGAGCGTCGTCGTTGAAGAAGCGAGCTCGGAGAAGGGGACGCTCGTCGAGGCGGCGCGCCGGGCGCTCGAGATCGGTCGTTCCGAGCGCGTGCGTTTTCGAGACGGCTCCGAGCTCGTCGTCGATGTCGAGCTCCCGCCGCCAACGCTCGTCATGGTCGGAGGTGTTCATGTCGCCGTCGCGATGACGACGATTGCGGAGACGGTCGGCTATCGCACCGTGGTCGTCGATCCGCGCGCGGTCTTCGGGAGTGACGAGCGCTTCTCGCATGTCGGGAAGCTCGTCCGCGAATGGCCGGACGATGCGTTGAGGCGTCTCGGCTTGAATCGATCGACGGCGGTCACCACGCTGACTCATGACCCCAAGCTGGACGATCCGGCGCTCGAAGTCGCGCTCCCGAGTGACGCCTTTTACGTGGGGGCCCTAGGGAGCAAGCGCACGCAGGAGAAGAGGCGGCGGCGCTTGATCGAGAGGGGGGTTGCGGAGGAAGATCTAGAACGGCTGCGCGCACCGATTGGCCTCCCCATCGGCTCGCATACGCCGGAGCAAATCGCGTTATCGATCATGGCGCAGATCGTGGCAGCACGGAACGGAGTTTCGATGTGAAGAAAGTGGTCGTCATTTGTTTGCTGGCCGCGTCCTCGCTCGTCGCGAAAGAGCGGACGTTCGAGTTCACCTATGTCGCTGAGCTCGAGATTCCCGACGGCTCCGGCAAGCTGCAGATGTGGCTCCCATATCCGACATCGGACGATTTCCAGGACGTTCGCCTTCTTTCCATCGATTCGCCGGTACCGACCAGGGTCTATCAGGAATACACCTATCGGAACTCGATGCTCTTTCTGACAATGCCAGCCACGGAGCTCGAGACGCTGCGCGTCGAGATGCAGTTTCGCGTGACGCGGCGTGAGCACGTCGAGAGCAAGAGCGATTTCACCGAGCTCGAGGATTCCGATGGCCTTTTCGGATTCGCGGAGAGGCGGTGGCTCGAGCCCGACCGCCTCGTGCCCATCGACGGCTATATCCGAGAGCTCGCGGAAGAGGTCACGGAAGGGAAGACGACGGTGGTCGAAAAGGCCCGTGCCATCTACGACTACACGGTCGACAACTTCGAGTATGACCAGAGCGGGACGGGATGGGGGCAAGGCGATATTTATTACGCGTGCGACACGAAGCGCGGCAACTGCACCGATTTCCACGCGGTCTTCATCGGCTTTGCGCGCGCGGTGAACATCCCCGCCAAGTTCGCCATCGGATTTCCGATCCCGCGCGATCGTGGCGAAGGCGAAGTGGCCGGCTATCACTGCTGGGCCGAGTTCTTTGTACCCGGCTATGGCTGGGTGCCGGTCGACACGTCCGAAGCGAACAAGAATCCCGACGAGCGCGAATATTTCTTCGGCGCGCATGACGAGAACCGCCTGGCGTTCACGGTGGGCCGGGACATCATGCTCAACCCGAAACAGGCGGGCGGTCCTTTGAACTTCTTCATCTACCCCTATGCCGAGATCGACGGAACCCCGGTGAGTGACATTAAGCGACAGTTCTTCTACACGGACCTCGGGCTCTTGGCGGCCTTGGCGAAGTAGAGCGCTCCTCCTGACGGCGCTCGTCGCCGTCTCGCTCCTCGTTTACCAATACCGGCCTCACGTCGGCGACGCCCGCCGCGTAATTCTCGCTTTGACGGCCGCGGGCTTTTTCCTCGCGCCATTGTCGACGCGTCCGCTGCGGCTTGCTCTCTGGCTTCCCGCGGTGGCCGCGGTGGCGTGGGGAGGGAGGATGGCCGGCGCCGCACAGCCTGGACGGGGTGCGCTTGCGCTCTGGCTCCTGTGCTCCGTCGCAGGCGCCGCGCTCGCGATCCGCGCCGGCGGCCGCGGGGCCGCCTATTACTTGCCGGGAGCGGAAAACGACGACGGGTTCGCCCTTCAGCGCGTCATCCGCCGAAACCTGCAAGCGGCGTTTTTTGTTTTCGCCATCGTGTTCGTGTGGGACGGGATCGGCTTGTCCCCGTACTTGCGCACGGGCTTGTTCCTGGTCGCCGCGATGCTCTTCCTGCGCTATCTGCTGCTACAATCCAAGTTTCTGCATCTCCCCGCCACGCCTTATCTGAGCGCTCCGGAAGCTCGGGGCTTCGTCGCTTCGCAAAAGTGGGCCGTTTTGATCCTTGCGCTTCTCATCGGTGCGACCCAATGGCCCGATGTCTGGCTCGGTATCAACGACACGGCACCGCTCTTGCTGACGTCGCTGCTGCTTCTCGTACTCGCCGGGTTGATTTTCGTGATAGCGCTCGTGCGTTTGCAGCAGGCGGGTCTTTGGGCGAGGCCACTCGTACGCCGTACGAGCTTCTACGCGGGGATGGCGCTTGCGGTAGCGCTCGCGGCGGTGGTCGTCGAGCTCGAAGCTCTGGGCCCCGGGCGCCTTGTTGCGTTCACGACCGCGTGCACCTTCGTGCTGGTGCTGCTTCCGTTCGTGAACAACACGACCCGGTTGCTCTCCGCTTACCCCAACGCGTCCTTTCTCGTGGCGCCGCCCGTCCTCGCAGTGATGAACGCGCCACTCACGGCTGTGAACGGGCTTGGAGAAATGCCCACCTCCACGGCGTTTCTTTTTGCGTTTGCCGTACTCATGATCGTGTACCAATTGTTGGTCGTTGTGGGGGAGCACGGACGCGGGACGATTTATCTACTCGCGTCGCTCGGCGTGCTCGCGGCGATCTTCTTTTCGAACGGCGCGGCATGGGCGGAGAGGGGAGGTGCTTGGAAGATCTTTCTCATCGCGCTCGGCTTCGTTCTTTATGCGGTGGATTTGCTGGAGAGGGCGAGCCGGGCGAGCCGGGCGGGCGCGGCGCGCTAAGCCTAGCCAGGTAAACCTGAAAGCTCGGCCGCTCCTCAAATCGTCCGCATTAGGCGCGTTAAGTTAACCCTAATCGCAAAATCTTCGAAGCACGAAAACGCGAAACAGCCGCACTGGGCGCAGGCGAGAAGCTCGTGCTGGGGCACCCGCTCGCCGCCACTATGGGTGATTCTGCACGGTGTATGCAGAACCTGGAAAAGGTGCTATTCACGGGGCCAAAGACCTCAGACACGGTGACGTTTATTTGCGATTAGGGTTAAGCTGAAGTTCTGCCCAGTAAGTCCTCCCACGCTTCGGTAAAGTACCTTTAGTCGCATGGAGTTACAGCGCTAGAGGTGTGATTTTTGCCTGCAATTAGTAGCCATGTTTTATTGTATTTGTTGTTGTTATATATGCCTATATAGTGTATATAGTAGCCATGCACATCGATATCGTGCCCAACCGCAACTCCAAACCCGCCGTTTTGCTCCGTGAGTCCTATCGGGATGCCAAGAGCAAGAAACCGCGCAAGCGCACACTTGCCAACCTGTCCAAACTGCCGAGCGAGCAGGTCGATGCCATCCGACGCATACTCAAGGGGCAAAAGCTCGTTTCGCTCGAAGACGCCTTCGAAATCGTCGAGAACGGCTCCCGGCACCATGGCCACGTCGACGCGGTGCTCAGTGCCATGAGACAGCTCGGTTTCGAAAAGCTCGTTGGCTCTCGACACTCACCAGAGCGGGATTTGGTCGTGGCCATGGTAGTCGCCCGGATCCTCGAACCGCAGTCGAAGCTGGCGACTAGCCTGTGGTGGCACACAACCACACTGCCCGAAATCCTGGGGGTGAGCGATGCCCGCGAAGACGATCTCTATGCCGCCATGGACTGGGTTCTCAAACGCCAGGAGGTCATCGAAAAGAAACTCGCGGCGCGCCATCTTCAAAACGACGGCCTCGCGCTCTATGACCTAACCTCAAGCTACTTCGAGGGGGTGAGTTGTCCGCTGGCCAGGCTCGGATACAACCGTGACGGCAAGAAAGGCAAGCTGCAGGTCAACTACGGCCTGCTGACCAACGAACGCGGCATCCCCGTGTCGGTATCCGTCTTTGAGGGCAACACGGGCGATCCCAAAACGCTGTTGCCTCAGGTAGAAAATGCGCAAGAGCGGTTCGGCATCGAGCAGTTTGTGATGGTGGGCGACCGCGGAATGATCACCCAGACCCAGATCGACGAGTTACGGGAGATGGACGGTATCGACTGGATTACCGCTCTGCGTCCCGAACCGATTCGCAAGCTCATTAACGATGGGGTGATCCAGATGGGGCTATTCGACAGGCGGAATCTGTTTGAGGTGACGCACCCGGATTTCCCCAACGAGAGGCTGGTCGCTTGCCGCAATCCGGAGCTGGCCGAGAGGCGGCGTCACAAGCGTCGTGCTCTGCTCGAAGCAACCTGCAAGGAGCTGGAGAAGGTTTGTCGGATGGTCGAGCGGCGCCGTTTGCAGGGCAAGGAGGACATCCGTGCTACGGTGAAAAAGCTCCTCAACAAGTACAAGGTCGGCAAGTACTATAGGCTCGACATCCGTGACGACGGTTTCGACTTCGAGCTAGACGAGACAACGATGGCTGCCGACGCCTCGCGCCTCGCCAACGGCAACTCTGAGCTCGCCAACAAACGGCTCCAGCGGTGGAAGCGACACATGGGGACGATCGTTAAGCAGTTGGAACGGATTCGCCAACGGATCGGGCGAGGCCAGCTGCATGGTAAAGATAAAATCGGTGTGCGGGTAGGCAGAGTTCTCAACAAGTACAAAGTCGGCAAGCACTTCAAGCTGGACATTCGCGACGACCGCTTTAGCTTCGAAATCGACGACACAAAGGTCACTACGGAAGCTGCCCTTGACGGCATCTACGTGATCCGCACCAGTCTTGCTGAGCAGCGGATGAAAACCGACGACACAGTGCGCAGCTACAAGTTGCTGACCTAGGTCGAGAGGGCGTTTCGTTCCTTCAAGAGCATGGACCTAAAGGTGCGGCCGATTCGTCACCGGCGCGAAAACCGAGTCCGGGCGCACATCTTCTTGTGCATGCTGGCCTACTACGTCCTGTGGCACATGATGGAGGTTTGGCGCCCGCTAGTATTCTCTGACGAGGAGCAGCAGGCGAAGGCCGAGCGTGACCCCGTCGCTCCGGCGCAACGCTCCGACGCAGCCCTGCGCAAGATACACACCAAGAAGCTTGACGATGGGAGACCAGCTTCCAGCTTCCGCACGCTGCTGCGCCTTCTCAGCAACATCGTCCGAAACAAATGTCGGCGACCGGAAGCCGGACCCGACGAGCCCACCTTCGATGTCACGACAACTCCGGACTCGAAACAGCAGAGAGCCTACGACTTGCTCAAAGGTATCACCGTGTAGACAGAAGCCAGCACCATTGATTCCATCTATCTTATTGGATCAACACCGGATCTTGGTTTTTTCAGCAAGGAACTTCAGGTTAAGAATGGCCACAGAGACACAGCGCGGCGGAGCCGCAACCAAATTGGAGGACGGCTCCGCCGCGAGCGGTCAGCAGTCAGTATTCAGCGGTCAGCTCGTGGTGCTCGGCGCTTCGCGCCTCGGTCCCATTCTCAGTGTGCGCCGTCCCAATTCTTCGCCGCGGTGCCTCTGTGGCCATCCCCTTTGGTTGCGGCTGCGGGCTGCGCCTGGACGAAGTTCGAAAGTGTGAACAAAATCCTCGTTTCTGAGCGGTTAGTGTCTAAGCCGGTGGACGGCGCGCCGGTACGACGGCAGCGAGCTGCGAACGTGCCTCACGTAAAGCTGTCTCCGTGGTCTTCCAATCGATGCACGCGTCCGTGACCGAGACGCCGCGGCGCAGCTGGCTGCGGTCCTCGGGGATGTCCTGCCGCCCCGCCTCCAAATTGCTTTCGAGCATGACCCCGACGATGGAGGTGTTGCCGTCCCGGACCTGACGGACGATGTTCGTCAGAACGAGCGGCTGCACTTCGTGCTGCTTGAGCGAGTTTCCGTGGCTGCAGTCGATCACGATGTTGGCGCGTAAGCCGGCTTTCGCGAGCGCTTGCTCGCACATCGCGACGCTCACCGAATCGTAGTTCGGCCGGTTGCCGCCGCGGAGGATGATGTGGCCGAAAGGGTTGCCCCGCGTGTGGAACACAGCGCAGCGGCCTTCGACGGTCACGCCGAGAAAGCTTTGCGGGGACGCTGCCGCTTTGAGCGCGTTGATGGCGACCTCGATATTGCCGTCCGTGCCGTTCTTGAAGCCGACGGGCGACGAGAGACCGCTGGCGATTTCGCGATGGGTCTGGGACTCGGTCGTGCGCGCGCCGATGGCGGCCCAGGAAACGAGATCGCTCAGATATTGTGGTGTAATCGGGTCGAGCGCTTCCGTTCCGGCGCCGAGCCCGAGCTCCGCAAGTCTCAGGAGAAACTCCCGCGCCATGCTGAGCCCCTCGGCGATGCGGAAGGAGTCGTCCATGTGCGGGTCGTTAATGAGGCCTTTCCATCCGACGCTCGTGCGAGGCTTTTCGAAGTAGACGCGCATGATGACGAGGAGCGTGTCGTTCACTTCATCCGCGAGGCCTTTGAGCCGATCGGCATATTCCATCGCGGCGTCGAGGTCGTGGACCGAGCACGGCCCGACGACGACGAGCAGGCGAGGATCCTCTTGGGTCAGGATCTGACGGATCGCGTGCCGGGTCTCGAGCACGGTCTTCTGTGCCTTCGGAGTCGCGGGATATTGCTCGCGCACCTCGTTTGGGGCGGGGATGAGCTCCCGCGACGCGATATTGGCGTTATAGAGGATGCTTTCGTCCATAGAAAGAATGTAGCACGCGGGAATGGCGGGCGAAGCATTTATGCGCTATAGGCGTATAGTTGAGCGTATTATTAAACGTACTATCATTAACGCATCATGGGAGAGGCCATGAAGAAAGTTCCTGTGCTCATACCAGTCACCGACCTCCGGAAGGACGCGGCCAAGGCGCTCGAGAAAGTGAATCAATCGTCCGAGCCTGTCGTCATCACCCAACGTGGACGGGCTGCAGCAGTGATGCTTGGAGTGCAGCAATACGAAAACCTACGGCGCGAGCGCGAGATTCTCGAGCTCCTAGCTCGAGGGGAGAAGGAGATTACGGCAAATGAGGGCTATGACTTCGAGGATGTGCTGCGTGAGGCGGACGAGTTGTTGGACCAGGACGCCACGTGAGGTTACGTTTCACCGAAACTGCGCGCGAAGAGTTTCTCGCTGCCATCGCCTATATTTCGTAGAGACAAACCTGGCGCGGCCAAGAAGTTCCGACACAAGGCCGAGCGCTCCCTCAGGCGACTCACGAAGTTCCCTTTATCCGGACGCAAACTGCCCGAGTTCCCGGATCTACCGCACCGTGAGTTGATCGTGTCACCGTACCGGTTCTTCTATCGTGTGGAGGACAAGAGGGTGTGGATCGTGGCGGTTGGCACGGTGCTCAATTGCCTACGCCGCCAGGTTGACTGCGGCGCGCCCGGATGATCCTGGAACGCCTGCTGGCGATCGTCGCGCGCGAGTGAAAAAATTCAGGTAAAGCTATGAGCCAAAAACATCCCCGTATTCTCGACCCAAAGCGGGTGGGTCTCATCGTTGTGGACATCCAAGAACGCTTCGAAAACGTTATTTCCGGCTTCGAGAACATGGCGGCAGCGAGCATCCGCCTCGTCTCGACGTTTCGAGCGCTCGAGCTTCCCATCATCGTGACCGAGCAGTATCCGAAAGGGCTCGGGCGCACGATCCCAGCGCTCGGCGAGGCGCTCGGGAGCGCCGCAGCGCCCTACGAGAAAACGTGCTTCAGCTCTTGCGGGAGCGACGCGGTCTCTTCGCGGCTCGAGGAGCTCGGGACGGAGCAAGCGATGGTGTGCGGGATCGAAGCACATGTCTGCGTGAGCCAGACCGTGCACGATCTCATCCAGAGGGGCATTCTCGTGCACGTCGCGGTCGATGCCGTTGCATCACGGAAGACGCTCGATTGTGACTACGGGCTGCGCAAGATGGAGCGCTCGGGCGCGGTGCTGACCACGGCCGAAGCCGCAGCGTTCGAGCTTCTCGGCGATGCCAAGCACCCTCGCTTCAAGGAAGTGCAGGCTCTTTATAAATGACGGAGCCCGTCCTCGAGTTCAAGAACGTTTCCAAGCACTACCCTCAGCCGAGCGCGGGGGTGCTCAAAGCGCTCGACGACGTCTCTTTCGCCATTCAACGTGGAAAAACCCTCGCGATCACCGGGCGGAGTGGGAGCGGTAAATCGACGCTCCTCCATCTCGCGGCGGGCATCGACGTGCCGAGCACGGGGACAGTGTCTTTTGCAGGGCGCGATCTCGGTGAGCTCTCCGACCGCGACCGCACGCTCATTCGGCGCGACGGTGTCGGGCTCGTCTTTCAATTCTTCTACCTTCTGCCGCACCTCACCGTTTGGGAGAACGTGTCGCTTCCAGCGTGGATCGCTTCGGATGCGGGGATCGAAGAGCGCGGGCGCGATCTGCTCGAGCGTGTCGGGCTCACGGCGCATGGGTCTCAGGAAGCGTCGAAGCTGAGCGGTGGCGAGATGCAGCGCGTGGCCATTTGCCGCGCTCTTCTGCGCAAGCCGCGCTTGCTGCTCGCGGACGAGCCCACGGGAAATCTCGATGACGGCAATTCGGAGATCGTCATGGATCTTCTGATGAAGCTCGTCGACGAAGAGCAGGGGACTCTCCTTTACGTGACCCATAGCGACGAGCAGGCGGCCCAGGCGGACGAGCGGCTCGAGCTCCATAGCGGGAAACTCGGCCCGTCGTGATCCGCTACTTCTTTTGCGCGCTGAGAGCGCAGCTTCATGGAGGTTTGAGCCTCTTTGCGCTGAGCCTTTTCGGTGTCTCGATTGGCGTCGCGGCCGTCGTGTCGATCCAAATCATCAACTTGAACGCTCTCACTGCCTTCAGCGGCAGCATGCGGGCGGTGAGCGGGGGCGCGGACGTCACCATCGTCGGCAAGATGCCCGCGCTCTCCGAGGACACCTATCCGCGCGTTCTCGGAACGCCAGGAGTCGAGGCCGCATGGCCGCTCTTTCGGCTCGATGTCGCCGCCGAGGATTTCTATCTCGAAGTGATCGGTGTCGACTTCTTTACGCCCATCGACGTACCGTGGGAGGGCGCGTCGGTGGATCTCTCGGCCGCGCTCGGCAAGCCCGGCTGGGTGGCGGTCACGCCCACGCTTGCGCGCGAGAAAGGCTGGGAGCTCGGCCATCGCCTCGAAGTCAGCGTTGGCACGCGCAAAGCCGTTCTTGTTATCAGCGCCTTCTCCGATTTTCAAAAAGCGACGCCGCTCGCGAGCCCACGGCTCGCCGTCATGGACATCGCCCAGGCGCAGTCCCTCTTCGGGGCACGGGGGGAGCTCCATCAAATCGACGTCAAGATCCTCGAAGACGCTGACCAAGGCGACGTGATTGCCGAGATCGAGCGCAGCCTCGGTACCCAGGTTCTCGTCCTCACACCCCAGCAGCGCGAGCAGCAAGCGTCGGATCTTCTGAGTGCTTTTCGTCTCAACCTCACCGCCTTGAGTCTCATCAGCCTTTTCGTCGGCGGGTTTCTCGTCTTCAGCTCGACCCGAGCGAACCTCGTCCGGCGACGCACCGAGTTTGGACTCCTGCGCTCGCTCGGCGCGACCCATCGCCAAGTCATGGGTCTTTTGGTCGGCGACGTGCTCCTGCTCGGATTGCTCGGGGTCGCGGTCGGGATGCCGCTCGGCTATCTCGCCGCGGAGGCCAATGTCGATCGGGTAAGCGCCACGATCACGAATCTCTATCTGCTCGACGCGATCCACACGCTCGAAGTGCCGGCTTGGTTCTTTTTGTTGGCGGCGGCTGTGGGACTTCTCGGCGCGGGTCTCGGCGCGCTCATGCCGGCGCTCGAGCTCGGACGAAAAGACACGCGCTCTCTCCTGGCCGCTTTCTCGCTCCACGAAAGCGTCGGGGTCCGCGCGCCGCGCTCGTTCCTACTGGGCGTTGGGCTCATATTCTTGGTGGGGCTTCTCTATTTGCTCGTGGGCGATCGCTGGCGGCCTGCAGGCTTCATCCAGGCCTTCCTTCTCATTGCGGCGGTTCCGTTGGTGACGCCGCTCGTCGTCCAAGGCGCGACCCGGCTCTTGCACGTACGATCTTTCGGCTTGGCCTACGGGATGAAAGGTCTCGGAAAGCAGCTCCAGACGACGCCCGTCGCCATCGCGGCGCTCGCCATCGCGGTGAGCATGGTCGTCGGTGTCACGACGATGGTCGCGAGCTTCCGCGAGACCCTCGCGATCTGGATCGACGCCACGGTCCAGGCCGATGTCTATGTCTCGACGCCCGCGTGGCGCCGCTCGCGTCGTCGAGCGGTGTTGGACGCTTCCGTCATCGAAGTGCTCGCTCGCCATCCCGCGGTGGAGCAAGTGGATCGTTTGCGGCAGTTTTTTGCTTATACGAACGGGCGCCGGTTCTCGTTCGCCGGGGTCGACGCCCGCGCGCCCGGCGAGAACACGCGCTTCGCTCTTCTCGATGGTGAGATGCTGGACGCTGCGCCCGGCGGCGTCATGGTGGGTGAGCCGCTCGCACGGAAGGAGCATTTGAGCGTCGGGGATGATCTCGTTATAGACGGACCCCAAGGGCCGGTGGCGCTTCCGATCCAAGGTATCTACTACGACTACAGCAGCGAGCTCGGCTCCGCCTTCACGCACCTCGAGACGATGGCAAAACATTTCGGCGCTGGACCCGTGAACAGCGTCGCGCTCTATCTCGAAGACGGCGTGGATTCGGAGCGTGTGGTGGACGAGCTCAAAGCGAGCCTCGCCGACGTACCGCTTGCAATCCGCAGCAACCGGCGCTTGCGCGAGCAAGCCCTGCGCGTGTTCGACCAGACCTTTGCGATCACGCGCCTTCTCCGCTACATGAGCCTTCTCATTGCGGTCACGGGAGTGGCGCTGACGCTCATCGTCCTCGCGCGGGAGCGTGCGGCGGAGCTCGCGCTCTATCGAGCGCTCGGCGCGTCCCGACTCCAGATCTTTCGTGTGTTTCTCGGCAAAGGATTGGGGATGGCCCTCGTCGGCACCGTGCTCGGGAGCCTCGCCGGCATGGTCTTTGCCTTCATTTTGATTTACGTCGTGAACCGCGCATTCTTCGGATGGACCATCGCGGTGCACTGGCCCATCGGGCTGCTCGTGCAACAGAGCGTTGTCATTCTCGCGGCTTCGGTGCTCGCGAGTCTTTACCCCGCGCGGGTCGCGAGCCGCGTCCCGGCGACCGAGCTGCGGCGGGAGGACCTTTAGCATGTTTCGCGCTTTGGCCATCGTCGCGCTCGTTCTGATGCCGCCTGCCGAAGAGTGGCGCGTTGCGGTGCCCGACTATGCGTGGTCTTTTCCGAGGGATCACTGGGCGCATGACGGCTATCGCACCGAGTGGTGGTATTTCACCGGGCATCTCGAAGGCGCTAAGCGCACGTTCGGCTATCAGTTCACGTTCTTTCGTATCGGCATCGTCAGCGAGGCCACTGAGCTCGCCCTTGAGTTCGACTCGGACTGGGCGTCGAGCCACGTCATCATGGGGCACGCGGCCATCACGGATCTCGAGAGCGGCCGGCATGTCTTCAGCGAAGTGCTCTATCGGGAAACGCCACTCCTCGCGTCGTTCGACCACGATCCCGAGGAGCGCATCGGGTGGTCGCGCGGCCCGGCAGGCACGAAAGCGCTCTGGACGCTTGACTTTACCGGGGACGGCTTTCGCATCGCCGCGCGCGACGACCGGCTCGAGATGGCCTTCGAGCTTACGACCCGAGCCGCGAAACCGCGCATCTTTCAAGGGCCGGGCGGGTTCAGCCGGAAGGGGAAAGAGAGCGGCGCCGCGAGCCAGTATTACAGCTATACCCGTCTCGAGACGTCCGGCGAGCTCGTGATGGGCGGCGAGCGGTTCGATGTGGTGGGGGAGAGCTGGATGGACAAAGAGTTCAGCTCGTCCCAGCTCGAGCCCCAGCAGGTGGGCTGGGACTGGTTCAGCTTGCAGCTCGACGACGGACGCGAGCTGATGCTCTACATCATGAGGCGGGAAGACGGCACGACCGACTACGCGAAAGGCACCGTCGTGTCGCCCGACGGCGAGGCGCGCTATCTCGAGCTCGAAGATTTCTCCTTCGAGGCGAGCCGGCACTGGGTGAGTCCTTCTACCGAAGCGCGTTACCCAGTGGCGTGGCGTGTGCATCTGCCTTCAGAAGGCTTGGAGCTCGACGTCCGCGCGCTCGTTGACGACCAGGAGAACAAGAGCCTTTTTTTCGGCGGCGTCTATTACTGGGAAGGCGCCGTGACGATCTCAGTGACGGGCTCTAATGGAGAAGCGCTCGGGCGCGGCTTCGTTGAGCTCACGGGCTACGGCGAAGGCAATCGCCCTCCTGTCTAAGTGCTATGGACAGCAAAAACTCGCGATGGTAGACTCGCGCCGTTATTTTTATCCACGACCCTAGGAGGGGAAATGCTGGGATTAGAGGCTATCTTTCGATGGCTGCATATTTTCGTTGGGATTCTCTGGATTGGACACCTCTACTACTTCAATTTCGTAAATGGGCAGATGGTCGCGAAGCTCGACGCGGCTGCGAAGAAACAAGTCGTCCCTGAGCTCATGCCGCGCGCTCTTTACTGGTTCCGTTGGGGCGCGGCGTGGACGTGGATTACCGGCGTTCTGCTTCTCATCATGGTCTACTACGCATACGTGAACGAGAATTTGTCTCCTGATGGCTGGTCGCCCGGCGTCATCATCATGGTCGCCGTAACGTTTCTCGGCGTATTCGTCTACGACGCCCTGTGGAAGAGTAGCCTGAAGGACAACCTGAGGGCGGCCGTCATCGTGACATTCATTCTGCTCGCAGGAGTGGTCGCGTTGTTCGTCTACTTCGGTCATTTCACCTATCGCGGCACACTGATTCACACGGGCGCCTTGTTCGGAACCGCGATGGCGTTCAATGTCTGGTACCGCATCTGGCCCGCGCAGAAGCGGATCATCCGCGCTGTGAAAAACGGGGAGGCTCCGGATAAGGCGGACCCGGCGCTCGCCGGCCTCCGCTCGAAGCACAACACCTACATGTCCTTGCCGCTCTTCTGGGCGATGATGGGGCAGCACACCACGTACTTCGCGGGCGGGAATTTCGGTTTGACCGCAGGCACGTATTGGATTGGTTGGCTCGTCATCATTGCGCTCGGCTGGCACATCATCTTTCAGTGCTACAAGAAAGCCGGCAAGGTCGAAGGGTTCTAGCTTGTTCTCCTTTGTGTTGGCCCTGGCTCTTGCGAGTCAGGGCCAACCTCTCAGCCTCATCTCGCTCTCGTTGACGCCAACGTGATCGACGTTGGCACCGGCGACGTGACCGCCGGGGCCACCATTGTGCTCCAAGGTGGCGACATCGTTTCTATTGGCACGGGGGCGCCTCCGTCAGGCACTGAGATTGAAATTATCGATATCGAGGGGGCTTACGTCTTGCCCTGTCTCGTCGACGCCCACACTCACCTCGACGATCTCGAGCAAGCAGAGCGTGCGCTTCGCTCCGGCGTGACCACCGTGCGCGGCGCGAGCGTCGGCTCCTATCGCGACGTGGTGATTGGGGAGATGACCGAGGCGGGGATCCTTGTCGTTTCAAGGAATCCACTCGAGGACATTCGGGCGGTGCAGGACGTCATCGTTGTCGTTAGCAACTGGCGGGTTGGGCTGAATCGGCTGCCCTTCGCTAAAAATTAGTTTTTCCACTATGCTTGCTGTGCTCTCGTCACTCGGGCTGTTTCTACTCTATTTGGTCGGCGGTTGTTGAGGTTCTATGAGTCTTAGCGCTGGGACACGTCTTGGGCCTTACGAGATTCTCGCTCCGATTGGGGCTGGGGGGATGGGGGAGGTCTACAAAGCGCGGGACAGTCGTCTCGAGCGGACCGTCGCTATCAAAGTGCTTCCGGAGCATCTTGCGGAGAGTGCTGAGCGGAAGGAGCGGTTCGAGCGCGAGGCCAAGGCGATTTCGCAGCTCAACCACCCTCATATCTGCACGCTGCACGATATTGGCAACCAGGATGGGATTGATTTTCTCGTCATGGAGTACATCGTGGGGGAGACGCTCGCGGATCGTTTGAAGCGCGGGCCGTTGACGTATCAAGAGGCGGTCACGATCGCTATACAGATTGCGGCGGCTTTGAACGAGGCGCATCGTCACGGGATCGTGCACCGCGATCTCAAGCCGGGGAACATCGTTCTCACGGAATCGGGTGTCAAGCTTCTCGACTTTGGACTCGCCAAGCTGATGACGCCCTCAGCAGCCGAAGTCAGCTCGGAGCTCCAGATGGAAGCAAAACCTCTCACGAGCGACGGGGCTATCCTCGGGACGTTCCAGTACATGGCGCCGGAGCAGATCGATGGAGAGGACGTTGATGCCCGGACGGATCTGTTCGCGTTCGGCATTGTTCTCTACGAGATGCTGACGGGCAAAAAAGCATTCGAGGGCAAGACACAAGCGAGTTTGATTGCGGCGATTCTCGAGCGAGAGCCGGCGTCGGTCTCGACGATCCAACCCCTGTCGCCGCGATCGCTCGACCGGATCGTGTCGCGATGTTTGGCTAAAGATCCGGCGCACCGTTGGGAATCGGCTCGAGACGTGCGGGAAGTCCTGAGCTGGATTGAGGACGACTCTGACACCACGGCGGCCGTCGCGAAACGGCCCACGTGGCTGCCGTGGGCCGTGGCTGCCGTGGCCGTAGCGGCGAGCGTGGTCACGTACCTCCATTTTTCTAGCGTCGGTTCCGAGGAGGCGCCCGTCGGGCACTTTTCAATTAAGCTTCCACGTGAAAGCGCCTTCCGACCCTCCGGGGGCGCGAGTGATCTCGCCATTTCTCCCGACGGAGAGCACCTCGTGTATTTAGGAGGCGGCGGTCCCCGAGCGCTTCTCATGCGGCGTCTCGCGCATATGGAAGTCACGACCCTGGTCGCTGCCGGATTTCCGAGAGACCCTTTTTTTTCGCCAGACAGCGAGTGGGTTGGCTTCGCCGACAGGGGTGCGTTGAAGAAAGTCTCCGGGCGAGGTGGACCCACCGTGACACTTTGGGAGCTCGGTACACGCGCGCGAGGCGCGAGCTGGGGGCCGAACGACGAGATCATCTTTGCAACGGGCAACCGCGAAACGGGACTCCTACGTGTTCCTGCCGCGGGCGGGGAGCCCGAGGTGCTGACCGTACCCGACTCCGCCGCGGGAGAGCTCGATCACGTGCGGCCGGAGTTTCTACCCGGTGGCGAAACCGTGCTGTTCGACATCGTTTCGTCGAGCACCGGTCAAACGCCAGTGACGCAAATCGCGGCTCTATCTCTCGAGACAGGTGAATGGAAGATCCTCATACCCGGAGGAGCCAACGCCTGCTACGCATCGACGGGCCACATCGTCTATGTGGCGGAAGGGGCCTTGAGAGCCGTCCGTTTCGACGCGGAGCGGCTCGAGCTCCTCGGAAACCCGTTTCCTGTTTTGGAGGAAGTGAATCAGAAGAGGAGTTTCACGGCGAACTTCTCGGTCTCGACGAACGGAACGCTTGCCTATAACCCGAACTCCGGCACATCGGGCCACCGATTGCTGATGTGGGTCGATCGGGATGGCCGTGCGACGCCCCTGCCATTACCGCCTGCCGCGTACAACGCCCCAAGCTTGTCGCCTGACGGAAGGCATCTTGCGCTCTCAATCACGGACGACTCCGGAGCGAACATATGGGTCTATGATATCGAGCGCGGAACTCTGGGGAAGCGAACGTTTGGTGGCAGGAACACCTTCCCCATCTGGACACCGGACGGTGAGGAGATCCTGTATAGCGAAGGAGATAACCTCGATTACCTCGCGCGACTTCGCGCCGACGGGTCGAGCCGTGGCCAGAGATTAATGATTGATGGCCTCGAGCCGGGTGTTCAGGTTCCCACGTCCTGGTCCGACGTCCATCGTGTGCTCCTGTTCTTATCCCGAGGAGATTCGTGGAAACTTTCTCTCGATGAGGAAGCGGTGGGGCCGTTTCTGACCCACGAAGGCGCTATAGAGCGGGAGGCGCGGTTCTCACCGGATCAGCGCTTTGTAGCGTACCGCTCGGACGAGACCGGCCGTGACGAAGTCTACGTCGTGCCCTTTCCCGGTCCGGGCGGCAAGTGGCAGATCTCGACCGATGGCGGAGCCCAACCGATGTGGGCGCCCCGTGGAGGAGAGCTTTTCTACAAGAGTGGGGATCGCATGATGGTCGTTTCTGTCTCGACGGACCAGACCTTCGAAGCCGGTACCGCGCGCGTCCTTTTCCAGACGGCACTGGCAGAGCGTGCGCCCGGCGATCCCTCCCGCTACGCCGTCAGCGCGGACGGTCAGCGGTTCCTGATTACCGCTCCGGCTCCGACCGCCGACGAAGCGGATGCTCCGGAGATCCATGTGATCGTGAACTGGTTCCGGGAGCTGGAGCGCCTGACGCCGGGGGGGAGCTAAAGGCTGCCCGAACGGTGAGGGAGTTGCTGGGTCGCCTCGGAGGTACGCTCTCAAAACCGCACACATGTGCGGTTTTGATGGCGGGGCGGTTTGGTGGCGCCTTTGAGGTGCAAGAGTGGATAGGGCGCCGGAATGACCCGGGAACGCAAAAAAAGGCTCCGAGAGGCAGACCGGTATCGTCGGGCGAGTCCCTCTTCAAGGCCAAACACAACCGCAGCGCGAAAGACAAACGGGTTAGGTCTCGGCGGCAGAATCTAAGTATCAGCCGTTACCGGCCCCGCGCGCGTTTCGAGAGAGCACTCGCGCACGTCTAGCTCTCCGAGCCAAATGCTCGGGCGGTTCTGTGCCAATATCGCTGAGACACTTCGCCCCTTGAAATTAGTGTAGAGGACGGAGGAGGATCAATGCATGAGTATGTTGATTGAGAGAGAGACCTCGGCGGGATCGGAGGGAGCCCGTAGGGCGACTGGAGATCCCGCCGGCCGCGATGCGGCGGGGGTCCCGGATCCCGAAGTGAGCGAGCAAGCGAAGCGTCGACGCTTTACCGCGGAGTACAAGCTGCGGATAGTGCGTGAGGCCGATGCCTGCAAGGGTGACGGTGACGTTGCTGCTCTTCTGCGTCGAGAGGGCCTGTACTCGTCGCATTTATCGAGTTGGCGCCGCCAACGTGACGAGGTCGCCAAAGCGGGGTTGGCCTCGAGAAAGCGAGGCCGGAAGGCAAAGGCCGAGGATCCACGGGTCAAGGAGCTCGAGCGCGAGAACGCCCGGCTCCAACGTCGCCTGGCTCGGGTGGAGACGATGTTGGAGATCCAAAAAAAACCTCCGAATTACTGGGGATCCCCCTGAATCCACTCGACAGCTACGAGAACGACTGATGGTGGCGGCCGAGGAGCTGGCGGGGCAGATTGGGCAGACGACGGAAGCCTGCGAGGCTCTGGGTGTGGCTCGTTCCACGCTGTATCGCAGGCGCCAGGTGACGCCCGAACCGAAGCGGCGTCCTCGGCCGCACCGAGCCCTCGACGAGACTGAGCGCGAGGAAGTCCTCGGGGCCTTGCACAGTGAGCGGTTCGTCGACAAGGCGCCCGCCCAGGTGTGGGCCACGCTTCTGGACGAGGGAACCTACCTCTGCTCGATTCGCACGATGTATCGGATTTTGGAGGAGCACGGCGAGGTCCGAGAGCGCCGGAACCAACGGCGCCATCCGAACTACACGAAGCCGGAGCTGCTGGCCGAAGCGCCCAACCAGGTTTGGTCGTGGGATATTACGAAGCTTCGTGGCCCCGTCAAGTGGACCTACTACTACCTCTACGTCATCCTCGACATCTTCTCCCGCTACGTGGTTGGCTGGATGCTGGCTCACCGAGAAAGTGCGGCGCTCGCGCAACGCCTCATCGCCGAGAGCTGTCGCAAGCAGGACATTGAACCCGACCAGCTCACCCTTCACGCGGACCGTGGCAGCTCGATGAGAAGCAAGCCCGTGGCTCTGCTCCTGGCTGACCTCGGAGTTACCAAGACCCACTCCAGACCTTACGTCTCGAACGACAATCCCTACTCCGAGTCCCAGTTCAAGACGATGAAGTACTGTCCTCAGTTTCCGAGCCGTTTTGGTTCCACCGAAGACGGCCGGCTGTTCTGCGGCGGTTTCTTCGACTACTACAACTACGAGCACCGGCACTCAGGAATCGGCTTCATGACGCCGGCCGACGTTCACTATGGTCGCGCCGAACAGCTCACCACCGCTCGGCGCCAGATCCTTCTCGAAGCTCATCGGACTCATCCCGAACGCTTCGTTCGCGAAACGCCACAACCTCCCGTTTTGCCTCCTCAGGCTTAGATCAACCCGCCGACGGAGAAAACGACGCTCCTGAATGCCGCACAAGCCACTCTCGCGGCGGCGTCCATACCTGGGGTACCCCCTTTTTCTGCTCCACGAAACGAGATCTCGATCGATGCAGATGTGGACCGCACCGGCGCCACGAGCCTCCCGACGCTAATCGAGGCTCACTAAATGCAGCTCGCGAGTGTCTCAAAGTTGTTGACACGTACCGAAAACGCCGCTCCATGTTTGTACGTGCTCACAACCTTTCCCTAAACGCCGCTCTCGCCTGGAGTTTGCGGCGTTTTCCACAATCGCGGCAGCGTCCATAGGCCATGCCCTCCAACACAAATCAGATCCCCCGAAACGACAGGAGAACCAAAAGATCATTCGGTGCGCGTCCTTTCACGCGGAGGCCCGTCTTGTGGATCAGAGTGTGATGGAAGGTGCACACGGTAGGGAGATTCCAAGGCGAGTGGCAGACGCCGTGGCTGCGATACTGAATGTGATGAACGGTTAATTGCGCGCGGGCACTGCAAAAGGGAACGGTACATTTCCAGCCGTCCCTTTCTAGAACGGGATCGCGCATCCGTTTGTATTCCGGGTCGTCCTCGTAGTCCGCCTCGGACGCGGCCTCGCTTTCGAACAGGCCCGGCTGCGAGATGGGGTCGGTGTCGATTTTTTCAGCCCACGGGAAGACGGGACCGGTTTCGGTCTCGCTTTCCGCTGGCGGGTCGGTGTCAGGCGCGTTGTCTTCCTCGGGAGTTGCCGCGTCATCATCTTCGGGCGTTTCTGGCGTTTTGTCGGGGGTAAGGTAATGACCCCATTCCGCGACATTCTCAGCGAGCAAGTATTCGAAGACGGCGAGGGGCGATATCTCGGCGCCCGCACGGCGGCGGAAAATCTCGAGCGTGTCCTCCCACAACCCTCGCATCCCCTCCGATAACGGGAAGTGAAGCATCGTTGCGAGCGTGTCCGTACCGTCCTTGATTTTTTTCTCGAGTTGCTGCACCGTCGAGGACAATGCGGACTCGATCCACATCACCTCGTTCTCGGGAGCGGCGACGTCGGCGAGCCGCCTTGCCTTGCACCAGCCGATTTTTCCGTTCGCCGTCGCTTCGCGGAGCTTCGGAAGACGCTTGATCCTCTTGCCGAGGCACACCAGATACTGGGTCTTCCGCTCCTTGAATGCGAAGCGCGCGAACGTGTAGTCGGAGATGTTCGCGTAGCCAAAGGCTACAAAGAGCCGCCTCTCGCGCACCTCGGCTAAGTAGCAGCACACGAGCATCTCGGACTTCTCGCTCTCGATGACGGCTTCCTCGAGCTTTAGGTCTACCTCCTCGTCCGTGAGGTCGGGCATCTGGGTAACGACATCATTGTAAATAGACACGCTCATGGGACACACCTCTCCTGATGAATGTGTTGGAGGAACAAAACCCCCACACCGAGCTGCTCGAGGTGAAGTAGAGTTTAGGTGATCAACAGGAGGATGTCAAATCAGCGCGACGATAAGTGTTGATGTAACAACGAGATACAGGTGGAATAGGCGTGAAATCGCTGAAAAGCGGGTCGTAACTCCATTCCGGACAAGCACTTACGGATGTACTTTTTCTCGATTTTTAACTTTTTTTCAAAGAATCTTGGGTGCGACTCTTTTGCCTTAACACTTTCTCAGCTTGGGGTTTTGCTGCAGCGCGTCGCGTAGCTCGGCGTCGGTCAGGTCCTCGGCCATGTGCATCCAGTTCAGGATGCGGTCTCTTCGAACTCTCACCGATTTCGGGCTCTTGCAGGGATCGAGCCTCAACGGGCTCGGGATCATTGCGGCGAGGGTTGCGGCTTCGACGGCGCTCAAGCGGCTCGCGGACTTTCCGTACACGTCTCGGGAGGCGGCCTCCGCGCCGTAGATGCCGTCGCCCCACTCGATGACGTTCAAGTAGATCTCGAGAATCCGCTCCTTCGAGAGCGCTTTTTCCAAGCGGTAAGTGAGCACGGCTTCCTTCAGCTTGCGCGCATAGTTGCGCTCGGAGGAGAGGAAGAGGTTCTTTGCGAGCTGCTGGGTGATGGTGCTCGCGCCTCGGACCGTGCGGCCCTCTTCCCAGTTGCGTTTGAACGCTTCCTTCATTTCATGGGTGTCGAACCCGCTATGGATGTAGAAGCCGGCATCCTCGCCCATGAGCACAGCCTGCGGGAGCCGCGGCGACAAGTCGGCCAGAGGCATCCAGGTTAGCGGCCGCGCGCCCCCGCGCTCTTTCATGAGCGCCGTTTCTTTCGGGTTCTCGAGCGCGAGAAATGCTACGTGTGGCAGGCTTCGCCATAAGAGAATCCCAAATCCGGCCGAAAGGAAGGCGAGGACCGCCAAAGCGGCGAAAAAGACGCGTTTCACGCGGCGTTCCTTACCGTTAGGTAAGTCGAAGATACGCATAAAGTTACGCCGAGCTTCGATCCGGGTACTACAATAAAAGGACACACAAGAGGGACCATGAATTTCGATTATAGCGATGACCAGAAAGAACTGCGCCGCGCGATCCGCGAGTTTGCGGAAAAAGAGATCCTTCCTTTCGCGAGCGAGTGGGATGAGAAAGAAACCTTTCCGAAAGACGCGATTCGAAAGCTGGGCGAGCTCGGTTTTCTCGGGGTTATTTTTCCAGAGGAGCTCGGCGGGGGCGGTCTCAGCTACGCCGATTACGCGGTCGTGATCGAAGAGCTCGCGCGCGCGGATGCTTCGGTCGGCCTCACGGTGGCCGCGCACACGTCGTTGTGCGCGAACCATATCTACAAGCAAGGCACGGACGCGCAGAAAGAGAAATTCTTGAAGCCGCTCGCGGCAGGAACGTCTCTCGGCGGCTGGAGCCTGACCGAGCCGAACGCGGGAAGCGACGCAGGCGGTACTCAGACGACGGCCGTTCTCGACGGGGATGATTGGGTCATCAATGGGAGCAAGACGTTCACGACCAACGGCTCCGTTTGTGACGTAGCGGTGGCGATGGCCGTCACCGACAAAGACAAGGACAAGCGCAGGATCTCCGCCTTCATCGTGCCCAAAGGCACCCCAGGATTCTGCGCCGGGAAGAAAGAGCGCAAGCTCGGCCACCGTGCTTCGGACACATCGGAGATGGTTTTCGAGAACTGCCGCGTGCCGAAGTGTTATCTACTCGGCGAGCGCGGCGAAGGATTCGTCGGGGCGCTCAAAGTTCTCGACGGCGGGCGAATCAGTATCGCGGCGATGTCGATCGGGATCGCTCAAGCGGCGTTCGACTGCGCGCGCGACTATGCCAAGGAGCGCAAACAGTTCGGGCGCGCCATCGGGACGTTCCAAGCTATCCGCTTCAAGCTCTCGGACATGGCAACCGAGATCGACGCGGCGCGGCTTCTCGTGCAACGCGCGGCTTTCCTGAAAGACAAAGGCGAGCGGGTGACGAAGGAATCCGCGATGGCGAAGCTTTACGCCAGCGAGGTCGCGGTGCGCGCCGCAGAGGAAGCGGTGCAGATTCTCGGTGGGTATGGCTATACCCGCGACTATCCTGCGGAGCGTTATTACCGCGACGCGAAGCTAATGACCATCGGAGAAGGCACGTCCGAGATCCAGCGGATGGTGATCGCGCGCCAGTTGCTGTCCATGTAACGCGGCTTATATGCTCTCTCCTTGGACCTCGAAAACCTGGTAGAGCGCCTTCTCAAAGGCGAGCCTCGCGCCATCGTCCGGAACTCAGCCATAGGAGTCGACGGGCCTTAGCCCTTAGCGTTGACGCGAGGCCGTCCCGGATGGCGCGGGCGCTCTTTCGTCAGCGCCCGTCACTCCTTGCTTTCAGACGAGTATTGACGCGGAACAGATTGCGACGTTTGGCGTGGGTCGAAACATCATGATCATTATGACCATTATGACTTGTTGGCTATTATGGTCATACAAGGAGCGCTGACGATGGCAATATCCGAAGAAACTGCGGTGAACGTGGCAGACGCGAAGCGTCGGTTTTCTGACCTTCTTGGTCGGGTCGCCTACGGACGCGAGACGATTCTGATTACTCGACGGGGCCGCCCGATGGCGAAGCTCGTCCCCGTCGACGCAGAATCGGAGAAGAAAGGGCTAGCGGCGCTGCGCGGGTGGCTCGCGGATGATGATCCTTTCTTCGAAATCATGAAGGGAATCGAGGCAGAACGGAAGCGGCACCGACCCCGTGCCCTCACGAACAAGCGGAAGAAAGCGAAGACCGCGAGACGCCGTTCGGGCTAATGGCCTACCTACTTGATACAAACGTCCTGTCCGAAATCATCCGACGACGACCGTCCCAGTCAGTGCTCGAGCGGCTCGACCAGGTTCCGGTAACAGAGCTTTTCTCGTCTTCCATCTCGGTTATGGAGCTGAAGTTCGGTGCAGCCAGACACCCTCGAGGGGAGTCCCTCTGGGAACGCATAGAAGGTGAACTCCTCACGCGGGTTGCGATTATCGGCATCGGGACGGTGGAAGCGGTCAGAGCGGGTGAAGTCCTCTCCGAGCTACAGTCCGCTGGCACTCCGATCGGCGTCGAGGACGTGCTCATCGGATCGACGGCGCTCGTTCACGATCTCACCGTAGTGACTCGAAACGTCAAGCACTTCCAGCGGATCTCCCATCTCGACGTGGAAAGCTGGTGGAGCTGATGATCGCGCGCCAGTTGCTCTCGATGTAACGCGGCTTATATGCTCTCTCTTTGGACCTCGAAAACCTCGTAGAGCGCCTTCGGAAAGGAGAGCCTCGGGCCCTCGCCCGGGCGCTCACCCTCGTCGAAAACCGAAGTCCCGAAGCCCGCGAGCTCTTGTCCCGGGTGTTCGCCGATCGCAAAGACGCGATCATCGTCGGTTTGACCGGACCGTCCGGCGTCGGCAAGAGCACGCTCACGGACGCTCTCGCCAAGCTTGCCCGCGAGCGTCGTCGGAACGTCGCCGTGCTCGCCATCGATCCGACGAGCCCCTTCACCGGCGGCGCGCTTCTCGGTGACCGTGCCCGCATGGACAAAGCTGCGCACGACCCGGATGTCTTCGTGCGCAGCATGGCCACCCGTGGGCATGTCGGAGGCTTGTCGGGCGCTGCGTTCGAAGCACTCGTGTTGCTCGAGGTCGCGGGCAAGGACTTCATCTTTCTCGAGACGGTGGGCGCGGGGCAGGATGAAGTGGAGGTCGCTGCCGCGGCAGATGTCACGGTCGTGGTGCTCGCGCCAGGGCTCGGAGATCAGCTTCAGGCGAGCAAGGCCGGAATCATGGAGATCGCGAGCCTCCTCGTCGTGAACAAAGCCGACCGGGACGGCGCCGACGTGTTGGCCGAGCAAGTCCACGCCCATTCCGGCGGCAAGCCCGTTTTCAAGACCAACGCTCTGAAGGGCGACGGGCTCGAGCCGCTTTTCGACGCGATCCTCGGCGCGCGCGGAGAGCGACGCCTCATGGAAGCTTGGCTCTCGAGCGTCGTGCAGCAAATCGTACGAGAGCGGATTCCGCCCAGTGCCTGGGAAGATGCGCTGCGGCGGCTCAAAGAGCGTTCGGTCACACCATACGATGCCGCGGACGCCCTGTTGAAGTTGTTGAAGGAGTTGAAATGAAGATCCATCACGTGGGGATTGCCGTGAAGAGCCTGGAGGAAGCCTCCGGACGTTTCGGCGATCTACTCGGCCTCGAGAAAGCCGCACGCTACGACTTGCCGGAGTTCGGCGTTTCCGCGCTCTTCATGCCGGTCGGCGACAGCAACCTGGAGCTTCTCGAGCCTCTCGGTGACGCCTCGACGGTGGGGAAGTTCATCGAGAAACGCGGCGAAGGCGTGCACCACATCTGCTTCGAGGTCGACGATATCGAGGCCTCGCTTCAGGATTTCGCCGCACAGGGCGCCCGACTCATCGACGAGAAGCCGCGGCCCGGAGCGGGCGGCCATCTCGTCGCGTTCGTGCACCCGAAGACGACCCACGGCGTCCTCGTCGAGCTGAAGCAAAAATAAGCCCGCCTTGCCAAGAATCTCCACCCGCTGTTAACCTTGCACGTTTGTGCAAAGGAGATGGAGCATGGCTGAAGCAAAGATTGGCGTCATCGGCGGAAGCGGCCTCTACGCCATGGAAGGCCTCGCGGACGTCGAGAACGTGTCCCTCGAGACCCCTTTTGGCGCCCCTTCCGACGACTATGTCGTTGGCAAGCTAGCCGGCAAGAGCGTCGCTTTTCTCGCGCGGCACGGCGTGGGGCACCGGTTTCTACCGAGCGAGCTCAATTTCAGGGCCAACATCTTCGGGTTCAAGCTCCTCGGTGTCGAGCACATATTGTCGGCGAGCGCGGTCGGCTCACTCAAGGAAGATATCCACCCGCTCGACGTCGTCATCCCGGATCAGTTCATCGACCGCACGCGTGGGCGTATCTCGACCTTCTTCGGGAACGGGCTTGCGGCCCACGTGGAGTTCTCGAAACCGTTTTGCGAGCGCTTGTCGAAGCTCATGTACGAAGCGGGCAAGAAGATCGACGCACGCATGCGCCGCGGCGGGACCTATGTCTGCATGGAAGGCCCGCAATTCTCGACGCTCGCCGAGTCCGAGCTCTACCGCTCTTGGGGCGCGCACGTCATCGGCATGACGAATTTGCAGGAGGCGAAGCTCGCGCGTGAAGCGGAGATCGGCTACGCGACGATGGCGCTGGTGACGGACTACGATTGCTGGCATGTCAGCCACTCGTCCGTGACGGTCGAGCAGATTATCGAGAATTTGGGGAAGAACGCCGAGACCGCGCGCCAGATCATCGTCGAGACGGTGAGCCAGCTCGATCTGGACCAGCCTTCTCCGCATGCCAACGCGTTGAAGAACGCGTTCATCACGCAGCTAGATTACATCCCGGAAGCCCTCAAGAAGGACTTGGCGCCCATCATTGGAAAGTACGTGAAGTGAGTGAGATTTAGTGTCTATCCTTGTGGTTGGGTCTGTTGCGTTCGACGACCTCAAGACGCCTAGCGAGGACGCGACGGATGTCGTGGGTGGGGCCGCTACCTATTTTGCGTTGTCCGCGTCTCACTTCACCGACGTGAACATCGTCGCGGTCGTCGGCGACGATTTCGGCGAAGAGCAACGGAAGGTTTTCGAAGGGCGGTCGGTTGATCTCGCCGGGCTCGAGCGAGCGGAAGGAAAGACGTTTCGCTGGGGTGGGAAGTACAGTGCGGATCTAACCGAGCGGACGACGCTCTTCACGGAGCTCGGCGTCTTCGAGAGCTTTCAGCCGGTCATTCCCGAACATTACAAGAGCTCCCATCTAGTTTTTCTCGCCAACATTCATCCGAGCCTCCAAGTCGACGTGATGAAGCAAGTCCAGAACCCCGGCTTGATTGGCGCCGATACCATGAACTACTGGATAGAGCGTACGCCCGATGAGCTCGCGGCGATGCTCCAAGGGATCGACGTGCTCGTCATCAACGACGAGGAGGCCCGACAGCTCGCCGGTGTCCACAATCTGGTCGCGGCTGCCGCCAAGATTCGCGAAATGGGGCCCAAGACGCTCGTGATCAAGCGCGGAGAGTACGGCGTTTTGTGTTTCCGCGAAGGCGAGCGCTTTGCGACGGTGTCTTACCCCTTGGAGACGGTCATCGACCCGACGGGAGCGGGCGATAGCTTCGCCGGCGGGTTCATGGGTTATCTGGCTACGCACCAGGAACCCACGGATAAAGAAGTCCGCCAAGCGATCATTTTCGGGAGCGTTCTTGGTTCGTTTTGTGTCGAGGAGCTCGGCACGCGACGGCTCGAGCGGCTGTCGCGCGGTGAAGTGGACGAGCGCTATCAGGCTTTCAAGGACCTGACCGACTTCGCGGCGCTCTAGGCACCATTAAACGCTTGTTTTTCGGTTCTCCTGTCGTTTCGGGGGATCTGATTTGTGTTGGTGGGCATGGTCTATGGACGCTGCCGCGATTGTGGAAAACGCCGGAAACTCCGGGCGAGAGAGGCGTTTAGGGAAAGGTTGTGAGCACGTACAAACGTGGAGCGGCGTTTTCCACAATCGCTTGGAAAACGCTTCGCGTTTCCCACGAGCGCCCACAGGCCCCTCCTGATATATATACAAGAAAGATTAATTCATATGGAATAAGGAAGGGGGGGCTCGATTAGTGGAGGCTATGGAAAACGCCCTTCCAGGCTTCGAAGAGAACTCAGTCGTGAGCAAGGTCTGAACGACCAGAACCGTGGGGGCGTTTCCCACAGCCTCGTCTCCCGCTGAGGGGCAGTGGCATTTGGTGAGGCCCGTGGGTTGAGAGGGTAAGCCATGTGTAGATGCGCATCGGCGAGAACGCTAGAATCTTTTTTTCCGAAAGAGAAAAGAGCGTTCCCGCGATGCGCGTTACTACGTTAGTCAACAAGCTCATCGGATTGCAAGGCCTGTGGGTCCGAGGTTTCCACTTCCAGGCGGACAAAGCCAGAGTGGTGGTGGATGTAGTACCACGGAGGAGGAAGCCTCTGTGCGGGATTTGCGGACGAAAGGTCCGCAAGAGCGGTTCGTCGACAAGGCGCCCGCCCAGGTGTGGGCCACGCTTCTGGACGAGGGAACCTACCTCTGCTCGATTCGCACGATGTATCGGATTTTGGAGGAGCACGGCGAGGTCCGAGAGCGCCGGAACCAACGGCGCCATCCGAACTACACGAAGCCGGAGCTGCTGGCCGAAGCGCCCAACCAGGTTTGGTCGTGGGATATTACGAAGCTTCGTGGCCCCGTCAAGTGGACCTACTACTACCTCTACGTCATCCTCGACATCTTCTCCCGCTACGTGGTTGGCTGGATGCTGGCTCACCGAGAAAGTGCGGCGCTCGCGCAACGCCTCATCGCCGAGAGCTGTCGCAAGCAGGACATTGAACCCGACCAGCTCACCCTTCACGCGGACCGTGGCAGCTCGATGAGAAGCAAGCCCGTGGCTCTGCTCCTGGCTGACCTCGGAGTTACCAAGACCCACTCCAGACCTTACGTCTCGAACGACAATCCCTACTCCGAGTCCCAGTTCAAGACGATGAAGTACTGTCCTCAGTTTCCGAGCCGTTTTGGTTCCGCCGAAGACGGCCGGCTGTTCTGCGGCGGTTTCTTCGACTACTACAACTACGAGCACCGGCACTCAGGAATCGGCTTCATGACGCCGGCCGACGTTCACTATGGTCGCGCCGAACAGCTCACCACCGCTCGGCGCCAGATCCTTCTCGAAGCTCATCGGACTCATCCCGAACGCTTCGTTCGCGGAACGCCACAACCTCCCGTTTTGCCTCCTCAGGCTTGGATCAACCCGCCGACGGAGAAAACGACGCTCCTGAATGCCGCACAAGCCACATCTCGCGGCGGCGTCCATACCTGGGGTACCCCCTTTTTCTGCTCCACGAAACGAGATCTCGATCGATGCAGATGTGGACCGCACCGGCGCCACGAGCCTCCCGACGCTAATCGAGGCTCACTAAATGCAGCTCGCGAGTGTCTCAAAGTTGTTGACACGTACCGCTCCGAGGATGGCTGCGGCGCGCTATGAGCTCGAGGATAGAGCCCGTCAAACGCGCGGCGAAGATGATCCGCAGCCACTTCGATGGCGTCATCGCGTGGGTCACGTGGAGACTCAGCAACGGCCGACTCGAAGGAATGAACAACAAAATCCGGCTGCTGAGCCACCGCAGCTTTGGACTCCACTCTGCCGAAGCTCTCATCAGTCTCGTCTACCTAAACTGTGGCGGTCTCACCCTCGAGAGGATCCACTGAAATGGCAGGAGAGGCTTTTTTCTAGTTTTTGACCGCACTCCGCCAGCGTGCTACTTTCGTAAGGAAGTGGTGGGCGATGCAGGATTTGAACCTGCGACTTCTACCGTGTGAAGGTAGCACTCTCCCACTGAGTTAATCGCCCTTTGAAGCAAGTCTTGAAAAAGTAACAAAAGCTGAGGTTTCGGTCAACAGCCCCGACGTCGATGGCAGAGCTCCCACCTACCGCTGGTTTGGACGTAGACGACGTCGAGGCCTTCGAGACCGCCCCCACCGAGCGCATCGGTGATCTCCGGCGCTCGATCGAGAGCGTTATTCTCGGGAAGTCCGAAGTCGTCGGGCGCACGCTCGTGACGCTCTTCGCCGAAGGGCACCTTCTCATTGAAGATGTTCCCGGCGTCGGCAAGACGATGCTTGCTCAAGCCCTCGCGCGCTCGCTCGACGTCTCGTTTCGGCGCCTTCAATTTACGAGCGATTTGCTCCCGTCAGACATCCTTGGTGTGTCGATCTATCAGCCGGCCACATCGAGCTTCGAGTTCAAGCCGGGTCCTCTCTTTTCGCACGTACTCCTCGCGGACGAGATCAACCGCGCAACGCCCAAGACACAGTCCGCGATGCTCGAAGCGATGAACGAAGCGCAGGTTAGCGTCGATTCGAGCTCCTATCCGCTCGCGCAACCGTTCATCGTCTTGGCGACTCAGAATCCAGTCGAGCATCAGGGCACTTATCCGCTGCCGGAGTCCCAATTGGACCGCTTCCTCATGCGCCTCCGCATGGGCTATCCCGATCCGGAATCCGAGCGGCAGCTTCTGGAAACGCAGAAGGTGGACCGTCCCATCGACGCCGTCGAGCCGGTGCTCTCGGCGCAGGACATCGTTCGTATCCAGCGCGCGGTGCGCCACGTGGCGGTGGATCCTGCCGTCGCGGACTACATCGTGCGCTTGGCGACTGCGACGCGCACGTCGGAGAAGCTCGCGCTCGGCGTAAGCCCGCGGGGAAGTTTACTCTTGCAGCGCGCCAGCCAGGCGCAAGCACTCATCGAAGACCGCCGCTTCGTCGTTCCCGACGACGTCAAGTCGGTCGCCGCGTCGGTGCTCGGCCATCGCGTGATCGCGCGCGGTCCCTCGGATACGGAGCGCATCATCGAGGACGTCCTGCGGGACGTCGCGGTGCCGCTTTGATGGGGCTCTCGCTGACGCGCGAAGGCCTTCGATACCTCCTCCTGCTCGGCATCGTCAGCTTCGCGGCCTTTAACACCAAGAACAACGTTCTCTACTTGATGTTGTCCTTTGGGATCGCAACCGTGCTCGTCGATTTCGCGGCCGGATGGCTGTCTCTACGACGGCTCAGCGTGGCGCGCGCGGAGCTCTCCGACGCCTATGCGGGGCTTGCGGCTTACGAGACCGTCGAGCTCGCAAACGGCGGAGGCGTGTTCGACGCTTGTGGGCTCTGGGTCGAAGGCGGTGCAGCGACGGTGCCTTTCCTCAGGCGTGACAAGAACGCATCCTGCCGCGTCGAGCGGCTCTACCGGCGCCGGGGCGTCTACGAGGGCGAGCCTGTCGCGGTGAGCACGCGCTTTCCGTTCGGGTTTTTCGGCTTCTCACGGAAGCTTCCCGCGCCGCGCGAGCACATTGTTTACCCGCGTATCCGGCCCATCGACACCGCTCTATTTATTGGCCATCGCGGGGGTGGCGGCAGCGCGGCTCAACGACAAGGTCAGGGAGACGACCTCTTTCGCCTGCGCGAATACGTGCCCGGCGATCACATGCACCACGTTCACTGGAAGACGTCCGCAAAGCTTGGCGAGCTCATGGTCCGGGAGCTCGGGGAGGCCGAGCAAGAGCGCTTGACGGTCGGTTTCGTCCCCCGGATTTCCGAAACGCGCGATCCCGCCGAGTTCGAGATCCTCGTGAGCGCCGCAGCGTCGCTCGTGAGCCAACTCGTGCGTTCGGGTGCGCGGTTTCTTTTTATCGCCGATGAGCTCGAGCTTTCTCCCTGAAACATGCGCGAGCAGGAACGATCGATTCTGACCTATTTAGCGAAAGTCGGCGCATGCGATGAGCTTGCGCCCGAGTTCCTGTCCCGTTTGGGGACAGCCGTTGGGCGCGGCGACGCAGTCATCCTCGTGTCCTTCGAAGAAACGGCGCCCCGACGAGCCGACGTCCGGGTCCTCGAGCCCGAGACGCTTTTCGCGCATGCGTAATCCACGAGCGTTCATTCGCGTTTTGTGGTGCACGATCACGACGATGGCGGTCGTGCTCACGGGAGATATTCCGTGGTGGGTCGCGGTCGCGGTTCTGACGCTGATACCCGTGTTTGGGCTCGCGGAGCCGTCCGCGCGATGGCTTCCTCGAGTCCGACGTGTCTCAGCGATGCTGGCCGTCGCTTATCTGTTGTTTTTTCCTCTCGACTGGTCTTTCTTTCGGAGCGCCTGATTTTCGCGACGGTGCACTTGACGTTTTATCTCAAGCTTCACACGCTGCTCCATCAGGAAAGTCCCGGAGAACGCTCCCTGCTCCATTTGATATGTGTCTTCGAGATGCTCGCCGCGGCGTCGATGACGGTCGACGCGACTTTCGTGATTCCGTTGACGTTATTCGTTGTCGTCGGGGCGCTCGTGCTGACGCTCGAGCAGAGCCGGCCGGCGCCCGTGGACGCGGTCATGCTGCCGAGGGCGATGGTTCTCACGATCCCGCTGCTCGCCGTGGCTGCCATCGTGTTCGTGACCCTCCCGCGCGCGGCCTTCGGTGGGTTCCGCCTCGGAGGGATCACCGGGATCACCGTCACGGGGTTTTCCGAGCGTGTGCGTTTGGGAGATTTCGAAGAGATCCGGCGTGACGGTGGCGTCGTCATGCGGATCGTGGCGGACGATGTCAGCGTGAGCCCGCCGCGCTGGCGTGGGCCCGCCTACGACCGCTACGAGAACGCCGAGTGGCGGCAGACCCTCTCGGGCGTGTCAAATCTTCCGCGCGGCCGCGGCACGTTTCTCCTAGATAGGCCCTCGGACGGCCCCCGCACCACGAGCGAGGTCTTTCTGGAGCCCCTCGACACCGATGTCTTGTTCTTACCACCCGCGTCGTCCGAGCTCGTGACCACGGTGCGTTTCGTCTACGTCGACCAGTATCTCACTTTGCGAACGGGAAGGTCTGCGCGTGCGGGCCGACGCTACGCTGTCTCGTGGGACCACTCCGCGGAGCCTGCAACGTCTCCGGTCGGAGGCGTCGAGCGTCTGTCGGCACGCCGTCGTCGTCTCTACACGCAGCTTCCCGAGCTCTCCGCGCGTTTCCATGGTTTGGCTGCGGAAGTGACCGTGGGCCAGGATGGTCTCGAGGCGGCCCGTCTCGCCGAACGGCATCTCCAGACATCGTACGGCTACACGCTGAGCCCGCCTGCGCGCGTACATCCCGACCCGTTGGAAGACTTCCTGTTCGAAGCTCGCGCCGGGCACTGCGAATATTTCGCGACTGCGATGGTGATGATGATGCGGGCCCGAGACATCCCGTCGCGTCTCGTGACCGGTTTCACCCGCGGCGAGATCAACGACGTTGGTGAGTTCGAAGTCGTGCGCAAGACGAACGCTCACGCGTGGGTCGAAGTCTTCGACGCCCAGCGCGGCTGGGTGGCTTTCGACCCGACACCCGCCTCGAGCGGCGTTGCGGGTTTCCGGGATGTCAGCATACTTTCGCAAAGCATCGATTCGCTGTTTATGTTGTGGGATATGTACGTTGTGGCGTTCGATGTCGAGAGGCAGCGAGGTGTGCTGGGAAACGCCATGCGTGTAGGGGACGCGGTGCTCGTCGCGGCGGCACGAGGCGTCGCCTTCGTTAGGCGTTACAAGACAGCCGTCGGTGGAGCTCTTTTGTTCATTCTCGTCGTCTGGGTCCTTAGCCACACCTCTCTCGCCCGAGGGTTTCGTTTCCGCTTCCCGTTCTGGCCATGGCGTAGGAAATTGGCTGGAGGCGAGCCGCCGGTTCGTTTCTACGCGAAGCTCCTCGGGCTACTCGCGCAACTCGGCATCGAGAAGCCGCTCGGCGAGACCGCGTTCGAGTTCGCCCGACAGCTGGAAGCGAGCTTGCCGGGTATCACGGAAGTGACGCTTCTCTATTACCGGGTTCGCTTCGGCGATGAAGTCCTCAGCCGGGAGGACCAGGCGCATGCGGAACGGCTTTGCGCGGCCATCCGCCTCGCCGCGCTCGGCGATACTAGGAGGCTCGCCTGAGCCTCAGCAAACTCTGGGTACTCCTTCTCAACGCGTTCGTCGACATGCTCGGCTACGCGATGGTGTTCCCGCTATTGCCGATCTACGCCGTGCGTTTCCACGCCGGCGCTTTCACCATCGGACTCATGGTCGCGTCGTTCTCGGTGGCCCAATTCGCCGCGGCTCCTCTATGGGGTCGATTGTCGGACCGCTTCGGGCGGCGCCCGGCGCTCATCGTCAGCCTCGCCGGCTCCGCTATCGCTTTTACGATCTTCGCATTCGCGGATTCCATCTGGATGCTCTTCCTCTCGCGGATCGTCCACGGCGCGTCGGGGGGGACGACCGGCGTGATGCAAGCCTATATCGGCGACTCCGTGGAGCCCCACGACCGCGCGAAAGCGCTTGGATGGCTTTCGGCGGCGACGAATTCCGGCGTCATGATTGGGCCCGTCATCGGCTCGGCGATGTGGCATTTCGGGGCGCAAGCGCCGGGTCTCCTCGCCGCGAGCTTATGCCTTCTGAACTTGGTGTTTGTCTGGCGGTTGCTGCCGGAATCGCGTACGCATCAACCCGCGGCGAAGAAAGAGCGCCGCTCGATCCGGAGCATGTTTTGGGAGACTGTACGACACCCCACGCGCGACGTCTCCCAACTCATCTTGATCTACGCGGTGACCATGACCGGCTTCAGCTCGATGACCGCGGTCTTGTCCATCTACTTGATGGATCGGTTCGCGATGGACGAGGGCAGCATCGGCTATCCATTCTTGCTAATGGGAGCCGTTTCGGTCGCCATAAGGGCTGGTGTTCTAGGCCGACTCGTGAAACGCTTCGGCGAGGTCAAGCTGATGAATGTCGGCTCGGTGCTCTTGGCTCTGGGGCTTTTTGCTTTTCCTTTGCCGACGCACATCGCCTTGCTCATGCTGGTGATGACTTTGGTGCCCATCGGTACGGCGCTCTTGTTCCCGGCGGCGAGCGCTCTTTTGAGCCAGCGCTGCGATCCGAAACAGCTCGGGCAAGTGATGGGCGTCCAGCAAGCGTTCGGAGCCATCGCCCGCATCCTCGGCCCCATCTGGGCGGGCGCAGCCTTCGAGCGCTTCAGCCCCGGCGTCCCGTTTCACGTCGCGGGCATCGTGGTGTTCGTCGTCGCTCTTCTCACGACGCGCGTGCGCGATGACCGCGCCCAGGTTGAGGGTGAGGTAGCGGGCCAACAAGCGCGCGGGTGACCGGTGCACAGGCGGGGCTCGGATAGCCTGCCGGGGTAGTGGTACATGCTCGAACGACAAGCAGGGCACCCGTGCCCAACTCGGAGGCCATCTATCCGCGCGAGAGGCAGCCAATTACTGGCGTAGAGCCAAGTTTCAACGACGCGCGAGTTTCGAGGATGGGGCGGATGAGTCGACGTGGTACCGAAAGGAGTCACAACGATTTACAATGTAGATATAGTCCTGAGGGGACAGTGTGATGACCTTCAAGATCGAACTCGAGCAAGAAGATGACGGACGGTGGCTAGCAGAAGTTCTCGAGCTTCCCGGCGCAATGGCGTACGGAGACACACCCGAAGAGGCCAGGTCAAAGATTCAGGCCTTGGCTCTCCGCGTCGTCGCCGATAGACTCGAGCACGGTGAGGCTGGTCCGGACTTTCTTAGTATTTCGTTCAACGCGGCATGAGCCGGTGGGGCAGCACTCGTGCCCGTCGCGTTCTCTCGGCCCTCATAAAGAAGGGTTGGATCCTAAAGCGGCAATCGGGCTCCCACAAGATTCTCTCCAAGGACGATTGGCCGGGTTACGTCTTCGCATTTCACGACAACGAAGAAATCGGTCCGAAGATGCTTGCGCGCATTGCAAAACACACAGGTCTCACTCCCGAGGACTTGTGATGCTTCACACACGCGCCTCCTATTGACGCGTATGATGGAATATGCGATGGACGACTATCGCAGCAAACGGGAAGGACGATGGGTGATCGAAACGCAATACCCGGACAAGGAGGCTCTCGTCGTCGTGACCGTCCAGTGGAAAAAATGGAATGAAAGACATCTATCTAGAAGTGACGTACCGGCACGGGAGCCCTTGGGTCGCCTACTTGTATCTTCCGAGAAAAAAGGGGAAAAGAGTGACCGCTGCGTTCAGGTCGAGCCTGACATGGTGCTCGACATCAACACCGAAGGAAAGCTCATCGGAATCGAGCTCGTGACTCCCGAGCTTGTCACCCTCGAAGCCGTCAACGGTGTTCTCGAAGACTACGGCTTCCAGCCCCTCGACGCTTCCGATCTGAAGCCTCTGCTTGCCGCCTGACCCCTCCAAAGCTGCCCGCTCTCTTTGAGGTCCGCCCATACGAATGGAAACCATCCCTCCGCGTGACGGCTCTTCTTGTGCCTCTCCTGCCATTTCAGTGGATCCTCTCGAGGGTGAGACCGCCACAGTTTAGGTAGACGAGACTGATGAGAGCTTCGGCAGAGTGGAGTCCAAAGCTGCGGTGGCTCAGCAGCCGGATTTTGTTGTTCATTCCTTCGAGTCGGCCGTTGCTGAGTCTCCACGTGACCCACGCGATGACGCCATCGAAGTGGCTGCGGATCATCTTCGCCGCGCGTTTGACGGGCTCTATCCTCGAGCTCATAGCGCGCCGCAGCCATCCTCGGAGAAACTTCTTGGCCCATGTCTCGGTTTTGTAGGTGTAGAGGTCCATGAAGTCGTCGCGCAGAAGCATGGCGCGGTAGAGGCGACGATTAGCTCGCACCTGCTCGCGGAGCACCCGTTTGTCTTTCGCGCTGCGGTTGTGTTTGGCCTTGAGAAGGGGAAACTTGGTGTTCTTGAGGTTGCGTCGGGCAGTCCCTTTGAGCTCGCGCACCAGCTCGCGCCGGGTCTTATCCACGGCCTCGTTCAGATGCTTGACGATGTGGAAGCGGTCAAAGATCACCCGTGCCTGAGGAGCCTTTTTGCCGACGACAGTTATGTACGGCTCCCACATGTCCATGCTGACCGCTTCGAGCTCCGCGGCTCTTTGTGGTCCGAGCTTGCGGAAAAACCGCAGCAGCGTCTTGGCCTTGCGCTCCTTTCCCGCCCAGACGACCCGGCCGCTGAGATGGTCTATTACCACTGTTAACCCTAATCGCAAATAAACGTCACCGTGTCTGAGGTCTTTGGCCCCGTGAATAGCACCTTTTCCAGGTTCTGCATACACCGTGCAGAATCACCTATAGTGGCGGCGAGTGGGTGCCCCAGCACGAGCTTCTCGCCTGCGCCCAGTGCGGCTGTTTCGCGTTTTCGTGCTTCGAAGATTTTGCGATTAGGGTTAAGTACTTGTGGCGTTTGCGGTAGCTGATCTCGTCCATCCCAATCACCCCCCTCTGTGCCAACATCGCTGAGACACTTTGCCCCTTGAAATTAGTGTAGAGGGCGGAGGAGGATCAATGCATGAGTATGTTGATTGAGAGAGAGACCTCGGCGGGATCGGAGGGAGCCCGTAGGGCGACTGGAGATCCCGCCGGCCGCGATGCGGCGGGGGTCCCGGATCCCGAAGTGAGCGAGCAAGCGAAGCGTCGACGCTTTACCGCGGAGTACAAGCTGCGGATAGTGCGTGAGGCCGATGCCTGCAAGGGTGACGGTGACGTTGCTGCTCTTCTGCGTCGAGAGGGCCTGTACTCGTCGCATTTATCGAGTTGGCGCCGCCAACGTGACGAGGTCGCCAAAGCGGGGTTGGCGTCGAGAAAGCGAGGCCGGAAGGCAAAGGCCGAGGATCCACGGGTCAAGGAGCTCGAGCGCGAGAACGCCCGGCTCCAACGTCGCCTGGCTCGGGTGGAGACGATGTTGGAGACCCAAAAAAAACCTCCGAATTACTGGGGATCCCCCTGAATCCACTCGACAGCTACGAGAACGACTGATGGTGGCGGCCGAGGAGCTGGCGGGGCAGATTGGGCAGACGACGGAAGCCTGCGAGGCTCTGGGTGTGGCTCGTTCCACGCTGTATCGCAGGCGCCAGGTGACGCCCGAACCGAAGCGGCGTCCTCGGCCGCACCGAGCCCTCGACGAGACTGAGCGCGAGGAAGTCCTCGGGGCCTTGCACTGTGAGCGGTTCGTCGACAAGGCGCCCGCCCAGGTGTGGGCCACGCTTCTGGACGAGGGAACCTACCTCTGCTCGATTCGCACGATGTATCGGATTTTGGAGGAGCACGGCGAGGTCCGAGAGCGCCGGAACCAACGGCGCCATCCGAACTACACGAAGCCGGAGCTGCTGGCCGAAGCGCCCAACCAGGTTTGGTCGTGGGATATTACGAAGCTTCGTGGCCCCGTCAAGTGGACCTACTACTACCTCTACGTCATCCTCGACATCTTCTCCCGCTACGTGGTTGGCTGGATGCTGGCTCACCGAGAAAGTGCGGCGCTCGCGCAACGCCTCATCGCCGAGAGCTGTCGCAAGCAGGACATTGAACCCGACCAGCTCACCCTTCACGCGGACCGTGGCAGCTCGATGAGAAGCAAGCCCGTGGCTCTGCTCCTGGCTGACCTCGGAGTTACCAAGACCCACTCCAGACCTTACGTCTCGAACGACAATCCCTACTCCGAGTCCCAGTTCAAGACGATGAAGTACTGCCCTCAGTTTCCGAGCCGTTTTGGTTCCGCCGAAGACGGCCAGCTGTTCTGCGGCGGTTTCTTCGACTACTACAACTACGAGCACCGGCACTCAGGAATCGGCTTCATGACGCCGGCCGACGTTCACTATGGTCGCGCCGAACAGCTCACCACCGCTCGGCGCCAGATCCTTCTCGAAGCTCATCGGACTCATCCCGAACGCTTCGTTCGCGGAACGCCACAACCTCCCGTTTTGCCTCCTCAGGCTTGGATCAACCCGCCGACGGAGAAAACGACGCTCCTGAATGCCGCACAAGCCACTCTCGCGGCGGCGTCCATACCTGGGGTACCCCTTTTTCTGCTCCACGAAACGAGATCTCGATCGATGCAGATGTGGACCGCACCGGCGCCACGAGCCTCCCGACGCTAATCGAGGCTCACTAAATGCAGCTCGCGAGTGTCTCAAAGTTGTTGACACATACCGAAGGCACCTTTTCTCTGACCACTCCACACCGCCGACATACCACTCGTCGGATCGAGTAGCGAAGATAGGTCCGGACTCCGAACAGGTCCAAGTGCCGCCAGTAGCGATTGTAGCGATCTTTGTTCTTGCGGACCTTTCGTCCGCAAATCCCGCACAGAGGCTTCCTCCTCCGTGGTACTACATCCACCACCACTCTGGCTTTGTCCGCCTGGAAGTGGAAACCTCGGACCCACAGGCCTTGCAATCCGATGAGCTTGTTGACTAACGTAGTAACGCGCATCGCGGGAACGCTCTTTTCTCTTTCGGAAAAAAAGATTCTAGCGTTCTCGCCGATGCGCATCTACACATGGCTTACCCTCTCAACCCACGGGCCTCACCAAATGCCACTGCCCCTCAGCGGGAGACGAGGCTGTGGGAAACGCCCCCACGGTTCTGGTCGTTCAGACCTTGCTCACGACTGAGTTCTCTTCCAAGCCTGGAAGGGCGTTTTCCATAGCCTCCACTAATCGAGCCCCCCCTTCCTTATTCCATATGAATTAACCCTAATCGCAAAATCTTGAAGCACGAAAACGCGAAACAGCCGCACTGGGCGCAGGCGAGAAGCTCGTGCTGGGGCACCCGCTCGCCGCCACTATAGGTGATTCTGCACGGTGTATGCAGAACCTGGAAAAGGTGCTATTCACGGGGCCAAAGACCTCAGACACGGTAACGTTTATTTGCGATTAGGGTTAATGTCCCACTCGGGGATGGTTGAAATCCCTCGCCTTTAGGCGAAGCCTTTAGGAGGCTTGGGGTACGATCCCCAGGTGAAAGGATATCGTAAATCATCGCACACGACGTACCAGTTAAACTATCACTTCGTATTTATCACGGTACGTGTCAACAACTTTGAGACACTCGCGAGCTGCATTTAGTGAGCCTCGATTAGCGTCGGGAGGCTCGTGGCGCCGGTGCGGTCCACATCTGCATCGATCGAGATCTCGTTTCGTGGAGCAGAAAAAGGGGGTACCCCAGGTATGGACGCCGCCGCGAGAGTGGCTTGTGCGGCATTCAGGAGCGTCGTTTTCTCCGTCGGCGGGTTGATCCAAGCCTGAGGAGGCAAACGGGAGGTTGTGGCGTTCCGCGAACGAAGCGTTCGGGATGAGTCCGATGAGCTTCGAGAAGGATCTGGCGCCGAGCGGTGGTGAGCTGTTCGGCGCGACCATAGTGAACGTCGGCCGGCGTCATGAAGCCGATTCCTGAGTGCCGGTGCTCGTAGTTGTAGTAGTCGAAGAAACCGCCGCAGAACAGCCGGCCGTCTTCGGCGGAACCAAAACGGCTCGGAAACTGAGGGCAGTACTTCATCGTCTTGAACTGGGACTCGGAGTAGGGATTGTCGTTCGAGACGTAAGGTCTGGAGTGGGTCTTGGTAACTCCGAGGTCAGCCAGGAGCAGAGCCACGGGCTTGCTTCTCATCGAGCTGCCACGGTCCGCGTGAAGGGTGAGCTGGTCGGGTTCAATGTCCTGCTTGCGACAGCTCTCGGCGATGAGGCGTTGCGCGAGCGCCGCACTTTCTCGGTGAGCCAGCATCCAGCCAACCACGTAGCGGGAGAAGATGTCGAGGATGACGTAGAGGTAGTAGTAGGTCCACTTGACGGGGCCACGAAGCTTCGTAATATCCCACGACCAAACCTGGTTGGGCGCTTCGGCCAGCAGCTCCGGCTTCGTGTAGTTCGGATGGCGCCGTTGGTTCCGGCGCTCTCGGACCTCGCCGTGCTCCTCCAAAATCCGATACATCGTGCGAATCGAGCAGAGGTAGGTTCCCTCGTCCAGAAGCGTGGCCCACACCTGGGCGGGCGCCTTGTCGACGAACCGCTCACAGTGCAAGGCCCCGAGGACTTCCTCGCGCTCAGTCTCGTCGAGGGCTCGGTGCGGCCGAGGACGCCGCTTCGGTTCGGGCGTCACCTGGCGCCTGCGATACAGCGTGGAACGAGCCACACCCAGAGCCTCGCAGGCTTCCGTCGTCTGCCCAATCTGCCCCGCCAGCTCCTCGGCCGCCACCATCAGTCGTTCTCGTAGCTGTCGAGTGGATTCAGGGGGACCCCCAGTAATTCGGAGGTTTTTTTTTGGGTCTCCAACATCGTCTCCACCCGAGCCAGGCGACGTTGGAGCCGGGCGTTCTCGCGCTCGAGCTCCTTGACCCGTGGATCCTCGGCCTTTGCCTTCCGGCCTCGCTTTCTCGAGGCCAACCCCGCTTTGGCGACCTCGTCACGTTGGCGGCGCCAACTCGATAAATGCGACGAGTACAGGCCCTCTCGACGCAGAAGAGCAGCAACGTCACCGTCACCCTTGCAGGCATCGGCCTCACGCACTATCCGCAGCTTGTACTCCGCGGTAAAGCGTCGACGCTTCGCTTGCTCGCTCACTTCGGGATCCGGGACCCCCGCCGCATCGCGGCCGGCGGGATCTCCAGTCGCCCTACGGGCTCCCTCCGATCCCGCCGAGGTCTCTCTCTCAATCAACATACTCATGCATTGATCCTCCTCCGCCCTCTACACTAATTTCAAGGGGCAAAGTGTCTCAGCGATGTTGGCACAGAGGGTCACGAAGTACCGCAAGCCGGCCTTGAGAGGGGATGTAGCGGTTCGTCTCCGGGATCTCATCCGGGAGATCTGTGCTCGGAACCAGATAGAAATACTGAAGGGTCATGTGCGGCCTGAGCACGTGCACCTGTTGCTGAGCGTGCCGCCGAATTTGTCGCCGAGTCGAGTGATGCAGTTGATCAAGGGTAAGACGTCGAATCGTCTGATGCGCGACTTACGGACGATGCGGAAGGAGTTCTGGGGTCGGCACCTACGGGCACGGGGTTACTTCGTGGTGACAACGGGCAACGTGACGGATGAGGTGATAGCGAAGTATATAGAGTTGCAGGGTGCCGTGTCCCAGGACGACGATTCTTTCAAGGTCAGTGAGTAGTGAAACGAGGCAAGGACAAGCCGACTTTAGTCGGCGACGTGAACCCATCGCCTTTAGGCGATGAAGCGCACGCGCTCAGTCTTTCTTGTATATATATCAGGAGGGGCCTGTGGGCGCTCGTGGGAAACGCGAAGCGTTTTCCAAGCGATTGTGGAAAACGCCGCTCCACGTTTGTACGTGCTCACAACCTTTCCCTAAACGCCTCTCTCCCCCGGAGTTTCCGGCGTTTTCCACAATCGCGGCAGCGTCCATAGGCCATGCCCTCCAACACAAATCAGATCCCCCGAAACGACAGGAGAACACTTTTTGTTAAGGTGTGCCTGAATATGAGCCTCGAAGCGGGAACTCGGTCGGTGCGTATGAGATTGTCGAGCCGATCGGCGCGGGTGCGATGGGCGAGGTCTACCGTGCGCGGGATACGAAGTTGGGCCGCGACGTCGCCATCAAAGTCTTACGGCCCGAGGTGGCCTCGGAGCCTGGTCGACTGCGCCGTTTCGAGCAGGAAGCGCGCGCGGCTTCGACCTTGAATCACCCTAACATCGTCACGATCTACGAGATCGGTAAGCATGAAGGCACGTCGTATATCGCGATGGAGTACGTGCGGGGGCGGACGCTGCGGGAGATGCTTTCCGAGGGCGCGCTTGCGCGTGACGAGCTCGTCCGCTACGCGACGCAAATGGCGGAGGGTTTGGCGAAGGCGCATCAGGCCGGGATCGTTCATCGCGATTTGAAGTCCGAGAACATCATCATCAGTGAAGATGGCTATCTCAAGATTCTGGACTTCGGGCTGGCGAAGCTTGTGGCGCTCGATGACGAAGGTTCGGAGGCGGCGACGGTGGACCGGGATGGCACGACGCCCGGAACCATCCTCGGGACGGTCAGCTACATGTCTCCCGAACAGGCCAAGGGCGAATCCGCGGATTTCCGCTCGGACCAATTTTCCTTCGGCGCGGTCGTTTACGAGATGGCTGTTGGGCGCGCCGCTTTTCCCCGTAACAGCTCGGCGGAGACGCTGTCCGCCGTACTGTGCGACGAGCCGCTTCCGATGAGTGAGGTGCGTCCCGATGCGCCGCGCTCACTTCGAGCGGTCGTGGGTCGCTGTTTGTCGAAGCAACGTGAAGAGCGTTTCCCCTCGACCGCGAACCTGCTCGAAGCTCTCCAGTCACCTGGCGACAGATTCGAGGAGACGGTCCCGGCTCGATCGATTGCGGTTCTGCCTTTCGAGAACCTGAGCTCGGATCCAGAGGACGCCTATTTCGCCGACGGACTCGTCGACGAAATCATCACCGACTTGTCGCGCATCCGTGAGCTGCAAGTCGCGTCGAGTCACTCGGCTTTTCGATTCAAAGTGACGGAGAAGTCGGTACGCGAGATCGGTACGGAGCTGAATGTCCGATACATTCTTGTGGGGCGCGTGCGAAAATCGGGCGGCAACGTGCGCATGACCGCGCAGCTTATCGACGCCGGCACGGACCGAACGTTGTGGGCGGACAAGTACACGGCCGATCTGGATCACGTCTTCGAGGCCCAGGAACAGGTGTCGCAGGCTATCGCGGGAGCGCTAAAAGTCGAGCTCACAGGCGGCGTCCGGCCGCCGAATGCGGCGGCTGCGGAAGCCTACTTGAAGGGTCGCCACTTTTATCGGCAAGCCACTGGCGATAGCTTCGAGAAGGCACTCGATTGCTTCGAACAGGCGACAAAGAGCGATCCGGACTACGCGCCCGCTTATGCCGGGATCGCGACTACGTTGGTGTGGATGGCCGTCGCCTGGCAAGCGATTCCGGCTCGTGAGGCGATGCCGAGAGCTCGAGCCGCCGCCGAACGTGCGCTCGCGCTCGACCCGAGTCTGGCCGAAGCCCACGTGGCCATGGGAGCGGTGGCCACCTACTCCGACTGGGATCCGCGCCTTGCGGAGCGTTTTTTTCAGGAAGCCTTGCGGTTGAGCCCGAACGATACCAGCGCGCACTACTGGTACACGCAATCCCTCGTATTGTTGGACACGCGATTCGAAGAAGCTCTTCCCCACGCTCGACGAGCGACCCAGCTGAGTCCAGTGGATCCGTGGGTACAATTCTGGCACTGTGCGGTCCACTTCTTCAGTCGCGACTTCGAACCGGCGATTGAACGGGAAGCACTTTGATCGCCACATCCCGCCCAAGCTTGGTGTCCCGCGCACGGTACACTTCGCCCATCCCAGCCCGCACCAATCGGCTCTACGATCTCGTAGGCGCCGAGCTTGGTTCCCGATTCGAGGCTCATTCTCGATCCACCCACTCGCTACGGCTCCCGCCAACTCGGAAGAGGTTTCCACAGCGTATCCGGGCGGTAGCCGACCAAATGATCGAGCTTCATGCGGTGCAAGAGGGCGATGAATCGTGAATCCTCTCTCACGCAGTCGGTCACCGGAGCGGCTAGGTAGATCACTAGCCCGGCCGAGCGTTCTTCGAACGCCTCCTCAAGAAGTTGCATGACCTGGTCGGCGTTACCAAGGCCCGAGTGAACAACCAGTTTCCAAGTGGCGACGTTGCTTCCTCGCTTCGCGTGCGATTCCAGCTCCGCCAAACACCCCTGCGCCTCACGTTCACGACCGCTGAGAGCATAGGTCATACCGAGATAGGCAACAAGATGTATCTCTCGGCCGCCAAGCTCAATCCCCCGATGAAGACTCGCTCGAGCTTCCGCGATCTCACCCGCGCTGGCGAGGCAAAACCCCAGTGCGTAGTGTCCTAGACTCCGAAGAGCTATCCCAAGACAAAGAGCGTCTGGACCGTTTCGCGCGCGAGGCGCGACTTCTCGCGCAGCTCAACCACCCGAACGTGGCGACGCTGTACGGCTTCGAAGACGGCTATCTTGTCATGGAGCTGGTGGAAGGGAAGACGCTCGCGGAGCGCATCGCCCGCGGTCCGATTCCCGCCGAAGAAGCCTTATCTTTATTTTTGCAGATTGCCGAGGGACTCGAGGCGGCGCACGAGAAGGACATCGTTCACCGGGATCTCAAACCGGCCAACGTGAAGATCACGCCGGAGGGGCAGATCAAGATTTTAGATTTTGGACTCGCGAAAGCGTTTGCACCGAAGGGCGACGTTTCGGCGGAATCGTCTCAGTCGCCGACCCGCCTTCGCCAAGGCTTCGGCGAGGCAAGCACGGCGCTGGGAGTCATCATTGGGACGCCTTCGTACATGTCTCCGGAGCAGGCTCGGGGAAAAGCTGTCGACAAGCGGACGGATGTTTGGGCGTTTGGCTGTTGTCTCTACGAAGCGCTCACCGCAAACAAAGCCTTCGAGGGCGAGACGATGAGCGACATCATCGGCGCCGTTCTACGGGCGGATCCGGAGCTCGGCGGGATTTCGACATCCTTCCGGCCGCTCGTCAGGCGCTGCTTGCAGAAAGACGCGCGACAGAGATTGCGCGACATTGGCGACGCCCGCCTCGGGCTTCGAGAGTCCATGGAGTCCGGGACCACCAATGATGAGGCGACAGGCGAGACACGGTCTGGCCGAATGGGTATGGGCCTTGGAGCCATGGCGTTGGGAGCGTTGTTGGGCGCGGTGGCGGTCTACTGGTTCGCCGGAAGCGGTGATGATCTCGACCTATCTTTGCGCGGGCCGGCCACGCACGCTGTGCTCGAGCTTCCCGAAGAAGCCCCGCTTGCTCTGGGTACGCGGGTCCCTCTCATCGGCTTCGACAGCCCCACGATAGCCGTGTCACCCGACGGGACCGAGCTCGTCTACGTCGGTGACTCGCGCGAGGGCACGAGGCTCTATCGGCGCGCCATGGACGGCCTCGAGGTCACCGAGATCCCGGGAACGGACGGTGCGATCCATCCGTTCTTCTCTCCCGACGGCGGGTGGGTGGGGTTTCTTACCGTCGGCCAGGTCAAGAAGGTGCGTCTCGACGGCGGCGCGCCTATGACGCTCTCGGACGCGCGGACGCCCGTTCTCGCCACCTGGACTCGCGACGACCGAATTTACTTTGCCGAAACCCACGGCACCACGCTCGCTTACGTTCCTGCGGCTGGAGGCGAGCGTTACAAGGTCGATTCCTTCAACTTGCCGCGGGCTCGCGTTGGGCAGGTGATGCCGGACGGTAAATCGGTGCTTCTGACGGACCGGGCGCGCGGGGTGAACCTTGACTACGGAGACGTCCTCCTCTTCTCGTTGGAAACGCTCGAGACCAAAGTGGTCGTCGAGTTCGGCTACGATGCCCGTTATGTTCCGACCGGCCATCTGCTTTCCGCCCGTTCCGGCAATGTTCTCGCGGTTCCTTTCGACCTAGAACGCTCTGAAGTGACGGGAGACGCGGTAACGGTCGTCTCGGGCGTGGCGACGGATTCCGGCTTTGCGGTGGCGCAGTTCGGCGTTTCGGACAATGGAAGCTTCGTCTACGTTCCGGGACGAGACGCTTCCGTGGGCAAACTCGCCTGGGTCGACCGGGACGGCGGGAGTGAATTCCTTCCTGTCGAGGAACGGCGGTACAGCGTCTTGGATCTTTCTCCCGACAATGAACGGATCGCGGTCCACGTTGGGGACGTCAACGACTATATCTGGATCTACGACGTTGTCCGCGAGGAAGGCCGCAGGTTGCCCACATCGAACGCGGGGTACCCTCGCTGGAAGCCGAGCAGCGACGCGATCGTTCTCGCGACACAGCGGCCCGGGGAATGGAAGCTCCTCGAGCAGGCGATCGACAGCGCCGCACCCCCGAGAGAACTTACGTCGGGCCTGATGGCGCACCCCACGTCGTGGACGGCCGATGCCCGGTGGGTCGCCCTGAGCGTGTGGGGTAGTTACGACATCAGGTTCGTCGACGTGGAGGACGGGACCTATCGTGAGTGGTCCAACAGTGCGAGTTGGGGTATGCCCACTTTCTCGCCCGACGGCCGGTGGGTCGCCCATGTTTCCGACGAAACCGGCCAGTCCGAGATCTGGGTTCGCTCGTTTCCCGATGCTAAAGAGGTAAGGCAAATCTCCGTCGGCGGGGGTATCGAGCCGGTCTGGAATCACGAAACGGGGGAGCTCTATTACCGCACAGGAAATCAATGGATGGTCACGTCCGTGTCCCTGGATCCCGAGCTGTCGTGGGAGCCTCCGAAGCTTGCGTTCCAGGCGACGGGCTTCATTGATACGGCGGGCCTTTCGTTCGACGTGACCTCGGACGGTGAGCGCCTATTAATCGTCAAGCGTGCCCGCGAGCCGGAACGTCGCAAGGTTCACGTCATCGTGAACTTCTTCGACGAGCTCGAGCGGCTCGCACCGACGGGTGAGAGACGATGAGGCTCGAACGAGGCAGGAGACTCGGCGCCTTCGAGATCCTGGAGCCCGTCGGCGAGAGTACAAGGTGAGGTCTATCGCGCGCGGGACACGCGACTCGACCGTACCGTTGCGATCAAAGTCCTCGCCGAGGAGCTTGCCGCGAGTGCGGAGCGAAGGGAGCGGTTCGAGCGCGAGGCGAGGGCGGTCTCTCAACTGAATCATCCGAACATCTGCACGCTTCACGATATTGGTGTTCAACTACGACGTCACGCCGGACGGGGAGCACTTCGTGATGATCGAAAAGGGGCCGGAACGAGGCCTGTCCGGTGAGCTCCACGTCATCGTCGACTGGACCGCAGAGCGGGAGAGACGCGTTCCGTCGGGGAAGTAGCCGCCGGACGCGAGGCTCACGCGTCGAGCTGCATTTCCTCGAGGGTGGATGCCGTCAATATCTGTTCGAGCAACCTATCGAACACCTCGGCGGATTCGATCGACTGGACGTGTGCCGTAACCGTCGCGGGTAGCGGACCGAACTTCCGTTCCATCAGCGTCAAGAGTGTCTGACGCTTTCCTTCAAGCAGGCCTTCTTCTCGCCCTTTCTCTTCGCCCTGGCGCAGGAGCTTGTCCATCCAGGTTTCGTCTACATCCTGCACTTTCCTATATTCCTTTCTCGAAACCAGCCGTCGGTAGCGTTTCCACTCCTCGGCCGAGAGCTCTAGGTAGGTCTCGATGATATTCGCGAGGAGGAGCTGTCGCGCTTCGTCAAAGTCGCTCTCGACGATCTGAAGCAGCAGCGAAGCTCTCAGCTGCGCCCTTTCGCGGGTCTTGGAGCTGTCCATCAAGGCTCCGAGCGCCGCTCCCACCGGACCGACCCCTTTACGATACTCCTCTACGTCCAGCCGTACCAACGGGACGCTTTCGTAGCGAAACCGCACGATCTCGCGCCCGAAGACATGCGCGCGGCACTCCTCGGAGGTCAAGCCCTTGCTGCCTCCATGGAGATAGATGACGACCGGGAACACGGGTATTTTGTGTCGGGCCCAGAGGAGCGAGTAGTACTCGAACATTCGCGCCTGAAAGTCTTTCCTTGGTTCGGCTTGGGTCTCGATGTGAACGAGCACGAGCTCGGGCTCGCCGTCGCGGGTAGCGATCTTGGCGACGACGTCGGCCCGTCTCGAGCTTCCGTCGGCGAGGTTGGTGAAGACCTCTTTGTCGAGAAACTCGATGTTCCGAAAGTCGAGACGGCGCTCGACATCGGGGAAGAATAGTTTCAGGAACTCCTGCAGGAACGTCTGCAGAAATTCCTTGAATCGCTGGTCGTGTCCCATTGTGTTTGTCTCTGCATACACAGACGAGAAACAGTGCTGAAACCTCCCGCGTGGAAGGGGTTTTAGAGAGTGAAGAAGAGCTTGCCCGGTGGCTTTCGGAGCGGCGCAATAGGGGCCGTTGGGGTGAAGACGACGAAAAGGGCGCGATCAATCTCATCACGCCCGAAAAACGACGCGAAGCCGCCGCTCTCGTGAAGAGTGGGCGAAGCGTTTCTCTGAGTCGCCCGTTCCGCCCTCCGCAGCAATTCATCCGTATGCTAGGAAACGGTGTCCTCGACTATTACGGTTTCATCTACCATGGTTATGAGGTCACCCACATCGATGCGCTCGGCCACGTATGGAACGCGGACGGGCTCTGGAATGGCCGGGACCCCGAGGAGGAGATCCAGACGGATGGAGCGCATGTCGGCGACGTGACGAATTGGAGCGAGGGCATCCTCACACGCGGCGTTCTTCTTGACGTCCCGCGCTACCGCCAAAAGCCGTGGGTCACTTTCGAGGAACCGGTTCACGGGTGGGAGCTCGAGGCCATTGCCAAGTCTCAAGGAGTCGAGCCCGGACCCGGCGATGCGCTTTTGGTCTATAGCGGTCGCGACGCCTTCGAGCGCGAGGGTGGGGACTATCGAACGACCCCGCGGGCTGGGCTCCATGCCTCCACGGTGAAGTATGTTCGAGACCGCGACACCGCGCTTCTCGGTTGGGACTTCATGGAAGTCTCGTCGGACGAATACAAGAGCCAGGTTCCCGTTCACGGCGTCATCTTCAGCTACGGCGTGGCTCTGCTCGATAACGCTCACCTTGGCGATCTGGCAGTGGCGGCGGCGGAGGAGAAGCGCTACGAGTTCATGCTCTCGGTCCAACCCTTGCGCGTCGAGCGCGGCACCGGAAGTCCCGTGAACCCGACGGCTCTTTTCTGAAATTAATTGTCGCGAGGTTTCCGCTCGTCGCAGTTTGCGCTCGGGCGTTTGGTGACGGCGTTTGACTTCGACAGCCGGTTCCGCAGAAAGCTCATGATGAAGTTGTCAAGCTGCTCTCGCGTCGATTTGTCGAGGCTGAGAAACCGGAGCCCCATGCCGCGCGGGTTCTCGTTTTGAGGTGAGGTCCACACGACGTCGACCGGGCTCTCGAAAAGCAGCTCGTACCCACCTCCGAGGTTCGGCATGTAGAGCGTCAAGATATCCCCTATGGACATCACGACCTCCGACGTTACGAAGAGCCTGCCCTGACTGAGGTTCTTGAGATTTGCGGGCGCGTAAGTGTCGCCATGACAGAAAAAGAGCCCCATTTCCACGGGAACCCGGAGGCTTGCGCGGTGAAGGAGACGGAGCTCGAGCTCACTACGGGGGAACCGATGCGAGCTCGGCACCTTGGTTTCTAAGCGCGACGCCAAGAGGTTGTCGTAGAAACCTTTCAGCTCCCGCCACCTCTGCCCGTAGGCCACGTCGAGGCTTCCCCAGGATTCGATTTTCGCCTGGTTCAAATTGGAAAACTCTTGGACTAAATCCAGCTCGGTAGTCATCGTAATGACAGGATCGCCTACGTTTCGATAAATTGAAGTGATCTGGGCCGTGTGTGATTGTCCTGCGCTTCCCGTAGCGGCTTCCCCGCAGTAGTTTCAGAGCAGGATGGCCGCGACGGTGTACAGGGTTACGCTCACCGCCGCAACGAGCAGGGCATAGGGCAGTTGCGTGTTTACATGGTCGATGTGGTCGGAGCCTGCGGCGAGCGAGGCGCCGATGGTGGTGTCGGAGATGGGTGAGGAGTGGTCGCCAAAAATGGCGCCTCCCAGCACGGCGCCGACCATCAGGCGCAAATCGAGACCGAGCGTCGCGGCCATCGGGACGCGATGGGGAGCATGATGGCGAAGGTCCCCCAGGAGGTTCCTGTCGCGAAGGCCATGACGGCCGACATCTCGAAGAGGAGAGGGGGTAAAAGGATTGGGCTCAGCGTGCCTTCGGTCAAGCTCGCCAGGTATTCGCCCGCCTGGAGCTCGCGTGTCGTGGCGCCGAGCGCGAAGGCCATCACGATGAGCACGAGCACGGGGACGAGCCCGCCAATGCCGCGCATAATATTGTCGATAGATTCTTGAACGGTGAAGATCCGCTGCCCAACAGACATCCCAGCGGCCAGGACAACCGCCAGAGACATCGCCCAGAAGATGGCCGTCGAGCCGTCCCCGTCCGTCAGATAGAGGCCGAAGAGCACCGTCGCGAGCAACACGAGCGTCGGGACGACCATGTTGCGCGCGCGGGGCGTGGCGCCTTCCTTGGTGGGGAGGCTCAGCACTTCGTCGGAGACGAGCGGCGTCGCCCCGTCGCGCAGCACCTTGCCCGTTTCGCGCGCGCGGGTCTTGGCGCGCGCCATCGGACCCCAGTCGCGGCCCGAGATCGCGATGTAGAACACGAAAGCGATCGCGAAGAGTGCATAGAAGTTGAAGACGATCGAGCTTACGAGGAGGTCGAGCGGGTTTGCGATGTCCCGGCTCGCGAGGATGCCCATGATGACCGCGCCGTAAGCATTGAACGGAAAGAGAACGCACACGGGTGGGCGGTCGAGTCGCACAAATAGGCGAGCTTTTCGCGAGACAAGCTGAACCGATCGAAGAGCGGACGCGCGACGGCGCCGCTAATCAGGCATGTGAGGTTCGATTCCAGAAAGAGCCCGAGGCCGATCACCGAGGGAAGCAGGCGTGCTCCCTTTGCCGAGCGGACGTAGCCCCGGTCGACGATCCAATTCACGAAGCCCTCGACGCCGCCGGAGCGTTGCGTGAGTGCTATGAATGCGCCGATTGAGCGCTGAAGATCAAGATGAGTGCGTTGCCGCGATCCAGGAAGACGGCGACCATCGACTCGAGCGCGTCCCGCAACCCGAGGATGGGGTTACCACCGTCCAGCAAGATCCAGCCGAGCCAGATGCCGGCGAAGAGTGAGAGAAAGACTTGTTTCGTGATGAGCGCGGTGGCGATGGCGATGATGGGCGGGAGGAGGCTGAGCCAAGTGGGCTGGTCCATTGCGGCAATTGTAGTATCTTAGCGTCGATTCTTGGCACATTTGAGAGGGCGGAGGAGGCCTTTGAAGAACGTGATGTCGATGATGTTCGTGCTCGCGCTCGTGATGAGCGCTGTCGCTTTGGCGCAGGTCCGGCAAGGAAGCTGGATCCCGGTGGTCGAGTCGATGGAACGCGGTTATAGATCGATCAGCTATTGGACCTATCGCGACGACCGGGTCGAGATTGGTGGAGGCCGCATTTCGATCGAGCACGGTAAGCCCAAATGGCCGGCCGTACTCGATGAAAAAGCGACCTTCGACCGAGCAACCGTCGGCAAGCTGTGGCGGCTCGGGAACAACAAGTGGACCACGCTCGACACGCAATTGCCTCTGCGATTCGCAAGCCGTAAGGTGGAGCCCTGCATCTACTATCTCGTGCTGGAGAGGCCTAATCTGGAGACGTGGAATCTGGTGTTCGTCTCGCCTCGAGCGATGTCACCGGGTTTCATCGACGCTTGGGCCGCGCAAGCGCGTCCGAGAGAAGTGCCCATTCTGTTCTCTGTGCCCCTCCGTTACGCGCGTGGTGGCGAGACCGCGGAGCTCGAAATGCATCTCGCTCTCGAGAAGGACGACATGTCCAAAGGCTCGATGCGCATCGAGTGGGGACCGCATCAGCTTGAGACCGCGTTCGACATCGATGTCACGGCGCCGACGTTCTACAAAACAGAAGACGGTACGAAGTGAAGGTCGGCGTTTGCGAGATGCCTTCCGAACTCCGCGCGGGGTGCGATGCGTGGAAGACGCTCCGCGATCGGGTGGGAGACGAAGCGCCGGATCTCTTGGTTCTGAATGAGATGCCGTTCGGGCGATGGATTGCGTCCTCGCCTTCGTTCGACGAGCCCACGTGGAACGAGGCTGTCGCGGCACACGAGGAAGGCGTCGCACGTCTCGAGGAGCTCGGCGCCCCGGTCGTCGCCGCATCGAGGGCGCGGGAGCTCGACGGCAAGCGGGTGAACGAAGCCTTCATGTGGAGCTCGGAGCACGGCGCGGTGGGCGCGCATACGAAGCAATATTTTCCCGACGAGCCCGGCTACTTCGAGGCGAAGTGGTTCGAGGCCGGTGAACGTCATTTTCGCGTCGTGCCTGCCGGCGACTTGCGAGCGGGCTTTCTGCTCTGTACCGAGATCATGTTCAACGAGCATGCCCGGCAATATGGGCGAAGCGGTGCTCAGTTGATTCTCTCGCCGCGCGCGGTCGGGATGGCGTCGCTTCCGCGCTGGCTCGTCGCCATGCGGATGGCCGCCATCGTGTCCGGATGCTACGTGCTCACCTCGAATCGTACCGGGACGGACGTAAACGGCCAGCTCTTCGGCGGCCGCGGTTGGATGATCGACCCCGATGGCGACTTGGTCGCGCAGACGTCAGCGACGACGCCGGTTGCGTTTCACGAGATCGATACGGACTTCGTGGCCCGCGCGCAGTCCGAATATCCCTGTTACGTGAAAGAATGACGTTTCAGCAGCCTGCGCTCGGTCACCTCAGAGCGAGCCGGGCCCGATGTGTCGTTGTGATCCTCAAGGTCCAAAAGAATGGCCACAGAGACACCGAGACACAGAGATTCGAAAACACTCACCGCATCCGCTGCGATAAGATTTTCCCTGGAGTGAGCTCACAACGATCTCGACGGTCCGGCATGATGCCGCTAGCAGCGTCGACCGCAGAGGCAACAATAGAGCCCGCCGAGTGTTCTTCGGTCACTCTCGCTTTTCTCTGTGTCTCCGTGCCTCTGTGGCCATCCCACTTTGGTTGCGGCCACCGGCCGCGCTAGGCACTAGTGAAGCGGACAAAGCTCCATGGGAACGGCTTGTTTCAGAAACGCTTCTCGTTGGCGTGACGGGCAAGACGGCCCGGCGCGCTTGCCGGTCGCGGGGTCGATGTCGGCGAAGACGATGCCCGCTGGGGGCGAGAAGCGGGCCCGTTCCTTGCCCGAGACGGCGACTTTCATGAAGCGCGTCCAGATGGGAAGCGCGGCTTGGGAGCCTGACAAGCCGAGCGGTCGATTGTCGTCGTAGCCAACCCAAACAGCGGTGAGAAGGTCCGGCGTATAGCCGACGAACCAAGCGTCGCGCGTGTCGTTCGTGGTTCCCGTCTTGCCCGCCGCCTGTGCTTGAAAGGTGCGCGCCCGGATCTCGCGCGCGGTGCCAAAGCTGATCACGCTTCGGAGCATGTCCGTCACCAGAAAAGTGCTCTCCGGGGAGGCGACGCGCTCGGAGGACACGGGACGCTCTTCGAGATAGCCGCCGGCATCTTCGAGCGCCGTGAAAAAACGCGGCTCGACCCGGTGACCGCCATTGGCGAGAACTGCATAGGCGGTAGCGAGCTCGATGGGCGAGACCTCGAACGATCCCAGAACGAGTGAGGGATAGGGCTCGAGACGACTCGACATCCCCATCGACTCCCACAAGCTGACAACGTTCTCGAAACCGGTGTCCTGGCCCACGCGCGCGGTCGCGACGTTCAGAGACAGAGCGAGCGCGCGGCGGTAGCTCACGCGCCCTTCGAAACGGCGGCTATAGTTCTGAGGCGTCCAGCTCCTGCCGCCCTGCCGAAACGTCGTCGGCTCGTCGACGACCATCGTGGTCGGTAATCGTGCTGGATTGCTCTCGAAAGCCGCCAGATAAACGAACGGCTTGAAAGCGCTTCCCGGTTGGCGATGCGCGTCGAGGGCGCGGTTGAACTGGCTCGTGCCATAGCTGCGTGCGCCGACGAGCGCGACGACATCGCCGGTCGATGGGACGAGTGCTACGAGTGCGGCTTGAGGAAGCTCTTGCGCACTTTTTGGGAGCTTTGGGCGGATCTCTTCCAGGCCTTCGACAACCGCTTTCTGCGCTGCGTTTTGCAAGTGGCGATCCATCGTCGATTGGATGACGAGGCCTCGCGTCTGAAGCTGATTCGCGTCGTGGCTCTTCAAGAGCTCCCTTCGGAGCTTGTCGACGAAATAGGGCGCCTCGCCACGATCCACGGTGCCTTCGACGAGCCCGAGCCGTCGCGATGCTGCTTCGGCGCCCTGGGTCTCGTCGAGGAAACCCGCGCGGACCATTTGCTTGATGACGATGTCGCGGCGGTTTCGAATCTCGCTCGGATAGCGGAAAGGGGAGTTTGCGTTGGGCGAACGGATGACGGCGGCGAGAAGCGCGCCCTGTGAGACCGTGAGGTTCCGAACACTCTTCCCGAAAAAGATGTGTGACGCCTGCTCGACGCCGTTGATGCCGAACGAGCCGCGTTGGCCGAAATAAACGTCGTTGAGATAAAGCTCCAGGATGTCGTCCTTTTCCGCGCGGCTTTCCAGGATGACGGCGAGATAGGCCTCGAGGATTTTGCGGCGCCACGTGCGCTCGGGCGTCAAGAAGTAGTTCTTGACCAACTGTTGGGTGAGCGTGCTGCCGCCTTGACGGAGCTCGCCGCTCATAAGGTCTGCCACGAGAGCACGAGCGATCCCGAGCGGGTCCAAGCCTGTATGGGAGTAAAAGCGTTGGTCTTCCGTGGCCAAGACCGCTTGGGAGACGTGCTCCGGGATTTCCTCGAGAAACACCCAACGGCTCTTTGCGCGATCCGCTCCAAAGAGTGTTGTCACAGGGACGCTGCCGAACGAGACGCGGTCCAGGCGGCTGCCGCTGCGAAGCTCGTGGCCGCGAAGCTCATGGATGCCCGAGACCCAGTAGTCGTCGAAGCTCACGGAGACCGGGACCCGAAACTCACCGCGCTGCAAGATATGAACGTCGTCCTCGCCAGCGACGCTGAATGTCGCGGGCTCGTCCGCGAGCTCGCTCCTTTCCGCATATCCCAAGTCGTTCAAGAGAGCGACGAGCTCGTCTCGAGTGAGCCTCTGGCCCCCGCGGAGCTCGAAAGGCCTCGCGTAAACCCAGGCCTCCCGCTGGCTTTCTTCCCCTTGGAGCCTCGCGTCGACGAGCGCGGTGAATTTGAGCGTGTGGTAGATGAGCACGACGGCCGCGGCGAAGAGAAGGATCGCGGAAGAGCTCAAAAGCGCGACAACGACACGAAGGCGGCGCTTCGAATATTTCCGCGCTTTTTTCTTACGTCTCTTCTTTGCCAAGAGCGGTCGTCAGAACTTCAAGACCTTCATCATGTTGGTGGCGCCGGGGAGCGTCGTGTGGCCGCACACGGTGACCACGATGTCGCCTTCGTCGACGAAGCCTTTTCGCTTGAGGAATTTCATCGCGACCTCGAGCATAGCGTCGGTGGTGTCGAAACGCTCGCCGTGCAACGGCGTGACACCCCACCGCAGCGCGAGCCGTCGATAGACGCGCTCCGAAGGCGTAAAGCCGAGAATGTGGTTCTTCGGTCGTGAGTAGCTCACGAGTCGGACGGTCGAGCCGAACTCGGTGAACGCGACGATATACTTCGCGCCGAGCTCCTCCGCGGCGCGTCGTGCCGCGAGCGCGACCGCGCGCGTGACCGGGGAGCCGTCCATGAGTGGGAAATCCGCCGTGTGGCGCCGCGTGGGCGAGTTGCCCATATGCGCCTCGGTGTGCACGGCGATGCGCGCCATGGTCTCGACCGCCTCGACCGGGTGCACGCCGCTCGCCGTTTCCGCCGAGAGCATGAGCGCGTCGGTTCCGTCTAGAATCGCGTTGGCGACGTCCGAGGCTTCGGCCCGCGTCGGCACCGGTTCGTGCACCATGGACTCGAGCATTTGCGTGGCCGTGATCACTGTCCGCCCGCGTTGGTTCGCTTCGAGGATGATCTCTTTTTGGATCGTGGGCACCTGCTCCGGAGCCAGCTCGACGCCGAGATCCCCGCGTGCAACCATGACGCCATCCGCCACGGACAGGATTTCGAGCAGATTCTCGACGGCTTTCGGCCGCTCGATCTTGGCAATAATTTGGAGATCTTCGCGCCCGTTCTCGCGCAGGAGAGCGCGAAGCTGTTCGATATCTTCCTTTCGTTGAACAAAGGACATCGCCATGAAGTCGACATCGAGCTTCAGTCCGCGGACGACGTCGCGTCGATCTTTTTCGGTGAGCGCGGGCGTCGAGATCAAGACGCCGGGCAGGTTGATGCCTTTGTTCGATTTCAGGATGCCGCCGTTGACGACCTCGGTCTCGATCGCTTCACCTTCGACCTTCTGTACGGCGAGCACGATGCGGCCGTCGTCGAGAACGATGCGATCGCCTTTCTTGAGGTCGCGAGGGAGCTGCTTGTAGTTCGTCGAGACGCGATCCGCGTCACCGGGCACATCGTCGGTCGTCAGCACGAAACGCGCGCCGTCTTCGAGATGCACGCCGCCTTCCGCGGCGATCTTGCCGGTACGGATCTTCGGACCCGACAAATCTTGAAGACAAGCCACTGGGCGGTGGCGGCGCTTGCTGATGGCGCGAACGGTTTGGACATTTTGCTCGTGCTCCTCGTACGTGCCGTGGGAGAAATTGAGACGGGCAACATCCACGCCGGCGTCGATGAGCTTTTCCACCATGTCTGGCGAGGAAGAGGCCGGGCCTAGAGTCGCGACGATTTTTGTTTTCCGCATATTCAACCGAGGGGGACTTTCGATTCCGCCCGCGCCCTGTTGGGCGGACTGGTGAATCGGAACTTCAGAATGGTCGTGATGATTTTCCAGCCGGCGAGAACGGTGCCTTTGACCGTGCCGGTGATTTTCGAACGCCCTATGCGGCGATGGTAGCTGACGGGAACTTCTTTTGTGCGGACGCCCGCGCGGGCGGCCTTGGCTTGCATCTCCGCGGTCCAGCCGTAGTCACGATCGCACATGTTCAGCAACTTCAACGTGTCATAGCGGATGGCTCGAAACGGTCCGAGATCGGTAAACGTGGTGTTGTAGAGAATGCGGATCATCCACGTTGCGAGCCAGTTCCCCCATCGTGCCTGCGGTGCGAGAGCGCCCGGCTCCCGCTCTCCGAGAATGCGCGAGCCGACGACGAAATCCGCCGTGCCATCGAGAATGGGCTCAACGAGCGCCGTCATCCCCGACGGGCGGTCGCTGTAATCACCGTCGACGAAAACAACGACATCGGGAGGGTTTTGCGCAAGAGCGGCGATCCCGGTCAGGCAAGCTTGGCCATAGCCCGCCCGCGGCTCGTAGAGCACGGTCGCACCCGCTTGCCGAGCCACTTCCGTCGTACGATCGCGGCTCCCGTTGTCTACGACGAACACTTCGGCGATCAGATCCATCGGGATCTCGGCGAGTACCTTGGGGATAGATTTCTCTTCGTCCAAGGCTGGAATTATCACGACATTGCGCATCGACCCGTCCAGTATAGCCGAAATCGCTGTGCCGAAATTGGTGAACCTCCCGACACAGGTCTGCCAGCTCCGCGTGGTGCTGCTCGATCCATTTCTTGATCAGCGATAGAATCTGGTTGGCCTTCCACCGAAAAGAAATTCATGAAGAGGCTTTGGAAGCTGCGAAGAAGCATTTTGAGCTGATGGGCACTTCTGAAGTCGTGGAAGCCTTGAAACGTGGGTACGCACAAGCGGGCTACTCCAAGGCGATGAGCCTTGCGGGAGAGAGTATGGCGGCGCGTTCAAACGTAACCTACATTCCAGCGACTTGGATTGCAGAACTGTATGCTCACGCCGGAGAGAAGGAACACACCCTGGAATGGTTGGAGAGAGGCTACAAGGAACGCGACCCGCTCATGGTCGAGCTTTTTGCGGGTCCAAGCTGGGACGGCCTGCAGGACTACGCGCCCTTCCAGGGTTTGCTGCGCCGCATGGGGCGCAGTGACAAGCATGAGGGATGATCACGATGTTTTCATTCTTTAATGTACTATGGCGTTTATTTTGAGGAGGAGTAACGAAGTCAGCGTCGAAAAGGACCCGGAATTTTCGGCAGGATTAGCGGTTCGGGCACTATAATCGGCATTCAGTTTCGTTTGGAGGATTTCCTCAAGATTTCCACCGGCGTTCAACATTTGCTCGAGGCTCTTGAAGACGAGCATCTTGAGCTGGTCCGTTGTCACAGACAGCGTCTCGGGGTTAGGATCGGCGGGCTGGGAGGGCCGACCATTTCGAGGAGCCTTTGGTTCGCTCGTGACAGATGGCGGCGCTTCCCAGCGCTCTTGCGCTAACGTCTTTTTGTTGCGCAGGCGCTTGCGCACTTCGTCAGTCACCTTCCACTGCTCTGCCAGCGCGCGAGCCTCGGGTTTAGTAATCGAGTTGCCTTCGAGGTCTTGGAGCTCATAGGGACGCTGCTCGCGGAGCACTGCGAGGATGCGTGGGATCAGCGAGCGGTTGGCGATGATGCACAGGGCAGAGTTGTGGTGTTTTCCGCGATGAACCATCAGATCGTGGTACAGCCGCGCACCGTGAGGGTCGTGGCGACGAAAGTGATCGGCGGCGAGGAAGAGGTCGCGCCTGAGAAGAGCTGGTCCGGCCTTGGTAATGTGGGTTCCTTTACGATCCAAGAGACCGGTGGCATCTGTTTCCGGAAACATTCCTGCAAATCCCTGCGCCTTGCACGTTGAGGCAAAGCGCTCAGGTTCACCGAAGTAGCAGAAGATGGTCGGGGCGGTCTTCTCGGCGATGCCCGGAATACTCATGAGCAATCGTTCTGGATCGCAACGCACGTAAGCTTCATCGAGCCGCTTCTCCTTGGTGCGGAGTCGGAGCTCGAGCTCCTCGACCATCTCGACCAACTCGATGGTGTGAGCTAGAGTCGATTCGATTTGCTCCTCAGGCAAGAGATGATGCAGGCCGAGGGTTCGTTGCGCGATGACCAACAACTTGGCGGCCAAACGCTTGGCATAGCTCTTCTGAATTCGTCCCCGGTCCTTCAGAAGTTCTGCTAGCTCGTCGACTTGTAGCGTGGCGATGGTTTTAGGCCTCTGCTCGCGGAGGAAGCTCCGAGCATGCGCGGAATCGAGATCTCCGAACGCTCTACTGATGCCGGGCCAAACGGCGTTGGCGTAAGCAATGAGCTGATTCTTCAGGTCCACCAACTGCTTCACCATCGAGTTCCGCTGGCTCACCTGTATCTTGAGCTCTCGAATCTCAGGCCGCGGAACATAAGTTCTCCCCAGCTGCTTGGGGTCGAGCCAGGGTAAGCGTGCCATGATAAACGCGTCGACCTCATCCGTTTTCACCTTCGGGGAAAGGCATTTCCGAAATTCCTTCACCTGGTTCGATTTCGCGAAGCTCACTTTGTGTCCCCGAGCCAGGAAAAAGGCAGTGACGTACTCGCTCGTTGGATACGTTTGCTCCATGACGACGTGAAGCTTCGTACCTTCCTTGGCACCTTCGAGCCCAGCCACTTCCACGCGTTCCAGCTCATCGATGCCGAGCTCGAACCGAACGGCGTTTCCAATGATCGTGCCGTCCGTGTCCGCCACCATCGCTACGCTCGGCGCGCGGATGCCCAGGTCTATTCCTACTACTCTGTGTTTCATCATCACTCTCCTTGACCTTGTATCTTCACGCGGAGTGGGAATCACGCCCAGGTGGCCACTCATGCGCCCACCTTCATATCCCGGCATTCCATTACAGGCTTGTCCTGAGGTTTCCTAACCATGTCGGTAGGCATGAGGAAAAACTCCATCCCAATGGGCAGTCGCACGAACCAAGACCAAAAAATGCCTCTCCTGCCATTTCAGTGGATCCTCTCGAGGGTGAGACCGCCACAGTTTAGGTAGACGAGACTGATGAGAGTTTCGGCAGAGTGGAGTCCAAAGCTGCGGTGGCTCAGCAGCCGGATTTTGTTGTTCATTCCTTCGAGTCGGCCGTTGCTGAGTCTCCACGTGACCCACGCGATGACGCCATCGAAGTGGCTGCGGATCATCTTCGCCGCGCGTTTGACGGGCTCTATCCTCGAGCTCATAGCGCGCCGCAGCCATCCTCGGAGAAACTTCTTGGCCCATGTCTCGGTTTTGTAGGTGTAGAGGTCCATGAAGTCGTCGCGCAGAAGCATGGCGCGGTAGAGGCGACGATTAGCTCGCACCTGCTCGCGGAGCACCCGTTTGTCTTTCGCGCTGCGGTTGTGTTTGGCCTTGAGAAGGGGAAACTTGGTGTTCTTGAGGTTGCGCCGGGCAGTCCCTTTGAGCTCGCGCACCAGCTCGCGCCGGGTCTTATCCACGGCCTCGTTCAGATGCTTGACGATGTGGAAGCGGTCAAAGATCACCCGTGCCTGAGGAGCCTTTTTGCCGACGACAGTTATGTACGGCTCCCACATGTCCATGCTGACCGCTTCGAGCTCCGCGGCTCTTTGTGGTCCGAGCTTGCGGAAAAACCGCAGCAGCGTCTTGGCCTTGCGCTCCTTTCCCGCCCAGACGACCCGGCCGCTGAGATGGTCTATTACCACTGTTAAGTACTTGTGGCGTTTGCGGTAGCTGATCTCGTCCATCCCAATCACCCGCAATCCATCGAGCTCGCGCCGCTCATCCCGCTGCTCGGCAACTACTCGCTGGATGATCCGTCGCACCGAACGCCACGTCACTCGGAAATAGTTCGCTACGGCGCTGACGTCCGTCCTCTGTGCCAGCCACGCTACCTCTTGTTCGAAGCTCTTGGTAAAGCGGCTTCCCTTGTCGGCCCAAGGCACCTTTTCTCTGACCACTCCACACCGCCGACATACCACTCGTCGGATCGAGTAGATAGGTCCGGACTCCGAACAGGTCCAAGTGCCGCCAGTAGCGATTGTAGCGATCTTTGTTCTTGCGGACCTTTCGTCCGCAAATCCCGCACAGAGGCTTCCTCCTCCGTGGTACTACATCCACCACCACTCTGGCTTTGTCCGCCTGGAAGTGGAAACCTCGGACCCACAGGCCTTGCAATCCGATGAGCTTGTTGACTAACGTAGTAACGCGCATCGCGGGAACGCTCTTTTCTCTTTCGGAAAAAAAGATTCTAGCGTTCTCGCCGATGCGCATCTACACATGGCTTACCCTCTCAACCCACGGGCCTCACCAAATGCCACCGCCCCTCAGCGGGAGACGAGGCTGTGGGAAACGCCCCCACGGTTCTGGTCGTTCAGACCTTGCTCACGACTGAGTTCTCTTCGAAGCCTGGAAGGGCGTTTTCCATAGCCTCCACTAATCGAGCCCCCCCTTCCTTATTCCATATGAATTAATCTTTCTTGTATATATATCAGGAGGGGCCTGTGGGCGCTCGTGGGAAACGCGAAGCGTTTTCCAAGCGATTGTGGAAAACGCCGCTCCACGTTTGTACGTGCTCACAACCTTTCCCTAAACGCCTCTCTCGCCCGGAGTTTCCGGCGTTTTCCACAATCGCGGCAGCGTCCATAGGCCATGCCCTCCAACACAAATCAGATCCCCCGAAACGACAAGAGAACCCCAAAAACTAAGACTCCCAATATGAAGTTCATTTCCCTATAACCGTTCTGAAGCTCCGTCAGGATAACCTCAGCTGCAAGCTCTGCCTCCTTCCAAATGCGCCATCGTCCTCCTTTTCCACTTTTCCACAGGGAGCTGAACCCTTCTTACTCCTGTTGAAAACAAAATTTGTGTTTTTTTGTGATTCAAAGACGATTTGAGTATACCGGGTGAGGTCTATGTCGTCAAGGATCGGAAGCTCGACCGTCGGGTAGCTATCAAAGTTCTTCCCGACAAACTCGCGGAAGACAAAGGGTTCAGGGAACGCTTTGAGCGTGAAGCCAAAGCGCTGGCGGCGCTTTCGCATCCCAATGTGCTTGCGATTTACGACTTTGGCTCCGAGGACAGCGTATTTTTCACCGTCATGGAGCTTCTCGAGGGGAACACGCTCGAGAAACTTCGGGAGGCGGGGGCTCTACCGCAGCGCAAGGCGGCCGCCTACGCGCTGCAAATGGCGCAGGGATTGGCGGCGGCGCACGACAAGGGGATCGTCCACCGGGACCTCAAGCCGGCCAATGCGTTCGTGACTCAGGACGACCATTTGAAGATTCTGGATTTCGGACTCGCTAAAATACAAGCTCTCTTCGAAAGCGAGGCGGACGACGAAGGTGAGACGAATATCCGCAGCACCGACCCGGGTACTGTCTTGGGAACGGTCGGCTACATGTCACCCGAGCAGGTCCGCGGCCGCGACGCGGACAAGCGAAGTGACATCTTCGCGGTGGGCGCGGTGCTCTACGAAATGCTCTCTGGCCGTCCGGCCTTCACGGGCGACTCCATCGCGGACAAACTTAGCGCCATTCTGAACTTCGAGCCCGAGCTGCCTGGAAGAGAGGCTTCGGACTCTGGGCTCGGTCGCATCGTCGCCCGCTGTCTCGAGAAGAATCCGGAGACGCGTTTTCAATCAGCGCGTGATCTTGGATTTACACTCGAGACCGTGTCTGGAGTCGGTCGGGCCGAGGCTACCGCTTCTTTCGAGGGCGAGCAAGAAGAAGCTCGTTCCATCGCCGTACTTCCTTTCGCCGATATGAGTCCCGGCAAAGACCAAGACTATTTCTGCGAGGGTATGGCAGAGGAGATTATGACGGCGCTCGCGGGCATTCAGGGTCTTCGCGTTGCCGCGCGCTCTTCGGCGTTTCGATTCAAAGGCGGCGATCATGATCTCCGCGAAGTAGGCCGTTCGCTCGAAGTCAAGACCGTCCTCGAAGGAAGTGTGCGCACCGCCGGCAAGCGACTAAGGGTGGCCGCGCAACTCAACGCTGTAGATGGCGGCTACCAAATCTGGTCGCGACGCTATGACCGCGACATGGACGACGTTTTCGCGGTTCAGGACGAAATCTCAGCCGACATCGTCAATGCGCTCAGACTGGAGCTGAGCGATGCAGAAGCGCCTCGCGTCGTCCGCCATACCGAGAACCAGGAGGCCTATCATCTTTATTTGCGCGGCAGGTACCATTGGTTCTCGCGTCGCAAAGAGGCGATGGCAAAAGCCGCGGAATATTACGAGGAAGCGGTCGAAAAGGATTCCAGCTACGCTCTGCCCCACATCGGTCTCGTGGAGCTGCACTGTATTCAGGCGATCTACGGGTTCGTGCGCGAAGAGGAGGCCTGCAAACGGGCAAAAGCGTCGCTCGAACGGGCCCTCGCCATCAACGACCAGCTCGCGGATGTGCATCGGGCCCAAGGCATCATCGAACTATTCTTCGATTGGAACTTCGAGCAAGGACGGCGCTCGCTCAAGCGAAGCAAGGAACTCGACCCCATGAATCCGCTTTCGCAGCTCTGGTTGGGGTGGTTTCTGTGGAAAGGTAGGGAAGAAGAGTCCATCGCTGCCGTCAAGAAAGCGCAGGAGCTCGACCCTCTAAACCCCTATGTGAATAGCATGGCCGGCGTGACCTTCAGTTTCCAGGGCGATGACGAAGGTTGCGTGAAAGAGTGCCAGAAAGCGCTGGATCTGGACCCCGACTACCTCGTCGGCCTCTTCTGCATCGGCTCTGCGTACGTCCGCTTGGGTCGCGTCGACAAGGGCATCGATGCGCTTGCGAGAGCAGCCACAATTGCCGGACAAGCGCCTTTCTACCTGGGTTTTTTGGGGTGGGGTCAGGCTACCGCGGGACGAAACGACGAGGCACGGGCCACTCTCGGAGAGCTCGAGAAAAAGGCAGCGACGGAGTATGTCAGTCCTCTTTTTCGCGCTATCATCCATGCAGCCCTTGGAGAGATGGAGCTGGGCTTCGAGCTTCTCGACGAAGCGCTAGAGAAGCGCACTTGGATCGCGCAGCCCCGGATGCCGTTCTTCGATGGCTTTCGCGCCGACCCGCGTTGGGCCGAGCTCCTGGCTCGCATCAACCATCCGGACGCGCCGTGACGCGCCGCGCCTATCGAACCTGAGGCGACGACACCGCGAGAGCCACTGACGTTGTGAATCGATACCGCAATTGGTGTGCCTTCACGACGAACCTGACAGGTCTGCCAGATCCGCGCGGTCCTGTTCGATTCGTTTCTTGATCAGCGATAGAATCAACAGCGATGTCCTTGTCGCCGGGAACAAAGATCGCACACTACGAAATCCGCGAGCGCATCGGAAAAGGTGGGATGGGGCAACCTGGCAATGGTTGCCTGTCTAGGGGGAGCCCGCGAAGCGGGTAGCCCCCCTGAGTAAGGCCTAGTCAGCCGCTCAGTAGCGTAACGACTGAAAGCGAAAGCAAGAGGGAGGATAAACGAGAGCAGCGAGGTGAAGGGTGTAGCCCTGAATCTGACACATAACCCCGAGAACCTTCTATTTTGGGAACGTGCCGATCCCTTCCATCCGGGCGCAGGCCAAGCGGTGAGCGCGTAAAAGACGAGCGCAAAGCCGACACCCCGGGGTCCCAGACAGCATCGAGCTACTCAAAGACAGGCAAGTAACCAGGCGAGCGACGTTACCAGGGCTCTTGGGTAATCGACCGCACCATGCCCGAGTACCGTACCCAACGTAAAAGGAGGATGCGGGATGGCCGCGTCGCAAGTGATGGGGACCGGTGTGCCGCAATGGCCTAGCGATGAAGCGACTAATGACCGCTGAGCGAAGGTCCCCACGGAAGGTTGACCGCGAAAGGAGAAACATCGACGCTATGCAAGGAGTGATAAAACGGTGGGAACAAACCTGACATGGATAGGCGAAAAGGCCCGGAAGGATCGCAAGCTGGTATTTACCAGCCTGTACCACCACATCAGTGATATCGACAACCTACGGGCCTGCTACGACGACTTGCCAGCAAGAAGGCAAGTGGGGAGGATGGAGTAACCAAAAGCGAATACGGACAGCACCTCGAAGATAATCTTCGGGACCTATCGGCGCGGCTGAAACGAATGGGCTATCGCCCAGGAGCGAAGCGACGCAGTTACATACCGAAGGCAGGCAGCGAGAAGGGCAGACCGCTAGGCATCAGCAATCTAGAAGATAAGATAGTTGAAGCGGCGGTCAAACGGACGCTAGAGCCAATCTACGAGGCTGTATTCGAAGACAGCAGCTACGGATACCGACCGGGGCGCAGCCAACACATGTGTTTGGACGCGCTCGGCCGGACCATCCAACAGACACGAGTCAACCGCATAGTGGAGGCCGACATCAAAGGGTTCTTTGATACGGTCAATCACGAATGGATGATCAAGTTTCTGAGGCACCGAATAGGAGACGAGCGCGTGATACGGCTGATCCACCGGATGCTGAAGAGTGGCATTCTGGAGGATGGGCTGTTCAGTGCGACCGAACAAGGCACACCGCAAGGCTCCATTCTGTCGCCGCTGCTGTCGAACATCTACCTGCACTACGTGTTGGACCTTTGGTTCGAACACCGTGTGCGCAAGCAGTGCCAGGGAGAGGCGTCCTACTTTCGCTACGCGGACGATTTCCTGGCCTGCTTCCGGTACAAAGGGGACGTAGAGCTTTTTCGCCAGCGGCTAGAGGACCGTCTGGAAGGATTCGGACTGAAACTGGCCATCGAGAAAACGCACTGCATCGAGTTCGGGCGCTACGCGCGCGAGAATGCGCAAAAGCACGGCGAGAAACCGAAGGAATTTACCTTTCTCGGCTTCACACATTACTGTGGGAAGACGCGGGATGGATATTTCAAGGTTAAACGCCGCACCAGCAGTAAGAAGCTGAAACAAAGCTTGCGCAAATTCACGGCGTGGGCCCGCACCGCCCGCAGCGTACTGCGAAAGGGAGAGATGATACGGCAGGCTCGCACCCGCGTGGTCGGCCATCTGCGTTACTACGCCATCACGGATAACAGCGAGAGATGTCACCTCTTTGTCCGTTGCGCTGAACGTATCTTGTTCAAATGGCTTAACCGCAAGAGCCAGCGGCGTTCATATAACTGGGCCGGTTTCGTCTCCACCCTTGATAGGGTCGGGTGGCCCAAATCGCGTATCCGCACAGACCTGAACCCCTGTCGTAGAGCGGAGGCTTACTGAAGACTGACCGAGGAGCCGTATGTATGGGAAAGCCGCTTGTCCGGTTCTGAGAGGGGCAGGAGTTCAACCAAAGTATGGATGAGATAGGGTGGCACCGCCGCGAAAGCAGGCGGCAAACAGAGAACACAAACATCGTCCTGTAGCTTTGGGAGACTCCTGCCTACTCGAAGTGAGGTCTATCGCGCAGCGGACACCAAGCTCGGGCGTGAGGTCGCGATCAAAGTACTTCCCGATGAGTTCGCCAAAGACGCACAACGCGTGGCGCGTTTTGAGCGGGAAGCCAAGCTCCTCGCGTCGCTGAATCATCCGAACATCGCCAGTATTTATGGGTTCGAAGAATCAGATGGCGTCACAGCACTCGTGCTCGAGTTGGTGGAAGGACCGACGCTTGCAGAGCGGATCGCGAAAGGCCCCGTTCCGGTCGACGAGACGGTTGTGATCACGCGACAGATGGCGGACGCTCTCGAAGCGGGTCATGAGGTCGGCGTCATTCATCGCGATTTGAAACCGGCGAACGTGAAGATCAAAGAAGACGGCACAGTGAAAGTGCTGGACTATGGGCTCGAGAAAGCGCTCGAAGGCGAATCGCTGCGTGGTGCCAACTCGGAACTTTCGCAGTCGCCAACGCTCACCAGGCAAGGGACACAGATCGGGGTGATTCTGGGCACCGCAGCCTATATGAGCCCAGAGCAGGCGAAGGGTAAGCGTGTTGACCGGCGCGCCGACATTTGGGCGTTCGGTACGGTCGTCTACGAGATGCTGACCGGAAGAAAAGCGTTTCGGGGCGAGGACGTCTCGGACACGCTTGCTGCGGTATTGCGTGCGGAAGTGGACTGGGTACATCTACCGGCGAAAACACCGCCTGGAGTGCGCCGTCTCCTGGAGCGGTGCCTCACGCGCGATCCTGGCGAGCGGCTTCATGACATTGCCGATGCACGGCTCGAGCTGCGCGACGCGCGAAAAGAATACAGCGAATCGCCAGGTCCCATAGCAGCGTGCGGTTTGGCTCGTTGGGCCGTCGCCGCTATCGCGCTCGGCTCCGCCGTCATTGGGGGTCTCATCGGTTCGGTGATTGTGCCGGATCGTGCGACCTCGAAACCGAATGCTCGCTTTTCGATCCGGACGCCCGCGCCCCCGGTGGAGCGGACGACGAGGACTGGCTCGTGGATCGCGATCGCCCCGGACGGCTCCCGCATCGCCTATGCCGCGCTCGACGGACTCTACGTGCGCCGCCTGGACGCTCCCGAGTTTCGCCGACTCGACGCGACGGAGGGTGCCCACGGGCCGTTCTTCTCCCCGGACGGGGAATGGATCGCGTTCTTCCACCAGGGGCGACTCAAGAAGATCTCGCTCGCGACGACATCGATTCTTAGTTTATGCGACGCGCCGCTAGGCCGAGGCGGTGCATGGCGTGAGGACGGCACCATCATTTTTTCTCCAGACCAGCGCGCCGGTATCCACAGGGTCTCTTCCGAGGGCGGTGTCCCGCGTGAGCTGAGCCGACCGAATCGCGAGCGAAACGAGCGGGGCCATTTATGGCCAAGCCTTCTTCCGGGCGGCAAGCACGTCTTCGTAACGGTCGCGCCGGACCGTGAAGCGGACACGGACGCGCGCGCGGTGGCTATACTTTCGCTCGAAACGGGCGAGATGCAGCACGCAGCGAAGGACGCACGCTACGCGACGACGGGACACATCGTCTTCGCGAAACAGGATGTGCTGCTCGCAGCACCGTTCGACGTCGATCGCATGGCGATTGTCGGAGCGCAGTCGCCGGTCCTGGTCGACATCGCCTTTCCTTCGGGACGCGTCTTTTCTGGGCAAGCACCCTACGCGTTGTCCGACAACGGCGTCCTCAGCTACATCCCTTATGGTTTCGAGAACCCTCGCCTCGAGCTCATCAGCCTCGAAGGTGTTCGGACGCCGATATCCGCCGAGCGGGAGTTCCGTACGCGCCCTAGCTTCTCCCCGGACGGCAGGCGGGTGGCTGTCGCTGTCACGGGCTCGGGGGTCTGGCTCCTCGATGTCGAGCGTGGACTCCTCAGCCGGATCAGCACGAGTGCCGCCGCGTCCATGGACCCGGTCTGGTCTCCTGACGGGTCGCGTTTGGCAGCCACGCTGGGAGGGGAGCTCGTCCTGATCGATCCCGAGGGCGACAACGATCCCGAGGTTCTGGTGACCCACTCCGATCGCGTGCTGCCGGGCTCGTGGACACCCGATGGTCGGGCCGTCCTCTACTCCAAGCGGTTCGGCGCGAACCGGGACATTGCGATCAAGGCCATCGATGGCGACGAACAGATACTTCTCGCCGAATCATATATCGAGACCTTCCCGGTGCTCTCACCGGACGGACGGTGGCTTGCGTACGTCTCCGATGAGAACGGCCGTTTCGAAGTTTTTGCGCGCGCATTTCCCGCCTTGACGGGCAAGGTGCAGGTGTCGACGTCCGGCGGGATCGGGCCGCTCTGGTCGCCAGATAGCAGGACGCTGTATTACATGGAGGACACGACCTTCATGGCGGCGGACGTGGCAGGGACGGCCAACACGACGCTGCGCATCGACCCACCTCGAGCTCTCTTTCTCTTCGAGTCCGTCACATCTCGGAACGCCAACCACCGCTTGTGGGACATCGCGCCCGACGGCCAGCACTTCTTGTTCGTCGCGGACCCCGATGAGACGTCCCCGCAGATACACGTCGTGCTGGACGGATTGGAGGAGCTGAGAGCGATCGCGACCGCACAAAACTAGGTCGCCAGAGGTACGAATCCGTAAAGCCGAAATCGGTGATAGGCTTGGGCCGATGCGCCGGACGATCCTCTTATTCGGCTTGACGTTGGCCGCCATGGCTGCGTCAGCCTCAATGGGCGCCGGCGCCGATTCCTACGACCATTCTCATTCGCAACGGCCGCGTTCTCGACGGGACAGGCAACCCTTGGTACGCGGCGGACATCGGGATCCGGGACGGCCGCATCGTTACGATGGGATGGCTCGGCGATGGGACCGCCGACACCGTCATCGATGCCACTGGACTTTACGTCGCGCCCGGGTTCATCGACGTGCACTCGCATGCGGCCGCGGGGCTCTTGCGCGAGGAGCTCAAGGGGGCGGCGCCGATTCTTGCGCAAGGTGTCACGACCGTCGTCCTGAACCCCGACGGCGGCGGTCCTTGGCCGCTTTCCGAGCAGCGCGCGACCTACGAAGCGCAAGGGATTGGCGTCAATGCTGCCTTGATGGTGGGCCACGGTCGCGTGCGCCGCGAGATCATGGGGCTCGAGGACCGTCCATCAACGGACGAGGAGCTCGAGCAGATGAAGGCCATGGTGCGGGAAGGGATGGCCGCAGGTGCGTTCGGGTTGTCGAGCGGACTCTATTACGCACCCGGTAGCTACGCGAGCACGGAAGAAGTCGTAGCACTTACGAAAGAAGTTCATCCCGGTGGCGTTTATACGAGTCATATCCGTGACGAGGGCGACTACACGGTGGGGCTTCTTGCGGCGGTCGAAGAAGTGATTCGGATTGCTGAAGAAGCCGATGTTTCAGGGATCGTGACCCATATGAAAGCGCTCGGGCCGGGCAACTGGGGAAAAGCGGTCGCGGCCTGCGTGCGTATCGAGCGCGCGCGAGCTCGCGGCGTGTCCGTATGGGCGGACCAATATCCCTACGAAGCTTCCGGCACGAGCATCACTGGAGCCCTCGTGCCGCGTTGGGCGCAAGCAGGGGAGACGATGCCCGGTCAACCTTCGCCGCTGCAACAACGTCTCGCAAATCCGCGTGAGCGCGCGCGTTTGAAAGAGGACATGATCGTCAACTTGCGCCGGCGTGGCGGACCGGAGACGCTTCAAGTTTCCCGCCACCGCGCCGACCCGGCGATTGAAGGGCGCACGCTCCAGGAGCTCGCCGAAGAGCGCGGGGTCGCGGCCATCAACCTAGCGCTCGCGCTGCTCGAAGAAGGCGGGGCGGGCCTCGTTTCGTTCAACATGTCGGAAGACGACATTGCTCACATCATGCGCCAGGACTACACGATGACATGCTCCGATGGCGGGCTCGTCGCGATGGGCGAGGGGAAGCCGCATCCTCGTTTCTACGGCACGTTTCCACGGAAGATCGCACGCTACGTGCGCGAGCGCGGCGTCGTCACGCTGCCGCATGCGATCCGTTCGATGACCAGTCTCCCCGCCACGGTTTTCGGGCTCACCGACCGCGGCCAGCTGTGTCCCGGCGCCTCGGCCGACATCGTCGTGTTCGATCTCGAGACGATCGCGGATCGGGCGACTTACAAAGACTCGCATCAACTGGCCGAGGGGATCGCGCACGTCGTGGTGAACGGCGAGCTTGCCGGTCCGGGTGTGCTCGCCGGCCGGGTTCTGCGTCCCTGATTCTCCGTCCCGCACTCCGCCGACGTTGTGGGACGGCGTTTCGGGAAGTAGAATCAATAATAATGATGTTTAAAGGCCCTCTTCCAGGAATCGCTGAAAACGTCCTGGAAACGATTGGCAATACGCCTCTCGTCAAGCTCACCAACGTCACGCGTGGCATTCAAGCCACGGTGCTCGCGAAGCTGGAGTTCTTCAACCCCGGCGGTTCGGTCAAGGACCGTATCGGGATCGCGATCATCGAAGATGCCGAGAAGAAAGGGCTGCTCAAGCCAGGCGGCACGATCGTCGAGGCCACGTCGGGCAATACGGGAATGGGGCTCGCGCTCGCAGCCTCCGTCAAGGGCTACAAGGCCATCTTCGTCATGCCCGACAAGATGAGCGGCGAGAAGATCCGCGCGCTCGAAGCTCTCGGGGCCAAAGTCGTCGTTTGTCCCACGGCGGTGGAGCCGGAGGACCCGCGGAGCTATTACTGCGTCTCCCGTAAGCTCGCCGAGGAGTCGCCGAACTGTATCTACGCGAATCAGTACCACAATCCGGTGAACCCGCAGGCGCATTACGATTCGACCGGGCCCGAGATCTGGGAGCAGACCGGTGGCAAGATCGACGCGCTCGTTGTCGGTATGGGGACCGGCGGGACGATTTCCGGCATGGGGAAATATCTGAAGGAAAAGAAACCGGATATCAAGATCATCGGCGCCGATCCGGTGGGCTCGCTTTATTACGAATATTTCAAGACCGGCAATCTCGGAGCGGCGCACTCTTACAAGGTCGAAGGTGTCGGAGAAGATTTTCTGCCCTCGACGATGAACTTCGACGTCGTCGACGACGTGATCCAGGTTGGCGACAAGGAATCCTTCGTCATCGCACGCCGTCTCGGTAGGGAAGAAGGGCTCTTCGTGGGCGGCTCGTGCGGCACCGCGGCCGCGGCCGCGCTTCGCTACGCGCGCGATCTTCCGGCAGACAAGGTCGTTGTCGTGCTCTTGCCGGACTCCGGGTCGCGCTATCTTTCGAAGTTCTTCAACGACGATTGGATGCGGCAAAATCGCTTCATGGAGACCGATCTCGGAGAGAGCACAGTCTCGGACCTTCTTGTTTCGAAGCGCATCCAGACTGTCATCACGGTCGAGTCGAACGCGTCGATGGCAGATGTCGTGCGCGTGATGAAGAAGCACAATATCTCGCAGCTTCCGGTGGTCGATGGTGGCAAGCTCTCGGGCATGATCACCGAGTTCGCGATTCTCGATTGCATGGTACAGGCGAACGCGGGCGCGCAGGATCCGATTGCCCCGCTCGTTAACAAGGACGAAATGGAAGTCGTCTCGCCGCGGAACTCGCTCGAAGCGCTCGCGGAGGTCTTCAATCGCGGTCACATCGCCGTGGTGCTCGACGAAGACTCTGTCAGCGGCATCTTCACCAAAATCGATCTCATCAGCTTTCTTGCCGAGCAGCCGGCCTAGGAACCTAGCGTGAGGAGGCTCTTCTCCGCACTCCTCCTCGTGGCTTGTGCGGGCTGCGCGGAAGACGTGGGCCGAGCGCCAGAGCCTCTGGAGCTCGACTTTCTCGCCGATTTCAACTTCCCGCCGGGATCGCGCTTTGCGGACGAAGAGCTGGGAGGGATCTCGGCCGTCGTCTACGATGCCGCGTCGGAAAGCTGGCTTGCTTTGTCGGATGCCAAGCGCCGCTCGCGCTTGTTCACTCTCACGATGACCTTCGAGGACGGTGAGCTCTCCGTCGAGGCCGTGGAGGCGACCTTCCTCGTGGAAAGGGCAGGAGAAAGCTTCGGCGACAACAGGCTCGATCCAGAGGGCCTCGTCGCGACACCGTGGGGCACGCTTCTCGTATCGACGGAGGCGGATTTGCGACCAGAACCGGTCGAGCAGGCGAAGCTTCTCGAGTTCGATCGTTCCGGGCGTCTCGTGCGCGGTTTCACCATTCCACCCAAGTGCGTCGTCGGGGCGAGTCTCGGGACAAAGGCGTGCGACACAATCGCGGGTTCGAAAGCTTGACGCTCGCTCCGGACGGAGCACGCCTTTACGTCGGCACCGAGTCACCTCTGTTGCAAGACGGCCCCGAAGCGTCGTTCGACAGGCCGGGGTTCAGCCGCATCCTCGAATATGAGGTTTCTGGCCGCGAGCTCGTGCGGCGCGGCGAATACGTCTACCCTATCGGACCTCTCGCGCCGGTTGCGGGCTTCGGCGACGCCGAGGTGTTCACGGGCCTCGTCGAGCTCGTCGCTCTGAGCGGAGAAGTTCGTCGTTTCGACGACTAGAGTATCCCCGTCCCAGTGGCCGCGGGAGTCCCCACGCCATTGGCGGATGCGCCCGTCGAGATGAGGACGTCCATCCAAGGGCCCATCCAAAGGGATGATGCGCACGTCATGAATCATCTCGTGGTAGACCTCTATCTTTCGCGGGCTTGAGTCGAAAAGCCTCAGCCCCCTCTGTCACCCCTCGCCGTCAGTTCGCTCCCGCCGCTGCCTTCTTGTTTACTGCCCGGTTCGAAGAGGTCGCTATCCCGCTACGGTGAGCCCGTTTGGCGATCAAACGGTCGCTTTCTATCTACTTGGAGCTCAAAAGGCGTCAACCGTTGACACCCAAGCCTTGAGCCCTTCCCTCGTTTACACCAACCCCGACGAGCATGAGCTTCTTCGGCTCCCGCGACGCCTCGAGCTCGTAGCGGTAATCGTAGCGCATCGGTTCGGGCCAATAGACGGTCTTGGTCGATTCGAGAAGGTAGCCCTTTTGCTGGAACATACTTTAAGTCACTCCGCCAGGACGGAGAGTTGCTCTGCCCACCGCAGATTATGCCGCGCGGGTGTGGTCTTAGGCCTCGCTAACCGCGCGAAGACACCGGAGTGCGCGGTGGCTAGTCGGCATATTCCGGTCAAACGTGTGGGTCCCTAAAGTCGCATGAACGCCTCTCGCGCCTTCTAACGCGACGCCCCCCAGCATGTGCGTCCTGTCAGCGAACACGTGTGCGCAGACCTCGAGTAATACTTTAAGTCACTCCGCCCGGGCCTATGACTTCGTCGGAGCTTCGCGGCCCTCGAGGTGATGGCTACTTCGGGTCAGGACTTTCGGAGGGTGCGAGAGCTTTCCGTAGCCATGCCGGGAGACTTGCGGAAGCGCCCGTAAACGGAGAGCCCGAGGCTCGAAGCGACGAGCACGACGGTGGGGATCAGGAACGGACGCGGCGCGGGCTCGGGCATCGTCGCGAGTCGCGCCGCGGGACGATAGACATCGAGCCTCGGGATGCCTTGAACGCCTTCGGGGTTGTGGCAGTGCACGCAGTGCTCGCTCAAGATTTCTTGCGCCGCGGGCCACGTCGCCTCGCGTGCGCCGGCGTCGATCCAAGCGAGAAGCGCTTGCTGCGCTTTCGGGCTCTCCAGATATTCGCCCATCGTTCCGCCCGTGATTTTCTCCCGCAGGGTAGGCTCGACCTCGGCGGCGCGCGCGGCCGGCCCGTAGGCGTCGAGGGGCAGGATCTCGAAAGCTTCCGCGTCGGTGTAGTGGCAAGAAACGCAGCGCCGTTCGAGAACGGCACTCACTTCCGGCCAGCCTGTCTCTGGCGCGCCATCCGCGACAAAGCGAAGGACGGCTTCCTTCTCAGCGGCGGTTTGCAGGAACTCTTCCATCTTGCCGCCGTCGACGACAGCCGCGAGCCTCGGAGCGCGGCCGTAATCGGGTGGCATCAGGAATGCGCGCGTCAAAATCCCCCCAGCGGCCAGGGCTACGAGTGCTAACAGCCCTCTCATGCCGAGCTCATTTGACTCCAGAACTCGGTGTGGCCTTCCATTACCCGGTGCATCTCGGTACGGCTCGGCTCGAGCGACCACTCGCCGCGCTCGTGGGTCGTTCCGAGCACAACTCCATCGCGCCGCGGGATCATGTAGAGGCCGCCTCCGACCATGATGTAGTCGAGCTCGGGTTGGGGAAGCAGTACGGTCAGCTGGCCTTTGATGGGGGTAAGGGTCTCGTCGCCGAAGAGATCTCGGGCGCCGAGCCCGCTGCAATTCATGATGACAGGCTCGTCGAGGGCAAGGACCTCGTCCAGATTCTCGAACGTGCGGAGCACGACGTCACCGCCGGCGATGCGGTAGTCCCGCAAGAGCGCACGCATGTAGGTCGGCGGCTCGATGAGCATCGTCCAGCTGCGGTGAACGTAGGGCCACGGAAAAGGATGTTCTCCGGGCTCGAGGCTGCTGCCTTCAGGAAAGAGATCGGCGATTAGATCGCGCCAGCCGGGCTCCGGCGGGTCTTCGGAGACGTCGTAGCGCGGCCGCCACCGAACGCCGTATTCCAGGCCGACATAGTTCTGGTAGTAGCGATGGGCGAAGCGCGCCGCTCGGACAAATTGCTGGTCGTAAGCTTCGGTCCTCTCGCTCGGGTCGACGGTCGAGCCTGGGCTCCACCATGCCGCGGACATGTTGGAGGTCGTGTTGGGCGGGATGTCCTTCGAATAGATGGTCACGTCCATCCCGTGTTTTTGCAGAAGCCGTGCGGTCGAAAGCCCCATTACGCCGCAGCCGATGATCGCGAAGCGGGTCGCGCCTGTCGCGAGCGCTTGCTCCACCGCCAGGTAGGAGGAGCCCCACGAAAGCGACATCCCGCCGCCTCCGTGGCCGTAGTTATGAACGACGGTCTTGCCCTCGATGCTCTCCTTCTCGACCCGGAACCCCGATGGGCGGAAAGGCCTGAGACCGACGGTCGTCCGAATGACCCGCTCGGGCGAGACGTCGACTTTCGCGAGCTTAGAGCCGCCAGCGCTCTGGCAGCGCGCGCCGAGCGCTCCGAGCCCCGCGAGCCCCGCGAGCCCCGCCATCTTCAACCATTCTCTCCGTTCCATGGCTCACTCCTTCCAGAGACCGTCGAGCTCTTCGTAGCTCAACGTCAACTCGGTGGCCCCCAAGGCGTAAGGGGCGACTTCATAGGCATTGTAATAGAAACTGAGACCGTCTTTCTCGACCGCGAAGTTGTCGGGAAGGGTGAAGGTTCCGTTCTCGGAAAAGCTGAAACCTGCATCGGCGAGGGTCATGCCCTCTTCGATCGCGCGCACTTCGCGGAATCGGGCCTCCGCTAGCAGGAGGAGCTTCGCTTCGTAGCTGCTCACGAACAAGTCGGCAAGCTCGACGCGCTCACCCGTCCGCGGGTTGAAGTTCTCGAACGCGATCGTGACGTTGCCGTGGGCTCCGCCCATGAACGAGCGCGACGCGAAGCTGACACACAAAATATCGGGCGCGTTGTTCACGGCGAAGGCTTTGCGTTCGAGAAACCAAGGGAGCTCGTAGCTCGCCACCTGTCGCCGCATCTCCGCGTAGCTTGCGAAGAATTCGTCGATGAGCTCTTTGGCCGTGTCGCCCGCGCCGTCGGGCTGGGGCGGCTCGGTGATGAACCCGTGGACGGCCTCCGTGATCGCGTCGACGGCGACGCCGTCTGCGGCATCGGTGATCATGAGGAAGTCGAGCCGTAAATAGGTGCAGCCTTCCGCCCCTGCGGTGCATCCGTCGAGCGTTTGCTCGATCGTCTTCATTTGGAACACGTAGCTCGTCGGTGGTGGCGACGGTGGCGAAGGATTTTCTTCGGAAAGGTCTACGCGGCACCCGCCCAGGAGCAACAACACCGCAAATAATTGTGCCTCTCCTGCCATTTCAGTGGATCCTCTCGAGGGTGAGACCGCCACAGTTTAGGTAGACGAGACTGATGAGAGCTTCGGCAGAGTGGAGTCCAAAGCTGCGGTGGCTCAGCAGCCGGATTTTGTTGTTCATTCCTTCGAGTCGACCGTTGCTGAGTCTCCACGTGACCCATGCGATGACGCCATCGAAGTGGCTGCGGATCATCTTCGCCGCGCGTTTGACGGGCTCTATCCTCGAGCTCATAGCGCGCCGCAGCCATCCTCGGAGAAACTTCTTGGCCCATGTCTCGGTTTTGTAGGTGTAGAGGTCCATGAAGTCGTCGCGCAGAAGCATGGCGCGGTAGAGGCGACGATTAGCTCGCACCTGCTCGCGGAGCACCCGTTTGTCTTTCGCGCTGCGGTTGTGTTTGGCCTTGAGAAGGGGAAACTTGGTGTTCTTGAGGTTGCGTCGGGCAGTCCCTTTGAGCTCGCGCACCAGCTCGCGCCGGGTCTTATCCACGGCCTCGTTCAGATGCTTGACGATGTGGAAGCGGTCAAAGATCACCCGTGCCTGAGGAGCCTTTTTGCCGACGACAGTTATGTACGGCTCCCACATGTCCATGCTGACCGCTTCGAGCTCCGCGGCTCTTTGTGGTCCGAGCTTGCGGAAAAACCGCAGCAGCGTCTTGGCCTTGCGCTCCTTTCCCGCCCAGACGACCCGGCCGCTGAGATGGTCTATTACCACTGTTAAGTACTTGTGGCGTTTGCGGTAGCTGATCTCGTCCATCCCAATCACCCGCAATCCATCGAGCTCGCGCCGCTCATCCCGCTGCTCGGCAACCACTCGCTGGATGATCCGTCGCACCGAACGCCACGTCACTCGGAAATAGTTCGCTACGGCGCTGACGTCCGTCCTCTGTGCCAGCCACGCTACCTCTTGTTCGAAGCTTTTGGTAAAGCGGCTTCCCTTGTCGGCCCAAGGCACCTTTTCTCTGACCACTCCACACCGCCGACATACCACTCGTCGGATCGAGTAGCGAAGATAGGTCCGGACTCCGAACAGGTCCAAGTGCCGCCAGTAGCGATTGTAGCGATCTTTGTTCTTGCGGACCTTTCGTCCGCAAATCCCGCACAGAGGCTTCCTCCTCCGTGGTACTACATCCACCACCACTCTGGCTTTGTCCGCCTGGAAGTGGAAACCTCGGACCGGTACGTGTCAACAACTTTGAGACACTCGCGAGCTGCATTTAGTGAGCCTCGATTAGCGTCGGGAGGCTCGTGGCGCCGGTGCGGTCCACATCTGCATCGATCGAGATCTCGTTTCGTGGAGCAGAAAAAGGGGGTACCCCAGGTATGGACGCCGCCGCGAGAGTGGCTTGTGCGGCATTCAGGAGCGTCGTTTTCTCCGTCGGCGGGTTGATCCAAGCCTGAGGAGGCAAAACGGGAGGTTGTGGCGTTCCGCGAACGAAGCGTTCGGGATGAGTCCGATGAGCTTCGAGAAGGATCTGGCGCCGAGCGGTGGTGAGCTGTTCGGCGCGACCATAGTGAACGTCGGCCGGCGTCATGAAGCCGATTCCTGAGTGCCGGTGCTCGTAGTTGTAGTAGTCGAAGAAACCGCCGCAGAACAGCCGGCCGTCTTCGGCGGAACCAAAACGGCTCGGAAACTGAGGACAGTACTTCATCGTCTTGAACTGGGACTCGGAGTAGGGATTGTCGTTCGAGACGTAAGGTCTGGAGTGGGTCTTGGTAACTCCGAGGTCAGCCAGGAGCAGAGCCACGGGCTTGCTTCTCATCGAGCTGCCACGGTCCGCGTGAAGGGTGAGCTGGTCGGGTTCAATGTCCTGCTTGCGACAGCTCTCGGCGATGAGGCGTTGCGCGAGCGCCGCACTTTCTCGGTGAGCCAGCATCCAGCCAACCACGTAGCGGGAGAAGATGTCGAGGATGACGTAGAGGTAGTAGTAGGTCCACTTGACGGGGCCACGAAGCTTCGTAATATCCCACGACCAAACCTGGTTGGGCGCTTCGGCCAGCAGCTCCGGCTTCGTGTAGTTCGGATGGCGCCGTTGGTTCCGGCGCTCTCGGACCTCGCCGTGCTCCTCCAAAATCCGATACATCGTGCGAATCGAGCAGAGGTAGGTTCCCTCGTCCAGAAGCGTGGCCCACACCTGGGCGGGCGCCTTGTCGACGAACCGCTCACAGTGCGAGGCCCCGAGGACTTCCTCGCGCTCAGTCTCGTCGAGGGCTCGGTGCGGCCGAGGACGCCGCTTCGGTTCGGGCGTCACCTGGCGCCTGCGATACAGCGTGGAACGAGCCACACCCAGAGCCTCGCAGGCTTCCGTCGTCTGCCCAATCTGCCCCGCCAGCTCCTCGGCCGCCACCATCAGTCGTTCTCGTAGCTGTCGAGTGGATTCAGGGGGATCCCCAGTAATTCGGAGGTTTTTTTTTGGTCTCCAACATCGTCTCCACCCGAGCCAGGCGACGTTGGAGCCGGGCGTTCTCGCGCTCGAGCTCCCTGACCCGTGGATCCTCGGCCTTTGCCTTCCGGCCTCGCTTTCTCGAGGCCAACCCCGCTTTGGCGACCTCGTCACGTTGGCGGCGCCAACTCGATAAATGCGACGAGTACAGGCCCTCTCGACGCAGAAGAGCAGCAACGTCACCGTCACCCTTGCAGGCATCGGCCTCACGCACTATCCGCAGCTTGTACTCCGCGGTAAAGCGTCGACGCTTCGCTTGCTCGCTCACTTCGGGATCCGGGACCCCCGCCGCATCGCGGCCGGCGGGATCTCCAGTCGCCCTACGGGCTCCCTCCGATCCCGCCGAGGTCTCTCTCTCAATCAACATACTCATGCATTGATCCTCCTCCGCCCTCTACACTAATTTCAAGGGGCGAAGTGTCTCAGCGATGTTGGCACAGAGGGGACCCACAGGCCTTGCAATCCGATGAGCTTGTTGACTAACGTAGTAACGCGCATCGCGGGAACGCTCTTTTCTCTTTCGGAAAAAAAGATTCTAGCGTTCTCGCCGATGCGCATCTACACATGGCCTACCCTCTCAACCCACGAGCCTCACCAAATGCCACTGCCCCTCAGCGGGAGACGAGGCTGTGGGAAACGCCCCCACGGTTCTGGTTGTTCAGACCTTGCTCACGACTGAGTTCTCTTCGAAGCCTGGAAGGGCGTTTTCCATAGCCTCCACTAATCGAGCCCCCCCTTCCTTATTCCATATGAATTAATCTTTCTTGTATATATATCAGGAGGGGCCTGTGGGCGCTCGTGGGAAACGCGAAGCGTTTTCCAAGCGATTGTGGAAAACGCCGCTCCACGTTTGTACGTGCTCACAACCTTTCCCTAAACGCCTCTCTCGCCCGGAGTTTCCGGCGTTTTCCACAATCGCGGCAGCGTCCATAGGCCATGCCCTCCAACACAAATCAGATCCCCCGAAACGACAGGAGAACCATAATTGTTTGGTCACGGGTGGTTAGTATACTCTTCCTCCATGGGCGCTCGACGTGACGGGCTACGCTATGCTTTATGAAATCGTGAACGTTTGCCGCTCGTGACTCCTTGGATGGCGCAGAAGTGGACGAGACAGACGAAGCTCAGAACGGTGAGCGCAGCGGGCTCGAACCGTGTCGCTCGTCGTGCGGATTCGGTCTGTTCGGGTGCGAACGAGCGATGGCTGTCATCCACCCAAAAGCGGCGCGCGCTGGGGGCAGCCGTCGAGTTAGCGTGCGGGCGCGCCGACGCTGAGTGGAGGCGCTCGAAAACTCAGCAACTCCCGTCGAAGTCCGGGTGCTCCCAATCGTCCCAGCACGGATGGCCAATGAGAGCCAAGCTGGCATGGCCGAGCTCATGGGCCACGCATCCCGACTGCCACTTATCATCGCCGACGTGAATCTCCTGAGTTCCGCGGGAAAAAGTGCACGTTTCCAGAAACTCGTGAGGCACTTCCACGAATCGGACCGCACGATGGACGTCTCCCATCGCCGGCATGGTCGGAGCTCTGTGCCCAATTGTTTTGAACCAGGCTGGCCATCGCCGCTCGAGCTGTTGCCAATGCACACTGAACTCTGCTTCGGAGTGCTCGATCTCTTTTGTCGACCCGGTTGGACCCTCTAGTCCACAGCCTTCCAACAGAGGCAAAAGCACGACCGCGGTGAGCCGGAGCCATCGTCCCGCATGCTGACCGTGAAATCCCCCCAGATTCACTCCCAAGACCGGCCCCCGTGTTCGCTCGGGTGTTTCTCGACCCGCTTTCAGAAACGGATGCCGTTTCTATCTCAAGAAGCCCGATCTTGTCAAGGCCGTCGTTCGGGAAGAAAAAGGGTTCCGTAGTTTGGAGCGCTACCAAAGCCCGAGCATCTTCATCATGAGCACCATTTGGCCCAGGTGGTAGGCGTTGTGATCCGCAATGAGCATCGCTTCGCGGAGAATCGTTTGCCCGTCCCCGTGCGAGATTCTCGCGCGGAGGTCGATTCCGGGGTCGAGCACGATGGCTTTCATGGCCGCGAGATCACGCCGGAAAGAGACAATGCTTTGCTCCCATGCATCCGCGTCTTTCGGCGCCGCATCGCCAGGCCAATAGCCTTTCGGGAACTCAGGCGACTGGTGGTCAGCGTTGCGGCTGAACTCGACGATGTCCTCCTGGGCGATGCGGAGATGCTCGAAGACCTCCCACAAAGTCCAGGGCGCGCCCTCCGGTTTTTTCGAAACGTCGCCGAGGGACAGCTTGCCGATAGCCGTGTCCGCGTCCACGTGGGCGCCGCGGCCATCCAGGAGACGCGCGAGCTGTTCACGCAAGATCCGGTCACGATCCGTCATAGATGCCCGAACCGTGCCTGCTTACGCCACGGCCTCTACGGTTCGAGCCCCATGTTGTTCCGGAGCTCGACGAGACGCGGCTCGGAACGCCAGGGGTCGTAGACGGGGTGGGTCAATGTGATTGGGAGGTTTGGGACACGGTTCTTGAACGCTTCCTCGAGCTGATCGAGGGATTGCTCCATGTCACCGGCGCGCGCGTATAAGAGGCTCAATTGGGCGCCGGTGAACTGATTCTCGGGAGCCCGTCGAGCCACTCTACCGCCTCCGCCGCCTTCCCCTGGGCCACGAGCGTGAAGACCATTCGCTGTCCCTCGTCGAGATGCTCCGTTTCGGCCAGCGCCTCCTCGCGCATCCCGTTATCCCAGTGCACGTTGGCCAGAAACACGTGGACGCGCGTAAAATCAGGATCGAGCTCGAGGGTCTTTCGAAACTGTTCAATGGATTCTTCGTATCGCCTCGCTAGGTGGAGCCGAAACCCGAGCTCGCGTGAGAGGATACCTGATAGGCCACCAAGCCCCCAGCGCAAGGCCTTGTTCCCCGATGTCGCGGCTTCCTCGGGAACGACGACCGGCGGAATCCGGGTGCTGCTGTCCGTATCGCGCTTCATCCGCTTGAGCTCCACCATCAAGTCCTTGGCGGTCTGGAACCGGTGGTCTCTGTCTTTTTCGAGAGACTTCAGGATGAGGAGCTCGAGACCTTCAGGCAGATTGGGGTTGTGGGTTCGTGGTGGTCGGGCTCCGAGGTTCAAGATCGCGTCGTAGATGAGTCCGGACGTCCCTGGAACGGGATGGTGCCCGTTGCCATCTCATAAAGCACGATGCCGAGAGAGAAGATGTCGGTGCGTCCGTCGACAGCCTCGCCCCGTACCTGTTCCGGCGACATATAGATGACCGTGCCCGGCGTTCCGTTGCTCGATGTGAGGCGGCCCGAATAAGTATCGACTTGACTGTTCGAGAGCGCTTCCATCGCGACTCTCTTGGCGACGCCGAAATCGAGAATCTTGACGTGGCCATCGGGTGTCACGATGATATTCGACGTCTTGATGTCCCGATGCACGATGCCCTTTTTGTGAGCGGCCTCCAAGGCATCGGTGAGCTCGACACCGAGCTCGAGAATGTGAGGGACACGTAGAGGTCCCGCGAAGAGCTTCTCCGCTAGTGTGACGCCTTCGATGTACTCCATCGCGATGAACGCTCTGCCGTTGACTTCGCCGATTTCGTAGATCTTGCAGATATAGGGATGATCGAGAGCGGCCACAGATTTGGCTTCTGTCAAGAAGCGCTCGCGCGCCTCCGGGTTCTCCTCCAGCGACTCGGGCAGGAACTTGAGAGCCACCTTTCGGTGAAGCGCGGTGTCTTCTGCAAGGAAGACGCGGCCCATGCCCCCTTTGCCGAGAGGTTCGAGAAGCTTGAACTGATTCCAATTTTCACCAGCGGCAGGCATGCTCAACTCTCCCCGAAGCAGTCAGTTCCTCGCAGAACGATAACGCAACCTCGCCGCTTATACCAGAGAGATTCTGTACGACGTGGGGAGGTGAGCGTGCGGGGCCGAGTTACTCTTCCGGAAGACGCGGGACAGGCGGGACAGGCGGGACAGGCTCGCTCGGCGGTTCGTCTGTTTTGGCCGCCGGCATGATCACCCAGAGCGCCAAATAGATGAGAAGCCCCCAACCCCCGATGAAAGCGCCGATCACAAAGGCTATCCGAAGCGCGGTCACCGACAGGCCGAACTGAGCTTCCAGGCCGGCGCACACCCCGCCGAGAATCTTGTTCTCGAGATCCCGATACCACTCGCCCGCGGCCTTGTGCGGCTCGAGCATGCTGCCGCAGTAGCGGCACTTGATCGCGGCTTCCTTGATCTCTTCCGCGCAGTATCGGCAAGTCTTTGTGCTCATGCAGTCCTCGCTCGTAGTTTCTGGCCCCAGCTCGCGAGCAAGGGGAGTGAGCCATAAGCCAGGGAGAGAGCGAGCAGCAGCGACGTCGCGACGAGCGTGGCGCCGGCCGCGGCGGCCTCCATGGGAACGATACGGGTCAAGGTCATGTAGACGGACCAGACGAGGGCGCCGTTGAGACCGAGAATGACCGGGAGCGAGACCGCTCCGGCGAGACTCAAGCGCCAAAAGAGTGAACGGCGAAGCGCCGCTCGCGACGCGAGCATGGGCTGGAGCCGCGCCATTGTCATTGCGAGCAAGCCGGCGGGCGGCTCTAGCGCGCCTACCATCGCCTTGAAAGAACTGCAATCTCGGCAGCTTGCGACATGCTCGTTCGAGAAGGTGTCGCCGGCCGTAAGCGCTTCCTGGTTGTGCTGGCATTCGGGGTTCATGGTGTCTCTCCTGATGTCATGAGGTCTCGCATCTTGCGAACGGCGTGGTGCAGCCGGCTCTTGACGGTCCCACGGGGGATGTTCGCTGCGGCCGCGATCTCGCGCTCCTCCAGACCTTCGAAGTAGCGAAGCTCGAGGACCTCGCGATGATTCTCGGGGAGCTTTTCCATCGCGCGCTCGATATCCACCCGCCGCGACCATTGATCTTCCGCGGACGGCTGTGGCGGTTCGGGTAAATCCTCAGCGGCCCGAAGCTCCGGGGTCGCGTGGTGGGCGCGACGCTTTGCCCTGTCCCGCGCCAGATTGACGGCGATAGCGAAGATCCATGGCTTGAACCGTCTCGACGTGTCGAAGCGCGATCCGGCGCCGAGAACGCGAACGAAGGTTTCCTGGAAGAGCTCTTCCGCGTCCGCGGGATTGCGCGTGGACCGGAGGAGCGTTCCGTAGAGAGGCCGGTGGTAGCGCTCGAGTAGAGCGCGAGCCGCTTGGTCGTCCCCGCTGAACATCCGCTCGGCGAGCTGCTCGTCCGTCGCACTCAGGAGGCTCCCTCCCTTGGCTCCTCCGACCCGTTCGGAGGAGGAGATGCGCGAAACCACGCCACGACTCTATCGAATAGCACGCGTCCTTGCTCGATGAGCCGCTCCAATATAGAGGGCTCGCCGTCTTTTCCGGAGACGAATTGCCCGAGAGGGCACACGCCGCCGGGCTCCGCAGGGAGAAGCACCCAAAGCGCCAAATAAATGATCGGCCCGACGAAGCTCGCGAAGGTCAGCACGATGAAAGCGAGCCGGACGAAAGTGACCGAGACGTCGAAGGCCTCGGCGAGAGCGACCGAAACGCCGGCCGCCAGCCGTCCAGGCTGATTCCGATAGGCTTCGCGTGCGGACGGGCCTCCTAGTGAGCTGCGGCAGTGCGGGCAAATCGTCGCCTGAGTCTGAACCGGCTCGGCGCAAAAAGGGCAAGTTTTGGTGGTATTTTCATCCATGTCACTTAGTAGTACTGAGGAAGGGGCCGATAGGTTCACGCCGCCTTCTGGAAGGAGGCACGGCGCTCTAGTCGAAAAAGCTCCTGGACGTCCTTCGCCCAGCAATACCTGAAAGCAAGCCCCTGAATGCCGAATGCCGAGCGCTGAATGCTGACAAAAATCACATCCTCTTATACTTAGTCCCCGCTCCACCCTCGCGCGGGCGCCACCGGGGTCCGAGCACGTCGGTCGTCTTGCAATCGACGCAATTAGAAAAGTTGACGACGAGCTCGTCACCTTGCCGCTCGTAGACGGCGGCGGGGCACATGTGCTCGTAGAAGCGCGCGACTTCGGGCGGGATATCGCTAGACGCCGTGAGATGGGACGGCATGTCGTCGCGAGTGTTGTTGCCGGAGCGGAACACCCCGTCGAGCTTGCTGAACGTCAGCGAGCCGTCGGGCTTGAGCTCTTTCGACGGCGTGACCGTCTTACGATCGGCGGCGTCCTCCTCGACGTCGATCTTCGAGCCGAACGCCGCGCCGCCGGTCACCGTCATGAGGCCGGCTTTGAAGCCGCCGACGTAAAAGCCTGATTTGAATCCGAGCCGCATGTTGCGCGTGCGATGGAGATCCTTGCGGATGAAGCTCGCGTGAACGGCTTGGTCGTAGCCCGCGAGCGCCGTGGCCGTCGTGTCGCCTTTCTTGAGCGCGTCGTAGATCGTGCGCGCGGCGAGCATGCCTGACTTCATCGCATAGTGGATGCCTTTGAGAGACGGGACGTCGACGAAGCCAACCGCGTCGCCGACCATGACGAGCCCGTCTCCGTGAAGCCGTTCGGGGAGCGAGTGGTAGCCACCCTCCGGGATCGTCTTCGCGCCCCACTCGAGCATTTCGCCGCCTTCGAGGTACGGACGGAAGAGGGGGTGCTGCTTCATGTCCTGCAAGAGGCCGTGCACATCGAGCGAGGATTCTTTGTAGTCGAGCCCGATGACGAGGCCGATGGCGGCAAGGTTCTCGGTGAGCGGGTAGAAGAAGCTCCCGCCGAACGCGTCGCGTGGGAGCGGCCAACCGAGCGTGTGGATGACGGCGTCGAGGGGGCGCTTCGTTTCCCAGAGCTCTTTCACGCCGAGCGCGTAGATCTGCGGGTTCGGCGACGCGATCTTCTGCCAGCCCAGATAGGCCTGGGTGAGCGGTCCGCGCGTGCCTTCGGAGAGCACGGTGACTTGGGCGGTGACGTTGGTGGGCGGCATGTAGTTGCCGCCGGGCTTGCCGTCTTTTGTCAAACCGCCGGGCGTCGTCCGTACGCCCGTGACGCGCGAGCCTTCCACCAGGAGCTCGTCCGCGGGAAAGCCCGTGAACAAATTGACACCGAGCCCCTCGGCCTTTTCGCCGAGCCAGCGCACGAGCTCCGAGATCGATGCGACGAAGTTACCTTCGTTTTGCATCGTCGGCGGGGTGGGAAGGCGCATCGAGCCGCCTTCAGTCACGAAATAGACGCGCTCACCGTCCACTTTCGCGCGGAACGGGAAGTCGCTGTCGGAAAGATCGGGAAAGAGCTCTCGGAAAGCAATCGGGTTCACGACCGCTCCGGAGAGACAATGCTGCCCTAACTCTTCGGACTTCTCGAGAACGCCGATCTCGATCTCACGCGCTCCATCTTTTTTGACGAGCTTCGCGAGCTCGATGGCGCCGGCGAGACCCGCGGGCCCGCCGCCGACGAAGACCACATCCATCGGGACCGCTTCGGCTTCGGCTTCGGCTACGTCAGTGGGGGGCTGCTCTTCGCGGATCAGCTCGTCCGCTGCGAGCGAGGGTTGGTAGTCACGAGGTACGAAAGAGCTCGACATCACACACCAAACTCTTCGGGGCTCCACTTCAGGCCGAGCTCGCTCGGTGGGCCCATATAGCCGAAAAGCGCCGAGGCCGCGACGATGGCCGGGCTCGCGAGATAGCCGAGCCCGCCGAGGCCCATACGATTTTGCCAATTGCGATTGAACGTCGTGATCGCTGTTTCGCCCTCCTTCAATGCGTCGGGACCCTGGCCGAAGCAGGGGCCGCACCACGAGTCTCGAATCTGACCTCCCGCCGCGCGCAAGACGTCGGCGATCGACTCGCCACCGAGGCGAGTCTCGGGCAGCTCGATCTGCTGTTTCACACCACCCGAGCCCGGAAAGATGATGAAATCGCACGCCGCGCGATCGCGTCCGTTCCGCCTCGCCACATAGAGCACGAGCGCCGCCTCCAAGAGGTCCTGATAGCTCCCGTTCGTGCATGAGCCGATATAGGCTTTGTCGAACGCGAGCCGCTCGCCCGCGACGTCCTCGGCGGCGAAGGCGTTTCCAGGGGAAAAAGGTTTCGCGATCATGGGCACGATCTCGGAGAGGTCGAGCGTCTCGTCGATCGCGTAGCGTGCGTCGGCGCCGGGACGGATCGACGGATAGGGGAGATCGTTCCTTCTGCCTTGGTCTCGGTACCATGCATAGGTGAGCTCGTCCTGCGCGAAGATGCCGTTTTGCGCTTCGGCTTCCGCCATCATGTTGCAGATCGTGTTGCGATAGGCGATGGGAAGCTCCAAGTTTGCGTCCACGAACTCCACCGACATGCCCTGAGACTGCTGAGCACCCCAACGCGCGAGGAGCGCGAGCACGATGTCCTTCCCGCTGACCCAAGGCTGAAGCTTGCCTTGGAACGCGATGCGTCGCGCGCGCGCGAGCGTGAAATAGATGTAACCCGTCGACCAACCAAAGCCGAGCGTCGTCAAGCCGACCCCAATCCCAATCGCGCCATAGGCTCCATAGGCGCGGCTATGTGAATCGGCGCCGGGAACGAACTGACCGGGAAGAATCAGGCCTTGCTCGGGAAAGTAGAAGTGAAAGATCCCGTCTCCCGGCGTCGCGTAGTAGGGCTTCTCCATTCCTTGGAGCTTTGCGAACGCACGACCGATCGAGGTCTGCTTGTCGTCCGAATCGAGACCGGTGAAGACGAAATGATCGTTGGCCACGGCGGCTTGGCGCGGGTAGATAGCGTCGCCACCCGTGATTTGGTTGAACGTATGGATCGCGAAGGGCGCGGTGCCGTCCGATACAGGGAGAAGATCGGCATATACGCGCAACGTCGCGCCCGGCTCGACCTTGGCGTCTTTGTCGACGCGGTGCGCCCACACGATCTGCTCAGTCGTCGTGAGCCCGCGCGCGGTCTCTACGTCGGGCCAAACGATTACCGGTTGGCGCTGCACCGATTCCGGGAACTCCCGGCGGCCGACGGCAAAGATCCCTCCGGAGCGGCGGATCTCGTCTTCCTTCGCCGTCAGCGGGAGCGGTGTGTAAGTCTTTTCCTGCGTGATGTTCGCGAGCTCGCGGGTCTCGCGGTCGTAAGAAAGCTCGTCCCCGTCGCGCGCGTCGTCGACGGCTTCGGGGGACTGTACAACTTCGAGCCCGAGATTGAACGCGTTGCGTCGGAAGATGTCGCCCATGTTGTCGCCGCAGACGATGACCATCTCGAGGCCGACCTCTTCAGCAACGGCTTTGAGGCCGGCGGGGCTCATCTCGCGGGAGGAGCCGATGGCGAAACGGGCGCCGGCGACGACGAACGTCTCGCCCGCGTGCACCCGTTTGCGAAAATCCGGCATCAAGTAACGGAATGCGCCCAGTTTCCACTTCTCGTCGAGCGAGTCGAGGCTTTCCGAGACGCAGTCCTTGGCAGGCGTGATCTGGTCGGTATCGATCGCGTCGAGCTTCTGTCCGGGCCGCTTGGGGTCCCAGAAGATGAGGGCTTTACCTCTCAGCTCGCCTTCCGAGTCGGCCGAGGCTTTCTCAGCGTGGGCTCCGGACCGGCTCGACGAGGTAGCGCGCTTGGTTTTGGCTGGCTGGATGACGTGCATGCGTCTCAAGAGACATTATAAGTCCAGGAGAGAGCCCGTGAGGAGGAAGCTCAACTCGGCCCGATGGGGGGGGACCCATCGGGCCTTATTGAAGCTGAACGGCCGTGACGCCGTCCACTAGACCCAAAGGATGCCGTTCGTATTCATGAGTTCCGCACCTCCGTCGAACGCAAAGTCTGGGTTTCCGTTTGGGAACAAAATACTGCCATCCCCGCAATGAGCAGTAAACTACTTTTTGTGGTTTTTTTATCCACAGCCCCTAGATTGTGTGTTCTCGTTGTCAACAACGAATCCACAGGATCTGCACAACTTATCCGCAGGGGATGTGGATGGTTCAAGATTCAGTTATTTCAATATCAAGAAAGCGTAACGGCCGATCCACTAATCAATTTGGATCAATATTAACCCTAATCGCAAATAAACGTCACCGTGTCTGAGGTCTTTGGCCCCGTGAATAGCACCTTTTCCAGGTTCTGCATACACCGTGCAGAATCACCTATAGTGGCGGCGAGCGGGTGCCCCAGCACGAGCTTCTCGCCTGCGCTCAGTGCGGTGTTTCGCGTTTTCGTGCTTCGAAGATTTTGCGATTAGGGTTAAAAAAGCGTAACGCAAAGGCGCAAAGGCGCAAAGGCGCAAAAGGAAAAAAAGCAAGAACTGAAAGGGAGTGTAAAAGAAAAAGATGCTTCTCCGCGGAACCTTTGCCTTTCTTTTGGGTTGTCAAAGGCAGGGGATGTGGGGATAGGAGGGGATAAGGGGATAAGAAAAGAAAAACAGGACCTGTCATTTTTCTTTTGCCTCTCCTGCCATTTCAGTGGATCCTCTCGAGGGTGAGACCGCCACAGTTTAGGTAGACGAGACTGATGAGAGCTTCGGCAGAGTGGAGTCCAAAGCTGCGGTGGCTCAGCAGCCGGATTTTGTTGTTCATTCCTTCGAGTCGGCCGTTGCTGAGTCTCCACGTGACCCACGCGATGACGCCATCGAAGTGGCTGCGGATCATCTTCGCCGCGCGTTTGACGGGCTCTATCCTCGAGCTCATAGCGCGCCGCAGCCATCCTCGGAGAAACTTCTTGGCCCATGTCTCGGTTTTGTAGGTGTAGAGGTCCATGAAGTCGTCGCGCAGAAGCATGGCGCGGTAGAGGCGACGATTAGCTCGTACCTGCTCGCGGAGCACCCGTTTGTCTTTCGCGCTGCGGTTGTGTTTGGCCTTGAGAAGGGGAAACTTGGTGTTCTTGAGGTTGCGTCGGGCAGTCCCTTTGAGCTCGCGCACCAGCTCGCGCCGGGTCTCATCCATGGCCTCGTTCAGATGCTTGACGATGTGGAAGCGGTCAAAGATCACCCGTGCCTGAGGAGCCTTTTTGCCGACGACAGTTATGTACGGCTCCCACATGTCCATGCTGACCGCTTCGAGCTCCGCGGCTCTTTGTGGTCCGAGCTTGCGGAAAAACCGCAGCAGCGTCTTGGCCTTGCGCTCCTTTCCCGCCCAGACGACCCGGCCGCTGAGATGGTCTATTACCACTGTTAACCCTAATCGCAAAAAAAAGAGAGCAAAGTAGCGCGAAAGTATTGACAAAGGAGCCTCTGGGTTTATGTTTGGAGCGTTGCTTCCAAACAAAACACCAAACGACCAGAGGCCCCTATAGTGCGCTTGAAACTATCTCGATTTCGCCGGAACTTCAACAAGGATCTTCCGATCGAGTTCACAGAGCAGAACCTGAGCTCGTTTGGTGGACTGGAACTGTTTTCACGATATTTGCACCGCGTTGAGCTAAGCCGCCGGGTAGGAAAGGCGTGCAGAGGAAAAGGCATTCGGTCGGACTACGGGAGCGTCCGACTGGTTCTGGTGTTGGTTGGGATGCTGCTCGTGGGAGCTCGTCGTCTAGAGCACCTGCAGTATGTCTGTGATGACCCGATGCTGCTTCGCTTCTGTGGGTTGAGAAGACTACCGAGCCGTCCGACGATCGTGAATTGGCTGAAGCAATTCACGGGAGAGCGGCTCAAGGGCCTATCGGAGTTGAACGGTGTATTGGTCCACGAGCAGGTCGAGCGATTGGGTCTGAACCGTCTGACGGTAGATATGGACGGCACCGTGGTTCAGGCAGGCAATCAGGTTGGATGGGCGTTTCGAGGATTCAATCCTCATCGCAAGAAGAATAAAAGGGTTCTCCTGTCGTTTCGGGGGATCTGATTTGTGTTGGAGGGCATGGCCTATGGACGCTGCCGCGATTGTGGAAAACGCCGGAAACTCCGGGCGAGAGAGGCGTTTAGGGAAAGGTTGTGAGCACGTACAAACGTGGAGCGGCGTTTTCCACAATCGTTTGGAAAACGCTTCGCGTTTCCCACGAGCGCCCACAGGCCCCTCCTGGTATATATACAAGAAAGATTAATTCATATGGAATAAGGAAGGGGGGGCTCGATTAGTGGAGGCTATGGAAAACGCCCTTCCAGGCTTCGAAGAGAACTCAGTCATGAGCAAGGTCTGAACGACCAGAACCGTGGGGGCGTTTCCCACAGCCTCGTCTCCCGCTGAGGGGCAGTGGCATTTGGTGAGGCCCGTGGGTTGAGAGGGTAAGCCATGTGTAGATGCGCATCGGCGAGAACGCTAGAATCTTTTTTTCCGAAAGAGAAAAGAGCGTTCCCGCGATGCGCGTTACTACGTTAGTCAACAAGCTCATCGGATTGCAAGGCCTGTGGGTCCGAGGTTTCCACTTCCAGGCGGACAAAGCCAGAGTGGTGGTGGATGTAGTACCACGGAGGAGGAAGCCTCTGTGCGGGATTTGCGGACGAAAGGTCCGCAAGAGCTACGGGGCCAGTTCGGTCGGTCCCGAAAGCTGGAATTCCGCACGGACGCCGCGTTTTTCAACGAAAAGATTCTCAAGAGGCTAGAGCGCTCCCGAAGCGAGTTCGCGATCAAGGCTCCGTTCTGGCCGTGGCTCGGCCTAAAGGAGGTCGTCGCTGGGCGCAAGCGATGGCACCGCGTGAGTGACGAAATCGACGGCTTCTCCATCAAACACTTCATCGAGCCCTGGAATATCACCGTCCGGATCGCGATCTATCGGAAGCGAGTTCGACATCGAACGGCGAAGAACTTCCAGCTCGACCTGTTTTCTCCAGACGACGGCTACTTCGAGTACTCAGCCGTCGCCACCAACAAATCGCTCACCGTCCAACGCCTTTGGTACTTCGCTGCTGGGCGAGGCGGCCAAGAGAAAACCTTCGCCGAATTGCGCAGCCAGTTCGCTCTCGACGTCGTGCCCACTAAAAACTATGCCGCCAATAGCGCCTGGCAACAGTTGAACGTGCTCGCACACAACCTGTGTCGCAGCTTTCAGCTCGACACCATCGCTGAAACGAAAGGCATCTCTCGAAAGCGTACATGCACCCATCTGCTGCACACCATCCGCACCATCCGCTTCCGCATCATCAACAAAGCCGGCCGCCTCGTTCGCGTTAGTGGTCGAAACGCGCTCCGAATGGCCACAAACTCCTCCACTCAGACACTCTTTGAAAGAATCGAACTCGCGCTAGCGTCATGAATTATTGTTCGATTAGGGTTAAGTACTTGTGGCGTTTGCGGTAGCTGATCTCGTCCATCCCAATCACCCGCAATCCATCGAGCTCGCGCCGCTCATTCCGCTGCTCGGCAACCACTCGCTGGATGATCCGTCGCACCGAACGCCACGTCACTCGGAAATAGTTCGCTACGGCGCTGACGTCCGTCCTCTGTGCCAGCCACGCTACCTCTTGTTCGAAGCTTTTGGTAAAGCGGCTTCCCTTGTCGGCCCAAGGCACCTTTTCTCTGACCACTCCACACCGCCGACATACCACTCGTCGGATCGAGTAGCAAAGATAGGTCCGGACTCCGAACAGGTCCAAGTGCCGCCAGTAGTGATTGTAGCGATCTTTGTTCTTGCGGACCTTTCGTCCGCAAATCCCGCACAGAGGCTTCCTCCCGGAGATGTCCCGGCCGCTGTTGAATTTGGTCGGGTAGCGGCGGCACCTGTGAATACTCTTAGGCAGCAACCTCATCGCTGTCAAGAGATTTCTGTTTGCTTCTAAGCGCGTGAACGAGAGCGCCCATATGGCGATAGCCTTTGATACGGTGAAACTTTTTCTCCGCCGTGACGACGCCGAGAGCGGTCCATCGGCGAATCATGGAAGGACTCTTCCACCGCTTGACGTTTCTCGAGACTCTGCGGATGGTGCCGTTGAGATTCTCGATGGCGTTTGTCGTGGCCAGAGATTTGCGAAGTAACTCGGGTAGAGCGAGCTTCACAACCGTGAGTGTCTCTTCCATCCCTTCGCGAAGGCTTCCGGCAGCTTCGTCGTAGCCGTTTCGCTCGAGCCACGACACCAATGCCTGAAGTCGCTTGCGCGCCTTGTCGGCACTCTTGCATTTGTACGCTTCCTTCATTGTCTGGAGCACGTAGGCGTGACGGGACTTGGGAAGGTACGAGCGAAGATTTCGGAGTTTGTAGAGCTGGCATCTTTGGATAACCGCGAGATCCCCCAAAACGTCGACGAGTGCTTTGCGGATCCCTTTGCCTCCGTCCACTACGCAGAGAATCGATTCGTCGATCCGCAATCCCCGCTCGAGAAGGTTCTGCAACATCGCGGTGCACACCCGAGAGTTTTCCGTCGAGCCCAGCCATATACCCAAGGGCACCTTCGTTCCATCTATTGTGATACCGAGAGTTACGACGACGGTCTGTCCGGCCACCTCAAGGCCATCCATCATTAGTGCCGCAAGCTCGAACTCCTCTAGCCTCCGAGATAGGTATTCCTCGAGCTTCTTAGTCGTCTGGCTCACGAGGTGACGGCTGGCGGCACTCTTGCTCGTGCCACGAGACTTCAACTTCGCCGAGGGTTTGTCCAGACTCGATTCGTAATTTCGGGTCGATACCCCCACCAAGATCTGGTTCAGCACTCGCTCCGGAAGCGGGTCTTCTTCGCGGAAGGCTTCGAAGTGTGGAAGCGACGCCTCCTCGCCCGACTTCGAACGAACTCGAGGTCGCGACACTTGGATTCGACGACCGCCGAAGCTCAGCTCCCCATCCGTGCTCCCCCAGTGGTTATGAGTTCGCTCCTTCTCGTGCTTGCCCTTCGGCCCCGCGATCTTCTCCGCGTCCTCTCTCAGGAGTAGGTGCAATGCGGTCAGTCCTTGCTCGTACACCCATTCCGTCAGGTCCGCCTTCGTGGCCGCGATCCCAGCTATCATCGGTAGCAGTATCTGACCGACTTGGCCAACTACCTTGCCCGTAGGCGAGTGCGTTTGCTTTCTTACTGGCTTCTTTGATTTCCTTGGCATGGTGGCTCCTTGTCCCCCTCTGGAGACGGTTGGTTTGGCAGACCTATTCTTAGGCCGGCCAAGGAGCCGCCGCTACCCCAAATTCAACATCCGGCGGGACATCCCCTTCCTCCTCCGTGGTACTACATCCACCACCACTCTGGCTTTGTCCGCCTGGAAGTGGAAACCTCGGACCCACAGGTCTTGCAATCCGATGAGCTTGTTGACTAACGTAGTAACGCGCATCGCGGGAACGCTCTTTTCTCTTTCGGAAAAAAAGATTCTAGCGTTCTCGCCGATGCGCATCTACACATGGCTTACCCTCTCAACCCACGGGCCTCACCAAATGCCACTGCCCCTCAGCGGGAGACGAGGCTGTGGGAAACGCCCCCACGGTTCTGGTCGTTCAGACCTTGCTCACGACTGAGTTCTCTTCGAAGCCTGGAAGGGCGTTTTCCATAGCCTCCACTAATCGAGCCCCCTCTTCCTTATTCCATATGAATTAATCTTTCTTGTATATATATCAGGAGGGGCCTGTGGGCGCTCGTGGGAAACGCGAAGCGTTTTCCAAGCGATTGTGGAAAACGCCGCTCCACGTTTGTACGTGCTCACAACCTTTCCCTAAACGCCTCTCTCGCCCGGAGTTTCCGGCGTTTTCCACAATCGCGGCAGCGTCCATAGGCCATGCCCTCCAACACAAATCAGATCCCCCGAAACGACAGGAGAACCTTTCTTTTCTCTTCTTTGCGCCTTTGGTGTACCTTTGCGTTACGCTTTTTCTTAATATTGATATTGATCCGGATTGATTTGCGGATCGGCGGTGGCCGCAGCCTGGTCGAGTTTGTCGAATCCCGGACGGCTTTCGTCGTTAGCGAGATCCCAGCTCATTTGGTGAACGAGCCGGGCGATGCGCTCGAGCTTTGTGTATTCGATGCGCTCGGGGACGTCGAACTCGGTGTGATAGTCGGGGTGAAGGCCCGTGTGGAAAAAAAGAGAAGGGACGGCCTTTTGGAGAAACGGCCACTGATCGCTGCGGCGCAGCAGGTTGGACGGGTTGTTGTCGTAGCGCATCTTGAGCTCGAGCTCCGCGCCGCGATTCGCTTCCTCGACCGCGCGCTTCAAATCGGCGCTGTAGCTATAGCCCATGATGTTGACCGCGTTCTTGTTCGATTCGGCCGTCTGCAGCTCGAGGCCGCGGAAACGTCTTCCACCACCGACGCGCACTTCTTCGTTGCGGCCGATCATGTCCATGTTGAGCGTGGCGACGGTCTGCTCGAGCGGGAGGAGAGGGTTCTCCGCATAGGCCCAAGCACCGAGAAGGCCGCGCTCTTCCGAGTTCCACGCTGCAAAGAGCACGCTTCGCTTCGGACGCTCGCCGTTTCGGGCGGCGAGCGCGTAGGCTTCGGCGATTTCGAGGAGCGCTACCGTGCCCGAGCCGTCGTCATCCGCGCCGTTGAACACACGCGCAGAATCGGCACCGTCGTGGTCGTAATGGGCGCACACGATCACCCATTCGTTCTTTAGCTGTGGATCGGATCCAACGATTCCGGCGACGACGTTGCGGTCGTCGACGCTCTGGCGCTCGACGCTCGTCGTGAGCCGAAGGAGAAGCGATGGCACGAGAACGGGTTCGATACCGCCTACGGACTCGGACTCGCGCGCGAGCTCGTCGAGCGTGCGCCCCGTGTTGCTCACGAGCGCTTCGGCGAGCGAGGGCGCAATCTGAAGCGCCGGAATGCGCACCGCTTCCGCCCAGCTCGCGAGCGTGTATCGAGGAATCCGCCGCGGCGGGTCGGGCCAGCTTCTCGAAGCGAGGCGCGAGAAATTGGATGGGCCCGGATGGTTGTGGGTGTCGGTGACGAAAAGAATCCCCGTCGCGCCCGCGCGTTGCGCGTAGAGAGCTTTGCGCAAGTTGCGCGAATATTCCGAAGTAACGACGCCGTCAAAGATGGCTTCGGGATCCCGCTCGCCGGGCTCGTGATCCAGAACGAGAACGATCCGACCGCGAAACGCCGACGATCCATAGTCGTTGTGTGACAGTTTGGGAGCGCTGATCCCGTAGCCCGCGAAGACGAGCCCGGCTTCGACGCTCCCGCTCGCACTAAAGGTATGCGGGAAAAAACTCTCGCCGAGCTGGCCTCTGAGCGTTGTGCCGTCCTCGCGCTTCAGCTCGAGCTCGTTCGCGCCTTCGAGGCGCGCGCGCATCAAACGATAGGGCTGGTAATAGGAGCCTTCGGGACCCATCGGCTCGAGCCCGAGGCGCTCGAAGCGCGAGCGGATGAACGCCGCTGCGGTTCGGTTCTCGGGCGTTTCGCTGAGGCGGCCCTGTAGCTCGTCCGAGGCGAGAAAGAAAAGATCGGCCCGGAGCTCTTGCTCGAGAATCGTTTCGTTTCCGGGAGCGAGGGATTGCGCGGTGGCCGGAAGACTTAGCGCTAACATCACGGCGAGGACGGAGAAGCATCGTTTCAGCATGGGGCTATTAGAATCGAGACGCTCGACGAGTTCAACAGGGCCCTATCGGATAGAATGAACGCTCTTCGAGTCTTCAAGAAAGAGGCTTTCATGTTCATGAGATTATCGTTACTCGTTGTAATCCGCGGGGGTTTGGGAAGCGGATCCGTCGACGAGCATTCCACGAGCCCGACTACGCCGAGCTGATGTGCATCCTGGAAGGCTCGGTGACGATCATCGACGAGGCGGGGAACGAAGAGCTCGTCCAAGCCGGCGACATCGTGCTCGTTCCGAAGGGTATGCGCTACCAGTGGAAGCAGGACGAGTACATCCGAAAATACTGGGTCATCTTCGACGCGGACTAGACAGACCAGGTGAAAGCTGTACGTCCTGTACGTCCTGTGCTTCCGGAAAAATGAGATGACGTTAGATTCTGGCACCCGTCTCGGCGCCTACGAGATTGTCTCGCCGATAGGGGCCGGAGGTATGGGCGAGGTTTACAAAGCCAAGGACACCCGCCTCGACCGCACCGTCGCCATCAAGGTCCTACCCGAGCATCTCGCCGAGAGTCCTCAGCGAAAAGCCCGCTTCGAGCGTGAGGCGAAGGCGATCTCGAAGCTGAATCATCCGCACATCTGCACCTTGTAAGACGTCGGCGAGCAAGAGGGTGTGGAATTCCTCGTCATGGAGTACATCGAGGGCGAGATGCTCGCCGACCGAATTGGAAGGGGACCCCTTCCCGTCGATGAGGCCATCCCGCTGTTCATTCAGATTGCCGAAGGCCTCGAGGCCGCGCACGAGAAAGGGATCATCCATAGGGACTTGAAGCCAGCGAATATCAAGATCGGCCTTGATGGGAAGCCGAAGATTCTTGACTTCGGGTTGGCGAAGGCTTTTGCCGGCGAGGAAGCGGCCCGGACGGATTCGTCGCAATCGCCCACGCTGACGAAGGGAACGGCACTCGGCGCGATCGTGGGGACGCCTTCGTACATGAGCCCCGAGCAAGCCAAAGGGCAGGATGTCGATAAGCGAACGGACATTTTCGTCTTTGGGTGTGTTCTGTATGAGTGCCTGACAGGCAAGAAGGCGTTTGAAGGGGAGACCGCTACCGAAACGCTTGGAGCCATCATTCACACGGAACCGGATTGGGTCGTACTGCCTGCGAACACACCATCGAACATCCGGCGCTTGCTTGAGCTCTGCTTCAGGAAGGACGCGAGGCGGCGTACGCGCGACATTGGCGACGTGGCTCTGGAGCTGGAACTGGACTCCGACTCGGTTGAGGTACCGCGTGGCATTCGCTGGCAAACGGTCGTTCTGGGAAGCGACGAGATGGGAAATTTGATCTCTCTGTGTCGCATCCATCACGGGCTCATCCACAGGGGAATCTGCTCGATGTCAGGCACCGTTGGCGTGGATCTGAAGTTTGAGCGGCCGCGCTTGGTCAACCAGCCGGAGCACGAGCCCGCTGAGTCCTTGGTTGTCGACGATGTAGACGAGGAAGTTTCACACGAAGTCGTGAGCGGACCCGACGACGACAACGTCGACAACAACAATCAGGGCGACGACGATGACGAATCTTGGCGCGATGAAGTCATCGCTGATATCTTCGACGGGCCGCCTTCTCCAAAACCTCCCGAACCCGAGGGCGGCTTCGCCGACTGGCTCTCCAATTGGTGCGACCAACAGGAAGCACTCAAGCTGGAAGCGCGATCGCGGAATAGGCGCGCGAGGCGCTATCCCGAACTCGGCGCCAGTGCACACGTGTTCACTGAGGAGGTGAGCACCGGCCCCCACGCCGAACACCTCGAAACCTCTGTTCCGAAGCCATCCGGAGGATCATCGAGCGGGTGATCTCGGCGGGTGATTCGCCATAACTGACGGCCAATGGTGCTCGAATCCGGCCGGCGCCGGCGCGATGATCGAGCCTGAGCCTCAATTCTTCTTCCACAGCCGTTCCCACCAGTTGCCGGGCCCGGGTGCTTTGCCGTCGAGACCCATTTTACGGCGGATGTCCTCGATGTCCCAGCCGGTGATGGAGGCGAGGGTTTGCGCTTCACGTTCGTGGCGCGTGGCGAGCTCCTGCTGATAAGTCTTGGCGTGCTCGCAGCTCAGCTCGCCTTCATAAGCGTGGCGCAAGACGTAGCGCCCTTGAAAGTTGGTCCGGTCGGCCGTCTCCTGGAAAACGAGGTCTTCGGGAAAGTGCTCGCCGTCATAGCGCACGTGGAGGCGCGTCACGAACGTGTTTTGCGCACCGCGCTTGAGGGGGCTCCCTCTGCTGCCGTCGAGCCAGAATACACCGAGCTCGCGGAGCTCGCTCGCGGATAGAGGATCGGCTGCGCACGGATCGCACCAGGACATGTCCCATGCATATTCGAGGAACACGCTACGCATGTTCTCCTTGCGCACTTGCTCGGTGAACATGGCTTTGTAGAAATCGCCGAACTCCTGCTTTACGAAGACGGGCAGGTCCATCCCGCTCGGAAGCTTGACCGTTCGATAGTTGGTCGTCTCTACGCGTCCATTCTGCGTGAGCGCGTAAACGAGGAGATCCTGGGGCCCGTTCGCGTTGAGCGTACCGAGGCGGATGGGCAGCATGAACTTCGGAGACTCGAAAGCGACTTGTATCGGGCGTAGATAGTTGAAGCCGAGGCGCGATTGCTCCTCGAGATTGACTTTGGCGACAAAGAACCGCACGTTCTGCCGGATGTAGCTCGCGAGCACACGCGACGCGCCCGGCGGTATGCGGTAGCCGTTCTCTGTGAGCCACGTCGTGAGTCCGTCGGACTGCTCCGCGGAGAGGATGACGATGTCGTACTCGCCGACGGTGTAGGAAGCTTCGATGCTCACGCCAAGCGCTCGCGCGCGGGTGCGGCGTCCTGCTTCACCTGGCATCTGAGCCGCTGAGGGCAACGCGCGCTCCATGAGGTAGTAGCGTCTGCACGGATCTTGGTCGAAATATTCGACGAGCCGCGGCGCCGTGAAAGCGTCGAGGTGATCGATGAGCGCTTTGTTCGTGACGTGGATCTGTCCGCGCTCATGAAGGTCGGCACGGGGATGACGACCGCGAACTCCGTGGGGTCGCCCTGGAAGTCGTTCGCCATCGTGATGACGGTTTTGTCGTCGTGGCGCACGAGCACGACTTGGGACGCCCTGTTGAAAAGCTTGGCGTCGGCCTTGGCGACGTAGAAGCCGCAAAAGGCGCGCACCGTCGGGCTCGACCAGCACATTGCGAGAACGAGTGAGATTCCGAGAAGAGTCATCGAGCGTTTCATGCATAGCTCCTTTGGGAAAGCTGCATCGCGGGGCGGCGGCGACGACACCATTGGTAGCGCTCACCCGGAAGCAGCCGGTTGATCAGAGGCGTTGTCGGGGCGGAGAGAACGAGAGACCAGAGAAAACCGTTCGGCTCGAAGAGCACGAAGTGCACGAACCCGGCGCCGAGGGCGACCATGAGCGCGAAGAGGATCCGTCCCGCCCGGGAGTCGGGTGTTGTCTTAGGATCGGAGATCATGAAAAACACGAAGAGAAGAAAGGCGCCGTTTTGGAGGTGGTATAGAGGAATGGCGAGCGGGTCTCCGAGCCAGAGCGTGCGGCCAAGAACGAGCGCGGCGTAGAAGCCGACGAAGGCGTAGGTCACGTCGCTCCTCGAAGCGCGATGGATAACGAGCCCGCCGACACCCGCGAGCAGGAACGCTAAAAAGGCGCCTGTGCCCCATTGGCCGGGCGACACCCAAATCCCGCCCACCGAAGCCATCACGGCAACGAGGCCGAAATTGGTCGGGTTGAACACGTGACGGCCGTCGATTCGCAGGAAGAACTTGCTCGCGATCGCGATCACGGTCGTGGCCACGACGAGGCCCAACGAGCCTGTGCGGAGCAGCAGGCAGAGTGACAACGACGAAATGAGCGCGCTACGACAATCGAAACGAGGAAGTGAGAACAGCTTTGTACAGAGAAACTGTGTTGCGAGAGCGGTGGCGACGATGACTGCGGCGACGGCAAGTTGAATCTCGAGATCGACGCCGGACACGCCGTAGGCGACCAGTGCCGCCAAGGTCGCGATTTGATAGATGCGTGGGTCTCGTTGCCGTTGCATAACGGGTATACCCAAGGTGTAGGAAATAATTCCTACGCGAAAAGCGCAATATGTTGTGGGTCGGCCTAAAGAAGCCGCTACATTTAGTGGTTGCAACTATACTCTACTTTCACCTATCCTGTGGTCACTATGGATTTGACACCTAGACAACGAGCGGTTTGGCAGTTTCTCAAGGACTATCGGCGGGAGCATGGCATGCCCCCGTCCTACGAGGAGATCCGGCAGGAGTTCGGATTTGCCTCCTTGAACTCGGCCCGCAAACACCTTTTGCAGCTCCATCGCAAGGGGTTCATCCGGTCGCCGTGGAAGAACCAGAAGCGCGCGCTAGAGATCATCGAGCAGCAAGACGCCCCGCGGGCGGCGACGCTGCCGCTTCTAGGGACGGTCGTCGCTGGCGTACCCGTGGAAGCGGAAGAGGTTCCGGACAGCATTGACGTTCCGGAGTCGCTGCTGAAGCGCGGAGAACATTTCGCCCTGCGTATCACTGGGGACAGCATGATCGATGACGGCATTTACGAAGGCGACGTGCTCGTCGTTCAGCGAAGTTCGACCGCGGAAGCGGGGGCGACCGTCGTGGCCGTCGTGGATGGAGAAGCGACCGTCAAGCGCTTTTATCCTCACGGGCCTCAAGGCCCTCAAGGCCCTCAAGGAACGACCCCGAACGGGGACAAAGTCGAGCTCCGTCCGGCGAACGAACGCTATGCGTCCATCATCGCGGATGCGGAATCCGTAGAGCTGCGTGGCGTCGTCGTCGGGCTCATGCGAACCTTTACCTGATCGGTTTGATTCGATTCGTTTTGATTCGACATGGGCGATATGCGGATGAACATCACGGTACCCCTCGAGCTTTATCGCGAGTTGAAGCGGCTGTCGCTATTGCATGAGCGCTCGATGCCCGAGCTCATCGGCCATCCATCGAGATTCACTATGGCGACGCCGCCGTCTCGGCGCGTCACCGGCTCGTCGATCGATTGGCGCGACTCGAGGCGGAGCTCGGCGACCAAGAACGTCTTCACGAACAAATTGTAGAGGAGAGTCGGGCGATACGCGCCCGGTAGAATGACGCGGGAAGACCGGGTTCCCGGTCTTATTCGAAAGACATGACGTCACACGAGACGTTCGTTTTCTTCAACAATCACCGCGGCGGCCATGCCGTGGCGAACGCGCAAATGCTAGCAAGCTCTTGCGGCGCTCGAGGAAACGGGAATCTCGAGTGACCGAAGCGCGCGCCGGTTGAATTGCGTTATGATCTCGCTTAGATGGTCGATGATGTACGAGAAAGGCGACAGCTCGCCGCGAGCGCCGTTGGGATCCCGTCGGCCCGAAGGCACATCTTCCTTTGTTGTGACCAGACGAACCCCAAGTGTAGTGACAAGGACGCTTCGCTCGAGGCGTGGTCCTATCTCAAGAAACGCTTGAAAGAGCTCGGACTATCAGAAGCAGGAGGCGTCGCACGCACGAAGGCGAACTGCCTACGTATTTGTGAGGGCGGTCCGATTGCCGTGGTCTATCCGGAAGGGGCGTGGTACGGGGGGTGTAATCCCGACGTTCTTGAGCAGATAGTGAAGCGCCACCTCGTCGAGGGCGAGATCGTCGAGGAGGCTCTGATCTGCCTTAAACGGTTGGAACCAGGCTAGCTAGTACCCGTCCTGAAGCCTGTAAGGGATTGAGAAAAAAGGAGAAATCGCAAATTTAGGGCTAGTCTTCTGAGGGGGTGTCGATTAGGATCGTGTCGTTGAAAACATCGGATTCTAAATGACTTAACTCCAAAGGAGACCAGCCCTAAATGCGAAAAACGATCAACCCACAGCCAAATCTACGTGAGCCCTGGCTGGAGCTGGAGCACGCACGCGAACTCGAAACGATCTCGTCGCTACTCGATGCCCATCCTAAGCTCAATGAGCTGGTACTGCAAGACCTAAGGTCGGTCACCCCACCGGCAGGGAGCGATGTTGGTCGTGGGGGAATGAGCGCGGAGCAGGTTCTCCGGGCGTTGTTGGTGAAGCAGCTGAATCAGTTCACCTATCGGGAGCTGGCGTTTCACTTGGCAGACTCTCGAAGCTATCGGATGGCAGACTCTCGAAGCTATCGGACGTTTTGCCAGCTCGGCATCATAGAGCCGACCCCGTCGAAGTCGACCCTAGCAGCAAACATCAAAGCCGTGAAGTTCGAAACGCTGGAGCAGATCAACCGAGAGCTGGTGAGCGTTGCCGAGGATGCTGGGATCGAAAAGGGAAGAAAAGTACGAGTGGACTGCACGGTAGTGGAATCAAACATTCATCCGCCTACAGACTCCGAGCTTCTTTATGACTGTGTTCGGGTTCTCACTCGCGTGATGTGCCGAGCTCGCGAACTGCTGGGTACAGTAGTGGTCTTCGGCAATCGAACGCGTCGAGCGAAGAGATGTCGACTGGGAGTTCTGAACGCGAAGGATAAGCAACAAAGGCGTGGCGTCTATCGAGATCTACTGAAGGTGACGGAAGAAATCTATCGCTCCGCTCAACGCGTTGCAGCACAGTTGGAAGAGTCGGGCTTGACCGAGCCGGTGAAGCGAGCGAGCGCGGAGAGGATCGCCGCGGATTTTGAGCACTTTCTCGTCCTCGCCAAGAAAGTCATCAACCAAACCCAACGCCGAGTGATCGACGAAGAGCGTGTGCCTGCGGAGGAAAAGGTCGTTTCTATCTTCGAAGAACACACCGACATTATTCGCAAAGACCGGCGCCTTGAGTGAAGCGAAGCTCTTCGCAATCAGCACGCAGTATCGCGGTGTGATCGATCTGGCACTCCAGACAAAGTTGCTTTTGGACTCCATCGACAACTGGCTTCTTCAGCAACCAAGTCTCGTCAAGAAGCGAAAGAAGTCTCTCCTCCCCGTCGTTCAGCAACGCCAGCAGCTCGCGAATGCCCTTCGCGACGTACATGAGCCAGCTTGAGCTAGAGCTACGGGTTCCGAAAATTCTGACCAACGCTGGACCAATGGACTCGAACACGAGTTCAACCCATCAAACCGGATGTCCGCGGGGACCAGCAATCCTTCGGGGAGAAGTTGCACGTGCTCGGTCACAACGTGATGGAGGATTGGGAAACCAACTACATGACACGGAGCGTGGATTTTCTACTGGATGCGTGTCCCGAACGACCGATACGCGTACTGGAAGCGGGTTGGGGACAGGGTATTTCCGGACGCTGTTTCTTGCGAAATGAATCGGTTGACTACGAAGTCATCGAACTTCACCCCTCGGTTGCCGAGAATGCGCGTCGCGTCTTCTCCGAGATGAGCATCGAGGCCAAGGTACACGAAGGCGCGATGGAAAGGATTTCGCCCAACCTAGAGGTACGCACCTACGACGTCATTTATTCCGACATTTACACCGCTACACTTCTGGCCGAAACGTCGGACGCCATACGGGACAAGAACGCTTTCGTGGCGCACTACGCTTCGCAGTTGCAACCCACCCCGAGGACGCACGATTTCTATGCCGAGCGTCTGAACAGGGGAGTTCGGCAGCGAATTTTAGATGGCCCGGAAGTATACACGAAGGTACTGGACTTCGTGTATATCTCGCTGATTTATTCGTTGCTCAAGGTGGGGGGCGTAGTGGGCTTCTACTCTGCCCGTGAGTATATCGAAGAGGATCCGCTAAAAGTGAATTATCGACGAACGCTCTTTCCCGAACAACGCACGCTCCGCGTAGAGGGTAATCAACCAACGCCGGCGTCCTATTATGATGCAGGGACGCACATGTACGCATATTGCTTTCGCAAATCCTAGGGACCGGCCACTCATCCGCGGCGAGACATTGGACGAGCACCGGCCGATCGTAGTCGTCGCCAAGATGGGGCCGACCGGGAAGTTCGACGCGATGATTCTCCTTGTTCACCTATGTCGAAAGACATCGATCCTTTTCAACTTTTTGTCAATCAACACGTCGCTTCAGCGGAAGCGGAGACCATAGCGGGCCACTGGTTCAAACCGACCCGTTGATTTGCAAAAACTGCGGCGACAAAATGCGCGTCGTCTCGTTCATCACCGAGCCCAGCGTCATCTGCCAGATCTTGAACCATCTCGAAAATCGTACAAGGACCCTCCTATTCTGCCGGATTCCCTGCCGCGGGCATAGCGGTTGGCACCGTTCAGGGGTCATTCGAATGAGACCTGCACCCGAAGCACCCTCGCTCCACTCTGTCCTGGGCTCACTGCCCAAGCGGCTGCTTGTTCCTCCTACCCGCGCCACCCGCAACCCCCTTCCGCACCCCGTCGGGCGCAATTCCGCCCGTTGATCAAGCAGCGACCGGGATCTAATTCCTAACCCTAATCGAACAATAATTCATGACGCTAGCGCGGGTTCGATTCTTTCAAAGAGTGTCTGAGTGGAGGAGTTTGTGGCCATTCGGAGCGCGTTTCGACCACTAACGCGAACGAGGCGGCCGGCTTTGTTGATGATGCGGAAGCGGATGGTGCGGATGGTGTGCAGCAGATGGGTGCATGTACGCTTTCGAGAGATGCCTTTCGTTTCAGCGATGGTGTCGAGCTGAAAGCTGCGACACAGGTTGTGTGCGAGCACGTTCAACTGTTGCCAGGCGCTATTGGCGGCATAGCTTTTAGTGGGCACGACGTCGAGAGCGAACTGGCTGCGCAATTCGGCGAAGGTTTTCTCTTGGCCGCCTCGCCCAGCAGCGAAGTACCAAAGGCGTTGGACGGTGAGCGATTTGTTGGTGGCGACGGCTGAGTACTCGAAGTAGCCGTCGTCTGGAGAAAACAGGTCGAGCTGGAAGTTCTTCGCCGTTCGATGTCGAACTCGCTTCCGATAGATCGCGGTCCGGACGGTGATATTCCAGGGCTCGATGAAGTGTTTGATGGAGAAGCCGTCGATTTCGTCACTCACGCGGTGCCATCGCTTGCGCCCAGCGACAACCTCCTTTAGGCCGAGCCACGGCCAGAACGGAGCCTTGATCGCGAACTCGCTTCGGGAGCGCTCTAGCCTCTTGAGAATCTTTTCGTTGAAAAACGCGGCGTCCGTGCGGAATTCCAGCTTTCGGGACCGACCGAACTGGCCCCGTAGCTCGCCTATCAGTTCCCGTAGAAACGCATCGGCACCCTTGGAGTCGTGAACGTTGCCAGGACGATTTCTGGATTTGAGAATCTGGCCCGTCTGAGCCAGGTGAGCGAACAAAGGGTAGTAACTTTTATTCTTCTTGCGATGAGGATTGAATCCTCGAAACGCCCATCCAACCTGATTGCCTGCCTGAACCACGGTGCCGTCCATATCTACCGTCAGACGGTTCAGACCCAATCGCTCGATTTGCTCGTGGACCAATACACCGTTCAACTCCGATAGGCCCTTGAGCCGCTCTCCCGTGAATTGCTTCAGCCAATTCACGATCGTCGGACGGCTCGGTAGTCTTCTCAACCCACAGAAGCGAAGCAGCATCGGGTCATCACAGACATACTGCAGGTGCTCTAGACGACGAGCTCCCACGAGCAGCATCCCAACCAACACCAGAACCAGTCGGACGCTCCCGTAGTCCGACCGAATGCCTTTTCCTCTGCACGCCTTTCCTACCCGGCGGCTTAGCTCAACGCGGCGCAAATATCGTGAAAACAGTTCCAGTCCACCAAACGAGCTCAGGTTCTGCTCTGTGAACTCGATCGGAAGATCCTTGTTGAAGTTCCGGCGAAATCGAGATAGTTTCAAGCGCACTATAGGGGCCTCTGGTCGTTTGGTGTTTTGTTTGGAAGCAACGCTCCAAACATAAACCCAGAGGCTCCTTTGTCAATACTTTCGCGCTACTTTGCTCTCTTTTTTTTGCGATTAGGGCTAAGTTTCCTACCGTTTTGCTACCAAGTCTCATTTGTGCTACGTTCGTCGCCATACTGAGAAGCGTCTTCACAGCTCTTATTGGTTACAATTCGACACGGTCGCCCAAGCGGAGGAATATTTCTGTGCTTTTTCCTGGTGGCCGCAAGATCCAGGATTTGATTCCTTTCCTTTTTCGCGGTGGAGGTCACGATGTGTAGATCACAAAAGACAACCTGCTTGCTGCTGTTCTTGGGTTTGGCCTTCGTGCTGGATGCCGGGGCCCAGCAACAGGACATGAAGACGATGCGACCGGTGATCCGAGGCGTCAATCACGCGGTCTCTTCTATGAAAATGGAGGCAACCCGAGCCGCCGATAGGATCTTGCAGGCAGGCGGCAATGCGTTCGACGCCGTGGTTGCAGGCCAGGCCGTGCTCGCCATTGTGGACGCCGGCTCCAACGGCGTCGGCGCCGACGCCGTGATCATGATCTACGACTCGAGCTCGAAGAAAGTGATCTCCATCAATGCGGAGGGGACAGCGCCGGCTCTAGCCACCATCGATTGGTACAACGAGAACTTCAACGGCAAGCTGCCGCGCAGCGACGGGCTTCTCTCCGGCACGGTGCCGGGAGTCGTGGACGCCTGGTACACGCTGCTCGATCGGTGGGGGACGATGAGTTTCGCCGAAGTTCTGCAGCCCGCGATCGAGAACGCCGAACAAGGTTTCCCCATCAGCGAGAAGCTCTCTCGGGCCATCGCGAGATCGCGGAAAATCCAAAAGTACCCGACGAGCGTACAGATCTATCTACCCGACGGCAGGGTTCCGGAGTCCGGGGAGATTTTTCGCAACACGCACGTAGCGCGGACCCTGAAGAAACTGGTGGAGGCGGAGAAAGAGAGTTCTCACAAGGGCCGGCATGAGGCTCTTCGTGCCGCGCGTGACCGTTTCTACAAGGGGGATATCGCGCACACCATGGCGCGCTTCTCGGAAGAGAATGGCGGCCTGTTCCGGTACGAAGACTTCGCAAATTACACGGTCAAAGTCGAGACACCAGTGTCGATCGACTACCGGGGCTATTCGGTCTACAAGAACCCCTCGTCTAACCAGGGACCCGCCGAGCTATTCGTGCTGAGAATACTCGAGGGCTATGACCTCAAGTCCATAGGCCACAACAGTGCCGAGTACATTCACACGAGTGCCGAGGCGCTTAAGCTCGGCTTCGCCGACCGTGAAAAGTATCTCGGTGACACAGACTTCATCACCATTCCATACGGGGGCTTGCTCTCCGAGGAGTATGCGCAAGAGCGCCGCAAGCTCATCGACCCGAACAGGGCATCGTACGAGCTGCGTCCTGGAAATCCCGAGAAGTTCATGGGTATCGATTCTCTGAGTCGCCCGCTCAGCATCAATTACTTGGGAGAGGCGGACCACGAAGGCGATACAAGCTATATCGCCGTCGTCGACAAAGACCGCAACATGGTGACCTTCACGCCGAGCCTGCATAGCGGCTTTGGCACCGGAGTGGTCATGGCCGATCTGGGGTTCAGCTTCAACTGCCGCGGCGACTACTACTCGCTCGAGCCGGGCGTGGCCAATTCGCTCGAGCCGGGTAAGCGGCCTCGCAGTACTCTACAGGGCACATTGGTAATGAAGGATGGCAAGCCGTTCATGGTAACCGGCAGTCCAGGCGGGGACGACCAAATCATGCGAACCATGCAGACGTTCTTGAACGTCGTCGAGTTCGGAATGAACATCCAGCAGGCGATCGAAGCACCTCGCTGGGCCACCCGGAGCTTCCCGGCCTCCACTTTCCCCCACACGATGCGCCCGGGCGAGATGTCCGTCGAGGCCAGGATCTCCGAAGCCGTGCAGGAAGCTCTCATCGCAAAAGGTCACAAGTTGACCGTTTCGGGCCCCTGGTCGAAGGGCGCAATTGCCGGGATTATCGTCGATCCCGATACAGGCGTGTTGAGCGCCGGAGCGGATCCTCGAGTAGAGGCCTATGCCTGGGCCCGGTAGCTGACGCCGCCGCGGCTCAAGACACAGGCAAACAAAGAAACTGGGTAGTGTCCCTGTCGTCTCTTGGCGCGACGACTCAGCCGGCGGAAATGGCTACGCCTGGGTGAACGGAATGACCCCCGGGATGAGCCACTTCTCCCACATCTCATCAACCTTCGCCTGGAAGTACTCGATATCTTCGTCAACGAAGTGGGCGAAGCGACCCTGCCTCATCAGGTACTCGCGAACCGGCTTGCGCTTGACCTTTCCCCTCGCGATATGTTTGGACTTGCCGTACATCTTGAGCGCATGCTCTTCGACCTCATAGAGCGGCCAGATGCCGGTCTCCACCGCAAGCTCACCGAGCTCATGGGAGTACATCGGATCGTAGTCCCAGCCCTTGGGGCAAGGATCGAGCGAGTGGATGAAGGTCGGCCCGCCGATGGCCAACGCCTTGCGCACCATATTCATCGTCGCAACCGCATTGCCGGCGCCAACGGTCGCCACGTACTTACAGTCGGGATGACCCGCCGCCAACATCGCCGCCGTGTTCTTTTTCCAGCGCCGGTGCATGATGCGATGCAACTTGCCCGGCGGGCTGAAAGTGGAGTTCACACCATACGGAGAGGACCCCGACACCTGGATGTCGGTGTTGGCGTACGACTCGTTGTCGTACATCAAGATCAGCAAGTTGTAATGGGTGTGCTGGAGTGCGGCCGAAATGGCTGAGAGCCCCATGTCGGCGCCACCGCCATCGCCGCAAAAGGAGATGACGTTGATCGGCTCTTCCTCCATCTTGCCCTTGCGCATCATTGCCCTCAGACCGGCGACCGTGCCGGTGGCAGCGGAGCCCGCGGATCCGAGCTGCGTGTGCATCCAGGGCACCGCCCACGGCGTGGAGTAATACGTGGTGTTGGCCACGTACATGCAGCCGGTGGCGCCGAGGATGATCGAGCGCGGGCCGGCCGCCTTAGCCATGAGCTTCATGAGTAGCGCCGACTCGCACCCCTGACAGGTGCGGTGACCCGAGGTGAAATACTCCTCACGGGCGACTTTCTTGATGCCCTTCCAAGGTTCGAGGACCTGCGTTGAAACGAACTCGTCGAAAGCTACAGTATTTTCTGGCATGATGGTTACTCCCTCACTCCGATCCAGTGAGTGTCTTGATCATCAATGTCGCCGCCGCTGGCGGCGTCGAACACCTTGCTGGTTATATCGATGACGTTGTCGGTGCTTACCTCACGTCCGCCCAGACCGGCGATGAATGAAACAATCCCGGGCCGGTTCGCCATCGGGTAGAGGGCGGAGCGCAGCTCGTTGGCGAGCACGCCGCTGAAGAAGCTGGAACCGAAACTGTAGTCGCGATCGATCACACCGACGGCCTGCACCCCGGACAGCGCGTCCTGCAGCTCGATGGTAGGGAACGGGCGGAACCATCGGACTCGGACAAAGCCGACCTTTTTGCCTTGCTCGCGCATCTTGCGCACAGCGACTTTCACCGGCAGCGCCAGCGTCCCCATTCCGACCAGGGCGACCTCGGCGTCCTCCATCATGTAGCGCTCGATGAAGGGCTCGCCGCCGCGCCCGAACGTGGCGTTGAAATCGTCGTACGCCTCGATGATGACATCACGAGCACGGCGCGCCGCCATGTCGTTTTGCCGGCGGATCTCCATCACCCAATCCTCGTTCGCCTGGGGGGCGATGGTGATCGGGTTGTCCGGATGCAACTGCTTTTCTCCCCGGTCATAGGGCGGCAGGAAGCTGTTGACCATGTCCTGGCTGGGAACGCTGACAAGCGCTTGTGAGTGAGTGAGAAACGCACCGTCACAGCTGACCGCACAGGGCAGAAAAACGCGCTTGTCTTCGGCCACACGGTAGGCGATCAGCGCCGTGTCCAACGCCTCCTGCGCCGTCGCCACCCAGACGAGCATCCAGCCGAGGTCGCGCACCGCGAGCGCATCGTTGTGCTCGACCCCGAAGGCGCCAGGATCGTCGAGCGCTCGGTTGCCGACCATGGCAATCATCGGCAGGCGCAACCCGGCGGTGACCGCCAGCGCCTCGAAGGCGTAGAACCAACCGACACCACTGGAGCCACAGAAAACACGGGCCCCCACCGCCGAGGCGTGCTTGACGATCTCAAACTGCGAGTGCTCGCTCTCCGCAACGATGAATTCGCAGTCGAATTCCCCGTCAGCGATCAGTTGCGCTACGTATTGCATGACCGTGTCGTAGGGCCGGATCGGGTACGCCGTGATCACGTCGACATCGGCGAGCCGGACCGCATGCGCGATCGCTTCGCTGCCACTGATCAGCTCCTCTGAACCTAGGCTCGGTGCGCGCGCGGCCGCGATATCTACTTTCTTCGCGGTAGCTGCTTCAGGAGGACTCATCGGCTACCTCCTCGGCGTACTGGCCCACGTGGTGAAACCCGTGGCTACGGGGGGGCGGTTCCGAAATTTTTTTGGACAACCACCCAGAGTAGCTTTCCTTGTCCTTGGTCCACATTTCCCACTGGCTGTCGTTATCTGTGAAGGCTTCCTCGTTGACCATGGTGATGCAATGGCTTACCGGGCAGACGTCCTCGCACACGCCGCAACCACAGCAAGCTTCCATGTTGGCGTCGTAGAAGCCGTCGGGCGAGATGTCGAAGCAAGAGTCCGGACATTGCAGCCAACAGATTTTGCACTTGGTACAGGTGTCGAAGTTAACCACCGGCCGCATGGTGCGCGTCGAGAACTTCTTGAAGGTGGGGTTGCGTGTGGGAACGTAGCCGCCATCCCAGCCGGGAACCTCTTGCTGCCCGGCGATGCCGCGAATCACCAGACCCTCTTCCATCTCCTTCCAGCCTGGCATTTCGAACTCGAACGGGACCTCGTCGTTGCCCTGATCGGCGCCAACCGACAGCGACTCGACCCGATCGTAGGACTTCTTCGCAGAAGCCGCCTTCAGGGGATCGCTGATCGTCGCCACGATGGAGTCCAGGCTCACGAGGTGGGGGGCGACCTTGGCCAGCGCCCCAAGTAAGCGCATATCGGTGTGATCGTCCTTGTACACCCACAGCCCTGAGAAACTGGCGATGCCTTTGATGATGGCGAGATTGTAAGGCTTGGTGCGGTGGATGTTGTTGATCAGCTTATTGTGTGGCTGGATCGAGGGGACCAAAACCGTGCCGCCCTCCCGGAGCAGCTTGTTGATCGGTTGCAGACCATACCAGGCCCAGGACTCGACGCCCTTGCACAGGGTGTCGTCGCAGGCAATGGTCACGTCATTATTGTTGGGCTCGTACCGCGCGAGGTGCTCTTCCATCTCCTCTTCGGTATCAGCAACGACGGCGAACTGCTTGGCGGGGATCCCATTACGTTCAGGCGAGTCACTGTAGCGCCCGAACGCGATACCGATCTTGCCCTCTTTTTTGGCGGCAAAGACAAGGCTGCGACAGATGTTCTTGGCTAAAGTCTTCTGAAAAATGCCGCGGTATACGACTTCCACCGATCCGGTGCTCATAGCCCGTACCTCCTCAAGGTCTGACAAGTAGCACGCAGGATATCACGTCCCAGCCTTTTCAAGCAACCCGGAAGCGCCCTGCGCACGAGCCCAAACGGCGAAGGAAGACGTTCGAACATGTCAACAAGAACTACCGGCTCCAATCGGATCAAAGCCGCTTAGCCCACTGCCAACAATTGCCGCTCGCACCGGATTTTGTTCTGTGCCGAGGTCACTCATGCTGCGTGATTTTTGCCGTCTCGAGCAAGCAAGGAAAATGTGGTTCTCCTGTCGTTTCTGGGGATCTGATTTGGGCGCGAGGGTATGGCCTATGGACGCTGCCGCGATTGTGGAAAACACCGGAAACTCCTGGAGAGAGAGGCGTTAGGGATGGGTTGTGAGCAGGTACAAACGTAGCAGCGGCGTTTTCCACAATCGCTTGGAAAACGCTTCGCGTTTCCCACAAGCGCCCACAGGCCCCTCCTGATATATACAAGAAGGATTCATTCATTTGGAATAAGGAAGGGGAGGCATCGATCAGTGGAGGCTATGGAAAACGCCCTTCCAGGCTTCGAAGAGAGCTCAGTCGTGAGCAAGGCCTTGAACGATCCGGACCGTGGGGGCGTTTCCCACAGCCTCGTTTCGCGCTGCGGGGCAGTGGCATTTGGTGAGGCCTGTGGGTTGAGAGGGTAAGCCATGTTTAGATGCGCATCGGCGAGAACGCTAGAATCCTTTTTCGGCAAGAAAAAGGAGCGTTCTCGCGATGCGCGTTACCACGTTAGTCAACAAGCTCATCGGATTGCAAGGCCTGTGGGTCCGAAATTTCCACTTCCAGGCGGACAAAGCCAGAGTGGTGGTGGATGTCGTACCACGGAGGAGGAAGCCTCTGTGCGGGGTTTGCGGTCGAAAGGTCCGCAAGAACAAAGATCGCTACAATCGTTACTGGCGGCACTTGGACCTGTTCGGTGTCCGGAGCTATCTTCGCTACTCGATCCGGCGAGTGGTTTGTCGGCGTTGTGGCGTGGTCAAAGAAAAGGTGCCTTGGGCCGACAAGGGGAGCCGCTTTACCCTGAAGTTCCTGGCTGAAAAAGCCAAGATCCGGTGTTGATCCAATGAGATAGTTGGAATCAATGGTGCTGGCTTCTGTCTACACGGTGATACCTTTGAGCAGGTCGTAGGCTCTCTGCTGTTTCGAGTCCGGAGTTGTCGTGACATCGAAGGTGGGCTCGTCGGGTCCGGCTTCCGGTCGCCGACATTTGTTTCGGACGATGTTGCTGAGAAGGCGCAGCAGCGTGCGGAAGCTGGAAGCTCGACTCCCATCGTCAAGCTTCTTGGTTTGTATCTTGCGCAGGGCGGCCTCGGAGCGCTTCGCCGGAGCAACCGGGTCACGCCTGGCCTTCGCCTGCTGGTCCTCGTCAGAGAATAGCAGCGGCCGCCAAGCCTCCATCATGTGCCACAGGACGTAGTAGGCCAGCATGCACAAGAAGACGTGCGCCCGGACTCGGTTTTCGCGCCGGTGACGAATCGGCCGCACCTTTAGGTCCATGCTCTTGAAGGAACGAAACGCCCTCTCGACCTGGGTCAGCAACTTGTAGCTGCGCACTGTGTCGTCGGTTTTCATCCGCTGCTCAGCAAGACTGGTGCGGATCACGTAGATGCCGTCAAGGGCAGCTTCCGCAGTGACCTTTGTGTCGTCGATTTCGAAGCTAAAGCTGTCGTCGCGAATGTCCAGCTTGAAGTGCTTGCCGACTTTGTACTTGTTGAGAACTCTGCCTACCCGCACACCGATTTTATCTTTACCATGCAGCTGACCCCGCCCGATCCGTTGGCGAATCCCTCCGAACTGCTTAGCGATCGTCCCCATGTGTCGCTTCCACCGCTGGAGCCGTTTGTTGGCGAGCTCAGAGTTGCCGTTGGCGAGGCGCGAGGCGTCGGCATCCATCGTTGTCTCGTCTAGCTCGAAGTCGAAACCGTCGTCACGGATGTCGAGCCTGTAGTACCTGCCGACCTTGTACTTGTTGAGGAGCTTTTTCACTGCAGCACGGATGTCCTCCTTGCCCTGCAAACGGCGCCGCTCGACCATCCGACAAACTTTCTCCAGCTCCTTGCAGGTCGCTTCGAGCAGAGCACGGCGCTTGTGACGCCGCCTCTCGGCCAGCTCCGGATTGCGGCAAGCGACCAGCCTCTCGTTGGGGAAATCCGGGTGCGTCACCTCAAACAGATTCCGCTCGTCGAATAGCCCCATCTGGAGCATCCCATCGTTGATGAGCTTGCGAATCGGTTCGGGACGCAGAGCGGTAATCCAGTCGACACCGTCCATCTCCCGCAACTCGTCGATCTGGGTCTGGGTGATCATTCCGCGGTCGCCCACCATCACAAACTGCTCGATGCCGAAGCGCTCTTGCACCTTTTCTACCTGAGGCAACAGCGTTTTGGGATCGCCCGTGTTGCCCTCAAAGACGGATACCGACACGGGGATGCCGCGTTCGTTGGTCAGCAGACCGTAGTTGATCTGCAGCTTGCCTTTCTTGCCGTCACGGTCGTATCCGAGGCGGGCGATCGGACAACTCACACCCTCGAAGTAGCTTGAGGTTAGGTCATAGAGCGCCAGGCCGTCGTTTTGGAGATGGCGCGCCGCGAGTTTTTTTTCGATGACCTCCTGGCGTTTGAGAACCCAGTCCATGGCGGCATAGAGATCGTCTTCGCGGGCATCGCTCACCCCCAGGATTTCGGGCAGTGTGGTTGTGTGCCACCACTGGCTAGTCGCCAGCTTCGACTGCGGTTCGAGGATCCGGGCGACTACCATGGCCACGACCAAATCCCGCTCTGGTGAGTGTCGAGAACCAACGAGCTTTTCGAAACCGAGCTGTCTCATGGCGCTGAGCACCGCGTCGACGTGGCCATGGTGCCGGGAGCCGTTCTCGACGATTTTGAAGGCGACTTCAACCGAGACGAGCTTTTCCCCTTTGAGAATGCGTCGGATGGCGTCGACTGCGTCCATGGGCAATTTGGACAAGTTAGCGAGCGTGCGCTTGCGGACGTTTCCGCCCACCCGATAGGACTCACGCAGCAGGACCGCGGGGGTAGAGTTGCGATTGGGGATGATGTGGGTATGCATGCCCACCATAATAGCCTATGTATCAATGTGTATCAAATCATAAAAGGCTTTAGACATGCCTACATATTGCATCCCAAAATTAGCCTCTCGGCGTCCCTAAAGACGCGTAATCATTGGGGATTCACACTGTCAGTGGGTTCATTCGACCAAGGAACTTCAGTTTACCAAGAGCTTCGAACAAGAGGTAGCGTGGCTGGCACAGAGGACGGACGTCAGCGCCGTAGCGAACTATTTCCGAGTGACGTGGCGTTCGGTGCGACGGATCATCCAGCGAGTAGTTGCCGAGCAGCGGGATGAGCGGCGCGAGCTCGATGGATTGCGGGTGATTGGGATGGACGAGATCAGCTACCGCAAACGCCACAAGTACTTAACAGTGGTAATAGACCATCTCAGCGGCCGGGTCGTCTGGGCGGGAAAGGAGCGCAAGGCCAAGACGCTGCTGCGGTTTTTCCGCAAGCTCGGACCACAAAGAGCCGCGGAGCTCGAAGCGGTCAGCATGGACATGTGGGAGCCGTACATAACTGTCGTCGGCAAAAAGGCTCCTCAGGCACGGGTGATCTTTGACCGCTTCCACATCGTCAAGCATCTGAACGAGGCCGTGGATAAGACCCGGCGCGAGCTGGTGCGCGAGCTCAAAGGGACTGCCCGACGCAACCTCAAGAACACCAAGTTTCCCCTTCTCAAGGCCAAACACAACCGCAGCGCGAAAGACAAACGGGTGCTCCGCGAGCAGGTGCGAGCTAATCGTCGCCTCTACCGCGCCATGCTTCTGCGCGACGACTTCATGGACCTCTACACCTACAAAACCGAGACATGGGCCAAGAAGTTTCTCCGAGGATGGCTGCGGCGCGCTATGAGCTCGAGGATAGAGCCCGTCAAACGCGCGGCGAAGATGATCCGCAGCCACTTCGATGGCGTCATCGCATGGGTCACGTGGAGACTCAGCAACGGTCGACTCGAAGGAATGAACAACAAAATCCGGCTGCTGAGCCACCGCAGCTTTGGACTCCACTCTGCCGAAGCTCTCATCAGTCTCGTCTACCTAAACTGTGGCGGTCTCACCCTCAAGAGGATCCACTGAAATGGCTGGAGAGGCACAAATGTAAAGCTCGGGGTGTTTGCCTTTTTTAAAACCCCAATTCCTTCTGCCTCTCCTCCGCGCCGGGATAGGGGTCTTACTTGTCCTCGATCACCGGCAATCCGGGTGCGCGTTCTTCATTGATTTCGATCCAGCGCTGCTGGTCCTCCGGTATCGGGTCTTCGTAGATCGCCTCGACCGGACACGTAGGATACAGGCACCACAATCAATACACACCTCAGGGTCGATCTAGAGCATCTCGTCATCGCCATGAAAACAGGCTACCGGACATACCGTGACACAGTCGGTGAAACGGCAACGTCGACAATTGTCGGTTACGATGGTCGTCATTTTGTCCTCCTGCTGGCGTTAGGGGCTAAGGGCAAAATCTCACCACTGTCCAGGTCCGCCCCACGGTCGATATTCTCTATTCACATGGCTCTCGTCAATGCGCAACTCTAGCTCTTTTGGGTGGCGCAATAAGCCGAGGAAACTCCAAAGGCAGGTGCCGGCATGTGTGAAAGTTGACAAGACTTCTGCATCGTGCAAGCCAACGACGAATCGCAGTTCATAACCGGCGCAACGGCGCGCCCCGAGCCTACCCGGGACGACTTGTAGAAGGATAGATCGGAAGGTATATTTAGGGCGATTGAGGATCGTCGAGGTGGCGTGCAGTTTAGGCAGGGCGAAACTTGAGCTCGCGTTGGACTTGAGGATAGGCGGTTCGAATTCGACCAAGCCGCCAACTGACACGAGTCAGCAAGCACGGTGAGAATCGTTTGCCGAAACAAGGATTAAATGAATCCGTCTCCGACGGGGATGCCCGACAGCTCTTGCGCGCCGAGCGCGGTGTAAACGGCCAGAACTCGCCACGAAATTCATCGCCCTACTGCGCGCCGCAACAAAGGCTCTTCAGATGGCGCTTGTGAGAGTAAACTCCCGTTTTCATTACCGGGATACGCATCACCTGGAGATCACCCTGGGCGAATACGCGCACCGTGCAGGTGAGTTTCGGTGTTATCAGAGGAAGGCCAAGAGGTTCGCGGGGGGTGCAGACGTTCCCATTCCCCGAGAGTAGTTAACGAGTAAGGGGCAAGCCCTCATAGAACAAGGGTCAAAGCCGCGGCTCCGGCGCGGGGATAGACTAGGAGAAAACCATGAGTGACGTAACTCCGTACCCTATCAACTTCGACACCAAAGGAATCACCGGCCGTGATGGTTACATCGTTGCCGAAGCCCTCTATTTTGCCACCAAGTGGATTGACGAGATGCCAGACAAAGTGCGGCCATCATCCGACGAGCGCGACATTTTGCGAATATTGAATGCCGCCTTTCCAGATTGGCTAGATGTTTTCGGGCCCGACTAGACAACCTGCAAATTGTCCACGATGTCGGTGCACCAAACTTGTGCCACGGCACAATGGGCTCAGTTCTTCTTCAAATAATCCAAGATTCCCGTTGCCGTCGCGGCCTGGGGTCCTTCGGGCTCGAGTTCGAGGTATTTTTCCAGGTGCAGGATGGCGGCCTCGTTCTCTCCTTGGTCACGTAGATCATTCCGCTGGCCAGGTTGGTTGGCTGCCAGAACGAAAGAACCGCCGGTGGTCGGCATGTCGGACGTATCGAAGTTGTCCTTCGGAAGGACCGGGATACCGTGAAGGGGAGAGCGTGGCCCGCGGCTCCTCCGCTCGGCATCGAGAGCACGCGCCCTCTCGAGCGCGTCCGGGTTCAGCGCGATGACCGCGTTCAGCTCGGGATCGAAGGCTTTGATACGCGCAAGCGACAGCTCACGAGTCGTTCCGACGTGAGCTCACCGGTATCGAAGGCCGCGTTGATGTCTGCGATGGAGGCGTTGGCGAGCTCGAGCGCCCGTGACCGGCACGGAGCTGACGACAGCAAGCCACAGGGCGGCAAAGCAAAACGACGAGCGCTTCATGTGCACGGACATCGACGGTGAGTCTATTCCACGACGCCCGCCCGCGGAGGTCGGCGCAGTTCTGGGACGCTACGAGCGCGGTAGGCGCGGGACCGCGTGGTCAACTTTGCATCGCGGGAGGATGTCGACAGCGTCTGGATCGGCGGCGAGGCTCGAAAGCGCCACGGCAAGATGATTGGTGTTGATTGGGCAATCCTCAAGTCGCAAATTGAGGCGGGGCAGGCGCGTTTCGGACCAGAAGCCGCCAGCATTACCTTCACCTGATTCCACGCACATAACTTTCGCGCGCCGTGTCGACGGGAGTCGATTGCGTCGTTTACAACATGCTCGTTCAGGAAGGCGATTGGATTCGCACGCGCGCCAACAGGTTGGATGAGCGATCGGCCCGGGACATCTAGCTGGGCGCTGACTGGAAAACACCCTCATCAAGCAGTGCTTTGCGCAGCTGGATGCGGTGGGACTGATCTGTTCGCAACCAAACGTACCAACAGGCGTCGATCCCAAGCTTTGTCACGAGCGCAACCGACCGTCCCGACCGCGACTTCGGACCGCACGTCGTCCGCCAGCTCGCCCATCAGCTTCGCCGCTCGCTTCGACGACGGAAGCGCGAGCGCTTTCGCACTTGCCTACACGCCTGCGGCTTTGAGCTCCGCGAGCACGCGCTCGTCTCGGAACGGAACCCGGCGAAGACCAACTCCAGTCGCGTCGTATATGGCGTTGGCGACGGCCGCAACCAGCGGTTTGCATACCGCTTCGCCGGCTCAGTAGTGCGGTGGATCGGGCCGGTCCGGATTGGGATCTCCGTTGACCAGGACCAGGTCGATCGCGGCCGGCGTGTCCTCATGAGGCTGGGATGAGAACGCCAATCCACACTCGTGACCCTTTCGGTGTCGAAGCGCACCTCCTCGTGGAGCGCGCGGCTCAGCGAGTGGAGCATCGCCCTCGATCGTGCCGCGCAACCCTTCGGGTTGATGACCAGGCCGCAGTCGTGTGCGCACACGAGCCGCTTGACCCAGACGTGACCGGTTTCGCGATTCACCTCGACCTCGGCAATCTCCGCGACCACTGTCTGGCTGCGGTAGGAGTACGCCATTGCCACGCCCCGTCAAGATGACTTCAGCGTCGCGTGGTTTCGGCGAGACGCGGCCGCGCGAATGACCGCGATCGAGCGCGCTCGTCTGAACCCGCTGTCGTCGTCGGTTCAGTGTGGACGACGTTTTTGCCCGGATTTCCTGACGGCTCCTTTGGCTGGGCGAAGGTCGACCGGCATCTGGACGACAACGGCATGGTGCCCAAAATCCACGTTGAGTATGTTGGGCAAGGTGACTCGGACAAACCCTCAAAGTATCCCTATGGGACGATGGAGCGCGCCGATCTCCTTGAGGCCCTTTGGAAGCGGAGGGAATTCGGTCCACATTCATAGTGTCATTCGATTACTCCTCGCTGGTCACGCTGGAACTCCTCAGTCGTCAGGAAGAGCGAATTGAAGGCAGCACCGGCCTCAGCTCCAAGATCGAAGGTGTCCTGCTGATAAATAGAGCTAGCAGCTAGGAGTCAAAGAAGACCAGGGGCTGCAAGGTTCTCGCTTTTTTCAATCGAGCCTGGGCCGACGAGACGCGCCGTAGGGACCCGCCAGTGCAAGATCCGCTACGAGGACATCCCGCGTGCCGCCACCGGCCAGACCGCTTCGACACGCTCGTTTCGGACGGCGTACGTGCGGTCGTAGAGGTTCACGACGGGGTCGCAGTGGGAGACGATCAGCTCGAGCTTGTCGCCGACTCGGTACGTGCGGCTGGCGTTTTCGTAACGGATCGACCCGAACTCGTCCGAGCCCGATCGATAGGTGATGCCGCTCTCGCCTTTCACGATCGGCCACGGTCGGTTGATCGTGCACGCCTTCGCGCCCGCGTCCGCGGTGGCGCGGCCCTCGTACTGGTCGTTCAGCACCGTGGTCAAAATCGTCAAGGACGGTTCGAAATCGGAGTACATCTCGGGGTCGCTCTCACCACCGATGGCAAGATACTGGGCATCCATGAAGACATAGCTCCCCACCTGCACGTCGGTCAAGCCTTCGGTCTCGTGGTCGATGTTGTAAGTGCCCGTACCACCACCGCTGAAGATCTCGGTGTTCAGCCCGGACCGCTTCAATGACGCCAGCGTTTCGGCGGCAGGCGCGAGCCGCGCGAGCGTCTGTGCTTTCCTCTTTTCGAAACCCTTGACGTGCTGAGACCCGCCGTCGTAACAGAGCATGCCGCGGAGCTTCAAACCGGGGAGCCGGTCGACGTGACGCGCGAGCTCGAGAGCCGGCTCGCCGGGCGTGATACCGGTGCGATGCCCTCCAGGGTCGACATCGATGACAACGTGCGCTACCAGACCCGCAGCCACGGCCGCCTCGGAGAGCGCACGCGCGTTGGCAGGGCTGTCCGTAGCCTGGATGAATTCGTTGCACCATTTGCGCAAAGCCATCGCCCGCTGGATCTTGTACGGCGTCACGTTGGTGGTCGTCATGAGAATCCGGTCGATGCCGTGCTCGAACATCACCTCGGCCTCGCTCACCTTGGCAACGCAGATCCCCACGGAGCCACTAGCAAGCTGGAGCCGAGCGATGGCCGGGCACTTGTGGGTTTTGACGTGCGGCCGGCTCGCGATGCGGTTGCGGCGGACCGTCTGCTGCATCGCGCTTAGGTTGGCCTCGAGCGCATCGAGGTCGACAATAAGCGCAGGAGTGTCGAGATCCCACTTCGAGATTCCCACCTCGCGGGCGGACTCCACGGCTACGGGGCGCGGCTCAGCTCCTGAAGCAGTCGTTGAAGAGCCAGCTGTCCAGATGCCCGCGGCACCAGCAGCTTGAAGAAATCGACGGCGTGAGACGATATGGTCGGTCATAGTGACACCTGTATATGCGAATCGCTGCACGAACGCAACGGCCGCGCTCGCCTGCAGCTACCTCCGCCCATCTACGGCGGGCCGTGCCAATCCCGTCCATTGAGTGGCTGCCGACCTCATCGTGATGGGAACCGGTGGAGGACATCAGAGCTCGGAGACGCGTGCGCTTCCTGAGTGCGGGGCTGGACTCGCCCGCGGCCCCAGCCGGCGCCATAGTGATGACGCAAGGCTAGACGCCGCAGTCCGCTTCGCTTATCTGCCTGACTTGCCTACACCCCTGCGGCCTCGAGCTCCGCGAGCACGCGTTCGTCTCGGAACGGAACCCGGCGAAGACCAACTCCAGTCGCGTCGTAGATGGCGTTGGCGACTGCCGCAACCAGTGGTTTGCATACCGCTTCGCCGGCTCCGTAGTACGGCAGATCGGGTCGGTCCGGATTGGGATCTCCGTTGACCAGGACGACGTCGATCGCGGCCGGCGTGTCGGCATGAGTGAGGCTGGGATGAGAACGCCAATCCACACTCGTGACCCTTTCGGTGTCGAAGCGCACCTCCTCGTGGAGCGCGCGGCTCAGCGAGTGGAGCATCCCGCCCTCGATCGTGCCGCGCAACCCTTCGGGTTGATGACCAGGCCGCAGTCGTGTGCGCACACGAGCCGCTTGACCCAGACGTGACCGGTTTCGCGATTCACCTCGACCTCGGCAATCTCCGCGACCACTGTCTGGCTGCGGTAGGAGTACGCCATTGCCACGCCCTGTCAAGATGGCTTCAGCGTCGCGCAGAGATGGAACGCGTAGGGCATCATGGTCATCATCATCAGCACCATCGCCAGGACCGACGGCAGGTAGAACCAGCGGCTCAGCAGATTTGGGTTGTACCAGACTCGCGGCACCAGCTCGATGCTGCCGCCAACCCCGGGCGGCGGCTGCCCCCGGCGGGCGACCAGGCCTTCCAGGCGCGTCGCCATCGCGTCTCCAGCCCGGCGACTGACAATGGTGCTCGCGTAGCCGAGGGCTAACGTGGTGGCCGAGGAGTCCGAGCCGTCAACGATTCACCTGGACCCGCGGCGTCTGGCCCGCAGCCAGCGCCCTCCCGTATCCCGTGCCGATGACGAGGGCGAGCTGCGCGTCCCCGGTGACCAGCCACGGACTCACCGCGTCGGCCCGCTCCTCCACACCCACCAGCTCGAAGTAGCCGGAACTCGCGAAGCGGCTGACGAGATCGCGGCTGGCGGCGCTCTTGTCCTGGTCCACCAACAAGGTGGGGACGTTGCTCACGTCGGTGTTCACCGCGAAGCCGAAGAGCACGACCTGGATCACCGGGGCGACGAAGATGATCGGGATCATCCTCTTGTCTTGCCGTAGCTGCAGGAACTCCTTGACGATCACCCGCCACAGCACGTACATATCTACTGCTCCCTCCGTGCCAGACGCACCGAAGCGAGGGTCACCATGACCAGGGCAAACAGGACCAGCGCAAACAGGACCAGCGCCAGGAGCTCCTGCCAATACGGAGCCAGATTCGCGCCCTTGAGGATCACGCCCCGCAGGATGACGAGGTAGTAGCGGGCGGGCACAAGATAGGTGACCGCCTGCAGTGCCGGTGGCATCGAGCGGATCTGGAACAGAAAGCCGGACTGCTTCCAGCCACCGGGCAGCTCTCCGGTCAGCCGATGCTTTTTGCCCTCGAGGTGGGCCATCTCGAGGGCCCAGGTCTCCCGCTCCCCGGGCCCGGGCGCCGCGCAGACCGTAGACCCCCCCGAAGAAGCGGAGGTTCTGCAGGACGCTCAAGTCCTCGTAGAGGCTGAAGCGCTGGCTCATGTAGCCGATCCGTCGCTTGACCCCTTCCGGGTCACGCGCCACGTCGATGCCAAGCACCCGGCCGGTGCCTTCGGTTGGGGCGAGCAGGCCGCAGAGCATGCGAATGGCAGTGGACTTGCCTGCACCGTTCGAGCCCAGAAAGCCGAAGATCTCCCCCGCCTCGACTCTCATCGAGACCCGATCCACGGCTGTGAACGCACCGAAGCGCTTGGAGAGCCCGTCGAGCTCGATGGCGGCGCTGCCGGCGGGGCTGGGCGGTGTGCTCATCAGCGGCCCACGGCTCGGTCGAGCTCGGCGGTGGCGAGGCGGGAGTCGGCTAGGGCCTGGGTGCGCTCAAGGCTAGCCTCGAGACGGGCGATCTCGGCATCGAGGAGCTCGGAGGAGGGGATGACGCCCTCCCGGTAGCGATCCGCGGCGACGCGCTGGCTCTCCTCACCCGCTGCAACGGCACGGTCGGCCACCCGTGTGGCAACGTGGCTGGCCCGCACCTCAAGATAGGCGCGGGTCACCTCGAGGCGGATGTGGCGCTCGAGATCGTCGAGGCGCTCACGGAGCGCCTCGACGTTGGCCTGGGCCCGCGCCACGGAGGCTGAGGTCCGGCCGCCGTCGTAGACCTTGAAGGAGATCTCGATGCCACGTCCCAGCTCGTGCGCCACAGTTGGTCGGGCGGAAAGAAGTTGCGGTTCGGGTTGGCGTACAAGAAGCCGGCCGTGAGGCCGACCTGAGGCCAGCCGATGGACTGGGCCACCCGCACGCTGGCCTCGGCAGCGCGCACCCGAGCGACCAGGCCCTCACGCTCGGGACGGGCCTCAAGAGAGCGCCCAAGCAGGGCCTCGAGATCCTCGTCGGCCGGCGGCAGGCTCTCGAGGGTCTCGGTCGGCTCGAGGGCGGCGTCCGGCGGCAGCTGAAGAAGCCGGACGAGGTTCGCCTCTGCCACCTCGGCGTCGTTCTCGGCCCGCAAGCGGCGGAGCTCCGCGCGCTCGTGCTCGACCTCGACGGCGAGCACCTCGCTGCGAGCAGCCAGGCCGAAGCGCTCCCGGTTGCGTGCGTCGGTCAGATGCGCCCGAAAGGCGCCGATCCCTTCCCGCAGCACCCGTTCGCTCTCTCGAGCCGTCACCAGCCGCCAGTAGGCGTCCTCGGTTTCCAGGATCAAGGCGCGCCGACTGGCGTTGACGTCGAGCACGGTCGCCCGCTCGTTCTCGACTGCCGCGTCGATCAGCCCGGAGATCCGTCCGCCGGCGTAGATCGGCAGGTTCGCACGGGCGGAGGCGTAGTTGTCGGGCAAGTTGAGAAAGCCGACCGGCGGCTGTCCCGGTGGTTGCGGGATGAGGAACTCGTTGATGTCAGAACGGCGGGTGTAGCCGGCGCCGACGTTTGCCGTGGGCCGCCGCTCGGCCCGTGCACTCGCCACGTCGGCGCCGGCGGCGATCCGCAGCTGCTCGAGCTCGCGCAGCCCCGCCGACTGGGTGAGCGCTCTTTGCACGGCCTCGGCCAGGCTCAAGTGCAGGGCGCCCGTATCCAGGGCCGCCGGTGATTCCTGGGTTGTCGCGGCGCCTGCGGTCAGGAGCATTAAGATGACTGTCGCACGCATCATCGCGTCACCTCACTGGAGCTTGGCGTGTCGGCCACCGCGGCTCGAATGCGCCGGATGAAGACGTCCTCGAGAGAAGGGAGGCCTGCACGGGCGGATTCGACCTCGATGCCCCTCGACGCCAGGTGCTCCGTCAACCGCTGCGCGGCATCTGCTGCTCTTTCCGGCTCGATCCCGGGAAGCGTCACGTGGAGGCGGTCGCCGAACACCTCGACATCGGCCACCTCGGGGTGGACTCGCAGTCCTTCTACCGCCGGCTTGCGCGGTCGAGCGACGACCTCTACGAACGAGCCTTCGACCTGCGAGCGAAGGTTGCCCGGAGCGTCGAGGGTGAGCAGCCGTCCCCCGTTCATCAAGGCCACGCGGCCGCACCGTTCGGCGTCGTCGAGACAGGGCGTGGTGAGCAGGATGGTCAGGCCGTCGCGCTGCAACCGGGACAAGAGCTTCCAGAAGTCGCGGCGGGAAACAGGATCCACTCCGGTGGTGGGCTCGTCGAGAACCAGCAGCTCCGGCGTGTGAACGAGGGTGCAGACGAGAGCCAGCTTCTGCTTCATGCCGCCCGACAGGCGCGCCGCGAGGCGGCGGCGGAAGGGAGTCATGCGCACCATGTCGAGAAGCTCGTCGCGGCGCGACCTCCAGCCGCGCACGTCATGGATCTCGGCGAAGAAGGCGATGTTCTCGTCGACGGAGAAGTCGCCGTACAGAGAGAAGCTGCGACAGGTAGCCGACTTTCTGCGACAGATCTCGTCGCTGTCGCGTCGGGCTCAGTCCGCAGGTCTCGACGCTGCCGGATCCGGGAGCGAGGATGCCGAGGACCATACGCAAGGTGGTGGTCTTTCCGGCTCCGTCGGGGCCGATCAGACCGAACATCTCGCCGCGATGCACCTCCAAAGAGAGCCGATCCACCGCCACCAGATCGCCGAAGCGACGGCCGAGCTCCTCGAGCCGCACGATCACCGGCGCCGCTGCGCTCATGGGCTCGTACCTGCCGGCTGCAGCCGGGCCTCCGCCGGCATGCCAGGCTTGAAGAGGCCGTCCTCGTTGTCGAGGGCGATCTTGATCCGGAAGACGAGCTTGACCCGTTCGTCACGGGTCTGGACGTTCTTCGGGGTGAACTCTGCCCGGGAGGCGATGAAAGAGACGCGGCCCTCGCGCCTCTGCCGGTCGTCGGTGACGACCTCGGCTTCCTGGCCGAGGCGAATGCGTCCCAGGTCCGGCTCCGGGATGTACGCGTTGAGCCACGCGCTCGCCAGGTTCGTGACGACGATGATCCCGGTTCCCGGCGCCACGAGCTCACCCTGCTCCGAGAGCTTCTGGGTCACGACGCCGTCTACCGGGCTGCGAATTGTGGCGTCTGCGATCTTCTGCTCGAGCCGGGCAATGTCGGCCTCGGCGGCCTGGGTGCGGGCTCGGGCGGCGTCCTTCTCCTCGTCGCGAAAGCCAGCCTCCAGGCGACGGACACGCGCGCCGGCGGCTTCGACGGAGGCCGCAGCCACGTCGTGTCGCGTGCGTGCGTCGTCGCGTGACTTGGTCGTTCCCGAGCCGACGGACAGCAGGCCTTGCATGCGCTCGAGATCGCGGGCTGCACCGGCGAGATCCGCCTCGGCCTTGCCGAGCTGGGCCTTCGCCTCCAGGATGTCCTCCCGCCGCGTTCCGGCAAGGCGCAGGCGGAGCTCGGCCTGGGCCAGGGCGCGCTCGGCGTTCGCCGACTCGCGGGCGAGCAGGGTGTCGACGGTGTCGATCCGGGCGATCTCCTTGCCGGCGTCGACCATAGACCTCGTCAACGGTCAGCTGCTCCAGGGTGCCAGCCACTTTGGTCGAGATCAGAACCTCGGTGGCCGCGACATGGCCCGATGCGAGGATGCGCCCGTCTTCGTCTCCCTGCGCAGCCAGCGGCGAGGAGGGCGGTTTGCAGGACGACGGCGGCTGAGCGCTTCATGAGCGCGCTCCTTTTCTTTTCCTGGTTTTTAAAGGAGAGGGACCGGGTGCGAGGCCCCGTAGCGTCATCTCTTCGAGGTAGCGAACGAACGCCTCGGGGCTGGGCATGTCGAAAGGAAGGTGGCCAGCCGCGCGGGCGCGGCGTCGGGCCCCCTCGGTGGCGAAGAAAAAGCCCAGGGCACCGACGAGGCCGAAGTGGAAGAGCACCGGGTCGACGCGACGAAAGACACCCTCGCGGCGTCCACGCTGGGCGAGCCTGCGGGTGACAGACATGATCTCGAGCATGTGGGGCACGACCGCGAGCTCGATGCCGGTCGAGAGGAGCTCGCGCAGGAAGAGGGTGGGGAAGTCGGGTCTCTCCCGGGTTGTGGCCGTGAAAGCCCTGAAGAAGCGGCGGAGCCCGTCGTGGGCGTCGATCGTCTCCTCGTCAGCCGTTCGAAGGCGCTCGGCCTACACCCCTGCGGCCTCGAGCTCCGCGAGCACGCGCGCGTCTCGGAACGGAACTCGGCGAAGACGAACTCCCGTCGCGTCGTAGATGGCGTTGGCGACGGCCGCAATCAGCGGTTTGCATACCGCTTCGCCGGCTCCGTAGTGCGGCAGATCGGGCCGGTTCGGATTGGGATCTCCGTTGACCAGGACGACGTCGATCGCGGCCGGCGTGTCGGCATGAGTGAGGCTGGGATGAGAACGCCAATCCACACTCGTGACCCTTTCGGTGTCGAAGCGCACCTCCTCGTGGAGCGCGCGGCTCAGCGAGTGGAGCATCCCGCCCTCGATCGTGCCGCGCAACCCTTCGGGGTTGATGACCAGGCCGCAGTCGTGTGCGCACACGAGCCGCTTGACCCAGACGTGACCGGTTTCGCGATTCATCTCGACCTCGGCAATCTCTGCGACCACTGTCTGGCTGCGGTAGGAGTACGCCATTCCACGCCCCGTCAAGATGGCTTCGGCGTCGCGTGGTTTCGGCGAGACGCGGCTATCCCAGCCGTAGGCATCCGCGGCCGCGCGAATGACCGCGATCGAGCGCGCTCGTCTGAACCCGCTGTCGTCGGTGCTGGCGGTGAGCAGCTTTAGTCGAAATGCGATCGGATCGGCGTTGGCCGCCGCCGCAAGCTCGTCGATGAACGATTCGGACGCGAAGGTCACCTGAGGTCCGTTCGGATCCCGAAGGTTCCCGGTTCGAAGCGGCGTTTCCCAGACCGCGGGAAGGCGCACGACCTGCCCCGACACGCGCCGGTTCGGGATCGCATACAAGTCCGTGGGTGTGGTCGCCCGGCCGCTGTTCGGCGTCTCTTTCCTCGTCCCAATCAGTTGTGAGATCAAGACGGTCTCGACCTCGTTGTATCCGAGGTGATTGTAGTCGGCGCTCTGAGCGTTGTAATCGAACGCCACGACGTTGCCCTCGGCGTCCAATCCTCCACGCAGCGTGAATGTATAGGGAGGGCCCTTCGTGTCCCAGGCCGTCTCTTCGTCCCGCATCCACTGCACGCGAACCGGCCGGCCGATCTCTTTCGCCAGAAACGCTGCCTCGAAGCCGGCATCGTCCGCGGCCGTGCGTCCGTAGGACTGAGGGCCTTCCATCCACACCACGCGCACCTGATCCTTTGGCATCCCAAGAAACTCAGCGACGCCGCGCCGCATGCCGTAGGATTTCATGTCGTTCGAGTAGATCGTCATCTGACCGTCAGACGGGTCGGCCAGGGCATGGGCTGGACCGAAGGCCGTGTGCCCTTGGAAAGGGAAGTCGTACTTGGCTTCGACCACCGTCGCTGCGTTCTCGAGCGCCGCCTCCGGATTCCCAACCACATCCGGATCCCAGCTCGACATGGGCGTTGCGCCGCGCATGTACCCGTACAGCTCTTCGGATGTCGGAAACGGCGCCGCCGCGGGCTTCTCCCAATCTGCTTTGAGTCGTCTGGAGGCGTCGATCGCCTGCTCTTCTCGCTCACAGACCACCGCCACATAATTGCCTTTGCTGACCACTCGGATGAATCCTGGCAGATTCTTGACGGAAGTCTCGTCGATGCCGATGAGTTTCGCGCCGACAACCGGCGGCCTGACGTTGCGTGCATGCACCATTCCGGGAAGCTTGACATCCACCGCCCACACCAGCGACCCGTCCACCTTGGGTGGAATGTCGTACCGCTCTAGAGACTGGCCGACGTTCCGGAGCTCTTGCACCGGCTTGACCTCGGCTGTGCCGGTGGTCTCGTTGACGTTTTCCCCTGTCAGCGTGACATGGAACTGCTTCCCATCGATCAGCTCCGCGTAGGTGACTCTCTTCGAGGGGTCCGACTTCAGCGTGATCACCGCGTCGCTGACGTTTAACTGCTCGACAGGCACCCCGAACCGCTTGGAGGCCAGCTCCAGCAAGACGCGTCTGGCCTCGGCGGCCACCCTTCGCATCGGCCAACCATCTCTCTGTATCGCATCGGAACCGCCTGATCCCCCCTGGTCCGGGGTGACGTCGGTGCTGCCCATGATGACGTTGGTGTCGTCGTAGCCGATATCCAGCTCGTCGGACATCATCTGCCGAAACGCGGTTCCCGTCCCCTGGCCGCAATCCGTCTTACCGACAAAAAAGGTCGCCGTATTGTTCTCATGAATGACGATCCACGAATCGAGTTGCCTGAAGTCGGAGTCGGGATACGGGCCCGCTGCCTGGGTTGCAGCCGCTTCACCCTGCAGAGCGACAACGAGCGGGCTGGCGCCGGAGACGGCCGCCGCGCTGAAGCTCACCACGAAGACACCCGAGGTCTTGAGGAAATCCCTCCGGGAGGTCGCGGCGCTCCGCTGCTCCAGCGCGTCCTTGATCTGTTTCGGGATCTCTTTCGGGATACTCGTAAAGGTTGTCATCAGCTCACCTTCCTTTCGGACGTGGCGTCACCAGCCGAGGATCCTCCCGCGGCACGTTTGATCGCCGCCTGGATTCGGTAATAGGTCATGCACCGGCACATGGCTCTCGCCATACCCTGACGGATTTCGGCGTCCGTCGGATTCGGATTTCGGTCCAGAAGCGCCTTGGCTGTCATGATCTGCCCGTTCTGGCAGAAGCCGCATTGTGGAACCTGCTCGTCGATCCAGGCCTGCTGCACCGGGTGCAGCGTGCCGTCTTTGGCGAGTCCTTCGAGCGTGGTTATCTCGCCTTTGACTCGGGACGTCGGCGTGACACACGACCGAGTCGCCATACCGTCGATGATCACCGTGCACGCCCCGCACTGGCCGAGTCCACAACCAAACCGCGGGCCCCGCAAGCCGAGATCGTTTCGCAGGACGTAGAGCAGTCGAGTCGAAGGGTCGATATCCACGGTGTGTACCGTGCCGTTCACATTCAATGTCACGTTACTCATCGTCCATGCTCCTTAGACATCGGGTGGATCGGTCAAAGCGCGTACAATGTTGCTGTCGGGCTGTCCGAGGGCTCGCCGGAGTTCATCGGATCATATCGCTCCGATGAGGCGGCTGGCCAGCAACGATCGCACCAACGCGCAACGACTGTACCGGATCGCCGCCCGTTCGACAAATGAAAAAGAGGTTCTCCTGTCGTTTCGGGGGATCTGATTTGTGTTGGAGGGCATGGCCTATGGACGCTGCCGCGATTGTGGAAAACGCCGGAAACTCCGGGCGAGAGAGGCGTTTAGGGAAAGGTTGTGAGCACGTACAAACGTGGAGCGGCGTTTTCCACAATCGCTTGGAAAACGCTTCGCGTTTCCCACGAGCGCCCACAGGCCCCTCCTGATATATATACAAGAAAGATTAATTCATATGGAATAAGGAAGGGGGGGCTCGATTAGTGGAGGCTATGGAAAACGCCCTTCCAGGCTTCGAAGAGAACTCAGTCGTGAGCAAGGTCTGAACGACCAGAACCGTGGGGGCGTTTCCCACAGCCTCGTCTCCCGCTGAGGGGCAGTGGCATTTGGTGAGGCCCGTGGGTTGAGAGGGTAAGCCATGTGTAGATGCGCATCGGCGAGAACGCTAGAATCTTTTTTTCCGAAAGAGAAAAGAGCGTTCCCGCGATGCGCGTTACTACGTTAGTCAACAAGCTCATCGGATTGCAAGGCCTGTGGGTCCGAGGTTTCCACTTCCAGGCGGACAAAGCCAGAGTGGTGGTGGATGTAGTACCACGGAGGAGGAAGCCTCTGTGCGGGATTTGCGGACGAAAGGTCCGCAAGAACAAAGATCGCTACAATCGCTACTGGCGGCACTTGGACCTGTTCGGAGTCCGGACCTATCTACTCGATCCGACGAGTGGTATGTCGGCGGTGTGGAGTGGTCAGAGAAAAGGTGCCTTGGGCCGACAAGGGAAGCCGCTTTACCAAAAGCTTCGAACAAGAGGTAGCGTGGCTGGCACAGAGGACGGACGTCAGCGCCGTAGCGAACTATTTCCGAGTGACGTGGCGTTCGGTGCGACGGATCATCCAGCGAGTGGTTGCCGAGCAGCGGGATGAGCGGCGCGAGCTCGATGGATTGCGGGTGATTGGGATGGACGAGATCAGCTACCGCAAACGCCACAAGTACTTAACCCCAATCGAACAATAATTCATGACGCTAGCGCGAGTTCGATTCTTTCAAAGAGTGTCTGAGTGGAGGAGTTTGTGGCCATTCGGAGCGCGTTTCGACCACTAACGTGAACGAGGCGGCCGGCTTTGTTGATGATGCGGAAGCGGATGGTGCGGATGGTGTGCAGCAGATGGGTGCATGTACGCTTTCGAGAGATGCCTTTCGTTTCAGCGATGGTGTCGAGCTGAAAGCTGCGACACAGGTTGTGTGCGAGCACGTTCAACTGTTGCCAGGCGCTATTGGCGGCATAGTTTTTAGTGGGCACGACGTCGAGAGCGAACTGGCTGCGCAATTCGGCGAAGGTTTTCTCTTGGCCGCCTCGCCCAGCAGCGAAGTACCAAAGGCGTTGGACGGTGAGCGATTTGTTGGTGGCGACGGCTGAGTACTCGAAGTAGCCGTCGTCTGGAGAAAACAGGTCGAGCTGGAAGTTCTTCGCCGTTCGATGTCGAACTCGCTTCCGATAGATCGCGATCCGGACGGTGATATTCCAGGGCTCGATGAAGTGTTTGATGGAGAAGCCGTCGATTTCGTCACTCACGCGGTGCCATCGCTTGCGCCCAGCGACGACCTCCTTTAGGCCGAGCCACGGCCAGAACGGAGCCTTGATCGCGAACTCGCTTCGGGAGCGCTCTAGCCTCTTGAGAATCTTTTCGTTGAAAAACGCGGCGTCCGTGCGGAATTCCAGCTTTCGAGACCGACCGAACTGGCCCCGTAGCTCGCCTATCAGTTCCCGTAGAAACGCATCGGCACCCTTGGAGTCGTGAACGTTGCCAGGACGATTTCTGGATTTGAGAATCTGGCCCGTCTGAGCCAGGTGAGCGAACAAAGGGTAGTAACTTTTATTCTTCTTGCGATGAGGATTGAATCCTCGAAACGCCCATCCAACCTGATTGCCTGCCTGAACCACGGTGCCGTCCATATCTACCGTCAGACAGTTCAGACCCAATCGCTCGATCTGCTCGTGGACCAATACACCGTTCAACTCCGATGGGCCCTTGAGCCGCTCTCCCGTGAATTGCTTCAGCCAATTCACGATCGTCGGACGGCTCGGTAGTCTTCTCAACCCACAGAAGCGAAGCAGCATCGGGTCATCACAGACATACTGCAGGTGCTCTAGACGACGAGCTCCCACGAGCAGCATCCCAACCAACACCAGAACCAGTCGGACGCTCCCGTAGTCCGACCGAATGCCTTTTCCTCTGCACGCCTTTCCTACCCGGCGGCTTAGCTCAACGCGGTGCAAATATCGTGAAAACAGTTCCAGTCCACCAAACGAGCTCAGGTTCTGCTCTGTGAACTCGATCGGAAGATCCTTGTTGAAGTTCCGGCGAAATCGAGATAGTTTCAAGCGCACTATAGGGGCCTCTGGTCGTTTGGTGTTTTGTTTGGAAGCAACGCTCCAAACATAAACCCAGAGGCTCCTTTGTCAATACTTTCGCGCTACTTTGCTCTCTTTTTTTTGCGATTAGGGTTAACAGTGGTAATAGACCATCTCAGCGGCCGGGTCGTCTGGGCGGGAAAGGAGCGCAAGGCCAAGACGCTGCTGCGGTTTTTCCGCAAGCTCGGACCACAAAGAGCCGCGGAGCTCGAAGCGGTCAGCATGGACATGTGGGAGCCGTACATAACTGTCGTCGGCAAAAAGGCTCCTCAGGCACGGGTGATCTTTGACCGCTTCCACATCGTCAAGCATCTGAACGAGGCCGTGGATAAGACCCGGCGCGAGCTGGTGCGCGAGCTCAAAGGGACTGCCCGGCGCAACCTCAAGAACACCAAGTTTCCCCTTCTCAAGGCCAAACACAACCGCAGCGCGAAAGACAAACGGGTGCTCCGCGAGCAGGTGCGAGCTAATCGTCGCCTCTACCGCGCCATGCTTCTGCGCGACGACTTCATGGACCTCTACACCTACAAAACCGAGACATGGGCCAAGAAGTTTCTCCGAGGATGGCTGCGGCGCGCTATGAGCTCGAGGATAGAGCCCGTCAAACGCGCGGCGAAGATGATCCGCAGCCACTTCGATGGCGTCATCGCGTGGGTCACGTGGAGACTCAGCAACGGCCGACTCGAAGGAATGAACAACAAAATCCGGCTGCTGAGCCACCGCAGCTTTGGACTCCACTCTGCCGAAGCTCTCATCGGTCTCGTCTACCTAAACTGTGGCGGTCTCACCCTCGAGAGGATCCACTGAAATGGCAGGAGAGGCATTATTTCTTTCTTTTCATTTGCGCCTTTGCGTTGCGCTTCTAAAACAGCGATCACTGACGCCGAGGCTACGGCTTGCCAGCCGAAGCTTTAGCGAAGGCTGGTTGGGTCAAGAGCCGGTCGGGAAAGTCCGTCAGGATTCCCTGAACGCCCATGTCGAGCAGGCGTTTCATATCGGAGGACTCGTTGATCGTCCACACCTGGACTTGGATATTGGCGGCTTTGGCGCGTTCGAGAAAACCGGGCTCGATCACGCGTGGCTCGTCCGGCACCTGAAACGCGACGGCGGGGCTTCGATAGAGGCTCCCGAGGCGGAGACGGTGGAGGTAATAGAAAACGTAGATCTCTCGGCGCGTCGCGCTCGTCGCGATGGAAGGGCACTTCCTGCGAAACGCCAACATGGGCTCGTGACCGAACGAAGCCACGAGCACGCGCGCCTCGGCGTCGAACTCTTGCAACAGGCGGCAAAGGGACAAGGCCTCTTCGGACGTGAATTCTTTCATCTCGAGATTCAGCCGAGAGCTCCTGAAGGCCGTCAGCACCTCGCGAAGGGTCGGTACGCGAAGCTCGCCTTCGCGAACTGCGAAATCTCCGTCTTCGCGATAGCCCGCGTCCAGCTCTTGAAGCTCGTCGAGCGTCATCTCGGAGACGAGGCCCCGACCATCCGTGGTGTCGTCGACCGTGCGGTCGTGCATAACCACGATGTGATCATCCGACGTCGTGCGGAGATCCATCTCGAGCACGTTGACCCCGAGATCGCGCGCGTGCTCGAACGCGTAGAGCGTGTTCTCCGGCCATAGACCGCGGCCGCCTTGGTGAGCGATGGCCCACGGGCCCGGCGCGTCGAAGAAAACGTGATGGCTTATGCGTTGGTGAGGATGGAGGGTCGCGAAATAGAGGTACAAAACGGCCAATAGTGCGAGGAGCCCGAGCACCCATCGGAGAAATCGCACGTCCACATTCTATCGCGGGTGCTCCGAGTGAGATCCGAAGCGGCTCGTGACGCCCAGGCGCTTGCCGCGAGTGAAGTCTGCCGCGGCCATTCGAGATTTCCCGGACAGTTGAACCTCCTGCACGAGGATCACGGTGCCTTCGCCGCAGGCGACGTCGATCCCGTTAGCATGGACGCCGACAATATCCCCGGGCTCTCTGGGCTGCCCCGAGATCGTTGCCGTGGATGGCGCTGCTTTCCAGACTTTCAGGACAGCGTTCTCGAGCTCGGTAAAGGCGACCGGCCACGGATCGAAAGCGCGCACGCGACACGCGATCTGCGCCGCGGTTTGGTGCCAGTCGATGCGCGCGTCCTCCTTCTTGATACGTGGCGCCTTCGTCGCCTGGGAGTCGTTTTGCGGGATGGGCGTGAGCTCTCTTCCGGCCCACTTGTCGAGCGTTTGCTCGACAAGTGCGGCACCCAGAAGGGAAAGCTTGGGCGAGAGGCTCGCGGTCGTGTCTTCGGGGCATATCGCCAAAGTTTCCACGAGAAGGATCGCGCCGGTGTCCAGCCCTTCGTCCATCAACATCGTCGTGACCCCAGTCTCCGTCTCACCCTCTGCAATGGCCCACTGAATCGGCGCGGCCCCGCGATAGCGCGGAAGGATTGAACCATGGACATTGATGATGCCGCGCGGAGGGATGTCCAGGATCGCTTTGGGAATGATCTGCCCGTAGGCGACGACGACGATGCAATCTGGCACGAGCTTCTTGATGAGCGCGATGCTCTCCGGGCTCCGCACTTTGGCGGGCTGGTGCACGGCAACGCCGTGCGCGAGCGCGAGCTCTTTCGTCGGAGGGAGCCTCAGACGGTGTCCCCGGCCGGCCGGCTTGTCGGGCTGCGTGAAGAGCGCGACGACGCGATAGGTCGAGGAAGCGAGGAGCACCTCGAGCGATGGCACCGCGAACGTGCCGGAGCCCATGAAGACGAGCTTCATCGCTTGTGCTTTACCACTCGCCTTGTCGAACTAGTTTCCGGAGCTTCCGCTTGAGTAGATCTCGCTTTAAAACACCGAGACGCTCGATGAAAAGGGTGCCGTCTAGGTGGTCGATCTCGTGACAGAAGGCGCGCGCCAGGAGCCCCGTTCCTTCCATCGTGATCTCTTTACCCTTCAGATCTTGGCCACGCACTTTGACCCAGGCGGGACGCGTCACGACGCCGGCATGGCCCGGCACCGAGAGACAGCCTTCCTCTTCGTGCTGCTCCCCCTCCTGCTCGAGCAAGACAGGATTCGCCATCACGATCAGCTGTTCGGCGTCCTCGCCGACAGTGATGTCGATGACCATGAGGCGCGTGTTCAATCCAATCTGGGGTGCGGCGAGGCCGACGCCAGGTGCGGCGTACATCGTCTGCACCATGTCTTGCGCAAGGCTTTCGAGCTCGTCGGAAAAATGGGTGATCTCCTCGGAGCGGATGTCGAGTTCGGCGGCGCCGAACTTCATGATGGGTCTCAACGTCATCATCGTCGACGCTACACTAGATACGGAGTTTGAGTCAATATCGCTCGAACCGAACGGCTTCGACGGCCAAATTGGCGCGGACGGAAAGGTTCACGGGGACTTCAACGTCAGAAGGAAGCACACTCCGACGTCCCGCGCGGCATCGAGTTGCAAGCTGCCATTCTGTGCCTCGGCGAGCCGTTTCGAGATCGCGAGCCCGAGCCCGGCGCCCGGCGCCTCACGGTCGAGGCGAAAAAAAGGCTCGAAGATGCGCTCGCGTGCCTCGCTCGGAATGCCGCGGCCATCGTCGCTGACTTCGATGTGGAGATGGCCATCTCGATGCTGAACGTGCACACGGACAAGGCCGCCCTCTCGGGAGAACTTGATCGCGTTATCGACGAGGTTGGTGAGGATGCGTTCGGTCGCAAGCGGATCGCCCCGAGCTTCGGCCTCGGCGGTCTCGATCTCGAGCCGAACGCGCCGGGTCTCGGCTATCGGGCGAAAGCGTTTTTCGATCCGCGCGAGCACGGTCGAAAGTGGCCAAGGGTCGTGAGGCTCGACCGGCATGTCGAGCTCGAGGAATCTCGCGACGAGCGATTTGAGCGCCTCGACTTCAAGCAAACAGTTTTCGACGGCGGTGCTCGCCGGGCTCTCCTCGATGAGAGTCCTTAGTCGCGCCTCCAGAGAGGTCAGCGGTGACTGGATTTCGTGCGCGAGCTTCTGAGCATCGTTCACGCATACAAGAGTAAGCAGGATGAACCCCGCCGGCAAGTGCCGTCTCGGGCTCCTGTGCTAGACTCGATGCGCTTCGAGGATTTCATGAAAGCTGCGGCCAAAGTGTTGACGGATCCGGTTTGCGGCATGTCGGTGGATCCGAAGACCTCGCCCCACGAGACCACATACAAGGACGAGCTCTACGCTTTTTGCGCTGTCGGTTGCAAGACCGCGTTCGAGAAGGACCCGGAGGCGTTCTTGAAGGCGGATGCTCCCTCGAGCGCCCATATGCCGGATCTGGTCGCGCTTCCCGTGATTGGGTCGACAAGCTCGACAACACCGAGCGCGGTAAAACTACAGGGTGAGCGTCTCGACCTTCCGGTGATAGGGATGCACTGTGCCGCCTGCGTGGGCGCGATCGAGCGCTCGGTGGGAGAGCTCGACGGCGTTTCCCGAGCTTCGGTCAATTTTGCGACCGAACGGGTCTCGGTCGACTACGATCCGAAACGGGCCGACCTTTCACGGATCGAGGCTGCCGTGTCTTCGGCGGGCCCGTATCGTCTCATCATCGGAGGGCTCGTAGGGGCCTCTGGGCCGGAGAGCCGGGACGCGGACGAAGCTGCGGCAGCCTTACGCGGCGAGCAATACGAGACGCTCAAGACGAAGACGATCGTCTCGGCGCTGCTCTCGTCCGTCATTATGACGCTTGGCATGGTGTCGCCCGAGACCATCGGAGCGACCGCCGGGCTTCGAGCGGTCCTACTCTGGATGGCCGCCACGCCGGTCTTATTTTGGTGTGGCCGTCAGTTTATCTCGGGCTTCGCAGCGGGGCTTTCGACGTTCTCGTTCAACATGGATAGCTTGATAGCGATCGGTACCGGGGCGGCCTATCTCTACAGTGTAGCCGCGACCGTCTTTCCGGGATTCTTGCAGGCGAGCGGTGTCGGGCCTGTCCTCTACTTCGACTCAGCCGCCATGATCATTACCCTCGTGCTCCTTGGAAAGCTTCTGGAGGCGCACGCGAAGGGAAGAGCCTCGTCCGCGATCAAAAAGCTCCTCGAGCTCCAACCGGACACGTCGCGCCTCGTTGTGAACGGGGTCGACGGCGAAGAACGGGACGTGCCCGTGGGTGACGTCCGGGTCGGCGACCTCCTCGCGGTTCGGCCTGGAGACAAAGTGCCGCTCGACGGAGCCATCAAGAGCGGCCGCTCGACGCTCGACGAGTCCTTTCTTACGGGCGAGAGTCTGCCGGTCGAGAAAGGCCCGGGCGACACGGTGACGGGCGGCACCTTCAATCAGACGGGCGCCTTTCAGTTCGAAGTCGAGCGCGTGGGTGCGCAAACGACGTTGGCGTCGATCGTGAAACTCGTTCAGGACGCTCAAGGCTCGAAAGCGCCGGTGCAGCGGCTTGCGGACAAGATCTCGGGCGTCTTCGTCCCTTGTGTCATCGCGATCGCGGCGTTGACGTTCGGCGTGTGGATAGTGTTCGGGCCTTCCGTTCCGATGGCGCTAGGAAACGCGATCGCAGTTCTCATCATCGCCTGTCCGTGCGCTTTGGGTCTCGCCACGCCGACCGCGATCGTCGTCGCCACTGGCCGGGGCGCGACGCGAGGCGTCTTGATCAAATCGGCCGAAAGCCTAGAGCTCCTGCACGCGGTCGAGTCGGTCGTGCTCGACAAGACTGGCACCATCACGGAAGGCTCGCTCCAAGTCACCGACATCGTCTCCGCCGGGGATCAGGATACCCGGCTCGTTCTCGCTTATGCCGCGTCGGCGGAGAAAGCTTCGGAGCATCCTGCCGGGCAGGCGATCGTCGCTTATGCTGCTGGACGCGGGGACGTGCTGAAAGCGCCGTCGGAGTTCGAAGCGCTCCCCGGCCTGGGTGTGTGCGCGCGGATCGACGACAAAGAGATTCTCGTCGGGAACGCGCGGCTGATGGAGGAGCGCGGCGTCGAGCTCGGTCGTTTCGTGGTGGGCGCCGAGCATCTTGCGTCCGAAGGCAAGAGCGCGATATTCGTCGCCGAGGGCGGTAATCTCGCTGGTATGTTGGGTGTCGCGGACACCGTGAAGGAGGGCTCGGCCGAAGCTATCCGCGAAATGAAAGCGGACGGTCTCGAGCCTGTGATGATCACCGGTGACAGTGAAGTCGTTGCCCTGAACATTGCCGCGAGGGTGGGGATAGACAAAGCCAATGTCATGGCAGGGGTGCTTCCGCAGCTGAAGGCCCAGGAAGTCGCGAAAATCCAGAAGAGCGGCAAGCGCACGGCGATGGTGGGAGACGGCATCAACGACGCGCCCGCGCTCGCTCAGGCGAATGTAGGCATTGCGTTAGGGAGCGGTACGGATATCGCTATCGAGGCTTCGGACATAACGCTGGTAGATGGCAAGCTCGGCGGCGTGGTGGACGCTATCCGCCTTTCGAGAAAGACGATGCGGATCATCCGCCAGAATCTCTTCTGGGCCTTTTTCTACAACGCCCTCGGAATCCCCATCGCTGCGGGTGTCCTCTATCCCGTTTTTGGCGTGTTGTTGTCCCCGGTGATCGCCGCAGGTGCGATGGCGATGAGCTCGCTCTCGGTCGTAACGAACGCCCTCCGCTTACACAACGCCTAACCGGGCGCAGCGCGCCGTGCGAAGTGTTAACCCTAATCGCAAATAAACGTCACCGTGTCTGAGGTCTTTGGCCCCGTGAATAGCACCTTTTCCAGGTTCTGCATACACCGTGCAGAATCACCTATAGTGGCGGCGAGCGGGTGCCCCAGCACGAGCTTCTCGCCTGCGCCCAGTGCGGCTGTTTCGCGTTTTCGTGCTTCGAAGATTTTGCGATTAGGGTTAAGTGAAAGGCAGGGGGATGTGGGGATAGGAGGGGATAGGGGGATGAAGGATGGCGAGCCTCTAACCCGTCAGAATCGCGAATTTCGTCCACGTTTTAGCCTCTTATCGCTCAGAAACGAGGATCTTGTTCACACTTTCGAACTTCGTCCAAGCGCAGCCTGCGGCCGCAACCAAAGGGGATGGCCATAGAGGCACAGCGCGGCGGAGCCGCAACCAAATTGGAGGACGGCTCCGCCGCGAGCGGTCAGCGGTCAGCATTCAGCGGTCAGCTCGTGGTGCTCGGCGCTTCGCGCCTCGGTCCCATTCTCAGTGTGCGCCGTCCCAATTCTTCGCCGCGGTGCCTCTTCTAACTGATTTACCCTCTTGCGGATCCGGCCGCAGCCGCTCAATTCTTGCAAGAAATAGAAGCTTTTTCGGGTTAGTAGTACAGAGGCACAGCGCGGCGGAGCCGCAACCAAATTGGAGGACGGCTCCGCCGCGCTGTGTCTCTGTACTACTAACCCTGAAAAGCTTGTTTTGAGAAGAAGAAAAATCATGCGGCAGCAGCGTGGAGTTTATCGAGGGAGAGAGAGTTTGCGGTAAGTAATGCGGAGCAAAGTTGCTGACCGCGCTTTGTGAGTCTGTAGCGAAAAGTTTCGGGAATTTTTTGACAAGACGGTGGGCTCGGAGGATGCGAATGAGCCGGGGTGACGCGTCCGCTTAGCCGCCTGGTTTCGAGAGGGTCGTCCGAAGTCTTTGGAAAGAGCAAGGCACGGAGTTCCCTGTTGCGAAAGCCTCGCAGATGAAACTCTCCACGGGAAATAGCGGCGAGGAGTCGGGCGTCCAGAGCGTCCCAAGGGCGAAGAGCTCGGAGGGTGGAGCCATTCCATTGAGTTTTTTGGCTGACGCGAGCGAGGAGTCGACCGAGTGGGGTTGAGGTATCACAAGCGGCGAGAGCGTCGAGGTAGCGCTCATTGGAGTCCTGGGAGAGCTGGGCACGACGATGCAGGTCTGCGATGCCACGACGGAGCGGACGCCACTCGAGAGGGCCGTTGGGGTCGCCTTCCTTTGGCCGGTAGCAGCGCATACCCTCGGCACGCTGGATGGTTGTCTCCACACGGAGCACGGAACCTTGTTTGTCGTAGAGTTTGACGGAATTGAGGTCGAGGGCATGTTTGATACGCAGACCCTCGGGCCGGTCGCGAAATCGGCTGACGACTTCCCCTGAAAAGTCGGTTCGAATCCGTTTTCCGAGAAAGCGCATCACGTCGGGGCTCGAAAAGTTTGTGATCGCATGATGTACAAGAGCGGGATAGATCTCCGCGAGGCTAGAGCTGTTACGAAACGTGACGTCGGTGGCCCATTCGCTGCTGTAGACACTCCAGTAGTAGTCGAGGCCACTCGGCGGGAATAATTTGTCTTGCAATGGATTGACGAATCGACTCAGGCGATTCAGGATGTGAGGCCAGTTGGTTTTGAGCTGCTCATCGAGAAGCTGCTGTGCCGCGTGGGCATCCTCAACCCAGGTAAAGCAGTTTTCCCGGCGCCGATATTGAATGCCAGCCTTATCCATCTCAACGGCGAGCCATTCACGGCCGTTGACGTAGACCTGAACATTGAATGGAAACTAGCTTTGGATACGGGCATGCATGAAACCAAAAATAGGGTCCATGCAGTAGTGGTAAAAGTTTAGGCACTTTCTGAGGAATTGCACGAGCTCCAACCGCTTCTTCTGGCGGTTGCGACGTATGCTGAAGGTGATACAAGGTTCCACGCAGCTCAGCACTGCGATGAGACCACTGCGGACATTGTCTTGTTGTGCAATCTCGCGTGCGATGGCCTCCTTGTTCTTACGGGAAGACTCCAGATAGACGACCGGACGCTCGAGTCGCTCCGCCTGCTGATACAAGGCCTGCTTGAGCTCGGAGGTACGCTGCAGTGCGAACTCCGCGAACTCCTTCAGAAGGATTTTCTGGTAGGAAAGGTACTTACCCATGCCGTCCGTATAAGAAATGTGGCGTAGGGTTCCGCGGAACACCAACCGGTCGAATCCGCTCAGTACCCCTGTGATTCGATCCTCGTGACGTGATAAAAACTGGCCTCTCCTGCCATTTCAGTGGATCCTCTCGAGGGTGAGACCGCCACAGTTTAGGTAGACGAGACTGATGAGAGCTTCGGCAGAGTGGAGTTCAAAGCTGCGGTGGCTCAGCAGCCGGATTTTGTTGTTCATTCCTTCGAGTCGGCCGTTGCTGAGTCTCCACGTGACCCACGCGATGACGCCATCGAAGTGGCTGCGGATCATCTTCGCTGCGCGTTTGACGGGCTCTATCCTCGAGCTCATAGCGCGCCGCAGCCATCCTCGGAGAAACTTCTTGGCCCATGTCTCGGTTTTGTAGGTGTAGAGGTCCATGAAGTCGTCGCGCAGAAGCATGGCGCGGTAGAGGCGACGATTAGCTCGCACCTGCTCGCGGAGCACCCGTTTGTCTTTCGCGCTGCGGTTGTGTTTGGCCTTGAGAAGGGGAAACTTAGTGTTCTTGAGGTTGCGCCGGGCAGTCCCTTTGAGCTCGCGCACCAGCTCGCGCCGGGTCTTATCCACGGCCTCGTTCAGATGCTTGACGATGTGGAAGCGGTCAAAGATCACCCGTGCCTGAGGAGCCTTTTTGCCGACGACAGTTATGTACGGCTCCCACATGTCCATGCTGACCGCTTCGAGCTCCGCGGCTCTTTGTGGTCCGAGCTTGCGGAAAAACCGCAGCAGCGTCTTGGCCTTGCGCTCCTTTCCCGCCCAGACGACCCGGCCGCTGAGATGGTCTATTACCACTGTTAAGTACTTGTGGCGTTTGCGGTAGCTGATCTCGTCCATCCCAATCACCCGCAATCCATCGAGCTCGCGCCGCTCATCCCGCTGCTCGGCAACCACTCGCTGGATGATCCGTCGCACCGAACGCCACGTCACTCGGAAATAGTTCGCTACGGCGCTGACGTCCGTCCTCTGTGCCAGCCACGCTACCTCTTGTTCGAAGCTTTTGGTAAAGCGGCTTCCCTTGTCGGCCCAAGGCACCTTTTCTCTGACCACTCCACACCGCCGACATACCACTCGTCGGATCGAGTAGCGAAGATAGGTCCGGACTCCGAACAGGTCCAAGTGCCGCCAGTAGCGATTGTAGCGATCTTTGTTCTTGCGGACCTTTCGTCCGCAAATCCCGCACAGAGGCTTCCTCCTCCGTGGTACTACATCCACCACCACTCTGGCTTTGTCCGCCTGGAAGTGGAAACCTCGGACCCACAGGCCTTGCAATCCGATGAGCTTGTTGACTAACGTAGTAACGCGCATCGCGGGAACGCTCTTTTCTCTTTCGGAAAAAAAGATTCTAGCGTTCTCGCCGATGCGCATCTACACATGGCTTACCCTCTCAACCCACGAGCCTCACCAAATGCCACTGCCCCTCAGCGGGAGACGAGGCTGTGGGAAACGCCCCCACGGTTCTGGTCGTTCAGACCTTGCTCACGACTGAGTTCTTTTCCAAGCCTGGAAGGGCGTTTTCCATAGCCTCCACTAATCGAGCCCCCCCTTCCTTATTCCATATGAATTAATGTCCCACTCGGGGATGGTTGAAATCCCTCGCCTTTAGGCGAAGCCTTTAGGAGGCTTGGGGTACGATCCCGAGGTGAAAGGATATCGTAAATCATCGCACACGACGTATCAGTTAAACTATCACTTCGTATTTATCACGAAGTACCGCAAGCCGGCCTTGAGAGGGGATGTAGCGGTTCGTCTCCGGGATCTCATCCGGGAGATCTGTGCTCGGAACCAGATAGAAATACTGAAGGGTCATGTGCGGCCTGAGCACGTGCACCTGTTGCTGAGCGTGCCGCCGAATTTGTCGCCGAGTCGAGTGATGCAGTTGATCAAGGGTAAGACGTCGAATCGTCTGATGCGCGACTTACGGACGATGCGGAAGGAGTTCTGGGGTCGGCACCTACGGGCACGGGGTTACTTCGTGGTGACAACGGGCAACGTGACGGATGAGGTGATAGCGAAGTATATAGAGTTGCAGGGTGCCGTGCCCCAGGACGACGATTCTTTCAAGGTCAGTGAGTAGTGAAACGAGGCAAGGACAAGCCGACTTTAGTCGGCGACGTGAACCCATCGCCTTTAGGCGATGGAGCGCACGCGCTCAGTCTTTCTTGTATATATATCAGGAGGGGCCTGTGGGCGTTCGTGGGAAACGCGAAGCGTTTTCCAAGCGATTGTGGAAAACGCCGCTCCACGTTTGTACGTGCTCACAACCTTTCCCTAAACGCCTCTCTCGCCCGGAGTTTCCGGCGTTTTCCACAATCGCGGCAGCGTCCATAGGCCATGCCCTCCAACACAAATCAGATCTCCCGAAACGACAGGAGAACCAAAACTGTTTCACGGCGTCCTCCAGCGTGGGAAAGGGTTGTCGTGACATCTTCCTACTCTGGATGTGGCGCCGTGTCTACTTTACGCCCAGATTGTGCATCGAGCCCGCGTTGGGCTGACGTGGTGAGCGAGCCGACAGCGAAGAGTCAGGATGAAAGACTTTCGAGATCTAAAGGTTTGGGAGAAGGCCCATCAGCTAGTCAAGGGTTTGTACCAGGCCACCGGCCACTTCCCAACCGAAGAGAAGTTCGGCTTGACGGCTCAGATGCGCCGAGCGGCGGTTTCCATCCCGGCGAATATTGCTGAGGGCTGTGGACGCGGTTCAGACCGGGATATGGCCCGCTTTCTTCAAATGAGTATGGGCTCAGCAAGCGAGCTCGAATACGAACTGCTCCTTGCCCACGAGCTCGGGTTGCTCGATAGCCAAAGTCTTCAGGAGCTTGCCGAGCGAACTACCGAGGTCAAGCGTATGCTCGCCTCTCTCATCCGGAGGCTCGAATCCGGAGCTGACCGCTGAATGCTGACCGCTGACTGCTCGCGGCGGAGCCGTCCTCCAATTTGGTTGCGGCTCCGCCGCGCTGTGTCTCTGTGGCCATTCTTAAGGCGCCTCACGCACACGATTTGAGGAGCGGCCGAGCCTTCAGGTTTACCTGGCTAGCTTTTATCCCCACCTCTCCTCCTATCTCCACCTCTCTTGCCTGTTTCTTTTCGCGCTCTAGCGGCTTGCGCTAGGTTTGTGCGCGAAGAAATCGCGATAAGCGTTCTCGAAGCGTTCTTCGAGCACACGGCCTTCGTCGCCGGGAACGGGTGGGACCCGCAGCCAGTTCGTTCTTAGGCGCCGCACTTCCAAAGACGCCTCCTTCCAATCCTGCCCTCGGTCGCGCGACTTGCCGCCCGCAATCGTGTTGCTCGCGAGAGCGTCCTTCAGCCGCGCGGCGAGATCCTCGAGCTCGTCGCGCTCGGCCGCCGAGGATTCGTCGGGTTTGAAACCGCTCACCAGCGACTCGAGGCGTGTCACGAGCTTCTCGCGCTTCTTGCGGTTCGCCGTCGGGTCGAGATCTGTATTGGCGAAGGCAACAGGTGCTTTCGCAACGAACTCGGAGACGATTTTCTCGAACCGAGTTTGAACGTCGCGCCCCGAATCGGGAAGCCGGCCGAGGCTCTTCCACTGCGTCCAAAGCTCGTTCACTTTTTCCGCTACGGCGTCAGGCTCGCTCGGATCGGCGGCGGCAAACGTTGCGGCGGTCTCGACGAACTCTTCTCGTCGCTTCAGTTTGTCTTCGGCATCGACTTCGTCCCGCCGCTTGAATCGGTCGAAGAAGTGATCGCAAGCTCCGCGGAAGCGTTTCCAGATTTGATCGGACTTCTTTCTCGGGATGGCGCCTATCGTGCGCCACTCGGCTTGGAGCCGTTTCAGCTCGGCTACGGTCTTCATCCAATCGGTCGAATCGCGAAGCGATTCGGCGGTCTCGCAAAGCGCTTCTTTCTTCTTGAAGTTCTCGTCGCGCTCGCCTTTGAGGTCGCCAAAGTGTTCCTTGCGTCGCTCGAAAAAGTGGTCGCAGGCGTTGCGGAATCGTTTCCAAATCGCGTCGGATTTCTTTTGTGGGACCGGACCGGTCGTCTTCCACTCGTTCTGTAGCTCTTTGATGGCGTCTGCCGTTTTGTTCCAGTCTTCCGAGTCCTTCTGAGCTTCGACTTTCTCGCACAGAGCTACTTTTTTCTCGAGATTGACGCCCCGTTCTTCATTCTGCTTCTTGAAGAACTCGTCGCAACGAGCCTTGAGCTCGTTCCGGATGGGTTTGTATTTTTGCCAGAGCTCCTCGGCTTTCTGGGCGGGAGCCGCGCCGGCTTTTTTCCACTCTTCGTGGATAGCCCGCATCTCCTTGGCGACTTTGGGGACGTCCTCTGACTCGCGAAGCGCTTCCATACGAGCGATGAGTCCGTTTTGGATGTCCACATTGGCCCAGCGCTTCCATTCTTCGATGTCGCGAGTCTCCTGGGTCTTCTTGAAGAGCTTTTCACGCGCTTCAGAGATCTCACGACGAATTTTATTGCGGTTGACGCTCGGCGCGAGGGGCCCCATCGTCTTCAAGAGCTCCTGCGTCGCCCGGAGCTCTTTCTCGGCTTGTTTGATCAACACCACGTCCATGGCGGCGAGCTCTGCCATTTTCTTTAGATGCGCCTGTATGTCGGTGAGTGCCGCTTGATCCTGCGCTTCGCGGTCGAGGCGTTGTTTTTCCTTCCGATCGGCGAGCACGGCCTCGGCGTGGGCATAGCGGGCTTTGGCTTCCGCGTCCGCGATACCGTCGAAGCTCGGCCAAGTTCGCTCGAGCTTCTGCCACTCGCGCATCGTGGCGGGGAGCTTACCGCCCTTCACTATGCTCTCCGCCTTTTCGAGAAACTCCACTAGAGCGCGTCCGCGCTCGTCGGCCTTGGCGGTGGTACTGAGACGTTTTTCGCCTTTTGCGATCACGAACCCTTGTGTGAGCACGTCATCGGGAGACGGGCCGAGTGCGTTCCATTGGGTCCGGGCGGCTTCCAGAGTCTTTTCGAGATCGCCCTCTGGGAGCTCTTCAACGCTACGTAGGAGCGCGAGCCGCGCTTCGTCCGCGTGTTCGGATTCCGGTTCTGCGGTGGTGCCTTGTGTCGTATCGCCTTCCGTCGTAATGATAGACTTGAGCTGTTGCGGGTTGCGCTTGAGTTTTTCCCCGCGCTCGCGGATGGGCTCCCGCGCTTCTTGAAAAGGCTCGACGAGCGCAGCACTCGGCTCTGACAGCGCCCTGAGCTCCTCCCATTGCGACACGAGCGTCTCGAGCTCCGTTGTCTGACCGGCGTCCCCGCTCTCGTCGAGTGCTCTCACCAGCTTCAAAATCTCCTTGTAGCGCTCGTCGCGTTTGCGAACCTTGATGGGATGATCTTCCGGCACGAGCTTCTCGAGCTTGGCGAGGGCCTGGCGACGTACGGTCTTGCTCACCGCTCCGTGGTCGACGATTGTCTCTAAGGAGGCGATGTCGTCGAGCTGGCCGAGCGCCGTAAGGGCCAGATCGCCGGAGTCTTCGTCCAAGACTATGCTCTTGAGCGAAACCGGCTCGCGGATCCGCTCGAGCGCGCGCGACCGAAGCTCGGGATTCTTCGAGCGACGCACGAGCTCGGCGAGGGCGCTATCGTCCGTTAGAGCTTCGAATGCACTGGCGCGGACGTTGTCGAAATGGGCCTTGTCTGCGACGGCCGCGATATCGGAGGGCGCCTCGAGCAGGCCGAGCGCGCGTTGAGATTCCTCGACATCACGGTTATCGCATCCGATTTGTACAAGGAGCTGGCGGGCGCGTGTTCGAGCAAAAGTGCGCAAGCTCTCGTCCTCGTCTTTTTCGGAAATTTCGAGTAGATGCCTCGGCGATTCGAGCTTCTTGACCGCGATCCTTCGGACGCGAATATCCGTGTCCGTTTGGGCGACGGCGGTCAGAAGATCTACCTCTTCTTTTTCGAGCTCACGTACGGCCTCTGCGCGAACGTCCGGATCGTTGTTTTTGAGTTTCGGCCGGAGACGGTTCAGCAGGCTCATTGGATCCTAGGTCCCGTAGAGTTCTATCTCCGATGCTCGGTGGAGCGTTCGAGCGGTGCCAAAGGCAACACTATACCTCAAAACCCCGGGGCTCGGGTGCCAGCTCACAGGACGGATCGTTGCGGTGGTGACGACTTTTGCGGCAAAGTATAGGCATGGCGGGGAAGCGGTGGATGCTAGGGCTCGCGACCTCGTTTCTCTTGTGCGGGCCGGTGTGGGCGCAGAGTCTCGGGGAAGTGGCCCGAAAGGAGAGACAGCGGCGCGCCGAATCCGCATCCAACACAGACGTCGCGGTCATTCGCGAGCAAGAGCTCGAGGCCTCCGAGGGGGAGGGCCTTTCGGTGACGGGCCGCTCGGTCGCCGCCGTTTCAGCCGTTTCAGCCGTTTCAGCCGTTTCAGCCGTTTCAGGAGGTTCCGCGGAAGCCAAGGTAGACACATCCCGGCGCGGCCGGCGCGGGCGGCCGGCCTCAAAACGGCTCTCACCGCAAGAAGTCCGCGAACTTCGTGAGACGTGGAGCCGAGTCTGGAAAGAACAGCTCGAAGCGGCTGAGAGAGAGCTCGAAATCGCGAAGGACCACGTCTTTCAATGCCGCGCCGCGAGCCACTACTTTTTCGTGCCCATCGCCGTTGATTGCAACGGTGTCCATGAGCGTCTCGCCATCGCCGAGTATCGGCTCGAGGAGATTCGGGAAAACCAATACAATTGGGAGCTCCTGCTGCCGGAACAGCCGGACGAGGAGGCCGCACTCGTGCCAGAGAGACCCAGACGGTAATATTGTTTACTCACCTTTTCGATTATCTCTACGGCTACGAACGCCTGCGTCATCGCGGCGACCGTCTCTTTCTCTCGGGTGAGTTTGAGAGAGCGCGCGCGGAATATTCGAGAGCGCGCGCCGTGCTTCGCGAGGGCGACAACCGTGCGACTACGATCGAGGCGCTGTTGCGCGAATGCGACGCTCTAGCCGGCCTTCGAGCTTCGAGCGGTGTCGTGTATAGCGTAGTCGCGCCTGACGCGCCGGACGTTGATGAGGTGCCCGGCAACACGGAGGAGGGCGGGTTCTATCCGGGTATCGACGACCTCTTCGAGCTCGCGATCGCGGACAAGCCGCGAGGTCGCGTCGATGCTTATCGTGTGCTGGGTGATGACTTCAAGGCGGGATATGTCGCTCTGGTGCAGGGAAGCGCCGAGCGCGCGGTGGGGTTTCTTGCGGCATCGGCAAAGGAAGGAAGCGCGTCCTTCGTCGTGAATCTCGAGCTCGGGCGCGCGTGGAGCCTTGCCGGACGCATGGACGAGGCGCGCGAAGCTCTGAAACTTGCGGAGCATTCCGCACCGAGCGACGTCGAGGTTGGGGTTCTGCTGTCCGCCGTGAACATCGACCTCGGACGATTCGACGAGGCACGCGAGCGTCTCGAGGTCCTTGCCCGTGACGAGAGCGATGACCCGGACATCACGTTCCTTCTCGGCCGCTCCCTCGCAGGCGCAAAGAAGAGTGACGCCGCTCTCGAGAAATTTCGCGAGACCGTTAAGAAGGAGCCGCGTTTCCACGAAGCCTATTTCGAGGCGGCGGACGTGCTGCGGCGAAGAGGTGATTCCGAGGCCGCCTTTGAGCTTCTGAACCGAGCGTGCCATCTCGCACCCGACGAGATTCGCTACAACCGCGAGCTCGCCGAGCTCGTCCTGTCCGACGGCCACGACGAGGAAGCGGGGTTAGCGGCTTGCGACCGACTCATGGTCAACGACGAAGACAACGCCTGGCAGTACTTGAAATGGATTGCCGAGCTCTACATCCGGCGAGGCTTCATCCGCGAAGCCCGCGACCCGCTCCAAAAAGCGCTGAACCTCGTCCCGCGCGACCGCGCCACCGAAAGAATGGAGATAGAACGCCGCCTAAGTGCCCTGTATCAGAAGTTCGTCACCTAAATCTCGGGCCCTTTTGCGCGCTGGCTTCGTTGCGCCTCCTCGAAATATCCAGATATGAGTTCGTCGGCACGCCTTGCCAGCACACAAAATGGCCTTGAGCTTTAGGCAACGAACTTCTGATACAGGACACTAACCTCTCTGACAACGGACCACTGACTGCCGATCAAAACTCGAACATCTTCAGCGCGGGCTTCACTGGGCGCCCGAGCCAGAGAGGTCGGCGCAGTTTTCCGGTGGGCGGCCGCGTCTCGGCGAGCCAACGGCTATAGACTTCGCGCGCTTTCGAGCGGTCGACGAACACGTCCCCATAGCGGTCCTCGCGCGGAGCCTTCTTGGCGCTTATTTTCTGATGCCAGCAATGCATTCCGGAGATCGGATCCGGCTGGACGGGAAAGGCCAGGTTTTGATGAACGCCGCCATCGCTCCACCAGATGCGCGAGGAGTCCGGGTCGCTGCTCTCGAACGCGGATAGCGGCTCGACGTGCCTGAGAAGCGTGCCGCTGCCATGATCCTCGAAGCGCACGAGGGTCGACGTCCATCGGCTGCCTTCATCGGGCTTCGAGCGCCAGCGGCCGAGATGATGCGAGCACGCGAGTATGCCGGGCTTGATCGATTCTGTGACCCACGCGCGGTTGACGAAATAGCCGATCTCGGTGGCGACGTGAAGAAGATCCCCGGTGCTGACCCCGAGCCGTTGCGCATCCGCGGGGTGGATCCATACGGGGTTGCGGTGCGAGATCTCGCTCAGCCATTTCGAGTTCGCCGAGCGCGTGAGGATCTGCGGCGGCAGGCGAAAGGTCGGTATGAGCACGAACTCGCTCTTCGCGCTATCGATATTCGACGGGTGTACGTGCGAGTGGATGTAGCCCGGCATCGCGTATTCCGGCCATCCCCAGTCGGCGAGCGTGCTCGAATAGAGCTCGAGCTTCTTCGACGGGGTTTGGAAGCCGCGCCGCGTCTTGCCCCCGACCTCGACGCCCCCGACCTCGATACCGCCGTCGCCCTCACTCGGGACGACTTCACAGTGGAGCTCGTAGACATTGTTCTCGATCTCGAAGGCTCCGTATTTTGCGCATGTATTGAAGTGGTGTGAGCCCTTCTTCCTCGGCCTTTTCCGGGAGACCGGGCACCGAGTTCTCGAAGACGTGACGGTAGTAGTCGTCGACGGTGAGCTTCTCGCCTTCGCGATAAGGAGACTCGAAGTGTTTTCGGATCCCGAGCGCTCCGTCAGGGTCGATCTTCCACGAGAGCGCGATCCAGAACTCGTCTTCTTCCCAGACCTCCCCTAGATTGGCTTCGTGAGTGAGCTCGACTTTCCGACCGCGCCGCTCCATCGCTACCCGCGCGACGGGTTGGCGGAACGAGACCCATTTGCCGGCATGGGTCTCTTGACTCTGGACGTCGTGACGCTCGCCCGCGAGCCCCATGGGAAGGACGTAGTCGGCGAAGAAAGCCGATTCGTTCCACGTCGGCGTGAGCGCCACGTGTAGACCCATTTTCTTCTCGTCCTTCAGGACCTCCATCCACGCGTGACCATCCGGGTTCGTCCACACGGGATTGAACACACGCGTGAAATAGACTTCGAGCCGGCCGCGTCCATCGAGGATCAGATGCGGGAGGAGAAAACCCATCTCGAAATGGCTGAGCGGGTACTCTTTGGGAAACAGCTACCGTACACGCGTGGCAACCGATACATTTTCGATTGTCGATGATGAAGCCGTAATTCATAGGGTAAAACCGCCCGGCATCGTACCATCGCGTTCCGAACGCGGGCAAGATTAGTTGCGCTAGTATGTTCACGTGACGGGCGAGCTATCACCAACGTCGAGCGAGAAGCGGACCGTTGCGACGCTCGTCAGTCTTCTTACTCTCGGCCTCGTCGACGCGCAAATATTGTCACCGATACTGACGGAGATCGCGGCAGACCTCGACGCGTTGCCCAAAGACATCGGACGCACCGTCATCGGTTATGCGATCTGCGCCGCCCTCGCGGCACTCACCGCCGGTCCAGTCTCGGACCGCATCGGACGAGGCCGTTTTCTCATCGGCGCGGGATGTATTTTTGCACTCGGAAGCCTTCTCGTCGTCGCTTCCGGATCGCTTCGCGTTTTCGTCGTGGCGCGCATGGTCACCGGTGCTGCCGCCGGCGTGATCTCGGCACTGACGATTGCGGCAATCGCTGACTCCGTTCCCTACGAGAGACGAGGAAGGGCGATGGGCTGGGTCGGCATGGCCTATGCAGCGCCGGTGGTCGCGATTCCCATCGCTGCCAAAATTGCCGAGGACGCGCCTGAGGACTGGCGAACGATCTACCTCGTTTTCACGTTCGGCGCGAGCCTCGTCGCCGTCGCCGTCGCCCTATGGTTCGACGAGCCGCAGATCCGCGCCTCTGGTTCGAGCCGCTCTCCCGGCTATTTACGATTCATGAAGGCACGGTCGACAGCTGCGGGGGCGCTGTCCGCGTTTTTCGTGACCGGCGGACTGACCGGCTTCTTGCTCTTTCTCGGCGCCCATTTGCGCACGGAGGTCGGTCTCTCGTTGAGCAGCGTCGGCTACGTCTTTTCGTTGAGCGGCCTCGCGGGTGTGTTCGGCGCGCTCGCGGCCGGGCGCCTGTCCGATCGCTTCGGAAAAATGCGCGTCGCGCTCGCGGGCAGCACGGCGATGGTGGTTTTTCTCGTTGTGGTTCCGGCAACTGCGGGCTTCGTGATGTACGCGGCGTTGGGGATGGTTGGCCTGTCCGCCGCGACGCGCGTCGCACCGTTACAATCACTTGTGACCCAGCTCGTGACGAGCGAGCATCGAGGTGCTTTCGTGGCGCTACGGAACACGCTCTCGCAGTGCGGCAACGCGACCGCGGCGGCCCTCGCGTCCATACTTTACGAGCTTGGCTTTCAATATATCTGCTGGTTGACGGCCGGCTTCAGCGCCATGGCCGTTGTTTTGATCCTTCTTATCGAAGAGCCTGAACAAGAAAAAGAGTAAAACCTTGGCGAAACGAAAACACTGGAAGAAGATCCTTCTCGGTCTTCTGCTCGTGCTCGTGCTCGTGCTCACGATCGGGCTGCCTTTTGCGCTCGCCCGTCTCGTCACGCGCGCCGGCACGCGCCCGATGGACTTGAAGCTTACCTCGACACCCGCGGATTACGACCTCGACTATGAGAGCGTCGTTTTTACGTCCACTGACGGTGTCGAGCTTTCCGGCTGGTACATGGGGGGCGCCGACTCGGAGCTCGTCGTCGCTTGCGGTCACGGCCTTTTTCGCTCACGACGCGAGGTTTTGGATCGAGCCGCTTTTTTTCGAAAGCAAGGCTTCGACACGCTCGTCTTCGATTTCAGGCGCCACGGCGAGAGCGCAGGAGAGCGAGTGACCCTCGGCTATCACGAGAGGAATGACTTCGGCGGCGCCGCGCGGTTTCTTCGTGAGCGGCGCCCGGACGCGAAAGTTCTACTCTACGGCGTGTCTATGGGGGCTGTGGCGGCGCTCCTCGCTGCGAGCGAGCTTACCGAAGTGGACGCGGTCGTCGCCGACAGTCCTTTTCTCAACATCGAGCACACCGTCATGCATCATCTAGATTTGCTTTTCGGTTTGCCGCGCTTTCCGTTCGGAAGCTCTCTCTTGCTTGCCATAGAGCTTTCAGCCGGGTTCGACCGTGACGATTTCGACCTTGAGAAAGCCGTCGCCCGGATGGGCGAGCGCCCTGTCTTGATTGTCGCTGGTGAAGAGGACCGAAGGATGTCGGTGGCGCTTCAAGAGCGCGTGTTCAAGGCGTCAGTGAGCGAAGCCAGCCGCTTCCGTTCGTTCCCGGACGCGCGGCACGGTGCGGCTTATCGGATGCACGCGGACGCCTACGAGGCCATGTTGATGGACTTCGTCGAGGACGCGATCAGGAGTCCCGAGCTTCCGGAAGCCTCGGATGTAGATAGTAACCCCGGGTCTCCGTAATCTTCTTGCGCGCCACGGTGCGACCGCCTGGGTTGGGATGGTCGGGATAGTGCTGCAGGAAGACGTCACGGATCGTGTCGTAATCCTCGAACGGGAAATAGCGCTGGCTGAACACGGCCGTGTTCATGGAATGGTCCCAGTATTGAAGACCCACCCGAACCACGGCCTCGAGCGGACGGGCTTGGGCGGGGGGTTGTTCGGAGTAGCTTTTGGCGTCGACCCAGATAGAGACCTCCTCGCGGTCGACGATCTTGTCGTAGGCGTGGGTCATGTAGTACTTCCACAGAGAGAACTCGCGCAACGGCACAAATCTAGCGGCGGGTGCTTCTTCGGGAGAGCGGAGCGCGCACTTCACCATCTTGATTCTGGTCATCAGAATCTCCCCAAACGCCTATGCCAACCAGCAGTTACCAGACGGTGTTGGGTCGTCAGCTTCGAACTGGATAAAGTGCGCGTCGAGTATACTGAGTTCGTCCAGGAATTTGAAGTCCAATTAATCACAAAATGGAATCGATTCTATAAACACAAGAGTATCATGTAGTTGAGTTGTGACCCTCGCTAATCAACTGACGATTTTGCGGATGTGCTTGGTCCCGGGGCTCGTCATCCTGCTCCTCTACGGGTTCTATGGGTGGGGGCTCCTGGTCTTCGCTGTCGCCGGCGTGACGGACGCGCTCGATGGTCTGGCCGCCCGGCTGCTGCACCAGCGTACTGAGCTTGGGACCATGCTCGATCCGCTAGCGGACAAACTCCTCGTGACGTCCTCGCTCGTTGTTTTGTCCTGGCCGAGCGCCTCGCTCGTCGTGTCCATCCCCGTCTGGATCACCATCCTCTCGATCAGCCGGGATACGGGGATTCTAGTGGCCGTGCTCGTCTTCAACGTCTATATCCGAAGACGGAGCTTCCCCCCGAGCCTTTTGGGAAAAGCGACGACGGTGGTCCACATCGTCACGATTCTCTGGGTGATCGCGTGCAACTTTCGAGGGACCGACCATGCTTTGACCGGCTATCTACTGGGGGCGATGGTGGCCCTGGTTGTCGCCTCCGCGCTCCACTACCTCTACACGCTACACGCCATTCTCGGCGAAGAGGACGCGGCACCCGAAATCGACAGCGCGTCAACGCGAGGGTGAAAGCACCAGCTCTTTGCATTGAAGCTGGACCTATGCCGCACAGGCATTCCGCGCGCCAGGGTGCCAAGCTTCAGCCCGTGAAGCGCGCCCTTCTTGCCGTGGCTCTGCTCGCGGCGCCCGTGACCTTTGCGCGAGAGCGCGGGCGGCAATACGAGCAACGCCCTCAATCCTTGGAAACGCGATCGAACGACCTTTGGCTCGTCGAGTGGGACGGCCGCCGGGACGGTCGCGGGCTTCATCGCCTTCGGGATCGGAAGCGAGACCGGTGGCTCGATCGTCTACCCGTGCTCGGCGGTCGGGGCCACGGGACTCCGACCGACCCTCGGACGCGTCAGCCGTTATGGCGCGATGGTTTTGTCCTGGAGCTTGGACAAGCTCGGTCCGGTGGGACGAACGGCCGAAGACTGCGGCCTGGTGCTCGAGGCGATCGCCGGCTATGACAGTCGAGATAACGCCACCGCACGACGTGAGTTCTCCTTCCGGCGAGAGCCCACGTCCCCGAGGGGGGCCAAGATTGGAGTGGAACGGGCCGCTTTCGAGCTCGCTTCGCCGGCGGACCGCCGCGTCTTCGAGGACGCGCTCGACGTTCTCCGCGACGCCGGATGCGAACTCGAGGATATCACCTAGCCCGACCGTCCGTACGGGCCAATATTCTCCCAGCTCGTCGGTTGTGAGAGTGGCTCGTTCTTCGAGCCCTACTTCGAGAACGGACGGCCACGCCGAATCAGTACGCGCTCTCGAGCGGAACGTCGTTCTCTTGCCCGCTCGCCGCGGGCGTCGTCACGCTACTACTGCAGGCTCATCCCGATTGGAACGTCATGCGCGTCCGGCGCGCGATTCGCTCGACGGCAGACAACGCAGGCTCGCCGACGCGCTTGGTGGGCTGGGGCATTTTGGACGGAGTTGCCGCGCTCCGCTCGCCCTAACAGGTACTGTACCTCGCCTTCCGCGACGTGATAAAAACTGTGTATGAAAACCCGCTTCTCAATCTTGTGTCCGTCTGGCTTGTGTCTATGACGAAAAACGCGGACGTCGCCATCATCGGAGGCGGCATCATCGGAGCGTCGATTGCGTATCACCTTGCTGCGCGTGGGGTGAAGAAGATCGTTGTTTTCGAGCGCGAGGAGGCGCTCGGGACGGGCTCGACGGCGAAATGCGCCGGCGGCGTGCGGCTTCAGTTCTCGACTACCGCGAACGTCGAGATGTCGCGTCTCAGCATCGCGGCTTTCGATCGGTTCGAAGACGAGATGGGCGAGGCGATCGACTTCGAGCGCAATGGCTACTTGTTCGTCTTGACCGAGGAGCGCGATTTCGAGATGTTTCGAGACAACGCGGAGAAGCAACGGGAGCTCGGCGTGCCCGTCGAGGTGCTGACGCCGGAAGAAGCGCGCGACATCGTCCCCGTTCTCACCATCGACGATCTCGTCGGCGCGACGTTTTGTGGCGCCGATGGCATCGCCAACCCACACGCGATCGTGCAGGGCTATGCGAAGAACGCGCGCAAGCTCGGCGTCGAGATCGTGCGCTCGTCGGAGGTGACGAGCATGGAGGTCGACGGTGGCCGGGTCCGCGCATTAAGGACAGAAGACGATCGCTGGGAGATGGATTGGGTCGTGAACGCCGCGGGCCCCTGGGCGCGAGGCGTCGGCGCGATGGCGGGCGTAGATGTCCCGGTCGATCCTGTGAAACGCCAATATTTCATCACCAAGCCCCTGGGCTGGGTGCCCGATGGGTTTCCGCTTCTCATCGATTGGGGGAGCGGCGTTTACATGCATAAAGAGAGCGGCGGGATGTTGATTGGCGAATCGGATCCCAACGAGCCTCCCAGCTTCAACCAGCAAGTGGACTGGGAGTTTCTCGCCGAAGTGACGGCGCACGCAATCGCGCGCGTCCCCCGAGTCGAGGAAGCCGAGATTCAAAGCACGGTGGCCGGGCTCTACGAAGTCTCTCCTGATCACAACGCGATTCTCGGGACGGTTCCGGAGCTCGAGAATTTTGTCTGTGCTAATGGTTTCAGCGGGCATGGTATGCAGCACGCGCCCGCGGTCGGGCTCGTCACCTCCGAGCTCATCGTCGACGGCGCCGCGTCGAGCATCGATATCGCGCCCTATGCCATCGAGCGGTTTCAATCAGCCGTGGTCCCCGAGCTCAATGTCATCTGAGCTTTTTCGGGCGCGTCGTCAACGCGTTCTCAACCGGCTCGGCGACGGTCTGCTCGTTTTGCCGACGGCGCCCGTCCGGGTGCGCAATGGGGACGTCGCCCACGCCTTTCGCCCCGGTAGTGATTTCCACTATCTCACGGGCTTCAACGAGCCCGAATCCGTGCTCGTAGCGACACGCTCGAGCGTGCGCGAGCATCACGCCATCTTGTTTCTACGGCCACGCGATCCCGAGCGCGAAATCTGGGACGGCCCGCGCTTGGGTCCGCGCCGCGCGGTAAAACATCTCGGTTTCGACGAGGCCTATCCCATGGTCTCGCTCTATGAACGGCTCGAGGTGATTCTCGGGAAAACGAAACGCTTGTTCTACACGCTCGGAGCGGATGGGCTCATGGATCGTTCGCTTGAGCGTGTCTTCGAGAGGCTGGCCATCGCCGATTATCGAGGGAACCCGTCCGCGCATCCCGTCATCGAAGATCCCGGGCCGATGATCGCGACCGAGCGGCTCGTCAAGGATCGCGACGAGATCGAAGCGCTCGATGGCGCCGCCGTGATCAGTGCCGCGGGGCATCGCCGTGCGATGGCGTTCGCCCGACCTGGAATCATGGAGTACGAGCTACAGGCGGAGGTCGAAGCAACGTTTCGCCGTCTCGGCTCGCGTCGAAACGGTTACGAGTCGATCGTCGCGAGCGGGAAGAACACCTGTATCCTCCACTACGTCTCGAACGATCGGAAGATGCGGCGCGGCGAGCTCGTACTTCTCGATGCCGGCGCCGAGCTCGCTATGTACACCGCGGACATCACGCGCACCTTCCCGGTCTCCGGAACTTTCTCCAAGCCGCAAGCCGAGATTTACCGGATCGTCCTGCGGGCTCAGAAGGCGGCTCTTCGCGCCGTCTCGCCGGGCCGGCTGTGGAGTGCGCCCCACCAGGCCGCTGTCCGCGCTACCATCGATGGGCTCCGTGCGCTCGGCCTCTTGAAGGGAGAGCGGAAGAAGCTTCTAGCGAAAGAGGCTCACCGCCGTTGGTTCATGCACGGCACCAGCCACTGGCTCGGGATGGACGTGCATGATGCGGGTGGCTATGTCGATCCGGACGGCAAGCCGCGCCGCCTTCGAGCCGGGATGGTCTTGACCGTGGAGCCCGGGCTTTACTTCAGCCCGCGCGATCGTTCTGTGCCGGAACGCTATCGCGGGATTGGCGTGCGCATCGAAGACGACGTTCTCGTCACGAGAAGCGGGCGGCGCGTTTTGACCGAAGCCGCTCCCAAAGAGCTCAGCGAGGTCGAGCGGCTCTGCCAAGGCCAGGGGGCCTGAGCTCGTTCCATCGCTCGATGAACGCGACGGCTGCGTCGACGAAACGCTCGGCGGCATCACGACCTCGCTCAACGGTCGCCTCATTAGGATTGCGTAGGCTCCACACTCCAGTCGTCGACATGTCCCGTGCGGTCGTGCCCTTGCCTGTGGCCTCGGCCTTGAGGGCTTCGGCGAGAAACACACGCAGCGCCGTCTCGTCGCCTTCGAGGATCGAAGGTACCATCGCCTGGAGGTGTTCCGGAATCGCCAGCTCGGCGAGCTCGCTTTTCTCGAGCTCGACGAGCTCCGGGATCAAGTAAAGAGCGCTCGATGTTTCGCCGACGCCGCCGTGACGGTCGAATTGGCGCGGCGCGACCAAGGTTGAGGTCTCTGGTGTCGAGGAACGCCGCGCCATGAACGGGCCGGCAGCCTCGCCGAGCTCGACCGCGATCCCGGCGGTCTCGTGATTGATGCGGTCGGCGATGAAGCGTGAGACGACGCGATTGCCGCCATGCGCGTTCAAGATGAGAAAGCGGGTGAAGCCGTGTTTCATGAGCGACGCGGCTGCCTCGACATAGACGGCTTGGATCGTCTCTAGCGACAGTGTGATCGTTCCCGCGAACTCCATGTGATAGGGCGAGTTGCCAGGCAGCAGGATCGGCGCGACGAGCACGTCGGTCTTTTGTGCGATGAGCTTCGCTCGCTCGATTCCGTTCAACGCGTCCGTTCCGATGGGAAGCTGAGGACCATGCTGCTCGAGCGAGCCGACAGGGATAATCACCATATCGGTGCGCTCGGCGAGCGCCTCGACTTCGGGCCAGCTCATGTGCGGGAGATAGTTTTTGACCTTTTCCTCGGTCCATAGTGGATTCGTCTGAGCGCTCGCGAGGGCCGTCCACGAGACGACGAACAAGACCAACGACATGCGTGTCATGGCGCCTCCAATTCTCCTTTGGGCCCATTGGATGTTGCCTTCGCTCGGATCACGTTAGCGCCGAAGACCGCGAGCCCTAACGCGAGTCCGAGCGTTCGACTACGGGTATCGGGATAGGCAAGCATGACAGCCGAGAGTACGAAGAGCCCTCTTTCGACGAGTTTGGTCGGCACGGACGCATAGCCTTCCGCCGCGAACGCAACAACAGCGATGAGTCCCGCGGTAACGAGGACCGACCAGAGCCCGTCTGCCAGCGAGACGCCGTCGACCATCAAGAGGCCCGAATAGGCCATCATCAACGGAATGATGAAGAAACCCGCCGACAGCTTGAGCGCTTCGACGGCGGCGCGCATCGGCGACGCTCCGGCGATACCCGCGCCCGCGAAGGCAGCCAGAGCGATCGGCGGCGTCACGTTCGAGGCTTGAGAGAGCCAGAAGATGATCATGTGGGCAACGATGAGCGGCAAGCCCAGGCTTGAAAGCGCGGGAGCGGCCATGACGGCAATCACGATGTAAGCGGCGGTCACGGGGAGCCCCATCCCGAGAATGAGCGCCGCTACGGCGACGAGCACGAGCGCGAGCCAGAGCGCACCGCCGGCGAGGTCGACGACCGACTCGGTGAACTGCAAGCCGATCCCGGTCTGGCCGATGACGCCCATAACGATACCCGCGGTGGCGCAGGCCGCGGAGATCGGGAGCGCCATCACCGCGCCCCGTTTCAAGCCATCGAGGATGGTTCGGAAACCGACGCGGGTGCGGGCGCGGAGCGCTCCCGTGAGGATGACCGCGCCGCCTCCGATCGCGCCGACGATTGGCGGCGAATAGTTCAAGAGCAGGAGCACGGTGACGACGATGAGCGGCACGAAGAAGTGGTAGCCGTCCCGCAGTGTTCTCGCGATCGCCGGCGTGTCGGAGAGGCCACGAAGGCCGAGCTTCGCCGCCATCAAGTGTACGAAGAGAAGCGTACACAAGAAATACAAGAGTGCTGGAGCGATCGATATTACGACGATGTTGTTATAGGGCGTTCTCGTGAACTCCGCCATGATGAAAGCGCCGGCCCCCATGATGGGCGGCATGATCTGGCCGCCGGTCGATGCCGCGGCCTCGATGCCTGCGGCTTGATCGGAGCGGTAGCCGAGTTTTTTCATCATGGGGATCGTGAGCGCGCCGGTCGCGACCGTATTCGCGATGGCGGAGCCCGAGATGGAGCCCATCGCCGCGGAAGCGACGACGCTCGCTTTGGCGGGGCCGCCGCGGTAGCGGCCCGCCGCCGCGAAAGCGAGGTTGATGAAAAAACGCCCCGCGCCCGTAACCTCGAGAAACGCCCCAAACAACACGAACATGAACACGGTGCCCGCGGCGATTCCGAGGGGCGTTCCGAAGATCCCGGCGCCGGAAAAGACTTGGAAGCGTACGATCCGCTCGAAGGTAAAGCCGCGATTGGCCACGAGGTCGGGGAGAAAGTTTCCGTAGGCGTTGTAGAAGATGAAGACGCCGCCGATGGCGACCATGACCCAGCCGATCGAGCGCCGGGTCGCTTCGAACAAAAGCGCGACGAATAAGAGCCCGGCGATGAAATCGTGGGGTTCGAGACCGTTCAGGATGTGGTCGATCGCGCGATAGTCGAAGCTCAAAATGACATAGCCGCTATAGAGCGCGAGTGCCGCGAGCGCGAGGTCTACGCCGCGGCCGAGGCGGTAACGGCTCGAAGCCGGGTCGCGCACAGACGGATGGTAGAGAAAGGTGAGCACGAGCACCCAAGTGAGATGGACCGGGCGCATGAACGTGGCGCCGATCGAGCCCGTGACACTCTGCCAGAGCTGGAAGCAAGATAGAGCTATGGCGCCACCGAAGGCGATCTTCAAAAGAGTCTCCTCGATGCGGGCCGATGCGCTACTTGGCTGCTCTTGCCCGTGTGGTTCCGAGGATCTCGTCATAGTAACGTTTGGCGCCGGGGTGAAGCGGCAGGGAGCCTATTGAAGCTGCGGATTCGGGGACGATGAACCGGGCCACTTGCGAGATGTTCTCCAAGCTCCCAAGAAAGTCGAACAACGCTTTGATGAGCCGGTACGCCACGTCCTCATCCATCTCACGATGGACGACCAGGAGGTTCCAGAGTGACGGGGTCTGGACCGGCTCGTCAACGCGGCGATAGATCCCTGGCGGCACCGAGAACGCGGAATAAGCGGGGATGTGCGCCGTCACCTTCTTCATTTCGTCATCCGTGAAGGGAACGAGAGCGATCTTGCGCGTGACGGCGAGCTCCACTACCGCAGCGATGCCGAGCCCGCCGGCGATGAAACCCGCGTCGATCGTGCCGTTCTTGAGCCCGTTCGACGTCTCCGAGTAATTGAGCTGGCGAACAGTAAAGTCGCTCTCGGTGATCCCGAGTGCTTTGAGGATGTTCCACGCGGTCACGAAATTTCCCGAGCCAGGCGGGCCAACGGAAACCTTCTTGCCCTTCAAATCCTCGACCGATGTAATGCCCGAGCCCTCGACCGTCACGAGGTGAACGACGTTCGGATACATCTTGCCGAGGATCGCGAGCGGAAGCGCATAGGGAAAGCGTCCCTGCCCGGCGACCGCGTCCGCGACCGAGTCCCCCTGGGCGAAGCCGACATGGCTTTCGCGCTTGGCGACCTGTACGAGGTTGGTCACCGACCCCGCCGTCACTTCAGCTTTGATGTTGATGCCGTCGACGTAACGAGACCAGATGGAGGCGAGCCCGCCTCCAAGTGGATAATAGATTCCCGAAGGATTGCCAGTAGCAAAGGAAAGTGTCTGGCACTGCACTACCTGTGGCGCAAGTAAGGATGCCGCAAGGAGAGCAACCCGGCCGACTGTGCCCATCCAACCTCCTTGAGCGGAGGATGTTATCACGCTCAGCCGTCAGCCGCAGGTAGCTGGTAGCCGATAGCCTGAACGCAGACTCAAAGCCCGAGCGCTTGCCTGAAATAAGCGATTGTCTGCGTCAAGCCGTCCTCGAGGCTGACTTTCGGGCTCCAATCGAGGAGGTTGTTCGCGAGGGTGATATCGGGCTGGCGTATTTTCGGATCGTCTTCGGGCAGCGGCTTGAACGTTATCTCACTCTTCGAGCCCGTCATCTCGACGATGACTTTCGCGAGCTCGAGCATCGTCATCTCGGCTGGGTTTCCGATATTGACGGGGCCGGGATGTTCCGAGAACACGAGGCGGCACAGACCTTCGACGAGGTCCTCTACGAAGCAAAAACTTCTGGTCTGTTGTCCATCGCCGAACACCGTGATCGGCTCGCCCGTGAGCGCTTGGCTCACGAAGGCAGGGATTGCGCGGCCGTCTCGAACGCGCATTCTCGGCCCATAGGTGTTGAAGATACGCGCGACCTTTACGTCGACGCCGTGGTAGCGGCGATAGGCGACGCTCATCGCTTCGGCGAAGCGCTTCGCCTCGTCATAGACGCCGCGTGGTCCGATCGGATTGACGTTGCCCCAATAATCTTCCGTCTGCGGATGGACGAGCGGATCGCCATAGACTTCCGACGTCGAGGCCAGAAGAAACGCTGCTTTCTTCGCTTTCGCGACGCCCAAAGTTTTGTGCGTTCCGAGCGATCCGACTTTCAGTGTCTGGATGGGAAGCTCGAGATAGTCGATGGGGCTCGCAGGGCTTGCGAAGTGAAGGATGTAGTCGATCGCGCCGTCGATGTGAATCTCTTCCGTGACGTTGTGCTCGACGAGCGTGAACCGGGGGGTCTTGATATGCGCGAGGTTGGCCGGGTTGCCGGTGATGAAGTTGTCCATCCCGATGACTTCGTGATCCCGGGCAAGTAGATAGTCGACGAGGTGCGAGCCGATGAATCCGGCCGCGCCGGTAATGAGCGAGCGTTTCGTCAAAATGCGTGCTTCTGGAGAATGGCGCGCCAAGTGCGCCAGAGGATTTGGAGATCGAGCGTGAGCGACCAGTTCTGGATGTAGTAGAGGTCGTGCTCGATCCGCTTCTCGATGGAAGTATTGCCGCGCCAGCCGTTCACTTGTGCCCAGCCGGTCATGCCGGATTTGACCTTGTGGCGAAGCATGTATTTCGGGATGCGGCTCTTGAACTCTTGGACAAAGTTCGGCCTCTCCGGCCGCGGCCCCACGAGAGACATGTCTCCTCTGAGCACGTTATAGAGCTGAGGCAGCTCGTCGACACTGAAGCGGCGCAGAAGCTCGCCAAGGCCGGTACGTCTCGGATCCTCCGAAACGGCCCAAACGGGTCCGGTCTCTTTTTCGGCCTCGTCTTGCATCGACCGAAACTTGTAAATCGTGAAGGGCTTGTTGTCGAGACCCATTCGCTCTTGCGTGTAGAACACCGGACCCTTGGAGGTGAGTTTGATGAGGACGGCGATGACGGCGAAAGGGATGGCGAGGAGGGCGAGAAGTGCGCCAGAGACCGCCATGTCCATGACGCGCTTCACGAGCCAATTCCAGCCGCGGATAGGGGGCTGGGAGAGATTGATGATCGGCATCCCATCGAGATCTTCGACCCCAGCGTGAAGCGCCACATCGGTCAAGTAGTCCCAGGCGACTTTGACGTCGAGTGCCTCGCGGTTCGCGAAGGCGACGAGGTGGCGGATCTTTTCGTGCGCTTCGAGTGGCAGCGCGATGTAGAGCGAGTCCACCGTCGCGCTAGAGACGATGTCGCCCACGTCGTCGACCCCGCCGAGGATCGGGATGCCGCGATGGCCCGCGAACTCGCCGCGCAGCTTATCGTCGAGAAATCCGGTTACCCGAAAACCCATCTCTTGGTGGTCGATCAACTTGTCGGCGACGGTGCGTCCAAGCTGGCCGGCGCCGGCAATCAAGATGCTCCTGAGGCCTTCGCCACGGCGCCAGCGGGCTTCGCGCTCGCGGCGGATGACGGTGCGCGCGACGGTGAGAGCCGTGATGTCGAAGATGACGAACAAGCCGAGCACGAGCTGGGAGAACTCGTACCGTCCGGAGACCTCGGGCGGACCATAGAGGTAGTAAACGCGGGCATAGAGGGCCACGAAGAGAGTCACGGCCGTCCCCATCAACACCGCCCAGACAATCGAGAACAGCTCGTCCGAGCGCGAGCGGAGCCGCTTCAAGCTGTAGAGCCCGTGCGCGTAGAAGAGGGGAGGCCAAAGAAGAATGATGAGCGGCAAAAGCAGCAAGTACTGGCTGAAGGGGTTGATGCCTTTGGTGACGTGGAACCAGCCGCTCTCGAATCGTACGAAATAGGCGAGGGCGAAAGCAGCAAACGTGGCGACAAGATCACCGGCCAAGTAAATGCCTGTCCAAATCCGGCTTTGCTGTTTGACCATTAAGCAGATGACCAGATGACCAGCTTGTTAGAGACCGGCCGCTTTGGCACGGGTCGTAATGAACTCTCTCATGCGGTTTTGAAACGTTTCTCGCGAGAAGCCGAGCGCCCACTCCCGGAGCAGCTTTTTATTTACTCCTAGCGAGTATACCTTGTCAATGGCGCGCGATAGGGCTTCGGGTGTGGGCTCGTGGAAAAATACGCCTGTTTCTCCATCGCGCACTGTGTCGAGAGCGCCCCCTTTACCGTAGGCGACGACCGGCGCGCCGCATGCTTGCGCCTCGAGAGGCACGATCCCAAAATCCTCGACTCCCAAAAGCAAGCAAGCGCGACAGGTTTGGTACAGCTCACGCAGGGTCGCATCATCGGCCCAGCCGAGAAAACGGACGTTTGGGGGTGCCGTTGCCTTTAGCCGCGCTGCCGACGGCCCGCTTCCGACGATCACGAGCTCGTCTTTCCGATGGCGAAACGCCTCGATGGCGAGATCGATTCTTTTATACGGTACGAGGGCGGACACCACGAGGCAGAAGGATTGGCCGTCGGATTCGCCATCGGACTCGGACGTCACGTAGAAGTCGGTGTCGACCGGCGGTGGGATCACGGCATCGGTAGCGCGCCCGTAATACTTCTCGATGCGCTCTGCGACATAAGTCGAGTTGGCGACGAAATGATCGACGCGGCTAGCCGAGGCGCGGTCCCAGGCGCGAAGCTTCTTTGCAACGGGGCCGTAGAGAAGCTTGGCCTTCAACCCCGAGCCGAAATAGTCCTGAAACCGGTCCCAAACGTAGCGCATTGGCGTATGGCAGTAGCATATGTGAAGTGCGCCCTCGGCCGGCTGGACCCCTTTTGCGACGCAATGCGAGCTCGAGAGCACGAGATCGAATCCGTCGAGATCGAGCGATTCGATGGCCCAGGGGTGGAGCGGCAGATACCAGCGATATAGTCGCTCCACCCCCGGAAGCTTTTGCGTGAACGCGGTGCGGATCGGAAGCGACTCGATCCGGGGACTCGTAACACCCGCGACGTGCAGCAGTGTGAAAAGCGTCGCGTCGGGAAAGAGCTCGCAGAAAACCTCGAGAACTTTCTCGCCACCGCGCAAGCCGGTGAGCCAGTCGTGGACGAGGGCGACGCGCATATCAGGAGAGAGCGGTCATGTAAGTCTTTTGGATCTGCGCCACCGCCTCCTCCCACGAGAAACGTTCGGCGCGAAGACGGCCTTTCTGCTTTAGCCGCTCACGCGTCGCCTCATCGGTCAGGACTTTTTTCATGGCCTCGGCGATCTCATCGACGTTATAGGGGTCGACGGTGAGCGCGGCATCGCCCACGACTTCGGGAAGCGACGAAATCTTGGACGTGATCACCGGCGTGCCGTTGGCCATCGCTTCGAGTGGCGGAAGGCCGAAGCCTTCGTACAAAGATGGAAATACGAACACGTCGGCGGCGCGGTACAAAGCTACGAGCGTCAGCTCGGGAACGAAGCCAAAGAAGCGAACTTTGCCGCGCACTTTGTGTCGTTCGACAGCGCGCCGCAGCGAGGGATATTTCGACATTTCGTCCCCGACGACGATGAGGTTGACATCTGAGAAGGACGTGTCGTCGCGCAGCTTGGCCAAGGCCGCGATCAAGCGTTCGACGTTTTTGTGAGGTTTGATGTTGCCGACGAAGAGCGCGTTCCTGCCTTTGAGCTGGAAGCGCTGCCGCAGCCGGTCGATCGCGCCCGGCTCGAGCTCCTCCGTCATAATGGGATCGATGCCGTTCGGGATGACGCGGATCTTGGCTTCGTCGACATCGAAAAATCCGAGCAAGTCGCGCTTGGACGCTTTCGAGACCGTCATGACGACCCGCGCTTTTTCGACCGCTCGGCCGATCATGAACTTCGCGTAGTGCTTGGCCGAGGCCGAAGGCAAGTATTGCGGAAATAAGAGGTGGATGACGTCGTGGACGGTGACGACGGAGCGGCACGGCGTGAAAAAGGGCAGCACGTAGTGAGGCGCATGGTAGAGGTCGGCCCGAATCCGCTTGAGCACGATCGGGATCGTGACGTGCTCCGAGAGCGAATAGTTACGCGCTTTGACGAAGGAAATCTGGAACTTTGAGGATAGGGAGGACAATGAGCGTAGGAGCGCCTCGTCGTGCCGATAACCCAGGAGGTAGTAGTCGTTATCCGCGTCGAGCGCGGGAAGGTGCCGGACTAAATTTCGAAGGTAGGTCCCAATACCGAAATCTTTGATCTTGCGGACGTCGATCGCGATCCGCATGATCCGCTACGCCCTCATCGGCCCAGATGCTCCATGCAAACTTCGAGAACGATATCACGATTCGTCGCCCGTCGTTTGATTCATCTTGGCGCCGAGGTTCTTGAGCTCAACCGCGAGCTCGCTCTGAAGAACGTCGAGCTCGGTCGACGGGCTGAACACGTCGACGAAGGCGTCCCCGCCGAGGACGGTGTGAAGCCGGGCTTTGAGGGTCGTGCTTGATTCCATGAACTTGACGCCGTGGAGCTGCAGCCCCCGACGCCTAGCTCTCGCGCTCCGGCTTTTCGCACCCAAACGATGCGCGCCTGGATCTCGAAGAGCTCCGGCTGCTTGTAGAGCGAAAGCTTGAGGGTCATATTGTGCCCTTCCACGAGCCGGCGATCGGTCACGATGCAAGCGCCTGTGATCGACATGTTGACGACGACCCCGAAGGCGAGCTTTTGGCCATCCTGGAAGACCGCGGCCGTCGCCGGTGTCTTCGGGGCCATCCGTCCAATTGTTCGTAGCCTATCGAACTGCGTCGCCATTGGAGTCGTGGCTCCCGATGCTTCTCACATGCGCCCGCAAGGGGCGAATTCCATATGATTTAATGTCCCACTCGGGGATGGTTGAAATCCCTCGCCTTTAGGCGAAGCCTTTAGGAGGCTTGGGGTACGATCCCGAGGTGAAAGGATATCGTAAATCATCGCACACGACGTATCAGTTAAACTATCACTTCGTATTTATCACGAAGTACCGCAAGCCGGCCTTGAGAGGGGATGTAGCGGTTCGTCTCCGGGATCTCATCCGGGAGATCTGTGCTCGGAACCAGATAGAAATACTGAAGGGTCATGTGCGGCCTGAGCACGTGCACCTGTTGCTGAGCGTGCCGCCGAATTTGTCGCCGAGTCGAGTGATGCAGTTGATCAAGGGTAAGACGTCGAATCGTCTGATGCGCGACTTACGGACGATGCGGAAGGAGTTCTGGGGTCGGCACCTACGGGCACGGGGTTACTTCGTGGTGACGACGGGCAACGTGACGGATGAGGTGATAGCGAAGTATATAGAGTTGCAGGGTGCCGTGCCCCAGGACGACGATTCTTTCAAGGTCAGTGAGTAGTGAAACGAGGCAAGGACAAGCCGACTTTAGTCGGCGACGTGAACCCATCGCCTTTAGGCGATGGAGCGCACGCGCTCAGTCGGGTGAGGAATTCTAGTAGGCAGATGCCGCGATGTCAACCCAACCGCGCCACGGCGCGGCGACGGCGCCTCAGATAGCTGCGCTCGGTGTCGTTCGTGACGTGGGCGAGGGCTTCTTCGTAGGCGGAGGCGGCCTCTTCCAGTCGGCCGGAGCGGCGCCGCGCGTGCCGCGTGGAGGAGATAGTAGTCGCTCAGACTTCCGCTTGCGCTCCTTCGCCTCGTCGGAATAAATCAGCAGCGCATATTGCATGTCGTTTCTCCTTTCATCCCCTTTCATTTTGGAGACGAATGAGATTCTTCTAGATCGACCGTCACGCCATGGAGTCGAGCAATTGCTGCCAGGAATGAAGCTCCCGGGAGGGCGCCACCATCGCGGCGAGCTTTTCACCGGCGAGCTCGAGCCTCCGGTAGAACACTTCGTCATGCTCTGCCCGTTCGAGAAGTGTCGCCAGGCTCCCCGCGTCTCCCGCGGGGAAATATCCGGGGAAGTACCCACCTAGCAGACCTTCGACGCCTGGCACCCGGCTTGCGAGGATGGGGGTGCCGAGCGCGAGGGCTTCGGAGAGCACGTTCGCGCCGCCTTCGGAGTGCGACGTCAACAAAAGTATATGGCTGTGCGCAATAAGAAGCCTGGCTTCCTCGTGCGGAACCGGGCCAATCCAGCGATAGCGCGCGTTTTTGGTCGCGGCGTCTTTCGCGCGTTTTTCCATCTCCGAAGACCCCGCCGCGCCAGCGTGCACGACCTGCACCCGGGACGCTTTCGGAAGCATGGACGCGGCTTCGGCCGCGAGCAGCGGGTCCTTGACATCGCGAAGATGCGCCACGAGGCAGGCCTGGAAACAATTGGCCGCTTTCGTGATCGTGCGCACGATCGGCTGCGCGGATTGATAGATCACTATCGTCTTCGGGCGGAGCGATGCGTTGAGAATATCGAGCCCACCCGGCTGGAGCACGACGATATGCGTCGCAATCTCGAGCGAGCGGAGTACGGTTTCGTCATCCGGTAAATCTTGATAGAGGTCGGTACCGGTCATCGCGACCACGAGCGGTTTAGCGGGGAAAGACTCTTTGAACGCTTCGATCGACGCGGAGCTCTTGCGAGCGTGGAGCGCTATGAGAAGGTCGGCTTCTTCGTTCCCATATTGCTCGAGCACCACGGGATCGTGGCCGAGCTTCTGCAACACCTCTTCCCATCGACGCGCGGTGACCTCGTTTCCGGTCACTAGCCCCTGTAGGAACGGCTCGCTTCCCGGCGTGATGATCGCGATTTTCATCGTTCTCCCGAATGGCCCGGGCCTGTCGTGCCCGGAGTGGCGCGGAGTGGCGAGGAGTGGCGCCGGTGCTCGGCTCGCCGAAAAGAGGGCTCTCCCGGCGGCTTCCAGCTCCAGGCTTTCATTAGTGGTCTCCTTGTACCAAAAGGCGCAGGGCCTCGCCGTAGGTGTCCCGCAATGACGGGCGAAAAATATATGCCAGGCCGAGCCTCGCTGTCATGTAGAGCTTCAGGAATCCGAGACGCGGCTGGCCGTAATGTTTCGCGTAGAAGTGCAAGCGGCTTCGTTGGGACTCCACGAACGCCTCGTTGGGAAGCTGGGACGTCGAGCGGCCTCGCAGATGGGTCACCTCGACGTCGGGTGTGAAGACGACCTTCTTGCCTTGGGCGCGAATGCGCGCGCACAGATCGACGTCCTCGGAATACAGAAAGAACGATTCGTCGAAGCCGCCAATCGTTGCGAGCAGATCCCGGCGCGTCATCAGACACGCGCCGCTCACCCAGTCGACGTCCCGCTCGCGCGCGAGTCGCGCCTCGACGAAACCCCGCAGCGGACCGGCGCCGTCGCGATAACCCGCGTTCAGAAGTTTCTGCCAAGCTTCGGCGGCGAGCGACAACATCGCTCCGAAGGACATCTCGAGAGCACCTTCTGCGTTGCGCAAGCGCGGACCGAGCGCTCCGATCTCGGGCCGCGCCTTCATGTGTGCGACCATCGTCGCGATGGCGCCTTTCGGGACGATGGTGTCGCTGTTCAAGAACAACACGAGCTCCCCACGGGCCCGCCTCCAAGAACGGTTCGATGCCCGGGAAAAACCGACATTCTCAAAAGAGCGTTCGATAGCGACGCTCGGAAAGCCGCTCTCGACCAGCGCAACGCTGCCATCGGTCGACGCGTTGTCGGTGACGACGATCTCGAACTCGCACCCGTCCGTGTTCTCGAGGATCGAACGGAGACAGTTCTCGAGTTCGTCCCGAGCGTTGTAGCTCACGATGGCGATGGAGAGCTCCATCACACTTTACCTGCAACGTGCTCGTAGAGGGCGCGCGCTTTTTTGGCGGACGCGTCCCAAGAGAAATGCCCTTTTCGCTCCAAGCCTCGTGTGACGAGCTGTGCGCGGAGCTCTCGGTCGCACCACGCGCGCTCGATGGCGTCCGCGAGCGCTCGTCTGTCCCCGGGCGCGGCGAAAAGCGCCGCGTCTCCCGCCACTTCGCGATGGACTGGAATATCGGAGGCGACGAGGGGCGTTTCCGATGCCATCGCTTCCAGAAGCGGAAGCCCGAAACCCTCCCAGAGAGACGGCATCACCACGACGCGCGCCGCTCGATAAAGCGCTACCAGAGCTTCTCTGTTGACGTAGCCCAGCTTTTCGACGCTCTCTTCGAGCCCCAGCCGGCGGATCGTCTCGTTGATGCGCGGCGTATCGAGCCCCCCGCCGCCCGCGATGCGCAAGCGGCCGTCGAAGCCCCCCTCCCGCAGGAGGGCGAACGCTTCCAGGAGCTTCGGGAGGTTCTTGCGCGGCTCGAGCGAGGCGACCGTGAGGATGTAGTCCTCCCGCGCGGCGGGGACCCCTTCGGCGGGCGCCGAGAATCGGCTGTCGAGCCCGGCGTGGATCACGGTGATCCGCTCGGGAGGGACATCGAGCTTGTCTTGGACGTCACGTGCCGTAGTCTCGGAGATGGCGAGGATAGCGTCGGCCCTTCTGACATGAGAGCGCACTAAGCTCACATAATCCCGTCGGATCTCGCGGCTCGTGGCCTCGGGCCGCTCCAGGAAGAATAGGTCGCATATAGTGATGATGGTACGGCCGCGACGGGTAGGTAAAATGAGGGGGGTCGGCGAATGCGCCACGTCCAGACGCTCGCCGGCGAGCCAGTCGAGCGAAGGGGTCTCGAACCGGTGCCAGAGCGCGTTCAGAACACGGACGGGGACGCGGCGGTCGACGAGCCGGAAATTCTCCGGCCGGGGCCGCAGCTCAGGGCGCTCTTTCCAGGAGCTTGAGAACAGCACGTAGTCGTTCTCGCGGTCGACGCGGCCTAGACCTCCGACGAGTCCCTCGAAGTAACGGCCGACGCCCGTCGCGCGTGACAGCGCCGGACGGAAATCGACACCAATGGTGAGCTTCGCCATGTTTCCGCGATGTTAGCATCTCGCGCCGCTTTACCGTCTCCGTTAGCCCTACCTGGCAGGACACTTGTTCGCGCGATAAAATAACTGGCTTGGCCCGCTACGTTAGAAAGAGGGTGGATGAATATTTCAGTTGTAGGAACGGGTTATGTCGGCCTCGTCGTATCGGCTTGTCTCGCCGAGAACGGGAACCATGTTATCGCCGTCGATATCGATGAAGAGAAAATTGATCGCTTGAAGCGTGGCGAAATCCCTATCTACGAGCCTGGGCTTGCGGAGCTCGTGAAGCGGAACGTAAACGAAGAACGTCTGAGCTTCGCGACGGATTTCGACAACGCGGTGCGGCAGTCGAAGATTCTCTTCATCGCAGTCGGCACGCCGACGAGTGAAGACGGCTCGGCGGACATGTCGCACGTTCTCGCCGTCGCGGAAGGCATCGGCCGCGCCATGGACGAGTACAAGATCGTCGTCCTCAAGAGCACGGTCCCCGTCGGCACAAACCGCTCCGTCAAGAAGACAATCACAGGAATCACGCGTCACCCGGTTGCCGTTGTCTCGAACCCCGAGTTCTTGAAAGAGGGCGCGGCGATCGACGACTTTCTGCGCCCCGACCGCATCGTTGTGGGCACGGACGATCCTGCGGTGGCGGAGCTCATGAAAGAGCTCTACCGGCCCTTCATGCGTACCGGCAATCCTGTCCTCGTGATGGACCCCGAGAGCGCCGAAGTCACAAAATATGCCGCCAACGCGATGCTCGCGAGCCGCGTCAGCTTCATGAATGAGATCGCACGGCTGTGCGAGAACGTCGGGGCGGATGTGGCGAACGTACGCCGCGCTCTCGGCGCCGATAGCCGCATCGGACACCCGTTCCTTTTTCCCGGCGTCGGCTATGGCGGATCCTGCTTTCCGAAAGATATCCGCGCGCTTTTGAAGACGGCGCGTGATATCGGCGTCAAGCTCGAGCTCATCGAAGCCATCGAGCGGGTGAACGAAACCCAGAAGGTTTATCTGGTCTCGAAGATCCGCGATCATTTTGGCGATGGTTTAAGAGGAAAATGTCTCGCGGTCTGGGGGCTCGCGTTCAAGCCCCGCACCGATGACATGCGCGAGGCACCGGCGCTCGCGCTGATCCATGCCCTCATCGATGAAGGCGTCTCGGTCCGTGTCTACGATCCCGAAGCCATGGACGAGGCGCGCCGGCATCTCGCGAGTGTCGAAGGCAGCGTGACGTATTGCCGCAAGAGCTACGAGGCTTGCGACAGCGCCGACGGTCTCGTGCTCGTCACCGAGTGGAACGAGTTCCGCGAGCCCGACTTCGTCCGCATCCGCGACTTGCTCAGAAAGCCAGTCATCTTTGACGGGCGCAACATCTACAATCCAGACAAGCTGAGAGATCTCGGGTTCTCCTATTTCGGCGTGGGGCGTCGCTGACGTGGCCGCGCTCCTCGTCACTGGGGGCGCCGGCTACGTCGGCTCCCATACGGTAGGGGAGCTTCTCGAGCGCGACGAGCGCGTTGTCATTCTCGATGACCTAAGCGCGGGGCACGTCGTCGCTGCGGGCGGCGCCGAGATCGTGCGCGCGGATTTAGCCGGGCCGAACATCGCAGAGTCACTCGACGAAGTGCTCGGCCGCGAGCCTTTCGACGCCGTTCTTCATTTCGGAGCGAAGACCTGTGTCGGGGAATCGGTCGAAGATCCAGAGAAGTACTACCGGAACAATGTCGGCGGCGGGCTCGAGCTCATCTCCGCCATGGCGCGCCATGGGGTGTCGGCACTGATCTTCTCGTCGACCTGCGCGACCTACGGGAACCCGGAACGCGTCCCCATTGCCGAGGACCATCCGCAGCGGCCGATCAATCCTTACGGACGGACGAAGCTCGTCTTCGAGTGGGCTCTTCAAGATTTCGAAGTCGCGCGGGGCATTCGCCACGTCAACCTGCGCTACTTCAACGCCGCGGGCGCGCACGAAAAAGGCGACCTCGGGGAAGACCACCGCCCCGAGACCCATTTGATCCCGGTCGCCTGCGAAGCCGCGATGGGACAGCGCGACCATCTCTCCATTTTCGGCGACGACTACGACACGCCCGACGGCACCTGCATCCGTGACTACATCCACGTTCAGGATCTCGCCGTCGCCCACGTGCAAGCGCTCGAGCACCTGCGGGGTGGAGGTGCTTCGGCGAGCTTCAACCTCGGCACCGGGACGGGCCATTCCGTTCTCGAAGTGATTGACGCTGTCGAGCGTGTGAGCGGCAAGGAAGTGCCTCGCGAGGTCGCGCCGAGGCGTTCGGGCGACCCGCCCCGTCTCGTGGCGACGTCCGAGAAAATTCGTCAAGTTTTTGGCTGGGAGCTTCGATTCCCGTCGCTCGATCGGATCGTCGAGACCGCGTGGGCGTTCAAGGAGCGTTTTCCTTATGGATACCCGAACGACTGATCTCTCGCGGCGCATGGCCCTCTTCGAGCCCTCGCGCTCGGTCACGGAGATTCTCGACCTCGCCGAGCGTCCCGACGTCATCTCGCTCGCTGGTGGGCTTCCAGATCCCGCGGTCTTCGATCTCGATGCGGTTCGCGAGTCGATGGACCGCGTCTTGCGCGACGAGGGCGCGGCGGCGCTCAATTACGGGCCGAATGCGGGCTATGGCCAGCTTCGGGAGTGGATTGCCGGTCGGATGGCCGAGCGCTGCGGCGTCTCGTTGTCGCCCGAGAACATTCTCGTCGTCTCTGGAGGCGTCGATGGATTGAACTTGTGTGCGATGGCGCTTCTCGACAAAGGGGATACCGTCCTCGTCGGAGCGCCGACCTACATGATGGCGCTTCATGTTTTCCGCACCTACGAAGCCCGCATCGTCCCGGTCCCTCTCGACGATCAGGGTCTCGACCCGGAAGCTCTCGAACAGCGTCTCCGGGAGCTTGACCAGAAAGGCGTGCGCCCCCGGCTTCTCTACACGAATCCGTCGTTCCAAAACCCGTCGGGGCGCACCATGGACCTTCAGCGTCGGGAGAGGCTCGTGGAGCTTTGCCGGCGTTACCAGGTGCGCATCGCAGAAGACCACGCTTACGGTGAGCTCGTCTATGACGGCGAGGCGGTCCCGCCGCTCAAAGCGCTCGATCCGGAGAACGTCCTCTTCATCCACACGTTCTCGAAGATCTTTGGTCCGGGCGCGCGGCTTGGCTGGGTCGCGGCGGAGCCCGCGCTCATCGAGCGGCTCGGGCTTTGCAAGCTCGGCACGGACCAATGCGCCAATACGCTCACCCAACGACTCCTCCACGACTATGGTACCCGGGGTCTCATCGACGCGCAAGTGCAGCGGTCGATTGAGCTCTACCGCAGCAAGCGCGACGTCATGGAGCGTGCAATGACCGCGCATTTTCCATCGGATGCCAGCTGGGTCCACCCCGGCGGCGGGTTCTTTATCTGGGTGCGCCTGGCCGAAGATACGGATAGCGAGGCGCTCTTGCGCCGTGCGATCGAAGAGCAGAAGACCGCTTTCGTCGCCGGCCCGCCTTTTTTCTCCGATGGTGACGGCGCCAAATTTCTGCGTCTTTCCTACAGCTTCGTCCGCGAGGATCAAATCGAAGAAGCGATCCGGCGACTGAGCCGCGCCATGAGTGATTAGGCCGTTTTTTCTTCTAATTCATTCGCGGATAATGAAACGGTTCTCCTGTCGTTTCGGGGGATCTGATTTGTGTTGGAGGGCATGGCCTATGGACGCTGCCGCGATTGTGGAAAACGCCGGAAACTCAGGGCGAGAAAGGCGTTTAGGGAAAGGTTGTGAGCATGTACAAACGTGGAGCGGCGTTTTCCACAATCGCTTGGAAAACGCTTCGCGTTTCCCACGAGCGCCCACAGGCCCCTCCTGATATATATACAAGAAAGATTAATGTCCCACTCGGGGATGGTTGAAATCCCTCGCCTTTAGGCGAAGCCTTTAGGAGGCTTGGGGTACGATCCCGAGGTGAAAGGATATCGTAAATCATCGCACACGACGTATCAGTTAAACTATCACTTCGTATTTATCACGAAGTACCGCAAGCCGGCCTTGAGAGGGGATGTAGCGGTTCGTCTCCGGGATCTCATCCGGGAGATCTGTGCTCGGAACCAGATAGAAATACTGAAGGGTCATGTGCGGCCTGAGCACGTGCACCTGTTGCTGAGCGTGCCGCCGAATTTGTCGCCGAGTCGAGTGATGCAGTTGATCAAGGGTAAGACGTCGAATCGTCTGATGCGCGACTTACGGACGATGCGGAAGGAGTTCTGGGGTCGGCACCTACGGGTACGGGGTTACTTCGTGGTGACAACGGGCAACGTGACGGATGAGGTGATAGCGAAGTATATAGAGTTGCAGGGTGCCGTGCCCCAGGACGACGATTCTTTCAAGGTCAGTGAGTAGTGAAACGAGGCAAGGACAAGCCGACTTTAGTCGGCGACGTGAACCCATCGCCTTTAGGCGATGGAGCGCACGCGCTCAGTTCATATGGAATAAGGAAGGGGGGGCTCGATTAGTGGAGGCTATGGAAAACGCCCTTCCAGGCTTCGAAGAGAACTCAGTCGTGAGCAAGGTCTGAACGACCAGAACCGTGAGGGCGTTTCCCACAGCCTCGTCTCCCGCTGAGGGGCAGTGGCATTTGGTGAGGCCCGTGGGTTGAGAGGGTAAGCCATGTGTAGATGCGCATCGGCGAGAACGCTAGAATCTTTTTTTCCGAAAGAGAAAAGAGCGTTCCCGCGATGCGCGTTACTACGTTAGTCAACAAGCTCATCGGATTGCAAGGCCTGTGGGTCCGAGGTTTCCACTTCCAGGCGGACAAAGCCAGAGTGGTGGTGGATGTAGTACCACGGAGGAGGAAGCCTCTGTGCGGGATTTGCGGACGAAAGGTCCGCAAGAACAAAGATCGCTACAATCGCTACTGGCGGCACTTGGACCTGTTCGGAGTCCGGACCTCAGCATGGACATGTGGGAGCCGTACATAACTGTCGTCGGCAAAAAGGCTCCTCAGGCACGGGTGATCTTTGACCGCTTCCACATCGTCAAGCATCTGAACGAGGCCGTGGATAAGACCCGGCGCGAGCTGGTGCGCGAGCTCAAAGGGACTGCCCGACGCAACCTCAAGAACACCAAGTTTCCCCTTCTCAAGGCCAAACACAACCGCAGCGCGAAAGACAAACGGGTACTCCGCGAGCAGGTGCGAGCTAATCGTCGCCTCTACCGCGCCATGCTTCTGCGCGACGACTTCATGGACCTCTACACCTACAAAACCGAGACATGGGCCAAGAAGTTTCTCCGAGGATGGCTGCGGCGCGCTATGAGCTCGAGGATAGAGCCCGTCAAACGCGCGGCGAAGATGATCCGCAGCCACTTCGATGGCGTCATCGCGTGGGTCACGTGGAGACTCAGCAACGGCCGACTCGAAGGAATGAACAACAAAATCCGGCTGCTGAGCCACCGCAGCTTTGGACTCCACTCTGCCGAAGCTCTCATCAGTCTCGTCTACCTAAACTGTGGCGGTCTCACCCTCGAGAGGATCCACTGAAATGGCAGGAGAGGCAAAACTGTTTCACGGCGTCCTCCAGCGTGGGAAAGGGTTGTCGTGACATCTTCCTACTCTGGATGTGGCGCCGTGTCTACTTCACGCCCAGATTGTGCATCGAGCCCGCGTTGGGCTGACGTGGTGAGCGAGCCGACAGCGAAGAGTCAGGATGAAAGACTTTCGAGATCTAAAGGTTTGGGAGAAGGCCCATCAGCTAGTCAAGGGTTTGTACCAGGCCACCGGCCACTTCCCAACCGAAGAGAAGTTCGGCTTGACGGCTCAGATGCGCCGAGCGGCGGTTTCCATCCCGGCGAATATTGCTGAGGGCTGTGGACGCGGTTCAGACCGGGATATGGCCCGCTTTCTTCAAATGAGTATGGGCTCAGCAAGCGAGCTCGAATACGAACTGCTCCTTGCCCACGAGCTCGGGTTGCTCGATAGCCAAAGTCTTCAGGAGCTTGCCGAGCGAACCACCGAGGTCAAGCGTATGCTCGCCTCTCTCATCTGGAGGCTCGAATCCGGAGCTGACCGCTGAATGCTGACCGCTGACCGCTCGCGGCGGAGCCGTCCTCCAATTTGGTTGCGGCTCCGCCGCGCTGTGTCTCTGTACTACTAACCCGAAAAAGCTTCTATTTCTTGCAAGAATTTGAGCGGCTGCGGCCGGATCCGCAAGAGGGTAAATCAGTTAGAAGAGGCACCGCGGCGAAGAATTGGGACGGCGCACACTGAGAATGGGACCGAGGCGCGAAGCGCCGAGCACCACGAGCTGACCGCTGAATACTGACCGCTGACCGCTCGCGGCGGAGCCGTCCTCCAATTTGGTTGCGGCTCCGCCGCGCTGTGCCTCTGTACTACTAACCCGAAAAAGCTTCTATTTCTTGCAAGAATTTGAGCGGCTGCGGCCGGATCCGCGAGAGGGTAAATCAGTTAGAAGAGGCACCGCGGCGAAGAATTGGGACGGCGCACACTGAGAATGGGACCGAGGCGCGAAGCGCCGAGCACCACGAGCTGACCGCTGAATGCTGACCGCTGACCGCTCGCGGCGGAGCCGTCCTCCAATTTGGTTGCGGCTCCGCCGCGCTGTGCCTCTGTGGCCGTTTTTTCTTCCATTATCCGCGAATGATTCTGCTGGGATTCGTCAGGGGCTGTCCCGAGGAAGCCGGTAGCTGGAAGCTGATAGCAACTCGAAATAAGAAAAATCTTGATAGCATGAATCTGACGTGAAAGAGCTCCGCCGCCTTCTTTCCTATGCTTGGCCATACAGGGGCCGGTTTCTATTGGCTTCGTTTGCGATGGTGGGCTTCGGCGCGACCTCGGGTGGGCTCGCCTATCTCATCAAGCCCGTTTTCGACGACGTTCTGATCCAGAACGAGAACTTGGTGCAGGTCGCGGTGCTCATCATCGTGCTCTATCTCGCGAAGGGGCTCTTTTCGTACTTCTCGACCTATCTCATGAGCTGGGTGGGGCAGCGGACGGTCATGGATCTCCGGAACGTCCTCTACCAGCACGTCATCCGGCAATCGGTGAGTTTCTTCAAGAGCCAGCCGACGGGAACGCTCATCAGCCACATCACGAACGACGTCGAGAAAATCCAGCAAGCGGTCTCGGGTGCTATGGGCGACCTGCTCATGCAGAGCTTCGCGCTCCTCGGCTATGGCGCGCTCGTGTTCTATTACGATTGGCAGCTCGCCATTTTCTGTTTCGTGATCACTCCCCTCGCGGTCTACCCGCTCGTGACTCTCGGCCGTAAGCTCCGGCGCCGGACGGATACCGGGCTCGAGCGCTGGCGCGACATCACGAACATCTTGCACGAAACGATCTCGGGAAGCCGCATCGTGAAGGCCTTCCGCATGGAGGCGTCCGAGACGAAACGCTTTGTCGGCGCCACCGACAGCCTCTTCCGGACCAATATGCGCATCACCCGCGTCATCTCGATGATGCCTCCCATCATGGAGCTCGTCGGCGGGCTCGGGATGGCGGCTGCCATATGGTACGGGAGCGGCCGCATAGCGGCATCGACGATGACGACAGGCGAGTTCTCGTCCTTCATCGCGGCGCTCTTCATGATGTACATGCCGGTGAAGAAGCTCTCCCGCGTGAATGCCACTTTCCAGCAAGCGCTCTCGGCCGCGAGCCGGATTTTTGCGGTGCTCGACGTGGAGCAATCCATCCAGGAAGTTGAGGACGCCGTCGAGCTTCCGCCGCTTTCGCGGAGCATCGAGTTCCGGAACCTCGATTTCGTATATGACGATGGCAAAGGCGCGACTCTTCGCGATGTGAACCTCGTCATCGAAGTAGGGCAAGTCGTGGCCCTCGTGGGCACGAGCGGGGCAGGGAAGAGCACGCTTGCGAGCCTCGTTCCGCGCTTCTACGACCCGACGGGCGGCGTCATCTTTTTCGACGGCGTCGATATCCGCCAAGCGACGCTATCGTCGCTTCGTGGTCAAATCGGGCTCGTGACGCAAGAGACCATCCTTTTCAACGACACCGTGCGCAACAATATCGGCTATGGCCTGAGCTCGGTCTCGGAAGAGGCGCTCGCCGCGGCGGCGGAGGCCGCTTGTGCCCTCGAGTTCATTCGGGAGCTTCCGGACGGCTTCGACACCGTCATCGGCGAGCGTGGACAACGGCTCTCTGGCGGCCAGCGGCAAAGGATTGCCATCGCCCGCGCCATCTTGAAGAACCCTCTGATTCTCGTGCTCGACGAGGCCACGAGCTCTCTCGACGCGGAGTCGGAAGCGCTCCTCCAGCAAGCTCTCGAGAACTTGATGGCGAACCGCACAACGCTCGTGATCGCGCATCGGCTGTCGACGATTCGAAAAGCGGATCTGATCGTTGTCATGGAGGGCGGCGAAGTGCGGGAGACAGGAACCCAAGAGGAGCTCCTCGTCCGCTCGGGAGGGGTCTATCGACGGCTCTACGAGCTTCAGTTCTCCGTAGGCGGTGCGGCCGAGCCCGTCACGAGTTTCACAAGTGAAACGTGAGCGAATGATGCTGAAGAGCATGACTGGTTTCTCACGAGCCCGAATCGAGAACGACGCCCATGAAGTCGTCGTCGAGATTCGGACTGTAAACCACCGATATCTCGACGTGCGGACGCGGGGCTCGGCCGGGCTCACGACGGTCGACAAGAAAGTGCGGGATCGCCTCGCGCAGTCGCTCGGCCGCGGCAAAGTCGACGTCAGCCTCTACCTCAAGCCGAAAGGCGAGAGCACGCACCAAATCGAGGTCGACCGACCTTTGCTCTCGGAGTTCGTGCGGGTGACTACCGAGCTCGGGAAAGAGATCGGTGTCGAGGCGTCGCTCGAGCTTCGGGATTTGATTGGGTTTTCGCCGGCATTTCAAGTGAAAGAGCGTGACCTCTCCGAAGGCACTAGCCTCTGGGACGCGCTCGAGCCGGCTCTCGGCCAGGCTCTCGACGAGCTCGAGCACATGCGCGCGGCCGAAGGCGCCGAGATGGCGGCGGATCTCGAGCGCCGTTTGAAGGAGCTCGCGTCTCTAGTCGATTGCGTCGAAGCGCGCTCCAATACACGGCGCGAGGAGCGGCGCGAGGAGCTCAAGGCCAAAGTCGCGGAGCTCGTCGGCTCAGCTCTCGAGCCTCCGGCCATCGCGATGGAAGTCGCCCGTCTCGTCGAGCGAGCCGATATCGCCGAGGAGATTACGCGCTTCCGGAGCCACCTCGAGCTCTGGAAAGGTACGACGTCTTCGGGCGGGCCCTGTGGCAAGAAGCTCGACTTCATCGTCCAAGAGATGAACCGCGAAGTAAATACGATAGGCTCGAAAAGCCAGGACGCCGAGATTGCGGGGTACGTGATTGCGATGAAAAACGAAATCGAGAGAGTCCGGGAACAGGTTCAGAACATCGAATGACGACCGCACGGCGAGGCAACCTCTTCGTCATTTCGGCGCCCTCGGGCTCCGGCAAGACGACCCTTGTTCGGCGTCTTCTCGACACACTCGATGACGTGTGCTTTTCGGTGTCGTTCACGACGCGTCCCGTCCGCGGGAGTGAGCGCGACGGCATCGACTATCACTTCGTGTCCCAGGACGTGTTCCGCACGAAAATCGAAGACGGCGAGTTCCTGGAACGGGCCGAAGTCCACGGCAATTTGTATGGCACGTCGAAGATCGTGACCGAGCAGGTGCGCGCGTCGGGGGAGGACATTCTTTTGGACGTGGACGTCCAAGGCGCGGCCCAAGTGCGCAAGGCGCAGCCGGATGCCATCACCCTCTTTGTCATGCCTCCGTCATTCAAGGTTCTGGAAGAGCGGCTCCGCGGGCGGCGTCAGGATTCGGACGAGGTGATCGTGGGGCGGCTAGAAGAGGCTCGCCACGAAATTCATCATTATAAAGACTACGATTATGTGGTCATCAACGACAGCGTGGAGCGGACTTCGGAGCTACTGAAGGCGATCGTCCTCGCGGAGAGGACGCGGCCGCGGCTGCTCGGGGAGCGTATTCGGCCGATTGTGGAGTCGTTTAGAGAGTAGAAAGAGAAAAGCGTTGAAAAGCATGAGTGAGCGGGATTGGGTGGTGGGGCAGATTCGGGAGAGGATCTTGTTCTATCGGTCGATGACGGAGCTTGGCTTTGAGCGGCGGGCGGTTACGGTGGCGCCGGTGGTTGAGGCAGGTGTTCAGGAGAGGGCGGCGCTCTCTCGGGAGACGCTTTTCGAGGTTCGGGCGGATCTTGGGGATTGTACTCGGTGTGTGCTTCATGAGAAGCGGACGAATCTTGTTTTTGGGGTTGGCGATCCCGGTGCTGATTTGATGTTTATCGGGGAAGCGCCGGGGTTTGAAGAAGATCGGCAGGGGACTCCTTTTGTTGGGCCTGCGGGGCAGCTGCTTACGAAGATTATCAGTGCTATTGATTTGAGTCGGGACGATGTTTATATCACGAACGTTGTGAAGTGTCGGCCGCCGCGCAATCGGGATCCCGAGCCAGAGGAGGTCGAGGAGTGTCGGTCGTTTCTTGACCGGCAGGTCGATGCTATTCGTCCTAAAGTCATCTGTGCGCTCGGGCGGGTTGCGGCGTTGAATTTGCTTCGGACGGATGAAGGGATCACCCGCATTCGGGGGCGCATTTATTCGTATCGCGGAGCTAAGCTCGTGCCGACTTTTCATCCAGCTTATCTGCTTCGGAATCCGGAAAAAAAGCGCGAGTGCTGGCAGGACATGAAGCTCATTCGACGACTGCTCGATGGGCAGTCGTCCTAGTTTCTCTGCTTTCGCGGAGGTGGGGCTTCCGGTTCCGCTCCTTCGGACGTTCTCCTATGGGGTTCCCGATCCTCTTTTGCGAGCGCAGCCGGGGATGCGGGTTCGCGTCCGCTTCGGGGGCCGCGTGCTCATCGGCTGCATCACCGAGGTCGGGGACACGGCGCCAGAGCTTCCGTCTGACATCACGTTGCAACCGCTTTTGACGCTTCTTGATGAAGAGCCGGTATTGACGCCGTCGCAGCTCCAGCTCAGTCGCTTTATTGCGGATTACTACCTTGCCTCACCTGGGCTTGTTTGCCGCGGCATGTTACCGCCCGGGACGCCGCGCGAAGAGAGAGCGCTCTATGAACGCGGTGAGACGACTGAGGCTGACGCTGACGCGAAAGGTTTGTCGAAGCTCGTTCTCGAAGCGCTCGATCGCCCGATGACTGCGCAGGCCATTGCGAAGGCCGTGTCTAAGAAGAACGTCGCGGGGACGATTGCATCGCTTCTGAGAAAAGGCTTCATCCGGCGCCGCGCGCCGAGCGGAACGAAAGGCGGCCGCAAGATGCGCGTGGCCGCGATCACCGAGGCTGGACGGCGGGCGTTCGAAACGGAAAAGCTGCACCTGACAACGTCCCGAATCCTCACGCTTCTGTCGGTCGCCACCGATCCCGTTGCCATACATACGATACAGAACGAGCTCTCCATTGAGCGAGGCCCGTTTCCGCGGCTCGCTCAAAAAGGGTACATCGAGCTTGTCGATCAAGCGGTGCCACAAACACCTTGGCGTCGCCTCGGCGCAGAGCCGTCTGCGAAGCTCGAGCTCGCCGAGAGCCAGCGCGCGGCGGTCGCCGAGATCCGGGAAGCGCTCGGGAAGGAGAGCTTCCAGCCTGTTGTGCTGCACGGCGTCACCGGGAGCGGGAAGACCGAAGTCTATCTCCACGCGGCCGAGGACGCACTCGAGCGCGGACGGAGCGTTCTCATCCTCGTCCCCGAGATCGCGCTCACGCCACGACTTGCGGCACTTCTTTATTCCCGGTTCGGCGAGCGCGTTGCCATCTTGCATAGCGCGCTCGGGACGGGAGAGAGGCGGGACGAGTGGTGGCGTATCCGGCATGGCGAGGCGCGCGTCGTGGTGGGTGCGCGTGCTGCTGTCTTGGCGCCGCTCGAAAATCTCGGCCTCGTCGTCGTGGACGAAGAGCACGAGGGCTCGTACAAGCAGGAAGAAAGCCCGCGCTATCACGCACGCGACGTCGCGATCGTGCGCGCGCGGGACGGTGGTGCGGTCGTGGTGCTCGGCTCCGCGACACCGTCCCTCGAATCGTTCACGCGTGCTCTCGAAGGACGTTACCGGTTGCTCAGCCTGCCCGAACGCATTGCGAGCCGGCCCCTTGCGGCGGTGGAGCTCATAGACATGAAGGAGGTGGTGCGGGAAGAGGGTCCCGACACCGTCATCTCGGCGCCTCTCCGCGGCGCGCTCGAAGAGCGTCTCAAAGCGGACGAGCAGGCACTCGTGCTCCTGAATCGAAGAGGCTTTGCTGGCCAGCTTCTTTGCCGGCAGTGCGGCCTCGCCCTGATGTGCAGTGAGTGCACCGTCGCGATGACGCTTCACAAGGGCGGATCGCTGGCGGTCTGCCACTATTGCGGACTCGGGCGTCCGAAGCCGACAAAGTGCGATGTCTGCCAAGGGGAGTACTTGCGCTCGGTCGGCTACGGGACGGAGCGGCTCGAAACCCTCGTGAAAGAGATGTTTCCCGAAAGCCGCGTCGCTCGCATGGACCGCGACACGATGCGGCGCAAAGGAAGCTACGAGTCGCTCCTGGCAAAGTTCGCGGCGCGTGAGATCGACGTGCTCGTCGGCACCCAGATGCTGGCGAAGGGGCACGATTTTCCCGCGGTCACTCTCGTGGGTGTTCTCGGCGCGGATAACGGTCTTGGCGCTCCCGACTTCCGGGCCGCGGAGCGAACCTTCCAGCTTCTGACGCAAGTGGCTGGCCGCGCTGGACGAGGGGACCGTCCGGGCGAAGTGCTCATCCAGACCTACCAGCCCGATCACTACAGCTTGCAGTTCGCGCAGGCGCAGGACTATCAGGGCTTCTACGAGTCCGAGAGCAAGTTTCGGCGCGCGTTTTTGTACCCGCCCGCGGTGAGCCTCATCAACATCATTGTCGAAGGCCGCTCGATGCAAGAAGCGACGGCGGAGGCGCGCCGCGCGGCGAGCTTTCTCGAGCGCGAACCGGTCGACGGCGTACGCATTCTCGGCCCGGCTTTCGCCGTGCGCTCGAAAGTCGCGGGTCGCTATCGGTGTCAGATTTTGATCAAGCTTCCGCGCCGCGAACACGCGCGGCTCAGGCATTGGCTGCGCGGGCTCATGAAAGACGAAACGCTCGCGCGCGCGATGCTCGTGGACGTGGATCCGATGACGCTTTCGTAACCTCTGGACAAATACCGGATCCCGCTGTCGGAATGACCAAGAACTAAGAGAGCTCGCGGAACGCGTCGAGGAATTCACTCCACGAGATCTGGATTGGCTCGGGCGTGAAGCAAAGCGCGAACGTGACGAGGGCGAGGATACCCATCACGAAGCGACTTCGCGGCAGAGGCTCGTCGTCGAACAGGGTCTTTGGGTGCGGACGGCGGATGCCGATCGCATAGGCGAGCAGAGCGAAGAAGAGCCATGACGGCGTGAGGATAGAAAGCAGCAAAAGAGCGAAGAAGAAAATAGCCGACAGCCGATGCGCTTTCTCGCGGAAGAGCGCATAGGTCGCATGCCCGCCGTCGAGCTGGCCGATGGGGAGTAGGTTGATTGCCGTCAGGAGTAGGCCGAACCACGCTGCGAGCCCGATCGGGCTGACAAGAAAATTCTGATCGTCCGGGAGATCCGGCCACAGCAGCTTGACCGCCCCTTGAAAAAGAAGGGGCAGGCCTAGCCCGATGCCTCCGGAATCTGTCTCGACGCTAGGACGTGAGGTTTGGACCCCGATGAGGAGTGCGGGCAAGCACACCACGAATCCCGCAAAGGGTCCCGCGAGCCCAATATCGATCAGTGAACGCCGGTTCGGAAATGGCGACTTGATCAATATGAAGGCGCCGAGCGTACCAATGAGCGAGATAGGAAACGGCACGAAGACTGGAAGGGATGTATCTACCCGGTAGCGCTTCGCTGTGAGGTAGTGCCCCATCTCGTGCGTCCCGATGATCGCGAGAATGGTGAAGCTGAAAGGAAAACCGTAGACCAACCAGTCCCGAAGAGAGACCGAGTCTTCCGCCAAGCGTTCGGGAGCCCAGAACCCCAAACCGTGATAGCCGCCGACATAGAGCGTCGAGGCAATGGTGAGGAGGAAGAAAAACAGAGGGAGCGCACGGCTCGTTGCAAACCGAAACAGGACGAGAACGATGAGATGCCGGAGGGACAGAGTTGGTGCCCGATTATACGCTGTCCGCCGCCGCAAGCGCGCGGCGCCAGTCGTCTGACGTTAAGTTCGGGGCTACGCGCCCTAGGTTATGTTCTGGAGGTCTTTGCCAGGTTTGAACCGGATCGTTCGGCCGGGCGGGATGCGAACTTCCTTGCCCGTGCGCGGGTTGCGACCGATTCCGCGCTTCCTGGGTTTCACCTGAAATACCCCAAAGCCACGAAGCTCGATGCGCTCGCCGCGCTTCATCGAGTTCTTCATCGCGTCCAGCACCGCCTCCACAGCTTGTTCCGCTTTCACTTTCGTGATGCTCGCGGTAGCGGACACCTCGTTGATGATGTCCACCTTTATCATATTGACCTCCCAAGGGACACGGAATCATTATAAGAATCGTACCGGGACGTGTCAAGCGTCATCTCCTCTTATCATGCTCTAAACGTTCGAGTTAGGCTGCTCCTTCCGTTGGGCCCCGCGGTGCTATAATCACTTCTTGCGGAAGTCTTTTTAGATCAAGGAGATATGGGGTGAACACGCTGCCGAGAGTTGCGATCGTGGGCCGCCCCAACGTCGGTAAATCGACCCTTTTCAACCGTATGAGCGGATCGCGCAAAGCGATCGTCGATGCCGTCGCCGGCTCGACGCGTGACCGCAACACCGTGATGGTGGAGTGGGGAAGAAGAAGCTTCGAGCTCGTCGACACGGGCGGGATCATGGAAGACGCAGGGACGCCGCTCGACGAGCAGGTCGGCGCGCAAGTCGACACCGCGATCGAGCGCGCCGCCCTCGTCTGTTGGGTCGTCGATGGACGCGCAGGGCTTCTAGCCGAAGAACAATACATCGCGAAGAGGTTGCGCAAGATTTCCGACCGCGTGATGCTCGTCGTGAACAAGATCGACGAAGCGAGCCACATCCCGGAGGCGGCTGAGTTTCACCGACTCGGGTTTGGGGACCTCTTTGAAACATCGGCGGAGCATGGACTTGGCGTCGCGGAGCTCATGGACGCGATGGTCGAGCTCCTCCCGGAAGTCCCGGAAATCGAAGACGTGGAGGACGTTGCCGAGCTGCGCGTCGCCATCACCGGGCGGCCGAACGTAGGGAAGTCGTCGCTACTCAACCGGCTCGTCGGCGAGGAGCGCGCGGTCGTGAGCGCAATGGCGGGAACCACGCGGGATGCCGTGGATACCGTCCTCACTGTGCAAGGCGACACCTACCGCTTCGTCGACACGGCTGGCATCCGACGGAAAGGCAAGACGCCGAGCCTAGCGGACCGACTCGGCGTCATGTATGCCGAGCGCGCCATCGAGCGCACGCAAATCTGCCTGCTCGTATTCGACGCGACGGCAGGCGTGACCACGGAAGACGCATCCATCGGCGCCAAGATCGAGAAAGCGGGGCGAGGCGCCGTGATCGTTTTCAACAAGTGGGACCTCGTTGCCGGCCGCGAAGCGGAAGCCAAAGAGCTCGAGCTCGACGCCCGCGAAAAACTTCCGCATCTCTCCTTTGCTCCCATCGTTTTTCTCTCCGCGCTGACGGGACGTGGCATGAAGGGGCTCTTTCCGAGGATCCGAGGGGTCCGCGAGCAGCAACTCGTGCGTGTTCCAACCCCGGAGCTAAATCGTTTCTTGGAGACGGCTGCTGAGCGTTTGCCGCCCCGGGCCCGGGACGGCAAAGAGGTGCGTTTTTACTACGCCGCCCAGACCGGGGTCGCTCCGCCGCGGTTCGTCGTGTTCTCGAACCGCGCCCGCTTCGAGCTCGACGCCACCTACCCGCGCTATCTCGCCCGCCGGCTACGGGAGGCGTTCGGGTTCGAAGGGACCCCGATTCGTGTGGCAATCCGAAAACACAAGCGGTCAAAGGACCAATGATTACGCTTGACTTCGTTCCAGGGTCTCATATAATACTTTAGGTACCTGGTTTTAACTTCTATCCTATTAATCCTTAAAGTCAAGAATTAGCAACGTCGCCCTAACTCCTGTGGTCGGAAAAGCCGGATCCTTGACCCTCCATGACCAAGGCAGACCTAGCAAGAGTCGTTTACGACCGCCATGGTGGCATCTCGAACAAGGAGGCTGCCAAGCTCGTGGACCTCATTCTCGAGCTCATCAAGACGGGGCTCGGGGGCGGCGACAAAGTACAAATCAGCGGATTCGGTACTTTTCTAGTGCGAGAGAAGAAGGAGCGCAAAGGGCGCAATCCTCAAACGGGGGAGGAGATGATCATCCGCTCGCGCAAGTCGGTCGTTTTCCGGCCCTCCAAGAATTTCCAAAACGGCTTCTCGTGAAAGCACGGAGCCGTTAATGGACTCCAAGATCCCGAGCAAACTCTTTTTCAAGATCGGGGAGGTGTGCGAGCTCACCGACACCCAACCTTACGTGCTTCGATACTGGGAGTCGGAGTTTCCGGCACTCGCACCCGCTAAGAACAATTCAGGCCAGCGTATTTATCGCCGTCGCGACATCGAGACGATCCAGCGGATCAAAACGCTCTTATACGAAGAGGGATTCACGATCGCAGGGGCGAAAAAGAAGCTGGAGCAGGAAATGAAAGAGCAGTCAAAAGGCGCGGCGTCAACACCGGCGCCGAAGAAATCGAACGGTGAGGCTACGTTCGAAGACGAAGTCAAAGAGATCAAGGCAGAGCTGCACGGAATACTCGAGATGCTCGACCGCGATTTGAAAGCGAGCGAGAAGTAGCGTTGACCGTGATCTGACGACGTGCTATCGTCGCGGAACCTGCCGCGCGACCTTCCACAAGGACGGCGCAGCATGCGGAATGGGAGATCGGGACGTAGCGCAGCCTGGTAGCGCACTTGCTTGGGGTGCAAGTGGTCGTCGGTTCAAATCCGGCCGTCCCGACCATTCTGAACGCTCCGTTTTAGATAGGTGGTTGAAGGGACGCTACCTGAAGCTTCGAGCTCAAAACGGCCAAACGGCCAAAAGGAAGGAGTGTCGCCATTCTGGATATTCTGGTCACGAACGATGACGGGTTGCACGCGCCCGGGCTCAAAGCGCTTGCCGAGAAACTCCGAGAAGTGGGCGAAGTCACCGTCGTGGCGCCTTTGCGCGAGATGAGCGCCGTGAGCCACGGCCTCACGATTTCGGCGCCGCTGCGATTCGAGCACCTCGAAGCCCGGACGTTCTTCGTGGAAGGCACGCCCGCGGACTGCGTGAACTTGGCCGTTGGGAAGCTTCTACCCAACCCCCCCGACATCGTTGTCTCAGGCATCAATCGCGGCGCAAACGTAGGCGACGACATCGCCTATTCGGGAACAGTGGCGGGCGCGCGTGAAGCCGCGATGCTAGGCGTTCCGTCGATCGCGGTCTCGCTCGCGACCAAGGACGAAGACGCCGACTACAGTGCCGCGGCAGGCTTCGCCTCCGAGATCGTTCGCACCCTGCTCGAGAAGAAGGAATGGAGCCGGAGGACCTTCTTGAACGTCAACGTCCCCAAAGGAAAGGTTCGCGGTGTCCGCGTCACGAGCCAGGGAAGGCGCGACTACTGGGCCAAAGTCGAGGAGCGCGTCGACCCGCGGTCACGCGTTTACTACTGGATCAAGCAAGGCTTCAGCCGCTGGGAAAAAAACGGGATGTCGGACATCCATGCACTCCGTAGCCACTACATCTCTGTCACGCCGCTCCAATTCGACTTCACGAACTACAATGCCCTCGACGAGCTGGTGTCGTGGGACCTCCGCTTCAACGGCACGAAATAATCCACTCTTGGCGATTCAAGTTTTTTGAACGCGACGCTTGAGCTCAGTTCGTACGTTCCATTAGACGGAACTTCCGCCGGCTAGACGCATGTAAACCCGTACGTTTAAAGCAGATGCGGCGGTTCGAAATGTAATGTGTAAGCATGTAATAGTGACAGAACAGTTTATTTTACTGATTTAATCCTGTATAGTCGGCGCATGTACATCGCCAAGGTGCCGAACCGCAACTCGCCCCCAGCGATTCTCATCCGCGAAAGCTACCGCGAAGGCGGTGCGCCCAAAACGAGGACCGTCGCCAACATCTCGAAGTGGAAGCCCGCGCGAATTGAAGCTCTTCGCCAGTTGCTGAAGGGCAACGTGGATTTGGGTGAGGCTCAGCAGTTCGAGATCACCAGAAGCAAGCCTCACGGACATGTTGCGGCCGTGCTGGGAACGCTGCGCAAAGTTGGCCTCGAGCGAATCATCCATAGCCGCCAGCGCCGAGAGCGTGACCTCGTCGTGGCGATGATTGTGGCGCGAATCGTAGAGCCGGGCTCCAAGTTGGCCACGGCCCGTGGTCTATCGAAACAGACCTTGACTTCGTCATTGGGTGAGTGTGTTGGAGTTGAAGACACCAACGAGGATGAGTTGTATGATTCCCTGGATTGGCTTTTGAGCCGCCAAGCAGCCATAGAGAAGAAACTGGCGAAACGCCATCTGCAGCAGGGCAGCCTGGTTCTCTACGACTTGACGTCGACTTGGGTAGAAGGTCGGTCGTGCCCTCTGGCGAAGCTCGGTTACTCGAGAGACGGCAAGAAAAACAAGTTGCAGGTCGTGTTCGGCTTACTGTGTGAGCGTGATGGTCGGCCGGTCGGGGTAGAGGTGTTCGAAGGCAACACCGGAGATCCCGCAACACTGGGGAGCCAAATTCGCAAAGTCCGAGAACGTTTTGAGCTTGACAGTATCGTCTTCGTAGGTGACCGAGGGATGATCACCGAAGCCCGGATTCGCGAGGAACTTCGACCGGAGGAAGGTCTCGAGTGGATCAGCTCACTTCGTGCCCCTCAGATTCAGCGACTTGCAAAAGACGGAATGCTGCAGCCTTCTCTGTTCGATGAACTCGACCTAGCGGAGATCCATCATCCTAGCTTCCCTGGTGAGCGACTCATCGCCTGCCGCAACCCTCTTCTTGCTACCGAGCGGGCGCGGAAGCGAGAAGAGATGCTTGTGTCGACGGAGTCAAAGCTAGAAGTGATTAGCAAAGCGACGAAGCGAGACCAACGTCCTTTGCGAGGCAAAGATACCATCGGCATACGATTGGGTCGAGTGTTCGCTCGGAGCAAGATGGGCAAGCACTTTCGCTACACCATTACGGACGACGGCTTCGACTTCGAGCGCGACAACGAAAACATCGAGCGTGAGGCGGCCCTCGACGGCATCTATATCATCCGAACAAGCCTCACCGAAGAGGCCATCTCCGCAGACGAAGCTGTCAGGACCTACAAAGGCTTGGCAGTCGTTGAACGCGCTTTTCGTTGCTGCAAAACCGTGGATTTGAAAGTACGGCCCATCTATCACTACAACGCTGAGCGAGTTCGAGCTCACATCTTTCTTTGCATGCTCGCCTACTACGTGGAATGGCACATGCGAAAAGCCCTCGTCCCGATCTTGTTTGACGACGACGACCCTGACGGTGCCCATGCCAAACGCTCATCCATCGTCAGCCCAGCAACGCCTTCAGACTCCGCCCAGGCAAAGGCTTCTACCAAGAAGACTCCCGACGGGTTGCCCGTCCACAGTTTCAGAACGCTTCTTTCTGATCTTGCTACGGTCACGAAAAATCAGGTCGAAAACGAAGCCCGCGGCCTGTCCTTCGTCAGCATCACTCGCCCCACACCCTTGCAGCACAAAGCATTCAACCTGCTCGAAATCAACCCCCGCACGATGTAAGCAGTACACACACCTCTCTTCAAAAACAAAGCCAATGATGCCCACACTTACGCTTGTTCATCCGTGGAAGGTCCGATTAGAATGACCCGTCCCGAAAACCCAACGACGGGGGAGAAAACTATGAGCAAAGCATCTCAACCACCACCACCACCCCAAGCGGCGAGCTCCGGAACCGCGCAAGTGGGCGGTATGGACGAAAACGTCGCCGGAGCGCTAGCCTATCTCGTGATCGTCGCGATCGTTTGGCTGGTCCTCGAGCCCTACAACAAGAATCGCTTCGTGCGGTTCCACTCGATCCAGGCGATTGCGCTCGCGGTCGTCTCGACGGGGATCAGCATCGTGTTCGGGATGATTCCGATCCTGGGCTGGATCGTGCTTTTCTTCTTACCGTTCGCGATGTTCGTGGTCTGGATCATTTGCGTCGTAAAGGCGTTCCAGCACCAGATGTTCAAGCTCCCAATCCTCGGAGATTTCGCCGAGAAGCAGGCCAATCAATAATAGCGCCCTTCATCCGGAGAACCGCTTCTGAGAGCGGCCGTTCCGGTGTAAACTAATCGTCTTGCCTCGGTCGGGGCGTGGCTCAGTTTGGTAGAGCACCTGGTTCGGGATCAGGGGGTCGCAGGTTCAAATCCTGCCGCCCCGACTAAAAACAAACCCAGTAAAATCAAATAGTTACAAGGGTCACACGGCGTTCTGAAAGGGAGGGTTGTCACTTTTTGCCGATTTGGTGAACCCTCGGGTGAATGGTAAAGCCGGTTGTGAGAATTTGGGGGAAAACCACAGGAAACACTACGAATCACCATAACTTATTGCAATATTAAGACTTATGTCTATTCTGTGCTATGGTTGGGCTGCTTTGAGCGGTACTGTCAAGTTGAGGCCATGTCTGGCAAACTTGGCCGATGAAAAGCGACACGCCGAGCTACCGTGGATACCGATTTCCGCCCGAGATCATCAGCCACGCGGTCTGGCTCTACCATCGATTCTGTGTGAGCTTTCGGGACGCGGAGGATTTGCTGGCGCAGCGCGGCATCACGGTTTCCTACGAAGCGATCCGGCTTTGGTGCCTCAAGTTCGGTCCAGAGTACGCTCGCGGGCTGAAGCGTCGACAGGGCCGTCTCGGTGACACGTGGCACTTGGACGAGGTCTTCATCACGATCCAAGGCGAACGCCAATACCTCTGGCGTGCGGTGGATCAAGATGGTGATGTGATCGATATCCTCGTCCAGCCTCGCCGTGACCGGAAAGCCGCCAAACGCTTCTTCCGCAAGCTATTGAAGGGGCAAGGTCGCGTGCCTCGGCGGCTGGTCACCGACAAGCTGAGAAGCTATCCGGCGGCGCTTCGCAGCGTCATGCCATCGGTAATCCATAGCACCAAGCAGTACGAGAATAATCGCGCCGAAGTTTCGCACCAGCCGACGCGGCAACGTGAGCGGCAAATGCGAAAGTTCAAATCTCCAGGTCAAGCGCAGCGATTCTTGTCCGTGCATGGACTCGTCCAAAACCTCTTCCGCGTCGGGCGCCAACTGTTGCAGGCTCGCCATCACCGAGAGCTACGGGGTCGCTCGTTCCTCGCCTGGGACGCCGTCACGTGCCCCGCGTGACTCGAACGGAGACGTCACACCGGCGGCGCCGGCTTGCTCGCGCAACGTCAACTTGACAGTGCCGCGCGGTCCTCCGCGGCACTACGTGGCGCCCCCGCGTCCGCTATGCCCGCCAATCGTAGGAGCGCCTGCCGCGCCGGCTCGTAGCTCGGCGCGTAGCGCAACGCCGTACGGTATTCCTCGATGGCCGCCTCGAGATCTCCTTGTCGCTCGTAGATAACCGTGCTGCTCACACGGACATCATGCAGATTTCCGAGCAGATCATCGACGAGCCCCTGTTCTGGCGACACTCCAGACAATAGTGGCCAGCGCGCGAAGAGTCGCAGCGATGACAACTCGAGGCTCGATTCGCCGCGCGCCTGACGCGCTGCGCTGTCTTGCTTTGCTCGGAGAGGCACTCTCGCAGATCCTCCTCCCGGCCGAAGTAGACCTCGTCTGGTGTACGAGCTCCGAGAACGGCGCGTGGGATCTTTTCATTGTGCTCACGGATGTAGAACGCGACGAGACGCCGCACCGCCGCCGTAGTGTCGAGCGTGTTCAGGAAGAGCCACGCGTGCTTCAATTGTCGCCAGAACGCTTCGATCAGGGAGTTCGAGGAGATGATATCGATCTGTGCGAGCACCCTTCTCAGTGAACTTGAATCCTTGAGAAGCTGATCGACCTCGCCAAAGTTCTCCGAGCCGCCGTCGCTGACGACAAGTACGTTCGCGTTCGCGGACTCGTCTGGAAGGCCCTTTGACGCCTCGATGAGGAGCTCCCGGGTGGTGGCCGAGCTCAGCATGTCGCTCACCCGCCAGGCAAGAATCGTTCGGCTGAAATTGTCGATGATCGCCTGTAGATAGATTCGGATGCCGGTCGTCAGCCGGATCACGGTCGCGTCGATTTGCCAGTACTCGTTGGGGCGCGTCGCTCTGAGGCCTTCCTTGGGCTTTGCCGGATGCACCCGTCTTCGGGGGCGTTTCCACCCGCGCTCCCTGATCATCTTGTACCAGGTGCTTAAGGACGCGAAGAGCTTGCCAAGCCGCTGCGAGTAAAGCGCCAGGTTCTGGACGGCGACGTGGCGATAGCTCTCGGACTCGACGAAATCCCGCATCGTGGAGACTTCGTCGCGCGTGAGCTGGCTGAGAAAGGACTTCGGACAGCTCGGTTGATCGTCGGTCCGCAGCCCTCCTTCTTGCGCCTCCACGCGTGATAACGCGCCGTCGAGATGCCCTCGATCTCTAGCGTGGTGCGCAACGACAGCAGACCGCTCGCGGACGCGATCGCCTGAAGCACCGCGGATTTGGTCCGTCCATCAGGAACGCGATCGGCGTCGAGCTTGCCTCCGCGGAGGTTCAGAAGCCTCACCAGCAATCCGATGATAGCTGCCTGCGCTTTGCTCCGCTGTCGTAGTCTGTCGACCTGCTCCAGGAGCTCGTAGACCTCCAGCTCAACGTCGACCGCAGCTACCACGGGCCGCACCTCGCCACGCGCCCAGGTGCGTCTGGTCGATGCCGGGATCGGAACGTTCCGGAACAGATACGCGTTACCCGTCGCGGCGATGGCATCGCGCAGCCTATGGTCGTAGCTCCGCCGAACTCGGTGCGTCCCTTTCATGCGCCAAGCATGGCAGGCAACACCGCACACGGCCACCCGGTCATGCAGTGAACTTCAGTGTTTGCAGGCGCCGCGTCGAATGTTCGCTCTGTGATCTCCACAATGATTGTGTGAACAGCACGGCTTCAAATCGAACGACGATTAACCTTCCTCTCTGCTGTTGCCTCTTCTCGACCTTTTCTCTTGCGATGTTGTTGATTAGCGACAATCGATAGACGAAACTCCCTTCGCAGTTGCTCGAGAGTCGGCCAAACGTTACAGAAGTTAGCGTCTCCAGCCGCAAACGACAGAAAACATGGAAGAGTAGCCAACCGATTCCGGCGTAAGTCGCTGAAAAAAGGTTGACCGTTTCACCGTTTCCACCGATTCTTGGATCAACTTTGGATCAACTTTCAACCTTATAACCAGAAACGCGGTACCCACAAGATCCAACATTTTTTCTTCTGGCGGGAGGTTTCCTAACCTCTTTTTCGTCTATATCAGCAAGAGCTGATGTCTTGAAGTTCTGAAGACCTTCATGAAGGACGGACGAACTTCGAGCTAGGCAGGTAGGACGAATTGATACGGCTGGATAGAGAGTAGCCTTACTCCCTCGCCGAGCCCTCCCCAACCCAAAAATCCCCTTTCCCCCACCGTCGTATCTACCGCCATCGCACCAGCTGTAGCCGGTAGCCGTAGCAACCGAGTTACCTAGAATCTTCGTCAACCTTCTACAATAGAAGCAGAGTGTAATAGTTACTACGCCAGCACCTGGCCGCTGGACTGCTTCTGTGATGTTCCGAAACCATTTTTGTAATCCCTGCAAAAAAACCAGGCCCCGGCTAAAAGAGCCAATTTAGAGAGGGTGAAAATCTAGATCGCAAATATGGCGGTGATGCTGGCGCTCCCGAGCGCCTTTCTCCGCAACCCCCCTCAATTCAATAGGTTATAGAATCCTACTAAGTCCTTAACTATCAATAGGTTAACTCCTACTCCCGGGTCCTATTGTACGAGCCCCTGGCCGTGACGTAGAGCCGCTGGCCGAGCATTGGTATAGTAGGGTGTCCTCGGGCGATAACAAAACGGTTTCGACGTGAATCTCTGGGAGGGAAGAATGAAACAAATACTGATGTTATGTAACAGCACTCGTTCCGATGGAGCGTTTACCCCGCAGCGAAGGATTCGCCCATGACTAGACGACTCGTGTCTATCCTGTGCCTCCTGGCGTTTTCCGCTCTCGCGTCCGCCGCGCCGAAGCGCTCGCTGACGCTCGAGGACATCTTCGGACCAGACGCTGACTGGGACGGTGTGTCTCTACAGAGCCTACAGTGGGAAGCCGACGGATCTGCGTTCCTCTACGTGGACGCCGATCCGGACGGCAAAACCAAGAACATCTACCGGGAAAACGTCGACGACGGCGAGCGCACCGTCGTGGTCGATGGCAAGTCCCTGGTGCTCGGCCCGGGCCGTGCGCCCATCCCGTTCACGGATTACCAGGCGAGCGAGGACGGCCTGTTTTTCGTGCTTGCCGGACCGCGGAGCCAGGCGGACTTTCGCGGCTCCCCGCCCCCCGACCGGAGCTACTACCTCTACGACACCGTGACTCGCGCCCTCAGGCCGTTGTCAGGCATCGCCGGCGCTCAGCAGTACGCCAAGCTGGCGCCCGACGGCACCAGGATCGGCTTCGTCCGGGGCGGCAACCTCTTCGTGGTCGACCGGGCGTCAGGCACCGAGACCCAGCTCACCTTCGACGGGAACGATGACATCCTGAACGGCGTGAACAAGGGCTTGGGGGCGGATGGCTGGCGCTGGTCGCCCGACGGCAAGCGGATCCTGTTCGTACGCGTGGACCAGAGCGCGGTAGGCACCGTTCCCCTCATCGACTTCCTGACGCCGTACCCGAAGGTGCACTGGAAGAAGTATCCGAAGGCAGGGGATACGAATTGGAAGCTGCGCGTCGGCGTCCTTCACCTCGAGTCGGGCCAGACGAGCTGGCTGCAGCTCGGCCCGGACACGGACGTCTACTTCCCGCGGCTGAAATGGACGAGCAACCCGGCGGTGGTAGCGGTCCAACGTCTCAACCGGCAGCAGAACAAGCTCGAGCTGCTCTTTGCCGACGTGACCACCGGCGCATCGCGGGTGATCCTGACGGAGACCGACCCGTACTGGGTGCGAATCGACAATGACCTGACGTTCCTCACGAACTCCGACCGTTTCATCTGGACGTCGCAGCGGAGCGGGTATAAACACGCCTACCTGTACGACTACGATGGCCGCTTACTGAACCAGATCACGAGTGGCGAGTGGGAGATTAACGCTGCACGATCGCGCCACGCAGTGCTCGGGGTTGACGAGGCGGATGGCTGGCTGTACTTCGACGGCAAGAAAGACGGGGTCATCGAGCAGCACGTCTACCGCGTGAGGCTCGACGGCCAGGAGCTCCAGCGCTTGAGCAGAAAGCCAGGGTGGCATGCGGCGTCCGTCTCACCCGATGCCAACCATTTCGTGAACACCTTCTCCGATGTGAACACACCGCCACAGATCAGCATGCACCGATCGGATGGCGGCTTGGTGCGCTGGGTGAGGAGGGGTGAGATGCCCGGCTTGGCAGATTTCGAGCTGGTGAAGCCAGAGTTCCTGACGGTGCGGACCAGCGACGGGGTGGATTTGAACGCCGTCATGATCAAGCCGGCCGGTTTCAACCTGAAAGAGAAGTATCCGGTCATCTTTTACGCTTACGGTGGCGTGAGCTCTCAGACGGTGGTCAACCGGTGGGGCGGCGATCTCGCCTCGTGGTTCCCGAGTCGAGCGAGACGATGGCTATGGCACCAGTTGATGACTCAGAAGGGCTACATCGTGTTCACGATCGACAATCGTGGCACAGGCGGGCGCGGGAAGGCTTTCGAGAACTTCATGTACCAGAACCTCGGCACTTGGCCGCTGCGCGATCACATCGAAGGAGCGAAATACCTGGCCCGCCTGCCCTACACGGACCCATCGCGGATCGGCATCTGGGGCAGGAGCGCTGGCGGATACCTCACGTGTCTGGCCCTGACCGAAGGCTCGGACTACTTCACGGTCGGGGTGTCGCAGGCACCGGTCACGAACTATCTATTCCATTCGAGCTCCTGGTCCGAGCGGTACATGGGCCTGCCGAAGGAAAACATGGCCGCTTACAACAAGGAGGCGGTCGTCACCTACGCGCCCAAGCTCAAGGGCCACCTTTTGCTGGTGCACGGGATTGCGGACGACAACGTACAGTTGCAGAACACCGTTGAGGTGGCTGAGGCGTTCCAGGCGGCCAACAAGCAGTTCGATCTAATGCTCTACCACGGGCGCAACCATTCGCTGCAAGGCGGCAATACCCAACTCCATTTGTTCACGCTGATGACCGAGTACTTCCTCCGTCATCTGCCGCCGAGCGTTCCCGAAACGTAGAGGACGCCGACGCTGCCTGCGGCGCCCGGGCGCTGAAAATCCAGCGTTCCGACGCTCGCGCCGCCGCATCACTTCTGAAACAGCCGTTGGCCGAAGTGGGACAGGTCCGCTCGACACACCTCCCCTTTCCCCTTCAACACCGCATAGCTCAGAACGATAGTAGTTTCCTTCCTTTCTAGCCTTTTTTCCGTCGCCAACACTACCTCCAGTTGGGTAACTCCGCTTATCCTAGAGATGTAGGAGGAGATCGACTGTTGATATGCCGAAGATGAAGCACGGATTGAAAGCACTTCAAGGAAGAGTGAGAGCTAGAGGAATTGAAGACGCTGTAGATCGTCGCTCCAGCGGTTACCGCTCGATGGCTGCTTTTAGAGACTGCAAGGGTTGTCCCTCTTCAATATCCGTCCGCGTTTGAAATCAGGGACTTACGCGCCCTCCTTGCCGCGGTCACAGGGAGAGCTCCCGCTTGAGATCAGGGAGCGGAAAAGGGCAAACTCCGCCGCCATGCTCCGTGTTCTCATCTTCCTCGTCTCTCTCGGCGCGCGCGCGATCCGGGCGATGTGCCGGCGCAGAGCCGACCTTGTGATCGAAAACCTGGCTCTGCGACAGCAAGTGACTGCGCTGAAGAAAGAGCGCGTGCGCCCGCCGCTTGACGACGTCGATCGAGCATTCTGGGTCGCGCTCCGGGCCTCCTGGCCTTCGTGGGCCAGTCGTCTGGTCATCGTCAACACTGACACCGTTGCCCGTTGGAATCGTGAGCGGTTCCGGAGGTACTGGACTCGGATTTCCAGTAGGCGATATCCCGGGCGGCCGAGAATTGACGCCGAGATTCGTCGGCTCGTCCGGACGATGACACAAGACGGTTGGGGTGCGCCGCGAATCCACGCGGAGCTCACGAAGCTCGGGTTCATCATCTCCGAGATCACTGTGTCTCGGTATATGCCGCGGCGCCCAACGGAGCCCGACCAAGTAAAGCGATGGGTTGCGTTCTTGCGGAACCACAAAGGCGAAATCGCCGCGATGGACTTGTTCACCGTGCCGACCGCGTCGCTTCGACTGCTGTACGGCTTCTTCGTCATCGAGCACGGCCGTCGGCACATCGTTCGCTTCAACGCCACGTTTCATCCGACGTCCGCTTGGGTGATTCAGCAATTACGTGAGGCGTTTCCCTACGATACGGCGCCGAGATACCTCATCTTCGACGGCGACGCGATCTTCAGCCCTGCCGTTGTGGCGTTCGTGAGGGCGCTCGGCACCGATCCCGTTCGCACCTCGTATCGCAGCCCATGGCAGAACGGAACCGCCGAGCGCTGGATCGGGAGCTGTCGTCGCGAGCTCCTCGAGCACGTGGTCGTCTTCGGCGAGCGGCATTTCGTCCGCCTCGTGCGTCTGTACGTCGACTACTACCACGAGGACCGTTGCCATTTAGGTCTCGACAAAGACGCGCTGAACTCAAGGCCCGTCAGGCCGCGACCATCGCCTGAGGCGAAAGTCGTCGCGCTTCCTCGAGTCGGCGGACTGCACCATCGCTACGAATGGCGAGAGGCTGCGTGAGGGCGCTTTCGATCCGGTAAAGTCGCCAGCCCAGACAACGTGAGGTCTGCGTCGTTTCCGCTCTGAAACCGCCTACTCCTAACTCGGGGCGACGTTCGGCGAGCGATGGAGCCCGCCGTCTCGTCATCGCCTTACCGTGTCGGTCCAACCGCCAGCGCGGATCAATAAAGATGATGGACAACCGGCTTCATGCTTTGGCTCACGAGCATGCGTACGACATCGAGCCCGCGCGCGCCGAGCGCCATCCGAATCCCGATCTCGGCCGTCCTCTGGCCGATGGCGAGTCCCATTACAGCGTAGACGCCGATGAGCGCGAGAGCGAGCGCGAAGCTTGCGAAAAACCCCAGCCCTCTGTGCCAACATCGCTGAGACACTTCGCCCCTTGAAATTAGTGTAGAGGGCGGAGGAGGATCAATGCATGAGTATGTTGATTGGGAGAGAGACCTCGGCGGGATCGGAGGGAGCCCGTAGGGCGACTGGAGATCCCGCCGGCCGCGATGCGGCGGGGGTCCCGGATCCCGAAGTGAGCGAGCAAGCGAAGCGTCGACGCTTTACCGCGGAGTACAAGCTGCGGATAGTGCGTGAGGCCGATGCCTGCAAGGGTGACGGTGACGTTGCTGCTCTTCTGCGTCGAGAGGGCCTGTACTCGTCGCATTTATCGAGTTGGCGCCGCCAACGTGACGAGGTCGCCAAAGCGGGGTTGGCGTCGAGAAAGCGAGGCCGGAAGGCAAAGGCCGAGGATCCACGGGTCAAGGAGCTCGAGCGCGAGAACGCCCGGCTCCAACGTCGCCTGGCTCGGGTGGAGACGATGTTGGAGATCCAAAAAAAAACGCCTCTCCTGCCATTTCAGTGGATCCTCTCGAGGGTGAGACCGCCACAGTTTAGGTAGACGAGACTGATGAGAGCTTCGGCAGAGTGGAGTCCAAAGCTGCGGTGGCTCAGCAGCCGGATTTTGTTGTTCATTCCTTCGAGTCGGCCGTTGCTGAGTCTCCACGTGACCCACGCGATGACGCCATCGAAGTGGCTGCGGATCATCTTCGCCGCGCGTTTGACGGGCTCTATCCTCGAGCTCATAGCGCGCCGCAGCCATCCTCGGAGAAACTTCTTGGCCCATGTCTCGGTTTTGTAGGTGTAGAGGTCCATGAAGTCGTCGCGCAGAAGCATGGCGCGGTAGAGGCGACGATTAGCTCGCACCTGCTCGCGGAGCACCCGTTTGTCTTTCGCGCTGCGGTTGTGTTTGGCCTTGAGAAGGGGAAACTTGGTGTTCTTGAGGTTGCGTCGGGCAGTCCCTTTGAGCTCGCGCACCAGCTCGCGCCGGGTCTTATCCACGGCCTCGTTCAGATGCTTGACGATGTGGAAGCGGTCAAAGATCACCCGTGCCTGAGGAGCCTTTTTGCCGACGACAGTTATGTACGGCTCCCACATGTCCATGCTGACCGCTTCGAGCTCCGCGGCTCTTTGTGATCCGAGCTTGCGGAAAAACCGCAGCAGCGTCTTGGCCTTGCGCTCCTTTCCCGCCCAGACGACCCGGCCGCTGAGATGGTCTATTACCACTGTTAAGTACTTGTGGCGTTTGCGGTAGCTGATCTCGTCCATCCCAATCACCCGCAATCCATCGAGCTCGCGCCGCTCATCCCGCTGCTCGGCAACCACTCGCTGGATGATCCGTCGCACCGAACGCCACGTCACTCGGAAATAGTTCGCTACGGCGCTGACGTCCGTCCTCTGTGCCAGCCACGCTACCTCTTGTTCGAAGCTTTTGGTAAAGCGGCTTCCCTTGTCGGCCCAAGGCACCTTTTCTCTGACCACTCCACACCGCCGACATACCACTCGTCGGATCGAGTAGATAGGTCCGGACTCCGAACAGGTCCAAGTGCCGCCAGTAGCGATTGTAGCGATCTTTGTTCTTGCGGACCTTTCGTCCGCAAATCCCGCACAGAGGCTTCCTCCTCCGTGGTACTACATCCACCACCACTCTGGCTTTGTCCGCCTGGAAGTGGAAACCTCGGACCCACAGGCCTTGCAATCCGATGAGCTTGTTGACTAACGTAGTAACGCGCATCGCGGGAACGCTCTTTTCTCTTTCGGAAAAAAAGATTCTAGCGTTCTCGCCGATGCGCATCTACACATGGCTTACCCTCTCAACCCACGAGCCTCACCAAATGCCACTGCCCCTCAGCGGGAGACGAGGCTGTGGGAAACGCCCCCACGGTTCTGGTCGTTCAGACCTTGCTCACGACTGAGTTCTTTTCCAAGCCTGGAAGGGCGTTTTCCATAGCCTCCACTAATCGAGCCCCCCCTTCCTTATTCCATATGAATTAATGTCCCACTCGGGGATGGTTGAAATCCCTCGCCTTTAGGCGAAGCCTTTAGGAGGCTTGGGGTACGATCCCGAGGTGAAAGGATATCGTAAATCATCGCACACGACGTATCAGTTAAACTATCACTTCGTATTTATCACGAAGTACCGCAAGCCGGCCTTGAGAGGGGATGTAGCGGTTCGTCTCCGGGATCTCATCCGGGAGATCTGTGCTCGGAACCAGATAGAAATACTGAAGGGTCATGTGCGGCCTGAGCACGTGCACCTGTTGCTGAGCGTGCCGCCGAATTTGTCGCCGAGTCGAGTGATGCAGTTGATCAAGGGTAAGACGTCGAATCGTCTGATGCGCGACTTACGGACGATGCGGAAGGAGTTCTGGGGTCGGCACCTACGGGCACGGGGTTACTTCGTGGTGACAACGGGCAACGTGACGGATGAGGTGATAGCGAAGTATATAGAGTTGCAGGGTGCCGTGCCCCAGGACGACGATTCTTTCAAGGTCAGTGAGTAGTGAAACGAGGCAAGGACAAGCCGACTTTAGTCGGCGACGTGAACCCATCGCCTTTAGGCGATGGAGCGCACGCGCTCAGTCTTTCTTGTATATATATCAGGAGGGGCCTGTGGGCGCTCGTGGGAAACGCGAAGCGTTTTCCAAGCGATTGTGGAAAACGCCGCTCCACGTTTGTACGTGCTCACAACCTTTCCCTAAACGCCTCTCTCGCCCGGAGTTTCCGGCGTTTTCCACAATCGCGGCAGCGTCCATAGGCCATGCCCTCCAACACAAATCAGATCCCCCGAAACGACAGGAGAACCAATAAGTTAGTAAGGAACCGTCACCAACCGAACCCGCAAGAAACATGATCCGCGTCGCATGTCCGCACTGCCAAACCAAATACCGATTCGACGAGAGTCAGCTCGGCGGAAAGTCGCGTGCGCAAGCGAAATGCAAGAAGTGTGGCGGCACGATCGACATCACCAGCGCCGAAGCGACGGCTCCGAGGGGCTCCAGTTTGGACGGCCCGCCATCGGATCCGGCCAACGAGGACACGACCGCGCGGGTGAAGAAACTCCGCTCGGACGAGCCAGTCGGCGAGGAGACGATCACCGGGCCTGCGGTAGCCGAGAAAATGGATCTTCCGCCCGACAAAAAATATTCGCTAGCGGTGCTGCAGGGAAAGGCGAGCGGTCAGATTTTCGCGATCACCAAAGTGCGCACCGTCATCGGCCGCGCCGACTGCGATGTGATCCTCGACGACCCGGAATCGTCCCGCCAACACGCCGCGCTCGAGGTATTGGGCTCGCGCGTCGTCGTCTCTGATATGAAAAGCACGAACGGCACATTCGTGAACGGCGAACAAATCGACAGCGCCGAGCTCCAAAACCACAGCGAGTTCCGCATCGGTGAGCACGTGCTGATGTTGATCGTGACGGACCGAGAATAACGGCTGCTACCCGACACCTGCTCCCCGCTACCGGCGAACCTGCAGCTACAATCTTCGGTGTGGATGGAGATGGTAGCCGGCAGCGGATAGCAGGTAGCAAACCGCGGGGGCCCTCACGAGTCCACTGGGCCCTCTTCTTCTATTAGTTGTGCGAGGGCGGCCTGGGCAGCGTCTAGCTCGGCCTTTTTCTTCGTCGTGCCGGTGGCTTCGCCGAGCTTGCGCGGGCCGACCTTGAGCTCGACCTGGAAGGTCTTGCGGTGCTCGGGTCCTGATTCCGCGGTCACGAGATATTGGGCGGGCTCTAGACTACGGGCTTGCAAGAATTCTTGAAGAGCGGTCTTGGGGTCTTCGACGACGGCCCGGCCCTCGCGGACTTCCTCGATGAGCGGCGCATATAGGGGCTCGAGAAAACGGCGTGCTGCGTCGACATTGGAGTCGAGATAGATCGCGGCGACGACGGCCTCGAGTGCGTTGGCGGAGAGTGCTTTTTTCTTGCGGCCGCCGGTTTTCTCCTCGCCCTTGCCGAGGAGTAGGAATTGCGGGATCTGAAGCTTGAGCGCCAATAGCGAGAGCGTGGACGCGCTCACGAGATAGGCCTTTATCTTCGATTTCCGTCCTTCCGCAAGAGCCGGAAAGTCACGATAGATAAAATCGGTTACGAGGAATCCGAGCACGGCGTCTCCGAGAAACTCCATCGACTCGTTGTGCTCGCTGCTTCCGGATTCGTGGGCGAAAGACTTGTGCGTCAGAGCCTGCTGCAAGAGCTCGGGACGACGAAAGCGATGTCCGAGCCGCTTGTATAGCTCTTTGAGATCAGTTGTGGAAAGGCTGGTCACAGGGGGCTCACGTTCTATAGATGTGGACACAAACGATGCCTCGACGCGTGATCATCGGGCCGGGCCGACGACAGGAGTGCTACTAACGATATTACTACAATACTTTGAGGAGAACCATCGTCATATCGTCGTGCTGGACGGCGCCGCCCGCGAAGTCGAAAATCTCGTCGACCAGCTTTTCGCGCAGCTCTTCCATCTGGAGGTCGGCGTTCTGCTCGAGGATGAGGCGAATCCGCTCCTCTCCAAAAAGCTCGGAGCTCGGGTTCATGGCCTCCGAGACGCCATCCGTGAAGAAGAGGAAGACGTCGCCCGAGCACAAGCTCACAACATCCTCCCGGAAAATGCGCTCGAACTGGGTGCCGCGATCCAAGGCGAGCCCGAGCCCATCGGGCGCCAGGACGTTCGTCTTGGGTTCGGCGCCGTTCGCGGCGACATGAAAGATGGGGTTGTGTCCCGCGCGCGCATAAGTCATGTGGCGTTCGTTCATGTCGATGACAGCATAGGCCATCGTGATGAAACTCCGGCTGTCGAGAGTCGCCGCGAGGATCTTGTTGACTTCGACGAGAAGTTTGCGGGGCGAATGGTAAATCTGGCTCAAGGACAGAGTGAGCCCCTTGAGCTCCGCCATGTAAAGCGCCGCCGACGTGCCTTTTCCGGAGACGTCCGCGATGAGGAGCGCGAACCGTCCGTCGCCCAGAGGAATGAAGTCGTAGTAGTCACCGCCGACTTCATTGGCGGGAAGACAGAAGGGCGCGATGGAAAGACCGGGGACGTCGACGCGGTCTCTCGGCAGTAAACTCATCTGGATGGTTCGAGCGATTCGGAGCTCTTCCTCCATGCGCTCTTTTTCCGACGATTGCCTCAGTAGATCTTGGATGCTCGTCGTCATCAAGTTGAACGACTCCGCGAGCCTCACCCAGCTGATCCCGCGATCGAACTTGCACCCTGTAGCTGAAGTCGCCCTGGCGCACGTGCTCGGTGCCTTGGCTGAGCGCGTGCACCGAGCCCGTAATCGATCGGGCAAGTACGAGGCCAACGAAGATTGCGGAAACCTCGATCACGAGAAAAAGGCCCGCGAGAAGCGCCATCGCCGTGAGAAGCACCGCGCCGAGATCGGGGCCACTCGGGCCGAGTTGAAGCGCCCCCGAAGCGATGCTGGAGTAAAAGCTATTGAGCGGGAAACCGAACTGCACAAATGCGAGCTCGGATCCTCCGCATGGGGGTCATCGAGGCTTCTCGTTGGCAAGAGCGTCCACCATGGGAACGTTAACGGCGTAGAATTAGCCGGAGTCGCGTTCTGGCTCTCTCCATCCGACGAGGCCGGTTGGCGGATGAAGACACTTTCAGCGGTGGCGTCATCGGTGTCGCTCGCGAGCACCTGATCGATATGAAAGCCCAGCTCTTCCGCAGATTTCTCGAGGACATCGGACAACGTGGTGAGCACGATGATGGTCGCGTTCTTGGCCGACTCATGAGGTGTCGAAACGCCGGCCGTGTAGTCGACGCCGCCATACTCGACGGCGCCGCGATAGCCCTCTGCGAACCACTGAGGAAGGTTCGTTCCCACGCTCGGTGAAAACCCGATATCATCCGTGGTCACCACACGTTGAATACGTCCGCGGCGATGCTCGAGGTAGACGGCGCCCCAGCCGGGCTCGTTTTCTCCCATTTCTAGGATGTGCTCATCGAGCACCTTGCAAATACGTTCATCGGACAGACGGGAGCTTGCCCTTCCGCCTCCGCGCAGCTCGAAGATCATCAGGTTTGCGGCATTGGCCGCGCGCATCTCCGCGTCGTTGATGGAGCTGTTGAGCATGAAGGAGCTGACCTGTCCGAGCGTGAAATAGCCACTGAGCGCAAAGAACGAGAGGATCAGGATCGTGGGGACGAGCCCGATCAGCAGATACGAGATGATGAGCTTTCTTCGGATGCGCCACAGCAGACTTCGTCGCAAGCCGGACAACCCCCAAATGACGAAGGCGAGCGCATAGGCCCAGAGGCCTACCGTCGACAGGGCCGAGAGAAAGCTGGGGATCAGCTCGAGCGCGCCTAGAAAACGCAGGGTACAGAGCGCGAGGAGAAGCTGTCCGCGTCGGGTGTTGAGGAGGAAATGTTTGAGCCCGCCGCTGCGTGTCGCATCTTTTCCTGTGGGCGCTGTGGGTGCCGTGGGCGTCAACTGGTCGGAAGCCATCAACTCTGTGGGGAATACTTCAATAAGGAGCGACGTTGACAATGTAGCACAGGCGTTCGCGGCGCGCTTGACCTGAGCTGCCACTCATGGCTATCCTACATTCCTGGTATCTATTTATGGGGGCGTTACTTAGGTTTTCCGGCGTTGCGATTTGCATGACGCTTGCCTTTTGCGAGCTCGCGGGTGCCCAGGAGGATCGCCTCGTTCTCGATGGCGTCATCGTCACCGAAAATCCGGCGCACTCGATAGCCCTCGTCCGCTGGAGCGAGGTGTCCCGAGCCCAACCGCTGCGGATGGGGCAGGAATATTACGGCTATGTCCTCGTCGCCGTCGAGGATGGCTCGGCGCTTCTCAACAGCATCCGCGGTGCGCTTCGGCTTCACGTGGATGGCAGCGCGAAAGCTCGCACGACCGGGCCGACGGCACCGGGGCCAGCAGGCGCACCAGCCAATGAAGACGATGGCTGGGTCTTTCGTAACGTCTCGCGCGCTGAAGCCAGCGCTCGTCTCGAGAAGGAGATCCCGGTCATCCTGAGTGAGACCGAGCTCAGCCTCAGGGTCGTGGAAGGTGAGATTCTAGGCCTCGAGCTCCGTCGTTTGCCAGATGGCACGCTGTTGTCGGAAACGGAGTTCCTACCAGGCGACCTCCTCCGAAGCATCAACGGAGAGCCCCTGCGCGGGCTCAACTCGCTTTGGGATTTACTCGCTCGGCTCCGGGACGCGCACGAGCTACGCGTTGTCGTGGAGCGGCGCGGTCAGTTGCTCCGGTTCGCCTACGTGTTGACGGACTAAGGGTCCGCGGGCCCTAGGACCGACACGCTAATTGGACCGCCGCGCGGTCGAGCTCCCCGCGCTTCCAGAACGCCGCGAAGCGCTCCATGCTTCGTTGCCTCGTGTTCTCATCTGAGCCAAGCCGTCCCAGACGGTACAAGCTACGAATATACGGAATCGGCCAATAAGCGAGCGATCCGGGCTCGGAGGTGATTTCGAGGAAGCGAGCCTCAGCGTCTGCGTTGAATCCGGCGTCCTCGAGCGCGGAAGCGTAGGCGAAGCGGATGGGGAGGACGGGCTCGGGAGAAAGGACGGCTTGTTCTGGAAAGGCGCCTGCGGCACCCTGAAGCGATGCGAGGCGGCTGTGAGGGTGGAGCTCGGCGCGTACATGCGACGCGAGGGCGTTTTCCGTGGGCTTTCCCTGGGCCTCTAGCGCGCAGGCGAGCTCGAGCGCTTCCTCGTGGCGAGCTTGTCGCGCGCAGGCGAGCGCGCGCCAGTAAGTGACCTCGGGAGTCGCGACGGCGCCCTGCAATGCGGAAAGAGCGCTCTTCGGAGAATGGGTCTCGAGGTGAATGTGAGCTTGAAGGCTCTTGGCGATGGCTGCGATCTCGCCGGGCTCGGCGAAGACGCGCGCAGCTTCGGCCAAGGCGTCGAGAGCGAGTGTGGCCTGCCCCCGAGTGAGCCGCGATGTGGAGACGTGGATATGGCCCACGAAGCGCCAGAACTTGTCGTGGGAAGCGGCGAGTTTTTTAGCGTTCGTCTCGGCTCTCTCGCCGTCCCCCTCGAGCATGGCGCGGTTCCAATTCTTGATCGCGAGCTCGTGGAGAAAGTCGTCGTAGTCGAGCGAGGAAGGTGGCTTCGAACGCACGCTCGGAGTGTATCCTCCCGCGCCCTTCTTGTCCTCCGACACGTTTTGTTGATTCAATAGTTTGATGAAGCGGCTTCTTGCAGTCTGGACACCGGTTTATCGAGCCGCGGTCAATTTCCATCGTGACCGATGTTACGATCGTGCGACGGTGATTGCCTATTTCGGCCTGCTGTCCTTTCTTCCTCTGGCGGTGTTGCTCGTGACCCTAGGCGCGCTCGCTCTCGGTACGGACGCCGCGGAGAAAGGCACGGAGCTCTTCCTGCAAAACGTTCTGTACGGCCTCCCGCCTCAAGTCATGACCCAAGTTAAATCGATGCAGCAGCAGATTTGGTCGGGCGTAGGCTACCTCGTTCTCGTGCTCTGGACCGCGAGCAAGGTGTTCTCCAAGATCGAGACCGGCCTGGATCAGGTCTTCCGCGTCGACAAAAGGCGTCCCTTCGCGCTGCGCAAAGTGTTCGCCTTCGCGCTCGTTGGGATTCTGAGTGTTCTGCTCGTCGCCTCAGTCGTCGTCGAGGGTCTTCTTTCCACCATCGACAGATTCATCGACACGACGGCGCTCGCACCTCTCAAAGAGCTGCCTCTATATCAAAATGTGGATAGCTTCGTGAGTCGTTACATTGCGCCCTGGTCGCTCACGGTGCTGGCATTTTTTTCTGTCTACTGGCTCATCCCGGCGCGCTCCATCCCGTGGCGGGTCGCGCTCGTCGGTGGCTTGGTCGCGGGCTCGCTCTGGACCGCGCTGAAGGTCGGCTTTACTTATTACATCAGCCATATGGCCAACTACACGCGTACTTATGGCGCGCTCGCGACGGTCGTGGTCTTTCTCCTTTGGATCAACTTGTCCGCTTGCCTTTTGTTGTGGGGCGCCGAGTTCGCCGCGGTCCGCGAACTCCTTCAGAAGGATTTTCTGGTAGAAAAGATACTTACCCATGCCGTCCGTATAAGAAATGTGGCGTAGGGTTCCGCGGAACACCAACCGGTCGAATCCGCTCAGTACCCCTGTGATTCGATCCTCGTGACGTGATAAAAACTGTTTCACGGCGTCCTCCAGCGTGGGAAAGGGTTGTCGTGACATCTTCCTACTCTGGATGTGGCGCCGTGTCTACTTCACGCCCAGATTGTGCATCGAGCCCGCGCTGGGCTGACGTGGTGAGCGAGCTGACAGCGAAGAGTCAGGATGAAAGACTTTCGAGATCTAAAGGTTTGGGAGAAGGCCCATCAGCTAGTCAAGGGTTTGTACCAGGCCACCGGCCACTTCCCAACCGAAGAGAAGTTCGGCTTGACGGCTCAGATGCGCCGAGCGGCGGTTTCCATCCCGGCGAATATTGCTGAGGACTGTGGACGCGGTTCAGATGCGTATTCCAGCCATCGTGAACGCCGAATCCAGAGCAAGCTGAACAGCGAATCCGGTGAAGCCGAACGCTCATCGAAGCGATGAAGTGTTGGGTGGCCTCCTTTCCACTGATTGAAAACGTGAACCTATCTTACCTGCGTGTTGTGTAGCAAGGGGCGGCAGGTCGGTGCCGGAGGGAGCGGGCGTAAGGAAAGACGCGAAGCGACCTTCCCGCTCCCGTAGGCAGCGACCTGCCGCGGCCGAACACCGGGCGATGTGGGGCTGGTTTCGGGGGGTTGCTGGGGTATGGCCTGGCTCGAGAAGACGCTTCCTGAGGCATTCTCGCGCGTCGTTTTGGCGCCGCATCGTCTGGTACCCCGGGTTTGGCGGTTTCACCCGTTTTTATCGCATCGACGCTGTGGTCCCTCGCTCGCTCATGCATCGGCGTTGTCAGATGCCTTTGGCGCAGCCTTGGTCTTTCTCAGAGAAGCTTCTTTGAGAGTGATGCGGTGCGCGCTGTGGAGAATGCGATCGCAGATAGCGTCTGCCTGGTTTGGGTCGCCAATCGCTTCGTGCCACTGCTTGAGCGGAATCTGGGTCGCGATGAGTGTGGAGCCACGCTCGGCGCGGTCTTCGATGACCTCCATTAGATCCCGTCTCTCCGATTCTTTCAGCGGGTGAAGCAGCCAATCATCGATAGCCAGTAAGTCCAGCTTGGCGAGTTTCGTCAAAAGCCGGGCGTAGGAACCATCACCACGAGCGACCGCGAGTTCGTGGAGCAAGCGCGGTGCTCGCACGTAGCATCCGGTGAAGCCGCGACGACAGGCCCGCTCCACGAAGGCGCAAGCCAAGAACGATTTGCCAATCCCCGTCGGGCCGGTGATGAGCAGGTTATGGCGCTCACCGACAAAGCGGCAGTTGCCCAGGCTCAAGATCTGTTTGCGGTTTAAGCCTCGAGGCGCTTGGAAGTTCACGTTCTCCAAACATGCCGGATAGCGGAGCTTTGCCGCTCGCAGTCGTCGAGAAAGCTTACGCTGTTCGCGGGCGGTCCACTCGGCATCGACCAGGAGTCCCACACGTTCCTCGAAGCTCAGCTCCTTGTATTCGCTCGAGCTCAACTGGGTTTCGAACGCGGACACCAAGCCGAACAACTTCATGGCGTTCATCTTTTCTATCGTTTCGGGTGTCAGCATCGGGACTCTCCTCCTTCGTAGTGATCCGCGCCTCGGATGTTCTCGTGCTCCTCTCGCGGTTTCGCTTCGGCGTCCGATTCGAGCACCACACGATCCAGACCAGCCGAGAGAATGTTTTTCACCGTGCGATAGCTGTAAGAGCTCAAAGCTTCCGCTCGTGCGCAAGCGGCCTCGAGACGCTCACTGCCCCAGCGGCTGCCTAGTCGCATGACTCCCAGGCAAGAGCGAAATCCCTGCTCCGGGTGAGGCCGACTCTCTAGAATCCCCGCAACCAGCCTTCCCGTGGCGCGACCTGACTGCTCCGCCCAGTGGAGCAGCCGCGACGGCGTCCACTCCAGGTGCTCCCGATGCGAACGTGGCATATGCTCCGGGTTCGTGGAGTAGTGCCCCTTTCCTTTCTTGCGGGGATGCGACGCGACGCGCTTTCCCTTGAACAGGACCTCCACCACCGAGGCCGTCACCCGTGCCTCGACTTTCTCGTGAATGAGCTGATAGGGAACGCTGTACAAGTTGTTCTCCACCTCCACGTGGTAGTCGATGTTCACTCTGCACCGCTTCCACGTCGATAACTCGTAGCTCTCCTGCGGTAGCGGTTTCAGTACGGGCCGGTCTAGCCTTTCGTACAACTCCCGCCGACTCACACCGAGCTTCTGCATCGGACGCGCATTCAGGACCTCTAACTTCTCCCAGATGGCTTCGTTCAGTTCCGCCAGGCTGAAGAACGTGCGATGACGAAGCACCGCCAGGATCCAGCGCTGCGCCACCTGCACTGCCGACTCCACCTTCGCTTTGTCTTTCGGCTTGAACACCCGAGCCGGGACCACAACCGCACCGTAATGCGTCGCCAGCTCTTCGTACGTCCGGTTGATCCCTGGCTCGTAACGGTCCACCATCCACGCCGCTCTTCAAGTTGTCCGGAACCCAGATCTCCGTACTGCCACCGAAGTAATCCGACATCCCCTTATGGGCCTTCGCCCACGATTCCAGCGACTGGTTCAGTGTCGCTTCGACGTAGGTGTAACTGCTCGCGCCCAACGTCCCGACGAACAGCTCCATTTCGACGAGCTCTCCCGTTTTCGGATCGACGATGTGAGGCTTCTTCCCCGAAAAATCGACGAATGTCTTCTCGCCTGCTCGATGCCGTTGACGCATCGTCGGGTTCAGCTTCTTCTTCCACTGACCGTACAGCTCGCAATAACGGCTGTAGCCGTACGCTCCCGGCTTATTCTCCGCGTACTCCACCCACAGCTGCAGCAACGTCAGCTCTCGGTGACGCCTCAGCTCCTCGTGGATGTGGGCATAGTCCAGACCCGGCCGTGCGCCAGACGAGCCCGGCGGCGGAAACAGCCCTGCCTCCAGCTCCCCGTCGCTCAGCTCCTCCGGGAGCGGCCAGCTCAGACCACCCTTCTTCGCCTTGGCCAGGTACTCACTCACCGTTCCAACCGCCACGCGAAGTGCCTTTGCGATCGTGCGGTGAGTAAAACCCAGCTCGTACTTTAACCTTAGAACCTCTCGTATTTTTCTCATCGATAACCTCTTAGCTGCCATTTCCTAGATCGTCCTCCTTCCGGGTACGACCTAGAGTGCCTTGAAACGTGCTATCGATGAGCGTTCGCGATGCCGGAACCGGCGTTCACGTTGCCTGGAATCCGTGTTCACCTTCCCCGGAATCGATGTTCACGATCCCCGGAATCCGTGTTCACGATGCTTTGGAATGGATGTTCACCTTCGGCTGGAATCTGCGTTCACGATGCCCCGGAATACGCAGTTCAGACCGGGATATGGCCCGCTTTCTTCAAATGAGTATGGGCTCAGCAAGCGAGCTCGAATACGAACTGCTCCTTGCCCACGAGCTCGGGTTGCTCGATAGCCAAAGTCTTCAGGAGCTTGCCGAGCGAACCACCGAGGTCAAGCGTATGCTCGCCTCTCTCATCCGGAGGCTCGAATCCGGAGCTGACCGCTGAATGCTGACCGCTGACTGCTCGCGGCGGAGCCGTCCTCCAATTTGGTTGCGGCTCCGCCGCGCTGTGCCTCTGTGGCCATCCCCTTTGGTTGCGGCCGCAGGCTGCGCTTGGACGAAGTTCGAAAGTGTGAACAAGATCCTCGTTTCGGAGCGGTTAGAGACTAGCGGTCCTCGGAAGGGCGGATCTCGACGGAGATTTCACCGGGACGTGCCATGCCGAGCACCTCGCGCGCTCTTCGTTCTATGACCGACGCGTCTGTTCGCAATGCGTGGATCTCCCGCCCGAGGCGTTCGTTCTTCGACTCGATTGAGTGGACTTCGCGTTCGAGTTCTTCGAAATTCTTGTTTGCTTCTATGAGGCCCAAGACGCCGCGCTCGCCGAAAAAGGCGTTGACTATCGACGCCGCGACGATAAGAAAGGCAGCAAGCCCCAAGGCCTTCTTCTTGACTTTCGATTCCTGGAGGCGTTCCACCCGTTGGTGGCCGCGGCCCTTATTGCTCGGAGGAACTTTCGGCATGTCGGTGTCCCTACATTATAGTTGCGGTTGCGACGAAACGCGCAACCTCTCGGCTCCTTCGGGTGGCGAGCAGGGGAGGAGAGAACAAACCATGTCGGATCACATCTTGGCAGTGACCACCGTCGGCGACGAGCCTACGGCGGTCCGTTTGGCCCATGCCCTTCTCGAACGGAGACTCGTCGCCTGTGTGAACGTCGTGGCGAGAATCCGTAGCTTCTATCACTGGAAAGGGGCCATCGAAGAAGAAGACGAGCAGCTATTGTTGATGAAGACGCGCGAGGAGTGCTTCGACGCTCTTCGAAGCGCCTTCGACGAGCTCCACCCCTACGACGTGCCCGAGCTCATCGCGCTGCCGATTAAAAACGGCTCCGCCGCTTATCTCGGCTGGATGGACGAGAACATCAGGTCTGGCGAAGACGATGGTGGCTGAAGAGATCCGTCGAGCGCGGCTCCCCACGCAGAACGGTGGCAACGTCGTGGGGAAAACCACCCAAATGAGCCGACCAACCGTGTTTGTGCGGGGAAACAGCATATAGGGAATTTCTTACTCTAGACACGGCTACTTCGAATCTCTACGATGCGTTTCTGAATCTCCAAGTCGTACGTTCTTATTTGAACGGGGATTCGGGCAGCGTAATTTATTCTCGCCTCTCCTGCCATTTCAGTGGATCCTCTCGAGGGTGAGACCGCCACAGTTTAGGTAGACGAGACTGATGAGAGCTTCGGCAGAGTGGAGTCCAAAGCTGCGGTGGCTCAGCAGCCGGATTTTGTTGTTCATTCCTTCGAGTCGGCCGTTGCTGAGTCTCCACGTGACCCACGCGATGACGCCATCGAAGTGCCTGCGGATCATCTTCGCCGCGCGTTTGACGGGCTCTATCCTCGAGCTCATAGCGCGCCGCAGCCATCCTCGGAGAAACTTCTTGGCCCATGTCTCGGTTTTGTAGGTGTAGAGGTCCATGAAGTCGTCGCGCAGAAGCATGGCGCGGTAGAGGCGACGATTAGCTCGCACCTGCTCGCGGAGCACCCGTTTGTCTTTCGCGCTGCGGTTGTGTTTGGCCTTGAGAAGGGGAAACTTGGTGTTCTTGAGGTTGCGCCGGGCAGTCCCTTTGAGCTCGCGCACCAGCTCGCGCTGGGTCTTATCCACGGCCTCGTTCAGATGCTTGACGATGTGGAAGCGGTCAAAGATCACCCGTGCCTGAGGAGCCTTTTTGCCGACGACAGTTATGTACGGCTCCCACATGTCCATGCTGACCGCTTCGAGCTCCGCGGCTCTTTGTGGTCCGAGCTTGCGGAAAAACCGCAGCAGCGTCTTGGCCTTGCGCTCCTTTCCCGCCCAGACGACCCGGCCGCTGAGATGGTCTATTACCACTGTTAAGTACTTGTGGCGTTTGCGGTAGCTGATCTCGTCCATCCCAATCACCCGCAATCCATCGAGCTCGCGCCGCTCATCCCGCTGCTCGGCAACCACTCGCTGGATGATCCGTCGCACCGAACGCCACGTCACTCGGAAATAGTTCGCTACGGCGCTGACGTCCGTCCTCTGTGCCAGCCACGCTACCTCTTGTTCGAAGCTTTTGGTAAAGCGGCTTCCCTTGTCGGCCCAAGGCACCTTTTCTCTGACCACTCCACACCGCCGACATACCACTCGTCGGATCGAGTAGCGAAGATAGGTCCGGACTCCGAACAGGTCCAAGTGCCGCCAGTAGCGATTGTAGCGATCTTTGTTCTTGCGGACCTTTCGTCCGCAAATCCCGCACAGAGGCTTCCTCCTCCGTGGTACTACATCCACCACCACTCTGGCTTTGTCCGCCTGGAAGTGGAAACCTCGGACCCACAGGCCTTGCAATCCGATGAGCTTGTTGACTAACGTAGTAACGCGCATCGCGGGAACGCTCTTTTCTCTTTCGGAAAAAAAGATTCTAGCGTTCTCGCCGATGCGCATCTACACATGGCTTACCCTCTCAACCCACGGGCCTCACCAAATGCCACTGCCCCTCAGCGGGAGACGAGGCTGTGGGAAACGCCCCCACGGTTCTGGTCGTTCAGACCTTGCTCACGACTGAGTTCTCTTCGAAGCCTGGAAGGGCGTTTTCCATAGCCTCCACTAATCGAGCCCCCCCTTTCTTATTCCATATAAATTAATCTTTCTTGTATATATATCAGGAGGGGCCTGTGGGCGCTCGTGGGAAACGCGAAGCGTTTTCCAAGCGATTGTGGAAAACGCCGCTCCACGTTTGTACGTGCTCACAACCTTTCCCTAAACGCCTCTCTCGCCCGGAGTTTCCGGCGTTTTCCACAATCGCGGCAGCGTCCATAGGCCATGCCCTCCAACACAAATCAGATCCCCCGAAACGACAGGAGAACCTTATTCTCTAGGAGTTATACGTGCCAGTTACTCGTGGACGGTTGGGTAGAATCGGTGTCTTGAGTTTCGGATTGTTCGTTTTGAGCCAGATGTGGGCGCAAATGGCCATGGAGCTGACGTTCCCCATGGCCGTGAAGTTCAGTCCCGTGACGGCTGTTTTGTTCCTGCAATAGCTCGACGAACGGATCGACAAAAGCGCTAGTTGCGCGAAGTGGAAAGCCGAATTTCGTTCCTGGGGCCGGTGACAGCGCTCGTCCTGACGTCCGCGCCAGTCACCGCCTCATCTTCGCCAACGGGAAAGCGAGCGCGCCCCTCCCCGGCTATCGGAACAGCGCGGCCTATCGCGAGCACATCGGCGAGTTTCTCGAATCCAGTCGCCGCTGAGCCTCTCAACTTGGATTTATCGTATCGCGGTCAACACGTGCTTGAACTGGATCTCGGCACGTAAAGGGAGAACGGACGAGCTGCCGGATGACCTCGTGGACAAGGGCCTCTCGCCGGTCGAGCGGCTTGCCAGACGGGAAGTCAAAGAGCTCGTGCAGGCGGCGATTCGGAAGCTCCCGGATCGACAGCGGATGACGCTCGTATTGCGCGTCTACGAGGAGTTGACGCACAAGGAGATTGCAGAGGCGATGAGTTGTCCCGTGGGGACGGCGAAGGCGAATTTCTTTTTTGCGTTGAAGAATCTCAGGAAGCACCTCGGGAAGGCAGTCGATTCCCCGGGTACGAAAATCGTATAGGCTTGGTATGGTGAGACGATGAGCGATCGAAGCGAACATCTCGCTCCCGAAGTGTTCGTAGACTTCCTCGACGCCGCGCCCGTCGACGCGTCCCATCGGCAGCATCTCGCAGGGTGTGAGCGTTGCCGAGCCGAGCTCGACGAGCTTCGAGGGACCCTTTTGCTGCTTAGTCCGAGCGAGACCCCGAGCTCGGAGGCGGATGGCCGAAACCGCCATTGGCTCTCCTGGGCCGCCGCCGCAGCGGCTCTCGTTGCCACAGCAAGAGTTTACTGGGGGTTCGACGTCTCGGAACCGGTGGCTCCCCAAGCGGTTGCGATCGAAGAAATATTGCCGCCTTTGGAACAAGATGCGGAATTTCAGCTCCTTTTGGCTTTGACGGACGCTCTCGGCGAGGAATGGGACTCGGAGGAGGCTTCGGCCTTCGAATCCGAGACCGGTCTCGATCCGGGAGACTGGACGGCAGGAGAACGTCGCCGTTTCGTCGAGAAGCTCACGGAAGAATTGAGGTCTAGCTCGTCATGAAGAGACTCGTTTGGTCGTTTTGCACCAGTTCGGAAGCTACGCGGCTCTCTTGAAATTCGTTGCTGGTGTCGAGCCCGTGCATTTTTTTAAGACGATGATCCCGGTGATGGTGACGGCGCTTTCGACGAGCTCCTCGGCCGCGACGCTTCCGACGACCATGAAGGTGAGCGATGAGAACCTTGGTGTCCCACGACGTATCGCGGGCTTCGTCCTTCCATTGGGCGCCACGATCAACATGAACGGAACTTCGCTATTCGTTACGGTTGTCGTGCTCTTTGTGGGGCAGGTCTTCGGCATCGAACTGAGCATTGTGTCTCAGCTGACCGTGATCCTGTTTGCCGTACTCACCGCGGTCGGGGCTGCGGGCGTACCCAGCGGATCCCTCCCAATCGTCGTCGTCGTCCTGGTGCATTTCGGCATCCCGGGAGAGGGGCTCGCGCTCGTTCTCGGCGTCGAGCGTATTCTCGATATGGGGCGTACCGTCGTCAACGTGACGGGAGATGCGACTGCCGCGTGCTATGTCGCGGCGAGCGAGACTCAAACGCTCGAAGCATCCTGACTCGAAACTGTCTCTGGTTGGGGGTGCTCGAAATGGCCACAGAGACACCGAGCCACAGAGAATCAAAAACACTGTGCGTTTCCACGCTCCGTTCGTCGTGTCACGGGTCGCCACGAAATCTCCTATTCGTTGACGGTTGTACCCATCGTGAGCATTCTTGCCGCTAGCAAAATCGACCACAGAGAATAGCAGAGTCCACGGAGCTGGTTCGGTCGGCCTCTCGCTTTTCTCTGCGCCTCCGTGTCTCTGTGGCCATTTTTTGTTGCGGCCACCGGCCGCGCTAGGTTGATTTTTTTTCCAGCTTCCAGTGGAGCGACGCGGCCGGTGGTCATGCTAGAGACTTGGCGATGCGGCGCGCTTCCTCGAGCTCGGCGGGCGTGTTGATGTTCTTCAAACAGAAGCCTTTCGGGTCCAACGCCCGGAGGGTCTCGCCTTCCAGATAGCGCGTACGCACGGAGGCGGCGAAGTCTCGCGCCGCGAGCTCCTGTCGTTCCAGGCGACGCTCGAGAAGCGACAGGCACGACGTTCGATAGACGGCGCACACCGCGACGAGCCGGCCGGAAGCGTCTTTCGGAATGACGGCATCGTGCTCCGCTGTGAGCTCCGCGCAAAGGCCTCTCAGGAAGCGCTCTGTGACGAAGGGGAGGTCGCAGGCCACGACGAGCACGGCCGGGGCTTTCGAGGTGGCAAGCGCGGCGTGGATGCCGGCAAGCGGCCCGAGTCCGGGCTCGAGGTCGGGCTGCTGCTCGTAAGGTGTTGCTATGGCGTTGGTTATGCCTTCGCGGTCCGTTTGGCTCGAGCCCACTAGGCGCAGGCGCCCGACGACCGGGGACACCGCATTGACAATCCGCTCGAGCATCGGTCGTCCACCAACCACGAGACAGGATTTATCGCGTCCCATTCGGCGGCTACGGCCGCCTACGAGGATGGCACCTTCGAGCTGGATCACGGGACTTTGACTTGGGGCCGACAAGCCCCGATGGTATACTCGTCCGCAGAAACTCCGAAAGTTTATGATAACCGCGCGCCAATTCATGGGGCAAAGCCTGTACTGTGGGCATCGGTGGATCGAGCCGTCGAGCTGATGGGGCGTTCTGCCGAAATGAAGGAGGTTCAGGTCGAGCGCCTTTTCGTGACCAGCCTTCAAAAGGCTGTCGAAGAGCATGCGCCCGAGGAACTCGAGGTCTTGAGCCAGTGGTTCGACCCGTCGGCGCGTCAAACACGCTTTCACGTTGCGACCGTGATCGGCGCGGTGGGCTACCTGCGCCGTAATCCGACGCTCTACGCCAAAGTGATCGACGCGGCGGGCCGCAACGCCTCCGAGCGGGCCTATGACGATTTCTCCCCGATTGAGCGGCGGCTTCTAGGAAGCTTGCCTCGCTTCGGCCGTGAGCGGCTCGTGAAGCATCTGCTCCATTCGGGCCTCAGGAGCATTCACAAAGACGCTCAGCTGGCAGTAAAACGGGATGGCGAGAAGCTCCTGCTGAGTTTGGGGAATTCGTTGTTCTGCCACACGCCGGCGGAGGATGGCGGCCAGAAGCGTTGCCACTTCTATGCCGGCCTCTTTGCAGGGCTACTCGAGAAAACGGACATCCACTACTACTCGGTCACCGAAGCGAGTTGCCGTGGCCAGGGCGACGACGAGTGTCGCTTCGAAGCACTTCTGAAGCGCTCCCAAGCCGCCTAAGCCCCGTCACCCCACCCGACTCCTCTTGTCCCGGGCCTTCCAAAACTGCTCCCTGCACGTTATCCTTGATGGGTGGCTCGACTCGGAAGGCCGATAGCCGATAGCTAATTCACATGAAACGAATTCTACTCGCCGTTCTGATCACCTTGTATTCCGTCGCGGGCGCGACCACGGCCGAACAAATGGACGAGGCCCAGATGGCCGCGGCTCTCGATCAGCTTGGCTGGCTCTTGGGGCTCGCTCCGGTCGAGCCGGTCGAGCTCTCACTGAAGGTCGAGCAAATTGGAAAGCTTCGTTTCCGTCAAACGGTTCCCATCGATTTCATGTCGCGGGAAGAGTTAACGCAATACCTCCGCAAGCTCTTCGATGAAGAATACCCGACCGAGTTCGCCGAGCGAGAAGAGCGTGCTCTTCGGGGCTTTGGTTTTCTCGAGGACGGGCAAGACTTGAGAACGATCCGCGAGAAGGTGCTCAACGAGAATATCGCGGGCTTTTACGACGAGCGCCCCGGCGTCAAGAAACTGTTCGCCATCTCGTCAGGGCGTAGCCTCAACGTGATGAATCAGCTCATTCTTTCCCACGAGCTGCGGCATGCGTTGCAGGATCAGCACGTCGTCATCCGCGAGAAGCTGATAGTGGATAGCGACTACGACGATCGCCGGCTCGCCGCCCTCTGCTTATTCGAGGGTGACGCTTCCGTGCTGATGGAGCAGTATCTGACGTCGGGCGTCACAGAGAACATGCCCGAGATGGCGAATCTATTCCAGATTCTCGATCAAGGCTTGAGCGGTGCGGACATCGCCGAGATGTTGGGCGTAGGACCCGCTCTGAAGACGGCGCCAGCCATCGTGCAGGAGCAGCTTGTCGCTCCGTACATGCAGGGCCGGGCCCTGGCCATGGCCGCCTACAAGAAAGGCGGATTCGCGCTACTGAACGAGCTCATGAAGCGTCCACCGCGCTCGATGGAGCAAGTGCTCCATCCGGAAAAATATCTAGGCCGGCCGGACATGCCCGACATGTTGGACGAGCCCGTTCCGGTCCAACTCTCCGAAACACGCGGCGCCGAAGTCGATTTCGAAGGACGCCTCGGCGAGCTTCTCATCCAAGTGCTTCTGCGCGGCGGTGCTGCGAGCGGCGGAGCCAACGTCGCGGCCGCAGGCTGGGGCGGGGATGCTTTCGCCGTCCTGCGCACAAGCGAAGGCTTTCGGCTCGTGTGGCGTAGCGTTTGGGACAGCCTCGAAGATGCACAGGAGTTCGAGTCCGCGCTAAGAACGCACATGGATGGGAGCATCGGGAATACGTTCTACGAACTCGAGTCGAGCGGCAAGGAAGTGTTGTTCGTTCGGTCGCAGTTTCGCTGAATCAACGCGGCGCCGACTTCTCCATCAAAACTTTACCATCGCCCTCGAGACGGAGGTTCACACCCGCTTCGGGTCCCGGCTGCATGATCTCCGCGAGCGCTTCGTCTTGGACGAGCGTGGGTGTGAGGTTCCCGGACCATGAAATCAGGCTGGCGCTCGACACGTTGACGGGGTAGTCCTTTTGAACCGTAATGACGAGGGGGTTGGTCGCGACCGAGAGCGCAATGACCCCCGTGCCTTTGATCATGAGCACGTGCATGCCAATGAGCACACCGTTATCGTCGGTATAGCCGTAGATCTGGGCTTCGCCGAGAGCGGCCGAGCCGAGCCAGGCCAGTCCGAGCAGGCAAACGGTGACCCTCATACACGTTGTCCTGAAAGGGCGAGGCGCACGAAGTCGAGACCGCGCTCGAGAAGCTCGGGAACGCGATCGGGAAAGCCGCCGCCTGCTTCCGCGCGCTCGGCCTTGCCGCCGCCGCGGCCCTCGATGATGGCGGCGAGCTCTTTGATGAGCTGGTCCGCGCGAATTTGGTCGAGGCCTTTCGAGACTTCCACGATGAGAGACACCTTGTCGTCGTTGACCGCGGTGGAAATGGCCACCCAAGACTCGTTCTGGTGCTTCTCTTTGAACGTATCGACGACTTGACGATGTTGCTTCTTTCCGTAGCCGGTGAGAGGCGCGGGCGTCCACACGACGACGTCGCCAATCGTCGTGGTAGCGGCATCGGCGCCGGTTGAGCCCCCGGTGGCGAGCTTCAGCTTGAGCTCTTCCACCTCGCGCTCTTTGCGCTTGAGCTCCTCGCGTAGCCGCGAGGCAGTCTGAGAGAGCTTGTCCGGGCGCGTTTTGAGTGCGCGGCTTGCTTCATCGATCAAAGCGCTCTGCTTCTGCCAATGCACCATCGCGGCAAGCCCGGTCAAAGCCTCCACACGCCGGATACCGGCCGCGACCGACGATTCGTTCGTGATGACGAAAGGGCCGGCTTCGCCAGTGCGGCGTAGATGGGTCCCGCCGCAAAGCTCGAGGCTAAACTCAGGAATCTCAACGATGCGAACACGGTCACCGTACTTCTCACCAAAAAAGGCCATGGCGCCGCGTGCGAGCGCGTCGTCGAGAGACAAGGTGTCGGTCGCAACATCCAAATCTTCCTGGATCTTCTCGTTCACCCGGCCTTCGATCTGCTGCAACTCCCCGCGCGTCATAGGCGCGAAGTGCGAGAAATCGAACCTCAATCTATTGGGCGCGACGAGAGAGCCCGCCTGCTTTACGTGAGGGCCGAGGGTTTCTCGAAGCGCTGCGTGGAGCATGTGGGTGATCGTGTGGTGCGATGCCGCGCCTTTGCGCGACGTGGCGTCGACAGTCGCGACGACTCTTTGCTCCTGGCCGAGGGTTCCTTTGCTCATGCGGACGTGATGGCTTACGAGCTTGCTCACCGGCGACTGTGTGTGAACGACGTCGGCAACACCGTCCGGGCCGGCGAGCACCCCGCGGTCACCGAGCTGGCCGCCGCCTTCGGGATAGAAGGGTGTCTGGTCGAGGAACACTTCACCTTCGTCGCCTTCGCGAAGCTCCGGCACTTCCATGCCGTCTTTCGTGAGAGCGAGGACACGCGATTCCGGGATCTTCACGTGTTCGTAGCCGTCGAAGCGCGTCTCGAAACGCCCACGTAGCTCGCCGTAAATGGATCGATCGGGCACGGCCGCGCCCTTTTTCCACGACTCGCGGGCTTTGGTGCGTTGGCGTTCCATTTCCCGATCGAAGCCCTCGGAATCCACAGTGACGCCGGACTCGGATGCGATGTCGACGAGCAGATCGAGGGGCACGCCGAACGTGTCGTAGAGCTTGAAGGCGTCAGCGCCAGGAAGCTCTTTGCTCTTCGCGACCTCTTTCTTTCCAAGTTTTTCTTCGAGTGCGGCGATGCCAGTGGCGAGCGTCGTCGAGAAACGTTCCTCTTCGGATCTCACGACCCGTCGGACGCGCTCGCGCGAGAGCAAGAGCTCCGGGTAGGCGTCCAGCATCTCCTCGATCACGTTTTCGGTCAGCTCGTAGAGAAACGGCTCTTCGACGCCGAGCTTTTTGCCGTGGCGCATCCCGCGGCGCATGATCTTGCGGAGCACGTAGCCTCGGCCTTCATTTGCAGGCATCACCCCGTCGGAAATCAGAAACGCGCTCGCCCGGACGTGGTCGGCGATGACTCGGAAAGAGACGTCGTCCGCGGACGCGCTCCGCTGATAGGTCTTGCCCGTGCGCTCGGCGATGGCGTCGAGCAGCCCGGTGAAAAGATCGGTGTCGTAGTTGCTGAGAACGTTCTGGACGACCGCGGCGATACGCTCGAGGCCCATGCCGGTATCGACGCTCGGCTTGGGGAGAGGGTGCAGCTTCTTATCCTCGGTGCGGTTGAACTGCATGAAGACGAGATTCCAAATCTCGAGCCAGCGGTCGCACTCGCAGGCGATGCCGAGGCACTCCGCCTCGTTGCAAGGCAAGTGATCGCCTTGAAAGAAATGAATCTCCGAGCACGGACCGCAAGGGCCGGTATCGCCCATGGACCAAAAGTTGTCCTTTCGGCCGAGCTCGTAGATACGTTCGGGCTCGAAATATTTGCGCCAAAAATCGTAGGCCGACTCGTCGCGCGGCACGTCGTCATCGCCTTCGAAAATGGTGACGGCGAGCCGCTCGGGATCGAGCTTCAGCTCGTCGACGAGAAACTCCCACGCGAAGTCCACTGCTTCCTTTTTGAAGTAGTCGCCAAAGGAAAAATTGCCCAGCATCTCGAAGAAAGTGTGATGGCGCGCGGTGACCCCGACATTTTCGAGGTCGTTGTGTTTCCCGCCGGCACGGACGCATTTTTGTACCGTCGTCGCGCGGTTGTAACCGCGGGTTTCGAGGCCAAGGAACACATCCTTGAACTGATTCATACCTGCATTGATGAAAAGAAGAGTCGGGTCGGAAACGGGAACGAGCGAAGAGCTCGCGACGACACGATGCCCTTTTTTGGCAAAGTAGTCGAGGAAGCGCTTTCGGATCTCTTTGACCTTCATGTCGGGTCGATTTCTTGCGGTTCTAACCCTTTAGTATCCCCGAAATTGCGGCTCGATACCAATTCATGAGCGGTCTCCGGCGCGAATCCTCGTGAAAGCAGGTGGCGATAAGCGCGGGCTTTGCGCTTTGCGGGGGAAAGCGGTCGCCGCTCACTAGCGAGAAAACGGAGAAGAGCGCGCTCACAGGCCTCGCGCTCACCGAAGGGGAAGACCTCGGCGAGCGCGGCCTTGATATGTTGGTCGGTGAGTGCCAGCGCTCTGAGCGCGGTCTCGATGCGCGCGGGGCCCCAGCGCCGACGATCCGCTCGCTCGCGTGCGAAATCGCGAGCGAAAGCGACATCGTCCAAATAGCGGCGTTCCCGAAGAAAATCGATCGTTTCGACGATCTCTTCGTCGGGATAGCCGGCGCGCGCCATCTTACGCGTGAGCTCGCCTTCGCTATGGGCGCGGCGAGAGAGCCTTCTCAGCGCAAAGTCGCGTGCTTTGGTCTTGGGGCGTTTGGGGGCGGGCTCGTCAAGTGAGCTCGAACTCGCTTCCTCCATCGCCACCGCTCTCGTCCATGAAGTCGGTCATGCTGCGTTCCATCTCCTCTTGGGCTAGGTCGCTCGTAGACTGGATACCCTGGATCTTGAGCTTGAACTCGTCCGGGTTGCTAGCGCGCCTCAAGGCCTCATCATAAGTGATGAGGTCTTTCTTGTAGAGATTGAAGATGGATTGATCGAAGGTCTGCATTCCGTACTGGGAGACGCCCGCCGCGATTGCCTCGTGGATGAGCTTCGTTTTGTCTTTGTTGATGATGCAGTCACGGATGAACGGGGTCGCGATCATTACTTCCGCAGCGGGCACACGGCCATGCCCGTCGGAGCGCGGGATGAGTCGCATGGAGACGACGGCTTTGAGGACACCGGCGAGCTGCAGGCGGATCTGCTTCTGTTGATGCGGCGGGAAAACAGCGATGATGCGGTTGACCGTTTCCGTGGCATCGAGGGTGTGGAGCGTCGAGAGCACCAAATGACCCGTTTCTGCGGCGGTGATGGCGGTCTCGATGGTCTCGTAGTCCCGCATCTCACCTACGAGGATGACATCGGGATCCTGACGCAAGGCGCTCCTGAGCGCCCCCGCGAAGCTCTTCGTGTCGACTTCGACCTCGCGCTGGTTCACGATCGACTTCTTGTCGCGGTGGAGAAACTCGATCGGATCTTCGATCGTCATGACGTGCTCGCAGCGATGCGAGTTGATGTAGTCGATCATTGCCGCGAGCGTGGTGGACTTGCCCGAACCGGTCGTCCCGGTGCAGAGGATGAGGCCGTGGGTCTCTTGCGAGATCTTCTCGAGCACGAGCGGTAGGCCGAGCTCTCGGATCGTGAGAATCTTGACCGGGATGACACGAAGGACGAGGCCCACGGTGCCGCGCTGCTGGAATACGTTGGCTCGAAAACGTCCGAGACCAGGGACACTATAGGCGATATCGATCTCGAGATTGTCCTTGAACTTCTGCTTCTGACGGTTACTCATGATCGAGAACGCCATCGCGATGGTGTCCTCTTGTATCAACCGCTTCATTTCCACCAGCGGGACGAGCTCTCCGGCGACGCGAATGACAGGATGGCTTCCCACCTTGAGGTGCAAGTCGGAGGCCTTGCGCTCCGATGCGACTTTTAGCAAGTCGTTAATGTGCATGTTCTGTCCCTGCTGCTCCTGGCGAGGTTATGTCGACGCCGAGCGTAGACCGGAGATAGCGCTTTTTGAAAACGCGAACCCTAACGCTAGTTGGTGCTGAAAAAGATTCCTCTATGGATCTATGCTAGGTAAAAACCCTTGTGTTGTCAACACATCGAGCGATCGATAGCCCCGGTGGCCGAGCCGAGACGAACCGGATGTTATACTGCGCGCCGCTCAAATGTTTCTCCTCGGACACCGACTCGGCAAGTACGAGATCCTCAAGACCCTAGGGAGTGGGGGGTTCGGTACGGTCTATCTCGTCCGCGATACGTGGATCGATAAGAAAGTCGCGATCAAGGTGCCTCACAAGCAAAATGGTGAGTTCGACGAGCTGCTGCGCGAGCCGAGGCTACTTGCGGCGCTAGACCATGCAAATATCGTTCGCATCGTCACCGCCGAGAAAGCCGACGACTATTTCTTTATCGTCATGGAGTTCGTCGAAGGTGAGAGTCTCGAAGCGATGATCGAGCGCGAGAAAGGCCTCGGTATCGAGCAAGCGACCGACTTCGCGCGCCAACTCGCGACGGGCGCTGAATATGCCCACTCTCAAGGTGTTCTTCATCGCGATCTGCGGCCGGGGAACGTCTTGGTGACACCTGAGGGCCAGATCAAGATTACGGATTTCGGCACGTCCCGTTTCCTCGAAGTCGCGGCGCGCGCGTCGACGATCATCGGGAGCCCGCCCTACATGGCGCCCGAGCAGTTCCAGGGACGCGCAATGTTCTCCTCCGACGTCTACTCGCTCGGCGTCATCATGTACGAGATGATGACCGGCGTCCTCCCTTACTTCAGCGCCAATCCGAGACAGCTCGAGAAGATGGCGCTCTCCGGCCGTGCCGTGCGACCCCGCGAGCGCAATAAAGCAATCCCGGTCGAGATGGAGGAGATCATCATGCGCGCGCTAGCGCCCGATATCTCCGACCGCTACCAGCGCGCGGGAGAGCTCCTCGACGACCTTGGCACCGCGAGCGAGATCGACCACCGCGCCTCCCGCCTCGAAGACATCCGCTCGAGACTGAGAGCGAGAGAGAAAACCTCCGCGGGATTCTGCTGGAACTGCCGCAAGCCTCTCCACGCGCGAAGCGCGAGCTGTCCGTTCTGCGGCGAATCGCAATAGCGTCAATCAGTTTTCTAGAAGGCCAGGCGGAAAGGGAAAGAAAGAAGGCCACAGAGGCACAGCGCGGCGGAGCCGCAACCAAATTGGAGGACGGCTCCGCCGCGAGCGGTCAGCGGTCAGCATTCAGCGGTCAGCTCCGGATTCGAGCCTCCGGATGAGAGAGGCGAGCATACGCTTGACCTCGGTGGTTCGCTCGGCAAGCTCCTGAAGACTTTGGCTATCGAGCAACCCGAGCTCGTGGGCAAGGAGCAGTTCGTATTCGAGCTCGCTTGCTGAGCCCATACTCATTTGAAGAAAGCGGGCCATATCCCGGTCTGAACCGCGTCCACAGCCCTCAGCAATATTCGCCGGGATGGAAACCGCCGCTCGGCGCATCTGAGCCGTCAAGCCGAACTTCTCTTCGGTTGGGAAGTGGCCGGTGGCCTGGTACAAACCCTTGACTAGCTGATGGGCCTTCTCCCAAACCTTTAGATCTCGAAAGTCTTTCATCCTGACTCTTCGCTGTCGGCTCGCTCACCACGTCAGCCCAACGCGGGCTCGATGCACAATCTGGGCGTGAAGTAGACACGGCGCCACATCCAGAGTAGGAAGATGTCACGACAACCCTTTCCCACGCTGGAGGACGCCGTGAAACAGTTTTTATCACGTCACGAGGATCGAATCACAGGGGTGCTGAGCGGATTCGACCGGTTGGTGTTCCGCGGAACCCTACGCCACATTTCTTATACGGACGGCATGGGTAAGTACCTTTCCTACCAGAAAATCCTTCTGAAGGAGTTCGCGGAGTTCGCACTGCAGCGTACCTCCGAGCTCAAGCAGGCCTTGTATCAGCAGGCGGAGCGACTCGAGCGTCCGGTCGTCTATCTGGAGTCTTCCCGTAAGAACAAGGAGGCCATCGCACGCGAGATTGCACAACAAGACAATGTCCGCAGTGGTCTCATCGCAGTGCTGAGCTGCGTGGAACCTTGTATCACCTTCAGCATACGTCGCAACCGCCAGAAGAAGCGGTTGGAGCTCGTGCAATCCCTCAGAAAGTGCCTAAACTTTTACCACTACTGCATGGACCCTATTTTTGGTTTCATGCATGCCCGTATCCAAAGCTAGTTTCCATTCAATGTTCAGGTCTACGTCAACGGCCGTGAATGGCTCGCCGTTGAGATGGATAAGGCTGGCATTCAATATCGGCGCCGGGAAAACTGCTTTACCTGGGTTGAGGATGCCCACGCGGCACAGCAGCTTCTCGATGAGCAGCTCAAAACCAACTGGCCTCACATCCTGAATCGCCTGAGTCGATTCGTCAATCCATTGCAAGACAAATTATTCCCGCCGAGTGGCCTCGACTACTACTGGAGTGTCTACAGCAGCGAATGGGCCACCGACGTCACGTTTCGTAACAGCTCTAGCCTCGCGGAGATCTATCCCGCTCTTGTACATCATGCGATCACAAACTTTCGAGCCCCGACGTGATGTGCTTTCTCGGAAAACGGATTCGAACCGACTTTTCAGGGGAAGTCGTCAGCCGATTTCGCGACCGGCCCGAGGGTCTGCGTATCAAACATGCCCTCGACCTCAATTCCGTCAAACTCTACGACAAACAAGGTTCCGTGCTCCGTGTGGAGACAACCATCCAGCGTGCCGAGGGTATGCGCTGCTACCGGCCAAAGGAAGGCGACCCCAACGGCCCTCTCGAGTGGCGTCCGCTCCGTCGTGGCATCGCAGACCTGCATCGTCGTGCCCAGCTCTCCCAGGACTCCAATGAGCGCTACCTCGACGCTCTCGCCGCTTGTGATACCTCAACCCCACTCGGTCGACTCCTCGCTCGCGTCAGCCAAAAAACTCAATGGAATGGCTCCACCCTCCGAGCTCTTCGCCCTTGGGACGCTCTGGACGCCCGACTCCTCGCCGCTATTTCCCGTGGAGAGTTTCATCTGCGAGGCTTTCGCAACAGGGAACTCCGTGCCTTGCTCTTTCCAAAGACTTCGGACGACCCTCTCGAAACCAGGCGGCTAAGCGGACGCGTCACCCGGCTCATTCGCATCCTCCGAGCCCACCGTCTTGTCAAAAAAGTTCCCAAAACTTTTCGCTACAGACTCACAAAGCGCGGTCAGCAACTTTGCTCCGCATTACTTACCGCAAACTCTCTCTCCCTCGATAAACTCCACACTGCTGCCGCATGATTTTTCTTCTTCTCAAAACAAGCTTTTCAGGATTAGTAGTACAGAGAAAGCGAAAGCGAGAGCGAGCGAAGAGCACCCGGCGGGCTCTATTGATGCCTCTGTGTTCGACGCTGCTAGCAGCGTCATCCCGGCGGACGGTGACGTCGTGAGCTCCTGGAAGATCTCGTCGCGCCCAGCGGAAACGGTAAGTGTTTTCGAAACTCTGTACTACTAACCCGAAAAAGCTTCTATTTCTTGCAAGAATTTGAGCGGCTGCGGCCGGATCCGCAAGAGGGTAAATCAGTTAGAAGAGGCACCGCGGCGAAGAATTGGGACGGCGCACACTGAGAATGGGACCGAGGCGCGAAGCGCCGAGCACCACGAGCTGACCGCTGAATGCTGACCGCTGACCGCTCGCGGCGGAGCCGTCCTCCAATTTGGTTGCGGCTCCGCCGCGCTGTGTCTCTGTGGCTGATTTTTTCCTTTTTCTTTTTTATTTCGCCTTTGCGTTGCGATTCTAAAACAGCGATCTGCGGAGGGCTAGGTTGTGGTGAGGTCGCCGGCTAGCCATTGGATTACGGCGGTAGCGGTTATTGCGGCGGTTTCGGTGCGGAGGGTTCTTGGGCCTAGGCTTAGCTCCAGTACGGAGCGTTTGTGGGCTAGGGCGAGCTCGCGGTTCGACCAGCCTCCTTCGGGGCCTACGGCGATGATGGGTTGCTTGATCGACGGTTTTTCTCGGAGCGGGGGAGCGCCGGGTCTCAGGAGCAACGTGTTGCGCTGGATGACGTCGACGTCGTCGAACGGTTTCGGTGCTTCGATGCGGGGGAGACGGCTGCGGGCGCTTTGTTTTGCAGCTTCTAGGGCGATGCGGCGCCAGCGTTCCAGGCGTTCTCGGATCCACTCTTCCTTTGCGTCGCTATGGTCGGTGATGAGTGGCTGTACGGCGGCCACGCCGAGTTCGGTGAGCTTCTGGACGATTAGGGACATCTTCTCGCCTTTTGGGACGGCGACGGCGAGGGTGAGCTCGAGGGGGGACTCGTGGGCGGGAAGGGAAGAGCCGAGCTCGAGCTCGACGGTGTCGTTGTGAATGCGGCCTATGCGTGCGGATTTTGCTGTGCCGCGGCCGTCGAAGAGGGCTACCGTGTCGCCGGTGCTCGAGCGCAGCACATGGATGAGGTGGTGGGCTTCGTCGCCGGTGAGCTCCACGGACGAGGTGTTCAGATTGTCCACTAGAAAACGTCGCTCTCGACTCACCTGAGCGGCCTTTCGAGTACGAGCTAGCTCCAGTATCGGATAATTATCCAAAGAGTTTTTCGAAGAAGCTCTTCTCTGTTCCCGAAACTCGTTCGCCCATTTTGGGCGGTGGTGTCATCTCTCCGAGCGTTACCAGAAGTGAGCGCTGCTCTTTCGTGAGCTTTTGTGGCGTGACGACGTTCACGACGACGATCTGATCGCCGTTTCCAGAGCCGCTGAGCCGGGGGACACCTTTGTTGCGAATCTTGATGATGGTGCCCGTTTGCGTGCCCTCAGGGATGCTGACGCGCTGCGTTCCGTGGATGGTGGGGACGTCCACATCGGCGCCGAGCGCGGCTTGAGCGAACGTGATGGGAAGCTCGAGAAGAATTTCCTCGCCGTCCCGGCGATACATGCGGTGGGGTGCGACGCTCAGAACAACATAGAGGTCTCCGGGCGGCCCGCCTTGGACGCCCGCTTCACCTTCGCCCGTGCGCCGCAGGCGTGAGCCCGTATCGACACCCGCCGGGATCCTGAGCGTGAGCTCGCGCTCCCGGGCGACGTGGCCGGTGCCCGCACATCGCGCGCACGGGTTCGGGGTGAATCGTCCCGTCCCCTGACACTGCGCGCACGGGCGCGCGACGACGAGAAACCCCTGCTGGTAGCGCACCTGCCCGTGACCGCCGCAGGTGGGGCAGGCTCCTGTCTGTGTGCCCCGAGTGGCTCCCGAGCCGTCGCACTTTTCGCAGGGCTCGTTCCGTGGTACGAGAATACGGGTCTCGGCGCCTTTGACAGCCTCTTCGAAGGTTATCTCGAGATCGTAGCGCAGATCGGCGCCGCGGGTGCTGCGGCGCCTTCGGCCCCCGCCGAAGAAGTCGCCGAACAGCTCTTCGAAGATGCTGCCGCCGCCGCCGAAGATGTCGCTGAACTCGCGGAAGATGTCCGTGTTGACTTGAGGTCCGCCGCGGAGCCCCTCGTGCCCGTATCGATCGTAGACAGCACGCTTTTGCTGGTCTCCGAGGATGCCATAGGCTTCGGCCGCCTCCTTGAAGGAATCTTCCGCCTCGGGGTTATCGGGGTTCTTGTCCGGGTGGAATTGGACGGCGCGCCGGCGATAGGCCTTCTTGATGTCCTGCTGGCTCGCCTGCCGATCGACACCGAGCACTTCGTAAAAATCGCGTTTCGTCGTGCTACTCAAAATGAATCTCCCGACAGATTGGACCCATTATAGAGTTTCTCGTCCGGTCGGAACGAACGTCGGCACTCATACGGATAAAGATGTTTTCTTGCGCGGACCCCTAGTGCCCTGTATCAGAAGTTCGTCACCTAAATCTCGGGCCCTTTTGCGCGCTGGCTTCGTTGTGGCATTATTCCAGTTCGGCCTTCGGCCTAACCCTCCGCTCGACCCGCCTTCGCTCGAAGCTTCGGCGGGTCCCCGCAGCCTTGGCGAAGGGGACAGGCTCGCTGCGGAAGGCGGCTCGAAATATCCAGATATGAGTTCGTCGGTACGCCTTGCCAGCACACAAAATGGCCTCGAGAGCGCACAAAATGGCCTCGAGCTTTAGGCAACGAACTTCCGATACAGGACACTAGCCGCGCAGCATGGCCTGCCCAAGAGCTTCCGCAGTGGTCTCTAGAATCGAGAGCGCTGCCTGAAGCTCGTCGAGCGAGCCTTCCTTTGCTTGGTCCGCTTTGGTGAGCGCCTGGGTCGCAGAGCTCCGCTCCTCGTCGGTCAGCTTTGCGGAGAGAAGCTCGAAGGTCTTCCGTGTGCTCTGCGTGAGACCCTGGAGCTGGCCGACAATGCGGTCCCGCTCTTTGAGCCCTTCCTCCACCTGTAATTGTTGATCGCTCTCGGTTCGCGCTTTCTCGACCTCGGATTGCGTCAGACCGCTTGCCGCGCGCACCGTGATGTTCTGCTGGCGCCCCGTTGCCTGATCGAGCGCGGTCACTTGCACGATGCCGTTCACGTCGATCTCGAAAATAACTTCGATCTGCGGTACACCTTTCGGGGCAGGCGAGACGTCCGTCAGCATGAAGCGGCCGAGCGATGTGTTCTCGTGCGCCATCGTGCCCTCGCCCTGAAGCACGTGCACTTCGACTTTGTTCTGGTTGTCGGTGACCGTCGTGAAGATCCGGCCCTTCTTTGTCGGGATGTTGGCGTTGCGGTCGATGAGCGACGTGAAGGTGCCGTCCTTGGTCTCGATACCGAGCGTGTGAGGCGTGACATCGAGCAGCACGAGGTCGGTCACCTCGCCCTGCATGATGCCCGTCTGGATCGCAGCGCCGATGGAGACGACTTCGTCGGGATTGACGCTCCGGTTCGGCTCTTTGAGGAAGATTTTCTGGATCGTCTCGAGCACCTTCGGGGTCCGCGTCTGGCCACCCACTGGGATGACGTCGTCTAAATCCGAAGCGGACAGCCCCGCATCCTTGAGCGCATCTTCGCAAGGTTTGCGAGTTCTTTCGAGAAGAGGCTCGATCATCTGCTCGAACTTCGTCCTGGTGAGGACCGTGTTCAGATGTTTGGGGCCGCTCTGATTTGCCGAGATGAAGGGGAGAACGATCTCGGCCTGGGCCTGCGTCGAGAGCTCACATTTGGCCTTTTCCGCAGCTTCTTTGAGCCGTTGGAGCGCCATGCGGTCGCCGGTGAGATCGATCTCGTTCTCCTTTTGGAACTCCTCTACCAGCCAGTTGATGATGAGCTGGTCGAAATCTTCACCCCCGAGATAAGTGTCGCCGCCGGTGGCGAGCACCTGATAGATCCCGTCATTGAGCTCGAGGAGCGAGAACGTGCCCCCGCCGAGGTCGTAGACCACGACCGTTCCGGACGCGCCCTCGGTCATGCCATAGGCGAGCGAAGCCGCTGTCGGCTCGTTGAGAATGCGTTGTACGTTCAAGCCGGCAATCGTGCCCGCGTCCTTGGTCGCTTGCCGCTGCGAGTCGTTGAAATAGGCTGGCACCGTGATGATGGCCTCTTCGACCGGCTCTCCGAGGTAATCCTCCGCCGCGGCCTTCAGCTTCTGCAAGACGATCGCCGCGATCTCGGGCGGGCTATAGAGCTTGTCCTCGATCTGCAGATGAGCATCGCCGTTCGCTGCTTCGATGATAGGGGAGAACCTTCTGCGCGTTCTGCACTTCCGGCGAATTGAAACGGCGCCCGATGAAACGCTTCACGCCATAGACCGTATTCTGCAGATTGGTCAATGCCTGGCGCTTTGCGATTTGCCCGACGAGCCTCTCACCCTTGCTCGTGAAGGCCACGATGGACGGGGTTGTGCGCGCCCCTTCCTGGTTTGGGATGACCTGAGGCGTGCCACCTTCCATCACCACAATACAGGAGTTCGTGGTTCCGAGATCGATTCCGACGACCTTACTCAATGTAGTGCTCCTTTATGCTCGACGCTCATTCTTCCTGCGGTACGACGCGGTTCTCGTCCTCTTGGACACGCTCGTCACAATCCGCAGGCGTGCCCTCGGCAGGCTGAGACACGCTGACCATAGACGGTCGCAAAAGCCGGTCCTTGTACAAGTAACCTTTCTGGAAAACTTCCACGACGGTGCCTTCGGGATGCTCGCTCGTCTCGACTTTGCCGACGGCCTCGTGAACGTGAGGATCGAACGCCGCGGCAATCGCCTCGACCTCGAGCAGACCCTGTTTGGTCAGAGCATCATGGAATTGTTTGTAGATGATCTCGACACCTTCAAGCAGCTGTTCTTCGCTGCCGGACTTCGACGCGGCGATGGCACGCTCTAGATTGTCGAGTACGGGCAAGATCTCTCTCATCAGATCCGCCGCCGCGTATTTGACCGTCTCGGCGCGCTCGCGCTCGACACGCTTCCTGTAGTTCTCGAACTCCGCTTGCTTGCGCTGTGCGAGCAACCGCATCTCCTGAGCTTCGGCGGCGAGACGGTCGAACTCCGCCGTGTCTGCGGGCGGCTCGTCGCCCCCGTCGACGACGGGGGCGGATGCCGCTTCCGGCGACGGAAAGCCAGCCGGTGACGCTTCTTGGCGGCCGACAGAGCTCGACAGCTCTTCCGCTCTCTCCGAAGCTTCGGACGACTCGTCGACTTCGACTTCATTAGTGTGCGCGACACTTGCATCCGCTTCTGTTGTTGTACTGTCGTTCTTGTTTTTCTTCTTATGATGGCGCTTTTTTCTAGACATGAGTGCTCATGGCGCCGGCGCTCGCTCGTCTCGAAACGAGCGCCCACCCATTTGCTCGCGAACCCGTTGTGAACGGAGCCCTGCGCTTTTCGGATAAAATTAATTGGCTAGCTCGCTCCCCGCTTGTGTAATGGCGGCGGAGAACGAACACGCGATGTAATCGACACGGAAATATATCGGGCATACTCCATCCTGGTAGGCCCCATGATACCGATGGACCCGAGCTGTTGGCTGCCATTCGAGTAACGGGCGCCTATCAAGGAGATGCCTTCGAGAACCGGGACCCGCGCTTCCGAGCCGATGACGATCCGGAGACCGGAGCCATCGAGGCACGCATCCCGACCAGTTTGTGCCGCTCTTCGAGCGTTTCGAGGAGCTTCTGTGCGTGCTCGATGTTCTTGACGAATTCGGGCTTCTCCAGCATACGCGAGGCGCCCTCGACGTAAATTTCGGATGCGGGCTCTTCCGTGAAGGCCGCGTCGGCTATCGTTAGAGCGTTGCGAACGAGGCCATTGACCATGGCCTCGATTTCTTTCAAACGATGCAATAGAAGCTCCCGCGCCTCCGAGAGCGTGTAGCCGCAAAACTGCTCTTCGAGATAGCGGGCGCATTGTGCGAGATCATCACCGGCGAGATCGTCGGAAATCTCGATCACGCGATTCGTCACGTGACCCGCTTGTGAAACCAACAGAACGAGCAAACGTCGAGGCGCCATGCGTACGAAATCCACGTGATGCAAGACGCTATTGCGAGAATCCGGGCCCGTCACGAAACCCACCATGCCGGTCATCGTGGATAGCAGTCTCGACGTGCGCTGGACGAGGCCCCCGTGACCACCGAGCCCCGCTTCAGTCGGCTGCATTTGATCCTCGATCCATCGGCATACGGTTGGGGCGAGCTCCTCCCCCTCCATCAGCGTGCCTACATAAAATCGATAGCCGCGATCCGTGGGCACCCGCCCCGCGGAAGTGTGGGGCTGATACAGGTAGCCCATCTCTTCCAGGTCAGCGAGCACGTTGCGGATCGTCGCGGGTGAATAGCCTCTTGAGTTGACTTTCGATAGCGTTCGGGAACCGACCGGCTCGCCCGTCATGATAAAGATGTGGACCATTTGTCGCAGGATCTCGCGACTGCGGGCATCGAGTACCAGAGCTTTCATGGTCCTATTTGGTCTTCGCTTGTACGCGTACGTTCGCCTGATAGCGCAAACTCCGCTGACTCCTTTTTTACCAAGCGGCTTCCGTCTTGTCAACCGAGCGGGGTCGGCTCCTCGGTACGCTTCGTCCACCCTGTGGAGCGGTACTTGGCGATGAGCTCGGGGACGTGCGCCTTCTCCTCACTCCGCGTCGGCAAGCGTCGTGAAGGAGGCGACGAGGGCCTCGATGAGCTCCGGCTCTTCGAATCTCGGCCCGTGCCGACGGCTCGAACGTCTCGATGGGGTGCTGAGCTCCCGGTCGTCGATCAGAATCTTCCCGCGCAATCAGAGAAGCTCTCGAACGCGTTCATAGTCCCGGTTTTGCGACATCGCTACCGGCTCGCACGTCACCTTGCCTTGATACGTGTTCACGCCAGCCAGCAGATGCGGGTCCGAGCGGATGGCCTCTTTGAAGCCATGATTCGCGATATCGAGCGCGAAGGGCAAGGTAACGTTCGTGAGAGCGAAGGTAGACGTCCTCGGCACGGCGCCCGGCATGTTGGCGACACAGTAGTGCACCACGCCGTCGACGACGAATGTCGGGTCGCTGTGCGTCGTCGGGCGGGTGGTCTCGATGCACCCGCCTTGATCGACGGCTACGTCGACGACGACGGCGCCATTCTTCATTTCTCGAATCATGTCGCGGGTCACGATCTTGGGGGCTGAAGCGCCCGGTATGAGAACCGCCCCGACCACGAGGTCCGCTGTCCGCACCGACTCTTCGATGGTAATAGGGTTCGACATGAGCGTTGTGATGCGTCCTTCGAAGATGTCGTCGAGATATCGCATCCGCCCGAGGCTTCTCTCGAGCACGGTCACTTGAGCGCCGAGCCCGACCGCCATCTTGCAAGCGTTGAGCCCGACGACCCCGCCGCCGATGATCGAGATCTTCGCGCGAGGGACGCCGGGAACGCCGCCGACGAGTATGCCGCAGCCACCCTCGGCTTTTTCGAGGTAGTGCGCGCCTTCTTGAATCGACATGCGCCCCGCCACTTCGCTCATGGGTGTTAGAAGAGGGAGCGAGCCGTCATGGGACGTGATGGTCTCGTAGGCGATTCCGGTGACCCCGCGCTCGAGCAGCCCGTCGGTGAGCTCCGGTAGCGGTGCGAGGTGTAAATACGTGAAGAGGATCTGGCCTTCGCGCAACTTCTCGACCTCCACTGCGAGCGGTTCTTTGACTTTGATAACTATTTCCGCCGCGGCGATGACTTCGTCTACCGAAGGCAGAATCGTGGCGCCCGCCGAGACATATTCTTTGTTCGTGATGCCGCTTCCGAGCCCTGCGCCGTCCTGGACCAAGACTTCGTGTCCGGCTGCTGTGAGCGTCTTGACGCCACCCGGCACGAGACCGACGCGATATTCGTTGTCTTTGATCTCCGTAATGGTTCCGATTTTCATTCGTGTCGATTCCTGAGGTGAACTCACGGGCCTCGACCGTGAATCGGCCGCGGCCGCTTCAGTTCGGGCGCGACGGAGGCGTCGGGTTGCCGCCGGACGTGGTCTCGGTTCGTTTGCGCTGTGGTGGAATGGGCTTCGACTCCGGCGGCCTCGTCATCTTGCTCGAGCCGCGGAAGGTGGCACCTTCGGCGACGCGGATGGTCTTGGCCGAAATATGGCCGAACATTTTGCCCGTCTCGGTGATTTCGATTTTGTCGGACGCCGTGCAGTCGCCGTGGACCTCTCCCCGGATGGAGACGACAGTCGCAGAAATGTCAGCATGAACGTTTCCGGTCTCGCCGATCACAACACGCTGCCCGCCCTGGACTGTGCCTTCGACACGGCCTTCGATCACCATGTCGTTCTTGCTGGTGAGCTCGCCTTTGATTAGCGCGTCCTTGCCGATGACCGTGGGCGGTTGCCCGGCGGGCTTTGGCGCGCTCGGCGTCCGCTCACGTAGAGGTCCGGCGACGGTCGGAATCGGTTTGTCGTCTGGTTTTCCACTAAAGAGTCCCACGAATGCTCCTTCCAGTTCGGCCTTTCGGCCTAGCCCTCCGCTCGCAAGCTCGCTGCGGAAGGCGGCTTCGACCAACATGCCCCATCGCGGTCGCACGCGCGCGCAGTGAAAACGAGCGCTCGAGCCGTGGCCAGTCTTTGGAGCGGGCGACGGGATTCGAACCCGCGACACCAAGCTTGGGAAGCTTGTACTCTACCAACTGAGCTACGCCCGCTCGTTTCGAACAGAAGTATACACCAGCTCTTCACCCGTCAGCGTTTAGCGCGGCTACGCGGCTGAAATCCGTGAGCACGGACTTGTCTCCGAGAACGACGCCGCCGTCGAGAACCGAGCGATGCCCGATATGGGCGCTCCGGCCGATGAGTGCACCGCGCACGCGCGCTTCGGTGCCGATGCGGACGTTGGACCAAAGCACCGAATTGCCGACGATGGCTTCCGACTCGATCCGGCAGTTGGGCCCCACGACCGCGAACGGTTCGAGGTGAGCCCCGGCCTTCACGAGCGCGCCTTCGCCGATATATCCGGGCCCTTGTATTTTGGCCCCACTTTCGACCGTCGCGGTCGGGTCGACATAGGTGCCGCCCGCGTTCGGGCTGAAACCTTCGAAGGGAAGGGCTCGGGACAAAATGTCGCGGTGCACCCGCAGATATTTCTCCGGGGTGCCGATATCAACCCAATAGCCGCGATGCACGTAGGCATAGAACGGAATGTTGTCTTTCAAAAGACTCGGGAAAAAACCGCGCTCGAAGGAATAACTCTTCCCTTCGGGGATGAGGTCCAGGGTCTCCGGCTCGAGGACGTAGACACCAGCGTTGATCGTGTCGCACGTGATCTCGTCGTAGCTCGGCTTTTCCAGGAATTGCCGGACGCGGCCGTCATCTTCGGTCTCCACGAGCCCATAGGCTGTCGGATTCTCCACGGGTGTGAGCACGATCGTCGCCTTCGCCCCGGTCTCTTCATGTTGTTTCAGCACCGCTTTCAGATCGAGATCGCTCAAGACGTCTCCGTTGAAGACGACGGTACGCCCAGCGATCAACGACTCTGCATTCTTGACGGCGCCAGCAGTGCCGAGAGGCTCGGGCTCCATCGTGTAGTGGATCTTGACGCCGAGAGCCGAACCGTCACCGAAGAGCTCTTCGATGCGCCGAGGCTGATAGGACAGGGAAAGGACGATGTTGTCGATCCCGGTTTTCTTGAGAAGCTCGATTTGTAGCGACAGGAATGGGCGGGTGAGGATGGGGACAATGGGTTTGGGAGTATTGAGCGTCAGAGGACGCAGTCTCGTCCCTTTGCCTCCGGCGAGAATTACAGCGTTCATCAGTCTTCCAGTCTCGAATGGCGCGGATCCTAGCACTCGGGGGATGGCCCTTCAAGCCATGCGGTGAGTACATGATGCCGCGACCAAGCATCTAACCGCAGAGACGGTAGAGTAGACAGAGGATCACCCTCGAGCCGTTGAAATCTCCGCGACCTCTGCGCGAATCTTTTCCTGGAAACCCAGGAGGGCAGCCATTTGTAGTACACAGGCTTCCGGGCGCACTGTTTCGACTCTCATTAGGTTCGCGGGCAAAAAGCTAGTTGAGTGAGTTATCATGATCTCTGCGCGCGCACTCGTCGCACTCCGAACAACGGAACATCTGCACTTGGACACAGTAGAATAAAGCTGAAAGTGGTTTCCGCCCCCTCGAGACGATGACGCTTCCAAACTTGCCGAACGCCCTCACGCTGAGCCGAATCTTTCTCGTGCCGCTGCTCGTCGTCGTGCTCCTCACGCGCGCGGATTTCTGGGAGCTCATCGGCGGCGCGATCTTCGGTGTCGCGGCCCTCACGGATTGGCTCGACGGATATCTGGCGCGGCGACGCAAACAGGTCACGACGCTCGGGATCATGTTGGATCCCGTCGCCGACAAGATGCTGATCTCGGCGGCGTTCATCAGCCTGGTGCAGATGGAGCTAGTGCCCGCTTGGATGGTCGTAGTCATCGTGGGCCGCGAGTTCGCGGTGATGGGGCTGCGCATGGTTGCAGTACAGCAGGGCATCACGATAGCCGCGAGCCCATTGGGGAAGGGGAAAATGACGACACAAGTCGTCGCGATTCTTCTTTTGATCCTGGGTGAGAAGTTCATGGGCCCCCTCGCGGTGCTCGGCCCTGTTGCTCTCTGGCTTACCGTCATCTTGGCGCTTTTGTCCGGGTTCGATTACTTTTTCCGCTTCTACAAGAAAGTCTCCGGAGAGCTCCCGATGGGAGATCAAGCCGGAAGCGAAGCTGGAAGCAAAGAATGACCCGAGTGCCGCCCGCAGCGCACCGACTGCTCGAGAAAGTTTCTCGGGTCTATATCGGGCCGGATGCCGCGCGCGCGTTGTTGGGGGAGAGAGGCGTGCTCCTAGGGGCGAAGCGCCCAGAGTGGATAGACGTTCTCGCCGTGGACGCCCACACCGGCGGCGTTTGGAGCGCGCTCGTGGCACGCCGCTACGAGGCTCCTCGGCAGTGGGAGGCAGTGGGCCTGAGCTTGCCGTTTTTGGAGTTTCAGAAACACCGCGCGCGTTGGCTTCGAGAGCTCGTCCCGGGCGATGCGGTTGTTACCGAGAACGGAATCTCGGTCCACCTTGGCGATGTTTGGCGATCCGCCAAGATCGCGCGCTAGCGCACGCCCCGAAGACCGTGCTGCCCGCACGAGCCCAACCGCCTACAGAGATTTGCTATTTCAGCTCGATCAAATCCCCGACTATCATGAAGTCGTAGCTTTCCATGATTCTGGCGGTGGCGTGCTCTCGTTGTACCGTCAAGACGGCGAGCTCACCGAGGACCTTCCGCGGCACGTCCGGGTGGATGTAGCGAAAGACCGTGAACAAGTTGCCCTGCACGACGCCGTCGTTCTCACCCAAGTCGATGCTCACGAGATAGCCCTCGCCGAGCGTAGTGATTTCGTCGAGTGACGCCACGATCTCACCACGCATCTCGCCCGTCTCCGGTGTCAATCGTGTCGCGGCGGGCTGCCCAGGAAGAAGGGGCACGGGGATTGGACTATACGGCGTCAGGTAGTCGCCGACCTGCATATCCATGCACGAGCTGACGATCTCGCCCAATGAGGTGTCGGCTTGAGCGGCGAGAACGACGACAATACCGGTGCGCCGGACGAAACGGCCAGCCATCCCCCAGCTGAAGTCGAGGAGGCTCTGGGCGAAGAAGCGGTCGCCGGCGTTGACACCCTGATTTGTGCCTCGATTCAAATACATAATGTCACCGACAGCGTATGTGACTTTCGCTTCGCCTTCTTCGGTTCCGATGATGCGAAAATCGTCATCCTCGTTCTCGGCAAAGAAGCCAGCGCACTCTATGGTCTGCTCTTCATAAGCAGGGTAGAACGTGGGCCCTAATGGCCCGGCGCCCGGTCGACCGCCCTCCGGACCCGTGCCGGGGCCAGCAGCGCCACCGGCAGCAGCCACACCAGTCCCAGCCGGGCCTCCTGCCGGCCCCCCGGCCGCACCGGGCTCGCCGGCCACATCGCCAGGGCGCACCATGTCCACGTCGGGGAGCAGGACTGGGTCTCCCGGGTAGATAAGGTGTGGATTATCGATGTAGCGGTTGGCGTCCCACAACGGAGATGTCCCGGCCGCTGTTGAATTTGGTCGGGTAGCGGCGGCACCTGTGAATACTCTTAGGCAGCAACCTCATCGCTGTCAAGAGATTTCTGTTTGCTTCTAAGCGCGTGAACGAGAGCGCCCATATGGCGATAGCCTTTGATACGGTGAAACTTTTTCTCCGCCGTGACGACGCCGAGAGCGGTCCATCGGCGAATCATGGAAGGACTCTTCCACCGCTTGACGTTTCTCGAGACTCTGCGGATGGTGCCGTTGAGATTCTCGATGGCGTTTGTCGTGGCCAGAGATTTGCGAAGTAACTCGGGTAGAGCGAGCTTCACAACCGTGAGGGTCTCTTCCAACCCTTCGCGAAGGCTTCCGGCAGCTTCGTCGTAGCCGTTTCGCTCGAGCCACGACACCAATGCCTGAAGTCGCTTGCGCGCCTTGTCGGCACTCTTGCATTTGTACGCTTCCTTCATTGTCTGGAGCACGTAGGCGTGACGGGACTTGGGAAGGTACGAGCGAAGATTTCGGAGTTTGTGGAGCTGGCATCTTTGGATAACCGCGAGATCCCCCAAAACGTCGACGAGTGCTTTGCGGATCCCTTTGCCTCCGTCCACTACGCAGAGAATCGATTCGTCGATCCGCAATCCCCGCTCGAGAAGGTTCTGCAACATCGCGGTGCACACCCGAGAGTTTTCCGTCGAGCCCAGCCATATACCCAAGGGCACCTTCGTTCCATCTATTGTGATACCGAGAGTTACGACGACGGTCTGTCCGGCCACCTCAAGGCCATCCATCATTAGTGCCGCAAGCTCGAACTCCTCTAGCCTCCGAGATAGGTATTCCTCGAGCTTCTTAGTCGTCTGGCTCACGAGGTGACGGCTGGCGGCACTCTTGCTCGTGCCACGAGACTTCAACTTCGCCGAGGGTTTGTCCAGACTCGATTCGTAATTTCGGGTCGATACCCCCACCAAGATCTGGTTCAGCACTCGCTCCGGAAGCGGGTCTTCTTCGCGGAAGGCTTCGAAGTGTGGAAGCGACGCCTCCTCGCCCGACTTCGAACGAACTCGAGGTCGCGACACTTGGATTCGACGACCGCCGAAGCTCAGCTCCCCATCCGTGCTCCCCCAGTGGTTATGAGTTCGCTCCTTCTCGTGCTTGCCCTTCGGCCCCGCGATCTTCTCCGCGTCCTCTCTCAGGAGTAGGTGCAATGCGGTCAGTCCTTGCTCGTACACCCATTCCGTCAGGTCCGCCTTCGTGGCCGCGATCCCAGCTATCATCGGTAGCAGTATCTGACCGACTTGGCCAACTACCTTGCCCGTAGGCGAGTGCGTTTGCTTTCTTACTGGCTTCTTTGATTTCCTTGGCATGGTGGCTCCTTGTCCCCCTCTGGAGACGGTTGGTTTGGCAGACCTATTCTTAGGCCGGCCAAGGAGCCGCCGCTACCCCAAATTCAACATCCGGCGGGACATCCCCCCCACAACTGCGGCCAGAGATAGGGATTGTCGAGATATTGCCCGGAGATTGCCCAGAGTGTGTCGCCGTCGACAATAATATGGAGCTGGGTGCCCTCGGGGTAGCTCGTCGGTGCCTGGTAGGGCGACCGGTGCTCGGCAACGACGATCGCTTGCGCGTCATCGCTCGCGTCCTGGGCCAGGGACAGCGTGCTCGCAGCTAGAAAGCACACGGTAAGAAAGCCAAATGCGAACAGCTCTCAAGAGCGAGGGTTGAGGGAAACCAGACCTTGGGAAACGGTCTGGGATGCTCGCGTCGTCACGGCATACCTCCACGTGGTAAGGAAACGAAGATTTCAATAACTGTAACAACTCGATCTGGCAGGTGTCAAACCATTTTTCCCTGGAACGGCTAAAGTGATACTTGAGGTCTACGGAGCAAAAAAGAGTTGTCGGCGAAGATTATTGCGGTGGCTTCTTGGGCTCGTCAGTATCAGTCTTCTCCACTTGGCCCATCTGACCCATCTGAATTGTGGCGAGCATCGTTTGCGCCTCTTCGCGATAGAGGCTCTCGGGGAAATGGTCCACGATCTGGCGAAAGTGAGGGAGCGCTTGTTCGGGTTGCCGGCACTTGTCGTAGGCGGAGCCGATGCGAAAGTGCACCTCGTCCATCTTGCTGAACGTCGGGAAGTTGTCGATCACTCGTTGGAAGCGCGGGATCGAGGCGCGACAATGTTTTCGAATCTCTAAATAGAACAACCCGATGTGGAACTCGGACTCGGCGAGCGTCTCGTAGCACTCCTGGAGCAGCACCCGCCCTTCTTCCGCGTAGCGCGAGTTCCTGTATAGCTCGACGAGTTTTTCAAACTCTTCGACAGCGAGCTCCGTTGGCTCCTGGTCGCGATCGGGGCTCTGGATTTGCCGGTAGTGCCCGTAGCCGATTTGATACTGGGCATAGTCCGCACGGGGGTGGTTTGGGAAGAAGGTGAGGAAGTCACGGTAGTCTGCGATGGCGAGGATGAGGTTACTCCTGCCCTTTTGGTTGAAGTAGGTATCCGCGATCCCGAGCCGCGCATCGCCTGCCAGTTGGCTGCGAGGATAGGCGTCCAAAAGCTGTTGCAAATAGCCGCGTGCTTCAGCCCAGTTCTTGTTCTCTAGTGCGCTCCGTCCCAACGCCATCAAGCGTTGATCGCCTTGCGCTGAGACCGGGACCATTTGATCCGACTTGCCGCCGCAGGCGAGACTCATTGCGAGCGCAGCCGTCAAAAGGAGCTGGGAAAGCTTCAACGCGAAACTGATTCTCATCGGTCCTTCATCATATGCTCTGAGCGATCGTGCTCCAATGCGTCAGAATAGACGAGCCGGCGCCCGGTCGCAACGTCCGATGTCGAACACCACTCGCCGAGCACTCTACAAGCTTCGAATCCACTCCCACTCCTGATCCAAACCCTGGCGCAGATCGGTTGACGGCGCGTAGCCGAGATCCTTTCGCGCCGCCGACGTGTCCGCGCAAGTGTCGCGCATGTCGCCTTTTTGCTTGGGGTTGAAATCGATCTTTAGTTCGCTATCGGTCACGTCTTGGATGGTTTCGATGACTTCGAGCATCGAGACCCGCGAGCCGCCGCCGATGTTGTAGACCGCTCCGGCGCGGCCGCGTTCCGATGCCGCGATCGTCGCGGCCACCGCGTCGGTCACGAAGGTGAAATCGCGCGTCTGACGACCATCCCCGAAAAGCGAAAAAGTGTCGCCCGTCTTTGCGCATTTCAGGAGCCGGTGAAACGCCATGTCGGGGCGCTGGCGAGGTCCGTAGACGGTGAAGTAGCGCAACGACGTGGTGTTCAAGCCATCGTTGATGTGATAGAGCTCGACGAGTTTTTCGGCGGCGAGCTTGCTGACGCCGTAAGGCGAGACCGGATGAAGCGGCACATCCTCGACCATGGGAAGTGCCGCACTATCCCCGTAAACCGACGACGAAGAGGCGAAGACGAAGGACGAAAGACCCGAACTGATGGCGGCTTCGAGAAGCTTTTGAGTGGCGAGGATGTTGTTGGTCGTATAGATCGAGAACTCGCCGCCCCAGCTGGCGCGCACGCCGGCCTGCGCCGCGAGATGAAAAAGGCGGTCGCATCGTCTCAAGAGCGCTGGCAGATCTTGATCTTGGATGGAGCCTTCGATGAGCTCGAACTGGTCGCTCTCGCGAAGCTTTTCGAGATTCTTCTCCTTCAGGCTCCGATCGTAATAGTCGAGGAACGAGTCGATACCGACGACCGTGCCTCCGCTCGCGACGAGGGTCTCGGCGAGCGTGGAGCCGATGAATCCGGCTGCGCCGGTTACGAGAGATGTTGTCATGCGAACAACGCCGTGAGTCTTTCTGGAAGCTTGCAAAGTTTGCCGTCCCTAGTGGTGGCGACGTGGAGGGTTGAGCCGGTCGCGACCACCGTTTGGTCGTCGAGGCGCGCGAGCTCGTAATCGAATCGAATGCGGACCCGCGATGGCCGACTCACCGTCGTTCGAATTTCGATAACGTCGTCGTAGTGCGCGGGGCTTTTGTAGCAGCAATGTGCTTCGACGACGGGAAGGTAGATCTGGTCCTCGTGCTCGATATCCCGATAGCTCGAGCCTAGCTGCCGGAGCAAGTCACAACGTCCTACCTCGAACCACGCCAAATAGTTGGCGTAGTAAACGACGCCCATTGCGTCGGTTTCCGCGTAGCGGACACGTACCTGACAGCTGATCTCGCGCAAGGTGGGGTTCAAGCTTCGGTGGCTGCGAGCAGCATGTCGCGCAGGACCGAGGCGGGGTCCTCGGCTTTGAAGACTGCGGAGCCGGCGATCACCACATCGACGCCCGCCTCGGCAGCCATGGGTATCCTCTCGGCGTTCATCCCTCCATCGATCTCGATGGATAGCTCGGTGCCGGCGGCATCGGCGACACGACAGAGCTCGCGCACTCTCTCGAAGCTGCCCTCGATGAATTTCTGTCCACCCCATCCCGGGTTTACAGACATGATGATGGCATAGTCTGCGAGAGGGAGGAGAGCCTCAATCGTCGAGAGGGAAAAGCCGGGGTTCAGCGCCAAACCGGCTTTTTTCCCGCGCCTTCTGATCGAGCTCAACACAAGATGCGGATGGTAGAGAGTCTCCGGATGCACCGCGATCATGTCCGCCCCCGCATCGATGAAACTTTCCACCCAACGATCCGCATGCTCGATCATCAGATGCACGTCGAGCGGTAACGACGTGCATTCGCGAACGGCCGAGACGATCATCGGACCGAAAGTCAGGTTCGGGACGTAGTGCCCGTCCATGACATCGAGGTGGAGCTGGCCGGCTCCGGCCTTGTCCACGCGCTCGATCTCGGAAGCGAGCTTCGTGAAATCGGCGGAGAGAATCGATGGAGCGATGCGCATGGCTTACGGACCTTTACTCAAATAAAGAATGATACGGTCGCGCCTGAACACTTTCGTACCCGATGATGGGGACTGGCGCACGACCACGTTCTTCGGAACGCCTGGATAATCGACGAGCCTGACTTGAGAGACTCTGAGCGAGCTCCGGCTCAGCCTGTCGAGGAGCTCGACATAGTCCCGGCCGATGAAGTCGGGCATCACGAAGCCTTTCTCCAGGTAACCACGAGAAAGTAGCACCGAAACGACGGTTTCGTCGGCGATCTCGTCATAAGCTTGCGGTGACTGTGCGACGACCGTATCGGGCGCGTAGATGTCGCTGTGGATCTCGACGACGCGGCCGAGGCTGAAGCCCGACTGCTCGAGGATGAGCTGCGCCGATTGCAGTGTCTCTCCCTCGATCCGCGGCACCGTGCGTCGCTCGGGACCTAGGCTGGCCCAGACCCGTATCGGGCGGCCTTTCCGAAGCGTCGTCCCGGCGGCCGGTGTCTGGAGCGCGACGAAATTCGGCGGGACCGAGTCGTGAAAGCGGTTTCCCTGAAGCACGAGCGTGAGCTCGGCCGCGGCGAGCATTTCACGCGCGCCATCGAGGCTCGCACCTGACAGGTCAGGGACGATGACGTCGTTGCTTCGGACTGCGAGGCTGAAGGACACGGCGGCTGCAATCACGGCCGTTGCGAGCAGGGCCCCGGCGATGGCGAGCGTTCCTACGACCCGCACGAAGACGGTGCGAACTTTCTTGCGTTTCGATGTGGTTTTCGTAGCGAAGCGGCCACACCCGTGCTTCGACGACGGCGCGGGCGTATCTTTGTCCAGGACGCGCTCGCCCGCGCGGTGCTCGCTGCTCACACCCCTATTCTATCTCGCCTCAAGATCAGTAGCCATGCGAGCCGAGAGGCTAGATCAATATTAAAAAAAAGCGTAACGCAAAGGCGCAAAGTCGCAAAGACGCAAAGGAAAAAAAGCAAGAACCGAAAGGGAATGTAAAAGAAAAAAGAGAAAAAAAGACGCTTATGCGGGCGCGAGACTTTCTCACTGCCACACACTGGCGAGTAGGTTTGGGTAGGACCCAAAAGGTAGCGAGAAGAGCGTTTCCTCTCATCTTCTTTTTTTCTTTTCCATGCACCTTTGCGCCTTTGCGTTACGCTTTTCTTAATATTGATCTTGCTCCGAAACGTCAACGGAATCCGGGCGGTTAACGGCTAGTTCAGTCACGCGTCAAAATGGCTGCGAAATAGGCATCCATGTCGTCCCTCTCGGGCGTCGTCTCGAAAAAGCCGGCCGACGAGACGAGGTGTCGCGCCCGCTCAGGCAGCGATTCATGAGCCGGTGTGACGCGAAAGCCGGGCGCGCTGTCGACAAACGCGCCGACCACGTCTTGGTTCTCCTCGCGTTCGGTCGAGCACGTCGCATAGACGAGCCTGCCTCCGCTTTTGAGGGCGCGCGCGGAAGCTCGCAGGAGCTGCAATTGCAGCTCCTGATGACGCGCCAAATCTGGTTTCGCCACCCGCCACTTGATGTCGGGATTGTGCCGCAGCGTTCCGAGACTCGAGCAGGGCGCATCCAGGAGAATGCGATGGAACGATCGCGCCAGCGGGAGCTTGCGGCCGTCCGCGGCCACGGCGACGAGGTTCGTGGCGCCAAGCTCAGAAGCCAAATCCCTCATCACGACGGCGCGCCGCCGTCTTCGATCGAGTGCGATCACTCTACCGCGATGGGCGATCCCCGCGAGAGCCGTCGCTTTACCGCCGGGGGCCGCGCAGACATCGAGAACGACATCGTCTTCCGAGGGCTCGAGAAGGTGCGGGATGAGTTGCGCTCCGGCATCTTGAACGATGGCGAGACCTTCCTTGAACAGTTTGCTGCCCCGCAGTTTTCCTGAAAAGGCTCGCAAACCATGGGGCAGGATTGCGACGCGCTCGGACTCGACGCCGAGCTGCGCTTGCGCTCTATCGAGGTTGATTCGGCGCGAGACGCGCACGTAGACTGGAGGCGGCTCGTTCTGTCGGCGACATCGTGTCTCCGCGTCTTCGAGGCCCAGCTTTTCCACATAGCGTCGGGCGAGCCATTCAGGATGGGAAAGGCCGTCACGAAGGTATCCGAGCGGGTCTGTCTCCCGGCTCGGCAGCGCGGGCTCGCCCGGATGGCGGAGCGCGTTGCGCAGCACCGCGTTGACGAAAGCCGCCCCCCGCGAAGCAGCGAAGTCATGCGCCAGACGCACAGCCTCATCGACCGCGGCGCGGTCGGGCACGCGATCGAGAAATCGAATTTGATAGAGGCCGATACGGAGCGCCGTGAGGATGCTTCCATCGATCTTCTCGAGGGACCTTTTGCTATGGTGTGATAAGACGAAGTCGAGCCTGTTGCGCCAGCGAAGCACACCGTAGGCAATCTCCGTGGCCAAGTCTCGATCTGTGGCGAAAAGGGTGGCGTATCGAGAGGCATGGAGGAGCGCGGCTGGCTCGCCCCGCTTCTGTTCGACGCCGCGCAGCACCTCGAATGCCATCCGGCGTGCTGGGGACGCTCTTGAAACCATAGCGGTGAATGCTAGATCATTCGGTGTCGTCCATGGGGCGAAATCTGAGAAAGCGAGAAAACGTGTCATTGTCCAATATGCCCGAACTCTCCGCCGAGCAGCTGCGCTACCGTTGCCCGCTCGATACGTTCAAATTCAAAACGACGGAAGAGATCGACGCGCCTTTCGAGATCATCGGCCAGGAGCGCGCGATCAAAGCGATACAGCTCGGCCTCATGGTGCCGTCCCGGGGCTACAACATCCTCGTTCAGGGGCTCACGGGTACTGGCAAGGAAACGACCGTCAAGAGCATCCTCGAAACGATCCAGGATCGCTCTACCAAGATCCCGTCGGATATCTGTTACGTGAACAATTTCGACGATGCGGACAGCCCTATCGCGCTCTATCTTCCCGCGGGGGATGGCTTGCAGTTGCGCAAAGAGATGGACCTGCTCGTCGAATATCTAGACGGTACCGTACCCGCCGTGCTCGAATCGGACGAGTTCAAGGAGCGACGAGCTCAGCTCGTCGAGCGGGAGGGTTCGAAAGGCCGCGAGGTCATCAAAGAGTTCGAGGAGCGCATCAAGAAAGAGAACTTCGTACTCGTCGAGATTCGCTTCGGGCCGATGACGAAGACCGAGCTCGCGCCCATCGTCGACGGCAAGCCTCGTCCAGGGGAGGAGCTCGAGCAGATGCTTGCGGAGGGCCAGATCGAGCGCGACGAGTACGAGCGCGTCGACAAGATTCGAGATGGGTTCGCCGAAGAGCTAGACGACGTGCTGAAACATGCGCGGGACGCCGAGCGCCAGATTTCGGAGGCGCTCAAAGCTCTCGTCTTTGGTTTCGGCGCCGAGATCATCAACCCTAGGATCCAAGATCTCAAAGCGCGTTTTCCCGGCGAGAGAACGGGGCAGTTTCTCGAGCATCTCCGGCACGACGTTCTCGAGAACCTCGATCAGTTTGTCAGCAAACCCGAGACGTCCGAACAAACAGGGATTGCGGCGCTCCTCGTAACGCAGACCGATCGCTTTGTCCGCTACAGCGTCAACTTGCTCGTCGACAATTCCGGAATCACGAGCCCACCCATCGTGGTGGAGACGCACCCTACATACAAGAACCTTTTCGGTACGATCGAGCGCAGCTTCGACCGCAGTGGTCAGTCCCATACGGACTTCACCCGTATCAAGGCCGGGAGCTTGTTGAAGGCCATGGGCGGCTATCTCGTGCTGTCCTTCCACGAAGTCTTGTCCGAGCCCGGCGTCTATCAGTCTCTCAAACGCACGCTCAAGACCGGGAAAATCGACATCCAAAGCTTCGACCCGGCCCATTTGTTCACGGCTTCTGCTCTCAAGCCCGAGCCCATTGATGTCGAAGTCAAGGTCGTGCTCATCGGGGACGCGCAGTCCTATCAGATTTTCTACCAGCACGACCCCGACTTCCACAAGACCTTCAAAGTCAAAGCAGATTTCGACACGGTCATGGAGCGCACACCCGAATCTATCGAGCGCTACGCGCGCTTCATCGCCCGCACCGCCCGGGTCGAGAAGCTTCGGCCATTCGATCGTTCGGCGACAGCCGCGGTCGTGGAGGAGGGTCTCCGCCTCTCCGGAAGCCAAAACAAGCTCTCCACTCGTTTCAGTGATATCGCCGACCTGCTCCGCGAAGCCAATTATTGGGCGCAGCAGGAAAATGCGGACAACATCCAGGGCTCCCATATCGATCGCACGCTCGAGGAGCGTGTCGAACGCCGGAATCTGATCGAGGTCAAAATCTCGGAAATGATCCGAGAGGGGGTCATCATGATCGCAAGCGATGGCGTTCGGGAAGGACAGGTGAACGGCCTTTCGGTATACGACTTGGGGGACTATCGCTTCGGACGTCCCACGAAAATCACGGCTGCGGTCGCGACCGGTCGCGCCGGTATCATCAATATCGAGCGCGAATCCGATCTCTCAGGACGCAGTCACAACAAGGGCATATTGATACTCGCCGGCTACTTGCGCCCCTCTGTGCCAACATCGCTGAGACACTTCGCCCCTTGAAATTAGTGTAGAGGGCGGAGGAGGATCAATGCATGAGTATGTTGATTGGGAGAGAGACCTCGGCGGGATCGGAGGGAGCCCGTAGGGCGACTGGAGATCCCGCCGGCCGCGATGCGGCGGGGGTCCCGGATCCCGAAGTGAGCGAGCAAGCGAAGCGTCGACGCTTTACCGCGGAGTACAAGCTGCGGATAGTGCGTGAGGCCGATGCCTGCAAGGGTGACGGTGACGTTGCTGCTCTTCTGCGTCGAGAGGGCCTGTACTCGTCGCATTTATCGAGTTGGCGCCGCCAACGTGACGAGGTCGCCAAAGCGGGGTTGGCGTCGAGAAAGCGAGGCCGGAAGGCAAAGGCCGAGGATCCACGGGTCAAGGAGCTCGAGCGCGAGAACGCCCGGCTCCAACGTCGCCTGGCTCGGGTGGAGACGATGTTGGAGACCCAAAAAAAACCTCCGAATTACTGGGGATCCCCCTGAATCCACTCGACAGCTACGAGAACGACTGATGGTGGCGGCCGAGGAGCTGGCGGGGCAGATTGGGCAGACGACGGAAGCCTGCGAGGCTCTGGGTGTGGCTCGTTCCACGCTGTATCGCAGGCGCCAGGTGACGCCCGAACCGAAGCGGCGTCCTCGGCCGCATCGAGCCCTCGACGAGACTGAGCGAGAGGAAGTCCTCGGGGCCTTGCACTGTGAGCGGTTCGTCGACAAGGCGCCCGCCCAGGTGTGGGCCACGCTTCTGGACGAGGGAACCTACCTCTGCTCGATTCGCACGATGTATCGGATTTTAGAGGAGCACGGCGAGGTCCGAGAGCGCCGGAACCAACGGCGCCATCCGAACTACACGAAGCCGGAGCTGCTGGCCGAAGCGCCCAACCAGGTTTGGTCGTGGGATATTACGAAGCTTCGTGGCCCCGTCAAGTGGACCTACTACTACCTCTACGTCATCCTCGACATCTTCTCCCGCTACGTGGTTGGCTGGATGCTGGCTCACCGAGAAAGTGCGGCGCTCGCGCAACGCCTCATCGCCGAGAGCTGTCGCAAGCAGGACATTGAACCCGACCAGCTCACCCTTCACGCGGACCGTGGCAGCTCGATGAGAAGCAAGCCCGTGGCTCTGCTCCTGGCTGACCTCGGAGTTACCAAGACCCACTCCAGACCTTACGTCTCGAACGACAATCCCTACTCCGAGTCCCAGTTCAAGACGATGAAGTACTGTCCTCAGTTTCCGAGCCGTTTTGGTTCCACCGAAGACGGCCGGCTGTTCTGCGGCGGTTTCTTCGACTACTACAACTACGAGCACCGGCACTCAGGAATCGGCTTCATGACGCCGGCCGACGTTCACTATGGTCGCGCCGAACAGCTCACCACCGCTCGGCGCCAGATCCTTCTCGAAGCTCATCGGACTCATCCCGAACGCTTCGTTCGCGGAACGCCACAACCTCCCGTTTTGCCTCCTCAGGCTTAGATCAACCCGCCGACGGAGAAAACGACGCTCCTGAATGCCGCACAAGCCACTCTCGCGGCGGCGTCCATACCTGGGGTACCCCCTTTTTCTGCTCCACGAAACGAGATCTCGATCGATGCAGATGTGGACCGCACCGGCGCCACGAGCCTCCCGACGCTAATCGAGGCTCACTAAACTGAAGTTCCTTGCTGAAAAAACCAAGATCCGGTGTTGATCCAATAAGATAGATGGAATCAATGGTGCTGGCTTCTGTCTACACGGTGATACCTTTGAGCAAGTCGTAGGCTCTCTGCTGTTTCGAGTCCGGAGTTGTCGTGACATCGAAGGTGGGCTCGTCGGGTCCGGCTTCCGGTCGCCGACATTTGTTTCGGACGATGTTGCTGAGAAGGCGCAGCAGCGTGCGGAAGCTGGAAGCTGGTCTCCCATCGTCAAGCTTCTTGGTGTGTATCTTGCGCAGGGCTGCGTCGGAGCGTTGCGCCGGAGCGACGGGGTCACGCTCGGCCTTCGCCTGCTGCTCCTCGTCAGAGAATACTAGCGGGCGCCAAACCTCCATCATGTGCCACAGGACGTAGTAGGCCAGCATGCACAAGAAGATGTGCGCCCGGACTCGGTTTTCGCGCCGGTGACGAATCGGCCGCACCTTTAGGTCCATGCTCTTGAAGGAACGAAACGCCCTCTCGACCTGGGTCAGCAACTTGTAGCTGCGCACTGTGTCGTCGGTTTTCATCCGCTGCTCAGCAAGACTGGTGCGGATCACGTAGATGCCGTCAAGGGCAGCTTCCGTAGTGACCTTTGTGTCGTCGATTTCGAAGCTAAAGCGGTCGTCGCGAATGTCCAGCTTGAAGTGCTTGCCGACTTTGTACTTGTTGAGAACTCTGCCTACCCGCACACCGATTTTATCTTTACCATGCAGCTGACCCCGCCCGATCCGTTGGCGAATCCCTCCGAACTGCTTAGCGATCGTCCCCATGTGTCGCTTCCACCGCTGGAGCCGTTTGTTGGCGAGCTCAGAGTTGCCGTTGGCGAGGCGCGAGGCGTCGGCAGCCATCGTTGTCTCGTCTAGCTCGAAGTCGAAACCGTCGTCACGGATGTCGAGCCTATAGTACTTGCCGACCTTGTACTTGTTGAGGAGCTTTTTCACCGTAGCACGGATGTCCTCCTTGCCGTGCAAACGGCGCCGCTCGACCATCCGACAAACCTTCTCCAGCTCCTTGCAGGTTGCTTCGAGCAGAGCACGACGCTTGTGACGCCGCCTCTCGGCCAGCTCCGGATTGCGGCAAGCGACCAGCCTCTCGTTGGGAAAATCCGGGTGCGTCAACTCAAACAGGTTCCGCCTGTCGAATAGCCCCATCTGGATCACCCCATCGTTAATGAGCTTGCGAATCGGTTCGGGACGCAGAGCGGTAATCCAGTCGATACCGTCCATCTCCCGTAACTCGTCGATCTGGGTCTGGGTGATCATTCCGCGGTCGCCCACCATCACAAACTGCTCGATGCCGAACCGCTCTTGCGCATTTTCTACCTGAGGCAACAGCGTTTTGGGATCGCCCGTGTTGCCCTCAAAGACGGATACCGACACGGGGATGCCGCGTTCGTTGGTCAGCAGGCCGTAGTTGACCTGCAGCTTGCCTTTCTTGCCGTCACGGTTGTATCCGAGCCTGGCCAGCGGACAACTCACCCCCTCGAAGTAGCTTGAGGTTAGGTCATAGAGCGCGAGGCCGTCGTTTTGGAGATGGCGCGCCGCGAGTTTCTTTTCGATGACCTCCTGGCGTTTGAGAACCCAGTCCATGGCGGCATAGAGATCGTCTTCGTCGGCATCGCTCACCCCCAGGATTTCGGGCAGTGTGGTTGTGTGCCACCACAGGCTAGTCGCCAGCTTCGACTGCGGTTCGAGGATCCGGGCGACTACCATGGCCACGACCAAATCCCGCTCTGGTGAGTGTCGAGAGCCAACGAGCTTTTCGAAACCGAGCTGTCTCATGGCACTGAGCACCGCGTCGACGTGGCCATGGTGCCGGGAGCCGTTCTCGACGATTTCGAAGGCGTCTTCGAGCGAAACGAGCTTTTGCCCCTTGAGTATGCGTCGGATGGCATCGACCTGCTCGCTCGGCAGTTTGGACAGGTTGGCAAGTGTGCGCTTGCGCGGTTTCTTGCTCTTGGCATCCCGATAGGACTCACGGAGCAAAACGGCGGGTTTGGAGTTGCGGTTGGGCACGATATCGATATGCATGGCTACTATATACACTATATAAGCATATATAACAACAACAAATAAAATATAACATGGCTACCAATTGCAGGCAAAAATCACACCTCTAGCGCTGTAACTCCATGCGACTAAAGGTACTTTACCGAAGCGTGGGAGGGCTTACTGGGCAGAACTTCAGACTAAATGCAGCTCGCGAGTGTCTCAAAGTTGTTGACACGTACCGGCAGGACGAACGCGGTGACCATGACGCCTGGATACGCCACCCAGGGCAAGAGACGCCGGTTGTGCTCGGACATGTCCACCTCCTTAAGCGATGGCTATCGAGGGACGATCGGGAGAACAATCCGCGACGGCGTTTTCTCTCTCCAAAAGACCTTTTGCGCGGCAAGGATCGGTGCCGTTTCCGTAGCGATGTTGCCTCCCGTGTTCGCGTTGACGTCAAAGCGCGGGTAGTTGCTGCTCGAAATGTCGAGACCGAGGCGATGACCTCGAGCAACGAGTATGCTCGTTGGCCACATGGGGATCTCGATCTCGATGGGCTCTCCCGCGCCGCCGAGGTCGGGTGAGTAGGACCGTCGCAAGATCCCTTCCGAAATTGAACACACGCCCATCGGGGTAGATGTCGAGAAGACTCGCCGTGAAATCCGTATTGTTGGCTGTCGTCCGAACGTAGACGATGGCTCGTACGGGACCCGTAATTTCCAGGTCGGATCCGAGCGGCTCGCTTGCGAAGGAGAGAACATCGGCACGAACGAGCCGATCTTGCTCGCGCATTCCCGAGCGTGGCCCGAGCATCGCTCCCCCCTGGATCCGGACGGGGTCGGTCGGATCGAAGGCGTAGGTTTGCTCGCCGGATTCGGTAGGTGCCTCGGTCGTCAAACCCGCTCGCCCGTCCCTACCGTCGAGGAAGTATGAAGTGAACCGAGAGCGGGCGAGCGGCCACTCCTGTTCGTCTCGCCAGATATTCTCCCCGATCACGAAGAGACGGATCGGAGGGAGTGCGGGCTCTGTGGTATTGCCTTTGAGATGCCGATCGAACCACGGAAGGGTCGGAGCAAGGCTGTCCAACCGGTAGTTTCTGGGCTTGTAACCGTCCGGCAAGGTCAAGGCCTCCGCATGGCCCCATGGGCCGATGATGAGGCGCGTCTCCCGGGCGACCTCCGGTATCGTTTCCGCACGGATGCGAAGAAAATCGTCTAGCTGACTAGGAAGAAAGGGATCGAACCAACCGGCCATGAGTAGTGCTGGGGCGCGAAGCCTGGCGGCGCGATTCTCTCCGTCGACATTCTGCCAGTAGCCGTTGCGCTCGGCGTGCGTGACCCAGTCGTTGAAGAAGGACACGTCCACACCAGCCCCGATCGTCCGTTTCCTCGAGTGGCACATTACCATAGCCGCCGTCGAGCTGTTCTGAGGAGACCGGAACGTCCACCGAGCCGTGGCTCCGGAGCGCCCAATAGAGACCGGACTCAAGGGCGAAAGCACCACCATGGTAGAACATGTCGTAGAAGCTGCTGCTCGCGATCTGAACGAACAGTGCCGACGGTCCGGGATCGGATTGGTCGGCGAGGACCCACTGCGTGAAGCCGAAATAGGAGCCACCCCACATGCCAACTCGCCCGTCAAACCAGGGTTGCTCGGCGAGCCAGGCGAGCGTTTCGATCCCATCTCGACGCTCGTTCACGAAGGGCTCGTAGCTGCCTCCCGACTCGAAACGGCCCCGGGTCCCTTGGATGAAGACGGAATAGCCGTGCTCCGCCCACATCCGCCCAATCACCGTCGCGAAGAGTTTGTTCTGAAAGGTCTTCGAGTATGGGATCCGCATGAGGATCGTTGGGGTCGGACCCGCACGGCGCGGCAGGTAGAGATCGCCGACCAATTGGACCCCATCCGACGTCGTCATCGGCACGGATCGGTGAATCCGGAGCGAGAACTGCGGCGCTCCGCTGCCCAAGGTCCGGGCAAGCAGAGCGGGTGCCACGAGATGGCCCACCCAAGCCGTGATACCCGCGACGACGATGGCCGCCACGAGAGCTCGCAAGACCTTGCCCCGCCAAGTCACGAGGGGGCGTTCTGTCTCCGCTCGACGATGGTAATGCCCGACCAGCAAGAAGAAACTCGCGAGAACCCAGTGGAAGAAGATCGGGATGGACCCTCCCACCCATCGCTCGGGTGGGTAAAGACCCATGCGCAAGACGTAACGGAGGACCATCACCCCGAGATAGAGTGCCCCGAAGACGAAAAGGGAATCGCCGAGCCGGGCTCGGGGCCGGACGAACCAGCCGACGCCTCGGGAGAACTGCAAACAGATGGTTCCGAAGAGGCCGATGAGGACGAGTTGGGATACCACTAGCGTCGGATACGGTATGAGGCCGGAGTACCACTCTTCCATCGGGGGCAGGAAACCTACGTGGAGGGTAGCGACGAGAAGCTGGCCGAGCACGCGCAGGCAAAAGAGGCCGAGAGCCAACCAGAGCCACGGGGCATAGACCTGGGCGCGAGAAAACGGCTCGGATGGGTGGGGCGGGCTGTTCCAAAGTGAACCCCTTGTCATCGAGTAATCCGATCACTCGGCCGCTAAATAAGAAACATAATGGCGCCGCTACCGAGAGTCAAGTGGACAGATAGGAGGTCCAATCGGGCGCCGTGCCGGATTCGCGAGAATTCTGCCCGAGGCGAGGGTGTTTCTCGGGGAACTGCTCCTGCTAGTAGAGTCGGAAAAGCGTAGCGAAAGTGGGCGACGACGCTCACCTACAGTAAGGAAGGGGAGAGCCCGTTCTACGTGCCCAGGAACGTTCACATTATCGGGACGATGAACACGGCCGACCGGTCGTTGGCGCTCGTGGACTACGCGCTGCGCCGCCGTTTCGTGTTCTTCGACCTACGACCGGGATTCGGCCAAGCTGGCTTCGCGCGAAAGCTAGGAAGCTTGGGCATCGAGTCAGCGCTTGGCGACCGGCTCATCGATCGCCTCACACGGCTGAACGAGCGGATCTCCCAGGATGCGCACCTCGGCGACGGCTTTTGCGTCGGGCATAGTTACTTCTGCCAGACGGGCGGAGGCCCTGCTGACGAGCCCTGGTTCAAGCGGATCGTGCGGACGGAGATCATCCTGGTCCCCACGTGCCCAGGTGCGTAAGGGTGAAGCGAATCGAGAAAATCGGGCAAACTGCAAGAGAGCAACCTATCGGGAGCGAACTGAAGGTCGAGCTTCCCGCGGAGGTCCCGGTTGAAGCGACTCGGCTTCTACTGACGATCAAGCTGTTCGAAACAGGCCGACTTTCGCTCGGACAGTCCGCACAGATGGCCGGTTACTCGAAGCAGGCGTTCCTCGAGCTCCTCGCGAAGGCGGATGTTCCAGTCCTTGACCATCCCGCGGAGGAGCCAAAAGACGAGATCGGCGTTTGACGGGCCCGGTCGTCAGCCATAGCACCTGCCTGATAGCCCTCAAGCGTATCGAACGGCTCGAACACGATTCAGCGTCTCCGGAGCCAGCGAATGCTGGCACGCGTCGATGCCACCGGCATCGTGAGCGCCGGCGAATACGCGCTGACGAGTCTCGCCACCGTTATCGTCAAGTCGTTTCTCGAAGACGAGAAGCTGACTCGTGAGAGCCTCGCCCTGCTGACTGGCGCAGTGATCTCGAGTCTCGGTCGAATCCGCGCGGCCGCACAGCGTGCCAACGATGAAACGGCGTGGCGCTCCGAGGTCGTGGCGCCATTGCGCATCACCGTCGGTGACCTCGTCGCCGGAATCGAACGGCGTCAACGCGGCCTCGACGGCCAGCAAGAGGAAGTGCAACGCCGGATCGGTGAGCTTCTGCAAGCAGACTGGTTCGGTGCGGTGGAGCAGTGTCAGGAGCTGCTCGAGGCGATGGTTGTCACCCTCCAGGAGCTCAACGAAGTGCTGCTCCGTGACAACAGCCAGATCCAAGCGCTCCTGCAAGAGATTCAGCAGACGGCAGCAACGGATGATGCCACAGACGCGGAGGAGAGCGCACAGCGCGTCGGCGAGCAGGTCGACCGGATAGCGGTGTGGGGAGCCTCGCGCCAGCAGGCCTGGTCCGGGTATTACCAATACGTTCACCGATTCCTTCGCGACGTGGTTCGGCTCGATCCAGATCGAGCGTTCAGCCAGCGACTTCTCGACCAGGTCAGAAACTGGCCATCACGACCTTTCGCCGTGGTCGTCGCGTCGGAGTCCCGGATTCGCCTGCTGCGTTCGCTGAGCGCACGCGGAGAGCGACCGCCCGTTGGTCGGCCACGCGCGGACCGGGAGAGGGAGCTGACGGCTGTGGCTGCCGAGGACGGCGACATCGATATCGAGGAGCTTGTCCGGGTGGCGCTCCGTGACGGACCGCTGGGACTCGCGGCGGTGACGCGCCGCGTTCTGACGCACATCGACGAAGCCGACCGCTACCGAAGCACCGGTCGCGTCGCCGCCATCGTTGCGAAGCTCAGCACGCCACACTCGGAGCGTGAGCGGCCGTGGGTCGCCGTTACTAACGCCGTCGAAATCGAGGACTGGGCCATCGAGGTCGCGCCGGAAAGCCGGACCCAATGAGCGCTCGATTTGCCAGCCTGGAAGAGGTCATCCAAGACCCGGTGTTCCCCGCCGTGGACGTCGCACTGAAGCGAGGGCGGCACATCGATCGAGAGGATGGCGAGTGGTACGCGTTCGTCACCGACGCACAAGACCATCTCGAGCAGCTCTATCGCCGGTACGGATGCGACCTCGTCACGCAAAGCGACGGCTACTTCTACCTTCTGCCGACGGGTGCCCAACTTTCGCGGCGACATCTCAGCGCCGGCGAGATGCTTGTGGGGCAAACGCTCGCGCTGCAGTACTTGGACCCGGCCACGGTGCAGTCCGGAGGCATGGTGACGCGAGAGCAGTTGCTCACCCGCCTTGCCGGGCTCGTCGGCGATCGCGAGCTGGCCAAGGCACTCGAACCCCGGAGGAGGCGGTTCGACGATGAGCGCATCGTCCACGAGATCATCCGAAAACGTGTGGCGGAAGCGTTTCGGCGTTTGGCGTCGCTCGGCTTCATCGAGATCCTCGATGAGGCCCACCTACGACTACGCCCGCCCCTGCTTCGGTTCGCAGATCCCGTCCGTGGTCTCTCCGGCATGAGCGTGGCGATGGAACGTCTCATTGCAAGAGGTGAGATTGTCGATCTCGATGCAGATGACGATGGCGCCGAAGCCGCGCGCGGTGAGCTCGAAGAGAATCCGGACGAGGACGACGAGAACGGAGCCGAGGAGCCCGACGATGACGAGGAGCCCGAGGGATGAAGCGCATCCGCGGCCGCACCCTCGTCCTCGTCAACTGGAAGGGGGTCTTCTACGAGCGCTACACACTCGACGAGAATGTCACCGCACTCGAGGGGGACAACGGTGCGGGGAAGACGACCGTCATGATCGCGGCATACGTTGTCCTGTTGCCCGATATGACTCGCCTGCGTTTCACGAACGTGGGTGAAAGCGATGCGACGGGTGGAGACAAGGGTGTTTGGGGGCGCCTCGGCAATCCAAACCGCCCGTCATACGCCGTGATGATGTTCGACGTGGGCGGCGAGCACGTCGTGGCAGGGGTGCACCTCGAGCGAAAGGGTGAACCGTCCGTCGAGCTGACGCCGTTCCTGATTTCCGAATTGCCGGCAGATGTGCGATTACAAGACGCGCTTCTGCTCCGATCGGGAGACGAAGACCTGGTTCCCGAGCTCGGCGACTTGCGAGAGAACGTGGCCCGCCTCGGAGGTCGAGTTCAGGCCTGCCGGACCGCTAAAGAGTACTTCTCCGCCCTCTTCGAGCGCGGGATCACACCGCTCCGTTTGGTCGCGGATGAGGAGCGTACGCGTTTCAACGACATGCTTCGCACGAGCATGACGGGCGGCGTCTCCCGGGCCCTCACCTCTGAGTTTCGCTCCTTCCTACTCAAGGAGGAGAGCGGGCTCGCAGACACGCTCGTTCGCATGCGCAGTAACCTTGACGCCTGTCGCCGCACGCGCACCGAGGTGAAGGAGGCGCAAGAGCTCGAGCGCGAGATCGGTGGCGTCTATGAAGCTGGCCACGCCATGTTCGCCGCCGCGCTGCTCGCCACGCGGGAGCGTGCAGAAGAGCTATGCCGTCGCGTGGAAGAGGCGAAACAGAAGCGAGACACGGCGCTACGCGAGCGCGACGCCGTCGCCGGTGAGCTCGAGGAACAGACTGAGGAACGAACCCGCGTCGACGAACGGCTCAGAAAGGCGAAAGAGGAGCACGAGGCCGCGCGAGGGCACCATGAGCGGGTCACCGCGGCGAACGGCATCGCGAAGCGCGTTGCCGGATTCGATGAAGACCTACAAAAGCTCGGCAGCGACCTTTCGACCGCGGCGTTGGCTAAGAAGCGAGCCGAGGAGATCAAGGACCTTCGTGCTGGCGAACGCGGTCGCACCGAGGAAACATACCGGCGTGCCGCGAAGGGACTGGCCGATTTCCAACGGGGCCTCGGGGAGCTGCACCGCAGGGCCGACGCGCACCGAACGGTGATGCTACGGATCGTGGAGGCCCGTGCCGCACTCGAACGTCCTGAGCTCGAAGTCGAGGAGGTGGATGGCGTTAAGGAGACGACCCGGGGCACGATCGCGGCGATCGACGCAAAGCGCAACGAGCTGGACGCAGTGATCGGAGGCGCAGAGGCCCATCGCACCGATCACGGAGAGGTCACCGAGGCGCTTGCCGCCATCCTGGACAAGGACGTCGACCCGCGAGACGCCCACGTGGAGGCGAGAAAGGCGCTTCGGACCCTATTGGAGCTCGATAACCTTGCTGCTCGCGCGGAGGCCTTGGACGAGGAGCTGGGGCGGGCGCGCAATTCCCTGGAACGTCAGCAACTCGTGCGAGCGCAGGCGGAGGAAGTGTCTCAACCTGACGAGCCCCTCACATCATCGCGGGACGTGCACGAGGCACTTCGTAAGGCCGACGCGGACGTCCGTGCCGCGGAGAAGCAAACACGCCAGAAGGAATCGCGCGCGGGAGAGCTCCGACGCATGCAAGAGGCGATGAAGGCGAAGGAAAAGGCACTTCAGATGCGCTCGGCTCGATGGCGCGAACTCGACACGGTCGCGTCGCGGCTCGAGGCGAGCCTCGGCGCGGGTCTTCGTACCGCCGAGGAGCTCGAAGCCGCGCGCCAGGTACTGGACGACGAGCGGGACAAGATACAGCGCCGGCTCGAAGCGCTGGAGAGCACCCGCGCCGAGGCGATCGAGCGCGCTCGGAACCTCGAAGAGACCGGCGGCGTCTTCCATGGAGATCTCCTGACTGCGCGTGACCTCGTGGACGGCGAGCTGCTCGCCAGCCGATTCGATGACGTGGACCCTGCGGAGGCGGGGCAATTGCAGGCCCGTCTTGGGCCGCTCTCGGAGGCGATCGTGGTCGACGATACGCACGAGGCTGCAGGACCCTCGCCGGACGCGAGCGAGCTCTGGATACCATTTGGCTCGTGGAGGAAGGCGGTTTGCACGAAATCGCTGCACCCAATGGCGCTGGGCAGATTCGCGCTCGCGCCGAGCTTGCTCGTGTTTCCGCCGCACGGCAAGTTCTCGGCGACCGCATCGATGTGCTTCGGCGCCCGCCGCCCTCCGAGGCGGAGATCGAGGCGATGCGTGGCGAGCTTTCGGATCTGGGGAAGCAGCGCGAGCGGCTCTTTCTTGCCCTTGACGCGCTCGGCTACGTGGCTGCGAACAGAGAAGCCCTTGGGTGGAGCGACGCGGAAGCAGCACTTTCGGCCAAACAGGAGCTCGCACCCGCCCTCGAAGCGCAGTGTGACAAGGCGGATGCCGAGCAGCGATCTGCGGTCCACGCGACACAAGTTGCTGAGGCGAGCGGGAGGAAGCACGAAAGACCTGGCGAAGGCTCGATGACCGGCGCAGCGCGCTTGAAGAACGGCGAAAGCAGGCGCAGGGAGAGCTCGAAACAAGCGGCATCGATGATCCATCAGACGCTGCCGTCGAGCGGGCTCGTGCGACGAGCGATCGATTGAGAGATCTTGCCGAAGAGCTCGACCAACGGGAACGCAAGCTCGCTCAGGCTATTGCGCAGCTCAACGAGCGACTCGAAGCACGCGAGACGAACCTCCGCGAAAGCGCGGAGCAGCTCTCCGCGGTGGAGAAGGAGTGGAAGCCCGCCGCAGATCTGTGGGAGCGTCTTCGCGCAAGAGCGGAGGCGAATGGCCTCCTGACCCCGGCGATCACAGCGCGATTGCTCGAAGCGACAGACGGCAGCAGCATCAAGCTTCGGACGGATGACCCAGCCGTGCGACCAGGCCGTGTAGTCCGAGTCCCACGCGAGGGGTCGGCGCACCTCCGCGACTCCATACGAACCGTCGCAGGCTCCGCCGACAGAGCGGCCGAATCACAAAACGATCAAAAAAAATAGACCCCCACGCGAGCTCTTGGTTCTCGGCACTTGTGCCTCAACAACCGCGCATTGCGAGTTCTCCGCGGGAAGGACCCTGAAGAGACGAGATTTCTTCAAGCTAAGCAGGGAATTGGGACGTTCCTGACCCGTCGAGAGCGTCAAAATGCCGCCATTCCCGGTGCTCTTTTGCCGGAGTCCGATAAGATACATTATGTTAAATAAGAGAAGCGGAGACCGCGGCGTTTGCTAGTGCCGAAGGGATAGGCCGGGGTGCCAAGGATGATGCCCGCGCGTGTCCCGGCCGCACTGACGGTGGGCGACTCTGACTGAACGGCTCCCGTTGCATTCGCGCGCGCCTTCGCCAGTCCGAAGTCCAGAACCTTAGGTGTGCCGTCGGGCGTGATTTTGACGTTCGCGGGCTTCAAGTCCCGATGGATGATCCCCTTCCCATGCGCAGCTTCCAAACCCGCGGCGATCTGGATAAAGAGCGGGATGGCCTCATCGACCGGAATCGGGGCTTTCGCAATGCGTTCCGCCAAGGTCTCGCCTTCCACCAACTCCATGACGAGGAACTGCTGGCCGACGTGCTCCTCGAGCCCATGCAACGTGGCGATATTCGCGTGATTAACTTGGGCGAGGAGTCGGGCCTCTCGCTCGAATCGATCCAGGCGTTCTTTGTCTCGTGCGAACTCCTCGGGAAGGACTTTGATGGCAACGTCGCGGCCGAGGTTGGTGTCACGAGCGCGATAAACCTCTCCCATGCCCCCTTTGCCGATTGGCGAGACGATCTCGTAGGGGCCGAGGCGCGTTCCGGAGGCGAGAGACATCGCGAGAATTTAGCGGTTCGACGGGGAAATTACAACCCGCCTTCGGTCGCGAGGTCATCCGTGGCCCCCGATGGAGCGGGACATACTCTTTGATTGGTGAGCCCCCCATTAAATGCTTACTCTGTCAACAATTTGCACTGTGAAGTGCTTGCCCGCAAGTTCTCACTTCGCTGCGAACTCAATTACGCGAAAGATATACACGCTTCACGGCAACGCTCTTCATCAGATCACCGCCTCACGGTTCACAACTACCCTACCTCCCGTGACGTCCAGGTGTCGCGACCGCGAGACGTTCCAAGTCGGAGGAGGTGTCGCTTCCACACTTCGAAGCTTTCCGTGAAGACTGAGCTGGTCACCTCGTTTCGCGGGAATGACAAATATTGACAATAAACGGGCGACCAGAGTAATCTTCCCTGAGGGCACGAATGGAGTAGAGTGAATGTCTAGCACGTTAAATCTTTCACTGACCGATGAGCTACGCGCGTTCATCGACGCCAATTGCGGTGACGGCACGCTGTATTCCACCCCCAGCGAGTTTGTGCGCGATCTGCTACGACAACGAAAGTTTCAGCTAGATGCCGAGTCTGCTCGGGACGGTATCCTTGCAGGCTATCGCGACGCAGTCGACGGTCGCGTCGTTGAGTTCCGAGGTGACTTGCAGGGCCTTCTCAAGAAAGCCGTGAGGTGAGCCCAAAGCAAAAACGGCGCGGCACGCTACACCTTACGAAGAGAGCCATCTCCGACTTGCTCGGAATCGAGGCTTATTCCATCGAGCAATGGGGCAAGCGAGCGGCCACCAAATATTTCAAGGAGATTGAGGCAGGCCTGCAATTCATCCGAGAAGATCCCGGTATACTGCGCCCGCTGGAAGGCTTGCCGGCACAGCTTCGTTTTTATCGCGTGAACAAGCATTTTCTCGTGTGTGATGTGGCACCTGAATCTATCGTCGCGCTGACCGTGATTCACGGAAGCATGGATCTTCCGAATCGTCTTGGGGAACTCGTGCCACAACTGGCCGCTGAGGTCGCGATGCTGCGCCATCAGCTCGACTCCAGCCGGAAAAAGTGACGTCCCGCGCCCAGCTTGGTGATCGCGTCATTCGCTGTTTGATTAGGCGGCCACTCGCCTTGGGGTGGCGATGACGGGTGAAGGCCTCGACGCGAGCTCTCTCGGCGTCAGCTGCGGACCCCAATACTACCCGGGCGCGACGCGCAAAGACAGCGCCCGAACGAGGGGCGCACCGGTCGTCCGTCGTCGGATAGAAGACGAGTGCCACATCAGAGAGTGGTTTCAGCGTTGAGGTGTCGAATCTCCTCATCAGGATCGTTGCCCTCGAACAGCTCGAATAGCCGCTCGAGGATCTGACGCCGCTCTTGGCGTCTTTCCGCGGGGACACCGATCGCAGCATCCCGTTGATGTACGACCGCCCTCCGGATGGCCTCAGACATCGAGCATCCGTATCGCAAGGCGAGTTGCTGCGCTGCGTGCCGCGTCTCATCGTCGAGCACAAGGGCTGTTCTGGAAGACGTCATGGTTCTCGGTCCGGCTTGTTCTGGGCGACGTAGTCTTTGGCGCGTCCTTCGAGGGTTTCGGAGCGCAAGCCGGCTTTCTTGGCTTCTTCAAGTGCAGAGCTTTCGCTCTCGCCCTCAAGCACCTGGTGAATGTACCACATTGCACCGACGCGGTTTGAAGAGGCGCAGTGGATCAGGATGGGACGGTTCGCACTCTCGGCCAGGATATCGCGGAACTTCGAAACGATCTACGGTGAGAAACCCTCGCGCCCAATCGGGATGTTGAAATACTCCATCCCGAGAGCTTCGACTTTGGGTTTTTCGTCGAGGCTTCCTTCTTGCTCCGTACGCAGGTTCAGCACAACCTTGAACCCGGCCTTCTGCACGGCTTCGAGCCCCTCGTCGGTCGGTTGTCCCGCGGTAGCGATGTCGGGGCGCAGCCGATAGTAGTTCGGGAGGCTCGACTGGCCTTCGAGCGGATCGGATTCTTGCGCCCCCTCTGTGACGAGGAGGCTGGCCGCGAGGAGCGGAACGAGGGCGAGGAGGTGTCTCTTCATTACGATTTCCCCAGAAAAGATTGCACGTTCCTGTGGAACAGAAACAACGCGTCGGCGTCGCCGCTTTGCTCGGTGAAGTTGAAGTTCTTGCCTTTGCGGACTTTCAAATTCATATTCTTCTTGATGTAGTCCACTTCGAAGCGCTCGAGCGACTCGTATGGAATGGCAAAGGAGTCTTTGTGATCCGTTACGTAACGAATGCCGTTCGCGTCCGCCATCAATACTCCCGTGCAATTGCCGAAAGTGTGCTTGTGGACCACGGGGATGGATTCGTTGAAATCGGCGACCGTTTGCTGGAAGTCGACCCGCACATTGCGATGGCCGGCGTTGATCGTCACCTTCTCCGCGTACATTTCATAACCGTCGGCGGAAACGGTCAACTGATGCTCGCCCGCGGTCACGTCTTTGATGGTGACGGGCGTCGTTCCTTTGTATCGCCTGTCGAGAAACACCGTGGCGCCAGGGATATCGCTTTGAACGCTCAAGCTCGGCGGCAGCAGGTCGAGCGACGCTCGAATCTCGGCTTTGCGCCCGGGACGCACGCGCACGTCCTCGACGAAATCTTCGTAGCCTTCTTTGCTCACGCGGACGCTGTACATGCCGATATGGATCGCGCTGTTCTCGAAGGGTGCGGAGCCGACGAGCTCGTCGTCGACATACACGGAGGCGGAATCGACGTTCACGGTCACGACCAGCGATCCGAAGGCTGGGAGATCCGCCTTCCTTGCCTTTCGCGGCGGCGGGACTTCCTCCTCGATTACGGGTGGCGGCGCCTCCACAACTCCGGACTCCGGGGCAGGCTCGGAGCTGCGGTTCAGGAACCAATAGGCTCCCCCAATGGCCCCAACGGCAATGACGATCACGATCGGGAGGGTGAGGAACTTCCCTGCGCCCGACGTCGATTCGCTATCGTCTGAATGCAAAAAACTCACGGAGCGATTCTAACACGCGCAAACCGGCAGTTTGACGCTCAGCCCGGACGTCCACTGACGACGAAGCGGCAGCAGGTGTCCCCTTTCGCCATGCACTGTACTTCCAGGCCGTCCGTCTCTTTGTCGAATAGTGTCATGGCGGCGCCCTGAAGAAATCCCAGCACGGTGTAGCAGACGGACTGCGTGGAAGGGCCGTAGGCTTCCGCGAAAGGCGAGCCGACAACCTTGAACACGACCTCCTGGGTCTCGAGGTTGACCATCTCCGTCGACGTTGCCCCCCAGCCCGACTGGGTCAGCATGTAACTGACCGCACGCGCGACTTCTTCCGCCGAGTAGTTGAAGGCGTCGCGGTAACGACTCGCTAGAAAAGCACCGTCACCGAACGCCGTTTGGGTCATTATATTGGCGACTTCCTGGGGCAGTTGGCCTTCGATGTTTTTTTGGAGCTCGACCAAGAGCGTTGGCGACATCATCACGTAGCGGGCACTCTCGAGCGACAGCGCTCCGTGCTCGGGATCGAATGTCAGATTACCAAGAAGCTGGTTCACTCAGACTCACCTCTTATGAACAGTCTCGCCAAGTCCCCAATACTCGCGAGTATAAAAGACCAAAGGTTTACCTTCATCTCCCATCTCCGCACGTTCGACCTCTCCGAAAAAGATGGTGTGATCTCCCTGCTCCGTTTGCTCTACGACTCTGCAGTGCAAGTAGCCAAGGCATCCGTCGAGTTTGAGCGATGTGTACGCGGCGAACTGATCCTCGGAGCTGAGCTTGGGACTCGCGAAATGGTCGGAGACGGCGCCTTGCTTCTCCGATAATACGTTCACGACGAACGGCTCCTTGGCGATGGCGCTGTGGGCGCGGGATTCATGCATGATACAGATCAGGATGCGCGGCGGCGTCAAACTGATCGACGTAAACGAGCTCACGGTGATTCCCCGCGGCCCTTCGTCTCCTTGGGCGTTCACGACGAACGGCCCCTTGCGGGAAGGCGCGCATCACGTCGCGAAACGAAGTCTCACTCACTTTGTCATTCCTCATTCCTCTTCGAAATCTGCTGACCACTCGATGCCGATGCATCCTTTGACGCTCATCGCTGCGGGACAGCCCCGTTCGTGTACGTCGAGAGCTCGCTGAGCCTCCGCCTTTTTCCCGCGCGGAAGCCGGATTCGATAATGTACACGGATACGGGTAATCTTGATGACGCCGTCGAAGTCCTCGATATCGCCCTCGACGTCCGAGGAGAGCTTGTCCGGGTGGCTTGGAATACCGCGCACTTCCAGCGCGCGCCCTAGGGTCCCCGTCAGTCACCCGCCGACGGCGCCCACGATGTAATCGAGGGTCGCCGGAAACTCTTCCTCGGGCTCGATGCCATAGAACTCTTTGATCCCGGAATGGACACCGAAATGCACCGGGGCCTCGAACCCTTCGATATAGGCCCTGCGATGCGGTCCCTTGTCTTTCTCGATACGTACTCGCGATGTATGAACGATCTTGGGCATGGCTCAGCTACTCACGTAAACGTAGTCCCTCATGATGTTGGTCTCATCGAAATAGATGAAATAGATCATGTCCCCGGCGGCATAGATCCGCAGCTGGGCCCATTGCCGCGCCTTGACGACAATCTCTTCCGCGTGCTCGGAACCCCAGGTCGAGACCGCACGCTCGAGATCTTCCTCCGACTCCACGATGGCGACCAACGGAGCCTTTTCCTTCAGCCCTTCGGTGACTTGGTAGACGGTCGGGGTTTGCACGAGAATCCGCCGTAGCCGCGTGTCGTGTCGGTTCGTGCGACGGATATCGTAGCCGAGCTTCCCGAGATATAACGCCGTGCCAAGCCCTGCAATGGTCACGGCAGCCGCGACGCCGAGAGCAATGGCAACACGTTTGGGCGGGCTCGATTCTCGCTTTTCGAACGCGGGTAACCGAAACTCCGGATGGGCCATTTCCCTATCTTAACGGTTTAGGCCTAAATAGATGAAGTAATACTTCAAGTGCTTTGAGCAATCACTTGAAGAGCGAGGCGTAATATCCTATTTAGTCTCGAAAATTCCAGGGTAGAGCTTTTCCACCTCGGTGCCTGGCGCCGCCGCCTTCAACGCTAGCTCGAGCTCTTCCGACGCGGGGGCGCTGCAGGCGAAGTCTGTGCAGATTTGATAGCCCACGTCCGCCCGTATCGAATGCTCCCCGGTCACGGCATCCGCCGAAAGCGTTACGAGAATGCGGATCGCCACGCTCCCTTCATACAAGTCGTAGGTTCCTAGGCCTGACAAGTCGCGCGTGACGGCAGGAGGAAAGGACGGCTCCCCTATCTTGACGTTATCTCCCGAAACAGCCACCTCGGTGCGGCTTGGTTCCGGTTCCTCAGGACCGTAGAGGTGGTAGCCCTCTTCGATATCCACTACGACGGCGACCTCGAACCTGTCACCGGGTCGGATCGGTTGCTGAGACGTGATGAGCTCGAACTTGACCGAGCCATCCCAATCCGGAATCTCGAACTGCTGGCCCACCGCAACGCCCGCGCCGAGCGCTACGACCAGGGCGACGAACATGTGTCTTTTGTTCATGGGAGTTTCTTCAGCTCCTCGATAATGGTCGCGGGTGGCGTACGCTCTCGATAGTTCACCCAAACGTTGACGAAGCGTACGATGCCCTCTCTGTCAACGATGATAGTGGTAGGACGTGGGATTCCCTTCATCGACTCGCGACTGACGTCCGGGTTCAGAAGCCCGTAGGCCTCGATGGCTGGAGTTCCGTCACACAGGATGGGATACGACCAATCGTGCTCCTCGAGCCAGCTTGCCGTCTCTGCCGCGTCATATTTGGAAATAGCGAGAACGATCGCGCCAGCGTTTTCTATCGCCGTTTTGGACTCTTGCAGCTCACCGAGCTGCTTCTTGCAAAACGGTCACCAATCACCGTTGCGGAAGAACTCGAGGACGACGGCTTTGTCACCGCGATAGCTCGAAAGCGTGTACGTCTTGCCAGCAGAGTCTTTGAGTGTGAAATTCGAAGCAGATTTCCTGACCGCGACACTCGTTTGCGCGCCGGCGAACGGCAGGACCAACAACAACAATAAGATTGATTTACATAGGATTTTCATAATGCCGCTGCGCACTATAGCACAGCGAACACTAGCTTCGGTGTGAAGCCTTACACTTCCTAGCGCCACGCAAGTAGCCAGCGATGCGACTCAGGAGACCATCCTCGCTGGCCTCGGCCGATGGATTCGAAACGGGTCCGTTAGACGGACCGCACGATTGCTCGTACGAGGCTTGCAGATCGGTGATCACTTCTTGAGAATTCAGACCAAGAGAACGTGCATATTCTTTCGTGAAACTCTTGAAGTAGAACTTCCCGGCGAAACGGTCGAAGCGTTCTTCCTCAAGATCCTCGAGGTACGCGATGCCAATGTGGGTTTCGTTCGCGATACGCCGGAGTCTGATGCGCTTGGATTCTCGGAGTGCTTTGAGAGACTTGCCCCGGTAGGCCATCTAGGCTAGGAGTCCCCTTTCCCCCGCTCCAGAGGAAACAACACCAACCAGCTACAGGGTGCCACTCCCCCGGGTTCGAGTTCAACTTGTTTCGAATTTGCAACGAGGCCGCGGTATGACGACTGGTAATTTCAACCTCATCGGCGTTACCGGGAAACTATCAAAGGGGGCGAATGGATGTCAACAGGAAATCCACAGCCTAAGTCCTAGAAGACGTTTTTCTTGCGGAATTCTCGTCCTGGCGGCTCTACGCGTCTTCCTGTTCGAGCTCAACGATCAACGCGCGTAGCGCATCGATGATCTCTCCGCGTTCGACCTGGTTTTTGCGGAAAGTCATTTGAAGACGAAACGGGTTGCCCCGTGGTCCGTACTTGAAAACGAAGTTCTTGGGGCGTCCACGGCTCGGCTTGCGCGCTGCTACCCTTGCCGCATCTCGATTGAGCTTACCCGTAGATATTTTCTCGATGAGCGTCGCCATTTTCTCAGGGCTATCTTGTCTAACTATATTTAACAGCAATGACTTAGAGTGAATGTCGGCGAGCCGACAAAGATTCTTGATGTCCTCGGGCATGACGTTGAGACTGAGCGTCTCCGTGATACTCGTTCTCGATTTTCCGATACGCTTCGAGAGCGCTTCATGCGTATAGTTGTGCTCATCCACCAACTGGCCAAACGCCTCGGCTTCTTCAAACGGAGTCAAGTCCTTCCGCTGGATATTCTCGATGAGCGCGAGCTCGATCGTTTCGCTGTCGTCGACGTTGCGCTCAACACAAGGGAGCTCTCGGAGCCCAGCTTGCAGCGCGGCCTGGTAACGCCTCTCCCCCGAAATGATCTGGAAGCCGCCAACGCGACGCCGAACGATCAGTGGTTCGAGAACGCCCTTCTCCCGAATCGACGCGGTGAGCTCTCCGAGGTGCCCCATCTGGTGACGAGGCTGATTCGGGTTGGGTGTAAGCTGCTCGATCGAGATCATACGCCCTATCGGCGTACCCCGGGCGGAACCGAGCTCCTCGACGAAATGAGCTTCGTTGCGAAACTTGACCGTCGTGGGCAATCCAGCTTTTCTAGACACGGGCCATCACCTCTTCCGAAAGACTGTAGTACTCGAACGCTCCGCTTGAGTGCGGCGCAAAGCTGAAGATCGACTCTTTGTAGGCGGGACTTTCCTCGAGACGAATGCTCCGGCTGATCACCGTCTTGAAGACTTTGTCCCCGAACGCTTCTTGAATCTTCTGAGCGACGTCGCGCGAAAGTGTTGTTCGCTTATCGTGCAACGTAATGACCACTCCGATCACTTGGAGATCGGGATTCGGACGGGACTTGACTTTGTCCAAGGTTTCCAAAAGGTCGTCCGTGCCTTCGAGCGCGTAATACGAAGACTGGATCGGAATGAGCAGATGCGACGCCGCTACCAGCGCGTTGACAGTGATGAGGCCGAGCGTCGGCGGCGTATCGATGATGATGAAATCGTACTCGCCGCGCACGGACTCGAGACGATCCCTCAAGCGAAAATGCGCGTCGAAGTCACCGATGAGTTTGCTTTCGAGCTTGGCGAGCGAGATGCGCGACGGCACTACCCAAAGGTACTCGAGGTCTGCTTTGTAGACGACCTCCTTGAGCTGCGTGGTCGCATCCGTCAACGCGTCGTAGATGGATTTGTCGACGGATTCGTCCTGAAGGAAGGAAATGGTCGAGTTGCCTTGAGGGTCCATATCTACAAGCAACGTCTTTTTCTTTTTGGCCGCGAGCGCAGCCGCGAGATTGATCGCGGTGGTCGTCTTCCCTACACCGCCTTTTTGATTTGCAATCGTTATGACAATGGTCACGTTAATGACTCCGCTCGGGCACAGATCGACGCCGAGTGAAAAAAACTGGAAAAAAGAGTAAGGGGCTCCCGCAGAGAGACGGGCACCAGGCAGGCGCGACCCGCCGCTACATTTTGTATTTGCCGAGATCGTCAGGGTTGAGACCTTCCAGCCACTTCTGAAGTCTTTCGGAATCAGTAGTATCTTTAGATAAATCCAAACCCTTAGCGCTCTCGACAACGTCGTCTTCCACGAAGATGGGAGATTTCGTCCGAAGCGCCAGAGCAATCGCATCACTCGGTCGGGCATCGATGGCCATCGTCTCGCCTTCGCGGTCGAGATAGATCATCGCGTAAAAAGTGTTCTCTCGGAGCTCGCAGACCACGATGCGCTGCACGTCCGCCTCGATCTCGCTCAGGATATTCCGGATCAGGTCATGGGTCATCGGACGAGGGGTCGAGATGTTCTCGATTTGCAGCGCGATGGCGTTCGCCTCGAACACGCCGACCCAAATCGGCAGGACGCGCTCGCCTTCTTTGTCCTTCAAAATCACGATGGGCATGTTGGTCATGGGGTCGATCATCAAGCCCTTGATGGTCATTTCGATTTCCATACGTAAGCCCTTCCGCTGACCCCGTTCTGAAGGTGTGCACCAAATATAGGGGCTCACCCCGACCTTGTCAACAAGATTTAGTGGTTGTACTCGCCGAACAGGCTATTTGGGCCAACCCGCGTGATGTGAACCGGGATGATGGCGCCCGGCCTGCTCTTCCCAGCGAAGTTCACGACTCGGTTGTGCGGTGTCCGGCCGGAAAGCTCGCTCTCGACCTTCTTGCTTCGCCCTTCGACGAGAACCTCGACGGTGTCTCCGATCAAGCTCTGGTTCTTTCGGAGTTGAATCTGCCTCTGGAATTCCTGCAAACGCGCGAGACGGGTACTCTTCACACTCTCAGGGACATCATCCACCTGTTCGCGCGATGCATAAGTATAAGGTCGTTCGGAATATTTAAAAGAGTAGATGCTGTCGAACGCAATCTGCTGAACGAGGTCGAGCGTGTCGTCGAAATCTTCGTCGGTTTCCCCCGGGAAACCGACGATCAGATCCGTGGAAAGCGCGATCCCAGGCACGAGCTCACGTGCGCGAGCCACCTTGCTCAATAACTCTTCACGTGTGTAGCCCCGATTCATCGCGGCAAGAACACGGGTCGAGCCGGATTGCGCCGGCAAATGCATATGGGGACAAAGCTTCTCGAGATCGCGAAATCGTTCCATCAAGGGTGCGCCGAAATCCTTCGGGTGCGGGCTCGTGAAACGCAACCGCCGCAGACCATCCACCGCGTTGACCGCGTCGAGCAATGCTTCGAATGAGCGGCCATCGTTCGGATCGCGATAGGAGTTGACGTTTTGTCCCAAGAGCTGCACCTCGAGATAGCCCGCCCGCGCGAGCACTTCGGCTTCACGAACGATGTCCTCGACCGGGCGGCAACGCTCGCGGCCGCGTGTGAACGGTACGATGCAAAACGTGCAGAAGTTGTCGCATCCCTCCATGATCGTGATGTACGCCTTGATGCCCGAAACTCTCTCTATCTGCTCGGGTGGGATATCAAGGTTTTCTTCGTGCCGTCCAATCTCGACGACCTTCTCTTTCCGCCCGACGACCGTTGCCAACACTTCCGGTAGCTGAACGAGGCTCTGCGTGCCGAGCACGAAGTCGACATCCGGCGAACGCTCGAAAATGGCTTCGCCTTCTTGCTGCGCGACGCAGCCCGTGACGCCAACCACGATCGATCGCGACTTCTTCATCGCCGTGAAGTTGCGCAGCCGCGCAAAGATTTTTTCTTGCGCCTTCTCACGCACACTACACGTGTTGAGGATGATGACACCAGCATCGGCCTCAGAATCCGCTGGCTCGAGGCCGAGTCGCTTCAAACTCCCGGACAACTTTTCGCTGTCATGCGCGTTCATTTGACAGCCCCACGTTTCGATGAAGAAGCGCTCGTGTTTCAACATGGGCAACATCCGCAACATCCGCAACATCCGCAGCATCCGCTCAATGACTCTTCTCCGTGACGAGCTGACGAGCATGTGCACGAGCACTCTCTGTGACGACCGCGCCCGCGAGCATGCGCGCGATCTCATCGACACGCGCCTCGCGGTCGAGGCGCTCGATGCGCGTCTCGATTCTGCCTTTCCGCTCTATTTTATCAATTCGGTAGTGCGATGGCGCGAAACTTGCGATCTGCGGGAGATGCGTGACGCAAATGACTTGATGAAGCGTCGCGAGCTCCTTTAGCTTCTCACCGACGGCGTCCGCCACTCGCCCGCCAATTCCGGCGTCAACCTCATCGAACACGAGGACTTTGGACGTATCGCCCTTTGCCGAGACCGCTTTGAGTGCGAGCATGAACCGGGACAGCTCGCCACCCGAAACGACTTTGCCCAGAGCTCGCAGCTCCTCGCCAGGGTTCGCTGAAAAGAGAAGCTCTACGACGTCCATGCCACTGACACGCCAATCGCCTTCGCGTATATCGGCCGCGAACCGCGCTTTTTGAAGCGCAAGGCTCGGGAGCTCTTTCGCCACCGCCTTCTCGAGCCGCTTTGCCGAGTTCTTTCGCATCTTGGACAGCTCGACCGCCAAAGCGCGATACTTCCCCCGGGCCGCGTCCAACTGCTCGCGAAGCTCGTTGAGCTTATCGCTCGAGCGCGACAGCTGCAGAAGCTCTTCGCGGCCGCGCTCCTGGCGCTCGAGAACAGCGTCCAAGGTTCCTCCGTGTTTCTTCTTGAGCCTGTCGAGAAGCGCGAGCCGTGTCTCGATCGCGTCGAGCTTGCCGGGCGCGACTTGAATTTCTTCCCGGTAGTCACGGAGATTCAACGCCAGGTCCTCGAGCTGTCCCGTGAGGGCGTCGCGCTCGTCGATGTAACGCTGCCACCGACCGTCGATGCTCGCAAGCTCCTCGACGTGCTGGAACACCTGGGCGAGACGCGACACGACAGAGCCTTCGTTCTCGTAGAGTGACGCGTACGAACGCTCCGAAAGATCCTTCAGCTTCTCGGCATGGGTAAGAAGCTTGCGCTCACTCGCGAGCTCTTCGTCTTGGCCGGCAACGAGCTCGGCTTTGTCGAGCTCGTTGAGCTCGAACTCGAGATATTCCCGGCGCGAGCCGCGCTCTTGGGCGGCCTGCTCCTGGCGCTCGAGCTCTCCCTGCGTGCTCTCGAGACCGGCGAACGCGTCCGCGACCTGCCCACGAAGCACAGACAAGCCGCCAAACCCATCGAGCAGCTCGATACCGGCGTCTAGTCGTAGCAGCGCGAGGTTGTCCCCTTGGCCGTGTATATCTACAAGAAACGTAGACATGTCACGCAGCAGTGCCCGTGAGCTTCCGACGCCGTTCACGACGATCTTTCCGCGCCCCGCCTTCGTGATCTCCCGCCGGATGACAAGCTCGGGCTCCGGCTCGATGCCGGCGTCAAGGAGCCGTGCCCCGAGCAACTCTGGAAACGGGTCAATCTCGAATCCAGCCTCTACGTGGGCCGATTCGGCGCCCGTACGCACGAGGTCGGAAGACGCACGATTGCCAAGAACCAACCCCAGCGCATCGATGAGAATGGACTTCCCCGCTCCCGTCTCCCCGGTAAGAAGATTCAAACCAGCCTCGAAATCAACCTCGAGACGATCGATCACCGCGACATTCTCGACCCGCATAAAACGCAACACAACCTAGACGTTAGCACGACTGGCAGCGCTATCGAAGCTTGCCGCGCGGCTCTCGATCCTGACGCTCTCCAAAACCTGATCCAATCCGATCAAGCCCCAGTTCCTGCTTCACAGAGGATCGTTTCACTTCGGCTCGCCGAAGCCAGGGTGTTCCTCTCCACAGGCTGCAGTTCGCGCAAGTTCGTGGAGCTCACCGTACAGAGAAGACTCTCCGGGAGAGGTCAAATCACGGGTCTCAAATTGTACAAATAGATATGACTGGATAAGAAATAGCTGTTGCGAGCCCCAAGACCTTGTGGTACCGTCCCATACAGCTTACAGTATCTAGTGTATCGTAGCATTCTGTATTTCGCTCTAATCTCGAGCGTCGACGTGGAACCCTAGCTCTTGCAAGAGATTAATTCGACTGCTATCGAAACGTCATCCCGGCTGAATCCTTTGGACCTCGTTCTGGATTCGGGGCCTGTATCGCTCGCGGTCCTTCTCATTTTGTTCGTTTTTTCGCTCGTGTCGTGGGCGATCATCTTCAGTAAGTGGACAACGCTCCGCAAAGCCGAGTCGCACACCGCGACGTTCCTCGATATCTTTCGTCGTAGCAAGAAATTCTCCGAGGTACACGCGGTCTGCAATCAGTTACGAACGAGTCCTCTCGTCGGGCTCTTCTTGTCGGGCTATCACGAGCTCAACTACCAGCTCAAAACCAAAGGCGGATCGGAGAAGGACGCGCGCGTCCACAATCTCGAGAGCGTTGCTCGCTCTCTCGTCCGCGCTTCGCACGCTGAGGGCTTGAAGCTCGAGAGCCGACTGACCTTTCTTGCAACGACGGGTAGCGCGACTCCGTTTATCGGGTTGTTCGGCACCGTTTGGGGCATCATGAATGCGTTTCAAAACATCGGCGCGGTCCAGTCGGCCAGTATCAGCGTCGTCGCACCGGGTGTTAGCGAAGCCTTGGTCGCAACCGCGGCGGGCCTCGCCGCCGCCATCCCCGCCGTCATCTTCTACAATTTTTTTCTGAACTGGGTGAAGCGGCTATCGACGCAAATGGATGATTTCGCGCTAGAGTACATCAATATCATCGAGCGCAATTTCACCTAACACGGGGACGGGCGTGCAAGTCGGAAGCGGCGACAGCGGATCGAGTCGGGGCTCATCGTCGATCGGAAGCTCGGCGACAGCGAACCTCATGGCGCGGCGGAGCTCCGGAGGGAGTGGGATGCTGTCTGAGATCAACGTCACGCCCTTCGTCGACGTCGTTCTTGTGCTACTCATCATCTTTATGATCACGGCGCCCTTGCTCATGCGTGCCATGGACGTCAGCCTGCCGTCGGCCTCTCTCCGCCGCGACGATCCGACCGAGCGGACGGTCGTGACGCTCGACGCCCAAGGCCGCACCTTCGTGAACGACAAAGCGGTCAACATCGAGCTTCTCGAAGAGCAGTTGCGACAACGTGTCGAGGTGAATAATTTGCACTTGGCCTATCTTCGCGCCGACGAGACGCTACAATACAAGGAAATCATCAAGCTGATGGACTTGATGAAGCGGGCTGGCGTGGACACCGTTGGTCTCGTCTACGTCTACCCCGAAGAGCGAGTGAACTAATGGGTGGCGCGAACCGAGATTCTTTCACACAGATGCTCGTGTGGTCGGGTGTCGTGCACGTGCTGTGCTTCGCCTCTCTTGCGCTTGGCAGTTATCTGACCCCTCGCGGGAGCCTTCTGCCCCCTCCCGACGCCCAGGTCTATATCAGCGTCGGCGCGTCTGGTCCGCTTGAAGGCTCGGGCGGCGGCGGTGCCCGCACGCCTCCCGAGCTGGAACCGGAGCCCAAGCCCGAAGTCGTGCGCCCGAGCAAAGAGGTCCGCGAAGAGATCCCGCGGCCGGACGCACCCGCAAAGAAAAAGCCGCGATGGGAGCGCATCAAGGAAGATACCGGTCTAAGAGGCGACACGGCGGCGACGGGCGAGTCCGCAAAGCTCAGACAAACCCCCGCGGTCGCTCCGGGGCTCGGACTTGGTGGCGCCGGCGGCGGCTCGCCCTTCGACCAAGACTTCGAGTACGCCTATTACGTCCAACAGATGTTGGGACGAATCCATCAGCACTGGCAACGGACGGCGGTGCGCGGGACGGCCACCGTGACGGTCCGCTTCACCATCTTGAAAGATGGGAGCGTTCAAAACGTGGAAGTAGAGCAATCGTCCAGAGTATCGATTCTCGACCGCGGCGCGCTGCGCGCCGTCATCCTGGCGGACCCGATGCCACCGCTTCCCAATTCCTATCCCCGGGACCGCGTCGGGGTCCACTTACGGTTCACCTACTCGGACAACCAATAAGGACGCCATGAAACATCTGCTGCGAGCTTCGATCGTCATGGGCATCACCTTTGGCGCGCTGTCCTCTTTTCATGCCACGACGTATTCTTCAGGGGCCTCAGGTGCCGTCCAGGAGCAAGCACTCACACAGCCGACTGCGGGCGACTGGTACATCCGGATCACCGATCCCAGACGGCCGGTTTACATGGCGATCCCGGATTTCGAGACGGGGACCGAGGACGCGACGGTGTTCTCCTCGACAATCTCTAGCGTCGTCTGGAACGACATGGAGTTCGCCTCCATCTACCGATTGGTACCCAAGCGGAACTACCGGATCGCCCAGACATCGAGCGATCCCAGGAAAATCGACTTTTATCAGTGGGAATCCATCGGAGCGAACATCCTGATTCGCGGCGTCACCGAGATCCAGCGCGAGACCCTCATCGTCGAGGTCCGCATTTACGCGATCCGCGCTCAGGAGATGGTCTTTGGCAAGCGCTATGAAGGGCCCGTTTCAGCAGCCCGGCGCATGGCCCATCGCATCGCCGACGACATCCTCATCCAAGCCGGAAACTATCGCGGTATCAATCAGACCAAAGTCGCGTTCGCCAGCGACCGCCGCGGCGAGAGAAGCAAAGAAATCTACGTCATGGACTATGACGGCTACAGCCAAAAACCGCTCACAGCCAACCGCTCGTTGAATTTGACGCCGACATGGTCGCCAGACGGGCGCGCGCTCGGCTATATCTCGTATCGGACGGGCACCCCGTCGCTCCATATCGCCCATATCTACGAAGGCCGCGGCGAGCGTTTCGATACCGGCGACGGGATGGCGATCAACCCGTCCTGGGCTCCAGACGGCACGAAGATCGCGTTCACGTCGACGCGGGATGGCAACTCCGAGATTTATCTAATCAACGCGGATGGCTCCGGCATGAGGCGGCTCACCCATCACCCGGGGATCGATACCTCCCCGTGTTGGTCGCCGACGAGCAGGGAGATCGCTTTCACCTCGGACCGCACGGGGGCGCCGCAGATCTACGCAATGGATACCGAAGGGCTGAACTTGCGACGCATCTCCTATCAAGGAAGCTACAATGATTCGCCGAGCTGGTCGCCTTCGCGACAACATAGCGAGCTCGCTTTCACGTCGCGAATCGAGCGTGGTCCTTTCGACATCGTCGTCTACGATTTCCAAACCCGGCAGACGCGGCAGCTCACGACGGGCCGCGGCAGCAATGAAAGCCCCGATTGGTCTCCGAACGGGCTTCATCTCGTATTCACGTCCAGCCGCACCGGCTCGGACCAAATTTTCACGATGAACCGCGATGGGAGCAATCAGAGACGCCTCACGAGAGAAGGCAAGAACACAACGCCCCAATGGGGCCCCATCACGGGACAGGATTCTTAAAGCGCGTCACAAGGAGAATATTGTTGAGAACCTCACACGTTTCGCGGAACCTTTGGACGGTCCTCCTCCTCTCCATGCTGGTAGCCGCCTGCGGTGGCAAAACGAATCGCCCGCCGGCCACGACGTCCGAGCCATCGACCCAGACCACAGAAGACCCCGCACCGCAGCCGGAGCGGCCTCCCGAGGTACCCGACACGCCACCACCCATGGTCGACCCCGGGGACGACCTGTTGATGATCGACGAGGGAGATCCTCTCGGGATCCGCGACATGCCGCTCGACGCGATCAACGAGCTTTCGCCCCTTGCGGACGTCACCTTCGATTACGACAGCGCCGCGCTCCTCGACGAGGCCCGCGTGACGCTCAACGCGCATGCCGATATCCTCGCGCAATACGACTCGCTGACGGTGCTCATCGAGGGGCATTGTGACGAGCGTGGCACGGTAGAGTACAATTTGGCGCTCGGGGAGCGCCGCGCGAACGCCGTCTACAACTATCTGATGAATCTTGGTATCTCGGCGAGCCGACTCAAAACAATCAGCTACGGCAAGGAGTTTCCGAAGGACCCGAGCCATAACGAGCAGGCATGGGCCGCCAATCGTCGCGGGCACTTCGAGATCACTGGGAAATAACATCGACGAAGAAAGGAGGCCGTAGTGACTCAAATGGTTCGGATCGTCACCGCCACGGCCGTGATCGCCGCTTGGAGCTTTTCCGCCGCGGAAGCGCAAAGAGACCGCGACGCCATCATCGTGGAGCTACGACAAATTCAAGCGCAGCTCTCCCAAATCCAGACGTCGCACGCCGCGTTGAAAGCGGCTATCGAGTCCCTCGCCGTGCAGACGACGGACCAACGAGACTCGCTCCGCAAGACACTCGCGGACTCGAATGTCACCTTGCAGCGGCTAGAGCAGGATCTGTCTATCTTGTCGGCGCGAGTGGACGAGACCAACGGGCGGATCGGAGACTTGCAGCAAGAGGTCGGCTCGATGCGCCAAACGCAGCCTCTCATCATCCCGCCAACGAAGACCGCCGAAAACAGTGGGGACGACACGGACGCCGACGCCGATGCCGTCGATGGTCCCCCGCCGGTCATGGCCGCGGGGCCGAGCATCACGGACATTTATAACCAAGCGCGAATCGACTACACCCAGGGGCGCTACGCGCTCGCGATTTCCGGCTTCAACGATGTCATCGCGAGCAACACCAGAGGAGATTTGGCCGACAACGCGCATTATTGGATTGGAGAGTGCCACTTCTCGCAACGCGGCTACGAGCGCGCCATTGAATCGTTCGATACCGTCGTGCGCGAATATCCGGACAGCAACAAGCGCTCCGACGCTTACCTGAAGAAAGCGATGTCGCTCGAAAACCTGACGCGGCGTTCGGAAGCGATGTTGATGTACGAGCTCGTGATTGCGCAGTTCCCACGCACCCAGCACGAGCGCATCGCCCGCACCCGACTCGAAGAGCTCATGCGCACCACCCCTCCCCGACCGTGAGGAGGGAGGATCAGAAGGACAAAACTCGTCTATATATGGAAAGGGCTGAACGCGGAATGCCCAATGCTGAATGGAGGCAATCATGAGAGGGGTCAACAAAGTCATACTCATCGGGAACCTGGGGCGAGATCCGGAGATCCGATACACAAAGAGCGGCACGGCAGTCGCGAATCTCAATCTCGCCACTTCGGAGTCCTGGAAAGACGCACAAGGAGAGCGCCAAGAGCGCACCGAGTGGCATCGCGTAGTCGCGTGGGACAAGCTCGCCGAGATCGCGAAGGAATATCTATCGAAAGGAAAGCAAGTCTATATCGAAGGACGGCTTCAGACGCGATCGTGGGAGGACAAAGACGGCAACAAGCGCTACACCACCGAGATCCGAACCGACCAAATGGTCATGCTCGGCGGACGTGGTATGGACGGGCCGTCACGGGACTCAGCCCCACCGCCAGCGCCGGACGACTACGGCCGGGAGCCATTTAAAGCGACCGACGAAGACGTCCCGTTCTAGGGTTTTTCGGTGCTGGCGCCACCAGCTTCGCCCTTGGCAGTACCCCATCGATCCCCAGAACGTACTTCTGCATCCACGCGATTTCTTCGCCGTAGCGCACACGCTGGTGGCAAGGCTCTCGAATTCCGTGGCTGGGCGGTCCGGCTCGGACGAACCAGTGGTGACTTGCTCGTCTCCATTTCTTAGAATGGAGGTGGCTCCATCCACAATCCATGAATGAAACAGCTCCCAAAAAGAGGCGGGCCTGGCTCTGGCTCGCGATCCTCACGCCGCTCGCCGCCCTCGGCACGGTCGCTCTACTCCTTGCGCTCGGCGTTCTCTTCAAAGCTTCCGGTGAGACGCTCGAGCCCACGCGAGAAGAACGCGCGCTTCTTCTCGACATCTGGCACCTCTCCGCATGGATGGCGGGATATACGCCAGACCTGGCTGGCGAGCGCATGACCAAGACGCGCTATTTCGACGACTCCTATGAGATCGAATACGTCTACGATCTTCCGGACGACCAAGAGGCGCCCTATCTCACTTATTCGCTGACTTTCGAAGGCACCGAAGCCGACGCCCGTGGCACCTATACGTCGATCTGGGGAGGCACCAAGGTCGCGTTCATGATGCTCGGCGATACCAAGGTATCGGTAGACGAGAAGAGCGAGCTGTTTCACTGGGGCGATTTCTCCCGTTTCGGCGTTCTTACGACCGACGGCGTCCCATTCGGCAACGTCTTTCTCGCGCGGCGGGGACGCATGGTCGTCTACCTCCTGCTCGCCGGCGTCTATTTCGACGAAGGCGAATCCGTATCGGAGCTTCTGACGCCCTATCTCGAAAAGCTCGACAGCCTCAGCGACGCTGAACCTTCACATGCTGGGCGATCGACCGCGCCGTAGGCCTCGGTGTCTCGAAGCGCTGCGCGGCTAAGAAGAGGGCTGAGCGCTATAAGACGCGTTTTTCCATGAAAGCGGTGGCGCTCCGGACGGCTACTCGTCCTTGTTTCGCTGCCATATGCCTCGGAGCCGCTCCATCGCCGTCGTGCGTGGGGTGCCCGCCAGCTTCTCGAGCGCACGACTGTTGCCGGGATCCATCCCGAGCGCCTCCTCGTACATTTTGTGAGCGCGGGTGTCCATGCCGTCTTTTTCGTAGAGCTCGCCGAGCGCTAACATCGTGCCCGTGTCGAAAGCTCCGAAACCGGTCATGAAATGTTCCACCACGAAGGAGGTTTTTGGGATGTCTACTGTGCATGCGACTAAGGGGAAGTCACTTGCATACCAGACAAATGTCTGGTATGGTTCCTAGCATGCCGAAGACACCCCCTGGTGAGACGCGTGAGCGAGTCTACCGCTACGTTCGGGAGCGTCTTTTCGAAGGGCGACCGCCTACGATCCGTGAGGTCCAGCGTGCGTTCTCGTTTCGGGCGGTCGAGACGGCGCGCGAGCATCTCGAAGCGCTCGTCCAGGAAGGCCGCCTCGCCAAAAAAAATGGCCAGGCGCGTGGGTTCGCGCTACCGGAGCTCGAGGGCCTTGAGGGCCTCGAGGGCCTTGAGGGATGGGGAACCCCCAGGCTCGTACCCATTCTCGGGCGCGTGCAAGCGGGTGCGTTGAGCACCGCGGTCCAGGATCTCGACGGTTACATCCCTGTCGAGTCGACTCACACTTCTCAGGAGCTCTTTGCGCTTCGCGTGCACGGCGAGAGCATGACGGGCGCGGGCATCTTCCCCCGAGATCTCGTCATCGTGAAGCGGCAGACTACAGCCAATTCCGGCGATATCGTCGTGGCGCTCGTGGAAGACGAAGCGACCGTCAAACGCCTTCGCATCCGTAAAGGTAATATCGAGCTCCATCCCGAGAACCCTAATTTCGACGTCATCATCCCGTCCCGCTATCAGTGCAGGATTCTCGGGAAGGTCATCGAAGTCCGGCGTTTTCTGGAACGCGCCTCGGCCCCGCTCCGATATTAAATTTCCCATGTCGGTCTCACGAGCTTATTCGACGGGTATCTCTCCCTCCGAAGCGCCACGAGGCGCCTGGGGGCTTTCGCAAATGGCGGGACGGCTCGTCGAGATTTCCGGCCATCGCGCCGCCGCCAACTTGACCGTGGCCTTCGGTCTCGTGCTCGAAGCGCAAAGGCGCGAAGAGACCGCCGCGTGGGTCACGTTGAAGCAAAGCACCTTCTTCCCTCCCGACGCGGCGGCGTCCGGCATTTCGCTCGCGCATCTCGCGGTCTTGCGGGTGGACGATGCGCGCTCCGCGACACGGGCGACGGTCGAGCTCACGCGCTCGGGCGGTTTCGACCTCGTCGTGCTCGATCTCGGACCCGAAGCCATTCGAGAAAAGCTCATGCGCCACGACAAGCGCCGCCATGGCCGCCATGGCCAAAAGTACCTTTCGACGCCGCTTCTCACCAAACTCGTCGGCATAGCGCGCAAGAACGCGACCGCCGTCGTCGTGCTCACGGAGAAAACCGATCGGATGAGCTCGGTCAGCTCTCTCATCTCACTGCGTGCCGAAGCCCGGCGTGACAAAGACGCACCACACACTGTCGAGGTGGTGGTCTTGAAGGACAAGCGCCGGGGGCCGGGCCGTCTCCACCGCGAGGTCTGTCATGTCCCGGCTGGCTTGCGTTGACATCCCCGCCTTCCCTCTTCAGCTCCTCTTGAAGGAGCATCCCGATTGGCGCAGCTTGCCGGCCGTCGTCGTCCCCGAAGAAAAACCGCAAGCGTTCATCTTGTGGGTGAACGAGAAAGCGAGACGGCTCGGCATCCGTCCCGGACATCGTTACGCGGCGGGGCTCGCGCTCTCGAGAGAGCTGCGCTCGGGCGCCATCGGAGAAGCTCTCATATACAAAGAAGTCGAAGCCATCACGGCGTGCCTTCGTCGCTTCACACCCGACGTCGAGCCTGCGGATACGTCATGGCACTCCCCTGGCCTTTTTTGGCTGAACGCTTCGGGGCTCGGCCATTTGTTTCCTTCGCTCGAAAGCTGGGGCGAGAACATCCGCGCCGCGCTCGACAAGATGGGCTTTTATACTTCCGTCGCCATCGGCTTCTCGCGTTTCGGAACCTACGCCGTTGCGCGGGCCTTCCGCGGGCTCCGTGTTTTCGAAAGCGCTCGAGACGAAGACCGCGCAGCGCAGCGCGCGGCGTTGTCGCGGCTCGACATTCCACCCGACGCGCAAGAGTCTTTCATCAAGCTCCGCATCCAGACGGTCGCGGACTTTCTGCGTTTACCTCCCAAAGGGCTCTTGAAACGTTTTGGCCCCGAAGTCCACGCGCTCCATCGTCTCGCCGCGGGCGATCTCTTCGCACCGCTCGCGCCCGAGCCTCCGAAAGAGCCACTTGCGAAAGCGATGGAGCTTCCCGGCCCCGTGGCCGATAGCGAGCGGCTTCTGTTCTTCGTCAAACAGCTCCTCGACACGCTTCTTCAGGATCTCGAGGCCAAGAGCCTCGCACTCACGAAGCTTTTTCTCCGGCTCGAGCTCGACGATCGCCGCTCGCTCGAAGAAGTGCTGCGCCCCGATGCGCCCACGCTCGACAGCTCGCTTCTTCTCGGGCTCGTGCGCTTGCGGCTCGAGACGTTGCGCCTCGATGCCGGCGCCGTCGAGCTTTGCCTTCGCGCCGAAGCTGTGCGGAAGACGGTGGAGCAGCTTTTGCTCGCTGCTAGGAAGCCGAAGCGGGAACCGGGAAAGCAGAGCCGCGCTTTCGCGAGACTCCGGGCCGAGTTCGGAGACGAAGCGGTCGTGCAAGCGGAGCTATTGAAAGGCCACCTCCCGAGCGCGCGTTTTCAATGGACGCCTCTCGAAAGCCTCCCGACGCTTGTTTCGCCCGTCGAAGGAGAGCGCTCGCTCATCCGGCGCATCTACGAAAAGCCGATGGCGCTTCCGCCACACTCCCGGCACGAGCCGGACGGCTGGATGCTGCGCGGGCTCGAGTTCGGGCCGGTGCGGGATTTTCTCGGCCCATACATCCTCTCCGGCGGTTGGTGGAAGCGCACGGTCCACCGTGAGTACTACTTCGTGAAGATGCAGCAAGGCGACATCTTTTGGGTTTTTTATGACCGCGTTCGGCGCCGGTGGTTTTTGGAAGGGCGGGTCGAGTGAACCATGGCTCTAGCGCCTTATGTTCCGCTTTGGTGTAAGTCGAATGGGTCTTTTCTAGAAGGTGCCAGTCACCCCGAAGAGCTCGTCGAAGAAGCTTATCGGCTCGGGCTTTCTTCACTCGCCATTACGGATCGGGACGGGATTTACGGCATCGTTCGAGCTCATCTCAAAGCGCAGGAAGTCGGGATTCATCTCATTATCGGATCCCAGATCACCGTCGACGACGGCTCTACGATTCTGCTTCTCGTCGAGAGCCATACGGGCTATCGAAATCTTTGCCGGCTCGTCACCAAAGGACGGCTTCGGTCCGAGAAAGGGAGCTCCTCGGTCTCTTGGACGGAAGTCGCAGAGCATCAGAATGGGTTAATCGCGTTATGGAGAGCCAATCATGCCCCTCTCGATCTTCTACCCCTCGATCTACTGAAAGACGCCTTCGGGAATCGGCTCTATGCGCTTGCCACGCAGCATCGGCAGGATGTCGATGTGCCCCGAAATCAGCACCTCAAGGAACAGGCGTCGAAGTACGGGCTTCCCGTCGTCGCTGGGATGGAAGTGCTCTACCACCACCGCGAGCGGCGTGACCTGCAGGACGTTCTCACCGCCATCCGGCACGGAACCACGGTTCGGAGCGCGGGGCGCCTTCTCAAGCCGAACGCCGAGTACGGGCTTCGCACGCCCATCGCCTTTCGCGAGCTCTATGCGGACGACCCGCTCGCCGTCGAGAGAACGCTTTCGATTGCCGAGCGTTGCAACTTCTCGCTGCAGGAGATCCGCTATCGCTACCCCGCGGAGAGCCTTCCCGATGGCAGCACTTCGTCCGAATATCTCGCGCATCTGACATTCGAAGGCGCGCGCTGGCGCTCGAGCGGCAACGTTCCCGAGAACATGCGGAAACAGCTCCGTAAAGAGCTCGACCTCATCAAAGAGCTCGACTATGGCGGCTACTTCCTCACGATGTACGAGATCGTCCAGTTCTGCCGCCGCAACGAGATTCTTTGTCAGGGGCGCGGCTCGGCGGCGAACTCTTCGGTTTGCTATTGCCTCGGTATCACCGCGGTCGACCCGGTGCGCATGGGGCTTCTCTTCGAGCGCTTCTTGTCGAAAGACCGGGCCGAGCCTCCGGACATCGACCTCGACATCATGCATCAGAGGCGCGAAGAGGTCATTCAGTTCGTCTACGAGAAATATGGCCGCGACCGCGCCGCGATGGTGGCGAACGTCGTGCGCTACCGTGCACGCTCCGCGGTGCGCGATGTCGGCAAAGCGCTCGGTCTTTCCGAGACGAGCCTCGACCGCCTGTCGAAGCTACTCTCTCATTACGATGGGCCTACGGTTGCGAACCTGTCCGACGCCGGCTTCGATCCGACGACGCCTGACCACCAGCATTTGCTGCGCCTCGCCAACACGATCCTCGATTTCCCCCGCCACCTCTCTATCCATCCCGGCGGCTTTCTTCTCGGCCACGAGCCGGTCTACCAGCTCGTCCCCATCGAGAACGCCACCATGAAAGACCGGACCGTCATCCAATGGGACAAAGACGACATCGAAGCGCTGGGTCTCTTCAAAGTCGACTTGCTCGGCCTCGGCGCACTCACACAGCTCGACCTTTGCTTCCGCCTTCTCGAGAAGCATCGCGGCGTCGAGCTCTCGATGGCCACGATCCCGCCCGACGACGAAGAGACGTTCGAGATGATCTGCCGCTCGGAGACGGTGGGTGTCTTTCAAATCGAGAGCCGCGCGCAGATGGCGATGCTCCCCCGCTTGCGCCCCAATAATTATTACGACCTCGTCATCGAAGTCAGCATCGTGCGCCCCGGCCCCATCACTGGAGGCATGGTCCATCCTTACTTGAGACGCCGCAACGGAGAAGAGCCCGTGACCTACCCGCACGCGCTCTTGAAGCCCGTTTTGGAGAAAACGCTCGGAATACCTCTTTTCCAGGAGCAAGTCATGCGCCTCGCCGTGGTCGCGGCGGATTACACCCCGGGCGAAGCCGATCAGCTGCGGCGCGACATGGCCGCGTGGCGGCGCACGGGCCGTATCGAGCGGCACCGGGAGCGGCTCGTCACCCGTATGGAGGCCAAAGGCATCGCGCCCGAGTTCGCCGAGCGCGTCTTCCAGCAGATCACCGGCTTCGGCGAATACGGTTTTCCCGAAAGCCATGCGGCGAGCTTCGCGCTCATCAGCTATGCAGCGGCTTATATGCTTTGCCACTATCCTGCCGAGTTCGTGTGCGCGCTCTTGAACGCGCAGCCGATGGGTTTTTATTCGCCGGCGACGATCATCGACGATGGCAAGCGGCGTGGCGTCCACTACTTCCCTGTCGATGTTCGCACGAGCACGTGGGATTGCCAGTTGGTGGGCGAAGCGATCCGCATGGGGTTACGTTATGTGAAAGGTCTCGGTGAACGTGATTGGAAACGTATCGACGCCGCGAGGCGCGAGCACCCTTTCGCATCGATGGAAGATTTTTCGAAGCGCACGGGGCTCGACGAAAAAGCGCTCGCAGCGCTTGCCGAAGCAGGGGCGTTTCAAAGCTTCGAAGCCACACGCCGCGCCGCGTTGTGGAAAGCGCGCGGGCTCAGAAAAGACGACCCCGACACGTTTTTATCCGTTCCCGAGAGCGAAATCGCTTTCGACGCGCTCGACGTCTTCGAGACGATCACGTGGGACTACGACGCCGCGTCCCACAGCACCCATGGCCACCCTTTGGCACCGCTCCGCGAAGCATTGAAAGCACAAAAAATCCCCGACGCCCGCACCGTCGCACAAATGAAAAACGGCCGGCGGGTGCGCTATGCTGGCCTCGTCATCTGCCGCCAGCGCCCGGGCACAGCGGCCGGGGTCACTTTCATGACCCTCGAAGACGAGTCCGGCTTCGTCAATCTCGTCCTGTGGCCAAAGAAGTTCGAGGAATATGCCGTCCTCGCAAAAACCACACCTTTTCTAGGCGTCACCGGAAAAGTCCAATCCGAGCAAAGCGTCGTCCACCTCATCGTGGACAAACTCTGGACGCCCAAGCTCACGCTCGAGCCCAAACCGATGCGAAGCCACGATTTTCACTAGTTGGTCTTTACGCTAGCCCATGTTTACCCTTTATGAGCACCCTAACGCTCGTAAGTGACTGAATTCAAAGGAACGGGGGTTGAATTTCGCCCAAAACGTAGAGACAGATATTGTGCTTTGAGCGCCATTAATACGTTGTAATCGTGGACAATGACATGTAGTATGCGTGAGGACAGGTTATGTTCTTCCGCATCGTTCGGGCCGCAGGCGGCAAAGGGGTTCAACATGAGTATGTCCGCCTGGTCGAGTCGTATCGGGAGCACGGCAAGCCGAAGCAACGCGTAGTGTGCAACTTGGGGCGCAAGGATCTCCTAGTTGCCAATCTCGACTCCCTCAATCGGTTGCTTGGGGCCGGTGAACCGGCCGACACCGAGCGAGCAGCCGAGCAGGTCGCGGGGGCAGACGCGTGGGATTGGGGTCCGATGCTGGTGACGGCGACGCTGTGGCGCGAACTCGGGCTGGAGCAGATTCTCGACCGGCTCGGGGGCGGCGGTGGGTGCCGCAGTGGCGCGATGATGGGGAACGGCGAGCGAGTCGCTCCCCGCGGGTTCGCGTGGAGTTTCGCCAACTCAAGCAATGGTACCGAACGCTCGACCAGCTGCATGCCCGCAAAGAACAGATCGAGAAGGAGCTGTTTTTGCGCTTGCGGGATCTGTTTTCGCTTGAGGTTGACATGGTGTTTTACGACCTGACGTCGACGTACTTCGAAGGTCAAGGCCCTCCGGGGCTCGGCGCCCACGGCTACAGTCGCGACCGCAGACCGCGTAACCGGCAAGTGCTTATCGGTCTGGTGATGGTGGACGGTTGGCCGATCGCCCACCATGTTTTCGCCGGCAACTGGCGTGACGCGAAAACGGTGCCGCAGGTGCTCAACGATCTCAACGAACGATTCGGTTTGCACCGCGTGGTTTTTGTCGGCGACCGAGGGATGGTAACGAGCGACAGCCTGGCAGTGGTGCGCTCGCGCAAGCAGGGCTATCTCGTCGGGCTGCAAAGACGACGGCGCGAGGAGGTCTATCGTTACATCGAGCGCGCCAGCGGAGAGTGGATCGACTGCCCTGGTGGCATCACGGTGAGCGAAAAAGCCGAGCCACCTAAGACTCGTGTGCAAGAAGTCCGCTCCGAGTAGTCTGGGGTGCGCATCTTCGTCGTTCACAGCGACAAGGATGTCATTGAGATGCGTCCCGTTTACCACCAGACCGATGAGCGTGTGGAGGCACATCTTTTCGTAGCTACGCTGGCCTTCCTTGTGCATCGGGCTCTTGAGAAAAAGCTCAAGGTCGCCGAACTCGACCTGTCCGCAACCGAGGCACTACAAGCGCTACGCTCGGTCCGGGTCGTCGACTTACAGCTGGGTTCTGGGCGGACTAAGCGCGTCGTCACGCGCGGCACCGCTCGCGCCAACTCGATCCTGACTGCACTCGGCATCGTTGAACGCGACCCGCCAGCCTTCTCCGAGGAGGTGCTGTCAGCGTAGAGACAAACCGCCGATCTCGATCCTTTGTTTTCGATGACTTAGACACCTAAAAGGGAAACATGGGCTAGAATGCGTCCGCTTTCATGGAACGGTTGAGCGGGGAGATCGCGGCGGTTGGCACCGCGATGTTTTTTGCCATGGGGTCCACGCTCTTCACGCTTGCCGGCCGGCAGGCCGGGGCCAGCGTCGTGAACCGCTCCCGCCTTCTCATCGCCACGCTACTCGCGCTCAGCATCCATTGGATCACATGGGGAACACTCCTGCCACATGCGCTTTCCTGGGAGGCCTGGGGTTGGCTCGCGCTTTCCGGTGTCATCGGGTTCGCGCTCGGCGACGATCTCTTGTTTCGGGCCTATGTCGCCATCGGGCCCGCCAGACGATGCTCATCTTCGCATTCGCGCCCGCCATCGCGGCGCTCTTCAGCTGGATCTTTCTCGGCGAAGCGCTGACGTTCCTCGAGATGGCCGGCATGGCTATCACCTTGATCGGAATTGCGTGGGCGGTACGTGTCAACAACTTTGAGACACTCGCGAGCTGCATTTAGTGAGGCTCGATTAGCGTCGGGAGGCTCGTGGCGCCGGTGCGGTCCACATCTGCATCGATCGAGATCTCGTTTCGTGGAGCAGAAAAAGGGGGTACCCCAGGTATGGACGCCGCCGCGAGATGTGGCTTGTGCGGCATTCAGGAGCGTCGTTTTCTCCGTCGGCGGGTTGATCCAAGCCTGAGGAGGCAAAACGGGAGGTTGTGGCGTTCCGCGAACGAAGCGTTCGGGATGAGTCCGATGAGCTTCGAGAAGGATCTGGCGCCGAGCGGTGGTGAGCTGTTCGGCGCGACCATAGTGAACGTCGGCCGGCGTCATGAAGCCGATTCCTGAGTGCCGGTGCTCGTAGTTGTAGTAGTCGAAGAAACCGCCGCAGAACAGCCGGCCGTCTTCGGCGGAACCAAAACGGCTCGGAAACTGAGGGCAGTACTTCATCGTCTTGAACTGGGACTCGGAGTAGGGATTGTCGTTCGAGACGTAAGGTCTGGAGTGGGTCTTGGTAACTCCGAGGTCAGCCAGGAGCAGAGCCACGGGCTTGCTTCTCATCGAGCTGCCACGGTCCGCGTGAAGGGTGAGCTGGTCGGGTTCAATGTCCTGCTTGCGACAGCTCTCGGCGATGAGGCGTTGCGCGAGCGCCGCACTTTCTCGGTGAGCCAGCATCCAGCCAACCACGTAGCGGGAGAAGATGTCGAGGATGACGTAGAGGTAGTAGTAGGTCCACTTGACGGGGCCACGAAGCTTCGTAATATCCCACGACCAAACCTGGTTGGGCGCTTCGGCCAGCAGCTCCGGCTTCGTGTAGTTCGGATGGCGCCGTTGGTTCCGGCGCTCTCGGACCTCGCCGTGCTCCTCCAAAATCCGATACATCGTGCGAATCGAGCAGAGGTAGGTTCCCTCGTCCAGAAGCGTGGCCCACACCTGGGCGGGCGCCTTGTCGACGAACCGCTCACTGTGCAAGGCCCCGAGGACTTCCTCGCGCTCAGTCTCGTCGAGGGCTCGGTGCGGCCGAGGACGCCGCTTCGGTTCGGGCGTCACCTGGCGCCTGCGATACAGCGTGGAACGAGCCACACCCAGAGCCTCGCAGGCTTCCGTCGTCTGCCCAATCTGCCCCGCCAGCTCCTCGGCCGCCACCATCAGTCGTTCTCGTAGCTGTCGAGTGGATTCAGGGGGACCCCCAGTAATTCGGAGGTTTTTTTTTGGTCTCCAACATCGTCTCCACCCGAGCCAGGCGACGTTGGAGCCGGGCGTTCTCGCGCTCGAGCTCCTTGACCCGTGGATCCTCGGCCTTTGCCTTCCGGCCTCGCTTTCTCGACGCCAACCCCGCTTTGGCGACCTCGTCACGTTGGCGGCGCCAACTCGATAAATGCGACGAGTACAGGCCCTCTCGACGCAGAAGAGCAGCAACGTCACCGTCACCCTTGCAGGCATCGGCCTCACGCACTATCCGCAGCTTGTACTCCGCGGTAAAGCGTCGACGCTTCGCTTGCTCGCTCACTTCGGGATCCGGGACCCCCGCCGCATCGCGGCCGGCGGGATCTCCAGTCGCCCTACGGGCTCCCTCCGATCCCGCCGAGGTCTCTCTCTCAATCAACATACTCATGCATTGATCCTCCTCCGCCCTCTACACTAATTTCAAGGGGCGAAGTGTCTCAGCGATGTTGGCACAGAGGGGGGTCGTCATGGCGCCCGAGCAACACACATCGGAGCGCGCGCGCAGCTCCTATGGGCTCGCGTACTGTTCGCTGTGGGCGGAACGGTCGGCCAAGCTATCGGCCTCGTTACAGCAAAGCTCGGCCTCACCGAAGGCGCGTTGCCACAAGAAGCCAACATCGTCCGGCTTATGGCCGCTGCGACGAGCGTTTGGGTGCTCACCGTAGCACTCGGTGACACGAAGCGCGTTCTCGGTATGTGGTCGAACGACGCCCGCGCTACGGGATTCACCGCGCTCGGCTCAATTTGCGGCCCCGTCGCTGGCGTGTGGCTGTCGCTCGTAGCCATCAACCGCACCTCCATCGGCGTGGCCTCGACGCTCATGAGCCTCACCCCGCTCTTCCTGCTTCCCATGAGCCGCCTCGTCTTTCGCGAGCCGATCACGCTGCGCGCCGCTTTTGGCACCCTCCTCGCGCTCGCCGGCGTAGCGCTCCTCCTGCAGTAGCGCGTCCTGCCGAATGCTGCCTGAGTGCTGAATGCCGAATGCTGAATAAGCCATAATGGGCGGCATGACGGCGCGCTACACTTCCGACTACGCACGGTCGCTTCGAGACCCGGACGGCTTCTGGGGAGACGCCGCTTCGGCCGTCCACTGGTTCAAAGAATCGGACCGCGTCCTCGACGATAGAAACCCGCCCTTCTATCGTTGGTTTCGAGGTGGGCAGCTAAACAGCTGCTACAACGCGCTCGACCGTCATGTCGAGGAAGGCCGCGCCGACCAGCTCGCGCTCGTCTATGACAGCCCAGTGACGCACACGGTGAAACGCTTCACTTGCCGCGAGCTCAAAAATGCCGTGGCGCGTGTCGCCGGAGCGCTTCGCGATCAAGGCGTGGAACGCGGGGACCGCGTCATCATTTACATGCCGATGATTCCGGAGACCGTACAAGCGATGCTTGCTTGCGCCCGCATCGGAGCGATCCACTCGGTCGTCTTCGGAGGCTTTGCAGCGAATGGGCTCGCGGCGCGCATCGACGACGCAACGCCCAAGCTCATCATGACCGCGTCCTGCGGCATCGAAGTCAATCGGGTCATCCCCTACAAACCGCTCCTCGACGAAGCGCTCGAGCTCGCCTCGCACAAACCGCAAAAGACCCTCCTCCTCCAAAGGCCGCAATGTGAGGCCCTCATGATGACGCGCTCCGGGCGCGATGTCGATTGGGAGGACGCTATAGGGGCCGCGTCCCCGGTAGACTGCGTCGCGCTCGAAGCAACCGATCCGCTCTACATACTTTATACGTCGGGGACGACCGGCGAGCCGAAGGGCGTCGTCCGGGATAACGGAGGTCACGCTGTCGCGCTCGCGTGGTCCATGAAGAACGTTTATGGCGTGTCGCCCGGGGACGTCTTCTGGGCGGCGTCCGACGTCGGCTGGGTGGTCGGCCACTCCTACATCGTCTACGCGCCCCTGTTTCACGGGTGCACGACCGTGCTTTACGAAGGCAAGCCCGTCGGCACACCCGACCCCGGTGCTTTTTGGCGGGTGATCGACGATCACAATGTGAATGTACTCTTCACCGCTCCGACGGCCTTCCGGGCCATCAAGAAAGAAGACCCCGACGGCACCTTCATCGACAAATACGACTTGTCTCGCTTCGAGGCACTCTTTCTCGCGGGCGAGCGCTGTGACTCGGACACGCTTCGTTGGGCCGAGGACAAGCTGGGTGTCCCCGTCATCGATCACTGGTGGCAAACCGAGTCGGGCTGGCCGATGGTCGCAAACTGTCTCGGCATGGGCCCACATCCCGTCAAAGCGGGCTCACCAACGAAACCGGTGCCCGGCTACGACGTACGCGTTCTCGATGACGACGGGCGCGCGCTCGGCGATGGCGAGATGGGGAATCTCGTCGTCAAGCTACCCCTCCCGCCGGGCTGCTTGCCGACGCTGTGGAACCATGACGCGGCATTTCAAGAGAAGTACACCAATCCCTTTCCCGGCTACTACCTCACCGCGGATGCTGGCTATCGAGACGAAGACGGCTATTGGTGGATCATGAGTCGCACCGACGACGTCATCAACGTCGCCGGCCACCGCTTGTCGACGGGACAAATGGAAGAAGTGCTCGCCTCGCACCAGGACGTCGCGGAATGTGCGGTGCTAGCCCATGTTTACCCTTTAGGAGCACCCTAACGCTCGTAAGTGACTGAATTCAAAGGAACGGGGGTTGAATTTCGCCCAAAACGTAGAGACAGAGATTGTGCTTTGAGCGCCATTAATACGTTGTAATCGTGGACAATGACATGTAGTATGCGTGAGGACAGGTTATGTTCTTCCGCATCGTTTGGGCCGCAGGCGGCAAAGGGGTTCAACATGAGTATGTCCGCCTGGTCGAGTCGTATCGGGAACACGGCAAGCCGAAGCAACGCGTAGTGTGCAACTTGGGGCGCAAGGATCTCCTAGTTGCCAATCTCGACTCCCTCAATCGGTTGCTTGGGGCCGGTGAACCGGCCGACACCGAGCGAGCAGCCGAGCAGGTCGCGGGGGCAGACGCGTGGGATTGGGGTCCGATGCTGGTGACGGCGACGCTGTGGCGCGAGTTCGGGCTGGAGCAGATTCTCGACCGGCTCGGGGGCCGCGGCAAGCGGGACGGAGTGGCGCTAAGCGAGCGAGCTTTGGTGCTGGTCGCCAACCGGCTATGTGCTCCGTCAAGCGAGCACGGTCTGGCGCGCTGGCTCGAGACCGACTTCGTCTGCGACCGGCAGGGGCGGCGGTGGGTGCCGCAGTGGCGCGATGATGGGGAACGGCGAGCGAGTCGCTCCCCGCGGGTTCGCGTGGAGTTTCGCCAACTCAAGCAATGGTACCGAACGCTCGACCAGCTGCATGCCCGCAAAGAACAGATCGAGAAGGAGCTGTTTTTGTGCTTGCGGGATCTGTTTTCGCTTGAGGTTGACATGGTGTTTTACGACCTGACGTCGACGTACTTCGAAGGTCAAGGCCCTCCGGGGCTCGGCGCCCACGGCTACAGTCGCGACCGCAGACCGCGTAACCGGCAAGTGCTTATCGGTCTGGTGATGGTGGACGGTTGGCCGATCGCCCACCATGTTTTCGCCGGCAACTGGCGTGACGCGAAAACGGTGCCGCAGGTGCTCAACGATCTCAACGAACGATTCGGTTTGCACCGCGTGGTTTTTGTCGGCGACCGAGGGATGGTAACGAGCGACAGCCTGGCAGTGGTGCGCTCGCGCAAGCAGGGCTATCTCGTCGGGCTGCAAAGACGACGGCGCGAGGAGGTCTATCGTTACATCGAGCGCGCCAGCGGAGAGTGGATCGACTGCCCTGGTGGCATCACGGTGAGCGAAAAAGCCGAGCCACCTAAGACTCGTGTGCAAGAAGTCCGCTCCGAGCAGTCTGGGGTGCGCATCTTCGTCGTTCACAGCGACGAAAGGCTCGCCTACGAGCGCGGGCAGAGGCTGCGGGCCATGGGACGTGCCCGTGCGGCATTCGAGGCCCTCGAGCGCCGCGTGCGCGACGGACGATTGAAAGCCCCCGAGAAAATCGGTGCCGCCGCCGCGCGCATACAGGCACGCCACCACGGTCACCGTTACTACGACTGGGAGTACAAAAACGGTCGCTTCCGCTTCTTCGAGCACCCCGTCAACCTCAAGCGCGAGCAAGCCTACGAGGGTAAGTACGTTATTCAAACCGAGGAGCAAAACCTCTCTCCGGTCGACGCCGTGCGCCTTTACAAGGACCTAAACGAGGTCGAGCGAGCCTTCTCATGCCTTAAGGATGTCATTGAGATGCGTCCCGTTTACCACCAGACCGATGAGCGTGTGGAGGCACATCTTTTCGTAGCTACGCTGGCCTTCCTTGTGCATCGGGCTCTTGAGAAAAAGCTCAAGGTCGCCGAACTCGACCTGTCCGCAACCGAGGCACTACAAGCGCTACGCTCGGTCCGGGTCGTCGACTTACAGCTGGGTTCTGGGCGGACTAAGCGCGTCGTCACGCGCGGCACCGCTCGCGCCAACTCGATCCTGACTGCACTCGGCATCGTTGAACGCGACCCGCCAGCCTTCTCCGAGGAGGTGCTGTCAGCGTAGAGACAAACCGCCGATCTCGATCCTTTGTTTTCGATGACTTAGACACCTAAAAGGGAAACATGGGCTAGGGGTCGCGGACGATCTGAAAGGCCAGCTCCCTCTGGGGCTCGTCGTGCTCAAAGCGGGTGTCGAACGCGGCGAAGACGCCATCGTGCCCGAGCTCATCGCCCTCGTCCGCGAGACCATCGGCCCGGTTGCCGCGTTCAAGCAAGCCGCGGTCGTCGCCCGGCTTCCAAAAACGCGATCGGGAAAAGTGCTCCGGGGCACCGTTCAAAAAATGGCGGATGGCGACGACTACAAGGTGCCGGCGACGATCGACGACCCAAAAATCCTCGACGAGATCCGGCAGGATCTCGAAAGGCTCGGCTACCCGAAATAGCTTTGTTCTCGAGTCACACGCCGAGAAATTTGGGCTTGCGCTTTTCCCGGAACGCCGCAATACCTTCTTTCGCATCCCGGCTCGCGAAGATCATCTCGGGACCTCGGCGCCACAAAGCCGCCGTCTCGACCGGCCCTTTCGGCATCACTTCCTGCGCGTAGCGCTTCATCATCGCAAGAACGAGCGGGGCGTTGTCGACGATACGCTCCGCATATGCGATCGCGGTGCTCATGAGCTCGGCCCGCGGCACGACGCGATTGACCAGACCGACTTCGTAAGCACGCTGCGCTGAGATCGGATCTCCGGTCAACATCAGCTCCATCGCCACTTTGTGGGGTATTCGGGCCGCGAGCGAGCTCGCAGCACCGATGGCGAGGCCGACTTTGGCTTCGGAGAACGCGAACTGGGTGTCGTCGGCTGCGACACAGAGGTCGGAGAACTGGACGAGACCGACACCCCCGCCGAGGCAATGACCGAAGACCGCGGCGATGATGGGTTTTTCCACGTCGACGATATGACCTGGGATCGCGCGCCAGACGTCGAGCGAGGGACTGTTTAAGTCCGCGCCGACGCAAAAGGCCCGCTCCCCCGCCGCCGTGATGATCGCGACGCGATCGTCGCTGTTGTTGAACCGCCGCCACGTCGCCTCGAGCGCCCCCCACATGTCGTCGTTCATCGCGTTGAGCTTTTCGGGGCGATTGAGAGTGATGGTGGCGATGTTGTCTTTGGATTCGTAAAGCACCACGTTCGTTGACAAGGCTACCTCCGGCAATCGGATTCCACGCACATGATACTCTTCGAAGCACAAATCGCGGAAGCGCTACGACCGGGAGACCAGCCATGTTGAAACAAGCCGGAGAGCATTGGGGCTACATCACCCGTCCTTGAAGAACTCGCGGATGAGCTTCCGCAAGAGCGCCGCCGAGCCGAGGATGGCGACGAGGTTCGGGACCGCCATCAGTGCGTTCAGCGTGTCGGAGATCTGCCAGACGAGTTGGAGGCTCTCGGTGGCGCCAAACCAAACCGCGCCCACCCAAGCGAGCCGGTATGGCAGCACCGCGCGATCGCCGAAAAGATAGACCGCGCCCGTCTCACCATAGAACGACCAGCCCACCAGCGTGGAGAACGCGAACGTGAGGACACCGACCGTAACGACCACATGGCCCCAAACACCCGGCAAGCCGAGCTCGAAACCTTTGGCAGACATCGCGGCGCCGGTGAGCTCGAGCTCCCAGGCGCCGGTGGTCAAGAGCACGAGCCCCGTCATCACGCAGACGACGAACGTGTCGATGAAGACTTCGAAGATTCCATAGAGCGCCTGGCGCACGGGGTGGTCCGTCACGGCAGCCGCGTGCACGATGGGCGCGCTCCCGAGACCCGCTTCGTTGGTGAACAAACCCCGTGCAATCCCGAGCCGCACCGCCTGCATCACGGTGGCTCCGGCAAAACCGCCCACCGCCGCCGAGCCGTTGAAAGCACCGTCGATCACGAGGCTCACCGCGCGCGGGATCTCGCCGAAGTTCGAGAGCAAGATCACGCCGGCGCCGATGATGTAAGCGATACACATGAACGGCACGAGATATTGCGTCACCTCTGCGATGCGCCGAAGGCCTCCGAGCACCACGAGCGCCACGAGCGCCATCAAGATGACACCGGTGACGCGCACGTCCAGGCCGAAGCTCACGTCTACGGCATCCGCAACCGAGTTCGCTTGAACCATGTTGCCAATCCCGAACGCGGCGAGGCTCGTCAGGAGCGCGAAGATGGAGCCGAGCCATGCAAGGCCGAGACCGTTCTTCAAGATGTACATCGCGCCGCCACGCATCGTGCCTTGGGCGTCTTTCTCGCGATAGTGGAGTGCGACGGCGATTTCGCAAAACTTCGTGCACATGCCGAAAAGGCCCGACACGAGCAACCAGAACAAAGCTCCTGGGCCACCGAGATGGATCGCGGTCGCGACGCCGGCGATGTTGCCGACCCCGACCGTGCTCGCGAGCGCTGTGGCGACCGCCTGGAAAGGACTGACCGTTCCCGTCCCTGTCCCTTTCGTCCGGAGCTTTCCCAAGACTTCGCGGAACGCGAATCCGAAGCGACGAAACTGAATGCCTCCGGTCCAAATCGTCAGAAAGAGCCCCGTGCCCATCAAAGCGATAATGAGCGGAGTGCCCCAGACCAAAGCGTTGATTCGATTGTGAAACTCGATGAGTCTGTCCGTCATGGCGAGCCGATGCTACACGATAGATTCGCGATTACCAACGCCAAGCGGTGGGATACCGGGCCGGTTCGATGGGCAGTACAGAGGGCGAAACGCTCGATATCGATTTGAGCTGATGCGGAGCTTTGACGAGCTACTTCTCTTGTAGCTTGGCGTTTGCCTTGGCGAGGTTTTCTTTGCTCTCGAAATAGTAGACGCGGTTATAGGCGTCGGCGGCGATGATGGCTGTGGCTTTGTCCACTTTCGTGCCGCTGACGGGGTCGATGCCGACGCGCAGTTGCTCGTTCTTCTCGAGACGGGCTTTGCACATCTCGCAGCAGCCGTAATAGGTCTTGCCTTCGACGTCCACGCGCACTTGCTCCTTGTCGTAGGCCGCATCGTTGACCATGCAGACAAACTCGGCTTCCACCACTTCGAGAGCGTTGTCGGCCGAGGCGATAGGGGCTAGGAACGCGAGCACAAAAACGAGGCAAAGACTCTTCTTCAGCATCGTCAGCAAACTCCTCCCCAGGATTATAACAAGATTCGGGACCCGCTAAGAATCCCGAAGCTACAGGCAAGCTCTCGGAACGTCAGCCGCCTTCGACGCCTTGGACCGCCTCGATGAGCTCTCGCGCTTCGCGGGCTCTTCTTCCCTCGAATTGCTCGACTTCACGAAGTGCCTCGAGCGCGCGCTCAGGATCTCTTTTCATTAGCTCGGCCTTGCCCAGGAGCCAGAACGCATCCTCACGGAGCCTCGTGCTTTGGCCAGATTCCGTCACGATTCGAAGGTGCTCGATAGCACGGTCGAGCCGTGGTTCGCAGTAGGCGAGGACACGGCCAAAGACCTCCGTCTTCGCTTCAGAGAGCCAAGCGAAACCTGAGAGGTAGTGAGCATAAGTGACAAGACGGGCGTCCGACTCGCCGGCGCTGAATCGCTCGAGAAGCGTTAGCGCTTCCGCGTAACGACCTTCGTTCATGAGCGATATCCCTCCAGTCAGCGTGCTACCGGAATCTCGCGTCAGAAAACTCGTTTCCGTTGCCTCCACGAACGCTAGTTGGTGGTACGGGTCCCGAAGCCACGGTCCCGTCCACAAAAGGACAATGAGAAGACAACCGAGGGCCACGCCAGCAGTGGGATACGGGGGGGGTGAGAGCAGGGTGCTCTTCGCTCGTATCCAAGCTCGTTCGAGCTCGTGGCGAACGGAGACCCCCCAGGACAGCTTGATGAGCGGTACTGGCGGGACGCCGGCTTCGGTCAGAAAAAGGTCGACTTCGCTATACTGCTCGATGATGCTGTCGACCGCCAACCGGCAACGTGGGCACACACCGACGTGGCCCTCGATCTGTTGAATTTCGAGGCCGGATAGCCGCGTTTGGTCATAGTCCGGCTCCGTCGGCGCGGCTCGGTGAATTGCGAATCGGGTGAGCCGCTCTCCGTCGACGTGTAGCGGGGCCTCGAAGTTCCGTAGGGCCGCCATCAGGGCCCGATACTCCGCGAGCTTCGCTCGACAGCTCTGACACGTCTCTGCATGGCGCTCGAGATCGATACGTGTTTCGTCTCGGAGGTCCGGAAAATCGGTGAGCCGGGCGTCCATGACGTCGCAGGCGTCGCAGGGACTCATCTTAGCCCTAATCGAACAATAATTCATGACGCTAGCGCGAGTTCGATTCTTTCAAAGAGTGTCTGAGTGGAGGAGTTTGTGGCCATTCGGAGCGCGTTTCGACCACTAACGCGAACGAGGCGGCCGGCTTTGTTGATGATGCGGAAGCGGATGGTGCGGATGGTGTGCAGCAGATGGGTGCATGTACGCTTTCGAGAGATGCCTTTCGTTTCAGCGATGGTGTCGAGCTGAAAGCTGCGACACAGGTTGTGTGCGAGCACGTTCAACTGTTGCCAGGCGCTATTGGCGGCATAGCTTTTAGTGGGCACGACGTCGAGAGCGAACTGGCTGCGCAATTCGGCGAAGGTTTTCTCTTGGCCGCCTCGCCCAGCAGCGAAGTACCAAAGGCGTTGGACGGTGAGCGATTTGTTGGTGGCGACGGCTGAGTACTCGAAGTAGCCGTCGTCTGGAGAAAACAGGTCGAGCTGGAAGTTCTTCGCCGTTCGATGTCGAACTCGCTTCCGATAGATCGCGATCCGGACGGTGATATTCCAGGGCTCGATGAAGTGTTTGATGGAGAAGCCGTCGATTTCGTCACTCACGCGGTGCCATCGCTTGCGCCCAGCGACGACCTCCTTTAGGCCGAGCCACGGCCAGAACGGAGCCTTGATCGCGAACTCGCTTCGGGAGCGCTCTAGCCTCTTGAGAATCTTTTCGTTGAAAAACGCGGCGTCCGTGCGGAATTCCAGCTTTCGAGACCGACCGAACTGGCCCCGTAGCTCGCCTATCAGTTCCCGTAGAAACGCATCGGCACCCTTGGAGTCGTGAACGTTGCCAGAACGATTTCTGGATTTGAGAATCTGGCCCGTCTGAGCCAGGTGAGCGAACAAAGGGTAGTAACTTTTATTCTTCTTGCGATGAGGATTGAATCCTCGAAACGCCCATCCAACCTGATTGCCTGCCTGAACCACGGTGCCGTCCATATCTACCGTCAGACGGTTCAGACCCAATCGCTCGACCTGCTCGTGGACCAATACACCGTTCAACTCCGATAAGCCCTTGAGCCGCTCTCCCGTGAATTGCTTCAGCCAATTCACGATCGTCGGACGGCTCAGTAGTCTTCTCAACCCACAGAAGCGAAGCAGCATCGGGTCATCACAGACATACTGCAGGTGCTCTAGACGACGAGCTCCCACGAGCAGCATCCCAACCAACACCAGAACCAGTCGGACGCTCCCGTAGTCCGACCGAATGCCTTTTCCTCTGCACGCCTTTCCTACCCGGCGGCTTAGCTCAACGCGGTGCAAATATCGTGAAAACAGTTCCAGTCCACCAAACGAGCTCAGGTTCTGCTCTGTGAACTCGATCGGAAGATCCTTGTTGAAGTTCCGGCGAAATCGAGATAGTTTCAAGCGCACTATAGGGGCCTCTGGTCGTTTGGTGTTTTGTTTGGAAGCAACGCTCCAAACATAAACCCAGAGGCTCCTTTGTCAATACTTTCGCGCTACTTTGCTCTCTTTTTTTTGCGATTAGGGTTAGTTGGGCCATTTCAGCCCGGCCCGTTCCGGGTCGTTTCGAGCAACCATTTCAGTAGTAAGGTCGTTGAGAAAGTCGAAATAGTCACATCGAGAGCCGATCGAAGTTTGGCGAGGTTCTGCTTGACCTGCATCTTCACCCCGCTCACGCTCAGGTCGGTCTTTGCCGAGATTTCCTCGTACTTGTAGCCATCGGCTCGCATGAGCAGGATGCGGCGACTCTGCTCCGGCAGTTGTTCGAGCGCCTTCTGCAGGTCCAATCGGCACAGTATCGCCTCGGCCGGATCCTCGCCGGATGTCACCTCGTCTACCTCTAGCCACTCTTCCGGGTGCCGATACTTCTTTCTCAAGTAATCCTGGGTCACGTGGACGGCGATCTTGATGATGAAGCCCCGTAGGCTCATGCGCTCGCGGATGTTGGAAAAATTCTTGAGGAACCGTATGAACGTCTCCTGACAGAGCTCTTCGACGACGTCGGGGTTTTGGAACCGGCGCCAGAAGTACTTCCGGATGAGCGGAACCAGCTCGCGGCAGAGCGCGTTCAGAGCGGCGTCGTCACCCGCGGACGCTTTCGTCAGAAGCTCCGCAAGGAGACGGGCGGTTCGATCTTCGGCCATAGCGATAGGGCACCGATGCTAAGTGAGCCAGCACCGATTTCCATAATATTTTTGGTTCTCCTGTCGTTTCGGGGGATCTGATTTGTGTTGGAGGGCATGGCCTATGGACGCTGCCGCGATTGTGGAAAACGCCGGAAACTCCGGGCGAGAGAGGCGTTTAGGGAAAGGTTGTGAGCACGTACAAACGTGGAGCGGCGTTTTCCACAATCGCTTGGAAAACGCTTCGCGTTTCCCACGAGCGCCCACAGGCCCCTCCTGATATATATACAAGAAAGATTAATTCATATGGAATAAGGAAGGGGGGGCTCGATTAGTGGAGGCTATGGAAAACGCCCTTCCAGGCTTCGAAGAGAACTCAGTCGTGAGCAAGGTCTGAACGACCAGAACCGTGGGGGCGTTTCCCACAGCCTCGTCTCCCGCTGAGGGGTTGAGAGGGTAAGCCATGTGTAGATGCGCATCGGCGAGAACGCTAGAATCTTTTTTTCCGAAAGAGAAAAGAGCGTTCCCGCGATGCGCGTTACTACGTTAGTCAACAAGCTCATCGGATTGCAAGGCCTGTGGGTCCGAGGTTTCCACTTCCAGGCGGACAAAGCCAGAGTGGTGGTGGATGTAGTACCACGGAGGAGGAAGCCTCTGTGCGGGATTTGCGGACGAAAGGTCCGCAAGAACAAAGATCGCTACAATCGCTACTGGCGGCACTTGGACCTGTTCGGAGTCCGGACCTATCTACTCGATCCGACGAGTGGTATGTCGGCGGTGTGGAGTGGTCAGAGAAAAGGTGCCTTGGGCCGACAAGGGAAGCCGCTTTACCAAAAGCTTCGAACAAGAGGTAGCGTGGCTGGCACAGAGGACGGACGTCAGCGCCGTAGCGAACTATTTCCGAGTGACGTGGCGTTCGGTGCGACGGATCATCCAGCGAGTGGTTGCCGAGCAGCGGGATGAGCGGCGCGAGCTCGATGGATTGCGGGTGATTGGGATGGACGAGATCAGCTACCGCAAACGCCACAAGTACTTAACCCTAATCGCAAATAAACGTCACCGTGTCTGAGGTCTTTGGCCCCGTGAATAGCACCTTTTCCAGGTTCTGCATACACCGTGCAGAATCACCTATAGTGGCGGCGAGTGGGTGCCCCAGCACGAGCTTCTCGCCTGCGCCCAGTGCGGCTGTTTCGCATTTTCGTGCTTCGAAGATTTTGCGATTAGGGTTAACAGTGGTAATAGACCATCTCAGCGGCCGGGTCGTCTGGGCGGGAAAGGAGCGCAAGGCCAAGACGCTGCTGCGGTTTTTCCGCAAGCTCGGACCACAAAGAGCCGCGGAGCTCGAAGCGGTCAGCATGGACATGTGGGAGCCGTACATAACTGTCGTCGGCAAAAAGGCTCCTCAGGCACGGGTGATCTTTGACCGCTTCCACATCGTCAAGCATCTGAACGAGGCCGTGGATAAGACTCGGCGCGAGCTGGTGCGCGAGCTCAAAGGGACTGTCCGGCGCAACCTCAAGAACACCAAGTTTCCCCTTCTCAAGGCCAAACACAACCGCAGCGCGAAAGACAAACGGGTGCTCCGCGAGCAGGTGCGAGCTAACCCTAATCGAACAATAATTCATGACGCTAGCGCGAGTTCGATTCTTTCAAAGAGTGTCTGAGTGGAGGAGTTTGTGGCCATTCGGAGCGCGTTTCGACCACTAACGTGAACGAGGTGGCCGGCTTTGTTGATGATGCGGAAGCGGATGGTGCGGATGGTGTGCAGCAGATGGGTGCATGTACGCTTTCGAGAGATGCCTTTCGTTTCAGCGATGGTGTCGAGCTGAAAGCTGCGACACAGGTTGTGTGCGAGCACGTTCAACTGTTGCCAGGCGCTATTGGCGGCATAGTTTTTAGTGGGCACGACGTCGAGAGCGAACTGGCTGCGCAATTCGGCGAAGGTTTTCTCTTGGCCGCCTCGCCCAGCAGCGAAGTACCAAAGGCGTTGGACGGTGAGCGATTTGTTGGTGGCGACGGCTGAGTACTCGAAGTAGCCGTCGTCTGGAGAAAACAGGTCGAGCTGGAAGTTCTTCGCCGTTCGATGTCGAACTCGCTTCCGATAGATCGCGGTCCGGACGGTGATATTCCAGGGCTCGATGAAGTGTTTGATGGAGAAGCCGTCGATTTCGTCACTCACGCGGTGCCATCGCTTGCGCCCAGCGACGACCTCCTTTAGGCCGAGCCACGGCCAGAACGGAGCCTTGATCGCGAACTCGCTTCGGGAGCGCTCTAGCCTCTTGAGAATCTTTTCGTTGAAAAACGCGGCGTCCGTGCGGAATTCCAGCTTTCGGGACCGACCGAACTGGCCCCGTAGCTCGCCTATCAGTTCCCGTAGAAACGCATCGGCACCCTTGGAGTCGTGAACGTTGCCAGGACGATTTCTGGATTTGAGAATCTGGCCCGTCTGAGCCAGGTGAGCGAACAAAGGGTAGTAACTTTTATTCTTCTTGCGATGAGGATTGAATCCTCGAAACGCCCATCCAACCTGATTGCCTGCCTGAACCACGGTGCCGTCCATATCTACCGTCAGACGGTTCAGACCCAATCGCTCGATCTGCTCGTGGACCAATACACCGTTCAACTCCGATAAGCCCTTGAGCCGCTCTCCCGTGAATTGCTTCAGCCAATTCACGATCGTCGGACGGCTCGGTAGTCTTCTCAACCCACAGAAGCGAAGCAGCATCGGGTCATCACAGACATACTGCAGGTGCTCTAGACGACGAGCTCCCACGAGCAGCATCCCAACCAACACCAGAACCAGTCGGACGCTCCCGTAGTCCGACCGAATGCCTTTTCCTCTGCACGCCTTTCCTACCCGGCGGCTTAGCTCAACGCGGCGCAAATATCGTGAAAACAGTTCCAGTCCACCAAACGAGCTCAGGTTCTGCTCTGTGAACTCGATCGGAAGATCCTTGTTGAAGTTCCGGCGAAATCGAGATAGTTTCAAGCGCACTATAGGGGCCTCTGGTCGTTTGGTGCTTTGTTTGAAAGCAACGCTCCAAACATAAACCCAGAGGCTCCTTTGTCAATACTTTCGCGCTACTTTGCTCTCTTTTTTTTGCGATTAGGGTTAATCGTCGCCTCTACCGCGCCATGCTTCTGCGCGACGACTTCATGGACCTCTACACCTACAAAACCGAGACATGGGCCAAGAAGTTTCTCCGAGGATGGCTGCGGCGCGCTATGAGCTCGAGGATAGAGCCCGTCAAACGCGCGGCGAAGATGACCCGCAGCCACTTCGATGGCGTCATCGCGTGGGTCACGTGGAAACTCAGCAACGGCCGACTCGAAGGAATGAACAACAAAATCCGGCTGCTGAGCCACCGCAGCTTTGGACTCCACTCTGCCGAAGCTCTCATCAGTCTCGTCTACCTAAACTGTGGCGGTCTCACCCTCGAGAGGATCCACTGAAATGGCAGGAGAGGCATATTTTTCGGTTAGCGAGAACATATCACGTTGGGAGCGAGCGTGAACCGTGGCGCTTCCACATGAAGCCTGTGGCTACGCTCAATAGGAGAAAGCCGGTGACGGGCACGAGCCAGTCCCGCTGGGTACGACGCTTTTTGGGCAACGCCAAAGGCCGCCAGTCTCCGTTCAGGATGAAGGGCGCCCAATAAAACGGGTCTTTCTTAACGCCTCGCGATACGTCCAAGTAATCGAGCTTGGCCTGGCGTAACGCCTGCTTCTTGCTCGAACCCGCTTGCAGGTGCCGATAGAAGAACCCCATGATGCGCGCCGTCGCTTCGTCGTCGACACTCCACAGACTGACTACCAAACTCGGCACGCCGGCATATAAGAAGGCACGGCTGATGCCGATGAGCCCCTCGCCCTTGCGGAGCTTGCCCAAGCCCGTGTTGCAGGCACTCAAGACCGCGAGCTCGGCGTTCAACTTCGCGTCGAAGATCTCGTACGTTTGGAGGACGCCGTCGGCGAGCGCGATGCGTGAGTAGAGCGGCTGCCGGTCGTCATTCCAAAAATGGGTGGCGAAATGAAGCACCCCATAGTGCTCGGCTTCTTTCTCGAAGACGGTCTCTGTCGCCGCGTCCTGACGGCGAAGTCCGCACCCATGACGCGCGTCGTCACCCAGCGCTCCCGGCCGGATCTCGTATTGCTGTCGCCCTTGACGGGGCCGCCAGGTGCCTCGGAGCTCGCCCGCAGCATCAAGGAAGACCCCAAGACGAGCGACATTCCGACCATGATCCTCGTCGACAGCGCTGGTCCATCCTTGTCCCGCGTCTATCCGACCGAGGCGTGCGCGTCTACAGCGGCGAGTGACGAAGACCTCGTCCAAACGATGCGAGCGGTCCGCAGTCGCCGACGGACAGAGCGCCGCGAACCGCAGCCTTCGAGCCCACTCGAGGGAGATCTCGGCGACGACACCTTCCCCGGTGTGCTCGAGTTCCTGTTCGCGACCGAACGTACGGGCCGGATCGTCGTGCTCGACGGAAGCAGAAGGCCGGGACATATCTACGTCGAAGAAGGCAATGTCGTTCATGCCGAGATTGCCCAACGACGCGGTCTCGACGCGTTCAAAAGAATGTGTTTTCTCACCCACGGCCGATTCAAGTTCGAGCCCGAGTTCCGTGCGGGCGAGAGAACCATGACCGAGAACGGCATGAAGATGCTCTTGGAGAGCGCCCGCCGTCGCGACGAGCTCGCTCGAGCGAGGAGCGTCGCTCGCGGCCGAGGAAACTGTCTTTAATGGCTTCCGGTCAGCGCCTTGAGGGCGGCACGGGTCTCCGCGCTCCAGCCGGAAAACGCGTCGATCACGCGCCCGCGGGCGTCCAGAACGAGCGTGAGAGGAACCGTGAGCGACGCGCCGGCGAAGATTTTCTCGAAATCGGACTCGGCGAGCGTGTAGTTGGGGTAGGAAATCTGCCGCGCCTCCAGGTAGCCGGGCACCACGCCGGTATCGGTGTCGACGCTGATACCAACGAGCTCGACGCCCGCCGCCTCAAGCTTCGGAAACAGGCTCTCGAGCTCGGGCATCTCCACGGAGCACGGCACACACCAAGTCGCCCAGAAGTTGACGAGCATCTTTCGCCCGGAAACACCGAGAGCAGTCTTCGTGGTGGCGCCGACGGGCGTGAGCGCGAGCTCTGGAAACGACTCGCCAACGCCTACCGCCAGGGTCTTGAAGATCCTTTCCGATGTCGTTCGCGGCCGGGGCAACTCCAGCCGGTCGAGATCGAGCTGCGAGAGGCCTTCACCCTCAACGAGACGCACGCTCTCGCCGCTGCCGACCTCGTAGCGCTCTTCGAGCCCCGACGGCCAAAGCACCGATAGCGGATAGGGCCCGTCGGGTACGTTGGACCCGAGCCCAAAAAGAAGCCGCGCGTCGCTAAAGGAGAGAAAGCCGCTCCCGCCGGATTTGATTTTCGTCTGCGTCCCGCTCGACGTTTCGAGCTTCACGACCGCGCCAAAGGCGTCGGACGCCGAACGGGTCCCGCGAAGGGCAACGCGCACGAAATCGTTGTCCTGCCCCACATTGTTGCGATAAACGAGACGCGCGGCCTGTTGCACGGGCACGATCACGACGTCGAGATCGCCGTCATTGTCGAGATCGCCAAAGGCAAGACCGCGTCCGTCACTGATGGAATCGAGGCCAGAGACGCCGGAAACGTCCATATAGGTGCCGTCGCCTCGCGCGAGGTAGAGCGCGTCGCGCTCGAATCCGCTGAAAGACATCCCCTCCTCGAACAGCTGCGCCATGTGCTCGTTCTGATACGTGCTGTTGCCTGCCTTCTCCTGCTCGCTTTCGGACGCCACGACGTGGCGCCAGAACAGGCTTCACGTGTCCTTCATCGTCTTCCCCGAGACGAAGCCGTTCACGGAGAACGCGTCCTCCCAGCCGTCATTGTCGAAGTCGAAAAAACCCCCGCCATAGGCCCAACCGGCGCCGAAGCCTCCCGCCGCAGAAGCCACGTTCACGAACGTGCCATCGCCCTGATTCTCGAAAAGCGAGTTCCCCGCGGCGAGCTTTTTCAATAGCGCGGCATCTGCAGTTGCAGTGGCATCGGGCATGAGACGAGCGAGAATGCGATTACCCGCGGTGGACGACATGTTCGTAACGTGGAGGTCGAGGTCGCCATCGTTGTCATAGTCACCGAACGACACCCCCATCCCGTTTCCAGGATCCACCACGCCGCGTAGGGCGGCCTCGTCTTCGAAATGGTCACCTCGATTCATGAAGAGCGCGTTCTCTCCGAAATCGTTCGCGACATAGAGATCTTGGCGCCCATCGCCGTCGACATCGGCGAACGCCGCGGCGTAGCTCCACCGCCGATCGGCCACGCGCCATGACCGCGCCTCCTCACGGAACGTCCCGTCGCCTCGATTGATGAAGAGCAAGTTCGGCGTACCGTTTAAAGCCCGGCTCCACGAGTCAGGCATGATCTGCCCGTAAAGGTTGTAGGAGCTCACATAGAGATCCGTGTAGCCATCTCCGTTCACATCCGCCGCGGACGCGCTGAAGCCCACCGCGCGATGATCGACACCCGCCTCCACCGAGACATCGAGAAACTCGAGCTTTCCCGAAGGCCGCAGCTGGTTCTGCAGCAGAATCTGCTCGCCGACCGCCGCCATGAAGATGTCCCGATCGCCGTCGTTGTCGTAGTCGACCAGGAGCGTCCCCGTACCCCTACGGCTGAAGAGAACGAGCGTCTCGTCGGAAACGTCGCGAAAAGTCGAGCCACTATCGAGCGCGTTCAAAAAGAGGCGGTTTCCGAGAACGCCGCTCGTGAAGAGGTCGGCGCGTCCGTCCCCATCGACGTCGCCAATCGCCGCGCCATGGGCCACGAAGCCGTCGTTCGGCGCGACCCTGAACCGCGGGACGTTCTCCCACAAGCCCAAAGGTTCGCTCACCTCAGAGAACAGATCTTGCCCCGAGCTGAGTGAATCGAGGTTCTGGAATCGCCAATAGTCGACGACCCACCGCTCCTCGGGACCGAGGTGCACGCGGGCATCGATGTTGCCTCGCACCCACTCGCGACGACCCGCAGGATCACGCCCGATAAGAAAGAAGAAGACAGAGGCCTCACCGCGGACCGGTTGGGAAAGCTCGAAGTCTGCCTTGATGACTTTGAAGCGCACATCTTCGAGGCTCGTGAAATGAGCGAGAAAGTCCTCGAGGCTCGCAAGGAACACATCGCGCCCGACGGGCCGAGGCTCGCGATCGAGCTCCCATCCATGGCTCTCGATCCACTTGACGACGCGGGAGCTAGGCTCGGCTTTGGATGGAAAGCGCGTCGCTTCGAAGGACTTGTGCTCGTCGAAGCTCGTCGCGACTCGGGCGAGGTCCTGCCGGCGCAGAGACACGGAAAGCTCGAGAAGTTGATTCGCGAGCGATTCGGAAAGGTCTTCCACACGCTCCAATTGGGCGCGGTCGAGCTCGATGGGCTGCGCTGATGCCGGGAGCGCGACACCACAAAAAAGCCACGCGAGCCCACACAACCCTACCCTGCGCATCACTCAGAATAGCCGCATGAATCGATCGCCGCAAGAATGGACGCCAAAGCTCAGCGTTTCTCGGGAACCAGCTTCCGCAGCTCCTCTCCCAGAAAGGCAGAGACCTCTTTCACCGTGGCGAGACGGAGAGCTTCTTCCGCGATTGCCCGGGCTTCGCTTGCGGACATCCGCCGAATCAAGTTCTTGACGGTCGGGATGGAGACCGCGTTCATCGAGAGCTCATCGAGGCCAAAGCCGACAAGGAGCGCGACGAGGAGCGGATCCGCTGCCATCTCGCCGCACATGCCGACTTTGATCCCACCTTCATGCGCCGAGTCGATGACGAAGCGGAGGGTTCGGAGAACGGCGGGATGAAGCGGCTCGTAGAGATACGACACCCGGTCGTTGCCGCGGTCGACGCCGAGCAGATATTGGATCAGATCGTTGGTGCCGATGCTGAAAAACGCCGCCTCTTTCGCGAGGAGGTCCGCCGTCGCCGCCGCCGAAGGCACTTCGAGCGTCACGCCGCAGAGCAGCTCGTCGCCGAACTCGAGCCCGTCGCGCCGAAGCTCTTGCTTCGCCTCCTCCACGACGCTCATAGCCTCGCGGAACTCACCGACACCACTCACCATCGGAAACATCACTTTGATGTTCCCATGGACCCTGGCGCGCCATAGCGCGCGGAGCTGTTCTTTGAACAACGTCCGATGCCTGAGCAATAGTCGCACCGCCCGCAATCCGAGTGCCGGGTTGGGCTCGGACTCAGAAACGTCCTCTCCCAGTTGCTCGGCGGAGAGATCGAAAGCACGCACGATAACGGACCACGGCTTCATTCGCTCCGCCAACCTGCGGTACACGACATATTGCTCCTCTTCGCTCGGAAACGCCCCGCGGATTCTGGTGAGAAACCACTCCGAGCGAAAAAGACCAATGCCTTCTGAGCCGTTCTTCTCCGCCGACGCGCACTCTTCAGGAAACTCGATATTGGCTTGAAGGACGATTTTGAAGCCGTCCGTCGTCTCCGCAGGCAGATCGCGCAAATGCTCGAGCTTGTGCCCGAGGGCTTTCTGACGGCGCCGCTTGGCGCGGTATTCCCGCAAGGTCGCGCGATCGGGGTTGACCACGATGATGCCTTCGCTTCCGTCGAGGATGAGGGACGCTCCGTGATCGACTTTCTTCATCAAATCCCGAACCCCGACGACGCAGGGGATGCCGAGCGATCGGGCGATGATGGCGGTATGGTAGGTGCGGCTTCCGACTTCCATAGCGAGGCCCGCGGTGTGGTCCCAGTCGAGCTGCGCCGTATCGGATGGCCGCACGTTCTCGGCGAGGAGGATGTAATCCTTCTCCAGCTTTCCGAGACTCTGGTTAGGCGCGCCAGCGATGTTGCGCACGAGCCGTCCGGCGACGTCGAAGATATCGCCGCGCCGCGCGCGGAAGTAATTGTCCTGGACACGATCGAATACCGAGGCGAGCTCTTCGAGCGTGACCTTCACGGCCCATTCGGCGTTCACGCGCTGCTCGCGGATCACTTGCTCGACGCGGCCGATGAGAAGTGGGTCGTCGAGCATTAGGATTTGGGCATCGACGATGTAGCCATGATCTTCACCCAACGCATCGACCGTGCGCGCTTTGACTACTTCGAGCTGATTCTTCGTGAGCTCCGTGGCGTTTTCGAGCCGCGCGACCTCAGGCTTCACCTCTTGGCGCAGTAGGGGGATGCGAAAAAACGGGACTTCTTGGTAGTCGAAGACGAGCGCGCGAGCGATGACGATTCCCGGAGCGACACCGATGCCGTGCAGGACCACGGGCTCCCGCCGGTCGGCACGGTCCAGAGGCGGTGACGTCGGCGCGCTCGTAGTCATCCGCTCCCCTTTTCGCCGAGCCCTTCCGCGACGAGCGTCGCGAGCGCGTTCACCGCGGCTTCCTCATCCTCACCGGTCGCGGAAATGGTGATGACGCTTCCTACTGCCGCTACGAGAAATAGTATACCGAGGATACTCTTGCCGTCCGTCGTTGTTCCGTCTTTCGCAATGGTGACTTTCGAGCGGAACTTCGTGGCGGTCCGCACGAAGCGAGCTGCGGGCCTTGCATGAAGGCCGAGAACATTTATGATCTCTACGCGTCGCTCAACCACTCTTGGCGTCCTTCTCTTTCTTTTCCTTCCGCGCCAGCAGATCGCCAGCCAAGTAGATACTGTCTTTACCCTCCCGCGCGGCTTCAGAGGCGAGCTCCAAGAGGTCGTCCCCCTCTTCCTCTTCGCGAAGGCTCGCGAGTCGGATGAGCATTGGCAGGTTCACACCCGTCACGACCTCGACCCGGCCTTTCTCGAGAAAGGTCAAGCTCAAATTCGAAGGCGTGCCACCGAACATGTCGGTGAGCACCACGGTGCCTTTGCCGGAATCGGCGCGCAAAACGGCTTCCTCGATCTCTCTTTGCGCATCGTCCGGGTTCTCGTGCCAACCGATGGAGACCGCGGTCACGTTTGGGATTTCCCCGATGATCATCTCGGCCGCAGAGACGAGCTCGCGCGCGAGCTGGCCATGGGTAACGACCACGATGCCGATCATTCAGACGGTCTCCACATCTCGATGCGAGACCCGCACACGCTGATGGGCGCTGCGGAGTCGCTTGCCGATATGATTCGAAATCGCCACCGAACGATGTCTTCCACCGGTGCACCCAATGCCGATCGTGAGATTGCTCTTGCCTTCCGCCGCATAGTGCGGAAGCAGGTAGTCGAGAAAGGACGTGAGCCGGTCGAGAAACTCCTCCGTTTGCGGTTGCGCAAAAAGAAACGACTCTACCTCCGCGTCGTTCCCCGTCTTCTCTCGGAGATCCGTCTCGAAGTATGGATTGGGAAGAAAGCGCACGTCAAACAAGAGGTCCGCACCCAAGGGAATACCGTATTTGTAGCCAAAGGACAAAACGTGGATCGCCGGGCCCGCACGTTCCGTCGACTCCACGAAGTTCTCGAGCACGTGTTGACGAAGCTCGTGGACCGTCAAGTTCGACGTATCCAAGATCCGATCCGCGATCTCCTGAATGGGCGCGAGCTCTGCCTCTTCCCGCTCAACCGCGTCCTCCAATGCGCTTGTCTCGCCATCGCCTTGAAGCGGATGCGGGCGGCGGCTCTCGCTGAAACGCCTGACGAGGATGTCGTTGCGCGCGATTAAAAAGATGACCGTCGTGGGAAAGCCGCGCTCTTTGAGACGCTCATGTGCTTCAGGAAATTCCTCGAGAAAGCCTCGTTCCCTAATGTCGGTAACGATGGCGACGCGGTCGAGCTCACCACCTTTCGCGGTGAGCTCGGCGAAGGGCAAGATGAGCTTCGCCGGCAGGTTGTCGACGCAGAAAAAGCCCGAATCTTCGAGCGCTTTCATCGCCAGAGTCTTCCCGGAGCCGGAAAGCCCGGTAATGAAAACGAATCGCGCTCCCGCTGCCTGCGACATTCAATCGGTCCACATGGGGGCTGTGGCCGCGCGGCTCACTCCGGGTCGATCAGCCCCAGATTCCCGTCGGGCCTTTGATAAAGAACGTTGGTGCGCTCGTTGCTGGCGTTTCTGAAGACAAGAAACTCCCCGCCATCCTCTTCGAGTGCTAACACCGCCTCTTCGACCGTCAGCGGTTTGATGACGAAGCGCCGGCTCTCGATCACGCGGCCCGACGCGGCGTCCGAGCCTTCGCCCCCGGCGAGAACGTTGAACGTGCCCTCACCTTCACTTATTGGGGCGCGTCGTCGTTTCTTGTCGATGCGCTTGGCGCGGTGCTTTTTTGCTTGGCCTTGAATCTTCTCGAGAGCCTGAGTCACCGAGGACTTCAAGTCATCGGTCGCTTCGGTCGCGGACATATGGACGCCCCCGCGACTACGAACGTTGAGCTCGGCAATCTGCCGATATTTTTCCGTCGATAAAGTGACACGGACATCGGTGATGCCATCGATAAATTTGTCAAGCTTTTCCACACGGTTCTCGATATAGGACTTCAACTTCGCTGGCACATCCATATGCCGAGCCGTGATCTGGATCAACATGGCGCACTCCCACGACATGAGCGAACGCGCGCGACGAGCGTGGATTCTCGCGTCACGAAGCAAATGGGCTGCTATAGAGGTTCTTTCGCTGGTTCGAAGGTGGGATCCGCAGCTCCTCCCGATATTTGGCGATCGTACGGCGCGCCAAAATGAGGCCTTCGTCCTCGAGGATCTTGACGATCTTGGAATCGGAGAGGGGCTTTTTAGGGTTCTCCTCCTCGACGATTTTCTTGATTCGCCGTTTGATGGTGACCGACGAGACATTGTCCCCGCCTATGCTGGCAATGCCGCTATGAAAAAAATACTTCATGTCGAACACGCCTTGGGCGGTGTGGATGTATTTGTTAGCCACGACGCGCGAGACGGTTGATTCGTGCATGCCGATATCGATCGCGACATCGCGCAAGACCATCGGCTTGAGGTGTTCGACACCGTTGTCGAGAAAATCTTGTTGCTGATGCACGATGCTATTGGCGACTTTGTAGATCGTTTTCTGCCGCTGGTCCACCGATTTGATGAGCCATAGAGCGCTTCGAAGCTTCTCTTTGACATATTCGCGGGTCGAGTGGTTCTCCTCGGACTTGTTCTCGAGCATACGCCGGTAGATAGGGCTGATTCGAAGCTGGGGCAGCCGGTCTTCGTTCAACACGATCTCGTATTTGCCGTCGACTTTGACCACGTAGACGTCCGGCGTGACATAGAAGCTTTTTTCGTTCGTGAATTTCGAGCCGGGTTGTGGGTCGAGCCGCCGGATGATCTCGCAGTGATGGATAACCTCTTCGAACGGCAGGCGCATTGCTTTCGCAATTTCGTTGAAGCGATGGTTCTGCAGGTGGTCGAGATGCTCGGTCACCATCGTTTCCACCGGCGTGCTGTCAAGCTCGAGGCGACGGAGCTGAATCAGGAGGCACTCCTTCAAATCGCGCGCTCCGACGCCGACGGGGTCGAAGGCTTGCACTATCGCGAGTGCGTCCTCGACGTCCTTTTGCTCATAAGGGCCCATCTCACATAGCTCTTCGATGGACGCTTGCAAATAACCATGCCCGTCGATGTTCCCGATAATGGCCTCGCCAATCTCAGCCGTCTTCGGCTCGACCGAGGCCATCCTCAGTTGCCAGTCCAAATGGTCCGCGAGCGAGTTGGTCGTGGAGAGCGTGTTCTCGATGGGCGGAAGGTCCGGCACTTCGTAGCTCGTGCGCGGGCGATAACCTTCGTCGAGATAGTCGCTGAAGAAAGACTCGTAATCAATCTCGTTCAGCGAGTCGTCGGTCTTCGCGTCGGGCTCGGGCTCAGCATCTACCTTGCCATCGGGTGCTTGAGCTTCTGTCGTCCCCTCGCTCGCAGCCTCGTTCGTCGAGTCATTCGAGTCAGTGGCGGATTCGGTCGTCGCTTCCGTTCGCTGTTGCTCGAGCTCTTCCTCGAGAAGCGGATTCTCCGTGATCTCTTGCTGGAGCATGTCCGCGAGCTCCAGGGTGGACAGGGGAAGAAGCTTGATCGCCTGCTGCAGCGAAGGCGTCAGGATCAGCTTCTGCTGAAGCTTGATCTGGAGTGTTAGCTTTTGCTGCACGTCGTCCTAGCTGTTTACTTCAGTCTCTTCAGAACGTTCCGTTTTAGTCGAGGCGAAAATCCTCGCCGAAGTAAACCCGGCGAACATCTTCGTTGTCGGCCAACTCCTCGGGAGTTCCGGCACAAAGAATCTTCCCGTCATTCATTATATAGGCTCTATCGGTGATCTTCAGGGTTTCTCTGACATTGTGGTCCGTCACGAGGATGCCGATTCCTTTCGATTTCAGATGGTGAACGATTTTTTGGATGTCGCCGACCGCGATCGGGTCGATTCCGGCGAACGGCTCGTCGAGGAGCATGAAGGAGGGCGAAGTGACCAGCGCCCGCGTGATTTCGGCGCGGCGGCGCTCGCCGCCGGAGAGCGTGTAGCCGCGAGAACGAGATTTGTCAGCAATTCCAAGCTCCTCCAACACTTCCACAAGCCTCCGCCGCCTCTCCTGAGGCGTTAGAGGCAGTGTCTCCAAAATCGCTAGAACGTTCTCTTCTACCGTCAATTTTCGAAAAATCGACGGCTCCTGCGGCAGATAACTTATGCCACCGCGCGCCCGCAGGTACATCGGCAGCGCCGTGATGTCCTCATCGTTCAAGAACACCTTACCCGAATCGGGCTGCGTCAGCCCGACCACAATATGAAACGACGTCGTCTTGCCCGCACCGTTGGGCCCGAGCAGTCCGACCACCTCGCCCTCGCGCACTTCGAGGTCGACGTCGTCAACAACTTTTTTCTTGCGAAACGATTTGGCGAGCGCTTCGCCCCGCAGAACCTGCATTAGAAAATTAGAAAGGGCGAGTTTTTGATGAGTACGTGGTCTTGGTTCGGTTTTGTTCTTGACCGTTAGCCAAAAGTTTATCATTCGATAAAAAGAAAGTCAACTGCTTGCCTTCCGTGAGTTTACCGTCATTTTCGAGCCACGCTTGCTCCCCTTTAAGGGTCATACTTTGCTCATCCGGCAAGTATCTTGCGCGCTCTCCGCCGGCCTTTCCGTCGCCCGTAGAAATCTCCACTTCACCCTCGGCAAAAACTTCCTCGACCCCGATTCCGCCTTTTTTGAGCCGGACCTCGACACGGTCGCCATGAAGCGTCATCTCTCTCGAGCGCATTTCGACCCCGTCTTGATATTCCATCACTTCGTCTGCCGCGTGGTAGTGAAGGCTCGCGGCGTTCGTCACCGTTGGCTCGACCCCGTCGTCGCTCTGGACGAGCTCCTGCAAGAGAACCGTTCGCACATCGCCTTCGGCGAGAAGATCGCCCATCTTTTCGAAGATCTGGATGGTATCGGCTTCGACACGGCTCCGTCCCTGGAAACCGCGCGCGCCGCCGGTATAGACCGCGAGCTCGCGGCTCCGATCGTAGACCAGATGATCCGCGACAAAGTACACCGGTTCTTTGTCGGTCGAAGGAAACAACCCTGCACCTCCCGGCTCACCCGCCGACGAGGATCGGACGTCCCCGATGCCCTCGACGTTGCCAGTGTCGAGATCCACGACGATCCTTCGAGCTTCGAGGCTCGCGCGCGGGTCCCAGAGTCGAGGCGACTTTCTCAGAATGAGCTTCGAGTTGGCCGCACGGAAGATGCCGTCCTCCGCCGTCGCGCGAGCATCGCCCCCCTCGAACTCTACGGCACGCGTGCACCGAGCCTCCACGAGGTCACCGGTCACGGGGTCGAAGTCGCTTTCGATCCGCCGCGCCCTCACAATCTTGCGTCCGCCGTCATCGACACTCACTGGAATCAGAACAAGCGTCACGCCGCCGCGCCCCCGAAGCTTGGTGAGCTCGCCTTGTTCATCGAAGTCGAAGGCGAGCGTATGGCCACTCAGCTCCTTGTGATAGCCCTCGGTTGCGTTCTTGGGCAGCCGCAGCTCGAGCCGGCCGCCATTGAGAGCGCGCACCCGCTCGAGGTCTTCGCCCGAGGGGCGAAAGAGCATCTCGAGGCGCTCGGCCGAAAGGCGCTTCGTCCCGGCCTCCGAAGTCAAAGCGCCCGACATCTCGGTATCGTCCTCGCCGACCTCCTCTTCCGAAACCTCCATATTCATGACAACGTTCTCGAAAGCATCGATGCGCTCGATGCCTGCATGGTCCTCTTTCAAAAAAATCTGAAGGTCGTTGCAAGTCAAGGACTTGTTTTTCTGCCGCACGTCAACACTGTCGATATATTGGACCCGGTGGCGGTTTCTATCCATGAAGGCCGACTGGCTCGTGATGTGCACGGGAGCTTCGGAGCTCGGGAGAAGGGTCATATCCACACCGTCGTCGAGGTCGAGCTCGCCCCGCTTGATGACGTAGCTCATGCTGCCCGCATCGCCGACGATGTCGTCTTTGAAATAGCGCACCGGCGAACGGCTCCACACCCGATCCGGGAACCGGCGAAACTCGAGGGACTCCGTCTTGAGACGGAGCGAGGTGTTGTCGCGGACGACGACGTTCCCCTGAAGATGGACGGAGCTGTCCCGGCGGACATTGCACAGATCCGCGGTCACCACGACGGGCGTGTCGTCCGCCCCTGCGTTGAAATGGATCTCCGCGTCGCGAAACTGCTGGCCAGACTCCGTCTGACCGACGCTCTCGGCCGCTTTCAAGGTCCACGCCGTGTTCCCTTCCGAGTCGAGCTGCTCGAGCTCCACTTGGCGCGACGTAATGTTCTCCGGCTCGCCAGGGATGTCCAGTGCGACGACCGTAGCCGAGCGCATCCCTTCACGGAGGTGATGAACGACATAGCCAGCGCAGACGAGAAAGAGCACGAGGAGCATCCACTTGATGATGCGGATCTGCGTGAACGTCATGAACCGTTTTGGACCTCGAGCCCGACCTCCCCCATTCGCCGAAACTTTTGGTAGCGGGCTTCGACCCGCTCTTCCGGGCTCAGCCGCTCCACACGCTCGAGCGCTTCGACGAGGTATTTGTTCAAGATCTGGGCCGCCCGGCGATGAGCCGTATGGGCCCCTCCGACCGGCTCGGGCACGATGCGATCGACGAGACCGAGCTCGAGCAAGTCCGTCGCGGTGAGCTTCAAGCCATCCGCGGCCTCTTCGGCGCGCCCGGCATCCTTCCAAAGGATCGCTGCGCATCCTTCCGGCGAAATGACGGAATAGATGGAGTGCTCCATGATCAGTATCTCGTCGCCGACCGCAACGGCGAGCGCTCCGCCGCTTCCGCCTTCTCCAGTGACAGCCACGATGATGGGGACTCGGATCCGCGCCATCTCGCGAATGTTGACGGCAATGGCTTCGGCCTGTCCCCGCTCTTCGGCGTCGATCCCAGGATAGGCGCCCGGTGTGTCGACGAAACAAAAGATGGGTCGCTCAAACTTGTCCGCCATCTGCATCACGCGGAGTGCTTTCCGATAGCCTTCTGGCCGCGGCATCCCGAAATTACGCCGGATTTTCTGCTTCGTGTCGCGTCCTTTTTGGTGGCCGATGACGGCGACTGGTTTGTCGTGAAACCACGCCATGCCGGTGACGATGGCCGGGTCTTCCCCGAAGCGGCGATCGCCTTGGACCTCAACGAAATCCGTGAACAAATGCTCGATGAAATCCAGCACATAGGGTCGTCGCGAATGGCGCGCGACCTGGACGGTCTGCCACGGTGTGAGCTTCGAATAGATCTCACGCCGCATCTCGTCGAGTTTCGTCGAAAGCCGCGCGATCTCGCGCTCTTTGCCGGCATCGGCCGGGTATCCCGTGAGCGACTCGATTTCCTTTTGGAGTGCGGCCAAGGGCGCTTCGAAATCCAATATATCCATACCCATGACGCGCTCAGTGTAGCAAAAGTGTCAGTTGGAGTGTGGTATCGTCAAAGTTTCTAAGACGCGCAGACCTGTCTGAGGTCGAGCGCATCTCGTACCGATCCGACAATTGGGGGACTCATTTTTTCTCGAGGTTACGCTTGGCCCAGGGCGCGAGCACGGCGTAGACAGCCTCGCTCATCGGCGCGGGAACACCCAGCTCACGGGCTCGTCGATTGACCGTTCCGTGAAGCGCTTCGAGCTCCATCGGCTTGCCATGGGTCATGTCGTAATGGAGCGAGGAGTACCACTCAGCCGGTAGGGTCCGGAAGACTTCCATAATCCTCGAGACGGTGTCGTCCGGCATCTCCATGCCGGATGCGTTCGCAACGGACACGACTTCTGATACCAAATCGCGATACATAGTGAGTGAAGCTTCTGAGGCGCGAATGTCCCCGAGCGGAAGCCGCACGGCGGCCGTCATGCCGGCGGTCGCACAAATCACCGCGAACTTCTTCCAGAGCTCCTTTCGAATATTCTCCGTGATGTCGGCGTCGACGTGGCTCGCGTGGCAAAGGTCGACGAAGGCCTCGAGCCGTGCGCTCTTGCTTCCGTCGAGCTCGCCTACGATCATGCGCGCGAGCCTACCCTGATGCGTCACAACGCCGGGCTCTGTGATCGTCGCGAGAATGTAGGCGACGCCGCCAACGACATGGGCCGAGGAGACGACCGAAGCTATCGTCTCCTCGTTGTCGACACCGTTTTGAAGCGTAATGACGGCGGTGCCCTCTCTCAATAGCGGCTCGAGGCGCCTTGCCGCGTCCACGGTGTCGGTCGACTTGACGCAAAAAAGAACGACATCAGAGCCACCGATATCTTCTGGGCGATCGGTGGCGGGGAGCTCGAGATGAAGATCCCCGTTCGCGCTGACGATGCGCAAACCCCCGCTTCGGAGCGCCGCAAGATGCGCGCCACGGGCAATGAGATGCACGTCGCCGCCGCCTGCCGCAAGACGCGCTCCGAAATAGCCGCCGATACCCCCGGCCCCGCAAACCGCAATCTTCATAGGAAAGGATTCAGGGCTAGCCCAGGCTCGGGAGGCGGTCTCTCGAAAGCTCGACGGAGCCTTCGCCGCACATCGCTTCGAGGCTCGTGACCAAATCCGGCGAGGGCTCGACCCGCAAATACGGGTGGGGGCGAAACACAACTTTGAAATCTTCGCGGGCGAGCTCGAACTCGAGCTCGCATTCGCCCCGGTGATGCTCGAGAAGCTCGCGTAAATGCGGCAGCGTGTCCTCGAAAAAGCCGTCGAGCGCGATGCTCACTTTCATGGAGCCCGCTTCGCGCTGGCGGACTTCATCGAGGGGAACGATCTTGCTCGCGAGCACTTTCCCTAGGTTCTCGCCAATCTCCGGTTTTCCTTTCACGAGCACCGCGACGTCGTTCGAAAGGAGGCCGAAGCTGTCTCGATAGAGATCGGGAAAAACTACGACTTCGGCACTTCCGTTCTGGTCTTCTAGACGCAAGACCGCCATCGCGTCGCCTTTACGCGTGCGAAGGGTACGGATGCTCACGATGAGGCCCGCGATCGCGACCTCTCCCTCCTCACCCTTGTCGAGAAGACTCTTCGTATCGCAGGTCGCGTACATCCCCATCTCGGTTTGATAACTGTCGAGTGGATGCCCGCTCAAGAAGAAACCGAGCGTCGCTTTCTCGTTGGCAAGAAGCTCCGACTCGCTCCACTCCGGAACGTCTGGCAGGCGGTCGAGCTCAGGGCTCCTGCGGACCCCGCCCATGTCGCCGAAAAGGCTCCCCTGCCCACTCTCCCGTTCGCGCTGCACTTGTTGGCCATAGTCGAGCGCACGGTCGACGACCGCCATGAGCTGTGCGCGCCGGGCGCCAAACGCGTCGAAGCTTCCTGATTTGACGAGGCTTTCGAGCACGCGCTTGTTCACGAGCCGGAGGTCGACCTCCTCGCAGAGATCGGCCGGTGAGCCAAAGCGACCGCGCTTTTGGCGCGCGCCGAGGATCGATTCGATGGCGGATACGCCCACGTTCTTGACGGCAGCGAGACCGAAGCGGATCTTGTCGCTGACCACCGCGAAGTCGGGCTCGCTCTCGTTGATGTCCGGGGGCAGCACTTCGAGCCCCATCCCTTTGCAAGAGCTCAAATATTGCACGATTTTGTCGGTGTTCTGCTTTTCTGACGTCAGAAGCGCCGCCATGAAGAAGACCGGATAGTTCGCTTTCAAATAGCCCGTCTGATACGCAAGTAGCGCATAGGCTGCCGAGTGCGACTTGTTGAACCCGTAGCCCGCGAAGTGCTCCATTAAGGCGAACACTTTCGTGGCCTTTTTCTCCGGGACGTCGTTCTTCAGCGCGCCGGCCATGAACTTCTCGCGCTGGGCCTGCATGACTTCGGCTTTTTTCTTCCCCATCGCGCGACGGAGCATATCGCCTTCGCCGAGGGTGAAGCCCGAGAGCTTCGAGGCGATTTGCATCACCTGTTCCTGATAAACGATCACGCCGAGCGTATCTTCGAGAATCTCCTCGAGCGCCGGTAGCTCGTAGCGGACCGCGACCTTCCCCCACTTGCGCTTGATAAAGTCGTCGATCATCCCGCTCCGGATCGGACCGGGACGGTAGAGTGCGTTGAGCGCGGTCAAATCGCCGAGCTTTTCCGGTTTGAACCGGCGCAGGATGTCGCGCATCCCCTCGCTCTCGAACTGGAAGACGCCGAAGGTGTCGCCTCGGGCGAAAAGGTCGTAGGTCTTTTCGTCGTCGACCCGGAGCGTGTCGAGATCGATGTGGACGCCGCGTTGACGCGCGATCATCTTGACGCAGTTGTCGATGAGCGTGAGGGTCCGAAGACCGAGGAAATCCATCTTCAGAAGACCGATATCCTCGCAGTTCCTCATGTCGAACTGCGTCGTGATCTCACCTTTGCTCCCGCGGTGGAGGGGCAGATATTCCGTGAGCGGCTTGGGAGCGATGACGACGCCGGCCGCGTGCGTCGAAGCGTGACGGCTCACGCCTTCGAGACGCTTGGCGGACTCGACGAGCTTCCGGATCTGAGGCTCGTTCTCGATCGCATCCTTGAGCTGTGGGACTTCTTCGAGCGCCGATTCGAGCGTGGCGTCGGGTGTCGCCGGGATCATTTTCGCGATGCGGTCGACATCGCCGTAAGGGATGTCGAGCACGCGTCCGACGTCGCGGATCACGGCGCGTGCTTTCATCGTCCCGAACGTGATGATCTGGGCGACGTTGTCCCGGCCGTATTTCTCCGTCACGTAGTCGATGACCTCGCCGCGCCGCGCCTCGCAGAAATCGATGTCGATATCCGGCATCGATTTGCGCCCGGGGTTCAAGAAGCGCTCGAAGAGAAGGTCGTGCTCGAGCGGGTCGATGTCGGTGATGCGCAAACTATAGGCGACGAGGCTCCCCGCCGCCGAGCCGCGCCCCGGTCCGACCGGGATCCCTTGCTCGCGGGCAAAGCGAATGAAATCCCAAGTGATGAGGAAGTAGCTCGGAAAGCCCATCTCGCGGATGATGCCGAGCTCGCGTTCGAGCCGCCGGTCGTAATCGGAGCGGGAGTGCCGCCCGAGCTCTTCGATCGCCGGGCCGTGCAACCGCCAGCGACCGGCCAAGCCCTCCTGAACGACGCGCTCGAAATAGCTGTCGACGCTTTCCCCTTCGGGCACTTCGAAGCGGGGAAGCTGGAAACCGTCGCGCTCGAGGTTGATGTTCACGCGCTCCGCAATGGCGAGCGTATTGTCATAGGCTTCCTCGTAACCCTTGAAAAGGGACGCCATCTCGGCCGACGATTTGAAATAGAACTGATCGCCCGGATAGCGCATGCGGTGCTCGTCGGCGACTTTCTTGCCGGTGCCGATACAGAGCAGAATGTCGTGCGCTTCGGCGTCTTCACGGGCGATGTAGTGGCAATCGTTGGTCGCGACGGTAGAGAGGCCTTCCTTGCGGGCGAGCTCCAGCAAGCTCGTATTCACCGTCGTTTCATCCGCAAGGCCCAGATCGTGATCCTGGATCTCGAGAAAGAAATTCTTCTCGCCGAGAATGTCGCGATAAATGCCCGCCGCCTTCATCGCTTTCGGCATATCGCCACGAAGCGCCGCTTGGGGAACTTCGCCTTTCAAACAGGCCGAGAGACCAATGAGCCCTTTCGAGTGCTCGGCGAGAAGCTCTTTGTCGATCCGCGGTTTGTAGTAGAAGCCTTCGAGAAAACCCGCCGAGACGAGTTTGACGAGGTTGCCGTAGCCCTCGTTGCTCTCCGCAAGCAACACGAGGTGGTTATTGGTATCGGCAACACTCCCGTTAGGAGATTTGTCGAAGCGACTCCCGGGCGCGACATAGATCTCGCATCCAAGAATGGGTTTGACGCCGGCTTTTGTGGCCGCGTTGTAGAAATGGATGGCGCCGAACATGTTCCCGTGATCCGTGAGCGCCACCGCCGGCATCTCGTAGCGCGCCGCAAGCTCGACGATCTGCCCCACACGGCTAGCCCCATCGAGCAGCGAAAAATCACTGTGATTGTGAAGATGTACAAACGGCTGCATAAGATTCTCAGTCGTCAGTCGTCAGCGACATTCTTGACAAGACGCGTGGTAGCCGATAGCCGGCAGCTGGTAGCGACACTGAAACCCACCCCACCTCACTCCCATTCAATGGTGGAAGGCGGTTTCGAAGAAATATCATAAACCACCCGGTTGATACCGCGGACCTCACCGGTGATGCGGCTCGAGATGCGCCCGAGAAGATCCAGTGGCAGTCGCGCCCAGTCTGCGGTCATGCCGTCACGGCTTTCGACCGCGCGGATCGCGAGCACGTGCTCGTAGGTGCGCGCATCCCCCATGACCCCCACGGTCCGGATCGGCAAGAGCACGCCGAAGGACTGCCACACGTCGCGGTAGAGCCCAGCTTTTTTGATCTCGCTCACGAGGATTTCGTCCGCTTCTCGCAAGATATCGAGGCGCTCTCGTGTCACCTCCCCGAGAACGCGGATCGCAAGGCCCGGGCCCGGAAAAGGCTGGCGGAACAAGAGCTCGTCGTCGAGGCCAAGCTCACGGCCGAGCTCACGCACTTCGTCCTTGAAGAGCTCGCGCAACGGCTCCACGAGCTCGAAATTCAAATGCTCGGGAAGTCCGCCCACATTGTGATGGCTCTTGATGACGTGGGACGGTCCTTTGACCGAGACGCTCTCGATGACGTCGGGATAGAGGGTCCCTTGCACGAGGAAACGGGCATTGGCGATCGAGGCCGCTTCTTCGGTGAAGACGTCGATGAACTCGCCTCCGATGATCTTGCGTTTTTGCTCCGGATCGATGACCCCGTCGAGCTTTCTGAGGAAACGATCGGCGGCGTCGACGGCGATGACTTTGAGCGACAGCTTCTTCGAGAAACGCTCCATCACCTGGGCAGCTTCGTTTTTTCGAAGCACGCCGTTATCTACGAAGATGCAGGTCAACTGGTCGCCGACCGCCCGGTGTGCAAGCGTCGCCGCGACTAACGAGTCGACACCGCCCGAGAGTGCACAGACGACGTGGGCGCTCCCGACGCGCTCACGAATCTGTTGGATGGCCTCTTCGCCGTAGGAGCTCATGCGAAAGTCGCCGCGAAGCCCGCAAATCTCGAACGCGAAGTTACGAAGGATTTCCGTGCCGTGCTCCGTGTGCGCCACTTCGGGATGAAACTGGACACCGTAGTGACCGACATCCGCGTTCTCGAAGGCGGCGACGGGCGCGGCGTCTGAGCTCGCGGTCAAGTGAAAGCCTTCGGGAAGGGTCTCGATCCGGTCGCCGTGGGACGCCCAGACCTTGAGCCCGGATCCAACACCTTTGAAGAGCGCGCTTCCGTTGCGACAAGCGATCATAGCGTGCCCGTATTCACGGTTCTGTGCAGGGCGAACGTCGCTCCCCAAGACTTTCGCCATCAGCTGCATCCCGTAGCACACACCGAGTGTCGGGACGCCGAGGCTGAAGACCTCTTCTTGGCAGTGCGGAGCCCCTTCGGCATAGACGCTTTCCGGCCCCCCCGACAAGATGACTCCACGCACGTGCTCACCTTCGAGCTTCGACGTGGGGGTCGAAAACGGCAAGATCTCACAGTAAACGGAGAGCTCTCGCAGACGGCGTGCGATGAGCTGGGTATATTGGGAGCCGAAATCTAAAACAAGGATAGTATCGTGAGCCATAGGTTGTCGCCCGAGAACGGGAATTATAGGTCATCCCCTCTCGGAATCACAAGACCTAGAGGCTTAGGAATTTGTCCTCTCAACATATTGTGCTTTTACTATAAAATGACGACACCCGTGATCGGCCGGTGGATGCTCCTCCTCACGCTCCTGGCGCCGCGTTTTGTCGGCGCCCAGCCGCCTCAAACGGAGGCGACGGAAGCGACCGCCGAAACACCCGATTCTGAAACGGAGGCCGCCGCGGCGGAGGGGGATCTCCCCGCCACCGACGAGATCCCAGTCGAGGCACCTCCACCACCGAAACCTCCGGACGGTCTATTACCCGTGATGGAGATCGCGCGGCTCGAATATGCCCCGACGGACCGTCCGAAACCTCTGCTCCACGGACAGGTACTGCTCGTTGTCAGTGCATCCGGCTTCGTGGAGGCACACGACGCTGAGACCGGCGCGTTCGCGTGGAAACTCGGCCTCCCTGGAGAAGAGCTCTTCGACCCCGTCGTTTTCGAGCCCGCCAATGCAGAGGAAGGCCCAGCGGCTCCCTTCGCGATTTTGCTCTCCGAGCCCTCGGGTCACGTACTGGTCATCGACGGGCGAACCGGCAACATTCAACAGGAGACGCGCCTTCCCTTCGAGCTCGCACTGCCGCCGGTGCGCGGCCCAGAACAGATTCTGTTCCTCGCCACGCCGTCCGGCGATATCCTCGCCTACGATCTCGAGCGGCGCGAGGTCGTGTTTCAAACGGCGACGGGCGAGCCCCCGCTTGCGCTCGCGAGTACGGAAACTCTGTTGATCGTCTCCGGCGGCTCTCAAAAACTTACGGCCATCGATCTTCCGTCCGGGAACTTGCGATGGAGCTTTGTCGGCCGGGCCGCTTTTCACGCGCCCGCTGCTTTCGGGATCGACGGCGAACGCATCTATGTCGGCGACAACACGGGCGAGTTCTTTGCGCTCGAAGCGTCGAGCGGCAAGGTCAAGTTTCGATGGTCGACGGGGGCGGCCATCCGCTCTCAGGCGCTCGTCGAGGAAGAGCGCGTCTATGTCGCAACTTTCGCCAACGCCGTCTACGCCTATCACGCGACCAATGGCGACGAGCATTGGCGCTCGAATCTTCCCGGACGGCCCGCGACGCGGCCTTTTCGGGTCAACCAGCGACTGATGGTCGCCACACTCGATGGAATGCTCGTCGAGTTGAACCCCGCGCGCGGCACCATCGGCCAACGCTACGCGGCGCCCGGTGAGATCGTGCACGCGCCGTCGTTATATCTCGCAACGCCCTCGCCAGAGGAGCTGGAAGCCGAGCTCCAAGCCGAGCTCGCCGCAGGGGACGGCGACGAAGACGAAGACGACGCGCTCGCACGAGACGTCAACGATCCGCTGGCGCCACCGGAATCGAATTTCTTCGACCGCCTCGGAATGGCGCCCGACGAGATAGTCTTCGACGAGGAAGCTGCAGGCGCGCTCGCAGACGGCGAGAGTCCGGAGGACGCTCTTTTGGATGACGCCGAGGCGCTCCCGCCGCGCGAGCCCATGTGGTTCGAACGCTCCCGAATCGCCCTCGCCCTTCGAACTGGTGAGGTGCTCCTTCTCCAGCATCAAGTACCAGGAGCCACGCCACCGTCAGCAACGGAAGAGCCTCCCGCCCCCGACGAGGACCCGGCGCCGACGGAAACCCCCGTTTACCCACGAAACAACACTCTCCATCCGTGCAAAACTGAAGCGTCTTGTGTCCCTTTTTTGACCGGGAGATTGTCCCCTTCTGTGGAGGCCGAGTGGGTTTCGGCCAGCTTTCGCGCTGGTACGAAATGTGCTACAGCCGAGTCCGGGGCCGGTCGGGAAGCTTCCAGAATGCAGTGGCGCTTTGACACTTCTGTCGCGTGAAGGCTAACATGGGACCAATTATGGGAAAGCAGGCAGTTCTCGTCATACTCGGGCTGGTCTTTGCCAGCGCCCTCGCTTATGGCCAGAACCCGAAATATCTCGAGAACCTCGAGCGACTCATCAACAAGGCGCACGCCCCCGAAGAAAAGATCGACGAGGAGGCCGAGGATTTCGAAGCCGACGATTTGTTGATCGAACGGGCCATCGATTGCGTGGGCCGTGCTTTCGCCCGAGGCGAGGCGAGGGAGCTTGGGGATTGTCTGACGAAAAAACCGAGGGTCTATCTTTCGGTCGAAGCCGGCGGCAAGAAAGCCGATAACTACGGAACGAGCCAGCTGAAGTTCATCTTCGATCAGATTTTCCGGGAAGTGAAGACGCAGTCCTTTCGGTACGACTCGCGCGATGTAGAGCGCTTCAAAGACATTGCGATGCTGACGGCAGAGTGGACCTATGTCATCTTGGACAAAGACGAAGAGGTCACCGAGTATTTGCAGTTCACGCTCGAAAAGGGCGAGTCGGCCTGGCGGGTTTTCGAGATTCGCTCCGTGTCCCGTTAGACTCGAGCTCTTTCACGGGCTAGGCTTTCGCTAAGGCCTGGATGAAAGCCCTCTTCCGCTATTCGCTGCTCCTTCTCTCTTTCCTTCTTTTTGCGCTCGTCGTCGCCGACCTGCGCGCTGAGTTCCAATATCTCGCTGCGGCGAGCGCTTGGAGCTTGCTCGCTCTTGCCGTGGTCGGCCTCGTCGGGGCCAAACGCGCGTGGCCGAATCACTCGACCGGACACACCGTGGCCGTGCTTCTGTTTCTGGGAGCTCTCTCGGCGCTCCTCGTACGAACGCTCGGCTACGAGCGCGCCGCGATGCGATCGGTCGCGGTGTGGGAAAGCGCTCGAGAAAGCGAGGGCGACCGGATCGCCACCAAAGTCTCGTCCGAGTTCGAAGCGATTTGCGCCACTGCACGACGAGCCGCGCGTCAGCTCGCACGTTCGTCCGAGATCGCCGTGGCGGTGGAAGGCTCGGATGCCGAAGACTACGTGTCAGGTGCTTTCGAAGCACTCGAGAGCTTTCCTCTTCCGCGCGCGCATCCTCTCGGAGCTCCCAGCACCACGCTCTACGACGTGTGGCGCCGGCCGATCGCTTGGAGCGGAGAGAACATCTCGCTCGGACCCGTTCTCGAACAGCCTTACGGCGTTCCCGACGCGGATATCTTCATCCTTGAGCAAGGCGTTTACACCTTCGTCGTGGCGGTTGAGCCTCTTCAAAGCCGCCTCGGCTTCGTGTCGGTGGAGATCCCGCTCATAGCGGACCGCCGGCTCCAGAACCGCTATCTCGAAGATTACGATGCCCTCTCGACCTGGCTCGGCCGCAACGTCGATACTGCGTTCGTCTATTTCGGCGGCCGCGGACGAGAGCTCGCCGAGCTTCTGCAGACACGAGGCGACCCTTTCTGGGGAGGCCCGGAAGACGCGCCCCGGCTGTTTTTTGGACTCGAGAGTAAGAGTGACGGGAAGCTTCTCGGGGTCTCTTCGGTCGCCGCTGAGGCGCCGCCCGTACTCGCCCGGCTCGACGCGAGCCGCTTCGAATCCGCGGCGTCCATAACCGTCGTCCTCGCCGCTCTTCTCGTGCTCGCGACGATCGCGCTGGCACACGGCGCGCGGGCACGCGGCGCGCCCGCACTCGTCGTGATCACGATCTGGGCCGTGCGTCTCGTAATCTTGTGGAGCGGCGTCCCGTTGAGCTTCGGCTTCGATCTCAAAAACCCCGTACACTACGCGTCTTCGCTTTTCTTCGATCTGACCGGCTCGCCCATCGACTTCTTGCTCACGACGGTGGCGCTTCTCGCATCCGTCGTGCTGCTCGCCCGCTATCTTCGCACTTCCGAGAATCCCGAAGGGTTTCGACTTGCCTATGCGCTCACCGCCGCCGTCGCGTCCGTCGTCATCTTCCTCGGCGCCAACCAGGTTATTCTCGACGCGTGGATGAACTCGAACTTCGCGCTCTCGACGGTGGACCTCACGCAGGACGCGCCCCGATTCGTCGTGCAACTCGGCCTCGTGCTCATGTTTCTCACGGCCGTGTTCACATCCTTCGTGCTCACTTCGGCCGTGAGCGTGGGAGACGTTCGCGCGATCGGACCCGACCTCGCCGTTCTCGCCTCGGCGTTGGTCCTTTTAGCCCCTTACGGGCTCGCAGACCACGTCCTGCTAGCGATCTTTCCACTCGTCGTCGTGCGCTTACTCGCGCTGAGGTGGGACCATCTTTCGGAGCAGTGGTCGCAGGGCAGCCTCTACTTCCGGCTGGCAACGACAGGACTTTGGGTACTCCTCGCCGTGCTCGCTTTCTTCCCTTCCATCGCACGCTTCGAAGAGCTCACTATCCGCGGCTTCATCGAGAGCACCGTGACCCCGGTATTGTTGCAACATGGACGCAGCGCGGATTACGCAGTCGTGGAAGCAACGCGCGCCATCGACAGGATGCAGGTCGAGGGCCGTCTCGAGGATCTCGACCGCGAGGACATCGCTTACCGAATCTGGATCACGACGGGCCTCGGGATGTCATCGGCGAGCTCATCGATTGAGATCGTCGATAGCGACGGCGAGCTAGTTTCCGACTTCGCCTTGAGCTTTCCCGTCCAACACGAAACCACACGTTATGGACCGGCGAGAGAACAGTGGGCACTACTCCGGGAAAACCACCCGAGCGGCCCTAGACATCCGAGAACGCTTCTCGCTCGACGTGCGACGAACGGCCCCGACGGAAAGCCCTGGGAGATCCGTGTCCGGCTCGCCGCGGATTGGCGAAACTTGCCGTTCATCTCGACCTCCAATCCCTATCTGTTTCTCTTTCGCACGAGCGGGGTGGACGCCCGCTTCCGTTTCCCTTATCGGGAGCTCGCTTTGTTCGTGTTCGAGACCGACGGGACGGTCGTGTTTCAATCGACCGCGAGTGTGCTCGAGCCGCCCGAGCCCATCCTCGAACAGGCCAGACGCGCGCCGCTCTGGTGGGATCACGAAAGCGAAGGTCAACGGCATCAGAGCTACTTCGTAAGCAACGGTCTACGCATCTTCGCGCTCTCCTATCCTAAAACGAGCCGGGTCACCTACGGCGCCCAGCTCGCGGGATGGGCACTCCTCGTCGTCGGAGTCTTGGCCGCGGCGCTCGTGGCCGCCGTCGTTCTAGCAATTCTCGGGAGTGCTAGAGGCGTTTCACCTGCCGAGCTCTGGGCCGGGATCGGCACGAGCTTCTACGGCAAGCTCTACGTGGCCTTCGTCCTGATAGCACTCGTGCCTATCGCATCGCTCGCTTTCTTGATCCGGGGACTACTCATTGGCCAGCTCGAACGCGATGTCGAGCAGGAAGGCGTCTCCCGCGCACAGGTCATCCAACGTTTCGTCGACGACTTTGTGCGCCCCGCATCCGACGACGGCCTCGAGCTTAGTAACACCGTTCTCGAGCGCATCGGAGGGCTCGCGGGGGTCGATGTCGATCTCTATTTGCGTGGCGAGCTCGTAGCCACGAGCAAGCCCGAGCTTTTCGGAAGCGGCCTCCTGCGGGCGCGCGCCGCGCCATCGGCCTATCGCGATCTGGTGCTCGAGCGGCAAAGACGCTCGATCCACCGTGAGTTCGTCGGCTCTTTCGGCTATGTCGTGGTCTCAGTGCCGCTCGACCTCCCATCGCGGGCAGAGCCGGGAATTCTATCGGTGCCGCTTGCAAGTCGCGAGGCCGAGATCGAGCGGCGCGTCACGTCTTTGAACCATACCCTTCTTCTCGCCGCGCTCTGCTTCTCCATCGCTGCGGCCGTGCTTGCCTTCACGCTCGCGCAACGCATCGCCGGCCCCGTCAATACTCTCACCGAAGCCACCCGTCGCATCGCGGGCGGCGATCTCGACGTCTCTCTCGAGACCACGTCGCAAGACGAGATCGGAGCGCTTTTCTCGAGCTTCATCCAGATGACCGCGGACTTGAAGCAGCAGCGCTCCGACCTGGAGAGAACAAAGAAGCTCGAAGCCTGGGCCGAGATGGCGCGTCAGGTCGCCCACGAGATCAAGAACCCACTGACGCCGATACAGCTCGCAACGGAACACTTGCTCCGCGTCCACAAGGATCCGGATGTCGATTTCGAGAAAGTCCTCGATGAGTGCACCGAGACGATTCTTCACCAGGTGCGGTCACTGCGGCAGATCTCGATGGAGTTTTCTACGTTCGCGTCACCCGAACCGCTGAAGCGCGAGCCGACCGACATCGAAGCGCTCGTCCGTGAAGCGATCACACCTTACGTCACGACGCCGCCCGACGGCGTCTCGGTGGAGCTCGAGATCACATCCGCACTCCCCCGACTCGAGGTAGACGCGCGGCTCCTGAAACGCACCCTCCTCAATCTCGTGGAGAACGCGCTCCACGCGTTGAACGGCGAGGGCGATGTCGCGATCCAGGTGACGACGAAGAGGATGAACGGGAGCGGCTTCGTCGAGATCATCGTCACCGATACCGGCGTCGGTATCGACCCGGAGCTCCGCGAGCGGATCTTCGAGCCCTATTTCTCCACGCGCGCCGCAGGCACCGGCCTCGGCCTCGCCATCGCCAAGAAGGTGGTCGAAGACCACGGCGGAACGATAACCGTGGAAAGCGAGCGCGGCCAAGGCACAAGCGTTCGGATGCTTCTCCCAAGCGTCTAAATCTAGCCAGGTAAACTTGAAAGCTCGGCCGCTCCTCAAATCGTGTGCATGAGGCGCCTTAAGAATAGCCACAGAGACACAGCGCGGCGGAGCCGCAACCAAATCTCCGCCGCGAGCGGTCAGCGGTCAGCATTCAGCGGTCAGCTCGTGGTGCTCGGCGCTTCGCGCCTCGGTCCCATTCTCAGTGTGCGCCGTCCCAATTCTTCGCCGCGGTGCCTCTTCTAACCTGAAGTTCCTTGGTCGAATGAACCCACTGACAGTGTGAATCCCCAATGATTACGCGTCTTTAGGGACGCCGAGAGGCTAATTTTGGGATGCAATATGTAGGCATGTCTAAAGCCTTTTATGATTTGATACACATTGATACATAGGCTATTATGGTGGGCATGCATACCCACATCATCCCCAATCGCAACTCTACCCCCGCGGTCCTGCTGCGTGAGTCCTATCGGGTGGGCGGAAACGTCCGCAAGCGCACGCTCGCTAACTTGTCCAAATTGCCCATGGACGCAGTCGACGCCATCCGACGCATTCTCAAAGGGGAAAAGCTCGTCTCGGTTGAAGTCGCCTTCAAAATCGTCGAGAACGGCTCCCGGCACCATGGCCACGTCGACGCGGTGCTCAGCGCCATGAGACAGCTCGGTTTCGAAAAGCTCGTTGGTTCTCGACACTCACCAGAGCGGGATTTGGTCGTGGCCATGGTAGTCGCCCGGATCCTCGAACCGCAGTCGAAGCTGGCGACTAGCCAGTGGTGGCACACAACCACACTGCCCGAAATCCTGGGGGTGAGCGATGCCCGCGAAGACGATCTCTATACCGCCATGGACTGGGTTCTCAAACGCCAGGAGGTCATCGAAAAAAAACTCGCGGCGCGCCATCTCCAAAACGACGGCCTGGCGCTCTATGACCTAACCTCAAGCTACTTCGAGGGTGTGAGTTGTCCGATCGCCCGCCTCGGATACGACCGTGACGGCAAGAAAGGCAAGCTGCAGATCAACTACGGTCTGCTGACCAACGAACGCGGCATCCCCGTGTCGGTATCGGTCTTTGAGGGCAACACGGGCGATCCCAAAACGCTGTTGCCTCAGGTAGAAAAGGTGCAAGAGCGCTTCGGCATCGAGCAGTTTGTGATGGTGGGCGACCGCGGAATGATCACCCAGACCCAGATCGACGAGTTGCGGGAGATGGACGGTGTCGACTGGATTACCGCTCTGCGTCCCGAACCGATTCGCAAGCTCATCAACGATGGGGTGCTCCAGATGGGGCTATTCGACGAGCGGAATCTGTTTGAGGTGACGCACCCGGATTTCCCCAACGAGAGGCTGGTCGCTTGCCGCAATCCGGAGCTGGCCGAGAGGCGGCGTCACAAGCGCCGTGCTCTGCTCGAAGCGACCTGCAAGGAGCTGGAGAAAGTTTGTCGGATGGTCGAGCGGCGCCGTTTGCAGGGCAAGGAGGACATCCGTGCTGCAGTGAAAAAGCTCCTCAACAAGTACAAGGTCGGCAGGTATTACAGGCTCGACATCCGTGACGACGGTTTCGACTTCGAGCTAGACGAGACAACGATGGATGCCGACGCCTCGCGCCTCGCCAACGGCAACTCTGAGCTCGCCAACAAACGGCTCCAGCGGTGGAAGCGACACATGGGGACGATCGCTAAGCAGTTCGGAGGGATTCGCCAACGGATCGGGCGGGGTCAGCTGCATGGTAAAGATAAAATCGGTGTGCGGGTAGGCAGAGTTCTCAACAAGTACAAAGTCGGCAAGCACTTCAAGCTGGACATTCGCGACGACAGCTTTAGCTTCGAAATCGACGACACAAAGGTCACTGCGGAAGCTGCCCTTGACGGCATCTACGTGATCCGCACCAGTCTTGCTGAGCAGCGGATGAAAACCGACGACACAGTGCGCAGCTACAAGTTGCTGACCCAGGTCGAGAGGGCGTTTCGTTCCTTCAAGAGCATGGACCTAAAGGTGCGGCCGATTCGTCACCGGCGCGAAAACCGAGTCCGGGCGCACGTCTTCTTGTGCATGCTGGCCTACTACGTCCTGTGGCACATGATGGAGGCTTGGCGGTCGCTGCTATTCTCTGACGAGGACCAGCAGGCGAAGGCCAGGCGTGACCCGGTTGCTCCGGCGAAGCGCTCCGAGGCCGCCCTGCGCAAGATACAAACCAAGAAGCTTGACGATGGGAGTCGAGCTTCCAGCTTCCGCACGCTGCTGCGCCTTCTCAGCAACATCGTCCGAAACAAATGTCGGCGACCGGAAGCCGGACCCGACGAGCCCACCTTCGATGTCACGACAACTCCGGACTCGAAACAGCAGAGAGCCTACGACCTGCTCAAAGGTATCACCGTGTAGACAGAAGCCAGCACCATTGATTCCAACTATCTCATTGGATCAACACCGGATCTTGGCTTTTTCAGTCAGGAACTTCAGTCTAACTGATTTACCCTCTTGCGGATCCGGCCGCAGCCGCTCAAATTCTTGCAAGAAATAGAAGCTTTTTCGGGTTAGTAGTACAGAGTCACAGCGCGGCGGAGCCGCAACCAAATTGGAGGACGGCTCCGCCGCGAGCAGTCAGCGGTCAGCATTCAGCGGTCAGCTCCGGATTCGAGCCTCCGGATGAGAGAGGCGAGCATACGCTTGACCTCGGTGGTTCGCTCGGCAAGCTCCTGAAGACTTTGGCTATCGAGCAACCCGAGCTCGTGGGTAAGGAGCAGTTCGTATTCGAGCTCGCTTGCTGAGCCCATACTCATTTGAAGAAAGCGGGCCATATCCCGGCTCAGTCGCATCCTCCGAGCCCACCGTCTTGTCAAAAAAGTTCCCAAAACTTTTCGCTACAGACTCACAAAGCGCGGTCAGCAACTTTGCTCCGCATTACTTACCGCAAACTCTCTCTCCCTCGATAAACTCCACGCTGCTGCCGCATGATTTTTCTTCTTCTCAAAACAAGCTTTTCAGGGTTAGTAGTACAGAGTTTCGAAAACACTTACCGTTTCCGCTGAGCGCGACGAAATCTTCCAGGGAGCTCACAACGTCATCGTCCACCGGGATGACTCTGCTAGCAGCGTCGAACACAGAGGCAACAATAGAGCCCGCCGAGTGCTCTTCGCTCGCTCTCGCTTTCTCTGTACTACTAACCCGAAAAAGCTTCTATTTCTTGCAAGAATTTGAGCGGCTGCGGCCGGATCCGCAAGAGGGTAAATCAGTTAGAAGAGGCACCGCGGCGAAGAATTGGGACGGCGCACACTGAGAATGGGACCGAGGCGCGAAGCGCCGAGCACCACGAGCTGACCGCTGAATGCTGACCGCTGACCGCTCGCGGCGGAGCCGTCCTCCAATTTGGTTGCGGCTCCGCCGCGCTGTGCCTCTGTGGCCATCCCTTTGGTTGCGGCCGCAGGCTGCGCTTGGACGAAGTTTCTGAGCGGTTAGAGGCTAAACCCGCGCCTTCACGAACTCAACCGCAGTAAATCCTGAATCGTACGCCGTCGTATCCGCTACCGCCCAGAGCCAGAACCCCGGCTGCGACAGCTCGATCGGGCGGCGAAGGCCCCCGATGTGGATCGTATTCGAATCGGCGGCGCCGACCGGGGTCGGCGACTTGGCGCCGCGGCCCGTCTCGAGTGCGAACGGAGGCTCGTGGAAGCAGGCGAGGAGAGCGCGCTGCTCGACGGGAGCTTCAAGCTCGACCCAAATCGATGCCGCATATCCATGGAACACCGGTACCTGAACGAGGCTCACCGAAAGGGCGTCTTCCATGTTCGCGAGCTTCGCGGTCTCGAGGGCCACGCTCTCGGCGAGCACCACCGACAGCACGTCCGAGCCGGCGAGCTTCACGTTGAAAGCGACCTGCTCTTTAAAAACCTCCGTCGGAGGCGACTTGAAGCTGAGAATGCTGACGACCTGCTGGTGCAGCTCGCTCGCGCCGGCATCGCCTTGAACGCCCGCGGGCAGCAAAATGGTCGCGCTCGCGGACGCCGCCGAGAGAGACTCCCGGGCGCGACGAAGCGTGGCCCCCACCAAATAGGACGCCATTCTCGGCACGACGAAGAGCCGATCCTCGGAATCGCCGGAAGCCGTAGGACCCTCCGCGCCGTGGAAGACGACCGGTGCTTCGAGACCGATGGCTCCTTCGACGAGCGAGAGAATGCCGTCGCCACTCGCATCGAGGGCCAGCCGGTTGAAGAGATCGCTATCCTGCCCGGCGAAAAAGATCACGTCGAGATTCGTGAAGAGATCCGGATCGAGGGGTTGCGTGATCACCACATCATCTTGAAACTGCGTGAGCGTCGCCTCGCCTTCGACCTCGCTCTCGAACAGCTTCAGCTCGATGACCGAGAGAGACCCTTCGGAGAGAAGCGAGCGGACGCGGCTCCCGAACGGGCTTCGCGGGTTGACGACGCCGACACGAAGCCCCCTCATGTCTCTTTCGGGTCCGCTTGCTCCGCTGCCGGAACTTTCGGAACCCTGACAAGAGACGAGATCTTCAAGACGAGCCCGCTCACAAGATAGGTCGAGGCGATGATCAAGAGCATTGCTTGAGGACGCGTGAAGACGGTGACAATCAGAAGCGCGAGGAACAAGATCGTGAGATGCGGCTGCCGGCGGCGAATGTCAAAATCCTTGAAGCTGTAATAGCGCATCTTGCTCACCATCAGAAGCGATAGTACGAGCACGAGCACGAGCAACGGCAGCGCTTGCGAGCGCGACGTCATGGGCTCCGGAAAGCGATAGACGATCGACGCGATGACGGCCGCGGCAGCCGGGATCGGAAGGCCGATGAAAAAGCGCTTGTCCGTCGACGATGGCTGGATGTTGAACCGCGCGAGACGCATCGCGCCGCAGATCACGAACAGAAATCCGATGAGCCACCCCATGCGGGGCCATAAGCTCATCCCCCACTCGTGGGCGAGCACCATCGGAGCAATGCCGAACGACGTCTGATCGGCAAGCGAGTCGAACTCTTTGCCGAAGTCGCTGCTCGCGTTCGCGAATCGGGCCACCCGACCGTCGAGCGTATCCAAAAGGATGCCGAGGCCGATCAAGATCCCCGCAAGCGCGAGCTCACCCCGGATGCTGCTGATGATGGAGTAAAAGCCGCAGAAAACATTCGCGACGGTGAACGTGGCCGGCAGAAGGTAAATCCCTCGGCGTGGAAGCTTGGCGTTTCGACCTTTCATGGTCTCTCCGCGACGACGGTTTCCCCGCCCTTGACTCGGTCTCCCACCTTGACACGAAGCTTGATCTCCTTCGGAAGGATGATCTCCATGCGTGAGCCAAACTGGATGAGACCAAAACGCTCGCCGCGCTCGAGCTCATCGTTTTCCTTTTTCGCGCAGACGATCCGCCGCGCAACAACGCCCGCGATCTGCCGGACGATGACCGTGAAGTCTCCGTCGACGAGCTCGAGCTCGTTCTGCTCGTTCGAAATACCCGCGTCGCTGTTGTAGGCCGCGAGGAACTTCCCCGGCGAATAACGGATGCGCCGCACCACCGCGTGCAGCGGCGAGCGGTTGATGTGCACGTCGAAGATCGAGAGAAAAACGCTGATTTGCTGACGCTCGGGGTCGCGCTCTGCTTCGCCCACATAGACCACTTTGCCGTCGCCTGGCGAGACGAGCAGCTTTTCATCGGGCGGAGGCACCCGTTCCGGGTCGCGGAAAAAATACGTAACGAAGGCCGCGAGGACGAAAAATGGGATGCAATAAAGAGGGCTCGCCGAGGCGGCAACGAGGGCGCCGAGAACCACGAGGATACCAACGTAGCGGAACCCCTGTCGTGCAATTCTCATGACTCGGACCGGTTGCGGTGACTCTCGACAGAAGCTCGAGAAAATGGACTCGGAGGCCGGAAGCCGTTTAGTGGCTTCGCATCATGAACGCCATCCGATCTTTTATGACGAGCTTCTTCTTTTTGATCGTGACTTCCTCCACCTTTTCTTCAGCGTTCAAGAATCGCTGCTCCCCGAGAGCACTCAAACGTTCATCGAGCTCGCGATGGCGCTGGAACAACTGCTGGAACTCTTCGCTCTCTCGCATAAGAACATCTTGGGCAGCGTGACCTGGGTTGTTCATCAAGGGCTTCCCTCCCTGCATATGGCCGGACCGGGGTTAACCTAAAGGTTAACCTAAAAATATCACAGCCTCTTCGATGCCTGCAAGAATCTCTATCCGGGCCGACGCCACGAAACTCGCGACAGCGTCAGCCTTTCACTGTGCTTTATATAGAATGTAAGATAATTCACACCTTGCAAGATTCGCGCGGACGGGACAAAGACTTCAGCACGGCCGTCGGCGCCGATCGTGAGCGCAGAAAGAGGGCGGCCGTTCAAGACGAGCTACGCGCCGCCGCCGGGGGCCCCTTCGAACAGAAGACGATAGGCCGCGGGCTCGGCCAGAGCGACGAAGATCTCTGCCTCGCTCCCGCGGGTGCGCCGGGTCGTCACCCGCCCGCGGCTCGGCAGGGTCCAGCCGCGCCCGAGGTAGAGCGCGTCGTTTACGCCCATGCGGATATCCAAGTTATTCGAGAGCGCGAGCGCGCCTTCGAGATCATAGGTCGCTAGAGGCGTCCCCGAAGCCAGCGCGCGCCTAAGAGCCGCCGGCCAGGAGGGCGGATAGCCTGTCCGGTTGTAGACGAGCTCAATCCCATCCGCCGCCGCTTGCCGGAACGAGGCCGGCCCATCCGGAGGGATAGCGCCTTCAAAATAGACGCCCATCAGCATCGCGTTCCAAGCGACAAAAGGCCCGAGTAAAGCCCGCGGTGGCCACAAGCGGGCGTCGTTCCACCTGCCAGACGACACCAAGAGCGTCGAGACGAAGGCGATACCCGAGGGAAAGTATGCGCGAGCACGAACCACGGGAGCCACAGGAGCGCGGGCCCGATGCTGAAATTATTGGGAAGTCGCCCCGTCTCCGTTCGCTGGAAGTAACCCGCCGGCGCGCCGAGCACCCGATACTCGTTCGCGAAGTCGAGATCGCCGTCCACGACGAGCGAGTGAAGCGGCGAGTAATAAAAGATGCCGTCGCTCGCGACCCGTTGAGGCTGCAAGTAGAGGGCGGCTAAAACGAGAGGCAGAAGCGCGAGCAGATAAGCTTCGAAGCGCTCCTCGCGCGACTCCCGCGACCGCGCCCACAAAAGCACGACGCCGAAAGTGACCGCGGCGAGGGCGACGACCCAGCCGCTCCAGTGGTCGCGAATCGCCTCGGGCAAAGACGGCCTTAGAACGCCGATCGCGACGAGCGCAGAAAACAACAGAGTTGGCCCTAATCGCAAAATCTTCGAAGCACGAAAACGCGAAACAGCCGCACTGGGCGCAGGCGAGAAGCTCGTGCTGGGGCACCCGCTCGCCGCCACTATAGGTGATTCTGCACGGTGTATGCAGAACCTGGAAAAGGTGCTATTCACGGGGCCAAAGACCTCAGACACGGTGACGTTTATTTGCGATTAGGGTTAGAAGGCGCGAAAGCGTCATCGCAATCTTTTTTGCAGGAGGACAGCGTCCTCGCGCGGTCGCGAGTAAAATTTTTTGCGCTCCCCGACGGCGCGAAGCGCAAGGCCGCGGCGGCGGTGCCGCGGATGGACGGCCACGTTTTGGATCTGCAGCGTTTCGAAGACGATCCAGGAGATGCAATAGCCCGCCACCTCACGCGCGTCGTCTGTCGTCAGGGCAACTCTAGGATGTGAGAACGCATTCTCCTCGATCTCGTGTACGAAAGAGTCGCGCGGCCACGGGTTCGAGTAGCTCAACCGCTCAATCACCTCGACCTCGTCGAGATGCTCGTCAGCCATCGCCATGAGGGCGTAGCACGACAAGAGGTCGATAGCGCTCATGTCGTGGCGTCCTTCTGATTTAGCTGAGCATCGGACGGACGGATGTAGAGCGCATGGAGGCCGCCGAGAGGCGCTCGCTCGCCACCCGCGAGCATCTCCGCCCCGAGCCGGGCGACCTCTTCCGCGATGAAAAGGGACGGCTCTTCTAGCGTGACGCCCGAGGGGTATCGGGCATCGAGCAAGGCGCGGTGTGTCAGGATCGCGCTCCCCGCGATGAGCTCGGGACATTTTGGAAGCTCGTCGAGGAAGCGCTCGGGAGCCACGCATCGCGGCTCAGACGCCGGAATCGCTCGCTCGCCGTCCGACGTGTAACACCGGCCATAGACGTCGCCGCGATAAGCCCCGGCCAGCGCAACAATGAGGCCTCGGCGGCGGCGGTAACGATGCGCCGTCGCATCGAGCGTCGAGACCCCGACGGCTGGCCGATCGAGCGCATAAGCAAGTCCTTCGACCGCCGCGATCCCGACCCTGAGGCCGCTGAAAGAGCCCGGGCCGATGGCGACGGCGAACGCTTCGACATCCTGGAGCTTTTTTTCGACGCCCGCGAGCAAGACTTCGATGGACGGCAGGAGATTTTCGGCATGTCTCGGACGTGCCGTCCGGAAGCCGAGGATCCCTATCAGCTCTTCGTCCTCCAAAAGAGCCAAGCTTCCATGGGCACTAGTCGTGTCCACGGCCAATACGCGCGTCAACATCAATGGTGAACGAATCTTACCTCCGTTTACGGCCCGCGGTACAATGCGCGCGACCATGGCGACCTCGACGGGCCGAGCCCCGCAGAAAACTGTAAAAACGGCCACGCCCGCGATGCGGCAGTTCCACGAGATCAAAGCGCGAGCCGAGGACGCCATCCTCTTTTTCCGCATGGGCGATTTCTACGAGATGTTCTACGACGACGCCCTCAAAGCCGCGCGCGCCCTCGAGCTTACGCTCACCTCCCGGCAAAAAGACACCGCCGGCGCCGCCATCCCGATGTGCGGTATCCCCTACCACGCCGCCGATACCTATGTGGGCCGGCTCATCCGCCGCGGCTTCAAAGTCGCCATCTGCGACCAGGTCGAGGATGCCAAGGAAGCCAAGGGCATCGTTCGCCGCGAGATCGTCCGTATCGTCACCCCCTCGACCTATCTGCACCAAGGCTATCTCGAAGCCAAAGAGCCGAGCTATCTCATGGCGGTCTCCTCGACCAAGAGCGCGGCGGGCGCTGCGCTCGCCGATCTTTCCACTGGAGACTTCGTCGCCTTCGAGTTCGAAGGTGAGGAGCGGTGGGAAAAAATCGCGGAGACGGTCTCGACCTACCGCCCGCGCGAGATCCTCTATCCCGAAGGCAAACCCCTTCCCGACGACGTCTTCACCCAATGGGGGCCTGAAGGCGACGCCCCCATCACGACGGAGCGCGACAACTGGCGTTTCGAGCACGAAGCGAGCCGGAGCCTCCTGTTGCGACAATTCGCGACGCAGTCGCTCGAAGGCTTCGGCCTCGAGACAAAACCGCTCGCGGTCGGCGCGGCCGGCGCCGCCCTCCAATACTTGAAAGAAACGCAGCGCGGCGAGCTGACCCATATCTCTGGGATTCGCTGTCTGGAAGAAGCGGACTATCTGATCCTCGACCCGGTGACGCAAAGAAATCTCGAGCTCACGCACTCGCTCAGCGAGGGCGGCCGACGCGGGAGCCTCATCGACGTGCTCGACCGTACGACGACGTCAATGGGCGCGCGCACGCTCAAGAGCTGGCTCGTTCGCCCGCTCGTCGATATCGAAGCCATCGGAAGGCGGCTCGACACGGTCGAAGAGCTCGCTTTCGACGTCATCCAACGAGCCAAGATCCGAGACATACTCAAAGACGTCCTCGATCTCGAGCGGCTTCTCTCACGCATCACGCTCGGCTCGGCGGGGCCTCGTGATTTCGTGGGGCTTCAAACCTCGCTCTCGAAGATGCCGGCCCTCCGCGGGCTCACCGCCGAGGCGAAAGCCGTCCTCTTGCGCGAGCTTCACGAAACACTCGACCCGGTCGAAGAGGCGCGAGACGACATCGAGCGAACACTCGTCTCCGAGCCCCCCATAGCACTCAAAGACGGTGGGGCCATCCGAGAGAACGTCTGCGAAGAGCTCGACGAGCTTCGCCGCTTGCGTAGCGAAGGCAAGTCGACGCTCACCGAGATCGAGAAGCGCGAGCGCGCCCGCACCGGCATCACGTCGCTCAAGATCCGCTTCAACAAAGTCTTCGGCTACTACCTCGAAGTCACCAAGTCGAAGCTCGACGCGGTGCCCGACGACTACATCCGCAAACAGACACTCGTCGGCGCGGAGCGTTACATTACGCCCGAGCTCAAGGAACATGAAGAAAAGATCCTCGGCGCCGAAGACCGCATCCAAGCGATCGAGCGAGAGCTCTTCGAGGCGCTGAATCAGCGGGTCAAATCTCACGCACCCCGGATCCGCGCAACGGCGCAAGCCGTGGCGGTGCTCGACGTTTTATCGGGACTCGCCGATGTCGCGACCGCAGGCAATCTCACCAAGCCGCGCCTTCACGACGGCTTCGAGATCGACGTCAAGGACGGACGCCACCCGGTCATCGAAGCCACGAGCCAAGAGCCTTTCGTTCCCAACGACATAGCACTCGACGAGAACCGCTACGTCGTCATCCTCACCGGCCCAAACATGGGCGGCAAGTCGACTTTTCTCCGGCAAACGGCGCTCATCGTACTCATGGCGCAGATGGGCTCCTTCGTACCGGCTTCCGAAGCGAAGCTCCCCATCGTCGACCGCATCTTCACCCGCGTCGGCGCTTCGGACAATTTGTTCCGCGGACGTTCGACCTTCATGGTCGAGATGCAAGAGACGGCGCACATCCTGCACCACGCGACCCCGAAGAGCTTGATCCTGCTCGACGAGATCGGGCGAGGCACAGCGACCTATGACGGCTTGTCGCTCGCATGGTCCGTGGCCGAGCACATCGCGACCGAGGCGAAGCTGAAGTCGAAGACCATCTTCGCCACCCACTATCACGAGCTCACCGACCTCGCCGCCGAGCTTCCCGCCGTCGTGAACTACCACGTGTCGGCCCGCGAGTGGCAGGACGACATCGTCTTCCTGCGCAAAGTGCTCGAAGGCGGCTCCGACAGAAGCTACGGGATTCAAGTCGCGCGGCTCGCGGGTCTTCCGCCTTCACTCATCCGCCGCGCACAGGAGATTCTCCTGAATCTCGAAAAGACGGAGTTCGATCTCGAAGGCCGGCCGCGGGTGACCGGAGAGAGCTCATTGGCAAGCGGGGCGCGACAGATGTCGCTCTTCGCGGACGCCGAAGACCGCGTCGTCGCCGAGCTGCGGCGGGTGGAGCCCGAGACCATGACGCCGCTCGAGGCGCTTCAGCTCCTCGCGGAGCTCAAAGAGCGGCTCGATGCGATGGAGTAACATCCAGCGGTCGATTGCCAGCGAAACCCTGAGGTTGTGGCAGTCTCGCTAGGCCCCGCATGCCCTTCATAAATACGGCGTGCGACGAAGTGATGCACGCGAGACGCCTCACTTCATCGGAGAGCCGATCCTCGCCGTCGCCGCGGTGGATGAGACCACCGCTCAGAACGCGATCGACAAGATCAAGTTGGACCTCGTGCGATTGCCGTTCACCGTCGACCCATTGAAGAGCCTGCGTCCCAAGGGACCTGACGCTCGTCTGGAAGGGAACACGATGGTACCGCGCGAGGGCATCAAGCGCCTCAAGTGGACGGTCGACGACTTCAAGGCGGCCGCGGACGGTGAGCTTCCCATGGGCGAGCCCGGCCTGGAGTGGTCGTTCGGAGACGTCGAAGGAGGTTTTTCGAGTGCGAAGGTCGTGCTCGACGAGACGTTCGTCACGGCCTCCAACTCCCATCACTCGATGGAGCCGAGAAGCGCCATGGCGTACTGGGACAACGGCAAGTGCTACTTGTATGGGTCCAGCCAGAGCCAGAGCTTCGTTCATCCGGGTCTGGCCGGCCTCCTTGGCATCGAGCCTGACAAGCTGGTCTACGTTGCGGAGACGCTCGGTGGTCACTACTTCAACCGGACACCGGTCATCCCCGACATGATCATCAACGCTGCGTCGGGACGCCCGCAATCCCATAAGCCGCTGCAAGTCAACACGGACTAAGGAGCCGAGCAGGCCATGAAGCCATGAAGAAAGACATGATGCAGTCCTTCGAGCTGTACCAGCCGAGAGACCTGGCCACGGCAGTGGAGCTTCTGGACCGCTGGGGTAAGAACGGTTGGGCTATGGCCGGTGGCTATGACAGCCTCGACTGGTTCAAGGACCGAGTGAAGACGCCCGAAGCGGTTATCGATCTCGACGCCGTCGTAGAGCTCCGGGGTATCCGCGAGACCGGAGACGGTATCGAGATCGGCCCACTGACGACACTCACGAAGGTCGAGCGTGCGCCGATAGTTCGCGAGCAGTACGGTCTGCTCGGAGACGCTGCCCGTCGGGTCGCAAGCCCACAGATTCGAAACGCCGCCACGCTGGGAGGAAACGTCTGCCAAGATACCCGGTGCTGGTACTACCGCTTTGGGCTGGCCTGCTACCGCGCAGGCGGTAATATTTGTTACGCCGACACTCCAGTCGCCATGAACCGTGAGCACCCACTCTTCGAGCACAACCGCTACGTGGCGGTCACGCCTTCGGACACCGCACCGGCGTTGGTCGCACTCGACGCGTCGATGGTGATCCGGAACGTGAGCGGTGAGCGTGTCGTGGCAGCCGAGGAGTTCTTCATGCCGCAGTCGCGGGACATCACACGCATGACCGTGCTCCGGCCCGGCGACCTCTTGACGGCCATCCGGGTTCCCGGCACCTGGTCCGGCGCGCGGTTCTACTTCGAAAAGGTCGCGGACCGCAACACGTGGGACTTCCCGCTGGTGAACGTCGCGTGCGCCATGACACTCGACGGCGCGGGCAACATCGAGGCCATGCGGATCGCGTGCGGCGGTGTGCAGTGCACCCCCCGGCGCCTGACCGCCGTGGAGGCGCTCGTGAAGGGGCGTCCCCGGCACGAAGAGACAGCCAAGCTCGCCGGCGCCGCCGCGACCGAAGGGGCGAGGCCCCTGAACTTCAACCACTTCAAGATCCCGCTGCTGGAGAACCCCGTGAAGCGGGCGGTACAGAACGCAGGAATGGGTGTACGAGCAAGGACTGACAGCTCTGCACCAACTCCTGAATCGGCGCTGACATAACTAGAACCACTGCTAGTTCAGCGTTAGCTCGTACGGCATCATCGCTAGTGGCTGGCCGCTCGCGAGAGCTCGCAGAAGCGGCGATCGACGGAGGAGCTCCTGCGGCGAGAGCGCTCGTGCCGGGAGCTGCAGCACCTCACGCGTCTGAATCAAACTAGATAAAATAGCCTCGAAAATGTTCTTTTTTTCGGGATAAATGACCAAAGCGACGCGATCCGACGGCTCGAGGTCGATCTTTTCCTTGGCAATGGCGATCGCGCGCTCGAGACCGCCCAGCTCGTCGATGAGCCCGTGCTCGAGGGCGGAGCGGCCCGTCCAAACGCGGCCTTGTGCCACGGCGTGGACTTCTTCGGTGGTCTTGCCACGCGCCTCGGCGACTCTCTCCAGAAAAGCTTGATAGCCGGACTCGACTATCGTGCGGAACTGCGCGCGCTCTTCAGGGGTGAAGCTACGGTTGTCGCTGAAAAAGTCCGCGTTGGGCGTGCTCGAGACGCCGTCGCGGGAGACGCCTATCTTCTCGTAGAGGCCGGACAAGTTGAACTTCCCGGCGTAGATCCCAATGGACCCGGTGATCGTTGTCGGCTCCGCCAAGATCGTGTCGGACGCCATCGCAATCCAATAGCCGCCCGAGGCCGCCACGTTGGCCATCGACACGATCACGGGCTTTTTCTCGCGCGTGAGTTTGGCTTCGCGCCAAATTACATCGGAAGCCACATCACTTCCGCCGGGGCTATCGATGCGGAAGATGACCGCGTCGATGGAGTCGTCTTCACGCACGGTCTTGAATGCATTGCCAATCGTGTCCGAGCCCATCACCCGGCCGAAGACAGAATCTTCGCGGTTGGTGCCGCCGACGATCGCGCCGACGCCGTAAATCAACGCGATGCGTCCATCGACGCTGAACGACGAACGGCGCGTGGCCGCACGATAGCTTGCCACCGCCATCGTCTTCGGGTCTTCGCCTTCTTCGGCGAGCTTTGCCCGCACTTCGTCCATGTAGTGCAACCCGTCCACGAGGCGATGCTCTTTCGCTTGCTCGGCCGTGAACGGTCCCGCGGCGATGAGCGCGTTCACCGCGGGCTCGTCGATCCCGCGGCCTTCCGCGATCGCGGTGACTATCGTCTCGTGGAGCGTGTCGACGACGTCGCCGATCGCTTCCCGGCTCGCGTCACTCATGTTCTCGCGCAAGAACATGTCGGGCGCGTCTTTGTAAGCACCGAAACGCTCGAACTCAGCTTCGACGCCGAGTTTGTCGAGCGTTGATTTCACGAACAGTAGCTCTGCCCGAACGCCGCGCAGATCGATCATCCCGCGCGGGTGCAGATAGACTTCGTCCGCCGCCGAAGCGAGAAAGTAGTCGCGGTTTCCTGCATATTCGATGAACGCAACGATCGCTTTGCCCGAGCTCTTGAAGTCGAGAAGCTGTCGGTGAAGCTCGAACATGTTCGCCCAACCGAGCTCGGTGCCGCCGACGTGCAAAAAGAGCTTCTCGATACGGGCGTCCTCTTTGGCGGTGCGCACCGCGAACAGAAGCTCACGAAACGTGATGTCCTTGACTTCGACGAAGGGTCCGCTCATGTCGTAGAGCGGGTCTTCGGGATAGTCACGCGCGAGATCGATGCTCAAAGCGGTGCCGCGAGTGAGCGACGGCGCCCGAGGCCCCATGCTCCTGAAGAGCGCGTAGAAGGTCGCGGTGAGCAGGAACAACGTACCCACGGAAAAGATGACGAGCCACAACAGCCAGCTCGGCCGGCGCGCCCGCGGCTTCTCGGGCTCGTTGTACGGTCCCGGAGCTTCGGTTTCAATCACTGACGTTCGCGTCGCCTTCGAGCGAGAGCGAGAGGATCTCGCGTCGGGTCGTCGCCTCGCCGCTGAGTTGAGACGCCGGGTGCTCGGAAAGCATCCGGTCGTAATATTGCCGCGCCTGCTCCAAGTTTCCCGAGCGCTCTTCGAGCTTGGCGAGCGCGTAGAGCAACTCGTCTTTGGGAAGCGGATTGTCGGCGTCCTCGACTAGACTCCGGTAGAGCTCTCCGGCAGCCGCGGGATCGCGTTCCGAGCGCACCGAAGCCAAAGCCCGCGACGCGAGGTACCAAATGAGATCGTGATTACTCGAACGCACCGTCTCGAGCGAAGCGTCAGCGGCCTCGAGATCGGAGAGACCCAGCTGGCAAAGCGCGACATAGTATTGAGCATGCCGGCCTTCGTCGTAGCGGCGATATTCGTTGGCCACCGCCTCGAAGGATTCGAGTGCGGTTCGATATTTCTCTTCCGTGGTGGCAAAGGTGACGACGTTCGGGTTCGGGAGCGCACCCTCACCCCAGCGCACGACACCGTGATACTGCCTGAGCGCCTCGGTCAAGAGCACTTGTGCCGTTGCGGACTGCCGGCTGCGGTGGATGGAGAGCCCGCCAAGAAGGAGCGCCGCCCCCACGATCACGAGGCCGCCATTGATGAGGTTCTTCTGGTGGGTCATCCCCCAGGCCAGGACCTTGTCGAGCCAGTGAACGAACTCGTCCTGCTTCAAATGATGTCGTTCCGCACGCTTCACGCACTTACCTCCAAAACTTCAAAGCCAAAACTTTAAAGCCAAAACTTTAAAGCCTCTCCTGCCATTTCAGTGGATCCTCTCGAGGGTGAGACCGCCACAGTTTAGGTAGACGAGACTGATGAGAGCTTCGGCAGAGTGGAGTCCAAAGCTGCGGTGGCTCAGCAGCCGGATTTTGTTGTTCATTCCTTCGAGTCGGCCGTTGCTGAGTCTCCACGTGACCCACGCGATGACGCCATCGAAGTGGCTGCGGATCATCTTCGCCGCGCGTTTGACGGGCTCTATCCTCGAGCTCATAGCGCGCCGCAGCCATCCTCGGAGAAACTTCTTGGCCCATGTCTCGGTTTTGTAGGTGTAGAGGTCCATGAAGTCGTCGCGCAGAAGCATGGCGCGGTAGAGGCGACGATTAGCTCGCACCTGCTCGCGGAGCACCCGTTTGTCTTTCGCGCTGCGGTTGTGTTTGGCCTTGAGAAGGGGAAACTTGATGTTCTTGAGGTTGCGCCGGCGGTACGTGTCAACAACTTTGAGACACTCGCGAGCTGCATTTAGTGAGCCTCGATTAGCGTCGGGAGGCTCGTGGCGCCGGTGCGGTCCACATCTGCATCGATCGAGATCTCGTTTCGTGGAGCAGAAAAAGGGGGTACCCCAGGTATGGACGCCGCCGCGAGAGTGGCTTGTGCGGCATTCAGGAGCGTCGTTTTCTCCGTCGGCGGGTTGATCCAAGCCTGAGGAGGCAAAACGGGAGGTTGTGGCGTTCCGCGAACGAAGCGTTCGGGATGAGTCCGATGAGCTTCGAGAAGGATCTGGTGCCGAGCGGTGGTGAGCTGTTCGGCGCGACCATAGTGAACGTCGGCCGGCGTCATGAAGCCGATTCCTGAGTGCCGGTGCTCGTAGTTGTAGTAGTCGAAGAAACCGCCGCAGAACAGCCGGCCGTCTTCGGCGGAACCAAAACGGCTCGGAAACTGAGGACAGTACTTCATCGTCTTGAACTGGGACTCGGAGTAGGGATTGTCGTTCGAGACGTAAGGTCTGGAGTGGGTCTTGGTAACTCCGAGGTCAGCCAGGAGCAGAGCCACGGGCTTGCTTCTCATCGAGCTGCCACGGTCCGCGTGAAGGGTGAGCTGGTCGGGTTCAATGTCCTGCTTGCGACAGCTCTCGGCGATGAGGCGTTGCGCGAGCGCCGCACTTTCTCGGTGAGCCAGCATCCAGCCAACCACGTAGCGGGAGAAGATGTCGAGGATGACGTAGAGGTAGTAGTAGGTCCACTTGACGGGGCCACGAAGCTTCGTAATATCCCACGACCAAACCTGGTTGGGCGCTTCGGCCAGCAGCTCCGGCTTCGTGTAGTTCGGATGGCGCCGTTGGTTCCGGCGCTCTCGGACCTCGCCGTGCTCCTCTAAAATCCGATACATCGTGCGAATCGAGCAGAGGTAGGTTCCCTCGTCCAGAAGCGTGGCCCACACCTGGGCGGGCGCCTTGTCGACGAACCGCTCACAGTGCAAGGCCCCGAGGACTTCCTCGCGCTCAGTCTCGTCGAGGGCTCGGTGCGGCCGAGGACGCCGCTTCGGTTCGGGCGTCACCTGGCGCCTGCGATACAGCGTGGAACGAGCCACACCCAGAGCCTCGCAGGCTTCCGTCGTCTGCCCAATCTGCCCCGCCAGCTCCTCGGCCGCCACCATCAGTCGTTCTCGTAGCTGTCGAGTGGATTCAGGGGGATCCCCAGTAATTCGGAGGTTTTTTTTTGGATCTCCAACATCGTCTCCACCCGAGCCAGGCGACGTTGGAGCCGGGCGTTCTCGCGCTCGAGCTCCTTGACCCGTGGATCCTCGGCCTTTGCCTTCCGGCCTCGCTTTCTCGAGGCCAACCCCGCTTTGGCGACCTCGTCACGTTGGCGGCGCCAACTCGATAAATGCGACGAGTACAGGCCCTCTCGACGCAGAAGAGCAGCAACGTCACCGTCACCCTTGCAGGCATCGGCCTCACGCACTATCCGCAGCTTGTACTCCGCGGTAAAGCGTCGACGCTTCGCTTGCTCGCTCACTTCGGGATCCGGGACCCCCGCCGCATCGCGGCCGGCGGGATCTCCAGTCGCCCTACGGGCTCCCTCCGATCCCGCCGAGGTCTCTCTCTCAATCAACATACTCATGCATTGATCCTCCTCCGCCCTCTACACTAATTTCAAGGGGCGAAGTGTCTCAGCGATGTTGGCACAGAGGGCCCGGAGTTTCCGGCGTTTTCCACAATCGCGGCAGCGTCCATAGGCCATGCCCTCCAACACAAATCAGATCCCCCGAAACGACAGGAGAACCACTTTAAACATTGAGTCTCCCTCGCGGCCGTTCGACTGTCAACTCGCGAAGCCGCTCCCCTCTATGGTAAGACTGCGCGACCTTTCTTACTAGCAGCACTCTGGAGACACCTAGAAACCATGACGTCGTTCGGCGATCAGGACGCCTATTTGTTCCGGGAGGGAACGCATACCCGGCTTCACGACCGCCTCGGTGCCCATCTCGGTGAGCACAACGCCACCGCGGGGTGTTTCTTTTCCGTTTGGGCTCCGGGCGCCGCCGAGGTCGGCGTGATGGGCGATTTCAATGGATGGGAGGCAGACGCCGCGCCGATGGAGCTCGACGAAACTTCCGGAATTTGGACGCGGTTCGAGCCCGGGGTCCGCGACGGAAGCTTGTACAAGTACCACGTCCATTCGCGCCTCCATGACTATCGCGTCGACAAATCGGATCCGTTCGCCTTCTATCGCGAGGTGCCTCCGGAGACCGCGTCGATCGTGTGGCCGCTCGATTACGACTGGAACGACGCGGCGTGGATGGACACGCGAGAGACACCGAACGCACTCGACGCGCCCTGGTCGGTTTACGAGGTTCATCTCGGGTCGTGGCGCCGGAGCGCCGACGGGACAGAGCCACGCTATCGTGAGCTCGCAGACGCGCTCGCGGACTACGTGCTCGATCTCGGCTTTACCCACGTTGAGCTCCTACCGGTCATGGAGCATCCTTACTATCCGTCCTGGGGCTATCAAACAACGGGCTATTTTGCGCCGACGAGCCGATATGGCACGCCTCAGGACTTCATGTACCTCGTGGACGTCCTGCATCAAGCCGGGATCGGCGTGATCCTGGATTGGGTGCCCTCGCATCATCCGTCCGATGCCCACGGGCTCGGCTTTTTCGACGGCACCTATCTCTACGAGCACGCGGACCCGAGACGACGCATCCACCCCGACTGGGACAGCTTGGAGTTCAATTACGCGCGCGGCGAGGTCCGCAGCTTTCTTTTGAGTAGTGCCGCCTTCTGGCTCGACTATTACCACGCCGACGGTCTGCGCGTGGACGCGGTCGCTTCGATGCTCTATCTCGACTATTCGCGGGGCGAAGGCGAGTGGACGCCGAATCGCTTCGGCGGGCACGAGCATCTCGAAGCGATGGATTTTTTGCGCCGCTTCAACGTTTCGAGCTATCGCGATCGTCCCGGCACCCAGACGATTGCGGAAGAATCCACCGCGTGGCCGCTCGTCTCGCACCCGACTTATGTCGGCGGGCTCGGCTTTGGCATGAAGTGGGACATGGGCTTCATGCACGACACGCTCGACTATCTAAGGGAAGCTCCGCGCTTTCGCAAGTTCCATCAGGAAAAGCTCACGTTTAGGCCCATGTACGCCTTCTCGGAGAACTTCACGCTGCCGCTCTCGCACGACGAAGTCGTGCACGGCAAAGGCTCGCTTTTGACCAAGATGCCGGGAGACGACGACTGGGAGCAGTTCGCAAACCTCCGTCTCCTCTACGCCTATATGTGGGGTCAGCCCGGGAAGAAGCTCTTGTTCATGGGCGGCGAGCTAGGCCAGCGCCCCGAATGGGATCACGACCGAGCGCTCGAATGGTTTGTGCTCGACGAGCCTCTTCATAAAGGTATCCAAAACTGGGTGCGCGATCTGAATAGGTTCTACCAAAGCGAAGCCTCGAGCCACGAGAAAGACTTCGCCGCGAATGGGTTCGAGTGGGTCAACTGCCAGAACACGGGGACGAACGTGCTATCGTTTCTACGCAAAGGAGAAAAAAGCGCGAGGCCTCTTCTTCTCGTCTACAATTTCGGCACCGAAGTCCACCGCGACTTTCGGGTCGGGGTACCTATCGAAGGACGCTGGGACGAGCTTCTGAACAGCGACGGCGAGCATTATGGAGGGCGTGGCGAAGGCAATCTGGGCGGTGCGGACACCGAGGACGTGTCCTGTGACGAGCACGCGTACTCTCTGTCTCTCACCCTGCCCGCCCTTTCTGCGCTCTTTTTTGGGGCCCCGAGCGAGCGCACGAAGCAAACGAATCAAACGACGATTCGCCGCAAATGATTTCTGAGCCGTGAATAAATACGTCTGCGTTCACGGGCATTTTTATCAGCCGCCGCGGGAAAACCCATGGCTCGAGGCGATCGAGCCGCAAGACTCGGCCGCGCCTTACCACGACTGGAACGCGCGCATCAGCGCCGAGTGCTATGAGCCGAACACCGCTTCGCGCATCCTCGACGACGAAGACTGGATCATCTCGATCACCAACAACTACGGCCGGATCAGCTTCAACTTCGGTCCGACGCTCCTTTCGTGGATGGAGCACAAAAAGCCTTCCGTCTACCGCGCCATCTTGTCGGCCGATCGCGAAAGCCGCGAGCGGTTCGGCGGCCACGGCTCGGCGCTCGCGCAAGCGTATAACCACGTCATCCTGCCGCTCGCGAGCAACGAGGACAAAAGGCTCCAAGTCCTCTGGGGCTTGCGCGATTTCGAGCATCGCTTCGGCCGGAAACCGGAGGGGATGTGGCTTCCGGAGACCGCCGTAGACCTAGTTCCTGTCCAGAAACACCATAACTTGTGGTGTGCGAGAGACCTATCGAAGATGTGGGTATTATACGTTTTCGGAAGGGGCTTCGTGGGGTTGAGAGCGAATGAAAATCTTGGACGAAACGAGAGGCGAATTGTTAGCAATCCATGGCTATAAGGGGCGGAAGAGTAATAGTTGTTATCATAATAAGTGTCTTGCCATCATCAGTAGGTTGCAGGTGATGATGGAACTCCATACGTACGATTTAAAAGAAGGCAATGAGCGCCATGTGCATCGGTCGAGACCAAAGACTCGTTTCAAGAACGAAATGACGCCTTCGATTCCGCAGCGAAATCGCCGCAGGCGTTGATAGACCCAGGAACTCTTGACCATATCGGTCACCGCGAAATGAGCCTTGGTAAAGGCAACATCTTCAACTCCCTTGCCTTTGATGGCTTCCAAGTTTGCCTTTGAAGAAAACGCGCCATCGTAGGCAACCTGGCGCGGGGCCCGTTCGTAGAGTTCGACTTGACGGTCGATCATGGTTTCCGCGAGAGTTGAATCGGACGGATTCCCATCCAAGATCACGCAATCCAAAATCATCGAGGACGAGCCACCAGTCATACACACCTTGTGGCCGTAGAGAGTCTCGCGCCGGTCTTTGCGAATAATGTCGGTGTGTTCTTCGAAGATAGAAACGACCTTTTCCTCCGCAGGCACACGCTCTTCGTCGATCACTCGGCGTTGGGTTTGGTTGATGACTTTCTTGGTGAGGACGAGAAAGTGCTCAAAATCCACGGCGATCCTCTCCGCGCTCGCTCGCTTCACCGGCTCGGTCAAGCCCGACTCTTCCAACTGTGCTGCAACGCGTTGAGCGGAGCGATAGGTTTCTTCCGTCACCTTCAGTAGATCTCGATAGACGCCACGCCTTTGTTGCTTATCCTTCGCGTTCAGAACTCCCAGTCGACATCTCTTCGCTCGACGCGTTCGATTGCCGAAGACCACTACTGTACCCAGCAGTTCGCGAGCTCGGCACATCACGCGAGTGAGAACCCGAACACAGTCATAAAGAAGCTCGGAGTCTGTAGGCGGATGAATGTTTGATTCCACTACCGTGCAGTCCACTCGTACTTTTCTTCCCTTTTCGATCCCAGCATCCTCGGCAACGCTCACCAGCTCTCGGTTGATCTGCTCCAGCGTTTCGAACTTCACGGCTTTGATGTTTGCTGCTAGGGTCGACTTCGACGGGGTCGGCTCTATGATGCCGAGCTGGCAAAACGTCCGATAGCTTCGAGAGTCTGCCAAGTGAAACGCCAGCTCCCGATAGGTGAACTGATTCAGCTGCTTCACCAACAACGCCCGGAGAACCTGCTCCGCGCTCATTCCCCCACGACCAACATCGCTCCCTGCCGGTGGGGTGACCGACCTTAGGTCTTGCAGTACCAGCTCATTGAGCTTAGGATGGGCATCGAGTAGCGACGAGATCGTTTCGAGCTCGCGTGCGTGCTCCAGCTCCAGCCAGGGCTCACGTAGATTTGGCTGTGGGTTGATCGTTTTTCGCATTTAGGGCTGGTCTCCTTTGGAGTTAAGTCATTTAGAATCGGATGTTTTCAACGACACGATCCTAATCGACACCCCCTCAGAAGACTAGCCCTAAATTTGCGATTTCTCCTTTTTTCTCAATCCCTTACAGGCTTCAGGACGGGTACTAGCTACGCTCGAAGCGCTGGCGGCACACGATATCCGGTTTACCGTGCTCGCTCCGTCTCAAGCCGCGCGCATCCGGTCGATGGGCGCCTCCGCGTGGACGGACTTTTCCGATGCACGTATCGATCCTTCACAGGCTTACGTTCAGCGGCTGCCGTCCGGAAAAACCATCGCGCTGTTCTTCTATGACGGCGTTTTGTCGCGCGGTGTGGCTTTCGAAGGACTGCTGCATCGCGGCGAGCTCTTCGCGGCGCGCCTCGCCGGCGCCGTGCCGGACGACCGCCCGCGTCTGTCGCATATCGCGACCGACGGCGAGAGCTACGGGCATCACCATCCGCACGGCGACATGGCACTCGCCTATGCGCTCCACGCGATCGAATCGCGCGGGATAGCTGAGGTCACCAACTACGGCGCGTTTCTCGAGCGCTTCCCTCCTGAGCACGAGGTCGAAATTTCCGAGAACACCGCGTGGAGCTGCGCCCGCGGCATCGAGCGGTGGCGAAGCGATTGCGGCTGTCACACCGGCGGGCCAGGCGGATGGAACCAAAGCTGGCGCGGCCCACTGCGCGCGGCGCTCGACCAGCTTCGCGAACGCGCGCTAGCGGTCTGGGAGGCCGAGGCGTCAGAGCTACTTCGCGAGCCGTCCGAAGCCCTCGACCACTACATCGACGTCATCCTCGATCGCTCTAGGCGAACGGTCGACGACTTCGTCGCGACGCAGGTCAGCCAAGAGAATCGCGTACGCGCGCTCAAGCTTCTCGAGATGCGTCGCCAGCTGCAGCTGATGTATACGAGCTGCGGCTGGTTCTTCAGCGATCTCGCCGGCATCGAGACCGTGCAAATCCTGCAATATGCGGGACGCGCGATCCAGCTCGCCGAGGATCTCTCGCAAAACGCGAGGATTGAGGACGACTTTCTCGAAGCCCTCGAAAAAGAGCGCAGCAACCACGCGGACGCAGGTAGCGGTCGCGACATCTACGAGAAAAGCGTCAAGCCCTCCAAAGTCACTTGGGAGATGCTCGGCGCACACTACGCGATCAGCTCCGTGTTCGAAGGGTACCCAGAGACGACCCGTCTTTACTGCTACGACATCGAGCGTGAGCAGTTCGAGACCTTCGTGACCGGTCGCCGCAAGCTGGCCGTCGGCTGCGCTCGGCTCACTTCCACGATCACAGGCTCTTCGGAGCAGTTGAGCTTTGCTGTCTTGCACGAGGGCAATCACGAGATCACGGCGGAGGTGCGCCGCGGCCGTCACGGCTTCGGGGCGCTCAAGAAAGCGTTTCATGAGAATGGCACGCTCGACGGTTACTTCGGCGACACGACGTACGGCTTGAGCTCGCTGTTCGGCGACGAGCAGCGCCGCATTGTCGACGTTCTCACCCGGTCGGGTTTGAAGGACGCAGAGGCGACGCATCGAAGTTTCTTCGTGCACCACCAGGCGACGATGCGATTTCTCGCCGAGCTCGGTGTCCCGCCGCCCAAAGCACTGTCCGTCGCCGCCGAGGTCGTCTTGAACGGGAACCTCCGCCGGGCGCTCGTGCACGAGCCCATCGACCCGGACACCGTCGGCGACCTGTTGAGAAACGCTATCGCGGAAGGTGTGCCACTGGATGAAGCTTCACTCGCCTACGCGGCACGAGAGAGTCTCGATGCCAAAGCCGAGCGCTTCTTCCAATCGCCCGAAAACCTCGACCGGCTCGAAGAGCTTCGGCGAAGCGTGGCCGTGATGCTGTCGCTTCCGTTCGAAGTGGATCTATGGAAAGTGCAGAACCTCTATTTCCGTTTTTTGTCGGAGCGCGCAGCGGGATCGAGCGCGTTTCAGGAGTCCTTTCTCACGCTCGGCGAGCAGCTCTCGATCCGGCGCCCACGTCCGTAACGCTCATGGTAACGCCTGCTCTCCGAAAGCTCGCACGGAGCTACGGCGTCCAGACGAACTATCGCGACCTCGATGCGCGCCGCATCGACGCCGAGCCCGAGGTCCTCGTCACCGTGCTGCGAACGCTCGGCGCTTCGATCGAGCACGCCCAACATACTCAAAACGCAGAAGAAGCGCTGCAGCGCAAACGGCGCGCGTCATGCCAACGCATGCTCGAGCCGGTCACCACAATCTGGGATGGCGACATCGGCGGCGTGCGCATGGTCCTCCCCGCCGAGCTGTCGTCAAAGAGCTTCAAAGCGACGCTCTATCTCGAGGACGGCCAAGAGCGCGACTGGTCCCCGAGCGCCCGCACGCTCGTACGCGCACGCGAGGTCGATGGGACCCGCTACTTGTGGACACGGCTTCCTCTTCCCTCGCTTCCCCACGGCTACCATCGACTACATGTCTCGATGGGAGCAGTCGACGCGGAGACCTTCATCCTTTGTGCGCCGACCCGCGCCTATCGAGATCCCGCGCGCGGAAAACGGTGGGGGCTCTTTGCGCCGCTCTACGCGCTCCACAGCAAGCACTCCGCGGGCATCGGCAACTTCGGAGACCTCCGGCGCTTCGCGGAGCTGACGCTCGCGCATGGCGGCCGTTTCATCGCCACGCTCCCATTGCTCGCGTCCTATCCCGACGAGCCGAGCCCCTACTCGCCGGCGAGCCGCCTCTTCTGGAACGAGCTCTACGTCGATGCCGGTACGGCGTCTCCCAAGACGCCGAGCGAGCTCCTCGACTACCCCGAGCTCTATGCCGCGAAGCGGCACACGATGCGAGACGATGCGACCGGGCGCGCGAGTGATGTCGCAGCTTTCCAAGCACGTTTTCCGCTGGCGCTCGACTATGCTCGGTTCCGCGCGGCCGCGGAGGCGCACGGCGCCAACTGGACGCAGTGGCCGGACAAGCTCCGCGACGGGCTCATTGAGGAAGCCGAAGTCGAGGTCGAGCCCAACATCGACGACCACGCCGTTCGCTATCATCTTTATAGCCAGATGCTCGCCGAAGAGCAGATCGCCGAGATCGCGGCCGGAAACGCCGAGCTCTACTTCGACTTACCCCTAGGCGTCCACCGCTTCAGCTACGACGCGTGGCGTGAGTAAACCCTTTTTGCCCACGACGTCGACGTCGGAGCGCCCCCCGACGCCGCCTTTCCGGGCGGCCAGAATTGGAGCTTCCCTCCCGTTCTCCCCGAAAAAAGCCGCCTGCAAAACCACCGGCACCTCCGCCTCGTCTATCGCCACGCGATGCGTCACGCCGACATCCTCCGCATCGATCACGTCATGGGCCTTCACCGCCAGTTCTGGATCCCGCGCGGCGCAAGCGTGGCCGACGGCGTCTATATCCGCTATCCGGCTGAGGAGCTCTACGCAACGCTCAACATCGAGTCCCATCGCGCGCGCTGTGAGCTCGTCGGCGAGAATCTAGATCTCGTCCCGGACGTGGTCACCAAGAGTCTCGCCCAACACGGCTTCCGCGGGCTCTACATCGCAGAGCTCACGCCCGACGCGCCGATCCCGACAGGCTCGGTGGCGAGCTTGAACACTCACGATACGGAGTTGTTCGCCACCTCCGGAGCCGATCTCGAGACCGCGCTCCAGAAGCTCCTGAAGAGCGAGGCGGATCTCGTCAGCGTAACGCTCGAAGATCTTTGGAACGAAACGAGTCGGCAAAACGTCCCGGGCACCAAGGACGAACACCCGAACTGGCAGCGTCCGCTACGCCACACACTCGAGGACATTGAAGCCCAGCTCGGAGCGACCCTCGATCGCTTTACTCGCGACTGATCTGTAACACCAAACGAAACCGCAAAATGTGCCGGGCCGGAATCCGTCATTCGCGTTTAACGATCGTCGCGACCGCTTCGATCTCGATCTGGAGCCCTGATGTAGTTCTTTTACCGGCACGACCGCGCGCGCGGGTCGATACAAGCCGAAGAACGCTGCGTACACGTCGTTCACACGGCCCCACAGATCGATGTCCGAAACATAGACGGTTGTCTTCAAGATCCTGGATTTATCCGAGCCGGCCGCCTCCACCACCGCCAATACGTTCTCGAGTACTCGTTGGGTTTGCTCTTCGATCGAGCCTCTAATCTTTTCTCCTGTTTCCGGTACGATTGGAAGCTGGCCCGACACGAAGACGAAGCCAGACTGCGACATCCCTTGCGCGTAGTGACCTCCCGGCTTCGGTGCTTTGTCGGTCTCGATGCGTCTCACACCGCTCCCCTCGTCGGCGCCGTCCGCGGCGTGTAGTCGACCTTCTTCCCATCCACGGTGAACTCGGGGCCGTGGGGTCGCGCGAGGTGTCCGCCGGGGCCGAAAGCCACGATCGACTCAGCGAGCTCGTCGTTCGACCGCTTCTTCCCAACGGTACGCGGCTTGTCACCATGGAAGCTGTCGACGTGGATCGTTTGCGTCGGGAAGGCGAACTCGACGCCGACCTCGTCCGCGAGCCGAAGAATCTCGAGAAAAAAGTTGTGTTTTTCGCGAAGCTCATCGCTCCAGTTCTGGACGTCGAGAAAGCAATAGACGAGCACGTTCAGCGAAGAATCGCCGAAGCCGTTGAAGTGAATCTCGTGGAAATCCTGGCGCATGTACCGATTCGCTCGGATGGCAGCACGAATGCCCTCGACGAAAGCCTGCATCTGCTCCGCGGTCGTACTGTAAGTGAGGCCGATGACCTCCTTGATGCGACGGTAGCGCCGCATGCCCATGTTGTCGACATCGGTATTGGCGAGCTTCGAGTTGGGGATGCTCACGACGGAGTTGTAGAACGTCCGGACGCGCGTCGAGCGGAAGCCTACTTCTTCCACAGTGCCTTCGACGTTCCCCATCACGATCCAGTCTCCGATTTGAAACGGCTTGTCGGCGAAGATCGTGACCGAGCCGAAGAGGTTCGCCAGCGTATCTTTGGCGGCCAGCGCGACCGCGACGCCGCCAATCCCGAGCCCGGCGAGGATGGAGCTCACCGAATAGCCGAAGCTCTGTACGAGGACGAGGGCGCCTATGGTGAACGCGAAGATCTTGAGCGACTTCCGCAGCATCGGGACGAGCTGATCGTCGAGCTTCGTATCTGTCCGGGCGGTGATGCGGAGCAAGTGGTCGCAGAGAAAGTCGACGACCTTGAACGAGAGCCAGAGAAGGCTCACCGCCACCATCACGTCGAGGACGAACCTGATGGCGGCGTTCATACGCACCGGAAGCTGCAAATCCGCGTAAAAGGCCAGGAGCAACAGCGTGAAGACGAGAAACCCGAGCGGCCTGACCGATTCCAAGACGATGGTCTCATCCCAGGTCGGCGGTGTGTGCTTCTGAAGCCACTTGGCGATCTTTTGGAGGACGAATTCGGCAATCGTGCGGACGACGAGGGCGAAGAGCAAAAGAAGGAAAATGCCGGCAAATTGCCAAAGGGCCATGCCGAGAAACCACGTTTGGAAGATCGCCGGCAGGTTGCCGATCAAATATTGCGCGGTCGCGCTGAACGTCTCGGAATAGAGAGAGGGTGCCACCGACAAGGTCTCACGCGAGAAGAGCCACCGGTTGCCGCTCTTGACGAGATAGATCCCGGGCAGACGCACGGGGAACAGCTCGTAACGGTTCCGGCCGCTCGTCTCGTCGACATAGCCCGGATCGGCGGGGATGTCCTCCACCCGAACGATAAGACCGCGGGCATCGAGCACGGCCTTCAGCTGGCGAGCGAGCTCTCGGCGGCCCTCCGCGGAGAGGCTCGCGTTCATGGCCATGCCCTCGGCAGCAATATCCATATCGATATTGGGCGGGTTCTGCCAGGCCAGGAAGTTTTCGATGACCGACTGCGGGTTCGCAAGTCGTTCGGCAGCGCTTTCGCTTTGGCCCCAAGCGAAAGGCGCTAGCCACATCGCGGCGGCAAACGTCAGGAACAATAGGGGTGGTCGCATGTTTCTTCTCTCCTAGCGCTAGAGCCCGTATTATGTGCGATCCGACCGGCGCCACAACGAAGCGAAGAGACAGAGCGCCGCAAAGATCCAAATCGCGACCGCAAGACGGCTCGAAAACAGGACCTCCCAGCCGCCGCCGCTGATCGCCATGGCTCGGCGAAGACTCTTCTCCATCAATCCTCCGAGCACGAAACCGAGCACGACCGGCGCGAGCGGAAAACCGCCTTTGCGAAGCGCATAGCCCACCATGCCGAGAAGCGCCATGAGGCCGATGTCGAACGTGCTTCGATTCACAGAGTAGACCGCGACGACACTCAGCACGACGATGATCGGATGGAGAAACCAGCGCGGGACGAACAAAATGCAGATGAAGACGCCGACGAGTGGCAAGTTGAGCGCGAGTAGAGCGACGTTGCCGACGATCATCGAGCCGACGAGCGCCCAGAACACGTCGGGGTGATGAGTCAAGAATAGTGGGCCGGGACTGATCCCAATCGCGAGGAGCGCGCCGAGGAGCACCGCTGTCGTCCCGCTCCCGGGAACACCGAGCGTCAGAAGCGGGATCATCGCCCCTGTGCTCGCGGCGTTGTTCGCCGCTTCAGGCGCCGCGACGCCTTTGAGCCCGAGGGGCCGGTTGTTGTTGAAGCGCTTCTCCGCGGCATAAGCAGCAAAGCTCGCTACCGTGCCGCCGGCTCCGGGCAAAACGCCGACCAAGAAACCGAGGATCGTGCCACGCAGCATCGTGCCCGAAGCCGAGAACCATTCTGTGAGCTTGGCCCGGTGCACATTTACCGGCTTCCGTCTCGGGTGCGGGCTCTCGAGAGCGAGCAGCACTTCGCTCATCGCGAAAAGGCCAATCGTGAGCACAACGAAGTCGATCCCGTCGAGAAGACGCAGCTCCCCGAAGGTGTAGCGCGCGACGGCGCTGTTCGGGTCGAAGCCCACGGTTGCGAATGCCAGACCGAGCAAGGTCGCCACCGCGCCCTTTCAAAACGCTCTCGCCCGAAAGCGAGGAAAGGACCGATAGCGCGAGAACCATCAAAGCAAAATATTCCGCGGGACCGAAGCGGAGCGCCCACGAAGAGAGCAGTGGCGCGAAGAGAGCCAGGCCGAGAATCGAGAGCGTCCCGCCGAAGAAAGACGCGACCGCCGACATCGCGAGGGCGCTCCCACCTTCACCTCTTTGCGTCAGAGCATAGCCGTCGATCGCCGTCACCGTCGCCGAGGCCGTGCCCGGCACATTGAGCAGGATTGTGCTGATCGAGTTTCCGTATTGCGAGCCGTAATAGATCGCGGTGAGCACGATGAGAACCGATTCGGGCGGCAAGTCGAGTGCGAGCGCGAGGGGTATGAGAATGGCGATGGCGTTGATGGGGCCGATACCCGGGAGCATCCCGACGAGTGTGCCAACGAAAGCGCCGAACGTCGCGAGGGCGACGTTCAACGGCTGTAGCGCAAGCGTAAGACCCTCCCCCATCAAAAGCCTCGCGGGAGCGGAATCGAGAGGACGTAAGCGAACAGCATGAAGATGGAAAGGCTCAGCAGAAAGCTCAGGACGACGCCGCGGCGAGTCGGTCCACAGAAAAGAGCGACAACAGCGCTCGAGAGCATCGTCGTCGCAACCACGAAACCCAAACGATCCAGGACGGCAACATAAACGAAAAGACCGGCTCGACGCAGCTACCGGTAACCAGTGCGAGACACGCGATAGCAACGAGCCTCGCCACGAAACTCACTTCTTCGCAGGCATCGACCGGCCGCCATCGGCGAACGCCGCGACGAGCTTCTTGGGCGCCACCGCCCGATAACTCTCCTCGACCCACTCGCAAAGCATGTCCTCGGGCGGGTTCTCTTTCGGATCGAACCGGGCCGTGACCCAGCCGCTCTTGCCGAGACCGTAGCCCGTCGGCTCGGCGAAAGGCAGCATCAGAGCGATGTTCTGCGACTCCGGGAGCTTGACGGATCGCGACAGCCCACCGTCACCGAGTCCCATGAACACGAAGACTTTCTTGCGGACCTTGATGACGCGCTCGCCCCACGGAAAGTCTTCATGCGTCTCGGGAAAGCCGAGCGCGAAGCCGCGAAGCGCCGCTTCAACTCTTTGAGCGAGGCTTGTTCTTTTTGCCACGCCTCATAGTACATGACGAGGCGAAGTCGCCGCAGCCACGATCTCGCGGAGAGGCTTTCTCACGGCCCGCCGTCGTGCGAAAATAGGCGAGTTTCGAGAGCACGATCTCCGTCGTCGCTTGCGACACGGATCAAAAAAGAATGCGCCTGTAGCTCAGTAGGATAGAGCGACGGATTCCTAATCCGTAGGTCGCAGGTTCAAGTCCTGCCAGGCGTACCAATCGAATCAAGAGTTTGCGGTGGGTTGTCGTCGTTAGTGCCGGTGTTGGTGCCAACTTTGGTGCCAACCGGCCCCCCCTCTGTGCGTGCGGGAATCCATCTCGGCCTTCACGGCTTCAAGCCATTGCTGAGCGTAGTCCTCAAGAGTGATCTTCGGATCTACCGCAGGTCCTGGCTTCTTCGCTTTGATGATCATCTCGGGGCGGCTCGGAGCTCGTCGTACAAGCGAACCGCGCTGAGCTCGGGAAACTCTTCCAGACGAGGATGGACGAATCCGGCGTTCTCCTTGGGATGAAGCGTGACACGAAAGGTCAGAGCGGAATAACATGCGCTGCAACGGACGAGTTGGCACAGAGGGATACCAGCTCCTTCGATTGATTAGCATCGCTATCGCTGTGGCGCGGGGACGACGAGGTTGAGGACCCTTTCGACCGGCTTCTACGGAAGCCTTTCCGGGGAGGAGGCATCATGAGACTGGAGCGTATGGGCGTGGCCCCTGTCCTCGCCGCTGGGCTGGCGGTACTCGCGGCCTGCGTCGGTGAGAACCAGGCCGCGCCGCCATCGGGATCGCAAGGAGCGATCGTGAAGGGTGGGGATGACAAGACGGGCGAGTACCAGGGCGTGGAAGACTGGTGGAAGCCGGCGCCAGACCACGAAGGGCCTTGGACCTGGGGGCAGGTGTCGGGCGTCGCGGTGGACAACCCGGACCGGATCATCGTGGCGGTGTGGGGGGACCGGGACGCGGAAGGGCGGAAAAGGCCGGGAGGCACGAACTACCTCGTGGTCGCCGATCGGAATGGCAACATCGTGGAGAGGTGGACGCAGTGGGACTCGATCCTGAACAAGCCCCACCAGGTCTACATCAGTCCCTACGATCCCCAGCGGCACATCTGGGTCGTCGAGCGCGGTGGCGGCAGGGGGGTCAACATGCAGATCCTCAAGTTCACCAACGACGGGAGTGAGTTGGTGATGCGGCTGGTCGACCCCAACCACCCCACGACCCGGGCAGAGGCACGGGCGAATCCGAATCCGGGTCCCTTCACCTACGGCGATCCGGCGGTGCTGGCCTTCCTGCCGGACGGCAGCTTCTACCTCGGCGACGGTTACTGGCACTCCCGCATCGTCAAGTACAATGCCGACGGCGAGTACGTGATGGAGTGGGGGGAGCTCGGGAACGGCCCCGGACAATTCGACCTCGTCCACGGCGTCGCCGTGGACCGCGATCACCGCGTCTACGTCGGCGACCGCACGAACAACCGCATTCAGATCTTTACGGAGGACGGTGAGTTCATCGAGGAATGGCCCGACATCTCTGATCCCGTCGGCGTCTTCATCGACGAGAACGACGGGGTCTGGGTGATCTCTGCGAGACTGAACCGGATTCTCAAGTACAGCCGGGAAGGCGAGCTCCAGTACTACTGGGGGGCGTACGGAGGGACGAGGGGCGGCTTTACGGGTGGCTTGTCGCGTCCGCACCAGCTCGACGTGGACCAGGATGGCAACGTCTATATTGCGAGTTGGGACGGCGGATGGATAAACAAGTTCGTCCCGAGGGCGGACGCCAATCCAAGCAAGCTCATCGGCAAGCCGCTCGTCCTCACAAACTAGGCCACCTCCCAGATCGCTACGGGAATAACCGCGCCGAGTGTGCAACGACTCGTGCGAAAGGGTGTTCTTGGTTACTCTGCACCTGGTCGCGAGTCCTAATCGAGAGGCTCGAACGCATGAACACGACCAGCCTCATCCACCCGATTCGCGAACAACGCCGAGGTGTAGCCCACGTGACCCCAACGTCGAGCACCACAGCGCCTCGCGCGACGTGAGCTCGCACGCTGCGATAGATCAAAACTTCTCCCTCTCGATCGACGCAGATCGTGCACTGGATCAAGTCGTCCGGATAGGCGAAGAATTCTTGACCAGTGTCGACCTCACACACACCGACTGACGCATACTACGAAGCATCAACATCCGAAGCGTCGACAATTTGCTCGTATCGTGGGACACAATGTTGACTTCGTCCTCTAGTGGCCGGAAGGATGTCGCGGGCTTCATGTAACACTGGTCAGACGCATAGCTCCCGATTGGTGGGCTGGTTTTTCTCCGCGCCATCGGCGGCCACTTGACCCACAGTAGGATTCAAGGTAAGATCATACTTTAATGACTATCGAACGTGTGACGATCACGATGCCTACCGAGATCGTGGAAGACATCGATCGTCAAGCCCGAAACCGAAGTAAATTCATCCTCGACGCGGTCCGTCGTGAGCTCGAAAGGCGACGTCGCGAGGAGTTACGGCAATCCTTGAGGAACCCTCACCTCGACAGTGAATCGGTCGCGGAGATGGGTCTCGCGGATTGGGATTCGGACCTTCCAGTCGAAACGATCGAGGACCTCATTGACCCGGAAGGCGGTTCAGAGATTCGGTGGGTCTTAGGCAAGGGTTGGGGCAAGGGTTGGGGCAAGGGTTGGGGCAAGGGTTGGGGCAAGGGTTGGGGCAAGGGTTGGGGCAAGGGTTGGGGCAAGGGTTGGGGCAAGGGTTGGGGCAAAAGTTCGTCCGAGTTCGACGAAAGTTGATATTGAACCGAGGCAGTGTGGTTCTGGTCAATTTGGACCCGACCACGGGGCATGAGCAACGCGGGATTCGCCCAGGTGTTGTCGTGAGCGATCTCGAGGTGAGCTCCGATCAGCGTTTCCCGATGATGTGTATCGTGCCGGTGACGTCGACGCCAGGCGAAGGAGCTCTGTATCCACGAATCGCCCCGGGGGTGAGTGGTCTGAAACGAGAGTCGTACGCTCTCGTGGACCAGCTTCGGGCCATCAGTAAGTCCCGCGTTCGGCGAGTCTACGGTCGCATTGACCCGATGGAGCTCAAAGCCATCGATCGAGGTCTCTACCTCTTCCTCGGACTCCAAGCTCCAGAGGAGGCCATCACCTACTGAGCTCTCCACACACGGGATCCGTAGGTCCGCCAGTCGTCAGAACGGAACGAGCTGCTTCGATTCCTCGTCCCACATGACGTTTCTGATCGATGCAAGACTGCGCCAGAGGCTTGGCGTCGTGACGTCGCGCCACATCTCCGGAGCTGCCTCGCGGTGGCAACGTGCAAGCTCATAACTCGGGACCTTCGTGTTCATATGATGGATATGGTGAAACTGGATCCCGAAGGTGAACCAGGTGAAGGGCCGCGGAATAGGAAGGTAGGTCGAACCCAGTAACGACGCTTCAGTGGGATTCCATTCCGCTTTTGGCTCGCGATAGCCCCGATTCACTGCGTGCTGCAGGTGAAACAGTATGAGCCCCGCTATGGCACCCAAGTAAACCGCGAACAGGTGCCACCAGGACAGTTGCCAGGCGATCAGCAAGTGCACGGCGTGCCCTAGCCAGAGGATGGGGTTTCTGTATTGGATGGGGTATTGGACCCACCACTGAGCCACCGGAGCGAGCAAGAAAAATACGACCGGATCGCGCAGGATTCGCGCGAGCACGCGCTTGTGCAGCGGGTAGGACTCGTATTTCTGCCGGGTGAAGAAGACGGTGTCCGCTTCGTCGAAAACGGCGAGGTTGCCGAACCATTTGTGATGGTAAAAATGGTTTCGGCGCCAGAGGTCGACGGGCGTAATGATCCACGCCTGCAGTAAGGTGGCCAATCGCTCGTTCGCTTCGGTGCGGCGATAGAAGGAATAGTGGATCCCGTCGTGATAGATGATGAAACCGCGCACAATGATGCCGGCGTCCAAGATCACAGCAAGCATGACTTGATCCACGGCATACAGGGCCATGGCCAGGAGCAAGACGAGAATAGTCTGCACCAAGTGCCACGTTGCCCGCCGGTCGTCTGCCACCGCGTATTGTTTGATATGTGCGCCGATATCGGCGAGAGCGACAGGAGCCGAAGCGTCGTCGCTGGACGATGGGGGTGTCGTCATTTACACGTTATCTCGAGCGGGCCGTGGTTAATTGGGATCGATTCGACGTATGAAAACAGGCAACAGAATACGGGAACACATGTTATCCCTTTGAGCCACCTGGGTCTATCTTTTCGTTCGTGCGGTAGTGGTCTAGTTTGATTTTCTTCCTTCTTGCAACTGAGACTGCTGTGGTAAATACTCGTCGTAACGGGAAAGGAACGGGACGCCTTTGTGTGCAGGTCAAGTCGCAGAACACCCCCGTCGACGTAACCGTGTACCGGACCTTAAAGGGCACTATGCTTACCTTCAAAGCGGAGCAGGGGTTGCTCGTTTGTTGGGGCGGCTTCAACAAGAAGGTTCTACAGGAATCGCAGCAAAGCCACTTCATGGTGCGTCTGTGGGACAGCAGCGATCTCGTGGGAGCCATCTATCGCAACTACGAACGACTGCCAGCGGAAATCCAGGCGGAGTCGCCGCTGAAACGGGTGTGGATGCTTGTAGTAGAGGAAGCCGCGGAATGATCGCTGACCTCAAGCCCTATCCCGCCATGGAGGACTCCGGCGTGGAGTGGTTGGGGGAAGTGCCTGCGTATTGGGAGGTACGTCGTCTCAAGCAGGTCTGTCGATTGGCGTATGGTGACGCTCTTGCCGCTGAAGTGCGTAAGGACGGAGTCGTTCCGGTTCTTGGGTCAAACGGACGCGTGGGTTTTCATAATGCAGCGAACACAAAGGCTCCTTGCATCGTGATCGGACGAAAGGGATCGTTCGGGAAGGTAAACTATTCTGAACGCCCTGTGTTTGCAATCGATACAACTTTCTTTGTGGATAACCGTTTTTCATCAGCTCATATTCGGTGGCTTTTTTTCCTCTTTGGTTGGCTTCGTCTGGATGAGGTAACGAGAGACTCAGCGGTACCTGGTCTCGACCGGGAGGATGCTTACCAGAAGCTCATAGTAGTGCCTCCTTTTTCAGAGCAAGCCGCCATCGTCCGCTACCTCGACCATGCGGATCGCCGCATCCGGCGCTACATCCGCGCCAAGCAGAAGTTGATCACGCTGCTGGAAGAGCAGAAGCAGGCCATCAACCACCAAGCCGTCACCGGCCAGACCGACGTCCGCACCGGCCAGCCCTATCCGGCCTACACGCCCTCCGCTGTTCGATGGCTGGGAAATATACCCGAGCACTGGGAAGTCTGGCAGATAGGTCATCTGGGACGAGTGGGGAACGGTTCAACACCGTCGCGCAGCAACATGGGCTACTGGGACGGGGGAACCTACCCCTGGCTCAATAGCTCAAGTGTTAACCATAGCCCCATCATGCAGGCAGATCAGTTCGTTACCGACCTTGCACTGCGCGAGTGTCATCTTCCTCAGATTCAGCCGGGCAGTGTGCTGGTAGCGATCACAGGACAGGGTAAGACTCGTGGTACGTCGGCAGTTCTTGATACCGAAGCGACCATCAACCAGCACGTCGCATGCGTCACAACCCGCAACGACGTGATCGGTGCCGAGTATTTGCAACTGGCCCTCCTGGCTGCGTATCGTGAACTCAGAGCGATCAGCGACGACTCTGGCAGCACGAAGGGAGCTCTGACCTGTTGGGATATTTCGCACTTCAGAGTTCCCCTTTCGTTCAATCAGCCGTGTTTCCGGGGCTTCGATCAACACGATATCCAAACTGCTAGTTGATGCTGGGAAGGCGTGCATCGACTTTCATGATCAACACGTCCGCTGTGTGCAGACACGTCGCGTGCAAGTGGATGAGATATGGCAGTTCTGCTACGCGAAGCAGAAGAATGTCGGGCGGGCGAAGGCCGCGCCCGAGGGCGCAGGCGACACTTGGGCGTGGACGGCGCTCGATGCCGACTCCAAGCTGATCGTCTCCTGGCTCGTCGGCGGGCGCGACGCCGGATACGCCACCGAGTTCATGCAAGACCTGGCCGGTCGGCTAGCGAGCCACGTGCAGCTCACCAGCGACGGCCACAGGGCGTACCCCTCGGCGGTCGAGGATGCGTTCGGCGCGGATATCGACTACGCCATGCTGGTTAAGCACTACGGGGAGGCGCCGGAGGGGCAGCGGCGTTACAGCCCCGCCGTCTGTACCGGAGCGACGAAGATGCGGGTCGCCGGCGACCCCGACGAGGTCCACATCAGCACCAGCTACGTCGAGCGTCACAATCTAAGCATGCGGATGAGGATGCGGCGGTTCACGCGGCTCACAAATGACTTCTCGAAAAAGATCGACAACCACATCTATGCACTCGCCTTGTACTTCGTTCACTACAACTTCTGCCGTATCCATCAGAGCCTTCGTGTCACGCCAGCGATGGAAGCAGGACTGACAAACGCTCCTTACGATGCCGAGTGGATCGTCGGGTTGGTGGATGCGGCAGCTCCCAAGCCTGCTAAGCCTGGTCCGAAGCCTGGTCCGAAGCCTGGCTCGAAGCGATGAGTGGGCCAAACTGGGCGAACAGAACGATCTGGACTGGCGACAATCTCGCCATCATGCGGGGCATGAACAGCGAGTGCGTAGACTTAATCTACCTGGACCCGCCTTTCAACTCCAATCGTGACTACGCTGCGCCTATCGGGAGCAAGGCGGCCGGCGCCGCGTTCAAGGACACGTGGACGCTAGACGACGTGGATGTCGCGTGGCATGGCGAGATCGCCGAACAGAACCCATCCGTTTACGCTGTAATCGACGCGGCCGGTATCGCCCATGGCAAGGGAATGAAGTCGTATCTCATCATGATGGCCGTTCGGCTCTTGGAAATGCACCGTCTCTTGAAGTCCACCGGCTCGCTCTATCTCCACTGTGATCCGACTGCGAGCCACTATCTCAAGATGTTGCTCGATGCGGTGTTCGGTCGAGGGAACTTTCGAAACGAGATTGTGTGGCAACGCACATCGGCCCACAACGACCCGAAGCGGTTTGGGCGGATCTGTGATCGCCTGCTTTACGTTGTGAAACCAGACGCCGCCTTTCATCCAATCATGGGAGAGCTGTCGCCAACTCAACGCCAGCGCTACAAGTTTCAAGACGAGACGGGTCTATTTAAGGCCGAACAGCTTACAGCTCCGCACTTCTCGACAACTCGAACCGTGGAATGGCGCGGCACGCATCCAGGCAAAAACAGGCAGTGGCGTTTCGGCCTGGACGAGTTGGAGCGACTGTATACACAAGGGCGCATTTTGTGCCGTCGTGACGGATGCCCACGGAAAGATGGTTTAAAGGAATATCTGCACGATTCGCACGGCGCTGCGGTGCAGGATCTGTGGACCGATATCAACCGCATCCCGAATACATCCAGCGAGCGCGTCGGCTACCCGACCCAAAAACCGCTCGCACTACTCGACCGGATCATCAAGGCGTCGTCTAACGAAGATGACGTTGTGCTGGATCCTTTCGCGGGTTGCGCTACCGCGTGCGTTAGCGCCGAAACTCTAGGTCGTCAATGGGTAGGGATCGACCTTTCCGAGCTCGCGGCCAGCTTGGTCAAGACGCGGCTGCATGAAGCGTTCCGGCTGTTCTACGACGTTCACCACCGAGACGACGTACCGACGCGGACGGACCTTGGCAAGCTCCCGAGCTACCGGACACACCGGCACCAGCTATTCGGCAAGCAGGAGGGACGGTGCGGAGGGTGTAGGGTGACCTTTCCCTTCCGCAACTTCACCATCGACCACGTGATACCTCAAAGCCAAGGCGGGTCGGACCACTTCGACAACCTCCAACTTCTATGCAGAGTTTGCAATTCCGTGAAGGGCGACCGAGACCACGCCTATCTGGTAGCAACGCTCAGCAAGAGAGGGATTCTTTGATAATCAAACTGAGACACTACCGTTCGTGCCGGACGCTGTACCCCAGCTTCCCGAATCCGCGGGCATTACGCGCCATCCAACCACCAGATACTATCGTCATGATCGACCAAAGCGAAGCACCGGAAGCGCCCGCCCAGGTGAATCTGGTCGTAAACTGGGGCGAAGAGCTGAAGCGACTCGTGCCGAGGAACTGAGGCGCTTTCTTGCTCGATCGGCGACTCGGTCCGGACGTCGCTACGCTACCTCCGTCCTCAGAACCCGACCGGCCCCTGTCTACGCTTGATGACGGCGGCGGCGGTCGCCGGCGTCTTGGACTTGCTCCCAGGCGCGTCGGATCTTGAGCCTGAGTTTTTGCCGGGCGTCGCGCTCGGCCATGGTCAGGAAGCTATAGGACGACTTCGTGAGCTTTTGGAGAAAAGAAATCTCGAGCTGCGTGAGGAACAGGTCGACGCCTCCGTCGGAGCTTCCCGGAAGCGTGATGTCCGAGAGCTTTCTGCCAAAGGCCTAGCGTGCGCGTCGCTCTTCTTCCATGATGAAATGGTATTCCGACCGTAGGAGCTTTTGTATGAACGTCAGCTCCGAATGCGTGAGTCGGATGGTGGCCCGTCGATTGTTCCCTATCGCCATCTTTGCCTCTGTCTTGTCCATTCCCGTTCGCTACGCCAGCGGGGGTGACGCAGCGCCGATCTTGTAATTGTTCTGCTCGTCCGGCGTGGGGTCGTACTCGCGGGAGTGCTCTCTCGCCCGCTCGTAGACCTCTTCCTCCGTCGTCCCGAACACCATAAACGGGTGTTTCACGTTGGGATGGGTCACATCGACGAGGATCACTCGCTCGCCGTCCCGTACGAGGTTCCACGCGTGCCGGCCCTTGAAAATGTAGAAACGAAGATCGCCCTTCACAACGCGGCACTCGATCCCAGCCTCTTGAAGATAGAGCTGATAAAAGATCGACAGGTGCCGGCAGACGCCCATGCCTTTTTCTAGATATTTCGTGAGCACGATGCTCTCGTTGCCGAACTCGCGCGAGAGCTCTTCCACGCCCGACTCGTCGAACTCGATGTCGCGCCGCACGCGCGCGTAGTACCAGCCGAGCAGCCGCTCGAGATTGTCCTTGCCGATGACCCCGCGCTGTTTGCATTCGGCGAGCCGGTCCACGAGGCTCACTTTGTCGACTTTGATCTTTTCCCGCCCCGCGCGCCCGGTCGGCGACGCGTGGCTTCCCATATCGGTATAGCCGTGCATCAGGTAGTCGGGCAGGCCGCGATAGACGACGCCGTCATCGAACCACGTTTGCCGGTCCATCACGATCTCGAGCTCGACCGCCGCTTTGACATAGCGCTCGAGTCGCCCGCGCTCCGTGATGTGGCTCACAGCCGCGTTCATGGCGCGGATACACTCCATAGGCTCCGCACCCCAGCCAGTGACGAAACCCATGAGCTCGTCGGCCTCGAACTCGTGGGCGATGCGTTTGCCCGAGCTCGAATCGAGATAGTACGACTGGCTGAGATATTCGGGTGCTCCGAGCGCGACCGAACGCACGAGCGAAGTTTGTTGCGCGCTGAGACGATCCATCAGATCGCGCTTTTCCTTCGAGCCGAGGACTCGCCGTGTCGGTGAGACGCGCGTGATCACGGGGTTCACCGTCTCGTCGGAATTTCTTTCTTTTTCTTCGGCGTCCATTGGCATTCGGCGGCTCGAGACGTAACCTTCAGTAGTTCAGCACCGACCGGATCTCATATTCGGCGATTCGTTCACGACCTTTGAGAAAATCGAGCTCGATGAGGAAGCTGAACGCTTCCACCTTGCCTCCTACTTTCTCGACCAGATCCGCCGCCCCGCGCGCGGTGCCGCCCGTCGCGAGCACGTCGTCAACGATGACGATGCGCTGTCCGGACTCGATAGCGTCCGCGTGCATCTCGAGGGTGTCGCTCCCATATTCGAGATCGTACGAGACCTGCACGGTGTCGGCGGGAAGTTTGCCGGGCTTGCGCACCGGAATGTGTCCTTTGTTTAGCTCGTAGGCGAGCGCAGCGGCGAAGATGAAGCCTCGACTCTCGATCCCGATGAGGGCGTCAAACTCGCGCTCGGCTAAGGGCTCCGCCATGAAGCTTATGGCTTTGCGGAACGCGGCAGGGTCGCCTAGAAGCGGCGTAATGTCCTTGAAGACGATACCTTCTTTGGGGAAGTCGGGCACGTCTCGAATGATTCGGCGCAATTGTTCCAAGGGAACCCCCTATGAATACTCAGAATCGAACATGAAATCCGGGCACCGCCTCATCCACTTCGACGGCCATCTTCTGAATGTCCTCGACGCGGGATGCGCGCGGCCCTCGATAGAGTGTTTTGAAAAAAGCTTGAAGCGTCTCGGGGTCGGCCTGCGCCAGCACTTCTACACGCCCATCCTCGAGATTGCGCGCGTAGCCGCACACATCCCGAGCTCGTGCTTCTCTCTCGGTAAACCAGCGGAATCCAACGCCTTGAACGCGACCAGAGATGAGCAGCACGTAAGCCTCCACGCGTCCACTCGGTCTCGCTACTCGATTGTTGTCCTCGGCACCGGAGGGTCGCTCTCGCTCCAAAACGCTCGAACGGGTCTCCCCACTTTCTTTATAACCCGTGATTATACCAAGAGGTCACGCCCCGTCCCAGCGTGAGAGCGCCAGCACGGCGTTGAGGCCTCCGAAGGCGAAAGAGTTCGAGATGGCGTGCCGGATCGCCTTTTCACGGGCAGTATTCGGGACAACGTCGAGAGGGCATTCAGGATCGGGCCCAAGATAGCCAGCGGTCGGCGGTACGACCCCGTTCTCGAGCGCGAGCGTGGTCACTACCGCTTCAATCGCCCCGGTCGCGCCCAACGTGTGCCCGTGCATGGACTTGGTCGAGTTCACGAGAAGCGCGGCCGCGTGGTCGCCGAAAACACTCGCGAGGGCCTCCGACTCGGTCGAGTCGTTCAGTAGCGTACCCGTACCGTGCGCGTTCACGTATTCGACCTCGTGAGGATTCAGCCCGCTATCCGCCAGTGACGCCGCGATAGCACGGGCAGCGCCTTTCGCCGAAGGCCTCGTGATGTGGCCAGCATCGGAGGACATGCCGAAGCCGCGCACTTCCGCGTGGATGTGCGCGCCGCGCGCGCGGGCATGCTCGAGCTCTTCGAGGACGAGAGCCGCGCCGCCTTCGCCGAGCACGAGCCCTTTGCGATCCCGCGAGAACGGCCGGCAGCGCTCCGGCGCCATGACGCGCATGGCATCCCACGCTTTCAGATGCCCGAGGCTGAAAGGCGCTTCGCTCCCACCGGTGAGTGCTACCGGCGCCGCACCGTGAGCCACCATCCAATAGGCCATCCCAATCGCGTGGTTCGACGACGAGCACGCGGTCGAGATCGTCATGCCCGGCCCTTCGATGCCGAGCTCCATCGACGCGTGGCTCGCTCCCGAGCTCGACATGATGCGTGGGACCGCGAAGGGCGCAAAGCGGCGCTTATTTTCGCGATAAAGCGCAGCGAAGAGCTGGTCCTGGGTCGTCTGCCCCGCGAGCGCCGTCCCAGTGATGACTGCGGCATCCTGGAGGTCTTTCGACGCGATCCCGCTCGCCTCGACCGCTTGTCGCGAGGCGAGAAGCCACAGCCGGGCAAAGCGATCCAGGAGCGACCTCACGGGGTCGTCAAACGGGGTCTCCAAATCCAAATCGCGCACCTCGGCGCCGACGTGGTACTGGAGGGTCGATGTATCCGCAAGCTCGATCTCGCGAAATCCGTGCTGTCCAGCGCACAAAGATTCCCAAAACGTTTTCAGGTCGTTCCCGATCGCGGAAACGACACCGAGACCGGTAACAACGACGCGGTGGGGTGCTCCCATTCGATATTTCAGGATTTCTTCGCGAGGAGAGGCTCGACGACGGTGATCACGTCGCTCACTTTCGTGATCTCTCGGACATCATCATCGGGAATGACGATCTCGAGCTCTTCTTCGAGCTCCCAGAGAAGCTCTAATCCGTTCAGAGAGTCGACCCCGAGCTCCTCGAACGTGCTGTCCACGCTGACTTTGTCGGGCGTTGTCTTCTGCATCTTCGCAATCCGCGCAATAACCTGCGAGGCGAGCTGCTCTCGATCCATATGGCCAAAAGTCTACCACAGCGTCGATCTCGGATCGGTTAAACTCGCGCGCCATGCACGCTTTATGGGTTTCTCTTGCCCTCGGGGCCGGGCTTTTCCAAAGCGCCCGGAACGGTTTCGCGAGAAGCCTTACCGGCGTGGTCCTTCGGCCGGGTCTCGGGTTGCGCGGGCTCGGGCAACAGTGGAAGACGGGAATGCTCGGCGGCGTTTTGTCCGTCGGCGCCTATGGACTCGCGATATGGGTGATGACACGCGCTCCCATAGCGCTCGTCTCAGCGCTACGAGAGACGAGTGTCGTGCTTGCGGCAATCGTTGGCGCCACATTTCTTCGCGAGCCTTTCGGGCCGCGCCGAGTGCTCGCGGCTATCGGCGTCGCGCTCGGCATCATCGTCTTGCGGCTCGCGGGCTGAACTAGTACGCTTCGACACTATGAAGTATGTATCGAGACGCGAAGCGCTCAAACAAATCGCCGCGAGCCCGCTTCTGCTAGCGTCGCTCCCTCAGAGCGACGATCTCCTGGACGCGGTCGACGACGCCGAGGATCTGAAGCTTCTCCGCCAGATGATCCAGACGAAGAGCTACAGCGGAAGCGGCGAAGAAAGCGCGCTCGCGCGTATCATGATCGATGAGATGAAGGCGCTCGGGCTCGAAACGCGCCTCATCGAGGTCGAGCCAGGCCGCTTCAACGCTGTTGGACGTTTGGTTGGCACTGGCGGCCAGGCCGCTTCAACGCCGTTGGACGATTGGGTGGCGCCGGCGGCGGCACGAGCTTGATGTTGAACGGCCATCTCGACACGAACCCCGTCGGCCTCGGCTGGACCGTCGACCCCTTCGAAGCGCTCGTGCGCGACGACATGGTCTACGGCATAGGGGTCTCGAACATGAAAGCATCCTGCGCCGCGTTTCTCGGAGCGACCCGCGCCTTCGTTCGTTCGGGCCGAAAGCTGAAAGGCGACCTCGTGCTCGCCTATGTAGTGGGCGAGCTCCAAGGCGGGATCGGCACTTTGAAGCTCGTCCAGGCATCACCGCCGATACGTTCATCGTAGGCGAGCCCACCGACCTTGCGGTTCTCACCTTACACGCAGCGAGTCTCACCGTCGAAGTGAGCACGCTCGGGATGACGCGGCACTTGTCGAAGAAAGAAGAGTCGGTCTCGGCCATCGACACGATGCTCGCCGTCATCGACCACATCCAGACGATGGAGTTCTCGGGGCCGGACGACCCCGAGCTCAAGAGCGTGCGCCGCGTGAACATCGGCTCGATGCGCGCGGGGCTCGGACGAGAGATGCATGACTGGCGGCCCGGCCAAGTGCCCGACTTCGCCACCATTCGGATGTCGGTGCGCTACGGACCGGGCCAAACGGAAGCGAGTGTTCTCGCTGACCTCGAGCGCGAGATGAACGCCCTTGCGGCAGAGGACCCGCGTATCGAAACGGAAGTCGTGTCGCGCAAACGTGAAGGACTGCCGCCGCCGCGCGCATTCCAGGTCGACCACAGCGAGCCCATCGTGACCGCCGCGGTCGATGCTTACGAGCGCATCCTCGGAGAGAAACCGCCCGTCGGCGCCGTCGCCCCCTATCGCTACTACGGAAGCGACGCAAGCCATTTGCAACATCTCGCGGGCGCCAAAGGCATCGTTTGCGGCGCCGGCGGAAAGTACAACACGATGCCCGACGAGCGCGTCGAGCTTTCTCAGTTCTATGCATGCACGCGCGTTTACGCGCTGGCAGCGCAGGCGATTTGTGGATAGCGAAGAAGAACGCCTCGTCGACGTCAACTACAAGCTGCTGAGCGCCGAAACGCTCCGCGGCCTCGTCGAAGAGTTCATCACGCGCGAAGGCACGGAATACGGGCACCGCGAGTTCTCACTCGACGACAAAGTACGCCAGGTTGAGCGCCAGCTCGCATCGGGCGAAGTCAAAATTGTGTTCGATAATGTGGAGGAGCGCGCCAACCTCGTACCGACCAAGAAGCGATTCTCTTAGCCGCTCTAGAGAGCTACCGCTTTGTTCCGCCACTCTTGCCTTTAGATTGCCGCTCCAAGTAGAGCTCCAACGCATCGAGCTTTTTCCGCCAGAGGTCGCGATATTCGTCGATGTTCCTCGACGCCTGATCGAGCGGCCGCACGTCGAGCCGGCAACGTTGCGTACGGCCGTCGCGCGTCTTTTTGACCACGCCCGCATCTTCGAGAACTTTGACGTGTTTCGAGACCGCCGCAAAGCTCAAGTCATACGGCTTGGCGAGCTCCGTTACCGTGCAGGACGAAACCTTGGCAAGACGTTTCACCATCGAGCGGCGGGTCTTGTCGGCTAGGGCATGAAAGACGCGATCCAAGCTTACAGTCATAATCAACCAGCCGGTTGAATGTTGACGGATATTACCGGGGCTGCCGAGGCATTGTCAACCCATCGGTTGAGTATTCACCAGCCTACAGGAACAGGCGAAAGGCAACGTTGTTCGGCTCCGGGGTGTAGGGATAGCCCAGATCGTCGAGAAAGGCCTGAAACGCCTCGCGCTCAGCCGGTGGCACCTCGAAAGCGGCCAGGACGCGCCCGAAATCGGAGCCGTGGTTGCGGTAGTGGAAGAGGCTGATGTTCCAGCGGCCGCCCAAAGCGTCGAGAAACTCCATGAGGGCGCCCGGCCGTTCGGGAAATCGGAAGCGGCAAGGCCATTCGTCCCGGACCTCGGAGGCGCGCCCCCCAACCATGTGACGGACGTGCATTTTGGCCATCTCGTCGTCCGAAAGGTCGACCGTCTCGTGCCCGAGCTCTCTCAACTCCTCAGCAAGAGCGTGCGCATCGTCGCGGGAGTTGACGCTGACTCCGACGAAGATATGCGCCTCCGACCGACCGCTGAGCCGGTAGTTGAACTCCGTAACCACGCGCCGGCCGATGGCTTTACAGAAAGCTCGGAACGCCCCCGGCTCTTCAGGGATCGTCACCGCGAAGATCGCCTCGCGCGCTTCGCCTAGCTCCGCACGCTCGGCGACGAAGCGGAGCCGGTCGAAGTTCATGTTCGCGCCCGTAAGAACGGCCACGAAGCGCTCGTCACGCGCCTGATCCCGATCGACATATTGCTTCATGCCGGCCACCGCGAGAGCACCCGCGGGCTCCATAACGCTTCGGGTGTCATCGAAGACGTCTTTGATGGCAGCACAGATTTCGTCGTTCGACACCCGCACGACCTCGTCGATGACCTCGAGTCCGATCGGAAGCGTGTGCTTTCCGACTTCCTGGACCGCAACGCCGTCCGCGAAAATGCCGACATGTTCGAGGCGCACGCGCCTTCCTTTCGCGAGCGACTGATACATCGCGTCCGCTTCGAAAGGCTCGACCCCGATGATGCGCACTTCGGGCGCAAGCGTCTTGATGAACGCGCCGATGCCTCCAATCAACCCGCCACCTCCCACCGGAACAAAAATCGCCGAGAGACCGCCGCGCGCGTGGCGGAGAATCTCGTCACCGATCGTCCCCTGCCCCGCGATGACGAGCGGATCGTCGAATGGGTGGACTAGGGTGAGGTCCTGCTCCGAGCGGAGCTCGTCGCACCGCGCCTCGGCATCGGCATAAGTGTCACCGGCAAGGACGACTTCCGCCCCCATGGCCCGCACGGCGTCGACTTTGATCGCAGGCGTCGTAAGCGGCATGACGATCACGGCGCGCGCGTCGAGCTGACGCGCAGCATAAGCGACCCCTTGCGCGTGATTACCTGCGCTCGCCGCGACGACGCCCTTTTTGAGCTCGTCCTCCGATAAATGCGCCATCTTGTTGTAAGCGCCTCGGATTTTGAAGCTGAAAACGGGTTGCAAGTCTTCGCGTTTGAGAAGAATTTCGTTGCTTAGCCGGCGCGAAAGTTTCGCGGCCGGCTCGAGCGGCGTCTCGCGCGCGACATCGTAGACGCGACTCGTCAGGATCGATCGGAAGAGATCGTCGATGGCCTTTTTTCGCTTTTCGGTCATGAATAAACCATTGTAAGTGTCTTTCCAAGGCCCGAGAACACGTTCACCATGATACTTCTCGCGCTCGGCATCATCATCGTACGCGCTGCGGTCTGATCTTGAAGAGCATCGTCGTACTGCTCGTGCCGAGCATCAGTGACCACTACGCGAAATGGACCGAGGGAATGATAGGCGCGTGGGTTAACTTTGGCCGAGCGGTGTGGCTCGTCGCGGGGGTTTAGCTGGCCGTGACGCGTTGCCGCCGTTCAAGAAGGGTTTCTAGTCTTCCGTGGTAGGCCAGACCGTGCCCTGATTTTTCTTCTCCACCGGTCCGAGGCCTTTGTACACGAACTTCTGCACGCGCTTGCCTTCGTAGGTCTCCACCGTATAGATGTTGCCCTTCGAATCCGTGGCGACGTTGTGCACGGCGAAGAACTGCCCAGGCTGACGTCCGCCATCACCGAAGCTCGTCAAGATCTCGAGCGATTCGCGCTCCATGACATAGACCTTCATGTTCTTGCCATCGGCGACAAAGATGTACTTTTGCTCGGGGTCTTTGGAAAAAGCAATATCCCACACGGCGCCGTCGCCGAGAGTTTTCTTCGCGATGCGTTTTTCCTTTACAAAGGTGCCGTCGAGGTTGAAGACCTGGATCCGATCGTTCGGACGGTCGCAGACGTAGACGAGACCGTCATGGGACAGTTCCGCGCAGTGCACGGGATTCCGGAACTGCTTCGCGAGCGGCGCGTCGGGGTTGTAGCGGCCGAGGTTCTCGTCGCTCGGCTCGTTGCCATAGGCGCCCCAGTAACGCTTGAACTCGCCCGTGGTCGCATCGAGCACCGCAACGCGTTTGTTCAAATAGCCATCGGCCACGAAGGCTTCGTTGGTCTCGGCATAGAACGAGACCTCGGCGACCCGGCCGAAGCTTTCTTTGTCGTGGCTATTGCCTATCCATTTCTTGTCGTCGTCGGTGTAGTCTTTCGCGCGCCGCGCGCCAGGCATGCCGAATTGATGGAGGAACTTGCCGTCGCGGCTGAAGACGAGCATGTGCGCGTCATCACGACCATTGCCGCCAATCCAGAGATTGTCTTTGGGATCGGCCGTGATGCCGTGATTCGATTGTGGCCAATCATAGCCCTCGGCTGGACCACCAAAATGGCCGACGAGATTACCGTCGGGGTCGAACTCGAGAACTTGAGGCGCTGGTACGCAGCACTCGCCGGTCGGCGGGTCTTGAACGGCTCCGACTTCGGTCCGCGTGTTCAAACTCCCCTGACGGTGAATGATGAATACGTGGTCGCGCGAGTCGACGGTGACACCAATCGCGGAACCGATGATCCAGTGGTTCGGAAGCGGCTTCGGCCACATTGGGTCGACTTCGAACATCGGCGCTCGTACGTCCGACTCTTCCTCGGCCGACGTTCCACCGAGGCTCGCCTGCCCGACAACGAGCGCGACGAGAACGGCAAGAAAGGCCGTGCCAATAATAACGTTTCGTTTCCCTTTCAAGCTCTCCATCCTTTCACCCTCCTCGACAGGACGCGGTAAGCACCCCTGAGAAGGGCGCAAGTATATGCCAGGGGGACTGAGCTCGTCATGTTGTATGATCAGCATCCAGTTTTCATCATTCAGGGTTCAGGCTGGTGGCGTCGCAGTTTTCATGAAGAACATTTTTACGATTTTGCTTCTTTTTGTGTCGGTTGGTGTGGCGGGGCACGAGATTCCTGCGGATGTTACGGTCCGGGTGTTTATCAGGCCCGCGGGGAATCGCCTGGAGTTACTCGTGCGGGTTCCGCTCGAGGCGATGCGGGATATGCAGGTGCCCACGCGCGAGCAGGGCTATCTCGATCTCAGCCGCGTTAATGACGTCTTGCGTGACGCGGCGATTTTGTGGATCTCCGACTATGTAGAGATTTATGAGGGTGAGACCCCACTCCGCAGCCCGGAGATTGTCGCTGTTCGGGCATCCCTTCCATCGAACGTGGCCTTCGCACGATACGAGACCGCGCGGGAGCATGTCACGAGCGCACCGCTTTCCGAGGATACGGAGATTTATTGGGACCAAGGCGTCCTCGACGTCTTGTTCGAGTACCCGATCCGCTCCGAAGCGTCCGAGTTCTCGATCAACCCCGGCCTCGAGCGGCTCGGGATCCGGGTGATCAACATCATCCGGTTTCTTCCACCGGACGGCATCGTACGCGAGCTCGATTTTCCCGGCAATCCCGGACGCATCCCGCTCGACCCCAATTGGGGTCAAGTGGCGTTTCGCTTCAGCGAGCTCGGCTTCTTCCACATCCTCGATGGGCTCGACCATCTGCTGTTCCTGTTCTGCCTCGTCATTCCCTTCCGGCGCTTTCGCTCGCTGGTCGTGATCGTCACGTCGTTCACCGTGGCGCATTCCACCACGCTCATCGCGTCGGCGCTCGGCTATGCACCGGACGCCTTGTGGTTTCCGCCGCTCATCGAAACTCTCATCGCTCTGTCTATCCTTTATATGGCCTTTGAGAACATCGCGGGCGCGCGTTTGAAACGGCGATGGCTCATCACGTTCGGCTTCGGGCTCATCCACGGTTTCGGGTTCTCGTTCGTTCTCCGCGAGACGTTCCAGTTCGCGGGATCGCATCTCGTCACTTCCCTGCTCGCGTTCAATGTCGGCGTCGAGCTCGGACAGCTCCTCGTGCTCGTGCTCATCATCCCCGCGCTCGAGCTCTTCTTCCGCTACGGCGTCGCCGAGCGGATGGGGACGATCTTCCTTTCTGCGCTCGTCGCGCACTCAGCGTGGCACTGGATGGTGGAGCGCGGCAGCGCGCTGAGCCAGTTCGGCTGGCCGGTCATGGACGCGGCGTTCTTCGCGGGCGTCTTGCAGCTGTTGATGTTCGCCGTGCTTTTCGCTGCGTTCGTTTGGCTCTGGGGCGTGCTCCGACCTCGAAGTCCAGAAGACGAAGCGGCGCCTCTCGAGGCAGAGAAATAGCGCGTGGCGCATTCCACCGCTGATTCCTCGCGTGAAGCATGACGCGACTTGCTCTCGCCGTCCTGGCAGCCATCCTGCTGGGGTGCTCCGAGCCCGAGGCGCCGGCACCCACGTCGGAGGAAGACGCGCCCACGTTGGGGGAAGCGGGCATCACCGTGACTGGCCGAGCGCCTCGAGCGAGCGGTGGCTTCCCTTCCGTAGTCCTTTTCGAACCCGTCGACGCCGAGCCATTCCCGGTGCCGGAGACGAAGCCGCTCATGGACCAATACGGGATCGAGTTTCATCCGAACATTCTGCTCGCGCGCGCCGGGCAGACGCTCGAGTTCCGCAACAGCGAAGATGAGCTTCACAGTGTCCGCGTCATGGATACCAGAAGCGGCGTAACGCTCTTCAACGTCGCGACGCCTGTCGTGGGCTCGTACTCGCACAAGTTCGAAGAGTCCAGCGAGTACGACGTCGCTTGCGACACCCATCCTGCGATGGCGGCCTTCATCATCGTGAGCGAGACACCCTATGTGGTCATAGCCGACAAGAACGGACCGTTTACGCTAGACGCGCTCCCCGAAGGCTCGTACAACGTCCGGGTTTGGAACGTGAGCGAGAAGCGCCGAATCGAAACGACTATTTACATTGATGAGGAGCACGCCGCGCTCGACCTGAGGGTCGGAGAATAGAACCCCGAGCTGCGAGTGGTCGCCGTGGATGGCGAGGGCTCGGTCTTTACGGAATACTTTCGCACGGGCCGCCACGGCGCCTCGAAGCCGTACTTGCTCGAAGGCCTAGGCGACGACGAGATTCCCGAGTTCGAGCTCTTCGACGACATGCTTCAGGTCAAAGACCGCGACGCTTTTTTGAGCGCGCGAGAGCTTGCGCGCACCGAGGCGATGTTCGCTGGCGGCTCGAGTGGTGCAGCCCTATGGGCCACGCGCCAGCTGGCACGGACGAGCCTGCGACGCGTCGCGCATCGTGACGATCTTTTCCGACGCCGGTGCCCGCTACCTGAGCACGATCTATGACGATGATTGGATGCGCGAGAAAGGTTTTCTCAGCCGTGGGAGCGGACCTCGGCTTCGATGAGATCAGCTCGAAGGGTCCGAGCTCGTTGATGCCGCGGCCTTTTTCACGAGCTCGCCATGCTGCTTCGCCTGAGCCACGCCGCCCTCACGCGCTTGCCAGCTGACCCGGCCATCGCCATTGGCGTCCACGCCTTCGAGGACGTACTGCGTCAGCTCGGCGATTTTCCGAGTCGCGGCCGCGGCATCCTTGGCCGACTCGGCGTTCACGACTTTTTCGGACTCGGCGAGGATCATCGTACACCAGGCGACGACGTTTCGTGCGCTCGTCGCGACATGGTTGGCGTGCATCTCGATACCTTCCGACGAGCCAACCGACTTGGTCGCGAGCATGATATGGGTCTCGACGCCTTTCGCGGCTTTCGAGACGCCGTAGCCCTTGCCCGGCCCCTTGGGCTCGGCGGACGGGTCCACGGCGTGACGGACGTGCCGGATGTGACGCTGCATCGATTCGAGGCTCTCGGTATCCGCGGCCGCGAGCTTGGCGTGCTGCGCCGCAATCTTGGCCTCCGCCTCCAGGATGCTAAGAAGTCCCACCCGATCCGGTGTGCCATTGATGGCATCGACGACGTGACGAATGTGGACCTGCGCGGGCGTCGGCTCTTGCTGAGAGCTCGCCACTGAGACTGGCACTGAGCCTGAGACTAAGAACGACAACGGGAACGAGAGAGTGACCGCCAGGGCAGGGAATCGAAAGAATCTCATACTGATGCTCCGTCGTTTCGAGAATGCTCGAACGAAGTTTACCAAAAATTTATCATCGAGAAAACTCAGGAGCTACACGAGAGCATCGAGCAGCCGGCGCGATCACGAGCCCAGTCGGGACGCTTTTGGGCGTGCTCTTCTTTTCCGGGCTGCTCGGCGTAAGGGTGGCGCAGCAGGTCGAACAGCTCTTGGACGAGCGAGTCATCTCCCGCCTCGGCTTTGTCGGTGGCGAGCTGGGCCATGTAATTCCTGAGCACATATTTGGGATTCACGGCGTCCATGCGCTCACGCCGAACCGCACCGGGAACGGCGTCCTCTCTTAGACGGGCGCGATAGGCTCGCAGCCAGCGCGCCCAACGTTGCCGGTGCTCTACCGTCAACGCGTCGGGCGTGTAGAAAGCGTCCATGAGCGGCTCCAGCGGCTCCAGAAAGACATCGTCACGGACGTCGTCGTCCGGCTCCGACGCATCCGCCGCGATGACGGCCAAGCGGCGATAGAAGATCGTCATGTCCGTTTCGACCAGACGCAAAAGCTTCTGAAGCTCCGCGAAGGACTCGCTGTCCGGCTCCTTTTTGTAGGACTCGAACCCGAGCTTACTCGCCATCATCGCCGGCCACCCCTTTTCGAGCGTCTTCGGATAGACCTCGAGCGCAGCCTGAATCGCGGGGACATCCTCGATGAGAGGATGGATGGCGTTAGCAAGCTGGACGAGGTTCCACATCGCGATGTGCGATTGATGGCCGAAACGGTAGCGGCGGCCCGTGGCATCGGTCGTGTTCGGCGTCCAATCGGGATCGAAATCGTCGAGCCAACCATACGGGCCGTAGTCGATCGTGAGACCGACGATGGACATATTATCGGTGTTCATCACGCCGTGAACGAAGCCCACACGCAGCCAATGCACGATGAGCTCCGCCGTCTTTCGGCAAACCTCTTCGAAGCAAGCCAAATAGGTCGCCTTCGACGGCTCGCCCAAGTGCGGGAAATCGTTCCGAATCGTGTAATCGGCGAGCTTACGCAAGACATCGATCTCGCCACGGGAGGTGAAGATCTCGAAACTCCCGAAGCGAGTGAACGAGGGCGCAACCCTGCAGACGATGGCGCCAGGCTCGAGCGCGGAATGGCCGTCGTAGAACATGTCCCGCATGACCTCTTCGCCCGTGAGCACGAGGCTCAGAGCCCGGGTCGTGGGAACCCCAAGATGGAACATCGCCTCACTACACAAGAACTCGCGTACCGAAGAGCGCAGAACCGCGAGCCCGTCCGCCGAGCGCGCGTAGGGCGTCGGCCCCGCCCCTTTGAGCTGGAGCGTCGACCGTAGGCCTCCCTCGCCCACGACCTCCCCGAGGTTGATGGCCCGTCCATCACCGAGCTGCCCCGCCCAATGGCCGAACTGATGGCCGCCATAGCAGGTCGCGTGCGGATCCATACCTTGAAGCACCCGATTCCCGGAAAAAACCTGAACGAAATCCTCCGACCGCGCCGTACCGGACGAGAGCCCAAGCCCTTCGGCGACCTCCGCGGAATAAGCGACCAGCGACGGCGCGCAAACTCTGGCAGGCTGGACACGGGAAAAGCACGCGCCGAAGACTTGACGTGGTCGATTCGTCTCATCGGGATCTGCGGGGAGCTCCCGAGTGAAACGGTTGTCGAAAACGAGCTCGTCCAGAGTCTTCGATGCCAAAACGGAAGACATGCCGAAATGCTAGCACGCGCGGAGGCACCCACGTGCGTTTCGATTCGCCTTGAACTTTGGCTTTGACAAACGCGACGGTTGGACCTACATTCGTGTCCCGGAGGTCAAAGGCCATGGCATCTTCCGAGAAGAGGATCCGATCGGCGAGATTTTCTCAAGACGACAGTTGTTGCCGGACTCACCGCATCGGTGTCCAGCCCGGCAGGGGCACAACCGTCCGGCCTTCCACGACGTGAGCTCGGCAGAACTGGTGTCGATGTCTCCGTTCTCGCGTTCGGAGGGGGGAGCCACTTCCTTGGCCGTGTCGACGGCAACGAAGAGAAAGTCAGAGCACTGATCGAAAGGGCGCTTCATCTCGGGATCAACTATTTTGACACCGCGGCCGGCTACACTCATCGGCCCCAGGTACGATTATCCGAGACCTACTTTGGGCGCATTTTGTCTCCGCATCGAGATCGGATTTTCCTCGCCACCAAGGCCCAGGACCGCGACCGGGAAGGAATGCTACGCTCGGTCGAGAAAAGCCTAGAGCTACTTCAGACCGACCATCTCGATCTCATCCAGATGCACAGCCTCTCCCAGCTCGAAGAGCTCGATCGGCTCGAGGCGCCGGACGGCGCCCTAGCCGCACTTCGGGAACTGAAGGATCAAGGAGTGGTGCGATTCTATGGAGCCACGGGACACTACAATCCGGCTGTCTTGCTGGAGGCCGTGCGCCGTTTCGATATCGATACGCTTCTCATCTCAATGAACGCCGCGCAAGCGAAGCATCCGCTTTCGATGAGCCCGGGCAAGCCGCTAGCCGCCTTCGAAGAAGAGGTCCTTCCGGCGGCGGTGGAAAAGGGCATCGGTGTCATTGCGATGAAGGTCATGGGCCAGTCGAGCATCGTCGGCCACGGAGAAGGTAAGGCAACGCCCGAGGAGCTCATTCGCTACGATCTGTCACTCCCCATCGCGGCTTGTGACATTGGCCACACGAGCATCCCGATCCTCGAGCAGAACGTAGCCGCGGCCCGCCGCTTCGCTCCGATGAGTAGCGGCGAGATGGCGTCTCTGAAGGCTCGCCTGGCACCAAGCGCGCGCGCCTGAGCTCGACTCCTCCAGCAACACGAGGGCAACGTCCCTCACAGGTCGAAAGAACGTGCGTCCTCGCCGTCTACACGAGCACAGACTGGAAAAAAAGAATCGCCATATGAAAATGAACCGCGATGAACAGCCCCAGGATCGCAGCCTGCGCCGGCCAGGGAAACAGGCGGGTCAAGAGCACCAGCGGAAACAGGAGAGCTTCGCTTCGGTAGAGACCCGAGGAACGGCCGATGAGAAACGGGAACGACCAGAACACTACGACCGTCGTCAATAAGAAGACGTCGAAGACCGTGACTTGGCGCCGCCGCGCGACCACTGCCACCAAGATCGCTGCTATAAGCCCTGCAACCAAGAGCGTTTGAAACGCAGGCACCAGCCGATCCGGCTCGTTCTCGAAGAGAGGTGCAACGGCACGCATGAAACTCCGAAGCGGGTCTTGGAGCGAATCGTGCCTGTACTTCTGCTGGATCAGAAAGAAGGCATTCCAAGCATGTAGCGTCCACTCGTGCACCAGCAGAACCCCCGCAAAACCAAGCGCGGCCACCCCCGCTGAACGGACGAGACGGCTCGCAATGCGCAGTGGGGGTGTCGTCCTTGACTGGCTTGACTGGCTGGACTGGCTCGACTGATAGAGCGTCCATAGGGCGGCGAGCGGCGCCAAGAGCAGCCCGCTGGGATAAGTGAAAGCAGCCGCAGCCCCGGCGATGCCACTCGCGAGCCAGCGTTCCTCGCGCAGGAAGTACAGGCACAGGATGATGAAAAACCCAACCATGGAGATGGGGAATATCGCGTGGTAGTAGATACTCCCGGTGAAGAAGGACGCCATCGAGAGCATCAGGATATTCGTTCGATCGAGCCGCGCGCCCATGAACCCACGCCAGAGCACGAGGAGGCCCAGATAGGCGAAGGCGCCGGACAGGACGACGGCTGCCGTTTGCCGCGGAATCCCTATTAGTCTGGAAACAAGCCTTATCAGCCACGGATAGCCCGGAAGCCATGCGGCCGTGCCGCACCACTCCTCCGGCGAATAGCCGATGGCATCGCAGGTGAAGAGCTCGTATCCATTTCGGGCGATCGACAAGTAATGGCCGGCGTCCCAGCGCGCCCAGCTTCCGGGCCTCATCGTGTCGTAGCCGCTGAGCTCCCCGGGATAGAAGAGGAATAGCCGGACCAGGAGGTAGGCGGTGAGAGGGGGGAGGAGCGTCACGAGAAGTCGCCCCCCATTCAGATTCACGTCGTTGTCCTGTTCCGAGGGTACTTCCGTCAGAGAGGCGGTTCGCTTGGAAAGATCTCGATCGAACGGGAGCCCCTCAGCTTGCCGGCTGGCCCCAGGGGCATCCCCGTATCTTCCACCGTGAGCTGGATCTCGTAGGAGGTCTCGTTCACCCCGTGGGAGTCGATCACGAGGGAGCCCTCACAACTGCCTTGTACCGGGCCAAGAAAGGGATGCGTGTGACCGAGGTGATGGAAGATGACTCTCCACGTGAACCGCACGCAAGGAACCCCACCCTCCTCGGGGTCGACTGCGCTTCCGCTGAAGCGAATCATCTCACCCTCTCGGTACCGGCGGCCCAATAAGGGCTCTTCGATGACGGCCGCGGGACGGTGGTTTCCGGACACGATACGTACGTTTCTCACGCTGGCGGACGCGCCCCGGGCATCGGTCACCGTCAGAGCGGCCGAGTAGTTACCGGCAGGGTAGGCCTTCTGAATCACCCGGCCGCTGCGCTCCTCACCGTCTCCAAGCTCCCACGTATAGCTCACGGAGTCCCCTTCGGGATCGAAGGAATCGGAGGCGTCTAGAATGACGTCGAGAGGCGCATCGCCGCTATTGGGAGCAACGGAGGCGACGGCCACCGGCTGGCGGTTGGAACCGCCACTATAAGAGATGCGATACAGGCCTTGCTGGTAATGGGCGAGATAGTACAGAGCGCCGTCGGGACCAAACTGGATGTCCACCGGTCCTGCCGCCGTGTTGGACGCAAAGACCTCGGTGGACACCGGAAGGTTCGAATCGTCCAGCACCATGCGGAATATCTCGCTCGTTACTGCGTCCCCGAAGAAGTAGTTGCCCTCGTACTCCGCCGGGAACTGGGTGGCGGGCGCATGGTCGCCCCCGACAACCGCATGCCCATCGTCCGACGTTCGCGGATAAGCGTAGATCGGGTAGCTCACGCCGGGAACTCCCGGAGGCTCCGGTCCCTCCGTCATCCTCCAGCCAAAGTTCCCCCCGGGAATGCCCAGGTCGATCTCCTCGTAGCTCTCGTTACCCACATCGCCGATGAACAGTGTCTCGCTCTCCGGCTGGAGGTTGAACTTCCAGGGATTCCGGAACCCGTAGGCCCACACCCTTGGGTCGGCGGAGGCGTCGCCGAGAAACGGGTTCCGGTCCGCCGGTGAGCCATCCCGGTTGATGTGAAGGATCTTTCCACGCAGATCCCCGATGGCCTGCGCCGTACGACTACCCTGGAAATCGTCTCCGGTCGAGACGTAGAGGGTGTTGTCCGCGGCGAACCGGAGACAGCCACCGTTGTGAATGTCAGCCTCCAGATCGGGAGACTCGTACACGATCCGCTCGTCCACGAGCTGATCACCCACGTTACGAAATCGCGAGAGGCGGTTGCGGAAAGGAGGCTCCCGGGTCGTGTAGTAGAGCCAGATCCGGCGATTCTGCTCGAAGTCCGGATCGACGGCGATGCCGCTGATGCCTCGCTCTCCGTCGGTGCTCACCGGAATGCGGCCGACGTGAACGACGTCGACTCGGTTCAGATCTTCAAGGTGTAGCTCCCATACGTCGCCCAGCCGGCCACTGACCCAGAGATGACCGTCCGGTGCCCAGGACATGGACGTGGGCTCCGCCAGCCGCTCCACGATAGCTTGTTCCACAAAGCCGGGAGGAAGCTCGGCGGCAAGGAGCGAGGCAGGGGTGCCCAACATGCAGGCGGAAGCGACGCCAAGGACGGCGACCGACACGTTGTTGGAGCGGGGATGAAGCACCGGGACCTCTCTGTACCTGAATGAGCAACTACTCGGTGAACCCGAGCTTAACAAAGGTTAGTTGGTACGACTAGGCCTCTTCAGGTCACAGCGTGCCGCTCAGTATCGATGCCACCAAGCCCAGCACAGAGGCCAATACGATTGGCATAGCGCCGATGATCACAGCAAAGATGACCGCGGCAAAATAGCAAACAAATGCCATGCCTGCGGGACCAGACCGACCGGAACCGGGGCGAGCCCCAGCAGCAGGCAGCAGAAGCGTTTAGTGATAATAGTAAAGCCTATCAATCCCAGCATCTTGTCAGCGGAAGCCTCGTTATCGCCCGAAGCTCAGAGATGAGCCGTCCCACGATTCGATAAAGCCGTCTCATCGGGCGTCCACGACGATGTTTGCCTGGGGTCTCGATCTCGGTTACTGTATTTATATCTCATCAAAAACTTGAATTTCTGATCATTCCCTGCGACAAAAGAGAGAACCGTCGTGAGCGATGGAGTATCGCGAGCTCATCGATTCCCTGAAGTACATCGGTAAGGATCCCTCCAGGCTCATCTTCGAGGACGAGCTTACCGGGATCCACAACCGCCGTTTCCTCCTGGGCTATCTCGACAACAAAATCCGATGGGATACCGCCGAGGACTTTCCCGTGTCGTTGTTGGGCCTGGACATCGACCATTTCAAACAGATTAACGACACCTACGGGCACGACGCCGGGGATCAAACCCTGGTTTGGCTAGCCAGCCTGCTCAAGGAGGTGAGCGGTGACCGGGCCATGCCCGTGCGTTATTCCGGCGACGAGTTCATGGTTCTCCTCCCCGGCACCGACGAAAAGGCCGCCCGCGACGTGGCGCAGCGAATCCTCCATCAAACGAAGCTGAAGGCTTTCCGGATAAAAGACGGCCGGGGTGATGTGTCCATCACCGTCAGCATTGGAATCGCCACAGCGCCCGACAGCGCCGGCAACGGCCGTGAGCTGATACGTAGTGCGGATTCCGCTCTCTATTACGCGAAGCGCGCTGGGAGAAATCAGGCGGCGAGTGCAGGGGAAATCGATCTCGACGCGGTGTTCGCGAACCGAGCTCTGCAGAAGATAACGAGAGCCGGCAGCTCCTGGCCCACGCATCCACGTTCGGAGAAGACGTGTCGCTGAGCCTCCTCACAGGGAGCTCGGAGCAAGAGGAAGCTCGGGTATTGGAGTTCCTCGATCGAGCGGAGGCGCTCGGGCTGGTGCGGCTCGATTTCCAGATCAACGACGAGACCATGAGCTTTCTGAGCAAGCGCGTGGTCGAGATCGCCTACGGGACCTTGAACCAGAACCGGCGAGAAGAGCTCCACGAGCGCGTGGGAAACTATCAAGAGAAACTCTTCGAGCAGCGGCTCCTCACTTCGGCGTCGCTCCTCGCCTATCACTTCAAGCGATCCGCCGACAGGGTGAAGGCTCAACGCTACGAGAAAGTCCAGTTTGCGCACGACAGAGCGGTATTCGATGCACGGGAAGCGCAGTGGTACGCCGATAACGACTACTTCGAGTACGCCGAAGCGTTGAAACCGGAGAGTCTTCCTCTCGTCCCCGATGTCCTCCGGACCCTCCTCGCGGCAACCCGGAGCATCCGGCTCTATCCCGAGGAGAGCCAGCCTCTGCGCTCGGCGCGGCAGCACGCCCAGAGTGCCATCGACGCTCTCCTGGCGGCGAACGAAGCATTGAGCTTGTCCCGCGCCGAAGCCGGATTGCGGGCGAACGGCGTCGAGCTCGACGCTACCGAGTTCCAGACTCTGGCGGATTCCTTTACGGCGCTTCTCGACGGCGCGGACCTTCAGAGCGTGACCTTTCGCCGAGGTGTCTCCGAGCAAGAGATGATTTGCTTGCTGGAGATTATCAGTAAGACCAGGACGGAGTCGCTGGGCCGCGGCTACTGGAAGCAGTTCGCTGCAGAGCACGGGTTCGAGCACATCGCTCTACGGCAAGTCCGCTATTCCCGGATCAAGAGCAAGTCAACGGCCACGATCCAGACGCCCGAAGCGTCGGTGGAAGACGAGCTCACACCGGGGGAGCTCGCCCAAATTCCCGATTTGCTGCGCGTCTTTCTCCGTGCGGCGAAGAATATCAAGCTCTATCCCGCGGGGAGCCAACCCCTGATCACCGTCGTACAACATTTTCACCAATCCCTCAAGAGCGCCTTGAGCCGCCTTCCTGTCTTGACACTGGCGGCGGTGAACGAATCCCTGCTGGTGAATGGCGCCAAGCTCAGTTCTCTGGAGCTCGTCGTCATCGTCGAAAGCTTCGTTGCCTACATCGACTCCGTCGGTCTCAAGAGCTTGTCCTTTTTCGCCGACATCACTCCCGTTGAAGTCGAGATTTTTCTAGGAGCCCTGCGTGAGCGTCCCGCGAACGTGGATGAGCGCTATTGGGAAGAGGTCGCCCGCACCCACGCGCTGCCGGGGCTCGCCTTCAACACACAGCGGTACGCTCTCGACTCCCTTCGAGGCGCAAGCAAGATCGAGCCAACGCCCACGCTTCCCGCGCTCGGTGATGAGATCGTATTGAACGCGACCGGCGTCGGGGAGATGGGAGCCCATGGGGAGATGCAAGCCCATCGGGAGATCGAAGCCGACACGGGGGAGGAACCTTTCGAGAGCCCGCTGAATGGCTTTGTCACTGTTGGCAGGGATCTTCTCCTCAAAGGAGACCGTAGCGGTTTCGATCGGTAGATACGAACTTTGTTCACGGAGTTCCGAAAGAGCGACACGGAGGTGCGGATGCGAATCCTGGCCGGCTGCCGTAGCTTGCTGGAAAGCTTGACCCTCCCCGTTCAGATGCACTTCGCTTCCGCTTGCATCGACCCGCTTCTGAGCGTCATCCGGGAAGAGCTGGAGCCGCCGGTGCTTGGTGAAGCGGCTGCGATGCTTCAGACGCTTTCGGACGGCGCTGTGCAGTTCGCCGATTATCAGCTCGCCAGCCGCATCTTCTCCGCGTTCGGAGAGCGAACGCGATCGTCATCGAGTAACGAAGCGCTCGCCGAGCTCCTCGAGCCCAAGCTCGCTGCCTCTGTCCAGAGGCTCCTGCAGGAGGACCTCGCCTCCGGAAACCTGGCGCGTCAAGAAAAAGCGGCCCAGGTTCTGGCAAGCATGGGCCCTCCCGCAATCCCGCTGCTCATCGATGTCATCAAGGGGCAGCGCGACTATCGAACCCGACAGCTCGCGGCGAAGCTGCTGGCGGGGATCGGGCCGGAAGCGGCCCGCAGGCTCAAGCACGAGATTCTTTTCGAAGTCACGGTCGTGCAGCGCACGCGCATCCTCGAAGTCATCGACAGCGTCACCCGCGACCTGCGCGACGAGCTCTCTTATTGCCTCGGCGACGTGGACGCCAAGGTGCGACGCGCAGCGTTCCAGCTCGCCGACCGTCTGAAGGACGAGTCCCTGATCACGGTCCTCGTACCGTTTGCTCGGAGCGACGACCTCTCGGCGGCAAAAGGAGCCATCCGTAGCCTGGCCAATTTTCGAGGCGATCCCGCGGTCGCGGTTATCGTTTCCGTCCTGGGCACGGCAAAAGACGCCGAGGTGTGTCGCCGAGGTATCCGCGCAGAGCCGCCGCCACGACCGCGGAGAGCGATTGCTCAGTATCAACCGCGTGGTGTTTCAATTGACGGATCAGCGTGACCGGAAGATAAACGTTAAGGAATCTGACACCTTTCCATTTCCGGCCTCTGTCTGGCACAATGCTCGTGGGGGGCGCGGCAACATGGCTAATTCCACTCCGAGACGTGTCGACCTCACCGACAAGGTTCCCGTCCGAATTCGCTCGATTTTCAACGCCGACAAGGGCACACTGCTGAACCTGTCCTCGACTGGCGCCTACATCGCGACACCCATGTTTCTACTGCCCCAAGCTCACATCAAACTCCAGATCGTGCTGCGTGAGGAGAGGCGTTGGATCGAGGCCGAGGCCGTCGTCGTCTGGGAGAATCGTGGGACCGTGGAACGGCGCGACAACTTGCCACAGGGCTACGGGTTGCGCTTCCTGGACTTGCCGGCAGAGACGGAATCGGTCATCGAGACGCTGCTTGCCAGCGATGTTCCTCCCGCACCGGCGGCCCCGGAAGCCGAGGCAGCCTCCGCCTTCCACTCGGAGCCCGGTGGTCCTCCCTATCGGCTAAGCGCCGGTGTCGTGGAAGCACAGACGCCGGAAAAGCAGCCCGGTATTTTTGTGCTCTCCTACGACCGCACCCAGGAAGCCCACGTCGGGAGAGCGGACGAGGATTTGCGGCTTACCATCGCTTCGTTCGAAGGCGAGTACGGCTACTTCTACTACGAGATGATCGAGAATCTCGAAGAGCGTTACGCCCGAGAGTGCGAGTTGTTCCATCGCCTCGGCGGTGATCGGGGTCAGCTCGATAACGCGGATCACCCGGCCACGCCGGAGGGCTCGGAGCTCGCGTGTCCCGTCTGCCTGCACGAAGAAGTGACCTGACAAACGGCGCGCCGACGCCCACTCAATCCAGCCCCCGTCCCCCCCCACGTCGCCGGAACCACCTCGATGTAATTTCGTCCTCGACCACCCAGGGGCCTTCGTTCTTCGGTGGCTACCTATGTGGTACGTAAGGTGTGTTACTTAACCTCCGACCTGCCTGTAAATAATTGATTTAATTGGTCGGGGCGACAGGATTTGAACCTGGACCCCCTGATCCCGATGTTTCAGACTTTCTTCTACGGGCGCGAAGTGTCCGGTGAAACGGCTCAGTCTTGTGTACGTTGGCTTTGGGAGGATCATTCTGTGAGTGCTCAAGCAACGTTGTTCCGAAGCCGGTTCGGGCTATTCCACCGTTGCCTCGTTCAGGGGAGTGCGCAAGTGACCAGTTTTGACGAAGATCACGGTCTCCTCCTCAACGAAGGGATGATGGGCGCTCAAGTGAGGACTCTGTATCCATGTACCCTTGGGGTACGTGCCATGCTCATCTCGGAAGGTCCCGCCCTCTGTGCCAATATCGCTGAGACACTTCGCCCCTTGAAATTAGTGTAGAGGGCGGAGGAGGATCAATGCATGAGTATGTTGATTGAGAGAGAGACCTCTGCGGGATCGGAGGGAGCCCGTAGGGCGACTGGAGATCCCGCCGGCCGCGATGCGGCGGGGGTCCCGGATCCCGAAGTGAGCGAGCAAGCGAAGCGTCGACGCTTTACCGCGGAGTACAAGCTGCGGATAGTGCGTGAGGCCGATGCCTGCAAGGGTGACGGTGACGTTGCTGCTCTTCTGCGTCGAGAGGGCCTGTACTCGTCGCATTTATCGAGTTGGCGCCGCCAACGTGACGAGGTCGCCAAAGCGGGGTTGGCCTCGAGAAAGCGAGGCCGGAAGGCAAAGGCCGAGGATCCACGGGTCAAGGAGCTCGAGCGCGAGAACGCCCGGCTCCAACGTCGCCTGGCTCGGGTGGAGACGATGTTGGAGACCAAAAAAAAACCTCCGAATTACTGGGGGTCCCCCTGAATCCACTCGACAGCTACGAGAACGACTGATGGTGGCGGCCGAGGAGCTGGCGGGGCAGATTGGGCAGACGACGGAAGCCTGCGAGGCTCTGGGTGTGGCTCGTTCCACGCTGTATCGCAGGCGCCAGGTGACGCCCGAACCGAAGCGGCGTCCTCGGCCGCACCGAGCCCTCGACGAGACTGAGCGCGAGGAAGTCCTCGGGGCCTTGCACAGTGAGCGGTTCGTCGACAAGGCGCCCGCCCAGGTGTGGGCCACGCTTCTGGACGAGGGAACCTACCTCTGCTCGATTCGCACGATGTATCGGATTTTGGAGGAGCACGGCGAGGTCCGAGAGCGCCGGAACCAACGGCGCCATCCGAACTACACGAAGCCGGAGCTGCTGGCCGAAGCGCCCAACCAGGTTTGGTCGTGGGATATTACGAAGCTTCGTGGCCCCGTCAAGTGGACCTACTACTACCTCTACGTCATCCTCGACATCTTCTCCCGCTACGTGGTTGGCTGGATGCTGGCTCACCGAGAAAGTGCGGCGCTCGCGCAACGCCTCATCGCCGAGAGCTGTCGCAAGCAGGACATTGAACCCGACCAGCTCACCCTTCACGCGGACCGTGGCAGCTCGATGAGAAGCAAGCCCGTGGCTCTGCTCCTGGCTGACCTCGGAGTTACCAAGACCCACTCCAGACCTTACGTCTCGAACGACAATCCCTACTCCGAGTCCCAGTTCAAGACGATGAAGTACTGTCCTCAGTTTCCGAGCCGTTTTGGTTCCGCCGAAGACGGCCGGCTGTTCTGCGGCGGTTTCTTCGACTACTACAACTACGAGCACCGGCACTCAGGAATCGGCTTCATGACGCCGGCCGACGTTCACTATGGTCGCGCCGAACAGCTCACCACCGCTCGGCGCCAGATCCTTCTCGAAGCTCATCGGACTCATCCCGAACGCTTCGTTCGCGGAACGCCACAACCTCCCGTTTTGCCTCCTCAGGCTTGGATCAACCCGCCGACGGAGAAAACGACGCTCCTGAATGCCGCACAAGCCACTCTCGCGGCGGCGTCCATACCTGGGGTACCCCCTTTTTCTGCTCCACGAAACGAGATCTCGATCGATGCAGATGTGGACCGCACCGGCGCCACGAGCCTCCCGACGCTAATCGAGGCTCACTAAATGCAGCTCGCGAGTGTCTCAAAGTTGTTGACACGTACCGCCGCGAGTTCGTGAGGCTTCATAGCTATCGGTCAACTGAGCCGGGTTCTCGATGCTTTCCGGTGCGAGGGCGGCTCAAACGCTGCGCAACCTAGTCTGCACCTAAAGCACTTTTGGCAGTTGCGGACGTCCGCACCTAAAAAACTTAACTATTGATTTTAATGGGTTCTATTGGTCGGGGCGGCAGGATTTGAACCTGCGACCCCCTGATCCCGAACCAGGGGGTCTCTTCTTCGGCCCTCCGCGCGGCCCCGTCGTGCCGTTCTCGGCCAGGAAAAAAATCTCCAAACGCAGGGTGGCGTGCCGCGAGAAGTCTCGCCAGCTCACCCCGACGCGCTTTCTCTTTCATCCCTGCTTCCATCCGCAATTTCAGAACCTTCAACTCCACCACGCTCAGCGTTCCCTTGATGCCCAACACCAATTGGTCGTCCATCACGTTTAGGTCGTACACTTGCTCCTCGTCACCAAGCAAGCAGTCGAACAGACCACAGACTTCCATCAGGTGACAGAAATCTTTGTCCGTTCGGAACAGCCGGGACAGTTCGCGGCTGAAGATGATCCCCACCTCTGCCAGCGCGACGGAAGCTATTACACTATCAAAGCCCGCTCGTGCGGCCGCACCCAAACTCGCACTGCGGCCCAAGTCGAGGTCGACTACCTCAACCTCCTTCCATCCCAATGCCTGGGCACGCTCCACCAAGGCGTATTGCAGTCTCTTACTCTCAAGGTTTTTCTTCACTTGTGCGTCGCTTGATTGCCGGAGATAGACAATCGCCTTACGCGCCAGGTGCGACGCCGTGATCTTCAGATTCAAAAGACTCTCCATCATCACTTGCCTCTCCTTCCCATTCGTGAACTGCGACGATCCCCGCCGCCATCAGATAGACCAAATCCTCTCGAAGCCTTGCCTCGAGTGGAATCGGCTGCCCGTCCCGCACGAGCTCCAGCAACATCTGCTTCATCGCTTCCTCCCTCCGATGGGCTAGCGCCCGTCGGAGAGAGACTAACGCCAACGCCTTTCGACTCCGCCTCACACGCTTCACCCTCCGCAAGCAGAGCTGCAACGCGGAGCAGCGCGCGACAGCTGATCGTTGCTTGTGAACAAACGCGGATTCGACCCGCAGAGGAATCCAGCATCCAGGAAGGAACCTTTTGGTCTGCTCCGATCGCCGGGTCTCGAACGGTAACCGCTCCATCACCGTGTGGCGGTGACCTGACCACTTCGAGTTCTTGTCCGTGAAGCGGATGAAATGGATAGTAGATCTTGACGGTGGAACTTATGGTACTTCGCGTGCGGTTGCGTTCATCCTCATACCCATTGCCTCGCCATGCTATGAACGGTACGTGTCAACAACTTTGAGACACTCGCGAGCTGCATTTAGTGAGGCTCGATTAGCGTCGGGAGGCTCGTGGCGCCGGTGCAGTCCACATCTGCATCGATCGAGATCTCGTTTCGTGGAGCAGAAAAAGGGGGTACCCCAGGTATGGACGCCGCCGCGAGATGTGGCTTGTGCGGCATTCAGGAGCGTCGTTTTCTCCGTCGGCGGGTTGATCCAAGCCTGAGGAGGCAAAACGGGAGGTTGTGGCGTTCAGCGAACGAAGCGTTCGGGATGAGTCCGATGAGCTTCGAGAAGGATCTGGCGCCGAGCGGTGGTGAGCTGTTCGGCGCGACCATAGTGAACGTCGGCCGGCGTCATGAAGCCGATTCCTGAGTGCCGGTGCTCGTAGTTGTAGTAGTCGAAGAAACCGCCGCAGAACAGCCGGCCGTCTTCGGCGGAACCAAAACGGCTCGGAAACTGAGGACAGTACTTCATCGTCTTGAACTGGGACTCGGAGTAGGGATTGTCGTTCGAGACGTAAGGTCTGGAGTGGGTCTTGGTAACTCCGAGGTCAGCCAGGAGCAGAGCCACGGGCTTGCTTCTCATCGAGCTGCCACGGTCCGCGTGAAGGGTGAGCTGGTCGGGTTCAATGTCCTGCTTGCGACAGCTCTCGGCGATGAGGCGTTGCGCGAGCGCCGCACTTTCTCGGTGAGCCAGCATCCAGCCAACCACGTAGCGGGAGAAGATGTCGAGGATGACGTAGAGGTAGTAGTAGGTCCACTTGACGGGGCCACGAAGCTTCGTAATATCCCACGACCAAACCTGGTTGGGCGCTTCGGCCAGCAGCGCCGGCTTCGTGTAGTTCGGATGGCGCCGTTGGTTCCGGCGCTCTCGGACCTCGCCGTGCTCCTCCAAAATCCGATACATCGTGCGAATCGAGCAGAGGTAGGTTCCCTCGTCCAGAAGCGTGGCCCACACCTGGGCGGGCGCCTTGTCGACGAACCGCTCACAGTGCGAGGCCCCGAGGACTTCCTCGCGCTCAGTCTCGTCGAGGGCTCGGTGCGGCCGAGGACGCCGCTTCGGTTCGGGCGTCACCTGGCGCCTGCGATACAGCGTGGAACGAGCCACACCCAGAGCCTCGCAGGCTTCCGTCGTCTGCCCAATCTGCCCCGCCAGCTCCTCGGCCGCCACCATCAGTCGTTCTCGTAGCTGTCGAGTGGATTCAGGGGGAAGGAGGAAGCCTCTGTGCGGGATTTGCGGACGAAAGGTCCGCAAGAACAAAGATCGCTACAATCGCTACTGGCGGCACTTGGACCTGTTCGGAGTCCGGACCTATCTACTCGATCCGACGAGTGGTATGTCGGCGGTGTGGAGTGGTCAGAGAAAAGGTGCCTTGGGCCGACAAGGGAAGCCGCTTTACCAAAAGCTTCGAACAAGAGTAGCGTGGCTGGCACAGAGGACGGACGTCAGCGCCGTAGCGAACTATTTCCGAGTGACGTGGCGTTCGGTGCGACGGATCATCCAGCGAGTGGTTGCCGAGCAGCGGGATGAGCGGCGCGAGCTCGATGGATTGCGGGTGATTGGGATGGACGAGATCAGCTACCGCAAACGCCACAAGTACTTAACAGTGGTAATAGACCATCTCAGCGGCCGGGTCGTCTGGGCGGGAAAGGAGCGCAAGGCCAAGACGCTGCTGCGGTTTTTCCGCAAGCTCGGACCACAAAGAGCCGCGGAGCTCGAAGCGGTCAGCATGGACATGTGGGAGCCGTACATAACTGTCGTCGGCAAAAAGGCTCCTCAGGCACGGGTGATCTTTGACCGCTTCCACATCGTCAAGCATCTGAACGAGGCCGTGGATAAGACCCGGCGCGAGCTGGTGCGCGAGCTCAAAGCCCTCTGTGCCAACATCGCTGAGACACTTCGCCCCTTGAAATTAGTGTAGAGGGCGGAGGAGGATCAATGCATGAGTATGTTGATTGAGAGAGAGACCTCGGCGGGATCGGAGGGAGCCCGTAGGGCGACTGGAGATCCCGCCGGCCGCGATGCGGCGGGGGTCCCGGATCCCGAAGTGAGCGAGCAAGCGAAGCGTCGACGCTTTACCGCGGAGTACAAGCTGCGGATAGTGCGTGAGGCCGATGCCTGCAAGGGTGACGGTGACGTTGCTGCTCTTCTGCGTCGAGAGGGCCTGTACTCGTCGCATTTATCGAGTTGGCGCCGCCAACGTGACGAGGTCGCCAAAGCGGGGTTGGCGTCGAGAAAGCGAGGCCGGAAGGCAAAGGCCGAGGATCCACGGGTCAAGGAGCTCGAGCGCGAGAACGCCCGGCTCCAACGTCGCCTGGCTCGGGTGGAGACGATGTTGGAGACCCAAAAAAAAACCTCCGAATTACTGGGGGTCCCCCTGAATCCACTCGACAGCTACGAGAACGACTGATGGTGGCGGCCGAGGAGCTGGCGGGGCAGATTGGGCAGACGACGGAAGCCTGCGAGGCTCTGGGTGTGGCTCGTTCCACGCTGTATCGCAGGCGCCAGGTGACGCCCGAACCGAAGCGGCGTCCTCGGCCGCACCGAGCCCTCGACGAGACTGAGCGCGAGGAAGTCCTCGGGGCCTTGCACTGTGAGCGGTTCGTCGACAAGGCGCCCGCCCAGGTGTGGGCCACGCTTCTGGACGAGGGAACCTACCTCTGCTCGATTCGCACGATGTATCGGATTTTGGAGGAGCACGGCGAGGTCCGAGAGCGCCGGAACCAACGGCGCCATCCGAACTACACGAAGCCGGAGCTGCTGGCCGAAGCGCCCAACCAGGTTTGGTCGTGGGATATTACGAAGCTTCGTGGCCCCGTCAAGTGGACCTACTACTACCTCTACGTCATCCTCGACATCTTCTCCCGCTACGTGGTTGGCTGGATGCTGGCTCACCGAGAAAGTGCGGCGCTCGCGCAACGCCTCATCGCCGAGAGCTGTCGCAAGCAGGACATTGAACCCGACCAGCTCACCCTTCACGCGGACCGTGGCAGCTCGATGAGAAGCAAGCCCGTGGCTCTGCTCCTGGCTGACCTCGGAGTTACCAAGACCCACTCCAGACCTTACGTCTCGAACGACAATCCCTACTCCGAGTCCCAGTTCAAGACGATGAAGTACTGTCCTCAGTTTCCGAGCCGTTTTGGTTCCGCCGAAGACGGCCGGCTGTTCTGCGGCGGTTTCTTCGACTACTACAACTACGAGCACCGGCACTCAGGAATCGGCTTCATGACGCCGGCCGACGTTCACTATGGTCGCGCCGAACAGCTCACCACCGCTCGGCGCCAGATCCTTCTCGAAGCTCATCGGACTCATCCCGAACGCTTCGTTCGCGGAACGCCACAACCTCCCGTTTTGCCTCCTCAGGCTTGGATCAACTCGCCGACGGAGAAAACGACGCTCCTGAATGCCGCACAAGCCACTCTCGCGGCGGCGTCCATACCTGGGGTACCCCCTTTTTCTGCTCCACGAAACGAGATCTCGATCGATGCAGATGTGGACCGCACCGGCGCCACGAGCCTCCCGACGCTAATCGAGGCTCACTAAATGCAGCTCGCGAGTGTCTCAAAGTTGTTGACACGTACCGAAGGGACTGCCCGGCGCAACCTCAAGAACACCAAGTTTCCCCTTCTCAAGGCCAAACACAACCGCAGCGCGAAAGACAAACGGGTGCTCCGCGAGCAGGTGCGAGCTAATCGTCGCCTCTACCGCGCCATGCTTCTGCGCGACGACTTCATGGACCTCTACACCTACAAAACCGAGACATGGGCCAAGAAGTTTCTCCGAGGATGGCTGCGGCGCGCTATGAGCTCGAGGATAGAGCCCGTCAAACGCGCGGCGAAGATGATCCGCAGCCACTTCGATGGCGTCATCGCGTGGGTCACGTGGAGACTCAGCAACGGCCGACTCGAAGGAATGAACAACAAAATCCGGCTGCTGAGCCACCGCAGCTTTGGACTCCACTCTGCCGAAGCTCTCATCAGTCTCGTCTACCTAAACTGTGGCGGTCTCACCCTCAAGAGGATCCACTGAAATGGCAGGAGAGGCAACTTATTTAACACTATTTGTACGATGCCATTCAAGTCGGATCAACCGTAGCGGCGTTTGATGAAGTGCTCCCAATCGCGGATGAGCCCACGGACATCGTGGCCGACAATCCGCCGCAACACGGAATCCACGTCCTCGCCCTCACCGAGCGCGGTCAGGATGTCGCGGATGCCCCCCATACCGCGTTGTTGAATCACGTAGTCGACCATCGAGGACGCGGCCGGGTAGAACATACGTGGATCGCATCGCGTGGTGGGCAGAGTTGCGATATCCCCGGCTTCCGCACCCCAATCCTCCAAGCCGTTCACATAAGTCAAGGCCTCGCGGAATCGGCGGGCACGAATCTTTTGCCCAGCCAGAAGAAAATGCGCCGCCAAGACATATTCTCGCAGCCATTCGACATCGGGATATTCGCGCGCCAGAGACTCGGCCCGATCGAGAAGCGCAGGGTTCACGCTCTGGCGAGTCAGATCGGGAAGCCGCGGGATCGGTGAGCTCGGCCCGGGCTCGGACGCCCTGATGACATCAGGCTCGGAGCTCTCAGAAGGCAGCCCACTCAAGACCAGAGCCTGAGCGCCGGGCGCGACAGGCGCGACGGGCACTTCAGGGCCTTCGACGCCTTCGACGACGACCGGTTCAGCGGCGGATCGAGGCTCACTCGAGGGGCCCGCCGAAGTTTCCGGCGAGCCTTTCGACGGTTTGTACTGCTCGTAGAGCTGTAAGCCGTAATACGCCGCCCCCGACAGGAGTACCGACATGACGACGACATTGAACAGGACCGACCCCCGCGACGGCTCCGGCGTCACGTGAAGCTGTGGCCGGGGGCGCGGCGCTCGCTCGCGCCCGAGCTTGCCGAACACGACACCGCATTTTGGACAGGAAGCGTCGCTCGAAGGCACATCCTGAAATCCGCACTTGGGACAGTTCACCGTAGCCTCACCCTATTAGATTCTCGTTTTGATGGCGTTGGCGTTGGTGTTCTCACTGCTACGACGAGCCGTTCACACGCGCGTTACGAATTTTCCTTCGCGCAAATCCGTCACCGTGTCTCGAAGGACTTGCGCAAAGACTTCGATATCCTCCTCTCTAGTGTAGCGCCCCAAGCTAACGCGGATCGAGCCTCGGATCTGTTCAGTCGAAAGCCTCAGTCCTGCCAGCACATGGGACGGCTTGACCGCGCCTTCATCGCAAGCCGCGCCCGCGGAAACGGCGTAACCTGCTTCGTCGAGGGCGAGAACGAGAGCCTCGCCATCCAAACTGTCGAAACGAAAATTCACCGTGTTCGGCGTCCTCCGCGACGCCCCCTCACCGTTTACATGGCTTTTGCTGATGGACGACAGCACACTTCGCTCGAGCGCGTCACGGTAGGTCGCGAGCCGCTTCGACTCGGTCGGCAGAAGCTTGTCGACTTGCCTCGCGGCCTCCGCGAGCCCTACGATGCCCGCGACGTTCTCCGTGCCGGGCCTGCGGCCGCGTTCCTGCCCCCCTCCGCGAAAAACCGGCTCGAACGGTGTGCCTTCGCGAACGTAAAGGGCCCCGACGCCCCTTGGACCATAGAACTTGTGGCCCGATATCGCAAGCATATCGACGCCGAGCTCCCGGACGTCGAGCGGAATCTTTCCACATGCCTGTACGGCGTCCGTATGGAAAAGCGCCCCCGCATCGTGGGCCACCGTCGTGAGCTCACCCACGGGTTGTACAACCCCGGTCTCGTTATTCGTCACCATGATGGAAACGAGAAGAGTGTCCTCGCGGAGTGCGCCTCTAAGTCTATCGGGCGTCAGCTCGCCTCTTTCGTCGACCTCCACGATGGTCACAGGCCAATCCCGGCGCTCGAGCTCCTCGATGACTTGGAGCACCGCATGGTGCTCCACATTCGAAGTCACGATGTGACGGCGCCCGTCGTCTCGGCGCGCGGCCACAGCACCGAGAAGCGCGAGATTGCCGGCCTCCGTTCCCCCGCTGGTGAACACCAACTCTTCAGGCCTCGCCCCTAAGAAAGAGGCAAAGGCATCGGTCGATTCGATGAGGGCCTCTTTTGCGGGACGCCCGAACCCGTGAATGCTCGACGGGTTGCCGAAGTGTTCAGAGAGAAATGGCAACATCGCCTCGAGCGCTTCGGGCGCGAGAGGTGTTGTCGCGTTGTAGTCTAAGTAAACTCGATCAGCATTCAGCATTCGGCTTTCACGCGTTTCGTGCATGGTTGGTGGCGCTAAGGGCCCGCGCAAGAATAACTTCACATTTTGGGACGTCGCATCCGGTCTGGTTGCGTTGCTCGTCTTTTATGTATCAGGCATAGATCTGGATATTATTCGCTCCTCACGCCTTGCCAGCCGGGCGCCCTTTATTAGACGGGGCCCGAAAATACGAACTTATTCTTGCGCGGACCCTAGTCTCTGTCTTTTCTAGCATAGATTTTACGCGGGGACCAGAGACACCGGCATTTCCATGTGCTAGCATATTTCTAATGGACGAATCCCTCGACGCTCTGGCAGCACCGAGCGGCCCCAAAACGCTGAACTACATTCGTTTTCAGGTCGATAGCGGTATTGCGAAGATCGCACTGGATCGTCCGGAGGCGGCGAACGCACTGAGCTTGGCGGCACTCGAAGAGATCTCCAGTACGCTCGGAGAGCTCGATCTGGACGAGTCTGTCAAAGTAGTCGTCTTCACCGGCAGCGACCAAGCTTTCTCGAGCGGACTCGACATCGCCGAGCATACGGACGAGAACGTTTATCAATTGCTCGAGATGTTTCACGAGGTCATTCGCCGTTTGGTGGAGCTCGAATTGGTGAGCATCTCGGTCGTTAAAGGGATGGCGCTCGGAGCGGGATGCGAGCTCGCGGCCGTCTGCGATTTTTGTTTCGCCGCGGAGGGCGCGAAGCTCGGCCAGCCGGAGCTCAAGGCAGGTCTCTTCCCTTCCGTCGCGCCCGTGATCTACCCGCGGCTCGTCGGATTGCACCGCACCTACGAGATGATCCTCACGGGACGGATCTACGACGCCAAAGAAGCGGAAGGCATAGGCCTCATCACGCGGGCCATTGCTCCTGCCCAGCTGGATGCGGAAGTCGAAAAATGGACTCAGTACTTGAAGAGTTTTTCGACACCGGTGCTCCGCCTCGCGCGACGCGCCATCTCGGACGCGGTCAATCTTCCCTTCGACGAGGGGCTCCGGCACGTGGAAACCGTGTACCTCAATCAGCTCATGTCCACCGAGGACGCGAAAGAAGGCGTTCGCGCTCTTCGCGAGCGGCGCCAACCCGTCTGGAAGCACAAATAGAATAGTTTCAAATCAGGTTCCGGCTTTCAATCTTTCCCGATGACTCGTCACCGACGCGGCGACCGCCCCACCCACTGCACACCCAGGAACGAAGAAGGCCGACAACTGGAAGCTGATATACTTGCTTTCTTGGACCGAACGAGACGCTCAAATGCTGAGAAGTCGCGCTTGCCGCAAGGAATCGAACTCAGCTAGAATCACAAGCGTCTCACCAACCACGAACTCTTGACGACACGCCGAAACGCCGACTGCTATTAACACGCACGTTTACACGATGTCGCATCTCAAACCAGGCGAAGGACGCCGAAAAGCGCAGGAGGGATAACAAGCTGTGAAGGTCGATCTGGAAGCGGTACTCGTTGCTTTCAGCGATGACTCCGTTGAACGGACTTACTATCTCGATGGGGACTCGGGCCGTGTATTCAACGTCCTCGAAGACCACAACGACCCAGAGACCCGCGAGCTAGTGTGGGCGCTCGAATCGGATACACGCGGGCGTTACATTCAAGTTCCCAAACCCAGTATGGAGGAAACGCTAAAGGAACAAGACGCCTTCGTAGAGTCGCTCGATGGCGATCTCAAGGAAAAGCTCGAAAAAATCATCCAGGACGATCACGACGGATCCAAGTTCGCTGATTTCGTCGAGCGTAACCGTGAAGCGCGGGAGGCTTGGCGCGATTACCGCACATTGCGTTCGCGGGACCAAGCCAACGAGTGGATTCAGACGCTCAATCTTCCCGCGAGCTGAGCGAGACCGCCTCGCCGGTGCGCGTTGGCGTCGCTGGCTGGTCTTACCCTGACTGGGAAGGCATCGTTTATCCGAAGACACCCCGTACGGACGGTCTCGTACACCTGGCGCGCTATTTCGACACTATCGAGATCAACAGTCCCTTCTACCGCATCCCAAACCCGAAAACGACCGCGTCCTGGGCACGGCGCGCTGCCGCAAAGGCCGGTTTTCGGTTCACTCTGAAGCTGTTTCAAGGCTTCACCCACGAACGAAGCTCGGGGTCTCGAGACGAGCGAGCGTTCAAGCAAGCTCTCGTCCCGCTCATTGATGCCGAACTTCTGGGCGGCCTCCTTCTTCAGTTCCCGTTTTCGTTCAAGAACGATCCCGAGAGCCGAGACTATCTGAACAAGCTTCTCGACCGCTTTGCGGGCTATCCACTCGTCGTCGAGATCCGCCATGCGTCCTGGAACGATCGAGCGTTTTTCGACTTCCTGACACAAAGAGCTATTGCCTTCTGCAATATCGACCAGCCGCGGATCGGCCATTCCATAGGTCCCTCGAACCGCGCCACGGGGCCTATCGGGTACGTACGGCTCCACGGACGGAACTACCAGGACTGGTTCCGGGAAGATGCTGGCCGCGATGCCCGCTATGGCTATCTCTACAGCGAAGAGGAGCTCGACCCATGGATGGACAAGATCTCCGAAGTGAACGAGAACGCCTCCGAGACCTATGTCATTACGAACAACCACTTTCGCGGCCAAGCGGTCGTCAATGCACTTCAGATTCGCGCGCGCATCGAGAAGCGGAAAGTTCTTGCACCCGCGTCGCTCATAGAGCGCTACCCAGTATTGCGCAGCGTCGCCGAGCCAGACGGCCCCGAACAAGGATCCCTGTTTTGAGTTTGGAGGCAGGGAAGACTACAGCACCGGAGGTGCGGCGATGTTCAAAACGTCCTTGATGACCGCGGTGGCCGTCGCCAGCGGTCCGCCTTTGCTGCTGCGCACCGTGATCGTCCCCATGACATCGGTCTCGAAGACCGCGCCTTTCTCCCCCGGTCCGAGATCGTAGAGCGGATCCTCGGGCGCTAGGAACGCGGGCTCGGTCTTCAATCGGACCGACCCGTCAGCCTCGCGCTCGCCCGTCGCGACGAGGCGGATACGGCGCCGGCGCGAGCGGGCATCATCGAGCTCTTTCTTGCCGATCGCACCGACTCCCATCGTATTGACATCCGCGAGCATGAGCGCCGGATCCCAGATCGCTCGAGCGAGAATCAAGAGCTTGTAGGCAGCGTCCCAGCCATCGAGGTCGAGAGAAGGGTCCTCTTCGATCGTGCCTTCGAGCCGCGCGCTCTCGATGGACTTCTCTAGAGAGATGCCAGCCTCGAGATCGCGCAATATTTGATTCGTCGTGTCGTTGAAAACACCGCGGAAGCGGCTCAGCTTCGTCCCGCGCAGCCCCAAAACGCCGACTTCCAGACTCGGAAGCGGCATCCCGACCGCGGCCGAGGCCCCAAGCCTCGCACCGTTCGCTTGCGCGAGAGCAGATAATTCGCCGTAGCGCGCGACGAGCGGCCCTTTGCTCGCGAAAACAACTGGGACGCCGCGCTCAAGCGCCCCGCAGGCAGGGGTGAACCCCGGCTCACCGTTTGCGCATCCGTGATGCTCGTGTCGACGAGCACGCCCCCCAAGAGGGCGTCGAGAGCGCTATCGAGTGCAAGCTCCCGGGCGCCTTCGATCGCGCGCACACGTCCTTGCTTTCTCTTGGCGTCTACGAGTGCCCCTAACTCGTGGCCCTCGGTGGCCACGCCGCCACTTCGATCGAAGATCGAGTGGATCGTCAGTCGAACGCCTTCACGCGCGTAGCCGTCGTTCTGCTCGACCAGCCGTGCTATCGACTGGCCGACATTGCCGAATCCGAGCAGCATGATCGGCACGTTCTTCATGTCAGTGGATCCTCTCGCCTGGTTCTTCGATCTCAAAAGTCAACGTACACCAAAAACTCTCCCACGATATCTGGGGATCGTCGTCCAACCGCACGAGATGGATCGAGCTCAAATACCAACGCCCGTCGGACGGAATCGTCACGACCGCCTTGCCGCTTCCATCCGTTTTCGTCTTGATCTCCCCGCGAGGCCCTCCCGCCTTCCCGCCAAAGATCGGCATGTCGGCGAGCGGCTGGCCCTCGTATAGCAGCTGAACCTCGAGCTCTTCTCCAGGCAGGACGCGGTTCGGGTTGCGGGAAGGTACGATCTCGATCCTATGCCCTACCGGTCTCGACCATGACGGCTCCGTATCCTTCTCGCTCTCGGACTCCGGATCGCCGACGCCGCCGACATCAATCGTGGCCTTCGCCCATTTCGAGTAGCGCTCGACGGCCGCATCCGCGCTCTCGCCGAGCTCGTCGCGAAGCGCGAGGATGCGCTCGAGCCCATTCTCTTCGATATAGTCGTGGAAGTCATCTGCCTTGAGACGGACGCGACGAGGACGCGTCCCGAGCGCGAGCACGTGACTCCCGACGGCTGTCGCCTGTAAATCGAAGCTCAACGATTTCCCATCCACGCGAAACGCGCTGATACGCCGAACCTCGAGCGGTCCATGAACCGCCACCGTCGCGAGACGAAGCTCGCCGACGAGCGACAGGCTCTCGGGAAATTGATCTCCGCTATTGATAAAGACCCGGGTGAGCTCGCCGGGAGCGAGACGATACTTCCCCGCCACCAACCAGAGGTCGTGCGCGCCGGCCGAGCTCGTCCAAAGAGCAAGCACCAAAAACACGAGACCCCGCACCCGTCGAGCGGGTGCGGGGACGATTCGCATGGAAAGCCCGATTAGGCCGCCGAGAAATGGGCCGTCAGCCGCGCCGTTCCCCAATCGAGAATGAGCTTGCCGTCGTCGCCGCTCCCCTCGAGCTTGATCGTCATGTTGTTGACCGCCGTATCGAGCTTGGAGACGACGCCGAGAACCTTACCGACGACGTTCGTCGGCTTGAAGCTGCCAGTAAGGTCTTCCGCCACGATGAGCGTCCACGTCTTGTTCTCGTCGAAATGCGCGACGAGCTTGTAGCTCCCCTTTGGGACCACCATATCGCCAAACTTCAAGTCGACAGCCGTCGTGAGCGTTGTCGCTCGATCCGCGCCCATCCGCCAATAGCCTCCGGGAGGAAGCATGCCCAGCACGTCCCGACCCTTGGATTCCGGTCCGGTGAAATCCACCTTGACTTCCCCACCCCCGATCTTCGCAGAACTGGACCCGGCCTTGTTTCCGTGACCCATTACGACCGGGGCCGCGACCATCGCGGCCACACCAAACACTAATCCCAACATCCCTAGCTTTTTCGTCATGTACTTGAGCTCCGTTTCTTTCGAACGTTACGATGCCACTTTGAACGGCATCTCGATTCGTCTGGCTTGCAAGATTGTGACCTCCGAATGGGGCCGAATGGTGTTAGAAGCCGCCACTCTCGGGCGTCGCGAGCGCCTTCTCGATCGCAGGACCAAGGGTTTCGCGAGGCTGAAAATTCACGAAGTGATTGGCGATGGTGCCTGAGCCGTTCACGAGAAACAACGTCGGAAAGATGTTCACGTTACCCAGCGAGGCTCGAACGTCCTCCGTGAGGTGAAGATTCGGATAGTTCACGCCGATCTTCTTCGCATATTCCGCGCGATAGGCGTCGTCATATTTCAATTTCAGGATCCTGTCCGCGTTGAGCCCCAGGACCGTGAAGCCCTTGTCTTCGTAAGTCTCTTGAAGCGCTACGAGCTCCGGCCCAATCTTGACACATGGCGGGCAGTTCGTGAACCACACATAGACGAGCACAGCCTTGCCTGAGAATTGGCCAAAGCTCATCTCTTCACCGCTATAGCTCGTGCCCGAGATAGCGGGGATGCGCTTGCCTTCCCAGCCGGTGAGCGTCCGCTCGACCGCCCGGTTGAACCGCGCGTCAGCCTTCACCGCGTCAATGTCGATCCGGGTGATCTCGCCGGTCTTCGGATCCCGCTCGATGAATTTCGGGACGCGAGGGTCGGATTCCATCACGCTCAACACGACATCGGCCGCCTCGGGACCGTAGAAAGCGAATTGGCCGGAAATGTCTTCCAGAGTTGGAAGACGCCCCTGCCGGTCCTCGAACTCGATGACAAAGAGCGGGATGCGGAAGAACGCACCCGTAAGCTTGTCGAGGGCGGCCCGCTCGGCGAGGGTGGTAAACACCTCGTTGTAGAGAACCGAGAGGACGAGCCGCTCGTCAGGTTTCGCGTTTTCCTTGATGTAATTGGTGATGCGCCGTTCGGCGTCGTCGTCCTGGGCGAAGCCGCCCGTGCTCACGGCGAGCGCAAGTGTAACGATCAAAAGTCGCATAGTGACTCCTTTTTCATTCCTATCGTGTCCGCCATCTTAGCGACCGCGTCCCGGCTGCGCAAGCGGAGCCGATGTCCTCGCTAAAAAACGCCGATTGACCTCCTCATGGGACACTGATCGGCGTAAGTCCTTTGGTTATGCCAACCACCGTGCGGCACGAGGTTTGCTCCATGCAAGGGTAAAGACCCCTCGAAAGGAGGCCGACATGCGGACGCTTCTATTGCTTGATGCTCGCTCTTCGCTCGCGCTTCTAGGTTTACTTCGTTCTTCAGCCTGCTAGTGCTCGTCCTAGCACTCCAATTCCCCTCGACGGCTGCTTTCGCGGGAGAGGTCGTCAAGCTCGATGGCTATGTCGAGTGGCGCTACGACGAGCTCCTCATCGTCGAGGGACAGCGGCCAAAGCCACCAAGAGCACGCGCTTCATCGGCAAAGGCGCCGCCCGCAGCTTCGACGCCATCCCGCTCGACTACGAGGTCAAAGTCCACGGCTATCGCACTCCCGACGGAACGATCCTCGCTCGCAAAGTGGAAGCCAAGCCCAACGGCTCGGCTCTATTCGAAGGGCAGCTTCGGTCCGCCTTCGACGAGACCGAGGAGCGCTGGCGCCGCGACGGACGCGCCTTCGAGCAAGGTCAGAATCTGGGGAAGCTCCTTCGTTCCGGGCGTGACGTCGAGCGCGTCCGCACGATCATCGACCGCCTGGTGCCTTCTTACCGGCAAACGTCCGATTTCCGAGCCTACGTCATCGAGAACAGCGCGTGGAACGCGATGGCAGCACCCAACGGTTCCGTCTTCGTTTTCACCGGGCTTCTGGACGCGATGGATGACGACGAGCTCGCCATCATCCTCGGCCACGAGCTTGCCCACACGACCTATGAGCACTCCCGGCGCCAGTTCAAACGGAGCCTGTGGACCAATCTCGCGCTCGCCTCCGTGCTCGCCGTCACCGAAGGTGCATCGAGCCGCGGAGCCAACGAGTGCGAGCGACCGGGCGGAAGGAGCGACGTCGGCCCGAGCCTCTTGAGCACCGGGGCCGCGCTCGGCGCACTCGCTTTCACGAACCGATATAGCCGCCAGCACGAAGATCAGGCAGACCGCGTCGGGCTCCGCTACGCTTACGAGGCGGGCTACGACGTGAGCAAAGCGTCCGAGTTGTGGCGAAAATTCGGGCGCAAGCACGACGGACCGCCGGAAGCGCTAAACTTCCTCCTGGGCAGCCACTCGACGGCGTCGGCGCGGGCGCGCAACCTGACGAAAGAGCTCGACCGAAATTACCGCTAGTCAGGTAAACCTGAAAGCTCGGCCGGTCCTCAAATCGTGTGCATGAGGCGCCTTACTTAAGAATGGCCACAGAGACACAGCGCGGCGGAGCCGTCCTCCAATTTGGTTGCGGCTCCGCCGCGCTGTGCCTCTGTGGCCATCCCCTTTGGTTGCGGCCGCAGGCTGCGCTTGGACGAAGTTCGAAACTGTGAATAAGATCCTCGTTTCTGAGCGGTTAGAGGCTAGTATCCAGTCTCTGTAACACGGGCGAGGCGCCAAGCGCGCGCTGGGAAGAAAAAAGGAGTGAGTGGAAGCGACAGGGCGCATCCTCGCAACAAGGGATTCAGTCGCGGACCTCGAGAGCAGGATGCGCCTCCTCTCCCGCCGACGTCTCCAAATTGTTAGAATCTCGCCTTCAGGAGGTTTTTGCATGCAACTTCGCCCGGCCGCACTCATCACTGTGGTAGTCCTTTACGCGCTCGCGGCCACCCAATCCGTCGAAGCTCAGAGCCACAAGTTCAAGCTCGGAGGCGGCGCCGGCTTCGCCAGCCTGAAAGATCCGGAGCTGAATCTCGGACGGACGTTCGTCGTCGGCGGTTTTTTCGGGTTGCGATTCAACGACAACTTCAGCCTCGAAACAGGTTTCAACTTAGCCCGCTCGAACCGCGTCTACGCCGAGGATGGGGTTCCTGTCGACGACGTCCCGGCCTTGCCGGCGTTTCGCTTCCAGACGAACCGCTACCAGATAGACGGAACGTTTGTTTACAACATCGGGAGACGACAGCCGTTCCACCCCTACATTCTCGCTGGCGGCGGGTTGGTCCGTCGCGGCAAAAAGCGAACCGATCTCGTGTTCGAGCCGGACGAGAACGGCCAGGATAGGCTCGTCTCGTCGGAGGTCGTCGACTCGTCGGAATACGAGGCGGCCGCGCATGTCGCCGCCGGCGTCGAGATCTACTTCCTCTACAACGTTGCGGCCCGCGTCGAGTATCGTTGGTACATCCCGCAGAGCTTCGACCAATACACGCGCCAGTTTTTTTTCGGTGCGACCTACTTTTTTGGAGAGTGAGACCTCGGTTTCAACTTCCCCAACAAAAACCGGGCGATGCGGAGCCCGTCCATCCAGTTGAAGGGAAATTTCGCCGTTGTGTAATGCCCGCACGGGAGCTCGTAGACCTCCCGCTCGATGTCCAACCTCCCGACATCACGCAAAAGCTGCTTCGAAAGATCCGGCGGGAACGAGAGGTCGTAGCGGGCGTAGATCAAAAGGGACGGCCGGCTCCGGTTGCGAAGGTGCTCGTAATAACTGAACGGGCTCAGAGGCAGCCACAGGCGGCGAAGCTCCTCGAGGCCGACCCCCCCCTCGAGCCCCTCTCGCACCTGCCGTGTCGAGATGCCGCGCCACACGACGTCGGCGAAGTAAGGCGAGATGTGATTGAACACGCCGGCGTCGAGCCGCAACTCATGGGCATAGACCGCGAATGCGATGGCTGAGCCCAGGCTGGTGCCGACGATGCCGAGTGGACCGTAGCCTTCGCTCTCGAGCCACGATGCGGCGTTGCGGGCGTCGAGGACCGCCTGGCGGCAAGACTGAAGCGTGCGCCCCACATTCGGGCTGAGCATAAAGTCCGCTCGTGCGAGCCCTCCCGGGCGGCGCGCTTCGTGATAAGGCAGGGTGAGCTTGAGCGCCGTCAGCCCAAATCGGTTCAGGAGCTTGCACAACCCATCCTGAGCGCCTTCTTTCGCGTTCCAGTGAGGTATAACGACCACGGCCGGCCCGCCCCCACGGTTTTTTTTCCTGGCGCTCCCCGGATAGAAACGGGCGTGCACGCGATCGTTTTCCGGGACACCGGTCGTCGCCGAGGACGTGAAGGTGAGCTCGCCGTCCAACAGTTCGATATCGCTCACGTCTCCCGGCTCGAAATAGTCTGCGCTCTTCGCGAGCGCTTCTTGCGTGTGCTCGTGAAGCACATGGCGCGCGTCATTTTTACCGGTTGATTTACCGGTTGGCTTACCGGTCGGGTCATCAGTTGGGGCGGTTGGGCCGGTTGCCAAGCTGGGGTTCGTCCAATCGGCGAAGCTCGGGAGATATTCGGCGCCCCACTCGAACGGCAGAACACGACGCTCGCGGTCATCGTTATAGGCGAGCTTGCGCTCCCAGGCATGAAAGAAAGTTCGGAGCAAATTTAGGGTCCGGCCACTGGTTTCAAGGGCGGGCAAATTCTTTTGCGAGTGCGTCTTGAATGATCACGTTCTTGCCGGCGATCTCGATATAGCCTTGCTTGTTGAGATCGCTGATCATTCGCGACACGGTCTCACGCGTCGCGCCAATCATATTCGCGATCTCCTGATGAGTCGGGCGGCGAAACACGACGCGGCCATCCGGCTGCCGGTTTCCGTCTTCGCTCGCCATCTCAAGAAGGATACGCGCGACGCGACCATACACGTCGTGGAGCGCGAGATTGCCGATTTGTTGGTTGGCTTTACGCAGACGTGACGAGAGCACGGAGAGAAGGTTGACGAGCACGCGCGGCCGTTTCTCGACAATCGAGAGAAAATCCTTCTGATGGAGGACGAGGATCTCGGTTTCCGAGAGCGCGATGGCGGTGGCCGAGCGCGGCTCGTCGTCGAGAAGGCTCATCTCGCCAAAGAAATCGTGCTCCGAGAGCATGGACAGGATGATCTCCCGGCCGTCGTCTGAGAGGATCGTGACCTTGACGCGGCCCGAGAGGATCATGAAGAGCGCGTCGCCGATTTCGTTCTCGAAGAACACCACCGCATCTTTCGGATATTTCCGGCGTGACGCGACGTTGATGAGGCTGGACAAGTCTTCTTCTTCGAGACCTGAGAACAGCGGCACCTGACGGAAGAGCTCAGCGGTTACCATTTTCGGTTCCCTTCCCTTCGGTCTCTGACCTTACACTCCCTCGGCCAGTTAGTTTTGCTCTCGTGCCTGATATTGTACGCGAGTCTGGCTCAAGGAGCCATGTGCGCCGCGAGCACTTCGACCGCCGACACCGCCTCGGATCCGCTCACTAGACTCTGCGGATCGAAATCCCCGCTCGCCCGAGCCATCAAAAGGCCCAGCGAGATCGACAGGGCTGCCGACTCGTAGTGAATATTCTCCGATGACAGGTCGGGAAAATTTTGCTTGAAGCGCGACGATTCCCGCGCAAGGTTGTAAGCCGTCGGCGCAAGAATCTCGATCGCGGCCGCAAGGCCATCAGCGAGGTCGGCGCGGCGGACGAAAGCTTGCGGCTGGAACATATGATTCGGAAACACTTCTAGAATGCCCGTCCCCACGACATGGCGGATGAAGGTCTGAGCCCAGCTATCGCCAATATCCGTCGCGATGACACGGGTCGTCTCCGGCACACCGTCATAGGCGTCTCTCAGCTCGAGATACAAGAGCGCAGCCAACTGCTGCCGGGTCAACCGATCCGCTTCACCAATCCCTTCGTATTCCGGTGGCAAGTTTTGCTCTTCGTACTCCGCTTCGATGGCGTCGAAGCGCGCTATGACGTCCGCATCGCGCGGAGAGAGCCGCGCTGCCGCGCGATAGGCCTCTAGCGCTCTAGCAAGATTGTCGCTCGCGTAGCGAGCTTCGCCCAGGATGCGAAACGCGTCGCCGTTTTGGGGCTCGAGCTCCGTGGCGCGCTCCGCGTGCAACACGGCCTGCGCGTGCAAGCCCGCGGCACGGGCGGCCTCCGCGGCTTCGATGTAAAGCCCACCGACCTCAGGGGCGACTTCGAGCGCGCGCGCATAGGCCGAAGCGGCGTCCTCGTTGCGGCCTTGTTCCATCAACTCCCTCGCAGTACCAAGCCGAGCCTCGGCCACGTTTACCTGCAAGGTGGAAGCGTAGCGATCGATGAGCGGATGATCGGGAGAAGCTTCTTGAACACGCAGCAGCCGCTCATAAGCCTGCTCCTCGTTTCCCGCCGCGAGCGCCGCGAGGAAGTAGCCGCTCTCTGCCGGCCCAAAGCCTGGTCGCTCCGCCAGCGCGGTACTGAAGTATTGCACCGAGGCAGGCCAGCTACCGAGACGCAGCTCGAGAAACCCGAGCGCCGTGGTGACCTCCGGGCTGCAGCCATATTTTCGACCCAGCCGCGAAAGGTTGGACTCCGCGGACTCGAGGTTTCCTTGCTGAAGCGCGCTCCAGCCCTCTTCGAAGCGCCGCCGCTCGCCGCCCGAAAGGCTTTCTGGAGGCGAGAGCGTCATTTGCTGGACGACGTTCCAGGAAGGGACGGTGGCAGGAGTGAAATCCCGCTTCGAAGCGCAGCCAACCATCACGACAACACCAGCGAACGCGGCTGCCTGAAGGCCTCTACTCATGAAATCCGTGCGCCATTTCGGCGGACCCCATCCCGCATATCCAAGCAAAAATCCCTGCAAGTTGAAGTCCATACTAACTTTGTAGCGACTCTAAGTCAAGAAATGCAGTCATTTCCCATCAATCCCGTCTTTTTCAACGAGGGCCAACACATCGGCAAATTCGATTCGCCCTTCTCGAACGAGCTTCGGCGTCGATCCCGTGATGTCGACGATGGTCGAAGCGCGCCCGCCGCTCGTGGCGCCCCCGTCGAGGACCACATCGATAAGCTCGCCAAGCCCGGCCTCGACCTCCTCGGCCGTCATCGCGGGCGGACTCCCGCTGACGTTCGCGCTCGTCGATGTCACCGGCCCCGCCGCCAATGCGAGCGCCCTCGCGACCGCAAGACTACTGATGCGGAGCGCGACCGTCCCGTCCTCGGACGCCGCCGCGACCACGGGCAACGCTTCCACCACAAGCGTCAACGGCCCCGGCCAGAACTTCTCGGCGAGACGTTGCATGAGAGCCGACGGCGCCACCGCGATGTCGGCGAGCTGCGACGCGTTCGCGAGGATGAGCGGCAGCGCACGCGAACGAGGGCGTCCCTTGATCTCGAACACACGGCGACACCCTTCTAGATCGAAGGCAGACACAGCCAGCCCGTAGAATGTCTCGGTTGGATAAGCGATCACACCGCCTCTCCCAAGCGACAATACGGCCCGACGAATCACATCGGGCTCGGGACGATCGCTCGCGACCTTCAACCGCACCGACGGGCTCCCATGTAAGTACCCATGCTATACTGACTTCACCTCCATTCGTCTCCATCTTCTATGAGCATTCGCCCAGGGCGGTTTCTATCCATCGCGATCGTGTCGATGTGGCTCGGGCTCCTCGGCCTCCATATCTCGCGAAGCTACGCACGCTCCGAAGCCTCGACCCTCATCGACCTGTCCGCGTCGAGCGGCTCGATCTTCACTGGCTTCACGGGCGAGGCCGAGCTGACGCAGCGCGGAGTCTTCTATCGCGGCGAGCGGATCGGCTATATCCGCGAACGTCTCACACCCCTCGAAAACGGCTATCGCGCCGAGCAGAGCGGCGAGTTCACGCTGAAGCTTCTCGGACGGGAGCGTCAAATGAAGATGGAGGGAACGGCTACGACCGGTTCTCGAGGAGAGCTTCGGACGTTCAAGTTCCAGCTCACAACGTCGTCGCGCTGCTCCCCGTTCGCGACGACCGTGCTCGGGAGAGTCGACGGCGACCAGCTCGAACTCACCATCCGTTCGAGCCGGTCGGAGAGGACGGAAACGAGAACGCTCGACGAGCCCATATTGCTGCCCTTGAACTTGTACTACTCGCTCGCGTCGAATGGTTGGACGAGCGGGGAAACCTATCGCGTCCGTCTTTTCGATCCGATGACGCTCTCCGAAGGCGAAGCGACGATCGAGGTCAAAGACCCGGAGATCGTGCGCTGGGGTGGGCGCGAAGAAGAAGCGTTCCGCCTCCAAACGACCTTCGCCGGGCTGACGACAACCGCCTGGGTCAACGATAAGGGTGAAGTGCTTCAGGAAGAGACACCGCTCGGCTGGACTCTCCAGAAAGAAGCCCCTGGGAGCAGCCTTCAAGCACGAGAGGCAGGCGCAGCACCCGACATCTTGTTCGCCTCGGCCGTCCCCGCGCGAGGTTTCGCAGGAGAGGCCGCCGATCTGGACGTGGTCGTGTTGAAGCTCGAGAGGTTCCCGGACGGCTTCGATGCGATTGTGGGCGGACGGCAAAGCCTCAACGAAGGCAATCTCCACATCGAGCGCGAGAGGGCTCCCTATGTCGGGCGCGACGTCTTGTCCGAGGATGAGATCAGAGACGCGCTCCGCGCCGATGCCTTCATCCAATCCGACGATCCCGAGATCCGCAAACAAGTGGAATCGCTGACCGGTGGGCTCGCAGATATCGACAAAGCGCGGGCGCTGAGTGATTGGGTCTTCGAGAACCTCGCGAAATCACCGACGCTCTCGATCCCGAGCGCCCGAGAAGTGCTCGACAACCGTGTGGGAGATTGCAACGAGCATGCGGTCCTGTTCGTGGCGCTCGCCCGAGCTGTCGATCTCCCCTCGCGGGTCGCCACCGGGCTCGCCTATACGGGAGGCCAGTTCTACTACCATTCATGGCCTGAAGTGTGGGTCGGCAAGTGGCTCGCCGTCGACCCGACCTTTGGGCAGTTCCCGGCCGATCCCATGCACGTGCGCCTCCTCACGGGAGGACTCGAGACGCAGTACGAGATCCTCAAGATTCTAGGTCGGGGCGCAACGATCGAAGTCTTGGAGACCCGATGATCCGACTCGAAGAGCTCCACAAGAGCTACGGCTCGCATGAAGCGGTGAAAAACCTCTCGCTCCACGTTCCCGCCGGCGAGCTCTTCAGTTTTCTAGGACCGAACGGCGCGGGCAAAACGACGACCATCAAGATGATCGCGGGCCTCTTGCAGCCCACATCGGGCCGTGTTTATCTCGGAGGCCACGACCTCGAACGCGAGCCCGTCAAGGCCAAAGCGGCCCTCGGCTTCATTCCCGATCGACCCTTCCTCTACGAGAAGCTCTCGGCCAACGAGTTTCTGCGCTTCATTGCAGGCATTTACGGATTCGACGGCAACGGTCTCCAGGGCCGCATCGACGAGCTCTTGGAGCTCGTCGAGCTGTCACACGTCCGCGGCGAGCTCATCGAGAGCTTCTCGCATGGGATGAAACAGCGCCTCGTCATGGCGGCCGCGTTCGTCCACCAGCCGAAAGTGCTCGTGGTAGACGAGCCGATGGTCGGTCTCGACCCCAAGGGCGCGAGGCTCATCAAGAAAGTCTTCCGCGAATACTGCGACAAGGGCCACACCATCTTTGTCTCCACGCATACGCTCGAAGTCGCCCAAGAGCTCTGCGATCGCATCGGGATCATCATGAAAGGCGAGCTCGTCGCCTGCGGCACGATGGATGAGCTCAAGAGCCAGGCCGAGACCGAGCGCCACGACCTGGAAGAGATTTTCTTGAAATTGACCTCCGGCGAAGGCTTTCGCGAATCTGAGGAAAGCTGAGCGGTGAGATTCGAGTTCACGCCCGGCCAGGTCGCCGCCCTGCTCGTTCCCTCATGGCAGTCCTTCCGCAACCGGAGACAAAAAGCCGGAAAGAGCGAGGTACTTCGCGGCTTCTTGTTCGCCTTTGTGGGGCTCGTCTTCGGCCTTTTCGTTTTCGGCGGCTTTTACCGAATGCTCCTCTATATCGGTCAATTCGCAGAGTTCACAGCGCCGCTCACTCATCAAGTGCTGGGCACAACTTCGACCTTCATCTTGACGTTGCTCTTCGCGAGCACCGTCGTCACGGCACTTTCCACGCAATATTTGTCGGAGGATCTTTCTCTGCTCGTCAGCAGCCCGATCTCTCTGCCCGCCCCTACGGCTCGAGGCTCGTCTTGACAGGCCTCCAGTCCTCTTGGATGGTCGTCCTCTTCAGCATTCCGATCTACGCAGCCTTCGCTTTGACGTCGCCGGCGCCTTGGCAGTTTCTCGGTGCGGCAGCGCTCGCGCTCGCGCCGCTCGTCGTGATTGCCGCCACCGTCGGCAGCATGGTGACATCGGTGCTCATGGCCGTCTTCCCCGCCCGGCGAGTTCGCGAGATGCTCGTTTTACTCGCCGCGTTGTTCGTCGTGTTGCTCGTGTTTCTCATTCGCGTACAGCAGCCGGAGAAGCTCTTGAACCCGCGCTCCATCTACGACATCAGCGAGTTCTTCGCGGCATTCCAGACCCCGAGCTCGTCGCTACTTCCGAGCTCGTGGGCGACGAGCCTGCTCATTGCCGGACGCCGCGCCGAGCCCCTTCCTGCGATGCCTTTGGCGCTTTTGTGGAGCACGGCCGCCGCGACGACCGTCCTTGGCTGTTGGCTCGCCCGCGCCGTCTACTATCTAGGCTATTCGAGAGCGCAGGAGTCGCGGCCGGCGAAGTTCTCGTCACTACCGGTCGTAGACCGAATCCTAGAGGCTGTCACGCTTCCGTTCGAAGTGCGCTTTCGCTCGCTCTTGTTGAAAGATATGCGGACGTTCGCGAGAGACGCGACCCAGTGGTCCCAGCTCCTGCTGCTTTTAGCGCTCGTCGTCGTCTATCTCTATAACTTCAGCGTGCTGCCGTCGAACTTTACCTTCGCTACGTTCTTTCTCCAGAATCTCTTTTCGTTCTTGAATCTCGGCCTCGCTGGATTCGTTCTCGCCGCGGTGGCTGTCCGTTTCGTGTTCACGTCGATATCGGCTGAAGGGCTCGCGTTCTGGATCGTTCGTTCGTCACCGCTCACGGCGGATCGGTTCCTGTGGAGCAAGTTCTGGACAGCGATTCCACCGCTCCTCGTGCTGTCTCAAATTCTGACCCTCGCCTCCAACCATTTTCTCGGCGCGACGACGTTCATGACCGTGCTCTCAGCCGCTACGATCCTGTGCGTCACCTTCGGCATCGTTGGGCTCGGCGTCGGGATGGGAGCGATATTCCCGAGATTCAAGTTCGAGAACGTCACCCAGATCGCGGGAAGCGCTGGCGGGCTCCTCTATATGATCGCCGCAACGTCCTTCGTCGCGGTCATTTTGTTTCTCGAAGCCGTCCCCGTCTATCTCTATCTGAACGCGGAGTATCGCGGGTTACCCCTCGAGACGCGCGCGTGGCTCATCATCGCGGGCGCGCTCTCGTGCGTACTCGTCGTCAACGCCCTCGCGGTATGGCTTCCGATGCGCATGGGCGCAAGGCGTCTCGCAGCTATCGAAATCTGAGGAAAACTTATCGATACCCGTGGCGCTGCCGGTCCACGTAGCACTTCATGTACTGCCCTCCCCGCGTACGGTGGACGTGCCAGTAGCTCTCGTGGTCGTAGTGCGGGCGATAGTAGTGGTGTCCTCCGCGGTATCGGCATTCCACGAGGTGGTCGCAGGCTAGACGATGGTAATGCTCGTAGCCGGGCGGTGGCGGCGGAGGCTCGTAATAAACGGGGTGATGGTGTCCGCAAGCCGAGGCCATGGACACAAAAAGAATGGCTCGAACGGCGCTTGGCATAACAACCTCCTCGGCGACGGCCGTACATGAGCAGGTAGCAAGAATCGTACCGAATTTGAAGGACCCTTCCAGCTCAATCGGCTGTCCCCCTGTGGAGACACTTTTCTTCACTTGCTGGATGCTTTTGCGCGGGGATGATGGCTGTCGTAAATGCGCCGCAGCCGTTCGCGGCTCACATGCGTGTAGATCTGGGTCGTCCCAATATTCGAGTGGCCGAGCATGAGCTGCAAGCTCCGCAGATCGGCCCCACGCTCGAGCAGGTGAGTCGCGAAGGAATGCCGCACGACGTGCGGTGACAAGGCGCCTCGAATCCCTGCGGTTCGGCCGCACGCTTTCAGGATCTGAAAAAAACGTTGGCGCGTCATCGCTTTTCCCAAGCGGCTGAGGAACATCGCATCTTCTGCATCTGGCGCATCTGGCGCCCTCCGCGCGAGAGCCGGGCGTCCGTCGCGGAGATAGCGCTCGATCCACTGTTTCGCGGACCGCCCATAGGGCACGATGCGCTCTTTGCGCCCCTTTCCTTGGCACGCGAGATAGCCGATGTCGAAATTGAAATCGGCGATCCTCAACGCGATGAGCTCCGAAACTCTTAGGCCGGTGGCATAAAGCAGCTCGAGCATCGCCCGGTCCCGTAACCCTTCCGGGATGGCGGTATCGGACGCTTCGAGAAGGCCGTCCACTTCGTCCAAATTCAAGTAGCGCGGCAGGCTCTTCGGAAGCCGGGCCGAGTCGATCTGCTCTGCCGGATCGATTCGGATCGTTCCTTCGGCAGCGGCAAACCGAAAGAGGCCTCGTACCGCCGAGCTCACGCGCGCGATCGAGCGCAGGGAAAGCCCCTGACGATGCAAGTCCCGAAGAAAATCCCGGAGATCCGAAGCCGTCAGCGACGCGAGCGTCTTGCGGTTGCTCTTCACGTAGAGCTCAAGCTTCGCGATGTCCCGTCGATAGGCCGCGATCGTGTTCGGCGACAGACCTCTCTCGACCTCTAGGTAATGAAGGAACGCTTTCTTCAAAACCGAACCGTCACGCCGAAATACTGACCGCGCAGCCGAAAGATTGCCCGGGACTCAGGCTCTACGTTCTTGAACCGGTTGTAAGAGTTTCGATAGCCGTAGGAAAAGCCGAGACTCGGGACGGCATTGTAGGTTATCGAGAAGTCGACATCAGTCATGACACCGGTCTCCTCACGTTTCATCCCGAGCGCCTCCACGCTCACCGCGAGGGCGGGCGTCAAATAGAGCCGCGACGCAATACCAAAAATCGGCAAGTCCATCGTGAGCGGCACCGGAGTCCCCTCGGCGCCGGGAGAGCTGAAGTCGGTCTTTGCGCTAAAACGCACCCACTCTCCCGCGACAGCCACACATCCATATTGTCCACTCCAAAAGTCGAACTGGACGCCTCCCCGTCTTTGTTCGAGTTCGAGAAAGCTCGTCAAGATCGCGCCTGTCGGAAACGTGATCCCCGAGATCGTCAAATCCTCCGAAACGATGGCGTCTGCGTCGTAGCGGACACGGAACCAATTCGCGCGGATCTTGATTTTTCTCGTCAGACGAACCCTGAAATGATAATCGAAGGTTCGCTTTTGCGGAAGGCCGAGAGCGAGCACCGGGTCGAAGTTACTGGCGATACCCTCTGGATTCGAAAGACGCATCTCCGAGACAAGGTCGGAGCGCCATCGACGCAGCTCGAAATCGACCGTACTCCGCTCGCCATAATTGGGCGACGGCCGCTGCGTCTGCGCCGTCGCAACGGTCTCCGCCATCGAGAATAGAACGAGGAGCATACACGTCTTTACAAATCCCATTTCACCTCCGAAGGTTCTTATTTCAATGCCGCGAGTGCTTGATCCAGCTCTCGGACTCGAAGAAGCTTGCACCCGAAAAAAAACACCACGAGGCCAACGAGGATGGAGCTAACTACCTGCAGCAGTCGCGTCCACACTACGTCGTGCCCGAGAGAGCCGTCGAGCCCTAGAAACGTAAGAAACGCGAACGCTCCCATGACCGCCGAGACTACCACCGTTTTAACGAAGGTCACGAGCGCAGTCCTGCCACCTAAGTGCTCGAGCCCGCTTCGCTTTCGAAACAGAAGCCACAGGAAAACGAGTGATGTCGTCATCGTCGTCGACGTCGCGAGCGCCAGGCCGCGGTGATCGAGCCCGAGCCGAACGACAAAGAGCCAGTTGAGAGCGGCGTTCGCCAACATGCTCGCGAGGCTGACGACGAGCGGCGCGCGGACGTCCTGGAGCGCATAGAAGCCGTCCGTCACGATCTTGACGGCGGCGAAGCTCAAGAGGCCGACGGCGTAGAAACGTAGAGCGCCAGCGACTTGCACCGTATCGGACGGGGAAAAACGACCCTGCTCGAAGATCAGACGTACGATGGGAGGCGCCAGCACGAGAAGACCGACCGTGGCGGGCACGGTGAACAGGATCACGAGTCGCGTCGCGAAAGAGAACGTGTCGCGAAAACCGTCTGTGTCCTTCTTGGCCGCCGCGCGACTGAGGGCCGGGAGCGTCGCGACCGAGACCGCGACGGCGACGAGGCCTAGCGGTAAGTGCAAAATGCGAAACGCCTGGATGATCCACGTCATCCACCCTTCGCCCCTCGACGCGAAGATCGAGTTAACCAACAGATTGACTTGAACGGTCGAAGCGATCAGCGCTCCGGGCCCGAATAGACGCAACACCTTCCCGAGCCAGGGGTCTCGAAAGTCGAAATTGGGACGATAGCGGTACCCGAGTCGAAACAAGGACGGAAGCTGCCACATAAGCTGCAAGATACCGCCCACGAGCACGCCTATCGCCATCCCGATGGCCGGATGCTGGCCGTAGCGAGGCGCTATGTAGTAGCCGGTCACGCCGACGACGATCGACCCGATATTGAAGAACGCCGAAGCCAGCGCCGGAACAAGGAACCGCCCGCGTGCGTTGAGAACACCCATGACGAGGGCGGCAAGGCTGGCGAAGAAAATGAACGGGAACATGATCTGCGTGAGCCGCACCGTGAGGTCCCGCTTCGTTGCAAAGCCGTAGCTTTCGTCCGGAACGAGCGGTGTGTCGAAGCCCGCGCCGGGAAAGACCCAGGCCACGATGCCATCGGCATGTAGAATGCCGGCCAAGGTCAGCGCAGCCATCACGAGGATCATCGCGTTCAATACCACGCTCACGAGACGAAGCGCGGCCTCTTTTCCCTCTTTCTCTTGGATCTCCGAGAACGTCGAGACGAACGCTTTGCCCAAAGCGCCTTCGCCGAACATGTCGCGAAACAAGTTCGGCAGTCGAAACGCCGCGTAGAACGCGTCTAACACGATGCGCGCCGAGAACAAATAGGCAAGCACCTGCTCGCGGACGAGGCCGAGCACCCGCGAGACCATGACGCCGATACTGACGGTGCCTGCGGAACGTGTCAGGCGTTCGCGATCAAAAGCGGCGTCGTGCACCGTTTGCTGACCATCGGAGATGCGCTGGCTTCCGAAAGGCGAGCTCTCCGGCTCGGAGGGGGAAGCCATGCGACCATCATATTACAATTTCATGTTATGATTTTCTTATCCGCATACCGTCATGCCAATGGAGCAAACGCGGTGCCGCCAACCGAAACTCCGAAAAATTCGACGGGGCCACTCCCGTTGCACGAAAGCGCTCCGCTCGCCGTATTGCTCTTCGTCTTCTGGGTGATCCTCTCCGGCAAGATAGACTTCTTCCACTTAGCAGCGGGCGCGGCGAGCTCGGTGGCGATCGCAGTGGCTACGTGTAGGCTCTATGCGCTTTCTCCGCCGGTAGGCCCGGCAGGGCGCCATCCCTTTTGGACTTTTCCCTGGATTCGCCTCGTCGCTTATGTCCCTTGGCTCGCGAAGCAGATCGTCGTCTCGAGCTTTCAGGTGGCGCAGATCGTACTGAGCCCGAAAATGAAGATCCGCCCGACCGTCGTAAGATTCGACTATCCTTTGCCCCACAATATCGCGCGGGCAACGCTCGCAAACTCCATCACGCTCACCCCCGGGACCGTGACCATCGACGTGCGCGGCGACGAATTTGTCGTCCACGCGCTCACCGATGACGCCGCAGAGCCTCTTTTGAGCACGGAACCGTCACCTTCAAACATGAAAGAGCGTGTCCGCACGCTGTTCCGCACTAACGAGAGCTAGACCCAACGCCTCCGTTGATAATGACCACTTTCATCATGGCACTCACGATCGGCATTGCTCTCACGATGCTGGTGTCGCTCTATCGGCTCCTTCAGGGCCCGACGCTATGGGATCGCTTGAGCGGTCTAGGGCTCGTCGGAACCAAGACGATCGTGCTCGTGCTCTTGATGGGCCGCATTTTCGAACGCGAGGACATCTTCGTCGACATCACACTGTCCTACACGCTCATCACCTTTATCGGGGCTTTGGCGCTCGCCAAATATTTCGAAGGCAAAGAGACCGGCCCATGACCGTTTTCGATGCTATCGCTTGCGCTCTGCTCGGCTTGGGCTTCTTCTTCATCTTCACGGGTGCGCTCGGCATCCTCCGACTTCCAGACTTTTTCACGCGACTCCATGCCATGGGCAAGTCCGACACCCTGGGGGTCGCTCTCATGGTGTTGGGGACGGCCGTTCTCGAAGGCGCCACCCTCAACGGCTTGAAGATCGTGCTGATCATTTTTTTCGTCGGTCTCGCGAACCCCACCGCCACACACGCGCTCGGCCGAGCTGCCTATCGAAGTGGCCTCGTCCCTTGGGAATCCCCACGTGACGGCGACTAGCCCATCCTGCCGACGATGATCGCACCCCTCGTGACTTTGTTTCTCGCGATGATGGTCCTGTGCGCCATCGCCGCGCTCCAAGTTTCGGATCTCCTGGGTGCCGTGGTCATTTTCGGCGGTTTCAGTTTCTTCTCCGCCATTTTATTCACGCTTCTTGGCGCGCTCGACGTGGCTTTCACGGAAGCAGCGATTGGCGCGGCCATCACAACCGTCTTCTTCGTCTCTGCTATCTACCGAACGCACCGAAAGGTGAACTAGCCAGTGCAGAATCTATTTCAACGATTCGGATGGCTACCCTTCGTCGCCGCCGGGGCCATCTTGTTCTATGCCGCGCGGGATCTGCCTACCATGGGGCATCCTGAGGCACCTGCCTCGACCCACGTCTCACCACGTTACATCGAGAGCGCCGTCACAGAGACCGGCGCCTTGAACATGGTCACCGCCGTCCTCGCGGATTATCGCGCCTACGACACGCTCGGTGAGACCGTGGTCATCCTCACCACGGGGCTTGCCTGCCTCCTGGTGCTCGGCGCGTTCGACCCCGCTCGCTCAGGCCCCACCGAAAAAGAGGCGATGGCCTATCAGTTCGGGAGCGACATCCTCGACGCAACGAGTCGACTGCTCATCCCCTTCATCATCCTCTTCGCCGTCTACGTCGTCGTCCACGGACATACGAGCCCCGGAGGGGGCTTTCAAGGCGGCGCCATCTGCGCCGCCGCCATCATTCTCGTGCGTCTCGTGCGTGGGCGCGCGCCCGGCCTCAAGCTTCTCCCGAGCTACACGGTGGCGATCGCCTCCATCGGAGTGCTCGTCTACACGGGCACAGGACTCGTTAGCTTGTTCTTCGAGAAAAACTTTCTCGACTATTCCGGCCTCCCCCTTCCTTTTCATGGCGGACACTTGCGCGAGATGGGCTCCCTTTCCGTGGAGACGGGAGTCTTCATCGCAGTCACCGCAGTGATGGTATTGATTTTCGACGTCCTGACGATGGGCTCAGAGGACTAACGCGTGGAAGTCGAAACTCTCAGCTCCGTGAATTACTGGCTCGCAGCTTCATTGTTCCTCATTGGCACATACGGCATCCTTGCGCGACCACATCTCGTTCGAAAGCTCATGGCGATGAACATCCTTCAGGTCGCCGTCATCGTTTTTTTCATCATCTTGGGATTCAAGAGCGACGCGGACCCGCCGATCGTGCGCCACGGAGACGAGACTCCGATCGCGCGCAACTACATCAATCCGCTGCCTCACACGCTGATGCTGACCGCCATCGTCGTGAGCGTCAGCACGACAGGTGTGGCTCTCGCGCTCCTCATCCGGATTCACCGCCGCTACGGAACGTTGGATGAGACCGAGCTTATCGAGAAGCTGAATTAGCGCCGATGGAGCACACGCCGATCCTGATCGTTCTCGTTCCTCTTACGAGCGCGCTTCTCATCCCTTTCCTCGCTATGGGTGGCGGGCGCTTCGCGCGCGCTGGATTGCTCTTCGCGACGGCAGGCTCTCTGCTTTGCTCGCTCGTCTCGCTCCGCGCGAGCCTCGGCGGCGAGGCGATGAGCTATCACGTCGGCGGCTGGCCTCCGCCTTGGGGTATCGAGGTCGTTATCGATCCGCTGAGTGGAGTCATGGCGACTCTCGTGAGCTTCCTAGCCCTGCTCGCTGCGTTTTACAGCGGACCTTATCTCAGCAGCTGGACAGCGCGCCGTACCGGAACCTTTTGCAGCGTCTTCGCTCTTCTCGTGACGGGCCTTCAAGGGATCGTCGTGACCGGCGACTTGTTCAACCTCTACGTCTTCCTCGAGATCTCGTCCATCTCCGCCTATGCGCTTCTCTCGACGGGCGGCAGCAAAGCGATCGTCGCGGTCTTCCGTTATCTCTTGATAGGAACGATCGCGGCGAGCTTCTATTTGATTGGCGTAGGCTATCTCTACGCCATGACCGGCACGTTGAACATGGCCGACATGGCGGCCCGTTTACCCGAGACGTCGGGCTCCCCCATCATCGTCGTCGCCGTTTCGTTCATCGTGATAGGGCTCGCTATCAAAGCCGCTCTTTTCCCGCTTCACGGATGGCTTCCCGACACCTACACCTACGCTCCCGGCCCGGTCATCGGGTTCGTCGCCGCCGTCATGACGAAAGTGAGCGCTTATGCGCTCTATCGAATTCTCTTTTATGTGTTCGTCGCGGATACGGGCCCACGAGAGCCCATTCTTCTTCTCGGCTGGGCCGCTGTCATCGCTGTGGTCGCGGGCTCGTTAATGGCACTCGCTCAAAAAGACGTTCAGCGCATGCTCGCCTATTCGAGCATCGGCCAGATGGGCTACATCATGCTCGGGATCGCGATCGGAACACCGCTCGCGCTGACGGGAGCCCTTCTACATGTCGTCAACCATGCCGTCATGAAAGGCTGTCTCTTCATGGCCGTGAACGGAGTCCAATGGCGCGTCGGTGTCTTTCGCGTGCGCGATTTCGCCGGCATGGGTCATAAGCTTCCGCTGACGATGGCGGCCTTCACCGTCGCCGCACTGTCCATGATCGGGCTTCCCCCGACCGCCGGATTCTTCAGCAAGTACTACCTCGCGCTCGCCGCGCTCGAGTCGGGCTATATCCCGTTTCTCGCGGCGCTCGTCCTTTCGAGTCTCCTGAGTGCCGTCTATTTCTTCCGCGTGCTCGAAAAAGCCTATCTCAGCCCCCAGAACGACGAAAGGCCGCGCGACACGAGCGAGCTTCCCTTCCCCATGCTCGCGCCGATCCTGACGCTGGCAGTTCTGGTGCTTCTCCTCGGTGTCTTCAACCAAACCTTCGTGACCGAGCTCATCCGACCGGGGCTTCCTTCGTGAACGAGCCATTGATCTCGGGCGGCCCGTTAGCAGCGGTCCTCGTATCCCTTGTCGCCGCAGTCGCGATCTTCGTGTTTCGCAACCACCCGAACCTCCGGGAAGCCTGTACGCTCGCAGCGGCTGTCATCAAGTTCGCGATCGTCTTCTCGATGCTCGAGGCGGTGCTCGATGGCGGCGCCCTCGAGAGCCGGCCGCTCGAGCTCGTTCCCGGCTGGGCGCTCCATCTCCGTGCCGACGCGTTCGGAATGGTTTTCGCGCTGCTGGCATCGTCTCTATGGGTGATCACCTCGCTCTACTCGATCGGCTATATGCGGAGCGGCGGCTATACCCACCAGACAGGCTATTACGCGAGCTTTGCGGTCTGCGTGTCGAGCGCTATTGGGATCGCGTTTGCGGCCAACCTAGCGACATTCTTCGTTTTCTACGAGATCCTCACCATAGCGACCTACCCGCTCGTGATTCATCGCCGCACCGAGGAAGCCGTTGCCGGAGGTCGCAAATATCTCGCCTATACGCTCATAGCAGGACAGTCGCTGCTCGTGGCAGTCGTTTGGACCGCAAGCCTAGCGCCCGGTGCAACGTTCCACCCGGGAGGCTTTCTCTCGGGGAGTGCGTCACCCGGAACATTCCAGGCGCTCTTCGTGCTGTTCATCATCGGGATTGGCGCCAAAGCCGCCATCATGCCGCTCCATGGATGGCTTCCCGCGGCAATGGTGGCGCCGACGCCGGTGAGCGCGCTTCTTCATGCCGTCGCTGTCGTCAAAGCGGGTGCGTTTGGATGTGTACGTATCGTGGGGTTCGTGTTCGGGGTCGACCTCATCGGTGAGCTCGGGCTCGCGAACATCCTGGCGTTCGCCGCAGGGGCAACGATTCTCATCGCTTCGATGCGCGCGCTCGGAGAGAATCATTTGAAAAGGCGTCTTGCTTATTCGACCGTGAGCCAGCTTTCTTACATCGTGCTGGGCGCAGCGCTGGGCTCACTGCACGCGCTCGTCGGCGCGATATTCCACATCGCGGCGCACGGGTTCATGAAAATCACGTTATTTTTCTGCGCCGGCTCGATCTACACGAAAACCCACAAAGAGTACATCGATGACCTCCGCGGGCTCGGGCGTGAGATGCCAGTGACCTTCGGCGCGTTCACGCTTTCTGCCCTCGGCCTCGCGGGGATGCCGCTATTTGCCGGCTTTATCAGCAAATGGAACCTCGGGTTGGGAGCGCTCGAAGCCAATCACACCATTTATGTGGGTGTTCTCGTCTTGAGCGGTCTCTTGAACTTCGCCTATTTCTTTCCGATCGTCTATACGGGTTTCTTCGGAAAGACCGACCGACCGTTTCGGTTCGAGGAGCCCTCCGTTCTTCTTTGGCTACCTTTAGCCGTGACGGCCGTGATCTCGATATTGCTCGGCGTCTTTCCCGATATCGGGCTTCACTTCTATCAACTCGCCTGGCAGGCGGCCGAGAGCCTCGTGGCGCCCGGACCGGTCATGCTGGCGGGAGGCGGCGGATGAAACCCATCTATATCGCAACTGCGATTTTCGTCGTGTTGACAGCGGCTCTCGAGCTTGCTTTCCGTCACCTCGCCCATCCTGCATTTTTCTGGCACGAGCTTCCCGCTTTCGATTTCATATACGGATTTCTCGGCTGCGGCCTCATCGTCTTTGGATCGAAATGGGTCGGGGGTAAGTTCGTGCAGCGCGACGAGCACTATTACAGCCGCCACCCACACCGATGATGCATCCCGGGTTCGTCCTCTTTCTTACCGCGGTAATCGTGCCGCTCGTTTGCGGCACCGCACGGCGAGTCGTGCTCGCGGCCGGCACCGTGGCCGCGCTCATCAGCTGGGAATCGCTCGACTTTACATCCGGCTGGCGCGTCACCGTCGCCGGGTATTCGCTCACGCTCCTCCATGTCGATCCGCTGAGCCTCGTCTTCTCGCTGATATTCACGATCGTGACGTTCGTCGGCATCTTGTACGCACTCCATAACAACCGAGCCGGGGAGCATGTATCCACTCTCGTCTACGCGGGCTCCTCGCTCGGCGTGGTCCTCGCGGGAGACTGGGCGACCCTGTTCGTGTTCTGGGAGCTCATGGCGGTCTCGTCGCTCTTCTTGATTTGGCAGAGCGGAACGGAGCGTTCGGCGCGCGCGGGCTATCGTTACCTGCTCGTTCACATCTTCGGCGGCTCGCTCTTGTTTGCGGGTATCCTCGTGCATCTAGCGCGGGGCGGAGGGTTCGCCGTCTCTGCTTTGACGACATCTGAAACCGACCCCCTCGCCTTCTGGTTGATCCTTCTCGGAGTCGCCATCAACGCCGCCATTCCGCCGCTTCATGCGTGGTTGACCGATGCTTATCCCGAAGCTTCTGTGACCGGTAGTGTCTTCTTGAGCGCATTCACGACCAAAACTGCGGTCTACGTGCTTTTGAGGCTCTTTCCAGGCGCGGACGTTCTCGTTTGGGCAGGTGTCGCGATGGCGCTCTACGGCGTCGTCTACGCCGTTCTCGAGAACGACATTCGCCGCCTTCTCGCCTATCACATCGTGAGCCAAGTCGGATATATGGTGGCCGGCGTCGGGATGGGCACGTCGCTCGCGCTCGATGGGGCGACGGCGCATGCCTTCAGCCACATCCTCTATAAATCGCTCTTGTTCATGGGGATGGGGGCGGTTATCTACGCGACCGGGCTGCGAAAGCTGACCGAGCTCGGCGGCATCGCCAACCGAATGAAGCTCGTCGTCGTACTTTACGCCGTGGGAGCGTGTTCGATCTCCGGATTCCCGCTCTTCAACGGCTTCATCAGCAAGTCCATGATCGTCTCCGCCGCGGCGGAAGCGCATTTGCCTGTCGTCGAGCTGTTATTGACTTTGGCGAGCGTCGGTACGTTCTTGCACACCGGACTCAAGCTTCCCTACTTCACGTTCTTTGGCCCTAAAAAAGACCTCGAGCTTCGTCCACTCCCCTTGAACATGCTCGTGGCGATGGGCGTCGGGGCTGTTCTCTGCACACTCTACGGCGTCGTCCCCGGTCTGCTCTACGGGCTTCTGCCATTCGGTGCAGAATACCATCCGTATTCGCTGGACCACGTCGTGTCGGCGTATCAGCTTCTGGGCGGAACCGTCATCGCGTTCTGGCTCCTTCTCGGAAAACTCGGAGGCGAAGCGACCGTCAGCGTTGACACGGATTGGTTCTATCGAAGACCTTTCAGAGCGCTCATCGAGCAGCTCGTCGCCGGGATCCGTTCGGCAGGACAATCGGTTTCCGCGGCCGGTCGCGCCTTCGTCACCCGCGCCTGGGCATTCAGTCAAGCCCCGACCGGAGCGCGCAACCATCCTGACAACCCACAAGCAGAGGATTACGACCCGTACCGTTTTCGCTTCCCGATCGGTATGACGGTCTTCTGGGTCGTCCTCTATTTTGCGCTCGTCGCCATCGCGGCCTTGCTGTAGGGGCGGCCTCACTGTAGAAGACTTGAGCGGGACGCTCGCGGTGCGTCACAAGGTCAGCGCGAAAGACGCCCCCTTCTTGAGAAAGAAGAAGTCCAGCTGCCCCTTACTCGTCTTTGCCCGTCTCCGAACGAGCTTCTCGAGCCTTGCCATGTGCTTTTTTCGCTTCGCGCCGGGGCAAGCTCTGGTCCACGTTCGTATCCAGCAAGTGATCATCTCCGCCGCGGCGGAAGCGCATTTGCCAATTGTCGAGCTGTTATCGACTTTGGCGAGCGTCGGTACGTTCTTAATGTCCCACTCGGGGATGGTTGAAATCCCTCGCCTTTAGGAGGCTTGGGGTACGATCCCCAGGTGAAAGGATATCGTAAATCATCGCACACGACGTACCAGTTAAACTATCACTTCGTATTTATCACGAAGTACCGCAAGCCGGCCTTGAGATGGGATGTAGCGGTTCGTCTCCGGGATCTCATCCGGGAGATCTGTGCTCGGAACCAGATAGAAATACTGAAGGGTCATGTGCGGCCTGAGCACGTGCACCTGTTGCTGAGCGTGCCGCCGAATTTGTCGCCGAGTCGAGTGATGCAGTTGATCAAGGGTAAGACGTCGAATCGTCTGATGCGCGACTTACGGACGATGCGGAAGGAGTTCTGGGGTCGGCACCTACGGGCACGGGGTTACTTCGTGGTGACAACGGGCAACGTGACGGATGAGGTGATAGCGAAGTATATAGAGTTGCAGGGTGCCGTGCCCCAGGACGACGATTCTTTCAAGGTCAGTGAGTAGTGAAACGAGGCAAGGACAAGCCGACTTTAGTCGGCGACGTGGACCCATCGCCTTTAGGCGATGGAGCGCACGCGCTCAGTCAACATCCACGACCACGTCACTCCCCGTGCCGATCTCGGGAAGGACGTAAGCGGGGTCGATGGCCTGAGCGCGCTCGAGCAAGCTGTCCGCGCGCATGGTCATGCCTTTCGCCTGGTAGACAGCGGCGAGCATACCGATATAGTCGACGTTGTTCGGGTCGAGCTCGGTGGCTTTGAGGAGGGCATCGGCGGCCTCTCTGTGCCACTTCTAGTTTTGTAGGAGTGCTCTTCCGTGAAGGGCGTAATACTCCGCGACGTGTTCGTCGGCGGCGATGGCTTCTCGAACGAGCTGAATCGCGTCCCAGTACTGCGCTTTTTCGAACGCGTTCAAGGCACGGTCATAGAGGCCCCTCGCGTGGACTTCGCTGTCGAAGGCGGCAGGCTCGCCGTCGCTTGTGGCCTTGTGGCCGTTACTCGCCGCGCCCGATCTCTGCTCTTGCGCGTCGGGGACCGTTTCCAATTCCTTCCATGCCTCGGAGGCCGCGGCGCAAAGCTGGGATAACTTGTCGCGAACCACTTCATCCGCGCTCGGGTACCAATCGGGATGGAACTTGCCCACCAACTTGAGGTAGCTACTTTTTCTGGTTCTCCTGTCGTTTCGGGGGATCTGATTTGTGTTGGAGGGCATGGCCTATGGACGCTGCCGCGATTGTGGAAAACGCCGGAAACTCCGGGCGAGAGAGGCGTTTAGGGAAAGGTTGTGAGCACGTACAAACGTGGAGCGGCGTTTTCCACAATCGCTTGGAAAACGCTTCGCGTTTCCCACGAGCGCCCACAGGCCCCTCCTGGTATATATACAAGAAAGATTAATTCATATGGAATAAGAAAGGGGGGGCTCGATTAGTGGAGGCTATGGAAAACGCCCTTCCAGGCTTCGAAGAGAACTCAGTCGTGAGCAAGGTCTGAACGACCAGAACCGTGGGGGCGTTTCCCACAGCCTCGTCTCCCGCTGAGGGGCAGTGGCATTTGGTGAGGCCCGTGGGTTGAGAGGGTAAGCCATGTGTAGATGCGCATCGGCGAGAACGCTAGAATCTTTTTTTCCGAAAGAGAAAAGAGCGTTCCCGCGATGCGCGTTACTACGTTAGTCAACAAGCTCATCGGATTGCAAGGCCTGTGGGTCCGAGGTTTCAACTTCCAGGCGGACAAAGCCAGAGTGGTGGTGGATGTAGTACCACGGAGGAGGAAGCCTCTGTGCGGGATTTTGCGGACGAAAGGTCCGCAAGAACAAAGATCGCTACAATCGCTACTGGCGGCACTTGGACCTGTTCGGAGTCCGGACCTATCTACTCGATCCGACGAGTGGTATGTCGGCGGTGTGGAGTGGTCAGAGAAAAGGTGCCTTGGGCCGACAAGGGAAGCCGCTTTACCAAAAGCTTCGAACAAGAGGTAGCGTGGCTGGCACAGAGGACGGACGTCAGCGCGCTATGAGCTCGAGGATAGAGCCCGTCAAACGCGCGGCGAAGATGATCCGCAGCCACTTCGATGGTGTCATCGCGTGGGTCACGTGGAGACTCAGCAACGGCCGACTCGAAGGAATGAACAACAAAATCCGGCCGCTGAGCCACCGCAGCTTTGGACTCCACTCTGCCGAAGCTCTCATCAGTCTCGTCTACCTAAACTGTGGCGGTCTCACCCTCGAGAGGATCCACTGAAATGGCAGGAGAGGCCTTTTTCTTTGGGAATTATAAGAAACGCTTGACAAACGCCGTCGGCTTGTGTATCCTGTTCCCATGATGCACAGAGCGCCAGGACGAGCCCACCGCGAAGGTATTACCGTCGTTCAGCTCATGGACATGTTTCCGACCGAAGAGGCTGCAACCCTTTGGTTCGAGGATGCGATCTGGCACGGTGAGCGGTGCTGCGGGCACTGCGGAAGCCTCAGCACCAGCGAAGTCCCGAACGCAAAGCCGATGCCCTACTGGTGCTCCACCTGCCGCTCATACTTCAGCATCCGCACCGCCACGCCTATTGCTCACTCGAAGATCGCGCTCCGCAAATGGGTCATCGCGATCTACCTTTGCCTCACGAGCCTCAAGGGCGTGTCCTCTATGAAGCTCCACCGTGACATTGGCGTATCGCAAGCTGCGGCCTGGTTCATGCTGCACCGAATCCGTCAGGCATGGGGCTCTAACGATGGTGCACGCTTCGGCGGGCCGGTCGAGGTTGATGAAACCTTCGTCGGCGGCAAATCCAGGAATATGCACGTGCACAAACGTGAGCAGGTCGTCAGGGGACGCGGCACCGTCGGCAAGACGGCCGTCGTGGGGATGAAGGACCGTCGGTCCAACAAGGTCCGGGCAAAGGTCGTCAAAAGTACGGACGCGCCTACCCTCCAAGGCTTCGTCCTCGACAATTCAGCGCCGGACGCGAAGGTGCACACCGATGACGCCACCGCCTACGCTGGGCTACCGAGAGACAGAGAAGCAGTCCGGCACTCGGTAGGCGAGTACGTCCGCCAGCAAGCTCACACGAACGGGATCGAGTCCTTCTGGGCTACGCTGAAGCGCGCCCACAAAGGCGTGTTCCACAAAATCTCGCCGAAACACTTGGACAAATACATTCAAGAATTTGCCTCGAAGCACAACATCCGCGATCTAGGAACGCTCGACCAAATGCTCGACACTGTCGCCAGTATGGTCGGACACCGGCTGCTCTACCGGGATCTCATCGCGGACAACGGCCTTAGCTCTGGGGCTCGGTCGTAGAAGCGCGCGGGCCAAACTCTCCGGCGTAGCGCCTTTCAGATCACGCTCTGCGATTATCATCGGTTTTCTCATCGTGCTATATTCCTCCTGTGAGTTCGTGTCTATCGGTTCGTCCGTTCCCGAGGCTTCGGTCTGCCATGCAGCAAACCTGCAAGATGTGCGGCCAGCCAGAAAAATTTGACTTTCATGTTCCCGATGAGGTGTGGCGTTCGGTCGTTCCGCCAGAGTATCAGACCCTCGCCGTCTGCCTGTATTGCTTCGACGAAGAGGCCGCCGCGAAGGATGTGAACTTCGCGGCGGTTTTAACGGAACTCTGCTTCGCTGGCCGATCCGCATGCCTAGGCTTTCAAATATCCAGCATGGGAAGCGGCGTCACAGACTAATCACAGATTTTGTCCTTATCCTCCTCCTTGCCTTGACACTGGTTGCAGAACTCGCCGGACGTAGGTTTGCTCCACTTGTCTTCGTAGTCGCGCGTAGGCCAGTTTCCGCAATTGGTGCAGAAGTGCCAAGTGTCATAGGCACCCTTACGGCGTCGATAGTGTGGTCGTGCCATCGCTCATCACCTCCTTTCTTGTTTCTCTAAAGCCAGATTCCTAGAACGTATTACGGCGTCCCTTATTCCCACTTGATGAAATCGCCTGATGATCCCTTCAGTGCTGTGGCTAGGAGTAGAGTTTTTGATGAACCGTCACGCTGGTAGTGTGCCTCGACCCTGGCCTCGCCCTGCGATTATCATCGGTTTTCTCATCGTGCTATAATTCTCCAATGGTTTCACTACGCATTGGGTCTATAGATACCCTCAAGCCGGTCCACGATGAGGCGGAATTCGTCGATATTACCCTTTCGGAAGTCGGAGGGAGGGTCCTTTTCGAAAAGTTCGGTCAATCCTCCGAGGTCGGCACGGATTACGTCGAGCGCCTTAGAAGTAGATCCGAGCTTGAGCGTAAAAACCTCCTTAAGGGCAATTTCAACTGCCATGGTTAACGCATTCAGCCTGCCCTGAATTTCTTGTTCGTTCATGCCTCGATTCCTTTCGTTGAAAAGCGGGGCAGTAGATTGCTAGATCTGCTGCCCCGCAGCCTCCATTATGGCCTACCTCTGACATTCTCATCCAGAACCCACCCGACCTGCCCAGAGGAAAGGCCATCTGCGATTCGGACTTTGTAGAAGGTGTTGTAACGAACGTTTTCAAGCTTCAGAAACTTAGCCTTGGTGCCTGACGAAACCTGAAAAAGCAACCCAGCCTCCATGAGTTCTCCGAATCCCATCTCGTCTTTCGTGAAGACGGTCTCAAGCATTAAATCTCTGGCTTGTTCGTTAACGGCTAGCGTGGTGCCGCTCAAGGTAAGAGTGTCACCAGGGTTGGGTATGTCTATGCACGCCACGAACACCAGAGACAGCGCACCTAGAATCGCGCAGACGCCCTTTGCAAACCCAAGTTCAAGCACAAAGCTTTTCATCGGCGACTTTCTCCTAAGTATTCCCGATGGCCTCCATTGGTCATCGGGCCAGTCGCCGAACGAATCGCGGACACACCACGAGTCCCCGCCTATTTCTCCAACGGAGTCTTGTATTCGGCGGGCAGCCCGATGTCGGACTGCGCCGCGATTCGCTCGGCAGGTGGGACTATACGACGGGGCTCGCTATCGTGTCAAGCGTTTCTTATAATTCCCTTTTCTTTCACTCTCGGCAGCGGTTTCTGACACTCCGAGAAGCCCGGGAAAGTCCCGCTCGCGACCTAGCGCAAGAAGGCGATCGAGCTCGGCAACGACGGCCTCATCGACGCTCGGTCTGGGAGGCGACGGCGACGGCTCCGGGCTCGCCGCAGGCTCGGAACGCGCCGCGCTCCCGGCAACGCCGCCGAGCCGGATGAGATCCTTTTCCAGCAACGACAAAAGAGCTCGTTCTGTGTCGCTTTCCGACATCGGGCTGACCGCGATGATGTCTTTCGGACGTGAAGACCCGTCGATGCGCGACAAGAGGAAACCCTCTTCCGGAGTGATCTCGACACCTTTCAGGTCTTGCGACAAAGTCGGTGAAAGTTGAAGCGCTTGCAACCCGCCCTTGAGCTGCTTTATTCGGTCCGAGTCAATCTCGGGTGTCGCGTCGTCATCCGCGGCACCCGTTTTGTCAGTGTTTCCGGCCGCCTCCGCCGTGGCGTCCTCGCTAGACGACGTCGGCTCCTTGGCCTTCGCGACCTCCTCATCGGCGGTGGCCTCCTCGGCAGTGGCCTCCTCAGCAGTGGCTTCCTCGGCGGTGGCCTCCTCGGCCTTGGCTTCGCTAGAAACGCCACTGACCGTGCCGGGGCCGCTCTGATCAACCACGGAAGTCGCCTCCGTGTGAGCCTCGAGTTTCGGCTGCGGAAGCTGTTCTTCCTCGGGCGGAGACACGTTGGTCTCGACGGGCTCTGTCACCAGATTTTCCGACGCCGGGACCCGATCGACCGCCTTGGCTTCGGAGTCTATCGCTTCGCTCTTCTCTTCCACGCGCTCCGATTGCGCAGGGGTCTCTTCCGCTACGGCCGGCCCACCGAGAGCCGGTTTTTCGGGCTCAGGGCGCTCGAGAGCTCCATCGTCGGCGCTCGCCGCCGCTTGCGCCACGGCGTCCGCATGATCCTTCGACTTCTTTGGCAATTTTTCGAGAGCTTCGACGAGCTCGGCACCGGACGCAAACCGCTTGTCGCGCTCTTTCTCGAGCGCGTGGTGAAGAATAGGCTTGAGCTCCATCGGCGGCCCGAGACTCTGCCAGTTCAGGGGAAAAACAGGCTCGTCGTTGATGATGCTCAACAGAACGCCTGTGAGGCTCGGACTGCGGAACGGTTTTTCGCCCACGACGAGCTCGAAGAGAATGCAACCAAGGGAAAACAGGTCGGATCGAGCATCCACATCCTCCCCTTTGGCCTGCTCCGGCGACATATAGTCGGGAGCCCCGAGGACGCCGCCGGCCATCGTCAAGTTTGTCGAGAGCTCCGATTTCGCAATCCCGAAATCCGCGACCCAGACATTCAAGGAGGAGGACACCAAGATGTTCGACGGCTTGACGTCACGATGCACGACTTTACGCTCGTGCGCATAATCCAGAGCGCTCGCGAGCTGCGCTATGATCTGGATGGCGGCTGAAAGCGGAAGCCGGCCTTCCGATTCACTGAGAGACTCGAGCGTGCGGCCGTCGATGAACTCCATGATGATGAAGCCGCGATCTGAAGTGGCGACGATATCGTGGATGGTAACGATGTTGGCGTGCTGGAGCCGTGCGACGATGCGCGCCTCGCGTACGAATCGCTCGCGGAGCTCGTCCGGGGTCCGGTCTGCAAACGGCGTATCGAGCCGAACGCATTTGACCGCGACCGGGCGGTCGAGAATCGTATCGAGCGCCTTGTAGACGGCGCCGATAGCGCTCGTCGAAAGACGCTCCACGATGTGGTAGCGCCCTCCTGGAATCTGGTCCTTGGTGTCGATACCGTTCGCTCCCGATGCCGACACCTGGCCTTTCGGCGCGTTTGGGGTATCTGCCTGAGCTTCCATAGCCCAAAAGAGAGGCAAGAACCGTGCCGATCCTGCACCGCACCGCTCATCGACGGAGCGCTTTGGATTCAACTAGTTGCACAAACTAGAGCAAAGAAAGTGCGTAAAAAACGATGGGAAATCGTGTCACAGGATGGTGAAATTCCCACGACTCGCAACCGAAGACGAGCAACAAGGATTGGCGGATGCTTCCGGCTACCCGGCACCGGCTATCCGCGCGCGGTCTAGCTTGCTGACGCTACTTGCCGAGCTCGTCGTCGATGATGCTCTGGAAGGCCTCGAAGGGCTGAGCGCCCGACAAGAATCGGCCATTGATGAAGAATGCCGGCGTTGCGTTTACGCCAAGAGAACCACCCCGCTCATAGTCGGCCCTAGCAGTCTCGCGAAACTCTCCAGAGTCGAAGCACTGGTTGAACGCCTGTACGTCGAGCCCTAGATCGGACGCCATTTGCTTCAGGTTGTCGTTTCCGAGCGCCCGTTGATTCTCGAAGATCTTGTCGTGGTACTCCCAGAACTGTCCTTGTGCGTGGGCGCAAAGAGCGGCTTCCGCGGCGGGCTGAGCCTGCGGATGATTGGGAAGGGGGAAATCACGATAGACGAGACGAACCTTGTCGCCGTAAGTGCTTTCAATCTGCTTGAGGGCCGGACCGACCCGCGCGCAGTACGGTCATTGAAAGTCGGAATATTCGACGATCGTCACCTCCGCGTCCGCCGAGCCTCTGATGCGTTCGTTCGATGCAATCGTGATGGGCACGCGAGGCGGCGACAACGCGACATGCACGCTCGCCTCATCGCGGAGCCCATCGATGTAGCTCTGTCGGACGATGCCTTCATTCCGACTCTCCATGAATTCCCGAATCTGCGGGCCTACCTGCTCGAGCGTCTGGCCCCGGAGGCGTACACTGTTCTGCTCGTAAAAAGCCTCGATGTCCTCGTCGGTCACTGGAGTCACGTCCGACGTGATTTCCTGCTCGACAAGCTCATCCACCGTGATACTGCGCTTTTCGGCTTCACGGGCCAAGAGCGCGTCCGCAACGAACTCTCCGAGCGCGGCGCGACGGGCGTCGTATAGGTCCTGGAAAATCTTGACGTTCGTTGCCAGGACTTTTTGATCCAGCTCGGACATCGTGATTTCGCGGTCGCCGATCCGGGCGACAACGCTCTCGACGCTCCCACCCGAGGCTTCACCGACCTCGGAATGGGTCTGCGATTGCGACGCCGTGCCACAGGCAACGGATATAAGCAAAGCGCCGGCCAGGACCATAGCACTCGGACGACAGAGTTTGACTTGCATAAACGGGACGCTCCTTGAATCAACCAGGTTAGCACAATGCAAACATCACCGCCCAGCCGCCCCCGCCCACGAACTTGCTACAATCAAATCAAGAGTCATGTCGAGTACAAAAATTCTTCGTCGCGCTCGCCCTCGTGGCGTTGTCGGCCCCGGCTCTCTCCGGAGAAAAACCCAAGCTCGTGCTCAAAGCACCGAGGCTCCAGATGCTCAAACCGGGGCGTGCGGCGCAAGGCTTCGGCAAGCGGGTCGACATCCGAGCTCGTCTCGAAGGCGATCCTGACGATCCCGAGACCTACTATTGTCTTGATGAGATTTGGGATTGGGGTGACGGCACTGAGTCCGTGAGCGAGCCCGATTGCGATCCTTTTGGAGATGGCACTGAGCTCAAAACGAACTTCATGGATACCCACTATTTCGGCGCGGGCCGGTGGATCATCACACTTAACGATAGTGCTCCAGCGCTTTCATCGCGACGGCGTAGACGTGGGTGTTCTCGTAAACCCCGCGTAACATCTCTGCACCCGGGCCACGTCCGAACGTGAGAACGGGCTCCATCGTGTGTCCTCCGGTCGCCCAAACGACGAATGTGTGCCGGGCGAGGCGCCGGCCTAGAAGACAGGCTGGGTTGCTGCTTTGGTCACCATAGAAGTTACGGAAATCCTTGGTCCAAGCGTTTCCGTCGGCGTCGCGGAGGAGAGCTTCTCTCGCTTCCTGGATCGTCATCTCGAATCCGGTGTGGGTTCGCACCGCCTCGACGAGGCCCTCGGGAGAGCCCTTCGCCTCGTCGAGAATGTAGGTGTAGGACGCGGATTGACGGCCGAGCGCCACGAGTTGCTCCCGGGCGGGATAGCGATGGTGGGGCTCATAGCCGAGACCGCTCGGAAGCTCCCATCCCGAGGGGCGGCCGTTGAAGTCGCCATCGCTGAACGAAAACCCACCGGTGCCGTGATCTGCCGTCACGATGACGAGTGTTTTGGGATGCCTCGCCTGGAAATCGAGCACAGCCCCAAGCGCTTCGTCGAAGTCTAAAATCTCGTGGAGCATCGTCCCGGCGTCGTTGTCGTGCCCGCCAAAGTCGATTCGACCTCCTTCCATCATCAGAAAGAAGCCGCCCTCCGCGCGTGAGAGCACGTCGAGCGCGGCCAACGCCATGTCCTTCAAGCTCGGCACCGACTCGAGCCCCATCGCTCGCGTATCCACCACGTAGGGCAGATGCGACGCGGCAAAAAGGCCGAGCAGCTTATCCGCTTTTGGCGACGCTTCCGCGAGCCCCATTCGATCCGAGACAACGACATAACCTTTCGCCTTCGCTTCGGCGATGCGGTTCACTTCGTCCTGCCGATTCGAGCCACCGTCCACTTCTTCGACGATACCCGGCAGAAAATCCGAAACGAGCCGGCCCGAGGGCACGAGCGCCCGAGCACCTCCGCCCAATAACACGTCGACGTCGTACCCGGTCAGCACGTCGTCCAGAATCGCGGGTTCGGGGTTGTATCGCGACACTTGATGTGCGGCGAAGGCCGCAGGGGTCGCGTGGGAGAGACGCATGTTAGAGACGAGTCCCGTCGCAAGACCAAGTCTCTTGGACGCCTCTAGAATCGTCTCGACGACGTAGCCATCGGAGCTCAAGCTCAACGTTTCGTTTCTGGCCTTCCGCCCCGTCGCCAGTTGGGAAGCCGCAGCGGCCGAATCGGTGACGGTGCTGCGATAAGGGGTCGGCATCGAATAGCCGGTGTTGCCGTCATCCATCAGAGCCTCGAGGTACAGTTTTCGGCCCTCCACCATGTTGGCGTATTGGAGGCCGAACGCGGTTTGAGCCGCGCCAAGTCCATCGCCGATGAGCAGGATCACGTTCTTTGCGCGAGGGGCCTCTCGAGCGCCCATCGGAACACTCGAGAGCAATATCGTCAGAACGAGCAAGAGCGAGCGCATGATCGGTAAGAGCTCCTTCCCCAAAACGTGCCAGGTGACATCCATCATGGCGAGACATTCTATACTGCCGTTCTCCAAAACCTGATCAAATCTGATCAAGTCTCGGTTCCTGCTTCACAGAGGATCGTTTCACGTTCCTCTCCACAGGCTTCTGTTCCGGTGGAACTCACCGTACGTAAAAGATTCTTCGCGGCGTTGAAATCACGGTTTTTCGTAAGTCCGCACGCCGAACATTGAAACTGACTCTCGCCCAGCGCTAAGCTCTCCTTGATGACACCACACCTGCTGCACGTTTTGGAAGACGCGAACCATCGATCGGCAATCGCGATGTGGTTGCCGCGAAGTGCCGACTTGTACTCGAAACTCATGGAACACCATGTCCGAGATCGCTCGAGCCAACCGCGCGTTCGCAAGCATGCCTTTGACGTTCAGATCCTCGATGCCAATCCAGCCGTAGCTCTTCGTCAAGTAAGTCGTGAGCTTGTGCAAGGAATCTTGTGCAAGGAATCTTGTGCAAGGAATCTTGTGCAAGGAATCTTGACGGATACAGCGAATCCGGTAGTGGAGGCGCGCCAACTTCAGACGAGCTTTCTCGCGGTTTTTCGACCCTTTCCGTTTGCGAGATAGTCGACGAGCCAATCGTCTCAGCTTCTTGAGCTCGCACCTGAGCGGCTTGGGTCCTTGGATGGTCGCTTCCCCCGTCAAGGTAGCCAAGCTCGCGAATCGATGTACGCCCAAGTCCACGCCCACCGCTGCTCGGCTCTCGCAGCGCTCTGGCTCGTCCTCGAGCTCCACCGACAGGCTTACGAACCACTTGTCCGCCGTGCCGATACCGTCGCCGAGAGCACATCGCCTCGAAAGCGAAGCTCCTCTCGCATACGCACCCACCCTAGCTTCGGGATCCAAACTCGCTTGCCGTCGACCTTCACGTGATCGTTGCCGATATAGAAACTGCCGTGCACCCCCTTCTTCTTGAACCGCGGATAACGCGCCCTCTTGGCGAAGAAGTTCCAGAAGGCCGCTCCGAGATGAAGAAACGGCTGCTGGGCCGCATACTACTTGGAGACGCGAGGCCATCTCTTCGCGGGCGACGCCTTCACCGTGACACACAAGGGCGAGTTAGAGGTCAACGACGAGGCGCGCGCGCGTCCGCGGCCCGCTGCCTCGAGCGACCTATCGAAGGCCTCTTGCCCTCCCATGGCCGCCCCGTCACTGACCGCGGTGCCATCAACGCCCTGCGAGAACGACTGAGAAAGTTAAGTTCGGACCTTACGCATCGAACGCGTTGATTCTGTCGATGAACTGTCGGAGGCGGCCGAAATCGTGCCGGTTGAAATCGAGCTCGAGACATGCGAGACCGTGGAGATGAGTCCCGCGCTCTTCGCGAAGCGGCTGACTTCGCGTGATCTCGCCTGAACGCAGCACATCCTGAAAGCCGTCATTCAAGGTCGTGAACTCGTCGTCCGTGAGGTCGCGCTCGAGCCGGAGCACGAGCTTGTCGTCGACATAGCGGGACGAGTGGTAGACGCGATAAAAGCGCATGACCTCCTCGACCGTTTCCTTTGGGTTTTTTACGATACAAAACAGAGACAGGTCTTGCTGCGAGATCAGACCGTGGCCGAGCATCCGCTGCTCGATGAACCGGCCCAGGTCTCTGAAATAGCCCGTCGCCGGGCTTTCGACCATCACCACCGGTAAAGGCATCTGCTTGCCGGTCTGGAGCAGGGTCAGGACCTCGAAGCACTCGTCGAGGGTCCCGAACCCACCCGGAAAAAGGATCACGGCATGGGACTCTTTTAACAAAAAGAGCTTCCGGGTGAAGAAGTAGCGGAAGCTCATGAGCTTCTTTTCGTCGCCGCGAATGGTCTCGTTCGCAGACTGTTCGAACGGCAGCTTGATATTGACACCGATGCTCAAACTGCGCCCGGCGCCTTCGTGAGCGGCACCCATGATACCGCTCCCCGCGCCGGTGACGACCATCCAGCCCGCCTCGGCCATGAGCCTGCCAAGCTCGACCGCCCGTTCGTGATCGCCGTGATCCTTCGCCGTGCGCGCCGAGCCGAACACCGTCACTTTGCGAGCCCGGCGAAACGGCGTGAACATCTTGAAGGCCCGGCGCATCTCCTTGAGCGCCGCGTTGGCGATCTTGAGATCGACTCCCTTCGCGCAGTCGATGCCGAGCCGAAGAGCCGTGGTCGCAATCTCATTAACGGAACGGCGTTCGGCATCTGTGCAACATTGGTTGACGAGCGCTCTGAGCTTGCCGTCGAGCTCCGGGTCCCCCGTGGAATATCGTGATTCGCGCATGGGTCCGTTTTCCACTTTCGACTATCTGCCAGCCAGTGTAGGACGTTCTATACCCAATTTAGCAAATCGCAGCGGTCTTGGTCCTGTATCATATCTATGGCTACATGTCGTACGAGCCATTCACATGGCAGACTCCTTTCATCCTGCTAGACTGACCAGGCTTAACCCGGCGCACCCAAGGCGCAAAGAAAAGTAAGGAAATAAAGAAATAAGGAAAGCGGATTCCGTTCACGTTTTTGGAAGCGAGAAAAATCTCCACGGTAGACTAGGGCGCGGAGACTAGATCGAGTATTAGGAAAAGCGTAACGCAAAGGCGCCTTTAGCGCGCAAAGGTGCAAGAAAAGCAAAGAAATAAAGAAGCCTCTCCTGCCATTTCAGTGGATCCTCTCGAGGGTGAGACCGCCACAGTTTAGGTAGACGAGACTGATGAGAGCTTCGGCAGAGTGGAGTCCAAAGCTGCGGTGGCTCAGCAGCCGGATTTTGTTGTTCATTCCTTCGAGTCGGCCGTTGCTGAGTCTCCACATGACCCACGCGATGACGCCATCGAAGTGGCTGCGGATCATCTTCGCCGCGCGTTTGACGGGCTCTATCCTCGAGCTCATAGCGCGCCGCAGCCATCCTCGGAGAAACTTCTTGGCCCATGTCTCGGTTTTGTAGGTGTAGAGGTCCATGAAGTCGTCGCGCAGAAGCATGGCGCGGTAGAGGCGACGATTAGCTCGCACCTGCTCGCGGAGCACCCGTTTGTCTTTCGCGCTGCGGTTGTGTTTGGCCTTGAGAAGGGGAAACTTGGTGTTCTTGAGGTTGCGTCGGGCAGTCCCTTTGAGCTCGCGCACCAGCTCGCGCCGGGTCTTATCCACGGCCTCGTTCAGATGCTTGACGATGTGGAAGCGGTCAAAGATCACCCGTGCCTGAGGAGCCTTTTTGCCGACGACAGTTATGTACGGCTCCCACATGTCCATGCTGACCGCTTCGAGCTCCGCGGCTCTTTGTGGTCCGAGCTTGCGGAAAAACCGCAGCAGCGTCTTGGCCTTGCGCTCCTTTCCCGCCCAGACGACCCGGCCGCTGAGATGGTCTATTACCACTGTTAACCCTAATCGCAAAAAAAAGAGAGCAAAGTAGCGCGAAAGTATTGACAAAGGAGCCTCTGGGTTTATGTTTGGAGCGTTGCTTCCAAACAAAACACCAAACGACCAGAGGCCCCTATAGTGCGCTTGAAACTCTCTCGATTTCGCCGGAACTTCAACAAGGATCTTCCGATCGAGTTCACAGAGCAGAACCTGAGCTCGTTTGGTGGACTGGAACTGTTTTCACGATATTTGCGCCGCGTTGAGCTAAGCCGCCGGGTAGGAAAGGCGTGCAGAGGAAAAGGCATTCGGTCGGACTACGGGAGCGTCCGACTGGTTCTGGTGTTGGTTGGGATGCTGCTCGTGGGAGCTCGTCGTCTAGAGCACCTGCAGTATGTCTGTGATGACCCGATGCTGCTTCGCTTCTGTGGGTTGAGAAGACTACTGAGCCGTCCGACGATCGTGAATTGGCTGAAGCAATTCACGGGAGAGCGGCTCAAGGGCTTATCGGAGTTGAACGGTGTATTGGTCCACGAGCAGATCGAGCGATTGGGTCTGAACCGTCTGACGGTAGATATGGACGGCACCGTGGTTCAGGCAGGCAATCAGGTTGGATGGGCGTTTCGAGGATTCAATCCTCATCGCAAGAAGAATAAAAGTTACTACCCTTTGTTCGCTCACCTGGCTCAGACGGACCAGATTCTCAAATCCAGAAATCGTTCTGGCAACGTTCACGACTCCAAGGGTGCCGATGCGTTTCTACGGGAACTGATAGGCGAGCTACGGGGCCAGTTCGGTCGGTCCCGAAAGCTGGAATTCCGCACGGACGCCGCGTTTTTCAACGAAAAGATTCTCAAGAGGCTAGAGCGCTCCCGAAGCGAGTTCGCGATCAAGGCTCCGTTCTGGCCGTGGCTCGGCCTAAAGGAGGTCGTCGCTGGGCGCAAGCGATGGCACCGCGTGAGTGACGAAATCGACGGCTTCTCCATCAAACACTTCATCGAGCCCTGGAATATCACCGTCCGGATCGCGATCTATCGGAAGCGAGTTCGACATCGAACGGCGAAGAACTTCCAGCTCGACCTGTTTTCTCCAGACGACGGCTACTTCGAGTACTCAGCCGTCGCCACCAACAAATCGCTCACCGTCCAACGCCTTTGGTACTTCGCTGCTGGGCGAGGCGGCCAAGAGAAAACCTTCGCCGAATTGCGCAGCCAGTTCGCTCTCGACGTCGTGCCCACTAAAAACTATGCCGCCAATAGCGCCTGCGGTACGTGTCAACAACTTTGAGACACTCGCGAGCTGCATTTAGTGAGCCTCGAATAGCGTCGGGAGGCTCGTGGCGCCGGTGCAGTCCACATCTGCATCGATCGAGATCTCGTTTCGTGGAGCAGAAAAAGGGGGTACCCCAGGTATGGACGCCGCCGCGAGAGTGGCTTGTGCGGCATTCAGGAGCGTCGTTTTCTCCGTCGGCGGGTTGATCCAAGCCTGAGGAGGCAAAACGGGAGGTTGTGGCGTTTCGCGAACGAAGCGTTCGGGATGAGTCCGATGAGCTTCGAGAAGGATCTGGTGCCGAGCGGTGGTGAGCTGTTCGGCGCGACCATAGTGAACGTCGGCCGGCGTCATGAAGCCGATTCCTGAGTGCCGGTGCTCGTAGTTGTAGTAGTCGAAGAAACCGCCGCAGAACAGCCGGCCGTCTTCGGCGGAACCAAAACGGCTCGGAAACTGAGGGCAGTACTTCATCGTCTTGAACTGGGACTCGGAGTAGGGATTGTCGTTCGAGACGTAAGGTCTGGAGTGGGTCTTGGTAACTCCGAGGTCAGCCAGGAGCAGAGCCACGGGCTTGCTTCTCATCGAGCTGCCACGGTCCGCGTGAAGGGTGAGCTGGTCGGGTTCAATGTCCTGCTTGCGACAGCTCTCGGCGATGAGGCGTTGCGCGAGCGCCGCACTTTCTCGGTGAGCCAGCATCCAGCCAACCACGTAGCGGGAGAAGATGTCGAGGATGACGTAGAGGTAGTAGTAGGTCCACTTGACGGGGCCACGAAGCTTCGTAATATCCCACGACCAAACCTGGTTGGGCGCTTCGGCCAGCAGCTCCGGCTTCGTGTAGTTCGGATGGCGCCGTTGGTTCCGGCGCTCTCGGACCTCGCCGTGCTCCTCCAAAATCCGATACATCGTGCGAATCGAGCAGAGGTAGGTTCCCTCGTCCAGAAGCGTGGCCCACACCTGGGCGGGCGCCTTGTCGACGAACCGCTCACAGTGCAAGGCCCCGAGGACTTCCTCGCGCTCAGTCTCGTCGAGGGCTCGGTGCGGCCGAGGACGCCGCTTCGGTTCGGGCGTCACCTGGCGCCTGCGATACAGCGTGGAACGAGCCACACCCAGAGCCTCGCAGGCTTCCGTCGTCTGCCCAATCTGCCCCGCCAGCTCCTCGGCCGCCACCATCAGTCGTTCTCGTAGCTGTCGAGTGGATTCAGGGGGACCCCCAGTAATTCGGAGGTTTTTTTTTGGGTCTCCAACATCGTCTCCACCCGAGCCAGGCGACGTTGGAGCCGGGCGTTCTCGCGCTCGAGCTCCTTGACCCGTGGATCCTCGGCCTTTGCCTTCCGGCCTCGCTTTCTCGAGGCCAACCCCGCTTTGGCGACCTCGTCACGTTGGCGGCGCCAACTCGATAAATGCGACGAGTACAGGCCCTCTCGACGCAGAAGAGCAGCAACGTCACCGTCACCCTTGCAGGCATCGGCCTCACGCACTATCCGCAGCTTGTACTCCGCGGTAAAGTGTCGACGCTTCGCTTGCTCGCTCACTTCGGGATCCGGGACCCCCGCCGCATCGCGGCCGGCGGGATCTCCAGTCGCCCTACGGGCTCCCTCCGATCCCGCCGAGGTCTCTCTCTCAATCAACATACTCATGCATTGATCCTCCTCCGCCCTCTACACTAATTTCAAGGGGCGAAGTGTCTCAGCGATGTTGGCACAGAGGGCTGGCAACAGTTGAACGTGCTCGCACACAACCTGTGTCGCAGCTTTCAGCTCGACACCATCGCTGAAACGAAAGGCATCTCTCGAAAGCGTACATGCACCCATCTGTGGCACACCATCCGCACCATCCGCTTCCGCATCATCAACAAAGCCGGCTGCCTCGTTCGCGTTAGTGGTCGAAACGCGCTCCGAATGGCCACAAACTCCTCCACTCAGACACTCTTTGAAAGAATCGAACTCGCGCTAGCGTCATGAATTATTGTTCGATTAGGGTTAAGTACTTGTGGCGTTTGCGGTAGCTGATCTCGTCCATCCCAATCACCCGCAATCCATCGAGCTCGCGCCGCTCATCCCGCTGCTCGGCAACCACTCGCTGGATGATCCGTCGCACCGAACGCCACGTCACTCGGAAATAGTTCGCTACGGCGCTGACGTCCGTCCTCTGTGCCAGCCACGCTACCTCTTGTTCGAAGCTTTTGGTAAAGCGGCTTCCCTTGTCGGCCCAAGGCACCTTTTCTCTGACCACTCCACACCGCCGACATACCACTCGTCGGATCGAGTAGATAGGTCCGGACTCCGAACAGGTCCAAGTGCCGCCAGTAGCGATTGTAGCGATCTTTGTTCTTGCGGACCTTTCGTCCGCAAATCCCGCACAGAGGCTTCCTCCTCCGTGGTACTACATCCACCACCACTCTGGCTTTGTCCGCCTGGAAGTGGAAACCTCGGACCCACAGGCCTTGCAATCCGATGAGCTTGTTGACTAACGTAGTAACGCGCATCGCGGGAACGCTCTTTTCTCTTTCGGAAAAAAAGATTCTAGCGTTCTCGCCGATGCGCATCTACACATGGCTTACCCTCTCAACCCACGGGCCTCACCAAATGCCACTGCCCCTCAGCGGGAGACGAGGCTGTGGGAAACGCCCCCACGGTTCTGGTCGTTCAGACCTTGCTCACGACTGAGTTCTCTTCGAAGCCTGGAAGGGCGTTTTCCATAGCCTCCACTAATCGAGCCCCCCCTTCCTTATTCCATATGAATTAATCTTTCTTGTATATATACCAGGAGGGGCCTGTGGGCGCTCGTGGGAAACGCGAAGCGTTTTCCAAGCGATTGTGGAAAACGCCGCTCCACGTTTGTACGTGCTCACAACCTTTCCCTAAACGCCTCTCTCGCCCGGAGTTTCCGGCGTTTTCCACAATCGCGGCAGCGTCCATAGGCCATGCCCTCCAACACAAATCAGATCCCCCGAAACGACAGGAGAACCATAAAGAAATAAAGAAAAGCGGATTCCGTTCACGTTTTTGGGAAACGAGAAAAATCTCAAGACTAGGGCGCGGAGACTAGATCAATACTGAGAAAGCGTAACGCAATGGCGCAGGAAAGAAATAAAGAAATAAAGAATAAGGAAAGAAAAGACCGCTTAGCGCGCTTGCAAGACTTTCTCACCGCTCGAAGGCGCTGGCTAAGTTAGGCTCGCGCGCCACAGCCTGAGCAGTCCTTGAAAATCTTCGGTTCTGATAGGTTAGGGCTCAAAATTTAGCGACAAGAGCGTTCCCTCTCATCTTCTTTTTCTCGCCTTTTCTTGGCGCCTTTGCGCCTTTGCGCCTTTGCGTTACGCTATTCTTAATATTTATCTAGCAGCCTGAAGCCTCTTCAAAACCAGATGAAACGCGCCAGAAAAAAAGCTGCGATCAAATGCGCCGCCCAGTGGAGCTCGCGACCACGCCCGCTCATCAGATAGAGCACCGAGGTCGAGATGAACCCGAAGGCGATCCCCTCTGTGATGCTCGTCGTAAGCGGCATCATGATTACCGTCAAGAAGGCCGGGATCGCTTTGTGAGGCTCGCTCCATTCGATGTCGCCGACGGACGCCATCATGAAGACGCCGACGAGAATCAACGCGGGTGCAAGTGTGGGGTAGAGAGTGACACCGTCCCCCACATCGAGGCCTCCACCCACGACGCGCAGCAAAGGGTAGAAGAACACCGAAATCGCGAGAAGAAAAGCTGTCTCCACCGAAGCAAGTCCCGTGCGGCCGCCGGCATGGACGCCCGCGGCGCTTTCGACGTAGCTCGTCACGGTGGAAGTCCCGACGAGCCCGCCGACGACCGAGCCTGCCGCGTCCGCAAGGAAAGCTTCACGCGCTCGAGGAAGCTGGCCGTCTACGCTCAGCCCGGCGCGCTCGGTCACACCGATGAGCGTGCCCACGGTGTCGAACAGATCCACGAAGAGGATGACGAAGACGACCGCGAAGACATCCCTCTGCTGGAAAAGACCTTTGAAGTCCGCCGCGAAGAGTCCAGCCGTGAGCGAATCCGGAAGTCCGAAAACCCCCTGAAACTCGGTGAGTCCGGTGATCATGGCCACGATCGCTGACGCCAATATACCGACGACGATCGCCGCATTGATGCGAAGCACCGTCAAGATCGAGGTCACCGTGAGACCGAAAAGAGTGAGAAGCGCCGCTTTGCTACCGAGATCGCCGAGCCCGATATGGATGCCCGGCACCGCGGTTACGATCCCACCCCACCTCAGACCGACGATCGCTATCAAGAGACCGATCCCCACCGCCATGCTCTTTTTCAAGTGGTCAGGAATGCTCTCGATGAGTCGCGTACGGAGTTTCCAGATGGAGGCGAGCACAAAAAGACCGCCAGCGAAGACGACCGCCGCGAGGGCCTGTTCCCACCCATAGCCGTACCCGCCCGCTGCCACAGGCCCGCATACGGTAAAAGCGAAAAAGAAGTTCTGGCCCATCCCTGGGGCGAGAGCAACGGGATAGTTAGCGTGGACGGCCATAAAGAGCGTCGCAAAAGCCGAAGCAAAGCAAGTCGCCGCGAGAACGGCCCCCTGGTCCATGCCCGTGGCGCTCAGGATGGCAGGGTTGACCAGCAGGATGTAGCTCATGGCCATGTACGTGGTAAGACCGGCCAGAAGCTCGGTGCGCACCGTACTTCCGCGCTCACGAATCTCGAAGGTCCTTTGCAGCCAAGGGATTAGGGTTGTTTCAGTCATTGTGCTAGAATGCTTGCTTTGGCACCGGGGCCACGTGCCCCGAGGAGGAACGGCATTGGCTCATAGTCTTTCGGCGATCAAACGAGTGCGGCAGAACGAGAAGCACCGCCTGCGCAATCGCTCGTACCGTACCCGTCTGAGAACGAAAATCAAGAAACTTCGGGAAGCCATCGAGGCCAACAAGGCCGACGAGGCCAAGAAGTTGTTGCCCGACACGATATCTCTCGTGGATGTCTTGGTAAAAAAAGGCGTCATTCACGAAAACGCCGGCAACCGCTATAAATCCCGGCTCACACGCCGGCTCTCGACCCTCGCTGCGAGCTGACATTCCGCCCACCTCCCGCGCAAAGCGAGATCGTAAGGCTCTCCAGAAAGAGCCGCGCCGGGAGGCCGCTCGACTTGAGCACCCGATCCGTGTCGGCGAGTGATCGCAACGCTCCGTCGAGCGCCGCGCGGTCGAAGCGCCGCGCCGCCTCCGAGAGGCCTTTCGCGGCGAAAGGCGGCACTCCGAGAACTTTCGCGAGGCTGTCCCCTCGACGTGGCGAGCTCTGAAACTCCTTGGCCATCCGGAGCTGCCCCACCAGACGATCCACCAGCGCCAAGATCCTGAGCGGCGGTTCCCCTTCTTCGAGCAATCGACCCAGCTGCCGGAGCGCTTTTTCGGCGTTCCCCGCCGCCAGCGCGTCGAGAAAACGAAAGATGCTCTGCGCTTTGCCACGCCCGAGCACGGTCGCGATCGTCTCGAGATCGAGCTTCTCCTCTCCAGCATAGAGCGAGAGCTTTTCGAGTTCGTTCAAAAGGTGTCTCAAATCTCCACCGGACTCGGAGACGAGGTAGCGCACCGCGTCCTGTCCTAGGCGCAGCTGGCGCTCTCTCGCCTGCTGGCTCACCCAGTCTTCCAGTCCCGCGGTCTTCGGCGTGTCGCATGAGATGATCGACGTTTTCTTTTCGACTTCTTTCCACGCCTTACGTCGTTTATCCGGGGATTTCGAAAGCTCGAGCAGCAGAATCGTCTGGGGGGACGGATCGTCGAGATAAGCGCGCAGCTCTTCCGATTTCTCGAGGAGCTTCCGCGCGCGCTTGACGATCACAAGCCTCTGGCCGCCAAGCATGGGCAACAGATTAGCTGACATCGCCACACGGGCGCCGTCGGTCGCCTCGCCGTCGAAACGGTCGACGTTGAACGGCGTTTCCTCCTCCCCGAGAACGTGGCGCTTTATCTTGGCGACAGCCAGCTCGCGAAGGAGGTCTTGCTCACCCATGATGACGTAGACGGGCTCGAGCTTCCCCTGATCGAGGTGCGCAGCTAGTCGATAGTATGAGAGCTTCACACGAGACCGCGCTCAGAAAGCCTCGAGAATGCTGCTCACGAGCGATTTCGCGAACTCCTCGGCCAGGCGCTGCATCGTCAAACCTTCTTGGTCGAAGAAGTCTTCTTCGTTCTCTCCGATTTCGTAGTCATCCCGAAACTGGAAGCTGTTGCTCTGCCAGATCACATTGTCGGCGACGAGATCCTTGAACTCGACTTGGGCGCGGATGACGACCGTATAAGTCGCCGCCTGGCTCGAGGAAATCTCGGTGTTGCCGCCTTCGAGCACCGAGGGCGCCGAGTTGAAGGACACGATGACACCGTTCAACACCGCATCCGCTCCGGCGACCTCCGGTTGGATTTTGTAGCGGCCACGGGCGTTGAACTCGTCGACGACCTTGAACGTGACGATCTCTTCGATGGAGATTTGATCGCTCCGGTTCTCGAATGTGGGGATCGCCACCACCGCAATATAGTCGGGAAGGAAATTTCCTTTTCCCGCCAGGCTGTAGCCGCAACCGCTCAATGTGGTCAAAAGAGCGCTCACTAGAGCCATGCGCAAAACTCTCACAACGTCACTCCTGTTGCAGCTCGGCGGCGACACGCGGGACGACGACCACGTTCACGAGGCGATTCGGGACGACGACCACTCGCTTGACTTCCATGCCATCCATAAGTCCTTGGATCTTTTCGTCCTCGAGCGCGAGCCGTCTGACTTCGTCTTCTGCTTGATTGGCAGGAAGCGTCAGCCGGCTGCGCGCTTTGCCGTTGACTTGGACGACGAGCGTGATGGTCTCCTCGGCGGCAACGCCCCGATCGTAGACTGGCCACGTCGCCGACATGAGACCTTTTCGGTTTCCGAGGATCTGCCATATCTCCTCCGCGACATGGGGCGCGAAGGGGTTCAGGAGAAGAATCACGGTCTCTGTCGCTTGGCGGATCACTTTCCAGCTGTCCGAGCGATGAGGGCGTGGCTCGATCGACTTGTAGAGGTCGTTCACGAGCTCCATGATCGCAGCAATGGCGGTATTCAAGTGAAGCCGCTCTTCGATGTCGCGCGTCACCCGCATGATCGTCTGATGCGTCTTGCGGCGAAGAGCCATCTCGCTCTCGTTCCACTCTTCGTTTCCTTCAATCGGAGACGCGGAGCTCAACGCATCCTTCTCGTTCTCGACGAAACGCCACACCCTTTGGAGAAATCGCGAGGGTCCTTCCAGGCGCTGATGGGTCCAATTGACTTCCTTTTCCGGCGGCGCCTCGAAGAGCATATAGAGCCTCACCGTGTCGGCCCCGTATTTGTCGATGAACGCGTTCGGGTCGACGACGTTGCCTTTGTTCTTCGACATCTTCGCGCCGTCATTGATGACCATGCCTTGTGAGAGCTGCGTCGTCACCGGCTCGTCGATCTCGACAAGGCCGAGGTCGCGCATCATCCTCGTCCAGAAACGGCAGTAAATCAGGTGCAGGATCGCGTGCTCGATGCCTCCGATATAGAGGTCGATGGGAAACCAATAGGCCGCGGCTTCAGGCGAAAACGGCATGTCCTCGTTCTTCGGATCGACATAGCGATAGAAGTACCACGACGAGTCCACGAAAGTGTCCATCGTGTCGGTCTCACGCCGCGCCACACCGCCGCATTCGGGACACGTCGTGTTCACGAAGTCTTCGTTCTCGCCGAGGGCCGATCCACCCTTGCCGGTGATCGTGACGTCGCGCGGGAGAACAACGGGGAGCTCGGTTTCCGGCACCGGCACCACGCCGCATTGACCGCAATAGATCATTGGAATCGGAGTCCCCCAGTAGCGCTGACGGGAGATACCCCAATCGCGAATCCTGTACGTGATGGCCGCTTTGCCGAAACCGGCATTTTCCGCATGTGCCGTCATCGCCGTGATGGCTTCTTTGGAAGGAAGTCCGGTGAACTCGCCCGAGTCCACGACGGTTCCGTAATCCGAGAAGGCTGTTTCGAGAGCGTCGTCGGCGCCGTCACCTAGCTCAGTTGGCTCACCTGGCTCACCTGACGCCGATTGGATCACGGGACGGATCGTCAGCTCGTACTTCTTCGCAAAAGCGAAGTCGCGTTCATCGTGCGCTGGCACCGCCATGACCGCACCGGTGCCGTAATCCATTAGCACGTAGTCCGCGATCCAAATCGGGACCGTCTCGCCGTTGAACGGGTTGACGGCGTCGTGCCCCGTGGCCACGCCAGTCTTCTCTCGGTCTTCATCCAAGCGCGTTTCTTTGTCCTCAGACTGAGCCTTGTCGACATAACTCGCGACTTCTGGATTCGTGGACGCGAATCGCGCCGCTAGAGGGTGCTCGGGTGCCAGCACGACGAAGGTCGCGCCATAGATGGTGTCCACGCGTGTCGTAAAGACACGGATAGGCTTCGAGCCATCCGAAACCGCGAAATCGATCTCGGCCCCTTCCGAGCGGCCGATCCAGTTTTTCTGGAGCGTGAGCACCTTGCCCGGCCAGCGGTCCATGGACTCCATCGCGGCCAGAAGCTCGTCGGCATATTCGGTGATCTTCAAGAACCACTGCTCGAGCTCTTTTTGAACGACTTCGGCGTCGCAGCGCCAGCAACGCCCATCGATGACCTGCTCGTTCGCGAGAACGGTTTTGTCGACCGGACACCAGTTCACCGCCGCCATCTTCCGATAGGCCAAGCCCTTCTTCCACATCTGGATGAAGAACCATTGATTGAAGCGGTAGTATTGCGGATTGCAGGTTGCGAACTCACGCGACCAAGCGTATGAAAAACCCATCCGCTTCAGCTGAGTCCTCATGTGCTCGATATTTCTGAGCGTCCACTCCTCGGGATGTTTGTCGTTCTTGAGCGCCGCGTTCTCTGCAGGAAGCCCGAGCGCGTCCCAACCGATGGGATGCAGCACATTGAACCCGCGCATCCGCTTGAAGCGCGCCACCGCATCTCCAATCGAATAGTTGCGGACATGCCCCATGTGGATGTTCCCCGAAGGATAAGGAAGCATCTCCAAAACATAATATTTAGGGCGCTTCGGGTCTTCGCGAACCTCGAAAACCTTACTATCGAGCCACTTCTTCTGCCATTTCCGCTCGATCCCCTCGAAATCGTAAGTCGTCATCCTCTCCTCAAAATCAAAGTAAAACCCTGCATGTACAGAACGACGCTCATGTTAGCACAGCGCCTAAGCCGTCCCCGAAAACCCGGCGGGCTTGCCTCGCCGAAGCCTTGGCGAAGGCGGGTGTCCTCCCCAGAGGACTTGTTCCGCCGTGAAACGTCTCAGTTGGGAGACATCCGAGAACGCTCTCTCGGCGCACCCCAACCCTATCTCCCGTGATTGCTTACCCTTACACGCTCCCAAGAGAGTGGCATCCGTCCTGCTAGAAGAAGTCGTAGATCGAGGCTCGGGCCCAGACTTCTTCGCTGGCGCATTCTTACCGGGGTCCGGGTCCTCGGTAGAGGCATCAAATCGGACGGAAGTACTCGTGGGTGCTAGTACGAGATCGATGGTATCGGAGTCGGGTTTTTTGGCTTTGGCTTAGGCGGCGGCGAGTGTAGCCAAGGTTTTGAAACGCTTCCCCGGTAGCATCGAGAGGTTTCTGGCCCACTAAGGGAAGGGCGGTGGCCTTCGGGCCATCGCCTTTCCACTTCGTCATCACGCTCCCTCCAAGCTCTCGATCGCATCGCGGATCACCTGAGCCTGTTGGTCGTCCATTGGAAGCTTGAGCGTTTGCTTGAGCACCGCGACCGCTACATCGGGCCGCTCAAGCCGCTCGAGAAGCGCCGCAAGATTCAGAAAAGCCGGAAGAGAGCTGGGACTCTTGCGGATGGCCTCCCGATAGGCGCTCTCGGCACCGGCATCGTCCTCGAGAGCTTCCGAGACCACCGCGAGCGAGAACGACGCGCCTTCGAAATCCGGGTCGCGCCCGAGAAGCGCCACGAGAGCCACCCGCGCTCCACTGTGATCCTCCGAGCTATGAAGAGCAATCGCGAGGTTGAAGGCCGCACCGTCATGCGGCTCGTCCCGTTCGACGAGCGGACGCAGAAGCGTAATCGCCTCGACAAAACGCTGCTCGGCCAACCTCACGGCCCCCAAATTGAACGCGGCGTCCTCGTCCGACGGCCGCTTTTCGTAGGCCTGCTCGAACGCCGTAACGGCCGCTTTCAGATCGCCGAGACGGTAAGAAAGGCCTCCGAGTGCCAGCAGAATCTCGAAATTATCGTTCGTGCCGTGCGACGCGTGGCGCAAGTTCTCCCGCGCGAGCTCGGCCTCGCCGATTTTCTCGAGCCACTCCGCAAGCGCCATGTTGGCTGCCCGGTGATCGCGATCGATCTCGAGAACAGTCTCGAAATGCTTCGCGGCCGCTTCGTCGTCACCCTCCTCCTTGACGATCAGGCCCATCACATAGTGCGCATCCACGAGCGCTTCGTCGCGGTCGAGCGCATTTTCGATACGCAGGCGTGCAGCCTTGAAGTTCCCCAGCCGGAGGTAGGCGACGGCGGCCTGAACGAGCACTGTCGGCTCCTTGACCCGCGTCTCTCGCCGCAAGCCCATCATGCCGAGGGTCGATTCGAGCTCGCGCGCCGCTTCCTTCGGGCGCTCGACTTTGAGGTAAGCGAGCGCGAGGTGATAGCGGTAATCGGGAACGTCGCGGTCGAGGGCGGCGGCCTGGGAAAGAAGCTCGACCGCCCGGTCGTAATCGCCGGCGTTGTAACGTTCGACACCCTCCGCGTAGAGCGCACGCGCACGATCTTCTTGTACACCGGTCAGCGCGAGCACGAACAAGAAGAAGAATCTAGGCCACACATTGCAATATACACCAGCATTCAGGATTAGAGCGTACAAACGACAACCCGTCATCCATCAACGGCTTCGCTTGCAAATAGACGTCTTTCGGATCGACAGGTACGCGGCGGAGTTCGGAGATATTGACGAGCACCCGACGGATAGAGCTCATGGCTGTCTCTTCTAGCATGAGCTGCAGTTCTAAGAAACAAGCTGCGGCTGTGGGAGTCTGAGTTGCGATTCTAGCGCATGGGGGACGGGACAGGACGATTCAGCATTCAGGATTCAGCCATCGGCATTCAGCTTGCTCAGGACTTTGTAGACCATTGACGAGGCGGGTAGGTTTAGAAGTTCTTCGGAGGTCACCCACCTCCTTTTGCTGATCTTCAGTTGCGGTCGGCTCTCGAGCTTGGCAGCATAGGCTCGGAGGTCGATGCGGCGGTTCATGATGCTGTGCTTCACTTTGGCGAGCTCTCGACCCGGTGTCAGGTCCAGTCCATATTTTTCCTGAGCCTCGCGGGCGAGGGCGGCGCGCGGGTCTTCTCCGTCGCGACATTCCGCTTCCGGAAACTCCCACATGTTTTTCATGAGCTCGACGCCCTCTCGTCGATAGACGAGCAGCTTTCCTTTCTCCTCGATAACGGCAGCGGCGAGCGTGACGCGGACGCTTTTCTTGGGGGGCGGGAGCTCCGGTAGCGTTTGCTCGAGCCCCAAACGCTTTGCGGCGCACGCATCGCGCAGCGGGCAGATGACACAGCGCGGATTTCTGGGCATGCAAACGAGAGCGCCGAGGTCCATCAGAGCTTGGTTGAACTCCGAGATCGAGCGCTCGGGGAGGATCTCCGTTGCTAGCTCCCACAAGCGCCGCTTGCTCTCCCCTTTTCTCGGATTCCCGTACACCTCGCACACGCGCGACAAGACGCGCGCGACGTTCCCATCCAAGATTGGCGCTCGAACACCGAAAGCAATAGAGACGACGGCGCCGGCCGTATACCGCCCCACGCCTGGCAGCCGCAGCCAGCCGGCCACGTCTTCCGGAAAGCGACCGTCGAGCTCGAAGACGATGGTTTTCGCGGCCGCGTGGAACGCGCGCGCCCTTCGGTAATAGCCTAGTCCCGACCACAGGGCGAGCACGTCCTGCTCCGTTGCGTTCGCGACTGCGTCGACGTCGGGCAAATGCTCGATGAAGCGCTCGAAATAGGGGATCACCGTTTGTACCTGGGTCTGCTGGAGCATCAACTCCGAGAGCCAAACCCGGTAAGGGTCGGGATGGTCGCGCCACGGAAGCTTTCGCTGGTGGCGCCCATACCAGCGCAAGAGTCCCGAAAAACGAGCCCGAGCCGTTTTCACGGGCGCATCCTATCAGGATCAGCGTTTGCATTCGGCTCCGGCCAAGAGCTATTGTGGAGCGCTATTATGAGTCAAATTCAGCTGGGCGAGCGCTATGTGGATCTTGGAGTCAAGGCCATCGACCAGGATGACCTCAAAAAGGCGCTACGCTACCTCAATCGCGCGCTATCCCTGAACCCGCAGTCCTACCTCGGCTACTACAACCGGGGCGTGGTTTACGACCTGCTGGGGCGCCTGGAAGACGCTTTAGCCGACTATGAGCGGGCTCTCGGGGTCCAGCCAAACCATCTAGCGTCGCTCCACAATCGGGCAGTGATTCTCCGCGAATTGGGCCAGCCCGAGGCCGCCATCAAAGGCTTCGACGAGGTTCTGCGCTTCGAGCCGGATGGCAGCGACGTGCTCTATAATCGCGGGGCCGCACTCGCGGATTTGAAGCGTTGGCCGGAGGCCGTGCGCGAGTTCGACCGCGCCATCGCCGCTGCTCCCGACAAGATCGATGCCCGCATCGCCAAAGGCAATGCCTTTCTGGAGCTTTCCAAGATTGACGAAGCGATGGCCGTCGCCGACGACTTGATCGCGATGGAATCGGGCTCGGTCGAAGGCCACGTGCTCAAAGGTCTCGCGCGCTACGACGCGGGGAAAGAAGAGCTTGCGATCGGCGAGTTCACCGAAGCGCTCGAGACGACGCCCGATGACCACGGCGCTCTTCTTCAACGCGGCATCGTCTTTCTCCAGCTCGGCCGCAACGAAAAGGCTATCGAGGATCTCAAATACGCGCTGAAGAATCATCCGGATTGCGACGAAGCTTTCTACCACCTCGCGATTGCTTACGCGCAGCTCGGCCAGCCGGATGCGGCCATTGATGCCCTGCAAACGGCCATCGATATCGACCCGCCGCGGCGCGCCGAAGCCCAAAAAGCCGCCGAGTTCGAGCCGTTGCGGGCGGAGCCCCGGTTCAAAGCGGTGGTCGCGGGCAAGCGTGGACGACGCAGTTGAGCTCGGGACATTCTGAATCGGCTGAATCGGCTGAATCGGCTGAACCGGCGGAAACGGTCGAATCAGCGAAGCCCGCCACCCACAAGCCCATCGATCCTGACGTTCTAATCAGAACTTGCCCGAACTGCTCGGCGCGTCTCGAAGAAAGCCGATGCAAGTTGATTTGTCCGCGGTGTCATTATTTTATGAGTTGCTCTGATTATTATTGAGCAACCACTTTGCTATCTGCTTTCGGCTACCCCGCTAGTAGTTGCTTTGCTAGGCGCTGGTAGTATTTTACGGCTTCCTTGGCTTCTTCCTTGCCTATTTTTTCGGCGTTGGTGTGGGCGTCGTGGATCGAGCCTGGGCCCAACAGTAGTGGTTTTCCTAGGTTGGTTAGGGCGGGGATATCGGTTCCGAATGATACGGGAGCGAGATCGAAGCCGTCCACGGTTTTACACTTTACGGCGTCGGCGCTTGCGATCACCTCGTAGGTTAGCTTCGAGTGTTTCGTCAGGATCTTGTCTAGTTTTTCCTTGACGTCGTTCACGTTACCTACTACTCGGATGAAGACGTCGGATTCGGCTTCGGGGGCGAACACATTGGCAGCTAGGCCGCCGTGGATGGTACCAACGTTTACCGTGGCTTGGCCCAGAAGGTCGCTTTGGCCCCAGTCTTCGGCGCGTATGTCGGTAAGCGCGTCGAGCAAGTAGGCGATGGCAGATTCTCCCAGCTGCGGGTAGGCGGAGTGGGCCGCTTTGCCGCTCGCCTTCAAACGAAACTTCAAACCGCCTTTGTGGCCGCTCGCCATACGGTTCTCGGTGGGCTCGCCGACCACAACGTGCTCGCTCTTCCAGTCGTCCTTGTTGGCGGCCAAGGCGCCGGCGCTATCGACTTCTTCGCCGACGACGAAAAGCATTCCGATTTCCCGGATGCCCTCGTCGCGGAGAGCCACCGTGGCGAGCACCATGCAAGCAAGGATCCCCTTGGCGTCGCAAGAGCCACGGCCATAGATGTACTCGTCGTCCTCGGAGCTCTCGTAGAATGGGGGCACGGTATCGATATGCGTGTTGAAGATGAGCCGCGGGGACGCGCCATCGTTGACCGCGTAGACGTTGAAGCGGTCCGCACCGACCTCTTGTAGACGCACCGAGAAGCCGCGACTCGCTAGATCCTTTTCTAGAAAGCGTGCGACGTCGGCTTCACCGCCCGAGACGGACGGGATGTCCACGAGGCGCCTAATATATGCGTTGAGCTCGCTCATTTTCGCTTCTTCTTGGCTTTGGCCTTCGAAGCGAGCATGATGGTCCGGCCCTCCGGATCGGTGGTCGTGACCACGCGGTCACCCCACGGCATTTCCACTGGCGAGCCGGCAAACGCCGCGCCTTTCGCGATGAGCTGAGCATAGGCGCGGTCGACATCCTTGACCTCGAAATACAAAGTCGGCTCGCGAGGCTGCGGCTGCTCACCCAGCATATCTGGATGTGGGGGCATGAAACCCATCGTGGAGTGGGGAGACGTCCTCACGAGAAGATAGTTCAAGCCTTCTTCATCACTCGTCTCAGTCGGAAGCTCCAGAATCCCGTCGTAAAACTTCCGGAGCTGGTCGACTTTATAGGTCATGAAATCGATATGCAGCGACGCGATCGCGAGTCCACTAGCTCGCCGTCCTTTCGGCGTTTTCTTGGTCGTCTTTTTCGCGGCTTTCTTCGAGGCTTCTTTCAAGGCCGGCTTGGCTTTTTTCTTCGTCTTCTTGGCCATGGTCTTGTTGGCGACCGTCTTCTTTTGGGCCTTTTTAACCCTAATCGCAAATAAACGTCACCGTGTCTGAGGTCTTTGGCCCCGTGAATAGCACCTTTTCCAGGTTCTGCATACACCGTGCAGAATCACCTATAGTGGCGGCGAGTGGGTGCCCCAGCACGAGCTTCTCGCCTGCGCCCAGTGCGGCTGTTTCGCATTTTCGTACTTCGAAGATTTTGCGATTAGGGTTAACCATGGTTCACGTCCTAGCTCTCACGGAGACTCGACCAATAGGCTCCGTGCGCCTGACGCACCTCACGAATGAGCTCCTCGGCCGCCTTTCCGAAATCCGCGGCCCCCGGCGTCTGTTCGCCGGTCATGACCGCGAGCGTAGAGACGATCGACTTCTCGAGCGCGTGCAGGTCATAACCACCTTCGAGCGCGAACACAACCTTCCCTTCGCAGGTGCTCCTCGCGAGCCGTAGAATCTCCTCGGTGATGCCGGCATAGCCATCGCGTGTGAGATTCATACCGCCGAGGGGGTCGTCTCGATGTGCGTCGAAACTCGCCGACACGAGGACGAGCTCGGGCGCGAACTCGAGTCCGACGGGAACCACGACATCGCGAAAGACACGCAGAAATTCCGGATCTCCCATCCCGGGTGGCATCGGTACGTTGAGCGTGAATCCCTCGCCTTCCTCTTTGCCGATCTCCCCCAACTCGCCCGTGCCCGGATAATTTCCCGACTGGTGCGTCGACAGAAACAGGACTTCCGGTGATGTATAGAACACTTTTTGCGTCCCGTTTCCGTGATGGACGTCGAAATCGAGGATCAAGATTCTCTTGAGCTGATACCGTTTCTGCGCGTATTGGGCCGCGATGGCGACGTTGTTGAAAACGCAAAAGCCCATCGCTTTGTCGGGCTTCGCGTGATGTCCTGGCGCCCGAGGAAAGGCGAAAGCGTTTTCGACCCCCCCGTCCATGACCGCCTCGGTCGCCGTCAGCACAGAGCCCGCGGCGAGGTGCGCCACATCCGCCGTGTCCGCGGATGTGACCGTATCCAAGTCCAAATGGGTGCGTTTCTGTCCGGCGGATTCGAGGACCTCTTCATATAAGCGGTCCCAATGCACGAGCAGAATCTCTTCCCGCTCCGCGCTGCGCGGTGGGAGTGCTTTGAGCTTCTCCGTCAGCGAGGGGTCGCGAAGAGCACGCGCGACCGCATCGACACGACCCGCCGACTCCGGGTGGCCTCTGCCGGTATCGTGCTTTTTGAAATCTTCGGTGCAAACGACGCCTGTCGTCATCCTCTCACCTCTTGACGGCCCATGCGCGTTCCAAGCTCGATAGTGACGTGCTTCAATTTATGCTAAGGGTCTGTTACACAATAATATTTACAAATACGAGTTGAGTAAAGATTCATACCCTCAATTCAAGCACGTCGGGGAAGTAGAGTGTAATTCCAGTTGCCGTGGAAGGGGTGAACTTTGAGCCGAAGCTCCTGCATCTCTTCGTCGCTGACCTTCTGGCCTGTCTCGTAGGAGTTCTTGTCCAGCATGGCCTTTACCTTCAATCCAGTTCGGGTTTTGGTGTTGCCGATAAGATTGACGACCGCCTCGTAGCTCACGAGAGGCCGACCTTTCCAGTTCATGCTGACAAACGAGAATAGTCGATGTTCGATTTTGTTCCACTTACTGGTTCCCGGCGGATAGTGGCAAACGGTGATGGGAATCTTCAGTTGGTCCGATAGCTTTTGAAGGTGGAGCTTCCAGCCTCGCAGCCGGTTTCCGTTGCTTCCACCGGCGTCCGCGCAAACAAGCAGACGTTTCGCCGTCGGATAAGACTTCTTCCCGAGTATGCGCCACCATCTCCGGATGCTTTCTACCGCGAATTCCGCAGTCTCGTGAGTAATGCCGACGTTGACCAGTGCTTCGTCGCGAGACACATCGTAAGTCCCATAGGGAATTGCTTTGCCATCAGCCATACTGGGGAAGTCGTGTACAAGAACCGGCTCCGCTCCGCCCTTCTTCTTCCTCCACGTTCTACCCCTGTTTTCAAAGGCTCCTATCAATTCCTTCTTCTTGGTGTCGACGCTCACGACCGGATCTTTGCTCCGCATGAACTTGCTCACTTGCTTGTTGATGTAACGAAACTGTTTGTCCCGATCCGGATGCTGATCCCCTTCCAATCTCTTCACATTGGCTTGCAGCGAGTAACCCATCTCTCCTAGGCGTCGAGCAACCGTCACGTACGAGACATCGTGACCTTTGCGTTCAAGCTCCTCCGCCATCGCTCTCGTGGACTTGTTTGTCCATTTGAGATGCTTCATCGGGTCGCCGGCGGTTCTTTCGTCGAGGATCTTCTTCAGCTCCCTCTCGACTCTCGGGTCCAACTCCTCGACCCGCTTTCTCCCCCCTCCGGGCTTGCGCACTCGGGCGCTCTCGCTATCAACAATCGGCGCTTTCCCCTTGAGCTCCGCCATACCCTTCATGATGGTCGGGCGCGACATCCCCGTAAGTCGCGACAGCCGACTGATCCCACCGCGACCTTCTTCAAGCGCCCGTTGAGCCACAAAAACACGCGCTTGCGCTTCGTTCAACGTCCCCAGCACCCTCAACCAGTGACGTTCAGACTCTGGTACCTTTCGATTGGTTGCCATCCTCGTATAGTCTCGCAACCAGCAGAGGATAGCAGCAATGAGAGTGTATTGTAAATATTAATATGTAACAGATCCTAAGTAGCGCTTGAGCAACAGTGCGCCGTTGGTTCCCCCGAATCCGAACGAGTTCGAAAGAGCGTATTCGAACGAAAGCTTCCGAGCCTCGTTGGGAACGTAATCCAGATTACAATCGGGGTCCGGATTCTCATAATTCATCGTCGGGGGCACGATTTGCTCTTTCAGTGCGAGGGCAGTAATCCCGGCTTCGAGCCCCCCGGCACCTCCGAGGAGATGGCCCGTCATGGACTTCGTCGAGCTTACGGCTAACTGCTCCGCGTGGCCGCCGAACACCGTGCGGATCGCCAGGGTCTCGGTGCGGTCGTTATAGGGGGTGGATGTTCCATGCGCGTTGATATATCCGACGTCCGTCGGCGGGATTCCCGCATCGGCGATGGCGTTCTGCATGACGCGCCGCGCGCCATCCCCGCTCTCAGACGGTGTGGTCATGTGATAAGCGTCGGAGCTCATCCCATAACCCACGAGCTCCGCATGGATGTCCGCACCACGCGCCCTAGCACCTTCGAGCTCCTCGAGTACAACGACCCCAGCACCTTCACCGACGACGAAGCCGTCACGATCTCTGTCGAAGGGGCGTGAAGCCCGCTCCGGATCGTCGTTGCGGGCCGAGAGCGCTTTCATGGCTGCAAAGCCCCCGATACCCATTGGCGTAATCGCAGCTTCGGACCCGCCAGCGATCATCGCGTCCGCATCGCCGCGCTGAATGATCTTCATCGCGTCGCCGATAGCATGGGTGCTCGCCGAGCAGGCGGTCGCTGTCGCCGAGTTGGGCCCTTTGGCCCCGAAGCGGATCGAGACGTGGCCCGCCGCGAGATTGATGATGGTCGCCGGGATGAAGAAAGGCGAAATGCGACGAGGGCCGCCTTTCAAGAGGGCGGAGTGCTCTCGCTCGATGGTGCCGAAGCCGCCAATACCGGACGCGATGAAAACACCCACGCGTGCGGCATCGTCTTCCTTTATCACAAGGCCCGAATCTTCCATCGCAAACTCGGAGGCAGCCAGCGCATATTGGATGAAGGCGTCCATCTTCTTGACGTCTTTCTTGGGGATGAAGCGAAGAGGATCGAAATCCTTGACCTCACCGGCAATGCGCACGCTGAAATCGAACGCGTCGAAATGGGTAACCGGCCCGATCCCCGACCTGCCGGCAAGCAAACCGTCCCAGGTCTCCGTCGTGCCGATCCCAAGCGCCGAAACGAGCCCAACACCCGTAATGACCACTCTACGACTCAAAATCCCTCCGCCGCCAACTGAATGCTGAATGCTGAATCCTGTCAACTACACCGAAAAACAGGACAAACTACTTGCCGTGCTCGGTAATGTACGAGATCGCCTCTCTAACGCGAGTGATCTTCTCCGCGTCTTCGTCGGGAATCTCGACACCAAACTCTTCCTCGAGCGCCATGACGAGCTCCATTTGGTCGAGAGAATCAGCGCCGAGGTCGTCGACAAACGAAGCGTCCTCCGTGACCTGATCCTCGTTGACGCCGAGCTGCTCGATGATGATGCCTTTGACTTTATCTGGAATCTTACTCATGGAATCCTCCTCACATGTATAAACCGCCATTGACTTGCAAAACTTGTCCTGTAACGTAGCTCGCACCTTCGGACGCAAGGTACAAGACCGCCGCGGCCACATCCGAAGGTTGGCCGATGCGCTTCATCGGAATCGCCTCGTGGAGCGCCTCGGTCGCGTCTTGCGAAAGTTCCCGCGTCATATCGGTCTCGATGTAACCAGGGGCAATCGCATTCACCGTCACGTTTCGAGAAGCGACCTCACGGGCGAGCGCCTTGGTAAAACCCACAATCGCGGCCTTAGACGCCGCATAATTGACCTGCCCCGCATTCCCCATAAGGCCGACAACAGAGCTCATGTTGATGACACGCCCGGAACGCTGGCGAATCATAGGCCGGAGAACCGCCTGGCTGCAATAGTAGAGCGCGTTGACGTTCGTCGCCATGACCGCGTCCCACTCTTCCGGCTTCATCCGCATGAGCAAGTTGTCTCGCGTGATCCCCGCATTGTTGACGAGAATGTCGATGCGTTCATGCTCGTCGAGAACCGATTTGATCACGCGGGCGACGGCCTCCCGGTCGGAGACATCCATCGCGAGACCTTGGGCGCCGGAGCCAAGCTCTTCGGCGGTCTTGTGTGCGCGATCTTCGCTACGCCCGGTGAGCACGACGCGCACGCCGCGTTCTACAAAGGCAGCGGCAATCGCGCGTCCGATGCCGCGAGAGCCGCCGGTAACGAGAGCGAGCTTCGCCTCCCACTCAGACAACGCTCGCCTCCGTCAAACGTTTCACGCCCTCGGACGAACTCACCGCGAGCGTCTCTACATTCTTGACGATCTTCCTCACGAGCCCGGAAAGAACCTTTCTAGGCCCGACTTCCACGAATCGATCCACGCCCGCGGCGGCCATGGCTTCGACGATTGCCTCGAAGCGAACGGATGAGACCACTTGTCGCTCGAGCGCATCACGCGCCGCCGCCCCGGAGGTGATGGGCTCTGCATCGACGTTCGTGAAGAGGGGCACATCGAGATCTCGGAACGCGGTGCTCTCTAAATCCTTGGCGAGCTCGACCGCGGCAGGCTTCATGAGCGTGCAATGAAAGGGCGCGCTCACTGCGAGCGGCAGAGTCCTGCGCGCGCCGCGCTCTTTGGCGAGCCTGCAGGCACGATCGACAGCCTCTCTGTGTCCCGCAATGACGACCTGCCGCCCGCCGTTCAAATTGGCAGGCTCGACCACTTGCCCCTCCGCCGCGTCGCGACAACACGCTTCGACGTCATCGACAGAGACCCCAAGAATGGCCGCCATCGCTCCGACGCCGACGGGCACCGCATCCTGCATGTATCGCCCACGCTTTCTCACGAGCGTGACCGCGTCCGACAAGCTCAAACCGCCCACAGCCACAAGAGCCGAATATTCGCCGAGGCTGTGCCCGGCCACATAATCCGGCTTGATACCGGCGCCGCGCAAAACTTCCCAAAGGGCGATACTCGTAGTCAAGATCGCGGGCTGCGTATTTTCGGTGAGATTGAGCACCTCGTCCGGGCCTTCGAAACAGAGCTTCTTGATAGAGAACCCGAGTGCTTTATCGGCGGTCTCGAAAACCCGACGCGCGTCGTCGTAGCTCTCGAATGCGTCTTTCCCCATCCCGGTCTCTTGCGAGCCTTGTCCGGGAAAGAGGAGCGCAATTTTACCTTCTCCACTCATCGAAGCATGCCTTCCTTGTTCCCGTGGGCTACCTGGATTCGACCGAGAGAAACGGGCAGGATGTGCCGGCGCTACCCCTTGGTGGCGGCGGACAGGCTCAGCGGTTCGAGCACTAGAGCTCTTTGACTTCCATCACTTGGGCACCCTTGTAGTACCCACAGTTTGGACACACTCGGTGCGGATGTTTGGCTTGGTGGCAATGCGGGCACTCGGAGAGCGGCTTCTGAACGAGCGCGTCATGTGCCCGGCGTTTGCCTCGCCGGCTCTTCGAATGTCTTCTCTTGGGATTTGCCATTTTCGAATAATCTCCTTTGTCGGCCTTAGCGTCCCTGTCGAGCCGAGCTCACAGGTCGAGCAGGTCGCTCAATGCCTGCCATCTCGAGTCAGTATCGTCTCGAACGCAACTGCAGCTAGCGACGTTACGATTGACCCCGCAGTCGGGACACAAGCCTTTGCAATCAGGTTTGCAAAGTGGCTTCATCGGAAGTGCGAGAACGATCTGCTCCCAAGCTATGTGCGACAGATCGAGCTGGTCATCTCGATAGAAGCTCACTAAAAGCTCATTTTCACCCAAACCGCGGTCGTCCTCTCCTGCCCGAGCGACATTTTTGGATTGAGGCAAGTAAAGAAGGTCCAAATTCTCGCGAACCTCTGTTTCGAACAGAACGAGACACCGATCACACGCGAGCTCGAGATGATCCGCTATGAGGCGACCCGACAGCCGAAACGCCCGATCGGCATCGGCAACGTCAGTCCTCGAGATATGACCGATGAAGCGAACGGGCTCCGCTGGCCGAAACTCCGGCATCTCGGCGCCATCGTCCGGGAGGTTTACCGCGTTATCGACGGCCTGACCCTCCATCGGCACCTTCTGCAAATCGACTAACACATTGAGCCCCCTACGTTAAGCCGTGAATTATAGCACGCGAGCTTGCCTCGTCAATAGAGGTGAACAAAGCAAACAAAAAACAACAAAATAGGGCGGAAAGGACTTACTCTTTTTGCTCGTTTTGCTCGTCTTGCTTGCCGGGGCGGTCGAGATTCATGTAGTTGCCGAATTGTCGGTTTCCACTGATCGTGGAGATCGCATGCTTGAAAAGCATCTGGTCGACCCCGCCACTTTCCAGGATGATGGCAAAACGATCGAAGTTCTTGATTCGCCCAGTCAGCTTGGCCCCGTTCACAAGATAAATGGTCAGGTTGATCCGCTCTCTCCGTACGTGGTTCAGGAAGGCCTCTTGTACGTTAGGGGGCTGTTTCTGCATGAACTGTCTCCACATTCTGGCCGGGCCGGCCGAGGCCGAGCTCCTGCCCAAGATATTGCAGCACCGCATCCTGGACGGAAGCATCGTCGCCGCTGCCGCCAAACCATTCGACGCCCTCTTCTCGACGGAACCACGTCATCTGCCGTTTCGCATATTGCGTCGTCGCAAGGGTAATGGCCTTCAGTAAGCGATCCTCGTCGAGCCCGCCCGCGAGATAGTCGATCGTCTCGCGATAGCCGATGGCTTTGAACGCTGGAAGGTTCTCGCCATGCTCACGACAGAGCGCACGCACCTCATCGGCGAAACCCCTCGCCAACATTTTTTCGACTCTCCTTCCGATTCTCTTTTCGAGCTCCTCGCGGCTCGGCGTCAGACCGACTAGTATAACTTGGAAGTGCGATAGCGGGCTCCGACGTGCCCCCATGAGCTCGCTCATCGGCTGACCGCTTTCTAACTGCACCTCGAGCGCTCGGATGATCCGGACGCGATCGTTCGGATGGATCAGCTCTGCAGAAGCACGGTCCCAGCGCTCTAGAATGCGATGCAATCGTTTCGTGCCTCGGCGCTCGGCGATCCTGGTGAGACGCTCGCGAATCTCCGGCGAGCGCCCGGGGCCTTCGAACAGCCCAAGGCGTAGCGCGCGCAGATATAGGCCCGTTCCGCCAACCACGACCGGGAGTTTCTTTCTTCTTGCGATGTCTTCGATCACCGGCACTGCTAGCTTGATGTAATCCGCCGCCGAAAACTCTTCGTCGGGCGGTACCTGGTCGACGAGATGATGAGCGATACCGCCTCGCTCACCCGGCGGAACCTTTGCGGTACCGATGTCGAACTGTTTGTAGATCTGAAGCGCGTCGCAACCGACGATTTCACCTTCGAGCTCACGCGCAATACGGATCCCGAGAGCGCTCTTGCCCGATCCGGTCGGCCCGACAACGGCTACCAAGCGCTTCATTGTAAAAGCCAGCGTGCGAACAGCGTTACCAGGATGAAACTGCCCAGCACCACCGCCCCCACAAGCTGTGCGCGCGTGAGCTCCATGAAATAGTCTCTAACCGCTCAGAAACGAGGATTTTGTTCACACTTTCGAACTTCGTCCAAGCGCAGCCTGCGGCCGCAACCAAAGGGGATGGCCACAGAGGCACAGCGCGGCGGAGCCGCAACCAAATTGGAGGACGGCTCCGCCGCGAGCGGTCAGCGGTCAGCATTCAGCGGTCAGCTCGTGGTGCTCGGCGCTTCGCGCCTCGGTCCCATTCTCAGTGTGCGCCGTCCCAATTCTCGCCGCGGTGCCTCTTCTAACTGATTTACCCTCTTGCGGATCCGGCCGCAGCCGCTCAAATTCTTGCAAGAAATAGAAGCTTTTTCGGGTTAGTAGTACAGAGAAAGCGAGAGCGAGCGAAGAGCACTCGGCGGCCTCTATTGTTGCCTCTGTGTTCAACGCTGCTAGCGGCGTCATCCCGCCGGACGATGACGTTGTGAGCTCCCTGGAAGATCTCGTCGCGCCCGGCGGAAACGGTAAGTGTTTTCCAAACTCTGCGTCTCTGTGTCTCTGTGGCCATTCTTAAGGCGCCTCGTGCGGTGATTTGAGGAGCGGCCACGCTTTCAGGTTTACCCGGCTAGGCAGCCTAGCCGGTAGCCTCGTTCTGCATCTCACGAAACAGTTGGATCAGCTGGCTCTCGTGGGAGGCGCCGAGCGTTCGCTTCACCGCAAGCAGCTCCGAGTAAAGCAGCTCGTTCAACGCCGAGATCAAGCGGTCGTGACGCTCTCCCTCCGGAAAACGTTCGAGGTTGCGCTCGAGTTGGGCGGGATCGAGGACTCCGTCCTGCCGCAAACGAACGCGCTCGAAAAGCGAGCCAGGACGCTCTTTGAGCTCTTTCAAGTACTTCTTGAGGATGATCTCCGCGATCGGGCCGACTTCATCCGACATATGTCGAAAAAGCCGCCGAAACATTTCGTTGTAGAGCTCGACGACAGAGCTGTAATCCTGGCCGTCATCGAGCGTTTGCCGCAAAGGTGCTTGCTTCGGCCCATGCGATTTCAATACTCCGATGGCGAGAAAAGAATGAAGAACCTTTCGTGTCTCGGCCTCACCAATCTCGCTTTCCTGACATATTTCGGAGATCGCGCGCTTGCCGTCGGCAAGGTCGATAACGTGGCGCTCGTGCGGGTCGAGATCGAGCGGCGGCTCTTTGTTCTCTCGGTGGACCACCGAATCCATGGACACAAAATGCTCTCGAATGGCGCCGGTGCCGTCGGAGCGCCGGATGCCCTCCACCACGAGCTTTTCGACGTCGAGGTCGAAGGTGATCTTTTCCTTCCGGGGTTGGTCGTCTTCGTCATAATGAAAATAGCCATCTTCCCAATTGAAGATGCTCCAGACGATCTCCTTCACCTGCTGCTCGATCGCCCACCAGAGATCTTTTGGCGACAAAACGCCGCTTTCGACGAGAGCTTTCCCGAGACGCTGTCCGCCCCGGATCATCTGAGAGAGGCGCAGATATTCGTCCGCAGAAATCTTCCCGCCCCGCAGCAAGACCTCGCCGAGCCTGTCCTGGGTAAGGCTCGAAGCCGCAAAGACGAGCTTGCCGTCGAGAAAGTAGACGGATTTCCGCACGCCGGCATTCACGAGGGAGACGACACCGGTGCGCTTCGCCTCCTTCAGGATCGAGAGCACCGTCGGGAGCCCGACATCGGAAAGTCGGCCCCGTAACGTGCCACGCTCCGCGGCATTGTCGGCACTCATTGCGTGGGACGAGCTCATAAGCGTCAAGAAAACTGGGTAGGACATATCCTAAGGGGCCCGCGAACCTTTGTCAACATCCGCGGAAGCCGAGGACTCGGCTGTTCGGGCGATGCGTGTGCCGGGATAGTAGTGGCTCAGGATCTGCCGGTAGCTGTACCCGGCCAACGCCATGCCGTAAGCTCCCACTTGGCACATCCCGACGCCATGCCCCCACCCGCGACCCGTGAAGACCCAGCTCTCGGCGCCGCTTCCTTTCGAACGTTGGGCGTCGAGAAAAAACAAATTTTCGCGAATGCCCAAGGTTCGCCGAACGGCAAGCCCTTCGACGACCACCGAGCCTGCGGTCCCGATAATCTCGAGTTCGACGATACGGCCCGAGCGCCCGTAGCGCTTCGGGCGCAGCTCCTGAACCGTTCCCACTCGGTGGCGCACGTTCACGTCGCGCGATAGGTCTTCCTTCGTTTTTCGAACCACCCAGTGAGAAAAGCGCGAGCTCCGGTCGAAGCTCGCCCCGTCCGACAGCACCACGAGCACGTCGATACCAGAATCGTCCAAGTGAAACAAGACTTGGTCACCGGCGAGCAGCGAGACACGCTCCATGTAATATACGGTCTCTCCCGATTGACGGTACAAATAGCGCAATGGTGCGAGGCCGGTCGCAACAACTTGCTCATCGCCGAGCGCGTCTTGAGTAAGACGACTAAGACGAATGCGGGCGCCGTCGACGCTCTCGATCGTCCCCCGGCGAAGGGGCGCCTCTCCGATCTGACTGACGAGCCGATAAAGCGTTCCTAAGATCTCGGCATGCGAGAGCGGGTTTCCCTGCGCAATACCCTCTGCGCCCGGACGGATGAGATCGCGCCGTATTGCGTAAGCCAAATGTCGACGCTCGGGATTCGACAGGCCGGCATCGGTAACGAGTCTCAAGGCGTCTAGCTCGGAGACCAAGAACGGTAGACGCCGCTCCCAACATAACCCGTCGGCGAGAAGCCCCGAAAGCGCGACCACATCGAAAGGACCTTCTTCGTGGGCTCCAAAGCACGGCGCCTGCCCAATATGAGAGATCGCCCGCTCGACCCACACGCGCACGCTTGCGGCCGTCGCCGGTCCCTCGCTCTCTGCCGGGGCGATACCTAAACGTTCGAGCGTGGCGGCTTCGAGGGATAGCGGTCTTTCATTGGACGAGCTCACGACGGCGAGGCGCGATTCGAGAAAACAGGCGCGACTCACGAGATAGGGCTCGGGATTCGAGAACACGTTCTCCGCGTTCTCGGTCCGACCGCCACAGGTCGACGTGTAGAGCGCATCGACGAGCGCGCCCTTATAGGTCAAGACCTCTCCCACGGTCTCGAGGACAGCCTCGCTCGCCATCGGTTGTTCTGCCGCAACGCCGCGATAGACTTGACAGGCGGCCGTCGCGCAGATGTCGTAGCCTTCGGCGGCGAATTGCCCCCGCCGTTTCTGAACGTAAGTACGGGCGGCAAGGGCTTGAGCTTTGATGGCCTCTTTTTCCGGAAACACCGCAGGCGAGAGCTCCGCGGGTACGACCCCTTTGAGATAGTCCTCCAGGTTCACGACGTTCACGACCGTGAAGAGATTCGAGGCATTCACGAAAACTTCCAGATAGCCGCGATACGGACGGCCGTCGACTTCGATGAAAGCGTTCGTGGACGCCGGCACGGCGTAAAGCGTGAGGCCGCTCGTCTCGATCGCGGGCTGTCCCGAAGGCCGCAGCACGAGCGCTCGAGGACGCGCGACCCGCGACGGCTCACGCGTGACATCAATCCCTTCGAAGCCGAGCGCCATAAGCTCTGCGGCGCGGGCACGTGCTCCACTCTCGGTGGTGAACGCGCCCACCCGGACCGCGAAACGCCCGCTTCCCGGCTCGCGCCGCAAGACGATCTCGTCGTCCAGCTCTTCACGCGTGCTCGACTGTAGCGACGACGCTTGCTCGCGGGTCGGGAACGAACCGAGCTGCAGCCGAAACACCGCTCCTTCGAGGACGCTCGAGCGCGCGGGCTCGATGAGAACGTCTTGCGTCTCCATGAGCCGTCCCGAGCCACCGACACGGAAAGGACGAGAGGATGTGAGCCTCAAGGCCTCGGCGCGGGCCGAGAGACCGACGCGGATTCTCGGAGCGGGCGCGAGTCGGTCCATCTCCGAGGGTGTGAGCGATGCCGCGGCCTCTGGGGGTGGCAACGTGCGCACAGAGTCCGGAGCCCCCGCCGGTGACGGCGGGGGTGACGGCGCCGCTTTCGGATGCCCGGCCAGTGGTGGAGGCGGTGGAACGTGCGGAGCGTGGCGGACGTCCTTTCCCCCACAGGCCCAAGCCAGCGCGATCAGGAAAAAAGGTATGCGCTTAACCAAAGATGTCGTAGGGGCGCTCGTTGTACCAGAAAACGATTATGATATCGAAGGTCTCGTCGGGGTAGTCAGCGGGTAGCGGCAACAAATCGGCGGCTCGAATCGCGCCGACGGCGATATTATCGAAACCAACGACTCCTGACGGAACGAGCGTCTGGCGAGAGATGATCGTCCCGTCCCTTGCGACCTTGAAGCCAACCGCGACATGCCCGTTGTAGATGTTCGCCGCCCAGGGCATACCGGCCCGCCAATTTCTGCCGACTTCGCTCAACATACGACGGATCCAGGGCACGAAATTCGCGCCCTTGTCGTTGTAGTACATCGTGTTGTTGGTGTTGACAACGAGCCCGCCTTCGGGATTGTGAAACTGGGCGCCCGCGAGAAAACGGCGGATGTCCGTGAAGTCTCCGTTGTCGCCACCTTCACCGACCGGATTTCGCGTCCGCGCCGGCTGCGGCGGGCGCATCTGCCGCCGCCTGCGGGCTTCTGCTTCCGCTTGCTTCCGAGCTTGCTCGAGGAGATCCGGTGTACGGAAAAGGAAGTCGCCGAGCACGTCCGGATCGACACCGCCATCGGCGACCTCGGATCCTAGCTCTTCCTCGAAGAGTCCCTCACTGTCTAGCTCGTCCTCGCCGGATTCGGCGAGCTCCGCCACATCTTTCGGCGCCTCCTCTTCGGGAGTGCCTTCCGTCCCAGGATCCTTGACCTCTTCTTTCGTGTAGAACTCTTCCGTATTGCCGGCCGAGAACGGCAAGTCGTTCATGATCTCGGGGCGCGTTTCCGGCGCGAGCATGGCTTTCGGGATCAAAAGGCGATTATCCGCCACTTGCGGCGGCGGCTCTGGCACGGGCTGCGCCTCCGGGACCACCGGAACTGGAACGGCAGCGACAGGAGGTGCAAGCTGTTCAGGCTGGGGCTCTTCAAAGAAGAGCAAGAGACGCTCCTTTTTGTCGATCTCATCGACCCTTTCATTCTGGTCGACCGGCAAGTCGAAGAACTCGTTCAAATTGGGCTCGAGCAACATGAACACGAGCAGCACAACGTGCAAGAGCGCGGAGACGCCGAAACCGGAGCGCGGATCGCTCGCGAGCGGATCCCTGTCCTCACCGCCGTGCTCGAGAAACTCCGCGGCGTCGTCAGGGTTCTCTAGCCATTGCGAGAAGAAGAAGTCCTCGGAGGGGTCCTGGGCAATGAGGTTTTCGAAGCCGCTCGCGGTTTGGCGGAATGGATGGCGCTCGCGCGGCGTGTGCCGCTTAGGAAGAAAGGGCTGGCCCCGGCGGTGCATTCCCCGCCTCATTCCAGATCCTCGTTGCACGCGCACTCCCAATCGCCAAACGGCCAACTGATTGAAGGGAAACGACCTACTGGATTATAACCATGGCCGATCCGCTGAGCAAGAAGAGCAGCACAATTTACATCCTTAACGATGTGAGTCCTTCATCGCCCTTCAATCGCCTCCGTCGCCTCCATCGCCTCCATTTCCTCAATGATGCGCAGGGCCAGCTCCAAAGCACGTGTGCCGTCCGCCCCGGTCACTCGTGGATTTCGACCCTCCGCCACCGATTCGAGAAAGTCTTGGAGCTCTCGTTTGAGCGGCTCCTCGTTGACGAGGCTCAGCTCTTTTCTCTCGATGTTGGGCCGCTGGCCTTCGCCGGGAAGGATTCGGTAGCGGATGGCCTCTTGATTCTGGTAGTCGAGCGAAACGTAGCAATCGCGCTCGAAAACCCGCAGCTTTCGCACCTTTTCTTGCGAGACCCGGCTTGCGGTGATGTTGGCGACCGCCCCCCCTTCGAAGTGAAGACGTGCATTGGCGATGTCCACGCGCGGTGTCAGCACCGGTACACCGACCGCTTCGAGCGATGCGACTTCCCTCCCAACGAGCGTCATGACGACGTCGAGATCGTGGATCATCAAGTCCAGCACGACGTCGATGTCGAGACTGCGCGGGCTGAAGGAGGCGAGACGGTGAACCTCTATGAAGCGCGGATCCTTCCGCTGGCTCAATAAGGCCTCGACCGCGGGATTGTGACGCTCGGTGTGCCCCACAGCGAGGCACAGACCTCTAGCAGCAGCCGCTTTCGTCATGCGCTCCGCCTGCGCTCGGGTCGAGGCAATCGGTTTTTCGACGAGCACGTGAATCCCGGCTTCGAGAAGCTCGAGCGTAACCGCCTCGTGATCGACCGTCGGGACCGCCACGCTTGCAGCTCGAACGTCCTTCACGAGCTCCCGGAAATGGGCGACACCGCGAACCCCGTAATTTGCCGCGACCCCGCGAGCGCGCTCGAGGTCAGAATCGGCGACACCCACGAACTCGGCGCCGTCGAGCTTTGAGAAAACACGCGCGTGACGAGAGCCGAGCTGCCCGACCCCCACCACGGCCACTGGAAGCCGCTCGGTCAACTAGATCCCCACCACGGTGATCGCGTGCTCGTCCGCGTTTCTCAGAAGCGCTTCGCGCTCGAGAAGAAGCACGCGCCCAATCTCGAGCCCGAGTGCGGTCGCCCCGGACGCGGCCATCGAGTCGATCGTCGTCGGTCCGACAACGGGGACGTCGAAGCGCATATCCTGACGGGGGCGAGCCACCTTGACCACCGTGAGCGGTCCGTCGACAACGTCACCCGCACGGCGTATCGCGGCATCGGTGCCTTCCATGGCTTCCGCCGCCACCACGGTCTTGGCTTTGACGATGACCGTTTGCCCAATATCGAGCTCCGCGAGGCCCCGCGCCGTCTCGACCCCGAAGTCGAAATCCTCGCGCTCGCGCTTGCCCGGGCCGCGCTTGGTCATCGGCCCCTCTGTCACCAGATGAGAACAGAGTAGCAGCGTCGAGTCGACGACCTCGACCCCTTCCTCTCCGAGCACGTCCGCAAGGGTCCTCAACATCTCGTCGGTGCTTCGTGACGAGAGCCTCGAGAGGACTTTGAGCGTGAGGCGATCTGGTCGCAGGATCTGAAACGCGCTGACATGGCGGACGCGCCCCGCCATGATCGCTCGAGATATACCCGCATCGCGAAAAATCCGCACACATTTCGAGAGCTGGCCGATACCGATCGTATGAAATTGTCCGGCGGCTTTCCGAGCGAGTGCGGGGTCCGCCTCGCCTTCGATAGCGAGGGTCACGACTTCGATCCCGCGGCGCGCGGCTTCATCGAGCACCATGAAGGGAAACGCCCCTTCGCCAGCAATCAAGCCAACGGTCGAGGGAAGTGAGCTCGGCTCGGACACGCGTTTTGAGAAACCCTCAGTCCGCGTCCGAGTCCTCACCGCCGCGCTTGACGATGACGCCTCGCTCGGAGCCACGCACGAAATCGATGATCGCGCGCACATCGGGGTCAATTCCGCTAGGCCCATCAAGTTTGTCGAGGGCCTGAGAGACGTTGAGGCTCGATTGCTGGAGCGTGCGGAAGGCGGAGCGAATCTTCTCGATGCGGTCGCGGCCGAATTCCCGTCGCTCGAGACCGACCGTATTGACCCCATAGAGACGCGCACGATTGCCGACAGTTTTCGAAAACGGCAAGACATCTTTGGTGATGACGCTATAGCCTCCGACGAAAGCGTAGGTGCCCACACGGCAGAACTGATGGACGCCGCTGAAAGCGCTCACCGTCGCGTAATCCTCCACGGTAACATGGCCGCCGAGGGTAGCCGCATTGCCGAAGATGGCGCCGCTTCCGATCTGGCAATCATGCGCCACATGGGTATAGGCCATGAATAGATTGCTGTCGCCGATGACCGTGCGACTGCCACCAAGCGCAGTACCGCGATGGATCGTGACGAACTCGCGAAAAACGTTCTCGTTGCCGATCTCGAGGGTCGAGACTTCACCTTCGAACTTCAGGTCCTGCGGCTCGAGACCAATCGAGGCGAACGGAAAAACGCGACACCGCTCGCCCATCTTCGTGTAACCGTCGATGACGACATTCGAGTCGATGACGGTGTCTCGCTCGATCTCGACGTGCTCGCCAATAACGGTATAAGGCCCGACGCGAACGCCCTCGGCGAGCCGCGCTCTCTCGTGCACGACGGCCGTCGGGTGACAGTCCACAGCAGCCGTGCTCATCCCGCGTCCACTCCCGTCAGCATCAGCTCGGCTTCGGCCGCAAGCTGTCCTTCAACCTCGACGCGAGCCGTGAGCTTCCGGAAATTGCCGCGCGCTTTCGCGACCGTCACATGGATCTCGAGCCGATCCCCGGGAACCACCGGCCGTCGGAACTTGGCGTGATCGATGCTCACGAGATAGAACGCTTTTCCCACCGCGCTTCCGTCTTCCGGCAACACCATCAGACCCCCCGCCTGCGCCATAGCCTCGAGGATCAGAACCCCCGGCATGACGGGCAAGTTGGGGAAGTGCCCCGCGAAGAACTCTTCGTTGATGGTGACGTTCTTCCGGGCGTGGATATGCTCGTTGGGGACGAGCTCGACGACCCTATCTAGCATCAGGAGCGGATAGCGATGCGGCAGCCGCTCCATGATCCACTGGATGTCCATCTCGGGCATCAGGGATTCGCTGTCCTGTAGTCTTACTGTGGATTTGCCGGTGGGGTGGGCGCGGCCATCAACTCGTCGAGCTTCTTCACGATCAACGGGCTGATGTCGAGCGTCGGATCCAGGACGAAGGTCAGACCCGGCGTGGCGCGGAATATTAGCCCGATCCCGTTTTCTTGTGCGACTTGCTCGACGACGGGCGCAACCTTTTCCTGGAACTTTGCTTCGCCATCCTGCCGCTTTGCTTCGAAATCTGCCTGAGCATCCTCGACCCATCGCTGGGCGTCGGTGCGCTTGCGCTCGATGTCCCGCGAGAGCCGCACCTTGGCGTCCTGCGACAAAATTTCGGAGTTCAGCTTGGTCTGAAGGTCGACGATCTCCTGTTGCAGCCGCTGCGTCTCCGCCGCGATCTTTTCGTTCTCGCCTCGGAGCGAGTCGAAAAGCGCCCTGCCTGCGACCGATTCCGCCGCGATCCGGTCGATGTCGATGATTGCGATCTTGGTCGCGCCCGAGGGGCCCTGAATCACCGCCCCGGCAGCCTCCTGCGCAAGGGCGCTCGCGTGCGCCATCGCAACGAAGACCACCGCTAGAGTGGCGATGCTAGCTACTCTCGATAAATTCATGATTGCAGTTACTCCTTTAGTTCTTGTTGGGATCCGAGCTCCTCGTGACGTTCTAGAACGTCGTTCCGATACCAAACCGAAAAGCGGTGGCCGGCTGGAAAGCATCGCGATGTGGATTATAGGCCCAAATCAGGCGGAACGGAACGTTCAGGACGGGCACGAAGAAGCGCATTTCCGCCCCCGTCGACGTCCTCAAGTCTTCGAACATGGAAAAACTCCACGACGTGTTCTCGGCATAGGCCTGCCCCGCATCGAAAAACAGAACCATACGCAGCGGACCAGCGAGCGGGATGTAATACTCCGCGTTCAACAAGATCATCTTGTTGCCGCCAATGAAACGACCGAGAACGTCGCGGGGGCCGATCGTGCGAATGTCGTAGCCGCGAATCTGATTCTCACCACCGAGGAAGAAGCGCTCGAAGAACGGAATACCGGTTTGCTGGACGTCGAGAATGAGATTTCCGGCCGCCTCGTCGAGATCCCCTTCGATGACGCGACCATCGGCGATGCCTTTGAGCCAGGAAACCATCGCGCGAAAGCCGAAATTGGTCGTACGGGTCACCGGGAGGTACCAGATGCCTTCGAAAGTCGGCTTGTAGTAGTTGACCGTGCCCCCGAAAACCCCACCGGCAACGGAGAAGCTCGCAGTGTAACGCTTGCCCCGGAACGGAAAGATCGGGTTGTCGGTCGTGTTGTGGATGAAAGAAGGCGTGACTCGGCTCGAGACGAAGTTGCCTGTGATGCCGAGAAAACGCGGGTCGAAGAAGCGAGTGTCGAGGAACAAATCGTTGATGGTGAGAACCAGATCCGGATCGGGCTCCGAGGTTGTGATCACCGAATAGTTGTAGTTCAAGAACAGGCGCGAGAAGCGCTTGATCGGCATACCCCAGACGACCCCGGCGCCCGTGTCTTCACGTGTGAACTGCGGAAGACGTAGCGTCCGCTTGAACACGTCGAAGCCGAGTGTTATCGGCTTGTCCATGAAGTAGGGGTCGGTGATAGCGATCTGAAAGTTCCGGGTGCGGCTTCCCGTTTGGAGCGAGAACGAGGCGGTCTCTCCACGGCCGAGAAAGTTCGTCGTCGAAAAAGAAAGGTTGATGAACGCACCTTCGAGCCCCGATACACCACCGCCGAAAGTAAACTGGTTGCGATTCTGCTCGGCGAGCCTGAGGGTGATGTCGAGCTTGTTCTCCTCGCCTTCCACCGGCATGATTTCGGGCTCTTCGATGGGCTGAAAATAACCGAGCTGGTTGATGCGCTGAATCGACATCTTGAGCAGCTCCATATTCATGACGTCCTGCTCGTTCAGCCACATCTCGCGACGGATGACCTTGTCGCGCGTCGTCGTATTGCCTTTGAAGTCGATCTGATTGACGAAATATTGCTGGTCTTCGTTGAGGTTGATCGTCACGTCGACGAGGTCCGTCTCCGGAACCGGCTGCTTGATGGGGAAGCCGGTGAACTGGATGTAGCCGCGAGCGCCGTAGAGCTCACGCAGCTTCTCGAGCCCTTTGGTGATCTTGGATTCGTCGTAAACCTCTCCTGGTATGAGCTTGAAGTAGCTCTTGATGAACTCCTCGGGCATGAGCTCGGAGCCCTCGACGGACACCTTCCCAACCCGATATTGCTTCCCTTCGACAACAGGAACGTTGAGACTCAGCCAGCGGCGCGGTTTCTTCCAAAAGAGAAATCGTGAGGTCCCGTCCTCGTACTCCATCTTCGGAGGCCCGAAGGACACGTCCACGAAGCCGCTATTGAGATAGATTTCTCGCACGCGCTCGATATCGGCGGCATATTGCTCCTCCGTATACGTGCTGCCACCCATGAGAGCACCCAGCGCATGGCTCTCCTTGGTCTTCTTCATCCCCCAGCGAAGCCGCCAGTCGTCGAAATACTCGGCGCCGTCGAAGTGGATTCGCTTGATCCGAATTTTCTGCTCGTCTTTGATGTCGAAAACGATTTTGACGCCGCCTGACTCGAGCGCGTCGACACGGCTCGACACCGAGCCATCGGTCCTACCTTTATCGACAAGCATCTCCCGGATGATGTTCTCCACTTTGACGACTTTGGCCGGATCATAGAAATCTTCGATGAGGATCTCGACGCCTTCTTCTTCGAGCTTCTCTGTAATGTCGCCGGCGTCGATCTCTTTCGAGCCGACAAAGTCGAGAGCTTGGACCCGAGGACGCTCGGCGACGACATAAGTGACGACTTTGCCGCGCTCGCCATCCGTCACTTCGAGAGTCAAGTCGTCGAGAAAGCCCGTCCCCCACAAACGGCGAAAATCGTCAAGAGCGTGTTGGCGGTCATACGGGTCGCCGACTTTCTGCGTCAAGTTAAATAGATAGGTCTCGGACTCGATAATGGCATTGCCCTGAATCTCTATCCGCTCGATATTGTTCTCCTGAGCGAGAAGGAGGGGCGGGAGTAGTATCGACAAGAGAACGCTGAGGAAACGCCAGTTGGCCATCGCTGATTCCCTTATTCCAAATTTTTAGACCGAAAGCGGCTCTTCCACCGCATCCGTCTGTCTCAGACCGAGCTCGTCTCCGTCCGCAAAAATCTCTACAGGTTGGCCCGGTTTGACAGCGCCGCGAATGAACGCCTCCGAGAGTGGATCCTCGACATATTTCTGCAGCGCTCGCCTCAAGGGGCGCGCGCCGTAGGAACGGTCCTGACACGTGCTCTCGATGATCCAGTTCACAGCGTCGTCGGTAAGTACGATTTGAAGCTTCTTGTCTTTCAAGACATCGTTCATCTGATCGACGAGCAGAAGGACAATCTGCCTCAAATCCTCGTCGGTCAACGCATCGAAGACGATGATCTCATCGATGCGGTTGATGAACTCGGGGTTGAAGGTTTTCTTGACCTCGCCCATCACCATGTCATGGATCCGAACGGCGACCGTTCGGGCGTCGTTCGACTGGAAGCCGACGCGCCCTTTCTTCTCGAGGTAACGCGCACCGATATTCGACGTCATAATAATGATGGCGTTCTTGAAGTCGATGGTGTTGCCGAGCCCGTCCGTCAGCTGACCATCCTCGAACACCTGCAGCAGGATGTTGAATACGTCCGGATGGGCCTTCTCTACTTCGTCCAAGAGGATAACGCAATAGGGGTTACGCTTCACTTTCTCGGTCAGCTGGCCGCCTTCCTCGTGACCGACATATCCTGGAGGCGAGCCGATCAGTTTCGACACCGAGTGCTTTTCCATGTACTCGCTCATGTCGAAACGGATGAGTGCCTTTTGGGTCCCGAAGAGAAAATCGGCAAGCGCGCGAGCCACCTCAGTTTTTCCCACGCCGGTTGGTCCAAGAAAAATAAACGAGCCCACCGGACGGTTCGGGTTCTTGAGCCCGGCGCGCGAGCGACGGATGGCGCGAGAGAGCCCGGAGACCGCCGGTGCCTGGCTCACGATTCGTTTGTGGAGCTCTTCCTCCATACGGAGCAGCTTCTCGCTCTCCTCTTCCTTGATCGAAACGAGCGGGATCCCTGTCCAGCGCGAGACGACCTCGTCGATATCACGGCGCTCGACGCGGGGCCGTTCGAAGTTCTTGAACTCCCAGCGCTCGCGGATGAACTGCAAGTTCTCCCGCTGCGCGATCTCTTCGTCGCGATAGAGCGCAGCGCGCTCGAAATCCTTGTTCGCAATCGCGTTGTCCATGTTCTCCGCGATGACGCGAATCTGCTTTCTGAGATCAGCGAACTCCGTCGAGAACGTCGACTCGCGGAGCTTGACCCGAGAGCCTGCCTCGTCGAGCAGATCGATGGACTTGTCTGGGAGAAAACGATCGGTGATGTAGCGGTGGGCTTGATAGACGGCCGATTCTATCGCTTCATCGGTGTAGCTCACGTGATGGAACGCTCCGTAGCGCTCTTTGACGCCCTGAAGAATCTCGATTGTCTCTTTCTCGCTAGGGCTCGAGACCTTCACCCCTTGGAAACGCCTCTCCAGACTGCGGTCCCGCTCGATATATTTGCGGTACTCGCCCGGGGTCGTGGCGCCGATGCACTGGATCTCGCCGCGAGAGAGCGCAGGTTTCAAGATGTTCGCCGCGTCGAGCGAGCCTTCCGCCGAGCCGGCGCCGACGAGCGTGTGAAGCTCGTCGATAAAAATGATGACGTTCGGGTTCTCGGAGAGCTCCTTCATGATCGTCTTGAGCCGCTCTTCGAATTGACCGCGATATTTCGTGCCCGCGACGATGAGAGAGATATCAAGCGCCAAAATACGTTTGTCCGCGAGAAAGAGCGGCACGTCGCCGTGCACGATCTTGTTCGCGAGGCCTTCCACGATGGCGGTCTTCCCGACCCCGGGCTCGCCAATCAGAACCGGGTTGTTCTTGGTGCGACGGCAGAGCACCTGGATCGCGCGATCGAGCTCCGATTCCCGCCCGATGAGAGGATCGAGTTGTCCGCGGCTCGCGGACTCGGTCAAGTCGCGGCTGAACTCCGTGAGCAGCGGTGTCTCTTTTGCCTTGGACATCGTCGCTTTTTGATTGAGCTCTTGAACGATGTCCTCGCGCACGGAGTTGATCCGAAGCCCGCGCTCGTGAAGGATGCCCGCCGCAACCGACTTATCTTCCCGCAAAATACCGAGCAGGATGTGCTCCGTCCCGATGTAGTTATGGACGAGCCTCTCGGCCTCTTCCGCCGCGTAGGTCAAGACCCGTTTGGACTCCGCGGAAAGCGGGATCTCGACCGAGGTCGACACTTGATCCCGAATCACGATCCGGCCCTCGATCTCTTTCCGGATGCTCTCCATCGAAAGATGGGACTTCGCAAAGACTCGACTCGTCAGTCCCTTACCTTCACGAATGAGCCCGAGCAGGAGGTGCTCGGTCTCGATGGAATTACTACCTAATTGTGCGGCTTCATAGCGAGCGAAGAAGATGACCCGCTTCGCTCGTTCGGTGTATCGCTCGAACATTTCCTCCACCCAACGTGGTGTTTCGACATTACATCACACGCGTATAAATCGTTGCGACAGTTGAGGTTCAAGCATTCGGATGCGCGCAGCATCCCTTGGAGCATAGCACTTTCGGCGCATCGCTACCAGTGATCGGCATCTGTTCACGATCGCAAAGTTCCATTTTCCATATAGAAAGTCCGATCACACACCAAAGCCACGGCTTGAGAGTGCGTCACGATGACGGAGGTCAGGTCGCGCTTTTCGTGGAGATGACGAAAAAGGGACACGAGCTCTTCGCTGTTGCCGGTGTCGAGGTTCCCTGTGGGCTCGTCGGCGAGCACGAGGCTCGGCTCCGTGACGAGTGCCCGCGCCACGGCCACCCTTTGTTGCTCCCCGCCCGAGAGCTGAGACGGCCGATGCGTTCCACGCTCCGAGAGGCCTAGATCCGCGAGGAGCGTCTCGGCTCGCCGCAAGGCCTCGGCCCGCTCCATCCGGCCGATCATGAGCGGCATCGCAACGTTTTCCACGGCCGTGAATTCCGGCAGCAAGTGATGGAACTGAAAGACGAAGCCGATCGTCTCGTTGCGGAGCCGCGTGCGCGCGTCCTCGCTGAGCTCGAAGAGCGCCTTACCGCCGAGATGCACCGTTCCTGAGTCGGGAACGTCGAGGCTGCCGAGAACGTGCATCAGCGTGCTCTTCCCGACTCCAGAAGCCCCGACAATGGCAACCATCTCCCCCTTCTCGATAGAGAGATCCACACCGCGCAGCACTTCCACACGCCTACCATTCGACGCGTAAGCCTTGGTGAGGTTATGTGCTTCTAAAAACATGCGTCAGCTTCCAGTAGCAGTGCTGAGCTCACACTGGTAGCAGGCAGCAACACCGATTCATAGAAAAAATCATTCGAATCTCAACGCTTCTGTAATAACCAATTGGGCGGCCCTTCGCGCCGGGTAGAGTGTCGCCGCGAAACAAATCAGAGGGGCCGCTATGACCACCAGCAGGAAATCCGATGGGAGCAGCTTGAACGGCACCCACGCCACCTGGTAGACGTCCTCGGGAATCGAGATCAAGCGGTAGTGATCGAGCACCCAAGAGATCGTCACGCCCAGCGCCGCTCCAACGGCCGTGCCCGCCACGCCGATGATGGCTCCCTGCAACATGAAGATGCGCATGATGCTCCTAGCGCTCGCCCCCATCGATCGCAGGATCGCGATGTCCCGTGTCTTGTTCATGACGATCATGATCTGGCTCGCGACGATATTGAGCGCCGCCACCCCCACGATGAAGCTGATGAAGATCGTCGTCACCACCTTCTCGATCCAGAAGGCGGAAAAAAGACTCCGGTTCGTCTCCTTCCAATTCATCGAGCCGTACTCGCCGCCAATCGCTTTCATGACGTCGATCTCGATGCGCTCGACATCGAAGATATCGAAAACTTTCGTCTCGACATACATCGCTTCGTCCCCGACACCGAGAAGCCGCTGCGCGTCGGGGAGATGTAGAAGCGCCCACGAGTTGTCGAAGTTATAGAGCCCGAGCTGGAAGATACCCACGACGCGAAAACTTCGCGTGCGCGGCAGCATGCCGAACGGGCTTAAATGCCCTTCGGGCGACGTGACTTTCACGGTGTCCCCGATGAAGACGCCGAGTGTCATCGCGAGCTCTTCCCCGACGACGATCGGCGGTCGCTCGTTCGGGGGCTCCTCGTTGGAATCAGGCGAAGCATTTCCATCAGGCTCGGGCTCGGAGAGGCCCATCAAATCTCCCACCATCATTTTCTGCGCGAACTCGGTGACGGTGGCTTCGAGCTCCGGCTCGACACCCTTGAGCGTCACGAGCCCGGAGCCGGTCACGCTCGAGACGAGGGCCTTGCCGTACAAGACGGGGGCGACCCCCTCGATGCCATCGATACCGCCGAGCTTCGCGATGACGTCCCGATAATCCGCAAAGGCTTCCCCTCCACCTTCATAAATACTCAGATGGGAGGCGGCCCCGAGGATGCGTGAGCGCAGCTCGCCTTGCATCCCCGTCAATATCGCGAGCGCGATGAGGAGGATCATGACGCCCATAACGACACCTAGAGTGGAGATGGTCGAGATCACTGCAATGAAGAGATGACGGCGTTGCGAGAAGAGATAGCGCAGCGCGATCCTCAGCTCGAAAGGCATGTCAGTCCTCAGTCCTCAGTCCTCAGTCCCCATTCCTCGCGTTCCTGCGTGTCCGCAACGGAGTCGCGCCCGGCCTCGGGCCTCAGGTGCGGGAACAAGATGACGTCGCGGATCGAGCGCGAGTCCGTAAACAGCATGACGAGCCGATCGATACCGAGTCCTTCGCCTCCGGTCGGCGGAAGGCCGTGCATCAAAGCCCGCACATAATCCTCGTCCATATCGTGGGCTTCCACATCCCCGCGGGCCCGCTCTTCGAGCTGCGCCTCGAACCGGGCTCTCTGATCGTCGGGATCGTTGAGCTCGCTGAAGCCGTTCGCGACCTCCATTCCCGCGATGAACAGCTCGAACCGCTCGACGAATACGGGGTCGTCGGGCTTCTTTTTGGAGAAAGGTGAGACATCTACCGGATAGTCCGTCACGAAAGTCGGCTGTACGAGTGAAGCCTCGACGAGATAATCGAAGAGCTCGCTCAAGAGCTTTCCCCAAGGGGCACCCTCGTCTAGGCCGAGCTCGAGCTTACGGCCGAGCTCGACGAGCGCGTCGCGTTCGCGCAACTCCTCCGGCGCGATTTCGAGGTCGCGTTCGCCGAGCGCTTCGACGACGCCGTCGAGCATCGTGAGACGCCGGTAGGGCAGCGTCAGATCGATCTCGACCTCTCCGTAGCGAAGCGGCTTTCCCTTATTGACGTTTGTCTGGAGCTCGGCCAGAAGCTCTTCCGTCAGCGCCATCATGCTCTCGACATCACTATAGGCTTCGTAGAACTCGAGCATGGTGAACTCGGGGTTGTGACGCGTCGATATCCCCTCATTGCGGAAATTGCGATTGATCTCGTAGACCTTTTCGAGCCCGCCTACGGTCAGTCGCTTGAGATAGAGCTCGGGTGCGATGCGCATATAGAGATCGATCCCGAGCGTGTTGTGAAACGTTTTGAACGGACGCGCCGTGGCGCCCCCGGCGATGGGCTGCAGCATCGGGGTCTCGACTTCGATGTATCCGTGCGCGTCGAAGAAATTTCGGATCCCGGCGACAACGCGGCTGCGGGTGACGAAAACGGCGCGAGAGTCTTCATTCGCAATGAGGTCCAAATAGCGTTGGCGGTAGCGGATCTCCACGTCGGCAAGGCCATGCCATTTTTCGGGAAGCGGCTTCAGAGCTTTGGCGAGAAATGTGAGTTTTTCGACTCTGACAGTGAGCTCGTCCGTTTTCGTGCGAAACAAAGGTCCCTCGACACCGATGAAATCTCCAATGTCGAGCTTCTTGTAGATGGGGAAACCTGGATCCTCGACCGTGTCCTTGCGCACGTAGACTTGGAGCTTGCCTGCGCCGTCGCTCAATCGCAGAAATCCTGCTTTCCTGAATTTGTTCAGCGCCACGATGCGCCCGGCCGTTCGGATCCGCACCGGATCGCTCTCGAGCTCATCGGCGGTCTTGGTATCGAACGTGGTGAACGCATCCGAAACAGTATGCGTCCGGTCAAAGCGTGTCGGATAGACGTTCACTCCGAGCTCTCTGAGCTCCTGTCTCTTCTTGCGCCTTTCGTCTTCGATACGTTGTTCGATACCCACTATTTGCTCTCCGAGGTCGCTTCGGTATTGGCACAAACGGCGTCGAGCACGCCGTTCACGAAACTGACCGCGTCGGGCGCGGAGAAGCGCTTCGTGATCTCGAGCGCCTCGTTGATGACGACCCGCTTGGGGGTCTCGGTATCGAGAAACTCGTAGACCGCTACTCTCAGAATGTTGCGATCCACGGCCGCCATCCGCGAAAGCCTCCAGCTGTCGGACTGTGCGGAGATGAGCGCGTCGATCTCTTCTACGCGGCGGATCGTTCCTTCCGCGAGCGAGCGCCCGAAATCCCGCGCCTCTTCGCTCGAATTTCGGATCTCGCCAATCGACCAGACGACCTCTCCGAAGGGCGCACGCGTGACATCCCATTGGTAAAGCATTTGAAGTGCGAGCTCACGCCCTTTCCTGCGTACCCCCATGCTCAGCCCCTGGTTTCTGAGACTTTCATTCGTGTTCCAACTTCTCGAACAAAACCGCCATCTCAACCGCCGCGAGCGCGGCGTCGTAGCCCTTGTTGTCGCGTCCTTGGCGAGAGCGCTCGACCGCCTGCTCCATCGTGTCCGTCGTCAGGACGGCGTTCGTCATCGGAACGTTGGTAGCGAGCGAGGCGTGGCAAATCCCGGAAGTCACCGTCTTGCTGAGGTAGTCCCAATGCGGGGTGCCGCCTTTGATGATCGCACCGAGACAGATGACGGCCGCGAAACGGCCGGTCACCGCGAGGCGTTTCGCCGCAAGCGGGATCTCGAACGCTCCCGGGACACGCACCACTTCTACGTCGTCCTCGCCGACGCGGGCGCGACGGAGCGCTTCGAGCGCACCTTCGAGGAGCTTGTCCGTCACCATGCTGTTGAACCGCCCGAGGACGATACCGAAGCGCATCCCAACGCCTACCGCCTTGCCTTCCCAGATCTTCGTCACGTCGCGTCGTTCTCACTCACCTACCCGTGAATTTCGGGGGCCGCTTCTCGAGAAACGCCTTCATACCTTCGCGCCAGTCATCGCTTCCGGCGAGAACGCCGAAGAGCGTCGCTTCGAACTCGAGCCCTGTCTCCAGATCGGCGTCGAGTCCTCGATTCACCGCGAGAATGACGCTCCGTAGAGCGCCCGGCGCGTTCTGGATGATTTGCCGCGCGAGCTCATCGGCGGCCGCCCTGAGCTCGTCCTTTGGGACCACTCGGTTCACGAGGCCAATGCGATGGGCCTCCGCGGCGTCGACAGGCTGGGCGCTTAAGATCATCTCGAGCGCGCGCCCGCTTCCCACGAGGCGCGCGAGGCGTTGGGTTCCGCCATAACCCGGGATCGCGCCGAGGCCGACCTCGGGCAAGCCGAGTTTGGCGTTGTCCGATGCCAGGCGAATGTGGCACGCGAGCGCTAGCTCGAGCCCGCCTCCGAGCGCGAACCCGTTCACCGCAGCAAGGACAGGCTTAGAAAGCGTCTCCAGCTTGCGAAAGATCGCCTGACCGCGTCGTGCTGCCCGGTGGCCACCCAGAGCGGATAGCCCCGCAAGCTCCTTGATGTCCGCACCCGCAACGAAACTTTTCTCGCCTGCGCCGGTGACGATGAGAGCGCGTATGTCGGCGGCAGCAGCGACGCTCTCGAGCGCGGTCTCGAGCTCAGAAAGCGTCGCCTCATTGAGCGCATTGAGCTTATCGGGCCGCTTCACGGTGAGCGTCGCGACACCGTCGCGATCCGTCAACATGAGATTATCGAAATTCATCGCGAGCTCTCAGTGATCCCGGTCGAGCGTTTCTCGTGAAATTCCTCGTAGCTAGCGCACCGAAAAGAAAGAAGGCCACAGAGTCACAGCGCGGCGGAGCCGCAACCAAATTGGAGGACGGCTCCGCCGCGAGCGGTCAGCAGTCAGCATTCAGCGGTCAGCTCGTGGTGCTCGGCGCTTCGCGCCTCGGTCCCATTCTCAGTGTGCGCCATCCCAATTCTTCGCCGCGGTGCCTCTTCTAACTGATTTACCCTCTTGCGGACCCGGCCGCAGCCGCTCAAATTCTTGCAAGAAATAGAAGCTTTTTCGGGTTAGTAGTACAGAGTCACAGCGCGGCGGAGCCGTCCTCCAATTTGGTTGCGGCTCCGCCGCGCTGTGCCTCTGTGGCTGATTTTTCCCTCACGGACCACTTCCGAATACCGCAATAATTCATGCGGATCACGCAAGTGTGACGGAGTCATTCTATAATATTCCCTCGAGACTCTACGTGGCTCGCACTTTCCAAAACATCGAGAGCGTCGCTCCTGCGAAGAGCGCTCCCATCGCATCAAACAAAAGATCATAGACATCCCCGACGCGCGCAGGTACGAACGATTGATGCCATTCGTCGCTCGCACCGTATAGCACTGCGACCGCCACGCCGCCCCAAAGCGCCGCGCCCGAAACAGGCTCGGCAAGGCCGTGCCCGAACGCCCGTATCGCAAGGAGCGCCATCACAAAATAAGCACCGACATGGAGGACGACATCCGGAACCACCGAGACGCCTTCGGGCCTCGGCCGTGAGGAGACCCAAAACACGAGTCCCATGTAAAGAAGTAGCGGGGCCCAGTAGCGCGCGAAAGAAGCAATCACGAAGGAAAGGGATACATCAGCCAGCCTATGATGAAGGCTGAGCCCACGAAACAGGCAAACGCGAACAAGCCAAACTTGACCTGCTCTTTCGGTTCTTCGCGCATGAGCAGAGCGAATCCTGTCGAGACGAGAACAGCGAAGATGCTCAAGATCAGGAAGTGGCTCGTCATGAGTTAGTCAGTCAGTCCTTCCTCCCGACCAAGATGTCATAGACGTCGAGCACGATGAGCATGTTCAGAAGCCCCGCCACGATACAAAAGGTATAGCCGTACTCGTAAGTGACAGAGGTTACGTTCCCCGCCCCGAGTCCCATCATTTTGATGATGAAATAGGGAAGCCCAACACCCATCTCCGCGAGGCCGGCAAGTAGCGTCAGCAACGCACCCGTATCGAGCTCGAAGAGCTCGCCTTCGAGCTGAATGCCAAGGGCAAACATAGCGACGACGACCGTGAAGAAAATGACGCCGCGATTGCGCCTGCCGATCATGAAATGCCCGAGCCCGGGCACGAGCCACCCGGAAAGGCACGCAGGAATGGCCGCAAAGGAAAACTCTTCTGAAACGTCCTTAGCCGGCATGAACGTTCATTTTAGTACAAATGCTCACTCCAAAGAGCATGCCCATCCCCGCACGCAAAACGGGCACGAGCACGACGCTTTGGACATCGGTCTCCTCGAGCGGCGTGCGCACACGCTCCGTACGACGCGGTAAATCGCGCGACGCGTCGTACGCGAGAAGCGTCGTCACCCGACTCGCGAGCGGGCGAAAGCGCTCCGGCGGTGTCGACGCATCTCGAAGCCCCGAGAGCACATCGTCAACCAAAGGATGCTTCGCGTGATGAAGCGCCACTTCAGACTCCTTTCAGCAGAAAGCTGATATTATCCTATCCTTTCCCCTATCCTTTCCCTATCCTTTCCAACGATGAGAGCGGTCGATATACTCCACAAGAAAAGACGCGGGCTCGCACTCGAGCCCGAGGAGATTCGCTTTCTCGTAGATGGCTTCACCGCGGGCGCGATCCCGAGCTACCAAATCTCCGCTTTTCTCATGGCGGTGAGCATCCAAGGGATGAGCGAGCAAGAGACGCGCGCGCTCACGGAAACGATGCTAGCGAGCGGCGCGGTGCTCGATCTCTCGGACATTCCGGGACCCAAAATCGACAAACACAGCACCGGCGGCGTCGGGGACAAGACGTCGCTCATCGTCGCCCCCCTCGCCGTAGCGGCGGGGCTGCGCGTGCCGATGATCTCCGGCCGGGGCCTCGGGCATGCGGGCGGAACGCTGGACAAGCTCGAGGCCATTCCGGGCTTCGAGATCCGAATCGACGAGAAGCGCTTTTGCGAACTCGTCGCCTCCGTTGGATGCGCGCTCATCGGTCAGACCGATGGCATCGCTCCCGCGGACCGCAAGCTCTACGCGTTGCGGGACGTGACGGCCACGATCGACAGTTTGCCGTTGATTACCGGCAGCATCCTCTCGAAAAAACTCGCCGAAGGGATTTCAGGGCTCGTTCTCGACGTGAAGTTCGGAAGCGGCGCGTTCATGAAAACTGTCGAGCAAGCGAGCGCCCTCGCGAAACTTCTGCTCAAAACCGCGGCCCACATGGGCAAGAGAGCCGTCGCCCTCCTCACCGACATGAGCCAACCGCTCGGGAACTATGTCGGCAATGCACTCGAGGTAGAGGAGTCGATTGCCGTGCTCAAAGGCCACGGCGCCCGCGACTTGGCCGAGCTTTCGTTGACGCTCACAGCGCACATGCTGGTGCTCGGCGACTTGGCGCGGACGGTCGAAGACGGAGAGAAGCAAGCGCGGCAGGAGCTTCAGTCCGGGCGGGGCCTCGAGAAGCTTCGGCAGATCGTCCGAGCACAAGGGGGCGACGCCGCCGTGATCGACGAGCCCCGCCTCCTCCCCAAAGCGAGCGCGAGACGCGCCCAAAAGGCGGCAGCCGGGGGCCACGTTTCGGCGATCGAGACGGAAGCGCTCGGGCGCGCGGCGATGCTCATTGGCGCTGGACGACGAACGGTGGACGATGTGATCGACCCGGCTGCGGGTCTCGTCATTCACAAGAAGCTCGGGGCTGAAGTCACCAAAGGCGAGCCGCTCCTCACATTTCACTACAACGATGACACGAACCTCGAAGAGGCTTCCGAGCTAGTGGCGAACGCCTATCAAATCACGAATACTCGAAACGCTCCGCGCGAGCTCGTGCACTCAGTTCTCACGACGGAAAGGAAGACTTGATGGAGCAATATATCGGCATCGTCGGGCTAGTGGTCCTTTTGGGGATCGCCTATCTCGCGTCACAGAATCGAAAAGCCATCGACGGGCGCGTCATCGTCTGGGGACTCGTTCTCCAGTTTGCTTTCGCTTTGTTCGTGATGAAGGTTCCGGTCGGCGTGTCGATTCTTGCGTGGGTGAGCGGCGTCGTGACCGAGCTCATGGACAAAGCTTCGGCCGGTGCGGAGGTCCTCTTCGGAACCGAGCTCGCGAAGAATCAAAGCCTCGGCTTCATCTTCGCGGTCAAAGCCCTCCCTATCATCATCTTTCTTTCTTCCCTCTTCGCGGTCATGTACTACATCGGGCTGTTGCAGATCATCGTCTTGGCGATGGCCAAAGTGATGGCGCGCACGATGGGGACGAGCGGCGCGGAATCGCTCGCGACCGCGGCCAACGTTTTCATGGGTCAGACCGAGGCCCCTCTCGTCATCGCGCCCTACATCGACAAGATGACCAATTCGGAAGTTGCCATGTTGATGATCGGCGGAATGGCGACGATCTCAGGCGCCGTGTTGGGCGCCTATATCGAATTCGGGGCCCAAGCACAATTCTTGTTGGCCGCGAGCATCATGAACGCCCCCGCTGCCATCGTGATGGCGAAGATGCTCGTTCCGGAAATGGGTGAGCCCCTCACACGCGGCGAAGTCAAGCTCAAGCTCGAGCGAAAAGAAGTCAACATTATCGACGCCGCCGCGCGGGGCGCGAGCGCCGGCATGACGCTGTCTCTCAACATCGCAGCCATGTTGATAGCCTTCGTGTCGCTCGTAGCACTCGTTAATTGGCCACTCCAGTATTTCGATCTCTCGCTCGAGCAGATCTTTGCCAGGCTGTTCGCGCCTCTCGCTTACTTGATGGGCGTCCCTTGGGCAGATTCGGGCACGGTCGGGAACCTGATCGGGCAAAAAGTGATCATCAACGAGTTCGTCGCCTATCAATCGCTGGGAGCGCTCAAGACCGCGGGTGCTATCGGCGCGCGCGCCGAGCTCATCTCCACCTACGCTCTGTGCGGTTTCGCCAATATCGGCTCTATCGCGATCCTAATAGGCGGGATTGGCGGCCTGGCACCAGGACGCAAGGAAGACCTCGCCCGCCTCGGGCTTCGAGCGCTCCTTGGCGGATCGCTCGCCACGTTCATGACCGCGACGATTGCTGGACTCTTGAGTTGAGTGTCGTTTTCCATTGTCGGGAAGGCGTATGAATATCGTTGAGAAAATTCAAGAAGCCGCCACCTATGTCGGGTCGAAGACGAAGATTCGGGCCAAGGTCGGAATCGTGCTCGGGTCGGGGCTCGGCGCGTTCGCCGATTCATTGACGGAGGCGACCGAATTTCCCTACGAGGCTATTCCTCATTTCCCGAGCTCGAGCGTCGAAGGGCACAAAGGCAAGTTGATCGCGGGCAAGTTCGCGAATGTTCCGGTGCTCGTCATGGCCGGCCGCGTACATGCCTACGAAGGCTATAGCGCCGCGGACGTCGTGTTCCCGGCTCGCGTCATGGTGACAAGCGGCGCACAGAACCTCGTCCTCACCAATGCCGCTGGCGCTGTCAATGCCGCGTTCAAGCCCGGCGATCTGATGGTCATTACCGACCAATTGAACTTGACCGGCTTGAACCCTCTCGTCGGCCCGGAGCTGCCCGAGCTTGGACATCGCTTCACCGACGTTTCATCCGCCTATCATCCCGCTAATATCGAGACATGTGACAAAGCCGCGCGCCGGATCGGATTGACCTTGAGAAAAGGCGTCTATGCGGGGCTTCTCGGGCCGAGCTTCGAGACGCCAGCCGAGATTCGCATGCTCCGCACGATGGGGGCCGACGCCGTCGGGATGTCGACCGTGCTCGAGACGATCGCCGCGCATCAGATGCGTGCCCGCGTGCTCGGGATCTCCTGTATCACCAACATGGCCGCTGGAATCCTTCAGCACAAAATCAACCATCAAGAGGTCATGGAAGTCGGCGCTCGCGTCAGCTCCGTATTCCTCGAGCTCATCGGCTCACTCTTACCGGATCTAACGAAATGACCGACATTCCAAAAGAGCTCGTCGAGCAAGCGACGCGCGTCCGCGAGAATGCAGTGGCGGATTTCTCCAAGTTCAAAGTCGGCGCAGCACTTCGCACCGACGGAGGCGATATCTTTACCGGCTGCAACGTCGAGAACGCTACGCTCGGACTGACCGTATGCACCGAGCGGGTGGCGCTCTTCAAAGCGCTTTCCGAAGGCGCCCGGGCCTTCACCGAGATCGTCGTCGTCACCGCCGCCGAAAAACCGACGTCACCCTGCGGCGCTTGCCGGCAAATGCTGTGGGAGTTCTGTGGCGACATCCCCGTTTACATGGTGAGCACCAACGGGACGAACGACACGATGAAGACGAGCGCGCTGTTTCCGAGAGCGTTCGATAAATCGGGCCTGTGAGGCTGTGACGACCGTGTGCTCGCTTGTCGTCCGTGCTGCCGGCTACCTGCTACCCGGGCGTTTCGGCACGTCCTCAGCTGACTCAGTCTTGTACAGCTATATACGGTAGTTCGCGGAAGCGTTGGTTGTCGTCTAGGCCGTAGCCAACGACGAAGCGATCGGGGACTTCGAAGCCGACATAATCTACAGGAACGTCGATCTCGCGCCGGGACGGCTTCGAGAGAAACGCGGCCACCTTCAACGTCGCCGGCTCGCGCGAGCGGAGCATGTTGAGAAGATAGTTGAGCGTGAGACCTGTATCCGCGATGTCCTCGACCAAGATCACGTCGCGGCCAGCGAGCGATGCGTCCAGGTCCTTCGTCAGCTGGACCTCTCCACTCGAGGTCTTGCCCTTCCCGTAGGACGACACCGCGAGGAAGTCGAGCGTCACCGGCACTTCCATCACTCGCGCGAGATCGGCGAGAAAAGTATAAGCGCCTTTCAGCACGCAGACGAGATGGACCGTCTTCCCTGATAATCCGCGCTGATTTCTTTACCCAGCTCGCGGACACGTTTCGCGATTTGTTCTTCGGTTGATCAGGACTTCCATTCTCTGTCTAGTATCTTTATCGCATGCTCGCCTTATTGCCTATCGACAGGCCGCAGTTGTTCAGCAGCCTGCGCGGATCAGCCCTGGGCGAACAATTCGAACGTCACGATAATGACGCCGTAGGCTTCGGTGGGCTGGCCCTCTTTGAGGGCGGGCTTCCACCTCCAGAGTTTGGCATTCTCTTTAGCCGCCTCGACGCAATACGGAAGGGATTTCAAGACCCCGACGACCTCGGTGGTCCCGTCGAGCTTCACGAGGATTCGGAGGATAACTTCCCCGCCCACCATCTTTTCGCGGGCAGCGGCCGGATAGTCGGGTATCGGAGGCTTGAAAACAACCGTGGGATCGATATCCCACGCGCCCGGCGAGTAATCGCCGCCGCCGAAACCGCCTCCGCGCCCGGGGCCGACACCCCAACCTTCGCCGCTACCCACGCCCGTGCCTTCGCCGCCACCGACACCGCCATCGGTGCCTGCGCTCGGTCGGTTGTCGAGGCCGCCGAAATCCCGCATGTCATCCAAGGACAATCCCGGGAACTCTTGCTCATCTGGCGAGAACACCCCGGCGAAAATTATGTCCGTATCGGTAGGTAAGTCCGGAACGTTCAAGTCGTCGAAACGGAGCTTCGGCGGCTTTCGGGGCACCACTGGCGCGCGACGCGGTTCCGGCTCCACTTCAGGCTCCGGCGCCTCCGGCGGTGGTCTTGTGCGGATAAAGGCGGAAATCCGCTCCCCACCCGAGCCGCCACCACCACCGCCGCTCCCGCGCCCACTCCCGCCTGGCTCGTAGAAGCGGACGAGCACTCCTCCCGGTGTTATCGGATCTCGGGACATCCAGCTCGCTATGGGCGGGAGGAGCATGAAAAGGAAGACGAGAACATGCACACCCCAGGCGGCCGCGAGAGATTTTGTGCGTTGGTCCCACCGCAGCTTCGGCGCACTCTCCTCGGAGAGGCGTTCCATTCCGGAAAAGAACTCCGGACCTTGGCTCATGTCACCCATCCTGGCCAAATGTTAGCACGGCGGCCAGTACGACGCCCGTCGCCGGGCCATGAACTGGCACCCTACGGGCCGGCCCCAGCGGACCGCGGGTTTCCGGCACCCATGGAAGGGCTTGCAAGAAATCAAGGGGCGTCATAAATTAGGCCGAGTGGCCGACGACAAACGCCGCATCCTGACGGGCGAGGATGTCCAATCGATTCCCGAAGGAGGTATTCTCGACATCACGCCGGGCACGTTGCTCACCGACATCGCTCGTGAGTGGGTCGAACGGCGCAAGATCCGAATCGTCGAACGAGTACGCCCGGGCGACGACGCGATCGCCGCAGTGAAGCTCGCGATTGGCTCTGACCATGGCGGCTTCGAGATGAAAATCTCCCTCAGGGAATACCTCGACACGCTAAAAGCGAGCTATATCGATTACGGCACGCATTCGAAAAAAGCGGTCGACTACCCGGACATCGCCCACGCGGTCGCTCTCTCCGTCGCCCTCGGACATGCGAAGCAAGGGATCATCATCGATGGTGCAGGTATCGGCTCCGCCATCGTCGCCAACAAAGTCCCGGGCATTCGCTCAGCAGCGTGCTACGAGGAAGCGGGGGCGAAGAACGCACGCGAGCACAACGACATCAACGTGCTCACGCTCGGCTCCACACTGATGCTCCCCGAAAAGCTGCGGCCCATCGTACGCATCTTCATGAGCGCCGAGCACCGCGAGCCCCGTCACAAGAACCGGGTCGCGAAGATCATGGCGGTCGAAAAGAAGTATTACCGGCCCGTATGAGCTGGGATCTGGAACGTCTCACCGACGCGGTGACCGAGGCTGTGCTATTGGAGCTCGGCGCCACCGATCGCCCATGCAGCTGTCATCATCTCGATCGCAGCCAGTGTCCCGACGTGATGCAGCCGCTCGTCGAGCGCGGCGCGGAACGTTTCGGCCTCACGTCTTCCGCTCCTCATCGAAGCCTCGCCGCTCTCATCGACCACACGCTTCTCAAACCCGACGCCACCGAAGAGCAGATCCGAAAGCTCTGCGCCGAAGCGGCAGAGCATCGATTCGCAACGGTATGTATTCAGCCAACCTGGGTGCGGCTCGCCGCCCAGCTTCTTCGCGGAACGAGCGTCGGCGTCTGCACCGTCTCCGGATTTCCGCTTGGCGCCAATAGTCCGGACGTCAAAGCCTACGAGACCCGTCGCGCAATATTCGACGGCGCCAACGAAGTCGACATGGTGATCAATATCGGCGCACTCAAGTCGATAGACTATCGCACCGTCGAAGACGACATCCGCGGAGTCGTCGAGGCGTGCCGAGAAGGATCCGCGCTGAGCAAGGTCATCATAGAGACGGCGCTTCTCACCGAAGACGAGAAAGTCAAAGCATCCACGCTCGTGGCTGCGGCCGGCGCCGACTTCATCAAGACCTCGACCGGGTTCGGCCCCGGAGGCGCAACCGTCGAAGACGTCGCGCTCATGCGGGACATCGTCGGCCAGAAAATGGGCGTCAAAGCCGCCGGTGGCGTCCGCGATCGCACGACCGCAAAACAGATGGTGGATGCCGGAGCGACCCGGATCGGGGCGAGTGCGGGGATCCGCATCATTCAGGCGAGCGACTAAGAGCACGACGCGCTTTCTCGTAGTCCTCTGGCGTATCGATATCGACGCAAACTCCCGGATCCTCGACAGGTATCTCGAGTACTTCGTCGTGGTGACGCGCGAGCAATGACTTCCCACCATGATCACCGGCGAGGGTCAGTAACTCCTCGACAAGCTCCGCGACAAAGAGGACAGGATGCCCCTGCTCGCCTCGATAGACCGGATGGGCGATGCGCGCGCCGGCTTCGTCGAACGTGGCCGTGAGCGTGCGGATCGTCTCGGGCTTCACGAGCGGTTTATCGGCGAGTGCTACGAGCACGACGCGCGTTTCTTCGGGCAAACGCTCGAGCCCGCATCGGAGCGAACTCGCAAGTCCGTCGTTGCTGCGAGGATTTACCACCACCTCGACGCGCTTAACATCCGCCTCAAAAGGCTCATAAAGCTCGCTCCGAGCCTCGCTACCTGAAGCGACGACGACGAGAACACGGTCGAGCCCCGCGGCCAACAAATTGCGGAGGCTTCTCGAGAGCATCGTCTCACCGCCGAAAGCGAGATCGAGCTTCGGACGCCCCATTCGGCGCGACGCGCCCGCCGCAAGAAGTACCGCGACGCGCACCTGTCACTCCGCCTCGGGACGCATGCGGTACAAACACTCGGTCGGCTTGATTACTTCGCCGAAGACAACCTCTGACACGCCTTGCTGCAAAAGGCGCTCTCCGATGCTTTCCGCGGCTCTCAGACGGTAGTCGACGGCCTTGTTCAACAGGACGGTGTGGCGGCTCCCCTTCGGGATCTTCGGAAGGTAGCCTTTGACGATCGCGGCTGCGATGACGGCGTCGGTGACCTCCATCCCCGGCGACGCGCCCGACAAGCTAGCCACGATCTCGACTCGATGGACATGCTCCGCATCGAGCTTGTGGTCGAGAACATCGAGGCCGACGAGGATCACCGTGAGCGTCGTTTCGTCCGGAATCACAGGCTCGTGGCTCGCCGGCGCTTTCAAGGAACGCCCACGAGCGCCGTCGGCCTCGATGACAACACAATCGGCAAGACTTCGGAGCGGGTCCACGATCACGGGATCCACTCCACCGAGCTTGTCGTCCCGTTTCCGATCTTGAATAACCGTGACCGAGCCGTAGCGCCGAAGCTGCGCTTTGACCGTCGTGAGCCAATTGTCTTCCTCACCCACGACGACGAGCGGCGGCATGGTCGTCGCCGTCGTAGGCATCTGCATATGGGTCGTCGACGTCGCGACGACGCTCAAGCCCTGGCGCCGGAGCTCCCTCGTGAGCGCGTAGAGTGCGGTCGTCTTACCGCCCGCGCCCACGAGGCTCACAACGTCACCTTTGCCGACCGATAGCGCGTCGGCGAGCCCAAAACCGGAATCGATCGCGAGTTTCGTCATTCGCTAGAGATACTATAGGATATCGGTAAAGAGCTTCTACGATGCGCATTCCCGTCGCTATCGCCGTCGTCGTCATGAGCTTGGCCGCCGCGCACTGCGCCGGCCAAGAGGACTATGCGGAGGCGCGCCGAACCATGGTGCGCGAGCACCTGCAGGGGCGGGACATCTCCGACCCTCGAGTCCTCGAGGTCATGGGCCGAGTGCCGCGACACGAGTTCGTGCCCGCCATTTTGCGCTCGCGAGCCTATGCCGATCACGCGCTGCCAATAGCGGAGGGTCAAACGATCTCCCAGCCCTACATCGTTGCGCTGATGACCCAGCTCGCCGAGATCGAGGAGGACCATGCGGTTCTCGAGATCGGGACCGGCTCCGGCTATCAGTCGGCGGTCCTCGCCGAGATGGTCCGTGAGGTCCATACCATCGAGATCATCCCCGAGCTCGCCGAAAGCGCGCAAGCGAAGCTCGCGGCTCTCGGTTACGAGAACGTGCACGGAAAAACCGGAGACGGTTATCTCGGGTGGGCGGAAAACGCTCCCTACGACGCCATTCTCGTCACCGCGGCGGCCTCTGAAGTGCCGCCGCCTCTCGTCGCGCAGCTCGCCCCCGGCGGTATTCTCGTCATCCCCGTTGGCCCTCAATCGCAAGTTCAAAAACTCCTGCGGATCGAAAAAGCAAATGACGGCACGATCACAACCAAAGAGATAATCCCAGTCGTCTTCGTCCCCCTCGTCCGCGAGCGGCGATAACGAAGAAAAACTCCGTCTGCTAAACAAGCGCGTCGAACCGCAGGCTGCGCTTGGACGAAGTTCGTAAGTGTGAACAAGATCCTCGTTTCTGAGCGGTTAGAGGCTAGTCTTCGACGCTGACTTCACCCCAAAAAGCAACGTAGCCTTCGAAACGCTTCGCAGCGTCCTTGGCCTCTGGGTAGGACCACGCCGCGTCTTTCCCCTCGGCGCCGTCGACGACAACGTTGTAATAACTGGCCGTCCCCTTCCAAGGACATACGGTATGCGTATCACTCGGCTGCAGATATTCCTGTCTTACCGAAGCCGGCGGAAAATAGTGGTTGCCTTCCACCAACTCGGTCTCCTGCGACTCGGCAATCACGGTTCCATGAAAAACCGCTTTTGACATATCGTGACTCCTTTTCTTGCGTCCGTTCTTTCGTATTGCTATTCTTGCCTCCCTGACTTGCCGTCCGCTATGAAGAATCACATCCCGTTGGCTGCTGCACTCCTGCTCGCATTGTTGGTTTCCGCATGTGGCGGAAGCGGTCCGTCAGGCCCGACCACTCCGCCCACGAGCACTCCCCCGCCACCGCCGGCCCCGGTATCGCCATTCGAGATTACAACCCTCATTACCGTTTACCAAAACGCCGCGAGCTTCGCCCAGTTCACCGAAGGCACAACGTCCGACGACAACATAGGAAAAATCCTTCTCGGCGTCGACGAGCTCACCACCGGAGGCACGCTTCTCGATAACGAGCTCTTGCGCTTCGATCTGCAACAAACCATTGATCGCGTCAACGAGCAGTTCTCGGACGCGGACTTCGAAGCGGCGTTCGGTGAAACCAGGCAGAATCTGCGCCGCTTCTTCAACGACGCCGACAACGACGGCTGGTCCATCGATGGCCGCCACGGAGAAGGACGGGACTGGCCCCATGACAGCGACGGCAACGACCCCGACGGCTGGCTAGCCCAAATGGTCATCACCGTAACTCGCCGTTAGCTGCTAGCTACCCGCTACCTGATCCGCATACACCTGAATCCTGAATCCTGAATGCTGATCTAAGAAACTCCGAGCTCCTCCAGCATCTCCACGATCGACTCGAACCAGACTTGGGCCATCGTCTCGTAGCCCAGATCGTTCGGGTGCACGCCGTCGGAGCCTACGCCACGGAAGCGTTTCGGCGCCGCGACTTCGTGGTCGGCGATCGGAACGTTCTTTCCTTTCGCCTCCTGGCGGATCACATTGTTGAGACGGGCGATGTTCTCGACCGCGAAGACACGGAACCCGTCCGGGTTTACCGGCAGATAGGTTCCGATGATGACGAACTTGCCTCGGAGGATACCGATCCGCATCATCTCGGCGAGATTGGAGCGCACGACGGGAAAACGTGCGATCTCGTTATTGACGTCCACGATGCCTTCCATGATCAGGATCAAGTCCGGCTCATGGCGCCTTATCATCGTATCGATACGGTCGAGGCCTTCTCTCGTGTTCTCGCCGCCAATGCCTTCGTTGACGAGCTCGAAGCCGGTGCCGAAGCGCTCTTCGAGCAGCCGCCATAGCTTTGGGATATAGCCTTCGACGGTCGTGAGCACGGGGCGCATCCCGCCCGAGCCGCCATATTGCTGCGTCACGCCAAAGGTCACGCTGTCACCGAAGCAAAGAATTTTCTTGATGGGGAAATTTGCGGGAAGGTCCATGCGCCGAGCCGAATCGGCTAGTGCGACGACGCTTCCGCCTGAGACTTTCACGTCCGGCGAGACAGGTGAGCTATCTCCTCCGCAGCCAGCAGTAATGAGGACACCAAGAAGACATCCGGCTGTCCTTGCTCTCATTCTCAAATACGCTCCGAGCGTTCCCTGTGCGACTTTGTGTGCCTGCACCCTGCTACGCGGCTCGTTCAAATTCGCGAGCCTACCATTGTGATACAGAATTCTCCCGTTGACAATAACCGTGACGAGCTGGTCGTTTTTTGAGCATCATGTCCCGAAGACGCCGCTCTCCCGGAGACTCCGAAGTGTCTCGTTGTCGATGCCGAGCCGCTCGCGCAACACGGACTCCGTGTGCTCGCCAAGCATGGGCGGCGGCGCGTGGTCGCGCTCCCCCGCCTCGGAGAGCTTGATGGGGTTGCCTGTCAACGGTAGTTCTCCGAGTTTCGGATGTTGCACACGAAGCTTCATGTTCCGGCTTTCTATCTGCGGATTCTCGAAAACCTCAGCGACGTTCTGTACACGGCCGACCGGGATGCCGGCTTCATCGAGAAGCGACACCCAAGCATCCGTGCTTTTCGACGCGAAGATGGGCTCGAGCAACGCGGAAAGCTCGCCGTAGCAGGCGACACGACCGGCATTGACTTCAAATTCGGGCACGTCGAGCTCTGGTCTTCCCACAACGGCGACGAAGCGTTTCCACAAACTGTCGTTACCGACACCGACGATGACGTGACTATCGGCCGTGCGAAACGCCTCGTAGGGTGTCAGCGACGAATGCCGGTTGCCGAGCCTGTTCGGAAGCTCGCCCGTCATCAGAAAACCCTGCGCCTGATAGCAGAGCGTCGAGAGCACGCTGTCGAACAACGACACGTCGATGTGCTCGCCCGTTCCTGTTTTCTCTCGACGATAGAGCGACGCCAAAATCCCCTCGCAGGCCATTATGCCCGTCAAGATATCCGCGAGCGAGGCGCCGACTTTCATGGGCATCCCATCCGGTTCGCCTGTGAGCGCCATCCAGCCGCCTTCTCCCTGCATGACAGCGTCGTAGCCCGGCCGCTCCCGGAGAGGTCCCGTCTGCCCGTAGCCGGAGATTGACGCATAGATGAGAGACGGAAGACGCGTTTTGAGCGCTCGGTAGCCGAAACCGAGGCGGTCCATCGTGCCCGGGCGAAAGTTCTCGATGAGAATGTCGGCTGTGTCGAGCAACTGATGCAAAACGTCCTTGCCCCTTTCATTCTTGAGATCGAGGCAGAGGCTTTTCTTGTTGCGGTTGACCGCGAGGAAATAGGCACTCTCGCCATCAATGAACGGCGGTCCCCAGTGGCGACAATCGTCTCCCTTGGGAGGCTCGATTTTGAGGACGTCAGCGCCCATATCGCCGAGCATCATCGTGCAATAGGGCCCGGCGAGGATGCGTGAGAAATCGACGACGGTGACGCCTTCGAGAGGAAGTCGTTTGCCCGCTTCCGAAGAGCTCATCAACGCAGAGTCTACAACCGCGACCGGCGGCGCGCCAAGTACGCTACGAGTAGTGCTCGAAAAGGGCTTTGGTGCACGAATAGCTCTTGACTCCTGCAAGCGCTTCGACTCAGCTTCACGATACATTGCAGATCGAGGAGATGAGCCGATGGCCGCGCGTAAGTCCAGCAGAGTGAACCGCAAATACAAGATGAAGTATCGCGTGACCAACTGGCAGGAGTACGAGCGTGGCCTCAGGAGCCGTGGCGACATCACCGTTTGGTTTTCCGAGGAGGCGCGCGAAGAGTGAACACCGCCCAAGAACTGCCGCCGCGGTGGCCAGCCGCGCTACTCGAATCTGGCAATCGGGACGGCGTTGACGTTGCGCATGGTCTTTCACCTTCCGCTCGCGCGCGGCTACGAGTCGCAAAAGCAGGAGGCAAGGATCGGGTGCAATGTATTGAACCGGATGGCTGAGCTGGGCAAGCCTGAATCACAAGCGAGGGTCGGGGAGTCAGTTGGGCCGCCAATAGGATCCGTGCGTGTCCCGAACTGATTCATGCACCAACGCCGGTTGGGATACGAACCTTTGCGCCTTGGCGCCTTCGCGTTACGCTTTCTTATTATTGATTCTTGTTTTTTCCCCAGAGGACTCATTCATCGTCTTTGTAGCGGATTGCGACCGCCGTCACATTATCCTTCCCGCCGTTCTCGTTTGCGGTCGCGATGAGGCCGCTCACGAGCTCCTCGAGCGAAGGGCCAGCGTTCAGGATGATTTCCGTGAGCCGCTTTTCGGTAATCATCCCATGCAAGCCGTCGGAGCAGAGCAAGTAGAGGTCATCATCTTGCAGGCTGTGCTCCTCGACGTCGACGTCGATCTCCTCTTTTGCGCCGATGGCCTTCGTGATGATGTTCTTCATCGGATGGCTCTCGGCCTCCTCCGGTAACAGCACGCCTTCATCCACAGCCGCTTGAACCCAGGAGTCATCCACCGTCAACTGGCGAAACTCGCCTTCGCGCAAGCGATAGGCGCGGCTGTCCCCCGCGCTCACAAAGCTGATGGTCTTGCTGTTCGTGAGCGCCGCTACGATCGTCGTGCCCATGCCCGTGTAGTCCTGGCGACTATCCGCTTCTTTAAAGACTCTCTTGTTGGCAAGCATCACTGCGGTGAGAAGCCGGTTGGAATTGAGGGAGAGTTTGGGATCGACACCATAGGGCCAAGTGATCTCGTCCTCTTCGCACGAGCGCTGCACGAAATTGCCAACGGTTTCGACAGCCAGATGGGACGCGATCTCGCCCGCATTGTGCCCCCCCCATGCCATCGGCGACGACGAAAAGCCCAATCGCGCCGTCGACGAAAAGGCTGTCTTCGTTCAGCTTGCGACGAAGCCCTACATCGGTCGCGCCAAAGCTCTCGATCATCTTCGTCTCCGCGTTGTTTCCTTCCGTGATTTCCGACTACCACGTCGAACACGGATGAAACACTTCTCAGAAAGCAGGATAACACTACTATTTACAAGGTTTCAAGGATTGTACGTGGCCACACCACGTTGACAGTCCCTCCAATTGCTTGCTAAATTAGAACTTCTGTCTCGGAAAAAGCTTGCGGAAACTGGATGTCTCGTTATCGTGTTCTCCTCGTAGAGCCCAACGCTGAGCTCCGGCGCATTTTTTCCGACTATTTCAAACGCTCCGGGCTGGAAGTGGTCGACGCCATCGATGCGGCAAGCGGGCTCGAGACCTCGAGGCGTGAATGCCCCGACATGATTGCGTGCGAGGCGGAGCTCCCGGGCGGCGCCGACGGGCTCGAGCTCGCGCGCGCGCTGCGCGCAGATCCCGACCTCAAGAGCATACCCGTCCTGATGCTCTCCGGCTCGATCACACCCGAAGGGCGTTGGGCAGCGATTTCCTCAGGAGCGGACGACTACCTCATCAAGCCTTTCACCATGCGCGAGCTCATCTACCGCTGTGAACGGCTCATCAGTTTCTACCGAAGCAACGAGCCCGGAGAGCTATCCGGAGATCTGGCGCGCTTCAAAAGCACGGATATCCTGCAAATGCTCGAAGCCAACCAGGCGACGGGCGTCCTCCACATTGACGGCAACCACAAAGGCGAGATACATCTTCTCGACGGCTACATCTGTGGCTGCTTCTCGGACGAGTTCACAGGCGAAGAAGCCGCCTACCGGTTGATACCGGTGCGCGATGGCCGGTTTCACTTCGTCCGGACCAACATCCGGAGCAACATCGAATCTCTTCGCTCCACCACCGAGTTCATGATGGAAGCTTTCCGTCGTCACGATGAAGGCGAGAAGCAGCCGGCTCAGTGAACCCGCAATACGGGCTGCTTCCGGCTGCCTGCTTCCCGCCACCTGAGCGCTCCGTAGGCAGGCAGCGGCAGCGTGGAACGGAAGTCAAAATAGGCTTACCTTGATTCGTAGGTATTTCTTGGGGTCCTTGCGGATGTCGTTGATGAGGCCTTGGAGCTCGGTCGCGGTCTTGTTTAGGTTCTCGTAGAGCGCTCGGTCGTGGAGGAGCTGGCCGGCAGTCCCCTCGCCACGCTCTAGCCGGGACGTGATCGAGTCGAGGTTCGCCGAGAGCGAGTCGAGCTTGTCATAGAGCTCGCGTTCACGCAGCAAAGCGCCGAGGGTCCCCTCCCCTTGATCGAGGCGGTCGGTCGCGCGGGCGAGGTTCTCGGTCGTCGCCGAGATCTGTCGGCCGATCTCGCGATCGTGCACGAGACGTGCGATGGCGCCTTCACCGCTATCGATGCGCACCACAAGATCTTTCATGCTGACGACGAGCTGATTGAGATTGTCGTAGATCTGCGGGTCGTGGATGAGCTTGCCAAATGTACCGTCCTGGCGATCGAGGCTCGCAAAGACATCCTCGGCCCTTGTTACGAGAGCGAGGAGCTTATCGTGCAGCTCTTCTCGTTTGAGTAGCGCCCCGAGCGTCCCGTGCCCGTCTTGGATCTCGGCCGCGAGGTCACGAATATCTTTCATCGTGCTGGACGCATCGAGAATGATGCCCTTGATAGGATCGCCCTCCGCCTCGCCCGGGATGTTCTCCCCGTCCTCGATGGGCACACCCTCGGGCTCGCCCGGATCCACGTCGAGCATCTTTTCGCCCAGGACACCGAGGCTTCCAACCGTTACGAGCGCGTGGTCCGTGATGCGGTCTTGCACGTCGGTGCGGATCGTCATCGTCACTTTCACGGGCGCCGGTGCATCCGCCCCGGCGAACTCCACCTTGTCGACCGAGCCGACCTCGACGCCCGAAAGGTGGATCGGCGAGCCGGCTTTCAGGCCGTTCACGTCACGGAGGTAGCTGTAAACCGTGTACTGCCCGCCAAGAAAAGGCAACCCTCCTTCGCGGGTAATGTACATGGTTGCCGCCATCGCGACGATGAGCGCGATAGCCACAACGATACCGACTCTGAGCTCGGCGTAGCTGATAGATTTTCTGCCTGGCATTTTCACTCCCCCTCGACGCGGATAGCGCTTCTCATTTTCTCAGTCTCAATCTCAGTTCACCGAAACCGGTATCTGACCGTCCAAGAACTTCCTCACATAGGGCTCGTCCGAACGAAAGAGCTCCCTCTGCGGGCCGCGAAAAACGATGCGGCCCTCGTTGAGAACGATGAATTCGCTCCCCACGAGTAGCTCGACATCCTCTATCCGGTTGTAGATGAACTCGCCGTTTTTGCGCATCACGAAGCTCTGCACGACCTGGAAGGCGTCCCGCAATTGATGCGTAACGAGGACCGACGTCACCCCTTCGAGATCTCGAAGCTTCACGATCAGATCGCAAATCCTCGAGCCGGTGATGGGATCGAGCCCCGTCGTCGGCTCGTCATAAAGGATGAGTCCCGGGCTATGGGCCATCGCTCGTGCCACCGAGACGCGCCGTCTTTGCCCTCCCGAGAGATCCGAAGGCGCCCGGTCATAGAACTCTCCGAGCTCAACGAATCCAAGCATCCGGCTCACACGCTCCTCGAACTCTTCCTCGTCGAGTTTTTCGTGCTCTCGCAATCGAAAGCCGACATTCTCCGCGACCGAAAGCGAGTCGAAGAGCGCGCCTTCCTGGAACACCATTCCGATCCCGGCGCGCACCGACATCAGGGCCGATTCTTGCAATCCAGAGATATCGACGCCACCGACTTCGATGACGCCGGATTCCGGCTTGATGAGCCCGAGCACGAGCTTGAGAATCGTCGACTTTCCCGAGCCGCTCCCGCCGATAATGATCGCGGTGCCGCCCGACGCAACGTCGAAGCTCACGTCTTTCAACGTGTAGTCTTCGTTGCCGGGATAGGCGTAATAGACGTTCCGAAACGAGATCGCTGGCGTCGGCATCGTCAGGGATACACGAATTTGAGAATCAAGAGATTCAGAAAGTAGTCGGTGGCGAGAATCAACACCGAAGCGACGACGACGGACTGGGTCGTCGACTCGCCCACGCCGCGCGTTCCGCCCGTGGTCGTGAGCCCTTGATAACAGCCGACCGCGACGATGATATAGCCGAAGACAAGAGGTTTCACCAGCCCCATGAATAAATCGTGCAGCTTGATCGCATCGAGCGCCGAATGCCAGTAAAGGCTCGTCGCGAGACGCAGGGTGAACCTGGCGACGAGAAAGCCGCCAACCATGCCGACAGCATTGCTCAACACGGTCAGCACCGGCACCATGATGACGCCCGCGATCATGCGCGGCACGACGAGCTTTCGGATGGGATCCGTACCGAGCGAGCGTAAGGCGTCGATTTGTTGCGTGACGACCATGGAGCCGAGCTCCGCCGCCATTCCAGAGCCGACACGGCCGCTCACCATCAGTGCCGTGAGCACCGGCCCCAGCTCACGAAGCATCGAAAGCGACACCATCCGCCCCACGTAAGGACGCGCGCCGAACGCATCGAGCGTGGCCGAGCTCTGCACTGTGAGCACCATGCCGGTGAACAGTCCGGTCAACGTCACGATCGTCAGCGAGCCCACGCCGATCGAGTCCATCTGCTCGAGCGTCTCACGCCAATATCGAGGTTTCGAAAAGAGACTCGCGAAGGCGTCGAACGAAAGCTTCGAGAACGCCTGGAGAGCCGCGAGCCGCTCTTTGACCCAGTTACCCGCCGCGTTCACCACTAGTGGCGTTCTCCAACCGTTCGGTCGAACAGCTCGATCTGTTTCAGCTCGCGAATCCGATCCCGGTGCTCCGCGGCTCCTTCGAAGTCGAGATCTTTCGCTGCTTGCTTCATCTTTCGCGTCAGCCGCTCGATCTCGCGCCGAATCTCTTGCGGGCTGCCAAAAAGCAAATCGTCTTCCGCAACACGCCCATCTTCCTCGTCTTCTTCACGGTCGCGGATCACGCCGCGGATGGATTTTACGATCGTCTCGGGCGTGATGCCGTGCTCGTCGTTATATTCCTTTTGCAGTCGACGCCGACGTCCGGTCTCGCCGATGGCGCGCTTCATCGAATCGGTTTCTTTGTCTGCATAGAGAAGCGCCATACCGCTCAGATGACGAGAGGCGCGGCCAATGGTCTGAATGAGCGAGCCCGCCGAGCGCAAAAAGCCTTCTTTATCGGCATCGAGGATCGCGACGAGGGAGACTTCAGGCAAGTCGAGCCCCTCGCGCAACAAATTGATGCCGATGAGAACGTCGAACTCTCCGAGCCGCAAGTCTCGAAGAATGTTCATCCGCTCGAGCGTATCGATATCGGAGTGCAGATAGCGGCACCGCACGCCTAGCTCGGTATAGTACTCGGTCAAATCCTCCGCCATCCGTTTCGTCAGCGTCGTCACGAGCACACGCTCGCTCTTGTCGACGCGCTTGCGAATCTCGTCGAGAAGGTCATCGACCTGGCCAGTCACCGGACGCACGTCGATTTTGGGATCCATGAGCCCGGTGGGTCGAATGATCTGCTCGACCACGACGCCACCGCTACGCTCGAGTTCGTAGGGGCCGGGCGTGGCAGACACATAGATCGTGTGGCCCATCCGGGACTCGAACTCCTCGAAGTTCAAAGGACGGTTGTCGAGCGCCGACGGCATGCGAAACCCGTATTCCACGAGGGTCTCTTTCCGGGCGCGATCGCCGTGATACATACCGCGCACCTGAGGCACCGTTTGATGGGACTCGTCGATGATGAGGACCGTGTCCTTCGTCAGATAGTCCATCAGCGTGGGCGGCGGCTGGCCCGGCTTCAGCCCAGTGAAATGACGTGAGTAGTTCTCGATACCGTGACAATAGCCGACCTCTTGCAACATCTCGAGATCGAAGAGCGTTCTTTGCTGGATACGCTGCGCTTCGAGAAGCTTGCCTTCACCGTGCAACTTGCGGTGAAACCAATCGAGCTCCTCACGGATCGTCTCGATGGCGCGAACCGTTCGCTCTCGGGGCGCGACGTAATGGGTCTTCGGAAAAATCGTGACTCGCTTCATCGACCTCAAGGTTTTCCCCGTGAGCGGGTCGAACTGTGCTATCGACTCCACTTCGTCACCGAACAGCTCGAGGCGAACACCGAGATCGTCGTAGCCCGGTATGATCTCGATGACATCACCGCGCACGCGAAACGTGCCACGGCTCAAGTCGTAATCGTTGCGCTCGTATTGGATCTCGACGAGCTTGCGCAACACCGCCGCGCGATCGATTTCGTCGCCCTGCTCCACGTTCAAGAGCATGCCGTAATAGGCCTCCGGCGAGCCGAGACCGTAGATGCAGGAAACGCTCGCGACGATGAGCACGTCTTCGCGCTCGAAAAGAGAACGCGTCGCGGAGAGCCGCATGCGGTCTATCTCGTCATTGATCGTGGCTTCCTTCTCGATAAAAGTGTCGCTCGCCGGCACGTAGGCTTCGGGCTGATAGTAATCGTAGTAGCTCACGAAGTACTCGACCGCGTTGTCGGGAAAAAACTCCTTGAACTCCTGATAGAGCTGCGCCGCGAGAGTCTTGTTGTGCGCGATGACGAGAGCGGGACGGTTGACCGCTTCGATGAGCTTGGCCACCGTGAAGGTCTTGCCCGAGCCGGTCACGCCCAGGAGGACCTGGTCTTTTTCCCCCTGCTCGAGACCGCACGTCAGCTCTTCGAGTGCTCTGGGCTGATCCCCTTCGGGCTCGAAGTTCGAAGTGACGCGGAACTCACCGGAGCGCCTTCCCGGCAGCGGATGGGTAGCCATGGAACGTGCTTATAAGTATTTACAAGTCCAGAACTTAGCACGTGTAAAGCAACGGGTCAAACCCGCACCACGTTTTGGAGCAAGATCAATACTGAGCGCGTGCGCTCCATCGCCTAAAGGCGATGGGTTCACGTCGCCGACTAAAGTCGGCTTGTCCTTGCCTCGTTTCACTACTCACTGACCTTGAAAGAATCGTCGTCCTGGGGCACGGCACCCTGCAACTCTATATACTTCGCTACCACCTCATCCGTCACGTTGCCCGTTGTCACCACGAAGTAACCCCGTGCCCATAGGTGCCGACCCCAGAACTCCTTCCGCATCGTCCGTAAGTCGCGCATCAGACGATTCGACGTCTTACCCTTGATCAACTGCATCACTCCACTCGGCGACAAATTCGGCGGCACGCTCAGCAACAGGTGCACGTGCTCAGGCCGCACATGACCCTTCAGTATTTCTATCTGGTTCCGAGCACAGATCTCCCGGATGAGATCCCGGAGACGAACCGCTACATCCCCTCTCAAGGCCGGCTTGCGGTACTTCGTGATAAATACGAAGCGATAGTTTAACTGGTACGTCGTGTGCGATGATTTACGATATCCTTTCACCTGGGGATCGTACCCCAAGCCTCCTAAAGGCTTCGCCTAAAGGCGTGGGATTTCAACCATCCCCGAGTGGGACACTGAGCGCGTGCGCTCCATCGCCTAAAGGCGATGGGTCCACGTCGCCGACTAAAGTCGGCTTGTCCTTGCCTCGTTTCACTACTCACTGACCTTGAAAGAATCGTCGTCCTGGGGCACGGCACCCTGCAACTCTATATACTTCGCTATCACCTCATCCGTCACGTTGCCCGTTGTCACCACGAAGTAACCCCGTACCCGTAGGTGCCGACCCCAGAACTCCTTCCGCATCGTCCGTAAGTCGCGCATCAGACGATTCGACGTCTTACCCTTGATCAACTGCATCACTCGACTCGGCGACAAATTCGGCGGCACGCTCAGCAACAGGTGCACGTGCTCAGGCCGCACATGACCCTTCAGTATTTCTATCTGGTTCCGAGCACAGATCTCCCGGATGAGATCCCGGAGACGAACCGCTACATCCCCTCTCAAGGCCGGCTTGCGGTACTTCGTGATAAATACGAAGTGATAGTTTAACTGGTACGTCGTGTGCGATGATTTACGATATCCTTTCACCTGGGGATCGTACCCCAAGCCTCCTAAAGGCTTCGCCTAAAGGCAAGGGATTTCAACCATCCCCGAGTGGGACATTAAGAAAAGCGTAACGCAAGCCTTCGAACGGGCTTGTCCTGTTCAAAGGCAGGGGGGATGAGGTAGAGCTATGCGAGGGCGCCGCCCTTTTTCTTGTTGTACGTTCGGTAGTCGAAGCTGCGCTCCTCGGCCTCGCCGAGACGAAGGCCCTCGTCATGCTTGAACATATGGATCGCGTCGTAATCGGGCGGGCAGAACTTCGCGCAGAGCTGACAGCCGATGCAAGTGTCCACGTTGACCTCAACGACTTCGCCCATCGCGCTGGGCTCGGGGTCGGGCACGAGATAGATACAATCTTGGACCGGGCAGACATGGATGCACATCTCGCATCCACGGCCGAAGCACTTCCCTTTGTCGACGAACGCCAACAACTTGGGTTGTTTCTTCCGTGGCCCGGTGATCAATTTATCCTGCATCCGCTTGTGTCCTCCCTCACATGCAATTATATCGAAACCGGCAGACAAAACACCAGATCTGGTGGCTAAGGTCTACGTAAACACCTATACTTGGTTGAAATGGCCATCGTAGATACCGAATCCCGGCTGTATCGGAAAGGCCTCGGCCTCAAAGAGCAAGTCCAAGAGCCTCTGAGAAAAGACTATGAGGGCCTCATCGTGGACTTCGCCCGCGAGCGCGATTTCAAGCTCGTCGCGGGTGAGCTCACTTTCCGACTCGCCAGGGAGCTCGGCTTCTGCTACGGCGTCGATCGCGCGGTGGAGTACGCCTATGAAGCGCGCGCGCGCTTTCCCGGCAAGAAAATCTTCATTACGGGCGAGATTATCCACAACCCCTTCGTAAACGGGCGGTTGTCGGAAATGGGGATCGAGTTTCTCGATGGCCCCTATGGAACCGACGAGAAGTTCGCCTCCATCACCGCCGACGACGTCGTGCTCCTCCCCGCTTTTGGCGTGAGCACGGGCGAGCTCGAGATTCTGCGGAGAAAGGGCATGATCCTCGTCGACACGACGTGCGGTTCGGTGATGAACGTTTGGAAAAACGTCGATCACTACGCGCGGGACGGCTTCACATCCGTGGTCCACGGCAAGTGCGGGCACGAAGAGACCAAAGCAACCGTCTCACGCGCAACCAAAGGGCATGGGCACTATCTCGTCGTCCGTGACTTGAACGAGAGCGAAATGGTTTGCGATTACATCGAGACATCCCGCGACAAGACGCGCTTCGTGGAGTTTTTCTCGGATGCCGTCTCGCCCGGTTTCGACCCCGACAGCCACTTGACCCATATCGGCCTCGCGAACCAAACGACCATGCTCAGCAGCGAGTCGCTCGAGATCGCGGAGCGGCTCCGGCAATCCATGGTGCGCCGCTACGGCGAGAGCGAGCTCGAAGCGCGCTTTCGCTCCTTCGATACGATTTGTAGCGCGACGCAGGAGCGCCAGGATGCCATTGTCGAGTTATGCAACGAAGGCGTCGATCTGATGCTCGTCATCGGAGGCTATAACAGCAGCAACACGGCGCATCTCGCCGAGATTTGTTCGACGAAATTCCAGACCTACCACATCGCAGATTCTCATTCCATCGTGTCCCCCGCTCTTATCCGCCACAAACCCCTTCACGAGCAGGACGAAGTGGATGCGACCGACTGGCTTCCCGAGGGCGCTCTCAAGATCGGTGTGACTGCCGGCGCCTCAACGCCCGACGTCAAAGTGGACGAGGTCATCGAGCGCGTATTGGGGTTTCGCGGCCTCACGAGGCACGACTTGACCGCCTGAATCGCTATTCTCAGGGTCCAGGCGAGAATAAATTCCCGTTCTTGGGCGTCGAGGCGCCCGTCTGGCAAGGCGCGAGAAGTGAATAATATCCAGATATATGAACGACGAGCAACGCAGCCAGACGGGATGCATCGGCGTCCAAGAATGGGTAGTTATTCTTGCCCGGGCCCTTAGCTCGCGCAACTTGCCGACCGGGTGGTAAGCCGCTGAGTGAGGTCCGTCGCGACCTTTCAGATATAATTGTCTGACTAAGCCTACGCGGTCTTACAACAACGAACCGGTTTTTCAAGTTCACGTCGACGGAGGTTTGCATGGAGAGCGGTGCGAAGCCACGAGCGGAACCCGTGCTTAGTCCTGGAACAGAAGTATACGACCGCTGTCACGGCCTCACCCGCGAAGAGCTCATCGGCGCTTATCGATGGATGCTCCTCTCCCGAAAAGTCGACGATCGGGAAATTCAGCTCAAACGCCAAAACAAAGCCTTCTTTCAGATCAACGGTGTTGGCCATGAAGCTGTGCTCGTGGCTACAGCCATGCATCTCCGGCCCGGCAAAGATTGGTATTTCCCTTACTACCGCGATCGCGCGCTATGTCTCGCGACGGGCGTGTCACCTTTCGAGCAGTTTCTCGCATCGGTCGCCGCGGTGGACGATCCCGCCTCGGCCGGCCGCCAGATGCCATCCCATTGGAGCCATCCGAAGCTCAACATCGTGAGCCAGTCGAGCTGCGTGGGAACGCAGTTTCTCCACGCCGTAGGCGCCGCGATCGCCGGCCGCTACGCGAACAAAACATCTTCTTCGGATGCGAACGAGCCACGCGAAATCGTCTTCGTGTCCGGGGGCGAGGGCTCGACGAGTGAAGGCGAGTTCTGGGAAGCGCTGAACAACGCGTGCCTCCAGAAAGTTCCCGTGCTCTTCCTCATCGAAGACAACGGCTACGCGATCTCCGTACCCGTCGAAGCACAAACGGCGGGCGGGAACATTTCGAGACTCGTCCGGAGCTATCCCGGACTGTTCGTGACCGAGTTCGACGGCACCAGCTTCATCGACAGCTACGGCAGGCTCCAAGACGCGGTTTCCTATCTTCGCGAGGGCCGCGGACCAGCACTCGCACACGCACATGTCATACGCCCTTATTCGCACTCGCTATCGGACGACGAGCGGCTATACAAGACCGAGAAAGAGCGCGACGACGAGGCGAAGCGCGACCCAATGCTCCACATGAAAGACTTTCTCATTGCGGAAAATCTCGCGACGGACGACCAGCTCCAGACCCTCGAAAAGAGCGTGCACGACGAAGTCGCCGAAGCCGCCGACCAGGCGCTTTCGATGCGATGGCCGAAAAAGGACAGCTGGAGCGCGCATCGCTACAGCGAGACCGTCGACCCGAGCTCGAGCGCCTTCTCCACCGAGCCGAGTTTCTCCGGCAAGGACGGCACCGTGGTGGACCTCCTTCACGCGTGCTTGCGGGACGAGATGGCGCGGGATCCGCGCGTCATCATCTTCGGCCAGGACGTTGCCGATGCGAGCCGCGAAGGCAATCTCGCCGAGGTCAAAGGCAAAGGCGGGGTCTTCAAAGTCACCTTCGGTCTGCAGCGCGAGTTCGGCGGTGACCGCGTGTGGAACAGCCCGGTGGCGGAAGCGAGCATCGCCGGTATGGCCGCCGGGGCCGCCGTCCGCGGCTTGAAACCGGTCGTCGAGATCCAGTTCTTCGACTATATCTGGCCCGCCTTCATGCAGATCCGAAACGAGATCGCGACGTTTCGGTGGCGCTCGGGTGGCACTTTCAGCTGCCCGCTCGTCATTCGCGTCCCCATCGGCGGCTATCTGGCCGGAGGGGCTATCTATCATTCGCAATCCGGCGAGGTCTTGTTCGCACATATTCCGGGGCTGCGTGTCGTGATGCCTTCGAACGCCCTCGATGCGAACGGACTTCTTCGGACGGCGATCCGCTGCGACGATCCGGTTATCTTCCTCGAGCACAAGCACCTGTACCGGCAGACCCACAACAAGAGCCGCTATCCCGGCCCGGACTACATGATCCCGTTCGGCAAGGCGCGCACCGTGCTCGAAGGTGCGGATCTCACCGTCGTGACCTTCGGAGCGCTCGTGCGCCGCGCACAGGTCGCGGCACAACAAGCACAAGCGGAAGGCATCTCCGTCGAGATCCTCGATTTGCGCTCCCTGTCGCCCTATGACTGGGAAGCGATTGCGACCTCGGTCACGAAAACGAGCCGCGTCATCGTCGCTTACGAGGATGGGCGGACGTTCGGCTACGGCGCCGAGATCGCAGCCCGTATCTCGGAGGAGCTCTTCGACGAGCTCGACGCGCCCGTCCGGCGCGTGGCCGCGAAGGATTGCTGGGTCGCTTATAACCCCGACCTCGAGAACGCTATACTCCCACAATCCGAAGACCTCTATAACGCGATGATCGAGCTTGCGCGCTTCTAACGATCTACTAATTGGGATATGAGTACCGATGTCGAAACCCCGTTGCCGGAGAAAACATCCGCCCTCACCGAGCTTTCGGAAGAGGAAGAGCTCTTTCGGAGCATGGTGCGTGAGTTCGCCCAAAAGGAGATCGGCCCGCTCGTCCGGAAGATGGACCAGGACGCCAAGATCGATCCGGCCCTCCTACCGAAGTTCTTCGAGCTCGGCCTCATGGGTATCGAAATCCCCGAAAGCCACGGTGGCTCGGGCGCGAGCTTTTTCATGGCCGCGCTCGCCGTCGAGGAAGTGTCCCGCGTCGACGCCTCGCTCGGGGTTTGTATCGATGTCCAAAACACGCTCGTCAACAACGCCGTCATGCGCTTTGGCAATGACGAGCAGAAAAAGCGCTACTTGCCTCGCCTCGCCCGGGACACCGTCGGCGCCTACGCCCTCTCGGAGCCCGATTCCGGAAGCGACGCCTTCGCGCTCACGTGTCGCGCTCTCGAGGACGAAGATGGCGACTCGTACCGTCTGACCGGCACCAAACTCTGGATCACGAATGGGGCGGAGGCAGGACTTTTCATCGTCTTTGCGAGCGTAGACCTCGACGCCGGCTACAAAGGCATCACGGCCTTTCTCGTCGACCGCGACTTCGAAGGCTTCACCGTCGGCAAAAAGGAAGACAAGCTCGGCATCCGCGCCTCGAGCACGACGGAGCTCATCCTAGAAGACTGCGTCGTCCCGAAGTCGAATGTGCTCGGCGAGGTCGGCAAAGGCTACAAGATCGCCATCGAAACGCTGAACGAAGGGCGCATCGGTATCGGGGCTCAGATGATCGGGATCGCTTCGGCAGCGCTCGAGCACGCGATGCGCTATACGAAAGGCCACAAAGCGTTCGGGAAGTCCATCGCCGAGTTTCAGGGCGTCCAGTTCCAACATGCGCAACGCGCGACCGAGCTCGAAGCGGCGCGGCTTCTCGTCTATAACGCGTCCCGGCTGCGCGACGCCAAAAAGCCCTACCTCGTCCAGGCGGCGATGGCCAAGCTCTTTTCATCGCAAGTCGCCGAACGGGTGACCTCGCAAGCCATCGAGCACTATGGCGGCTACGGCTACAGCAAGAACTTCCCTGTCGAGAAATTTTGGCGGGACGCCAAGATCGGCACGATCTACGAGGGAACGTCCAACATGCAGCTCCAAACGATAGCTAAATATCTGCTCAAAGACGGTTAGAATCCCTCTCCTAGATTCACGGATTCGTCTTGCGACCGCGGAGCGCTCTTTTTCTCGCTGTTGTCACGCTTCTGTCGTGCTCCGAGCGGAGGCGGGATTTTGTGCGGGTCGGGGTCGATATCGATGCCGGCTCGCTCGACCCGCGCCTCATGAGGGACACGACGGCTTATCGTGCCGTCAACCTTCTTTATGACGGCCTTGTCGCGCTCGACGCCTCGTCGAACCCCACTCCCGCGCTCGCGCATCGCTGGGATCATCCCGATGACACGACTTGGATTTTTTACCTCCGTGACGACGCGCGCTTTCACGACGGGACACCCGTCACCGCGCACGACGTCGTCTACACGTTCGAGACGATCCGCGATCCATCCTTTGGAGCGCCGCTGCGATCGCTCTACGCCCCGATCGCGGAGACCGAAGCCACCGATGAACACACGGTCACGTTCACGGTCAGCGCGGCCTACGCGCCGCTTCTCAGCTATCTCGAGCTCGGCATCGTGCCGCGCGGCGGAGAGGCGATCACAGGAAGCGGACCGTACCGGCTGTCGCTGTGGGATCGCGGCGCCAAGATCGTTCTCGTTGCCCACGATGATTACTGGGGCGGCGCACCGTCGATCCCGCGCATCGAGCTTCTCGTCGTGCCGGATAACACCGCGCGAGCCGAGGCCTTCGAGGCCGGCGACCTTGATCTCATCCAATCGCCACTCGCCCCCCACGACATTCGACGCCTCTCCGAGGACCCACGATTCGAAAGCTTCACGAGTATGGGGCCCGCCATCACTTATCTGAATTTCAACACCGCCCGGGCGCCGCTCGAGGACCCCGCGCTGCGCCGTGCGCTCTCCATGCTTGTCGATCAGGAGACCATCCTCACCGCGATCTACGAAGGAACCGACCGCCGCGCAAGCTCCATTCTTCTTCCATCGTCGTGGTCATTCAGCAGCGACGTGCGACAACCGCCACACGACGCGGAGGCAGCGGCGGAGCTTCTCGACGAGCTCGGCTGGCGCGACCGCGACGGCGATGGCTTCCGGGAACGGGACGGAGAACCGCTCGCGCTCGAGCTCGGGACGCATAGCGAGGACTTGAACCGCGTGCAAACGGTCGAGCTTCTGCAAAACACGTTTCAGAAGCACGGCATCGACGCCACCATCCGCATCTCGGACTGGCCGTCCTTCTCCATGCGGCGCGACGCCGGCGACTACGACGTCATTCTGCTCGGGTGGACGCAGCTCGTCGATCCCGACCGCGTGAGCTTCGACCAGCTGCATTCAGGCGGCGGTCTCAATTGGGGGCAATATTCGAATCGTCGTCTCGACGCTCTTCTCGAAAGCGGCCGTACGGAGGACGATCGCACGAAGCGAGCTGAAATCTATAGGACGGCGGCCGAGATCGTAGCGGATGAGCTTCCCTACTATGTCCTCTCTTATCAAGGCTACCATCTCTTCACGACGGCGCGGCTACGCGATTACGAGGCCGACCCGCGCGGGATGCTGCGCTCGCTCGCGAGGAGTCGGCTCGCGCCCCGACCGTAACGATGACACGCTACGCGCTCCTCCGCCTTTGGCTCGTCGTTCCAAACTCGCAGGCGTGCTGCTCTTCGTCTTTGCGCTCCTCGAGCTCGTGCCCGGCGATCCCGCGGCGGTCTTTCTAGCCGGAACTTCCGCCGGCTAGACGCATGTAAACCCGTACGTTTAAAGCAGATGCGGCGGTTAGAAATGTAATTTGTAAGCATGTAATAGTGACAGAACAGTTATTTTACTGATTTAATCCTGTATAGTCGGCGCATGTACATCGCCAAGGTGCCGAACCGCAACTCGCCCCCAGCGATTCTCATCCGCGAAAGCTACCGCGAAGGCGGTGCGCCCAAAACGAGGACCGTCGCCAACATCTCGAAGTGGAAGCCCGCTCGAATTGAAGCTCTTCGCCAGTTGCTGAAGGGCAACGTGGATTTGGGTGAGGCTCAGCAGTTCGAGATCACCAGAAGCAAGCCTCACGGACATGTTGCGGCCGTGCTGGGAACGCTGCGCAAAGTTGGCCTCGAGCGAATCATCCATAGCCGCCAGCGCCGAGAGCGTGACCTCGTCGTGGCGATGATTGTGGCGCGAATCGTAGAGCCGGGCTCCAAGTTGGCCACGGCCCGTGGTCTATCGAAACAGACCTTGACTTCGTCATTGGGTGAGTGTGTTGGAGTTGAAGACACCAACGAGGATGAGTTGTATGATTCCCTGGATTGGCTTTTGAGCCGCCAAGCAGCCATAGAGAAGAAACTGGCGAAACGCCATCTGCAGCAGGGCAGCCTGGTTCTCTACGACTTGACGTCGACTTGGGTAGAAGGTCGGTCGTGCCCTCTGGCGAAGCTCGGTTACTCGAGAGACGGCAAGAAAAACAAGTTGCAGGTCGTGTTCGGCTTACTGTGTGAGCGTGATGGTCGGCCGGTCGGGGTAGAGGTGTTCGAAGGCAACACCGGAGATCCCGCAACACTGGGGAGCCAAATTCGCAAAGTCCGAGAACGTTTTGAGCTTGACAGTATCGTCTTCGTAGGTGACCGAGGGATGATCACCGAAGCCCGGATTCGCGAGGAACTTCGACCGGAGGAAGGTCTCGAGTGGATCAGCTCACTTCGTGCCCCTCAGATTCAGCGACTTGCAAAAGACGGAATGCTGCAGCCTTCTCTGTTCGATGAACTCGACCTAGCGGAGATCCACCATCCTAGCTTCCCTGGTGAGCGACTCATCGCCTGCCGCAACCCTCTTCTTGCTACCGAGCGGGCGCGGAAGCGAGAAGAGATGCTTGTGTCGACGGAGTCAAAGCTAGAAGTGATTAGCAAAGCGACGAAGCGAGACCAACGTCCTTTGCGAGGCAAAGATACCATCGGCATACGATTGGGTCGAGTGTTCGCTCGGAGCAAGATGGGCAAGCACTTTCGCTACACCATTACGGACGACGGCTTCGACTTCGAGCGCGACAACGAAAACATCGAGCGTGAGGCGGCCCTCGACAGCATCTATATCATCCGAACAAGCCTCACCGAAGAGGCCATCTCCGCAGACGAAGCTGTCAGGACCTACAAAGGCTTGGCAGTCGTTGAACGCGCTTTTCGTTGCTGCAAAACCGTGGATTTGAAAGTACGGCCCATCTATCACTACAACGCTGAGCGAGTTCGAGCTCACATCTTTCTTTGCATGCTCGCCTACTACGTGGAATGGCACATGCGAAAAGCCCTCGTCCCGATCTTGTTTGACGACGACGACCCTGACGGTGCCCATGCCAAACGCTCATCCATCGTCAGCCCAGCAACGCCTTCAGACTCCGCCCAGGCAAAGGCTTCTACCAAGAAGACTCCCGACGGGTTGCCCGTCCACAGTTTCAGAACGCTTCTTTCTGATCTTGCTACGGTCACGAAAAATCAGGTCGAAAACGAAGCCCGCGGCCTGTCCTTCGTCAGCATCACTCGCCCCACACCCTTGCAGCACAAAGCATTCAACCTGCTCGAAATCAACCCCCGCACGATGTAAGCAGTACACACACCTCTCTTCAAAAACAAAGCCAATGATGCCCACACTTACGCTTGTTCATCCGTGGAAGGTCCGTCTAGGCGAGAACGCCACGCCGGAAGCCGTCGCATCCCTGCGAGAAGAGCTCGGTCTCGATCGGCCGCTCGCCGTCCGGCTCTTCGACTACGGAAGGGACGTGCTGCGCGGCGACCTCGGCCAATCCATCTTTCAGCGGGAGCCCGTCCTCGACATCGTGCTGCGTCGGCTCCCGGCTACCGTGGAGCTGGCTTTAGCGGCTTTTCTGCTCGCCGTCTTGTCCGGGGTCGCCCTGGGTACGATGGCCGCTTTATGGCGCGGGAGCTTCGTGGACGTCGCGGCGTCTGCGGTCGCACAGCTCGGTGTGTCGATGCCTGTCTTCTGGCTCGGTATCCTCCTCATGGCTTGGCTCTCCGTGGATTGGGGATGGCTCCCCGCCGTCGGGCGCGGCGAGCCCCTCCCCTCGGCCCTGGCATCCGGTGACCTTCGACTGGTAACGGATGCGCTTCTCCACCTCGTGCTCCCGACGATCACACTCGCGATTCATCACGCCGCTGTCATCAGCCGTCTTGTCCGCGCGTCGATGTTGTCGACGCTCCACGAAGAGTTCATCGTGGCGGCGCACGCGCGCGGACTCTCTCCGTCGCGCGTCACCGCCGCGCATGCTTTGACCAACGCGCGGAGATAGTCACACGCACTTTTCTCACCAAGATCGATGTCCTCATCGACCTTCATTCCGGAGGCGACCGGCCAACCGTCGACTACGTGTATATACGGAACGCGGAGACACTGTCACGCGCCTTCGGATCCAGAGTTCTCTATCGCAGCCAACCCGGCAAGGAAGGCACGATCTTCGAAGGCACCTCGGTCGGTGTCACCGAAGAACGAGCCGTCCCGTCCGTTACCGTGGAGCTCGGCGGCGGCCTCATCGATCAACGTCCCTACGTCGCCCGCGGGCTCAAAGGCTTGAGCAATATTTTCGCGACACTCGAAATGCTCGACTCGGATCCCGAGGAGACCGCAGAGGCAACCGTCGTCGACGCCATCACGACTTTGCGCCCAAAGATAGGCGGCTTCCTAGAAACGGAGGCCCCCGCGCTGGGCAGACCATCGCCGCCGGCGCAACCCTGGGACGCATCATCCACCCACAGACCTTCGAAGAGCTGGAGCACATCGAAAACCCGATCCCCGATGGCATCATGATCCTTTCCCACCTGACACGCAACGTTCTTCAACCAGGAGACTACGCCTACATGGTGGGCTCTCTTGCTTCCCCTACTTAACCCTAATCGCAAAATCTTCGAAGCACGAAAACGCGAAACAGCCGCACTGGGCGCAGGCGAGAAGCTCGTGCTGGGGCACCCGCTCGCCGCCACTATAGGTGATTCTGCACGGTGTATACAGAACCTGGAAAAGGTGCTATTCACGGGGCCAAAGACCTCAGACACGGTGACGTTTATTTGCGATTAGGGTTAAAAGTCGCGCCCTGACTGCCGAATCCTGAATCCTGAATGCTGCTAATGTAGGCGTGGTGACGATCATCCTAGAGACGGAACGGCTCTTCCTTCGGGAGCTATTGCTCAACGACGTCGAGCCATTGACGGCTATTTATCGAGCCCCGAGGTCACACGCTTCTCCGGCGGGCCGCGCGACGAGAACGCGGTGCGACGTTTTGTGCAGGCCCAGCACGAAAGCTATCGCGAGCATGGCTACGGCTAATGGGCCGTCGTGCATCGGGATTCTGGAAGCCTCGTGGGACAAGCCGGTATCACATCGGCGGCGAGCCCAACGCTCGGATGTGAGCTCGACGCTGCCTATTGGGGCCGCGGCCTCGGGAAAGAAGTCACGGTGGCCATTCGGGACTATGCCTTCGATCAGCTGAGCCTCGACCGTGTCGCCACCTCGGTGGATCGCAACGACCAGGCGGGCCGCAAGCTCGCCGAAGCGATCGGGATGAAGCTTCTAAGCGACGACGACCCTCTCGTCATCGTTTACGGGATCCGCAAGGAGCAGAGGTGAAGAGCTATCACATGACGGCGGACGAGTTTCGCCGCTGCGGCCACGAGCTCGTCGACTGGATCGCAGATTACCGCAGCCGCGTCGAAGACCTTCCCGTGCTCTCGCAATCGAAGCCGGGCGAGCTCAGAGCGGCGCTTCCGGAACACGCCCCCGAGAAAGGCGAATCTTTCGATGACATCCTCGCCGATATCGATCGCTTGATCGTTCCCGGAATCACCCATTGGCAATCGCCCAACTTCTTCGCCTATTTCCCTTCGAACTCGTCGGAGCCCGCAGTCCTCGGCGAGCTCCTCTCAGCGGGACTCGGCGTGCAAGGCATGATCTGGGCGACGAGCCCGGCATGCACCGAGCTCGAGACCCACGTCCTCGACTGGCTCGTCGACATGCTCGGCCTTCCGGATTTCTTCAAATCCTCGAGCACGGGCGGCGGTGTTATCCAAGATACCGCGTCGAGCTCAGCCTTGTGCGCTCTTCTGGCCGCGCGTGAGCGCGCTAGCAAGCGGAGAACCAACCGTGTCGGGATCCAAGGCACCATGTTCGCCTATACGTCCTCGCAAGCCCACTCGTCGATCGAGAAAGCCGCGAAGATCGCAGGTATAGGCGCAGAGAACCTCCGGCTCATCGACGTGGACGAAGCCTTCGCGATGCAACCCGAGGCGCTCGCGCGACAGATCGCGGCCGATCGCGACCAAGGGCTCACGCCTTTTTTCGTCTGCGCCACCGTCGGGACGACATCGTCGAACGCGATGGACCCGCTTCCCGCAATTGGCCGTATTTGTCGCAAAGAGGATCTCTGGCTACACGTCGACGCGGCGATGTCCGGCACCGCCGCGCTTTCACCGGAATACCGCTTCATCCATGATGGACTCGAGCACGCCGATAGCTATTGCTTCAACTCCCACAAATGGATGTTCACGACCTTCGATTGTGACTGTTTCTACGTCAAGAGCCGCAAGGATCTCATCGACACGCTGAGCATTCTTCCCGAATATCTTCGCAACGAAGCCACGGAGTCCGGCGCAGTCATCGACTACCGTGATTGGCACATCCCGCTCGGGCGCCGGTTCCGCGCTCTCAAGCTGTGGTTCGTCATTCGCCATTACGGCACCGAAGGCCTGAGACACCACGTCTCGCGACACATCGAGCTAGCGCGCCAGTTCGCGAGCTGGGTCGAAGCCGATGAGCGATTCGAGCTCGCCGCACCAGCGCCTTTGAACCTCGTCTGTTTTCGCCACCTCGGCGGCGACGCCGTAAACGAAGCGCTCATGAACCGCTTGAACGAGAGCGGCAAACTCTACCTGACCCATACCAAGCTCGACGGCCGCTTCGCTCTACGCATGGCCATTGGACAAACAATGACCGAAGAGCACCACGTCCGCAATGCATGGAAAATGATCCAGGATTCAGCTGAATCCTGAACGCTGATCAAGTTCCTATGTCCAGCACCACCTTTCACTCACCGTCGGCGTTGCGGCGCCAAATCGTTACCTAGCGGCCCGTTTGCACCACCGGGTTACCCTCGGAATCGACGCGTTCACGTCGATAGGTGCCGTGTGTATAGCCTAAGCTGAAGTTCCTGGCTGAAAAAGCCAAGATCCGGTGTTGATCCAATGAGATAGTTGGAATCAATGGTGCTGGCTTCTGTCTACACGGTGATACCTTTGAGCAGGTCGTAGGCTCTCTGCTGTTTCGAGTCCGGAGTTGTCGTGACATCGAAGGTGGGCTCGTCGGGTCCGGCTTCCGGTCGCCGACATTTGTTTCGGACGATGTTGCTGAGAAGGCGCAGCAGCGTGCGGAAGCTGGAAGCTCGACTCCCATCGTCAAGCTTCTTGGTTTGTATCTTGCGCAGGGCGGCCTCGGAGCGCTTCGCCGGAGCAACCGGGTCACGCCTGGCCTTCGCCTGCTGGTCCTCGTCAGAGAATAGCAGCGGCCGCCAAGCCTCCATCATGTGCCACAGGACGTAGTAGGCCAGCATGCACAAGAAGACGTGCGCCCGGACTCGGTTTTCGCGCCGGTGACGAATCGGCCGCACCTTTAGGTCCATGCTCTTGAAGGAACGAAACGCCCTCTCGACCTGGGTCAGCAACTTGTAGCTGCGCACTGTGTCGTCGGTTTTCATCCGCTGCTCAGCAAGACTGGTGCGGATCACGTAGATGCCGTCAAGGGCAGCTTCCGCAGTGACCTTTGTGTCGTCGATTTCGAAGCTAAAGCTGTCGTCGCGAATGTCCAGCTTGAAGTGCTTGCCGACTTTGTACTTGTGAGAACTCTGCCTACCCGCACACCGATTTTATCTTTACCATGCAGCTGACCCCGCCCGATCCGTTGGCGAATCCCTCCGAACTGCTTAGCGATCGTCCCCATGTGTCGCTTCCACCGCTGGAGCCGTTTGTTGGCGAGCTCAGAGTTGCCGTTGGCGAGGCGCGAGGCGTCGGCATCCATCGTTGTCTCGTCTAGCTCGAAGTCGAAACCGTCGTCACGGATGTCGAGCCTGTAGTACCTGCCGACCTTGTACTTGTTGAGGAGCTTTTTCACTGCAGCACGGATGTCCTCCTTGCTCTGCAAACGGCGCCGCTCGACCATCCGACAAACTTTCTCCAGCTCCTTGCAGGTCGCTTCGAGCAGAGCACGGCGCTTGTGACGCCGCCTCTCGGCCAGCTCCGGATTGCGGCAAGCGACCAGCCTCTCGTTGGGGAAATCCGGGTGCGTCACCTCAAACAGATTCCGCTCGTCGAATAGCCCCATCTGGAGCACCCCATCGTTGATGAGCTTGCGAATCGGTTCGGGACGCAGAGCGGTAATCCAGTCGACACCGTCCATCTCCCGCAACTCGTCGATCTGGGTCTGGGTGATCATTCCGCGGTCGCCCACCATCACAAACTGCTCGATGCCGAAGCGCTCTTGCACCTTTTCTACCTGAGGCAACAGCGTTTTGGGATCGCCCGTGTTGCCCTCAAAGACCGATACCGACACGGGGATGCCGCGTTCGTTGGTCAGCAGACCGTAGTTGATCTGCAGCTTGCCTTTCTTGCCGTCACGGTCGTATCCGAGGCGGGCGATCGGACAACTCACACCCTCGAAGTAGCTTGAGGTTAGGTCATAGAGCGCCAGGCCGTCGTTTTGGAGATGGCGCGCCGCGAGTTTTTTTTCGATGACCTCCTGGCGTTTGAGAACCCAGTCCATGGCGGCATAGAGATCGTCTTCGCGGGTATCGCTCACCCCCAGGATTTCGGGCAGTGTGGTTGTGTGCCACCACAGGCTAGTCGCCAGCTTCGACTGCGGTTCGAGGATCCGGGCGACTACCATGGCCACGACCAAATCCCGCTCTGGTGAGTGTCGAGAACCAACGAGCTTTTCGAAACCGAGCTGTCTCATGGCGCTGAGCACCGCGTCGACGTGGCCATGGTGCCGGGAGCCGTTCTCGACGATTTTGAAGGCGACTTCAACCGAGACGAGCTTTTCCCCTTTGAGAATGCGTCGGATGGCGTCGACTGCGTCCATGGGCAATTTGGACAAGTTAGCGAGCGTGCGCTTGCGGACGTTTCCGCCCACCCGATAGGGCTCACGCAGCAGGACCGCGGGGGTAGAGTTGCGATTGGGGATGATGTGGATATGCATGCCCACCATAATAGCCTATGTATCAATGTGTATCAAACCATGAAAGGCTTTAGACATGCCTACATATTGCATCCCAAAATTAGCCTCTCGGCGTCCCTAAAGACGCGTAATCATTGGGGATTCACACTGTCAGTGGGTTCATTCGACCAAGGAACTTCAGCCTAAATCGCCCGAGCCCTCGGCGAAGAGCGGCTCCCACGAAAGAGAGAAATCGGGTCTATCGAGCGCACCCGTGGCGATCCGTATGCCGTCATGGCCTTCGGTCACGCCGTTTCCACTCACCAGTTTGCCATCGAGAGCAAACGCTTCGACCCAGCCATCCAAACAGCATTCAGGATTCAGCATTCAGCATTCAGGTCTGTTTTCCGGTGATGAAACTCTCCCAGAGTAGGGGCGAGCCTGAATCGGGGCACCCCGTCATCGAAACGCGATCCTGAATGCTGAATGCTGATCATAAGAGTCCCTCGTGTTGGAACAGCCAAAAGAAACAGACGACGACGAGAGCGTGCGAGACGCGTCCCTCACGCAGAAGACGCGGGACTTCCTCGCGCGGATAACAGACGACTTCGATGTCCTCGGTCTCGTCGGGCCGAGGCGGCCCCGCAAGATACGCGTCTTTGGCGAGATAGGTAAAGCACCGATTGCCCTGTAGCGCCGGGTTCGGGTGGACGACGCCGAGCTCCACGAGCTCGGGGGACGAATAGCCTGTCTCCTCCGTAAGCTCCCGCAGCCCCGCAGCCATCGGAGACGCGTCGCCGGATTCGACCATGCCGCCAGGGATCTCGAGGCTCGTTTCATCGGTCCCGTGCCGGTGCAGCTGGATGAAAACGATCTCGTCATCGGGTGTCAACGGGATCACATTGACCCAGTCGACGGAGTCGATGACGTAGAAGTTGTGGGTGGTTGCCGAGTCGAGACGTTGTTTGCGGTCCCGGCGCAGCGAGAACACCGGCGTCTCGAAAACAATCTCGCGCGCGGAGGTACGCCAATTCTTCTTCAAGATTCAAGAGCCGAGGCGCGACCGGGCGTCCTCGACGATCTCGAGCTTCCAATCGGCGCCACCCCAGAGATCGAGGAATCTCCGGAGCAGCTGCCGCCCTTCCTCTACTCGTCCCTGTTCGAGCTCGAGAACACCGAGACGGTAGAGCGTGCTCGTGTAGATGACCGGGTGGTCCAGCCTCTCGGCGCCGCCCGAAAGAATGGCCTCCATCGTCTCCACGGCCCGCCGTGTATCCCCGCTCGCGAGATAGCTGCGCAGAAGCCCGTCACGAATCGCGGCGCCCGCGCTCGAGCACGTCGAAGCCCAGTCGAGCATGAGCGAGCCTGACGTGGCGCGCTCGAAGCTCACCATCGCGTGCTCCACATCCCCGGAGTAAAGCGCGAGCTCTCCCGACAGCGCCTCGTGATAAACGCGCGCCGACGCGCTCGACTCGGTGGCGGGAAGCTCCGCGAGCGCTTCGAGGTAGCGGGTCGCGGCATCGACATCGTCGTCGAAGAGCGCCATCCGTCCCGCGAAGTAGAGGCCGCGGAAACTTTCCGGCTGCATCGAGAGCGCCCGCTCGACCTCGATCCGAGCTGCGCCGCTTTCACCATTCAAGTAGTAGAGCTCGGCCATAGCATGAAGCGCGCTCGCGGGAACCCCCGCGCTTCCGCCTTCATGCGTTCTGAGGCCGCTCGCCATGCCGGCTTGTCGAAGAAAATCCACGGCGCGTTCGAACTCGCCGACGTAAGCGTAAAAGACGCCACGGTTGCGCAGAGCCCAGGCACGCAAGTGATCGGAGCGCCACTCGTCGGGTTCGTGCTCGATGAGACGGCGAGCGATGTCCCAGCGCGACGCCATGATGGCAGCGGAAGACTGAAATAGCGGCCCTTCGATCCACGAAAAAGCTTGACCGAAGCCGAGCGCTTCTTCCGGCTGGCCCTCGAGCGTCGCTAGGATGGATCGAAGACCCATGACTTTATCCGGATGGGTCGACTCCCACTCCGCCATCCGCTCACGCGCGCTCTCCGGCTCTCCCCGGAACGCGTAGCTCAACGCGAGGCGGTCATAGACCTGATGAAAGGACGGGTCGAGCGCAAGGAGCCGCTCCATATGCTCGATCGCGAGATCGGCATCGCCATCGCGTAGCGAGTGGACGTAAATCTGGCTGAGAATGTAGAGCGCTTCTTTCTGCTCCGCGTCGCGGGCGAGCACGCTCTCGAGAAGGGGTATCGCCTGCGCGAAGGCACCGTCCTGATAGAGCGCATTAGCTTTGATGATGCCGCGCAGATGCGCTGGCGCTTGCTCGATGAGCGCCGAGGCGCGGCGCGCCGCTTGATGCGCCAAAGGGCCGTCGGAGAGCCAGCGCGCCGTCATGCTCAAGCGATGGTGCGCGAGCGCGAAACTAGGATCGACTCGCACCGCCTGTGAGAACGATTCGACCGCGTCGTGGAGCTCCGAAGCATGAAGATAGAGCTCCCCCTCGACATATTGTCGATAGGCTTCGATCGACGTTGGCTCGGTTGCGTCCCACACGCGCTCGTGAGCAACTTCACCGAGCTGGGCCCGCACTTGCTCTCCGAGTGAGTCTGCGAGCACAAAGATATCCTCGGCGCTCGACCCACTCGCTCGTTGAGAGGCAAGAGATCGTCCGGAGGCCACGTCGACGAGCTCCGTCGTCGCGACCATTCGGCCGCCGGCCGAAACGAGCTGCCCCACGACCATCGTGCGAACGCCCGCCGCTTCGGCGACGGAGGTTGCTACGGAGCGATCGACATCGATCGGTTGGCTAGCCTGTCTTCCCTGACGTCGAAGACCCGCGGCAACATCATGAATGCGCTGGCGGCTCACGACATGGAGCTCTTCGAACGACGAGAGCTCGCTCGTCAACAGATACGTCAGCATGCGTCCGAGCTGTTCGCCATCCTCCGGGTCCGACAGGTTGTCGAAATACATAACGGCGACCGCGTCCGTTTCAGGTGGCGACACTCCGCCCGGAACGAGGAAGAAGAGTGCGGTGGCCACCAAGATTCCGACGGCTGCCAACCACCTCTGTTTCTTCCAAAGAATAGGAGCGGTAGCGTGTGATTTCGAGCGAGCGTCATACCTAAGCTCTGGCCCGAGCGCCGCTTCGAGCTCGCCCATGCTTTGGTAGCGCTCGTTCGGATCTTTACGGAGACACCTCGCGACCACGCGCGCAAGCTCAGCGGATACATCGCCCTTTATCCCGTCGAGCGGCGTGGGCTCGTCGTGCAGGAGTCGATCGAGAAGCTGGGTCGCGGTCATCCCCGAGAAAGGCGACTTGCCCGCGAGCATCTCGTAAAGGAGGCAGCCAAACGAGAACACGTCACTTCTTGCATCGACGTGCTGTCCCAACGCCTGCTCGGGCGCCATATAGGCCATCGTCCCCACGATCATCCCGGCTTGGGTCAGCCGCAGCATCGTTTCGGTCTCGGGCTCCACCGGTCCAGCGATCGTTTTCGCGAGACCGAAGTCCAGGATCTTGGGAATGCCGAGATGCGAGAGAACGAGGTTCGCCGGCTTCAAGTCCCGATGCAAGATTCCGCGCTCGTGTGCATAGGCAAGCGCGCCCGCCAAAGGAACGGCGAGCTCGAGAACACGCTCGGGCGTAAGGCGCCCCTCGCGTTCGAGGACGCGCTCGAGCGTCTCGCCGTCGACGAACTCGAACGCGATGTAGTGGAGACCGTCGGCCTCGCCGATCTCGTGAATCGTAGTGATATTGGGATGGTTGAGCGCCGAACAGGATCGTGCTTCGGAAAGGAAACGCTCGCGAAATTCCCGCTGGCGCGCGAGCTCGGGCGAGAGCACTTTGAGCGCCACGTCGCGCGACAAGCGCGGGTCGTGGGCCAAGTAAACCGAGCCCATTCCTCCGCGTCCCAGCAACTGTTTCAGCTGGTAAACGCCGAGGATGTCATTTTCCATCGCCCCTCCGAGCAGATGCTGCCTTATCGTGATCCTAACATCGGGGCACGTGAACAGCTACAACGTATAAAATGCTGTGCCCATGAGACAGGGGACTAGAGCCATGACGCTCGCACCGAACCGACAGGACATCGACGAGGCGTGCGCGCGCATCGATGGGCTCGTGCACCGAACGCCACTTCTCTCTTCCCGCGCTCTCGGCGCGCGCTCCGGGCTCGAGGTGTTCGTGAAAGCTGAAAACCTCCAGAAGACCGGTAGCTTCAAGCCGCGCGGCGCGTTCAATAAGGTCTTGAGTCTCGCCGCGGACGAGCGCGCCAAAGGGATCATCACCGCGTCCGCGGGGAATAACGGCCAAGCCGTGGCTTTCGTCGCGGCTCACCAACGCATTCCCGGCTGGGTCGTCATGCCCGAGGCGGCCAACCGCAGCAAGGTCGCCGCAGTCCGGGAATACGGCGCCGAAGCCGTTCTTCATGGCGCCCTTTGGGACGACGCTTACGCGCGTTCCGTCAAGATCGGCAGAGAAAACGGCCTCAGCTACGTACACCCATTCAAGGACCGGCACATCATGGCCGGACAAGCGACGGTGGCCGTCGAGATCCTCGAAGACATGCCCGATGTGGAAGCCGTGCTCGTGCCGATCGGAGGAGGCGGCCTCATCGCGGGCATGGCGAGCGCCTTCAAGCAGATCGCACCACACGTAAAGGTGATAGGCGTTGAGCCGGAAGGTGCGGCGAACATGGCGAGGAGCCGTGAAGCAGGCCGGCCGGTGGAGCTCGACGCGGTCGAGACGCTCGCCGACGGCCTCGCGACGAAAAGAACCGACCCCGAAATGTGGGAGGCCATCGCACCGAACGTGGAGACCTTCGTGACGGTCAGCGATGAAGAGATGCTGTCTGCCATCCGGTTTCTGCTCGAGCGCGCCAAGCTTCTCACCGAAGTCTCCGGAGCCGCCACAACGGCCGCTCTTTTGTCCGGCAGGTTGGAGCTACCCGCGGGAACCAAGACCGTCGCCCTACTCTCCGGAGGGAATTTCGACGTCTCGTTCAAGCTCGAGCTTCGAGCTTGAACGACCAGCCTCGGACCGGGGGCCACTCGTCGACAAGCTCGTCTCGCGCATGACGTGGTAGCGACATCATCAAAGCATAGCAAAGCTCGTTTGACCCGTACCGATTTTCGCGTTAGAAACCGGCGCTATGGCCGTAAGCCGCGAACAAATTGCGCGACGACAATTGGAGAAGCTGAATCGGCCCGACTCCGGGCTCGCGCTCTTGCGAAAACAAAACGCGTTTTATGGGAAAAAGCTCGAAAGCGTCACGCTCCCCATTTCGTCGCTCGACGTTTTTCTCCGCATGCCGTTTACCACCAAGCAGGAGCTAGTCGACGATCAGGCGGACAACCCGCCTTATGGAACGAATCTCACGTTCAAGCACGACGCCTACACACGCATTCACGCCACCTCGGGCACGACCGGGAGGCGCCTTACATGTCTCGACACCAATGAGAGCTGGGCGTGGTTCACATTTTGTTGGCAAGAGATTTATCGCGCCATCGGCATCAATCGTGAGGACCGCGTCTTCACCGCGTTCGGCTTCGGCCCGTTCGTGGGCTTTTGGGCGGGCTACGAGGTGGCACAGCAGATCGGCGCGCTTGCGATCCCCGGCGGGGCACAAAGCTCCGAGCAAAGGCTTCATTGGCTCATGGAAGCGCAAGCCACGGTTCTTCTCTCGACGCCAACTTATGCGCTCCGGCTCATCGAAGTCGCTCGGGAAAAGGGTATCGATCTTCGCACGAGCGCCATCCGCAATACGATTCACGCCGGTGAGCCGGGAGCCGATGTACCGTCCATTCGTGAGCAAATCGAATCCGCTTGGGGTGCGCGCTGCTGGGACCACGCCGGGATGAGCGAGGTCGGGGCCTGGGGCTATCAGTGTCCGGAGGATCAAGGGCTGCACTTGCTGGAATCAGAGTTCATCGCCGAAGTCCTCTCGGTGGAGACCGGGGAGCCCGTCGCCGACGGAGAGACCGGCGAGCTCATCTTGACGAATCTCGGCCGGTGGGCGATGCCCGCGTTGCGCTACCGCACTGGGGACGTCGTCAAATGGGTGTCGACGCCGTGCACATGCGGGAGCCCGTTCATACGCTTTCCCGGCGGCGTTCTAGGCAGGGTCGACGATATGATCCAAGTGCGCGGTGTCAACGTTTACCCGAGCGCGGTCGAGTCGATCATCCGCGAGGAGCCCGCGGTGGTCGAGTTTCAGGTCGATATCTCAAAAGAGCGTGGCATGTGGGAGCTCCACATCGACGTGGAGGTCGCCCCCGGCGCCGACTCAGAGGCGATCCGAGCGGGCGTCGCCGAAGCCCTCAAAAACCGGCTCGGGATCCGCGCCACGATCGAGGCCGCCGCACCATCTAGCCTCCCCCGCTACGAGCTCAAAGCGCGGCGATTCCGTTTCAAGACGAAACAACATTGATTGCGAGCCCGTAGCATAAACCCCACATCACCTCCTACGAACAGTGGGGAACTCCCCGCAGGTTTCCCATGGCCGGACAGTAGGCTCGCGCCTTAGCCTAGCTGTCGCACATAGCTTATCTACTTGTTGTTGCTCCACTTGACTTCAAGAACTGACGTTTTTGTGCGCGAGGTCACACATCTGGAACGCATCTTGTAAAGGTTCAAGGAACCGACCGGGAAGGAGACCCCCACCATGCCTGCGGTGTAAGCCCACATCTACGATATTTTCCAGCAATATTCGCGCCTCTACCAGCTACGAAACAGAGTCGACGGGCAGCTCACTTCCGAGCAGCAAAAGGAGTGGGTCGAGGTCACGTTCACCCTCGACAGCATCTTCTCTGGTCTCTACCGGCCCGAAGTGACGATGGAGGACTTGCCCACCACTTCAGTGGAAATGTTGAGGAACAAAGTCCCCGTGGACTTTTTGCGCGTCCCCACCGAGGCGGACGTTTTGTGCGAGACGCGCAACAACTTCTTCTCTGGCAAGCTCCAGGACATCAGCGTGGGTGGCGCCTATATCCACTCACCGATTCCCTTCCGTGTGGACAGCGCCGTCCGGCTGACGTTCTGCACGTTTCGTGAGCGTCAACCTGTCGAGGTCGAAGGGCGCATCGCGTGGAGCAACCCGAACGGCGTCCGGAAGAACGACTTTCCCGAGGGCGCCGGCGTTCAGTTCACGAATTGCGACCAAACCCAAACGGCGCAGATTCAAGACTACGTGTACGAGCTCGTCGAAGAGACGCTCTCGCGTGCGCACCTCATCTGAGGTCCGTCAGTCGCCCGACAATATCGACAATATCGATAGACCGAGCAGCAGGGTGCGGATGACTTCGTAACACCCTGCTAGAATGGGCCGCATGGCGCCCGGCGCAGTGCTCGCTCTCGTGTTCGTCTTGATGATCGCGGGTATCTTGGGCTCGTTTCTGCCCGTGATTCCGGGAACGCCTCTCATTCTTTTCGGCGCTATCGTTTACGCGCTCTCCACTGACTTTCAGCCCGTCGACATCTGGCGACTCGTCTTTCTCGTCGCGCTCGCCGTCGTCGCTTACGTGCTCGACTATTTTTCCGCCGCGCTCGGTACGCGGAAGCTGGGCGGAAGCCATTGGGCGATGCTCGGCGCGGTGCTCGGTGGATTCGCCGGGCTTTTCTTCGGACTGATCGGGATCCTCGTCGGACCCATCCTCGGCGCGATCGGGGTCGAGCTCATTCATAGGAAGGATGTCAACGTCGCGCTCAAGAGCGGTCTCGGGGCGGTGGTCGGTGTTTTTCTCGGCGTGGTTGCCAAGCTCTCCATTTCCGTCGTGATGGTCGGGCTTTTCACGTTGTGGGTAATACGAGGATGAGTGACGACCGCTTTCTAACGTGGCGAACGTGGCTAACGGCAGCCATCGAGCAAGCCGAGAAATCTTGGAGCGAAGGGGGCATCCCCATCGGCTCGGTGCTCGTCAGCCGCTACGGCGAGATCGTTGCGCGCGGCCACAACGAGCGCGTGCAAACGGGCGATCCCACCGCGCATGCCGAGATGGTCGCGATTCGACGCGCCGGGCGACGACGCGACTTCTGCGAGCTCACCCTCGTCTCGACTCTGAGTCCATGCCCGATGTGCTCGGGCACCGCGATACTCTACCGCATCCCTACCGTCGTCATCGGGGAGAACAAAACGTTCTTAGGTGCGGAGGACTGGATGCGCGAAAACGGGATCACTCTTTACGTTCTTCAAGACAAGCGTGCGATCGAGCTGATGGAACGGCTCCAGAAAGAAAACCCGGACCTTTGGGCGGAAGATATCGGCGAGTGAGCTAGACTGCACCTCGGGAGAACAGAGTCGGGATGGCGAGCCGAACGCACATTACGCCGGAGCTTTTCAAGTTCCTTCGCGAGTTGAAGCGGAAAAACAACCGTGAGTGGTTCCAGAAGAACAAGTCGCGCTATGAAGAGGTCGTCCGCGACCCGCTTCTCGAGTTCATTTCCGAGTTCGCGCCCAAGCTTCACAAACTGAGCCCGCATCTCGTTGCAGATCCTCGTCCCGTAGCGGGTCGTTGTTTCGCATCCATCGTGACGTCCGTTTCTCGAAGGACAGGACACCTTACAAGACAGCCGCGGGCGTGCACTTCCCTCACGAAGACCGTAAAGACGTGCATGCGCCAGGCTACTACTTACATCTCGAGCCCGGGACCGTATACGCCGCCGCCGGTATTTGGCATCCGGAGCCGGCAACGCTTCGCAGAGTGCGAGAGGCGCTCGTCGCAGATCCGAAAGGCTGGAAACGCGCAATCTCCGGAAAGGCGTTCAAGGCACAATGTGCGCTCGATGGGGAATCCCTCAAGAGACCCCCGAAGGGATACGACCCGGACCACCCGCTCATCGAGGATCTCAAAAGAAAAGATTTCACCGCCTCCATCAAGTTCACGGAGAAACAAACCTGTCAGAAGGACTTCATGAAAACCCTCGCCGTGTCCTATCGAACGATAGCGCCCTTCACCGCGCATTTAACCCACGCAGTAGGTGCCTCGTGGTAACGACGACTGTTCTACTCCTCACCACGCTAATGGTACCGTCACAAAGATGACGGATTTCTGGGGACGGACACTATCGAGTCGATGCGTCGCCCGTAAGCGGGTGATGCACGATCAAGTGCTCCTCGACGATCTCGCATTCAGCCCTAGCCGGTGCTCAGTGTCCCCTCAGGGTCCCCTCGGGCACGATCTCTCCGATCGAGAGGTTGCGTTGGATGATCTAAGCAAGCCGCGGGAGAGCCGCACTGTCCGTTTTACCGATCGCTGGCTGAGCGCGCTCGAGGCCCCCGAGACCGGCTCGATCGAGTACTTCGACGCGCACCGAAACTGTCCGGCCGGGTTCGGGCTGCGCGTCTTCGCGAGCCCGAGAAGAGGGTTTCCGCACCAGGCCCAGCCGAAACCGCGTCTCCTGCTTCTAGGCGGCCTCTTTTGCACTCGTGGGCTCCCCGGCTGCGGGAGCCCCGGCGACGATTGAGAAGGGCTGCGCCCGAGCCCGACGTCTGCTCGCCCGTGTAAATGTATGCGCATTGTTGGGGGGCGATTCGTCGGGTGCGGAAGCGTATGCTTGCAGCATGCCAGACATTCGATGCGATGACGCTGTAGCGCGTGTGCTGACGGTGCGCATCAAACGCGCAGAGTTCAACGAGCTTCGCCGTATTGCTGCTGTTGAAGACCGCTCGATGTCCTCTGTTTTGAGGCGTGCGCTGAAGCGCGTCCTCGATGAGCGTCGTGGCGGCCATCCGGAGATACGTGCGTGACGCCAGCGCGCGCGCGGCAATCCAGGCAAACGGCCGCTTCCGAAGAATGAGCCACAGCCCAAGGTAACGATGCCGACACCGCCCAAGTACCTGAACAAGCTCGCTCGCGAAGAATGGAAGCGTGCCGGCAAGATCTTAATGTCCCACTCGGGGATGGTTGAAATCCCTCGCCTTTAGGCGAAGCCTTTAGGAGGCTTGGGGTACGATCCCGAGGTGAAAGGATATCGTAAATCATCGCACACGACGTACCAGTTAAACTATCACTTCGTATTTATCACGAAGTACCGCAAGCCGGCCTTGAGAGGGGATGTAGCGGTTCGTCTCCGGGATCTCATCCGGGAGATCTGTGCTCGGAACCAGATAGAAATACTGAAGGGTCATGTGCGGCCTGAGCACGTGCACCTGTTGCTGAGCGTGCCGCCGAATTTGTCGCCGAGTCGAGTGATGCAGTTGATCAAGGGTAAGACGTCGAATCGTCTGATGCGCGACTTACGGACGATGCGGAAGGAGTTCTGGGGTCGGCACCTACGGGCACGGGGTTACTTCGTGGTGACAACGGGCAACGTGACGGATGAGGTGATAGCGAAGTATATAGAGTTGCAGGGTGCCGTGCCCCAGGACGACGATTCTTTCAAGGTCAGTGAGTAGTGAAACGAGGCAAGGACAAGCCGACTTTAGTCGGCGACGTGAACCCATCGCCTTTAGGCGATGGAGCGCACGCGCTCAGTGCAGCTGCGCGTTACAACGGAACTCGATCGCGCAGTATTTGCTAGATACTGCGCCGCGCATGCCACGGTGGATCTCGCGGAGAGGACGCTTGACAAAGAAGGACACGTCATGTGGGTTGAGGGGCGTGATGGTACCTACCCGAAGACACATCCCATGATTGCCATTCTCGAGAAAGCGGACCGTACTCTCATGAGCGCTATGCGAGAGCTTGGGCTTACTCCGAGCTCTCGCACGAAGGTGGCGACGATCCCCGAGAAGGAAATCGATCCGTTCGAGGAATTCGGGGGCCCGAAACTCGTGGGGCAGGCCGATTATGCCTTGCCGACAGTGTGACAACGGAAAGTGGCGCTGGGGCTCGGGGCCGTGCAGATACGACTCGAAAGCGGACTGCGAGCGCGCGAATAGAGTAGGCGAGATCCGTTTCGGGCTATGCGCATGGGACTGTCTCTGTCCAGAACGTCACACGCCCGGGGGATATTGCGCGAAGTGTGATCATGCTCTGGCACGACAACGCGCTCGACTTTCTGGAAACCGCTCGAGTGTTTCATTCCAGCCCGTATGCTACGCCCGACAAGCCCGTGTTCCGCGTCGAAGGCGAAGCGGTCCCGGTAGCGCTCGCCGAGGAGGCCGAGATCGGCCTGTCGGAGTGTCGGCAGCTAGCCGAGGTTCGCGCTCCTATTGAGAGAGAGAAGGCGTGCCCCCGGTGCTCGGGCCAGCACAGGAAGTCGAGGTCGTGGATGAAAAGCGACCTGGGGCAGGCGTGAGCGGATAGCGCGTCGACGCGAACCGGGCGACCCGCGGCGGCGCGCAGCCCACCTCGCGGTCCGTTCTCGCTGGCGCGAAATCGAGCCTGGACCGCTGCGACATTCGTCCACAACTTTGGGCACGGCGGAGGAAGATGGCCGCGCTACGCTTCCTCGGGAGTGAGGTCGTCGTCAAGTCCAGATCGTCTCAGGCGATGAACGGCAGACAACATTAATCCTTCGGTTCCCCAGGCCTTCTGGCTCTCGATTGTGACCATTTCGATACTCGCAACGACTGTCTTTAGAAATGGGCGTTCGAGCTTACCCGGAAGTGGTTGGGTTGAGACGGAAGGGCGAAAGATACCTGACAGGCCAGGACAGTAAGCGTGCCGGAGCACCAATTTTGTCATGAAGACCGTTCTCGATCTGGTCCAGGAGTTCGCTAGCCTCGATGATACGAAGACCCGTAGCGGCGGCATCCTGCCGCCCCCATCCGAGAGACGTTGGGCGGAGGTAAAGGCATTTTACGACCTAGTGATGGTCCAGAGCGGGCTTTCCGAACGACACGGGCGCGGCTTTACTACCATGGAAATGCGCCAGAGCGTGGTGCCCCGGGCGCGTCTTCGCGTGCGGGTGGAGATCGATCTCGCTGTCTTGCATCAGGCTGAATACCACTCTGCCAGGGTGATGGACCTAAGCTGCGGAGGTATCCTGCTGGTGTCGGGCGCCGCTTTCGAGGTCAACTCCCGGCTGACGCTGAACCTGGCCATCATCGGTGAGGCTTTCCGCGACACGGAGGGTGACGTCGTCTGGCACGACGTGCCAGGCAGTGCTCAAAGCTTGCTTGCGTTCCCGCATAAGATGGGTATCTGTTTCGTCGCGTTGCCGGAAACCGGGACGGCGAAGCTGGACTCGTTCGTCGTGGAAATCCTTGAGCAAAAGCTTCTCGCGTTGGATCCGACCTCGCTGGACCCCGACTTCGTTCGCCGGGAGGGGCTCATCCTGTAGGGCTCCGCCAATTAGGGGTTTCCCGTGCAAAGGCGGCAAGAATAACTGCATACGAATGGCCTCGAAATTTGAGTAACGGTTCTGCAAAAAGGATTTAGCAGAGAGAAACGCGCCCATTTCGGTCCTCATTCGTAGGCCGTTTTATCGACGCCGATTGACGCACACGAATGGGGCTCGAATCAAACGTCAAAATCGACGCTCTTGCTGGGTACGTCGAGATCTAGGACCACGCTGGTCTCATTCGTATGCATGTTTGAGGTTGTCAGAGCAACCTCGGGCGAAGAAGGTCTTCGTCACACGAGCGCGACCTTGGCACTGAAGGCGGGCGTTCCCGTGAAGGTCGTTGCGCAGCGGCTCGGCCACGCAAAGACCGACATCACGCTCGACATCTACGCTCACGCGCTGCCATCGATGCAGAAGGACGCAGCAGCAAAGCTCAGTTCCTTGTTGAGGTGACAAATCATCGAAACGGGAGTCGATCAAACGGGGCGCGTCCGTCGACGACCATTGGGTTATGAGGGGAAAGGAGGGAGCCCTCTGTGCCAACATCGCTGAGACACTTCGCCCCTTGAAATTAGTGTAGAGGGCGGAGGAGGATCAATGCATGAGTATGTTGATTGAGAGAGAGACCTCGGCAGGATCGGAGGGAGCCCGTAGGGCGACTGGAGATCCCGCCGGCCGCGATGCGGCGGGGGTCCCGGATCCCGAAGTGAGCGAGCAAGCGAAGCGTCGACGCTTTACCGCGGAGTACAAGCTGCGGATAGTGCGTGAGGCCGATGCCTGCAAGGGTGACGGTGACGTTGCTGCTCTTCTGCGTCGAGAGGGCCTGTACTCGTCGCATTTATCGAGTTGGCGCCGCCAACGTGACGAGGTCGCCAAAGCGGGGTTGGCGTCGAGAAAGCGAGGCCGGAAGGCAAAGGCCGAGGATCCACGGGTCAAGGAGCTCGAGCGCGAGAGCACGGCGCTTGTGACGCCGCCTCTCGGCCAGCTCCGGATTGCGGCAAGCGACCAGCCTCTCGTTGGGGAAATCCGGGTGCGTCACCTCAAACAGATTCCGCTCGTCGAATAGCCCCATCTGGAGCACCCCATCGTTGATGAGCTTGCGAATCGGTTCGGGACGCAGAGCGGTAATCCAGTCGACACCGTCCATCTCCCGCAACTCGTCGATCTGGGTCTGGGTGATCATTCCGCGGTCGCCCACCATCACAAACTGCTCGATGCCGAAGCGCTCTTGCACCTTTTCTACCTGAGGCAACAGCGTTTTGGGATCGCCCGTGTTGCCCTCAAAGACCGATACCGACACGGGGATGCCGCGTTCGTTGGTCAGCAGACCGTAGTTGATCTGCAGCTTGCCTTTCTTGCCGTCACGGTCGTATCCGAGGCGGGCGATCGGACAACTCACACCCTCGAAGTAGCTTGAGGTTAGGTCATAGAGCGCCAGGCCGTCGTTTTGGAGATGGCGCGCCGCGAGTTTTTTTTCGATGACCTCCTGGCGTTTGAGAACCCAGTCCATGGCGGCATAGAGATCGTCTTCGCGGGCATCGCTCACCCCCAGGATTTCGGGCAGTGTGGTTGTGTGCCACCACTGGCTAGTCGCCAGCTTCGACTGCGGTTCGAGGATCCGGGCGACTACCATGGCCACGACCAAATCCCGCTCTGGTGAGTGTCGAGAACCAACGAGCTTTTCGAAACCGAGCTGTCTCATGGCGCTGAGCACCGCGTCGACGTGGCCATGGTGCCGGGAGCCGTTCTCGACGATTTTGAAGGCGACTTCAACCGAGACGAGCTTTTCCCCTTTGAGAATGCGTCGGATGGCGTCGACTGCATCCATGGGCAATTTGGACAAGTTAGCGAGCGTGCGCTTGCGGACGTTTCCGCCCACCCGATAGGACTCACGCAGCAGGACCGTGGGGGGTAGAGTTGCGATTGGGGATGATGTGGATATGCATGCCCACCATAATAGCCTATGTATCAATGTGTATCAAATCATAAAAGGCTTTAGACATGCCTACATATTGCAACCCAAAATTAGCCTCTCGGCGTCCCTAAAGACGCGTAATCATTGGGGATTCACACTGTCAGTGGGTTCATTCGACCAAGGAACTTCAGTCTAGACAGGAAAGAAATATGCTGCAGGAAAAAAGAGTGTTGGTGGTCGACGACGAGCCGAGTATTCGAGCGTTCGTTGCTCGAGTCCTGTCTCGTAGCGGCTTCACCTGCTCGGAGGCATCGAACGCCGCCGAGGCCCTTGCCTCCGTCATGAACGTGTGCCCGTTGCTCACGATTACCGACATCCGCATGCCGGGAAGCGACGGGACTTGGCTTCTTGCGGAGCTCAAGGAACGTTATCCGAACATGCCTGTCATCATGCTCACCGGCGTATCGGAAGCGGAGACCGCGGTTCGCTGCCTGAAAGCCGGGGCGGCCGATTACCTGGTGAAGCCCATCGAGATCGACGAGCTCGTTGTTTCTACGCAACTGGCGCTCGAGAGGGTCCAACGGGTCGGCGAGGGCCCGGGCCATTAGGCTCGGTCTCGACTGGCAGGCCGCTGAAAAAGCCCTCTGCTGGTCTCTCTATACGGATGTGGCAAAGAGGCTGGCCAAGCGGTTGAGATGGAGGATGTCGAGCTGGCTGAAACCGTTTTCCCTCCCCTTGCTCAAGTGGATGAGACCGGCCACGCCCTCTCCCACGCTGAGGGGCACATCGACATACGTGCGCTGCTTTGGGGGAGCCTCCTGGGGCTGTACCTCCGGCGTCACCAACCGGCTCACACGACAATCGATGTCGCTTCGCACTTCCAGGCCGCAGTTGTGCCGGAAGGCATTCAGAATGTGGATGCGTACCCGAGTGATGAACTCCTCGTCTGCCGCAAAGGGAGTTTGTATCTCGAGAGAAGCCGGCTCGTCAATGAGCAGGAGTCCAGCGACGTCGTAATCCACGACTTCATGGAGCGAGTCCATCAGGGAGTGGGCCACGTGCCGGAGGTCCGTGGCACCGCGCTTCCGGGCGAGCGAGGCTGCCACAAACAGAGCCAGTCGCTCGGTGAGGGCCACGGGGTCGGCGCAGCAGCCTTCCTTCCAGCCGATTTCAAGGACCCCTTCACCTCTTCCCCGGACGAGAATGGGCACCCTCACCGACGTGGGGTCTTCTCGTTTTTCCGTTGCGTCGCCCGGATGGACGCCGCCTTCCGCACGGCAAGCTCCGCCCGCCCCCGCTACTTTCTCCACCACTATCTCCCGCTCCTTCGCTTCCCGGCCAAGCCAAAGCCGTGCCGAATGGACGCCACCGCCTTCGACCAGCTCGGTCGCTATAGCCGCTGCCACCTCGATGGGGGAAGCGCCCTGCCCGATGAGCTCTCCGGCAGAGCGAAGCGCCGCCAGGTAGGGGGCCTGTTGGCTCTCGATGCCTTCCGCTACGCCGGGACCGGCGAGCTTGCCCGCCGTGGCGCTCGCGGAGGGAAGGCGGCTGTCGGAGTCGAGGTCGGGATCCTCGACGGAAGGCTCCAGCGCAGAGAGGTTCCTCTCCGAGGCAGGCCCATCCAGGCGATCGGCGTTGACCAGTGCTTCGAGCGTCGAATGGTAGGTCTCCTCTACGAACTCGAGAGCCTGGCGAAGCTGGGTGGTTCTCTCCTTCACCTTCCTCTCCAGGTTGTGGTGATATTCTCTGTTCTCTCGAACCAGCCGGACTCTCTCGATAGCTCGCAGGACGGAGATACCGAGCTCGTCCAGGTCAATGGGCTTCACCAAGTAGTCTACCGCTCCCTTCTTCAGGCAGTCGACGGCGGTTCGGGGATTGGTATCGCCAGTGAGCATGATCACCGCCATGTCCGGCCAGCGCTCCTTGAGCTCCTCGAGCAGCCAGACCCCATCACGACCGCGCATATGGATGTCGACGATGGTGAGGATAGGGGACTCGGTGGCGGCCGCGGCCACAGCTTCTCGCGCATCCGCTGCCGTGCAGCATTGAAGGCCGTGCCGCGTCAGCACTCGGCGGATGACCTCGCGGACGTTCGCTTCGTCGTCCACTATCAGCACTTTGCCCTTGGCTTGCATGTGGTCTTCTCAGGGTCGTCGTGGGAATCCGCGGTGCGACAGGGGCCTGTCACACCGACTGCGACTAGACTAGTTCCTGTCCAGAAACACCATAACTTGTGGTGTGCGAGAGACCTATCGAAGATGTGGGTATTATACGTTTTCGGAAGGGGCTTCGTGGGGTTGAGAGCGAATGAAAATCTTGGACGAAACGAGAGGCGAATTGTTAGCAATCCATGGCTATAAGGGGCGGAAGAGTAATAGTTATTATCGTAATAAGTGTCTTGCCATCATCAGTAGGTTGCAGGTGATGATGGAACTCCATACGTACGATTTAAAAGAAGGCAATGAGCGCCATGTGCATCGGTCGAGACCAAAGACTCGTTTCAAGAACGAAATGACGCCTTCGATTCCGCAGCGAAATCGCCGCAGGCGTTGATAGACCCAGGAACTCTTGACCATATCGGTCACCGCGAAATGAGCCTTGGTAAAGGCAACATCTTCAACTCCCTTGCCTTTGATGGCTTCCAAGTTTGCCTTTGAAGAAAACGCGCCATCGTAGGCAACCTGGCGCGGGGCCCGTTCGTAGAGTTCGACTTGACGGTCGATCATGGTTTCCGCGAGAGTTGAATCGGACGGATTCCCATCCAAGATCACGCAATCCAAAATCATCGAGGACGAGCCACCAGTCATACACACCTTGTGGCCGTAGAGAGTCTCGCGCCGGTCTTTGCGAATAATGTCGGTGTGTTCTTCGAAGATAGAAACGACCTTTTCCTCCGCAGGCACACGCTCTTCGTCGATCACTCGGCGTTGGGTTTGGTTGATGACTTTCTTGGTGAGGACGAGAAAGTGCTCAAAATCCGCGGCGATCCTCTCCGCGCTCGCTCGCTTCACCGGCTCGGTCAAGCCCGACTCTTCCAACTGTGCTGCAACGCGTTGAGCGGAGCGATAGGTTTCTTCCGTCACCTTCAGTAGATCTCGATAGACGCCACGCCTTTGTTGCTTATCCTTCGCGTTCAGAACTCCTAGTCGACGTCTCTTCGCTCGACGCGTTCGATTGCCGAAGACCACTACTGTACCCAGCAGTTCGCGAGCTCGGCACATCACGCGAGTGAGAACCCGAACACAGTCATAAAGAAGCTCGGAGTCTGTAGGCGGATGAATGTTTGATTCCACTACCGTGCAGTCCACTCGTACTTTTCTTCCCTTTTCGATCCCAGCATCCTCGGCAACGCTCACCAGCTCTCGGTTGATCTGCTCCAGCGTTTCGAACTTCACGGCTTTGATGTTTGCTGCTAGGGTCGACTTCGACGGGGTCGGCTCTATGATGCCGAGCTGGCAAAACGTCCGATAGCTTCGAGAGTCTGCCAAGTGAAACGCCAGCTCCCGATAGGTGAACTGATTCAGCTGCTTCACCAACAACGCCCGGAGAACCTGCTCCGCGCTCATTCCCCCACGACCAACATCGCTCCCTGCCGGTGGGGTGACCGACCTTAGGTCTTGCAGTACCAGCTCATTGAGCTTAGGATGGGCATCGAGTAGCGACGAGATCGTTTCGAGCTCGCGTGCGTGCTCCAGCTCCAGCCAGGGCTCACGTAGATTTGGCTGTGGGTTGATCGTTTTTCGCATTTAGGGCTGGTCTCCTTTGGAGTTAAGTCATTTAGAATCGGATGTTTTCAACGACACGATCCTAATCGACACCCCCTCAGAAGACTAGCCCTAAATTTGCGATTTCTCCTTTTTTCTCAATCCCTTACAGGCTTCAGGACGGGTACTAGACTAGCTCACTCCACGCATCTCGCCAATGCGGCGAACCAGATCCTCCATGTCGAAGGACTTGTACACGAACGCGTCCGCACCGCTCCAGGTCTGAAGGAAGTCCTCCTTCTCGGAAACGGTCCTGGCCGTAAGAAGGAGAATCTGTGTCCGCTTGGGCAGCTTCCCCGCCTTCTCATCCTCCCGGATGTAGCGAGACACCTGGTAGCCGTTCTCCTTGGGCATCATCACGTCCAGCACGAGGATGTCGGGCTGCTCCTCCCTCTGGGTCACATCGAGGGCTTCGGCACCGTCGAGCGCGGTAAACACTTCATAGCCCTCGTCCTCCAGACGGAAACTGATCGTGTCAACGATATCGCTCTGATCGTCTGCCACCAGGATCTTTCCATCGTTGCTCGTCATACCGTCACTCCTTGATTCTCCTCCCAGATGGTTAGGACTGCGTATTCAGGGGCATCGTGAACGCAGATTCCAGCCGAAGGTGAACATCCATTCCAAAGCATCGTGAACACGGATTCAGGGGATCGTGAACATCGATTCCGGGGAAGGTGAACACGGATTCCAGGCAACGTGAACGCCGGTTCCGGCATCGCGAACGCTCATCGATAGCACGTTTCAAGGCACTCTAGGTCGTACCCGGAAGGAGGACGATCTAGGAAATGGCAGCTAAGAGGTTATCGATGAGAAAAATACGAGAGGTTCTAAGGTTAAAGTACGAGCTGGGTTTTACTCACCGCACGATCGCAAAGGCACTTCGCGTGGCGGTTGGAACGGTGAGTGAGTACCTGGCCAAGGCGAAGAAGGGTGGTCTGAGCTGACACTTGGTGCTGGCGACGCTCCACGCTCCCGACGCAGTGGGCGTGGTGTCCCGTCTCAGTGACATCGGTTTGGATCGGGGCTCGATTGCGACATCTCTGCGGGGAGCGGTGGCGCAGCGGCTAGTGAGACGGGTCTGCGAGAGCTGCGTCGAGCCGATCAAGGCGCCGGTCTCGCAGCTGGAGTGGCGCCTTCCGGCGGCCTATCGAGTTCAGCCGACGGTCCGCGCCACCGGGTGCAAGCGCTGTGGTCACACGGGGTTCCGGGGACGCCTGCCGATCGCCGAGGTCCTTGTCACAGACCGCGAGCTGGAAGCAATAATAGCGAGCGGGGCAGCGGCTCAGGAGCTGGAGACCATCGCGATATCCGCTGGCCTGAGGCGAATGCAAGACGTGGCCTTCGAGCGGGTCCGCGCGGGAGAGACGACCCTCGAAGAGATCGCGCGGGTCCTCGGCCAGGTGCCCGAAGAGCCGGTGCGTCGTCCCACGCGTGATCAGATCCTAGTCGTCGACGACGATCCTGTCAATCGCAAGGTGGCACGGGATCTCTTGGAAAAAGCGGGTTTCCAGGTTTCCGAGGCCAGCGACGGTGTCGCCGCCCTCGAACAGCTAGAGAACGGGACCTACGATCTAGTCGTGCTCGATCTCATGATGCCCAGGCTCGATGGCTACGGGGTGCTCACCCGGCTGAGGAGCTCCGCGCGCACCGTCGGTCTCCCGGTCGTGGTGCTCACTGGCTCGGGCGACGCGGACGCCGAAGTGCGACTCATGGAAGCCGGGGCCGACGACTACGTTCGAAAGCCCATCGATCCGCAGCGTTTGGTGGCCCGCATCAAGGCGGCCCTTCGCCGTGTGGCCGCCGCCTGAGCTTCGCTTGGCGGATGCGCCGTCTGGTTCGCCGGCCGCGGGCTCCGGCGAGCGGCGCCAGGAAGAAGAAGATGAAAGATGAAGATGAAAGATGAAGATGAAAGATGAAGATGAAGAAGGAGGAGGAGGAGAGATGAACCGGATGGCGTTCAGGGATAGTGTGGGATAGTGTGGGGGGAGATGAAATCATCGCCGCGCCTGTCCCGCCCCCGGAAAGACACCGGGACGGTAGAGTTTTCCGTCTTGCCCGGCCCGGCCCGCCAAATGGCCCCTATCGGAGACCGGCATGCCGGCTGCGTCAGGAAACTCAACGAACTGTTTCATCCGATTTTGGATCAGGTCCACATCGACGTACAGAACCCACTGGGCGTCTCGCAGGAAGACGACTTCTACCCCGACGTCGTTTTGCTGCAACGACGCGAAGACGACGCCATACGCGACGATACCGACAAGGCCGGCCCACCATCCTGCCGGTTTGTTGCGTGCCAAAAGCCAGACACTGACGGCGAAGGACACCACCGCGAGCGCTTCCATCACTTTCCCTTCGCGAGGTGCTTTTCGTACGCCGCGAGCGACGCGCCGAAGCTGTCGCGGCCAAAGCCGAAGCGCACATGCGTGTCGCCATATCCGAGAAATGAGCTCGGTAGCAAAACGATCCCGGCCTCTTTGGCGAGTGTGTGGCAATATTCCTTCGCGGACGGTACGTCCACGCCGACGAGGGCGACCGAGGCTGCCTGCGGCCTTCGCCATTCGAAAAAGCCCTGACGCTGCGCGAAGAAAGCATCGGCGAGCGCGACATTGCTGTGAAGTCGCCTCAAGTTGTACTCGACGAGCTTGTCGCGCGCTTCGAAAGCCGCCATCGCGAGCGTCTCCGAGGGAGCCGGCGGGCAAATGCTCGTATAGTATTTCCAGTTCAGAAGGTTTCCATACAGCTCCCGGTCGCGCGTGACGAGCCAACCGAAACGTAGACCGGGTAATCCGTACGTCTTCGATAGGCCTGACAAGACGATGGCGCGCTCGTAGTGATCCGCCGCCGATGGCAGCATAGAAGCGCCATCGAGCTCGAGCCCGCGATACATCTCGTCGCTGAAAAGCCAAAGCCCCTTTTCACGCACGCGCTCGAGGATCTGGAAGAACTGCGCCTCGGTCGGCAGAAAGCCCGTCGGGTTTTGCGGGAAGTTGACGACGAGGAGCTTCGTGGGTGGTTTTAGGAGAGCGTCCAGCTTGTCGAAGTCCAGCGCCCATCCACCTTCCACGGGCTCGAGCATCCAGTACTCGACGTTGCCCGAGACGTGCGCGGGAATGTTGTGCAAAGCGTCGTAGCACGGTCCAAGAACGACGGCGCGATCGCCAGGCTCGAGGAGCTCCTCCATCGCGATGTAGATGCCTTCGATGGGCGCGCTGAGCTCCAGGATGGCTTCCGCGTCGCCGTGCTCATAGCCTGCCGCGATCGCGGCTCGGAGCTCAGGGTGGCCCCGCGACTCGGTGTAGCTCAGACGCGTTCGGCCGAGATCCTCCATCGATCGCCCGGCGAGCTCCAAAAGCTCCGCGATGCTGACGGTCTCACAGTCGGAGACGGACAGGAGGTGGGGTGACGTAAATTCGTAGCGCGCGTAGAAGTCTTCGGTCTCGAAAGGTGCGATTCTCATGCGTGTAAGTCTATCTTGCTCGACTCGAGGAGCGCCTTGACCAACGCGGAGCTCCGCCTTAATCGCTGTCGAACGGGTCGGAGCGGCGTTGTCGAGTGGGCGGACGGCGATAGAGCTCGAACCCCACTTGCGTTCTCGACAAGCGGGCTATAGGGTCCGGATCTCGGAGGGGGAATGACGTTGGCTGGAGTACTCCAGAAGTGGTACGCGCGTGCCATCGGGATCTTCTTCTTGCTCGTGTTCCTGAGCCTCGTCGTCGATTACCGGGAGTTCGGACACCGAGTCCGATATCCGTCGCGACGCCGTCGAGCGCAGCCGCGCCGTCGTTACCGGCAAAGTGAGCGAGCATCTCGCGCCATGGCTCGGAGATTTCCCTTACAACCCGAAGGACGTACGCTTCCTCGGAACCCCAGTGGACCTCATCGTGTTCGATGGGCTGGATGAGGACGCGCTCGAGGAAATCGTCTTCGTCGAAGTCAAGACCGGGCCGTCCGCCAATCTGACGAAGCGCGAGCGGCGATTGCGGGACGCCGTGAAGGACGGCCGAGTGCGATGGGAAGAGCTGAGGCTCGACTAGCGCTAGGACACTCCCCTGCCCGAGGACCAGGCGAAGGATCGCGACGTGGTCGGCGCCGAGCGCCATGCGCACGCCCATTTCCGAAGTGCGTTGGCTCACGGCATAGGCCGTGACGCTGTAGGTGCCGAGGATCGTGAGCGCAAGGGCGAGTATTCCCGAAAGCCCGAGAAGTGTGACCGCCGTTCTTTGTCGCACTACTGGCGTTTAGGAACTTTGCGTCGCTCTCGCCGCATGTATTAGTGCAATCTTCCCGCGTGGTATCATGACGACGCCCCGGGAGCTTGGGTTTTCCGTAAGAGGAGGTTGAATCAGATGGCGAACGATTCGGAGGTCGCTAACAAGAAGGGCAGAATTCCGGGGATTGACTACGACCCTGGCAACAAGAAGGGCCCGGCCTCTTACTCGATGATCGAGCCGCGCTTGAAGAGCATCTATGCGCAGTTCTACAAAGAGACCTACTACACCGACAAGAAGGTCTTGGATGCAAAGACCCAGGAGCTCATCGCTTTGGCGTGCTCGTTGGTCGCGAAATGCGATGGTTGCATCGAGGGGCATATCCAAAAGGCGCTCAAGGAAGGCGCGACCAGGGAAGAGATCAGCGAGTGCATCGTGATCGCGGTCGGCGTCAACGCGGCGGCGATCGTGGACATGACCGACAAAGCAGCAGCGAAGCTGGAATTGAACCACTTCCCTGCCGCGTTGAGCCGCAAGACCTAGTGCTCGCGAGCTATCCGTTTCCTACTGGCGTGGCGATCCTTGCTGTGATTTGTGCCGGTAATTGTAAAGGCGGCCCATCAGTTCGCTGAACTGAGGAAAGAGAAGCGCTTGGGGACCGTCGCTCAGCGCTTTTTCGGGCTCGGGGTGGATCTCGACCATGACGCCGTGAGCGCCGACGGTCTTGCTCGCGAGCGCAAGGATCGGGACGAGCTCGCGCTTGCCGGCAGCATGAGACGGGTCGACGATGACCGGCAAATGAGTGCGGCTCCGGAGGACTGGGACGGCGCTCAAGTCGAGCGTGTTGCGCGTCGCCGTCTCGAACGTGCGTATGCCACGCTCGCACAGAAACACTTGTTGGTTGCCTCCCGCGAGAATGTATTCCGCGGCTTGCAGGAGCTCATCGAGCGAGCTGCTCATGCCGCGCTTCAACATGACAGGGCGCCGCACTCTGCCGACTTCCGAGAGCAGCGTGAAATTCTGCATGTTCCTAGCGCCAATCTGGAGGATGTCTGCCGTCTCCGCCACCCGGACGACATCATCCGGTGACAGGACTTCCGTGACGACCGGAAGCCCATATTTCTGTCCCGCCTCGACGAGCATCTCGAGCCCCTCGTATCCGAGGCCTTGAAAGCTGTATGGAGACGTCCGCGGTTTGAAACATCCGCCCCGCAAGATGTGCCCTCCCTGTTCTTTGACTTCGCGAGCGCAGGTCATGATCTGGTCGCGCGATTCAACCGCGCACGGACCGGCGATCATCACTAAGCTGTCGCCCCCTAGCGTGACACCTTGGATGTCGATGACGGTGTCGTCCGGTTTGTACTCGCGGCTGGCGAGCCGGTAGCCACTCGCCTTCCGCACGTCCGGCGACGGCGGCGGCATTGTTGCGACGATGGCTTCCGTGCTCGCGTCGTCTTGTTTGGGAAGCGGCGCGCGAACGGTTGGCCCGGGCAAGTCCTTCGATGGATAGCAACCGAGCACCTTGATGAAACGAGCGCGTCTCGTAACTTCGTCGAGTCCGTTCTGAATCTTCTCGTCGGCCAGATTGCCTTGAAAGTCGAGATAGAACATCTCCTCCCATGGGTTCTCGAGGATCGGCCGAGACTCGAGCTTGGTTAGGTTGATGCCGTGCTCCCGGAACACCAAGAGCGCTTCGAGGAGCGAGCCCGGCTGGTTCCCCGTCATCATCACGATCGACGTTTTGCACGGGATGCGAGGATCCACGTGGACGGCCTTGCGCGCGCTGACGAGAAAGCGGGTGTAGTTCTCGCGTTGATTCGCGATGCCACGCTCGATGACACTGAGCCCGAAGATCCGCGCGGCCTCTTCACTGGCGATCGCGGCCTGGGAGACGAGACCGTCCTCACGGATCTTCTTTCCCGAGAGTGCCGTGTCGCTGAAGTACTCGATCTTGCAATGGGGCAACCGCGTCAGGAAATCGCTGCACTGCAGCACGGTTTGGGGATGACAATAAATAGTGCGGATATCGGAGATCTTCGCGTCGGGAAGCGCCAGAAGGCAGTGGTCCACCTTGAGCTTTACTTCGCCCACGATCGATAGCTGCGCGTGCAGCAAGAGATCGTAGACGTCAGTGATGCCTCCCGACGTGGTGTTCTCGATCGGCAAGATCGCAAGATCTGCATGGCCTTTCTCGACGGCCTCGACGACGTCTTTGAACTGGGCGTGACCGAGATAAGACACGGCGGCGCCCTTCCGCGAGAAATATTCCTGCGCCGCGAGATGGCTATAAGCACCTTCGATCCCTTGGAAGGCGACACGCAGTGATCCGGGTCCTTCATTGGCCCGCTCTTGGTAGTACTCTTCTTGGACGCGGATCGAGTCTTCGAGAACATCGTGAAAAACGCTCGTCACGTAGTGGGAGTCGAGCCCCTGACGCGCACCCACCTCGACACGATCGGCGATCAGCTCTTCCTCCCGCGTCTTGTCCCGGAACCAATCGGGCGCGACTTCTTTGGCCTTCGCCGCTTCGATGCTGCGTTTGCGACGCTCCGCCAGCAATCGGAGCAACTCTCGATCGATGCCGTCGATGGCGTCTCGGACCGACTGGGTGTCGCGTTTGTCGTTACTCATTTCTTTTCCTCTCGAGGATAGGAGCCATACAGATCTGTCGGCGAAAAATGGGGGGCGTGGGTGGTGAAATCGTCGGCGCGCTAAGCGCCAAAAAAGAAAAAGAAAGTGCCGCAGAAGGTGGGTCGAATCGTCTTGGCGGCCACTTGCATCGCTCCAACGCACGCATTGTGACTGAAACGCGACCGATCGTCAAGCCGAACCCTACAATGTCCTAACTGTGATGGGGTGGGATACAGACCCGGAAGGGAGGAAGTTCAACTGTGTGTGCCAGTTAGCGGTGTCGTTTCTCTGGCATGGTCTCTGCAGAGGGAGTATGGCAACAAAGGAGAGTCGCCATGAGAACGAACAAGAGAAAGAGTTACCTGATGGTCTTCCTGCTCGCCTCCGTCGTAAGCACACCTTTGGCGGCGAAATCGAAGAAGAAACTGCTCAACCGAAGCATCTACATGCCGATCGACTTCAAGCTCTGCGAGCATCTCGGGGAGGGGATCCTCTACGAGAACGACCGCCTCATGTCCACGATGCCCGCGGGGCGTTTGTTCCAGTTCACGTATTACGCCGACCGTAAAGTCCTCTTGCCCAAGCAAGTGCGTGTGCGTGTCGAAGGCAACTATCTGGCTGACGATGAGCCCTTCACCGCCGAGCTCTCGGTAACGGTCCAGGGCATCCACACCGCGCATCGGTTCCGCTCGGCCGACACGAAGGTTCAGTTGCTGAAACAACGCAAGAAAATCGACACGAGACTCGAGAAACGCACGATCCGCCTGGCGTGCAAGAGGTATTGCAAACGAGAGCGCCACGTTGCCGCGCCGTGACCGGACCGGCGAGCGCGCCTAGTCGCTTTGGTTTTTTAATAGAGCAGACGTTGGAGTTTCTTGCGATAGTCGTCGGCCAGCTCGCTTCGGACGCCGACGACATGAAAGACTTCGACCATCCGCTTCTTCGCCTCGCCCATCGCGAGCACGCGGTCGCTCTCGGCCGCTTGCAAGAATAAATCGAGCGCCTCCGGGTAGCGGCGGTTCGCCGCGAGAACTTGGCCAAGGGCCATCATCGCGCTCGTGTCCTGTGGATTCGCTGCGAGTCGTTCACGAAGCTCCTCTTCGCTCGACTCCGACAGAACGTAGGCGAGCGCGAGCTCCGACTGCAGTTTACCTATCCGCTCGGCGTTCGCACCGGTTGCTGGCAGGAGTTTTTCCACGATCGCCTGCGCCTCGTCACGCTCGCCGCGCCCGGCCAGTATCTCCGCGAGGCCCATGCTGGCACCGACATGACCATCGTCCATTTCGAGTGCCCGCAGATAGAGCGGTTCCGCCTGCTCCGGCGCCGACGCGCGAAGCTTGTCCGCTTCCTCCACGATCTCGTCGGTGGGTGAGGGCAACAAACGCTCGAGAAACTCGCGGACGGCGTCTTCGGGAAGAGCGCCCGAGAACTGGGCTACCGGCTCGCCGGCGCGAAAAGCGATCACCGTTGGGATGCTCTGGATACCGAAAATCTGCGCCACCCGCTGCGCGCGGTCGGTGTCGACTTTAGCGAGCAAGAACTTCCCTTGTCCCTCATCGGCGAGCTTCTCGAGTGTCGGGCCCAGCACGCGGCAGGGCCCGCACCACTCCGCCCAGAAATCGACGACGATCGGAAGCTGGTGCGACCGCTCCAGCACATCCGCTTCGAAAGTCTCGTCGGTGACGTCGATCACTGTGGTGGGTTGTTCGGTCACGACGCTCCAGCAAAAACACCGAGTTGTTGCTCGGCGGGATTCGGGATCGAGTGCTTGGCGCTTTCGAGAGCTTGACGCGCCGCTTCCTCGACCTCCGTATGGACCTCTTGCTCCGCTTGCTCGAGGACTTCACGGTTCGGGACATCAGTCGTGAGCTGGAGATCGGACTCGGCGAGATAGGTCTCGTACATGCCGATCGGGTCCCGCTTGCCCCAATAAGTGAAAGCCTCTTCACGGAGAATCTTCCGGGACTCTCCCTCGTCGTGGGTGGCGTGGCCGCCCATGCGGAAGGTCTTGGCCGTCACCACGATCGGACCTTTGCCGAGACGAGCGAGCTCCGCCGCGAGCGCGGTCGTCGCATAGACGTCGAGAACGTTGTTGCCGTTACAAATGTATTTCGTCGCCGCGTAAATCGTCGCCACCCGTCCCATAGGCGCCGCGCTATGGCTCTCGAGCGGCGTTCCGAGTGCAATCTGATTGTCCTGCACGAAGACGACGAGCGGTAGCGACAAGGATTTCGCGCACATCATCCCTTCGTGAAACGCCGTGGTGCGCGTGCTTCCGTCCCCCGCCCATGTGAGCGCGATGTTCTCTTTTTTCTGAAGCTTGAACGACAACGCCACGCCGGCGCAAACCGGGACGAGCGCGCCGACCATGCTGATGGGCGCGACGACGCCGTTCGCCAAGTCCCCGAAATGAATATCACGGCCTCGCGAGGGCGAGTCTTCCGTCCCCAGATATGCGCGCAGCATGTCCGCTATCGACATGCCCATTTCATGACACGCACCCGCGTTCCGGATCATCGGTCCCACCATGTCGCCTTTCTGGAGTGCATGGACGGCGCCGATGGTTGTGGCCTCTTCCCCGGTTCCGAGCCACGCTTTGGAGATGACACCCTGACGGACCCATCGCTTGAGCGCGATGTCGTGGAGTCGATTGCGCAGGAGACCCTTGTAGAGCCCGAGGTGCTGCCCGGGCGTCAGTGCCGACACGACACTCCGGCGCGTCGGGTCCTGCATCACGCGCGATCGGAACTCTTCCATGACGGCGGGATCGGGACTCCAGTTCTGATATTCGGGAGGATCGTAGGCGGCGTAGCGTTTCATAGAGACGCGATCTTCTTGACAGTCTCGAGCAGATGGTCGATGTCGGCCTTGTTGTTGAAGAGCGCGGCCCCGGCCCGAATCATCCGGCCGTTCTCGCGAAAGCTCACTTTGATGTTCTCTTTGGCGAAGAGCGACTCTACAGCGTCCGCCGGCTTCAAGTCGAGTGCTTCCGCAACGATGTTCTCGCCTTCGCTCGTCGCGAAGAGAAACGAGACCTCCTCGGGCTTGGCCCCGAAAAGAGACGAGAAGCTCTGGCGCACTTCGTTCCCTTTCTCGAGCATAGCTCCGAGCAGGATCGGGTCTTCGGATTTCGAGCGCACGAAGGCGACGCCCGCCTCTTCGACCGCACGCGGCGGCGGCCCGATATAGGGCGTGTTGAGGTAGTTCGATTTAGCGGCCGCCGGAAAATCCGCGCGCACGCCGAGAGCGTCCGCGGCGCTCGTCGACGATTCAAAGCTGCTTGCGCTTTTCGCGGCCGCGACGCTGGCCGCCGTCGTGGCCAAAAACTCTCTGCGATCCAGTTTTATGATGCCTCCCGTGAGAAGGGTTTTATCATCCGGAGCGCCCGTTGTCCGGCGGGATAGATTCCGAGGCCCTTTCCGAGCCGGAAGCCAGCGCTTCGAAAAAGGCGTTGCGCGCGCGCGTTGTCCTCGGCGACGACGAGCCAGACTTCGCGCGGCTTGCTCAGCGAGTTTTCCGCGAACGCGAGGGCATGAGCGAGAAGCTGGCCCCCGATGCCGCGTGACCGGAGCTCTTTCACAACCGCGATGGCCACGAGGTCGGCGACGTTTTCTCGCGGACGCTCCGGATCGGCATAGGCGGTGATCATGGAGAACCCCGCGGCTCGTCCGTCGAGCTCCGCTATGGAGGTCGTTACCGCGTCGTTCTCGAACCAGTCTTCGAGGTAGCGGTCATAACTGCCATAAGCGAGAAAAGCATTTTGGGCCATGGCGCGGATGAATGCCGCGTCCTGCGCGCGCGCGGGTCGAACGACGATCCCTGTCTCGCGGGGGCTAGATTTCGAGCTCGACAACTTCAACATGGGCTCAAGACGCACAAGTCTAGAACGGGCCGGGCAGCGCGTTCTCGAGTACTTCGAATTCTTGCACCGGTGAGGTGACCACGCGCTGGCCTTCTGTCGAGAGCTCGCAACAAAGTCCGACGCCGATCCACGCTACTTTCAAGAGCGTGCCGCCGTAGCCAGAGCCGCAAACAAACGCAATCCGCTCCGTGGGGAAAAACCGTCCGCCTCGTACGAGGACCTTCCAGTCCCTGGGCTCGACGACGGTCATCCGGTACTCGGTGTTCCGTGTGAGGACCCGCAGACGTGTTACCGGTGCGAGAGAGCCGACATGGATCCCTTTTTGCCCCGTCGTGGCTTCGGTGAATCCCGAGAGTGTGCAATGGCGCGGGACGAGGACACCTTTGTCTTCTTTGTTCCCAATAGACGTTGTCAAAGCGTCGGTCTTTTGCAGCATGTCGCCCTCTGCTCAATAATCCAGGAGCGCCCGTGCCATCTCGTCTTCGACGTAGTCCGCCCGATACTGCCTTCCGATCCCGTTCGTGATAACGGAGAACACGAGCGGCCCGCGGCTTTCGGAAAACGCGAAGCCGGAGAGCGAGCTGACATTGGCCAAGCTCCCAGTCTTGGCCATAATACGGCCCATGTGTTTCTCGTTCAAGAAGCGCTTCCGGAGCGTGCCGTCGACCCCGCCGAGAGCGAGAGTGCAGATGAAGTCTGTGCGCATCTCCGGCGCCTTGTAGAGCTCTTGGAGGATCCGTACGAGGATACTCGCGCTGACGATGTTGTCGTAGGAAAGGCCCGAGCCGTCATCGATGCGAAAGTCTTTCTGCCTGAAGCCGAGACCGACGAGATACTCCCCGACTGCGCGCGCCCCCGACTCGAAGCTCCCCGGCGCACCCCAGCGATGCGCGCCAAGCGCTTTCAACATTTGCTCGGCCGAGAAGTTGTTGCTGTATTTGCCAAGGGCTTCCAGCACTTCGACGAGGCGTGCCGAGCGGTGAACGTAGAGAGTCTTCACGTCCTTCTGCTCGACACGGCCCTTGATGACTTGGCCGGGAACGAGGATACCTTGTTCTCGGAGTTTCCCGATCAAAGCGGAGGCGAAATACTGCGTCGGGTCGGGTGCGATGAAGCTTCCGATGCTCTCTTCTTCGTCACCTTGGATCACACGGCCGCGGACGATCACGCGATCGCGGCGAAGCTTCTGCACCCGCGTCCATGGCCGGCCGCGCGTCGCGGTCGTGACGCGGTTGAGGACATCGAAATAGCCGTAGCCTTCGTCGTGAAGCTCTGCGCGCGAGCCAGCATTGCTCGGCGTCAAGCGAAGCTCGACGAGATTGAAGTTGTAAGAAAGTGCGCTTTGGATCGGAAGCCCCTTTTTCAAGATGTTGTCGTACGAAGCCGGACCTCGAAGTTGATCGTCGAAGAAGCTATCGTCGAGAAGGATGTCCCCTCGAATTTCTTTGAGGCCGCCGAGAGCGAGCTGACGGGCGAGGTAGTCCATCTCGTATCGCGTCAGCGAAGGATCGCCGCTTCCTCGAACATATAGATTTCCGCGGACAACGCCGTCTTCAAGGGGCCCGTCGACGAGAAACGTCGTTTCGAAGCGATAGTTCGGCCCGAGATAGTGAAGGCTCGCCCCCATGATCGCGAGCTTTATTCCAGAAGCGGGGATGAAGCGTTTCGTGGGGTTGTGGGCGTAGAGCGTCTCCCCCGTTGTCAGGTCGATGACCTGGACGCCAATCGCTCGTCGAAGACGAAAGCTTCGGCGCAGTCGATCGACTCGCTTCGCCAGAGGGTTGTCGAAATTGCTGGCGGGAGCGAGAGCTGGGAGTGCGAGGAGCAGAGCGAGAACAGCTAGAAATGCGCGCAATCGAGCCAAATCAATCTTTCTCCGGTGTTTCAGAACCCTCTCTTCCCAATGATACCTCGATACATCTACTCATTGGGACGGAACCAGGGTCAAGGCGGTGATGAACCGCTCCTCGGTCCGTTCGGAGTCTTTCCTGGTCGGCCAGTGAAATGAGCGACATCGTTCGATATTTTATAGTATCCCCGACAAGACGGGAGGTTCGTTATGGCGGAGATGGAGCGTCGACAGCTTCTTCAGATTCTCGTGGCGGCGGGAGTCCTAGGGAGTAACGCGGCGGGAGCACAGACTACGCTGACGCCGGAAATTCTCCAGCAGGCGCAAAAGCTTCTCGATCAAGGCTTCGAGGACGAACGCCTCCGAGAGCTTCTGCCTTCTATCCAACGCAATCTGGACTTTTTTCAGATCGTGCGCGACAAAGTCATCGACGATCGCGTCGAGCCAACGCCGACGTTCCGCGCAAGGATGAAGTGATGGCCGTGCCCGATCTCGTTTACAAGCCGGGTCACGAGCTCGCCGAGCTCATCCGCACGCGGGAGGTTTCTCCCGTCGAGCTCGTCGACGCGTTCCTCACGCGCATCAAAGAGACGAATGCCGAGCTCAACGCGTTCATCACCGTGACCGACGAGCACGCCCGCCGCGCCGCGCGCGAGGCGGAGCGCGACATCATGGCTGGTCGCTACCGAGGGCCGCTTCACGGGCTTCCCTACGCGCCGAAAGACATTCTCGCGACCGAGGGCATCCGCACCACTAACGGATCGCGGGTGACCCCCGACTGGGTGCCGGAATACTTCCGTGACCCAGGCGACCCCTATGCGCAAAAGCTCATCGCCCTCGCGCGGCCGAGAGAGGGCCGCCTCACGGACCGCCTTCTGATCTTCGGCTTCATCGAAGCCCGCTCCCACGAGCGCCTCGAGCTTCTGGCTAAGAATTTAAGCCTCTCCTGCCATTTCAGTGGATCCTCTCGAGGGTGAGACCGCCACAGTTTAGGTAGACGAGACTGATGAGAGCTTCGGCAGAGTGGAGTCCAAAGCTGCGGTGGCTCAGCAGCCGGATTTTGTTGTTCATTCCTTCGAGTCGGCCGTTGCTGAGTCTCCACGTGACCCACGCGATGACGCCATCGAAGTGGCTGCGGATCATCTTCGCCGCGCGTTTGACGGGCTCTATCCTCGAGCTCATAGCGCGCCGCAGCCATCCTCGGAGAAACTTCTTGGCCCATGTCTCGGTTTTGTAGGTGTAGAGGTCCATGAAGTCGTCGCGCAGAAGCATGGCGCGGTAGAGGCGACGATTAGCTCGCACCTGCTCGCGGAGCACCCGTTTGTCTTTCGCGCTGCGGTTGTGTTTGGCCTTGAGAAGGGGAAACTTGGTGTTCTTGAGGTTGCGCCGGGCAGTCCCTTTGAGCTCGCGCACCAGCTCGCGCTGGGTCTTATCCACGGCCTCGTTCAGATGCTTGACGATGTGGAAGCGGTCAAAGATCACCCGTGCCTGAGGAGCCTTTTTGCCGACGACAGTTATGTACGGCTCCCACATGTCCATGCTGACCGCTTCGAGCTCCGCGGCTCTTTGTGGTCCGAGCTTGCGGAAAAACCGCAGCAGCGTCTTGGCCTTGCGCTCCTTTCCCGCCCAGACGACCCGGCCGCTGAGATGGTCTATTACCACTGTTAAGTACTTGTGGCGTTTGCGGTAGCTGATCTCGTCCATCCCAATCACCCGCAATCCATCGAGCTCGCGCCGCTCATCCCGCTGCTCGGCAACCACTCGCTGGATGATCCGTCGCACCGAACGCCACGTCACTCGGAAATAGTTCGCTACGGCGCTGACGTCCGTCCTCTGTGCCAGCCACGCTACCTCTTGTTCGAAGCTTTTGGTAAAGCGGCTTCCCTTGTCGGCCCAAGGCACCTTTTCTCTGACCACTCCACACCGCCGACATACCACTCGTCGGATCGAGTAGCGTAGATAGGTCCGGACTCCGAACAGGTCCAAGTGCCGCCAGTAGCGATTGTAGCGATCTTTGTTCTTGCGGACCTTTCGTCCGCAAATCCCGCACAGAGGCTTCCTCCTCCGTGGTACTACATCCACCACCACTCTGGCTTTGTCCGCCTGGAAGTGGAAACCTCGGACCCACAGGCCTTGCAATCCGATGAGCTTGTTGACTAACGTAGTAACGCGCATCGCGGGAACGCTCTTTTCTCTTTCGGAAAAAAAGATTCTAGCGTTCTCGCCGATGCGCATCTACACATGGCTTACCCTCTCAACCCACGGGCCTCACCAAATGCCACTGCCCCTCAGCGGGAGACGAGGCTGTGGGAAACGCCCCCACGGTTCTGGTCGTTCAGACCTTGCTCACGACTGAGTTCTCTTCGAAGCCTGGAAGGGCGTTTTCCATAGCCTCCACTAATCGAGCCCCCCCTTCCTTATTCCATATGAACTGAGCGCGTGCGCTCCATCGCCTAAAGGCGATGGGTTCACGTCGCCGACTAAAGTCGGCTTGTCCTTGCCTCGTTTCACTACTCACTGACCTTGAAAGAATCGTCGTCCTGGGGCACGGCACCCTGCAACTCTATATACTTCGCTATCACCTCATCCGTCACGTTGCCCGTTGTCACCACGAAGTAACCCCGTGCCCGTAGGTGCCGACCCCAGAACTCCTTCCGCATCGTCCGTAAGTCGCGCATCAGACGATTCGACGTCTTACCCTTGATCAACTGCATCACTCGACTCGGCGACAAATTCGGCGGCACGCTCAGCAACAGGTGCACGTGCTCAGGCCGCACATGACCCTTCAGTATTTCTATCTGGTTCCGAGCACAGATCTCCCGGATGAGATCCCGGAGACGAACCGCTACATCCCCTCTCAAGGCCGGCTTGCGGTACTTCGTGATAAATACGAAGTGATAGTTTAACTGGTACGTCGTGTGCAATGATTTACGATATCCTTTCACCTGGGGATCGTACCCCAAGCCTCCTAAAGGCTTCGCCTAAAGGCGAGGGATTTCAACCATCCCCGAGTGGGACATTAATCTTTCTTGTATATATACCAGGAGGGGCCTGTGGGCGCTCGTGGGAAACGCGAAGCGTTTTCCAAGCGATTGTGGAAAACGCCGCTCCACGTTTGTACGTGCTCACAACCTTTCCCTAAACGCCTCTCTCCCCCGGAGTTTCCGGCGTTTTCCACAATCGCGGCAGCGTCCATAGGCCATGCCCTCCAACACAAATCAGATCCCCCGAAACGACAGGAGAACCGAATTTAAAACCCCCGGAGCTCGCCCGTCTCTACACCGAGCTCGCCAACGCCGAGTGCCGCCACTCCAAGCTCTTCGTGGACCTCGCCTGCCGCTACGACGATGACGACGCCGTCAAGCGCCGCATCACGGAGCTGACCCAAGCCGAAGCCGAAATCGTCGCCAGCCTCCCGGTAGAGCCGCGAATTCACTAGGCCAGCATTTCGCTGTTGCTACCGGCTACCTGCTATCTGGAACTGGCAGGTAGCCCTGGGACGAATCGCGACTGGTAGCCGGTCGCAGGTAGTTGGAACGAAACACAACTTGCTCCCCACGGCCCCCACCTCTAATATGGTGGCGTCTCCTCTGGAGGGAGACGCACCGGCACGGAGATTTCATGGGTATTGAACAACGTTCGCTCTTCAAATTCCTCGCGTGGATCGTCGTTTCCTTTGTTGTCCAAGTTCCTTTTCTCGGAGCCCAAGACGAAAAGCCCGGACAGCCTGGACAGGAAGACCCCGAGAACGTATCGCGTTCAGATCCCAGGCCTACGGTCACGGAATATGTCTTCGTCGAGGGTAGTCTTCCCTACGTACCAACGGCGAATACGATCGTCTCGAAACTGCCGCTCGCGCTCCGATGGACGCCCAATAACGTCGGGATCGTGACGGCGCCGCTCTTCCGGGAGCAATATGACCGCGTCGTCAGCGAGTCGCTCGTCAACGTGAGCAACGTCAACATCCAGACGCAGAGCGGCGTGCACGACTTTTTCTACATCCGCGGCTTCGATTCACTGTCGAGCGGGCTCATGCTCACCGACGGGGCGGCGGAGCCGGAAGCGACCTTCTATCAGCTCTACAACGTCGAGCGCGTCGAGGTCCTCAAGGGGCCGGCCGGCTTCCTCTACGGGAGCAATCCCCTTGCGGGCGCGGTCAATCTGGTGCGCAAGCAGCCCACGCCGACGAGCGGTCTCGACTTCGGCGCCACCTTCGGCTCTTACGACAATTACGAAGGGACCTTCGACTGGAACGCGAGTACGGAAGACGGTTCGAAGTCCTTCCGCTTGAACGGGCTTTTTCGCGATCAGGGTAGCTATCGCGACGGAAAAGAAGGCTGCACGACGGCGATCAATCCCGCCTTTTCGTGGCAGTTCGATGACACGGGCCGGATGAACGTGAACTTCGAATATGTCGGCGCCGACTTTACGCCGGATAGCGGCATTCCCGTGCTCGGCGATAACGTCGCATCCGTCGATCGGAAGACGAACTACCAATCGCCGCTCGATCGCTCGGAGCAAGACATCCTGCGTTTTCAGGCGGACTTCGAGAAAGTTCTCTCGCCCTCGATTACGATCCGCGACAAGTTCTACCGGCGCGATCTCGATTGGGTGAGCAGTGGAACCCTCTTCAACGGCATCGACCCCAGGGCGGGCCTCCTCGTGCGTACTTTTCTCGAGCTCGACGATCGCCAAGCGCTCACCGGGAATCAGCTAGAAGCGATCTTCTCTTTCGACACCGGGGGGCTGCGGCACAGCCTACTGACGGGATTTGAGGTCACACATCTCACCGACGAGTTCACCCTCGACGTCAACTTGCTTGCCCCCGTCAACCCGCTCGACCCGAGCGTCGGCATCGACTCCGCCCCATTCCCGCTTCCAGGCGCTGGCTTCGCCGGGGATGCGCGCAGCTTCGTCGCGGCGCCTTACGTCATCGATCAGCTCCAATTCGGCGAGAAGTTCCATGTCCTCATTGGAGGCCGCGTAGACAACTTCGACTTCGAGGATCAAGCGAGCGGCCGCGAGACCAACGACACTGAGTTCTCACCGATGGTCGGGCTGCTCGCGTCGCCGCACCCGGAGCTGTCCATCTACGCGAACTACTCCCGATCCTTTGCGCCTCCGTCGGCCCGCGCCTTCGGTGCCCTGATGCCCGAGCGCAGCACGCAATACGAAGCGGGCGTAAAAAAGGGCTTTTCGAGCTTCGGCGCCGAAGCGACCTTCGCCGTTTATCAACTCGAGCGCGACAACATCGCGATTCCGGACGACAACGGTTTCACTCAACAAATCGGCAATCAGCGCTCACGCGGCTTCGAGGTGGATTTCGCCGCGGCGCCCGTGCGTGACGTACGGGTTTTCGTCTCCTACGCGTTCAACGACTCCGAGCTCACCAATTTCGCCGAGTCGTTTCTCGTTTCCGTGAACCCGCCGATCGTGTTCGTCGTCGACCGCACGGGCAATCGCGCTGCGTTCGCACCGAAGCATATTTTGAACTTCTGGTTGAGCAAAGACCTCTCCGAGAATTGGGGAATCGGCGGTGGCGGCCGGTTCGTGAGCGATCAATTCATCGCCGAGGACAACGCCTTCGCCATCGATGCCGTGATGACGTTTGATGCGATGGTCTATTACGACTTCGGGATGGCGCGCTTGCGGCTCAACCTCCGGAATCTCACGAATCGCGAGTACTATCTGCGCGGCTTCGGCGCCACCTCGGTCATTCCGGCGCCGCCTTTTACGGCTTATCTCGGCGTGGACTTCCGGCTCTGAGTTGGAGCGTCCGATGAGGGCTTGCTTCCATCGTAATGCGCCGTTACCATCCCCGCCGATGTCTAAAAGAGCTTTCTCGACACTCGCGCTCGTTGCGCTGCTGCTTCCCGCATGTGGTGGCGGCGGAGGCGAAGATTTGGGCTCGACCTCGAGCTCGCGTTTCATCAGCATCGGCACCGCGCCTCCCGGAGGCGCTTTCTTCGTTGTCGGAGGCGCGCTCGGTGAAGTGCTCAACCAATACGGACCGGGTTGGGAGGTCACCTCCGAAGCGACGAAGGGTTCACAGGAGAACATCCGCCGTCTCGACTCGAGAGAGCTCGACATCGCGCTTTCGAACGCGGCCATCACCTATTTCGCTGTGCGTGGCGAAGGGAGTTGGGAGAAAGCTTACGATCTGCTTTCCCTGATGACGCTCGCGCCGAACGTCGCCATGTTCGTGGTACCCCGCGGCTCGGGCGTCGCGTCGATTGCGGACATCCGCGGCAAGCGCGCGGTCGTAGGTCCCGCGGGAGCCGGGTGGGAATCCTTCGTGCGACCGATCGTCGAAGCGCACGGTGTGACCTATGACGACTTCACGCCTCTCAACAATACGCAAGCGGGTGCGGTCGACAACTTGGCGGACGGTTCTGCTGCTGCGGCGTTTCTGGGCGGAGCTGTTCCCACCGCGTCGATCGTGCAAGCGTCCACGTCACAAGACATCTTGCTCGTGCCCTTCGACAGGGCGGCACGGGGCGAGCTCGTCACCAACTATCCGTTCTTCTACGAGCGCACCGTCCCCGCGGGCACCTATCGCGGCCAGGACGAGGACTATCACGGCCTCGATGTCGGCTCGATGCATCTCATCGCCTCGGCGAAGGCGGACGAAGAGCTGATCTACCAGATCACCAAGACCATCTACCAAAACCGCGAGAGCGTCATCGAGAAACATCCCGCCGGGAATTTCATCAACGCCGAGAATGCCGTACGTGATACCGGCATCGAGTTCCACTCGGGCGCGATCCGCTTCTATCGCGAGATTGGGATCTGGCCCGAAACGGACGACGAAAGTTAGCTCGTCCATGCCCAGCTCGATCCGCGGGCATCTCGTTCGAGCGCTCGGGATCGGTCTGTCCCTTTTCGTTCTCGCGGAAGTCAACTACGCTCAGCTCTCACCGCAATCGCAGCTGGCGATCTTTGCCCTCTTCGGCCTCGTTCTTTGCTTTCTCTCGTTTCCGATACGCTTCGAGCATCCGATGGCGTGGCTCGTCGACGCGGTCTCGGGCCTCGCGGCGGCGTTTGTTTGTCTCTACGTCGTCGTGCAAACGGAGCCCGCGTTCCGCTCACTCTGGACCGGCGGCTTGTCGCTCGGCGATCGCGCGGGCGCTGAGTCGGCGCTCGATTACTTCGTCGGGGGCCTCGGTGTTCTCATCGTGCTCGAGGCGACCCGGCGCTGCCTCGGATGGGCGATTCCTGTTCTCGCGTCCACCTTTCTGATCTACGCCCTTGGCGGCTCCTCGTTTCCCTCCTGGGTCTTCCCCCATCGCGGCTACTCGATCGAGCGCATCGTCGGCCAGACCTTTCTTCACAGCCAGGGTGTGTTCGGCATCGCGCTCAAGGTGATGTTCACCTATGTCTTCTTGTTCGTGCTCTTCGGCGCTTTTCTGGAAGCGACCGGAGCAACCGCCTTCATCGTCGATTTCGCGAAACGCTTGTTCCGAAAGAGCCCTGGTGGCGCGGCGAAAGTCGCGGTCTTGAGCAGCGGCCTCATGGGCTCGCTTTCCGGAAGCGCGGTCGCGAACACAGCGACGACGGGAACGTTCACGATCCCGCTCATGCGCAGCATTGGCTTTCGCCCGCACATCGCGGCCGGCGTAACCGCGGCGGCGAGCTCGGGTGGCGCGCTCGTGCCACCTGTTATGGGCGCGGGCGCCTACATGATGCTCGAGCTCGTGACACCGCCGGTCACTTATTTGCAGGTCATCCGTGCGGCGCTCATCCCCGCGTTCATCTATTACCTCGCGCTCCTTCTGATCGTGCACTTCTACTCGCAGCGCATTGGTGCCAGCGACATCGAGCCGAAGGACCGAGCCGTGCCCGAGAGCTCAGGCTTTCCCTATGAAGGTATCGTTTTCGGCCTGGCGCTAGGCGCGCTCGTGGGTTTTCTCTTGGCCGGCTATACCGTGTTTCGATCGGTCAGCCTTGCGCTGGGGCTCGTGATCGTCCTCAGCTTTTTCAATGAGCGAACGCGTCTCGGCTGGCGATCGGTCGAAAAAGCATTCGTGAAAACGGCGAGAGGCGGCGCCCCGCTGGTGGCCGCGGCATCGTCGGTCGGAATCATCCTCGGGGTGGTCACTTTGACCGGCGTAGGCACCAAGTTTCCGTCGACGATCCTGATGCTTGCTGGTGAGAACTTGCTCCTCGCGCTGAGCCTCATCATGGTCGGATCGATCGTCCTCGGCATGGGGTTGCCGTCCGCAGTCTGCTATCTCTTGATGGCCACGCTCATCGGGCCTATCATCGGAAAGCTCGGGGTCGTGCCACTGGCCGCGCATTTTTTTATCTTCTATTTCGGGATGATGTCCATGGTGACCCCGCCGGTCGCACTCGCGGCCTATACGGCGGCGTCCATTGCCGACTGCCACATCATGAGCTCCGCACTCGCCGCTTTTCGCTTCGCCCTCGTCGGGTTTACGCTCCCCTTCATGTTCGTCTTCCGCCCCGAGCTCCTGCTGTTGAGCGCGGACGGATCGGACGTGGGCTTCTTACGTCCCTTTCTGGCTTCGGCGATCGTCATCACCGGTATCGTACCCCTCGCCGCGGGTATCACGGGCTATTTCGGCGGAGCGCTCTCGGCCGCCATGCGCGCCGTGCTCATCGTCGCGGCGGCGCTTCTGTTCTACCCCGGCCGGGATGCGAGCTTCGCAGGCGTCGGGTTGTCGGTCGCGAACGCGGCAGGGTTCGTGCTCCTGGTTATCGTCATCGTCCGGCAGTTCGGGAGAAAGGAGACCGTGCCATGAAACGGTTCGGCTTACTACTGTTGCTGGCTTTCACGCCATTTCTGTTGCGAGGCGGAGAAGAACGGGTGAACGTCGTTCGGGCGCTCAAGTGATCGACGAGACGGGGCGTCCCGGAGCCGTTTTGATCCCGCGGTGAGCGGATCGAGGCCGTCGGCGCCAACCTCCGGGTGCCGGCCGGCACCGAAGTGATCGACCTCGGCGAGGCGACGCTTCTGCCGGGTCTCATCGACTTGCACACGCACCTCACCGACAAGGTCGCATCCACTGGTTAGCCCTAGCCAGCCTAGGGTTTACGCGGCCTCAAAGCGGCGCGGCTTCGCAACGCCAGGCTAGCGCCAGGCCGCGAGCTTGATCCGAATCTGCTAGAGATGGTCCGCGCTCGTGCGCGCACCTGCTGCTGCATGGTGACCGCGCTCGCCCCTCCACCGAGCCTTTGGGATCACTCGAAGATGCGAGTGGGAGCTCGGGGAGGCCGTAGATCATGCTCTGGATGTTGCCTTTGTCCGTGCCGACCTAGAGCACACCTTATTCTCGCCGGCCGAGGGAGGCTCCGGGGTCGCTTTCTCGTCCATCTTAAGGGTGGACTGCACCAAGACCAGCCCAAAACGGGTCTATCGTCGCCGCCAGCCGGAAAAATCCGTCCTCTACAGGGCGTTGGCTCAGCACTTCGAGTCTTTTCTCCTCCTTTATAAACAACGGTTCGAGAAGAGTTTCGGTTACTTGAGAGCTATCGTCCGCGACACGGTGTACCGATTACTAGATTGCGGGATTTTGGAATTTTCGCGAGAGCGCGTTGCAAAGCTTGCGGTTTCGAATTTGTCGTTGGCCTCTCCTGCAAAGCTAGATGTCTGTGTCCGAGTTGCCACAAAAAGCGTGAGCTCCTGTGGGCCCGTTGGGCCGCTGAGCAGCTGCTCGAAGATGTCCCTCACCGGCAGGTCGTTTTCTCCCTCCCCAAGCGCTTGAGAATCTTCTTCCGCTACGATCGAAAACTGCTGGGCGAGTTGGCCGGGTGTGCTTGGCGAGCCCTCAGGTTGTATTTTCAAGTCTACTTTGACCGCGACGATATCGTAGCAGGGGCCATCGGGTTCATCGCCACCGCAGGCGAAATGCTCAATTTCAACCCCCATATCCATATATTGATTACCGACGGCGGTTTCTTAAACTTAAAAGCCTCTCCTGCCATTTCAGTGGATCCTCTCGAGGGTGAGACCGCCACAGTTTAGGTAGACGAGACTGATGAGAGCTTCGGCAGAGTGGAGTCCAAAGCTGCGGTGGCTCAGCAGCCGGGTTTTGTTGTTCATTCCTTCGAGTCGGCCGTTGCTGAGTCTCCACGTGACCCACGCGATGACGCCATCGAAGTGGCTGCGGATCATCTTCGCCGCGCGTTTGACGGGCTCTATCCTCGAGCTCATAGCGCGCCGCAGCCATCCTCGGAGAAACTTCTTGGCCCATGTCTCGGTTTTGTAGGTGTAGAGGTCCATGAAGTCGTCGCGCAGAAGCATGGCGCGGTAGAGGCGACGATTAGCTCGCACCTGCTCGCGGAGCACCCGTTTGTCTTTCGCGCTGCGGTTGTGTTTGGCCTTGAGAAGGGGAAACTTGGTGTTCTTGAGGTTGCGTCGGGCAGTCCCTTTGAGCTCGCGCACCAGCTCGCGCCGGGTCTTATCCACGGCCTCGTTCAGATGCTTGACGATGTGGAAGCGGTCAAAGATCACCCGTGCCTGAGGAGCCTTTTTGCCGACGACAGTTATGTACGGCTCCCACATGTCCATGCTGACCGCTTCGAGCTCCGCGGCTCTTTGTGGTCCGAGCTTGCGGAAAAACCGCAGCAGCGTCTTGGCCTTGCGCTCCTTTCCCGCCCAGACGACCCGGCCGCTGAGATGGTCTATTACCACTGTTAAGTACTTGTGGCGTTTGCGGTAGCTGATCTCGTCCATCCCAATCACCCGCAATCCATCGAGCTCGCGCCGCTCATCCCGCTGCTCGGCAACCACTCGCTGGATGATCCGTCGCACCGAACACCACGTCACTCGGAAATAGTTCGCTACGGCGCTGACGTCCGTCCTCTGTGCCAGCCACGCTACCTCTTGTTCGAAGCTTTTGGTAAAGCGGCTTCCCTTGTCGGCCCAAGGCACCTTTTCTCTGACCACTCCACACCGCCGACATACCACTCGTCGGATCGAGTAGCGAAGATAGGTCCGGACTCCGAACAGGTCCAAGTGCCGCCAGTAGCGATTGTAGCGATCTTTGTTCTTGCGGACCTTTCGTCCGCAAATCCCGCACAGAGGCTTCCTCCTCCGTGGTACTACATCCACCACCACTCTGGCTTTGTCCGCCTGGAAGTGGAAACCTCGGACCCACAGGCCTTGCAATCCGATGAGCTTGTTGACTAACGTAGTAACGCGCATCGCGGGAACGCTCTTTTCTCTTTCGGAAAAAAAGATTCTAGCGTTCTCGCCGATGCGCATCTACACATGGCTTACCCTCTCAACCCACGGGCCTCACCAAATGCCACTGCCCCTCAGCGGGAGACGAGGCTGTGGGAAACGCCCCCACGGTTCTGGTCGTTCAGACCTTGCTCACGACTGAGTTCTCTTCGAAGCCTGGAAGGGCGTTTTCCATAGCCTCCACTAATCGAGCCCCCCCTTCCTTATTCCATATGAACTGAGCGCGTGCGCTCCATCGCCTAAAGGCGATGGGTTCACGTCGCCGACTAAAGTCGGCTTGTCCTTGCCTCGTTTCACTACTCACTGACCTTGAAAGAATCGTCGTCCTGGGGCACGGCACCCTGCAACTCTATATACTTCGCTATCACCTCATCCGTCACGTTGCCCGTTGTCACCACGAAGTAACCCCGTGCCCATAGGTGCCGACCCCAGAACTCCTTCCGCATCGTCCGTAAGTCGCGCATCAGACGATTCGACGTCTTACCCTTGATCAACTGCATCACTCGACTCGGCGACAAATTCGGCGGCACGCTCAGCAACAGGTGCACGTGCTCAGGCCGCACATGACCCTTCAGTATTTCTATCTGGTTCCGAGCACAGATCTCCCGGATGAGATCCCGGAGACGAACCGCTACATCCCCTCTCAAGGCCGGCTTGCGGTACTTCGTGATAAATACGAAGTGATAGTTTAACTGATACGTCGTGTGCGATGATTTACGATATCCTTTCACCTGGGGATCGTACCCCAAGCCTCCTAAAGGCTTCGCCTAAAGGCGAGGGATTTCAACCATCCCCGAGTGGGACATTAATCTTTCTTGTATATATATCAGGAGGGGCCTGTGGGCGCTCGTGGGAAACGCGAAGCGTTTTCCAAGCGATTGTGGAAAACGCCGCTCCACGTTTGTACGTGCTCACAACCTTTCCCTAAACGCCTTTCTCGCCCTGAGTTTCCGGCGTTTTCCACAATCGCGGCAGCGTCCATAGGCCATGCCCTCCAACACAAATCAGATCCCCCGAAACGACAGGAGAACCACTTAACCCTAATCGCAAAATCTTCGAAGCACGAAAACGCGAAACAGCCGCACTGGGCGCAGGCGAGAAGCTCGTGCTGGGGCACCCGCTCGCCGCCACTATAGGTGATTCTGCACGGTGTATGCAGAACCTGGAAAAGGTGCTATTCACGGGGCCAAAGACCTCAGACACGGTGACGTTTATTTGCGATTAGGGTTAAAAGATGGCACATTCCGACACATGCTGTATTGGGACACGGACAAACTCGAGGAGCTTTTCCGCGCCGAGGTCTTTCGTCTCTTGCTAGAAAAAGAGCTCATCGGACGCGACACCGTCAACAACATGCTCAGTTGGAACCATAGCGGCTTCTCCGCGGACGCAAGCGTTCGGGTCGAGACCATTGCCGATGCCGTTAGGCTCGGTCGCTACATGATTCGCTCCCTGTAGTTCGTCATTATTAATCGGCGCGGGAACTACCTTCGGCGCTCGGCAAAACTGACCCACGTCTGCTCGCTTAGAATGACCCCTCGCGGAACAACAGCCGATGCTCTTACGAGAGCAGCGGGAAGTGTGCTTCCCGCTGATAAAAGCAACGAGCCGCAGCCGTGGGCCTCGTCACCCGCAGGGCCGGAACGAAGTGGAGGAGCCGCGAAGCGGCTTGACGCGGCCCGCGGCGGAGGCTACCCCCGCCGTCGAGTCTCACGATCGGCGGACCAATTTTCGTGAGCACACCCGGGTCATTTCTCAAGAGCGCCGAAGACCTTCGGGCTCGTGCGCCCCGGCGACGACGAGAAAGCAAGGTCGACGCCCGCGAGACAGTACCGCCGTCACGTCGACTGCGCGCTTGATGTTCGGAAAGCAAGAACGGTCACGGCTTCGGGCGACGCGACGTTCGCCACCGGAACGGCGCTACGCAGCTTCCCGCCACTCGTACCGATGGTGAAGGCCACTCACTCTCGGCAACGCCACTACCTTCGCCGCGGGTGACGGTCCTGGCGTGACCGGTCTCTCGTCCGGCGTGTCTTTTTCGAGCCCCAAGTGGCAACGATCCTCGTGGTAGTAGCTGATTTATGCCGAGTACCGGATTATGCCGCGTAGGGGTGGTGCGCGTTGGATCGATGCACGGTTGGCGCGGGTTTTGCGCGGTTGAAGGCATTCTCTACGCGGCATAATCAAAGGCTCTCTAAGAAGGCGAGTAGCTGGTCCTGAGGGCGGAAGCGTCCAGGCCTTGTATTGGGCAGAGCGGTCTTTGCGAGCGCACGTTCCTTGATGGCGAGATCTGCGTGCAGATAGATCTGAGTGGTCTCGACAGATTCGTGCCCAAGCCAAAGGGCGATGACGCTGGTGTCGACCCCAGCCTCGAGGAGCTGAACGGCGGTGGTGTGGCGCAGGACGTGGGGGGATACGTTTTTGTTGATGAGAGCCGGGCACTTCTTGCAAGCGGCGGCGGCGTGCTTTTTGACGAGCCGTTCGACGGCGTCGCGGCTCAGGACGCCGCCGCGACGGCTGGGGAACAGCGGCTCAGCTGGAGTTGCACGTTGTTGCTTAATCCAGTTTCGGAGAACCGCGACTGTCTGAGAAGTGAGAGGCGTAGAACGTTGCTTACGGCGCTTGCCTCGACAGCGGACGTGAGCAACAGATTCAAGAGAGATATCTTCGCACTTCAGCTGGATGAGCTCCGAGACACGAAGTCCGGTTTGGATCATCGTGAGCAGGAGCGCATGGTCTCGGCATCCGATCCAACAGTTTCTATCGGGAGCTTCGAGTAGGGCATCGATCTCGGTGCGGTTCAAGAAGCAGACGAGGTTTTTGTCAAAGCGCTTATGCGGGATGGCGAGGACGCGTTGAATGAGGGCGCCATGGGCCGGCTCTCTTAACGCGATGAAGCGGAAAAAGGAGTGGATGGCGGCGAGGCGAGTGTTGCGAGTTCCGACGCTATTGTTCCGTTCCGTTTCCAGGTGATCGAAAAACGAGGCAACGAAAGGAGCATCGATATCGGTGAGGAGTAGCGCGGAGGGTGCTTTGAGGAGATGTTTTTCGGCGAAGGTGAGGAGGAGGCGAAAAGTGTCGCGATAAGAAGCGATGGTGTTGGGGCTAGCCCATGTTTACCCTTTATGAGCATCCTAACGCTCGTAAGTGACTGAATTCAAAGGAACGGGGGTTGAATTTCGCCCAAAACGTAGAGACAGATATTGTGCTTTGAGCGCCATTAATACGTTGTAATCGTGGACAATGACATGTAGTATGCGTGAGGACAGGTTATGTTCTTCCGCATCGTTCGGGCCGCAGGCGGCAAAGGGGTTCAACATGAGTATGTCCGCCTGGTCGAGTCGTATCGGGAGCACGGCAAGCCGAAGCAACGCGTAGTGTGCAACTTGGGGCGCAAGGATCTCCTAGTTGCCAATCTCGACTCCCTCAATCGGTTGCTTGGGGCCGGTGAACCGGCCGACACCGAGCGAGCAGCCGAGCAGGTCGCGGGGGCAGACGCGTGGGATTGGGGTCCGATGCTGGTGACGGCGACGCTGTGGCGCGAGTTCGGGCTGGAGCAGATTCTCGACCGGCTCGGGGGCCGCGGCAAGCGGGACGGAGTGGCGCTAAGCGAGCGAGCTTTGGTGCTGGTCGCCAACCGGCTATGTGCTCCGTCAAGCGAGCACGGTCTGGCGCGCTGGCTCGAGACCGACTTCGTCTGCGACCGGCAGGGGCGGCGGTGGGTGCCGCAGTGGCGCGATGATGGGGAACGGCGAGCGAGTCGCTCCCCGCGGGTTCGCGTGGAGTTTCGCCAACTCAAGCAATGGTACCGAACGCTCGACCAGCTGCATGCCCGCAAAGAACAGATCGAGAAGGAGCTGTTTTTGCGCTTGCGGGATCTGTTTTCGCTTGAGGTTGATATGGTGTTTTACGACCTGACGTCGACGTACTTCGAAGGTCAAGGCCCTCCGGGGCTCGGCGCCCACGGCTACAGTCGCGACCGCAGACCGCGTAACCGGCAAGTGCTTATCGGTCTGGTGATGGTGGACGGTTGGCCGATCGCCCACCATGTTTTCGCCGGCAACTGGCGTGACGCGAAAACGGTGCCGCAAGTGCTCAACGATCTCAACGAACGATTCGGTTTGCACCGCGTGGTTTTTGTCGGCGACCGAGGGATGGTAACGAGCGACAGCCTGGCAGTGGTGCGCTCGCGCAAGCAGGGCTATCTCGTCGGGCTGCAAAGACGACGGCGCGAGGAGGTCTATCGTTACATCGAGCGCGCCAGCGGAGAGTGGATCGACTGCCCTGGTGGCATCACGGTGAGCGAAAAAGCCGAGCCACCTAAGACTCGTGTGCAAGAAGTCCGCTCCGAGCAGTCTGGGGTGCGCATCTTCGTCGTTCACAGCGACGAAAGGCTCGCCTACGAGCGCGGGCAGAGGCTGCGGGCCATGGGGCGTGCCCGTGCGGCATTCGAGGCCCTCGAGCGCCGCGTGCGCGACGGACGATTGAAAGCCCCCGAGAAAATCGGTGCCGCCGCCGCGCGCATACAGGCACGCCACCACGGTCACCGTTACTACGACTGGGAGTACAAAAACGGTCGCTTCCGCTTCTTCGAGCACCCCGTCAACCTCAAGCGCGAGCAAGCCTACGAGGGTAAGTACGTTATTCAAACCGAGGAGCAAAACCTCTCTCCGGTCGACGCCGTGCGCCTTTACAAGGACCTAAACGAGGTCGAGCGAGCCTTCTCATGCCTTAAGGATGTCATTGAGATGCGTCCCGTTTACCACCAGACCGATGAGCGTGTGGAGGCACATCTTTTCGTAGCTACGCTGGCCTTCCTTGTGCATCGGGCTCTTGAGAAAAAGCTCAAGGTCGCCGAACTCGACCTGTCCGCAACCGAGGCACTACAAGCGCTACGCTCGGTCCGGGTCGTCGACTTACAGCTGGGTTCTGGGCGGACTAAGCGCGTCGTCACGCGCGGCACCGCTCGCGCCAACTCGATCCTGACTGCACTCGGCATCGTTGAACGCGACCCGCCAGCCTTCTCCGAGGAGGTGCTGTCAGCGTAGAGACAAACCGCCGATCTCGATCCTTTGTTTTCGATGACTTAGACACCTAAAAGGGAAACATGGGCTAGCCTGCTGTTGCCGGAGTAGTCGATCGAGAAAAAGCGCTTCGAGCAAAGACGAGAGAGTGGTCATGGCAGTTTCTCCATAGCGCGTTCGAGTCGTTTTCCGGCAAGCGCCATCAGATCAGGAGTAGCGGTCAGATACCAGTAGGTTGGTGTTGGACTGACATGACCGAGGTAGGTCGACAAAGAAGGCAGTCTCGGCTCGACGTCTAAACCGGCTTCGTACCAGCGGCGAATCGTCTTGACTGCGAACGAGTGGCGCAGGTCGTGAATCCGAGGTCGGCGGGGGCGGCAGTGATTCAGACCAGCTCTTTTCCGGAGTCTCAAAAAGTTGGCGTGTACGTTTTGGCTGATGAGCCGCGTTGCCGAGGTAGAGAGTAAGAAGCTCGGTGCTCGTGGTCGTGAGATGAACTCATTGCGTTGCTCAGCGTAGGTGCGTATCGCATCCCGACTCGTCGAATGGAGCGGTAGTTCTCGCGACTTCTTGAATTTGGAGTCTCGGACGAAGAGCACCGCGTTGTTGCAGTCGACGTCATCACGGTCGAGCCTGAGGGCCTCGCCAAGGCGCATTCCAGTGACAGCAAGCAGGCCAAACAAGGTGGTGTAGGTGGCGGCCATCAAAGGATGTGGAATCACCTGGGCTTCGCCGAGCAGAGCTGTAACGTCCTCATCCGAGTAGATATACGGCTCGTATCGAATCTTGCGGTACGGGATCAGCTCGGCAGGTGGAACTTCGTGCCGTGGGTCCGATGCGTGCAGATACCGCGCGAAACCACGCACGGCGATGCGGCGGTTAGCGTGCGTGATGGACGCGACGTTGTTCGACTGGATGGCCCAATCCAAAGCCAACGCTGTCGTCACGATCGAGGAATGCTGTTGTTGCGCGTATTCGACGAAGTTGCGGAGCAGGTGCTCGTTTGTGTCAAGTTTGAAGCCGAGAGCACGACGAACAGCCAAGTAGGAGTCGAGAGCGAGTCCAAGCGCGTTCATGCCTCACCCCCTGGCCATGGCTGTGCCAGCTCCCGCAAAGTGGAGTGGTCGACTTTGGCGTAGATGGCAGTCGTATCGATGCTTCGATGTCGCAGAACAAGCGCAACGTCGGTGAGCGATGTTCCGTTGCGGAGCATCTGCGTTGCTGCAGTATGGCGGAGACGATGACTGCTGATTCTCCGTAGACCCGCACGCGCTGAGGCCGCAGCGACGATCCCAGTGACGCGACCGCGAGATAAACGCCGATAGGGTGCCCGGCTCGTAAGAAAAAATGCTCTAGATTCTGAGAGTGAGGATGGCCGTCCCCGTTTCAGATATCCGGCAATCGCTTGTCCAACATCGCTGGGCAGAGGTAGCCGCTCATCACTATGGCCTTTGCCATGGAGGATGAGCTCACCTGCTCGCCAATCGATATCGTCGAGTTGGAGGGCCGCGACTTCACAGCTGCGAAGTCCGAGTCGCGAGAGCAAAACCAGGATGGCGAAATCACGGCGACCCACGTGGCGGCGGCGATCGCAGCTGTTCAGAAGTAGCCGAAGCTCTCGAGATGAAATGAACTTGGGCACGCCGGCTTGTCGCCAACCCGCGACGCCAGGCACTGCGCCTACAAGCTCGCGTTGGAGATCGCCTCGAAGATGCAGGAAGCGAAGTAACGAGCGTAACGCGGTCACCACAAGCTTTGTGGTGGCTACGCTCGACGTTTTGGATTCGTGCAGTATGAACGTTGTGATGTCGTCTGCGCCGAGGCAGCCGAGTTCTACGCATTTCGAGTCAAACCCGTGGGATAGGAATTTCTCAGCATACTGACGGTAACAGCGGGCCGTCGAGACTTGGAGCCCGCGCTCTTTGAGAAGGAAGTGCTCGTATTCATCCAAGAGCTCTTCGACCGTGTTGCGCGTCACCAGAACTTCCGGAATCGACACAACGCCTTCGGCCTCCAGATACTGCAATATCGGTCTGAGCGACAACGGTGTGAGATGACTCTTGTAACCAGCTTGTCTCCTATCGCCAAAAAACGCCTCGATGCTTTCACGCGTGAGATCGCTCAGCCGCAGCCCAGCGGCAACAAGCCAACGGCTCAGATGGCTCACCAGATGCAATAAGTCCTTGCTCGTACGCGGTCTATAGCCCTGCGCAAGCAGGTGTGACCAAACTCTGCCGACGAAAGGCACGAGTGGGCCGTTAATACGGATGCGCGGTATTGTCGTCATAGGACCTCCTTCCCCGGCATTGGCCGGGAAGGCGTCACCATGACACGAGAAAACAGATAGTTTTATGCCGACTAGAAATCCGCTAAAGACAGCGCCAAAGCGCCTCAGGCCACTCTACGCGGCATAATCCGGTAGTCGGCATACATCCGCTACTACCACGAAGACCGATGCCACTTGGGTCTCGACAAGGACGCTCCGAGCGCCAGAGCCATCACGCCGCGACCGTCACCCGCGGCGAGAGTCGTTGCAATGCCGCGAGTCGGTGGACTCCATCACCGGTACGAATGGCGCGAGGCTGCTTGAGCAGATGGTTCGAGTGGGGCTAGACGAGCGGCGCCGATGAGGCACGTTCTCGAACCACGTCAACTCGTCATCGAGACGTCCTCTGCCCAGGATGCCTCCCTGGCGCGCCGATCGCATCGCTGCCTCCGCGTCTGACAACGGCGGGTGGCCAAGGGGCTGTCCGGGTTAATAATGATGCCTCTCCTGCCATTTCAGTGGATCCTCTTGAGGGTGAGACCGCCACAGTTTAGGTAGACGAGACTGATGAGAGCTTCGGCAGAGTGGAGTCCAAAGCTGCGGTGGCTCAGCAGCCGGATTTTGTTGTTCATTCCTTCGAGTCGGCCGTTGCTGAGTCTCCACGTGACCCACGCGATGACGCCATCGAAGTGGCTGCGGATCATCTTCGCCGCGCGTTTGACGGGCTCTATCCTCGAGTTCATAGCGCGCCGCAGCCATCCTCGGACCCTCTGTGCCAACATCGCTGAGACACTTCGCCCCTTGAAATTAGTGTAGAGGGCGGAGGAGGATCAATGCATGAGTATGTTGATTGAGAGAGAGACCTCGGTGGGATCGGAGGGAGCCCGTAGGGCGACTGGAGATCCCGCCGGCCGCGATGCGGCGGGGGTCCCGGATCCCGAAGTGAGCGAGCAAGCGAAGCGTCGACGCTTTACCGCGGAGTACAAGCTGCGGATAGTGCGTGAGGCCGATGCCTGCAAGGGTGACGGTGACGTTGCTGCTCTTCTGCGTCGAGAGGGCCTGTACTCGTCGCATTTATCGAGTTGGCGCCGCCAACGTGACGAGGTCGCCAAAGCGGGGTTGGCCTCGAGAAAGCGAGGCCGGAAGGCAAAGGCCGAGGATCCACGGGTCAAGGAGCTCGAGCGCGAGAACGCCCGGCTCCAACGTCGCCTGGCTCGGGTGGAGACGATGTTGGAGACCAAAAAAAAACCTCCGAATTACTGGAGATCCCCCTGAATCCACTCGACAGCTACGAGAACGACTGATGGTGGCGGCCGAGGAGCTGGCGGGGCAGATTGGGCAGACGACGGAAGCCTGCGAGGCTCTGGGTGTGGCTCGTTCCACGCTGTATCGCAGGCGCCAGGTGACGCCCGAACCGAAGCGGCGTCCTCGGCCGCACCGAGCCCTCGACGAGACTGAGCGCGAGGAAGTCCTCGGGGCCTTGCACTGTGAGCGGTTCGTCGACAAGGCGCCCGCCCAGGTGTGGGCCACGCTTCTGGACGAGGGAACCTACCTCTGCTCGATTCGCACGATGTATCGGATTTTGGAGGAGCACGGCGAGGTCCGAGAGCGCCGGAACCAACGGCGCCATCCGAACTACACGAAGCCGGAGCTGCTGGCCGAAGCGCCCAACCAGGTTTGGTCGTGGGATATTACGAAGCTTCGTGGCCCCGTCAAGTGGACCTACTACTACCTCTACGTCATCCTCGACATCTTCTCCCGCTACGTGGTTGGCTGGATGCTGGCTCACCGAGAAAGTGCGGCGCTCGCGCAACGCCTCATCGCCGAGAGCTGTCGCAAGCAGGACATTGAACCCGACCAGCTCACCCTTCACGCGGACCGTGGCAGCTCGATGAGAAGCAAGCCCGTGGCTCTGCTCCTGGCTGACCTCGGAGTTACCAAGACCCACTCCAGACCTTACGTCTCGAACGACAATCCCTACTCCGAGTCCCAGTTCAAGACGATGAAGTACTGCCCTCAGTTTCCGAGCCGTTTTGGTTCCGCCGAAGACGGCCGGCTGTTCTGCGGCGGTTTCTTCGACTACTACAACTACGAGCACCGGCACTCAGGAATCGGCTTCATGACGCCGGCCGACGTTCACTATGGTCGCGCCGAACAGCTCACCACCGCTCGGCGCCAGATCCTTCTCGAAGCTCATCGGACTCATCCCGAACGCTTCGTTCGCGGAACGCCACAACCTCCCGTTTTGCCTCCTCAGGCTTGGATCAACCCGCCGACGGAGAAAACGACGCTCCTGAATGTCGCACAAGCCACATCTCGCGGCGGCGTCCATACCTGGGGTACCCCCTTTTTCTGCTCCACGAAACGAGATCTCGATCGATGCAGATGTGGACCGCACCGGCGCCACGAGCCTCCCGACGCTAATCGAGGCTCACTAAATGCAGCTCGCGAGTGTCTCAAAGTTGTTGACACGTACCAGGAGAAACTTCTTGGCCCATGTCTCGGTTTTGTAGGTGTAGAGGTCCATGAAGTCGTCGCGCAGAAGCATGGCGCGGTAGAGGCGACGATTAGCTCGCACCTGCTCGCGGAGCACCCGTTTGTCTTTCGCGCTGCGGTTGTGTTTGGCCTTGAGAAGGGGAAACTTGGTGTTCTTGAGGTTGCGCCGGGCAGTCCCTTTGAGCTCGCGCACCAGCTCGCGCCGGGTCTTATCCACGGCCTCGTTCAGATGCTTGACGATGTGGAAGCGGTCAAAGATCACCCGTGCCTGAGGAGCCTTTTTGCCGACGACAGTTATGTACGGCTCCCACATGTCCATGCTGACCGCTTCGAGCTCCGCGGCTCTTTGTGGTCCGAGCTTGCGGAAAAACCGCAGCAGCGTCTTGGCCTTGCGCTCCTTTCCCGCCCAGACGACCCGGCCGCTGAGATGGTCTATTACCACTGTTAAGTACTTGTGGCGTTTGCGGTAGCTGATCTCGTCCATCCCAATCACCCGCAATCCATCGAGCTCGCGCCGCTCATCCCGCTGCTCGGCAACCACTCGCTGGATGATCCGTCGCACCGAACGCCACGTCACTCGGAAATAGTTCGCTACGGCGCTGACGTCCGTCCTCTGTGCCAGCCACGCTACCTCTTGTTCGAAGCTTTTGGTAAAGCGGCTTCCCTTGTCGGCCCAAGGCACCTTTTCTCTGACCACTCCACACCGCCGACATACCACTCGTCGGATCGAGTAGCGAAGATAGGTCCGGACTCCGAACAGGTCCAAGTGCCGCCAGTAGCGATTGTAGCGATCTTTGTTCTTGCGGACCTTTCGTCCGCAAATCCCGCACAGAGGCTTCCTCCTCCGTGGTACTACATCCACCACCACTCTGGCTTTGTCCGCCTGGAAGTGGAAACCTCGGACCCACAGGCCTTGCAATCCGATGAGCTTGTTGACTAACGTAGTAACGCGCATCGCGGGAACGCTCTTTTCTCTTTCGGAAAAAAAGATTCTAGCGTTCTCGCCGATGCGCATCTACACATGGCTTACCCTCTCAACCCACGGGCCTCACCAAATGCCACTGCCCCTCAGCGGGAGACGAGGCTGTGGGAAACGCCCCCACGGTTCTGGTCGTTCAGACCTTGCTCACGACTGAGTTCTCTTCGAAGCCTGGAAGGGCGTTTTCCATAGCCTCCACTAATCGAGCCCCCCCTTCCTTATTCCATATGAATTAATCTTTCTTGTATATATATCAGGAGGGGCCTGTGGGCGCTCGTGGGAAACGCGAAGCGTTTTCCAAGCGATTGTGGAAAACGCCGCTCCACGTTTGTACGTGCTCACAACCTTTCCCTAAACGCCTCTCTCGCCCGGAGTTTCCGGCGTTTTCCACAATCGCGGCAGCGTCCATAGGCCATGCCCTCCAACAGAAATCAGATCCCCCGAAACGACAGGAGAACCATAATGATGAGCCACAGCTGACCACAGCATGAACGTGTCTGGCGATCTGGGGGCTTCGACAGAAAGCTGCGTCAAGTAGTCGATGGCCTTGTGGCCTTCATTCAAGGCGGGACCTAGGTAGGTTGGACTCGCCTCCCGCTCCCTCTACGGTATAATGCTTACGCCGCTTGGATCGGGCCCCGACCGAGACGGTAGGACAATTTGAAGATTGGGACTGTCCCGCCCCAGGCCCGGGCGGTTTTTATTTCTGTCGAGCGTCTCACTCGAAGGAGGAGATAGCCATATCAACCGCAGCACCCCCCAGGGAACGCAGGAAAATCACTACGAACACGTTCCGCCTAAAGGCGGCGCGTGGTGAGATCCTCACCATGCTAACAGCCTATGACTATGCCGTCGCATCGGCTGTGGATCGCGCCGGGATCGATTCCATCCTGGTCGGGGATTCGCTCGGCATGGTTGTGCTCGGGTATGACAATACGTTGCCGGTGACCATGGAAGACATGCTACATCACTGTAAGCCGGTGGCGCGCGGGGCCAAATATGCTCTGCTTATCGGCGACATGCCGTTCATGTCTTATCAGGCCTCGGTGGAAGAAGCGGTGCGCAATGCCGGGCGCTTCTTGAAGGAAGGCGGCATGGATGCGGTCAAGTTGGAGGGCGGTCGGGAACGCGCCGACGCGATTCGAGCCACCGTGGGTTCCGGGATCCCCGTGCAGGGTCACCTTGGCCTAACTCCCCAATCGGTACACCAATTGGGAGGATTCGGCCCTCAGGCGAAGACTTCCGATGCCGCAATTCATCTGCTGGAAGACGCGCAGATCCTCGAAGAGGCCGGATGCTTTTCGATCGTGCTGGAAAACATACCCGCGCGGCTTGGAGAGTTGGTGTCGGAGCGGTTGGAGATCCCGACCATCGGGATTGGCGCAGGGGCGGGTTGTGATGGGCAGGTGCTGGTTACCTACGACATTCTGGGTCTGTTTGATCGATTCACACCTCGCTTCGTGAAAAAATATGCCGACTTCCACGGCGAGATGGGGCGGGTGATCTCGGCCTACAAGGACGATGTCGAATCCGGGGAGTTCCCAGCTCAAGAGCATACGGTCGAAATGCCGGACGAGGACTGGGTACGCTTAGAGGAGTGGCTGAACGGAAGAGGGCACTAGCGACCAACAACCGCTTTGAGCAATAAGCCGTCGATCCTTATTGTAGGAACGGGAGCCATGGCTGGCCTCTTTGGAGGCCGGCTAGCTTCGCACGCAGAAGTGACGATCCTCGGTGGGTGGGCGGTGGGACTTGAAGCGCTACTAGTTCATGGAATTCGACTTCAAGAGAACGGCGAGACTCTAACCGCCAGCGTGAAGGTAACGGATGATCCGTCGGAATGCAAAGGGGCGCAGAGAGCCCTAGTGCTGGTCAAGTCCTGGCAAACTGAAGCCGCAGGAAACATGCTTGCCGAATGCCTGGCACCCGAGGGAGTGGCACTAACTCTGCAGAATGGGCTGGGCAATATCGAGGTTTTGGAGGCTGCCATTGGCGCCGAGCGTGCCGCGCTAGGAGTTACCACGTCCGGCGCTACGCTGCTGGGTCCAGGCAAGTTCCGGGCTGGCGGAGCAGGACCAACCTACGTGGCGCCACACCCACGCTTGGAACCGCTGGTGGATTTGTTAGAGACTGCTAGATTCGAAATCCACGCCGCGCCCAACCTCGTAAGCCTGGTGTGGGGCAAGCTGGCCGTGAATGCCGGAATCAATGCGCTTACGGCGCTCTTGGACGTTCGGAACGGTGAGCTGCTGGAGCGTCCCCATGCGCGGCGACTCATGAACGAGGCCGCTATTGAAACGGCTCGAGTGGCGGAGGCGCAAGGGATTCAGCTCCCGTACGACGATCCGTCCCATGAAGTGGAGGGAGTCGCCACGCGAACCGCCGAGAACGAATCTTCCATGCTCCAAGATATTCGCAGGGGTGCTCCAACTGAAGTAGACGCCATCAATGGAGCCGTCGTGCGAGAAGGAGAGCGCTGCGGCGTACTGACCCCGGTCAATTGGTCGCTATGGAATCTGGTGCGCGCAAAGGTTGAGGGGTCCACGGGTGAGCAAAGATGAAAGTGGTGAAGAGTTTGGCTGAGCTGCGTGCGACAAGGAAATCCCTGGCCAACCATGTGGGTCTGGTACCCACCATGGGATTCCTCCACGAGGGACATCTTTCACTGGTACGACGAGCTAAGCAAGAGTGTGCAAGCATTGGAGTGAGCATTTTTGTCAACCCCGCCCAGTTCGGGCCGACGGAGGATCTGGACACCTACCCAGTGGATCTAGAACAAGACCTGGATCTGCTTAGCGCGGAAAAGGTCGATTTGGTGTGGACGCCGACAAAGGCTGAGATGTACGGCCTTGGGTATCAGACCTGGGTGGAGGTGGAAGAGCTGTCTCGTTATCTAGAGGGAGAGATCCGGGAGGGGCATTTTCGAGGCGTGGCAACCGTGGTGACCAAGCTATTTAATAGTTTCCAGCCCGAGCGAGCGTATTTTGGCCAGAAGGATGCCCAGCAAGCGATCGTGATTCGTCGCATGGTGCGGGATCTCAACTTTCCAATCGAGGTGATCGTGTGCCCCACGTATCGTGAAGCGGACGGTTTGGCGATGTCGAGCCGAAATTCCTACCTTAATCCGGAGGAGCGGCAGGCAGCGACGGCGCTCTACCGTGCACTATCTGCTGCAGACGAATTGTTCAACACCGGGGAGCGAGAAGCGGACAGACTGAGGGAGGAGATGGAGTCCCTCTTGGCGACCGAACCGCTCGCCCGGGCGGAATACGCCTCGGTAGCAGACCCTAAAACGCTCGAAGAGCTGCATGGGCCGATCGAGCGAGCTTTGCTTTCCATGGCCGTGTTCATAGGAAAGACCCGTCTCATCGACACCATGACGGTGGGAGAAGAAGTGAGGTCCTTATGCTGAGGTCCTTATGCTGTTGATGATTGACATCGGAAATACGAATATCACACTGGGTCTTTACGATGGGGACGAGCGCGTGAACGCCTGGCGACTTGCCACCGTTCATGACCGTATGCCCGATGAATACGGACTCCAAATACTAGGGCTGCTGGAGCACGCCGGTTGTTCCGTAGAGCAAATCAAGGGCTGCGCGCTGGCCTCCGTCGTACCACCACTGACGGGAACCTTCGTTAAGGCCGCGGCGGGCTACTTGGGCACCGAGCCGCTCGTGATCGATGCCGGCGTGAAAACCGGACTCAGCATCCGCTACGAGGATCCGAAGAACGCCCTCGGCGCGGACCGAGTGGCAGATGCGGTTGCGGTGCGGCACTTCTACGGAACGCCGGCCTGTGTGGTCGACTTCGGCACGGCCACCACCTTCGACGCGATATCTGCAGAAGGAGAGTACCTGGGCGGCGCGATCGCGCCCGGCATGGACCTGGCAGCCGAATCGCTTTTTACCCGATCGGCTAAGCTAAGCTGCCGCGCGTGGAACTCGCGCCGCCGGAAGCCGCCATCGGCCGGAATACTGTTGCCGCCATCCAATCGGGCCTGGTATACGGCTACGTGGGACGGAGGAGGAAGCCTCTGTGCGGGGTTTGCGGTCGAAAGGTCCGCAAGAACAAAGATCGCTACAATCGCTACTGGCGGCACTTGGACCTGTTCGGAGTCCGGACCTATCTACTCGATCCGACGAGTGGTATGTCGGCGGTGTGGAGTGGTCAGAGAAAAGGTGCCTTGGGCCGACAAGGGAAGCCGCTTTACCAAAAGCTTCGAACAAGAGGTAGCGTGGCTGGCACAGAGGACGGACGTCAGCGCCGTAGCGAACTATTTCCGAGTGACGTGGCGTTCGGTGCGACGGATCATCCAGCGAGTGGTTGCCGAGCAGCGGGATGAGCGGCGCGAGCTCGATGGATTGCGGGTGATTGGGATGGACGAGATCAGCTACCGCAAACGCCACAAGTACTTAACAGTGGTAATAGACCATCTCAGCGGCCGGGTCGTCTGGGCGGGAAAGGAGCGCAAGGCCAAGACGCTGCTGCGGTTTTTCCGCAAGCTCGGACCACAAAGAGCCGCGGAGCTCGAAGCGGTCAGCATGGACATGTGGGAGCCGTACATAACTGTCGTCGGCAAAAAGGCTCCTCAGGCACGGGTGATCTTTGACCGCTTCCACATCGTCAAGCATCTGAACGAGGCCGTGGATAAGACCCGGCGCGAGCTGGTGCGCGAGCTCAAAGGGACTGCCCGGCGGAACCTCAAAAACACCAAGTTTCCCCTTCTCAAGGCCAAACACAACCGCAGCGCGAAAGACAAACGGGTGCTCCGCGAGCAGGTGCGAGCTAATCGTCGCCTCTACCGCGCCATGCTTCTGCGCGACGACTTCATGGACCTCTACACCTACAAAACCGAGACATGGGCCAAGAAGTTTCTCCGAGGATGGCTGCGGCGCGCTATGAGCTCGAGGATAGAGCCCGTCAAACGCGCGGCGAAGATGATCCGCAGCCACTTCGATGGCGTCATCGCGTGGGTCACGTGGAGACTCAGCAACGGCCGACTCGAAGGAATGAACAACAAAATCCGGCTGCTGAGCCACCGCAGCTTTGGACTCCACTCTGCCGAAGCTCTCATCAGTCTCGTCTACCTAAACTGTGGCGGCCTCACCCTCGAGAGGATCCACTGAAATGGCAGGAGAGGCCAAAAGGATAGATGGGATGAAGCGGGGCGTTGGTGCATGAATCCGTTCGGGGCGCGCACGGGACCTTTTGGCGGCTCAACTTACTCCCCGACGATCGCGTGGAACTCAGGCTTGCCCAGCTTAGCCATCCGGTTCAATACGTTGCACCCGATCATCGCCTCCGGCTTCTGCGATTCGTAGCCGCACGCGCGAAGGCTGTCTCCGAGCGTCCGCTTGTACCTAAAGAACAGATTCTCGACGGCGCCCTGTCGACGATACCCTGAGTCCCGCTGCCAGCCTTGGCGCCCGACTTTGCGAATCGTCTCGAGGGTCGCGTTCCGCTGCGCCCACGTGCCCTCGGCGCCGTCCAAAGGCACGGCCCGGTCGTTCACGACATAGAGATACTTGCCGTCCGTGACTGGCGTCGGGACGTCCGGGCCATTGTTGAAGGACCACAGCAGATGGCTCGTCGTGATGTCGCCGCGGCCTCCCGCTTTGAGGGCGAGCATGGGGCGCACGCGGGTCGGCGCGTAGATGATGCCGTCCTTTACGACCGGGGAGGCGATGATGCGGTAATTGCGATCGTTGTCCGGGTTGAGCCCATCGGCTCTCCAAAGCTCTTTGCCCGTCTCTAGCTCGTGGCCAGTGACGACGTCGCCGCCCGTCAGCACGATCTCGTGCTTGCCGTCATATTCCAGAAGCGCGGGCGTGATGTAGGCGTCTGGGGACTCGCGGATGGCGTCCGTCAGCCGCTCGACCCGCCAGACGGTCTTTCCCGTTGCGGCCTCGATGCGCAAGAGATAGGACGGCTCGTCGGTCTTCATGCCGTGCAGCACCGGCATGTAAAGTGCGCCTTGGAACAGAAGCGGTGAGGATGCATAGCCCCAGTTGAGGCCGAACTTACCGTAATCGGCCGGGATGTTGCGCGACCAGAGCTCGTTGCCGTCGAAGTCGAAGGACTTCAAGATGCCGGTCCCGGTCATCACCCAAACGTGATGGCCATCCGTCACGGGCGACGGCGATGACATGTTTTGTTTGCGCTCACGGTGATCGCCGCCGCTCAGAAACGCCTTCCACTTGACGCCTCCGTCCTTGCGGTCGAGCGCCCATAGATGGAGCTCGCCTCCACCGGCCACGTTCAGGAAAACGGTCTCGCCCCAGATGATGGGAGTCGCACCGGTACGGTCGGGCATGGGGATCCGCCACGAAACGTTCTTCGTCGTGCTCCAATCGCTGGGAAGTCCGGTCTCGCCGCTGATGCCGTCGCGCGTGGGGCCTCGCCAGTGCGGCCAGTCCTCGGCAAATGCGGAGCCAGCGAGCGTCGTGACGACTATGAGTAAGGGTAGCGCCTTCATTCGTTCGTTTACCTCCATAACGCCCAGGGGAATATTAACGCTTATTCGGAGATCCCGTATACATGCGTCAGCGTGCGGATGACTAGAAGCCCGTTCGAAGCCGCGGGCGTGGACAGCACCGTTCCGTCCACGCTGTTTTTTGCGAGAAGCTCGTACTCGTCTCCTGCACGCACGACGAAGGTCTCCCCTTCCTCGTTGGTGAAGTAGAGGCGGCCGTCCGCGGCCACGGGGGATGCGGCGTACGAGCCTCCGACACCACCGATGCGTGCACGGTAGACCCGCTCCCCCGTCGCTGCGTCATAGCAGGTCAAGCGGCCGTTATTGGCGTTGGTATAGAAGTGTCCGCGATAGACGAGCGGTGATGGAATGTAGGTGCCGCCGCGGTTCTTGCTCCACGCGAGTGCTTCGCTTTTGTCAACACCTTCGGGCAGCGCGAGGTCTCCGCGGCTTTCTGGGCGGATAGCATAGATGGGTCGGATGGGCGGGTAGCCCGCGGTTACGTAGATGAGATCTTCGGTCACAACGGGCGCGCCGATAGGGATTTCGGAGTTGGGGCCGAGAAACCAGAGAAGCTCGCCCGTCTTCGGGTCGTAGCCGCGGATCACGGTGCCGTTGGTGATGAGCTCATCGCCCTTCTCGCCGTGATAGACCGCCGGGGTGCTGAAGGTAGGGATAACCTCGTCGCGCGGTGTCCGCCAGACTTCCTCGCCGCTATCGAGGTCATAGGCGGCGAGAAACGATCCGTTGTGGAGGTCCGCCTGAAGAATCACCGTGTTGCCGTAGATAATGGGCGAGCTCGAGTGCCCCCACTGGTAGTCCGGATCGTAGAACCAGCCTACGTTGAGGACTCCGATGTCTTTCTTCCAGAGAAGGTTTCCGTCGACGTCGTAGCAGAGCACGAGACCGACCGAGCCGAGCACGGTCACGACGTGCTTACCGTCCGTCACCGGCGTCGCGTTGGCTTGGCTCGACTTGGGATGCCGCTTCGTTCCCGGCGCCCCTTTGTGAAGCTCGCGCTCCCAGGCAATCGCACCGTCCTTGGTGTTCAAGGCATACAGAAGCCAGCGATGCTCTGAGAGATCTTCCACAGGAGTGACGTCCCCGTAGAGGCCGGTCCGAAAGGTGTCGTTCCCGGCGCCGCTTACCGCGGTCAGAACAAAGATGCGCTCGCCCCAAATGACGGGGCTCGACACGCTGAAGCCCGGAAGCTCTGTTTTGAAACGGATGTGCTTCCCTGCGTCCGCATCCCACTCGATCGGCACGCCCTGCCCGTCAGCGATCCCGGATCGGTTTGGACCGCGGAAACCCGGCCACGGAGCGGCCGGAGCGCGTGCCACGTGGGCGACGTCTGTCGAGACGACGACATTAGGGTTGTCGACAGGCGCCGCCTCTCCACGCGCCTCGGACTCGTCGAGCGGGCGAAAGGCAGTGGACGTCTCGCCCTGGCGGAGGACGAGGCGCTCAATCATACCGCCACGGCCTCCAAAAGAGACTTCGGCGTCGCTGCCGACGACTTCGAAGTCTTGCTCGCCTGTCGGACGAAGCCGAGCGGAAAGATCGCCTGACACTTCGAGGGCTCCATCGCGTAGAGCGACCGTGAGAGACCGGCGCTCGGATTCATTTTCATAGCCGCCGATAAAGCGCTCGAGCTCAGCGCGCGAGAGCTCGACGGCCTCAGCGGGCGCGCCTTCTGGGACTTCGGCGGCCTCGAGGAGCGCGCGGACGCCTCCCGCCGCAATCTCGAGAGCGCGGTCATACGCTGGGCGCGTTACGTCTCCCGCCGCGAGAGCGGCCTCGACGAGCGCACGGTCTTCGTTCGCGACGCCCACACGTAGAACGGCGTCCGCGCCGGGCGAGCCGCGCGAGAGAAGAAACCGCGCGACGTCGAAATGCTCACCGCTCATCGCGCGGCTGAGCGCGCTCATGTTGTAGAAGCTGTCTTCGATGTCGAGGCGCGCGCCGTGCTCCACGAGAAGCACCACCATGTCGAGGTCGCCTTTTTCCGCAGCGAAGAAAAGCGCGGTCGCGCCATAGCGATTCCCCGCGTCGACGTCGACGCCTTGCTCGATGAGGGCCCGCGCTCTCGCGAGATCGCCTTGCCGCGCGGCCTCGTGGAGTTCCTCACCGTTTTGGATCAGGAGAAGCGCGAGAAGCCAGAGCACGCTCACTCTCCCCCGAAACAATAGAGTGTATTGCGGGTGCGTATGTAGAGGCGCCCGTCTGCAATGGCGGGTGTTGCGTGGATCAAATCGTCGAGGTCATTGACCGCGAGCACTTCGAGATCGCCGAGAGGACTGAGCACAGCGACTTTCCCGAGCTCGCTTGCCATGAAGATCTTGCCGTCCGCCGCCACGGGCGAGGCGTAATAGTTGTCGACGGCGCCTTTGAGGCGTCCCTGAGCGATGATAGCCCCCGTTTCTGGCTCGAGCGTCGTGACGATCCCGCCGTCGTTCACCATGTACAAAACGTCCTTATAAAGAAGAGGCGACGGGAGCTGGGGGACCCGCTTGTGATAGGTCCACACCATGTTCTGCTCGGTCATGTCGCCTTCACCGCCCACACGGATCCCGAGAATGCCGTTCTTCGACGCGAGCGCGGCGAGGTAGTAGTCATACTCTGCCGCGTCGAGCCGGCCGTCGGCGTTCAAGTCGACGAAGCCGAACCACGACCGCACATGTCCTTCGGCCTCGTCTCGAGCGAGGAAACCATCATGGTTCAAGTCGACTTCCTCGAACGGAGACGCCGCGACGTTGCGCCCCGGTTGATTCTCCGGCGCGCCATAGCCGTTGATGTAGAGCATGTCGCCGGCGAGAACGGGCGTCGACTTCATCTCGAAAGAAAGACCACTCACCCACCAGAGCTTCTCACCGGTCTTGGCGACGTAGGAGGTCGAAAGAAACGAACCGGGCACAAGGATCTCGAGCGAGCCGTCCTTCGCCTCGTGGAGCACGGGCGTCGAATGGCCGCTCTTCGCTTCGGGGCGGCGCTTTTGCCAGACGACTTTCCCATGCCTCTTGTCGAGCGCGATGATGTAGGAGTTCGTGGCCTGGTCGCAGACGAGCACGACGTGGCCGCCCGCGAGGATGGGTGAGGCGCCCATCCCATAGATATTGTCGAAGTCTTCGACGGCTAATCGCCAGAGCTCCTCGCCTTCGAAGTCATAGGCGAGAAGCCCGAAGTCGGGAAAAAAAACGAAGACGCTTTGGTCGTCGACCACAGGGCTCGGTGATGCGGAATTGTTGCGGTCGTCGAAGTTCGTGACGCGCGTGCGGGGTGCTTCCCTCCGCCACAAGATCTCGCCGGTTCCGCGATCGAGGCAATAAGTGAAGAGTGTCTCGTCTTCGAACGCGGTCAGGAAGATGCGGTCTTCGGTGAGGATTGGAGAGGAATGCCCCGGAGGAAGCGCCGTCTTCCACACGACGTTTTGGGATGGACTGAAATGGAGCGGAAGCTTTGCGGTGTCGACAACGCCTGTTCCGTTCGGTCCGCGAAAACGCGACCATTCGGAGGCGAGAAGCGTCGAGGGCCTGAAGGGAACAATGAAGACGAGAACAACGAAGACGAAACGAACGAGGCGGTGGCAGCCAAGCGCCATCGGGGGCACACTCCTTTCTGTGGCTGGGCAATGCTACTCCAGAAGGGCCTACTCCAGAAGCGTCGTGTCCGGGTTGTTCAAGCTGAAGTTGTACCAGAACGTGTCGAAGCCGGTGAGCGCTTCGACCTCACCGAAACTGCCTGCATCGGGATCGAAAACGGCGCCCGTCGCTTTTTCGTCCACGTTCCGTCGCGCTCCTCGAATCCTGCTTCGGAGACGAAAGCATGGGTCGACTGAAACATCGAGCTCCCGCGCTTCCGGAAAAGAAACACGGAGTCGCCGCTTTCGAGTGTTACCGTCTTTCCGTTCTCGAGATCCTTCTGCCGAACGGCGTAGGCGTTGTCGTCCAAGTGAAACGCGAAAATGGGCTCTTTCGTGGCGAGACGATCGTCCTTCGCGACTTGTCCTCGAAAGCCTTTGGGATCGTGGAAATATTGTTGGTAAGCGTTCTCACCGTGCTCTTCACCGTCGACAGAGAGCACGAGTGTGTCGGGGTGCTTCGTGCGCCAACGCCGCCACGAAATCCTCTCGCCGACAGGAAGCTCGATGAGCTTTGTTCCCGGCCAACTCACCGGCTACCGCCGCGCCTTCCATGATCGACCAATAGGTGTCGGTCTCCTTGTCTTGCATGATGAGCGAGCTGTTCTTGAGCCCGCCAGATGCTTCGAAGTTCACGGTCTTCCCTGCGTAATCACGGCTGTACACGACAGCCGCATTAGCGAGTGGTCACCACACAGCGGCGAAGTTGGTCTCGCCGATTCTGTCGTTGACGATTTCGTGACTGTTCAGCAAGTTGAGGCTGTAAGCGCGCGCTTGCCCGTCGATGACGACGCCGAGAACCCAGGCTCTCGGCGGCAGCTTGGCTTCGGAAGCGGGCACGTAGGTCGGCTCGCTGATGGCCGCGATCTGCCCTCGTGGGATCACGCGCTTGAAGCCTTCGGGCTCCTGGACTGAGGCGATCGCCGCCATCGCGGCAAAAAATGCGACAGGTATCATGTATGCATTGTCGTGGGTCTCGCTCTCCCGCAGGTGTGAACTTGATAACGCTTTCGACGAGTTCCCGGCGCCCGGCCATTTCTTTGACGGCACTCGCCCGGCAAAAGATAATAGGGCCTGCACTTTGGACGGATTCAGGCATCGGTTCACGAAAGCATAAAAAGACATGTTCAGAAAAACTCTTTTCACGATCTTCGTGATGTTCACGGGAGGCACGGGAGCGGGATCTTTCGCCGGCTCAGCCAGCGAAGATTGGACGGATTGGCGAGGTCCGGGCCGAGACGGCCATTCCTCGGAGACCGGCCTTCCGACGAGCTGGTCTCGCGATGGCGAGAACCTCGCCTGGCGGGCTCCTTATGGCGGCCGCTCGACGCCCATCATTCTCGGCGACCACCTCTATCTGCAGAACGGGGCTGGAGAGGGCGCGAGCCTGCAGGAGCGCATCATGTGTCTAGATGTCGAGACGGGCGAGCTCTTGTGGGAGCATCGGATCAACATCTACTTGAGCGACGTACCGCCTCACCGCGTGGGCTGGGCCTCCCCGGTCGGGGACCCGACGACGGGCAACATCTTTGTCTACACGGTCGGAGGCTCCGTTTACGCGTTCAGCGCCGACGGCGCCGTCTTGTGGGAGCGCTCGCTCGCCGAAGACTTTGGCCTCATCACGACCCATGGCGGCCGCACCGCCTCACCTATCATCGACGACAACCTGCTCATCGTGAGCGGTCTGAGCTCCGGTTGGGGCGAGCAAGCGCGCGGCGGCCAGCGTTTCTTCGCTTTCGACAAAGCCACGGGGGAAACACAATGGGTCAGCTCTCCCGGTGGGCGCCCTTATGACACGACCTACGCGCCGCCTGTCATCGCTGAAGTCGACGGCATGCGACTTCTCATCACAGGGGGCGGCGATGGAGCGATGCACGCGATCCAGCCTCAGACGGGCGAGTCGGTGTGGCGCTTCGAATATTCCAAGCGTGGGATCAACACCGGCGCCATCCTCAAGGGAAACATCGCCATCGTGAGCCAGGGCGAGGAGAACCTTCGCACGAGCCAGATGGGCCTCGTGGCCGCCATCGATGCAACCACGCGCGGCACCATCGACGTCGACAGCGCGAAATGGTCTGTGGGCGGCTTTCTTGGCGGCTATTCGTCCCCTGTCCTCGACGGGGACCGCTTCTACCAGCTCGACAACAGCGCCAACCTCAAGGCGTTCAATGTGGCCAGTGGCGCCGAAGAATGGAGCTTGAACCTCGGCACCATCCAGCGCGCGTCCCCGGTTCTTGCCGACGGCAAGCTCTATGTCGGCACCGTCAACGGCACGTTCTACATTTTGGAGCTTCAGGCCGATGGCGCTCTGATCCTCGACCGAGAGGAGCTGACCGCCGGTGACGACTTCGAAGAAATTTACGCCTCGGTCGCGATCGCGGATGGCCGCGTCTATCTCGCCTCCGCGCAAGCGCTCTACGCGATTGGGTCGGCGCGCAAGGAATCGGCGTCGCCGCGATCCACCGCTTCGAGTGGTACGCCCGGCGCGCCGGCCTCGGTTCAAGTCGCACCCACGGACGTAACACTCGAGCCGGGTGGCACCGTCGAGCTCGAAGCGCGTCTGTTCGATGCGGCGGGACGTTTTGTGCGGGTCGTGCGGATCGGCGAAGCGACGTGGTCGCTCGAAGGTGTGGATGGCACGGTCGAGGCCGGGCGCTTCACCGCGGCCGCGGGCTCGACGCCCCAAGGTGGGAAGATCCACGCGCGCGTGGGCGAGCTATCGGGCTCGGCGCGCGCGCGCGTGATTCCGCCTCTTCCATGGAGCGAGAATTTCGACTCGCTCGAGGGTGTCCCGCGGCCGTGGATCAACACGACGGGAAAGTTCGAGATCCGCGAAGTCGAAGGTGAAAAGGTGCTCGTGAAGAAGGCCGACAATCCTTTTCTGCACCGCGCGCGCGTGTACCTGGGACCTTCGGACTGGTCCGACTATACGGTGCAAGCGGACGTCCTAGCCACGAGGCAGCGCCGTCAAATGGGACATGCCGGCGTCATCGCGCAGCGCTATCTGTTGATGCTTCTCGGAAGCCATCAGCGGCTCGAGCTCCAGTCGTGGCAGCCCGAGACCGAGCGCACCGCAAGAGTCTCGTTCAAGTGGGCGCCGGACACGTGGTACCGGATGAAGCTCGAAGTCGCGACGCTCGACGACGGCTCCGTCCGCGCCCGCGGCAAAGTGTGGCCGCGCGGTGAGGTCGAGCCGTCCGAGTGGCACGTCGAGCGGCGCGACGAGAGCCCGAACCGTCAAGGAAGTCCCGGCATCTTCGCCGACGCGTCGCCGACCGAAGTGTTTATCGACAATCTCGAAGTACGAGCCAACGAATGAAAGGCAGGACGATGAAAAAGCTCGTTTGGGCAACCGCACTTTCCGTCTCAGCGATCATGGTCACCCTCAACGTCCACGCCGACGATTCCAAGGACGGTGATTGGACCATGTGGGGCGGCACCGCCGATCGCAACATGGTGTCCTCGATGACCGGCCTTCCCCTCGAGTGGGATGTCAATGCCGGCACCAACGTGAAATGGGTGGCCGCGCTCGGCTCACAGACCTATGGGAACCCCGTTGTGGCGAACGGCAAAGTCTTTGTCGGAACGAACAATGAGGCACTTTACGACAAAGAGATGCCGGGCGACAAAGGCGTTCTCGTCGCGATCAACGAGGCCGACGGCAAATTCCTTTGGCAAATGGTCACCGATAAGCACCCCGCGGGCCGGGTCAACGATTGGCCGTTCCAAGGCGTTTGCTCCTCGCCGCTCGTCGATGGCGACGTGCTCTACTACGTCACCAACAGAGGCGAAGTGCTCGCGCTCGACACCGAGGGCTTTCTCGACGGCGAGAACGACGGACCCTATCAGGACGAGCAGTACAAGAGCCCGCACGACGGAGACATCATCTGGAAGTTCGACATGATGGAAGAGCTCGGCGCCTACCCGCACAACATGTCAAACTCGTCGCCCGTGATGCATGGCGATTTGATTTTTGTGAACACTTCGAATGGACACGACGAAAGCCACGTCAACATCCCTTCTCCCCTGAGCCCCGACCTGGTAGCACTCAACAAGAACACAGGCGAGCTCGTATGGGAGAACGACCCCGTGGGAGAGAACATCCTTCACGGGCAGTGGTCCTCCGCCGCGGTCGGCGAGATCGGAGGCGTCGCTCAAGTCGTGATGGGTGAAGGCGACGGCTGGGTGCGCGGCTACGTAGCCGAGACCGGCGAAAAACTCTGGGAGTTCGACAGCAACCCGCCCGGCGCTACTTGGCCGAGAACGCGTAACAACATCATCAGCACGCCGGTGCTCTACGATGACAAGGTCTATATCGCGAACGGTCAGGACCCGGAGCACGGTGAAGGTGTGGGCCACTTCTACGCTATCGACGCGACCAAGCGCGGCGACATCACCCAAAGCGGCCGCGTCTGGCACTACGACAAGATCCGCCGCTCGATCTCGACCCCGGCGATTCATGAGGGCATCATCTACATGCCGGATTTCAGCGGCTTCTTCCATGCGTTGAACGTCGAGACAGGAGAGCCCTACTGGGTGCACGATACCTTCGCGGCAGTCTGGTCGTCGCCCATGGTCGTCGATGGCAAGATCTATCTCGGCGACGAAGACGGCGATGTCGTCGTGCTCGCCCCAGGCAAAGAAGAAAAAGTTCTCGTCGAGATAAACCTCGGAAGCTCCGTCTACGGGACAGCGGTTCCCGCGCACGGCGTTTTATACATCGCGAGCCGGAATCAGCTGTTCGCGCTCGCCAACGAATAGAGCGTGGAATCTTTCGAGTACCGGCCTGAGCCGCGGGTGGTGTTCGGCCGCGGCGCTTCTGACCGCCTCGGCGAGCTCGCGAAAGAGCTCGGCTTTCAGCGCACGGTGTTGACGGCCGATCCCGGACTTCTCGCGACGCCACACGTCGATCGCGCCTGCGGCTCGCTTTCGCGCGCCGGGATCGAAGTCTTCGTCTTCAGCGATTTCACGGAGAACCCCGACACCGACATGGTCGAGCGTGGACGCGCGTTCGCAGCCTCGAAGAACATCGATTCGTTCATCGGCTTTGGCGGCGGAAGCTCGATGGATTGCGCCAAGGCCGTCAACTTCGTCTTGACCAATGGCGGTGTCATCCGCGACTATGTCGGCATCGCAAAGAACAAAAAGCCGCTTCTCCCCATGATTGGCGTCCCCACGACGTCGGGGACCGGGAGCGAGGCGCAATCCTACGCGCTCATCTCGGACGCGACGACGCATGTGAAGATGGCCTGCTCCGATCTCAGCGCGCGTTTTCGCATAGCACTTCTCGACCCCGAGCTCACCGTAACGCAGCCGACGGCGGTCACCGCAATCACGGGCTACGATGCCCTTGCCCATGCTGTCGAGACCGCCGTGACGACGAAGAGAAACGCCTTGTCCGATCTCTACTCCCGGGAGGCTTTTCGATTGCTGAACGGAAACTACGCCCGCGTTCTCGAAGAGCCCGAAGACCTCGAAGCGCGCAGCGCGATGCAGCTCGGTGCTTTCTATGCAGGGGTCGCCATCGAGAACTCGATGCTCGGCGCGACCCATGCCTGTGCGAACCCGCTCACCCAGCGCTACGGAACCGCGCATGGACGCGCCATCGCGATGTGCTTGCCGAGCGTGGTGCGCTTCAACGCGGATACGGTGGCGCAGGATTACGCGGCGCTCCACCAAAATGGCGAGTCGCTCGCGAGCCGTCTCGAAGAGCTTGCCGAGCTCGGAGGCCTTCCGCGGCGCCTTCGCGATGACGGCATCCCGGAAGAAGACCTTCCGAGCCTCGCCCATGCAGCCACCAAGCAGTGGACAGGAAACTTCAACCCTCGCCCTTTCGACGAAGCGGCGGCTCTGGAGATTTACCGATGCGCCTATTGAGTGCTCTGGTTTTCTTGGCGGTCGCGTCGCAAGAGACCGTCGCCCCGAAAGACAGGTGGAATCAGTTTCGCGGAAGCCCGATGCGCACGGGACGCTCTGCCGCCGAGATCCCCGACGAGCTGACGCTTCTCTGGAGCTTCGAGGCCGGCTTTTCCATTGACTCCTCCGCCGCCATCGTCGACGACGTCGTCTACATGACCGCGCTTCCGGGGCTCGTCGCCGCGCTCGCCCTCGAGGACGGCTCGGTCCGCTGGAAGCGCGATTTCGGCGAGGAGGAAGACCGGTTCGGGGAATCTTCGCCGATGGTGGTCGACGGCACCGTCTATGTCGGCGACTTGCTCGGCGTCGTGCACGCTTTCGACGCGGCGAGCGGCGAGACCCAGTGGACTTTCGAGACCGGCGCGGAGATCAAAGCTTCTCCCGTCGTCATCGGGGACCGCGTGCTCGTCTCGTCCTACGACGAGCACCTATACGCGCTCGACCGCAAGACGGGCGAGCTTCAGTGGACGTTTGAAAGCCTCGGGCCTCTTCACAGCACGCCCGGATATGACGGCGAGCTCGTTTACGTGACGGGATGCGACGCCTTGCTGCGCGGCATCGATCTCGAGGACGGCACAGAGAAGCTACAGATGGACTCGGGCGCCTATACGGCCTCCTCCCCGGCTCTCGTCGACGGCATCGCTTATTACGGAACGTTCAACAACGACGTGCTTGCCGTCTATCTGAAAAACAAAGAATACCTCTGGCGCTATGAGCATCCGACCCGGCACTTCCCTTTCTATTCCTCCCCCGCGGTGGCGAATGGCGTTGTTGTCATAGGCGGCCGTGACAAGATCGTGCACGCGATCGATCAAGAGACGGGCGCCTCGCTCTGGTCCTACCGTACGGGCGCGCGCGTCGAGTCCTCCCCCGTCATCGCGGGCAACCGCGTCTATATCGGCTCGGGCGACGGCCGCCTCTACGTCTTCGCGCTCACGACCGGCGAGAAGGTGTGGCAGTTCGACGCGGGCGCTCCGTTCGTCGCCTCACCCGCGCTCGCCGATGGACGGGTCGTCATCGGCTCCCAGGACGGGATTCTCTACGCTTTCGGTTCTCAGGACTGAATCTGCAGGCTCAGCTGAAAGAGGCCATCGTAGACGGGGCTACTCCGCGCGGAGCACATCCATCGGATTACAGAGGAGGAGGAGCGCTTTATCGCGATTGGGCCGACGGGTGTTGGAGTTGTGGTAGTGGTTTTCACGGAACGCGAGGACAACGTCATTCGCATCGTGAGTGCGAGGAAGGCCACTAAGAATGAAGTCGAGCTCTTCCGCAAGTACCGTGGGAGTTTCAATGAGTGACGATATTCGCGAACTGACCGAACAGGATTTTGCACGCGCCATTCCGCGGAGACAACGTGAACGCATCATTCGCGGCCAGATCGATCCGAGGAAAGACATCGTTGCCCTCCGTCGCTTTGCGGGGTTGACCCAGGAAGAGTTCGCGGAAGCATTGGGCATCAGCGTTCATACGTTACGCAACTGGGAGCAAGGTCGCCGGACTCCCGCGGGGCCGGCCCTGGCACTCCTGCGTATTGCGGCACGTCATCCACGCGTGCTCCGCGAAAATCTGGCGACTTCGGCTTGACGTTGTTGACGGCGTCCCTTGAGTAATTCTGGTACCGGGGCGGGACTCGAACCCGCACACCTTCGGGATTTTAAGTCCAACGTAAGGGCGGAACTGGTGTCACACCGGATCACTCTTGTCACAGAATCAACGACTTGAGGCGTTTGTCAGCGAGTCTAAGTGCCAGGTGTGACCGTGCGCGCCACCAGTACCGGGTCAGTTCGGGGTCAGTCGTTTTTTTCGCCCAAAGCTACGAAGAAGCGGCGACGGCTTGCAACTTCCCCGTCGAACCGCTAAGTTCTCTGGATGTCACTCGCCGCAGGAACGCGCCTCGGCAACTACGAGATCCTCTCCGACCTGGGCTCTGGCGGGATGGGAGAAGTGTACAAGGCCAAGGATCTCAAGCTAGGTCGAGACGTCGCCATCAAAGTCTTGCCGCAAGAGATGGCCGCTGACTCCAGCCGTCTCCGTCGATTCGAGCAGGAAGCCCGTGCTGCCTCGGCGTTGAACCATCCCAACATCGTCACGATCTACGAGATCGGTGAACACGAGGGCACTCCCTTCATTGCGATGGAGTATGTGAAGGGGGAGACGCTTCGGGAGATTCTCGCGGACGGTCCGCTCCCTAACGATAAGCTCATTCGCTACGCGAGGCAGATGGCGGAGGGATTGGCGAAAGCCCATCAGGCGGGGATTGTTCATCGGGATTTGAAGCCCGAGAACGTGATGGTCACCGATGACGGGTTGGTAAAAATCCTGGACTTCGGGCTTGCCAAGCTGATGCCCCCAGAGCACCGATGCCGATTCCGAGATGGACACGGTGACGAAAGCCACACAGCAAGGAGTTATTCTGGGTACCCTTCAGTACATGTCGCCGGAACAGGCGGCGAGTCGACCCATCGATTACCGCTCGGACCAGTTTTCCTTCGGGTCGATCCTCTACGAGATGGCGACGGGAAGACTTGCCTTCAAGAAGGACACGATGCCCCAGACGCTGGCAGCCATCATCCAGGATGAGCCCGAGCCCATAAGAAAGCTCAACGTCGAGATTCCCACCCAGCTTTCCGAGATCGTGGAGCGTTGCCTGGCAAAGGATCCCAACGAACGTTACGAGTCGACAGCGGACCTGGCGAGGGAACTGAAGACCGTTCCGGAGACATCCCCTACTTGGCTAACACGTCGGAGACTCCTCTGGACGGCGGCAGGACTGAAGTGTACGGGCTGTGGGCACGAGAATGCCGCGGAAGCTAAGTTCTGTCTCCAATGCGGAACGAAGCTCGAAAATCTCTGCCCCCAATGCGAAAAAGTCCTGCCCCCCTCCGCCAGATTCTGCAACAACTGCGGCCACGCTCTTGCCGACGCGGAGCCCGGGAAACCTGCTCATCAAAGTCCGCCCCGCACTGTAGGCGATAGTAGCGATCCCCCTGTTGCGGAGGGGGAGCGCCGCCAGGCCACCGTCCTCTTCTCGGGATGCACTCAGGCATCAACACAGGGCTCATCGTCACTCACCAGCGGGACGATAGGGAGGGGCGCCATGGGATCACCGGGGATGCCGTCAACACCGGCGCCAGGCTGGCGGCCCAGGCGCGGGAGGACGAGATTCTCCTCGGCCCGGAAACCCGCCGCCAGATCACGCCGTTCTTCGAGACCGAGGTACTCGAGCCAGTCGTTATGAAGGGCAAGACCCGGCAGATGATTCCCCACCGTGTGGTGGGGTTTCCACGGTGCAATCCCGCTTCGAAGCGGCCGAACAGTGGGGTTTCACCGCCTTCAGAGGGCGGGAGGGCGAGTTGGCCACCCTGAATAGTTGCCTGGAGAAGGTTGTGGCGGGCAATGGTCAGTTCGTCTCGGTGGTCGGCGAGGCGGGGGTGGGCAAGAGCCGCCTTTTGTACGAGTTCCGGCACGGGCTGGACCGGGACAGGATCAATGTGTTGCAGGGTCGTTGCCAGTCCTACGGCGCCTACACGCCCTACCAGCCCTTCATCAACGCCCTCAGGCAGGGCCTGCGCCTGGAAGAAGAAGATACACCGGAGGAGCTTTTGCGCAAAGCAGTGGCCAACGTGCGGGCCATCGACGAGGCGCTGGAAGAGTACATCCCCCTCTACCTGCATCTGCTCTCCATGGAGAGCGAAGAGCATCCCGTACCGAAGAACCTGCAAGGGCCGGATTTGGCGGTCGCCTTCCGCGAGGCCCTGGCCGCCATCTTCACTTTGAACACGAAGAGCCGGCCCATGGTGGTGATCCTGGAGGACTGGCACTGGGCCGACGACGCCTCGAATGCGGCCCTGAACCACCTGCTGGGTGTCATTCCCTCCTACCCCCTGCTGGTGACGGTCATCTACCGCCCGGAGTACGAGGCCGGCTGGGGTAACCCGGGCCATCACACGCCCCTCGCCCTACACCCCCTGGACGGCCGAAACTCCGAGGCCGTCGTAAAGGCCGTCTTGGAGGTGGAAGGGCCGTGCAGGCGGTCATCCGCACCCGGCTGGACCGCCTGGACCGCTACGCCCGGGAAACGCTGGGGCTGGCCTCGGTGATCGGGCGGGAGTTCGCCCGGCGCATCCTGGAGCGTATCTCCGAAGCAACGGCCCAGGCACGACTATCTCCCTCTCTGGAGACCCTGAAAACCCTGGAGCTGATCCAGCAGATCCGGTTCGTGCCCGAGGCGGCCTACATGTTCAAGCACGTGCTCACCCAGGAGGTCACCTACGCCACCCTGCTGCTGCAAAAGCGCAAGGAACTGCACGGGCTGGTGGCCCGTGCCATCGAGGAACTCTATGCTGACCACATGGAGGAACACGTCGAGGCTCTGGCCTACCAACATGACCACGGCGAAGTATGGGACAAAGCGGTGGAATTCCAGATCAAGGCCGGCATGAAAGCCCGGCAAAAATTTGACCTTGAAACTGCGAGATTGTACTTTGACCGCGCCCGGGAAATACGGGGATGTCCCGCCGGATGTTGAATTTGGGGTAGCGGCGGCTCCTTGGCCGGCCTAAGAATAGGTCTGCCAAACCAACCGTCTCCAGAGGGGGACAAGGAGCCACCATGCCAAGGAAATCAAAGAAGCCAGTAAGAAAGCAAACGCACTCGCCTACGGGCAAGGTAGTTGGCCAAGTCGGTCAGATACTGCTACCGATGATAGCTGGGATCGCGGCCACGAAGGCGGACCTGACGGAATGGGTGTACGAGCAAGGACTGACCGCATTGCACCTACTCCTGAGAGAGGACGCGGAGAAGATCGCGGGGCCGAAGGGCAAGCACGAGAAGGAGCGAACTCATAACCACTGGGGGAGCACGGATGGGGAGCTGAGCTTCGGCGGTCGTCGAATCCAAGTGTCGCGACCTCGAGTTCGTTCGAAGTCGGGCGAGGAGGCGTCGCTTCCACACTTCGAAGCCTTCCGCGAAGAAGACCCGCTTCCGGAGCGAGTGCTGAACCAGATCTTGGTGGGGGTATCGACCCGAAATTACGAATCGAGTCTGGACAAACCCTCGGCGAAGTTGAAGTCTCGTGGCACGAGCAAGAGTGCCGCCAGCCGTCACCTCGTGAGCCAGACGACTAAGAAGCTCGAGGAATACCTATCTCGGAGGCTAGAGGAGTTCGAGCTTGCGGCACTAATGATGGATGGCCTTGAGGTGGCCGGACAGACCGTCGTCGTAACTCTCGGTATCACAATAGATGGAACGAAGGTGCCCTTGGGTATATGGCTGGGCTCGACGGAAAACTCTCGGGTGTGCACCGCGATGTTGCAGAACCTTCTCGAGCGGGGATTGCGGATCGACGAATCGATTCTCTGCGTAGTGGACGGAGGCAAAGGGATCCGCAAAGCACTCGTCGACGTTTTGGGGGATCTCGCGGTTATCCAAAGATGCCAGCTCCACAAACTCCGAAATCTTCGCTCGTACCTTCCCAAGTCCCGTCACGCCTACGTGCTCCAGACAATGAAGGAAGCGTACAAATGCAAGAGTGCCGACAAGGCGCGCAAGCGACTTCAGGCATTGGTGTCGTGGCTCGAGCGAAACGGCTACGACGAAGCTGCCGGAAGCCTTCGCGAAGGGATGGAAGAGACCCTCACGGTTGTGAAGCTCGCTCTACCCGAGTTACTTCGCAAATCTCTGGCCACGACAAACGCCATCGAGAATCTCAACGGCACCATCCGCAGAGTCTCGAGAAACGTCAAGCGGTGGAAGAGTCCTTCCATGATTCGCCGATGGACCGCTCTCGGCGTCGTCACGGCGGAGAAAAAGTTTCACCGTATCAAAGGCTATCGCCATATGGGCGCTCTCGTTCACGCGCTTAGAAGCAAACAGAAATCTCTTGACAGCGATGAGGTTGCTGCCTAAGAGTATTCACAGGTGCCGCCGCTACCCGACCAAATTCAACAGCGGCCGGGACATCTCCGGAAATACTGAATAAGGAAGACCCGGACGTGTCTTGGCAGGTTCGTTTTGAATCTGTGCTAAGGCAGAAGCAGATTCCTGGCTAAAGGTCTTGCATTCACGTTCATACTCCTATCGAAGCACCTCTGACGGAGGTTAATGCATGTCGGATGGAAAATCTCGGGCCTTTATTTCGAAAACTGCAACTGCAGAATCCTCTGGCTTGGGCGATCCCAGCGAAGGGGATGCACCACCGTTCGGCGTCATATTGAAAAAGGCAACTACACTGATAGCACGCTCGATGGTCTAAATGTCGTCATGGTGATTTACCCATTGGAAGGTTGCTCTCTATCTTGATGAAACTGGGAATGCGGGAGGTCATCCTGCGGTCTTGGCCTCCTTTGTGGGCGAGGTGCTTGGCATCAGAAGCTTACCAATCGAATTCCAGGCCCAGGGCAAACGGCGAGTACTGCTCGTTCCTGACATCATTGAGAGCGACATCGAAGCCATCGCTGGGGAAGACGGGGCTGAAGTAACTTTTGGCAACACTCCTTTATGTATTACGCCCGGCCAAACGTCGGTGGTGGCCGAATCGAAGAGATTGAGTTTTCGAGACCACGGGATGCAGTTGGACACCTCAAATCGTTATGGTAGCTACTCCCCATTTACTTACCAGGGGCCCTGAGACCCCCTTCTGGACGAGTTCTGGGTCAGCGAGGGGCACGAGTTGCAATTCGCCCATCCGGGCAAATGCGCGGAACTAGCGAAAATCAGTTGGCAGGGGCCTTGATCCGACGGAGTTGCCCCCGTTCCCGCCCACATCACACTGGCCGGCGAGGGTTGTTACCTCCAAAACGCGTCTCCATTTTCCCGTGAGGCCGAATGGACGGGAATACCGCCCTGGAAGCAACCCTCAAGCGCGAGCGCTTGCTCGTGACCGCGGGGTTTGGCTTTGATTACGCTTTTGGCCTGGGTCTACACTGCCTATCTGGCCTGGAGTGGAATGGGCGGCATGAGGACAGACATGGCCGGGCCGCAGATGCATCCGTGGAGCGTCCGGGATGTTGTGCTGGTATTCGTCATGTGGGCGGTGATGATGGTGGCCATGATGGTGCCCTCCGCATCACCAATGGTGCTCTTGTTCGCGATGGTGCATCGACGGCGAAGGGAGCAGGACGGGAGGTACGTTCCCACAGGCGTCTTCCTGCTCGGTTATGTTGTCGTTTGGGGCGCCTTCAGTGCCGTGGCGGCGCTAGCCCATGTTTACCCTTTATGAGCATCCTAACGCTCGTAAGTGACTGAATTCAAAGGAACGGGGGTTGAATTTCGCCCAAAACGTAGAGACAGAGATTGTGCTTTGAGCGCCATTAATACGTTGTAATTGTGGACAATGATATGTAGTATGCGTGAGGATAGGTTATGTTCTTCCGCATCGTTCGGGCCGCAGGCGGCAAAGGGGTTCAACATGAGTATGTCCGCCTGGTCGAGTCGTATCGGGAGCACGGCAAGCCGAAGCAACGCGTAGTGTGCAACTTGGGGCGCAAGGAACTTCTAGTTGCCAATCTCGACTCCCTCAATCGGTTGCTTGGGGCCGGTGAACCGGCCGACACCGAGCGAGCAGCCGAGCAGGTCGCGGGGGCAGACGCGTGGGATTGGGGTCCGATGCTGGTGACGGCGACGCTGTGGCGCGAGCTCGGGCTGGAGCAGATTCTCGACCGGCTCGGGGACCGCGGCAAGCGGGACGGGGTGGCGCTAAGCTGAAGTTCCTTGGTCGAATGAACCCACTGACAGTGTGAATCCCCAATGATTACGCGTCTTTAGGGACGCCGAGAGGCTAGCTTTGGGTTGCAATATGTAGGCATGTCTAAAAACTTTTATGGTTTGATATACATTGACACATAGGATACTATAGTGGGCATGCATATCCACATCATCCCCAATCGCAACTCTACCCCCGCGGTCCTGCTGCGTGAGCCGTATCGGGTGGGCGGAAACGTCCGCAAGCGCACGCTCGCTAACTTGTCCAAATTGCCCATGGACGCAGTCGACGCCATCCGACGCATTCTCAAAGGGGAAAAGCTCGTCTCGGTTGAAGTCGCCTTCAAAATCGTCGAGAACGGCTCCCGGCACCATGGCCACGTCGACGCGGTGCTCAGCGCCATGAGACAGCTCGGTTTCGAAAAGCTCGTTGGTTCTCGACACTCACCAGAGCGGGATTTGGTCGTGGCCATGGTAGTCGCCCGGATCTCGAACCGCAGTCGAAGCTGGCGACTAGCCAGTGGTGGCACACAACCACACTGCCCGAAATCCTGGGGGTGAGCGATGCCCGCGAAGACGATCTCTATGCCGCCATGGACTGGGTTCTCAAACGCCAGGAGGTCATCGAAAAAAAACTCGCGGCGCGCCATCTCCAAAACGACGGCCTGGCGCTCTATGACCTAACCTCAAGCTACTTCGAGGGTGTGAGTTGTCCGATCGCCCGCCTCGGATACGACCGTGACGGCAAGAAAGGCAAGCTGCAGATCAACTACGGTCTGCTGCTTCCGCTTCTTCGAGCACCCCGTCAACCTCAAGCGCGAGCAAGCCTACGAGGGTAAGTACGTTATTCAAACCGAGGAGCAAAACCTCTCTCCGGTCGACGCCGTGCGCCTTTACAAGGACCTAAACGAGGTCGAGCGAGCCTTCTCATGCCTTAAGGATGTCATTGAGATGCGTCCCGTTTACCACCAGACCGATGAGCGTGTGGAGGCACACCTTTTCGTAGCTACGCTGGCCTTCCTTGTGCACCGGGCTCTTGAGAAAAAGCTCAAGGTCGCCGAACTCGACCTGTCCGCAACCGAGGCACTACAAGCGCTACGCTCGGTCCGGGTCGTCGACTTACAGCTGGGTTCTGGGCGGACTAAGCGCGTCGTCACGCGCGGCACCGCTCGCGCCAACTCGATCCTGACTGCACTCGGCATCGTTGAACGCGACCCGCCAGCCTTCTCCGAGGAGGTGCTGTCAGCGTAGAGACAAACCGCCGATCTCGATCCTTTGTTTTCGATGACTTAGACACCTAAAAGGGAAACATGGGCTAGCGCAATGGGGCCTGCATCAGGCCGCATTGCTCTCCCGGATGATGATGGCCACTGCACCTTGGTTGGGCGCAGTGTTGTTGATTGCAGCCGGCGTTTTCCAGTTCATGCCGCTCAAGGACGCCTGCCTGGCCAAATGCCGCACGCCTCTGGGATTTCTTATGACCGAATGGCGCGAGGGCATCTGGGGCGCCTTCATCATGGGAATACGTCACGGCGGATACTGCACCGGGTGCTGCTGGGCGCTGATGGCCCTGTTGTTTGTTGGCGGGGTGATGAACCTGCTGTGGGTGGCCGCCCTTGCCGTTTTTTGTCCTGGTAGAAAAGGTCGCGCCGGCCGGAAGATGGTTGGGAAAGGTTGGCGGGGTGGTCCTCATCGCCTGGGGTGCCTGGGGTGCCGTGGAGATATTCTCATAATATGGCAGGGGATGACTAATCGACCACGCCCATAGGGCGTGGGTTTAGGAATGTCGGTGGCGGATCAAAAGGTTACCATTTCGGCGGTCACTGGGTACCACAAAGACTGCTTCTAAAAGGATGAAGCGTCTGTACTTGCTCAGAAACACCCGTCTCAAAATGGTCCCTTTTTCGCCGCCCGTTTTGGCCCCTTTTTTGGACGCCACCGATATCGTGTGAGATACGCTACACTTCGGCGGGATGCTCATACACAGGTGGATGTGGTCCGGCTGCGCGTTGCCTTCGATCAGCTCTACTCCTCTCTGCTCACACAGCTCTCGAAGAATTCGCCCCACGCGGCGGCGAAGGGTGCCATGTAACACCTTTCTTCGATACTTCGGGATGATCACTACGTAGTACTTGCATTCCCATCGCACATGTGCGACAGGCTTTTCCATTCGTGCATGCAGGTTCTCCTTTCGGAGGCCCCACAGGGTCTTCCCGGTGAGAACGTGTTCGTTTTCGAGATTAGCGTCCCCAACGGAGAGGGCACGCTGACGGCGGAGTGCATCACCGTTGACGCCGAGCACGAAGATGTCGTTTCGGGTAAGCTGCGTCTTGCATCCGGCGAAGAATTCAATTTGTTCCGGATGGCCGGGGACTACTAGTGCTCAACGACTCTGCGCGTGCGTTGTCATAGCCGCGTCCTTTGTCGGCGATCGCACGCGCGAAGAGGAGCAGCATGCTCAGAAGCCCTGCTCCAAGTCCTACGACCACCCCAGCGTCGATGATCCCCCGCCACGGCTGCGCGATCTGACGCACGAAAACGACGACGCCCATGATGGCGAAGAGCAAAACCCAGCTCTTGATGAGGACCCGTCGCGGCGCGTGGAAGAGCCCCATGCAATAAGGAGCCGCGAACAACACTCTGAACCAGCGCCGGTTGTCTCCGAGCTCCATCGCCCGCTCCACGACACGTGGCGAAAAGCTCCGGTGGAAACCGCGATAACCCTCCGCGTAAGCGTTGAACACTACCCATCCACCGAGAAGGACCCATTGCCAGTTCGTGAGGCTCCCGCTCTGGAACGGCTCGAGGGCGATGGGCGTGAGGGCTACGAGAGCGCGGAGGATGAAGGCTGCGACGCCCATCACGCCCCAGCTCGCAATCAAGAGAGAGCGTAGCAATATCGGTAGCAATGCTCTTGCCACAGGCTATGAGAGATGAGCGCGACCTTGGCGCCTTCTCCCGGGTGATCTTCCGCTTCGGTAAAGTTTCGGCCGAGGATGGGCTCTTTGCGCAGCGTCGGGAAGAGCGAGGCCGAGATCCGCGTGCCGATGAGCCGCACGGGCTGGGTCTCGTCGTTCCAGTTGACCCTGAATCCCTGGTACGACCCGATGGACGCGAACGACTGCTGCTGCTCCATCCAGTCGCCGAGATTTCGCGGCGAGGCAACGATGAGCTCGCGCCCGAGCTCCGGTTGAGCTTCACTCAGCGCAACGAGCTGGTCCGGCTCGTTGAAGTCCAGGGGCCTCAGAACCCACGCTTCGAACCCGGAGAACATGGTTGTGTTCGCGCCAATGCCGACCGCGAGGACCACAATAACGGCGATGGCCCAGCCAGGGCGCTTGAGGAGTTGCCGGGTTCCTATACGTATGTCTTGAAACATCGAATCATCCTACGAGTCGTTACGTGGGCAATAGACCTAGATGTTCCCTGCACCATACAATGCCTCCACGACGCGTGCCAAGGAAGGAGGCAACAAACCCAATCATGCATCGACGCGAGCTTCTTCGTTTTCTCGCGGGAGCCCTTTTTTCACGGGCTTGTCGCAGCTTCCAGGTGAGAAGACCATCACGTCTCCCGAGGAGGCGTTCAGTGTCTTCGATTTCGAGCGAGTCGCCCGCGACGTGCTTCCGCCGGCGCATTGGGGCTACCTTGCCACCGCGTGGATGGCGATCGCACGTTGCACGCCAATCGCGAAGGCTTCGACAAGTTCGGCATTCGCGCACGGCGCCTCGTCAACGTGCGACAGGTGGATACCTCGATCGAGATTTTCGGGACGCGGTGGGAAACGCCCATCGTGCTCGCACCGGTCGGAAGCCAGAAAGCGTTTCACGCCGAAGGCGAAGTGGCGGTCGCGCGGGCCGCGAGAAACCGCGGCCATCTTCAAATCCTCTCGACGATGACAACGGCTTCGGTCGAAGACGTCAACGCCGCGCGCGGCACGCCGGTTTGGTGTCAGCTCTATCCCACCGCGAGCTGGGACGTGACCGAAGGACTCCTGGGGCGTGCCGAGCGCGCGGGCTGTCCTGCTGTCATCTTGACGGTCGATCTTCCCGTGATCAGTTATCGCGAGACCGCGCAGCGCTTCGCACGGATGGACTCGCGCGATTGCTCCGTCTGCCACGAGGATGGGCCCATCTATTTCCGGCTCGGACGCAAACCGATGTTCGACAACGTCGACGTCACGGGCCTTACCGATTTGGATGCGCCAAGTCTCACGTGGTCGTTCATAAAACGTCTGAAGGATCACACCGATATGAAGGTGCTCATCAAAGGTATCGTGGCGCGGGAAGATGCTGCGCTCGCGGTCGAGCACGGCGCGGATGGGCTCATTGTCTCGAACCACGGCGGCCGTGCGGAAGAGAGCGGCGTCTCCACCATCGAGGTTCTTCCCGAAGTGATCGACGCCGTCCGTGGCCGCATTCCCGTGATCGTCGACAGCGGCTTTCGCCGGGGAACGGACATTTTCAAAGCGCTTGCACTCGGCGCTACGGCGGTCGCTGTGGGACGCCCCTATATTTGGGGCCTCGCGAGCTTTGGACAAGAGGGTGTGGAGATGGTGCTCACGACCTTGCGACGTGAGCTCGAGCTCGCCATGCGCTCAGCGGGCGCGACATCGGTGCGCGCTCTCGACGACTCCTTCGTGCGCCCATCGAAATAGCCAACGCGCCTGATGGGTGTCAGCCCGTCATATGTTTATCCATGAGCGCGGTGCACTCATCGAGCAAGACCCCTTGCACCACTATGGGCGGCGTCCCGAAGCCCGGGAGCTGAGCGTCGACGAGAATCCGATAGCGCGACGAAACGCCACCGAGTGCCGCCGTTGGCATGCCGATGACGACGCGGTCGAACGACGATCGCCGTATCGCATAGGCGCAAAGGACGCACGGCTCCACGTTGGAGTACAACGTGCATCCACGCAAGTCGACCGTCCCTTTCGCGCGCGCGGCATGGTGGATGGCCATCACCTCCGCGTGCGCCGTCACGTCCAGACTCGATCTCGACGCCTCGCGTCCTCGGGCCAAGACTCGCCCGCCAAAAAGGACAATAGCCCCCACCGGGACTTCGCCCTCGCGGGCCGCGGCGCGGCCGAGCTCCAGACACTGTCGCATGAACTTCTCGTCTTCGCTTAGTGACGCCATAGGGCCCCCGCCGCAAGCCTTTCAAATCGGTCAATCCGCACGAACGGCTTTGATACCCATGGTCTTGATGCGGGATCTCAGTGTCGAGGCGTTCATACCGAGTAGCTCCGCCGTTCCGCCTCGACCGGCGATTCTCCAGTTGGTCTGCTCCAGGGCCGCGACGAGATTTTCGCGCTCGATGCGTCTCAGTTCCTCGTAGTTGAGAATGCTCTTCGCGGATTTCGATGTGGAGGACGACGATCGCTCGGAGCGGTGCAGCCGCACCGTCGGCAGGTCGAACTTGAGCTTGCCCGATCGCAAGGTGATCACCGCGCGCTCGACGATGTTCTGGAGCTCCCGGACGTTGCCGGGCCAGTCGTAAGCTTGAAGCATCCGCACATGACTCTCTGTGAGCCTCGGGGCTGGCACGCCTAGCCGCCGGCATACGCTCTCCAGGCACGTAGCAGCAAGGGCGGGAATGTCTTCGAGGCGCTCGCGAAGGGGTGCTACGGTTATTGGAAAAACGTTCAACCGATAGTACAAGTCCTCTCGAAAACGCCCCGAACGGACTCGCTCTTCCAGATTGCAGTTCGTCGCAGCGATGATTCGAACATCTACCTTGCGGGTGTGGGCTTCTCCGATACGCTCGAACGTGCCTTCCTGGAGAACGCGTAGCAGTTTGCTCTGAAGCTCCAAAGGAATCTCCGCGATTTCGTCCAGAAAGAGCGTGGCCCGGTCGGCCAACTGAAAACGCCCCACTCGGTCACTCACCGCGCCGGTAAAGGCTCCTTTGACATGCCCGAAGAACTCGCTCTCGAACAGCTCTCGCGGTATCGCCCCGCAATTCACTTTCACCATCGCACGTCCTCGACGCCGGCTTTGTTCGTGAATGGCTCGAGCAATCAGCTCCTTTCCCGTTCCGGATTCTCCGAGAATCATGACCGCACTCTCCGTGGGAGCGACCAGCTCGATCTGCTCGAGCACCCTTCCGAGTGTCGAGCTCTCCCCGACGATGCCGCCAAAGGCGTGGACGTTTTTGACCTCCTGTTGCAAGTATTCGTTCTCGAGCTCCAACTCCTTCTTCAGCCTCTCGATTTCTTCGAATGCGCGCGCGTTGGCGATTGCCGCGGCCGCGTGATCGGCGAAGGCGCGCAGCCAGAGATACTCTTGCTCGTCAATGAATGCGCGACGGAAAACGCCCAGGACACCGAGCGTCTCGTCCCTGAAAATCAAAGGATGCCCCGCGAAGCTCGTGATGCCTTCCTTCTTCAACCAGTCGCCGCGAGCGAACCATTCACTATCTTCAGCGGTGTCATGGAGCAGCTGGGATTCCCCGCTCGAGCCGATCTTGCCGACGTGTCGCACGCCCAGCGGGAACCTGCGGTAAGAGCCATCCATGCTGAACCAGTCCGTGCCGCTGTCCTTCTCGACGGCGCGAGCGGCGCTGGCAACGAGATGAAGGCAGCGCGTTTGGTCCGGGCATTCCGCCCGCGCAGTACACACCGCACAGATATCGCCTGGCCGGATCAACCAGATACGAGCGAGGGCCACCTCGGGAAGTCCCCGCAACCGCTCGACGAGGAGGCTCAAAAGAGCGGGCAACGCGCGCTCGTGAGCCATGTCGAGGAAGATTTGCTCGAGCTCCTGGCGCTCGGACGCGTCGTAGAGGCTTATGTCCGTCACGGCGCGAGTTTGTATGAGAGAGAGCGAGTTGTCAACGCGAGATTTCGCGAGTCGCGAGATTTCGCATTTACATCCATTCAACGTAAATTCCGTCGTATCAACTGTTTCCTCCATTCGCTGGCCTGGCCTAGAACTTGCTTTTCCTCGTAGTCAAACGCGCAGACTTCGAAAGGAGAAAAAATGAACTCAAGAACAACGACCCGCGTCCTGGCGTCCCTCACCATCTTGCTCGTAACGGCCTCCCTCGCATGGGTTGGAGCAACGGCCAATGAAACCAGCTCCACTGCTTCCGATTCCAACATCGATGCTTCCCAGGTCATGAACAAGACCATGCAGATCGACGGGCTGGACATCTTCTACCGGAAGGTCGGACCGAAGGACGCCGAAAACGTTCTTCTGCTGCACGGCTTTCCTACTTCATCTCACATGTTTCGAAATTTGCTCCCGGCTCTTGCCGACAAGTACCACGTCATAGCACCCGACTACCCGGGCTACGGCAACAGTTCGATGCCGAGCGTCGAGGAGTTCGACTACACGTTCGACCGCATGGCCGAGCTCATCGAGACGTTCACCGAGAAGCTCGGCCTCGAGACCTACAGCATTTACTTGATGGACTACGGCGCGCCGATCGGGTTTCGCCTTGCCGCCAAGCATCCAGAACGTGTCGACACGCTCATCATTCAGAACGGAAACGCGTACGATGAGGGCCTCCTCGAGTTCTGGGATCCCATCAAGGCCTACTGAAAGGATAAGACAGCGGAGAACGGCGACGCGCTCACGGGACTGCTCACCCTCGATGCCCTAAGTGGCAGTACACGCACGGGGTGCGCAACCAGGAAGCCATCAGCCCGGACAACTGGAACATCGATCAGCGCTTGCTAGACCGGGAAGGAAACCAGGAGATCCAGCTCGCGATGTTCTACGACTACGGATCCAACCCACCGCTCTATCCGGAATGGCAAGCCTACTTTCGCAAGCACCAGCCACCAACGCTCATAACCTGGGGCAAGAACGACCCGATCTTCCCAGGGGAAGGCGCTCATCCGTATAAGCGGGATCTAAAGAACCTCGAGTTTCACATTCTCGACACGGGCCACTTCGCGCTCGAGGAAGACGGCAAGCTCATCGCGCAGCTGATACGAGATTTCCTCGAGAGGAATCTCGACAGTGAAAGCTGACCATTGATGATGATGACGAAGGCCGCGCGGCGACTTCTCTACCGCCGCGCGGCTTTCGAAGGCTCGAGTGCCAATCGTAAGAGAGGTCAGCGGTGGAAAAGAAAAACACAAAAAGCGGCAAAGTTCTTTCGGTGAACGTCGGTGGTGCCCGTCAGTTCGACTACAACGGCCGAGCAGCCCGGAGTGCAATCTGGAAGTTCCCCGTCGCGGGGCGCGTCAGGGTTTCCGGCGTCAACCTTGACGGAGACGACCAAGCCGATCGCAAGGCCCATGGCGGCCCGGACAAGGCGGTTTATGCGTACGCGGTCGAGGATTACAAATGGTGGCAGACCCAACTCGACCGTCCCCTACAGCACGCCGAATTCGGGGAGAACCTGACCACAGAGGGGATCGACGTGACGAGCGCGCTGATCGGGGAACGTTGGCAGATCGGCAGCGTCCTGCTCGAGGTTTCGGAGCCAAGAGTCCCTTGCTGGCGACTCGGCGTACGCATGGGGAATCCACGCTTTCCACTCCGCTTCACCGCGGCCGGTAGGCCGGGCGCGTACATGCGGATCCTCGTGGAGGGAGAGCTCGGCGCCGGCGATGAGATTCGAGTCGTCGCCCACCCCGCACACGACGTTTCCATTGGAGACGTGTTCCGCATCTACACGCGGGACCGGAATGAAGCCCATCGCCTTCTGGCCGTCTCGGAAATTTCAGATGCTTGGACCCGGTGGGCAGAGGACCGAGTCTAGCAAGGCCCCCGTTTGGCGTAAGATGGTTCGGATGCGAGCTTTCACGTCAGCCCTCATTGCGGCGCTCTCCGCGGGACCCCTCACGCGTGACGCACCGATCCTCTTCGAAGACGTAACGTCCGAAATGGGTATCGACTTCGTTCACTATAGTTGCTGCGACTAACGAGAAGTACCTGGTCGAGACCATGGGCTCCGGCGGCGGCTTCTTCGACTACGATAGTGACGGCGACCTCGACATCTATCTGGTCAATGGCGCTCCCCTGCCCGGCTCGGTTGAGGCCGCTATTCCGACGCACGTGCTGTACCGCAACGATGGTGCCGCGGGCTTCACCAACGTGACGCTCGAGGCCGGCGTGGGTGACACGACTTACGGCATGGGGATGACCGCGGGCGACGTCGACAACGACGGAGACCTCGACCTGTACGTTTCGAACTTCGGCTCTGATGTCTTCTACCGGAACAACGGAGACGGGACGTTGACGCCACAGCCGTTTCCGGCCTGACCGTCGACGGCTTCAGCGCGAGCGCTGCTTTCGCCGACTACGACGCCGATGGCTCGCTCGACCTCTACGTATCCCGCTATGTGGACTTCGCGCTCGACAACCACAAGTTCTGCAGCAATCAGGCGAAAAATATCAAAGCCTATTGTCATCCCGACGTCTACAACCCCACGCCCGGGTACTTGTTTCACGGCAACGGTGACGGGACATTGGAGGACGTGACCCACGCCGCGGGCGTGTACACGGAGGTCGATGGGAAGAGTCTCGGTGTTGTCTGGAGCGATTATGACAACGACGGCGACGCTGACCTCTACGTCGCCAACGATTCGATGCGCAACTTTCTCTATCGCAACGAGGGCGACGGGCTCTTCGCGGACGTGACCCTTCTGGCTGGCGTCGGCTACAGCGAGGACGGCTGAACCCAGGCCGACATGGCGGACTACAACGACGACGGCTTTCTGGATCTCACCGTCACCAACCTCGACTTCGAGTACAACACGCTTTATTCCGGCACTAGCTCCGGCATTTTCTTCGACGCCTCCTACGACGCGGGGGTTGCCGAAACGTCGCTCAACTTCGTCGGTTTCGGGACGTTCTTTTTCGACTACGACAATGACGGCCTACTCGACATCTTCGTCGCGAACGGGCACATCATCGACAATATCCATCTGTTAGGAAGCGTCTCGACATACGAGCAACGCGATTTCGTCTTCCGCAACACCGGCGGTGGTGTTTTTTCGGAGCTGGGAACGAGCTTGGGTGACGCGTTCTTGCGGGAAACCGTTGCTCGGGGCGCCGCCCCGGGCGATTTCGACGACGATGGTGACCTCGACGTGCTGGTAACCCGATGCGGGCAGACATCCCTACTGCTGTGAAACGACGGAGGCAATGAGGGCAACGCCATCGCGCTCCGCCTTGTGGGCCGAGAATCGAATCGCGACGCCGTCGGCGCCAGGGTCCAGGCGACTATCGGTGAGAAAACCGTCATACGCGAGGTGGGAGTCAAGGGTGCGGTCATCGGTGAAGGGGACACGTATGAGGAAGCGCTCGCCGACGTCAAGTCAGCGGTTCAGTTCCACATGGAGAGTTTTGGAGAAGAGGTACTTGAAACAGATCCACCCGTTCTCGAAGCCTTCGTTCGGTACGTGTCAACAACTTTGAGACACTCGCGAGCTGCATTTAGTGAGCCTCGATTAGCGTCGGGAGGCTCGTGGCGCCGGTGCGGTCCACATCTGCATCGATCGAGACCTCGTTTCGTGGAGCAGAAAAAGGGGGTACCCCAGGTATGGACGCCGCCGCGAGAGTGGCTTGTGCGGCATTCAGGAGCGTCGTTTTCTCCGTCGGCGGGTTGATCCAAGCCTGAGGAGGCAAAACGGGAGGTTGTGGCGTTCCGCGAACGAAGCGTTCGGGATGAGTCCGATGAGCTTCGAGAAGGATCTGGCGCCGAGCGGTGGTGAGCTGTTCGGCGCGACCATAGTGAACGTCGGCCGGCGTCATGAAGCCGATTCCTGAGTGCCGGTGCTCGTAGTTGTAGTAGTCGAAGAAACCGCCGCAGAACAGCCGGCCGTCTTCGGCGGAACCAAAACGGCTCGGAAACTGAGGACAGTACTTCATCGTCTTGAACTGGGACTCGGAGTAGGGATTGTCGTTCGAGACATAAGGTCTGGAGTGGGTCTTGGTAACTCCGAGGTCAGCCAGGAGCAGAGCCACGGGCTTGCTTCTCATCGAGCTGCCACGGTCCGCGTGAAGGGTGAGCTGGTCGGGTTCAATGTCCTGCTTGCGACAGCTCTCGGCGATGAGGCGTTGCGCGAGCGCCGCACTTTCTCGGTGAGCCAGCATCCAGCCAACCACGTAGCGGGAGAAGATGTCGAGGATGACGTAGAGGTAGTAGTAGGTCCACTTGACGGGGCCACGAAGCTTCGTAATATCCCACGACCAAACCTGGTTGGGCGCTTCGGCCAGCAGCTCCGGCTTCGTGTAGTTCGGATGGCGCCGTTGGTTCCGGCGCTCTCGGACCTCGCCGTGCTCCTCTAAAATCCGATACATCGTGCGAATCGAGCAGAGGTAGGTTCCCTCGTCCAGAAGCGTGGCCCACACCTGGGCGGGCGCCTTGTCGACGAACCGCTCACAGTGCAAGGCCCCGAGGACTTCCTCGCGCTCAGTCTCGTCGAGGGCTCGGTGCGGCCGAGGACGCCGCTTCGGTTCGGGCGTCACCTGGCGCCTGCGATACAGCGTGGAACGAGCCACACCCAGAGCCTCGCAGGCTTCCGTCGTCTGCCCAATCTGCCCCGCCAGCTCCTCGGCCGCCACCATCAGTCGTTCTCGTAGCTGTCGAGTGGATTCAGGGGGACCCCCAGTAATTCGGAGGTTTTTTTTTGGATCTCCAACATCGTCTCCACCCGAGCCAGGCGACGTTGGAGCCGGGCGTTCTCGCGCTCGAGCTCCTTGACCCGTGGATCCTCGGCCTTTGCCTTCCGGCCTCGCTTTCTCGACGCCAACCCCGCTTTGGCGACCTCGTCACGTTGGCGGCGCCAACTCGATAAATGCGACGAGTACAGGCCCTCTCGACGCAGAAGAGCAGCAACGTCACCGTCACCCTTGCAGGCATCGGCCTCACGCACTATCCGCAGCTTGTACTCCGCGGTAAAGCGTCGACGCTTCGCTTGCTCGCTCACTTCGGGATCCGGGACCCCCGCCGCATCGCGGCCGGCGGGATCTCCAGTCGCCCTACGGGCTCCCTCCGATCCCGCCGAGGTCTCTCTCCCAATCAACATACTCATGCATTGATCCTCCTCCACCCTCTACACTAATTTCAAGGGGCGAAGTGTCTCAGCGATGTTGGCACAGAGGGGTTGCAGAGGCTGCCGTAGACCTGTAGCGGATGGCCAAATTCCCGGTAGACGCTCCCAAGAAGAGAGTTCTGAGGACGCTTGAAAGGCTTGGATTTGAGATCGTGAGAGAAAAAAAGGGTTCTCCTGTCGTTTCGGGGGATCTGATTTGTGTTGGAGGGCATGGCCTATGGACGCTGCCGCGATTGTGGAAAACGCCGGAAACTCCGGGCGAGAGAGGCGTTTAGGGAAAGGTTGTGAGCACGTACAAACGTGGAGCGGCGTTTTCCACAATCGCTTGGAAAACGCTTCGCGTTTCCCACGAGCGCCCACAGGCCCCTCCTGATATATATACAAGAAAGACTGAGCGCGTGCGCTCCATCGCCTAAAGGCGATGGGTTCACGTCGCCGACTAAAGTCGGCTTGTCCTTGCCTCGTTTCACTACTCACTGACCTTGAAAGAATCGTCGTCCTGGGGCACGGCACCCTGCAACTCTATATACTTCGCTATCACCTCATCCGTCACGTTGCCCGTTGTCACCACGAAGTAACCCCGTGCCCGTAGGTGCCGACCCCAGAACTCCTTCCGCATCGTCCGTAAGTCGCGCATCAGACGATTCGATGTCTTACCCTTGATCAACTGCATCACTCGACTTGGCGACAAATTCGGCGGCACGCTCAGCAACAGGTGCACGTGCTCAGGCCGCACATGACCCTTCAGTATTTCTATCTGGTTCCGAGCACAGATCTCCCGGATGAGATCCCGGAGACGAACCGCTACATCCCCTCTCAAGGCCGGCTTGCGGTACTTCGTGATAAATACGAAGTGATAGTTTAACTGGTACGTCGTGTGCGATGATTTACGATATCCTTTCACCTCGGGATCGTACCCCAAGCCTCCTAAAGGCTTCGCCTAAAGGCGAGGGATTTCAACCATCCCCGAGTGGGACATTAATTCATATGGAATAAGGAAGGGGGGGCTCGATTAGTGGAGGCTATGGAAAACGCCCTTCCAGGCTTCGAAGAGAACTCAGTCGTGAGCAAGGTCTGAACGACCAGAACCGTGGGGGCGTTTCCCACAGCCTCGTCTCCCGCTGAGGGGCAGTGGCATTTGGTGAGGCCCGTGGGTTGAGAGGGTAAGCCATGTGTAGATGCGCATCGGCGAGAACGCTAGAATCTTTTTTTCCGAAAGAGAAAAGAGCGTTCCCGCGATGCGCGTTACTACGTTAGTCAACAAGCTCATCGGATTGCAAGGCCTGTGGGTCCGAGGTTTCCACTTCCAGGCGGACAAAGCCAGAGTGGTGGTGGATGTAGTACCACGGAGGAGGAAGCCTCTGTGCGGGATTTGCGGACGAAAGGTCCGCAAGAACAAAGATCGCTACAATCGCTACTGGCGGCACTTGGACCTGTTCGGAGTCCGGACCTATCTTCGCTACTCGATCCGACGAGTGGTATGTCGGCGGTGTGGAGTGGTCAGAGAAAAGGTGCCTTGGGCCGACAAGGGAAGCCGCTTTACCAAAAGCTTCGAACAAGAGGTAGCGTGGCTGGCACAGAGGACGGACGTCAGCGCCGTAGCGAACTATTTCCGAGTGACGTGGCGTTCGGTGCGACGGATCATCCAGCGAGTGGTTGCCGAGCAGCGGGATGAGCGGCGCGAGCTCGATGGATTGCGGGTGATTGGGATGGACGAGATCAGCTACCGCAAACGCCACAAGTACTTAACAGTGGTAATAGACCATCTCAGCGGCCGGGTCGTCTGGGCGGGAAAGGAGCGCAAGGCCAAGACGCTGCTGCGGTTTTTCCGCAAGCTCGGACCACAAAGAGCCGCGGAGCTCGAAGCGGTCAGCATGGACATGTGGGAGCCGTACATAACTGTCGTCGGCAAAAAGGCTCCTCAGGCACGGGTGATCTTTGACCGCTTCCACATCGTCAAGCATCTGAACGAGGCCGTGGATAAGACCCGGCGCGAGCTGGTGCGCGAGCTCAAAGGGACTGCCCGGCGCAACCTCAAGAACACCAAGTTTCCCCTTCTCAAGGCCAAACACAACCGCAGCGCGAAAGACAAACGGGTGCTCCGCGAGCAGGTGCGAGCTAATCGTCGCCTCTACCGCGCCATGCTTCTGCGCGACGACTTCATGGACCTCTACACCTACAAAACCGAGACATGGGCCAAGAAGTTTCTCCGAGGATGGCTGCGGCGCGCTATGAGCTCGAGGATAGAGCCCGTCAAACGCGCGGCGAAGATGATCCGCAGCCACTTCGATGGCGTCATCGCGTGGGTCACGTGGAGACTCAGCAACGGCCGACTCGAAGGAATGAACAACAAAATCCGGCTGCTGAGCCACCGCAGCTTTGGACTCCACTCTGCCGAAGCTCTCATCAGTCTCGTCTACCTAAACTGTGGCGGTCTCACCCTCAAGAGGATCCACTGAAATGGCAGGAGAGGCAAAAAAAGCATATCTCGATGGTTCGCACGAACCCCGATGGCACCCAAACACCGCTCACCATGCCAAACCATGATCGGCTGAAAGCGTCGACATTGCGGACGATTTGTACTCAGGCAGGGATATCAAGAGTGGATTTCCTAAACGCCTATAAAGACAGCTGATCGTAGGTTGAGCCACCACAGCATCGCATCTGAATAGTGCCTGTCGCATCGACGCGCCCATCACGGCCCGGCCCATCTTCGAGCGAGGTTACCGAACGTTCCATCCAAACGTGTGCTCTTCACGTCGATGGTCGTGCGGCGGCACCGACAACGTCCTCGGGCAGGGTTATTTGATCGATCGGAGCCTCGCCCTTGCCTCTTCGACGCGCTCGCGGTCCAGGTCGCCGTCCCCCCAGTGGTCGACGAAACGCTCGTAATATTCCTTCGCCCGTTCTTTGCCACCGGTGCTCTCGTGGAGCCGCCCGAGGAACAAATCGCGTCGAACGCGTTCGGCCTCGAGGTAATCAGCTTTCGCATGATAGCACGCCGATAGTACAGTGTGGGTCGGCCCTGGACTGTACGAAGGGTGATTCGGGGCTCGCACGGCGCGTTCCCGCACGCCTTCGAGAATCTCGATGCACTCGTCGTAGCGCTCCATCCAGCGATAGCGGTTCCCCAACAAGTGACTGGCCGGATCGAGCGTCATGAGGTTCTTGTACGCTTCGATGGCCTGACCCATCGTCTCCTGTCGAAAAGAGTAGTAACGGCCTTCGACCCCGTAGCGCACGCGCGAAGGCAGGTTGTCGATGTTCTGCATCGCGCGTTCTGCGTATTCCCTTCCACGCTCCGAGTCGAGCCCGGTTTCGAAGTAGTAGCTCGAGAGATAGGCCAACGCCTCGGCGAAATTCGGGTCGATCTCGATCGACGCCTCGAACCTCCCACTTGCTTCGGCGAACTCTCCGCGCCGACGCAGGTCTACACCCTCGCTGTAGAGCCGATAGGCGTCGAATTGCGAGGTCGTCGTCTCTTCGATGGATCGTGCCGCCGCGCTAGCCTCGAGGCCGAAGCTAGCCTTGATGCGACCCGACAGGTCGTCGACCGTCGCAAAGATGGTCGACTCGTCACGCGCTTCCGCGCTTTCGCTTGCGAGAATGTCTCCGCTCCCGACGTCCTGGACGCGAAGTTGAATCCGCACCCTATCGCCCGCTTTCATGAAATTGCCCACCAAGACGGTGCCCGCCCCCACACGTCTCGAGACCTGATCGATCGTGTCCGGAGACATCACGCGCTCGCCCACGCGCTCGATATCGTCCAGAACTTGATAGACGTGGCCCATGGGCACGACTTCCAGGCTCGCGGACTGAGAGAGGTCCGTCACCAACATCTCGGCAAGGCCCAGTCGCATCCATTCGAGCTCGGGGTCCTGATTGATGTTGTCGAAGAGCATCACGGCGACGGATGTGTCTTCCCGCGTGACGGGTGTCGCGTCGGGTGAACGGAATAGGATCCATCCAAGCAACAGAACGACGGCAAAGGCGCCACCAAGGACCGGCACGAGCTGCGAGCGGCGTCGAGCGGGGAGCTGAGGAGCCGTCGCTCCGGAATCGGAGCTTCTTCGCACCGCGCGTAAATCGACGACGACATCCTTCATCGTCTGGTAGCGGTCCGCGGGGTCCTTCTCGAGACATTTGGTCACGACGCGTTGGAGCCCGGGCGCCACGTCTTCGGCCATGATTCCCGTGATGGAGGGCGCGGGAGCATTGATGATCGCGTTCAGCGTCTCCGGAACGCTGGGGCCCAGAAACGGAAGCCGCCCAGTCAGCAGCTCGTGCAGAACGATCCCGAAGCTGAAGACGTCACTCCGATTGTCGACATCCTCGCCGCGCGCTTGCTCGGGCGACATATAAGAGACAGTGCCCACGATCACGCCGTCCTTGGTCTCGACCTTTTGAACGGTCTCCGCCTCGCTCGCAACGGCGGGGTTCGATTCGATGAGCTTCGCGAGACCGAAGTCGATGAGCTTCGCGAGACCGAAGTCGATGATCTTGGCGTGCCCGTCCTCGGTCACCATGATGTTGCCGGGCTTCAGGTCCCGATGGACGATGCCCGCGTCGTGTGCCCGCGCAAGACCTTCGGCCACTTCGCTCAAAAGCTCCAGCACGCGTGCGAGTGATAGCCGACCGCGCGCCGCGACCACGTGGAGCGCGTCGCCGCGGATGCGCTCCATGGCGATGAAGCTCACTCCGTCGACCTCGTTGATCTCGTGAATGACCGCGATGTGTGGGTGCTCGAGCTTCGACGCGGCTCGGGCCTCCTGGACGAACCGGTGTTTCCGCTCTGGATCGGTGACCAGCTTGGGCGCCAGCACCTTGAGGGCCACCTCCCGGTCGAGCTTTACGTCGAGCGCGCGGTACACGACACCCATGCCGCCTCGACTGATCTCGTCGAGGATTCTGTAGTGGGAAAGCGTCTTGCCGATCATGCGCGCCCGATACGGCTCGTTATCCCGGGATTCTACGTCAAAGGTCAGCAGAGGTCGAGCCACCCGGCTCCAGTAGCACCCCACGAGCGTCCGGCGTGCTCTATCCTACGTGATAAACTCTTCAGTGAGGTAAGGCATGGGTAAAGGTTACAAACGACTGACTCATCCAATGGTTCGCGAGAACGGGTCTCTCCGTCGCGCGAGCTGGGAAGAGGCGCTCGAGCGCGCTGCCGCGGGCTTCAAAGATCGCAGGGGGACGTCCTTCGGGCTTTTCAGCTGCTCCAAGTCGACGAACGAGATGAACTTCACCGCCGAGAAGTTCGCGCGCGTCGTCATGGGCAGCAACAACATCGATAGCTGCAACCGCACGTGACATGCTCCCAGCGTCGCCGGTCTGGCGAAAGTTTTCGGAGCGGGTGGTGGCACGAGCTCGTACCGCGAGCTCGAAGAAACGGATGTCATCATCTTGTGGGGCTCGAACGCCCGCGACGCGCACCCTATCTTCTTCCACCATGTCTTGAAGGGTATTCATAACGGCGCGAAGCTGTACACGGTCGATCCGCGCCGGACGAGCTCGGCGCAGTGGGCCGATCTCTGGTTGGGTCTCGATGTCGGCACCGATATCGCGCTCGCGAACGCGGTCGGCCGCGAGATCATCAAATCCGATCTCACCCATCGAGCCTTCATCGAGAATGCGACGACCGATTTCGAAGCTTTCGAAGCTTCGGTCGAGTCTTATACGCTCGAATATGCCGAAGACATCACGTCCCTTCCCAGGGAAAGCATCCGCGAGCTCGCGCATAGCTACGCGAAAGCGGACCGCGCGCAGCTCTGCTGGACGCTCGGCATCACCGAGCATTTCACCGCCACCGACAACGTGTGCGCGCTCATCAACCTCGCGCTTCTCACGGGTCATGTGGGCCGCTGGGGCTCCGGGGTCGTGCCCATCCGCGGCCAGAACAACGTCCAGGGCGGTGGCGACATGGGCTCGCTTCCGAACAAGTTCCCCGGCTTCCAAGATGCCGAGAACCCGGAGTCCCGGGCGAAGTTCGAAAAAGTGTGGGGCGCGAGTCTCCCCGACAAGAACGGGCTGCACCTTTCGCTCATGTTCGAGGCCATGGCGCGCGGAGACCTCACGTCGCTCTACGTGATTGGCGAGAACCCAGCGCAGTCGGAAGCGGACGTGGCCCATGCGATAAAAGTTCTGGAAGGCCTCGAGCACTTCGTCGTGCAGGATCTCTTTCTCACCAAGACGGCCGAGCTCGCCGACGTGGTGTTCCCGGCGGCCGCTTCCTGGGCGGAGTCCGAGGGCACGGTGACGAGCAGCGAGCGGCGCGTCCAACGGGTGCGCAAGGCGCTCGACCCGCCGGGCGAGGCGAAAGACGATATCGAGATCATCTGCCGGCTCGCGCAAGCGATGGGCCATGATTGGTCCGTGCCGACGGCCGAAGAGGCATGGGACGAGCTTCGAAGCCTCTCGCCCCTCCACGCGGGCATGAGCTATGCGCGCCTCGAAGAGCTCGGGGGGTTGCAATGGCCGTGCCCGGACGAGAACCATCCCGGAAGCCCGTTCCTTCATGGCCGACTTTGGGAGCGTCCCGCTGGTGGACGTCTCGCGCCTTTTTCGGTCGTCGAGCACGTCTCACCCGTCGACAAGCTGAGCGACGAGTTCCCGCTCCGTCTCACCACGGGCCGGCGGCTCGACTCCTACAACACGGGTGTCCAGACCGGAAGCTTCGACTCCCCTATCCGCAATCGCGAGACGCTCGATCTCGCGCCCGTGGACGCGGAGCGTTACGGCGTCCACGAAGGCCAGAACGTCAAGATCACGTCGCGTCGCGGCTCGATCGAAGCACCGGTACGCTTCGACGCGAACTTGAGACCGGGACTCGCGTTCCTCACTCTTCATTTTCCCGACGAGGTTGACGTCAACCAGCTCACCATCGAGGCGTGGGATCCGAAGTCGGGCACTTCGGAGTTCAAAGCCACCGCGATTCGCATCGACGCGACTTAGGAACCTTCATGGACCTTCATTGGATGGACGCCGCTCCTACGCACGAGGAGCGCGCGGCACTCGACAGCTTGCTCGGCCCACCCACCGAGTCTGACGAGCCTGGTGAGGCGCTCGAAGAGCACATCGTACGCGGCGGCCGTCAAGCCGCCGAAGCGCGCCGCCATCTTCTGCTCCCTGCTCTCCATGCGGTTCAAGGCAACATCGGTTGGGTCAGCCAAGGTGCTTTGAACTACATCTGTCGGCGCCTCATGGTTCCGCCGGCCGAGGCTTACGGTGTCGTAACGTTCTACTCGCTCCTCGCGACCGAGAAGCGCCCCGCGCGCGTCGCCCATGTCTGCGACGACATCGCGTGCAAGCTCACGGGCGCGGACGAGCTCTGCGCCACGCTCGGCAAAACGCTCGATGCGGGCTCGTGGCACCGCAGCCCGTGTCTAGGTCAATGCGAGCGCGGCCCCGCGGTGATGTTTCAGCTCGCGGGCGACGAGGATTGGGTTCTTACCGCGGCCACGGCGGACGGCGTGCGGCAAGGTCTCGAAGGCGGCGGCGAGCGCCCGACGCCGGCACCGTCGACGCCTCAGACCGCCGAGCCTCGTGAAAACGGGTTGCGGATTCTCCGCCGCGTCGGCGTCGCCGACCCCACGAGTCTCGACGAGTACCGGGAGCACGGCGGCTACGTAGCGCTCAGGCGCGCGGTGAGCCTCGGCTCCGATGGCATCATCCGAGAGGTCAAAGATTCGGGACTTCGGGGACGGGGCGGCGCCGCTTTCCCGATGGGCATCAAGTGGGACGCAGTCGCAAAGGCGCCGGTGCGCCCGCATTACGTCGTCTGCAACGCGGACGAGTCGGAGCCCGGGACGTTCAAAGACCGCGTGTTAATGGAAGAGGACCCGTTCGCCATCGTCGAAGCGATGACGATTGCGTGCTTCGCGACCGGCTCGGAGCGAGGTTATATCTATATACGCGGCGAATATCATCACGCGACCCATCGCCTACAAAACGCGATCGATACCGCGACGCGGCGGGGTTTTCTCGGCGAGAACGTGATGGGAGAAGGGTTTCGCGTCGACCTCGAGATCCGGCGTGGGGCCGGCGCCTATATTTGCGGTGAGGAGACGGCGCTCTTCAACTCGATCGAAGGTTTTCGCGGCGAGCCCCGCAACAAGCCGCCCTTCCCGACACAAGTGGGGCTTTTCGGGAAGCCGACGGTCGTCAACAACGTCGAGACGCTCGTGAACGTGCTCGACATCGTGAGCGATGGCGGCCCGAGCTTCGCGTCGATCGGCTCGAAAGATTCGACGGGGCCGAAGCTCTTCTGTGTCTCCGGCGACGTCGCCAAGCCGGGACTCTATGAAGTGCCTTTCGGGACGACGTTGAGGGAGCTTCTCGAGAAAGCTGGCAGTGCGGAGAACATCCAGTCCATTCTTCTCGGTGGCGCGGCCGGTACTTTCATCGGCGCCGACGAGATCGACGTGCCGCTGACCTTCGAAGGCACGCGCGCGATCGGCGCATCCCTCGGCTCGGGGGTCGTCATGGTGTTCGGTGAGAAAGCGAACCTCACCGACATCCTTTTGCGGGTCGCGGAATTTTTCCGCGACGAATCGTGTGGGCAATGCGTTCCGTGTCGTGTCGGCACCGTCCGCGTCGAGGAGGCCCTCCACCGCATCGCGAAAAACGGCGGCCACCAGAACGGCGAAGTTGAGCTCATCGACGAGCTCGCGCAGGTCATGCGCGACGCTTCGATTTGCGGCCTCGGCCACACGGCGGCGAGCGCGGTGCAATCGGCGCTTTCCAGGAATCTTTTGGCACCCAGGATGACGCATGAGTGAACGTCTCGTAGAGATCGAGATCGACGGTGACGCCGTCTCGGTAACCGAAGGCGCAACGCTTCTCGACGCTTGCCGCCAGAAAGGCATCGAGACGCCGACGCTCTGCTATCTGGAGAATTTGACGCCGGTCAACGCGTGCCGTGTCTGCGTTGTCGAGCTCGAAGGCTCGCGAACCCTCGTTCCGGCCTGTTCGCGCAATGCCGAGCCCGGCATGAAGATCCAGACGGATAGCGAGCGCGTCCGCCACAGCCGAAAGCTCGTTCTCGAGCTTCTCGCGTCGTCCGTCGACATGTCGCTCGCCACCGACGAGATCCAAGGATTCATGGAGCGCTACGACGCGAAGCCCGAGCGCTTCGGCACCGCCGCACCGCCGACCGAGGCGGGCGACCGCGACTCCCGGGACGCGGGACACCATCACGCACCGACGGGCGAGCTCGCCGAAACGGTCGCGCAGCCCGTGAAGATCCACGACGAGATGTATGTGCGCGACTACAGCCGCTGCATCCTTTGTTACAAATGCGTGGAGGCGTGCGGCACCGACGCCCAGAACACGTTTGCCATCGCCGTGGCGGGACGCGGCTTCGACGCGCGCATCTCGACGGAGTTCGACACCCTGCTCGACGACTCCGCCTGTGTTTATTGCGGTAACTGCATCGGCGTCTGTCCGACGGGCGCTCTGATGTTCAAAGTGGAGCACGACCACCGAGAAGCGGGCACTTGGGACGAGGCGAAGCAGAGCGTCACCCGCACCGTGTGCTCGTATTGCGGCGTGGGCTGCAACCTCGAGCTTCACGTCCAGGACAACGAGATCGTCCGCGTCACCTCACCACAGGACCACGACGTGACGAACGGCCACTTGTGCATCAAGGGGCGGTTCGGGTGGCAGTTCGTTCAGAACCGCGATTAGGAGTTGGCTTCCTCCTATCGGGGCTTTCAGAGCAAGATCAATATTAAGAAAAGCGTAACGCAAAGGCGTCTTTGCGACTTGGCGCCTTTGCGTTACGCTTTTCTTAATTTTGATCTAGAAATGTGTCGGCGATTTCTTCTGCGTCCAATCGCGGGGCGTTCGACATGTTGCTGATCATTGCGATCACCAGGCCTTGTTCTGGGTAGATCGATAGGCGGGTTGTGCCGCCTACGGAGCCACCTCCGTGGCCTACGACTCGGCGTCCCTTCTTGTCCTGTCCCACGCGCCAGCCGATGCCGTAGCCGGTTTCCTTTCCGTCGCGGGTTTTTTGTGAGGTCCAGAGGAGTTTCACGGTTTCCGGTTTCAAGAAGCCAGGGTTCAAATGCGCCATGCCGAAGCGGACGAGATCCTCGGCGGTGGAGACGAAGCCTCCTCCGGCCCATTTGTAGCTGTTGTCGACGTAGGGCGCGTTCTCGAACAGCCCGTCGTCGTTGCGGATGTACGGCTGCACGCGGTCCATCACGATCAAGCGGTTCTGGTCGGCTTCGGTGCTTCGCAGTTCCAGTGGATCGAAGACGCGTTCGTCCATCATCTCCAGGAAATTCCCATCGACAGCGCCCTCGATGACGGCGCTTATCAAGTTCCAGCCATAGCTCGAGTACGAATAGTCGGTTTCCGGCTCGAACAGGAGAGGATCGTCGTCGAATATCTCGAGGCCCGCGAGGACGGTCGCGTAATGATGGGAGCTCAAGAACTCATCTCCGTTGTAGTGCCGGATTCCGGCGATGTGCCCCGCGAGCTGACGCGTCGTGATCGGATGCTTCTTCTCGGGGAAGCTCGGCACGTAGCGCTGGATGTGGGCATCGAGGTCGATCTCCCCCTCTTCATAGAGAAGCGCTAGAAGAGCGGTCGTCATCGGCTTGGCCACGCTTCCGACGCGAAACCGTGAAGCGGGCCGCACGCTGACCCGGCCTTCGATGTCGGCCCAACCGAACCCCTGCGACCAGACGATGCGGCCGTCTATCCCGACGGCGACGGAAAGCCCGGGATATTCATCGACCCGTGCGTGGATCACTTGCCGCGCCTGGTCGATGGCGGCCCCGTAAGCGCGGTCGCGGGCCGCGGCGCATCTTGCTCTTTCGGCTCTTTCGGCCCCTTCGTCGTGGGCCGCGGTTTGGCTCTGGCCTGCGAGAAGCGCTACCAGCAAGAGTGTCAAAATGGGTAACATCGATGGTTCCTCCCAGCTGGGCATTTTACCCTATTGTTTCGTGGTATTCTCTGGCGGCTTTGCCAGCCAAATTGAGGGTAGAAACGACAAATGTTCAAGACTTTGCTTCTCGGCGCCGTGCTCACCACAGCCGCCAACGCTCAAGAGCGCGATCAGGACCAGAACGAACAGAAGGCTGAATCCCAATCGGAAGAGCCTCTTACGTATCAGGAGAGTGTTGTCGTCACGGCGACGGGGTCCGAGGAAAAGCTAGTCGACTCGATTGCGCTCGTGACGCCGATCGCGGCCGAAGACCTCGCGCGCTCTCCGGCCTTGGTCATCGACGATTCCCTCCGCCGGGTGCCTGGGTTCAGCTTGTTCCGCCGATCGTCGAGCCTTTTCTCACATCCGACGACGCAAGGCGTGTCGCTCCGAGGCATAGGACCGAGCGGGGCGAGCCGAAGCCTCGTTCTTTGGAACGGGCTCCCGCTGAACGATCCCTTCGGCAATTGGGTTTATTGGAACCGCCTGCCCGCGACATCCATTGAACAGGCTGAGGTGGCGCGCGGAGCGACGAGCCAGCTCTACGGCAGCTCGGCCCTCGCGGGCACCATCCAGCTCGTACCCCGCGCCGCACAAAAAAGAACATTCGATGCGCGCCTCCAATACGGTAATCGCGGCACTTACGACGCCGATATTTTTGCTTCCGATCAGACCGGCGACTGGTCCTGGATCGCTTCCGGCCGTGTGTTCGACACTAGTGGCTACGTCCCCGTGCGCGAGGAAGACCGCGGCAATGTCGATGTCCCGGCCAAAACGCAGTTTCAGACATTCCTCGGTCGGGTCGAGTACCGAGACTTTCACGTCGGGGTGAATCTCTATGACGAGGAGCGCAGCAACGGCACCCCCTCCCAGGTGAACAACTCGCACATCTATCTAGTCGATACGGGCTACGACACCGACAAGTGGAGTTTCAACTTCTACGGGCAGAAACAGCAGCTCGCGAGCTCGTTCTCCAGAATCCTACCGGGCCGCAACAGGGAGATCCCGTTCGGAGAGACTATCTTCCCTTCCGTCGGTTTCGGAAGCTCCTTCTCGATGCGGACCGACCGCGGCATTCAGTGGGGTATCGATTGGCGCTACGTCAGCTGGGATCCGGACGAGGAAGTCGCCGGCGACAAACGCACCCAGAATTTCGTCGGCGCTTTTATGCAATACATGTTCACCTTCAGAGAGCAGTTCGAGCTCCTGGTCGGAGGCCGTCTCGACTTGTGGCAGAATGCAGCCACAAACGCGACGTTCAATCCGCGCCTCGGGCTCACCTATCGCGCTTTCGACAATGCTACCGTTCGCGCCTCGATCTATCGCGGTTTTCGCGCCCCGTCGCTGAACGAGCTCTACCGGCCTTTCCGCGTGGGAAACATCCTGACGGCCCCGAACGACGGGCTCAACGAAGAATATCTCTGGGGTGTGGAGGGCGGCGTCGATCTATACCCGTCCCGTGACGTTTTGGTGCGCCTGAATGCTTTCTACAACTCGTTCCAGGACCCCATCGCGAACGTGACGCTATGCACCGAGCCATCGGATCTCCCCCTTTGCGTCGACCTGTCACCGGGCGCCATCCAACGGCAGCGCCAAAACCTTGGGAGCGCCACGATTGCCGGTTTGGAGGCCGCGGTCTCTTATCCCCTCGCCAGAGATTGGAGCCTTCGCGGGAGCTACCTCTTCTCGAATGCCATCAACGACGACACCGATCGCCGCTTGCCCCAGGTGGCGAAGAACCAGGGCAATATCGGTCTCGGCTATGAAGGTCCTATTCCTATTCTTTTTCCTATTCCTTTTCCTTTTCCTATTCCTTTTCTCGGCTATGAAGGTCCGATTCAGTTCAACATCGACCTGCGTGTGGTGGGCGATGCCTTCGAGGACGACCTGAACCAGATCGTGCTGCCGAAATTCGGCGTTCTGGACATGTCCGTACGGCTACCGGTCACCCCCAAGCTGAACATCTACGTGGCGATTGAGAACGCGTTCGACCAGCAATATGCGGTCCGGGCCGATCCCCTTGAGATCCTCGGAATGCCTCGAATGGTTCACGGAGGCATCGAGCTCCGATTGCTCAACTAATCGTCTTTTTCGTAGAATTCAGCGTCTCGGTCCGTCCTTGGTTTCACGCTCAGATGATCACGGTCGTGAGAACGCTCACGATCTTTCTCGTGGGCGTTGCCGGTGCGAGGCTTCGACATGACCGGTGAGGTGACGCTGCCGCAACGCTTCCCTCTCGGGATCTTCCCGACGCCGCTCGTCGAGGCGCCCCGTCTCTCGAAGAAGCTGGGAGGGCCACGGATTTTCATCAAACGCGACGACCTCACGGGTTTCGGATTCGGTGGGAATAAGATCCGCAGCCTCGAGCTCTTCATGGCCCAGGCGCTCGCGGAGGATGCTGATGTGATCGTCACGGGCGCGGGACCGCAATCGAATCACGTGCGCGCGAGCGCAGCCGCCGCTAGGGCTGCGGGGCTCGACATTGTTGCTGTGATGCACGACGACCGCCCCGACGAATCTCGCGGCAACCTGCTCCTGGACGAGCTTCTGGACGTGGAGCTGCGGTTCACCGGAGATCCCGATCGCGCTGTCGTAGACATACGCATCGAAGAGGTCGCGGGCGAGCTTCGCCGCGCCGGCCGAAGGCCCTATGTCATCCCGAGGGGCGGTACGAGCGGGCTCGGTGCCGTCGGTTACATCGAGTGCGTGCGCGAGCTGCACGAGCAGCTTCTAGCACGTGAGCTCGTTCCCACGTGGTTGGTCGTGACAACGGGAGCTTGCGGGACGCATGCGGGGCTTGTGGCTGGAGCGGAAATCTATCAAGAGCCGTATCGTATCCTCGGAATTACAGTAAGCCGGCCCGTCGCCGAATGCCGGCGGCGCATTCAGCGCTTTGCCGTTCTAGCCGCTCAGAATGTCGGCCATTCCATCGACGTAGCGGAGGATACGATTTTCGTGCGGGACGGGTTCATTGGCCCCCGGATACGGTGTCGCGACGCCAGAAGGTTACGAGGCGATCCGGCTCGTCGCGCAGACCGAGGGCCTGTTTCTCGATCCGACCTACACGGGAAAGACGATGGCGGGACTCATCGCCGAGATCGCGTCCCAGCGTCTAGGCGCCGGGGACACGATCGTCTACCTTCACACCGGTGGAGAGCCGGCATTGTTCGCCTAGGCGCTCTAGCTTTACGCAATGATGAAGCGCCACGGTCTCCGGAAAGAGGACTTTCGGGAGGCGCGCCCCGTTGGTTCGCGATAAACTCCCGTCTCTACAGCGATGGGCTTGCTCATTCTCGGTTTCTTCAAGCGCGGCTCCCGTGAGCCGAACCTCCACGAGGCTTCCCACGCGGGGGACCTCGACGCCGTGTCGAAGCGGTTGAGCGAGGGCGTGAACATCGACGAGCGCGGCCGCGCCCAAGCGACGCCGTTGATGCTCGCCGCGCAAGAGGGCCACGTCGACGTTGTGCGAAAGCTCCTCGAGGCCGGGGCCGAGCCCAACGCTCGTAACCCGCTCGGCGTGACCCCGATGGGCTCTGCTGCCTTCGGCGGCCACACGAGCGTTCTGCGCTGTCTTCTCGAAAACGGCGGCGCCATCGACGCAAAGGACCGTAAATCGACGACCCCTCTCATGATCGCCGGCCAACACGGACGAGGTGAAGTGGTGCGGGTACTCGTGGAAGCGGGCGCGAACCTGGCGGCGCTCAACGATGACGGCCGCACGGCTCTGACGCTGGCTCTCCTCGAAGGGCAAGATGTGATCGTGAACCTCTTGCTCGAGCTCGGGGCCGACGTCGACCTACGAGACGCCGACGGAACGACGGCGTTGATGCTCGCTTCGGAGGCTGGCAACGTCGAGCTTCTACAACGGCTCATCGCCGTTTCTGGGGCCGACGTAAACGCTACGCGGGAGGACGGCACGACCGCCCTGATGACAGCGGCCTCGGTGGGAAACCGCGCCGTCGTCGACCGCTTACTCGAAGCGGGAGCCGACCCGCTTGCGAAAGACCGACATGGGCTCAGCCCGTTCCTGCGGAGCGCGATGTACGGGCATCTCGATCTCGTAGAAACGATGCTGAGCCGCGGCGCGGAGCCCGACCACGTCGACCACCTCGGACGCGACGGGCTGATCTTGTCGGCGACGGGAGGGCACGTCGAGCTGGCTCACTTGCTTCTCGAGCATGGCGCATCTATCGATTCACAAGCAGAGAATGGAACCACGGCGCTCATTGCGGCCGCCCATGGCGGGTACGAGGAGCTGGTCGAGCTTCTTTTGACGCGAGGCGCCGCCGTCGACATCAAGACACAGCAAGGCGAGACGGCGCTCTTCAAAGCTGCGGAAGAAGGCCGCACCGCTTTCGTCGAGCGGCTCGCCGAAGCGGGCGCTGACGTCAACGTCGCCGATGCGCGCGGGCGGACGCCACTGACGATTGCCGCTGAAAATGCTTATTCCGATCTCATCGAAACACTCTTGCGGCTAAACGCAACCCTCGCGCCCGCCGAAGCCAAACGACTCACGACCCTCGCCGAGCAACAAGGAATCTCGGATGTAGCGGATTTACTCCGAGGCCTAGACTCGGCACACAAAAGGAGCTGAAAGCGCATGTCTCATATTCTGAAGGGAGCGATCCTGAGCCTGGCCCTCCTCGTCCTGGGGGGGGCCTCTCCTCTCCAATCTGCGGAAGAATCGAATCTCAAAGGCTTTCTCGCAAACGAGATCGACACGCAACGGGAATGGGAAGAAAAGTATCGCGCGATCCCAGAGCCCGCCAATCTTCGCGAGTACATGCGCATCATCACCGAAGAACCGCACATTGCGGGCTTACCCGGCAGTAAGAAAGTCGCCGAGTACATCCTCGCGCAGTTCAAGTCATGGGGCCTCAACGCGTGGATCGAGGAAACGCAAGCGCTGATGCCACTCCCGACACAACGTCACGTCGAGCTTCTCGAGCCGGAAAACTACGTGCTCCTACTTCGCGAGCCACCCGTTTTGAACGACAAAGACTCGGCGGATGATGGACAGCTTCCGACCTACAACGCCTACGCGGCCGACGGAGATGTCACCGGTCAGCTCATCTACGTGAACTACGGGATCCCGGAGGACTACGAAACGCTAGAGTCCAAAGGCCTCAGCGTGGAAGGTAAAATCGTCATCGCCCGCTACGGCCGAAGCTGGCGCGGCATCAAAGCCAAGCTCGCGCAAACCCATGGCGCCATCGCCTGCCTCATCTATTCCGATCCTCGTGATGACGGCTACTACGAGGGGCAAACTTATCCGGACGGGCCTTATCGCCCCGAGCACGGCGTGCAACGCGGCAGCATCATGGATATGCCGGTTCATCCCGGCGATCCGCTGAGCCCGGGCTTCGGCGCCAAGACGGATCAAGCACGACTCGAGCTCAGTGAAGCGAAGACGCTCGTCAAGATCCCGGTGCTTCCCATTTCCTATGGCGACGCGCTCCCTCTGTTGAAGAACCTGCGCGGCGAGGTCGCGCCTGAGGACTGGCGCGGCGCGCTTCCCATCACCTACCACATCGGGCCGGGGCCCTCGAAAGTGCGGGTGAAGCTCGCGATCGAGTGGAAGAGCCGCCCGCTCTACAACGTCATCGCCCGCATCGACGGGAGTATTTATCCCGACCAGTGGATCGTCCACGGGAACCATCACGACGGCTGGAACAACGGCGCCTCGGACCCGACGAGCGGCAACGTGGCGTTGATGGAGACGGCGCGCTCGTTCGCCGAGCTGATGAAACAAGGATGGAAGCCGAAGCGCACAATCATCCTCGCATCTTGGGACGGGGAAGAGTGGGGGCTGCTCGGCTCGACCGAGTGGGCAGAGACGCACAAAGAAGAGCTCACCGAGAAAGGGGTCGTTTACATCAATAGCGATAGCAACGGCAAAGGCTGGCTCCGGATGTCGGGAAGCCATACGCTCCAAGAGCTCGTCAACGATGTCGTCCGCGACATCACTGACCCCGAGCGCGGGGTCAGCGTTTGGGAGGCAGCGCGACGACGGTGGATCGAGATCGCCGATAGCGATGAAGACCGCGAGGAAATCGAGCAGAGCGACGATCTCCGGATCAGTGCGCTCGGCTCTGGCTCCGACTACACTGTATTTCTCGACCACCTGACGATGGCGTCGTTGAACCTCGGCTTCGGCGGTGACAGCCCGGGCGGCATCTACCATTCGAACTACGACTCGTTCGATTGGTATACTCGCTTCTCTGACGGTTCGTTCGTCTTTGGCCGCGCCTTGTCGCAAACCATCGGCACCACGATCATGCGGCTCGCGAACGCCACCGTACTCCCGTTCAACTTCACCGATCTTTCCGACACGATGAGCCGCTACGTTGAGGAGATCCAGGAAGAGCACGCAAAGCGGGAGAACGCGCCCGAGATCGACCTCTCTCCGGTGGAAGCAGCGCTCGCGAAGCTGAGCGAAGCGGGCGAAGAGTACGAGCGCGCGCTCGAGAAGCTCTCCACGATGAGTTCGAGCGCCGTGCAGTCACAACCCGAGCTCGAGCGGCTAAACCAGCTTCTCTACACGTCGGAGCGGCGGCTCTCCCATGACGAAGGCCTCCCCAAGCGGGAGTGGTTCCGCCACCAGGTCTACGCGCCCGGCTTTTACACAGGCTACGGCGTCAAGACGATTCCAGGTATCCGGGAAGGACTGGAAGAAGAAGCCTGGGAAGAAGCGAAATACTATGTAACCGTCGTGTCCGAGGCTCTCGGAAACCTAGTCGCGCAAGTCCAAGAAGCGCGCGCTCTCGTCGATGGCCTAGCGTCGAACTAGCGTGAAAATCATCATGAGCTGCGGTTCTAGGAAACAAGCTGCGGCTGTGGGAGTCTGAGTTGCGTTTCTAGCGCATGAGCGGCGCACTAGCGCTACTGCTATTCGACCGAAAGACCGGTCGGACAGGTGACGCCCGTTCCACCGAGGCCGCAATAGCCTCCCGGGTTCTTCGCGAGATATTGCTGGTGGTAGTCCTCGGCGTAGTAGAGCTTGGGTGCCTCAAGAACCTCCGTCGTGATGGGATCGTAGCCAGCCGCGCTCAGCCGCTCTTGGTAGGTGGCGAGAGAAGATTCCGCCGCCTGGGCTTGCGCTTCTGAATGGGTATAGATCTCCGAGCGGTATTGGGTGCCGATGTCGTTTCCCTGGCGCATGCCCTGCGTCGGGTCGTGGGCCTCCCAAAACACTTTGAGGAGCTGTTCGTAGCCGATCACGCTCGGATCGTAGACGACGAAGACGACTTCGTTGTGACCCGTACGTCCGGAGCAGACTTCTTGATAGGTGGGGTTCGGGGTGGAGCCGCCGGCATAACCGACAGCGGTCGTGTGCACGCCGTCGAGCTCCCAGAAAATTTTCTCGGCTCCCCAAAAACAACCGAAGCCGAACATCGCGGTCTCGAAGCCTTCCGGAAAAGGCGGTTTCAAAGGATTCCCGTTCACGAAATGCGCGTCCGGCACGGCCATTGGCTCGTCGCGGCCCGGAAGAGCTTCTTCAGGTGTCGGTAGTGTGAGCTTCTTGGTCAGGAACATCGTGTCCTCCGCACGCCAAGTCTTGCGCGGCGTGCGGAAAGACGCAAGTTTTTCCTGGCTAGCGAAAGGCGTCTCGCGCTTTGATTTTCGCGTCGAGGAAGTCCGCTTGCGGGACGTGAAGCAGCTCGGAGATCTTACGCACGAGATATTCCTCGCTCGGAAGAAGCTGCGCATCGGCGAAAGCGACTTGCCATAGGTATTGGACCACGGTCTTTTTCTGCTCCGGCGTGTAGTGTCGATCGACGAGGTTCGTGAACTCGTGGATGCGCTTCGACTGCCGCACTTCTTCCTCGGCGAAACGGACGACCGCAGCCGCCTCGTCTTCCGTCAGACCGAGAATGTCCCGCACGCCGGCAGAGACGGCGTTGAGCTCGTCGGCGCGCAAGTCGAAGTCACAGCGCGCTACCTCGAGAAGAAGGACGGCCGTCGCGAGTTGGAGCTGTCGGTCTGTCACCCGTTGTCGCTTCGGGCCTGCGCCCTCCGCTTTTGGGGCAAGCTGCTCGTCGAAGAAATCCTGGATCGCTCCGAGGAGCGACTCCCGGAGCTCGGCCTGCAACTCGGGCGACAGAGGTTCGGACATGGTTTAGTCAGTTGTTGGGAAAAGGACTTCCTTCCTTGATATTGTCACTCTCGACGTCGGCGCGGTCAACACGCCTATTCGGCGCGCAGGTTCGCGAGAAGCGGCGTGCGAAAGACCGCGGCCACAGCGAGAAACGAGGACAGGAGGCCGCTCACGACGACCGCGCCGAGCAGCACGCCCAAAAACCCGCCGCCGAAGCTACCTCCCCGGGAGACGAGCGCGGGCGCGATGGCTACGAGTGCCGCGAGACTTCCTGTCAGAAGGCCGAGGAACAAAAGAAGACCGTTCTCAGCGGCGATCATGATCGAGAAGTGGCGGTTTTCGTAGCCCACGGCCCGTAGAAGCGCGAGCTCGCGCCGCCGCTCGAGCACGTTGCGCAGAAGTACGGCGGCGAGCCCAAAGGTTCCGAGAACCAGCCCGAGCCCGCCGAGTGTTTGGAACGTGGACAAATAGGTATTCTCCACCCGATGGTAGCCCGCGAGCTTCTCGCTCGTGCTCTGGACGTCGAGCCCGAAATCCGCGAGGCGGCCTTCGAGAAGCTCTCTCGCCTCGTCCGCGCTCGCGGCCGGCGTGTCGACGAGGAAGAAGCGAAAACCGTCCGCTTCGGGAAAGTGCGCGAGGAAATTCTCTTCCGAGCTCAGAAGCTCGCTTTGAAAGATGCTATCGGCGAGCGTCGCCACGAGACGCAGCCGAAGGGGCGTCTCCCCTGCCCGCGACAAAAGAAAATCCTCACCAAGGCCTAGATGGAGCACGTAGGTCATCGAGTTCGCGTCACCTATTACAGGGATGACCGGGACCGCGCCGTCGGAAAAGCTCTTTCGGAGCAATAGCCAGGGATTGGCTTTCTCCTCTGGCGTTTCGGCAAGAGACGTCGAGAAGCGAAAGCGGCCTTCCTCGATGAACGCGCCGCTCGCGGCGAGAAGTCGCGGGTTCTGCGGCCGGTAGAGGTTCAAGCAACTGGCGTCGTCTCCAGGACGCAACCGGAAGGTCTGGATCTCCAGGTCGAGTGCGTCCGGATCGCCCGGATAGGGCAAGCCCACGGCGTCCCGCCCCTCGAGCGTGTTCGGATCCCAGTGGAGCGGAAGAAGTGACTCCGCCATGAGCGGATAGCCGCCACTTCCCGAATCACGCGCGAGATCCACTGCGCGGTCGTTCTTACGAAACCCGTCGACGGCGACGATGGTAAAGCTCGCGAAAGCAATGAGTGCTACCGCCACGAGACTTCGGCCGGGGCGGTAGGTCGCGTTCCGGAAGCCGAGCCGTGCCATCGCTCCGGTACCTTGCCCGGAGACGACACGCTTGGACTCCGCTTTCAGCCAGAGCCATTGAAACAACAAGAGCGAGACGAGAAGCAGATTCCCGGCTCCGAAGAATCCGGCGACTTCATTGACGACGCCCGTGCTCGCGCCCGCGACGAGCAGCAAGCCGAGCGCGAGCGCGCTCCATGCGAGCCGTGACGCTCTGCGGGAGCTCCGCGCCTTCGACGCCGACGTCTCACGACCCGTCTCGCCGGCGAGCAAATTTCGCGGCGGGATCTTCTCGAGATGACGGAGCGTCCAAGCAATCGCGATCGCAGCAACGCCGCCGCCGCCCACGACGCCGATAAACAGTGAAAGCGCGCTAACGTGAAGCGTCAAAAGACGTGTTCCGACGGCATCGACCCACCACGTGCGCAATCCATACATGATGAGCCACCCGTAAGAAACGGCGATGACGATACCCGCGAGGCCCCCTATCACCGAAAGGACGACGCCTTCGAGCGTGAACAGGCGCCGCACGCGCTGCATGGGAAAGCCGAGCGCAACGAGTGTTCCGATTTCGCGAAGACGCTGCTCCACGCCGAGCTTGAAGAAAAGCCCGGTGAGCATCAGCGCGGCGACGACGAGGAAATAGCTGAAATACACGAAGTACTCGCCGAAGTCGGTCGCACCCTCGGATGCCCTCACGCCTTCGGCCCGCGCTGCAATCACAGAAAATCCAAGAGCGAGCGGGTCGAGCCGCGCCCGCAAGCCTCGCTCGAAGGCCTCCGCGTCCTCCGCCTTTAGGCTCACCCGAATCGAGGTCAGCTTCCCCTGACGCACGGGCCAAATCCTTTGCCCGCGTGCAAGACGAATGAACGCCTTCGAGCTCGTGCGGTACGCGTCCCAATATTCTTCATCTTTGTCTCGAACGCGCCGAAGGTCGATGGGAAAAGGCGGCTCCCAGTCGCCGAGATTATCGGCGCTCGAAATGCCCGGAAATTCCGGCGCTACCTCACGATCGGTACCAAAGCCTTCCATCGGGATGACTGCGTCTACGATGAACTCGGCGCTTTCGGTCTCGATGAGGCCGTCGTCGCGCCAGAGGTAGTACTCCATCGTCAGCGCGTCGCCGCGTTTCGCCTCGAGGTCGGACGCCGCCCACTCGTTGAGCACGAGGCTCGGCGAGAGTATCTCTTCGAAAGGTGCGAGGCTCTCATAGGTGCGACTGTCGAGCGCCGTGACGAGAGAATACGGCACTTCCCTCTCGCCGACACGCAGCGTATTTGCGAGATAGGTCAGAATCGAAGTCGTATCGAGCCCTCGTTCGGCCGCTTCGTCGCGCACCGCCCGTACGACGGGGTCGCTCAGCATCAAAGCGTGCGATTCGATCGCGCAGCCCCTTTTGGAGTCGAGAGCGCGTAGCCGGACGCCCAAGTCGGAAAGCGTGGCCGTCTCCTGAAGCTTCGGCTCCGCATCGCCGCGCCCTGAGAGCAGAATCGTATTGACGGTTCCCTCCTGCCCGAGATCTCTCTGCAAGCGCGACAGCGGAAGGAAAATGGCCTTCACGCTGTCTTGCTGCGGATAGAGCGAGAACTCCGGCACCGCGGCCGCTTCTTGCGTTAGCCTGAGCGTACGTCCGGTATTTTCCTTGAAACCGTGCAGCGAGCCTCGCGACACCGCAGAGGGCTGCTCCACCCTCAGCAGCAAGGTATCCCCTTCGCCGCTTCCGAGCTCTTCCACGAGGCTCGGCGTCAGAGTGGCGCCGCGACGGGAGAGCTCCGGATCCGCTACGCCGTGAAAGGCCCAAAACCGCGCGTCCACTCCATAGACTTGGACATGCGCTCGCCGGCGTCCGCTCGCCTCATGCGTCAGCATTCCTTCGAAAGCAATGAGCGGAACGGTGTCGGGGCCCATCTCTTCGGCGAGCGCGTCGCGAAAGAAAGTGTTGGCGACGATAACGCTCTCGGTGTTGCCTAGACGCGCCAGGAAGAGCTCGCGCAAACTCCCGCGAACAGAATCCCCTACGAGAAGCGCTCCGGTGAGAACCCCCACCGCGACGGCCACACCGAGCACCACCGCAAGGTTGGTCCGCCAAAAATACCGAAGACTGCGCGCGACTAGCTGACCAAACGTCATACGAGAAGTACTCCGCGCTTGAGCTCCATGCGCTTGGGGAAGCGACTCGCGAGCGCTTCACTGTGGGTTACGACGACCAGGATTCGCTCAGCCCGGGCGTCGAGGTCGAGAAGCAGGGATGCGACGGGCTCTGCGGTCTCGTCATCTAGATTGCCGGTTGGCTCGTCACAGAGGAGAAGCGTGGGATCGCGGATGAGCGCCCGCGCGATTGATACTCGTTGCTTCTCGCCGCCCGAGAGCTCCGCGGGGCGATGCGTCAGACGGTCCTTCAGGCCGACCTGATCGAGAAGGGCCTCCGCGCGCTCGCGATAAGCGCCAGGAGGGGCGACGAGGGTCGGTGCCAGGACGTTCTCGAGCACGTTGCACTGCGGAAGCAGGCAATGGTCTTGAAAGACGAAGCCGACTTTCTCGTTACGGAACGCTGCGACCGCCTTGTCGTCGAGTGCGAAGGGGTTTTTGCCATCGAGCTCGACGACGCCCGAGGTCGGGTTGTCGAGCCCGCCGAGCACGAAGAGCAGCGTGCTCTTCCCGCCGCCTGACGGGCCCATGATGGAGAGCGCGTCGCCGCGCTCGAGCGTGAGCGAGATCCCCTTGAGAACCGCGAGAGGCCCTGAAGGTGTGGGGAAATTCTTGACGAGCTCCCGTGCTTCGAGCAAAACCTCGACCTTTCCGGCCCTCGCCTATCAGCAGGCCTTTTCAGGCCTCCTGATAGGCTCGCGCACGAAACAAAAAATCGATGATGTTACCCTCGTGCGGCTGTAGCCAATTGAGACGGATCGTTGGGACGGGACCGACGTTGAGCCGGTCGATGTGGACGGCGTCCCGGAGCTGGCTCCGGAAACCCTCGTCCGATGTAATGGCGCTACCTACCAACGTGCCGCCAATCGTGCCGATCATCTTTTCCTGCGGGCAGTTCACGACGGAGACGAACGGGAACATATATTCCTGATTCGCGAGCCAGTTATCGGGAGACTCACAATGGATGACGGTGGGCCTCAAATAATCGCACCGTTCGTGCGGGACGAGCCGCGCTTCGTCCTCACCTCGATACTTTCGGGTTACGTCCTCGCTCCCCACCTCTTCGAGGTGCTGGTCGATCTCGTTCGAGATGGCTTCTGCGACACCGGGCACGGTAAAAGCTGCGAGCGCGCTTTCTGGGTCTTCCGGGGAGCGGGGCGCCACCGGCCCTAGACGCTCCGCGATGGCTTCCGCTATCTTCTTCGTGTGGCGTGACGCCCAAATGCCGGAGCAGCTGATACAGCTCCGCCCGCTATTGATCAATACACTCTCCACCATGACGTCGAGATAGCTCTCCCAGTCGTCCACGACATCGTCACCGAGCAAGATCTTGCTGAACCCCGGGCCGTGTACCTGAACGCGCGCGTCTCCTTTGTAGCGCTCTACCGTCGGCTTGCCGCCGAAGATCATGCTCCTCCTGCAGCTTTTGAGCACCGCGGCGCCGATGTCCCCGAGGCCCGGATAGATGGAAATCGTCTCCCGAGGCACACCCGCCTGGAAGAAAGCTTCCGTCATCCGATAGGGCGTCCACGGCTCCTGCGGCCCGGGCTTGAAGACGAGACCGATCTGGAGCGGTATGACCGGCATCCAAAGCGTGTGCACGCCCGGCGAGTTGGAGGGCAACACCAAGCCGAGCACGGGTGTTTGAGCCTGATAGCTCAGCGTTACGCCGCGCTCTTCGACACCGTAGCCCTTGTTGAGAATCGAAAGGTCCAAGCCGCGCGTGAGCGCATCGAGCACCTCGTCCATACGCGTCAGCACGAAATGGTTTTTCTCCATGTTCGCGCGGCACATGTGCTCGGGAAGCCCCGTTGTCGCGGACTGGTACTTCACGAAATCATCGGGCCCCTGCGTGCCGTTTCCGAGCGGGAGCTCCTCTTTCATGTAGAGATCCGCGGCCTTTTTCACCATCTCGATGAGATCCCGTGGCGGGATCTCTCGCAGCACGTCGCGCGCCCTTTGCGCTTTACGCATGTCGCGCTCGATGAGTCCGCCGCCTGCGAGGCTCACGGTGGCGAGCTCTTCACCCGTGTCGAAATGGACGACGGTGTCTTTTTCTAAGCTGTCGTAGGGCTGTCCCCAACGAAGAACAGGAATGTCGATCATGAGACCTGCGCTAGTAGACGCCGACCGTCGTGGTCGACGCAAGCTTCTGGAATGGCCGGACGCCGCTGACGCCGTCCCACGGATAGGTGTCGTACGGCTCTTCCCGCTCGCCTTCGTCGCGTTCGAGAAAGCCGGGCACGAAGAACTCTTTGGTCAACGTCGTGAGACGAACGCGGCCGGACTCTCCGTAGCCGACCACGCTGCGCCCGTCATCGGGGTCGACGACTTCGATAACCGCCCGCGGCTGCGGCGCGTAATAAGTAATCTTGTAGCCATCGTGCGGCCCGACCGGCTTCGACCCGGCAAGGCCCATCAACGTATTGCCGTAGGTCGGCGTGATATAGACGCCGTCGAGAAGCTCTTCGACCGCAAAGCGCGTCCATTGCGGGGTGAACTCGGTGCCACCGGAAAAGATTCCCGTGAAACCGGCTTCCTTGATACTCGAGCCTTCGTCCTCGAGCCGGAGCGCGAAGGCCTCGAGGAGCTTTGGGGTTGTGAACAACACCTTCAAGTCGTGCCCCGCACTCAAGAGCGTCATGGCCTGATCGATCACGTGGTTCTTGTACGCCTCGAGATGCTCCGTCCACCCTTTATTGATGAGCTTGATCACCCAACGCGGATCCAAGTCGAGTCCGAAACAGATACCGCCGCGGTACTGCGCGAGATGCTCTACCGCGAGTCGCAAGCGGCGCGGCCCGGACGGGCCGAGCATGAGCCAATTCGCGCCCTTCGGGAAATACTCTTCGGGAAGGGTCTCGCTGAAAAGCTCGTAGTCGATGCGGAAGTCGTCGATCGCCACGCGGCTCTTGGGAATGCCCGTCGTGCCCCCGGTCTCGAAGACATAGATGGGACGATCCTGATACGCCTTCGGCACCCAGCGCCTGAGCGGACCTCCCCGGAGCCACTCGTCTTCGAAGAGCGGGAATCGCCGCAAATCCTCGAACGCTTGGATGTCTTTGCGCGGGTCGAAGTCGAGCTTCTCCTGGAAATCGAGCCAGAAGGGTGTCCCCGTCTCGGGATCAAAATGCCATTCCACAATCTCACATACGTGCGCGTCGAGCGCTTCTTTGGCGCTCGCAATCTTCTCTTCGATTTCGGTGCTCAAGTTACTCAAACCGTGACGGCTCCCGTTTCCACTGGCCGCTTTTCAGAAACCGGCTCCCGAGCAGCGAGTTTCTCGAAAACTGCGACCGATTGTCGCGCCATGTCCGAAACACTGTAGTGACGCCGGACGCCTTCGGAGCCTCGGTGCCCGAGTTCCTGGCGCTCCGACGCGTCCAGACACAAGCGCGCCAGTGTTTCTGCGAGTGCAGCGGCGTCGTCCGCGTCGACGATCAAACCACCGCTCGTTTTTTCCACGATCTCGGCGAAAGCGCCCTTGCGCGGCTGGACTACCGGTGTCCCTGCGGCCATCGCTTCCAGGAGAAAGATCCCTTTCGGCTCTTCGTAATCCGTCGGCACCGAGGCCACGGCCAGCGAGCGCAAGAAATCGATCTTCTCCCGCCGATCGAGCACACCGTGATAGTGGAACTCGTCTCCGAGCCCGCAGCGGTGCATGTCACTTTCGGCCTTGGCCAGATAGTCGCGGTGCTCGCGTCCGAGATAGCCCGCAACCTCGAGTCGCGTCGCGGGCAAATCGCTACGCTCGCGCAACAACCGATAGGCCTCCACGAGGTTGTGAAGTCCTTTCTCGGGCGCTATGCGTGCGAAGTAGCCGATTTTGAGAGGGCCGTCGTCTGACTCGGGCGGCCCAGGTAACTCATATCCCTCGAGGTTGATACCGAGCGGTACCATGGTCATCTTCTCCGCCGGGATCGCGAGAAGCTTACCCATGAAATCCGCGTAGTAGTCGCTCACCGCCATGAACGCGTCGACGTGCTCGACCTGTTCTCGGATGAGCTGAATGGCCTCCGCTCGGTGGGATGCCGGAAGACCGTCGAGAAACAAGTCCTCCCCTTGGAGCGTACAGACGATGGGCACTTCGAGCGCTCGTGCGAGCGGGAGCGCGAGGCCGATCATGAGCGAGTTGGGCAAGATGATGACATCGGGCTTGGGCTGCGCCTTTAGCCAATCGGTCAGCTTGCGGACTTCCTTCTTCTGAAAGCCGTGCTCGCCTTTCAACGTCGAGACCGTGAGCTCGGCGAGCTTTGCGGGATCGGTCGAGACCGAGATCTTGCTCAAAAGCTGCATGACCCATTTCGAGTCGAAGAAACGATCGATGAACTTGGGCGTACGGCGAAACAGCGGGACCGTCTGCTGAAGATAAACGTTTACTCCACCGTAGAGAACGCGCGCCTCGCTCACGTTGGGCTCGTCGGTGCGCGTCGGCGTGTAGATCGGCACCAAAGTCACGTCGTGCCCTTGGCGGCGAAGCTCGGTTGCAAGAGCGTTGTCACGGAGACAACTCCCGCAATACATGTTTGCCGCGCCGGCGGTGATAGCCAGAATTTTCAAGAGAGCTTCCCTAGCGCCTCCGAATCTAGCATCTTATTGCGTCGGAGGGATCGTCGCAACTTACTCTCGTGCTTGACAATGGCTCGAAACGGCCCTAGCCTTTGGGAAATGCGCGGGCGCTACGGAGCCGTCACCGTTCTGATTCTCGTTATGGCCGCGCCCGCCTGGTCCCAGCAAAGCGAGAAAAAGGAGCGCGGGCCGAGGGATCGCATCGTTTTCGACTTCTCCTTCGACTACGACCCGGAAGAGCTCCGCGGGCACATCATGAACAAATTGCAGTGGAAACGCATCTGGGGCCCTTTTGGCATTGTTGACTGTGTCACGCCACAGGCTGGTCACCAGGCCGTTGGTCCAAACCGCATGGGCGGGCCGCGGTAGGGCCCGCCTCCGCGGCCGGCGCGATGTGATAGCCCGCTGGCCCCTCCAATAATGGCAATAGTGGCAATAACTATTCGTCCGTCCAGCTTCCGTCGAAGAGCGGCTCGAGCGGCAGCGACTCGGCGCCGTTCTCCGTGCAGACGGCATATTTCGAGCGCTCGCTCGCGTACATCGAAACGCCCGCGAAGTCGCCGTTCTTGTTCGCCACGTAGAACGAAAGCCCGAAGCTCGGAAGGCCGCGGCTGTTGAGAAGCCGCTTCTCGACCGTGTTCGCTTGAACGCGCTTCAAAGCAGCCATGCCTGCATCCTTCGGAGACGCACCGCGGCGCATCTCTTCGACGACGAAGAAGGAGCAAAGCCCGTAGAGATTCGCTTCACCCCGCCCCGTCGAGCCCGCAGCGCCGACCTCGTTGTCCACGTAGAGGCCCGCTCCGAAGATGGGCGAATCGCCGACGCGTCCCGGGATCTTCCACGCGAGCCCGCTCGTAGTCGTCACACCGCAAACGTCTCCGTTCGGCCCAACACCGTCGCAGTTGATGGTGCCCCAGAAGTGCTCTTCATCGATGAGCCCTTCGCGCACCATCTGCACGCCGGCCTCGAGGCCGGCTTCGGCGCGTTTTTGCGGGTCGAGATAGTGCCTCGGATCGATGCGTCGCTTCCACTCAAGCCAACGCTCGCGCGAGAGTTCCGTGTTCAAATCATCTTCGATCTCGAAGCCCATATTGCGCGCGAAGCTCTGGGCGCCGGTGCTGACGAGGAGGTGATGATCCGTGTGTTCCATCACCGCATGAGCTACCTGCGCGGGCGTTCGCACGCCTTCGATCGCGGCGACGCTGCCGGCGCGCTTTTTCGGGCCGTGCATACAGCACGAATCGAGCTGCACGACCCCGTCCGCGTTCGGCAGACCGCCATAGCCGACGCCAGCCTCTGTCGGGTCAAGCTCAACGATCGCGACGCCGGCGATGAGGCTCTCGAGGACGTCTCGGCCGCCCGTCATCAAACGAAACGCGAGCTCGACGCAGGTCTCGTCGCCCCCGTTCTTGTACCTATTGCCATTGCCCGATGCGATCACGACCGGCTTGACACTTTGCGGCGTGATCATGGTCGGCGCTGCTCCAACCGTTTGCGAGGCCGCGGCCAACCCAGCCGCCGCCGCCCCGGATTTGACGAACTCCCGTCGACTCAGTTTCTTGCTCATGGTGATCGCTTACCTCTTCATTTCTTAGTGCGGCAGCATATACCAACTAGATGAACACTTCGACCGTACCCTGAGTCCGGAGCGTCTCGACTTCCGTCTCGAGTCGTTTTTGCAGGTTCAACTGCTTACCTACCCCAACTATCTTAGGCCTTGTCCCGGACGGATCCAAAAACGCGCCCGATGCCAGGATGTTAGACTGCGAAGCCTTCGATGTTTTGGTCCCGAGTCTTCCTCCCCTTCGCCCTCGGCTACTTCGTATCCCAGCTGTTTCGCTCGGTGAACGCCGTGATCTCGGCGGACCTCATCGCCGAGCTCGCTATCGATGCATGGGCGGTCGGCTTTCTCACGAGCGTGTATTTTCTCGCTTTCGCGAGCGTTCAGCTCCCAGTCGGCGTGGCTCTCGACCGCTATGGGCCCCGCCGAACCGAGGCCGCTCTCCTACTATTCGCGGCTTTTGGCGCCCTCGTGTTCGGGGCCGCTGAGACGCCTAACGGCCTCGCACTCGGCCGTGCGCTCATCGGTCTCGGCGTCTCGGCCTGTTTGATGGCTTCGTTCCACGCTTTCATCCTTTGGGCTCCCGCGGCGCGCTTGCCTTTTATGAACGGCTCGGTGATGGCGGTCGGCGCCGCTGGAGCGCTGACGGCCACGGTCCCGGTAGAATGGGCGATCGGTTACATCGGTTGGCGGGCGCTTTTTGCCTGGCTATCGGCGGCGAGCGTCCTATGTGCTGCGGTTTTGTTCTTCGTGGTGACCGACAATAAGAGCGCACATCCGAAAGAGAGTCTCGGTGGGGTCACGCGCGGACTTGCCGACGTCTTTAAGAGCCGTGTCTTCTGGAGCATTGCGCCGTTCTCGATCGTGCATCAGGGCGCCTATCTCGCGATCCAAAGCCTTTGGGCTGGCCCATGGCTTGCGACGGTGGCCGAGCTTCCGCGGGATGAGGTTGCAACCCATCTCCTGATGCTCGCCTCTACGATGGGCGTCGGCTTCATCAGCTTGGGGTTTCTTGCGGAGCGGCTCGGCCGCCTCGGCGTCCCCACCGTCGCGGTCTGGATCGGCTCGTCCATCGCGTTCCAGTGCGCGCAGCTCGGCCTCGTTTTGGAGTGGACGGGCTACGCGCACGTGCTGTGGTCAGGGTTCGGCCTGTTCGGCGCGGCCGGTATGTTGAGCTATGTGATCTTGACGCGCTCGTTTCCGATCGCGATGGCGGGCCGCGTCAATACGGCGCTCAACGTCTTCGTTTTCGTCGGCGCCTTCGCGCTCCAAGCAGGCATCGGCGCGATCGTTCAACACCACTCCGAGCCCGGCGCACCGTTCTCCCCGGCAGGATTTCGGGTGGCCTTTGGCACGACGCTAGCGCTGCAGACGCTCGCGCTCGTCTGGCTTCTAAAAACCGCGCCGTGGCGTCAAGGCACGCGCGACCACTGATTGTGGACCATCACTTCGAGCGGGCCATCACCTTCTGCGACCTCGACGCTCTTTTTTTTTGCGCCTTTTCGGTTGCGTTGAAAATCCTCGGTTCTGACAGCTTAAGGCGCCAAAAACGTAGCGACAAAAGCGTCTCCTTTCATCTTCTTGTCTTTTCTTGTCTTTTCTTTGCGCCTTCGCGACTTTGCGCCTTTGCGTTAAGCTTTTCTTAATCGAAACTTCCGCCGGCTAGACGCATGTAAACCCGTACGTTTAAAGCAGATGCGGCGGTTCGAAATGTAATGTGTAAGCATGTAATAGTGACAGAACAGTTTATTTTACTGATTTAATCCTGTATAGTCGGCGCATGTACATCGCCAAGGTGCCGAACCGCAACTCGCCCCCAGCGATTCTCATCCGCGAAAGCTACCGCGAAGGCGGTGCGCCCAAAACGAGGACCGTCGCCAACATCTCGAAGTGGAAGCCCGCGCGAATTGAAGCTCTTCGCCAGTTGCTGAAGGGCAACGTGGATTTGGGTGAGGCTCAGCAGTTCGAGATCACCAGAAGCAAGCCTCACGGACATGTTGCGGCCGTGCTGGGAACGCTGCGCAAAGTTGGCCTCGAGCGAATCATCCATAGCCGCCAGCGCCGAGAGCGTGACCTCGTCGTGGCGATGATTGTGGCGCGAATCGTAGAGCCGGGCTCCAAGTTGGCCACGGCCCGTGGTCTATCGAAACAGACCTTGACTTCGTCATTGGGTGAGTGTGTTGGAGTTGAAGACACCAACGAGGATGAGTTGTATGATTCCCTGGATTGGCTTTTGAGCCGCCAAGCAGCCATAGAGAAGAAACTGGCGAAACGCCATCTGCAGCAGGGCAGCCTGGTTCTCTACGACTTGACGTCGACTTGGGTAGAAGGTCGGTCGTGCCCTCTGGCGAAGCTCGGTTACTCGAGAGACGGCAAGAAAAACAAGTTGCAGGTCGTGTTCGGCTTACTGTGTGAGCGTGATGGTCGGCCGGTCGGGGTAGAGGTGTTCGAAGGCAACACCGGAGATCCCGCAACACTGGGGAGCCAAATTCGCAAAGTCCGAGAACGTTTTGAGCTTGACAGTATCGTCTTCGTAGGTGACCGAGGGATGATCACCGAAGCCCGGATTCGCGAGGAACTTCGACCGGAGGAAGGTCTCGAGTGGATCAGCTCACTTCGTGCCCCTCAGATTCAGCGACTTGCAAAAGACGGAATGCTGCAGCCTTCTCTGTTCGATGAACTCGACCTAGCGGAGATCCACCATCCTAGCTTCCCTGGTGAGCGACTCATCGCCTGCCGCAACCCTCTTCTTGCTACCGAGCGGGCGCGGAAGCGAGAAGAGATGCTTGTGTCGACGGAGTCAAAGCTAGAAGTGATTAGCAAAGCGACGAAGCGAGACCAACGTCCTTTGCGAGGCAAAGATACCATCGGCATACGATTGGGTCGAGTGTTCGCTCGGAGCAAGATGGGCAAGCACTTTCGCTACACCATTACGGACGACGGCTTCGACTTCGAGCGCGACAACGAAAACATCGAGCGTGAGGCGGCCCTCGACAGCATCTATATCATCCGAACAAGCCTCACCGAAGAGGCCATCTCCGCAGACGAAGCTGTCAGGACCTACAAAGGCTTGGCAGTCGTTGAACGCGCTTTTCGTTGCTGCAAAACCGTGGATTTGAAAGTACGGCCCATCTATCACTACAACGCTGAGCGAGTTCGAGCTCACATCTTTCTTTGCATGCTCGCCTACTACGTGGAATGGCACATGCGAAAAGCCCTCGTCCCGATCTTGTTTGACGACGACGACCCTGACGGTGCCCATGCCAAACGCTCATCCATCGTCAGCCCAGCAACGCCTTCAGACTCCGCCCAGGCAAAGGCTTCTACCAAGAAGACTCCCGACGGGTTGCCCGTCCACAGTTTCAGAACGCTTCTTTCTGATCTTGCTACGGTCACGAAAAATCAGGTCGAAAACGAAGCCCGCGGCCTGTCCTTCGTCAGCATCACTCGCCCCACACCCTTGCAGCACAAAGCATTCAACCTGCTCGAAATCAACCCCCGCACGATGTAAGCAGTACACACACCTCTCTTCAAAAACAAAGCCAATGATGCCCACACTTACGCTTGTTCATCCGTGGAAGGTCCGACTAATATTGATCTAGGCTCTAACCGCTCAGAAACGAGGATCTTGTTCACACTTTCGAACTTCGTCCAAGCGCAGCCTGCGGCCGCAACCAAAGGGGATGGCCACAGAGGCACAGCGCGGCGGAGCCGCAACCAAATTGGAGGACGGCTCCGCCGCGAGCGGTCAGCGGTCAGCATTCAGCGGTCAGCTCGTGGTGCTCGGCGCTTCGCGCCTCGGTCCCATTCTCAGTGTGCGCCGTCCCAATTCTTCGCCGCGGTGCCTCTTCTAACTGATTTACGCTCTTGCGGATCCGGCCGCAGCCGCTCAAATTCTTGCAAGAAATAAAAGCTTTTTCGGGTTAGTAGTACAGAGAAAGCAAGAGCGAGCGAAGAGCACTCGGCGGGCTCTATTGTTGCCTCTGTGTTCGACGCTGCTAGCAGCGTCATCCCGGCGGACGATAACATCGTGAGCTCCCTGGAAGATCTCGTCGCGCGCATCGGAAACGGTAAGTGTTTTCGAAACTCTGTACTACGTTTCCTTGACATCCTTGTTTTATTAGCAAGAATTTGAGGGGCGGTGGTTGGATCTGCCAGAGCGTAAATGAATTAGCAGGGGGTACGGCGGCGAAGGATTCTGGGCGAGTCCGTGCTGAGAATGAGATGAGGCGCGAAGCGCCGAGCACCACGAGCTGACCGCTGAATGCTGACCGCTGACCGCTCGCAGCGGAGATTTGGTTGCGGCTCCGCCGCGCTGTGTCTCTGTACTACTAACCCGAAAAAGCTTCTATTTCTTGCAAGAATTTGAGCGGCTGCGGCCGGATCCGCAAGAGGGTAAATCAGTTAGAAGAGGCACCGCGGCGAAGAATTGGGACGGCGCACACTGAGAATGGGACCGAGGCGCGAAGCGCCGAGCACCACGAGCTGACCGCTGAATGCTGACCGCTGACCGCTCGCGGCGGAGCCGTCTTCCAATTTGGTTGCGGCTCCGCCGCGCTGTGTCTCTGTGGCCATTCTTAACCCTAATCGCAAATAAACGTCACCGTGTCTGAGGTCTTTGGCCCCGTGAATAGCACCTTTTCCAGGTTCTGCATACACCGTGCAGAATCACCTATAGTGGCGGCGAGTGGGTACCCCAGCACGAGCCTCTCGCCTGCGCCCAGTGCGGCTGTTTCGCGTTTTCGTGCTTCGAAGATTTTGCGATTAGGGTTAACCCTAATCGCAAATAAACGTCACCGTATCTGAGGTCTTTGGCCCCGTGAATAGCACCTTTTCCAGGTTCTGCATACACCGTGCAGAATCACCTATAGTGGCGGCGAGCGGGTGCCCCAGCACGAGCTTCTCGCCTGCGCCCAGTGCGGCTGTTTCGCGTTTTCGTGCTTCGAAGATTTTGCGATTAGGGTTAAGGCGCCTCATGCACACGATTTGAGGAGCGGCCGAGCTTTCAGGTTTACCTGGCTAGGTTTTTAGGGCGACAGCCTCACCGGCTGGCGGCGCGAGCCCCAGCGACCCGGATGCTTGGCGAAAACACCGGGACACACCGTGGCGCAGGAACGGCACCGCCCAACCTCCGACAGATTCCAATCCGACAGCTCGTACCAGTCGCGCCCGATGAGGATTTCTCCGCACGCGTGACAATAGGTGCTCCCCCGGCTTTGTCGTGGACGTTGCCGGTATAAGGGAAGCGAACACCGTTTCGCGTGGCGATCGACCGTGCCCGGCTCAAAGTCTCCGGAGACGTGCTGGGCTTGTCGAGCATCTTCCAGTCCGGGTGAAACGCGGTGAAATGCATCGGGACGTCCGGACCCAAATTCTCGACGACCCACGCCGTCATTTCGTCGAGCTCACCGTCCGAGTCGTTCTCTCCTGGAATGAGTAGCGTCGTCAGCTCGAGCCAGACATCCGTCTCCCGAGCGATGTAGCAGAGCGTGTCGAGAACCGGCGCGAGCGCACCTGCGCAGATCTTCTTGTAGAACCGCTCGGTGAACGCCTTCAGGTCCACGTCCGCAGCGTCGAGATGCGCGTAGAGCTCTTCGCGAGGTTTCTCGGTGATGTAGCCCGCCGTTACCGCGACTGCCTTGACGTCGCGCGCCCGGCAAGCGTCGGCGACATCGACGGCATATTCGAGAAAGATGGTCGGGTCGTTGTAAGTGAACGCCACGCTCCGGCACCCGTTCTCCGCCGCAGTCCGCGCAATCGCGTCGGGAGAGGCTTGGTCGGACAGCCGGCTCACTTCGCGCGACTTGCTGATGTCCTAGTTCTGGCAAAACCGACAGGCGAGGTTGCACCCCGCGGTCCCGAAAGATAACACCGAGCTTTCCGGGTAGAAATGATTCACAGGCTTTTTCTCGATGGGGTCGATGCAGAATCCGCTGGAGCGGCCATAGGTCGTCAGCACGACGGCGTCGTCTTCGCGCGCCCGCACGAAGCACATGCCGCGTTGGCCCTCGTTGAGCTTGCAGAAGCGCGGACAGAGATCGCATTGGAGACGCCCGTCGGCAAGCGCGTGCCAGTACTTCGTGGCGACCGCATCCAATGCCATAGCCGATTATCCTTCGCCGCGGCGATATCCGCCAGCGCGCCGCGCGCGGTAATATGGAAGGTATGGCACCACCAATCGGCAAGGAAGAACGCCAGGGACTCATCCGCGGTTTCCTGTCACGGCTGAAGTTCCCGCAGCTCTTTCTCGTTCTCGCAGCTCTCTTCGCCGTCGACATGGTTACGCCCGACCCGATTCTTTTGCTCGATGAAGCGATTCTCGGTGTCCTCGCTGTCATGTTTGGCCTTTGGCGCAATCGCGGCGAGGAAAACGCCCCGCGAATGAAGAACATTACGCCCGAGAAAGAGAGCGAGTTGCGGTAGGATCAGCCGTCATGAAGACGGCCTCCGCGATCTCGGTCGCGAATATCGAGCACGCGCGCTCAGTGATCGACCCTGTCTTTCTGGACTCGCCGCAGTTCAAAAGCGACGCCCTCAACGAGCAGCTCGGGATGGACATCGTGCTGAAGGTCGAATGCGTCAACCCTATCCGCTCGTTCAAAGGTCGGGGCGCGGAATATTTCACACACCTCAATATGGATAATGCAGCGCGCCCTTGGATTTGTGCGTCGGCCGGAAACTTCGGCCAGGGGCTCGCCTATGCGGCGCGCAAGCACGACATCCCGATCATCGTCTATGCGGCAACGACGGCGAACCCATTCAAGATAGAGAAGATGCGCGCCTTGGGCGCCGACGTTCGGCTCGTGGGGCATGACTTCGACGCCTCGAAAGACGCTTGCCGCGCCTACGCCGAAGCCGAAAGGCTGACGTTCGTCGAGGACGGCCGGGACGCCGCGATCACCGAAGGCGCCGGCACGATCGCTCCTGAGCTCGCTCGATGGCCCGAGCCCTTCGACGCGGTGCTCGTCCCACTCGGAAACGGCGCGCTCGTGAACGGCATCGGGAGCTGGGTGAAAGCGAACATGCCGGAGACGCGTGTCGTGGCCGTCGGCGCCGACCAGGCGCCCGCGATGGAGCGTTCGTTCCGCGAGCGCCGTGTCGTAGTTACCACCGAGCCGATAAGGACCATAGCGGACGGCGTGGCGACCCGCGTGCCCGTGCCCGAGGCGGTCGAGGTGATGGTGGACGTCGCGGATGACGTGATGCTCGTTCCGGAAAAGAGCGTCACTGACGCGATGGCGCTCATCGAGCGTGAGCTTGGATTGAAGGTCGAAGGGACGGGCGCGGTGACGCTCGCCGCAGCGCGTCGGTTTCGGGAAAGCTTCCGCGGCCAGCGCCTTGCCGTCGTGGTCTCGGGCAGCAACGTTGTTGGAGGATAGTCGTGGGGAACAAACTAACACTGACGGCCGCTGACGGTCACACGCTCGGCGCCTATCGCGCCGACCCGCCGGAGTCTGCCAAAGGTGGCGTCGTCGTGCTTCAGGAGATTTTCGGTGTCAACGGGCATATCCGAGACGTGTGCGATCGCTTCGCTCGAGAAGGCTATACGGCGATCGCCCCGGCGCTCTACGATCGCAGCTCGCTCGAGGACGCTGAGCTCGACTATACCGGCGACGACGTGGCCCGGGGCCGCGCGCTTCGCGAAGAGTTCTCTTGGGACGATACGATGAAAGACATCGACGCTGCTGCGGACGTGTTGAAAGAGGGGGGGCTCAAAGTCGGCACCGTGGGCTATTGCTGGGGCGGGACGATGGCCTATCACTCCGCCACGCGGCTCGACATCGCCGCTGCGGTCGTCTACTACGGCGGTCAGATCATGCCGTACATCGACGAGAAAGAACGATGCCCGCTTCTGATGCACTTCGGTGAGACCGACCCGTCGATTCCGCTGAGTGATGTCGAGGCTATCCAGAAGGCGCACGCGGACGCTGTCGTGCACGTCTACCCTGCTGGGCACGGCTTCAACTGCGACCGCCGCGGGGGCTACGACGAAGCGGCTTCGAAGCTCGCTTACGAACGGACGCTGTCCCTTTTCGTAGAACGCCTGACGTGTTGACGTGAGCACGATCGACCCCACGCACAGCCAAAAGCGCATCGCGAAGAGCGAAGCCGTCGCCGAGAACGGCATGGTGACGACGATGCATCCGCTCGCGGCCGAGGCGGGCGTCGAGATCTTACGAAGCGGCGGCAACGCGGCCGATGCGGCCGTCGCCACGGCGCTCGCGATTTCTGTTGTCGAGCCATTCATGAGCGGCCTCGGCGGCTGCGCCTACGCCGTGTCTTACGATGCGAAGCGCGCGACGACGAGCTGTTACGAAGGAAGTGCCAGAGCACCCCAGAAGTCGCACGAGGCGATGTTCGATCTCGTCGGCGCCGATCTCAAAAGCGACGGGCTCTATGGCTGGCGCGCCACCGTCGACGACGCCGCCGAGACGGGCCACCGCGCGGTCGCCGTGCCAGGCACCGTCGCCGCGCTCGCGATGCTGCACGAAGCGGAGGGCAAGAAACCGTGGAAAGAGCTCTTCGCGCCTGCCATCCGGCTTGCCGAAGGCGTTCCTGTCGACGAGTATTTCTTCACGCAGTCCGCGGCGTCCGCCGCACGCTTGAAAGCCTTCGACCACACGATGGCGATCTTCTTCGAGCCGGACGGGACGCCCAAAGTACCGGGAGCGGCCGGCGGGCTTCGCCAGGAGGAGCTCGCCCGCACCTTCGCCGTTGTCGCGGAAGAAGGGCCGCAGTCGTTTTACACGGGCTCGCTCGCATCCGCGATCGTCGACGGCGTCCGCGCAGGCGGCGGCATCTTGAGCCTCGACGATTTGGCGCAATACAAAGCGCGCCGCTTCGACCCGCTGTGGGTGCGCTATCGTGATGCCACCATCGCGACGCTCCCGGAGAATAGCGGTGGACCGACGCTCGCTTTTGCACTCTCACTCTTAGATGGCTTCGACCTCGCCTCTCTCCCGTACGACGCGGTGTCGCGCCTGCATCTGATCGCGGAAGCACTTCGGATGGCGTTCACCGATCGTTATCGCTATCTCGGCGACAGCGAGCTTTTGGCGATACCATTCGAGGGCTTATCCTCGGACGAATACCTTGCCGAGCGCCGGAAGCTCATGACGGCCGAAGGCCATCGCCTCGAGACGGTTCCAGAGGGTGATCCTTGGCGCTACGACTCGAAATCGCCGAGCTCGCTTCGAGGCTCAGGTGAAAGCACCAGTCAGCAGACGACGCATTTGAACGTCATCGACGCGGGCGGCAACATGGTCGCGCTGACCGGGACGCTCGGCGCCCGCTTTGGCTCGGGAGTCACGGCGCCAGAGCTAGGTGTTGTGCTAAACAACGGGATGATGTGGTTCGACCCCGAGCCCGGCCACAAGAGCTCCGTGAGTCCAGGAAAACGCGCGCTTCACGCTGCCGCGCCTTGTCTCTTGTTCGACGGCGAGGCACGCCGGGCCGCGGTGGGCTCACCGGGCGGGCGCAAGATCATGAGCGCGGTCCTGCAAGTGCTGCTCGCAATGCTGGACCACGGGATGGGGCCGAAAGACGCCGTCGCCGCGCCACGCATCCATTGCGAGAGTGCTCCCACACTGCTCGTGGAGACAGGCTTCTCGAGCGACGTTGCCGACGGGCTTCGCGCACGTGGCCACGACATCACCTTTGCAAGCGAAGGATTCATCGCTACTAATTTTGGACGACCGAGCGCGATTGTTCTCGACCATGCGCGCCACGAGCTTCGCGGCGGCGTCGAGCCCTATCGCGTGAGCGCCGCTATAGGGTACTGATAAGCCAAGCCAGGCTGAGATCCGAGATTTATCCAATGGCCGACACTAGCGACAAACCCGAACCCACTGAGACTGACACGACGGCTGAAGAGTCGGCACCGCTGAGGCGCCGCGTCCTCGTTGTCGGCGCCGGACAAACCGGGCGTGCGCTCGCCCGCGTTTTGTCGGATAGTTGGGACATCGCCGTTCTCGACCCCGACGAGGAACGTCTCGCCCGGGTCGAGAACGAGCTTCCGGACCGCGACGTGCGGCTCTTCGCAAAAGACGGGACGAGCCTCTTGAATTTGAAAGAAGCGGGCCTCGTCGGAGCCGAATGGCTCGCGGCGGTCACCAACAAAGACGAAGTCAATGCCGAAGCCTGCCGCGTCGCGAGCAGCATTCAGGACCCGCCGGCGACAATCGCCGTTGTGCGCCGCCCCGAGCACCAGGAGTGGTTCAAAGCCGTGGGTGCCGAGCTCGTCAGCCGTCCGTCGGCGGTGGCTGGCCTGATCAAAAACCGAATCGAGCGTGCCCATCAGATCGCGAGCGGCGTTGGGCTCGAACAGGGCGAGATTCTGGAGATCCCGGTGCTGCGCAGCTCACCGGCTGTTGACACACGCGTCCAAGATTTGCGCGCCCGACGTTGGCTCGTCGCGGCCATTTATCGAGACGACCGCTACGTGGTGCCCCACGGCCACGTCATCATTCGGAAAGGCGACCGCCTGCTCCTGACCGGCGAGCCCGAGGTTCTTCCCTACATTGCCGATTATCTTCGAGAAGGTGTGGCGCGCTTCCCTCTTCAATACGGGGTGCGGACGATTGCCCTCAGCACGAGCGAGCCGCCTCCGGAATTTTGGGAAGAAGTGCGCTATCTCGTGGACCAAACGCGCACACGAACGTCGCGGGCATTGACGCCGAAGAACTTGCCGACACCGAGTGTAGCGCTCGAAAGCGGCAAGATGGAAACGCAAACGATCAACGCGACGGACTCGCTCATGACCGTCGTGCGCCGCGACCTTCCCGGCCTCGATTGCGGCTGTCTCGTCTTGCCGAAAACACCCGTCGACTTCTGGGGCCGCATCGGGCTCCGGCGTCCCTGGTTTGCCGATGCACTCGATACACTGGACTGTCCGGTGCTCCTTGCCGCCGGGAGCCAACCCTATCGGCGGATTCTTCTTCCGGTGCTCGACCCCGACGCATCGATACTTGCCGCCGAGCTGGCGACCGACATTTCGCGCCAGCTGAACGTCGAGCTCGCTGCGGTCGTCGTGACGCCGCCCACTTTCATCGTCGGCCAGGAGAGCGTCGACGAGCAGAAAGAAGCGCTCGACACCGTCATGGAAGTCGGCTCGCTCTATCACATCAAGATTGAGCAAATCGTCATGGAAGGAAACCCCGCCAAAGAGATCGAGACCCTCGCGGGCGACGGAGACCTCCTCGTCATCTCCCACCGCGCGGGCCAGCGAGCCTCGGTCTTCAATCCGGATACAGGGCTCCAGATTATTGCACGGTGCAAGAGCTCCGTTCTGGCGCTCTCTTACCGCGAGCGCGTGCATGGAGCTGGCTGAAGCCCTTTCGCTCGTCGTTTTCTATTTGGGCGCCTTTATCATGCCGATGGTGGCGTCGCGCGTCCGCGTGCCCGCGGCCGTCGTGGAAATTCTCTATGGGCTCGCCATCGGCGCTTTGGGGCTCGTGCACGAAGGCGGGGCGACCCATTTTCTCGCGGAGCTCGGTTTCGTCTATCTCATGTTCCTCGTCGGGATGGAGATTGACTTCAACCGCGTCGAACGCGAAGGGAAAGGCACCGTCGCGCTCGCTTTCGCCATCGCGACCCTCGTGCTCGTGACCGCGAGCTACATCGCCATACGTCTCGAGATGTCTTTTTTCATGGGGCTCGTGATCGGGGCGATGTCGGTAGGTGTTCTTCTGGTGGCGCTCGTCGAAAGCAACGCTTCGAAGACGCGCTGGGGACAGATCCTCCTGCTCGTGGGATCGATTGGCGAGCTTCTGACGCTCCTCACGTTGACGGGCTACCACCTCGTGCATAGCCACGGCTTGAGCTTGGCGCTCGCCGCCGCGGCGCTTCGCGTGCTGTTGCTTTTTTTCCTCGCGCTCTCGCTGCTCATGTTCTTGCGGCTCGCGGTTTGGTGGTTCCCCGCACAGCTTTCAGAGATGGGTTCCCGAAGAAGATCCATCCGAGCTCGGCGTGCGTTTCGGCTTCGTGCTCATGCTCGGCCTGACGGCGGTCGCCGCGTGGGTGGGACTCGAAGCGATCCTCGGCGCCTTTCTCGCCGGGATGCTCTTTGCCTATGTCTTCAGGGAGACGGGTGTCCTGGAAACGAAACTGACCGCGCTCGGGCAAGGATTCTTCGTGCCCATCTTCTTCATCAACGTCGGCGTCACGTTCGAGTGGTCCGCAATCGGAAACCTCTCTACGCTTGGTAGAAGTCTGATGGTATTGGGAGCGGCCTCTCTTCTCGCAAAGCTCCTCCCAACGATATTGCTGTTGTTTCTCGGCTTGAGATTACGTTCCGTTCTCGCGGGGGCCTTTCTCTTGGCGACGCCCCTCACACTGCTCGTCGCCATCGCCGCTCTCGGCCGCGAGATGGGCGTCCTCGACGCGAGCATGAGCGCCGCGGTGATTTTCTTGGCGATCGCGACAGGCGTGGTCTTCCCGACGCTCTTCAAGCTGATCGCACCGCCGGTTCCGAAATCCGCCGGTTCCGAAGGGGAGCTCCCGCCCTTCCCGTCTGACGCCGGGGAGGCCTAGTCCGCTTGGTGTGTTACCGAGCGCGACGGGTGCTCGTCGATCGTTCGTGTGAACACATCGGGCCGCGCGTAGTGACCGACCCGCGTTGTGCGAGTTATCACCGCAGGTGCGAAGGCGGCTCCCCGCCACGGTAGTTGTTATGGGGTAGGCTACAGCGGGTGATGTCAGTTTCCAAAAGATTCGGGATGAGATTTCTGGACGGCTTCCAGAATCGCTTTCGCCGTCTCGAGGGCGCGGACGGCGCGATCCCACCAGTCCCGAACTTCCGCGCTCACAGCAAGACGCCCTCTCTCTTGGCATTCCTGTGAATGGCGTAGAGGCCCGCTTCGAATACCGTGAACGAGACGGGCAGAGCATGGATCGGGTAATCGAGCTCGAGCTGGATCGGATAGAGCGCCTGAACGATCGTTTCAAGATCCTGACCAAGCTTCACCGGCTCCTCGAGCAAAACCAGGAGGTCGAGATCGCTGGTCTGCTCTGCCTCCTCGCGAGCTCGGGACCCGTGGAGCAGCACCCCTCGTAGTCGCTCGGCGAACGCCGTATCGAGGTGAGAACGGATTCGCTCGAGAATATCCTTCAGTTTCTTCGCTCTCAACATCGAAGCGGCTTTTCCTAAGGAACAAAGTGCAAACGGTCTCTTGACCACCTTACCCAATCTTAGAACATTAGTCACGTCGCGGACTATCTTCGAGAAGGTGTGGCGCGATTCCCTCTTCAATAGGGGTGCGCACGACCGCCCTCGGCCATCTGAGAACTGAACGCCGAGGAGATAGAGGTCTTTTGCTTCGGCTGAGTTGGGCACATTACGCGATGCGATCGAAGGCCCGCCGTCGCGCTCAGCCGCTGTTCTCTCGGATCCACTGCCGAAACGACTTCACGAGCTCGGGACGCGTCGCGGCCCGACTCCTCTCTAGAAATTGAGAGAGCACAGTGGTCGTCACGAGCGGGAGAGCGTCGCTCGTTTCTGACGCGACATAGACTTCGCCAACGAGCTTGCCGATGCGAAGCGCGTTGCCGTCGTATCGCCACACTTCTCGTATCCCGAGTTGGGCATAGATGGGGTCCTTGTGGATCGAAGTGCTCGTGACGTCAATCTCGATGACGAGCTCCGGTGACGGGTCCACTGACAAATCGAACTCCTCTTTGGTCCGCACTAGCCCATGTTTACCCTTTATGAGCACCCTAACGCTCGTAAGTGACTGAATTCAAAGGAACGGGGGTTGAATTTCGCCCAAAACGTAGAGACAGAGATTGTGCTTTGAGCGCCATTAATACGTTGTAATCGTGGACAATGACATGTAGTATGCGTGAGGACAGGTTATGTTCTTCCGCATCGTTCGGGCCGCAGGCGGCAAAGGGGTTCAACATGAGTATGTCCGCCTGGTCGAGTCGTATCGGGAGCACGGCAAGCCGAAGCAACGCGTAGTGTGCAACTTGGGGCGCAAGGAACTTCTAGTTGCCAATCTCGACTCCCTCAATCGGTTGCTTGGGGCCGGTGAACCGGCCGACACCGAGCGAGCAGCCGAGCAGGTCGCGGGGGCAGACGCGTGGGATTGGGGTCCGATGCTGGTGACGGCGACGCTGTGGCGCGAGTTCGGGCTGGAGCAGATTCTCGACCGGCTCGGGGGCCGCGGCAAGCGGGACGGAGTGGCGCTAAGCGAGCGAGCTTTGGTGCTGGTCGCCAACCGGCTATGTGCTCCGTCAAGCGAGCACGGTCTGGCGCGCTGGCTCGAGACCGACTTCGTCTGCGACCGGCAGGGGCGGCGGTGGGTGCCGCAGTGGCGCGATGATGGGGAACGGCGAGCGAGTCGCTCCCCGCGGGTTCGCGTGGAGTTTCGCCAACTCAAGCAATGGTACCGAACGCTCGACCAGCTGCATGCCCGCAAAGAACAGATCGAGAAGGAGCTGTTTTTGTGCTTGCGGGATCTGTTTTCGCTTGAGGTTGACATGGTGTTTTACGACCTGACGTCGACGTACTTCGAAGGTCAAGGCCCTCCGGGGCTCGGCGCCCACGGCTACAGTCGCGACCGCAGACCGCGTAACCGGCAAGTGCTTATCGGTCTGGTGATGGTGGACGGTTGGCCGATCGCCCACCATGTTTTCGCCGGCAACTGGCGTGACGCGAAAACGGTGCCGCAGGTGCTCAACGATCTCAACGAACGATTCGGTTTGCACCGCGTGGTTTTTGTCGGCGACCGAGGGATGGTAACGAGCGACAGCCTGGCAGTGGTGCGCTCGCGCAAGCAGGGCTATCTCGTCGGGCTGCAAAGACGACGGCGCGAGGAGGTCTATCGTTACATCGAGCGCGCCAGCGGAGAGTGGATCGACTGCCCTGGTGGCATCACGGTGAGCGAAAAAGCCGAGCCACCTAAGACTCGTGTGCAAGAAGTCCGCTCCGAGCAGTCTGGGGTGCGCATCTTCGTCGTTCACAGCGACGAAAGGCTCGCCTACGAGCGCGGGCAGAGGCTGCGGGCCATGGGGCGTGCCCGTGCGGCATTCGAGGCCCTCGAGCGCCGCGTGCGCGACGGACGATTGAAAGCCCCCGAGAAAATCGGTGCCGCCGCCGCGCGCATACAGACACGCCACCACGGTCACCGTTACTACGACTGGGAGTACAAAAACGGTCGCTTCCGCTTCTTCGAGCACCCCGTCAACCTCAAGCGCGAGCAAGCCTACGAGGGTAAGTACGTTATTCAAACCGAGGAGCAAAACCTCTCTCCGGTCGACGCCGTGCGCCTTTACAAGGACCTAAACGAGGTCGAGCGAGCCTTCTCATGCCTTAAGGATGTCATTGAGATGCGTCCCGTTTACCACCAGACCGATGAGCGTGTGGAGGCACATCTTTTCGTAGCTACGCTGGCCTTCCTTGTGCATCGGGCTCTTGAGAAAAAGCTCAAGGTCGCCGAACTCGACCTGTCCGCAACCGAGGCACTACAAGCGCTACGCTCGGTCCGGGTCGTCGACTTACAGCTGGGTTCTGGGCGGACTAAGCGCGTCGTCACGCGCGGCACCGCTCGCGCCAACTCGATCCTGACTGCACTCGGCATCGTTGAACGCGACCCGCCAGCCTTCTCCGAGGAGGTGCTGTCAGCGTAGAGACAAACCGCCGATCTCGATCCTTTGTTCTCAATGACTTAGACACCTAAAAGGGAAACATGGGCTAGGGTGGGTGCGGATGCGAGAAGAGCTTCGCTTCCGAGGCACTGTGGTCTCAGCGGTGATATCGCGCAGGGCGGACAAGTGGTTCGTGAGCCTGACGGTGCAGCTCGAGGACAAGCCCGAACGCTGCGAGAGCCAAGCAGCGGTGGGCGTGGACTTGGGGGTCCATCGATTGGCGAGCCTGGCCACGTTGTCAGACGAGGAGGCGATTGAAGGACCGAAACCGCTGAGGCGCGAGTTCAAGAAGCTGAGACGATTGGGGCGTCAACTGTCCCATAAACGGAAGGGGTCCAAAAACCGTGAAAAAGCGCGCCTAAAGCTAGCGCGACTCCACTACCGGCTCAGTTGCATCCGACAAGACTCTCTGCACAAGCTCACGACTTACTTGACGAACAACTACGGCTGGATCGCTATCGAGGACCTGAACGTCAAAGGCATGCTTGCGAACCGTCGATTGGCACGGGCGATCTCGGATATGGGCTTTCATGAATTTCGCCGCCAGCTCGAATACAAGGCGGCCCTTCGCGGGAACCATGTTGTGGTTGCCAATCGCTGGTTCGCTTCTTCCAAGATGTGCAGCGGTTGTGGTGCCATCAAGGAGAGCTTGTCGCTGGGTGAGCGTCAATTTCAATGTGCGGCGTGCGGACTTACGAAAGATCGTGATTTCAACGCCGCGAAGAATCTTTTATGTACGGTGAGCTTCACCGGAACTGAAGCCTGTGGAGAGGAACGCTCTGGCCCCAGCGCACGCTGGGGTGAAACGATCCTCTGTGAAGCAGGAACCGGGGCTTGATCAGATTTGATCAGGTTTTGGAGAGCGGCATGTAGTTCTCCCAGCAGATAAGTCCGCCCACCCTCCCGAGCTCTGTGTCCAACACCGTAAGTGTGCTTCCGTCGCCTTCGCCCCAGATGAGCCGCTCGGCCGCTGTTGGCTTGAGCTTGCGATGCTTGCCGAGGAGCGTGCCGTCCGCACCAAAGTACAAAAGCGTGCAGTAGAGCGTTCCGCTTGGATCGCGCTCGATGACGCCGATGGCGAGCAGCGCGCCGGCGTCTTTGGCAATTTCTCCCAGGCGCTCGGTCGAAGCGCTCGGCACCAAAACGGCATTCTCCCAGTAACGTTGCCACGTGCGCCGGCCTTCCGGGCTGCGGCTTCCGACCACCATCCCGAAAGAGAGGCCGCGAGGATAGGCAGGCACGAAGGCCTCGGGAAACAGAATCAGCTCGGCGCCCTTCTCGCTGGTGTCGGCGGCAAGGCGCGCTGTTTTCTCGATCGTCGCGTCCCGGTCGAAGACTATCGGTGCCGCCTGAACGACCGCCACGTTGACAGGTTTTTCTCGCATGCTCTTCACCGGTTAATGGCGCCGCTAGCCGCGATAGTCCTTCTCGGAAAGCTGCACCAGCACGCCATCCGGGTCGTTGAAGTAGAGCTCCGGCCGGTCTTGCCGCACATAGGGTTCGATGCCCGTGCCACGGAGCTTCTCGGCACCGTCTTCGATCACATAGCGGTCAACGCCCACGCAGAAATGGTGGATGCGTCCCGGCTCGGGAATCGAATAGAGCCGACGTAGCTCTATCTCTATGGCCATTCTCGACAAGGGCCGCGCGTAAGCGGCTAGGGCCTCACGTGTCGCGGTTGATAGACGCCGAGCGCGCCGCCGCCTGGCAAGGTCAACCTCGTGAGCAATCCCCAACCCAGGTTCTCCACCGGCTGGCATGCGATTTGATGTTCGGCCATGGCGGTGACGAACGCCTCGATGTCGTCACACATGAAATAGAGCTCTTGCTTGTCGTTTTGCTCGGCTGGATAGACGGCGATCTCGGCCGGCGGCAACCCGAAGATCAGCCACCCTTCTCCGACGTCGACATGCGGCAGCTTCAACACATCGCGTAAGAAAACTCGGTCGGCGTCGGGATCCTTGCTGTAAATGATCGCATGCGCACCGTTTAACATCGCCCCGCTCTCCTTCTGTGAACCGTCACTCTACGACGGCGAGGAACAAAGATCACGGGCGGGCCCGACCAAGTATGTGGCCGCTCAACAGTAGCTCGCGGCCGCGTCGATTCGGTCTCACCGACCTCCTTCGTTCACACGTGCGATCCCCTCCTTAGCCGATAGGACTCCCTTGCGGCGTTTTGGGTTTCTTCGAGCCGGGGACCGTCCCCTCCGGCCTGGCTTGCCAGCGGCGGATGTCCTCGAGGGCAAGTTTCCGATGTGCGTCTCCGCTCGTGTCGCTCTCCAGGCGGTCGGCGAGCTCGTCGAGCTTTGCGCTCAGGATCGCTCGGACCCGAGCCGGGTTGTCGGCGCTACTCCCCTGGCTCATCACCTCGTCGAGCACGCTGCGCTCCGCCACCTCACGTACTTGTGCGTGGTAGCTGTTCGCGGGGCGGGCCGCGTACCAGGTCGCGTTGTAGAGGCCGTCGACCACTTCGCCAAGCCCCAGGTTGTCGGTGTCGCGGCTGTGGTAGTCGACGAGTCGGGCCATCCGTTCCGGGTGCAGCAGCAGGCTCATCGTGTAGTCGGCAGAGACGTCCGCGGCGGTCAGTGGGTCGAAGAGGATGCCGGTGTGGCGCGGGAATCGTTCCCCATCCCCGTAGCGGTAGGCCGGCGGTGGGATGAGCTCCAAGATGTGGTCCGGGATCGCCAGGAATTCCGCGTCGAGTGTCACGAGCACGTTCTCGAGAGCGCGTCTCTGCTCGCGGCCCGGGACGATCGTCACCGGAGTTTGGTTGTCGCCTCGAAGCGCATAGTAGTAGTCGGCACCGCCCACCGTGTTGAGGGCTGACTTCATTTGGTAACGATGATGGAGGTAGAGCGGGAGGAGTGCTCGCTCGAGCAGGGACATCGGTTCCCCTATGCGGATGACCGAAGGCCCAAAGTTGGCGAGGCCGATGCGGCGCACCTCGATCTCGTGGGCCAGCGTGTCGACGAGATTCCCTCCGTTGTCCCACACCGATGCAAGTGGGTGCGCGCCTGCGGCAATGAGGTTATCGGTGTGCGTCATGAACCGAGTCTCGTTGCGCAGCCCGGCCTCCACGATGGCGGCGAGCGCTTGTCTCTCATCGGTTCCTGGGGCGAAATCGCTGTAGAGCCAACGCACCGACAGTTTGTCGTACTCCCCGATCCCGACGCCGTAGGCGCCTGCGAGCTCGAGTGCACCGTTTCGGATTTGGACGAGCGGTGCGGGGTAGTCCATGACGCTTGCACGACCGCCATAGGTGCTCGCCATGTAGTTGTGCGGAAAGCCGAGCGTGTGCCCCACTTCGTGTGCAGAGAGCTGTCGCACGCGGGCGAGCGCCATCTCGACCGGTGTAGCGCCTTCACCGACTTGAGCGAGGTATTCGAAGCCCGGCGCGGCGCTCAGTGCGCAGCCGTTCAGCGTTCCCGCGTCGTCGGTGAAGGGGCCGATCATTCCTTTCCCCATCAGGTAGTCCTGCCGGAGTCGCAAGCTCCCGAGATTCACGTTCCCTTTGATGATCTCACCCGTGCGCGGGTCCGAGACCGATCCGCCGTAGGACCAGCCGCGCGTCGATCGATGGGTCCAGTGGATCATGCTGTAGCGGACGTCCATCGGGTCCGCGCCTTCCGGAAGCACTTCCACGCGAAAGGCGTCGATGAAACCGGCCGCCTCGAAAGCCTCGTTCCACCACCGCGCGCCGTCGAGAAGTGCTTTTCGGATCGGCTCCGGCACGCCGCGGTCGAGGTAGTACAAGACCGGCTCCACCGCCTTGGATCGTGCGGCGCTCGGGTCGCGTTTCAGAAGCCGATGCCGCGCCGTCCACCTTACGGTCAGACTTTCATCGATGGGTATCGCGTAGTCGTTGAACTTGGGCCCGAAGACGCCGATGCGCGGATCCGCTTCGCGTGGCTGGAAGTTGTCGTCAGGGAGCTGCACCAACGAATGATGCTGGCGGAGCGTCACCGCTTCACCACTCGCCGCGACCGAGCGGACGAGCGCTCCCGGATCGTCGCTTGTGAAGGTCAGTAGGGTCTCGATCTCCGTGTTCTCCGGAAATGCTTTCGTCCTCGGCATGTAGAAGACGCTGCGGCTTCGGTCGACCTTGTAGCTCCCTTGGCCCGCACGCTGGATTCGTCGCGCGGCGCCGTGCGTGTCGCGGAGGAAGAAGTCTGTGGCGTCGACGAGCACGCTTCCTCCCGTCTCGGCCTCGACTTCGAAGCCCCAATGCACCGAAGGTGCGAAGGCGTCCCGCACGGCGGCTACCTCGTCCGGGTTGTCACTCCGGGCGCGGTAACCGTAGTTCGGCTCCATCAGCAGCACACGGGGTCCCACCCGCATCGCTTCGAGCACATAGGCGCCTCCGAGTTGGCCGCGGTCGAGCCCGACAGGATTGCTTCCGAGCCCGGAGCTCAACGAGACCGAATAGAGAAACTCGGCGTCGAATTTGTCGATCTCCCAATAGAGCTTGCCGGTCTCGTCATCCCAATAGATGTCGAAAAATCCTTCCAGCCGTTCCATCTCCGCGGTCTTCTCCGCGATCGACGGTGTGCCCTCCTGGGCGTTCGCTGTATAGGCGACGAGCAGGATCAACCATCTTGCTACTTTCATGGACCTATTACCTCCGGAACTTTGAAACTTATCGCTTTACCGCGACTTCTTCAAAAAGCTGAGAAACTCCGAGCTGCTGCTGAGCAGAAGCGTAACGTCCTCGTCCAGGCTCGTGCGATACGTCTCGAGCGTCTTCAAGAACTGATAGAAGTCAGCGTCCTTGTTGTAGGCCCGGGCGTAGATGCCAGTTGCTTCCGCGTCGGCGTTGCCGCGGGTCTCTTCGGCCGTCCGGAACGCTTCCGATTCGATACGCTGCAGGTCCCGGTCTTTCTGGCCGCGGATCTCCGCGGAACGTCCCAGTCCTTCGGAGCGGCTGCGCTCGGCGATGCGTTTGCGCTCGGAGATCATGCGCTGGTACACGGACTCACGCACTTCCTCTGTATAGTTGATCCGCTTGAACTGCACGTCGACGAGCTCGATGCCGAGGGTCGCCACGGCCACCGAGGAGCGCTCCAGAACACTTCGCGTGATCTCGTCACGGCCACTATGGATCTGCGTCGGAACCTCCTGCTCCAGCATGCCGATGAGCACTTCGGTCACCGCGAACTCGCGATCGGTCGCGCGGACGATCTCGATGAGGTCGTAGCTCGCGACGGCGTTGCGCGTTTCGCCGTCGATGATGTCGTCGATCCGGCTTTGTGCTTGCTGTTCGTTCGTGACCGACACGAAGAACTGTAGCGGGTCCTCGATACGCCAACGGGCATAGGTGTCGACCCAGATGAATTTCTTGTCCTTGGTCGGGATTTGGTTGGCGTCACCGTCCCAGGGGAGCCAGCGTTTGTCGAAGCGGTGCACTTCCCGCCATGGGAGCTTGAATTTAAGCCCCGCCTCTTGAATCGCGCCGCCAACCGGTTCTCCGAATTGCGTGATGATCGCTTGCTCGGTCTCGTTCAACGTGTAGGGGATCTTGGCGAGGATGATCGCCGCGAGGAGCAGTAGTGCAGTGAAAACTATGCGGAACACGTTCATTGCTGTCCTCCCTGAGTCAGATTCAACAACGGCAGTACAGAGGCGCCTTCGTCGTCGACGATAATTTTCTTTCCGACGCGAGGCAGCACCTCGTTGAGCATCTCCAGGTACATGCGGGTGCGGGTGACCCGCGGTGCTTTGCGGTACTCCGCATAAATGGCTTCGAAGCGGGTGGCTTCACCTTCGGCGCGGTTCACGCGGGCGGTCGCATAGCCTTCCGCTTCCTGGATCAGCTGGAGCGCCTCGCCTTCGGCTTTCGGGATCGCTTGGTTGAACTCGGTGCGCGCTTCGTTGATGAGCTGCTCGCGCTCCTGGATGGCTTGGTTGACCTCGTTGAACGAAGGCTTCACCGCGTCAGGCGGGTTCACGTCCTGGAGCACGACCTGCTGGACGTCGATGCCGATCTCGTAGGTGTCGCTGAGCTGCTGCAAGATTTCGTGGGCCTGGGCAGCTATGCTGGCGCGGCCGGTCGTAATGACTTCGTCCACGCTGTGGTCGCCCACAACTTGGCGCATCGCGGCTTCGGTCATGTCGCGAAAGCTCAACTGGGGCGAGCGCACATTGAACAGAAATGCGCGCGGGTCCTTGATCCTGTACTGTACGATCCACTCCACGACGGCAACGTTCAAATCGCCCGTGAGCATCAAGGATTCGTCCTCGAAGCCCCGGTCGATATATTGGGTCCGGACGCCGGCCTCGGCGGTACGGAAGCCGAACTCCTCCTTGAGCTGGCGCTGGACCGGCACCTTGATCACGGTGTCGACGAACGGGACGAGAAAGTGAAGCCCCGGTCCCGTGTCCGTCGAGTAGCGCCCGAATCGGAGCACGACGCCCCTCTCATCCGGGTCGATTTGGTAGACCGCGCTGAAAGCGACCACCGCAACAACGAGACCGACAAGGATCGCGATCGCGTTCTTCGGTACGAACTTGGGTATGTTGATCTTCGGCATTCGGGACGCGTCAAAATCAAACGGGCCCTTACCACTACCTCCAAAAGACATGTCTGACCTCCTTCGCAGAGAGTATCGCTTATAATCACCCAACGCTATGAGCTTTGGAGGCGACTTCAAAAACGCTGACGACCCGCAGTGCCAGAATTGCGCGTTCTTTCACGCGCTTCCGAGCCCCCCGGCCGGATATGCCGGCACCTGTGACCTGAATCCACCGCAAGTGGTTTCGCACGAGGACGAGTTTCACTATGTATTCCCCGCGGTAGCGGCCGGCTGGTACTGTGGTCACTTCTCTCCGAAGCCCTGATGGATATCCCTACTCGTTACGACTTCACGAGCACCGAAAAACGCATTTACGACCTGTGGCGCGAGAAACGGTGCTTCGACAGCGTCTACGATCCCGACGGTAAGCCGCGCTCGGAGACCGAGGCAGACAAACCCCGTTTCACGATCGCGATCCCGCCGCCGAACGTCACCGGGCGGCTCCATATGGGCCACGCGCTCAACAACACGATCCAGGACGTGCTGATCCGCTTCAAGCGAATGGACGGCTACGATGCGCTGTGGGTTCCGGGCACCGACCATGCCGGCATCTCGACCCAGACGGTCGTGCGCAAACATCTCGACGCAGAAGGCGTCGACTACCGCACGCTCGGCCGTGAGAAGTTCATCGAAAAAGTCTGGGAGTGGAAGAAAAAGTACGGCGATTTCATTCTTCGGCAGCTGGAGAGACTCGGAAGCTCGTGCGACTGGCGCCGCATTTGTTTCACGATGGACGAAGGGCCGTCGCGCGGTGTGCGCACCGTTTTCAAAGCGCTCTACGATCGCGGCCTGATTTATCGGGGCAAGCGGATCGTGAACTGGTGCCCGGTCGATCGAACCGCACTCTCGGACGACGAAGTCAACACGAAAGACGGTGGCGAAGCCGGACATCTCTGGCACATTCGCTATCCGCTGGTGGAGCCGACCTCTGACGTGACCCACGTAAGCGTCGCGACCACCCGTCCCGAGACACTGTTCGGGGACGTTGCGGTCGCGGTGCATCCGGAAGACGAGCGGTTTCGCGGACTCGTGGGAAAACAAGTCCGGCTGCCACTCCAAGGGCGGCTTATCCCGATCGTCGCGGATGATTACGTCGACCGCGAGTTTGGCACGGGTTGCCTCAAGATCACTCCGGCGCATGACGCGAACGACTTCGACGTCGGCCAGCGCCACGCGCTCGAGCCCATCAACGTCATGAACCCCGACGCCACGATGAACGACATCGTGCCCGAGCGGTTTCGCGGGCTCGACCGCTACAAAGCGCGCGACGAAGCGGTGAAGGCTCTCGAAGAAGAAGGCCTGCTCGAGAAGATCGAAGATCGCCTGGTGCCCATCGGAAGAGCGCAGCGTTCCGGGGTGGCCATCGAGTACCGGCTCTCGGACCAGTGGTTCGTCCGCATGAAGCCTCTCGCCGCGAAAGCGCTCGAGGCGAGCGGCTATCGGCTCGAAATGGAGGAAGCCACGTGGAACAAGACAGCGAAGAGCGAGCTCTTCTTCCATCCGCCGCGTTGGGAGAAGATTTATTACGCGTGGCTCACGAACATCCGGGACTGGACGATCAGCCGTCAAATCTGGTGGGGGCATCGCATCCCGGCCTGGTATCACAAAGACACGGGCGAGATCCTCGTGGATGTCGATACACCCGAAGCCGTGAAGAAAGACCCGGACGGTTGGGAGCAAGACCCGGACGTCCTCGATACGTGGTTCAGTTCCTGGCTTTGGCCGATGACGACGCTCGGCTGGCCGGATAAAAGCCCCGATTTCGAGCGCTACTACCCGACGAGCGTTTTGTCGACGAGCAAGGACATCATCTTCTTCTGGGTCGCACGCATGAACTTCGCGGGCCTCGAGATGACGGACAAGCTCCCCTATCGGGACGTCTACATCCATCCGACGGTGCTCGACGACCGCGGCGCGGTGATGAGCAAGAGCAGAGGCAACGGCATCGACCCGCTTGCCGTCATCGAAGGCGCGAGCCTCGAGGATCTCAAGGGGCCTATCTTCGAGGCGCGGCCTTCGAACATGAAAGAGCTCATCGCGCGCGTCGAGAAAATGTTTCCGCATGGGTTCGAAGCGGTCGGCGCCGACGCGCTGCGCTTTACGCTCGTCCACTCATGCTCCGAAGGCCAGGAGCTGCGGCTCTCGCTGCAGCGGTTCAACGAGATCGGACGCCGCTTCGTGACAAAGCTCTGGAACGCGAGCCGGTTCGTGCTCTTGTCGCTCGACGACGTCCCCGGTCCCGATTCCGATGCCCCCGATGTGGATTTGGCAGCGCCCACCGTCGAAGATCGTTGGATTGCCTCACGCACGGCGTCGACGGTGCGGCAAGTGCGCCGGGCGCTCGAAAGCTACGATTTCGCGCCCGTCGGCCACACGCTGTACCGCTTCATCTGGAACGACTATTGCGACTGGTACCTGGAGCTCACCAAAGCGCGCATGACGGGCGACGACCCGAGGGCCGCGCACCGTGCCGCGCACGAGTTCGGAGTGACGCTCGCGGAGATCCTGCGCATGCTGCATCCAGTGACGCCTTTCATCACGGAAGAGCTCTGGGGAAAGCTGCTCACAGCGATGGACGCGAAGGACCTGTGGCTCGGCCGGCGGCCACAATCTGAGCTTCTCATCTTTGAGGCAGCACCGAAGGGCGAACGCGAGCCCGACGAGAGGCTCGAAGATGCCTTTGCATCGCTCCAACGTCTCGTCGGGGGCGTGCGTACGAGCCGCGCGAATGCCCGCATCTCTGAGAAAGTGCGTCTCACGGCGGCGGTCAAGCCTCTCGCGGACGGCTTCGAAGAGCTTTTCGAGACCACGGCGCCTGTCTTGAGCCGCTTGGCGAATCTGGGATCGTTGACGCTCGCGGATAAAAAGCCCGCGGGAAGCGTCGGGATTGTCGACCCTGCATTCGAGCTCTACGTCGCGCTAGGCGAGCACGTCGATATCGAGGCCGAGCTCGCGCGCATCGAGAAGGAGATGGCCGGCATCAAGAAGAAGCTGGCGCAGGTCGCGAAGAAGCTCGAGAACCCAAAATTCCTAGCCGGGGCCAAGCCCGAGATCGTCACCGAGCAAAAGGTGAAGCACCAAGAGCTGAGCGACATGCTCGAAAAGCTCGAAGCGATGAAGAAGGACTACGCCGGCTAGCAGGGTCAGGCTTTACTCAGCCAAATCGTCATCTTTTCGCCGTCGATCTCCACCTCGCGCGCCGTACCGTCCTCGAGCGCGTCCTTTAGGTCGACGCAGAGGGTCTCCTCGAGGAAGTGCTCGCGACGGCTGCCGACGATCGCACGGAACGCGTCGGGCCCGTCGAGCGCGAGACGGATACGCTGCGTGTATTCGAGGCCGAGGTTTTTTCTAAACGCTTGGATGCGGCTGAGCAGCTCGCGATACTTCCCTTCCTCGAGAAGCTCCGGCGTGAGCTCGGTGGCGAGGACGACCACGGCCGCCTGGTCGCCGGCGGCGGCGTAGCCCTCTTTAGCCTGCACGCCGACTTCGACGTCTTCGAGGTTGAGGCTCAGCGTCTCGCCGTCCACGTCGATCTCAGCTTTCCCCGTATCGAGGATGGCAGCGCGGAGGGCGCTTCCATCCGCGGCGGCGAGCGCGGCCTTCACGGCAGGCATCTTCTTGCCGACTTTTGGGCCGAGGTTTCGGAAATTGGGCTTGACGAGATATTCAACGTGCTCCAGAGCGCCGTGGACAAAAACGACTTCCTGCACGTTGAGCTCTTCGGCGATGAGATCGCCATAGACGCGGATGCGCTCGTCGAGCTCGGGATGGGACAGCGTGACCTCGGCTTGGAGAAGCGGTTGTCGCACTTTGAGCCTGTTATCCGTCCGCACGCGCAGGCCGAGCGAGACGATGCTGCGCACGACCGCCATGTCTTCGTTCAACAAGGCGTCCACGCGCGTGCTGTCAGGCTCCGGGTAATCGCAGAGATGTACGCTCTCGGGTGCGTCTTCCTCAAACGGCTCAAACGGCTCAAACGGCCCAAACGGCCCGCGCACGAGGTTTTGGTAGATCTCCTCCGTCATGAAGGGGACGAACGGCGCGGCGAGCTTCGTCACGGTCACGAGCGCTTCGTAGAGCGTCGCGTAGGCGTCGATTTTGTCGTCGTTGCGCTCCGACCCCCAGAAGCGGCTCCGGCTTCGGCGGAGATACCAGTTCGAGAGCGCATCGACGAAATCCGTGAGCTCGCGCGCGGCTTCGTAAGCGCGGTAAGCGTCGAGGTGCTCGATCAAGCTCGCGTTCAGCTTGGCGAGCTCGGAAAGGATGAAGCGGTCGAGAAGCGCGCGCTCTCTGACCGGCCTTCCCTTTTCTTTCGCGGGATCGAAGCTGTCAATATTGGCGTAGATCGTGAAGAAGCTATAGACGTTCCGCAGCTTGATCGGGAACTCTTTTTGCGAGGCGCGCACGTTTCCGAGCGAGTGCCGCTTCGAGCCCCACGGCGGATTGGCCGCGAGAAAGAACCAGCGAAACGCGTCCGCTCCCGGCGCCGGCGTATTGGGGTCTTCGAGCGTGACCCTATGGTTCTCGGGAAGCCCCGGCACGTGCGCGGGTAGGATCGCGAGGCCGCGCTCCGCCGCGGAGACGCCGAGTTTGTTCCGGACGTCGTCAGGGAGCACGACGACGCGGCGCGGGAGTCCCTTCGCTGCCTCGAGACGCAAGTCGATGCCCCCGACGACGACGGCTGCTCCCGGGTTGAGGTCGAGCCCTTCGAGGTCTTCGCGCGCGATGAGCGCCACGCCGTCTTTCGCGTGGACGTCTTTCGCGTCGATAACGGCGAAGTCCATCGCAACCTTCTCCAAAATGACTTCGGGCGGCGTGAAATTGCCCTTGGACTTAGATTCTTTCCTGCCTTCCTTGTCGCTGACGTGGCCGAGCACCATGCACGTCTTGTACGGGTGCGGGTAGTCGTGCTCGAAGACGAGCGTCGAGATCATCAACATCGAGTAGAACCAGCCGCGTGTTTGGTCGATCGCTTCGACGATGTAATCCGCGGGAAAGGTCTCCTTGAACTTCTCGTGGCCGTCGTGCGGGTAGCCCCACTGCGCAAAGGGCATGCTCCCGGAGTCGAACCAGCAGTCGATGACTTCCGGCACGCGCCGATAGACACCTTCTTCGTCGGGCTCGGTGAAAGTCACATCGTCGATCCAGGGCTTGTGGACGAGAAGATGCTCCGAGAGGCCGGGATTTTTCTTCTTCGCCTCTTCGAAGGATTGGAAGGCGTCGGGGTTCTTCCTCAGGATCTCGTCGACCGATGTCGGGGCGATCATCTTGCCGGTGACGTCGTTGACCCAGATGTTGAGAGGGGTACCCCAGTACCGCTCGCGCGAGAGCGCCCAGTCCACGTTGTTCGCGAGAAAATCGCCGAAGCGGCCTTCTTTGATGTGCTCGGGGACCCAGTTCACGGCGCGGTTGTTCGCGATGGCACGGTCGATGAGCGCCGTCGTGCGGATGAACCACGCGGGGCGGGCGAACTGGATGAGCGGATCATCGTCGGCGCGCCAGCAGAACGGATATTCGTGGCTAAGGGTCTCGTGATGGAGGAGGCTTCCCCGTTCCTTGAGCGTGCGGATGATCTGCTTGTCCGCGTCCTTGACCCAAAGGCCGGTGAGCGACGGAACTTCGTCGGTGAACTTCCCGTCGGGACCGATGGCGCAAAGAAGCGGCACCGCGCTCGGGTCTTCGTAGCCGGCGACGATGGCGCGATGGAGATCGTAGTCGACCTCACCGAACGCGGGTGCTTCGTGCACGAGGCCCGTGCCTTGATCAAGCTCGACGAAACCCGCGGCCAGCACTTTCCAGAACATCGGGACTGTACCAGATCGCTTGGAAGCGACTTCCCGGGCGCCGTAGCGCTCGTAATAGTCGTCGAACGGAGGCCGGTAGCGCTTGCCGACGAGGGCCTCGCCTTTGAGCTCACGGACCACAGGGAGATCCCGCCCGAGCTTCCCCGCGATGGATTCGCGAAGAGCGGCTGCGACGATGAACTTTCGGTCGTCATCCTCATTCTCGACGACAACGTAGTCGATGTCGGGCTTCACGGCAGCATACATGTTTGACGGGAGCGTCCACGGGGTCGTCGTCCAGACGAGGAGCGAGGTGTCGGGCTCGTCGACGAGCGGAAACGCGACGTAGACGGAAGGATCGTCGACCGTCTTGTAGCCGAGGCCGACCTCGGCAGAAGAGAGCGCCGTTCCGCCTTGCGCCCACCACCAGAGGACTTTGTGACCTTTATAAAGTAGATTCTTCTCGAACAGTTGTGCGAGTGCCCACCAGACGCTCTCGACGTAGCTCTTGTGATAGGTGACGTAGGCGTCGGAAAGATCAACCCAGTGGCCCATCTGCTCCGTCATGCGCTCCCACTCTTTCGTGTAGCGGAAGACGGAGTCCATGCAGCGCTGAATAAACGCTTCGACGCCGTAGGCTTCGATCGCGGCTTTACCGTGGATGCCGAGCTCTTTTTCGACTTCGACCTCGACGGGTAGGCCGTGGGTGTCCCAGCCTGCTTTGCGCTCGGCATAGAAGCCGCGCATGGTGCGATAGCGCGGGAAGATGTCCTTGAAGACGCGGGTCAGGACATGGCCGTTATGCGGCTTTCCGTTGGCGGTCGGCGGCCCGTCGCCCCAAATGAAGGTCTCGCGTCCTTCGCGCATCTCGACGCTCTTCTCGAAGATATGCCGGTCTTTCCAGAACGCGCGCACCTTCTCCTCGGCCTTGGGGAAGTCGACAATGGCTTCCGCTTTCGCGAAACGGGGCGAATCGGTCATAAGCTTTCATCTTAACGCAGAAGCTAGCCCATGTTTCCCTTTTAGGTGTCTAAGTCATCGAAAACAAAGGATCGAGATCGGCGGTTTATCTCTACGCTGACAGCACCTCCTCGGAGAAGGCTGGCGGGTCGCGTTCAACGATGCCGAGTGCAGTCAGGATCGAGTTGGCGCGAGCGGTGCCGCGCGTGACGACGCGCTTAGTCCGCCCAGAACCCAGCTGTAAGTCGACGACCCGGACCGAGCGTAGCGCTTGTAGTGCCTCGGTTGCGGACAGGTCGAGTTCGGCGACCTTGAGCTTTTTCTCAAGAGCCCGATGCACAAGGAAGGCCAGCGTAGCTACGAAAAGATGTGCCTCCACACGCTCATCGGTCTGGTGGTAAACGGGACGCATCTCAATGACATCCTTAAGGTATGAGAAGGCTCGCTCGACCTCGTTTAGGTCCTTGTAAAGGCGCACGGCGTCGACCGGAGAGAGGTTTTGCTCCTCGGTTTGAATAACGTACTTACCCTCGTAGGCTTGCTCGCGCTTGAGGTTGACGGGGTGCTCGAAGAAGCGGAAGCGACCGTTTTTGTACTCCCAGTCGTAGTAACGGTGACCGTGGTGGCGTGCCTGTATGCGCGCGGCGGCGGCACCGATTTTCTCGGGGGCTTTCAATCGTCCGTCGCGCACGCGGCGCTCGAGGGCCTCGAATGCCGCACGGGCACGTCCCATGGCCCGCAGCCTCTGCCCGCGCTCGTAGGCGAGCCTTTCGTCGCTGTGAACGACGAAGATGCGCACCCCAGACTGCTCGGAGCGGACTTCTTGCACACGAGTCTTAGGTGGCTCGGCTTTTTCGCTCACCGTGATGCCACCAGGGCAGTCGATCCACTCTCCGCTGGCGCGCTCGATGTAACGATAGACCTCCTCGCGCCGTCGTCTTTGCAGCCCGACGAGATAGCCCTGCTTGCGCGAGCGCACCACTGCCAGGCTGTCGCTCGTTACCATCCCTCGGTCGCCGACAAAAACCACGCGGTGCAAACCGAATCGTTCGTTGAGATCGTTGAGCACCTGCGGCACCGTTTCGCGTCACGCCAGTTGCCGGCGAAAACATGGTGGGCGATCGGCCAACCGTCCACCATCACCAGACCGATAAGCACTTGCCGGTTACGCGGTCTGCGGTCGCGACTGTAGCCGTGGGCGCCGAGCCCCGGAGGGCCTTGACCTTCGAAGTACGTCGACGTCAGGTCGTAAAACACCATGTCAACCTCAAGCGAAAACAGATCCCGCAAGCACAAAAACAGCTCCTTCTCGATCTGTTCTTTGCGGGCATGCAGCTGGTCGAGCGTTCGGTACCATTGCTTGAGTTGGCGAAACTCCACGCGAACCCGCGGGGAGCGACTCGCTCGCCGTTCCCCATCATCGCGCCACTGCGGCACCCACCGCCGCCCCTGCCGGTCGCAGACGAAGTCGGTCTCGAGCCAGCGCGCCAGACCGTGCTCGCTTGACGGAGCACATAGCCGGTTGGCGACCAGCACCAAAGCTCGCTCGCTTAGCGCCACTCCGTCCCGCTTGCCGCGGCCCCCGAGCCGGTCGAGAATCTGCTCCAGCCCGAACTCGCGCCACAGCGTCGCCGTCACCAGCATCGGACCCCAATCCCACGCGTCTGCCCCCGCGACCTGCTCGGCTGCTCGCTCGGTGTCGGCCGGTTCACCGGCCCCAAGCAACCGATTGAGGGAGTCGAGATTGGCAACTAGGAGATCCTTGCGCCCCAAGTTGCACACTACGCGTTGCTTCGGCTTGCCGTGTTCCCGATACGACTCGACCAGGCGGACATACTCATGTTGAACCCCTTTGCCGCCTGCGGCCCGAACGATGCGGAAGAACATAACCTGTCCTCACGCATACTACATGTCATTGTCCACGATTACAACGTATTAATGGCGCTCAAAGCACAATCTCTGTCTCTATGTTTTGGGCGAAATTCAACCCCCGTTCCTTTGAATTCAGTCACTTACGAGCGTTAGGGTGCTCATAAAGGGTAAACATGGGCTAGTGCTCGCCTTCCCCTTGGACGAAGCCCATCTTCTTGGCAAAGCTCTGGGCGAAGGTGCGCATCTCGCTTGCCATCTCCCGCTCGGAGGTCGCGCGCTCGAAGGTGTCCGCCATCGTCATGAGGGTCTGGAACGTGAAGAGCTTCATCTCGTCGACAAGCATCGCCGAGGTCCAGAGGTCGATGCGCATGGCTTTTTGCTCTTTGTCGTTCCACACGGAGAGCATGATGGATTTTGTAGACTTCGCATCGTCTTCGGAAGCGTCGGTCGCGGACCATTCGATCGACTCCGGCGTCTGCTCGCGGTTCAAGCGGATCTTGAAGTGGATTTCCGCGCTACGTGGGGCGTTCGTGGGCTCGCTCATGGCCGGCGGATCCTATCACGCGGCACCGCAACGACAGCTCGCTGCTCACTCTACGGAAGGATAGGTCAACCGGGCCCGTTCTCCTTCAAGAACACCTGTCGAAAATCATCGATGAGTTGCGTCAAGAATCCATCGAGCGCGCCCGCGTCTCGATCCTCTCCGGTGAACGTACGCTTCGACGCATCGTGGAGCGTCACACGCGCCCCAGAGAGATCGCCCGTAAAAAAACGCATCGTGCCGACGATGACGAGCGTCTCTTTGGCCGTCGCCGCGGGCTCTGTTTCCAGAAGACCTTCCGCAAGCGCGAGGGCGCGTTCTCGCGCGGCGTGCGCGGCTTTCGATTCACCCGACTCGGCCAGGTGATATCCCGTGATGCGCTCGAACTCGCACCAGAAATGCTCGTCGCGTCCAAGAAGCCCGTAGACCTTTCGCGCAATGTCGAGGCGCGTCGTAACGGGAATTTCGAAATACGGCACCACGGGCCCGTCGATCGTGGCCTCCCGCTCAAGCATCGCGGCCAACGCGGTGATCTTGTCCGGCGGGATGGCCTCGAACTCCGACAGATAGGTCGAGAGATGACACCGCCGGCACGTATAAACGAAGAAGTCGGTCGTCGCCGGCCAGAATACGTATTGGAAGCGCGACGGCTCTCGATAGACGTAGGTGCCGAAGCTCCCCGGAACTTTGAAGAGGTTCGCCGTGGCGCAGACGGGACAGGTGACTTCGACGTCGACCCAGGTGCTGGAGAGCGCGCGCCGGGACACGCCAAGGAGCAAACCCGATGTGATGAGCATGTCCCGCCGCGTGACCAGCACACCTGGAGTATACTTCTCTCGTCTGCGAGATCTTCCGCACGTAAGCCGTCCAACAGCGATAATTGAAAAATGGCGGTTGGTGAGGCGATGCCCACGGATTCTCGACCTCTGCGGCGAGTCGAACGCGCGTATATCCTATTCGGCTTGTCGTTATTCCTCGTGATCCCCTTGGGGTCGTAGGCGGGAGACCAGGACACGTACTCTGGCGCGGAACCTCCCTCGCGCTCACCCTGACGGCCATAGCTCTAGGCCTCGCCCAACCGTTCTCGAGCCACTCGGATCGGTACGCTTTTCTTCGCGGAACTTAAGGTGTGGCTACTGAAGACCGAATGACCGATGCGCCGCTAAAAGACCGTGATCGGCATCGTCATCAAGGCCGCATACAGGTCGATCGCATACCAGAGGTTCGCGAGCCGCAGATTCTCGTCCGGCGCGTGCTGGTTGTTGTCGTGGTTGGCGACCGGCACGACGATCGCCGGCTTGCCCGCGACCTCGGTGAATAGATAGAGCGGAAGCGTTCCACCCATCCCCGGCGCGAGCACCAGGGCACCTTCCCCGAACGCGCCGTCGGCAGCCGCCGAGGCGGCCTCCATCACGCTCTGGGCGAAGGGATCGGCCATTGAAGTGCGCGCAGCGATCGACCCACCGCGTCCGCCCGAGACCTTGGCGATCCTTGGATAACGCAGCCGCGTCTCCATGTCCGGGTCCTCCTCGACGACGTGGAAGCCCTGCCGCTCGATGTGATCGATGACGCGCTGGCGCAAATACTCCGACGTATTGCCCTTTACCATCCGGATGCCGAGCGATGCGACGGCCGTGTTGGGAATCACGTTGCGGGTGAGCGAGCCGGTATTGCCGCTCGAGATGCCGCGCACGTTGAGCGCCGGAACGAGGAGACGCTCCGGGAGTGACTGTGGCTCGCCCTCGGTCTTCACGAGGCCGAGCTCCCTCCGGAGCTGGGTGTCCCAGTCCGGCATCGCCTCCAGCGCCGTCCGCTCTTCCTCGCCGATCGGCTCGACGGTGTCATACCATCCCGCGACGAGGACGTTGCCGTCATCGTCCTTCATCGACGCCAATAGACGAGCCAGGATGTTCCCGGTGTCGGGCGCCCAGTTGCCGTAGTGACCCGAGTGGAGGTTCCGGGTCGCGCCGTACACCGTCACCTCCATGCCGACGGAGCCGCGTATTCCGAAGGTGATCTGCGGCCGGCCGCTGGGGTGGGCCGGGCCGTCGAAGAAGAGCCAGATGTCGATGCCGTCGAGCATCTCCGAGGCCATCTCCATATACGTCCTCAGGTTGCTCGAGCCCGCCTCTTCCTCACCGTCGAACATGAACACCAGGTTCGACGTCGGTACCACGCCGCCCTCTCGGAACGACCGCAACACCGGGAGGATCGCTGCGATCGGAGCTTTGTCGTCGCCTGCCGAGCGGGCATAGAGCCGCCACTCAGGATCGACGGCCTGACCGTCTCCCGGCAGCGGGATCGGCTCGCCTCCCGCCCCCATAGCCGCCGAGTAAAGCGTTGGATCGAACGGGTCGTGTGTCCAGTTTGTGGGGTCGGCCGGTTGCCCGTCGTAGTGTACGTATATCCCCAGCGTACGCGTCGCCCCGGGAACCCTCAGCTGTCCCAGGATGAGCGGGGACACACCGTCGATCTCCAGCAGCTCGACATCGACCCCCACGGCACGCATCTGGTCGCGGATATAGAGCGCTGCCCTGCGGATCTCGGGCGTGTGAGCCCGGTTCGGGTAGCTGAGCATCTCCGCGAAGTCGCGCACGAGTGCAGCTTCGTTGGCCTCACGGTACGCTCGGGCGAGCTCCGGGCCGGACTGCGCGGTGACATTTACAGGCGCCAAGACCGGTGCGGCGCCGAGAAGCACGAGCGCGTGTAACGCGCGGGCCACGCGACTCAAGACGCCTCCGCGGTGGGCGTGTCCTTGCCGCCTTGGTCTCGCTGTGCGGGGATCTGACCGCCGATCCCCGGCAGCCACGCGCACGCGAAGGCTCCGCAGATCGCCAGGATGTAGCCCGCGACGGCCAGGAGCAGTCCGACAGGTAAACATCGCGGGATGATACACCCTGGCGGCGCTCCCGCCATCAAGTTGTTTCTAAAAGCTTCTACCGAATCAACTTAACTATTGACCGTCAACCTCAGGGCGTGAGTTAGGTGGCGCGTCGTCGCAAGTATCTCCGAGTCCCGGAGGCCTTCGGTTCGCACTGCGACTCAGGAGGTACCGCAGTGCAGAACCGATCACGGAAAAGCGATAAGACCGACCAATGTATCGTTCGATCACGTAGAACATGAAATAGTAAAGTCGTGCGGATGCCCAGACGACGAGAGCAAGCAACAGAGCGGCGCACCAACTTGGCACCTCCAGCAAGAGCAGAAAACAGCAGGAGAGCAATATTACAAGCAGCAGCACGGCCTTTAGGCTGAAGTTCCTGGCTGAAAAAGCCAAGATCCGGTGTTGATCCAATGAGATAGTTGGAATCAATGGTGCTGGCTTCTGTCTACACGGTGATACCTTTGAGCAGGTCGTAGGCTCTCTGCTGTTTCGAGTCCGGAGTTGTCGTGACATCGAAGGTGGGCTCGTCGGGTCCGGCTTCCGGTCGCCGACATTTGTTTCGGACGATGTTGCTGAGAAGGCGCAGCAGCGTGCGGAAGCTGGAAGCTCGACTCCCATCGTCAAGCTTCTTGGTTTGTATCTTGCGCAGGGCGGCCTCGGAGCGCTTCGCCGGAGCAACCGGGTCACGCCTGGCCTTCGCCTGCTGGTCCTCGTCAGAGAATAGCAGCGGCCGCCAAGCCTCCATCATGTGCCACAGGACGTAGTAGGCCAGCATGCACAAGAAGACGTGCGCCCGGACTCGGTTTTCGCGCCGGTGACGAATCGGCCGCACCTTTAGGCTGAAGTTCTGCCCAGTAAGTCCTCCCACGCTTCGGTAAAGCACCTTTAGTCGCATGGAGTTACAGCGCTAGAGGTGTGATTTTTGCCTGCAATTAGTAGCCATGTTGTATTGTATTTATTGTTGTTATATATGTTTATATAGTGTATATAGTAGCCATGCATATCGATATCGTGCCCAACCGCAACTCCAAACCCGCCGTTTTGCTCCGTGAGTCCTATCGGGATGCCAAGAGCAAGAAACCGCGCAAGCGCACACTTGCCAACCTGTCCAAACTGCCGAGCGAGCAGGTCGATGCCATCCGACGCATACTCAAGGGGCAAAAGCTCGTTTCGCTCGAAGACGCCTTCGAAATCGTCGAGAACGGCTCCCGGCACCATGGCCACGTCGACGCGGTGCTCAGTGCCATGAGACAGCTCGGTTTCGAAAAACTCGTTGGCTCTCGACACTCACCAGAGCGGGATTTGGTCGTGGCCATGGTAGTCGCCCGGATCCTCGAACCGCAGTCGAAGCTGGCGACTAGCCTGTGGTGGCACACAACCACACTGCCCGAAATCCTGGGGGTGAGCGATGCCCGCGAAGACGATCTCTATGCCGCCATGGACTGGGTTCTCAAACGCCAGGAGGTCATCGAAAAGAAACTCGCGGCGCGCCATCTCCAAAACGACGGCCTCGCGCCCTATGACCTAACCTCAAGCTACTTCGAGGGGGTGAGTTGTCCGCTGGCCAGGCTCGGATACAACCGTGACGGCAAGAAAGGCAAGCTGCAGGTCAACTACGGCCTGCTGACCAACGAACGCGGTATCCCCGTGTCGGTATCCGTCTTTGAGGGCAACACGGGCGATCCCAAAACACTGTTGCCTCAGGTAGAAAATGCGCAAGAGCGGTTCGGCATCGAGCAGTTTGTGATGGTGGGCGACCGCGGAATGATCACCCAGACCCAGATCGACGAGTTACGGGAGATGGACGGTATCGACTGGATTACCGCTCTGCGTCCCGAACCGATTCGCAAGCTCATTAACGATGGGGTGATCCAGATGGGGCTATTCGACAGGCGGAACCTGTTTGAGTTGACGCACCCGGATTTTCCCAACGAGAGGCTGGTCGCTTGCCGCAATCCGGAGCTGGCCGAGAGGCGGCGTCACAAGCGTCATGCTCTGCTCGAAGCAACCTGCAAGGAGCTGGAGAAGGTTTGTCGGATGGTCGAGCGGCGCCGTTTGCACGGCAAGGAGGACATCCGTGCTACGGTGAAAAAGCTCCTCAACAAGTACAAGGTCGGCAAGTACTATAGGCTCGACATCCGTGACGACGGTTTCGACTTCGAGCTAGACGAGACAACGATGGCTGCCGACGCCTCGCGCCTCGCCAACGGCAACTCTGAGCTCGCCAACAAACGGCTCCAGCGGTGGAAGCGACACATGGGGACGATCGTTAAGCAGTTGGAACGGATTCGCCAACGGATCGGGCGAGGCCAGCTGCATGGTAAAGATAAAATCGGTGTGCGGGTAGGCAAAGTTCTCAACAAGTACAAAGTCGGCAAGCACTTCAAGCTGGACATTCGCGACGACAGCTTTAGCTTCGAAATCGACGACACAAAGGTCACTGCGGAAGCTGCCCTTGACGGCACCTACGTGATCCGCACCAGTCTTGCTGAGCAGCGGATGAAAACCGACGACACAGTGCGCAGCTACAAGTTGCTGACCCAGGTCGAGAGGGCGTTTCGTTCCTTCAAGAGCATGGACCTAAAGGTGCGGCCGATTCGTCACCGGCGCGAAAACCGAGTCCGGGCGCACGTCTTCTTGTGCATGCTGGCCTACTACGTCCTGTGGCACATGATGGAGGTTTGGCGCCCGCTAGTATTCTCTGACGAGGACCAGCAGGCGAAGGCCGAGCGTGACCCCGTCGCTCCGGCGCAGCGCTCCGACGCAGCCCTGCGCAAGATACACACCAAGAAGCTTGACGATGGGAGACCAGCTTCCAGCTTCCGCACGCTGCTGCGCCTTCTCAGCAACATCGTCCGAAACAAATGTCGGCGACCGGAAGCCGGACCCGACGAGCCCACCTTCGATGTCACGACAACTCCGGACTCGAAACAGCAGAGAGCCTACGACTTGCTCAAAGGTATCACCGTGTAGACAGAAGCCAGCACCATTGATTCCATCTATCTTATTGGATCAACACCGGATCTTGGTTTTTTCAGCAAGGAACTTCAGTTTAGGTCCATGCTCTTGAAGGAACGAAACGCCCTCTCGACCTGGGTCAGCAACTTGTAGCTGCGCACTGTGTCGTCGGTTTTCATCCGCTGCTCAGCAAGACTGGTGCGGATCACGTAGATGCCGTCAAGGGCAGCTTCCGCAGTGACCTTTGTGTCGTCGATTTCGAAGCTAAAGCTGTCGTCGCGAATGTCCAGCTTGAAGTGCTTGCCGACTTTGTACTTGTTGAGAACTCTGCCTACCCGCACACCGATTTTATCTTTACCATGCAGCTGACCCCGCCCGATCCGTTGGCGAATCCCTCCGAACTGCTTAGCGATCGTCCCCATGTGTCGCTTCCACCGCTGGAGCCGTTTGTTGGCGAGCTCAGAGTTGCCGTTGGCGAGGCGCGAGGCGTCGGCATCCATCGTTGTCTCGTCTAGCTCGAAGTCGAAACCGTCGTCACGGATGTCGAGCCTGTAGTACCTGCCGACCTTGTACTTGTTGAGGAGCTTTTTCACTGCAGCACGGATGTCCTCCTTGCCCTGCAAACGGCGCCGCTCGACCATCCGACAAACTTTCTCCAGCTCCTTGCAGGTCGCTTCGAGCAGAGCACGGCGCTTGTGACGCCGCCTCTCGGCCAGCTCCGGATTGCGGCAAGCGACCAGCCTCTCGTTGGGGAAATCCGGGTGCGTCACCTCAAACAGATTCCGCTCGTCGAATGGCCCCATCTGGAGCACCCCATCGTTGATGAGCTTGCGAATCGGTTCGGGACGCAGAGCGGTAATCCAGTCGACACCGTCCATCTCCCGCAACTCGTCGATCTGGGTCTGGGTGATCATTCCGCGGTCGCCCACCATCACAAACTGCTCGATGCCGAAGCGCTCTTGCACCTTTTCTACCTGAGGCAACAGCGTTTTGGGATCGCCCGTGTTGCCCTCAAAGACCGATACCGACACGGGGATGCCGCGTTCGTTGGTCAGCAGACCGTAGTTGATCTGCAGCTTGCCTTTCTTGCCGTCACGGTCGTATCCGAGGCGGGCGATCGGACAACTCACACCCTCGAAGTAGCTTGAGGTTAGGTCATAGAGCGCCAGGCCGTCGTTTTGGAGATGGCGCGCCGCGAGTTTTTTTTCGATGACCTCCTGGCGTTTGAGAACCCAGTCCATGGTGGCATAGAGATCGTCTTCGCGGGCATCGCTCACCCCCAGGATTTCGGGCAGTGTGGTTGTGTGCCACCACTGGCTAGTCGCCAGCTTCGACTGCGGTTCGAGGATCCGGGCGACTACCATGGCCACGACCAAATCCCGCTCTGGTGAGTGTCGAGAACCAACGAGCTTTTCGAAACCGAGCTGTCTCATGGCGCTGAGCACCGCGTCGACGTGGCCATGGTGCCGGGAGCCGTTCTCGACGATTTTGAAGGCGACTTCAACCGAGACGAGCTTTTCCCCTTTGAGAATGTGTCGGATGGCGTCGACTGCGTCCATGGGCAATTTGGACAAGTTAGCGAGCGTGCGCTTGCGGACGTTTCCGCCCACCCGATAGGACTCACGCAGCAGGACCGCGGGGGTAGAGTTGCGATTGGGGATGATGTGGGTATGCATGCCCACCATAATAGCCTATGTATCAATATATATCAAACTATAAAAGGCTTTAGACATGCCTACATATTGCATCCCAAAATTAGCCTCTCGGCGTCCCTAAAGACGCGTAATCATTGGGGATTCACACTGTCAGTGGGTTCATTCGACCAAGGAACTTCAGTTTAGGTACATCCATCTCGGATTAACGAGGTCTCGCATAACACTCATCGCGGGAACACCTCACTTCGGAGAGACATTGGTAACGCGGTTTTCGTAGCGCCGCCTAACGTCAGGAGGTGAGCGGCCCAATTAGAACAACTTCCGTACAATATAGTCTGCCACGGCATGGGTAATCACAAATAGCGGAAGAAACGTCAACGTCATAACCAGCCAGAACCACAACCGACTATCCGTTCACTTGTCGACAATAGGTGCCCAAGTGCGACTCCGAGGAGGACGACCCCGATTAGGTGGCCGCCTTGAGACATGAACCCAGAGTATTTAGCCCTAAGTCCGCGGAAACGCCCGAGTCTGCTCACAGTGCGTGAGACCAACCTTTATCAAGAGCGAAAGTCCCGTGAACTAAAACCTTGATCTTGTTGGCGGTGACACCAAGGGCTCAACGCCCTCGTCTGAGGAGCCGGGCAAAAATCATGAAGTGAGTCACCAGGAGTAGCGGTACGAACAATGTCGGAATGTACCAAGCCGCTCCGAAGTCCGGTACCACATTCGCTTGGCGCAGTGCATTTAGAAGGTCCACCGTACCGACAATGTTGAAGAGCCAGACCAGCGCCAACGCCCTGACCCAGCCAGTCCGCAGAGCGATAAGCGCCAGCAACGCCAGCACACCCGTCACCAAGTCTCCATAGGCGGCAGGAGTTGCGAACGCGCCTGGCAGCGGTCGCGCAACGACTCCGGGGACAAGGAATACCATTCCCATGTAGCGAAATACATGTGGCAGGATTAGCCAGAAAAGAGCGTCGTGTGGCAATTTTTTCTCTAGCCAGGGAGCCAACAACCACTTTGCAATCAGACCCCACACAACAAGGCTCAAGAAGAACTGCAGTCCGAAGATTGCTAGCGTATCCATAGGTTGCCCCGTTCCTTGATTTGGTTTGGCAGATCTTCCAGACCCAGAACCGTAACCCTGCGTGAACCTGGCCGTCAAACGCCGTCGGGCCGCATCAGCGGCCGGCTCTCACTGGAGATCACAGGCCCCGAGCGGTGATCGTCGAGGCAAGGAACACATCATGCCGAAAGACACTTTTGACGCTGATTGTGGGCGGCCCCTTGAAAAAAGCGAGAGCCGCGTTAAAAGGCTGGCATCCCCGACGGGACTCGAACCCGTGTTGCCGCCGTGAAAGGGCGGAGTCCTAGGCCACTAGACGACGGGGACGCATTCTCGGTGTTAGCTATCTATTACCTATTCGGTTTTCGCCTTTTTCGTTCTGAATCGATTGATTCCAAGATGGTAGGCCGTGATGGTCTCGAACCATCGACATCCTGCTTAAAAGGCAGGCGCTCTACCAACTGAGCTAACGGCCCATGAAAGCTTGATTTTAGGGCGTTGAGCTCTTTTCGTCAATAAACTGTTACGATTTCTGTTCTTTGAGCCTCACGCCGCGGGTGTTTTCTTCGGGGCGCCGAACCAGTTGTCGAGCACAGAGCCGCCACCCATGTCCAGGATGGCCGCGCGCCTTTCGGGTCCGGTGGAGACCATCTCCACTGGCGCGCCGCAGAGCTCCTCGATCGTCTCCAGATATTCGCGGGCTTTGACGGGTAGGTCGCCAATGCGGCTCATGCCGAACGTCGAGCGCTTCCATCCCGGAACTGCGCGATAGACGGGGCTACACTCCTCCAGAGTCGAGAGCTCACCGGGAAAATCGTCGATGCGCTCGCCGCGATATTCGTAATGCGTGCAGATCTGGATCTCGTCGAGGTCGTCGAGGACATCGAGCTTCGTGATGGCGAGTGCGTCGAGGCCGTTGATCCGGTTGGCGTAGCGGACGACGACGCTGTCGAACCAGCCGCAGCGCCGCGGGCGACCCGTCGAGGCTCCGTACTCCGCGCCTTTCTCCCGAATGGTCTCGCCGAGCTCGCCGAGCATCTCGGTTGGGAGCGGGCCTTCACCAACGCGTGTGATGTAGGCCTTCGTGATACCCAAGATGTGATCGATCGCCTTCGGGCTGATGCCGCTGCCCGTGCAAGCGCCCCCCGCGGTCGGGTTCGACGAGGTGACGAAGGGATAGGTGCCGTGGTCGATGTCCAGGAACGTCGCCTGCGCGCCTTCGAATAGGACGTTCTTCCCTTCGAGTATCCACTCGTGGATGAGAAGCGACGTATCGCTGATGTGTGGCAGCACCTCGTTCGTGAAGCGCGCCAGGAGCTCCTTGGTGTCCGCGAGCAGCTTCTCCGCCTCGGTCTCGAGACCGAGCTGCGCCGCCTTGTCGCGCACGAGATAGTCGAGCTTCTCGTGCAAAAAGTCGGGGTGTTTCAGGTCCCCGACACGCAACCCGCGGCGCCCGATCTTGTCTTCGTAGGCGGGGCCGATCCCGCGACACGTCGTACCGATGCGTCGGTTTCCGAGCTTTTCCTCTTCCCGCTGTTCCGCGAGCCGGTGATACGGGAGGATGAGCTGGGCACGGTCGCTCACGTAGAGATTGGCGCCGACTTCGATCCCCAGCTCGCGCAACATCTTTGTCTCGGTCATGAAGGCTTCGGGGTCGACGACGCAGCCGTTGCCAATGACCGACAGGACGCCCGGGTGCAAGATGCCGGACGGGATGATGTGCAAGACGAATTCTTGCTCGCCCACCACGACGGTATGCCCCGCGTTGTGGCCGCCGCCGTAGCGAACGACGACTTGCACCCGCTCCGATAGCAGGTCCACGTACTTCCCCTTGCCCTCGTCACCCCACTGGGTTCCGACGACCACGATGTTCGGCACCTATGGCTCCTGATGAAGACTCACAAGCGCTTAGTCTACCAAATCCAGATCGCATATAATTCGACGCCATGGCGGTCACTTTTCCGAGGCGTGCGCTCGAAGCTTCCCTTCTCGACGATCTCGACGCGCATCGCTTGGTCGTCGTGACCGGGCCCCGTGGGGCCGGTAAAACAACGCTTCTCCTGGGCCTTCGCGAGCGTTGGCGCGGCGTCGCAGCGCTCGTGCAGATGGAGCCCGTCGCCTGCTCTCCTGAAGTGCTCCGCAGTGCCTTTGTCGAGCTCGCAGGTGACGCGCTAGGCCGCGTCTCGAGCGCGGCGACCCTTCATGAAGCCGTCCGTAGACGGGCGCGCGGCTCGCTCCTCCTTCTCGATGACATCGCCGAGCTGCGCACGTTGTCGTACTACCCGGGCGTCGAGAAGCCTCTCGACGGGTTCCTCGCGGCGATCGCTGGCGTGGAGGAAGCGACGGTGGTCACCTCCCGTTTTGGTTTCTGGATGCGTCGTCACTTCCCTGAGCTGCACTATCTGTCGCTCCCGCCTCTGTCCGTGGAGGAGCTCGCATCCGCCGGGGTGCGCGAGCCCGAGCTGGTCGCGGCCGCAACAGGCGGGCTTGCCGTTCACGCCCAGCACCTCGCCGATGGCGACGTCGAAGAAACGCTCGCCTATGAGCTTTCGCGCGGCGGGCGGATCGACGCCGAATGTCGCGCTACCTACTCCGAGTTGCTCCATCGCGCTCGTGGCTACGGGGCATGCAAGTGGGTATTGCGGCTCCTAGCCGACGAGGAAGGCTTGAACCTCACGGAGGTGGCGCGGCGGATGGACCGGACGCCTGGCTCGGCACGGGACTACCTGCTGTGGCTCGAGGAAGTCGACGTGCTCGCTGCGCGAAAGAAGCGCTATTTCTACATCGACCCGATCTTACGCCTCTGGATGCGCGTGCACGGTCAGGGCCATCTAGCCACTCAGGCGGAAATTCAGCGTGAAGTTCGTGCTCACCTCGCAAGCGTCGAAGGAGTGGTCCCCGAACTCGCGTTCCGGCTTCCCCCGCGTCCGTCCGAAGACTTGGTCGAGATTGATTAACGACTAGTGGGTAGTGTGTAATCAGTCGAGGCCGAGCAACACGCGTATGTCTTCTTCGAGGCGGCCCGGCGTTTTCCAGGGGTTGAAGCCGACATGCCGCTTCACGATGACGCCTTCACGGTCGATGAGGTAAGTCGTCGGCATCGCGTAGACCATGAACGTATCGTCGACATCGACGGTGCTGATCAAGTTCGTGTAGCTGACGCCGAGCTTTTTCAAGTAGGCGCCCGCCTCTTCCGGCGGCGGCATCCGGTCATCGACGTGCACGCCGACCACTTCGAGCCCGTCTGCAGCGTACTTCTCGGAAAGCGTCTGGAAGAACGGCATCGATTTGACGCACGGCCCGCACCAAACCGCCCAGAAATCCAGCACGACGACCTTCCCGTGCATCTTTTCGAGCGAGAAACGTTCTCCTGCGACCGTGGTGAGCTCGAACGCTGGCGCTTTTTTGCCGATGACGTCTTGACGCGCACCCGCGCTTGTCGTCCACACCCGTGCGAGCCCGAAGACCAACAGAAAACTCACGCCCAGCCAGAATCCTTTGCGCTCGATGCCATTCATGTTGTCACCTCCGTCACGGTTTCGGTCGTGGCAGGCTGCATGGGTTCGGCTTCCTTCTCGGCGAGCCACCGCTCAGCGTCGATGGCCGCGGCACAACCGGTGCCCGCAGCCGTCACCGCTTGCCGGTAAACTTTGTCCGCAACATCTCCACTAGCGAAGACCCCTTCGACGGAGGTCCGCGTTCCTTCGGCGAGCGTCAAGTAGCCCTGGTCGTCCATCGCGAGCAGCCCTTGGAAGAGCCCGGTATTGGGCTCGTGGCCGATCGCCACGAAAAGCGCGCCGACGGCGATATCCGATTCCTCGCCCGACTTGCGGTTTCGAATCCGAAGACCGCTGACATCGTTGTCCCCGAGCACTTCGACGACTTCGCTGTCCCACAGGAACGCGATCTTTTCGTTCTTGAACGCGCGGTCCTGCATGATCTTCGACGCGCGTAGCTCGTCGCGCCGGTGGATGACGGTAACTTTGGTCGCGAATCGGGTAAGAAAAAGCGCTTCTTCCATGGCCGTGTCGCCACCGCCCACAACCGCAATCTCTTTCCCGCGGTAGAGGGCGCCATCACAGGTGGCGCAGGCGGACACGCCGCGATTCTGGAGCTTTTTCTCCGACTCGAGGCCGAGCCACTTCGCCGCGGCGCCGGTCGCGATCACAAGCGCGTCCGCGAGATAGCTTTCCTTCGCCGTTTCCACTCGGAACGGCCCCTCGGATAGGTCGACCGACGTGGCGTCGGCGTAGACGATCTCAGCGCCGAAGCGTGCCGCTTGTTTGCGGAACAGCTCCATCATGTCGGGGCCGGTCACACCTTCGGGAAAGCCCGGGTAGTTCTCCACATCGGTGGTCAGCATCAGCTGCCCTCCGGGAATACCGATCTTAGGATCGGCGCCCGAGCCTGCGATCACGAGTGGCTCGAGCTCCGCGCGTGCGGCGTAGATGGCAGCCGTGTAGCCCGCAGGGCCGCTGCCCATAATGATGACGCGCCGGCGTTTCGTTTCAGTCATCGTCTCGTTGTCCCTTCAATTCAAGTGTTTTTCGAGCAGCGCGGTCAAGTTCTCCTTTGAAGTAATCCCGACGACTTGCTCGCGAATTTCACTGCCTTTGAACACTATGACGGTAGGGATGCCGCGGATATCGTAGCGGTCCGAGATGGCCGCGTTCTCGTCCACGTTCAGTTTTCCCACGCTCGCTCGCCCGTCGAACTCCTTCGCGAGCTCGTCAATCGCGGGCGCCATCATGCGACAAGGCGCGCACCATTCTGCCCAGAAGTCTACGAGAACGGGCTTCGTCGATCGAAGCACGTCCTCATCCCACGTCTTGGAGGTGAAGGTCCTCACTTCACTCATCTCTTACCCACAGTAGCAAAATGCACCTACCGTAGCCTATGACAAACTTCATGGGATACCAAAGGAAGCGAGCGAATGCGTGCGTGCTATCCTCCTGACGTGCAACGAGCTATGCCCTTCTACCCCACGCGCACGAAAGGTCAGTGCTTTTTGACCGATCATCGTTACGTGGAGCGCATCGTCGAAGCCATTGGGCCCACAGCCGAGGAGACTCTCCTCGAGATAGGTGCGGGTGAAGGGCAGGTAACACTTCCGATGCTCGACAAAGGCGCTCGCATCGTCGCCGTCGAAGCGGATGAGCGGCTTGCGGCGAAGCTTCTCGCTCGCGCGGCGTCAGACGAGCGGCTCGAAGTGCTCGAAGTCCTCCAGCAAGACGCGCTCAAGGCGGACTTTCTCGACCTCATGGCCACCCGTGAGCTCGAGCGCACGCGTGTTTATGGAAATCTTCCTTACTCGGTCGCCGCCCCCATTCTGTTTCGGCTGATCTCCGCCGCGCCCGTGTTCCGGAGTTTTACCCTGATGTTCCAAAAAGAGGTCGCCGATCGTCTCATCGCCCCGCCCTCGACCTCCGAGTATAGTTTTCTCAGCGTCGTTGCCCAGCAAGCGGCCCAGATTCGGGTACTCTTCAGCGTCCCGCCTGAAGCGTTTCGGCCGCGGCCGCGGGTTCTCTCTTCATTGGTCGCGTTCGAGCTCCGTCACGACCGCGCACCGGACTACGGGAACGAGGCCACCTTTCGCGCGCTCGTCAAGGGGCTCCTCGCCCACCGTCGCAAGACCATCCGCAACAACATCAAGCATTTACGCCCCACTGGGGTGTCGCCGGAGCGCATCCGTGAGGCGCTCGAAGATCTCGGCATCGACCTGTCCCGGCGCGCCGAAACCCTGTCGGTGGACGAATTCGCCGAGCTCGGGCGAATTTGCGCTTCCCCCGCGTGATTTTCTGGTAGTATTTAAGCAATTCCTGAGGATCAGGAAGCTAAACCCTTACCACTAATGGTGAAATCTGGCGATCGTGGACCTCTGGACATTGTGCCGTTGGGAGGCCTCGGGGAGTTTGGTCTCAACATGATGACCTATCGTCACGGCGACACGATGCTCGTCGTCGACGCGGGCATCATGTTCCCTGGCCCCGAGCACCCCGGCGTCAACATCCTCTTGCCGGACACGCGCTACCTCGAAGAGCATCGCCACGCGTTCCGCGGGATCGTCTTGACCCACGCGCATGAAGATCACATCGGCGCGCTTCCCCAAATCCTCGAAAGATTCAACGTCCCCGTCTACGGGACCAAGTTGACGCTTGGCATGGTGCGCCGGAAGCTTGTCGAGCACGACCTCGATTCCAAAGTGGCGCTCCACGAAATCTCTCCCGGCGAGGCGTTTTCGGTCGGCAGCTTCGGCGCGGAGCTCATTCCCATGACCCATAGCCTCGCCGATGCGGTGGCCGTCGTTCTCGACACGCCGCAGGGGAAGATCCTCCACACCGGAGATTTCAAAGTGGACGAAGCGCCCCCGATAGGACCGCCCATCGATTTGAAGCGACTTGCGGAGCTCGGCAAAGAAGGTGTGCTCTGCATGCTCTCGGACAGCACCAATGCCGAAGTCGCCGGCCGAACGGGCAATGAAAGCTCGGTTACCCACGCGATCCAGACACTTATCACTGAAGCCCCCGGCTGCGTGCTTCTCTCGTGCTTCACGTCGAGTACGCATCGGATCCAGATCGCGCTCGATGTCGCGGCCAAGCTCGGGCGCAAAGTGGCCCTGGTCGGACGGAGCATGGTCGAGAACACGCACACGGCGATGGATCTCGGCTACATGAAAGCGCCCGCGGGCTTGATTCGTGCGATCGATGAGTTCGACCAGGTCCCGCGGCACAAACAGCTCTTCATCACTGCCGGAAGCCAAGGGGAGCCCTTCTCCGCACTCGCCCAGGTCGCGAACGACACCCATCGCTACATCTCGGTCGAGCCGGGCGACCGCGTCCTCTTGAGCGCGCGCGTCATTCCCGCTAACACGCGCGCGGTGAACCTCGTCGTCAACCGCTTACATCGGCTCGGTGCCGACGTCTTCCAGCCCGGCCGCGCCGACATCCATGTGTCCGGCCATGCGAGCGCCGAGGATCTGGACATGGTGCTCCGCCTCGTCCAACCCGAGAGCTTTGTGCCCATTCATGGCGAGTGGCGCCAGCTCTTCCATCACGCGAAGATCGCGCGCGATGGCGGTGTCGACCCGGACGCTGTTTTCCTTGCCGAGGACGGCGACGTGCTCCGCTTCGACGAAGGCTCGGCGGCGATCGTCGATCACTTCGACACGGAACGCGAGCTTGTCGACGCAAGCGGCCTCGGGCTCGTCGATGACTGCGTGGTGCGCGACCGCCGACGCCTCTCCGCTTCGGGCGTCGTTGTTCCGATGCTGTCGCTTACGGCGAAAGGCACGCCTATTGTCTCGGACATCTTGTCGCGCGGCTTCGTGGACAACGAAGACGCCGAGGCCATGCTCAGCGAAGCGCACGATGTCGTGCTCGACGCGGTGCGCGCGCTTTCGTCCGAGGAGTCCGAGAGCGAGCAAGCCGTGGAAGATCTCATCGAAGTGACGCTCAAGCGCTTTTTTCGCAAGAAAGGCATCCGGCGTCCCGTCATCCTCCCTGTTGTCTTGGAGGCGGAGGAAGAATGAGCATCGCCGCGGCGATTTGGCTCGGCACAGTCCAGGGGCTGACCGAGTTTCTCCCTGTGTCGAGCTCAGGCCACCTGGCCATCGCGCAACATTTCATGGCAGGTTTCGACCAGCCCGGTCTCCTCTTCGACATCGTGCTGCATCTTGGCACTTTGGGCGCGGTGCTCCTCTATTTTCGTCAGGAGCTCGTTTTTCTTTCTACCGGTCTCAAGCCGGGACCTTCCGGTTCCGCCGCTCGGCGACTGATCGGTCTTCTTGCACTCAGCACGGTCCCCATCGTCATCGCAGCGCTACTCTTCAAGTACCAGATCGAGCAGAGCTTCGAGCAACTGTGGGTCATCGGAGCTTCGCTCTGTGGGACGGGTGGGTGGCTTCTGCTGTCGTCGCGAGTGTCCTCGGGCAAGCGCCAGCTCCAGCGAATATCGGTGCGCGACGCTCTCTTTGTGGGCCTCTGCCAAAGCGCAGCTCTTCTTCCCGGCATCTCGCGCTCGGGAACGACGATCGGCGCCGGCCTCATGTGCGGACTCGAACACGGCGCCGCCGCCCGTTTTTCCTTCTTGCTCTCCATTCCCGCGATTGTGGGCGCGACCGTTCTCAACCTGAAGGACGCGGCGTTTGTAGGGAGCGACGCTATTTTCTCCTATTTGGTTGGGTTCTCAACGGCGTTCGCCATCGGTTACATGGCTATCGACATCGTCATCAGGTTTCTAGAGAGCCAAAAATTTCACGTGTTCGGCTACTATTGCCTCGTCGTAGGAGGAGCGGTCCTTGGCTACGTCACGCTCGGTCACTCATAGAAACCACGCCAAAAGTTGGGTCCCGGCGGAGAGACTTTCCGAGATCCTCGGCATCGCGCTGATGGCTTCCGCGCTCATGCTGGCAGTGAGTCTCTTGTCGCATTCGCCGGGAGATCCCGCGTGGTATTTCAAAGAGACGATGCCTCGCCCGACCCATAACTTGATTGGGCCGGCGGGCGCGTTCCTCTCCGAAGCGTTTCTTCAAGTCTTCGGTCTCGCCTCTTACCTTCTTTCGATTTTGCTCTTCTTCGCGGGGTGGAACCGTTTCTGGTGCCAGCCTCTCGACTCGCGGATGAGCAGGATCGCCGGTCTCGCGACCCTCGTTCTGACGTTTTCCGGTCTGCTCGCGCTCGCGATCGGTGAGCTCCCACTCGGAGGCCAACTCACGCCCGCGGGCGGTGCGGTTGGACAGCTGTTAGCGTCTTATCTCGTCTCGCTTTTGAACCCGATCGGCGCTTTCATTCTGCTCGTCACGGTCATGTTTGTCGCTCTGACCGTAGCCACGCACTGGTCTCTCAGCGCTGGTGTCAAGAGCTTCCGTAGCTGGCAGAAGCGCAAATCCGCCGAAGCGCTCACGGCTTTTCATCATTTTCGCGAGAGCCGTCGCAAGGAGAAGCTCCGCGAGCGTGTGGTGAAGAAGCACGCGAAACGCACGCGCCTCGGGAAGAACAAAGAGGAAGAGCAAACCGAGGCGAATGCGAAGAAGCGAAAAGAGCGCCCGGAGAGGACGACCGTCGCCCAAAAGTCCCGTGAGACCCCTCAAAAGCAGGAACTTCTCCCCTTCATGCCGAAGAAAGGCCGGTGGAACGCTCCTCCCTTCGGGATCCTCGACGTACGACGCGAGGAAGTACGGACCGATGAAAAGGAGTTGATGGAACGGGCCAAGCTTCTAAAGCAGCGCTGCGGTGAGTTCTCGGTTCAGGGGCACGTGCAACAAATCCACCCGGGACCCGTCGTGACGACGTTCGAGTTCAAACCCGATGCGGGGATCAAGTACAGCAAAATCACCGCGCTCGCGGAAGATCTGTGCCTCGCGCTCAAAGCCGAGTCTGTGCGCATCGACCGTATCTCCGGAAAATCCACCGTCGGCATCGAGATCCCAAACGTGAAGCGCGAAACGATTGGCCTTCGCGAGATTCTCGAATCGGAAGAGTTCCAGGGAAGCCCAGCACGTCTCACGTTGGCGCTCGGGAAAACCATCCATGGCGCGTCTTTTGTCAGCGACCTCGCGCACATGCCGCACCTTCTCATTGCGGGCGCGACCGGAAGCGGCAAATCCGTTCTCTTGAACAGCCTCATCTGCTCCATCCTCTACAAATCGACGCCGGACGAAGTCAAGTTGATCTTGATCGACCCGAAGCACATCGAGCTCGGCGTCTATCGAGACATCCCACATCTCTTGACACCGGTCGTCACCGACCCAAAAAAAGCGAGCGGCGTCCTGAAATGGATCGTTTACGAGATGGAGAGCCGCATCAAGATGCTCGCCTCCGAAGGCGTTCGCAACATCGACCAGTACAACCACATCATCCGGGGCGCGGCCGAGGCCGGTGAGACGCGAGAGGACGACAAAGGCGAGCCGCTGAAACCGATTCCTTATGTGATGGTTATGATCGACGAGCTTGCGGATCTCATGATGGTTTCGTCCTCGGACGTCGAGGACGCGATCACACGGCTCGCGCAGATGGCGCGTGCGGTCGGCATCCATCTCGTGCTCGCGACCCAGCGTCCTTCGGTGGACATCATCACCGGTATCATCAAGGCGAACTTCCCGACACGCATTGCCTTTCGTGTTGCCTCTCGCGTCGATTCGCGGACCATCCTCGACTCGAATGGCGCCGAGCAGCTTCTCGGCCGCGGCGACATGCTGTTCTTGCCCCCGGACTCGGCCCGGCTCATCCGCCTGCACGGCCCCTTTGTCTCTGAGGCCGAAGTGGGCCGCCTCGTCGCTTTTTGGAGGCGCGAGGGCAAACCGGAATATAACAAAGCGATTCTAGAGGCGCAGGAATCGAATGAGGTCGCTGCCTTCGAAAAAGACGAGCTTTTCGACAAAGCGGCCCGCGTTGTCGTGGAGACGCGCGCGGCATCCACCTCTCATTTGCAGCGGCGTTTGAGGCTCGGCTATAGCCGCGCGGCGCGCATCATGGATATGTTGGAATCGGATGGTATCGTGGGCCCGTCCGAGGGCTCAAATCGGCGTGAGGTGCTCGTTCCCAAGGATTATTTTGATGAGGTGGATCACCAGTTGCGCTAGGACGGCGAGTCTCGGCGGCGTCGTCGTTGTCGCGCTGTTTTGCTCGTTCCCGGCAGCGGCGGATGCGCAGAGGTCTGCTTCGACGCTCTACAAAGACGCGCAGAGCGCCGAAAAGCGACTCCATCAGTCGAAGTCACGTCTCGCAAAGAAGTCCGTTTGGACGAGCGTCGCGAAGCTCTATCGCAAAGTCGTCCTCACCCATCCCCGAAGTGGCTATTCCGACGACGCACTCTACTACGAGGCCGAGATCTACGTCGAGATCTTTCGCCGCTTCGACGACCGCGCCGCGCTCATACGGGCGCTCGACAGCCATCTCCTTCTCGCCAACGGATACCCCGCGAGCAAGTGGGCGAGAAAAGCACGCCTCAGCCGCGGGAAGCTCTATCTCGAGTCTCTATCGGATCGAAAATCCGCGAGCATCGCGCTCCGCAAGGTGACGTCCCTATGGCCCAATGCGAGCGAAGCGGCCGAAGCGCGGCGCCTGCTCGACATCCTTTCGCGGCCGAAGCCTACGGCGAGCGAGAAATTCCCGAAAGGCGTCGTCGGCGTGCGCAACATCCGGCACTGGTCGGACTCGAAGCGCGAGTACACGAGGGTCGTCATCGATCTCGACAAGGACGTCAAGTATCGGCAAGGACAGCTCGAGAACCCGGACCGCATCTACTTCGATCTCATCGATACGCGCGTGACCAAGGCGCTCGCCTCTAAGAGTTTTCCCGTGGAGGGCGATTTCCTCAAGCAGATTCGCGTCGGGCAAAACAAGCCCGGCGTCGTGCGGGTAGTGCTCGATTTCAAGCGTATCAGCGAGTACAACGTATTCTGGCTTCCCGAGCCCTATCGGCTCGTCGTGGATATCTCGGGCCAGAAGCCGCGCCCCGAGACTCTCGTCGCCGAGAAGACTCCCCCGCGGACGGCACCGACACCCGGGGCCGACGACACGGCAGCTCTGAAGCTTCCGCCCGCGCCCACCCGCGACGGCTTCTCGACCGCGCGCCAGCTGGGCTTGAGCGTCGGCCGCGTGCTCATCGACCCCGGCCATGGCGGGCGCGACCCGGGCACACAGAGCAAGAAGCTCCAGGAAAAAAACCTCGTGCTCGACATCTCGAAGCGTGTGGTCAAGCTTCTCGAGAAAGACAATTTCGAGGTCATGATGACCAGGGCCTCCGACATCTTCATCCCTCTCGAGGAACGGACGGCCATCGCGAACTCCAAGGGGGCCGACCTTTTCGTGTCGATCCACGTGAACGCCTCGCGCAGCTCGCGCCCCCGCGGTACCGAGACCTATTTCCTCAACCTCACCAACGACCCGGCAGCTGCCGAGGTGGCGGCGCGCGAGAACGCAACGACCACGCGCCGGCTCTCGGAGCTCAACGATTTGCTGCAGAAGGTCATGAACAACAGCAAGATTACCGAATCCCGTGAGCTCGCGACCCACGTCCAGAACTCGATGGCGGGGGATCTTTTCTCGTCGCCGAGGGACTTGAGAAACCGCGGCGTGAAGAAGGCACCGTTCTATGTACTTCTCGGCGCCCAGATGCCGGCTGTTCTCGTCGAAGTCGCTTATCTCTCGAACCGCAAGGACGAGGCGCTACTCGCTGATGTCACTTATCGTCAGAAAGTCGCCAAATCCATCGCCAAAGGCATCCGTACCTACCACGAGACGCTCGGGCGAACGACGACGGTAACGGTTCCGGCCGCTCGCGTCGTCGCGCCCCAATAAAGTGCTAAAATGGCGCTCAATGGAGCGCTTTTTTACCTTTCTGCTGCTACAAGCGAATCAACCGGCCGTTCGCTATTTCACGCTGAAGGACCCGAACCCGGAGCCCTCCTACGTATGGGTCATCCTGAACGCGTTCCTTCTCATCGGGTCTATGCTGCTCGTCGCGATTAGCCTCGGGGTGGTGTTCGGTGGCTTTCGCTACTGGCTGCTGACGAAGTTCCCGAACAACTGGTTCAACGGAACCGACGAAGAAGACCTCATCCATTCCTTCCGCTTGAACGATTGATAGAGGGCACTAGGCAGCCTAGCCGCGGATGCGGACCTGAGCACGGATTGCGGGTCCTTGCGACGTCGGAGCGGATATTACAGCCCCGTGGGCAATGCCGGGCGGAACGCGGAAGACGACCCGCTCGTAGCCACGCAAGAAACCTTCGCCTCCGCACGGGTGGCACCAGCCGAAGAAGTCGAGGCCCCGGCCCGAGCAACGCGGACACTCGCGCTCGCGGGGCACCTCGAGCGCGAGCTCGCCGCCGCGGACGGCTTCCTCGAGCGACATGACGATGTCGACCTGCGCCGGAGGCGCGGCGCGGCGCGGGCGGATCTCACAAAAGGGCACGAGCGGCTCTTCGAATCCGCCGGTCCAGCTCACCGGCGTCGTGGGCGGCGTGGCGTCGTAGGCACGGCGTCGCTCGGGATGGGACAGGGTTTCGTAAGCTGTTTTAAGGGCGCGAAAACGCTCCACGTCACCCGGTGTGCCGCTATCTGGATGGACTTCCTTTACGAGGGCGCGATAGGCCGTCTTGATGTCTGCCACCGTGGCGCCGCGCGCGACACCGAGGACGTCGTAGTAGTCCACGTGGCTAGGTCTCGGCCTGGCCAAAGCGACAGACGCGGTTCCTGCCGAGTTTCTTCGCCCGGTAGAGTGCTTGGTCCGCGGCTTCGAGCAGCGTCTCCGGCGTGTCGCTTTGGTCGGGGAACATCGCTAGGCCGATGCTGACGGTAACGTGTTTTCGCTCTCCACCCGGATGGATGCTCGCTCGTTCCACCGAGGCGCGGATGCGCTCCGCCGAGTCCAGCGCGGCGGCGGCGGCGACTTGCGGGAGCACGACCACGAACTCCTCGCCACCAAACCGCGCCAAGACATCGGCCTGGCGAAGTCCATCCGAGAGCGTCGTCGCGACTTTCTTCAATACGAGGTCCCCCATCGCGTGACCGTAGGTGTCGTTGATGCTCTTGAAGTGGTCGATGTCGAGCATGAGTAGCGCCAAGCTCGAGTCGGAGCGGCTGGCGCGCGCGAGCTCGCGCTCGAGAGCGCCATCCAGATAGCGCCGATTGAAAAGACCTGTCAGCGCGTCCGTCGCGGCGAGATTCTCCACGCGTTCGTAAACGAACGCGTTCTCCATCGCCACGGCTGCCTGGTTGCAGCAGATCCGCAACAGGCGCAGCTCGCGCGCCGTGAACGCGTCGCCGCTCCGGGTCAATAGAAGTGCGCCGCAAACGCGCTGCTGCGCCCGCAATGGAACCGCTAGAAAATTGGTTCCGGTGGTCGCCCGCTCTTTGGGATCGAGAATCGGCATTCCCGAGCGCCGTTCCATGCGTATCGCCAAAGGCTCCTCGCGGGCACGCAGGACCCAGCCCGCCCAGCTCGGCGACTCGAGAGGGAAAGACTTTCCGAGCATCTCCTTTCGATAGCCTTCCGCAACGACGACAGAGAACGCTTCGTTGCCTTCTGAGAGAAGGCACACCGCACACGTGTCGAACTTCCCGACCCCGCGCGCGTACTCGACGATGTGCCTCAGCAGATCGACGACATGAGTCGCGCCCGAAAGCTTTTCACTCGCTCCGAGCAAGCCCTTGAGCTCGAGCTCCTCGACATAGTGTTGCGCCTGTCGGCGGAATAGCGCCTGGGCCTCAGACATTTGCGTGGCGATAGCGAGGGCCAACTCACGGCGATTCTCGTCGAAATGCCCGGGGCGTTCGTGCTCGAGCGTGAGGATTAAAGGCGGCTCGTCCCAGATTTGGATCGGGATCGCCAGCACCGATTGCACCGGCGCCGGCTCGCGCCACCATGGCAACCGGTGCGGCCTCGTCGCGGAAGCGAGCGAGACGGGCTGCTCCGTCTGCAACACGGCGGCCAAGAAACTCCCTCTTAGATCGAAGCGCTTGGACTCCACCTCGCCCGTGCCTCCGGCAGAGAGCCGCGCCCAATAAGACTCCGCTCCCTCGGCAACTTGAAGAAGCGTCGCAGCGCGCGCTTTCGTCGCCTTCGCCGCGAGCTGAAGTAGCGGCTCGAGATACGACTCGAGGCGTTGCAGTTGCTCGGCGCGCCCCGCTCGTTGCCCTTCTTCGGTCAGCGGCGAGACGCGGTCTTCTTCGAGGTCACTCCCGCTCAGCTGTTTCAACCCGGTGTCGAGGCGGAGGAGGCGGTCCTCAGCCCGTTCGGCTCGCTCGCGCTCGGCCCGCTCCATGTAGTTGTAGCCAACGACAGCGAGAAGGAAGAGCCCCGCGAGGCGAAAGAGATCGACCGGCGAAGCCTCGGCCGCGATGAGCCAGTTCGAAGTCTCCAGACAGAGAACGAGGGCGACGAGGAAGACAACGATCTTGCGCGAGAACGCGAGCGACGAGAGCCCACCAAGCACGAGGTAGAGACCTCGCCAATACGAGCGCGCGCCACCGGTGAGCTGGACGACCAGATTGATACCGCAGGTCAAAAGGACGAGAAGAGCGAGCTCGTCGAGCTGGCTGTGATGTTTGCTGGCGTAGCGGGACGTCGCGTAGGTCAGGCCGACAAGAAGAAGCAATACGTGCGCGAGGCGGAGAACGTCGTCGCCGCTCATCCCGGGGCCGACCCGGATCGACGCCTCCGGAAGAAAAAGTCCCAAAGAGCTAGTCAGGATGGCCGCGCCAATCCCGATGGGGACGGCGATCTTGTGGACACGGCCGGAAGAGACTCCCGTGAGGACTTCCTGCCTTGCGCGTATCACTCGATGACTCCAGCCGCCTCCTCAGATACGCGAAGCGCGCGCGACATCGCGTCCGAAAAACGCGACACGAGTGGGGCGGTGTCGAAGACGATGGCGCGCTCCAAGTCCTCCCTCAGGGGTTCCGACTCGTCGAGACGCAAGGTCATCGGGGGGAAGCCCGCCGAGCACGCGAAAAAGCTGAGCAGAAGATGTCCAGTGCGAAAATTGCCTCTTTCGAAAGGGGCTATCTCGACGAAACGGGCAAACCAGAGCGCCATCCGCTGGGCCGGGAACATCTGCCGGCTGCTCTCGGCTGAGAGCCAATCGAGCAAGTTGTCGAGCTTGTCACCGATGAACAGGGGCGGAGACGGCCGTGCATTGCGAAATTGTGGCTTGGCATCCGAAGCGCGAAAGCGGCCGTCCGCACCCGGATTCGCCATCTGGTGCACCCGGCGGATGAGCTCGACGTCCGGCTCGTCGCGTTCCTCGGCGGATTTCTCGATCAGAGCGATGGCCTGGAGTTGGGCGCGTAGGGCGTCGTTCTCCTGGGCGCGGTCACGATCAACCGCAACCCCCGTCAGGAGAAGCGTTTCCACGGCGAGCTCCAGACGCAAGGTATGGAGCGCAGGCAAGGCGCCCGTGTCGCTCGCCGCCGTCAATCGGTTGAGACGACGCTCGAGGGCATAGCCCGGGGCCTCCCGCTTAAGGGGATAAATCGGTAGATCGGACATTTTTTAGTGAACGGTATAATTGTAGCGCGGTTATGGAGTTTCCGCTATCCGCTCCGTCAGGCGGGTGCGGCCCGGCCAGCCCGTCCTGCCCCACGTTCGAGATGGTGCGACACGCGCTCCATGACGTGGAGAAGCTCTATTTGCAGCCGAGGATCACGGGACAGGCGGCGAAACGCACGCAACAGGCGATGATCCTTCGGCTCGAGCATGTCCTCGTCGGGCGCGGGTTCGACGGCGCTTACGAAATAGCTTACGGGCACTTCGAGCGCGCGTGAGATCTTCAGGAGCCACTCGAGAGAGATTTTGCGGCGGCCGAGCTCGAAATTCGTCAGCGCGCCTTGTGAAATACCGATTTTCTTGGCGAGGTCCTTTTGTTTGATACCGTGCTCGAGTCTGACTTTACGAATGCGCTGTCCGATCTTCTTGAACATGGAGATTTCCCCCTTTAGTAATACATTGGGGGGATTCAATGATATCGAGGGTTAGGGGTAAGAGGTATTGTCTACACGCAAGGGCCCCGTGTCAACTCGAAACATTACGGGGCGAACAATCGTTAATCCCGAAAGAAATGCTGCAAAAGCTTGGAAAAGTGCTCTAGAACTTTGAGCCGCGCGCCTTCCTTGGAGCGAACGTCCTCATGTTCGAGCGTCCACGTGTTTTCATGGGGGATGTACACCGCGCCGAGACTCACATCGAGCGCGGGATTGATGTCGGAGCGCGGGCTGTTCCCTACCATCCAGCTCTCATCCCGCACGATGGCATGCCGTTCCACGAGACGATGGTAGTCTTCGGCCTTTTTCTCACCTGTGACCTCGACCTCGTGAAAAAAAGCTTCCACACCGCTGCGCGCCACCTTGTCGCGCTGCTCGTCGAGCTCTCCTTTCGTGGAAAGGATGAGACGATGCCGCTGGCGCAGGAGCGGCAGCGTCTCTTTGACACCCGGCAGGTACTGGATGGGCATGCGCCGCACACGCTGCGCGAGCGAGAGGATACGGGCGCGGTCGGAGGAGGACGCGGGCTTCCCCTCTATTTCCTCGAGAGTATCCATGAGGGACCGGGAGTACCCACCGCACCCATAGCCGTGGATTGGGACATTGCGCTTCTCGATTTGGGTGAGCCGATCGCGTGCCGACTCGCGCTCCCCCCCGCGCGACTCGAGGATGTCGAGAAAACGCTCGGTTGCCTCCTCGAAATGGATATTGTTCTCCCAAAGGGTGTCGTCAGCGTCAATGATGAGCGTCGATCTCAAGAGATCTCCGAAGCGCAACGCGAAAGCACAGCCTGCCAAAGCACGAGGAGACTACAGCAAATCGGTCGATGGCTCGTCAACGACTCGACTCTATCGTCTCTCTCAGCGCGGCGTAAAGCGTCTCGTTCTCTTCTTCCGTCCCAATCGTGGCGCGCAACATGTTTTGGAGCCGTGGATGCGCGCTCACGTTGCGAACGAGAACGCCGCGCTCGAGCAGTCCGTGGAACGTTTGGTCCCCGCCTAGCGACGTGCGGAAGAGAAGAAAGTTCGTTTTCGACGGAAACACCTCGACGCCCGGAAGCTCTTCGAGGCGCGCGCCAAGCGCGTCGCGCATCGCTGCAATCTCGGCCGCACGCGCGAGCACTAGATCGTAGTGAGAGAGAGCTGCTAGAACCGCCTCTTGCGATACACGGTTCAGTGGATACGGTTGCTGCACTTTGACGATTTGGCGACGTAGGGTGGGCTGTAGCAGCACGTAGCCAACACGGAGCCCGGCCATGCCGAGCGCTTTCGAGAATGTACGGAAGATCAGCAGGTTCTCGAACTCGTCGAGAAGCGCGCGTCCGTTCTCGCCGGAAAACTCCCAATAAGCTTCATCGAGAACGACGAGCCCGGGCGCTCTCTTCACGATCTGCCGGATGCCCTCCATCGAGAGAACGGTTCCCGTCGGGTTGTTCGGAGAGCACAGAAAAACGAGATACGGCGCGTGCTTTGAGACCGCGTCGACGAAAGCGTCCACGTCGTACTCGAAGCTTTCCGTCAGCGGAACCTCGACCACGTCGGCCCCTTGTATCCGAGCCGCTTGGCCATAGACGAAGAAGCTCGGCGTCGGTGCGAGGGCGACGCGGCCCGGGTCGAGCACCGCGAGTGCGAGCGTGTTGAGTAGCTCGTCAGACCCGTTGCCAACGAGGATGCCGTCCACCGGCCAGTCGAAAGTTTTCGCCAAGGCCGCGCGAATCTCCGGCTGACCCGGTGTCGGGTAGCGGAAGAGAGCAACTTTCCGCACACGCTCTTCGATCTCGGCGAGGATCGGCTCCGGAGGCCCCAGCGTGTTCTCGTTTTGATCCAACTTCACCGATGCCGGGTGCGGTTCGAGCAGGTACGCGGTGAGCGCGCGCACACGGGGCAGGATCAAAGAGGTGACGTCGTCTTGCATCAATTTGGTCGTCCTGTCTCGAATCGGATCGCTATCGCGCGCGCCAAGGGTTCTATGTCCCTTCTTGGCCGGGAGAGTCTCTCGGTGCTGTACTGCATCCAACTGCTTCGTTTGTATCGAGAAGCGTTCGATCCGTCACTCAGGTTCCTACATATCGCGCGTACAAACTGCGCGCCTCGGCCGGGTCCTCCGTGCCGTGGACGATCGCGCGACCGTCTTTGAAGAGCACGATCTCGTGCGCAGCGAGCTTGACGCGCAGAAGATGCTCGTTCACTTTCACTTCGCCTAATCCTCGGAGCCGCTCCGCCACGGCGTCGAGCTCCATCGTTTGGCTCTTCGACGGTCGCACCTGAACCGCGTTGCGGCCGCACAGCGTGACCGCTTGGCCGCCTTTTTCGCCAATGAGGTAGCTGAATTCATGGCGGCCGCAAGCTGGACAATCTTCGCGCGCTCGCGCGGGGCGAAACGCATCGACCCGGCCGCGCCACACATCGAGCGAGAGCACTTCGCCGTGGAGCGCATCTTCTCGGCCCGCCAATATCTTGAGCGCTTCCGAGACTTGGAACCCCGCAACCGCATGGACGATGGGCGCAATGACGCCTGCGGTATCGCAGGTGGGCGACGTCCCTGGGGCGGGCTCCTCTTCCATAAAACAGCGGAGACACGGCGTTCGTCCCGGGATGACGACGAAGCTCATGCCGTAGCTCCCGACGCAAGCCGCATAGATCCAGGGAACGCCGCTTTCGACGGACGCGTCGTTCAAGAGATAACGCGTCTCGAAGTTGTCAGTGCCGTCGAGCACGAGGTCGGCGCCGCGGAAGAGCGAGGAAACATTTCCCGCGTGCACATCGGCGACGATGGCCTCCACGTGCACGTCGCTGTTGATGCGTGACAGCTTGCGCACCGCGGCGATCGCTTTTGGAAGCCCCTGCCGCCAGTCGTCCTCGTCGAAGAGGCTCTGCCGCTGCAAGTTCGATTCGTCGACGTAGTCGCGATCGACGATGCGTAGGCTCGCGACGCCGGCGCGCGTGATCATCTCGGAGGAGACCGAGCCGAGCGCGCCGACGCCGACGACGAGCACCCTTCTCGATCCGATGCTCCGCTGCCCCTCTTCCCCGATCTCGCTGAAGAGCACCTGGCGCGAGTAGCGGGAGGCGACCGCGTCGCCGCGCGCGCGCGCTTCCAATTCTTCGCGGTTCGGCCGCTCGCCCGTCCAAAGCTCCGCCTGATGGACCGCTTGCGCGGCGAGCATCTCGATACCGGTAATCGTCGCGGCCCCCGAAGCCCGGGCAGTCGCGATGAGCGGTGTGCGCTCGGGAACCGTCACCATGTCGAAGACCAGCGCGTCGCTCGCGATCGTTCCGACCGGGAGGGACTCACCGGAGCTTCCGAGCGGCGTGGCGTTGACGAGCAAATCCCAAGAGACCTCCGGAAGCTCGTCGAGCGCACCGGAGGTAGCGCCGACACGATCGGCAAGCTCTTTGGCCCGGGCCTCGTCGCGCGCGAGCACACGAAGCGCGACCCCGACGTCGCGGAGTGCATAGGCGGCCGCGCGGGCCGCTCCACCCGCACCGACCAGCACTGCACTCTTCTGGCTCCAATCGCCTTTTGCGCTCAGTGGTGTGAAGACTCCATCGCCATCGGTGTTGTACCCCGTCCACACGCCGTCTCGCACCACGACGGTATTGACGGCGCCGATCTCGGATGCGCGCGCGTCGACCTCGTCGAGATGAGGCAGGATGGCTTGTTTGAAAGGAAGGGTTACCGAGAGCCCCGACACGCCGAGCGCTCTTGCGCTGCGCACGAAGTCCTCCAGGCGCTCTTCTTGAAAAGGCACGTATACGGCATTTCTGCCGACGCGTTCGAAGAACGCATTGTGCATGGCCGGCGACCGGCTCTCGAGCGCCTGCGTTCCCAATATCCCGTAGATCTCGGTGTCGGGTCCGATCGACCGGAATCGATAGAGCGACAACATGTCGTCGAGGGAGACTTGACCGGGCCCGGTCGGCGGGGCGCCCCGCGCCGAGGCGTAGGTAAAGGCCGCGCCGAGCTTGTTCGCGAGAATTCTCGCCGCAACGCCGGCAGGTCCCATCGGGACCGGAATGAAGGCCACCCCTTCTTTGTCGAGGCCTTCACCAAGACGTGCGAGCTCGACAGCTTCGGCAAGAGAAGTGACGCGTGCTGCGATTTTCACGACGTCCGCGCCGAGCTCGAGCGCGGAGACAATGAGGCTGACGCGCTCCGGCTCTTTGGGAAGCCCGTCAAAGTCGTGATGCGACAGAATGAGCTTCGCGCTACTTTCAGGCGGACGTTCGCGGAGCGCATCGATCTCGATGTCCACGTAGTCGAAGCCGATCTTGGTCGCGTTTTCGAGAAGCGCAAGGCGGTTGCTCTCGCTACCTTCGAACGCTCCTCCTTCCTTCGCCGAGCGGCATGTCAGAACGGTTAGACCGTCGACATTTTTTCGAAGGCGCGCGAGGTCCGGACGGTCGATCCCGTCGACGCGGAGCTCGATGAGGTCCGCGCCTTCGCACCCACGGCTCGCCAAGCGCACCAGCTCGTCGGTCGAGCTCGCACTCACGGATGCGATCAGTTTCCTGTTTAAAACATCCATATCCCCTCGTGGCTGGATCTTAAACGGGATCCGTCGTTTCAGGAAGCCGCAACCAAAGGGAATGGCCACAGAGGCACAGCGCGGCGGAGCCGCAACCAAATTGGAGGACGGCTCCGCCGCGAGCGGTCAGCGGTCAGCATTCAGCGGTCAGCTCCGGATTCGAGCCTCCGGATGAGAGAGGCGAGCATACGCTTGACCTCGGTGGTTCGCTCGGCAAGCTCCTGAAGACTTTGGCTATCGAGCAACCCGAGCTCGTGGGCAAGGAGCAGTTCGTATTCGAGCTCGCTTGCTGAGCCCATACTCATTTGAAGAAAGCGGGCCATATCCCGGTCTGAACCGCGTCCACAGCCCTCAGCAATATTCGCCGGGATGGAAACCGCCGCTCGGCGCATCTGAGCCGTCAAGCCGAACTTCTCTTCGGTTGGGAAGTGGCCGGTGGCCTGGTACAAACCCTTGACTAGCTGATGGGCCTTCTCCCAAACCTTTAGATCTCGAAAGTCTTTCATCCTGACTCTTCGCTGTCGGCTCGCTCACCACGTCAGCCCAACGCGGGCTCGATGCACAATCTGGGCGTGAAGTAGACACGGCGCCACATCCAGAGTAGGAAGATGTCACGACAACCTCCGCCGCGCTGTGCCTCTGTACTACTAACCCTAATCGCAAATAAACGTCACCGTGTCTGAGGTCTTTGGCCCCGTGAATAGCACCTTTTCCAGGTTCTGCATACACCGTGCAGAATCACCTATAGTGGCGGCGAGTGGGTGCCCCAGCACGAGCTTCTCGCCTGCGCCCAGTGCGGCTGTTTCGCGTTTTCGTGCTTCGAAGATTTTGCGATTAGGGCAGCGGTCAGCTCGTGGTGCTCGGCGCTTCGCGCCTCGGTCCCATTCTCAGTGTGCGCCGTCCCAATTCTTCGCCGCGGTGCCTCTTCTAACTGATTTACCCTCTTGCGGATCCGGCCGCAGCCGCTCAAATTCTTGCAAGAAATAAAAGCTTTTTCGGGTTAGTAGTACAGAGAAAGCGAGAGCGAGCGAAGAGCACTCGGCGGGCTCTATTGATGCCTCTGTGTTCGACGCTGCTAGCAGCGTCATCCCGGCGGACGGTGACGTCGTGAGCTCCTTGGAAGATCTCCTCGCGCCCGGCGGAAACGGTAAGTTTTTCGAAACTCTGTACTACTAACCCTGAAAAGCTTGTTTTGAGAAGAAGAAAAATCATGCGGTAGCAGCGTGGAGTTTATCGAGGGAGAGAGAGTTTGCGGTAAGTAACGCGGAGCAAAGTTGCTGACCGCGCTTTGTGAGTCTGTAGCGAAAAGTTTTGGGAACTTTTTTGACAAGACGGTGGGCTCGGAGGATGCGAATGAGCCGGGTGACGCGTCCGCTTAGCCGCCTGGTTTCGAGAGGGTCGTCCGAAGTCTTTGGAAAGAGCAAGGCACGGAGTTCCCTATTGCGAAAGCCTCGCAGATGAAACTCTCCACGGGAAATAGCGGCGAGGAGTCGGGCGTCCAGAGCGTCCCAAGGGCGAAGAGCTCGGAGGGTGGAGCCATTCCATTGAGTTTTTGCCTCTCCTGCCATTTCAGTGGATCCTCTCGAGGGTGAGACCGCCACAGTTTAGGTAGACGAGACTGATGAGAGCTTCGGCAGAGTGGAGTCCAAAGCTGCGGTGGCTCAGCAGCCGGATTTTGTTGTTCATTCCTTCGAGTCGGCCGTTGCTGAGTCTCCACGTGACCCACGCGATGACGCCATCGAAGTGGCTGCGGATCATCTTCGCCGCGCGTTTGACGGGCTCTATCCTCGAGCTCATAGCGCGCCGCAGCCATCCTCGGAGAAACTTCTTGGCCCATGTCTCGGTTTTGTAGGTGTAGAGGTCCATGAAGTCGTCGCGCAGAAGCATGGCGCGGTAGAGGCGACGATTAGCTCGCACCTGCTCGCGGAGCACCCGTTTGTCTTTCGCGCTGCGGTTGTGTTTGGCCTTGAGAAGGGGAAACTTGGTGTTCTTGAGGTTGCGCCGGGCAGTCCCTTTGAGCTCGCGCACCAGCTCGCGCTGGGTCTTATCCACGGCCTCGTTCAGATGCTTGACGATGTGGAAGCGGTCAAAGATCACCCGTGCCTGAGGAGCCTTTTTGCCGACGACAGTTATGTACGGCTCCCACATGTCCATGCTGACCGCTTCGAGCTCCGCGGCTCTTTGTGGTCCGAGCTTGCGGAAAAACCGCAGCAGCGTCTTGGCCTTGCGCTCCTTTCCCGCCCAGACGACCCGGCCGCTGAGATGGTCTATTACCACTGTTAAGTACTTGTGGCGTTTGCGGTAGCTGATCTCGTCCATCCCAATCACCCGCAATCCATCGAGCTAGCGCCGCTCATCCCGCTGCTCGGCAACCACTCGCTGGATGATCCGTCGCACCGAACGCCACGTCACTCGGAAATAGTTCGCTACGGCGCTGACGTCCGTCCTCTGTGCCAGCCACGCTACCTCTTGTTCGAAGCTTTTGGTAAAGCGGCTTCCTTTGTCGGCCCAAGGCACCTTTTCTCTGACCACTCCACACCGCCGACATACCACTCGTCGGATCGAGTAGCGAAGATGGGTCCGGACTCCGAACAGGTCCAAGTGCCGCCAGTAGCGATTGTAGCGATCTTTGTTCTTGCGGACCTTTCGTCCGCAAATCCCGCACAGAGGCTTCCTCCTCCGTGGTACTACATCCACCACCACTCTGGCTTTGTCCGCCTGGAAGTGGAAACCTCGGACCCACAGGCCTTGCAATCCGATGAGCTTGTTGACTAACGTAGTAACGCGCATCGCGGGAACGCTCTTTTCTCTTTCGGAAAAAAAGATTCTAGCGTTCTCGCCGATGCGCATCTACACATGGCTTACCCTCTCAACCCACGGGCCTCACCAAATGCCACTGCCCCTCAGCGGGAGACGAGGCTGTGGGAAACGCCCCCACGGTTCTGGTCGTTCAGACCTTGCTCACGACTGAGTTCTCTTCGAAGCCTGGAAGGGCGTTTTCCATAGCCTCCACTAATCGAGCCCCCCCTTCCTTATTCCATATGAATTAATCTTTCTTGTATATATACCAGGAGGGGCCTGTGGGCGCTCGTGGGAAACGCGAAGCGTTTTCCAAGCGATTGTGGAAAACGCCGCTCCACGTTTGTACGTGCTCACAACCTTTCCCTAAACGCCTCTCTCGCCCGGAGTTTCCGGCGTTTTCCACAATCGCGGCAGCGTCCATAGGCCATGCCCTCCAACATAAATCAGATCCCCCGAAACGACAGGAGAACCGAGTTTTTTGGCTGACGCGAGCGAGGAGTTGACCGAGTGGGGTTGAGGTATCACAAGCGGCGAGAGCGTCGAGGTAGCGCTCATTGGAGTCCTGGGAGAGCTGGGCACGACGATGCAGGTCTGCGATGCCACGACGGAGCGGACGCCACTCGAGAGGGCCGTTGGGGTCGCCTTCCTTTGGCCGGTAGCAGCGCATACCCTCGGCACGCTGGATGGTTGTCTCCACACGGAGCACGGAACCTTGTTTGTCGTAGAGTTTGACGGAATTGAGGTCGAGGGCATGTTTGATACGCAGACCCTCGGGCCGGTCGCGAAATCGGCTGACGACTTCCCCTGAAAAGTCGGTTCGAATCCGTTTTCCGAGAAAGCGCATCACGTCGGGGCTCGAAAAGTTTGTGATCGCATGATGTACAAGAGCGGGATAGATCTCCGCGAGGCTAGAGCTGTTACGAAACGTGACGTCGGTGGCCCATTCGCTGCTGTAGACACTCCAGTAGTAGTCGAGGCCACTCGGCGGGAATAATTTGTCTTGCAATGGATTGACGAATCGACTCAGGCGATTCAGGATGTGAGGCCAGTTGGTTTTGAGCTGCTCATCGAGAAGCTGCTGTGCCGCGTGGGCATCCTCAACCCAGGTAAAGCAGTTTTCCCGGCGCCGACATTGAATGCCAGCCTTATCCATCTCAACGGCGAGCCATTCACGGCCGTTGACGTAGACCTGAACATTGAATGGAAACCAGCTTTGGATATGGGCATGCATGAAACCAAAAATAGGGTCCATGCAGTAGTGGTAAAAGTTTAGGCACTTTCTGAGGGATTGCACGAGCTCCAACCGCTTCTTCTGGCGGTTGCGACGTATGCTGAAGGTGATACAAGGTTCCACGCAGCTCAGCACTGCGATGAGACCACTGCGGACATTGTCTTGTTGTGCAATCTTGCGTGCGATGGCCTCCTTGTTCTTACGGGAAGACTCCAGATAGACGACCGGACGCTCGAGTCGCTCCGCCTGCTGATACAAGGCCTGCTTGAGCTCGGAGGTACGCTGCAGTGCGAACTCCGCGAACTCCTTCAGAAGGATTTTCTGGTAGGAAAGGTACTTACCCATGCCGTCCGTATAAGAAATGTGGCGTAGGGTTCCGCGGAACACCAACCGGTCGAATCCGCTCAGCACCCCTGTGATTCGATCCTCGTGACGTGATAAAAACTGTTTCACGGCGTCCTCCAGCGTGGGAAAGGGTTGTCGTGACATCTTCCTACTCTGGATGTGGCGCCGTGTCTACTTCACGCCCAGATTGTGCATCGAGCCCGCGTTGGGCTGACGTGGTGAGCGAGCCGACAGCGAAGAGTCAGGATGAAAGACTTTCGAGATCTAAAGGTTTGGGAGAAGGCCCATCAGCTAGTCAAGGGTTTGTACCAGGCCACCGGCCACTTCCCAACCGAAGAGAAGTTCGGCTTGACGGCTCAGATGCGCCGAGCGGCGGTTTCCATCCCGGCGAATATTGCTGAGGGCTGTGGACGCGGTTCAGACCGGGATATGGCCCGCTTTCTTCAAATGAGTATGGGCTCAGCAAGCGAGCTCGAATACGAACTGCTCCTTGCCCACGAGCTCGGGTTGCTCGATAGCCAAAGTCTTCAGGAGCTTGCCGAGCGAACCACCGAGGTCAAGCGTATGCTCGCCTCTCTTCCGGAGGCTCGAATCCGGAGCTGACCGCTGAATGCTGACCGCTGACCGCTCGCGGCGGAGCCGTCCTCCAATTTGGTTGCGGCTCCGCCGCGCTGTGTCTCTGTGGCCATTCTTAAGGCGCTTCATGCGGAGGATTTGAGGAGCGGCCGAGCTTTCAGGTTTGCCTGGCTAGTTTAGCTTAGCCCGCAGAATAGCCGACTAACCTACGATATCGTGGGCGCGGCCAAAGACATGGCTGCTGAGGGGCGCAGCGTCGAGAACGAGATCAGTCTTGACCGTCATCGCGAGGACGGGAGACTAGCATCGCGCTTCAATCATTGTCAAGGCGATTGATCCTTTAACCACGTTGAACTATTATAGTTTGTTAGGTTTACAGGGAATTCCTTCTGATGAAAAACGCTTTCGGAACACTCTCGTTAGTGCTCTTGTTTACAAGCTTCGCTGCCGCTTCTCCCCCACTCGAGAACTTCGAGACGATCCCGGTCTCTGATATCCGGCCCGGCATGGTCGGCGAAGGCCGCACGGTGTTCTCGGGCAGCACCATCGAGTCGTTCAAAGTCACGATCTTAGGCGTGTTGCGCAACTATGGGCCTAATCAGAACATGATCCTCGCAGAGCTCGAAGGCGGACCTTTGGCCCATACGGGCGTCATCGCAGGGATGAGCGGGAGTCCCGTCTATATCGACGGAAAGCTCATTGGCGCCATCGCCTTCGCTTTCCCATTTGCGAAAGACCCCATCGCGGGGATTACGCCGATTCAGGAGATGCTGGATGCCACCGCAACACCTTCGACACGCCGCGCCGCCGCGCGGCTCGAGTTCCCACTCGCACCCGAGGCGTTGGCCGCCGCCGTTCCTCGAAAGCTCCACCCCGTGTCGATTCAAGGCGTCTCCCTCACCGGTGTCGAGCTTCTACAGCCCCATCTCGGAAAACAGCTCACGCCAATCGCGACACCGGCTTCCGTCGTGGGGTTTCCGGCGGAGTCCTTCGAGCACATCGCGCCGCTTCTTCGCCAGCTCGGTATCGAGCCCTTGATGGGCGGCGCTGCGGTAGCACTGAGCGGAGGCTCGCAGGAAGGCACGAGCCCGAGCCCCCCGCTAGCGCCGGGCTCCTCCGTGGGCGTTGGTCTCGTTACTGGAGATCTGCAAATCTCCGCGGCGGGAACGGTGACGCACGTGGACCCGGATACCGGCAATGTCTACGCTTTTGGCCACCAGCTCTTCAATCTCGGACCGATCGAATATCCGATGACGAGCTCGACCGTCCATCTCGTGCTGCCGTCGCTGATGAACTCCTTCAAGATGGCGAGCAGCGGCGAGACCATCGGCACATGGGTTCAGGATCGCGCGACCGCCATTCGCGGCGTTTTGGATATCCGGCCACGCATGGTCCCGATGAGCGTCACGGTGTCGACGAGCCGGGGAGAAGAGAAGAACTACAATGTCGAGATCGTCGATGATGAGCTGTTCACGCCGGTTCTGACCTATGCGTCGCTCGTCGCCATCCTTCAGTCCACCGAGCGGCAGTTCGGCTCTCAGACGGTGAAACTCTCTGCTTGGCTCAAGACCACGTCCCACGGAAGGATTAACATCGAAGATGTTTTTACGGATCAACAGGCCGCGGTTTCGGCGTCGGCCATGGTGGCTGCACCGATCTCGTTCCTGATGACCAACGACTTCGAAGACATCGAACTCGAGAATATTCAGGTAAGCCTCGAAGCGACCGAAAGCCCCTCGAACGCCCGTCTTCTCCGCGCGTGGCTCGATACCGACGAAGTCGCCCCAGGCGGTACGGTCGAGCTCAAGATCCTCCTCGGAACCTATCGCGGGGACGAGATCCTCGAGACCGTCGACGTCACGATACCGTCCCACATAAGCTCGGGACGGCTTCAACTCATCGTTGCCGATGCGCGAACGCGTTCCGCGGTCGAGCGGCGCGAAGCTCGGGAGTCGTTCGTACCGAAGGATATGAGCCAGCTCATCCGCGCCATCAACGCGCTTAGAAAAAACAACCGTCTCTACGTTCGGCTCAGCCGCCGCGGTTCGAACGGTGCGATCGTGGCCGGCGAATATCTGACGTCGCTGCCTCCAAGTGTCATCAACGTTCTCCAAGCGGACGGTTCGTCTTCGAGCAACTTCACGCCACTCCGCAACTCCACGGTCTGGGAACATGAAGTCGTCACCCAATACAGTGTGTCGGGCTCCCAAACGCTCTACCTGAAAGTCAAAAAGCGCTGACGAGCTTCCCTGAACAACGATCGAAAGGAAACTGAACTTGCTCAACCACCCTGCTGGTCGTCTCCTTCTCGTCGCTGCTGCTTTGTCCGCCGCGCTTTCCGCTCTCGCTGCCGTACCAACATTTTGGCGGATCGAGAGCCAAGCGGACTTTCTCGGTGGCGATACCGATGGGGTCTCCATCAGCTCCGACGGCACGGTGAGCCTCGCACCCGCGGCGCAAGTGCTCGGCGAAGCGACGGACCCGCAGCTCTGGTCCCTTGCGAGCGACGCCGCCGGGGTCGTTTATGCGGGCAGTGGCAACGACGGCCGGATCTACAAAGTCGATGCCTCGGGCACGATAAACGTCTTTGTCGATACGAACGAGCTCCAAGTACATGCGCTCGTCGTCGACCGTCGCGGAAACCTCTACGCCGGCACGTCGCCCCGAGGCGTCGTCTATCGCATCGACCCGAGCGGCGCCCAGGAAGTTTTTTTCGACCCCGAGGATCGCTATATCTGGGCGCTCGCGCTGGACTCGTTGAACAACCTTCTCGTCGCCACGGGCGATAAAGCTCAAATCCATCGCGTGAGCAGTTCCGGTGAGAGCGAGGTGCTCTTTACGAGCGAGGAGACCCATGTCGTCTCCCTCGCGCTCGATGGCTCCGACAACATCTATGCTGGGACCGCGTCGAACGGTCTCGTTCTCAAGGTCGACGCCTCGGGCGATGCGAGTGTTCTCTTCGACACCCCGTTCGAAGAAGCGCGCGCCCTCGTGACGGATACGCGCGGTCATGTCTTCGTCGCTACCGTCAATGGCGGCTCACGTCCGGTGAGCGCGCCTTCGATGCCGTCGAGCACGCCGTCTACGCCAACGAGCGTCACCTCAGGAGTTACAGCGTCGGTGACGGTGACCACTTCGGCGACGCCGGCCATCACGAGCACCTCGGGCACTTCAGGTGTTCGCTCGAGCGGTTCGGCGAAGGGAGCTCTCTACCGGATCGACGCCGACGGCACTGCCGAAGAGCTGTGGAAATTTCTCGACGACACCCCCCTCTCGCTTTTGCTCGCGACCGACGACCGGTTGATGGTGGGGACGGGTAAGGAGGGACGCGTTTTCCTCGTGAATCAAAACAAGACGAGCTCCCTTCTCTTGAGCGTAGAGGCCGACCAGGTCACCGAGATCCAAGCGGGCAAAGGTGGAGCGGTGCTTCTCGCGACCGCCAATCCGGCCAAGGTCTATCGCCTCAACCGCGGCCGCCGCACCGAGGGGATCTATCAGTCGCCGACCAAGGATACGGAGACCGTTTCGTTTTGGGGGCGCATCCGCTGGGAGGCTCGCGTCCCCTCTGGGACGTCGGTCGCGATTCAAACGCGCTCGGGAAACTCCGCCGAGCCCGACAACACGTGGAGTGATTGGTCCGCGCGCTACACCGAAGGAACGGGAACTCAAATCGCAAGCCCGCGTGCTAGGTTTTTTCAATGGAGGGCCACGCTGAATTCGACGGGCGAGACGAGTCCCGAGATTCTCGACGTTACCGCGATCTATCTTCAGCAGAATCTCCCTCCCGAGGTGGCCGGAATAACGATTCATCCGCCCGGCCGGGTCTTTCAAAAGCCGATTGTGACGACGGGACAGATCGAAGTGCTCGGGATGGTCGAAACGCTCGCCGACGGCGCACAGGGTGGAAACGACGTTGCCAGTGGGAACGGCGCCTCGACGCCACCGTTGAACCTGACCGCGATGAGCCGTCCCGTCTATCGCAAAGGCATCCAGACCGTGACGTGGAACGTCACCGATCCGAACAAGGACGATTTGAGCTTCGACGTGCATTACCGCGCCGAAGGCGAGAACCTCTGGCGCGTTCTCCGCGAAGGACTCACGAGCCCGGTCATCGCCTGGGATACGGTGGCGATGCCGGACGGGCGCTACACGCTGAAGGTCATCGCGAGCGACCTGCCGGGAAACCCCGCCGATCTTGCACGCACCCGTGAGAGGATGAGCCGGAGTTTCGAGGTCGACAACACACCGCCTCGCGTCGAAGCTCTCGCAGTGAGTACGTCGTCGTCGTCCGGCGGACACCAGGTCCGCTTCGTCGCGCGGGACGAGATAAGTCCCATCCGGCGCGTCGAATACACCATCAACTCGGGAGCATGGAAGGTCGTCTTCCCCATCGACGGGATTGCCGACTCCACCGAAGAGAGCTTCGCCTTCGAGCTCGATGGCTATGGGGACGGCGGTGTTTACACGCTCGTGGTGAAGCTGACGGACGGGCTCGGAAACGTCGGGACGGCTCGGGCAGACCTACGCTAGTGTCGAAAGAAGCGAACAGCAAAGGTTCGCGGCGCTGAGCCGGCGCCCGTTCGTGATCGTCGATAAGAGGCGATCTCCGGGGCGAACCTCCGTCGTCGTGAAAAAATAGAGGAAGTTCACCGAAATGGTCTCGTCGCCAAGGCGCGCGGGCTCGAATCCCGAGCTGCGCACCGCTTCCAGCGTGCGCGTCAGCATTTCTTCGTCCCCGCTGCGATAGATCACATCGAGCGCTTGGACCATGCCATTACGGTCGATGGAGGCCATCGTCAAGAGCGTGCCTTCTTTTCCAAACTCCACATCCGCGAAAGCCAAATGGCCGACAGAGCTCTCCCGGAAACGTGGCGAGCTCATCACTTCGTGCAAGAGCACTGGCTCGGGCAAAGTCGATTCCAGGATCGCCGTCGTGAGGCGGCGCGCGGCCTGCTCTCCGTATTGCTGATCGAGCAGGACGACGAGCCCAATGAGAAACGTGGTAGCGAGCGTCCCGAGTCCCAGCGCCGACAAAAACCCATAAGGCTGTTTCGCCCGCATGATTTCGCCGCGCAGCACAGGAACCATCCCGCGCTCTTCGGCGTCGATTTGATCGCGAATCTTGGAAGCGAGGGTTTGAGGCGCGCTCATCGTTCCGAGATGACGTACGGCGTTGGCCGCGCTCGACAGTTCTTCGTACTCGGAGACACAACGCTCGCAGTCCCTGAGATGCCCGTCCACGCGCGCGGCGGCGGCCGCCGACAGCTCGCCGTCGTGATGGGCAGAAAGCACGGAGGTTCGTAGATGCAACATGTCACATTTCCTCTGCTAGACCGAAAAGCCGCGGATCGAGTTTGTCGCGGAGCGACTCGCGCGCCCGCGCGAGACGAGACTTGACCGTACCGAGCGGCAGATCGAGCGTCGCCGCAATGTCCTCGTAGGACAAGCCCTCGATTTCTTTGAGAAGCAAGATCGTTCGGTGGCTGAATGGCAGCCGTTCAATGGCGCACATCAAAAGCTGACTTTCCTCTTTCCGCTCCAAGACCTTGTCGGGAGCCATCGCGAGCCCGTCCTCGTGTGCTATGAGATTGCAAGTCGGGTTGGCCTCGGCATCATCCAGGCTCATCGCGGTCATCTCGCGAAAACGACGCTTCCACCACCTCTGGCGGTTCTTTGCTCGATTAATGACGATGCGATAAATCCAGGTGCGGAGAGAAGCGTCTCGCCGGAAGCTTCCGAGCTTGCGGTAGATCTGGAGAAAGACCTCCTGAGTCATGTCGGCCGACTCGTCGTAGCTCCCGAGCAAACGGTAGGACAAGTTGAAGACCATGTCCTGATAGTGCTGGACGAGCTGATCGAAGGCACTGTCATCACCCGCGAGACAACGCTCGATGAGCGCCGCCTCATCGCCCGACCATCCCCGAGATCCGGGGGCTTCGTGGTCGAGACCGAGGAGCTCCTCTACTGATAGTGCTGCCGAGGTTTCATTGTGCATGAGTCGTACCCAGGGCCGGCGTATCATGACTAAACCTGTCGTGTATCGTAGCACACGGGCGTCTTAGCCTTTCGCTCCTGATATTCTATTGGACACTGGCGGATCCCTTTCTGTTCCCTCTTCGTTGACCCTTCCACCGAGGATTTGCTAACCTTCTGCAGGGAATATATTTACATTGAAATTTCTGCACCGAGAAGTCCGTCATGCGTAGGTGGTTCCTGGTGCTTCTCGCGGGGAGCGTGCTTCTGGGAGCCGTTTCTGTCGGCTACCGGGTGCTCGGCCGCGACTACCGTTATTTCCAGCTCGTGAAGCTTGGCGACGAGCTCCTCGAAGAAAGCCTCCCCTTCCAGGCGAGCCGAACCTATGGCTCCGCCATGGCGATCAAGCCGGACGAAGCGATCGCCTACATCAAGCGGGCCGAAGCGAGCAGCGCCAAGGCAACTCATCGCCCGCAATCGCCGATCTAGAGCACGCGGCGCGGCTGTCCTCGGACGTCCTTCTCATCTCGTTGCGACTCGCAGAACTCTACTACGAGGTCGAGAGATTCGATGAGGCAGCCGCGCAATACGAGAAAGCTCTCGAGCTCAACCCGTCCGAAGCGAACGTGCTGTACAAGCTCGCACTCGTGCGTTTTCGCGGCGGGCGCGAAGCGGAAGCACTCGACGCTTTGAACCGCGCCGCGGCTCTTCGTGACGGTTTTTGGGAAGCGTACTTTCTGAGAGGCGCCGTGTTCCGAGCGCTCGGCGGCCTCGACGAGGCCGAAGCCGACTTTCTGCGAGCACTGACGCTCCGGCCCGAGGCCAAACGGGCGCGCACAGCTCTGATAGACCTCTATATCGAGGACCGCCAGGCCGACAAGACCCTTGCTTTGGTAAGGGACGAGATCGACGCCAATCCGGAAGCACCTGAGCCTTATCTGCACCTCGCTGACGTTCACGCCATCGCGGGCCGCAATGCGGAAGCCATCGAGGCCGTGGGGCTCGCTTTGGAGCAAAATCCGAACCTTCCTGTCGCTTACTTGCGGCTCGGCGAGCTCTGGCTCGAGGAGGCGACGATCGGCGCGGGTCCCGTCGCGACGGAAAAGGCGGTCGTGGCGCTCGAGTCGGTGGTCAAGATGAATCCGGCAAATGGACGTGCCGCGCTGACACTCGGCCGGGCTTATCTCGCGATGGACGACGAAGCCCGCGGTTTTGCCGAGTTAAAGCGCGCCAAGCAGGCAACCCCAATCCCGGCGGAAGCGCATCGTCTGCTCGGCGACTTGTACCGGACACGCAAGAACCACGCGGAGGCGGTGACCGCCTACCACGTATATCTGAAGTTGCGCGGCGATACGCCGGCGGTGCTCGAGCGGCTCGGAGACACTTATATCGAGCTCAACAACCCGAGTATGGCCGCCGAGGCCTATTTGAAGCTCGCCTCCCTCGAGCCCGGTCGTGTCACACCGCTCGTGAAAGCGGCGCGTTCGCAGTTGGCCTCCGGGGATCCCGCCGCCGCCGTCAGGATGTGTCGCCGCGGGCTCGCAACCAATCCCGAGAACCAAGCGCTCCTGCAATTGTTATCGGAAGCCACTCGACGGGCATCTTCATGACTGAGCTTCTCGCGGTCTTCGCGCGCGCGCCGGAGCTCGGCCGCGTCAAGACCCGGCTCTGCCCCCCGCTCACGAGCGAGCAAGCTCTCGAGCTCCATACCGCGCTCGTTGCCGATAGCCTCGATCATTTCGGGCGCGTCGAGCGTCCTGGGCTCGAGCGCGCGTTGCTTTTGAGCCAGCCGCTTCTCGACCCGCAGGATTTGACCGTCCCGGAAGCTTGGGCCGTCTCCATCCAGGCCGATGGCGACCTCGGCCGGCGGCTCGCCAGTCTTTTCTACAGCGCGTTTCGACGTAACGTCACACGACTCGTCGTTCTCGGAAGCGACAGCCCAACGCTCCCGCTCGAAGTGATCCACGAAGCTTTCGACGAGCTGGAGCGTCGGAAGGCGGTCGTGGGTCCCGCGGAAGATGGTGGTTATTACCTTCTCGGCGCAAGTGCTTGGATCCCCGAACTGTTCCACAATATCGATTGGGGTACTGCGGAAGTTCTCTCCCAAACGACCGACGTTCTCGTGGGGAAGAAGCTCGACTTCGCGACGCTCATCCCTTGGTATGACATCGATCGAAGCAAAGACCTGGAAAAGCTCCGCCAGGAGATCGGCTATTTGAAGCGAGCGGCGCCGGACCTCGTGCCGGTGCGTGTGGCGGCAGCACTACCGAGCTCGGATACACCCGAGTTCACGTTCGACCGAGACTTCTAGGCTGCCTAGCCAGGTAAACCTGAAAGCTCGGCCGCTCCTCAAATCGTGTGCATGGGGCGCCTTAAGAATGGCCACAGAGACACAGCGCGGCGGAGCCGCAACCAAATTGGAGGACGGCTCCGCCGCGAGCGGTCAGCGGTCAGCATTCAGCGGTCAGCTCCGGATTCGAGCCTCCGGATGAGAGAGGCGAGCATACGCTTGACCTCGGTGGTTCGCTCGGCAAGCTCCTGAAGACTTTGGCTATCGAGCAACCCGAGCTCGTGGGCAAGGAGCAGTTCGTATTCGAGCTCGCTTGCTGAGCCCATACTCTTTCACCTGGGGATCGTACCCCAAGCCTCCTAAAGGCTTCGCCTAAAGGCGAGGGATTTCAACCATCCCCGAGTGGGACATTAATCTTTCTTGTATATATATCAGGAGGGGCCTGTGGGCGCTCGTGGGAAACGCGAAGCGTTTTCCAAGCGATTGTGGAAAACGCCGCTCCACGTTTGTACGTGCTCACAACCTTTCCCTAAACTGAAGTTCTGCCCAGTAAGCCCTCCCACGCTTCGGTAAAGTACCTTTAGTCGCATGGAGTTACAGCGCTAGAGGTGTGATTTTTGCCTGCAATTAGTAGCCATGTTTTATTATATTTGTTGTTGTTATATATGTCTATATAGTGTATATAGTAGCCATGCATATCGATATCGTGCCCAACCGCAACTCCAAACCCGCCGTTTTGCTCCGTGAGTCCTATCGGGATGTCAAGAGCAAGAAACCGCGCAAGCGCACACTTGCCAACCTGTCCAAACTGCCGAGCGAGCAGGTCGATGCCATCCGACGCATACTCAAGGGGCAAAAGCTCGTTTCGCTCGAAGACGCCTTCGAAATCGTCGAGAACGGCTCCCGGCACCATGGCCACGTCGACGCGGTGCTCAGTGCCATGAGACAGCTCGGTTTCGAAAAGCTCGTTGGCTCTCGACACTCACCAGAGCGGGATTTGGTCGTGGCCATGGTAGTCGCCCGGATCCTCGAACCGCAGTCGAAGCTGGCGACTAGCCTGTGGTGGCACACAACCACACTGCCCGAAATCCTGGGGGTGAGCGATGCCGACGAAGACGATCTCTATGCCGCCATGGACTGGGTTCTCAAACGCCAGGAGGTCATCGAAAAGAAACTCGCGGCGCGCCATCTCCAAAACGACGGCCTCGCGCTCTATGACCTAACCTCAAGCTACTTCGAGGGGGTGAGTTGTCCGCTGGCCAGGCTCGGATACAACCGTGACGGCAAGAAAGGCAAGCTGCAGGTCAACTACGGTCTGCTGACCAACGAACGCGGCATCCCCGTGTCGGTATCCGTCTTTGAGGGCAACACGGGCGATCCCAAAACGCTGTTGCCTCAGGTAGAAAATGCGCAAGAGCGGTTCGGCATCGAGCAGTTTGTGATGGTGGGCGACCGCGGAATGATCACCCAGACCCAGATCGACGAGTTACGGGAGATGGACGGTATCGACTGGATTACCGCTCTGCGTCCCGAACCGATTCGCAAGCTCATTAACGATGGGGTGATCCAGATGGGGCTATTCGACAGGCGGAACCTGTTTGAGTTGACGCACCCGGATTTTCCCAACGAGAGGCTGGTCGCTTGCCGCAATCCGGAGCTGGCCGAGAGGCGGCGTCACAAGCGTCGTGCTCTGCTCGAAGCAACCTGCAAGGAGCTGGAGAAGGTTTGTCGGATGGTCGAGCGGCGCCGTTTGCAGGGCAAGGAGGACATCCGTGCTACGGTGAAAAAGCTCCTCAACAAGTACAAGGTCGGCAAGTACTATAGGCTCGACATCCGTGACGACGGTTTCGACTTCGAGCTAGACGAGACAACGATGGCTGCCGACGCCTCGCGCCTCGCCAACGGCAACTCTGAGCTCGCCAACAAACGGCTCCAGCGGTGGAAGCGACACATGGGGACGATCGTTAAGCAGTTGGAACGGATTCGCCAACGGATCGGGCGAGGCCAGCTGCATGGTAAAGATAAAATCGGTGTGCGGGTAGGCAAAGTTCTCAACAAGTACAAAGTCGGCAAGCACTTCAAGCTGGACATTCGCGACGACAGCTTTAGCTTCGAAATCGACGACACAAAGGTCACTACGGAAGCTGCCCTTGACGGCATCTACGTGATCCGCACCAGTCTTGCTGAGCAGCGGATGAAAACCGACGACACAGTGCGCAGCTACAAGTTGCTGACCCAGGTCGAGAGGGCGTTTCGTTCCTTCAAGAGCATGGACCTAAAGGTGCGGCCGATTCGTCACCGGCGCGAAAACCGAGTCCGGGCGCACATCTTCTTGTGCATGCTGGCCTACTACGTCCTGTGGCACATGATGGAGGTTTGGCGCCCACTAGTATTCTCTGACGAGGAGCAGCAGGCGAAGGCCGAGCGTGACCCCGTCGCTCCGGCGCAACGCTCCGACGCAGCCCTGCGCAAGATACACACCAAGAAGCTTGACGATGGGAGACCAGCTTCCAGCTTCCGCACGCTGCTGCGCCTTCTCAGCAACATCGTCCGAAACAAATGTCGGCGACCGGAAGCCGGACCCGACGAGCCCACCTTCGATGTCACGACAACTCCGGACTCGAAACAGCAGAGAGCCTACGACTTGCTCAAAGGTATCACCGTGTAGACAGAAGCCAGCACCATTGATTCCATCTATCTTATTGGATCAACACCGGATCTTGGTTTTTTCAGCAAGGAACTTCAGCCTAAACGCCTCTCTCGCCCGGAGTTTCCGGCGTTTTCCACAATCGCGGCAGCGTCCATAGGCCATGCCCTCCAACACAAATCAGATCCCCCGAAACGACAGGAGAACCACTATTCCTAAAGGACGAGATCGGGGGGCGGAACTTCCCTAAAGGTCGAGAATTTTCTTCGGCGCGTCGAGAAGGAAGTCGGGAGATGCTTTTGCAAGCTCATCGCTCTCGAAGGGACCCCACAAAACACCGGCCGTCTTGACAAAAGCTCCCCGGCCCGACGCGATGTCGTGCGGCGAATCACCGATGAAGATCGACCGCGAGGCGCTCGCTCCGAGACGCTCGAGGGCCGTTTCGACGGGCTCTGGGTGCGGTTTGGGGTGCTCGACCTCGTCGGCCGTCACGATGACGTCGAAGAAGTCGAAAAGCCCGAGAAGCTTCAACCCGCGCTCCGCTCCGGCGCGTAGCTTGCTGGTGACAACCCCGAGCTGCGCCCGCCGACGAAGCCCGCGCAAGACTTCCTCGACACCCGGGTAGACACTGACGCTCGAGTCGTGATGTTCGTGATGAAATTCCCGATAGGTCACGACCATCGTTTCGATGAGATCTGCATCCGTCGTCACCGCGCGAAACTGCTCCCTGAGCGGGGTGCCGAGCCCGTCCCGCCACACCGAGTCTGGAGGTTGGTCGGTAAGATGCGTCGCGGCCGCGTGCCGATAGCAGCGAAAGATCAGGTCGATCGAATCGATGAGCGTCCCGTCGAGATCGAACAGGAAGGTATCGAGGCATTCCGGATCGAAGGCGCCGCTCAAGAGCGGAGCTCCGCCGCGCAATGGGCGCGCAGGCGCGCGACGATTTTGTCGCGGGCTTTCGCGACGTCTTTATCCGTCAGCGTTCGATCGGGAGCTTGATAGGACACGGAGATCGCGAGCGATTTCCGCCCTTCGGGAACTTGCGAGCCAACATATTCGTCGAAAACGTGCGCGCTCGCGACGAGCGGGTGCCCTTCGATTTCCGTGAGCACCGAGGCCGCCGGCTCGCTGCGGTCGACGAGAACCGCGAGGTCTTCCACGACCGCCGGATATCTCGAGATCGCCTGCATCGTCGCCACCGGCGGCACATGGTCGAGGAGGTCCGCGATCCGGATCTCGAAGAGATACACGTCTTTTTCGAGGCCGAACTCCTTGGCCGTCCGCGGATGCACCTGGCCGATCACGCCAACCGCTTTGCCGGACACGTCGATCCGAGCGGTGCGCCCGGACAGCAGGCCGTAGTCCTCGTACGCGAAAAAGCTCGCCCCGACACTCAGCCGCTCGAAGAGACGGGCGGCGTATGCTTTCGCGTCGTAGAAGTCGATCTCTTCTTCCGTGGGATTGCCGAACCGGTCGAGCCGGCTTCCGGTCACGACGCCGACAATCTGTTCCTCCTCGTTAGGGAGAGCGCGAGATGTCGGCGTGTAAACACGGGCCGCTTCAAAAAGTGCTATGTGCCCTTTCGTCAGGCGCAAATTACGTGCGAGCGTCTCGAGCAGTGAAGCGCGGAGCGACGTGCGCATCCGTTCCTGGCCGACGTTCAAAGGGTTGACGACCGCTAGCGGAGGCGCCGTCTCGAGCACTTTCGGCTCGACCACGCGCCCAAGAAGCTCGAGACTCGTGAGCGGATAGGTGATGACTTCCTGCATCCCGGCGCCCACTAGAATGTCGCGTGCGCGCTCGCGGAGCTCGCGTGTCGGTTGCGGGACCCCGGGCGGCACCCGGCCCGCGAGCGGCGCCGCCGGGATCGTCTCGTAGCCGACCATGCGGGCCACTTCCTCGACGACATCGTCCGGCCCCACGCAGTCCCGTCGCCAGTAAGGCACGCCGACCTTGAACCGGTCGGTTTTGGATTCCACGGAAAAGCCGAGCGCCTCGAGTGCTTTGACGATTTCCCCCTCCGAAGGATCGATGCCGAGCACCTGAGGTATGCGCTTACGCGCCAGCGAAACGTGGACCGGCTCTGAGGGCACGGGATAGGCGTCTATTAGGCCTTCGCCTGCCTTGCCGCCCGCGAGTTCGACGAGGAACTTCGTCACCCGCCGCGACGCCATCGGCGCGAACTCCGGCGCGATTCCCCACGCGAAGCGACGTGAGGCTTCACTCGGAAGCTTCAACGCCATCGTCGTGCGCCGGATGTTAACGGGGTTGAAGTTCGCCACCTCGAGAAGGATTGTTTTTGTCTTGTCGGTGACTTCGGTGGCCAAACCGCCCATGACGCCCGCTATGGCGATAGGTCCGGTCGGATCCGTGATCAGAAGCTGCTCAGAGGTCAATAAACGCTCCTTCCCGTCGAGCGTCGTGAGCTTCTCGCCGTCCTTCGCGCGGCGCACGATGATGTGGTGCTTTGCGACCGTGTCGTAGTCGAAGGCGTGAATGGGCTGGCCGAGCTCGAGCATCACGTAGTTTGTAATGTCGACCACGTTATTAATGGGACGCATCCCGGCACCGAGAAGCGTCTCCTGCATCCACGCCGGTGACGGTCCAATCTTGATGTCTTCGATGATGGCCAGCGTGAAGCGGCTGCACAAATCGAGGTCGGCGTCCTCAATGTCGACGCGTGCGCGCCCCACGACCGACTCCCCCGCCGCCTCGAACTTGAAATCCGGCTCGCGTAGAGTTTCTCCTGTGAGCGCGGCCACGTCCCGCGCCACGCCCACGACGGAGAGCCCGTCGGCGCGGTTCGGCTTCATGTCGATATCGAGCACTGTGTCACCGAGCACTTCCGCGAGGGGTTTGCCGATTTCGGCCAACGCGTCGAGGACGAGGATGCCTTCGTGCTCATCGGAGAGCCCGAGCTCGCGTTCCGAGCAGACCATTCCCCGCGACACAACGCCTCGAATCTTGGCTTTCTTGAGCTTTTTCTTCTCGCCCGTACGGGCGTCGATGAGCCGGGCGCCGAGCTTCGCATAAGCGATGTTCTGCCCTTTCGCGACGTTGGGCGCGCCGCACACGACTTCGAAGGTGTCGTCGCCGTCGATATCCACCGTCACGAGGGTTAAACGGTCGGCGTCGGGGTGCTTTTGGACGTCGACAACGTGCCCGATGACCACATCCTCCCAATCGTCCCCGGTACGCTCGATGCTCGTCACTTCGAGGCCCGCCATCGTCAGACGCTGGGCCACTTCTTTCACGGGAAGCGTCACCGTGACGTATTCACTCAACCATTTGATGGGTACGCGCATGAGCTCAGAATTGCCTCAGAAAACGAAGGTCGTTCTCGTAGAAGTGGCGAATGTCGTCGACACCGTAGCGCAGCATTGCGATGCGCTCGACGCCGAGGCCTGCCGCAAAACCGGTATAGATGTCGGGGTCATAGCCCATGTTCGCGAGAATCTCTGGGTGGACCATGCCCGCGCCGAGAATCTCGATCCAACCCTCTTTCTTGCACGTGCGGCAACCTTGGCCGCCGCAAAGAAAGCAGTCGATCGCCATGTCTACCCCGGGCTCGACGAAGCGAAAGAAGTCGCAGCGGAAACGGACCTTTCGATCGCGACCGAAGAGGCGCTTGGCGAGCTCGTAGAGCGTGCCTTTGAGATGCGCGAGCGTCAGGCCCTCGTCCACCGCAAGCACTTCGGTTTGGGTGATCATCCACTCGTGGCTCGGATCCGTCGCTTCGTTCCGATAGGTTCGCCCGGGACAAATGATCCGGATCGGGGGGTCGTTGTTCTCCATGAAGCGGATCTGGTTCGGCGAGGTGTGCGTGCGCAGAAGAAGCTTCGAATCCGTGCCATCGCTCCGGTCGATGTAGAACGTATCCATCAGCTCTCGCGCCGGATGATCTTCCGGGATGAGGAGGGCTTCGAAGTTGTAGTAGTCGAGCTCGACTTCGGGCCCTTCGATGACCGAAAAGCCTTGAGCGACAAAAGCGTCCACGATGTCGCGTTGGGTCGCTGTCACGGGATGAAGCCGCCCTTCGGGAAGCGGCCGGGGGGGAAGCGTCACGTCGATGCGCCCTGCGGTCTCAGTCTCCTCGATGCGCGCGCGACCGAGCGCCTCCCGCCTCTCCTCGAGCGCTCGTTCGAACTCCGTCTTCAACAGGTTGGCCGCACGGCCGGCTTCTTTTCGCTCTTCCGGGCCAATCTCCCCGAGCGAGCGCAGAACCGACATCAGCGGGCTCTTTCTTCCCATGACGGCGACGCGCCACGTCTCGAGCTCGGCTTCGCTCTGCACCTCGACGAGGCCGTTACGAGCCTTGGCTCGGATCTCTTCAATCGTTGTCAAAGTGCTCATCGTCTCCCTGTTCCTGACGCAGCAAACCCGTTAGTGTATCGCGAAATTCGGCTCTCTTGCATTTGCGGACTTCAATCACATACGAGCTCGGCCGCAGAACGAGGAATCAGAATGAAAAAGGCGCTGACGTGTATCAATATTCTGGTCTTTCTGGTTTTTTCCACCATCCAGTTCGTCAACAACTATCAACCCGGGCTGTCGCCGTAGCGATGGTTGCAGGCTATTCGGGGACACCCCTTCCAAAAAAGCTCGGGATTCGGGATGGCTCCCGTGTCGGTTACCGTTCCGCGCCGAAAGATTTTGCTGCGACGCTCGGCCCGCTCCCACCCGGAGCGAGGCTTGCACCATCGAGACCCGGCGGAGGCGACGAAATCTTGCTCCTGTTCGCGCGGGATCAGCGAAGTCTCGACGAAGCTTTGCCCGAGATGCTTTCCCGGATGGCGCCCGAAACCGCGCTGTGGATTTGCTGGCCGAAGAAGACCTCCCCTCTCGCGTCTGACGTCACAGGGGACACAGTTCGTAGGACGGGTCTCGGGGCAGGCGTCGTGGACATCAAGGTCTGCGCCATCGACGAGGATTGGTCCGGGCTACAATTCGTTGTGCGGCTCCAAGATCGGCCGGCGGCCCGAAAAAAGTGACCTCTTTGGGTCAAAAGTCAGTCAATCTCCTTCAAGCGGTCTTCGAACTCTTGGGCCATCCCTTCGTGGTGGTGAGCTAAGGACGCCTCAGCACCTTGGCGGAGGGCCCGGCGGGCTTCTTTCTTCTTGTCGAGCCCGAGATAGGCGTCCGCGAGAATGCGATAGGCCGCGCCCTCGTCTTCCACCGCGTTCAGATAAGCGTTCAGCTCGTCCACGGCTTCGGCAAGCTGACCGTCCTTGTAGAGCTCATTCGCGAGCATGTAGCGGGTCATGGCGTCGTCGGGAGTTTTCGCCAATAGGTTTCTGAGAGCGTCGATGCGAGACATTAGACCTCCGAGATGAACTTCAACACGGTCGCGGCCACGTCTTCTTCCACTTCCTTCGGGGTGCGCCCGTACTTCTTGGACACTTTGAAGCCGTGGTCCGCGCCTTCGAGCAAGTGCAGCTTGGCTTTGGTCTGCTTCACCAGCGGCTCCAGCAGATCGAGGGTGGCGAAAGCATCTCGCGTCCCGCTTACGAAGAGCATCGGAGCTTTTATCTTGGGTAGATGGTCTTTTCGAAGCCGGTCGGGTTTTCCCGGTGGATGCAGCGGGTACGCAAGAAAGAAAATGCCGTCACACGGATAACCCTCGGCGACGAGGTAGGACGCCATGCGGCCTCCCATCGATCGGCCGGCGAGAAAGAGCCGCTTCGGCTTCAGCTCGCGGCGCATCGCGTCGGCCACTGTGCGCCAGGTGGCGATGAGCTTAGGCTGTTTATCTGGGCCACCTCTTCCCTTTTCCGCATAGAGAAAATTGAAGCGGACAGCCGTGACGCCTCCCGCAACGAGAGCGCATTGAAGGGCAACGATAGAAGGTGTGTCCATATTGCCGCCCGCTCCGTGGGCGATGATGGCGGTGGCTTTCGAACGCGTGGGCCTTTTGACCGAGACCGTCATTTCGCCGAGCGCTGATCCGTCCTCCGCCGTCACTTGGAGACGTTGCTTCCGGTCTTCAACCAATAGCGTCAATGGCCACTGCCTTTAAAGAATTCGGCGCCCGAAGGCCGAGGCGAGCATCTCCACCGCGATCTCGGCGGTTTGGTTTTTGACATCGAGTATCGGATTGACCTCCGCGACTTCCATCGAGACCATGTGGCCGGTCTCTGCAATCATTTCCATCATCGTGTGGGTCTCTCGGTAGGACACGCCGCCGGGCACGGGCGTGCCGACTCCCGGCGCGACGGAGGGGTCCATCCCATCGACGTCGAAGCTTATGTGAATGCCGTCCGTCCCGCGTGTCGCGATCTGGAGAGCTTCTTCGGTAACGTCGTAAATGCCTCGACGGTCGATTTGATCCATCGTAAATACGCGTAGCCCAATATCCTTCAGGATCTCTTTCTCGAGACGATCGATGCTCCGCGCGCCGATGACGGCGGAGCAGGCCGGGTTGAGCTTCGACTCCGCTTCCCCGAAGCCGCCGATCGATACGAGCTCGGGTGCGCCGCGTCCGAAAGCCACCGCTTGCGGCATACCGTGGATATTTCCCGAGGGGGTGGTATCCGCGGTGTTGGCGTCCGCGTGCGCGTCGAACCAAATCATGCCGAGCTTCTTCTTGGCCTTTTTGAAATGACCCGCGACACCCCCGATGGTTCCAATGGCGATGGAGTGGTCGCCCCCGAGCACGAGCGGAATCTCTCCGAGCTCGAGCATAGACGCGACGCGCGCCGCCAGTTCCGTCATCGTGGCCTGAATGAGCGGAAGATATTTGAGCTTGGGGTCGCGGATCTTGTGGGATTCGGGCTCTTCGCAGTCGAGATTGCCGTCGTCGGCCACGTCGTAGCCGAGATCGCGAAGCGCTTGACGGATCCCGGCTTTGCGGATCGCCGAAGGCCCCATATCCACGCCGCGACGGCCTGCGCCCAGATCTACGCGCACCCCGAGGATGCGCACCTTCTTCGTCACGTGCGAAAGTCTAACACGAGCTTCGTGCTATTCTGACTTCTGTACCCATCAGGAGATTGTATTGAAACGCTCGACCTGCGTGTTCCTGCTCATCTTGGCCTTCTTTCCGGTATCGGCGCTGGCTCAACGGGACGCTTGGATTCGCCACTCGAGCGAGCCCATCGCGCTCCCTTCGGGATCACGCGTCGAGTTCGTGACCATGACGAGCGAAGCGGTTGGCGGAGAGGCCTCCTACAGCGTCTTTCTTCCGCCCACTTATGGAAGCGGTGACGCGAAATATCCCGTCGTTTATTTCCTCCACGGCCTTTTCAACGATCACACGAGCTGGACGATTGACCGCCACGGAAACATTCCTGAGCTCGTTGACGGCTTGATGGCGAAGAAGACCCTTCGCGAGATGGTCCTAGTGTTCCCCGACGGCGGCCGGAGCTTCTACACCAATTACCGGGACGGCACCCTGCGTTACGAGGACTTCATCGTCGAGGAGCTCCCACGGCATATTGAAGCAGGCTATCGCGTAAGTCCTGGCCGGACCCACCGCGCGCTTGCAGGCACCTCGATGGGTGGCTACGGCGCTCTCAAGATTGCCATGCGCCATCCGACCCGATATGCCGGCGCCGCCGCACACTCCCCCATCGTCTTCCCTGTTCGGAATCCGCTGGACGTCCCCGAAGCCGCGCGCTCGGCACGGTCCTATCAATATTTGGGCGTTGTTTTCCGGACCATCTATGGCGATCCTTTCGACCAGGAATATTTCGATGCGAACAATCCGCTCGAGCTAGCCCGCAAAGCGGATCTGGACGGGCTCGCCATCTACTTCGACTATGGGACTGCGGATCGCTACAACCGCTCAGTAGGTCTAGGTGCGGGAAATCAGAAGCTCGCCCAGGCGCTGAGCAAGAGCGGCGTCGACCACGTATTCCACGAGCACGAGGGCGAGCCCCATGGATGGGCACTCGTTTACGCCCATATCCCCGAATCCCTCGGCTTTCTCGCGGAGCATCTGGCACCCTGATAGTTGAAACAGCCACCCGCTCCCGTTTAGGATGAAACTGGGAATCCTTAAGCGATGCTCATCCGGTCTCTCGCCCTAGCGCTCGCCATCCCGGCAGCGTTCTCGTCAGCGACCTCCTCCTGTCTATCGACCCGCGGCGGCGCGCCCGAACCCGAAACCATCACAGACACCGAGTTCGGGAATCTCGTCACGAGTCTTTCCGAGCATGGCGGATATTTCTGGAGCAACAACTACATCTCCAATGAAACCTCCTACCTTCACGTGCTCGACGAGCTCGACGAACGCCGCGTCGAAGACGGCGTTTATGTCGGCGTTGGACCGAACCAGAATTTCACCTATATCGCGGCGCTCGAGCCCCAGCTCGCGTTTATCGTGGACATTCGCCGCCAGAACATGCTCGAACATCTCTTGTTCAAGCTTCTGACGGAAGACTCCGAAACCCGCGACGCCTACCTCTCGAGACTAGTGGCGCGCCCTCTAACGGAGCCTCTCGCGCGCAACGCCGCGATCACCGACATCGTTGCCGCCATCGAATCCACCGCGCCGGACGAGAGCTTTTATGAGAAGCAGTTAGCCTTCGTGCTCGGTGAGCTCGAAACCCGCCCGGAGCTCAGGCTCACCGATCAAGACCGCCACGACCTAGAGTTCATCTACCGCGAGTTCTTTCGGCAGGGATTAGAGATCAAATATGACAGCTGGCGGTCGTTCTTCTTCCCTTCGCTGAAGGAGTTCATTCTCGAAATCGACCGCCATGGCGAACATCGGAATTGGCTCGCGTCGGACGAGACCTACGGGCGGGTGCGCCAGATGCAGCTTCAGAACCGCATCATCCCAGTCGTCGGCGATTTCGCCGGAGACCAGGCCTTCCGTCGGCTCGGGAGGCTCCTCGAGTCCCGTGGCCAAACCGTGACTACGTTCTACGTTTCCAACGTCGAGTTTTATTTGTTTCGCCAGAGAAAGTGGTCTGCCTTCGTCGACAACGTACGGCGGCTGCCGACTTCGGAGTCCAGCGTTTTCATTCGCGCTTATGCGAACCTCCATCGCCCGCATCCTGAGATGGTCGACGACCACATTACCGTCTCCCTCGTCCAGAGCATCCACACGTTCTTACGCAGCGCTCGCGACGGCCGTTACCAGACCTTGTGGGACGTCGTCACAGCCGAGTCTCTGTAGTTTCCACAATTCGGGTTGCTATCGGCTTCCAGGTCGGCGCGCAGAAGCAGGTCGTAACCGCTCAGGGTCAGAAAATCTTTGACCGTGTTGACCAGGATAGCAAAACCAATCCCGTCCGAGTCTCCCAGCTTGAGCCTCACAACACCGAGCACATAGCCATCTTCATCGACCATCGGCCCGCCGCTATTGCCCGGGTTCACGGTCGCGCTCGTCTGCAAATAGGCCGTGTTGCCGTCGATCAAGAGATGCTTGATCTCGGTGCGGATCTCGAGAGGATCGCCATCAGTAATAATGAGGGTTCTCCTGTCGTTTCGGGGGATCTGATTTGTGTTGGAGGGCATGGCCTATGGACGCTGCCGCGATTGTGGAAAACGCCCTTCCAGGCTTCGAAGAGAACTCAGTCGTGAGCAAGGTCTGAACGACCAGAACCGTGGGGGCGTTTCCCACAGCCTCGTCTCCCGCTGAGGGGTAGTGGCATTTGGTGAGGCCCGTGGGTTGAGAGGGTAAGCCATGTGTAGATGCGCATCGGCGAGAACGCTAGAATCTTTTTTTCCGAAAGAGAAAAGAGCGTTCCCGCGATGCGCGTTACTACGTTAGTCAACAAGCTCATCGGATTGCAAGGCCTGTGGGTCCGAGGTTTCCACTTCCAGGCGGACAAAGCCAGAGTGGTGGTGGATGTAGTACCACGGAGGAGGAAGCCTCTGTGCGGGATTTGCGGACGAAAGGTCCGCAAGAACAAAGATCGCTACAATCGCTACTGGCGGCACTTGGACCTGTTCGGAGTCCGGACCTATCTTCGCTACTCGATCCGACGAGTGGTATGTCGGCGGTGTGGAGTGGTCAGAGAAAAGGTGCCTTGGGCCGACAAGGGAAGCCGCTTTACCAAAAGCTTCGAACAAGAGGTAGCGTGGCTGGCACAGAGGACGGACGTCAGCGCCGTAGCGAACTATTTCCGAGTGACGTGGCGTTCGGTGCGACGGATCATCCAGCGAGTGGTTGCCGAGCAGCGGGATGAGCGGCGCGAGCTCGATGGATTGCGGGTGATTGGGATGGACGAGATCAGCTACCGCAAACGCCACAAGTACTTAACAGTGGTAATAGACCATCTCAGCGGCCGGGTCGTCTGGGCGGGAAAGGAGCGCAAGGCCAAGACGCTGCTGCGGTTTTTCCGCAAGCTCGGACCACAAAGAGCCGCGGAGCTCGAAGCGGTCAGCATGGACATGTGGGAGCCGTACATAACTGTCGTCGGCAAAAAGGCTCCTCAGGCACGGGTGATCTTTGACCGCTTCCACATCGTCAAGCATCTGAACGAGGCCGTGGATAAGACCCGGCGCGAGCTGGTGCGCGAGCTCAAAGGGACTGCCCGGCGCAACCTCAAGAACACCAAGTTTCCCCTTCTCAAGGCCAAACACAACCGCAGCGCGAAAGACAAACGGGTGCTCCGCGAGCAGGTGCGAGCTAATCGTCGCCTCTACCGCGCCATGCTTCTGCGCGACGACTTCATGGACCTCTACACCTACAAAACCGAGACATGGGCCAAGAAGTTTCTCCGAGGATGGCTGCGGCGCGCTATGAGCTCGAGGATAGAGCCCGTCAAACGCGCGGCGAAGATGATCCGCAGCCACTTCGATGGCGTCATCGCGTGGGTCACGTGGAGACTCAGCAACGGCCGACTCGAAGGAATGAACAACAAAATCCGGCTGCTGAGCCACCGCAGCTTTGAACTCCACTCTGCCGAAGCTCTCATCAGTCTCGTCTACCTAAACTGTGGCGGTCTCACCCTCGAGAGGATCCACTGAAATGGCAGGAGAGGCATAATGAGGTTGGCGCGTTTGCCTTCCTCGATGCTCCCGAGCTCATCCGCAACGCCGAAAAGCTCGGCTGGATAGAGGGTGATGCCTTTGAACCCTTCTTCCCAGGGGAGCCCGCGCCCCACGGCGTTTCCGATCTCGTACGGTAAGAGTCTCGAGTTCGCCGAGTTGTATGACGCGAAGATGACCCGAACCCCGGCGGCGTGAAGCTCCGACGCGGCTGTGAGTGGCTTGTCATACGCTTCATCTTCCGTTCGTGGAAGCGTCAACGTCGGGCCGAGAATCACAGGAATGTTCTTCTCTGCCAGAAGTTCTTTCTCTTTCCAAGCGTCGCGCCCACTGAGAAGAATCATCTCGATGCCCTGCTCTTCCGCGAACAGAGCGGCGCGTTTGATGTCGCGGGCATCGTCGGCCATTATCATCATCGGCAGCTCGCCTTCAACGACTTTGGCGAGCGCTTCGAGCTTCAGGTCTGTCTCTTTCTCCGAATCCCCTGCGTAACGTCGCGCCGCGTCCATCCAATCCTCGAGCTCGGCGACACGATCCTCGTACTCTTCCTTGACTTCGGAGAACTTCCTTTCGGTGCGACTGAACGTCGAAAAGTCGAAGGTCGAAGTCTCGATGGTCGGCCAATGAAGGACCATTCCGACCGAGGTGTCGACCGCCATCTCCTCCACCGTCCACCCCGCGAGGTTGATCAGCGAAGCTTGGCCGTGGATACCGTAAGGGCCGCCCACGCCGAATCCTCCGGAGCCTCCGGGCGCAGTGACCGCGTGTGTGATGCCGTTCGCCCGGGCGACCGGGATGTGCTCGCTGGAAGGATGCACCGCTGTGGCCGCGGTGAGCTGCGGGTTGTATTCGCCGAGCTCCGTCGTATCCACGGTCGCCGCGGTCGATCCGACCTCCGTCAAGCCGAGCCGGCTCACCGCATCCATCATGCCGGGATAGACCTCGAGCCCGGAGGCATCGATGACTTCGGCACCGGCCGGGACAGCGACGTTCGCGCCGACTTCGGCGATCCGGCCGTCCCGGATGATGATCGTTCCATTCTCGATCGGCTCGCCTGCCAGAGTCACAATTCTCCCGCCCGTGATGGTGATGACATCGTCTTGTGCGACGGCTGTGCTCGCGCTGAAGAGCACCAAGATGGTGAGGGCACGTGTCAGAATCACTGTCTTTCCTCCGTTGCCGGCTTCAGCCGTTGTGAGAGCTGCGCGCGCTCTTCCGCCAGCGCTTTCTGGCGTTCGGCATCTTCTTCGCGGTCGAAGTAGACTTTCCCGTCAACGATGGTCCTCTGCGCGACGGCGTAGACGCTCAAAGGATGCGTGTCGAAGATGGCGAAGTCGGCATCTTTCCCCACTTCGATCGAGCCGACGCGGTCGTCGATGCGAAGCTGCTTGGCAGGGTTGATCGTAATGAGAGCGAGTGCTTGCTCCTCACTCAACCCTCCCCACTTCAAGGTCTTCGCTGCCTCTTGGTTGAGATGGCGCGCTTCCTCGGCACTATCCGAGTTGAGCGATACCAGCACACCCTTTTCCGTCATGAGGGCCGCGTTGTACGGGATGGCGTCATAAGCTTCCATCTTGTACGCCCACCAATCCGAAAACGTCGATGCGCCGGCGCCGTGCTCCGCGATCTCTTTGGCGACCTTGTAGCCCTCGAGAACGTGCTGGAGCGTCGCGATGCGGAAATCGAACTCTTCCGCGACGCGAAGAAGTTGCAGGATTTCGTCGGCGCGGTAGCAATGCGCGTGGACGAGACGCTTGCCTTCGAGGATCTCGACGAGAGGCTCGAGCTCGAAATCCCGCCTGGGAGGCAGACCGGTCTCACCGCGCGCCTTCCGCGCCTCATAGTCCTGCCACTCTTTGCGATAAGCGCGCGCTTCGGTGAACGCTTCCCGGATGACGTCGATGACGCCCATCCGCGTCGCCGGATAGCGGCGGGGGACGCCGCGCCGCGTGCCGCGCGAGCGCTTCGGGTTCTCTCCGAGCGCGAATTTGATGCCGGGAAGCGCCCCTTCGAAAACGAGTCCCTCGGCATCACTCCCCCATCGATGTTTGATGACGGCGTTCTTCCCGCCGATGGGATTCGCGCTTCCGTGAAGGACGTTCGATGTCGTCACCCCGCCGGCGAGCTCACGATAGATATTGATATCGGTCGGGTCGAGGACGTCCTCGATACCCGTCATCGAGGAGACCGCGATGCTGCCTTCGTTGATCGACTCGGCCGCGATGTGCGAATGCGCGTCGATGATGCCGGGCATGACGAACTGCGCGCTCGCGTCGATGACTAGAGCGCCCTCCGGAACGGAGAGATTGGTCCCAATCTCCGCGATCTAGCCGCCGCGGACGAGGATGTCGCCGTTCTCGATCGTGCCCTTCGTCACCGTCAAGATCGTACCCCCGCGGATCACGACCGTCTGCGCCTCGGCAACGCTCACGCCTGCGACGAGAACCACCATCCAAACGAAATTCTTTACCTTCACGGTGCACCTCCCTCGTCCGCAGACTCTCGAATCTCGTATTTCGCGCCATCCACGAAGACCGCTTCGATCCGTGTACCCTCTTCGAAGAGCTCACCATCCGCCAAGATGACGTTTGCAATCTTCCCGGCTTCGAGGCTTCCGAGTCGATCGTCGACGCCGAAGATAGTCGCCGGACCGAGCGTCAAGGCGTGGAGCGCGCTCTCGTGGGTCAGACCTCGGTCGATGGCTTTTCGAATGCGTTCAAAAATCTCTTTGGGGCTCTTCAGCCCGTCCGAATAAAACCCGAACGTGACGCCCGCTTCCGTTAGCGCCGCCGGCGTCTTCGGCGCCTGCTCCCGCATTCTGAGGACTCGGAGCGGCTCTTCCTCTTCCGGGTCTCTATCCTCGTCCGCCACCGGCCACTTCAAGCTCACGAGCGCGGCAACGTTCTCGGAGGCGAGGAACTCGGACGCGCGGTGGCCTTCATGCAGTCCGTAGACGACCGGGCGGACCCCAATCTCGCGGCCGAGCCGCACCGCCCGCTCGATCTCGTGCTTCCAGTGCCCCGGCATGAGCACCGGCCAACCATCCACCTGAGCCTCTGCAAACAGCGCGAGCGCGCGATCGTAGCGCGGCCTCCTCTTTCCGCGAGGCTCGCGCTCGTAGGCGGCCTGGCTCTCGCGGTAGTGTGAAGCGTCGGAGAAAACTTGCCGAATGTAGGCCAGAACGCCCATGAGCGAGCCTGGAAAACTTCGATTCGCTCTCGGTTCAAAGTTCACTCTGAGAGCCGCAGGTGTCGCGACGACGAGATCTTCATCGCGCTCGCCGGCAAGGTTGAGAAAGGCTGCTTGGCCGCTCACGATGCCGGTCGAAGGAGACGACACGGTGGAGGTAAAGCCCCCTTTTCGCCAAGCCTCAATGCGGTCGTCGTCGAGCACGAGCGTGTCGGCCGCGGCGGTCCACGACGTTGTTCCCGGCCGATCCTCGGGGCCTCGCGAGAACGGCGCTTCACCGCTCGCTTCGCTCTTTTTGAGAGCGATATCCGACAACGCGTCGACCAATCCCGGATAGACCACCTTGCCGCTACCGTCGATAACCCACGCGCCGTCGGGAACTTCGACCGAAGGGCCGACGGCCGTGATCAAACCGCCCTCAAGGACGAGCGTCCCTCGCTCGATAGCTTCACCCGCTCCTGTCACGATACGCGCACCGGTGATGGCGTAGCGATCAGGACCTTTGGGCCGCTCGGCGGTGGCCGCCGTCGCCCTGATGAGGATGACGAGTACGCTCGCGATACAAAGTCGAAGAATATTTGTCTTCATTCTCGGCTCCTATGACTGCGGGACGGACAGTAAAGGTGCGGCCCGCCGCTGTCAACTTGGAACCGTCTGCTAGAATGCAAAGCAGTATGGAGAAGTTCTACCTCACGACCGCCATCGACTACGTCAATAGCCGTCCTCATCTCGGAACGGCCTATGAAAAAGTGACCGCCGATGTCATCGCACGCTTCAAGCGTCTCGCGGGCTACGACACCCACTTCGTCATGGGCAATGACGAGCACTCGCTGAACGTCTTCAAGAAAGCGGAAGAGCTCGGCATCGAGCCCCTCGCCTATTGCGACAAGATGGAGAAGGAGTTCAAGGACGTCTGGAAGCAGCTCGACGTCTCTTTCGACGATTTCATCCGCACCACCGAGCCGCGGCACAAGACCACCGTTCAGGCGCTCTTGCGGCGCATTCACGACGCGGGCGACGTCTTCGAGAGCACGTACGAGGGCTGGTACTGCAACTCGTGCGAAGCCTTCAAGCTGGAAAGAGATCTCATCGATGGCAATTGTCCGCTGCACCGTACGAAACCCGAGTGGCTGAAGGAGCGCAACCATTTCTTCAAGCTGTCGAAGTATCAGGAGCCGCTCCTCGAACATTATCAAAACAACCCGGACTTTCTCGTCCCCGAAACCCGTCGCAACGAGGTCGTGAACGTGATCGAGTCCGGGCTCGACGATCTCTCCATTAGCCGGGAAAGCCAGAAGTGGGGCATCCCCGTCCCCTTCGACGAACAGAGCGTGGTCTACGTCTGGGTGGATGCGCTCATCAATTACATCTCCGCCGTGGGCTACGGCCAAGGCGATGCGCAGGCGGCGTCGTTCGACAAGTGGTGGCCTGCCGATCTTCACATCATCGGCAAGGACATCACCAAATTCCATTGCATCTATTGGCCCGCGATGCTCATGAGCGCAGGCATAGCGCTTCCCCGTCAGATCATCGGACATGGTTTCGTCACTTTCAAAGGCGAAAAGATGAGCAAGACAGAAGGGACCGTCGTCGATCCGCTCGACGCAGCTAAACGTTTCGGTCCCGACCCGCTCAGGCTCTACCTCGTCCGCGAGATCATCTACGGACAAGACGGTGACTTTTCGTGGGAGCGTTTCGAGAACCGCTACAACGCGGACCTCGCCAACAATCTGGGAAACCTCGTGAGCCGCATCACGAGCATGTCGGAAAAATATCTCGACGGTCTTTTGAAGCCTCCCGCGAAGTCAGGAAAGCTTCGGCAAATCGTTGAAGACGCGGCGAAGAAATACCACGACGCGATGGAGTCTCTCGCCCTCTCGGATGGCGCGTCGCAGGCCTTCGGGATCGTCGATGCGGTCAACGATTTCATCACAAAATCGGAGCCCTGGGGCCTCGCCAAAAATCCTGACGCGCGCGATACCCTCGCCCAGGTCCTCTATGACGCCGCGGAAGCGACCCGTATTGCCGCGATTCTTCTTCTACCGGTCATGCCGGGCTCCGCGGCCGAGATCCTGCGCCGCTTGGGTGCGGGCCCGGGAGTCTTCGCCGAAGCCACACGCTGGGGCGCTAGCGACGCGCTTAGAACGGAAAAGGCTCTACCCCTCTGGCCCCGTTTAGACGCTAAGCGCTGAGGAGTTCCTCTCCCAAACGCAGCTCGTCGAGATTCAGGCGCTGCATCTGCGCCCTGTAAGTTTTGTCGTGGTGAGAGCAGAGTTGGGGGGATGCGGCCTCTCCACTACCCCTGGTTGGGGCCGGGGGTGAAGTGTTGTCCGCACACCTTGGTTTTTGGGTTGGGGACTCCACCCTCACCACGCGACAGATCTTTACACCTAAGCTTGGCGGAAAACGTGATCTAGCGCACACTTTTACTTTTCTGGACGCAAAAACGCTTTTTCAACTGCGAGTGCTCGGGGGTGTCACTCCGAAGAATCCACCTCGAACAGCTTCAAAAAGTCTTCCATCGGCGCCGGCGCGACCCGTGCGACCGCAAGATTCTCGCGAACGTGGTCGATGGTTTTCATGCCGACAAGTCCGGTGACGACGCCGGGGGTCGAGCGAACGAACTGGATGCAGCGTTGGGCGTCCGTGGCAAGCCCCTTGAACAGCGTGCCGAGCCAATCGGGAAGACCTTGCGTTAGCCGCTTCGAGGATGGCTTCCGTATACGCGTCGTCCGTGGCATCGTCCGTCGCCCCGAGATAGGTGCCCAAACCGATGGTGGAAAGTTTGAGACCGCAGGCCTCGCGAAAATGCGCTGGTGCGACCTCTTTCTTGACAGCTCGAGCCGCGAATGTCTCCGTCCCAGATGTGGTGGCTCCCGACAAACTCCCCTCCTATTGAACGATGCTACCGATCGAAGTTTCGACCCCAACGCCGTGTCGGTAGACGAGCGCACCGCCGCGCCCCGCCGTTTGAAGAAGCACGCCCGCCGTGACGAGAGCGATGGCGAGTGCCGCGTAGCGCCGCCCGTTCGGCCGCGGAAAAGACTCGGCACGGTCGTGCCACGCGAGATCGAACCGCAAGAAGGCCGTGAGAAACAAGCCCAGGACCGACCCGAAGGCCCATTCGCCGTGCACCGCGACGAGCTCGCTTACAGCAGGGTCGAGCCGCTCAATCATCGTGTTCGCCGCAAGCTTACCGCTCACGGCCGCCGCGCCCGAGCCGAGTGCTGCCAACCCATAGATGAGGACCACGGCCCGGTCGAGCCACATGGTACGCCACCGCACGAGAACAGCCGTGTCACACAGAACCGCTGTCATGAAAAGCGCGACGGGAAAGTGAACGAAGAGTGGATGCAGGTTTGGGAGCGACGAAAGCAGACATAGCCTCCTGGTCTTCGAAAGACTACCCCGCCGCCGCCCGCCGGGACAAGCCGTACTAGCACCGTTCTTCACGTGCCCAGCATGTCGATGGTGGCCGCGGTCTCGAGCCCGGTCTCCATGAAAACGAATTGCCAAGCTTTTCTCTGTTTTGCGGGGAGCTCGGAAAGGCGCACTTCCCCGTAGCTGCGATCGAGCAAGCGCAGGCCACCGCGGGCATCGTCCTCGATAACGTCCTCGGCTCCACGCTCCGTGGCGAGCGCTTTCGCCGTCCAGAGCAGCATCGGATACAGAACGAGAAGCCTCGGTACGGCTTCGACGAACGGGATCTCGCCCTCCCCCTCTCTCAGGAAACGTTGGCCAAGGATCTTGGCCGATAGATATTGCTCAAAGAGACGGTCTCTGGAATCGGAGAGAAGAAAGCCCGGGCGAACGGCGTCAACGCTTGCATAGCTCTCGGTGAGCTCGTGGTTGCCGAGCCACGGGCGTGCTTTCTCGAATTTGTATCCGTTCGTCGCTTGGACCCGGAGGGCGACTTGTTTTTGTCGCGCCTTCCCCGAAGACCGGTAGAGCTCGGGCGGCGTCGGGTTGAGCAGAAGAAACATCAAATGAAAGAAGATGGCGCGCTGCGTCTTGTCCATCCCCCCGCGGCAGGCCGCTCCCGAATCTGCTGGGGGATGCCCTTGGCCATCACTTGCCGCAACGTGCGCGCGGCATCTGTCCTGGGGTCGCTGGTCGTTCCGAGCCGCATGAACTCGGCGACAGCCCGTACGCGCTCGAACATCGACATCGAGCCGTCGGAAACAAGCCCCAGGATCTCGTGCTCGAGCACCCAGAGAAGCCCTCCTTCGACCTCGTACTTCTTGGAAAATCGATAGAGACGCTGACGCTGCTCGACGGCGACTTCGAAAGCGAGCTTGGACCACTCGGGCACACGGCCACGACGGAGTCGACACTTTCGTGCGGCCGTGCCGCGTGACCGCCTTTTTCCTGGATCTCGATGCTAAAATTGTCGGTCGACGCGTTGACTGCACCCGCGTGGGTGACGATGACACCCGTTTTGTAGTTTCGGTCGACGTGGCCGCCGAATATCATCGACACCCCTTCGAGCGCGCCCGCGGCGATCATCGCCTTCGCGCCTGCGCCGCGCTCTTCGGCGGGCTGAAACAAAACGCGTACGGGTGCGGGCAAGGCGTCGTCCTGAGCGAGAAGCTCGGCGGCGCCCAAAACCACTGTCGTGTGCCCGTCATGCCCGCAGGCATGCATGACGCCCTCATGCTCCGAGGCGAACCCGAGGCCTGTCTCTTCCAGAATCGGAAGTGCATCGATGTCGGCCCTCAAGGCCACTGCTGGACCGCCATCGCCTCCCTAAATTTCGGCGAGGATCCCCGTCTCGGCGACACCGCTCTTGTAGGTGATCCCGAGCCGGTCGAGCTCTCGGCAAATACGCTCGGCGGTTTGTTTTTCTTGAAACGCGAGCTCGGGATGGCGGTGAAGCTCGCGACGGAAGCGGACCAGTCGCTCTTTGAACTTGCTATCGATTAAGGACACTCGCGCAGGATCTTAACATCGTCGCGTCGTCACGTCAGAGCGCGCCGACTTCGTGGAGCAGAGCGAGTGTTCCCTCGAGATCGTCGAGCTGGCTCAAATCGATGTCGGGCGTGTGGACGTCCGAGAGCGGCTCGATGAGCGGGTGGGTGCTGATGCGCTCGACAAGTGGGTACTCGAACGTCTCATCGGCGAAATAGCTCTGCGCCTCGTTCGAGAGTAGGTACTCGGCAAAGTCGAGCGCTGCCTCCGGATGCGGCGCGCTCCTAAGAACGCCGGCCCCCGCGATATTGATGAGCGCGCCCGCCCCTCCACCGCGGGGGCTGTAGTTGCGCGCGGGGAGCTCCACCGCGGGACCGTCCTCGAGGAATCGGAAGAGGTAGTAGTGGTTCGAAAGTCCGATATCGATTTCTCCGTTGAGCACGGCTTCGAAAAGAGGTGTGTTGTCGCGATAGGCCTTGGACTCGTTTTTGACCATGGCGGCGAGCCAGTCGCGCGTCGCTTGCTCGCCCTCGATGAGGCGCATGGCGGTCACGAAAGCTTGAAACGAGCCGTTCTTCGGCGCCCAGCCGATACGGCCTTTGAAGCGCGGCTCGGCGAGATCGAGCACGCTGTCGGGGAGATCGGCTTCGGTCAGGACGCTCGTGTTGTAGACGAGGACGCGAGCGCGTCCCGACGCCCCGATCCAACGGCCATCGCGCGCACGGAAACGGGGCTCGACTTTTTCGAGGAGCGCCAGCGGGAGCTCCGAGAGGCGGCCCGCTTTCGCGAGGGCTCCTAGTGCGCCTGCGTCCTGGCCGTAATAAACGTCGGCGGGGCTTTGTTCGCCCTCGTCGAGAATAGCGGCGGCCATCTGCGCCGAGCCGCCGTAGCGCACTTCGACCTCTAAGCCGGTATGAGCCTCGAATAGGTCGATCAACGGTTGGATGAGCGCCTCCGCCCGACCCGAATAGACGAGGAGATCGGGTGTGGTGGTCTCGTCGCTGCAGGCGCAAGCAAGCCAAGCAGCACAGCCGGCGGCGAGAACGGTGCAACTGGGGGTGTGTCGACGCATCCTCACCCTGCAGGTTAGCACGACGCGCATTCGTCTTGTCACCTGCTCGTGAGAAAGCTACGATGTTCTGTTGTCTATGGTACCCGGCCACACACCTTCCGAGGTTTACGCGCTCATCGAAAGCGAGTTGAAGCCTCATTTCGAAGTGCTCGTCGAGTGCGGCTCAACGCCCGAGCTTCGCGCACATCCGGTATATCGCTCGATCGAGTCCACCGTCGCCACCGTGCTCGCGACAACCGATCTCGGCTCGTATGCAACGGTTAGGGCGCCACCGAAAGGGCGCTATCGCGTGCTCTCGTGGAATCTCGAGCGCGGGGTCGAGCTCGAGGGACAGATCGAGGCGTGTCGCACGCACCCCTATGTTCGGGACGTCGATCTGTTTCTTTTGACGGAGACGGATGTCGGGATGGCCCGTTCAGGCAATCTCGCGGTAGCACAGACGATGGCTCGCGAGCTGGGTCTCTACTACGCCTTCGTGCCTTGCTATCTCAACTTGGCGAAGGGCTCGGGCGTCGAGTTCGACGTCTCGGGCGAGAACCAGCTCGGCCTCCATGGAAACGCTGTCTTGTGCCGCTATCCGCTCTCTTCGGCCCGCGCTATCCCGCTAGAGAACGGAAAAGACAAGATGAGCGGACGCGAAAAACGTCTCGGGAACCAAACGGCTCTCGCGGTCGATGTTGCGCTCCCCGGGCTCCCGCTGACCGCTGTCGCGGTCCACCTCGACGCGCAATCCCGGCAGAGCCACCGGCAAAAGCAAATGCAAGACATTCTGGATGTGCTCGGGGACGTCGATCGCGCGCTCATCGGGGGGGACTGGAACACGACGACGCACAACTCGTCGCGTACGTTCTACACGATTATGGGATATTGGTTGCGCGTGTTTCTCGGGATCGATCGGTCCATCGAGCACTACCTTCACCCTTATCGATGGTTCGAGAAAGGGTTGTTCGGTCTCTTGGAGGAGCGCGGCTTCGACTATCAGAAGTGCAACAAGCTCGGCGAGCGCACCTTGTCCTATCAAGTCGACGACGTGAAAACGAGAAAGAATCTCGGAGAGTGGGTCCCGGGATGGTGTTTCGCGTTTATCCGCTGGGCCCTTCGAAATCATGAGGGCCGCTGTCCTCTCAAAGTCGACTGGTTCGCGGCGCGAGGCCTCGAGACAGAGCATCCGGTGGTCTTCCACGAGTTCCGCGAGCGCCGTCCTGTGCCGCTGTCGGATCACGATGCGATCGGCGTGGAGCTCGTGTTGTGAGCGACACCGCCGTTCCCGTCACAAAGAACAGCCACAGAGGCACAGCGCGGCGGAGCCGCAACCAAATTGGAGGACGGCTCCGCCGCGAGCGGTCAGCGGTCAGCATTCAGCGGTCAGCTCCGGATTCGAGCCTCCGGATGAGAGAGGCGAGCATACGCTTGACCTCGGTGGTTCGCTCGGCAAGCTCCTGAAGACTTTGGCTATCGAGCAACCCGAGCTCGTGGGCAAGGAGCAGTTCGTATTCGAGCTCGCTTGCTGAGCCCATACTCATTTGAAGAAAGCGGGCCATATCCCGGTCTGAACCGCGTCCACAGCCCTCAGCAATATTCGCCGGGATGGAAACCGCCGCTCGGCGCATCTGAGCCGTCAAGCCGAACTTCTCTTCGGTTGGGAAGTGGCCGGTGGCCTGGTACAAACCCTTGACTAGCTGATGGGCCTTCTCCCAAACCTTTAGATCTCGAAAGTCTTTCATCCTGACTCTTCGCTGTCGGCTCGCTCACCACGTCAGCCCAACGCGGGCTCGATGCACAATCTGGGCGTGAAGTAGACACGGCGCCACATCCAGAGTAGGAAGATGTCACGACAACCCTTTCCCACGCTGGAGGACGCCGTGAAACAGTTTTTATCACGTCACGAGGATCGAATCACAGGGGTGCTGAGCGGATTCGACCGGTTGGTGTTCCGCGGAACCCTACGCCACATTTCTTATACGGACGGCATGGGTAAGTACCTTTCCTACCAGAAAATCCTTCTGAAGGAGTTCGCGGAGTTCGCACTGCAGCGTACCTCCGAGCTCAAGCAGGCCTTGTATCAGCAGGCGGAGCGACTCGAGCGTCCGGTCGTCTATCTGGAGTCTTCCCGTAAGAACAAGGAGGCCATCGCACGCGAGATTGCACAACAAGACAATGTCCGCAGTGGTCTCATCGCAGTTCTGAGCTGCGTGGAACCTTGTATCACCTTCAGCATACGTCGCAACCGCCAGAAGAAGCGGTTGGAGCTCGTGCAATCCCTCAGAAAGTGCCTAAACTTTTACCACTACTGCATGGACCCTATTTTTGGTTTCATGCATGCCCGTATCCTGAATCGCCTGAGTCGATTCGTCAATCCATTGCAAGACAAATTAGGTTCTCCTGTCGTTTCTGGGGATCTGATTTGGGCGCGAGGGTATGGCCTATGGACGCTGCCGCGATTGTGGAAAACACCGGAAACTCCTGGAGAGAGAGGCGTTAGGGATGGGTTGTGAGCAGGTACAAACGTAGCAGCGGCGTTTTCCACAATCGCTTGGAAAACGCTTCGCGTTTCCCACAAGCGCCCACAGGCCCCTCCTGATATATACAAGAAGGATTCATTCATTTGGAATAAGGAAGGGGAGGCATCGATCAGTGGAGGCTATGGAAAACGCCCTTCCAGGCTTCGAAGAGAGCTCAGTCGTGAGCAAGGCCTTGAACGATCCGGACCGTGGGGGCGTTTCCCACAGCCTCGTTTCGCGCTGCGGGGCAGTGGCATTTGGTGAGGCCTGTGGGTTGAGAGGGTAAGCCATGTTTAGATGCGCATCGGCGAGAACGCTAGAATCCTTTTTCGGCAAGAAAAAGGAGCGTTCTCGCGATGCGCGTTACCACGTTAGTCAACAAGCTCATCGGATTGCAAGGCCTGTGGGTCCGAAATTTCCACTTCCAGGCGGACAAAGCCAGAGTGGTGGTGGATGTAGTACCACGGAGGAGGAAGCCTCTGTGCGGGATTTGCGGACGAAAGGTCCGCAAGAACAAAGATCGCTACAATCGCTACTGGCGGCACTTGGACCTGTTCGGAGTCCGGACCTATCTTCGCTACTCGATCCGACGAGTGGTATGTCGGCGGTGTGGAGTGGTCAGAGAAAAGGTGCCTTGGGCCGACAAGGGGAGCCGCTTTACCAAGAGCTTCGAACAAGAGGTAGCGTGGCTGGCACAGAGGACGGACGTCAGCGCCGTAGCGAACTATTTCCGAGTGACGTGGCGTTCGGTGCGACGGATCATCCAGCGGGTGGTTGCCGAGCAGCGGGATGAGCGGCGCGAGCTCGATGGATTGCGGGTGATTGGGATGGACGAGATCAGCTACCGCAAACGCCACAAGTACTTAACAGTGGTAATAGACCATCTCAGCGGCCGGGTCGTCTGGGCGGGAAAGGAGCGCAAGGCCAAGACGCTGCTGCGGTTTTTCCGCAAGCTCGGACCACAAAGAGCCGCGGAGCTCGAAGCGGTCAGCATGGACATGTGGGAGCCGTACATAACTGTCGTCGGCAAGAAGGCGCCTCAGGCACGGGTGATCTTTGACCGCTTCCACATCGTCAAGCATCTGAACGAGGCCGTGGATAAGACCCGGCGCGAGCTGGTGCGCGAGCTCAAAGGGACTGCCCGGCGCAACCTCAAGAACACCAAGTTTCCCCTTCTCAAGGCCAAACACAACCGCAGCGCGAAAGACAAACGGGTGCTCCGCGAGCAGGTGCGAGCTAATCGTCGCCTCTACCGCGCCATGCTTCTGCGCGACGACTTCATGGACCTCTACACCTATAAAACCGAGACATGGGCCAAGAAGTTTCTCCGAGGATGGCTGCGGCGCGCTATGAGCTCAAGGATAGAGCCCGTCAAACGCACGGCGAAGATGATCCGCAGGCACTTCGATGGCGTCATCGCGTGGGTCACGTGGAGACTCAGCAACGGCCGACTCGAAGGAATGAACAACAAAATCCGGCTGCTGAGCCACCGCAGCTTTGGACTCCACTCTGCTGAAGCTCTCATCAGTCTCGTCTACCTAAACTGTGGCGGTCTCACCCTCAAGAGGATCCACTGAAATGGCTGGAGAGGCACAAATTATTCCCGCCGAGTGGCCTCGACTACTACTGGAGTGTCTACAGCAGCGAATGGGCCACCGACGTCACGTTTCGTAACAGCTCTAGCCTCGCGGAGATCTATCCCGCTCTTGTACATCATGCGATCACAAACTTTTCGAGCCCCGACGTGATGCGCTTTCTCGGAAAACGGATTCGAACCGACTTTTCAGGGGAAGTCGTCAGCCGATTTCGCGACCGGCCCGAGGGTCTGCGTATCAAACATGCCCTCGACCTCAATTCCGTCAAACTCTACGACAAACAAGGTTCCGTGCTCCGTGTGGAGACAACCATCCAGCGTGCCGAGGGTATGCGCTGCTACCGGCCAAAGGAAGGCGACCCCAACGGCCCTCTCGAGTGGCGTCCGCTCCGTCGTGGCATCGCAGACCTGCATCGTCGTGCCCAGCTCTCCCAGGACTCCAATGAGCGCTACCTCGACGCTCTCGCCGCTTGTGATACCTCAACCCCACTCGGTCGACTCCTCGCTCGCGTCAGCCAAAAAACTCAATGGAATGGCTCCACCCTCCGAGCTCTTCGCCCTTGGGACGCTCTGGACGCCCGACTCCTCGCCGCTATTTCCCGTGGAGAGTTTCATCTGCGAGGCTTTCGCAACAGGGAACTCCGTGCCTTGCTCTTTCCAAAGACTTCGGACGACCCTCTCGAAACCAGGCGGCTAAGCGGACGCGTCACCCGGCTCATTCGCATCCTCCGAGCCCACCGTCTTGTCAAAAAAATTCCCAAAACTTTTCGCTACAGACTCACAAAGCGCGGTCAGCAACTTTGCTCCGCATTACTTACTGCAAACTCTCTCTCCCTCGATAAACTCCACGCTGCTGCCGCATGATTTTTCTTCTTCTCAAAACAAGCTTTTCAGGGTTAGTAGTACAGAGACACAGCGCGGCGGAGCCGTCCTCCAATTTGGTTGCGGCTCCGCCGCGCTGTGCCTCTGTACTACTAACCCGAAAAAGCTTCTATTTCTTGCAAGAATTTGAGCGGCTGCGGCCGGATCCGCAAGAGGGTAAATCAGTTAGAAGAGGCACCGCGGCGAAGAATTGGGACGGCGCACACTGAGAATGGGACCGAGGCGCGAAGCGCCGAGCACCACGAGCTGACCGCTGAATACTGACCGCTGACCGCTCGCGGCGGAGCCGTCCTCCAATTTGGTTGCGGCTCCGCCGCGCTGTGCCTCTGTACTACTAACCCGAAAAAGCTTCTATTTCTTGCAAGAATTTGAGCGGCTGCGGCCGGATCCGCAAGAGGGTAAATCAGTTAGAAGAGGCACCGCGGCGAAGAATTGGGACGGCGCACACTGAGAATGGGACCGAGGCGCGAAGCGCCGAGCACCACGAGCTGACCGCTGAATGCTGACCGCTGACCGCTCGCGGCGGAGCCGTCCTCCAATTTGGTTGCGGCTCCGCCGCGCTGTGTCTCTGTACTACTAACCCGAAAAAGCTTCTATTTCTTGCAAGAATTTGAGCGGCTGCGGCCGGATCCGCAAGAGGGTAAATCAGTTAGAAGAGGCACCGCGGCGAAGAATTGGGACGGCGCACACTGAGAATGGGACCGAGGCGCGAAGCGCCGAGCACCACGAGCTGACCGCTGAATGCTGACCGCTGACCGCTCGCGGCGGAGCCGTCCTCCAATTTGGTTGCGGCTCCGCCGCGCTGTGTCTCTGTGGCAAAAAAACACAGGATATACGGGAGGTACGGATGGTTGAAGTTTTGGCCTTGAGCTTCTTCACTTTGGTCCAAACCATGGACACACCGCGGCCCATCGATGCGGTGGACACGGTTTTCATCGAAGAGTTGACATGGATGGAAGTGCGCGACGCGCTCGCATCGGGGAAGACGACGGCCGTCGTGGCAACGGGCGGGATCGAGCAGAACGGCCCTTATGTCGTCACCGGAAAGCACAACGTCGTCCTTCGCGCGACGACGGAAGCGATCGCGCGCAAGCTGGGAAACGCGCTCGTGGCACCTATCATCAAGCTCGTTCCGGAGGAAGATCACGACCCGCCGAGCGGCCACATGCGCTATCCGGGAACGTTCAGTCTCAGCCAAGACACGTTTCGCGCCGTGCTGCGCGACGTGTGCGCGAGCCTGAAGACGCATGGGTTTCAGGACATCGTCCTCATCGGGGATAGCGGCGGGAATCGGCACGGCATGGAAGCCGTGGCGAAAGAGCTCAACGAGAGCTGGCGCACTGAGAACACCACGACGCGCGTCCACCACATCGCAGAATATTATTCGGAAGACATTTGGAGCTACGACTACTTGAAAGAAATCGGGGTTCTTCAAGAACCCGACGTCAAATCCGCGTCCCGCGCCGGCATTCACGACGACTATCACTACTCGTCGATCATGATGACGGTCGATCCGACGAGTGTGCGGATGGAGCAGCGGCGCGCTCGTGATTTGTTCACCATCAACGGAGTGAGCCTGGATCCCGCGGAGAAAGCCATCGCGAACGGCAAGAAGCTCGTCGACTATCGCGCGCGGATAACCGTGATGGCCATCGAGAAAGCCATCGCCTCTGCCGAGCGACCCTGATAGAATTTCTGCCTCTCCTGCCATTTCAGTGGATCCTCTCGAGGGTGAGACCGCCACAGTTTAGGTAGACGAGACTGATGAGAGCTTCGGCAGAGTGGAGTCCAAAGCTGCGGTGGCTCAGCAGCCGGATTTTGTTGTTCATTCCTTCGAGTCGGCCGTTGCTGAGTCTCCACGTGACCCACGCGATGACGCCATCGAAGTGGCTGCGGATCATCTTCGCCGCGCGTTTGACGGGCTCTATCCTCGAGCTCATAGCGCGCCGCAGCCATCCTCGGAGAAACTTCTTGGCCCATGTCTCGGTTTTGTAGGTGTAGAGGTCCATGAAGTCGTCGCGCAGAAGCATGGCGCGGTAGAGGCGACGATTAGCTCGCACCTGCTCGCGGAGCACCCGTTTGTCTTTCGCGCTGCGGTTGTGTTTGGCCTTGAGAAGGGGAAACTTGGTGTTCTTGAGGTTGCGTCGGGCAGTCCCTTTGAGCTCGCGCACCAGCTCGCGCCGGGTCTTATCCACGGCCTCGTTCAGATGCTTGACGATGTGGAAGCGGTCAAAGATCACCCGTGCCTGAGGAGCCTTTTTGCCGACGACAGTTATGTACGGCTCCCACATGTCCATGCTGACCGCTTCGAGCTCCGCGGCTCTTTGTGGTCCGAGCTTGCGGAAAAACCGCAGCAGCGTCTTGGCCTTGCGCTCCTTTCCCGCCCAGACGACCCGGCCGCTGAGATGGTCTATTACCACTGTTAAGTACTTGTGGCGTTTGCGGTAGCTGATCTCGTCCATCCCAATCACCCGCAATCCATCGAGCTCGCGCCGCTCATCCCGCTGCTCGGCAACCACTCGCTGGATGATCCGTCGCACCGAACGCCACGTCACTCGGAAATAGTTCGCTACGGCGCTGACGTCCGTCCTCTGTGCCAGCCACGCTACCTATTGTTCGAAGCTTTTGGTAAAGCGGCTTCCCTTGTCGGCCCAAGGCACCTTTTCTCTGACCACTCCACACCGCCGACATACCACTCGTCGGATCGAGTAGCGAAGATAGGTCCGGACTCCGAACAGGTCCAAGTGCCGCCAGTAGTGATTGTAGCGATCTTTGTTCTTGCGGACCTTTCGTCCGCAAATCCCGCACAGAGGCTTCCTCCTCCGTGGTACTACATCCACCACCACTCTGGCTTTGTCCGCCTGGAAGTGGAAACCTCGGACCCACAGGCCTTGCAATCCGATGAGCTTGTTGACTAACGTAGTAACGCGCATCGCGGGAACGCTCTTTTCTCTTTCGGAAAAAAAGATTCTAGCGTTCTCGCCGATGCGCATCTACACATGGCTTACCCTCTCAACCCACGGGCCTCACCAAATGCCACTGCCCCTCAGCGGGAGACGAGGCTGCGGGAAACGCCCCCACGGTTCTGGTCGTTCAGACCTTGCTCACGACTGAGTTCTCTTCGAAGCCTGGAAGGGCGTTTTCCATAGCCTCCACTAATCGAGCCCCCCCTTCCTTATTCCATATGAATTAATCTTTCTTGTATATATATCAGGAGGGGCCTGTGGGCGCTCGTGGGAAACGCGAAGCGTTTTCCAAGCGATTGTGGAAAACGCCGCTCCACGTTTGTACGTGCTCACAACCTTTCCCTAAACGCCTCTCTCGCCCGGAGTTTCCGGCGTTTTCCACAATCGCGGCAGCGTCCATAGGCCATGCCCTCCAACACAAATCAGATCCCCCGAAACGACAGGAGAACCGAATTTCTATTCAGACTCTGCCATCCCCAAACAGGAGTATCCAAAAAGGAGTATTGATGAAGACGGCGACGATCGAAACGGATAAGGGCACTATCAGCTTGGAGCTTTTTGACGACAAGGTGCCCAGGACGTGCGAGAATTTCGTCAAGCTCTCGACGGACGGGTTTTACGACGGTCTGACGTTCCACCGGGTCCTCGACAACTTCATGGTTCAGACGGGCTGCCCGCAGGGCACCGGCACCGGCGACGCCGGCTACAAATTCGACGACGAGTTTCACGCCGAGCTAACACATGCCGGCCCCGGTATTCTGTCGATGGCCAATTCCGGCCCCAATACGAACGGGTCTCAGTTCTTCATCACCCACGTCGCCACTCCCTGGCTCGACAACAAACATTCGGTCTTTGGGCGCGTTGTCGAAGGGCAGGATGTCGTGGACGCCATCCGGCAAGGTGACAAGATGATCAAAGTGACCATCTCGGAGGGGTGAGGGAGGCCGAGCCCATTTCCGAAGAGTTCGCATGCGTCTGTCCTTGATGTGGGTGGGCACCAGCCTTCTCACCGGCTATATCGGAGCCGAGTGGTGCAAGCTCTGCCATCGCGCCGTGTTCGAGTCGTGGCGGCAGACATCCCATTCCAGCACAGGCACCGTGGGTGTCGCGACGGAGGAGCGTTGTCTTTCGTGTCACACGACTGACGGCGCTGCGCTGCGCGGGGGCCAGTGCGAAGCGTGCCATGGCGGCGGTGAAGATTACTGGCCTGCGGAGGTCATGATCGATCCTGAGAAGTCGTCGATGGCGGGGCTCATCCGCCCGACGGAGGCGACTTGCCGCCGCTGTCACGGAAGCGATGAACCCGACCACGCCCGAGAGTTCGTGATGCCGCCCGAGGCGGAGTGGACCATTTGGTTCCACTCGCGGAAACCGTGAGCCAGCCTGCTTTCTCCTTTCCTGACAATTTGCGCTTCGAGTGTACCCGGTGTGGGGATTGCTGCCGCGGATGGCAGATTCTGCTCGGCCCTGGTGAGCTCGAGCGGTTGTCGGCTTTGGATTGGAACGGGCGGGTGGACACGTTGGTGGAGACGAATATTGTCGACGGGAGTGCGCGGAGTGGCCGGAGGGTCTTGGCGCGGCGTCCCGATGGTGCCTGCGTTTTTCTCGGCACCGAGAATCAGTGTCAGATCCACGAGCATTTCGGCGGCGAAACGAAGCCGCTCGTCTGCCGGCTCTTCCCGACCCACTCGAGCAAATTCGACTTCGACGAAGCCGTCCCTGCCAATCGGCGCCCACTACTTCTATGAGGTGGCGAAGCTCGCCGGTGAGAAGCTGCGAGAGAAAGACTGAGCGCGTGCGGGTTCCGGCGCGTTGCCATCGTTATCGCCTACTCCGGACGCGCCCCAAGCTTCACGTCGAACTCCACTATCTGGCTCTCGCGCCACACCGAGACACTGACGACATCCCCAACGCGGTGTTTCGTCTCGAGGACCACAGTGAGCTCTTGCCGTGTACGAACAGGCTCCCCTCCGATCGCGAGGATGTAATCCGCCCCCAGAGGAATCCTCAAATTACCGAGTCGCCCCAAGCGATTGGGTCCGCGAATGCCCGCTTGCGCGGCGGGGCCGCGGCGGAGCGCTTCGGCGACAAGATGCCACCACCGCCCGGCGTGCGCACGCCACTGCGGTTCAGACGGGCGGCGAGGTTCTTGCTCACATCCATGAGTGCGACGCCCAACCAAGGGTGCGCGTAGCGTCCGTGCTCGATGAGCTCGGGGACGACGCGCTCGAGCGTCGTGGCGGGGATCGCGAAGCCGATCCCCGCCGAGGCTCGGCTTGGGCTGATGATTTGCGAGTTCAAGCCGATAACGCGGCCGTCGAGGTCGAGAAGAGGCCCGCCTGAGTTGCCGGGACTGAGCGCGTGCGCTCCATCGCCTAAAGGCGATGGGTTCACGTCGCCGACTAAAGTCGGCTTGTCCTTGCCTCGTTTCACTACTCACTGACCTTGAAAGAATCGTCGTCCTGGGGCACGGCACCCTGCAACTCTATATACTTCGCTATCACCTCATCCGTCACGTTGCCCGTTGTCACCACGAAGTAACCCCGTGCCCATAGGTGCCGACCCCAGAACTCCTTCCGCATCGTCCGTAAGTCGCGCATCAGACGATTCGACGTCTTACCCTTGATCAACTGCATCACTCGACTCGGCGACAAATTCGGCGGCACGCTCAGCAACAGGTGCACGTGCTCAGGCCGCACATGACCCTTCAGTATTTCTATCTGGTTCCGAGCACAGATCTCCCGGATGAGATCCCGGAGACGAACCGCTACATCCCCTCTCAAGGCCGGCTTGCGGTACTTCGTGATAAATACGAAGTGATAGTTTAACTGATACGTCGTGTGCGATGATTTACGATATCCTTTCACCTCGGGATCGTACCCCAAGCCTCCTAAAGGCTTCGCCTAAAGGCGAGGGATTTCAACCATCCCCGAGTGGGACATTAATGGCAGCATCGGTTTGAATGATCTCACCGATGAACCGGCCGTCCGGGCTCTGGATCACGCGCCCGAGCGAGCTCACCACGCCGGTCGTGAGCGTTTGCTCGAGGCCGAATGGGTTGCCGATGGCGACCACAAAGCGTCCGACCTTCAAATCGCTCGAGCTCCCGAGAGGGATGGCTTTGAGCACTTCCGCCGAGACCTCGACTTTGATGACGGCGAGATCGTTCGATCGGTCGTAACCCACGACGCTCGCGGGCACGCGGCTCTCGTCGAAGAACGTGACATGAAGCTCCCGCGCGCCTTCGATGACGTGATAATTGGTGACGATGTGGCCGCGCCTGTCGTAGACGAAACCGGAGCCTGAGCCTTCCTGAGGGATGGGGCGCAAGAAAAAGTCGTAGGAAATGCTCCGGCTCGTGATGTTCACCACGCCCGGCCCCGCGTTCTCGAACACGAGCATCACCCGCTGCTCAAGCTCTTGACTCGATGCCGTCGCCGCGAAAAAGCTCAAAATCGCCCAGATTGCCCTCATTTCACCTCCGCGACTATTCTATGCCTACCTTGATTCGGATTTTGGATCGCCCTGAGATAGTATCTGCGCGGTAAACATGCTACACGCCCTTATAGAAAAACTGTCGGATTACCCTCGTTTCTTTCTTTTCTGCCGTGGCCTCCTCGAGTCGAATTTCCGCGTCATCCGAAGTACAATCCAAGAGCATCTGGGTCCTAACTCCGATCGGAAGGTCCTCGACGTTGCCTGCGGGCCGGGAGCTTTTTCGATGCTCTTTTCCGAGGGGTCCTATACCGGTATCGACCTCAACCCGAAATATATCCGCTATGCGACCAAGAACTATAGGGGGCAGTTCTCCGTGCAGGACGCGCGCGCTCTCGATTTTCCAGAGGGCGCGTTCGACGATGTACTAGTTTATGGATTGCTGCATCATTTGAACGACGAGGACGTGACTTCCGTTCTGCGCGGCATGCAGCGCGTGTTGCGACCCGGCGGCCGCGCCCTCGTGATCGAGGACATCCCGACCGAATCACGGCTCAATATTGTCGGGCATCTGCTGCACTGGGCGGAGAACGGGCATCACATTCGGCCGGCGGATGACTATCGGAAGTTGTTGAAGCCGCATTTTCGATTCGAGGACGAGCGCCTCTTCCGCAGCGGCGTGTGCGATTACTACATGGCGCGCGTCGTCGCCGACGGGAACGGAAGCACGAACGAACCCGTGGGACCATGACGACGGAGGCCAGGAATATCGGCCTTCTATTACTGCTCGCCGCATGCGGCATCCTGCTCGCCTATCAAGCACCTGGGGATCTTTTCTTCGACTTCGGACCCAATGACGCCGGCTACGTCCAAGGGTTTCGTGAGGATTTCGAAGTAGACGAGCCCACTCTCATCCACTGGGCTTCCGAGAGCGCCACCCTGCGACTCCCGTTCTATGTTCGAGGCCCCTACGACGTCACGCTACGCTACAAGCGGCACATTGCGGCGCCGGCTGAGATTCGGGTCTTTTTCGGCGGCGCGCTCGCTGAGTCCCGCACGGTCCCGCAGCAAGACTTCACGCTCTGGAATCTTCGCGTCAAAAACACCAGTGGCGGACCGCTCAAAATAAGCATCCTCTCGAGCTCCGACGATCCGCGACCGCTCAGTCTCGCTCTGGACTGGATGCAGATTCGCACCACGCGCCGTTTTGGCGCCATCCTGCCGAGCGTCCTCGCGCTTGCCGCTATGCTCTCATGGGTTATCGCCTTTTACGCGGTGCCCCGGATGCTCGGCTGCGGCCAGCGCGTCTCATGGGGGTGCGGGGCTTTTGCGGCGCTCGCGCTCATGGCGCTTGCGCTCGCTCACAAGATGTGGCCCGTCCACGCCGCGTGGACTCTCGGCCTGCGCACACACGCCATCGCCCTCCTGTTCGTTGGCTTCTATTGGATTCGGCGTGGAAAACGGGACTCGGCATTCGCCATACCCGAGGCGCGTTGGGCGGTTCTCATCGTCTATTTCGGATTCGCCGTTCGCCTGTTTGCCCTCTTCCATCCCGACTTCTACTACCCGGATGTGCGCACCCACTCGAAGTTCGTCTCTCTCATTTGGACCGAAGGCCTCGACGGTTTCTTTCTGGACTTCATCCGCCACCAACATACTCACCTGCTCGGGCTGCAATATGTCGGGGACCGGTGGCTGGCTTTTCCGTACCCGCCGCTTCTTTATTTGGCGATCTACCCGCTGAGCGTGCTCCAGCTCCCCGTCGAAGATTGGATGAAGCTCGTTCCGACCGCGCTCGTGGCGGTGGAAGCGCTCATCGTCTTCGCCCTCGCGCGACGAATGGGCATTTCGGGCCGAGCCGCGACGTTCGCCGTCGCCTTTCACGCGACCGCGCGCGTTGTCGGCTTCCGCCTCGCCGTCGCGTCCTATGCCGCGCTCTTCGGCCATTTCTGGGACACGGTCGCGATTGTCTATCTTGCGCTCTTCTTTGATCGCTTCGACCGCCCACGCTACGCGATCGGGTTTTCGGCTCTCATCGCCATCGCGATCTTGTCCTATGCGGGTAGCGCGCTCGTGCTCGGGATGTTCGTTCCTGCCTTCTGCATGGCTTTTTATTTCGTCGCCAGGAACATGCGGCCGGCCACGGTTCGGCTCGTGGCCATTGCCGGCTGGGCGTTGCTCGGTGCGCTCGTGGCTGTGGGCACGTTCTACCTCCAATACGTCCCCGAGCTACTGATGCGTCCGGAGCAAGCTAGCGCTTCGAACGGTGAACTGTCTCAGCTCGTGTCGCTCAGCTTCACGCCGCTTTCCGCGCTTTCTATGTCGGTCCACCGCATGAATCTCTTTTACGGGTCCGTCTTCACTCTGCTCACCGTGGGCACGCTTATTTGGCTCCGGAGGCAGAGCGGCGACGTTCTCGCTCGCCCACTGGCGCTCGCCGCCATCGCGACGTTTCTCGGGCTGAATTTCCTGAGAGCGGGGCTCGGCACGACGCACATCTTTCAATTCTCGAAAGACGACCTCGTCGTGCTGCCGCTCGTCGTCCTCGCGCTCGGGATTCTTCTCGAGCACGGGTGGCACTCCAGGACGGGCCGAGTCTTGGGAGGGGTCTTGATGATCGGATGGATTGGGTGGGGTGGGGTCGCGTTTTCCGGCGATATCCGAAGCCGGTTCGTACGGCCGGACTACCCGCCTCCGGTGGCAGGCGGTCCGCCATCCGTCAAGTGAATGGCTACGCGAAGACCACGCGATTGCCGCCCGCGCGCTTGGCTTGATACAGCGCTTTATCGGCGAGCTCGAACAGCTGCACTTCGTCATTCGCTTGATTCGGAAGCGCGCTCAGGCCGAAGCTTGCCGTCACAGGCCGCTCGAGCTGGCCGAGGCTCCCTTCGCGCAGTTGCTGATCGATGTTCTCGCACAAGCTGTCGGCGACGCGTTGTCCATCCTCGGCGTCGGTGCGATGCAGAAGGGCCGCGAACTCGTCGCCGCCGAAGCGCGCGACGAGGTCCGACGAACGGAGCAGTTTCTGGAGAATGTGCCCGACCTCGCGAAGCACTTCGTTCCCGGCGCGATGGCCGAGCGTGTCGTTCACGAGCTTGAAGTCGTCGAGGTCGACCAGGAGCAGACAGAGAGACGTGTCGTAGCGCTTCGCCCGCGCGACTTCCGTTTTGATCTCGCTCTCGAAATACGCGTAGTTGTGCAGGCCCGTGAGATGGTCGAAATAGGCCATGAGCTCGGTCTGGCGGAGCGCTTCCCGCTCCATGACGAGCGGCTCGACGAGCAGATTGGTCTCGTTCAAGAAGTAGTCGAACGCGGCCGTCCGAAGATCGATCTTGCGCCCATGCGCCGCGGGAAAACGCGCCTGATGCAGGAGCAGTCGCTGCCAGTGATACTCCACCTCACGCGGTTCGAGGTTCAAGCGAAAGAAGCGAAAAATGTGATCCCGTTCGATCTCGTGCCGGGTCTTGTCGGCATGAGGCACGGTGTCGAGTGGCGTCTCACCAACGCTCTCGAGCTGCTGATCTTTCAACACAGCAACCTCCAATTCGAGCAGAGGAATTACGCGCGCGGGCCGTTCGGGGGTCCGGCGCATTTAGAACCTAACCGGACCTTCCACGGATGAACAAGCGTAAGTGTGGGCATCATTGGCTTTGTTTTTGAAGAGAGGTGTGTGTACTGCTTACATCGTGCGGGGGTTGATTTCGAGCAGGTTGAATGCTTTGTGCTGCAAGGGTGTGGGGCGAGTGATGCTGACGAAGGACAGGCCGCGGGCTTCGTTTTCGACCTGATTTTTCGTGACCGTAGCAAGATCAGAAAGAAGCGTTCTGAAACTGTGGACGGGCAACCCGTCGGGAGTCTTCTTGGTAGAAGCCTTTGCCTGGGCGGAGTCTGAAGGCGTTGCTGGGCTGACGATGGATGAGCGTTTGGCATGGGCACCGTCAGGGTCGTCGTCGTCAAACAAGATCGGGACGAGGGCTTTTCGCATGTGCCATTCCACGTAGTAGGCGAGCATGCAAAGAAAGATGTGAGCTCGAACTCGCTCAGCGTTGTAGTGATAGATGGGCCGTACTTTCAAATCCACGGTTTTGCAGCAACGAAAAGCGCGTTCAACGACTGCCAAGCCTTTGTAGGTCCTGACAGCTTCGTCTGCGGAGATGGCCTCTTCGGTGAGGCTTGTTCGGATGATATAGATGCTGTCGAGGGCCGCCTCACGCTCGATGTTTTCGTTGTCGCGCTCGAAGTCGAAGCCGTCGTCCGTAATGGTGTAGCGAAAGTGCTTGCCCATCTTGCTCCGAGCGAACACTCGACCCAATCGTATGCCGATGGTATCTTTGCCTCGCAAAGGACGTTGGTCTCGCTTCGTCGCTTTGCTAATCACTTCTAGCTTTGACTCCGTCGACACAAGCATCTCTTCTCGCTTCCGCGCCCGCTCGGTAGCAAGAAGAGGGTTGCGGCAGGCGATGAGTCGCTCACCAGGGAAGCTAGGATGGTGGATCTCCGCTAGGTCGAGTTCATCGAACAGAGAAGGCTGCAGCATTCCGTCTTTTGCAAGTCGCTGAATCTGAGGGGCACGAAGTGAGCTGATCCACTCGAGACCTTCCTCCGGTCGAAGTTCCTCGCGAATCCGGGCTTCGGTGATCATCCCTCGGTCACCTACGAAGACGATACTGTCAAGCTCAAAACGTTCTCGGACTTTGCGAATTTGGCTCCCCAGTGTTGCGGGATCTCCGGTGTTGCCTTCGAACACCTCTACCCCGACCGGCCGACCATCACGCTCACACAGTAAGCCGAACACGACCTGCAACTTGTTTTTCTTGCCGTCTCTCGAGTAACCGAGCTTCGCCAGAGGGCACGACCGACCTTCTACCCAAGTCGACGTCAAGTCGTAGAGAACCAGGCTGCCCTGCTGCAGATGGCGTTTCGCCAGTTTCTTCTCTATGGCTGCTTGGCGGCTCAAAAGCCAATCCAGGGAATCATACAACTCATCCTCGTTGGTGTCTTCAACTCCAACACACTCACCCAATGACGAAGTCAAGGTCTGTTTCGATAGACCACGGGCCGTGGCCAACTTGGAGCCCGGCTCTACGATTCGCGCCACAATCATCGCCACGACAAGGTCACGCTCTCGGCGCTGGCGGCTATGGATGATTCGCTCGAGGCCAACTTTGCGCAGCGTTCCCAGCACGGCCGCAACATGTCCGTGAGGCTTGCTTCTGGTGATCTCGAACTGCTGAGCCTCACCCAAATCCACGTTGCCCTTCAGCAACTGGCGAAGAGCTTCAATTCGCGCGGGCTTCCACTTCGAGATGTTGGCGACGGTCCTCGTTTTGGGCGCACCGCCTTCGCGGTAGCTTTCGCGGATGAGAATCGCTGGGGGCGAGTTGCGGTTCGGCACCTTGGCGATGTACATGCGCCGACTATACAGGACTAAATCAGTAAAATAAATTGTTCTGTCACTATTACATGCGTACACATTACATTTCGAACCGCCGCATCTGCTTTAAACGTACGGGTTTACATGCGTCTAGCCGGCGGAAGTTTCGCCTAAAGTTAATCTCGGAATTACCTTTCATGTTAGCAAGGAACGGTCGAACCGACAAGCGCCGCTCCCACCGAACGCGCCGTACTACTAATGCTAGCCAGGTAAACCTGAAAGCTCGGCCGCTCCTCAAATCGTTCGCATGAGGCGCCTTAAGAGTGGCCACAGAGACACAGCCGCGGCGAAGAATTGGGACGGCGCACACTGAGAATGGGACCGAGGCGCGAAGCGCCGAGCACCACGAGCTGACCGCTGACCGCTGACCGCTCGCGGCGGAGATTTGGTTGCGGCTCCGCCGCGCTGTGCCTCTGTGGCCTATCCCCTTTGGTTGCGGCCGCAGGCTACGCTTGGAGTTTTGTTGCGTCTCGCGGCACTGTGAGACAATGCGTCCTCGTGTCGTCGCATCCCATTGAGATTCGTGGTCTCGCTTCCCTGCCTGAGATTCGAGAGGGGGACGATCTCCCGGCCATCATTCTCGGAGCTTGCCGGGAAGTGAGTTTCGCGCCCGATGAAGGCGATATTTTCGTCGTTACCCAGAAGATCGTCTCGAAAGCGGAAGGACAGATCGTGGATCTGCGCGACGTGACGCCCTCTTCGCTCGCCGAGGATTTCGCAAAGAGCGCTAACAAGGACCCCCGCGTCGTCGAGGTCGCCCTTCGGGAGGCGAGCCGCATCGTGAAGATGGATCAAGGCGTTCTCATCACGGAGACGCGGCATGGGTTTGTGTGCGCCAATTCCGGTGTCGACGCTTCGAATGTCGGCGCTTGCGACACGGTCACGACCCTCCCGCAGGACCCGGACGCCTCCGCGCGACGGCTCAGAGAAGAGCTCGAGGCCAAGACCGGCCTCCGACTCGCCGTGATCCTTTCCGACACCTTCGGCAGACCATGGCGCGAAGGCGTGACGAATATCGCCATCGGTATCTCGGGGATGCGGGCGCTCGCCGATTATCGCGGGCGTGTGGACCCTCAGGGACGCTCGCTCGCCACAACGGTGGTCGCTGTGGCCGACGAGATAGCATCGGCGGCGGAACTGGTTATGGGTAAGGTCGATAACACACCAGTAGCCGTTATACGCGGTTATCCATTTCAGCCGGGAGACGACGGTGCCAAACCGCTCCTGCGCACACGAGAACGCGATCTGTTTCGTTGAAGGAGACTCCACATGTCACTGGCGATTCTGGGAGGCACGGGCAAAGAAGGCCAGGGGCTCGCGATTCGATGGGCGAAGGCGGGCAGGCAGATCTTCTTGGGTTCGCGCGAGCAGGAAAAGGCGGAACGGGTGGCGGCCGAGCTCAACAAGAATCTCGGCAAGCTCGGCGGGCCGGCCATTCACGGCATGAGCAATCGTGACGCGGCTCAAAACGGAGAGATTCTCATATCCACGTTGCCGCACGCCGGCCATATCGAGATCCTCTCGGGCCTGAAGGCCGAGATCGCCGGGAAGCTCCTCATCACGGCCACGATCGCGTGGCCTCCGGGAAGGCTCGAGGTTCCCTCGGCGGGAGAAGAAGCTCGCGACGCGCTCGGTACATCGGCTCGTGTCGTGGCCGCGTTTCAGACCGTTTCCGCCGGCACGCTTCGGGCGATGGGCTCGGACCACGAAGAGGACGTGCTCATCTGCTCCGACGACGAAGAGGCCGCCGAGACCACGCGCCAGTTGGTCGACGAGACCGGGCTCAGGGGGATTCTCGCAGGCCCGCTCGAGCGAGCAAGGCTGACGGAAGCTATTACCGGATTTCTGTTGAAAATCAACCGCCGCTACGGCGTAAAATCCACCGGTATTCGCATATCAGGAATAGAAAGCAAGTAGGCGTGAGAACCGGCTGGTCGATGGGGACGAAGAGCGCAAAGGCGAAGAGGAGTCTTCTGCGCTTGGCCCTCCCGCCGCTCATCACCGCGGGTATCCTCTTTCTGATTTTCCGGAAGGTTCCGTTCGACGCTTTTTTGCGGGCCCTGTCCCAAGCGGATTTCGCGAAATTCTTCGCCGCGCTTCTCCCCTTCTCGTTCTTGTATTTCGCTCTCGATACCGTCGTGCTCTGGTATGTCGTTCGCTGGTTTCACGGAAACCTCGCATTATCGGACCTTCTCCCTGTGCGCGCCGTCGACTACCTGCTCTCGATCCTGAATCACCGCGTCTCTCAGGGTGCGATGATCGTCTACCTCGCGCGGAGACTCTCGACCGGGCTTCTCGAGCTGACGAGCACGATTCTCTGCCTCGACTTCCTGCAAAAGACCCACCTGATCCTTTGGGCGAGCGTGGGAACGCTTTTCGTCGCCGAAGAGCTGCCGCGATCGCTCCTCTTGGCTCCCGTCGCCGTTATCGGGCTTTGGTTCTTGTTTCTGGGCTACGTCCATAGAGGCTTTACGTTTCTCGGACGTGTGATCCAGGCGCCCGATTGGCGCCTGCTGCGGACGTTCCGGCTCGCGGGTCCGGAGCACTACATGGGCGTCCTGCTCCTCAAAGCGCCGCTACTGCTCATCGCCGTCTTCGCTCACAGCTATGCGACGCGAGCGTTCGGCTTCGAGATTCCTTTCGTCCGGCTTCTCGCAACACTTCCGATCATCTTTCTCGTCGGAGCGCTCCCCATCAACGTGGCACGTCTCGGCACGACGCCTCTCGCGTGGATTTTCTTTCACGGCGACATCGTGCCCGCACCCCAGCTTTTGGCGTATAGCCTCGCGGCACACCTGACCTTCATGCTCGCCAATGCTGCACTCGGTATCGGTTTTCTGCCGCGCGCCTACCGCGAGCTTTTCGGAGAGGAGATTCGGCTGTCTGGCTGGAAGCGGGTTACAGGCGAGCGTCTTCTTCAGCGTCGGGAGGCGTCGCGAGACCAATCCGCGTCCTCTCCAGACTGCCCTTCAGGGCCTCGAGAACTGCCTTCTGAATGAAGGCGCGCTACATCACGTTCTCGGTCATGAAGACTAAGCTGAAGTTCCTTGGTCGAATGAACCCACTGACAGTGTGAATCCCCAATGATTACGCGTCTTTAGGGACGCCGAGAGGCTAATTTTGGGATGCAATATGTAGGCATGTCTAAAGCCTTTTATAGTTTGATATATATTGATATATAGGCTATTATGGTGGGCATGCATACCCACATCATCCCCAATCGCAACTCTACCCCCGCGGTCCTGCTGCGTGAGTCCTATCGGGTGGGCGGAAACGTCCGCAAGCGCACGCTCGCTAACTTGTCCAAATTGCCCATGGACGCAGTCGACGCCATCCGACGCATTCTCAAAGGGGAAAAGCTCGTCTCGGTTGAAGTCGCCTTCAAAATCGTCGAGAACGGCTCCCGACACCATGGCCACGTCGACGCGGTGCTCAGCGCCATGAGACAGCTCGGTTTCGAAAAGCTCGTTGGTTCTCGACACTCACCAGAGCGGGATTTGGTCGTGGCCATGGTAGTCGCCCGGATCCTCGAACCGCAGTCGAAGCTGGCGACTAGCCAGTGGTGGCACACAACCACACTGCCCGAAATCCTGGGGGTGAGCGATGCCCGCGAAGACGATCTCTATGCCGCCATGGACTGGGTTCTCAAACGCCAGGAGGTCATCGAAAAAAAACTCGCGGCGCGCCATCTCCAAAACGACGGCCTGGCGCTCTATGACCTAACCTCAAGCTACTTCGAGGGTGTGAGTTGTCCGATCGCCCGCCTCGGATACGACCGTGACGGCAAGAAAGGCAAGCTGCAGATCAACTACGGTCTGCTGACCAACGAACGCGGCATCCCCGTGTCGGTATCGGTCTTTGAGGGCAACACGGGCGATCCCAAAACGCTGTTGCCTCAGGTAGAAAAGGTGCAAGGGCGCTTCGGCATCGAGCAGTTTGTGATGGTGGGCGACCGCGGAATGATCACCCAGACCCAGATCGACGAGTTGCGGGAGATGGACGGTGTCGACTGGATTACCGCTCTGCGTCCCGAACCGATTCGCAAGCTCATCAACGATGGGGTGCTCCAGATGGGGCTATTCGACGAGCGGAATCTGTTTGAGGTGACGCACCCGGATTTCCCCAACGAGAGGCTGGTCGCTTGCCGCAATCCGGAGCTGGCCGAGAGGCGGCGTCACAAGCGCCGTGCTCTGCTCGAAGCGACCTGCAAGGAGCTGGAGAAAGTTTGTCGGATGGTCGAGCGGCGCCGTTTGCAGGGCAAGGAGGACATCCGTGCTGCAGTGAAAAAGCTCCTCAACAAGTACAAGGTCGGCAGGTATTACAGGCTCGACATCCGTGACGACGGTTTCGACTTCGAGCTAGACGAGACAACGATGGATGCCGACGCCTCGCGCCTCGCCAACGGCAACTCTGAGCTCGCCAACAAACGGCTCCAGCGGTGGAAGCGACACATGGGGACGATCGCTAAGCAGTTCGGAGGGATTCGCCAACGGATCGGACGGGGTCAGCTGCATGGTAAAGATAAAATCGGTGTGCGGGTAGGCAGAGTTCTCAACAAGTACAAAGTCGGCAAGCACTTCAAGCTGGACATTCGCGACGACAGCTTTAGCTTCGAAATCGACGACACAAAGGTCACTGCGGAAGCTGCCCTTGACGGCATCTACGTGATCCGCACCAGTCTTGCTGAGCAGCGGATGAAAACCGACGACACAGTGCGTAGCTACAAGTTGCTGACCCAGGTCGAGAGGGCGTTTCGTTCCTTCAAGAGCATGGACCTAAAGGTGCGGCCGATTCGTCACCGGCGCGAAAACCGAGTCCGGGCGCACGTCTTCTTGTGCATGCTGGCCTACTACGTCCTGTGGCACATGATGGAGGCTTGGCGGCCGCTGCTATTCTCTGACGAGGACCAGCAGGCGAAGGCCAGGCGTGACCCGGTTGCTCCGGCGAAGCGCTCCGAGGCCGCCCTGCGCAAGATACAAACCAAGAAGCTTGACGATGGGAGTCGAGCTTCCAGCTTCCGCACGCTGCTGCGCCTTCTCAGCAACATCGTCCGAAACAAATGTCGGCGACCGGAAGCCGGACCCGACGAGCCCACCTTCGATGTCACGACAACTCCGGACTCGAAACAGCAGAGAGCCTACGACCTGCTCAAAGGTATCACCGTGTAGACAGAAGCCAGCACCATTGATTCCAACTATCTCATTGGATCAACACCGGATCTTGGCTTTTTCAGCCAGGAACTTCAGTTTAGAATCAACAGCCTGAGTAGTACAGCCGCACGAAAACGTAGGTGAAAAACTACAGTTCGTGGAATGCCCACCCCAGATCAGGATTCAGGATTTCAGGATCTCAGGCCTGTGAGCTGCGGCCTAGGTGGACGGCTACCTCACGTGGCGCGGCGTGGCGGAACAAGCTGAGCTGATCGATTGCACCGCGTTTTGCGGTGAGGCCTGTCGCGGTTAGGGACAGGTCTGTGATGCGGCGGTCGCGTCTGGTCGACATTTCGAGAAGCCGGCGTCCTGCGCGGTCCAGGATCTCGAGCGTCGCGGTCGGCTTCGGAAGGAGCGTGTACCGCTCGTCGGCGATACCGTCGTCGTAGCCGAGTCGCAACTCGAGTCCCCTCGCCTCTTGGCCGCACTTCGCGAGCCGCCGAGAAAGACGCCGGGCGAGGATCGAAACGGATTTCATCAACCGCCCGCCGCTCGTCGACTCGGGAGCGCTGTCGAGTCCACGCACAAGGGTTACGAGTTTGGGCGCCTGCCAGCCCAGGAGCTCTCGTGCTCCAGCAGGGGCGAGGCTGCCGAGCTCGCCCATCGTTCGAATCCCTCGGGCGCGAAGCTTTTTGACCTGTTCGGGTCTGAGCTCATCCAGCTCTTCGAGCGCAAGCCCTTCGATGAGTCGGTTTTCGTATCCGGAAAGCCAAAGCATCACGCCCCGTGGGCGCGCCATTCGGGAGCAGATGCGCGCGGCAACCCGCGTCGCGGCGATGCCGACCGAGCAGTCGAGGCCGAGCTCTTCGTGCACAGCGTCTCTGAGCTCACCGGCCCAATCCAATGGCGACTGTTGCGAGCCCAATGGCCACTGTTGCGACAGGATCGCTTCATCTGCCGAGGGCCGCTGCCATCCCTCGGCAAATCGAGCCAGAGCGCCATCGACGCGATCGGTGAGCGAAACCAGGTCATCGAGCCGCCGTGCAGGGGACGCATCGAAGAAACGCTCGATGGTCACATGGACCACGACTTGTTGGCTCGCCATCGCCGGACCGGTCTCAGTGCACCTTGCCGCCGAGCTTGCCCTTCGCCCAACCCACGTTCGAATAGGCGTCCTTGTAAATACGAAGGTTCTCCTGCAGGGCGGCGCCTAAAGCTGGAATGAGATTAGCGGGCACGACGACCTTGACCTTCACTGGCGCTGAAATGGTTTGAGTCGCGCCTTCCGGCGTACCCGCAAAGTCTTTCTCGCTCAAAGGACGCATCTGGCAAAACGTGAGTGTAAAGTCGAACGGCGTGTGGCTGATCGCACAAAAGTTGGAGTAGATACTCTCGACGAGCTCCTCCTCCTTCTCCTCGTGCGGCACGACCGTGAAATTGATGGATTTCTTTTCCGACATGTTCGGTTCTCTCCCAGAGTTCTCTTAGTTCGAAGTCAATACTTGCGCAGCACGCCCACGACAACGCCTTGAATCGCGAGCTCGTCCTCGTTCACGAGGATGGGCTTCATCGTCGGATGAGCTGGCTGCAGTCTTATTTGGTTCTTTTCCCGATAGAATTTCTTGAGCGTTGCATTCTCCCCGTTCACAAGAGCCACGACCATTTCTCCGTTGCGCGGGTCGGTCCGATTTTCCACGATGACAAAGTCTCCATCCCGGACTTGCTCGTCGATCATCGACTCGCCACGAACGCGAAGCACGAAGACGTCCCGATGGCCAATCATATCCTCGGGCACCGCGACAAGCTCCTGACCTCGTATAGCTTCAATGGGTGCGCCCACCGCGATGACCCCGGCGAGCGGTACATCGCGCGCCTCCGGCTTTTCGTGCCGGGGCACGACTTCAATCGCGCGCGCCCGATTCCAGTGGCGCTTGATGAGCCCTTTATCCTCGAGATTCACGAGGTGTTTGTGGATCGTCGAGATCGAGTTGAGGTTGAAGTGACGGCTGATCTCCTCGAGGCTCGGCGCATATCCGTTCTTGCGGATCGCCTCTTCAATGAAGCCAAGTATCTGCTTCTGCCGCTTCGTCAAAATCATCCCTAAAGCTTCTCCAAATCTTCGCCTCCTATTCTGACCCAAACGAAGGTGAATATCAAGTGGATCTGTAGAGCGTGCGGCTACGCGACGTGTACCAGAACCCGCCGGGAATGGGCGCTGCGGCGATGCTCCCATAAATAGAGCCCCTGCCAAGTGCCGAGAGCCAGACGGCTTGAAATTGACTATCCTTAGTGCCACCTGGCGCCGACCTTTGCTAGTTGTTACCGCGAAGCCTTTCCTTCCGGGCGTTGTCGAACCGTGTGAATTTCGTCACCGACAGACGTCCTCGCCATGCCCAAACATGCTTCCATGGCGCGCGGAGCGCATCGCTGCCTCCGTGTCCGACGATGGCGCGTGGCTACGGGTCCGTCCGGATTAATGATGACGACCACAGCTAGGTGGCATCCACAGCCAGCTCCTGCTCGTACGGCATGAAGAGCGCGTTCGCGAACTGGACATAGGAGGCTGCGGGTCCTATCCGGTACTCGTCGTAGAGGCCGCAGAAGATGTACCTGTGGTTCCAAAGGTGCTCGCAGATGTCCGCGAACTGCCCCTTGTGACTTTCCCCCCGAAACCCGACTTCGCAGAAGATGAAGTCGAAGATCCGCTCCTCTATCGATCGCCGGGCGCCGCGGAGAACCTGCATCTCGTAGCCCTCCGTGTCGATCTTGAGAATCCCCACCCGCGTGATGCCGGTCGATCGGATGAAATCGTCGAGGCAGACCACGTTCACGGTTTCGATGTCGCTCGGATCGGCGTCCCAAGTGACGTTATCGATGAGGGAGCTCAGCTCGCTGTCATGCGGACAGATCTGAATCGGCGCGGTACCTGGCTCAGCCCCGACTGCGCTATGGAACGTCTTCACACGTGAGTATTCGGACACGTTTTTCGTGAGCGTTTCGTACGTTGCCTGCACGGGCTCGAAGCAGAAGACCCGACTCTGCGGAAACAGCCGCACGTAGGTCAGGGCGGACTGTCCGATGTTTGCCCCTACATCCAAGATGTCTGCGCTCGGGCACTTCTCGTACGAGTTGATGATGTCGAAGAGGTGGTCTCGACCCTTCGGGTAGTGCCGCAAAATCGGGAACTGGGCACGCCTCTTGAACAATGGACGAAGCGCCGCCGTGTAACCGCGTTTCACAATCGCTTTGATCCGCTTCATCTAGAACAGTCGTCCGACAAGCTCTAGGACCGCGCCAAGCCCAGTCTCGTGATCTCGTTCCGTCGTGTAGTGAGGGATGCCTACCCGATAGCGGGTGACATCCCATTGCCGCTTGCACTCCTGGCAAGCAATGAGTCTTTTCATAGGTTTTGGTGGATACAGAGGATCATAGCAAACACTTTTCGAGCTTGCCCGTCGCGAGAAATGACTTGAATCGCTCCCACCGCAAGAGGCCGTAATACCAGGCGATGACAACGATCACGGCAAGCCCCAAGACATCCGAGATGACGTTGTAGGGATTGAAGAGGCTGTAGACCCACTGGTCGAGCGGAAGATCACGGTAGCCGAACGCGCCGGCCAAAGGCCACAGCGCAACCCAAGGACGCATCCACATGCGATCGCAAAGCTGGTGGAGCCAGAGGGCGAGGACGTAGACGAGAGGCTTCCGCCACAGGAGAAGGATGACCGATAGCCCGAGGTTGACCGCGAGTGAGTGGAACCACACCCGCGCGTTATTAATTGTCTCACTAAAGATGATGAGACCGAAGGGCTTGTCGATGATGTCGGCCAGAAGCGTGAGAAAGACGACGAAGCGCAGGTCCGCCTTTTTGTTCATGGCATGACAAGTAATGCTCGCCGCTGCGACGTGACCGAGGACCAACACGAGAGGAGAAAACGGTAGGTGCTACAAACGGAGTACGAATCGCTTGCCTTCGAGCTCGAGCTCGACTTCTCTTTCGCCGATACGCACCACGCGCGCACCCTCGATGAGGTCGCCCTCGAAGACACGTTGATCGCTTATCACCGCGACGGGATTGCCATCGATCACGGAGGTTCCTTGCAATACGAGGGATGGGATCGCCACATCACTTTCGCCCGATTCCATCGGCTCTTCCGCCTCGTCTGCGTCGAATGGTGGTGCAAAATCAACCCTGGCCGTCCGTTCGCGGCCCACGACACGGATCGGCGCGGCCGGCTCGGGCTCGGGCTCGGGCGGTGGCGCCTCCGCGGCGGGCGTCTCTCCGAGGGCAGCCGGAGCGGATGCGGACGCCGAACTTGCTTCCACGATGGTTTCCGGCTCGGGCTCGGGTGGTGGCCCGGGCTTGGGCTTATAGGACAACACGTAGGTCTTGCGACCAGAAAAATCGCAGGTGTCGTCAAGTTGGAAGTCATAACGAAGGATGAGCTCTTCATCGAAAGCGACGCGTTCTTCGGCATCGTTGTGCCGCGCTTCGCCTTTGGCGAGCTTCTTGCGAAAGTTTCGCTCGCGCTTGGCCTCGCGCTTCAGCTCTTTTTGGGTGAGCGGCTTTCCGTCTTTCTTGACGAGGCGTTCATAAGCAACGTCTTCAATGTGATTGCTTTCGAAAAGCTGCTCCTCGACTTCTTTGACGTCCCCATTCTTGTCCAGTTTTTCGGTGACGCTCAGAAGCTCGTAGTCGTATTTAACTTCGTTGCCGGCTTTTTCGTGTAGGCGCTGAACCTCGATCGCTCTTTCGAGGATCTCGTCGACAATCGGGGCGTTCGCAAGCGAGCCCGCGAGAAGCAGGGTAAGCAGCATCGACCCGGATTGTCAGATTCAGGCGAGAATGGCTTTCACGCCCTGAACGGCACGCTCGACGTGCTCCATCGTGTTGTAGACGTGGGGGCACAGCCGGAGTCCGCCCGTTCCGGCACCCGCAATCCCGTGCTCGTCATACAGACGGTTCTTGACTTCGCGGTTCTTGCCGCGCTCGACTTCGACGATGCAGACGCCGCCCGAGAGTTTCGGATCCTCGGGGGTCACGAGCGTGAGCCCCGCGTCGACGAGCCCGGCTTTGAGGGCCGTGGCGAGCTCCATCATGCGTGCTTCGACCTGAGCCGCGCCGATGGAGTTGTGGAAATCCACCGTGGTGCCGATGGCCGCGAGACACGCATCGTCACGTTGGCCTAGCGATTCGAATTTGCGGGCGCCTGTTGGGTCGGGGTCGATGTCGTCACCCCATCCCGGAGCGACCACGTTCGGCCAAATGCGCGGGATGTTCGACTCTTTCACAAAGAGCACGCCCGCTTCTTTCGGCCCCATGAACCACTTATGCGCCGAAGCGGAATAAGAGTCGCAACCGATGTCGCGCAGATTCACATCGAGTCCGCCCCAGCTTTGCGCGCCGTCGACATGAACGTAAACGCCTTTGGCGTGCGCCGCCTCGACGATCTGTTTAGCGGGAAGGTGGATGCCGCTCACGTTCGAGACATGCGTAATCGACAGAACCTTTGTGTTGGCTGAGAGTGCTTTGATGAAGGTGTCGATGAGCTCTTGGGAGCTCTTCAGGTGCTTCGGTGTCGAAACGCGTTTCACGGTAAGCCCGAAGCGCGCCGCCCGCACGTCCCAGGCAGCGTTATTCGTGGGGTGGTTTTGGTCCCAGAGCACGACCTCGTCGCCCTCTTCGAGGGAGAGGCCGTTATTGATGGTGTTATTAGCCTCGCTCGTATTGCGCACGAGGGCGATCTCGTCGGCGGAAACCCCGAGCTGCTTGGCGACCTTCTTCCGCGACTCCTCACGAAGCCCGTTGAATTTTCCTCGATTGTTAGACGAGCAGTCGCGGTCGATATCCGCGGTCAGTTCCGAGACGCGGTCCGCGACCGCCCGCGGGGACGGGCACAAATTGGCGGCGTTCATCGGCACTTTTTTCTCGCTAAAAGAAAACTGGGCGCGGACGAGATGCCAATAGGCTTCGCCGTCGACCGACGTTTCCGCGAGCGTCGACGCTTCATTGGATTCGAGAGCGATGGGCAACAGTGCCGCCGACGCGGCGACTTCTTTGAGAAAGGACCGGCGAGAGTTCATGGAGCCTCCTTCGATCTGCCGAGAGGCGATCGTAGCCCGGGATGATACCGCATTTGTCACGCCGTCGCCTCGGGTGCATCGGATGGAAGCGGGGGCGCCAGGATTCGGAAAAGGGTCGGGGACACGGTTGCCGTGACCGCGGCCAGTAAGATGGCGATGGCGCGATCTTGCGTCGAAAGAAGACCGAGCTCTACGCCGACGGTGGCCACGGCGATGATGAGGCTCAGCCGGGCAGATAGGAGCACGCCCGCGGCGAGGACCTCCCGCGCCGTGAATCCCTGTAGGAAGAAAATGAGGCTCGGCAGAATCTTGACCGCGAAGGCTGCCGCGATGACGAGGAGTGCTTTGACGAGCACCTCCGGATCGCGGATCACATCGAGCTCGAAGCGAAGGCCGACATTGATGAAAAAAATCGGGATCAGAAAACCGTAGGAGAACCCGTTCAGCTGATGCTCGAGCACACCGCGGCTCCGGAACACGACGGCGAAGACGCTCCCCGCGAGAAAGGCTCCGAGGATCGGCTCGACGTCGAGCGCCATCGAAAGTCCGACGAAGGCGAGCATGAGCGCGAGACTCGCCCGCATGCCGAGCTCTTCGGGATCGTCCGCCGAAAAGAGCCGGCGAAAACGATCCGGGTACCACCAGACCGCAAGCCGCAAGGTGCGCAAGACGACGATAATGGCAATAAAGAGCGCGGGCATTTGCAGGAGCTCGATACCCACACCGTGACGCTCGACGAGCGCCAGCATAGCGACGAGCACGAGCGTGAGGAAGTCGGCCAGGATCGCGGAGATCAATATGTATTGGCCGAGAGGTGTCGTCATCCGTCGCGCGCTTCTGAGCGTCGGCACGACGAGGCCGACGGAGGTCGTGGCGAGCACGAGCGTCATGAACGCGTTGTAGCCGGCGCGCGACGTGAACCAGTTGGCAACGGCGAGGGTTGCGATAAAGGCGGCAAGAAGGATGAGTAGCCGGCGTCGTCCCTGACGCTCGATCGCGCGGAAATCGATCTCGAAGCCTGCGAGGAACATGAGCAGGAACAGGCCGAGTTGGCCGAGCAGATCCAAAAGCTCCGAAGACTCGATCCATCCCGTGACGGGTCCGACGAGAACCCCGAACAGAAGCTCCAGAACCACGGCGGGCGTACGGAGGTGTCCGGCGATGAGCGGCAGGAAGAATGCGGCGGATGCAATCAGGATGAGAGAGGTTGCTTGTTCCACGCGAGGGGCCCTCAGGGTCCGGGCTCACCGATCAAATCGACGATGGCGAGCGCGAGCACCTTCGTTGCGTTGACGAGATCCTCGACGAGGCAATATTCGTCGACTTGATGAGCAAGCTCCAGGATACCGGGGCCGTAGGCCACACAGTGCGCGACACCCGCGATACGTGCGACGTGCTTTTGGTCGTAGGTTCCAGGGCTCGCGATGCGCTCGGCGGGTTTACCGAGTACCAACTGGATCGCGTCATCGAGGGCACCGATGACGGGCGAGTCCGAAGGAGTCTCGACTGGATGGACGACCATGAGGTCCTCGAGCTCGTAGCGCCCACCGTTTTCGCCATTTTGGATGGACGCGAGGAGCGACTCGATCTCCTGTTTGGCGTTGTCGAAACCTTCTTCGCGCAAGAAGCGCCGATCGAAGATCGCTTCGCAGCGGTCCGCGACGCACGGGCTCTGAGGAACTTGTCCCGCCTGCCCGCCGAGGATCGCGTTGACGTTCAAGGTCGCGTGACGCGCACCTTCGGGGACCACCGGCGTCGACGTCGTTCGGGCCTGAAGCGCCGGCATCAGGTCGCGGCGTACAGCATCGAGAAGAACGCCCATGTGCTCGATCGCGCTCTCCCCGAGAAAAGGCATGCTGCCGTGGGCGATGCGGCCACGGGCGGTCACTTTGAACCAATAGACGCCTCGATGGCCGATGCAGATGCGGTCGACGTTCAGAGGTTCCGGAATGATGACGTAGTCCGTGCGATCGCGTGACAGGCGCCCTTCCTCGCAGAGAAAGGCCACCCCGGCGAAACCGCCGCTCTCTTCGTCGACGGTGCCGCTTACCTCGATAGTGCCTCGGAGGCGGATGCCCGCGCGTCGGACGGCTTCTGCGGCGTAGACCGCCGCGGCGATGCCGGCTTTCATGTCGCAGGAGCCTCGCCCGAAGAGTTTTCCGTCCCGCACGACGCCGCCGAAAGGGTCCACGGTCCACCCGGTCCCGGGCGGGACGACATCGATGTGTCCGTTGAGATGGATGAGAGGCCGCTCCGCGGCGCCGCGCTTGACGCCGACGACGTTTACGCGCGGATGCTCTTTGGAGTGCTCGGGCCGATCCGACCCGGTCGGGTAGTCCACCTCGAAGTCGAGTGCTTCGAGCCTCGTCCCGATGAATCTCGACGCGTCGCGGTAGGCGTCGCCCGGAGGGTTGACGGTGGGGATGCGGACGAACTCGGCGGCGAAGTCGACGATTTCATCGCGCGCGCTCTCGACTTCGGCGAGTAGCTTGTCGGTGTTCGGTTTCATCGATAGCGCACGATATCAGCATCGAGCCTCTTCCATCTACAGGAGTAGAAGGGAGTGCTCGACGCGCTATTCCGGAGCGCCTCTTCCCAATTGAGCAGCACCGTGAGAGGAGAGGAAGCTCGCAGGGGCCGACCAAAGACGAACCGCTCGCCGTCAGCGCTAATGTCGAAGGAGCTATCGCCGAGTGACGTTCTCACATTAGTCAAGAACAGAACGCGGCTCTCGCGGATCCGAATCTCCGCGGCGTCGGTCTCGACGCGCGTCGAAACCAACTCGCGGGCGGCGTTGATGTACAGGATCTCTCGGCCATCTGGGCTCCATCGTGGACCGCCGCCACCACTCGACGACACCGGCCACTTGCGCCCCGTCGACGGAAACGACTGCACGTAGATCTCGTAGCGCCCGGTCTCGTCCGATTGATAAGCGACGAACTTACCGTTCGGTGAGAATGTAGGTTTTTCTTCACGAAATGCGCTTGCCGCCAAAGCGAAGGACGCCTCTTGCTTGCCTTCCATCGGGAGCATCCAGATACCGGGCTCTTGGAAGTTCGTGTACGCGACATAGCGTCCGTCCGGCGACCAATCCGTGGGACGTAGGTTGCCTTCCGAAGCCAGCAAGAGCTCCGCGTCGCCCGCGCCGTCCGACCGCTTTCGGTAAATGTCGAACGTCCCCGCGCGGCTCGAACGAAATACGAGGAACTCGGCATCAGGAGACCAGATGGGAAAATCATCGTTCGCGTCGTTGTGCGTCACGCGCGTTGGGATCGCCTGACTCACATCCATGCGCCATAGATTGATGGAGCCATCGAGCTCCCTACGCGCGAAAGCGATCGCCTTGCCATCGGGAGACAGACGCACTGATTGGCCTCGAACGCGGGAGAGCGCTTTCGCCTGCAACTCCCGCCCGGTACGATCGAACCACACGAGCTCGTAGGCCTGAGTGTCGGTCGCATAGATCATCATCTCGCTCGACGCGGAGAACGTACCTTTGCGCTGTAACGTCAGCTCGACATCGTGAGCGGCGGCATGGGGCTCGCCCGTGACGTCAGTGTGTCCGGGTCGAAGGGGTGAGCGAGCAGCGTTCCGTCGCGAACATACACGAGGTAGCCAGATTCCACGAAAACGGCCGCCGACTGGGACACAACCACGAGAGTCGTCTCCTCCGAGTCCAGGGCGCCAACGTAGATACCGGTGCTTTCCGAGCTTCCAGTGATGTTGAGAAAAATAAAGCGCCTAGAATCGGGAAGAAATTGAGGGAAGCGGTGCGTGCTGTCGGCTCGATGCTCGTCGAGCTGTGTCGCGACGGTAACGTTGCCGCCGGTAGCCGAGACTCTCATCAAACCCGTGAACCCTCCGCCCAGCAGCAACGTGCCTTCTCCGTTCCAGCTACCATCGCGGGTTGTAGCCGGGTCGACACCCCGCGCCGTGATGGGACGAGGCTCGTCGCCATCGATGCCGATACGGTAGAGGTGTCTGGAATCGTTGAGTTTGAAGAAAGCGACGGTGCGGCTGTCGGGCGACCAGAATGGGTGCATCGCGCCTTCCGAGCCGGGAAGCCTGCGGGACGCGGGCTGATCGAGCGAACGGACCCAGAGCGCGGAGCTACCCTCTGCATCCTGCGCGACGAAGGCGACCTTTTGCCCGTCCGGCGATATCGAAGGCACCTGACCCCCTGCATACTCCCAGGCGAAGCTCCATCCATCCGGGGGCAGCAGCGAGAGTGCACGCGGCAGCTCGGACTCTGGCGGGGAGGACCTCATGACCAGAGGCCAGTAACTGCCGCTAAGAAAGCTGCCAATACGACCATCGGGATAAAGGTCCTCTTGGAAGGTGATGCCACAGGTGCCGCATCGTTGACCGTCTCGAGGGCGAACGCGAGATCGCTCGCGCTTCGGAAACGTTGCTCGGGTTGTTTCTCGAGGCAGCGCGCGACGATCCCGGAGAGCCCCGGCGGTAGCGCATCGAGCCGTGGCGCGTCGTCCTTCTGGATGGCACTCATCGTCTGCACCGATGTGCCCCGACGAAACGGGTGCCGGCCGGCGAGCATCTCGTAGAGAACGATGCCGAGACTGAAGATGTCGGTGCGGGAGTCGACCGCCTCTGCCATGGACTGCTCAGGTGAGAGGTAGCTTACCGTCCCGACGACGACGCCTCTTTCCGACGTGACGGATCGCGTCGGCGCCTCTGAGTCCTCGTCTTCATGAGCCACCATCATGAGCTTCGCAATCCCGAAGTCCAGGATCTTCACGCGGCCGTCGGTCGTCACGATGATGTTCTCCGGCTTCACGTCGCGATAGACGATCCCGGCATCGTGCGCCGCGGCGAGTCCGCGGGCTATCTCCCGGGCCCATCGCACGGCTCGCTCTCGAGATATCGGGCCGCGACCCATTTCTTCGCGCAGTGTGCGACCCTCGACGAGCTCCGTGACGAGATAGGGAACTCCATCCTGATTGCCAACATCGTAGACGACGAGAATGTTCGGATGATTTAGCCGACCCGCCGCGCGAGCCTCCCGCTCGAAGCGAGAAAGACGTGCGGGGTCTCGAGAGAGCTCGCCCGAAAGCACTTTGATGGCGACATCGCACTCGATCCCCGGATCGCGGGCGCGATAGACTTCTCCCATGCCGCCCGCGCCAATCGGGGCAATGATCTCATAGGGCCCCAGTCGCTCTCCTGAACCAAGGAACATAACGTTTCCGTTCTTACGTGATCCAGCTAATCGAGCATTCTATCCGATTCCATGGATGGAGTAGTCTTGCGGGCCCGTGCTGGAAGCAGGCCCCCGTCGATCGCGCCAAGAGAAAAGTCGAAAAAAGGCTTGACAGGTTTCGCGGGACAAAATGGCTCGCGTTGCGGTCACGTCTGAAAATAGTGCTCACGCAGGCAGCATAGGCCACGGCTCTGTTCCTATCGGCAATCTCGACTTTCGTTTCGATTCGGTCTGTTGTCGATGCTCTCGCGCCTTCAGAGAGCGTAGAAAAAAACAGGGAGTATACTTCATTACTGAGGTAGATATGATGATCGACCAGTTCACGAATTACTCCACGAAGCTCGAGCGGCTTTCTGACGACGAGCTCCATTGTTCTGCCGAGAAACTGGTTCTCGTGGAGAACAGGACCATCGCCAAGCTCATTGCCCATCTTGCCGAGATGTCGAGCAAGAAGACCGCGCTCAAGCTTGGGTACAAGAGCCTCTACGAATACTGCGTCGCTGGCCTCAACTTGAGTGAGGGAGCGGTGCCAGCACGTATTCATGTGGCGAACGTTTCGCGGCGCTTCCCGCAACTACTCGTCGCACTTGCCGAGGGTCGCATCAGTCTCACGGTCGCGGCCCTTCTGGCGCCCCACCTTACTGAAGACAATGTCGACAAGCTGATCTCGGATTGCGCTGGGATGAAACGGAGGGAGACCGAGGAGTATATCGTTGCGTTCAGGCCGAAGCCGGTCTTCGAGCCGTCGATCCGGAAGCGCCCTGCGCCTCCGGTGCACGTGGAGTCACCGGCGCCTTCACCGCCACCCGCACCCGCGGAGACGCCGAAGAGCTCCCCAACCATTCTGCAGCCCGCCCGTAAGGAAGTTTTCAATTTTCGCTTTTCCGCCAGCCGGGATTTCAAGGACAAATTCGAACGGCTCGCCGAAGTTGTCGGCGTCGAGAACGCTCAGAAATACATGGCCGAGATTCTGGAGACGGCGCTCGATATCGCTCTCGAGAAGAAAGACCTGAAGAAGAGGCTCGAGCGGCGAAGAAAGAAGCAGCAGGCCTCCACGGCGAAATCTCGTTCAAACGAGGTCGCGAAAAAAGACGAGCCAGCTGAGTCTCGATACGTTGCCCCCGAGGTTCTCGAGCGAGTACACGAACGTGACTCATACCGATGCGTCTATCGTGGCCGTGATGGGAGGCGATGTACGGCGCGGGCAGGACTCCAAATCGACCACTCGGACCCGTTTGGCATCTTTCACAGCAACGAGGAGTTCCTTCTCAGGCTCCTATGTCCGCATCATAATCTTTTAGAGGCGGAGCGTGTCTATGGGCCAGCTTTTATCCAGCGAAAGATCGATGAAAGGCGAAAGGCACGGTCGCCATGAGGTAAAGGCTGAAGGCTGTCATCCGGCGCCGAGTTGCCCCAAGAATTACGCCGGCCAAGTTGGCTCTCTTCCCACGAAAGTTGCGAATAACGTCGGTATCCTTGTCCCCGTCGGAGGGACGTCTGCCCGCAAGAGCTTTGACCCAACAAAAGCCAGACGCCCGACGGTCGTTCATTTGTCAACGGGTTTTGCCGCGGGCCTGCAACATAGACAGTTAATGGGCATTCTTCCACTACGCTCCGCCACGCGCATCGCCATACAGCGCGCGGCGGTCTGGATGGCCTCGCAATCCCACTCCTCAACGAACGCCCGTATCTAGGAGCGCTTCGATCTCGGTGACGATCTCGATCTCGAAGCCGTTTTGAAGCTACCTTCTTGGCGGCCTCTTACGAGCCTGCCTAGGAGGCTTCCAGTTGAGTGTCGCCCCACCGCTCGAAGGCCTGCCAGTACCTTCCACCTGCTCGCGAAACTCCTGGCCTGCCTCCACGTGCTGGCGGCCACAGCGGCCTGCTCCGCGCTCAGATACCGGGAGCGCGTCTTCCCCCCTCGCTAGCCGATCCGACTTCCGCACACTGGTGACGTGCCCGGGCGGCCGGCACACTTGGATCTGTGACGTGTGTGCATGAGAGAATCGCCGCGTGATGTGGCTAAGTATGTTGCTTGTCGTGCTTGGCGCCGCTCAAGACGAAGGCGGCTCGGGGCTCACGCGGATCGACGGTATCCGTGTCGGGCACCACACGCTCGAGGAGCGGCCGACGGGGTGTACGGTCGTTCTCACCGAAAAAGGCGCTATGGCGAGCGTCGACGTCCGCGGCTCGGCGCCGGGAACGCGCGAGACGGATCTGCTCGATCCGGTCAACACCGTCGAGCGCGTACACGCGATCGTGTTGTCGGGCGGGAGTGCTTTCGGCCTCGATGCCGCTTCCGGCGTCGTCCGCTTTCTCGACGAGCGCGATATCGGCTTCGACGTCGGTATCGCCAAAGTACCGATCGTTCCCGCCGCGATCCTCTTCGACCTTGGCGTGGGCGGCAAGCCCGACATCCGGCCCGGTGCGGATTGTGGCTACAAGGCGGCCGAGAAGGCAACGGCAGGGAAGATCGCCGAGGGGAACGTCGGCGCCGGCGCCGGCGCGACCGTTGGGAAGAGTGCGGGGTCGTCCCGCGCCATGAAGGCGGGGATAGGTAGCGCCGCGATCCAGCTTCCGAACGGCTTGATCGTCGCAGCACTCATGGCGGTCAATGCGGTGGGTGATGTGATCGACCCTGCAACGGGCGAGGTCGTGGCGGGTGTGCGCACCGAAGACGGGACGGCGCTCGCAGATGTGCGCAAGCTGCTGCGCTCCGGGGCTCTCATCCGGGCGCGGCGCGGTCGGAACACCACGATAGGTGTCGTCGCCACCAACGCGCCTTTGACGAAAACCCAGGCGAACAAGGTCGCGCAAATGGCGCATGATGGGTTGGCGCGCGCGATCTACCCGGCCCATACGCCTTTCGACGGCGACGCGATCTTCGCGCTCGCGCTTGGTGGGTGGTCGGGCGACGTCAGCGTGTCACTATCAATGATCGGGGCGCTGGCCGCCGAAGCGACATCGGATGCGATCTTGAGCGCGGTGCGCCACGCGGAAAGTATCGCAGGATTTCCCGCGGCCACGGAGCTTCGTTGAATCTCTACCTCGTCGCCATCCTCGGCTATTCGGCTTTACTGATCGCCATCGGTCTTTTTGTAGGCCGCGGCGTCAAGAGCACCGGTACCTTCTTCGTTGCGGGACGGAATCTCGGCCCCTTGCTCCTTTTTGCGACGCTCCTCGCGGCCAATATCGGGGCGGGCTCAACGATGGGAGCCGCGGGGATCGGCTATGCACGCGGCCTCGTTGCCTGGTGGTGGGTTGGCTCCGCGGGGCTCGGAACGCTCTTGCTCGCTTTGTGGGCGGGCCCGCGGGTGTGGCGACTTGCGAAAGAGCACGACCTTCAGACGGTTGGCGATCTTCTCGAGCTCCGCTACGGCGGTGCGGTCCGCGGTGTCGTTGCAGCACTTCTCTGGGTGACGACCCTCTTCGTGCTCGCGGCGCAGCTCATTGCGGTCGCGTTCGTGCTCCAGAGTGTGGCCGACATCCCGAAGATTTATGGCTGCCTCCTTGGAGGCATCGTCGTCTCCGCTTACTTCACCGCGGGCGGCCTCTTGTCGTCCGCATGGGTGAACCTCGTGCAGTTGGTCGTGCTCACCGTTGGCTTCCTTTGGATCGTGCCGGCAGCACTCGACTCGGTGGGGGGCTTCAGTGGCTTGACGATCGAAGCGGGCGAGGCGGGCTACACAGATATTTGGCAAGGCGGCGGTCCCGCGCTCTACTACATGGCGCTTCTCGTTCCCGCCTTCATTATTTCTCCCGGGCTCGTGCAGAAAGTCTATGGCGCGCGGGATGAACGCACCGTGCGCATTGCCGTCGGCGCCGCCGGACTGGCGTTGATGGTCTTTGCCTTTTTGCCCGTGCTCCTCGGAATGGTGGCGCGCGTTCACTTTCCCGAGCTTTCGACGCAGGCACTAGCGCTTCCGACCTTGCTCGTTCGCGAGATGCCGCTAGCGCTCGGCTGTCTCGGGCTCGCGGCCATCTTCTCGGCGGAAGTGAGCTCGGCGGACGCGGTCCTCTTCATGCTCGCGACGTCGCTCTCGCGCGATCTCTATCGGCGCTTCGTACGGCCCGACGCTTCCGATGCTGACGTGTTGCGGGTCGCGCGCGGCGCGGCGCTTGCCGGCAGTCTCCTCGGCGTCGTGCTCGCCATCGCGTTCGAGACCATCATCGGAGCGCTCACCGTGTTCTATTCGTTTCTGAGCGTGCTGTTCTTCGTCCCCGTCATCGCCTCGCTTTACACACGCCGAGCTGGAGCTCCCGAGGCTTTTGCCGCCGTTGGGATCGGCATCCCGGTCTTGATCGTCGTCGACGTGATGACTGTCGGCCGGGGCTTTGGCATCTGGAACCCGACGCTCATCGGCCTTCTCGTGAGCGGTGTTGCCTTCATCAGCGTCTTTGCAGTCAGGAGAAAGAGTCACGATGTTTCGTTTGGATGACTAGGTCGTTGCCGTCATCGGTGCGGCGTCCGGGATTGGAGACGCGGTGGCGCTAGCGGCCGCGGAGCAAGGAGCGCGCGTCGTGGCGCTCGACGTCAACGAGGAAGGGTTGAAGTCTGTTTCCGAGCGCATCATCGAGTGTTCTGGGCGGGCCGAGTCTTCCCTTCTCGATATCTGAGACGGGAGCGCGGTCGAGAAAGTCTTTGCGGATATCGGAAAGCTCGATGTTGTCGTCAGCACCCCGAGCATCAACGTTCGCAAGCGCATCCTCGACTATTCCGACGAGGAGCTCGACCCGGTACGTGTCAACAACTTTGAGACACTCGCGAGCTGCATTTAGCCCTAATCGCAAAATCTTCGAAGCACGAAAACGCGAAACAGCCGCACTGGGCGCAGGCGAGAAGCTCGTGCTGGGGCACCCGCTCGCCGCCACTATAGGTGATTCTGCACGGTGTATGCAGAACCTGGAAAAGGTGCTATTCACGGGGCCAAAGACCTCAGACACGGTGACGTTTATTTGCGATTAGGGTTAGTGAGCCTCGATTAGCGTCGGGAGGCTCGTGGCGCCGGTGCGGTCCACATCTGCATCGATCGAGACCTCGTTTCGTGGAGCAGAAAAAGGGGGTACCCCAGGTATGGACGCCGCCGCGAGAGTGGCTTGTGCGGCATTCAGAGCGTCGTTTTCTCCGTCGGCGGGTTGATCCAAGCCTGAGGAGGCAAAACGGGAGGTTGTGGCGTTCCGCGAACGAAGCGTTCGGGATGAGTCCGATGAGCTTCGAGAAGGATCTGGCGCCGAGCGGTGGTGAGCTGTTCGGCGCGACCATAGTGAACGTCGGCCGGCGTCATGAAGCCGATTCCTGAGTGCCGGTGCTCGTAGTTGTAGTAGTCGAAGAAACCGCCGCAGAACAGCCGGCCGTCTTCGGTGGAACCAAAACGGCTCGGAAACTGAGGGCAGTACTTCATCGTCTTGAACTGGGACTCGGAGTAGGGATTGTCGTTCGAGACGTAAGGTCTGGAGTGGGTCTTGGTAACTCCGAGGTCAGCCAGGAGCAGAGCCACGGGCTTGCTTCTCATCGAGCTGCCACGGTCCGCGTGAAGGGTGAGCTGGTCGGGTTCAATGTCCTGCTTGCGACAGCTCTCGGCGATGAGGCGTTGCGCGAGCGCCGCACTTTCTCGGTGAGCCAGCATCCAGCCAACCACGTAGCGGGAGAAGATGTCGAGGATGACGTAGAGGTAGTAGTAGGTCCACTTGACGGGGCCACGAAGCTTCGTAATATCCCACGACCAAACCTGGTTGGGCGCTTCGGCCAGCAGCTCCGGCTTCGTGTAGTTCGGATGGCGCCGTTGGTTCCGGCGCTCTCGGACCTCGCCGTGCTCCTCCAAAATCCGATACATCGTGCGAATCGAGCAGAGGTAGGTTCCCTCGTCCAGAAGCGTGGCCCACACCTGGGCGGGCGCCTTGTCGACGAACCGCTCACTGTGCAAGGCCCCGAGGACTTCCTCGCGCTCAGTCTCGTCGAGGGCTCGGTGCGGCCGAGGACGCCGCTTCGGTTCGGGCGTCACCTGGCGCCTGCGATACAGCGTGGAACGAGCCACACCCAGAGCCTCGCAGGCTTCCGTCGTCTGCCCAATCTGCCCCGCCAGCTCCTCGGCCGCCACCATCAGTCGTTCTCGTAGCTGTCGAGTGGATTCAGGGGGACCCCCAGTAATTCGGAGGTTTTTTTTTGGGTCTCCAACATCGTCTCCACCCGAGCCAGGCGACGTTGGAGCCGGGCGTTCTCGCGCTCGAGCTCCTTGACCCGTGGATCCTCGGCCTTTGCCTTCCGGCCTCGCTTTCTCGACGCCAACCCCGCTTTGGCGACCTCGTCACGTTGGCGGCGCCAACTCGATAAATGCGACGAGTACAGGCCCTCTCGACGCAGAAGAGCAGCAACGTCACCGTCACCCTTGCAGGCATCGGCCTCACGCACTATCCGCAGCTTGTACTCCGCGGTAAAGCGTCGACGCTTCGCTTGCTCGCTCACTTCGGGATCCGGGACCCCCCCCGCATCGCGGCCGGCGGGATCTCCAGTCGCCCTACGGGCTCCCTCCGATCCCGCCGAGGTCTCTCTCTCAATCAACATACTCATGCATTGATCCTCCTCCGCCCTCTACACTAATTTCAAGGGGCGAAGTGTCTCAGCGATGTTGGCACAGAGGGCCCGCGTGCTCGACGTAAACTTGAAAGGTAGCTTCCACGTGCTTCAGGCCGCGGGAAGGGTTATGTCGAAGCAAGGACGCGGGAGTATCGTCGTCTTTTCGTCGATTCGCTCGCTCGTCGTCGAGCCGGGTCAAGCCGTCTACGCGGCGACCAAGGCGGGCATCGTGCAAATGGTGCGCACCCTCGCATGCGAGCTCGGGAGCTCGGGGGTTCGCGTGAACGCGGTGGCTCCCGGGGTCGTCGAGACACCGCTGACGGCGCCCATCCGAGACAAGCCGGAGTGGTATCGGGCCTACGCGGAGAAGAGCGTTTTCGGGCGTTGGGCGCGTCCGGACGAGATGGCGGGCCGACGGTGTTTCTTCTCTCCGATGCCGCGAGCTATGTAACGGGAACAGTGCTGTTCGTCGACGGTGGGTGGACGGCCGCGGATGGCCGCTTCACGCCTCCTTAGGGTGCTCGAGTCGAAAGTTGCTTAGTCGCTTTACTTTCCAACCGCGCAGTCGTACACTCGGTGCGGCAACAAACACCTGATAATGGCTCGACAGACCCCGTAGTCCGCGGGATAACGTCATCTAGAACTGAGATATCCTTAGAAACCTCTATGAATATATTACTTTACAACCCCGATAACGGGGTCACACGCAACTTCATGCCGCATCTCTGGATGTTTCTATTGAAGTCCCTGACACCGCCGGGGCACCGCGTGTTCCTCATCGACGCTAACGCGCGGCCGATGTCGGAGTCCGACCTGGCGTCGTTCGTCAAAGACAACGATATCGAGCTCGTCGGGATCGGCGCGATGACACGCATGGCGTCTCGCGCGTACCGGGCGGCGGACGCGCTGCGGGCGGCAGGCGCCAAGGTGGTGTTCGGCGGTCCCCACGTCACCGAAGTACCCGATGAGCCTCTCGGACGGACCGATGAACCCCGGCACGCGGATGCCGTCGCACTGGGTGAAGCCGATCAGACCTGGCCCCGGATCGTGGAAGACGCCGCGCGGGGGCAACTGAAGGAAATCTACGAGCCCGTCGATGCTTCGGGCACTGAAGTCAAGCCGGACCTCGCCGACTATCCGAGAATCCCCTGGGACACACTGGACCTGGATCAGTTCAACCTGATTCCGTCAGCCCTGCACCCAGTGCTGAAGAAACTGGGCTGGTGGAAAGCCTTGCATGTCGTCCCGATCGAATCCGGCCGGGGCTGTCCCTACGGCTGTGACTTCTGTACGGTGACCGGATTCTTTGGCGACTCGATCCGTTTCCGCACGGATGAAAGCGTCGTCGAAGAGCTCCTTTTGATCAAGGAACGGGCGAAACGAGACGGCGGCAAGATCGCGGTGTTCTTCATCGACGACAATTTCGCCATCAACGTCAAGCGCACCAAGTCGCTGCTGCGGGCGATCATCGCGCGTGACGCTATCGTACCGTGGGTCGCGCAGATCAGCATCAACCTCCTCCGCGACCAAGAGCTGCTGGACCTGATTTCCGCCAGTGGCGGCCGGTGGATATTCATCGGAATGGAATCGATCGACCCGGCCAACTTGAAAGCGGTCAACAAGGGCTTCAACAAACCAGCGGAGTACGAAGGCATCCTGCACCGGCTGGCGGACCGCGGACTGTACGCCATCACCTCTTTCATCTTCGGGATGGACGGTGACACTCCGGGCGTCGCCTCACGCACGCTGGATCAAATCGAATCCTGGCCGCCGGGTTTGCCCGTGTACGGCCTGTTGACGCCGTATCCCGCGACGCCGCTCTACGATCGGCTTCTAAAGGAGGGGCGCCTGACGCGCCCAACACACTGGCTCGATTTCCGTCCGTTCAGGATGGCGTTCACGCCACTTGGTATCACGGTCGACGAGTCGGAGGCGGAGGTGCGCAGTGCCTGGGCGCGGTCCTACTCCCGCTCCTCCATCAGCCGAGCGCTCCGGAAGATTAAGCACCGGCCGTTTGGCGAACGGGCGACTATGTTTGGCTCTGCACTGGCGTTTCGGGGCATCTTCTTTCCTCAGGTGCGCAAGCGAGACTGGGTCGTGTTGCTCCTTCAGCACTCCCGAACCATCGTCGGACTGGTCGTCGAGGGCTTGCTGATGAGCATGAGAAGGAAACCCAAGCCTAAGCCGCCAGAACCGGTTCAGGCTCCGCCGGTGTCGGTTCAGCTCCCGGTTCCGCCGGTACCGGTGGAAGATCGCGAGCCCGTTTTGTCCAGCGAAGAACGATAAGACTCCCATTCGCCAGGATTTGACCGGCCACTCTTTGCAATGGGATACGTGTTGGGCGCGACAACCCGCCACTTTTTTAGGGGGGTTATATACGATCTTAGCCACGCCTGCCAGTGGGCAGATTACTGCCCTCGGGGCGCTACTTCTTCTCGACCTTGGCTCCCGAGCCGGGCTTCAGAAAGTCCCAATCCTTTGCGGGTGGTCCTTGCATGCACGCCCGAGCGATGTTCTCTGGCGTGTCCGGTACGTGTCAACAACTTTGAGACACTCGCGAGCTGCATTTAGTGAGCCTCGATTAGCGTCGGAAGGCTCGTGGCGCCGGTGCGGTCCATATCTGCATCGATCGAGATCTCGTTTCGTGGAGCAGAAAAAGGGGGTACCCCAGGTATGGACGCCGCCGCGAGATGTGGCTTGTGCGGCATTCAGGAGCGTCGTTTTCTCCGTCGGCGGGTTGATCCAAGCCTGAGGAGGCAAAACGGGAGGTTGTGGCGTTCCGCGAACGAAGCGTTCGGGATGAGTCCGATGAGCTTCGAGAAGGATCTGGCGCCGAGCGGTGGTGAGCTGTTCGGCGCGACCATAGTGAACGTCGGCCGGCGTCATGAAGCCGATTCCTGAGTGCCGGTGCTCGTAGTTGTAGTAGTCGAAGAAACCGCCGCAGAACAGCCGGCCGTCTTCGGTGGAACCAAAACGGCTCGGAAACTGAGGACAGTACTTCATCGTCTTGAACTGGGACTCGGAGTAGGGATTGTCGTTCGAGACGTAAGGTCTGGAGTGGGTCTTGGTAACTCCGAGGTCAGCCAGGAGCAGAGCCACGGGCTTGCTTCTCATCGAGCTGCCACGGTCCGCGTGAAGGGTGAGCTGGTCGGGTTCAATGTCCTGCTTGCGACAGCTCTCGGCGATGAGGCGTTGCGCGAGCGCCGCACTTTCTCGGTGAGCCAGCATCCAGCCAACCACGTAGCGGGAGAAGATGTCGAGGATGACGTAGAGGTAGTAGTAGGTCCACTTGACGGGGCCACGAAGCTTCGTAATATCCCACGACCAAACCTGGTTGGGCGCTTCGGCCAGCAGCTCCGGCTTCGTGTAGTTCGGATGGCGCCGTTGGTTCCGGCGCTCTCGGACCTCGCCGTGCTCCTCCAAAATCCGATACATCGTGCGAATCGAGCAGAGGTAGGTTCCCTCGTCCAGAAGCGTGGCCCACACCTGGGCGGGCGCCTTGTCGACGAACCGCTCACAGTGCAAGGCCCCGAGGACTTCCTCGCGCTCAGTCTCGTCGAGGGCTCGGTGCGGCCGAGGACGCCGCTTCGGTTCGGGCGTCACCTGGCGCCTGCGATACAGCGTGGAACGAGCCACACCCAGAGCCTCGCAGGCTTCCGTCGTCTGCCCAATCTGCCCCGCCAGCTCCTCGGCCGCCACCATCAGTCGTTCTCGTAGCTGTCGAGTGGATTCAGGGGGACCCCCAGTAATTCGGAGGTTTTTTTTTGGGTCTCCAACATCGTCTCCACCCGAGCCAGGCGACGTTGGAGCCGGGCGTTCTCGCGCTCGAGCTCCTTGACCCGTGGATCCTCGGCCTTTGCCTTCCGGCCTCGCTTTCTCGAGGCCAACCCCGCTTTGGCGACCTCGTCACGTTGGCGGCGCCAACTCGATAAATGCGACGAGTACAGGCCCTCTCGACGCAGAAGAGCAGCAACGTCACCGTCACCCTTGCAGGCATCGGCCTCACGCACTATCCGCAGCTTGTACTCCGCGGTAAAGCGTCGACGCTTCGCTTGCTCGCTCACTTCGGGATCCGGGACCCCCGCCGCATCGCGGCCGGCGGGATCTCCAGTCGCCCTACGGGCTCCCTCCGATCCCGCCGAGGTCTCTCTCTCAATCAACATACTCATGCATTGATCCTCCTCCGCCCTCTACACTAATTTCAAGGGGCGAAGTGTCTCAGCGATGTTGGCACAGAGGGCTTGGGCCGACAAGGGAAGTCGCTTTACCAAAAGCTTCGAACAAGAGGTAGCGTGGCTGGCACAGAGGACGGACGTCAGCGCCGTAGCGAACTATTTCCGAGTGACGTGGCGTTCGGTGCGACGGATCATCCAGCGAGTGGTTGCCGAGCAGCGGGATGAGCGGCGCGAGCTCGATGGATTGCGGGTGATTGGGATGGACGAGATCAGCTACCGCAAACGCCACAAGTACTTAACCCTAATCGCAAAATCTTCGAAGCACAAAAACGCGAAACAGCCGCACTGGGCGCAGGCGAGAAGCTCGTGCTGGGGCACCCGCTCGCCGCCACTATAGGTGATTCTGCACGGTGTATGCAGAACCTGGAAAAGGTGCTATTCACGGGGCCAAAGACCTCAGACACGGTGACGTTTATTTGCGATTAGGGTTAACAGTGGTAATAGACCATCTCAGCGGCCGGGTCGTCTGGGCGGGAAAGGAGCGCAAGGCCAAGACGCTGCTGCGGTTTTTCCGCAAGCTCGGACCACAAAGAGCCGCGGAGCTCGAAGCGGTCAGCATGGACATGTGGGAGCCGTACATAACTGTCGTCAGCAAAAAGGCCTCAGGCACGGGTGATCTTTGACCGCTTCCACATCGTCAAGCATCTGAACGAGGCCGTGGATAAGACCCGGCGCGAGCTGGTGCGCGAGCTCAAAGGGACTGCCCGACGCAACCTCAAGAACACCAAGTTTCCCCTTCTCAAGGCCAAACACAACCGCAGCGCGAAAGACAAACGGGTGCTCCGCGAGCAGGTGCGAGCTAATCGTGGCCTCTACCGCGCCATGCTTCTGCGCGACGACTTCATGGACCTCTACACCTACAAAACCGAGACATGGGCCAAGAAGTTTCTCCGAGGATGGCTGCGGCGCGCTATGAGCTCGAGGATAGAGCCCGTCAAACGCGCGGCGAAGATGATCCGCAGCCACTTCGATGGCGTCATCGCGTGGGTCACGTGGAGACTCAGCAACGGCCGACTCGAAGGAATGAACAACAAAATCCGGCTGCTGAGCCACCGCAGCTTTGGACTCCACTCTGCCGAAGCTCTCATCAGTCTCGTCTACCTAAACTGTGGCGGTCTCACCCTCGAGAGGATCCACTGAAATGGCAGGAGAGGCTAAAATGTTAGTGGTCGACATCAAGACCGAAGAGGGATTTCGACCGGGCCGACCTCGCGTTCTATTCGAGAAGGAGCTCGAATTTACCGATAATGCTAGAAATTACGACATCTCTTCCAACTGGCCCGACGGCGAGCGCTTCATCATGGTCCAGATCCCCCCGTCCACGGGACATGGGCAGCTCGAGGTCGTCTTCAATTGGTTGGAAGAATTGAAACGCCTCGTCCCCACGGACAACTAGCCAAGCCCCTCGGCCCTAGAACTTCGCCGCCAACTCCCTCGCCATCTCCAGATGCCGCGGAAAGCCGATGGTCTCGTACGCTTCGATGGCCTCCCCGAGAAGCTGACGCGTGTGGTCGCGATCGCCCGGCGGGTCTCTGACGTCAGATTCAAAATACTATTTTTAATTTGACTATAGCGTTATAAAACAGGAAGATAGAGTCATGTTCCGGCGCCATCTGAGCCGCGAGTTGGAAGCCGCGGCATCTGACATGCCGGTGGTGACGCTGACGGGACCGCGTCAGTCCGGCAAGACCACGCTAGTAAAACATGTATTCTCCGAGCACGCCTATGTGTCTCTCGAGCTACCCGACGAGCGGACCCTTGCCCTCGAGGACCCGCGTGGCTTCCTGGCACGGTTTCGGGACCCGGTGATCTTGGACGAGGTACAGCGCGCGCCGGATCTTCTTTCTTACATTCAAACGGCCGTTGACGAGAACCCGGCACCCGGCCAGTTCATTCTCACAGGATCGCAAAATCTCCTTCTAATGGAAAGGGTGTCCCAGAGCCTTGCCGGTCGGGCGGCGATCCTTCACCTGCTTCCGTTGTCGTTGTCCGAGCTGTTCTCCCGCGAACCACTCGATCCCAGGCAGCTGCATCAGCCCGTTCGAAAGCCGAAACCGCCTCCCGCGGACCTTTGGACGACATTGTGGAAGGGTTTCTACCCACGCATCCACGCGGCCGGGCTCGACCCGAACCATTGGCTCGCAGACTATCATCGCACTTACGTCGAGCGCGATCTTCGCGAAGTCCTCCGCGTTCTCGATCTGGGCACGTTCGAGCGGTTCATGGTGCTCGTCGCCGCGCGTACCGGCCAAGAGCTCAACCTCTCTGCGCTTGCTTCAGACGTTGGCATTAGTCAGCCGACCGCCAAGCAGTGGCTGAGCGCGCTCAGAACCGGTTTTCTCATCACTCTACTTCCGCCGCACCACGTGAGCTATCGGAAACGGCTGAGAAAAACACCAAGACTGCATTTCTTGGACACGGGCTTGGCCTGTTACCTGCTCGGCATTCGAGATGCGGCGACACTCGAGCGCCACCCCTTGCGGGGCGCCATTTTCGAAAGTTTCGTCGTAGGCGAGCTCATCAAAGCCTTTGAGAACGAACGTCGAGAGGCACCGCTGTCCTTCTGGAGAGATGCGACCAAACACGAAATAGACATACTTGTTGACTTCGGAGATCGATTGCTTCCGATCGAGGTCAAATCGGGTCTCACACTAGGTACCGACGCAGGTGACGGACTCCGATGGTGGCTGGAACTTCCGGGCAATCCGAACACAGAGGGAGTGCTCGTGTACGGTGGAGACAAAAGCTACAACTGGAAAACCCTAAGCGTCCGACCGTGGTTCTTGACGTAAATCTCGTGTGAGTGCCATCCTCCATCGCGATGAAGGCCCGGCCGTCCTCGGTCTCGCCGGTGTCACCTTACATATGAACGGATGGTCGAGAGCGGCCGCGGCCTTCGCTTCCCGCCGAAGGCGAGCGAGGATGGAGTCGCTCTCAAGAGCCTCGGGCAGGCAGAAACTTGAGCGCCACTTTCCGTTCGAGCTCGCTATCCTCGGCGAGAAAAACTTCACCCATGCCGCCTTTGCCAATCGGCTCGAGAATTCGGTACCGCACGGACCGAATCCTATCGTGAATTGCCCGCGCTTTGCCGACCGGACACTATTCCGCCAATGCTCGGCCAAACCCTCGCCCACTACAAGATCCTGGAGAAGATCGGCAAGGGCGGGATGGGGCAACCTGGCAATGGTTGCCTGTCTAGGGGGAGCCCGCGAAGCGGGTAGCCCCCCTGAGTAAGGCCTAGTCAGCCGCTCAGTAGCGTAACGACTGAAAGCGAAAGCAAGAGGGAGGATAAACGAGAGCAGCGAGGTGAAGGGTGTAGCCCTGAATCTGACACATAACCCCGAGAACCTTCTATTTTGGGAACGTGCCGATCCCTTCCATCCGGGCGCAGGCCAAGCGGTGAGCGCGTAAAAGACGAGCGCAAAGCCGACACCCCGGGGTCCCAGACAGCATCGAGCTACTCAAAGACAGGCAAGTAACCAGGCGAGCGACGTTACCAGGGCTCTTGGGTAATCGACCGCACCATGCCCGAGTACCGTACCCAACGTAAAAGGAGGATGCGGGATGGCCGCGTCGCAAGTGATGGGGACCGGTGTGCCGCAATGGCCTAGCGATGAAGCGACTAATGACCGCTGAGCGAAGGTCCCCACGGAAGGTTGACCGCGAAAGGAGAAACATCGACGCTATGCAAGGAGTGATAAAACGGTGGGAACAAACCTGACATGGATAGGCGAAAAGGCCCGGAAGGATCGCAAGCTGGTATTTACCAGCCTGTACCACCACATCAGTGCCCTCTGTGCCAACATCGCTGAGACACTTCGCCCCTTGAAATTAGTGTAGAGGGCGGAGGAGGATCAATGCATGAGTATGTTGATTGAGAGAGAGACCTCGGCGGGATCGGAGGGAGCCCGTAGGGCGACTGGAGATCCCGCCGGCCGCGATGCGGCGGGGGTCCCGGATCCCGAAGTGAGCGAGCAAGCGAAGCGTCGACGCTTTACCGCGGAGTACAAGCTGCGGATAGTGCGTGAGGCCGATGCCTGCAAGGGTGACGGTGACGTTGCTGCTCTTCTGCGTCGAGAGGGCCTGTACTCGTCGCATTTATCGAGTTGGCGCCGCCAACGTGACGAGGTCGCCAAAGCGGGGTTAGCGTCGAGAAAGCGAGGCCGGAAGGCAAAGGCCGAGGATCCACGGGTCAAGGAGCTCGAGCGCGAGAACGCCCGGCTCCAACGTCGCCTGGCTCGGGTGGAGACGATGTTGGAGACCAAAAAAAAACCTCCGAATTACTGGGGGTCCCCCTGAATCCACTCGACAGCTACGAGAACGACTGATGGTGGCGGCCGAGGAGCTGGCGGGGCAGATTGGGCAGACGACGGAAGCCTGCGAGGCTCTGGGTGTGGCTCGTTCCACGCTGTATCGCAGGCGCCAGGTGACGCCCGAACCGAAGCGGCGTCCTCGGCCGCATCGAGCCCTCGACGAGACTGAGCGCGAGGAAGTCCTCGGGGCCTTGCACTGTGAGCGGTTCGTCGACAAGGCGCCCGCCCAGGTGTGGGCCACGCTTCTGGACGAGGGAACCTACCTCTGCTCGATTCGCACGATGTATCGGATTTTGGAGGAGCACGGCGAGGTCCGAGAGCGCCGGAACCAACGGCGCCATCCGAACTACACGAAGCCGGAGCTGCTGGCCGAAGCGCCCAACCAGGTTTGGTCGTGGGATATTACGAAGCTTCGTGGCCCCGTCAAGTGGACCTACTACTACCTCTACGTCATCCTCGACATCTTCTCCCGCTACGTGGTTGGCTGGATGCTGGCTCACCGAGAAAGTGCGGCGCTCGCGCAACGCCTCATCGCCGAGAGCTGTCGCAAGCAGGACATTGAACCCGACCAGCTCACCCTTCACGCGGACCGTGGCAGCTCGATGAGAAGCAAGCCCGTGGCTCTGCTCCTGGCTGACCTCGGAGTTACCAAGACCCACTCCAGACCTTACGTCTCGAACGACAATCCCTACTCCGAGTCCCAGTTCAAGACGATGAAGTACTGTCCTCAGTTTCCGAGCCGTTTTGGTTCCACCGAAGACGGCCGGCTGTTCTGCGGCGGTTTCTTCGACTACTACAACTACGAACACCGGCACTCAGGAATCGGCTTCATGACGCCGGCCGACGTTCACTATGGTCGCGCCGAACAGCTCACCACCGCTCGGCGCCAGATCCTTCTCGAAGCTCATCGGACTCATCCCGAACGCTTCGTTCGCGGAACGCCACAACCTCCCGTTTTGCCTCCTCAGGCTTAGATCAACCCGCCGACGGAGAAAACGACGCTCCTGAATGCCGCACAAGCCACTCTCGCGGCGGCGTCCATACCTGGGGTACCCCCTTTTTCTGCTCCACGAAACGAGATCTCGATCGATGCAGATGTGGACCGCACCGGCGCCACGAGCCTCCCGACGCTAATCGAGGCTCACTAAATGCAGCTCGCGAGTGTCTCAAAGTTGTTGACACGTACCGCTGGGGCCGGCGTCCACCCTTGACTCCAAGGGAATTTCTGCGTTTCGCCACAGGATCGGCACGTCATGCCCTTGGCTCCCCTCACATCCCCCCACATCAATGGTGCCGAAGATCTCTGCCAAAGTGAAGTGGAGAGGCTGCGAGGCCGAGGCGCTGATTTGCCGGCTCTGATCCGCGGCGCCTACTGTGTCCTGTCACGTATCCGTACGGGAGAGATTTCCGTTATGACCACTCGAATCGATACAATGCCTCCGTGGTCGGTGTTGTGACTGGACATTGTTACGAATCTGTGGGGCCCTCTGAAGGTTTTTTGGGCCGGGAGTGGATGAACGTTACGTCTGATGCTGCACAGTGGCGCCACTCCCGCATCCTCGGGGGCTGAATCCATTAATCCATCAATCGGTCAAAACTCGTCAGGGAAAAGGAAAGAGGACTATGAGTAACCACCAGCGCGGGCGGTCTTGGCGACTGCCAGCCTTGCTTCGGATCACACTAGCACTCGGCGGGCTGCTTTGCGCGCCGATGGCGTCCATGGCTCAGGGTCCGGGTACCCAAGGGGGTCACTGGACCTTCCTGGGCGGGGATGCGTGGCACACACGGTATACGCCGGCCGATCAAATCAACGCGTCCAACTTCGGAGATCTCGAGGTCGCCTGGCGATTCGATGCCGCAAGCTTCGGCCCCAGCACCTCCAGGGCAACGGCCAGCTATATGGATGGTAAGCTCATCACCGTCACGGGCGAACGTCGGCACGTCATCGCCCTCGACCCGGCTACGGGAGAGCTGCTCTGGAGCTTCACCGAGCCCAACACGTTCCGCTACGAGTACTCGATGCGGAAAGCATACGGGAAGGGGATCGCCTACGGCGAGATCGACGGGCGCGGGGTGGTCTACATCACCACGCCGGGCTTTTTCCTGCACGCCCTGGACGCCGAGACCGGGCGGCCCCTCGAGAATTGGGGCACAGCCGTGGATGTGGCCGGGTTTCCGAAGTCGGGCACCGTCGACCTGGTCTGGGATCTGATCCAGGACTGGGGTCCGTGGCAGAAATGGAAACAGCCCTATGACCCCTATAAGGGAATTCCCATCGAGCTCGGGTACATCACCAGCTCCTCGCCGCCGATCGTCGTCAACGACGTGGTGGTGGTGGGGAACTCCGCGGAGCAGGGCTACAACCAGACGCGAAAGGAAATGGTCCCCGGAGACATCCTCGCCTACGACGCCCGCACCGGGAAGTCCAAGTGGAAGTTCCACGTCATCCCGCGCCCCGGAGAAGTCGGGCACGAGACGTGGGAGAACGACGCTTGGAAATGGACGGGGGACATATCGTCCTGGGCGCCGATGGCGGCAGATCCGGAGTTGGGTCTCGTCTACATTCCGACCAACGGGGCCACCATCGACTACTACGGGGGCTTCCATCCGGGCGACAACCTCTACGGCACGAGCTTGATCGCGCTGGACGTCGAAACGGGCGAGCGAAAGTGGCACTACCAGATGGTCCATCACGACATCTGGAACTACGACACGCCCACGGCTCCGGTGCTGATGGACGTCACCGTCGACGGTAAGGTGATCAAGGGCATCTTTCAGATTACCAAGCAATCCTTCGTGTACGCGCTGAACAGGGAGACGGGCGAGCCGATCTGGCCCATTGAGGAGCGCCCCGTTCCACCGTCGACCGTCCCCGGGGAGAAGCTGTCGCCCACGCAACCCTTCCCCACCAAGCCGGCACCGTTCGACTTACAGGGACGGACGGAGGAACATCTGATCGACTACACGCCCGAGATTCGGCAGAAGGTGCTTCAGTACGCGCGGGAGAACAACCTCTTCTTCCCGTTGTTCAATCCGCCCGTCGTCGCGGATAGCCCGGACGCCAACTGGCCAGGTGCGGGCCTGGCCTGCCCCGGGGGCGGAGGCGGCGCCAACATTTACAGTCCCGCCGTGGGGGACCCGGTGGCGGGCGTGATGTACGTCGCATCGACCACCAGCTGCTCAGAGTACAACCTCATGCCTGGAAAAGAATCCCCGCTCGACAGTGCCAGCCAGCAGACGGGCACGAGCCACTCCGAGTGGTCGCGTGCGGCGGGAGGTGGACGCGGACGCGGCCGAGGTGGCGGAGGACAGGGTCGCCCAGACCGGGCAAACCTCGATGGGCTTTCCATCTGGAAGGGGCCCGCGGGGCGCATTACCGCCATCGACATGAACACCGGCGAGCATCTTTGGGTCATCCCCAATGGTGATGCGGACGAGCAAGATCAGGAGGACCTCCGGAATCACCCTATGCTCCAGGGCGTAGCCGAGGTCCCGACCAACCCCGGCCGCCGCGGATTTTCGGTAATGGTCGCAACGCCAACCGTGCTCATGGCTTCCGGCCAAACCAGCGACGGGACCTGGAACCTGTTCGCCATCGACAAGCGCACTGGCGAACGCGTGGGAGCCGTCGAGATTCCTGGAGCGACGCGGTATGGCATGTCGAGCTGGGCGCACGAGGGTAAGCAGTATGTGATCATCCAGCTCGCGGACGGCCTAGCGGCAATGGCGCTGCCCTGAGTTGTCGCGAAGACGGCGAGCGAGCCGCCGGGAGAGAACGGGGCGGAGAGTCGAGATGATGCAGGAACCGACTGTCAAGAAACGCTGAGTGCTACAAACGGAGGTTTGGACGATTCCGAGTAAGAGCAATTCTCGCAAGTCGTTTGAATCTGCATGGAACCGGCGAGAGGATTTGAACCGTCGGTCTGCTGATTACGAAGAACAGAAGGGTCATCGAAGCCCACGAAATAGAGACGTGTTCCAGTCCTCGATGGATCATCTCGGGCCTAGCTTCGGGGGTGGTGCCGACATCTTCTTGTACGAGCGTGTTCTTTTGTACACCGAGGCCCGCTTCTACACGTGGGAGTCGCTCGAGCTCGTCATGGGGGGCCAGCTCGGGCTCACGTACCGCTGATAGCCCTCGACGATCTCCTCACCGCAATCTAACCGAATCGTGAGTCGATCTATCCATTGGGTGAGACCAAAAGACGTCCCACCCACACCAAGGGAAAGCCTCGTCCTTCCCCCCAGCGCCGCGATCCTGCGGGCGGCGAGCTACGCGGAGGCCTAACGACCGCGAGGCGCGCGACCCAGATGTACGAAGAGACGTCGCTTGTCTGGGCGAGCACGTTTCTTGCATACTGGAAGACACCCCCGAGAAACCGCCCCATCAACTGGAAGAGTCGCGAGGATCGACGCAAGACTTGCCATGGGAGCTTCACCTCGAGCTACGTGAGCACGTCGGGATCCTCCGGGCATACGTCTTCGAGGTGAAGTTCGGCGTCGTCGTCCGCGACGAAAGGATGAGATCGAAATGCGGAAACGAAAAGCTGGAACCGGGAACGTTCTCTTGCTTTGCGCCGGGTTCGTTCTGAGCGCAAGCGGGACGCGCGCAGCGGACATTCGCGGGAAAGCCGGGTTCGGAACGGGCCTGGCATACGGGTCGATTCCCTATCCGGGGATCGGTTTGGAGCTGGAGCTCGGGGACCACCTGTCCGTTCTCGGGGGATGGGGCGTGCTCCATAGAAGCCTTCCGTGGTCCTACGGCCTTCGCGTGTATTTCCACAAGCGAGAGCGCAAGTGGCGACTTCATGCGAGTGCGGTCCGCTGGGTGGAAGGCCAAGGCTTCTACCTCGGTGTCGATCACGACGTGGGCAAGTCCAGCGGTTTCATCATGACGTACGGCATGGGATACGGCGACGTGAACTTGGAGGGAAAGTTCGGCGCCACGATCGGGGTGGGCTACCGGTTCTAATATCGTCAGGTACTTTTATCGGTAGCGGTACACGGGCGGAGGCCGAGCCAGACACCGGCCCTACCCCGTCGGATCAAGATTGGCACGCTCTCCGCGAACCGGTCGCTCAGGCAGGTTCATTGAGCGACTTCTCAGGGAGGTTGTTTATGCTACGAAACCTAATTGCTGGCGTTGTGCTGACCTTCCTGGTCGCTTGTGGAGGCGATAGTTCCACAGCTCCATCTAGTGTGCCATCAGTAGTACAGGGAACGGTCCCCCTAGGCTGAAGTTCCTTGGTCGAATGAACCCACTGACAGTGTGAATCCCCAATGATTACGCGTCTTTAGGGACGCCGAGAGGCTAATTTTGGGATGCAATATGTAGGACTCGAAGCGACGTGGAACTAGGGTATCGTAGCCTGGGGCCGGCCGAACGCAGACGGAGCAAAGGGCCTTGCTGTTTTTTCGAGCTCGCACTTCGACCTCGATACATTCGTCAACGAAACGTATCGACTCGTAAACGAACCCCCAATGTTTTTGAATGCGATTCAGTATAGTCTTGAGCTGCATCCCGTGGCCGTCTCCTTGAAAGATGGTTTGCTTTTGACAGCTTCATCTTCTCAGAGCCGGCAACGGGATATCAGCCTCCCCGCGGTGAGACCGAGCGGGTTAGGGTAGGACTAGATTAAGCAGGCGAGGCTGTGGGAAACGCCCCCACCGCCGCTGAGCGTCCCAAGCCTTGCTCAACAACTCAGCGGTCTTCGAAGCCTGTGTGGGCGTTTTCCATAGCCTCCATTAAATGCCTCTCCTGCCATTTCAGTGGATCCTCTCGAGGGTGAGACCGCCACAGTTTAGGTAGACGAGACTGATGAGAGCTTCGGCAGAGTGGAGTCCAAAGCTGCGGTGGCTCAGCAGCCGGATTTTGTTGTTCATTCCTTCGAGTCGGCCGTTGCTGAGTCTCCACGTGACCCACGCGATGACGCCATCGAAGTGGCTGCGGATCATCTTCGCCGCGCGTTTGACGGGCTCTATCCTCGAGCTCATAGCGCGCCGCAGCCATCCTCGGAGAAACTTCTTGGCCCATGTCTCGGTTTTGTAGGTGTAGAGGTCCATGAAGTCGTCGCGCAGAAGCATGGCGCGGTAGAGGCGACGATTAGCTCGCACCTGCTCGCGGAGCACCCGTTTGTCTTTCGCGCTGCGGTTGTGTTTGGCCTTGAGAAGGGGAAACTTGGTGTTCTTGAGGTTGCGCCGGGCAGTCCCTTTGAGCTCGCGCACCAGCTCGCGCCGGGTCTTATCCACGGCCTCGTTCAGATGCTTGACGATGTGGAAGCGGTCAAAGATCACCCGTGCCTGAGGAGCCTTTTTGCCGACGACAGTTATGTACGGCTCCCACATGTCCATGCTGACCGCTTCGAGCTCCGCGGCTCTTTGTGGTCCGAGCTTGCGGAAAAACCGCAGCAGCGTCTTGGCCTTGCGCTCCTTTCCCGCCCAGACGACCCGGCCGCTGAGATGGTCTATTACCACTGTTAAGTACTTGTGGCGTTTGCGGTAGCTGATCTCGTCCATCCCAATCACCCGCAATCCATCGAGCTCGCGCCGCTCATCCCGCTGCTCGGCAACCACTCGCTGGATGATCCGTCGCACCGAACGCCACGTCACTCGGAAATAGTTCGCTACGGCGCTGACGTCCGTCCTCTGTGCCAGCCACGCTACCTCTTGTTCGAAGCTTTTGGTAAAGCGGCTTCCCTTGTCGGCCCAAGGCACCTTTTCTCTGACCACTCCACACCGCCGACATACCACTCGTCGGATCGAGTAGCGTAGATAGGTCCGGACTCCGAACAGGTCCAAGTGCCGCCAGTAGCGATTGTAGCGATCTTTGTTCTTGCGGACCTTTCGTCCGCAAATCCCGCACAGAGGCTTCCTCCTCCGTGGTACTACATCCACCACCACTCTGGCTTTGTCCGCCTGGAAGTGGAAACCTCGGACCCACAGGCCTTGCAATCCGATGAGCTTGTTGACTAACGTAGTAACGCGCATCGCGGGAACGCTCTTTTCTCTTTCGGAAAAAAAGATTCTAGCGTTCTCGCCGATGCGCATCTACACATGGCTTACCCTCTCAACCCACGGGCCTCACCAAATGCCACTGCCCCTCAGCGGGAGACGAGGCTGTGGGAAACGCCCCCACGGTTCTGGTCGTTCAGACCTTGCTCACGACTGAGTTCTCTTCGAAGCCTGGAAGGGCGTTTTCCATAGCCTCCACTAATCGAGCCCCCTCTTCCTTATTCCATATGAATTAATCTTTCTTGTATATATATCAGGAGGGGCCTGTGGGCGCTCGTGGGAAACGCGAAGCGTTTTCCAAGCGATTGTGGAAAACGCCGCTCCACGTTTGTATGTGCTCACAACCTTTCCCTAAACGCCTCTCTCGCCCGGAGTTTCCGGCGTTTTCCACAATCGCGGCAGCGTCCATAGGCCATGCCCTCCAACACAAATCAGATCCCCCGAAACGACAGGAGAACCCATTAAATCAATGCCCCCCTTCCTTATTCCAAACTAAGCGCGTGCGCTCCATCGCCTAAAGGCGATGGGTTCACGTCGCCGACTAAAGTCGGCTTGTCCTTGCCTCGTTTCACTACTCACTGACCTTGAAAGAATCGTCGTCCTGGGGCACGGCACCCTGCAACTCTATATACTTCGCTATCACCTCATCCGTCACGTTGCCCGTTGTCACCACGAAGTAACCCCGTGCCCGTAGGTGCCGACCCCAGAACTCCTTCCGCATCGTCCGTAAGTCGCGCATCAGACGATTCGACGTCTTACCCTTGATCAACTGCTGTAAGAGCTCAAAGCTTCCGCTCGTGCGCAAGCGGCCTCGAGCCCGTTCAAGCTCGTGCAGTCTCTTTATCGTGGGCTTGAATTGGCATATCCACTCGCGCAGGGTTCGCACCGCTCTCAAGTACCGACCGCCAGAACGCCGCTACATCGCGGTCAATTTCCACCATGACACAGCCATCCACCAGATCCTCCATGACGGCCGTGAGAGAGACAATCGCGCCTCCGGCGAATGGCTCGATTAGGATTTCCGATCGGGTGTGTTGTAGCCACTCTCGGATGTGCGGAATTAACCATGTCTTGCCGCCCGGATAGCGCAACGGGCTGCGCTGCGGAACCGTGGCGACGTTGACCACAGGGACACGTGACGTGGGGAACGCCGCCGCCGCGCTCACGAACGCGCTCCGCTCGCCAGCCCTGCGAAGTACACGAGCTTGTGGATCTTCATCGGGGTCCACATGATTCCGCCCTTCATTATCGCCAAATACTATCTCTTGTCGGGTCAATAACGTAGAAAAGAGTTGACATTCCTACTTGCGGAATATATACTTTTGATTATGAATAAGATGCCGGTTGAGAAGCGAGCCACCATCCTCAAAATGTTGATGCACGGATCGTCCATACGGTCGATCAGCGGCATTACGGGCTCGTCCGCCAACACGATCTCGAAGCTGTTGATCGATGCCGGAAAGGCTTGCTCGGCCTACCACGACGCGACGGTCCGGGACGTGAGCTCGAAGCGCGTTCAGGTCGATGAGATCTGGTCATTCTGTTACGCGAAGCAGAAGAACGTCGCACGGGCGAAGGCCGCTCCCGAAGGCGCGGGCGACACCTGGACGTGGACGGCGCTCGATGCCGACTCAAAGCTAATCGTCTCCTGGCTCGTCGGTGGGCGCGACGCCGGTTACGCCGCCGAGTTCATGCAAGACCTGGCCGGTCGCCTGGCCAACCGCGTACAGCTCACCAGCGACGGCCACAGGGTTTACCTGAATGCGGTCGAGGATGCGTTCGGCGCGGATATCGACTACGCCATGCTGGTCAAGCACTACGGGGACGCACCAGAGGGCCAGAGGCGTTACAGCCCGGCCGTCTGCACTGGAGCGACGCGGATGCGCGTCACCGGCGACCCCGACGAGGACCACATCAGCACCAGCTACGTCGAGCGCCAGAATCTGACGATGCGGATGTCGATGCGGCGTTACACGCGGCTGACGAACGCCTTCTCGAAGAAGCTGGCGAATCACGAACATAACGTCGCGCTCTACACCGTGTGGTACAACTTCTGCCGTATCCACCGGAGCCTTCGTGTCACGCCAGCAATGGAAGCCGGACTGGTCGGCACTCCCTACGATGCCGAGTGGATCGTCGGTCTGGTGGATGCGGCAGCACCGAAGCCGCGTAAGCCCGGCCCGAAGGGGCCGCGCAAGGAATAGTAGGAGTTAGAAGAACAGAGGCTCAAGGGCCTTTTGGATGACCTGCCACCGTAAGCATTTACCCTCGTATGTACCGTCGTCCTCTGCTATCTTGTAGCGGCAATCTCCATTTGAGTTTAGCGTCAGCGCGATTCTGAACAATTCGTTTTCGTCGTCATCTAACACCTTGATGTGCTCTGATGTGCCGCTCACCTCTGGGGTAGAGATTTGAAATGTGACCCATCGTATTGCACTGTTCTAAGTACCTTAAAGAATAGATCGTTTTTCTTGAACTCGAACCCGAGAACTTTGCCTTCTGGAACGATACCGTTTCTGTCTGCGACGTTTTTTTCAACGTCGGCCTTCAGCCTCTCGAATTGAACTGCCAGAGAGCACTCGGCCCTAGCCCGTACCCAATCGAAGCCGTGGTCCTTCGGGCTCATTCAAAATTCTCCAGGGCGCAGATTAGCCGCGCTGGCTGAAATAATCAAACTGCAGCACTACCACCCGTTGACAACACTTTGTAGAGAGCGGCGTTTTTTGCGAAGCCAATCCACTGCCCGTCGGCAGAGAAAAACGGCCAACGAGCGCCGTCCGCGCCCGGAATCGGCTTCGCTTCCAGCTCATCCAAGTGGCGAAGATAGAGCTGGTCGGCGTCCGTGTATACGAGGGAGCGGCCGTCCGGAGAAAACGCGACACGGCGGAACCTCGACCTCGGCCCATCAACTGTTGAGGCCGAGATCACAAAACGGGTGACCTCATCCGGCACGGACGTCCCGGTACCCAGCAAGCTCCAGAGAACAGTCGCAAGAGAAGCGACCACGAGCGCACCCACGAGCCCAAAGGCGAGAGTCGCGTAGCGGCGGGAAGCCGGCGCGGGCATCTCGCCGCGCGAGCCTCCCTCGGCGATCCACTTCAGCTCTTCGTTCAAGTCCAGAAAGCTCTGCCATCGTCGGTCCGCATCTTTGACGAGGCAGCGCGTCACCACCCGGTCCAGAGCGGGTGGCGCAAGGGATTGAGTGCTCGAAAGAGGCTTGGGATCCTTCTCCAGGATCGCCGCAATCAAGCTTGCTTGGCTCTGTCCTTCGAACGCTTTTCTTCCCGTGATCATCTCGTAGAGCAGCGCACCGAATGCGAAAACGTCTGACCGCTCGTCGGCAGACCGTCCCTCGAGCTGCTCCGGGGCCATGTACTGGAGCGTTCCGATGATCGCTTGATCGGCCGTGAGAACCTTTTGTCGAGTGGGTGCGTCGGAAGACGCGATGTCGGCTTCTTCCTCCATGAGCTTCGCCAGCCCGAAATCCAGGATCTTTATCCCGGTCCTTGTCAGCATCATGTTCCCGGGCTTCAAGTCCCTGTGGACGATGCCCGCACGGTGCGCCACGTCGAGCCCGTCGGAAATCTGAATGCCGTATTCGATGGCCTCGTCCAAGGTCAAGGCAGACTTCGCCAGCTTGTCTGCGAGCGTCTCGCCCTCGATGTACTCCATCACCAGGAAATCCATCCCGTCCTGCTCGCCCACGTCGTGAAGCGTACAGATGTGGGGGTGGTTGAGTTGGGAGATCGCTTTGGCTTCGCGCTCGAAACGTTGCTTGCGTTCGGGACTCTCGGCGAAGTGCTCCGCAAGAACTTTGATGGCTACCGTGCGGTCGAGGCGCGTGTCTTTGGCCTTGTAGACCTCGCCCATACCGCCGGCGCCTATGGCGTCGACGACGACGTAGCGGCCGAGCTTGGTGCCGGGAGCGAGTGTCATGGTTTCGTCATGGTTTAAAGAGGAGAATATTAGCAGGATTCTCTTTCGTCCCTGTGTCGCGTGCGGGCTGCGCCAACCGCAAAAATAAACGAGAAAACCTTGTCAGCGACGCGCGAGCGGGCCTCGAAGTCGTTGACTGCAAAGTGTTTACACCGACAGATTTTGGTTGAGGCAGACGTTTTTCCGTTGTAACATATTGATTACAAGGCAGTTACGAGCTCGCCAATTTGACTTCCGCCATCTGAATCACTTAATATACACTCTCACGCGGGGGCGCCTCCAAACAAAGAATCCGGCCGTTTCGGGCCGTTATTTGAAAGGGGTCATTGCGCCATGGCGGAGCTCTTCACGACGCTTTCCAATCTCACCAACGCCGAGGTCGACGAGAAACTCGAGAACGCGGTCGTCCTCAACATGAAGACCGAAAGACTCATTTGCTGCTACCTCAGCGCCATGCGCGAGCGTGGCGCTTATCGTGACTTCGGCTTCTCCATATCTACGATTACGCCGACGAGCGTTTCGGCTTCTCGTCTCGCAAGACACGCTATCTTGTCTTTCTCGGACGCAGACTCGACGAGTTGCCTCAACTACGCGAAGCGCTGAAAGAAGGCAAGATCGGCTGGTGCAAGGCGAGACTCGTCGCCTCGCGCGCCACGGCGGAGGACGAGGTGATGTGGCTCGATACCGCGTTGTCACTTTCGGTGCGCGAGCTCAACAGGCGCATCAAAGACCGCACCGACGATCTCGCTTCGACCATCCAGTTTTGATCGCGAGGGCAAAACGAGAGTCCTTCAGCCGGTATCGTGGACGCGATGCATGATTGGATAGACGCAGCCATCCCACTCTCAGACGACACATCTTTTGTCGTGGCGGGATCGCGCCAAGCAGGGCTTTTGTGCCGACTGGATCGCGGAGATCCTTGCTACGGTGGTGAATGCGAAGTCGCCATCGTGGCGCAACCTGTTCGCTTCAATTCTTAAGGTCATGCAACCGAGACGGGCGTTCCTCCGCTTGATATGCGCGTGGGGATTGACTGCGGATACTTCTACTACGCCGCCGGCGGTCTCGTGGAACCGGCGGCGTGCGATATACCTGGCCTTACGGAGCTCCAAGCGGCATTGAACGGACAGGTGCTCGATGCGCTGGCACAAAGATGGCTGGCAGAGCGCGGGAAGGCGTGTAGAGCGGGTTTCCGGCGCCCCGACATTGATGACCTCGACTGGCAGCCCGGACAGCCGCTGAGTTGGTCGGACGCTTTCGAAGAGCTCCGCGAGGAGAACCTTCACGGGTCACTGGGATGCTACGCAGTCTTCGACCTGTACTTCATCGAGCCTGATTCCGATGCGCCTGAAGTAATCCTCCACTTTGGAGAGGGCCCACACGGCCCGACAAAAGAGGCCGGAGGAATCCGAGTAAATCTGGAGACGAGTGACAACGAGTTCATGCCAAATCGAGGCCGTGCCAAGCTACTCAGAAAGCTGTGGGACCAGTATCGACAGCGTTACCCGGATTTCTCTCATCTTCAAGCGCGATGGTCGCAGATGCGCGAGTTCGGCATCGAGTTTTGCGGCAACCGCTCGTGACCAGAGACGAAGCAGCCTGACCGTGGTCGTTGCTCGATCAGGTCTTGGCAGCAGCAGGGCTCAGAAGCTGGGCTTTCCGGTTTTCGAGCACTCTCATCTTTCGCTTCAATGAGCGGAGCTCCTTTTGCACCTGCGCGAGTTCGTGCGCGACTTTCTGTTTACGAAAGCCGGCAGCACCACGCGCCTTTCGCACAAATGTCTCTACCTCGCGTCGCAGCAGACGTAATGCTGGGTTTCCGTGGATCGATGTTTCCCGATATTGCAGTGTCCCAGCGCGAATCGCGTCAAAGATCTCCGTCTCGCTTAGGCCGAACTCCTTTTGGGCCGTCTGATGGGTTAGCGTTGCACCTTTGTCTCCCCAATTCGCAGCCACGGGATTCACCTCGTTTGGCGTCGCAACGTTATCAGTTCGGCGCCATCTCTGGCCCCGATCTCTCAGCGAGGCCCTTTCGGTTGTCATGCGAGAGAGTGATGACCGAACCACCGCATGTGCTCTTCCCGGCCGTGATCAAGCTCGCCTGGCTCTTCCCCTCGAACACCTTCTTGCCCGTGACCATCTCGTAGACGACGCACCCGAAGGCCCAGAGGTCGGTCCGGGCATCCGCTTCGCCGCCTTCGAGCTGCTCCGGGGCCATGTACTGGAGCGTACCGATGATGGCTTGTTCTTTCGTCAGGTCCCTCTGCTGCGTCGGTGCGTCGGAGGTTTCGGGGTCTGTTTCTCCTGCCAAGATCTTGGCTAGGCCGAAGTCAAGAAGTTTGACGCCCGACTTGGTGAGCATCAACATTGCCAGGCTTGAGGTCCCTGTGGACGATACCGGCCCGATGCGCTTTGTCGAGGGCGTCCGCGATCTGGATGGCGTATTCGAGGGGCCTTGTCGAGTGGAAGCGCTCCTTTCTTCAACCTCTCCGCCAATGTCTCGCCCTCGATGTACTCCATAACGAGGTAGTCGATGCCGTCTTGCTCGCCCACGTCATAAAGGGTGCAGATATGCGGATGGTTGAGTTGCGATATCGCCTTAGCCTCGCGCTCGAAGCGTGCCTTGCGTTCGGGGCTTTCGGTGAGGTGCTCGGGGAGGACCTTGATGGCAACCGTCCGGTCGAGCCGAGTGTCCTTGGCTTTGTAGACCTCGCCCATGCCCCCCTTGCCGATTGGGGAGAGGATCTCGTAGGGGCCTAGGCGCGTTCCGGCGGTGAGGGCCATTCGTAACCTTCTTAATGAGGAATCTAGCTTAATGAGGGTGTCGCACGCTATGTCAACCTGGTTCGCGGCGGAAGCAAAGTATCCGAACCTTCGGCACGACTTCTGGATACCGGAAAGGCGCTCGAGACCGAGACCCTAGCGGGAGAGCGGGCTCGGAAAGCTGGCCTGCTCGGGGACGACGCCGACCCGGATGCCGAGGTCGTGGTCATTCACTTTCCCGCGGTCAAGAAGGGCCGAACCAAGCGGATTCGTATCGAGGAAACTTATACCGATCCGAGTCGCTACGGCTTGGTGGGCGAGAGGCTCGTTTGGCGTCGAAGCTTCGGGCGGTCCTTCAACGACGTCGTGCTTCCCGAAGGTTGGTATCTGACGAGCAGCTCGATCCCGGCGACCGTGGTACAAGACGAAGATGGACGCGTCCGACTTTCCTTCGTAAACGGAAGCCCGGACGCCATCGACGTTCTGTTGACGGCTCGCAAGCGCTGATTTTCAGTCTCGTGGCAATTTAGTCTGGAACGAGTTGGTTCAGTCTCGACTGAACCGGCTTCTTTCCACTACGTCTTCCCCGCCTTCATACGTGCCATGCTTTTGTTTGCGCTTTTGTTTGCGGAGGTCGACACAATACCCTATAAATGATACAACATGATTACCTATAATTAGCCCGCGCGAATCCCTAGAATTAGTGCATCAGGATAACCTATAAGAAAGAGTGGCTCGCATGGCAAGCCCACAGGAAAAACTGGCTGGATCCTTAGAAGCTCTTCGTGGCCTGCAAGGGCGGGGCATCGTTGCAATCAAGTCGCGCGATCTCGGCCGGATTCATCGCGAACGCCTTGTCAAGAATGGCTTCCTGAAGGAAGTCATGAAGGGATGGTATATCCCTGCCCGTCCGGATGAGGTTCCCGGTGACAGCACGACCTGGTACGCCTCTTTTTGGGACTTCTGCGCTGACTACCTGGCTGATCGGTTCGGCAATGACTGGTGCTTATCGCCCGAACAATCGCTCTCGCTGCACGCTGGCAACCGGACAGTGCCAACCCAACTGCTCGTGCGCACACCGAAGGGGGGTAACAAGCCGACAACGCTGCCGCATGGGACGTCACTTTTTGATGTGCGTTACGCAATGCCCAAGGAAAGCGAAATCGTCGAACGGGATCGTCTGCGCCTATATTCGGTGCCGGCCGGTCTGATTGCCTGCTCGGAGCACTTCTTCCGGCAAGCCGCAACAGACGCGCGCGCTGCCATGGCAACAGTGAAGGATTCTTCGGACGTACTGGCTCTCCTGCTCGAAGGCGGTCATAGCACTGTCGCCGGGCGTCTAGCCGGCGCATTTCGGAATGCGGGGCGCGACCGTGTTGCTGATGAAATCCTAAGAATCATGGCTGCTGCGGGCTATGCCGTTCGAGAATCCGATCCGTTTGAAAGCAAACCAGCACGGGAACTGAACGCGCGGAATGTCTCGCCCTACGTCAACCGGCTCCAACTGATGTGGCAGGACATGCGTCAGCCTGTGCTAGGTGCCTTCCCTGCACCGCCTGGGATTCCGGATGATCCGAATGCCTACCTGCAGGCCGTCGATGAAGTGTATGTAAGTGACGCCTACCATTCGCTCTCTATCGAAGGGTACAGAGTCAGCCGGGAGCTCATCGAACGGGTTCGTAGCGGCGGGTGGGACCCTGAACATAGTGACAATGATCGCGAACATCGTAATGCCCTTGCCGCACGTGGCTATTACGACGCCTTCATGGCGGTGAAGGACAGCGTTGAAAAAGTTCTCGCCGGTAACAATCCCGGCGCAGTAGCCGATGATGATCACGGCACATGGTACGGGGAGCTCTTTGGTCCGAGCGTGACAGCCGGCATTGCGCGCGCTGAAGATCTAGCTGGGTATCGCAGTGGTCCGGTCTACATCCGCCGTTCTATGCATGTGCCGCCACCGCGGGAAGCGGTACGCGACTATATGCCTGCTTTATTTGGTCTTTTGAGAGACGAGCTCGAACCGTCCGTACGTGTCGTCTTGGGGCATTTTGTACTCGTCTATATTCATCCCTACGCGGACGGCAATGGCCGCATGGGACGCTTCTTGATGAACGTTATGCTGGCGGCCGGCGGTTATCCGTGGACGATCGTCCCACTCGAGCAACGGAACGATTACATGGCCGCCCTCGAAGCAGCTAGCGCAAAACAGGATATTGAGCCCTTCGCAAATTTGCTTGGTCGGCTAGTCCAAGCGAGGCTCGACGGCGGAGCTAGTCCCAAGGTGCCATCAGCATCACAGTAGCGGAGTGGTTCGAAGCTTGAGTTGGTTCAGTCCCGACTGAACCGGCTTCTTTCCACAGGTTTTCCACAGCCTTTGTAGGAGTTTTCCACAGAAAACTTTCCGCGGAAACGTTTTTGCGCGCGGTCGTGGGCGGCACACGTCGGGACATTCAGCGTTCGAGCTCCGAGGCCAAGTCGAGAACGACGGTGAAGGCGTTGGCATCCGCGCGCTGAACATTCAGCAGGAACCGCTGGCCATCGGCCGTCACGTCGTACTGCGCACCGTAGTCCACTTCGGCAATGAGCGCTCCCGGGAGGTCGAACAGAACCTCGTAGCTTTGCGGCTCAGCGCCGTCCATTTCAACAGCCATCATCTTCCCGTCGGAACTCGTATAGAAAAGCTCCTTCCCGTCGCCTCTCCATCGTGGCGCCCGGCCACCATCGGTCGAAATTCGTCGCTTTGTGCCCATGGACCGAAGGGAAACGATGTGCACATCGTAACGTCCGTAGTCGTTCGACGCGTAGGCGAGAAGCTCCCCGTCTGGAGAAAACTGGGGCTTGATGTTGCCGTATTCGGACTCAACGGCTGGGAACGGCTCTTCGTCACCGTCGGTGGGTAGCATCGTATCGATCCGCGGCCGCTCCAGGACGTCCTCGCCGCCGCTTGCGGTGACGGCGGGATCGCTCGCTACCGGGAGTTGCGCGAACGCTATTTGGGAGGGGACGCTTACGATTTTCGTGTCGGCGTTCTCGCGGGCGTGGCGTTCGTGATGGCGGATCGCGGGGCGTTAGACGACGCCGTGGCCCTCGCGGCGCTCAATGCTGAAGTCCATCCGACGGAGCCAGCGGCGCGACGTATTTGGCTGCAGCTTCGTCTTGGACGGACCCACGCCGAGTCCGGTATCACTGCAGCGCTCAGCGAGTTCGATCGTTGGGTGCGTGGTCCCGAGTCCGAGGGTATCGACCCAGCGCTTCTCGACGGCGTCGGATGGGGGCTCTATCGTCGAGACCGTCAAGACGACGCGCTCGCTGTGTTCCGGCGTAACCATCAGCAGTTTCCCGAGGAGTACATCCCGAACGAAAGCTTGGCCGATGCGTTGTGGGATCAGGGAGAGCGCGAGACGGCTATCGAGATGTTCGAAGCCTGGCTCGAGCGGCATCCCGATCACGCGATGGCGCGTCGGCGTCTCGCGACACTCGAGAGCCGGCTCTGATCGTGGCGAAGGCCGCGTGACGCTCGACCCCGGAGCCCGGAGCCGTTAAGATACGACGCGTGAAAAGCCTATTTACCCTCCTGCTCTCGATCTGCGCAACGCTCGCTCTCGCCCAAGATCCTGTCCGGGTCTTCATCTCCGTCGACATGGAGGGCATCAGCGGCATCGCACACTCCGAAATGACGTCTGCGAGCGGCGCCGAGTACGCGCGCGGGCGGGCGTTCACGGTCGCGGATGTCAACGCGGCGATCGAAGGCGCGCGAGAGGCGGGCGCCACCGAGTTCCTCGTGAACGACTCCCACGGAAGCATGCGAAACGTGAAGATCGAGGAGCTACTGCCGCCCACGATGCTCATCAGCAACAACTCGAAAGCGCTCGGTATGATGGAAGGGATCAGCGCTGAGTTCGACGCGGTTTTCTTCATCGGCTACCACGCGATGGAGGGACAGCCGGGGCTTTTCGCCCATACAGGCTCGGGCGGGAAGGTCGCCGATATCAGCGTCAATGGGCGTTCGATGAGCGAAGGCGGTATGAACGCGCGCGTCGCGGGGAGCTTTGGTGTCCCCGTCGCGTTCGCCACCGGCGACGAAGCCTTCACCGAGGAGATCAAGACGCTGGTCGATGGCGACATCGAGACCGTCGCGGTCAAGCGTCACATCCGCCGCCGCACGGCTGAGCTTCTCCACCCGGAGGAGGCGCGACACCAGATCCGCGAAGGCGCACGACGGGCCATCGAGCGGCTATCGTCGCTTCGGCCGACGCGGCCACGCGAGCCCGTCACCGTGGCCATCACTTACAAGAGCCCCGACCTCGCGGACATCGCCGCGATTTTGCCGACCGTCGAGCGTACCGCTCACTACACCGTCACTTTCGAATCCTCGAACTACGTGCACGCGTACAAGATGATTCGCGTTCTCTACCGCAATCTATCCGAGTAACCGTGCTCGCGTGAAAGCGTTCGTCGCAGTAGTCTAGGGTTATGCGCTTCAGGCTCGCTGGTTTCCCCGTCGAGATTCATCCGTCTTTTTTCATCCTCGCCGGACTCCTGGGGTTCCGGCTCGGCGACCTCCGCCTCATCCTTCTCTGGGTCGTGATCGTGTTGGTGTCGATCCTCGTGCACGAGCTCGGTCACGCGATGTTCGGCCGCTCCTACGGGCTTCAGCCGCAGATACGCCTTTACAGTATGGGGGGCGTAACGTCCTGGAGCTCCGGCCGCGGTTTGACGCCGCGCCAGAGCATTCTCGTCAGCCTTGCCGGTCCGGCCGCTGGACTCGCTCTCGGTGGGATCGTCTACGGGTTCAGCGTGCTCGAGCCCATCGAGCTTACCCGCATGGGGGACATCGTCGTCGGCCAACTCCTCTTCGTCAATATTGTCTGGAGCATTCTGAACCTCATGCCCATCGTGCCGCTCGACGGCGGCAACGTCCTGCGCTCGCTCGTCCACATGTATCGGGGCCAACGAGACGAGCGCCTGCCAGCGATGGTCTCGATGGTCATCGCCGCAGGTCTTTTCGCGCTCGCGCTGTCGAGGGGGATGACCTTTGGAGCGATGATGGCCGCCTGGCTCGCTTACGCGAACTACCAGACGTTCAGGGGGGAGACTTACGGCGCGAGCTTTCCCGGCATGGGCCGCTGAGGGTTGTCGTCGCAAAGCCTATGCCTCTCGAAGTCGGAACGAAGCTAGGCACTTACGCAATCCAGGCTGCGATCGGCACCGGAGGCATAGAGTTTCTAATCCGTGTCAAGCCCTTTCTTGAAAAAAATGCCTCTCCTGCCATTTCAGTGGATCCTCTCGAGGGTGAGACCGCCACAGTTTAGGTAGACGAGACTGATGAGAGCTTCGGCAGAGTGGAGTCCAAAGCTGCGGTGGCTCAGCAGCCGGATTTTGTTGTTCATTCCTTCGAGTCGGCCGTTGCTGAGTCTCCACGTGACCCACGCGATGACGCCATCGAAGTGGCTGCGGGTCATCTTCGCCGCGCGTTTGACGGGCTCTATCCTTGAGCTCATAGCGCGCCGCAGCCATCCTCGGAGAAACTTCTTGGCCCATGTCTCGGTTTTGTAGGTGTAGAGGTCCATGAAGTCGTCGCGCAGAAGCATGGCGCGGTAGAGGCGACGATTAGCTCGCACCTGCTCGCGGAGCACCCGTTTGTCTTTCGCGCTGCGGTTGTGTTTGGCCTTGAGAAGGGGAAACTTGGTGTTCTTGAGGTTGCGCCGGGCAGTCCCTTTGAGCTCGCGCACCAGCTCGCGCCGGGTCTTATCCACGGCCTCGTTCAGATGCTTGACGATGTGGAAGCGGTCAAAGATCACCCGTGCCTGAGGAGCCTTTTTGCCGACGACAGTTATGTACGGCTCCCACATGTCCATGCTGACCGCTTCGAGCTCCGCGGCTCTTTGTGGTCCGAGCTTGCGGAAAAACCGCAGCAGCGTCTTGGCCTTGCGCTCCTTTCCCGCCCAGACGACCCGGCCGCTGAGATGGTCTATTACCACTGTTAAGTACTTGTGGCGTTTGCGGTAGCTGATCTCGTCCATCCCAATCACCCGCAATCCATCGAGCTCGCGCCGCTCATCCCGCTGCTCGGCAGCCACTCGCTGGATGATCCGTCGCACCGAACGCCACGTCACTCGGAAATAGTTCGCTACGGCGCTGACGTCCGTCCTCTGTGCCAGCCACGCTACCTCTTGTTCGAAGCTTTTGGTAAAGCGGCTTCCCTTGTCGGCCCAAGGCACCTTTTCTCTGACCACTCCACACCGCCGACATACCACTCGTCGGATCGAGTAGCGAAGATAGGTCCGGACTCCGAACAGGTCCAAGTGCCGCCAGTAGCGATTGTAGCGATCTTTGTTCTTGCGGACCTTTCGTCCGCAAATCCCGCACAGAGGCTTCCTCCTCCGTGGTACTACATCCACCACCACTCTGGCTTTGTCCGCCTGGAAGTGGAAACCTCGGACCCACAGGCCTTGCAATCCGATGAGCTTGTTGACTAACGTAGTAACGCGCATCGCGGGAACGCTCTTTTCTCTTTCGGAAAAAAAGATTCTAGCGTTCTCGCCGATGCGCATCTACACATGGCTTACCCTCTCAACCCACGGGCCTCACCAAATGCCACTGCCCCTCAGCGGGAGACGAGGCTGTGGGAAACGCCCCCACGGTTCTGGTCGTTCAGACCTTGCTCACGACTGAGTTCTCTTCGAAGCCTGGAAGGGCGTTTTCCATAGCCTCCACTAATCGAGCCCCTCCTTTCTTATTCCATATGAATTAATCTTTCTTGTATATATATCAGGAGGGGCCTGTGGGCGCTCGTGGGAAACGCGAAGCGTTTTCCAAGCGATTGTGGAAACCCTCTGTGCCAATATCGCTGAGACACTTCGCCCCTTGAAATTAGTGTAGAGGGCGGAGGAGGATCAATGCATGAGTATGTTGATTGAGAGAGAGACCTCGGCGGGATCGGAGGGAGCCCGTAGGGCGACTGGAGATCCCGCCGGCCGCGATACGGCGGGGGTCCCGGATCCCGAAGTGAGCGAGCAAGCGAAGCGTCGACGCTTTACCGCGGAGTACAAGCTGCGGATAGTGCGTGAGGCCGATGCCTGCAAGGGTGACGGTGACGTTGCTGCTCTTCTGCGTCGAGAGGGCCTGTACTCGTCGCATTTATCGAGTTGGCGCCGCCAACGTGACGAGGTCGCCAAAGCGGGGTTGGCCTCGAGAAAGCGAGGCCGGAAGGCAAAGGCCGAGGATCCACGGGTCAAGGAGCTCGAGCGCGAGAACGCCCGGCTCCAACGTCGCCTGGCTCGGGTGGAGACGATGTTGGAGACCCAAAAAAAAACCTCCGAATTACTGGGGGTCCCCCTGAATCCACTCGACAGCTACGAGAACGACTGATGGTGGCGGCCGAGGAGCTGGCGGGGCAGATTGGGCAGACGACGGAAGCCTGCGAGGCTCTGGGTGTGGCTCGTTCCACGCTGTATCGCAGGCGCCAGGTGACGCCCGAACCGAAGCGGCGTCCTCGGCCGCACCGAGCCCTCGACGAGACTGAGCGCGAGGAAGTCCTCGGGGCCTTGCACTGTGAGCGGTTCGTCGACAAGGCGCCCGCCCAGGTGTGGGCCACGCTTCTGGACGAGGGAACCTACCTCTGCTCGATTCGCACGATGTATCGGATTTTGGAGGAGCACGGCGAGGTCCGAGAGCGCCGGAACCAACGGCGCCATCCGAACTACACGAAGCCGGAGCTGCTGGCCGAAGCGCCCAACCAGGTTTGGTCGTGGGATATTACGAAGCTTCGTGGCCCCGTCAAGTGGACCTACTACTACCTCTACGTCATCCTCGACATCTTCTCCCGCTACGTGGTTGGCTGGATGCTGGCTCACCGAGAAAGTGCGGCGCTCGCGCAACGCCTCATCGCCGAGAGCTGTCGCAAGCAGGACATTGAACCCGACCAGCTCACCCTTCACGCGGACCGTGGCAGCTCGATGAGAAGCAAGCCCGTGGCTCTGCTCCTGGCTGACCTCGGAGTTACCAAGACCCACTCCAGACCTTACGTCTCGAACGACAATCCCTACTCCGAGTCCCAGTTCAAGACGATGAAGTACTGTCCTCAGTTTCCGAGCCGTTTTGGTTCCACCGAAGACGGCCGGCTGTTCTGCGGCGGTTTCTTCGACTACTACAACTACGAGCACCGGCACTCAGGAATCGGCTTCATGACGCCGGCCGACGTTCACTATGGTCGCGCCGAACAGCTCACCACCGCTCGGCGCCAGATCCTTCTCGAAGCTCATCGGACTCATCCCGAACGCTTCGTTCGCGAAACGCCACAACCTCCCGTTTTGCCTCCTCAGGCTTAGATCAACCCGCCGACGGAGAAAACGACGCTCCTGAATGCCGCACAAGCCACTCTCGCGGCGGCGTCCATACCTGGGGTACCCCCTTTTTCTGCTCCACGAAACGAGATCTCGATCGATGCAGATGTGGACCGCACCGGCGCCACGAGCCTCCCGACGCTAATCGAGGCTCACTAAATGCAGCTCGCGAGTGTCTCAAAGTTGTTGACACGTACCGAAAACGCCGCTCCATGTTTGTACGTGCTCACAACCTTTCCCTAAACGCCGCTCTCGCCTGGAGTTTGCGGCGTTTTCCACAATCGCGGCAGCGTCCATAGGCCATGCCCTCCAACACAAATCAGATCCCCCGAAACGACAGGAGAACCAAAAAAATTAGCAGCCTCTTCTTTGAGTTGTAGTCGGATTTCCTCAAGATTTCCACCGGCGTTCAACATTTGCTCGAGGCTCTTGAAGACGAGCATCTTGAGCTGGTCCGTTGTCACAGACAGCGTCTCGGGGTTAGGATCGGCGGGCTGGGAGGGCCGACCATTTCGAGGAGCCTTTGGTTCGCTCGTGACAGATGGCGGCGCTTCCCAGCGCTCTTGCGCTAACGTCTTTTTGTTGCGCAGGCGCTTGCGCACTTCGTCAGTCACCTTCCACTGCTCTGCCAGCGCGCGAGCCTCGGGTTTAGTAATCGAGTTGCCTTCGAGGTCTTGGAGCTCATAGGGACGCTGCTCGCGGAGCACTGCGAGGATGCGTGGGATCAGCGAGCGGTTGGCGATGATGCACAGGGCAGAGTTGTGGTGTTTTCCGCGATGAACCATCAGATCGTGGTACAGCCGCGCACCGTGAGGGTCGTGGCGACGAAAGTGATCGGCGGCGAGGAAGAGGTCGCGCCTGAGAAGAGCCGGTCCGGCCTTGGTAATGTGGGTTCCTTTACGATCCAAGAGACCGGTGGCATCTGTTTCCGGAAACATTCCTGCAAATCCCTGCGCCTTGCACGTTGAGGCAAAGCGCTCAGGTTCACCGAAGTAGCAGAAGATGGTCGGGGCGGTCTTCTCGGCGATGCCCGGAATACTCATGAGCAATCGTTCTGGATCGCAACGCACGTAAGCTTCATCGAGCCGCTTCTCCTTGGTGCGGAGTTGGAGCTCGAGCTCCTCGACCATCTCGACCAACTCGATGGTGTGAGCTAGAGTCGATTCGATTTGCTCCTCAGGCAAGAGATGATGCAGGCCGAGGGTTCGTTGCGCGATGACCAACAACTTGGCGGCCAAACGCTTGGCATAGCTCTTCTGAATTCGTCCCCGGTCCTCCAGAAGTTCTGCTAGCTCGTCGACTTGTAGCGTGGCGATGGTTTTAGGCCTCTGCTCGCGGAGGAAGCTCCGAGCATGCGCGGAATCGAGATCTCCGAACGCTCTACTGATGCCGGGCCAAACGGCGTTGGCGTAAGCAATGAGCTGATTCTTCAGGTCCACCAACTGCTTCACCATCGAGTTCCGCTGGCTCACCTGTATCTTGAGCTCTCGAATCTCAGGCCGCGGAACATAAGTTCTCCCCAGCTGCTTGGGGTCGAGCCAGGGTAAGCGTGCCATGATAAACGCGTCGACCTCGTCCGTTTTCACCTTCGGGGAAAGGCATTTCCGAAATTCCTTCACCTGGTTCGATTTCGCGAAGCTCACTTTGTGTCCCCGAGCCAGGAAAAAGGCAGTGACGTACTCGCTCGTTGGATACGTTTGCTCCATGACGACGTGAAGCTTCGTACCTTCCTTGGCACCTTCGAGCCCAGCCACTTCCACGCGTTCCAGCTCATCGATGCCGAGCTCGAACCGAACGGCGTTTCCAATGATCGTGCCGTCCGTGTCCGCCACCATCGCTACGCTCGGCGCGCGGATGCCCAGGTCTATTCCTACTACTCTGTACTACTAACCCGAAAAAGCTTCTATTTCTTGCAAGAATTTGAGCGGCTGCGGCCGGATCCGCAAGAGGGTAAATCAGTTAGAAGAGGCACCGCGGCGAAGAATTGGGACGGCGCACACTGAGAATGGGACCGAGGCGCGAAGCGCCGAGCACCACGAGCTGACCGCTGAATGCTGACCGCTGACCGCTCGCGGCGGAGCCGTCCTCCAATTTGGTTGCGGCTCCGCCGCGCTGTGTTTCATCATCACTCTCCTTGACCTTGTATCTTCACGCGGAGTGGGAATCACGCCCAGGTGGCCACTCATGCGCCCACCTTCATATCCCGGCATTCCATTACAGGCTTGTCCTGAGGTTTCCTAACCATGTCGGTAGGCATGAGGGAAAACTCCATCCCAATGGGCAGTCGCACGAACCAAGACCAAAAACTGTCTCTCCTGCCATTTCAGTGGATCCTCTTGAGGGTGAGACCGCCACAGTTTAGGTAGACGAGACTGATGAGAGCTTCGGCAGAGTGGAGTCCAAAGCTGCGGTGGCTCAGCAGCCGGATTTTGTTGTTCATTCCTTCGAGTCGGCCGTTGCTGAGTCTCCACGTGACCCACGCGATGACGCCATCGAAGTGGCTGCGGATCATCTTCGCCGCGCGTTTGACGGGCTCTATCCTTGAGCTCATAGCGCGCCGCAGCCATCCTCGGAGAAACTTCTTGGCCCATGTCTCGGTTTTGTAGGTGTAGAGGTCCATGAAGTCGTCGCGCAGAAGCATGGCGCGGTAGAGGCGACGATTAGCTCGCACCTGCTCGCGGAGCACCCGTTTGTCTTTCGCGCTGCGGTTGTGTTTGGCCTTGAGAAGGGGAAACTTGGTGTTCTTGAGGTTGCGCCGGGCAGTCCCTTTGAGCTCGCGCACCAGCTCGCGCCGGGTCTTATCCACGGCCTCGTTCAGATGCTTGACGATGTGGAAGCGGTCAAAGATCACCCGTGCCTGAGGAGCCTTTTTGCCGACGACAGTTATGTACGGCTCCCACATGTCCATGCTGACCGCTTCGAGCTCCGCGGCTCTTTGTGGTCCGAGCTTGCGGAAAAACCGCAGCAGCGTCTTGGCCTTGCGCTCCTTTCCCGCCCAGACGACCCGGCCGCTGAGATGGTCTATTACCACTGTTAAGTACTTGTGGCGTTTGCGGTAGCTGATCTCGTCCATCCCAATCACCCGCAATCCATCGAGCTCGCGCCGCTCATCCCGCTGCTCGGCAACCACTCGCTGGATGATCCGTCGCACCGAACGCCACGTCACTCGGAAATAGTTCGCTACGGCGCTGACGTCCGTCCTCTGTGCCAGCCACGCTACCTCTTGTTCGAAGCTTTTGGTAAAGCGGCTTCCCTTGTCGGCCCAAGGCACCTTTTCTCTGACCACTCCACACCGCCGACATACCACTCGTCGGATCGAGTAGCGAAGATAGGTCCGGACTCCGAACAGGTCCAAGTGCCGCCAGTAGCGATTGTAGCGATCTTTGTTCTTGCGGACCTTTCGTCCGCAAATCCCGCACAGAGGCTTCCTCCTCCGTGGTACTACATCCACCGTGATGGTGGACGGTTGGCCGATCGCCCACCATGTTTTCGCCGGCAACTGGCGTGACGCGAAAACGGTGCCGCAGGTGCTCAACGATCTCAACGAACGATTCGGTTTGCACCGCGTGGTTTTTGTCGGCGACCGAGGGATGGTAACGAGCGACAGCCTGGCAGTGGTGCGCTCGCGCAAGCAGGGCTATCTCGTCGGGCTGCAAAGACGACGGCGCGAGGAGGTCTATCGTTACATCGAGCGCGCCAGCGGAGAGTGGATCGACTGCCCTGGTGGCATCACGGTGAGCGAAAAAGCCGAGCCACCTAAGACTCGTGTGCAAGAAGTCCGCTCCGAGCAGTCTGGGGTGCGCATCTTCGTCGTTCACAGCGACGAAAGGCTCGCCTACGAGCGCGGGCAGAGGCTGCGGGCCATGGGACGTGCCCGTGCGGCATTCGAGGCCCTCGAGCGCCGCGTGCGCGACGGACGATTGAAAGCCCCCGAGAAAATCGGTGCCGCCGCCGCGCGCATACAGGCACGCCACCACGGTCACCGTTACTACGACTGGGAGTACAAAAACGGTCGCTTCCGCTTCTTCGAGCACCCCGTCAACCTCAAGCGCGAGCAAGCCTACGAGGGTAAGTACGTTATTCAAACCGAAGAGCAAAACCTCTCTCCGGTCGACGCCGTGCGCCTTTACAAGGACCTAAACGAGGTCGAGCGAGCCTTCTCATGCCTTAAGGATGTCATTGAGATGCGTCCCGTTTACCACCAGACCGATGAGCGTGTGGAGGCACATCTTTTCGTAGCTACGCTGGCCTTCCTTGTGCACCGGGCTCTTGAGAAAAAGCTCAAGGTCGCCGAACTCGACCTGTCCGCAACCGAGGCACTACAAGCGCTACGCTCGGTCCGGGTCGTCGACTTACAGCTGGGTTCTGGGCGGACTAAGCGCGTCGTCACGCGCGGCACCGCTCGCGCCAACTCGATCCTGACTGCACTCGGCATCGTTGAACGCGACCCGCCAGCCTTCTCCGAGGAGGTGCTGTCAGCGTAGAGACAAACCGCCGATCTCGATCCTTTGTTTTCGATGACTTAGACACCTAAAAGGGAAACATGGGCTAGTTGGGCTGTTGATCGGGTCCGTGTCGGTCGCCGCGTTTTTTCTCTCGGCAGAAGCGCCCGCCCGCGACGCAGGAGCGTTCGTCATCACACCGCCCGCGAGCGACCCTCCCCTTCGGCTACAAAATCCGAGGATCTCTCGCGATGGCCGGCAAATGGTCTACATCGGTGTTCAAGGTAACGACCGGCGGCTCTACTTGCGGGAGCTCGACGAGCTCGGGTCGCGGCCTCTCGAAGGGACCGAAGGGGTGTGGGCTCCGTTCTTTTCACCCGACGGTCTGTGGGTCGGTTTCTTCGCCGGCGACAAGCTCAAGAAGATTTCGGTGCTCGGTGGGGCGCCTATCGACATTTGTGATGCCAGCGCCCAGAGCCCCGGCGGTGCGTGGGGTCCTGACGACACGATTTGGTTTTCCGGGGACTGGAGCTCGGGCTTCTTGCAGGTTTCGGCGGATGGAGGAGAACCCGTTCCCCTGACGTCTCCCGACCCTGAACGAGGCGAGATCGGACACTGGTGGCCGGATTTCCTTCCCGATGGCGAAGCGGCGCTCTTCACTGTCTATACCAACGACGGGTCCGTCCGCATCGCCGCTCTCGATCTGGAGAAGGGAACGTGGGAGCACCTGTTCTCAGGGATGCAGGCGCGGTACGTGCCGAGCGGACACATCATCTACTACGCGTCGGGCATCTACCAAGTCATCGCGTTCGACCCCTCACGCGTCGAAGCTCGAGGATCGGCGGTACCGGTTCTGCAGAATACCAACGGCCTCGAGCCGCTCGGCTTGAGTCTGAGCTACTTCGACATATCCGATACGGGTGTCGTCGTCACCGTTCCCGGTGGCGCGGACTATCCGAGGAGCACGTTGACGTGGCTCGACCTCCGTGGAGGTGTTGCGGCGGTTCCGTTCGACTCGGCTGCGATCCGTACTTTTCGATTGGACCGAAGCGGTAAGCGTGTCGTTCTGACCCGCAACGACGGTGGGGCGCTCAACATTTGGATTTACGACCTGGTGCGCGGCACGGAGGAGAAGCTCACGCGCGCGTCAAACAACTTCTACCCACAATGGAAGCCCGATGGGCACATCATCTTTACTTCGGATCGTCGAGGCACGTTTGAGATTTTCGAAAAGCCGCCCGACGCGCTCGGTACTGAAGAGCGCGTTCTGACTCTCGACACCGATGTAATTTCCGCGGGACTCTCACCCGACGGCAGGTGGCTAGCAATAAGGCGGACCCCTGCAGAAACTGGGGACGACCTCCTTGTCCTCGATCTCGAGAAGGGGTCCGAACCCGTCCCCGTCGCCATCACGCCTTTCCAGGAACGCTTACCGCACTTCTCTCGGGACAGTGCCTGGCTCGCGTACCGCTCGGACGCTTCCGGGCGTCCGGAGATCTACGTACAACGGGTCGCGGACGCAACGGGGCGTGTGAAGGTCTCTTCGAGCGGCGGAACCATACCGCGGTGGTCACCGATAGACGATGAGCTCTACTACATTGCGGGGGATACCATTATGGCGACGCGCTACCGCGTCGTCGCAGGCGAGTTTCGCGCCGAGACGCCGCGCGCTCTTGTAAAGCTACCGGAGCGCTACTCGACCGACTACGATGTGGACCGTCTGGAGATTTCTCCCGATGGCAAGCGGTTCTTGATTGCGGTCGAAACGGGCGAGGATCCTTCACCGACGGAGCCGCACGTAAGGACGAACTGGTTCGAGGAGTTGAAACGCCTGACGGGGTCGAACTGAGGGCAAAAAATATTGCCTCTCCTGCCATTTCAGTGGATCCTCTCGAGGGTGAGACCGCCACAGTTTAGGTAGACGAGACTGATGAGAGCTTCGGCAGAGTGGAGTCCAAAGCTGCGGTGGCTCAGCAGCCGGATTTTGTTGTTCATTCCTTCGAGTCGGCCGTTGCTGAGTCTCTACGTGACCCACGCGATGACGCCATCGAAGTGGCTGCGGATCATCTTCGCCGCGCGTTTGACGGGCTCTATCCTCGAGCCCATAGCGCGCCGCAGCCATCCTCGGAGAAACTTCTTGGCCCATGTCTCGGTTTTGTAGGTGTAGAGGTCCATGAAGTCGTCGCGCAGAAGCATGGCGCGGTAGAGGCCACGATTAGCTCGCACCTGCTCGCGGAGCACCCGTTTGTCTTTCGCGCTGCGGTTGTGTTTGGCCTTGAGAAGGGGAAACTTGGTGTTCTTGAGGTTGCGCCGGGCAGTCCCTTTGAGCTCGCGCACCAGCTCGCGCCGGGTCTTATCCACGGCCTCGTTCAGATGCTTGACGATGTGGAAGCGGTCAAAGATCACCCGTGCCTGAGGAGCCTTTTTGCCGACGACAGTTATGTACGGCTCCCACATGTCCATGCTGACCGCTTCGAGCTCCGCGGCTCTTTGTGGTCCGAGCTTGCGGAAAAACCGCAGCAGCGTCTTGGCCTTGCGCTCCTTTCCCGCCCAGACGACCCGGCCGCTGAGATGGTCTATTACCACTGTTAAGTACTTGTGGCGTTTGCGGTAGCTGATCTCGTCCATCCCAATCACCCGCAATCCATCGAGCTCGCGCCGCTCATCCCGCTGCTCGGCAACCACTCGCTGGATGATCCGTCGCACCGAACGCCACGTCACTCGGAAATAGTTCGCTACGGCGCTGACGTCCGTCCTCTGTGCCAGCTACGCTACCTCTTGTTCGAAGCTTTTGGTAAAGCGGCTTCCCTTGTCGGCCCAAGGCACCTTTTCTCTGACCACTCCACACCGCCGACATACCACTCGTCGGATCGAGTAGCGAAGATAGGTCCGGACTCCGAACAGGTCCAAGTGCCGCCAGTAGCGATTGTAGCGATCTTCGTTCTTGCGGACCTTTCGTCCGCAAATCCCGCACAGAGGCTTCCTCCTCCGTGGTACTACATCCACCACCACTCTGGCTTTGTCCGCCTGGAAGTGGAAACCTCGGACCCACAGGCCTTGCAATCCGATGAGCTTGTTGACTAACGTAGTAACGCGCATCGCGGGAACGCTCTTTTCTCTTTCGGAAAAAAAGATTCTAGCGTTCTCGCCGATGCGCATCTACACATGGCTTACCCTCTCAACCCACGGGCCTCACCAAATGCCACTGCCCCTCAGCGGGAGACGAGGCTGTGGGAAACGCCCCCACGGTTCTAGTCGTTCAGACCTTGCTCACGACTGAGTTCTCTTCGAAGCCTGGAAGGGCGTTTTCCATAGCCTCCACTAATCGAGCCCCCCCTTCCTTATTCCATATGAATTAATCTTTCTTGTATATATATCAGGAGGGGCCTGTGGGCGCTCGTGGGAAACGCGAAGCGTTTTCCAAGCGATTGTGGAAAACGCCGCTCCACGTTTGTACGTGCTCACAACCTTTCCCTAAACGCCTCTCTCGCCCGGAGTTTCCGGCGTTTTCCACAATCGCGGCAGCGTCCATAGGCCATGCCCTCCAACACAAATCAGATCCCCCGAAACGACAGGAGAACCAAAATATTTTCGGGTGCAATTGACAGCTTTTTCCGAACGATTTGTGCAGACTCGGCAATGCGATCGAGGATGCGCGTGTGACGCGTTCGTATCGCATACAAAGACACGATTCCGCGAACAATGTTCCCAGCGTCATCCCGTCTCGCGGGCGGCCACTACGCGCAACCTCACGACGTCCAAAAAGTGCGTGCTATAAATGAAGCATGGCAAACAAATTCAATTTCGATTCGATCTCGGATGACGCACTACTTCGACAGCTGTCGGAGATCTTGAAAGAGTCGCGGCGCGTCGAGGTCGAGCTGGTGGCGCATATCGGTGAAGTCGACCGACGTCGGCTATATTCACGCAGCGAAGCATCACCCTCGATGTACGTCTACTGCACTGAGAGATGACACGTTGCACTTGTCTGATGCGGAGGCTTACTTGCATATCGGCGTGGCGCGCACCGCACGTAAGCATCCAGCGATCTGGCCCATGCTTCAAGACGGTCGCCTTCACTTGAGCGGTATTGCCAAGCTCGCACCCGTTCTCACCGAGGCGAATCGCGATGCGCTCCTGGATCGGGCGAAGCACAAGACCAAGCGGAAGATCGAGGAGGTGGTTGCCGAGTTTGCACCAAAGCCGGGTGTCCCTTCGACCATACGCAAGCTGCCCGTGCCACGTGAACCGTCCAAGGCGGCGACCGTGGTGGAACTCCGTCCAGACACAGCTGACGCTTCGACGTCGCACCCAGCTCCGGTGAAGCCCGCGGTTGTGGAGCCACTAGCCCCGTCCAGGTATCGCGTCCAGTTTACGGCGGGCGCCGAGCTCCACGAGAAGCTTGAGCGTCTCAGTTCCCTCATGCCCGGTGTCGATCTGGCTTCGATCATCGAGGTCGCTGTGACGGAAAAGCTCGAGCGCGTCGAAGCCAAGCGTTTTGGCCAGACGAACGAGCCCAGGAAAAGTCTAGAAGAGGCGGACACGTCGCCAGGCTCCCGCTATATCTCGGCTCCAGTAAAGCGCTTCGTGTGGAAGCGAGACGGGGGACGCTGTACCGATTTGTCCCCGGACGGACGACGCTGCACCGCTCGAGAAGGACTCGAGTATCACCACGACGATCCGTACGGTCTCGGCGGTGATCGAACGCCTGAGAATGTCAGGTTACTATGTAGCGTCCACAACGCTCTCAGGGTTGAGCGTGATTTCGGCAAGGACGTGATGGACCCATACCGTCGCTCAGACGATCGCGTATCCGAACCTGTTCCCGTTTACTCCGTTTCGGCTGATAGCCTTTGCATTTCACTTGGTCCAGACCAAGTACTCAACCCTGGTGACGGGCGCGCGGTTGTCGATGAGCACGGTGTGCCGTAGGATCTCTCGAATCATGTGGTCAAAAAGCCTATGCCTCTCGAAGTCGGAACAAAGTTAGGCACTTACACAATCCAGGCTGCCATCGGCACCGGGGACATGGGTGAGGTCTACCGCGCCAAGGATACGAAGCTGGGGCGCGAAGTCGCGATCAAAGTCCTTCACGAAGCGTTGCGGCAGGACGCGGAGCGGCTTACCCGTTTCGAGCGTGAGGCGCGCGTTCTCGCGTCTCTGAATCACCCGGGCATCGCGACGCTCCACGGACTGGAGACAGAAGGTTCCATCACGTACTTGGTGATGGAGCTCGTACATGGCGAGACTCTTCAAGAGAGGCTCGCCCGTGGTCCTCTCACGGTCGAAGAGGCCCTTGCGATCTTCCAGCAAATCGCGGAAGCACTCGAAGCGGCGCACGCGGCGGGTGTCGTGCATCGTGACTTGAAGCCGGCGAACATCAAGATCACCCCCGAAGGGCGGGTCAAGATTCTCGACTTTGGCCTCGCGAAAGCGTTTGCCACTGAGGACGACGAGCCGCTCAGCGATTTGTCGTCATCCCCAACTCTCACACGTGGCGCCACCGCGGTCGGGGTGATCATGGGGACCGCCTCCTACATGAGCCCGGAGCAGGCTCGAGGAAAGAAGGCCGACAAGCGCGCGGACATCTGGGCGTTCGGCTGCGTTCTGTTTGAGGCAATCTCCGGAAAGAAAGCGTTCGACGGCGAGTCGGTCACGGACGTGCTGGCGAACGTGATCCATAAAGTTGTCCCGTGGGAAGCTCTACCCGCCGAGACGCCATGGCGCGTGCGTGATGTCTTGCGCCGGTGCCTCGTGAAGGATCCCGGGCAGCGCTTTCACGATGTGGCTGACGCCCGGATCGAGCTCCTGGCCGACGAGCGCCCGCCCACGCGGGACACGCAGACGACGGCGCCGAAGGGCCGGCTCCTCGTGCTCGGCATGTTGATCGGTTTGTCCATGGCGGTGGCGGCGTTTTTTCTCTGGAAAGAAACGCCGCCGGGCGGCGACGTCCAAGCGTTCATCATCACGGCGCCCGCGAGCGAGTCTGCCCTTTTGCTAGAAACGCCGAAGATCTCACCCGACGGCCGCCGCATCGTCTACGTCGGCGTTCAGGAGGACGACCGGCGCCTCTACTTGCGGGAGCTCGGCGAGCTTGGGTCGCGGCTCCTCGCGGGGACCGAAGGCGCCAACTCGCCGCTCTTCTCGCCGGACGGTCTTTGGGTTGGGTTTTTCGCCGGCGACAAAATCAAGAAAGTTTCGGTCCTTGGAGGGGCGCCCATCGACATTTGCGATGCCTACGCGGAGGGGCCGGGAGGTTCCTGGGCTGCTAACGACACGATTTGGTTCTCTGGGAACTGGAACTCAGGCTTCTTCAAAGTCTCGGCGGATGGCGGCGAGCCCATTCCGGTCACGACACCCGACCGAGAACGGGGCGAGATCGGGCACTGGTGGCCGGATTTTCTACCAGATGGGAGAACGGCTCTTTTCACCATCTTTACCGACGAGGGCTCCCATCGAATCGGCGCACTCGATCTGCAAACGGGGACGTGGAAGCACTTTTTCCCGGGGATGCAAGCACGCTACGTGCCGAGCGGGCATCTCGTTTACTACGCATCCGGCATCTACCAAGTCGTACCGTTCGATCCGTCGCGCGTCGAGGGTCGAGGCTTGGCGGTGCCGGTTCTGGAGAGCACCAGGGGTATCTCGATGACGGGCTCGCGCGAGCGCTACTTCGACGTGTCCGATACGGGCATCGTCGTCAGCGTTCCCGGCGGTGCATACTATCCGAGGTCCGCCCTGACGTGGCTCGAGCTCGACGGAAGCGTCGAGACGGTGCCTTTCGACTCGGCGGCCATCGGTCCCCTCCAATTAGACCCGAGTGGTACGCGCGTCGCTTTGACCCGTATCGATGGCGGGATCCAGAACATTTGGATCTACGACCTCGAGCGCGGTACGGAGGAGAAGATCACGCGGGAGTCCAAAAACTTCCGCCCGCAATGGACGCCGGATGGACGGCGGATCGTATTCACGACCGCGCGTCGAGGCGTATTCGATATTTTGGTAAAGCCAACCGACGCACTCGGTACTGAAGAGCCTCTTGTTACCCGCGACGACGTCGACGAACAATCCGGGGCACTCTCACCGGACGGCCGTTGGCTAGCGATTGCCGAGCACTCTATCGAGACCGGCGAAGACATCACGATCCTCGATCTCCAAGACGGATCCGCGCCCGTTCCCGCCGCCAAAACGGCCTTCCAGGAGAGCTCGCCGTCCTTCTCTCGGGACAGCGCGTGGCTCGCCTACCTCTCGAACGCCTCCGGGCAATCGGAGATCTACGTGCAACGTGTCGCCGATGGGACGGGCCGCGTGAAGGTCTCTTCGAACGGCGGTTCGACCCCGGGATGGTCGCCATTAAACGACGAGCTCTACTACGTCGCGGGAGATACAATTATGGCGCTCGGTTACCGTGTCGGCCGCGGCGAGTTTCGCGCCGAGACCCCGCGCGCTCTCGTGAAATTGCCGGAAGGTCACTCGACCGCATTCAAGCTCGAAGTCTCTCCCGACGGCAAGCGCTTCTTGCTCGCCGTCGAGACCGGCGAGGATCCTTCACCGACGGAGCTGCACGTAAAGACGAACTGGTTCGAGGAATTGAAACGCCTGACCGGCTCGAACTGAGGACCAACGACTTCACCCATGCGCGCGATGGTTCTCGAGGAACAAGGTCGACCTCTCGTCCTGCGAGAGATCAAAACACCTCGCCCCGGTCCGCATGAGATTCTCGTGAAAGTGAGTGCTTGCGGCGTGTGTCGCACCGATCTTCACGTTCTCGACGGAGACCTGCGCGAGCCGAAGCTTCCTCTCGTGCTCGGCCACGAGATCATCGGCACGGTGACCGCGCTCGGCGCTGAAGTCGAGGGCTACGATCTTGGCGCGCGGGTCGGCGTGCCATGGCTCGGCAAGACCTGCGGCAGATGTCCGTTCTGCCAGAGAGACGAAGAGAACCTGTGCGACGAGCCGTCTTTCACCGGATATCTCATCGACGGCGGCTATGCCGAGTACGCGGTCGCCGACGCGCAGTTCTGCTTTCCCGTTCACGGCGATTACTCCGACGTCGAGGCAGCGCCCCTTCTTTGCGCGGGTCTGATCGGCTATCGATCGCTACGGATGGCTTCAGACGCCGAGCGTCTCGGCATCTATGGCTTCGGCGCTGCTGCCCATATCATCGCGCAAGTGGCGCGTCACGAGGGCCGCAACGTCTACGCGTTCACGCTCCCGGGCGACGACGAAGGGCAGCAGTTCGCCAGAGACCTGGGCGCGGTCTGGGCGGGTGATTCGACAAGCTCCCCGCCGGTCGCGCTCGATGCGGCGCTCCTGTTTGCCCCCGTCGGCTCACTCGTTCCGGCCGCGCTGGCCGCGGTCCGGAAAGGCGGCATCGTCGTATGCGCCGGAATCCACATGAGCGACATCCCGACGTTCCCCTACTCCATTTTGTGGGGCGAGCGCGTCGTCCGCTCGGTGGCAAACTTGACGCGCGCCGACGGCGAAGCGTTCCTCCGGCTCGCACCTCAGGTCCCGGTGCGGACGGAAGTACAGACCTTCCCGTTGGCTGAAGCGAACCGGGCGCTCGAAGCGCTTCGCGCGGGGCGCATCCAAGGCGCCGCGGTGCTGACTCTGGACTAGCCTATTTCAGCTGTCGCACGGTGCGCTCGAGATCTTGCCGGTTCACCACGTCCAGGACCTCGAGCTCTTCGTCGGTCATGCGGAACAGCACGCGATAATCTCTCCCCACGCGTTGCCGCCAAACGGTTCGGTCGACTGCGAGTCGCCGCGTTCCACGGAGGGCAGCGTGGTCGCCGGCTGCGATACGGCTCACTAGACGGACCTTCCACGGATGAACAAGCGTAAGTGTGGGCATCATTGGCTTTGTTTTTAAAGAGAGGTGTGTGTACTGCTTACATCGTGCGGGGGTTGATTTCGAGCAGGTTGAATGCTTTGTGCTGCAAGGGTGTGGGGCGAGTGATGCTGACGAAGGACAGGCCGCGGGCTTCGTTTTCGACCTGATTTTTCGTGACCGTAGCAAGATCAGAAAGAAGCGTTCTGAAACTGTGGACGGGCAACCCGTCGGGAGTCTTCTTGGTAGAAGCCTTTGCCTGGGCGGAGTCTGAAGGCGTTGCTGGGCTGACGATGGATGAGCGTTTGGCATGGGCACCGTCAGGGTCGTCGTCGTCAAACAAGATCGGGACGAGGGCTTTTCGCATGTGCCATTCCACGTAGTAGGCGAGCATGCAAAGAAAGATGTGAGCTCGAACTCGCTCAGCGTTGTAGTGATAGATGGGCCGTACTTTCAAATCCACGGTTTTGCAGCAACGAAAAGCGCGTTCAACGACTGCCAAGCCTTTGTAGGTCCTGACAGCTTCGTCTGCGGAGATGGCCTCTTCGGTGAGGCTTGTTCGGATGATATAGATGCCGTCGAGGGCCGCCTCACGCTCGATGTTTTCGTTGTCGCGCTCGAAGTCGAAGCCGTCGTCCGTAATGGTGTAGCGAAAGTGCTTGCCCATCTTGCTCCGAGCGAACACTCGACCCAATCGTATGCCGATGGTATCTTTGCCTCGCAAAGGACGTTGGTCTCGCTTCGTCGCTTTGCTAATCACTTCTAGCTTTGACTCCGTCGACACAAGCATCTCTTCTCGCTTCCGCGCCCGCTCGGTAGCAAGAAGAGGGTTGCGGCAGGCGATGAGTCGCTCACCAGGGAAGCTAGGATGATGGATCTCCGCTAGGTCGAGTTCATCGAACAGAGAAGGCTGCAGCATTCCGTCTTTTGCAAGTCGCTGAATCTGAGGGGCACGAAGTGAGCTGATCCACTCGAGACCTTCCTCCGGTCGAAGTTCCTCGCGAATCCGGGCTTCGGTGATCATCCCTCGGTCACCTACGAAGACAATACTGTCAAGCTCAAAACGTTCTCGGACTTTGCGAATTTGGCTCCCCAGTGTTGCGGGATCTCCGGTGTTGCCTTCGAACACCTCTACCCCGACCGGCCGACCATCACGCTCACACAGTAAGCCGAACACGACCTGCAACTTGTTTTTCTTGCCGTCTCTCGAGTAACCGAGCTTCGCCAGAGGGCACGACCGACCTTCTACCCAAGTCGACGTCAAGTCGTAGAGAACCAGGCTGCCCTGCTGCAGATGGCGTTTCGCCAGTTTCTTCTCTATGGCTGCTTGGCGGCTCAAAAGCCAATCCAGGGAATCATACAACTCATCCTCGTTGGTGTCTTCAACTCCAACACACTCACCCAATGACGAAGTCAAGGTCTGTTTCGATAGACCACGGGCCGTGGCCAACTTGGAGCCCGGCTCTACGATTCGCGCCACAATCATCGCCACGACAAGGTCACGCTCTCGGCGCTGGCGGCTATGGATGATTCGCTCGAGGCCAACTTTGCGCAGCGTTCCCAGCACGGCCGCAACATGTCCGTGAGGCTTGCTTCTGGTGATCTCGAACTGCTGAGCCTCACCCAAATCCACGTTGCCCTTCAGCAACTGGCGAAGAGCTTCAATTCGCGCGGGCTTCCACTTCGAGATGTTGGCGACGGTCCTCGTTTTGGGCGCACCGCCTTCGCGGTAGCTTTCGCGGATGAGAATCGCTGGGGGCGAGTTGCGGTTCGGCACCTTGGCGATATACATGCGCCGACTATACAGGATTAAATCAGTAAAATAACTGTTCTGTCACTATTACATGCTTACACATTACATTTCGAACCGCCGCATCTGCTTTAAACGTACGGGTTTACATGCGTCTAGCCGGCGGAAGTTCCGACTAGAACGAGTGCGTGTCGCTTCGTCGCGTCCGGCAAATGCTGCAGCGAAGCGCGAACGCGTTTGGTGAACACGGGAATACGAAACCGGGTCGGCTCCGAGAGGTCGTCGTCGTCCGGCTCGCTCTCCGCTTCATCGACGCGCGTCGTCTGGGGCGTCGCCTCGTGCTCGGCCTCGAGCACGTGCACTCTCTTTCGCTCGCGCTCGAGCTGGCGTCGCAGATCGTTGCGCTCGGTATGGCGCTGATTGAGCTCACCCTTCAGGCTGTCGACGCGTTGTTTGAGCGCCGCGAGGCGGCCGAGCTCCGGGTCTTCGCTCTTCGGCTCGGGCGCGTGGGGTTGTGGGACCGCCGGCGGCTCAGAAGGCCCTTGGGTATCGATCTGCTCGCGGAGCCCTGAAAGTTCTTTTCGCAGCCGGCCGAGCTCATCTTCTTTAGCATCGAGCTGCTCCTGCACTGAGACTGACACATCTTGATGCGCATTGGATGCGACGCGGGGGGTAACGGACATCCAACCAGCATCGTCGTCAAGCTCATCCCGCCATCCCCAGAGATCCAGCGTGTCCTCGATGGGGTCGAGCGCCATCAAGCCGAGACGGTCCCGGGTTCGTCCGAGCTCGCCGAGCAGCGTGTCGAGATCCATCAAAGGAACGTGAGGCGCCGCGCCGCGAGCTACGAGAATGCCGAGATAGGGCCAGCGACTCTTGAGGAGGTCGATGGCGAGATCGCAAGTGCCGTCATCGATGAACCTGCTGGCCTCACCGTTCAAGATGTCGAGAGCCTCGACCTCCTCGATCCCCCGCTTGAGGAACCGAAACGGAAACCCGACCCACCGTTTCTTCGGTGCGTCGTGCAGTGCGAGAAGCGCTCTGGCCTCGTCCAGATTAGAGCTTTCAATGGCTCTGTCGATCGCATCCATGAAATGCCCCTCGAGCCCCTCGACACCAACCGCGGCAAAGAAATGCCTCACGGCTTCAATCTCCCAGAACTGGTTGAGACGGTTCAGCACGGCTCTATGAAGCTTGGGGTCGATGCGTTTGGGGTCGAGGCGCACGAGCTCGTGCGCCCGAAGCCCGCCGATACGCTCGATCGTCAGAAAGTCCTCGAGCTCACGCCGTAGCTCGGCCTGGGTCACGCCCACGATATCCGAGGAGTCTCGTAGTCGCTCCTGGTCCTTGTCGATGCAGCAACGTTTGTACTTCTGGTTCTCCTGTCGTTTCTGGGGATCTGATTTGGGCGCGAGGGTATGGCCTATGGACGCTGCCGCGATTGTGGAAAACACCGGAAACTCCTGGAGAGAGAGGCGTTAGGGATGGGTTGTGAGCAGGTACAAACGTAGCAGCGGCGTTTTCCACAATCGCTTGGAAAACGCTTCGCGTTTCCCACAAGCGCCCACAGGCCCCTCCTGATATATACAAGAAGGATTCATTCATTTGGAATAAGGAAGGGGAGGCATCGATCAGTGGAGGCTATGGAAAACGCCCTTCCAGGCTTCGAAGAGAGCTCAGTCGTGAGCAAGGCCTTGAACGATCCGGACCGTGGGGGCGTTTCCCACAGCCTCGTTTCGCGCTGCGGGGCAGTGGCATTTGGTGAGGCCTGTGGGTTGAGAGGGTAAGCCATGTTTAGATGCGCATCGGCGAGAACGCTAGAATCCTTTTTCGGCAAGAAAAAGGAGCGTTCTCGCGATGCGCGTTACCACGTTAGTCAACAAGCTCATCGGATTGCAAGGCCTGTGGGTCCGAAATTTCCACTTCCAGGCGGACAAAGCCAGAGTGGTGGTGGATGTCGTACCACGGAGGAGGAAGCCTCTGTGCGGGGTTTGCGGTCGAAAGGTCCGCAAGAACAAAGATCGCTACAATCGTTACTGGCGGCACTTGGACCTGTTCGGTGTCCGGAGCTATCTTCGCTACTCGATCCGGCGAGTGGTTTGTCGGCGTTGTGGCGTGGTCAAAGAAAAGGTGCCTTGGGCCGACAAGGGGAGCCGCTTTACCAAGAGCTTCGAACAAGAGGTAGCGTGGCTGGCACAGAGGACGGACGTCAGCGCCGTAGCGAACTATTTCCGAGTGACGTGGCGTTCGGTGCGACGGATCATCCAGCGGGCGGTTGCCGAGCAACGGGATGAGCGGCGCGAGCTCGATGGATTGCGGGTGATTGGGATGGACGAGATCAGCTACCGCAAACGCCACAAGTACTTGACAGTGGTGATAGACCATCTCAGCGGCCGGGTCGTCTGGGCGGGAAAGGAGCGCAAGGCCAAGACGCTGCTGCGGTTTTTCCGCAAGCTCGGACCACAAAGAGCCGCGGAGCTCGAAGCGGTCAGCATGGACATGTGGGAGCCGTACATAACTGTCGTCGGCAAAAAGGCTCCTCAGGCACGGGTGATCTTTGACCGCTTCCACATCGTCAAGCATCTGAACGAGGCCGTGGATAAGACCCGGCGCGAGCTGGTGCGCGAGCTCAAAGGGACTGCCCGACGCAACCTCAAGAACACCAAGTTTCCCCTTCTCAAGGCCAAACACAACCGCAGCGCGAAAGACAAACGGGTGCTCCGCGAGCAGGTGCGAGCTAATCGTCGCCTCTACCGCGCCATGCTTCTGCGCGACGACTTCATGGACCTCTACACCTACAAAACCGAGACATGGGCCAAGAAGTTTCTCCGAGGATGGCTGCGGCGCGCTATGAGCTCGAGGATAGAGCCCGTCAAACGCGCGGCGAAGATGATCCGCAGCCACTTCGATGGCGTCATCGCGTGGGTCACGTGGAGACTCAGCAACGGCCGACTCGAAGGAATGAACAACAAAATCCGGCTGCTGAGCCACCGCAGCTTTGGACTCCACTCTGCCGAAGCTCTCATCAGTCTCGTCTACCTAAACTGTGGCGGTCTCACCCTCGAGAGGATCCACTGAAATGGCAGGAGAGGCGTACTTCTTTCCGCTGCCACAGGGACACGGGTCGTTGCGTCCGACGCGCGCCACCGATCGACGGCGGGTCGAGACGTGAGCGGATTCGTCCTCGTCGTCGACGTTCCACGTAATCGGCTGTTTGGCATATTCCAGCAGTGAGTCGGCAATCACGGCGGCGGCGTCGGGCGACTGCGCCGCGGCCATACGCGAGATCAGCAGATCGAGATTGACGTCGGACAGCATTTCGCCCGCAGCGACGAGTAATAGTTGGCTTTCGATACCGAGAGGCTCCCGCGCAAGCATGCGTGCTCTCCGCACGATGCTAGCGTTGTGATCGGTGAGCTCTCGCTCTTTCGCCCACCATGCCGCGAGAAATGGCGCCGCCGCCTCTCTTTCCCAGGACAAACGCCGACCTTCCACCTCCCCGACCAGCGCCTCCGCGACGTCCCCGCTCACGCGCCCGACGAGCTTCGCGATGTAGCGAGGGTCAGGTAGCAGGCGAACGCCGTGAACCATGAGAGCGGCGTCCACCGCGATGCCCTCGTTCAAAGCGGCGAGCGAGAGCAATGTAAACGCTCTTGCGAAGTTGCCCTCAATCGCCTCGACGAGAAGCGCTTCCACCTCTGGCTGGCTCCGAGGGAGCTCAGAGCCGACGGCTTCAATCGAAGCCGCCGTCAGCGCACCTCCTCCGCGCGGTCGATGATCGGATGGCTCGGAGCAGCTTTCATGTCGCGAGCCTAGCAGACCTACTCGCTCGGCTCGGGAACGTCCTTGATGATCTCTTTCAAGATATCGTCGGTGTCGATATGTTCTGCCTCGCCCTCGAAGTTCAAGAGCAGGCGATGCCGCAACGCTGGGTAAGCGACCGCGCGGACATCCTCGCATGCGACGTGCACCCGGTCGTTCAGGAGCGCTTGCATCTTGCCACCGAGAACGAGCGCTTGCGTTCCGCGTGGGCTCGCGCCGTAGCGGACATATTTGTCCGCGAGCGGATGGGACTGGGGCGCGTTGGGATGGGTCCCGAGCGTGAGGCGGATGGCGTAGTCCTGGACCGGTCTCGCGATCGGAACGGACAACACCTTTTCTCGCATTTGGAGCACTTCCCCCTTCTCCAAGACCGCTTTCGCTTGCGGCGCGTCGACTTGCGTCGTGCGGTCCATGATGTCGTGCATCTCGTCGCTGGTGGGATATTCGATCTTGAGCTTGAAGAGGAACCGGTCCATTTGCGCTTCGGGAAGCGGATAGGTGCCTTCGAGCTCAATCGGGTTCTGGGTGGCCATCACGAAAAATGGCTCGTCGAGCTTGTGCGTGATGTTCGCGACGGAAACACTCTTCTCCTGCATCGCCTCGAGAAGTGCGGATTGCGATTTCGGGGTCGCGCGGTTGACTTCGTCGGCGAGCATCAAGTTGCAGAAGATGGGGCCGGCTTGGAAGTCGAGATATTTCTCGCCATCTTCGGTCTCCCGAAGGACGTTCGTGCCGATGAGGTCGCCCGGCATGAGGTCCGGCGTGAACTGAATGCGGTTGAAATCGAGGTTCAGGACGTCGGCCAATGTCTGGACGATCAACGTCTTTCCCAAGCCCGGGATGCCTTCGAGAAGCACGTGGCCTCGTGTGAGGAGGCACGACAAGATGCTGCCGATAACCTCCCGGTTTCCAACGATGACTCGGCCCATCTCCTCCTGGACAGCGTTGTACTGTTTGTGAAACTGGCCGATTTCTTTCTCGATCGCGATCATGGCTCTGGGCTCGTCTCCGTACGGGTAAGAATGGATAAGAAATAACGCTTCACCAACGAGCGATATTGCCAGGGCACACCCTCGCGCTCCATGGCGCTCTCCTCGGCATAGTCCCCACGCTGCTGAATGACTTCGTAGTTGAGGGTGGACTTCTCTTCTCTAGACAGTCTTTCGAAAATCTCTTCAGGGATAGGCTCTTCTTGTTCTTCCTGGCTGAGCATCTCCAGCTCGAGCTGAACTTCGAGGCTCGTCGCCTCCCCAAAAACTTGCTCGTCACCGCCGCCGCCCGGGCCGGTCGTATCCCCGGCCGGCCCCGCATCCGCGGGCACCGCGCTCGAGGGGTCCCCCTGCATCTGAGCCATCTGCATTTGATTGCTCATCATGCCTTGCGCGCTCTGCATCGCCTGTCCCGAAGCTTCCTGCTGCTGCCCGGATTGCTGTTGCTCGCCGGCTTGCTGCTGACCCATCGACGCTTGCAGCTGCTGCATTTCCTCGCTCATCTGGTCCATGTCCTGCTGAGCCATCTGCTGCCCCATGTTCTCGAGCTGCTCGGCCATCGCTTCGAGGCTTTGCGCCATCTTGGCGAGGTCTTCCGGCGACAGGTCACCGGCGGCCTGCTGGAGGTTTTCCATCATTTCCGCGAGCTCTTGATTTTGAACGTTGGCGTTTTGCAGGGCTTCGAGCAGCGCTTGAATCTCCTCGGAAGTCTCGGCGCTCGCGAGACGCTCCGCGAGCTCTCGAAGAAGCTTGGCGGCTTCCTCCGTGTTTTGATTCTTCAGAGCTTCCGCGAGATCCGCGAGCGCGGCCGTCGACTCGAGCTGGGCGGCGAGCTCCTCGAGATCCATTGAAAGCCGCTCCATATCCACCTGGCTCGCAGCGAGCGCGTCTTGCGCCTCGCTCAACTCTTGGAGACGCTCCCAAAGCTCGATGTCCCTCCGGCGCAGCCGGTCCAGAGCCTCCGAGAGCTCTTCGAGCTTTTCTTCCTCAGGGGCCAGAGCTTCGGCTTGGTCGAGGAGCTCTTCGATGGCCTCCTCTTCCTGCCCGAGCGTAGCCGTAAAGAAATCGGCATTCTGGAGCTCCTGAAACCAGCCTGGGTTCCATGAGAACAGAGTAAAGAGAACGACGCCGATGCCCGACGCATAATAAAGGTTGGTGGGGACGACGGTCGGAGCCATTTCTGCGGGCGAAAGCTCCGAGGCCGCGTCCGCGCTCCGCGCGATTTGGAGCTCCATCCACTCGGACGTTTGCTCGAGCCCGAGAAAAGCAAGGGCGCTCTTGAGCGCGTCTTTCAAATCGGCGCCTCGGTCGGCGACGACGGCCGAGCGCGAGAGACTCCGCCGCTCCAGGTAGTTCCAGACGACCCATGCGGCGACTCCGGCGGCCGCAAGCACGAGCATGACGGTGCGCGCGGTGGTGGAGCTCCAGAGCCCGGTGAGCTTGAGAAAGAGCAGCGCCGACACGAATCCCCATAAACCCTGCGTCAAGTGCGTCAAGGCGTCGTTTCGGCGGAGACGTCGGTCGACCGAGCCGAGAAAGTCGAGGATCCGGTCGCGGTTGTCGGTGTCGTGCTCAGAATGCATCTACCGGCGGACGAACCCCCCCTCTCAGTCTAAACTGCATTCGGCCAGAAAACGACCGGTCATTAGGACGGTCGCATTCTACACTATTCTGCTAATCTCTGACGGATGCGTGCTCTCTCGTGGACTTTGATGGCCCTGCTCTTGTCGGCCTGTGAGACGGGGCAGACGCGCGCGACGCCTCCCCAGCCCGCGGCGCCCGCGGCCTCGACATCCTCCACAGGCTCCACGGGCTCCGCCGCGATGCCGCTCGTGCGTATCATGCCGCTCGGCGACTCCATCACTCAGGGCGACTCGGACCACAACACTTACCGGCGCCCTCTCTGGAAGAGCCTTCAAGCCGAGGGCTACAACGTCGATTTCGTCGGGAGTCTCCGCCTAAACCACCGTGGTCCGCCGCCAAACGACGATTTCGATCGCGATCACGAGGGGCATTGGGGCTGGCGCGTCGACGAAATTCTCGGCGATATCCACCGCTGGGCCGAAGAGCACCAGCCGGACGTCGTGCTCGTTCACCTCGGTTCGAACGACGTTTTCGAGCGCCAGAGTCTCGAGAGCACGCTCGACGAGCTCGGCGAGCTCATCGACGCCGTGCGCGAGGTGCAGCCGCAGGCGACGTTTCTCCTCGCCCAAATCATCCCGACAGACAGCTCCACGGCCAATACGCGCATTCGAAATCTGAACGCACGCATCCCGGAGCTCGCCACGACCAAGTCCACCGCGATGTCCCGCGTGCTCGTCGTCGATCACTTCACCGGTTTCGACCCTCTGTCGCAAACTTACGACGGTGTCCATCCGAACGCCGACGGTGAGATCCATCTGTCCGATCGGTGGCTCGAGACACTGCTTCTGGTGCTGTCGCCATGAAGGCCATCACGTTCCGCGGTACCGAGAGCGTCGCGCTCAAGAGCGTTCCCGATCCGAAGATCGAAGCCTCGACGGACGTTATCGTCAAGAACCGCCTCACAGCGATTTGCGGCTCGGACCTCCATGTCTATTTTGGACGGGAGACGGGAAACGATCCAGGAACGCCGATGGGCCATGAGTTTCTCGGCGAAGTGGTCGAAGTCGGAAGCGCCGTCGGCACGTTATCGCCCGGAGACGTTGTCGTGTCGCCTTTTACGTCCAATTGCGGCACGTGCTTTTATTGCAAGCAAGGACTCACCTGTCGTTGCACACGCGGCCAGCTCTTCGGGTGGGTCGAGAACGGCAAGGGCCTAGCCGGCGTCCAGGCCGAGTACGCGCGCGTGCCGCTCGCGGACGCGACCGCGTTCAAGATTCCGGAAGGCATCGCAGACGAGCCAGCTCTGTTTCTCGGGGACATCCTCGCGACCGGTTTTTTCTGCGCGGACATGGCGGGCGTCAAGCCAGGCGGCGTCTACGCGGTGGTCGGCTGCGGGCCCGTCGGCCTGCTCGCGATCGTGGGAGCGCGTGAGCTCGGGGCGGAAACGCTGTTCGCCATCGATAAGCTTCCCGAGAGGCTCGAGCTCGCGAAGGGGTTCGGCGCTACGCCCGTGCACGCGGTCTTTGAAGACGCCAAGTCCATCGTCGAGGAGGCCACGGGCGGACGCGGCGCCGACGCGGTGCTCGAAGTGGTCGGAAGCCCGGAGGCCACTCGCCTCGCCCTCGATCTCGTCCGTCCCGGCGGTGTCATCTCCGCCGTCGGCGTCCACACCGAATCGAGCTTCGCCTTCTCGCCAGGCGAAGCCTATGACAAGAACCTCACCTATCGCGCCGGCCGCTGCCCGGTGCGTCATTACATGGAGCGGCTTCTCCCGCTCGTGCGCGACGGAAAGTACGATCTGAGCGCGATCGTTTCCCACCGGCTTCCCCTCGAGGACGGTGTGCGCGGCTACGAGCTGTTTGCCCATAAGCTCGAAGCCTGCACAAAAGTCACCCTCACGCCTTGACTTTGTTCTCATTTTGAGAATCTCAACCGGATGCTCGCGAGTGTTCTCTTCGGGGTCTCGAGCGTCGACGTCACTTCCCTCGTCGTCGTCCCCGTGGTGCTGATCGCCGTCGCTCTGACCGCGAATTACGTCCCTGCCCGGCGCGCGGCCCGGATCGATCCGATGACGAGCTTGCGCGCGGACTGAACGAGCGCGCCGTGCGTTTAGGTGCTAGCATGGTGAGATAACGCAATCTCATCGCTAGCAGGAGCCGCATTCGCATGGATCTCGCAGAATTGCTCACGGTGGAGACCTCTGTTCTCCAAGTACTGTGTATGAGCGCCGGCTCGGAGAGCTCCGGGCTCAGAGACACCATCCTGAGAGAACTGGACCAGGATGACTTCTATTTCCCGATCACGAGTAAGATCTATTCCGCAGTATCTGAGATGTCGCAGGACAATACCCCCGTCGATGCAGACAGCCTGTTGCGAGCACTGAACCGACGCTCGGTCGACGTTCCTGACGATTTCTTTCTCGAAGACCTATTCACGGGAAGCGAGCCGTCCAAGGAAACTTTAGCGGATGGCTCAAAGGTGTGAAGAACGGAGAAGCGGCAGAAGAACCCGAGGCGAAGGCGAAGGTCGCTCCCCCGACAAAGCCGACGCTCGCAGAGACGCACCAGTCGGTCAAAGTGAACTTCCCTCCGCCCCCCGAGGCACCAGCCGAAGCCCTGCCGGCCGACATACCCGAGCCAAGTCGAGAGCGCAAGAGCGAGCCGAAAAAGCTCCGACAGAAAGTCGCCGCACCCACGAAGAAACCAGCGGCGAGCTTGAGTGCGCCAACGGGTTCTCCAGCACGCGCCGGCGATGAAATCCTCGCACCCGAGAGCGGCGAATGGCTCGGCTACCTGGCCGATCTGACGAAACAGCAGGGCGAGCACCTCAAGACCGGCTTTTCGATCTTCGACCGTCACTGGGGCGGCCTCGGCCCCGGATTCCTCTTGCTGGCCGGCGAAGACCAACCGCGCCTTCTGGATTTTCTCAAGCAGCTCGTCGACCAGATCGCGGACCAGTGCAAGGTGCCTTGCCTCTACTTTTCGTTCGAGCGCACCAAGTCCGAGCTTCGGCTCTACACGCTGTCGCGGCTGTCCCGCGCACCGTCGGAGTACATTCGGGACGGAAGTTTCACCAAAGACTCCGACGAGTGGCAAAACATCATCCGCACCGGCGAACAAGCCGTAGAGTGGTTGCAGCGCATCTACACGGTGGAGCCGACGCCGGGTCTCCCGGTGTCACGGATTCGCGATATGAGACAGACGCTAATCGACTCTGGCGCGGGTGCGTCGTGTCTCATCGCTATCGACAATTTGGAAAAGCTCGCGAGCAAGACCGACTTGCTGCAATCCTTGGCGGAGCTCAAGGAGCTCGCGGAGTCTCTCGGGATCGTCGTCATCGGCGGGGCTTCGAAGGTCGATCTCGTCCACCAAAGGAGCGCCGACATAGCAGCTAGCTTCACCGTTAATGAGCTTGCGAATCGGTTCGGGACGCAGAGCGGTAATCCAGTCGATACCGTCCATCTCCCGTAACTCGTCGATCTGGGTCTGGGTGATCATTCCGCGGTCGCCCACCATCACAAACTGCTCGATGCCGAACCGCTCTTGCGCATTTTCTACCTGAGGCAACAGTGTTTTGGGATCGCCCGTGTTGCCCTCAAAGACGGATACCGACACGGGGATACCGCGTTCGTTGGTCAGCAGGCCGTAGTTGACCTGCAGCTTGCCTTTCTTGCCGTCACGGTTGTATCCGAGCCTGGCCAGCGGACAACTCACCCCCTCGAAGTAGCTTGAGGTTAGGTCATAGAGCGCGAGGCCGTCGTTTTGAAGATGGCGCGCCGCGAGTTTCTTTTCGATGACCTCCTGGCGTTTGAGAACCCAGTCCATGGCGGCATAGAGATCGTCTTCGCGGGCATCGCTCACCCCCAGGATTTCGGGCAGTGTGGTTGTGTGCCACCACAGGCTAGTCGCCAGCTTCGACTGCGGTTCGAGGATCCGGGCGACTACCATGGCCACGACCAAATCCCGCTCTGGTGAGTGTCGAGAGCCAACGAGCTTTTCGAAACCGAGCTGTCTCATGGCACTGAGCACCGCGTCGACGTGGCCATGGTGCCGGGAGCCGTTCTCGACGATTTCGAAGGCGTCTTCGAGCGAAACGAGCTTTTGCCCCTTGAGTATACGTCGGATGGCATCGACCTGCTCGCTCGGCAGTTTGGACAGGTTGGCAAGTGTGCGCTTGCGCGGTTTCTTGCTCTTGGCATCCCGATAGGACTCACGGAGCAAAACGGCGGGTTTGGAGTTGCGGTTGGGCACGATATCGATGTGCATGGCTACTATATACACTATATAGGCATATATAACAACAACAAATACAATAAAACATGGCTACTAATTGCAGGCAAAAATCACACCTCTAGCGCTGTAACTCCATGCGACTAAAGGTACTTTACCGAAGCGTGGGAGGGCTTACTGGGCAGAACTTCAGTTTAACCTGAAGTTCCTTGGTCGAATGAACCCACTGACAGTGTGAATCCTCAATGATTACGCGTCTTTAGGGACGCCGAGAGGCTAATTTTGGGATGCAATATGTAGGCATGTCTAAAGCCTTTTATGGTTTGATACACATTGATACATAGGCTATTATGATGGGCATGCATACCCACATCATCCCCAATCGCAACTCTACCCCCGCGGTCCTGCTGCGTGAGTCCTATCGGGTGGGCGGAAACGTCCGCAAGCGCACGCTCGCTAACTTGTCCAAATTGCCCATGGACGCAGTCGACGCCATCCGACGCATTCTCAAAGGGGAAAAGCTCGTCTCGGTTGAAGTCGCCTTCAAAATCGTCGAGAACGGCTCCCGGCACCATGGCCACGTCGACGCGGTGCTCAGCGCCATGAGACAGCTCGGTTTCGAAAAGCTCGTTGGTTCTCGACACTCACCAGAGCGGGATTTGGTCGTGGCTATGGTAGTCGCCCGGATCCTCGAACCGCAGTCGAAGCTGGCGACTAGCCAGTGGTGGCACACAACCACACTGCCCGAAATCCTGGGGGTGAGCGATGCCCGCGAAGACGATCTCTATGCCGCCATGGACTGGGTTCTCAAACGCCAGGAGGTCATCGAAAAAAAACTCGCGGCGCGCCATCTCCAAAACGACGGCCTGGCGCTCTATGACCTAACCTCAAGCTACTTCGAGGGTGTGAGTTGTCCGATCGCCCGCCTCGGATACGACCGTGACGGCAAGAAAGGCAAGCTGCAGATCAACTACGGTCTGCTGACCAACGAACGCGGCATCCCCGTGTCAGTATCGGTCTTTGAGGGCAACACGGGCGATCCCAAAACGCTGTTGCCTCAGGTAGAAAAGGTGCAAGAGCGCTTCGGCATCGAGCAGTTTGTGATGGTGGGTGACCGCGGAATGATCACCCAGACCCAGATCGACGAGTTGCGGGAGATGGACGGTGTCGACTGGATTACCGCTCTGCGTCCCGAACCGATTCGCAAGCTCATCAACGATGGGGTGCTCCAGATGGGGCTATTCGACGAGCGGAATCTGTTTGAGGTGACGCACCCGGATTTCCCCAACGAGAGGCTGGTCGCTTGCCGCAATCCGGAGCTGGCCGAGAGGCGGCGTCACAAGCGCCGTGCTCTGCTCGAAGCGACCTGCAAGGAGCTGGAGAAAGTTTGTCGGATGGTCGAGCGGCGCCGTTTGCAGGGCAAGGAGGACATCCGTGCTGCAGTGAAAAAGCTCCTCAACAAGTACAAGGTCGGCAGGTACTACAGGCTCGACATCCGTGACGACGGTTTCGACTTCGAGCTAGACGAGACAACGATGGATGCCGACGCCTCGCGCCTCGCCAACGGCAACTCTGAGCTCGCCAACAAACGGCTCCAGCGGTGGAAGCGACACATGGGGACGATCGCTAAGCAGTTCGGAGGGATTCGCCAACGGATCGGGCGGGGTCAGCTGCATGGTAAAGATAAAATCGGTGTGCGGGTAGGCAGAGTTCTCAACAAGTACAAAGTCGGCAAGCACTTCAAGCTGGACATTCGCGACGACAGCTTTAGCTTCGAAATCGACGACACAAAGGTCACTGCGGAAGCTGCCCTTGACGGCATCTACGTGATCCGCACCAGTCTTGCTGAGCAGCGGATGAAAACCGACGACACAGTGCGCAGCTACAAGTTGCTGACCCAGGTCGAGAGGGCGTTTCGTTCCTTCAAGAGCATGGACCTAAAGGTGCGGCCGATTCGTCACCGGCGCGAAAACCGAGTCCGGGCGCACGTCTTCTTGTGCATGCTGGCCTACTACGTCCTGTGGCACATGATGGAGGCTTGGCGGCCGCTGCTATTCTCTGACGAGGACCAGCAGGCGAAGGCCAGGCGTGACCCGGTTGCTCCGGCGAAGCGCTCCGAGGCCGCCCTGCGCAAGATACAAACCAAGAAGCTTGACGATGGGAGTCGAGCTTCCAGCTTCCGCACGCTGCTGCGCCTTCTCAGCAACATCGTCCGAAACAAATGTCGGCGACCGGAAGCCGGACCCGACGAGCCCACCTTCGATGTCACGACAACTCCGGACTCGAAACAGTAGAGAGCCTACGACCTGCTCAAAGGTATCACCGTGTAGACAGAAGCCAGCACCATTGATTCCAACTATCTCATTGGATCAACACCGGATCTTGGCTTTTTCAGCCAGGAACTTCAGATTAACGCGGGCAAGATTCCACCGCTGGGCCGCCCTGGTAGCGAACGTGAATCAGGGCAAGGAGCTCCCATGCTACGAGCCGTTCGCCGACTTTCTCGCGCACGAGCTCGTTCCGTGGATCCGAGAGACTCAGCGTGTCACCTCGGCTGCGTCTCGTACGATTGTCGCTGGCTCGAGTTATGGCGGATTGGCTTCGACATTCGCGGCTGTGCAGCATTCGGACGTGTTCGGCAACGTGCTCTCCCAATCCGGCTCCTACTGGTGGACACAACCTGACGACCCCGAGCACGAGTGGCTGACGCGCCATATCGTCGACCAGGAGACTTCGGGGATCCGTTTCTACATGGACATCGGCCTGCTGGAATCAGGGCCGACTCGGAACGACGGCCCGAGCATGCTCCTGACCAACCGGCATTTGCGGGACGTGCTTCGCGCGAAGCGCTACTCAGTGACCTACCGTGAGATCAACAGCGACCACGACTACGTCAGCTGGCGTGGCACCTTGGCCGATGGTCTGATAGCGCTCATTGGGGAGGAGTAGCCTCATGGCGATCGAGACTTCCGTCTTTCATTGATCTTTCGTTGGATGAACTCCGGCCCGTAGACACGTTCGGCCTCTAATCTATTATGCGCCGGGCCCAAAATTCGAAGTATGGACTTGTTGTTGCTGTGAACGGTCGAGGCCCCGGAGGAGTGACGCGCGTCCAGGGCGATCCGGAGGCGAGTGACGGCGAGTCGCAGCTCCTCGAGCGCATCCGTGACGCGCTCGAAGATCGGCTGAAGCCTTACCGGCCTTCGCGCTTTGGCGCTAGCGTCATTCCTCGAAGCGATGCGTCGCCGGATCGTAATCGAAGCGTAGCTCTCTCGGCTCCGAGTCGCCCAGGGTCGTCACTTCGAGCACCGTCGCCTCGCTTTCGACGATGGGGTGCTCCAGATGGGGCTATTCGACGAGCGGAATCTGTTTGAGGTGACGCACCCGGATTTCCCCAACGAGAGGCTGGTCGCTTGCCGCAATCCGGAGCTGGCCGAGAGGCGGCGTCACAGGCGCCGTGCTCTGCTCGAAGCGACCTGCAAGGAGCTGGAGAAAGTTTGTCGGATGGTCGAGCGGCGCCGTTTGCAGGGCAAGGAGGACATCCGTGCTGCAGTGAAAAAGCTCCTCAACAAGTACAAGGTCGGCAGGTACTACAGGCTCGACATCCGTGACGACGGTTTCGACTTCGAGCTAGACGAGACAACGATGGATGCCGACGCCTCGCGCCTCGCCAACGGCAACTCTGAGCTCGCCAACAAACGGCTCCAGCGGTGGAAGCGACACATGGGGACGATCGCTAAGCAGTTCGGAGGGATTCGCCAACGGATCGGGCGGGGTCAGCTGCATGGTAAAGATAAAATCGGTGTGCGGGTAGGCAGAGTTCTCAACAAGTACAAAGTCGGCAAGCACTGGAGATGTCCCGGCCGCTGTTGAATTTGGTCGGGTAGCGGCGGCACCTGTGAATACTCTTAGGCAGCAACCTCATCGCTGTCAAGAGATTTCTGTTTGCTTCTAAGCGCGTGAACGAGAGCGCCCATATGGCGATAGCCTTTGATACGGTGAAACTTTTTCTCCGCCGTGACGACGCCGAGAGCGGTCCATCGGCGAATCATGGAAGGACTCTTCCACCGCTTGACGTTTCTCGAGACTCTGCGGATGGTGCCGTTGAGATTCTCGATGGCGTTTGTCGTGGCCAGAGATTTGCGAAGTAACTCGGGTAGAGCGAGCTTCACAACCGTGAGTGTCTCTTCCATCCCTTCGCGAAGGCTTCCGGCAGCTTCGTCGTAGCCGTTTCGCTCGAGCCACGACACCAATGCCTGAAGTCGCTTGCGCGCCTTGTCGGCACTCTTGCATTTGTACGCTTCCTTCATTGTCTGGAGCACGTAGGCGTGACGGGACTTGGGAAGGTACGAGCGAAGATTTCGGAGTTTGTGGAGCTGGCATCTTTGGATAACCGCGAGATCCCCCAAAACGTCGACGAGTGCTTTGCGGATCCCTTTGCCTCCGTCCACTACGCAGAGAATCGATTCGTCGATCCGCAATCCCCGCTCGAGAAGGTTCTGCAACATCGCGGTGCACACCCGAGAGTTTTCCGTCGAGCCCAGCCATATACCCAAGGGCACCTTCGTTCCATCTATTGTGATACCGAGAGTTACGACGACGGTCTGTCCGGCCACCTCAAGGCCATCCATCATTAGTGCCGCAAGCTCGAACTCCTCTAGCCTCCGAGATAGGTATTCCTCGAGCTTCTTAGTCGTCTGGCTCACGAGGTGACGGCTGGCGGCACTCTTGCTCGTGCCACGAGACTTCAACTTCGCCGAGGGTTTGTCCAGACTCGATTCGTAATTTCGGGTCGATACCCCCACCAAGATCTGGTTCAGCACTCGCTCCGGAAGCGGGTCTTCTTCGCGGAAGGCTTCGAAGTGTGGAAGCGACGCCTCCTCGCCCGACTTCGAACGAACTCGAGGTCGCGACACTTGGATTCGACGACCGCCGAAGCTCAGCTCCCCATCCGTGCTCCCCCAGTGGTTATGAGTTCGCTCCTTCTCGTGCTTGCCCTTCGGCCCCGCGATCTTCTCCGCGTCCTCTCTCAGGAGTAGGTGCAATGCGGTCAGTCCTTGCTCGTACACCCATTCCGTCAGGTCCGCCTTCGTGGCCGCGATCCCAGCTATCATCGGTAGCAGTATCTGACCGACTTGGCCAACTACCTTGCCCGTAGGCGAGTGCGTTTGTTTTCTTACTGGCTTCTTTGATTTCCTTGGCATGGTGGCTCCTTGTCCCCCTCTGGAGACGGTTGGTTTGGCAGACCTATTCTTAGGCCGGCCAAGGAGCCGCCGCTACCCCAAATTCAACATCCGGCGGGACATCCCCCAAGCACTTCAAGCTGGACATTCGCGACGACAGCTTTAGCTTCGAAATCGACGACACAAAGGTCACTGCGGAAGCTGCCCTTGACGGCATCTACGTGATCCGCACCAGTCTTGCTGAGCAGCGGATGAAAACCGACGACACAGTGCGCAGCTACAAGTTGCTGACCCAGGTCGAGAGGGCGTTTCGTTCCTTCAAGAGCATGGACCTAAAGGTGCGGCCGATTCGTCACCGGCGCGAAAACCGAGTCCGGGCGCACGTCTTCTTGTGCATGCTGGCCTACTACGTCCTATGGCACATGATGGAGGCTTGGCGGCCGCTGCTATTCTCTGACGAGGACCAGCAGGCGAAGGCCAGGCGTGACCCGGTTGCTCCGGCGAAGCGCTCCGAGGCCGCCCTGCGCAAGATACAAACCAAGAAGCTTGACGATGGGAGTCGAGCTTCCAGCTTCCGCACGCTGCTGCGCCTTCTCAGCAACATCGTCCGAAACAAATATCGGCGACCGGAAGCCGGACCCGACGAGCCCACCTTCGATGTCACGACAACTCCGGACTCGAAACAGCAGAGAGCCTACGACCTGCTCAAAGGTATCACCGTGTAGACAGAAGCCAGCACCATTGATTCCAACTATCTCATTGGATCAACACCGGATCTTGGCTTTTTCAGCCAGGAACTTCAGGTTAATGAGGTTGTCCAGGATCACGGGCGTCCGCACCACGTGTTGGAAGCAGCTCACGAGAAGGGCGTCACCCATCGGGATGTGAAGCCAGCCAACATAGCACCTGTGGGATGCATAAGAAAGGGACTTACATATTTAACTACACCCGTGAATGGCACCTTTTCCAGGTTCTGCATACACCGTGCAGAATCACCTATAGTGGCGGCGAGCGGGTGCCCCAGCACGAGCTTCTCGCCTGCGCCCAGTGCGGCTGTTTCGCGTTTTCGTGCTTCGAAGATTTTGCGATTAGGGTTAAGTATATAAGTCCCATAAGAAAGCTCCGGAAGTACAGGAGGCCAGCGCCTACGTCTTGGAGTAGCGGGCTTGACGCCGAGGCCGACGTTGCGTAGGCTCTCCGGCCAGGTCTTTTGATATGCCGAGCACACCGTTGATTCCGAGCACGTTGCCGCAGCGAAAGGGAGAGGTCTGGCAAGGCGGGTGGTTCGAAGCGCCTTTCTGGATCCAGATCAAAGATCGCGAGGCGTCGAAGCCTTGGTTGCCGCTCTGGGTGTCTACGCGTGAACGCTTCGCGAAGACGGGCGAGCTCCACGATTCGAGAGGGCCCGACAAGGAGATCCTCACGCTTTTCGATGAGTCGTTGGCGGAGGTTCAGCGACGCCCTGAACGCATCGAGGTGTCGGATGACGGGCTTCTGGCGCTCCTGCGCGAGCGGCTCGGGACGAGCGACATCAAGATCTCGCGGCGCGACAAGCTCGAAGGGGTCGACCATCTTCTCTCGGGCATGGCGGGCCACTTCGGTGTCCCGGACTTCCCCGGCGCGCTCGAGGTCAAGGGCGTGACCGTGGATGCGATGCGGCGTTACGCGGAAGCCGCTCGCACGTTCTATGAGTCCGCGCCCTGGCGTCACTTGTCGGACCGGGACCTTATCGAGATCCGCGGCGGCGCCCCACCAGGAATGAACTATGCCACCGTGCTGGGCATGGGTGGTGCGACGGAGGGGCTCGGTTTCTTCGACGACAAGATGGAGTTCTGGCACATTGCTTCGGGTGAAGAGGTCATGGGCCGTGGGAGCGGTCGTCTCTGGAGCCTACTCTACGGCTCCATCGCACGGCTGCCCATGTCCGAGGGTGCTCTATGGGTCGATCACGAGCTCCCCGCGGCGGGGCCGAAGGCCTACCCGCTCGCGATGAATGTCCAATCGACGAATCGGGTGAAGCGGCCGAGCCCTCGGGTTCTGGAGTTCCTCACCGGTCTCTTGGCGGCGCTCGCCGCGAGCGGTCCCAAGGAGATCGACGAGGGACGCTGGACGCGTGTCGTCGAGACACCCGACGGCGCGGACCGAACCTACGAGCTCGCCCTCCCTTTCCTATTGGAACCCCCGACGCGTAAAGAGCTTGCTCGCCAGAAAATTCTTTCGGATCCGCGCGCATTCGAGCGTACCAATTTCTTGCTTCACCAAAAACTGGAGGAGCTTCCCGACAGTACGCCTGAGGAGCTCGAAGAGATTCTCAAGAACGAGCTGAGCGGTCCCATCGACGAGATATCTTATGCGCCCAGAAACGATCGAGAGCGTGCCCAGGAAGCCTGTTTTGCTGCTTTCGACGCGTGGGGGCGGCGCCGAATTCAGCTGATCGAACGTGCCCTCGCGCTCGATCCGGCATGCGTCGACGCGCTCGTTCTCAAAGCCGAGCACACCCCTGCGCCCGAGGAGGCACTGAAGCTCTACGAAAAAGCCGTGGCCGCGGGAGACGAATTTCTCGACCGCAAGGCGCTCCAGAATTCTCGCGGTGATCTGTGGGCGTATTACCCGACCCGCCCATATTTGAGAGCGCTTCACGGCCTCGGGCATGCGCTCGAGAATGTAGACGAGGCAGACAAAGCGATAGCCTGTTTCGAGCAAGTTCTCGAGCACGACGAACGCGACCGCCAGTCCGTCCGCTATTGCCTTCTCACAAGTCTACTGGAAGCGCGCCGGTTCCAGGACGCCGAACATCACATCAAAGTCTACGAGTCTAGCGAGGAGTCGCTTTGGCAATACGCGAAGGCGCTCGCCGCTTTTGGGCGTCACGGGGTTGGAAAGCGATCGCGGAAAGCGCTCGGGCGCGCGTTAGAGGAAAATCCCATCGCCGCCGCCGCTCTTCTCGATTTGGAGCTTCCACCAGATTCGAAAGTGATTGAAGACGCGCTCCATTGCTCTCACGAGCTCCTAGGCCCGTGGGATCTGACTCCAGGCGCGTTCGACTGGCTCGCCGAGCAGTTCGATGACTTCATAAAGTAGTGGTATTGCCCGTCCAGACTGAACAGACCCTGTCAAAGAACGATTTCGAGGCCATCGTGCGCCGCCTCGAGCGCGAGATCGGGAAGGTGCGAGAGCATATCGGCGCTCATGTGCGTGAGGACGATGCGTTTGCAGTCGAGCTCCGAGCGATGCTGCATGAGTGTTCTGTAGGCGAGATCCTCGCGACGCTTTTGCTCACGCCGGCCCGCGGAGTTGAGCCCGAGACCGTGCCGGAGGGGAAGATGACGAGCTCCGAGCCGCGGGCCGCAAGTGCTCGTCTGGAGCGGGATCAAGCGCAGTGTCCTAAGAAGCCAAGCAAAAAAGGCAAGGGAAACGTCGGGAGACCGAAGCAGAACGCCTTCGCGCAGAGCTTTCGAAACGCTTCAAAGACAACGGTAACGGAACGGCCAGAGACAGCCAGACGGGACTCGTGTGGACAACGAACGATGGCGGCGCGGACGTGGACTGGAACAACGCAGAGAAGTACTGCACGGATCTTGAGCTGGGCGGTCGTGCGAACTGGAGACTCCCGACGATCGAAGAATTGGAGGCGCTGTACGAGGAGGAGCTGTCGTCAGACTGTGGCGGGTGGACGTGCCATATCTACCCTCCTTTCGAACTGACGTCATGCTGCCCCTGGAGCTCGACCAAGACGGATTCCTCGTCGGCATTCGCCCTTTACTTCGACATCGGCGAGCGCAACTCAACGGCCTGGCCTTCGCGAACGGTACTCAGGTTCTCTGTGTGAGTGGTTCTATACCTGACGGGTGATCCCTTAACACGTTCGGCGCCCCCGAGAAAAGACAAACGCCTGGTTCTTTTCGATTCCGGGCACCTTTTCTCCCAGAAACGCGGGGTCAGCGGCGTGCAGACAGCGGCCGAGCTTTCACGTCCATCTGAAGCGCTTGTCAGACAGCTTCGTCGGTAGCATGCAGCCTAAACACGGGGTGCTCTGGTGCAACGGCCAAGAAGGCCTCACGATCCGCTCCGTCCTGAACTGAGAAACAACGCTGTACTTCTCGAACGTATTCGCTCAGATACGCCTTCAGAACATCAGGGCTTTCCTGAGTCGAAATCTCCTCGACCCGATAATTGAAGCTACTGCGACCACGACGCAACCTAACCCGACCTGCAGCCCGGGCATTTCGAACCCAATGTGTGTTTCCTCGGGGCGCCACAAGATACTGAGCGCCGTCCAGTTCGAGAAGGTTGACGGGGGTCGATAGCACACGCCCAGACTTTCGCCCGCGGACGTCAAGAACACGCATGTATCCCGGCCCCAGCCCAGTTGCGACAAGCTTGCCCATCAAGCGATTGAAGAGGGCCTCTATTCGACTCGGTCGCTGAAACGCCTTCGCTTCGGTCATGGCCTGCTCCCCCTCGCTCCTGCCAAATAAGCCGCGCCTTTCATCGGCATCTAGCGAAGTTATACAGCTCCGAGACTCCGTTGTCACGTGCGTCGCACGCTGGAGAGATTCGTTTGTCGCGTCTCTCGTGGTGCAGAACGGGTTCGTATCCAAATCCAGCGGCCGGAATACGAGGCCGCCATCGACGACGAAAAGACCGTCTGCAGGTTCAGACCCGCACTCTACAAACAATTGCGCGACGCCGGCCGTCAGATCCTAGACGGTGAGCACGATGTCTTCGGCGATGGTCGAACGGAGGGGTCACATCGGCGCGTCGGGAGGTGTATGATGACGCCGCCGCCGATCCTGGCGCAACCAATCAAGCCGCGGCGTTGGTATTTTTCGCTGCATTTCGTAGCGTATTGACACGCAGCTTGGTATTGGGCAGCCATAGAGACGGCGGTGTTTACGAGAAAGGAAGGAATCATGAAACTAGTACTTCTGTTTCTTGTTGTTCTCCTTTTTGCAGGGTTGTGCATGAGCTGCGGATCATCAACACAACTCGAAGGAGTTGCTATCGGTGAAATTCAGCTCGAAGGTGAATATGCTGAAGAAGTGACGGCGGATCTGGAAGAAGCGCTCGCTGCAGCCGGAGCAACCGTGAACCAATCGGGCGCGCCAGACCTCGTTGGGACGATAACCTGGGAATGGGCTGGAGATAAAGAAAACCCGTACCCCACGCGTGTCAAGATCTTCATGCAATCACAGCCGGCAGAAGGAAATTTCACCATAACGGCAAGATACGACGTGGACGCAGGTGCACAACCTCAGGATACTTCTCGTTACAGAAGAGAGGTCGTAGAGCGCGCCGTGAATAGAATCGCTGTTCAAAGTCGAGATGCGACCTGAGGACCGATAGTTGAGCCGGGGCGCGTCGCCGTTCGACTTTGCGCCGGCGAGGACGAAGAGCGGGGTGGGCTGCGTGCCGGGGCGGCCGCGTGGGCCAAGTCATCCCTCATGGCTCGAACGCGCAGGAGTTCGCGTATCTGGTGCGCCTTGGCATGACACCGCTCGACGCGATTCGTGCAGGGACCAGTCGGACCGCGGAGGCGTTGGGTCTCGATGATCGCGGCAGCATCATGTCCGGCAAACTTGCCGATCTTGTCGCCGTGCCGGGCGATCCATTGAGCGAATCTCCGCGATGGAGCGCACGGTGATGGTGATGAAGGACGGGATCGTCATCCGCGCCGGGGGTTCGACTGAAGGCGGCTCACAGTAGAGGGCATCTTCCGGCCTTTTCTGGCGGGGTGGCCTGGTGAGGGCATCATTTATAAAGGCGTGAGCGAGGAGCCTCTTAAGCTCTCGGGGGGAAGCGCGGCACAGAGCTCACTCTTCCAGGCGCTCGACGCCGGGCTGGGTGGTCCACGAGCACGACGACTCGCAGCCTTTCCTGCTCGCCATGCGCGCACACATGCCGCCGACTCACCGGCGCTTCATCGAGGACCTCGAACACCACGCGCCGGTCCGCGCCTTTGTCCTCGACCAACGCGGACGTCACCCGCGTCTCCGCGAGAGCTACGACGCCTGTATCGCGTCGCTCGACCGCTTTCGCAAGGTCCATTTCGAGCTCGCTATCCGTTACATCACGAAGCACGCACCCGACCCGGCGGAAGCGCGCGGCACCGGAGGCACGGAGCTCGCTCGGTTTCTCCGGACTACGCGCGAGGAGACTCAGGCGGGACGTATCGGCGACTAATCAGCACTCTTTGCCGACGGTCTCGGACAGCTTGGCCTTGGGTCGGGTCGCTAGGCCCAGACTCTCGGCGCGATTGTCATCCCTGGGATTGCGCGATCCGTTAAAACGTAAGTAAGCTGTAGTAGCCAAATGTCCTCGATCACCAAGAAAGCCATCATGGCCGTGACCGGTTTCATCCTTTTCGGATGGATCGTCGGCCACATGTCCGGAAACCTGAAAGTCTTCCAAGGTGCCGAAAAATTCAACGCCTATGCGGAATTCTTGCGCGAAATGGGAACGCCTCTTTTCCCCGAGTCGGGAGTTCTTTGGCTCGTCCGCGGCGGCCTGACCCTCGCACTCGTTCTCCACGTGTGGTCGGCGACGTCTCTCACGCTCATCAATCGACGCGCGCGTGACAAAGACTACGAGACCCGCCAGCGCGTGCAGCTCGACTACGCGGCCAGAACGATGCGCTGGAGCGGTTATCTCATTGCTTTCTACATCGTCTATCACCTCATGCACTTGACTTGGGGGAACGTCCATCACAACTTCGTGCTCGGCAATCCCTACGCGAACTTGGTCAGCGGTTTTCAGGTCGCGCCGATAGCGCTCATCTATATCGCGGCAAACCTGCTCCTCGGGATGCATCTCTATCACGGCTTGTGGAGCATGTTTCAATCGCTCGGCCTCAACCATCCAAGCTACAACGCCTGGCGGCGCTATTTCGCCGTCGCTTTCGCCGTCGTCGTGAGCCTCGGGTTCATCAGCGTTCCCCTCGCCGTGCTGACGGGCATCGTTTCGTGACTAATATTAACCCTAATCGCAAAAAAAAGAGAGCAAAGTAGCGCGAAAGTATTGACAAAGGAGCCTCTGGGTTTATGTTTGGAGCGTTGCTTCCAAACAAAACACCAAACGACCAGAGGCCCCTATAGTGCGCTTGAAACTCTCTCGATTTCGCCGGAACTTCAACAAGGATCTTCCGATCGAGTTCACAGAGCAGAACCTGAGCTCGTTTGGTGGACTGGAACTGTTTTCACGATATTTGCGCCGCGTTGAGCTAAGCCGCCGGGTAGGAAAGGCGTGCAGAGGAAAAGGCATTCGGTCGGACTACGGGAGCGTCCGACTGGTTCTGGTGTTGGTTGGGATGCTGCTCGTGGGAGCTCGTCGTCTAGAGCACCTGCAGTATGTCTGTGATGACCCGATGCTGCTTCGCTTCTGTGGGTTGAGAAGACTACCGAGCCGTCCGACGATCGTGAATTGGCTGAAGCAATTCACGGGAGAGCGGCTCAAGGGCCCATCGGAGTTGAACGGTGTATTGGTCCACGAGCAGATCGAGCGATTGGGTCTGAACCGTCTGACGGTAGATATGGACGGCACCGTGGTTCAGGCAGGCAATCAGGTTGGATGGGCGTTTCGAGGATTCAATCCTCATCGCAAGAAGAATAAAAGTTACTACCCTTTGTTCGCTCACCTGGCTCAGACGGGCCAGATTCTCAAATCCAGAAATCGTTCTGGCAACGTTCACGACTCCAAGGGTGCCGATGCGTTTCTACGGGAACTGATAGGCGAGCTACGGGGCCAGTTCGGTCGGTCCCGAAAGCTGGAATTCCGCACGGACGCCGCGTTTTTCAACGAAAAGATTCTCAAGAGGCTAGAGCGCTCCCGAAGCGAGTTCGCGATCAAGGCTCCGTTCTGGCCGTGGCTCGGCCTAAAGGAGGTCGTCGCTGGGCGCAAGCGATGGCACCGCGTGAGTGACGAAATCGACGGCTTCTCCATCAAACACTTCATCGAGCCCTGGAATATCACCGTCCGGATCGCGATCTATCGGAAGCGAGTTCGACATCGAACGGCGAAGAACTTCCAGCTCGACCTGTTTTCTCCAGACGACGGCTACTTCGAGTACTCAGCCGTCGCCACCAACAAATCGCTCACCGTCCAACGCCTTTGGTACTTCGCTGCTGGGCGAGGCGGCCAAGAGAAAACCTTCGCCGAATTGCGCAGCCAGTTCGCTCTCGACGTCGTGCCCACTAAAAACTATGCCGCCAATAGCGCCTGGCAACAGTTGAACGTGCTCGCACACAACCTGTGTCGCAGCTTTCAGCTCGACACCATCGCTGAAACGAAAGGCATCTCTCGAAAGCGTACATGCACCCATCTGCTGCACACCATCCGCACCATCCGCTTCCGCATCATCAACAAAGCCGGCCGCCTCGTTCACGTTAGTGGTCGAAACGCGCTCCGAATGGCCACAAACTCCTCCACTCAGACACTCTTTGAAAGAATCGAACTCGCGCTAGCGTCATGAATTATTGTTCGATTGGGGTTAACGTTGGGTCAGTGTTGGACGCTAAGGCACCGTCGGGACCGCTCGAGACGCAATGGAGCAGCTACCGCGACCATTTGAAGCTAGTCGCGCCCAACAACCGGAGGAAGTTCGAAGTCGTGGTCGTCGGCTCGGGCCTCGCAGGCGCCGCCGCCGCGGCCACGCTCGGGGAAGCGGGCTACAACGTGAAGTGCTTCTGCTTCCAGGACAGCCCGAGACGCGCGCATTCGATCGCGGCCCAAGGCGGCATCAACGCCGCGAAAAACTATCGCAACGACGGCGACAGCACGTTCCGGCTCTTCTACGACACGATCAAAGGCGGCGACTTCCGCTCCCGTGAATCCAACGTCTACCGTCTCGCCGAAGTCAGTGTCGAGATCATCGACCAGGCGGTCGCGCAAGGTGTCCCCTTCGCGCGTGAATATGGCGGGCTCTTGGACAACCGCAGCTTTGGCGGCGCCCAGGTGGCGCGGACGTTCTACGCGCGCGGACAAACGGGACAACAGCTCTTGCTCGGCGCTTATCAAGCTCTGGCGCGCCAGATCGAGGCCGGAACGGTCCAGATGTTCCCGCGCACCGAGATGCTCGTCGTCGTCGTCGAAGACGGCCGGGCGCAGGGCATCGTGACCCGCGACCTCGTGAGCGGTGAGATCGCCTCGCACGCCGGACACGCTGTCGTGCTCGCCACCGGCGGCTACAGCAACGTCTACTTTCTTTCGACGAACGCGAAAGCGTGCAACGTCACGGCAGCGTGGCGGGCGCACCGCCGCGGCGCGCTCTTTGCCAATCCTTGCTTCACCCAAATCCACCCGACATGCATCCCGCAATCAGGCGAGTACCAGTCGAAGCTTACACTGATGAGCGAATCGCTACGGAACGATGGGCGCATCTGGGTCGCGAAAAACGCGGAGGACAGCCGCCGGGCCCGCGACATTCCGGACGGCGAGCGGGATTACTATCTCGAGCGCCGCTATCCGAGCTTTGGCAACTTCGTCCCCCGCGACGTGGCGTCGCGCAACGCCAAAGGCGTCGTCGACGAAGGCCGGGGCGTGGGCCCGTTGAAAAACGGCGTCTACCTCGACTTCGCCCACGCAATTGGACGCCTCGGCCGCGACGCCATCGAAGCGAAATACGGAAACCTCTTCGAAATGTACGAGCGCATCACGGGAGAAAATCCCTACGAAGTTCCGATGCGCATCTACCCCGCCCCTCACTACACGATGGGCGGCCTCTGGGTCGACTACAACTTGATGAGCAACGTCGACGGTCTCTTCGTCATCGGTGAAGCCAATTTCTCCGATCACGGCGCGAACCGTCTCGGCGCGAGCGCGCTCATGCAAGGACTCGCCGACGGCTACTTCATCGTGCCCTATACGCTCGCGAGCTACCTCGCTCCGCATCTCGGTGAGACCGCGAGCGCGCGTGGGGCGGCGTTCCAGCAAACCGAGAAAGAAGTGGCCGAACGCCTCGCAAGATTCATGCAAGCGAACGGCAAGCGTACGGTGGACTCGTTCCATCGTGAGCTCGGCCAGATCGTGCGCGACGAGTGCGGGATGTCACGGAGCGAGGCAGCGCTCGAGAGCGCGCTCCAGAAAATTCCCGCGCTGCGCGAAGAGTTTCACGCCAATTTGAACCTCGCGGGAAACGGCGAAGGGTTGAACTTGTCGCTCGAGCGCGCGGGCCGCGTCGCCGATTTCTTCGAGCTCGCGGAGCTCATGTGCATCGACGCGCTCGACCGCAAGGAGTCCTGCGGCGGTCACTTCCGGGAAGAATCCCAAACGAGCGAAGGCGAGGCTTTGCGCGACGACGAGAACTTCGCCCACGTCTCCGCTTGGGAGCACACGGGAGACTTCTCGTCCCCCACGCTTTACAACGAGCCCCTCGAGTTCGAAGCCGTGCAGCTCACCCAAAGGAGCTATAAATAGTGAGGTTGACCCTGAAAGTCTGGCGCCAGGAGACGAACGACGCTCCGGGCGCGCTTCAGACCTACGAGGTCGACGACATCAGCCCAGACTATTCCTTCCTGGAAATGCTGGACATGCTGAACGAACGCCTCGAAGAACAAGGCCAGCGTCCGGTCGCTTTCGACCATGACTGCCGCGAAGGGATTTGCGGCGCGTGCAGCATGATGGTGGACGGCCAAGCGCACGGGCCGAGAGCGCGCACGACGACGTGTCAGCTCCACATGCGCGAGTACGGAGACGGCAACACCATCGTCATCGAGCCGTGGCGCGCGACCGCTTTTTCGATCGTGCAGGACTTGATGGTCGACCGGTCCGCCTTCGACCGCATCATCCAAGCGGGAGGCTTCATCTCCGTCAACACCGGGAGCGCCCCCGAAGCGAATTTGATGCCGATCCCGAAAGACGTCGCGGACGACGCCTTCGACGCCGCCACTTGCATCGGCTGCGGCGCCTGCGTCGCACAATGCCCCAATAGCGCCGGGCAGCTCTTCACCGCCGCGAAAATCGGCCATCTCAGTCTTCTCCCCCAAGGACAGCCGGAGCGCGACGCGCGCGCGGTCAGCATGGTCGAGCAGATGGAGTCCGAGCTCTTTGGGAGCTGTTCCAACTTCCGCGAATGCGAAGCGGTCTGCCCGAAAGCGATCAGCGTCGACTGGATCGCGAGGATGAATCGGGATTATTTGAGAGCCAAGCTGAAGGGCGTGACGCGCCGCCAGGCTTAGTGGGAAAAGCCAGCAAGAGCGGCTCGAGGGTTCGGCAAAACGTTGTTAGCCACCGCTCCCGAGCCTCACAAGTTCACCAGGTTTGATGGTCGCCAGAGCATCGACTAAGTCTGGAATCAGGGGCTCAAGGTCCTGAAAGCGATTGGTGGGTGCCTGCAGGATGACGATGCTGATCTCGAAGCGCTGGAGATTCTGCTGCGCCGGAAGGTTCTGATCGACGGTCACAAACACGTCGAACTCATCCACGGCCAATCTCAGAAGCTCGCCGTTGCTCTTGCCCGCCCAGCCTGCATCTGAGACGGTCGCTACGTCGTAACCAACTATCGCTGGCCTCAGCCGGCGCGGCAGACACTCGTCAAGTAGCACCCGCATCCTGGAGCAGTGCCTCCTTGGCTATTTGCAGAGCGGCAACGGCCTGCTCACAGGATACGGTCGGAAAGTCCTGAAGAAAGACCTCCAGACTATCGCCAACCTCCAGATAGTCGATCAGCGTCTTGACGGGGACCCGGGTCCCGTCGAATACCGGGGTTCCACAAAGGATTTCCGGCGATCGGGTTACCACGGGTGTCTCAGCGCTCATAATCAATCTCCAGCTACTGACGATTATATGACAAATTCCTTCTCGGAGGCTTTCTGGTGTTGCGTTCGTCGCGCCTCAGCCGCGCCCAGCCCCATTACTTGAGAGCCAAGCTGAAGGGCGTGACGCGCCGCTAGAGCCTTTGAGGTGCCACAGACGACGAATCTGTAGGTCGGAGGTTCGAGTCTCCCAGGGCGCGCCATTCCTTCAACAGTTTACGGAGATGCCTCGAGCGGAATTCGTTTCTGGGGGAACACCAGGGGAACTCGGCAACACTACTTAATGAAACACCCGAGACGGGATGCACCGGGCGAGACTTGCACATTGCCTCTTTTCTGAGAAAACGACCTCCGACCGACAGGCCGGACGGATCGGATTGCGGACGTTGAGACGGGGTCGGCGTAGGGGAACACCCGTGGGGGCTCGAATTCCTCCTTCGGCGTCACCATACTCAAGTGCCTTTGCACTCAATGAGATGCGGAGCCTCGGAGCGGCGACAGCTAACGCACAGCTAACGCGCGCGACGAAAGAAAGCAGACAGGAGACGAGAGTCGATGATCTGATGTTCGTCATGGTCGAGCCGTTCGTCATGGCCGAGCCGCGAGATTTCGCCTTGATATTGCGAGCGATGCCTGATAAAACGACGTGTTCTTGCGGTGGCCGTAAGTCGTGCGTCTCCACGGCTACCTTCTGGCGTCGCTGGCGGTGAAGCCCGAGACTACAGATACAGATAGGCATTTCTATCTCGAGGACCAGCGCGTGGGGTGTAGAGATTGAAGCAAGCGGAACCGAAGGCGAACCCCGAGCTGCTCGCCTCCTGCTATGCGAACTCGCTGAAGCTAGCCATGGAAAACGACCTCCGAAGCGTCGCCTTCCCGGCCATCAGCTGCGGCGTTTACGGGTATCCGCTAGAACGAGCCGCCGTCGTCGCCCTGTCGAGCGTCGTCGACACGTTGAAGAAAGGAGCGTCGATCGATCGCATCGTCTTCGCGCTGTTCGGCGCCGAGGCGCTCGCTTGCTACCAGGCAACGGCCGCCGAGCTCGGCGGCTGAGATCCGATGTCCCCGTCGAGATCGGTCTCCTATACGCGGGCGCTCGTTGCCTTCACGCTCTCCGCGATGACGATCGTGATCGCGGTCGTTCTCGCCACCAGACGGTTTCCCGGAGGGTTCGACTGGGTCTACACGGTGATGTCCGCCCTAGCCTCGCGGAAGCACAACCCCGATGGCAGCGTCTTCTTCGCAGCGGGACTTGTCCTCTCGCTCGCACTCCTGTGGCCCGCGACAGAATGGATTCGCGAATGCGGTGGTGCCGCTCACCGGCTCGCGAGGTTCGGCCTACGCTCCTTGCAACTGGGCATCGTCCTGGGCGTGGTGGTCGGTCTGGAGCGCCTGTTCTTCTTTGAGTTCTCCCAGATCGTGCGCAAAGGCCACGAGGTCCTGGCACTCCTTTCCTTCCTCAGCCTCTACGCCGGTGTCCCCGCCTTGCAAATTCACCGGCTGCGTTTGCGCCAAGTCTCTTCCTGGCCCACGTTCTTCGCGATTGGACCGCTCGTCGCCATCGGACTCAGCCAGCTGGGGCTCTACCTCGATCAACGTGATCTCGGTTGGGTCGACACCAGCTGGCGGGAGATGGGCGTGCCCGTATGGCTGAGCTTCGCCTTCTGGCAGTGGCTGGCGACTGCCGCCCTGTGGGCCTCGGTCGGTCACCTCGTCGTCTCAGGTCGTTCTTTGCGCGTCAAGGTTCCCGCTCAATCTCGCGCCAGCGAGAATGAACCGCCGGGGGCAGCTGTGCGCCAGGGCTGGACGCCTGGTTCGCGTCGAACGCTCTCTTTGCTCACGCCCGCCCCAGGTCGCTCCTCGTCCACGACCTCGACTTCCGGCGCTCGCCCAAGCAACGCCGGCACTCCTTCTCTCTCTCGGTCGCAGCGCGAACCTCCGTGAACTCCCGACAGAAATCCGACAAGCCGATCTCGGCCTCCTCGGCGAGCGAGGCCAGGACGTTGTAGTCCTTGGACAACTCTGTCGAAGGCTCCTGCCTTCCAATGTCATAGAGGGTACAAATGTGCGGGTGGTTCAGGGCGGCGACCGCCCGGGCCTCGCGCTCGAACCGCTGCTTCAAGTCGGGGTTCGAGGCAACGTGCTCGGGCAGCACGTTGATCGCGACAGTGCGGTCGAGGCGTGTGTCGCGGGCCTTGTAGACCTCGACCGGTATTCTCAAATCGTCTTTGAATCACAAAGAAACACAAATTTTGTTTTCAACAGGAGTAAGAAGGGTTCAGCTCCCTGTGGAAAAGTGGAAAAGGAGGACGATGGCGCATTTGGAAGGAGGCAGAGCTTGCAGCTGAGGTTATCCTGACGGAGCTTCAGAACGGTTGTGGGGAAATGAACTTCATATTGGGAGTCTTAGTTTTTGGTCTTGGTTCGTGCGACTGCCCATTGGGATGGAGTTTTCCCTCATGCCTACCGACATGGTTAGGAAACCTCAGAACAAGCCTGTAATGGAATGCCGGGATATGAAGGTGGGCGCATGAGTGGCCACCTGGGCGTGATTCCCACTCCGCGTGAAGATACAAGGTCAAGGAGAGTGATGATGAAACACAGCGCGGCGGAGCCGCAACCAAATTGGAGGACGGCTCCGCCGCGAGCGGTCAGCGGTCAGCATTCAGCGGTCAGCTCGTGGTGCTCGGCGCTTCGCGCCTCGGTCCCATTCTCAGTGTGCGCCGTCCCAATTCTTCGCCGCGGTGCCTCTTCTAACTGATTTACCCTCTTGCGGATCCGGCCGCAGCCGCTCAAATTCTTGCAAGAAATAGAAGCTTTTTCGGGTTAGTAGTACAGAGTAGTAGGAATAGACCTGGGCATCCGCGCGCCGAGCGTAGCGATGGTGGCGGACACGGACGGCACGATCATTGGAAACGCCGTTCGGTTCGAGCTCGGCATCGATGAGCTGGAACGCGTGGAAGTGGCTGGGCTCGAAGGTGCCAAGGAAGGTACGAAGCTTCACGTCGTCATGGAGCAAACGTATCCAACGAGCGAGTACGTCACTGCCTTTTTCCTGGCTCGGGGACACAAAGTGAGCTTCGCGAAATCGAACCAGGTGAAGGAATTTCGGAAATGCCTTTCCCCGAAGGTGAAAACGGACGAGGTCGACGCGTTTATCATGGCACGCTTACCCTGGCTCGACCCCAAGCAGCTGGGGAGAACTTATGTTCCGCGGCCTGAGATTCGAGAGCTCAAGATACAGGTGAGCCAGCGGAACTCGATGGTGAAGCAGTTGGTGGACCTGAAGAATCAGCTCATTGCTTACGCCAACGCCGTTTGGCCCGGCATCAGTAGAGCGTTCGGAGATCTCGATTCCGCGCATGCTCGGAGCTTCCTCCGCGAGCAGAGGCCTAAAACCATCGCCACGCTACAAGTCGACGAGCTAGCAGAACTTCTGAAGGACCGGGGACGAATTCAGAAGAGCTATGCCAAGCGTTTGGCCGCCAAGTTGTTGGTCATCGCGCAACGAACCCTCGGCCTGCATCATCTCTTGCCTGAGGAGCAAATCGAATCGACTCTAGCCCATGTTTCCCTTTTAGGTGTCTAAGTCATCGAAAACAAAGGATCGAGATCGGCGGTTTGTCTCTACGCTGACAGCACCTCCTCGGAGAAGGCTGGCGGGTCGCGTTCAACGATGCCGAGTGCAGTCAGGATCGAGTTGGCGCGAGCGGTGCCGCGCGTGACGACGCGCTTAGTCCGCCGCCTGCGGCCCGAACGATGCGGAAGAACATAACCTGTCCTCACGCATACTACATGTCATTGTCCACAATTACAACGTATTAATGGCGCTCAAAGCACAATCTCTGTCTCTACGTTTTGGGCGAAATCCAACCCCCGTTCCTTTGAATTCAGTCACTTACGAGCGTTAGGGTGCTCATAAAGGGTAAACATGGGCTAGAGATTGGTCGAGATGGTCGAGGAGCTCGAGCTCCGACTCCGCACCAAGGAGAAGCGGCTCGATGAAGCTTACGTGCGTTGCGATCCAGAACGATTGCTCATGAGTATTCCGGGCATCGCCGAGAAGACCGCCCCGACCATCTTCTGCTACTTCGGTGAACCTGAGCGCTTTGCCTCAACGTGCAAGGCGCAGGGATTTGCAGGAATGTTTCCGGAAACAGATGCCACCGGCTCACACCATCGAGTTGGTCGAGATGGTCGAGGAGCTCGAGCTCCGACTCCGCACCAAGGAGAAGCGGCTCGATGAAGCTTACGTGCGTTGCGATCCAGAACGATTGCTCATGAGTATTCCGGGCATCGCCGAGAAGACCGCCCCGACCATCTTCTGCTACTTCGGTGAACCTGAGCGCTTTGCCTCAACGTGCAAGGCGCAGGGATTTGCAGGAATGTTTCCGGAAACAGATGCCACCGGTCTCTTGGATCGTAAAGGAACCCACATTACCAAGGCCGGACCGGCTCTTCTCAGGCGCGACCTCTTCCTCGCCGCCGATCACTTTCGTCGCCACGACCCTCACGGTGCGCGGCTGTACCACGATCTGATGGTTCATCGCGGAAAACACCACAACTCTGCCCTGTGCATCATCGCCAACCGCTCGCTGATCCCACGCATCCTCGCAGTGCTCCGCGAGCAGCGTCCCTATGAGCTCCAAGACCTCGAAGGCAACTCGATTACTAAACCCGAGGCTCGCGCGCTGGCAGAGCAGTGGAAGGTGACTGACGAAGTGCGCAAGCGCCTGCGCAACAAAAAGACGTTAGCGCAAGAGCGCTGGGAAGCGCCGCCATCTGTCACGAGCGAACCAAAGGCTCCTCGAAATGGTCGGCCCTCCCAGCCCGCCGATCCTAACCCCGAGACGCCGTCGACACAAGCATCTCTTCTCGCTCCCGCGCCCGCTCGGTAGCAAGAAGAGGGTTGCGGCAGGCGATGAGTCGCTCACCAGGGAAGCTAGGATGATGGATCTCCGCTAGGTCGAGTTCATCGAACAGAGAAGGCTGCAGCATTCCGTCTTTTGCAAGTCGCTGAATCTGAGGGGCACGAAGTGAGCTGATCCACTCGAGACCTTCCTCCGGTCGAAGTTCCTCGCGAATCCGGGCTTCGGTGATCATCCCTCGGTCACCTACGAAGACGATACTGTCAAGCTCAAAACGTTCTCGGACTTTGCGAATTTGGCTCCCCAGTGTTGCGGGATCTCCGGTGTTGCCTTCGAACACCTCTACCCCGACCGGCCGACCATCACGCTCACACAGTAAGCCGAACACGACCTGCAACTTGTTTTTCTTGCCGTCTCTCGAGTAACCGAGCTTCGCCAGAGGGCACGACCGACCTTCTACCCAAGTCGACGTCAAGTCGTAGAGAACCAGGCTGCCCTGCTGCAGATGGCGTTTCGCCAGTTTCTTCTCTATGGCTGCTTGGCGGCTCAAAAGCCAATCCAGGGAATCATACAACTCATCCTCGTTGGTGTCTTCAACTCCAACACACTCACCCAATGACGAAGTCAAGGTCTGTTTCGATAGACCACGGGCCGTGGCCAACTTGGAGCCCGGCTCTACGATTCGCGCCACAATCATCGCCACGACAAGGTCACGCTCTCGGCGCTGGCGGCTATGGATGATTCGCTCGAGGCCAACTTTGCGCAGCGTTCCCAGCACGGCCGCAACATGTCCGTGAGGCTTGCTTCTGGTGATCTCGAACGGTACTGTCAAGTTGGCAACTTGGAGGCCGATTCGACCCCACTATGTTGGGGCGGAGGTTCGCTTTGAGAGCTCCATATTGGGGTCAAATTCGCGGATCGGACACCAACTTGACAGTACCTCTGGCAGAGCCCTTCGGCTTCGATCTGACGGGATCCGACGCCCCGCCGCAGCCGGTGTCCGTTTGGCTCGTAACCGATGGTTTCTTCGAGGCGGCGGGTATACAGCCCCAGCCAGGTCGACGATTCCTGAGCGAGGAGTACGATGCGCAATCGCGGGTGGTCGTCGTTTCGCATCGGCTGTGGCAGAGCCGGTACGGTGGAGAGCTCGGTCTGATCGGTGAGTCAGTCGAGCTGGACGGGGTGGAGTGGGTGGTGGTCGGCGTCCTCCCCCAGGACATCGACTATCCGGACTACGCGGACTTCTGGGCTCCAAAGACCTTTCGCCCAGGCGTGCTACAGTTCACCTTATGAACTACCGGCGTGACGCATCGAACCGAGGGAATTCTCTGCGTTCGACGGGTCCCCGATCACCAGAGCGCCCTCGAGCTGCTCGGGAGCCATGTACTGAAGCGTGCCGACGATGGCGTGCTCTTTGGTGAGGTTCCGCTGCCGGGTGGGGGCGTCTGAGGATTCGGCGACGGACGGATCCGCCGTGAAGCGCGCAAGTCCGAAGTCCAGAAGCTTCACGCCCAATGCGGTGAGCATGATGTTTCCAGGCTTCAAATCTCGATGGACGATTCCCGCGCGGTGCGCCGTGTCGAGTCCATCGGCGATCTGCGTCGCATATTCGAGCGCCTCGTCGAAAGGCAGAGGTCCCCTCTTCAGCCGATCCGCAAGCGTCTCGCCCTCGACGTACTCCATGACCATGTAGTCGATGTCGTCCGCAGAACCAGCCTCTCCCTCCGCGCCACCGCGCAGGTGAACATCGTAGAGGGTGCAGATGTTCGGATGGTTCAACTGTGAGATCGCTTTGGCCTCACGCTCGAAGCGAGCCCGGCGCTCTGGGCTCTCCGCAAAGTGCTCCAGAAGGATTTTGATCGCGACCCTCCGGTCGAGACCCGTATCCCGTGCCTCGTAGACCTCCCCCATACCGCCGGCGCCCAATGGCGCGACGATCTCGTAGGGGCCAAGCCGAGTGCCGGGCGTAAGGGGCATCACCACACACTATACCCAAAGAACACGCGTGGGTGTTGTCCAAGCGCAGGAGCACTTAGTGGGAGCGAGCCCATCCGGGTGAAAGCCGAGCGCACGCTCATCGAGACGTTCTCCCCACGACCTTCCACCCGATGGTCGGGCCCAAAAACGAACTGAGCTCATCGCATTGAAGCCATGCGCCTTCAAACCGCATAGACTCGAGGCAACTTTTCCTTCGGAATGTACAGGGTAAACCATCCGTCGTCATCAGGGTGGGCAGCGGTTGCTCGAGCAATTGCTTCCTTCACCGTGTCCGCGACGAACGGCTCCTCCCCGGCAACGCAAATGAATTTTCCACGATGCTTCGAGTAAACCACCGCCTGCAACCAGGATGAGTTCCGATCGAAGCGTTCTCGTTGCTCGCCAGCCTTCGCAAGCTCCTCGGGGTCGGTCACCTGCTCCATGACGATGCCACTTCGTTCATTGACCATCTCGTGATTCCTGTGGAGCTCGTAGTCACGCCAGAGGACGGCGTCGACCAGTAGGCGGCCGACTCCCGGGATGGCGAAGATGCTTTCTACGAGCACCGTTCCGGCAAGCAAGTTTCCGAAGCGGAGGCCGACGATGCTGATCACAGGGATGAGCGCGTTTTGGAGGGCGTGCCGCACGATCACGACGCGCTCTTTCTCGCCGCGCGCGCGCGGCCCGCACGTAGTCCTGCCCGAGCACGTCGAGCATCGCCGAGCGCGTCATGCGCGAAATGATCCCCGCCGACTGGCCCGCTAGGGTCACGATTGGCAGCACGTAATGCACTGGTGTTCGGATTCCGATCGAAGGCAACCACCCGAGCGAGAGCGAGAACACGAGCATCAGCATGAGGCCGATCCAATAGGACGGTGTCGACGCCGCGAGGAGCGCCATCACCATCATCAATCCGTCCCAGAATCGGTTGTGGTACATCGCTGCGATGACGCCGGTCACGACGCCGAACATCGTTGCTAGGATGGTGCCTCCCGCCGCGATGGCGAGCGTATAGGGCACCCGGTCCAGGATCTCTTCGAGAACGGGGATGCCCGTGCGGATGGACGTTCCGAAGTCACCTCGGAGGGCGCCGCTCAAGAAATTCCAATACTGCTCGTAGAGAGGACGGTCGAGGCCGACGTCCCGCCGCATCTGCTCGACGACCTCTGGGCCCGCTTCGAGCCCCGCCAAAAGCAGCGCGGGGTCCACCGGGATCAGATGGATCATCAAAAAGACGAGGACAGACGTCCCGAGTAGCGCCAGGAACATCTCCAGGAGCCTTCTCTCCCCAATAGTCGTCGTTCCGCTCCACGATGAGCTCGAGGTCCTTTCGCCAGCGCACCACTTTGTAGGGGCCGGTTCCGACCGTGGTCTCGGCAGAGTAGCCGAAATCCTTCCCGTACTTCAGAGCGGCCGCAGGGCTCACGATGACGGCGGAGACGTGCGCCATCATCGGCTCGAACGCGCCAAAAGGGTATTCGGTGATGATGTTCACGGTGTGTTCGTCGACGATGTCGACGCGCTCGATGGGCAGGAACAAGCTCCGCCGATTGTGGCCTTGCTCCGGGTCGAGCACGCGATCGAAGTTGGCTTTCACCGCCTGCGCGTCGAAGGGCGTGCCATCCTGAAACTTCACACCCGATCTCAAATGGAACGTCCACGTCACGTCGTCGGCGGCCACCGACCAGCTTTCGGCGAGATCCGGCACAAATTGCATGTTCTCGTCATAGCGGATGAGCGCGTTGAACAACATCCAGATGACCTGGTCGGACTGCGAGTCGGTCGTGTTGTGCGGGTCGAGCGTCGTAGTATCGGCGCTCGATACGAAGATGAGGCTGTTACGCGGCTCGCTTTCCGTACAGGACAGCGAGAACCCAGCGGCGAGGCAGAGAGCACCAACGGTTAGATTTCGAGCCATTCACTCTTCTCCATATCGGCGACACCGAAGGCCCACCGGCGCCCGGTCATACCATATACACTCATGAAGGGCCAGATTATACCGGAAGCGGGCAAAAGCTTTCGCGCGGCGTTATCCTCATTAAATAGATGATTCCTGTAACCGACGAAATCGAGCTGGACGAATGGGAGATCGACTTGAAATTCGTCCGAGCGGGCGGTCCCGGCGGTCAGCACGTCAACAAAGTGTCGACCGCGGTGCAGCTTCGTTTCGACGCCGAGAGCTCGCCCTCTCTTCCGGACGACGTGCGCGCACGGCTTCGGAAGATCGCCGGAAGCAAGATGACGTCCGAGGGTGTCGTGACGATCGAAGCGAGCCGCTTTCGCTCGCAGTCCAGGAACCGTGAGGACGCCATCGAGCGCCTCGTCAAGCTCATCCGCCGCGCCACCGATATACCCAAGAAACGTGAACAAAAAAAGGTCTCGGCGCGAGCGCGAGCGCGCCGTCTCGAGGCCAAGCGCCGGCGTGCGGGCGTGAAACAGACACGACGTCTCGTCGACCACGACGATTAACCATTTCTAGTCATTCTAAAACAAGGGAGGTTCACTTGATTCTGAGCAATACCGAGAATATTCCAGGAAAGACGATTCAAGAGTTCTACGGTGTCGTCACGGGCAGCACCGTGCGCGCCAAACACATCGGCCGCGACATCATGGCGGGCTTCAAGAACATCGTGGGCGGCGAGCTCAAGGGCTATACCGAGCTGCTCATCGAGGCGCAAGCCAAATCCGTCGGCGCGAACGCCGTCGTCAACGTGCGTTTCACCACGAGCTCCGTGGCCCAGGGTGCGGCCGAGCTTTTTGCTTACGGCACGGCCGTCAAGGTGGACTGACGGATGGACGCCCAAATTTTCGTCCAGCTTCTCGTGCCGCTAGCGCTTCTCGTCGGCGCCTATTTCATTGGTAGCGCCATCGAAAAGAAGCACTACCGTGGGCTGCGCACCCGCCGCCTCTCGCCGCTTCATCACGGTTACGTTTCCCTACGAGCCGCACGACGAAGAGATCGTCGGGGCCACGCTCGTCACGGGAAGCGTGGTCATCTCGGTCGACTATTTCAAACGCTTCCTCGCGGGGCTTCGCATGTTTTTTGGAGGCCGTATCAAGTCTTACGAGCCGCTCCTCGACCGTGCACGCCGCGAAGCCATCATGCGGATGAAAGAGGATGCGCGGGCGGGCGGCTATCACGCGGTAAGCAATGTGCGGCTCGAGACGTCGCGCATCGCGAGCTCGTCCGGCAATAATAAAGGCACCGCCGCCGTGGAGATTCTCGCCTTTGGAACGGGGCTAAAGCTCGCACGTCGCGCACCGGCCGCTCCGTGAGACACGAGCCACGCTTGCCGCGGGACGACGTCAATGCCCCGCCGCGCAGTCCCGTCAAAGACGGGCTCGTGATGTTGCTCGGCCTCGCCGCAATCATGGGCGTGATTTTCGGGGCGACGGCTCTACTCATCGACCACCTCGTACCCTATGTCCCTCGCTCCTGGGAGTCTCGGATGTTTCCCGACTTCGAGGAGCTTGCCCATCAACCGGAGAATGAAGACGAACGTCTTTATCAACGGCGTCTCGAGGATCTGATTGCCCGCATCTCCGCCCATTGGCCCGAGCGCCCTGACGACTTGCACCTCGGGCTTCTCGACGACGAGCTCCCGAATGCGCTCGCCTTTCCTGGCGGCCAAATTCTCGTCACCACCGGGCTCATGAAAGAGGTCGAGAGCGAGAACGAGCTGGCCTTCATCCTCGGCCACGAGCTCGGGCACTACGCGGGCCGGGATCACTTGCGGAGCCTCGGGCGAGGCTTGACCCTCGCGTTGATAATGGCGGCGATGGGCCGAAGCGGCGCCGCCGGAGATCTCGTCGCGCTCTCGGGCCAAATCACGGCACGCGCCTTCAGCCGGGAGCAAGAGTCGCAAGCCGACGCTTTTGGTCTGTCACTCGTCGTCGCGGAGTTCGGTCACGTGAGCGGCGCGACCGATTTTTTCGAGAAGCTTCCCGCCCCCGAGGGCCGCATTGAGCGATCGCTTTCCACCTACCTGGCCACCCACCCCGTCAGCGACAAGCGCGTCGAGGCGATGGAGCGGCTCGCGATCGAAAAAGACTGGCCCGTCGACGGCGTGACGTCCCCGCTCGAGTAGTTAGCCGCGGAGGATCGATTCCAGATTCTCGATGACGCGTTCCGTCGTTTCGAGATCGGGCAACCGTTTCGCGACCGTATGGCGTCTGCCACTGCGTTCACGGACCACGAGCCGGTAATAGAGCTTGTTCCCCATCTGCATCCCGCGTGTTGCCTCCAACTTTTGCACCTCTCCACTTATGAGCTCTTGCGGTGCTCCCGTGAAGAAAAGGCCGCTCCCAAAGCTCAGCTCCCCCGGCCGTGCTTCGATGAAGCCGTGATAGAGCCACATATCGACGACGCCGAGAAGCAGCAGGACGTCAAAGAGTCCGAACAGCCACGGAAAGAGACGAGGGGCATCCGACGCGTTCAGCCCGTAGACGATCGCGGTCCAAACGCCGAAAAAAACCGTCAAGCCGATGGCCGAGCCGAGAGCGCGCGCCCTCGGGAAGACGAGGCGCTTTCCCCCGGGTAGAAGCTCGACGCGGATGCCGGCTTGCTCCAGCTTTTTGCCGAGCTCGGGGACGACGCGCTCGACGCCCGGATCTTCACCGACGCGAAAATTCTCGGAGCTTTCCTCGGTCTCGAAGACCGGTACCTCGAACGTAGCGTGATAGTCCACACCTGGCACGGCCGCCGCGACTTCGAGCTTCCACACGATGCGGTCGTCCGCGTTCGACTCATCCGATGCTTTCCCGTCGAAGGGTATGGCGAAAGAGACCGGGATCGCGGAGCGTCTCAAATCGTAGGCGAGGAGCTCGCGCGCGATCACGTGCAATTTCTGCCAAAGCACCGTCTCGTGCGTGCTTCGATTCTTGCCGCTCCCAGTTTGGCGGACCCGCACCGAGCTCAAAGTAAGCTCGAAGCCGTCCTCGGGACGCACGTTCACGGTCGTTCGGATGGTCCCCGCGAGCGGGCCTCCGATGACGCCAGGAAGGGTGCCCATCTCGAAGACGGATTCGCCGAACTTCTTGTAGCGGACGAAATTCCGTAGCGCCCAGAAGATGAGCCCGCCGCCCACCACGGGGAACATGAAGGCGAGAAGCGCGAGCTTGTTCTCGTTCTCCACGATCTCCGGAATCATGAACCAAAGAGGCGACGAGATCGCGTTCCAGAAAACGGCGAATATGGCGCTCATCACGAGCACCGGCTTCGTCGTGGAGACGATCTTCCCGGTGGCCCACGCCTCTTTGTGCTTCCACAGCTCGTCCGGGTGTCCCTCCTTTAGCTCGGCCTCCCGCTTGGCTTTCTTTCCGCCAAGGAGCCCCATGGCCATCAAGCCGAAGCCGGCGCCGCCAAAGACCACGAGGAAAATGGAGTAGAAGCCGATGAGCTCCCAACGTAGATCGCGATAGAGCACCGCTTCCGCTGGGTTGGCTGGATTCACGAAGCAACGAAACGTGGAGCCGCGATGCGACAAGAGCTCGCGATAGGTGTCCTCTTGAAAGCCTCCGATGCTATCTGAGCCTTTGTGCAGCGAGACCCTGGTTCCCGTGAACGACCGCCCCAAATATTGGTAGCGGTAAGTCGCCTGAGCCTCGGTGCTGTTCGAGTCCGAATCCCGGCTCACCCACCGATTGACCGAGACGATCTCAGCCGGCACTTCCTCCCGGGAGCGCATCGAGGACCAATCCATAAAGGCAGCGCCGATGAGATAGGCCATGAAGACACCCACCCCTGCAAAAGGGAGGGCGAACAAAACCAAGCATCCGAGTCCTTTCGTGGGACTTTCTTTCTTGGCTTTCTTGGCTTTCTTGGCTTTCTTGGCTTTCTTGGCTTTCTTGCTCACGGCTGTGGTTTCGAGTTTTGGGTAGTTTCAATTCCATTATGACAACTCTCACGCCTGCCGCAAGAAGTAGATGGCGAGCATATATACCCAGTAGATCACGAGCGAGATCGCGATGGATTTGCCGAGCTCCCGGAGCTTGTCGAGCCAACGCTTCTTGCGCTCCGCCGGAGAGAAGGTATAGATGGCAAAAATCAGAAGAAGGATCGTGACGACCGCTCGGGCACGAAACATTACCCGGTCACCGCGGCGGTCATCGCGGGGGTCATCGCGGGGCCTTGGGAGGCGTTGGTGTTTTCCAGATCAATCGAAGCGCGTCGAGGCGCAGCTGAGCGGACTCGATGGCCGTTTTCAAATCCCGCGTCTCTGCCTCGACGCGGTCGATTTCGTCCGGTCGGACGTGATGGTTCACCTCGGCGAGCGCTTTCAGTCTTCGCAGCTCTTTTCCCATCACATCCTGCATTTCCAAAAGACTCGCTTCGATTCGGCGCGGCCGCTCCTTCTCGGCAAGCTCACGCGCGGCCCCGATCAACGTTGGCAGCAACTCATCCTGCCAGCTTCGATCGGTCAAGCGCAACACCTGACGTGCGTCCACAAGTTTGTGCAGCATATTGTCGCGTCGTGTCGCTCGCGGGAAAACGGAGGAAGACCCGTCGATTCTCGATGCGCTCGACCTGGCCGATACCGAGCTCCGGCTCTGCCTCGCTGAGAAACCGCTGCCCGACGACGAAAGACGACATTGGGGGGCATTTTAGCAAGCTACACACTAGTCGCAGTCTTGCTATTCTGAAGATGTGCTGGATGTTTGGCGTGTCGCCTTTTTGGCCGGAGCCCTCGCGGCCGTTCTCGGGTGCCAGCCCGAGATCGTTCCCGCGCCGTACGTCCCGACCGACGCGCACGACGCCTACCGCCATGCGCTCGAAGTGAGTGGACTTTCGAGAACGGCGCTCGGTAGAGACTGGTCGGTGGTGGCCGCGGCCGCTCTCCGGAGCGCGACCGAAATCGACATTCCATTCAAAGAGACCGCTTATATCGATCCGTCTCGAGCTTTCGCGACGTCCTACGCCTTCGCGGTCGCGCGTGGGCAGCGCACCGAGATCCAGCTCACGCTCCAGCCCACATCCGATTGGCGGGTCTACTTGGATCTCTTCCGTTTGCCGGAAGAGGCAGGCGAAGCGCCCGTCCACGTCGCGAGCGGCGGCGAGGGTGATTTGCGGTTGGCGTTCGAGCCAAGGCGGGACGGGCGATACCTTCTGCGCTTGCAATCCGAGCTCTTGCGCGGCGGAAGCACCACCGTCGAGATCAACAACGTCGCGTCTCTCGAATTTCCGGTCTCGGGACACGACACGGGATCGATTGGAAGCGGCTTCGGCGCGGCGCGGGAAGGCGGCAGGCGCACGCATCAGGGCATCGACATCTTCGCCCCGCGTCGCACGGAGGTTCTCGCAACCTCCAAAGCCAGGGTACGCCGCGTGGACGAGTGGAAGCTCGGAGGCAACATCATCTGGCTCGAGGATCGCGAGCGCAACCTGCGGCTGTACTTCGCGCATCTCCAGACGCAAGATGTAAACGAAAGCGACGGGGTCGAGCCGGGCGACCGGATCGGCACCGTCGGCAACAGCGGAAACGCGCGCACCACACCTCCCCACTTGCATTTCGGCATCTACATACGCGGCGAAGGCCGGATCGACCCGCGTCCTTTTCTGCAACAACCGCGGCTATCGCCACGGAGCATTCGCGTCGATCTCGAGAACCTCGGCCGGTGGGTGCGCACGAAGCGAGGAGAGGTCCCGCTCACCATCAAGGCCCGGGGCGACGAAGGCCTTTGGCAGATGGAAGCGCACACACCCTTATTAGTATGGGGCGGCGCGGACCGGAGCTACCGGGTGGCGCTTCCGAACGGCATCATCGGCTATGTACGCGAGAGCCAAACGGAGCCCATCGACGTGCCGGTCGACTCGATGGCGCTGTCTCGGCCGACCGCGGTCCTCGATCGCCCAGAGACAGATGCCGCGATCGTCCGGCGACTCGAAGACGGCGCTCAGGTCGATGTCCTTGCGCGCTACGGGAGCTTCTACCTCATCGATTCTCTAGCGACGCGCTCGGAGTGGATGGCCGCTCCGGCCATGAACGCCACCACGGCTCCCTGACACCACTGGTGGGACCGTAGGCAAACGCCTATACGCGTCGTTGGCCAAACCCATCAACTCACATCACAGCCAAACGCCCTCGCTTCGCGGTAGCCTGTTTAATACCCATGATGACTGCCACAGCCGCAAAATCCGGCTGGATGGGAACGTTCTCTCCAGTCACGTTCAGCCACTTATTGAAACAGGTCGCCGACGAGAGCCGGTCGGGGGCGTTCCAGATCGTCAGCGGGAATCGCATCAAGACGGTCCACGTGGACAGAGGCGCCGTACGCTTCGCCACGAGCAACGTTCGAGATGACCGTCTCAGCGAGAGCATGCTCGCCCATGACAGCATCTCGACGACGGACTACCGAGCTGCCAGCCAAAAAATGCGGGATGACGGCTGCCGCTTCGGTGAAGCGCTTCTAAAAATGGGCCGACTTGACAGAAAGAAGCTCCACCGTGAGCTGGGCGTGCAAGTCCAGCGCATCGTGCTGTCACTGTTTCGCCTGTCCGACGGTCTCTATAGCTTCGACGAAAACACTCCTACCGGCGTGCAGCTTCCTTTCTCGCTTTCGGTCCCACCGTTGCTGCTCAAAGGCTTGCGGCGGGTTAAGGATGGCCGGGGCATTCTCGATGCCCTCCCGCCCGCCAACGCGGTCGTGCGCATGACTCGCGAGCCGACTTATAAATTCGACCTGGCTCGGCTCGCCCGAGTCGTTTCTATCTTCGAAGAACACACCGACATTATTCGCAAAGACCGGCGCGAGACTCTCTACGGCCACAAGGTGTGTATGACTGGTGGCTCGTCCTCGATGATTTTGGATTGCGTGATCTTGGATGGGAATCCGTCCGATTCAACTCTCGCGGAAACCATGATCGACCGTCAAGTCGAACTCTACGAACGGGCCCCGCGCCAGGTTGCCTACGATGGCGCGTTTTCTTCAAAGGCAAACTTGGAAGCCATCAAAGGCAAGGGAGTTGAAGATGTTGCCTTTACCAAGGCTCAAGGTTTCGCCGTGACCGATATGGTCAAGAGTTCCTGGGTCTATCAACGCCTGCGGCGATTTCGCTGCGGAATCGAAGGCGTCATTTCGTTCTTGAAACGAGTCTTTGGTCTCGACCGATGCACATGGCGCTCATTGCCTTCTTTTAAATCGTACGTATGGAGTTCCATCATCACCTGCAACCTACTGATGATGGCAAGACACTTATTATGATAACAACTATTACTCTTCCGCCCCTTATAGCCATGGATTGCTAACAATTCGCCTCTCGTTTCGTCCAAGATTTTCATTCGCTCTCAACCCCACGAAGCCCCTTCCGAAAACGTATAATACCCACATCTTCGATAGGTCTCTCGCACACCACAAGTTATGGTGTTTCTGGACAGGAACTAGCTAGCTAGTACCCGTCCTGAAGCCTGTAAGGGATTGAGAAAAAAGGAGAAATCGCAAATTTAGGGCTAGTCTTCTGAGGGGGTGTCGATTAGGATCGTGTCGTTGAAAACATCCGATTCTAAATGACTTAACTCCAAAGGAGACCAGCCCTAAATGCGAAAAACGATCAACCCACAGCCAAATCTACGTGAGCCCTGGCTGGAGCTGGAGCACGCACGCGAGCTCGAAACGATCTCGTCGCTGCTCGACGCCCATCCTAAACTCAATGAGCTGGTACTGCAAGACCTGAAGTCGGTCACCCCACCGGCAGGGAGCGATGTTGGTCGTGGGGGAATGAGCGCGGAGCAGGTTCTCCGGGCGTTACTGGTGAAGCAGCTGAATCAGTTCACCTATCGGGAGCTGGCGTTTCACTTGGCAGACTCTCGAAGCTATCGGACGTTTTGCCAGCTCGGCATCATAGAGCCGACCCCATCGAAGTCGACCCTAGCAGCAAACATCAAAGCCGTGAAGTTCGAAACGCTGGAGCAGATCAACCGAGAGCTGGTGAGCGTTGCCGAGGATGCTGGGATCGAAAAGGGAAGAAAAGTACGAGTGGACTGCACGGTAGTGGAATCAAACATTCATCCGCCTACAGACTCCGAGCTTCTTTATGACTGTGTTCGGGTTCTCACTCGCCTGATGTGCGGAGCTCGCGAACTGCTGGGTACAGTAGTGGTCTTCGGCAATCGAACGCGTCGAGCGAAGAGACGTCGACTAGGAGTTCTGAACGCGAAGGATAAGCAACAAAGGCGTGGCGTCTATCGAGATCTACTGAAGGTGACGGAAGAAACCTATCGCTCCGCTCAACGCGTTGCAGAACAGTTGGAAGAGTCGGGCTTGACCGAGCCGGTAAAGCGAGCGAGCGCGGAGAGGATCGCCGCGGATTTTGAGCACTTTCTCGTCCTCACCAAGAAAGTCATCAACCAAACCCAACGCCGAGTGATCGACGAAGAGCGTGTGCCTGCGGAGGAAAAGGTCGTTTCTATCTTCGAAGAACACACCGACATTATTCGCAAAGACCGGCGCGAGACTCTCTACGGCCACAAGGTGTGTATGACTGGTGGCTCGTCCTCGATGATTTTGGATTGCGTGATCTTGGATGGGAATCCGTCCGATTCAACTCTCGCGGAAACCATGATCGACCGTCAAGTCGAACTCTACGAACGGGCCCCGCGCCAGGTTGCCTACGATGGCGCGTTTTCTTCAAAGGCAAACTTGGAAGCCATCAAAGGCAAGGGAGTTGAAGATGTTGCCTTTACCAAGGCTCATTTCGCGGTGACCGATATGGTCAAGAGTTCCTGGGTCTATCAACGCCTGCGGCGATTTCGCTGCGGAATCGAAGGCGTCATTTCGTTCTTGAAACGAGTCTTTGGTCTCGACCGATGCACATGGCGCTCATTGCCTTCTTTTAAATCGTACGTATGGAGTTCCATCATCACCTGCAACCTACTGATGATGGCAAGACACTTATTATGATAACAACTATTACTCTTCCGCCCCTTATAGCCATGGATTGCTAACAATTCGCCTCTCGTTTCGTCCAAGATTTTCATTCGCTCTCAACCCCACGAAGCCCCTTCCGAAAACGTATAATACCCACATCTTCGATAGGTCTCTCGCACACCACAAGTTATGGTGTTTCTGGACAGGAACTAGCCCTAATCGCAAATAAACGTCACCGTGTCTGAGGTCTTTGGCCCCGTGAATAGCACCTTTTCCAGGTTCTGCATACACCGTGCAGAATCACCTATAGTGGCGGCGAGCGGGTGCCCCAGCACGAGCTTCTCGCCTGCGCCCAGTGCGGCTGTTTCGCGTTTTCGTGCTTCGAAGATTTTGCGATTAGGGCTAGGTAGTCTCGATCGTCGCGAAATCTCTTGGCGGCGCGCTCTCCTATGGCGAACATCCACGGCCTATACCAGAGGAGGAACCTGACGTTGCTGTGATCGGTGATGACGACCCAATCAAGTCCCACGATCTGGGCGGTCGCAGCGTAGTCGGTGAGAAGCTCTGCGGTACCGTAGAGGAAGAAAGCGTCGATGGAAACCGCGGTATGGAGGTGCTGGTCTCCGCTGAACCAAGATCCATCGGTTCCAGTCGGAAGCGGTAGGTGGACCGGTATTTCGATGCGGCACCTCAGAGTCCGGGGCACGCCTCGCTCGACTAAGTCCACTTCGACAGAGATGTCGACACTCGATCCGACCTCGGGGATATAGCTTGCCTCTACAGTCTGACGGTCTCTGAACGCCCCCGACGCGATACGGGCCAAGCGCGAGCGACTCTCGACGTGAAGTCTCCGGACGGCTCTACGGTCTCGCCGCTCCGTGGCGCCGCGGAGCTCGCGCTGTATTCGCTTGTACCGCTGGTAGTCGGCACGCCTATCGGCGAGCACGTGCCGCCGACGATGGCGGACGGTGTCGAACGCTCCAGGGAGATCGTACCGCACCCCGGTGACGACGACCTCTCCCTCCGTGAGGAGATTGTTCACGATAACGGAGACGTCGAACGGCAGGGGGCTTCGGATCACACGGGGGTGCCCCACCTCGACGTATAATCCGTCGTCGAGGTCCCTCTCGGAAAGCCACGGCGCCGTATGCTGGTGCCCATAGACGGGCACGATGGCTCCCACGATGAAAAGAGTCGCCGTTCCGGCCAAGACGAACGCGCGTAGCCGGAGTGTGATTTTCGAGATTGGCCTGGAGAGTTCATGTTGGGGACTCCGTTGTGAGACGGGCCGATCGCGACCCGCGACCGCAGATAGTCTATACCATGGAAGCGGGTTTTTGCAGACGGGATCCGATGTTCGGCCGTCAGTCCGCCGGCAGCTCGAGTTCGGGGACTGCTGACGAAAGGGCCACGCGCGCCCTTTGGCTACGTCACTACATTTTTGCCGACGGCGCGCCGTAATAGCGATCAGCGAATAACGTACCACTCCGTCTGATAGGGCCTGAAGTAGATGTACCCGTCCGTCGTGAGATAGGCGTCGTCTTCCATGGGGACCGTGACTTTCCCCCCGCCGTACTCCGGAACCTCCGTCGTGGCGCTGAACTCGACGGATCGGTAGGAGCCAGGTCGCAGTACCGAATCTCGATCGGGAGGTGTCGACAGGTCCATGTTCCGCGCATTGATCGACGGCCCGAGCGCATGACCGTGATACCCGATGGGGTGGGAGTAGAGACTCGGAAGGAAGTCCACACCTTCGAGCTTTTTCGCGATGGCGAGGGTCGCCTCCCGGCCCGTCATCCCCGGCCGCGGCTCGGACGCGAAGGCTTCGTGCACGACGTTCGCGTTCGCCAGGGCGGCGCGGAGCCCTGCGGGAACTGTTTCCTGACCGTCGCGTAGGATGTATGCCACCTTTTGCCAGTCGCTGGCAAAGCCCAAGTAGTCGAATCCACAATCCAGATGGATGATGTCCCCGGGCTGGAAGACCAGGCTGTCCGGGGCGGGATGGACATAGGGAATCATGGCGCCGGTATCCGGGTCGTAGCGTTGCACGGCCACGTGAATCTCGAACCAGGGCACGCCCCCGACGCCGAGCTCCGCAATTGTCTCCTCGAAGAACCACTTGATCTCGGACGCCTGAGTGACACCCGGAGTGATCACCTCATTGGAGAGCGCGCGTTGTGCGATCACATCGGTCGCCAGGACCAGGCTGCGATAGGGCTCGAGCTCACCTGGCAGGCGTGTGTCGAAGTAGTCTTCGATGAGCGCCGCGGCAGAGACGAAGCGGGATTCGGCAACCGCGCCTAACGCATCGGCAAGGAACCGATGTGTGTCGTAAGTCAAGCCGCTATCGTGGCCACGAGAACCCCCTATGTTGAGCGCTATCGGCTCGGGTTGATACTGCTCCCAAAGAGCCTTCAGGCCGGCGCGGGTGTCTTGTACCCCCCTGGCGTTCCGCGCGGCGGGAAACGGCTCGAAGAACCCCGCATAATCTTCCGTCGGCCGCCAGTAGTCTGAGTATCTCTTCAGGCCATCCGGTCCCGCGTCGACGAAGACCATCACATCCCGGCGTCGGGTGTAGTGGAGAGGTGGTGCGATGTACTGCGTCACGGGATCGGTGTGGAACTCCTCGCTCACGACGATCCACATCTCGATCCGGTGCGAGCGCATGAGGTCGAGCAGCAGCTCGTGCTTCTCGGCGAGCCACTCGAGGCGGAGCTCGTACTGCGCCCGCTTCCCCAGGAGCTCGGGCATTGCCGGGATGACGCGACCATCGAAGAGCTCGATGGGGCCACCCCGTTCACGGGCGGCCGGTCTCTCGGATGGAGCGCACGACAGCGCGGCGGCAAGAACGATCGCGGTCCAAACGACGCATGCGACGAGAAATCCCAATTTCGATGAGCGATCTTGCCGTCCAGGATGTCGATCTCTGGGTGAAGGTCGATCGACGTTTCGGTAGGCACGGTCAACGGTCATCGTAACCAGAATCCTAAGGAATTCGCTGGGTCAGGGCAAACATAGCTTATGGGTATTGTCTGGCTCCAGCAGGATGTTTCGATCGTCGGCCACCCGGTTGACGCCGCAACGAGCGAAGCGTTACAAAGAACCGGCCCCCCATGCCGGCCTTTGGAGGTATCGCATGCGACGAACAAGTATCACCGCCCTTGCCTTCCGATCAGGCGCTCACGGTGCATCGCTTCGCCGATGAAGTGCGCATGGTCCGGGTGCGCGAGCGTTCGTTCTGGCCAACGGAGCATCGGCAAGCTTTCTACGTTGCAGCCGTAGAACGTTGACAGAGATGACGGAAGCACCAGCACGGGCATGAAGGGTGTCGGCGACATGCTGGCATACCAGACGAGTGGTGGATTAACTCCCTCTTACATGAGCTCCGTTTTTGTTGAAATCTGGGGTCCGAATCGGACATTATAGGGCGAGCGAGATCGTATCGGGGCGGCGCTCGCGCGGCGTGCCGAAGGAGCTCGAACGGACGGGCGTCAATCTATGCATACATTCTCCGCAGGAATCGTAGGGGCCGCACTTGTTTGCACGCAAGTCGTGGCGGCACAGGAGGAGTCTGCGTTCCGAGAAGGCATGATGTCGCTCGCCGAGCAGCGCGCGATGGTCGAAGACTATTGCCTGATGTGCCACAGCGACGCGGCGTTGACGGGCGGCCTCACCTTGGAGTCCTTCGACGCGTCGGAGCTCGGGCGCGATACCGAGGTCGCGGAAAAAATGCTCCGCAAGCTCCGCACCGGCATGATGCCGCCTTCCTATGCCTCTCGGCCCGACCGGGCCGAGGTCGCAGCCTTCAACGCCGCGCTCGAGTCGAGGATCGACGGAGCTTACTTCGCGAGCCCCAACCCCGGACGGCGAGACTTCCAGCGTCTCAACCGCGCCGAATATAGGAGCTCAGTCTCCTACCTGCTCGCGCTCGACATCGACATCGCCGCGCTCTTGCCGCCCGACACGGTAAGCCATAGCTTCGACAACATCGCCGACGTTCAAGGCATGTCGCCGACGCTAATGGATAGCTACATACGCGCAGCCGACCAAGTCAGCCGTCTCGCCGTCGGCGATCCCACCGCCGATCCGAGCGAAGCCACGTTCAAAGTCCCACGGACAGCGTCCCAGACGCGCCGCGTCGAAGGTGCACCGTTCGGAACGCGCGGCGGTATCTCCGTCGTCAACATCTTCCCCGCCGATGGCGACTACATCTTCAAAGCGCAGTTTCACGGCTCGCCCGACGGCTATCTCTTCGGCCGTCCGGCCGGAAACGAGCAAATCGAGGTTTCAGTAAACGGCGCGCGGGTCGCGCTCTTGGACATCGATCCCATGCTCTCTGAAACCGAACTGAACGGTTTGACGATTCAGAGCGATCCCATTTACGTCAAGGCGGGCCCGCAGAGGGTCACGGCCGCCTTTCTCGTGCATTCAGAAGCTCCCGTCCAAGACTTGCTCATCCCCATCGAGCACACCCTCGCCGATAGCCAAATCGGCGTGGATTACGGCGTCACGACCGTGCCGCATCTTCGCGATTTCAACATCAGTGGGCCGTATAACGTCACGGGCGTCTCCGACACGCCCGCCCGGCGCCGCATTTTCATCTGCCGCCCGACGACATCCGAAGAAGAGCTTCCCTGCGCCGAAGAGATCGTGACCAACCTCGCGAAGCGCGCTTATCGCCGCCCCCTCATCGATGCGGATCTCGAAGCATTCATGTCGTTCTATACGATTGGGCGCGAGGGAGGCGACTTCGAGAGCGGCATCCAGATGGCTCTTCAAGCGATCCTCGCGAGCCCGAGCTTCATCTTTCGTTTGGAGCAGTCGCCGTCGCACGCGGCGCCCGGCGAGAGCTACCGCATCGCAGACGTCGACCTCGCGTCGCGTTTGTCGTTTTTCTTGTGGTCGCGCCCTCCCGACGAAGAGCTCTTGGCGCTCGCCGCGGAAGGGAAACTATCGGACACCGATATCTTCGAACAGCAAGTAGGTCGCATGGTGGACGATGAACGATCGGAAACGCTCGCCACGCGCTTTGCGTCCCTATGGCTGCGGCTCCAGGACCTTCACAAGCTGCACCCGGACGCTTTGACCTATCCGCTTTATGACGCGACCCTCGCGGACGCGATGAAACGCGAGACCGAGCTGTTCTTCGAAAATCTCGTGCGCGAGGACCGGAGCGTCGTCGAGCTTCTGACAGCCGACTACACTTTCGTCAACGAAAGGCTCGCGCGGCACTACCGGATCCCGAACGTCACCGGCGACAGGTTCCGCCGGGTCCCGCTCGGCGGCATCAACCGAAACCGACGAGGGCTTTTCGGCCATGGCAGCATCCTCGCGCTCACGGCCATCGCGAATCGCACCTCGCCGGTCCAACGCGGGAAATGGGTCATGGAAGTTTTGCTCGGAAGCCCCCCTCCCCCGCCGCCGCCCAACGTGCCGGCGCTCGAGGAGACGGAGGCCATCGCCGGTGACCGGCGTCTTTCGGTACGCGAGCGCATGGAAGAACATCGTGCGAACCCAGCGTGCAACTCGTGCCACGCGGTGATCGACCCCATCGGCCTCGCGCTCGAGAATTTCGACGTGACCGGCGCGTGGCGTACGAAGGATGACGGCGTCCCGATCGACGCATCGGGCGAGCTCTATGACGGAACTCCGCTCGACGGCCCACTCGGCCTCCGCGACGCGATGCTCAACTATCAAGCCTCTGTCATCATGACCTTCACCGAAAGCCTCATGACCTACGCGCTCGGACGAAGGGTCGAATATTTCGACATGCCCGCAATCCGCAAGATCACGGCCGACGCCGCCAAGAACGACAACCGGATGTCCTCCTTCATCCTAGGCGTCGTCAACAGTGTACCGTTTCGGATGAGCACCGCCGAGATTGAAGACACCGAGACCGAGGCCGAGACCGAGACCGTGGGTGCGGTTCAAGATCCGTAAGGAGAGTCCCGTGTACATAACGAATAAACACATATCCCGCCGCAGCGTGCTGCGCGGTATGGGCGCAACGGTGGCGCTTCCGATGTTGGAGGCGATGATCCCCACCCGCAAAGCCTGGGGAGCGACCACCGACCCGACACGTTTGGTGTGCATGGAGATGGTGCACGGCGCCGCCGGCAGCAACAAGATCGGCGCCGAGAAAAATCTCTGGGCACCAGCCGCCGTAGGCCACGATTTCGATCTGACCCCGAGCAGCTTGAGCCCGCTCGAGCCCTTTCGCGATTACGTCACGATCGTGAGCAACACCGACTGCCGCAACGCCGAAGCGTTCACACCGCCGGAAACGGGCGGCGACCATTTCCGCTCGAGCTCCGTCTACCTCACGCAATCACACCCGAAGCAAACCGAAGGCTCGGACATTACCGCGGGAACGTCGTTGGATCAGCTCTACGCCCAGCGGTTCGGCCAAGACAATCCCATCCCCTCGATGCAGCTCTGTATCGAGAACGTGGACCAGTCGGGCGGCTGCCTCTACGGCTATGCCTGCGTCTACATGGATACGATCAGCTGGGCATCGGCGACCCAGCCGCTCCCCATGATCCGCGATCCGCGCCTCGCCTTCGACCAGCTATTCGGCTCGGGCGGAAGTCCGGAAAAGCGCGCCGCACGGCGCGAAGCCCAACGCAGCATCCTCGACTGGATCCCGAGCGAAGTCGCACGCCTCAAACGAATGCTCGGCCCGAGCGATCGGAACCGGCTCGACGCCTATCTCGAGAACATCCGGGAGATCGAGCGGCGCATCGAGAAAGTCGAAGAGCGCAACCAAAGCGGCGAGCTCCGCAAGCTTCCGGATGCGCCGGTCGGCGTGCCCGACTCCTATGGCGAGCACGTCGAGATCATGTTCGATCTGATGACGCTCGCCTTTATGGCCGACATGACGCGCGTGGTCTCGTTGAAGATGAGCCGCGACGTCTCAGGGCGTTCGTTTCCAGAGAGCGGCGTTTACGAAGGCTTCCACAATGCCTCTCATCACAGGAACCAGGAGCCAAACGTCATCAAGCTCTCGAAGATCAACCGCTACCACGTTAGCCTCGTGCCCTATCTGCTGACGAAGCTTCTGGACGCCGAGGAGAACGGGAGCGATCTTCTCGAAAAGAGCGTGATTCTCTACGGCTCCCCGATGGGAGACCCGAACATTCACAACCACAAACGCGTGCCCTTCTTTCTCGCAGGCCACGCGAATGGCCAGCTCCCGGGGAACCTTCACATCAAAGCGGCCGACCAAACACCGACGGCGAACGCCATGCTGAGCGTTCTGCACAAGCTCGGCTTCGACGATCTCGAGTCGTTCGGAGACAGCACCGAGCCACTCGACCTGACGAGCGTTCCAGTGAGCCAAACGGAGGTCACAGGGTAGGCCATGAGAGAGATGGGATACCGGATGATTCTCGCGCTCGGCGTTTTTGCTTTGGCAGCAGCGGGGCCGGTCGACGTCGAGACGAGCCCCTTCCCCGTCGCCGACGCGGCAGAGCAAGGCGACCGTGAAACCGTACGCTCATTGTTGCAGCAAGGGCTCGACGTCAACGCGGCTCAAGGCGGTGGCACGACGGCGCTCCACTGGGCCGCGCGCGCGAACGACGTCGAAATGGCGGAGATGCTGCTCTACGCGGGTGCGAACGTCCGCGCGACCACTCGGCTCGGAGCTCATACGCCTCTGCTCTTCGCGAGCAAGCACGGGAACGCGTCGATGGTCGAAACGCTTCTCGCTGCGGGGGCCGACGCGAACGACGCCACCACGACCGGCGCGACCGCGCTGATGTTCGCCTCCGCCTCGGGAAGCATCGAGTCCGTCCGGCTCCTTCTTCATCGCGAGCCCGACGTAAACGCCCGCGAGTCGAGCGGCGGCCAAACGGCTCTCATGTTCGCCGCGGCCAACGGTCGATACAGAGTGATCGAGCTTCTCATCGAGCGCGGCGCCGACGCGAGCCTCGTGACCGACGTCATCGACGTGCCGACGCTCAACAAAGCCATCCAAGACGGTTTCAAGAAGCGGCTCGAGGATTTGCGCAAGGCACGCGCCAAAGCCGCGGGCGACGACGTAGCGGAAGTAGAGGACGACCAAAAGCCCAAAAAGAGCTTCTTCGCGAAGCTCTTTGGCTGGATGATCCCGGGTGGCGGCGAGGAGAAAGCACCGCCTCGGCGCCGGCGGGAGCCGTTCGGTGACCGCGTAGGCAAGCAAGGCGGGATGAGCGCACTTCTTTTCGCGGCGCGGCAAGGCCACGCGGACTCCGTCCGAGCGCTTCTCGAGACGGGCGCGGAACTCGATCGGGTCGCCGCAGGCAGCGAGACGAGCCCGCTCCTCATCGCGACGATGAACGGCCACTTCGATCTCGCCAAGCTCCTCGTCGACGAGGGCGCGGACCCGAATCTCGCGAGCGAGCCGGCGGACGTCACGCCGCTCTACGCGACGATCAATCTAGCCTGGGCGCCGCGGGCAGCCTACCCGCAACCGACCGCGCACAAACAACAAAAGCTCACCCATCTCGAGCTGATGGAAGCGCTCCTTTTAGCGGGCGCGGACCCGAACGTTCGCGTGAAGAAAAAAGTGTGGTTCATGGGCTATAACTTCGACCGCTCGTCGATCAACGAGTTAGGCGCCACACCTTTTTGGCGCGCCGCCTACGGAAGCGACGTCGCTGCAATGAAGCTCCTACGCGCCTACGGTGCCGACACGAATATCCCGACGAAGAATGCCGGGGTTCGTCCGCCGGTCGCGAACCAGCGCGCGCGGGAGATCAAAGACGTGTCCGGGCTCGCGCCGGTTCCCGTCGGCGGGCCCGCAATGACGCCGCTACACGGCGCGACGGGCGCGGGCTATGGCGAAGGCTTCGCCGCGAACGACCATCGCAACCACCCGGCGGGTTTCATGCCCGCGGTCCGCTATCTTGTGGAAGAGTGCGGGGCGGACGTGAACGCGCGCGATCAGGAAGGCAGCACGCCGCTTCACAACGCCGCCTCGATGGGTCACGTCGAGCTGATCGAGTATCTCGTTTCGAAAGGCGCCGATGTCACCGCCGTCAACCGCGAGGGGCGCTCCACCGCTGATATGGCCAATGGACCCGTTCAGCGCGTGCAGCCGTTCCCGGAGGCGCGCGATCTTCTCGTGAGTCTCGGCGCCGTGAACAACAACCGCTGCATTTCTTGCTGAGCTCGTCTCGGGGGCAAAGACACGGGTGCGTTTCACAAAGAGCGCCAGGGGCCTCACGACGTCGCCGTTTACGAAGTGACGCTCCATCCGGATGACGGTTTGTACTTGCTCCCCTACATGGCGCGCCAGGCAGACGGCAGCCCTTGGGAGGGTCACTGTGTATCGCCCGGAGCTCCTCCTGAGCAGTGCCACGTGCCGTTCTACCCCGACGCATCACGGATCTTCGAGGAGATCGATCGCCTAGGACTCGGCGGCGGCGGCAGGAACAATCTTCTGGGCTCCAAAGCCGCATTCGACTTCTACCGCCCTGCCCCATCGGGAGGCTACCGCAAGGGGCTCCGCGCGGAGAAGAGGACCGATACGGGCGATGGCGACATCCCCGAGGAAAGCTGGGGCCGGGACTTCTTCACCTATACGCCTCACTACGAAGCTCCCGCGATGCCAACCTTGGCGCGTTTGACCAATGTCGTGCAGAGGGCGCTTTCAAGCGGAACCTACGAAGGCGCGATCTGGCTCGAAGGGAGTCCCACGACCGAAGAAACGACCTACTGGCTCGGCTTGGTGATCGATACGACTGTACCCATCGTCGGCAACTCCTCGCAGCGGACGCATGGGATGCTCAGCAACGACGGAGATCGCAACATCGTCGACTCGGTCGACTACATCGTGTCGGGCATCTGGAAGGATGACGCCGGCAAAGACAAGGTCGGCGCCGTCATGATTCAGGAAGAACAGATCTTCGCCGCTCGCGACGTCCAGAAGGGAGACGATCGACCTGGAGGCTACGTCGCGACCGGCGGCCACGGAGGCATCGTCAGCGGTATCAACCCCGTCGCGCTCACATTCCTCCTTATGAAGAAACACACCTACTTGTCCGAGGTGAACCTGACCAAGCTCCCGGCGTTTGTTTCGGGCGTGGTGCGAGACGCCGAGCGGATCGTGCACGTCGACGTTTCGGTCAAGGACTCACAAGACGATCTTCTACCGGCCGCAATCCCGAAGGTGACGATCGTCAAACATGCGAGATATCTGCAGGGCGCTCTCTCGGACGATGGGGCGGCGGTCGTGGAAGTGATGTCCCGCATCGACAAGAACCTCGAGAACGCGGGCCTGTCGGGCTTCGTCCTCGAAGGCAACGCTCCCTACTCGGCGGCCGACGAGGCGACGATGGCGGCGCTCCGTTACGCGGCCCTTCGAGGCATGCCCGTCGCTCGGGTTGGCCGCGGGCATCACGAAGGGATCACGCCGGGAAATCCGAACGACCTCTTCATCGAAGGAAGCAACTTGACCGCCACGAAGGCTCGTCTTCTGTTGATGGCGTGTCTCATGAAGTTCGGAAGCTTACCGTTACCCTCGGACCTCGCGCACCCGACGGACGCGGAGCTCGACGCCATACGGTCGAGGGTCGCATCGTATCAAGCGGTGTTCGATTGGCACTGAACGATGCCGCTCGAATCGGGAACCCAGCTCGGCGCGTACGTCATCACTGCCCCTATCGGCGCAGGGGGCATAGAGTTTCTAATCCGTGTCAAGCCCTTTCTTGAAAAAAACGCCTCTCCTGCCATTTCAGTGGATCCTCTCGAGGGTGAGACCGCCACAGTTTAGGTAGACGAGACTGATGAGAGCTTCGGCAGAGTGGAGTCCAAAGCTGCGGTGGCTCAGCAGCCGGATTTTGTTGTTCATTCCTTCGAGTCGGCCGTTGCTGAGTCTCCACGTGACCCACGCGATGACGCCATCGAAGTGGCTGCGGATCATCTTCGCCGCGCGTTTGACGGGCTCTATCCTCGAGCTCATAGCGCGCCGCAGCCATCCTCGGAGAAACTTCTTGGCCCATGTCTCGGTTTTGTAGGTGTAGAGGTCCATGAAGTCGTCGCGCAGAAGCATGGCGCGGTAGAGGCGACGATTAGCTCGCACCTGCTCGCGGAGCACCCGTTTGTCTTTCGCGCTGCGGTTGTGTTTGGCCTTGAGAAGGGGAAACTTGGTGTTCTTGAGGTTGCGCCGGGCAGTCCCTTTGAGCTCGCGCACCAGCTCGCGCCGGGTCTTATCCACGGCCTCGTTCAGATGCTTGACGATGTGGAAGCGGTCAAAGATCACCCGTGCCTGAGGAGCCTTTTTGCCGACGACAGTTATGTACGGCTCCCACATGTCCATGCTGACCGCTTCGAGCTCCGCGGCTCTTTGTGGTCCGAGCTTGCGGAAAAACCGCAGCAGCGTCTTGGCCTTGCGCTCCTTTCCCGCCCAGACGACCCGGCCGCTGAGATGGTCTATTACCACTGTCAAGTACTTGTGGCGTTTGCGGTAGCTGATCTCGTCCATCCCAATCACCCGCAATCCATCGAGCTCGCGCCGCTCATCCCGTTGCTCGGCAACCACCCGCTGGATGATCTGTCGCACCGAACGCCACGTCACTCGGAAATAGTTCGCTACGGCGCTGACGTCCGTCCTCTGTGCCAGCCACGCTACCTCTTGTTCGAAGCTCTTGGTAAAGCGGCTCCCCTTGTCGGCCCAAGGCACCTTTTCTTTGACCACGCCACAACGCCGACAAACCACTCGCCGGATCGAGTAGCGAAGATAGCTCCGGACACCGAACAGATCCAAGTGCCGCCAGTAACGATTGTAGCGATCTTTGTTCTTGCGGACCTTTCGACCGCAAACCCCGCACAGAGGCTTCCTCCTCCGTGGTACGACATCCACCACCACTCTGGCTTTGTCCGCCTGGAAGTGGAAATTTCGGACCCACAGGCCTTGCAATCCGATGAGCTTGTTGACTAACGTGGTAACGCGCATCGCGAGAACGCTCCTTTTTCTTGCCGAAAAAGGATTCTAGCGTTCTCGCCGATGCGCATCTAAACATGGCTTACCCTCTCAACCCACAGGCCGGAGATGTCCCGGCCGCTGTTGAATTTGGTCGGGTAGCGGCGGCACCTGTGAATACTCTTAGGCAGCAACCTCATCGCTGTCAAGAGATTTCTGTTTGCTTCTAAGCGCGTGAACGAGAGCGCCCATATGGCGATAGCCTTTGATACGGTGAAACTTTTTCTCCGCCGTGACGACGCCGAGAGCGGTCCATCGGCGAATCATGGAAGGACTCTTCCACCGCTTGACGTTTCTCGAGACTCTGCGGATGGTGCCGTTGAGATTCTCGATGGCGTTTGTCGTGGCCAGAGATTTGCGAAGTAACTCGGGTAGAGCGAGCTTCACAACCGTGAGGGTCTCTTCCAACCCTTCGCGAAGGCTTCCGGCAGCTTCGTCGTAGCCGTTTCGCTCGAGCCACGACACCAATGCCTGAAGTCGCTTGCGCGCCTTGTCGGCACTCTTGCATTTGTACGCTTCCTTCATTGTCTGGAGCACGTAGGCGTGACGGGACTTGGGAAGGTACGAGCGAAGATTTCGGAGTTTGTGGAGCTGGCATCTTTGGATAACCGCGAGATCCCCCAAAACGTCGACGAGTGCTTTGCGGATCCCTTTGCCTCCGTCCACTACGCAGAGAATCGATTCGTCGATCCGCAATCCCCGCTCGAGAAGGTTCTGCAACATCGCGGTGCACACCCGAGAGTTTTCCGTCGAGCCCAGCCATATACCCAAGGGCACCTTCGTTCCATCTATTGTGATACCGAGAGTTACGACGACGGTCTGTCCGGCCACCTCAAGGCCATCCATCATTAGTGCCGCAAGCTCGAACTCCTCTAGCCTCCGAGATAGGTATTCCTCGAGCTTCTTAGTCGTCTGGCTCACGAGGTGACGGCTGGCGGCACTCTTGCTCGTGCCACGAGACTTCAACTTCGCCGAGGGTTTGTCCAGACTCGATTCGTAATTTCGGGTCGATACCCCCACCAAGATCTGGTTCAGCACTCGCTCCGGAAGCGGGTCTTCTTCGCGGAAGGCTTCGAAGTGTGGAAGCGACGCCTCCTCGCCCGACTTCGAACGAACTCGAGGTCGCGACACTTGGATTCGACGACCGCCGAAGCTCAGCTCCCCATCCGTGCTCCCCCAGTGGTTATGAGTTCGCTCCTTCTCGTGCTTGCCCTTCGGCCCCGCGATCTTCTCCGCGTCCTCTCTCAGGAGTAGGTGCAATGCGGTCAGTCCTTGCTCGTACACCCATTCCGTCAGGTCCGCCTTCGTGGCCGCGATCCCAGCTATCATCGGTAGCAGTATCTGACCGACTTGGCCAACTACCTTGCCCGTAGGCGAGTGCGTTTGCTTTCTTACTGGCTTCTTTGATTTCCTTGGCATGGTGGCTCCTTGTCCCCCTCTGGAGACGGTTGGTTTGGCAGACCTATTCTTAGGCCGGCCAAGGAGCCGCCGCTACCCCAAATTCAACATCCGGCGGGACATCCCCCACAGGCCTCACCAAATGCCACTGCCCCGCAGCGCGAAACGAGGCTGTGGGAAACGCCCCCACGGTCCGGATCGTTCAAGGCCTTGCTCACGACTGAGCTCTCTTCGAAGCCTGGAAGGGCGTTTTCCATAGCCTCCACTGATCGATGCCTCCCCTTCCTTATTCCAAATGAATGAATCCTTCTTGTATATATCAGGAGGGGCCTGTGGGCGCTTGTGGGAAACGCGAAGCGTTTTCCAAGCGATTGTGGAAAACGCCGCTGCTACGTTTGTACCTGCTCACAACCCATCCCTAACGCCTCTCTCTCCAGGAGTTTCCGGTGTTTTCCACAATCGCGGTAGCGTCCATAGGCCATACCCTCGCGCCCAAATCAGATCCCCAGAAACGACAGGAGAACCAAAAAAATTAGCAGCTTCTTGTTTGAGTTGTAGTCGGATTTCCTCAACATTTCCACCGGCGTTCAACATTTGCTCGAGGCTCTGGAAGACGAACATCGCGAGCTGGTCCTTTGTCACAGACAGCGTCGCGGGGTTAGGATGGGCGGGCCGGGAGGGTCGACCATTTCGAGGAGCCTTTGGTTCGCTCGTGACATATGGCGATGCTTCCCGGCGCTCTTGCGCTAAGGTCTTTCTGTTGCGCAGGCGCTTACGCACTTCCTCAGTCACCTTCCACTGCTCCGCCAGCTCGCGGGCCTCTGTTTTAGTAATCGAATTGCCTTCGAAATCTTGGAGCACATAGGGACGTTGCTCGCGGAGCACGACGAGGATGCGTGGGATCAGCGAGCGATTGGCGATGATGCACAGGGCGGAGTTGTGGTGTTTCCCGCCATGAACCATCAGATCGTGGTACAGCCGCGCACCGTGAGGGTCGTGGCGACGAAAGTGATCGGCGGCGAGGAAGAGGTCGCGTCTGAGAAGAGCCGGTCCAGCCTTGGTGATGTGGGTTCCTTTACGATCCGAGAGGCCGGTGGCATCTGTTTCCGGAAACAATCCTACAAATCCTTGCGCCTTGCGTGTCGAGGCAAAGCGCTCAGGTTCACCGAAGTAGCAGAAGATAGTCGGGGCGGTCTTCTCGGCGATGCCCGGAATACTCATGAGCAATCGTTCTGGATCGCAACGCACGTAAGCTTCATCGAGCCACTTCTCCTTGGTGCGGACTCGGAGTTCGAGCTCCTCGACCAGGTGAGCCAGCGGGCCTCGATGGTGAAGCAGCTGGTGGATCTGAAAAATCAGCTGATTGCATACACCAACGCCGTTTGGCCCGGCGTCAGTAGAGCGTTCGGAGATCTCGATTCAGCGCATGCTCGGAGCTTCCTCCGTGAGCAGAGGCGTAAAAGCGTCGCCACGCTACAAGTCGACCGCAGCTTTGGACTCCACTCTGCCGAAGCTCTCATCAGTCTCGTCTACCTAAACTGTGGCGGTCTCACCCTCGAGAGGATCCACTGAAATGGCAGGAGAGGCAAAAGAATAGACCGTTTCGCCGTCCGTTGCTGACGTTGGAGACGCGGGATCGTTCAGCGTGTTGCGTCCTTCGGTCCGACCCTTTTCGATCTCGCGCTTCCACAGGAGCCGACTCAAGGAAGCGTGGCGCGTCCCCCAATCGTCGGCATCGGAAAATACCGAAGCGGGAGCTACGACGCGAAACGCTCGATGTCCGTCTTGGGGAAGTCGTCCCCTTTGAAGAGAAGTCGCTCTCCCCGAACCTTGGCGAATGCGTACGAAAAGCAGTCTCCAAAATTCAGCCCTGCGGAGTGACGTCCTTTCCCAAACTCGCTGAACGCTTGCCGCGCGGCGTGTGCCTGTTCGACATCGACATCGACGAGCTCGATTTTAGCCAGGTTGAGAAACAAGTCGAGATCTCGAAGACCATCGGATCCGAAACGCGCTTCGACAACGATCGAAGTCTCAACGAAGGTGGTGGCGGATATGCCGATGGACTCAGCGGCCTCGATGGCTTCGTTGAACTCGCGGCGCTCAGGCTCATTTAACAAAATGGCCAGCACTGCTGACGTGTCGATGACCATTACTGTGGCAAGCCATTTTCGTCGTACGCGAGGATCTGTTCTGGGCTCCTCGCGTCGAGCACTGGTAGGGATGCACAATGCTGCGCGATTTTGTCGAGCTCATCCGCCAAACGCCGCTGGGAGCGCTCCCGTCGTATGCGGGCCAGCCGGTCGCGCAAGGCGTTCGTTACAGCTTCCGTCTTGGTCTCGCCCGTAAGCTTGGCGAGTGCCTCAGCAAGTTGCTCTGTTTCCGGGTTTCTAATGTTGATAGCCATCTTGAGCTTTACGTAAAGACATTTTACTACACAGTAACATTCACGGCAAGATTCCCCTTTCCCTTCCATAAACCTCGATCGTGTGACTCCAGTCCCTCCAAACGCGACGGCAGCAGTCGATCGACTATCTCGCGTCGAGGACGGCACTTTCCATCCACGAAGTCACGACCGAGACGGACCGCTATATTGCCTGGCCAGGCCAAGCGCTCGCCTACAAGATGGGCGAGCTCAAGATTCGCGAGCTCCGCGCGCGCGCGACCGACAGGCTCGGCGGCAATTCGACCCGCGCGAGTTCCACGACGTCGTACTCTTGAACGGTCCAGTGCCGATGCCCGTATTGGAAGAGCAGGTCGAAAGCTTCATCCAAGCGAAGCTCGAAGGGGTCCGACGATGATGATGATGACACTGAAGAGAAGGAGCGCATGGGGCAAGGTGATTGGGAGCGCGGCCCTCTGGGCGGTCGCGTGCGCGCTTGATTATCCGGCACCGCCCGAAACGCCGCGCGGCGATGTCGTGGACACGATCCACACCGAAGCCATACCGGATCCTCACCGTTGGCTCGAGGCGCAAGACGTTCCCGCAACCCGCGCTTGGATCGATCGCCAAAACGCTTAGGCCGAAGAAAACATCGGAGAACCTCCTCTGCGCGACCAGCTGCGCGCGCGGCTCCGCGCGCTCATGGACGCGGACTGGATCGGCCCAACGCACAGACCCGGTATACTTCGGAAAGCCAACACGGAAAGGGGAAGCCATGCACCGTATCTTCGGCAATCGTAATCGGCTCATCATCATTTCGTTAATCGTCATCGGGCTCGGAGGGGCCGCCAGTGCTCAGGAGCAAAACGTCACCGCAATCGAGGACGTCGCTCCAGCGCCTCCGCGCGCGGAAGGTGAGGGCCCGTTCGACCGTCTGATTCTGCGGGGAGCGACGCTCATCGATGGGACGGGCGCACCGCCGGTAGGGCCCGTGGATGTCGTCGTGGAAACCAACCGAATCGTACAGATCAAGAGCGTCGGCTATCCGGGAATGGCTATCAAACCCGAGAATCGTCCGCCGGCAAACGGCGGCCGGGAAATCGACCTCGACGGGATGTACCTGCTCCCCGGTCTCATCGACATGCACGGCCACGTGGGTGGGACGCCGCAAGGGACGCCCTCGGAATACGTTTTCAAGCTCTGGATGGGTCACGGCATCACGACGGTGCGCGACCCCGGATCGATGAATGGCATTGACTGGATGAAGGAGCATCGCGCGAAGAGCGCGCGAAACGAGATCACGGCGCCGCGGCTTTACATCTACTCGTTCTTCGGGCAAGGGCAAGAGGAATCGATCGAGACGGAAGAGGAGGCAAGGGCCTGGGTACGAGAGATCGCGAGCGCGGGCGCGGACGGTATCAAATTTCTGGGGGCGAGTCCCGAGGTTATGCAAGGCGCGCTCGGCGAAGCAAAGCAACAGGAGCTTCGGACCGCGTGCCACCACTCCCAGCTCAACGTCGCGTGGAACAACGTTCTCGATTCCGCGCGCTGGGGATTGACCTCGATGGAGCATTGGTACGGTCTGCCCGAGGCGCTTTTCACCGACCGCGCCGTTCAGAACTATCCCCTCGACTACAACTACAACAACGAACAGCATCGCTTTGGCCAGGCAGGTCGGTTGTGGAAGCAGGCTGCCAAGCCGTTCAGTGACCATTGGAACGCGGTCATGGACGAGCTCATCGAGCTCGACTTCACGCTCGTGCCGACGTTCACGATTTACGAGGCGAGCCGGGATCTCATGCGCGCCCGCCGAGCAGAGTGGCACGACGAGTACACCCTGCCATCGCTCTGGAATTTCTACACGCCCAACCGGGAGGCTCACGGCTCCTACTGGTTCTACTGGACCACCGAGGACGAGGTCGAGTGGAAGGAGAACTTTCGCCTCTGGATGACGTTCGTGAACGAGTACAAGAACCGTGGTGGGCGCGTGGCCGCGGGTTCGGATTCCGGCTTCATCTATAAGCTCTACGGTTTCGGCTTCATTCGAGAGCTCGAGCTTCTACGGGAGGCGGGCTTTCATCCGCTTTCGGTCATTCAGGCGGCAACGCTCAAGGGAGCGGAAGCCCTCGGTCGCGCGGACGAGATTGGATCGGTGGAAGTCGGCAAGCTCGCCGATTTCGTCGTCGTCGACGAGAATCCATTGATGAACTTGAAGGTCCTCTACGGCACCGGTGCGTTGAAGCTCGACGAGAACAATCGCCCCAGCCGGGTAGGCAGCGTGAAATACACGATCAAGGACGGTATCGTCTATGACGCGTCCGAGCTTCTCGACGACGTGAAGGCGATCGTGGCCAAAGCGAAGGCCGCAGGTGCGACGGAGGACCCCTGAGCTAGGAGCTAGAGCATTACCGAGAAGAACGCCGCTCGCCGTGGCGTTGCGGGTCAGAGTAGGTGATTGCGAGAGATCCTGAGCTTGCGATTCCCCTGCGAACGCTTTGGCGAGGCCAAAGTCGAGGATGATGATCTTCCCGGCCTCGGAAAGCATGATGTTCGCCGGCTTGAAGTCCCGGTGGAGGATCCCAGTCTCGTGGGCCGCCTCGAGCCCTTCCGCCATCTCCCTCAACAGCGGGAGCGCTTCCTCCACCGGAATAGGTCCTTGCGCTATCCGCTCTCTGAGAGTCTCACCCGTGACCAGCTCCATCACCAGAAACTGCTGGCCGTTCGACTGTTCGAGCTAGATGACTTCGGAGAAATGCGAAGACGAAGCCGGAGGTCGGACGCCCAGAGCGCGCCCAGCCAGCGCGGGTGGTGGCTCGCTTCTCGACTGCTCGCTCCTGCCGTTGGTCTCAGCGCGCGGGCTACTCGACGTAGCCCAGCGTTCGCAGCTGCTCGATGACCGCAGCCTCTGCTTCGTTAGGAGCGTCACTCACGCGTTCGATCGAGGTCGTGTCATACGACGCGATGGGCTCTAGAGCCTCAACCTTGAGAAAGTAGCCGGGCGTCCCGCCCATGTCACGGGCGGTCGGCATGCCGAACCAGGCGAGCAGGGTCGGCGCTATGTCGATCATTCCGAGCGCCTCGACAGTTCGTCCCGACGGCAATCTTGGACCGCGGGCGTAGAGCACACCGTCTCGCGCCGCCTCACTCTCGTGGATACCCGGCATACTTTCGGGGCGAACCCCGCTCTCGAAACCATGGTCGGAGAGAACCATCACCAGATCGTTCTTCCCGAAGTCGGCAGCTAGAAGCCCGATCAGCGCATCGATGTGCCGATAGTAGGTCCGCAGCCATTCCGCATGAACTGGGGCACGAGCGCGAACCAACGCGCCCATCTTCGGATCTCCCTGGTGGGGTCGCTCGCTTGGCCAGAGGAAGTGTGAGACGCGATCGATTCCCGGCAGATAGACCAGCATCAGGTCCGGCTTCAGCTCCCGCTCGACTTCGATCGCCACCCGGGCCACCTGCGTGTCGTTCTCGAAGCTCTGCCAGAGAAAGTGCGACAACCTGCCGATCGTGTTGTTCTCGAGCGTGCTCCCTTCGTCGAAGGGATTGCCGACCGCGGTTAGCGGCTCTTCGACGGCCCGGAGCTCCGCTAGGCGAGTGGACCACGGCGCGGGGAAGGAGAACGAGGCCAATTCTCCCCCTGGCTTCACTTTGTGCTGAATGTCCGGGAACTGGGCTCGTGCAAACCTCGAAGCTAGCCTGAGTTGTTCCACGATGATTCCGGGCACGGCGTGGTCCGAGACGATTACGCCATCGATCTTCTCTGGCGGCTGGGTCACCAGCCAACTGATCACCGCGACGCGTCGCCCGGCGTCGCTCAGCATGTTCCAGATCGCGTGCACCTTGCGATCCGCGCTCGTGTAGAGGCGAGGCCGGCCGGTCTCGTCGAGGCGAACCCACCCTTCGATTCCGTGCCGCTCAGGGCTCCTCCCCGTGGCGATCGAGGTCCAGATTCTCGGGGAGAGCAGCGGTCCGTCTGGCCGGAGCGACGTCGAGATCCCCTGGCGAGCGATCGCCTGCAGGTTTGGCAGCTCTCCTGCCGCGATCATCGGGGCGAGAACGATGTTCGTCGCGCCATCGACACCGATGACCAGAGCCCGTCCGGCCGGTGCAAGTTCGCGCGCACATCCGAGCAGACTCGCGAGGAGCCCGATGAAGACGAGAGCGGAGAGCGGTTTCCTCCTTGCGCATGAGCACCCCATGGTGCGTCTATGATACACACCCGAGTACGTATTCGAGATGGACGCCAACCACTCCCACGATTCCGCGGAGCTGACGAAGCTCTTTGCCGGCGCCGAGTCCGCGGATCTCGTGCTCGGGTCGCGCTACATCGGCGGAATCCGCGTGCTTGACTGGGACCTCATCTCTTCGTTCGGCGACCACTACGCGCGTGCCATCACAGGGCGCCCGTACTCGGACCTGACCGGCGGCTTCAAGTGCTACCGTCGTCGGAAGGTTCTCGAAGCGATCGATCTCAACCGGGTCCGGAGCATCGGGTATGCGTTCCAGATCGAGATGACGTGGTGGACGGTGCAGCGGGGTTTCCGAATCGCCGAGGTGCCGATCACGTTTCACGGCCGCGACCACGGGGAAACGAAGTTCTCCAAGTCGATCGTGTGGGAGGCCGTGTGGACGGTGTGGCAGCTGCGTCTCGGCTTGATTCGCAACGATCGACCGCGCATCGACCGCGACCCCACTGCCGGGTCGACGGACGGGGCGTCCGGGTGACCGAGCAAAAGGCGAGCGGCGAGGCGGGTGTGACGACGCTGCGGCCTTACTGGGATCGCGTCGCGGGGTCGTATGCGGCGACCGATCCGCTCGGTGCGGTCTGCTATCCGGCGGCACCGCGGTGGTTCAACCGATTCTACGCCCGCTTCCAGCTGCGCGCCATCGAGAGAATAATGTCGGGAGTGCAGCTGGATGGTGCGCGCTGTCTCGACGTCGGATGCGGGGGCGGTCGGTGGACTCGCTGGATGACCGCGCGTGGGGCCGACGTCGTCGGGATCGATCCGACCGAGTCGATGCTCGACGCTGCGCGAGGGTTGTCGCCCGATCTCGACTTCCGGGCGATGTCGGCGACGAAGATCGATTCCCTCCCGACAGCTTCGACGTGGTCGTCGCCGTCACGGTGATCCAGCACCTGAAGCCTGACGAGCAGGAAGCGGCCGCGGCGGCGATGTGCCGCGTTCTCCGGCCCGGTGGGACGCTATTCGTCCTCGAGCTGATCGACCAGAACGATCCCGGCCGGCAGGTCTTTCCGCGGACGCCGCACGACTGGGTCGAGCTCTACTGGCGCCACGGACTCGAGCTCGACCGGTGGGAAGGACAAGAATTCGTTCCGCTGATCCGTTCGTTGATGGCAGTGATCCCGCGGGGCTCCGCTCCGCCTGCAGACGAGGTCACTGCGCCGTCGTTTCTCGAGCGTCTCGGCAAGCGCGGGCTGCCGTTCTTGCTGCTTTGGCCGGTTATTCAGCTCTCGCTCCCACTGGAGTACGCCTGCGAACGGCTTGCGCCACACGAGCGAGCGCGACACGGCTGTTTCTTGTTAGCCGCCTGCCGCGGTCGGCGGAGCCGATCGTCCAGACGATTGAAGATGCGGATATCCGAGCACCTTCATTGCCCGGGGCGGAAGGGAAAGCTCGGATCCGTTCAGAGACAGAACTTGATTGGCGTGGTCGAAGGGGTAAGGGCCGAATGGATCCTGAAGCGGACCCCGCGTTCTGTGATGCGAACTCTGCTCATTCAAGAAGAGAGGATAGAATAGCCACGTCATGAGACGCACCGCTCTCGTTTTTCTTCTGATTGCCTCGACGGCTGCGGGAGCCGCGCAAGAGGAGGTCTTGCAGCAGATTCCCGAAGAGCACCGGAAGTGGCTCGAAGAAGAGGTCCGCTACATCACCACCGATCAGGAGCGGGACCTGTTTCTGGCGCTCCAGACGCTCGAGGAGCGGGAGCTCTTCATCGCTGCTTTTTGGGCGAAACGCGATCCCAATGCATCCACGTCCGAGAACGAGTTCAAAGACGAGCACTATCGCCGCCTGGACTACGCGAACAAATTCCTCGGCCGCGAGAGCTTCGTCCCGGGATGGCGCACGGATCGCGGGCGCTACCACATCATTCTCGGCGAGCCACAGTCGATCCAGCGCTTCGTCGGCTACTCGCAGCTGAAAGAGGCAGAGCTGTGGTTCAGTGCCAGAGCCAGAAGGCGAGCACGTCGACAGAATCGTCGGTGACTCGAGAGCAGATGAGATAGGGGACAGGAGCTTTGGAAAAATGCACCCGACGCGTCCGAGTTCGACCTTCGTAGAATAGCGAGGAGAAAACCGTAATGCGCAAGACATGCTTGTTCATCCCGATCCTTTTCTTCGGTCTTTCATGGCACGCTTGGGGACAAATCGACGAGCCTGAGGACTCCATTCCGGTAGCACCTCCCCGCGCCCGATGAGACGGTCCGTTCGACCGTCTCATCTTGCGAACCGTCACTTTGATCGACGGCACGGGCGCCCCCGCTATCGGCCCGATGGACATCGTGATCGAGGACAACCGCATCGCGCAAATCAAGAGCGTCGGCTTTCCCGGTGTTGCGATCAAAGAAGAGGGCCGGCCGGTCGCGCGTCCTGGCGACGAAGTGATGGAGCTCGAGGGTCACTACGTGCTCCCGGGTTTCGTCGATTTGCACGGGCACATCGGCGGCAGCGAGCAGGGTACGCCGGCCGAATATGTTCTCAAGCTCTGGATGGGCCACGGCATCACAACGATCTGCGACCCAAGCACCGGGAACGGGCTACGCTGGTGCTCGACCACAAAGACAAGAGCATCGCCAACACGATCACGGCGCCGCGTATCGAAGCCTATCCTTCTTTCGGCCTCGGGCTCGAGCAGCCTATCTCGACACCCGAAGAAGCCCGTAGCTGGGTCGACGAGGTCGCGGGCATGGGCGCCGACGGGGTCAAGTTTTTCGGAGCCCGACCCGATATCATGGGCGCGGCGATCGACCAGGCGGGTAAGCACGACATGAGAACAACGTGCCATCACGCTCAGCTCAACGTGTCGTGGCTCGACGCGCTCGACTCAGCCCGTCTCGGGCTCACGTCGATGCAGCACTGGTACGGGCTCCCGGAAGCGCTCTTCGAGGATCGCACCGTCCAGCATTACCCGCTCGACTACAACTACAACAACGAGCAACACCGCTTCGAGCAAGCGGGACGTTTGTGGGAGCAAGCGGCGACACAAGGGAGCGACCACTGGAACAAGGTCATGGAGGAGCTCCTCGAGCTCGACTTCACCCTCTCCCCCACCTTCGTCGCTTATGAGACGACGCGCGACTTCATGCGCATGAGGCGCGCGGAATGGCACGAAGAGTACACGTTGCCTTCGCTCTGGCGTTTCTACGAGCCCAATCGGGAGAAACACGCGTCGTACTGGTTCTACTGGACGACCGAGATCGAGGTGGCTTGGAAGAGGAACTATCAACTCTGGATGAGCTTCGTGAACGAGTACAAGAATCGGGGCGGACGCGTCGGGGTGGGAACGGATTCGGGCTACTCCTACAATCTCTATGGCTATGGTTTCGTCCGCGAGCTCGAGCTTCTCCGGAAGGCCGGTTTCCACCCGCTCGAGATCATCCGGGCAGCGACCCTGAAAGGCGCGGAAGCTCTCGGTCGCTCCGACACCATCGGGACGGTGGAAGTCGGCAAGATGGCTGACCTCGTCATCGTCGATGAGAACCCGCTCGAGAATCTGAAAGTGCTCTACGGCATCGGGGCGGTCAAGCTCGACTCCCAGAACAACGTCGTGCGGGTGGGTGGGGTGAAGTACACCGTCAAAGACGGCATCGTCTTCGACGCCAAAGCGCTTCTCGGCGACGTCCGCCGCATCGTTCGCGAAGCAAAGGATCGCGAGAACTTCGAGATCACGCAGCCCGGAAGGCCGACGCCCGACAGGCCCTGACGAGAAGCCAAGATGTTTCGGCTATTCGCTGTCCTCGCGCTGAGGCCTTGAAGAAGAGTCCATGGCTTTTGGCGTCAAACGAGGCGAAGCCGGCATCGACACGAGTGCGCCGAAGAGAAACATCGTCCCCGCCGTCACGACCGAGACAACCGTAGCACTCGTGCTCGTCGCAGGCCTCTTCGCTGCGTTCACATGGAAGATGGGACTCGCCAACATGTTCAAGACCATGATGGGCACCGCCCACGACTTGGTGTTGAACACGGTGCTCTTTTTGATGGGCGTCATCATTCTCGCGGGCGCCTTTACGTCTTTCCTCGCCGAGTTCGGCATCGTCGGGATCGCCAACCGGCTGCTCTCCCCTTTGATGAAACCTCTCTTCGGCCTGCCGGGCGCCACATCCGTCGGGGTTGTGGCGACGTACTTGTCGGACAACCCCGCCATCATGCCGCTCGGCTCCGACAAAGGCTTCTTGAAGTATTTCAAGCGGTGGCAGCTCACGACGCTCGTCAACCTCGGCACCGTTTTCGGCATGGGGCTCATCGTGACGACGTTCATGTTGGCCCAATCCTCCGGCGACGCGCCTCTCGCTCGCGCGGTGCTCCTCGGAAATCTCGGCGCCATCCTGGGCGGGATCGTTAGCGTTCGTCTCATGGGCTACTTCGGCAAACGCAAATATGGCCGCGAGGCGTCCGTGCTGACAGAAGAAGAGGAAGGCTACGATATCCTCCGTTTCCGTCAAGTGCGGGAAGACATTCGCACCCGGTCCGCCCGTGAACGCGATCGTACGACCGTCGTCCGAAAGAGCGAACGCCACTCTCATCAAAGGCGGCTCTGGTCCGCCGCCACGTTCCCGGAGCCGCCCCGCTGGCTCGAGACTCAACCGCAGCTCGGCAACGACAAGATCGCGTGGCGGCGAGGAAGGATGGAGGAACCACGCCAGTAACGACGCAGCAAGAACAGCCGCCGCGGCAACGGGCCACGACACACCCGAGCGCATCTTTGGCGTCGACGGCTCAGAAGCCGGTGCACCAGCATCTTCGAGCTGAAGACGAACATCGCCGATGTCGCGTAGCCGCTGCCGTGCGTCTTTCACGAGACAGCGCCCTACCAGCGCCCGGATGGCTGCGGGAAGTGCGTCCCATTCCGGCTCCGCCCGCATCACTGCCCCGATGATGTCGCTCACCGTCTCCCCTTCGAAGGCTTTGCGCCCGGTGAGCGCTTCGTACAAGCAGCAACCGAACGCCCAAATATCGGTGCGCTTGTCGACCCGCTTCCCGCGTGCCTGCTCCGGGCTCATGTAGGAGGCCGTACCCATGATGGTGCCGAGCGCCGTGCCCCTGGTCCTCGTTGGCGACTGCGACGTCTCCGCGGGAACGTTTTCTTCAGGAGCGAACGTTTTCGCCAGACCGAAATCCAGAATCTTGATCTGTCCTTCTGACGTGATCATCACGTTCGGCGTTTTCAGGTCGCGATGAACGATGCCTTTCTCGTGCGCGGCTTCCAGCGCTTCAGCCATTTGTACGAATAGAGGGATCGCGTCTTCGAGCGCCATCGGAATCCGCTCCGCGAGCGTTTCCCCTTCTACCAGCTCCATCGCAATGAAGTGCTGCCCCTCGGCCTCCTCGAAGCCGTAGAGATGCGCGATCCCCGGGTGATTGAGTGCGGCGAGAACCTTCGCCTCGCACTCGAACCGGTCGAGCCGCTCGCGATCACGAGAGAATTCGTCCGAAAGCACTTTGATCGCGACTTCGCGCCCGAGCTTGGTATCGCGAGCCCGATAGACCTCCCCCATGCCACCCGAGCCGAGCGGCTCGACAATTTCGTAGTTAAGCAGGCGGCTGCCGGGTTCGAGAACCATTACCCGTCAGTTATAGCACTCCGCCTGGACTAAGTGAATCGGAACGACAACCAGCCATGAACAGTGTAGAGTCAGCACGTCTACAAAGGAGCTCGCGACGATGCACGTTCGAACCCTACTGATGAGTTGCCTTTTGGCCGGAGCGCTCGCGGAGAGCTCTCCCCTTAATATTGACGCTCTTGCTCGAACCGTCTGGGTCGAGGAGTTCGACATCTCTCCCGACGGCGAGCTCATCGCTTTCAAATCCGCCAAGGCGGGCACCTATGACATCTGGACGGTGCCGACCGCGTGCGGCGCGCCAACGCAGCTGACCCGGATGCCGGGCCGGGAGATGAACCCGCACTTCAGCCCGGACGGAAGCCACATCGTGTTCGAGGCGGATTTCGGCGGCACGAATGTCCGCGACCTCTATCTCGTCCCGACCGGCGGCGGGGAGCCTCAGCGGCTCACCGACCATCCTCTCGACGACCGCGACCCGTCCTGGTCACCGGACGGCGCGCTCTATTTCACGACCCAGATGTTCTGGGATCGTTCCTTGGCGGTGATGGACGTGTCGACCCGTGAGATCCAGCGCGTCGGTCCTGGGGGCGGCACCGTGTCGCCGGACGGAAAGATGGTGGTCTTCACCGCGAACCGAAAGCCGGAGGACGACGATCAAAGCAATCGCGATATATACGTGATGCCGGCAAGCGGCGGCGAGGCGCATTTGCTCACGCCCGACACGTTCGATGCGCTCGACGCGGCACCCGTCTGGTCTCCCGACAGCCGCAAGGTCGCGTTCATCTCCGACCGCAATGGGTGGAACAATCTCGGCGTCATCGACGTCGTCACGGGCGAGACGCATATGCTGCTCGAAGAGCCCGTCGAGCACAGCGAGCCGCGTTGGTCCCCCGACGGAAAGTGGATCTCTTTCACGAAGAACCTCGACTATCACTACCACCTCTTTCGCATCCCGGCGGACGGCGGCGGCGCCGAGAAGATCACGGCCATGGACGGTGTCAATGGCGGCTCCTCGGCGACCGGGCAGACGCGTGGGAATCATCGGTGGCATCCCAACGGACGTGAGATCGTCACGACCCATTCCGATCCGAGCAGGACGGGAGACTTGTGGATCCTGCCGGCCGCGGGCGGAGCGGCGCGACAGATCACGAACCATCAGGCGGAGGCTTTGAGGGATTCCGAGCTCTTCATCTGGCCCGAGCTCATGGAATATCGAAGCTTCGATCGCCTCGAAGTCGCCGGGCTCGTCTACAAACCCAAAGGCAGCCAAGCGGGCGACGAGCTACCGGCGCTTTTTTTCTTCCGCGCCAACTCGAACGGGCAGCATCCGATTCAGTGGCATCCTTACGTTCAATATTTCGTGAGCCGCGGCTATCTCGTCTTCGCGCCGAACTTTCGCGGCAGCACCGGCCGCGGCAAAGCCTATCGCCAAGCCGTGCACACCCATGGCGGCGACCACGATTTGCGCGACGCTTTTCTCGGCATGGACCGGCTCGCCGCGGATGGGTGGGTCGATCCCGATCGCGTGGGCGCGTTCGGCGGATCGACGGGCGGATTCTTCACGACGACCGCGGTCACCAAAGACCCCGAGCGTTTCAAAGCCGGCGTCGTCTGGTACGGCTCGACGGATCTCGTCACGCTCTCCACTTACGGAGGCATGGAGGGCTGGAACCGCTATCTCATCGGCAAGACACCGCTCGAGAACCCCGAGAATTACTACAGCCGCTCCATCATCTATCACGCCGCACGCGTCACGACACCGCTCTTGTTCTTATACGCCCAGGGCGACGCGGCGGCCCGATTCCAGCAGATCGAGCAATACGGCGTGCAAGCGCTCATTCACGGCAACTGGTTCGACTGGGTGGTCTACGGCGCCGAGCCGCACGGCTGGTACCATTGGCGCCCGGACTCGGTGGAGAAATCGCTCATCGCGATGGACCAGATGTTCGACACCTTCATCCTCGGAAACGAGCAAAACGTCAAGGCGACCGCCCGTTCGCAGCGCGAAGGGGTCGAGCTGCAGCGCAATCCCACGATCGATTTGTGGAACTCGCTCGTAAACGGGCGCCCGTGACTCAACTCAGCGTGGAAAGGCGCACCAACGCCACTTAGTCGTCCAGCTCGCCGATGAGCTTCGTCTTGGCGCCCTCCGCACCCACTTGTCCGATGCGCCGGTACGAGACGCTCTATCTTGGTGGTCCTGCGCTTGACAGACCCGCGTCGCCTGCGAGAGGCTTCCTCCAGTGCCCGCGGACAATACGATCTACGAAACGCTCGACGATTGGTGGGATTCCACGGGCTCCGTTGCCGGCATCCACGCGATGAACCCGGCGCGAGCTGGGTATTTCCTCGCGGTGATCCAGGAGAAGCTCGGGTTGCCTCTCCGAGGGCTGCGCGTCCTGGACGTCGGTTGTGGAGGGGGCATTCTCACCGAAAAGCTGCTCGAGGCCGGCATACTTGCTACCGGCGTCGACCTTGCAACGGGCGCGCTTCGTTGTGCTCTCGTCCACGCCCGCTCGTGCGGCTTCGAGCCCCCTACATTCAGGCACGCGGTGAGCAGCTCCCCTTCGAGGACGGAGCCTTTTCTGCCGTCGTCAACTCGGACTTCCTCGAGCACGTCGACGACCTCGATGCCGTCGTGCAAGAGTGCGCGCGTGTGCTGGCACCGGGCGGGATTTTCCTCTACGACACCATCAACCGAACATGGCTCACCCGCCTCTTTCACATCGGTGTTGTCCAGGAGTGGCGGAAGCTCGTCCCGGCGCGCACCCATGACTGGCACCAGTTCGTGCGACCCGCCGAGTCAAGCCCATTCTTAGTTGAAATGTTCCACGGCTCCCGGTTCGTTTAAGCAACGTTCTTCCTCGACGTATTCTTTTTCGCGGTCTCGATCTTCAGTTCACGCTTGAGCGCTTCACGCAGCTTTGGAAGGTGTCGGTAGCCCATCACCTTCCGGAGGCGCGGCTCGATGTCGGTGAGCGCGGTCGCGAGCCAGCGTTGGCGTTGGTTCGAAGTCTTCCAGTGATCGACCTTCGCGCAACGTTCCTCGATAAGCGCATTGACGGACTCGATGCAGTTCGTCGTCTTTAGTGAGTGACCGAGCACCCCGTACACGCCAAGACGATGCACGGTCAGGGTCTCCTCCAGCCCCTCTTCGAGGCTAGAGGCCGCAGACTGATTCCTCTCTTCCAGCTCGCGGTGGAGTTGCTCGAGGGCCTCAAGCGCCTCCTTGTGCGTCGGCCGGCCGTACGCGCGCTGCAGCCGCTTGCGCCACAACGACTGCTCGCTCTTGGACAAATAGCTCACGACATTCTCTCGTTTGTGCCACTGGCAACGGCCCACGACGACCCGCCTGCGAAAGGCCTTGGTCACGGCTCCTCGCAGCCCCTTGCTGCCGTCGATGACCACCAGCAGCCCTTCAGAGATATCGAGACCCCGCTCGACCAATGAACGCAGGAACGGCCTAAGAACACGCTCGTTCTCAGTGTCTGTCTCCACGAAGCCGAGGAAGCGTTTGTCCCCGGATAACGTGATGCCGAGAGCCACCACCATCGTCGCGTCGGCGAACGTCTTGCCGTCCAGGACCATCGCCACCACGTCCTCACCCGAGAGATCACGCTCCTGCATCTCACGCAGCTTCGCTGCGCTTGCTTCGACGAAGCCGCGCGACACCGACGAACTCGACAGACCGATCGCGCCCGGGACCAATTCCGCCGCCGACTCATAGTTCCGGCACGAGATCCCGTACAGCACTCTTCGTAGAAGCAACTCGTCCACCTCTCCGCGGTGACTCAGACTCCCGTACGAGCTCAACGGGATCTCTCCGTCGCGGCCGCGAACACGGGGAACGCGGACCGGAACTCGCTGACCCGCGAGTTTCACCGTGCCCGGATTCGTCCCGTGACGTCGTCCCTGCACCGTCTCCGATTTCCGAACGTATCGCTCTCCCGCAAGCTCACTGACCTCGGCGTCCAGCAACTCGTGAACATGCATCAGGCCGAGAGGCACCAGTGCGCGGATCATCTCGACCTTCGAGTCCACCTCGAGCTCCCCGTATCCCTCTTGCTCCATGACCTCTACTTCACCTAGACGACGCGTCTTCTTGCGTTCCTTGACCCTTCGTAGCAGACTTCCCATATCGGCTCCTTTCTTGAGCGGCTTGATTTCGCTTTTCACAACGTCATCAAACCACCCGAGAGGGAGCCGTTTCAAATTTCAACTAAGAGTGGCACACATTCCGACCGGCCGAGCTCGAAGCAGCAATGCTAGCGGCCGGGCGACACGACGAGGCGCTCGAACAGCTCGAGCGAACGGTCGAGCTCGAACCAAACTTTCCACTCGGCCACTACTGGCTCGGTAATACCTACGAGCAACTCGGCCGTTATGAGGACGCGGTGGGGGCGCATCAGAGAGCCGTCGCCATTTTTAGCGGTTCGGAGTTCATGAAAGGTCTCGGACGCGCATACGCGCTTGCCGGAAAGGAGCACGAAGCGCGGCAAGTTCTCGACGAGCTCGTACAGAGACCCACGGGTTACGTCTCTCCGTACACTATCGCGTCCATCCACGAGGCACTGGGCGAGACGGGCAGCGCACTCGAGAGCCTCGAGAAAACGTACGAGGAACGATCGTGGTGGATCATCTGGCTCCTTACGGATCCAAGCTGGAAGAGACTCAGAGACGAGCCGCGGTTCCAGGCTCTCGTTCGCAAGCTGGGGTTACCGCAGACGTCGACCTGACGACGTGGGGATCGTGGTCTTGGGGATCAAGTGCAACTTGGTGCAGACCTAACCTGAAGTTCCTGGCTGAAAAAGCCAAGATCCGGTGTTGATCCAATGAGATAGTTGGAATCAATGGTGCTGGCTTCTGTCTACACGGTGATACCTTTGAGCAGGTCGTAGGCTCTCTGCTGTTTCGAGTCCGGAGTTGTCGTGACATCGAAGGTGGGCTCGTCGGGTCCGGCTTCCGGTCGCCGACATTTGTTTCGGACGATGTTGCTGAGAAGGCGCAGCAGCGTGCGGAAGCTGGAAGTTCGACTCCCATCGTCAAGCTTCTTGGTTTGTATCTTGCGCAGGGCGGCCTCGGAGCGCTTCGCCGGAGCAACCGGGTCACGCCTGGCCTTCGCCTGCTGGTCCTCGTCAGAGAATAGCAGCGGCCGCCAAGCCTCCATCATGTGCCACAGGACGTAGTAGGCCAGCATGCACAAGAAGACGTGCGCCCGGACTCGGTTTTCGCGCCGGTGACGAATCGGCCGCACCTTTAGGTCCATGCTCTTGAAGGAACGAAACGCCCTCTCGACCTGGGTCAGCAACTTGTAGCTGCGCACTGTGTCGTCGGTTTTCATCCGCTGCTCAGCAAGACTGGTGCGGATCACGTAGATGCCGTCAAGGGCAGCTTCCGCAGTGACCTTTGTGTCGTCGATTTCGAAGCTAAAGCGGTCGTCGCGAATGTCCAGCTTGAAGTGCTTGCCGACTTTGTACTTGTTGAGAACTCTGCCTACCCGCACACCGATTTTATCTTTACCATGCAGCTGACCCCGCCCGATCCGTTGGCGAATCCCTCCGAACTGCTTAGCGATCGTCCCCATGTGTCGCTTCCACCGCTGGAGCCGTTTGTTGGCGAGCTCAGAGTTGCCGTTGGCGAGGCGCGAGGCGTCGGCATCCATCGTTGTCTCGTCTAGCTCGAAGTCGAAACCGTCGTCACGGATGTCGAGCCTGTAATACCTGCCGACCTTGTACTTGTTGAGGAGCTTTTTCACTGCAGCACGGATGTCCTCCTTGCCCTGCAAACGGCGCCGCTCGACCATCCGACAAACTTTCTCCAGCTCCTTGCAGGTCGCTTCGAGCAGAGCACGGCGCTTGTGACGCCGCCTCTCGGCCAGCTCCGGATTGCGGCAAGCGACCAGCCTCTCGTTGGGGAAATCCGGGTGCGTCACCTCAAACAGATTCCGCTCGTCGAATAGCCCCATCTGGAGCACCCCATCGTTGATGAGCTTGCGAATCGGTTCGGGACGCAGAGCGGTAATCCAGTCGATACCGTCCATCTCCCGCAACTCGTCGATCTGGGTCTGGGTGATCATTCCGCGGTCGCCCACCATCACAAACTGCTCGATGCCGAAGCGCTCTTGCACCTTTTCTACCTGAGGCAACAGCGTTTTGGGATCGCCCGTGTTGCCCTCAAAGACCGATACCGACACGGGGATGCCGCGTTCGTTGGTCAGCAGACCGTAGTTGATCTGCAGCTTGCCTTTCTTGCCGTCACGGTCGTATCCGAGGCGGGCGATCGGACAACTCACACCCTCGAAGTAGCTTGAGGTTAGGTCATAGAGCGCCAGGCCGTCGTTTTGGAGATGGCGCGCCGCGAGTTTTTTTTCGATGACCTCCTGGCGTTTGAGAACCCAGTCCATGGCGGCATAGAGATCGTCTTCGCGGGCATCGCTCACCCCCAGGATTTCGGGCAGTGTGGTTGTGTGCCACCACTGGCTAGTCGCCAGCTTCGACTGCGGTTCGAGGATCCGGGCGACTACCATGGCCACGACCAAATCCCGCTCTGGTGAGTGTCGAGAACCAACGAGCTTTTCGAAACCGAGCTGTCTCATGGCACTGAGCACCGCGTCGACGTGGCCATGGTGCCGGGAGCCGTTCTCGACGATTTTGAAGGCGACTTCAACCGAGACGAGCTTTTCCCCTTTGAGAATGCGTCGGATGGCGTCGACTGCGTCCATGTTCATTCGACCAAGGAACTTCAGACTAGTTGCGTCGAACACTGCAAAAAAAAATTCCCCCCCTTGGTGCGCTTGACAGCTTTTTTCGATCAACTTGTGCAAACTCGGTAATGCGATCGAGGATGTCACGTGTGACGCGTTCGTATCGCATAGAGAGACACGATTCCACATGACGCGGGAGCTCGAACGACACGAGCCGCCTTTGCCCATCCCGCTCGATCTCAACGGAAAGGTGCCTGTCGCGACCCGCTTGCTCGATGGCGATAGCGTCGAAGGCGATGTGGCCGACGCCGCGTAGATCGGCGTCGCCGGCGCGGATCAGGAAGTCACTGCCCTCGAGCCCCTCGACCTCGCCTCCCTGCTCCGGCCGAAAGCCGCGGATGCGCGGGTAGCTGTCGGCAATTTCCGACTTGACACGAACGGGGAGGTCGTTGCGTTGACGGCGATTGGACGAACAACCGCCAACGTGCTTGGCATGAACTCCAAAATCCGCGTCAAGATCCGTCGGGAAATATTCGGATTGCAGGAAAGACTAGGCTTGCTCTCACCAATGCATCGTCTATTTTGCGCCTCGCTGCTTTCTACTTCGAGGACGCCGCCGGATCCAATAGCATCGCCTCCCGAATCAAGCTCACCGGGATCGAGCCGTATGCCAGAAAGCGATCGTGAAACGCCTGCAGATCGAATCGTGACCCGAGCGTCTCCGTCAGTTCGCGGCGCAGTGCGTGAATGAGGTTGGCGCCCACGAGATACATGAGCGCGGCGCCCGGCGACATTTTTGTGGTGTCGACGTAGAACCGCTCGGCCTGCTCGAAGCTCATCTCGCCGCGGTGAAGGCGGATGTCCACAACCGCGCGCGCGGCCATCCGCAAATGGGCGTGGTGTTGCGAGAAGCTCTCTAGCGGCGTGAGAAAACCAGCCTCGTCCATGAGGTCGGTCGCGTAGCAATACCAGCCTTCCGCCATCGTCCCCCCGCAGAGCATGGCGATGCGGGAGGCGCCGTCCACCGCGGCCATTTGCCCGATGCGCGACGCCGCGCGCTGGGCATGCCAGTTCTGGATGTGGTGGCCGATGCCGCCGTGATGGACGACGTGATTGAGCTTGATGACGCTGCCATTCGTAGCGCGCAGGATGGCCGCCGCCGCTTCATCGGAGAGATCGGCGGGCAGCGGCGTCAGGAGGTAGTCGACGATGGGCGCGCGGTCGAACGGCGCGGGCGAGCGGTAGAAAAGAAAGTAGAGGTGAGGGGCCGCGTCCCGCGCCCATGCGGGTCTCGGGACGTAATCGACAGGATAGTCGGGCCAAGTGACGAGCTTCCGATCTTCGGCGAGCGCGCAGCTTTGTTCCCATAGCTCGCGAAAGCGTTTGTAGTACCGGGCGCGCGGTGGATGGATCTCGGCGAGCCCGTCGAGCTTCGCCCGCCAATCGCCCTCGGCCGAGAGTGCTTGCTCGCACCGTGTGATCTCGTTGGTTGCCACTTCGAGGATGTCTTCGGCGTTGTCGTTGAGATGGTGTCCGTCACGTAAAAGGCGCGCGAGGGCCTCTTCCCCGCAAGCCACGTTGTTCGATTCAGGAAGGGATTGGAGGTGGGCGCGATAGGCCCTGAACGCTTCCGCCGCCCGCTCAGCGTCCTCGTCGAGCTCGGATGCGTTGTCGACGCGCTCCCACCCGGACTCGAGAAACGCGAGCGCTCCGTCGCACTCGTCCATCGCGCGCGCCGCCCACGACTTGGGAGAGACTCGAACCTCGGTTGAAGCGTGCTCCAAGAATGCCGGAACGGCGCCGAGCCGGGCACGTAGATTCTGAAGGCGCTCCTCCATAGGGGCGAAGTCGCGGAGCAAAAGCGAAAAGGCGCCGAAGATGGCTTCCCCCGTGTACCAAGCGGGGTTACCGAGGCAACGTTTCGCTTCGAGCTCCCACTGCTCGATCGCGAGGAAACCGCGCGCGAGCCTCCGGTCGAGAGACTCCGCCGCTTCGAGCGTTTCTTCTGGAAGCTCGTCGAGCGTGTCGCGAAGCGATCGCACATCGTCGAGTGCGGCCACAGGATCTCCCGCGAGCTCGCTGTCATGGGCGTGGTGCCCGATGAACGTCGCCGTGACAGGATGGTCCCGATAGAAGACGTCGAAGAAACGATCGAGCCAGGCTTCGAAGTGCGGCGCGTCGGTCATCGCGGCAGCGGGAGCGATACCCAGCGTTTCTCGTGATGGGCGGTCTCGACAGCGTTGATCGTCTCTTGCACCCAAGCGCCGTCGACGAAGTTTCCTTGATTGCGCTCGCCTTCGTCCTGGATCTCGTCGATGAAGTCTTTGATGAGATTGACGTAGAAGAGGCTGCGCCACGATTCCGGGCATGTCCCGCGGCAGGGTAGAAGCGTTCGGGGATCGTCTGCTCTTTAAACTCCACGTCGTCCGGCGTCGCGATGCGGATGGTCTCGGCGACGCCAAACTCTTCGACGAGCCGGCAGATGATGGCGCCCTTCTCGCCGTAGATCCGTGCTTCGACGCCGGGATAGTTCCCAATCGTGACGAAGCTCGATTGGATCGAGGTGAGGGTGCCGTTCGTGTACTCGCCAATGAACACATCGCCGTCGTCGATGTTCATGCGGCGCCGGCCTTCGAAGCCGCGCACCCGCCGCTCGGGGATAAAGTTTTGCATGAGGCCGGTGACTCGCGTCAGGTCGCAGCCGACCCACCAATGTCCGATATCGATGATGGGGGCGCCGTAGCCCTCGAGCGACTGGGTTTGGATCGTCTTGGTGTCTGATTCGACCTGCGCTTGGCGGAGCGGCTCGTCCGGGTGCGAGCGCTTCGGCGCGCTCCGCCTCCACATCCGCGAGCACGACAACTTCGGCGCGCGGGTCACGGATCCAGCCCGGAATATGGGCGAATTCGGCCCATTTTCCAGCGCCGAGGACGGCGACGCGAAGCTTGTCGTGGGTCATGCGGAGGATGGTAGCCGAAACGCGCTGCGCGGCGCGAAGTTTACGCCAAGTTTACGCCAAGTTTACGAATGCCCCGCTACCCCCTATCATGGAATTAGCCCCCGGAGCCAAGGCTATGAACGACACGACATCCATCGAATCCTTCATCCGCGGCCTTCCGAAAGCAGAGCTTCACACCCACATCGAAGGCTCGCTCGAGCCCGAGCTCATGTTCGAGATTTCCAAACGCAACGACGTCGCGCTTCCGTTCGCCACTGTGGAAGAAGTGCGAAACGCCTACGCGTTCGACGACTTGCAGTCGTTTCTCGACGTCTACTATCAAGGTGCGGCCGTCCTGCTGCACGAGCAGGACTTCTACGAATTGGCCTTCGCCTATCTCAAAAAGGCGGCGTCTCAGAACGTCCGCCACGCAGAGATCTTCTTCGATCCCCAGACCCATACGGACCGGGGCGTCGCATTCGAGATCGTCCTTCGAGGGCTCCGGCGGGCGCTCGACGAAGCCGAGAGAACGTGGGGGATGTCTTCCGAGTTGATTCTCTGTTTCCTGCGCCACTTGCGCGCGGAAGCGGCTATGGCGACTCTGCAAGAGGCACTGCCGTTCCGAGGCCAAATCGCGGCCGTCGGGCTCGACTCTTCGGAGCTCGGCCATCCACCCTCGAAGTTTCGCGACGTGTTCGACGAAGCCCGCAACGCGGGATTCCACACCGTGGCGCATGCGGGAGAGGAAGGACCGCCCGCCTACATATGGGAGGCTCTAGTCGACCTTCACGTCTCCCTGATCGATCACGGCGTTCGCTGTCTCGAGGACCCGGCGCTCGTCGATCATTTGCGCGAGCGTCAGGTTCCGCTCACGGTTTGTCCACTCTCGAACGTCAAGCTCCGTGTCTTCGATCGCCTCGAGGACCTCAACTTGAAGAAGCTCCTCGACGCGGGATTGTGCGCGACCGTCAACTCCGACGATCCGGCTTACTTCGGCGGCTACATCGAGGAGAATTTCTTAGTCGTGCAGAAAGCGTTGAAACTCGACCGCGCCGATCTCCACCGCCTCGCCCGCAACGCATTCGAAGCGAGCTTTCTCGCGGAGGACGCCAAGACGAAGCTCATCGGCGAGCTAGACTGAAGTTCTGCCCAGTAAGCCCTCCCACGCTTCGGTAAAGTACCTTTAGTCGCATGGAGTTACAGCGCTAGAGGTGTGATTTTTGCCTGCAATTAGTAGCCATGTTTTATTGTATTTGTTGTTGTTATATATGCCTATATAGTGTATATAGTAGCCATGCACATCGATATCGTGCCCAACCGCAACTCCAAACCCGCCGTTTTGCTCCGTGAGTCCTATCGGGATGCCAAGAGCAAGAAACCGCGCAAGCGCACACTTGCCAACCTGTCCAAACTGCCGAGCGAGCAGGTCGATGCCATCCGACGCATACTCAAGGGGCAAAAGCTCGTTTCGCTCGAAGACGCCTTCGAAATCGTCGAGAACGGCTCCCGGCACCATGGCCACGTCGACGCGGTGCTCAGTGCCATGAGACAGCTCGGTTTCGAAAAGCTCGTTGGCTCTCGACACTCACCAGAGCGAGATTTGGTCGTGGCCATGGTAGTCGCCCGGATCCTCGAACCGCAGTCGAAGCTGGCGACTAGCCTGTGGTGGCACACAACCACACTGCCCGAAATCCTGGGGGTGAGCGATGCCCGACGAAGACGATCTCTATGCCGCCATGGACTGGGTTCTCAAACGCCAGGAGGTCATCGAAAAGAAACGCGCGGCGCGCCATCTCCAAAACGACGGCCTCGCGCTCTATGACCTAACCTCAAGCTACTTCGAGGGTGTGAGTTGTCCGATCGCCCGCCTCGGATACGACCGTGACGGCAAGAAAGGCAAGCTGCAGATCAACTACGGTCTGCTGACCAACGAACGCGGCATCCCCGTGTCGGTATCGGTCTTTGAGGGCAACACGGGCGATCCCAAAACGCTGTTGCCTCAGGTAGAAAATGCGCAAGAGCGCTTCGGCATCGAGCAGTTTGTGATGGTGGGCGACCGCGGAATGATCACCCAGACCCAGATCGACGAGTTGCGGGAGATGGACGGTGTCGACTGGATTACCGCTCTGCGTCCCGAACCGATTCGCAAGCTCATCAACGATGGGGTGCTCCAGATGGGGCTATTCGACGAGCGGAATCTGTTTGAGGTGACGCACCCGGATTTCCCCAACGAGAGGCTGGTCGCTTGCCGCAATCCGGAGCTGGCCGAGAGGCGGCGTCACAAGCGCCGTGCTCTGCTCGAAGCGATCTGCAAGGAGCTGGAGAAAGTTTGTCGGATGGTCGAGCGGCGCCGTTTGCAGGGCAAGGAGGACATCCGTGCTGCAGTGAAAAAGCTCCTCAACAAGTACAAGGTCGGCAGGTACTACAGGCTCGACATCCGTGACGACGGTTTCGACTTCGAGCTAGACGAGACAACGATGGATGCCGACGCCTCGCGCCTCGCCAACGGCAACTCTGAGCTCGCCAACAAACGGCTCCAGCGGTGGAAGCGACACATGGGGACGATCGCTAAGCAGTTCGGAGGGATTCGCCAACGGATCGGGCGGGGTCAGCTGCATGGTAAAGATAAAATCGGTGTGCGGGTAGGCAAAGTTCTCAACAAGTACAAAGTCGGCAAGCACTTCAAGCTGGACATTCGCGACGACCGCTTTAGCTTCGAAATCGACGACACAAAGGTCACTACGGAAGCTGCCCTTGACGGCATCTACGTGATCCGCACCAGTCTTGCTGAGCAGCGGATGAAAACCGACGACACAGTGCGCAGCTACAAGTTGCTGACCCAGGTCGAGAGGGCGTTTCGTTCCTTCAAGAGCATGGACCTAAAGGTGCGGCCGATTCGTCACCGGCGCGAAAACCGAGTCCGGGCGCACATCTTCTTGTGCATGCTGGCCTACTACGTCCTGTGGCACATGATGGAGGTTTGGCGCCCGCTAGTATTCTCTGACGAGGAGCAGCAGGCGAAGGCCGAGCGTGACCCCGTCGCTCCGGCGCAACGCTCCGACGCAGCCCTGCGCAAGATACACACCAAGAAGCTTGACGATGGGAGACCAGCTTCCAGCTTCCGCACGCTGCTGCGCCTTCTCAGCAACATCGTCCGAAACAAATGTCGGCGACCGGAAGCCGGACCCGACGAGCCCACCTTCGATGTCACGACAACTCCGGACTCGAAACAGCAGAGAGCCTACGACTTGCTCAAAGGTATCACCGTGTAGACAGAAGCCAGCACCATTGATTCCATCTATCTTATTGGATCAACACCGGATCTTGGTTTTTTCAGCAAGGAACTTCAGCCTAGACGACTACGTGGCGTCGGCGCGCGTTTCCACGATGAGTTGAGTCACGGGCGCCCGTTTACGAGCGAGTTCCACAAGTCGATCGTGGGATTGCGCCGCAGCTCGACCTGTGCCTCGTCATTATTGATCCGGCAGGCTGAGTTTCATTCTCCGTGGCGAAGGCAAAGTGGAAGAACATTTCCGCGCCGTGCGCCCATCCGAGGTTTGCACGAGTCCGATAGTCGTCGGCGAAATTGAACTAGGACTTGCACGTCGTTCGAACCGCAGACTGAAAGGTCTTTGCGAACGGCTTTTCGAGATTCTCCACGTGGTTCCCTATGAGCGCGAGGCCGCACGTCAGTGTGGCACTCTCGCTGCGAGGCTTCTCGATGCTGAGATTCCAATCGGATTGGAAGACACGATGATCGCTGCCACCCTTTCGCTCGACCTCACACTCGTCACGCACAACCTCAGGCACTTCGAGCGCGTACCGCGATTGCGCATCGAGGACTGGCACTAGCGAAACAGAATCGCTTCGGTGCGATAGCTGTCCCTCGTCCATACTCGTCAGCTTGTGAAATCCCATCGTCCGGATGAGATGTCAGCGCGTCTACTCCGTGTGCCAAGAAATTACGGTCATCGTTCCAGCGGATTTCCAGAACTAGCGTGGCTTTCAGCGATTCACGCGGTACGCTGTGAAGGATGAGAGAGGGAGCTTCCTCTTGACTTGGCGGCCGAAGTCCGCTTCGAACCTCATTGCTATCGTAGGCTCGACCGAAGGTCGCCTGCCATAGCTCTATGTACATTATTAACGCCGGGATCCACCGACGGTGCTTCGGTGCCGGACACAAGATACGGAGTACTCGCGGTTCGAGCCAGCTACTCCTCGGTGCCGAGACTTCGGTACGCCGCCCATGCGCCAGAATCGCAACTCAGACTCCCACAGCCGCAGCTTGTTTCCTAGAACCGCAGCTCATGCGAGAAACACAGCCATGAGCTCTATCCGTCGGGTGCTTCACTTGACGGCATAGCCGACATAACTGCCAGCAGTGGAGGAGCCGATCCGAAACGGCGGCATGCGGTCTTTGCCTCTTCGGTGAGAGAGTAGGTGAAGGGCGAAGCGGAGAGGGTGAACGGGACCAAGGCCCCGTGTCTCTACTGGATCGAGCCCGGCCCAGGCGTAGCACCAGCCCAGAGTCGAGCTCATAACGGGCGCGAGAGGGTCGAGCTCATGCGCCCGCCGCATTTCGGCAATCGCCTCGCCGTGCCGCCCGAGAGCGCCGAGAAGTAGAGAAAAGTAATAGTGCGTCGACGCATGCCCCGGGTTGAGCGTGATGGCATGACGAAACCCACTTTCGGCCTTATCCCAGTCCCAAGCGTAGATCATAGTGAACCAGCTGAGTGACGTGTGCGCTTCGACATCGTCTGTGTCGAGCTCGAGCGCTTTGAGAGCCGCCACTTTGGCGCACGGCGCGCTGTCCTTGGGGGCCAAAACGCCGAAAGTCCCGAGATACAGGTAAGCCCTCGAGAGCCCGGCGTAAGCGGGAGCGTAGGTCGGGTCGCGGTCGATAGCGGCCTGGAACTCGACGACGGCGTGCCTCAAGCTCTCCGGTGTGAACTTGCCGATCGCGTGTCGTCCTTTGAGGTAGGACTCATAGGCCTCGCGGACGACGTTTCGCTGTGTGTCGCTCGCTTGGAGCTTCCCGGTGACTTCCGTTGCGACCGCTCTCGCAATCTCGCTCTGTAGCGACAAGATATCGTCGTAGTCGCGATCGTAGCTCTCCGCCCAGAGATGCTCGTCGGCTCGCGCATCGACGAGTTGCACCGAAATTCTCACGCGCTCGCCCACGCGCAGAACGGAGCCGCTCACGAGCAGGTCCACACCCAACGCCTCGGCAATCTCTGGGCTCGATTTGTCAGTACCGCGGTAACGCATGACGGAATTTTTGGAGATGACTTTGAGCGCACCGCCTTTGGTCAAATTAGCCCTAATCGCAAAATCTTCGAAGCACGAAAACGCGAAACAGCCGCACTGGGCGCAGGCGAGAAGCTCGTGCTGGGGCACCCGCTCGCCGCCACTATAGGTGATTCTGCACGGTGTATGCAGAACCTGGAAAAGGTGCTATTCACGGGGCCAAAGACCTCAGACACGGTGACGTTTATTTGCGATTAGGGTTAGTAATGACGGCCTCGGTCATGCCGTCCGCAAAATACTCTTCGCCGGGCACGGGCTTGAGATCGGAAAGGGGCAGGACCGCGATGGCATTGATAGGGTTAGGCCCGTCCGTAACCTGCGACAGTGCTTCTCTGAGCTCACGCGCGGAGGCGTAACGCCCGCTGGCTGACTTCGATAGACAGCGCGCGACGATGGAGCTGAGTGGGCCAGGGCTCATGGGACCCGGCTCGTCGCGCAGGACGGCTGTCATCGTTTCGGCTGCGGTCGGGGCTTCGAACGCGCGACGACCGGACACCATCTCGAAAAGGATCGCGCCCAGCGAGAACACGTCGCTGCGCGCGTCGCACGCCTGGCCTTTGACTTGCTCGGGTGACATGTAGCCAGGCGTTCCCAGAACCGCTTCTTTTGCCGTCTGCTTGGCGAGAGTCGGTGATTCGGCGGTGAGCTCGTCCGGGAGCTCCATGCCAAGGCCGAAGTCGAGGACTTTGATCCTGTCCCCGGGCATCACCATCATGTTGGTCGGCTTCAGGTCTCGATGCACGACGCCTTTGTCATGAGCTGCCGAGATCGCGTCCGCAATCTGAAGAAACAGCGACATGACCTTCTCTGGAGACAGAGGCCGTGACGCCAGGCGCTCAGCCAGGGTCTCGCCTTCGACGAGCTCCATGATGAGGAATCGCACGCCTCCGTCCTCCTCGAGGTACCGGGATGATTGAGGGCAGCGAGAAGCTTGGCTTCGCGCTCGAATCGGTCCAGGCAGGATGTGTCCTGAGTGAATGCTTCCGGCAGGATCTTGGCCGCCACGTCTCTGCCGAGCTTCGTGTCTCGGGCACGGTAGACTTCGCCCTGTCCGCCGGCGCCGAGGCTTTCGACGACCTCGAAGTGCAACAGGAATTTACCGAGCAACCCGCTGAGATTCTAGCGCACCCGGCCGGGTCATAGCCTCATCTCTCACGGCAGAAAGCGCTCGTTCGTGCCCGCTTTGGGAAGCCGGCACGCATCGAACTTGCCGAACCAACGGTATCGGCGACGCGCGATGAAATCGTAGACCGTGTTTCGGATCGGCCGCGGTATGAAACGAAGCCACGCGACGAAACGCCACACGCCTCCGAGATCGCGCAAGATCTCGAAAGCTGCGTCCGAGCGATCGTAGAGATGCTCGCTCTTTGTATCCATTCCTCGGACGTAGACGATGGTCGACAAAGCTTCGTCCGCTCCCGGATGACGCGCGAGAACGGCGCGCGCCGTCTCGCCTTGAAGCGGCGCATAGGCGAGCTTCCCTTCCGGATCCCGTGCGAGAAGAAAGCGCACCGAGCTGTCGCAGAGCGCGCACACACCGTCGAAGAGCACGACGTCTCTAGCCATGGTGCTCGACCGCTCTAGTATCCGCCCTGCTCGATGCGGGCGATCTTCCAGCCGTCCGCCTCGCGCCGCATCGTGGCAACGACTTTGTCGGGCTGGAACGGGGTGCCCACGACGACGTAGCGTTCCTCTCCCTTGATCGCGACGACGATGAGATCGAAACGCACAGTGGCCTCGGCGCCCTCGGTGTCGTCGGTGTCGTCGACTTCGACCTTGGCCGACTGGATCGTCACCTTGAGCCGGTCCACCCGCTCGAAAGCGGTCGCGAAGCTCTTTTTGAGCGCTGCTCGATCGAGGTGCCGATAGTCTGAATAGTCCGAAGTCAGAAAGGAAACGAAGCCTGCCGCGTCGGCAGCTTCCGCAGCGGCGGAGGCCGCGTTCAAGGTCCGCTTCACCCGCGCTTCCCGCGACAGATACCACTCCCACGAGAAAAATCCTATGATAAGCACCGCCGTGAACGCCACTATCGCCCATCCGTTTCTACCCATGACACGATTGTGCCACAATGAAAGAACACTTGAAAAAACTTCACGACATCGACTGGGCGTCGTGGACAGCGAAGGATCGAGCGACGTTGGTCTTCGTCGTCAAAGACGCTCAGATGCTCCTTATTCGCAAGAAACGTGGGCTGGGAGCCGGCAAGATCAACGCCCCGGGCGGCCGCATCGAGCCCGGTGAGTCTCCGGTCGACTGCGCGGTCCGCGAGGCTCAGGAGGAGCTCCACATCACACCTTTAGCACCGGTTTATCGCGGCGAGAACTTGTTCCAGTTCGTCGATGGCTATTCCATACACGTACACGTCTTTTGGTCCGGTGATTTTGAAGGCGAGCCCACCGAGACCGAGGAAGCCGCCCCGATTTGGGTGCCGGTCGACGCGATTCCCTACGAAGAGATGTGGGAGGACGACTGCCTGTGGGTCCCTTTGGTTCTGAACGGCACGCGATTCTTGGGACGCTACCTTTTCGACGACGACATCATGCTCGACCACGAGCTGGAGGTACTAAGTTGATGCGACACATTGCAGCGATTGCTTTGCTCTTCGTGACGGGCTCCTCGGTCGCCGAAGCCGGCTGGGAGATTGCGTTTCTCGGCGGCTGGACGGCCCCCACTTTCGAACAGACCTTCACTTATCAACCCGATCTTGGTCTCCCCGCCTTTCCGGGGATCAACATCCGTCAAGAGGGCGAGTTCTCCATGAAAGCGCGCGGCTCCTTTGCCTTTGGTGGAAGCGTCACCTACTACTTCACGGATTTCTTTGGCATCGAAGGCCGGGTGGATACCGTCGACTTCCGAATCGATACGATCGCGCCAAGCTTCATCGCCACAGCAGAGCTTCCCGCGCCGCTTCCGTCAGTGAGCACGGCGGTCGACCTCGGTCAGGGTGAAGTGAACGTCGAACGGCTCTACCCGTTCTCGGCCAATCTCAAATTGCGCACGCCGGGCGCGGCGCGCTTCGTGGTCTCGGGAGGCCTCAGCTATTTGCCGAGTCTTCGTCTCGATGCCTCTCAAGAGCTCGTGCTCGGCGTGACGGCGTTCGGATTCCAGCTGCTTCAGGTGGCGACGGCGGGGGTCACGGCCGTGGCTGCGGCCGCACCCGACGAAAGTCGGTGGGGGATCAACGGAGGCGCGGGCCTCGAACTCGACGTCTCCGAAAAGGTCGCCATCACTATCGAAGGACGCACCTATCGCTTCAAGCAACACACCTTCACGTGGGAAGGCGTCCAGGCGCCGACGACGGTGATCGAGGAGCTCGAGAACGAGCTCGACCCGATCGAGCTCGAGCCTTTTTATTTTCAGGTGACCGGCGGCACCGTGATTCGGTTCTGACCGCCGGTCGTGGTCGCTACCTGCTGTCGGCTGCCGGCTACTCTCCTTACTGTGGGAACTTGCTTGGGGGGGTGTCCATGTAGCCTTCGCCTTCTAGGGATTCCAACATGGTTATTAGGGCGTTGATCTCTTCTTCGGTTAAATCGAGGGGTTGGATCTTGGGGTCGAGGTGGGGGTTGGGTTCACCGCCTCGGTTGTAGAGCTCGACGACTTCGCGTAGCGTGGCGATCGAGCCGTCGTGCATGTACGGCGCGCGCTTGGTGACTTCGCGGACAGTGGGTGTTTTGAAGGCGCCTAGCTCGCTCTCGTCGCCAGTGATTTCGCCGCGGCCTTTATCCGCGTAATCCTCGGTTTCTGGATCCCAGCCTATGCCGAGGTTGTGGAAGAGCGTGTCGGTGAAGTTGTAGCCCAGGTGGCACTGGTTGCAACTCGCTTTGTCGAAGAAGAGCTCGTCGCCGAGTTTCACTGCGTCCGAGACGGCGTTCTCGTCGCCATCCTTCCACCGGTCATAGGGGGCGTTCCCGCTCATCCGGGTGCGCTCGTACTCCGCGATGGCTTTGGCGACGCGGTCGTTCGTGATCTCCGGCGTGCCGAATGCCTCTTCGAAGTATTTTGCGTAGCCCTCGGCGGCTTGAAGCGTTGCGATCATCTGCTCGTGGGTGTTCCCCATCTCGATGGGGTTCGCGACTGGACCGAGCGCCTGGTCTTCGAGCGAGCCTGCGCGTCCGTCCCAAAAGGTGTGTGGCAACAGTGCCCAGGCGGCATTGATGAAGGTCGGCGCCTTGCGGCCTCCCTTTTGGCCCTCGATACCGGTCGATACGGGCGTAGGTTCGGAGAAAGCGTTCTCCGGGCGGTGGCACGTAGCGCAAGCAACGGTGTTGTCGGCGGAAAGGCGCGTGTCGTAGAAGAGCCATTTGCCGAGGCGCACGGTCTCGGGCGTCGGCGGATCCTCGAGTTCGTCGAACGTGTGCGTAACGCCAAGCGGCGGCTCGGGAAGCGGCTCGATAGGATTCGCGAGCTCCCACTCCGGAGTCGGCGGCGTACAGCCAGCGAGGATCAAGAGCACCATGAGAACGACACCGGCATAGGCTTTGGACTTCATCTGCGCACAATATCATTACTGGCCGAATCAAAGTAAGGGGTTTCGGCCTCGCGGTGTCTTCTATTAATGTTGACCACACGTTCCCGAAATCAGGAGGTGCTCCAGTGAGTCGGATCCCCGAACTCGAGAGACACCAGCTCACCCCTGAGCAAACCAAGGTCTATGACGCCGTCCTAGCCCATGTTTACCCTTTATGAGCACCCTAACGCTCGTAAGTGACTGAATTCAAAGGAACGGGGGTTGGATTTCGCCCAAAACGTAGAGACAGAGACTGTGCTTTGAGCGCCATTAATACGTTGTAATCGTGGACAATGACATGTAGTATGCGTGAGGACAGGTTATGTTCTTCCGCATCGTTCGGGCCGCAGGCGGCAAAGGGGTTCAACATGAGTATGTCCGCCTGGTCGAGTCGTATCGGGAGCACGGCAAGCCGAAGCAACGCGTAGTGTGCAACTTGGGGCGCAAGGATCTCCTAGTTGCCAATCTCGACTCCCTCAATCGGTTGCTTGGGGCCGGTGAACCGGCCGACACCGAGCGAGCAGCCGAGCAGGTCGCGGGGGCAGACGCGTGGGATTGGGGTCCGATGCTGGTGACGGCGACGCTGTGGCGCGAGTTCGGGCTGGAGCAGATTCTCGACCGGCTCGGGGGCCGCGGCAAGCGGGACGGAGTGGCGCTAAGCGAGCGAGCTTTGGTGCTGGTCGCCAACCGGCTATGTGCTCCGTCAAGCGAGCACGGTCTGGCGCGCTGGCTCGAGACCGACTTCGTCTGCGACCGGCAGGGGCGGCGGTGGGTACCGCAGTGGCGCGATGATGGGGAACGGCGAGCGAGTCGCTCCCCGCGGGTTCGCGTGGAGTTTCGCCAACTCAAGCAATGGTACCGAACGCTCGACTAGCTGCATGCCCGCAAAGAACAGATCGAGAAGGAGCTGTTTTTGCGCTTGCGGGATCTGTTTTCGCTTGAGGTTGACATGGTGTTTTACGACCTGACGTCGACGTACTTCGAAGGTCAAGGCCCTCCGGGGCTCGGCGCCCACGGCTACAGTCGCGACCGCAGACCGCGTAACCGGCAAGTGCTTATCGGTCTGGTGATGGTGGACGGTTGGCCGATCGCCCACCATGTTTTCGCCGGCAACTGGCGTGACGCGAAAACGGTGCCGCAGGTGCTCAACGATCTCAACGAACGATTCGGTTTGCACCGCGTGGTTTTTGTCGGCGACCGAGGGATGGTAACGAGCGACAGCCTGGCAGTGGTGCGCTCGCGCAAGCAGGGCTATCTCGTCGGGCTGCAAAGACGACGGCGCGAGGAGGTCTATCGTTACATCGAGCGCGCCAGCGGAGAGTGGATCGACTGCCCTGGTGGCATCACGGTGAGCGAAAAAGCCGAGCCACCTAAGACTCGTGTGCAAGAAGTCCGCTCCGAGCAGTCTGGGGTGCGCATCTTCGTCGTTCACAGCGACGAAAGGCTCGCCTACGAGCGCGGGCAGAGGCTGCGGGCCATGGGACGTGCCCGTGCGGCATTCGAGGCCCTCGAGCGCCGCGTGCGCGACGGACGATTGAAAGCCCCCGAGAAAATCGGTGCCGCCGCCGCGCGCATACAGGCACGCCACCACGGTCACCGTTACTACGACTGGGAGTACAAAAACGGTCGCTTCCGCTTCTTCGAGCACCCCGTCAACCTCAAGCGCGAGCAAGCCTACGAGGGTAAGTACGTTATTCAAACCGAGGAGCAAAACCTCTCTCCGGTCGACGCCGTGCGCCTTTACAAGGACCTAAACGAGGTCGAGCGAGCCTTCTCATGCCTTAAGGATGTCATTGAGACGCGTCCCGTTTACCACCAGACCGATGAGCGTGTGGAGGCACATCTTTTCGTAGCTACGCTGGCCTTCCTTGTGCACCGGGCTCTTGAGAAAAAGCTCAAGGTCGCCGAACTCGACCTGTCCGCAACCGAGGCACTACAAGCGCTACGCTCGGTCCGGGTCGTCGACTTACAGCTGGGTTCTGGGCGGACTAAGCGCGTCGTCACGCGCGGCACCGCTCGCGCCAACTCGATCCTGACTGCACTCGGCTCGTTGAACGCGACCCGCCAGCCTTCTCCGAGGAGGTGCTGTCAGCGTAGAGACAAACCGCCGATCTCGATCCTTTGTTTTCGATGACTTAGACACCTAAAAGGGAAACATGGGCTAGCGTCCCGTGGGAGCCTCCACGGGCCGTTTCGCGCCTGGCTTCACAGCCCGGAGTTTGCCGAGCGGGCTCAACGACTTGGAGAGCTCGCTCGCTACCAGACGAGCTTCGAACGGCGTCTCAGCGAGCTTGCGATCCTCGTGACGGCGCGGTTCTGGGACTGAAAGCTCGAGTGGTCGATTCACGAGACCCCCGCCCTCGAGGCCGGTCTCTCAGCCGATATGATCGATTCCATACGCCGCCGCGAAACGCCCTCTTTCAAGCTCTCGGACGAGAGCGCCGTTTACCACTACACGCGCGAACTGTTGCACGAGCACTTTGTTACCGACGCAGTGTTCGCGGCCGCGCTCGAGCACATCAGGCAACGCGGCATCACGGAGCTCACCATTCTCATCGGCTACTACACGTTGGTGGCTTTCTCGTTGAATGCCTTTCAGATCGAGCCCCCCGCCGACGTGGAGCCGCACCTTCCCGATGCGCTGAGTCAGGACGGATAAAGTGCTCAGGAACGCTGGCGCCGCGCATTTGTGAGCGGGAGCGCCAAAAGCTCCTGTAGCCGTTCGATCGAAAGCAGCGAACGGGCCATCAGCTGCACGACAAGAACAGGCTTCCTGTCATCGCGCTTCAAGGTCGCGTCTGACGCGTAGAGAAAGGCCTTTTCATCCTCCGTCGAACGCGCGAGACGGAGCACACATTCCGAAATGGAGTCCTCGAGCCCGGGATGCCTGCCGAGCACGCGCTCGAAAGAATCCGAGATGTGAAACTGCTCCATCCAACGTGTGTCGAGCGCGTTGAGACGTTCCTCGCGAATATCCACGATCTCGATCCCGTCGATCGCCGCCTTCTCTTCTCGGAAGACTTCCCGATCGTCGGCGTTGGCCGTTCGGGCGGCGGCGGCGAGGGCTGCTTCAACGAGCTCTCGGGCGAAATCGATCGGAAACGCTCCGCGTTCCATTCTCATTTGAATTGTAGCCTCGACGCAAAGTAGACCACGTTCGTGCGACCAAAGGCAAGTCTTGTTGACCATGTGGTAATCTCGCCAGCTGAGTCGGGAGGTGACATGCGTCGTCGAGATCGAGAGTTGGGCATGGGCCGAAACATTACCCGCCGGGATACGTTATTCCCGTTTTCGGGCCGATGAAACGTGCCGAAGAACGCGCATCAGAGACCGGCGTTCTCGCACCACCCGGCGCGGCTTCGATCCTGGGTTGGCGTCGATGGCTTTCGCTTCGACGTCCCACGGCAACGTCGCGCCGTTCGCTCGCTCGACGAGCTCCGGTGACGCGAGAATCTGCGACGCTTGGTCGCGAAAGAGATCGAGCGTGTAGCGTTTCGTCCGAAGGCCGAGCGCCGCATGGACGGCGTGAAGCCGAGAATCGCGAAACTCCGGCTCGATCGTCACGGGCGGAGAGGTGCCGTCGTTCGGCACCTCTCCGGCGAGAACAGCGCTGTAGAGCAGATCCTCATAGACCGTCTGCAGCGGCTCGGCTTCCTTCCGAAAGAGCTCCCGACCTTCGTTGTCGCGAACGCAAAGGAAGAATTGATGGGTCGCGTCGAGCATGCTCACACGACCCCGGCGGAGACTTCCGGCGCAATCGTGAGATCGCTTTCGGCGCACACACCGCCCTCTTCGAGCGTGGCGCTTCGGTGAAGCTTGGTGCCATCGTGGATGAGATGGTACGGCGTGTCCCGCGGCAGCGACATCGCGTCGCGGACTTCTCCAATCAGCTCCGCCACGGTCATATCTCCGGGAAGGTCGTTCAGCTTGGCGCGCCGGGATGCGCTCCAGTCTTTGACTTCGATTGTCATCGTGCTCATATCGATTGCCTCCTTATGTGAGTTGATGAAAACTTAGGTAACGTTTGGCGAGTGAAGAACTTTGAAGGGCTCGGCATTCGCGCTGCGCCCACTCGACGCCGACGCGAAGCGCGTCGAGCGCGGTCGCGGCAAGCTCGGCATTGGCCGACGCGGCCGGAAACACTACTTCGAGCACCGCCATAGGTTCTCGAAGCGACCCACGGGCAAAGCGAAGCCGTCCGTTGAGGGCGAGAAGGAAATGCTCGAGAGCCCGAGTGGTCGATACGTTCTCGGTGCGGGCGAGATCTGTCCGGAACGTCAAGCTATCCCCGAGGATCACGACCCGAGCCGTTTTGGGACGGTAGGGATCGTCATCGAGCGTTACGTCGAAGCCGTCCGCGCTCTCCGCCGAGGGGTATCCGGACGATTCGAGAAGCGCAGAGACTTCGCTCGGTCGGTGGTGCGGGAGCTCGCGGGGCGTGTGCTCGATGCCGGCGAGCTGGCGGAGAGAGCTCTCGAGGGCCGCCTGCACGAGCAGGAAGCTCGCCCCGACATCACGGCGGCACGGCACTTCGGCCCGAAGCCGTCCGGCCCGCATCGCTTTGACCGGCGCGAGCAGCTGCGGCTGCGCACGAAGCAGTGATGTCTCATCCCGGTGAGTGGGCGCCGTGGCGACCAACCATCCGCCCGAATCGAGCTGAAGCCGCGCGCTTTCACCCGAGACCTCGAAACATCCGCGGGTAATCGTCGCCGCCGGGGAAGCTTTCACGATGACTCCTCGACGCGCACGCGGCGGCGCCTCGGGACAAGCGGTTTCGGCTGGAGCTTGTCGAGAAGCTCTGGATGCGCGCGCAAGAGCCGGCAGGCTTCCGCGTCCATCGCGTTCGACTCATCGAGCGTGTAGTTCCGGTAGCTTACGATCTCATAGAGCTCACGGAGAAGAAGCTCGAGCCGAGTTCCCGGAGCGAAAAGGTAGCCGAGACACACGCTACCGAAAGCCACGTTGGGATGGACGAAGGTCCGCGGGCTCAGGATCGACACCACCTTCATCGGAAGATGCGGATCGGCGGAGCGCAAAAAATCCGCAGGAAAGTGAATTTTTCCGACGACGGGCCCGTCGGCCACCTCGACCCGCCCGGAATCCATCCGGCGCAAGTGAGGAACGCGAAACTCCGCAAGGTAGGTCGCCGCGGGAAAGGGCGGCAGCGGTACAACGGTGAGCACCTCGCTCACGGCCGACAAGTCAAGAGCCGCCTTTTGGTTGCTCTCGAGAAAGCGCTTCAAAACCCGATCCGTCATCAGATCCTTTCTTTACTCAAGGAACGAGATATGCGATCTCGTCGGCGCCGCGCGACGCCACCACGACGTCTTCACGAGGCACACCGAGCTGTCTCCACGTGAGCCGTCGATAGCTCTCGAGCTCCTCGCGCGTGATGCGGTCGGTAACATGGCCGGCGAGCGGCACCATCAGCTCACCGCACGTGCAGCTTCTTTGCCGACGAGTCATCGTCTCGAGAACGCGATGAAGCGCGCGTTCGCGGCCGCATTTCGGGCATCGCGAGCGACGGACGATCGAGCGTCGATAGAGCTGCAGCACCGGATCGCCACCGAGGCTCTCAGCCGCTCTCTCGAACGTCGCGCGCACACTCATGTCTCCCTCGAGCGGAACGAGCGTGAAGACGCGATGATCGGAGAGGCATTGGGGGTTGCGCTCGAGCGCGTGCGTGTTGAAGACCATCCGGTCGAGGTCGAGATAGCTCTCCCGGCTTACTGCAGAAGCGCTCTTACCGAGGAGCATCCGAAGCCCGACCACCGCGGCCACCGCCGCGACGGCTCCACCGAGAGCCGAGATGGCGAGGGTGGGCGGCGTTTCTACCGTTTCTGTTGCGCCGAGAACGGGACAACCCCGCGGCGCGTTTTCGGTCGCGATCTCGCGGAGGCTCTCGCTGTCATACGGGCATAGGTAGCAGGCCGCGCCATCACGTACCGCATCATAGGCGGCGACGCGGCCGCGCATCATCGTTTCCGTACCGTCCACTGCCGTATCGATCCACGGGAGGCCGAGCCGGGTCACGATGTCGTTGACGACGACGCGATCCTTGCGATTGTCCAGACAGCAAAAAAGGAGGTCGACGTTTCGCAGAACGCCCATTCCGAGAGATCCGATGTCGGCTTTGACAGCCGTCACGCTGCACCTGTCGTTGCCCGCGCGCAAAGCGCGCGCGGGCTTCAACTTTCGAGCGGCCGACATCTTCCTTCGCGGAGAAGCCTTGCGTGCCGAGGTTTTCCCGGACGACAACGTCGCGGTCCACGAGCGTGAGATCGCAGCCCATCGTGGAAAAATGCGGTCCGAGTTGGCCTCCCACATTTCCCACGCCCACGATGGCCACCGAAGAGCGTTGGAGCTTGGCTAGCCCGTCTGGCCCAACCAAGACCATCTCGGCGATACGGCTGTAGCGGCCGTCCATCAGTGATGCCATCGCTCGTTCTCCTCAAGGGAATCCGGCATCCACGACGTCATCCCCTTGCACGCACCGCACGTGGGCACGTAGTCGAAACAATCGACGTGATGATGCAGCGCGTCACAAAGAGGACAGCGCACGACGAGCTCCGCCGCCTCGGGCTCCTCGCTGCATCGCGCGCACAGGATTGGTTTATCGGCGGGTACGAATGGGTAAGGCTCCGGCGGCGACGCGGCGCTTATGTAATAAAGGTTACCGTCGACGCGGATCTCGTCTCGATGATCGAGAACGTGAAACGGGAGCGCCGCACCACCGTTGACATCCGCGTCGCCACGAACGAAGATGCCGCCAGCACGGCCGCCCGCCCAGCACAGAACGGACACGCTCGAGCCGATGGAAAGAACGTCTTCGCCGGGTATGCGCGTGGCACTCCACGCGCCTTCTGTGGTCTGCGCCCAGATGAGCATGCGCGCAGTTTTAATTAGTCCGTACTAGCTTGTCGATCTTCGCGGGCAAGAACGGTCGCCAAGCGACGCGGAGCGGTACCTAGTGGACCCGGAACGGCACCCGGAGTCAGCTCCGCAGCCAATCTGTCCTAAAGCATTGATTTTGATAGCTTTAGACGATCTACCGCTTATATTCGGCTTGGCGTAAAGTCAAGAAAAAACGGCTCGCCACGTTTTCCACGGCTCGGACGCTTGTTATACAATGTGGACAGCCGATTTCAGAGAGCCACCACAACGACATCCCTTGGCCCCATCCGAAAGGATGACGTGACAAAGAAACCTCGATCGCACATCAAAGCTGTTTGGCTCCTTCTCGTTCTCACAGCTTTGCTCGGCCGTGCCCTCGGTGTCCAAAGCGATGAAACCCCGACGGTGTTCCGGATCTCTATTGAAGGTATGATCGATCATGGGCTCGCACCGTTCGTTCAGCGCGTCGTCGACGAAGCCTCGGCGATCGAAGGCGCAGTCGTGCTCCTCGACATCGACACCTTCGGCGGGCGCGTAGACGCGGCAGTGCTCATCCGCGACGCGCTTCTCGAATCGCCCGTGCGCACCGTTGCGTTCATCCACCCGCGCGCGATCTCGGCGGGCGCTCTCATCTCCTTTGCTTGCGAAGACATCGTCATCGCTCCCGGCGGCTCCATCGGCGCCGCGACACCTATCTACAGCGGAGGCGGAACGGAAGAGCCAACCGCGGTCGACGAGAAAATGATGTCCTACATGCGCACCGAGATGCGCACCACCGCGGAGACCCGCGGGCGTCGTGGCGACGTCGCCGAAGCCATGGTGGATCGTGAGATCGAGATCGAGGGGGTCGTCGAAAAAGGCAAAGTGCTCACGCTCAGCACCGAAGAGGCGCTCGCGCTCGAGATCGCCGACCACGAAGCCGGCACGGTGGACGACGTGATCGAAGCTTTGGGCTTGTCGGGCGCAACCGTTCTCGATCGCTCGCTCTCGTGGGCCGAGTCGCTGGCGCGCGTCGTCTCGGACCCCCAAGTGACGTCGATCTTGCTCATGCTCGGAATGCTCGGGATCTATGTCGAGATCCAGCATCCGGGGTTCGGGCTTCCGGGCGCTCTTGGCGCTTTGTCGCTCGCCACGTTTTTCTTCGGCCACCACGTCGCGCAGCTCGCCGGCTGGGAGGAGCTTCTTCTCTTCGTGCTGGGCGGCGTGCTCGTCCTCCTCGAGCTTCTCGTGATCCCCGGCTTCGGCATTGCCGGCGTCAGCGGGGCTGCATTGATGTTCGCCGGCATCGTCATGTCGCTTCTAGCACTCGACCTCCGTATGTCCTGGGATCTCGGGTTTCTCAACGAAGCGCTCGTCACGGTGTCGACGGCGATCGTCGGCACGGGAGTCGCCGCCGTTCTCCTGGCGCGATTCCTGCCCTCGATGCGTACCGCGGGCCGCATGGTGTTGAGCGAAACGCTCAAAGCCGAGGACGGGTTCAGCTCGCATGACGAACAGGAGAAAGAACGCTTTCCGCTCGGAACCGCGGGCGAAGCCATTACCGACTTGCGCCCCGCGGGCAAGATCAAGATCGACGGCGCACGCATCGACGCCGTCTCCGAAGGTGATTTCATCAGCAACGGCGCCCGAGTGACGATCATCGCTTGGCGCTCCGGAAATGCTGTCGTGCGCGAGGACGCTTGAGCGATCCGACCCTGACCGTCATCGCCCTTCTCGTCACGGGCTATCTCTTGCTGGCCGTCGAGGCGTTCGTCATCCCTGGCTTCGGGGTCCCGGGGATTGCCGGGCTCATCAGTCTCGGGGCGGGTTGCTATCTTGCCTATCAGGAATTCGGCGCCGCTTCGGGAACGTTTACGATCGTGCTCGTCCTGAGCTCCGTGACCGTCGCGATGTGGTGGCTTCCGAAAACACGCTTCGGCCGGGATGTCGTACACTCATCGACGCTCGCAACCGCCAAAGCGGCGGAGACGACACTCGAGCCCGGAGATGTTGGCGTCACGGAATCCGATCTGAGACCCGCCGGCGTAGCCCGATTTGGTGAGTTCCGCCAAAGCGTCGTCACCGAAGGCGAGTTCATCGACATGCATAGGCGTGTCATCATTACCGAAGTCCGAGGCTCCCGCATCGTGGTCAAAGCGGCAGCGTCGGAGAACGAGTTGCCTACTTAAAAGGAGGTTGGTTCATGGGATTCTCTGCCCTTGCTCTGCTGATTGTCGTCGGCCTGGGATTCATCCTGTACTTTGTGCCGCTCGGATTGTGGATTGCGGCCTTTTCGTCCGGCGCCTATGTCGGCATCGGTACGCTCATCGCGATGCGGCTCCGCCGCGTGCCTCCATCCATTATCGTCAAACCGCGCATCAGCGCCGTCAAAGCCGGCCTCGAGGTGAGTGTGGATGAGCTCGAAGCGCACTACCTCGCGGGCGGAAACGTCGAGCGCGTCGTGAACGCCCTCATCTCCGCGGACAAAGCCAACATCAAGCTTACGTTCTCGCAAGCCACCGCGATCGATCTCGCGGGACGTAACGTGCTCGAGGCCGTTCAGATGAGCGTCAATCCGAAAGTCATCACGACGCCCAAAGTCGCCGCGGTCGCGAAAGACGGTATTCAGCTCATCGCTTTGAGCCGCGTCACCGTCCGCGCCGACATCGATCGCCTCGTCGGCGGCGCCGGGGAAGAGACCATCGTCGCGCGCGTCGGAGAAGGTGTTGTCTCGACCATCGGCTCGTCGCAGACCCACAAAGGCGTGCTCGAGAACCCGGACGCGATTTCGAAGACCGTGTTGGCGAAGGGTCTCGACGCCGGGACCGCGTTCGAGATCCTTTCCATCGACATCGCCGATGTCGATGTCGGAGCCAATATCGGCGCCAAGCTCCAGACCGAGCAGGCCGAAGCTGACAAGCAGATCGCGCAAGCCAAGGCCGAGGGCCGCCGCGCGATGGCGGTCGCACAGGAACAGGAAATGAAAGCGCGCGTCCACGAGATGCGCGCCAAAGTCGTCGAGGCCGAAGCGGAAGTGCCGCTCGCGATGGCGCAAGCGTTTCGCGACGGCCATATCGGGGTCATGGACTACTACAACATGAAGAACGTCGTCGCTGACACCAAGATGCGCGATTCCATCTCGCGCTCCACCGATTCGGAAGACGAGGGATCGGGTGACAACGAATAGCAAAAAGCTCCGTCTCGCGGAGCTGCTTCGAAAACCGAAGCGGCTCCGCGAGCGGCTCGTCCTTGCTATCGCACTCGCTCCGCCGAAGGGGCGGAAGTCGCCGCGCTCACGGCAATTTTCAGGGCGGCGAAGAGACAGCTAGAGATGGAATCCGAACACTATTTCTACGTCGCGCTCTTCCTCTATTGGCTCGTCTCGCAAGTGCTGGCGGCTGCTAAGAAAACGAAGGCGAAATCCCCGCGCCCTGAGCCCGTGCGCGAGCGCACCGAGCTCCCGAAGGCCCCACCCCCGCTCCCCGTGCGGACCGCCGACCCGGCCGAGGGTGCGATCGAAGTGCTCGGACAGCTGGAAAAAGGGAGCGAGGCGACCCTCCCCGAGCTCGACGAGAAAGTCCGGGCACAAGTCGCGTTTTACCACGAGCGCTTTCGCAGTGAGGCTTCGGCGCTTCGGCGCGAGCTCGCCCCAAATGTCGTCGAGACGTCGGCGAACCGAACGGCCGCCTTGCGGCAAGCGAATGCTTCGATCGCGTTCCATCACGACTTACTGCAGGCAGGACGCATGCATTCGACGATCCGGGCCCGGCGCGAGATTCAAGGGCCGGGCCTCATCGCCGATCGTCTCGTCGCAGATTTCTACAAGCCCGAGAAAGCGGACGGAAGTCTCGCACCTCCGGTCGCCATCGTCTGGGACGTCGCCGGAGACGATCGGCTGCGCACCTCCCCGCTCGCCCCGTCCACGCTGTTCATGGCGCGCTCAGCGACGTCGGATCCTTCTCACTGGTCGCTCTTCGCCGACCCTCTCACGCGCTACATCGAGACGAGCGCTCCCGAGCTGCACCAGGATATCTACGATGCGCTCGGGCTTGGCGGAAGCGAAGCGGGAATCGGCGCCGACGCCGCCGCGATCACACGGGTTCTCTTCGCGTCGTGGCTCCATCGCATCCTCGCCGATGCGGTCGGCGCTCTTTTCTTCGGCCCCGCCTATCTCCGTGCCCTCGCGCAGCTCTACGCCCGACCCGACGCGCCGGCCAGCGTGACCTCCATCCATCTCAACACCGATGGCAGCATCCACGCCGAGCCTCCGCCGCACGTCCGTGTCCACGTGACGGCGCAATGGGTCGCGCGCATGGGCTACGACTCCGAAGCTGCGGACGTCCGCAACACGTGGGACGAGAGCCACGGCGAACCGACGATGCTCGGCCTCATGGGCTCCATCTCGCGGCTTCCGGCGGCGCCCGTTCTCGAGGCAGCCGCGAGCCTCGTCGACCAATTGTTCCAAGCACCGCTCCCATCTCTTGGAGGCACGCGGCTCGAATACGCACCAGGACTTTCCGATTGGAGCACCCGGGCACAAGACGCGCGCGACGCGAAAGTGGCGCTTCCGGCTGGTGAGCGCGCACGCGGTTCCGCGCGCGCGATCGTCGCCGGCGCCATCGACGCGGCCATCGAGTCTCCCGACGCCCTCGTCACGATCCACGCGAGCCTCTACGAGTCGCTGAGTCAGAAGAGCGTTCCGAAGCGGCAGACCAAGCGCGCCGCTGCGCCGACGACGCCGTCCAAGGGATGGACACGTCAGAACTATGCCGAAGCGCTCATCCTCGGAGAAATCCTGCTCGAGCCGCGCTCACGCTGAGCTGTCATCGCGCCCACGGCGCACAAGCGTCATCGGAACTACACTGTCGAGAAGGGAGCGAGAAGCCATGGGCCACAGGATGTCTATGGGAGCCTGCCTCCTCGTTTTCTCATTGGCCGCTTGCATCCCTATCCCGATGCCGGTGGTGATGAGTGTCCCCCCAGAAGACCCGGTTCTTGGGCGGGTTGTGCCACCGCGAGGGCCACCACCCACGCGACACTTGCGATCACTCTCATGTCGATTCTCCCTCGTAGTCAAAGCAACAAGATGACGCTCCCCTCGTCACCCCTCCTTCACCCGAGCCAGTGCTTCATCGTGGGTACCGAGCAGCGTAGCGATCCATTGGGTTTTAGGATCACGCTCCATTATGACTTTGATTAACATGGTCAAGGGAACTGAAAGGAACATTCCCACAGGTCCAAGCACGAATCCCCAAAAGATGAGGGCAAAAAACACGACGAATGTGGACAGTCCCAGCCCTTTTCCCATTATTTTGGGTTCAAGCACATTACCAATCACCACGTTGACCACAATGAAAATCCCGAGTGTCCAAAGGGCTCCCTGGTATCCCATCTGGATCAAGGCGAATGCTACGGCCGGTATAGCCGCTATCACCGAGCCTATATTCGGTATGTAGTTCAGCAGGAAAGCAACGACGCCCCATAGGACGGGATAATCTACACCGGTCAGGGCCAAACCAATGGCTATCAGTGTCCCGGTTAACAAACTGGTCGCTGTCTTAATAGATAGATAATGGCGAATACTGTCTCCTATGCCTGTTAAGTAATCCAGCGAAACATCTGTACCCTTGGTCAAAGTTTCCACCTTCAGGAAGATACTGTCCATTTCAACCAGTAGAAAAATGGTCAACAAAAGGAACGTGAATTCCTGACTCATGACATCGGCTAATTTATTGATGACCAAGGCTGTGTACTGCATGATCCTCGAGGGATCCAGTACGCTGGAACCGCCAACCGCTGAGATATCGATTCCCCTTTCACTCAAAAACGCAAGCGTTGATTGGGTCAAGTTTTTCAGGTTTTGTTCGTATCGCGGGGCGTTTTGGACAAATCGCGACCAAGAAGAGGCCAGGAGCTCAAAAAAGGCCAAGTAAATACCCAGAAGTCCTAAGATGGCGATCCCAATTGCCAACCATTGAGGAACCTTATATCTTATGCCTCTCCTGCCATTTCAGTGGATCCTCTCGAGGGTGAGACCGCCACAATTTAGGTAGACGAGACTGATGAGAGCTTCGGCAGAGTGGAGTCCAAAGCTACGGTGGCTCAGCAGCCGGATTTTGTTGTTCATTCCTTCGAGTCGGCCGTTGCTGAGTCTCCACGTGACCCACGCGATGACGCCATCGAAGTGGCTGCGGATCATCTTCGCCGCGCGTTTGACGGGCTCTATCCTCGAGCTCATAGCGCGCCGCAGCCATCCTCGGAGAAACTTCTTGGCCCATGTCTCGGTTTTGTAGGTGTAGAGGTCCATGAAGTCGTCGCGCAGAAGCATGGCGCGGTAGAGGCGACGATTAGCTCGCACCTGCTCGCGGAGCACCCGTTTGTCTTTCGCGCTGCGGTTGTGTTTGGCCTTGAGAAGGGGAAACTTGGTGTGTGATTTGTCAGGATCATGACCCCACTTGAGGGCGTGTTTTTCAGAAACATTCCCCACCCCATTTTCAGAGACATGACCCCGGCAAAGGGGTGAGTTTTTCAGAAACATGACCCCACTTTTCGGAGTCATGACCCCACCCCTTTGAGGCCGAGCTCGGCTGTGCGAGCCTTCTTGGAAACAAGGAGGTCGTATTGGCATACAGGGAGCACGGTATGTGGGAAGTTCTGGATGTTCTGAAACGGCACCATCGAGGGGAGAGCCAGCGAAGGATAGCTGTAGCCACCGGTCGGGGCCGGAAGACGATTCGCGCGTATATACGAGAGGCGAAGAAACTAGGCTGGTCGAAGGAGGTTCCACCGGATGACGAGTTCGCGTCGCGGGTGGCGCAGCGACGCCAGCCGGGCCCGAGTTCGAGCGAGGCTTCTGCATCGGAAAAGGCGCTACGCGCCCATCATGATCGCATCCAGCAATGGGTGGAAGGCCCCGAGGGAGAGAGGGGCCTGAAGCTCACCAAGGTCCATGAGCTATTGACCCGCGAGGGAGTCGACGTTTCTTACAGCTCGGTGTATCGCTACGCGGTGGAGCAATTCGGTTTGGCACGGTCCAGGCTGACACTGCGCCGAGCCGAGGTTTCACCGGGTGAGCTCGCCGAAGTGGATTTTGGTCAACTCGGCAAGATCTACGACCCGGAGTCGGATCGGAAGCGACTCGTCTGGGCGTTGCTCGTCACTCTCGGCTTCAGCCGCCACCAGTACGTTCACGTCAACTTCTCTCAGAAGCTGGACGTTGTCATCGATGGACTGGAAGAGGCGTGGGAGTTTTTCGGAGGTGTGCCTGAGCGGGTCGTCGTCGACAACATGAAGACGGCGGTGGTGAAGGCGGACCGCTATGAGCCTAGTTTTCAGCGCACCATGGAGCAGTATGCAGAGCTCCGAGGCTTTGTCATCGACCCGGCAGTCGTACGCCAACCGAAGGGCAAGCCGATCGTCGAGAGAGGGGTGCCGTACGTTCGAGAGAGCTTTTTCCACGGTGAGCAGTGGCTCGACCTGGCTCACGTCCAGCGGGAAGCTCGACGTTGGTGTCTGGAAGTCGCGGGCCGGCGTATTCACGGGACCACCCAAAACGCCCTCTCGTCGTCTTCGAAGAGGTCGAGCCTGCTTGCCTTCGGCCCGTGAACGGGCCTCGATTCGATACGCCTCAGTGGGCCGAGCCGTCCGTTCATGACGACCACCACGTGAAGTTCCTCAAGGCCCTGTACTCGGTTCCCACGGTCTACGTGGGAAAGCAGGTCACGGTACGAGGCGATAAAGCGCTCGTACGCATCTACTACAAAGGCGAGCTCATCAAAACCCACCCTAGAAAACCAGCCGGAGGAAGAGCGACCGACTACACAGACTACCCCCCAGACCTCGAGGCCTACGCCAGGCGCGACCCGGAGCGTATGGTGCGCCAAGCCAAGAAACTCGGCAACAACATCGGCCGTTTCATGAGTCTGCTCCTCAGCGGCGTCTTTCCATGGGCCAAGCTCCGACAGGCTCAGAAGCTCATGCGCTTGGCCGACAAGTACGGCCATGCTCGCGTGGAAACCGCTTGCCAGCGAGCCCTGGGCTTCGATCTCATCAATGTCCAAAGGGTGGAGCGCATTCTCAAGAATGCCGTCGCGCCGTCGGACGACCCACCACAAACAGGAGAGCTGATCTCGATGCCCTTGAGATTCCTTCGCCCCAACGAAAGTTTCTCTCATGAACCGAAACGAAAGGAGAATCCAGATGGAAATCAAAAACTCACTGAAAACGATTCTGAAGAGGCTCAAGCTCTCGGGGATCCTTGCGACGCTGCCGGAGAGGATCGCCTACGCTCAAAAGGCAAAACTACCGAGTGAAGACCTCCTGGAACTTATCCTGCAGGACGAAGTGGACCGACGCGACCAAGTCAATCTGCAACAGCGTCTCAAACGCGCCTCCTTCACCGAGGAGCAAACCTTCGAGAATTTCGACTGGGATGCCCCGGTGGGCTTCGATCGCCATCGCGTTCGCGACCTCTTCTCGCTCAGTTTTATCGAGGCCAAGCAAGACGTTCTCTTCATGGGAAGCGTGGGCGTCGGCAAAACCTTCCTCGCTTCCGCTCTCGGCCATGCAGCCTGCCGGGCCGGTACGACGTGCTCTTCATCCGCGCCGATCAGATGTTCCTCGAGCTCAAGCAGTCTCGTGCCGACTACTCTCACGAAAAGGCGCTCAGACGCTTTCTCGCCCCCGACCTGCTCATCCTCGACGACTTCGCTCTGCGTCGGCTCGATACCACACAGTCCAACGACATCTACGAAGTCGTCATCGAGCGCCACCGCCGTTCGTCCACGATCCTCACCTCAAATCGACACGTCGACGAGTGGATTCCTTTGTTCGATGACCCGATTCTTGCCCAGAGCGCTCTTGACCGTTTGTCCCACAACGCTTACCAAGTCCAGATCGAAGGCGAAAGCTACAGGAAGGGACAACGTCCCGACCTCTTGGCCTCGAAACTCGAAAATGTCCACCAAACCTGAAAAGGAGTGAATCTTGCGAATCCAACCACCGAAGCGCGAACACAAGCTCCACCATCGCCCGACAACAGCCTCCCGTGGACCGGCCCATACTTGCGGTACCCCCCTCGGCGCCGACATCCGGGTTGTCGCCGGAACCCCTGCCGCATCGCGGCCGGCGGGATCTCCAGTCGCCCTACGGGCTCCTTCCGATCCCGCCGAGGTCTCTCTCTCTATCAACGTATTCATGCATGTTCCTCCTCCGCCCTCTACACTGATTTTCAAAGACCCAAGTGTCTCAAGGATGTTGGTACACAGGAGCGACGACAGAGATCTGTTACAGATCCGAGGAAGTTGTGGTATTGATTCTCGGGTAGGCCTTTGACCCCGGGGGCATGTTTATGAAAAAGGTGGGGTCATGATTCTGAAAAATGACATTGGTGTTCTTGAGGTTGCGCCGGGCAGTCCCTTTGAGCTCGCGCACCAGCTCGCGCCGGGTCTTATCCACGGCCTCGTTCAGATGCTTGACGATGTGGAAGCGGTCAAAGATCACCCGTGCCTGAGGAGCCTTTTTGCCGACGACAGTTATGTACGGCTCCCACATGTCCATGCTGACCGCTTCGAGCTCCGCGGCTTTTTGTGGTCCGAGCTTGCGGAAAAACCGCAGCAGCGTCTTGGCCTTGCGCTCCTTTCCCGCCCAGACGACCCGGCCGCTGAGATGGTCTATTACCACTGTTAACCCTAATCGCAAATAAACGCCACCGTGTCTGAGGTCTTTGGCCCCGTGAATAGCACCTTTTCCAGGTTCTGCATACACCGTGCAGAATCACCTATAGTGGCGGCGAGCGGGTGCCCCAGCACGAGCTTCTCGCCTGCGCCCAGTGCGGCTGTTTCGCGTTTTCGTGCTTCGAAGATTTTGCGATTAGGGTTAAGTACTTGTGGCGTTTGCGGTAGCTGATCTCGTCCATCCCAATCACCCGCAATCCATCGAGCTCGCGCCGCTCATCCGCTGCTCGGCAACCACTCGCTGGATGATCCGTCGCACCGAACGCCACGTCACTCGGAAATAGTTCGCTACGGCGCTGACGTCCGTCCTCTGTGCCAGCCACGCTACCTCTTGTTCGAAGCTTTTGGTAAAGCGGCTTCCCTTGTCGGCCCAAGGCACCTTTTCTCTGACCACTCCACACCGCCGACATACCACTCGTCGGATCGAGTAGCGAAGATAGGTCCGGACTCCGAACAGGTCCAAGTGCCGCCAGTAGCGATTGTAGCGATCTTTGTTCTTGCGGACCTTTCGTCCGCAAATCCCGCACAGAGGCTTCCTCCTCCGTGGTACTACATCCACCACCACTCTGGCTTTGTCCGCCTGGAAGTGGAAACCTCGGACCCACAGGCCTTGCAATCCGATGAGCTTGTTGACTAACGTAGTAACGCGCATCGCGGGAACGCTCTTTTCTCTTTCGGAAAAAAAGATTCTAGCGTTCTCGCCGATGCGCATCTACACATGGCTTACCCTCTCAACCCACGGGCCTCACCAAATGCCACTGCCCCTCAGCGGGAGACGAGGCTGTGGGAAACGCCCCCACGGTTCTGGTCGTTCAGACCTTGCTCACGACTGAGTTCTCTTCCAAGCCTGGAAGGGCGTTTTCCATAGCCTCGTTTCGCGCTGCGGGGCAGTGGCATTTGGTGAGGCCCGTGGGTTGAGAGGGTAAGCCATGTGTAGATGCGCATCGGCGAGAACGCTAGAATCCTTTTTCGGCAAGAAAAAGGAGCGTTCTCGCGATGCGCGTTACCACGTTAGTCAACAAGCTCATCGGATTGCAAGGCCTGTGGGTCCGAAATTTCCACTTCCAGGCGGACAAAGCCAGAGTGGTGGTGGATGTCGTACCACGGAGGAGGAAGCCTCTGTGCGGGGTTTGCGGTCGAAAGGTCCGCAAGAACAAAGATCGCTACAATCGTTACTGGCGGCACTTGGACCTGTTCGGTGTCCGGAGCTATCTTCGCTACTCGATCCGGCGAGTGGTTTGTCGGCGTTGTGGCGTGGTCAAAGAAAAGGTGCCTTGGGCCGACAAGGGGAGTCGCTTTACCAAGAGCTTCGAACAAGAGGTAGCGTGGCTGGCACAGAGGACGGACGTCAGCGCCGTAGCGAACTATTTCCGAGTGACGTGGCGTTCGGTGCGACGGATCATCCAGCGGGTGGTTGCCGAGCAACGGGATGAGCGGCGCGAGCTCGATGGATTGCGGGTGATTGGGATGGACGAGATCAGCTACCGCAAACGCCATAAGTACTTAACAGTGGTAATAGACCATCTCAGCGGCCGGGTCGTCTGGGCGGGAAAGGAGCGCAAGGCCAAGACGCTGCTGCGGTTTTTCCGCAAGCTCGGACCACAAAGAGCCGCGGAGCTCGAAGCGGTCAGCATGGACATGTGGGAGCCGTACATAACTGTCGTCGGCAAAAAGGCTCCTCAGGCACGGGTGATCTTTGACCGCTTCCACATCGTCAAGCATCTGAACGAGGCCGTGGATAAGACCCGGCGCGAGCTGGTGCGCGAGCTCAAAGGGACTGCCCGGCGCAACCTCAAGAACACCAAGTTTCCCCTTCTCAAGGCCAAACACAACCGCAGCGCGAAAGACAAACGGGTGCTCCGCGAGCAGGTGCGAGCTAATCGTCGCCTCTACCGCGCCATGCTTCTGCGCGACGACTTCATGGACCTCTACACCTACAAAACCGAGACATGGGCCAAGAAGTTTCTCCGAGGATGGCTGCGGCGCGCTATGAGCTCGAGGATAGAGCCCGTCAAACGCGCGGCGAAGATGATCCGCAGGCACTTCGATGGCGTCATCGCGTGGGTCACGTGGAGACTCAGCAACGGCCGACTCGAAGGAATGAACAACAAAATCCGGCTGCTGAGCCACCGCAGCTTTGGACTCCACTCTGCCGAAGCTCTCATCAGTCTCGTCTACCTAAACTGTGGCGGTCTCACCCTCGAGAGGATCCACTGAAATGGCAGGAGAGGCGTAAGACTAGAGGCATCGTAGTCGTCTCGTCTCGATTGTTGGGCGACGGACCTGGAAGCGGGTCGCGTCGTGATTCACCGGTCGAAGGCAGCATAGAACGCGCCGGCCATGAACTGCGAGTGCCACAAGCTCGAGTCCTCACCGTCGAGGAACGTGCGTCCGGTATGGGCACGCAACGTCAGACCGAGATCTCCCGGCACCGCGAAGCGCACGTGGGCGAACGCCCAACGGAGTCGGGCGCCGGCACGCAGCATCCCGTCACCCGCGAAGCGGTTCCAGTTGTACCCGCTGAAGACGTCCTCCCCCCCGAGGTACGCGGCGTCGAAATAGGGAAACTCGCCCCAAGCCTTCTTGCCGCCGAACAGCAAAGCCACCGTCACCGGGCGGGCAACTTGAATGTGCCCGGTCGCGGTGCCCTCCAGCACGCCGTAGTCGTCTTCGACATCCCAGACCTTGGGGTAGTAGGTCGCCGTGCTATCCACGTCGAACCCGCTACTGAGCGTCGGCAGGTCGCGGCGCGAGTCGTAAGCGAAGTGGGCTTGGATGCCGAGCTGGCCGAATTCGTCGAACCCGTAAGGTGATTCGATAGCCAACAACGAGTCATCGTTGGTACTGCGTGAGTCGATGAACCGCACCATCGGGCCGACCCGGAATACCGGGTTTCGCAAATCTCCCCACGCAAGAAAAGCGCCGGCGCCGTATTGCCGCTGCCCAATCTCAAAGAAAACGTCGTCGTCGTCGCGCGAGGTCTTCTCATTCCGCGCGGCGACCACGACCGCCGCCCCTTCGCGCGCCATGGCCTCGGCCGTTGCCCGGCCGATGCCCGAGTTTCCACCGGTGATGATCGCTACTTCCCCTTCGAGACGCTTTGGCCCTTCGAGACGCATAAGGCCCCAACGCTAACGATCTCAGAGAGATCCATCAAGGCCTCTGGCGGGGTTAGTGCCCGAACCCGCTAATCCTGCCGCGAATTCCTGGCCCTTTTCGGCGCTGACTGCGTTGCGGCATTGTTCCAGTTCGGCCTTCGGCCTAGCCCTCCGCTCGACAGGCTCGCTGCGGAAGGCGGTCGACATATCTAGATATGACGTCGTCGGCTCGCCTTGTCAGCACCAAAAATGGCCTAGGAATTCACCGACAGGATTAGCGGGTTCGAGCACTAGATAGAGGTATCATGCGGCCCATGACGAAACCCTCGGTGAGGCCGGAGGACGGCGCCGTCGGTGTGATCGAGACCCGCTATCTCGACCTTCCCGAGCCGCTCGCACTGGATTGCGGGAAAGAGCTATCCCCGGTCCGGATCGCTTATGAAACCTACGGCACCCTTTCGCCGAGCAAAGACAACGTCATCCTCGTCTGCCACGCCCTGAGCGGGGACGCCCACGCAGCTGGCTACGCCGCCCATCCAAGCGGCGAGAGTACTCGCGACGGCTTCCGCGCCGATGAGCGGGACGCTTCCAAAAAGGCGGGCTTGGGCTGGTGGGACGGCATGATCGGTCCCGGCAAAGCGTTCGACACCGAAGAGTACTACGTCGTGAGCACGAATCTCGTTGGCGGCTGCCGCGGCTCGACGGGACCGTCGTCCGAAAACCCGGCCACCATGAAGCCCTACGGATCCGACTTCCCCGTCATCACCGTCGCCGATATGGTCCGGGCAGAACGGGCCTTTTTGAAAGAGCTCGATATCCACGAGCTTTTCGCCGTCTCGGGCGGCTCGCTCGGCGGGATGCAAGCCCTCGAGTGGGCCATTCTGTATCCCGATGCCGTTTCCGCCATCATCCCCATCGCGAGCACGCACGCGCTCAACGCGCAAGGTGTCGCGTGGAACGCCATCGCCCGCAACGCCATCATCACCGACCCCGACTGGCAAGACGGTCATTATTATAGGACCGGCCGTGAGCCCCGAACGGGTATGGCTGTGGCGCGGATGGTGGGCCACATCACCTATCTCTCCGCGGCCTCCATGAAGGAGAAGTTCGGGCGACGCCTCCACGACAAGGATGTCGTTTCCTATAGCTTGACGTCTCCCGATTTCGAGGTGGAGAGTTATCTTCGTCACCAAGCCGACAAGTTCGTCAAGCGGTTCGACGCCAATACCTACATCTACACGTCTCGAGCCCTGACCTATTTCGATCTGGCACGACAATACGGCGAAGGCAGCCTCGAACGTGCCGTAGCCGGGGTTCAGGCCAAGACACTTCTCATCTGCTTCAGCTCGGATTGGCTTTACCCGCCCGAGAACTCAGAGGCACTCGCTACCGCTCTCACGGCAAACGACAAAGACGTCGAGCTGCACGTCATCGACGCACCGTATGGGCACGACTGCTTCCTGCTCGAAGAGGCGCGGCAGACGCCGATGATCCGAGATTTTCTCGCTCGCCAATAGGAGGTGTATCAACATGGAAGAACTTCGTTCTTTCGGCTTCGAGACCCGGCAAGTCCATGCGGGTCAAAGACCCGAGCCCAATACCGGCGCTCGTGCCGTTCCGATCTTTCAGACAACGAGCTACGTTTTCGAAGATCCGGAATCCGCGGCCGCTTACTTCAATCTCAAAGAATACGGGAACACCTATTCCCGCATCATGAACCCGACGGTCGCGGCTCTCGAAGAGCGCGTCGCCAATCTCGAAGGCGGCTGCGGCGCAGTGGCCTTCGCTAGCGGCATCGCAGCTCAAGCGGCCGCGCTGTTCACGATGCTCGAGCCCGGCGACCACGTCGTCGCGTCGTCCGCGCTCTATGGCGGCACCGTCAATCAGTTCAAGCACTATTTCCGCAAAATGTCCGTCGAGCTCACTTGGATCGACCCCGACGATCTCGACGCGTGGAAAGGTGCGATCAAGGACAACACCAAGCTTCTCTACGGGGAGACGATCGGCAATCCGGGCGGGAACGTACTCGATATCGAAGCCATCGCGCGCATCGCTCACGAGCACGACATGCCGCTCATGGTGGACAGTACGTTCGCGACCCCTTATTTGTGCTGCCCGATCGAATGGGGCGCCGACATCGTCGTCCACTCGGCCACGAAGTTCATCGGCGGCCACGGCACGAGCATCGGCGGCGTTGTGGTGGAGTCGGGCAAGTTCAACTGGTCGAATGGCCGCTACCCCGTCGTCGCAGATCCTTCGCCCGCCTATCACGGGCTCGCCTTTCACGAGACCTTCGGCACCTACGGCTACTGCATGAAGCTCCGCGCCGAAACATTGCGCGATCTCGGCGCGGCGATGAGCCCCTTCAACGCCTTTTTGTTTCTGCAGGGTCTCGAGACTTTGTCCCTTCGGATGGAGCGGCATGTCGAGAACGCGCTCGTGGTCGCAAAATATTTGGACGCTCACCCGATGGTCGAGCGTGTCACCTTTCCAGGGCTCGAGGGGAGTCGCTATAAGACGCTCGTCGACAAATATCTCCCGAAGGGCGCGGGCGCGGTCTTCTCGTTCGATTTGAAAGGCGGACGCGTCGAAGGCCAAGGCTTCATCGGCGGCGTCACGCTCTGGTCGCACCTCGCCAATGTCGGCGATTCCAAAAGCTTGATCATTCACCCGGGGAGCACGACCCACCGGCAGCTCAACGACGAAGAGCTCGAGGCCGCGGGCGTGCGCGCCGGCACCGTAAGGCTCTCGGTGGGCACCGAGAGTATCGACGACTTGCTCTGGGACCTCGACCAAGGCTTCGAAGCGGCCAAAAAAGCCGGAGCGAAGGAGGTAGTCGGCGCATGAGCGGCTTCGACATCACACGTTACCAGAACACCGAAACGATCCAGAACGTTCTTCACAATTCAAAGACAGTGGCCGTCGTCGGGCTCTCGGCCAACATACTGCGCGCAAGCTTCTTCATCGGCTTCTATCTCAAACGGCACGGATACAAAGTCATCCCCGTCAACCCGCGGGAGTCGGAGATCCTCGGCGAGACGAGCTATCCGAGCCTGAAGGACGTGCCCGTCCCGATCGATGTCGTCAACGTCTTCCGCGCTCCGGCGGCTCTTCCGGCTATCGCGGAAGAAGCCGTGGCCGCGAAAGCGAAGAATCTCTGGTGCCAGTTCACCGTGATCAACGAGGAAGGCGGGCGCATCGCCGAGGACGGCGGTGTTTCCGTGATCATGGATCGCTGTATCAAGGTCGAGCACGCGCGCTATGTCGGCCGGATGCACTGGCTCGGGTTCAACACGAACCGGATCACGTCGGTTCGCGGCGGCTTGCAGTAATGTGGCTCTTGATGGCTTTGCAGCTCGCCACGACTCCCGGAATCTACGACCTAACGCTGGAGCGGGAAAAAGCCCCCGGACAGGCCGGGACAGGCGCCCCGGTCCTCTACTCTCTCTCCATTCCCGAGGGCTTCGACCCGGACGAGCCTCGGCCGCTCGTCGTAGCACTCCACTTTGCCGGCAAGAACCGCGCGCATTTCGGCCGCGGGATCTTGACGGGCCTCGTCGAGCCGGGCCTGCGCGAGCTCGGCGCCATCATCGCCGCCCCGGACAGTCCGGGCCAAGGGTGGAGCAACCCGGATAGCGAGCGGCGGTTCTCGACCTTCTCGAATTCCTCATGAAGAGCTACCGCATCGACCCGGAACGGATCGTCCTCACCGGCTACAGCATGGGCGGCATGGGCACGTGGACGATCGCGAGCCGACATCCTGACCGCTTCACGGCGGCGGTGCCGATGGCAGGAGCACCGCGAAGCGTCCCGGAAGACGAGCTGCGCGTGTTCACTAAGCTGCCGCTATACGCCATCCATTCGCGCATGGACACGGTCGTGCCTCTCGAGCCCACTGCGACGGCCATCGAGCAGCTGCGCGCGTGGAACGCGGCGGATGTCGAACTCACCATCGTCGACGACGTGACGCATTACGACGTCCCGGGATTCACCAAATATTTGCGCGAAGCCGCCCGATGGCTCGAAAAAGTGTGGCGACGGGACTAATTTCTTGCGAGTCTGATGGGTTATTGCTAATCTTTCCTGGGAACTCTCCCACGAAAAGTTCACCGAACCGGATGCTGCAGACTTTGCAGCTTTCCGTGTGTTTTGTAACAAAGGAGCAACAAGACCCAGCATGGCTAAGAAAGTGACGAAGAAACCCACGACCAAGAAGAAGAGCACGGCGCGCAAGCCGCGGCGGCCGACCAAAAAATCCGAAACGACCGTGACGGCGGCTGAAACGCCACAGATTGCTGAAGACGCCATCCGTCTCCGTGCTTTCGAGATCTACACGAGCGGCTGCAACTCGGGCCATCCGGATGCGGACTGGCTTCAGGCCGAGCAAGAGCTCCGCGCCGCGTCCTGATCCACCGATGAGCGATGCCGCGGGGTCGCGATGCCCCGGTATGACTGGATTTTCAAGCCTTGGAAATCTTGCTCCCAATGTGGTCTGGTTTTCGAGAGAGAGCCAGGCTACTTTCTGGGATCGTTTACGTCAAGCTACGCACTACCAGGTCTTCGGCGACCCGGCTCTCACGCTTCGCTGGATGGTGGAGCTTCGGGAGCCACCAACGGGACATTCCATCTCGATAGCATCGAACGGCTCGGCCCCCACCGCATCGTCTCCGACAGAAGTGTTCACCAGGATCCAGTTTCCTTCCGTCAAGCGATAGACCTCGAGTAGCGTGGCTACAGGATTCAGCAGCCACACGTGCGAGACGCCCTCCCTGGCGTAGATGCGGAGTTTCCGTCCCCGGTCGATGGACTCAGTGCTGGGCGAGATCACTTCGCAAAGCCAGTCCGGCGCAACGTCGAACCACGGCACGTCGGGAAGCTTGGGAACACGCTCACGGCGCCAGCCCGCGATGTCGGGCACGACCACGTCCTCATCGAAGTGAAGCTCGGGCTCGAACAGAAACCACCACCCTCCGGGGCTCTCACCTCCACCGCCAGGACCATCGAATTGGCTCACGACACCCGTTCCGAGCATCGAGGCCGCGCGCGCATGTCGGAAGGAAGGCCGCGGGCTAGTGAAGAGCTCTCCGTCCAGGATCTCGGCAACGAGATGGTCGGGAGCCGACAAAACATCCTCGTACCGAGCGGGCTTTCGCTGAACCGTGAAGCTCATGCCCTAGGTTACCATGAGCTTCTAGCCGACGATCGTCGCACCACCTAGACAGACGTCCCCGTCGTAAAAAACGGTGAACTGCCCGGGGGCGACGCCCGGCTCGCCTCTATCGAGGTGCACACGCGCTCCGTCCTCGGTGAGCTCGACGTCCGCGTCGAAGAGAGCGCGTCCGTGCCGGATCCGCACTTGCAGCTCGCGTGTCGACGGCGGACCCGCGATCCAATGGAGCTTCTCCACACGGTAGCGGTCCTTGGCCGATTGCTCCAACGTGTCCGCGTGTACGACATAGACGATGTTCTGCTCGAGGTCTTTTTTCTGCACGAACCAAGGGCCATGCGAAAGACCGAGCCCCTGCCGCTGACCGATCGTGTGGAACCAGTAGCCTCGATGAGTGCCGAGGACTTTCCCGCTACCGAGCTCGCGGATGTCGCCTTCTCTCTCTCCGAGATGATGGCGCACGAACTCGCTATATTTGATCTTCCCTAGAAAACAGATGCCCTGGCTGTCTCTGCGCGCCTGATTCGGCAAGTCGAGCGCGGCGGCGCGCCGGCGTACTTCGAACTTCTGGAGCGCGCCAATCGGAAACGATGCGCGCTTCAGCTGTTCCTGAAACATGTGCGACAAGAAATACGTTTGGTCCTTGACCGGATCGACACCCTTTTTGAGAAGAACAAAACCGTTTGCGGGCTCGAGCCGGGCATAGTGCCCCGTCGCCACGCGCTCGAAGCTCGCGTCGATCTCGTCGAAGAATGCGCCAAATTTGATCCGCTGGTTGCAGAAGATATCGGGGCTCGGGGTGCGGCCCGCGCGCTGCTCGTCGATCGTGTACTGCACGACGCGATCCCAATATTCCTTTTGCAACGAGCGCACTTCTAGCGGTACGTCGAAGCGATCGCAGACCGCGCGGGCGAGCTCGAGATCTTCCTCCCACGGGCACTCGCCGAGATAAGCGAGCTCGTCTTCGAGCCACACCTTGAGGTAGAAAGCGGTGAGATCGTGCCCCTCCTCCTTCAGGAGGCTCAGCGCCACCGAGCTGTCCACACCACCGGACAGCAAGACTGCGATTTTCATGCTCCCCCATAATAGCTGATAGCCGATAGCCCGAAGTGGCTTGCGCACCCCATACACGTATCGTAAACTCTTCGGCATTCCTATCTAAAGGAGGGCATGATGAGCAGTGAAGAAATCGCCAGGGTGAACCGTCGGTTCGAGGAAGCGACCGCGAAGGGCGATATCGAGGGGATGGCGGCCGTCTATACAGAGAATGGCGTCGCTCTTCCTCCGGACGGTCCCGTGGTCAAAGGGCACGAGGCTCTGCGGGGTCTCTGGGGCTCGGTTATCAACGATATGGGCTTGAAAGCCGTCAAGCTCGAGACGTTGGATCTCAAGCTCATCTCAGACGACGCGGCTTGCGAGATCGGCGAAGCGACGCTCGATTTAGCACCCGCCGGCGGAGAGGCCGCGCAGATGGTGGCGAAGTTCATCGTCGTATGGAAGAAAGTCGACGGCCAGTGGCTCTGGCATCGCGATATCTGGAATGCCAAGGGGTAAACGTCGTCCTTGTTGACGCATGCGGACTATCCCGTCCAGGTCGTCGAGGACATCGCGAGGCTCAGGCGTCGTATCTCAGCATCGGGCATTCCCTGAAGTCCGAGTAAACTCCCCGCCTGCTCTTTTCGTCTAATGAGACCAGGGAGGCGACATGCAATCCTTCGCTCGCGATCTGCGCTTCGGCTTTCGCAATCTCGTCAAAACGCCCGGTTTCACATCCATCGTCGTGCTGACGCTCGCTCTGGGCATCGGCGCCAATACGGCAATCTTCAGCATCGTGCACGGCGTATTGCTGAAACCCCTCGATTTCGAGGAGCCGGAGCAGCTCCTATCGCTCTGGGAATACGCGCCCGACGACGCGGGCCGCATGAACAAATCGCGCGCCACCGCGGGAAATTACTTCGACTGGAAGGCGCAGAGCACGGTGTTCGCGGACATGAGCCGTTTTCGGCTCGGCTGGGTTTACTTGGACGGGCGAGGGCGAACCGGAACTGCTTCTCGGCGCCCGTGTGAGCGCGAGCTATTTCGACGTGCTCGGCGTCGAGCCCATCTTCGGGCGGAAGTTTCTTCCCGAGGAAGATGCGCCCGGCGGGAACCACGCCGTCATCCTCGGCCACGGACTCTGGCTCCGCCGGTTCGGAGGCGCACGCGACGTCTTGGGAAAGACACTGAGCTTCGACGGCCAGCCTTACGAGGTCGTAGGCGTGCTGCCGCCCGGCGTGTACCCGACCTGGCCCCAAGCGACCGGTCGCATGCCTTTTCTTTCCGTCTACCAGCAAGTCTTCGTCCCCATGGCGCTCAGCGAGCAACGGCAGTCCGACCGCGGCTCCCATCTATTCGGCGTGCTGGCGCGGCTCGACGACGGCGTCACCCTCGAGCGCGCGCGGGCGGAGATGGACACCATCGCTCGGCGTCTCGAAGCGACCTACCCGGATAGCAACGCAGGCGAAGCGATTCTCGTGCACCCTTTCATGGACGAGCTCGTCGGCTCCGCACGACCGGCACTCCTCGTGCTCCTCGGTGCCGTGGGACTCGTGCTTCTGATCGCGTGCGCGAACATGGCCGGCCTTCTGCTCGCGCGAGCGTCCGGTCGCACGCGTGAGGTCGCGGTGCGCATTGCGCTCGGCGCAGGACGGCTGGCTCTCATGCGGCAATTCCTGGCCGAGAGCCTCCTGCTGGCCATGGCGGGTGGCGCGCTGGGTATCGGTCTTGCCGCTTTGGCCATCGATGGCCTCATCCGCTGGAGCCCGGAGCACGTGCCCCGCATGGCGCAATCAGGGCTCGATCTGACCGTCCTCGGCTTCGCGCTCACGGCGGCGCTCGTCACGGGCGTTCTCTTCGGTCTTGCGCCGGCGATCCAGCTCTCGAGAACGCCCATCGGGTCGAGCCTGAAGGAAGGCAGACGCTCGACCGGTCGTCTCGCGTTTCGGCGTCTTCTCGTGGTCGGCGAAGTCTCCATTGCCGTGGTCCTCGTCGTCGGCGCGGGGCTTTTGATCCAAAGCTTCTGGCAGCTCCGCCAAGTCGATTTAGGATTCCGCGCCGAGAACGTGCTCGTCGCCGAGCTCTCGCTTCCCTCTTCGACCTACTCGGACGCGGCACAGATCTCACGCTTCTACGCCGAGCTTATCGAACGAGTCGGCGCCGCACCCGATGTCCAGGACGTGGCCGTGGCTTACGATCATCCTCTCGACTCCAACTGGATCGACTCCTTCCGCGTCATGGGCGGGACCGAGACGCGCGAGTCTATGGCCGCGACATTCCGTATCGTGAGCGCGGATTACTTCCGCACGATGGGCATCGACATCGTGCGTGGCCGAGCCTTTACCGAGCTCGACGATACCGGCCATCCAGGCGCCGTCATCGTGAACGAAGCTTTCGCGAGGCGTTACTTTCCCGACGACGACGCGCTCGGCCGCGCGCTCTATACGAGCACGCCGCGAGCCGTTTGGGGCGAGCCCATCCCCAATCAGTTCGAGATCGTCGGGGTCGCGCACAACGTCAAGTTCTTGGGTCCCGACGCGCCGGACGAGCCGGCTTTCTACGTTCCGTCGCGGCAATTCCCTCTCGGCCAGATGACGCTCGTTGCGCGGACGACGGGACGGCCAGATGCCTCGAGCGCACACGTGCACGATAATGTCGCGGCGCTCGACGCGGACCTCCCTCTTGGAAGTGTAACCACGATGGAGCGGCTCATGAGCGAAGCGCTCGCGCAGCCGCGTTTCAACATGTTGCTGCTCGGTCTGTTCGGCGCTGCCGCGATGGTGCTCGCCGCCATGGGCATCTACGGCTTGCTCTCCTTTAACGTGAGCCAACGAACGAACGAGATTGGCATTCGTATGGCTCTTGGCGCGCGGGCAGCCGACGTCCTCAGCCTCGTCGTGCGCCAAGGACTGAGCTTGGTCGCGATCGGTCTCGTTCTCGGCGTCGTGGGCGCGCTCGCGGCCGCACGGGTCATGACGGGGCTTCTCTTTGGCGTCCGCGCCAATGATCCGGTAACGCTCGTCGCGGTGACCCTCTTTCTCGGAATCGTCGCGCTTCTCGCGAGCTACTTACCAGCGCGACGCGCGACGCAGATCGCGCCGGTGACCGCGTTGCGCCATGAGTAAAGCGGGACTCGCCTTGAGTCTATGCTACCTTCGCGTAGCGAAGCGAAGATAAGCGGCCGCCATCTCGCGGGCGTGGACGTCCCAGTCGAAGTGCTCGACGGCCACGGCGCGCAAGCGCCTGTGGGTCTCTTCGTCGGGGAAATCTCTCAACAAGCCGCAAACCCTATCGACCAGGCCTTCGACGCGTTCGGCCGGATCGAATGGCAGGCGAAGCCGGTCGGCCAGCTCTCTTCCCAAAAAACCCTGGAGCTGATGGAGCCCGTCGGCGAACCCGCTGAAATCAGAAACGAGCGGGAGGACACCGGCCGCGAGCGACTCCATCAGAACCAGAGGATAGGCTTCGGGCACGACGGAGGGAAAGATGGCAAGGTCCGCGCACGGCGCGACGAACTGTAACAACGCATGCGGGAGTCGGCCGAGAAAGTGTACGTGTTCTTCGAATCCGGGATAAGTGGGCACCGCGCCGGAAAGCCCCTCTAAGCTACCGGTAAGCTCGCTGCGGTCGAACTCGAAGCCCTGGGCGACGAGATAGTCGAACAGTTTCTGTCGGCCGGCCGCGTTCGCATGGACCAGTGCCTCTAGAACCTCGCGATAAGCGCCGCTCCCGACAATGACGAGATGTGTATCCGAATGCTCGCGCAGGATCGCAGGTAGTGCGCACAAAAGCGTTTGGATTCCTTTCCCGGCCGTAAGCGCGCCGACGAAAAGCAGTACCCGGCCTTCGCCCCAGGGAATGCGCGCGATCTTCTCCTTCACTTGCTCGTCGGGCACGGCCTGGTCATACGTTCCGCGGTACCGCGTCACCGCATCGAGCTCTCCCCGTTCGAGCCGTTCGACGAGCTCGCGGGACTGCGCGATCGTCTTCCCCCCGTGAGGCCCCTGGACCCGAGACACCGTCTCCTTGCGCTCGGAGCGGGTCACGGGACGAAACAACGACGTATCAACGCCCACACCCACGATGGTGCTCTTCGCTTGTAGCGCGTCACGCTCGTCGGGATAGAGGTCGAGAATGCGATCGAGCACTTCCTGGTTCCCACTGATGATGCCCCTCGAAGCACCGAGCGCTATCGCGGCGTGGCGGCGATAGCGGTCGTCTCTCCGGATGGTGTACTCGATAGCGCTCTCGTGAGGAAACACGATGAACGGATGCGACGTGTCGGCAAGGACGCATGGCTGCCATACGAGATGGTTCGCATGAACGAGCTCGACCCCTCTGTGCCAACATCGCTGAGACACTTCGCCCCTTGAAATTAGTGTAGAGGGCGGAGGAGGATCAATGCATGAGTATGTTGATTGAGAGAGAGACCTCGGCGGGATCGGAGGGAGCCCGTAGGGCGACTGGATATCCCGCCGGCCGCGATGCGGCGGGGGTCCCGGATCCCGAAGTGAGCGAGCAAGCGAAGCGTCGACGCTTTACCGCGGAGTACAAGCTGCGGATAGTGCGTGAGGCCGATGCCTGCAAGGGTGACGGTGACGTTGCTGCTCTTCTGCGTCGAGAGGGCCTGTACTCGTCGCATTTATCGAGTTGGCGCCGCCAACGTGACGAGGTCGCCAAAGCGGGGTTGGCGTCGAGAAAGCGAGGCCGGAAGGCAAAGGCCGAGGATCCACGGGTCAAGGAGCTCGAGCGCGAGAACGCCCGGCTCCAACGTCGCCTGGCTCGGGTGGAGACGATGTTGGAGACCCAAAAAAAAACCTCCGAATTACTGGGGGTCCCCCTGAATCCACTCGACAGCTACGAGAACGACTGATGGTGGCGGCCGAGGAGCTGGCGGGGCAGATTGGGCAGACGACGGAAGCCTGCGAGGCTCTGGGTGTGGCTCGTTCCACGCTGTATCGCAGGCGCCAGGTGACGCCCGAACCGAAGCGGCGTCCTCGGCCGCACCGAGCCCTCGACGAGACTGAGCGCGAGGAAGTCCTCGGGGCCTTGCACTGTGAGCGGTTCGTCGACAAGGCGCCCGCCCAGGTGTGGGCCACGCTTCTGGACGAGGGAACCTACCTCTGCTCGATTCGCACGATGTATCGGATTTTGGAGGAGCACGGCGAGGTCCGAGAGCGCCGGAACCAACGGCGCCATCCGAACTACACGAAGCCGGAGCTGCTGGCCGAAGCGCCCAACCAGGTTTGGTCGTGGGATATTACGAAGCTTCGTGGCCCCGTCAAGTGGACCTACTACTACCTCTACGTCATCCTCGACATCTTCTCCCGCTACGTGGTTGGCTGGATGCTGGCTCACCGAGAAAGTGCGGCGCTCGCGCAACGCCTCATCGCCGAGAGCTGTCGCAAGCAGGACATTGAACCCGACCAGCTCACCCTTCACGCGGACCGTGGCAGCTCGATGAGAAGCAAGCCCGTGGCTCTGCTCCTGGCTGACCTCGGAGTTACCAAGACCCACTCCAGACCTTACGTCTCGAACGACAATCCCTACTCCGAGTCCCAGTTCAAGACGATGAAGTACTGTCCTCAGTTTCCGAGCCGTTTTGGTTCCGCCGAAGACGGCCGGCTGTTCTGCGGCGGTTTCTTCGACTACTACAACTACGAGCACCGGCACTCAGGAATCGGCTTCATGACGCCGGCCGACGTTCACTATGGTCGCGCCGAACAGCTCACCACCGCTCGGCGCCAGATCCTTCTCGAAGCTCATCGGACTCATCCCGAACGCTTCGTTCGCGGAACGCCACAACCTCCCGTTTTGCCTCCTCAGGCTTGGATCAACCCGCCGACGGAGAAAACGACGCTCCTGAATGCCGCACAAGCCACATCTCGCGGCGGCGTCCATACCTGGGGTACCCCCTTTTTCTGCTCCACGAAACGAGATCTCGATCGATGCAGATGTGGACCGCACCGGCGCCACGAGCCTTCCGACGCTAATCGAGGCTCACTAAATGCAGCTCGCGAGTGTCTCAAAGTTGTTGACACGTACCGGACGGGGTACTCGCCCAAAACAAGGTCGACGAGGCGCACGCTCTCCGCGTGATATGCGGACAGCTCGTCATCCGTCAGCGACTCGAATGCTTTCACGTTTCCGGCGCGTTGTTTGTCGGTGACGTAGACGGGTCGCTCCGCTCCGTTCGCAAGCTGGTGGAGCGTTACGCCTTCGTCTCCGGCGTCACGCGAGAAGAGCCGTCGGTTCTTTCCCGACGCATCCCAGGCAAAGGCGCGCGCCACATGGGGGATAGCCGCCGGATCGGGCTCGCGGCAAAGGACGTGGACGTCGTGGCCTTGCCGGGCGAGCGCCCGCGACAGGTAGCGTGTGTACTCGTTGCTGCCCGAGCCGGTGAGCTCGAAGCCATGGAAGATCGCGACCCGCATCAATTCGTCCGTTCCTAAAAAGTGTGGAACGAGTGTATCGGCCAGCCGCCCGCCCGTCTATGGCGACGCGAGACCGATCGCCGCGACGCGGATTGCGCCGGTGACCCCGTTGCGCTATGAGTAAGGGATGAGTGAAGATAACGCAGGCATCCGCTTTCCGCCGCCGTTCATTTATTTGAGCTTTCTCGTCGCAGGACTGCTACTCTCCCGAGTGCGGCCTCTCACCGCCGTGCCAGCGTCTTACGCGACAGCGCTCGGGATCGCTTTTATCGTCGTCGCGATCGCGATCACGGTCTCCGGCTTCCGCGAGCTGCGCCGCCACGAGACGATGATCCGACCCGATCAGCCGAGCTCCACGATCGTGAACAGCGGCCCCTACCGCTTCACGCGCAACCCGCTCTATCTGTCGCTGGCGACGTTCTATCTCGGGATTGGCCTCTGGACGAACAGCTTGTGGGTGATTCTGCTGCTCGTGCCGCTTCTCGTCGTAATGACCCGCCAAGTCATCGCGCGCGAAGAAGCCTATCTGGAGCGCGCCTTCGGCGACACCTATCTCAGCTACAAGTCCGAAGTCCGCCGCTGGATATAGCCTCTAACCATCTCGCGGATTCCGTTCACGTCTTGGAGCGATCAAGGCTCTAACCGCTTAGAAACGAGGACCTTGTTCACACTTTCGAGCTTCGTCCAAGCGCAGCCTGCGGCCGCAACCAAAGGGGATGGCCACAGAGGCACAGCGCGGCGGAGCCGTCCTCCAATTTGGTTGCGGCTCCGCCGCGCTGTGTCTCTGTACTACTAACCCGAAAAAGCTTCTATTTCTTGCAAGAATTTGAGCGGCTGCGGCCGGATCCGCAAGAGGGTAAATCAGTTAGAAGAGGCACCGCGGCGAAGAATTGGGACGGCGCACACTGAGAATGGGACCGAGGCGCGAAGCGCCGAGCACCACGAGCTGACCGCTGAATGCTGACCGCTGACCGCTCGCGGCGGAGCCGTCCTCCAATTTGGTTGCGGCTCCGCCGCGCTGTGTCTCTGTGGCCATTCTTAAGGTGCCTCATGCACACGATTTGAGGAGCGGCCGAGCTTTCAGGTTTACCTGGCCAGTTCTAGCGTTTCGCGGCTCGAGCGCGACAGACTCCACGCTCACTCCCCCTGAAAAACGTTGCCATTTTCGCGGCGAGCTCGCCATCCAAACCATCCAATTGAGAAAGGGCTTGCTCCAATGGCCGCTTCTCGCGAAACAGAGCTCGATAGGCGCGCTTCAACGTTTGGATCTCTTCTGCCGCAACGCCGGCGCGTCGAAGACCGACCGCATTGAGCCCAATGACTCTAGCCGGAACGCCGTCGACGGTCACGAATGGCGGCACGTCGAGATTCACTTTGGAGCCACCGCCAACCATTGCGAGCTCGCCGACGCGCGTGAACTGATGAATCACCACGCCGCCCGAGACGAAGGCTTTGGGTCCGATGCGGACGTGCCCTCCTAGCGCCGTACAGCTCGCGATGATGGCGTCCTCTCCGATGTCGCAATCATGAGCGACGTGCCCGTAGCTCATGATGAAACAGTTGCGTCCGACGCGGGTGACGCCGTCCTCTTGCGCGCTTCGATGGATCGTGGCGAGCTCGCGGATCGTCGCACCATCCTCCACGACCGTATAGCTCCGAGCACCAGAGAAAGTGAGGTCCTGCGGGAGTCCGCCGAGCACCGCCGCCTCGTTTACCGTCACGTGCTTTCCGAGACGCAGCCCGGTCTTCAACACCGCGTGCGCGCCGACCGCCGTGCCTTCGCCAACCTCGACATCGGCCTCCACGACCGCGTATGGACCAATCGTGACGTTCTCGGCAAGGCGAGCATCGTTGTCGACGATGGCGGTCGGATGGATGGTCATTCAGGCGCGCTCGCCGAACTCGCGCGCAACTTGTTCGATCTCCGCGTCGTCGAGAACGCGGTTCGACGCTTTCGCTTTTTGGAAAATTGCCTCGACGAGAGCGTCCTCGACGGGCAGTCCTCGCGAGCTCAGCCAATAGTGCACGTTCGACAGACCGCTCATCGGACCGACTTCGATTCTTTGTTCGAGCCCGAACTCGCCCGCCGGGACACCGGAATAGACACGGTCACTCCCCCCGAAGCGGTCGGCTTCGAGAGAGCGGAGCGATCGCGAAAAGCTGGTCGGCACGGATGCGATGTTATCAGACCTCGCCGTAGCCCGGCTTGCCCGCCGAAGCCCGCAGGGCGTCCGACTTCGCCAAGATTCGTCAAGACTTCTTTAAACCGGCGTTAACATCGGCGCGTCATGCGCGAACGCCGCGAGCTCCATGTACAACCGATCCATCGAGGCGGGTCGATCCGATGGACTCTTTGCGAGCATGCGCACGACGATGCTCTCGATGGCGGGCGAGACACGGATGAGAGGGTTTGCCTCCGAAAGGCTCTTCGGCTCCTCGGTGAGGTGTTTGGCGAGCAACGCTTTGGAGCTCGACGCCTCGAACGGTTTCACACCGGCGAGCAGCTCGTAGAAAGTCACGCCGAGCGAGTAGATATCGGTACGACCATCGACGCTTTGGTCATCATCGCCCGTGGGGGCGTAGATCTGCTCGGGTGCGACATATTCCGCTTTACCGACCAGATTCATCGTTGCGGTGATCTTGGCGCCGCCGGGCGCGATGCTCTTCGCGATGCCGAAATCGATGACCTTGACGATCTCCTCGCCTCCTTCGGGAACGATGAGGATGTTGTCGGGCGAGATGTCCCGATGCACGATCCCGAGCTTGTGCACGTCGACGAGACCGAGTGCGACCTGCTATACGATGCGCACCGCTTCGGCGGTCGGGATACAGCTGTTGCGCCGGAGGCGCTTTCGGAGACTTTCCCCCTGCAGAAACTCCATCACGAGGAAGAAGAGCTCGTTGCCTACCGTTCCAAACTCGTGAAGCGTCACGACGTGCTGGTTCTTCAACCGCACCATGACTCGAGCTTCGCGGTGGAAGCGCGCGATGCACTCTTGGCGTTCGCGGAGCTCCGGCCGAAGGAATTTGATCGCGCGGATTTCGTCGAGGAGAACGTGGCGCGCCTTGTAGACTTTCGCCATCCCGCCCTTGCCGATCAGGTCGAGGATAACGTATTCGCGCAAACGCTTCCCGATTAGGGGATCCATCTCTGCCGCACTCGACATTTCATTAATTCACTGAGCGCGTGCGCTCCATCGCCTAAAGGCGATGGGTTCACGTCGCCGACTAAAGTCGGCTTGTCCTTGCCTCGTTTCACTACTCACTGACCTTGAAAGAATCGTCGTCCTGGGGCACGGCACCCTGCAACTCTATATACTTCGCTATCACCTCATCCGTCACGTTGCCCGTTGTCACCACGAAGTAACCCCGTGCCCATAGGTGCCGACCCCAGAACTCCTTCCGCATCGTCCGTAAGTCGCGCATCAGACGATTCGACGTCTTACCCTTGATCAACTGCATCACTCGACTCGGCGACAAATTCGGCGGCACGCTCAGCAACAGGTGCACGTGCTCAGGCCGCACATGACCCTTCAGTATTTCTATCTGGTTCCGAGCACAGATCTCCCGGATGAGATCCCGGAGACGAACCGCTACATCCCCTCTCAAGGCCGGCTTGCGGTACTTCGTGATAAATACGAAGTGATAGTTTAACTGGTACGTCGTGTGCGATGATTTACGATATCCTTTCACCTCAGGATCGTACCCCAAGCCTCCTAAAGGCTTCGCCTAAAGGCGAGGGATTTCAACCATCCCCGAGTGGGACATTAATTCATCAATTGATGCCCTTCCTGAATCAAGCAAGATCCGTTCCGGCGCCCAAGGGCTCTTGGGTATGGCCCAATCTCCTTGCTCGCAAGGCATTACGACCCTTACGACCTGGTCACACCCGTTCACGGACGAGTTTCGAGGATGCTGACGTAGTGAATCGCCTACGCAACGGGGGGGTTTCCCGCCAACAAAGCGCCGGCGTTGACTGAAGACAATAGGTGCCGTTATGCTGTCGCCCACAAGGAGCACCGGCACATCCATGACGACATCGACGCCCAGCGGGTTCTCGAAGAAATCACTTCTCGACTATACGGCGTCGCAACGCGGAAGCTTCGAGAAAACGTTGAGAGAGCTCGTCGAAATCCCGAGCGTGTCCGCGGAACCGCAGCACCAAACCGAGGTCGCGGAAGTTGTCTCGCGCGCGGCCGATTTGTTGCAACAGATGGGAGGTGAGGTCCGCGTTCTCGAGACGGGCGGCCATCCCATGCTACACCGGCGTTTCGAGCAGAGCTCCGACTACCCGACCGTCACCGTCTACAACCACCTCGACATCCAGCCCGCGGAGATGGCGGACGGCTGGCACACCGAGCCTTTTCGATTCATCCAGAAAGAGGATCGCTACTTGGGACGCGGGACGACGGACGACAAAGGCCCCGCGCTCACCGCACTCTGGGGCGCCAAATACGCCCTCGCTCACCAAACGCCGGTCAATGTGCACTTTCTCTGGGAGGCGGAAGAGGAGATCGGAAGCCCCAATTTCGAGTCGACCATCAAGCGGCACAAAGAGCTGCTCGAGACGGACTCGGTCGTCGTATCCGATACGGTCTGGGTGTCGCGCACGCGCCCGGCTTGCCCGGCCGGGGACATGTAGGCGGCCGTCCCCAGCACGGTCCCTTCCTCGGTTCGAAGACCGGCGGAACGCGTAGGCGCCGACTCGCTCACGTCGGTTCGAGGCTCCGTCAGTTTTGCCAGCCCAAAATCGACGATCTTCACCTCGCCCTTTCGCGTCACCATGATGTTGGCCGGCTTGAGATCGCGATGGACGATGCCGGCCTCGTGGGCGGCGGAGAGGCCGTCAGCGACCTGAACGACCAAGTGGAGCGCGCGTACCGGGGGAAGAGGCCCATCTTCCAGAATCCGGTCGAGAGACGAACCGTCCACATATTCCATGACGATGAAGTCCCGATCGACACCTTCGAATGGAGCTTCACCAATGTCGTGGATGGTAATGATGTGGGGATGATTGAGCGCCGACGCCGCCTTCGCCTCCTGGACGAAGCGTTGTTTTCTCTCCGGGCTCATGGCTTCGGGCCGAAGCAGTTTGATCGCCACGGTGCGCTCGAGGCGGGTGTCGAGGGCACGGTACAGAATGCCCATGCCACCCCTCGCCGAGCTTTTCGAGAATCTTGTAATGGGAAAGGATGGCGCCTTCCAATGCTGACCTCCGATCGCTCACGCGGAGAGAGTCCCCTTTTGCAATGGACCTACTCTAAACGCTTTGCGCCGCTCGCGCCTCCTGGAGCCTGCGAAACCCGGACTCGAAGAAGAACTCCTTCTCGCCAAAGGCGGGCTCCAGATCGTCGAGCCAGCTCGCTTCCGGGTCGTACTTAGCGAAGAACGGACGTCCCACCCACTCGGGGTTGCGACCTTGCAGCAGCTTGAGGACGAACACCTTCTCGCTTCCGATCTCGGTCACGCCGTCGACAAGGACTTTGCCGGGTGACGCTGACATCGAAGGTCCTCGGACCGTGCGCGCGAGCCCGGAAACTTGCCGGTAGGCCTCGTTGAAGATGCGAAGGGCTTTGGCGAGTGGGATGGCGAAGTAGTGCTTCGCGCCCGTGTCCCGCTCCACGAACATGTAATACGGAACGGCGCCGAGCTTGACCTGTTCGGTCCACATCCGCGCCCACACATCGGCGTCGTCATTCACGTGGGAGATGATCGGCGCTTGGCAGCGGATGACCGCTCCAGTCGAACGCACGCGGCGGACCGCCTCTTGCACGACGTAGGTCTCTAGCTCCCGGGGATGCGTGCAATGAGCCATGAACGCAAGGTTCTTGCCGGCTTCGCTTACCTCTTCGAAGAGGCGCAGCAGATCGTCAGCGTCGTCATCAGTGACGAACTTATAAGGCCAATAGGCGAGGGCCTTGCTGCCGATGCGGATGCTCTCCAGGTGCTCGAGCGAGGGGTCGAGCAGCGGCTCGATGTAGCGACGGAGCACCTTCGACTTCATCACGAGCGGGTCGCCGCCCGTGATGAGGATGCTACGTACTTCTTTGTGCTGGCGCACATATTCGACGAGCATGCCGGCCTGCTGGGCCGCGAATTTGAGCTCGTTGATGCCAACGAACTGGGCCCAACGGAAGCAATAGGTGCAATAGGCGTGGCACGTCTGGCCGGCGGCGGGGAAAAAGAGCACCGTCTCCCGGTATTTGTGCTGCATGCCGTCAAGCGGCTCATCGTCCATTTTCGGGATGTTCAGCTCCATTTGTCCGGCTGGATGCGGGTTCAGCGTGTCCTGAATCTTTCGCGCCGCGTTCTTGATGTCTTCCGTGGTCGCGTTTTGCTGCACGAGGTCGCGCATGTGCGCGAAATCCTCGTCCTTCAGCATGCCGGGCTGGGGGAACGTCAACTGGTACATCGGGTCTTCCGGGATGTTGTTCCAGTCGATGAGATCCTGGATGACGTAATTGTTCACTCGGAAGGGGAGCACGGCGGAAACCGCCTTCATGTCCAGACGCTGCTCTTCGGAAAGGGTCTGAAGCTCCCGGATGTCGTCGATGTCCTTGCGTGTGTAGACCTTGAACCCTGGGCGGGTCGACTCGTCCTCGAGGACCTTGAGATTGGTGGAAATTACCGCCATTGGTACCTCCTGTCATTCGCATCCGCCCCTGCTCACTTTGGGTTGTTCGTCCCAAATTAAGCTCGACCCACGGGCGCTATTTGTCGTACGGTGTGGCTCCCAGCAAAGTTGGGCCCCGCGCATGCCTGCTTCGGGCTCAGTTGAGCCTCTTCAGGAACGAATGCTTCAGGGGTGCCCACCGTGGCCGGGGCGAACTATATCAGAGTTCCAGCTCGGTTTCCAACGGTTGCTATTGTCTATATGAATTGAAACATGACGGATAGACGAAATATTGAACTGGAAGACTTGGATCCAATTGATAAGAAGAAACTTATAGACCGCTTTGAAGCTTTTCAAAACGGCGTTTCCGACCTCAAGAAGGCCGCTGTGGGAGAAGAGCCACTGTTCTCTTTGGAGGACGAGCCGTGAGCGAAGCCGAGACCCTCATCTCCGTTCGTGACCGCCTCGAGCGTCGCGATTTGACCTCCGAAGAGCTCGTTCGTGCCCAAATCGAGCGGGCCGAGAAGCTCGAGGCGCTGAACGCGTTCATCACGCTCCTCCCGGAACGCGCGATCGAGGCAGCCCGCCGGTCCGATGAGGAACGGGCCCGCGGTGAGCTTCGCGGGCCTCTTCACGGCATCCCGATCACCGTAAAGGATTTGGTCCATTCGAAAGGGATTCGGACCACGTCGGGCTCGAAAATCTTCACCGAGCTCGTTCCCGACGTGGACGCGCCCTGTCTCGCGTCGCTCCTCGACGCCGGCGCGGTGTTGCTGGGGAAAACCAACTTGCACGAGCTCGCCTATGGGGTCACGAACGTGAACCCCCACTACGGAGCGGCGCGGAACCCGTGGGACACTCAGCGAATCTGCGGTGGCTCGAGCGGCGGCTCGGCGGTGTCCCTGGCAGCGGGCGTCGGTTTCGGCTCGATAGGCACCGATACTGGAGGCTCGATCCGCATTCCGTCGTCGCTTTGCGGCACGGTCGGACTCAAACCTACCTATGGGCAGGTGAGTCGCGAGGGGGTGACCCCGCTTTCGTGGAGCCTCGACCACGTCGGGCCGATGGCGCGCACCGTCGACGACGTGGCCCTACTCTACGAAGTGCTCACGGGCCGTCCCTTGCATGAGCTTGAGGACGCTACGAGCGCGAACTTGCCAGGACCGCTCGAACTCGGGATCCACGAACGCTACTTTTTCGATAACCTCGCCCCGGAGGTCGAAGCTTCTGTGCGTGCCGCCATTGCGGAGCTCGAGCGCCTCGGGATGAAGCTCGTCGAAGTGGACATACCGGAGATCGAGCTCCAGACGACGTGCCGCAACGCGATCACGTTCTCGGAGGCGTCGGCCTTCCACGAAGCCAACGTTCGCGCGCGTCCGGAGGATTACGGCGCGGACACCCTCGAGCTCTTGCGGCTTGGCCTTCTGATCCCGGCGACGGACTACCTCGCCGCGACGCGTGTGCGGCGCCCTATCGTACGCGCTTTCCGGAAGGCCTTTCAGAAGATCGACATGCTGGTGACGCCCGCCACCGTCGCGGCAGCGCCGCGCATCGGCGACACGACGCTCGATAACGGCGAAGAGCTCCGCAGCGGTCTGCTTCGTCTCGCGAGCCCCTTCAACACGACGGGCTTTCCCGCGGTGTCGCTGCCCTGTGGCTTCACGGAGGATGGCCGCCCGATCGGTCTTCAGCTTGCAGCAGCGCCGAACGATGAGAAGCGGCTTCTCGAGCTCGCGCGCGCGTACGAACAGAGTCAAGACTGGTCGCGAAGCGCGCCAGTGATATAGTCCGCCGTCGGAGGTTTGGATGTTATTGGAAGGAAAGCGTGGTCTCATCGTCGGCATCGCCAACAAGCGCTCGATCGCTTGGGGCATTGCGCAGTCGGTGGCGCGCGAAGGGGCGCGTCTCGCGGTCACCTATCAGGGAGAGCGTCTCGAGTCGCGTGTGCGCACGCTCGCGGAGGAGCTCACCGACCCCGTGATCTTGCCGCTCGACGTGACCAACGATGACGAGATGGACGCGGCCGCTAAAACCGTTCAAGAGCGGATGGGCGGGCTCGACTTCATGGTTCACGCCGTTGCTTTCGCGCTCCGGGAGGAGCTCGATGGCGAGTTCGTCGATACGTCTCGCGAAGGTTTCCGGATCGCGCACGATATTTCTGCTTTTTCGTTGACGGCCTTGACCAAACGCGCCGCGGCGCTGATGGGAGAAAGCGGCAGCATCATCACGCTGAGTTATTTGGGAGGGGAGCGCGTCGTCCCGAACTACAACGTTATGGGCGTCGCGAAGGCCGCCCTCGAAATGTCCGTGCGCTACCTAGCGGTCGACCTCGGGCCGAAGGGGATTCGCGTCAATGCGATCTCGGCAGGCCCGATCAAAACCTTAGCGTCGTCGGGCGTGCACGGGATCTCGAAGATGCTCGCGTTCCATCGGACTCATGCGCCCCTGAGGCGCAACACCGATCAAGCGGAAGTCGGCGATACCGCGGCGTTTCTGGCCTCGGATCTCTCTCGCGGCATCACGGGCGAAGTGATCTACGTGGACGGCGGCTACAACGTGCTCGGAACCGTCTTTCCACCGTCATGAGATTCGTCGTCACCGACAACATCTTCGAAACCTTTTCCGATATGCGCATCGGCGTTCTCGTAGCGCGCGGGATCCAAAACCCGCGTGGCGTCGAAAAACTGAGCGATGCGCTCGAGGCGGCCCAGGAGACGGTGCGAGCGGCGCTCGCGGGCACGAACGTCACCGACCATCCTCGCATCCACTGTTGGCGAGAGGCCTATCGAAGCTTTGGCGCGAAGCCAAAGAAATATCCGTCCTCGATCGAGAACCTGGTGCGCCGAACGCTCGAGGGGGAGCCCATCCGACCCATCCTTCCTCTCGTCGATATCTACAACGCCGTCTCCCTCGAGCATTTGCTACCGGTGGGCGGCGAAGATCTCGACAGCATCGAAGGCGACATCCGTCTGACGCGCGCCTCGGAGAGCGAGCCTCCAGTGCGTCTACTCGGCGAAGCCGAAGCGCGCGCGCCAAAGGCGGGGGAAGTCATTTATACCGACGACCGCGGCGCGATTTGTCGCCGGTGGAACTGGAAAGAAGCCGACCGCACGAAGCTCACCGAGTCGCCGCGGAACGCAGTGCTCGTCCTAGAAGCACTCCCTCCCGTAACGGAGGACGAGCTCCGCGCGGCCATAGAAGCGCTGGCCGAGCTCGTCCGCTTGCAACATGGGCGCCTCGGTGCACGAGAACGTCCCCGACCGGAACCACCGGGCGGTTTAGCGCCTCTCGAAAAAAACCCTCCGTTCGGAATCTGGGAGGCTAGGTCGCGGGCTCCATCGCGGCCACGCGTCGAAAGTAGTCGGCGAAAGCGATCATCCCGCCTTCGGCCTGTTGCCAGTCGTAGTTCTCGTTCGGCGCGTGGTAGCCGTGCTCCGGAAGCGATAGCCCGAGAAAAAACACGGGCGCTTTGAGCACCTTCTCCATCGACACGACGGCTCCAATCGAGCCACCTTCACGGACGAATACGGGCTCTTTGTCGAAGGCGAACTTCATGGCTGCGCGGATGGCATCCGGATGCGGGCCCACCGTGTGGCCCTGATATGCAGGGAGCCCGTGCTCCGCTTCGACTTTCACATCGGGGTTGTTCTCTTTCACGAAAGCTTTGACGAGCTTGACGATCTTTCGGGCGTCCATGTTGGGCACGAGCCGACAGGACACGATGGCCGTGGCGCGTGGCGGCACGACGGTTTTCACCCCTGGCCCTTGATAGCCGCCTTCGATACCGTGTACTTCGAAGGTCGGCATGCACCAAATGCGCTTCATGATCTCGACGGGGGTCGGTCACCCGCAGCGATTTGAACTGATGGTCTTTTTTGAACGTTGCGGTGCTGAAGCCGGACTTCTTCAAATCGGCGAGCTCGGCTGCCGCCGGTTCGACGACGTCGTCGTAAAAGCCGGGGATCTTCACTTCGCCCGTCTTGGCATCGAAGCAATCCGCCACGAGCTGGCATATCTCCGCCACGGGGTTGCGGGCGGCGCCGCCCGCCGTCCCCGAATGCTGATCAGTCTCGCCCGTCTCGAGAGAGAAGCGGAAGCCTTGGAGGCCGCGAAGCCCGGAGCAGGCCGAGGGAAACCCCGTGGACGTCCGCTCCGATGTGTTCTCCTTCGGCTCGGTCCTCTACGAGATGCTCACCGGCCGGCGTCCCTTTTCGGGCGACTCGAACATCTCGACACGGATGGCCATCCTCGGACACACGCCGCCGGCTCTGCGATCGATTCGCCCGGGTCTGTCGGTCGATCTCGAGCGGATCGTCGAGCGCTGCCTCGAGAAGAACCGCGAGGCGCGCTATTCCTCTGGTGAAGAGCTTTGTCGTGAGCTCGACGCCGTGAAGGCTCACATCGACGGCGAAGCAGGCCGACGACGCTCTCCCATGAAGCGCGTCGTCGCCGCTGCTCTCGTCGCCTCTCTACTCGCCATCGGCGCGTGGCTCTGGCGCGGAAGCTCCCGGACTGATTAGGCCCGTTACGAGGCCATCCCGGAGATCGAGCGGCTCTCCGACGAAGAGGACTACGTCGCGGCCTATGAATTGGCTAGGAAGGCGAGAGAGGTCCTTCCCGACGACCGAGAGATCGAGCGGCTCTGGAACATCGTATCGTTCATCAGCTCGATCCGAACCGAGCCATCGGCGCTGATATCTACTGGAAGGACTTTACCCGTCCCGAAAGGGATTGGCAGCTAGGGGGCCAAGCTCCACTCGAGAACATCCCGTTCCCCGCGAGCTTGCTTCGGTGGAAGATCGTGAAGGCGGGCTTCGAACCCCTCGAGCTCGTCTTCCTTCCTTTCCCGCGCTCGTTCACCCTCCAGCCCGAGGGAAGCGTTCCGCCCGGCATGGTTTGGGTTCCCCCGGACGTGAAGGCAGCTTCGGCAAAAACTTCGCACTCGAGGGTTTCTGGCTGGACCAATACGAAGTGACGAACCGCTACTACAAAGAGTTCGTGGATCCGGGGGGTTACCGCAAGCGCGACTATTGGAAGGAGGCTTTCGTCAAAGATGGCCGAGGGCTCCCGTTCGAAGAAGCCATGCGCCACTTCGTGGATCGGACGGGCCGGCCCGGTCCCTCCACATGGGAGCTCGGCGCGTATCCCGAAGGTGAGGATGACCATCCCGTTCAAGGCGTGAGCTGGTACGAAGCGGGTGCCTATGCCGCCTTCGCGGGAAAGAGCCTTCCCACCGTGCATCACTGGTTCCGTGCGACCGATCAAATTGCGTCTCCGTGGATACAGAAGCTGAGCAACTACGATGGAACGGCAGCCGCACCCATAGGACACCATCAGGGCGTGGGACCTTTCGGCCACTACGACATGACGGGCAACGTCAAGGAGTGGTGCTGGAACGCCTCCGGGGACGGTCGCTACACGCTGGGCGGCTCCTGGGGCGAACCGATCTATATGTTCCGAACACCCCACGCTCAGTCGCCTTTCGATAGAACCGAGATTTACGGATTCCGCTGCGCCCAATACGAGAACCCTCCCTCCGACGAGCAGACCGCTCCCATCGAGCGGTTCTGGCGCGACTACACTCTTTGAAAGTCCTGTCGACGACGAGGTCTATCGCCTCTACGCAAGCATGTATGCCTACGACCGAACCGAGCTCGACGCCCGAGTGGAGACTCTTTCGAGCGGCTCACCCCATTGGCGCAAAGAGAAAATCACGTTCGACGCCACGTATGGAGACGACGACGTTGTCGCCTATCTGTTCCTCCCCGAAAACGCGGATCCGCCCTTTCAAACCGTCGTGTTCTTCCCCGGCTTTGGCGTCGAGCGTCAAGCTGAAAAGGGCCGGGACGAGGAACAGCGTGAACACCGTCGAGACAACGAGTCCTCCGACCACGACGCTTCCGAGACCCCGATAGAGCTCAGCGCCCGCACCCGGGAAGATCACGAGCGGAAGCATGCCGAAGACCGACGTCGAGACGCTCATGAAGATCGGGCGGATGCGGTTCTCGACGGCTTCGCGGATGGCCGCGTGCGGCTCCATCTCGTCCACCTTCATGTGATTGAGCGACTGGTGCACGATCAGGATGGCGTTGTTCACGACCGTTCCCACGAGGATGATGAAGCCGAGCATCGTGAGAACGTCGAGCGGCTGGAGCGTGAAAAGATTCACCGTAAAGAGTCCGAGCATGCCGCCAAACGCTGCGAGCGGTACGCTGAACATGATGACGAAGGGGTGAAGAAAGCTTTCGAAGAGCGCCGCCATCAGGAGATAGGTGATTACGATGGCGAGCACCAAGTTCCACTTCAGCGTGTTCAATCAGCGACAAGAACACCGCGCAGCTGATGGCGATGGCGATATCGCCGAAAAGTTGCCCGACTTCTTCTTGGATGAAGATGACGGGGACGAAGACCGCGATGGTCGTGAGCGTGCTCGCGAGGACCGCGCCCCAAACTTCGCGCGTGCCTTCATAGGCCGCGATCATGAGGGACCTACCCATTTGTCGATGCCGGTAGATGTTCTCGAGCACGACGATGGAGTTGTCGACAACCATGCCGACCGCGAAAGCGAGGCCTGCGAGGCTGATCACGTTCAGCGTGCGCCCGAAAGCGTACATCGCGAGAAACGTTCCCACGACGCTGATGGGGATCGCGACCCCAATGACGAAGGTCGTCGAGGCGCTCCGTAGATACAAGAGCAAGAGTGCTAAGGCGAGGAGCCCGCCGACGAAGAGGCTCTGCTGCACGAGCGAAATCGCGCTCGTAACATATTCGGTCTCGTCATAAGCCTGGGTCAATTGGAGCCCGCGCGGCGCAAGCACGTCGCTGTTGAGGCGCGCGACTTTGTCCTTGAGGCCGGCCATGACCTCGAGCACATTCGAGCCAGTCTCGCGGATCGTGTTGAGGGCGAGAGTGCCGAAGAGGACGAGCAGAATCACGCCGACCGCCGTGGTCACGGGGTAGCGGATGGCGTCGCGAACGACGGTCATGGCGCCAGGTACTCCATGGGCTCGGCCCAGACACGCTGGCCCGGCCGAACGCGTTCGTTGCCGCGCGTGACGACTTTGGAATTCTCGTCAACGAGACCTTCGACCGCGACCCAGCTGCCGACGCCGATGCCTGTCGAAACGGGGACGATCTTGACCGTCTCGCCGGACTTTATGATGTAGACAAAACGGTCCTTGCCGCGCGTGATGATCGCGTCTTTCGGGACGAGTGTCGCGTAGCGCGCCTTTCCCGCGGCGAGCGAGACCTTGGCGAGCATGCCGGCGCCGATGCGGCCGTCTTTGTTGGACACCTGTATGCGGAGGGGGAAGGTGCGCGCTTGGGCGCTCGCGCGCGGTACGAGGCTCGCGACTTTGCCTTGGATCTCGTAGCCTGGGACGGCTTCGAAGCGGATGGTTACCGTGCTTCCTTTGCGGAACGCGCCGAAATGGCGTTCGGGAACCTCGACACGGACTTCGAGCTCGTCCGGTGACAAGAGCTCCATCACGGTCGCGCCTTTGCCAATCCACTGGCCGACTTCGGTGAGCTCGGCAGCGACGATGCCGCTGAAGGGCGCTTTGACGATGGATCGGGCGACATCGAGCTCGATGCGCCGGATCTCTGCCGCGAGCTGGTCCACCCGGCCGCGCCACGCTTCCCGCTCGAAGCGCGCGTCATCGAGCTGCTGACTCGACAAGATCTCGTTCTCGAACAAGCCCTGGGAGCGGGTGAGGCTTCTCTCCGCGAGCGCCAAGCGAGCGTCGGCCTCGCGCTTTTGAGCGGTGGATGCTTGAAGCTCGATCTCGAGGTGCTCGGCTCGAAGGGATACGAGCGGGGCGCCGCGCTTCACGTATTGGCCTTCGCGCGCATGGAGCTTCGCGACGAGGCCTTCGACTTCGCTCGCCACTTGGCTCGACCTCGGCGCCTCGACGGTGCCCGGAAGATCGATTTGTTTTTGGACGTTGTGATCGCGTGCCGTCGTGTACTGCACGCGGCTCAAGGGGCCATCGTCCGCCGCCGGAGCCATCGTGCTCCACAAAACGAGCGTGAAGATGGCGAGAAGAACCGTCTCATCTCTATCTCACTTTCTTGGTTTCAACGCGAGCCGGATCTGGCTCGTCACCATACTGAATTCCTTGGGGCCCGTCGCGCGCGCAATCTGCAAGGCGCCTTGCACGGCTGTCCCTTCTATAAACTCGATGATGCCGTTTCCAAACCACTCCCAGACCATATCCCGGTCGGCTCGCGACGAGTCTCAAACTCAAACACCGAGACGAGACAGCGAAAGAAGGGCAAAATCACGCCAGGATGTTGGCGCGGCGAGTGACCGGAATCACCGGCCCGGCGCTCGCGACTTACTGCGCCCGGAGATCGAATCAGACGTATTGAGGCCGCGGCGGCTTGACCGGCGGGACCTGAAGCTCGGGCATCGGCTTAGCGGTAAAGACCCGACGGCACGGTTTCGCGATCAACTTCGCCCACTGGCGCGCGCGGCTGCGAGCGCTGTCGGTGGCGAGCCCCGTATTCGCGTACATCTGGGGGAAAAGCAAGGAGATCAGAACGTAGGCCAGCCGATCGCGCAGATTGTTCGTGACCCGCGAGCGCTTCCACACGTTCGAGAAGCTATAGAACTTTCTCCAGACCGCCTGCGTTCTCATCCGGATCTCGTACGGGGTCATCGTTGGATGCGGAAGGTAGAGCTTGGGACGTTTGCTCCGCGGGATGAGCCAGAACCGGTTCAGCGGGATCCCGTCCACCGTCTCTTTGGCCTGATCGATCTCGCTCTCCCACTTAATGAAATCGACTGTACCCGGAAACGGCGTCAGGGTCACGAACTGGGCGAAATCGACCCCTGCCTTGGCGGCGAGGTCGGCGGTCGCGTCGAACGTGTCGTCGCGATCCGTCGAAAGCCCAAAGATGAACGAGCCGAGGATGTGGACGTCGTGGTCGACAAATTTTCGCAGCCGGTCGACGAGAGCGTCTCCCGCGACATTGAAATCCTTGAATACGGCCTTCAGACCTTCTTCCGTCACCGACTCGACGCCGACGAGCGCGCCTTTCACGTGCGCGCGCTTCATCGCGTCGAGATATTCGTCATCGTCCGCGGCTTCCATTGTGATCTGCGTCAAAAAGACCATGTCGTGCGGAAGCTCCGCGAGGCGATTCAAGAGCTCGAAACGCTCTGCGCGGATGGCTTTCAACTCTTCCACGCGCGCGCCGTTCCGGCGCTCCTCTAGCTCGACGTCATGCTGCGTGACCGGGTAGAAATTGTCGTCGGCGAGAAGTATGAAACGAAATCCTCTCCTTCGCAGCTCGACGACCTCTTGGACGACGATGTCCGAGGCGCGCTGCCGCGGCCTTTGGCCATCGGTGCGCCAGACCGAGCAAAAGGAGCAATGCTTCGGGCAGCCGCGCACGGTCTGAACCGAGGCGATCATGTAGCTCTCTGACGGCATCAGATCCCACCGCGCAGGGAGGAAGGAGTCCCCTTCGAGACGGCCGCCGTCGTAGATCCGTCCCGGCTCGCCCGTCTCGATATCATCGAGCACCTGACTCCAGATGTTGTCACCGTCGCCCTTCACGACCGCGGTCGCGCCGCCATGCTCGAACGCTTCTTCCGGATAGAGCGTCACATGCGAGCCGCCGAAGACAACATGAGCACCCCGCTCGCGCGCTTTTTGACCGACTTCGTAGCCTCGCAGCGCGTTCAACGTGTGGATACCGATGCCCACGACGTCGCCCGGTTGGATCTTGGAATAGTCCATCGGATCGAGCGTCTCATCCACGATATTGGGCGTTCCGAAACGACGCGGTGTCGCGGATGCGAGCACGTAGAGCCAGCGAGGAACGATGATGCCGATACCAAAGGAGGTGTCGCTCGGGTTTATCAAATGGACGCTCATGCCGTCTCCGTAATGAATTTTTAAAATCGGACTGGGACCATCCAGCGAAGGAAGAGGGAGAATATAGGAGCGCCGCTCCACTGTCAACGTCATGCCACATGGTAGGATCGGGCTCGATGAAAGACGAAAAAAAGGTCTACGAAGGCTTGACGCTTCTCGGAAGCCACGATCGGGCCTACCCAACTTCCCCCGATGAGGCCAAGCTCGAGACTTTCGAGAACGCCTACCCGGAGCGTGACTACGTCATCCGTTTCGACTGCCCCGAGTTCACCTCCGTGTGCCCCATCACCTCTCAGCCGGATTTCGGCCACATCACGATCGAGTACGTGCCGAACGAGCGCTGCATCGAGAGCAAGTCTTTGAAGCTCTATTTGTTTTCTTTTAGGAACCACGGAAGCTTCGGCGAAGCCATCGTCAACATGATTCTCGACGATATGGTCGAGGCTTGCGCGCCGCGCCGAGCCACGGTCACGGGACGCTTCACGCCACGCGGCGGGATCAGTATCGACGTGATCGCGAGCTATCCGTAACCAAGAGGAGATTTCACCATGGCCGCCTATCTCATCGCACGCGTTCACGTGACGAACCCGGAAGCTTACGAGGGTTACAAGAAGCTCGCCGCCGAGGCGATCGCCAAATATGACGGCCGCTACCTCGCTCGCGGCGGACGCACGGAAACGCTCGAAGGCAGCAAGAGACCGCACGTGTCGTGATCGTCGCCTTCACGACGCTGGAGCAGGCGAAGAAGTTCTACGACTCGCCCGAATATCAGGAGGCCAAGGCGGCGCGCGAAGGCGCCGCCACCGGCTACTTCGTCGTCGTCGAAGGCGCTTAGTCAGAGAGCCCGCCGTGCCCCATCTTTTCGTTCAGCTTCTACTCATCGTCACAGGGGCCACGCTCCAAAGCCCCGAAGGGCATGACGTCGTGCTCGCAGGAGGTCGCGTGATGGATCCCGAGTCCGGGTTGGACGCGGTCCGCCACATCGGCATCACGGGCGCTAAGATTACGACGATCTCGGCCGACCCGCTGAGCGGCGCCGAAGTGGTGAACGTCGGTGGGCTCGTCGTCGCGCCTGGCTTCATCGATCTCCATGCTCACGGCCAAAACATGGAGAGCAGCGTCCACCGCGCTGCCGGAATCGTGCCACCTTATTAATATACCCTAATCGAACAATAATTCATGACGCTAGCGTGAGTTCGATTCTTTCAAAGAGTGTCTGAGTGGAGGAGTTTGTGGCCATTCGGAGCGCGTTTCGACCACTAACGCGAACGAGGCGGCCGGCTTTGTTGATGATGCGGAAGCGGATGGTGCGGATGGTGTGCAGCAGATGGGTGCATGTACGCTTTCGAGAGATGCCTTTCGTTTCAGCGATGGTGTCGAGCTGAAAGCTGCGACACAGGTTGTGTGCGAGCACGTTCAACTGTTGCCAGGCGCTATTGGCGGCATAGTTTTTAGTGGGCACGACGTCGAGAGCGAACTGGCTGCGCAATTCGGCGAAGGTTTTCTCTTGGCCGCCTCGCCCAGCAGCGAAGTACCAAAGGCGTTGGACGGTGAGCGATTTGTTGGTGGCGACGGCTGAGTACTCGAAGTAGCCGTCGTCTGGAGAAAACAGGTCGAGCTGGAAGTTCTTCGCCGTTCGATGTCGAACTCGCTTCCGATAGATCGCGATCCGGACGGTGATATTCCAGGGCTCGATGAAGTGTTTGATGGAGAAGCCGTCGATTTCGTCACTCACGCGGTGCCATCGCTTGCGCCCAGCGACAACCTCCTTTAGGCCGAGCCACGGCCAGAACGGAGCCTTGATCGCGAACTCGCTTCGGGAGCGCTCTAGCCTCTTGAGAATCTTTTCGTTGAAAAACGCGGCGTCCGTGCGGAATTCCAGCTTTCGGGACCGACCGAACTGGCCCCGTAGCTCGCCTATCAGTTCCCGTAGAAACGCATCGGCACCCTTGGAGTCGTGAACGTTGCCAGAACGATTTCTGGATTTGAGAATCTGGCCCGTCTGAGCCAGGTGAGCGAACAAAGGGTAGTAACTTTTATTCTTCTTGCGATGAGGATTGAATCCTCGAAACGCCCATCCAACCTGATTGCCTGCCTGAACCACGGTGCCGTCCATATCTACCGTCAGACAGTTCAGACCCAATCGCTCGATCTGCTCGTGGACCAATACACCGTTCAACTCCGATGGGCCCTTGAGCCGCTCTCCCGTGAATTGCTTCAGCCAATTCACGATCGTCGGACGGCTCGGTAGTCTTCTCAACCCACAGAAGCGAAGCAGCATCGGGTCATCACAGACATACTGCAGGTGCTCTAGACGACGAGCTCCCACGAGCAGCATCCCAACCAACACCAGAACCAGTCGGACGCTCCCGTAGTCCGACCGAATGCCTTTTCCTCTGCACGCCTTTCCTACCCGGCGGCTTAGCTCAACGCGGCGCAAATATCGTGAAAACAGTTCCAGTCCACCAAACGAGCTCAGGTTCTGCTCTGTGAACTCGATCGGAAGATCCTTGTTGAAGTTCCGGCGAAATCGAGATAGTTTCAAGCGCACTATAGGGGCCTCTGGTCGTTTGGTGTTTTGTTTGGAAGCAACGCTCCAAACATAAACCCAGAGGCTCCTTTGTCAATACTTTCGCGCTACTTTGCTCTCTTTTTTTTGCGATTAGGGTATACAGATACCAGCCCGCCCAGCCGCCCGCTTCATCCCCCAAAAATTCAGTTCTCATTTTGAACATGAAAAGGAGTAAATGAGGATGAGATCTGCGCGCCTATCGCTCGGAATCGGAGTGATCCTGCTTCTTTGTTGCGCCCTGGCGAAGCCGGCGGCGACGCTCGCAGGGGATCACGACAAAATGGACGACCTCATCGATCGCATCGAAAAAACCATGAAGGAGATGCGCGAGAGCGAGCAGCACTTTGAGAAGACGCTCGACGCGTACCACAAAACGCTCGCCAAAAAAGGAGGCGGTCGGCGGTCGTCCTACAAAGACCTCGTGAAGCGGCTCGAAAAACATGAGGAACGATCGAAGAAGCGTCGAGAACGACTCAAAGATATGGACGAGCGCGCCGAACAATACTTCAAGGCGTGGAAAAAAGGTCTCGACGACATCAAGGATGCAGGGCTTCGGCAACGCGGTGCGTCAAGGCTTTCCGAGGCTCGAAAGCGCTACCGGAACCTACGAGGGGCCGGCCATGAGGCGCACGAGGGGTTCGAACCCGTTTTCAAGCGGCTGCAGGACCAAGCTATCTATCTCGGCCATGATTTGAACGCTGTGTCCACTGCAACTCTCGCGGAGGACAAAGCCAAGATTGCCGCGCAAGAGCGCCACCGGCCAGGTGTCGGCCCAAGGCCAGGGCTTCGGCTCGGACGTGCCTGCGACCCGTTCTTGCCACGCCCGTGCCAGTAGCACTTGAGCCAACCGAGCCTTCGCCTCCATCCACACACTTTGGCCGATGAGGGCGAGGGCTATTGCAAAGAGGAGAACACTGTTCGCTTTCCGCTTTCCTTGCATGACCTGTCCCCGCTCCAAGAGATCAGAAGCCCCGCGGTCAGGGCGAGAAACCCGAGCAGCATCAGAAGCTCCGCAGCTGTCGCTCCCTGAGGCAACATCCCCACCACATGCTGATGACTCCAACCGGCGGGAAGCTCCGTGGGCACGGCCTTTGTCATCGCCGTCGTGCCGGGCGGGGCGGACGGCGTGACGTCGACGGCCACGAGGCTCGTGAAGCGTGACACGAGATGATGCAGAAGGGCGACGTCGACGATGCGGGCGCGGGCCGCATCGCGTTCAGAGACTTCCTTCGCGACCGTCATCGTATCCATGAGGTCCGCAATCTTGCGGCGGGCCCAGAGTCTAGCCGGAACTTCCGCCGGCTAGACGCATGTAAACCCGTACGTTTAAAGCAGATGCGGCGGTTCTAAATGTAATGTGTAAGCATGTAATAGTGACAGAACAGTTTATTTTACTGATTTAATCCTGTATAGTCGGCGCATGTACATCGCCAAGGTGCCGAACCGCAACTCGCCCCCAGCGATTCTCATCCGCGAAAGCTACCGCGAAGGCGGTGCGCCCAAAACGAGGACCGTCGCCAATATCTCGAAGTGGAAGCCCGCGCGAATTGAAGCTCTTCGCCAGTTGCTGAAGGGCAACGTGGATTTGGGTGAGGCTCAGCAGTTCGAGATCACCAGAAGCAAGCCTCACGGACATGTTGCGGCCGTGCTGGGAACGCTGCGCAAAGTTGGCCTCGAGCGAATCATCCATAGCCGCCAGCGCCGAGAGCGTGACCTCGTCGTGGCGATGATTGTGGCGCGAATCGTAGAGCCGGGCTCCAAGTTGGCCACGGCCCGTGGTCTATCGAAACAGACCTTGACTTCGTCATTGGGTGAGTGTGTTGGAGTTAAAGACACCAACGAGGATGAGTTGTATGATTCCCTGGATTGGCTTTTGAGCCGCCAAGCAGCCATAGAGAAGAAACTGGCGAAACGCCATCTGCAGCAGGGCAGCCTGGTTCTCTACGGCTTGACGTCGACTTGGGTAGAAGGTCGGTCGTGCCCTCTGGCGAAGCTCGGTTACTCGAGAGACGGCAAGAAAAACAAGTTGCAGGTCGTGTTCGGCTTACTGTGTGAGCGTGATGGTCGGCCGGTCGGGGTAGAGGTGTTCGAAGGCAACACCGGAGATCCCGCAACACTGGGGAGCCAAATTCGCAAAGTCCGAGAACGTTTTGAGCTTGACAGTATCGTCTTCGTAGGTGACCGAGGGATGATCACCGAAGCCCGGATTCGCGAGGAACTTCGACCGGAGGAAGGTCTCGAGTGGATCAGCTCACTTCGTGCCCCTCAGATTCAGCGACTTGCAAAAGACGGAATGCTGCAGCCTTCTCTGTTCGATGAACTCGACCTAGCGGAGATCCATCATCCTAGCTTCCCTGGTGAGCGACTCATCGCCTGCCGCAACCCTCTTCTTGCTACCGAGCGGGCGCGGAAGCGAGAAGAGATGCTTGTGTCGACGGAGTCAAAGCTAGAAGTGATTAGCAAAGCGACGAAGCGAGACCAACGTCCTTTGCGAGGCAAAGATACCATCGGCATACGATTGGGTCGAGTGTTCGCTCGGAGCAAGATGGGCAAGCACTTTCGCTACACCATTACGGACGACGGCTTCGACTTCGAGCGCGACAACGAAAACATCGAGCGTGAGGCGGCCCTCGACGGCATCTATATCATCCGAACAAGCCTCACCGAAGAGGCCATCTCCGCAGACGAAGCTGTCAGGACCTACAAAGGCTTGGCAGTCGTTGAACGCGCTTTTCGTTGCTGCAAAACCGTGGATTTGAAAGTACGGCCCATCTATCACTACAACGCTGAGCGAGTTCGAGCTCACATCTTTCTTTGCATGCTCGCCTACTACGTGGAATGGCACATGCGAAAAGCCCTCGTCCCGATCTTGTTTGACGACGACGACCCTGACGGTGCCCATGCCAAACGCTCATCCATCGTCAGCCCAGCAACGCCTTCAGACTCCGCCCAGGCAAAGGCTTCTACCAAGAAGACTCCCGACGGGTTGCCCGTCCACAGTTTCAGAACGCTTCTTTCTGATCTTGCTACGGTCACGAAAAATCAGGTCGAAAACGAAGCCCGCGGCCTGTCCTTCGTCAGCATCACTCGCCCCACACCCTTGCAGCACAAAGCATTCAACCTGCTCGAAATCAACCCCCGCACGATGTAAGCAGTACACACACCTCTCTTCAAAAACAAAGCCAATGATGCCCACACTTACGCTTGTTCATCCGTGGAAGGTCCGTCTAGCGACCCCGGATTGTGTCTTGCCGCCGCGCAGCTGAAAACCGACGCCCCACGGCTCTTCTCCGCGCCGGCCGCGCACGTCGAGCCCGCTGGCAACACCTTTCACTTTCGCCGCCACCACGATAGGCTCGCCCTCATATAGATCGGGAACGTGCTTGGGCCAAATTTCGGCGGTTTTGTCCTCGAAGTCGAGCTCGATGTGGCTCAGCACGGGGCTCTCGAGCTTTCCGAACAGCTCTTCCATCTTGGTCGACACTTCGGCCGCGGCGCCGACATAAGTGAACGTGCCACGGCCGAACTTCGCGGCGCGGGTCATGAAGTGCGCGTTGGGCGCCGAGCCGATGCCGACGGTGAACAGGCGCCGCTCTCCAAGATGAGCTTGAATATGATCGAAGAGCTGCGCCTCGTTCCCGACGCTACCATCCGTTATGAAAATGATTTGCCGGACACGCCCGACACGATGTAGCTCGGGAGGGCTTCGTTGGCCGAAGGCGGCCGTCAAAGCCGACATCATCTCGGTGCCGCCGCCCGCTTCGAGCCCTCGGACGTAGTTGCGCGCGCGCTCGACCGCATCGGGGGTGGCCGACACGGGCTGATGGTTGAGCTTCGACGTCGACGCGTTGAACTGGATCACATTGAACGTGTCGTCCGGCTGCAGCCTATCGAGCGCGTGGAGTAGAGCGCCGCGCGCTTGCTCGATCGAAGTGCCGTGCATCGAGCCCGACGTGTCGATCACGAAGATCGTCTCGCGTGGAAGACGCGCCGTCTTCTGGTCATCTGGAGGCGGCATCAGCATCAGAAGCACGTAGTTGTCGCCGCCGATGCTTTCGTTGAAGAGCGCGGCCCTTGGGGCGGCGCCGACATCCGGCGCCCAGCTGAGGGTGAAATCCCGATCTGCCGGCACCGCCTTCGAGTAGGCAGGAGTCTCCCAAAGCTACAGGACGATGTTTGTGTTCTCTGTTTGCCGCCTGCTTTCGCGGCGGTGCCACCCTATCTCATCCATACTTTGGTTGAACTCCTGCCCCTCTCAGAACCGGACAAGCGGCTTTCCCATACATACGGCTCCTCGGTCAGTCTTCAGTAAGCCTCCGCTCTACGACAGGGGTTCAGGTCTGTGCGGATACGCGATTTGGGCCACCCGACCCTATCAAGGGTGGAGACGAAACCGGCCCAGTTATATGAACGCCGCTGGCTCTTGCGGTTAAGCCATTTGAACAAGATACGTTCAGCGCAACGGACAAAGAGGTGACATCTCTCGCTGTTATCCGTGATGGCGTAGTAACGCAGATGGCCGACCACGCGGGTGCGAGCCTGCCGTATCATCTCTCCCTTTCGCAGTACGCTGCGGGCGGTGCGGGCCCACGCCGTGAATTTGCGCAAGCTTTGTTTCAGCTTCTTACTGCTGGTGCGGCGTTTAACCTTGAAATATCCATCCCGCGTCTTCCCACAGTAATGTGTGAAGCCGAGAAAGGTAAATTCCTTCGGTTTCTCGCCGTGCTTTTGCGCATTCTCGCGCGCGTAGCGCCCGAACTCGATGCAGTGCGTTTTCTCGATGGCCAGTTTCAGTCCGAATCCTTCCAGACGGTCCTCTAGCCGCTGGCGAAAAAGCTCTACGTCCCCTTTGTACCGGAAGCAGGCCAGGAAATCGTCCGCGTAGCGAAAGTAGGACGCCTCTCCCTGGCACTGCTTGCGCACACGGTGTTCGAACCAAAGGTCCAACACGTAGTGCAGGTAGATGTTCGACAGCAGCGGCGACAGAATGGAGCCTTGCGGTGTGCCTTGTTCGGTCGCACTGAACAGCCCATCCTCCAGAATGCCACTCTTCAGCATCCGGTGGATCAGCCGTATCACGCGCTCGTCTCCTATTCGGTGCCTCAGAAACTTGATCATCCATTCGTGATTGACCGTATCAAAGAACCCTTTGATGTCGGCCTCCACTATGCGGTTGACTCGTGTCTGTTGGATGGTCCGGCCGAGCGCGTCCAAACACATGTGTTGGCTGCGCCCCGGTCGGTATCCGTAGCTGCTGTCTTCGAATACAGCCTCGTAGATTGGCTCTAGCGTCCGTTTGACCGCCGCTTCAACTATCTTATCTTCTAGATTGCTGATGCCTAGCGGTCTGCCCTTCTCGCTGCCTGCCTTCGGTATGTAACTGCGTCGCTTCGCTCCTGGGCGATAGCCCATTCGTTTCAGCCGCGCCGATAGGTCCCGAAGATTATCTTCGAGGTGCTGTCCGTATTCGCTTTTGGTTACTCCATCCTCCCCACTTGCCTTCTTGCTGGCAAGTCGTCGTAGCAGGCCCGTAGGTTGTCGATATCACTGATGTGGTGGTACAGGCTGGTAAATACCAGCTTGCGATCCTTCCGGGCCTTTTCGCCTATCCGTGTCAGGTTTGTTCCCACCGTTTTATCACTCCTTGCATAGCGTCGATGTTTCTCCTTTCGCGGTCAACCTTCCGTGGGGACCTTCGCTCAGCGGTCATTAGTCTTCGAGCGGGCCGATATGGGCGAGAGACACCGTGAAGATGTTCGGCCTCTCCTGCTCGAGAAGAGACGCTTTCTTCCCTTCCCGTTTGGCCTTTTCATAGGTCCGACGCGCTTGGGCTCTTTCCTGGATCTGTCCTTCGATGACGCGCTCCCCGACCTTCATTCGCAACGTGTCCAGTGCAGCGCGTTCAGGGAGCGGAAAGACGTAGACGCCCTCGACCCACTCTTCCAAAGGATTGCGGAACAGCTGCACGACGCGCGTGCGCCCGACGAGGCCGGTGATGCGGATCCGCACCTTCGTATCGACCGTCGGAGCCTGGACGTAGCCCCGGTCAACATCTGGGCGGAGCAGGAGGCTCCCCATCTTCATATCGGCTGGGGTGACGACTTGGGATCGCGCCCACAACACTTGGCTTTCAGTCGCTAGCGCCAGAAGCGCCAGCACGATCAGGCCAGGCAGAAAAGATTTCGTCCTCGGCATCGTGGTCCTCCCCCTCAGGTTCATGCTTCTATTTGAGCGTCCCGATGCGTGGAGCGCGCGTCGGCTTCGAGGCGATACGATGAAACAATGTGGCAATCCTGTGTCACGGGTAGCCGCCGTCGATCTCATGCGCTACATTGGAGTTACATAGACAAAAACACGGGCTCGGTTGCCGTCGTCGACGACGAAGAGAACATTCGCGAGACGGTCGCCTACGCGCTTCGCCGAGAGGGCTACCATGTGGATCTCTACACGGATGGCCAACACGCCTGGGAGCGGCTCGAGAACGCGCTCCCCGACCTCTGCGTGCTCGACATATTGATGCCGCGCATGGACGGGCTCGAGCTCTGCCGCAAGCTGCGCGGCCAGTCGGAGATGCTCCCCATCATCTTCTTGACTTCGAAGGACGAGGAGTTCGACCGCGTGCTCGGGCTCGAGCTCGGCGCCGACGACTATTTGTGCAAGCCTTTCGCGATGCGCGAGCTCGTCGCGCGCATCAAAGTCCTCTTCCGCCGGCTCGCGCTCGCGGGAGCTGGCGCCGCCACCGCCCCCGAGGAACGTTTGAGCCTCGGACCGCTCGCGCTCGATATGGGGCGCTATCAAGCGACGTGGAGAGGCGAGCCTCTCACACTCACCGTCACCGAGTTCATGCTGCTCCATGCCCTCGCGCGCCGGCCCGGCCACGTCAAGTCGCGGGCCCGGCTCATGGAAGAGTGCTACCCGCACGACGCCTATGTCAGCGAGCGGACGATCGACAGCCACGTGAAGAGACTTCGCAAGAAGTTCGCCCAAATCGATGACGCATTCAGTGAGATCGACACGGTCTACGGGCTAGGCTACCGCTATCGTGAGTGCAAAGCCTGAAAACGCGCTGACCAGCCTGCGCCGCTTTCTCTCGCGGATCTCGATACGCCTTCTAGCCTTCAACGTCCTTCTCGTTTTTCTCCCGGTCGCCGGCGTGTCCTATCTCGCCATCTACGAGCGGCAGCTATTGAGAGCTCAGGAGCGCTCGATGGTGCAGCAGGGCCGCGTACTCGCGGCGGCGCTCTCGGAGCGCGATGGGCTCGACGCGACTCTCGTCGAGCCCATCCTCATCCGCCTCCGGCAGCGCACCACATCGCGCCTCCGCGTGATCGGTCCGGACCGGCAACTCGTCTCGGACACGAGCCAACTCGGGCCCCGGCGGGAGCCCAAAACACTCGACGACGCTCTCGACGACGAAAGCTTGCGCACGAGCTGGCTCTACCAGCTCGGCTCGTCACTCTTCCGCCTCGTCGACTACGTCGTGAGCGGGCCCCGACCGGTCATAGGTGAAGAGTTCTACTCGGCTGAGCGCCCGTTCGACGGCGCGGAAGTCCAGCTCGCTCTGAAAGGCCAATACGGCGCCGCCACCCGCATCACGCCGGGAGGCCAGCGCTCGGTCACGCTCTACAGCGCGCTTCCGATCGAGAACGAAGGCGAGATCGTGGGCGCCGTGCTCGTCTCGCGCTCGACCTTTCACATTCTTCAAGACCTCTACGAAGTCCGGCTCGCGATCTTTCGCTTTCTTCTCGGCGCCGTCGGCGTCGCCGCCGTCCTGAGCCTTCTCGTCTCGACGACCATCTCGAGGCCCCTGAAACGACTGCGGGCACAAGCGCAGGCGATCGTCGATCGACGCGGCCGGCTGAGAGGACGTTTTCGCGGCTTGGAGCGCCTCGACGAGATCGGCGATTTGAGCCGTGCTCTTTCCGAGCTCTCGTCGCGGCTCGAAGAGCGCATGCGTTTCATCGAGTCCTTCGCGGCCGACGTCTCCCACGAGTTCAAGAATCCTCTCGCGTCGATGCGCTCCGCCGCGGAGATGCTCGCCGAAGTCGAAGACCCTGAAGAGCGCGCGCGGTTTGCCCGCATCGTCGAGAGCGACATCGCGCGGCTCGAAAAGCTCCTCTCCGAGGTGCGGGAAGTGACGCTGCTCGACGGGACGGGCCCTGTAGGCGACGACGAAGACGAAGAGCCGGGGCCGGTAGACCTCAACGCTGTTATACGCGGCGTGGCGGGACGGGAGCGCTACCGGAGCCTCGAGCTCGAGCTCGAGCTCAGCGACGGGAAGCTCAACGTTGCCGCGGGTCCCGATCGCATGGCGCGCGTGTTCGAGAACCTCATTGACAACGCCGCCGACTTTTCGAGCGAAGGGCACGTGCGTGTGAGCTCAAAAGCGAACGGTCGGGAGGCCGTGGTGCGCGTTGAAGATGACGGCCTGGGCATTCCTGAAGAGCACGCGGAGCGCGTCTTCGACCGCTTCTTCAGCTACCGGACGGACGCGAGCCGCCGCGGAGATCATACCGGGCTCGGGCTTGCGATCGTCAAAGCCATTCTGGAGCGTCGTGGAGGGTCGATCGAAAGCCACGCGTCGTCTCTCGGCGGCGCGGGCTTCGAAGTGCGTCTTCGGCTCAGTTAAGGAATCCGGCTCAGACCCGGGCGCCGAGAAGGCGCGCCGGTAGAAGCACGATGGCACGAAGAAGCTCGAAGACGCCGCCGACCGCAATACCCACCAACCTGAACGGCAGCGTAAGTAGCCACACGATCGGGTAGAGGACGAGCGCGAAGAGGGCGAGCGGCCAGCAAAAGATGAACAAGAGCAGCCAAAGCAAGAATTTGGTCATACAGCTAGTGTTACGACTAGACCGCGCGAGAGGTTCAACGGTTTTCGGCTGGCGCTTGGGCCTCATCAAAATGCGCCCGTGTTTGAAATCAAAGACTTACGCGCCGTTCTCGAATCGGCCAAAGAACCCGGCCCTGCGCTTGAGATCGCGCCGAGGGCGGATTTGGGCCTCGACAAAGACACCCCGAACGCAAGACCTGTCACGCCGCGACCATCACCGACCGCAAAGGTTGTCGCGCTGCCGCGAGTGGGTCGGCTTCACCACCGCTACGAATGGCGCGACGCGGCCTGAGCCAGTTGTCGTCGCTGCGCGTCGTTTGGTTGGGGCTCTCGACGACTGCGTTGTCAATCACCTGAACCTGCGGATCGTGTGTTCGGTGCAGCCGCTCGTACCGGTCGAGGGCGCTCTCGTCGTTCGTCGCTGGCCGCGTGGGCCAGCACTTCCAGTCCGGATCAATAATGATGAACGACAGCAGTCCCACATCTCTCAGAAATGTGATGGGGACGAAGAATCGAAGCAGTTCGTTCCCTTCTGCGAATCTCTCCGCAACGTTTGACCCACCTCGTCTGAGCACTTAGGATGCCCTCCTGATTCTTTCCTACAAACAAAGGAGGTCTGACCGCATCTCGCCGTAGCCACCGTGGTGGGTGTCCTCACCGTGTCGCTGGTCGCCGCCCAGAACTACCAACCGACGGAGTATCTTCAGCTCGTGCGCGTCCACGTCAAGTCCGGGGCAAGCGCCCAGTTCGAGGATTACATCAAGAAGCTGAATGAAGGCGCCGACAAGATCAACGCACCGCAGCAGTGGGTCGGCACCGAGGTCATGCTGGGAGCGCGGGGGAACACTTACGTCTTCGGGATCCAGTTCGACAAGTGGGAACAGCTCGATTCCTGGGAGAGGATACCTGACATCCTCGTCAAAGCTTTCGGCGAGAAAGACGGAGCGCAGATTTTAAGGGCCGGGAGGGCCGCCATCGAAGAGACCCACACCCAGGACAAGCCTGTAATGGAATGCCGGGATATGAAGGTGGGCGCATGAGTGGCCACCTGGGCGTGATTCCCACTCCGCGTGAAGATACAAGGTCAAGGAGAGTGATGATGAAACACAGAGTAGTAGGAATAGACCTGGGCATCCGCGCGCCGAGCGTAGCGATGGTGGCGGACACGGACGGCACGATCATTGGAAACGCCGTTCGGTTCGAGCTCGGCATCGATGAGCTGGAACGCGTGGAAGTGGCTGGGCTCGAAGGTGCCAAGGAAGGTACGAAGCTTCACGTCGTCATGGAGCAAACGTATCCAACGAGCGAGTACGTCACTGCCTTTTTCCTGGCTCGGGGACACAAAGTGAGCTTCGCGAAACCGAACCAGGTGAAGGAATTTCGGAAATGCCTTTCCCCGAAGGTGAAAACGGATGAGGTCGACGCGTTTATCATGGCACGCTTACCCTGGCTCGACCCCAAGCAGCTGGGGAGAACTTATGTTCCGCGGCCTGAGATTCGAGAGCTCAAGATACAGGTGAGCCAGCGGAACTCGATGGTGAAGCAGTTGGTGGACCTGAAGAATCAGCTCATTGCTTACGCCAACGCCGTTTGGCCCGGCATCAGTAGAGCGTTCGGAGATCTCGATTCCGCGCATGCTCGGAGCTTCCTCCGCGAGCAGAGGCCTAAAACCATCGCCACGCTACAAGTCGACGAGCTAGCAGAACTTCTGAAGGACCGGGGACGAATTCAGAAGAGCTATGCCAAGCGTTTGGCCGCCAAGTTGTTGGTCATCGCGCAACGAACCCTCGGCCTGCATCATCTCTTGCCTGAGGAGCAAATCGAATCGACTCTAGCTCACACCATCGAGTTGGTCGAGATGGTCGAGGAGCTCGAGCTCCGACTCCGCACCAAGGAGAAGCGGTTCGATGAAGCTTACGTGCGTTGCGATCCAGAACGATTGCTCATGAGTATTCCGGGCATCGCCGAGAAGACCGCCCCGACCATCTTCTGCTACTTCGGTGAACCTGAGCGCTTTGCCTCAACGTGCAAGGCGCAGGGATTTGCAGGAATGTTTCCGGAAACAGATGCCACCGGTCTCTTGGATCGTAAAGGAACCCACATTACCAAGGCCGGACCGGCTCTTCTCAGGCGCGACCTCTTCCTCGCCGCCGATCACTTTCGTCGCCACGACCCTCACGGTGCGCGGCTGTACCACGATCTGATGGTTCATCGCGGAAAACACCACAACTCTGCCCTGTGCATCATCGCCAACCGCTCGCTGATCCCACGCATCCTCGCAGTGCTCCGCGAGCAGCGTCCCTATGAGCTCCAAGACCTCGAAGGCAACTCGATTACTAAACCCGAGGCTCGCGCGCTGGCAGAGCAGTGGAAGGTGACTGACGAAGTGCGCAAGCGCCTGCGCAACAAAAAGACGTTAGCGCAAGAGCGCTGGGAAGCGCCGCCATCTGTCACGAGCGAACCAAAGGCTCCTCGAAATGGTCGGCCCTCCCAGCCCGCCGATCCTAACCCCGAGACGCTGTCTGTGACAACGGACCAGCTCAAGATGCTCGTCTTCAAGAGCCTCGAGCAAATGTTGAACGCCGGTGGAAATCTTGAGGAAATCCGACTACAACTCAAAGAAGAGGCTGCTAATTTTTTTCAAGAAAGGGCTTGACACGGATTAGAAACTCTATCCCCCCCTTGCCAATCGGCGCGAGGATCTCGTAAGGGCCTAGGCGGGTTCCGGGGGGTGAGGGGCATCGACGAAATCTACAGGTTCGAGCACCGGAGCTCAACCGAGCGTACGCGGCCAGCGGCAAGAGGGTGATTGCACCGGCGCAAAGTCACAATCGGAAGATGGGGTGATGCTGGCGCCAAGTTGTCACCAGGATGAGGAAGTCCTGAGCCCACTCTAACTTACGAGAGCGCTTCAGACACGTAATCCGTAGGTCGAGGGCGTAGTCGACCCCGGTCATAAGGTCGGGCCATGGACGCGATGTACAAGCTCGTGAGCTTTGGTCGCGGCGCCGCGTCAGCGCTACTCCACGTGATTGCCCTTCTCGTGCGCGCGCTCGCGGCCGCGTGGCTCGCTGCCCGCAAGTTTCGCTACGCCTAGTCGCCGAACGCTACTTCTCGAGCGCGAGCGCAATGAGCTCCGACGTCTCGAAGATGCCTCCGATCGGAAACACGATGAACTGCTCGCCGTCTGCGAGGTACGTCATCGGAGCGCCGGTCACGTTCGCCGGCAACTCCATCTCCCACACCAGCTCTCCGCTGGTCTTGTCGAAAGCATAGAAGCTCGGATGGAACCGGTACATTTCTTCGTGCGCGCGACCGGTGACGCCGCCGCCGAGCAGGGAAGCGGCATGAGAGAAGTGATTCGGAAACTGCCCGACGAACAGAAGATCGCCGACGAGCAGTGGCACGCCGCGGTTGGGCCACCCGAGCCGCGGTAGATCCAGATCGCGAAGCGCCGGATGGTTCCGAGGGCCTTCGCCGAGTGGCACCTGCCAGACGTGCTCCCCGGTGTCGAGATCGATGGCAGTGACACGACCATAGGGTGGCTTCCAGAACGGCAATCCGTTCGGAAGGCCTAGCCATCGGGTCACGTCGAACCAATAGCTCACATCGGACTCACCCGGGCCCGGCGGAACGACCTTCACGAGGTAAGGCCTCGAAAGGGAAGGGATGTAGAGAATATTCGTGCTCCGGTCGAGAGCCGCTCCCGTCCAGTTGGCCCCACCGATAGCACCCGGCATTTGGATGAGCCCGCGCTCGGTGGGAGGCGAGTAGAGCGGCCCGAGATCGTATGCGCCCACCAAATCCAACGCGGCTTGCCGAAGCTCGGGGGTGAAGTCGATCAAGTCGCCTTCCCTCAAACCCTGCTGGTCGAACGGCGCCGGACGCGAGGGGAACGGTTGCGTCGGGGACGTCTTCTCTCCTGGCACGGTGGATTGCGGCACGGGCCTTTCTTCGATGGGGCGTAGAGAACGCCATCGATCGCCAAAGGAGTGGATTGATAAGTGAAACGCAAGAGTCCCATCGATGCGAGATCGATGTCGTTCGACAAAGACTTCCACCGCCACGCAATCCCGAGTCCGTCGACGTTGCCGCGATCGATCTGCGCGGGCTGGGTGGCCTTTGTGTTCGCCTTGTCGCCGCCGTAAACGAGCCAGTCCCCGGACGGCGCATCCGGAGCTGGCGCCGGAGCACAGGACCAAAGTGCGGTCACCGTGATAGCCAGCATTCCACTCGCGCTTCTTTTTGCGAACGACATCCGCCGAGACCTCCCGATAAGCGAAAATTCTATACCGCCCGAGAACGCAACGAGAAACTCGGACCTACACGTCGGGCAAACGACGCGGGCGAAGAAGCGCTCTTCCCAAATGCTCTTGACGGTTTCGCAAGAGGAGTCGAGCAGCTGATACAGAGAGCTCGCGCGGGGATTCAGGGGTCGATAGAGCGGGAGCGCGCTTCCCGGTGCCGGGACAAAGACTGGAGAAGTCGCCGCCACGCCCATGAGGCGTGAGGACGAAATCCGACTCGGTGAGCCTCGTCACAAGAGCGATGACGGTCTCAGTTCCTCTTCGCGTGCACGACTGAGCGGTTCTCGGACCGCTGATAGCGTGCCCCCGGTGCTCGGGTGCACGCCGGAAGCCGCGGTCGTGGATGAAAAGCGACCTGGGTCAGGCGTGAACGGATAGCGCGTCGACGCGAACGGGCGACCCACCCCGGCGCACAGCCAGCCGTCGCGGTCCGTTCTCGCCGGCGCGAAATCGAGGGGGAACGTTGACGCGCGCCCGGACCTTGACGCGCGCCCTCGCGGTTCGTTCGCCCCCGGAGGTCTGTCGTTTGACCTTGCCTCTTGTGGCCTTGCAAAGCCCTCGGGGATGTCTTTATAGTCCCTTTTAACCCTAATCGAACAATAATTCATGACGCTAGCGCGAGTTCGATTCTTTCAAAGAGTGTCTGAGTGGAGGAGTTTGTGGCCATTCGGAGCGCGTTTCGACCACTAACGCGAACGAGGCGGCCGGCTTTGTTGATGATGCGGAAGCGGATGGTGCGGATGGTGTGCAGCAGATGGGTGCATGTACGCTTTCGAGAGATGCCTTTCGTTTCAGCGATGGTGTCGAGCTGAAAGCTGCGACACAGGTTGTGTGCGAGCACGTTCAACTGTTGCCAGGCGCTATTGGCGGCATAGCTTTTAGTGGGCACGACGTCGAGAGCGAACTGGCTGCGCAATTCGGCGAAGGTTTTCTCTTGGCCGCCTCGCCCAGCAGCGAAGTACCAAAGGCGTTGGACGGTGAGCGATTTGTTGGTGGCGACGGCTGAGTACTCGAAGTAGCCGTCGTCTGGAGAAAACAGGTCGAGCTGGAAGTTCTTCGCCGTTCGATGTCGAACTCGCTTCCGATAGATCGCGATCCGGACGGTGATATTCCAGGGCTCGATGAAGTGTTTGATGGAGAAGCCGTCGATTTCGTCACTCACGCGGTGCCATCGCTTGCGCCCAGCGACGACCTCCTTTAGGCCGAGCCACGGCCAGAACGGAGCCTTGATCGCGAACTCGCTTCGGGAGCGCTCTAGCCTCTTGAGAACCTTTTCGTTGAAAAACGCGGCGTCCGTGCGGAATTCCAGCTTTCGAGACCGACCGAACTGGCCCCGTAGCTCGCCTATCAGTTCCCGTAGAAACGCATCGGCACCCTTGGAGTCGTGAACGTTGCCAGAACGATTTCTGGATTTGAGAATCTGGCCCGTCTGAGCCAGGTGAGCGAACAAAGGGTAGTAACTTTTATTCTTCTTGCGATGAGGATTGAATCCTCGAAACGCCCATCCAACCTGATTGCCTGCCTGAACCACGGTGCCGTCCATATCTACCGTCAGACGGTTCAGACCCAATCGCTCGACCTGCTCGTGGACCAATACACCGTTCAACTCCGATAAGCCCTTGAGCCGCTCTCCCGTGAATTGCTTCAGCCAATTCACGATCGTCGGACGGCTCGGTAGTCTTCTCAACCCACAGAAGCGAAGCAGCATCGGGTCATCACAGACATACTGCAGGTGCTCTAGACGACGAGCTCCCACGAGCAGCATCCCAACCAACACCAGAACCAGTCGGACGCTCCCGTAGTCCGACCGAATGCCTTTTCCTCTGCACGCCTTTCCTACCCGGCGGCTTAGCTCAACGCGGCGCAAATATCGTGAAAACAGTTCCAGTCCACCAAACGAGCTCAGGTTCTGCTCTGTGAACTCGATCGGAAGATCCTTGTTGAAGTTCCGGCGAAATCGAGATAGTTTCAAGCGCACTATAGGGGCCTCTAGTCGTTTGGTGTTTTGTTTGGAAGCAACGCTCCAAACATAAACCCAGAGGCTCCTTTGTCAATACTTTCGCGCTACTTTGCTCTCTTTTTTTTGCGATTAGGGCTAATTGGGGCTAATCGTGGCTCCCAGAAAAACGCCTCGAAGGAGGTTCCTATGCGAGGATATTCTGTCTTCGCCCTAGTTGCGAGTTTCTTGATGTTTTCCCCGGCCCGGTCCGGTTCTGCGCAAACGACCGAATTCGACAAGGTTAAGGTCCCGGTTCAATCGCAGCGAAAATGACCGTCGACTGGTGGACAAGGATGCCCGGCTAATCTTTGATGATGCCGCCCGGAAACTGATCGTGGAATCCAAAGAAAGACCGCTCGAGGTCGATTACGACGAGATCCAGAGGGTCATCTTCGAGCGCACGACCCACGCGCGCGCGGGCGCGCTCGGATCGATTGTCGGTGGACTGGCCGGTGCCGCCATCGCGGGCAAGCATTTAACCGACTACTGGTGCCTCCTGATGCTCAACGACCCCGACGGAACTGAGCGCCCGTACCTGCTGGAAATCAACGAAGATGCTGCGGCTGCGGTGATTGAACAAATGCAGAGCATCATAGAGGAAAGTGTCCTGGTGGTCGAGCACGATGAAAAAGGCGAAGACGTCGAGAAGGACGCCCTCGCCGAAGTGAAGTCCAAACACAAGATGAAGGCGGACAAGAAGAACCACCCTCTGCCGGAGCTCAAACCCGATAAGGCTCTGGTTGTCGTCGTCTGTCCTGCGCTTGCCGCACGCCACGCCGGGAAGGGCGACCAAATCAAACTCCACGCCAATGACAAGGTGGTCGCGGTCAACAAGCAAGGTACGTATAGCTTCGTACACCTGGATCCCGGCGAGTACCAACTTGTTTCGCAAGCAGGGAACGCCAACGGATTCCGCATCACGCTCGAGGCAGGCAAGGAATACTACTTTTTGCAAAACATGTTCAAGGGATTCATGAAAAGCAAGACCTCGCTGACACGTCACTCCAAGGAGCTTGCCATGTACGAGCTCTCGGGAGCGTATTACGCCGACTGGGAGAGAAAAAACTAGTAGCCCCTGCAAAGGCTTCACAGGCGGCAAGAATAACTGCAAACGAATGGCCTCGAAAATTTGAGTAACGGTTCTGCAAAAAGGATTTAGCAGAGAGAAACGCGCCCATTTCGGTCCTCATTCGTAGCACGTTTTATCGACGCGATTGACGCACACGAGCAACATCGGCCAGGCGGGAGTTCGCGAAGCTCGTCGAGAAGGCGGACGTCCCGCGAATCAAATTCCACGGGCTCCGGCACTCCAGCGCGACGCTCGCGCTCAACGCTGGCGTTCCCGTGAAGGTCGTTTCTCATCGGCTCGGTCACGGGCGGACCGAGGTCACAATGGATATTTACGCGCACGTGCTTCCGACCGCTCAGAAAGAAGCGGCGGCGAAGATGGCTTCGCTGTCGAGGGACAAATCATCGAAACGGGAGTCGATCAAACGGGGCGGGTCCGTCGACGACCTTTGGGCTCTGAGGGGAATAGAGCGCGCCGCTGAGAGCAAACAACACGAGTGAAATAGCGGCTTTCCCTCCTCCCGATTTGCTCTCAGTAGCCCTGAGTTGCCACTGTTTCCGCGCAATTCCCGCACAGTGACACGATTGCAACTTCCGCGTCGAACGGCTAAATTCTCTCGATGTCTCTCGCCGCCGGAACGCGCCTCGGCTCCTACGAGATTGTCTCGTCTCTTGGAATCGGCGGTATAGAGTTTCTAATCCGTGTCAAGCCCTTTCTTGAAAAAAATGGTTCTCCTGTCGTTTCTGGGGATCTGATTTGGGCGCGAGGGTATGGCCTATGGACGCTGCCGCGATTGTGGAAAACACCGGAAACTCCTGGAGAGAGAGGCGTTAGGGATGGGTTGTGAGCAGGTACAAACGTAGCAGCGGCGTTTTCCACAATCGCTTGGAAAACGCTTCGCGTTTCCCACAAGCGCCCACAGGCCCCTCCTGATATATACAAGAAGGATTCATTCATTTGGAATAAGGAAGGGGAGGCATCGATCAGTGGAGGCTATGGAAAACGCCCTTCCAGGCTTCGAAGAGAGCTCAGTCGTGAGCAAGGCCTTGAACGATCCGGACCGTGGGGGCGTTTCCCACAGCCTCGTTTCGCGCTGCGGGGCAGTGGCATTTGGTGAGGCCTGTGGGTTGAGAGGGTAAGCCATGTTTAGATGCGCATCGGCGAGAACGCTAGAATCCTTTTTCGGCAAGAAAAAGGAGCGTTCTCGCGATGCGCGTTACCACGTTAGTCAACAAGCTCATCGGATTGCAAGGCCTGTGGGTCCGAAATTTCCACTTCCAGGCGGACAAAGCCAGAGTGGTGGTGGATGTCGTACCACGGAGGAGGAAGCCTCTGTGCGGGGTTTGCGGTCGAAAGGTCCGCAAGAACAAAGATCGCTACAATCGTTACTGGCGGCACTTGGACCTGTTCGGTGTCCGGAGCTATCTTCGCTACTCGATCCGGCGAGTGGTTTGTCGGCGTTGTGGCGTGGTCAAAGAAAAGGTGCCTTGGGCCGACAAGGGGAGCCGCTTTACCAAGGGCTTCGAACAAGAGGTAGCGTGGCTGGCACAGAGGGCGGACGTCAGCGCCGTCGCGGAATATTTCCGTGTGACGTGGCGTTCGGTGCGACGGATCATCCAGCGGGTGGTTGCCGAGCAACGGGATGAGCGGCGCGAGCTCGATGGATTGCGGGTGATTGGGATGGACGAGATCAGCTACCGCAAACGCCACAAGTACTTGACAGTGGTGATAGACCATCTCAGCGGCCGGATCGTCTGGGCGGGAAAGGAGCGCAAGGCCAAGACGCTGCTGCGGTTTTTCCGCAAGCTCGGACCACAAAGAGCCGCGGAGCTCGAAGCGGTCAGCATGGACATGTGGGAGCCGTACATAACTGTCGTCGGCAAAAAGGCTCCTCAGGCACGGGTGATCTTTGACCGCTTCCACATCGTCAAGCATCTGAACGAGGCCGTGGATAAGACCCGGCGCGAGCTGGTGCGCGAGCTCAAAGGGACTGCCCGACGCAACCTCAAGAACACCAAGTTTCCCCTTCTCAAGGCGAAGCACAACCGCAGCGCGAAAGACAAACGGGTGCTCCGCGAGCAGGTGCGAGCTAATCGTCGCCTCTACCGCGCCATGCTTCTGCGCGACGACTTCATGGACCTCTACACCTATAAAACCGAGACCTGGGCCAAGAAGTTTCTCCGAGGATGGCTGCGGCGCGCTATGAGCTCGAGGATAGAGCCCGTCAAACGCGCGGCGAAGATGACCCGCAGCCACTTCGATGGCGTCATCGCGTGGGTCACGTGGAGACTCAGCAACGGCCGACTCGAAGGAATGAACAACAAAATCCGGCTGCTGAGCCACCGCAGCTTTGGACTCCACTCTGCCGAAGCTCTCATCAGTCTCGTCTACCTAAACTGTGGCGGTCTCACCCTCGAGAGGATCCACTGAAATGGCTGGAGAGGCAAAAAAATTAGCAGCCTCTTCTTTGAGTTGTAGTCGGATTTCCTCAAGATTTCCACCGGCGTTCAACATTTGCTCGAGGCTCTTGAAGACGAGCATCTTGAGCTGGTCCGTTGTCACAGACAGCGTCTCGGGGTTAGGATCGGCGGGCTGGGAGGGCCGACCATTTCGAGGAGCCTTTGGTTCGCTCGTGACAGATGGCGGCGCTTCCCAGCGCTCTTGCGCTAACGTCTTTTTGTTGCGCAGGCGCTTGCGCACTTCGTCAGTCACCTTCCACTGCTCTGCCAGCGCGCGAGCCTCGGGTTTAGTAATCGAGTTGCCTTCGAGGTCTTGGAGCTCATAGGGACGCTGCTCGCGGAGCACTACGAGGATGCGTGGGATCAGCGAGCGGTTGGCGATGATGCACAGGGCAGAGTTGTGGTGTTTTCCGCGATGAACCATCAGATCGTGGTACAGCCGCGCACCGTGAGGGTCGTGGTGACGAAAGTGATCGGCGGCGAGGAAGAGGTCGCGCCTGAGAAGAGCTGGTCCGGCCTTGGTAATGTGGGTTCCTTTACGATCCAAGAGACCGGTGGCATCTGTTTCCGGAAACATTCCTGCAAATCCCTGCGCCTTGCACGTTGAGGCAAAGCGCTCAGGTTCACCGAAGTAGCAGAAGATGGTCGGGGCGGTCTTCATCGGCGATGCCCGGAATACTCATGAGCAATCGTTCTGGATCGCAACGCACGTAAGCTTCATCGAGCCGCTTCTCCTTGGTGCGGAGTTGGAGCTCGAGCTCCTCGACCATCTCGACCAACTCGATGGTGTGAGCTAGAGTCGATTCGATTTGCTCCTCAGGCAAGAGATGATGCAGGCCGAGGGTTCGTTGCGCGATGACCAACAACTTGGCGGCCAAACGCTTGGCATAGCTCTTCTGAATTCGTCCCCGGTCCTCCAGAAGTTCTGCTAGCTCGTCGACTTGTAGCGTGGCGATGGTTTTAGGCCTCTGCTCGCGGAGGAAGCTCCGAGCATGCGCGGAATCGAGATCTCCGAACGCTCTACTGATGCCGGGCCAAACGGCGTTGGCGTAAGCAATGAGCTGATTCTTCAGGTCCACCAACTGCTTCACCATCGAGTTCCGCTGGCTCACCTGTATCTTGAGCTCTCGAATCTCAGGCCGCGGAACATAAGTTCTCCCCAGCTGCTTGGGGTCGAGCCAGGGTAAGCGTGCCATGATAAACGCGTCGACCTCATCCGTTTTCACCTTCGGGGAAAGGCATTTCCGAAATTCCTTCACCTGGTTCGGTTTCGCGAAGCTCACTTTGTGTCCCCGAGCCAGGAAAAAGGCAGTGACGTACTCGCTCGTTGGATACGTTTGCTCCATGACGACGTGAAGCTTCGTACCTTCCTTGGCACCTTCGAGCCCAGCCACTTCCACGCGTTCCAGCTCATCGATGCCGAGCTCGAACCGAACGGCGTTTCCAATGATCGTGCCGTCCGTGTCCGCCACCATCGCTACGCTCGGCGCGCGGATGCCCAGGTCTATTCCTACTACTCTGTGTTTCATCATCACTCTCCTTGACCTTGTATCTTCACGCGGAGTGGGAATCACGCCCAGGTGGCCACTCATGCGCCCACCTTCATATCCCGGCATTCCATTACAGGCTTGTCCTGAGGTTTCCTAACCATGTCGGCAGGCATGAGGGAAAACTCCATCCCAATGGGCAGTCGCACGAACCAAGACCAAAAAGTGAACAACCACCACCTATAAGGCGGTGGCTTCAAGGGTTGTCAATTGGAAATTGACTGTCGTCGTGAACGGGCTCACCCTCCTGGGAGTCTATGTACTCCTTTACCATCTCGTCCGTTATGGATCCTGAACTCACCGCCAGATATCCTCGGGCCCAGAAGTGCCGCCCCCAAAACTTCTTCCTCAGGTGAGCAAACTCCTGAAGGAGTACACAGGAGCTGATACCCTTTAGCCACTGCACGATCGTACTGAGGTTCTGGTGCGGACGGTAGGACAGGAAGACGTGGACGTGGTCGCGTGCAACCTTACCCGAGATAATGTGCAGCTCACGTTCCATCGCGATCTGACGAATGAGATCGCGCACACGAACCGCTACCGGACCGATGAGCACCTTTTTACGATATTTCGGTATCCAGACGACGTGCGCTTCCAGGTCCGTTTTCGTGTGCGCTCCGTGCCTGTAGTGACGCACGCGACCACAATACCACGACCTTATCTTCGCCTAAAGGCGAGGGGTTTCCACCATCCCCGGAAGGGACACTAAGACTCCCAATATGAAGTTCATTTCCCCACAACCGTTCTGAAGCTCCGTCAGGATAACCTCAGCTGCAAGCTCTGCCTCCTTCCAAATGCGCCATCGTCCTCCTTTTCCACTTTTCCACAGGCGCTGAACCCTTCTTACTCCTGTTGAAAACGAAATTTGTGTTTCTTTGTGATTCAAAGACGATTTGAGTATACCGGGGGAGGTTCACCGCGCAAAGGACCTCGAGCTCGGACGTGAAGTCGCGATCAAAGTGCTCCGCAAGGAGCTCGCTTCGGAACCGGACGGGCTCAAGCGCTTCGAGCGAGAAGCTCGCACCGCATCCGCGCTCAACCATCCGAACATCATCACCATCTACCACATCGGTGAGCACAAGGGCGCGCGCTACATCGCGATGGAGCTCGTCGAGGGGCAGACGCTGCGGGCACTACTGAGTGAGAGTCCCCTCTCCGCAAAGAAGACGCTCGACCTCGCCACGCAGATTGCCGGGGGTCTGGCGAAGGCTCACGCCGCAGGTATCGTCCACCGGGATCTGAAGCCGGAGAACTTGATGGTCACCGACGACGGGCTCGTGATAATCCTGGATTTTGGACTCGCCAAGTTGATCCCGCAGGGCTCCGACGTCGACCCCGAGATGGCGACGATGACGAAAGCCACACAGCAAGGAACGATTCTCGGGACGGTGCAGTACATGTCGCCAGAACAGGCTGCTGGCCGCGCAGTTGATTATCGCTCAGACCAGTTCTCGTTCGGCTCGATCCTCTACGAGATGCTGACCGGGCGACTTGCCTTCCGCGAGGAGACCGTCCCGCAAACGCTGGCCGCCATCATCGCGGGCGAGCCCGAGCCCATCAGCAAGCTCAACGACGACGCTCCCGACCAGCTTCTCGCCATCGTGGAGCGCTGTCTCGCGAAGGAGCCCGACAAGCGTTATGACGAAACGAAAGAGTTGTCCACGGAGCTTGAGAGCGTCCCCGACACAACGTCGCTATCCCGCCGGACGCGCAGGAGAATGCTGTGGATGGCGACAGCGGTTCTGGGCGCCTTTCTCGTGTCGGCTCTTGGACTGAACGTCTTTGGATTGCGGGACTGGGTGTCGTCGAAGTTGACGCTTGCGTCAATCGACTCCATCGCTGTGCTTCCTCTGCAGAACCTTTCGGGCGACCCGGAGCAAGAGTACTTCGCGGACGGCCTGACCGAAGCCTTGATGACCGACCTGGCGAAGATCGGGGCATTGAAGGTGATCTCCTGCCGTTCCGTCATGAGGTACAAGGGATCGGACAAATCGCTCGAGGAAATCGCAGCGGAGCTCGACGTCGATGCGATTGTCGAGGGTTCCGCTCTTCGTGTCGGCGATCGCGTGCGGATTACGGCGCAGCTCATCGACCCGGAGACCAACCAGGCGCTATGGGCGGACAGCTACGAGCGGGACTTGCAGGATGTGCTGTTGTTGCAGAGTGAGGTCGCGCAGGCCATTGCAGCCGAGATCCGAGTCGCGCTGACACCGGAGGAGACGACTCGCTTGGCGAGTGCGCGCCCAGTCAATCCCGAGGCCCATGAAGCCTATCTCAAGGGGGTTTTTCACTGGCAAAAACTCACGCCAGAGGACCTCGATGCCGCGCTTTCCTACTTCGAGCTCGCCTTGGAGAAAGACCCGGATTACGCGCCGGCCTATGTGGGTATCGCTAACGTCTGGGCCTCACGCAACCAGCAGGGGCTCGTGCCGGTCCGCGAGGCGACGTCGAACCAGAAGGCCGCCGTTCTCAAGGCCCTGGAGTTGGATGACTCCCTCGCCGAAGCCCATGTCGCGTTGGCGCTACTCGAGACCTGGGCGGAGTGGGACTGGCCTTCTGCCGAGAGGGCCTTCGAGCGAGCCATCGAGCTCAAGCCCAACGATGCGAACGCGCGGGCTTGGCACTCGCATTTCTTGAATATTGTGCGGCGTTCGGACGAAGCGATGGCGCAGATCGAGCGGGCGTTGGAATTGGATCCGCTCAACGCTTTATACCAGGCGGTCTACGGTGTGGATCTCATCTTGGTGCGCCGGTATGACGACGCCATCGCGCAGTTCCGCGACGCGCGGAGATTGGCGCCTGGCAACGCGGTGGTGCATACCGGACTCGAAGACGCGTTCTACCTAAAGGGCATGTATGAGGAGGCTTTTGAAGAAAAGAAGGCTGCCGCAGCAGGCGATCGTGAAATGGAGGCCGCGCTGGTGCGCGGCGACGCGGAAGGGGGCTACCCCGGAGCGATGACTCGCGCGGCGGATACGCTGGCCGTGCGCTCAAACTACAATAAACCCATGAAAATTGCAGCATTGTATGCGTCTGCGGGGAAGGAAGACCAATCCCTCGACTGGCTGGAGAAGGCATTCGAGGCGCGCGACCCCAACATCCCTTATATCAGCGTGCTTCCGCGCTTTGACAGCCTGCGCGACGACCCGCGTTTCCAGGATCTGCTGCGCCGCATGAACCTTCCGCTTTAGCTGCGCATGGGAAAGAGCTAGGTGTAGGACAGGGACCACCTGACTCCGCATCAAGAAGAGGTTTTTTTCTCGTCGCGATTTCACTAGATGCACGCCCAATGTTGGCTCAGAGGGTGCACGATGGGTGCGGCAGTATTGGGCTCACTTGGACTGAAATAGAAAAGCAGCGTCAAGGTCTCCTCTCTGCTTTCTTTCGTCGCGGCGTTAGCTGTAAGCTGTCGCGGCTCCGAGACTCTGCATCTCATTGAGTGCAAAGGAACTTGAAAAAGCTGGTGCCGAAGGGGGGATTCGAACCCCCACAGGTGTTACCCCATACGCCCGGGCAGTTTTATCTCGTAGAGGCGAAGACGCACTGGAGGACGACGACCCGGCCGTGCTGCATTACCACGAAGAGCCGGCCAGGGCGCGAGAGCGCCCGCCTCGGCGAGACGTAGCGGCCAAGCTCGGCTACGATGAGCGCATGCTCAGAAATAGACCCGCTGCTCCCCACGCTCCGGATGACGCGGTTCTTGTCCGGAAGAAGTGCGCACCGTGTGCTCGGACCGCTTTGCTCGCCTGTGTTCGCCGGAATTCGAGAAAATCAGAGGCTATGCGCGAAGTGTCGGCAGCGCTCGGTGGTGCCAACGTATCGCGTTGTCGATGGGGATGGAGCTCGGCCGCCGGCGGTATGATCAGGTGTAGCGCTCAAAAAAGCGGTAGCAATCCGTTAGCAAAAGCCCCTGGCCCTCGCTCGCCGGTACGAGCCCTCAACGTATCAGCTCCAGGAACTCCTTCTCAGTCAGCACCTCGACCCCCAGCTCCTTCGCCTTGTCTGCTTTCGAGCCGGCGTTATCTCCGACGACGACGAAGCTCGTGTTCTTGCTCACCGAAGACGTCACGCGGCCCCCGCGCTCTTCGACGAGGCGCTTCGCTTCGTCGCGCTGAACTTCGACGAGCGTGCCGGTGAACACGATTTTCTTGCCTTCCAGTGTGCGCTCAACAGTACTCTGGGCCCAGGCAAGATCGAGCCCGGAGGCCGTCATGCGGTCGATGACCTCTCGGTTGCGCGCAACTTCGAAATATTCCACGAGGCCGCGAGCCACTTCATCACCGATCTCATGAACGGCAACGAGCTCTTCGATGCTCGCTTGCATGAGTGGCGCGAGCGCTCCGAAATGGGTCGCGAGGACACGGGCCACATGCGTGCCGACATTCGGGATGCCGATGCCATAAATGAAGCGGTCGAGCTCCGCATGTTTGCTCTTCTCGATCGCGTCGATCAGGTTCTCGGCGGATTTGTCCGCGAAGCCCTCGAGCTCCAAGAGGTCCTCTTTGCCGAGCTTGTAGAAATCCGCCAAGTCCTCGACGAGCCCGCGCTCCACAAGCTGCGCCACGGTCTTCTCACCGAGAAACTCGATCTCCATCGCTCCTCTACTCGCGAAGTGCTGGATACGACCGGTCTGCTGCGCGCGGCAACCCCAGCCACCGGTGCAGTAGTGATTGGCTCCCTTTTCGATCACGGGTGAGTCGTCCACCGGGCAGCGCTCGGGTATACGGAACGGCTCAGCACCTTTCTTCCGTCCTTCCGGCAAAACCTCGACGACCTCCGGTATGACGTCGCCCGCACGCTGGATTCGGACTCTGTCGCCGACGCGGACGTCCTTCCGGAGCACTTCGTCTTGATTGTGGAGCGTCGCGCGGCTGACGGTAACGCCGGAGACGTCGACGGGACGAAGAAGCGCCACCGGCGTGAGCTTGCCCGTGCGACCGACTTGGACAGCGATGTCCATGACCTCGGTGATCTCCTGGCGCGGCTTGAACTTGAAAGCAACGGCCCAACGGGGCGTTCGCGATCGCGCCCCGAGCTCGGCTTGGTGGTCGTGCCGATTGACTTTGACGACCGCTCCGTCGAGCTCGTAGTCGAGCTCGTCGCGGCGGTTCTCGAGATCGTCGTGATAGGCCACGACCTCGTCCACGCTCTTGCAAAGCTTCACGAGCTTGTCGACGCGAAAGTCCCAATCCGCGAGCGCCGCGAGCGCTTCGGACTGAGCGCCGAGCTCGACGCCTTCCACGTACATGACGTCGTAAGCGAAGAGATCCAAAGGGCGGCTCGCGGTGGCGCTCGTGTCGAGCTGGCGCAGCGATCCGGCCGCCGCGTTACGGGCATTCGCGAACGGCTCTTTGCCGAGCTCCGTCATGCGGCGGTTGAGGCGCTCGAACTGGCCGAGACGCATGATCGCCTCCGCCCGGACCGCGAGCACAGACGGTACCTCCCGAATCTCGGAGTACAAGCGAAGTGGCAAGGAACGTATGGTCTTCAAATTCTCCGTGACGTTCTCGCCGGTAGCCCCGTCGCCACGGGTAGAGCCCCGTTGAAACCGACCGCTCTCATAAACGAGCTCGACCGAGAGGCCATCGAATTTGGGCTCGGCCATATACTCGATCGTTTCGCCTTCGAGCCCTTTCTCGACGCGTTTCACGAACTCGCGAACCTCGTCCGCGCTCATGAGAGACTCGAGCGAGAGCATCGGCGCTAAATGTCGCACCTCACCGAAGGCGCTCTGCACCTTTCCGCCAACACGCTGAGTCGGCGAGTCGGCGGTGGCGAACTCCGAATGTTGCTCCTCGAGCGCCATCAGCTCCCGGAGAAGCTTGTCATAGGCGGCGTCGGCGATCTCGGATCTGTCTTTGACGTAGTAGAGGTAGTCGTGACGCCGAATGAGGGCGCGAAGCTCCTCGGCCCGCTCAGCGCGTTTCTGGATCATGGCTGTCGTCAACCGACTCCGACGATCGCCGTTTGGCCTCAGATCCCGTTTCGATAATGCGGCACGGGCACGTCCACCATCGTGCGCAGACCAGGCTCGAGCTTCACCATCGAAGGGGCGGTCGCGAGCAACATGGCCACGGTCGCTTCGTCACCGGCTACGCCTCCCTCGAACGAGACGGTAACGTTGGGGTTGCCTTCGACCGTGATGCGGTCAGTCGGTTTCTTCGCCCCGACATACATCTGCAAATCGAGCGTAACGACTTCCTTGCGGTTCCGATAGCTTTGGCACACGTGATGGAGGCCTGCGACTTCGCCGACTCGAACCGTGACATGTGGCGTCTTCACGCGCTTTTTCGACAGCACCGGGTCGATCGTCTCTTTGACTTTGTCGAGATTCCAGCCGAGCCCCTCAGCCACGAGATAGGTCGATTCGAGAAGGCCCACGTGTCCGAGCTCCCCCTTGTTGACGGCCCGGCGAAACTTCAAGCGGGTGAGGCCCGCACCCACCTTCTTCTGAAGGTTCTCACGGCGGGTCGACGCGTCCACGACACGCTCGATCCTGATCGACGTCAGATCGACACAAGGAGCCGTCGCGGCGAGCGCGAACGTGTCCATGACGAAGCCGGGGTTGACGCCGGTACCGAGAACGGAAACGTCCCGGGAAACGGCGAGCTTGTTCAGCTCCCGCGCCTGCGCTGCATAGTTGACATGGGGCATCAGGAGCTCCTCGCAGGAGCTGACAACGTTGGTCCGGGCTTCGACGCACTGTTTGATCTGCGGCAGGACCTGCTTGAAGCGAGAACCCGTCGTCAGGATCACGACGTCGGGTCGGCTCACGCCGAGGACGTCGTCGGCCCGATCCGAGACGCGCACACCCGACGGGCGTTTCAGCCCAGAAAGGTCCGCCACGTCTCTCTGCTGCTTGGCGGGATCATGGTCGATAGCCCCCACGAGCTGAAGAGCCGGGCGACTGAGAATGGCCTTTGCAGTTTCGAGCCCGATCTGACCAAGACCATAGACCGCAATCCGGATCCGTTCCGGAGCTTTCATCGAGCACACCTCCGATTGAACTATTCAACTGAATGACAGGAGACAAGTTACACGAGCTTATATCAAACACCCGTCATCGTCCAACTTCCGCCCAACTTTAAAAAATGTGCCTTGGTCTATAGTATTCGAGACCATGGGCGCCAAGGAGCCACTAAGCACACCCACCCCCATCCCCATCCCCTCGCCAGCAGCTGGCGTTTTTCTCTACGTCACCGTGCTGCTCGTCCACGTTTCGGCCATTTTGCTATTCAATGCCCTGAACCTGTCGCAGAATATCGTTCTCATCGTGACACCCACCCTGATGCTGCTGCTCACGGTGGTCACCGCAACCCGACTTCGCGTCGATTTGAGGGAGACGCTGCTCCTACGGCTTCCATCCGGCGCCGACTTCTTCATGGCGTTCCCGCTCGCGATCTCTTTTTTCATTCTCGGCGATCAACTGTCTCTTCTCACGGAAGAGTTCTTCGCATTGCCCGAGGGGATCGCCCATGAGACGCGACGCATGATGCAAGCCCAGAGTCCGGTCGAGTGGCTCTTGAAAATTGGGACGATCGGCTTTGGTGCGGCGGTCTCCGAAGAGCTGATGTTTCGCGGTTTCATCCAAACGAGCTTTCTGAGAGTCATGTCGCGGACCCGAGCCGTACTCTGGACGTCCTTTCTGTTCATGGTGATCCATTTTCTGCCGATCCCGGCCATCGCCGCAGCGGGAATCGTGCTGGGCTTCATAGCACTCGCGACCCGAAGCATCGTCGTGCCAATCGTCGTGCACTTCACCAATAACGTCGCGGGGCTCTTGCTCATCAATCTCGCCGATCTCGACACGCTCGGCGAGCCGCTATGGATCCCGCCGGCGATCCTTCTGCCAGCACTGGCCATTTTTGGTCTGACGTGCGCGTACTACTTCCGGCGGATGGACCCCGAGCCCGACCTCCCGCTCGAGTCCGAAGGACACGCCGAAAGCCCGCCGCGCCTGGAGCTTCCCAGAAGCTCCGTTTCTCTTTCAGAGGAGCTTGCCTCCGTGCCACGGGACAAGCGCCGCCTCGGCTGGCTCGTCGTTGGCGCGTCCATCGTTCTCGGTGTCGTCGTCCTCATGAGTCTTTTTGCCGCCTCGGTGTACAGCATGTATCCCAAGCGGATTCACGAAAGCGTAATTCAGGGACTGAAGATTCAAAGCGAACAACAGCTCACGGCGACCGAGGACGGAGCTCGCCTAGCGGCCGCCTTCGACGTGCTGTCCGCTTTGAACGAGGACGGCAACCTGGGCTGGCGCGACCTTTTCGGCGTTCTCCGTGTTTGCGCGCGGTTGAGCGCGGATGGGCGCATCGATCCACGCGAGGCGGACGATCTCACCGAGGCCATCCGGGATCTCGCCATAGCCAAAACGAGACCGCGCTCACTTTGAGTCCCGCAGTTCGAGTTGCTACCGGCTTCCAGCTACCCGCTGCCTGGTCGGCGCTGGACATTCGCGATTCTGACGGGGTAGACGCTAGCCCATGTTTCCCTTTTAGGCTGAAGTTCCTTGCTGAAAAAACCAAGATCCGGTGTTGATCCAATAAGATAGATGGAATCAATGGTGCTGGCGTCTGTCAGGATCGAGTTGGCGCGAGCGGTGCCGCGCGTGACGACGCGCTTAGTCCGCCCAGAACCCAGCTGTAAGTCGACGACCCGGACCGAGCGTAGCGCTTGTAGTGCCTCGGTTGCGGACAGGTCGAGTTCGGCGACCTTGAGCTTTTTCTCAAGAGCCCGATGCACAAGGAAGGCCAGCGTAGCTACGAAAAGATGTGCCTCCACACGCTCATCGGTCTGGTGGTAAACGGGACGCATCTCAATGACATCCTTAAGGCATGAGAAGGCTCGCTCGACCTCGTTTAGGTCCTTGTAAAGGCGCACGGCGTCGACCGGAGAGAGGTTTTGCTCTTCGGTTTGAATAACGTACTTACCCTCGTAGGCTTGCTCGCGCTTGAGGTTGACGGGGTGCTCGAAGAAGCGGAAGCGACCGTTTTTGTACTCCCAGTCGTAGTAACGGTGACCGTGGTGGCGTGCCTGTATGCGCGCGGCGGCGGCACCGATTTTCTCGGGGGCTTTCAATCGTCCGTCGCGCACGCGGCGCTCGAGGGCCTCGAATGCCGCACGGGCACGTCCCATGGCCCGCAGCCTCTGCCCGCGCTCGTAGGCGAGCCTTTCGTCGCTGTGAACGACGAAGATGCGCACCCCAGACTGCTCGGAGCGGACTTCTTGCACACGAGTCTTAGGTGGCTCGGCTTTTTCGCTCACCGTGATGCCACCAGGGCAGTCGATCCACTCTCCGCTGGCGCGCTCGATGTAACGATAGACCTCCTCGCGCCGTCGTCTTTGCAGCCCGACGAGATAGCCCTGCTTGCGCGAGCGCACCACTGCCAGGCTGTCGCTCGTTACCATCCCTCGGTCGCCGACAAAAACCACGCGGTGCAAACCGAATCGTTCGTTGAGATCGTTGAGCACCTGCGGCACCGTTTTCGCGTCACGCCAGTTGCCGGCGAAAACATGGTGGGCGATCGGCCAACCGTCCACCATCACCAGACCGATAAGCACTTGCCGGTTACGCGGTCTGCGGTCGCGACTGTAGCCGTGGGCGCCGAGCCCCGGAGGGCCTTGACCTTCGAAGTACGTCGACGTCAGGTCGTAAAACACCATGTCAACCTCAAGCGAAAACAGATCCCGCAAGCGCAAAAACAGCTCCTTCTCGATCTGTTCTTTGCGGGCATGCAGCTGGTCGAGCGTTCGGTACCATTGCTTGAGTTGGCGAAACTCCACGCGAACCCGCGGGGAGCGACTCGCTCGCCGTTCCCCATCATCGCGCCACTACGGCACCCACCGCCGCCCCTGCCGGTCGCAGACGAAGTCGGTCTCGAGCCAGCGCGCCAGACCGTGCTCGCTTGACGGAGCACATAGCCGGTTGGCGACCAGCACCAAAGCTCGCTCGCTTAGCGCCACTCCGTCCCGCTTGCCGCGGCCCCCGAGCCGGTCGAGAATCTGCTCCAGCCCGAGCTCGCGCCACAGCGTCGCCGTCACCAGCATCGGACCCCAATCCCACGCGTCTGCCCCCGCGACCTGCTCGGCTGCTCGCTCGGTGTCGGCCGGTTCACCGGCCCCAAGCAACCGATTGAGGGAGTCGAGATTGGCAACTAGAAGTTCCTTGCGCCCCAAGTTGCACACTACGCGTTGCTTCGGCTTGCCGTGCTCCCGATACGACTCGACCAGGCGGACATACTCATGTTGAACCCCTTTGCCGCCTGCGGCCCGAACGATGCGGAAGAACATAACCTGTCCTCACGCATACTACATGTCATTGTCCACGATTACAACGTATTAATGGCGCTTAAAGCACAATCTCTGTCTCTACGTTTTGGGCGAAATCCAACCCCCGTTCCTTTGAATTCAGTCACTTACGAGCGTTAGGGTGCTCATAAAGGGTAAACATGGGCTAGCCCATGTTTCCCTTTTAGGTGTCTAAGTCATTGAGAACAAAGGATCGAGATCGGCGGTTTGTCTCTACGCTGACAGCACCTCCTCGGAGAAGGCTGGCGGGTCGCGTTCAACGATGCCGAGTGCAGTCAGGATCGAGTTGGCGCGAGCGGTGCCGCGCGTGACGACGCGCTTAGTCCGCCCAGAACCCAGCTGTAAGTCGACGACCCGGACCGAGCGTAGCGCTTGTAGTGCCTCGGTTGCGGACAGGTCGAGTTCGGCGACCTTGAGCTTTTTCTCAAGAGCCCGATGCACAAGGAAGGCCAGCGTAGCTACGAAAAGATGTGCCTCCACACGCTCATCGGTCTGGTGGTAAACGGGACGCATCTCAATGACATCCTTAAGGCATGAGAAGGCTCGCTCGACCTCGTTTAGGTCCTTGTAAAGGCGCACGGCGTCGACCGGAGAGAGGTTTTGCTCTTCGGTTTGAATAACGTACTTACCCTCGTAGGCTTGCTCGCGCTTGAGGTTGACGGGGTGCTCGAAGAAGCGGAAGCGACCGTTTTTGTACTCCCAGTCGTAGTAACGGTGACCGTGGTGGCGTGCCTGTATGCGCGCGGCGGCGGCACCGATTTTCTCGGGGGCTTTCAATCGTCCGTCGCGCACGCGGCGCTCGAGGGCCTCGAATGCCGCACGGGCACGTCCCATGGCCCGCAGCCTCTGCCCGCGCTCGTAGGCGAGCCTTTCGTCGCTGTGAACGACGAAGATGCGCACCCCAGACTGCTCGGAGCGGACTTCTTGCACACGAGTCTTAGGTGGCTCGGCTTTTTCGCTCACCGTGATGCCACCAGGGCAGTCGATCCACTCTCCGCTGGCGCGCTCGATGTAACGATAGACCTCCTCGCGCCGTCGTCTTTGCAGCCCGACGAGATAGCCCTGCTTGCGCGAGCGCACCACTGCCAGGCTGTCGCTCGTTACCATCCCTCGGTCGCCGACAAAAACCACGCGGTGCAAACCGAATCGTTCGTTGAGATCGTTGAGCACCTGCGGCACCGTTTTCGCGTCACGCCAGTTGCCGGCGAAAACATGGTGGGCGATCGGCCAACCGTCCACCATCACCAGACCGATAAGCACTTGCCGGTTACGCGGTCTGCGGTCGCGACTGTAGCCGTGGGCGCCGAGCCCCGGAGGGCCTTGACCTTCGAAGTACGTCGACGTCAGGTCGTAAAACACCATATCAACCTCAAGCGAAAACAGATCCCGCAAGCGCAAAAACAGCTCCTTCTCGATCTGTTCTTTGCGGGCATGCAGCTGGTCGAGCGTTCGGTACCATTGCTTGAGTTGGCGAAACTCCACGCGAACCCGCGGGGAGCGACTCGCTCGCCGTTCCCCATCATCGCGCCACTGCGGCACCCACCGCCGCCCCTGCCGGTCGCAGACGAAGTCGGTCTCGAGCCAGCGCGCCAGACCGTGCTCGCTTGACGGAGCACATAGCCGGTTGGCGACCAGCACCAAAGCTCGCTCGCTTAGCGCCACTCCGTCCCGCTTGCCGCGGCCCCCGAGCCGGTCGAGAATCTGCTCCAGCCCGAACTCGCGCCACAGCGTCGCCGTCACCAGCATCGGACCCCAATCCCACGCGTCTGCCCCCGCGACCTGCTCGGCTGCTCGCTCGGTGTCGGCCGGTTCACCGGCCCCAAGCAACCGATTGAGGGAGTCGAGATTGGCAACTAGGAGATCCTTGCGCCCCAAGTTGCACACTACGCGTTGCTTCGGCTTGCCGTGCTCCCGATACGACTCGACCAGGCGGACATACTCATGTTGAACCCCTTTGCCGCCTGCGGCCCGAACGATGCGGAAGAACATAACCTGTCCTCACGCATACTACATGTCATTGTCCACGATTACAATGTATTAATGGCGCTCAAAGCACAATCTCTGTCTCTACGTTTTGGGCGAAATCCAACCCCCGTTCCTTTGAATTCAGTCACTTACGAGCGTTAGGGTGCTCATAAAGGGTAAACATGGGCTAGGGGAGCGGGTAGCCGGCAGCAACCCGAATTGCGAGTGAGCGTCACTGATCGGGAAGTTTGGCAAAGCGCGACTCTAGATCGATCCCTTCCCCGCGCATCCTCGCCACGCGATAGGCATAGATGAGAGAGCCGACACCGAGCACCACGAGATAGGTATAAAAGGCGTGGAAATACCAGGCATCCGCCTGCGTCGACACGTCCTTCACCACCTGGATGATGGTGAGCGCGAACAGAAGAACGCTCGCGGAGACGGCCACGGCGAGCTGCAGCGAACGGGAGCGCATGAATTGGATATTGCTTGCGATCGCAGGATTCTTCTTTCTGAGCGCGATCACGGAGATGGCCATCAAGAAGAAATTCACGCCAAGGAAGAAATCTCCCGATACGTGATTGCCGACGATACCCACGGAGGCAGCAGCACTGCTCAGCAGAATCGCCCAGTGGGGTGTGCGGTAGCGGGCGTTGATGGACGCGAAGGTGGCCGGGAAGATGGCGTCTTCTGCCCAGGCGAAAACGAGGCGCGAGACGGAAAGGATCATCGCGGGCAGATCGTTCGCGAGTGCAATCGTTGCGGCCGCGACGATCAAAACGGTCCACCCCGGCGACATCAGATAGCCGAGCAGCCCAGGCGCCGTGAGATCGGTCGTCATGGCGCGCTCCGCGATGAAGGTCCACGGCACCGCGTGGTAGATCGAGGCGGTAAAGGCGATGTAGTAGGCGCCGACCGTCCCGATGGTGATGCAAATCGCGAGAGGAAGGTTGCGCCCCGGCCGCTTCGCCTCGCCGCCTGCTTGAGCAACGGAGTCGAACCCAATGAAGCTCGAGAACAAGAGTACCGAGGCAGTGAGCACGGGACCCCAATCGAAGGGGACGCGCTCGGGGAGTTGAATCGTCACGCCTTCCCGGACCTTTACAGCGGCGGCAAAATCTTCGTGGGTGAAAGAGAAACCAGCGGGAATGGCGACGAGACCACCCGCGAACATCAGTATCATGAGCGGGACGAGCGTTCGCTCGTAGAACTTCGTGCCGAGCAGATTGACGCCGGTGAACAGCCACAAGAACGCGAGGGGCAGCAAACCGCGGACCGGTCCTTGCTCGAGGAACGTGGCAACGTTCGCCAGAGACACCGCCTCGGCGAGATCGCGTAGAAACGGCACGAGCACGTAAGAGACCACTCCAATGGCCATGGACAGACCGAACCATTGCGAGAAGCTCGCCACGAAACCGAGATAAGGACTCAGGCTCCGGCTCGCGAAAACATAGCTCCCGCCCGCCCTTGGCATCGCGGACGCGAGCATCGCGTAGCAAAAGGCCGCCAAGAGCGCGGGCAAGACCGCAAGGGAATAGGCGAAGAGCACCGATGGACCGATACCGGGCACGTTCCTTTGGATCATGAACGGCACGACGTTGACGCCCGCGACGAGCATGGCGCAGACACCGGTGGCCACGAGGCCGAGCAGGCCGAGCTCACGGCTGAGACCCGCTTTCGGCATTAGTGCCTAATGCTCCCGCCTTCGCCCTTCGGACTTCGGCGAAGCCCCGACGAAGCCTCGGCGAAGTGGGGGACTCACCGCGGCTCTTGAGCGAAACGGTCGGCGTAAAAGGCGGGAATAAAGAACACGAAAATCCCGACGAGAAGGAACGGAACGCCGAGGGCCAAGCTGCGCTGCGATGCGAACCACCCCACTTGAATGAGGTGCACGATCAGGCTTCCGTAGAGCGCGAGGAACAAACAGCGTGCGAAGTTCGTTGCCGTCCCCGTCGCAGCGAGCGCGAGCGTCTCGACCACGACCCCCGCGAGAAAGCTCACGCCCATAATGACCCAAAACGAGTCGAGGTCGATCGGAAGCCCCACAGCCTGCCACGAAATACTGCCGAGGAGAGCACCGAGATAGGGCAGCCTCCCGCCGAGGCGGCGATAGGTCACCCCTTTTACCGGACTCCAAAGCACCACGAGGAAAAGAGCCCAACCCGCGTCCGCCCAAGACGGATCGCCGAGTAAAAAGAACACGAAAGACGCCGCCACGATCACGACGAGAAACATCATCAGCAAGGGACGATAGGTCGTCACACGTTTGCCTTCCCGAGCTCGCGACTGACGAGCTCCTTCTCTGTCTCTGCCGCGCGCACGATGCGGTGCTCGGCGCCTTCCACGACGACTTCCGCAGGGCGCGGTCTCAAATTGTAGTTCGAGGCCATCGCGAAACCGTATGCGCCCGTGTCTAAAATCGCAAGGATGTCGGAACGGCTGAGCTCGGGAAGCTCCCGATTGCACGCGAATACATCCGAGCTCTCGCACACCGCGCCGACGATGTCCACGGGCTTCGTCGCGCTACTCCCGCTACCCGCAACGGGAACGACACGATGATAAGCGTTATAGAAGGCGGGGCGGATGAGGTCGTTGATTCCAGCATCGACGACGGCAAAGTTGCGCCCGTGCACTTTTTTCACATAGAGCACCCGCACGATGAACGCGCCCACGGGGCCGAGTAGTACGCGGCCAGGCTCGGTGAGGATCTCGACATCGAGCTCCGCGAGCGGTTCGATGACACCCTCGGCATAGGTATCGAAGCTCGGCGTCTCCTCGCCCTCATACGGGATGCCAATCCCGCCCCCGATATCGACATAGCGGAGCGGGACGCCTTGGTCTCGCAATTTGCGCACCCATTCTGCGAGCGTGCGAGCGTTCTCGGCGAGGGGCTCCATCGACGTGATCTGCGAGCCGATATGCGAGTGGATCCCCACGAGCTCGAGATGGGCAAAGTCTTCATGGGCCGCATAGAGCCGCTCGGCCTCGACGGCGTCGACGCCGAACTTGGCCGTCGAGACCCCCGTCGCGACGTGCGGGTGCGTCCCCGGATCGATATCCAAGTTCAGCCGGAGTGCCACGCGGCCTTTCCGTCCATCGGAGGCGGCAAGCTCGTTTAGCACCCTGAGCTCGGTCTCGGACTCGACGAGAAACATGCGAATATCCGCCTCGAGACCAGCGCGCAGCTCTCGCTCGGTCTTGCCCACGCCCGAGAACACGATGCGCGACGGTGGAAAGCCGAGCGCGAGCGCGAGCGCGAGCTCCGCACCCGAGACTACCTCGGCGCCTGCCCCTTCCGCGATGAGCGGCCTGAGAAGCGCCGGCTGGCTATTCGCTTTGAGCGCCACACAGTGCAAGTGCGCGAACGCTTCGAACGCGCGCTCGAGCGCGCGAAAGCGCTCCACGAGCGCCGAAACCCCGTACACATAGAAAGGTGTCGGGACGGACTCCGCCAGCCGGGAAATCGAGACTTCATCGACTTTTAAGCCGTCCTCGCCAAAGTAGAAAACGTCGTCCATGGGCGCGGCGCATTATAAGCGTTTGCTCGCGTCGACGTGAGAGTTTACCCGAAGCATAACCTGGGGCGCAGGATGAACGTCAGGTTCATGCGCTTGTTAGACGACGGCTCATGGAGTGGCGCCGAAAACCTTATCGAGATTTTCGAGCGCCTCGGGCCATGCTTCATCATGCCGCTCTCCAAAACCTGATCAAATCTGATCAAGCTCCGGTTCCTGCTTCACAGAGGATCGTTTCACCCCAGCGTGCGCTGGGGCCAGAGCGTTCCTCTCCACAGGCTTCAGTTCCGGTGGAGCTCACCGTACATAAAAGATTCTTCGCGGCGTTGAAATCGCGATCTTTCGTAAGTCCGCACACCGAACATTGGTACTGACGCTCGCCAAGCGACAAGCACTCCTTGATGGCACCACAACCGCTGCACATCTTGGAAGAAGCGAACCAGCGATCGGTAACCACAACATGGTTCCCGCGAAGTGCCGCCTTGTATTCGAGCTGACAACGAAATTCATGAAAGCCCATATCCGAGATCGCCCGTGCCAATCGACGGTTCGCAAGCATGCCTTTGACGTTCAGGTCCTCGATAGCGATCCAGCCGTAGTTGTTCGTCAAGTAAGTCGTGAGCTTGTGCAGAGAGTCTTGTCGGATGCAACTGAGCCGGTAGTGCAGTCGCCCTAGCTTCAGGCGCGCTTTTTCACGGTTTTTCGACCCTTTCCGTTTACGAGATAGTTGACGACACAATCGTCTCAGCTTCTTGAGCTCGCGCCTGAGCGGTTTCGGACCTTCAATCGCCTCCTCGTCTGACAACGTGGCCAGGCTCGCCAATCGATGGACCCCCAAGTCCACGCCCACCGCTGCTTGGCTCTCGCAGCATTCAGGCTTGTCCTCGAGCTCCACCGTCAGACTCACGAACCACTTGTCCGCCCTGCGCGATATCACCGCTGAGACCACACTGCCTCGGAAGCGAAGCTCTTCTCGCATCCGCACCCACCCTAGCTTCGGGATCCAAACGCGTTTGCCGTCGAGCTTCAGATGATCATTGCCGATATAGAAACTGTCATGCACCCCCTTTCTCTTGAACCGTGGATAGCGTGCCCTTTTGGCGAAAAAGTTGCGGAAGGCCGACTGAAGATGAAGAAACGGTTGCTGGGCCGCATACTTACTGACTTCATAAACCCAAGGAAAATAGTCACCTTTGATGGCGTTGAACTGTTTTTTTAGAGACAAGCCCGAGGGTTTGCCGCCCGCTTCGAATTCTTGCCGCCATCGCTCGAGAGCCCAATTCCAAACGAAGCGAGCAACGCCACAGGCACGCCGCAGGTAGATTTCTTGCTTCGGCGTCGGGTCGAGACGTATTTTATGGCCGAGCGTCGTCGGCAACGTACGGTGCAGCGGTTCCATGACTGGAGCATCATAAGTAAATGTAAGGAGTATGTCAAGTTTTCCAGAATTCCACAATTTAGTTAAAATGAGTATATATAATCGGATAATATAAAGTAGTTAGCAGCTACTTTCAGCTCCACACACGACATTCGACCTGGCACCCAATAATGACCTGGTCATGCCTATCGGGTATTTCTGGCCGGGATGGGTCAGAAGAGTCTCATTGTACGGATTTTTCGTGCGATCGAGGGAGCGCAGAGGCGAGAGTGGACAGGCACCATGCGTCCAGTTCGCCCCCGCGCAGCCCCCTGATCGGCGTCGCGGGACTTGGGGCAGCCGATAGCTATTTCGCGCGGATGAGCTCGGCGTGAACGTTGACCGCCTCGCCGGCATCCACGACGATCTCGCGCTCCCATGTTTCGTAGCCGCGTTTCGAGACGCGGACTGTGTAGGCGCCCGGCTCGAGGCTTTTGCGTCTCGGCGCCGTCCCGCTGAAGGCGCCATCGATCTCGATTTCCGCATCGCTCGGAAACGAAGAAATCTCCATCGTCGCTTTGGACCCATCGACGTCACGCACGGCGATGTCTTGCGCGGTGTCCTTGATGCCTTCCTGTTCGTAGAAGACCGCGAGCCCCGTCATCTGCTCGAGCGTTCGCAGGAGACCTCGGTAGTTTTTCTTGTCGAGCTTGAGCTCGATCGCGCCACGCGTGGGCTCGTCTTCGAACGTGATGGACACATAGTGTTTGCGGCCCTTCGAGAGGAAGAGGATCGGTGAGATGAAAATGGCCGATTTGAGCCTGCGGCCGGAAACCCGTGAGTAGTAGAGCTCTGTCACGGAGCTCGTCGGGATGGTAAAAACGTGACCACGATCGTCGAACCGAATCGTCTCGGAATCGATGGTGAGGACGCCTTTGTCCCCCTCCTCCACGGTGCCGTAGCCCGTTCGGGACTCGACTTTTTCGAACGAGATCTGCGCTAGCGAGGGCGTCGCGATCGCGACCGCCAGTACCGACGCTATAAGACATTTCATAAATCACCTCCAGCCCGACGCTAATTGCAGCAATGATGCCAAGAAGCTAAGCGGCGTAGAATTTGGGCTTAACGGTTTTCGGGCTGCTTTAGGCCGTACTCTACAGGCGACAGCTCTGTCCCTAGCCGGGCACTAGTGCCCGAACCCGCTAATCCTGCCGTGAATTCCTGGCCCTTTTCGGCGCTGACTGCGTTGCTCCTCCTCGAAATATCTAGATATTACGTCGTCGGCTCGCCTTGTCAGCACCAAAAATGGCCTAGGACTTCAAGATTAGCGGGTTCGAGCACTAGGGCTTCGTGAACTTTCGAAGAAGCGTCTGCCCTTCCCGTACGATCACGAGCGCGCCGTCCTTCAAGTCGGCATCGAACAACTTCAATAAATTGAAGAGCGTCGACGTGACCTGATGCGCCTCCATCGAATCCTGACGAAAGAAGATGACCGACGGCCAAGCGCCGGTATCGGACTCGACGAGCCGCGCGAGGCTTCGATTGCGGGTCACAACGATGCGCGACTCGAGAGCCGCGAGGCGGAGAAACTCACGGACAGGCAGATCCGAGGCGCCGATCTCGACCGAGTGCACCGCGTCATATCCCGCTTCGTTCAGAGCTTGGACGATCGCCTCCGGAAAAAAAGGGTCCGCCAGTATCTTCAAACCATCATCCGGTGAATGAGTGCGCGGGGTCAGGCTTCATGGGCGATATCGTGGAGCGCATCGGCAAAGCGTTCAATGTCGCGCTCGCTGTTGTAATGGAGGAGCGTTGCGGACACCGCGCCCTCGTCCTCCGGAAGGCCGAGGGCTTTCATGAGTCTCGGAGCGCCGCAATTTCCATGGCTCACACGGATATGGCGCTCGCCGAGAGCGGCCGCGACCTGCGCGGGCGCTCGTCCTTCGATGCGAAAGAACAGATGAGGCAGCCTGTTAGCCGCCGCGGCGTCGTCGCGAATACCGTAGACCGTTACACCGGGAACACCGTTGAGTCGACGCATCATGAGCGCCGTCAGAGTGCGTTCGTAGTGCCGGATAACTTGCATGCCGCGGCGCATGTGACGCCGGCGATCGTAATCCTCCGAAGGCTGCAACTGCATGTCTCGCGTCAGAAGACCCAGCTCCTCGACATAACGGAGGGCGGCGCGGAATCCGGCGAGCGCTTTGGCGCCGATCTCGGGCCCTTCGAAGAGCTCTGGCGACGCGTCGCGGAGTTTCTGCATCCGCTCGCGCTTGCCCCAGACGAAGCCGACATTCGAGCCGAAAAAGGTGCGCGTCGAGGCCACTACGAAGTCCGCTCTCAAGAACCGCACATCGATGGCGCCATGAGGAAGAAACGAGGACCAGTTGACCAAGAGCGAGCTCGCGTGATCCTGAACGCCGAGAGCGACCGGCAGTAGCTCCACCACGGTCCCGACCGCAGCCGAGCACTTCGCCATCACAACAAGCCGCGTCCGTTCCGTCAAGAAAGAGGCGAACGCCTCTGTATCGATCCCGGCGCTGGGCCGTTTGACGGGCCACGGGACGATCTTCATGCCGCGCTCGTCGAGGCCGAGCCAGGGTGCCAGGCTCTTTTCATCCTTGAGCTCGGTGACGAGGATCTCCGATTTTAGCTCGAGCTCGGACGCGAGAGCGAGACTCAAACGTGTCGTCATCTCCGCCGCATCGCGCCCGATCCAGATCTCCTCCTCGGCCCAATCCACGTTCGAGTTCAGAAAAAAAGCGAGACTCTCGCGCGTCTCCTTCAAAAGCGAATGGGCGTTTCGGTCGAAACCGTTCTCTTCGCACGATTTGACTGCAGCCAGCGCCCGCGGCGCAGCGACCCCGTCGAAATAGACTTCGTCCGCATGGTCGAGCGACGTAAAGCATCCGCGGACGTAATCTAGGGGAAAATCCATGCCGTTACTCCTCACAAGGACGTTCTAGTATAGTACGTTCGCATGACGGGTAACGGCACGAGCGCGATACCGGAGAGTCGACTCACGGAGCTTCTAGAAAACCCTACAGCAAGCTTCGAGGCGCAGTACCACGCGGCCTCGGAGGCGGTGGCGATCTTCGATCGTTCTCACCGGGTCCGCATCGAAGCGGCCGGAAAGGACGGTGAGAGCTTTCTTCACAACATGCTCAGCGCCGACATCAAGAAGCTCGCCCCGCAGAGCGGCACGCCCGCAACGTTTCTGACCACGAAAGGCAAGCTCGTCTCCGACATGACGGTCTACCGCGACGGCGAGCGCTTTGTGTTGGAAGTAGAGGCGCTTCGGGCCGAAGCCTTGAAGCAAGGCCTATCGCGCTACATCATCTCGGAAGATATAACGCTCTCGCTTCTCGACGAAGCCGCCTTTTCGCTCGAGGGGCCCGCCTCCGCTGCGCTTGTCTCCACATTGACGGGTTGCGCCGCATCAGAGCTCGAAGACCTCCCCCACCTCGGGTTTCGCCCGGTCGGATTAGCCCGCGTCACGGCGATCCGAAACGCATCGAGCCCGCGGTTCGACGTCGCCGCGCCGCCGGACGAAGCGGTCTCTCTCGCGGAGAAAGCCATCGCCGAAGGTGTCGTCATCGGCAGTCCAGAGCTCGCCGAAGTGCGCCGCATCGAAGCCGGGCAACCGCGCTTCGGCATCGACATGGACGACGCGCACATGCCGGCCGAAGCGGGGCTCGAGGACGCGATCGATTTCGACAAGGGGTGCTACATCGGGCAGGAATACGTCGTGAGACTCAAACACCGCGGGCACCTCAACCGCAAGCTCGTCGGCCTTCGGATCGACGGAGACGAGCCCGTGGCTAAAGGCGCCCCGATCACTTCGGACGGCAAAGAGGCGGGCGAGCTCAAGAGCGTCGCGTTCTCGCCGGGCTTCGCCGCCGTCCTGGCGCTGGCCTATATCAAGCGCGATTTCTTCGAGCCCGGAACCGTCGTGAGCGTCGCAGGACAGAAGGCGACGGTGACGTCACTTCCCTTCAAAAGATAAACTCGATAGAAAATCCCGCCACGTGCTCCAGTAGCGATCTCGAGCTACTACAAACGCGTCCGTATGACCCGCACCCTCGACCTCGAAAAAGACTTTTGGCTCCGAAGCCGCATCGAAGAGACGACGCCCTTGCTCGAACGGAACCGTAGGGTCGGCGGTTCCGTGCACGACGAGAAGCGGCATTCCGAGGCGCAGGATCTTTCCGAGATTGTCGTAATGGGTTCTGAGCCACGACATCGGAACGAAGGGATACACCTCCTTCGCCATGTCACGAATCGATGTGAACGGCGCTTCGAGTACGAGCCCGGCCGCCTCGACTTCGAGGGCGAGGTCGAGCGCGACAGCGGCGCCGAGAGATTCTCCAAACAAAACGATGTTCCGAGCGTCGAGGCCGCGCTCGCGCACCAGATAGCGATAAGCCGCACGGGCGTCTTCGTAGGTTCCCTCCTCGGTCGGGCTTCCCGAGCTTTCGCCGAAACCTCGATAGTCGAAGAGAAGAACGTCCGTCCCGAGGTTTACCTGCATCAGAAGCGTCCGTTCGAGCCGGTCCGAGATGTTGCCCGCGTTGCCGTGGCACATGAGCACGGTGAACCGCGGCTCGGGGCCGGTAGCACCTGTAGGTAGGAACCACGCATGGATACGCTCACCCTCACCATCCTCCGTGACGAGCGTCAGCTCGTCGTGACGGAGACCCAGCGCTTCGGGCGTGGTATTGAAGCCGCGCGACGGGGAATAAATCAGCTTTTCTTCAAATAACATGGAAACAGCACGAGCATGAGCACCAGGAAAACAAGAGATGTTAGGATGGTGAGCGAAGGTCTTCGCCACAGATGCGGAGGCCTTCACAAGTTCATTATGACAGAGGCTTCCCCAAAGTGACCGCGCGTGCCAGCTTCCGCGAGCTCATCGAGTCTCCCGGAGATGATTTCGAGCTCGACCGCGCTGCGCTCCTCATAGCCGCCGAGGAATATCCGACCCTCTGCGTCGAGAGCTATCTGAAGATGATCGATAGGTTGGCGGAGCGCGTCGACTCACGACTCCACGGCGACGCGGGCCCGCACGAAACGCTCACCCGGATGACCCAAGTGCTCGTCGAGGAGGAAGGCTTTTCCGGAAACGCGTCTCAATATCACGACCCGCGCAACAGTTTCCTGAACGAAGTGCTCGACCGTCACCTCGGTATCCCGATCACGCTCTCGACGTTGTATCTCGAGGTAGCGCGCCGCATCGGCTTCGACCTCCAAGGCGTCGGCTACCCCGGGCATTTTCTCGTCAAACACGGTTCATCGGACGAAGAGATCGTCGTCGATCCGTTCCACGGCGGATCCGTCCTCGGGCACGAAGAGCTCCAATCGCGCCTCAACGCCTCCTTCGGCGGCCGTGTGCAGCATGAGCCCAAGCTGCTGCGCCCGACGAGCCGCCGCATGTTGCTGTTCCGGATGCTCGGGAACTTGAAATCGATCTATCTCCGCGAGCGTGACTCGGCCCGCGCCCTCGCCGCGGTCGAGAGAATGCTGCTTCTGGCGCCCAACACGCTCGGAGAACTGCGGGATCGCGGCGTTTTGTTGGCGCGGCTCGACCGCCCCCTCGAAGCGGTCCGAGAGCTCGCCCAGTACCGGCAAAGCGCCCCAGACGCCCCAGACGCTGACGACGTCGATTCGCTCATCGAGCAGCTGAAGACCAAGATCGGCATGTTGAACTGAGGGTCCAGGGCAAACGGAGAACCGGCAAGTTCCGTTTACATTGGGAAAATTGCTGCACCAGCCACTGTTGACATCCCCCGCCCGTTTGGCATAAGTTAGCGCCCGATCGGCGCAGAACTGGCTCAACCGGCTCGGCGCTGATGAAGGCAGCGGGTGGCGTGCCGCTCGCCCCAACCTTACCGGCCTACCCCGTGCTAAACGGTATGTTTTAGCGCCACCCTCTGCCGAGGGCTCGCGAGTCGCCACGGCGCGGCCTCGGGTCCATCGGGGGGGAGGCGGTCGCGGGAAAGCGACCCAGCCTTTCCCCCCGACCAAGACGTGATATTGTTAACGCGAGACTAACGAAGGGAGGTGAACGGTGGCGCATGAAAATCCGGCTCTGGCGGGGCTTCCGGAGCCCGGCGAGCCGGTGTTCTATCCGAAGCTCGGCCACTGTATTTATCGCGGGGTCACGGAAGACCGCGCGGCGCCTGGGACGGAGCTTTTGGAGCTCGAGGATTTGGAGGAGGGCAGCCGTATCCTGATCCCTCTCGCCCGCGTACCCCAGCTCAACCTCCGACCGGCGGGGGCGGCTTCCGAAGAGATCAAGCGCGTTCTCTCGTCCGAGTTCGAGGAGCCCATCGGGGATGAGGACGAGCGCCACGCGCTCACGGAACAGCTCATCGTGGACGGCTCCCCCGAAGCGCTCTCGCGCGCGCTGAAACAGCTTCATCTGCTGCGCCAAACGGACGGCCTCGATCGCGAGGAAGAGCTGACGCACAAGAAAATTCGAAGCTGGCTCGCCGCGGAAGTGTCGATTTCCAGGGACTGCACCCGAGCGGAAGCTCAAGCGTTCATGACCCGCGTCCTTCAAGAGTCCTTGGCCGAGCACGAGCGCAAGGAAAAACAAGAAGCCAAGGAGCGTCGCCGAGCCGCGCGCCAGCAGCGAAAAGCAGAGGAGGCTTTGAGCGCGGACGAGTTGGCGCATGCCCAAGCGGATCCGGCCATCCAAATCGAAGTCCAGAAAGACGAAACGGCCGTGACGCTCGCGACCCCCGAGACTTCCGAAACTTCCGAAACGTCCGCGACGTTCGAGACGCCCGAGACGCTCGCGACGCCCGAGACAGCTGAGACGACTAACACGACCGAGACCGCCGAGACAGCCGAGACGGCTGAGACGCCTGAGACGCCCGAGACGCGTGAGACACCTGAGACGCCCGAGACGCGTGAGACGCGTGAGACGCGTGAGACGCGTGAGACGCCTGAGACGCCTGAGACGCCTGAGACGCCTGAGACGCCCGAGACGCCCGAGACGCCCGAGACGCCCGAGACGCCCAAGACGCCCGAGCTGTCCGCGGGAGGGCACGAGCCTTCAGCGCCCTCGCACGCATTGGACGAGGAGAACCCGCTTGGAAGCTAGTGGCATTGTGACCGCCTGGGGGCTTCGCGTAAGGTAGCGACTCTCGGTCCGAGTTTCGTCAGCATGGCAAGCACTCCAGAGCTCGTCGTCAAGCCCCTTCACGGAGAGGCCTACCACTTTCCTCTCGAGAAGGACGTCATCAGCATCGGCCGCTCCAAGCGAAACGATCTCGTCTTGGCGGACCAATGGCTCTCACGCCATCACGCGGAGATCCGCAACGACGATGGCGACTTCACGATTGCCGACCTCGAGAGTCGCAACGGGACCTATGTGAACGGCGAGAAGATCGCCCACATCATCCCGCTCCAAAACGACGACGTGATCACGCTCGGCGACCAACAGTTGACGTTCGTCGACGACGCCGCGGGTAACGTCCGGCTCACGCCGGGCGGCTTCGACATGGCGGGAACGGTTGTCCTCCCGACCAAACAGCTTCTCGCGGCGGCGACGTCGCAGGAGGACACGTGGGACAACTTGGGCGAGCGGAGCCCCGCAAAACGCGCCCTCGCGGACGAGCCCGCCCGCATCCGAAAGCAGAACCAGATCCTCAGCGCCCTTAGCCAAGCGAGCATGGCGCTCATTAGTAACCGTCCCGTCGACGAGCTCCTCGAGTTCATCCTTGAGCTCGCATTCAAAGTGATCCGCGCCGAGCGCGGCGTCCTGATGCTGCAATCGAACGGCGACCTGAAGGTCAAATCGGTCCGAACGAGCAGCGAAAAAGACCCTGACGAAGAGATCAGTTTCAGCCGTTCGATCGCCGACAAGGTCGTACAGGAGAAGGTCTCCATCCTGACGAACAACGCTCTCAGCGACCCGAGGTTCAACAAGCAAGATTCCATCGTCTCGCTCGGCATCCGCTCGGCGATGTGCGTGCCTCTTTGGCACGACGAGACGGTGATGGGGCTCATTTACGTCGATAGTCTCATAAGGGAAAATTCCTTTAGTCAGGACGACCTCACGCTTCTCACATCACTCGCCAACGTGGCAGCGATCAAGCTCGAGAACTCCAGACTTCTCGACGAGATGATCGAGAAAAAGCGCATGGAGAAGGAGCTTGAGCTCGCCGGCAATATCCAGCAAGGGCGTTTGCCGAGCGGTGCGCCTTCCATCGAGGGGTGGGAGCTCGTCGGCACGAACACGCCTTGCTACACGATCGGCGGCGACTATTACGATTTCATCGAGCGGAAGGACGGGTTGTTCGTGGCCCTCGGGGACGTCTCGGGCAAAGGCGCGGGCGCGGCGCTCATGATGATGGTATTGCGGGCCACGATCCACTTCGCAACCAAGCGCGAAAAGACGGTGGTCGATATCATCAGCCAGACGAACGGGGTCGTCTTCGATAATTCTCCGCCGCAGTTCTACGCAACGTTTTTTCTGTGCGATCTCGAGACGCCCTCGGGAAAGATGCGCTACGTCAACGCCGGACACATCCCGCCGATCGTCTACAGGAAGGCCACAAACTCCATCGAGCGCCTCGAGGAAGGCGGCACGGTGCTCGGACTTTTCGACTCTGCGCCCTTCACGGAAGGCGAGTCCGAGCTTCTGCCCGGGGACATCCTCGTCGTCTTCACCGATGGCATCAGCGAAGCTTGGGGCGACGACGAGGAAGAGTACGGCGAGGACCGCCTTGCCGAGCTCGTGAAGGAAAACGAGTCGCTATCGGTCGTGGAGCTCGAAAAACTCATCCAAAGCGACGTCGAGACCTATACCAAGGGCAGACCTGCGACGGACGACGTCACGGTTATTGTTGTCAAGCGTCTGTAGATCGCTTTCTGCTACCGGCTACCTGCCGCCTGCTACCCTGCTTGCTACCCCTTCGCGCTCCTTCCTTTGACGGGCGTAACTGCGTGTGCTACGGTCAGATCAATTCTTTCCTTCAGAGGCATAATGGTCCAGAAAAGGGACGCTCTTCCCGAAGTAACGAGTTTGCGAAAAGACATCAACAAGCTTTTCGAGCACCTCGCCCAAATCGACAGCGCCGAGCCCGGCATCGACCTCGGTGAGTGGTTTCCTCGCGTCGACGTTCTCGAGACGAAAAAAACGTTGTCGTCAACGTCGAAGCGCCTGGTTTCGCCGTCGACGAGCTCGAGGTCGTCTTCAACGGGCCAAAACTCGTGCTTTCGGGCGAGAAACGAAAACCTCCGGTCGACGACACGGTGCGAGGCTATCTTTGCCTCGAGAGAAGCTTTGGCAAATTCAGCCGCTCCCTCTACATCGACCAGGCGACCGACTTGACCCTGGCGCGCGCAGAGCTCCAAGACGGCGTGCTCACGGTGACGATCCCGAAGCTCGAGGATCGTCGAGGATCCGAGTTCCGATTGACAATCGAAACGGCAGGAAGCTGAGCTCAGACGACAATGGACATGGACCCGGAAACGAACGAAACAGAAGACTCGATTGACGTCCCGGGATCACTGCCCGTACTCCCGCTGAGGGATATCGTCATCTTCCCTTTCATGATCGTCCCTCTCTACGTGAGTCGCGACAAATCCGTCAGGGCGGTCGACTCGGCCCTCGCCGATAACCGGATGATCTGCCTCGTAGCGCAGAAAGACCAGGATCGCGAGACACCCGGTAAGGACGAGCTCCACCGCATGGGTGCGGTCGCGGTCATCATGCGCATGCTGAAGCTTCCCGATGGCCGAATCCGGGTCCTCGTCCAAGGCATGAATCGTGCGCATGTGGACGGCTACCGTCAGGAAAGCCCGTATTTTCTCGCGAATCTCACATCCGTAGACGAAGAACAGTGGGAAGAAGATTCGCTCGAGCTCGAAGCGCTCATGCGCAACGTCAAAGAAGCGCTCGAGAAGTCGGTCAACCTCGGCAAGTCCATCTCACCCGAAGTGATGGTCATCGCCGCGAATTTGGATGACCCAGGTCGGCTCGCCGATCTCGCGGTCTCGAATCTCGATCTCAAAGTCGACGCGGCGCAAGAAATCCTCGAGACGATCGAACCGAGCGTGCGCCTCAAGAAGGTCCACGAGCTCATCACCAAAGAGCTCGAAGTCCTCACGATGCAACAGCAGATCAGCTCTCAAGCGCGCGGCGAAATGGATCGCAGCCAGCGTGAGTTCTTCCTCCGGCAGCAATTGAAAGCGATTCAGTCCGAGTTCGGAGAAGGTAACGAGCTCGCCGAAGAAGTGCGGCAGTTTCGCAGCAAAGCGCGCAAGGCGAAGATGCCTAAAGACGTCTTCAAAGAAGTTAACCGGCAGCTCGGAAAACTCGAGCGGATGCATCCCGACGCCGCGGAGACGGCGACGCTCCGGAACTATCTCGAGTGCATGGTCAATCTACCGTGGAGCAAGCACAGCCGCGACAGTCTCGACCTCGATCAGGCCCGCGCCATTCTCGATAACGACCATTACGGGCTCGAGCGCGTCAAAGACCGAATCATCGAATATCTCGCGGTGCGAAAGCTCAAAAAGAAAATGAAAGGCCCGATCCTGTGCTTCGTCGGCCCTCCCGGCGTCGGCAAGACCTCGCTTGGCCGCTCGATCGCGCGGGCGGTGGGCCGCCAGTTTCACCGCATCTCTCTCGGGGGCGTGCGCGACGAAGCAGAAATCCGCGGCCACCGCCGCACCTATGTCGGCTCGATGCCCGGCCGTATCATTCAAGGGCTCCAGCAAGCGGGCACGTGCAACCCGGTTTTCATGCTCGACGAGGTCGACAAGCTCGGCTCTGACTATCGCGGCGACCCGAGCTCCGCGCTTCTCGAAGTTCTCGACCTCGAGCAGAACCACACGTTCCGTGACAACTATCTCGGCGTCTCTTTCGATCTTTCGAACGTGATGTTCATCGCGACCGCGAACCAGCTCGACCCGATCCAGCCCGCATTCCTCGACCGGATGGAGGTAATCGAGCTCACGGGATATACAGAAGAAGAGAAGCTCGAGATCTCGAATCGCCACCTCCTGCCGCGCCAAATCGCGGAGAACGGATTGACCACGAAGCAGATCACGTTCAGCGATGAATCATTACGGCAGATGATTACCCGCTACACGCGCGAAGCAGGACTGCGTGGTCTCGAGCGTCAGGTGTCGCGCGTCTGCCGCAAAGTCGCCAAGCGCGTTGCCCAGGGACGTGAAGAGCTGAGTCGCGTGACCGCCGGGAATCTCACGCGTTTTCTCGGCGCGGCCATGCACATCCCGGAAGAGAATTTGGAAAAGGACCGGGTCGGCGTCGCGACGGGGCTCGCTTGGACACCGACCGGTGGCGAGATACTATTCGTCGAAGCAATCGTGATGAAAGGCAAGGGCGAGCTGATTTTGACGGGCACCCTTGGAGAGGTGATGCGAGAATCCGCGAGGGCGGCGCTCTCCTATGCGCGCTCGCGAGCTGCGGAGTTTCACATCGACGAAAGCCACTTTTCGACGCATGACATCCACATCCACATCCCGGAGGGCGCCATCCCCAAGGACGGCCCCTCGGCGGGCGTCACGATGGCCCTCGCGATGATCTCGGTCCTCACGGATACGCCCATTCGCCGCAACGTCGCGCTCACCGGCGAGATCACGCTGCGCGGGAATGTGCTTCCCGTCGGTGGCGTGAAGTCAAAAGTTCTCGCGGCGCGGCGCGCCAAGATCGATACCGTCGTGCTTCCGAGGATCAATGGAAAGGACGTTGACGAGCTTCCTTCTTATGTCCGGCGGGATATCGAGTTCAAGCTCATGGATCAAGTCGATGAAGTCTTGAAGGCTGCCCTCGTCGATCACGGCAAGATTTTCCGTATCGCCGAGACTCCGGCGCGAATCTCGGGCCGTTCCTCGTCCTCGCAAACCGCCGAGACGGCAGTGAAGTGAAGCTTCTCGTCGCCGGCGACATCGTCGGCAAGGCGGGCCGCAAGATCGTCCGGGACGGGCTTCGGCACCTCCGAAAGCAGGACGATTTCGACCTCATCGTCATCAACGTAGAGAACGCCGCGGCGGGCTTTGGCGTCACGCCGGACATCGCGGACCAGCTCTTCGAGGCGGGTGTCGACGTGCTCACGACCGGAAACCACGTCTGGGACAAGAGAGAAATTCTCGGCTATATCGATCGCGAGCCGCGCCTTCTGCGCCCGCTCAACTACCCCGATTCGTGCCAAGGGGGCGGAAGCTACGTCGCCACGACCGCGTCGGGACTCGACGTCGCCGTCGTCAACTTGCAGGGCCGCGTCTTCATGCCCATCATCGATTGTCCCTTCAAAGGCATCGACCGCGAGCTCGAGACCCTTAGCAAGAAGACGAAGTTCATCCTCATCGACTTTCACGGCGAGGCAACGTCCGAGAAAATGGCGATGGCCTGGTATCTCGACGGACGCGTTTCCGCAATGGTGGGAACCCACACCCACGTCCCCACCGCGGATGAGCGCATCCTCCCCAAAGGCACGGCCTATATCACCGATCTCGGCATGTGCGGCCCCTATGATTCTGTCATCGGCATCGCGCCCGAAACATCGCTCCCGCGCTTTTTGAAAGGGGTCCCCACCAAGTTCGAGACCGCGAAGGCGAACCCTTGGATGTGCGGCGTCGTCATCGATATCGACGAGGAGACCGGGCTCGCTCGCGACATCAAGCGCTTCAAGCTCACGGAAGCCGACCTCTCGAGCCTGTAAGGCTGCAAGGCCTGTAAAGATCGTGTCTTCCTCCTCAGCGAGCCGCGACGCGGAACGCACGATTTACTCGGTCGGCGAGATCACGCGCCACATCAAGAACCATCTCGAGCGCGCCTTCACGGGGATCTGGATCGCCGGCGAGCTTTCGAACTTGAAACGCCCCTCCTCAGGTCACCGTTACTTCACGCTCAAGGACGACCAGGCCCAGATTTCCGCCGTGATGTTTCAAGGGGACGCGCGACGCGTGCGCTTTCGTCCCGAGAATGGGATGGCGGTGCTCGTCTGGGGTCACATTACCGTCTACGAGCCGCGCGGCAACTACCAGATCCAAGTGAAGCGGATCGAGCCGCGCGGCAAAGGAGAGCTCCAGCTCGCTTTCGAACAGCTGAAAGCCAAGCTCGAAAAAGAGGGCCTGTTCGCCGAAAGCCGCAAGCGGCCCCTCCCGCTCCTGCCGCAACGGGTAGGGATCGTCACCTCGCCTTCGGGGGACGCCGTACGTGATGTGTGCCGTATCCTCCACAGGCGCTATCCAAATCTCGAGGTGCTCGTCTACCCTGCCAAAGTGCAAGGAAGCTTCGCCGCAGCGGAGATCGCCCAAGGTGTCCGAGTCCTGAATCGCATGGGCGGCTTCGACGTGCTCATCGTGACACGCGGCGGTGGATCGCTCGAAGATCTATGGCCGTTCAACGAAGAGTCGGTCGCGAGGGTCATCGCAACATCCCGCATCCCGGTCGTGAGCGCGGTAGGACACGAGGCAGATTTCACCATCGCGGATTTCGTGGCCGACCGACGCGCCGCGACACCTTCGGCCGCCGCGGAGATGGTGGTGGAGCGCAAGGAAGATTTCCTCGAGCGCGTCACGGTTCTGAAAGGGCGTTTGGATAAGAGCATCCACGCCCGGCGCGACCGGCTCGAAGCGAACGTGCAGCGGGTCGCGGCCCATCATGCTTTCATGGCGGTGCGCCACGGCGTCGAGCGCCGCAGCCAGCAAGTCGACGAGGCCGATTACCGCATCCGGCGCCTCGTCGAACGGCGCCTCGCGGCGCTCGGAAAACGCCTCGACGAGACGACACGACGGCTCGAAGCGCAGCGGATGGACCACAAGCTCGGCCAGGCCCGCGCGACCCTCACGGCCTTATCCGGACGTCTCGACGCGGCCGAGCTTCGCACACGGGAGGGGGCCCACCGGACGCTCACAGCACTCGGTGCCAAGCTCGACGCACTTTCCCCTCTCGGTGTTCTCGGTCGTGGCTATAGCCTTACGTGGACGGCTCAAGGTAAGCTTCTGCGTCGAGCGGCCGACGCGGCGGTGGGCGACGCCTTGCGAGTCGATCTCGACAAAGGTAGTCTTCACTGCCGGGTGGAAGACAAAGATGACGATCGAACAACCTGAAAACATCAAGCCGAAGGCTGAATACGTCAAACCGAAGGATTTCGAAGACGCGCTCAAAACACTCGAGGGCATCGTGCGCGAGCTCGAAGAAGGCGATCTGAGTCTCGAGAAATCGCTCGCGCGCTACGAGCACGGCGTGCGGCTCGCGCGTTTTTGCAACAGCAAGCTGGAGGAAGCGCAAAAACGTATCGAGCTCCTCCAAACCAACGAAGACGGGGAGCCGGTGGGTCGGAAACCTTTGGAGCTCGACGAATGAAATCCGTCGCCAGCCGTCAGTCCAAAGCCGTGAGCTTTCGGTTCGACGATTATCTGGCCGAGAGAGCTGCCGTCATCGAGTCGTTTCTCGACGAATGCGTTCCCGGCGAGGACACGCCGCCGGGGACGATCTCTCGTGCGGTGCGCTACAGCCTGTTTGCTGGGGGCAAACGGATGCGACCGATTCTCGTATTGGCGTGCGCGGAGGCGGTTTCTGGTCGTATGGAAGACGCGTTACCCGCGGCGGCCGCGTTCGAGATGATCCACACCTATTCGCTCGTGCACGACGACCTCCCCGCCATGGACGACGATTCACTCCGGCGTGGAAAACCGACCTCTCATGTGGTCTTCGGTGACGCCATCGCCATCCTCGCGGGAGACGCGCTCCAGACCCATGCGTTCAGGGTGCTCGCGGAAGGCGACTCGCCCGTTCCTTCCGAGAAGCGACTACGCGCGGTCGCGCGGCTCGCAGCAGCGTCCGGCGCCAGCGGGATGGTGGGCGGCCAAGTCGCCGATCTCGAGGCGGAGCAGACACCGGCCGACGCCGCCGGCCTCGAGTTCATCCATCGCCAAAAAACGGGCGCTCTCATTCGCGCAGCGGCGGAAGTCGGCGCGATTATCGGTGGCGGCTCCGAAGACGACATCGAGCGCCTCACGCTCTACGGCGAGCACATCGGACTGGCCTTCCAAATTATCGACGATATTCTCGACGTGACGGGAACGGCCGACACACTCGGAAAGTCGGCGGGAAAGGACGCTCGAGCCGGCAAAGCCACGTATCCACAAGTGCATGGGATCGATAATGCACGTGAGAAAGCTCAGGAGCTCGTGGCGAAGGCCCTCGACGCACTCGCTCCTTTCGGTGAGAGCGCCGAACCTCTGGCCGAGCTCGCCAAGCTGTTCCTTCGCCGAACCTCCTGACCAAAGGCCGACGATGGCACGGCAGCGCGTCGACAAGCTCGTCGTAGAACGCGGCATGGTCCCAACGCGTGAGAAAGCGAAGCGGCTCATTCTCGCAGGCGAGCTTCTTGTCGACGACGCGCCCGTCGACAAACCGGGCGCGGTCGTAGCAGAGGGCGCGGAGCTACGCTGGCGCCGCCCCCCAAAAACATTCGTGGGACGGGGCGGCGAGAAGCTCGCCGGAGCCCTCGATGCGCTAACGCTCGATGTGACCGGTCTGCACGTACTCGACATAGGCGCCTCCACCGGCGGGTTCACCGATTGCCTGCTAAAACGAGGTGCTTCCGAAGTGACTGCTCTCGATGTCGGCCGGGCGCAGCTCGATTGGAAGATCTACTCCGATCCGAGAGTGCACGTGCGCGATGAGGTGAACGCACGCTACCTGACGGCGGAGGATTTTCCGGAGCCTTTCGCGCTCGTTACCATCGACGTCTCGTTCATCTCGCTCACGAAAGTCCTGCCCGCGCTGAAGGCGATCTTGAAGCCGGGCGGGCATATCTTGATGCTCGTTAAGCCGCAATTCGAGCTGAGTCCGAGCGAGATCGAGCGCGGCGGTCTCGTGCGCGATCCGAACAAACACGAAAAAGCCGTCTCGAGCGTCAAAGTAACCGTTTTCAAGCTCGGGCTCAAAGTACTCGCCGTCACGCCTTCCGTGCTCCAGGGTGCTGACGGCAATCAGGAATTCTTTCTACTGGCGAAAGCACCCTCATGAAAGACAAGAAGCTGAATCCGAAGAAAGTCGCCATCGTCGCTAAAGGGCACGCCAAAGAAGCGAAGAGCATCATTCAAGACCTCACCAAATGGCTCGACGAGCGCGGCATCCGGCACGCGCTCGAGTCGTTGCTCGCGACGAGAGTCGGTACGGGAGCGAGCTTTTCACTCGACAAGATGCCGAAGGACGCGGACATGTTCATCGTCCTTGGCGGTGATGGCACGCTGCTCTCAGTCGCTCGCGCGATGCGCTCACGGCAAGTCCCGATCCTCGGTGTCAACCTCGGAAGTCTGGGATTTCTCACCGACGTCTCGCTGAAAGATCTCTACGAGACACTCGAGAGGATCGTCGCCGGTGATGTGAGCATCGAGAACCGATCGCTTCTGACCGCCGAGCTCGAGCGCAAGGGCGAGGTCATCCTCACCGAGCGCGTGCTCAACGATGCTGTGATCACCAAAGGCGCCATCGCCCGCATCATCGAAGTGAGTGTCGATGTCGACCATCAGTTCGTCGCTATCATCCGCGCCGACGGGCTCATCGTCTCGACACCGACGGGCTCGACTGCCTATTCCCTTGCGGCGGGCGGCCCCATCATCCACCCGAAACTCGAAGCGATGATCTTGACGCCGATTTGCCCGCACACTTTGGCCTATCGACCGGTGGTCATCCCCGATCGCGCCGTCGTCACGCTCACACTCCGAGGCGACCCCGGAGAGGTCTACGCCACGTTCGACGGGCAGGTCAGCGAACTGCTCAAGCCTGGCGACGTCATTCGGGTCCGCAAGAGCCGCAACGCCGTCAAGCTAGTGAGCGTTCGTGACAAGAACTACTTTCGCGTCTTGCGGCAGAAACTTCGCTGGGCCGAACGCCCGCGCGGACGACGCAGCAAGACGCCACCCACTCCTTAGGCTCTAAAACTCAGACCTTCGAAGACACACCCGCGAGCTTGCATATCGTTCTCCACTCGTCGGCCGTCACCGTTTGCACCGAGAGGCGCTGGCCTTTTTTGAGAAGCGCCATGTTCTCGAGCTCTGCGACTTCTCGAAGCATCTCGAGCGACCACGGTTCGTCGAGCTTCTTCACGAACTCGATATCCACCATATCCCAATAGGGTTTTTCTTTGGTCGCGCGCTTGTCGTAGTACTTGTGCTTCGCGTCGAACTGAGTGAAATCGGGATAGGCCTCCTTACAGACGTGCGAGATCCCCACGATGGCCTTCGGGTTCGCGTTCGAATGGTAGAAGAAAACGCCGTCTCCCATCTTCATCTCACGCATGTTGTTGCGCGCTTTGAAGTTCCGGACGCCTTCCCAGTAGGCCTGCTTTTCCTTTTTCAGATCATCGATGCTATAGATATCGGGCTCGCTCTTCATGAGCCAATAGTTCTTCGTCGCCATGGTCGCCACTCTACTGCCGCGCCCTCAACGAGGCAACTGCGCTAGAATGCAGGCATGATGAGAAGGCTCGGGATGTCCATGGTGGCCCTGCTCGTGATCTTGCTCGCAGCCCCAGTGTCAGGCAAAGCTTCGAGCCAAGAGTCCGACCAGGCGCTCGAAGACGCGGTGTGGGCGAAGCTGAAAGACGCGAAGCTCGATAAGGAAGTCGCCGAAATCATCGTCTCCGGCGACACCGTGACCTTACGCGGTGAGCCCGCCAGTGCCTACGTCAAGATGAAGGCCATCGAGGTCGCGCTGACCGTCGAGGGTGTTGCGGCCGTCGAAGACGAGCTTGTCGTCGCCGAGGCCGAAAGCGACGCGGCCCTCGTCAAGGAGCTCGTCAGCAAAGTCTTGAGCTACCCCCACTACACCGTGTTCGACGATGTCGGCTTCCAGCTACAAGACGGCGGCATCGTGGTCTTGACCGGCTACGTAACGATGGGCTTCAAAAAGAACGAGCTCGAAGAGCGCGTCGGGAGGGTGCGCGGCGTACGCGAGCTCAAAAGCGTGCTCCAGATCCTGCCCGCGTCGGCGTCCGATGAAAACCTGAGAGCGCGCTTGTTCCGGAACATCTACGGGCACGAGCTGTTCTTCACCTACGCCAACCGGACGAACCCGCCCATCCACATCATTGTCGACGGCCCGAACGTCATGCTGACCGGAGCGGTGCGAAACCGCATCGAGAAGATTAAGGCCGAGTCAATCGCAAGGAGCACCTTTGGCGTGATCAACATCGACAATCGCCTCCAAATCGCCAACTGAGCCCATGAGCGCAACGAGCCTGGAGTTCTTTTCAGGAATCTTGCTCGTCTCCGAGAACCCGGAACGCCTTGCCGCGTTCTATCGCGACGTCCTCGACCTCCCTCTCGAGGAAGAACGTCATGGCGACACCCTCCCGCACTGGGGGTGTAATGTCGGCGACATCCACTTCGCGATCCACCCCATCGACGACTTCCCCGATGACAGAAAGTCGGGCGCCGGCGCGGTCAAGCTCGCCTTCAGCGTCTTCGACGTCCACGCGCTCGCCGCAAAGCTCGAGGCGCGCGGTGTGGATCTCCTCTACCCGCCGAAGGATACGGGCTTTTTCATCAGCGTGGCGATCCTCGACCCTGACGGCAATTTCATCGAGCTCACCGAGCTTGTGGATGAGTGGTTCGAGATGCTCGAAGAGCGCCGGAAGAAGGGCCTGGACATCGTGGACCGGTGGAAGGCCGTGAAGGGCCGCTCAGCCGGATAGCTGTTACTTGCCCCAGAAAGTCTCGAGTATCTCCTTCGATGGAGGGGGCGTCGCCAAGCTACCCACGACCATGGCGACGGCGGAGATCGAGAGCGACCAAGCTACGTCGTGAATACCAAAAGGGCTTCGCACGAAAGTTGCCATCACGATATACGAGAGTGTTCCGGCGTAGACGGCGCCGAGCGCTCCCGCGGTGTTCGCTCTCGGCCAATAGAGACCGCATAGCAAAGGCACGACCAAACCGGAGGCCAGTCCGCCGATCGCGTAGAACACGAGGAGCTGGAGAAATGGTGGGGGCGTGAGCGCCATCATGAACACGAGCAGCCCCAGCGCCAAGGTGACGCGGCGATTGAACGCCGCTCGCCTCTTTCCGGGCAGAGATCGCTTCATCGCGTCGACATAGATGTCTTCGGCAAGACCGCTCGCGCACACGAGCAGCATCGACGATACCGTCGACATGATGGCGGCAAAGGGCGCCGCGAGAGCGACGCCGGCCACGATCGGCGGGAAGAGCTCGATGATGGTAAGAGGGATTACCTGGTCGGGAACCTCGATGGCCGGCCCGAGCACCGCATTGGCGGCGGCTCCTGAGAACCAGGTGAGGAAAGTGAAGATGAACATCATCACGCTGGCGAGCAAAATTCCTCGATGGAGCGCTCGCGAGTCTCTATAGGACAGGCTCCTGATTGCTCCGTGAGGAAGTCCCACCGTCGCAATCCCCAGCAGGATCCAAGTCATAGAGATGATTCTCAGAATCGAGTAATCGCCGCCGGCATCGGGCGTCAGCAGGTTCGGGTCGACCTCCATCATGGCCGAGGTCAAAGGCTCGAGACCACCGGCGCGCAAGAGGATGGCTCCGAACAGGTTTTCATTTCTTTTGCTCCGGACCGGGCATCGATTTCTGGCTAGGACCATAGCCGTCGCCGCGACGAAAAGTCAATCGCCAACGGCAATCAGACCGCAGCGGCAACGTCCGGACCAAGTTCCATCGTGGTCTCTTGCCTGAGGGTGTGGTCGCGAGTACTATGCTGGCCTTCCCGAGGCAACTGGATCGGCCCAACCGTGCTTGCGCGAGAACGGCCCGGGCCGGAGTCTCGATCAAACCGGAACGAGGAGGCTAAAAACATACTCGGTGAGCAGATTATGGAAGAAAAAGGAAAAGTGACGGGGCTAAGGGTGCTATCAACGAGCCCACCCAAAGTGGAGGTCGCGTTTCAGGCCGAGGGCACGCACCTCGGCATCGAAACGTCGAACATCGCGACCTACTGGTCGGAGATGCGTCCCAACGGCACCATGTACGGCGAGGCGAAAGGGATCCTCACGACGAAGGATGGCGACGTCGCGACCTGGAACGCGCAAGGGGTGGGCAAGCCCATCGGCACCAAGGGCGCGGCGCGGTGGCGTGGCGCCATCTACTACCACACGTCTGCGGAAAAGCTTTCGAAGCTGAACGAGATGGCAGTGGTGTTCGAATACGAATCGGACGACGATGGCAATAGCATTGCGAAGGGATGGGAGTGGTCGTAGATCCCAACGCGGCGCTGTCGACGCAATCCACGCCGGCAGCGCCGCGGCGCAAAGGCGACCATCGAACCAGGCTCGGCTAGAATTCGCCATCGACCGGAGATGGCCCCGAGCATGTCGCTCGTTCGATGCACCGGATGGTCGTCAGTTGGATTCCGTCGGGCGTTCCACCAGAATGCGCGGGTAGGAGCCGAGCATCTGGTTGAGCTCTCGAATCGTCGTCTGCAGAATCTGGTTGTACTCGCCGACGAGTGTTTCCGTCTCGGCCTCGAGCTCTTCGAGGCGCGTCAGCTGTCCCTTGTTCGGTTTCGACGTCGCGCCCAGGATGGCGCGTGAGAGCTCGCGAGCTCCTCGCGCAAGCGCGGGTATTGGCGATAGCCGAGACCTGGAATCGGCCGCTCGAGCTTGTTTTGGAGGTCATTCACTTCTTGCAGGGCCGTACCCACGCTCTCGGCGAGCGCTTCTTTTTCATCGTCGTCGGCGTGCTCGATCTGATCTTTTGCGCTCTCGAGCTGTTCTGTTCGGTGAGGTCGACGGTCGCGTCGATCACCCGGTGTACCTGGGACGTGAGCTCACGCACCGCCACCGCGGCCTCGTGCTGTGCCTGGTAGTCGGAGGTGGAGATGTCGATGCGGGGATCGCCAAGGACGGTAACGTCCGTCCGAAGCTCGCTCCCCGCCGCTCTCAAAGTGGCGGTGTAGTGGTCTGGAACCGCCGGAGGGCCTTGGCGCGCGAAGCGGGCGAAAAATCCCGTCGGGGCGGGCTGACTTTGCAAAGGCTCGGCGCCGTCGTAGCGCAAGTCCCAGACGGCGCGATTGACGCCGGCGGCGGGTTCTTTCTCCTTCCACTCACGAACGAGCGCGCCGTTCGCATCGGCGATCGTGATCTCACACCATCTTCCGGGACTTCCTTCAAGTAGTAATTGATGTAGGCACCGTCCTCGGGATTCTCGGCGACGAACCCCCGCTGTCCGAGACTCGCTCCCCGGCGCCAGGACTGCCAGCGCACCGCGGGACGGGCCTCGAAGAGATAGACGTCCGAGCGCATCGCGTCGGCCAAGCCTTGGAGCGGCGCGATATCGTCGAGGATCCAGGCGCCGCGGCCATGCGTTCCCACGATGAGATCGTTCGCGCGCGGATGCACCTTGATGTCACGGACGGAAACGGGCGGGAGATTGTTGCGGATATCGACCCAGCGCTCACCGCCGTTTCAGGAGGCGTAGAGGCCACGCTCCATACCGACGTAGAGAAGGTTCTCGTTCCTGGGATCTTCGCGAACGACCTTGACATAGTCGTCTCGGGGAAGACCGGATGCGAGCGACATCCAGCTCTCGCCGTAATCCGTCGTCTTGAAAACGTAAGGCGCGAAGTCGTCACTGCGGTGGTGATCGACCGCGACGTAGGCCGTGCCCGCTCTATGGTGGGAGGCGTCGATCTTCGCGATCCAGGTGAATTCGGGAAGTCCGTCGATATTGTCCTTCACGTTCTTCCAGGTGGCGCCACCATCGCGCGTCACCTGTAGGTTGCCGTCATCCGTCCCCACCCAGATGACGCCTCGCGCAACAGGCGACTCCGCAATGGTGATAATCGTGCAGTGAAACTCCGCCGCCGTATTGTCGGTGACGACTTCACCACCGGACGTGAGCTGTTTGTCCGGATCATCCGTCGTCAAATCGGGGCTGATCTCCTCCCAGGAGTACCCGTAGTTGGAGCTCTTGAACAACACGTTGCCACCAAAGTAGACGACGCCCGGATCGTGCGGCGAAATGTGGATGGGCGCGTCCCAGTTGAAACGGAATTTGTGATCGACGATAGCGTCACCCGTCGAGCCAACCTTCACGGGATAGGGGTGGATGCGCATCGTGTTTCCCGAGCGCGTGTCCGAGAGGTTGATCGAGCCGCCCTGCGAATTCGAGTAGACGAGATGGGGCTGGCCAGGAACGGGCACGGTATAGAAGCCGTCCCCTCCGGAAACCGTGTACCAGTCGTGCTTGATGATACCGGCCGAGTGCGCCGTCCGGCTCGGCCCGCACCAGTTGCCGTTGTCCTGGAGCCCGCCACAAACATAGTAGGGGTTTCGGTCGTCGAAAAAAATCTGGTAGTACTGCGAAAGGGCCACATTATTAAGCCTCTCCTGCCATTTCAGTGGATCCTCTCGAGGGTGAGACCGCCACAGTTTAGGTAGACGAGACTGATGAGAGCTTCGGCAGAGTGGAGTCCAAAGCTGCGGTGGCTCAGCAGCCGGATTTTGTTGTTCATTCCTTCGAGTCGGCCGTTGCTGAGTCTCCACGTGACCCACGCGATGACGCCATCGAAGTGGCTGCGGATCATCTTCGCCGCGCGTTTGACGGGCTCTATCCTCGAGCTCATAGCGCGCCGCAGCCATCCTCGGAGAAACTTCTTGGCCCATGTCTCGGTTTTGTAGGTGTAGAGGTCCATGAAGTCGTCGCGCAGAAGCATGGCGCGGTAGAGGCGACGATTAGCTCGCACCTGCTCGCGGAGCACCCGTTTGTCTTTCGCGCTGCGGTTGTGTTTGGCCTTGAGAAGGGGAAACTTGGTGTTCTTGAGGTTGCGTCGGGCAGTCCCTTTGAGCTCGCGCACCAGCTCGCGCCGGGTCTTATCCACGGCCTCGTTCAGATGCTTGACGATGTGGAAGCGGTCAAAGATCACCCGTGCCTGAGGAGCCTTTTTGCCGACGACAGTTATGTACGGCTCCCACATGTCCATGCTGACGTTGAGAAGCATCGCGTTCTCACGTCCGAGGAGTCCGATACGCCCGAGATCTTTCGAAAGCGTGATGTCGAGCTCCCCGCCCGATTCTTCGCGAAGAATCTCCGCGGCGCGTTCCTCGCAATCCGGCTTGAGCGGCGAGAAGACGCTCGCGACCGCGACCGAGCGCAGGCCGAGGTCGCGTATCCACCGAGCGGCGCTGCGCACGGCCTTTTCATCGAACGGCACGATCGGCCGCCCGTCATATTCATGGCCACCTTCCACTTGAAACACTTCCCCACGCACGAGCTCCGTGAGATCCTCGGGCCAATCCACGAACGGAGGAAGGGACGCGCTCGCGGGAAGCCCGATACGAAGGGCCGCGATAAGAGCGCGCGCCGCTCGACGACGGCGTTGGTGAAATGGGTTGTGCCGATCATGACCGCGTCGAGAGCGCCGACGCCCGCTTCGCCAAGCTCCGCCACGAGGTCTTTGAGCGCGCGCAACACGCCGCCCGTTATGTCTTCGGTCGTGGTCGTCTTGACGCCCGCCGTGACGCGATTGTCTTCGAGGAGGACCGCATCGGTGTTCGTTCCGCCGACGTCGATACCGATGCGCCTCATCTGCCCGTACTATATCAACGCACGTAGCAAGCCCAGATCTTATGCTACGATTTTACTAGAGGCCTTTGACATTGCGACTATTATTGATTGGCTGGCTCGGGCTGGCCCACATCGCTAGTGGCACACCGTACATCGAGCTCTATCGCGTCCAGCACCGGCCCGCGAGTGAGCTCGTAACGGTCGCCCAGGCCGCGCTCGGCGGCCAAGGTGTCGTAACACTCGACGCGCGCACGGCGACCCTCATCTTGAACGGAACCCCGGCCGGCATTCAGCGCGCGCTCGCTCTCCTGGAGCGCTTGGACCAGCCCCTCCGCTCCGTCGTGTTGAAGCACCAGCTTCGCACCGCGAGCGATCTCGACGCCCTCGACGTCGGCATCACCTGGAAGGCTTCGCTCGGCCCTCTTCACATCGGAACGCTCCCCATCGCGGGAAACGCGCTCGCCGTATCGCTCGGCGCGCGCCGCACGAGCGAGCGCGTGACCGCCGGCTCCACGCTCCGCCTGCTCGAGGGCAGCGCGGGGGTTATCGCGACCGGCACTGCGCTTCCGCTTTTGTTCCAACCATATTGGGGCACGGTCGCCACCGAATTCGTTTCCGTCGAGACCGGGTTCGAGGCCAAAGCGACCGTCTTTGGGCCATCGGGTGACGAGAAAGTACGCTTGGAGCTCACGCCCTTCGCCGGGCGCGTGGGAGACCGCGGCGAGATCCAATATATCGCCGCGGCCACGACGCTCGAGGTCCGTCCGGGCGAGACCGTCGTCTTGGGCGAGACGTCGAGCGCGTCGGACGCTGACGAAGCCGACCTGCACGGGGTCGGCACGGAAAGCAGCCGTGAGCAGCAGATTCTTCTGATCTCCGTCGAGATCACGCAGTAGGCTGGCTCGCGTCATGCGAAGACCGAGCGAAACTCGAGGTCATAGCCGAACGCGCGCGGCCCGACATATTCGAGGCCTTTTTCCGTCATGAGAACGTCGGGTGCTTTGAGCGCGACCACCGACACGCGCTGAGCGTATCGGAGCGTCTCGGTACCTACGGCTTCTCCGGAGACGCTATCCATGATGCAGATGATCTCGGGCACCATGACGACCACCTCTCCGTCGAGTGCGCCAATCGCGAACTCGTTTTGAAACTCGAGACGAAAACGGTGCCCGCGATGCTCGTCGAGCCCGTCGATCTCGGCCGAGCCGCGGAGGAAACCTTCCGTCGTCCGGCGATCGATATCGGCGACCTTTCCGCGAAAGAGACGGCGCCCACCTTCCGATTCCAGAAGTGCTTCGACCGGATCCTCATGCCGCTTGCGCGCGCGACGCACCGTCTCCCCCATCCGGATCGCTTTCGTCGTTGTGTTGTGAATGCCCCACTCTTTGACTTCTTTCCCGGCTTCGGTCTCGATGCTATCCCTGGCTGATGGCGTGACGCTACGTAGCATATGGGCGGTTCTAACCTACCTAACCTTTCGAGATCTTGGAGACGCTCGCCAACCCGTATGGTTTGTTAGGACGCGCGGTGCTGGAGCAGATGGGGCTCTAGAAGTCAGTCACGATAAGTCATGAGTGCAGAGAAGGATGCGGCGATGAAACGTTGGTTCAAATGGCTCGGGCTTCTGGCCGCGGTCGTCATCGCGTCGCCGGTCTTGTTCGTGCTCTCCGGCTACCTCCTTTCAGCCGAGACGGAGCTCGAGCTCGAGCATCGGGTCGACGCCCCTCCTGAGGATCTGTACGAGCTGATCACGACCTACAACGGCATCAGGGCCTGGTGGAAGCGCGCCAACGAGGACATGGGAGAGGAGTTCGAGGTGCAGCATCTCGGCGGTCCGAAGGCTGGGGTCAGCATGCACATCGGATTCGCTTTCCCGGGTGAGGATGTGTTCGAGCATTGGACCCTTACAGAGGTCGAACCTCCCTTGAACGTGAAGATGGATGTCGATTTCATGGGCGTCGTGGTGTCCCATCGCACCCTCGAACTGACACCGGAAGGGCAAGGAACTCTTGTGCATTGGACCGAGACGGGGCGCGTCGAGAGCCCGATGTGGCGTTGGATGCTGATGATGTTCAAGGGCGGCGCCATCGAGAACCGCCATACAGTTCTCGACTCCGCGGGGACTGTCGCGGGCGGCATGGTGCGGTGATACCTTTCGGTATCTAGTAGATAACATCCGTTTCAACTCTCACGTCCTTGGCCCGGATCGAGTTCGCACGTCAGGAAAGTGAGAGGAGCATCCATCCGACCGTCCGCCGCTGAGCCAGGCGCTCCCAGAGCGCTTCGAAGCGACCGCTGAGCTTGCAGCAGCGTGGCGCGATGATCGCGTCAACGCCAGCGACGGTCCAGTGCATCCCGGCACGCTTGCACCGCCTTCCGATCGCTACCTTGCAGCCGGCCTCGAGCCGTAGGATAGGATGCCGATACGCGACCTCGTCCGGACAAGGTCGCGCACTAGCGAAGCTCTGGTCCGCCCGCGCGATTGTCGTGTACGAAGCGGTCGCGTGCGGGCATCACCACCTCCGGGAGGCTGTTCTTGTCGATCACCACGTCCTCGTCGATGATCTCGTTCTTGTGCAGGAGGAACGCGACGAGGCTAAAGACTTCGTTGGGCGTCAAGCTTCCCGGCTCGTCGAAAGGCATCGCGCGATAGGTGTAGTCGTAGAGGGTCGTCGCGTAAGGCCAGTAGTTGCCGATCGTCCTCGAAAGACCGGTCGTCGTGGCGAAAGGAAAGCCTTCGCGGGGCTCGCGGCCCACGAGTACGTCGTTGGGGCCTTCGGTTCCGGTGATACCGTGGCACGAGGCGCAGAGCTGGTAGTAGAGCTCTTCGCCTTCGGCGACGGTGCCTTCGCCTTCCGGCAATCCTGTACCGTCGGTCATCACGTCGATGTCCAACGCTTTGATCTCGGCTTCGGTCGGCGTTCTACCGAAGCCGAACGTGCCATTATCTTCCTCGGCCTGGGGCTCGGCCTGGGCCGTCGCTAGCCCGACCACGATGGTCGCGAGCCACATAATCCTCATGCGTTTTCTCCAAAGACGATCGAGCCGTCTCGGCGTACTGTCCAGGCTCGGATGTGGTTGTAGTGGTACGAGGTTCCCGGCCCGCGTACTTTCTTTAGCTCGGCGTGCGTGGGCTGGGTCTGGCCGGTCTCATCCGTAGCCCGGCTCATGAGCGTCGATTGCTCGCCGTTCCAATCCCACGCGAAGCGGAATCGCGTGTGGCACTTGGGTAACACCGGCTCTTGCAAGGTGGCTTTCTTCCAACTTTCGCCGCCATCAGTGCTGATATCGACGCGAACGATCTTGCCGCGGCCGCTCCAAACGATACCTTTGACTTCCCGGAAACCTTTCTCGGTCAAGGTGACGGGATAAGCGGGATAGGTAATGATGGATTTCGCGTCCATCACGAAGCTGAACTGGCGGGCGGTTCCGCCGCGAAGCGGGTCGGTATATTTCGACGTCTCTTCGCGGGTCATGAATGGTTTGTCCGCCAATTCGAGGCGGCGGATCCATTTCACGTTCGAGCTTCCCTCGTAACCCGGTAGGAATAGCCGTGCGGGATAGCCTTGCTCGGGCCGTATCGGTTCGCCGTTTTGCCCGTAGGCGATTCCCAACCTTTTTCGACGGGGATGCTGCGCGTCATGACGGCGGCGTCCATCGCTTCGGCGAGAAACCACTTGGCCTCGGGCAAGACGCCGACTTCTTGGAAGAGCGTTTTTAGCGGCACGCCGATCCACTCGCTCGTGCTCGTGAGTCCCTCGACCTGCTGCGGCGTCTCCTCCTTGTTTGCTTCCGGGTTGCGAAAAGTGCGAAAGCCGTTTCCCGAGCACTCGAGGAATCGGGTTCGGCGGGAAAGCGCTTCAGCTCCGCGAGTGTGAACATGCGCGGACGCTCCACCATGCCGTGGATCAAGAGCGTGTAGCTGTTGGGATCGATCTCGGGAATGCCGGCGTGGTGTCGCTCGAAATGCAGGTCGGCCGGCGTAATGATCCCCTCGAGGTCTTGTAGCAGCGTGTTCGACGCCGTGCGTGTCGAGCTGAAATAGGTCCGCTTGGGTGTCTCGAAGCGGGAGCGCTCTCCGACTTCTTTCGCGGGGCCTCCTTGGACTTTCGTCGGGTCTTTCGTTCCGGAATCCTGCGCCGGCAATATCTTTGATCCAACCACACCGGCCGTACCCGCCAATAGCGCCCTACGGCTGATCTTGCCCTCGACATATATCGCCCTCCAGATGCGATGCGCATGTTACACCACCGGGAAGACGACGAGAAACTCGGGCGGAAGCGATAGCTCGCTCCCGCCCTGTTTCAGCGTCCAAGGCTCCCCGCTCGCTCGCGGGCCAACGAGGACGACGAGCGCCCCCGCCGTCCCGAAAAGCGGTTCGAGCGTGAAGACCGCGCGTCCGCCTTCGTACCTGCGGGCCGAGACACGCCATGTCTCGTCATGAAACTGGATCCAGTTTCCCGGACGGAGCTCGCTCGGGCGGAGCGGCGCCTCAGGGAGGCGAATGCGCGACTGGTCGAGAAGCCGCGCTATCCGCCGCAGAAAGTTCACGACGCCTGTTCCTCACCGTCGTCGTCCTTCTTTTTCTTCTTCAGCTTGTCACGCAGCTTCGCCATCCGGTCGTCCACGGCGTCGTCCACCGCGGAGCTCTCGGCCTGGCGGCGCAGATGGTCGCCCCGAAGCTCGTCGTCGAGCTTTAGATAGGACTGCCGCCGAAGCTTGGAGCTCGACGCGCTCGCTGACGCGGTCGAACTCGCTTTGAAGATTCGCCCGCTTCACGCCGACCATAACCTTACTGAGCGCGTGCGCTCCATCGCCTAAAGGCGATGGGTTCACGTCGCCGACTAAAGTCGGCTTGTCCTTGCCTCGTTTCACTACTCACTGACCTTGAAAGAATCGTCGTCCTGGGGCACGGCACCCTGCAACTCTATATACTTCGCTATCACCTCATCCGTCACGTTGCCCGTTGTCACCACGAAGTAACCCCGTGCCCGTAGGTGCCGACCCCAGAACTCCTTCCGCATCGTCCGTAAGTCGCGCATCAGACGATTCGACGTCTTACCCTTGATCAACTGCATCACTCGACTCGGCGACAAATTCGGCGGCACGCTCAGCAACAGGTGCACGTGCTCAGGCCGCACATGACCCTTCAGTATTTCTATCTGGTTCCGAGCACAGATCTCCCGGATGAGATCCCGGAGACGAACCGCTACATCCCCTCTCAAGGCCGGCTTGCGGTACTTCGTGATAAATACGAAGTGATAGTTTAACCCTAATCGCAAATAAACGTCACCGTGTCTGAGGTCTTTGGCCCCGTGAATAGCACCTTTTCCAGGTTCTGCATACACCGTGCAGAATCACCTATAGTGGCGGCGAGCGGGTGCCCCAGCACGAGCTTCTCGCCTGCGCCCAGTGCGGCTGTTTCGCGTTTTCGTGCTTCGAAGATTTTGCGATTAGGGTTAACTGGTACGTCGTGTGCGATGATTTACGATATCCTTTCACCTGGGGATCGTACCCCAAGCCTCCTAAAGGCTTCGCCTAAAGGCGTGGGATTTCAACCATCCCCGAGTGGGACATTAATGGCCCGGCGCGCCTCTCCCTGGCGCATCTGCGCTTGCAGGAGCTCGAGCCTCGAACGCGCCTTCTGCATCCGGTCGTGCATATTCACGATGGCGTCCCGGATCTCCTCCGTCTCGTCGCTCTGCGTGTGGAGCTCCTCCCGCAAGCGATCGCGCTGCCGCTCCGCCTTCTCCGCCCGGAGCAGCATATCGCGCGCGCCGTCTTCGTCACCCTTATTCATGGCGCTCTCGGCGGCAGTCTCCCATTCCTCCATGTCTTTCTCGTGATATTTGGTACGGCTTCGCAGCCGATCTTCGTTGGCCATGGCTCGAGCCACGGCGCGCTTGGCCGCTTCGAGCTCTTCTTCTATATCGAGCACGAGCTGGTTGAGCGAGCGCTCGGGGTCTTCGAACCGCGTGAGGACCGCGTCGATGCTGCCTTTGACAAGTAAGGTGAATCTCTGAGTCACGTTCATGGTCTTCCTCCTTTGTTTAGTACCAGTGAGCTAGTTCTTGACCGAAGACCCGGATCTGCTGAGCCAAGCCTTCGCGCCGATATTCGAGATAAGCGGCGAGCGTCGCGATACCAAACATCACGCCGCCGGCCCAGAGCAAGAGCGGTGTCGCGCGGATCTTGATAACGAAGCAAGCGAGGTCGATGACGAGCGCCGCGGTCGACACCGTGAGGAGCGGCCGGCTTCGGAGCCAGAAGCTCGTGGCGCCGAATCCCACGGTGAGCATGAGGAGCACCGCTTGCCACGCCCACGTGATCTCGTCGTAAAGCGCGAGCACCGGGGTCGCGTAGATGAACGCCGCCCCCGCAGTGAACAAGTGACGGCTCCAGCGCGGCCCCATCTCCTCCGACAACAAAAGCGACAGCGCGACGAGCGCCAAGCCCGGTGCGAGCGAGTAGAACTCCATCCCGACACCATGCCCCCAGGCAATGGCTAGAAGACCGAAGCCTAGAAAACCTGCCGACAGCACCGACGGCAAGACGCGCTTTTCCTCACGCGAAGCGAGGATGAGATAGAAGACGCTGACGAGAAAGAGCGGGATGGCCTGCAACCGGACGAGGCCCACCATGCCACCGAGAAAGGCCAGCAGATGTCCCGTCGCCTTCGAGCTCGACGCCAACGCGAGCGCCTTGGGCTCGCGTGCGAAGAGTCCGGCGAGAGCATATTGGAGTACGCCGCTCGCGAGCAGCACGTAGGGTGCCCGGCCGTTGCCGAACGTGACCCAGCCGGCATAGAAGCCGACGAGCACACTCACGCCGATCCAGAGCTGCATCGCCCAGGCATAGCCGGCACTCGCGAAGCGGTAGCTGTTTACGCCATGCCGGAGCGCGAACACGAAGGCGACCGCAATGAGAGCGGCGTAGTCCCAGGCGGTGAACGGCGAGACGGGGATCGCGAAAAAGCCGAACAGAACCATCGCCTCCAGACATGCCGTCCACGGCACGAGTGTTTTCGGTCCCCTCACCTCCACGAGCCATATCCAGGCGAGAGCCAGCGCCGAGGCGAGTGGAAAGGCAGCTGCCGCGGCTTCGACGAGCGCGAGCGGGAAGAAGCTCGTTGAAAAGCCCTCTACCAAGACGAGCGTATGGGCAGCGACAAGAAGACCGCTGCGATACGGCACCTTGCCGGCAAGGGCGCCCATCAGTGCGACGACGACCGCGAGCGCTAGCGTTTCTGTGCCCGTCATGGTGAGCGCCGCCATCACGGCGACAGCGCGCCAGAGCCAAATGAAGCGGGCGACCGGCTTCTCGAGAACCGGTATCGGCACGAAACGCGCCACCAGCAAAACCGCCAACGCTGCCAACAAGAGAATCGGAACAGACGAGGTCCAGCCGGCAGCCCAGAGGTGAAACGGTACGTAACCCACGAGAAACGCGAGCCCCACGCTCACGTCCGTCGAGTCCTCTGTGCGCATTCCGTGACTGAGAACGGCCCAGCCGAAGAGCGCTAGCCCATGTTTACCCTTTATGAGCACCCTAACGCTCGTAAGTGACTGAATTCAAAGGAACGGGGGTTGAATTTCGCCCAAAACATAGAGACAGAGATTGTGCTTTGAGCGCCATTAATACGTTGTAATCGTGGACAATGACATGTAGTATGCGTGAGGACAGGTTATGTTCTTCCGCATCGTTCGGGCCGCAGGCGGCAAAGGGGTTCAACATGAGTATGTCCGCCTGGTCGAGTCGTATCGGGAGCACGGCAAGCCGAAGCAACGCGTAGTGTGCAACTTGGGGCGCAAGGATCTCCTAGTTGCCAATCTCGACTCCCTCAATCGGTTGCTTGGGGCCGGTGAACCGGCCGACACCGAGCGAGCAGCCGAGCAGGTCGCGGGGGCAGACGCGTGGGATTGGGGTCCGATGCTGGTGACGGCGACGCTGTGGCGCGAGTTCGGGCTGGAGCAGATTCTCGACCGGCTCGGGGGCCGCGGCAAGCGGGACGGAGTGGCGCTAAGCGAGCGAGCTTTGGTGCTGGTCGCCAACCGGCTATGTGCTCCGTCAAGCGAGCACGGTCTGGCGCGCTGGCTCGAGACCGACTTCGTCTGCGACCGGCAGGGGCGGCGGTGGGTGCCGCAGTGGCGCGATGATGGGGAACGGCGAGCGAGTCGCTCCCCGCGGGTTCGCGTGGAGTTTCGCCAACTCAAGCAATGGTACCGAACGCTCGACCAGCTGCATGCCCGCAAAGAACAGATCGAGAAGGAGCTGTTTTTGCGCTTGCGGGATCTGTTTTCGCTTGAGGTTGATATGGTGTTTTACGACCTGACGTCGACGTACTTCGAAGGTCAAGGCCCTCCGGGGCTCGGCGCCCACGGCTACAGTCGCGACCGCAGACCGCGTAACCGGCAAGTGCTTATCGGTCTGGTGATGGTGGACGGTTGGCCGATCGCCCACCATGTTTTCGCCGGCAACTGGCGTGACGCGAAAACGGTGCCGCAGGTGCTCAACGATCTCAACGAACGATTCGGTTTGCACCGCGTGGTTTTTGTCGGCGACCGAGGGATGGTAACGAGCGACAGCCTGGCAGTGGTGCGCTCGCGCAAGCAGGGCTATCTCGTCGGGCTGCAAAGACGACGGCGCGAGGAGGTCTATCGTTACATCGAGCGCGCCAGCGGAGAGTGGATCGACTGCCCTGGTGGCATCACGGTGAGCGAAAAAGCCGAGCCACCTAAGACTCGTGTGCAAGAAGTCCGCTCCGAGCAGTCTGGGGTGCGCATCTTCGTCGTTCACAGCGACGAAAGGCTCGCCTACGAGCGCGGGCAGAGGCTGCGGGCCATGGGACGTGCCCGTGCGGCATTCGAGGCCCTCGAGCGCCGCGTGCGCGACGGACGATTGAAAGCCCCCGAGAAAATCGGTGCCGCCGCCGCGTGCATACAGGCACGCCACCACGGTCACCGTTACTACGACTGGGAGTACAAAAACGGTCGCTTCCGCTTCTTCGAGCACCCCGTCAACCTCAAGCGCGAGCAAGCCTACGAGGGTAAGTACGTTATTCAAACCGAGGAGCAAAACCTCTCTCCGGTCGACGCCGTGCGCCTTTACAAGGACCTAAACGAGGTCGAGCGAGCCTTCTCATGCCTTAAGGATGTCATTGAGATGCGTCCCGTTTACCACCAGACCGATGAGCGTGTGGAGGCACACCTTTTCGTAGCTACGCTGGCCTTCCTTGTGCATCGGGCTCTTGAGAAAAAGCTCAAGGTCGCCGAACTCGACCTGTCCGCAACCGAGGCACTACAAGCGCTACGCTCGGTCCGGGTCGTCGACTTACAGCTGGGTTCTGGGCGGACTAAGCGCGTCGTCACGCGCGGCACCGCTCGCGCCAACTCGATCCTGACTGCACTCGGCATCGTTGAACGCGACCCGCCAGCCTTCTCCGAGGAGGTGCTGTCAGCGTAGAGACAAACCGCCGATCTCGATCCTTTGTTCTCAATGACTTAGACACCTAAAAGGGAAACATGGGCTAGGATGAAGGGCTCGATACTGAACGGGCCCATCGGGCCGTTCAGGAAGGCGAGAAGGAGCCACACGATGGAAAGCGCGCCATGTCCCAGAATCGATACGTGCAGCCCGAGCTCCCACGTGCGGTTCGCGCGGCGCCAGCCCAGCACCGAAAGAACGAACATCGCCATCGTCGCGAGAACGAGCACACTACGCGAGGCACCGAAAGCAAAGGCGAGCTCGCCATGGATGCCAACGGACATCGCAAAAAGGCCCAACAAAACGCTCCCCGGAAACGCGAAGCGATGTCCGAGGGCCATGAAGAGGCCAGAAGCGAGCACGACCGCGAGCGCTCCTCCGGTCGTGAAATCCATCATCCCAGCGCCCGCCACGACAAACGCCCAGAACATCGTGGGGAGAAGCAGGTAGGACTTCCAATGCGGTCGTCGATACGCCCGGCCATAAGTAACGACGCCAGCGATCAGGACACTGGCGAGGATCTCCATGTTGTATGTACCGCCCCAAGCGAGCACGGATGCGCCCAAAGCTGCATGCGCCGCCACGAGCCAGTCGGGGCGGCGGGTGAGCCATGTCGAGATCAAAGCGAGCCCCAGCGCAAGAGGTGCGATCAACGAAGCACCCGAGAGCCCGACATGGCCACGATGACCGTCAAATGGACCGTCGCGACGATCGCGTGGGCTCGGATTTTGTCTCGCGCGAGAAACGTGAAGATGGCAGCAAGCCCGAGCTGGGCAAACGCGGTCGCCGCAAACGGATTCTCGAGTCCGAGCCAAGCCGACAAGCTCCAAATAGGCTCGGTCACAACGGCCGGCAGTAATGTCGGAAAACAGAAGTAGCCGACGACGGAAGCCAGCATCGCAACGACGCGCGCGCTCCCATTCGCGTAGCGGAAGCTCCAGCGAAACAGCACCGTCGCGATCGAGATGAACACGATAGCGGCGACACGCCCTGTGCCGTCGAGAAACGAAAGAGGCGCCGCAATCGCCATGAGCGCGAAGCCGAGCGAGAGAAGTGCGACCGATCGTCCCGGCCATGACGCCGGGCGCGCGCGCAGCGAGCGCATGAGCGCGGCGTAATACTCCTCACCCGTCGTTACGAGCGCGATACCGAGCACCAAGATCGGCAACGCCACAAAGGATACGGGAAGCTGCAGAACGCTCAAGCTCGCCACATACAGCACCGCGAGTGCCAAAAACGGGAGCGCGTGCACGGAACGGTCGATGCCGTCACGCTGATCGCGGTGGAACAAAAACCTATTGATGTGGCGCGCGCCAAAATGGAACACGGCGCCGAGCCCGAGCGCCGCCGCGATGAAACCTGAGCTCGACGGCGTCACGAAGGAAATCAAGGGCAAGCTGATCGTGAGAAGGCTAAAGGCCAAGGGGTAAGCCACCCGTCATAGCGAAGCGTTTCCCGAAGACATCGGCGAAACGCCGCCAAGAGAGCGACAACCGAAAAGCCGTAGACCGCTGCTCCCCAAGCCGTGCTCATCAGATTCAAATAGGCCGCTCCCCAGGAAAGAACGGGTACGAGCACGGCGAACAAAAGCTGGAGCGCCGAGCCCGCGATGGGCAGCCGTAAACGATTGCGGAGAAGCTCGCCCACCCCGAACAAGACGAGTGAGCCGGTGACGAGCGTTAGAAATTACGCCGTCACGGACATCCCAGCCCACTGGGACTCCACGAGGCGATAGACCGAAACCGCCATCGTCAAAGCTCCGACGGCAAGTAGCCATCGAATGCCTTGCAGCGATCCGAGCCCGGGCGTCGATTCTGTAGCCTTCATAGTTGTCTCCTAGCCGCCTTCTATTACAAAGGCAGTGCCAGAAGGGGGTGACAACCGCAAGCCGCTTAATTACAGCTATTTAACCGTCAGCACTTGCCATTCGAAGCCCAGGAGGTGCATGATTGGTACTGCACCCTATCCAGGCGCGTACAGTGCAGAAGATGCGCGCGGCCGGTAACCGCATTCCATGCTGCGAGACCTCGCTCTTTACGCCGAGCTCCTCATCTTTTTGCTCGGAACCTTCATGTACGGGTTCCTCACGCGCGAGCTCTTTCAGCAGCGCGCGATCCTTCCCGGCAACCGACCCATCCGTCTTCTCGCGCTTGGACTCACGCTCTGGTACTCGGGGTCGCTCCTCGACGAGCTCGCTTCGATTTTGATGCCGGGCGCCGGGTTCTGGTCAGACGTGGGTCCGTTCGTCGATGTCGCGCGATCCGTCGGCTGGCTCGCGAGCTTCCCTCTTCTCGCACACGCGATCTAGCGCATGCTCGAACCGCGTCCGAGTTGGCTCTGGGTCGTCCCCGCTTATCTCAGCCTTCTCGCGTTCCCGCCAGTGATCGTGGACGTCATCCGGCAGTCCGAGACCGACCTGACGCGCGTGAGCCGCGACGTGTACGAGCTCTTTCTGCTCCACGTTACGCTCGCGACCGTCATCTCGGTCGGCCTCATTCTCTATGGCCGCCCCAAAGCCAGGCGGCCCGAACTGGTGCAATTCTTGCGTTGGCTCTTGGTGACGATCCTCGTCGTCGAAGCGCTCGTGCTTCTCGGCGCGACGCTCATCGATGTTTGGTCCGAGCCGCTTTGGCGGATCCTCGTCAACACGTCGGGGCTCGTCTTGGGGATGACGTTTTTGTATTTCGTGCGCCGCTACAACTTGCTGAGCCTATCGCTCTCGAACCGAAGCCTTCGGCATTTCGCGAGCATCGTAGCGCTTCTCTTTCTCATCCTTCTCGCCGGCCCGGCGCTCGGCGCCTCTGGCCATCCGGTGTTCCACCGTGTTCTTGCTTGGGGCCTATTGCTAGCCGTGCTCGCGGGCCTTTTCTTCGGGCCGCTCACGCGCTGGGCGACTCGACGCTCTCCGCGTCTGGCTCGTCTCTGGGGGCGCACCATCGGGCAAGAAGAGATCGCTGCGCTCAGCGAACAGCTTCAGAAGCTCGACTTGTCCGAAGCCGAGATAACGAAGCTCGCCTCGGACGAAGTGAGCCGATGGATCGGCGCCGAGACCCGCTGGTCGGACAACTCCGAGATCTGGAGCTACTTTCACGAGCCGGGAACGAAAGCCTTCAACCGTCTCCGTGCGCCGTCATCCAAAGCCAACGCTGTCGTCACGATCGAGGAATGCTGTTGTTGCGCGTATTCGACGAAGTTGCGGAGCAGGTGCTCGTTTGTGTCAAGTTTGAAGCCGAGAGCACGACGAACAGCCAAGTAGGAGTCGAGAGCGAGTCCAAGCGCGTTCATGCCTCACCCCCTGGCCATGGCTGTGCCAGCTCCCGCAAAGTGGAGTGGTCGACTTTGGCGTAGATGGCAGTCGTATCGATGCTTCGATGTCGCAGAACAAGCGCAACGTCGGTGAGCGATGTTCCGTTGCGGAGCATCTGCGTTGCTGCAGTATGGCGGAGACGATGACTGCTGATTCTCCGTAGACCCGCACGCGCTGAGGCCGCAGCGACGATCCCAGTGACGCGACCGCGAGATAAACGCCGATAGGGTGCCCACCACAAGCTTTGTGGTGGCTACGCTCGACGTTTTGGATTCGTGCAGTATGAACGTTGTGATGTCGTCTGCGCCGAGGCAGCCGAGTTCTACGCATTTCGAGTCAAACCCATGGGATAGGAATTTCTCAGCATACTGACGGTAACAGCGGGCCGTCGAGACTTGGAGCCCGCGCTCTTTGAGAAGGAAGTGCTCGTATTCATCCAAGAGCTCTTCGACCGTGTTGCGCGTCACCAGAACTTCCGGAATCGACACAACGCCTTCGGCCTCCAGATACTGCAATATCGGTCTGAGCGACAACGGTGTGAGATGACTCTTGTAACCAGCTTGTCTCCTATCGCCAAAAAACGCCTCGATGCTTTCACGCGTGAGATCGCTCAGCCGCAGCCCAGCGGCAACAAGCCAACGGCTCAGATGGCTCACCAGATGCAATAAGTCCTTGCTCGTACGCGGTCTATAGCCCTGCGCAAGCAGGTGTGACCAAACTCTGCCGACGAAAGGCACGAGTGGGCCGTTAATACGGATGCGCGGTATTGTCGTCATAGGACCTCCTTCCCCGGCATTGGCCGAAGCGACGCGGTCGGCACCGTGAACAATCCATCGCTGCGATGTCGTCCTTGTGGTTGCGCAAGAACGCGACCCAGCGCTTCACTTGGTCGGCCTCGGCAGGCCGGCGCGGGATGTAACGCGATACCGTCACCTCGGACACGATGAAACCGAGCTTCGTGAGCTCGGCGTGGATCCGCGGTGCTCCCCAGCCGTCTTGCGCCATCTGCCGGATGAGCCGGCGAATCTCCGCAGCGAGGCGAGGCCGTCCCGGGTAGCGCGTGCTCGAGATGCGCGTCCAGCATCGTCGAAATCGCACCCGATTCCACTCGGCCACCGTGTCGGCTTTGACGATGACCAGACGACTGGCCCACGCTGGCCACGATTCGCGAAGCGCCACCCAGAAGGCTCGATCGACGTCTTCGAGCGGTGGGCGCGGGCGCTCTTTCTTCAGCGCCGTCACTTGTTGCCGCAGAGCGAGGTTTTCCAATCACGAGGTCGGCTCGGCGCCGACACATCGCCTGCAACGCACGAGCGCCGAGAGTGACGAGAAAGATGACGGCGCGAAACATGGCGGCGGAGTTTGACCTTCTTCGCCCCGGAACTCAAGCGGTGCGAGAAGGGCGTAAGTCCTTGATTTCAAGGCAGCACGAGTTTTGACGAGAGACAACTTCTGTTCCCCTGGCGCCGAGGGCCCTCGCCGTCCTCAGGTGCCTGCTAGAACGTCCAGGCAAGCTGGTCTCCAAGCAACACCTGATGGATGCGGTGTGGGGCGAAACGGCAGTAACGGAGGACTCCCTCATCGAAGCAGTAATCTCGCCATCGGTTGAACCAATCGATAATACGGCGTAGAATCCTCGGGTCCCTAGGAGCCTATCCCATGATCGGGCGCACGCTCTCTCACTACAGGATCCTCAAAAAGATCGGCTCGGGCGGTATGGGCGATGTCTATCTCGCCGAGGACACCGAGCTGGACCGGAAGGTGGCGCTGAAAGTCCTCCCCGCTGAGTTAGCCGAGAGCGAGGAGCGTCGGGCGCGGTTCAAGCGCGAGGCCAAGGCCATCGCCGCGCTTAATCATCCGAACATCGTCACCGTTCATTCGGTCGAAGAGGCCGGCGTTCACTTCATCACGATGGAGTGGTTAAAGGGGAAGACGCTGACGGAGCTTCTACCGAAACACGGGTTTCCGCTGAATCGATTCTTCGACGTTGCCATACTTGCAGACGCCGTGGCCGCAGCCCATCAAGAAGGCATCACGCATCGCGATCTCAAGCCCGACAACGCGATGGTGGGTGACGATGGTCGCGTGAAAGTGCTCGACTTCGGATTGGCCAAGCCCACCGGAGGATTCGTGTGGAAGGAGGGAGGGAGCGAGCTTCCTACCGCTGCGAAGACCGAAGAGGGCGCCATCGTCGGGACGCTGAGCTATATGTCTCCTGAGCAGGCACAAGGAAAAGCAGTTGACGGTCGCTCCGATATTTTTTCTTTCTGAATCATTCTCTACGAGATGCTGACAGGCCGTCGTCCTTTCGGGGGCGATACGCCCGCCGAGGTTCTTTCCTCCATAATCAAGGATACCGCTGGCTCGGTGAGCGATGTCGTTCCTGGAGTTTCTCGCGATCTAGCAAAACTGGTCAAGCGTTGTCTGGCCAAGGATCCCATTCGTCGGTATCAGTCCGCCATCGATCTTCGCAACGACCTGGAGGAACTGAAGGAGGAACTGAATTCCGTAGGGCTCGAGAGAGAAGGCCCCGCTGGAACGTTTTCGGTCACGCGCCTCTGGCTAGCGGTTGTATCGGCGTCGGTGGTGGGCGCGGTGGCGGTCACCTATCTACTAACACGATCGGAAAGAGAAGACGCCGACGCTCTGAATGTAGCGACCTTCAACAGGCTCACGTCCGATCCCGGTCAGGAACTTCACCCTAGCCTTTCGCCTGACGGAAAATCTGTCCTCTATGAAAAGCGAGTCGGTGGAGACTGGGATATCTTCCTTCTTCGTGTGGGAGGCCAAAATCCTGTCAACTTGACGAAAGACTCTCCCGCTGACGATATCCACCCAGCCTTTTCTCCAGATGGTGAGCAGATCGCGTTTCGCTCCGAAAAAGACGAGGGTGGCATCTTCATTATGGGCGCTACTGGTGAGTCTGCACGACGGCTCACCGATTTTGGTTACGACCCGGCGTGGTCGCCGGACGGCAGCGAGATCGTCGTTGCCTCGACTGGTGGAAGGCCAGGATCCAGGACGGCAAGGAGCGAGCTTTGGAGTGTACACGTAAGTACTGGGGAGAAACGGATGATCACAACAGAACGCGCCAATCAGCCCCAATGGTCACCAGAAGGCCACCGAATTGCTTACTCTGATGCGGGCATATGGTCCATTCCAGCAGCCGGTGGCGAGCGGGTCAAGGTGACACCAGACGGCGCTCGATATCAAGATGCGGCTTGGTCGCCAGACGGAGACTATCTATATTTCTCCAGCGACCGAGGAGGGAGCTCCAATCTCTGGCGGGTGCCCATCGCTGAGCAGACCGGAGAAACACTTGGCCCTCTCGAAGCTGTAACGTCGGGCGCGGCGGCAACCCGTGAACAGATGTCTATTTCTGGAGACGCGTCGCGCATCGCTTATGTCGAGAAAGTTACACGCTACACTTTCACAAGCTCGATTTTGACCCGGAAAACGGCACCATCGACAACCCCGTCCCACTTGTAACGGGTCGGAATGGCATGTGGCCTGAGGTCTCGTCCGATGGCAAGTGGTTGGTCTTCTTTGAAGGCGAAGGGTCTTTGCCGCGTGGTCTTGGCGATCGGATGGGAAACGGCTCGCGGGATGGAGAATTTTGAAAGATGGCCGCGAAGCAGGTATCGTTGTCTATTCTTTCGAGTCGGAGAAGTTCGAGAGCGTGACGGATTTCGGAAGAAGTCCGATCTGGCTCAATGACAACCGCAGATTGATCTTCTGGGACAGAAGCTGGAAACTCTTTCTCGTGGATAGCGAGACCAAGCAGTGCGCGAGGGCTACGACCTCGAATACAACCTCGGCCATGCGATGGACGGCTACTCCGGATGGGAGCACCCTCTCAGCGTCATTCCCATCTACTCCGACGTCGCGAAGTTCTTCGCACAGGCGAAGACCGTCTATTCGAACCCCTTCATCTTCGACAGCCCCACGGCGGCCAACGTCGAGTACTGGTACGCCGAATCCGACGTCTGGAAACAGGAGAAGCAGCGCCGCTGGATGCCGTGGCGGATGACCACGTTCCTGCGCCGGCGCATGCTGCGGCCGGACACGGACTACAGCTTCCCGCTGATCGCACAGGGGCTCGCCGATATCCTCGCCGAGGGCGGGCGCGGCGCTCTGGGCGGGCACGGCGAGCACCACGGCACCAGCATCCACTGGGAAATCTGGATGGCCGCGACCGCGCTGGGTCCGATGGGCGCGCTCCGGACCGCGACGCTTGGCAGCGCCTCCTTCCTGGGCGCGGACCGGGACCTGGGCTCGCTGGAGGCCGGCAAGCTCGCCGACCTGGTCGTACTCAATCAAAACCCGCTGGACAACATCCGCAACACGATGGACATCCGGTATGTGATAAAAGGGGGAGTCCTCTACGACGACGATATGCTGGACGGGATCTGGCCCGAACAGCGCCCGTTCGGCCCCTACTCCTGGGTTGACGAAGACGCCCTTAGGAGCGATGACCGGCCTGTCGACGCCTGGCGGCGACGCTGAGCCGATTGGGGATGAGTCGGGAGATCGGTATTGATCCGGCCGGATTAGTTAATAATGATGAGCGACAGCTTCCAAGGTCAGCCCGAGATACGAGGCATACCATGAAAAACCCAACGCTTACGTCTTTTGCAGTCATCGTCTTGTTTCTCACGGCCTGCGGTGAATACGCGCCCGAACAGCCGCTCGCCGCCCCATTGCCAGCCTGCGATGCGGATAACGGTGGTATCACGCTTCAGGACGGTTTCTGCGCTTTCGTGGTAGCCGATGATCTGGGCAGAGCGCGTCACCTCACCGTCGCGGACAACGGCGACATTTACGTCCGCTTCCGACGGGCCGAAGATGCCGAGCGAGGCGTCGCCGTCCTGCGCGACACCGACGGTGATGGCCGGGCCGACGTGCAGGAGTGGTTCGCAGACGATTCCGGAACCGGCATCGAATTGCACAACGGCTACCTCTACGTCTCCACCAACCACTCCGTGATGCGCTATCGGCTCGCTGAAGGCGAGCTCAAGCCGCAGGAGCCACCAGAGACGATCATCGAAGAACTTCGTCCAGGATCTGGAGTTACGACGCGCCAACAGAGATCACATGCCGCCAAACCGTTCGCGTTCGACGAGTCAGGTTCCATCTACGTGACCGTGGGAGCCCCCTCGAACAATTGCCAGGAGGAGGAACAAGTGGAAGGATCGCCGGGTATGAACCCCTGTCCTCTCCTGGAGCAGCACGGAGGCATCTGGCGCTTCGACGCCGACGAGACGGGCCAGTCCCAGGAGGAAGACGGACACCGCTACTCCACCGGGATACGGCACGCGGTGGCCATCGCGTGGAACCCAGTCAGCAAGGGCGTCTACGCATTGCAGCACGGTCGTGATAAGCTCGATAGCCTCTGGCCGAAGTACTTCAACGCGGAGCAAGATGCCGAGATCCCTTCCGAGGAGTTCCTTCGCCTCGAGGACGGAGCCAACTTCGGATGGCCCTACTGCTATCACGATCCCATCCAGGGAAAGAAAGTTCTCGCGCCTGAGTACGGAGGCGACGGCGAGGAGGTCGGAGGCTGCGATCAATACGGTCAGCCGCTTCTCGCTTTTCCGGGCCACTATGCCCCGAACGATCTGCTTTTCTACACCGGCTCCCAGTTTCCAGAGCGCTACCGCGGTGCCGCTTTCGTGGCATTTCACGGCTCAGGGCAACGAACTCCACTCCCGGAGGCGGGCTACGAGGTCAGCGTCGCGCCCACGGGGCCCGACGGCAAGCCTTCCAGTGACGACGAATGGGAGACCTTCGCCGACGGTTTTGCGGGACAGACCCCGCTCGCCAGCCGCCGCGACGCCCGTTTCCGAGCCATGGGACTCGCCCAAGGGCCGGATGGCTCTCTCTACATCTCCGACTCGGTGAAGGGTCGCATTTGGCGCGTGATCTACACGGGGACTGATTAGTTAGAATTTTGTCCAGGCTGTGGTCGCCGAAGCCCATAGTACAATTGCTTTTCGGCTTGGCCGTCCAGAAAGCTCGGCGCAGGAGCCTCGGGGTGATTTTGAAGGCACCTCCCGTGCAGAAAGGGTGGGGCGTATGGCCGTCGTGGGTTTTAGGTGAGGGGCGGGTGAGAATTCTGCTCGTGCGAGGGCGTCAAATAGACCGGTAGCGTTTTGCTGCGCGGGCCTTGGCGTTACGCTTGCGGTTCAGAGAGGCACGTAGGTCGTGTCCAATAGAATTGCGACGTTTCCATGCCGGACTCCAAGACGATATTCCTCAGCTACGCCGGTGCCAATGAGGAGTTCGCCCTCAAACTGGCGAGAGATCTACTCGATGCGGGTGCAGACATGTTCGTCGATCAGTTCGATATCAAGCGCGGGGAGAACTGGGACCGCGCTGTCGAGTCTGCTCTGCATGGCTGTAAGACGTTTGTGGTGCTTCTTTCGCCAGCTGCGGTTGAGTCAGAGAACGTGATGGATGAGATCCACATCGCTCATGCAGACTAAGAAAACCATCATTCCCGTCGTCTATCCTTTGTCGAGCCGGACAGCTGCGAAGGCTCCCCGCTCGACGCCATCGCCAGCAGCCTAGAGCACCTGAAGTCCTCATTCCGGACTAGACGGACCTTCCACGGATGAACAAGCGTAAGTGTGGGCATCATTGGCTTTGTTTTTGAAGAGAGGTGTGTGTACTGCTTACATCGTGCGGGGGTTGATTTCGAGCAGGTTGAATGCTTTGTGCTGCAAGGGTGTGGGGCGAGTGATGCTGACGAAGGACAGGCCGCGGGCTTCGTTTTCGACCTGATTTTTCGTGACCGTAGCAAGATCAGAAAGAAGCGTTCTGAAACTGTGGACGGGCAACCCGTCGGGAGTCTTCTTGGTAGAAGCCTTTGCCTGGGCGGAGTCTGAAGGCGTTGCTGGGCTGACGATGGATGAGCGTTTGGCATGGGCACCGTCAGGGTCGTCGTCGTCAAACAAGATCGGGACGAGGGCTTTTCGCATGTGCCATTCCACGTAGTAGGCGAGCATGCAAAGAAAGATGTGAGCTCGAACTCGCTCAGCGTTGTAGTGATAGATGGGCCGTACTTTCAAATCCACGGTTTTGCAGCAACGAAAAGCGCGTTCAACGACTGCCAAGCCTTTGTAGGTCCTGACAGCTTCGTCTGCGGAGATGGCCTCTTCGGTGAGGCTTGTTCGGATGATATAGATGCCGTCGAGGGCCGCCTCACGCTCGATGTTTTCGTTGTCGCGCTCGAAGTCGAAGCCGTCGTCCGTAATGGTGTAGCGAAAGTGCTTGCCCATCTTGCTCCGAGCGAACACTCGACCCAATCGTATGCCGATGGTATCTTTGCCTCGCAAAGGACGTTGGTCTCGCTTCGTCGCTTTGCTAATCACTTCTAGCTTTGACTCCGTCGACACAAGCATCTCTTCTCGCTTCCGCGCCCGCTCGGTAGCAAGAAGAGGGTTGCGGCAGGCGATGAGTCGCTCACCAGGGAAGCTAGGATGATGGATCTCCGCTAGGTCGAGTTCATCGAACAGAGAAGGCTGCAGCATTCCGTCTTTTGCAAGTCGCTGAATCTGAGGGGCACGAAGTGAGCTGATCCACTCGAGACCTTCCTCCGGTCGAAGTTCCTCGCGAATCCGGGCTTCGGTGATCATCCCTCGGTCACCTACGAAGACGATACTGTCAAGCTCAAAACGTTCTCGGACTTTGCGAATTTGGCTCCCCAGTGTTGCGGGATCTCCGGTGTTGCCTTCGAACACCTCTACCCCGACCGGCCGACCATCACGCTCACACAGTAAGCCGAACACGACCTGCAACTTGTTTTTCTTGCCGTCTCTCGAGTAACCGAGCTTCGCCAGAGGGCACGACCGACCTTCTACCCAAGTCGACGTCAAGTCGTAGAGAACCAGGCTGCCCTGCTGCAGATGGCGTTTCGCCAGTTTCTTCTCTATGGCTGCTTGGCGGCTCAAAAGCCAATCCAGGGAATCATACAACTCATCCTCGTTGGTGTCTTCAACTCCAACACACTCACCCAATGACGAAGTCAAGGTCTGTTTCGATAGACCACGGGCCGTGGCCAACTTGGAGCCCGGCTCTACGATTCGCGCCACAATCATCGCCACGACGAGGTCACGCTCTCGGCGCTGGCGGCTATGGATGATTCGCTCGAGGCCAACTTTGCGCAGCGTTCCCAGCACGGCCGCAACATGTCCGTGAGGCTTGCTTCTGGTGATCTCGAACTGCTGAGCCTCACCCAAATCCACGTTGCCCTTCAGCAACTGGCGAAGAGCTTCAATTCGCGCGGGCTTCCACTTCGAGATATTGGCGACGGTCCTCGTTTTGGGCGCACCGCCTTCGCGGTAGCTTTCGCGGATGAGAATCGCTGGGGGCGAGTTGCGGTTCGGCACCTTGGCGATGTACATGCGCCGACTATACAGGATTAAATCAGTAAAATAAACTGTTCTGTCACTATTACATGCTTACACATTACATTTCAAACCGCCGCACCTGCTTTAAACGTACGGGTTTACATGCGTCTAGCCGGCGGAAGTTCCGACTAGACAGCGTACCTCGGACACACTCCTGGGTGGCGTGCTCGTCGTCGGACCTACACGGTCACGGATCGTCGACCCACGACTCGCGTGCGTACTTCGCCATCAGCAACAACACCCCGGCCTGGAACACCAGGACCGGGAGCCCCCAAGGAAACAACGCAACATTCTGGTAGAAGGCCCGGAAGGTCAACAGGCAAAAACGCCGAGAAGCCGTACTCGATGGCGAGCCACAGGCGCGTGCCCCTCGGCGCCATTAGTAGGTGGACGAGGAAGCCCAGGAGACTCAGCCAGCTGGTCTCCGCCGCCAGGTTTGTGTCTGCGGCCTGGACTTGGGTATCCGACCGGGAGACTCGCATTTGTGGAAACCGGGCGCTTGTCAGTGGGCGTTTCTATGACCTTCCGGTCCTCAAGGGTGGCAGCAAGAGGAGAGCGATGACCAGGAAGGACGTTGATCAGCGTGCCGAAGGGCAGGCACCAAAGTCCGAGCAGAGCCAGCGCCAGGGTTGCCGACCAGCCCCAGGGGACTGTGCAGTCCGATTGAGTGGTGAGGGTAGCAGTACTCAAGCAAGCGAGACAAGCGTGCGCCATAGCAAAATCTCGGTCGATTTCCAGGGCCTTCTGGAGCTCCTTGGTTGCCCGATCGTATCGAAGAGCACGGCCTCACCGCCGGGGAGGATCTCGGGCCACAGATGGTCCCCCTCGTTAGGGTCGGGTTTTGTCAGCTCCTCCGGCTCGCCGCCGGCGGCCGGAACGCGCCAGAGTCCGCTCGTCGGCGAAGATGATCGTGTCATCGAGTCCCCAACTTGCACCGCGGGGGCTCCATCTGGCAGAGGGCAGATGGTCACAGGCGGCCCCCGAGGATCGAGACTTTCTGCAAACGTCTCGACTGGAAGTACCCGACCCAATTGCCGTCCGGCGAAAGGAATACCCCGCGAGGGATTGGAGCTCGCGCTGGCCGTTCCTGCTCGCCGCACACACGATACGGGTCCCGTCGGGCGTGATGGCCACGTCCACGTCCGGCGCTCGAACGTTAATGTTAATGTCGAGTCGTGCCCCACCGTTTGAGGGTCGACGTCGCCGCGGTAGCGAAAAGCCGTGCTCCGCGCCATGACCGACAGCTGGGGCAGCTGCGAGAGCTGGTTGACCAGTAGGGGTTGTCAGCGCCGGCATTGAACTGGTCCATTTCGCCGGGCACTAGTCCCTTTCAATCTGCTTCCATGGAGGAGATCAGCCATGATTCGCTTTAGAGAGCCACGCCTCATAACGTCATTGCTCGCACTCTTTGCAATGCTGGCCGTCCTTCTCGCCGGCAGCGGTCTCAATGGACTCCTGGCGTATTCCGTCTCCCGACGCACGCAGGAAATAGGAGTACGCATGGCCTTGGGTGCAGGGAGAGGACGTATCACGAGGCTCGTCAGCGGCGACGGGTTGGTCCTGGCGCTCATTGGGATTGGTATCGGTCTAGCGGCCGCGCTTGGTATTGCGGAGTTTCTTTCGAGCTTTCTGTACGGTATCTCGCCATGGGATCCTATGACCTTCGCGGCGACCAGCTTTCTGGTTCTGGCGGTGGCGCTCTTGGCCAGCTACGTTCCCGCCCGTCGCGCCACGAAGATCGAGCCCACCGTCGCGCTTCGGCATCAATAGGGAAAGCGGCTGGCTGCACGTCGTAGCCAAAACGCCGAGGTCGCCAGCTGGTCACCTATCAAGCCGCTCTTGCAAAGCCCTTAGGGTCGAGAGCTGGCGCGGTGCTACAACCAGAAACCCACGACCGCCCTTCCCCGCATCGTAGCTTTAAGGACAATAATAGGGCCCTGCCGACCCAACACCGTGCCGAGAGTCTGGAGATTCAATAATGACACCATTGACCAACGTCCTTGTTTCTCTTCGCAAAGAGCAAGCACGCCTGGAGCGCCTGCTCGCTCGCGTGAACCGTGCTATCGACGCCCTGACTGATGCGCCAGCGAAGAAGAAAGTTGCCACGAAGAAGCGCAGGATGTCAGCTGCTTCGAATAAGGCTGTCTCTGATAGCATGACGCCGTATTGGGCTGCCAAGAAGTCGGCAGGTAGACACATCGTTCAAGAGTTAAGAGACCACTTCCTTGAACTGCACGCTGAAACGCAACAGTCTGGGGACCCACGGATAAGCTAACCAGACTTTGACCGACCGCATCATCGGCCGTTTCGTTAGCAAGTGCACCGAACACCAGCCGCGTCTTCGTCGTGCACCGAACACCGGCCGCGCCTTCGTCGGCGTGAGCCCGCGAAAAAAAACTCACCACCGAGGGAGGTTTCTCGCCGCGATCTCATCTTAGATATGCAAAGGCGGCAGCCGTGCGGGTGAAAGACTGAAGGCCCTTCGGGGCCAGACGTCGCCGAGCCGACCGCAACCACACCTGAGAGCCGGGTGCCCGCATGCGGTGTTTCCGCCGCTCGCATAAGTGAACGTTTCTGTGCAACAAACGACTTAGCCGCCGTTTCATCGCAGTCCGGTATCGAACCGAAGGGTGACTTCGTCGAAACCGTAATCGGGGACGGCCACCGGGCGCCGCTGGCGTGAGGCTCTGAAGAGCGGAGCCGACTCATCGGGAACCACCTCATAATCCCTAGGTGCGAGCGCGACCTCGAAGCGCCCGTCGTCGCCGGACTCGAAACGAGCGACCTCGACGTCGCCGCCCTCGTAGACATGAAAAAGCGCGCGGAACGGCTCCTCGTTCGCCCGACCCTCCACTTCCGGTCCGGGTGCCACCGGGCCTCTGAGGACGAGACCTCGGAGGCCGGTTTCCCCGGGACGCACGGGCGTGGCGGCGCAGGCCGCGAACGAAATCGCGAACAGAAGCACGGTTTGCGGGCGCGGCACCATCCTCACTCTCCCCCGGCGGCCCACCATTCTAGCGCGGTCTTGTGCCGGAGCGAGGCGATCTGTTATTACCCAAGAAAGAAGACGGACAAGATCTGCGGATTCGACGGGACGAAGTCCTTTTTCTCGGAATAGCCGGAACAGCCGCCTAATCCCATATCGCAAATCGCACCCGCGAAGCCGAACCTCGAGACTCCCGACGGAGGTCGCAGAGAAAGTGCTGGTCGTCGATGGGCACGGCGAAATCGTTCCGGTAACGCTCTCTGACATACTTGAAAAGTCCATCTCTTTCTGATTACATCTGCCCCGGGAGGCTCGACGATGCGCTTTGCTGCCATCCTCTCGTTTGGCTTGGGGCGAGTGCGTTTACTCAGACGTTCGACCCCAAAGTTGTAGGCGTCAACGACGGCGATACGATCACCGTCTACGATGGCCGCGAGCAGACACGAATTCGTCTTGACGGAATCGACTGTCCAGAGAACGGCACGGATTTCTCCCAACGAGCGAAGCAATTCACGTCCGAGCTCGTCTTCGGAAAGCAGGTTCGCATCGAGGGCAAGGAGACTGATCGTTACGGCCGGCTCGTAGCTCGAGTCAAAGTCGATGGGACGGATGTGTCGCTTGCGCTCGTGGAAGCCGGGTTGGCGTGGCACTACAAGCAGTACTCCGACGACCTACCACGGCAACAAGAAGAGCAAGGTGTACCACGCGCCCGGGCGCCGGTATTACAGCTGCAAGAACTGCACCGTCTCGCTCAACTCAAAAGAGGAGGCGGCGCGCAGAGGATTTCGTCCGCACTCGGGACGCGGAGGGTGCGTACGGTAGTGTTTGCGTAGTTATGCGCACCAGGGGATCGCGCCGTCCAGCCGAGGTTCCTAACGAGGCCTGGGTGAGAACTCACGTGCTTCGAGCGACCGCTGAGCAACCAACGTGCGACCAATGCATCTAAGCCCATTATCTGTTAACCCGTTCCGGGCGCAAGGCTAACAGTGTGTTAGCGCATCGTCCAGTCGGCTCTGCTGGTGGAGAGTGATGTAGTACTTCAGCTCCATGCAACGCTCGAGGAAGTCGCGGTCCCGGGTCGCGAACCATCCCAGGCGGGCGCCGCTGAGGCCGAGGATCTTGGAAATGCTGCCGGTCGCTACGCCGTGCTCGTAGACATTGACGATGGTCGGCGACAACTCCCCGCTCCATTCCATCCCGCGGTAGATCTCGTCGGAGATGACGTAGGTGCCATGCTTGCGGGCCAGATCGCAGATCGCGGTGAGCTCGCTTTCGGTCAGCATCGCCCCGGTCGGATTGTTGGGATGGCAGATGTAGATGAGCTTGGTCTTGTCGGTGAGCAGGCCCTTCAGCTCGTCGAGGTCGAACTTCCAATTCAGCTCCGGTCGGCGGCGTAGAAGCTTGACCTTTGTCTTCAAGGCCTCGCCCAGCACTCTCGGTTGTTCCCAGGAGGGAGTTTCGACGATGGCTTCGTCGCCCGGCTCCAGAATCGAGGTCATGGCGATAAAGTTCGACATCTGGGTGCCGAGCGTGATCAGCACGTTGTCCGCCCCCAGGTCATAGCGGAAGGTGTCGGCAACACGCGCTCGCTGCGGCGGAAAGCCGTAGCGGTTGCCCGACTTGATCAGCGGTGTCTCTGGCGGGAAGCCGCCGTCGATGATGTCGCCCAGCGTCCAGGAAATCCCTTCCGGGTTGATCAGCTGGTTGACCGTCCATTTCTGCTTCTCGACGTCCCAGCCGAGGTCGCGACCGATGTTGAAGAAGTCGCTGAGTTTCTGTGATCTTATTTCCACCTTCTTCCTCCTAGCCTCAGTAAACTGCCTTTGCTCATGGACCGGACCTTTGCTGTTCTTGCGAGTCGAGGGGCAGGAGCCGGGTGACGATCTGCGCCTTCCCCGAGGTGGCCCCAGCCCGGTCCGGGTTGAAGCCGAAGCACGCTCCGTGGTTCCCATGGAAAAGCTCGACATCCTGCAAAACGGCGAGGTCGTACTGTCGGTCAGCGCCGACGATCCGTATCACGTGAAGCTCGACGGGAGTCTCGCGGTCGACCGAAGCGGCTGGCTGGCGGCGCGCGTGACCGGACCGGAGAGACAGCACCTGGTCATGGACGGCTACGTATACGCCCACACCAGCCCCGTCTACGTCACCAAGCGGGGCAAGCCGGCACGATCACCTGAAGATGCTCGGTACTTCGTGGAGTGGATTGACGAGATACTGCCGTTGTTGGAGGAAGCTGCTTGCCAGCAGGAATTGGGTTCGTCGTCGCGCCTCATCAACGTCTGCTTTGACAACCCGGAGCAAAAGCGGGAGGTCCTCGCGATTTGGCGGGAGGCCCGTCGCTTGTACGAGGACCTGGCCAAAGAGTGAGCCGGGAGCTCAGCCGCGGAAAAGGATAAGATAATTCAAGCTTGTGCGGCGTAGGCGGGTGGAGTGACAGGCCCGCTTCCGGCTGCAAGGCGTCGACCCGGCGCGCCGGCATGCCGGGTCCTCGCGCGTTAGTCTGAAGTTCCTGGCTGAAAAAGCCAAGATCCGGTGTTGATCCAATGAGATAGTTGGAATCAATGGTGCTGGCTTCTGTCTACACGGTGATACCTTTGAGCAGGTCGTAGGCTCTCTGCTGTTTCGAGTCAGGGGTTGTCGTGACATCGAAGGTGGGCTCGTCGGGTCCGGCTTCCGGTCGCCGACATTTGTTTCGGACGATGTTGCTGAGAAGGCGCAGCAGCGTGCGGAAGCTGGAAGCTCGACTCCCATCGTCAAGCTTCTTGGTTTGTATCTTGCGCAGGGCGGCCTCGGAGCGCTTCGCCGGAGCAACCGGGTCACGCCTGGCCTTCGCCTGCTGGTCCTCGTCAGAGAATAGCAGCGGCCGCCAAGCCTCCATCATGTGCCACAGGACGTAGTAGGCCAGCATGCACAAGAAGACGTGCGCCCGGACTCGGTTTTCGCGCCGGTGACGAATCGGCCGCACCTTTAGGTCCATGCTCTTGAAGGAACGAAACGCCCTCTCGACCTGGGTCAGCAACTTGTAGCTGCGCACTGTGTCGTCGGTTTTCATCCGCTGCTCAGCAAGACTGGTACGGATCACGTAGATGCCGTCAAGGGCAGCTTCCGCAGTGACCTTTGTGTCGTCGATTTCGAAGCTAAAGCTGTCGTCGCGAATGTCCAGCTTGAAGTGCTTGCCGACTTTGTACTTGTTGAGAACTCTGCCTACCCGCACACCGATTTTATCTTTACCATGCAGCTGACCCCGCCCGATCCGTTGGCGAATCCCTCCGAACTGCTTAGCGATCGTCCCCATGTGTCGCTTCCACCGCTGGAGCCGTTTGTTGGCGAGCTCAGAGTTGCCGTTGGCGAGGCGCGAGGCGTCGGCATCCATCGTTGTCTCGTCTAGCCCATGTTTCCCTTTTAGGTGTCTAAGTCATCGAAAACAAAGGATCGAGATCGGCGGTTTGTCTCTACGCTGACAGCACCTCCTCGGAGAAGGCTGGCGGGTCGCGTTCAACGATGCCGAGTGCAGTCAGGATCGAGTTGGCGCGAGCGGTGCCGCGCGTGACGACGCGCTTAGTCCGCCCAGAACCCAGCTGTAAGTCGACGACCCGGACCGAGCGTAGCGCTTGTAGTGCCTCGGTTGCGGACAGGTCGAGTTCGGCGACCTTGAGCTTTTTCTCAAGAGCCCGATGCACAAGGAAGGCCAGCGTAGCTACGAAAAGATGTGCCTCCACACGCTCATCGGTCTGGTGGTAAACGGGACGCATCTCAATGACATCCTTAAGGCATGAGAAGGCTCGCTCGACCTCGTTTAGGTCCTTGTAAAGGCGCACGGCGTCGACCGGAGAGAGGTTTTGCTCTTCGGTTTGAATAACGTACTTACCCTCGTAGGCTTGCTCGCGCTTGAGGTTGACGGGGTGCTCGAAGAAGCGGAAGCGACCGTTTTTGTACTCCCAGTCGTAGTAACGGTGACCGTGGTGGCGTGCCTGTATGCGCGCGGCGGCGGCACCGATTTTCTCGGGGGCTTTCAATCGTCCGTCGCGCACGCGGCGCTCGAGGGCCTCGAATGCCGCACGGGCACGTCCCATGGCCCGCAGCCTCTGCCCGCGCTCGTAGGCGAGCCTTTCGTCGCTGTGAACGACGAAGATGCGCACCCCAGACTGCTCGGAGCGGACTTCTTGCAACGAGTCTTAGGTGGCTCGGCTTTTTCGCTCACCGTGATGCCACCAGGGCAGTCGATCCACTCTCCGCTGGCGCGCTCGATGTAACGATAGACCTCCTCGCGCCGTCGTCTTTGCAGCCCGACGAGATAGCCCTGCTTGCGCGAGCGCACCACTGCCAGGCTGTCGCTCGTTACCATCCCTCGGTCGCCGACAAAAACCACGCGGTGCAAACCGAATCGTTCGTTGAGATCGTTGAGCACCTGCGGCACCGTTTTCGCGTCACGCCAGTTGCCGGCGAAAACATGGTGGGCGATCGGCCAACCGTCCACCATCACCAGACCGATAAGCACTTGCCGGTTACGCGGTCTGCGGTCGCGACTGTAGCCGTGGGCGCCGAGCCCCGGAGGGCCTTGACCTTCGAAGTACGTCGACGTCAGGTCGTAAAACACCATGTCAACCTCAAGCGAAAACAGATCCCGCAAGCACAAAAACAGCTCCTTTTCGATCTGTTCTTTGCGGGCATGCAGCTGGTCGAGCGTTCGGTACCATTGCTTGAGTTGGCGAAACTCCACGCGAACCCGCGGGGAGCGACTCGCTCGCCGTTCCCCATCATCGCGCCACTGCGGCACCCACCGCCGCCCCTGCCGGTCGCAGACGAAGTCGGTCTCGAGCCAGCGCGCCAGACCGTGCTCGCTTGACGGAGCACATAGCCGGTTGGCGACCAGCACCAAAGCTCGCTCGCTTAGCGCCACTCCGTCCCGCTTGCCGCGGCCCCCGAGCCGGTCGAGAATCTGCTCCAGCCCGAGTTCGCGCCACAGCGTCGCCGTCACCAGCATCGGACCCCAATCCCACGCGTCTGCCCCCGCGACCTGCTCGGCTGCTCGCTCGGTGTCGGCCGGTTCACCGGCCCCAAGCAACCGATTGAGGGAGTCGAGATTGGCAACTAGAAGTTCCTTGCGCCCCAAGTTGCACACTACGCGTTGCTTCGGCTTGCCGTGCTCCCGATACGACTCGACCAGGCGGACATACTCATGTTGAACCCCTTTGCCGCCTGCGGCCCGAACGATGCGGAAGAACATAACCTGTCCTCACGCATACTACATGTCATTGTCCACGATTACAACGTATTAATGGCGCTCAAAGCACAATCTCTGTCTCTATGTTTTGGGCGAAATTCAACCCCCGTTCCTTTGAATTCAGTCACTTACGAGCGTTAGGGTGCTCATAAAGGGTAAACATGGGCTAGCTCGAAGTCGAAACCGTCGTCACGGATGTCGAGCCTGTAGTACCTGCCGACCTTGTACTTGTTGAGGAGCTTTTTCACTGCAGCACGGATGTCCTCCTTGCCCTGCAAACGGCGCCGCTCGACCATCCGACCAACTTTCTCCAGCTCCTTGCAGGTCGCTTCGAGCAGAGCACGGCGCTTGTGACGCCGCCTCTCGGCCAGCTCCGGATTGCGGCAAGCGACCAGCCTCTCGTTGGGGAAATCCGGGTGCGTCACCTCAAACAGATTCCGCTCGTCGAATAGCCCCATCTGGAGCACCCCATCGTTGATGAGCTTGCGAATCGGTTCGGGACGCAGAGCGGTAATCCAGTCGACACCGTCCATCTCCCGCAACTCGTCGATCTGGGTCTGGGTGATCATTCCGCGGTCGCCCACCATCACAAACTGCTCGATGCCGAAGCGCTCTTGCACCTTTTCTACCTGAGGCAACAGCGTTTTGGGATCGCCCGTGTTGCCCTCAAAGACGGATACCGACACGGGGATGCCGCGTTCGTTGGTCAGCAGACCGTAGTTGATCTGCAGCTTACCTTTCTTGCCGTCACGGTCGTATCCGAGGCGGGCGATCGGACAACTCACACCCTCGAAGTAGCTTGAGGTTAGGTCATAGAGCGCCAGGCCGTCGTTTTGGAGATGGCGCGCCGCGAGTTTTTTTTCGATGACCTCCTGGCGTTTGAGAACCCAGTCCATGGCGGCATAGAGATCGTCTTCGCGGGCATCGCTCACCCCCAGGATTTCGGGCAGTGTGGTTGTGTGCCACCACTGGCTAGTCGCCAGCTTCGACTGCGGTTCGAGGATCCGGGCGACTACCATGGCCACGACCAAATCCCGCTCTGGTGAGTGTCGAGAACCAACGAGCTTTTCGAAACCGAGCTGTCTCATGGCGCTGAGCACCGCGTCGACGTGGCCATGGTGCCGGGAGCCGTTCTCGACGATTTTGAAGGCGACTTCAACCGAGACGAGCTTTTCCCCTTTGAGAATGCGTCGGATGGCGTCGACTGCGTCCATGGGCAATTTGGACAAGTTAGCGAGCGTGCGCTTGCGGACGTTTCCGCCCACCCGATAGGACTCACGCAGCAGGACCGCGGGGGTAGAGTTGCGATTGGGGATGATGTGGGTATGCATGCCCACCATAATAGCCTATGTATCAATGTGTATCAAATCATAAAAGGCTTTAGACATGCCTACATATTGCATCCCAAAATTAGCCTCTCGGCGTCCCTAAAGACGCGTAATCATTGGGGATTCACACTGTCAGTGGGTTCATTCGACCAAGGAACTTCAGTTTAGTGCCTTCTCCGCACCGACGTCTGCGTCTACTTGAGAAAAGCCGTTAGGTCTGAATCAACGAGGGCGTTCAGCTGCTTGACGTGCTCCGCCAGCCGGGCCGACAGTTCTTCGACCACGGTATACGTCCAGCGGGTCGGTGCGCCGTCGGCGCTGCCGATGACATTCGTCAAGGTCGCAAGCTTCTAGTGCAGTCCCTTGGGAGGAAGGTGCATAGGATTTCGACCGACGACTCGCGTCAGGCCCGCCTCAATCGTCACCAGTCTTGCCTTGATGCGCTCGGCTGCGTCTTTGACGCCTGCCTGGCCCGCGCGCCGTTCGCGCTCCTCCACCTGTTTCCGCACTCCTCGAAGCCGGTGGACGGTGTCCGCGGTCTCCGAGAGCCTGTCGCGAACCTGCATCCACAGGGTGAACTGGGCGGTGAGATCTGCCTCGCTCTCCGGGACCCGCGGGTCCTTCCGGATCTCAAAGGCTTCCTCTCGTGTCCGGCCTGTTACCTCAAGCTGCACGAAGTACTTGCCAGGGGCCGCGACCGGCGCGGCCGCGCGCGGCCACTCCATGGAGGAAAGCGCCGCACCCGGGGAAAGTTGGCGCGCGTTGGGGTAGCGCATGTCCCACACGAAGCGGTTCGTCCCCGCCTCCGCAGACACCCGCGGGTCCTCAGTGGTCGAGAAGCGCTTGATCACGTCGCCATTCTGGTCCTTGAAGGTCAGCGTGACCTCCTCCGCTGGCCTCTCCTTCAGGTAGTAGGTCACCACAACCCCATCCGGGGGGTTCTGTCCGGCGTTCAAGTAGTAACGTTTGATCTCGCCATTCGGACCCTCGATCTTCCGGAAAGCCACGGCATCACCAGCGGCCCGTCCGTAGCCGTATACGCGAAGAGCTTTCCCTGCTCTAACTCCGGAGGAGCGGCGGCCTATGAGTCGGTACGTGGGTGTGACGCTGAACAGGTGCACCGAAGACCGTGTCACCTCGGTCGTGATCTGGCGAAGCGGCGCCACGTCGTCCAGGATCCAGAAGGAGCGCCCGTGGGTGCCAATCACCACGTCGTTGTCTTTCACGAGGAGATCGTGAACGGGGGCCGCCGGCAGATTGAGCTGCAGCGACTGCCAGGATGACCCGGCATCGAAGGACACGTACACACCCCTTTCGGTCCCGGCATAGAGCAGACCTGGGCGGACTGGGTCTTCGCGGATCGCTCGCGCAAAGTCGTTTTCGCCGATCCCGTTGGTGATCTCCTGCCATGTCTCGCCGTAGTCGGTGGTCTTGTAGAGATACGGGCGCTGATCGTCCATGAGGTAACGATTCGCTGCCAGGTAGGCGGTTGCGGGGTCGTGACGCGAGAGATCGATGGTGTTGATTCGGAGCCATTCGGGCCACTCCGTCGACGAGATGTTCGTCCACGTCTTGCCCTCGTCCCGGGACAGGTGAACAACACCGTCGTCCGAGCCGGCCCATAACTCACCGGCTCTCAGAGGCGACTCGGCGAGCGACATGATAACGCTGGTGAAGGTTTGCCCGAACCCCAAAGAACTGATAGGCCCGCCGCTGACCGGCACCATCACGCTCGTGTCATTTTTCGTGAGGTCGGGACTGATGATGTCCCAGCTCTGCCCCAGGTCCGTCGACCGAAAGACCACGTTCCCCGCCACGTAGAGCACATCGGGATCATGCGGCGAGAAAAGGATCGGGTAGGTTCAATTGAAGCGGTACTTCTGGTCCTTGACGCTGTGCGAGCTGTACGTATCCTCCGGCCAGACGTTGATGACTCGGCCACCACCTAGTCCAGTGCGGTGGGTCTACCTCAAAGACTTTTCGGATGAGACGGGCCCAGCAAGGCCGACTCGCCGGGGCGCCGGCGGAAGCTGGGTCAGGCTCTGAGGGAGGCGGTGAGCTGGATGGGCTTGATGAAAGGTCTGGTGAGGCGTCTTCGAAGAGCGCTTTTCGGATTCGGCTCGCATAGGCACCGTAGAACCTAGTCAAGTGAATGATGACCGAGGAATCCGGCGTTTCGGCTGTCACAGCTCGGGCCCTCCGGACGTAGTCCGCTCGAGGCCGCGATCTCCTGGACGGCTACTGAACACGAGTTCCCCGTCGATGAAGACCATCTGGGGGAGCACGCGATAGTCGAAGGGGTGTCCTTCCAGGACCATGAAGTCCGCGTCTTTGCCCACGTCGATGCTGCCGATCCGATCCCCCATGTCGATCATTTCGGCGGCGTTGAGAGTGAACATCTTCAACGCCTCCAGCTCCGGAGTTCCGTTGCGGAATGCCCAGGCGGCGTTGAGGGCGGGCTCACCCCCGAGCTCTCCCGTGGGCATGACCCGGCGACTGCCGCTGGTGCCAAAGAAAGCCACCTTCACCCCGGCTCGGCTCAACAACAAGGGGCTTTGGTCGTTGTACCCGGCTCCGCCGCCACGGATGGATTGGTACGGGCGGGTATCGCTTCCTGAGTTGCCCAGAATGACGCCGACGTCAGCTCGAGCCAGATCGCTCGCCATTTGGTGCGCCTGCGTCCCCCCGGCAATGACGAGACGGAGTCCGTAGTCCTCAGCCAGCCTCATCGCCGCGCGGATCTCCTCCACCGTGCTGGCCTGAACGATGGCCGGGACTTCTCCCTCCATCAACGGACGCAAGGCCTCGAATCGCTGGTTGTGCTCCCCCGGCTCTGACTCCTCTAGGTACTGTTTCGCGCCGTCCAGGGTGGTTCGAATCGCCCCCACCGCCGTCTCCAGGGTGACGGGAATCTGGGAGTCCGTCGACCAGTAGCGGATGGAACGGGGCACCAAAGAAAATACCACCGAGCTCGGTGATTTCCTGACCATCTTTTCCGCGTCCATCCCCGCCGTCTTGATCACCACCCCTCTTCCACCTATCAAGTTGAGATGCCCGGGGGTGATGTTCTGGGCGGTAATCCCGATCCGGCGGATGACCTCGAAGGAGGGGAACCACGGATCGAACGCGAAGCGGGCGTCCATCTCCGGCAGGATGGGCTCGATGTTCTCATTGTTCTGCACATGCCACTTTAGGTCTCCCATATAATCATTCGGAAAGGCGCGGGCGCTGACCCAGCCCGGTAACACCACCCGGCCGCCGATGTCCAACACCGGGACGTCCCGGGGCGTTTCCCCTCCGGCACGCACTTCAGTAATCTTGCCGTTCTCGACGGCTATCGTCCCACTGCGGATGTGGCCGCCGCTCACAGTAAAAATATGGGCGTTCGTAAGTGCGAAGGTTCGATCGCCTGCTTTGAAACCACCCCCGATGGGCCGAAAAGGTCCCACCGGCGTGGGAAGCGCCGTCTGTCTCGTTTCCTTTCGCTCGTACTCGAGGACACCATCCACGAACACTTTCTTGATCCGCTCGGCATGAACGTCGAAGGGGGGGCCATTCATGAGCACCAGATCAGCATCCTTACCCACCTCGATACTGCCGATGCGCTCGTCGAGCATCATGGCCTTGGCACCGTTGATAGTCAGAGCCTCGAGCGCGTGCTCCTCGGAGAGCCCGTGACGGATATGGAACGAGCCATACTCCCGGAAGCACTTCGCCTGCTCCGCGCTTTCATCAGTTTGAATGCTCGCCGCGGCTCCCGCCTCCATCAACTCCTTGACCACGTTGTGGGAGACGCGGTCGCCATAGAATCGAACGATGAACTTCGGACCGACCACTGAGATGATCTTGGTCTTGGCGAGGATATCGGCGATGGGGTAAACGTCCTGCACGTGGCTCAGGGCCATCCGGTCGATGAAACCGTACTCCCGAGCCAGGTGCATGGCCATCATCACCTCGCCAGGATAGTGAGAGTGCACGTGAACCATCACCTCGCCTCGGAGAACGGCCGCGAAGGCCTTTAGCCTTTCGTTCACCTCCGGTCTATCGGAGAGCTTACCGGCCTCGTAGTCCTCCCACTTTTTCAGGTACTCTTCCGCCCGGCGGTAGTACTCGCTGGCGGTGGCGTACCAGCCCATGATAGTCGCCGGTGTCTGGTCGGGCCGAATCCCGACCAACGGACGGATAGCCATTTTTAAGTCCACGTAGGGTTTGAGGATCATGTTCTTCGAAGGATCCCCCTTCAGCTTCACCGCCACCGCCTGACCGCTGCTGACGATGCCGCTTCCCGGACGCGTGATCATGCTCGTCACTCCTCCGGAGAGAGCGACGGGAATCATCGGACTCGTGGGGTCGAAGTGGTCGACGGCCTTCCACTCCGCCGTCACCGGCCCGCTGGGACGACCCCGGTTCCCCCCGCTCCTATCCAGCGCCATGTGGGAGTGGGCGTCGATCATGCCGGGAATGACGACCTCGGCGCTGTAGTGGAGAGCGTCGGCCGGTGCATCGACGTGAGACCCCACCTGTTGGATCTTCCCCGCCTCGATGAGAATCTCACCGTTTTCGAGAGTGCCGTTCGTCACCGTGTAGATCTTCTTGGCTTTGATCACCGTGGGCGTTGACTGGGCGACGGCCCGAGGGGGGGCCAGAACCACCAGGAAGATCGACGCAAGACACACGCTCCAGACCAGCTTCGCTTTCATTTTAAATCCTTCCTCTGCTGCTTAGGGTTTAGTGGAACCTGTTCCTTTCCCGTCATCCCCGGTTTCGATGGGCGCCATTGCCCATGTATACTCGCGACCCATCGCGTATTTCTCGAACCAATACTACCACCGGATCCGCGGGGGCCCCCAAATGCGCGAGCTCGTCGTAGGATTCCGGGCGAGCGATGCGGAACCTCCCTACATGCGGCTCGAGCCCAAGGATCTGGAGATCGTCGTCTTCACCGATGCGGCGCTGGCGACGTTCCACCTCGAAGGAAACAACCGCGTCTCGCGACGAACATTCGTGCTGGCGTGTTCCGTCGGTTTTGGTGCTTGATCTGCATGTTGTAGCCGAGCGCTCTCCGGATCAAGTTGTGCTCGATGGCCGTGAATGTGGAGATTCTCGAGCGTGATGTGATGCGCGCAAGCGGACTCGAACTCTGCTTTGACCGCGTCGCCGGCCAGGCCTTGCCCGTCGAGCTCGAGGCCGCGGATGACGATGTAGCTCGCGTCACGAATGCTCACGGTGTTGCAGCAGTCTCTGCCGGTGAAGACGGCTGGTGGTCCCGTCGCGGGACCTTCGATGTCGATGCAGGCGCCTGCGGCGCCGTTGAGCCGGTGGACCGGAAGCCCGCGAGAATAGGTTCCCGGATCGAGGAGCAGCTGCTCGCCGGGAGCGAGCGTCGAGAGCTTCGCCAGATAGTTCGAAGGGTCACGATGACGCTCGTGTCGACCCCAGCCTCGAGGAGCTGAACGGTGGTGGTGTGTCGCTTATGCCGTCGACGGCATAAATCAGCTAATGCCGATATCGGCATTAGCTGATGTACGACCTCACAAGCCGGACCAAATGGCGCACGCCGAAGACCACGACGTGCGCGAGGAGCTCGCGCCGGCAGTTTCCGATCCAGCGTTCTGCGGTTCCATTCTGCCAGGGACTGCGAAAAGAAATACGGACCGGCTTTGTGCCCATCGCCTTGATGAACTCGACCACGGCGACGCTAAAGATTGAGTCTCGGTCAAAGATGAGGTATCTCGGTGCCGTGTCGTAGGGAAACGCCTCACGTAGTTGCTGGATGACCCAAACGGCAGTAGGGTGAAATGTCGCATTGAAGTGAACGATATGGCGCCGGCCATGCTCGATGACGAAGAAGCCGTACAGCAGCCGAAGCGACGCGGTCGGCACCGTGAACAAATCCATCGCTGCGATGTCGTCCTTGTGGTTGCGCAAGAACGCGACCCAGCGACGAGCGATGGGCGCGGGCGCTCTTTCTTCAGCGCCGTCACTTGTTGCCGCAGAGCGAGTTTTTCATTCACGAGGTCGGCTCGGCGCCGACACATCGCCTGCAACGCACGAGCGCCGAGAGTGACGAGAAAGATGACAGCGCGGAGCATGGCGGCGGAGTTTGACCTTCTTCGCCCCGGAACTCAAGCGGTGCGAGAAGGGCGTAAGTCCTTGATTTCAAGGCAGCACGAGTTTTGACGAGAGACAGGGGTCATGATTCTGAAAAATGACACCCTTCTCAAGGCCAAACACAACCGCAGCGCGAAAGACAAACGGGTGCTCCGCGAGCAGATGCGAGCTAATCGTCGCCTCTACCGCGCCATGCTTCTGCGCGACGACTTCATGGACCTCTACACCTACAAAACCGAGACATGGGCCAAGAAGTTTCTCCGAGGATGGCTGCGGCGCGCTATGAGCTCGAGGATAGAGCCCGTCAAACGCGCGGCGAAGATGATCCGCAGCCACTTCGATGGCGTCATCGCGTGGGTCACGTGGAGACTCAGCAACGGCCGACTCGAAGGAATGAACAACAAAATCCGGCTGCTGAGCCACCGCAGCTTTGGACTCCACTCTGCCGAAGCTCTCATCAGTCTCGTCTACCTAAACTGTGGCGGTCTCACCCTCGAGAGGATCCACTGAAATGGCAGGAGAGGCATTATTGTTTGTGGTGACGCCGCTCGTCGGCTGCACGTGATGTTAGACGCCGCCGTCAGTAAGTTCTCGGAACGACGATCACTTCCACTCTAATCCCCTCTGCGTCACCGCTCAAGTCCGCTTGTAGTCCAGCTGGATTTGTTATGCGATTGTCTGAGTCGTAGACCATGCAGATTAGCGTTTGACAGTCGTTCATTTTTGCATAGCGCGCCCTGTCAAGAATCAGTTGGTCACCGACCTCCTTTGAGCCTAGTCCTGGTCGCGTCTTTTTCACTTCGACGACTATCTTTTCGGGCTTTGGGAAGAAGTCAACACGTGACGATTTCGCAGCGTAGCTCGGTGTCCATTCCTCCGGCCTCACATCGTCGAACTCGATAAGCAGCAGCGCGTGAAGAAGGTCCTGCACGTCATACTCGTCCGCAACGTCGAGGGTCGGTCTGTTCTCACGGCACTCCCTTAACTGGACGACAACGGCGTGAAACCGCAGTACAAGTTGTCGAAGGCGTTCAGTGGGGCCGGGCTGTGGAGCTAGGAATGTGTCTGGTGCCGCCTCCTGCTCGGAGGGCGCCAACCGTCGCCGGTACTCCTCCTCCAGAGCATCGACGAATGGATATCATCGACGAATCCGCAGCTATGGTTAGTTGACCATCCCAGCGGTGAAACGACCGACGATACTCGAAGGCTTGAATGATACCGCGCTTGTTGAGCAGTTCCGTAGCTCGCCACCGCAGGTCACAGTAGCGGTCACGCATGTTGATTCCATCGCCCGGCATGAGGGCCTGGAATTTAACAATGGGTTGAAGCAAAGGGATTTCGACATCGCCGTCGGTCATCTGGAGCGCTTGACGCACATCCAGCGCGACGTCGTAAACGGCGAGAAAGTTCTCACCGACCAGTTCCTTCGCCCACGACGGGAGTTCATTGTCAGGCAAGTCTCTCTCCCTTTGACATGCAGTGTGCGTCTAACGACCCGGGTCAGCTGCGACCGGCGTCAACCTGGTTATTAATGATGTGTAGCCGGTCGTCGGCTGCACCTATTGTTATTCACCTCCGCGGCGGGTCCTCTGTCACGGCCGATGCGGCTAAGCCACCGAAAGCAGAAGCTCCGTCAACGCCTCGGGCGCGATGAGCATGACATCGTGCCCGTATGGTACGTCGATGTACGTCCAGGACGAATCGGTCTTAACCCTTTCTGCTGCCTCGTCCAATGCATTCGCCTCATAGCCGGCGGCGCGGATATAGGTGCGCGGGATGCCATAATCTGAAAGATAAAACCAACCGCGACCGAGCCCCTCCTCCTCCCGCGACCTCCACTTCGGCCTGACACGACGACACACGTCGACTCCGCAATATTCCTGCGCCGCGACGCTTAGCGAGCCTCCTCCCCCAACTACCGCCCGATAGCCATCGGGCCTTCCAATGTCCGATTCCCTCTTCCAATCATACGTTCCCCACCCGACATCACTGGCGAGCCCAGAATCTCTGTCCGGCACGCACGGTGCTTTGGTCAAAGTTCCTATTCATTCCCGCTACCCCGCATCGTCCTTCGGACGGGCTCGCTCTCCGTGAGCCGACTTACCCCGCCGCAACCCGTGCATTCTATGCCACCACGAATAAACCTCGTTGACAGGAGCTCCTGAATCATTGGGTTACCGGCGACGTCGGGGGGCGGGCGGGTTCATTCTTTAGCCAGTCGGTCGCGACCTGAACCCATCTCTCGCTCTGATCCGTGAAGAGATGGTGCCCGGACCAGGGGAAGAGGTGCATTTCGGCACCGGGGACCTTGAAGAAGTGAGACAGGCCCCACTCAATCCTCGAGCCAGGCTGGCTCCACAGGAGCAGCACGGGAATCTCGAGCTCGCCGGCCCACTCCGATATATGCTTCCCCTTGTAGCTCAGGTTCTCATTAGAGGCCTCCACCGAGTAAGAAACCGCCTTGCGTCTCTTGTCGGCGAATTCGTAGTTTCTCACGTAATTGTCGTAAACAAGTTTGACCCTCTCCTCCGTTACCAGGTCTTGATGTTTATAGTAACGTTCCAACATTGTTCTAATCTGCTCCACCGTCTGGCTTTGTAATGGTCGTCTTCCGCCTTCCCGTCGCGGAGGTATGGGAGTCGTCCCGTTTAAACTGTTTGTTATGATCAGCCTCCTGACCAGGTCGGGCCGTTCGTGGGCAACGTACTGCGTCAGGAATCCTCCGTGGGAGTTTCCCGTCAGGAAGACCGGTCCGACGTCAAGGGCGTCGATGAAACGGATGAGGAAATTTGCTTGAGCCTGGCCGGAGTAGTCCTCGGGTCCTCGGGGCGTAGTCTGGCCGAAGCCTACAATGTCCACTGCGATGGCGTGGAAGGACTTGCCCAGAGGGCCGACGACATCGCCGTAATTGGCCTCGCCGGATGACCAAGCGAGTGCTCCATGCACGAGGACAAATGGGTCTCCTTCTCCCGCTTCGATGTAGTGCGCCTTCACCCCCTCGACATCGATCCACGAATGTCGATAATCTTTGTTATCAGTTGATCCCGGCCGTGTCGAGTCCTGCGTTCGTGCGTCGGTCTCCCCTTCCGGCCAGATGGAAACCGCCACGACCGCCAGTAGTATGGTTGCCGCAACCGATCCGATAATAAAACGCATGTTTCACCTCCTCCTCTGAAGCCTCGAGACGGCGGAAAAAATCGCAGTGCAACGGGTTGCATCGCCGAACTCCGCCCGTGCCTTGGAACCCACTCGCCCACCGTGCCTGCCTTTGACGGCCGGTGTCGCGAAGCCTAGCTGGCCTGGAGTGGCTCTCCTCAAGGGGGATAGTACATTGCTTTTGCGCCGTGCGCCATAAACCAGGCCAGGAAGCTCGCGGATGGAGCCTCGTGGCGGTTGGGAGAAGCCAATTGATGTACATAAAGGGTCGGTGCCCTTCGTGGCTTGGGCGACTGGGCGTTTAAGCTGAAGTTCCTTGGTCAAATGAACCCACTGACAGTGTGAATCCCCAATGATTACGCGTCTTTAGGGACGCCGAGAGGCTAATTTTGGGATGCAATATGTAGGCATATCTAAAGCCTTTTATGGTTTGATATATATTGATACATAGGCTATTATGGTGGGCATGCATACCCACATCATCCCCAATCGCAACTCTACCCCCGCGGTCCTGCTGCGTGAGTCCTATCGGGTGGGCGGAAACGTCCGCAAGCGCACGCTCGCTAACTTGTCCAAATTGCCCATGGACGCAGTCGACGCCATCCGACGCATTCTCAAAGGGGAAAAGCTCGTCTCGGTTGAAGTCGCCTTCAAAATCGTCGAGAACGGCTCCCGGCACCATGGCCACGTCGACGCGGTGCTCAGCGCCATGAGACAGCTCGGTTTCGAAAAGCTCGTTGGTTCTCGACACTCACCAGAGCGGGATTTGGTCGTGGCCATGGTAGTCGCCCGGATCCTCGAACCGCAGTCGAAGCTGGCGACTAGCCAGTGGTGGCACACAACCACACTGCCCGAAATCCTGGGGGTGAGCGATGCCCGCGAAGACGATCTCTATGCCGCCATGGACTGGGTTCTCAAACGCCAGGAGGTCATCGAAAAAAAACTCGCGGCGCGCCATCTCCAAAACGACGGCCTGGCGCTCTATGACCTAACCTCAAGCTACTTCGAGGGTATGAGTTGTCCGATCGCCCGCCTCGGATACGACCGTGACGGCAAGAAAGGCAAGCTGCAGATCAACTACGGTCTGCTGACCAACGAACACGGCATCCCCGTGTCGGTATCGGTCTTTGAGGGCAACACGGGCGATCCCAAAACGCTGTTGCCTCAGGTAGAAAAGGTGCAAGAGCGCTTCGGCATCGAGCAGTTTGTGATGGTGGGCGACCGCGGAATGATCACCCAGACCCAGATCGACGAGTTGCGGGAGATGGACGGTGTCGACTGGATTACCGCTCTGCGTCCCGAACCGATTCGCAAGCTCATCAACGATGGGGTGCTCCAGATGGGGCTATTCGACGAGCGGAATCTGTTTGAGGTGACGCACCCGGATTTCCCCAACGAGAGGCTGGTCGCTTGCCGCAATCCGGAGCTGGCCGAGAGGCGGCGTCACAAGCGCCGTGCTCTGCTCGAAGCGACCTGCAAGGAGCTGGAGAAAGTTTGTCGGATGGTCGAGCGGCGCCGTTTGCAGGGCAAGGAGGACATCCGTGCTGCAGTGAAAAAGCTCCTCAACAAGTACAAGGTCGGCAGGTATTACAGGCTCGACATCCGTGACGACGGTTTCGACTTCGAGCTAGACGAGACAACGATGGATGCCGACGCCTCGCGCCTCGCCAACGGCAACTCTGAGCTCGCCAACAAACGGCTCCAGCGGTGGAAGCGACACATGGGGACGATCGCTAAGCAGTTCGGAGGGATTCGCCAACGGATCGGACGGGGTCAGCTGCATGGTAAAGATAAAATCGGTGTGCGGGTAGGCAGAGTTCTCAACAAGTACAAAGTCGGCAAGCACTTCAAGCTGGACATTCGCGACGACAGCTTTAGCTTCGAAATCGACGACACAAAGGTCACTGCGGAAGCTGCCCTTGACGGCATCTACGTGATCCGCACCAGTCTTGCTGAGCAGCGGATGAAAACCGACGACACAGTGCGTAGCTACAAGTTGCTGACCCAGGTCGAGAGGGCGTTTCGTTCCTTCAAGAGCATGGACCTAAAGGTGCGGCCGATTCGTCACCGGCGCGAAAACCGAGTCCGGGCGCACGTCTTCTTGTGCATGCTGGCCTACTACGTCCTGTGGCACATGATGGAGGCTTGGCGGCCGCTGCTATTCTCTGACGAGGACCAGCAGGCGAAGGCCAGGCGTGACCCGGTTGCTCCGGCGAAGCGCTCCGAGGCCGCCCTGCGCAAGATACAAACCAAGAAGCTTGACGATGGGAGTCGAGCTTCCAGCTTCCGCACGCTGCTGCGCCTTCTCAGCAACATCGTCCGAAACAAATGTCGGCGACCGGAAGCCGGACCCGACGAGCCCACCTTCGATGTCACGACAACTCCGGACTCGAAACAGCAGAGAGCCTACGACCTGCTCAAAGGTATCACCGTGTAGACAGAAGCCAGCACCATTGATTCCAACTATCTCATTGGATCAACACCGGATCTTGGCTTTTTCAGCCAGGAACTTCAGTTTAAGCGGGCATGGTTATGCGAGGACGAGAAATAGAGCGGTGGTGCTTCGCGGCGCTGCCTGGCCAGGGGTTTTCCTAGAGGGCTTGGAGTGGAACGTAGAGGGTGTCGTTGAAAAGGGGAGGCGAACGGGCCAGGGGCTCCGGTTTTTGTGGAGGCAAGCCCATAGAGTCCAGGATCTTTTTTGCGGTTTGAAACTCGGTGATGAAGGAGAGCATTTTGACTTTAGACTCCGGATATGCCCCGTCGACAGCCCCTCCCGAATGAGATTGAAGAATATCGCGACGCACGTTGGCTGCGGTCGGAAACGGTGCCTGTAAACACGGCACAACAAGCCGAGCGCTTTATTGAACAAGTCGGATTCGCGGCCTGCATGACCGACGCGCGCCGGCCCGGCCCATCGCTTTACATCGCCGTCTGCGGAAGGCGCGATGCCATCATGCCGCCAAACGTCCAGAAAGACCCGGAGAGTTCGCACACGTGGCGGCTAAAGGACGAGCTCATGAGGCGCGGCCGGGTCTACTAAGCCAAGCTCTCCCGGGGTAGGGCGATGTTTCTGGCTCCTCGGATGGTCCCGTATTTTAATGAGAATTATAAGAAACGCTTGACACGATAGCGAGCCCCGTCGTATAGTCCCACCTGCCGAGCGAATCGCGGCGCAGTCCGACATCGGGCTGCCCGCCGAATACAAGACTCCGTTGGAGAAATAGGCGGGGACTCGTGGTGTGTCCGCGATTCGTTCGGCGACTGGCCCGATGACCAATGGAGGCCATCGGGAATACTTAGGAGAAAGTCGCCGATGAAAAGCTTTGTGCTTGAACTTGGGTTTGCAAAGGGCGTCTGCGCGATTCTAGGTGCGCTGTCTCTGGTGTTCGTGGCGTGCATAGACATACCCAACCCTGGTGACACTCTTACCTTGAGCGGCACCACGCTAGCCGTTAACGAACAAGCCAGAGATTTAATGCTTGAGACCGTCTTCACGAAAGACGAGATGGGATTCGGAGAACTCATGGAGGCTGGGTTGCTTTTTCAGGTTTCGTCAGGCACCAAGGCTAAGTTTCTGAAGCTTGAAAACGTTCGTTACAACACCTTCTACAAAGTCCGAATCGCAGATGGCCTTTCCTCTGGGCAGGTCGGGTGGGTTCTGGATGAGAATGTCAGAGGTAGGCCATAATGGAGGCTGCGGGGCAGCAGATCTAGCAATCTACTGCCCCGCTTTTCAACGAAAGGAATCGAGGCATGAACGAACAAGAAATTCAGGGCAGGCTGAATGCGTTAACCATGGCAGTTGAAATTGCCCTTAAGGAGGTTTTTACGCTCAAGCTCGGATCTACTTCTAAGGCGCTCGACGTAATCCGTGCCGACCTCGGAGGATTGACCGAACTTTTCGAAAAGGACCCTCCCTCCGACTTCCGAAAGGGTAATATCGACGAATTCCGCCTCATCGTGGACCGGCTTGAGGGTATCTATAGACCCAATGCGTAGTGAAACCATTGGAGAATTATAGCACGATGAGAAAACCGATGATAATCGCAGGGCGAGGCCAGGGTCGAGGCACACTACCAGCGTGACGGTTCATCAAAAACTCTACTCCTAGCCACAGCACTGAAGGGATCATCAGGCGATTTCATCAAGTGGGAATAAGGGACGCCGTAATACGTTCTAGGAATCTGGCTTTAGAGAAACAAGAAAGGAGGTGATGAGCGATGGCACGACCACACTATCGACGCCGTAAGGGTGCCTATGACACTTGGCACTTCTGCACCAATTGCGGAAACTGGCCTACGCGCGACTACGAAGACAAGTGGAGCAAACCTACGTCCGGCGAGTTCTGCAACCAGTGTCAAGGCAAGGAGGAGGATAAGGACAAAATCTGTGATTAGTCTGTGACGCCGCTTCCCATGCTGGATATTTGAAAGCCTAGGCATGCGGATCGGCCAGCGAAGCAGAGTTCCGTTAAAACCGCCGCGAAGTTCACATCCTTCGCGGCGGCCTCTTCGTCGAAGCAATACAGGCAGACGGCGAGGGTCTGATACTCTGGCGGAACGACCGAACGCCACACCTCATCGGGAACATGAAAGTCAAATTTTTCTGGCTGGCCGCACATCTTGCAGGTTTGCTGCATGGCAGACCGAAGCCTCGGGAACGGACGAACCGATAGACACGAACTCACAGGAGGAATATAGCACGATGAGAAAACCGATGATAATCGCAGAGCGTGATCTGAAAGGCGCTACGCCGGAGAGTTTGGCCCGCGCGCTTCTACGACCGAGCCCCAGAGCTAAGGCCGTTGTCCGCGATGAGATCCCGGTAGAGCAGCCGGTGTCCGACCATACTGGCGACAGTGTCGAGCATTTGGTCGAGCGTTCCTAGATCGCGGATGTTGTGCTTCGAGGCAAATTCTTGAATGTATTTGTCCAAGTGTTTCGGCGAGATTTTGTGGAACACGCCTTTGTGGGCGCGCTTCAGCGTAGCCCAGAAGGACTCGATCCCGTTCGTGTGAGCTTGCTGGCGGACGTACTCGCCTACCGAGTGCCGGACTGCTTCTCTGTCTCTCGGTAGCCCAGCGTAGGCGGTGGCGTCATCGGTGTGCACCTTCGCGTCCGGCGCTGAATTGTCGAGGACGAAGCCTTGGAGGGTAGGCGCGTCCGTACTTTTGACGACCTTTGCCCGGACCTTGTTGGACCGACGGTCCTTCATCCCCACGACGGCCGTCTTGCCGACGGTGCCGCGTCCCCTGACGACCTGCTCACGTTTATGCACGTGCATATTCCTGGATTTGCCGCCGACGAAGGTTTCATCAACCTCGACCGGCCCGCCGAAGCGTGCACCATCGTTAGAGCCCCATGCCTGACGGATTCGGTGCAGCATGAACCAGGCCGCAGCTTGCGATACGCCAATGTCACGGTGGAGCTTCATAGAGGACACGCCCTTGAGGCTCGTGAGGCAAAGGTAGATCGCGATGACCCATTTGCGGAGCGCGATCTTCGAGTGAGCAATAGGCGTGGCGGTGCGGATGCTGAAGTATGAGCGGCAGGTGGAGCACCAGTAGGGCATCGGCTTTGCGTTCGGGACTTCGCTGGTGCTGAGGCTTCCGCAGTGCCCGCAGCACCGCTCACCGTGCCAGATCGCATCCTCGAACCAAAGGGTTGCAGCCTCTTCGGTCGGAAACATGTCCATGAGCTGAACGACGGTAATACCTTCGCGGTGGGCTCGTCCTGGCGCTCTGTGCATCATGGGAACAGGATACACAAGCCGACGGCGTTTGTCAAGCGTTTCTTATAATTCCCATTTTAATGCCCTTTGGAGGGTTCCACGGCGACAGGAAAGAATGCGTTTGAGTAAGGAAGCCCTCGCCGTCCTCGCGGTGCTGCGCCGGGAGTGGGAAATGGCCACCGCTGATCTTCGTTCGGAATCTGGCGTGACGGATCGGAAAGCGTTTACACGGGCCATGGACGCACTTCAGGGGGCGATGCTCGTCGTTCCCAGCGAAGCCGTCTATCGCCCCAAATTCACCTACTTGTGGGAGTTGGCCACAGAGCGTTTTCCCGAAGAACTCGGTGCGAAAACGGATCAGCTGACGGCTGTTCGGGAAGTAGCGCGGTGCTTTCTCGACGGCGCTGGACTCACGGTGCCGGGTGAGCTGGCGCGTGTCACAGGTTTGTCGCGTGTCGAAGCTGGAATTGGAAATCAGGTTCTCGTCAAGGAAGGATATGCGACAGCCGTTGCACGGGGAACGTATCGCCTGACCAGTCTCAGTGGACCATCTGGTGACCTGCAACAGGGATATCGCCCCCGGGGTTCGGCGCCCAACTTGGGCGGATGACTTCTCGACTGGCAAGGGGCGGCACCGTCCCGGAATCGGCATCACTACCGCGTTCGTGGCGGGTAATCGCACCGAAGTCCCGCTAATCTCGGAAACTCCACCGAGGCAAACGCACGCCCCGCAGGGCTCGCCAGTGGTATTGGTAAGCCAACCGGGTTTCGAACGGCGCTATTCGGGAGGTGGTAGCGTTATTATCGCTCCCTCGAACGGCGGCACGCCAGCACCCGGGCACCAGGCCCCGGTGCCCCGGAAGTGGGTGTCGATACACTTGAACTCGGCGCCGAGGCTCAACATGTACTTCACGGTTTCAGAGAACGGCGAACGACGGTGGTATCCGGCTCCGCCGCCACGGGCCATATCGACCGCCGACTGGCCAAGCCGGCTGATTGCGTGCAGGTCGGCGCCTTTCGCCAGCAGGTAATCGATGAGGCGGTTGTCGCCCCTGGCCGCCGCATAGTGGAGCGGCGTGTAACCCCACGAGTTGGGCACGTTGACGTCCGCGCCATGCTCCTCGACCAGGTACTTCACTGCATTGAAGAAGTTGTTCGGCACCTGGCGCATGTCGACGGCTACAAACCCCAGCCAACCGCCCCCCGCCGCAGCGTGTATGAGATACATGTTGGCCGTGCCCTTGGGAAGCGGCGGCAACCCCGAGTCATCCCCGCTTCGCCCGTCCTCTTGCCGTACACCTCTCATGCCGACCTCGTCCCACCTGGTCGGAACGTTCGGGTCGGCGCCGTAGGCCGCCAGCAGCTTCATCGCCTCGATGTCCAGCGCGATCGCGGCGCGCCAGAACGGGGTGGCACCGTTGACGTCGAGCCCCACCCGTCCGACGACGAATTCCCAGTACCACAGGTGCCTCTTGATGGGCACGTTCGGGTCGGCGCCCGCCGCCAGCAGCGCACGCAGCACGTCCATGTACGTGCTCTGCTGGTGCTCATGCGCTCTGGGCACCGGGTGACTGGTAAAGTTCGCCCACTGGGTCTGCAGCACACCAAAGAGCGGTGCGACCCGGTCGGTGTGGGTCGCCAGGTTCGGATTCGCGCCGCGCTCGATCAGAACCAGCGCCAGATCGAAGTGACCATTCTGCACGGCGCTGACGAGGGGACTGCTTCCGTCGCCGCCGCTGACCTGGTCGATGTCGGCTCCGCCGTCCAGGAGCGCCTCCGCCGCTTCGATATGGCCTTCGCGGGCCGCGTGCAGCAATGCCGTCAACCCGCCTGTTTTGCCGACCAGCGTCTCAAACCACGGTCGCGCCAGGTACTCGACTTTCGTCGCACTGTAAAGCCTTCGGTTCGCCAGATCGTCCGGATGGAAGTCCACGAGCAACTTCTCGATGGCCTCATCCGAGCGCAGGAACTCGCGCTGGGCGGCGACGGCCGCCTGCGCCTCCGCAGGGGTCAAAACCCGGTCGGTTCCCTCCGGCGAGCTCTCGAGGATCTCCTTCTGCACCTCCTGGAGGCGTGTCTGCGCTGCCTGGTCGATGACCATTCTCTTCAACACATCGACGACTTCGGTGTGGATCGCTGGATCCGCGCCGTGACCGAGGAGCTCGCGGACCGCTGCCGTGCGGCCGTACGACGCCGCGAACATCAACGGCGTCTGCCCGGCGGAGGCCTCCAGCGCTTCCACGGGTGCGCCGCGCGCCAGCAGCACACGGACCGTGCTCTCGCCGTTGAACGCTTTCGCGGCGAGGTGGAGCGGCGTCACGCCGCTGCCCGTCGTCGCCACCCCCGGTTCGGCGCCGGCCTCGATGAGCGCGCTGACGAGGGATGCCTGAGCGGCCCCGCTGGCGAGGTGTATCGGCATGTAGCCGCCGGTCCGCGTCGTCGCCGCGACCCGGGCCCCCGCATCGATCAAGAGTTGGGCGATCTCTATGTTCCCAGCCTGGGCGGCCAGGTGCAGCGCCGTCAAACCGTCCCCCTGGGCCGCGTTCGGATCCGCGCCATCGGCCAGCAGCGACCGGACGGCCCCCACGTCACCGCGCTTCGTCGCGTCCAGCAGCGCCCGATCTTCAGCGGCGGCCGTCCCACTCACTAGCGCGATTGCGAGGACCACAGCGATCGGGCACGCCCCTGCTCTCGGTTTCATGCTGCCCTCCATGAATCCACAGACTATCCGGGAAAGCTCAGCGGGAATTCGCCTGTGCTGTCGCCAAAGAACTCCATGTCGTCGTGTCCGATTCGATGCATCAGGCTCAGGAAGACATTCGCCATCGGCGTCCCTTTCTCGGCCCTCAGGTGGAGGTTGCCCTCCAGCGCTCCGTTCGCGTGCCCCATCAGGAGCAGCGGGCAGCGAATGTTGTTGTGCACGTTCCCATCCCCCATCGCGGAGCCCCAGACGATGACGGTCTTGTCCAGCAGGGAAGCGTCACCGTCGATGGTGTTCTTCAGCTTCTCCAGGAAGTACGCGAACTGACCCAGGCGGTACCGGTTGATCTTGTTGTAGTCCATGATGGCTTCGGGCGTGTTTCCGTGGTGCGAGGCCGAGTGCCACGGCTTGCTCGTTCCACACTCCGGGAAGGTCATGCTCGATCGGTCGGCCCCGGGCTTGAAGGTGATCACGCGCGTGAGGTCCGCCTGCAACGCCACCACCTGGAGGTCGAACATCAACTGCAGATGATCCTCCCACCGGTCGGGAACACCCGACGGCGCCTCCGGCATCACGCGCTCCTCGCCGCTCGCGTTCTTCGCCTCGACCAGCTGGATCCGCCGCTCCATCTCGCGGATGTGGGTCGTGTACTGGTCCAGGGCCCGGCGGTCCACCGCTCCCAGCTCCCGCTTCAGCTCGGCCAGCTTGGTGCCGACCCAGTCGAGCAGGCTCCCGTTCGTCTGCCGCCGGGCAGCACGGTCCGCCGCCGAGTCACCGACGCCGAAGAGCTGCTCGAACACGGTCCTCGGATCGGCGATCGGCTGAAGCGGCGAGGTGGGACTCGCCCAGGCGATCGTCGTTCCATACGCGCAGTGATAGCTGTATTCGCACCCGCCGGGACCCCCCAGCTCGGTGGTAAGCTCCAGCGAGGGCAGCACGGTATCCTGTCCGAAGCGGTCGGCATGGTACTGGTCCAGCGATTTGCCGAGGTAGACCACGCCCGATTTGCGCAGCGGATGGGCCTGGGTCAGGAACACCGCAGACGCGCGATCGTGGCCGCCACCGATCTCGTCGGGCGTCAGGGAGCTCGCCATTCTCACGTCGGTCTGGCTGACGACCGTCAGATAGTCCCGGAACGCCTCGAGGTGCTTCAGATGGCTGTCCTCTGTGAAATCGAAGTCGCGACCGACCTTCGCCGGCGCGAAGAGGTGCTTCTGGTCGCCCCAGTCGCTGCCGCCGGCACAGCCCATCGATTCTTCAACGCCGATGAAGCGCGTGAACCGCTCCGACGCGGGGTCTTGCCAGGCTCGCCCGGCCGGTACCATCGCGTCCAAGAACGGCAGCGCCACCATGGCGCCGGCACCCCGGAGAAAGGTCCGTCGAGGTATGTGTTTGCCAGTGACGTAGGACATGGTCTGAGTCTCCTCAACTGTTGGGTAATGTTTATTTAATGGCCGGCCCCAGCGTCGGTGACGGCCGGCTCCATCCATTTCATCTGGAAAGCGTCGCTCTTCACCACTCCGAAGACGAAGGACGACATGTGATAATCGTTGGCTTCAGCCTCTCGGACGATCGCGCGGATCGTCGGCTGGTCGAAGTGCTCCACGGGACGGCCGAGCGAGTATGACAGCAGGTTTTCGGTGAAGTTCCGTACGAGCGGGATCGGGCGCTTCAGGAGCGCGCCGACGAGCTCGGTGGGCGTGGCGATCGGCGTACCGTCGTAGAAGTTGCCCCGCGTGTCGAGCGGCACCATGTTCTCACGGATCCGCCACCTGCCGGTGGCGTCGAAGCTGTCGAGCGCCAGACCGATCGGGTCCATGAAGCGGTGGCAGGAGTTACACACCGGGCTGGCGCGGTGTGCTTCCATCCGCTCGCGCGTGTTTAGAGGGCGGCCTTCGTCGACGGCCGGAGTTTCCTCGAAAGCCGGCACGTTCTCCGGCGGCGGCGGCGGCGGCGACCCGAGCAGCACCTCCATGACCCACTTCCCGCGCAGCACCGGAGACGTCCGGTCCGCCATGGAGGTCAGATGCAGCACGCTCGCGTGGCTGAGGACTCCACGGCGCCCGTCGTCCGGGTACTGGATACGGCGGAATCCATCCCCGTAGATTCCCTCGATCTGGTAGTGTCGGGCCAGACGCTCGTTGACGAAAGTGTAGTCGGCGTCCAAGAGCTCGAGCAGGCTCCGGTCCTCGTCGACAAGAGACTGGAAGAACAGCTCGGTCTCCCGCACCAACGCGTCGGCGAGCTGTCCGGTGAAATCCGGATACAGATACGCTTGCGGCCAGATCTCCCCGACGTCCTCCAGCCTCAACCACTGGTGCGCGAAACGGGTGGCGAGCGTCTCGGACCGGGGATCCTCGAGCATCCGCTCGACCTGCTGCTCGAGGATGACAGGGTTCGAAAGCCGGCCGCTCGCGGCGACCTCGAGGAGTTCCTCGTCCGGGGCCGTGGCCCACAGAAAGAAGGAGAGCCGTGTCGCGAGCTCGACGTCGCTCAGTCGATAGCTCTCACCCGGCCGGGCACTGGCAGGCTCCCGCTCCAGCCGGAACAGGAAATCGGGCGACATGAGGATGGACTGCAACCCCATCCGAACCCCGCGTTCAAATCCCTCTTCGGCGGCCCCCTCGTCGTAGAAGTACAGCAGGTCCGCCACGTCTTGCTGCGTCACCGGTCGCCGATAGGCCTGAGTTGCCAGTTCGGTGAGGATCGACTCGGCGCAGGGCCGCTCTTCGGCGGACGAGGCCGGGTGGCAGGTGAAGATCTTTCGGCGACTCGCCGTCTCGGACACTCCGGACACATTGCTGGGGCCCGTGATCCACAGCTCGCTGAGGTGCGTCAGCCCGGTGATTCCGTACTGCTGGCTCGTAATTGGATGGGTGGCCGACCATCCGACAGGACTGAACCGATCCTCGTACGGACCGTCGATGAGGTTGACGAACGCCGCCGACACCGTGTGCTGGCCCGCGCGGACGAAGATCGGCTCGGTCTGGATGCCGACCCGCCCCTCCAGGTCGGCCAGCAAAATGCCGACGCCATCACGCTTGCGCCCCCCTGCGTTGTGCTCGAGCATCAGGAGCGCGACCCCCTCGCCGTCGATGGAAATGTCAAGATCCTCTACCGCCGTCTGATTCCCACTCCCCTGTTTGGTCTTCACCTGGAAGACGTATTCTCCGTCCGCCGGGAAGTCGTGGGTCACCACCATGCCTCCCCGGGTTCCGAACGGAGTGCCTTCGAGCCGATCCCAGGCGTGCTGCGAAACCCGCTCCGGATTCACGTGCTTCGTCGTGGTGGGGGCGGCCTTGGGGTTCCCCACCGCCAGCCGAGCGACCTCGCTGGCGGCCCTCAGAAACGAATCCAGGACGGTCGGCGAGAACGGCTGGGCGGCCGACTGGTTGTCGAAGGCGCCCATGAGAAGGTCGGCAGGGAGCCACTTGCCCGCGTCCACCTCCAGGGCCAGCAGGTCGTGGATCACACGCTCGTATTCGACCCGACTGAGCCGCTGGAACCGACGCCCGCCTGGATCGGGAGCGGTCCGGGCCGCCTCGTCGACATTCGACTCCAGGGTCTCCACCAGCGCCAGGAGGGTGTCCGCTTCGGGGCGGGGCATGCCTGCAGGCGGCATCATCCCCAAGCGCAGTTTCCGGATCATCCGCTCGGCCGTCTCGGCCTGCTCCGCCGCTCTTTCGACGTCGAAGTTCTGGAGCGAGACGTTCCCGGTCATCTGCTGGTCGTCGTGGCAGACCACGCAGTAGCTCTGAACCACCTCGGTCAGGGCTTCGGACGTAACGGAAGGGGAAGGAGAGGGCGCTGCGGGCTCGGTCGGGGTCTCGCGCGCGAACGACGCGGCGGATACGGCCCCTGTTTCTTGCCCGGGGGACGGCAAGGCGCCTACCGGGCTGCTACCTATTGCCAGCCCGATCCCCGAGATCACGGCACCAAGAGCGAGTGTCCTCATCATCCATTCTCTCCTTACGAAGGTCCCGCTCCGCTGCGGACTACAACGAAAGCCCATACGGGCTGGGCGCGCAGCCCGCAAGAATGGTCACCGTGCTCAGCCTCCGAGAACAGCCCGTTGAGGACGACGACCGTGGCGATTCACGATTCCGTGCGCTACCCGACGCGCAACTCAACATTGGCGACGGCGTTCGATACACTACCACACACGGACCATATCACGATCATGGCGAGGGCCAACAATCAAACCACCCCACGGTCTATGGCGCATGTCGGCTTCAGCATCGACGATTCCGTCCGTATCCCCGCGGGTGAAAATGACACGCTGGAAAAAGTCGCTCGCTACATGCTTCGTTCCCCGGTGAGCCTATCCAGAATGCAATGGAGCCAAGGATCTCCTCATGTTCTCTACGCACCCAAATCCTCTCACGACGACTCGAGTGAGCTTTCCCGCGGCTCGAAAAAATCGACGCTCTCGAGTTTTTGGCACGAGTCATCACACAGATCCCAGATTCGAGACGACATTTACTGTTTTACTATGGGTACTACGCAAACGTGGTTCGAGGACGGCGGAAGATTTCTCAACCCGACTCGGCGACAAATTCGGCGGCACGCTCAGCAACAGGTGCACGTGCTCAGGCCGCACATGACCCTTCAGTATTTCTATCTGGTTCCGAGCACAGATCTCCCGGATGAGATCCCGGAGACGAACCGCTACATCCCCTCTCAAGGCCGGCTTGCGGTACTTCGTGATAAATACGAAGCGATAGTTTAACTGGTACGTCGTGTGCGATGATTTACGATATCCTTTCACCTGGGGATCGTACCCCAAGCCTCCTAAAGGCTTCGCCTAAAGGCAAGGGATTTCAACCATCCCCGAGTGGGACATTAATCTTTCAAATCCTCAAATTGTAACCAGCCGGGGAGTTGAATGGCTCCAGCCGCCAAATGAGAAAATTGTGCTGATCCATTGATTTAAGTGGGACGACATCTGCTACGTGCAGACCATAACCGAGAGCTCCGACCACGAGCCTTCCTGGATTGGCAAGCGGCAACGTGCGCACGACGCGCCAGGAGCAGTAACCGCTTTACAAGGGAGGGCTTTGCTCCAAAGGCATCAACTTGACAATACCGTCGAAAAAGCTACCGAAAAGGCTCGGTGAAAAGGGACATATCATCCGTCGGCTGATCCGACTCCCAGCCGCTTAGGCCATGGTCAGGGCCATCAGTGCCTTACGGACGTGCCAGAGGTTTTGTGCCTCCTGGAATGCCGCCGACTGTGGTCCGTCGATGACGCTGTCCGCTACCTCGTACCCCCGGTCGCAGGGCAGACAGTGAGTATAGTAGCCCTTGTCCGTCCAGGACATGGCCTCTTCGTCCATGATCCAGTCCCTGGCCCCCTCGTATATTGTCTCGGTGGCGTCGAAGTTCGGTTCCTTGCCGCTGAGCGGGGGCAAGTTCTTGATGCAGCCTCAGCTCTTGGAATTGACCCAGTGGGCGCCGGCCAGGCCTTCGCGGCGATCGTGGGTGATGGTGAATTTGCCGCCGTACCGATCGGCCGTTTCGCGGCATCTTTGCTCGCTGGTCATGGTGCGGCGCCCCCCTCTTCTGTGTTTCACCCTCCGAGCGTAGGTACAATCGTCCTCGGCCCGAAGATCGCCGGCCGTCATGCGATAGCTCAGAACGTGGCCGCGCTGGCGGTCTTTCTGGCGATCGCGGATAGGAAAGACCATATCCGCTTCCTTCAGGCTCTCGGTGACTTCGATCCATTTCCTCTTCTCGATCTGCTTCCGCAGGTCTTTGGCGGAATCGGTGATTCCCTTGGCGTTCGCCTTGGGAGAAGCGTCCTGGTTCTCGGTTTCGGTAGCGGTGTAGACGCACCCTTATCCCTGCGACGGCTTCTGGGTGGCGAGACCGAGGGTTGGGACGAGCAGGACCGGCCAAGGAAGTAGAATGCTCCTGATTCCGAGCTCGGTATCTCGAGCGCAATACACCTCACCCCTTACGCTTGCCAAAGGTTCAGAGCTGGCAAGTACGAGTCTTAGAGGAAAGTCGTTTGGAAGTGGATATGTACACAGCATCATCTCGCGCCTTCGGCGCGTCTAAATCCTGTCCCGCCAGGCGGGCTCCGATCTACAGGTGATGAGTGTTGGTCAAGTGGGCAAAAATAGCAAACCCCGGCCTCACCCTCGTCATTATCACAGATTGGCATTTCTATCCCGAGGAACAATCCGCGGAAGGGCTAGATTGAGCAAATTCCTCGCGCAGAGGGGGCTATCAGCCCAAATCAAGAAACAGAAAAGCCGAGCTCCTCGAGCCGCTCGAGTTTCTCGCCCGGGTGCGCATCCACATTCCCAGGCGTAGCCAGCATTCGATCTTGTACTGCGGCCACTATGCCCGACGAAGTAGAAAACATACGGTGCTTCCGCCACCAAGTGTTGCTATGCCGCTAGAGGCATTTGAATGACAGTGTTCAGTGCCGGCCTCCGCGTGCCGGCGAACGCCCGGGTCGTTCTCTATGAATAAGGATGGCGGCGCGCACACAAAATTCCCTGAGGGTCAGTCGCCTCGAGACCAGGATCAGCGATTGGGCTCTTTCGGCTGCGGCACGCCGTCGCCCGCTCTCGGAGCGACCGGCGCGGGGGCTCCCAACTCCATCAGAAAAGCGACCGTCTCGGGCCGCTGGATCGGAAGGCCGCCCGTGACAACGATACCGTTCGGCATGTCCGTCACGTGCCAACCTTTCTTCGACTTTGCGTGAAGCTCAGCTTCCTTCCCCACCAGAAACTGAATCAGTTCGTGGTCGCCCGCCCAGGCCGCGCCGTGAAGAGCCGTCAGATCGTCATCATCGCGCGCGTTCACGTCGAGACCGAGCTCCATACAAAATTCGACGGCGGCCACGCGGGCATGGGGCACCCGTGCGGTCTGGGCAAACTCCCCGGGAACCCATCCGACCCCCGCGGCGGCCATCAGGGGTGTGACGCCTCCATCCGTCGAGATCGCGGGGTTCGCCCCATGGGCAACGAGGAGCTTCATCGCCTCGACGTCGTCCGCCATGGCCGCCCGCCAGAAGGCGGTCGAGCCTTCCGTTCGGACCCAGGAACGGTCGTGAGAGGAGGGCCGATAATAGAGCTTTCTCGTCAACCTCGCGTTGGGGTTCGCGCCGGCTCGGAGAAGCGCTTCCATCAACTCGAGGTAGCCGACTTTCTGGTGGGTCGTAATCGGCGCCGGTGCCCAGGAGAGCGGCGCGTACTCGATGTCGATGGTGGCGTAGAGCGGCACGAGCCCGTCGCTGTTCGCGGCATTCGGGTTCGCACCGTGCTCGAGCAGGTACTTCGCGATATCGAAATTGGCGTTGGCCGCGGCAATGACGACAGGGCTACTGAAATCTCCCGGACTCACCCGATTGACATCGGCGCCCGCTTCGACCAACGCGCGCACGGCGTCCATCTGGCCGTCGCGCGCCGCAAACAAGAGCGCCGTCATCCCGCCCATCACCGTCGCCCTGGGCCTCTTGGTAAAGTCGATCGGGCGCAGGTCCGCCTTCGGATCGGGAGGTTCATCGGGAACGATCGCGCCGGTCTCGTCGTAACGTGGCCGTGTCCGCAGATCTTCCACATCCGAGGCAACTTCGAGATCGGCGCCGTGCTCGACGAGCACCTGGATCACTTCGGAACGGTTTGCGGCAGCCGCAAACATCAGCGCCGTCTGACCGTAGGCGCGCTCCCTCGCGTTCACGTCGGCGCCGTTTTCCGCGAGCACCCGGACGCTTTTCGTGCCACCCGAGGCGGCCGCCCGCATGAGAGAGTTCTGCCCGTTCACGGTGCTGGCCGCGTTCGGATCGGCCCCGGCCGAAAGCAGCAGGCTCACCATCGGAAGTTGGCCATGCGTGCAGGCCAGAAACAGCGGGGTGAGATCACCGAGACGGGTCTTGGCTTCCACGTCCGCCCCGGCTTCGATCAAGAGCCGCGCCATCTCCAGGTCATCCTTGACCGCCGCCCAGTGGAGCGCGGCCATGCCGTCACCCTGGGCGCCATTCACATCGACATCCTGCTGCAGCAGGGAACGGACGGCTTCCATGTTGGCTTCCATCGCCGCATCTGCCAGCCGGACATCCGGACTTTCAGCGGACAGCATTGCCGCGAGAGAGAGCAACAGGACCACGAGTACACCGATGATGCGTTGACCGGACATTCTGGTTTCCCTCCTCAGAGCGAAAGTGTTCCCGTGCTGTCGCCAATAGTGTCCATATCGACGCCGAGCTTGTGCATCACGGTCAAGAGCGCGTTCGCCATCGGCGTACCTTCGGGAGCTCTCAGATGGAGATTGCCCTCGAGTTGCCCGTTCGCGTGCCCCAAAAGCAACAGGGGACACCGCTTGTGCTCATGGATTTGCCCGTTACCCATGGGGCTTCCATATAGCACCAGCGAGTGATCTAGCAGGCTGCCGTCTCCATCGGGCGTGTCCTTCATTCGGTCGAGGAGGTACGCAACCAGGCTGACATGGTACCGGTTGACTCGGGCGAACTCCTCGATCTCTTCCGGGCGGTCACCGTGGTGCGAGCCCGAGTGGAACGGAGTCTTGACACCACTCTCGGGAAAGACTCGGGGGCTGACGTCTCGGGCCATCATCAACGCCGAGACCCGCGTGACCTCCGCCTGGAAACCCAACACCGTCAGGTCGCACATCAGCTTGAAATGTTCGTCGAACGAATCGGGCACGCCGATGGGCGCGGTGGGCAATTCACGGGGCTCACCGGCGGAGTTCTGTTTCTCGACCATCTGGATGCGGCGCTCGATCTCTCGAACGTTGTCCAGATAGTTGCTCAACCGGTTCTGGTCGCTCGGGGGGAGGTCCTTTCGAAGTCGAGCCACCTTCTCCACGATAGCATCGAGAATGCTTCGGTCCTCCTGTCTGCGGAGGAAGCGCTCGCCAGGCGAGCCCCCACCGCCGAACAGGCGCTCGAAGACCACACGGGGATCGATTTGCATCGGGAGCGGCTCGGTCGGCGACGCCCAGCTGATCGAGTACTTGTACACACAGCTGTAGCCGAAACCGCAGGAACCTACGAGCGAGCCGGTATCTTCGATACCCAGCTCGAGTGACGGCAGCGGCGTATCCTGGCCGAACTGCTGCGCGTAGATTTGATCGATCGACGTGTCGCACTCATAGTCGGCACCTTCGGTCATCTTCGGATGCGCTCCCGTGAGAAACACGGCGGCCGAGCGGCTATGATCCCCGCCCACTTCTTCCGGTGTCTGAGGGTCCGCATTCGCACAGTCCGTGTCGCTTACGATCGTCACGTGCTCGCGGAACGGCTCGAGCGGCTTCAGGCTCAGCGTGAGCTCGAAATCGGAACCGTCCTTCACCGGTGACCAGTAGTTCATCTTCCGGCCGTGCACGCAACTACCGCCCGCGCCGTGCGGAACCTCTATCGCAAAAAGACGCGTCCCTGTCGCGGCCGCCGTCTTGCGCATCGGGGTCAGGGCGGGCAGCATCGACTCCAGCAAGGGTAGCGACATCGTCACCCCCATGCCGTGCAAAGCCGTACGTCGGGAAATGTGTTTCTTGGTGATGAACATTGCGCTAGTACCTCCTCTCGAACCCAGACTAGGGGTTGTCGACGGACACGCTTGCCTCCGTCCTTTTCATTTGAAACGGCACGCTCTTGACGATACCCAGCGCGAACGCCGAGAAGCGGTTGTCGTTTTGCGCCGCCTCGCGAGCAATCGAACGGACGACGGGCATGTCGTAATATTCCAGACCTCTGCCGAGAGCGTATGTCAGAAGCTTTTCCGTGAAGGTCCTCGAGTACGTTTCGGACTGGGCGAGGAGCGCCCGCCGCAGACTCGCAGGGCCATCCACGAGCGTCCCGTCGACCAGTTGCCCCGACGCGTCGATCTCGATGCCGTTGTCGGAGATGCGCCACGCTCCGACGGCGTCGAAGTTCTCCAGGGAAAAGCCGATGGGGTCCATCATCTTGTGACAGCCCGCGCAGGTGGGATTCTTCCAGTGCTGTTCCAGACGCTCGCGGACCGATACGAGCTTCTCGCCGTGGGCGTTCTCCTTGAACTCGGGGACGTTCGCTGGAGGGGGAGGAGGATGCACACCCAGGATGTTCTCGAGCACCCACTTGCCTCGCATGACCGGGGAGGTTCTGTTGGACATCGACGTCAGCGTCAGAACGCTCCCATGACCGAGTAGCCCCTTGCGGTTTTCATCCCGAACCTGAACACGCGTGAACTGGTTGCCCTGGACGTTCGGAATGCCGTAGTGCCTGGCAAGCCGCTCGTTGACGAACGTGTAGTCGGCATTCAGCAACTCGAGCACGTCGCGGTCCTCGCGCACGATGGCGTCGAACAGAAGCTCCGTCTCGCGCAGCATGGCCTCACGCAGATTGACGTCGAAATCGAGGAAAATGTAGTTGTCGGGCTGGACGTCCTTCAGGTTGCGCAGGAACAGCCACTGTCCCGCAAAGTTCGTCGCCAGCGCTTTCGAGCGGGGATCGGAGAGCATCCGCCGGACTTGCTGCTCGATCACGCCCGGATCCCCGAGCTTTTCCTCGCTGGCAAGGTCCCGAAGCTCCTGGTCGGGAGCGCTGCTCCAGAGGAAGTACGAGATGCGAGAAGCCAGCTCCAGCTCCGTTACCCGAAAGTTCGTACCGGGCGTCGAGTTCGTCGGCTGCCGCTCGAAGCGGAAGACGAATTCAGGGTCCGCGAGGATCGCTTGTACGGCCATGCGGATGCCCGCTTCGAAGCCATCGCCCGCCCGAGCATCGTGATAGAGCCTGATGAGATAATCCAGGTCCTCCTCGGTCACCGGCCGTCGATAAGCCTGGCTCGCGAACGATGCGACGATGGTCCTGGCACAGGCAAGCTCCTCGCTCGCGGTTTCCGGCTTGCATATGAATATCTTGCGACGGCTGGGCGTATCTCCCGGCCCTTCGATCTCGAAAGGCCCGCCGATGTTCAGCGTTTTCAGATGGGGCAGGCCGGTGAATCCCAGGATCGAGCCCGTGGTCAGGTCCGACAACGCATAGTCGAACGGCGTATGAAAATCCTGAACTGGTCCGGCGGCTCGCTGGATGAACGCCGCTGAAACCCGCTGGGGACCGGCCTTCACTCGGATCGGCGGCGTCCTGATGTCATCGGCCGGTTTCATGCTCGGGTTGATGTCGAGGAGAGCCACCCGATAGCCGTTGATCGCGACCTCGATCTGCTCGCCTGGCGACGTCTGGCCGAAAAGCGGTCCGGTGCTCAGGTGGTACAACTTGATCTTGAAGACATACTCGCCGTCGAGCGGGAAAAAATGCTTCACCGCAAGCCCGCCGCGCGTCCCGAATGGCGTGCCTTCCACATGCTCCATCTGAGAGAACCCCTGAGGGAGCTGGTAGGACTCCTCGATGGGACTCATCCCGGGGTCACCGACAGCCAGGCGACTGATCTTGGAAGCCGTCCTCACATATCCTTCCAGTAGAGTGGCGGACATGTTCAAGACCTCCGCCATGTTGTCGAAACCGTGGGTCGCAGCGTCGGGCGGCAAATGTTCGGCAGGGTCGATCTCGAGAACCAGCAGATCGCGGATCGAGTTGGCGTACTCCGCGCGATTGAGCCGGTGGATTGGCTTTGTTCCGGGATTTGGATTGGCAACCGCCGCTTCGTCGAGAGCCGTTTCCAGCGCCGAAACGAAGACATGGGTCTCGGCAGCATCCGGCCGCGGCATACCGGCAGGCGGCATCATACCCGCTCGCAGCTGGCGCACCACTTTCTCCCATTCCGCGGCGTTCTGGTCGATCCTCGCGAGGTCCAATTGCGTGAGCGTCAAACCTCCCGACTGCACCACTTCGTCGTGGCAGAGAACACAATATTGGTCGATAAGCGCGCGGTAGGTCGAGAGGGACGACGCCGAACGGGCACTCTGCCCGTAGACCGTCGCCTCCGACACGATCAGCACACCAATGGAAAGGATGATCCGCGCCATGAATCCCTTCCCGCGAAAACGACCCGAGCACCCCGAACGGAGGAAGTCCTCGGCCAGCCCGCCAGGCGCGAAGTCGTCGGAGGGCGAGTTATGGGCGTGGGGCCCCGCCTGGAAGGTGAATCTAGCGCCCATCTGAAATCCTGCGCTCCAAACGCAGCTCCTGTCGGCGCGTGTATACACACCGAAGACGGCCACCATTCGAACACGGGAATCGCATCCCTGTCAAACACCTCGTGACGAACGGGTGCACGACACGAAAGTAAGAGGTCCTGTATACACGGGCCATTTCTTGGTGTATCTTACGGCTGTATAAGCCGTAAGAATAAAAGGCATAGAATGAGGAGGTTCTATAAGTCGCCGCCAAGAAGTCCCGCCCAGGCTTCGCGAGCTCGCCGCCCAGCTCGCCATGCCGAGGCCCATGCGACGGGGTTCGTTGTCCGAGCGCTACGTCAAGTGCAGCAAACCGGGCTGCAAATGCGCCGAGAAACCCGAAGCACGCCACGGCCCCTATTACAGTCTGACTCGAGCCTCTCACGGCAAAACCCGCTCACGGTTGCTCAGCATCGAGCAGAGCATCTCGGCGAGCGAGCAAATCGATGCCGGCCGAGAGTTTCGCCAACAGGTCGAAGCGTTTTGGGAGGCCTGCGAACAATGGGCCAATGAGCAGCTCGAAGAAAGAGACATCGCTGCCGCGAAAGCGGCCGAAAAAAGGGGCTCCAAACGAGCTTCCAAAAAGAAGTCGTCGAGGAAATCGAAACGCTCCTAGCTCCGGCCGCCACTGGGCCACTCGCCATCGATTTTGAGGCGATCGAAACCGCAGCTCGCCGCCAAGTACTGCAAGTAGCCGTGAAAGCTATTGAGGGTCGTTTCAACTCGGACACCTCGGACTACGTTGGACCAACCGCTCCATGCCTGTGCGGTAAAAGAGCTCGCTATGTCGAGCGGCGTAGCAAGAACTTCGAGACAGTTCTCGGCACGCTGCGACTCGAGCGCGCCTACTATCACTGCCGACGCTGTGAGCAAGGATTCTGCCCGCGAGACCACTGACTCGGTCTGAACAAGACATCCCTCTCGCCCGCCCTGCGTCGGATGACCGCCGCAGTGGGCTGTTCAACCAGCTTCCATGAAGGTAGCGATCTGTTGTGGGAACTTGCTGGAGTACGAGTGGATGCCAAACAAGTTGAGCGCGTGTCCGAGGCACTGGGCCGGGAGATCGCCGATGATGAGAAACACTTCGTTGAGCGGGCGAGACCAACCATGCAGGCCTCAACTATCTACCTCTCCATGGACGGCACCGGAGTGCCCATGCGGAAATCGGAACTCAAGGGTATCCAAGGAAAACAGCCTGACGGCTCGGCTAAAACACGAGAGGCCAAACTCTGCACCATCTGGAGCGCCGAATCCCGTAATGAACAAGGCCATCCGATCCGTGACCGCGGCTCCATTAGCTATTCCGCCGCCATCGAATCGGCCGCCAATCGAGACACCGATGAAACACCATCCCCATTCGCCGAGCGGGTTTTGCGAGAAGCTCATCGGCAGGGATTCGACTGCGCCCAGCGCCAGGTCATTATTGGTGATGGAGCCGTGTGGATATGGAAACTTGCAGACATGTACTTCCCCGATGCCATCCAGATCGTTGACCGCTTCCACGCTAAGAAACAGCTCAGCGACGTTGCCAAAGCAATCTATGACGCTCAGAGCGACCTCGCCAAGAGCTGGGCAGAGCGACGTCATGAGGAGTTGGATGAAGGACGGATTGATGCGCTACTGCGCGCCCTGCGTCGCCATCGCAAGCATTCCCACGAGGCTCGTCAATGCATCGGCTATATCCGAACCAACCGGCATCGGTTGCGCTATCCCGAATTCGAGGCGAAGAACTTGTGCACTTCCTCTGCCGTTGTCGAATCCGGCTGCAAGCTCGTCGTCGCCTCCCGGTTCAAAGGCTCGGGAATGCACTGGAGCCTACCCGGTGCAAACGCTATTCTCGCACTTCGAGGCTCTCGCTTGAGTGGGCGCTTCGAAGACTTTTGGGAAAGACAAACTTACCGACGGAGAGGTTGAGTGCTCTACCCTCTCACATTCACGTCGTGCACCCGTGACGAACTTTGACGACCCGGATGGCCGGCTCCCCTGAAGTCGTCGTCCGACGGTGTCGACGACGTCGCAGACTCCGCGTGCGAAAGAAGGCCCGGGAGCTCAGGCGGTGCTTCCGCCATGAACTGTTGGCGGCCAACGCGTGTGCGTGGTGAGGACTCGTCAACATTGAACACCTCGTTCATCTAGCGGCCGATCCGAGCTCGAGACCTCAACTTGACCGTACCGACAGGTCCTTTTTTGCGAGGAAAAGCAGTCTCACGACAGTGGTTGAGCAAATGACAGCTCATGACCATCGGGATCGTGCAGATGGAAGTATCGTTCGCCCCAGGGTGCATCTCTTGGCTTCTGCGGGTTGAACCCTTTTCCCTCAAGGTAAGTCCACAACTCATCAACATCCTTCACGTGGAATATGATCCTTCCCCAGTCCGTAGTAAGACTACCCTGCTCTAGGTTGAGGATGGACTGGTTCGCGCCTTTCGTCCGGAGAGAGGAAAAATAGGCATTCTCTCCACCATGAGAAATCTCCAGGCCGAGTATCTGGTTATAAAACCGCACAGACCGCGACATATCGCTTACTCGGATGGTAATGGCGGAGATTCTTTGCACCTTCATCCCTTGTCCCTCCTCCCACGAGGTTCTATGGGTCAAGTGCTCGCGGCCATGAGATCTTAGCTGAGTTGCAGGGCGTTGGTGCACGAATCGCTCTTGACTCCGGCAACCGCTTAGGGCCAGCTTCTTGGTCGACATCGAAGGTCGAGGAGATGAGCCGATGGCCGCGCGCAAGTCCAGCAGAGTGAACCGCAAATACAAGACGAAGTATCGCGTGACCAACTGGCGGGAGTGCGAGCGTGGCCTCAGGTGCCGTGGCGACATCACTGTTTGGTTCTCCGAGGAGGCATGCGACGCTTGGACGCCACCGAACAACGGCCGCCGCGGTGGCCAGCCGCGTTACTCGAATCTCGCAATCGTGACGGGTTGAGGTTGCGCATGGTCTTCCGCCTGCCTCTGCGACAGACCGAGGGATTCCTGGACTCGTTGTTGCGGCTGATGGACCTCGACTAAGAGCACCGGATCACACAACGCTGTCGCGACGGAACAAAGACGTCGAACGTGCCTTCACCTAGCAGGGTGCTTGATGGCCCGATACATCTGATCGTCACCTTCGTGGAGCAGCGTCTCAGAAAAACCGCGCCGCAAGCTGAACGGAGACGCTAGCTGCGACTTCAGGGTTGGGCATCGCTTGGAGTCGAAGCGGGAATCACCGGCAGTACGATGTGTGACGGGTATTGGCTCGTGTGAAAAATCGTCTGGGTGGCACGGATCTTCTCTTCGTCGTCGCCGAAAGGGCGACCCGTGTTCGGGTTCCGGTCGAATCGAGGGAAATTGCTGCTGGTGATCTCGACGCGCATACGGTGACCGCGGAGAAACACGTTGCTGCTGGCCCAAAGGTCGATCTCGTAGCGGTACACCCGACCGGGCTCGATGAGCGATGACGTTTCCAGAGATTCGCGGTGTCGGGCGCGGATGATGCCGTCCTGAATGTTCTGGGCAAAGCCGCTCGGATGCACCTGTCGCAGGCGGCCGCCATCCTGCCTGCGTTTCCGGTCCGCCTTGGAGGGAGCCATGTTCTGGAAACGACGTTCTTCCGTTGCTTGGATCGGGACCCTGGTCGGATTCGCCGTCACCGTCACCTCTCTCACCGCTGGTCAAGTCGCGGCTTTTGCGGGGGCGGCCCCCGACCCCCGAATACGCATGGAGTTCGACGTGCGCGTCCCGATGCGGGATGGAACGGAGCTCTCTGCCGACATCTATCGACCGGACCGCGAGGGAACCTTCCCCGTCATCCTCGTCCGCACTCCATATAACAACAACTCTGACGGCTCGGTGGACACAGGCAAGTTCTTCGCCGAGTACGGCTACGCCGTGGTCCTCCAAGACGTGCGAGGCCGATGGGATTCCGATGGGAGTTTCCACGCCTTCGTCAACGAGGCGCGCGACGGCTACGACACCCATGAGTGGGCGGGGACCCAACCGTGGTCGAACGGCAAGGTCGGTACGCTCGGAGGCTCCTACGTAGGGCTTACCCAGCTTCTGCCGTCTTTTCTCGCGAGCTCGTATCTCTGGGCGATGGTTCCCATCGTGACCACCTCGGATGTCTACAACAACTGGATGTACAGTGACGGGGCGTTCCAGCTCGGGTTTTCTCTTTCCTGGAGCGAGATTTTCATCGACGGTCGACGAATCAGAACTACGGCACCTATAGTTGGCCGGAGCTCTTCCGCCAACCGATCCGGAGATCGCTTCACAGCGCAGGCCGTCGCGTCCCCCACTATCAGGACTGGTTGAGCCATCCCACGAACGGCGATTACTGGAAATCGCTCCGCGGCGATCACCGGGACGTGACCGCTCCCGCGATGTTCATCAGCGGCTGGTATGACGTGTTCATGAGGGGGACGCTTCAAGACTATGTGGCGCTGAGAGAAGCCGCCGCCGCGAAGGGAGAGCGATCCAGTTACAAGCTCGTGGTGGGGCCCTGGATCCACGGCGTCAACCGCCAGCAAGTCGGCGACATCGACTTCGGCCCCAACGCGGTGGTCGAATTGCAGAACCAACAGCTCCGCTGGTTCGACCATTGGCTGAAGGACGTCGAGAACGGAATCGACGGGGAGCCTCCGGTGAAGATTTTCGTCATGGGCGCGAACCGGTGGCGTGAGGAGCACGAATGGCCGCTCGCCCGTACGCAGTATACGAGCTACTATTTTCACAGCGAGGGCGAGGCCAACTCCTTCCGCGGCAACGGGACCTTGGACACCTCGGAGCCCGGGGACGAGCCCACGGACAGCTTTGTCTACAATCCTGAAAGACCCGTCCCCACCCTCGGCGGGGGAAACTGCTGTCGGACGGATATCGTTCCCATGGGGCCGTTCGATCACGCGCCCATCGAGCGCCGTGACGACGTGCTCGTCTATACGGGCGATGTGCTCACCGGAGACGTTGAGGTGACCGGTCCGATCAAGGTCGTCCTCTACGCCGCTTCAACGGCGAAAGACACCGACTTCGTCGCGCGCCTCGTCGACGTGCATCCGAGCGGCTTTGCCCAGAACATTCAGGACGGCATCATCCGCGCCCGACACCGCGAATCTCTGGAAACGTCATCGCTCATCGAGCCCGGTCGGGTGTACCGCTACGAGATCGACCTTTGGGCCAGCAGCAACGTGTTTCTCCGCGGTCACCGTATGCGCGTCGAGATCACCAGCAGCAATTTCCCTCGATTCGACCGGAACCCGAACACGGGTCGCCCTTTCGGCGACGACGAAGAGAAGATCCGTGCCACCCAGACGATTTTTCACACGAGCCAATACCCGTCACACATCGTACTGCCGGTGATTCCCGCTTCGACTCCAAGCGATGCCCAACCCTGAAGTCGCAGCTAGCGTCTCCGTTCAGCTTGCGGCGCGGTTTTTCTGAGACGCTGCTCCACGAAGGTGACGATCAGATGTATCGGGCCATCAAGCACCCTGCTAGGTGAAGGCACGTTCGACGTCTTTGTTCCGTCGCGACAGCGTTGTGTGATCCGGTGCTCTTAGTCGAGGTCCATCAGCCGCAACAACGAGTCCAGGAATCCCTCGGTCTGTCGCAGAGGCAGGCGGAAGACCATGCGCAACCTCAACCCGTCACGATTGCGAGATTCGAGTAACGCGGCTGGCCACCGCGGCGGCCGTTGTTCGGTGGCGTCCAAGCGTCGCATGCCTCCTCGGAGAACCAAACAATGATGTCGCCACGGCACCTGAGGCCACGCTCGCACTCCCGCCAGTTGGTCACGCGATACTTCGTCTTGTATTTGCGGTTCACTCTGCTGGACTTGCGCGCGGCCATCGGCTCATCTCCTCGACCTTCGATGTCGACCAAGAAGCTGATGAATAGGAACTTTGACCAAAGCACCGTGCGTGCCGGACGGAGATTCTGGGCTCACCAGTGATGTCGGGTGGGGAACGTATGGATTGGAAGAGGGAATCGGACATTGGAAGGCCCGATGGCTATCGGGCGGTAGTTGGGGGAGGAGGCTCGCTAAGCGTCGCGGCGCAGGAATATTGCGGAGTCGACGTGTGTCGTCGTGTCAGGCCGAAGTGGAGGTCGCGGGAGGAGGAGGGGCTCGGTCGCGGTTGGCTTTATCTTTCAGATGTTCAAGGATCCTTCGGATGACCTGAGGCTGTGTCACGTACTAGCTAATAGGGAGCATGAACGCGAACGCAACGCGTTGCGTGCTCGGATTGCGGAGTCTCAAGATGCCAGCCGGTCGACCTAGAACTCCCACCGCTATCAAAAAGCTACAGGGCAATCCTGGCAAACGTGCTCTGCCCAAGAACGAGCCCAAGCCGCTTGTTGAGTTGCCTGGGACGCCCGACAGTCTGAGCAAGATCGCTGCCGCCCTCTGTGCCAACATCGCTGAGACACTTCGCCCCTTGAAATTAGTGTAGAGGGCGGAGGAGGATCAATGCATGAGTATGTTGATTGAGAGAGAGACCTCGGCGGGATCGGAGGGAGCCCGTAGGGCGACTGGAGATCCCGCCGGCCGCGATGCGGCGGGGGTCCCGGATCCCGAAGTGAGCGAGCAAGCGAAGCGTCGACGCTTTACCGCGGAGTACAAGCTGCGGATAGTGCGTGAGGCCGATGCCTGCAAGGGTGACGGTGACGTTGCTGCTCTTCTGCGTCGAGAGGGCCTGTACTCGTCGCATTTATCGAGTTGGCGCCGCCAACGTGACGAGGTCGCCAAAGCGGGGTTGGCCTCGAGAAAGCGAGGCCGGAAGGCAAAGGCCGAGGATCCACGGGTCAAGGAGCTCGAGCGCGAGAACGCCCGGCTCCAACGTCGCCTGGCTCGGGTGGAGACGATGTTGGAGATCCAAAAAAAACCTCCGAATTACTGGGGGTCCCCCTGAATCCACTCGACAGCTACGAGAACGACTGATGGTGGCGGCCGAGGAGCTGGCGGGGCAGATTGGGCAGACGACGGAAGCCTGCGAGGCTCTGGGTGTGGCTCGTTCCACGCTGTATCGCAGGCGCCAGGTGACGCCCGAACCGAAGCGGCGTCCTCGGCCGCACCGAGCCCTCGACGAGACTGAGCGCGAGGAAGTCCTCGGGGCCTCGCACTGTGAGCGGTTCGTCGACAAGGCGCCCGCCCAGGTGTGGGCCACGCTTCTGGACGAGGGAACCTACCTCTGCTCGATTCGCACGATGTATCGGATTTTGGAGGAGCACGGCGAGGTCCGAGAGCGCCGGAACCAACGGCGCCATCCGAACTACACGAAGCCGGAGCTGCTGGCCGAAGCGCCCAACCAGGTTTGGTCGTGGGATATTACGAAGCTTCGTGGCCCCGTCAAGTGGACCTACTACTACCTCTACGTCATCCTCGACATCTTCTCCCGCTACGTGGTTGGCTGGATGCTGGCTCACCGAGAAAGTGCGGCGCTCGCGCAACGCCTCATCGCCGAGAGCTGTCGCAAGCAGGACATTGAACCCGACCAGCTCACCCTTCACGCGGACCGTGGCAGCTCGATGAGAAGCAAGCCCGTGGCTCTGCTCCTGGCTGACCTCGGAGTTACCAAGACCCACTCCAGACCTTACGTCTCGAACGACAATCCCTACTCCGAGTCCCAGTTCAAGACGATGAAGTACTGCCCTCAGTTTCCGAGCCGTTTTGGTTCCGCCGAAGACGGCCGGCTGTTCTGCGGCGGTTTCTTCGACTACTACAACTACGAGCACCGGCACTCAGGAATCGGCTTCATGACGCCGGCCGACGTTCACTATGGTCGCGCCGAACAGCTCACCACCGCTCGGCGCCAGATCCTTCTCGAAGCTCATCGGACTCATCCCGAACGCTTCGTTCGCGAAACGCCACAACCTCCCGTTTTGCCTCCTCAGGCTTGGATCAACCCGCCGACGGAGAAAACGACGCTCCTGAATGCCGCACAAGCCACTCTCGCGGCGGCGTCCATACCTGGGGTACCCCCTTTTTCTGCTCCACGAAACGAGATCTCGATCGATGCAGATGTGGACCGCACCGGCGCCACGAGCCTCCCGACGCTAATCGAGGCTCACTAAATGCAGCTCGCGAGTGTCCCAAAGTTGTTGACACGTACCGCCGGCGAGTGGGCGCGCGTTGCCCGGATTCTGTATAACGTCCGCGTTCTAACGAGCGCCGATCTCGCGACGCTCAGGGGCTACTGCGTGAACTTCGAAGCAGCGTACGAGTGTGAGCTGAAAGTCAACGAGCACGGCGTCACGATCGTTGAGTTGAGTCACAGGGGCATACCGATCACTAAAGAGAATCCCGCGCACGCCGCCGGACTCAAGGCTCCCTACTTGGTTCGGGGGCTCTTCATGACGCTTCAGCTCTCGGCCATCGTCATCCCGACAGGCATCGTCAGCGGCGCCGCGCTCGCGATGCTCTTCAGCTCGCACAACCGATGGCTTCGCGCCCTCCTCATCGTCTATGTCGACTTCTTCCGCGCTTTCCCGCCTCTTGTCCTCGTCATCTTCGTGTTCTACGGGCTTCCCTATCTCGGGATCGAGATTTCGAATCTCGCTGCCGTGAGCCTCGCTTTTCTCTTGAACACATCGAGCTTCCACGGGGAGATTTTTCGCGCGGGCATCGAGAGCATTCCCGCCGGGCAGTGGGAAGCGGCGCGCTCGACAGGGCTCTCTTCCGTCCAAACGACGACCTATGTCGTTTTGCCGCAAGCGACGCGGAACGTGCTTCCCGACCTCGTGAGCAATACGCTCGAAGTGGTGAAGCTCACTTCACTCGCGAGCGTCGTCGCACTTCCGGAGCTATTGCGGATGGCGCGGGTGGCGCAAGGCGTTACCTTCAACCCCACCCCCCTCGTGATGGCCGCGCTCTTTTACCTCGTGCTCCTCTGGCCCCTCGTCCGCCTCTTGAGCTCGATGGAGCGCCGTTTGGCCGCACCTGTTTGAGTTAGAATCATCCCATGGACGATATCAATTCGCTCTTGACCGAGCCGGAAACGACGGTCGCGGTCGTCGGCGCCACGGACAACGCCGGGAAATACGGCTACGTCATCTATCGGGATCTCAAGCGCAAGGGTTACAGCATCTATCCCGTCAACTCGAATCGCTCCGAAGTCGACGGCGACAAGGCCTATTCGAAGCTTGCGGATATTCCAGAAAAGCCGACGATCGTGAACATCGTCGTGTCGCCCTCCGTCACGATCCAAATTTTGGAAGAGAGTCTCGCGCTGGATCTCATGAATGTCTGGCTCCAGCCCGGCGCCGAGAGCCCGGAAGCGATGGCTTTTTTGCAGGAGCACGATTTCAACTACCTCGCCAACGCTTGCATCATGATCGAAAGCCGTCTTGCGGTTCGGTGACCGTGGACCGTGAAACCCATCGTCGTTATCAATCCCAACTCGACCGAGGAAGTCACGCGCGGCATCGACCGCGCGCTCGACCCGCTTCGGCTCGAAGGCGGCCCGCTGATCGAGTGCGTAACGTTGAAAGAAGGTCCGCCCGGCATCGAGTCGCAAGCGCACGCCGACGGCGTCGTCGCGCCGCTCTGTGAGCTGATCCGATCGCGCGCCGACTCCGCGAGTGCTTTCATCATCGCGTGCTATAGCGACCCCGGATTGCATGCGGCGCGCGAGACGACGTCGAAGCCCGTTCTCGGGATTGCCGAGAGCGCCATGGTCACGGCCCTCACGCGCGGGGAGCGCTTCGGCATCATCTCGATTCTCGACGCGTCCATCCCACGGCACCAGCGCGCGGTGCGCGCCGCGGGTCTCTCCGCTCGTTTCGCCGGCGACGTGGCGATAGGCGTCAGCGTGGTCGATCTCGCGGGCGAAGACGAGGTCTTCGAAAAGCTCGTCGCGGCGGGCCGGCGGGTGTGTGACGAGGACGGCGCGAACGTGCTGATCCTCGGTTGCGCCGGGATGGCGCGCTATCGGGAACGGCTCCAAGACATGCTCGGCGTGCCCGTCATCGATCCCACGCAAGCTGCGGCGACCCTCGCCATCGGCGCGGTTCGGCTGGCCTGAGGCCCTGTAAATTGTCCCGACGCATTCGCGCTCGAGCGAGCTAACGCGCCATGCTAGCGTCATGAAGAAGCGATATTTCTGGCAAGTCGACGCGTTCTCCAAAACCCGCTATTACGGCAATCCCGCCGCCGTCGTCTTCGACGCCGAGGGACTCTCGCAGGAGACGATGCAGCGCATCGCGCGCGAGATGAATCTCTCGGAGACGGTGTTCGTGCTGCCGCCGACCGAGCCCAGTGCGCATTACTGGTCCCGCATCTTCACGCCGCAAAGCGAGCTTCCGTTTGCCGGCTATCCCACCCTCGCGACCGCTTATGCGATGTTGACCTCGAAGCGGGTCACACCCGAGGAAGACGTATTGCGCCAGCAATGCGGGATCGGCATCGTACCAGTCGCCTTCGAGCGCGAAGGCGACGACGTGCGCTTTTCCATGACACAAGGAGAGCCCGCCTATCGCAACGCCGAAGTCGATGCGGGCCTCGCGGCCTCGATGCTCGGCTGCGCCGAATCGGACATCGGTGAAAGCGGCGCTGAGATCGTCTCGACGGGGCTCTGGTGGATGATCAACCCCATGCGTTCTCTCCGGGCCATGTCCGCGCTCGAGCCCGATCAACGCCTCATCGAGAGTGTTTGCCGCGAGCGTAATGCGATCGGCGTCACAACGTTTTGCCCGGAAGCGCAGGCGAACGAAGCAGGCTATCGGATCCGGTCATTCGCGCCCGACGAAGGCGTTCCCGAAGATCCGCCGTGCGGCTCAGGCAACGGTTCGACGGCGGCCTATCTCGCGAAACATCGCTACGCGGAAGAGGCGTCATTCGAATACGTCTCCGAGCAAGGCATCGAGATCGGACGGGAGGGTCGTATCTACGTGCAGTGCGAGCGCGACGGGGATGGCCTTGCCGTCCATGTCGGCGGGCACGCGGTCCAAGTCATGGAAGGCCATCTCTGGGTATGAGGGCGTCAGAAAGTTCATGATGAAACCCCGCGAGGAGGTTGATCATGATGCACACGTCAAGGTCAATGCGTTCGGAGCCAAAGCCCCTCGAGCGTGCCGTGTATGTCGAGGCCTGTCACAACGGCGTCAACCCCGCGACGATGGTTCGCATCGTCTGCAAAGCACTCAACGATCCCGATGCGGCCGAGTCCGAGGAACGCCAGCTCTTCGACACGCTGGAGGAAGCGCTAGCTTTCGCGCAAAGTCTCTGCGAGCACGAGACCGAAGGGCACTAGTGCTCGCGCGCCACGCCGGCCGAAGCGGACGATGCCGTATCCGACGGTCATCGGCGTGACCGCACAACGCCGAGGGCACCCGGGCGTCGACGAGATCCACTCTGCCAGCGGCTTGTTCCGGCGCCTCGCTAATGGCCCATCACAACGTAACACTATAAAGACGTTGGGGCATTTCAAAAATAAACGCTCGCACCGCACGCCTTAGGCCGCTCGGACGGCAACCCTTTAGGTAGCAATCACTTAGATGGCTGAGCTTCGTTTGGCGCACTATTTGCGTATTTTTCCTCACGTAGGGGTCTGAGCTGTTGGAGTAGACCGTATGCGAAGCGTCAACGCCACCTTGGAACGCGCAGTGTTCGTTGAAGCCTGCCAGCAAGGCTGGAACCCGCAAACCGCCGTGCGGCAAACCGTCTGGAAAGACGAGACCGTGCACGAGGAGCTCATCGTGTTTCCGTCGCTACGCGAAGCGCTCGACTACGCACAAAACGCTTTCGTCACCGAAGACGGACCGGCAACCTCGGCCGCCTGAGCCCCTTCGACGGCAAGACCTGGATCAACTGTTCTCACCAAGGCGCGCTGCCGCGAGTCGCGGTCGAAGCGGCCGAGGAAGCCATCCGCTGGAAGCAAGCCCCGTACAACTTGACCTCGGATCGTTTCACCGAGGTTCCCGCCGTGCTCCGGCAAAACGCTGGCGCAGCTTATCGGAGCGGCCCGCGGGGCGGGGCGACGACACCGGTCTGGCTCGTGATGAGACCGTAGTGCTCGATGCGCCGGTGTTTGTCGAAGTTGAAGATGTTCTCTTTGATGTCCCGCCCGACATCGAGGTCACACTCATAGGCGATGAGCTCGTCCTCTTCCGTGATCGCCTGTGCGACGATCTCGCCGGTGGGGGCTACGATGGCGGAGCCTCCAATGAGCCCATAGCCGTCTTCCTTGCCCGCTTTCGCCGCGGCGACCACCCACGTGCCGTTCTGATAGGCACCGGCCTGAAGCGACAAGAGGTGATGGAACATGCGCCGATGGACCGGCTCGCTGTGATAGATGTTGTCGGTCGGCGTGTTGTAGCCGAGCACGACCATCTCGACCCCTTGAAGTCCCATCACACGGAACGTCTCCGGCCAGCGCCGGTCGTTGCAGATGCACATGCCGAGGATGCCGTCGAAGGCACGCCAGACGGGAAAGCCGAGATCGCCGACCTCGAAGTAGCGCTTCTCCAGATGCTGGAAGGGCGCGTGTGGCCGGTGATCGGCGTGCCCCGGAAGATGGATTTTGCGGTACTTCCCGACGATCGAGCCCTTCGTGTCGACGAGAATCGCGGTGTTGAAGTGATGCTCGCCGTCGAGCTCCGCATAGCCGAGATGAAAACCGATACGTAGCCTTTTCGCTTCTTCGAAGAGAGGCGCCGTCTCCGGGCCCGGCATCTCTTTTTCGAAATAGGCGTCGATATCTTCCTGGTTTTCCATGTAATAGCGCGGGAAGAACGTCGTGAGCGCGAGCTCGGGGAAGACGACGAAGCCGCAACCCGAGCCATGGGCTCTACCAAGAAGATCGATCAAGCGCAGAACGACCGATTCGCGGCTATCGGCAAGATGGATCGGCCCGAGCTGCGCGGCGGCGACTCTCAGATGGCGCGCCATTACCAGGCCTTACCAAAACCGTAGCGCGCCGCGAGACCCGCTTCCCACGAGCCGCGCCCTAGCGGCTCAGCCGAGCTCGGCTTCTCCCGAGGGATAAAGAGACCGCTGCCTTTTTCGGCTTGGAGCTCGCCCTCGTCCACCACAACGCGGCCCCGGCTGAGCACCGTCAAGGGCCAGCCCGTCACCTTGCGTCCTTCGTAGGGCGTGTAGCCGACATTGTCATGAAGGTTCTCCCAAGCGATGGTGACCTCTTTCTGCCCGTCCCAGATGACGAGATCCGCGTCCGCACCAACTGCGATGCTGCCCTTGCGCGGAAACATTCCATAGAGCTTGGCCGCGCGCGTCGACGTGAGCTCGACAAATTGATGGACGTCGATCCGCTTCTTCAGAACGCCTTCCGAGAACAAGAGCGGCATCCGCACTTCGAGGCCCGGCACGCCGTTCGCAATCTTGTTGAACGGTGCGTCCTCACCTTGAGAGAGCTTGCCCGTCTCGTCGAAACGATAGGGCGCGTGATCCGACGAGAAGACTTGAAAGGTGCCGTTCGCCAGACCGCGCCAGATGGCTTCTTGCGACGCTTCGTCCCGAGGCGGCGGGCTGCAACAACACATCGCACCCGCCATGTCCGGCTGGTCGAGATCCTCCGCCGTGAGGAAAAGATATTGAGGACAAGTTTCGGCAAAGACTTTGAGCCCGCGTCGCTGCGCCCGCTGGATCGCTTCCATGCCGTCTTCGGCGGAAACATGCACGATGAGACACGGGGTGTCGAGAAACTCCGCGAGCGAGATCGCGCGGGACGTCGCCTCACCTTCCGCGAGGCGCGGATGGCTTACGGCATGAAACTTCGGCGCGCGCGCGCCGAGGTCGAGAAGCCGCTTCGTAATCCATCGAATAACGTCGTGATTCTCGGCGTGGATCATCGTGAGAGCGCCTTCGCGCCGCGCGAGATGGAAGACGTCGAGCATCTGATAGTCGTCGAGCCGGAGCGCGTCATAGGTCATGTAGACCTTGAACGACGTATAGCCGTTTCGGATGAGCTCGGGAAGCTCGTCCCGTATCACTGACTCGGTCGGGTCAGAGATGATGAGATGAAATCCGTAATCGATGACGGCTTTCTCTTTGGCCTTCAAGTGATAGTCCGAGACGACGTCGCGCAGGGAGTCGCCTTTGTGCTGCGCTGCGAAGGACAGAATGGTCGTCGTGCCGCCGTGCGCCGCGGAGACGGTCCCGGTGTAGAAATCGTCGGCACACATGATGCCGGAGGAGGAGAGCTGCTCGATGTGGGTGTGGCTGTCGATCCCTCCGGGAAAGACGTAGTTCCCGTCCGCGTCGATCTCCCGCTCGCCCTTCGGGAGCTTTTTCCCGATCGCGGCAATGGTGCCGCCTTTGATGCCGATATCGCAGAACACCTCTTCCGTCGCGGTGACGGCATTGCCGTCGCGTATCACCAAATCGAAATCCATAACGGCGCGTATGGTAGCATCCGCCCGCTGGCCATGCCTCTCGCCACCATCGACTGGATCATCATCGTCGCTTATTTCGCCATTGCGCTTCTGGTCGGTCTCGTATTCCGCAAGCGGGCCGGGTCGAGCCTTGCTGAATTCTTTCTCTCCGGGCGCTCCCTCCCTAGTGGATTGCCGGTACGTCCATGGTCGCGACCTCCTTCGCCGCGGACACGCCCCTCGCGGTCACGGCTCTCGTCGCGCGCCACGGGATCGCAGGCAACTGGTTCTGGTGGTCTTTCGCGCTCGGCGGCATGGTGACCGTCTTCGTCTACGCGCGGTTCTGGCGCCGCGCCGGCGTCATGACCGATGTCGAGCTCGTCGAGCTTCGCTACGGGGGCAAGCCCGCGGCCTTTCTTCGCGGCTTCCGATCGATCTACATCGCGTTTCTCGTGAACTCGATCATCGTCGGTTGGGTCACGGCAGCCATGCTCAACGTGCTCAAGTTCACCGTGTTCTCGGGGACGGAAGCCGCAACGGGTGCGAGCGACTGGCTCATCAGGGTTGCCAGAAGCGAGTCCCGCTCGCTCCGGCACGACGCCATGCGCTGTACCGTCGAGCCGCCGTCACCGGGCTCCGAGCCCGGATACCAAGACGCCCACCACTGAACGAAGAGCATGATCAGAAGAATGTTGAGCGGCATCCACGGATCGGCGGCAGAGAATTCGGGAAGGAAGCGCAGAATTTGCTCGCCGCCTTCGTAGTTCGTCGTCAAGCGCTCGCGCAGCGCGTCGAGCCCACCGACGTGGCGCACGCAATAGAACGCGAACACGATGGAGCCTGCCATTGCGATGATGAACTGGAGGAAGTCCGTGATGACGACGCCCCAAAGTCCCGACAGCGTGCTGTAGAGGCCGACGATCGCGAAGAGCGCGAGGATCCTGGGATATTACGTACCTCCGTGGTCCGGTTCGAGGCAGTTTTTATTACTTGTACATGATTGAGGACGTCTGGAGTCGAAAGATCGTCGGATGGCAGATTCACGAAAACGAATCGCCGGAGCTGGCCGCCTCTCTGTTCAAGGAGACCTGTGCTTACTTGAAGCTCGACCCTGAGCGCTTCGAGCAGGAGGCGCGCGCGATCTCGAGCCTCAATCATCCGAACATTTGTACGCTTCACGACATCCACCTTCGCCAACTTGTTTCGCCGTAGTCGTGCGAAGGCGGAGGCTCCGGCGGACAAGTTGCCTACGACGTGGATGTGGACTTCAGGACAACAAAGAAGAACGCACACAGTTGAACGTCGTCATCAACTGGTTTGATGAGCTGAAGAGCAATGTCGCAAGCCCCTAGCGCTGTATGGGTCGTCGCGCTGACCGCGGTGAACCTGGCCACCGCTCAGATCACCTACAGCCCCGAGAGCTTCGCCGCGCTCGAGTGGCGCAATATCGGACCGAACCGCGGCGGCCGGTCGATCGCCGTGGCTTCAAGCCCGGGCCGGCCGCTCGAGTATTACTTTGGCGCCACCGGTGGCGGGCTCTGGAAGACCACGGATGGTGGCGTGAGCTGGCGGCCCGTGACCGACGGTCAGATAGATAGTTCCTCCGTCGGCGCCGTAGCCGTCGCGCCGTCGCATCCGGACATCATCTATATGGGTATGGGTGAAGTGCAGCTTCGCGGGAACGTCATGCAAGGCGACGGCGTGTACAGATCCACGGACGCGGGCGCGAGCTGGGAGCACATGGGACTCGCCGCGACACGCACCGTCGCGCGCATTCGCGTCCATCCCGAGAACCCTGACCTCGTCTATGTCGCCGCACTCGGCGATCCGACCGGCGGAAACGACGAGCGCGGTATTTTTCGAAGCCGAAACGGCGGCCGCGATTGGGAGAAGATTCTCTTCGAGAGCCCGCAGACCGGCGCGGTCGATCTGTTGCTCGACCCGTCGAACCCAGACGTTCTCTACGCCTCGATGTGGCAGGTCTACCGCAACGCCTATCAGCTTTGGAGCGGCGGTCCGGAGTCGGGACTCTTCAAGTCGACCGACGGCGGCGATCATTGGACCGCGCTCACGACAAAGCCGGGATTTCCCGAAGGTCCTCTCGGAAAAATTGGTATTACCGTCGCCGCAAATAGCGCAAGGCTCTACGCGGTCATCGAGGCCGAGGCCGGCGGGCTTTATCGCTCGGAGGATAGAGGCGAAAGCTGGGAGCGCGTGAACGGCTCACGCGATCTTTGGCGACGGTCGTTCTACTTCAATCGCGTTGCGGCCGACCCGAAGGATCCAGACACCGTCTACGTTTTGAACTTTCTTCTGTTCACGTCGGAAGACGCCGGCGAAACATTCGAGCAAGTGCGCACGCCCCACGCGGACCATCACGACCTTTGGATCGATCCGAACGACGCCACGCGCATGGTGTGCGGCAATGACGGCGGCGGGACGGTCTCGACGAATGGCGGTGTGAGCTGGACGCCGCAGAACTATCCAACGGCGCAGATGTATCACGTCAACACGACGGCGGAGTTTCCCTATCACGTCGTCGGTGCGCAACAAGACAATTCGACGGCGGCGGTTCGGAGCTACGTCGATGGATGGTGGACGACACCTCGAGGGCGGCCCGGCGATGATTACTATGCGGTGGGCGGCGGTGAGAACGCCTACGTCGCCACGCATCCCGCGAATCCCAACGTCTTTTTCGCGGGCGCGACGAACACGCTCACCCGCTTCGATCGCGCGACGGGCGCCGCGAGCGACGTGCAACCCTATCCGCGCTTCTTCATGGGCGAGTCGTCACGCGACATCCCGGAGCGCTGGAACTGGGTCTATCCCATCGTGATGACACACAGCGAGCCGCACACAAGCGATGGTGCGCGATACACGGGTCAGCCTCATCGACGCGTCGCCTCACGACCCGGCGGCGGCCTACGTCGCCGCCAAGCGGAACCAGATGGGCGACCGCGCACCTTACATCTGGAAGACCGACGATTACGGCGCAAGCTGGACGTCGATCACGAGCGGCATCGCGGCCGAGGATTTCGTCCACGCGATTCGAGAGGATCCCAAACGGCGCGGCCTTCTCTATGCCGGCACCGAGCACGGCATTTACGTCTCTTTCGACGACGGCGAACGCTGGCAGTCGCTCTCGCTGAATCTTCCCGACGTGCAGGTGCCGGACCTCATCGTCGAAGAGCGCGATCTTGTCATTGCAACGCATGGGCGCTCCTTCTACGTGCTTGACGACATGGCGCCGCTCCGGCAGGTCGGGCGCGCCTCGTTTCGTCCCACGAACGCCGTCCGCCGTATCTATCCCGCCAATATCAACATCTATCTCGAACCTTCTGAGCGCGTCGACGCTGTCGAGATTCTGGATGCGCAAGGCGAGCTCGTGCGTCGCTTGTCGATCGATAAGCTCGAGGCGGGATTGAATCGGCTGCGGTGGGATCTTCGCTACCCCGGCGCTACCGTGTTCGAAGGGATGGTGCTCGAAAGCCCGAGCCCGCGCCGCGGCCCTTGGGCGCCGCCAGGCACTTATCGCGTTCGCGTGACCATGTCCCGCCAGACAACGACGGAATCGTTCGAGGTCCTGAAAGACCCGCGGCTCGAGCACGTCTCGCTCGCCGACCTCGAAGAACAGTTTCGTCTGGCGAGCCAAGTCCGCAATCGAACGAGCGAAGCGAACGAAGCCGTGATCGCGATACGGGCGCTCAAAATAGAGCTGCACGAATCAGGCGAGCCGCCATCGCTCGCCGAGCGGTTGACCGCCGTCGAAGCGAAGCTCTACCAGATCAAGAACCAGAGCCCCAAGGACAAGATCGCTTTCCCGATTCAGCTCAACGACCGGCTCGCGGGCCTTTTGTTCAACATCCAGCGTGCCGATGGGCGTTCGAACCGAGCGCACTACCAGGTCTTCGAAGAGCTCTCGGGCGAGCTCGACGGATATCTTTTTGAGCTCGAGGTCGTCGAGCGCGAGGCGCGCGCAACTCTTGCTAGCCGCTAGGCTGCGGCCTAAGATGCAGGGGTTCGTCCAGCAAGCCCTAGGAGATCCTCGATGTCGAAAAGTACTCTGGTCGCAGCGCTCCTGCTCATCGCCACCGCCGGTTTCGGCGAAGACAAAGTCCGCATGATCACCGTCGAGGGCGAGGGCTCGCGTTATTGGCCCAGCTGGCGCGGGCCATCTGGCCAAGGCTACGTCGTGGGCTCCGGATATCCCGATCGCTGGTCGGACTCTGAGAACGTGCTCTGGAAAGTCGCCGTCCCTGGCGCGGGCAACTCCTCACCCATCGTCTGGGACGATCGTATCTTTCTGACGACCGCCGAAGACGGTGGGAGGCGCCTCTCTCTCTTGAGCTACCGCCGCTCGGATGGAAAGCTGCTTTGGACAACCACCGTGCCGCAAAAAGGCATCGAGAGAGGCCACGGCAAGAACGGGCACGCCTCGGCCACGCCGATTACCGACGGCCGATGGATCTATGCCTCCTTCGGCACTCACGGCCTGGTCGCGATGGATTTCGACGGCAAGATCGTTTGGCAAAGCGAGGTCGGGACCCTCGACAACTACCACGGCTCGGCGGGCTCCCCCATTTTTTACAAGAACATGATCATCCTGTACCAGGATCATCAGGGGCAGTCTTGGGTCGCGGCCTTCGACAAGAAGAATGGCGAACGCGTTTGGCGCACCGAACGCAACACGCGCACCGGTTGGGGAACGCCAATCGTTATTCGTGCGAATGGGCGGGATGAGCTCATCGTCTCGAGCCAACGCAATGTGACCGCTTATAACCCGGAAAGCGGCAGCGAGCTTTGGACGGTCACCGGCAACAAGTTCGAAGTCATCCCCACCCCGGTTGTCGGGCACGATCTCGTCTTCGCGTCTTCGGGTCGGGCGGGTCCCACGCTCGCAATCCGGCCGGGCGGAAGCGGCGATGTTACCGACACGCATGTCGTCTGGAAGAGCCCCAAAGGGGCGCCCTTCGTTCCTTCTGGCATCATCGTCGAAGGACAGCTCTACACCATCAACGACATGCAGGCCATCGTGACGAGCTTCGAAGCAGAGACCGGCAAGGTGCTGTTTCAAGGAAGGCTAGGGCACGCACCGAAAGAAGGCTTTTCGGCCTCTCCCGTCGTGGTCGACGGAAAAGTATTCTTCACGAACGATGACGGTGAGACCTTCGTGCTCAAAGCGGGTCCGAAGTTCGAGCTTCTCCACGTGAACCGCTTCAACGCACGCACCCTCGCATCGCCCGCGCTCGTGGACGGACGCTGGTACTTCAGGACACAACGCGAGCTGATCTGTATCGGAAGCTGAACTTAGGGCATCTCCAAACGAGGATCCCGGCGCCACACCTCTGACCAATCGATGTTCACCAAGTCTTCGGGGTGGACGTTCGATGAGATTCTCGAGCGGATCGCTCGTTTGCTCCTCGACAGACCTCGGCAGAACGATACGAAACGTCGCGCCACGATAGGCGATCTCGACTGGCGTACCGGAGTCGATCACTTCGTCGAGAACCGGTAAACGTTGCCTTTCAATGCCGAAGCCGTGATTCTGCGCACCATGACCTCAACTCTCGAGAATCGTTTTCCGGAGCTCTTGCCGCTTGCCGGCGTCCGGCACCATCCACTGGAGCGCGTATTCCACGGCTTCCTCAGCAGTACCCACCTTCACCATCTTTTGCGCGAGGTCTTCCGGGTCCTTGCCGAAGATGATCCCGTCGAACGGGATGTAGAGGATCCGCGCGCCTTCCTTGGAGAGGGGCCGGTGGGTGGAGCCTTGGCTGTAGAAAACGACCGAGCCAGCCGGGTACGCGTGGATCACGCCGCCCTCCATGTCGCCGTCGAAGTATTCGCCTTCGACGACGTAGCTGAACTCGCCGCCCGGATGGCAATGCGGCCCTTGGTGCACGCAGCCCTTCGGCATCGTGAGAAGTGTGGGGCTGATCCGGGCGCCTTGACGGAAGAAGTCTTGGAAGCTGTCGCCGATGACGGCGAAATCGATCTTGGACGGGTCGAGCTCCTGTTCAAGTCCGACGCCCGAGTTCACGAACGTGTCGGTTCTCGTGATCTTGGAAAAGCCTTCGATAAAATTCATGCCGCGATCCTACTACACCCAAATAGCAAGAGCCCCGGCCCGCATCCGCGAGACCGGGGCTCGGTAGCTTCGCTTTGGTGGCGTGGGCTTCCCCTCCAAGATTCACTTGGGGGACGCACCCTCACTACGCACGAAGAGTGCTGACCCACCTAAGGGGACGCCACCTCCACGGAAACTGTAGTACTACTCACTGGACCACCTCCTTTCCGGACGTTCCAACGATTAACGGGGCCCGCCCGGCCAGCTCTCCGGGCCGCCCATAACCCGCCACGGAGCCGCCACACGCCTAACCATGAGGCGCACGGAGTAGAACTTAAACTCACGATGGCCCAGATCGCGTTTTTTGTCAACAGGAATCCCGCAACGGCCTTGACCTTTGGTCGCCGACGCATCGTCCGCGGATTCGTAACTGCGCCAACACGACGTCCAGCAGGCCGTCTCCATGTAGTCCGGCGTCGGGGCGCGGTACACGTCCGCATCGACGCCCAACGGGATCTTGCCGCTGGCATCGAGATAATGGGAGCGACCTTCGCCGGCATCGTAGACGAGGATGGTGCCGTACCATCCCCGACATCATCGGCTCGACGACATTGAGCGTCGAGGCGATCGCCACCGCCGCGTCGAACGCATTGCCGCCTTTTCCAAGGATGCTCAAGCCAGCCTCGGTGGCGATTGGAGAGGCCGTCGAGACCATGCCCTCCGTGCCGACGGCTGGGCCACTCGTCTCGGGCGCGGGTGTTGGTGGAGGCGCTGTCTCGCACGACACCGCGAGGACGCCGACCGCTACAGAAACGAAGATCGAGACCATTTTGCGAATCGCATTGGTGCCGAAGATACCACGGCAGAGTAGAATGTCGCGCGGAGGCCACCCATGCATCGATTTCTCGGAGCTCTCGTCCTTGCCGCATCCACCATGGCCGCGGCCGCGGAGCACCCGCCCGTCGCCGGGCAGGTCACGTTTCTCTACTTCAACGACCTGGACAAGGCGAATCACTTCTACGGCGAGGTGCTCGGCCTCGAAAGCGCCTTCGACCTCGACTGGGTCAAGATTTACAGGCTCTCACCGACCTCGTCCGTGGGTCTCGTCAACGCTTCGGGCGGCGCACACAGACCTTCCGGCGACAAACCAGTGATGGTGAGCATGGTCGTCGAGGAGAAAGACGTCGACGCGTGGTGGGATTACCTCAAAAGCAAGGGGATCGACGTGGGCGATGGCCCTCGCATCGACGCCGATGGCCACGTGAAGGAGTTCGTCTTCAAAGACCCCGAGGGGTATACGCTCGAGGTCTTCGCCTGGCTCGACAATCCAAAATAATCGACGAGGATCCAAAATTTGGGTCTTGTTCCATACATTTTTTACATAATGTGTAGTTTTTTCAACGCCCGTGCGGGCACACACTTACTGTAAGCCCGTAAACACCGCGCCGAACGCGCCGTTCGTGAATGCGAGGAAAACCGCTTGCGTTGGCTCGTGATTTGCATAAGAGTGTCACCTGAGGGCAGAACGTAGGTCGGCTCTCTACACCTTAGAGTCGCGCAAGGAAGCGAACGATGCATAGCAACAGGGATATGAAGGTAGTCGAACCCGAGTCGCTGAACGATTCCGAAGGCCTGTACCACGAAGCTCAGGCCGACGGGGTTCCGTACGACGAAGAGCTCGAGCCCTTCACCAAAGAACTACCGAAGCTGGATATCTCCAGAAGCTGACGCGAGTCAAACATCCTTCCCCCAAGGACTTAGGCGTGGTCATAAGGTACACTGGTACCGGTGGCCAAGCCCCGCAAGCCCGACACCATCGTCGAGCGCGTCCAGACAGGCGTCCGCATCGAGAAGCGTCTGCTCAAAGTCCTGAAAGGTCTCGCCGAATACCACGACATGAGCCTCGGCGACCTCCTGGAAGGTATCGTCCTCCACGCCTTCGATGGCAAATGCGCCTTCGAAAGCGACAGCCTCAAGCGCATCAGTGACTTGAAGAAGGTCTATAGCCTAGACCTCGACGCGAGCCACAGCCACAAGCTCCGCGAAAAGCGCTAGCGCTAGCCGAGCGTCGTCCGCCGGGGCGGAAAGTGCTTTGCCAGCTCCTTTCCAATCGCGTCAACGCCGTGGGCGAGCCCCTCGGCGAAGCCGTCGTGCTCGTGCGCTCGGACGCCTGCTCGGCGATCTCATCCCAAAAAGCGGCGTCGACCATTCCGAGCACACTCCCGGCGAGGGAAGCGAGAAAGATAGCGAACATCACGACGTAGACGCCTGCGGGCGACCACCCGGCCGAGGCAAGAGGCGCTCGGGCGAGACGCCGCCGGAGGAGGAGCGTCCGGATATTCTCGGCGCGCCGCGAGCGCGAGCCCGTCCACGGCGGCGTCGAGGCCCACGTAGTAGTTATGTTGCCGGAAGGGCTGGCGCCATCCGCTCCCGGATGATCCTCCCCGCGAGACCGTCTGGGATCACAGCCTCGAGCCCGTCTGGGATCACAGCCTCGAGCCCGTAGCCCACTTCGATCCGAATTCCTCTCGCTCTCACTCGTCCTTGCGGTGCTTTCAATCCGTGCTTCATCTTCGGCATAACGACGGTCGATCACCTCTTAGCTTCTAGGATAGGCGGAATTACCCGACTGGAGATAGACTTCGGCACCGGGAAAAAACAGCTGAAACGGCTGTTATCTACTATTCGACCCGAGCTATGCAGCGTTGAAGGCGGAAGTTGAGCCGCCTTAGGCGAGGCTCAGCTTGGAAAATTTTTCTCTTCCGCCAAAATACGCGCGCGCCCATTTTCGTAAAATACATGCTTTATTTGCGGCCTTTTTCCGGCGCCAATCGCCTGGAGATCCTCCGAACCCGATACGTCCATAGATTGGTCGGATCTAGTGACATACCCCACATTTCGTTCCGGCTCACGACGGCGATGCTGTCTGTACGCACGAATCCGTCGCTGGTTTCGAATGTGAGGGTTCCCGTGCAGTCGGGATCCACCTCCGCTGTTCCCGAGTACTCGACATCCAGGAAAGACGCGACCTCGGCTATGTTATTGTCGAACTTACCGTGCAGGTTGCCTTCTCTGTCAAAGTTCATGGTTCCAATCGCGGTGATATCGCCCCCGAACGACGGTAGCTGCCCGACTTCGGTGGCAAATATCCAGCGCCCGGCGAGGTCCCGGACGGAGCATTTGGGCTCCCCGTCGTCCGCCAGCGCCGGCGCGGCTAGGACCAGGCCCAATCCCAATAATAATGTCAATGATATCGAGGCTTTCATTTTGTTCCTCCTAGATAATCAAGACATATTCGATTCGTATTACACGGCTCTGATAATTCATCTGGCGCGGCAAGCCAAACCCTTCTCCCCCCGCCGCCGATCTCCCATTATCATCCTTCCACTTTCCAAGTGAGCCGCCCATCCGGCTGTAGCCGGTGCTGGTAGTAGCTGTAGCCGCAGCTGCTGTAGCTGTGGCCCGCTGCCTGCCTGCTTCCGCTGGTGTTGTTGGTGGTATCGGCTTTTGCGCAGATTCGATCCGCGCGTCGACCGAGCTGACGTTGTCTTGCTCGAGAACCGTACTCCCGAACCTATCGAGAAGCCGCATCGAGACGTACGGGCTCCCTCGCGTTTCCACGTCGAGCTTCAAACGCCCGTCCGCATCGGCGCGAACGAAAAAATCGCGGAGGTGTCACGAAGAGAAAGACGTCGCGCTCGATGCCGCTCACCCGCCAGTAGTCGATGTCCTCGAGATAGCTGCCGTCGCTGTAGCGGTAGACTTCGACCGCAAGCGTGTTCTCGCCAGCACGAACGAAGTCCGTGACGCGGAACTCCGCGGGCGTTTTACTCCCCTCGCTATAGCCGACTTCCCGGCCTCTCACCCAGACGTACATCGCCGAGCGCACGCCGCCGAAATGCAGATAGATCTCACCGTCCCAGAAGCTCTACGGCACGGTGAACGAGCGGCGGTACGAGCCTACGGGGTTGTCTTCGTGGTTCACGAAAGGGGGCTCAGGGTTCTCCGCGAACGGAAGGCCGGCATCGACGTAGATCGGAACCCCGTAACCTTGGAGCTCCCAGTTGCTCGGCACGGGTATTTCGTCCCATGAACGCACGTCGAAGCCGTCACGGTAGAAATCCTTCGGACGCTCGGACGTCTTCGGGACCCAATGAAATTTCCACGTTCCGTTCAGCGACCGGTAAAAGGGCGACCTGTCGCGATCGGCCGCAAGTGCCCCTTCGACGGTGTCATAAGGGATGTAGCTCGCGTGCGGCGCTTCGCGATTCCTCTGGAAAAGCTCGGGGTTCTCCCAATCTAGAGCTTACACAAGAAGGACTGCGAGGAGGCCCATTACGCGAGAATGTTATCCTATCGCCCGACTCGACGAGACCAGGAGGACGAACGCTGGACCGCGCAAACATGTTGGAGAGGCTCGAGGCCTCCCCCCAAGATTGGGACATCATTATTATTGGCGGAGGCGCCACCGGCCTCGGCTGTGCGGTCGAATCGGCATCGCGAGGCTACCGCACGCTCTTGCTCGAAGCGGGCGACTTCGCTCGCGGCACTTCGAGCCGCAGCACAAAGCTCGTCCATGGCGGGGTGCGCTACCTGCAGCAAGGGAACGTCTCGCTCGTGCTCGAAGCGCTCAAGGAGCGCGGCCGTCTGCTCGCGAATGCGCCCCACCTCGTGCACGATCTCCCGTTCGTCGTGCCCAACTACGACTGGTGGGAAGCACCGTTTTACGGTGTCGGGCTCCGGGTCTACGACCTCCTCGCAGGCAAGCTCGGCTTCGGCGCGTCGCGGAACCTCTCGAAGAGCGAGACCCTCGAGCGGCTCCCCACGATCGAAACGAAAGGGCTCCGGGGCGGCGTGATCTACTACGACGGACAGTTCGACGACGCCCGCCTCGCCATCCATCTCACCGCGACCGCCGCGTCGCTCGGCGCGACTGTTTTGAACTACGTCTCTGCGATCGCGCTCACGAAGACCGGCGACGTCATTACCGGCGTCGTGGCGCGGGACGAAGAGACGGGGGCAGAGCTCGAGCTGAACGGCCGCGTCGTCATCAACGCCACCGGGCCTTTCACCGATGCGGTACGGAAGCTCGACGAGCCCGAAACGACAGCCATCATCCGCCCGAGCCAAGGTGTGCACATCGTTCTCAAGCGCGCGTTCCTCCCGGGCGACAGCACCATCATGGTGCCCCACACCGATGACGGCCGCGTGCTCTTCGCGATCCCGTGGCACGAGCGCGTCGTTGTCGGGACCACCGACACCCCGCTCGATACGGTCTCCTACGAACCGTGCCCGCTCGAAGAGGAGATCGAGTTTCTTCTGAAACACACCGCACGTTATCTGACGAAGGACCCGACGCGCGACGACATCCTCAGCATGTTCGCGGGCATCCGGCCGCTCGTGGGTACGAGTCCCGACGGCAACACCGCGGAGATCTCGAGAGACCACACGCTACACATCTCGCGCTCCGGCCTCGTGACGATCGCGGGCGGCAAATGGACGACCTACCGCATGATGGCCGAGGACACGATCGACCAGGCCGCGACGATGGCCGCGCTCGAAGAAAAACCTTCGGTGACCAAAACCTTGCGGCTCCACGGCTACCATCAAGACGCCGCCCAGTTCGGCGAGCTCGAGCGCTACGGCGCCGACGCGCCGTTGGTGCGCGACTTGATCCGGGACGACGCGCGCTACGGCGAGCTCTTGCACCCGGACGCGAACGTCAAAGCCGGCGAAGTCGTCTGGGCGGTTCGAGAGGAAATGGCCCGCACCGTGGAAGATTTTCTCTCGCGTCGAACGCGCAGCCTCTTGCTGGGAGCGAGAACGGCCATCGCGATGGCCCCGCGGGTGGCAGCGCTCATGGCCGAGGAGCTCGGCCGCGACGACGCTTGGGCGCAGGCTCAAGTCAAAGCATTCGTGAAGCTCGCCGAAGGCTATCTACCTCGTTGAAAGGACGTGCATGTCGACATTCACTGCTGAGATCGTGGGAACCCGTAATCCCCAAAAATTCCGGTGCTCCGGCGTTTAGCCTTTATCCTTAGTCGTTTTCCCACGTTCTTGTGCCACGCGACCTCTAAACTCGGCAAGATCCGGCGACTGTAAAATACAGCTGCAGCCGATAGAGTTATCGCCTCTCCTGCCATTTCAGTGGATCCTCTCGAGGGTGAGACCGCCACAGTTTAGGTAGACGAGACTGATGAGAGCTTCGGCAGAGTGGAGTCCAAAGCTGCGGTGGCTCAGCAGCCGGATTTTGTTGTTCATTCCTACGAGTCGGCCGTTGCTGAGTCTCCACGTGACCCACGCGATGACGCCATCGAAGTGGCTGCGGATCATCTTCGCCGCGCGTTTGACGGGCTCTATCCTCGAGCTCATAGCGCGCCGCAGCCATCCTCGGAGAAACTTCTTGGCCCATGTCTCGGTTTTGTAGGTGTAGAGGTCCATGAAGTCGTCGCGCAGAAGCATGGCGCGGTAGAGGTGTGATTTGTCAGAATCATGACCCCACTTGAGGGCGTGTTTTTCAGAAACATTCCCCACCCCATTTTCAGAGACATGACCCCGGCAAAGGGGTGAGTTTTTCAGAAACATGACCCCACTTTTCGGAGTCATGACCCCACCCCTTTGAGGCCGAGCTCGGCTGTGCGAGCCTTCTTGGAAACAAGGAGGTCGTATTGGCATACAGGGAGCACGGTATGTGGGAAGTTCTGGATGTTCTGAAACGGCACCATCGAGGGGAGAGCCAGCGAAGGATAGCTGTAGCCACCGGTCGGGGCCGGAAGACGATTCGCGCGTATATACGAGAGGCGAAGAAACTAGGCTGGTCGAAGGAGGTTCCACCGGATGACGAGCTCGCGTCGCGGGTGGCGCAGCGACGCCAGCCGGGCCCGAGTTCGAGCGAGGCTTCTGCATCGGAAAAGGCGCTACCCCTCTGTGCCAACATCGCTGAGACACTTCGCCCCTTGAAATTAGTGTAGAGGGCGGAGGAGGATCAATGCATGAGTATGTTGATTGAGAGAGAGACCTCGGCGGGATCGGAGGGAGGCCGTAGGGCGACTGGAGATCCCGCCGGCCGCGATGCGGCGGGGGTCCCGGATCCCGAAGTGAGCGAGCAAGCGAAGCGTCGACGCTTTACCGCGGAGTACAAGCTGCGGATAGTGCGTGAGGCCGATGCCTGCAAGGGTGACGGTGACGTTGCTGCTCTTCTGCGTCGAGAGGGCCTGTACTCGTCGCATTTATCGAGTTGGCGCCGCCAACGTGACGAGGTCGCCAAAGCGGGGTTGGCGTCGAGAAAGCGAGGCCGGAAGGCAAAGGCCGAGGATCCACGGGTCAAGGAGCTCGAGCGCGAGAACGCCCGGCTCCAACGTCGCCTGGCTCGGGTGGAGACGATGTTGGAGACCAAAAAAAAACCTCCGAATTACTGGGGGTCCCCCTGAATCCACTCGACAGCTACGAGAACGACTGATGGTGGCGGCCGAGGAGCTGGCGGGGCAGATTGGGCAGACGACGGAAGCCTGCGAGGCTCTGGGTGTGGCTCGTTCCACGCTGTATCGCAGGCGCCAGGTGACGCCCGAACCGAAGCGGCGTCCTCGGCCGCACCGAGCCCTCGACGAGACTGAGCGCGAGGAAGTCCTCGGGGCCTCGCACTGTGAGCGGTTCGTCGACAAGGCGCCCGCCCAGGTGTGGGCCACGCTTCTGGACGAGGGAACCTACCTCTGCTCGATTCGCACGATGTATCGGATTTTGGAGGAGCACGGCGAGGTCCGAGAGCGCCGGAACCAACGGCGCCATCCGAACTACACGAAGCCGGAGCTGCTGGCCGAAGCGCCCAACCAGGTTTGGTCGTGGGATATTACGAAGCTTCGTGGCCCCGTCAAGTGGACCTACTACTACCTCTACGTCATCCTCGACATCTTCTCCCGCTACGTGGTTGGCTGGATGCTGGCTCACCGAGAAAGTGCGGCGCTCGCGCAACGCCTCATCGCCGAGAGCTGTCGCAAGCAGGACATTGAACCCGACCAGCTCACCCTTCACGCGGACCGTGGCAGCTCGATGAGAAGCAAGCCCGTGGCTCTGCTCCTGGCTGACCTCGGAGTTACCAAGACCCACTCCAGACCTTACGTCTCGAACGACAATCCCTACTCCGAGTCCCAGTTCAAGACGATGAAGTACTGTCCTCAGTTTCCGAGCCGTTTTGGTTCCGCCGAAGACGGCCGGCTGTTCTGCGGCGGTTTCTTCGACTACTACAACTACGAGCACCGGCACTCAGGAATCGGCTTCATGACGCCGGCCGACGTTCACTATGGTCGCGCCGAACAGCTCACCACCGCTCGGCGCCAGATCCTTCTCGAAGCTCATCGGACTCATCCCGAACGCTTCGTTCGCGGAACGCCACAACCTCCCGTTTTGCCTCCTCAGGCTTGGATCAACCCGCCGACGGAGAAAACGACGCTCCTGAATGCCGCACAAGCCACTCTCGCGGCGGCGTCCATACCTGGGGTACCCCCTTTTTCTGCTCCACGAAACGATATCTCGATCGATGCAGATGTGGACCGCACCGGCGCCACGAGCCTCCCGACGCTAATCGAGGCTCACTAAATGCAGCTCGCGAGTGTCTCAAAGTTGTTGACACGTACCGCTGGTACTACATCCACCACCACTCTGGCTTTGTCCGCCTGGAAGTGGAAACCTCGGACCCACAGGCCTTGCAATCCGATGAGCTTGTTGACTAACGTAGTAACGCGCATCGCGGGAACGCTCTTTTCTCTTTCGGAAAAAAAGATTCTAGCGTTCTCGCCGATGCGCATCTACACATGGCTTACCCTCTCAACCCACGGGCCTCACCAAATGCCACTGCCCCTCAGCGGGAGACGAGGCTGTGGGAAACGCCCCCACGGTTCTGGTCGTTCAGACCTTGCTCACGACTGAGTTCTCTTCGAAGCCTGGAAGGGCGTTTTCCATAGCCTCCACTAATCGAGCCCCCCCTTTCTTATTCCATATAAATTAATCTTTCTTGTATATATATCAGGAGGGGCCTGTGGGCGCTCGTGGGAAACGCGAAGCGTTTTCCAAGCGATTGTGGAAAACGCCGCTCCACGTTTGTACGTGCTCACAACCTTTCCCTAAACGCCTCTCTCGCCCGGAGTTTCCGGCGTTTTCCACAATCGCGGCAGCGTCCATAGGCCATGCCCTCCAACACAAATCAGATCCCCCGAAACGACAGGAGAACCGAGTTATCAACTCGTCAACTCGCGGGTCGCAGCGTCGCTGACCGAGCTGTCACGGGTCTTGCTCGAGCTTCACGCTGCGCGTCGGTAGTCGCCTTGAACGCCGCCGAGGACTGGAAGTCGAATGACACTTCCGTTGCTCGGAGAATGCTGCGCGAATTCTAGATCCGAACATGGATCTGGGATCCCGCACAATCCTTGATGCGGTCGAGCTCCATGAAAAAATCGGATCTACTCCGAAACCACACGATGAACGTGGGCTTCACCGAAGAAGACAAAATGATTGAGCGCTTCCTCGCGTAGAGTCCGGTTGAAGCGTTCGATATGCGGCGTCTCCTGCGGACAGCCTGGCGTGATGGGAATGCCCCGGATGCCTATGGTTTCCTTCAGCCAATAATCAAGGTGTGAGCGATAGCCAAGGTGCGACCGGCGGTCTTTACCAAACTGGCCGTAGATCCCGTCGTTGTCGTGAATCAAGATCCTTGGCTGCACGCCGAAGGCTGTGGCCTCTCGAATTTGCTGCTTCACCCATGCGAGTGTGGGATTGCAGGTTACGTTGAACCCGATGATCTTCCGCGTTGAAATCTCCATAATGATGAAGATATAGACTACGGAGAATAAGGCAGTGTGCTGCACCAGGAAATCGCAGGACCAGATCTCATCTTTGTGGTTCTTCATGAGGGCCCTCCAGGTCTGCCCGGTACGAGTGCGGTGCTCGGGTCGAACCATGTATTTCTGCACGGTGCTAGCAGCGTGTCGGATACCGAGCTTCAGTCGAAGTTCGTCGGCAATCCTATCTGCACCCCAGCCGGGTTCGTCGATGGACATTTGACGGATCAAGTCCTGATGCTGCTTTGGAATTCGCGGCCGACCGGTTTTCTCGCACTTTTTTCTCCAGAAAATCTTGAAACCAGCGGCATGCCAACGAAGGACCGTTCTCGGTTGCACGAATCTCAGACACGTTCTCCAACTTCGATAACCCATGGAGAAAAGAACCCAGAAGACCCGGTCTTCGGTCTTGAGTGTCGGTTTAACTTTTAGCTGGCCGTAGACCGAGAGTTGCTGGCGCAGCGCCATGTTCTCCATGGCGAGGTCGCTGCGCGTCCTCAACAGCGCTCGAAACAGCCATGCGAGGGTCCGAGATAGCAAACGCATCGCCCTATGATGACCGAACGGGGCCTTCGCGAGCCACTAAGAAAAATCGTTTGGTATCAAATAGATCAGACTTTTCGGGGATTACAGTCACGGTCGCAAACGATCGGAAGCTCTATCATGCTTCCATTATTAGCACATCAATACATAATGATAGCGCATGACGCTTCGGACGCCGCGCATTTGCGCTAAGCTGGAAGTACCGCGCCCGAACCTAACGAGACACGAACGAACAAGATAGGAAGAATATGAGTCTTACGACGGATGCCGATTCGACGACGACGGGCAGCAAGAACCCAAAGCTGTGGCTCGTGCTGCTCGCTCTCGCTTTCGTTTTGCTGCTCGCCGCGGTGGGATTTCTCGGGTTACGGGTTCTAGGTCAACTGGACACCATCGAATCGCAGATCGTGGATTTGAGCACGCAAGCGATCGAGGCGACCGATGCCTCGGAGCGCGCGCTGGCGCGTGCCGCGCGTGCTGAAGAGGTGGCTCGCGCAGCCGCGGAAGGACGCCTGCTCGCCGAAGCGGATACCGCGCGCGCCGAGGAAGACGCGGTGGCCGCTCGTGAAGTTGCCGCCATGTCGCAAGCTGATGCCGCCACGTCGCGGGAGGAAGCCGCCCGCGCGCGCGCGGAGGCCGATCGTATCCGCGCGGAAGCGCAAGCAGAGCTCGACCGTCTCGAAAAAGCGCTCGGTAAGATCGCGGACACACGGCGGACCGCGCTCGGCCTCGTGATGAATCTCGGCGAGGATACGCTCAAGTTCGACTTCGACAAAGCGGATTTGAAGCCGGAGAACAAAGAGCTATTGAGCCGAATCGCGGGCATCCTTCTCACGTCGCAGGACTACACGATCGCGATCAACGGACATACCGACGACGTCGGCAGCGATGAATACAATGACGGGCTCTCCGAGCGACGCGCCGCCGCCGTTCGCGACTACCTCGTCGAGGCCAATATCAGCGAGGAAATTCTGAGCGTCCAAGGCTGGGGCAAGAAGCAGCCTCTCGTTCAAGGCACTTCCGACGAGGCGCGAGCCAAGAACCGGCGGGTCGAGCTCGGGATCGTGAACGTCCGCATCAACTACCCGAGAGCTCCGCGAGAATAATGTTCTGAGGTTTCAGGGATCGGTCGAAGGACGTGCTCTCGTCTGCCGTTCGATCGCGCGCACGAGCTCGTCGGGCTCGAGTGGTTTGTTCACGAGCTCGGAAGCGCGTAGGGGTCCGACCGACTCTTCGAAACCCGGATTCTGAATCAACACGATAGGGATGCGCGCGACGGCAGGATCGTCTTTGAAGCGCTGAAACCAATCGACTTCGTCTAGCCTTAGCTGCATGTGATCGAGCGTGATGACGTCGGGGCGAATCGTGTGGGCGCTCTCGTAAGCCTCTTCGAGTGTGGAAGCCGTCACGACTTCGTAGCCTTCGAGTTGAAGTACTCGAGACATGTAGTCCCGCGCGGCTGGCTCGCGGTCTGCGACGAGCACGAGGGGCGCGGGCTCCTTTGGCGCGGTTTCCGCTTCCTCGGTAGTGGCCGAACCGGGCCGGGGGAACGCCAGCACGGGAGCTGCGACCGCAACCTCCTCGTCAGAAGCTTCCGGAGGCTGACAGACAGCAAGAGACAGGCGCAGCGTGAGCTCGCCATTCTCTTTCTCGAGCTCGAGGACCCCGTGCATCAACTCGGCCAATCTCTGCACGAGAGCGATCTGAACATCGGTCGATCGCGCACCGCCATCCTTCGTACGCGCCACGAGGACCACATGGTCGGTCGAAGTGTGCACTTCGCGGCGCGCTTCGAGCCGTGTGTTCAGGGGAGACATCCCCGAGACGAGCTGCAGGAAGAGCGCGAGCCCTTGCTCGAGGCGTTTCGGATCCTCGAAGCTCGTTCCGAGCTCGCCTCGAATCAACAGACGGAACGCACCGGCGAGCCGCGGTTTTTTGGCGATGTTCTCGAGCATCTCAGTGAGAGCAACGCGCTCGGGCAAGGAAGGCTCGGCCGCTCGCTCGTAAACCGCGAGCGCCGTCAGCGGCTTGAGGACGCCTTCGAGCACGTGGGAGAGCTCCACGATCGCGGCCGCGCGGTCGTCCTCTTCATGCTCCTGGTCGAAGGCGTGAACCTCGGCCAAGAGCGCCTGGAGAGGCGACTCGATCTGGCGGCCAACGAGAGCCAAGAGCTCTCCCGTACTTCTGACCTTCGATCCCAGCTCCTTGTACTCCGCCACTCCTTCTCCGCCCACGAGCTCAGGCGCCATCAGCGGAACAAACGTACTCGCTTCCGCCCTAACGCTCGGTTTTGCTTTTCCTCCCGCCGATGTCGACCAGCGCCTCTTCAGCTCTTCGTAATTCAACCTCAAGGCACGCGATGTCCGATGGACTCCATACTCGCTCGCCAGTCCCTCCGCAACCTTCCATCTTCAGGGATTCTCCGCTTGTGACGAGTTGCTCGCCATCTCTCGACACGCTCAACGCCTCGCTTCAGACGCATAGGCAACGCGTTTTCTTTCTTCTTTCCTTTCATTTCATGCACGCTTGTCGGAAACTCACCTTTGGACACGATGTTGGAAGTCTCCGTGACGAGATACACGAACGGCGCGCCGAAACGACACGGCTTCGGTCCACTCTATCTGAAGAGTTTTCGGATATCTCTGATGATAAGGGCTGCTTGCGCGGGGGTCAACTTGCGGCGACGTTGGCCGTGTTCGAGATCCGATAGAGATCCGCCTGGAGCTCGCCGATTCGCTGATAGCGCTTCGCCGGATCTTTCGCCATGCAACGGACGATGATGCGCTCGAGCGCTTCGGGGATTCTCGGGTTCACCGATCGCGGCGTAGGAGCCTCTTCCTGGACGTGCTTCAAAGCGATGCTGAACGCGGAATCGCCCGAGAACGGGAGCGCGCCGGTGAACATCTCGAAGAACACGACCCCGACCGAATAGATGTCGCTTCGGAAATCGAGATCGCTCTTTCCCTGGGCTTGCTCAGGCGACATGTAATCCGGCGTCCCCATCACGAGCCCGGTCTGGGTCCTGCTGACTTTTTCTTGCTCCCGCACGATGCCAAAGTCCATGAGCTTCACATCGCTCTGATGGCCCGAACAAGCCCGGCATTCTCGAACACAAAGTCCTTCTTGGCTCCAGATTTGTAGAGGCCGAGATCGAACCGGTTCCCCTTCGAGATCGAGAACACGTTGTGCATGATGTTGTCGAGATTCGGAAACTCGATGCCCATGCCGACCGTCACCGCGGCCACGCGAGGCTCGAATTTCTTGTTCTTGGATCTGATGGTGACCGTGCGCCCCGTCGCCTCCGGAGGAACGGGCACGTCGATGTCGAGGTCGACATCCTCTAAATAGACGAGCACGTCTTTCGTAGCTTTGTGCTCGACGCCGCCCTTCTCGAGAAGAACGACACGGCCCGAAATTTGGGCCGTGAGCCTGTCTGGGCTACACGTCATTACGAAGAGAAAGAACCAGAAATATCGGTGCATCGCTGTCGTCGATCACGCCCCGTCGGAAAAGTGCTTCATGGTAGCACAAGATCGCGCGAGCGCGACTTGACGGCGCGATGGGCCTTCCCTACCATCCTCAAAAGCTCATGCGTCTGTTATTAGTGTTGCTGCTCGCCTTCTTTGCGGCTTTTGGGAACCTCTTTGCGCAGGACGATGACGAGGAACCTTTTCAAGAGCCGGAAGGTATCGACTTTCGCATCTCCGGCGAGGTCAATGCTCACTATCGATGGTCCGAGGATGACGAGTTCATCCTCCCGTTTTTTTCTCCCGACTTCGCGCCCCGAGGGCGCGACCACGTCTCGATGCGCACAGTCTCGCCGGGATCGTCCCTCGAGCTGAGCCGCGCAACCGTTTTTCTCGAGGCCGACTTTCCGCGCGCCATCTTCGGGCGCGTTCGGATCGATTTCATCGACATCTACAACCGCAACCCGACGAACTCGGACCAGAAAGTCGACGTCGAGGAGGCCTATTTCCGTTTCGGGGCTAAGTACGAGTCACTCGAGCCTCTCCCGGGGAGCCATCTCTACGCCTTGTTCGGGAAGGCTCCCAAGGTCGAACGCCAGCTCATCCGGCGCCTCGAGAGCTATGGGCTCGTCGCGACGTCGTTCAATCGCTTCAACGACGTTCAGCTCCAAGTCGGCGGGAGTCTCGGAAGCCATGTGTACTTTCGTGCCCAAGTCAGCAGCGTTGATTGAGAGAGAGACCTCGGCGGGATCGGAGGGAGCCCGTAGGGCGACTGGAGATCCCGCCGGCCGCGATGCGGCGGGGGTCCCGGATCCCGAAGTGAGCGAGCAAGCGAAGCGTCGACGCTTTACCGCGGAGTACAAGCTGCGGATAGTGCGTGAGGCCGATGCCTGCAAGGGTGACGGTGACGTTGCTGCTCTTCTGCGTCGAGAGGGCCTGTACTCGTCGCATTTATCGAGTTGGCGCCGCCAACGTGACGAGGTCGCCAAAGCGGGGTTGGCGTCGAGAAAGCGAGGCCGGAAGGCAAAGGCCGAGGATCCACGGGTCAAGGAGCTCGAGCGCGAGAACGCCCGGCTCCAACGTCGCCTGGCTCGGGTGGAGACGATGTTGGAGACCAAAAAAAAACCTCCGAATTACTGGGGGTCCCCCTGAATCCACTCGACAGCTACGAGAACGACTGATGGTGGCGGCCGAGGAGCTGGCGGGGCAGATTGGGCAGACGACGGAAGCCTGCGAGGCTCTGGGTGTGGCTCGTTCCACGCTGTATCGCAGGCGCCAGGTGACGCCCGAACCGAAGCGGCGTCCTCGGCCGCACCGAGCCCTCGACGAGACTGAGCGCGAGGAAGTCCTCGGGGCCTCGCACTGTGAGCGGTTCGTCGACAAGGCGCCCGCCCAGGTGTGGGCCACGCTTCTGGACGAGGGAACCTACCTCTGCTCGATTCGCACGATGTATCGGATTTTGGAGGAGCACGGCGAGGTCCGAGAGCGCCGGAACCAACGGCGCCATCCGAACTACACGAAGCCGGAGCTGCTGGCCGAAGCGCCCAACCAGGTTTGGTCGTGGGATATTACGAAGCTTCGTGGCCCCGTCAAGTGGACCTACTACTACCTCTACGTCATCCTCGACATCTTCTCCCGCTACGTGGTTGGCTGGATGCTGGCTCACCGAGAAAGTGCGGCGCTCGCGCAACGCCTCATCGCCGAGAGCTGTCGCAAGCAGGACATTGAACCCGACCAGCTCACCCTTCACGCGGACCGTGGCAGCTCGATGAGAAGCAAGCCCGTGGCTCTGCTCCTGGCTGACCTCGGAGTTACCAAGACCCACTCCAGACCTTACGTCTCGAACGACAATCCCTACTCCGAGTCCCAGTTCAAGACGATGAAGTACTGTCCTCAGTTTCCGAGCCGTTTTGGTTCCGCCGAAGACGGCCGGCTGTTCTGCGGCGGTTTCTTCGACTACTACAACTACGAGCACCGGCACTCAGGAATCGGCTTCATGACGCCGGCCGACGTTCACTATGGTCGTGCCGAACAGCTCACCACCGCTCGGCGCCAGATCCTTCTCGAAGCTCATCGGACTCATCCCGAACGCTTCGTTCGCGGAACGCCACAACCTCCCGTTTTGCCTCCTCAGGTTTGGATCAACCCGCCGACGGAGAAAACGACGCTCCTGAATGCCGCACAAGCCACTCTCGCGGCGGCGTCTATACCTGGGGTACCCCCTTTTTCTGCTCCACGAAACGAGATCTCGATCGATGCAGATGTGGACCGCACCGGCGCCACGAGCCTCCCGACGCTAATCGAGGCTCACTAAATGCAGCTCGCGAGTGTCTCAAAGTTGTTGACACGTACCGTTCTCAAGGCCAAACACAACCGCAGCGCGAAAGACAAACGGGTGCTCCGCGAGCAGGTGCGAGCTAATCGTCGCCTCTACCGCGCCATGCTTCTGCGCGACGACTTCATGGACCTCTACACCTACAAAACCGAGACATGGGCCAAGAAGTTTCTCCGAGGATGGCTGCGGCGCGCTATGAGCTCGAGGATAGAGCCCGTCAAACGCGCGGCGAAGATGATCCGCAGCCACTTCGATGGCGTCATCGCGTGGGTCACGTGGAGACTCAGCAACGGCCGACTCGAAGGAATGAACAACAAAATCCGGCTGCTGAGCCACCGCAGCTTTGGACTCCACTCTGCCGTAGCTCTCATCAGTCTCGTCTACCTAAACTGTGGCGGTCTCACCCTCGAGAGGATCCACTGAAATGGCAGGAGAGGCTAATTTGTCTTGCAATGGATTGACGAATCGACTCAGGCGATTCAGGATGTGAGGCCAGTTGGTTTTGAGCTGCTCATCGAGAAGCTGCTGTGCCGCGTGGGCATCCTCAACCCAGGTAAAGCAGTTTTCCCGGCGCCGATATTGAATGCCAGCCTTATCCATCTCAACGGCGAGCCATTCACGGCCGTTGACGTAGACCTGAACATTGAATGGAAACCAGCTTTGGATACGGGCATGCATGAAACCAAAAATAGGGTCCATGCAGTAGTGGTAAAAGTTTAGGCACTTTCTGAGGGATTGCACGAGCTCCAACCGCTTCTTCTGGCGGTTGCGACGTATGCTGAAGGTGATACAAGGTTCCACGCAGCTCAGCACTGCGATGAGACCACTGCGGACATTGTCTTGTTGTGCAATCTCGCGTGCGATGGCCTCCTTGTTCTTACGGGAAGACTCCAGATAGACGACCGGACGCTCGAGTCGCTCCGCCTGCTGATACAAGGCCTGCTTGAGCTCGGAGGTACGCTGCAGTGCGAACTCCTTCAGAAGGATTTTCTGGTAGGAAAGGTACTTACCCATGCCGTCCGTATAAGAAATGTGGCGTAGGGTTCCGCGGAACACCAACCGGTCGAATCCGCTCAGCACCCCTGTGATTCGATCCTCGTGACGTGATAAAAACTGTTTCACGGCGTCCTCCAGCGTGGGAAAGGGTTGTCGTGACATCTTCCTACTCTGGATGTGGCGCCGTGTCTACTTCACGCCCAGATTGTGCATCGAGCCCGCGTTGGGCTGACGTGGTGAGCGAGCCGACAGCGAAGAGTCAGGATGAAAGACTTTCGAGATCTAAAGGTTTGGGAGAAGGCCCATCAGCTAGTCAAGGGTTTGTACCAGGCCACCGGCCACTTCCCAACCGAAGAGAAGTTCGGCTTGACGGCTCAGATGCGCCGAGCGGCGGTTTCCATCCCGGCGAATATTGCTGAGGGCTGTGGACGCGGTTCAGACCGGGATATGGCCCGCTTTCTTCAAATGAGTATGGGCTCAGCAAGCGAGCTCGAATACGAACTGCTCCTTGCCCACGAGCTCGGGTTGCTCGATAGCCAAAGTCTTCAGGAGCTTGCCGAGCGAACCACCGAGGTCAAGCGTATGCTCGCCTCTCTCATCCGGAGGCTCGAATCCGGAGCTGACCGCTGAATGCTGACCGCTGACCGCTCGCGGCGGAGCCGTCCTCCAATTTGGTTGCGGCTCCGCCGCGCTGTGTCTCTGTACTACTAACCCGAAAAAGCTTCTATTTCTTGCAAGAATTTGAGCGGCTGCGGCCGGATCCGCAAGAGGGTAAATCAGTTAGAAGAGGCACCGCGGCGAAGAATTGGGACGGCGCACACTGAGAATGGGACCGAGGCGCGAAGCGCCGAGCACCACGAGCTGACCGCTGAATGCTGACCGCTGACCGCTCGCGGCGGAGCCGTCCTCCAATTTGGTTGCGGCTCCGCCGCGCTGTGTCTCTGTGGCCATGCTTTTGGGCGTTGAAGATCGCGAAGAAGTCGGGCATAACGAGTTCTTGATGACGTTGCGTTGGGCATTTCCCTAGTCGAAGTAGCCGCGTTTCACCGTGACGCCCAAGGTTTCGAAGGTGTTGTCCGGGAGCCTCGCGATAACGCCGTAGAGACGGATAGCAGGGAGCGTCGGGCGGCGGGAGACGTCGATCCGAACGACGTAGATCTCGAGCTTTCGATAGCGGTAGACGAAGCGACCTTCGGCGTCGGTTCCCGCGACCTCTAAATCCGCTTCGCTCGCAGCCGTTCCGGTGAAAACAAGGCCGTCTTGCGAAAGAACGATATCCTCCTCACGTGCGACCCGTGCGCTCGTGGTGTGGCTTTCGAACCCGCGTATGCGAAAGGACCTGCCCTCGTTCGGTTCGAGGTCCATGCCGTCGGCCGCGAGCCGATTCCGCGCTTCCTCGAAGCCGGCGTGGGCGACGAACGCTTCGTCGACCGTGTCGCGAAAGACGAGCGACTGCCGCTGCCACCGAAACGCCATCTTCGCCAAGATGAGCGTAGGCGGCAGCATAACGAGGATCGCGATAAGCACGACGATGAGAGCGCTGCCGCGTTCGTTTCCGTGCATCTGGGCCGGTTGTCGGCGCATTCGCGCCGTGGCGACCGTATTTTTCATCAGCTTGCTAGAGCCCCGGCACTCTCTCGCGCCAAGCATGGATCCGAACCGTGGGGCTTAGCCCCGCGCCGCGCTCGACCACGCCGGCAGCGACACCCACTGCGTAGCGGCGCGAAGGCCGTGCGAACTCGAACTTCAGGACGAGGTTTGCCTCCTTCGCTCCCATGTACAGCGAGCCGAGCGAGTCGAAGGACAGGAAGTCGAGGGTGTCGATGCGCAGCACGCTCATTTTTTGGGCAAGCTCACCGAGTGCGAACGGAAGCTCGCCCGGCTCGACGCGCCCTTCTTCGAGCTTCGTCACCCATTCACGCAACGAAAAGAGCACCGGCGGATCCTCCTGCCGCGCTCCTTCCGAAACGTCCGCCCCACGGAGCTACGCGCGGCTCAGCCCCAGGATCACGAAGTCTCCGTTCCGGGCGCGCACGAGACAAACCAAGCTGCCTTCCACGGGATCGCGTGTTAGCGAGACGCCCGATCCATCGAGCATACCCACGAGCTCGGGCTCGACCGGCTCGAGCGTTTCATCAAACGCCATCCGCCACACACTCCCGCGCTCACCGCGTTGCATGAGGAAGTAGAGATGCCCGTCACTGCCTAGAACGACCGGACCTGGCGTTCCCTTCAGGCCGAACAGCCGCTCGGGCTTTCCAGGTTTTCCCGCGCCATCGAATCGATACCGATAGATCGCCCCTTTTTCCTGGCTCATCACGTAGAGCGCGCCTTCGACGCCGAAGGCCATCCCTCCCGCCTGGGCGATGACGTCCGTTCCTTCGAACGGAATGACCTCGGACTCCCTCGAGAAATCTCCGTTCTCGTCGGGCAGCATACGGGTAATGTGGCCGATACGAAGGCCCGCCGCCGCGACGAACAAAGAGCCCGCGAGCGGCCCGCGCTCGGGCCCGAGAACTGCCGCGACCGGCCCTCGCACGTCCTCGAAAAAGGCAACGCTGTCCACGTTCGCGCCCATGAACCGCTGTTCCATTTGGAAAGTGTAGACATAGCTCGGGTCTTGGCGCGGATTCATCCCCGCGGCAACGACGGCGCCCCGGTCCGCGGCAGGACGAGACACGACGGCTATAGGATGGTGGAGCGGGTACATCATCTGCGACAGCCGGAAACCGATACCGGGACGCTCAAAATCCACCGTGCCCGACGCAGGCCTCAGAGAGACGGCGGTCACGACCGAGAGCGGCTCGAGCGCGCCCGTCTTGGCCGAGTATTGGAGCTTCAACCTTATCGTCTCGAACTCGGAATACTCATCTTCGACTTTGGCGGCGGTAATGACCTTCCCGTTCGCGTCGAGATAGACGAACGTCAGCGCAATGATGTCCCGCGCGAGCACACGGCTCGTCACACCGGTAACGTCCTTGACGAGCTCCTTCGCTTCACCGTCCCCCGACATACGCAAGTAGTAGCGAACCTCACGCAGTCCCAGCGCACGGGTGGCCGCGTTCTGGGTGAAACGGTGACGGAAGTCGCCACTCGTCGTCTCGAGCGAGCGAAGCTCCATCCAGAGCGGCGACCGCTTGACGACCTCCGCGACTTCGTTGGTGCGTCGCGCATCCGTCAGCAGCACCGTCTCGCCCGGCTCGAAGGCGTCTGCGCCCGTGAAAGCGAGCTCGGCGTCCGTCTCGACGAACCCCAACGTGAGATAGCCCGCGGTGAGTTTCGGGTTCGAGCGCAAGGTCAAGGCGGACGGGCCCACCTCGCCGCCCGGCAGGCGCGGCATCACGGCGACGACACCTTCACCTAGTCCTTGCCCTGCGAGCGTGAGCTCGTAGCCGATGTCATCGAGCGCAAGGGCGATGCTGGACGAGGTGACAGCGATATCGCTTTGCGCGCGAAAGATGCGCGCGACATCTTGGAGCGTTCTCGCGACGAGCGCCATCACGACGAGCGTGATCCCGAGCGCCATGAGCACCTCGAGCAATGTGTAACCGCGCTCGTCTCTCGTCAATTGGGCTCCTCGTCGAAACTGCATTAGCATAGCTAGAGATTCATGATGGCATGATGGCACACTCTTTTGGAATCGGTCAGGGCGGGCAGGACGTCAGGGACGAAAGGAGCCTTTGTCGAGAAAGTGCAGGCACAGATCGAACGTCTCGGCGGAGTACATGATGAACGTGTGGGTACGCTCGACTTCGACCCAATCGCGCATGCCGTCGAGCTTCGTATTCTCGACGCGCACGACCCCGTCATTGGCATCGTGGAACCCGACGCGGTGGCCGTGGTTGCCCGCGATGACACCGAACTCGACATCGGGAACGGGAAGCGTTCGATAGAACTCGTCATCGCCGAGTTTTTGTCCGCTGTCCCCGGTGAGCCACTGATAGAGGCGCAGGTGGCGCATCGTGCTCGCTAGAGCGGCGGGCCCGTTCGGAGGCGCGAGCATGACGATGCGCTTCAAGCCGGTGCGGTAGCCCTCCTGGAAGCCGTTGCGAACAATGATGTTCCCGAGCGAATGACCGATGAAGTGGTAGTAGGGTGACTTTACTTCGTTCTCGACGAGCTCCCGAAGTCGCCTCGTGAGCTCGTCCAGGGTGGATTTGCGCGGGCTGTAGCCAAACCAATGCACTTCGTAGCCGGCGCGCCGCAAGCGCAGCCCGAGAACCGCCATGGACATCCACGTACGGCCCATGCCGTGCAAGAGGATGACGCCTTGCTCCCGGCCCGGTGGTGACGTCATGGATTGTCGATGAGCTCGACCGCCGCCGTCCGTTCGTAGACGGCGTGGTCCGAGGAAGAAAAACAGCAGAATACGACGCGCTCTGGGACCTCGTGGCCGAGAAGCCACTCGCGCACGGTCGACTGCGCCACGACCGCAGCCGGCTCGACGGGATATCCATAGATTCCGGTCGAGATGCATGGAAAGGCGACCGAGCGGAGCCCGTGCCGTTCCACGATCTCGCAAGCGTTTCGATAGCAGCTTGCGAGAAGCTCGGGCTCCCCGGCGCTGCCGCCTTGCCACACGGGACCCACCGCATGGATGACGTGCTTCGCCCGCAGCCGATAGCCACCCGTCATCTTCGCCTGCCCGGTCCGGGCGCCTCCCAATCCCCGACACTCCAGAAGGAGCTCGGGGCCCGCGGCGGCGTGGATGGCGCCGTCAACGCCTCCCCCGCCGAGAAGTCTCGAATTCGCAGCGTTCACGATAGCATCGACCGTAAGCTCCGTGATGTTCCCCTGCACGATTTCGACCCGTCCTGCCAGGTACATCGAGACACCTCCCGGACGATCACAGCTCGACGCTCCTCATTTGTTATCCTAAAGGGTAGCTCCAGAACCAATTTGAAAGGTGTCCGTCCGGCGAGGGGTCGCCCCGCGCCCACGGGCCTCTTTGCTGATCCACCGAGCGATTTTCCATGGCCGAGCGTTACGTCCTCGTTGTCGACGACGACACCACGTTTCGTGACCGGCTCTCCGAGCTCCTCGCGCCGCACGCGATCGATGTGGCGAGCGCAACGGACGAGGAAGAGCTCCTGTCACTTCTCGACGACCGGCGCTTCGTTCTCGTGATCCTCTCGGTAGAGCTTCCCGACAAAGATGGGTTCGCTCTTTTTCGCAAAGTGAAGAAGGCGGACCGCGACCTTCCCGTCATCATCACGACTTCGACCGTACTGAAGGCCGAGCTGAGCCGGCACGAGACGCAGAATCCTCACGCGGAGTGCTACCTCGACAAAGCCGATCTCTCCGACTCGGACCTTCTAGGCGCGATCGCGGACGCCGCCGGTCTCGAGCTCACTTCTCGAGATGCCGACGAGCACGCGCAAGAGATTGACGATCTGGAAAAACGACTCATCGCCACCCAGCGCGACCGCGACCCAGGTCGCGGAGAAGCTACGGAGCTCAAGGGGCTCCTCGACAGTCTTCAAGTCAAGCACGATGAGCTCACCGAACAAACCGACGCCGTCCGAGCCCGGCACGAACGCGCTAGCGAGGAGCTCACCGAGCGGCACGTCGCCGCTCAGAAAGCGCGGGATGAGGCGCGCCAGGAGACGTCCGAGGTTCGCGGGCTTCTCGACGGTGTCCGCGCGAGGCTCGGCAAGCTCACCGGACAGGTCGAGGCGACCCGTGCCAAACACGAGCAGGAGATCGAGGAGCTCACGGACCGGCTCGTCGCGATCCAACGCGATCGAGACGAAGGGCGCGAAGAGGCCACCGAGCTTCGAGGCATACTGGCGCAAGTCCAGGCCAAGCTCGAAAAACAAGCGGAACAAGCCGAGGAGTCTCGAAGCAAGCACGAGCAAGAGGTTGCCGAGCTCGACGAGCAACTCGTCACCGGCAAGAGGGAGCACGACAAGATCCGAGAGGAAGCCGCGGCGCTCGAGAAACTCGTCAACGAGGTGAAGGCCAAGCTCACCCAGGCAGCCAAAGAGGCCGGCGAGGCGCAACGTCGCCACGAACGGGAGACCGAGGCTCGCGAGCAAAAGGTCTCCGCGGAGACGGTCCGCGCCGCCCGCGCGCACGTCGAGCTCGAGACCCAGCTCTCGGAGCAGCGGCTAGAGCACGCGAACGTGCTGCAGGAGCACGAAGCGAGCACGCAAGCGGAAATCAAGGAGCTCAATAGGACTCTCGCGGAAGAAAAAGCCGCGGCCACGAAGGAGCTCAAAAAGAAGCTCAACGCGACGCTCCGCCAGTCCGAGACGAGCCACGCGCGCTCGCTCGCCGCCTCGAGAGACGAGCACGCGAAGGAGCTGGCCTCAGTCCATTCGAGCCATGGCAAAGCGATGGCGCACGCGGCGGCCGAAGCGCAACGAGCTCTCGAGGAAGCATCTGCCAAAAGCGCCGCCGCAATCAAGCAGCTGAACGAGCAGCGCGCCGCCGAGCTCATGCGCGCGGAAAAAAAGCGCAATGCGGGCCTCGCCTCTCTCGAAAAACGCTATGCGAAACGGCTTTTCTCGCTCACTCAAAGACACGCCGTCGAGCGCAGCCCGCTCGACGAGAAGGCCAAAGCCGCCATCCGGTCGAACGAGCAGATGCTCGAAGAGGTCACCGACAAAGTCCAGGACGTGCTGAAGAGCTGGGAGACGGAGCGCAAAGCGCACCACGAGACCCGCGAACGCTACGAGAAGCAAGTAGCCGAACTCCAAAAGACCCATACCAAGAATCTCGCGACGGCGGAGGAAGCGCAATTCGCGACACTCGCCGGACTGTCGCGCAAGTTCAAGGAAGACCGCGTGGCCGCGCTCGAGGTGGAACGGCGGCGGTGGCAGGAGACGGCGGCCGAGCTACAGACAAAGCATGCGGAGGCCCTCGCGTCTCTCACGAAACAGCATCAGGACCAGCTTCGGCGAAGCGACACGGTGCACGAGAATGACCTCGCGCAAACGAGGCGCGACGCCGAGCAAGCGCGAAAAGAATCGAGCGAGCGCCAGGAAGCGACGCATCACGAAGAGCTCGAAAAGATGCGGCGCGAGCAGGCCGACGAGCTCGTCTCCTTGCGTCAAAAAAACGAACACAACGTCGGCGGACTCCGCCAGAGCCACATGAAAGTCCTCGCGGACCGCGACCGCGACGCGCAACAGACGCTTCGGAGCACAGTCGAGCAGCTCAAGAAAGACCTTGCCCGCCAGCTCGAAAAATTGTGCCAGGAGCAAGCGCAAATGCTCGACGCGCTGCGCGGCGAGTACGCGAAAGAGCTCCAAAGCGCGGAGCAAGCCCATCGCAGCTCGCTCGCGCTCCAGGAGCAAGCCGCGCATACGGCGCTGCGCGCGGTCGAGGACGAACGGGACGAAACCCGGGGCACGATCGACGGCCTCCGCGCCGAGATCGCCGAGACGGCCGCCACACACCGCTCGAGCGTCAAAGTCGCCGAAGAGGCACACAACGCCGAGATTAAGGAGTTCAAGAAGGGGTTCGAGTCCACGCGGTCACGGCTCGAAGCGGAACAAAAGGCGCTCAACGCGTCGATCAAGAAGCTCAAACGCGATTCGTCCGGCGAGCTCAAACAAGCCAGCGAGATGCTCGGTCACGAAAGGAAGCTCCACGAGGGGACGCGAGAGAGAGCCGAGCGGCGCGTGAACGAGCTCAAGACCCGCCACAGTGAAGGGATCGAGCGGGTCGAATCAGACTGGATGGACAAGCTCGAACACCTGGAGAAGAGCTTGAGCGCGAAGGCCGAAATGGCCGCCGTCGCTGCGGAGCAGGAACGGAAAGACCAGCTCGTGTCGCTGCGGCGGCAATATGAGGAAGCGATCCAGAGCTCGCGGAAGGAGTTTGAGCTCGAGCTCGCCTCCGTGACCCGGCAATTGGAGGGGGCTCGCTCCATCGAGGAATCCTACGAAGGGGCTTCGCGCGAGCTCAGCAGCTTGAACGCGAAGCTCGAGAAGCTCGAGAAGCTCGAGACCGAGCTCTCCCAAGCAAGGCACGAAATCGTCGAGCGCGACACGACCATCCAAGCCCACGCCCGGAAGGCGGCCGAGCACCAGCAGACCGTCGAGTCTCTGAAAGCCGTCATCAACGACTTCTCACGATCCGTGAACGGTTACATGCAGGCTGGGGACGAAAAGGATGAGACGATCGATTCGCTGAAGGCCGTCATCGACGACATGTATCGCAGCATTAGTGGCCCGGAGAACTAGTAACTAGTCCGGGCGGTCTTCTAGCGCGCTCGAACAGGCTTCAAGTCTCGCGGGGACGGATTCTCGTCGTGGAGCATCTCCGCCACGCGCTCCATCTCCCGCATCGCGCGCAGCAGATTGAGTCCCGCGACCTTCTTGACCTCCGCATCCGTGTAGCCGCGCCGGAGGAGCTCCACGAAGAGGTCGGGAAACTTCGTGACGTTCTCGAGACCCTCGACCATGGACGGACCGCCGGCATCGTAGTGGTCGGAGCCCATACCCACGTGGTCGATGCCGGCAACACGCCTGATATGGTCGATGTGGTCGGCCACGTTGGCGATCGTTCCGCGGGGCGCGGGGTGCTCCGCGACCCAGGCTCGGAGTCGTCGAGCGATCTCTCGCTCATCGTCGAGCTCTCCGCGAAGCTCTTCGAGCACCGTATCGCGCCGCGCGGTCCAGACGGGCTCGTCCACCGATCGACCTGCTTCCGGACCGATCGCGTCGCGATAGGCTGGCTCCGTCGGCACGATATAGCCCGGGATGAAGTTCACCATTAGCACGCCGCCGTTTTCGGCGACGAGGCGCAAGACATCGTCGGGCACATTCCTCGGATGGACGTTCATGGCCCGCGCGTTCGAGTGCGAGAAGATCACCGGCGCCCTCGCGACCCGCAACGCATCGCGCATGGTCTTGGCGCTCACGTGCGAGAGGTCGACGAACATGCCCAGCCGGTTCATTTCGCGTACGACCTCTTCGCCGAACTCGCTCAGGCCGTCGTGCCGGGCGAAATCGGTCGCGGAGTCCGCCCACGCGTGCGTGCGAGAATGCGTCAGCGTCATGTAGCGCGTGCCGAGCTGATGCAGCATGCGAAGCGCGGCGAGTGAGCCTTCGATGGCGTGGCCACCCTCCACCCCGATGAGCGAGCCAATCTTTCCGTCTCGATGGGCGCGCACGATGTCGTCTGCCGTCGTCGCGAGAACGAGCTCGTCGTAGCGGCGCACGAGACGATGGATCATGTCGATCTCCCGCAGCGCTTCGCGCAGCGAGTTTCCTGGCTCCATGAACGAGGTGTTCACGAAAGCGGCCCAGAACTGGCCTCCGACCATGCCTTCGCGCAGTCGCGGTAAATCGGCGGGCATTTCGATTTGTACCTCTGCGATATCGACGCGGTCGATGTCTCCCGCGGCCACGTCGAGGATCGAGCTGGGAAGATCGTTATGGCCGTCGATGAGCGGGACGTCTTCGAGGATCGCTATCACTCGCTCGCGTAGCGGGTCCTGTGCGCGGGACGTCGCTGCAGCCAAGAGAAAGCAACAACCGGCGGCAAGCAGTATGGGTCTCATGGGATGGGAGGTCTCTACGCTTGCGCGGTGGCGTCTCCGGCCTCGTCCTGATCGTCCTTGAAGACCGGCGCCAGCGCGACGCGATTCTTCCCGCCTTGTTTCGCTTCGTAGAGGGCTTGATCCGCGGCCGAGTACAGCCGATCGGGCCGGAGCTCCTGCACAGAGCGCGTATCGGCGACCCCGATAGACAGCGTCAGGGGTGGGAGCGCCGTGGCGACCCAGCTCGCCTCGGTTGTCAGCGCCTTGCGGATGCGCTCGGCGAGCGTGCGGGCTTCGAGCTCCGTAATGTTGGGCGCGAGGACGACGAACTCGTCGCCGCCGATGCGCGCCGCGAGGTCCGTCGCACGGCACGTGCGCTGAAGCGTGCGCGCCACCGCGCGGATCGCGTTGTCGCCGGCCTCGTGGCCGGAGACGTCGTTGACCGCCTTGAGGCCGTCGAGGTCGAGCAACATCAAGGTCAGCGGGTGTTGGTACCGGTCGACGCGCGCGAGCTCGTCGAGCAGCCGGCGGTCCGAGTGGCGACGATTCGGGAGCCCGGTCAAAGGGTCGGTCAGCGAGATGCGGCGGAGCAGATCCTCGTGCGAACCGAGGATGGCGCCGAGGCCAACGAACAGGAGGGCCGTCGCGCCAGCAATGTAGCCATAAGTCAAAGAGCGGCTCGAGAACTCCTCCACCGCCCAGCCCAAATTACCGAGCTCTCCATGGACGAGCGCCCGCATACCGAGAAGTCCCCCCGGCGCACCGACCGCCAGAAAAAGACCCAGAACAGGGTAGAGCCAACGCTTCGGGATGGTCGTAAGTCGCATTTAGACCACCTAGGGGGGAGAGTGTTATCGCCCGGGAGTAAAAAAGCAAACGGCATCCTTTCCCGTGTAGTACGATTAGAAGTTTGGACGATCGTCCAAGCACCTCGTCATGAACGTTCTCAAATTCGGCGGCACCTCGCTCGAAAGTCCGGAGCGCATCCGCGCCGTCATCGACATCGTCCGGGAACAGGAGCCGGTCTCCGAGCTCGTGGTCGTCGTCTCCGCCATGTCCGGTGTGACAGATGCCTTGACCGAAGCCGCCCGGGTCGCCGCATCAGGGCTCGAGACCTACCGCGACACCTGCGTGTCACTCGAGGCACGCCACCGCGCGGCCGTGAAAGAGCTCGGTGACCCCACGGAGGCCCGGGCGCTCATCGGCCGCATCGAACGCCGGATCGGGGAGCTATCCGACCTTCTCCACGGTGTCTCGCTCGTCCGTGAGTGCTCGCCGCGCAGCCTCGATCAAATCTCGAGCTATGGCGAGAGACTCTCGGCCGACCTCGTCGCGGCCGCGCTCCGAAAACGAGGCGTCGACGCGGAATACGCTGACGCGCGCAGCTTCATCGTGACGGATACGAGATTCGGCGACGCGCGGGCAGAGCTCGAAGCGACCGAGCGGAGGATCCGGGACCACTTCGACAACCACGACGCCCTTCAGGTCGTCACGGGTTTTCTCGGCGCGAGTGTCGATGGCGAAACAACGACGCTCGGCCGCGGTGGCTCGGACTACACAGCCGCTCTTCTCGGCTCGGCACTCGCGGCGGATCGCATCGAAATTTGGACGGATGTGAACGGCGTGATGAGCGCCGACCCGCGACTCGTCGCGAACGCGTTCTCTCTCGCGGAGCTCAGCTACGAGGAGCTCATGGAGCTTTCTCATTTCGGCGCCAAAGTCGTCTACCCGCCGACCATCCACCCCGCCCGCGCCCGGCGCATCCCTCTCGTCATTCGGAACACGTTCGAGCCGAGCTTTACCGGGACACACATCAACGAGAAAGCGGCGCCGAGCGAGAAACCCGTCCGCGGGATTGCGTCGATCCACGACATCGCGCTCTTGCGGCTCGAGGGCGACGGGATGTTGGGCGTCCCCGGGACGGCGCGGCGTCTGTTCGAAGCCCTCGCGCGCGAGCGCATCAATATCATTCTGATTACACAAGCCTCGAGCGAGCACTCCATTTGTTTCGCGGTCGCGCCGGACGATGTCGCCAAAGCCGGTCGGAGCGTCGACAAAGAGTTCGCGCTCGAGCAGCGCGCCGGTCTCGTCGACCCGCTCATCATCGAACGCGACCTATCCATCATCGCCGCCGTTGGCGAAGGCATGCGCGAGCGCCGCGGCATCGCCGGGCGACTTTTCAGCGTGCTCGGCTCGGAAGGCGTCAACGTCCGCGCGATTGCGCAAGGTTCGTCCGAGCTCAACATCTCGCTCGTCATCGCCCGCGACGATGAAAAAAAATCACTAAACGCGATCCACGAAGCGCTTCTCGGAGAGTCGCGACGCACCGTACGGCTGTTCGTTCTCGGCGCGGGCGGCGTCGGGGGTGAGCTTCTTTCACAGATCGGCGCCCAAGGCCCAGCGCTTCGAGCAAAGGGGCTCGAGCTGCGCCTCTCGGGCCTCGCGTCCAGCCGGACGATGCGCCTGTCGCGCCAGGGACTCGACTTCAGGCAAGGCAAAGGTCTGCTCGAGGACGGGTCCGCGAACGATCTCGATGAGTTCGCCCGATTCATCGAGGCGACGCCAAGTCCACGCGTCCTTGTGGACGTCACCGCAAGCCCTGACGTCCCGAAGCTCTACGAGCGGCTTCTCACCCAAGGCGTGGCCGTCGTCACCGCGAACAAGCTCCCACTCGCCGGTCCGATGAAAGACTTCGAACGGCTTCACCGCCACGCGCGACTCTATTACGAGACGACCGCGGGCGCGGGACTTCCCGTCGTAAGAACGCTCGCCGGTCTCGTCGACACTGGGGACACCGTCGAGCGCATCGAAGGTGTCTTCTCGGGTACATTGAGCTATCTCTTCAACCGAATCCGGGAAGGGATCCCGCCTTTATCCGCGCTTCAGGAAGCGCGCGACAAAGGCTATACCGAGCCCGATCCTCGTGAAGACTTGAGCGGGACGGACGTCGTCCGGAAGCTCCTGATACTCGCTCGCACCGCGGGAATACCGATCGAGCCCGACGAGGTTTCAATTGAGTCGCTCTTCCCGGAGGGCGAGATCGAACATTTCGGAGACGCCGTCGCCGACGCCCAAGACCGAGCCCCTGAAGGCGCAACACTTTGTTACCTGGCCAAGCTCGAGAACGGGCGCGCCTCCGTCGGTCTCGAAGCCGTCGAGGCGTCGCACCCGGCCGCGTCTCTCGACGCCACTGACAATTTGTTCGCTATCACGACCGCGCGCTACCGCGAGACGCCGCTCGTCATCCGCGGCAGAGGCGCGGGCCCCGCGGTCACCGCGGCCGGCGTTTTTGCCGATATACTGCAAGCATGTGCGGAGCTCGAGTCCAGGTGAGAACGAAATGACGTCGCGAGACAAGATCCCTGTCGCGGTCCTCGGAGCGACCGGCTCGGTCGGCCAACGGTTCTTGACGCTTCTCGCCGAGCACCCGTGGTTTGACGTCCAAGCACTCACGGCGTCCGAGCGCTCGGCGGGAAAAGCTTACGGAGACGCGGCCAACTGGTTGCAGTCGACACCTCTTCCCGAGCGCTTCGCGCGGATGAAGGTCCTGCCGAGCGCCCCGCCCATCCCGTGCCCGCTGGTCTTCTCGGCTCTCGACGCGAGCGTCGCCGGGGACGTCGAGACAGCGTTCGCCTCGATTGGCCATCTCGTCGTTTCGAACGCCAAGTCCCATCGAATGGATCCCAGCGTGCCGCTCGTCGTGCCGGAGGTGAACCCCGAGCACTTGCAGCTGGTGAACCCCGAGCACTTGCAGCCCGCCGGCATATCGAGCAGCGGCGGGGGCGCGATCCTCACGAACCCCAATTGCTCGACGATTGGGCTCGTTCTCGCGCTGAAGCCTCTATGGGATGCATTCGGTCTGAAACAAGTGTCGGTCGTCACCATGCAAGCGATCTCGGGCGCAGGCTTTCCTGGCGTACCGAGCTATCAGATTCTCGACAACGTCGTCCCTTACATCCCGGGCGAGGAAGAAAAGATCGAGTCCGAGACACGGAAGATCCTCGGGACCTTTGACGGCGGCGCGGTGCGGGACGCTGAGATTCGGCTGAGCGCGCAATGCCATCGGGTTCCCGTGCTGGACGGCCACTTGCTCGCCGTCTCGGTCGAGCTCGGAAGAAAGGCGGAAGCTTCCGAGCTTCGTGACGCCTGGGAGCGCTTCTCGGGCGAGCCTCAAGCGAAAGCGCTTCCGACCGCGCCTCGACACCCCGTGCATTTCTTGGAGGAAGACGACGCGCCGCAGCCGCGCCTGCATCGCGATCTCGACGGCGGCATGGCGGCGAGCGTCGGACGTCTTCGCCCATGCTCCATTCTCGACTACAAGTTTTCCGCGCTGTCGCACAACACGCTTCGCGGTGCGGCCGGCGGCGCTTTGCTCCTTGCGGAGCTCGCCGTGGCCAAAGGCCTGCTCGAACGTGAAGGCGCCCGCACGGTGGGTGCCGAGACATGAAAAAGGCTTTCGCGCCGGCGACCGTCGCCAACGTCGCCTGCGGCTTCGATGTTCTAGGCCTCGCGGTCGAAGCGCCAGGCGACATCGTGACCGCTGAGCTCGCCGTCGCCGATACTTCTGGGAGGCCCGGTAAGATTGACCTCGAAATCGAAGGTGACGCGGGGCGGCTGCCGAGAGAGCCCGAGCACAACACGGCCTCGGTCACGGCCAGGACGTTTCTCGACCGCTACGCTCCCGACGCGTCCGTCCGGTTGAAGCTCGAAAAGAGACTCCCGCTCGCGAGCGGCATGGGGAGTAGCGCGGCGAGCGCCGTCGCCGCCGTCGTGGCCGTCAACGATTTACTCGCCGTCGGGGCGACACTCGATGATTTGCTGAGCTGCGCTCTCGAAGGTGAGCGCGTCGCCGCCGGCGCCGCGCACGCCGACAATGCGGCCGCGTGTCTCTATGGCGGGATCGTGCTCGTGCGCGGCACCGCCCCCTCGCTCGATGTCGTCCGGCTACCCGTCCCCAAGGGACTCTCCGTCGCTCTCGTGCGCCCGCATCTCGAGCTGTCGACGAAAGACTCGCGCACGCTTCTAGGAAACGAAGTGCGCCTACAGGACGCCGTCACGCAATGGGGAAATCTCGGCGGGTTGGTCGCCGCGCTCTATCGGGAAGACTGGGATTTGATGGCGCGCTCGCTCGTCGACATCATCGCCGAGCCCATCCGTTCGGACCGCGTGCCCGGCTTTGCCGACGTCCAACGCGCAGCGCGCGAGACCGGCGCGCTCGGATGCAGTCTTTCAGGCTCCGGGCCGGCGATGTTTGCGCTCTGCCGCAACCGTGACACTGCCGACGCCGTTTCGCGAGCGATGGCGAGTGCCTTCGCAAGCGCCGCCGGCCTAGAGACCGACGTGCATGTCTCGCCCGTCAGCAAGGAAGGTGCACGACCCGAGGTCGAGTCGTGCGCTTCGTAAGCACGAAAGGCGGCTCCCCGAAGGCCTCTCTCGAAGAAGCTCTTTTCGCCGGCCCAGCACCGGATGGTGGACTCTATGTCCCCGAGACACTTCCTGTTCTGGACCCAGGCACACCCGACGCGCTTTCCGGAGGCTCGCTCGCCGACACAGCCCTCACCGTCGCGAAATGCTTATTCGACGACGACCTGGACCCCACGACTCTGGAATCCATCGTGCGCGGCAGCCTCGATTTCACGATCCCGCTTGTCGCGGTCGAGGAGGAGCTCTTCAGCCTCGAGCTCTTCCACGGCCCGACCCACGCGTTCAAGGATGTCGGCGCGCGCTTCATGGCGCAGCTGATGCGCCACTACTTGGAGAACCGAGACGAGCGCGCAACCGTGCTCGTCGCGACATCGGGCGATACCGGAAGCGCCGTCGCCCATGCTTTCTACGGTCTCGACGGAATCCGCGTCGTCGTGCTCTTCCCGAAGGGTAAGGTCAGCGCTCTCCAGCAGCGTCTGTTCACAACGCTCGGGGACAACGTGTTCGCGCTCTCGGTCGACGGTACGTTCGACGACTGCCAGCGCCTGGTGAAGTCAGCTTTCGCCGATCCCGAGCTCGCCGATCAAACGCTCGTCTCGGCGAACTCGATCAACGTCGGGCGCTTGCTGCCCCAAACGTTTTATTATTTTCACATGTTCGCCGAGCTTCCGCGGGCGTCTCGAGACGGCCTAACCGTTGCGACGCCGAGCGGCAACTTCGGAAACCTCACCGCCGGGCTCATCGCGAAACGGATGGGCCTTCCGATCGCGCGCTTCGTCGCGGCGACGAACATGAACGACGTCGTCCCGGAATATCTCGCCTCGGGTAGTTTTCGACCGAGGCCATCCACAGCTACGTTGTCGAACGCAATGGACGTCGGTAATCCGAGCAACTTCGCCCGCATTCTGTGGCTCTACGACGGCGAGCTCGACGCGGTCCGGGCCGACGTGGCCGGCAAGGCCTACACCGACGAGAAGACGCGCGCGACGATCCTGGACGTGTATGAGCGACGCGGCTACGTGCTCGATCCTCACTCCGCTATCGGCTATCTTGGCGCTCGTGACCATCGTCAAAAAGCTGCTGTCTTTCTTGCCACAGCGCACGCCGCGAAGTTTCAAGAGACGGTCGAAGCCGTTATCAAGACGCCCGTCCCGCTCCCGCCCGCCATCGCAGCGTGCGCGGAGCGGCCGGAAACTATCACAGAGATCGACGCGGCCATCGAATCCCTGAAAGGATTTCTGAAGCCATGAACCCGAAACTCTCCTTTCATGGTGGCGCGGGCACGGTGACGGGCTCGCGCTACCTCGTCGAGACCGACGCGGCACGCTTTCTCGTCGACGCGGGAATGTTTCAAGGACTCAAGAAGCTCCGGGAACGGAATTGGAAAAAACCAGGCTTCGATCCCGAAGCGCTCGACTTTCTCCTCCTGACGCACGCGCATATCGATCACGCGGGCTATCTCCCGCGGCTCGTGAAAGACGGATTCCGAAGCCCCATCTACTGCACGCCGGCGACGCAATCCCTCGCGCGGCTGCTTCTGCGCGATTCAGCGCGGATTCAGGAAGAAGACGCCAAATACGCGAACCGGAAAGGCTTCAGCAAGCACAAGCCGGCGCTCCCGCTTTACACGACCGAGGACGCGATCGGAGCACTCGCGTTGTTGGAGTCTGTCGAATACGGACAATGGCTCGACCTCGCGAAGGGCGTTCGCGCCCGTTTCCTGAACGCGGGACACATCCTCGGCGCTGCGATGGTCGAGGTCCATCTAGAGACGGGCGAGCGCACGATGCGCATCGTGTTCAGCGGCGACGTAGGCCGCTACGACGTTCCCCTGCACTCGGATCCGGACCCGCTTCCCGACTGCCATTTCCTCGTGATGGAGTCGACTTATGGAGACCGCGAGCACAAGTCGAGCTCGATGGAAGACCAGATTCGCGACGCGCTCATCGGCTGCCTCGACCGCAAAGGCGCCGCGCTCATTCCTTCTTTCGCTGTGGGGCGCTCGCAGCTCGTGACGCTTTGCCTCCGCCAGCTCATCCGCGCGGGACGTCTGCCGGATGTGCCCATCCACATCGACAGCCCCATGGCTGTCGACGCGACGCGGAACTACTCGCGCCACATTCAGGACCTGAGCCTCGGTGAATCGCTGACGGAGGATGGCCAGAGCCGCTTGTTCCCGAACAACGTAAAGTTTCACAAATCCGTCGCCGAATCGAAACATCTGAACAGGCTGCCCGGGCCGCGCATCGTCATTTCCTCGAGTGGCATGCTCACCGCGGGACGGGTGTTGCATCACTTGAAGCGTCTGCTTCCGGACAAGCGTAACTTGATCATGCTCGTCGGCTATCAAGCCGCCGGCACCCGCGGCCGTGCGATGATGGAAAGGAAAAAGGCCTCTCCTGCCATTTCAGTGGATCCTCTCGAGGGTGAGACCGCCACAGTTTAGGTAGACGAGACTGATGAGAGCTTCGGCAGAGTGGAGTCCAAAGCTGCGGTGGCTCAGCAGCCGGATTTTGTTGTTCATTCCTACGAGTCGGCCGTTGCTGAGTCTCCACGTGACCCACGCGATGACGCCATCGAAGTGGCTGCGGATCATCTTCGCCGCGCGTTTGACGGGCTCTATCCTCGAGCTCATAGCGCGCCGCAGCCATCCTCGGAGAAACTTCTTGGCCCATGTCTCGGTTTTGTAGGTGTAGAGGTCCATGAAGTCGTCGCGCAGAAGCATGGCGCGGTAGAGGCGACGATTAGCTCGCACCTGCTCGCGGAGCACCCGTTTGTCTTTCGCGCTGCGGTTGTGTTTGGCCTTGAGAAGGGGAAACTTGGTGTTCTTGAGGTTGCGTCGGGCAGTCCCTTTGAGCTCGCGCACCAGCTCGCGCGGGGTCTTATCCACGGCCTCGTTCAGATGCTTGACGATGTGGAAGCGGTCAAAGATCACCCGTGCCTGAGGAGCCTTTTTGCCGACGACAGTTATGTACGGCTCCCACATGTCCATGCTGACCGCTTCGAGCTCCGCGGCTCTTTGTGGTCCGAGCTTGCGGAAAAACCGCAGCAGCGTCTTGGCCTTGCGCTCCTTTCCCGCCCAGACGACCCGGCCGCTGAGATGGTCTATTACCACTGTTAACCCTAATCGCAAATAAACCTCACCGTGTCTGAGGTCTTTGGCCCCGTGAATAGCACCTTTTCCAGGTTCTGCATACACCGTGCAGAATCACCTATGGTGGCGGCGAGCGGGTGCCCCAGCACGAGCTTCTCGCCTGTGCCCAGTGCGGCTGTTTCGCGTTTTCGTGCTTCGAAGATTTTGCGATTAGGGCTAACCCTAATCGCAAAAAAAAGAGAGCAAAGTAGCGCGAAAGTATTGACAAAGGAGCCTCTGGGTTTATGTTTGGAGCGTTGCTTCCAAACAAAACACCAAACGACCAGAGGCCCCTATAGTGCGCTTGAAACTATCTCGATTTCGCCGGAACTTCAACAAGGATCTTCCGATCGAGTTCACAGAGCAGAACCTGAGCTCGTTTGGTGGACTGGAACTGTTTTCACGATATTTGCTCCGCGTTGAGCTAAGCCGCCGGGTAGGAAAGGCGTGCAGAGGAAAAGGCATTCGGTCGGACTACGGGAGCGTCCGACTGGTTCTGGTGTTGGTTGGGATGCTGCTCGTGGGAGCTCGTCGTCTAGAGCACCTGCAGTATGTCTGTGATGACCCGATGCTGCTTCGCTTCTGTGGGTTGAGAAGACTACCGAGCCGTCCGACGATCGTGAATTGGCTGAAGCAATTCACGGGAGAGCGGCTCAAGGGCCTATCGGAGTTGAACGGTGTATTGGTCCACGAGCAGATCGAGCGATTGGGTCTGAACCGTCTGACGGTAGATATGGACGGCACCGTGGTTCAGGCAGGCAATCAGGTTGGATGGGCGTTTCGAGGATTCAATCCTCATCGCAAGAAGAATAAAAGTTACTACCCTTTGTTCGCTCACCTGGCTCAGACGGGCCAGATTCTCAAATCCAGAAATCGTCCTGGCAACGTTCACGACTCCAAGGGTGCCGATGCGTTTCTACGGGAACTGATAGGCGAGCTACGGGGCCAGTTCGGTCGGTCCCGAAAGCTGGAATTCCGCACGGACGCCGCGTTTTTCAACGAAAAGATTCTCAAGAGGCTAGAGCGCTCCCGAAGCGAGTTCGCGATCAAGGCTCCGTTCTGGCCGTGGCTCGGCCTAAAGGAGGTCGTCGCTGGGCGCAAGCGATGGCACCGCGTGAGTGACGAAATCGACGGCTTCTCCATCAAACACTTCATCGAGCCCTGGAATATCACCGTCCGGATCGCGATCTATCGGAAGCGAGTTCGACATCGAACGGCGAAGAACTTCCAGCTCGACCTGTTTTCTCCAGACGACGGCTACTTCGAGTACTCAGCCGTCGCCACCAACAAATCGCTCACCGTCCAACGCCTTTGGTACTTCGCTGCTGGGCGAGGCGGCCAAGAGAAAACCTTCGCCGAATTGCGCAGCCAGTTCGCTCTCGACGTCGTGCCCACTAAAAACTATGCCGCCAATAGCGCCTGGCAACAGTTGAACGTGCTCGCACACAACCTGTGTCGCAGCTTTCAGCTCGACACCATCGCTGAAACGAAAGGCATCTCTCGAAAGCGTACATGCACCCATCTGCTGCACACCATCCGCACCATCCGCTTCCGCATCATCAACAAAGCCGGCCGCCTCGTTCACGTTAGTGGTCGAAACGCGCTCCGAATGGCCACAAACTCCTCCACTCAGACACTCTTTGAAAGAATCGAACTCGCGCTAGCGTCATGAATTATTGTTCGATTGGGGTTAAGTACTTGTGGCGTTTGCGGTAGCTGATCTCGTCCATCCCAATCACCCGCAATTCATCGAGCTCGCGCCGCTCATCCCGCTGCTCGGCAACCATTCGCTGGATGATCCGTCGCACCGAACGCCACGTCACTCGGAAATAGTTCGCTACGGCGCTGACGTCCGTCCTCTGTGCCAGCCACGCTACCTCTTGCTCGAAGCTTTTGGTAAAGCGGCTTCCCTTGTCGGCCCAAGGCACCTTTTCTCTGACCACTCCACACCGCCGACATACCACTTGTCGGATCGAGTAGCGAAGATAGGTCCGGACTCCGAACAGGTCCAAGTGCCGCCAGTAGTGATTGTAGCGATCTTTGTTCTTGCGGACCTTTCGTCCGCAAATCCCGCACAGAGGCTTCCTCCTCCGTGGTACTACATCCACCACCACTCTGGCTTTGTCCGCCTGGAAGTGGAAACCTCGGACCCACAGGCCTTGCAATCCGATGAGCTTGTTGACTAACGTAGTAACGCGCATCGCGGGAACGCTCTTTTCTCTTTCGGAAAAAAAGATTCTAGCGTTCTCGCCGATGCGCATCTACACATGGCTTACCCTCTCAACCCACGGGCCTCACCAAATGCCACTGCCCCTCAGCGGGAGACGAGGCTGTGGGAAACGCCCCCACGGTTCTGGTCGTTCAGACCTTGCTCACGACTGAGTTCTCTTCGAAGCCTGGAAGGGCGTTTTCCATAGCCTCCACTAATCGAGCCCCCCCTTCCTTATTCCATATGAATTAATCTTTCTTGTATATATATCAGGAGGGGCCTGTGGGCGCTCGTGGGAAACGCGAAGCGTTTTCCAAGCGATTGTGGAAAACGCCGCTCCACGTTTGTACGTGCTCACAACCTTTCCTTAAACGCCTCTCTCGCCCGGAGTTTCCGGCGTTTTCCACAATCGCGGCAGCGTCCATAGACCATGCCCACCAACACAAATCAGATCCCCCGAAACGACAGGAGAACCGGAAAAAGACGGTGCGCGTGCACGGGCAGAACGTTCCGGTGGAAGCACCGTTCATCTCCATCAGCGGGCTCTCCGCGCATGCGGACCAGAAGGAGCTACTGCGTTGGGTCCGCTCGGCGGGCGGAAGCCGCGAACAGCCAGACACCATCTTCGTGACCCATGGCGAGCCGAGATCCTCGAGCGCGCTCACGACCTTGCTTCAGAACAAGCTGGGATCGCGCACGTTCACACCCAAGCTCGGACAGAGCTTCGACCTAGGAGAGCTCCTCAACGCCTAAAGGAAGGCTAGATCAATAATAAGAAAAGCGTAACGATAGCCGCGCGGGCCGAACAGTCGCTATGGCGACTGTTCGGCCCGCGCGTAATACCCCTGACGCGTGCGGACGATGAGGTCGTCGCGGTCGCGCACTCGGACTTCGAGAGGACGCCACGTTTCATCGGGCGCTTTCGCGGTTTCGGGAGGGGCCGCGCTCGGGATATAAGCCATGCGGTAGTGGCGGTGCAGATCTTCTTGCACATCCACGAAGGCCTCTTTGACCTGTTCCACATCCTCGGGAAAGAAGGCGCGCCCGCCCGTGGCTTCGGCGAGCGTCGTCAGAAACGGGACGTTGACGCTTTCGCTACCTTCCGGGCCCCAACCCGTGAAACCCACGGTGTAGATCGTCACTTCGCTGAGCTTGGCCCTTTCGGTCGCGTCGTCGCTCGTCGACTGACTGCCTTGCTTTACCGGCCCCGCGTCGTCACCGTCCGTGAACACGAGGAGCGACTTGCGTCCTTCGATGGTCGAGAGCTCGTCGAGAGCCGTGAGGATAGCATCGTAGAGGGCCGTGCGTCCGGCAGCCCTCATGGATTGGAGAATCGCGAGATGCTCGTCGACCTCAGCCGTGAAGCGCGGCCCGAACCGCACGCTATTCGAGAACAGCCCGACGCGCGCCATGTCTCCCTCGCTCAGATTGCGGGCGAACAAATAGGCGGCGGTCTGGATGGCGGTCAAGCTCGAGCGGATGCTCGACGAAGAGTCGAGAAGAAGCATCGTCGTCACGGGAGTAAACTCCGGCGTAAAGAACGCAAGCTTCTGCTCCTCGCCGTTTTCGAGGATGACGAAGTCTTCTTCGCTCAGACCCTGAACGAAGCGGCCGCGATCGTCGACGACAATGACGTCTAAGGTGACGGATTCGACGCTGACCTCGAACCGAACGCGATTATCTTGAGCGCTCGCGGCCCCTGAAAGAAACACCGCGGCTACCCAGACGTGAAAACGCAAGCTCTTTCGACTCCTCTCAATAGGCCATACTAGCATGGCCCGCGAGAGACGCCCTACGCAGAAGGCGTTAGTTGGAACCGGGCTCGTAGGCGTGGAGCTCTTTCCTCAAGAGCTTGCCCCACTGCTCGTCAAACGGATGGACCTCTTCGACGCTGCGGCCATCGCGTTCGACGCTACGGCCGCCATTCGCCCATTCGAAGATGGAGCCTTCGAGGTTCCGTATGTTCGTGAAACCGCGTTCTCTCAATTTGTGGACGAGCTCCGCCGAGCGGTAGCCCACCGAGCAATAGGCGACGATGGGGGCGTCGTGGTCGAGCGTGTCGAGAAAGGCCGACGTGTCGGTTCCGGGCTGAACCCGCACAGCACGGGGAAGATGGCTCACCGCAAATTCCGCTTCTTCGCGAACATCCAGCAAGATGGGTGCGTTCTCCGGCTCCGTCGCCATTTGCCAGCTGAGCTCGTCAGCGGAAATATGCTCAACGTCGGGAAAATCCTGGAGCACCATCTCTTTGACGGACGGCCAGGACGGCCCCTGTGAACCGCAAAACACCGCGAGCATCATTATTAGAAAGGGTTGAAAGAGCGTGTGAGCCCGCATGATCGTATTATTGAGCACCCGTCGATACCGCGGTGATCGAAGCTTCGACGCTCGCCACCACGTACTCTATCTCATCGAGCGCGTTCGGCCAGTGCGGCGAAAAGCGCAGATATCCGTCCGGAGCCGTACAGAAGATGCCCGCCTCCCCGATCGCCTTTTGGATTGCCATCACGTCGACATCCGCGGGAGGCGCCAAGCTCAAAATCCCCGACCGCTGCTCGCGCTTCGCCGAGCGCAAGCTCTCGAAACCGAGCCCCACGAGCTTCGGCTCGAGCGCATCGAGATAGCCGTTCACATGATCGAAGATCGCCTCGGGAGACAGCTGAAGCAGCAGGTCGAGCGAGGCTTCGAGAGCGGCACAACCGACCGTGCTGAAGCTCCCCGACTCAAGAAAGTCGATGCCTGTACGGATGGGCCGGTCGTAGCGCAAATTCCCGGGACCTTCGAGCAAGAACGCGACCGGACTCTCGTGGCTGAGCCATCCCGCGACGTGTGGGCGCAAAGCTGCTGCCTTGTCCGCGGCCGCGTAGACGAAGGCAATCCCGTCGATGGCCATCATCCACTTATGGCTGCCGCATACGAGGTAGTCGATACCTTCGGCCACCACATCCATCGGCACCGCGCCGAGACCTTGAATCGCGTCCACGCAGATTTCGGCCCCGGCCGCGTGACACCGACGGCTCAACTCGACGACCGGCATGCGGAAGCCCGTCTGAAACTCGACGGTGCTCACGGCAACGAGACGGACGCCTCGCTCGAGCGCTTCCGAAAAACGCGCGAGTGCACGCTCTTCGTCCTCACGAAACTCGGCCGCCGAGAGCATGACGATCTCGAGCTCATGGAGCTCCGCCGCACGTTGCCAAGGGGTGACGTTCGTCGGGAACTCACCGTCGAAAACAACGATGCGGTCACCTTTTCTCCATGGAAAACAAAGCGCCACTTTGACGAGCCCCTCCGTGGTGCTCGAAACGAAGGCGAGATCGTCGGGGGCTCCCCCGACGAGTGTTGCTAGCTTGTCTTTTAGCCGCTTCCGTTGCTCGTGCCACGAGAAGAATGCACCGAGACCTCGTCGGCCGTAATCGTCCATGCATGCACGCATCGCTTCGCGCACGGCGAGCGACCAAGGCGACATCGCCGCGTGACTCAGATAGGCGCGTGGTTCGAGGTCCGGGAAGAGCTCACGACTCCCGAAGCGCGCTTCGAATCCCGTCATTGAGGCGATTGTATCCCGACATCGCCGCTCTGGACCCCTGTGGACGACGCCGCGTCCCAGCATAGGACTGACAAAGCGGCTTCCAAGTTGGCATGCTAGATGTCGTTTGAACATCGTTTGAACGGGGCCGGTATCTCAACTGTGGAATTTCGTAGCCCAAACCAAATCCGATCCACGGTCGCCATTGCGCTCGGGGCCGTCTTCGCTTCGTCGGCATTCCTCGCAGCGGAGCAGTCGAGCGTTTCGTCTTGGCGCCACGACGCGGAACGCTTCCGCAATCTGGAAGTCTTCGGTGTCGTAGCGCACCGGTCCCTCGACACGGACTGCGACGTCGTCGTGGAGCTCGTCGACCTAGCTTCCGTCCAGGGTTGTCGGGCGAAGAGCCGCGAGCCCAGGCCAGGTTGAGCACCTTCGACCCCGACGAGGACGGCCACGTCACACCGGCGGAGCTAGCGGCAGGAATTCGCGCGGGTGCGCGCGAGCAGGTCGACATCACCATGCTCACGGACGCGAACGACGATGGCGAGCTGTCGCTCAAAGCGCCCAGCTCGTGAAACGCTTTCCAGTTGCGGATGAAGACATTCGTGTACAAAAGCGGCACCTTCGCCGATTGGGCGAGTGCTTGCTTCTGTGCGTCTGGAAGCTCCGGTACGAGGAAGCGGATAACGGAGTTGTAACAGGCGAGCACCGAGTTGCGCGCCCGGACCCCGTGGACCTTGCCCCCCGCTACCCCGAAACTACAGTCTGGTTTATCGGGGGCGGCGGCGACACCACCGGGTCGTTGCGCCAAGGGTTGACGTATTACGACCGCATGCTTCGAGCAGGCTCTCCGAAGGTGCGTTTGGATATTCTGCCCAATGCGCCGCACGGGGAGTGCACGCCCGGAGGTGTCTTATCGAGGAAGCTATCACCTTCAGTGGCCGCCGCCGCGTTCTCAAGCGTTAGATCGACGCAGTCTAGAAGCGAACAAGAGGCGTTACGGAAAGGAAGCGCTCCCGGCTCCCGCTCGAGAGCTGCGTCCATCGGGAAGTGCTCTGACCCTTCGCCGAGCGGCGCGCCCACGAGCTGCAAGTGTTTGTGCCGCTGGCTCGCGCCGGCTTCCCGGCCGGCATTGTAGAAGGCGACGCCATCGATGGCGCGCAAGCCAATCCACAGCGCTTCGAAGTCCGCCTGGCTCAGAAGAGATTCCTGCCCTTCGAAAGCGCGCGTCACGATCAACACGTGATTGTCGATCACGTTGAACTTGTTGAGCAACGCGTAATGCGTTTCCGAGATATCGGCAATCAAAAGATCCTCTTCTGGGTTCAGAAAAGGATTGAAGCCCGGCCCGCGCTTCTTGGCGACGACTTGCTTCAGGACGAGATTGGCGGCGACACGGGTGAGAAAGCGCACGCCGCCGTCGACGAGCGTGACGCTACGGGTCTCGATGGGCTGAAGGGCTCCCGACGCGAGCGCCGATGCTGCCTTTTTGACGACGCGGTCCCAGAGAGTGCGCGGCTCCCCCATCAAAGCGCGCGGTGCTGGTAGAGCATGCCGTCCGAGAATCCTTGGCGGCGGTAATATTCGCGCGTTCCGATCGACGAGATGACCGCCATCCGCTCGAAGCCGCTCGCGCGAGCGAGCGTGGCCGCGTGATCGATCAGGCGGCCGCCGACTCCCAAGTGCTGCGTCTTACGTTCGTCGCGCTTCCCAATGCCGACGGCGGCGCCGTAGACATGGACTTCGCGGATGATCGCACTCGCGGCGAGCTCGTCGATATAGGCCGGCATCTCTGGAAGACAAAGTCTGAGAAACCCGGCGATATGGTCGTCGGGCGTCCCGAATTGGATAAAAGCTTCCTCGCCAATCGAGCTCCGATAGCGCTCGACCACGAGACGAAGCGCCTCCGCCGGGGTCTCCCCTTTCCGGATCTCGCGCGCACGGATGTCCCGCACGACGAGTCCGCGCCGCTCCATCTCGGTCTCCGCGACGGCGCGAAAGTTGGTCACGCGGCTTCCGGCAAGAATGTCGTCCCCGGGGATGTCCCGAATCACGCGCGATAACCGGCAATAGACCGGCGTGCTCGTCATGCACGCGATGAGAAGCTCCAGCAATTCGTCTTCTTCGTAGGGGCGGTAGCGGCCCGCCTCGTAATGCACCATGAGCTCCGCGCTCTCGATGAGGCTGCACGGGTAGAGCTTGAGCTCATCAGGGCGAAAATCGGGATCTGAGAACAAGCGCTCGAAATCTCGCACGTCCTCCTCGGGAGTCGAGCCGTAGAGATTCGCCATCCAATGCGCTTGGATCTTGAAGCCCGCCTGACGTAGAAGCTTGGTCGCCTTGCGCGAAGCGGCGACGTCGTGCCCACGTTGATTGAGGGCGAGAACCTCGTCCGAAAGACTCTGATAGCCAATTTGGATCTTCGTCGCACCGAGACGGCGTAGTCGGACGACTTCGTCTTCGGTGACGTAGTCGGGTCTCGTCTCGAGCGACAAGCCGACGCATCGCGCGCCCGCGGTCTCGTTCTCACGTTGGGCGTGCTCGAGTGCATCCCACGCCGCCGATTCGGCCGCCTCGATGGCACCCGACGCGTCCCGAGACTTCGCGAAATCGGAAACGATCCCGTTATAGCGGTTCTCACCGAGCCGTCCGTCGACAGCGTCGGTGACCTCTTCGAAATCGAGCTTCGGGCCTCGTTCATCGCGTCGCGTTCGCACGCCGCGTCCGAAGTCGTTCAGCGCTTCGAACGCTTGCGTCAGAAACCAAATCTGATAGGGCTCGCTATAGAACGACCACGTACCGCCGAGAACGATGAGCTCCACTTTGTCGGTGGGATGTCCGATCCGGTAGAGCGCGTCGAGGCGCGAAAGCGTCTGATCGTAAGGATCGAATTGATGCATGCCCGCGCGCTGAGCTCCGGGCTCGCGAGAGAGATAGCTCTTCGGCATCTTGACGTCGTTCGGGCAGAAGATGCATTTCCCGGGACAAGGAAAAGGCTTCGTCAAAATCGTGACGGGCGTTACGCCGCTCAGCGAGCGCACCGGCTTCATACGCAACTTCTCGATGACCGACGCGCGCCCGCTAGGCCATTGATTGCGCTCGGCGAAAAAGCGATAGCCGGCGATGAGCTCGCTCCGCGAAAAGATCGAGCTTCCGTTTTTGGGATGTCGTCTGAGGATGCGGTCGACGGAGTCTTTTTCGAACTCCGGGAGGGCCTCCACCGCCTCTAGAATCGCGAGAAGCTCGCGCTCGTGCTCCTCGGGAGCGAACGTGTAGCCCTTCCATTCCGTCTGTTTCAAAGCTTCATCTCATTTAGGCCATTTAGCGGAGCCCGGCCGCAATCCTGCGACTGAAGAATAACGCGAAAAAGACGGGAGCGGGTGGCCTTTACCCCCCGCCCCCGTTCATAGACGCCGATCCCACCACTGGCTACGGATACAGGAGCGGTATCGCGTGGAGGCTCCGACGACGGACCAGCTAGTTGTTTTCTGCTCCGGCACGGCCAGCCGCGGTTCCGCGCGGCGTTTTATCCGGCGTGTTGCGCACCTCGGATGGAAGTCCTGCCTCGGGCATCGTGCTCACCATTTCCGGTCCCGCGGGTTCTTACGAGGTCGTGACGACCCACGCCGGTGAATATCGCGTGCGAGAGCTTCTTCCCGGCGTGTATCGCATCCATATCGAAGAACAAGGTTTTGCGCTGGACGATACCAACGGAATCGAGATTCACCCGGGCGAAGAAACGCGTATGGATCTGATCCTGACATTGCACGAGATAGTGCAAGTCGTGGCGTTCGCGCCCGAAGCCACGCTGGCCGCCTCGACACCGGGGATGAGCACGCGCGTCGTGGAAGCTGATGAGATCGACGAGCGCGAAGCGTCGTCTTTCGTTGCCATCATGCGTGATCTGCCCGGCGTTGCCGTAAGCCGCAAAGGCGGTGTTGGCAGCGAGACCTTCGCCTATATTCGCGGGGGCGCCCAAAACTACGCGCTCGTTCTACTCGACGGCTTGCCCGTCAACGATCCCGGAGGAGCCTTCGATTTCGGGAAGCTTCTCCCTCTTCAGATCGGTCGGGTCGAAGTCACCCGTGGCGCCGCGTCCAGCATTTACGGTGGAGCTCTATCCGGCGTCGTGCAGCTCTCGACCCGCCAGGCGGGCCCGGATGAAAGAAAACTTTTCGTGAACGGCGAAGGCGGAGGCTTTTCCTGGAATCGCGTCCAGGGCGGAACGTCCGGCAGGACCGACAGGTTAGACTGGAACCTGGGCTTCATTCATCTACAGACGGACAATCAAGTTCCGAACAATGCTTTCTCACAACTCGGAGCCGCGGGTTCGGTGGGCGCGCAACTCAGCGACGACACTTCGTTGCGCTTCATTTTTCGTGGTGAGTCGAGCGAAGTGGGCACGCCCGGTTTCAACAGTTCGCCGAAGCCAACGTTCCCGAGCGAACGAACGTCGCCGGATTTCTCCAGGACCGCATTATCCTGGAAAGCTCCATGCTTCTCACCATCGGCGGTCGAGTCGAGCGCAACGGTAGCTTTGGAACCAAGGCGCTTCCGCGCGCGGCCTATGCCTTCAGCCTGGGCTGGGGTACGACGCTCAAAGCGAGCGCCGGAATGGGGCTCAAGGAGCCCAGTCTGGAGCAGTCATTCGGCGGCAGCTTTCGCACTCAGGGAAACCCCGACCTGCTGCCGGAGCGCAGTCGTACACTGGACGCTGGAATTCGTCAGGACTTGTTCGACGGTCGCTTTTGGACCGAAGGTACTGTCTTCTATCACCAATATCAGGATCAGATCGTTCTCGGCAACATCAATGTGCCAGAGCTTGCCAATCAGTTCCCCGGGCTCGCCGACCTGACACCCGAGGAGCGGCAGGAGATTCGTCGCCAGATCCGGGCAGGTGAGCGGGAGCGATTCGAGTTCCAGGTGGATTTCGATCAATTCCGCCCGAGCTTCACCAACTTGGGAAAGACGCGCGGTCAGGGCTTCGAGCTGTCTTTCGGCGGTAGTCCGTTTCGAGCGCTTCGACTCCGTGGCGACTATACGTGGCTCGACACGGCAGTGCTCGAAGGCAACAACCAGTTCGTCGAGGGGGATCCCCTTCCCAACCGGCCGCGTCATCAGATCTCCGTTTCGGCCCAAAGCGAGTTGGGTCGGGTAACCCTCGGCGGCACGTTTCTCTTCGCTTCTGAGCGGCGCACGGAAGCGGACTTCGTCAGCCTCGCTCTAGGCCTGACGACGATCGAGGCTTACTCGCGATTCGACTTTCGCTCGCGCGTCGCTCTAACGCGCGGCCTCGAGGCCTACGTCGTGACCGAGAACTTGTTCGACCGTCACTACGAGGAAGTTCTCGGATACCCTGCTCTCGGACGTTCCGTACGCATCGGCGTCAGTTGGGAGTGGAACATGCAATAGCCGCCCGTACTCAAAGCTTCACCCCGTATTGCGGAGCCCCGCGGCAATCCCGTTGATCGAAAGGAGAATAGCGTAGAGATAGGCGTCCTGCGACGCGCGCGTCTTCGCCCGCCGGCAGCGCGCGAGAAGCTCGACCTGAAGGTAGCTCATCGGGTCGACATAAGGGTTCCGGACGTCGATGGAGCGCCTGAGCACCGGGCTGTTAGCAAGAAGCTCACGTTGCTCAGTAACTTTCAAGACTAGATCACGCGTCTCCTGATATTCCTTTTCGAGACGCGTGAAGATAAGGCGGCGTTTGCGGTCTGCGAGACGCTCGGCATATTGCCGCGCGATTTGAAAATCCGCTTTCGCGAGCGCCATCTCGATGTTGGACAAAGTGCTTCCAAAATAGTGCCACTTCTGGTTCATCTCGCGCAGAAGCGCGAGGTTCTCCTTCGGGTCATCCTCGATGAACTGTGCGAGCGCGCGGCCGACGCCCAGCCATCCCGGCAGTAGATGCCGGCTCTGCGTCCAGCCAAAGACCCACGGGATGGCTCTCAAATCTCCGATGCCCTTCGAGCGCTTTTTGCGCCGCGCCGGCCGCGAGCCGATGCGTAGATGCGCGAGCTCTCCGACGGGCGTCGCCTCGTTGAAGTAATCCGTAAAGCCCGGCAACTCGTGCACGATGTCGCGATAAGCGTCGTTCGCGCTTTCGGAAAGCGCTTCCATGACCTCGAGCCAACGTTCCGGCCGGCGCCTCTTGCGCGTCCGCGGCAAGCTCGCTTCGATCACCGCCGAAGTCACGAGCTCCATGCTGCAGAGCGCGATCTCGGGAAATTCGTACTTGGACGAGATCACCTCACCTTGTTCTGTGATCTTGATGCGGCCGCCGACCGTACCTGGCGGCTGCGCGAGAATGGCCCGGTGACTCGGGCCGCCACCGCGCCCCACCGTCCCGCCGCGTCCGTGAAAAAGGCGGAGCTCGACGCGGTGCGCCCGCGCGACCTCAGTGAGCGCCTCTTGCGCTTTGTAGAGCTCCCAACTCGACGTGAGGATGCCGCCATCCTTGCTGCTATCAGAATAGCCGAGCATGACCTCCTGCAGATTCCCCTGAGCTTTCAAGACCTGCGCATAGGCGGGATTTTGGAAGAGTCGCGCGAGCACCGCGGGCGCTTGCTGGAGATCGTCGATCGTCTCGAAGAGCGGCGTAACCGAAATCCGCGCAACCACGGGACTCGTCTCCGTCGCCGGGGCATAGAGGCCGGCTTCCTTGGCAAGCGCGAGCACCGCTAGAAGATCGCTCACGTCGCGAGTCATGCTGACGATATAGGCGCCGATGGCTTTATCGCCGATCTCGTCGAGGGCTTTCCGAGCCACAGCGAAAACGCCGAGAGTCTCCGTAGTCTCTGCACTCATCGGAGTGTAGGGCGATGCTAGAAGGCGCCCCGTAGCGAGCTCCGCCGTCAGCCAATCCGTGCGTTCGATCTCGCTCATCAGAGCGTAGTGATCCACGCCCGCCGCGCGCGCGAGCTCGGCGAGCGCGTCCGTATGACGCGCGCTGTGCTGCCGCAAGTCGAGTGTCGCGAGATGGAGACCAAAGGTCGCAACTTGCATCAGGAGGCGCTCGACGAGCGCCACAGAGCGGGACGCTCCCGCTTCGAGGCTCTCGCGTATTTGGTCTAGATCGTCGTAGAGCGCGTCTGCGGAGACGTAGCCGCCTTCCTCTTTGTTCAGAGCTCGCTCGAGCCGCTCGCGCACATAACCGAGCTTTTGCCGATAGGGCTCTTCTGAATTCCGCGATTCGACCAGAAGCGCGACCTCGGGAAGCTCGGCCGCGTCGGCGGCAAGGCTCATCGAAAGCCGCTCGAGCGGCGGGCAGAATCTAGAAGACTCGCTCACGCGGCTCGCTATGTCGTCGACGGCATCGATATATTTCGAGAGCAGCAAGCCTCGCTGAAGCTGCAACGCCGTCCACGTCGTCTCGGGCGTGACGTTCGGATTGCCGTCCCGGTCGCCTCCGACCCAAGTCCCGAAACGCATGGGCGCGAGATCTCGCGGAAGCTTCAAACGCGGCACGCGGCGCGCTGCCCGGTGGAGCTCTTCGAGATAGTCCGGCACGGCATCGAAGAGCACGGCGTCGAAGTAATAGAGCGTATAAGCCACTTCGTCGAGAACGCTCGGCTGGAACTGGCGCAGCTCATCGGTGAGCCATATCGATTCGACTTCTCGCTCTAGATCGGCGACGGCTTCCTCTTGCATCGGCTCGGGAAGATCGGCGCGATCGAGATCGGAGAGTAAATCGGCGATGCGGCGATGTTTTTCGAGGAGGCTCCTGCGGGTAGCTTCGGTCGGGTGTGCCGTCATGACCGGCGTAATCTCGAGCCCCTCGATCACCTTGCGAATATCGGCCGGCTTGCGGCCAGATGACTTCAGGCGCTCGAAACAATCCGCGAGCGAGCCCGCTTGTGGACGGTTCGGCGTGTGCAGAGCGTAGTAGCGCCGACGGCGGATCCGATGATGCTGCTCGGCGATGTTCACGAGCTGGAAATAGACCGAGAACGCGCGGATGACGCCGTTCGCTTCGTCGAGATCGAGACCACGCAGGAGCGTCAAGAGCTCTTTCTCGCGGGCCGGATCGGGCTTCGCTCGAAGCGATTTGCTGAGCGCGCGAACTTTTTCTTCGACGCCGAAGAGCTCGCGGCCGCCATGCCGCTTCAACGTCGCGCCGAGAAGGCGTCCCAACGTCTGAATATCCGCCCGAAGACGCTCGTTCTTTTTGCGCTCTGTGCTCGCTTCGTCCGTCATCGGGAGCATTATGCGATAAACTTCGCGCGTCATGCAGAAAAACGCGCTTCTCGCACGGTCGCAACGCGGATGAGCGCATCCGATGGAGGTTGATGTTTCGAAGACCTCAAGCGCATCGTATCCCGGAGATCGGAGCGTTCAGCTATAATAATGGGAAGATGACGGATAGAGGCGCCAAATTCCTGAATGAGGCGCTTGAGCTCCCACCGACGGAGCGGGCCGAGCTTGCGGAGCAGCTCCTCTCTAGCCTAGAGACTACGTCCGACAAGAGGATCGACGAGCTCTGGGCTCTAGAAGCTGAGCAGCGCATCGATGCTTACCAGCGCGGTGAGCTCCGTTCGACTCCGGCCCGACAGGTCTTCGACGAGATCAGCGATAGCAAGCCCTGATGCGCGTCGAGTTCCTCGACGTGGCAAAGATAGAGCTCAGAGAGGCCATAGCCTTCTATGAGGGGCGGCGGCCGAGATTAGGGGCAGAATTCGCGACCGAGGTGAAGAGGTCTCTCGAGCGGATTGTGCAATTCCCGGAGGCTTGGACGATGCTGTCCATCAATACGCTGAAGGCGTCGCCCACGTGCTCGTCGGCGGCGCGTTCGTCGTTAGGGATGGCGCGCTCACATGGGCGCTTCCTGGCGTAGTGATCACACCGCGCGAAGGCCGAGAGCCGCCTACGATCGCACCTTGAACGAGGAGACCGTCCGGAAGCTCAACGCGATCAACCGGCGTTTCTACGCCGAGCGCGCGGACGAGTTCAATCAAACGCGGGAGCGCGCGTGGCGGGGGTGGGACGTGCTCTTCGACCGCATCGGGACAGCATGTCGGTGTCACGCCGCACGTTGGAGAGCTTGCGCCAGGCGAATACATCGTCAAGTTACAGAAATCCCGATACTCGACGGAAGAGTGGTCGGCCACGATTGTTGTTGGAGCACAAGCAACGGTGTCCACGATGCTGCAGCCTTCCGACGGCGCCGAAGTATCCGGGCAGGCGGTAAGACGCCCACCAGCACAGCCTGTCGAATCAGCTGAAGAAGAGAAAGGCTCGAAGACGCTCCTCGTTTTGGGTGGCCTCGCCCCGGTGAAACCTCGGCTCGGCGCAGTGTCAGCCTGGACCGTGCCAAACCGAACTGCTCCACCGCGTAGCGATACACCGAGCTGTAAGAAACGTCGACTCCCTCGCGGGTCAATAGCTCATGGACCTTGGTGAGCTTCAGGCCCCTCTCTCCCTCGGGGCCTTCCACCCATTGCTGGATGCGATCATGATGGGCGCGTAGCGCCTTTTCCGATGCAGAAGCCTCGCTCGAACTCGGGCCCGGCTGGCGTCGCTGCGCCACCCGCGACGCGAACTCGTCATCCGGTGGAACCTCCTTCGACCAGCCTAGTTTCTTCGCCTCTCGTATATACGCGCGAATCGTCTTCCGGCCCCGACCGGTCACTACAGCTATCCTTCGCTGGCTCTCCCCTCGATGGTGCCGTTTCAGAACATCCAGAACTTCCCACATACCGTGCTCCCTGTATGCCAATACGACCTCCTTGTTTCCAAGAAGGCTCGCACAGCCGAGCTCGGCCTCAAAGGGGTGGGGTCATGACTCCGAAAAGTGGGGTCATGTTTCTGAAAAACTCACCCCTTTGCCGGGGTCATGTCTCTGAAAATGGGGTGGGGAATGTTTCTGAAAAACACGCCCTCAAGTGGGGTCATGATCCTGATAAATCACAATTACGGGGGATGGGAACCGACGATTCCTCTGATACGTCTTCCTGGCCGTGCCGAGACGGCAAGCCCAAGGAAAGGCAAGCATAAAGCTCACTCTCTTATCGACAAGGTCTACAACGAGATGAACCTGTATCGGGCGTGGCGCAAAGTGCGTGCAAACAAGGGTACGCATGGCCTCGACCGGGTGACGATCCGCATGTTCGAAACGGACTTGGATACTCACCTGCGAGAGATCCAACGCAAACTCAAAGAGCATCGCTTTGAGCCACAACCCGTACTCAGGGTCTACATTCCAAAGCCGGCCGACCCGAAGAAGCGTCGTCCGCTTGGTATCCCCGTTGTGACCGACCGTATCGTGCAACAAGCGATCGTGCAAGTAGTCGAGCCTCTCTTTGACGCTCAGATGTCAACGAGGAGCTACGGCTATCGTAAAGTCGCAAGGCGCACGATGCCATCGCCACTATTATCCAGGATGCGAAAGAGGGATTCCGTGTCGTCCTAGATGCCGACATTGCTTCCTTTTTCGACACACTGGACCATGAAGTGGTGATGTCCGGGTTCGAGCGCGCATCGCGGACGGTCGCGTGCTGGATCTGTTCGAGGCATTCCTCAAGGCTGGAATCAGCGAAAACAACGTCATCACCGTTCCCACCGAGGGAACTCCTCAGGGCGGTGTCATCTCACCGTGGTTGAGCAACTTGGTTCTCGACGACCTGGACAAGGCCCTCGAGTCCAAGCAGTTGCGCCATGTGAGATACGCTGACGACTTTGTGGTTCTCTGCCGCAGCCTTGAAGAAGCTCAGGACGCCTTGGCATACGTGACGGAGGTACTCGGGAAACTAAAACTCTCCCTGAGCGAGACCAAAACAAAGGTCTCGGACTTCAATGAGGGTTTCGAGTTTCTCGGGTTTCACTTTCGGAACTACCGTCTTGGAATCCGAGATAAGTCCATAGATAGGTTCAAAGACCGCGTCCGAACGCTGACAAAACGCCACCAAGGGAGAAACGTCGAGGCCATCCTCGAAGACCTGAATCCAGTTATTCGAGGATGGGCCAACTACGTCGGGGTAGCTCAGGTTGCGTACTTGTTTCGTAACCTTGATAGCTGGATTCGTATGCGACTACGTGCTTTTAAAACAAAGCATCGTAACGCAAACGATAACTGGCGTCTACCCTCTCGGCGGTTGAAGAAGTGGGGTTTGCTCTCCCTACAGGAATGTAGGCCCGAGCTTCGTCTTTCCTACGTTTCGTGCAATGTACCTTTTGAGAGCAAGGTCGGCTCCTTGACATGAGGAACCCACGCGGGGTCGCCTAGTGCCGTAACGCAGCACGCTGCACAATGTCGGACCCTTCATGGTGGTTCGACAGGCGACGAGGGGGGGGTGGAGGTAACTCCTCCACCCTACCCGCTGGACAAAGCGATCGATGTGAGATACACGTGGGGCCTCTGGAACATAGGAGAGGACCCGGAGACTCCTATCAAAACCAATCCTTCGGGCTCTCCCTCGGCTACGCTTTCTAGTCTAGACCGGCGCGGCTTCGGCAGAGTCTCATGCCCTGTGGGGGTTGACAATAGGCCGGCCGCCATTCACCATTAACTGGTACCCGTCCTGAAGCCTGTAAGGGATTGAGAAAAAAGGAGAAATCGCAAATTTAGGGCTAGTCTTCTGAGGGGGTGTCGATTAGGATCGTGTCGTTGAAAACATCCGATTCTAAATGACTTAACTCCAAAGGAGACCAGCCCTAAATGCGAAAAACGATCAACCCACAGCCAAATCTACGTGAGCCCTGGCTGGAGCTGGAGCACGCACGCGAGCTCGAAACGATCTCGTCGCTACTCGATGCCCATCCTAAGCTCAATGAGCTGGTACTGCAAGACCTAAGGTCGGTCACCCCACCGGCAGGGAGCGATGTTGGTCGTGGGGGAATGAGCGCGGAGCAGGTTCTCCGGGCGTTGTTGGTGAAGCAGCTGAATCAGTTCACCTATCGGGAGCTGGCGTTTCACTTGGCAGACTCTCGAAGCTATCGGACGTTTTGCCAGCTCGGCATCATAGAGCCGACCCCGTCGAAGTCGACCCTAGCAGCAAACATCAAAGCCGTGAAGTTCGAAACGCTGGAGCAGATCAACCGAGAGCTGGTGAGCGTTGCCGAGGATGCTGGGATCGAAAAGGGAAGAAAAGTACGAGTGGACTGCACGGTAGTGGAATCAAACATTCATCCGCCTACAGACTCCGAGCTTCTTTATGACTGTGTTCGGGTTCTCACTCGCGTGATGTGCCGAGTTCGCGAACTGCTGGGTACAGTAGTGGTCTTCGGCAATCGAACGCGTCGAGCGAAGAGACGTCGACTGGGAGTTCTGAACGCGAAGGATAAGCAACAAAGGCGTCGCGTCTATCGAGATCTACTGAAGGTGACGGAAGAAACCTATCGCTCCGCTCAACGCGTTGCAGCACAGTTGGAAGAGTCGGGCTTGACCGAGCCGGTGAAGCGAGCGAGCGCGGAGAGGATCGCCGCGGATTTTGAGCACTTTCTCGTCCTCACCAAGAAAGTCATCAACCAAACCCAACGCCGAGTGATCGACGAAGAGCGTGTGCCTGCGGAGGAAAAGGTCGTTTCTATCTTCGAAGAACACACCGACATTATTCGCAAAGATCGGCGCGAGACTCTCTACGGCCACAAGGTGTGTATGACTGGTGGCTCGTCCTCGATGATTTTGGATTGCGTGATCTTGGATGGGAATCCGTCCGATTCAACTCTCGCGGAAACCATGATCGACCGTCAAGTCGAACTCTACGAACGGGCCCCGCGCCAGGTTGCCTACGATGGCGCGTTTTCTTCAAAGGCAAACTTGGAAGCCATCAAAGGCAAGGGAGTTGAAGATGTTGCCTTTACCAAGGCTCATTTCGCGGTGACCGATATGGTCAAGAGTTCCTGGGTCTATCAACGCCTGCGGCGATTTCGCTGCGGAATCGAAGGCGTCATTTCGTTCTTGAAACGAGTCTTTGGTCTCGACCGATGCACATGGCGCTCATTGCCTTCTTTTAACCCTAATCGCAAAAAAAGGAGATGTCCCGGCCGCTGTTGAATTTGGTCGGGTAGCGGCGGCACCTGTGAATACTCTTAGGCAGCAACCTCATCGCTGTCAAGAGATTTCTGTTTGCTTCTAAGCGCGTGAACGAGAGCGCCCATATGGCGATAGCCTTTGATACGGTGAAACTTTTTCTCCGCCGTGACGACGCCGAGAGCGGTCCATCGGCGAATCATGGAAGGACTCTTCCACCGCTTGACGTTTCTCGAGACTCTGCGGATGGTGCCGTTGAGATTCTCGATGGCGTTTGTCGTGGCCAGAGATTTGCGAAGTAACTCGGGTAGAGCGAGCTTCACAACCGTGAGGGTCTCTTCCAACCCTTCGCGAAGGCTTCCGGCAGCTTCGTCGTAGCCGTTTCGCTCGAGCCACGACACCAATGCCTGAAGTCGCTTGCGCGCCTTGTCGGCACTCTTGCATTTGTACGCTTCCTTCATTGTCTGGAGCACGTAGGCGTGACGGGACTTGGGAAGGTACGAGCGAAGATTTCGGAGTTTGTGGAGCTGGCATCTTTGGATAACCGCGAGATCCCCCAAAACGTCGACGAGTGCTTTGCGGATCCCTTTGCCTCCGTCCACTACGCAGAGAATCGATTCGTCGATCCGCAATCCCCGCTCGAGAAGGTTCTGCAACATCGCGGTGCACACCCGAGAGTTTTCCGTCGAGCCCAGCCATATACCCAAGGGCACCTTCGTTCCATCTATTGTGATACCGAGAGTTACGACGACGGTCTGTCCGGCCACCTCAAGGCCATCCATCATTAGTGCCGCAAGCTCGAACTCCTCTAGCCTCCGAGATAGGTATTCCTCGAGCTTCTTAGTCGTCTGGCTCACGAGGTGACGGCTGGCGGCACTCTTGCTCGTGCCACGAGACTTCAACTTCGCCGAGGATTTGTCCAGACTCGATTCGTAATTTCGGGTCGATACCCCCACCAAGATCTGGTTCAGCACTCGCTCCGGAAGCGGGTCTTCTTCGCGGAAGGCTTCGAAGTGTGGAAGCGACGCCTCCTCGCCCGACTTCGAACGAACTCGAGGTCGCGACACTTGGATTCGACGACCGCCGAAGCTCAGCTCCCCATCCGTGCTCCCCCAGTGGTTATGAGTTCGCTCCTTCTCGTGCTTGCCCTTCGGCCCCGCGATCTTCTCCGCGTCCTCTCTCAGGAGTAGGTGCAATGCGGTCAGTCCTTGCTCGTACACCCATTCCGTCAGGTCCGCCTTCGTGGCCGCGATCCCAGCTATCATCGGTAGCAGTATCTGACCGACTTGGCCAACTACCTTGCCCGTAGGCGAGTGCGTTTGCTTTCTTACTGGCTTCTTTGATTTCCTTGGCATGGTGGCTCCTTGTCCCCCTCTGGAGACGGTTGGTTTGGCAGACCTATTCTTAGGCCGGCCAAGGAGCCGCCGCTACCCCAAATTCAACATCCGGCGGGACATCCCGCAAAAAAAAGAGAGCAAAGTAGCGCGAAAGTATTGACAAAGGAGCCTCTGGGTTTATGTTTGGAGCGTTGCTTCCAAACAAAACACCAAACGACCAGAGGCCCCTATAGTGCGCTTGAAACTATCTCGATTTCGCCGGAACTTCAACAAGGATCTTCCGATCGAGTTCACAGAGCAGAACCTGAGCTCGTTTGGTGGACTGGAACTGTTTTCACGATATTTGCACCGCGTTGAGCTAAGCCGCCGGGTAGGAAAGGCGTGCAGAGGAAAAGGCATTCGGTCGGACTACGGGAGCGTCCGACTGGTTCTGGTGTTGGTTGGGATGCTGCTCGTGGGAGCTCGTCGTCTAGAGCACCTGCAGTATGTCTGTGATGACCCGATGCTGCTTCGCTTCTGTGGGTTGAGAAGACTACCGAGCCGTCCGACGATCGTGAATTGGCTGAAGCAATTCACGGGAGAGCGGCTCAAGGGCCTATCGGAGTTGAACGGTGTATTGGTCCACGAGCAGATCGAGCGATTGGGTCTGAACCGTCTGACGGTAGATATGGACGGCACCGTGGTTCAGGCAGGCAATCAGGTTGGATGGGCGTTTCGAGGATTCAATCCTCATCGCAAGAAGAATAAAAGGGTTCTCCTGTCGTTTCGGGGGATCTGATTTGTGTTGGAGGGCATGGCCTATGGACGCTGCCGCGATTGTGGAAAACGCCGGAAACTCCGGGCGAGAGAGGCGTTTAGGGAAAGGTTGTGAGCACGTACAAACGTGGAGCGGCGTTTTCCACAATCGCTTGGAAAACGCTTCGCGTTTCCCACGAGCGCCCACAGGCCCCTCCTGATATATATACAAGAAAGATTAATTCATATGGAATAAGGAAGGGGGGGCTCGATTAGTGGAGGCTATGGAAAACGCCCTTCCAGGCTTCGAAGAGAACTCAGTCGTGAGCAAGGTCTGAACGACCAGAACCGTGGGGGCGTTTCCCACAGCCTCGTCTCCCGCTGAGGGGCGGTGGCATTTGGTGAGGCCCGTGGGTTGAGAGGGTAAGCCATGTGTAGATGCGCATCGGCGAGAACGCTAGAATCTTTTTTTCCGAAAGAGAAAAGAGCGTTCCCGCGATGCGCGTTACTACGTTAGTCAACAAGCTCATCGGATTGCAAGGCCTGTGGGTCCGAGGTTTCCACTTCCAGGCGGACAAAGCCAGAGTGGTGGTGGATGTAGTACCACGGAGGAGGAAGCCTCTGTGCGGGATTTGCGGACGAAAGGTCCGCAAGAACAAAGATCGCTACAATCGCTACTGGCGGCACTTGAACCTGTTCGGAGTCCGGACCTATCTTCGCTACTCGATCCGACGAGTGGTATGTCGGCGGTGTGGAGTGGTCAGAGAAAAGGTGCCTTGGGCCGACAAGGGAAGCCGCTTTACCAAAAGCTTCGAACAAGAGGTAGCGTGGCTGGCACAGAGGACGGACGTCAGCGCCGTAGCGAACTATTTCCGAGTGACGTGGCGTTCGGTGCGACGGATCATCCAGCGAGTGGTTGCCGAGCAGCGGGATGAGCGGCGCGAGCTCGATGGATTGCGGGTGATTGGGATGGACGAGATCAGCTACCGCAAACGCCACAAGTACTTAACCCTAATCGCAAAATCTTCGAAGCACGAAAACGCGAAACAGCCGCACTGGGCGCAGGCGAGAAGCTCGTGCTGGGGCACCCGCTCGCCGCCACTATAGGTGATTCTGCACGGTGTATGCAGAACCTGGAAAAGGTGCTATTCACGGGGCCAAAGACCTCAGGCACGGGTGATCTTTGACCGCTTCCACATCGTCAAGCATCTGAACGAGGCCGTGGATAAGACCCGGCGCGAGCTGGTGCGCGAGCTCAAAGGGACTGCCCGACGCAACCTCAAGAACACCAAGTTTCCCCTTCTCAAGGCCAAACACAACCGCAGCGCGAAAGACAAACGGGTGCTCCGCGAGCAGGTGCGAGCTAATCGTCGCCTCTACCGCGCCATGCTTCTGCGCGACGACTTCATGGACCTCTACACCTACAAAACCGAGACATGGGCCAAGAAGTTTCTCCGAGGATGGCTGCGGCGCGCTATGAGCTCGAGGATAGAGCCCGTCAAACGCGCGGCGAAGATGATCCGCAGCCACTTCGATGGCGTCATCGCGTGGGTCACGTGGAGACTCAGCAACGGCCGACTCGAAGGAATGAACAACAAAATCCGGCTGCTGAGCCACCGCAGCTTTGGACTCCACTCTGCCGAAGCTCTCATCAGTCTCGTCTACCTAAACTGTGGCGGTCTCACCCTCGAGAGGATCCACTGAAATGGCAGGAGAGGCAATAAAAGTTACTACCCTTTGTTCGCTCACCTGGCTCAGACGGGCCAGATTCTCAAATCCAGAAATCGTCCTGGCAACGTTCACGACTCCAAGGGTGCCGATGCGTTTCTACGGGAACTGATAGGCGAGCTACGGGGCCAGTTCGGTCGGTCCCGAAAGCTGGAATTCCGCACGGACGCCGCGTTTTTCAACGAAAAGATTCTCAAGAGGCTAGAGCGCTCCCGAAGCGAGTTCGCGATCAAGGCTCCGTTCTGGCCGTGGCTCGGCCTAAAGGAGGTCGTCGCTGGGCGCAAGCGATGGCACCGCGTGAGTGACGAAATCGACGGCTTCTCCATCAAACACTTCATCGAGCCCTGGAATATCACCGTCCGGATCGCGATCTATCGGAAGCGAGTTCGACATCGAACGGCGAAGAACTTCCAGCTCGACCTGTTTTCTCCAGACGACGGCTACTTCGAGTACTCAGCCGTCGCCACCAACAAATCGCTCACCGTCCAACGCCTTTGGTACTTCGCTGCTGGGCGAGGCGGCCAAGAGAAAACCTTCGCCGAATTGCGCAGCCAGTTCGCTCTCGACGTCGTGCCCACTAAAAACTATGCCGCCAATAGCGCCTGGCAACAGTTGAACGTGCTCGCACACAACCTGTGTCGCAGCTTTCAGCTCGACACCATCGCTGAAACGAAAGGCATCTCTCGAAAGCGTACATGCACCCATCTGCTGCACACCATCCGCACCATCCGCTTCCGCATCATCAACAAAGCCGGCCGCCTCGTTCGCGTTAGTGGTCGAAACGCGCTCCGAATGGCCACAAACTCCTCCACTCAGACACTCTTTGAAAGAATCGAACTCGCGCTAGCGTCATGAATTATTGTTCGATTAGGGTTAACTCCAAAGGAGACCAGCCCTAAATGCGAAAAACGATCAACCCACAGCCAAATCTACGTGAGCCCTGGCTGGAGCTGGAGCACGCACGCGAACTCGAAACGATCTCGTCGCTACTCGATGCCCATCCTAAGCTCAATGAGCTGGTACTGCAAGACCTAAGGTCGGTCACCCCACCGGCAGGGAGCGATGTTGGTCGTGGGGGAATGAGCGCGGAGCAGGTTCTCCGGGCGTTGTTGGTGAAGCAGCTGAATCAGTTCACCTATCGGGAGCTGGCGTTTCACTTGGCAGACTCTCGAAGCTATCGGACGTTTTGCCAGCTCGGCATCATAGAGCCGACCCCGTCGAAGTCGACCCTAGCAGCAAACATCAAAGCCGTGAAGTTCGAAACGCTGGAGCAGATCAACCGAGAGCTGGTGAGCGTTGCCGAGGATGCTGGGATCGAAAAGGGAAGAAAAGTACGAGTGGACTGCACGGTAGTGGAATCAAACATTCATCCGCCTACAGACTCCGAGCTTCTTTATGACTGTGTTCGGGTTCTCACTCGCGTGATGTGCCGAGCTCGCGAACTGCTGGGTACAGTAGTGGTCTTCGGCAATCGAACGCGTCGAGCGAAGAGACGTCGACTGGGAGTTCTGAACGCGAAGGATAAGCAACAAAGGCGTCGCGTCTATCGAGATCTACTGAAGGTGACGGAAGAAACCTATCGCTCCGCTCAACGCGTTGCAGCACAGTTGGAAGAGTCGGGCTTGACCGAGCCGGTGAAGCGAGCGAGCGCGGAGAGGATCGCCGCGGATTTTGAGCACTTTCTCGTCCTCACCAAGAAAGTCATCAACCAAACCCAACGCCGAGTGATCGACGAAGAGCGTGTGCCTGCGGAGGAAAAGGTCGTTTCTATCTTCGAAGAACACACCGACATTATTCGCAAAGACCGGCGCGAGACTCTCTACGGCCACAAGGTGTGTATGACTGGTGGCTCGTCCTCGATGATTTTGGATTGCGTGATCTTGGATGGGAATCCGTCCGATTCAACTCTCGCGGAAACCATGATCGACCGTCAAGTCGAACTCTACGAACGGGCCCCGCGCCAGGTTGCCTACGATGGCGCGTTTTCTTCAAAGGCAAACTTGGAAGCCATCAAAGGCAAGGGAGTTGAAGATGTTGCCTTTACCAAGGCTCATTTCGCGGTGACCGATATGGTCAAGAGTTCCTGGGTCTATCAACGCCTGCGGCGATTTCGCTGCGGAATCGAAGGCGTCATTTCGTTCTTGAAACGAGTCTTTGGTCTCGACCGATGCACATGGCGCTCATTGCCTTCTTTTAAATCGTACGTATGGAGTTCCATCATCACCTGCAACCTACTGATGATGGCAAGACACTTATTATGATAACAACTATTACTCTTCCGCCCCTTATAGCCATGGATTGCTAACAATTCGCCTCTCGTTTCGTCCAAGATTTTCATTCGCTCTCAACCCCACGAAGCTCCTTCCGAAAACGTATAATACCCACATCTTCGATAGGTCTCTCGCACACCACAAGTTATGGTGTTTCTGGACAGGAACTAACTAATCTATAAATCCTAGATACCTGTACTTCCAAGCCCAACAACATTCTGACCGGCGGGGGACCTATCCACCTTGGTGGACGATCGTTCTCCTGCTCGCGTGTGATCTTCCAAGCGATCGCTCGTGCGAGACGAAGGAGGAAAACGATGGTCAGCTTGAAATGGACTCGATGTGTTCAGATTCTCGGCATCGCGGCTACGCTGGCTGATGTCTACCTCATACCCTCCTGCAAGATCTCCCCGACGACGGCGCCTTCACAAAACGCTCCTGAGCCTCGCTTCTCGACCCAGGTAGGCGTCGAGACGACGGTCACGGTTTCCTCATCCGACCAGCTTGCTCCCTCGAACACTTGCGCCGGTGAGACGTCACCAGGAAACCCGTATTGCTGCCCGGGAGAGGACTGCTGCCAGGACAAAGGGAATTGCGTGTGGTGGGCCTGGAAAATGGCCCGAGAGAATTGGAGTGTTGGCCTCCCGAACTGGGGAGACGCCACGTGTTGGATAGGGTCTCCCCCAGCCGGTAGATGCCATCGAGGCATCAGCGCGGAGCACGGCTCCGACACCTACCCAGTCAGTACGATTCCGGCGGTGGGCACCATAATTGCTCTGCCGGACGTGGGCCCGCCCTGGGGGCACGTGGCTTGGGTCACCGAGCTCGTTTGCGATCCGGCCCGGACCAAGACGGTCGGGGTACGCGTAAGCTAAATGTGCTGCGGCGGTGGTTGTGACCGGAACGGCTTTTGGTGGATCGACCCGGAGGTCATGCCCGGGCGGCGTTCCTTTTTCATCTACAACAAGGGCACCGTGCCCCCCACGACCGATCCTTGCAGAGCGGCGACTCCGACTCCGACTCCGACTCCGACCCCGACTCCAACCCCGACCCCGACTCCGGGCTCTCCTGGTTCAGATCTAACCATCACCGCGCTCGCACCGACGAGCCGCGCCAACTCCGACGCCGACTTCCGGATGACCATCTCGGGCTCCAAATTCGACGCCGGAGCCGTGGACCAGGTCTATCGTGGAAGCACCTTCATTGGCCAGGGCACCCTCGTCCGGCGGTCGAGCACCGAGGTCGTCGTCGATCAGCGCATGACGGGGATCGGCGTCGGCACCTACACCATCTACGTGAAGAACTCGGATGGGCGGGTTTCGAATGGTAAGACCTTCGAGATCACCCCGGATGTGCCCGTGCCAACGGCGCCGCCGAGCCTCTCGTCCATCTCCCCGAGATCCAAACCCGATTCGGATGCGGATTTCCGCATGACCATCAACGGCTCCAACTTCGACTCGGGGGCGGTGGATCAAGTCTACCGAGAAAGCACCTTCATCGGTCAGGGCGCCATCGCCAGCCGGTCGAGCACGCGCATCGTCGTCGATCAGCGCATGACGGGGATCGGCGTCGGCACTTACACCATCTACGTAAAGAACTCCGATGGGCAGTTTTCGAATGGCAGGACCTTCGAGATCACCCCGGATGTGCCCGTGCCAACGTCGCCGCCGAGCCTTTCGTCCATCTCTCCGAAATCCAAACGCAATTCGGATGCGGACTTTCGCATGACTATCAATGGCTCGAACTTCGACTCGGGGGCCGTGGATCAGGTCTACCGCGGAAGCACCTTCATCGGTCAGGGCTCCATCGTCAGCCGGTCGAGCACGCGCGTCGTCGTCGATCAGCGCATGACGGGAATCGGCGTTGGCACCTATACCATCTACGTGAAGAACTCCGACGGTCAGCTTTCCAATGGGAGGACGTTCGAGATCACTGCCGATCCAACGCCGCCACCAAGCGTTTCGTCCTTCTCCCCGACATCGAAGCCCAACTCGAACGCGAACTTCCGAATGACCATCGATGGATCCAATTTCGACGGCGGAGCCGTGGATCAGGTCTACCGTGGAGGTACTTTCATCGGCCAGGGGTCTATCGTCAGCAGGTCCAGCACGCGCATCGTCGTCGACCAGAGTATGACGGGGATCGGAGCTGGGACTTACACGATCTACGTCAAGAACGGGGGATGTCCCGCCGGATGTTGAATTTGGGGTAGCGGCGGCTCCTTGGCCGGCCTAAGAATAGGTCTGCCAAACCAACCGTCTCCAGAGGGGGACAAGGAGCCACCATGCCAAGGAAATCAAAGAAGCCAGTAAGAAAGCAAACGCACTCGCCTACGGGCAAGGTAGTTGGCCAAGTCGGTCAGATACTGCTACCGATGATAGCTGGGATCGCGGCCACGAAGGCGGACCTGACGGAATGGGTGTACGAGCAAGGACGGGGCCGAAGGGCAAGCACGAGAAGGAGCGAACTCATAACCACTGGGGGAGCACGGATGGGGAGCTGAGCTTCGGCGGTCGTCGAATCCAAGTGTCGCGACCTCGAGTTCGTTCGAAGTCGGGCGAGGAGGCGTCGCTTCCACACTTCGAAGCCTTCCGCGAAGAAGACCCGCTTCCGGAGCGAGTGCTGAACCAGATCTTGGTGGGGGTATCGACCCGAAATTACGAATCGAGTCTGGACAAACCCTCGGCGAAGTTGAAGTCTCGTGGCACGAGCAAGAGTGCCGCCAGCCGTCACCTCGTGAGCCAGACGACTAAGAAGCTCGAGGAATACCTATCTCGGAGGCTAGAGGAGTTCGAGCTTGCGGCACTAATGATGGATGGCCTTGAGGTGGCCGGACAGACCGTCGTCGTAACTCTCGGTATCACAATAGATGGAACGAAGGTGCCCTTGGGTATATGGCTGGGCTCGACGGAAAACTCTCGGGTGTGCACCGCGATGTTGCAGAACCTTCTCGAGCGGGGATTGCGGATCGACGAATCGATTCTCTGCGTAGTGGACGGAGGCAAAGGGATCCGCAAAGCACTCGTCGACGTTTTGGGGGATCTCGCGGTTATCCAAAGATGCCAGCTCCACAAACTCCGAAATCTTCGCTCGTACCTTCCCAAGTCCCGTCACGCCTACGTGCTCCAGACAATGAAGGAAGCGTACAAATGCAAGAGTGCCGACAAGGCGCGCAAGCGACTTCAGGCATTGGTGTCGTGGCTCGAGCGAAACGGCTACGACGAAGCTGCCGGAAGCCTTCGCGAAGGGATGGAAGAGACACTCACGGTTGTGAAGCTCGCTCTACCCGAGTTACTTCGCAAATCTCTGGCCACGACAAACGCCATCGAGAATCTCAACGGCACCATCCGCAGAGTCTCGAGAAACGTCAAGCGGTGGAAGAGTCCTTCCATGATTCGCCGATGGACCGCTCTCGGCGTCGTCACGGCGGAGAAAAAGTTTCACCGTATCAAAGGCTATCGCCATATGGGCGCTCTCGTTCACGCGCTTAGAAGCAAACAGAAATCTCTTGACAGCGATGAGGTTGCTGCCTAAGAGTATTCACAGGTGCCGCCGCTACCCGACCAAATTCAACAGCGGCCGGGACATCTCCCAAGAACGCGGACGGGCAGCTTTCCAATGGCGTCGCCTTCGTGATTGCGAACGCCCTCATGCCCGGGCAAGACTAGTTTCTTCGGCCCGGAACGCAAGCGGGTGTTAAGACCTTGATTTCACAGGCGGACGAGTTTTGACGAGAGACAACCCGAAACACGTGTATCAGATATCTACCCCTTTACAGGATCGTAAACAACCGTCGCCTGGTTACCATTGTCGTCAGTGTAGTTCAGCTCGGCCCGGACAAGTTGCTGGTCGGGCGGCAAGTCAACTGAAGGGAAAACAACTGCGTAGAAGCCATTCCCTTCAACCCGCCAACCGCGGGAGAGCGAACCAGCTAAGTACTCGCCAGTTGCGGTCGCTCCCCCCAAAGTGTTCGAGGAGGCCGTAATCCGTAGCCAGTTAATCGTAATACCTACTCCTGCGGTTTCCCTTATTTCTACGTAGGAAAAGAGGGAGTCAACAGATACAAATAGCTCGACAACTGCGCGGCCTGGATCCGGATCTGTCGCGACCGGCGTGCTGGAAGTCGCGCTCCCTCCATTGTTACAACCTGCGACCAAGAGCGGAAGAAGCGCAGTTACAATTGCGATCGTGATCCTGTGCAATGCGTGAGTTCTCATGTCGGACTCTCGTGAACCGTGGGATTTTTCCGCGGTTCGAGTGGATATCCCTACGTTTTCGGTGTGTTTACTTTGTGGTTGCAGATCGGACTGCAAATACTGAGCCAATGCGCGTTGACACGACGCCAACCGCTCGTACTCCATTCCGGCAGCCGGGGTGCAGATTCAGACCGATTCAGCCCCGCCTTGAGTCTTACAATCTGCCGATGTTCCGTGTGCTTCCGGCAAGCGTGCATGAAATGGGAAGACGTGAAGCGCTAAATTTGTCCTCCGAAGCCAGAAAGGCAAAGGAGGTCAGGGATGAAAGGAAAGAAGCAGGGAAACGCGCTTCCTAAGCGTCTGAAGCGAGGAGTTGAGCGATTCGAGAGATGGCGAGCGACTCGGCAGAAGCGGAGAATCCCGGACGCACTGTGGAAGGTTGCGGAGGGACTGGCGAGCGAGTTTCGAGTCCATCGGACGAACGCTACCGCGAAGAGGAGGCTCTGCCGCACTTTCAACGCGCGGTGGATCTCGACCCGGGATTCGCGATGGCGCTCGCGAAGCTCGGCGTCGTGCACGACGACCTAGGCCGGCAAGAAGAGGCCGACGAATTTGCGGTAGCGGCGCTCCAGCATATCGAGCGACTCTCCGCAAGAGATTGACACTACATCGAAGGATGGCACTACTTCCCAAATCCCGAAACTGTCGATCGAGCGCCTGAAGTCTATCGCATAGCGATCGAGCTCTATCCCGACCACGGATCGGCATGGCACAACCTCGGAAACTTGCTCGTCGGCCTCGAAGATTACGACGCGGCCATCGAGCAGTTCGAAGAGCTTGAAAGCTGTTTCCTGCTACCTCGAGACCCTCGCGAGGGCCTATCAGGCGCGCGGCGACGTTGCCCGCGCCCGAGCGGTTCTCGAGGAGTTCAACGAACGGAACCCAGATGACTGGATGACACTGGCACGCACCAACTTCTCGAAGGCGAGCTCGCGCTCGCGCTGGGCGACTTTGCGTCAGCGATTTCCCATTTGAACGAAGCTGAATCGATGTTGCCTCCACGAGGCGTCGAAGGTCCACACGGTCATCTGGTACGCGATCGCCAACGCTCATCGCGAGGCCGGCAATATCGGAGAAGCGACGATGTGGTACGAGCGGATCGTCAACTCGACGGAAGAACGTATCTACGAGCCCGTCCGCTACGTTCGGAGCTTCTATTTCCTGCGTCGCGAAGAAAGGGGCTACAAAGAAGACGCTCTGAACGCCTACGAACGCTTCTTCGACTTTTGGAAAGATGGCGAGATGGATCGCGAGTGCATCCGCGAAGTCGAGCGCAAGCTCGACTGACCCGCAACGCCGCCCGAAGAGCAGAGGATGCGGTAGAGAACCACATTGTCTACGGGCGCGTGTCGCGGATCGAAAAGAGATGATGGTGGGTGAGAATAGTGCTCGTGCGCTGGCGTCAAATAGGGTGGCGTTCGGCTGCGCGGGCCTTGTCGTTACGCTAGTTGTTCAGAGAGGCACGTAGGTCGTACCCTTTGAAAAGGGAAGGCGAATGAGCGAGTGGCTCGGGCTTTTGTGAGGGCAGGTCCATTGCGTCAAGGATTTTCTTGATGGTCTTAGGCTTGATGATGAAAGAGAGGAACTTTGTCCCCAGATGACGACCTCATCACTGATTTTGGGGCCAAATGCCCGCAGTCATGCGTCGGACAACCGTGCCGTTTGGCCCACAGAACGGAGGGCCGGTCCGGTGAACGGATCGCGTTCACTTTCCGCAGGCAGCTCGAATGAGCAGGCTCGGGCGTGCGGCCTGGATGTGCCACGACTCGAGCACCGTTCAATTTCCTTGGCGCGCGAAGTGCAGCGACCAGGGACGGGAGCTCACAGTCGAGAGATTCATGTTGGATTCGTCGAAGCTGCCTTCTCGGCTCTTCCATGACGAGAAGTCGATCCGGATGTTTTTGCCAGAGACGGTGTAGGTGCCCGAGTCTGAACCGTAGGGGCTCTGGTATTCATGCACCACGACGGTGACATTGGGGAAGAATTCCATATCCTCGAGAGACCACGCTCCCCTGCTGGTGTTGGGGCGATACGCGGTAGTCTGGTGCCATCTCCCCACGGCCGTCGGCTTCGTACGCGCCAAGGCGACCGCCGCGCCCGCCCCCGCCGCGCCGAGGCCACCGAAAACGAGGAGCTTCTTCGAACCCGACTTTTTTTCAGCGGATTCCACAGGCTTTGCTGGTGAGCCTCTTTCCGCCTCCCCGGTTACTGCGGCGTCATCGGAAGGTTGCATCGTCGTGGACAACGTTGCTTGTGCTCCAAGAACAACCGTGACCGACCACTCTTCCGTCGAGTATCCGGATTTTTGTAGCTCGACGACGTATTCACCTGGAGCGAGCTCTCCAACATACGGCGTGACACCGACATGCTGTCGCGAAATAATCACGTTCGCACCGGGGGGTTCTGTCACCACCCTGAGCGTGCCTGCCCGCCTCGTTTCGAGCATCGCCTGGATAACTGTCTCGGGCACCCCGGAAAGCTCGAGCCGCTGGAGATCCTGCGCTGCCAGCAAGAACGCCGTCGGCCTCTTTGCAATCATTTCCACGATGGCCTCGTCGTTGACGCCGAGTTTGACCAGCTCGATGACATCCTCGTTGGTCATGGATCTCGGCTGTCCTCTGGAGATCGCCCGGGAGCTGGCGACGAGAAAAACGATGCTTACGACGAGCGAATGGAGAATCAACCTGGCGGGTTTGTTCATGTGACGATTTCCCATCTCGGTCTCCTTTCCTCCGCACTCGAATCATTTCCGGCCTCCGCAGATATAACGGAGGCTTTGTCGAAGGTCGTTCTGGATAAGATAGAAAGAAAGACAACAATTTCTTAGGCTCGATACGGGGCGGACGCCCTCGGTATCAAGGTCTGAATCAGCCGCGCGAGCTCGGGGTCGGTCGAAATGTGCGGCGTTTCCGAAAAATCTGTAGATAGGAAAGTATTTGGATAAATCGTAACATGCGCTCACGGTCGCGTCCACTTCCTTCTTCATAGAAGCTGAAGAAGCTGTCAACCAGGGCCATCAGCCGTACTCCACATGCTAAGCACCATCTCCACCATATCGGAACACAGCCTTCGCGACCGGTGGCCCGTCCCGGACTGAGCGCGTGCGCTCCATCGCCTAAAGGCGATGGGTTCACGTCGCCGACTAAAGTCGGCTTGTCCTTGCCTCGTTTCACTACTCACTGACCTTGAAAGAATCGTCGTCCTGGGGCACGGCACCCTGCAACTCTATATACTTCGCTATCACCTCATCCGTCACGTTGCCCGTTGTCACCACGAAGTAACCCCGTGCCCATAGGTGCCGACCCCAGAACTCCTTCCGCATCGTCCGTAAGTCGCGCATCAGACGATTCGACGTCTTACCCTTGATCAACTGCATCACTCGACTCGGCGACAAATTCGGCGGCACGCTCAGCAACAGGTGCACGTGCTCAGGCCGCACATGACCCTTCAGTATTTCTATCTGGTTCCGAGCACAGATCTCCCGGATGAGATCCCGGAGACGAACCGCTACATCCCCTCTCAAGGCCGGCTTGCGGTACTTCGTGATAAATACGAAGTGATAGTTTAACTGGTACGTCGTGTGCGATGATTTACGATATCCTTTCACCTGGGGATCGTACCCCAAGCCTCCTAAAGGCTTCGCCTAAAGGCGAGGGATTTCAACCATCCCCGAGTGGGACATTAATTAGTTCCTGTCCAGAAACACCATAACTTGTGGTGTGCGAGAGACCTATCGAAGATGTGGGTATTGTACGTTTTCGGAAGGGGCTTCGTGGGGTTGAGAGCGAATGAAAATCTTGGACGAAACGAGAGGCGAATCGTCAGCAATCCATGGCTATAAGGGGCGGAAGAGTAATAGTTATTATCGTAATAAGTGTCTTGCCATCATCAGTAGGTTGCAGGTGATGATGGAACTCCATACGTACGATTTAAAAGAAGGCAATGAGCGCCATGTGCATCGGTCGAGACCAAAGACTCGTTTCAAGAACGAAATGACGCCTTCGATTCCGCAGCGAAATCGCCGCAGGCGTTGATAGACCCAGGAACTCTTGACCATATCGGTCACCGCGAAATGAGCCTTGGTAAAGGCAACATCTTCAACTCCCTTGCCTTTGATGGCTTCCAAGTTTGCCTTTGAAGAAAACGCGCCATCGTAGGCAACCTGGCGCGGGGCCCGTTCGTAGAGTTCGACTTGACGGTCGATCATGGTTTCCGCGAGAGTTGAATCGGACGGATTCCCATCCAAGATCACGCAATCCAAAATCATCGAGGACGAGCCACCAGTCATACACACCTTGTGGCCGTAGAGAGTCTCGCGCCGGTCTTTGCGAATAATGTCGGTGTGTTCTTCGAAGATAGAAACGACCTTTTTCCTCCGCAGGCACACGCTCTTCGTCGATCACTCGGCGTTGGGTTTGGTTGATGACTTTCTTGGTGAGGACGAGAAAGTGCTCAAAATCCGCGGCGATCCTCTCCGCGCTCGCTCGCTTCACCGGCTCGGTCAAGCCCGACTCTTCCAACTGTGCTGCAACGCGTTGAGCGGAGCGATAGGTTTCTTCCGTCACCTTCAGTAGATCTCGATAGACGCCACGCCTTTGTTGCTTATCCTTCGCGTTCAGAACTCCCAGTCGACGTCTCTTCGCTCGACGCGTTCGATTGCCGAAGACCACTACTGTACCCAGCAGTTCGCGAGCTCGGCACATCACGCGAGTGAGAACCCGAACACAGTCATAAAGAAGCTCGGAGTCTGTAGGCGGATGAATGTTTGATTCCACTACCGTGCAGTCCACTCGTACTTTTCTTCCCTTTTCGATCCCAGCATCCTCGGCAACGCTCACCAGCTCTCGGTTGATCTGCTCCAGCGTTTCGAACTTCACGGCTTTGATGTTTGCTGCTAGGGTCGACTTCGACGGGGTCGGCTCTATGATGCCGAGCTGGCAAAACGTCCGATAGCTTCGAGAGTCTGCCAAGTGAAACGCCAGCTCCCGATAGGTGAACTGATTCAGCTGCTTCACCAACAACGCCCGGAGAACCTGCTCCGCGCTCATTCCCCCACGACCAACATCGCTCCCTGCCGGTGGGGTGACCGACCTTAGGTCTTGCAGTACCAGCTCATTGAGCTTAGGATGGGCATCGAGTAGCGACGAGATCGTTTCGAGCTTGCGTGCGTGCTCCAGCTCCAGCCAGGGCTCACGTAGATTTGGCTGTGGGTTGATCGGTTTTCGCATTTAGGGCTGGTCTCCTTTGGAGTTAAGTCATTTAGAATCGGATGTTTTCAACGACACGATCCTAATCGACACCCCCTCAGAAGACTAGCCCTAAATTTGCGATTTCTCCTTTTTTCTCAATCCCTTACAGGCTTCAGGACGGGTACTAATTAATGAAGAAGGACGCACGTCAATCTCCGCCCGCACGGCGACGGCGAGTTTCGACCTGTTAGCTTGGTGCGACGATTGGCAGCGACAAACGGTTTTTCGAGGGAGGGTTGCGGTGAGACGGTCTCGGGACCGGCATGTCTATGTCCAGCCCCCCTTTTTGTGCCTCCTTGATCACGGGAGTGTCACGGTCAGAGTGTAGCTGGTTGGAAAAGGTGCCTCGTTGTCGAGAACGAGCATGTACGTTCCAGGCACCACCTGGTAAGAGAGCAGGCCCATAGAGCCTACGGAGTTCACCCACTGCAAACTCTCGCAAGCTCGCAGAGTTGAGCCGCAGAATCCCCTAAAGAGACCCATTTCAACACCTCCCGCTCTTGGGTTAGCCACACTCAATTGCGCATGCATAACTCCGGAGTTCTGAACCTCGATCTGATGCCGGCGGTCGTCGGCTCCTCCTGCCAGATCGTCGTCCGGGGCAAGGTTTCCGGAAAACGTCACTGGGCCGCCGCCTGCTCGAGTGGCGACCACAAAAGCCGTCGCACCGGCCGCAGCCACACCCGCTAGCACCAGAGGAAGCTTCGAGCCTTTTCCATCGACAACCTCTTCGCGCTGCTCGGCTCTCGTAGGCTCAGCGGGTTTTGCGCCTGCCCTCTGTGCCAACTCCCACGACTGGAGTTCCACGGATAGCGCTGTTTCTGCACCGGCAACGAGCGTGCACGACCACTCTTCCGTCGAATATCCGTATTTCTCCAGTTTGACGACGTATTCGACTGGTGCGAGCGTTCCCTCATACGGAGTGACACCGACGTTCTGACCGGCGACCAACACAGTCACTCCGACAGGTTCTGTCACAACCCTCAGCGTGCCTTTTTGACTCGTTTCGAGCATCGCGTGGACAGTCGCTTCGGACACACCGGAACTCCGGAGCCGCTGAAGATCCTGAGCTCCAAGAGCGAACGCGGTTGGCCTCTTTGCAATCATGCCGGCCATGGCCTCGTCGTCGACGCCAAGTTTCACGAGTTGAATGACGTCCTCGTTGGTCATGGGTTTCGGTTGTCGCTCGGAGCTCGCTTGGGAAGTGGCCGCAAGAAGAACGACACTGATGGCGAACCAATTGAGGCGCAATTTAGTCGGCGGGATTGCGCGAAGATCTCCCATCTCGGATTCCTTTCGTATGTTGTCGAGTGAAATTTTGGGCGAAATCTGCATATTTGGTTGTGCTTTAGGCCGCGCGCACGTCGGGCTGCAGAAAGAGCGAAACGTGGAAAGGATGTAACAGGAAAATGTAACTGTATTAAATTCTACGATCGGTTCACGGTCGGGTCAATTTCGTTTACGCGCGGTCGAATTCCTTTCGCATGGCTCGGGCAACGTTCGCCAGCTTGATGCGGATTCATCGAATTTCACAAATGTCGTTTTGCCGGCAATGGAGACCCTGAGACGCTGCATTACTTAGATGCGATCCGAATGCGAAGTAGGGTCGCAAACACGTGATCGGTTTCACGCAGGACGTATCATGACGAAGGCGGTCGAGCATATGTGGCGGTTTTGGGAGGTCCGAGACGAGCTGGACCGAAGCTACTCGGACGTCGTTTCAGCGCTCACAATCACACCCCGGCCTATCCCAGCGACACCGAAGGACTCCATTGACTCGCCTGCTACTTGCAACGCGCGACAGTGAACCTGTCCCGACTTCGTTATTTCAAACTGCGGGCGACTTGGCTGACGCCAGAGGTCATCCGTGCCGCCGCCCGGCTGAAGGAGTTTGAGCAAGGTCTCACCGATGAAGAAACCGTGGCTCTCGTCAAAAGAGCCGAATCGATCGCCGACACCATCATCTTGATGGAGATCGACCCGCGTGAGGGTTCTGGGATCATTCCTCGCGAGTGGGTCGCCCGCCTGCGGCCAAAGACCTCGGCCGACGGCCCCGTTGGGGTTCGTGGGGTAAAGCATCCGGAACTGCGTTCGGCCAAAGCGCTTTCGGGCACCAAAGGCCGCGACTATTCGTACGACGTCTTTTGGTTGGCATTCTCTCTGGCAGAGGATGATGGAGGGCCGATGCTACCAGAGACGATTGGCGAAGCCGAGCTCGTCGTTCGCATCTACGGTAAAGAGGGGCGAGTGAGCTGGCCGGTCCCCGCTTCGATAAGGAAGAGAGCAAGCGAGATCGCGAACATGAGGGGAGACGGTCACTAGCATACTAGACTCGACTAGAGCTCGGCCTTCCGCAGCTGGCAGGGGTTGCCAAGAACCGCGCACAGCGCCCGCTCCCGTTGTCCGGCTCGGGGACGGCGAGCCCGCTCCCTTCGCAAGCCGGGGTCGTTTCACCACATTCTGGGGAGCGGCAGCGCCGGCCAGTTTCAGTTTCACCAAGTCGCCGCCGGCATGTATGCGGTCACCGTGGGAGACGCCGCCTACCGCCTCAAAGAGCCGGTACGGGTTCTCGTCTCTGACAGCACGCGTTTGCACCTGGAGCTGGAGCTCGAAGAACAGGCACAGCTCGCTGCCGCCATGCCGCTTCAACGTCGCGCCGAGAAGGCGTCCCAACGTCTGAATATCCGCCCGAAGAGGCTCTTTTTTTGCGCTCTGTGCTCGCTTCGTCCGTCATCGGAGCATTATGCGATAAACTTCGCGCGTCATGCGGAAAACTACCCTTCTTTGGCTACTTTTCCTACTTTTCATCGGAGCCACCGCGACGGGGCAGGAGCTAGATCTCGTGCTTTCGGATGCGCACGTCATCGACGGTACCGGGAACCCGTGGTTCGAGGCGGATATCGGGATCCGAAACGGCCGTATCGTCGCCGTCGGCAGTCTCGAAGGTCGCGCCGCCGCGCGCCGGATCGATCTCAACGGGCTCACCGTAGCTCCAGGATTCATCGATCTGCACTCTCATGCGGACGGCTACCGCGGAAACGGGTTACGCTCAGAGGACGCGAAACGGCGCGCCGCGCCCAACTTGGTAAGCCAAGGCGTTACGACGGTGGTCGTCAACCAAGATGGCCGCTCTCCTCTTTCGATCGCGGCTCAGAAACGCGAGCTCGAAGAGAAAAAGTTGGGCCCGAATGCCGTGCTCATGGTTGGACACAACACTGTCCGCGCGATGGCGATGGCCGAGAATCCGGATGAGCCCTTTGCGGACCAAGAGATCGGCCGTATGCAGCGCCTCGCGACGCCACCCGAGATCGCGACGATGCGCCGTCTCGTCGTCGACGGTATGGAGGCCGGAGCTTACGGGATGAGCGCGGGCCTCGAATACATCCCCGGACGCTGGAGCGATACGGAGGAGGTCATCGCCGTAGTCGAAGCGCTGGCGCCTTATGACGGTGTTTTCGTCGAGCACGAGCGCGCTTCCGGCGCCGACCCGATGTGGTATCTCCCGAGCGACGAGATGCCCGGCCAGCCGACGTTTCTCGATTCGATCGAAGAGACCATCGCGATCGCGGAGCGTACAGGTGTGACATCGGTCGCGACGCACGCGAAAGCGCGGGGCGCGGATTTTTGGGGCTCGAGCCGCGCCGCGGTGCAGCTCATCGAGCGCGCTCGCGCTCGTGGCGTGCCGATCTTCGCCGACCACTATCCCTACAACACGACCGGAAGCGATGGGTCGACACGATTGATACCCGGATGGGTGCACGGCGACGAGCGCGAGAAGCTGACCCACGCGGAAGCGCTTGAGGACGTGCTGACACACGAAGCTCAGACGCGCGCGCTCGAAGGCGACATCCTTCACGAGCTGAACCGTCGCGGCGGCGCCGAGAACATCGTCGTGATGAGGTTCCCGAACGAGAGCTATGTCGGAAAGACGCTCGCCGTGCTCATGAAAGAGCTCACGCTCGATGCGGTCGAGCTCGCGCTTCATCTTCAGAGAGAAGGGTTCGCCGATCAACGCGGGGGCGCGCAGCTTCGCGGCTATTCCTTGTCCGAGATCGACGTCGATATCTACGCCGCCGAGACATGGATGGCAACGGCTTCGGATGCCGGCATCGCACTGCCGGGTGACGGCTTCGTGCATGCGCGTTATTACGGCACCTTTCCTCGCAAAGTGCGCCGCTACGCGATGGAGCGCGGGAGGCTTTCCGTCGAGAGCGCGATTCGATCGGCGACGTCGCTTCCAGCGCAGATCCTCGGCTTTCGCAACCGCGGCCTCGTGCGTGAAGGCTTCTATGCGGATCTCGTCGTTCTGGATCTCGAGGCCCTTCGCGATACAGCGACGTTTTTTGAGCCGCATCAATACGCTGAAGGCGTCGCCCACGTGCTCGTCGGCGGCGCGTTCGTCGTTAGGGATGGCGCGCTCACATGGGCGCTTCCTGGCGCAGTGATCACACCGTGCGAAGGCCGAGAGCCGCCTACGATCGCACCTTGAACGAGGAGACCGTCCGGAAGCTCAACGCGATCAACCGGCGTTTCTACACCGAGCGCGCGGACGAGTTCAATCAGACGCGGGAGCGCGCGTGGCGGGGGTGGGACGTGCTCTTCGACCGCATCGGATCTCAGCTAAAAGCTCAGCCCAAGGTCCTCGATCTCGGCTGCGGTAACGGCCGCTTTGCGCGCTTTATGACGCAGCGAGGTGTGCGGTTCACCTATGTCGGCGTTGATGCGAGCACTCTTGCACTGGAGCACGCTCGTCCTCGGCTCGCAGCTCTCGACGCCGTCGAGCTTTACGAGCACGACTTCATCACCGGGCCCGAGCTCCTGCCCGATGCGCTTGCGTCGGCGACGTTTGACCTGGTCGTCTTGTTCGGCGTGTTACACCACGTGCCTGGACGAGCACTGCGTTCGAGGCTGCTCACCAAAGTCGCGAAACACGTGGCTTCTGGAGGCGTGTTGGCGTACACGACCTGGCGGTTCGACCAGTTCCCGCGCTTCGTCAAGAAGCTGGTGCCTTGGGAGGACTATCTCGGGGTGCCGTCGGAAGCGCTGGATCTCGGCGAGCTCGAGCCTGGCGATCACATCATGACTTGGGGCGTGCCCGCCGCATATCGCTATTGTCATGCGGCGAGCGAAGACGAATCCGAGGCGCTTCGCCGCGAGCTGCCGCTTCGTTGGGTGGAGAGCTTTCTAGGCGACGACGATTTGAATCGATACGATGTGTACCAGCGTCAGTGAAAAAAACGCCACTCGACGCTCACGAGACCGGATAGCGAGAGCCTCGATCCCGATTCCAAGAGGCGCACGCGCTCGCCGTTGCCGCGATTGAAGACACCGTTCTTACTCGCGGTATCGATCGTGTAGAGCCGACCCGCGAGCTCGACAATCAAAAGATGGACCCGCGAGATGTGTGGGTCCGATAGGAGGATGTCGCCGTCGCAACGGTCTGAGCGGCCCAAGAGTATTCCGGCACCGAGCGCGCGCCGCCCTACCGCCATCGCACCGGTCCCCTGCTCCGATCGGATCAAGAGCTCACCGAGCGCCTCCTCGTCCCACGACAACCAGCTCTCGTCGATCGTCGCGGGTTGCGTCGCGGCGAACGTCGCCGCTTCCCGTCGTCGAAGCGTCTCCCACATGGCCCGTGGTTTTTTGGGCCAGCTTGTCTCGGCGGTCGTCGGCACGAACAACACGGAATAACGGCCCCATCGAATGAAGAACGCGTCCTCCGCCTCGCAGGCACGGAGCCGATGGCCGCCGTCATCGGTGAATCCCGCCGCGGTACGGAGATCGATAAGGCGGAAGCGCATGCGTCCGCTCTCCGAGAAGACCAGGACGGCCAGGTGGCGCAGAGAGACAGCGGCCCATCGACGTCTTGCTACAGCGCCTTCTCGAGCACGTGCCGGAAGCCGGCGCGGATACAAAAATCGACACGGTCGAGGAAACGGGACGTCGGCTTGCGTGGGCCGACTACGCCTACCCCTCGGCCGACAAACGGACGGGTGAGGCCACCGAGGCACACGGACGATGGCTCATCGCCTCGAACAGCCTTTTTCAATTGCTCATGACGTTCTACTACTGGGAGAACGATACTGAGTGGGCCGTCCCCGCGTGGGAGCGCTTCGTAGAGACGACCGCGCTCGGCGACGGCGCACAGCTAGGAAGTCCCGAAGAGCACTGGTCGATGCGCCGCAAGAACTAGTGCCCGAATCCGCTAATCCTGCCGTAAATTCCTGGCCCTTTTCGGCGCTGACTGCGTTGCGGCATTAATTCCAGTTCGGCCTTCGGCCTAGCCCTCCGCTCGACAGGCTCGCTGCGGAAGGCGGCTCGACATATCTAGATATTACGTCGTCGGCTCGCCTTGTCAGCATCAAAAATGGCCTAGGACTTCACCGACAGGATTAGCGGGTTCGAGCACTAGCGCGTCGCGCCAGCACCCTCGAGAGCCGTGACCACGTCGGCGTGACCGTGAAGCTCGGCGCGATCGATCGCCGTCCAGCCATCCTCGGAGACAGCGTTGGGGTCGGCGCCCGCCAACAGAAGCAACGATACGACCTCGCTCGCCCCTGCTTCGGCGGCACACATGAGCACCGTACGGTCGCGATTTCCTTTCGCATCGGCGTCCGCGCCGGCGTCCAAGCTGATGCGGGCGACCTCGACGCTCGCGCAGTTTGCCAACATCGCGTCGTTCCACTCTTCACGCGGGAGACGCGCTTCGATGAACTGTGCGAGCGCCTCGACATTGGCGCCCGCCGCGGCGAGCGTGAGGGCGTTCTGGCCCGTGGTGCGGAAACCGGTACCTTCGACAGTGGGGTCCGCGTCGCGCGCGAGAAGAAGTTTCACGATCTCGAGGTTGTCGTGCTCGAGCGCCGTCATGAGCGGGGTCTGATAGTCCGACGTGTCGAGCCGGTCGATGTCGACATCTTGTTCGAGGAGTGACGTCACCTTCGCGACATCGCCATCACGGATCGCGACATCGAGCTGCTCTTCGAGACTCTTTTGCGCGCCCGCCGCGCGCAAAAGATCGACAACCTCGCTCGCGCCCACTTCTTCCGCAATCGTGAGCGGGCTCAGCCCTTCGTTGTTTCGAATGCTGGGATCCGCACCGCCGTCTAGCAGCAAGCGCACAGTGGCCGCGTTGCCGCCGATGACGGCGTTCATCAACAACCTACTCCCGTCGCCGTCGCGCTCGTTCGCATCAGCGCCGCCTTCGAGCAGCGCTTTCGCCACCTCGGGATGCTCGTGAAGCGCGTGGCGGAGCGCGCTCTTTCCTTCCGCGTCCGTGACGTTCGGGTTCGCGCCTTTTTCGAGCAGCAGAGCCACAATGCGCGCATGCCCTTCCATCGATGCGAGCAAAAGCGCTGTGCGTCCTTCGCTGTCTCGCGTATCCACCGCGACAACGGACGCTGCGTAATTGACGCGGTGGTAATCCCCTAGCCGGGCCGCATCCAAGAGCTCGGCTCGGTAGTTTTGGGCCGTGGCCGGCGCGGCGAGAAGCAGCAGACAGAAGCTTAGACGCATGAGCGGTATACGGGAAGATACCGGCTATCGTCCGGCATCTCAACCCCAGAGGGCGTAGACGACGATTTGGACCACGATCACGAACGACGCCCAGACGCGCACGTTCCTCCACCACGCGACCGGCGCCTCGTCTTCGAAGCCGAGTCCTCGCGGAGGGAATAGGATGAGCGCGAGGGTGGCGGCAAATGCGAGGATAACCACGAGGCTCTCCATCACCGCATCCAGCACACGAGGCCGCGAAGCTCTTCTTCGGGCTTTTTCTCCGTGAACGTGCTCACGAGCAGGATCGCGATGGACGCCGCGACAAAAGACCACCAAGCCGTCCACAAGAAGAGAACGCCGGCGACGTTCAGCGCCGCCGCCGCCGCGACGCCGACGGCCATTCCCGCCACTCCCGCTGCTGGTGTGGCGCGCCGCGTCAGCATGCCAAAAAGAAGAAGAGCGAACAGGGCTCCCTGAAAAAACGACAGGAAAGTTTGGAAAGCTTCGAAGACGGACGCGAAGCGCATCTTGACCTCGTAGCTCAGGAGCACGCCGCCTGCGAGAAGTGCTATGACGAGATAGCGGCCGAGAGCGACGCACTTCTCATCCGAGGCGCGCGGGTTGACGAAGGGTCGATAGATATCGGTCACGAGCAGCGTGCTCGCAGAGTTGATGTACGAGTCAAGATTCGCCATGACGCCGGCGACGAATGCCCCCATGAGAAGGCCGAGCGCGCCTTTCGGGACGAGGCGCGCGACGACCATCGGGAGCACTTGATTGGCGTTCCAGTCTGCTGTGGCGGGCCGAACTCGTTGGCGAAGAGACCGATTACGAGGAGCCCGGGCAGGACAAGCAGCACCGGGAAGACGAGCTTGATGACCGCACAAAGAACGTAGGACGCGCGGGCGTCTCGGGCGCTCTTCGTCCCGAGCGTGCGCTGGACGATCGCTTGATTTCCGATCCAATAGGCCGGGCCGAGCACGAAGCCGAGGCCGAGAACGACGGCGGGCCATGGATAGTCGGGATGCGCAGCCGAAGGCAGCAAATCGAAATGGTCCGCCGTCCAGGCTTGGGTGGAAACGCTCTCGACGAGATTACCGATGCCGCCGATCTCGCGAAGCCCCGTGAAGCACATGAGTGCCGCACCCGCGATGAGCACGACACACGAGACCACGTCCGTGTACACGACGGCACGAAGCCCGCCCGAGACCGTGTAGACCCCTACGAGCACAGAGGTCACGCCGACCGAGAGCCAAAACGACCAGCCGAGAAGACCTTCGAACATCGCCGCGGCGCTCACGAGGATCGTCGCGATGGTGCCAACCATGAAAAACGACCAAATCACGGCGAAAAACGTGCGCACCGCCGGGTTGTAGCGGAGGCCTAGATATTGAGGGATGGTATAGACCTCGGAGGTCCAGAAACGGAATGAAGAGAAACGCGGCGACGAGAAGCGGCAACGTGCAGCCGACGAAATCGAAGTTCATCATGACGATGCCGAAGCGATAGGCATCGCCCGCGAGGCCGACCATGTCCTTGGCGCCGATATCGGAGACAACCATGGACATGCCGGCCGCCCACCAAGGGAGCGATCGTCCTGCGAGAAAGAAATCTTTGCTCGACCATATACCGCGGCTCGCCCAGAGGCCGAGCGCGGTTACCGCGACGAGATAAACGATGACGATCGCCAGATCGATCGTCGAGAGCTGAACGGATTCCACAACCGGCGCATGTTATAGGATTTTCCGAGATCAGAGTCGATCGAGTAGCTCGCCGAGCGCTTCGATGCGCTGGTCCCCGTCGAAGCGAATACCCACGAAGTGGATACTCGCCGCCCGCGCCGCATCGCGGTCGTAGCGTGAGTCCCCGATCATCCACGCCGCGTCGGTGGCGACCTCGAGAAGCTCGCAGGCGTGCAAGAGCATATCGGGCGCTGGTTTCGGCTTCGGGACGTCGTTGCCGCCGACGACATGACCTGGCGTCGCTCCCGCCCGCCGCACGATCTCGTTCGCGAGCGAGGCTTGTGTGTTCGTGCACACGGCGCTCGCGATGCCGAGCTCTTTCAGACGCGAGAAGACCTCCGGCACTTCGGGTGCGACACGCATATGCTCGAGATGCTCGAAGTAATGCTCGTCATAAAAGGCCTCGACTTCGGAGACGGTGTGGTTCGGAAAAAAGGCGTCCCGATCGGCGGTCGTGCTCTGCCCCCAGCCCGTCTCATAGACCTCGTGAGCGATCTCGGGATAGTCGAGAACGCGCGCCATGTGATTGAGCAAATGAAACCAGACCCAATAGCTGTCAACGAGGACACCGTCGAGGTCGAACAAGACGGCGCGAGGCGGCTTTGTCATCGTCAAAGCAGACGGAGCTGCTTTTCTCCTTCATCAGGCAGCTCACCTGTTTGCTTTTGGTAAATCGAGCGCACGGTCTCGATCGTATCCGCGTCACCGGGTTCCTTGTCTTCCCGATAGCCTTTGAGCCGAGCGAAGCGCAGCGCAAGACCTCCGGGATAGTGCCGGCTCTTCTGCAAGTCGTTGAAGGCGATCTCGACGACGAGCTCGGGGAGAACGTGCACGGTCCATTCAGAACACTCGGTCGCAATTTCCTGCAGACGCTCCGTCTGCCATGCGAGGACTTCGTCCGTCATGCCTTTGAACGTCTTTCCCAGCATGACGAAGCCACCGCGCTCCGCATCGCGCGCACCCAAATGCAGGTTGGAAAGCCACCCTTTGCGCCGCCCGCTTCCCCACTCCGCCGCGAGCACGACGAGATCGAGTGTCAAGGCCGGCTTCACTTTCAACCACGCTTTGCCGCGAGCGCCCGCCTCGTAAGGCGCATCGAGGGCCTTGGCCATAACCCCTTCATGGCCGGCTTCGAGCGCCCGCGAAGCGAAAGCGCCCGCCTCCTCGGCATCATCGGTCACGATGCGAGAGACGACGAGCTCCTCCGGAAGAACGTCGCGCAAGAGTGCGAAGCGCTCGGAAGCGGTTTGGTCTAGAAGGGAGTGGTCGCCGAGATACAAACAATCGAAGTAGAACGACGTGAGCGGCAGCGCTCGACGCATCGCTGCGACGTCGAGGCGGCGCCCGAAACGGCGCATCGTTACTTGAAAAGGATAGGGCCGGCCGTCTTTCTTGAGAGCGATGACCTCACCGTCGAGGATGAGCTTGTCCGTGGGGAGCGCGCGGATCGACGCGACCACTTCCGGGCAAGCGTGGCTCACGTCGTTGAGACGCCGCGTAAAGACACGCACGTCGTCCCCGGATCGGTGCACTTGGATGCGCGCGCCGTCGAGCTTGACCTCGAGCGCCGCTCTTCCGAGGGTCGCGAGCGCATCTTCGACGTCGTCCGCCGTTTGGGCGAGCATCGGTTGGACGGGGCGCAAGAGCTCGATTTGAAAACGCTCGAGCCCCGCCTCCCCGTCCGAGAGAGCGGCACGGGCGACCTCCCCAAGATCGCCCGAGACCATGAGCGCCCGGCGCACGGCCGCCGCGGGAAGCTCCGCCGCTTTCGCCACCCCTTCGATCATGATTCCTTCGAGTGAGCCGTGCCGCAGCTCGCCGCTGAGAAGCCGACTGATGAAATTCTGTTCGCCGGCGGTCCCTTTCCCGAAAAGATCGCTCAAAAGATCGGCGCGCCGCTGCGACGAGCCCGCACCGGAGACCGCCTCGAGATCGTTAAAAGCGCGGTCGAGCTGCAGGAGCTCGAGAGCAGGCGTCTCGGCGGGCTCTACACTGCTGAGCGTCGCGAGCGTCGCGTAACCGATCCCGATACGCCCCTGACGGATGCCGCGAGAGAGATAGCTCACCACGAGAGGCACTTCGTCCGCTTGCGCGCGGCTCAGGAGATCCGCGAGATGCCTCGCTTTTTCGAGCCGGCTTCTCGTTGCGGCGATGGCCTGTGAGACCGTCACGAGATCCGAAAGCTTCATCGCCGCGACGCTAGCACGGAAGTGCCACGCGGCAAAAATGTGAACCTCGAGGCCGCTTCAGCAGTAGTACTATACGGGACACGAAATGAGTCTACTAGGTAACATCATATGGCTAATCTTCGGTGGCTTGATTGCAGGGGTCGGCTACATCATCGGGGGCCTCTTGTTCTGCTTGACCATCATCGGGATCCCGTTCGGGATCCAGACGATGAAAATCGGGGTCGCTACGCTTACACCTTTCGGAAAAGAGATCGTGGAGCTCGAAGACGCCAATAGCGTCACCCGGCTCGTTCTAAATGTGATCTGGCTCGTTTTCTTCGGCTGGGAGATTGCTCTCGCCCACGCCGGCTCGGCGCTCGTTCTCGCGATCAGCATCATCGGGATTCCCTTCGCCCTCCAACACCTCAAGCTCATCCCGCTCGCCCTCCTCCCGTTCGGACGCGACTTGCGTTAGAGCGCTAGGAACCCGCCAGCATACCGGCGCGCTCGATAAGGCGTGTCACGAGCGCGACCGCTGGGATCAAGATCGCCGTGCGCATGAGAAAGATCGCGACGAGCTCGCGGGCGCGGATCGGGACCTTCTGAAACATGTCGAGCATCATCGGCCCCACCGCCGAAAAGAAGATGAGCTGCGAAATCGAGAGCACGGCGACAAAGAAGCGGGCCGGCAACGCAGCGTCGCGAACGAGGAGTGCGGGGATGTACATCTCGCAGATACCAGCGAGGGCCGCCGGCGCGACGAGCTCGGCGTCGGGTAGTCCAAGGGCGTGGAGCACGGGGACGAGAGGAAGCCCGAGCCAGTCGAAGAGAGGCGTTTCGCGCGCGACGAGAAGCGCCGTCGTCCCGACGGTCAAAATGCTTCCAAGGATCGTCGATGCGAGCACGAGCCCGTCGCGAAACCCACGACCGAACATGAGCACGAATCCCGGAGCGTTCGCCGCGAGAGAGAGAGCCCGCTCCCAAGCTTCGCGCAGGAGAGGTCTCTCGGCGTCGAGCTGAGGGCTCTCGGGCGCGACGTAGCTATCCGGCGTCGTCGACACGGGCCACACCCGTGCAAAGACCATCGTCAGCGCGTAGACGAGGACGAAATAGACAAAGAAGATGACAGGGAACAAGTGCAGAAGCCCTAGCGTCTGCGCCACAACAGCCAGCCACGAAGCCGATGCTCACCGTCGAGAAGCCAGTCACGATCGTGTAGGCCTCGCGCCGTGTGTAGAAGCCTCCTTCGAAGAGTCGGCGCGTGAGGTAGAGGCCAACCGAATAGCTCCCTACCCAGGATGTGACGCTGTCGAGCGCGGCCGGGGAGGCGAAATAGCGGGCGCATCACCGGCCGCATCAACGTGCCGACGAAGTCGAGAACACCGTACTCGACGAAGAGCGAGAGAAGCGCAGCGCCAATGGGTACGATCACGCCGACCGAGAAAGCTAGCGTCGACCACATCAGATCGCGCACGCCCGCCTACAGCAAGAGATCCGGACCGAATCGAAAAAAGTAAATTCCCGCGAGCGGCACCGCCAGCACGCGCGCCACGACGATCCACCCGGAGCTTCGATAGGCCGTCCAGAAGCCCTGTCGTCGCCGTGCAAGGAGCGACGCGAACGCCCCCAAGACAATCAGCCCGAGACAATAGAACGCCACTGTGCCCGGCGCGGTCTCGAGTATCCACTGAACGACCAGATCGAACGGAACCGTGAATCGACCGCCGACCGGGATCGGCAGCAAGAAAAAGGCGAAGCCCGCGGCGAAAGACGTAACGAATCGAAGGATGCTCACCGACGCATGATATAGAATCCTCTCTCATGTCTCTTCTGGTTCGTCGCCTCGCAGGCTTTGCCGTCGTCATCCTCAGTGCGTCCACGGGCACGGCGCAAGAATGGCCGCAGTTTCGCGGCCCGAACGTCGACGGGATTGCTGACGCCCCGGCCGTTTTCTCCGGGGCGCTAGAAGTGAGCCTCGAAGTCGGTTGGAAGACGCCGATCGGCAGCGGCTATGCGGGCATCGCGATCGCAAGCGGGTTGGTCGCGACGATGTTCGAGGCGGCTGAGGTCAATGTCCTCGCTGCTTTCGATCCCGAGACCGGCGCCGAGCGCTGGCGCTTCGAGCTCGGTGAGCGCCATCCAGGCATCGACGGTTCCTATAACGGACCGACCTCGACACCGCTAATCGTGGGAAACCTCGTGTTTGGTTTGGATCCTTGGGGCCACCTCGTCGCCCTCGACCGGTTGGATGGCGAGCTCGTCTGGTCCAAACATCTCGTCGAAGAGTTCGGCGCCGAGCAGCCGAATTACGGCTTCGCGACTTCGCCCATCCTCATGGACGGCAAGATGATCGTGCAGACAGGCGGCACAAACGGCTCCGTAGCCGCGTTCGTGCCTGAAACGGGCGAGCTTGTCTGGCGGGTGGGCTCGGATAAGGTGGATCACCAATCGCCGATACCTCTTCGTGTCGGTCACCGGTCGCTGCTTTTAGCGACCGGGCGCAGCGAGCTCTTCGCGATCGATCCAGCGAGTGGCGATAGCCTCTGGCGTTACGAGCACGGCGGGGGCGGCATGATCGGCGTGCAGTCGATGGTTCCCGTGCCCGCGGGAGACGGACGGCTCTTCCTCGCTTACAAGTCTCATGCGTCCCGGTTGTCGAGCTTCAACGGGGGCAGGGGTCGACGGTGCTCGAGCAGCTTCTCGAAAGCCATACGATGCGGAACAGCTACTCTGTGCCCGTCTATCACGAAGGCTATGTCTACGGGTTCAGCAGCCGCTTTCTCGTTTGTTTCGATCCCGCTACGGGCGAGCCCGTGTGGCGCTCGCGTCCTCCGGGCGATGGGTTTCCCATCATCGTCGACGATCATCTCGTGATCTTGACCAAGGCAGGCAGCGTGCACATAGCGCCGGCGAGCCCCGAGCGCTATCAAGAGATCACGAACCTGCAAGTGTTCGAAGAGCTCGCCTGGACCCCGCCTACCTTCGCCGAGGGTCACCTCTTCGTGCGGAGCCTCGACGCGATCGCACGCGTCGACATTCACCGCGGCGCGAGGCGGCCCGCTACGACGGACGAGGCGCTCGGCGACGCCGAGCAAGACTTCGCGCGTTTTCTCAAAGACGTGCGCGCGGCAAGCGACAAGCAGGCCGTCGTCCAGCGCTTCATGGCGTCGCAGGACGCGTTCCCGATCCTCGAAGGCGACTCCCGAGTCCACTTCGTCTATCGCGGTCCCGGGGAAGACCTCGCCATCGCCGGCGACTTGATCGGCTCACGCCAGGAAAAGGAGATGGTCCATGTGGAAGGAACGGACTTTTTCTACTACTCGGCAGAGCTCGAGCCGGATGCGCGCGTGAGCTATCGATTCATTCGAGACTACGAAGATATCGTCGACCCACTGAACCCGCTGGAAACGACGACGGCGGTGTACCGCGCCGACATGGAGCTCAATCGTGGGGAGGCCGAGACGGCGATGTCCTGGCTCGCGATGCCACGCTTCAAAGCACCAGCGCATTTGAGTAAACCGTCTTCCGATGCGCCGCGCGGCCGTCTCGTTGTGGAAGAGGTCGAGAGCGCTACCTATGGCGAGAGCCATCAAGTACACGTTTATCTTCCGCACGGCTACGACGACAGCGAGGACCGCTACCCGGTCGCCTACTATCACGGCGGCCTCGGTGCGCTCCGGCGCGGAGAGCTTCAAACCTCACTCGACAATCTCTTGGGACGGAAAGTCACACCGCTCATCGCCGTTTTCATCGAACGGGTCGGTGAGTGGGTCCCGGACCGCTATGCGCAAATGTGGGCCGAGGAGCTCGTCCCGTTCATCGATGAGCACTACCGCACCATGGCAAACAAAGAAGCGCGCGCGAGCATTGGTGGAGGCGACCACGGGTTCACCGCAGCCTACGTCATGTTCAAACAGCCGCACGTCGCGGCGAAGCTCTCGTCGCAGTCGATCGGAGGACTCAGCTTTCGCGACAAAAAGGACGGCGTCGAGAGCCTGGTGACGAGCCCCTCCGAGCAACCCGTTGAGATCTACATGGACTGGGGCCTCTACGACCTGCAAAGCCCCCAGGAAGCCTGGGACCGCCGAGCACAAGCGCGCGCGTTCAAGGAGTTCCTCGTGAGCGAGGGATATGACGTCACGGGAGGGCAGGTGCCTGACGGCTCCGGATGGGCGAGCTGGAAGAATCGCACGGACGCCGTTCTCGAGACGCTGTTTCCGATGGAGGAGCGCTGAGAGTCCGTTGCGCGCGTTTCCTGATCCGCTACTCGTCCCACACGACATCCATGACCCAGATGTCGCCGAGCGTTTCCTCCCACGTGAAGTACAGATACTCGCCGTCGGTCGCGAATGCTAGGGCGCCCGGCCGCTCCTGGCTTTCCGGATAGGTCTGCGACGAGGCGTTCAGTGCGATCTTCGAGAGAGAGCCCAATATTCGTTTCGCCAAAGCTGCCCGAGGGAATAGAGCGTCTTGCCATCCGGGTCCCATTGCGGGAGCAGACCTTCTCGCTGCGAGAGCCGTTCCGGCTCACCGCCCTCCGGCGCGACGCGCCATACCCAGTTGTCCGAACCGAATGCGATCCATTGGCCGTCAAGCGACCAATCGGGAGAGCTGTCGTAGCCCTCACCATCGGTCAGCTGTTTGCGGCCGTTACCCGCGGCGGGCATCACCCAGATGTCGTGGTTGCCGTCCTCAGCCGATTGGTAGACGATTTGCCGACCATCGGGGGACCAGGAAGGACGGAAGTCTCCACCCTCGTGGGTCGAGAGTTGCCTCGCCGGACCGCCGTCGCTGGAAATGACGAATAGGTCTCGGTTGCCGGCGCGGTTGGAGTAGAAGACAATCTCCTTTCCGTCCGGCGACCATACCGGATTCCAGTCTGGCGTCGGGTCGTTCGTCAGCGGCTGGATCTCCCCGCCTTCGGCGGGAAGCGTCCAGAGATCGAGCACTCCGCTCCGGTTCGAGTTGAACGCAAGGCGCCGCCCATCGGGCGAGACATCCAAGAACCTGACGTGGGCTTGGTCGAAAGTAAGCTGCTCGGCGTCGGACCACGTTGCAGCGCGGTCCGGGAATATCGGAACGCGCCAGATGTTCGCGAAGCGGCTGCCCTTGGAGTAAGCGACCTTCGTTCCGTCCATATTCAGGGAAGCCGACCGGATGCCGAGTCCCGTAGTGACGGCTTCGGGATCTCCTTTGGGCTGGGCGCCTTCGGAAAGCTCTTGCACCCACAGATCTTCGCTTCCACCGCGATTGGAGACGTAGAAAAGGGACTTCCCATCATGGGACCAAACCGGACTCCACACCTCCGTCATCCCGTCGGTTAGCCTGAAGTTCCTGGCTGAAAAAGCCAAGATCCGGTGTTAATCCAATGAGATAGTTGGAATCAATGGTGCTGGCTTCTGTCTACACGGTGATACCTTTGAGCAGGTCGTAGGCTCTCTGCTGTTTCGAGTCCGGAGTTGTCGTGACATCGAAGGTGGGCTCGTCGGGTCCGGCTTCCGGTCGCCGACATTTGTTTCGGACGATGTTGCTGAGAAGGCGCAGCAGCGTGCGGAAGCTGGAAGCTCGACTCCCATCGTCAAGCTTCTTGGTTTGTATCTTGCGCAGGGCGGCCTCGGAGCGCTTCGCCGGAGCAACCGGGTCACGCCTGGCCTTCGCCTGCTGGTCCTCGTCAGAGAATAGCAGCGGCCGCCAAGCCTCCATCATGTGCCACAGGACGTAGTAGGCCAGCATGCACAAGAAGACGTGCGCCCGGACTCGGTTTTCGCGCCGGTGACGAATCGGCCGCACCTTTAGGTCCATGCTCTTGAAGGAACGAAACGCCCTCTCGACCTGGGTCAGCAACTTGTAGCTGCGCACCGTGTCGTCGGTTTTCATCCGCTGCTCAGCAAGACTGGTGCGGATCACGTAGGTGCCGTCAAGGGCAGCTTCCGCAGTGACCTTTGTGTCGTCGATTTCGAAGCTAAAGCTGTCGTCGCGAATGTCCAGCTTGAAGTGCTTGCCGACTTTGTACTTGTTGAGAACTCTGCCTACCCGCACACCGATTTTATCTTTACCATGCAGCTGACCCCGCCCGATCCGTTGGCGAATCCCTCCGAACTGCTTAGCGATCGTCCCCATGTGTCGCTTCCACCGCTGGAGCCGTTTGTTGGCGAGCTCAGAGTTGCCGTTGGCGAGGCGCGAGGCGTCGGCATCCATCGTTGTCTCGTCTAGCTCGAAGTCGAAACCGTCGTCACGGATGTCGAGCCTGTAGTACCTGCCGACCTTGTACTTGTTGAGGAGCTTTTTCACTGCAGCACGGATGTCCTCCTTGCCCTGCAAACGGCGCCGCTCGACCATCCGACCAACTTTCTCCAGCTCCTTGCAGGTCGCTTCGAGCAGAGCACGGCGCTTGTGACGCCGCCTCTCGGCCAGCTCCGGATTGCGGCAAGCGACCAGCCTCTCGTTGGGGAAATCCGGGTGCGTCAACTCAAACAGATTCCGCTCGTCGAATAGCCCCATCTGGAGCACCCCATCGTTGATGAGCTTGCGAATCGGTTCGGGACGCAGAGCGGTAATCCAGTCGACACCGTCCATCTCCCGCAACTCGTCGATCTGGGTCTGGGTGATCATTCTGCGGTCGCCCACCATCACAAACTGCTCGATGCCGAACCGCTCTTGCGCATTTTCTACCTGAGGCAACAGCGTTTTGGGATCGCCCGTGTTGCCCTCAAAGACCGATACCGACACGGGGATGCCGCGTTCGTTGGTCAGCAGGCCGTAGTTGACCTGCAGCTTGCCTTTCTTGCCGTCACGGTTGTATCCGAGCCTGGCCAGCGGACAACTCACCCCCTCGAAGTAGCTTGAGGTTAGGTCATAGAGCGCCAGGCCATCGTTTTGGAGATGGCGCGCCGCGAGTTTTTTTTCGATGACCTCCTGGCGTTTGAGAACCCAGTCCATAGCGGCATAGAGATCGTCTTCGTCGGCATCGCTCACCCCCAGGATTTCGGGCAGTGTGGTTGTGTGCCACCACAGGCTAGTCGCCAGCTTCGACTGCGGTTCGAGGATCCGGGCGACTACCATAGCCACGACCAAATCCCGCTCTGGTGAGTGTCGAGAACCAACGAGCTTTTCGAAACCGAGCTGTCTCATGGCGCTGAGCACCGCGTCGACGTGGCCATGGTGCCGGGAGCCGTTCTCGACGATTTTGAAGGCGACTTCAACCGAGACGAGCTTTTCCCCTTTGAGAATGCGTCGGATGGCGTCGACTGCGTCCATGGGCAATTTGGACAAGTTAGCGAGCGTGCGCTTGCGGACGTTTCCGCCCACCCGATACGGCTCACGCAGCAGGACCGCGGGGGTAGAGTTGCGATTGGGGATGATGTGGATATGCATGCCCACCATAGTATCCTATATATCAATGTATATCAAACTATAAAAGGCTTTAGACATGCCTACATATTGCATCCCAAAATTAGCCTCTCGGCGTCCCTAAAGACGCGTAATCATTGGGGATTCACACTGTCAGTGGGTTCATTCGACCAAGGAACTTCAGGTTAGCGGCATCGACTCCCCCGTAAGGCTCACGATCCAGAGCCGCGTCGTATCCGCAGTCCAGTTGACCGTATCGACATAGGCGAAGAAACGCGCGTCGGGTGACCAGCTCAGATTCATCGGCCAGTACTGTCCCGGGAGGGGCAAGCGCTCGACCTCTTGGGTCGTGAGCGACACGATGTCGATGAACGGCCGGCTCTGCTCGTCGACGGCCGGGCACGCGAGCTTCGAGCCGTCGGGAGACCAGGCGGGTCCTCCCGCAGACCATGTGTCTCCTTCCGGGGGCGGTCTCGCCAGACGCGAACCGACCCTCCGAGGTGTACCGCCGAGCGCCGAAATGACGAAGCAGCCACCGCCGTCACGGTCAGACTTGAACGCAATCTGGCTTCCGTCAGGAGACCAGCTGGGATCGAAGTCGCGGTCCGCGAAGTCTTCCGTCAAGTTGACGGCCGACCCGCCACTCACCTGGCTCACCCAGATGTCCGGGTTCCCGCTTTGATCCGAATGTAGGCGATTCTTCCGCCTTCGGGAGACCACGTCGGAAGGGTCTCGAACCCGATGGCAGACGTCACCTGGACGGGGTTCATGAGGCGCGGAACGTTGGCGCCAACGGAATGCGCGGGAGACCGGAGGAGCGCTTCCGCTAGAATTCCTGCGACGACCAAGACGACGGCCCCGGCGAAAATCCATGACCGAGATGAGCCCGTGAGAGTGGCAGGGCCCACCTCGCTAGCTTGAAGCTCCCCCGTGCTTAGCGCCTCTTTGAGCTCCTCGAGCTCGTTCCGAACGTCCTTGCACGTCTGGACACGCCGCTCCGGATCTTTGGCCAAGAGGCGGCGCACAAGCTTGGCTAGCTCTCGGGGAATCGAAGGCTCGAGCTCGGACACCGGTTGGGGAGCATCCTTGATAATCGCCGAGAGCGTCGACGCGGGCGTGTCGCCTTGGAAGGGACGTTGCCCCGTCAACATCTCGTAAAAGACAATGCCGAGGGAAAAAATATCGGATCGCTCGTCGACTGGCTTGCCTTCCGCCTGCTCGGGCGACATGTAGCTCACCGTTCCAAGGATGAGCCCCTCCGCGGTCATCCGCTGCGTGGGAAGATCGCTGTCGGTCGCCTCGAAAGCGAGCCCCGCTTTGGGCTTGGCAAGACCGAAGTCGAGCACTTTCACATGGCCGTCGTCGCCCCGCATCACATTGTCCGGCTTCAAGTCTCGATGGGTGATGCCTTCTTGATGGGCCGCCGCGACCGCGTCCGTGAGCGGGATCACGATCTCCAGAAACTGAGGCAGCGGAAAACCGTTCTTCGGCTGGAGCTCGGAAAGCATTTTTCCGCGCACGAGCTCCATGGTCATGAAGTGAACGCCGTTCGCTTCTTCGACGGAGTACACCGTGACGATGTTCGGATGGTTGAGCGCGGCAATCACTCGGGCTTCGCGCTTGAAGCGCGCCCGCCGCTCTTCGCTCTCGGCCATCCCGGAAGGCAGAACCTTGAGCGCAACTTTGCGGCCTAGCTCCGTGTCCTTGGCGAGATAGACGTCGCCCATCCCGCCCGAGCCGAGTTTTTCGAGAACTTCGTAATGGGAAAGCGTAGTCCCGATCGTCGCGCTGTCCTTTCAGTCGGCGTTAGTTCTCTGCCGGGGCGAGGCGGCGTAGCTCTTGGAACCAGTTCAGAACGATGTGGAGCTGGCTGTCCTCGTCTTCCTCGCGGCGGATCATCACGAAACGCTGCCCGTCGGGCGCCACGTCGTAGTTGCGAGAATCTTGAGCAAAGGGATCCACTTCGAAACGCTCCTCGAACAGCATGACGGGCGCCTCGGGATCGAGCTCCACACCCGCAGAGACCGCGACGGACATCATCTTGTTGCCGTTCCGATAGAACAACTCTCGACCGTTCCGCGCCCACGCCGGTTCGGTTCCCCCTTCCGTCGAGACCTGCCACTTGCGATCCGGGTCCGGCCCGGTGAAGAGGCGGACGTACACTTCCCACCGCCCGGATTCATCGGAAACGTAGGCGAACCAGCGCCCGTCTGACGATACGCTGGGCTCTCTCTCGGCGAACGGTGTGCCAAGGAGGGTCTCGGTCGCAGGCTCGACCGCTTCCAGCATAAGCACGTCGATGTCTCGGATTCGCTCTGCTAGTACTCCTAGGTGGTCGAAGAGGAGACGGTTGCCGTCCGGAGAGAAGGAGCGCGGAAAAAGGAACGCGCGTTCGTCCGCCGCCAAGGCGACCCGATCCCCGGTACCGGTGGCCGGTTTAACAAAAAGCGCGAAAGCTCCTGTTGCTCGAGAAGAGAAGGCTATCGAGCTCCCATCTGGCGCCCAGACGGGATCGGTAGAGTCACCGGGCCCAAACGTGAATCGTGTCAAGGTCCGTCGCGGCGCTAGCTCGATGGATTGCGGGTGATTGGGATGGACGAGATCAGCTACCGCAAACGCCACAAGTACTTAACGGTGGTAATAGACCATCTCAGCGGCCGGGTCGTCTGGGCGGGAAAGGAGCGCAAGGCCAAGACGCTGCTGCGGTTTTTCCGCAAGCTCGGACCACAAAGAGCCGCGGAGCTCGAAGCGGTCAGCATGGACATGTGGGAGCCGTACATAACTGTCGTCGGCAAAAAGGCTCCTCAGGCACGGGTGATCTTTGACCGCTTCCACATCGTCAAGCATCTGAACGAGGCCGTGGATAAGACCCGGCGCGAGCTGGTGCGCGAGCTCAAAGGGACTGCCCGGCGCAACCTCAAGAACACCAAGTTTCCCCTTCTCAAGGCCAAACACAACCGCAGCGCGAAAGACAAACGGGTGCTCCGCGAGCAGGTGCGAGCTAATCGTCGCCTCTACCGCGCCATGCTTCTGCGCGACGACTTCATGGACCTCTACACCTACAAAACCGAGACATGGGCCAAGAAGTTTCTCCGAGGATGGCTGCGGCGCGCTATGAGCTCGAGGATAGAGCCCGTCAAACGCGCGGCGAAGATGATCCGCAGCCACTTCGATGGCGTCATCGCGTGGGTCACGTGGAGACTCAGCAACGGCCGACTCGAAGGAATGAACAACAAAATCCGGCTGCTGAGCCACCGCAGCTTTGGACTCCACTCTGCCGAAGCTCTCATCAGTCTCGTCTACCTAAACTGTGGCGGTCTCACCCTCGAGAGGATCCACTGAAATGGCAGGAGAGGCTTTTTAAGTACGCTATTATCAGCTGTACCACATATATAATTATGTAGGCTAGAAAGAATTCCACGATGAAAAACGTTCAGATCAGTTTCGATGAAGAGCTTCTCGCGGCAGTCGACCATTTGGCTGCGTCATCGCAGCTATCTCGCTCGGCCGTTGTGCGAGAAGCGTTGAAAACTTGGATTCGCCAAAAGGAAATCAAGGAATTCGAGGACGAGTGGATCGCCAAGCTAAAGGAAAACCCTCGGGACCAGGAAGCTACGAGGCCTGACGTCCCAGGCCTGCCCGACGCATAGCCCCCCGGCGCTCACTCTAGCTCATAGATGCGCTGGCCTCAGCCATCCAGGAAGGCAAGACCTTGAGCGCGACTTTGCGGCCTAGCTCCGTGTCCTTGGCGAGATAGACGTCGCCCATCCCGCCCGAGCCGAGTTTTTCGAGAATTTCGTAATGGCAGAGCGTGGTGCCGATCGTCGCGCGGTCATTTCAGGATAGATGAAGCGCGATTCTATGGCAACACGAGAGCGTGTTCAAAGCGCTACGTCTTCTTCTCCCAATCTACCGCTGGCTCTTTAACGTGGGCGGTATGCGGGAGAATATATGGGGGCATGCGGTACTCGTCCTTGAAGAGCTGCGTCCGGACATGTCCGTTGGCGTATTCCGCGTTCTCGCCAGTCATCAAGTAGGTGATGGTGGGCACGAGGTCGCGCCGCTGCACGCGCTCCTTGACGACGTGCCCCTTCTTGAAGTCGGGCCCCAGGGCCATCATCCAGACATAGTGAGCGTGGTAATTGCCCGGGCTATGGCCGAGCTGGCCGTAGATATTGACCTCGTCGTCACGACCGCATTCTGGCCGTAAGATGAGGGATGTGTTCTCCCGGAAGTAAGAGTCGGCTTGGATATCGGCCCAGAGCTTTCCAATGAGCTCGTCCGTTGTTTTGATGTGCTTGATGTACTCCCCGTAATCCGTGTTGTAATCCGAGAAGCCGAAATCCGCATGGGCGTCGTCCATCGCGAGCACCTGGATGGTGAGAACACGGGGCTTGAACTCTTTCAGGACCTGCCCGGCCAGGTGGAGCGACGTGGCGTCCCCGATTTGAAGCTCCCGCTCGATGACAGGCTCTTTCGTCGAAGGGAGCTCGTATCTCTTCGACGCTATGACGTCCGCGATCCACTCCTCGACTTGGTTACGCTCGGCCGGGCTGTGCCCGAGATCCTTCTCGATATGGAGATCCATCATCTCCGCGGGCGAACGCTTGTTCTCCGGATGGAACAACTTGTTCATCGTGAGGCCGGTGGCGCCATAGCGGACGCCGTATTCGGGATGGCTGCTGAAGTGCTTTACATCCCAGGCCCAGGCGCGGGAATAGGAAACACCTTGCATCATCCAATAATCGGTGGCCTTAGCAGCGCTCTTCTTTCGAATGTACTCGGTCCACGTCGGATAAAGCGGCCTCTGGGACGGCGCGTCGCGTCCGGTAAGAACCTCTGTATACATATAGCCATGGAGGTTCGCCGTCTCGCCGTAATCCTCGGTGAAGAGGGTTCCCTCACGGATCATCTTGGACTGATAGGGCGAGTGTTCGGGGTTGTCGATGACGTCTTTCTTGCGAACGCCATTCCCGTAAATAATGTTGATCAGGTGCTTGGTCTTGAACCCCGGATTCTCGGGCAGCGTCATCGCCCCCTGCGGAATGCCCGCACCCACCTCGATGATGGGACTGCCCGCCGCATTGCGCATATTGAGAACCGCTCCCGCGCCGGCGGCCGCGCCCAACTTAAAGAAATCGCGACGATTCATGGGTTTTCCTCGGTAGGCTTCTCCTCGACTTGTCATTGTAATCGCACTCGAGGCCGCATCGGATAGAATCCTCTCCCATGAGCGATCTCTCCCTTCCATCCCTCGAAGCGTTCCAGGAGGCCCGTCAACGCATCTCGGACGTGGTGCGCCACACGCCGCTCGTGCCCGCGCATGAACGTTTCGCGGCGCCCGACGTCTACTTGAAGCTCGAGACTCTACAGCCGGTCGGCTCGTTCAAGATTCGAGGGATCGAAAACGCCGTGTCCGTGCTATCCGATGCCGAGCGCGCCAAAGGTGTGAGCACCGTGAGCGCGGGCAACACCGCGCAGGCGCTGGCGTGGGTGGCGACGCGCTTCGGCGTTCCGTCGCGAAGCTTGATGCCTGATACCGCGCCCAAAACCAAAATCGACGCGGTCCGCGCTTACGGCGGTGAGCCCGTGCTCGTCCCCGTCGCCGAAGTCTTTCGCTTTCTCAAGGAGCACGGGTGGGAGTCCGAGCCTTACGCGTTCATCCATCCTTGGACGAATACGGATGTCATGACCGGCCATGGCAGTCTCGGCCTCGAGATCCTCGAAGACCTTCCCGACGTGGACAGCGTCTTCATTCCGGTCGGCGGCGGAGGGCTTCTCACAGGCGTCGGAGCCGCGCTCAAAGCGCAGAAGCCAGAGCTGCGCATCCTCGCGGTCGAGCCGGAAGGCTGCCCCGCTCTCCACGAAAGCCTGAAAGCCGGCCGTCCCGTCGAAGTGGATTGCCAAACCCTCTGCGACGGGGTGGCGGTCCCTTACATGACGGACGAGATGTTCCCGCGGCTCCACGCCCTCGTCGACGGGACGCGGCTCGTCTCCGAAGAGCGTGTCAAGGCCGTCATCCGCGCGCTCGCTCTCGACAACAAGCTGGTCGTCGAGGGCTCGGGAGCGCTTGCCCTCGCCGCCGCCCTCGCCGAGGCCCCCGCCGAGCGCGGCCGGGCCATCTGTCTCGTCACCGGGGGCAGCATCGATGCGGGCAAGCTCGCGGCCATTCTGGCCGACGAAAGCTTCTCGCATTCGCTGTGAACCTTCCAGGGCGCCCTTCCGTCTAAGATGTCAGAATACGATTTGGAGGGATTTTGCATGAAGCTCTCGACATGGTTCACCACGGCGCTCGTCAGTCTCAGTGCGTCCATAACACTCGCGCACGACGCCTCGGCCAAAGCGCGTGAAGATTTCGAGAAAGTCGTCCCGTTCTCGGCGGGGGGGCAATTCTCCATCAAGAACGATAACGGCAGCATCACCATCAAGACGTGGAATGAAGACAGCATCCGCATCGAGGCGGAGAAGACCGCCAAGAACCAAGAAGGTCTGAAGGATATCGAGATCGTCGTCGAAGGCTCGGGCGACTCCGTGAGCGTCGAGACAGTCCACCATCGACGACGCAACCGTGGCGGCGTCAGCTACACGATCACACTTCCCGTCGAGGCCAATGTCGACGCGCGAACGGCCAACGGCTCGGTCAACATCAAAGGCGTTCACGGCCATCTCGAGGTGCAATCCGTCAACGGCAGCTTGAAGCTCGAGGACATCGCCGGAGATATCGAGGCCAGAACGACGAATGGCAGCATCCGCGCCCGTTACACGGAGGCCACGGAGGGCCGGCACAGCTTCCACACGACCAACGGCTCCGTCCGCATCTATCTTCCCGCAAGTGCCGGTGGCGAGCTGGACGCCCAGACCGTCAACGGAAGCATCGCGACCGATTTTCCCACCACGGTCACGCGCGTGAGACGGCATCACTTGAAAGGAAGCTTCGGAAGCGGGGGCGGTGCGACTTACGAGATCGAGACGGTGAACGGCTCGATCAAGATTCTGGAGAACTGAGCTATTGCCTGAGGTGGCGTGGACCCGAGCCACGTCACCCATGTAGCCGCCCACGCCCGCTTTCGCCGCAGCGTCGAGATGCTTTCGCGCGGCTTCCACATCACCCACCGCTTCGAGATATAAGCCGACATAGAGCTCGGCGTAGACAATCCAGAGCTTCCTTCGGCTCGCGGGGCCTTGCGTTCTTGCCGCTTCCAATACCGTCTCGGTATCCGTCCGGCCTTCGAAGAGCTCGTAAATCTGGCGCATCGGGACGCGGGCATCCGGGCCCACCGGCAAGAGCGCCGCTCGCGCCGCCTCTACACCGTCTTTGCGGGCCACGCAGAGGAAGTGCCAGACAGCGTTCTCGACATCGTCGGGGTTGACGGTGCGGTGGAGCTCGAACTGCAGCGCGCAGGCCTCGAACGCACCCGCGTAATACTGGGCGATGCCTCGCTGCCAGAGTTGAGGCTCGATTTCGGGAGCGAGCTCGACGACGCGATCGAAATCCGCGAGCGCCGCGGCGTTCCGGCCTAGTCGGAAGGCCGCTTGTCCGCGAGCCAAAAGCTCCTCGACGGCCTAGGCAGATCGACGCTCGCTAGGCTGTGGGCTCGCGATCGCAGCACCAAGGAGGGCGAACGCGATGAGCCACATTGGGATGAAGAATCTATGCAATCAGCGGCGCAATGACCAAAGCGACAACCGACATCAGCTTGATCAAGATATTGATCGCGGGACCGGCCGTATCCTTGAAGGGGTCGCCTACCGTATCGCCGACGACGGCGGCCTTGTGCGTCTCACTACCCTTGCCGCCGAGGTTGCCCGCTTCGACGTATTTCTTGGCGTTGTCCCAGGCGCCACCCGCATTCGCCATGAAGATGGCCAGGACGACGCCCGAGGCCAGCGTGCCGACGAGCAGGCCCGCGAGAAAGTGTTTGTCGGCGAAGCCGGCCACGACCGGGATGAGCACCGCCATCAAACCGGGGGCCACCATGCGCTTGAGCGCCGCAGCGGTTGCGATGTCGACGCACTTCGCGTTGTCCGCGACCACGCCTTCCTTGCCTTCGAGAAGGCCCGGGATCTCTTTGAACTGACGCCGCACTTCCTCGATCATCGCAAACGCCGCTTCACCGACGGCCTTCATCGCCATCGAGGAGAATAGAAACGGCACCATGGCGCCGATGAGAATACCGGCGAGGACGATGGGCTCGGCGAGCGAGAGCGCCTCCTTGCTGAGCTGCGCTTGCTGCTGGAACGCGGCCATGAGCGCCATGGCGGCAAGAGCAGCCGAGCCAATGGCAAAGCCTTTGCCGATGGCGGCCGTCGTGTTGCCGACCGCGTCGAGCTTGTCGGTACGGCCGCGGACTTCACTCGGAAGCTCGGCCATCTCCGCGATCCCGCCGGCGTTATCGGCGATCGGACCGTAAGCGTCCACGGCGAGCTGAATGCCGACCGTAGCCAGCATACCGAGGCCGGCAAGCGCGATGCCGTAGAGCCCGGCGAAGCTATGGGTCGCCACAATAGCCAAGGCGATGAGTGAGAGCGGCCACGCCGTCGATTTCATGCCGAGCGCGAGGCCGGCGATGATGTTCGTCGCAGCCCCGGTCTGAGACGCCGCCGCCACTTCCCGCACGGGCTTTTTGGACTCGGCCGTGTAGTGCTCGGTGATGAAGCCGATCGCGGTGCCAGTGGCGAGACCGATGACCATCGAAATGTATAGGTTGAAGGCGGCCTCGGGCGCCATCGCCTGGATGACGGGATAGGCGATTCCCATCATCAAGATCGCAGCACCGATCGTGCCCATGTTGAGCGCCGCCTGCGGGTTCCCGCCTTCCGTCGTGCGCACCGCGAAGGTACCGAGGATCGAAGCAACGATCCCAAAGCCCGCAAGCACGAGCGGCAGGATGACGTAGTTGAGCGGATTCGCGACCGTCGTCCCCGCTTCCTCCAGACCGTTCACGAAAGCGAGCGCGAGCACCATGCCGGCGATGATCGAGCCCACGTAGGACTCGAACAAATCCGCCCCCATGCCCGCGACGTCGCCTACGTTGTCGCCTACGTTGTCCGCGATGACGGCGGGGTTACGTGGGTCGTCTTCGGGGATGCCGGCTTCGACTTTGCCGACGAGGTCCGCGCCGACATCGGCGGATTTCGTGTAAATGCCGCCGCCCACACGCGCGAAGAGCGCAATCGACGAAGCACCGAGACTGAACCCGGACAAGATTTGCAACACCTGGTTCTGGATGACGGACGGCTCGCTGCGGTATATGTTCGTGTAGAGGATCCAAAGAAGCGAGAGTCCAAGTATCGCGAGCCCCACGACGGACATGCCCATGACCGAGCCGCCCGAAAACGCGACGCCGAGAGCACCCGAGATCGACTCCCGCGCGGCGTGCGTCGTACGCACGTTCGCCTTCGTGGCCACGCGCATACCGAAATAGCCCGCGAGCGCCGAGCTCCCGGCGCCGACGATGAAGGACAGGCCGATGAGCGCCGTGCCGGCAGAATAGTTCGTGATCACGAGCAGCACGGTCACGACGCCGGCGAAAATCGCAATCACGCCATATTCGCGCCGCAGAAAGGCCATGGCGCCGTCGTGAATGAAGCCCGCAATCTCTTTCATTCGATCGGTACCGGCATCCTGGCGGGCGACGAAGCCGGCCTTGTACCACGCAAACAAGAGCGCTGCCACACCGAAAATGGGCGGCAAGTAAATAACGCTTTCCACGAGCTATCTCCTGGGATTCAAAATTGAAAAGGTTCCGGGGGTGGTCCGCCCCTCGCACAAAGCCGAGATTCTAACAAAAACAGGAGAGCACGTCCGAAGTTATTTATCCCGTTGAATTACGGGCCCCCGCCGCATAGAATCTCCCGGATTCGCCTAGTGCTCGAGCCCGCTAATCCTGTCGGTGAAGTCCTAGGCCATTTTTGGTGCTGACAAGGCGAGCCGACGACGTCATATCTAGATATGTTGAGCCGCCTTCCGCAGCGAGCCGGTCGAGCGGAGGGCTAGGCCGATGGCCGAACTGGTATTATGCCGCAACGCAGTCAGCGCCGAAAAGGGCCAGAATTCACGGCAGGATTAGCGGGTTCGGGCACTCGTCACGTTGGAGGCCCCCGGAAGCGGCTATTGGTGATAATATGTTGAAACACTTTAACTTAGCGCTCTGTGCCGTGCTCGCCCTCTCGGGTGTGAGCGGGGCCGACGAGCTCATCTATCCCGTCGATGTCGCGGTGGGCCCCGGCGAGAAGATCTATGTCGCCGATCACGAGGCCCACGCCCTGCTCGTTCTCGGCGAGAACGGTTTCGAGAACGTGGCCACGGGCGAAGGCCTCCCCCGCACCCCACTCTACGGAATCCGGCACATCGCCCCCGACGGCGACGGCAACGTGCTCGCGAGCGACCCTGCCACGATGAAGCTCTACAAAATCGACGGCGCGGGCAACATCGAGCCGGTCGACGACGACGACCGTTTCGTGACCCCATGGGGGATCGCGATCGAGAAATCCGGCGACCTTCTCGCCGTCGATCGTGTCACCCACAGGCTTCGCCGCGTGAAGTCGGGCGGTGCTGTTTCGGATGTAGCCGAGATTCGAGCGCCGCGAGCCATCTTGTTCGACAAAGAGGGCGCCATCGTCGTGCTCACCGACAAGAACCTCGTGCGCGTCAAGGACGGCACCACGACCTCGATCACCAGCTCGCCGCCGTTCGAGTTCCCGCACGACGCCGTGCTTCATCCCGACGGCAACTTCTACGTGAGCGACGGCTACGCGAAAGCGATTTGGAAAGTCGCGCCCGACGGAGCCGTGACGCCGTTCGTGCAGGGAGACCCGCTCGTGAGCCCCCAAGGTCTGGCGGTCGACGCCAAGGGTAATCTGCTCGTCGCCGATGCTCACGCCAAAGCTATTTTTCTCATCACTCCAAAAGGTGAGCTCAGCAAGCTAGGCCAGTGACCGCTGAGCCCTCACCCATCTCATTGAGCTCGGAGGCATAACACATGGCATCACCAGAACGCGGCATGTGGGGGTCGAGGATGGGGTTCATCTTCGCGGCGGCGGGAAGCGCGGTAGGGCTCGGCAATATCTGGGGCTTTCCGACCAAAGTCGGACAGGGTGGCGGCGCGGTTTTCGTCCTCGTCTACTTGTTCTGCGTCTTCTTCGTGTGCGCTCCCATCTTCATCTCCGAGCTCATTCTCGGAAGGCGAACGCAAAAAGGGCCCGTCGGCGCGTTCAAAGCGCTCGCGCCCAAGACGAGCTGGTGGATGGTGGGTGCTCTCGGCGTCATGTGCGGTGTCGGCATCTTGTCGTTCTACGCGGTGATCGCGGGCTGGACGGTGGCCTATATCTACTTCACTGCCGTAGGCGGACTCGGCTCGAACGCGGACGAGATCAGCGCGTTTTTTGGCACGTTCACGGGTAATGGTTCAGTGACGATCGGCCTCACCCTCGGGTTCCTCCTCCTCACCGCGGCCTGCATCCTCGGCGGTGTTCGCGCAGGCATCGAGCGCGTCACGAAAACGCTCATGCCGCTCTTGATTGCACTCCTTCTGATTCTCGCGGTACGTGCTCTTACGCTACCCGGCGCCGCCGAGGGACTGTCTTATTACCTCCGCCCCGATTTCAGCCGGATCTTTGACGTGAACGTGCTGACGGCGGCCCTCGGCCAAGCGTTCTTCTCGTTGAGCCTCGGCATGGGCGCGCTCATCGTTTACGGTAGCTATTTGAACCGGAAGGACAACCTCGGCGTCGCCGCTCTCTGGGTCATTATTCTCGATACCGCGATCGCCCTTCTGGCGGGATTCATCATCTTTCCCACGGGTTTCTCGATCGAAGGCTTCGACCCGAGCACAGGTGGACCCGGGCTCATCTTCACGGTCTTGCCGCAGCTATTCGCAACCTTGCCCGGTGGCGCGCTCTTTGGATCTGCTTTTTTTATCCTCCTTGCGATGGCGGCGCTCACGTCGACGATCTCGCTACTCGAGGTCCCGGTGGCGCACTGCATCGACGAGTACGATTGGCCGAGAAAAAAGGCTGTTGTCGTGCTCATAGGCTTAACGTTTGCTCTTTCGATACCTTCGGCCCTCGGTAACGGCGCCGTCGCAAGCTTGAGTAACTTCTCCGCGGCACTCGGAGGGAGCTTTCTCGGGCTCATGAATATCGTCTGGAACAACTATGCGCTTCCGATAGGCGGGTTTTTTATTTCCATATTCGTCGCCTATCGGCTCGGACTTCCGAAAGCCATCGAGGAGCTCACCGCGGAAAACGCGTGGTTTCCAAGTACAGGTTTGTGGGGTTTTCTGATTCGCACCGTGTCTCCCGCCGCCATCCTTCTCATCTTTTTGTCTGCCATATGGCCTCTTTTCAGCTGAACCGGGAACCTATCAACCATGGAACAATTAACAAACCTTTTTAATGAAGCTTCGTTCTGGCTCTATCAACCCTGGGCCCTTCCGACGCTTCTCGTCGGCGCCGGAGGCTACCTCACCTACCAGACTGGATTGGTTCAAATCCGTCACTTCGGAACCGCCGTGAAGGAAGCGCTCAGCGGGATGTTCGCCGGCAAAGAAGGCAAGGGAGAGGGCACCATCACCTCGTTCCAGGCCCTCTCGACCGCGCTCGCTTCCACCGTAGGTAACGGCAATATCGGAGGCGTCGCCACAGCGATCGTCGTCGGCGGCCCCGGCGCTATTTTTTGGATGTGGGTGACCGCGGCCGTGGGAATGGCGACCAAATACTCGGAAGCCGTTCTTGGCGTTCACTATCGCGTGACGACGGAAACTGGCGAGATGGCGAGCGGCCCGATGTACTACATCACCAACGGGCTCAAAGGATGGCCCTTCGCGAAACCCCTCGCCTATACGTTCTGCGTCTTCGGCGCGGCCACGGCGCTTCTCGGTACAGGAAACATGGCGCAGTCGAACACGATCGCCCAGACGTTCCGCCAAGCGGCGCAGCAGAACTTCAACCTCGATGTGAACCCGTTGATTCCCGGGCTTCTCATCACGGTGGCCTGCGGCCTCGTGCTCCTTGGCGGCATCAGGCGGATCGCGATGGTATCCGAGAAACTCGTCCCGTCGATGATCGTCGTTTATATGCTGATGGGCCTCGTCTACGTAATCATGAATGTGGGCGAGATCCCGGCCGTCTTCGGCGTCATCTTCGCGAACGCCTTCACGCCCATGGCCGCCGTCGGCGGTTTCGTTGGCGCCGGGGTCAGCCAAGCCATCGCCGCCGGCATCAGCCGCGGCGTGCTGTCGAACGAAGCGGGCCTCGGGAGCGCTCCCATCGCACATGGCATCGCCAAAGTCAGCCACCCCGCCCAGCAAGGCTTGGTCGGCGTCTTCGAAGTCTTCGTCGACACGATCGTGGTGTGCAGCATGACGGCGTTCATCATTATTTCGTCCGGCATGTGGCAGCTCGCGGAATTCCAGCAATCGAGCGGCGACCTCACGGCGGCCGCGCTCGATACCCAGATTCCTTACGCGAGCCTGCTCGTGGCGTTATGTTCTTTCTTGTTCGGCTTTTCGACGCTCATCGGCTGGTGTTACTACGGCGAGAAGTGCTTCGAGTTCATGTTTGGGACTAAAGGCATCGTTCCCTATCGCTTCATCTATACGGTCCTCATTCTCGTGGGCGCGGTGGTTCCCGTGCCGCTCGTATGGGCCATCGGCACGCTCCTGAACGGGTTCATGGCCTTTCCCAATTTAATTGGCTTGATCGGGCTTGGCGGCGTCGTCGCGAAGCTCACGAAAGATTATTTCAACGGAGAACGCACGACGAGTTGAGCTTGATCCGTGCGGCGATGATCCCGAGTTATTCGAGGCCGAGGCGTTTCGATTCCGACTCGATGGCCTGGAGAAAGCCCCCGATCTGATCCAAGCGCTTGCCGTTGATGAACAAGGTCGGCGTCGATTTGACCTCGAGGCGCTTGGCTTCCGCGATCTGGGCGGCGAGCTTGTCCTTGGCCGAGCTCGACTCCATGCACGAGCGCATCTGGTCTTCGTCGAGGCCGACCGAAGCCGCGATCCGAACGACGTCATCAACCTCTGGGTTGTGCGGCTGCTGAGAGAAGATCCTGTCGTGATAGGGCCAGAACTTTCCTTGCTCGGACGCACAGACGGCGCCGAGCGCGAGCTCGCAGGCGCCTTCGTGGAGCGTTCGCGACAAACCGGGGTTGCAATCCTTGTCGAGCGGATAGTTCTTGTAGAAGATAGCAACGCGGTCGCCTGAATTCGGAAGATAGTTCGAAAGAGCCGCCGCGAGATTTCGGCAGTAGGGGCAGAGAAAATCAGAGTACTCCACAACGCGGATCGGAGCGCCGTCAGGGCCTTTGAAAGGAATGGCGTCGAGCGCAAGCGTCTGGACCTGTTCGGAGGCGAACTGCGCCAGGGCTTTGATCTCCTGGTACTCCTGATACTTCTTGGGGTCGTCCAGCGTCTCTTGCAGCTCGCCCAGCTGGGCCCGAACGCGCGCGAGCTCCGCCTCGAGCGAAGCGACCGAGCCGGAATCCCCGGAGCTCGCCGGCGTGGGCGAGCCGAGAAGGTTCTGCTGTTGTGCGTCGGCGTTTCCGGCCAATGCGCTTTCAACGGCCACGACGGACACCATCATCACGAGGCTGCCGAGAGCCCAAACGACGAAGGCACGACGGCCTTCACCGCCGAGAAGAGTTGCAAATGCCGAACCGAGCTGTCGCATCGCCGGCCATAGTAACGCAAACAGCGCGAGGTTCACACCATAGGTCGCGAGGCAAAGCTTGCAGAAGGCGCCAATCACGAACGCTTGGAGCCCAAAGAGTCCGAGGTCCGCCACCACTCCCGCCCCGACAAGAGCGACCGCGAGACCCGCGGCGGCGCTCCGCACCGTTTCGCCCGCAACGAGCGCGAGCGACGCGAGGAAGACCACCGAGCCATAGAAGACGACACCGATGGCCGCCACCGACGTGTTCCTGATCGAAGAGTAGCGGCTCTTGGACACGGTCTCACAACCGCTCTGATCGCTCAGCCCGCACATGGCGTCGACGGCGGTACCGGCGGCGCCGACTCCGTGATGATCGAAAAGAAGAAGTCCCGACAGCGCTCCCCCGGCGAGGGCGAGCAGTACGACCAAAGAGATTCGCGATGGCTGCATCTAGGAATTATGCCACGTCCGGCAGCCGGGTAAAATAGCACCGACCATGACGACGGACGACCTCTCATACCTCCAAATCTCCGGTGAGCGATCTGTTCGCTACTTCTCACAGTGAACGCGATCTCCGCCTTTCCCGCCTTACTGATGACGACGTCAGAGCCTTTCACGCGCTCGGCTTCTGCGCCGGCATTCGCGTACTCACCGAAAAGCAGCTCGAGCAGCTTCGCCTCGAGCTCGAGCCGCTTCTCGACCCCGAGCATCCCGGGCACGAGCTCTTTCACGAATTCCACGCGAACGAGTCCGAAAATCGCGACCAGGTATTGACGTACGCACTTGGGGGCCTGGCGCATCGCGCCCGCCTTTTCACGACCTACTCTGGAACCTCGCCATCACCGTACCGGCGAGTCAGCTTCTCGGTGGCGCTGTCCGCTTCTGGCACGACCAGCTCTTCGTCAAGCCAGACGCGCGCGGAGGATCGGTCGCCTGGCATCAAGACTACTCGTATTGGACGAGGACCCAGCCGATGGCCCATGTGACGTGCTGGATCCCGCTCGACGACGTCGAAGAAGCGAGCGGGACCGTGCACTATGTCCCGAAGAGCCATCTTTGGGATCGTCTTCCGATCACGGGTCTCACCGGGGATAGGGACGCGATCCGCAAGGTGTTGACAACCGCGCAGCTCGAAGCCTTCACGCCCGTTCCGATGACGCTCGGGAAAGGCGAAGCGTCGTTCCACCATCCGCTCACGATCCACGGCTCGCCGCCCAACAAATACGAGCGGCGGCGACGCGCTATCGCGCTGAATTTTTATCTCGACGGGACCCAAGAGCAACACGGACGAGCCTCTGCTCGAAGGCGTTCCCGTGATCCCGAAAGGCGAGCCGCTCAGTGGAAGGTTCTTCCCGCTCCTCTACGTCCCGCAGGAGCCCATCGTCTTCATTTAGGGGGCCCCGGGAAAACGGGGGGGTCGATTGCCTTTCCTCTTTCTTTTTCGCCTCTCCTGCCATTTCAGTGGATCCTCTCGAGGGTGAGACCGCCACAGTTTAGGTAGACGAGACTGATGAGAGCTTCGGCAGAGTGGAGTCCAAAGCTGCGGTGGCTCAGCAGCCGGATTTTGTTGTTCATTCCTACGAGTCGGCCGTTGCTGAGTCTCCACGTGACCCACGCGATGACGCCATCGAAGTGCCTGCGGATCATCTTCGCCGCGCGTTTGACGGGCTCTATCCTCGAGCTCATAGCGCGCCGCAGCCATCCTCGGAGAAACTTCTTGGCCCATGTCTCGGTTTTGTAGGTGTAGAGGTCCATGAAGTCGTCGCGCAGAAGCATGGCGCGGTAGAGGCGACGATTAGCTCGCACCTGCTCGCGGAGCACCCGTTTGTCTTTCGCGCTGCGGTTGTGTTTGGCCTTCAGAAGGGGAAACTTGGTGTTCTTGAGGTTGCGCCGGGCAGTCCCTTTGAGCTCGCGCACCAGCTCGCGCCGGGTCTTATCCACGGCCTCGTTCAGATGCTTGACGATGTGGAAGCGGTCAAAGATCACCCGTGCCTGAGGAGCCTTTTTGCCGACGACAGTTATGTACGGCTCCCACATGTCCATGCTGACCGCTTCGAGCTCCGCGGCTCTTTGTGGTCTGAGCTTGCGGAAAAACCGCAGCAGCGTCTTGGCCTTGCGCTCCTTTCCCGCCCAGACGACCCGGCCGCTGAGATGGTCTATTACCACTGTTAAGTACTTGTGGCGTTTGCGGTAGCTGATCTCGTCCATCCCAATCACCCGCAATCCATCGAGCTCGCGCCGCTCATCCCGCTGCTCGGCAACCACTCGCTAGATGATCCGTCGCACCGAACGCCACGTCACTCGGAAATAGTTCGCTACGGCGCTGACGTCCGTCCTCTGTGCCAGCCACGCTACCTCTTGTTCGAAGCTTTTGGTAAAGCGGCTTCCCTTGTCGGCCCAAGGCACCTTTTCTCTGACCACTCCACACCGCCGACATACCACTCGTCGGATCGAGTAGCGAAGATGGGTCCGGACTCCGAACAGGTCCAAGTGCCGCCAGTAGCGATTGTAGCGATCTTTGTTCTTGCGGACCTTTCGTCCGCAAATCCCGCACAGAGGCTTCCTCCTCCGTGGTACTACATCCACCACCACTCTGGCTTTGTCCGCCTGGAAGTGGAAACCTCGGACCCACAGGCCTTGCAATCCGATGAGCTTGTTGACTAACGTAGTAACGCGCATCGCGGGAACGCTCTTTTCTCTTTCGGAAAAAAAGATTCTAGCGTTCTCGCCGATGCGCATCTACACATGGCTTACCCTCTCAACCCACGGGCCTCACCAAATGCCACTGCCCCTCAGCGGGAGACGAGGCTGTGGGAAACGCCCCCACGGTTCTGGTCGTTCAGACCTTGCTCACGACTGAGTTCTCTTCGAAGCCTGGAAGGGCGTTTTCCATAGCCTCCACTAATCGAGCCCCCCCTTCCTTATTCCATATGAATTAATCTTTCTTGTATATATATCAGGAGGGGCCTGTGGGCGCTCGTGGGAAACGCGAAGCGTTTTCCAAGCGATTGTGGAAAACGCCGCTCCACGTTTGTACGTGCTCACAACCTTTCCCTAAACGCCTCTCTCGCCCGGAGTTTCCGGCGTTTTCCACAATCGCGGCAGCGTCCATAGGCCATGCCCTCCAACACAAATCAGATCCCCCGAAACGACAGGAGAACCTTCTTAATATTGATCCTTTCTTAATATCGCTCGTTGCGAATGGTTTCGGGTCAGCCATCCTCAGGGATGGAGCCTGGTCTCGATCGCCTGCGGTCGAACACCTCCCCTCTCCCTTCCGCCTGCGAGTAAGCCGCGTTCTTGATCTTGTACCAGGTCGTGCCCTCTCGGTAGAGTCCCTGCTTGCGCTTGGCGATGATGCCCTCGAGATCCATCTCGCAGACTCTCTCGAAAAGCGCGACCCCGCTCGCTTCGATGTAATCGACAAAGAGCAATCGCGAGTCTTTTTCGGGGACGAGCGACCTCAGCTTCGCTTTGCGCTCGAGAAGCGGCCGATCTCGCAAGTCTTCTCCATCGAGCCAGAGCAAATCGAACGCGTAGTAATAAGGTCTACCTTTCAGCGCTAGAAGCTCGTAGAACTGAGGACGCCCGTCGGCGTCGAGGCACACGATCTCGCCGTCGATCACGGCGCGACGGTCGGCCAGAACCTTGGCGATCGCTTTCGCGAGCGCGCCGAACTCGTCGAAGCGATGTTGATTGCGGGAGACGAGCCGGCACGTCGCCGCGTCGATATAAGCGAGGGCGCGGAAACCGTCATGTTTGAGCTCGAAGACCCAATCTGTGTCGTCGAACGCGTCCGTGCGCCGAACTAAGCCAAGAGGTTTCACTCCAGAAATCATCGTCCCAACTCTGTTGAGGACCAATCCAGGAGCTGCTCGAGTCCCGCTTCGATCGAGCGCCAAGCGACCGGGCCGAGCACCGACTCGAGACGTGCTGCGTCGAGAACAGGGCGCGCGTCTTCAGGCCTCATCGAAAAATCGGCATCCGCGATGCTCTCGACGGGCTCGAAACGGACCTCGGGCCGCAGTCGCCCCACGGCGTCGAGCAGACGAGAGAAAGCAACAGACTCGTCGGAGCCAACATGGAACGTGTCACCTCCTTCCGGCCTCGTGAGGGCAAGGTCGACGAGCGCACGGGCGGCGTCGTCAACGAAGCCGTAGGGACGCTTCGTCGCAAGTCCGAATACACGCACGGAGCGCTTCTCGAACGCGAACTCCACGAGGCGCCATGGGATGGAAGGTCTCGGGCGATACCGGCTTCTCCCCTCCACGGGACCGTACAAGGTTCCGACCCTCGCGATCGAGACGGAAAGATCGTGCGCGCCGTCGAAGTCGCGGGATAGCACTTCCCCAGCCATCTTGGACCGGGCGTAGGGGCTATCACCGTTTAGCGGGTGGTTCTCGCGGATGCGCCCGGCCGAAGCTTCCACATCGCCATAGACAGCGCCTGAGCTCAGAAAAACAAAGCGCCGAACCGAGTGCCTGCGTGCAGCCTCCAGCATGTGGCGGGTCCCCTCGACATTGACCTCCGCCATCGCGCTCACATCGCCTAGCGCCGACGTGACGGCGGCGGCGTGAAGGATCGCGTCGACCTCGTCTTCGCGAAGCACGGTTTCCACGAGGCTCTTGTCTCGAACATCCAACTCGGCCCACGTCACCCGCGCTTCCACTCCCTCGATCCGCGCGAGAGCTTCTTCGCTCGGCCGCTCGAACGTGCACGCGACCGCGTTGAGTCCGCGCGCGGCAATCTCGCGGACGAGATGGATCCCGACGAATCCAGCCGCCCCGGTCACGAGCAATCTCACGTTCTCAACCGGCGTTCTCATTTTCAGAGGGGATCAGATTATCCATGGTAGTCCCAGACGATACGCGCGAGACCATCGATCTCAGCCGAGGTCACGAATCGCCTGCCCGTAGACGTCGAGATAACGGCGCGCTGAGCTTCTCCACGAAGAATCTTCGCGCATCGCGCGCCGCACCCATCGCGTCCACTGCTTTTCGTTCTCGTAGTGGCGGAGCGCGCGCCGGAGCGTCGCGAGGAGCGCCGAGGCGTCGAACGCTTCGAAAGAAAAGCCGTTTCCCCCCTCGGGGTCTACGTCCAGATCGCGGATGGTATCCGCAAGGCCGCCGGTCGCGCGCACGACGGGAAGCGTGCCATAACGGAGCGCAATCATCTGACCGAGGCCGCAGGGCTCGTAGCGCGACGGCATCAAGAAAAGGTCGGCGCCAGCGTAGATGCGCCGGCCGAGCGCCTCCTGAAAGCCGCGATTCACCGAGATGGCTTTCGGGAAACGCGCGACGAGAGGGCGGAAGGCGTCGAGAAATTCCTGGCGCCCCGAGCCGAGCACGACCAGCTGCGCCTTTTCCTCCGCGACGAGCGCGGGCACGGCTTCGAGCACGAGCTCGAAGCCTTTTTGAGGATCGAGACGTCCGATCGCAGCGAGGAGCGGGATTCGAGGCGATAGGGTCAGACCGAGCTCTTTCTGTAGCTCGAGCTTCCCCGCTGCTTTCCCCGAAAGCCGCGTCGAGGCGAATCGAGACGTGAGCGCCGGATCTTTCCCCGGATGCCAATCATTGGGCTCGATGCCGTTGACGATGCCGGTGAGCCGACTCGCACGGGCGCGCAAAACCCCCTCGAGCCCGGCTCCGAGCTCCGCCCGCTGAATCTCACGGGCATAGCTCGGGCTGACCGTCGTGAGCCGCTCCGCGCTAACGAGCCCTCCTTTGAGAAAGTTGAGCCGCCCGTAGAACTCGAGCCCGTCGATGTGAAAAAGGGCGTCGGGAAGTCCGAGACGCGGCAGCAACTCCCTTGGAAAAATCCCCTGATAGGCAAGGTTATGGACGGTCAGCACGACCGGCGTCGGCGACGGCCGGTCCTCGAGCCTCTGATAGACAGGGAGAAGCGCCGTCTGCCAGTCCTGCACGTGAATCACATCGGGGGCGAGCCCTAGCGCTTCGGTCGCGGCCAGCGTCGCCCGCGAGAAAAAGGCGAAGCGGAAGGGGTTGTCGTCGTAGTCACGGCCGCTTTCTCCGTAAATGGCGCGACCGTCGAAGTAGTGGTCGCTCTCGACGAAATAGGTCGCAACACCGTTGAGGCGGGAGCGGGAGAGACGCGCCGTCCGAAGGGCACCATCCATCTCGACTTCGAGGTCAACGCCGGTCGCCGCGGGCCCAACCTCAGGCTCAAGCTCAGGCACCGCGTAGCGCGGAACAATGACGTAAACCCTGTATCCAAGACGCTTTAGAGCCCTAGGGAGAGACGCGGCGACGTCGGCGAGCCCTCCCACCTTAGCGACAGGGGCAAGCTCCGGCGTGACGAAGACGATGTTCACGACGCTCAGGATTCGCTACGGAACCGGAATCTGCTGGCGACCGTATAGGTTGGTGGGAGTGGTCATGGAGATTCTGATACTTGGTGTGCTGGGGTTGGTGTTCATCCTGACGGTCGCGGTGGTCGTTTTGAAGCTCCTCATAGCACTCGTGCTCATTCCCTTCAAGCTCCTAGGCGCCATTTTGGGCGGCGCCGCCAAGCTCGCCGTGGCCGTGGCTCTTCTGTGCGTCGGTCTCGTCGTCCTAGCCTTGCTCCCCGTCCTTGTACCCGTCGCGATCGTCTCGGGCGTCGCCGTCGCGCTTCTCTGCTAGGCTGCCTAGCTCATACTCGGTTGGAACGTTCCTCACGAAGGTCCAGAATCAGCGACAACCGCCGGAGCGCGTCTTCCCGACTCACGATCCCGGCCAGAACCCCGCCGCTCACGACTGCGAGACGGTGGTCGTCTGAGCCCAGCCGCGCCAAGACTTTGAACGCGTCTTCGTCGGGGCTTATCGTCTCTTCCAGGAAATCGCGCGTCATCACATCACTCGCGGTCAGGCTCTCGAGAGCCGCCGAACCCTTCCCTCGAAAACTCTGAAAGGAGAGCATCCCGACAAGGAGGCCTCGATCCACCACGGGAACCTCGACGACCCCTCGGGGCAGGATGACTTCGTCGACGACAGCCTCGAGCGTCATCCCCGGCGGAACGCAAGGGACGTCGCTCGTCATCAGGTCGCGTGCCGTTACGCCTTCGAGCGCTTGTCTCACGAGCACCTGCCGGTAGCTCGAGCGCGCCGCATAGCGCAGGAACATCCCGATGAGAAAGAACCAAACACCGCCGATGAGGTTGTCGAAAACGAAGACGAACATGAGCCCGAGAAACATCACGAGCGCCCCGAAAAACGAGCCTACGGCGCTGGCGACCCTCGTCGCTGGAGCGAGCTGACCCCAGATTCCCCAAAGCGCGGCGCGCAGAACGCGCCCGCCATCGAGGGGAAAGCCGGGCACGATGTTGAAAGCAACGAGAATGACGTTCCATACGGCGAGGCGCAACATCACGTCCATGAAGGGCGGGGGCACCAGGCCGAGGCCCATGACGTAGAACGCGCCGAAGAGCCCCGCGAGCGCGCAGCTCATGATGGGCCCCGCGATCGCGATCGAGAACTCCGCATGGGCGCTACGAGGCTCTTCCAGCATTTCCGCTGCGCCACCGAAGATGAAGAGCGTGATACTCCGGATACCGACATCGTGTCTCAGTGCGATGACCGCGTGGGACAGCTCGTGCGCGAGGACCGAGGCGAAGAGAAGCAAGCAGGCCGACAGTCCGAGCAAGAGCCGCGATAAAAGCCCGAGATAGGGAAAGCTCTGACCGAGGCCGACAGCCATTCCCGCGGTGAGCAGTACCGCGATGACGGTCCAGGAATAATCAATGCGAATCGGAATGCCGAGAATCGCGCCGAGACGGATCCCGCGCCCGATCAAGGCGAGCCTCGTTCGAGCACTTTGATCCACTGGCCCTCGGTGAGGCCGGCATCGAGCCCGAGGTTGTTGAGCACCGCCAGGTCGTCGATCCGGTCGGAATCCGCGCCCGCTTCGAGGAGCGCCTCCCGAAGCGTCACGTTGCCCGAAGCCTGTACCCAGTGGATGCGCCACGGCTGGATCTCGAGAGCCGAGCGATCGCGCAACCGATCGAAGCTTTCGATCACGTCTTGGAACACCGGTGCGTAGCGCCGGATGGCGTTTCGCCGCGTGAGGCCGAGGATCTCGTATATATGATCTCCATCCGCGACGAAGCCCGCTTCACCGTAGAGCTCGCCCGTTCGCGTCAACGCGCGGAACGGCGCGCGATAGGCCGAAAAAGGGCCCACCCGAAGCCGCTCCCCGGTGCTGTATTCGAGCTTGTTCTGACGGAAAAAGTCGCGGGCATGCATTTCCGGAGCCGTGCCCGGCGGAACGAGCGAGACGGTCAACTGCATCGAAGCTCCGCCGTCAGGAGCCGCAGCGTAGACGACCGTTTGCGTGTTCTGGACCTTCCACCCTTCGGGATATTCGAGCTGGAACTCGAGGTCTGGGTGCAAGAAGCGCGAGCCGCGCATGAAGCCTTCACGAGGGTTGTCACCGAAAACGAGATCCTCCGTCAAACGCCGATAGCGCTCGGCTCCCGTCCTCAAATCCGCCCGTCCCGCGCCCTGCTCCGAGACAAGAGCGAGGATCGTGCTCTCACGGTCCTGAGGATCGGGATGGGTGGAGGCCCAAGACGGAACTTGGCGCTCCGGGCCGGCGAGGCGCGCGAGCACGGCGAAAAAGTGCGCCATCTCGGTCGGGTCGTAGCTCTGCCCGAGTGAGTAACGCACTCCCAGGCGATCCGATTCCCTTTCCGCGTCGCGTCCGAATTTGAGAAACAAGAGCCCAACGCCGCCGCCGAGGATGTCGCCGAACGGACGCGCCTCGGGGAAGAAAACCGTGCCCACGTTGAGACCGAGGCCAGCAAGCTGTTGCTTCGACATCTGCTCTACGTGATGGCGCGCGGTCACGTGGCCGATCTCGTGCCCGAGGACGCCGGCCAGCGCTGCTTCGCTGTTCATGTAGGCGAGAATGCCCCGCGTGAGATAGACGTAGCCGCCCGGAAGCGCGAAAGCGTTGACGACGTCTGAATCGACGACGCGAAACTGCCACGGCAAATGGGGCCGCTCGGAAGCCTGCGCCATGCTCTGGCCGAGCTCTTCCACAAAGGCGCTGAGCTCCGGATCCTGATAGAGCCCCATGCTCGCTTCGACATCGGCCGAGCCTTGCTGGCCCATCGCGATCTCTTCGGACTCCCCGATGAGAACGAGCTGGCGTTTTCCAGTGACGGGGTCTTTGACGCAGGCGCCGACGACGAGCGCGACGCTAGCGACAATGGCTGTCGCAGTGACTCGACTCATGGTAGTTCCGCGTCAATTGTACTGCATTCGCCGGAAGACACACGCGTTCGTGGAACTGCCGAGCTCGAACAACGAAGGGAGCAGCCGAAATATGCGAGGACTACCACGCGGTCAATCGCAATATCTGAGACGAAGCCCCAGGAATCTGGGACGACGCCCCGGCCTCGAACAAAAATTGCGGTCTAGATCAAGCGTAGTAGTCTGTGTTGATCGCGATGTAGTCGTTCCACTTTTCGGGAAGCTCTTCCTCGGGGAAGATCGCCGTGACCGGGCAGACGGGCTCGCAGGCGCCACAATCGATGCATGTTTCCGGTTCGATGTAGAGCTGCTTGGCCTCTTCGAAGTTGTCTTCGTCCTTCGTCGGGTGGATGCAGTCTACCGGGCAGACTTCAACGCAAGCGGTGTCTTTAGTGCCGATGCAGGGCTCGGCGATGTAGTAAGACATCTAGCTTTCCTCCTTCAAATCAAAACTCACATCACATCGAGAAGCTTCTGGGAATACTCCGTCACGCGATCCAAGTAGCCCCACAACAGCAGTCCGATAATATTAGGCACGACGAGGACGAAAAGTAAACCCGCATAAATGGGATGGAGCTCGAGTTTCGATGAAGGCTCCGGGGTATCGGAGCCCTCCATGAACATGGTCTTCAATATCTTGATGTAGTAGAAGGCGCCAATCGCGCTGTTCACGACGCCGATGACGGCCAACCACACGAGACCGGCGCGGATCACGGCGGCGAAGACATACCACTTCGCGAGGAAACCGGCGAAGGGGGGGATGCCCATCAAGGAGAAGAGAAAGATTCCCATGACGATCGTCAGCATGGGCGAGCGACGCCAGATGCCCGCGTAGTCTTTGATGTCAAAGCTACCAGTGCTGTTATGAACGACGATGATAACGAGGAAGGCGCCGAGATTCATGAACAAGTAAACGACCACATAAGCGAGTATCGCTTGGATGCCCCGATCGGAAAGCGCGACCGCGCCCATCATGATGTAGCCGGCATGGGCGATGCTCGAATAGGCGAGAAGCCTCTTCAGATTGGTTTGGAGCAAGGCGGCAATATTCCCGAGGGTCATGGTGATAATGGAAATGCCCATCAAGATCGTCTGCCAGTCGACGCTTCCGACCATCGTCCAAGTCTGTTCCCCAGTCGGCGAAGCCATGCCGCCATAGAAGAAGCGAACGAGGACGGCGAAGCCCGCCACTTTCGGCCCGACCGACAGAAACGCCGTCACCGGCGTCGGAGCGCCGGTATAGACGTCCGGACACCAAAAGTGGAACGGCACCGTCGCCATTTTGAAGCCGATACCGGCGAGCACGAGCACGATGATGACCATGAGCGCGGGTCCCGAGCTCGCGACCGCTTGCTCGCTCGCGAGCGCCGCACGGATCTCGTAGAGGTCGAGACTTCCGGTGAGACCGTAGAGGAGGGACAACCCGAAGAGCATCGTTCCCGTCGACACCGCTCCGAACAGAATGTATTTCAGCGACGCTTCGTTCGACAGCCGATCCGTCTTCAGATATCCGACCATGATGTAGGAGGCGACCGAAACCGTCTCGAGCGCCAGGTAAATCATCAGCAAGTTGATGGAGTTCGCCATCCAGATGAGCGCCACCGTGACCGTGATCAGCAACACCAAAAGCTCACCGTGATGGACAGAGCGAAGCTCGCGGGACTCGATCGTGAAGAGCAAGATGATGATGGCGGTGACGATGAACAAAATGCGTAGAAGATTGCCGAAACCATCATAGGCGACCATATTACTGAACAAAGCCATGGGCGCGGCTTCGGGAGCCCGAATCGCGAAATAGAGCGCGACGACGAGCCCAAAGAGCGACGGTAAGACGATCACCAAGCGCCGTTCCCAAGTGGCTCGATTCTTCGAGATCAAGTCACAAATAAGAACGCCCATCAGCGTAAAGACCAGCACGATCTCTGGAACAAAGTATTTCAGACTGGAGACGGCATCGAGGCGATCCACGTCCTATCCTTTCAAGACCGAAGCATCTTCGAGGCTCACGCCCTTAGTGATTCTATAAAGAGACATCACGATCGCGAGCGCCACCGCCGCTTCGCAGGCGGCAATCGCGATGACGAGGAGCGCGAAGACCTGCCCCTCGGTATCGCCGGTGATGAATCGAGAGAAGGCGACTAGGTTGATGTTCGCCGAGTTGAAGATGAGCTCGATGGCCATCAATACGTTGACGGCATTCTTGCGCGTAAGCATGCCGTACAAGCCCAGCGAAAAAAGAGCCGACGCCACGATGAGGAAGTACTCGAGAGGAATCACAGGTCCGTCCTCCGTCGCACGAGCATGGCCGCGCCGAGAAGCGCAATCAAAAGAAGCACTGAGGCCACCTCGAAGGGCAGCACATATTGGTTCATGAGCGCTTGGCCGATCCTGGCCGTCGTCGGTCCTTCCTCGACGATCGACGCTTGCTTCCAAGGCGTCACGCGAATGACGGTCACGAGAATCACGAAGACCGCCGCGGAAACGAGCGCGCCCGGCACGACTTGAAACTTCGGCGTGTTCAGCTCCAAGCTGTAAATCCGATTGGTCAACATGACACCGAAAAGGATGAGCGTCAGGATGCCGCCGACATAGACGAGAACCTGCGCGCCCGCGAGAAAATCGGCGCCGAGCATCACGTAGAACGCCGCCACGCTGAAAAAGGTCGCGAGAAGCGCGAAGGCGGAGCGCACGAGGTTATTCCCGGCGACCACGATGAGCGCCGAGCCCAACATGAGCGCGGCAAAAACCCAGAAAATGATTTTGGGGGCTAGGTCTTCCATAATGTCGTCAAACTGCCGCGGCCGGCTCAGCCTCCTTTTTTTCTTCCGGAGGCTCCGGAGGCGCGGGTTTATCTTTCGCGAAACGGTAGAGAAAGTTGGTCTTGTCCCTCTCGGCGAACTCGTATTCGGGCGTCATGACGATACAATCGGTCGGACAGGGATAGACGCAGAGGTTGCAGTAGCAGCAAAGCGACATGTCGATATCGAACTGCACGACCCTCTGTTTGATCCCCTGGCCGTTGGCGGCAAAGATCGGAAGCTCCGTCTTCTGCCGCTTTTCCGTGGTGATGGTGATGCAGTCCACCGGGCAGACCTTTTCGCACTGCAGGCACCCGATGCAGTCTTCCATCTTCACGTAGAGCCGCATGCGCGAGCAGTCTTGCAGTAGGCCTTCGGGTACGATGACCGAGTTCCACCGAGTCTCGGGTTTTTCTTCGGACAGATATTGCTGGGTCTCGTTCTTCACGAGCAGATGTCTGAACGTAATGGCCATACCTGTAGCCGTGCTGCTCACGGCATACCAGAGATCCAGGAAATATTCCTTCATCGACTAGCCTCTCAAACCTGTAGCACCGCGGCGCCCATCAAGACCACGAAAGCGATAGGGATCAGATATTTCCAGCAAAGCGCCATCAGCTGATCCACGCGAAGCCTCGGGAGCGTCCACCGAATCCACATCTGAACGAAGACGATAGCGAGGGTCTTGATGAAGAAGACGAGCGGCCCGCTAAAGTACGGCCCGGACCAGCCGCCGAGAAAGAGCACGACGGCGACACCGGCGACGAAGAACATGACGCCGTACTCCGCGAGAAAAAAGAGCGCGAAGCGCATGCCGCTATATTCCGTGTGATAGCCGGCGACGAGCTCTGATTCCGCCTCGGGGATATCGAAAGGGTTGCGGTTCGTCTCCGCGAGCCCGCAGATGAAGAACAAAACGAATCCGATAACGTTCAACGGCAAGGCGCGGAAGAGGAACCAGTTTGGGATATACCACCAGACATAACCTTGCTGCTCGTTGATGATGACCTGGAGGTTCAAGCTTCCCACCTGGACCACGACGGAGAGGATGATGATGGCCGTCGGGATCTCGTAGCTCACCATCTGCGCCGCCGAGCGCATGCCGCCGTAGAGCGCGTATTTATTGTTCGAGGCCCAGCCAGCCATCAGAATGCCGATCGCGCCGAACGACGTGATCGCGATGACGTACAAAACACCGATATTGAGGTCGGAGACAACGAGGCCGTCAGCCCAAGGCAGCACGGCAAAGGCTGAGAACGCACCCATGACGACGAGAAAAGGTGCGAGCTTGAAGAGAAAGCGATCCGCGCCGTCCACAATGATGTCTTCTTTGAAGAGCAGCTTGAGCCCGTCGGCAAAGCTCTGCAAGACGCCGTGCCAGCCGACCCGCATCGGACCGAGACGGTCCTGGATGTGGGCCGCGATCTTACGCTCCCACCAAATGAGAAAGATGGGTAGCTGTGTGATCAGAAAGACGACGGCGAGGACTCCGATGGCGGTCGCGGCCACTTTCGCCATCGTGGGCGAAAGATTGGCCGAGAGCTGCTCGCGGATGAGGTCCGCAATCCGCGGCAGGAGCGCAAACACAACGAGGGCTCCGGCCGCACCCGCAACGACGGCGACCGAAAGAAGGTTCGAGATCTTGGCTTCGAGTGCGGGGCGTTGCAGAGCCATTAGCGATCGATCTCCCCAAGGACGATGTCGAGGCTTCCAATGATGGCGATCATGTCTGCGATCATCTCGCCTTTCGCGATCTCGCGAAAAATGCTCATGGCCACAAAGCACGGTGAGCGAGCTTTCACGCGCATGGGGATGAGCCCGCCGTCACTCACGATGTAGAAGCCGAGCTCGCCGCGGGGCGCTTCCGTGCGGGCATATACTTCGCCCGGCTTCGGCTTGACGCGCTTCGGAACGGTCTCGTGCACGTCGCCTTCCGCCGGGAGCTTCTCGATCGCCTGGCGCAAGATACGCACGGATTGCCGCATCTCTTCGACACGGACGTAGTACCGATCCCAGCAAGAACCAATCGGCCCGAAGCGGCCCTGCCCGACGGGCACGTCGAACGCGTACTTCTCGTACCCGCAATAAGGATCTTCTTTGCGGGTGTCCCACTTGATGCCGGAGCCTCTCAAGTTCGGCCCCGTGAGCGCGTAGCCAATGGCCAACTCCGGCGGGATGATGCCGACGGTCGCCGTGCGCTTCGTGAAAATCTTGTTGTAGCTCAGAAGATTATGGAGCTCGTCGATGACGGGCTCGAACTGGTCGAGAAAAATCTTGCCCCTGTCCGTCCACTGGTCAGGCAAATCGTGCGAAACGCCGCCGATCCAGTTGAAGTTGTATAGAAGCCGGGCGCCGCAAAGCCACTCGAAGAGGTCGAGAACTTTCTCGCGCTCGCGGAACGCGTGCAGAAACGGCGTGAACGCACCGATATCCATCCCGTAGGTTCCGAGAGCGAGAAGGTGGGAAGCAATCCGCTGGAGCTCGGCGGTGAGGACCCGGATCGATTTGACCCGGTCGTTGACCTCGATCTCCATGAGCTTTTCGCCGGCGACGGCGTAGCTCAAGCTGTTACCCATCGAGCCGACATAGTCGAGGCGATCGGTGAACGGGATGATGCCTTGATAGTCGATGTTCTCGGCGTGCTTTTCGAAGTTCCGGTGGAGATAACCAATATGCGGCTGCGCATCCTTGACGACTTCGCCGTCGGTCTTGAGCTCGATCCGTAACACGCCGTGAGTCGACGGATGCTGCGGGCCCATGTTGAGGATCATTTCGTCTTCTTCGAGATCCTCGGGCTTGAATGCGTAGGCCTCGTCCGGCTCCAGATCCTTGTACTGTGGTTGCGTGCTCATTGCTCAAGCCTCAGAACTCAATCGCCCTTAATCAAACGGCCCGATGCCGATTTCTTCGCCACCCTGGGCCCGGTCGGCAAACTTCTCACCCGGCTTCACCTTGATGCCGTGCCACTCGTCAGGCCACTCCCAGTCCTTGCGAAGCGGGTGTCCGGCCCAATCTTCCGGGAGGAAGATGCGGCGGAAATCACTATGACCCTCGAACTCGATCCCGAAGAGGTCATAGGCTTCGCGCTCGTGCCAGTTGGCCGTCGGCCAGACCGACTCGAGCGTATGCATCTTGGGGTTGTCCCGGGGAAGCTCGACTTTCAGCACGATCCAGTGCCGGTGCTTCAACGACGTCAGATGTAACACGACCTCGATACGGTCTTCCTGCTCCTTCGCGCCGAGATAATCGACTGTCGAATGGCAGTGAAGCATCTCGAACGCGAGCACGGGCTCGTCACGAAGATAGGTCGCGACGTCGACGATGGCGTCTTTGTCGATGACGAGAAAGGGATCCTTGACCTCGAGCTCCGCTCGAGTGATCTTTCCCGGAAACTTCGCTTCGACTTTCTGCTGAACGGCCGCGGCGTCGAGGCTCAAACGGGCACCTCCACGGTGACGGGCTTCTGGCGGCCTTCGCGCACGTCATCCATGAGCGAGCGCTCGCGGATGATGTCCTGAAGCGCCATCACTCCGTAAAGAAGCGCTTCCGGCCGGGGCGGACAACCTGGAACATACACGTCCACCGGAATGATCTCGTCCACTCCCTTGACGACGTGGTAGCCGTACTGCCAATAGGGACCACCATTGTTGGCGCAGCTACCCATCGAGATGACGTATTTGGGATCCGCCATCTGCTCGTAGAGTCGCTTGATGCGAATACCCATCTTGTGGGTCACGGTGCCGGCGACGATCATGAGATCCGACTGCCGGGGCGTCGCCCGCGGGATGAGCCCGAACCGGTCCCAATCGAAACGCGTCGCGCCCGCCGCCATCATCTCGATGGCGCAGCAAGCGAGACCGAACACCATCGGCCAGAGCGCCGACTGGCGCGACCAGTTCACGACGGCATCCACTTTGGTCAGAACGAACTGTTGGTTGTCTAGGGCTTTAACGAGGTCCATGTCGCTCCTTCGGCAGGATCAGGCGGCTTTGGCGCCAGTAGACGGGCTCTTCATGGCTTGGCGCTCTTCCTCACGCACCCATTCGAGATCGCCTTTGCGCCAAACGTCGGCGAGCCCGAGCAAGAGCATGCTTATGAAGATGAAGCCGGCCACCAGCGCGGGCATCCCGAGCTCCTTCACCACCACGGCCCAGGGCACGAGCATCACGGCTTCTACATCGAACACGAGAAACACTAGGGCGAATACGTAGAAGCGGATATTGAACTGGACACCCCAAGGCGAGCCGACTGGGTTCTCGCCGCACTCATACGGTATCGTTTTCTCGCGAGTCGGATTGTGCGGTCGCACGAGACTGGACGCCGCGATGGCGGCGCCCACGAACAGCGCGCCCACGACGAGGAACATCAAGACTCCAACGTATTCAAGCATGTTCAATCACCCGGTTCATTGAAATTGACCCGATGCTCGCAAGTACACAATCCTTCATTATTCCAACGTCACGCGGCGGGTGCAACCAAGCGTCCAGCCCATCCGAGTGAGTCGGAAAAGTCCTTTGATTGGAACAAATTCAAAGCGCGAAGCCGCTTCTTAGGCCTTTCAAACGGGGTATTATAGCGACGGGCCTCGAGGGCGGCAACCTAAAAAAATCAACAGTTTGAAGGCCTTATTGCTCGGCGAGGTTGTCAGGGAGCGCGAATCAGGACATCATCTGTTCAGTGAACATCTATCTGGAGCTCACGGAAGCGTTCAACAAAGGCGCGCTGCGGGCGATCATCTGCAGCGGCCAGGCCGTCGTCCTGCACCGATTGGCCATTATGAGCAAAGATGGAGATTGGATTCTCCGCGAAGATAAAAGCACTCTCGAACACGTTCTCTCGGTTCTCGACGCGCACGGCGCGCGCTATCGCTACGGAGCGCCGCTCGACGTTCGATGGATGGCCGGAGGCTGGAGCTCTCATTTAGAGTTTCGCCATGACCAGTTGCGCATCCGCACGGATTTCTTCACACGTCCGCCGCGCATTTCTGAAGCCGACCTGGCGCGGATCTGGAAAGAACAAGCGGGGCGTGAGATTCCCTTTCTCGATCCTCCAGAGCTCGCGGAGATGAAGAAAACAAACCGAGAGCGCGACTACGCGGTCATAGGAGAATTGGCCCGCCTGATAGAGGATGCCGAGCTTCAGCTACGCTACTCCAGGAGTGCTCGTGACTTGCTCCAGCTCGGAGAAAAATCCCCGGAACTGGTGGAGAGGCTACTCGTCAAACGCCCGATTCTTTCGTCGATTTCCGAAGGACGCCAGCCACTCGAGGCAGCGCTCGACCGCGAACGGAGGGATTCGATGCGCAGCAATGAGGTGAGGCTTTCGTCTTACACGGCCGCGGCCGCTCGTTGGTACGAGCTCTGGCCGAGCGTCGCGGCAGAAATAGCGGAACTTTCGCTCACGAAGGCGCACGCGGTGGTTGTCGAGCGCGCCGCGACGGTTCTTCCTACGTCGGTGACTGTTGCTAAAAAGGAGTCTTAGCGTGAACGAGCTCCGCGACGAGTTCCTCAGCGAGGAGGACCTGGCTCTCAAGGACCTTACCGACGAAGAGCTCCTCGCCTATTGGAATCTTTGGCTTCTTCAGGCACAGGCGACCAACGACTTGGACGAGAAAACCTACTCACACGGCGTCTTCGCCCTCGAGCTCGAGCCGACCTAGCCCCTAGCCGCTCAGAAACGAGGATATTGTTTACACTTTCGAACTTCGTCCAAGCGCAGCCTGCGGTCGCAACCAAAGGGGATGGCCACAGAGGCACAGCGCGGCGGAGCCGTCCTCCAATTTGGTTGCGGCTCCGCCGCGCTGTGTCTCTGTACTACTAACCCTGAAAAGCTTGTTTTGAGAAGAAGAAAAATCATGCGGCAGCAGCGTGGAGTTTATCGAGGGAGAGAGAGTTTGCAGTAAGTAATGCGGAGCAAAGTTGCTGACCGCGCTTTGTGAGTCTGTAGCGAAAAGTTTTGGGAACTTTTTTGACAAGACGGTGGGCTCGGAGGATGCGAATGAGCCGGGTGACGCGTCCGCTTAGCCGCCTGGTTTCGAGAGGGTCGTCCGAAGTCTTTGGAAAGAGCAAGGCACGGAGTTCCCTGTTGCGAAAGCCTCGCAGATGAAACTCTCCACGGGAAATAGCGGCGAGGAGTCGGGCGTCCAGAGCGTCCCAAGGGCGAAGAGCTCGGAGGGTGGAGCCATTCCATTGAGTTTTTTGGCTGACGCGAGCGAGGAGTCGACCGAGTGGGGTTGAGGTATCACAAGCGGCGAGAGCGTCGAGGTAGCGCTCATTGGAGTCCTGGGAGAGCTGGGCACGACGATGCAGGTCTGCGATGCCACGACGGAGCGGACGCCACTCGAGAGGGCCGTTGGGGTCGCCTTCCTTTGGCCGGTAGCAGCGCATACCCTCGGCACGCTGGATGGTTGTCTCCACACGGAGCACGGAACCTTGTTTGTCGTAGAGTTTGACGGAATTGAGGTCGAGGGCATGTTTGATACGCAGACCCTCGGGCCGGTCGCGAAATCGGCTGACGACTTCCCCTGAAAAGTCGGTTCGAATCCGTTTTCCGAGAAAGCGCATCACGTCGGGGCTCGAAAAGTTTGTGATCGCATGATGTACAAGAGCGGGATAGATCTCCGCGAGGCTAGAGCTGTTACGAAACGTGACGTCGGTGGCCCATTCGCTGCTGTAGACACTCCAGTAGTAGTCGAGGCCACTCGGCGGGAATAATTTGTCTTGCAATGGATTGACGAATCGACTCAGGCGATTCAGGATGTGAGGCCAGTTGGTTTTGAGCTGCTCATCGAGAAGCTGCTGTGCCGCGTGGGCATCCTCAACCCAGGTAAAGCAGTTTTCCCGGCGCCGATATTGAATGCCAGCCTTATCCATCTCAACGGCGAGCCATTCACGGCCGTTGACGTAGACCTGAACATTGAATGGAAACTAGCTTTGGATACGGGCATGCATGAAACCAAAAATAGGGTCCATGCAGTAGTGGTAAAAGTTTAGGCACTTTCTGAGGGATTGCACGAGCTCCAACCGCTTCTTCTGGCGGTTGCGACGTATGCTGAAGGTGATACAAGGTTCCACGCAGCTCAGCACTGCGATGAGACCACTGCGGACATTGTCTTGTTGTGCAATCTCGCGTGCGATGGCCTCCTTGTTCTTACGGGAAGACTCCAGATAGACGACCGGACGCTCGAGTCGCTCCGCCTGCTGATACAAGGCCTGCTTGAGCTCGGAGGTACGCTGCAGTGCGAACTCCTTCAGAAGGATTTTCTGGTAGGAAAGGTACTTACCCATGCCGTCCGTATAAGAAATGTGGCGTAGGGTTCCGCGGAACACCAACCGGTCGAATCCGCTCAGTACCCCTGTGATTCGATCCTCGTGACGTGATAAAAACTGTTTCACGGCGTCCTCCAGCGTGGGAAAGGGTTGTCGTGACATCTTCCTACTCTGGATGTGGCGCCGTGTCTACTTCACGCCCAGATTGTGCATCGAGCCCGCGTTGGGCTGACGTGGTGAGCGAGCCGACAGCGAAGAGTCAGGATGAAAGACTTTCGAGATCTAAAGGTTTGGGAGAAGGCCCATCAGCTAGTCAAGGGTTTGTACCAGGCCACCGGCCACTTCCCAACCGAAGAGAAGTTCGGCTTGACGGCTCAGATGCGCCGAGCGGCGGTTTCCATCCCGGCGAATATTGCTGAGGGCTGTGGACGCGGTTCAGACCGGGATATGGCCCGCTTTCTTCAAATGAGTATGGGCTCAGCAAGCGCTCGAATACGAACTGCTCCTTGCCCACGAGCTCGGGTTGCTCGATAGCCAAAGTCTTCAGGAGCTTGCCGAGCGAACCACCGAGGTCAAGCGTATGCTCGCCTCTCTCATCCGGAGGCTCGAATCCGGAGCTGACCGCTGAATGCTGACCGCTGACCGCTCGCGGCGGAGCCGTCCTCCAATTTGGTTGCGGCTCCGCCGCGCTGTGTCTCTGTACTACTAACCCGAAAAAGCTTCTATTTCTTGCAAGAATTTGAGCGGCTGCGGCCGGATCCGCGAGAGGGTAAATCAGTTAGAAGAGGCACCGCGGCGAAGAATTGGGACGGCGCACACTGAGAATGGGACCGAGGCGCGAAGCGCCGAGCACCACGAGCTGACCGCTGAATGCTGACCGCTGACCGCTCGCGGCGGAGCCGTCCTCCAATTTGGTTGCGGCTCCGCCGCGCTGTGTCTCTGTGGCCATTCTTAAGGCGCCTCATGCACACGATTTGAGGAGCGGCCGACCTTTCAGGTTTACCTGGCTAGGCTGCCTAGGTGAGCTTCTGGATCACGGCCTCAGCATATTCCTGGGTCGAGGCCTTTCCGCCGAGATCAGGCGTCCGCACCTCGCCTTCTTCGAGCACGGTGAAGATCGCCTTCAAGATCGCGTCGGCGGCTTCGCCCTCGCCGAGGTGGCGGAGCATGAGCACGCCCGAGAAGGTGAGCGCGGTCGGGTTCGCGACCCCTTTCCCCGCAATATCGGGCGCTGAGCCGTGGACGGCTTCAAAGACTGCATAGTCTTCTCCGATATTCGCCGCGGGGACCATGCCGAGACCACCCACGAGTCCGGCGCACAGATCGGAGACGATGTCGCCGTAGAGGTTGGAAAGCAGTAAAACGTCGAACTGATTCGGGTTCAGGACGAGCTGCATGCAGAGGTTGTCGACGATCTTGTCATCGAACTCGATGTCGGAATATTCCTTGGCGATCGTACGCGCGCTGTCGAGAAAGAGCCCGTCGGTGAGCTTCATGATGTTGGCTTTGTGGACGGCCGTGACTTTCTTCCGGCCGCGTCTTTGCGCATAGTCGAAGGCGAAGCGCGCGATGCGGGTGGAGGCATGGGCCGTGATGACCTTCAGGATGACCTTCAGGCCTTGCGTCACGCCCGGCATGATCATGTGCTCGATGCCGGAATAGAGGTCCTCCGTGTTCTCCCGCACGATCACGAGATTGATGTCTTCGTAGCGCGACTCGACGCCCACGACCGTGCGCACCGGCCTCAGATTGGCGTAGAGGTCCAGCTCTTTACGGAGCGCGACGTTCGCGCTCGGGAATCCTTCCCCGACGAGAGTCGTGAGTGGACCTTTGAAAGCAACTTTGTTCTCTTTGATGGAGTCGAGAAGTATCTGCGGGAGCGGGTTTCCGGTCTTTTCGTAAGCGCGGATACCCGTCTCGTGCTCAACCCAGTCGAAGCCGACGCCCGTCGCCTCGAGGATCGAGGTCGCGGCTTTCGTGATTTCTGGGCCAATACCGTCGCCAGAAATAAGTGTGACTCGGTGTGACATCGTAAGGCCAGCATAGCATGTTGTAAAATGCTCGCCCGATGGAGCTCTCCGTGATCATTCCGACACTGAACGAAGCGGAGACCCTCGCCGCGACCCTCGAAGCCGTGCCGCCGGGAGCGGAGCTCATCGTCTCCGACGGCGGCAGCGCCGACGACTCCGTGTCCATCGCCGAGCGTCACGGTGCGCGCGTGGTCACGGGCGAGCGCGGCCGCGCCCTACAGATGAACCGCGGCGCCAAGGCTGCGGCAGGCGACATCCTCTTATTCGTCCATGCGGACTGTGTCCTCGGACTCGATACGCGCGATTCGATAGTGCACGCGCTCGAAGATTCCCAGACCGTGGGCGGAGCTTTTACTTTGCGCATTCGCGACGCCAGCTGGGGTCTGAAGCTCATCGCTCGGACGTCGAACTTCCGCGCCCGTCATCTGGGGACGCCCTATGGGGACCAAGGACTGTTCGTCCGCAGGAGTGCGTTCGACCAAGTGGGTGGCTATCCCGAGCTTCCTTTCATGGAAGACGTCGCCCTCGTTCGTGAGCTCGGCAAGATGGGCAAGCTCGTGCAACTGAACGGGCCGATCACGACGGGCCGGCGCCATTGGCAAAAGCTCGGTCCGCTCGCGACGACGCTCTTGAACTTGTCGATGGTCTTGCTCTACACGATCGGCGTCCCCGCAGGAACCTTGGCTCCCTACTACCACAAGCTTCGCAACGGGTCGGCACGGTCGAGCTCCGAAAACGCGTGGACGGCGCCTTAAGCGCCAGGACATGATTTCAAGTCCGCGAGCCGAGGCGCGTCTCGAGCTGGCTCGGATAAGCTTCGATGTCGATCTCGGCGCGCGCGACCCCCGTCTCCATCGCCGCCCTCGCGACCGCGGGGGCCTCCCAGATGAGCACGCGCGGATCGAAAGGCGTCGGGATGATGTAGTCAGGTCCGAAACGCATCACGTCGACACCATAGGCTTTCATGACGACATCGGGGACGTCTTCCTTTGCGAGGTCGGCGAGCGCATGAGTCGCTGCAATCTTCATCTCCATATTGATCGCGCGCGCCCGGACGTCGAGCGCCCCGCGAAAGATGGACGGAAAGCCGAGCACGTTGTTGACCTGATTCGGAAAGTCTGAGCGACCGGTCGCCATGATGACATCGTCTCGCACGGACATAGCGTCTTGCCAGCTGATCTCGGGATCGGGATTGGCCATCGCCATGACGAGCGGCTTGTCCGCCATCGAAGCGACCATCTCCTTGCTGACCGCGTCCTTGACCGAGAGCCCCAAGAAGATGTCGGAGTTCTCCATCGCGTCGGCCAGCGAGCGCGCCTTTGTGTCCTGGGCATAGCGCTCCTTGTAGAGGTTCATCCCCTCACCGCGGCCCTTATAGATGACGCCCTTGGAGTCGCATATAATAATGTTGTCATGCGAGACGCCGAGATTCTCGGCAATGTCCGCACAAGCGATGCCCGCCGCGCCGGCGCCGTTGATGACGAGCTTGACCTTGGAGACGTCCTTTTCCGTAATCGCGAGCCAGTTCAAGAACGCGGCCCCCGAGATGATCGCCGTCCCGTGCTGGTCGTCGTGGAAGACGGGGATGCCCATCTCCTTCTTGAGCGTCTCCTCGATGTAGAAACAATCCGGCGCTTTGATGTCCTCAAGGTTGATGCCGCCGAAAGTCGGCTCGAGCGCTCTGACGACACGGATGAGATCATCGGGATCGGGCGCATCGAGTTCGATGTCGAAGACGTCGATATCCGCAAACGTCTTGAAGAGGACCCCCTTGCCTTCCATCACCGGCTTCGCCGCGAGCGGCCCGATATTGCCGAGCCCGAGCACGGCGGTGCCGTTGGTCACGACCGCAACCATGTTGCCCTTGGTCGTATAGGTGAAAACATCCTCCGGGTTCGCTTTGATCTCGAGGCATGGCTCCGCGACACCGGGGCTGTAGGCGAGCGAAAGATCTCGCTGGGTGCCCGTAGGCTTGGTGGCTCGGATCTCGATCTTTCCGCGGCGTCCGCTGGAATGGTAGTCGAGGGCGTCTTGTTTCGAAATCAAGTGGACCTCCTAGTCGGCTTGAAGCAGTATATTGTAGCGCGTCCCACGGCGAGCGCGCGCAACCCGTAACGATCGGGAGATTCGGAATGGAAATACGATTGGATCCGTCACGCACCGTTAAGCTTAATGCGAAACCGGGACGCGTTGTTTCGCCGATCGCTCCCGGCCAATAATGCCAATATTAATGAAAGCCCAACTCGAGGGAGGCTATCGTGAAACGTGCCGTTCTGATGCTTCTTACCGTTTCGTGCCTGCAAACTTCCGCCTTCGCGACGTGGTCGGTCATCGCCGTCGACCGCAGCACCGGACAGGTGATCATCGCCTCGGCGACGTGCGTGCCTCAGACCCGCTTCCCTCCCCGGCCTTCGCGCGATTTGATGGACGTCCAGGCGGTGATCGTTCCCGGCATGGGTGTTGCCGCGTGTCAGGCCGGGGTCGACAACACACGCGCGAACCAGATGATTGTCTACGCGGAGCTGAAGAAAGGAACGGCGCCCGAACGCATCATCGAGCTTCTCCGGGAGCACGAGAACGCGAAGGACGAGCCTCAGATGGAACGCCGTCAGTTCGGTATCGTCGACATGCAAGGCCGCAACGCGGGGTTCAACGGGGAGAACAACCGCGCCGCTGCGCTCTACGTATCAGGTGAGGTCGGCGAGGACATCTTCTTTCAAGTTCAGGGAAACATCCTGTTCAGCGACAACGTCGGCTACAACGCCGCGCTCGCGTTCACCCGCGCAAAAGGAACCCTCGCCGATCGGGTCATGGCCGCGATGGAAGGCGCTGACGAAGCCGGCGGGGACCAACGCTGCACATGCGAGGAGGAGCCCAAGCCCGCAGCCCCGTGCGACGGCAAAACGGCTCATGTCGCCTATATCGCGATCGCGAACCAGGACGACGCGGTGGGACGGTCGCACAATGACGGCGATTACTACGCCTATATCAGCGTGACCGACGAGGACATCGAGCCGCACGAGAACGCGAATCCGGTGAAGACGCTCCGCCTGCGCTACGACGCGTGGAAGAACGCTGGCAGCAAGCGCACGGGAATTCCCCCGTCGGTGATCCCTCAGTAGCCTAGCCGGAACTTCCGCCGGCTAGACGCATGTAAACCCGTACGTTTAAAGCAGATGCGGCGGTTTGAAATGTAATGTGTAAGCATGTAATAGTGACAGAACAGTTTATTTTACTGATTTAATCCTGTATAGTCGGCGCATGTACATCGCCAAGGTGCCGAACCGCAACTCGCCCCCAGCGATTCTCATCCGCGAAAGCGGTGCGCCCAAAACGAGGACCGTCGCCAACATCTCGAAGTGGAAGCCCGCGCGAATTGAAGCTCTTCGCCAGTTGCTGAAGGGCAACGTGGATTTGGGTGAGGCTCAGCAGTTCGAGATCACCAGAAGCAAGCCTCACGGACATGTTGCGGCCGTGCTGGGAACGCTGCGCAAAGTTGGCCTCGAGCGAATCATCCATAGCCGCCAGCGCCGAGAGCGTGACCTCGTCGTGGCGATGATTGTGGCGCGAATCGTAGAGCCGGGCTCCAAGTTGGCCACGGCCCGTGGTCTATCGAAACAGACCTTGACTTCGTCATTGGGTGAGTGTGTTGGAGTTGAAGACACCAACGAGGATGAGTTGTATGATTCCCTGGATTGGCTTTTGAGCCGCCAAGCAGCCATAGAGAAGAAACTGGCGAAACGCCATCTGCAGCAGGGCAGCCTGGTTCTCTACGACTTGACGTCGACTTGGGTAGAAGGTCGGTCGTGCCCTCTGGCGAAGCTCGGTTACTCGAGAGACGGCAAGAAAAACAAGTTGCAGGTCGTGTTCGGCTTACTGTGTGAGCGTGATGGTCGGCCGGTCGGGGTAGAGGTGTTCGAAGGCAACACCGGAGATCCCGCAACACTGGGGAGCCAAATTCGCAAAGTCCGAGAACGTTTTGAGCTTGACAGTATCGTCTTCGTAGGTGACCGAGGGATGATCACCGAAGCCCGGATTCGCGAGGAACTTCGACCGGAGGAAGGTCTCGAGTGGATCAGCTCACTTCGTGCCCCTCAGATTCAGCGACTTGCAAAAGACGGAATGCTGCAGCCTTCTCTGTTCGATGAACTCGACCTAGCGGAGATCCACCATCCTAGCTTCCCTGGTGAGCGACTCATCGCCTGCCGCAACCCTCTTCTTGCTACCGAGCGGGCGCGGAAGCGAGAAGAGATGCTTGTGTCGACGGAGTCAAAGCTAGAAGTGATTAGCAAAGCGACGAAGCGAGACCAACGTCCTTTGCGAGGCAAAGATACCATCGGCATACGATTGGGTCGAGTGTTCGCTCGGAGCAAGATGGGCAAGCACTTTCGCTACACCATTACGGACGACGGCTTCGACTTCGAGCGCGACAACGAAAACATCGAGCGTGAGGCGGCCCTCGACAGCATCTATATCATCCGAACAAGCCTCACCGAAGAGGCCATCTCCGCAGACGAAGCTGTCAGGACCTACAAAGGCTTGGCAGTCGTTGAACGCGCTTTTCGTTGCTGCAAAACCGTGGATTTGAAAGTACGGCCCATCTATCACTACAACGCTGAGCGAGTTCGAGCTCACATCTTTCTTTGCATGCTCGCCTACTACGTGGAATGGCACATGCGAAAAGCCCTCGTCCCGATCTTGTTTGACGACGACGACCCTGACGGTGCCCATGCCAAACGCTCATCCATCGTCAGCCCAGCAACGCCTTCAGACTCCGCCCAGGCAAAGGCTTCTACCAAGAAGACTCCCGACGGGTTGCCCGTCCACAGTTTCAGAACGCTTCTTTCTGATCTTGCTACGGTCACGAAAAATCAGGTCGAAAACGAAGCCCGCGGCCTGTCCTTCGTCAGCATCACTCGCCCCACACCCTTGCAGCACAAAGCATTCAACCTGCTCGAAATCAACCCCCGCACGATGTAAGCAGTACACACACCTCTCTTCAAAAACAAAGCCAATGATGCCCACACTTACGCTTGTTCATCCGTGGAAGGTCCGCCTAGCGGGCTGCGATGGCCGCCTGGATTTGCTCCTCGGTCAGCCCTTGAGGATGACCTGCGTACAAGACTCGACCATTGCGATCGATGAGAAACGTGCGCGGGATCGAGCTCACACCGTAGTTCATCACGACAATCGAGTCCCAGTTTCCCGAATCGAAGAGCACAGGGAAGGTGTAGCCACCCTCGTCGAGATAGCCCAGAACGTCCGGGCTGTTGCCTTCGATGTTGATCCCAACGACCTGCAGCTGGCGCCCGTATTTCCGGTGCAATCTCTGGACCTCGGGCATCGTCTTGCGGCAGGGGCCACACCAGGTTGCCCAGAAATCGATCAGGAGCGGCCGTCCGCGAAAATTGGCGAGCGAGTAGGAACGACCGGAGCGGTCAGGGAGCGAGAAGTCGGGGGCCACCTCTCCCGGGACCATGACGGGAGCAGCGGGTCCGACATCCGCGTCTCCGTTGGGCTCGCTTCCGGGTCGCGAGACGACGGCCGGGCCACGCCGAACGTCGTTCTCGGTGATCACACGGGCGGTGGCGCCTGATCGTTGATTTTTTCCCGGCGTTTCTTTTCCTTGCGCGCGACGTCTCCCAGCGATTGAGCGGAAGCGAGGGTCGCGGACAGGAGCAGAAAAAGCGCCCAAAGGGTGCGTCGCATTGGCATTCTTCTTACTAATTGGATATTTCTATTCTAGCAAAGAGTTCAGACCCACGATTAATCGAGGCCAGCGCACACGTGTGCGCCGACCGACACTCAACGATTCGCGTCGAGCTGTTTCAGCTCCTCGAGCCAGTTGACGACGATGTTCAACTGCTGCTGCGGACGATCGCGATGGGCCTCGCGGCGAATCATGAGAAATCGGCTGCCATCTGGTGATATATCGTAGTTGCGAGCGTCGTTACTGAACGGGTCTCGCTCATAGTCTCCTTCGAAGAGGACCGAAGGTGTTCCGGGATCGAGGTCGGACGCATCTGAGACCGAGACCACCATCATCCGATTGCCGTTTCGGTAGAAAAGCTCCCCGCCGGCGGGAGACCACACTGGCTCATCACCGCCCTCCGTCGATACCAGCCACCGGCCCTCTCCGTCGGGAAACGGCCGGACGTAGACTTCCCGTCTATTGCTGCGACGAGGGCCCCGCGCCAATCGATTCGCGAATCAGCGCGACCGTTTTGTCGACGCGCCACTGCATCAGCTTCTTGCCGACCGCAACAGTCTTGTCGAGGTCCGCGATGCTCACACCGTTCACCATCGCCTTGTTCGCTGCCACGCGCTGTTTGTAGCGGACCGTCGACGCGTCGGTCACCATCTGAAGTGCGGTGATCCAATAAGAATCGTGAACGCCGTCACTCGAGGGCTCGACGATCCCGAGCTCCTCGTTCATGTATTTAATGACCCCGCTATTGTCGTAAAAACCCGCGATGTGATGCGCGCGCGCATCGGTCCAGCGCGTGTTGAGCCGCTCGGCGACCGCCGCCTGGCCGCGCTGATTGCCTCCGCTATCGCCTATATAGATGATGTTCTCGAAGCCATGGACCTTCAAGCTCCGGCCGACGTCTTCGAGCACGGCCTCGAACGTCTCGTCTTGGACGCTGATCGTGCCCGAATAGCGCATATGGCCCGACGGCTCGTCGATATTGCCTTCCGGCACGAGCTTGACGATCGGCGCACAAAGCGCGTTGCCTAGCTCTCTCGCGATGTTCTCGCAAGCCGTCTGCAGAATGTAGTTGTGCTTCCCCATCGCCACGTAGGGGCCGTTTTGCTCGATCCCTCCGGTCGGGATGAGGACGCTCGTTTTCCCCGCAGCGATCGCGTCACGAATCTCGACCCAGGTCAGCTCCTCGACCCAGATAGAATCGAGCGCTTCGACCGGTCGAGGCATGATGAGCTCGGCTTGAAACCGCTGCTCGCGCTCGGCTCGCTCTTCCGGTGTCAAGGTGACCTGCGCCGCCGCCAGGGTCGACCCGGCCAAAATCGCGAGCGCCACAACGAAGAACTGTGTCTTTCTTGCCTGGTTCATTTTTGGAGTCCTCCCACGGCGCGTAGAATCACACGGGCGCATGCCGCTTCGCAAGCTTCTCCTTGGAGGGAGTCGCGCATCGTGCGCGTGGCGTATTATCGGCTGTGTCGATGTCTCGCCTTAGCTTCGAAGAGCTCTCCGCTGAGGCGGCTCGTTACGACGAGGCCGTGCTCACGACGCCTGCGATCGATCATTTCTGCTCCTCCTCACTCTGGATACTTCCGGCGATACACCACTTATCTCCCGCTTCACGGCCTTTTGTCGTTCGCTCTCAGGACACGTACTTGACCCTCGCGCACACGCGTTATAACGACGGCACGCGGTTGCTCCATCCACTCGAAGCGATGTGGGCGCTCGCCTCACCTCTCGCCGGCGGCAATCCCGCAGAGCTCGTCGAGCTTCTCGCAAGCTCCCTCACGGATGACGACTCTTGGGACATCGCGCTCGTCTCGGGCATCGGCGTCGGCGACGGGTCAGCGCTTTGGCGCAAGCTCGTCCCCGAGCTCAGCCGGCGTTTCTCGCTCTCGCGGGGGCCGGCGATGCGCCGCTATATCACAGGGCTAGCCAGCGGAGTCGACGGCTTTCTCGCGAATCGTTCCACCGGCTTCCGCAAGAATCTGCGGAAAGCCGAAAAGCGCGCTCGCGGGGCCGGCCTTCGAATCGAGCTCGCAGATAACGTAGAGGCCCGCGAGGTCGACGCGTCCTTCGACCGACTTCTGGCCATTGAGCGCAAGAGCTGGAAAGGCCAACGCGGCGTCGGGATCGATGGCGACCCCATGGGCTCGTTTTACCGCGAGATGAATCGCCGCCTCGTCGAGAGGGGTGCGCGCCGGCTCCTCTTCGCGACCCTCGATGGCGCCGACGTCGCCTATATCTTCGGTGGGCTTTTCGGCGACACGTATCGTGGCCTGCAGTTCAGCTTCGATCATCGCTACGCCGATCTCTCCCTCGGCAATCTGTGCCAGCTCGAGCAAATCCGCCGCCTGTGCGACGAGGGCGTCCCGAACTATGATCTCGGCACGGAAGTCCGTTACAAGAAACGCTGGGGCGACCGCGTTTTCACGACATCTTCTCTTTTCGTTCAGTCTTGAGAAGAAGAAGAGCATAGATGAAGACGATGACACCGGCCATTTCCATCGTTTCCTCGACCGCCGTCCAGAGATTGTAGGCAAGCGTGTCGAGAAGTCGGTGCACGTCATACCAATCGGTCGCGCGCTCGACGCCCACGGCGCCGCCGACATAGGTCACGCCAGCTACGATGAACAGGAAGCGGATATTCGAAGGCAGTGCGCGCAAAAACGGAAGATAGGCGAGCCCGAGCACCCCGACGATGGCTGCGCCGAAGGTCGTCCATCGTGTGTTTTCGACGACGGTGTTGACGTATTCGTGCATGCCGACGGCTTCATCAATGGACAGAAAGTGAAAGCCGATGGCCAGGACGAGCCACGGGATACCAAGGGTCGCCCTCCGCGTCCGCCGAGCGCGACCGCCGCAACAGGAGACGTCCCGCATAGAGCAGAATCACTACGCTGAACCAGGTACCGAAGCTTTCTTCTTCATCCAGGTCGAAGAACGCGACGTGCACCCAGTCGTCGTAGCCGATGAATTCTCGATAGTAGAGAAACACGACGATGACATGCGCCACGGCGAGCCCCGCTGCGATAAGGGCAAGCATCCGGACCCGTTTTTGGTCATCCGAAGAGAGTTGGGCCGACGGACTCATGACGGACTCATACTGGATGCGGTCCTTTCTAATCGTAGAGAAGATAGCGCTCGCGCACCGTGTTGAACCTCGCGAGATCGACTTGCCATGCGTTCTCGATATCAACGAGTGGCGCCGCGTTTTCGATCTGCTCGCGAATCTTGCTGTTGCCCGTGAGGATTTCGATCGCGGGGCGTTCGAGCTCGTATTCATATGGAGGAGGTCGCCAGGCGAACTCTCGCGGCCAAAGTTTACGGATAGCGCGCAATAGCGCGTAGCCGGTTCGCAGTGGCAGGTAGGCGTCTCGATCGACGACATGCTGCTGGATACCCCCGCAGAGCTCGCCTTCGAATTTGTGGAACGTGGGCTCGAAGCAGAGCGGGCGGAAGACGACCCCCGGCAAATCTTCTTCGCGGAGCGCGCGCGCCAACTTCTCGCCGTCGACGAACGGCGCGCCCATGATCTCGAAAGGCCGCGTCGTGCCGCGCCCTTCGGAAAGATTGGTGCCTTCGATGAGACAGCCTCCGGGATAGACGGTCGCGGTGTCGAGCGTCGGCATGTTCGGCGACGGCAGCACCCAAGGAAGGCCCGTCTCGTCGAACCAGTCCGAGCGGCTCCAACCTTCCATCTCGATCACGGTGAGCGGGCAATCCACCCCGAACTCGTCGTTCACGAGCCGCGCGAGCTCGCCCGACGTCATACCGTGCCGGTTCGGGATCGGGTAGAGACCGACGAAGGACAGATGGCTCCCTTCGATGAGATTGCCTTCCATGTGTACGCCGTCGATCGGATTCGGCCGGTCGAGCACGATGAGCTCGATGTCGTCGCGCGCGCAAGCGTCCATGGCGTGCGCCATCGTCCAGATGTACGTGTAGTAGCGCGAGCCGACGTCTTGGATGTCAAAGATGACGGCGTCGAGACCGTCGAGCATCTCTTTGGTGGGAATGCGGGTCGGCCCGTAGAGGCTCCGGACCGGAAGGCCCGTGATCGGGTCGGCGTCGTCCTCGACTTCGATGAGATCTTGCGCGGTCGCCCGCAACCCGTGCTCGGGGCCGAACAAACAAGCGAGCTCGATCTCTTTTCGCGCGTGGAGCCGATCGATCGCATGGTTCAACGCGCGGTCCACGGTCGTGGGGTTCGCGATGAGGCCGACGGTCTTTCCCGCGATCCGATCGATCTCGGCTCCTAGAAGCTTCTCGAGCCCGGTGATGACCATATTTCGTTTATTATCGCACCGAGGAGGCCAGCTAATGAAGTGGTTGATAGCCGTTTTGGCGCTAGCGGGAGCTCAGGCGCAAGACGACGAAAAAAAAGAAGAAGGTCTACCGCTCGAAGTCGCAGAGACGCTCGAGTTCACCGTGGATGAGGTCACTTGGATGTCGCTCGACGTCTCTCCCGATGGGACGACGCTCGTATTCGATTTGCTTGGAGACCTCTATACGCTCCCGGTAACGGGTGGCGAAGCGACCCGCATCGCGTCTGGCATGTCTTTCGAAAGCCAGCCGCGGTTCTCACCCGACGGCACGACCATCGCCTTTTTGAGCGATCGCAGCGGGGTCGAGAACCTGTGGATCGCGGACGCGGATGGCGGCAATCCTCGCGCGGTGGGCAAGGACAAACCCACCAAATCGCGGCCGCAGCTCATGTCCTCGCCGGCGTGGACCGCCGACGGCGACTACATTCTCGTCTCGAAGCAGCGCACTCCCGAGAGAACCTTCGGTCTCTTCATGTATCACCGCGACGGCGGCTCGGGAGTTCGCGTCGGCCCGGCGCCTCCGCCACCGACGCCGCCTTCGCCGGGCGTCCCCCGCGTACAGCCGCCCAACAAGCTCGGCGCCGTGGCCTCGCCCGACGGGCGCTTCTTCTATTACGGCGAGCGGCGTGGGACGTTCAACTACAACGCGCAGTTCCCCATTTGGCAGATCGTCCGTTTCGATCGCGAAACGAGCGAGACGGCGACGATCACGAACACGCAAGGAAGCGCGATGCGTCCGGTGCTCTCCCCCGACGGTAAACATCTCGTCTACGCGACGCGTTTTCGCACCGGCACCGGTCTCCGGGTCCGAGATCTCGAGACGGGCGCCGAACGCTGGCTCGCCTACCCCGTCACACGTGACGACCAGGAGTCGCGGGCGTCGCGCGATACGATGCCGAGCTACGTTTTTGATCCCGACGGCCAATCGCTCATCGTTCCGGTCGACGGCAAGATCCGCCGCATCGATTTCGAAACGGGCGCATCCGAGAACATCCCGTTCACCGCGCGTGTCGCCGCCGAGATCGGCCCGCGTATCCACTTCGACGGCCGCGTCGATGACAGCGAAATGGTGCGAGCGCGAATCATCCGCTGGCCCGCGCTCTCCCCCGACGAGAACGAGCTCGTGTTCAGCGCCTTCAACCGCTTGTGGCGGATGACGCTTTCGAACGGAACGCCCGAGCGCCTCACGGATTTGGACGTGGGCGAGTTCATGCCGAGCTGGTCGCCCGAAGGCCGCTACGTCACGTTCGTCACTTGGGATATCGATGGGGGCCACATCTTCCGCGTCGCTCCTGGGAGCGCTCCCGAGCGGCTGTCGGAGCACGCCGCTTACTACGCCGATCCTGTCTACACCCCTGACGGAAGCCGTATCGTCTTTATTACAGGCTCGCGCGACGATCAGCTCTATTCGTTTTTGAACGGCGCAAACCGAGATGCTCATGTCTACCCGGACGAAGAAATTGGCGGCGTCCGAGGGACCGGCACGACCGATTTGAGGTCCATCTCGGCTACGGGCGGCGCCTCGACGCTCATCGCTTCGACAAAAGGGGGACGCTTCCCCCACTTCACAGACGATCCGGAGCGCGTCTATCTCACGACGTCGGACGGTCTCAGCTCGATCCGTCTCGACGGCTACGATCGAAAAACGCACTTCAAAGTGCAGGGCACCGGCCCGGGGCCGAACCCGCCGAGCGCGGACGCGATCGTTCTCGCACCGGACGGCCGGCGCGCGTTCATCGATCTTCAGAACAAGCACTACCTCGTTTCGGTCCCGAACGCGGGCAAGGAGACACTCGAGATCAAGATCACGCCTGAAGGTGACGCGCCGGCACCGGTGACCGAGCTTTCCCGCGGAGGCGGAAGCTATTTGAGCTGGTCTGCCGACGGCAGCAAGGTTTCGTGGTCGCAAGGACGGCGCTTCTACCGCCAGCAGATCGGCGAAGAGCCCGAAGTGACGGAGATGACCGTAACCGTACCGCGCCCCAAACCTCGAGGCTCGGTCGTTCTTCGCGGTGCGGCGCGCATCATCACGATGCGCGGGGACGAGATCCTCGAAGGCGCCGACATCTTGGTCACCGACAACCGGATCGCCGCCATCGGCGCCATGGGAGAAAGTATCGAGGTCCCTGCCGGCGCCGAAATCATCGACGTCTCCGGCCGGACGATCATGCCCGGATTCGTCGACGCGCACGCACATATGTGGGCGCCGCGCGGCGTCCATCAGACGCAAGTCTGGCAATATCTTTCGAACCTCGCCTATGGCGTGACGACCACGCGTGATCCCCAGACATCGACGGACGATGTCTTCGCTTATGCCGACCTCGTCGAAGCCGGCGAGATTCTCGGGCCGCGCATCTACGCCACCGGCCCCGGCATCTTTGCGACGTCAGGGGTCGACGATCAGGAAGCCGCCGACCACTTTCTCGAGCGCTACCGCGACGCCTATGCCCGTTATGCCGATATCGACATAATGGGCATAATGCCGAGTCCGTGATTATGCCGAGTCGGGTGGTGCGCGTTGGAATAATGCGTGGTTGGCGCGGGCTCGATGCGATGGAACAGGAGTTGTACGCGGCATAATCAGAGCCTCTCCAAGAAGGCGAGTAGCTTGTCGGGTGGGTGGAACCGTCCCGGCTTTGTATTGGGAGGTGCGGTTTTTTCGAGCGCGCGCTCCTTGATAGCGAGGTCGGCGTCGAGATAGATCTGAGTGGTCTCGACAGATTCGTGCCCGAGCCAAAGAGCGATGATACTGCGGTCGATGCCGGCTTCGAGGAGTTGGACGGCGGCTGTGTGACGCAAGACGTGCGGGGATACGTTCTTGTTAATGAGAGTCGAGCACTTCTTGCGAGCGGTAGCAGCATGCTTTTTGACGAGCAGTTCGACGGCGTCGCGGCTCAGGGCGGCGCCGCGACAGCTAGGGAACAAAGGTTCAGATAGCGTTTCTTCTCGCTGTTTGAGCCAGTTCCGGAGAACGGCGACCGTCTTGGAGGATAGAGGTATAGGACGTTGTTTGCGCCCCTTTCCTCGGCAACGGAGGTGAGCGATGGACTCAAAAGAGATGTCTTCGTATTTCAGGTTGATGAGCTCTGAGACACAGAGCCCGGTTTCGCTCATCGTGAGCAAGAGCGCGTGATCTCGAGCGCCGTTCCAAGAGTTTCGGTCAGGAGCTTCGATCAAGGCATCGGCTTCGGTGCGTGTCAAGAAGCAGACGAGGTTGCGGTCAAAGCGCTTAAGCGGGATGGCGAGCACGCGCTGGATGAGGGCACTATGTGCTGGCTCTATGAACGCGACGAAGCGGAAGAAGGAGTGGATCGCGGCGAGGCGATTGTTTCGAGAGCGGGGGCTATTTTTCCTCTCCGCTTCCAGGTAGTCGAGAAACGAGCCAACGAAAGGAGCATCGATATCGGAGAGGAGTAGTGCGGAAGGGGCTTTGAGGAGATGTTTTTCGGCGAAGGCGAGGAGGAGGCGAAAAGTGTCACGATAAGAAGCGATGGTGTTAGGGCTAGCCTGTTGTTGCCGGAGTAGTCGATCAAGAAAGAAGGCTTCGAGCAAAGGTCGAGAGTGGTCATGGCAGTTTCCCCATAGCGCGTTCGAGCCGCTTTGACGCAAGCGCCATCAGCTCAGGCGTGGCAGTCAGGTACCAGTAAGTTGACGTCGGATTGACATGACCGAGGTAGGTTGACAAAGAAGCAACTCGCGGCTCAACGTCTAGTCCGGCCTCGTACCAGCGGCGAATCGTGTTGACGGCGAACGAGTGGCGTAAATCGTGAATCCGCGGTCGACGCTCGTACAGGCCGGCTTTTTGGAGGAGTTTCCAGAAGGTAGCGTGAACGTTTTGGCTTATGAGCCGCGTTCCTGTGGTCGACATCAAGAAACTCGGTCCTCGAGGTCTTGAAATGAACTCATTGCGTTTGTGAGCGTAGGCGCGGAGCACATCCCGGGTTGTCGAATGAAGCGTAGTTGGCGGGACTTTTGGAACTTGGAGTCGCGAATGGTGAGCACGGCGTCGTTGTAGTCGAAGTCGTCAACGTCGAGCGCGAGGGCTTCGCCGAGGCGCATCCCGGTAACAGCAAGCAGACCAAACAGAGTGGTATAGGTGATGACCTTGAACGGATGGTGAATGGAGTGGGCTGCCTCGATTAGAGCTGTAACCTCCTTGTCCGAGTAGATATACGGCTCGTGTCGAAACGTGTGATACGGGATCAGTTTGACGGGTGGAACTTCGTGCCTCGGGTCCGATGCGTGCAGATACCGCGCGAAACCACGCACGGCGTTGAGGTTTTTGGCGTGCGTGATGGGCGCGGCGTTGTTCGACTGGGTGGCCCAATCCAAAGCTAACGCTGTCGTCACGATCGAGAAATGCCGTTGTCGCGCGTATTCGACGAACTTGCCGAGCTCGTACTCGGCTCTGTCGAGTTTGAAGCCGAGAGCACGACGCACAGCCAAGTAGGAGTCGAGAGCGAGTCCAAGCTCGTTCATGCGTCACCCCCTGGCCATGGCTGGGCCAGTTCCCGCAAAGTAGAGTGGTCGACTTTGGCGCAGATGGCAGTTGTATCAATGCTTTGATGTCGCAGAACAAGCGCAACGTCGGTGAGCGATGCTCCGTGGCGGAGCATCTGCGTTGCTGCAGTATGGCGGAGACGATGAGCGCCGATTCGAGGTAGGCCCGCACACGCTGAAGCGTCCGCGACGCTCGCAGTAACGCGATGGCCAGTCAAACGCCGATAAGGCGCCCGAGTGGTAAGAAAAAGCGATCTAGATGTTGAGAATGCGGATGGACGTCCTCGTTGCAGATATCCAGCAATCGCTTGTCCAACATCACTGGGCAGGGGCAACCGTGCGTCGGCATCGCCTTTGCCATGGAGAACGAGTTCGCCTGCGCGCCAATCGATATCGTCCAGTTCAATAGCCGCCACCTCGCAGCTACGAAGTCCGAGTCGCGCCAGCAGAAGCATGATGGCGAAGTTACGGCGACCCACTTGGGTCCGGCGGTCGCAACTCTTCAGAAGCTGTTGAAGCTCTCGAGGCGAAATGAACTTGGGTACACCCGCTTGCCGCCAACCCGCAACTGCAGGTACAGCACCCACCAGATCGTTTTGGAGATCGCCGCGAAGATGCAGGAAGCGAAGTAGTGAACGCACCACGCTGACCATAAGTTTCGTGGTGCCTACGCTCGATGTTTCAGACTCGTGCAGGATGAAACCGGTGATGTCGTTAGCGCTCAGGCAGCTGAGTTCAAGGCTATTCGAGTCAAACCGATGCGATAGGAACTTCTTGGCGTAGGAACGATAATAGCCGCGGGCCGTCGAAGCTTGGAGCCCACGTTCTTTGACCAGGAACTGTTCGTACTCATCCAAAAGATCGTCGCCCGCGCTGCGCGGCACCACAGATTCCGGAAGCGACACAACTCCCTTTGCTTCCAGATACCGCAGAATCGCATCGAGCGACCGTGGCGTTACATTCCTTCTGTAACCAGCACGTCTTCTCTCGCCAAAAAACGCCTCGACATGTTCACGCGTAAGAGCGCTCAGCCGCACCCCGGCGTCGACAAGCCAGCGACTTAGCCCTAATCGCAAAAAAAAGAGAGCAAAGTAGCGCGAAAGTATTGACAAAGGAGCCTCTGGGTTTATGTTTGGAGCGTTGCTTCCAAACAAAACACCAAACGACCAGAGGCCCCTATAGTGCGCTTGAAACTCTCTCGATTTCGCCGGAACTTCAACAAGGATCTTCCGATCGAGTTCACAGAGCAGAATCTGAGCTCGTTTGGTGGACTGGAACTGTTTTCACGATATTTGCGCCGCGTTGAGCTAAGCCGCCGGGTAGGAAAGGCGTGCAGAGGAAAAGGCATTCGGTCGGACTACGGGAGCGTCCGACTGGTTCTGGTGTTGGTTGGGATGCTGCTCGTGGGAGCTCGTCGTCTAGAGCACCTGCAGTATGTCTGTGATGACCCGATGCTGCTTCGCTTCTGTGGGTTGAGAAGACTACCGAGCCGTCCGACGATCGTGAATTGGCTGAAGCAATTCACGGGAGAGCGGCTCAAGGGCCTATCGGAGTTGAACGGTGTATTGGTCCACGAGCAGGTCGAGCGATTGGGTCTGAACCGTCTGACGGTAGATATGGACGGCACCGTGGTTCAGGCAGGCAATCAGGTTGGATGGGCGTTTCGAGGATTCAATCCTCATCGCAAGAAGAATAAAAGTTAGGTTCTCCTGTCGTTTCGGGGGATCTGATTTGTGTTGGAGGGCATGGCCTATGGACGCTGCCGCGATTGTGGAAAACGCTTCGCGTTTCCCACGAGCGCCCACAGGCCCCTCCTGATATATATACAAGAAAGATTAATTCATATGGAATAAGGAAGGGGGGGCTCGATTAGTGGAGGCTATGGAAAACGCCCTTCCAGGCTTCGAAGAGAACTCAGTCGTGAGCAAGGTCTGAACGACCAGAACCGTGGGGGCGTTTCCCACAGCCTCGTCTCCCGCTGAGGGGCAGTGGCATTTGGTGAGGCCCGTGGGTTGAGAGGGTAAGCCATGTGTAGATGCGCATCGGTGAGAACGCTAGAATCTTTTTTTCCGAAAGAGAAAAGAGCGTTCCCGCGATGCGCGTTACTACGTTAGTCAACAAGCTCATCGGATTGCAAGGCCTGTGGGTCCGAGGTTTCCACTTCCAGGCGGACAAAGCCAGAGTGGTGGTGGATGTAGTACCACGGAGGAGGAAGCCTCTGTGCGGGATTTGCGGACGAAAGGTCCGCAAGAACAAAGATCGCTACAATCGCTACTGGCGGCACTTGGACCTGTTCGGAGTCCGGACCTATCTTCGCTACTCGATCCGACGAGTGGTATGTCGGCGGTGTGGAGTGGTCAGAGAAAAGGTGCCTTGGGCCGACAAGGGAAGCCGCTTTACCAAAAGCTTCGAACAAGAGGTAGCGTGGCTGGCACAGAGGACGGACGTCAGCGCCGTAGCGAACTATTTCCGAGTGACGTGGCGTTCGGTGCGACGGATCATCCAGCGAGTGGTTGCCGAGCAGCGGGATGAGCGGCGCGAGCTCGATGGATTGCGGGTGATTGGGATGGACGAGATCAGCTACCGCAAACGCCACAAGTACTTAACAGTGGTAATAGACCATCTCAGCGGCCGGGTCGTCTGGGCGGGAAAGGAGCGCAAGGCCAAGACGCTGCTGCGGTTTTTCCGCAAGCTCGGACCACAAAGAGCCGCGGAGCTCGAAGCGGTCAGCATGGACATGTGGGAGCCGTACATAACTGTCGTCGGCAAAAAGGCTCCTCAGGCACGGGTGATCTTTGACCGCTTCCACATCGTCAAGCATCTGAACGAGGCCGTGGATAAGACCCGGCGCGAGCTGGTGCGCGAGCTCAAAGGGACTGCCCGGCGCAACCTCAAGAACACCAAGTTTCCCCTTCTCAAGGCCAAACACAACCGCAGCGCGAAAGACAAACGGGTGCTCCGCGAGCAGGTGCGAGCTAATCGTCGCCTCTACCGCGCCATGCTTCTGCGCGACGACTTCATGGACCTCTACACCTACAAAACCGAGACATGGGCCAAGAAGTTTCTCCGAGGATGGCTGCGGCGCGCTATGAGCTCGAGGATAGAGCCCGTCAAACGCGCGGCGAAGATGATCCGCAGCCACTTCGATGGCGTCATCGCGTGGGTCACGTGGAGACTCAGCAACGGCCGACTCGAAGGAATGAACAACAAAATCCGGCTGCTGAGCCACCGCAGCTTTGGACTCCACTCTGCCGAAGCTCTCATCAGTCTCGTCTACCTAAACTGTGGCGGTCTCACCCTCGAGAGGATCCACTGAAATGGCAGGAGAGGCAATAAAAGTTACTACCCTTTGTTCGCTCACCTGGCTCAGACGGGCCAGATTCTCAAATCCAGAAATCGTCCTGGCAACGTTCACGACTCCAAGGGTGCCGATGCGTTTCTACGGGAACTGATAGGCGAGCTACGGGGCCAGTTCGGTCGGTCCCGAAAGCTGGAATTCCGCACGGACGCCGCGTTTTTCAACGAAAAGATTCTCAAGAGGCTAGAGCGCTCCCGAAGCGAGTTCGCGATCAAGGCTCCGTTCTGGCCGTGGCTCGGCCTAAAGGAGGTCGTCGCTGGGCGCAAGCGATGGCACCGCGTGAGTGACGAAATCGACGGCTTCTCCATCAAACACTTCATCGAGCCCTGGAATATCACCGTCCGGACCGCGATCTATCGGAAGCGAGTTCGACATCGAACGGCGAAGAACTTCCAGCTCGACCTGTTTTCTCCAGACGACGGCTACTTCGAGTACTCAGCCGTCGCCACCAACAAATCGCTCACCGTCCAACGCCTTTGGTACTTCGCTGCTGGGCGAGGCGGCCAAGAGAAAACCTTCGCCGAATTGCGCAGCCAGTTCGCTCTCGACGTCGTGCCCACTAAAAGCTATGCCGCCAATAGCGCCTGGCAACAGTTGAACGTGCTCGCACACAACCTGTGTCGCAGCTTTCAGCTCGACACCATCGCTGAAACGAAAGGCATCTCTCGAAAGCGTACATGCACCCATAGAGCCCAACAGCAGACAGGACCAGCGCGATACCCGCGAATAACAAGAAGAGTGTGCCGAAGACGCTATGCCCCCATCGAGATTGTCGGACGAGCTCGTCCATCGAGACGACTCCATAGACCGGAAGGCTCGGGTCGAGCGCGAGGACTTCTTCGCGGACGAGCGCTTCCACGGGCCCTCGGCCCCGCACGAGAAGCACGCCCGTTGCGCTAGGCTCCGCGCGGGAAGGCAGATACAGAACCGGGTCGAGCTGCCGTCGTCGCCTATACGGTAGCAGAGCGCACGCATGAGATCGGCGTTCGCCTCGCGTTCGGCGCGCGCGTCCCCGATATCCTCCGCCTCTTCGGAGCGCGCGTGGCCGCTCAGGTCGCGCTGGGCCTGGCCCTGGGGATGGTGGGCGCGCTTGCGGTGGGAAAGCTCTTGGAGCGGCTTCTCGTGCAAACGAGCCCGGCGGAGCCGACGCTCCTCGCCGCTGTCGCGTTCCTACTCGTAGCGGTTTCAGCCGCCGCGTGCCTTTATCCTCTTCGTCGCGCGGCCATCTCGAATCCTTGTAACGCGCTTCGTCACGAATAGGAGTCCTCGCATGCTCGAGCTACGAAACGTCAGCAAGTATTACGGGCCTCTAGCCGCGGTGCGTGAGGTGAGCTTCCGCGTCGCGCGTGGACAGGTTCTCGGCTATCTGGGTCCGAACGGCTCGGGGAAATCCACGACTGTCAAGATGGTCGCCGGACTCTCGAGACCGACAAAAGGCGCGATTCTCTATGACGGCGAGGACATCGAAGCGCTCGGGCTCGAGCACCGCCGGCGGGTCGGCTACGTACCGGAAACACCGGAGCTCTACACCTATCTCACGGGTCCGGAATATTTGACGCTCGTCGGAAAGCTCCGGGAGCTCGCGCCTCGCGCCCTCGAAGAAAAGATCGAGCGCTTCTTGCACCTGTTCGAAATCGAAGGCGACCGCTACGCGCCGATGTCGGCCTACTCAAAAGGCATGAAGCAGAAGGTGTCCATCGCGGCCGCGCTCTTGCACGATCCCGAGATCTTGATTCTCGACGAGCCGTCCTCGGGCCTCGACGTGAGCTCGACGCTCGTCCTCAAAGAGCTTATCCGTGAGCTCGCGGCTTCGGGTAAGGTGATTCTCTACAGCTCGCACGTTTTGGAGCTCGTCGAGCAGGTGTGCTCGCGCGTCCTGATCCTGCGCGAAGGGCGGGTGTTGGCGGAAGGAGCCGTCGCGGAGCTTCGCACGTTGATGCAAGAGCCGTCGCTCGAGGGCGTCTTCACCCAGCTCGCGATTCGAAAAGACGTGCGCCAGGTCGCGACCGAGCTCATCGAAACGATGCGGCTATGACGCCCTTTCACACGCTCCTGCGCACTTTCTTCAGAAGGCTCTTCGAGAACGATCTGTTGTCGGAGGAGGCCGACGTCGGGGACGCTCTCGCCTGGATCGTTCCCTTGTTCGCAGCGCCGACGATGTTCGTCGCGCTGCGGCTCCTCCCAAAATATGCGGTGTTGGAACATATCGCGCTCGAACAGTTCGCCGTGAATCCGACGTGGTCGGACAAGCTCTTTTTCATCGGCTACTCGATGACAGCGGTCGGATTCATCACCGTGCTCGTTTGGGAAGCGGCCTTTCCCGACCGGCGGGACGCGGCCATCCTCGGCGCTCTTCCCATCGGGGGAGGAAGTGTTTTGGCCGCAAAGCTCACGGCGCTCTGCGGACTCATCCTCGGTTTCGCCACCGTTATCAACGTTGGCCCGGCGGTCCTGTTCTCGTTTGCGGTCGGCGGATATAGCGGAACGTCGCTCACCTTCCTGCGTTACCTCTTTGCGCACGTGACGACGACGATCGCCGCGGGTCTGTTCGTGTTCTTCGTTCTCATGGCCACTCAGACGACACTCATTTTCCTGCTACCGCGCCGCGCGCTGCGTCTCGCCATGGTGCTCGCTCAGCTCATCTTCGTCGTGGCGCTCGTCTTGTGGTTCGCGTTGTCCCCCTATGTACTCGAGCGCGTCGACATGTCGGCGACATGGATGCCGCCCCTTTGGTTTCTCGGGCTCTACGAAACCCTGCTCGGCGCAGAAGACACCGCGCTACGGGCACTCGCCGTCACCACGGGCATCGCGACGCTCGGCGCCCTCGCGCTCGCCATCGCGGGCTATGCAGCGAGCTATGCGCGCATCGTCTCACGTTCACTCGCACCGGAGCCGCCCACACGCGGCTCGAGCCGTTTCATGCGCTTGGCTTTCGCGACTCTCGTACGCCACCCAATCGAACAAGCCGTTTTCGAGTTCGTCGCGAAAAGCCTCGCCCGCAGCCGCCGCCATCGCTTGATCCTCGCGATCTATATCGGCGTCGGCCTCGCTTTCATCTTGGGGGGCTTCTTGAAACCATTGCTCGAAGAGCCGAGTTCGTCGTCGTCCGTTTCCGAGCTCTCGACCGCACTTCTGTCGATCCCGTTCGTGTTGTCGTTCTTCGTGCTCGTAGCCCTTCGCGTTGTCTTCGCCGTCCCCACGGAGCTCGGCTCGAACTGGCTGTTCCAGATGACGGAATCGAGTGACAAAACGCCATACTACCGAGGCGTTCGGAAGGCGATGGCGCTTCTCGGTCTGACCCGATTGCGGCCGCCACGCTACCTGTGTACGTCATCCTCTGGGGGGCCAGTGCCGCGCTCGCGCACATGGCGTTCTGGCTTCTTTGCGCCGTGCTCCTCGCCGAACTCCTCCTCCTCGGCTATCACGAGGTACCCTTCACGTGCGCTTACGTTCCTGGTAACGCGAACGTAAAGCTTCTATGGCCGATCTATCTGCTGGCGATGACAACCTACGCCTATACAACCGCACGGCTCGAGCTGTGGCTTCTCCAAGAGGTCGGCCGCTGGCTCGCGGCTTGCGCGTGCCTCGCCCTTCTGTGGGCCATCGTCATGCTTTACCGAAAGCGCGTCGCCGAGGTGAGCACCACGTTTTCTTTTCGAGGCGGACTGGAGCCCGAGGTCCAGGTTCTCAACCTCACGCGATCCGCGTGAGCGCACGCGCGGTCGTGCTCACGCTACTCACCGACCGCGAACAGACGATCCGTGCAAAGCAGACACAATATGTCGAAGACAGCAAAGACGCGCTGCTGCTCCAGGACACCAAAAAGATGGTCATCGCTTCAAATCGCTCTTGTCCTGCTCTCCCAAACAGCGCTCGCATCCGAGGAGCCCTTCAAGTTCGGAACTTTCGAGCACGATGGCGAGGTGATCCTCGGGATCGTTCTTCGCGACCAACTCGTCGTCGACCTCGCGCGCACAAACGCCTCGCTCGAGCGTCGCCGGCCACTCTGGGTCGAGCTCCCCATGCCGTCCGACATGAACGAGCTCATCGGACGCTATGAGTTCGGGATGCGGGAGCGCGTCCACGCCATCGTGGATGCGCTCGTTCCCGAGATCGATGGTGCGCGGAGGCCGGCCTATGTGCACGAGCTCAGCGCTGTCGAGCCCAACGACGGCACCACCGCCACGGTCCTGGAAGCCGAATATTACGTGGAGGCCGGCATGACCCCGCTCGAAGCCCTCCGCACGGCGACGATTGCGCCCGCGACGCTCCTCGGTCTCGAAGACGCCATCGGCTCCATCGAGCCCGGCAAATTCGCGGATATCGTGGCCCTCGAATCCGGCCCCTCCGAGAACATTTCCACTTTGCGAAGGATGCTATTCGTAATGAAGGGCGGCCGAATCTACCATGACGAGCGGCCGAATCGTTTGGTAAAATAAGAGCGTTTCCACAAAACCGAATATCGAACGTCGCCCTCACCGACATCGGGGCGGGCGAGGGTGCGAGATGCATCGATGACACTCAGGATCATGATCGCCGGATGTGCCAAAGACGAGCGCGAGAAGGTCGAAGCCTCGGTCAAAACGGCCTTCGGCGATCGCTTCACGGAATCCGACTGGAGCGTCTCGCTCGTGAATATCGCGAACCAGTGGTCGGTCGACATCGATGGCCCTGAGCCCCATTTCACAGGCCTGAGCCTCATCGCGACCACGAGCGATCTCATCGAGAAACTCCAGCAAGCGCTCAGCGAGGCAACGTCCGAAAAGAACGCGCCCGCCGCAGCGCCCGCGGCGATGGCCGAGTCCGGCGAGAAACAAGAACGGCATACCTGCGAAGAATGCGCGGCCGCATTCGACGTCATTTTCACCTACACGGCTGGCGAGCCCGAAGAGCTTTGTCCCGTCGCCTGCCCTGCTTGCTGGCACATCAACCGAGTCCCCATCGCCGAGGCAGCAGGGGCCACTGGAGATTACAGAGCCCAAACCGCCATCTGAGCGTTGCTAGCGTTTGGATTGAGACTTCGAATCGGATAGAATTACGTCAATCGGTAAAATCTAGGCTTCTTCCACTCCGGAGGTGCACGGCGCCATGTCGCTCCATCACGACATCCCGCTCTCGGGAAGCTTCAACTGCTGGGCTCAGGCTTACGATCTGCCCGATCTGCTCCTGAAGATTAGCAGCCTGAAGCAAACGGGCGAGCTGCGCTTCATGAGCTCAGAGGCCGAGAAAACCGTGGTGCTGCACGATGGCGCGATCGTTTTCGCGAAGTCGTCCTCCGCGGATGACCGGCTGGGTCCGCACCTGTTGAAGGCGAAGAAGATCCGGTTCGAGCATCTGACGGAGCTCAGCCGATGCGTCACGCCCGAGCGGAGGTTCGGAGCCGTCCTCGTAGACAATGGGGTCCTCACACCGCACGACTTGGTTCAAGGTGTCGTCGGGCAAGTCCGCTCCATCATCCTCAGCCTCTTCCAGTGGACCGAAGCCGCTTATATCTTTGAGGAGAAGGAGCTCGCGAAGGAAACGATCGAGCTTTCCATTCCTCTTCCGAAGCTCATCGTCGACGGTGTGCGTGAAGTTTCCAGTTGGCGACGCATAGCACAAGGGATTGGATCGCTCGATGCAGTGTACCAGTCGAGCGACGGGATCGACGACTCCGTGAGAGCCGCAAAGCTCGACCCAGAAGGGCTCGAGCTCCACGCGGAGCTGAGAGGCCCGAAGACGATCGCAGAAGCTTGCGCCAGCTCCGAGCTCAGCGACTTCGAAGTTTGTCAGCTGCTCTGGGCTTTCATGGCGATGGGATGGCTCACCACGGCTGCCCAGAGCTCCGACGCCCCACCACCCCCTCAAACAAGCGAGCCAGAAGCCCCACTTCCTTTCGATGATGCTGACCTCGAGGGGCTCGACGCCGTCTTGAACAAGAGGCCCCTGTCCGAATAGACGCCTTGATATCCCCGCGCCGAACCGCTAGGGTTTAGACGTGTCTATCCTACGTCTGCAACACATCGGAGTTGCGCTCGCGGACCACGATCTCGCCGTGGCCGGTCTAGAGCGCGTCGGCCTTCCATCCAGAGACTTCCGAAACGACCAGGGGAAGGGATTCCAGTACGATTCACGGGTGCTTCTCGGAAACGAGTGCTGGCTGCACATCGTTCATAACTGGAACCCCGAATCCCGCGTGAACCGCTTCCTCAAGAACCGCAGCGAAGGCCTCGAGCATCTTGCGCTCGAGAGCGACGATATCGAGGCAGACGTTGCGCGCGTCAGAGACGCCGGCGTTCCAATTTTCGAGGATCGCATCTTCGACGCGAATGACGGGTTCGAAGCCTTCATCTACCCCGAGGACGGGATCGGCTTTACCGTTGAGCTCATAAAGCCGCATGCCACGAGCTGGAACTATCCTGACGACGCGCTCGGTCTCCCGGTGAGCGCGCTGCTCGGCAAGATCCGAGCACAGCGCGTCGGCGCCTATGTTCGTGACGTGGCGGAAGCGTCGCGCCGTTTCACGACACTCTTCGGGACGCCATCCGGAGACGAGCCCGGCACCATCGCGCTCGGCAACGTGGAGCTCCGTCTTCAGGCGAGCGCGGACCACGAGCCCGGATTGAAAGACCTCGAGCTCGAGACCGAAACCGGCGCGACGGGGGTGCACGACCTCGGTTTTCTCGCGCTCAAGTGCCGCGCGGCAGGCGATGTGTAAGGCAGGGAGATGCCTGCCTTTAACAACCCAAAAGAAAAGCCAAGGAGAGGTGGGGATTAGGGGAGAGTTGGGGATAAGAGCAAGACACCCTTTTCTTACAAGCGGATCGAGCTTTATTCTCCACCACCTCTCCTCACATCCCCACCTCCCCTTTTCTTACACAGTTCATGAGCATCGCGCTGTTGCGCTATCATCGCTCACATGATCGACCTACGAAGCGACACCGTGACACGACCCACCGCGGCGATGCGCGACGCGATGGCGCGCGCAGAAGTGGGCGACGACGTTTATGGCGACGACCCGACCGTGGCCGCGCTCGAGGCGCGCACCGCGGAGATCCTCGGCAAAGAAGCCGCGGTCTACATGCCGACGGGAACGATGACGAACCAGGTCGCTCTCCGCGCGCACACGGAATCTGGGGACGAGATCCTGGCCGACATCGGAGCGCATATCTACGTCAACGAAGGGGGCGCGCCCGCCGGCCTGTCAGGCCTTCTCGTGCGGCCGATTTTGGGCAAGAACGGGATCTTTTCCGCCGAGCAGCTCGAGTTGGCTATGCGGGACCTCCACCCCTTCAACCCCAGCACGATTGCCGCGCCGACGAAACTCGTCTGCCTCGAGAATACCCATAACGGTGGAGGGGGCACGGTTTGGCCGCTCGACACCATGCGCGCCGTAGCCGAGGTCGCTCGGCGCCGCGCGATCCCGCTGCACCTGGATGGAGCTCGTCTGTGGCATGCCTCGGCGGCGACCGGCCATCCCGAATCGGACTACGCCGCTCCCTTCGACACCGTGAGCGTGTGTTTTTCCAAGGGCCTGGGTGCCCCGGTCGGCTCGGCTCTAGCCGGGAGCAAAGGTTTCATCCAGCGAGCGCGAAGGTTCAAGCAGATGTTCGGCGGAGGCTTCCGCCAGGCTGGTGTGATTGCGGCCGCGGCGCTCCATGGCCTGGAGAACCACCGCGGGCGCCTCGTCGAAGATCATGAGAAGGCGCGCGTGCTCGCGGAGGGGCTCGCCGCGTTCCCGGGGATCGAGCTCGACACCTCCCTCGTCCAAACCAATATTATTCGATTCAGGGTGACGACGATCTCGTCGTTCGAGCTCGTGGAGCGCTGTCACGCTCGGGGGCTCCATATGTTGCCTACAGGAAAGAGCGGCGTGCGCGCTGTCCTCCATCAAGATATCGCACCCGACGCCGTCACACACGCCCTTTCGGTGCTGGAATCAGCCCTTAGCCAAGAAAACAAAGAAGTAAATGCCTAATTTTCGAAAGAACCGCGAATGAGTGGTTCGACTAAATCTACATTACTCGCCCTAACATATACCTGCTTGACAAAAACTAAGAATTTGCGTACTATCCCTTTTTGTTAGCAGTCGAACGGGTCGAGTGCTAGCAAGCCCTCAAAAAGATGCCATTTGTCCATTGGGACCCTGTGCATGAGTTCCTCTCCTTGCAGGAGCGAATGAACCGCTTGATCGATCAGACGTTGTCGCGCTCACGCGGGGATTCGGAGCTCTCCTCGACCGGCGCTTGGTCGCCGGCGGTCGACCTCTACGAGTCCGATCAGCACTTGATCCTCAAAGCCGAGCTACCCGGCGTGAATCAGGACGACATCGAGCTCCGCATCGACGACGACCGCATCACGTTGCAGGGCGAGCGCCGGCTGGCAGAAACGGTGAGCGAAAAACAGTTTCTTCGGATGGAGCGGTCCCATGGCGCGTTCCATCGGACGTTCGACCTTCCGACACCTGTCGAGGCGGACGAAGTCAAAGCGGAGTTCAAAGCAGGGATCCTCACGGTCACGATACCGAAGCTTATCAGCGAGAAGAGCCGTCAGATCCCAATCAGCGGCTAGCCGACGTTCTCGAGCTTTCGAGCCGGGCGGCGGTTTTTTTTGTTACGAAGGAGGAACAGGAGCGAAATGAAGATCAAACCAATTAGGGACAACATCGTTGTCAAGCGGATGGATGAAGAGGAAAAGAAGATCGGCTCTATCATCATCCCCGATAGCGCGAAGGAAAAGCCACTAACGGCCGAGGTCATTGCTGTCGGTTCCGGCAGAACCCTGAAAGACGGAAAGAAAGTACCGCTCGAAGTCAAAGTCGGCGACAAAGTGCTCGTAGGCAAGTACTCGGGCTCTGAAGTGAAACTCGATGGCGACGAACTTCTCATCCTCAAAGAGGACGAGGTTCTCGGAGTCGTGGGATAACGTTTTGAAACCAGTTCATCGATTGAACGGAGGAATTTAGAAGAATGGCAAAGCAGATTGTTTATCATGATGAGGCACGCCAGGCCATCCTCAGGGGCGTGAACCAGCTCGCCACGGCCGTGCGAGTCACCCTCGGCCCGAAGGGCCGTAACGTCGTTCTCGGGAAGAAATTCGGCTCGCCCGTCGTCACAAAAGACGGCGTTACCGTTGCCAAAGAGATCGACCTCGAAGACGCCGTTGAGAACCTCGGAGCCAAGATGCTCCGCGAAGTTGCTTCGAAGACGTCGGACGTCGCCGGTGACGGCACGACCACCGCGACCGTATTGGCCCAGTCGATTTACCGCGAAGGCCTCAAGAACTTGGCGGCCGGCTCCAATCCCATGGAGCTCAAGCGCGGCATCGACCTTGCGGTCGAAGCGATCGTCGAAGAGATGCAGAAGTTCTCGAAGCCTGTCAGGGGCAAGATGATTAGCCAAGTCGGCAGCATCTCCGCCAATGGCGACTCCGCCATCGGTGACATCATCGCCGAGGCCATGGAGAAAGTCGGCAAGGATGGCGTCATCCAGGTCGAGGAAGCTCGCACGCTCGAGACGAGCCTCGAGATCGTCGAAGGCATGCAGTTCGACCGCGGCTACCTCTCCCCTTACTTCGTCACCGATCCGGAACGTATGGAGGTGGTCCTCGAAGACTGCCTCATCCTCGTTCACGAGAAGAAGATCTCGAACATGAAAGACCTTCTCCCCGTGCTCGAGAAAGTAGCTCAGGCCGGTAAGCCTCTCCTGATCGTTGCCGAGGACATCGAAGGCGAAGCTCTCGCGACGCTCGTCGTCAACAAGCTCCGCGGAACGCTCAGGGCAGCGGCCGTCAAGGCCCCGGGCTTCGGTGACCGCCGCAAGGCCATGATGGAGGACATCGCGATCCTCACCGGTGGCTCCGCTATCTTCGAGGACCTCGGCATCAAGCTCGAGAACCTCCAGATGCAGGACCTCGGCAAGGCCAAGAAGATCATCATCACGAAGGAAGACACGACCATCGTCGAGGGCGCGGGCAAGAAGGCTGACATCGAAGGCCGCATCAAGCAGATCCGCTCCCAGATCGAAGAGACCACGTCTGACTACGACCGCGAGAAGCTCCAAGAGCGCCTCGCGAAGCTCGTGGGCGGCGTGGCCCTCATCCAGGTCGGCGCCGCGACCGAGACCGAGATGAAAGAGAAGAAAGCTCGTGTCGAGGACGCGATGCACGCGACCAAGGCGGCAGCCGAGGAAGGTATCGTCGCTGGCGGCGGCGTGGCGCTCCTCCGCGCCGGCAAGGCCCTCAAGAAGCTCCTCAAGAGCGATAGCCTAACCGATGACGAGCATGTCGGCGTCAGCATCGTCGGCCGTGCCATCGACGAGCCCATGCGCTGGATCGCCCATAACGCGGGCGAGGAAGGCTCTATCGTCGTGAACAAGGTGAAGGAGCTCGAAGGAGATCAGGGCTACAACGCGGCCAAGGGCAAATATGAGAACCTGGTGAACTCGGGCGTCATCGATCCGACCAAGGTCGTTCGCTACGCGCTCCAGAACGCCAGCTCGATCGCGGGCCTGATGCTCACGACCGAAGCACTCGTGTCCGAGCTACCCGAAAAAGAGAACAAGGGCGGCGGCGGTGCTCCCGGCGGGATGCCTCCTGGAATGGGAGATATGGGCGACTTTTAGGGCGCACAAACAACAAAGCCCGGGCCTTTCGGCCCGGGCTTTTTTTGTTTGTGCGCCAGGTATACTCTCCCCCCTGTGAGACTCGAGAATAAGGTTGCGCTCGTTACGGGAGGGGGGGCCGGGATTGGGCGGGCTATTGCGCGGCAGCTCGATCGCGAAGGCGCGCGCGTCTACGTGAACGACATCGACCAGGTCACCGCTGAAGCAACGCTCGGCGCAGGTCGCGCGCTCGTCGCTGACGTCTCCGATAGTGCGCAGGTTTCGGCGATGTTCTCCGGACTCGAGAGGCTGGATGTTCTCGTCAATAATGCTGGTATTGGCGAGACGAAGGAGCGGTGGGACGGGCTCAATGCAAAAGCCGAAGCCCGCCTCCACGAGCAGCCTGTTGAGACGCACTGGGACATTACGGTCTCCATGGACGACACGACTTGGCGGCGCATGATGGCCGTTCATCTTGACGGTATGTTTTTCTGCACGCGCGAGGCCCTTAAGAAAATGAGCTCGCAGTCGAGTGGCGTCATCATCAATCTTTCGAGTACGGCTGCGCTCGCCGGGCTCGCGGACGCGCCTCACTACGCTGCGGCAAAGGCAGGTGTGCTCGGGTTCACTAAATCCGTGGCCAAGGAAGTCGGCTCGCGCGGCATTCGGGTGAACGCTATCGCTCCCGGTTTTACCGAAACGTCGATGACCCGCCACATCTCCGGTTCGGTGCGCGACGCTTCGCTCGGCAACATCCCTTTGGGGCGCTGGGCCACGCCAGACGAGATCGCGGCCGTTGCCGTTTTTCTCGCTTCGGACGAAGCGTCCTACATTACGGGACAGTGCCTCTCACCAAATGGCGGGGCGTACTGAAAGGCTGATAGGCTCAGCCCGTGACCGACGACGAAGCTTCCGGAACCCATAACCCCAGCCGGCTCACTCTCTACATCCTCATCGCCATCGTCCTCGCGGTCGTGGTCGCGCTCGCCACCCCCCACGTCGCCATGCAGTTCAAGGTCGGCGGCGAAATCTTTCTCCGTATCTTGATGATGATGGTCGTGCCTCTCGTCATGGCCAGTGTCATGAGCGGCATTATCGGTCTCGGCGACGTGCGCAAGCTCGGCAAGCCCGGGGTCGCCGCAGTCACCTATTACGGCACGACCACTGTGCTCGCCGTGCTTCTCGGTTTGGTCGCGGTCAACGTGATCGAGCCCGGCGTGGGCACCGTTGACCCCGAATATCTCGAATCGTTCACCGGGGAGGAAATCGCGCATCTCGAAGAGTCGAAGCCGGAATCGGTGGGAGACATTCTCGAAAATCTTGTCCTCATGCTCTTCACGCGCAACCTCATCCTGTCAGCGGCCGAGGCCAGCCTGCTGCCGCTCATCTTCTTCTCGATCGTCTTCGCTTCTATGTTGACGACTATGGGCTCCCGCGTCCAGGCCATTACCGAGATGATCGTTCAAGTCAACGACGCGCTCTTGAACTTCGTCTTGCTGCTAATGAACCTTGCGCCCTTCGGTATCTTCTGTCTCGTGACCGCGCGTTTCGGGGAGGCCCGCGCCGAGGGCCAATTCTTGGCCGTGCTCAGCCAGACGGGCTGGTACTTTCTGACGGTACTTCTCGCATTGGCGATCCACGCATTCGTGACACTTCCGTTCATCTATTGGGTGTTCACGAAAAAGAATCCCTACCGATTCATGGCTCAAATGTCGCAGGCGCTTCTCACCGCTTTTTCGACCGCGAGCTCCTCCGCGACGCTCCCCATCACGATGAAAAGCGCCATCGCCAATGCCGGGATATCCAAGAAATCCGTCGAGTTCGTCATCCCCGTGGGCGCCACCATCAACATGGACGGCACTGCGCTCTACGAGGCCATTGCCGCGATCTTCATCGCGCAAGCGATCGGTCTCGAGCTCACCCTCGCGCAGCAAGGCGTCATTGCTGTAACCGCCACGCTCGCTGCTATCGGGGCCGCGGGCATCCCCGAAGCAGGGCTCGTCACCATGCTGATCGTCTTGGACGCGGTAGGCCTTCCTGCGGAATATATCGGTCTCATCCTCTCGGTCGACTGGCTCCTCGATCGTTTCCGCACGGCGACGAATACGCTCGGCGACTCCATCGGAGCGGCGGTCGTTGAAAAAGCATTCGACTGAACATGTCTCAACCCTATGAGGTGCTCCATGCATTACGTCCGCCTGATCGCTCTTAGCGCGCTCGTTGCGGCTTCCGCCGGCGCCCAAGACATCGACCTTCTCATCCGTAACGGACGCGTTCTCGACGGGACGGGGAACCCTGACTTCCGCGCGGACATCGCGATAAGCGGCAGCGCAATCCTGGCCGTTGGCAAGCTTTCTGGTAGGCGAGCACGGCGAACGATTGACGCGTCCGGACTCTTCGTGGCGCCCGGCTTCATCGACATGCATTCGCACGCGGACCGCGCGCTCGCGGGCGACGATCGCGAGGCGCGCAAAGCCCACAACCTCGTTGCGCAAGGCATCACGACCATCGTGGGAGGCCCTGATGGACGCAACCGCCTCTGGCCTATCTCGGCAGAGATCGCCGCGTTCCGCAAGATGGGCATCGCACTCAACGTCATACCCATGGTCGGGCACGCCACGGTGCGCGGCATCGTCATGGAGGACGACTACGAGCGGGTGGCAACGGACGAAGAGGTGCGGCGCATGCAAGCCCTCGTACGGAAAGGAATGGAGGACGGGGCCTGGGGCATCGGCGCGGGCCCGGAATATCGACCGGGCCGTTTCAGCACGACCGAAGAGATCGTGGCACTCGCCGAGGTGGTCGCGAATTATGACGGGTTCTACTACGCACATCAAAGAAGCCAGTCCCCTCTCCCCCGCTGGCAGACCCCGAGTATCCTGGAAGAGGGCGGCTGGCGGCTCACCGCGACCGACGGCATGCAGGAGACGATCCGCATCGGCCGCGAGACGGGGATCCGCGTTGTCGGAAGCCACATCAAAGCCAAGGGGCCCACGACATGGGGCCATTCGTCGGTCGATATCAGGCTCATCGAGCAAGCGCGCGCGGAAGGCGTTCAGGTCTATCTCGATCAATATCCCTATGAAACTTTCGGTGGTGGTCCTGCAGGGGTCATCCCGTCATGGGGTTTCGCCGCGCCCGGCACCGATCGCAGCGGCGGGCTCGACGCGCCTCTCTGGCGCACCGACGGCATCTTCAAAAACCACAAAGAGAACTTGAGGAAGAATCTCGCGGATCCCGTGACGGGTCCGCTTCTCATCACCGATATCGAGCACGTGCTCGATCTGCAGGGAGGCGCCGCGCGCCACATCATCGTGGTCTTTCCCGAGGAGCCGTCCCTCATCGGCAAGACCCTCGCCGAAGTCGCTCGCGAGAACGGCAAGAGCGTCATCGACACGCTGGTGGACTTCGCGATGACGGGAACGGATGACGCACGCCACGGTGCGCTCTTCCGCCCGGTCGCCGGCGATCGCTTCGACGTCGAGAACTACATGCGCCAGGAATACACCGCGACCTCTACCGATGGCGGTGTGTCCATGAGAACGCGCCCCGGGCAGCATCCGCGCTATTACGGAACCTATCCGAGAAAGCTCGCGCATTACGTCCGGGAGCGCGACGTCGTGAGCCTCCCCTTCGCCATCCGCTCTTCCACCGGTCTCCCCGCGCAAATCATTGGCCTCGAGGACCGCGGTTATCTACGTGAAGGCTACAAAGCCGATCTCGTCTTGTTCGATTTCGCGAGAATCCAGGATCGCGCGACGATCCTAGAGCCCGATCGCTATCCCGAAGGGATCGACTATGTAATCGTGAACGGAGAGCTCACCGTGGATGGCGGCGCGCGCACCGGCGCTCTCCCGGGCGTTGTCATCGTTCAGAATCAAGCGAACGGGCGCGCTCCCTGAGCACGTATTTCTGGATCTTGCCCGTCGAGGTCTTGGGAAGCTCGTCGAAGATGACGGTCTTGGGAGCTTTGAAGTGCGCAAGATGCTCGCGGCAAAAGTCGATGATTTCCTGCGCGTCGATATCACCCGGGTCACCCGCATCGGTTCTCAACGTCACGAAGGCGCAAGGCGTCTCGCCCCACTTCTCGTCGGGCCGGGCCACGACCGCCGCTTCCAAGACGGCCGGGTGTTTGTAGAGAACGCCTTCGACCTCGATCGTCGAGATATTCTCGCCGCCCGAAATAATGATGTCCTTCGAGCGATCGCGCAGCTCGATATAGCCGTCTTCGTGAACGACGCCAAGATCTCCTGAGTGGAACCACCCACCGGCGAAAGCTTCCTCCGTCGCAGTCGGGTTCTTCAAATAGCCTTTCATCACGATGTTGCCTCTAAACATCACTTCACCCATCGTCTCGCCGTCCCGGGGCACGGGCTCGAGTGGCAGTATCGATGGGTCCGCGACCATCAAATCTTCGAGCACGGGATAGCGAACGCCCTGTCGCGATTTCTTCTCGGCGCGGTCGGCGAGGGCGAGCGCATCCCACTCTCGATGCCATGCGTTGACGACGGCGGGGCCGTAGGTCTCGGTCAAACCGTAGAGATGGGTGACCCGAAAACCGGCATCCTCCATTGCTCCGATCGTAGCCGCCGGAGGCGGCGCCGCCGCGGTCGCGACTTCCACGACTCGCTCGGAGGGACGCCCATGCCGAGCGACGGCTTCAATGATGAACCGCATCACGATGGGCGCGCCGCATAGATGGGTCACGCCGTGGCGCTTGATAGCGTCGTGGATGGCACGAGGCTCTACTTGCCGCAGACAGACATGCGTTCCCGCGTTGACAGCAAGAGACCAGGGGAAGCACCAACCATTGCAGTGGAACATGGGAAGCGTCCACAAATAGACGGGATGCGCGGGCATGTTCCACGCGATGAGATTTCCGAGCGCGAGAAGCGTAGCGCCACGATGGTGATAGACGACCCCTTTGGGATTGCCGGTGGTGCCCGACGTGTAGTTGAGCGAGATCGCGTCCCACTCGTCCTCCGGCCAGAGCCACTCGAGCTCCGAGCTCCCCTCTTCGAGGAAAGCTTCGTAATCTGTCTCTCCGAGAAGATCGCCCCCGCTCGCGAGAGGGTCGTCGATGTCGATCACGATGGGCTTTTTCTCGACGGAAGCGAGCGCTTTCTCCACCGTAGGGCTCAGCTCACGGTCCGTGAGTAGAATTTTGGCTTCGCTGTGCTCGAGGATGAACGCGACCGTGTCGGGATCGAGGCGCGTATTGATCGGGTTCAGGATCGCGCCCGCCATCGGCACGCCGTAATGCGCTTCGAGGATGGCCGGCGTATTGGGAGCGATGATGCTGACGGTGTCCCCCCGCTCGACGCCCCGTCCGCGCAGCGCGCTCGCGAGCTTTCGCGAGCGCCGGCAGAGCTCCGCATAGTCGTAGCGACGCTCCCCATGGATGACCGCGATGTGGTTGGGATAAACCGCCGCCGCTCGGTCGAGAAAGTGGAGGGGAGTCAGAGGCTGAAAGTTCGCTTCGGTTTTGTTCAAACGCTCTAGCCTCCCAGACGACGCCCTTGAAGACATGATGATAAAAGCGCTCAGAGGAAGAAACAACCTCTTGTGCCTCTCCTGCCATTTCAGTGGATCCTCTCGAGGGTGAGACCGCCACAGTTTAGGTAGACGAGACTGATGAGAGCTTCGGCAGAGTGGAGTCCAAAGCTGCGGTGGCTCAGCAGCCGGATTTTGTTGTTCATTCCTTCGAGTCGGCCGTTGCTGAGTTTCCACGTGACCCACGCGATGACGCCATCGAAGTGGCTGCGGATCATCTTCGCCGCGCGTTTGACGGGCTCTATCCTCGAGCTCATAGCGCGCCGCAGCCATCCTCGGAGAAACTTCTTGGCCCATGTCTCGGTTTTGTAGGTGTAGAGGTCCATGAAGTCGTCGCGCAGAAGCATGGCGCGGTAGAGGCGACGATTAGCTCGCACCTGCTCGCGGAGCACCAGTTTGTCTTTCGCGCTGCAGTTGTGTTTGGCCTTGAGAAGGGGAAACTTGGTGTTCTTGAGGTTGCATCGGGCAGTCCCTTTGAGCTCGCGCACTCAGCTCGCGCCGGGTCTTATCCACGGCCTCGTTCAGATGCTTGACGATGTGGAAGCGGTCAAAGATCACCCGTGCCTGAGGAGCCTTTTTGCCGACGACAGTTATGTACGGCTCCCACATGTCCATGCTGACCGCTTCGAGCTCCGCGGCTCTTTGTGGTCCGAGCTTGCGGAAAAACCGCAGCAGCGTCTTGGCCTTGCGCTCCTTTCCCGCCCAGACGACCCGGCCGCTGAGATGGTCTATTACCACTGTTAAGTACTTGTGGCGTTTGCGGTAGCTGATCTCGTCCATCCCAATCACCCGCAATCCATCGAGCTCGCGCCGCTCATCCCGCTGCTCGGCAACCACTCGCTGGATGATCCGTCGCACCGAACGCCACGTCACTCGGAAATAGTTCGCTACGGCGCTGACGTCCGTCCTCTGTGCCAGCCACGCTACCTCTTGTTCGAAGCTTTTGGTAAAGCGGCTTCCCTTGTCGGCCCAAGGCACCTTTTCTCTGACCACTCCACACCGCCGACATACCACTCGTCGGATCGAGTAGATAGGTCCGGACTCCGAACAGGTCCAAGTGCCGCCAGTAGCGATTGTAGCGATCTTTGTTCTTGCGGACCTTTCGTCCGCAAATCCCGCACAGAGGCTTCCTCCTCCGTGGTACTACATCCACCACCACTCTGGCTTTGTCCGCCTGGAAGTGGAAACCTCGGACCCACAGGCCTTGCAATCCGATGAGCTTGTTGACTAACGTAGTAACGCGCATCGCGGGAACGCTCTTTTCTCTTTCGGAAAAAAAGATTCTAGCGTTCTCGCCGATGCGCATCTACACATGGCTTACCCTCTCAACCCACGGGCCTCACCAAATGCCACTGCCCCTCAGCGGGAGACGAGGCTGTGGGAAACGCCCCCACGGTTCTGGTCGTTCAGACCTTGCTCACGACTGAGTTCTCTTCGAAGCCTGGAAGGGCGTTTTCCATAGCCTCCACTAATCGAGCCCCCCCTTCCTTATTCCATATGAATTAATCTTTCTTGTATATATACCAGGAGGGGCCTGTGGGCGCTCGTGGGAAACGCGAAGCGTTTTCCAAGCGATTGTGGAAAACGCCGCTCCACGTTTGTACGTGCTCACAACCTTTCCCTAAACGCCTCTCTCGCCCGGAGTTTCCGGCGTTTTCCACAATCGCGGCAGCGTCCATAGGCCATGCCCTCCAACACAAATCAGATCCCCCGAAACGACAGGAGAACCCCTCTTGTTTTGTCAACCAGTTGAAGAATTTAAGGATGCAGGTTAGAAGGCTGGGGCGACAGCTGGTAACAAATAGGGAACAAATCGAATAGAAAGCTATTGAAGCGGTACGAAGAAAAAGAAGAAGAAGAGAAGAGCCAAGCGAAGTCGGTCTAGAGCTTTTCGAATCGATTGCGCCATCCGCTTCAGCTTCCCGGTTCTGTTTCCAACAACAGCATTGGTAGGAAACCCCGTTCGAAGGTCAACGATATGGCGTAGTCGGCGGTGTAAGTGATTTCTATAGTCGTAGAGATCGGCCATGCGCGGCGAGAAAGGCGAAAGATCTGCCACAACTGCAAGAATGCCGACGCAAGGATTTGTAGGATTGGACGGGTTTGTGGGCGGACTAAGAGGATGGGGTCTTCACCAACTCCGCTTCAACGAAATGCTTGATGCGGCCGGCATGCACCGGGCCCAGATTTTGGAAGTCAATTCCCATGCCCAGCATGGGCTCCGCCCAGTTGACCTTGCCTTTACCCTTGACCGGCTGCGACAAGGGGTCATCGCTCAGGCGAAAAGAGAAGCTTAGAATAGTTCCGGCATTGAGAGGATTGCTGGTGTCGATGAAGATGCCGTGGTGGCTGATATCGCTGATCGTACCCCGCTCCGGCCGACCCTCGTCGTCAGTCCAATACTGGACTTCGATCTTCTTCTCTGTCCTAACCCATGTTTCCCTTTTAGGTGTCTAAGTCATCGAAAACAAAGGATCGAGATCGGCGGTTTGTCTCTACGCTGACAGCACCTCCTCGGAGAAGGCTGGCGGGTCGCGTTCAACGATGCCGAGTGCAGTCAGGATCGAGTTGGCGCGAGCGGTGCCGCGCGTGACGACGCGCTTAGTCCGCCCAGAACCCAGCTGTAAGTCGACGACCCGGACCGAGCGTAGCGCTTGTAGTGCCTCGGTTGCGGACAGGTCGAGTTCGGCGACCTTGAGCTTTTTCTCAAGAGCCCGATGCACAAGGAAGGCCAGCGTAGCTACGAAAAGGTGTGCCTCCACACGCTCATCGGTCTGGTGGTAAACGGGACGCATCTCAATGACATCCTTAAGGCATGAGAAGGCTCGCTCGACCTCGTTTAGGTCCTTGTAAAGGCGCACGGCGTCGACCGGAGAGAGGTTTTGCTCCTCGGTTTGAATAACGTACTTACCCTCGTAGGCTTGCTCGCGCTTGAGGTTGACGGGGTGCTCGAAGAAGCGGAAGCGACCGTTTTTGTACTCCCAGTCGTAGTAACGGTGACCGTGGTGGCGTGCCTGTATGCACGCGGCGGCGGCACCGATTTTCTCGGGGGCTTTCAATCGTCCGTCGCGCACGCGGCGCTCGAGGGCCTCGAATGCCGCACGGGCACGTCCCATGGCCCGCAGCCTCTGCCCGCGCTCGTAGGCGAGCCTTTCGTCGCTGTGAACGACGAAGATGCGCACCCCAGACTGCTCGGAGCGGACTTCTTGCACACGAGTCTTAGGTGGCTCGGCTTTTTCGCTCACCGTGATGCCACCAGGGCAGTCGATCCACTCTCCGCTGGCGCGCTCGATGTAACGATAGACCTCCTCGCGCCGTCGTCTTTGCAGCCCGACGAGATAGCCCTGCTTGCGCGAGCGCACCACTGCCAGGCTGTCGCTCGTTACCATCCCTCGGTCGCCGACAAAAACCACGCGGTGCAAACCGAATCGTTCGTTGAGATCGTTGAGCACCTGCGGCACCGTTTTCGCGTCACGCCAGTTGCCGGCGAAAACATGGTGGGCGATCGGCCAACCGTCCACCATCACCAGACCGATAAGCACTTGCCGGTTACGCGGTCTGCGGTCGCGACTGTAGCCGTGGGCGCCGAGCCCCGGAGGGCCTTGACCTTCGAAGTACGTCGACGTCAGGTCGTAAAACACCATGTCAACCTCAAGCGAAAACAGATCCCGCAAGCGCAAAAACAGCTCCTTCTCGATCTGTTCTTTGCGGGCATGCAGCTGGTCGAGCGTTCGGTACCATTGCTTGAGTTGGCGAAACTCCACGCGAACCCGCGGGGAGCGACTCGCTCGCCGTTCCCCATCATCACGCCACTGCGGCACCCACCGCCGCCCCTGCCGGTCGCAGACGAAGTCGGTCTCGAGCCAGCGCGCCAGACCGTGCTCGCTTGACGGAGCACATAGCCGGTTGGCGACCAGCACCAAAGCTCGCTCGCTTAGCGCCACTCCGTCCCGCTTGCCGCGGCCCCCGAGCCGGTCGAGAATCTGCTCCAGCCCGAACTCGCGCCACAGCGTCGCCGTCACCAGCATCGGACCCCAATCCCACGCGTCTGCCCCCGCGACCTGCTCGGCTGCTCGCTCGGTGTCGGCCGGTTCACCGGCCCCAAGCAACCGATTGAGGGAGTCGAGATTGGCAACTAGAAGTTCCTTGCGCCCCAAGTTGCACACTACGCGTTGCTTCGGCTTGCCGTGCTCCCGATACGACTCGACCAGGCGGACATACCCATGTTGAACCCCTTTGCCGCCTGCGGCCCGAACGATGCGGAAGAACATAACCTGTCCTCACGCATACTACATGTCATTGTCCACGATTACAACGTATTAATGGCGCTTAAAGCACAATCTCTGTCTCTACGTTTTGGGCGAAATCCAACCCCCGTTCCTTTGAATTCAGTCACTTACGAGCGTTAGGGTGCTCCTAAAGGGTAAACATGGGCTAACAGACCGACGCTTTTCTCGACCGTCCATGAGGTCCATCCCCTCTAGTTTGTGGTTGAGATTTACTTATAAGTATACATCGCAACGCACAGGAATTCAGGCCGTCGCTCACGCGCGAGTCCATGTCGGCGGTTCAGACGCTCCGACTCGAATCGCACGAGGCCTTCGTGCTATCCCGGTGCGACGGTCAGAGCGACATCCACGGCATCCTCGCCCAGAGCCCGCTCTCGAGCGAAGACACGGCGCGGATCCTTCTCGGCTTCGAGCAGGCCGGCATCATCGAGATGATGGGCGCCCCCGTGAAAGGCCATTGAGCGCTAGAATGGCTGCATGCGCATCTCCACCGCATCCAGCTTGCTCTCGATAACGCTCATCGCCTCTACCAGCTGCGCCGAAGACTGGCCCCAGTGGCGCGGGGCGGCGCGCGACGGTATCTCTAAAGAAACCGGCCTCCTGAGCTCGTGGCCCAAAGCTGGACCACCGCTCGTTTGGAAATCGAGGGGGCTCGGCTCGGGTTATTCGACGGTCACGATATCCAGGGGCCGCATCTTCACGCTCGGCGCCTCGAAGGACACCGAATATGTGTTTGCCCTCGACGTGGAAACGGGCAAGACACTCTGGCGCGCACGGAGTGGCCGGCACTATCGCAACAATCGCGGGGACGGGCCGCGCGGCGCTCCCACCGTCGATGGCAACCGCGTCTACGCACTCGGCGGAAGGGGCGATCTGACGGTTCTCGACGTGGCGACCGGGAAGGCCCACTGGTCCGTCAATCTTCTAGAGCGCTTCGGCGGCCGGAACATTTCCTGGGGCATCAGCGAATCGCCGCTCGTCCTCGGCGACCGCGTGCTCGCCAATGCCGGCGGCTCGAACGCGTCCATCGTCGCCCTCGACAAGGAAGACGGTTCGGTTCTCTGGCAAAGCGAAAGAGACGAAGCGGGCTACTCCTCCGCCGTCGTCGCCACGATCCGCGGCGTGCGGCAAGCCGTGTTCTTCACGGGTGAGCGGGTGGTCGGCATCAGCGTCGACGACGGTACGCTTCTCTGGCACTACCGGCGCGTCTCGAATCGCACCGCGAATGTCGCCACACCGATCGTCCTGGGCAACTTCGTGTTCGTCTCGTCGGATTACGGGACCGGCTGCGCACTCCTTTCGATCCAAGGCGGTCCAACCGGCATGACGGTTCGCGAGGTCTATTTCAGCCGGGACATGAAGAACCATCACGCGAGCTCAGTGCTCGTGGACGATACGTTGTACGGCTACAGCAGCCGCATCCTCACCGCCCTCGATTTCGAGACGGGCAAGCTCTTGTGGCGCGATCGCAGCGTCGGTAAAGGCTCGCTCATTTACGCGGACGGGCATCTCTACGTCTTCGGAGAAAACGGCGTCATGGGGCTCGTGGTAGCCACGCGCGAAGGTTATCGTGAGGAGGGACGTTTCGAAGTTCCGCGCTCGAACCGCCCGAGCTGGTCTCACCCCGTGATTGCAAACGGAAAGCTCTACCTTCGCGATCAAGACACCCTGTACAGCTACGACATCGCACGCTGATGGGATATGCCAAACCCCATGCCAATGGATGACGAGTTCGAAAAGCTTTATCGAGCGCCGCTGAGCGAATTCGTCTTCCTCCGAAACGCTCTCGCGGCCGCGCTCAAGAAAGCCGGGGACGCGGACGGCGCCAAGCGCGTCAAAGCTCTCGTGAAGCCCAACGCGTCCGCCTGGGCCGTGAACCAGTTGTACTGGAAAGAACCGCTGTCCTTCGATGCGCTCATCGCGGCCGGCGACCGCTATCGCGACGTGTTCTCGGAAGAAGGCGTTCGAGAAGATGCCGAGCGCGAACGGCTCGAGGCGGTTCGGGACGCGACGGGCATCGCGCGCGCGATATTGGAACGGAGCGCGAAAAGCGCTAGCAACGTGGTGATGCGACGCGTCGAGACGACGCTCGACGCGCTCGCGAGCTACGGAAGCGCCAATCCCGAGCCTATGGACGGCCGACTCACTCGCGATCTCGAGCCGCCGGGCTTCGCCGCCTTTGCCGCGCTTCAGCCAGCGCCCGCGCCGGCCCAAGAACCGAAACGAGAAAAGCCGCCAGAAACTCGTGATTATGTGGCGCGCGCGGAGGAGCTCTTGAGGGAGCGTGAGGCGGCCCTCGACGAGGCGCGCGGCGCAAGGGACGCTGCGGCCAAGCGCGTGGATGCCTCGACCGAGCAACTTGAGCGACTGCACAACCAGATCGCGCGTGCTCAAAGGAACGTTGAGGAGGCCGAGACGGCGGTCGTGGAAAGAGAGATGCTCGTCGAAGAAGCGAGGCTGGAGCTCGAAATGGCGCGTGCCGAGTCGGAAGCAACAGGACGAGGAGGCGGCGCTAACCAGCCAAATGAGCCGGTCAGGGGTTGACGGTAAGTTCGGCTGCTATGGCTTCGAGTCGACCAATCGTCTCCAGCAGATCCTCTTCGGTAGCATCGTGACGGTTGAGGCACAGTCGCTGCACCTTGCGTCCGTACAGTAGGGTGGTGCTCATGTAAGCATAACCCGTGCGGCATATCTCGGCTGTCATGGCTTTGTTCAGCTGGTGAATTTCGTCTTCACTGAGATTGGGTAGACGGTATTGGAAGGTCACGATGCCAAGTGCGGCGGGGGTCACAATTTCCCAGTTGGGTCTGCTGCGAAGGTGACGCTCAGCCGTTTTAGCCAGATCCAGGCCGTGGTCTACCGCGCGGCGGAATGCGTCAACGCCAAACACTTGCAATGACATCCACAGCTTACGATGACCACGCGAGTCCGCCGTGGATCAGGACGAACGGCTCGCCCTCGCCGGCTTCGATGTAGCGCGCCTCGACGCCGTCCACGTCGATGGACGCATGTCGGTAGGAAGACTCCACGGGAGCGGCAAAGAACAGTGCCGCACTCGCCAGAACGAGGGCGGCTACGGAAGGGTTGGATTGTTCCATTTCCTCCGCTCCAGAAGTTTTCCGGTGCCGGGTTCGCTGATCACGTTCCTGTCTTCGTAGACGACTTCACCGCGCCGGATCGTGATCAGAGGCCATCCGGTTACCTCCCAGCCGGCATAGACCGAAAAGCTGGCGCCCGACAACATGTCTTCGTCTCGGATCGTTCGCGTCTCGTTGGGATCCCAGAGCGCGAGGTCGGCATCGGAGCCGACGGCGAGTACACCTTTCCGCGGGTAGAGTCCGAAGAGCTTGGCGGGGTTCGACGCCGTGACCTGGACGAAGCGCTCGATGGTGATGCGCTTTTTGACGACCCCTTCCGAGTAGAGCATCGGCATGTACTCCTGAAGATTCGGCATGCCTCCCAGGAAATTGCCCTGCCCCACTTTTTGTGAGGGATCGAGCTTGTGCTCTTTGGTGTACGGCACATGGTCGGTGCCGACGACGTGGACGGTTCCAATGGCGATCCCTTCCCACAGAGCGTCTTGGTCCCGCTGAGGGCGGATGGGTGGAACCCCGAGATAGAGCGCTGCGTCCTCCTGCTGATAGACGTCGGCGGTGTAGTGCAGATACACCGGACGGGTCTCCACGAAGATGGGGACACCGCGGCTTCGCGCCTCGGTCGCGACATCCAGTGCGCGCTTTGCCGCCAGATGGACGATGTAGACGGGGGCCCTCGTGGCTTCGCTCATCGCGGCAGCACGCTGGGCGGCGACTTCTTCCGAGACGTCCGGTCGGCTTTCGATTAAGTTGTGGATCGATCCGCGGCCTTCGGAGATGAGCCGTTCGGCGCGCGTATTGTTGATGGGACCGTCCTCGGCGTGCACCATCGTGACGACGCCGGCATCGGACGCGTTAGCAAAACCCGTCATATAGCCGTAGGGATCGGTCGTGTACGCGCCGCGATGGAGCCGCACTTTAACGCTGGGTTGGCCGTAGTCGACGAGCGCCTGCATCCCCTCGGAGGTTTTGGCGGCGGGGTCGAGGACGATGGGGTGCAGGAAGACGTCGGCAATCGCCTGCGCGCGGACGAACTCGGCAGCGCGGTCCAGCGAAAGTGTCAGCGCTTCGCCGGGCTGGGCCGGTACCTGATTCGAGATCGTTGTGACGCCTCCGGCAAGCGCGGCCGCCGATCCGCTCTCGTAGTCGTCGTGGTAGTTCTCGTTGGAAGCCAGGTGGGTATGCGGGTCGATGCCGCCGGGAATCAGCAGAAGCCCGGTCGCATCGATCACGCGCGCTCCGGGTCCGGCGGAAAGATTGGCGGCGGGCCGCCTGTTGCCCCGGGGCAACAGCTCGTTTCACCGAACCCGTATCTCCTCCTTATGCTTACTTCTTAACCCTAATCGCAAAATCTTCGAAGCACGAAAACGCGAAACAGCCGCACTGGGCGCAGGCGAGAAGCTCGTGCTGGGGCACCCGCTCGCCGCCACTATAGGTGATTCTGCACGGTGTATGCAGAACCTGGAAAAGGTGCTATTCACGGGGCCAAAGACCTCAGACACGGTGACGTTTATTTGCGATTAGGGTTAAGTATACCCAGTATAAGCTCACGCATCATCCAGAGCATTCCCATTGGACCTTCTTCTAATAGCTTTTCCGGGTCCTTGTCAAAATGTGCTTTACATCCTGATTTACAGAAGTAGTAGGTCTCTCCTTTATACACACTAGTCGCTGCCGCCTTCTCTTTGTCTACTTGCATTCCACACACAGGGTCTTTTGCCATTATTGTACCTCCTTCTATGGTTTGCTTTTTCATTCGTAACACCTCCTTACTCATATGTGACGGGGCTACTCGCGCCAGTGCGGCGGGTATTCGTTGTTCGCGTTCAACGACTGCCAAGCCTTTGTAGGTCCTGACAGCTTCGTCTGCGGAGATGGCCTCTTCGGTGAGGCTTGTTCGGATGATATAGATGCTGTCGAGGGCCGCCTCACGCTCGATGTTTTCGTTGTCGCGCTCGAAGTCGAAGCCGTCGTCCGTAATGGTGTAGCGAAAGTGCTTGCCCATCTTGCTCCGAGCGAACACTCGACCCAATCGTATGCCGATGGTATCTTTGCCTCGCAAAGGACGTTGGTCTCGCTTCGTCGCTTTGCTAATCACTTCTAGCTTTGACTCCGTCGACACAAGCATCTCTTCTCGCTTCCGCGCCCGCTCGGTAGCAAGAAGAGGGTTGCGGCAGGCGATGAGTCGCTCACCAGGGAAGCTAGGATGATGGATCTCCGCTAGGTCGAGTTCATCGAACAGAGAAGGCTGCAGCATTCCGTCTTTTGCAAGTCGCTGAATCTGAGGGGGCACGAAGTGAGCTGATCCACTCGAGACCTTCCTCCGGTCGAAGTTCCTCGCGAATCCGGGCTTCGGTGATCATCCCTCGGTCACCTACGAAGACGATACTGTCAAGCTCAAAACGTTCTCGGACTTTGCGAATTTGGCTCCCCAGTGTTGCGGGATCTCCGGTGTTGCCTTCGAACACCTCTACCCCGACCGGCCGACCATCACGCTCACACAGTAAGCCGAACACGACCTGCAACTTGTTTTTCTTGCCGTCTCTCGAGTAACCGAGCTTCGCCAGAGGGCACGACCGACCTTCTACCCAAGTCGACGTCAAGTCGTAGAGAACCAGGCTGCCCTGCTGCAGATGGCGTTTCGCCAGTTTCTTCTCTATGGCTGCTTGGCGGCTCAAAAGCCAATCCAGGGAATCATACAACTCATCCTCGTTGGTGTCTTCAACTCCAACACACTCACCCAATGACGAAGTCAAGGTCTGTTTCGATAGACCACGGGCCGTGGCCAACTTGGAGCCCGGCTCTACGATTCGCGCCACAATCATCGCCACGACGAGGTCACGCTCTCGGCGCTGGCGGCTATGGATGATTCGCTCGAGGCCAACTTTGCGCAGCGTTCCCAGCACGGCCGCAACATGTCCGTGAGGCTTGCTTCTGGTGATCTCGAACTGCTGAGCCTCACCCAAATCCACGTTGCCCTTCAGCAACTGGCGAAGAGCTTCAATTCGCGCGGGCTTCCACTTCGAGATGTTGGCGACGGTCCTCGTTTTGGGCGCACCGCTTTCGCGGATGAGAATCGCTGGGGGCGAGTTGCGGTTCGGCACCTTGGCGATGTACATGCGCCGACTATACAGGATTAAATCAGTAAAATAAACTATTCTGTCACTATTACATGCTTACACATTACATTTCGAACCGCCGCATCTGCTTTAAACGTACGGGTTTACATGCGTCTAGCCGGCGGAAGTTCCGGTTAACTCAGGTCAAGGTCACCCTGGCCAGACTCTAGTTTTTCTTGCTCCCGGATGTACTTGCTTATTCGCTCCTCGTCCAGGCCAACCGTACTCACACAGTACCCCTTCGCCCAAAAGTGCAATCCCGTCATCCGACGTTCTTTCAGCAATTCTCGGTGGATGCGTACCGCACTCTTCCCTTTCAGGAAACCGATCGTGTGAGATACGCTGTACTTCGGCGGGATGCTCATACACAGGTGGATGTGGTCCGCCTGCGCGTTTCCTTCGATAAGTTCTACTCCTCTCTGCTCACACAGCTCTCGAAGAATTCGCCCCACATGGTGGCGAAGCTTGCCATATAACACCTTTCTCCGATACTTCGGGATGATCACTACGTGGTACTTGCATTCCCATCGCACATGCGACAGGCTCTTCTGTTCGTGCATGCACGATCGCCTACGTTCGTGCGCCCAGCTAGTGCAGCCGGACTTTTGCGATTCGAGAGACGATGTCCGTGTGCGGGAGTCGGACTTGGAAGCTGTGCTCGCCGGGTTGGGGAGGCCATCGGGCAACCTAGGGGTAGTGGACCACCTCGAAGGGTTCTCCGTCGACGTACCACACGACTTGCTCCGATGGCGGGTCGACGACGACGAAGGGCGAGGGTGGGCATGGCGCCGGGGGTTACTCTTTTCGGCGTCTGCACTTCCACGCCACGTGAATTCTCTCGGTCAGAGGCGGGGCGATGGTTAGATTAGAATTGCCTATCAGTCGATCTCGATCCATGAAAGAAGCCTTCGAGCCTGGATTGGATATCCTGCGCGGGTAGCGAGGCGGCCGGCGCTCAGGCGACGGCACTGAGCACGGCAAAACGCATGCGTGAAATTCCTCAATCGGGTCGTCGAGCGGGTTCGTTCGAAAGCCAGTTGGTCACGACCTGAACCCAACGGTCTCTCTGGTCCGCCATCAAATGATGGCCCGACCAGGGAAACAGATGCATCTCTGCGCCCGGGACCCGGAAGAAGTGCGACAGGCCCCACTCGATTTTGGAGCCCGGCTCGCTCCACAACAGCAGGACCGGCATCTCGAGCTCCGCGGCCCACTCGGTGATGTGCCTTCCCTGGTAGCTCAGGTTCGTGTTGAGAGCTTCCACGGTGCTCGAGACCGCAAGTCCTCTCTCGTGAGCATAGGCGTGATTTCTTTCATAGAGGTCGTGGACGAGCCGGACGCGCTCCTCGGTCACGAGCTCTTCGTGCTGGTAGAACGCCTCGAGCGACGCCCGGGTCTCCTCGATGGTCCGCTCGGGATACTGGTGACCGCCGGGCGCGTAGATATACGGGGCGCCTTCGGGTAGCGAAGGGATCCGAAACGCCCCGTTCAAACTGTTCGTGATGACGAGCCTTCGAACGAGGTCGGGTCGCTTCAAGGCGACGTATTGAACCAGAAATCCACCGTGCGAATTCCCGTTGAGAAAGACAGGCCCCACGTCGAGCGCCTCGATGAAGCGCGTGAGGTGATCGCCCTGTGCCTCGCCCGAGTAGTGTTCGGCTCCTCCGGGCGCGGTGTAGCCGAAGCCGACAACGTCGGGAGCGATGACATGGAAGTGCTCACTGAGTGGGACGATGACGTCGTAGTAGTTGGCCTGGCCGGATGACGTTGCGCCACCTCCGTGAACGAGAACGAAGGGAGCGCCCTGCCCCGCCTCGACGTAGTGCGTCCGGACTCCGTCGACATCGATGAAGCGGCGGCGACCGCCCGTCTCCCTGGGCTCGGGCTCGCTTGCACCCGGGCGCCGCGCGGGCTCGTTCGTTAGCCAATCGGTGACCACCTGCGCCCAGCGCTCGCTCTGGTCGGTGAACAAATGATGGCCGGACCAAGGAAGAAGATGCATCTCGGCTCCGGGGACGGCAAGAAAATGCGAAAGCCCCCATTCGATCTTCGAGCCGGGCTCGCTCCACATGAGGAGGACCGGCATCTGGAGCTCCTTCGCGCGCTCCGAGTTCCTTCGTAGCTCAAATTTCGATTCAGTGCGTCCACCGAAGACGATACGGCGGTGCCGCGCGCGTGAGCGTATTCCCAGTTCCGCTGGTAGTTGTCGACCACGAGCTCGACTCTCGTCTCGGTCACGAGCTCGCGATGCTGGTAGTAGCTCTCCAGCATGGCGCGGACCTCGTCCTTCGTCATCGCCTGGTACTGGTGCCCACCTGGCGCGTAGATATAGCTTCTGCCTTCGGGAAGCGAAGGGATCGGAACCGTCCCGTTCAGGGAGTTTGTGATGACGAGTCGGCGCACGAGGTCCGGGCGTTTGTGCGCGATGTATTGAGCGAGGAATCCTCCATATGAGTTACCTGTGAGAAACACCGGGCCGACGTCGAGCGCTTCGATGAAGCCGATCAGGAAATCTCCCTGGGCTTTGCCCGAATAGTCTCGAGCTCCACGCGGCGCCGTCCGGCCGAAGCCAATCACGTCGGGGGCGATGACGCGAAAGTGCTCGCTCAGCGGCGACATCACCTCCGCATAGTTGGCTTCGCCCGAGGACCACGCGAGTCCGCCGTGGATCAGGACGAACGGCTCGCCCTCGCCGGCTTCGATGTAGCGCGCCTCGACGCCGTCCACGTCGATGGACGCATGTCGGTAGGAAGACTCCACGGGAGCGGCAAAGAACAGTGCCGCACTCGCCAGAACGAGGGCGGCTACGGAAGGGTTGGATTGTTCCATTTCCTCCGCTCCAGAAGTTTTCCGGTGCCGGGTTCGCTGATCACGTTCCTGTCTTCGTAGACGACTTCACCGCGCCGGATCGTGATCAGAGGCCATCCGGTTACCTCCCAGCCGGCATAGACCGAAAAGCTGGCGCCCGACAACATGTCTTCGTCTCGGATCGTTCGCGTCTCGTTGGGATCCCAGAGCGCGAGGTCGGCATCGGAGCCGACGGCGAGTACACCTTTCCGCGGGTAGAGTCCGAAGAGCTTGGCGGGGTTCGACGCCGTGACCTGGACGAAGCGCTCGATGGTGATGCGCTTTTTGACGACCCCTTCCGAGTAGAGCATCGGCATGTACTCCTGAAGATTCGGCATGCCTCCCAGGAAATTGCCCTGCCCCACTTTTTGTGAGGGATCGAGCTTGTGCTCTTTGGTGTACGGCACATGGTCGGTGCCGACGACGTGGACGGTTCCAATGGCGATCCCTTCCCACAGAGCGTCTTGGTCCCGCTGAGGGCGGATGGGTGGAACCCCGAGATAGAGCGCTGCGTCCTCCTGCTGATAGACGTCGGCGGTGTAGTGCAGATACACCGGACGGGTCTCCACGAAGATGGGGACACCGCGGCTTCGCGCCTCGGTCGCGACATCCAGTGCGCGCTTTGCCGCCAGATGGACGATGTAGACGGGGGCCCCCGTGGCTTCGCTCATCGCGGCAGCACGCTGGGCGGCGACTTCTTCCGAGACGTCCGGTCGGCTTTCGATCAAGTTGTGGATCGATCCGCGGCCTTCGGAGATGAGCCGTTCGGCGCGCGTATTGTTGATGGGACCGTCCTCGGCGTGCACCATCGTGACGACGCCGGCATCGGACGCGTTAGCGAAACCCGTCATATAGCCGTAGGGATCGGTCGTGTACGCGCCGCGATGGAGCCGCACTTTAACGCTGGGTTGGCCGTAGTCGACGAGCGCCTGCATCCCCTCGGGGGTTTCGGCAGCGGGGTCGAGGACGATGGGGTGCAGGAAGACGTCGGCAATCGCCTGCGCGCGGACGAGCTCGGCGGCGCGGTCCAGCGAAAGTGTCAGCGCTTCGCCGGGCTGGGCCGGTACCTGATTCGAGATCGTCGTGACGCCTCCGGCAAGCGCGGCGGCCGATCCGCTCTCGTAGTCGTCGTGGTAGTTGTTGTTGGGAGCCAGGTGGGTATGCGGGTCGATGCCGCCGGGAATCAGCAGAAGCCCGGTCGCGTCGATCACGCGCGCTCCGGGTCCAGCGGAAAGATTGGGGCCGATCTCAGCGATGGTCTCGTTCTCGATCCGCAAGTCGGCCCGGGCCGTTCCGTCGGCGTTCACGATGACACCGTTGCGGATGAGTAGCTCCCTCGTCGGTTGCGAGACAACGGGGGTCGGCGCTGCGATCCCAATGACGGAAACGAAAAGCACAAAGCGCATAGGCGACACCTCCGGCCCATCATACAGGAGCCCCGGGTGGATCGGTACCCCGCGGCAGCTAGCGGTTGGGTCGCGGCATGTGCGCGTCGACCGAGGTTATGTAGTCTCGCAGGAGCTGTCTCAGCTCCGACGCCTTGTCCGGCATCGCTTTCGATAGATCCCGGAATTCGCCGATATCGTCGGCGAGGTGGTAGAGCTCGATTTTTTCACTGATGGGAGATTCTAACCATCGCCCCGCCTCCGATCGAGAGAATGCGCGTCTCGTGAAAGCGCGAAATTCGAAAGGAGTCGTGTTCCTGTGTCGAAGCTTGGGCGAAGCGACGAGGCTGCGTATCAAGAATGTTGGAAGTCATTCCACTTTCACCGTAGGTGAGGCGCAGGATATGTGGGATGAGGTATTGGTGGACGCCGAGGTCCATCAGTACTCGCGGGTTGGGGTCCCCCATGAGCGCGTCTATTTCGGTTGGGCTGAGGCCAAATTCCTTGCACACTGCCTCCCGGTCGGTTTTCCAGCGTTGGCGCAGCTCAGAATCCTTTCTCAAGTGAACAACCACCGCCTATAAGGCGGTGGCTTCAAGGGTTGTCAATTGGAAATTGACTGTCGTCGTGAACGGACTCACCCTCCTGGGAGTCTATGTACTCCTTTACCATCTCGTCCGTTATGGATCCTGAACTCACCGCCAGATATCCTCGGGCCCAGAAGTGCCGCCCCCAAAACTTCTTCCTCAGGTGAGCAAACTCCTGAAGGCGCCAGGCAGAGTCGTTTTCATCGAGCACCGAGACAGGGAGGAGCGGCTAGCTCTCGTCACTGAGGGGCGATTGCGCTATTTGGAAGCGCTCGTGGCGGCCGCCGAGCAGCGGGCCGACAGCGCGTTCACGCTAGCGGGCAGCATGAGCAGTGCGCTAACGGACGACGAACTGGAGCAAGCGCTCGTAGGCGTCAAGCAAGACCAGACTACGCGTTCATCCTCCAAAGCCGATGAGTTCTAGCTCGTCGTCCGAGTTGGTGGTCACGGATAGCCACGCATTGATCTGGTATGCAACGAAACGGCATCGGAAGCTCGGCAAGAAGGCGAAGAAACATTTCGAGCGAGCCGATGCGGGTGGCGCGGCGATCTACATCCCGACAATGGCACTCGTCGAGATCGCCGAAGCATCACGCCGTGGCGTCATCAAGCTTCGAGGCAGTTTCGCCACTTGGTGCGACCGGCTGCTGTCGTCACCGTACTTCATCGCTCTCGATCTCAGTTTGGACGTCGTGCTCAAAGCGGAAGAGCTATACGCTATCGAAGAGCGTGGCGATCGTCTCATTGCGGCGACCGCTGTTGTCTTCGGTCTGCCACTCGTGACCCGAGATCCAAGTATTGCCGATGCTGCAGGCGTCGAAGCCGTCTGGTAGTCCACGACTCTCTCACGCGGATTTTGGCCCAAGTCTGCGATCGCATCGATGCGTAGGCGACAAGGCAGGCGATCGGTGAGCGGCGCCGCACCTTCGCAAGTCGACCCTCTCATCACCCTCCGTCGGGGGTAGCCAAATAAGACCGGTCGATCGCATCGATACGGAGCGTACCGGCTTGCCGCATCACCATCGCGAGTTCGGCGCGCAGCATCGTGAGCACCGCCTCGACACCTGCTTGCCCGAACGACGCGAGCCCCCAGAGGTAGGGCCTTCCGATGCAGACCGCATCCGCACCGAGGGCGAGCGCCTTGAAGAAGTCCGTCCCATGGCGAAAGCCACCATCGATCAGCACTGCCATTCTTCCGTGCACGGCCTCGACGACCTCGGGAAGACACGCGATCGTCGAGCGACCACTGGCTTCCGCGCGGCCGCCATGGTTCGAGACGATGATCCCGTCGATCCCGTGCTCGACCGCGAGCGCGGCGTCGTCACCGCGGACGATGCCTTTGATGAGAAGCTTTACGCGCGTGATGTCGCGCAGGCGGCGCACCCAGTCCCATGTCAAGCTCCTGCGGTAGTCACCCGCGCGGGGAACGTGGAGCCCATCGAACATCGGCTTCGTTCGAATGTAGTCCTCGAAGGCCGGCTCGTGGCACAAAGTGCACTCGCGTTCGTCGAGCTTCGCGAGCCGCTTGTTCGTCTCGCGATTGCTTCCGCCTTGGAGATCGACGGTGAGCACGATCGCGGTACACCCCGCGGCTTCCGCGCGTTTGACGAGCGCTTCGGTGATGTCCCACGTGTAGCTGGCATAAAGCTGGTACCAGATCGGCGCGCCTCGCGCTTCAATGACGTCCTCGACGCCCGTCGAGGCGACGGTCGAGAGCATCTGCAAATGGTTCTTAGCGCGCGCCGCCCGGGCGACGGCGAGCTCACCCTCCGCGTGGAAGGCCTGATTGCGGCCCGTCGGAGAGATGGCAATTGGAGACGGCCATGTCTGACCGAAAAGCGTCGTCGACATGTCGATCTTGCGCACGTCGATGAGCCGCCGCGGGCGGAGCTGGTAGCGTTTGAAGCCTTCGCGATTTGCGCGGATCGTGTTGTCGTCATCGGTTCCGGTCGACAGATAGCCCCAATGCGCTGGCGGCAAGGTCTTCTCGGCGACGACCTCGAAGTCGAAGACGTCGATCGCCTGCTCGGGATCCGTGATCGGTCCATCCCCGAGCCCGGCATAGCGACGCGTCGATTGCGGCAAGACGAGCGCGGGGCTCGCCGCCAGATATCTCAAAAAGCGCCGTCGCTCTTCAATCGTATTCATCGGTCTCCTCCCAGCGCTTCGCGATGAGCGCCTCCGACAACGCGGGCCCACGGCCCGGCTCGCTCCATGGACAGACTTCGATACAGATGCCGCCCCCTTCGGTCATGGCGAAGGAAGGGATGCATTTGTCGAAGTCCACATACCACTTCTCGACCCCGCGCACCACTTGTTTCTCGTCGAAGATCGTCGATCTCGAAAGGCTCGCCCGTTTCTCGAGCCCTCACCACGGCGCGGCGCACGCGCCCACCCGCAACGAGCCAGAGAAAGACGACTTGCAGAATGTAGCCGATGAGCCGCACGTTTCGAGACAAACGCCGCAGGGGATTCGACGTCTCGAGATAAAAATCTTCCTGAAAGGACTTCAAACGATTTTCTTCAGCGCCTTCAAGAATACTTCGTTGTCCTCGGCGGTACCGACGGAGACGCGCATGAAGCTCGGCATGTCCCATGAGCTTCCGTCTCGCACGAAGATCTCCTTCTCGAAGAGCGCCCGTACGATCGGCAGGGCGCGCTGTTTCATGTCGACTGCAGGAACGCTCTCCTCGTAGCCATCAGCCCTTGGGGATAGCGGCTCCACGATCGGTCGTTGACGAAATCCATCATGTCCTCCTTAGTGCTTAATGCTCGCTCTCTCTTTACCTCGCGCCGAACTCACACGGCGTTTCATCGGCCCATTCGGGCCGGGCTCGCTCCGAGTAGACCGAGCGCAGGCGACCGCATTTCTCATCCGCCTGCTAATACTCTCGCCGATCGACCACGCGAACGGCTTTTCCTTGGCTCCGCTCTAGCTCCTTTGGCGGGACCACGCGAAGCTTAACGCGGATACCGAGCGTTTGCTCGACTTTTTTCTGCGCACGCTTTTGAATCTCCGCCGCAACGTCGTCGCTTGCCGCCTCAAGCGCTTCGACTCGAATCTCGAGATCATCGAGTCGCCGGTCCACGAGGATGACATATTGGGGCGCCAGGCCGTCGACGCTCAAGAGGGCTTGTTCGATCTGCGTCGGAAAGACGTTCACGCCGCGGACGATGAGCGTGTCGTCGGTGCGCCCGAGAACTTTGCTCATGCGCACGGAAGTGCGGCCGCAAGCGCAGGGCTCGTGATTCAGCCGCACGCGATCGCGCGTGCGATAGCGTAAGAGCGGGAGGCCTTGCTTCGTCAGCGTGGTGAGGACGAGCTCGCCTTCGGCGTCTCGAGAAAGCGGTTCACCACTCTCGGGATTCACGACCTCAGCGAGAAAATGATCTTCGGCGATGTGCAGCCCACGATGCTCCGAGCATTCCCCCGAGACCCCAGGGCCGATGATCTCGCTGAGCCCATAGCTGTCGAACGCTTCGATACCGAGCCGCGCTTCGATCTCTTCGCGCATGGCTTCGGTCCAAGGCTCGGCGCCGAAGAATCCGACCCGCAGCTTGACGCGCGCGAGGTCGATGCGCGCTTCCTCAAATGCCTCGGCGAGCACCAAAGCATAGGAGAGTGTCGAGCACAGAACGGTCGCACCGAAATCCTCTATCAACATGAGATGGCGCGCCGTGTGACCGCCGGAAGCCGGCACGGTCGACGCCCCAACCGTCTCCGCCCCGAGTCCGAACCCCAAACCTCCGGTAAACAAGCCGTAGCCGTAGGCGTTGTGCACGAGATCGCTCGACGTGACGCCGCCCGCGGTAAGCAGGCGCGCCATGACCTCGTCCCAAAGCGCCATGTCGTCCTCGGTATAGGCGACGACCGTGGGCTTACCCGTGGTACCGCTCGACGCGTGTACGCGGATGATACGTTCGCGAGGGACTGCAAGCAGGCCAAAAGGATAGTGGTCGCGAAGCGTCTGCTTCGTGGTGAACGGCAGCGAGGCGAGGTCCTCGAGCGACCGCGGGGGATCGATATTCTCGAGCGACTCCCGATAGAAGGGAACGTCCCTGGCAAGTCGGGAGACGAGCGCCTGCAGACGCTCGAGCTGCAAGCGTTCAAGCTCGTCCCGCCCGATGGTTTCTCTTGGTTTATTCCAGTACACGCATGTTAGTCTCCGCCTGCCTTTCATGCCACCGCATGGGTGGGTGAAGTCGAATAGGAATGAAACTCTTCATTACATTCACTCTGATCCGTGATGTAACATCCACCTCACCATGTCGAACAAGCGCAACCGCGAGCTCGGTCAGAACCAGCCAATCACCCGCCGGGATTTCATCCACGGCTCCACCGCCACGCTCGGCGCCGCACTGACACTGACGACGTCGAGCTCGAGCTGCGGTGCCCCGAGCGAAGCGCCGCCCGCTGAAGAGAGCGGCGCGACCGACTACGCGTTCGACGTCGGCAAAGCGTGGTATGGTCCGGGCGGCGTCGGTGACTACGCGTCGTCACACGGCAACACGCCTGAAGTTTTGCGGGTCGCTTTTGAGGTTGTATCTTCAGTATAGCGTTCAGTTTTGAAGCGCGGCGCCTCGGCACACTGAGGGGCTATCCCCCCAAACACGTAGAGGTTTTCCTGCGCCAGCACCTGAGCGGAGTACGGCTAAGTGGTTATCTTTATGGAGCCTTTCGGTAGATAGCTGTTCGGCATGCATCTTGCCTATTGATGGTCAGGGTGCTCTTTGCTAACTTCAATCCAGGACCGGACCAGTGACGCCATCGACGGAGCAAAGTCAGACGAGCGCTGACGACGCGCAGCAAGAGCTCGAAAAAGTACCGGGAGACCGCTACGAGATCCTAGGCCGACTAGGCGTGGGCGCGTTCGGCTCTGTCTTGAAAGCCCGGGACACCTTCCTCAACCGATTGGTCGCGATCAAGACACGTCGCTCGATCCCGACCAGAGAAAAGCGCTCAACAAACGCTTCATCCGAGAAGCGCAGGTGGCCGCGCAGCTCCATCACCCGAACATCGTAACGATTCACGACATCATCTTTACGCCCGAAACCGGCTTCATCGTCATGGAATTCATCGAGGGCTCCACGTTGCAAGACGTGATGGAATCACAGAAGCTCGGGCTCGCGAGCATCGTCGACATCGTGACCCAAGTGGCCAAAGCCCTCGCCTACGCGCACGAGCACAAAGTCACCCATCGCGATATCAAGCCAGCCAACATCATGATCACCCCCGAGTTCGAGGCCCGGATCACCGATTTTGGTATTGCCAAGGCCGACGGCTCGACGGACCTCACACAATCTGGAAGCCTCGTGGGGACGCCCGACTACATGTCGCCCGAACAGGCCAAGGGCGAGGACGTCGATGCGCGCAGCGATCTCTTCTCGCTCGGTTGCGTTCTCTACGAATGCACCTGCAGCGAAAAGCCGTTTCGAGGTGGAAGCCTTACGGGTGTGCTCCTGAGCATCGTCAACTCCAACCCGTTCGAAGCGAAAGCGTGGAAGGAGACGACCGTTCCAGTGGAGGTCACGGCGGTTCTCGAAAGAGCGCTCGCCAAAGATCCTGACGAACGCTTTCTTTCAGCCGGAGCCTTCGTCTCGGCGCTCGACTCCATCCCGCAAGAAGTGCTCGGCACGGAAGAGCCGATCGCTCCCGTCCCGGTATCGGAGACGCCCAAGGCGGCGGCTGCACCCGTCCCCGAGCAAGCCGAGCCCGAGCCTCCGCCGAGAGAAGCGAGCGCGGACGAAGTTCAGTCGCTGAAGGACGACGACCGGCCATTGCGTTTTTCGGCGACGCTCTCCGACGACCTTCAAGACTTGAAGCTAACGCCGGCACAAGGATACGTGCTCTCGCGTATCGATGGCGTCTCGCTCGCACGTGACATTTTGAGGGTCAGCGCTGTTCCCGAAGCCGAGGCCGCTGGCACACTCGTCGACTTGCTCGAAAAAGGCCTTCTTGTCTTGGTCGAAGACGAAGACGCGTCCGAGCCCGTGCGCGAACTCGACGAGATGTTCGCTGTCGAGGTCGACCGGGTATTCCGTCTCGGAAAAGAGAAACGCTACTCGGAGCTTCTCGGGATCGACATCAGCACCCCCGGAGCCGAAGTCAAGAACGCTTATCTGGAGCTCGTGCAGCGCTACCACCCCGATGCCCAAGAGGCCGGAATTAGTGCGTCGAACCGCAAGAAGCTCACGCGCGTGTGCGCCATCTTGACCGAAGCGCTCGGCACCGTCTCCGGTAAGCACGAGCCCGCGCCCGTCAAGCGAGAACAAGATCCTGCGGCGACCGGGAGCACGAAGCGGCGTGACTTCGCCAACGAGCTCTTCAACCGCGCACAGGAAGCTTTCGACGTCACCGACTTCTGGGAAGCCATTCAGCTTTCGCGGCAGGCGATCGAGCTCGACGCCGATGTGGCCGAATACCACCACCTCCTCGGGCTCGGGCTCATGAAAAACCAGAACTGGATCAAGGAGGCCGAAGAGTCGCTCCTTCGCGCTGCGGAGATCAACGAGACAGCCCCCATCTATTTCGAATCTCTCGCCACGCTCTACGAGCGTCAAGGCGCGCACGAGCACGCCGCGGAAATGACCAAGCGCGTCCGCGAGCTATCCCCGACCCAGAAAGAAACCCCCGAAACCGAAGAGGACGCGCCAAAAGAAGAAGCCGCCGCGCCCGACGCGGAGCCGGAGCCAACCGCCGGCGACCCGCCCGAGGCCGAAGAAGAGATCGCGGTGCCTCTCGATGAGTTCGAAGGTGTCTCCGATCACTTGTCCCGCGCGCCGAAATAATCCCGCCCTCTCTCCATCAGAGCCGCGAAGCCCTGTTCATCGCCGGCGAGGACGACCGATCGCAAACGCTCGACCGCGTGGAGAAGCGCAGCGAGAGCCTCCGAGCTGTAATCGTTGAGCGACTGGATCTCGAAATAGAGCCGAGGGCTCTCCTCCGAAACCTTCCGCGCCACCGCGAGCTGCTCGTCGAAGGTCGTGCTCGAAAGCCTCGCGAGCGCGGGCGCGGCCTCCCCGCTTTCCACGAGCGCGGTGACGAAAGCGATGTTGAGCGCGTGCGAGAGGCCGAGCACATAAGCGACCAAACGGTCATGGCCCTCGAGATCCATCGCAACGTGCACCGCCATCGTCGAGGCGAAGAGCTCTCGCGCCGCTCGAGTCGCCTCCTCGTGACCCACATCCACGAAAATCACGTGGCGCCCCGACAAGAGCTCCGTGTCGGGACCGAACATAGGATGGATCGAGGTCACGCGTGCGCCCGCTCGCGCGAGGGCGAGTAGCCCATCACGAATCGGGCTCTTGAGCGAGCCGACGTCGAAGACGAGGCCCCGGGGCGGCCGCTTTGCCATCTCTTCGAGGATCGTTCCCGTTACAACGAGGGGCGTCGCGAGAACGATGATGTCGTGATCCAAATTAGATGTCTGCCATTCCCGTATCTGCGGAAGCTCACCTCCGAACGGCTCCGGGTCCGCGATCTCGACTTCGAAACCCTGAGACGCTAGAAATCGTACAAACCAGCGTCCCATCTTGCCCGAGCCGCCAATCACGAGAGTGCGCTTTCCCGAGCCGCTTTTCGACGTCACGAGCCCTTGCTTTTCCTGCACCTCGAGCGCCGAGCGGATCAATAGCAGCATCAGCTCTTCGGCGAGACGCGGCGGAAGCTCAAGCTTTTCGGCCGTCGCGCGCGCCCTTTCGATGACGTCGCGCTCCCGCCGGAAATCCCGCGTCGCGCGGCCGGCATCGCGTTTCACTTTCCCGATGGCCGAGGCGCGTCGCGCGCGCGCCGCTACCAGCTCGAGGATCTGCGTGTCGATGCCCTCGAGCTCCGCTCGCAACCGTTTCAGTTCGGTATCCATGACTGGGATTGTAGAATAGGACGCTGGCAACCTAAAATACACCGAATATCCCGGTGTGACCCACAACTCGTGGGACCGCGCCTATGCAGAAGAGGAGCTCATCGCCTGGCTTCTCTCCCAGCGAAACGGAGAGGACTAGAGCGCGAGCGTCGCCAAACGCTCGAGGTGGTGGTCCACGTTTCCGAAGAGCACATCGATCATGGAGAGCCGCTTGAAATTAGTGGCCGATCGCGAGCTCGTTCGTCATGCCCATCCCGCCATGAAGCTGGATGGCTTCTTTGCCGATCCGTTTGCCGGCACGGCCGATCTGCACTTTGGCGGCAGAAGCTGCCCGCGCGCGCTCACGGCCCTCGAGTTTCTCGATCGCCGCGGCGGCGCGGTAGGCGAGGGCCCGTGATAGCTCGTAATCCACGGACATGTCGACCGCGCGATGCTGCAGCGCTTGAAAGTTTCCGATGGGAACACCGAACTGGCGCCGCGTCTTGAGATAGTCGAAGGTCGCCTCGTTGAGGGCACCCATCGCCCCTACAGCTTCCACCGCGAGAAGCGTGATGGCGCGGTCGATCACAGGCTCGATCGCGGCGAGTGCCCCGCCGCGTTCGCCGAGAATTGCTTCATCTCCCACATGCACGTCTTCGAGTGCGATATCCGCGGCCCGCAACCCGTCGACGGTCGCATAGGCGCGCAGTGAGACCCCTTCGCTCTCGCGGTCCACGAGAAACAGCGATACGCCTTCATCGTCGGTGCGCGCCGAGACGATGAGCTTGTCCGCGGTCGCCGCATGGAGCACGAAGCTCTTGCGGCCATGCAGACGAAACCCACTGCCCACTGGCGCAGCCCGTGTCTCGACGGCCGTGAGGTCGAAGCGCGACTCGGGCTCCGTGTGCGCGAGTGCTATGAGCAGCTCTCCTTCCACGATCGATGGGACGAGAGCCTCCCCGCCCGTCGCCTCGAGAATCTTCCCGCCGAGGACGACGGTCGTGAAGTAAGGCTACGAGATGCCGTCTTGCTTCTTCCCCGCATCGCTCGTGCGGGCGAGAAAGAACATTCGGTTCGCGTGCTGGGCAAGAGTGACCCAAGTCTTGTGCCCGTTGACGACGTAGTGATCGCCTTCGAGCACGGCGCGCGTCTGCAACGAGGCCAGGTCGGAGCCCGAGCCCGGCTCGGAATAGCCTTGGCACTACCAATCGTCACTCGAGAGGATGCGCGGTAAATAATGCTTCTTTTGCTCATCGCTTCCGAAGGTAATGATGACCGGTCCCACCATGAGAAGACCGAAACGATTCAAGTAAGGCGCCGACGCCGCTCCGAGCTCTTCTTCGAAGAGATAGCGCTCTACCGATGTCCATCCAGTTCCCCCTTACTCTTTCGGCCAATGGGGTGCGATGAATCCTTGCTCATAGAGAATTTTCTGCCAACGAACGAAGTCGTCCCGGCGGAGCTTCTGACCGCCTTCGACGCGCGCGCGAATATCCGCGGGAAGGTTCTCTTCGATGAACGCACGGACTCGCGTTCGGAACGCCTCTTCATCCGGCGTGAGCCCGAGCCTCAAGGCGCAGCCTTCAGACGCTCCCGCTCGACGAGCATGCGCCGGAGGATTTTTCCCGAAGGTGATTTGGGGATCTGGTCGACGAACTCGACCTCTCGGATTTTCTTGTGAGGAGCCACGCGCTCCGCGATGAAATCCTGAAGCGTCTGAGCATCGATCTCTTCACGCACGACGACGCAGGCCTTCGGTATTTCGCCCGCCCCTTCATCCGGTTTCGGGATCACGGCGACATCGGTCACAGAGGGATGCGTGAGCAAGAGCGCCTCGAGCTCGGCAGGGGCCACTTGCATCCCTTTGTACTTGATGAGCTCTTTCAGCCGGTCCACGATGAAGAAATAGCCGTCTTCGTCCGCATAGCCGATATCCCCACTGTGGAAGAATCCTTCGGCATCGATGCACTCCGCGGTGGCGTTCGGCTTGTTGAGATAACCCTTCATTACCTGCGGCCCGCGGATCCAAATTTCGCCTTCCTCGTTCGGTCCGAGCTCCTCTCCGGTGCTCGGGTCGACGATTTTGCATTCCGTGCCTGCGATACAAGGCCCGACGGAGCCAACCTTGATCTTCTCCGGGTCGGGCGCGTTGCAATGCGAGACCGGGCTCGTCTCCGTGAGACCGTAGCCCTGCAAGACGAAACAGTCGAGCCGCTTGGCACAGGCCTCGGCCACATCCTTTCCGAGCGGCGCCGCGCCGGACATGAGCCACCGCAGCGAGGACAAATCGTATCGGTCGACGACGGGGTGTTTCGCGAGCGCGAGCACGATGGGCGGCACGAGGTGCGCTGTCGTGACTTTGTGCTTCTGCATCAAACCGAGAAACTCCTCGAGATCGAACTTGGGCATCGTCACCACGGTGCAGCCTCGGTGAAGCGCCAGGTTCATGATCACGACCATGCCGTAAATGTGAAAAAACGGGAGGATGCCGATAGCGACATCCTCCTCGCTCAGCCCGTCGCCGAAGGTGGCCTCGGTTTGCGTGAGGTTCGCCACCAAGTTCCGATGCGTGAGCATGACGCCTTTTTGGAGCCCGGTCGTCCCGCTCGAATAAGGAAGCGTCACGAGGTCTTCGGGGGCGATGTCGACTTGGGGTGCATCCCCGTCATTGTCGAGTAGCGAAGCGAACGGCGTCGCGCCTTCGGCTTCTCCGAAGACGAAGATCTCCTCGACACCGGATTCCTTCGCCGCGGCTTTGGCCTTGTCGAGAAACGGCGGCACCGTGAGGAGGAACCGCGCCTTGCTGTCGTTTAACTGGCGGGCCAGCTCTTCGGGCGTATAAAGCGGGTTGATCGTCGTGCTCACGCCGCCGATCACGGAGACCCCGTGAAACGCGACGGCGTATTCCGGCAGGTTGGGACTGTAGATCGCGAGTACCTCGCCTTTTTTCATTCTCTTGTCGGAGAGGCCCTTGGCAGCTTTTTGGATCGCACCGTCGAGCGCGCCGAAAGTCAGGGTTCGACCGCTGGGCCCATCGATGAGGGCAGGCTTGTCAGCCCACTTCGCCGTCGGCTCTAAAACGAAGTCGGTGAGCGGTTGACTCGGGATAGACACATCGGTATGGGGGCTTCGAAAAAGCATCGCTCGCTCCTTTCGAGGATCGATGCGGAACACTAGCCTAGAACCCGGAGAACGGCAAGATAGAAGTCGGGAGACATCCGCCATCCCCACATCTCCTTTTCTTACACACCAGCGCGAAAAGCAAAGGCAAAAGGAGAGGTGGAGATAGGAGGAGAGGTGGGGATAAGAGCGAGCGGTGCTCCTGACGCCACCGGCCGGGGTCGCTCCTATCAGACAAGAAACTGGAAGCTGAAAAAAGAGATCAATAACAAAAGCGTAACGCAACGGCGCCAAGTCGACCGAGGCGCAAAGGCTCGTATCCCAACTCTAAAGATTACGCAGGCCAATCCAAAGAGACGTCTTTCGGATCTCCTCTCATTTCTCTTTTTTTTTCGGTTCTCCTGTCGTTTCGGGGGATCTGATTTGTGTTGGAGGGCATGGCCTATGGACGCTGCCGCGATTGTGGAAAACGCCGGAAACTCCGGGCGAGAGAGGCGTTTAGGGAAAGGTTGTGAGCACGTACAAACGTGGAGCGGCGTTTTCCACAATCGCTTGGAAAACGCTTCGCGTTTCCCACGAGCGCCCACAGGCCCCTCCTGGTATATATACAAGAAAGATTAATTCATATGGAATAAGGAAGGGGGGGCTCGATTAGTGGAGGCTATGGAAAACGCCCTTCCAGGCTTCGAAGAGAACTCAGTCGTGAGCAAGGTCTGAACGACCAGAACCGTGGGGGCGTTTCCCACAGCCTCGTCTCCCGCTGAGGGGCAGTGGCATTTGGTGAGGCCCGTGGGTTGAGAGGGTAAGCCATGTGTAGACGCGCATCGGCGAGAACGCTAGAATCTTTTTTTCCGAAAGAGAAAAGAGCGTTCCCGCGATGCGCGTTACTACGTTAGTCAACAAGCTCATCGGATTGCAAGGCCTGTGGGCCCGAGGTTTCCACTTCCAGGCGGACAAAGCCAGAGTGGTGGTGGATGTAGTACCACGGAGGAGGAAGCCTCTGTGCGGGATTTGCGGACGAAAGGTCCGCAAGAACAAAGATCGCTACAATCGCTCTGGCGGCACTTGGACCTGTTCGGAGTCCGGACCTATCTTCGCTACTCGATCCGACGAGTGGTATGTCGGCGGTGTGGAGTGGTCAGAGAAAAGGTGCCTTGGGCCGACAAGGGAAGCCGCTTTACCAAAAGCTTCGAGCAAGAGGTAGCGTGGCTGGCACAGAGGACGGACGTCAGCGCCGTAGCGAACTATTTCCGAGTGACGTGGCGTTCGGTGCGACGGATCATCCAGCGAGTGGTTGCCGAGCAGCGGGATGAGCGGCGCGAGCTCGATGGATTGCGGGTGATTGGGATGGACGAGATCAGCTACCGCAAACGCCACAAGTACTTAACCCTAATCGCAAAATCTTCGAAGCACGAAAACGCGAAACAGCCGCACTGGGCGCAGGCGAGAAGCTCGTGCTGGGGCACCCGCTCGCCGCCACTATAGGTGATTCTGCACGGTGTATGCAGAACCTGGAAAAGGTGCTATTCACGGGGCCAAAGACCTCAGGCACGGGTGATCTTTGACCGCTTCCACATCGTCAAGCATCTGAACGAGGCCGTGGATAAGACCCCGCGCGAGCTGGTGCGCGAGCTCAAAGGGACTGCCCGACGCAACCTCAAGAACACCAAGTTTCCCCTTCTCAAGGCCAAACACAACCGCAGCGCGAAAGACAAACGGGTGCTCCGCGAGCAGGTGCGAGCTAATCGTCGCCTCTACCGCGCCATGCTTCTGCGCGACGACTTCATGGACCTCTACACCTACAAAACCGAGACATGGGCCAAGAAGTTTCTCCGAGGATGGCTGCGGCGCGCTATGAGCTCGAGGATAGAGCCCGTCAAACGCGCGGCGAAGATGATCCGCAGCCACTTCGATGGCGTCATCGCGTGGGTCACGTGGAGACTCAGCAACGGCCGACTCGAAGGAATGAACAACAAAATCCGGCTGCTGAGCCACCGCAGCTTTGGACTCCACTCTGCCGAAGCTCTCATCAGTCTCGTCTACCTAAACTGTGGCGGTCTCACCCTCGAGAGGATCCACTGAAATGGCAGGAGAGGCTTTTTTTCTTTGCGCCTTTGCGACTTTGCGCCTTTGCGTTACGCTTTTGTTAATATTGATCTTTTCGAGCCTCTATTCGTGCCTCTATACCATTGCGCGGCACGGCTCGGGCGGGCTTTCGAGAATCTCGACGAGCGTCTCGAGAGCTCGTTCCAGCCGGCCGACTTGGCGCACTGGCCCGAGGCAAAGGCGTACGGCATGCGCATTGGTCGAGCGGGCCGCGACAAAGTCTTCCGCTGGCGAGATGACGACACCGCGCATCCGCGCCTGGGATACGAAGTCATGTACGCACCAGGGCTCGGGGAGCGTGAGCCACCCATGAGGGCTCGCGGCATGCGCGCGATAGTCGACATTCTTGAAGAGCTTTTTCGCGAGCTTCTGGCGATTGCGCACCTCCCCGCGCTTCCACTCCATCACCTGATCGGCCGTCCCGTCCTGGATCCACGCTGTGACGACCTCCGCTGTTACCGGAGACGCGATGAACGTCGTCGCCGAAATCGCGGCGGCGAGCCGGTCGACCATCTCTCCCGGCGACAGAAGAAACCCGATGCGAAGGCCGGGCGCGAGGCTCTTCGATGTGCCGGTGAGGTAGAAGAAGTTCTTCTTGGTTATCGCATAGGCGCCGAGAGCTTTGATCTCGGGCAGAAGAAACCCGTAGCTGTCATCCTCGACGACGGCGAGGCCATAGGACTCCGCGATAGCGGCAATCTGCTGGCGACGCCGCTCCGACATCACCGCGGCGGTAGGGTTCTGGAGCGTCGGCATGCAATAGAGCGCCTTCGCGTCCGTCGTCGCGCAAGCCGCTTCGAGCGCGTCGGCGCGGATGGCCTTCTTCGTCCATCGCGAGACCTCGCAGCCGGATGTGCAGGAAATTCGCGAGCGATTTCATCCCGCTATAGGTGAGCTCGCCCGTGAGCACCGTGTCGCCGGGATTCGCCAAAGCCGAGAACACAATCGCCATCGCATGCTGGGCGCCGCTCGTCACGACCACGCGCTCCGCGGCGGCATCGAGCCCGGCGCGCTCGAGGAGCCGCGCGCCAGCTTCGCGCTGACGGCATGTGCCGTAATGAGGTTGATAGTCGAGCGCCGCCCACGGGTCGCCCTTCGCCAGGACCCGCGCCATGCTCTGGGCGAGCGCTTTGCCTTTCGGATAAGGGAGCAGGCTGTTGGTCGTCAAGTCGATTGCGGTGGGCTCAGGCTCCGTTCGCCGCAGATGAGACGTCTCCTGCTGGCGCACGAACGTTCCGCGCCCGACCTCGCCGCTCACGAGACCACGCCTTTCGGCTTCGGTATACGCGCGGGTGACCGTCGTCAACGCCACGTGGAGCTCGTCAGCAAGCTCCCTTTGCGGGGGGAGCCCCACGCCTTCCTGTAACCGCCCGCTGGTAATGTCCTCCGCGAGCGCGTTGGCAATCGATAGATAGAGAGGCGTTTCGGAATCTGTCAAGGAAGGTCGCCACATTGTCATGGTTGCACCGTAACATTACCTCCATTAGCTCTCAAGGGCATATAACGTGAATCTACTAATTGGCTTATTTTCAATCACATGGACCTAATCCATTAGATGCATACAATCGAGCCATCCAGACAGTTGACAGCGATTCGCGTTATAGAGAGACTGTGAGCGGGAGGAAGTGATGATCGGTCCCGTTCTCACACTCGCGGCTACGTTGTTCGTCCAGACAGCCCAGAAACCGCAGCTACGACAACCTCTAAATCTCAACGGGCTGGACCTTACCGACCTCTCGAACTACAAGACCTATGCCTGGAACAAGAAGCAGGTGCCGCTCGAGAACATGGCCAACCACTTGCGCATGATCAACGCCGTTCAGAAGTCGTTGAAAGAGCTGGGCTATCGACCCGACACCGTGCGGCCGGATGTGCGCGTCCAGTACCGCGTGGAGCTCGTTGAACACATCCAAGGCCGCGCCTCCCAAAAACGATCCGTTTGGGACGACGCCAACTCGTCGGTGCAGATCGATTTCAGCCGCGAGAGGCTCGCGAATATCAGCATCGAGCTCGTCGAAGCCGAATCGAACTTTCTCGTGTGGCAAGCGAAGGGGACCTACCCTCTCGACACACCGGACAAAGCGGAGAAGCAGATCAATGCAGCCGTGACGGCGCTTTTCGAGCAATACCCGGAAGAGTAACCCGGGAACAGTAACGAGGGTGGGCCTCGAAAACTTTACCACCAGCACCGGATCGCGACTAGTCCGACGAACCGCGGCGCGACAGCGCTTGGCGAGAGATCGACATTGATGCCGCTCGATGAGTGGCCCCGCGATCACGAGATGCCGATTCGACTCGGCGCTTTCTTTTTGGTCTTCGCCCTCATGGCGTTCGCTGAAATCGTTATCCCGCGACGCAAGCTGACCGTCGCGAAAACCGGACGTTGGGCCAGCAATCTCGCCCTCGTAGCGTCGAACACGATCGTGCTGAGGCTTCTGTTCCCGACCGCAAACGAGGTGATTCGATGGCAGGCGGGTTAACATAGGGACGCCGATGTGGCTTCTGATCGCGGCTCTTTTTGGAGTCATCCCTAGCTCCGTCTCGTCTCTGCACAACAAGGACTCGGAAACCTGTTGCTCGAAAAAGGCGAGCTCGAGGCCGCCGAAGCGCTCTTTCGCAGTAGCGTCGACGCGCGCCCGAGGGAACCCCATTTGAGACGCAATCTTGCTCTCACGCTCGCGCGCCTCGGCCGTGAAGACGAAGCCCAAGCTCAGCTCGAAGCCGCACGCGAGCTCGAGAAATGATCGCGACCGCCATCCTCGCGGCTGCGATCCAACTCGTCGACGTGACGAGCGAAAGCGGCGTCGATTTTCGCCATGAGACCGGCGCCACCGGTGAGAAGTACATGACGGAGACGATGGGCTCGGGCGTCGTGTTCTTCGATTACGACGCCGACGGCGATGCCGACTTGCTCTTCATCAATGGAGGCGATCCGACCGGAGGGCGCGCCTCGTCGACTTCCGCCGCGACGCTTTATCGTAACGACGGGCATGGGAGCTTCACCGACGTGTCGCTTACGGCTGGCCTCGAGCTCTTTACCGACATCGCGATACGCGCCGGCGTCGGCCGGCCATCGTTGCGCCGGCTAGGATTCGGCGCCGTTTTCGCGGACCTCGACAATGACGGACTGGACGACCTCATCGTCGCCAACGGCCACGTGCTCGACAACGCGGACGTTCTCCATGGCAGCGACTACGCCCAACAGAATCAGGTCTACCACAACGATGGAGGAGGCGTTTTTTCCGTTAGCGACCTCGACGCCGTGGGTGTGAGCCGAGGTCTCGCCGTCGCGGACTGGGATGGCGATCTCGATCTCGATGTCGCTATTTCGAGCTCAGGAGCGGCGCCGGAGCTTCTGCGAAACGACACGGAAGGCGGAGCCTCACTGCGAGTGCGCCTCGTGGGCCGACAGGCAAATCGCGACGGTACCGGTGCGGTCATAAAGGTCGGGTCTCGCCGGTTCGAGTCGGCCGCCGCCACGAGCTATCTCTCGCAAAGCGAGCACGTGGTGCATATCGGTCTCGGAGACGAGGGCCGCATCGAAGAAATTCACGTCACGTGGCCGAGCGGACACGAGGAGACTCGCGGACCGTTCGACGCCGGCACAACCGTGCTCTGGGTCGAAAGCGTCCACTAACACTAGTGCTCGAACCCGCTAACCCTGTCGGTGAAGTCCTAGCCCATGTTTACCCTTTATGAGCACCCTAACGCTCGTAAGTGACTGAATTCAAAGGAACGGGGGTTGAATTTCGCCCAAAACGTAGAGACAGAGATTGTGCTTTGAGCGCCATTAATACGTTGTAATCGTGGACAATGACATGTAGTATGCGTGAGGACAGGTTATGTTCTTCCGCATCGTTCGGGCCGCAGGCGGCAAAGGGGTTCAACATGAGTATGTCCGCCTGGTCGAGTCGTATCGGGAGCACGGCAAGCCGAAGCAACGCGTAGTGTGCAACTTGGGGCGCAAGGAACTTCTAGTTGCCAATCTCGACTCCCTCAATCGGTTGCTTGGGGCCGGTGAACCGGCCGACACCGAGCGAGCAGCCGAGCAGGTCGCGGGGGCAGACGCGTGGGATTGGGGTCCGATGCTGGTGACGGCAACGCTGTGGCGCGAGTTCGGGCTGGAGCAGATTCTCGACCGGCTCGGGGGCCGCGGCAAGCGGGACGGAGTGGCGCTAAGCGAGCGAGCTTTGGTGCTGGTCGCCAACCGGCTATGTGCTCCGTCAAGCGAGCACGGTCTGGCGCGCTGGCTCGAGACCGACTTCGTCTGCGACCGGCAGGGGCGGCGGTGGGTGCCGCAGTGGCGCGATGATGGGGAACGGCGAGCGAGTCGCTCCCCGCGGGTTCGCGTGGAGTTTCGCCAACTCAAGCAATGGTACCGAACGCTCGACCAGCTGCATGCCCGCAAAGAACAGATCGAGAAGGAGCTGTTTTTGTGCTTGCGGGATCTGTTTTCGCTTGAGGTTGACATGGTGTTTTACGACCTGACGTCGACGTACTTCGAAGGTCAAGGCCCTCCGGGGCTCGGCGCCCACGGCTACAGTCGCGACCGCAGACCGCGTAACCGGCAAGTGCTTATCGGTCTGGTGATGGTGGACGGTTGGCCGATCGCCCACCATGTTTTCGCCGGCAACTGGCGTGACGCGAAAACGGTGCCGCAGGTGCTCAACGATCTCAACGAACGATTCGGTTTGCACCGCGTGGTTTTTGTCGGCGACCGAGGGATGGTAACGAGCGACAGCCTGGCAGTGGTGCGCTCGCGCAAGCAGGGCTATCTCGTCGGGCTGCAAAGACGACGGCGCGAGGAGGTCTATCGTTACATCGAGCGCGCCAGCGGAGAGTGGATCGACTGCCCTGGTGGCATCACGGTGAGCGAAAAAGCCGAGCCACCTAAGACTCGTGTGCAAGAAGTCCGCTCCGAGCAGTCTGGGGTGCGCATCTTCGTCGTTCACAGCGACGAAAGGCTCGCCTACGAGCGCGGGCAGAGGCTGCGGGCCATGGGACGTGCCCGTGCGGCATTCGAGGCCCTCGAGCGCCGCGTGCGCGACGGACGATTGAAAGCCCCCGAGAAAATCGGTGCCGCCGCCGCGCGCATACAGGCACGCCACCACGGTCACCGTTACTACGACTGGGAGTACAAAAACGGTCGCTTCCGCTTCTTCGAGCACCCCGTCAACCTCAAGCGCGAGCAAGCCTACGAGGGTAAGTACGTTATTCAAACCGAAGAGCAAAACCTCTCTCCGGTCGACGCCGTGCGCCTTTACAAGGACCTAAACGAGGTCGAGCGAGCCTTCTCATGCCTTAAGGATGTCATTGAGATGCGTCCCGTTTACCACCAGACCGATGAGCGTGTGGAGGCACATCTTTTCGTAGCTACGCTGGCCTTCCTTGTGCATCGGGCTCTTGAGAAAAAGCTCAAGGTCGCCGAACTCGACCTGTCCGCAACCGAGGCACTACAAGCGCTACGCTCGGTCCGGGTCGTCGACTTACAGCTGGGTTCTGGGCGGACTAAGCGCGTCGTCACGCGCGGCACCGCTCGCGCCAACTCGATCCTGACTGCACTCGGCATCGTTGAACGCGACCCGCCAGCCTTCTCCGAGGAGGTGCTGTCAGCGTAGAGACAAACCGCCGATCTCGATCCTTTGTTTTCGATGACTTAGACACCTAAAAGGGAAACATGGGCTAGGCCATTTTTGGTGCTGACAAGGCGAGCCGACGACGTCATATCTAGATATGTCGAGGAGGAGCAACGCAGTCAGCGCCGAAAAGGGCCAGGAATTCACGGCAGGATTAGCGGGTTCGGGCACTAGCCAGGTAAACTAGGCTGGGAACTGGACCTGCGCGATCTTCTCGGCCATGTCATGGCCGGGCGTGAACACTAGCTCGACAGCGGCAATCCGGCTCACTCTCGCTTCGAAAGAAACGACCTCTCCTAGCGGCACACCATCGGCGAAGGCCGCGATTGGCCGTTTGGACGCATCGAGCGCGCGGAGGCTCACGCGAGCGTCCAGCGATAAGAGAGCCGACTTGAAACCCGGCGGCTCCGTCACGTTCGAGCCGACGAGGACGAGCGCCGGTGTATCCACGAGAAGCGGCGTTGCGCCCATCGCTCTTGCATAGGCGGTGGAGCCCGCGGCGGTCGCTACGAGGGCGCCGTCGCCGATGAGTCGCGGCAGGCGCTCGTCATCGTTGACCTTCACTTCCAGCCAAGCGGTCTGGCCGGAAGCTCGCTCGACCCACGCGTCGTTGAATGCGAGCGCGCTCTTCTTCTCACCCGCTTCAGAGCGTGTTTCGACGTAGAGAAGCGGAGAATGCTGAACGGTGAGGGCGTGGGCGTGAGCGTGGGCGTGAGCGTGGGCGTGGGCGTGGGCGTGGGCGTGGGCGTGATCAGTGCTCGGGATCTCGCCTTCTTCGAGCTCGGGGGCCCCGTTCAAGAGAAAACCCCGGTGCCCCGCGTTCACTCCCAGAAACGGGAGGCGGCTTCGCCAGTGCTCGCGGATCGCGTGCAGCATCGTTCCGTCGCCACCAATCACGACGATGAGGTTCGCGCCGTCGTGCCCGCCGCCACCGAAGCGCTGCTCGAAGCGCGCGGCGATATCCATCGCGCGCGCGTTGCGGTCGTCTGCCACGACGAACGGGCGTGGGGTTTCGAGGTCGAGCCGCGCCCGACGCCGCATCGCCGCGCCACGGTAGAGTCCGTAGCGCTCGATATAGGCCGTGACCTCTTCCGTCACAAGGTCTGCGATCGGCTCGTGCTTGAAGACGCGCTCACGTATCGTCACGCTCGCGCCGGTCCCCTGCATCGGGAAGAGCTCGTGGTGAGGCGGCAGCTCGGTCTTGGGGGCATCGTAGCCTGGCCGCACGAAAATCGCGAAGCGCAGCGAGCGCCAGATCTCGTCTCCCTTGACCCAGCTTCGCTGAATGAAAGAAAGCCCGTCCTCGCCTGGCTCGGTCAAATCGGTCCCGACGACGTGCCAGACCTCACCCTCGTCCCGATAGATTTCGTCGAGGCGGTGGGTGCGGGTAAACGTGGCTTGCTCGAGGTCGAAGAGATCGACGCGGACGCCGGGGAGGTTCTGGAACGTAGCGTCGACCATGGTCGCGCGCGCGACGGTGTCGACTTCGTTGGTCGCAGGCTTGTCGGGCCGCGGCCCGCACGGGACGACGACGATCTCGTCGAAGTGGCGGCTGAGCTCTTCGGCGATGGCGCGGTGGTGCAGACCGGGCGGATTGAAGCTTCCACCGAAAACCGCAAGTCGTTTCGTCATGTCAGTAGCACGTCAGCTCGATGTTACAGTATGAGCCTTCCGAGTCGCGGACTTCCCGGAGCGGCCGGAGCGGCCAGTCGCTTGCCCAAGATCATGGTCGAGACGAAAGGGCCCACAGAGGGACAGCCAATATTATCAGGATTGCCCTATCCAAAATCTTGTCGCCGAGCTTCCGCAGCTCACGATTCATAAAGAGCGAAGCGTCGTGATGGGCGTGCCGGCTCTCCGGAACCAGCTTGGACCTTATGCCTGACGCATGCCACTTCGCTGCACGCCACCGGTGTGACGGGGCCAGTATCGGCCACTCGGGTTCGCTCTCGACGCCGAACAGCTCCGAGGAGCGCTGCCACTCCACTTTCGCCCGGAGCGCCTCGTCCAAGCTTCAGCTCGTCCGCCGGCCGCGAGCAAGGATGAAAGTGTGTCGTTCGAGCGCCGGGAGTCACTCCGGAGAGCGCGCCAGCGCTCTCTCCAAATCTCGGAGCAGGCGATCTTTCTCCCGACTGATGGGTCGTCCCCAGCCGATCGAGTGCGGTGGATTTTCTGACCACTCAGCGTTGCGCCCGTACAGGATGAAAGCGTCCCATTCAACACGGCCCTCCTCACCCGTGCGTCTTCCCAGCCGGGTCACCTTCTCGTCGAACCAACGACCCGTTAGCCGACGCTCATCCCAATAGAGCGTCACCCGCGGGTCGTCGAGGAGGTCTCGCGGATCCACTTCGTATCTCGCCCCCGCGTCTCCCGCGACGATCTCGAAAAAGATAGCGTAGACGCGGAGGTCGGCCTCAGGCATCGCATCCAGGATGTTCGTTTGTACCCACCGGGCGCCTTGGACACAGGCGCCTCACGTCGGCGACAGAATGAGAACGACGCGTACGTGACCGTGGTCGCGGTTGAACGCGTCTTTCAGCTCATCGACCGACCCCAAATCCGTCCAGTTCGAGTCCGATGCGCAGCCAAGTGCTGACAGCGCGATACCGAGAGCTACGACGAGACGCTTCACTTGATTAGAGTAGCAACTCGATCGGTCAGGAGGAATCGGACTCGCCCGTGAGCGAACGGGACGTCCGGGCGTCCTCGGGCCGCGCCACCTGAGACCATCCAAGATGCCGGGTTTTGTCCAGGCTCGCGGTCGAACACTTCTTTCATGGTGCCGTCTTCCCGCAGCAATTTTCAGCGGCTTTCTCATTCACGACGGCGACCGGGCTTCAGCGTCATGCTCGTTCCCTTCGGCGCTGTCGCTTTTCTCTTAGCGCTTTTCGTCGTCGCCACGGCACGCTTTCGATCGTAGTGACGCCGAGCCTTCGCTCGGTTTCCGCAATCCGCCATAGAGCACCAGCGCCGGTGCCCGGTTCGACTCTTGTCGTAGAAGAGCCACTCGCAAGCCTCGCTCCCACACTGCTTCAGCCGCTCGCGCTCGCCCTCGACTATCAGGTCCGCGACACATTGCGCGATGGGACCGAATATCGAGTGCGCCGGCCCTATACTACTCATTTTACGTATACGCAACATGTGCATACACAAACAGAAAATATTTTGGCGACCAGTTGCGCCGCCATGGCTCTTCTGCCTCGGAGTTCCTTTTTGAGAATCCAACCCGTACAATAAAGAGCCTCTCCTGCCATTTCAGTGGATCCTCTCGAGGGTGAGACCGCCACAGTTTAGGTAGACGAGACTGATGAGAGCTTCGGCAGAGTGGAGTCCAAAGCTGCGGTGGCTCAGCAGCCGGATTTTGTTGTTCATTCCTTCGAGTCGGCCGTTGCTGAGTCTCCACGTGACCCACGCGATGACGCCATCGAAGTGGCTGCGGATCATCTTCGCCGCGCGTTTGACGGGCTCTATCCTCGAGCTCATAGCGCGCCGCAGCCATCCTCGGAGAAACTTCTTGGCCCATGTCTCGGTTTTGTAGGTGTAGAGGTCCATGAAGTCGTCGCGCAGAAGCATGGCGCGGTAGAGGCGACGATTAGCTCGCACCTGCTCGCGGAGCACCCGTTTGTCTTTCGCGCTGCGGTTGTGTTTGGCCTTGAGAAGGGGAAACTTGGTGTTCTTGAGGTTGCGTCGGGCAGTCCCTTTGAGCTCGCGCACCAGCTCGCGCCGGGTCTTATCCACGGCCTCGTTCAGATGCTTGACGATGTGGAAGCGGTCAAAGATCACCCGTGCCTGAGGTCTTTGGCCCCGTGAATAGCACCTTTTCCAGGTTCTGCATACACCGTGCAGAATCACCTATAGTGGCGGCGAGCGGGTGCCCCAGCACGAGCTTCTCGCCTGCGCCCAGTGCGGCTGTTTCGCGTTTTCGTGCTTCGAAGATTTTGCGATTAGGGTTAAGTACTTGTGGCGTTTGCGGTAGCTGATCTCGTCCATCCCAATCACCCGCAATCCATCGAGCTCGCGCCGCTCATCCCGCTGCTCGGCAACCACTCGCTGGATGATCCGTCGCACCGAACGCCACGTCACTCGGAAATAGTTCGCTACGGCGCTGACGTCCGTCCTCTGTGCCAGCCACGCTACCTCTTGTTCGAAGCTTTTGGTAAAGCGGCTTCCCTTGTCGGCCCAAGGCACCTTTTCTCTGACCACTCCACACCGCCGACATACCACTCGTCGGATCGAGTAGCGAAGATAGGTCCGGACTCCGAACAGGTCCAAGTGCCGCCAGTAGCGATTGTAGCGATCTTTGTTCTTGCGGACCTTTCGTCCGCAAATCCCGCACAGAGGCTTCCTCCTCCGTGGTACTACATCCACCACCACTCTGGCTTTGTCCGCCTGGAAGTGGAAACCTCGGACCCACAGGCCTTGCAATCCGATGAGCTTGTTGACTAACGTAGTAACGCGCATCGCGGGAACGCTCTTTTCTCTTTCGGAAAAAAAGATTCTAGCGTTCTCGCCGATGCGCATCTACACATGGCTTACCCTCTCAACCCACGGGCCTCACCAAATGCCACTGCCCCTCAGCGGGAGACGAGGCTGTGGGAAACGCCCCCACGGTTCTGGTCGTTCAGACCTTGCTCACGACTGAGTTCTCTTCGAAGCCTGGAAGGGCGTTTTCCATAGCCTCCACTAATCGACCCCCCCTTCCTTATTCCATATGAATTAATCTTTCTTGTATATATATCAGGAGGGGCCTGTGGGCGCTCGTGGGAAACGCGAAGCGTTTTCCAAGCGATTGTGGAAAACGCCGCTCCACGTTTGTACGTGCTCACAACCTTTCCCTAAACGCCTCTCTCGCCCGGAGTTTCCGGCGTTTTCCACAATCGCGGCAGCGTCCATAGGCCATGCCCTCCAACACAAATCAGATCCCCCGAAACGACAGGAGAACCAATAAAGTTAACTGCATCCCCCTACAATTCAATCGTCGCTGCGCGGGTTTTTGTGACGAATTGCCATATTTCATTTACTTTGAAAATGTTCCAATCAAAAGAGATATGAGCACCGAGCCGTTGCCACCCGACTATTCTGAGTACGCGCCAGAGATCTACCCGCGCGCTTCGCTGCGTGAAATCTACTTCGTGCTCCTCAAACATCGCTGGCCCGTCATCGCCGTCATCCTCGCGACTTGGCTGTTCGCTTTCATCTCAAAGTACACCGAGACCCCCAACTACCGTGCCACCGCTCTCATTCAGATCGACTGGGGAAAGATCAACGTCGTACAAGACGTCATGATCAGCCCGACCCGCGTCTATGCCGATGTCTACGGCACCCAGGAAAAGATCGTCAAAAGTCGCCAGCTCGCCGAACGCGTCGTGGAAGATCTTGAGCTCTGGGACCATCCGCTTTTCGCGCCCGACGCCGACGCACAACTCGACCAGGGGAAGCTCGTCAGCAATATCGGCCGCAGCGTCCAAGGTATGGTCAAGGTGAGCAGGGTCAAGAAAACGCAGCTCATGGAAGTGAGCTTCGTGTCACCAGACCCCGGGCTCTCGGCTCAGTTAGCCAACGCGCTCGTCGAGCAATATCAACAGTTCAACGTCGATTCCGAATCAGGTCTCGCCCGCGACACGAGCAGCTTCATGACGAGGAGATTGGAGAGCTCCGAAGCGACATCCAAGAAAAAGAACGACTGCTGCGCGACTACAGCAGAGAGAATCAAATCGTGATCGCGGAGGATGACAACAACAACATCGTGATGCAGAGGCTCGAAACGCTCAACGAGCAGCTCGCCCAGGCGGAGGTCCAGCGGACGGCCGCCGAGGCACGCTACGCGAACCCCCGCCGCACGGACCCTTTTTCGCTCAGCGAAGTGCGCACTAGCCCATGTTTCCCTTTTAGGTGTCTAAGTCATCGAAAACAAAGGATCGAGATCGGCGGTTTGTCTCTACGCTGACAGCACCTCCTCGGAGAAGGCTGGCGGGTCGCGTTCAACGATGCCGAGTGCAGTCAGGATCGAGTTGGCGCGAGCGGTGCCGCGCGTGACGACGCGCTTAGTCCGCCCAGAACCCAGCTGTAAGTCGACGACCCGGACCGAGCGTAGCGCTTGTAGTGCCTCGGTTGCGGACAGGTCGAGTTCGGCGACCTTGAGCTTTTTCTCAAGAGCCCGGTGCACAAGGAAGGCCAGCGTAGCTACGAAAAGATATGCCTCCACACGCTCATCGGTCTGGTGGTAAACGGGACGCATCTCAATGACATCCTTAAGGCATGAGAAGGCTCGCTCGACCTCGTTTAGGTCCTTGTAAAGGCGCACGGCGTCGACCGGAGAGAGGTTTTGCTCTTCGGTTTGAATAACGTACTTACCCTCGTAGGCTTGCTCGCGCTTGAGGTTGACGGGGTGCTCGAAGAAGCGGAAGCGACCGTTTTTGTACTCCCAGTCGTAGTAACGGTGACCGTGGTGGCGTGCCTGTATGCGCGCGGCGGCGGCACCGATTTTCTCGGGGGCTTTCAATCGTCCGTCGCGCACGCGGCGCTCGAGGGCCTCGAATGCCGCACGGGCACGCCCCATGGCCCGCAGCCTCTGCCCGCGCTCGTAGGCGAGCCTTTCGTCGCTGTGAACGACGAAGATGCGCACCCCAGACTGCTCGGAGCGGACTTCTTGCACACGAGTCTTAGGTGGCTCGGCTTTTTCGCTCACCGTGATGCCACCAGGGCAGTCGATCCACTCTCCGCTGGCGCGCTCGATGTAACGATAGACCTCCTCGCGCCGTCGTCTTTGCAGCCCGACGAGATAGCCCTGCTTGCGCGAGCGCACCACTGCCAGGCTGTCGCTCGTTACCATCCCTCGGTCGCCGACAAAAACCACGCGGTGCAAACCGAATCGTTCGTTGAGATCGTTGAGCACCTGCGGCACCGTTTTCGCGTCACGCCAGTTGCCGGCGAAAACATGGTGGGCGATCGGCCAACCGTCCACCATCACCAGACCGATAAGCACTTGCCGGTTACGCGGTCTGCGGTCGCGACTGTAGCCGTGGGCGCCGAGCCCCGGAGGGCCTTGACCTTCGAAGTACGTCGACGTCAGGTCGTAAAACACCATGTCAACCTCAAGCGAAAACAGATCCCGCAAGCGCAAAAACAGCTCCTTCTCGATCTGTTCTTTGCGGGCATGCAGCTGGTCGAGCGTTCGGTACCATTGCTTGAGTTGGCGAAACTCCACGCGAACCCGCGGGGAGCGACTCGCTCGCCGTTCCCCATCATCGCGCCACTGCGGCACCCACCGCCGCCCCTGCCGGTCGCAGACGAAGTCGGTCTCGAGCCAGCGCGCCAGACCGTGCTCGCTTGACGGAGCACATAGCCGGTTGGCGACCAGCACCAAAGCTCGCTCGCTTAGCGCCACCCCGTCCCGCTTGCCGCGGCCCCCGAGCCGGTCGAGAATCTGCTCCAGCCCGAGCTCGCGCCACAGCGTCGCCGTCACCAGCATCGGACCCCAATCCCACGCGTCTGCCCCCGCGACCTGCTCGGCTGCTCGCTCGGTGTCGGCCGGTTCACCGGCCCCAAGCAACCGATTGAGGGAGTCGAGATTGGCAACTAGGAGATCCTTGCGCCCCAAGTTGCACACTACGCGTTGCTTCGGCTTGCCGTGCTCCCGATACGACTCGACCAGGCGGACATACTCATGTTGAACCCCTTTGCCGCCTGCGGCCCGAACGATGCGGAAGAACATAACCTGTCCTCACGCATACTACATGTCATTGTCCACGATTACAACGTATTAATGGCGCTCAAAGCACAATCTCTGTCTCTATGTTTTGAGCGAAATTCAACCCCCGTTCCTTTGAATTCAGTCACTTACGAGCGTTAGGATGCTCATAAAGGGTAAACATGGGCTAGTGGTCCTGTGCGCGACCTCGAACGCAGATACTTGGATTTGAGCGAGAGATATAACGAACTCGCCACGACTTTCGGCCCCGATTGGCCGGAGATCCAACGCGCGAAGGGCGCGATGGATGAGACCAAAAGGGACCTGGATGTCGTCGCCACGGAACAAGCCGCCAAAGTCGTCGGAACGGCCAAGGGCGACTTTCAGGAGGCGCGGGACCGCGAGAACTTGCTCCGGAAATCGCTGAACTCCCAAAAGTCGCAAGTTCAGGACCTCGCGCACGCCGCTTCGGATTACGGCCACATCAAAGCGGAGCTCGCCAATCAGAGGCAGATCCTAAAAGGTCTTCTTCGTCGCCGAAGTGAGACCGACATCACCGCCGATCTCGGCGAAAAACAGCCGTTCCGCGTCAAGTTCATCGAGAGAGCAGAGGTCCCGACCTTTCCGTTCGCGCCCGGCTCGAACCGTCGCTTCGCCTTGTTGCTCGCACTCGGCGTCATTCTCGGTGCTGGCGTCGCTTACCTCCTCGACCATTGGTACGATGCCATCCACACCGTGGACGACGTCAAACAACACGTTCCCCTTCCCTATCTCGGAATGATTCCCCGTTACGGGGCGGACAGTGCGCTCACATCAATAAAGAATCGTCTCGCTCCTCGATCGGGAAACAGCAGAGGTCCCTCAGCCAGAGGCCGCGATGCAAAGCGGAGCAGCTATCTACCCACGATTTACGACCATCGCCCGGCGCTCGCGGAGCACCGCAATACTCTGAGCGAGCGCTTCCGCTTCTTGCGAGGCTCGATGCTCCTGAGCACGCCGAACGCTGTCCCCAAGATCGTGCTGGTCACGAGCCCCGACAAGAACTGCGGCAAGACCTTCGTCTCGAGCAATCTCAGCTGCTCACTCGGCCAGCTCAACAAGAAAGTGCTTCTCATCGACAGCGACTTGCGCAATCCGCGCCTGCACCGTGTGTTCCGCTATCGCAACCGTGTCGGCCTCTCGAACGTCTTGACCGGTCAGATGTCGCTCAAGGACGGCTGCATCATGCGGACCGAAATACCCAATCTCTACCTCATGATGTCGGGCCCCAAGAGCCCGAACCCAGGCGAGCTTCTCGCCTCTCCGGCGATGGAGCGCACGCTGAACGACTGCGCTGAACATTTCGACTTCGTCGTTCTGGATTCGGCTCCGCTTCTGCCGGTATTCGACTCGCACATCCTCTCCACCCGATGCGACGGCGTCATCCTCGTCGCACGCGCCGGCGTCACTTCGCGCCACGCCGCGAAACAGAGCGTAGAGCTCGTGCAACGCGTCAACGGAAAGATTACGGGTTTGGTACTGAACGACGTCAATCTCGAAGACTACGCGCAGTACTATTATCACAGCCACTATTCCTACGAATCCGGACCGTACACGGAAGACGAACAGACTGTAGACCTGGGATGAAGTCTCTCGGCGTTGAGAAACGCACGTACCGTAGGGGCGCCATGGCCGTGCTGCTCACTCTCTTCTTGAGCGATGGCGCCGCCCCCGCGTCGCTTGCGCGTGGCTCCGTCGCCGGTAAGATCTTCGACAAGAGAACGCAGGAGCTTCTCGAAGACGTCACCATCGGCGCGCGCGCGCTCATTTCCGGCGAGACGTTCCAAGTCACGACGGACGCGAACGGCGTCTACTACGTCGAGGACGCTCCCGACGGCGTCTACGCGTTCACACTGAGCGCGGAAGGTATCGACTATCCCGTGCCGGAGCGCTTCGACATTCGTGTTGGAAGGCCCTTTCTTCTCGAAAGCTGCTTCGAGATCGACCGCCAAACACTCACGGCGAATGTGAGAGCCGAGTGCAACTCCGGCTTCGCCGAGCAAGCCCGCGTCGTGAATATCGGCCCTCATCGCTTCCTGATACCACAAGAGAACCTGGAACAAGAGACCCCTTCAGAACAGGAACAGTCGCAGCCGGACCCGAGTTCTCCGGAAGTCGATCGGGCCGACCCAGCGTCCAACGAGGCCTTCATCGTCCCCGAGAACATTGAGCACCAAGAGCTCGAGTGTCTCGTGCGTGACGCGTTCGCGGTCGTCGACGCAGATATCAGACAGGGAGACGCGGTGCAGACATCCCGCGTCTATTTCCGCTCGGACAAGTACCCCGACTTCTACTACGTCGAGATGGCTTCCGAGAACCCGACATTCGACGACTTTCGCGCCGTTCTTCCGAGACCCGGCCCCGAGACGGAGCGCATCTATTACTACTTGGAAGCCATCGATTCGAACTTCGACAGCTTACAAACGCCCGAATTCGATCCCCCCGTGCTCGAGGTCGACGACTGCGACATCGATCCAGGCGCCTTCTACGACGGCACCAATCCCTGGATCGTGATCGGCGCGACCACGGGCGGCGTGGCAGCCATTCCTCCCGGATTCCAGGCCCTCGGGATTACGGGATTCGTGAGCTCGATCGGCGTCCTCACGACCGTGGGCGGCGCCGCTGCCGCTACCGGCGGCATCGCTTCCACGACGGGTCTCGTTTTGGTCGTTGCCGGAGGTACCGCGGCGGCCGCGGGCACGGTCGTCGTAGTCACGGGCGAGAAAGAAGCCTCCCCCTGTCGCCGAGCACGAGGCACTGGGCCGGATCGAGCGCGTATTTCTCGATCAACAGCACGCCTAAGCCGGGGAGCGGCTTCCGACACCAACAAATGGCCGGGCCGGGCTCGTGCGGGCAGAAATGGAGCTCGATGTCGAGCCCCTTCGAGGCAAGCGCGAAGTCTTCTTGCGCCCGGGCCTCGTCGAACCCAGGAAGAGGCAGAAAAGACGATAGCCCTCGGCCAGATAGCGCTCGAGCGCGGCGCGATCCTGCAGATGGGCGTAGTCCACGAAAACCGCTTTCCCGGTGCGACCGGGCTCGTCTCGCCGCTCGAAGGCGACGCGCTCGATGGCAACGAAACCCTCGTCTTCTCGCGGCGGCTCGAGCTCGCGCCGATAGTGGAACTGCGCCCCCGGCGGAAACGTGTTCGGTGAACGGCTCGCGCGGATCTCCTCGGGCGTGAGGAGCCGCCCGTGCCGCTTCACCATGCGCATGACGGCGTTGACTTGCGCCTGCTCGAGCGACGTTTCGAGCCAGACGCAGCACACCGCGGCGCCGTGCTTCCACGCGGTCTCGACGACGTCGAAGCGGGAGGCGCGCCGAGGATAGGTGTTGTCGAGCACGAGGCGCTTTTCGCCATGCGCGAGCCGGTCGTTGAGCGCGAGCCGCAGACCCGCAAGCGTGCCTCCCCTTTCGTCACGGTTGAGACGCCCATAGCCCTGCTCGACCCAGCTCTCGGCAAGCGTGCTCTTTCCCGCTCCCGGGTAGCCGACGAAGAGAACGACTTCGCCGTCCAGGCGCTTGGGAGCCCGCCGGGGCTTGGGGCGCCCGGCCGGAAAAACTTCCTCGAGCTCGGCAATATCGTCGGCGGTAAGGGCGACGTCCAGGGCGTGAAGACATGCGGGCTAGACTACTGCGAAGCTCAATTGGATGAGTCTGGTTTCGACTTGCACAATACGGTATTTTACCGTACAATTTGTACGTACAAAAACCGTACAGAGGGGAACCTATGGCGACAAACACCGAGCGTATAGACATGCGTCTCACCCCGGAGCATAAGAGCCTAATGGAGCAAGCTGCCTCGCTGAAAGGGCTATCTCTCTCGTCTTGGGTGAAATCCGTCGCGCTCACCGAGGCTCAAGAGGCTATCGAAGCGCACAACCGCACCACGCTTTCTCGAAGAGACTGGGAAAAATTCTTGGAGATCGTGGATGCCGACGACGAGCCATCTCCTGCGCTGAAAAAAGCGGTCGAACGTCACAAGAAAATCCGTGTGGCAGATTGAGCCCCTCCGGAAAACGCACGGTCGGGACGACTTCGACTGTGGCACCCCCGAGCTCAACGAGTTCCTCAAGAAGTTCGCGCGGCAAAACGCGAAACTGGAAATCAGCCGAACCTACGTGGCCGTAAACCCTGGCCAGGTAGAGGTCCTCGGGTACTACACGCTTCGAGCAGGAGAGATCGGGTGCGGCGATCTACCAAAGGGCGAATCTAAGAGGCTACCGCGATATCCCGTTCCTATCGTTCACCTCGCACGACTCGCCGTTCACAGAGGTGAAAGCGGTAAGGGACTCGGAGCGTTCCTACTCGTCGAAGCGCTCGGGCGCAGCCTGCGTGCCAGCGAAGAAGTCGGCGCGTTTGCCGTGGAAGTGATCGCGAAGAACGACCCCGCGAAACGCTTCTACGAGAAGTACGGGTTTCGAGAGCTCGCTGACGACAGATTCCATCTCTACTTGTCAATGAAAAAGCTCAAGAAGTTGTTCCAGCAGACCTAACCTAACGGCCCCGGTTAGAGCGACCCCCCACTTCTTCACTGTCCGAGACGACTCCACTCCGCGAAACGAGGTTGCGCAACACAACGGACGAGAACCTCAAAAAGCTCGCTGACAAAGGCGGCGTCGTAGGCATCTGCCAGATCCGCCCGTTCATCACCGACAAGACGAAGGACAACCTCGACAGCTATTTCGACCACATCGACCACGCCGTCAACGTGGCTGGCCTCGAGCACGTCTGCATCGGAAGCGACCGCGACCACCGCGTGATCGAGGACGACTCCGAAGAGATCCGCATTTTGCAGGAAGAAGAAGGTTCGCAGTTCCAACCCGAGCACTGGCCGCTCTACTTGCCAGAGCTGAACGGACCGCGACGCATGGAGGTCGTGCTACGAGGACTCGAGAAGCGCGGCTATGCAGAGGACGCCATCGAGAAAATCGGGAGGAAGAATCTCCATCGGCTCTACTCGGACGTCATCGGTTAGCCGAGTCTAGTACAATCCTCGGCGTCTAGGAGGCATTCATGAGCGCTCTGTTGCTCTCGTTCTTTCTTCTCGCCGGAAGCCAGAATGCGGACGTCGCCAACGAGATCCGCGAGTTCGTCATTGAGTTCAACGAAGCCTACGAGCGGAACGATCTCGACAAATACTTCTCATACTACGCCGACGACTTGACGCAATGGTTCGAGTCCGGCCGGGTGACGCTCGAGCAGTACAAGACCGACTGGTACGCGCTCATCAAAGGGGGCGGAGGCGTCGAGTCCAATGAGCTTTCGGACCTAAAAGTCCAGGTCGGACCCGACGGCAAAACGGCCGTCGTGACCGTCGTCACCCGCTCCACCGACGGCAAGCGCACAAAAGAGCAAGCGTGGGAGACCGACGTCTGGTTCAAGCGCGACGGTCGGTGGAGAATCGTCCATCTGCATTACAACTCCCGGGAAGCCCCTTGAGCGCATTGGAGCAGGCGGCGCCTCTAGCCCGCGAAGTCTTCGCGCGCGGCTGGCGAGAGATCGCGAGCCTACCTTCCCGCTCCGCCCGGAACGACGCCGAAAAAGCCCGCGGCGGCGAGCGCGTCCGCGAGATGGCCGAGCTGTGCTCGAGCCTTTGCCGCACCCACCGGCGCGAGATCTACGATCGTCTGACCGACAGCAGGAGGCGTTCGGTGCGCGTCGACGAGCTCGTCTGGCGGGCCGCCGAGCTCTGGCCCGGTCTCGTCCCGAGCCGGGCCGAAGTCGCGGAAGAAGCCGAGCGGATGCAAGCCGACAAGGACGGCCGCGAGATCCAGCAAGGAATCTTCATCTCAGCCATGCTGAGCGATCCCGAGATCGGCGCGCATCTCGTGACGAGCATGATGGAGCCGACGCCGGAGGCGCGCAACCGCCTCGACGAGCTCGTCGAAAAAGGCGCCGTCGATCTCGGCGGCGCCCGAGTCGAAGTCGAAGGCGAAGTCGGCTATGTCTACATGAGCAACCCACACTACTTGAACGCGGAAGACGACGAAACACTAGGCCCTCTGGAGGTCGCGATCGATCTCGTACTCCTCCATCCTGACGTGAAAATGGGTGTTCTACGCGGCGACCCGGTCGAGCACCCGAAATACAAGAATCGCCGCATCTTCTCGGCCGGCATCAACCTCACGAAGATCTACCACGGCAAGGTCTCGTATCTTTTCTACCTCGTGCGCGACCTCGGGCTCGTCCACAAACTCTATCGCGGCCTCGCACAGGAGCCGTACCATCCCGACCAGCCGGAGACAACGCTCGAGAAACCGTGGATGGCCGTCGTCGAGGCCTTCGCGATTGGCGGCGGTTGTCAGCTCCTTCTCGTCGCCGACTACGTCATCGCTGAGGCGGGCGCCTATTTCAACCTCCCCGCACGCAAAGAAGGTATCATCTCTGGCGCCGCCAACTTGCGGCTTCCGCGCTTTTTGGGCGAAGGCCTCGCGCGCGATGCGATTATGTTCGACCGTCAATTTCCCGTCGAAAGCCCCGAAGCGAAAGCGCTCATCAACGAAGTCCATCCTCCCGAAGAGCTCGACGCCGCCGTCGAGAGCGCGGTACAAAACGCGGTGGGCTCGGGGATGGTGAGCGCCTCCGGCAATCGCAAAGCCATCCGGGTCCAGGCGGAGCCCTTCGACATTTTCCGGCGCTACATGGCGACCTACGCGCGCGAGCAGGCCTATTGCCATCTGAGCGAACAGCTCATCGCCAACCTGGAGCGCCATTGGAACGCTAAGTCACGCAAATTATAAGGAGGTCACCATGAGAGCTTTCGCCGCCGCGCTCACCATCCTGTGCGCCGCGAGCCTCGCCGCGCAAAGCCACTTCGAGCCGATGGACGTTTTCGAGCTCGAGTGGGCGTCCAACCCGCAGATCTCACCGGACGGGAGCCGCGTCCTCTACGAAAGAAACTCCATGGACATCATGGAGGACCACAGCCGCCGCGAGCTCTGGATCGTGAACACCGATGGCACCGACCACCGGCGGCTTTCGAACGGAAGCGCCGCCCGCTGGTCCCCCGACGGCACGAAGCTCGCCTATATCGACAGCTCGCAAATCCACTTGCGCTGGATGGACACCGGCGCCACCGCCAAGCTCACGCAACTGACCAAATCGCCGCGCGCCGTCGCATGGTCCCGTGACGGCCAGCACATCGCGTTTTCGATGCTCGTTCCCGAGCCGCCGCCGCGCCTCGCAACCCTCCCGAAAAGGCCCGAAGGTGCCAAGTGGGCCGACCCCCCGAAGCTCATCACCCGCTTGAAGAACCGCGCCGACGGCGTCGGCTATCTCGACCACGGCTATTACCACTTGTTCGTGCTGCCGGTCGAAGGCGGGACGCCGCGCCAAGTGACCTCGGGATCCTTTCACCATCGAGACGCGCCGGTATGGACGCCCGACAGCCAAGCGCTCATCTTTTTCGCGAACCGCAATGAAGACTGGGAATACGAGTTCCGCAACTCCGAGATTTACAAAGTCTCCGTCGCCGACGGCACGGTCCAAGCGCTCACCGACAGGAACGGCCCGGACAGAAGCCCCACCGTCTCGCCCGACGGACGCCAGATCGCTTATCTCGGCTACGACGATCACATTCGGACCTACCAAGTGACCGGGCTCTACGTGATGAACGCGGATGGCAGCGGAAAGCGCCTTCTCACCGAAGACCTCGACCGCTCTGTCTCGAGCCCAGCTTGGGCACTCGACGGTCGCGGCATCTTCTTCCAATATGACGATGAGGGGAACACGAAAGTCGCTCACGTCACGCCCGAAGGCGAAGTCCGTGTCCTCGCCGATAACGTCGGCGGGACTTCCTATGGTCGTCCGTATGGCGGCGGGTCGTTCTCGATCTCCGACGACGGCCGGGTCGCATTCACGGTGACGCGGCCAGAACATCCTGGCGACGTCGCCGTCGGTGCACGTGATGACGCGGGCATCGAGCGCATCACTTTCCTGAACGACGACCTCCTGGCTAACAGAACACTCGGCAACGTCGAAGAGATTTGGTGGGAGTCTTCGTTCGACGAGCGCAAGATACAAGGCTGGATCGTGACCCCGCCCGATTTCGACCCGAGCCGGAAGTACCCTCTCATCCTCGAAATCCACGGCGGCCCCGTCTCGAATTACGGCGACCGCTTCTCCTCCGAGATCCAGCTCTACGCGACCGCGGGCTACGTCGTCCTCTACGCGAACCCGCGGGGCAGCACCAGCTACGGCGCGGCGTTCGGCGACCTTCTCTACCACGACTACCCCGGCCAGGATTACGACGACTTGATGTCGGGCGTCGACGCCGTCATCGACCGCGGCTATATCGACACGCGCAACCTCTTCGTGACGGGAGGAAGCGCCGGCGGCATCATGACGGCCTGGATCGTCGGGAAGACGGACCGCTTCCGCGCCGCAGTCGCGGCGAAGCCCGTCATCAACTGGTACAGCAAGGTGCTCGTCGCCGACAACTACTACGGCTACCACAATTACCGCTACCCCGGCTCGCCCTGGGAGAACCCGGGAGCTTATATGAAGTTCTCCCCCATCTCGCTCGTCGGAAACGTCACGACGCCGACGATGATGCTGACGGGCGACGAGGACTTGAGGACGCCGCTCTCGGAGTCCGAGCAGTTCTTCCACGCGCTCAAGCTTCGACGCATCGACACGGCCCTCGTGCGCATTCCCGGCGCATCGCATAACATCGTGCGGCGACCGAGCCAGCTCATCGCAAAGGTCGAATACGTCTTGGCATGGTTCGAGAAATATCGCATTGGAAACGGGATGACGAGCTCCACGTCGCCCGGAAACTGAAAGAGGTAGGACATGGCTGGGTATACACGCTCTGAATTTCTACGCATGACCGGCGCCGCGGCAGCGAGCCTCGGACTGGGTGGCTCGAAAGCCGCCGCGCAACCAAGTGGCACCGTGGACGCGACCAAACCAGACGTCGCGCTCGTGAACGGCCGCGTCATGACGATGGACAGCGACCTCCCGAGCGCTGAAGCTTTCGCGATCAAAAACGGCCGCTTCGTCGCGATCGGCTCGAACGACGCCATCCGCAACATCATCGACCACAGTACCGAAGTGATCGACGCCGAAGGGCTGACGGTCACCCCCGGATTCATCGACGCACACTCGCATCCCGCCTCGGGCGGCGTCCGCGAGATCGTGAGCTTGAACCTCGACCTCCGGAGTATCGACGCCATCAAAGAAGCGATCCGCAAGCGCGCCGCCAAAACGCCCTCTGGCGAATGGGTGATCGGCTTCAAATATGACGACACCAAAGTCCGCGAAGGCCGGCAGATCAACCGGAAGGACCTCGACGAAGCGGCGCCGAACCACCCCGTCTACGTCTCCCACCGAGGCGGCCACGTCTATTGGTTCAACACCAAAGCCGCCGAAGCCGCGGGCGTCACCGCACAGACCCCCGACCCTCCCGGCGGGCACATCTACAAAGATGACAACGGCGAGCTGCTCGGCAAAGTCGCCGAGCGCGCCAACGCCTTCTTCCGCAAAGTGACGCCTTCAGGGAGCACCCGCGAGCAGCGCCGCGCCGGCGTCAAGCTCATCTCGGAGATGATGACCTCATCCGGGCTGACCACCGTGCACGACGCGAGCTGTGGCACCGACTCCGCCATTGCCTATCAGGACGCTTACCACAACGACGAGCTCAAGATGCGCATCTACATGATGGTGCGGGGCGAGATGTTCGAAGGCTGCAAGGCCGCCGGCATCTATACGGGCTTCGGCGACGACATGCTGAAAGTAGGCGGCGTGAAATTCGGCGCCGACGGATCCGCCTCGGGCCGCACGATGGCGATGAGCACGCCCTACGAAGGACGCCCCGACGACCACGGTATCCTCACGATGACGCAGGAAGAAATCCACGAAGCCGTCGAGGATGCCCATCGACACGACTTCCAAGTCGGTATCCACGCGAACGGCGACCTCGCCATCGACATGGTGCTGAACGCCTATGAGCGCGTGCTCGAAAAATGGCCTCGCCCCGACGCACGCCATCGACTCGAGCACTGCTCTCTCGTAAACCACGACCTACTAACGCGCATTCGCGACACGGGATCCATTCCAACGCCGTTCTACACCTACGTTCACTACCACGGCCGCAAGTGGGAGGAGTACGGCCAAGAGAAGATGAAATGGATGTTCGCCCACAAGTCATTCCTCGATTACGGCATTCGCGTCGCCGGGGCCTCGGATTACGTGCCCGGCCCCTACGAGCCGATGATGGCCGTCCAGAGCATGGTCACGCGCAAGGACGTCGAAGGCCGGGTGTGGGGCGCGAACCAGGCGGTCAGCGTGGAGAACGCCATCCGCATCTGCACCGTGAACGGCGCTTACGCTTCGTTCGAAGAGGACGTCAAGGGATCGATCAGCCCGAACAAATTCGGCGACTTCGTGATCCTCGGACAAAACCCCGGCGAGGCGGACCTGGACACGATCAAGGAGATCGAAATCGTCCGCACGGTCGTCGGCGGCAAGACGGTTCATTCGAAGGGCGTTGGTGCATGAATCAGTTCGGGACACGCACGGAACCTTTTGGCGGCCCAACTTACTCCCCGACGATCGCTTGGGATTCAGGCTTGCCCAGCTCAGCCATCCGGTTTCTTCTCGAATCGCCACGCGGCTCCGATCAGCGTCTCTTCGTTCGACCTTCACGATACGATCATTCCTGCGCGCCTTGAGAACTTGGCCATAGAGGGGTACTGTCAAGTTGGCGAATCTCGCCGCAATATCGTGGGGCTCAAGGATGCGCCGTCAGCCATATGTTGGGGTCGAATCGGCCTTAAAGCCTTCAACTTGACAATACCTTTCGGCATCCTATTCCGCCGTATCCGCGGTGATCCAGCGCGCCCGATTCGAAGATACAATACCTCCACGACGGATGGAAGAAAGGAGCTAGAGGATGCGCTCGATGAAGAATCACTCTTTGTACCTGTCGGTGGTCGCCTTGTGTTTGGCATGGAAGGTCGGCGCCGCACAGCCGGCAGAATTGATCATCCGCGATGCTGTCATCGTGACTGCTGCCGGACGATCCGAAGGGGATATTCGTGTTCGTGACGGCGCCATTGCCGAGATCGGGCCGAATCTAGCCGGCTCCGCGGGCGCGCAGGAGATCGATGCGAGCGGGCTGCTCGTATTCCCCGAAGGCGTCGATCCCCACGTGCACATCGGTCGGGAGGATGATTACACGAGTGGTTCGGCGGCTGCCCTGGCCGGTGGGGTCACCACGATCTCGAACTTCGCGTTTCCGCAATCCGGAGAAAGTCTCGCCGAGGCTCTCGCGCGCCTGTCGGAGCTCGTGCGCGCCCAGACTATCGCCGACGTCATGCTCCATGCCGGTATCAACCGTCCGAACGATCAGCAGTCGGAGGTGACATCACTCCCGGAGCTCGGTCAGACGAGCGTCAAGGTGTTCATGAACCGTCCCCCATTCGATCAGAACACCCGGGGTTACCTGGCGACGCTGGACGCAGCCGGCGATGCGGGAGTTCTGACGATGATCCATTGCGAGGACGACGCGATCCTCGCGCGAGCCAACGAGCGCTTGACGCAAGAAGGCCGTGGCTCGCTCCGCTACTTTCCCGACAGCCGTCCCGTCCTGGCCGAGGTCATCGCGACCAGACGCGCGGTAGCGATGGCGGAGGCGACAGGAGCACCGATTTATATCGTGCATCTGTCCTCCGAAGGAGCGCTCCGCGTCGCGGAGGAGGCCCAGGCGCGCGGGCTGCCGGTCTATGTCGAAACCCGTCCCATCTACCTGCATCTTACACGGGAGCGCTTCGAGGGAGAGGACCGGGGACTCTATGTCGGCCAGCCGCCGCTTCGTGAAAAGAGCGATCAGGACGCTCTCTGGAAGGGAATCGCCGCCGGAACGATCCACGTCGTCGGCACGGACCACGTGGCCTATACGAAGGAGCAAAAGCTCGATCCCTCCCAGACGGTGGCGAACCACCGCGCCGGGATGAGCAACCTCCAGGTGATCCGGACGATGCTGTACTCGGAAGGCGTCCGCACGGGAAGAATCAAGGAAGAACAATTCGTCGCCGTCACCGCGACGAACCCTGCAAAACTGTTCGGGCTCTATCCTCGTAAAGGAACGATCGCGGTCGGCTCCGACGCCGATCTGGTGCTTTGGGATCCGGACGAGACGCGGACGATTCGTGACGAAGACATGCTCTCGGCCACGGGTTATTCCGTCTACGCAGGGCGGGAAGTCACCGGCTGGCCCCGGATGACGATCCGACGCGGTGAAATCGTTTACGAGGACGGCCGGATCAAAGCCGAGCCCGGGAGCGGTGAGCTGCTTCGACGCGAACGCTGGCAGGCGCCGTAGCTAGGTCGACGAATGTCCCGGCTGCTCGCGCCGACTTCCTTGCCCCACTCCGTGAGCGTCGCGCCCTTTTTGGAGTGAATCGGCTTTGGTGCATGGCGAAGGTCGAGCCACCCCGGGTTCTGCCGGACACAAGATGCGGAGTACTCGCGGTTCGAGCCAGCTACTGCCTCGGTGCCGAGACTTCGGTACGCCGCCCATGCGCTAGACTGAAGTTCCTGGCTGAAAAAGCCAAGATCCGGTGTTGATCCAATGAGATAGTTGGAATCAATGGTGCTGGCTTCTGTCTACACGGTGATACCTTTGAGCAGGTCGTAGGCTCTCTGCTGTTTCGAGTCCGGAGTTGTCGTGACATCGAAGGTGGGCTCGTCGGGTCCGGCTTCCGGTCGCCGACATTTGTTTCGGACGATGTTGCTGAGAAGGCGCAGCAGCGTGCGGAAGCTGGAAGCTCGACTCCCATCGTCAAGCTTCTTGGTTTGTATCTTGCGCAGGGCGGCCTCGGAGCGCTTCGCCGGAGCAACCGGGTCACGCCTGGCCTTCGCCTGCTGGTCCTCGTCAGAGAATAGCAGCGACCGCCAAGCCTCCATCATGTGCCACAGGACGTAGTAGGCCAGCATGCACAAGAAGACGTGCGCCCGGACTCGGTTTTCGCGCCGGTGACGAATCGGCCGCACCTTTAGGTCCATGCTCTTGAAGGAACGAAACGCCCTCTCGACCTGGGTCAGCAACTTGTAGCTGCGCACTGTGTCGTCGGTTTTCATCCGCTGCTCAGCAAGACTGGTGCGGATCACGTAGATGCCGTCAAGGGCAGCTTCCGCAGTGACCTTTGTGTCGTCGATTTCGAAGCTAAAGCTGTCGTCGCGAATGTCCAGCTTGAAGTGCTTGCCGACTTTGTACTTGTTGAGAACTCTGCCTACCCGCACACCGATTTTATCTTTACCATGCAGCTGACCCCGCCCGATCCGTTGGCGAATCCCTCCGAACTGCTTAGCGATCGTCCCCATGTGTCGCTTCCACCGCTGGAGCCGTTTGTTGGCGAACTCAGAGTTGCATTTCGAACCGCCGCATCTGCTTTAAACGTACGGGTTTACATGCGTCTAGCCGGCGGAACTTCAGTCTAGCTCGAAGTCGAAACCGTCGTCACGGATGTCGAGCCTGTAGTACCTGCCGACCTTGTACTTGTTGAGGAGCTTTTTCACTGCAGCACGGATGTCCTCCTTGCCCTGCAAACGGCGCCGCTCGACCATCCGACAAACTTTCTCCAGCTCCTTGCAGGTCGCTTCGAGCAGAGCACGGCGCTTGTGACGCCGCCTCTCGGCCAGCTCCGGATTGCGGCAAGCGACCAGCCTCTCGTTGGGGAAATCCGGGTGCGTCACCTCAAACAGATTCCGCTCGTCGAATAGCCCCATCTGGAGCACCCCATCGTTGATGAGCTTGCGAATCGGTTCGGGACGCAGAGCGGTAATCCAGTCGACACCGTCCATCTCCCGCAACTCGTCGATCTGGGTCTGGGTGATCATTCCGCGGTCGCCCACCATCACAAACTGCTCGATGCCGAAGCGCTCTTGCACCTTTTCTACCTGAGGCAACAGCGTTTTGGGATCGCCCGTGTTGCCCTCAAAGACCGATACCGACACGGGGATGCCGCGTTCGTTGGTCAGCAGACCGTAGTTGATCTGCAGCTTGCCTTTCTTGCCGTCACGGTCGTATCCGAGGCGGGCGATCGGACAACTCACACCCTCGAAGTAGCTTGAGGTTAGGTCATAGAGCGCCAGGCCGTCGTTTTGGAGATGGCGCGCCGCGAGTTTTTTTTCGATGACCTCCTGGCGTTTGAGAACCCAGTCCATGGCGGCATAGAGATCGTCTTCGCGGGCATCGCTCACCCCCAGGATTTCGGGCAGTGTGGTTGTGTGCCACCACTGGCTAGTCGCCAGCTTCGACTGCGGTTCGAGATCCGGGCGACTACCATGGCCACGACCAAATCCCGCTCTGGTGAGTGTCGAGAACCAACGAGCTTTTCGAAACCGAGCTGTCTCATGGCGCTGAGCACCGCGTCGACGTGGCCATGGTGCCGGGAGCCGTTCTCGACGATTTTGAAGGCGACTTCAACCGAGACGAGCTTTTCCCCTTTGAGAATGCGTCGGATGGCGTCGACTGCGTCCATGGGCAATTTGGACAAGTTAGCGAGCGTGCGCTTGCGGACGTTTCCGCCCACCCGATAGGACTCACGCAGCAGGACCGCGGGGGTAGAGTTGCGATTGGGGATGATGTGGGTATGCATGCCCATCATAATAGCCTATGTATCAATGTGTATCAAACCATAAAAGGCTTTAGACATGCCTACATATTGCATTCCAAAATTAGCCTCTCGGCGTCCCTAAAGACGCGTAATCATTGGGGATTCACACTGTCAGTGGGTTCATTCGACCAAGGAACTTCAGGCTAGAATCGCAACTCAGACTCCCACAGCCGCAGCTTGTTTCCTAGACTGAAGTTCCTGGCTGAAAAAGCCAAGATCCGGTGTTGATCCAATGAGATAGTTGGAATCAATGGTGCTGGCTTCTGTCTACACGGTGATACCTTTGAGCAGGCCGTAGGCTCTCTGCTGTTTCGAGTCCGGAGTTGTCGTGACATCGAAGGTGGGCTCGTCGGGTCCGGCTTCCGGTCGCCGACATTTGTTTCGGACGATGTTGCTGAGAAGGCGCAGCAGCGTGCGGAAGCTGGAAGCTCGACTCCCATCGTCAAGCTTCTTGGTTTGTATCTTGCGCAGGGCGGCCTCGGAGCGCTTCGCCGGAGCAACAGGGTCACGCCTGGCCTTCGCCTGCTGGTCCTCGTCAGAGAATAGCAGCGGCCGCCAAGCCTCCATCATGTGCCACAGGACGTAGTAGGCCAGCATGCACAAGAAGACGTGCGCCCGGACTTGGTTTTTGCGCCGGTGACGAATCGGCCGCACCTTTAGGTCCATGCTCTTGAAGGAACGAAACGCCCTCTCGACCTGGGTCAGCAACTTGTAGCTGCGCACTGTGTCGTCGGTTTTCATCCGCTGCTCAGCAAGACTGGTGCGGATCACGTAGATGCCGTCAAGGGCAGCTTCCGCAGTGACCTTTGTGTCGTCGATTTCGAAGCTAAAGCTGTCGTCGCGAATGTCCAGCTTGAAGTGCTTGCCGACTTTGTACTTGTTGAGAACTCTGCCTACCCGCACACCGATTTTATCTTTACCATGCAGCTGACCCCGCCCGATCCGTTGGCGAATCCCTCCGAACTGCTTAGCGATCGTCCCCATGTGTCGCTTCCACCGCTGGAGCCGTTTGTTGGCGAGCTCAGAGTTGCCGTTGGCGAGGCGCGAGGCGTCGGCATCCATCGTTGTCTCGTCTAGCTCGAAGTCGAAACCGTCGTCACGGATGTCGAGCCTGTAGTACCTGCCGACCTTGTACTTGTTGAGGAGCTTTTTCACTGCAGCACGGATGTCCTCCTTGCCCTGCAAACGGCGCCGCTCGACCATCCGACAAACTTTCTCCAGCTCCTTGCAGGTCGCTTCGAGCAGAGCACGGCGCTTGTGACGCCGCCTCTCGGCCAGCTCCGGATTGCGGCAAGCGACCAGCCTCTCGTTGGGGAAATCCGGGTGCGTCACCTCAAACAGATTCCGCTCGTCGAATAGCCCCATCTGGAGCACCCCATCGTTGATGAGCTTGCGAATCGGTTCGGGACGCAGAGCGGTAATCCAGTCGACACCGTCCATCTCCCGCAACTCGTCGATCTGGGTCTGGGTGATCATTCCGCGGTCGCCCACCATCACAAACTGCTCGATGCCGAAGCGCTCTTGCACCTTTTCTACCTGAGGCAACAGCGTTTTGGGATCGCCCGTGTTGCCCTCAAAGACCGATACCGACACGGGGATGCCGCGTTCGTTGGTCAGCAGACCGTAGTTGATCTGCAGCTTGCCTTTCTTGCCGTCACGGTCGTATCCGAGGCGGGCGATCGGACAACTCACACCCTCGAAGTAGCTTGAGGTTAGGTCATAGAGCGCCAGGCCGTCGTTTTGGAGATGGCGCGCCGCGAGTTTTTTTTCGATGACCTCCTGGCGTTTGAGAACCCAGTCCATGGCGGCATAGAGATCGTCTTCGCGGGCATCGCTCACCCCCAGGATTTCGGGCAGTGTGGTTGTGTGCCACCACTGGCTAGTCGCCAGCTTCGACTGCGGTTCGAGGATCCGGGCGACTACCATGGCCACGACCAAATCCCGCTCTGGTGAGTGTCGAGAACCAACGAGCTTTTCGAAACCGAGCTGTCTCATGGCGCTGAGCACCGCGTCGACGTGGCCATGGTGCCGGGAGCCGTTCTCGACGATTTTGAAGGCGACTTCAACCGAGACGAGCTTTTCCCCTTTGAGAATGCGTCGGATGGCGTCGACTGCGTCCATGGGCAATTTGGACAAGTTAGCGAGCGTGCGCTTGCGGACGTTTCCGCCCACCCGATACGACTCACGCAGCAGGACCGCGGGGGTAGAGTTGCGATTGGGGATGATGTGGGTATGCATGCCCACCATAATAGCCTATGTATCAATATATATCAAACTATAAAAGGCTTTAGACATGCCTACATATTGCATCCCAAAATTAGCCTCTCGCGTCCCTAAAGACGCGTAATCATTGGGGATTCACACTGTCAGTGGGTTCATTCGACCAAGGAACTTCAGCCTAGAACCGGATACCCATATAGACGAATTCCGGGTGAGCAATCAAATGTGTCAATGTGGCATCGTCTGTCTTCACGGTTTCAACCTCGGCTCCGTCGAGTGTGAATAGAGCGGTGCGAAAGCGAAGGCAAGAGTATATCCGGCGTGGTGGGCCCGGCGGCAGGGTGCGCACGCGCTTTCCGTCGATATAGCCGGAGGTGAAGAGAACCTTGATGTTGGCATGCTGTAGGCTCACCCGATGGCCCAGCTCCTGGCCACTCATCCGCGGCATGACCACGTCCGTAATCACGAGCCGGATACGACCCTCGTTTTGCTCGAGCAGGCGGAGCGCCGTCTCGCCGTCTTCCGCTTCGAGCACCGTATAGCCGTTCCCGGAAAGAACTCTTCGCGCCAGCGACCGAACGGCATCATCGTCTTCATCCCGTCATGACGGCGGCGCGCGTGGGCGGGCACACCGGATGCACGGCATAGCCGTCGGTGAAGCGCATGCCGCTCGCCGCCAAGCGATCGATGTTCGGCCTGTCGTAGAACGAGCTTCCATAGACGCCGATGTCGGTATAGCCCAGATCGTCCACGAGGATGACGACGAAGTTGGGAGGCTCCGCCGCAAGCCCCGACCTGCTCGAGAAAAGCAGCGACGTGACCGTCAGCGTATCGATGAAACGCATCACAAAGGAAGCCTCATCGTCGCCGTGGTGCCAGCACCAGGCTCGCTTTCGAGGTCGAGCCGGCCGCCGTGCTCGGTCATGATGCTGCGCGAGACGAAAAGGCTCCAGTTCGTGGTGGCCACCCGGCCTTTGTCGACGCGAAACGCAGGCTCGAAGAGGCTTTCGAGCTCCTCGGGCGGAGTTCCGCGGCCATCGTCGCGGATCTGGATGACGACCTCGTCGTCAGCGCAGGCGCTCGAAACTTCGTGCTCCCGTTCTCGTCGAGGGCGGCGGCGGCGTTGCGGAGCAGATTGGAGAGCACGGCGCTGATCTGCTGGGGGCGGCACGACAGCTCGGGGACGGGCAACGTCTCGAGCTGGACGCTCTTGCCGTCGAGCTCCGACGCCAGGAACTCGATGACGTGCTCGCAGAGCTCGTTGAGATCGACCTGCTGGAGCTCGGCTTTGTCCAGGTTGGTTAGGTACCGCATGCGTCCCGAGATTTCGTTCAGTCGATCGAAGGAGGTCCGGGAAGAGCTCACCGCGTCATCGAGTACCTGCTTGCGGCGTGGATCGTCCTCGAGCCTTTCGTCGAAGCCTTCGAGAAGCTTCACCAGCGTTCCGAACGCGCTCGCGAGCGAGCCGAGCGGCGTGTTGAGATCGTGGCTCAAGGCGGCCGCGAACCGGCTCTGAGACGCGGCGTTTTTCTCAAGCAGGAGAGACGCCTGTGCCTCGCTCAGCTCTTGAAACGACTCCTCGGCGCGGCGTCGGGCGAGAAACGCTTCGGCGCGCTGGCGGTAGAGGACTGCGGTCAAGAACGTGAACATGGGGATCAGAATGAAGGCCTCCCCCACAGGAAAAGTGAACGAGCCGGTGAGCCCGGCGGCTTCCCGCGCGAACCAGGTTCCGAGCGCGAAAACCGATAGGATGGCTGTGCCGAGGCCGAATGTGTGCGCCGGCTTGAGCGGCAGCGCGACAATACCCACCGAAAGCACGACGGAAACAATCGAGGGTGGGTACGGACCGAGCATGCACGTCGTGCTGCCGCAGCTACGCGAAGGGAAGGACTGGCGGGAGCTCCAGGAGGCCGTCTTTCCCGGAGGCTCCTGGGGTAACGGCGCGGCGGGCGTTCAATACGTAGCCACGTCGACTCGGGGTTGGCGATATCAATCGGTGAGCCCTTCCTGTCGTTTGTCAAAACTCGTCCTTCCTTGAAATCAAACAATTACACGTGCTCGCCGGGTAGGAGCTCGCTCGTTGTCCCGCTTGAGATCAGGCTCCGGCAAGGGCACCCGCGCGACGACCTCAAACTTGAGTCCCGTTCTTTGGCCCGACGATATGTCCGCGCGTAAGTTTTTGATTTCAAACGCGGACGGATTTTGATGATGCACAACTAGCCCATGTTTCCCTTTTAGGTGTCTAAGTCATCGAAAACAAAGGATCGAGATCGGCGGTTTGTCTCTACGCTGACAGCACCTCCTCGGAGAAGGCTGGCGGGTCGCGTTCAACGATGCCGAGTGCAGTCAGGATCGAGTTGGCGCGAGCGGTGCCGCGCGTGACGACGCGCTTAGTCCGCCCAGAACCCAGCTGTAAGTCGACGACCCGGACCGAGCGTAGCGCTTGTAGTGCCTCGGTTGCGGACAGGTCGAGTTCGGCGACCTTGAGCTTTTTCTCAAGAGCCCGGTGCACAAGGAAGGCCAGCGTAGCTACGAAAAGATATGCCTCCACACGCTCATTGGTCTGGTGGTAAACGGGACGCATCTCAATGACATCCTTAAGGCATGAGAAGGCTCGCTCGACCTCGTTTAGGTCCTTGTAAAGGCGCACGGCGTCGACCGGAGAGAGGTTTTGCTCTTCGGTTTGAATAACGTACTTACCCTCGTAGGCTTGCTCGCGCTTGAGGTTGACGGGGTGCTCGAAGAAGCGGAAGCGACCGTTTTTGTACTCCCAGTCGTAGTAACGGTGACCGTGGTGGCGTGCCTGTATGCGCGCGGCGGCGGCACCGATTTTCTCGGGGGCTTTCAATCGTCCGTCGCGCACGCGGCGCTCGAGGGCCTCGAATGCCGCACGGGCACGTCCCATGGCCCGCAGCCTCTGCCCGCGCTCGTAGGCGAGCCTTTCGTCGCTGTGAACGACGAAGATGCGCACCCCAGACTGCTCGGAGCGGACTTCTTGCACACGAGTCTTAGGTGGCTCGGCTTTTTCGCTCACCGTGATGCCACCAGGGCAGTCGATCCACTCTCCGCTGGCGCGCTCGATGTAACGATAGACCTCCTCGCGCCGTCGTCTTTGCAGCCCGACGAGATAGCCCTGCTTGCGCGAGCGCACCACTGCCAGGCTGTCGCTCGTTACCATCCCTCGGTCGCCGACAAAAACCACGCGGTGCAAACCGAATCGTTCGTTGAGATCGTTGAGCACCTGCGGCACCGTTTTCGCGTCACGCCAGTTGCCGGCGAAAACATGGTGGGCGATCGGCCAACCGTCCACCATCACCAGACCGATAAGCACTTGCCGGTTACGCGGTCTGCGGTCGCGACTGTAGCCGTGGGCGCCGAGCCCCGGAGGGCCTTGACCTTCGAAGTACGTCGACGTCAGGTCGTAAAACACCATGTCAACCTCAAGCGAAAACAGATCCCGCAAGCACAAAAACAGCTCCTTCTCGATCTGTTCTTTGCGGGCATGCAGCTGGTCGAGCGTTCGGTACCATTGCTTGAGTTGGCGAAACTCCACGCGAACCCGCGGGGAGCGACTCGCTCGCCGTTCCCCATCATCGCGCCACTGCGGCACCCACCGCCGCCCCTGCCGGTCGCAGACGAAGCCGGTCTCGAGCCAGCGCGCCAGACCGTGCTCGCTTGACGGAGCACATAGCCGGTTGGCGACCAGCACCAAAGCTCGCTCGCTTAGCGCCACTCCGTCCCGCTTGCCGCGGCCCCCGAGCCGGTCGAGAATCTGCTCCAGCCCGAACTCGCGCCACAGCGTCGCCGTCACCAGCATCGGACCCCAATCCCACGCGTCTGCCCCCGCGACCTGCTCGGCTGCTCGCTCGGTGTCGGCCGGTTCACCGGCCCCAAGCAACCGATTGAGGGAGTCGAGATTGGCAACTAGAAGTTCCTTGCGCCCCAAGTTGCACACTACGCGTTGCTTCGGCTTGCCGTGCTCCCGATACGACTCGACCAGGCGGACATACTCATGTTGAACCCCTTTGCCGCCTGCGGCCCGAACGATGCGGAAGAACATAACCTGTCCTCACGCATACTACATGTCATTGTCCACGATTACAACGTATTAATGGCGCTCAAAGCACAATCTCTGTCTCTACGTTTTGGGCGAAATTCAACCCCCGTTCCTTTGAATTCAGTCACTTACGAGCGTTAGGGTGCTCATAAAGGGTAAACATGGGCTAGTGAGAGAACGCACCTCGCTTGTCGAAGCAGGGGGATACGTATCGGTCGATCAGCCCCTGCGCCGGTGGCTACGGGAATCCGCTCGAGCGCGATCCCGAGCTAGTGCTCGACGACATAAAGGACGGCTTCATCTCACGCGAGAGCGCTTGCGACTATGGGGTCGTCATCACGGAGAATCTCGAGCTCGACGAGGAAGCCACGCGCCGTCTTCGCAAAGAAGCCGCGGCCGATTGACCTCAATCCTTCTTGGATTCGGGGGTGAGAAACGCTTTCGTCTTGCTGGTGCGGACACCGTATCGAGCAGGGCTTCGGATTCGGTTGTGGGGAACGTCGTAGGTCAGTTCGTCGAACACGCACCAGGCTTGCCCCGTCTCCGTCACCTCGACAGCGGGTCGGGGCGAAGCTGGAACTTAACGACCTTGCTCGTGGTGCCCTTGCCGCCTTCCATGTGGAACGGCGCCCGGGTGCTCACGGTCGCCCACAGGCCCCTGCCTTTCCAGCCCGCACTCGGGTCGTCGATGCGGCCGTCCATCCACTTCGTATAGAAGCCCAGCGGATACGGGACGCGGAGAACGACCCACTCCCCGTCGCTCAGGGCCAGCAGCCCTTCGGACGCGTTCCCGGTATTGATCGGCACGCCCTCACCCAGTCCGAACGTGTTGAACTGATCGACCCAGGTGTAGTAGCTGGCTTCGACGCTCCCCGGGGTCGTCACGCCCCCGAGCTGCGGCGCCGGCTCGGCGTAGAAGGTCCAGCCCTCGGGGCAGTGCTGACCCGTCGCCGTCGGTCCGTTGAGGGGCCCCGTGCACCTCCTCCGGTCGAAGCTCCCCATGTGTCCGCTCGCGAGCGCCACCCAGGCTACGCCGTCGCGGTCGATGTCGAAACCGCGCGGTGAGAAGCCTTCAATGGGCCGCCCGGAGTCGTCCAAGGGCAACTGGTACAACTCCGCCAACGCCGTCTCCGGCGGGTTGGGGCCCGGAACCAGCCGGACGACGGCGCCGGGGTAACCTAGCGACGATGCCCAGACCGAGCCGTCGGGAGCCGGCGACACTCCGTAGAAGCCGGACACGAATCGCTTGTCCATCGTGGGATCGACCGGCTCGTTGGGTTCCACGTACGCGTCCCGACTTCCGTTGCCGTTGGTGTCGAGGACGAGCGCGGTCCAGCCCTGCGACGCCTCCTCGTCGCCGGTCTCGTCGAACATTCTCGTGTTCAACCAGCCGACCACCTGGCCACCTCCGCTGGTCCAGAGCGTGTTGTCGTCGTCCTCGGCGAACATCAGGTGGTGGGTGCTGAAGCACGTGCTGATGTGCGTGAGCTCCTCGGTCTCGGGGTCGTACACGGCGAGGTGCCGTCTGGCTCGGGCAACCGGGAACAGCCGCGCCGACGGATGGCTCGACCCCTCGCGGCAGAAGTCGGGGTTCTGCGGGGGGCGAACCGTGGACGTCAGCCAGACCCGGCCACGCTCGTCCATCATCGGATTATGCACGTTGTTCTTGCTGGTCCAGAGAACTTCATCGCCCCAGTACGGCGAGGGCTCGGGCATGTTCGGCCCGGCGGGCCGCGTGCTCGGATCGCGGACGCTCAGCGGTACCTGGCTCGCCGTGTGGCTCATCGGATCGAGAACCGGCACGTAGTCCGCGCTGAGCTCCAGGGCTCCGTGAATCGGGCCGTTCGCATTGACCGTGGGATCCCGGCGATCCGTCGACACCTCGTCGTGGAGGTACGCCTTCGGGTCAGCCCAGTCCCACTGGGTGATGACGACGTTCCGCTCCAGGCCTTCCGGCCGGGGGGGCGCGGGTGGTACTTCTCCGGCGGCGATTCGGTCGGTCCAATCCGCGAACATCGCCAGCGTACCCTCGCGGCCCAGCCGGTTGACGCCGCCGATCATCCCCGCGCCGGCCTGGCCCGACTGGATGCGCCGGTCCCACGCGGCCACCGAGGACTCGAAATCGCCCAGTGCCTCCGGGATCTCGCGGGTGGCCTTGGTGCCCAGCTGATGACAAGCCGTGCAGTTCCCGGATTTCACGAGCCTGAGAAACTGGGCCTGGTTGCCGATGCTCGGCGAGATGCCGTTCCCCTCGGGTCCCGTCCCTGGGAACTCGCTTTCTTCCGGGACGTGGAGCAGGGAGAGCCAGTAGCCTGCGGGGTAGTACTCTGCGGCCGCGCGCGCATCAGGCGCGACCACAGCGGTATGGTCCAAGACCGTGCCGGGTGAGGCCTCGAGCTTCTCCGAATCGACCAGCCCGTAGCCGCGCACCCACACGTCGTAGCTCGCGCTCGGCAGGTCCGGGATCAGGTAACGGCCTTGGTCGTCGGTGACCACGATCCGGTTGAGCCTGGTAGGCAGCTCGGTCGTTTCCGCAATCACCCAGACCCCCGCCTCTGGGCCGTTCGGCCCAGTGACCACCCCGCCGATGTCGTCGTCGACGAGGACCGTTTCGGCGGTGGGCTGACAGGCAGTCAGCCCGGTCGCGGTGGCGACCGCCAACAGCAGGAAGCGTTCCCTCACACCAAAGGCGTGCGCTCTGGTCGTCCTCATAGGTCCCTCCCCCGGCAACGACGAGCCCGTGGCTCACTCTCCGGTCTGTGCCGCACTCCCGACAGCACACCCGGGCCCGCGGTTGAGCCCGACTTCGGGCGGGCAGGCGCGCTCAGCGCGAAGCGTCTGATGCCCGACCCCACCACGATGGCGTCGTAGTCGCCCGGTTGCGATTCCAGGGAGGCAAGCCTTGTAACATCGTCGCTTTATTCTGTCAAGAGGGGGACTTTGCAAAACGTGGACGGGAAGCGTGTGGGCCGGAGGACAGATTCCTGAGGTGACTTTCGACCTACGGATTCCCGTCGTGTCCGAAAACACGAACGGAGCCGAAAGCTTGAATCCTAGAGGCGTTCTCGAAATTCGCGGAGACCAGCCGACGCGGCACTGGACCTGCGATAGGCGATCCCGAGCAGACCTCGCCTCCGGGCCATCCGTTCCGTCCAGCTTGCTTGCCAGAACTCCTATGCGGCGTCGCGGTGGTAATAACTAAGCAAGCCGCCCAATCGCTTGCAACATCGTACGTTCCCGTGGAGACTGCCGACGCGCTCGTCCGCTTCGATCAACGCGTTCTCCAGCCCTTGATGAACTCTCTATGATAATGAGAAATGAATTCGGTGACGGCCCGGCGAAGCGATTGCTCACCGAAGAAGATCATCCGATTCAGGCACTCGCCCTTGATCGACAAAACAAACCTTTCGACGTAAGCGTTCAAATTCGGGGAACGGTACGGCAGCCGAATGACGTCCGTTCCGGCCTCCTCAATCAAGTCCCGAAAGTCCGAGGTGAACTTCTTATCGCGGTCCAGGATGAGGAAGCGCTTGCCGAGCAGAAAGCCGTCGACTGGGTCGGTGAGATTGCAGCCTACCTGCATCATGAAAGCGCTGTCAGGCCCGGGAGTGATTCCAGCAATGTGCACTTTTCGCGAAGAGAGCTCGATGACGACGAGCACGTAGTAGGTCACGAGCCTGCGGAACGTGGCGACCTCGACGGTGAAGAAGTCGGTGGCCGCGACGCTTTCCCAATGGGCGGTCAGAAACGTGCGCCACGGCGTCCGCTCACCTCTCTCGGGCGCGGGCTCGATGCCGTGCTCTCGTAGGATATTCGCGACCGTGCTCCTGGCAACGGTATGACCGAGATTCGAGAGTGCGCCGCGAATTCGTGTATAGCCCCACTTCGGAATATGTGGAGCTCCACATATTCCGAATTATGTGAACTGCGCGGATATGTGAACAACGATGGCCGTTGCGCCGCCGCGCCCCGACGTGACGCGGGTCTCGACCTCGAGGGGCGACCGTCTACTTCACATAAGTTTCCGAGGCATCGGTCCATGAGCCACTGGATGACATCGTGCCGCTAGCGCCGGAGTCTGTCACTGTTGGCACTTGGACCGGCGCGGTCCTGATTCCCCTACGGCCTGAGCGGAGCGTCGTCCCACGGCGTGTTCGACAGTCCGTTCCGAAGTGCTGCGCAGAACTCTCCGTCCGGGGCTTGGGTTGGAAGCAGCGCATCGAGCGCTGGGAAAAACTTATGTGAAGCTCGCGGCGATAAGCTGCCGCAACTACTGGCGTGACCCGCCCAGGTCCACATATCCGCGCGGTTCACATAATTCGGATTCGACTTCGCCATGGCCACGACGAGCTCGGTAATCTCGACCATCACCCGGGGTCGTCCGAGCTGTTTCCGCCGCGCGCTGTAGTCTCACTTCCGCGCAATGAGTCTTGGTGCCAGGCCAAGAGAGTGTCCGGGGTAACGATACCGGCGACTTCGGCCAAGAGTTTCCGGCCAAGCTCCTTACCCTTTACCGCGAGCCGACGTCGCTCGTCGTCGGTGAAGCGAAGTATCCTCCCGCGAAGCCGAGCTTTGAGGACTCTGTTCTCCTCGAGCAAGTAGACGGTAGCGGCCTGTTGGTCACGCTGGATCCAACCAGCCACGGCGACGACCAAGAACGTCCAGGGTTGGATCGGCGTGCTCATGACGGAGCATTCTAGCTTCCCTTGGCGAAGTAAGCGTAAACGCGTCTATCCGTTCGTTCGTGTTTTTGGACAGGACGGGGTTGCAAGTGGGGTTTTGATAAGTAATCCGTAGGTTGAAAGCGCGGACAGACGCGCCCGATTGCGTCGCCTTTACTGGCTTGTTGAGCGTGATCGTAGTACCGGATCATTCCGTCAATGTGACAGGTCTTGGAAGCGAAAACAAGCGTTTAGGGATTTTTCATGTGAAATGGACTATTCTTCCACTGATGTCGTCTCGTGATACAGAATCTCACGGCGGTGCGACTCGTAAGCAAACGCTACGTGATGTCACTTCGGTACTAGCGTTTTCACTCGCGGCAAGGCTGCTGCTCTTTTCGGGGTTCGGCCTCGGGGACGACCTTACTACGCGGAATCGGTCCATTAAATCATCACGACGGGATATCCAAATCCTGCAGAGCCAAATCTTTTTCTGCTGAGGCCGGCATTTCTGGAGGCTATAGCGACGAGCGTGAAGTGGTTTGGCTGGTCTGAGTTTGCGTTCGTGCTCCCCGTGTTGGTGGCGTCACTCGTTGGTATCACCTCGGTGTATTTCTTGGGGCTCGCTATCCACGGTAGAGTCGCAGCGTTGTTTGCGTCGCTCGCCCTGTCGTTGGCGCCGTTGGATATGGTGAACTCGACGACGCTTACCAACGATATTGTCGGCTCTGTGTTTCTTGGTGTCGGTAGCCTACTTGCGTTCGCCGCGTTCAGGGCGGGCTCGTTCCGACCGCTGCTCTTAGCCGCTGTGAGCGGCCTCGTTTTCGGACTGTCGACGTCGGTCAAGATTAACTTTGTCGTCGCCGCGGCACCACTGGTGATGTGCGTCGCTTGGGAGGTATGGCGAAACCGCGGAACGTGGCGAATCAGAGTCAGCGTGGTCGCCGGCTACGCAACGGCTCAGCTCGTGCTTGGATTGTTCTGTCTACTGAAATTCGGCAACGCATTCGCTCCACTTGTCGAGCTTGAGTTCAACTACGGCGCGATGGAACGTCACTATTCGCCCGAGATGCTGGGGGACACCTTGCTCTATTATCCACGAATGATTGCGGGTCTCCGGCCGGCCGGACTCTATGGTCACGAGATATTTCCAGTGGGTTGGTTTTATCTGTTGGCGATATTGAGCAGTTTGACGGCACCGTTTCTGAATATCCGGAGCTCGTGGCGGCCACTAGTTTTCTTCGTCTTTCTGATGCTGGCCATGGAATTTTGGCCCTTGCGACTTGAGCCGAATTACATCCCAATCCATCGACTCCCAAGGTTTCTTCATATCGCGGTGATTCCAGGAGCTCTTTTGATTGGCGTTGCGGTTGCGGAGATACTGAAGCAGAAAACGGAATGGAAGGTAGCGGCGGTGCTGGCGTTTACGGTTTACGCGGTCACATCGCTTCGAGTCTCGTCTGCCGCGAGCGCGCACCACAATGACTCGATGCGCGATTTGAGGCTTATCGCAGAAACGCTGCGGTATTCACACGGCGTAATCGTCTCCGACATCGAGGCACGGACGTATTTGTTGTTCGCCGACAGGTTTCGTTCGCCAAATCGTTTCCTGCTGAACCCAGCAACGCATGTTCCCTCAGGAAGTCTCGTTGTCGTCGGTGGTAGTCGTCGGCCGGAGTTCGGCTCTGGAGTAGCTTTTCCCGAGGAAGCAGTTCCGGCAACTTGGACCGAAGTTGCCAATTTCGGCGGCGGGGAAGCACCGTGGCGATTGACGCCGGCCCGTATATATACCGTTGGAAATGCTCAAGCCCAGTAATGCCCAGCGCTTGGTATTACCCATTATGGCGCGGGTGGTGCAGCAATCGCGTCGAGAAAGAAAGCAACCTCTTGGTAGTAGTTGGTACAGAGGGTTCTCGCGGACCATGAGCGAAGTCTTCACTCAGCCCTTGATGATTCTCGGAAGAACCATCTGGTGCTGCGGGCAGACCGATTTCGGGTTCTGATAAGCCGCGCCTGCAAACGCCGCCAGATAGCTACGCAAGCTCGAGAGCTTCACCACTTCGTCGACGAAACCGTAATGCGCGCAATATTCTGGCCGGGACGTGTCGTAGTAGCGCTTCACGAGCTCGTTCATCTTCTCGATCACAGGCTCGAGAGGCCGCCCCGCATCTTTTTCTTTGACCGCGCGGCGCGCATAAGTGGCAACGGCCGCGGTCTCGCCGTGCATCACCTCGATCTCGGTCGCGGCCGTCCCCAACGTGAACGCGTTGTGGCGATTAGCCGTCGGTCCTCCGAGCACGTAATGCGACGCCGCTGTGCCCTTTCTCAAGACGACGAGCATCATCGGGACGTCAGTTTGCTGAATAGAATAGATCAGCGACTGGCCGAGACCGAGAAGCTCGGCCCGCTCCGCGACGTCGCCGACATCGATACCCGAAGTGTCCTGGAACCAGATGATGGGAACGCGATCGCGCCCGCATAAGGTGACGAACTCGTTCATCTTGATGAGGCCTTGGCGGTATAGCTTGCCCCCCATCCCCGGGTAATCCGCGTATTCGGGATAACCCTTCCCCAGATAGCCTTGCCGGTTGCCGATGCAGCCGATGAGCTTGCCGTCGATTTTGCAAAGACCCGTGTACATCTCGGGACCGTAATCCGGACGGAACTCCATCCCTTCGCTGCCGTCCACGAGGCGGGCCAGGACCTCGTCGAAGTCGTAGACCTCTTTCTGATTGAACGGGAGTAACTTGTAGAGATCGTCACCGGCAAATTCGGGCTCGGCTGGCTCTGCCGCCTGAAAGAACTCGGGCCCATAAGCCGGGACACCCAACATGAGCTCCTTGAGGCCGTCCAGAACGCCGGTCTCTTCTTCATAGACGCGGAAGAAAAAGCCCGTATGTTCGTAATGCGTTTCGACATCGCCCGGAGGCCGCGCGGTGAACTCGCGCGTCTTGGCGATGAGCTCTTCGAGCATCTCCGCGTCGAACCCGCCTTTCGGCGCCATGCCCGAGACGATCCCGACACCGCCCACAGCGATGTTCGCGTCTTTATGCGCGAGCAAGATGGTCGGGCTGATGCCTTGATAGCCGCCCCCGGCGGGGTTGGTGCCGTAAATCCCCGCGAGCACCGGGATGCCCGCTTGCTGGAGCTCGGCGTGACGAAAAAACGGCGTCCCCGCGCCCCGGCGGTTCGCGTAGAACTTCTCCTGCTCGGGAAGCTTCGCGCCGCTGCAGTTCACCAGCCAGACGAGCGGGATGTTGAGCCGCTTGGCCAGATCCGTAACGCGGAGAATATTCTCCGACTGCCCGGGAAGCCAGGCCCCCGCCATGACTTTGTTATCGAAGCCAATCACCACGGCCCAGCGCCCTGAAATCTTCGCGAGACCGTCGATGACGTTGGTCGTTCCCTCAACGTTGTCGAGCGGGTTATAGAGCGTGTGGAGCGGATGCCAGGTCCCCGGGTCGACGAGATATTCGAGCCTTTGCCAGACGGTCATCCAGCCACGCTTGTTGATCTTCTCGGTCGGAAAGCCGGCCTCCTGGACTTTCTGACTCGCGGCCTCGATCTCGGCCTCGACCTTGCGCAGTTCCTCGGCGCTGGTCGCGGCGCGTTTGATGCGTCCCGCCTTCAGCTCCTTGCCGAAGCCGTCCATTTTCTCGAAATAAGGTTTCATACGAGCCTCAACGATTGGGCGTGTGCCCGCAGGCGATCCCGGAGATGATGAGCTTCTGTATGTTCGAGGTCCCTTCCACGATCTGCAGCGACTTCGCATCGCGATAAAAACGCTCGGCGGGATATTCCGAGGAGAAGCCGTACGAGCCGAAGATCTTCATGCACTCGTTGGCCGCATGCACCGCGGTCTCGGAAGCGTGGTACTTGGCGATGGACGTTTCGTACTGATTGTGCTTGCCGTTGTCCTTCAACCACGCGGCCCGGTAGACGAGAAGGCGCGCCGCTTCGTGCTCGACCGTCATCTCCGCAATCTGGGCCTGGATCATCTGATGCTTCGAAATGGGCTTGCCGAACTGGATACGCTCGTTGGCGTAGTTGATGGCCAACTCGAGTGCACCTCCGGCGACACCCAATGCCCCCGCCGCGCAGCCGAGACGCGTGTTGTTCAGCTGCCACATACAGATCTTGAAACCCTGACCGGGCTCGCCGAGAACAGCTTCTTTGGGAATCTTCGTACCACTGAAGACGAGCTCCCCGGTCGGTGCGCAATGAAGTCCGAGCTTCGTCTCGATGTTCCGGGCGCTGAAATTATCGAGCTTTTTGGGCTCGAGGATGAAGGCCGTCATGCCCTTGTGCTTCTTCTCCGGGTCCGTCGAGACATAGAGCAACCCCGCGTCGCCCTGCGCCGCGTTGGACGCCCAGATCTTGGTCCCGTGGAGCTCGTAATGATCGCCGCGATCGTGCGCGACGGTCTTCATGCTCGCCACATCGGAGCCGCTATCGGGCTCCGTCATGGCAAAAAAACCAATCTGCGTGCCGTCGACCCAGCCGGGAATGTACTTTTTCTTCTGCTCCTCGGTGCCGAACTTTGCGACGGTCACCGCGGGGCCTAGATTCTGCATGTTGAACGGTAAACGCCACGACGCGGAGACCTTCGCGATCTGCTCGGCCATCAAAACGGACTCGAAAAAGCCCATCCCGCTTCCGCCGAGCTCCTCGGGGAGCGCGCAGGAGAAAAAGCCCAGCTCACCCATCTTGCGCACGCGCTCGGTCCGAAATTCCTGATTCTTTTCCTCTTCCTCGAGCGTAGGCGCAATGTCATCCAACGCAAATTGCCTGGCCGTGTCCTGAACCAGTTTCTGTTCTTCGTTAAGCTCGAAAATCATGTTCGCCTCACTGAAAATTACCGATGCAATCGGTTACTCGATCACGGCGAGCACATCGTCCTCTTCGACCTGATCACCCACCTTGACCTTGAATTCCTTCAAACGACCATCGCAAGGTGCGTAGACGACCGTCTCCATCTTGAGAGCCTCGAGGACCAATACTTCGTCGTCTTCTTCCACCGATGAGCCGACCTCCGCCGCCAGGGACAAAACCTTCCCGGAAAGAGGTGCGCAAACTTCTTCTGCCATGCTGAAATCTACACGAACCTGCTACTTGAATATTGTTAGAAAAATCCCGGCCGCAATCACGGTACCGATCACGCCGGCAAGATTGGGCCCCATAGCGAACATTAATAAGTAATTTTTCTTGTCCGCCTCGGCCCCCACCTTGTGCACGACGCGCGCGGCCATCGGGACCGCCGAAACCCCGGCGGCCCCCACGAGGGGATTGATTTTGTCCTCGGTGAACAAATTCATGAGCTTCGCCAAGAGGATGCCCGTGGCGGTGCCGATCATGAAAGCGAACAAACCGAGAAAAAAGATGAAAATGACATCGCGCCGCAAAAACGTCTCGGCGCTCATCGTCGCGCCGACGCTGATGCCTAGAAAGATGGTCACGATGTTCATGAGCGAGTTCTGAACCGTGTCCGTCAGTCGATCGACGACCTTGGACTCCCGAAAGAGATTCCCCAGCATGAACATGGAGATGAGCGCGGCCGACTGGGGCACGAGCAGCACGATGACGATGGTAGCGACGATCGGAAACAAGAGCTTTTCCAGCGGCGACACCTTGCGGGACTTCTTCATCCGGATCTTTCGCTCGTTTTCCGTGGTCAAAGCCCGCATGATCGGCGGCTGAATGATCGGAACGAGCGCCATATAAGAGTACGCCGCCACCGCGCAGGCCCCGAGGAGCTGAGGCGCTATCTGCGCCGCGAGAAATATGGTCGTGGGACCATCCGCGCCGCCGATGATCCCGATCGTCGCCGCTTCCTTCAACGAAAAACCCATGGCGTGCGCGACAAAAAACGTCACGTAAACGCCGCCCTGCGCCGCCGCCCCCAAAAAAATGAGACGAGGCTGCGAAAGAAGCGGCCCAAAATCCGTATGGGCACCAAGCCCGAGAAAGATCAGAGGCGGGATCACCTCCCACTCGATGCCGTAATGATAGAATCGCCAGAGAAGTCCCTCCCCAGGTTCCATCAGATGCGTGAGCGGAAGATTCGCGACGAGGATACCAAAGCCTATGGGGAGCAAAAGGAGCGGCTCGTACTGCTTACGGATGGCCAGGTAGATGAGCACGAGCCCGAGGAAGCCCGTAAACACCATCCCAGGAGTCAGGGACGAAAAGCCGAGCTGGTCGAGAAAAGCCACGGTCAGTCAGACTTCTCAGTCTTTTCAGCCTGGTCAGCCTTAACCGGCTTCCGGCCGACCGCACCGGCCACCAAAGCATTGACCTTCATGGTGACGTAAAGCGCCCCCATGCCGGCAAAAACGCCGACCATGCCGCTGACAAACACACTGAATGCAGATTCCACTCGGTTGATTCCCTCACTTCGGACCAGGCCTCCCAGGCACTCAACGACCCGCGCAACCGCCTATCATGTCAGATCGCCCCGACCTCTTCAACGAGGCCCCGCACGCATCCAGGCCAGTCGCTCAGTGTCCTCGAATCGGGGACGAAAATCCAAGCTGACTGGACGATCCGGACTCTCGCCGTGACTCGCTGGTCCGTGAAAGGACTTGCCACCTTTTTCGTCAAAGGGTGTGGGAGACCACATCACTTGGACAGCCGTCGCCATGGACAGCAGTGGAAATCGTGCAGAGGTTACTTGCGAAGTGGCGGTCGTGAATCCTGGGGCGAGGTAAGAAAAAGGGTTCTCCTGTCGTTTCTGGGGATCTGATTTGGGCGCGAGGGTATGGCCTATGGACGCTGCCGCGATTGTGGAAAACACCGGAAACTCCTAGAGAGAGAGGCGTTAGGGATGGGTCAACAAGAACGCCGGGGATGCTCCAGGCGACGACCTTCCAGACCGGCTCCGCGTGGAGAGCATGCACCGCTGCCCCCAGGGCAGCCACCAAGGCGAGCGTGAACACGCTCGTCGCGATCGCGACACGAGGAGGTACGCGGCATCGCACGACGAGCTGAGTGGTCGAGATCTCGGGAAGACCAGCGCTGATCATTCCGGTAAGAACGCCGCCCACCGCAGCCATGGCGACCCCTGGAACGCGCCAGCAGGTCGAGTATTCGTAAACTGAACCATCCTTGGCCCGGATCACGGTGGTGCCCTTGCCCTTCGATTTACGCTCGATGAGCGCCACTGCGCGATCGCCGGGCTCGCACTCCTCTGGGCTGCGAACCAAAATGAGAAAGCCGGCCAGTATCAGCAAGCCCGCGCCGAAGATACCCTTCAGCACGCGGCTGGGGATGGCATCGGCAACAGCGGCTCCCAAAATCACACCCGGAACGGCCCCACTCAGGAGCCAACGAGCGGTGGCGTAATCCACGAGCTTCGCTGTGACGTAGGCCCGAAGGCCGTTTCCCATGCCGAAGACTTCAGTGAGGAGACCCGCGCCCACCGCCTGGACGGGACTCAAGCCCACGACGAGCATGAAAAAGGGGCTGAAGAACAGGGCGCCGGAAACACCAGAGCCAATGGCTAGGGTCGAAAAGGCTACAGCAGCGGGGAAGATCCACCAGAGCTCGAACCAACTCATAACCACCCCCTCTGTGTCGTCGCGAAATCCTTTCCTATTGTACTGACGGGAGAGGGAATGGGGTCGCATATCAAGAGCACGGTGATCTCAGCGTTCCCATAGTCCGGGCTTCATCTGTGCCATCGGATCTCGTCCATGCCGATGGCCCCGATGTCATTCAAATCCATTATGTTTACGGCCCCACGCGACGGCCATCTCGACCGAGTGGAACACACTCTCCCAGTTTTATAGCGCGACCTCTAGGCAGGAATCCGTGACCATTCCGTGACCACCCTCCACAAGTTATTCTTTCCGTTGGGACATCGAAAACCCGTGTCGAAGCTCGTCTTCGGCGCCAGAGCCCCTAGCTACAACACCACCTAACGATGGTTCCGTCAAGAGGTCACGCCGCGGGCAGTTGTAGCTACGCGGTTACGCCGACGGCAAATGATCCTGATAAATCACACGAAGATGTAACGGAAAGTTATCACCTTGTCAGGCTTAAATCTGGCTCAAGGTATGGATTCATTCAGCACATGATGTACTCTGCCTCCAATCCGTGACCACAGACCAGATTATCCGAACGTATTTTGCCATCGCCGGGTCGTATACGCTTTCTGCTTCGTTGATCTGGGGTGTAAACACTCTCTTTTTGCTTGATGCAGGACTCGACATCTTCGGCGTGTTTATAGCCAACGCCGCCTTCACTGCCGGCGTGTTTATTTTTGAGATACCGACCGGTGTAGTGGCCGACACGCTGGGCAGACGGGCCTCGTTCCTTCTGAGCATACTCATCGTATTCGCTGCTACTCTGGCCTACGTTGGCGCCTCGGCAGTTGGGGGCAGCTTGTTACTCTTTTCGGCTGTCTCGGTCTTTCTCGGACTCGGGTACACCTTCTACTCCGGAGCAACGGAGGCGTGGTTAGTTGACGCACTGAGGGCCACCGGTTATGAGGGCGAGTTGGATCGAGTGTTCGCCCGGGGCTCGATGGTGCGGAGTTCGACAGCGGCATAAACAAGAGTGCTGTCGAGTTCTCGTCTGCGGTCGAACGCAAGGAGCGCCTTCGCCTGCGAAAGGTGCCAGTCGCTACTAACCTCACGTTGGCGCTCGAGGAGCGCGTCGCCGGTACATGGCGAATCGTCTCGCCTTCATCGAACGCCTCCATTCCGCTTTCGGGCTGAGGGGTACCATCGAGTGGCCTGAGCCATCCTTCGAATCTGTCCCTAAATTGTCCCCAAATCTGAGAAACGGGAGAACTTAGATCCGATAAGTCCTTTATTGATGGTGCCGGGGAGTGGAATTGAACCACCGACGCAAGGATTTTCAGTCCTTCGCTCTACCGACTGAGCTACCCCGGCAAAAGAGCCCCCCATTTTAGCGGGGGGTCGAGAAAAGTCAAGATACGGAAAAAGTGCGGCCGGAGCCTCGCCGGGGGTGCGGGCTCCGGCCTTGGCCCGAGGGGTTTAAGCTCGTGGGCGTCCCGCGACTTTGACTTCGCGGGGGCCGCTTCGCGCTTTCGACGCCTTCGAGGCAGCGGCCTCCTCTCCATTTGCGGCGGGTTGGGTTGCGCCGTCCGAGGTTAGGCCCAGTTCCTTACGTAATTTGCTCTCTATTTTCTGGGCCACGTCTGGCTTTTCCATGAGGAAGCGCCGAGCGTTCTCGCGGCCCTGACCGATACGCTCTTCGCCGTAGGAATACCATGCGCCGCTCTTTTCAATGATGTTGTACGACACAGCGAGGTCGAGGACACAGCGAGGTCGAGGAGATCGCCCTCTTTCGAGATCCCTTTGCCATAAAGAATGTCGAACTCTGCCTGGCGGAAGGGCGCGGCGACTTTGTTTTTGACGACTTTGACTCGGGTGCGGTTGCCCACGATCTGGTCGCCGTCTTTGATGGACGCGATCCGCCGGATATCGACACGGATCGAAGAATAGAACTTCAGCGCCCGGCCGCCCGTCGTCGTCTCGGGATTCCCGAACATCACGCCGATCTTCTCGCGGATCTGGTTGATGAAGACGAGACAGGTGTTCGATTTCGACGTGATGGCCGTGAGCTTTCTCATTGCTTGCGACATCAAGCGCGCTTGAAGACCCATCTGCGCGTCACCCATCTCGCCGTCGAGCTCGGCGCGTGGCACGAGCGCCGCGACCGAGTCCACCACGATGACGTCGACCGCGCCGCTCCGGATGAGCACTTCGGTGATCTCGAGCGCCTGCTCACCGCTATCGGGTTGCGAGACGAGCAGCTCGTCCGTATCGACACCGAGTGCTTTCGCGTAGACCGCGTCGAGCGCATGCTCGGCATCCACGAAGGCAGCCATGCCGCCCGCTTTTTGCGCTTCGGCAATGATGTGAATCCCAAGCGTGGTCTTACCTGAAGATTCAGGTCCGAAGATCTCGACTACGCGCCCTCTGGGCATCCCGCCCACACCGAGCGCGGCATCGATCGATATCGAGCCCGTAGAGATGGACGTTACGTCCGCCGTGTCACGTGAACCGAGCTTTATGATCGAGCCTTTACCGAACTGCTTCTCGATCTGGCCCATCGCCATGTCGATCGCTTTGGACCGTTCGTCTTTGTCTTCCGCCATAGTTCTCCTTTCCGGGAGGCTACCCCGTGTAGCCCTTGGAACGTGTTCTGGTTCAACTTCGGGAAACCGTATGGCTCCCCACCGCCGGAGACGACCCATCGGCCGCGCTCTCGGCTCTCAGCTTTCATCAATCTAGACGAAATCGAGATGCTCAAACCTCCCGGTCGGCGGGAGCCTACCACATATAGAGTGCTCAAGCTAATTACCTACCGGATATAGACCTGCGCGTCATTATGTTACGCTTCGTCTTCGATGCCAACACCTGTCGCTCACGCTCTGGCCGGCGCCGCTGTCTATCTCGCGGCGCGTCAAGGTCAAGCTCGCCGGGAAGACTTGGTGCTTTTCGGAAGCACCGTCTTCGCGGCCTGTGCCGCCGACCTCGATTTCGGACTCAGTTTTCTCGCGAGCCATAACTATCACCATTATTTCACCCATAGCCTCGGGTTCGCCACTTTTTTTTGCTTGGTAGCGTATTTTTTGGCGAGTTGGGCCAAACGGCCTCTTCCCGAGCGGGATGCGTGGATTCTAGGAGCCGCCTACCTCACGCACATCGTCTTGGACATGTTCTCCAAAGACACGGCCGCACCTTTCGGGGTAGAGCTTCTATGGCCGTTCTCGGACGCGTTCACCATCTCGCCCGTGCTGTTTTTCGACAATATCTGGAGAGGGACGCTCAGAGAGCTCTTCGGGCTCCACAATTGGGTCGCGGTGGCGCGCGAAGTCGCGATCGTGGGGCCGGTCGTCGCGATCGTGTGGTGGCGGCGCCGTAAGACTAGACACTAATCAGTCCGAGTATTCGTAGAATCCCTTTCCGCTCTTCCGGCCCAGATAACCGGCATCCACCATCTTCTTCAAGAGTGGGCACGGCCGGTATTTGGGATCGCCGAAGCCGTCGTGCAGCACTTCCATGACGCTCAAACAAACATCTAGGCCGATGAAGTCCGCGAGCGTGAGCGGCCCCATCGGGTGGTTCATCCCGAGCTTCATGACCGTGTCGATCGCCTCGGGACTGGCCACGCCTTCCATATAGGTGAAGATCGCTTCGTTGATGAGCGGCATCAAGACACGGTTCGAGACGAAGCCTGGGGCGTCGTTGACCTCGACGGGTATCTTGCCGAGTTTTTTCGTAAGCTCTTCCGTCACTCGATAGGTCTCGTCCGAAGTTCCCAACCCGCGAATGATCTCGACGAGCTTCATCACCGGCACGGGGTTCATGAAATGCATCCCGATGAAGCGGTCGGGACGCGAAGTCATCGCCCCGAGCTTCGTGATCGAGATCGAAGACGTGTTGCTCGCGAGAATCGCCTCGGGAGCCGTGATGCGCTCGAGCTCTTCGAAGATGGCCCGCTTCGCGTCGGTCTTCTCGATGATGGCTTCCACGACGAAGGGCGCATCCTTGGCGGGCTCGAGCTCCGTTCCCGAGCGCACGCGAGCAAAAGCCGCTTTCGCGTCGTCGTCCGTGAGTTTTTCCTTTTTCACCAACCGCGCGAGACTTTTTTCGATGGCACCGCGACCACGGTCGACGAATGCGTCTTCGACGTCGCGCAAATAAACTTCGAATCCCGATTGCGCGAAGACTTGGGCGATGCCGTTTCCCATCGTGCCCGCACCCATGACGGCGACTTTTTCGATCACTTTTTTCCTTACTGAACCAGCTCGATCGCGAGAGCGACGCCGTTGCCGCCTCCGAGACAGAGTGTCGCCACACCGCGACGGCCGCCGCGATCTTTCAATGCATGCAGGAGCGTCGTGAGAACACGCGCACCGCTCGCGCCAATCGGATGGCCGAGGGC